>CAVSOH010000028.1:0-39238 GCA_963729555.1 uncultured Acidobacteriaceae bacterium | reverse complement strand
TTGGCAACAGTTGATGTGTGTGGGACTGGACTTCAGGAGGTTTCGGTAGAGAGCACTGGGACTTTCCTTCTCCCAAAATCTCGACCGTCACCGGTCTGTTGCGTCATCAGTAGGTCTACGGCCTTGGAAAAACGGTTGACACCGGGTACGCCACGTGCATACCTCCAACGACTCCTAAGTAGACAGATCCGTTATTGCTTTGAGGCACGGGATCGGCCGGATCGCTTAGAGACCGCCCTCTTCGGCAATCGTGGAACAACCTGGACGCCTGCCCAAAGCGTTGCGAGCGTTTGCTCGACCACGAGAGTCTGGTCGGGCCGGTCAGGTACAACCCCTTGGATGACCATGAGCGTGGCGAGGCCGAAGATCGTGTACCACCAGGTGTGGGCTACCACGATGTCATTCCTGCTTGGCAGTCCTTCGGCCTTGGCAACTTCGAAGAAGAGCTGTACGAAACGTTGGAACAAAGGTCTGCCAATGTCGTCGATATATTGTCCAGCGCGGATACCGTTGCGGTTCTCCGGCCCGAAGAAGACGTTGCGGAACTGCTGTGGATGGGCAGTGCAGAACTGAATCAAGCCACGTGAAGTCGCAAAAAGGCGCTCTTTGGGTACAGGATGTTTAGCGGCAAATTCGTCGAAGTTCTGAATCAGCAGGCCGATCGTCTCGCGGCTCAGTTCGGCGAGAATATGCCATTTGTCGGGAAAATGCTGATAGATCACGGCGTGCGTATACCCGATTTCTTTAGCGATCTCGCGAAGCGTCACGGCTTCGTAGCCGCGATCGGCAAACATTTTGCTGGCAGCCGCAAGGATTTCGCGCCGCAACCTCTCCTTGCGCTCTACCCGGCGACTTGGTGATGTGGATGTCACTTCAAAAGCTTAGTCGTTTTTGACGATTTGTGCAACCGATTGTTGATTTATAACCAGTGGTTTCAACGCGTCACCTCTCATGGCACAGTTTGATTATTATTCACCATATGAAACCACTGATTAATTTGTAACCAACGGTTACGACAAGTCTCTAATTGTCAGGTCGCGCATTTGGATGGGCGGCCAAAATACGAGGCAAAAGGAGAAACGAGCATGTATTTAGTCATGGGAATTACTGGAAATGTTGGGGGCGCCACCGCGCGGCATCTGCTGAAGCAAGGCAAGCGAGTGCGAGCACTTGTGCGCAATCGCGAGAAAGCGGCGAAGTGGGCAGACCAAGGCGTGGAGTTGATGGATGGAGACTGGAACGATGCAACAGCCATAGCGGCGGCGCTCAAAGGTGTTGAGGGCGCGTTTGTTATGTTGCCGGCTGTATGGGCACCCTCGCCTGACTACAGAGAAGCGAAGGGTGTGATTGCGAACTATGTCGAGGCGTTGAGCAGGGTGGCGCCCCCGCGGGTAGTAGCGCTCTCCTCGATGGGAGCGAATAGGACAAGTGGCGTGGGAAATGTCACGGCCTTATCACTCTTGGAGCAAGGTCTTCGCAGCCTGCCGTCTCCGGTCGCATTTGTGCGCGCAGGCGGCTTTTTCGAAAACTTTCTTTTCGGCTTACAGGCCGCCCAAGGCGGAACGTTACCGGTCTTCTACAATCCTACAAACCGGAAATCGACAATGGTCGCGTCAGAGGACATCGGCGCAGAGGTGGCAACGCTTCTGACCGGGCCGGCGTGGTCAAGGCATCGCGTCATCGAGTTGGGTTCGATGGTAAGCGCAGATGAAGTGGCCGGACAGTTGGGTGAAGTCCTGAAACTCGACGTAAAAGCCTTAGCGGTCCCGCGCGCAGGGTGGGCGGAAGCATTCCAGCAGTTCGGCATCCCGAAGGGCCACACCGGATCTGCTGAAGAAATGTTTGAGGGCATTAACGCGGGATGGATGGACCTGGGAATCGCGGGTACGGAGCACATAGCGGGTACGACGTCCGCACGCGATGTGTTTGCGGCTGCACAAAACGCCGTCGGGGCGTAAGTCCGTGCATCTCTTGAGTTCACCTTTGAACTCAAGAGATGCACCGTGCACTTGGAGTTGCAGCAAATTTAAGGAGATGAAAACCATGTCTAAGGAGATGAAAATCATGAGTAGATCGTGGTGGATGCTCATCGTGACGATTGTGATCGGCCTTACCGCCTTTGTTGGTGGGCCACACATTTGGCCGATGGCACCTGACGTTCCCATGCCACCGGCGAACCTTTTGCCCGGATACATTGTGCTCTCGGCCATTGAGGCGCTCGCCTTTGGTTTTGCTGTGGCGTTCGCCTTATTCGGATGGCCAGCGATCCGCGGCTTGGGCCTCGGTGCGGCTTGGCTCAACAAATGGTTGTTCGTCACTCTCTGCTGGTTCATGGGCAACTGGTGGATGCACGACAGCCTGCACATGCACAATGGTATGAACATGCATCACTTGCTCTTCATTGAAGTAGGCTTCCATATAACGATGCTGATTTGCGGAGTGACAATGGCCCTGAGCTTTGTGCGTCTAGCTCCGCACTCGGGGCGGCAAAATGGACGCGAGCGAGCAGAAGCCCGTGCAGACGGCGGAGTAGAGGCAGATTGGCTCTGTTGACGCCTTGATGCGGTTAAGCCCGAATGAGCAGAAATCTGCTTAATCTGAAGTTGTTCTGCGGCCTCCCGCTGCTTCGCGCTGGCTAAACGCTCCTCTGTGGTAGTTGCTATCCAAGGACTTGTCGGATTGGTCCTGAGAAGCGGGGGTTCAGTCCCCGATCTTCCATGGGTCCTCAATGAGCGCATTATCGCCAATGCGCTTATCGACTTCAGATTGGTAACGGGCCCGTATTGGTGCTAGATAAGTGACTTGGCCTGTTGGCACTAGTCGAGAATACTGTCGCGGTATCCGCATCGATTAGTGGTCTGTGGCCAGCAATCCCTTGACACTCAATTCTTCGATAGCCCTCTGTGTCTCTTCGCTGAGGTTGGATTTGCCGACCTGAATGGTCACCTTGTCAATCTTGCCGGTGAACTTGTTATCGCCCACTTTGTAGTCGTCGGTCACAACCGTGTAGAGATTCTCGCCCACGTCCGTCGTTTCCGCACCAAACGCGTTCGGGTGAGTATGCTCGATCCGCCCTGTGGCGACCTTTTGACCGTTGACGAAGATCAAACCGCTACCCCCCGCGCCGGGCTTGCCACCGTCGTAGGCAAACTCGAAGCGGAGCGTCACCTTGCCGGCGGGCAGGCGAGCGGGGCCGGCGATTTTGTAAGTCTCGCGACCGAGGTAGTTGTAAGCAAACCTGGGTGTGCCGTCCTTGACGTAGAGGCTCCAGCCGCCCATTTCCCCGCCCTGGGCGAGGATCACCCCCTCGGTGCCGGCCTCAGGGACCTCGATGTCGGCCGTAACCACGAAGGAGTGGTTCTTGACGTTGATGAAACCATTCTCGGGTATTCCTTTCATTCCTTCGTAGACCGTCATCTCGGTGCGACCTTCCAGCAGATCCGGACGGCCCGCCAAGGCGGCGTTGAAGCGCTCCCACGAGCGGTCGTCAAGCGGCAGCACGTTGTATTTGACGGCCTCTTCCAGGAAGACTCCCTTTAGCTTCTCAAGTTTGTCGGGGTACTTCGCGGCAAGGTCATGCGCACAACTGAAGTCTTGCTCTACGTTGTAGAGCTCCCACTTGTCGTTGGCAAACGTAGCGCGCGGCTTAGCCTCCCACGGCGGGCGATGCACCGTGGTGGCGAACCAGCCGTCCTGGTAGATGCCGCGGTTGCCTGCCATCTCGAAGTATTGCGTCGTGTGGCGCGATTTCGCCCCGGCGTTATTAAATGTGTCGAGCATGCTCACGCCTTCGATGGGTTTCTGCTTGACGCCATAGACGACCCCGGGCTGGGGCACACCAACTGCTTCTAACACCGTCGGGGCAATGTCAATCATGTGGTACCACTGCGTACGCAGGCCGCCCCTCTCCTTGATGCCCTTCGGCCAATGGACCACGATAGGCTGGCAGATGCCTCCGTAGGAGGCCACCTGGTGGCCCCAGGCAAAGGGCGCGGCGCCGGCGAAGGCCCAGCCGTTGGGATACAAAATGTGGGATTGGGGGCCGCCGAATTTGTCGAGGTTCTTTAATGCAACGTCGAGGGGTTCTGGCTGCCCGTTGAACACCGACAGCTCGTTGAATGCGCCATTGGGGCCGCCTTGGAAAACCGAGCCATTGTCGCCGGTGATGTAGAAGACCAGCGTGTTATCCATTTCGCCCAGGGCTTCGATCGAGTCAAGGAACCGCCCGATTTCGTAGTCGGTCACCTCGGCAAAGGCGGCATAGATTTCCATGTACCTGGCAAAGACTTTTTTCTCGTCGGGCGTCAACTGGTCCCATTCCTGAATCCCCGCCGGCTTGGGGGCGAGTTCCGTGCCTGGTGGCACGACCCCCAACTTGATCTGGCGGGCTAGCGTTTCCTTCCGCACCTGGTCCCAGCCCTGGTCGAATTTGCCTTTGTACCTGTTGCGCCAGCTCTCGGGCACCTGGAACGGGCCGTGGGTGCCAATGGCAGAGTAGTAGACGAAAAATGGCTTGTCGGGGGCGAGCGAACGTTGGGAACGCACCCAGTCGATGGCCTTATCGGTAATGTCGGTGCTGGCGTAGTAATCGGGGCCGGGATGCAGATCCACCCTGTTCATGTTGTCGTACATGACCGGATGAAAGAGGTCAGCCTCGCCGGCCATGAAGCCGTAGAACCGCTCAAACCCGCTATGCATCGGCCAGCGGTCGAACGGCCCGACAACGCTGGCTTCCCAGGGCCCCAGCTCGTGACATTTGCCGAACATGGCGGTGCTATAGCCGTTGAGCCGCAAGATCTCGGGCAGCATCGTGACGCTGGGGGGACGCATCGCGGTGTACCCCGGGAAAGCGGTCGCAATTTCCGAGATCACGCCGAAGTTTGTGCTATGGCTGTTGCGGCCGGTAAGCAGGGCCATCCGGCTGGGCGAACACAGCGGGGGTACTTTGAAATTGTTGTAGCGAAGCCCGGTCTCGGCCATTCGGTCCAGCGTCGGCATCTGGATTGGCCCTCCGAACGTCGATGCATCTCCGAAGCCAAAGTTGTCGAGAAGGATGACCACCACGTTGGGCGCGCCTTTCGGCGCTTTCACCTGGAACCGTGGCGGAGCTTTTGCATTGTGCACATCAAGCTCGGTGATCGGCGGATACTGAGGCTCGGGGACGGGCAGCACCGTACGATCCACGGAGGCGGCCATGCCGGGCGCGCTGTTTTGGGCCTCTGAATTGTTGCAGGCAAATGCTGTCACCAGCAGTCCAGCCAATGCCAGGGTGAAAAGGCGTGTCATTGTCTTCTCCTAATCGATGACTCGACCGCGATCGCCACGGCCGGCGCGGCTCTTCTGCAAAGGCCATCGGCAGGGTGGAGGGAAGGCACAGATTGATTCAGACGTGGCCCAGGGCTTGGACTAACCCGCACCTGCGAAGCCGCTCCCCGGATTGCAGGATGCGTCGAAGGGTCGTTGATATTGCTTATATGCGACTAGGCTAGTGTCAAACTACTAGCAAAAGTCATAGACACTATACGCTCACCTAAAGGACGCTACGAGATTCTGGTAACTCTGTGGTGAGGCAGGAATGGCCGCGGGTTACCGGCGGCCATGCCAAGCCTCCCGCATCGGCTCGGTGGCCGCCCTTCGCGACGAATAGATCAAATTGGAACCGGAAACTCGGTACAACGCTGGATGAGTGATGAATCGCCGAAGCACTCTTTGAACCGTGCGATCTGTTCGGCTTTTGGTTCCTCCGTCAGCTTGAACCGCCATTACCTGCCGATCACGTTTATTTTGTACACCAGTAGAACCAGTACGGTCGCTATCGCGATCCAGGCGGTCAGAGTGTAGCGTCGGAAGAAGTACAAGGTAACGCCAACCCAGCAAGAACAGGCAGCGATCAAAGCGCCGGCAACATAAGGCATAGCAACTGCCACAGAAAAACTCATGCCAAGTATATGCCTAAGCCGGAAGATCTCACCCATCGTCCTCACGGCGATGAGGAATTGAACCGTGATTCCTATCTGAGCCCAACGCTCTCTAGTCACGACAATAATTGTAGCTGGATGGGCAGCGGATGGAGAATCGCCTGTGCACTCGCCGACAATTCTTGGCTGACCAGGCGGCAAGCGCGGAACGTACCCTTCCAAACATGCTAGCGGCGTGGAGGCCGCTCGTATGCGCAAGAAGAATAAGAAGTCGCTTCGCCGCAAGATCGTCCTTCGCCTGCCTGATCTGGATCATGCAAAGAACTCCGTGCTTAGCAGCCTGAGTTCACCAAACTCGAGACGAAACTATAAGTTCGCAATGGAGCAATTCATCACCTGGTATTGTTCTGAACCGCGTCTGGCTCTGAACCGAGTCGTGGTACTGAGATTTCGGCTGTATCTCGAATCTCTGGGTCTCGCAGCGGGAACTATCAACCAAAGGCTCGCCGCGGTCAGGCGTCTCGCCGATGAAGCGGCTGATTCCGGATTATTGAGCCCAGAACTGGCGGCCGGAATTAGGAGAGTCAAGGGCGTGAAGCAACTGGGCTCTCGGGCCGGCAACTGGCTCAACCGCGATCAGGCTCGATTGCTCCTTGAGAAATCAGATGGCGAGAGCCTCCGTTGCACCCGTGATGTAGCCATGATCTCCATCCGGCTCGGATGCGGGCTCCGACGAGCAGAACTGGTATCACTTAGGAAGGAAGAGGTTCAAAGTCGTCATGGACACTAGGCAATCGTGGACCTTGTCGGAAAGGGCGGCCATGTCCGCACGGTCCCGGTGCCGGTCTGGGTAAAAAGCGCTGTCGACAGATGGATGGCAGCAGCGAATGTCACGGACGGTCGAATCTTCAGGGCAGTGAGCCGGCACGGAACAGCATGGGGCAAAGGAGTCTCTGAAAACGTGGTCTGGTATGTGGTGCGGAATTGTGCTCAGCGGATACAGCTTGACCATCTCGCGCCGCACGATCTGCGGAGGACATGCGCAAGGCTGTGTCATGTCAACGGAGGCGAACTGGAGCAGATTCAGTTCCTCCTCGGCCACGCCTCAGTTCTGACTACCGAGCGTTATCTGGGATGCAAGCAGAATCTAGAGGAACCGGTGAATGACCGTTTTGGATGTCTCCTCTCCAGAACACTCGATTTACTCTAAGGCCTGTTGTCGTCAATCCACAACCGTATTGAGGCAGTGGCGGCGACTCGGCAGTCTTATAGAAACGACAACTACGCTCTCAGCGAGCTCGACTCCGCTGCGATCAGTCTGCGTGACAATGTTGGGTGGGATGTCTAGAATAGGCTGTCTCTTTACCACCCTAGCCCATGAACCTTGCAGGAGCTCGATGATGCCCCGCCCTCTTTACGTGTTTCTGCTCTTGCTCTGTGCGCTCGCCGCAGAGAGTCAGTCACAGAAGACACAGACGAGCACCTCCCCCAGTTCCACGGCCGCAGCCCCTCGCGTCGAAGTGTCACTTCGCGATGGATGGCGCTTCAAACTCGGACCAGAATCCGCAACAGAGCTCCAGGCTGAACCGGATGCGACATGGACAACAGTCAGCGTGCCTCACACTTGGAACCGCGTGGGCTACTACAAGGACGCACCTGCATCGCACATCAACACCGCGCAGAACATCGTCACCACGCAGGGCGTCGGATGGTACAAGCTCGCCTTCACGCCTCCAGCGAACGTGGCCGGAATGGAAAGCTTTCTGCAATTCGACGCAGCAAGCCGCATCGCGACTGTCTGGCTGAACGGCACCCTGCTTGGCACACACAAGGGAGGCTTCTCGCGCTTTCGCTTGGACAGCACAGCCGCGCTGAAACCGGGCCAGCAGAACATGCTTACGGTGAAGGTTGACAACACAAAGCCCGCACCGGGAAGCTCGACCGCCGATGTGTTGCCGCTTACGGGAGACTTCTTTGTGTACGGCGGCCTGTACCGCCCGGTGAGCCTGATCTTCAGCAGGAAGCTGCACATCGATCTCATGGACTACGGCTCCTCCGGAGTGTATGTGAAGACGAAGTCCCTGACGTCTGGAGGGGCACAAGTAGAGGTCCGCGCACGGTTGCGCAACGACAGTGAGCAGAGGGGCACTGTGATGCTCCGAACCCTCCTAATCGACTCCATGGGCAAGGTCGCGGCACAACAAGAGCAGTCCGTCGCTGTAGAACCGGCGAGTGTGGCAGAGAGCGTCGTAAGCGTGGCTGTGCCGCATCCGCATCTTTGGCAAGGTGTGGAGGATCCGTATCTGTACCGCCTGGTGGTGGAACTCTCAGACAAGTCCGCCCAGCTTGTGGACCGCGTCTCTCTCCCCTTTGGCATCCGGCAGGTCCGGTTCGATCCAAACGACGGGCTGTTCCTGAACGGAAAACACGTGACCGTGCATGGCGTGGGCTATCACCAGGATCGCGAAGGCAAGGGCTGGGCCTCGGAACCTGCGGACGTTGCCGCAGATGAGGCAACGATGCGTGAGATGGGGGTCACCGGTGTACGCCTCACTCATTACCAGCATGGCCAACCCATTCATGACCTCGCGGACCGGGACGGACTTGTGCTCTGGGACGAGATACCCCTGGTAAGCCAGTGGACCTTGGGCGAGAGCCTGCAACCGACCGAAGCGCTTCGTGAGAACGCCCGGCAGCAACTCCGCGAGCTCATCGCGCAGGACTTCAATCATCCCTCGGTCATCACCTGGTCCATCGGCAATGAGATCGATTTTGGAAACAGCATACCGGCCTTCGTGGGGAACAAAACAGGCGCCATTCCAGATCCCCTGCCACTACTGAAAGAGTTGAACCAGTTGGCGCATGAACTGGACCCGAGCAGGCCCACAACATTGGCAACGTGCTGTGAGGGGATACGCTACGCACCCGATACCGTCGTGCCCATCACGGGCTCGGTCACCGACCTCTCCGGCGCAAACCGCTACTTCGGCTGGTACTACGGCACGCCCTCCGACTTGGGCCCTCATCTTGACGCCCTGCATCACACCCGGCCTGCTCAGCCCATGGCTGTAACGGAATACGGCGCCGGTGGAGCAATCTCGCTGCACTCTGACAACGCGCTCGGTGGCCCGGAGTCGCGCAATCGGCCGCAGGCGGAAGAATACGAGTCCTATATTCACGAGCAGAACTGGTCCACTCTGAGCATCAAACCGTATCTGTGGGGTACGTTCATATGGAACTCCTTCGACTTCGGCAGCACAACGCGCAACGAGGGTAACGCCCAGGACATCAATACCAAGGGTATCCTCACCTTCGACCATAAGTACCGGAAAGACCCGTACTTCTTTTACAAAGCCAACTGGACGGCCACGCCCACTGTCCACATCAACTCCAGCCTTTATACCGAGCGGGCCTACCGGATAGCAGATGTGCGGGTGTACAGCAACGCGCCAAAGACATCGCTGCGAGTCAATGGGAAGCTCATTGGAGTTCTTGCAAATTGCCCCGATCGCATCTGTGTCTGGAAGGGTGTCGTTCTCAGCTCCGGCACGAACAACATCGTCGCAAGTGGTTCGTTTCCCAAGGGAGATGTAGAGGACAAAACGCAGTGGCATCTATCCGACGCTGCCGCGAAAACCGTGAACATCGATTGCGGTGCTCTGGTCGCAGGGGCAAGCGATGGAAAACACTTCGGATCGGATACGTTCTTTGAGGGCGGAACGGCCGAAGCGATCTCCGGCCCGGCGGCTCGGGGAAGAGTTCCGGCTCCGCCCAAAATCGCCGGCACCAGCAATCCAGAGATAGCGGCCACCTACCGGTCTGGATCGTTCACCTATCGTGTTTCCGTCGCTGACGGATCCCACAGCGTTGTCCTCACGTTTGTCGAGCCGTCTCTGCATCCCGGCGACCGCATCTTCGACGTCTTCGCGAACGGGCAGAAGGTTGTCACCAATCTGGATGTGGCAGCCGCCGCCGGAGATTCCCTCACCGCCTATCAAACGCATTTCGAGGTGAAAGCCAAGGATGGCATGGTGATTCTTGAGTTCAGACCGACCAAAGGAGACGCAATTGTCTCCGCGATAGAGGTGCAATAGGGTCGCAAGTGGCCCGTAGGTATGCGGCCCTTCGACGGTGGTCTGCGTCTCGTTACTTTCGGCGAGTCTCCGTTCGTCTGACGGCGAGTGCAGACCAGTCTGTCGCGCTCATCCAACCTCGTCCTGGTGTACGCTTCCGTAGCTTAAGGGAATTCGTGACTGGCGCGAAATCTCTAGTGCCGTATCGACAGCGCTCCGCTCGCAGAAATGCGCGGTTGGCGATGCAGTTGATGCGGAGCGCTGTCGATACGGCGATTTGCAGTAAGCCGCTAGCGCGGTGGATGTATGGGGATTGAATGGCGCCTGCGGCGAGCTGAGACGGCTAACCGGGCACTAGGGGATGCACGGTGAGCCATGGTTGACAGGGTTGGTGCGGCGCCTGCGCAGCTGACCGACCGGCTGGATAGTTGTCTTGAACTGTACGGAGCCGATTGGAGGCATAGGGGAGCGAGGGCGGGGTGAGAGTCCGTCGCGATGCGGAGTCGGGTTGGCATACATACCAGCATCGTCATGCTCAAGAAGAGTCGAAGGCTGCGCCGTGAAGGGCTACGCCAGGGCTGAGTGGCTCAGCTGCGGAGCAATTCGACGCGCTCCTCAATCACCTCCAGATCACACGCCTTACCCGCAAAATGATCGAGGCCTACGCGACCATCGGCAAACACACAGGACAATGCCAGCCTCTCTTCAACCTCCTCATTCCCGAGCAGCAAGCCCACCTCGAAAAGTACACCTACGACCGTGGCCTCATCGATCTCCTGCACGACTACCCCGGCATCCTCCACGAGCCCGCCGACCTCGTCGCGATGCTGCCCCGCCTCTCGCCGCGTCTCTACTCCATCTCCTCCAGCCCCAGCGCCCACGCCGGACAGATCCACACTACCGTCGCCGTCGTTCGCTACCGTGCCCACAACCGCGATCGCGGCGGAGTTTGTTCCACTCTCTTGTCAGACCGCACGAGCACCGGCGAATCTCTCCCCGTCTACATCCAGTCAAACAAGCGTTTCCGTCTCCCGTCCGATCCTGCCGCTCCCATCATCATGATCGGCCCCGGCACTGGCATCGCTCCCTTCCGTTCCTTTCTTCATGAGCGCCGCGCTATCGGCGCAACTGGTCGCAACTGGCTCTTCTTTGGCGAACGTTCAGCCGCGACCGACTTCCTTTATCGCGACGAGCTTCAGTCCATGCACACCGACGGACACCTCACCCGCCTCGACCTCGCCTTTTCACGCGATCAGGAGCGCAAGATTTACGTGCAGGACCGCATGCTCGAACAAGCCTCCACCTTCTGGCAGTGGCTCGAAGACGGAGCCAGCATCTACGTCTGCGGCGACGCCTCACGCATGGCCAAAGACGTCGACGCCACCCTCCACACCATCGCCGAGCAGCAGGGCCACCTCACCCGCGAAGCCGCAACCGAGTACATCCAGCAACTCAAAGAACACCACCGCTACCACCGCGACGTCTACTAACCCTTCACCTCAAAGCCAGCGAACCAAGGAACTGAAGCCATGCCGCTCCCGCTCCACGAACTCGCACACTCCGAATCAGCGAACCCCATCGTTCGCCTGACCGAACACGGCCTCGAGATCCTCCCTGCAAGCGCACCGCAACCCGAGGTCATCACCTCCCTCATCCCCCAACGCCCGCTCCAACCCGGCGAGCAGTATCGCTTCCACTTCAACATGACGAAGTGCATCGGCTGCCGCTCCTGCGAGGTCGCCTGCAACGAGCAGAACGGCAACCCCGCCGACCTTCGCTGGCGACGCATTGGCGAAATCGAAGGCGGCACCTGGCCCAGCACCGTGCGTCATTACCTCTCCATGGGCTGCAACCACTGCCTCTCGGCCGACTGCGCCCGCGGCTGCCCCGTCGACGCCTACACGAAAGATCCCGTCACCGGCATCGTCCTCCACTCAGCCGAAGCCTGCATCGGCTGCCAGTACTGTGTCTGGAACTGCCCCTACTCCGTCCCGCAGTTCAACCCCGAGCGCGGGGTCGTTGGCAAATGCGACATGTGCCACGGTCGCCTCACCTCCGGCCTCGAGCCCGCCTGCGTCAACTCCTGTCCCGAGAACGCCATCGAAATCGAGATCGTCGATCAGCTCGAGTGGCGCAGCGACTACGCCGCCGCCAACGCTCCCGGCATGCCCTCCGCCGGACAAACCATCTCCACCACACGCATCACACTCCCAGAAAACTCCGTCGCCACCCTCGAGCGCGTCGACATCGAAACCCTCCACCCCGAGCATCCGCACTGGTCGCTCGTCTGGATGACCTCGCTCATACAGCTCTCCGCCGGAACCCTCGTCGCCGCATTGCTCTCACACCACTCCGGCCCCATAGCACTCACACTCATCCTTGCCCTCACGGCCTTCACACTCAACATCTCTGTCCTTCATCTCGGCCGTCCCGCCTACGCCTGGCGCGCGCTCAAAATGTGGCGACGCTCCTGGCTCTCACGCGAAGTTCTCCTCTTCGGCCTCTTCTTCGCCACACTTACCCTCTTCACCGTTGCCGCATGGCTCGCGGCCGTGCACGTACTGCCTTTCGCTGCGATCCTTCTGCCAGCACTCCAGCTACTCACACCTGCGCTTGGTCTCGCGGGCATCTTCGCCAGCGCGCGCCTCTATCTCGTTCCCGCCCGCCCTGCCTGGAACACACCTCACACGCCCATCGATTTCTTCCTCAGCTCTGCCGTTCTAGGCTGCTCTGCGATGCCCCTGCTCATCCGCACCTCCGGTATATTGCACGCACTTCCGCATCTTCAATCAATCGTCCTACCGCGCTTCCTGCCAAACTTCCCACTCTGGCCGCTCATCATCACCTCCACTCTCTGGATGCTCAACCACATCGTCCGTACCATCCGCCTCCATCACTCTGTAACCTACGAACGCCGAGCCTCCGCATCTCTCCTCAACACCTACAACCTCCGCGGAACCTTCCTCGTCTCCTTCGCCTTCGTCTGCCTCGCAATTCTTCTCTCCGTCGCAGGCCAGCCTATCTTCGCACTACCCGCCGCACTCGCCGGAGTCATCTCCGCACGCTACCTCTTCTTCGTCTCCGTCGTGCCACTCAACATGGCCCTCACCTTCGTAAGAACGGCCCACGCATGAGCAACTCTATTTTCACGCGTATCAAGCGCCTCACCGGCATCGACACACGCCGCGAAAAATACGCCTACGCCAAAGACCCCGTCTTCGGTCACATCTCCAAGTCGCGCGTCGCCGAGAAATGGGTCAAGACCACCTGCGGCTACTGTTCCGTCGGCTGCGGCATGCTCGTCGGCGTGCGCGAAAACAAGGCCGTCGCCGTACGCGGCAACCCCGACCATCCCGTCAATCGCGGAAAGCTCTGCCCCAAAGGCCTTTCCGAGCATCACATCCTCGACTCCCCCGGTCGCGCAAAACAACCGCTCCTGCGCAAGAACGGCGTCCTCACTCCCGTCTCCTGGGACGAAGCACTCGACACCATGGTCGCCTGCTTCCGGGACATTCAGCAGCGCCACGGCAACGAATCCCTCGGCGTCGTCGGCACCGGCCAACTCCTCACCGAAGAGTGCTACACTCTCGGCAAACTCGTTCAGCTTGGCTTCCGCACCCGCAACAACGACGGCAACACCACCCTCTGCATGGCCTCTGCCGTCTCCGGCTACAAGCTCTCCTTTGGCTCCGACGGCCCGCCCGGCTCCTACGCCGACATGGAGAACGCCGACCTCATCCTCCTCATCGGCGCCAACATCGCCGACAACCACCCCATCCTCTGCCACCGCGTCGATCGCACCTCGCCCGGAACAAAGCCCCGCACCCTCATCGTCGTCGACCCTCGCGTCACCAAAACCGCCATGATGGCCGACATCCATCTTCCCGTCAAACCCCGCAGTGACATCGCTCTGCTTAACGGCATCGCTCACATCCTCATCCGCGAAGGCCTCATCGACCGCGACTACATCGCCCGCCACACCGCTGGGTTCGAAGACTTCGCCGCATTCGTCAAAGACTTCACCCCCGAACGCGTAGCCTCAATCACTGGACTCACTGAAGAGACCATCATCAACACTGCATGGCTCTACGGCAAAGCAAAATCCGCCTTCATCGGCTGGACCATGGGCGTCAATCACTCCACGCAAGGCGCCGTCACCGTCGCCGCCATCAACAACCTCGCCCTCATCACCGGCAACATCGGACGCTCCGGCGCTGCGCCCTTCTCCATCACCGGCCAGTGCAACGCCATGGGCACGCGCGAGACCGGCTTTACCTCATCGCTCCCCGGCTACCGCAAATTTGATAATCCGCAGGACCGCGAAGACCTGGCCCGCATCTGGAACATCCCCGTCGATCGCATTCCCTCCGCGCGCGGCCTCGCCTATCCCGATATCATCGAGGCCGCCGTACAGGGCCGCATCAAGGCCCTCTGGTTCGTCGCCACCAACCCCGCGGTCTCCTTCCCCAACGCGAAACTGCTCGATCACGCCCTTCGCAGCGTCGAGTTCCTCGTCGTGCAGGACGGCTTTCACCCAACGCCCACCAGCGACTATGCCCACCTCGTCCTCCCCGCCGCCATCTGGGGCGAAAAGGAAGGCACCTACACCAACTCCGAACGCCGCGTTTCCAAGGTCAACCCCGCCGTCGCACCTCCCGGCGAAGCCCGCCCCGACTTCGACATCTTTCTCGACATCGCACAACGCCTCGGCGTCAGCGCCGACGGCAAGAGCATAAGCGCCTGCGGCAAAAGTATAAAAGACGAACTTTACCCCGGCTGGACCACCACACACGACGCCTTCCTCGAGTGGCAGCGCGTCTCCGCCGGTCGCATGTGTGATTACTCGAATTTCACCTGGCAGCAGATCGAAGACGCCAACGGCCTCCAATGGGGCGGCACCTCGCTCTACACCGACGGCATCTTCCCCACCGAAGACGGACGCGCCCGTCTCCACAACGTCCCCTGCGATCCATTCACCGAACAGCCCGACTCCAACTTCGACTTCATCCTCAACACCGGCCGCACCGTCGAGCACTGGCACACCCGCACCAAGACCGCCGAGGTCGGAATCCTCAACGACATGGTCCCCAACGCATGGCTCGAGATGAACCCCGCCGACGCCGACCGTCTCGAGCTCAAACCTCACGACCGCGTCACCGTCCGCAGCCGTCGCGGTGCCGTCGCCGACATCGAGCTCCGCATCACCGGCATCGTCGCCCCCGGTCAGGTCTTCATGCCATTCCACTTCTCCGAAACCAACTCCAACATCGTCACCCTCGGAGCCTTCGATCCCATCTCCCGCGAACCCAACTTCAAGCAGTGTGCCGTCCGCATCGAACGCACCCCCATCCGAGACCGTCGAAACGCCTCGCCCCCTCGCTCTCAGCGACAGTAACAAACCACGATTGCCACACATTGCACCGCTTGTTGACCACCAAAAATCCATACGGAGAACACCAAAAAGTCATGGCCAACTTCAAGGCATTCCTTAAGTCCGGGCACCCTCCAACCCTTCTAAGTGCCTTTCTTTACTTCGACTTCTCCTTCGCCGTCTGGGTCCTCAATGGAGCCATGGGCCCCTTCATCTCCGAACAGTTCCACCTGACCCCCGCCCAAATCGGCTTAATGGTTTCGATTCCTACACTTGCCGGCGCTTTGATGCGTTTTCCCCTCGGTGTCCTCTCCCAATACATAGGCCGGAAGAACGCCGCCATCGTAGAAATGTCCGCCATCGTTATCTCATTGATATACGGACACTTATTTGTCAAAACCTTCCACGAAGTCCTCGCTATGGGAGTCCTTCTGGGTATCGCCGGAGCCAGCTTCGGCGTAGCTCTCTCCCTGGGCTCAGGCTGGTTTCCCCAACAATACAAAGGACTTGCGATGGGCATAGCCGGCGCAGGCAACAGCGGAACCGCCCTCGCCGCGCTCCTTGCCCCCCGCCTCGCCCAGCACTACGGATGGCAACAAGTCTATGGATTCGCAGCACTTACCATGCTGCTACCCCTCACCGTAATGATCCTCTTCGCCAAAGAACCACCAGATACGCATCACCAATCCCTGAAAGAACACCTCTCCTGCCTCTGGGAAAGAGACGGATGGGCCTTTAACTCCATATATATCATCACTTTCGGAGGCTTCCTCGGCCTCGCGACCTTCCTCCCGTCCTTCTTCTACTCCCAATTCCACGTCACAAAAATTCAGGCTGGCTCCCTCACTGTCCTGGCCACGCTAACTGGTTCATTAACAAGGGTTTTCGGAGGCTGGCTGGCCGATCGCATCGGCGGAATTACCACCCTCTCCATAGTCTTTCTCGCCGCCATCACCACCTTTTTATGCCTGATATTCACGCCATCTCTCGCCACCACCACCATCCTTTTTATGCTCTGCTTCGCAGCCCTGGGAGCCGGTAACGGTGCCACTTTTCAATTAGTTCCGCTGCGCTGGCCCTATTCCACCGCGGTCGCAGGCAGCATGATTGGCGAAATAGGAGCCTTGGGAGGAGGCATCTTACCGAACCTGTTGGGACAAGCCAAACAACACACCGGCTCGTATGCCATTGGTTTTATTGGCTATGCCGCACTCGCATTCTCCGTTCTGGGAATGCTGCGCATCACCTCGCGTAGATGGACACACACCTGGGTTGAGGCCGGAGGACGCGCTACGGTTCTAGCGAATGCATCAATTGATCCAATAGAAGCGGGGTTCCCGACTCGGTCACTAGAAACACCGATTGAAATTTGAATCTGCTCACGCGAGATATCCATACAACGCAAAGTTCGAAAATCGTCCGCCAGAGACGACCCTTAATTTTAAATTAGTTACGGGTGGTGGACACCCTAAATGGTCCATGGATTCGAACCTGGTTTCGTTGACTTTGACTTCTCGTCAGCTAACTTCCGGATCGTCGGCTGCACAGGAGTAGGAATGCCACCTTGGCGATAATTTCCGAATTCCCGGTTTATCGGCCATCTACCGGAGACACAGGTCTATCTGAACAGCTCAATGGGTGACTCGCCTGTTGGCAACCATTGAAATGTTGCAGTGCCGGTTTGTACGAGACAAAGGCGGAATAATTATCGTGGTATGGCGTAAGAGTGTTTAGGAGGCGGACATTGAACATGGGCAAACAGGTTCAAGGCAATGATTTAGCAATCTTTGGCGAATCGCGAGCGATCCCGATTTTCCTGCTCACGACGCTTCTGATCAGTTCAGTGTTTTATTTCCTTATCATTCAATCGGGCCACATGGGTGGCGGCTGGGGCGCGTATGTTGCCGGATTGATGTGGTCTCCAGGTTTTGCTGCCTTGCTCACCTGTAAGCTTCTCAGTCGCGATTTGCGTACTATCGCCTGGGGATGGGGCAAGACGCGGTATGTGGTGATTGGCTATCTGATACCGCTTGGATACAGCATAGTTATCTATACGTTTGTGTGGCTAACCGGACTAGGCGGCGTTTACAACAAAAGCTTCGTTGATCAGATTACGAATTCGTTTGGTCTCGGGCCGATTCGAGAACCCGTCGGAAGAATCATTCGCAATGAGTTCAGGGATGGACAACAAGTCAATAACCTCCTGAGCGATCGCTCCCTGAATGGGGCTTATGAAACGAACGATGCTGCCTCCATCCCAATCAAACTCAAATCCCATTTCACCGATAGCACCGCAGGGTAGACAGCGCTTTCGACTCTAAACGGTTGTGCCCATTTTTGTGCCCACGCTAGTTCAAAATCGGTCGCAATCAGGCCATATATTTAGTAATGCAGCGCTGAGAGGGATTGGTGTAATCTGCTGGTGTATAGTGACTTACAGCAATCAATAGTAGTGGAAGGGGAAGGGAATTCGCTGGCTGTTAACCGAAGGGTTGTAGGTTCGAGTCCTACCTCAGGAGCCAAACACTGAAAACATACATACTTAGTGAATAGGACACTCCTGAGGGCACTTCCTTAAAAAACGTGGCTGTAATGTGTTGATAACATGTAGGATTCGGCTACCTACCTCATGGAGCCAGACACTGAAAAACACACACATACTTTAGTAAATAGGACACTCCTGAGGACACTCCTTTAAAAAAGGCTGTAAGGTGTTGATAGCAGGTAGGATTCATATCCTGCCGCAGGAGCCATTCCCCAGTCCCATTCATGCCCAAATAGTCCCCAGTATCTTTCCCACCTGCGACTTTGCCGCGTGAAATGGCAATTATGAGTCCCGTTCGTTCCCGTTCATACCCATCCAAGCCCGATGCAAAAGGACACTCGTGTTTCGGGCAATCGAGTTGGGCTTGGTGGGCGGACTACTTGGACAAGGCGCGGGCCACGAAGCCGCTACGCCGCACCCGAGGCGTCGCCGCCTGATAGCCGATCCATCCACGTCAGGACATCGGCCTCGATCCACCTGACAGAACCTTTGCTGATATGAACAGGGCGCGGAAACGCGCCCTCGTTCATTTTGCGATAGATCGTTGTTCGAGCGAGGCCCGTCATGTCTTCCACCTGCGTACGACGCAGGAATCGCTTGCGGGTTGCCGTTGTGTCCTGCACCAGCGTGAGTGTATCCATGTCAGGCCCCCCTCTCGCTATTGCGGGCTAGGTGCTTCATCCGGTCGCGCACTTCATCCTCATACCATGCAACAGACTTCGGGGCGATCCGCAGCGGGCGCGGAAAACTCAGCGATTGAATCTGGCAATAGATCGCAGACCTTGACAGCCCAGTCGTCTCGATTACCTGCCTGATCCGCAGCAGCTTCTTTCGAGTCGGAAAGCTGTGTCCCTGAGTGGACATAACGAGGCCTTTGAGCATCTTCTGCTCGCCCCGGCGAGCAATCGAAACCGGGTGCTCCGCAGGCCCTGCAGGCCTGCGAATACAGGGCCCCATAGGCCACAGGGCAGGGCCCGAGCCCACATTCTAAAAGGGGTTACGTTTTAGCCTTGCACTGCTGGCGCACCAAACTAGTTAATAGGACACTCCCGAGGACACTCGGCCCGAATAGTGGCTGTAAGGTGTTCATTCGATGGAGGATTCATATCCTACCTCAGGAGCCATCGTTTAGAATCAATGAGTTGCGGGATCGTTGTTACCCTCTGGCAACGCCTATCCCCCCTTGAGTATCTTATCGGTGCTTTCCAGTAAGCCGCTCGAAGAGATCTGTGTATACATCGATATGCCGGCGCGGAGCTTTGGGCTGCAACTGGTTTACACCGAAGAGATCAATCCGGCTGAGATGGAGGTGGTGCGGGAGAGCGATGCTGTTCTTTGCCGGAGGGTTACCACCCGAATGTTCCGAGAATCACGGGCGGGGCGCATCGCGAGCTGGTGGACCGGAAGCGGGGAGTGGTGCAGGTGAGTTCGCGCTACGCTTCGTGACTGATTTCTAGCTAAAGTTACCTCTGAATTCACCTGTGGTTTACATGGGGACGGCAAAATAACACCCACGCATAGATTCGTGCTGAGCCAGATAGCAGGAGATGTTTGCGCGCTGATTTGCGTTTGCGCTGTCTCTACCAAAAATCAGATGTAAGTATATATGTTCCATATATTTATGAATGCATAGGTTGTGTTTACGTTAGCGGTACCGTAAAGGAGTTTTGCTTGACAGTGCTTAGTGGCGCGGGTAAGGTTTCGCCGTCCGCAGAAACTTGCTAATCGTACGGCGCTAACTCACTTGCGGAAGCGAGCGCTGTTCGGATGCAGTAGTCAACCATCTGACAACAAGAATCACAGAGGTAATTATGCGAACTCTTCCGAGAAGAATGTCAAAGGTGGAAGGCCATTTTGCAGCATCGGCATGGCTGAGCCTGGCATTAGCGCTGTTGTTGCTGGTGCCGGCGTTGAGTGCCTATGGGCAGTTTGAGTCAGCATCCGTGCTTGGGTATGCGAAAGATTCGTCGGGTGCGGCGATTCCCGGTGCCACGATAACGCTGACCAATCTTGCGACCAGCATCTCACAGACGACGAAGACCGATAGCGAGGGGCGATATGAGTTTCCGAGTGTGCCGATCGGCGAGTACAGGGTTGGGGGTGAGGCCGCGGGCTTTGAGAAAGTGCAGACTCAGGATTTCACTGTAACGACCAATGCGCGGCAACGCGTGGACGTGACGATGAAGACGGGGTCTGTTTCGGAGACGGTGACGGTAACAGCCGCCGCGGCTGTGCTGGAGACCGAGACGAGTTCACGTGGCCAGGTAGTTGGGATGCGAGAGATTCAAAATCTTCCGCTGAATGGCCGGTCTTATGCTGACCTGGCTTTGCTGGCGCCGGGTGTACGCAAATCCTTTTTGCAAAATCAAAGCACTACAAGTCGTGAGGCGTCTTTCAACGTCAATGGCCAGCGCAGTGCTTTCAACAATTTCTTGTTGGATGGTTTGGATAACAATTCGTACGGAACTTCGAACCAAGGCTTTGCCAATGAGAATATTCCGCCATCGCCGGATGCGGTTTCAGAGTTTCGGCTGGAGACGAACAACTACAGCGCGGAGTATGGCCGTGCATCCGGTGCAGTGATCAATGCCAGCATTCGGCGCGGTAGCAATCAGTTTCATGGGGGCGCGTGGGACTATAACCGAAACACAGTATTCAATGCCATCGGGCCGTTTCCGCCTACTTCCGGCCAGAAGCCCGCGTTCATCCGCAACCAGTTCGGCGGAACGTTCGGTGGACCGATTTGGCGTGACCATACGTTCTTCTTCGCGGACTATGAGGGCACGAGGCAGATCGCTCTGTCGTTTGGAACGGCAACTTTGCCGACAGCCGAACAGCGCACCGGAACGTTCCTGCTGCACGCTGCCAATGGGACGACCACGCCGATTCCGTTGCAAAACCCTATCACCGGGAAGGTCTACACGAACGGCGTTATCCCAGTTGGCGATCAGACTCCTTTCGCCAGGGCTGTTCTGGCGGCGCTGCCGGGTGCCACGAACGGTGCTGCACTGAATACTGCCGCTGCCTATGCCAATAACTTCTCGGCGTTTCCGCGGGGTACGATCAATGATGACAAGGGTGACATCCGTATCGATCACACCTTCAGTCAGAAGCTCAGCGTTTTCGGCGTGTACAGCCAACACCAGACGACCATCTTTGATCCGCCTACATTCGGCGGTCCGGCCGGCGGCAACGCGAACTCCAATGTGCATATCTACAATCGGCAAATTGCGTTCGGTACGACGTACGTCATTACTCCGTCGTCGCTGTTAGATTTCCGTATGGGCATAGGCCATAACGAGGGCGGCAAGTCACCCTATGGTATTGGGAATCCGAGCCTGCTTACGCAAAATGGCATCACCAACGGCATTCCAACGGATCCGCTTATCGTGCGCAGCCTGAACGCACAGAGTGTTACGGGGTTCTCGCAGTTCGGAACGCAGCCAGCCAGCCCGCAATTCCAAAATCCCTCAGTCATCAATCCCAAGGCGAACTACACATTGGTCCATGGAATCCACTCGATGAAGGTCGGCTATGAGTATCAGGCGATCAACACGCAGATCAATGACTACAACCCGAGCTACGGTCAGGACAATTATGGCGGGGCTTATTCTGCAGTTCCAAACTGCACGACTCCGCCGGCTGCACCGGTGACACCTTGTGCGACTAATCCGGCCGATGCGTTTTCGCAGCTTTCGCAGGCTCGCAATCTGGCGGACTTTCTCTTTGGGAATCGCAACTCATATTCGCTGACGAACTTCTTTATTGCTTCTGTACGGCAGCGAATGAATTTCATGTACTTTCAGGACGATATCAAGGTGATGCCAAACCTGACAGTCAACGCTGGCCTGCGCTACGAACTGGCAACGCCACAGTATGAGGCGAACAATAAACTTGCTAATTTCGATCCTTCCACCAAAACGCTGATTCAGGCGAAAGATGGTTCAATCTACAACAGGGCATTGGTGAATATGGCCTTGACTGATGTTGCGCCACGTTTTGGGTTCGCTTATAGCGTGACGCCGAATACTGTCATTCGATCCGGCTATGGCATCAGCTATACGCAGTACAACCGCGCCGGTGGAGAGAATAATCTGACCTACAACGGTCCTAACGTTGTAAATGCAACTGTCAACAACGTGCCACCATCGCCTGCAAGCCTTTGCCTCAACGACACACAGGACCAGACAAAATGCTTCCGTCAGACGCAGCAGGGTTACTCGGTGACGCTGACGGCACCATCGGCGTTCAATCCGGCGCTGGTGACCTCGCGCTATATTCCGAAGGACACGAGGACGGGTTATGTGCAGAGCTACCATCTCTCTGTGCAGCAGCAGTTGCCAGGTGGCGTGGTCATGGACTTCGCTTATGTAGGCAATACCGGAAGGCATTTGCAGATCCTTGCCGACTACAACCAGGCGAATCCCTGCACTGCTGCGCTCGCTTCGCAGTGCCCCGGTTCTACTTTGGCCGCACGTCGTCCTATACCCACCTTCGGCGATATCGAGATCGCTTACGGTGGGGGACCGTCGAACTACAATTCGTTGCAGTTCAAGGTTGAAAAACGTTACGGGAATGGCCTGTATTTGCTCAACTCTTTTACGTATGGTCGCGCCTTCGACTTGTCTTCTGGACACCTGGAGACGAGCAATGGCGATAATTCTCGTGTAAACTTTGCCAATCCCGCGGGTGACTATGGCCGGTCAGGCTATGATCAGCCGCTCGGCAATACCACTTCGATTATTTACGACCTGCCTTATGGGAAGGGACGCCGCTTTGGAAGTGGTGCTCCATATCTTATGAACGCGATTCTTGGTGGATGGCAGTTGACGGTGATCAACAATATGAACAGCGGTCTGCCGGTAAACCTCAACTATACGAACAGCACGTCGAACGGAACGAATGTCACGGATCTGTATACGTATCGGCCGAATGTGACGGGTAATCCCGTGGCTCCTGCGGCGAATCGTGTGAAGACGGCGACTGCGCTGACCGGCTGGCTGCTGAAGTCTACTGGGGCAGGGGTTCCCGGCGTATCCGTTCCTACTGGCGGGAGTCCGTTCGGCAATGCTCAGCGCAACATGGTTGTCTCTCCGGCGTTCTACCAGACGGATCTCGGTCTCCATAAGGCGTTTCCGCTGTGGCGAGAGGGATCGACCTTTGACTTCCGCTGTGAGGCGTTCAACATCCTCAACAAGGTTAACTACCAGGCGCCGGACGGTAACGTGAGCAACTCAACCTTCGGGGCTATCAGCTCCGCTTACCCTGCGCGACAGCTTCAGCTTGCAGCTAAGCTGTTCTTCTAGATAGGTTTTCTTAATACGCTGAGAGACTGCGGCGCCGATTCCACTGCGAAGGGGCCGCAGCCAGCAGCAGAGCACAAATTGCGTTGAAGGATAGGATACGGCTTGAAGATTGATCGGCGTACATTTGCTCTTGGCGGGGCGGCAGCTTTGGTAACACTTTGGACTCTTCGCATATGGAGCGAGGTGGCGCAGACTGCATCTTCCACGCTCTTTCACAGGCATAGTCGTCAGGCCCGTACCGCCGGCGTCGCAGATCGGACGCCATACGGTCGAGTTTCATACGAGGCGGCGCAGACCACCGAACGATTGCCGCGCCAAGCGACCACGACCGGCTCTCCGCGAGGCTCGGGATTGTCTCGTTGTTCGACCGAGGCGTAGAACGCGTCCATATTCACATGAACTATCTTGCGAAGGCGAGCAGAGGTGTCAGCGGCGACTAGGTTTTGGGCGTTGGATGCTGTCATCATTCCACAAACGCTGCACGCCACTCCTTGCAGTCTTCACACGTCTCGCAATGCTCGGTGAAAGCGTCCCACTCCAGGATGCCAGCGAACGCGGATGTATTCAGATCGGCAAAGTCATGCGCCTGAAGAAAGCCATAGTCATTCGGGCGTGCCTCTTTAAATCGGCGCAGTAATTCCATCCCGACTGGACAAGCAGCGAGATTATGGTTTGTCCATATCGGATTGGTTGAGTTTTGAGGTTGTCCGGTCAGCGAAATCACCTAGCTTTCATTCAATCACATTCACCTTCGGGCTCCATCCGGATGGGTCGGCGTATTCTAGTGGCTGCAGTACCTCCGATATTCCCTTTGTTCAGGAGGTCCGGGATGGATGACGTTGTTCTAAATGTCAATGGCGGGGAACATCATGTTCGCGCGTCGGGGAACGAAAGCCTCCTTTCAGTTCTGCGCAACCAGTTGCATTTGACAGGTACAAAGTATGGCTGTGGAGAGGGACAGTGCGGAGCCTGTACCGTGCTTATTGACGGAACCGCGAGACGATCCTGCCTCACCGGAGCCGCATCCGCCTCAGGCTCACAGATTAAGACCATCGAAGGGTTGGAAAGCGCTGGCACTCTCAGTGCGGTACAGCAGGCGTTTCTGGAAGAAGAAGCATTTCAGTGCGGCTACTGCACGTCGGGTATGATCCTCTCTGCCACCGCGCTGCTGCGCGAGCATCCTCATCCCACCGATCATCAGATCATCGAATACATGGACGGCAATATCTGCCGCTGCGGGACATATCCGCGCATTGTGGCCGCCATTAAACGCGCGGCCGAAATGGAAGCGATGAGAGGCGCGGGTCATGCCAACCGATGAAATGGTAGATTGGCTCCACTGGTTTCAGCTGGACCGCCGTGAATTTCTAAGGCTGTGCGGCGGCGGGCTGCTGGTTTGCCTGACTGGCGCCCGCGGCGAAGCGCAGGAAAGTGGACGGGGCTCTCGCGAACAGGCATTGCCGCAGGAGATCAGCGCATGGCTGCACATTGATGAAGGCAGCAGGATCACAGTATTTACCGGCAAGGTTGAGGTCGGGCAGAACATCCGCACCTCCCTGGCGCAGCTCGTGGCTGACGAGATTCGCGCGCCGTTCGACTCGATCACTATGGTGATGGGGGACACAGACCTTGTCCCTTGGGATATGGGCACATTCGGCAGCCGCTCTATGCCTATCATGGGGCCACAGTTACGCAACATGGCAGCGGCTGCCAGGCAGTTATTGGTGGAAACCGCGGCACAGCGGTGGAAGGTCGACCCTGTCGCGCTCACAGCAGCGAGCGGCAAGGTCGCCAATCCAAAAACAGGACAGTCACTGGCGTATGGAGAAATTACGCGCGGCGAGAAGCTGACGCAGACGGTCGCAACCGACCCACATCTTACTCCAGTAATCGAATGGAAGATTGCCGGCAAAGCCATCCCGAAAGTGGATGGTCGCGAATTTGTAACGGGGAAACACCACTACCCCTCGGACATTGTTCGGCCTGAGATGATGTCTGGAAAAGTGCTGCGGCCTTCGGGGTTCAACGCAACACTGGTTTCGGTTGATACAAGCGCGGCAGATAAGATGCCGGGCGTGCGAGCGGTGCGGGATGGCGATTTTATCGGCGTAGTCGCTCCGGATGACCGGACGGCGGAGCAGGCGATCTCCGCGATACAAGCCAAGTGGAACGTGCCTTCGCAAATCTCGAATCAGGAGTTGTTTGACTATCTTCGCAGGCATCCTGAAGGTGATGGACGTGGTCAACCGAGCGAGACGGATTCCGTGCAGCGGGCTATGGCCACAGCGGATGTGAAGCTGGAGCAGCACTACACGGTGCAGTACATTGCTCACGCTCCGCTGGAGCCGCGCGCCGCTGTTGCTGAATGGAGCGGGGACAAGCTTACGGTATGGACAGGGACACAGCGCCCCTTTGGCGTTCGTGACGAGCTAGCTGCGGCGTTTCGTATTTCGGCCGCAAAGGTCCGCGTCATTATGCCGGACATGGGGAGTGGATACGGAGGCAAGCATACCGGCGAATGCGCAGTGGAAGCTGCGCGTCTGGCCAGGACGGCAGGCAAGCCAGTTAGGGTTGTCTGGACGCGCGAAGAAGAATTCACATGGGCCTATTTTCGCCCTGCGGGATGGATTGGGATTCGCAGTGGGGCAAAGCGGGATGGGACGCTTGCGGCATGGGAGCACCACAATTACAATTCAGGCCCGTCAGGCATCAACACCCCATACAACGTGGCGAGCCCAATTACGCAATTTCATCCCGCAACATCTCCGTTGCGGCAAGGTTCATATCGCGCGCTGGCAGCCACAGCAAACCATTTTGCGCGCGAAGTGCACATGGATGAGCTGGCACACGCTGTCGGCATGGATCCTCTGGAGTTTCGCCTGAAGAACCTTACCGACCCGAGATTGCGCGCCGTCTTTCAGGCCGCCGCGGAGCGATTTGACTGGGGCAAGCGGAAGCCGGCGCCGGGACATGGCTTCGGTATTGCTGGTGGACTGGAAAAGGGCGGCTATGTTGCAACTTGCGTCGACGTCGAAATGAATTCTGCTAACAAGCGCGTGCGTCTCCACCACGTGGTGGAGGCGTGGGAGTCAGGCGCGATTGTGAATCCCGATGGTCTGCGAAACCAGATCCTGGGCTCAGTGGTGCAGGCGATCGGAGGCGCGCTGTTTGAGGAAATTCACTTTAAAGACGGAAGGATCCTGAACCCGCATTTTGCGCAATATCGCGTTCCCCGTTTCAGCGACATGCCGGAAATTGACATGGTGTTGATTGACAGAAAAGATTTGCCGTCGATAGGCGCGGGCGAGACACCGATCGTAGGCCTGGCCCCCGCAGTGAGCAATGCCATCTTTAGCGTGACCGGAAAGCGGCTGCGCGACATGCCCATGGCTGTGGGCGATGACCTGACAAGTTTAACGTAATCCAACGTTCGCAGTGCGGAGCTGACAGGTAACTTTGCGCGCCAGCATCGCAACTTTCCCAACAAGATCGGCCTTCCTGGCAGATTGAGCGATGGACGTAGTGATCGTTCGGACCTGCCTTGCTCATGGTCTTGAGGCACCAGTAGGTCGCTGTGGCTCCCATCAGGCCTGCGTGCTCCTCATGAAATTCACCGTGAGCGGCGTAAGAAGATTTGCTACGAAGTGAGGCACAACTAAGTTGCACAAGGTTGGTCATATCGAATCTCCTTAACCAATGGAGCTTGGGTCGCGCGGCATCTGCCCGGCTGCTAGCAAGACGGTAGGGTAGACCTATGTTCCTGGCCTCATTCGAGACGACTGGCCACTTCAGGACCCAAAGGGTAAAGGATTGAGGACGTTCGGCAGACGCGGGACGAGATTAGGCGGCGCGTGGCTACGCTGATTGAAAGAGCGCACGTGGGGTTGGTACCAGCACAACTGTAGGCATAGACCTTCTGGGAGTTCGATTACCTTGAGATTTAGGTATTCTCATAAAAAAATCAGACGTTCCTAACGACATTTTCTAGCAAAAGGCCGACCCGCCGCGGGCTCGCACTACGGCATTAAGCCAGCGCCAGACTCGCATTGCTGATGGCTTCGTCGATCTCCTGCGTGCTCTTGAAGCCGACCGTAGCGCAGTCTACACCGGCATTCTGGAAGGCGAACCTCATCGCCTTCATCCTATCGTCATGACTATGCTCGAACTGACCCCCGCCGCACAGCTTCATTCCGATCACACCCAGCCCTTCCTTCTTCAATTGGTGGATGTGGTCGACTACCTCGCTCACGTTGTCAGGGTGGTTGGTGTCTTCATAGGTCGGCCCGTCCATGCGTGCGCCGTTATGATTGATGCGGATCAGCCCTACATCGAGCCACTTCGTGCCCGGCATCTGCCGCAGCGCTGGCAGCCCGTGCACTGAGGCGCCATGTGTGCGGACGATCTTTCTGTGCTGCGCCTCAAGAATCCCGTCCTGCCAGCGCTTCGTTGTCTCCGGCCAGTCTGCCGTATGCTGCCAGTGCAGCAGCATGATGTCAAAGTATTCGGTCTGGGAGATGCGCCGCAGCTCGTCGAACTTGGCCTGCGGGTCAATGCCCTCGTGGAACGTGGTCACTTTGCTCATCAGCTGGTAGCTGTCGCGCGGCAGGCCTTTCAGCGCTCCGCCCAGCATGCCCGGCGTCTGGTACGCCTCAGCCGTTTCGAAGAACCGGACACCGCGGTCGTACGCATAGCGCACGAGCCGCGTGAACTCCTGCTGACCCAATGAGGCCTGCACCGCACCGCCGTTCGTTCCAGTTCCGAAGGCAAGCCGAGTCACCTTCATCTCTGAGCGGCCCAGCACCACGGTATCAGTCGCGAAGCGCTTGGCGCCGGCCAGCGGAAGGGGCCCTATGGTCGCCATCGCTCCGGCGGCTAGACCTGTTTTGAGAAAACTACGCCGTGTGGTTGAACTCATTTCGACCTCCGCGGCTCAAGCCGGCGGCCGAGCCTGATGAGTGGATGTTAGCATGCACCCGGCCGCCATGACCGCGAACAAGCGCTTGTACACGGCTATGCGCTTATTGACCGCGAAGCGGACGTATTGTTTGGATGGATAAGTCGCGGAGTTGAGGAGCACATGGTGTACAAGGGCTGAACTCAGCGATTACTTGCTGATTCAGAGACATCCAAGGAGGCTCCTCGTGACCAGTATGCACTTCATCGGGTTAGACATCCACAAGAAGACGATCAGCTATTGCGTGAAGGACGTGAGCGGTACGGTTCTTTCTGAAGGCACTATTGCTGCGACTAGAGCACAGCTCGACGATTGGGTGAAGACGTTACCCGTTCCGTGGACCGTGGCCATGGAAGCAACCATGTTTACCGGATGGATCTATGACCATCTTCTGCCTCATGCTGCAGCCGTGAAGGTGGCGCATCCGCTGATGCTGCGGGCGATCGCAGTGGCCAAGAAGAAGAGCGATCGCATCGATGCGAGCAAGATCTGCGACTGTCTTCGATGTGACTTCCTGCCCGAGTGCCACATGGTCTCCACCGAGGTTCGGGAGCGACGTAGGACACTACGCTACCGTAAGCTACTGGTCCGGCAGAACGTACAGTTGCGCAACAAGGTCTCACAGATGCTGATGGAGTCAGGCGTGGTTTACAACAAGCAGAAGCTCCACAAGGTCGGCTACTTCAAGGAACTGATGGAGACCAACCCGGATATCAGCCGCGAGCTGAAGCCGCTGCTGGCGATCTGCCGTGAGACCATCGTCCGGATCGGCAAGACCGAGAGTGCATTGATTCGTTCCCTGCGCCGTGACCCGCTGCTTCATGCTCGTGTCGAACGCCTGATGACTATCCCTGCGGTCGGGCCGATCACCGCTCTGACCTGGGTGCTCGAGGTCGACGATGTAGCTCGCTTTCACTCGGTCAAGCAAGCTGTCAGTTACTGCGGTCTGTGCGGTGCAGAGCGAAGTTCGGCGGAGACGATCAAGCGCATGCCCATCTCTAAACAGAGGAACAAGCATCTGCAATCGGTGTTGATCGAAGCAGCTAAACTGGCTCCTCGCTTGAGCCCTGAACTGGCGTTGGTCTATGACACGGAAAAGCAGAAGGGCCATGCCAATCGAGCCTCGATTGCGGTTGCTCGGAAGCTTGTAGCCTATCTGATTGCGGTGGACCGCAGTGGACGAGAGTTCGTAGTGGCAGGAGAACGAAGAGCAGCGGCCTGAAGCCGCTACGAAGAACGAGCAGATTCATCGAACGCAACCTGCCAGGTCCCGCAGAAGCCGACTGGGCGACGGAGCTACGCTCCCAATGCCTCCTTCGAAATGTTTCGGGACTGGCAGGAAACACTCACTCAATCTTCTGTGACGGTCTCAACAACCCGATACAGCGAATGGATGTCTGGTTCTGCGTTACGCGCAGGAACCGCGCCGAGAGGCACAACCGCGAAGTGATGAACACGCTCAGTGAAACAACCAGGCGCTCTCCTGAGCGCTACGGGAAAGCCTTGCCCCACTTGACAAAGACTTATCATGGATGTCGGCTTATCGGCAACATCAATTCGAGCTGGCGCCCTACCCGCATTGTTCTTAGGTGACTTTCATGGCGTTGGGGTCCCACTTGATGACGCTGCCGTGTTCCATGCTGAGGTTGCTGAGCAGGGCGGCTCCGGCGGCCCGGAAGCCGAAGATGGCGTCTTCGACTACTGGTTTGCGGGAACGGACCGAGGCGAAGAAGTTGTAGAAGTGGTCGTAGCTGTCATTGTAGCCTTTGGGCGCGGCGAACTTCTGGACTCCGAGGTAGGGTGGGCCGGAGGGTGGTGGATCGAGGGGGAATTTTTTGCGGTATTGCTCGAGGTAGAGTCGCTGCATTTCGGTGGTGAAGGTGCTGACGGTGTAGCCAGGTTCTTTTTCGAGTGGCGTGCGATTGACGGTGACGGAGTTGCCGGCGATCTCCATGGTGCCTTCGGAGCCGGTGAAGAGGAAGCCTTCGCTCTCTTCGCCGCCGTTGACGAAGTTGACGCGGAGGCTGAGGTTGAAGCCTTCGGGATAGTCGAAGAGTGCAAGGAGAACATCGGGGGCGTCGCGGCCGTCTTTCCAGAAGCGCAGGCCGCCGGTGGCCACGGCGTGAGTTGGGCCAGTCGAGCCGGTGATGAAGTGGGTGCCGCTGAAGAGGTGGACGAAGAGGTCGCCGGCTACTCCGCTGCCGTAGGCCTTCCATTTGCGCCACTGGAAGAAGTGCTCGGCGTTCCATGGAATTTTGGGGGCGGTGCCGAGGAAGCGTGGCCAGTCGCAGGTTTCGGTGCTCGCGTCTAGAGGGATGGAGTAGTTCCAGGCGCCGATGGAGGAGTTGCGGTCCCAGTGGGCGGAGACCATGTTGAGTTTGCCGATGGCTCCGGCGGCGAGGAGTTCTTTGGCCTTGGCGTAGATGATGGAGCTGACGCGTTGGCTGCCGACCTGAAGAATGCGGTTGGTGGAACGGGCGGCGGCGATGATCTCGGGACCGTCGGCGTAGACGTGGATCATGGGCTTTTCGAGGTAGACGTCTTTGCCGGCGTGCATGGCGTCGACGGCGGCCTGCTTGTGCCAGTGGTCGGGTGTGGCGATGATGACGGCGTCGATGTCTTTGCGGGCGAGGATCTCTTTGTAGTCGCGGGTGGTGAAGAGATCGTTGCCCCAGAGCTCTTTGGTGCGGGCGAGGCGGCCGTCGTAGCAGTCGGCTACGGCTACGAGTTTGACTCCGGGGACGCGGAGCGCGGTGGCGGTGTCGCCCTGGCCCTGGATGCCTGCGCCGATGAGGGCGAATTGGATGTGGTCGTTGGCCGCTGTCTGGGCGGCTGCGAAGGGTTGGAAGTGCGTGGCGGCAGCCGCGAGGGCGGTGGTCTGGAGAAACGTGCGGCGATTCAGGAGCGCGATCTCGCGATCTGAAATGGTTTCAATTTTCATGCTCGCCATATTACGTGTGCAGCGTGAGGGGCGGCTATTGGGTGACTGCTTTCGTTAGCGAATGAGCATATAGGCGATGCCGGCGAACCAGGATCAATGCCCCGGTACAGCGCAGGTAAAGCTGGCCGAGTCATTGGGATCGCCGTTGCCGTTGTATTTCGCAACCTGAGGATACGGGCATATCGGCCGCGTCATCTCCACTTTTTTGGCAGCAGCGCCGTCCTTGGTCGCGATGATCGCGCCCGGCGCTGTGTCCAGCTCTTCCCATTTTTCGAGCGTGTCGAAGATGCCATACTCCGACCCCTTCGCTGTGGTCAAACCAAGTTGTCCAAAATTCGCGGGCCCTGTCCCCCCGGCGCAATGGCCCATCCCAGGAACCATGTACAGGCGTACGAATTCTGCTGTCTTCGCGTCGCCCATCTTCGCCTGCACCTGCTCGTAGTATTGGACGGTGTTCAGAGGCGAGATCGCCGGATCGTTCCAGCCGTGATACAAGATCAGCTTGCCGCCGCGCGCTGCGAAGCGACTTAGATCGGGATCGGTTGCGTTCAGTGCCTGCCCGGTCTTCGTATCGGCTGCACGTACGGCCGCATCCGTGTTGGCGGTCAAAGCGTTCCAACTCGGATCGTCAAACACCATGTAGCGGAAGTAGTTCTGCGTGTACAGGCTCACGTTGGGTCCGTCGCCGATCAGCCAGCTCTTCCATAGGTGCATCTCGTCGCCGGGCATCAGGCCAGGAAATATCATGTGCCCCTCATCATCGGTTCCACCCGCGTAGATCTTCTTGAGAGAGGCTATCTGTGGCGCGGTCAGGCAGCTCAACTCGTCGCCCTGCTTGCACAACAGCGTCGCGGGATCAAAATGGCAGGTCCGCGGATCGCTAAGGATGCCGTCTTTCAACCCATCCTGCGCATCGCACTGAGCCAGTACCGCCGCGGTAATTGCAGGGAGCTTGATGCTTGGGATATATCCCTCCGGGTTGCCGATGAACACTTTCGTCACATCCACCGTGGCCGCGATCAACTTTGTCCAGTTGTTGGCGGGCGCGCCGGCCAGGATCCCGTCGTAGTCGCCAGGGAACCGCTGCGCCTCCATCAGCGCTTCACGCCCACCGTCGGAGCAAGCGTCGAAATACGACTTCGTCGGAGGTTCGCCGTAGAACATGTTGATGATGGTTTTGGCACGCTCGGCGGTGAGGTGAACCGCACGATAGCCGAAGTCCGTAATCTTCTCAGGATGCTGATAGGCCCAGCTCGCGTCTTGCGCGTCGGCCTGATGGCCGGCATCAGTGGCAGCCGTCGCGAAGCCGCGCTTGAGGCTGTCTCCGAGTTGGCCGTAGTAGATCGAGCCAGCAAACCCTCCGTTGCCGGCGCCGAGAAAGCGATGGTTCCAGCCCTTCTCGGGCATCCAGACCTCGAACCGTATGACGGAATCCGATGTCGGGTGAAGAATGCCACTCACACGGCAAAATACGGGCAATCCCGTCAGGGACGCACCATAAGGTGGCGTAAAGCTTCCTCCACTGACCAGCTCGGCTGTCAAAATCGTGGTGTCGGGCAGCGCGCTCTGGGTGAGCGCGTGGCAGTCGGCAGCTTGTGCGGGAGCTGAGAAGGCGACGACGGAGAGCAGAATAGCGAGCGGAAAAAGAAGGTTTCGCACCGGTTGCCGAAGAGTATCATTCCGCCTGCCGCAGCACCAGACTTCAAATGCCAGGGGATGCTGAGCAACTCTCGCCTAGACTGCCGCAACACCTTTCTCTCGCGATTCAAGCCCATGGATTGCGAGCCGCCTACTCGCAAATGCAGCCTTTTGCGCTCTAAAGAGAATCTACTTAGGTTTGCATCGTCGATTCTCGAGACAAAACTCATTGATGTCGCCGTTGCTCAAGTTGAATGGAGTCGCGATATAAACTGGCTGCAGGGAGGAACAATGAACAGACGAGGATTTCTGGCTTCGGTTGCTGCATTGCCGGGAGCCGCTGTGTTTCCAAATTTCGCTAGCGCAGCCCGAGCAACAGATTACTCATGTGGATACGAAGACCAGTGGTCCTTCTCTGCAGAGCAACGTGGTGAAGGCTGACGGCATCCGGCCCGAGGGTGTGGCGCCCGGAGCAAAGGCCTATGTTCAATTCAATGGTCCGACGGAGCAGCTCGCCGCGCTCGCCTCAGGGTTCGTGACGTTGGAGTTGGGAGCGCAGCCCCATCCACCCCATCGCCATCCAGAGGAAGAGATCATGATTGTGGGTGAAGGGACTGGAGAGTTTTCCCTCGACGGCGTTGCTAAGCAGGTAAAGATGGGAGACATGTTGTTTGCTGAAGCCAACGTGCTCCATGGTGTGCGTAATACCGGCGACACGCGCATGACGTTCTACTTCATCAAGATGATGGGAAAGCACGCCTCATGATTTGAGCGCCTGATCCACTTAAGAGCTTCCCCTAGGCGTCTTCGTCGCTTTGTTCCATCTAGATCCATGGACGGATCGATCGGTCATTCGCAAGATCTGTCCGAATAGCCGGTTTTTCGTCCATCTCTAACAATCTCGGCTGTGTCAATGCATTTTTGAACGTAAGACGGCACTCACTCCGAGGAGTTGTTCCCTTGGGCTTTGGTTGAACAAACTCATCATCGCCGACTAAGGTTCGCATGTAATCGTTCGGGCGCAATTCGGTCCGACCCAACCATCTCTCCGATCGCACGTCCCGGGTTGGCCCCAACCTTACACTTACGTCGTCGAGCAGCGGTGGAAAAGCGAAGACCCCCACAGAAGAATTCTCGTCCCCGGCGAACCCAGCATCACTTCGCGCCGCGCCCTCAGCAACAGCTCCTGCTCCACCCTCCCAGGCTTTACCAGCGTCCAGCGGCTCCTCCTCGCAGAGCAGGAAGCTGGCCTCCCATCCGGCGCTCGCGGCACCGGCACCCTTCAGTACGACACCCTCAGCTATCCCGGCCCAGTAGAGTATCTCGCCGCTCTATCCGCCCTCATCGACCATCACAGGAAACCGTTCCAAGCCCTCGCTGGCACCCTCTCCGATAGGTCCGTTCTCACACCTACGGAAGCTGCAACCGCAATGCCCGTTTTCATAGTTGAGATTCAAGACCAGCGCCAAAACCAAATCGAGCCGCTCCCGCTGCCCAATTCCCTTGGGTCGCGCGTAATTATTGGCCCCTTCAAGCCCGAAACCGGATTGTTCCTCAAGCAGTGAATTAGCATCCCTGCCCCGAGACGCTGCTTCCTAGCGATTCCCACAGAGTCGGCTTTCGGCAAGGTCAATCTAGATGTCGATCCGAGTAGTTGCTCCCGATAAAATCCCCTTACGTCCGTTTCTCGGCAGCAACCGCACGCAAAACGTTAGGACTCTATCGTGACTGGCCTGCGAAGGGAGTGGGAGGGGCGCGGCTGTGTCGGGCAGTTACGATAGAGACGTTTGAAGTGAGCCGCTGGGGTGGTGGATGCGGCGGGTTGCTATGGGATTTCGATGGGCCGGGATCGGTGATGCGGTCCAGGCGTAGATGTCTGGGGGCAGGAACTGCGGCACTTCGATGGGCCTGAGGCTGGGAGCATCGTGCTGGGGGTGACGCGTGGGGTCAAGGCAGCGGGTCGAAGTTGGTGAAGAAGACGCACGGGAGTGTTGCGTGCAGGACCGCGCGTGTGGGGAAGAGTCGGGATGGAGTTGGAGCAGGCCATCGGGCAGCAGTCCTCGGTGCGGGTTCAGGAGCTGTCGAGTGCATACGCCAGTTGCCTGATGGGTATCAGAGCGTAGCGCAGTGCCTGAGCTGTGATGCGCTCAACCACCAGCATGGGGCCGGAGCAGCGGGGGCAGCGCAGTTGGCTGGCAGCCCTGGCGGGCAGTTCGAGGCATGGATGCACTCCGAGCAGTGAGCGGCAACGTGTGAGCGCAGCGGCCCTTGTGCGGTTGGCGAAGAGGCCGAAGTGGCGGATGCGGACGAGGCCCCTGGGCAGCACGTGCAACAGGAAGCGTCGCAGGAACTCATCTGCGGAGAGGGTCATGACCTTCTGCTTGCTGCCGTGAGCGTAGTCCTTCCAGCGGAAGGAGACGTGATCCCGGTCGAAGCCGACGAGGCGATGGTTGGAGATGGCGACGCGATGGGTATAGCGGGCGAGATAGTGAAGCACGTGCTCGGCTCCGCCGAAGGGCGGCTTGGCATAGACGACCCAGTCCTTGCGGAAGAGCTGGTGCAGGAAGTGGCGAAAGTGCTCCTGTTCGACAAGAGGAGTGCACGAGCCATGGAACTGGAGCTTGTTCTGGTGGGAGAGCTGCTTGAGACCGGCGACGAACTTGCCTCGGAAGAGACGGCTGAGCACGCGCACCGGCAGGAAGAAGCGGCGTGAAGAGGCGATCCATCTTCCGTCGGGAGCAAGGCCGCCAGCGGGAACGATGCAGTGGACATGGGGATGGTGTTCGAGGGTCTGGCCCCAGGTATGGAGCACGCTGAGCAGACCGATGTCCGCGCCGAGATGCCTGGGGTCGCGAGCGACTTCGAGCAGGGTAGCGGAGCTGGCGCGGAAGAGCAGATCGTAGAGCAGACGCTTGTTCTGGAGCACGAGCGCGGAGAGCTCGTGCGGCAAGGTGAAGACGATGTGGAAGTAAGGCACGGGCAACAACTCAGCCGAACGCGCGGCCAGCCACCGGGCACGCGCGTTGCCCTGGCACTTGGGGCAGTGCCGGTTGCGGCAGGAGTTATAGGAGACGGCCGTCGTATGTCCGCAGTCGGAACAGCGATCGCGATGACCGCCGAGCTCTGCCGTGCGGCAGCGCACGATGGCATCCATGACCTTGCAGTGCTGCCAGGCAAGATGCGATCTGTAGCGCTCGCGGAAGCTGTTGCCGGAGCGACGAAGGATGTCGGCCACCTCAAGGGTGGGCCGACTCATCGCTTCCTGCGCCTCCCGTCTCTGCCAGTCGGAACCGAAGCTGCGATGGCGAGTGTATCGAGCGGGTTGGGGACCGCATCCATATGCCGCCGGGAGAGGTGCAGATAGATGGTGGTGTGATCGAGCGAGGCATGGCCGAGCAGCACCTGGATGGTGCGCAGGTCCGCACCTGCTTCGAGCAGGTGGGTCGCATAGCTGTGGCGCAGGGTGTGGGGGGAGATGTGCTTTTCGATCCCGGCAGCCCGTGCGGCACTCTGGCACGCGAACCAGACCATCTTGTCGTGGATGGGCACATCGGCTCGCCAGCCATCGACCAGGCCCGGAAATAGGAAGGTCTTCGGCTTCATCCAGCGCCAGTAGCCGCGCAGCTCTTCGAGCAGCGCCGGGCTGAGCGGCACATCCCGGTCGCGCCTGCCCTTGCCCTGACGTACGTGGACCACCATGCGCTGGCTGTCGATGTCCGAGGTCTTCAGCCGACATAACTCGGCCCGGCGAACGCCGGTCGAGTACAACGTCATCAGCATAGTGCGGTGCAGACGGTTGGCGGAAGCGGCCAGCAACCGGCCGACCTCCTCGCGGCTGAGCACCGTCGGAAGCCTCTCCGGCAACCGGGGAAAGGGCAAGTGCTCCAGCATGTGCTGCCGCTTGAGTGTCTTGACGTAGAAGAACCGCAGCGCAGCCACTCGCTGCGCCACCGTCTTCGCAGCAAGCTTCCGCTCCCGAAAGAGGTAGAGCTGGTACTCGCGGATATGCTCCGCACCTAGCCGGTCGGGAGCACGATGAAAGTGTTCGGCAAACTGCTTGACCGCAAATACGTAAGCTCGTGCGGTCCCAGGGGCGTAGTTGCGACGTTCGAGTTCTTCCAGCATCCGGTCTCTGAGATGGGTCACAGGAAATACCTCCTGCTCCTCAGAAACTCACATACGCCTCCGCGCCGCTATCCCCCCAACACAAATGCAGCATCCGCCGCGCCAGCGGCTTCGTTCAAACGGGGTTTTCGGAAACTACGGTTGGCGATCATTTCCAGACGGCCATCAGGGCCAGTCCGTATGTCGTCGAGACATAGCACCAGAGCATCGCAAAAGCTATGTGCGTCCATGTGCGAAACCGGTTGCCTCGCCAGATAGCTGAGTCGTAGGCCAGAAACTGGGCCAAAAGGCGGCACAACCAAAACGCCGCCATTGCGGCGAGGACCGCGCGGCTCAAAGTGTCGTGGCGGAGGAGAGCGTCGGCGTAAAACAGCGACCCTGCGCCGGCCAGCGCCACTCCAAGCCCAATGAAGAAGGTGTGCACAAAGAAGATGCGGCGTGTGAGCAGAGAGACGGTTTGCAGCTCCTGCTCCCGAAGTAGCGGTTGAAGAAGATGTGGCTTGCGCCGAGCAACAGCAGAAGGGCTCCGACGACGTGCAGGTGAGTGGCGAGAGTCACATCGTTCTCCGCAAGACGTAGACGTGGACGAAGGGTGTCATGGAAAGCTCGGTTTGCACTCCAAAGCCGGCCTTGGCAGCCGACCTGCGCCAGGCGCTCTGCGAGAAGAAATGAAAAAAACCAGGACCGAAGGCGAGGAGGTTCCACCAATCTCTGGAGTGTTCCATCAGCACGAGTTCGCCGCCCGGAATCAGAACACGCGCAATTTCCAGAAACAGCGTAGCGCGCTGCCAATCACGGCGCAGCTCATGCGCAGCGAAGATACAGAAGGTCGCGTCGAAGGTGCCGGAGTTAAACGGCAAATCGTCGAAGGGTGCCGGTGTGGCCACGATCGCGCCGCGCTCCATTCGTCGCGCCTGCCCGATTGAAGCCTCGGTCATGACTCGAGCATCGAAGATGTCAACCACGTCAAAGGCTGCCCCAGCTTCCGCGAAATCACAATCACCCTCAATGCGCCGCAGCTTCCACCGAAAATTGAATATCCTTCCTCCTGGCTCCTTATTGAAGCGAGTGCCTCGATGGTTCGCTTTTTTCATTCCCACTTCGATACGGAAACGTCTAAAAATCAGATTGCAAGTTTTTCCCCTAACGCCTCCGTCCAGATTGAGGCTATGAATCTCCGGTCTATATTCCTTGCTCTTGCCAAGTCATCCCGCCCTATCGTGACGGCAGAGAACAGGAGGAAGGCATGAGACTTATATTTCACATCTTCCGCAAAGATGCTCGCAACCTCTACCCTGAAATCCTTATCGTTGTCGGGCTTACGATCGCCTTCGCCTGGACTGCTCCCGTACAGTGGCTATACTCGCTCAACGGACCGTTTGCCGTTAGCGGGGATGTCACGGTCTTTATCGCACCTATCCTCCGGGTTTTCCTGCCCATCACATGGCTTATGCTCATCACTCGCCTGGTTCATGAGGAATCTCTCGTCGGCGACAGCCAGTTCTGGATCACACGTCCTTACAGATGGCCCATCCTTCTTGCCGCCAAGCTACTGTTCCTCGCAGTATTCCTCTACCTACCTTTCTTTCTCATGCAGTGCTATCTTCTTCACCACGCGTCTCTAAGCATCCTGGTCGCCTTTCCAGATCCTGTCCGGTATCACCTTAGGCTTACCGCACTATATTTGCTGCCAGTTCTGGCAATCGCTACCATCACTTCTACCTTCGCTAAACAATTCCTGACGATTCTGGTGAGCATCGCCTATGTCGGCTTGGTGACGGCTGCCGGCTCCAGCCTTATGAGTCGCCGGATCGCGGCGCCTGGCTTTGACATCGCGTGTCTGACATTTGCAGCTCTCGTCCTTGTCGCTGTCGTCTTGCTCCAGTATGCCCTTCGCCGAACCCGTTTATCACGCCTGTTCCTAGCCGGTCTTCCCATCATTCTGTTGCTCGTAGTTCTCGCCGCCCCGGCCAGAATGCTCATTGAAAGAGCCTATCCGGCTAATCCACAGTCTCAGCCGTACATCCTTGCTTTTGATCCAGATCCGCTTCGCCAGCAACCTGGCTCCGAGCGGCCACTTGCTGTCGATCGAAACATCATAATCAGCCTTCCGGTCCAGCTCAAAGGACTGCCATCCGGCGTTCGTCTCAAGGGAATGGGTGCTGCTCTCGAAGTCGAGACAGCGCAAGGTTTTCGTTAGGCTTCTCATTATCAGCTAGTAAATGCGACTATAAATGCGGATTATCCTAATCCGACTGTTGATATACACATGCCGCTCTCGGTATTCGACCGAATTCGTTCCACGCCGGTTAACCAGCAAATGGTGATGGGTTGCCTGTATTCCTTGGCTCGGTTGGTGTTGCTTGG
>CAVSOH010000027.1:0-147922 GCA_963729555.1 uncultured Acidobacteriaceae bacterium | reverse complement strand
CGCCGAAGCTGTCAGCGTTCACACGCAACTCGCTTCGCTAGATGCCAGTGTGCAGACCGCAGCCGAAAGCCTTCGCCTTACGAGATTGCGCTATACGGGCGGTGAGGCCACTGTGCTAGAGGTCGTTGACGCGGAAAACGCATTGACGGGCGCCGAGACTGCTCGGGAAGATGGCCTGGTTCGCTACCAGGCGGCACTTGCAAATCTGCAGACACTGACAGGGACCCTGTGACGCGATCTATGAGAACACACGACCAATACAGCGCACGTTCAACGCATCAAAAGCAGTTTCGCTTGTACCGCTCGCTTCTTCTTTGCTCTGCGACGTTTGCAATCGTTTCGGTGATCGGCTGCACGAAGAAGGAGAGTGTTCCAGAGACGATCGTAACGGTGCAGGCGGAGAAGCCGGAGCAAGGCGCGATCACAGAGCAGCTTCCCGTGGATGCCGTCCTCTCGCCGCTGGCGCAGGCTGCACTTTCGCCGAAGATCACTGCGCCGATCAAGCACTTTGATGTGCAACGAGGCTCGCATGTGAAAACGGGGCAGTTGCTGGCGACACTCGAAAACAAAGATCTGCAGGCGTCTGCCATGGATAACAAGGGTTCATTCGCCGCGGCTCAGGCGGCCTATGAGACAGCGACGCAGGCGCAGGTGCCGGAAGATCTTACAGAAGGCGCAACTGGACCTTGCTCAGGCAACTGCCAATCTCAAACTGAATGAGAGCATCGTCACCAGCCGCAAACAGCTCTTCTCTGAAGGAGCAATTCCAGGGCGCGATCTTGATACCGCCACCGCGGCGCTTGTGCAGGCGCAGGCGGCGTATGACATTGCGAAGCAGCACTTCGAATCTATGCAACATGTCAGCCATCAAGCAGCGCTAAAGTCCGCCGAGGGGCAACTCACTTCGGCAGAGGGCAAGCTGCGAGGAGCAGAGGCGCAGGTGAGCTACTCCGAGATCAGAAGTCCTATTGATGGGGTTGTAACCGATCGATCGCTCTTCGCGGGTGAGACGGCTCCGGCGGGAACGCCACTGATTACTGTGATGGACACGTCTGCCCTCATCGCTAAGGTCCATCTCGCGCAATCCGTAGCGCAGCGGCTTACAGTGGGTGATGAGGCAACCATTGCGGTTCCCGGCAGAGAGAAGGATGTACCGGCGAAGGTCTCGCTGATTAGCCCGGCGCTTGATCCCGGCAGCACGACGGTTGAGGTCTGGCTGCGGATCGATAATAAAAAAAGTGAACTTAAAGTTGGAACTCCTGTGCGAGCCTCAATCGCAGGTCGCAGTGTGGCGAACGCCTTGAAGATACCCTCGGCGGCGGTTCTGACCGCACAGGACAACAGCAAGTCAGTGATGGTGGTTGGAGCCGATGGAGTCTCGCATCGCAAGCCGGTGGAGGTCGGCATCCAGAATGACGGCGATATCCAAATAGTGAGTGGGTTGACGGCGAATGACGTTGTTGTTACTGGAGGAGCCTATGGTCTTGAAGACGGCACGAAGATCAAGGTAGGCACTGAAGGAGACGATGAGAAGGAGAAACCAGCGGCGGGCAAGAGCGGAGACGAAAAATAATGTCGGCCCCGACTTTGCCCCAGACTGTTGTGCCGAAGGTGCCAGAACGATTCTGGCTGGCAGACTATGCGCGCACCATCTTCTTCTTTGTCATCGCGCTGACCATCATCGGTATCTACGTTGCGTTTCAGGTCCCTATCTCGGTATTTCCTGAGACTAATTTTCCTCGGGTGGTAATTGGCGTTGACAACGGTGTGATGCCTGTCGAGCAGATGCAGGTGACCATCACGAAGCCGATCGAGGATGCCGTCAATAGCGTGCCTGGATTGACGACGGTACGGTCGACGACCAGTCGCGGATCGGCCGAAGTGAGCCTGTTCTTCGAATGGAATCAGGATATGTTCAAGACGCTGCAGATGGTAGATGCGGCGTTGACAAAGGTGCAGCAGACGTTGCCGTCGACGGCGAAGATCACGACCAATCGCCTGACCTTTGCGACATTTCCGATTCTTGGCTACAGCCTCACCTCCGATACTGTGCCTCAGACGCGGCTTTGGGAGATAGCTACATATGACCTGAAGCCATCACTGAATCGCGTGAGCGGTGTCAGTGCCGTTACAGTGCAAGGGGGGCAGGTTCCAGAGTTCCACGTCGTGCCGAATATGGCACGGTTGCAGGCTGCTGGTGTTACGGTTTTGGATCTCGTTAACGCGATGCAGGCTTCGAACATCATTGATTCGCCAGGTCTGTATGAAGCGAATCATCAGCTTATCCTTGGGCTTGTGGGGGCGCAGGTTCACAATGCGGAAGGCCTGAGCCAGCTTGTGGTGAAGGTCTCTCCCGCAGGTGTGCCGATACGAGTTGGGGACATCGCCACCGTGCAGCAGGCTACGATGCCGGTTTACACCGCCGTTACGGCGAACGGCAAGCAGGCTGTGTTGATCAACATCACCCGCCAGCCTTCGGGCAATACAGTTGCGGTAGGTAACGCGGTTGCCGCAGAGATCGAACGGCTGAGGCACACGCTTCCCGCGGGCGTGAAACTTGAGATTTATTACGATCAGTCTCAACTTGTGCGCGACAGCATTTCGAGCGCGCGCGATGCCATCCAGGTCGGACTTGTGCTGGCTTGCATCATTCTCTTCCTCTTCCTGCATGACTGGCGCTCGTCGCTGATTGCCGGGCTGGTTATTCCGGTCACAATCTCTGTCACGATTCTGTTTCTCTGGCTTCTGGGCGAGAGCTTCAACCTCATGACGCTCGGTGGCCTGGCTGCTGCGATTGGGCTCGTCATCGATGATGCGATTGTCGTCGTCGAGAATATCGTGCTGCATCGCGATGGCGGCGAGAACCGTTTTGAGGCCGTTCGGAAGGCGCTGCGCGAAATTACTGTGCCGCTGATCGGTTCGACGATTACGCCGGTCGTGGTCTTCCTTCCGCTGGTGGTGGTCACGGGCGTGACGGGGAATTTCTTCCGTGCACTTGCGACGACCATGACGGTGGCACTACTTACCTCTCTGATGCTGGCGCTTACCTGGACGCCTGCTCTCAGTTTTGTCCTGTTGCGCGACAACGTGGAGAGTGAGGATACGACTGAAGAGCCTGCGCACGCCGCACCCGGCAGGCTTTTGAAACGAGTCATAGAGTGGCATAGGCGCGTTCTGAACTGGTCGCTGGCGAAGCCGATGCTCCTTGCCGCGGCGTGCGGGGTTCTGGTGCTGGGGACTTGGTTCGCCTATCAGCATCTGGGTTCGGACCTGTTGCCTGAGATGGATGAGGGCGGGTTTGTGCTGGACTACATTATGCCTGCTGGTAGTTCGCTGGCCGAGACCAACCGGGTGCTCGAACATGTTCAGCGCATTCTCGAAGAGACGCCTGAGGTTGAGAGCACATCGCGACGCACGGGTCTGCAGATGGGTCTGGCGGCGGTAACCGAGGCCAATACGGGCGACTTTACGGTGAAGCTCAAGAGCAAGCGCAATCGCGGGATCGATGAGGTGATCGGCGAGGTACGCGAGAAGGTGAAGAGCAGCGAACCTGCGTTGGATGTTGAGTTCACCCAGGTGTTGCAAGACATGATCGACGATCTGTCCAATGCTCCGCAGCCGATTCAGATCAAGCTGTTTTCGCAGGACCAGGTGCTGCTTTCAAAGCTAGGGCCGCGCGTTGCCGGCGCCATTGGCAAGATCGACGGCGTCGTCGATGTGCAGGACGGAATTGAGAACACGATTAGCGGTCCCGCTACTGATTTTCACGTCAATCCTGCAGTGGCCGCTCGGTTGGGCTTTACGCCAACTGAGGTGGCAGAGGATGCGACCTCGATTCTCGATGGGGTTACGACGACCGATCCGTTGATTGCGAATGGACGTCCTTATACGATTCGCGTTCGGCTGGGTGATGAGACTCGTGGCTCGCTCGATGCGATCCAGAATACGGTCTTCAACAGCGGTACCGGCAAGACGGCGAGCCTTGGGTCGCTGGCTTCGATCGAGCAGCTTCCACCGCAGGATGAGGTGAGGCGCGAGAATCTGCAGCGGCTGATCGTGGTTACGGGAAGGCTTGAAGGCTCGGATCTTGGTTCGGCGATGAAGCGGGTTCAAGAGGTCGTCGACGGTCTGCATCTGTCGGCCAGCGTTCGCGTGGAGTACGGCGGGACCTATGCGGAGCAGCAGAAGTCGTTCCATGATTTGGAGAGGGTTCTGGTGCTTGCGCTGGTGCTGGTCTTCGGCGTGCTGCTGGCGGAGTTCCGCAACTTCTGGGCTCCGATTGCGATTCTTACTTCGTCGGTGCTATCGATCTCGGGTGTTGTGATTGGGCTGCTGATCACGAATACGACTTTCAACGTTGCGTCGTTCATGGGGTTGATCATGGTCATCGGCATCGTGGCGAAGAATGGCATTCTGCTGCTCGATGCCGATGAGAAGGCGCGGGCAGAGGGCGCTAACGCCCGCGAGGCGATGGTGCATGCTGCTCAGCGGAGGCTGCGGCCTATTCTGATGACGGCGATTGCGGCGGTCTGCGGGATGCTTCCGCTGGCGTTCGCGCTTGGAGCTGGGTCGCAGATGCTGCAACCCCTGGCGATTGCCGTGATCGGGGGGCTTGCTGACTCGATGGTTCTGAGTCTCGTGGTTACTCCGGTTGTGTATTACCTGCTGACTCGGAATCGTGCACACGCTGCCTAGAGTGTTTTCGACTCGCCCCCGGGTCCGGGGCGAAGCCGGGGAAAGCGGAGCAATCATTTACTTGATGACCTGGAGGCCAGGTTGAAGGATTTTAAAGAGACTTCCGCCTACCTCCGGGAATTGGTAGGCGAACCAGGTCAGGACGGGGATGGCTCCGAAGGTGGCGATACGGATGTAGAAGTCGCGGCCGAGTTCGTTGGGCTTGGTGTCTGTGATGCGGCTGAGGATGGCGTTGCGATGCATCTGCGCGAAGACCCAGATGAAGCCGCAGCCGAGGAAGACCATCAAGAGGGTGAAGCACCAGTCGATCAGCTGGTGGGGCTGGAAGGGGTAGGAGTTCCAGGCGATGATGGCGAACACGAAGGCCGATGAGACGAAGAGCATGAGGTACCGAGAGTTGACGAGCACCGCGCGAATGAGCGCGACGTAGCGGATGGTGAGGAGTTCCTCGGCCAGTCGGATGTAAATGGGATCTTCAGGCGCATCGGGGTCAGGTGTGGATTTGGAGCTACCGGATCCAGGGTGCTCGCCTTCCCCCTCCTCGACGAAGCCGACGCGGTGCTCGTTCCAGTAGGGGATGAGGAGGTAGGCGAGTAGTTGCTCGCAGAATTTCGCGTAGAGCATTTCGACCCTATAGATGTAACCGAGGTCGTAGCGGTGATTCTCTTCCGGCAGGTCGTCGTCGCCTGGGGGAACGGCAGGGGGTTTGGGTTCAGGTCTCGGCGGCGTTCGCATAGCGATGCGCTTACGCAGTGCGATGATCTGTTCTGTGAGCTCTGCGTAGGTAGCGGAAAGATCTTTCCAATGGTCTGTGTTGTATATAGCGCGCTCGAGGTCGGGATTGTTGATGAGTTGGCGCAGAGATTCGGTGGAACGGGCCATGTCGCGCCAACGAATATGGAGGCTACTCTGGCTAAGCATGGTCATCCAGCCGACGTCTTTGATGCGGTCGAAGGCGAGGCGAAGTGGCGTGCGCTCGAGGGGCTCGAGGAGTCCCCGGCTGAGCGCGCCCCAGATGAGGATCATGCGCAACCAGCCGGTGAGCGCGATCATGATGAGCGGAAAGAAGAGTGCGGCGATGAGGAACTCGTACGCCGTGGGCCAATGACCGGTATGTAGAAGGAAGCGCTCCAGACTTTGAATGTGGCCCCAAAAGATGCAGATCGCGAAGAGGGCGAGATATATGGTGAAGAAGATCACGTTCAGCTGGACGGCTGACGAGCGAGTGAAACGGCGGATGGTCTCACGTGTGATCAGGAAGCAAGTGACATTTTCGATGAGGCAGGAGTCAATGGGGGTCTTACATTGTGTGAGAGCGGTGTCGGAGACGAAGAGTGGGTAAGGGTCTTTGCACTCGACGGTATCGGGGAGTCGTGGGCGACTCATGGTGGAGAAGCGGAGCCGCGCGGTCTGGAAGACGGACCATAGATACCAACTAAAGAGCAGAAGAAGGATGGGGATTACGGGAGAGACTCCGCTGGTAGGGTGAAGCGAACGGTAGCTGAAAAAGAGTCCGACGTAGGATGTTGTGCCGTCCACTGTGGTCCGCAGACATATCCACATCCAGAGAAGGGGTACACCGATGACCGTAAGGAGCGCCACAAGATTGAAGTAAGGGTAGAGCGAGGTGGTGGATTCGGGGTTGATGCCAGCCGCGCGTCCGGAATGGGGCAAGGTGCGGCTGAGGGTAGCCACGAGAGCGGCAAATCCGGCGAGCAAGGTAATGGATGCGACTACGAAACTGGGTGTATCGACAAAATAAAAACGGTGAACGGAAAACAAGGGGAAAAGCATGGCAAAGAGTGGAAAGGATACGACGAAAGCCATCGAGAAGAGAACGGAGGTGCCAATGTTGATGTAGACAGATCGGCGGCGGGGCTGGTCGTTCTGGCGAACGGCAAGATCGCGGGTAAAGGCTGACCAGTATTCGGCAGACAACATGACGGCAGTGTGGCCGATACACATGCTGGTGATAAGCGCGCAGAGGACAAACCAGAAGAGGGAGGGAGCAGAGTTGGGGGACGCTGATGAGAGCGTGGGTTTGAATTGACCACCTGCCTGCGAACATGTCTTGAGTGTGCCTTCAACGATATTGGGAAGGATAGACCGCGTGTCGCTCGCGCATGGGTCGATGACGCCGAGGGGATAGTAGCCATCGCCGCCGACTGTAGTAGCCCAGAGCGGGATCTGAAGTAAATTGTCCGTGCGTTGATAACCCGCGAAGGTTGGTTTCGGGTTTGAGGTGCCTAACCAGAAGATATAGCTGGCTGCGTTGTAGGCCCGCTCGGCGTGAGCGTCGGGGAAGGCGCGTGCCGATCCGCCAGCGTTGTCCAGATCAATCAATGTGTAGGGGGTGAGAACGATAGAGCCTATGTAAGGGACGTTGTCGATGTCTCGTTCGATGAGCAGGTCGCCACCGTTGTAGAAGACGAGTCTTGCATCGGGACAGGCGCGACGGAGAAACTGTGCGAGAAAGATCTCGTCGAGGACGTTGGAACCGGCGATGAGGATGTATTGAGTGCGGTTTCGCTGGAGTTGGCGGGCGATTGCCATCAACTCGGCCTCTTGAGAGAGAGGAGTTTGGGCGGTTGAGAAATGAGGGACGGTGTCGTCGGCGTTGAGGTCTTTTAGAGAGAGATTGAGATAGGGACTGGGCGTGGCGCTGGACTCACCGGAGGACTTGCCTCCCTGGTCGATCTCGGCGTTGCGCAGAAGGGATATCTCGCGAGGAAAGCGGATCTGAATGCCGCCTTTCTTCCCACTCATTTGGGAACATGCCCTAGTATTAGCGTCGCCAACATTTGAGTCGCCAAACACGGTGCCATCCTCTACAAGGACCGCGATGCGGCTGAAGTCGTCGTAGGAGGATCTATTGAGGGAGTTAAAGAACTGACAGAGTTCGAAGCGGGTGTTTTCAGCGAAAGAGACGTAGGTTATTTTTTGCTCGTCCTCCTGCGGCGAAGTGATCTCGCTGTTTGCGATATCGGTGGAGGTTCCACCGGCAACGATGATTTCGGAAGGAGCATGATCGAATTTCGCGTTTTCGAGCCCTTCTCGTAGCGATGCGGCGGAACCAGAGGAGAACGGACCGATGATGGCGAGCTTATTATTTTTCTCTCCCATGGAGAGCGTGGCCTTGTAGGTGTTCTTGAGCATCGCCTCGTATCGGAGCGCGTTGCGGAGTTGAATTCCGTTCATGCCGAGTGCGGGGGTTTCGCCAACGAGAAAGAGGTAGATGACGCGGTGATAGGCGGACCAGGCTGCATCGTGTTCTACGGCTCCGGATTTCGGGCCGTACTTCAGGATGATGAGGCCGGGCTGCTGCTCGCGCTTGAGGTCCTGCTCGGTCTCGGGGGGGATGGTGGAGGAGTCGCCGGAGGATGGCGGGGCGACGCGGCTCTTCCAGGGAAGCCAGTACTGACTGCCGAGGAAATGGTTGTCGGCGGCTGCCTGCAGGAAGGCGTCGATGGTGCGGTCGAACTCGAGCGCTAAGTGGCTGTGGATGGGATCGGGAACGGTGGCGATGATGGCGCGGATGTCCGGCTGGTGATTGAGCTCTGGTGGAGGAATGGCCCAGTTATCGCTCGCGCAGCCGGTTGCGGAGTCGTCGGTGGAGGCGGTGGCTTGTTTGATGGGCGTGGCCGATTCGGGGACTGGAGGCTCGTTCCAGTGGGCGGCGCTCCAGTAGCTGCAGGAGGCGAGCCAGGGACCTTCGCCGGTGGTTGCAGTCTGTGCGGCTACAGGCTGTGATTTTGAGGCGTTGGAGGAGCTTCCGTCTCGGCTGATGGTGGCGTGGAACATGGCTCCGGCCAGCGCGGCGGCGCCGATGCCGGCGGCTCCAAGTCCTCGCTTCATCTCCATTGCTGCGCTCGCATGGCTGCGTTCCTCGATGATTCCGGATACGGGGCCCGACTGCGTTAGAGGCATCTAGCCTTTGGTGGAGCGAAGTTTAGCACACGCCGATCGTGCAGGATGAGTCTTTCGTTTGGTTCGCCGGCTACCAGGCGTGGTGGAAGCCGTCTTTTTGCGTGAGGTGGACTTCGGTCTTGAAGAGGTCGCTGAGGCGGGGGGCGGTGAGGAGTTCGGACCTGGGGCCGTCGGCTACGATGCGGCCGTCTTTCATCATCAGGATGCGATCGATCTCGGGGATGATGTCGGAGACGTGGTGGGTAATGAGGAGGATGCCAGTTCCCTGCTGGGCGAGGCGGCGGAGGAGATGGCGGAGGTGCTGCTGGGCGGCTATGTCGAGGGCGTTGGAGGGCTCGTCGAGGAGGAGCATCTGACGGCCGGAGTTGGTGCTGGAGGAGCCTGCAAGGGCTCGACCGATCATGATGCGGCGCTGCTGGCCGGCGGACATTTCGCCTACGGGTTTGTTGGCCAGGGGGACGGCGTCGATCTGTTCGAGGACTTCGTCGGCTCGGGTGCGCATGGCTTCGGTGACGGTGAGGTTGGGCCAGAGGGTCGAGCTTGAAAAGAAGCCGGTGAGGACGGCGTCGCGGCCAGTGGTGGTGAGGGTGTGGCGGCCGGGAAGTTCGGCGGAGACCACTCCGAGGCGCTTCTTGAGCTCGGTGAGATCCCAGCGCTCGCGGCCGAAGATGCTGACGGTCGTCTGGGGCTGGGCGATGGGGTAGCACTCGCAGGTAATGGTCTTGATGAGGGTGGATTTTCCGCAGCCGTTGGGACCGAGGATGGCAATGTGCTCACCGGCCTTGACCGAGAGGTTGATGTCATGAAGGACGATGTTTTCGCCGCGGGCTACGTTTACATGGGCCAGGTGCAGGAAGGGTGTCATGCTGCTCTAGAATACTGTGGCTCGTGATGACGCGCATCTTTTGGAGATAGAAGGCGTTGCGGCCAAGCTGGTTGGCATCAGAGGGACTCCCCTATGGATACATTTTCCTGCAAAGTCCTCTATATAAAAGAGTTAGTGGTGGACCTCCATATCGTGCGATACAGAAAGTCTCTGGACTCAGGGGGTTCAGCGATGGGGTACGTGCAAAGTATTGATTTAATTATATTTATCTGACAAGTCTTCTTTCTGAACGAGTTGTGGAACCAAAGGGTTAAAAAGGAAAAGCCCCGGCGGGGTGGGCTGGGGCTTTCTTTAATCTCTCTATAACCAGTATAGCGGGTTGGGGGTAATTACTCGGCGTGCGAATCTCTTTGATTCGCGCGGGGATTTGTTGTTTGGGGCTTGACAAGAATTCCTGTGGATAACTTTGCGGGCCATGGAGTTAGTTTTCCATGGCCCGCAATCTTCAACCCGCTCCAGGACTCGCCCCGGTTACATACCTGCCTTGGTGGTGGCTGCACCCTCGCTCGCGAGAATCTTCGATAGAAGGTGGAGGCGGTCTGCGTCTGCCGGTGTCTTGGCAGTGGCGGCCGCTTTTTCGGCTGTCTTGGCATCGGCATGGAGCTTCTTGACGTTCTTCGCGTCGATGTCGGCGTTAATCGCCGCGATCTTGTCTGCGGGAAGGCTTGTTCCGCGGGCAAGCTGGTCAAGGTAGGCCTTTGCCGTGATGAACGTCATGGGGTAGTCGATGTGGGGCTGGTCCTGAACGTTCAGCTCAGGCAGGTAAACCTGGGCCGCCGCATCGATTTCGTTCTGTGTGAGGTTCTTTGTGGGAACGAGTTTGAGGACATCGGTACCGCGAGCGATCTCCGAGCCGTAGATGTAGCCGTTGTAGTAGTAGGTGGACCACTGGCCGCCCATCGCAGGACGGCTATCGTCGACCGGGCCGCGATCGAAGTAGCCGATCTCAAAGGGGTGCGTGGGGTCGGTGTAATCCATGACGGAGACGCCGCCCTGATACCAGGACTGAACTTCGATATTGCGTCCGGGAACTGGGATCATCGAGCCGTTGTGCGCGACGCAGTTTTCCTTGTCCGTCTGCGGCGCGGGCATCTTGTAGTAGGCGTCGAGCTTCAGCTTCTTGTCCGGTGTGATGCTGAAGATGGCGTCCGCGCCCCAGGCCATGGGGTCGGAGACGCGGCAGCGTGGCTGGCCACCGCCACCCCACTCATCGGTGAAGAGGACAGTCTTGCCGTCGTTGGAGAAGTTGGCTGAGTGCCAGAAGGCGTAGTTGGGATCGGTGACGGCGTCGACGCGCTTGGGATGGGCGGGGTCCTTGATGTCGAGCAGGATGCCGTTACCGGAGCAGGCGCCGCCGGCCAGGCCTAGCCAGGAGTAGACAGTGATGTCGTGGCAGCCCCGGGTGGACGAGGTGGTCTGGGTGCCATCGCCGTGGTTGCCTCCCTTCCACAGGCCGTTGATATTGCCGGATTCGGGATCGGAGAAGATGCGCGGGCTGTCGATGACTTTGGCCAGTTCAGGATGCGCGACCGGTACCTTGATGATGACGATGGTGAAGAGCGCAGTATTGGGATCCTTGTCAGGATCGCCACCGGAGCAACCGCCGAGCTCGGCAGAGGGACGGACGCCCGCGGAGCCGGAGACATAGATGTAGACGTTGTCCTTGTCCTTGGGGTCGACCACGAGGGTATGAGTGTGGGAGCCGCGGCAGGTCTGAACGTCAACCACCTGCTTTGGGTTGTGAATGTCGGAGATGTCGAAGATGCGGACGCCCTTCACGCGGTCCGGGCTGGGAGCAGGCTGGCGCGACCGGAAGGCCCTCATAGCCGCGGCATCGGCGGCAGCATCGCCAGTCGGAGCCGGTGGCTGAGCAGCCTCGGTAGTCGGCGTGGGAAAGCCCTGGGTGCCGCAATCCATACGGCCATTGGCGGCTTCAACCGACATGAAGAGGAGGTTTTTGTAGACCGAGACATCGCCCTGGCCACCGGGGCAGACCATGGAGGTGACCAGGGTCAGGTGGGTTGGGTCGGAGATGTCATAGATATTGACACCGTTGTAGTTGCCGTTGAACAGATACTTCGCGTTGAAAGCAAGGTCTGAGTTCGTCCCGCCGTAGTTGGCGCGAGGGCCGCTGGGACGTGCGGCGCCGGGCTGGCGAGGAGCGTCTGGATCAACCGGCGCAGGAGCGGGCGTGGCGTCGACGGTCTTGATGGAGTCGAGGTCGGGTGCAAAGCCGGCGGGCTTGGGCTTGGTCACCACCAGTTGCAGGCCAAGCGTGGCGGTGCCGGCGTCATACAGGCCGCCTTTGAGGCCGACGCGAGGATCGTCCGGGCCAGAGCGGGTATTGACGAAGACGCTGGGGGGCAGGGGTGGCGTTTTGACCGCAGGGGGTGCTGCCGATGCGGTGGTTGTGGTCTGAGCGGCGCAGAGGCCGGCCGACAGGGCAAGGGCTAGCGCCAGGATGTTGCGGGTAGAGCGCGGTGGAATACTCCGTGTCATTGTCTCTCCTTAAGCATGTGACGCATGATGTCGATTTCAGCTTGTTGTGTGTTGTCGACGTCGCTGGCGAAGTCGAACAGTTGTGGATCCTGACCAGCTCCAGGATTGGCAAAGAGATCTTTGACCATCTGCAGAGCGCCTGTGTGGTGCTGAATCATTCCGGTAAGAAAGAGGTGATCGAACTCCGGTCCGGTGGCCTTGCGCAAGGCATCCATCTGAGCAGGAGTCAGCATGCCGGGCATCATGGGCATGCTCATGTCCATGCCTTTCATGTCCTTCATGTCCATGCCGGCCATGGGGTCGGCGGAGATGGGAAAGCCGCGGTCGGTGAGCCACTGCTTCATCCAGCGCATCTCGTCGGACTGCGAGACGTCAATCTTCTTGCCGAGCTCCATGATCGCGGGGTCCTTGGTGCGAGTCTTGAGGAGCTCAGTCATCTCGACCGCCTGGTTGTGGTGCATGATCATGCCCTGCATGAAGTCGACGTCGGCTTTGGAAGGCGGCTTGGGCACTTCACCGGCAGTTGCGGCAGCCCTGGAAAGGGTCTTGTTGCTGTTTCCGGGAGCACCGGGTTGGATGATCGTCGATGCAGGTGCAGGTGCGGGCTGCTGCGACAAGGCAGCCGGGGCACAAAGGACAACGATGGCGGCGACGGACCGAAGTGTGGGGAAAACCAAGTAAGACACGCTCCTCCAACCATGATGTAAAGAGACATCGATTATGCAGCGACGCACTGAACCCATCTGCCGGCGTTGAGCCCGTCAGCGATCCTAAGTGCAACTACAGAGCGGGCATAAAGGCTTCCTTATTCCCGCGTTGAAGCAAGTGATTGCCTGAATATAAACACGTCTTTGATCGCAGCGCAATCAGAATTAAGACCGTAAACACAGTTCTGCCCAGTTATCGCTAAATCGCCAAGTCACTCATGGAACATCCGATCCGATACCTATCGAGTAACGGTCTGGACGGCACCCTGGTGTGACATGGAGAGCCGAGGGCTACTCTACGGCTTGTTTGGCGTTGTAGCCGTCGCGGGCGATGACGGAGTACTTGAGGGGCTTGTGCTTCTCGTCCTGCATCTGGAGGGGGTGGCCTTCATTGTCGACCAGCAGCACCTTGATTTTGCGGTAGGAGCCGTCGTTCTTATTGTTGGTGGGGCGGTAGGTGAGGACGTACTGGTTGCGGATGGAGTCGTTGATGGCGCCGAAGACTTCTGGGAGAGCGCCCTGGAAGATGGGGTTGAAGCTCATGCCTCCGGTCATGCGGGCGAAGGTTTGCATCTGGTTGTCGGCCTGGAGGTAGTTGAGGTCGCGGATCGCGCCGCCCATGCCGCCGCGGCCTTCGGTCATCTCGCGGACCATGCCGCCGGTGCTAATGGTGAAGATGGTGACGTTGGGCGTGGCCTTGATCTTGGCGAGGATCTTGTCGAGGGTGATCTTGGAGAAGGTGTCGCGGCCGGTGCCGATGAGGATGATGTACTTGCGGCCTTCGATGCGGCTGGTGCGGTCGAGCGTCTCGTAGAGGGCGTCGAAGAGGTTGGTGTCGGAGAAGCCGGGGATGATCAGCGAGCCCAGGGCATTGCCGATAACGTTTTTATCGTTGGTAAAGTCGGTGAGGATGTGAGTGCGGAGGTCGTAGGTGACGACGGCGACGTAGTCGTCTTTACGCAGGGTGTTGAAGAAAGTGAAGGAGGCGTTCTGCATGTCGCGGATAAAGTAGTAGCTGTTGGCCGCGAACTCGAGCAACATGACGGCGGTGATGGGGGTCTGGGCCATGTGGACGCTTGTGACGGTCTGGGGGACTCCGTCTTCCAGCACGAGGAAGTTGGGGGCTTTGAGGCCGGGGACGAACTGGTGGGTCTTGTCCAAGATGACGTTGACGTCGAGGTTGACGATGGGGACGTCGACGCGGAGGGAGTAGGTCTCGTTATTGGGGTTCTTGACCTTGGGTTCGGCGGGGGCGGCGGGGGGTGGGGGCTCGTCGGCCTCTTTTTTCTTCTTGAGGACGATGGTTCCACTGTCGGTCTCGGGGCCTGCTTCGGGGGTCTGGTCGGGCTTTTGTTGCTGGGCGGGGGGCTGCGTCGCGGGGGCGTCCTGCGCGTGGGCCGGGGGCAGGGCGATCAGGGACGCGAGAAATAGCAAGAAAAGTGCCGGGGCCTGCTTGCGGGAGACGCTGGATCGACGGGAACGGTGAGTCATCATCTAAAACTTTACTCCGAATGTTGGACGCTCAATGGGTGTCTCTTGTGAGAGGAGAGCGTTTTCGAGAGAATATGCGTCTAAATATGGGCGTCCGCTATACGTAGGGATGCGAGACGCTCTAATCTGGTAGACGTGAATATTCCGCTAAAGACGCGACGGGCGGTGCAGGGTCTGGCTGTGTGCTGGATGCTGATGGGTTTGGCCGGTGGCTACGGGCAGGGAGTGGCTGTTCCGGTGAATGCCGTCTCGGCGGGGGCCGGGGCCGGACAGACGCGGATCTTTCCCCTGTCCGAGGTGAAGCGGGGGCTGCATGGAGTTGCGTATACGGTATTTGAGGGGGTGAACCCGGAGCCTATGGAGGTGGAGATCCTTGGGGTTCTGAAGGAGGCGCTGGGACCGGGGCAGGACATGATTCTGGCTCGGCTGCATGGGGCGAAGCCGGAGTATACGGGCGTGGTGGCGGGGATGAGTGGGAGCCCAGTCTACATCGATGGGCGGCTGGTGGGTGCGTTGAGCTATCGGATTGGGCAGTTCAGCAAGGACCCGATTGCCGGGATCACGCCGATTGAGTACATGCTGGAGGTTCGTGACGGGGCCGTGCAGGCTGCGGGAGCGAGCGGAATCAGGCAGGCTAGCACAGCGGGCGGACAGGCTGAGGTGCAGCCGATGGAGACTCCGCTGGTGTTTGGGGGGTTCAGCCAGGAGGCTGTGGATCGGTTTGGAGATCGTTTTCGGGCGCTGGGTCTGACTCCTGTGGCGGGTCTGGGCGGGTCGGATGCGAAGGCGTTGCAGCCGGAGCCGGTGGTGCCGGGGTCGGCAGTGAGTGCGGTTCTGGTGCGTGGGGATCTGTCGATGGCGGGAACTTGTACGGTGACTTATGTCGATCCGACGCAACTGCTGGCGTGCGGGCATCCGATTACGCAGTATGGGCCAGTAGATATGCCGATGACGAAGGCGATGGTGGTGGCGACGCTGGCCTCTCCGCTGAATGCTTTTAAGATTGTGAATACGACCGAGACCGTGGGGGCCTTCACCGAGGATAGAGCTTCGGCGATTCTAGGGCGGTTCGGGGTAAAGGCTCGGATGATTCCGGTGACCGTCGAGGTAGTGCCTACCCCTATGGATGGCAAGGCGCGGCCGCCGCGTACGTTTCATTTTGAGGTGCTGGATAACCGGCAACTGACGCCGTCGGCGGTGCTGGTGTCGGTGTATCAAAGTTTGCAGGGGACCAATGCGGCGGCAGCGGAGACGAGCTTCCGGCTTACTGGGGAGTTGGCCGTGGAGGGTCAGCCGCCTGTCCATTTGAAAGCGCTGATCGCGCAGAACGATTTGAACTCGGGTGCTATCAATACGGCTCTGTTTGTGGGGGACCGTTTCGGCAGGCTCTATGGAAATGCCCTGGAGCAGCCAGTGATTACGGGGATGCAGCTGAAGATGGAGGCTATTGCCGAGCGCAGAACGGCACTGATCGAGTCGGCGAGGCTGAGCAAGATCGAGGCGCGTCCAGGCGAGACGATTGAGGTCGAGGTCACGGTGCATCCCTATCAGGCTGGTGCTCGCGTGGTGCGTGTGCCGGTGACGCTGCCCTCGGATCTTACGCCCGGGACACTACGCGTGATGGTGAGCGATGGGGCTTCGGTAGATAAATTGACTACGCCGCCGGGGGCTGCGGCGCAACGAGCGTCTGGAGTGGCTGACACGGTGGCGCAGATCAATCGACTGCACGACAACGACCGAGTGTATGTCACGTTGCTGGACCATGCAGCTCAGGCGGTGCTGGAGAGCGAGACGCTACCGGCGGTGCCGTTATCAATGGCCAATGTACTGAGTCCCCTGAAGGATGCACAGAAGATGCAGCTGACGGGGGAGAGCCTGGTGGAACTGGGTTCGGCTGAGACGGGTTATGCAGTGACGGGGTCGCAGACTCTGAACCTTGTTGTGCGGTAAGGAGTTGGACCGCATTACCGAAGTAAGGGTTGATGCTGCCCTTCTTCTCTGGCATGGGTGACGTTTGGGTGGGTCTTTCGTTCGCGGGTTTATGTAGAGTTTTGCGCGGGGGGATGTTGTAGCATCAAACAACAGCGCGGACGGTACATTGGCGCTCAGAAGGAAACAGATTTCGAATGAGTGAATTTCATGGGTTGGCTGTGCATGCGGCCGGTGCACATTTGCTGCCGTACAAGTACGATCCCGGCGAGTTGCTTGCAGATGAGGTCGAGATCAAAATCTCGCACTGTGGCGTGTGTCATAGCGATATTCATCTGATCGACAACGATTGGGGCATGAGCAAGTATCCGTTTATTCCTGGCCATGAGGTAGTGGGGACTGTGGTGGGGGTGGGTAGCGATGTGAAGAGCCACACCGTCGGCCAGCGAGTGGGCGTGGGCTGGCAGGCCGATAGTTGTGGGATATGCGAATGGTGCCGGCAGGGTGATGAGCATCTCTGCGCCAAGTCGCAGCCGACGTGCGTGGGGCGGAATGGCGGCTATGCAGATCGGGTTCGGGTGAACTGGCGGTTTGCGATTCCGATTCCTGATGCGCTCGATAGCGAAGGCGCTGCACCCCTGCTCTGCGCGGGAATTACGGTCTATGCACCGTTGCGGAACCACGGAGTGAGGCCATCGTCGCGAGTCGGTGTGATCGGAATTGGCGGTCTTGGACATATTGGAATTCAGTTTGCCAAGGCGTTTGGCGCGGAAGTGACGGCGTTTTCAACCTCGAAGGATAAAGAGGCAGAGGCGCGGGAACTAGGGGCTCATCACTTTGTGAATACGCGTGATACAGGCGCTCTGAAGAAGGTTGCAGGATCGTTTGATTTTCTGCTCTCTACCGTTAGCGCCGATCAGGATTGGCAGGGGTATGTGAATGCTCTGCGGCCGAAGGGAATGATGTGTGTGGTTGGCGCTGCGCCTTCGCCGATTCAGCTTCAGGCCTTCGCGCTGATTGGGCAGCAGCGGGCGGTGTCGGGGAGTCCAACGGGAAGTCCGCGCGATCTGCATGAGATGCTGGATGTGGCCGCTCGTCATGGAGTGAAAGCCGTGACCGAACGGTTTGCCATGGCCAAGGCGAACGATGCCGTCACCAAGGTGAAAAAGAATCAGGTTCGGTACAGGGCTGTTCTGACGAACTAACTTTAAGGCGATTGGAACGTGGGCGGAGGCTTCGGCTTCCGCCTTTTTCTTCTGCGTGCTTTAGACTCAGGAACACGATGATGCGACGAGGATTTGTAACGGGTTTGGTCGTGGCGGCTTCCCTGCTGCCGGGGTTTTCTGGCGGATTTGCGGAGGCGCAGGGGACGAAGCTATGGAGCGTCAGCCGCTACGACGAGATGGAGAAGGGCTCGGCGGATGGGGTGGCGATTCGAAACGATGGGCGGCTGGAGGCTGGGCCAGCTATCTCTCTGCTCTATACGACGGGGAAGAATTACGTTTGGTCTCTGGCGGCTGATGCGGCGGGGAATGGCTACCTCGGGCTGGGCGGGACATCTGCGGGGTCGGCTGAGGTGGTGAAGGTTACGCCGGATGGGAAGTCGACGAAGGTCTTCGAGGCAAAGGAGCTTGCGGTGCAGGCGCTTCAGGTCGCCGCAGATGGAAGTGTGCTGGCGGCGACTTCGCCGGATGGGAAGGTCTATCGGATTCCTGCAAGCGGTGGGACGGCCTCGGTGGTGTTCGATCCCAGTACTACGGAGGAGAAGCCGAAGTATCTTTGGGATCTTGCTGTAAGCAGGACGGGCGCAGTCTATGTGGCGGCGGGGGCCCCGGCGGTGGTGTATCGGGTACCTTCGGGTGGCGGTAAGGCGGAGGTGTTGTTCAAGACCGCGGACCAGCATATTCGGTGCCTGCTGCAGTCAGCGGATGGGATGCTGTGGGCGGGAACGGATGGCGCGGGTGTGATCTACCGGATCGACACGAAGGTTGCGGGAGCAAAACCGTTTGCGGCGTATGCGGCTTCACGACGAGAGATTACGGCGTTGGCGATGGATGCTGCGGGGAATGTCTACGCTGCGGGTGTTGGCGCCAAGGGCACGATGACGCTGCCGCCTCTGCCGGCAACGGGAAATGTGGGTGTGACGGTTACGTTTGTTCAACCGGGGTCTTCGACGGCGGCTGGTGCCAACACGCTTGTGCCGGATGGGACGGAGATCTACCGGATTGCCGCAGATGGGACTCCGCAGAAGCTGCTTACGCTGAAGGATGATGTTGTCTATGCGCTGACGGTGCGGGACGGGAGTCTGCTGGCGGCGACAGGTAATCGCGGGCGAGTGTATCGGGTGGATTTGGGAATGCCGGGGAGATTTACGGATGTGGCGCATCTGGAGGCGGCGCAGGCGATGGCGTTTGCGGCTGTGAAGGATGGTCTGCTCGTGGCGACGAGTAATAGCGGGAAGGTCTTTCGGTTGAAAGATGCTGTCTCGCAGGATGCGACTTACGTCAGCGACGTGTTTGATGCACAGGGGTTCTCGCAGTGGGGACGGGCGGAGGTGCGGGGTGGGATTCCGGCTGGATTTGATTTGTATGTGCGGAGTGGGAATGTGGAGAGTCCGCTGATGGGGTGGAGTGAATGGGCACGTGTGTCTGCGGATGGAGGGCTGACTGTTCCTGCGGGGAGATATGTGCAGTGGAAGGCGGTGCTGCGGACGGGTGGTGCGGTAGAGTCGGTTGGTTTGAACTATCTGTCGAAGAATGTGGCTCCGGTGGTGGATGAGGTGGTGGTGCAACCGGGGGCTCGAGTGGCTGCAGGTGGAGGTGTTCCGCCGAACAATACGGTGCAGGTGGCGTTTCCGACGGCTGCGGGGGCTTCTCCCATGCTGAGCTTTACGCAGGACTCGAGTCTGGCTCCGCTGACGGCCCAGAAGGACAGGAACGCCGTTACGGTGCGTTGGCTGGCACATGATGACAATGGCGATGACCTGATGTTTTCGGTCTGGTACAAGGGTGTCGGCGAGACGAACTGGCGGCTGCTGAAGGACAAGATCAGCGAGCGTTTCTATAGCTTCGACGCTTCCCTGCTGCCGGATGGGAGCTATCAGTTGAAGGTGGTGGCCAGCGATGCGCCTGAGCATACCGACGCCGATACTCTGTCGGGCGATCGGGCGAGCAGTGTGTTTGTGTTGGATACGACTCCGCCGATGCCTGGGGTGTTGACGGCTTCGCTGGTGGCGGGGTCGCCGGAGAAGATTCATGCGACGCTCGAAGCTCGGGATGCGACGTCGCCGATTGCTCATGCGGAGTATTCGGTTGATGCGGGGCCATGGCAGTATCTGGAGCCTGTGGGGAAGGTTTCAGATGCGTTGGCGGAGCGGTATGACTTTACCGTGGCTGTTCCGGCGACAACTGGACCGGTGACGAATGCGAAGGAGCATGTGCTTGCAGTTCGGGTGTATGACCGTTACGAGAATATGGCTGCAGTGAAGACGGTCGTTCGGTAACGGGAGAGGCGAATAGTAAGCTGGGAACCGATGCGATTTGAACTGTTTATTGCGGCGCGGTATCTGCGGGCCAAGCGGCGGCAGGCGGTGGTGGGGGTGATTACTGCAATCTCCGTGATTGGGGTCGCTGCGGGCGTGGCGGCGCTGATTATTGCGCTGGCGATTACGAATGGGATGCGACGGGATCTGCAGGAACGGCTGGTGGGGTCGACCGCGCATGTGGAGCTGATGCGGGTTGCGGCGGACGGGATGCGGGATTGGCGGCCTCTGCTGGAACGGCTAAAGAAGGTGCCGCATGTGACGGCGGCGGCTCCGGGGCTTTATGGGCAGGTGTTGATCTCGCGGGGGGCGAGGAGTGGTGGGGCGTTGATCAAGGGGGTGATCCCGGCGGATGAGAAGACGGTGGGGAATTTGTTGCAGGCGATAACGGAGGGGTCGTCGGATGCGCTGGAGCCGGAGGGGCAGCGAGTCAGCGAGTCAGCGAGTCAGCGAGTCAGCGGAGCTGTGCCGCCGATTGTGATTGGGAATGATCTGGCAGAGACGCTGGGAGCGAAGGTGGGGGATACGGTGCTGGTGACTAGTCCACAGGGTGAGCTGACGCCGCTGGGGATGGTGCCTCGGTATCAAAAGTTTCGGGTGGTGGCGATATTCAAGTCGGGGTTCTATCAGTATGACTCGAGCTATGCGTTTACTCGGTTGACGGACGCTCAGCGGTTGTTGGGCCAGCCGGATTTGATTACGGTAATCAGCTTCAAGCTGGACGATCTTTATCGCGCGGGCGTGGTTGGGCGGGCGATTGAGGCTGAGGCTGGCAAAGGGTTTCAGACGACGAACTGGATGGAGCAGAATCGCGAACTGTTCCGAGCGTTGAAGCTGGAGCAGGTGGTGACGTTTATTGTACTGGCGCTGATTGTTTGTGTTGCCGCGCTGAATATTTTGATCGCGCTGACCATGATGGTGATGGAGAAGACTCGCGATATCGCTGTGTTGATGAGCTTTGGGGTGCGGGCGGAGCAGGTGCGTCGGATCTTTCTGGTGCAGGGGCTGTTGATCTCGATGATTGGTACGGTGCTGGGGTTGATTGTGGGGTATACGCTGAGTTGGGCAGGTGGGCACTACCGGTTTATTCATCTGGATGCGGCGGTGTATTCGATCGACTATCTGCCGTTTGCACCGCGGGTTTTGGATGCGGTGATTGTAGCGGCGGTGTCGCTGGGGGTTAGCTTGGTGGCTACGATTTATCCGAGTGGAAGTGCGGCGAAGGTGCTGCCTGCGGAGGCTCTGCGGTATGAGTGACCCAAATTCGATCACGCTGGGACGCACTCTTGGAAGTGATTACGAGGTGAAGGATTGAACAGGGTTCCGTTTGAGGACAGCAGTTCGCTGCAACCATTGCCCGCGATGATGGGGCGGAAGGTTGTGCTGCGGGCCGAGGGGCTGACGAAGATTTATGCGGCAGTATCGGAGTCGGGGCGGGGTGGGTTGGAGTTGTTTCGCGGGCTGGACCTGACGGTGTATGCGGGCGATATGGTCGCGATTGTGGGGGAGAGCGGCGCGGGCAAGAGTACGCTGCTGCATCTGCTGGCTGCGTTGGATAAGCCGACTGCTGGCGAGGTGTGGTGCGGGGAGAGCCGGTTGAGCTCGTTTACGGCGAATCAGGCGGCGGATTTTCGGAATCGTGATGTGGGGTATGTGTGGCAGTTTCATTACCTACTGCCGGAGTTTACGGCGGCGGAGAATGTCGCAATGCCGCTGCTGGCTCGGGGGATGGGACGGGCTTCGGCGTTGGAGCGGGCGGGGTTCTGGCTGGGTGAGGTGGGGCTGGCGTCGCGGGAGAAGCATCGGTCGGGCGAGTTGAGCGGGGGGGAGCAGCAGAGGGTGAGCTTGGCGCGGGCTCTCGTGACGGAGCCGAAGATTTTGCTGGCCGATGAGCCTACCGGGGACCTGGATGGGAAGACCGCGGAGGGGGTTTTTGAGTTGATCCAGGGGCTGCATGAGGCTCATGGTCTGACGAGCGTGCTGGTGACGCATAATCTTGATTTTGCAGGGCGTTGCGGGCGGGTTCTGCGCCTGCGCGAGGGGCGGTTGGAACAAGTAGAGGTTTAGCGCATCTAAATGTCAGGCGACAAATTGGGGACAATGCACCTCATTTGGTGCGGGTTTTGCACAACAGGCGTCTAAAAAGGTGCTAGGGTATCCATAACTTTCGAGGGATTTTCATATAAGTTGCGCAGGCGACTACACTGTAAGGAAAGTGGGATGGATGCTTCGCAGTTTGAGGTAGCCTGATTTGTCTCCGTGAGCAGGCAGCACGGAGATGGTATGGGACCAATGGCGCTACCTGGCCTTCGGGCTGGGGAGTTGCCGGCTTGAGGGGGAACATGTTCGAACGCTATACAGAGAAGGCGCGACGGGTCATCTTCTTTGCGCGGTATGAGGCTAGTCAGTTTGGCTCGCCTTATATCGAGACGGAGCACCTGTTGCTGGGGCTACTGCGTGAGGACAAGGCGCTGACGAATCGCTTTTTGCGGTCGCACGCGTCGGTGGAATCGATACGGAAACAGATTGAAGGACATACAACGATTCGGGAGAAGGTGTCGACTTCGGTCGATCTGCCGCTTTCGAATGAGTGCAAGCGTGTGCTGGCGTACGCGGCTGAGGAGGCTGAGCGGCTCTCGCACAAGCATATTGGGACGGAACATCTGCTGCTTGGTCTGCTGCGCGAAGAGAAGTGCTTTGCGGCGGAGATTCTGCAGGAGCGTGGGCTGAGGCTGCCGGCGATTCGCGAGGAGTTGCAGCGGACGACGCAGGAGAAAGCACCGACAGCGCAGGGCGGCAAGGGTCAGCGGAGTGAGCAGAGCATGCTGGCGGAGTTCTCGCGTGATCTCACTCAGAGTGCTTTGGATCAGCAGCTTGATCCTCTGGTTGGGCGCGATGCCGAAGTCGATCGTGTCATTCAGATTTTGTGCCGACGGACGAAGAACAATCCTGTGCTGATTGGTGAGCCGGGCGTTGGTAAGACGGCTATCGTCGAAGGGCTGGCGCAGAAGATTGCTGATGGTGAAGTGCCGAGCTTCCTGGCTGACAAGCGGGTGCTGGCGCTGGATCTTTCGCTGATCGTTGCGGGAACGAAGTATCGCGGACAGTTTGAAGAGCGGCTGAAGACGATCATGAAGGAGCTGATGGAGAATCAGAATTCCATCGTGTTCATCGATGAGCTGCATACGCTGGTGGGCGCTGGATCCGCGGAAGGATCGCTGGATGCGGCGAACATTCTGAAGCCTGCGCTTAGCCGTGGCGAGATTCAGTGCATTGGCGCTACGACTCCGGCGGAATATCGGAAGTCGATTGAGAAGGATCGGTCTCTGGAACGGCGGTTCCAGGCGGTGAAGGTGCCTCCGCCGAATGAAGAAGACGCGATCAAGATCATCATGGGGATCAAGGACAAGTATGAGAAGTTTCATGCTGTCAGCTATACCGATGATGCGATCACGTTCTCGGTGTCGCACTCGAGCAGGTATATTCCTGATCGGTTCCTTCCGGACAAGGCGATTGATTTGATCGACGAGGCAGGTGCGCGGGTTAAGCTGCGGCAGACTTCCCTGCCCGAAGAGCTGACCGAGGTTCAGAAGCGAATCAAGTTCATCGTGCATCGCATGGAGAACGCGATTGCGAATCATGAGTTCGAGAAGGCACGGTTCTACTCGGACGAGGAGCGCAAGGAGCGGGAGAATCTGCGGGCGCTGCGGGACAAGTACCACCTCGATGATTCGTCGGCGGGTATTGTGACGCGCGAGGATATCGAGGATGTCGTGAGCCGCTGGACTGGCGTTCCGGTTACTTCGCTGAAGGAAGAAGAGACGCAGCGGCTGCTTCGCGTAGAGGAAGAGCTGCACAAGCGCGTGATCTCGCAGGACAAGGCGATCTCGGCGCTGGCGCGGGCGATTCGGCGGTCTCGCGCGGGTCTCAAGAATCCGGCTCGACCGATTGGAAGCTTCCTGTTCCTTGGGCCTACGGGTGTCGGTAAGACGGAGATGGCGCGGACGCTGGCACAGTTCCTGTTCGGCAGCGAGAAGGCTCTGATCCGGTTTGATATGTCGGAGTTCATGGAGAAGCACTCCGTGAGCAAGCTGATTGGCTCGCCTCCGGGATATGTCGGCTATGAAGAGGGCGGCCAGTTGACGGAGCGTGTGAAGCGCAATCCGTACTGCGTTGTGCTGTTGGATGAGATCGAAAAGGCACATCCCGATGTCTTCAACTTGCTGCTGCAGGTGTTTGAAGATGGCCAGTTGACCGACGGCCTGGGTAACACAGTTGACTACAAGAACTGCATCGTCATCATGACCTCGAACATTGGGGCGAAGCATCTGCAGAAGCGGCAGGGGCTTGGCTTCCAGAGCGAGAAGGAAGACATGGTGATGGACAAGATGGAGGAACTCGTACGGGGAGAGGTGAAACGCACCTTCAATCCGGAGTTCCTGAATCGTCTGGACGAGATCATCATCTTTACGTCGCTGTCGGATCAGGATCTGATGCAGATCCTCGAACTGCTGGTACAGCAACTGAACACGAACCTGGTGCACAAAGCGATCACTATCTCGGTGACCGACGAGGCAAAGAAGTGGATCATCGAGAAGACGGCTTCAGATCGCACGTATGGGGCTCGTCCTCTGCGCCGCGCGCTGCAGAAGTTTGTCGAGGATCCGCTGTCAGAGGCTTTGATCGGCGGCGGTATCGCTCAGCGGCCTGCGTTCCTCGAGGTCTACATGGAGAACAATGCGCTGTTCTACCGGCCGGTCGCGGCGGATGGCGAAGAGAAGGCTGCGGGGCTCGCGTTGACCGCGGTTTAGTTCAAATCCACATTAGAAACGTATGCCCCGGCGATGTTGCCGGGGCATACGTTTGCATTATTCGGTGGAGATATCAGACGAGTGATTGAGCGTTCTTTACGGCGCTCGATACGACATCGCTGGCTTTGTCCACCACTGAATCGACCTGATCCTTGGCGCGTTCCACGGCCTTGTGCGCTTCTGATGCGAACCGTTCGGCCTGGGACTTCAGGTAGTCGCCAGCATCTTCGAGGTAGTCTCCCGCTTCTTCAACGCCTTTGCGAAGTTGCTTGCGGGTCTTTGCGCCGCTTTGAGGAGCACAGAGGAGCGCGACCGCGGCTCCGGCGGAGGCTCCGATCAAAAAAGCCAACCAGTAGTTCTTAGTGCCCATGCAAGATACCTCTTTCCTAAATTTCTCCTGCTGTTCTTTAGGATTCAGGCAGTTGCGCATTGGTTGGCTTCTGACGTGAACCATTGCCGGTAATGGCTAAGGCAATGCCCTGCTTGAGATAGGCTCCACAAGTCACAATTTTGCAGGCTAGAGTTGGCTTTGAGGTGATGTGTGAAAGATATCCTGATTGCGCTGTTTTTCCTGGCGCTGGTGGTAGCCCCGGCGTTTGCTGCCTTGAATGTGTTTACCGAAAAGAATCGGCTCTAGGTTTTGAGGCCGGCGAGTTCCCGGGCGCGGAGGAAGATCTTTGCGAACATGGTGCTGTTCAGCCGGCCTGTGTTGGTGTTGCGTAAGGACGGGTGGTAGCTGGCGAGCAGGCGAAGACCGTTGGGCAGGGTGTATTCGGCTCCGTGGGCAAAGGTGTATTCAGATTTTCGCGCGATGACGCCGGTCTGCAGGAGATAGGCGAGGTAGCCGTCGAAGGCAATCTTTCCGAGGCAGACGACGACGCGGACTCGAGTGAGTGCTTCGATCTCGGCGGCGAGATTTGTGGCGCAGTTGCGGATCTCCTGCGGGGTGGGCTTGTCGCCAGGCGGGGCGCAACGGACAACGGAGGCGATCCAGGCATGGCGCAGCTTGAGGCCATCGTCTCGGGAGACGCCTTCGGGCTGGTTGGCGAAGCCGAGCTCGTGCAGGACGGGGTACATGAAGTAGCCTGAGCCGTCGCCGGTGAAGGGACGGCCGGTGCGGTTGGCACCGTGGGCTCCGGGAGCAAGGCCGAGGATCAGGACGCGGGCAAGGGGGTCTCCGAAGCCGGGAACGGGACGGGCCCAGTAAGTCTGGTCCTGGTAGGCGCGGCGGCGAGTTTCTCCGATGCCTTTGCAGTATTCGCGGAGGCGGGGGCAGCGTTCGCAGGCGATGATGGTCTCGCGGATCTGCTGGAGGGCGGGGGTTACTGGTTGGGCGTTGGAACGGGGCACTTATCCCATGATAGTGGGATACGCTGCTGCTGGCGATTTTCTGGCATTATGGCGCTTGTTCCGTAGAATGGTCTTGAGGCAGCACCGAAATTAGAGAAGCACAGGCGGTACGTTGGAAGATCCAAGACTGAGTCGGATGTATGCTGCGCTGTTGATCAAGTGGTTCGATCGATGGCGCAGGAGCCTGTGGCACATCGCCGTGATGCGCTCCGGCCTACTGACGATGATCGTGTTGACGGCTGCATTGCTGGGTGTGGCGTTTGGGTGGCGAGCGCACACGCAGGGACGATTCGCACAGCTGAAATCGGAGCTGAAGAGTAAACAATTGGTGACCCCTGCTGCCGTGGTGCGGCCCGGGGGGCAGGATGCAGTGGTGTTGCAGCGCTCTCAGATCGCAGTTGGGACCGCACCGGAGTTTCTTTCGGCCACCCTGCTGCCGGGGCGCGGAATGAATGTGCTGCAGATTACGGCGTACCTGCCGGGCAAGGGCGAAGTGCAGCTGCTGGCTTCCCCTTCACTCGACGAGGCCGGAAAGATGGACGGGGTTGATGCGTCGGAAGGGGCGAGTCTCGGCCTGGGCGGAGCTATTGAGGCTCCCTGGGCTAACCGCATCACTGGTACGGCCTCCGTTGACGCGAAGAGCATGACCACGAATTGGCGCGGACACATGCTTAGCCTGCCTGTAACCTCAAGGGAGCGCGGAGATGCGGTGGCGATGGGTGGATTGCTGCTGAAGCGGGCCTCAGACACCGTGAGGACGAATGTGATGCCGGATGGCGGCGAGGTGGTAGCGGTGTATGACGCGGGCGACTTCGACGGCCATTGGATATCGCACACTGAGATTACGACGTCGGTGCAGTTGAGCAGCCGGTCGCTTGAGATGAAGATCCTGACGCGAAACACGGGGAATGAAGCGGAGCCGGTGGGGATTGGATGGCATCCGCGGTTTGCGATTCCGAGCGGCGATCGCGGACAGGCGATGTTGCGGATGCCGGAGGGCTTGCGGGCTGAGGTTCGCGACCGCCGCAGCGGGCTGCCGAGCGGAAGGCTGCTGCCGGTTGCAGGGACCGAATACGACTTTACCGCGCGAAATGGGGCTCGATTGGGCGAGATGAGCCTTGACGATAGCTTCGTCCATCTGCGGGCGGGGATGCTGGAGAACGGGCCGATTGCGGAGTTGCGCGATCCGAAGAGCAACTACGGCTTGCGCATTACGGCGATGACGCCGACGATCAAGGCGATGCGGGCCTATGCTCCGGCTGGGGCGGGGTTCGTCTCCATTGAGCCACAGTTCAACTACGACGATCCGTTCGGACGCGAGTGGGCAGCGGATGAGGACACAGGGATGGTCGTGTTGCAGCCGGGTCAGACGGTAGAGTGGAAGATACGGCTGGAGATCGTGTCGCTGAGTGGGGCTGTGACGGATCGGCTTTGAAGGGCGGCGCTGGCGGGTGGTGGTCGCCTCGACCATACTGGCGGTAATGGGTCAGTTTGCATAATGTGTCCTGAAAGATCTGTCCGACATGACCGTTTTAAGGACCGGTACTATTCGGCAGGGGGGGCCTGTATGCCTGGCGAGCGATCTTCCGTCCATCGTCAGTTTCCATCGGCAACGAACGAGACAGCAGGACCGTAGTCGAGGGTGGGTAACGGCGGCTTGCGAAGCTTACGCAAATCTGAGATCGCAATCTGGAAATGCAGCGTAGTTGTCCGATACTCATCATCGGTCATCAGTCCACGCTGCGACAGTTGCTGAGTAACAGATGCGAACTGTGCAAGTTGCTTTTGTACGAATGCATCCGTTTGGGCCCGGTACGTCTTTACGTCGCGGAACTCTATGTTGAGTTCGGGGCGCAAGTTTAGAGGCATCTGTCCCGCGCTACCGTCGAGTAGTCTTTCGACGATCCGCAATCGGCGCTCATCTGTTAGTCCGGTAAAGCCAGTGAGCCCGTAAGATGAGCACACGTAAATCTGGCTAATCTGATCGATTGTTACGACAAGCCGTGTTACATAGATCGTATCGATCCCGTCGATCAATAACGCAGATCCGCTCTTCGTGGGGGTATCGAGCAGCGCGTAAACCCCAATCTTAGGCCAACTTATGTTTGGGGTATTTAGCCCTGAGCAGCCGAAACCACCCCACGGGGATTCCATTCGCCCCCATTTCACGTCCGGATCCGCGACCGTGACTCGTCCGAATTCTACGAGGCTGCCGACGAGCCTTGCCGCGAATCCCGGAGGCGGATTCCGAGAAAGCACACCCGCCGCCACTCTTGAGGCGCCGTCGCGGATGTCACCTGTGAAAATGACCTTCTCCCAAACTGGGTTAGCTTCGGTTGCTGGTAGCCGCAGCAGCAAGAGCATGAGGGGCGCTTCCAAATGCCCGCGTTGGTCCCCATCCATTGCCCGCTGTATGGTGCCCGCAGAGAGCGTTCCATTCATCTGGATTACGGCATCGAGCAATGCTCTAATCGCATTCAGATGATCTAAATCCCATGATTTTTTCCCCCGCGATTGTTCCCAGGCGTCGATTACTCTGTCCAAATCCGGCAGGAGGGCGTTGCGCTTTTGCTCAATCACAGCGTGCGCTCCCCAAGCAGTCAGCCGAGGGTCATCGCTTTGCAACCACCGCCGGACTTCCATGTCAGTTGGGGGGGCCGCGAGGTTGGAAGGATCTTGAGCTGCGTGTGCTCCATCCAAGGCCATGTTTGGCTGCGTTACAGTCTGGCCGCACACTGTTGTCACCACGAAAACAAAACCCAGAGCCTTAAGGGCGAAACCCACTTCTACACCTCGTTCTACCACCAATAACAATAGACACCGCTGGACTTCTGTTCGGACAACGAATCCAGATTTCTTTTTCAATGGCAGGACAATCGGGTCTACGAAACCGAGTTTTTTCGACGGCTCTGGCTGCGCCCCGGATCCACTGGTCCGAGAAGTCGGCATTCCGGACAGATGGCGCTGTGGAATCAGCTAAAGGCGGCTCTTCCAACGCAAACTGACCCCTACCGTGCCAGCCGGAGGTTTGACCCCCCACAACGAAGACTCGTACAGTAGTAAAGAGGCGTAGACCGTACGGAGGGCTCCATGAGCGACCGAGGCGGCATTACACAGACGCCACGACTGGAAGGCATTGCTTTGACCCCGACTGAGACAACAGAGACGAATGCGACTGCCGAGCTGCAGTCTGAACAGACACATACACACGACCACGCGCATGATCACGATCACGAGCACCATCATCACGATCCCGCTCCCTCGCTGAACCCTGAGCTGACGCGCGAGATTGAAGTTGAGGCTCCAGCTGAAGAGGTTTCGAAGGCCTTCAGGACGGTTGTGAAGCGCTACCAGAAGCTGGCGCGGATTCCCGGATTTCGCGCGGGCAAGGTTCCCGAGTCGCTGATCAAGTCGAAGTTCGCCAAGGAAGTTCGGCAGGAGGTTCTCGAGAGCCTGGTGTCGGAGCGCTTCCGCAAGGCGATCGACGAGCAGAAGCTGCGGCCTATCTCCGAGCCTCAACTGCTTGATCTGCAACTATTTGATGATCAGCCGCTAAAGTTCAAAGCTGCGTTCGAGGTCGCTCCGGAGTTTGACGTTGCCGGCTACGACAGCGTCAAGGTCGCGAAGCCTGAGGTTGCGCTGACAAATGACGAGTTCGATGCAGAGTTGAGTCGTGTGCTCGACAGCCATGCGACGGTCGAGCCGGTGGAAGAAGACCGTGCGCTGGTCGATGGCGACTGGGCCGAGATCCAGTTCCGCGGCGAGGTGCAGGATCTTGCACAGACCGTGACCGATGAAGGCGTCGCCAATGCTTCGAAGAGCGAGCCGATTACGGGCGAGGACGTGCTGATCGAAATTGGCGGAAAGAACACGTTGCCTGCCTTCAATGAGGCACTGCGTGGCACCAAGCCTGGGCAGGAACTGAAGTTCGAGGTGTCGTACCCGGCTGACTTCGGCGAGCAGCGGCTGGCTGGACAGACGGTCAGCTACGATGTGACCGTGAAGAGCATCAAGAAGAAGACCTACCCGGAGCGCGATGCAGAGTTCGCCAAGCAGTTGGGCAACTACGAGAGCTGGGATGACTTTGAGACCAAGCTGAAGGAGTATGCATCGAATCGCAAGAAGGACGCGCTGGAGAGCCAGGCGAAGGACAAGATGCTCGAAGAGCTGATCGGGAGGTATCAGTTCCCTGTTCCGGAGTCGTTTGTGCAGCAGCAGGTTGATGCAAGGCTCGATCGCGGGCTGCGGGCACTGGCTCAACAGGGTATGAAGGCCGAGGATATGCGCAAGCTGGACTTTGGCAGGTTGCGGGCCGCTCAGCGTGACCAGGCGGTCAACGAGGTGAAGGCCTCGATGATCCTCGATAGAATCGCGCTGGCTGAGAATGTGGTGGTCAGCGATGAGGATTTGGACCGCGAACTGCTGATGCTGTCGATTCAGTCGCGCGAACCGCTTGAGGCCCTGCGTGACAGACTCGCCAAGGACGGCGGCCTGGATAGGATTCGCGAGCAGATGCGGCGCGAGAAGACCGGAAGCGTGCTCTACGAGAAGTTGTCCGCGTAGATCGAGATAGTCTGATTGCCTAACCGATAAGAAAGAGAGAGCTATGGGACTGGTACCAATGGTGATCGAGCAGACGAGTCGTGGCGAACGCGCCTACGATATCTACAGCCGTCTGCTCCGGGACAACATCATCTTCCTGGGAACGCCGATCGACGACAACATCGCCAATGTAATCATTGCGCAGATGCTGTTCCTGAGCGGCGAAGACCCGGAGAAGGACATTCAGCTCTACATCAACTCGCCGGGCGGGTCGATCACGGCCGGACTCGCGATCTACGACACAATGCAGTACATCAAGAACGACGTGGTGACGTTCTGCATCGGGCAGGCTGCCAGCATGGGGGCATTCCTCCTCATGGCGGGCAAGAAGGGCAAGCGGTTTGCCCTGCCGAACTCGCGCATCCTGATCCACCAGCCGTCGATGGGTGGGTTGAGCGGACAGGCGACCGACATTGATATCCACGCGCGCGAGATTCTGCGCATCCGCGAGATCACGAACAAGCTGATGAGCGCCAGCACCGGGCAGTCGCTTGAGCGGATCGAACGGGACGTCGAACGGGATTTCATCATGACGGCGGCGCAGTCCAAGGAGTACGGGATCATCGACGACATCATCGACCGACCCCGCGCCTGATAACTACCGTATACAATTACGACGAAAGCCCGGATGGTCTAATATCCGGGCTTTGTTGTATAACCAAACCGACGTACTGAGGTAGACACCTGGTCGCCGGTGACGATTCTGAAACGGGTGTAAACTTATAGGTACACCTTTTTGCATTGCTTTAACCAGGAGCTGTAGGAACCTATGAAAACGTCACGGGGCTCAGACGAATCTCTTCGTTGTTCGTTCTGCCATAAATCGCAGGACGCCGTTGCTAAATTGATCTCGTCGCCCTCGGACTATCCGCGCGCTTACATCTGCGATGAGTGCGTCGCGGTGTGTAACTCGATCCTCGAAGACGATCGCAGCGAGACCCAGCCCGGTGCAGCCCCGGCGCATCTGCCGAAGCCGCAGGAGGTCAAGGCGTTTCTCGATGAGTACGTCATCGGGCAGGACACAACGAAGAAGAAGCTGGCTGTGGCGGTCTACAACCACTACAAGCGCATTCAGATGAACAAGACGCGCGGCAACGAGGTGGAGCTGGCGAAGTCGAACATCCTTCTGGTCGGGCCTACCGGCTCCGGTAAGACGCTGCTGGCGCATACGCTGGCGAAGATGCTCGATGTGCCGTTTGCCATTGTCGATGCGACAACGTTGACCGAGGCGGGCTATGTCGGCGAAGACGTTGAGAACATCATCCTGAAGCTGCTGCAGGCCGCTGACGGGGATGTGGCACGCGCGCAGAGCGGCATTATTTATATCGACGAGATCGACAAGATCGGGCGCAAGGACGAGAACCCTTCGATTACACGCGACGTCTCGGGCGAGGGCGTTCAGCAGGCTCTGCTGAAGATTCTTGAAGGCACTGTGGCCAATGTTCCACCCCAGGGTGGCCGCAAGCACCCGCACCAGGAGTTTACGGCAGTCGATACGACGAACATTCTGTTCATCTGCGGCGGGGCGTTTGTTGGGCTCGAAAAAGTCATTGGACGTCGCGTCGGCAAGAAGGCGCTTGGCTTCCGCGCTGTCGCCGATCCGGACGCGAAGGATGGCGACGTAACCCCGATCCGCGCGCAGCGTGACTCCGAACTGCTGCGTCAGGCGGAGCCGCAGGACCTGCTGAAATACGGTCTGATTCCGGAGTTCGTGGGACGCTTGCCGGTGATGGGCATTCTGGACGAGTTGGACGAGGCCGCGCTGATCGAGATCCTCACCAAACCACGCAACGCCATTCTGAAGCAGTATGCGAAACTCTTCGACTTCGAGGGTGTGAAGGTGACGTTCTCCGACGAAGCAGCTCGCGCCATCGCACGTGAAGCCCTGATGCGGAAGGTCGGTGCACGCGGCCTGCGCATGATCATCGAAGAGCTGATGCTGGACCTGATGTATCACGTGCCTGGCAACAAGAAGGTCAAGGAGATCGTGATCACTGAGCCAATGGTGAAGAATCGCGATCTGACGCTGCCGATGCTACTCGAAAAGGCTGGCTAGACCTTTGCTGCGCGCATCACGGCGCAGATTTGTTCTCGCGAGCTTGCTGGGTTTGGCCCTCCTCATTATCGTCACGACGTCTGGAGTGCGCCGCCGTCCCAGAAGCAATCCGGCGGTGATTCCGCTGCCCCAGGCCGTCGCTTGGTGGACTGCACGGCATGAAGATCGTGTGCAGCGGGCCAAAGAGGGTGACGTCGACCTGCTATTCGTAGGCGATTCGATCACTCAAAACTACGAGAAGACTGGCCCCGCACCGGACCAGGTGCTCCTGCCGATCTGGGAGGAGTTCTTTTCCCCGCATCATCCACTCAATCTCGGCTTCGCTGGCGACCAGACTCAGAACGCTTTATGGCGTTTGCAAAATGGCGAGGTAGATGGTCTGTCTCCGGGGAATATCGTGCTGTTGCTTGGCACGAACAACACCGTCCCGAACCCTGCGGTGGCAGGGCCACAGACTGCCGAAGAGGTCTCAGCCGGGCTTATGGCCGTCGTCGACGAGTTGCATCGTCGCATGCCGATGGCGAAGATTCTGTTGATCGAGATTCTGCCCTCCGGCGTGTCGGCCCAGAAGACGGCCAAAGACGCTGCTGTTAACGCAACTGTGTGCGAACGTTACGCTGAAAGTGGCTATCTGCGTTGCCTGGACCTCACTTCCCTTTTTGTAAAAAACGGCGCGCTGGATACGACACTGTTCTACGACCCTGGACTCAATCATCCGGGCCTCAAGGTGCCCTATCCGCCTGTGCACCCGAATGCACGGGGGCAACGGATGATGGCCGAGGCGGTCTCGCGCGCACTCTTTAATCCGGGAACTCCCTGATTTCTTTCCGTTGCTTGTTTTCAATCGTTTGACTGTGCAATTTGCCTTCCACTCGATTTTGATCTCATGGTGATTCCTTCCCTTCTTGAGTTTTCGCACAGGGCTCCCGAGGAATTACAATCACGAAAAGCCGCGAACGCCGAGTTTGCATCGTTATCGGCGTTTTAACGTCTAATTGGGGAGACCGATGACAAACCAACCAAAAGAAACGCTGAGCGGCGAAGTTCGCAAGCTACCGATGATGCCCATTCGCGACATGGTCATCTTTCCTCACATGATGACTCCGTTCGTCGTTGGGCGCGAGTCCAGCGTGCGGGCGCTTGAAGAAGCCCTGTCCGGCGACCGGAAGATCTTTCTGGCCACTCAGCACGACGCCTCGGTGGACGAGCCAAACGCCGACGACATTTATCAGACGGGCACGATCGGCAACATCGTCCAGAGCGTGAAGATGCCGGACGGCAACATCAAAGTGCTGGTAGAAGGTGTTGAGCGGGCGCGTGCCACCGAGATCAACGACGTTGATGGCTTCTTTGTCGCAACGGTGCGCACAGGAAAGACAAATCTCGAACAGACGCCGCAGGTCGAGCAACTGATGCAGCGGGTCCATACTCTGTTCGAGCAGTATGTGAAGCTGCAACAGTCACTGAACTACGAGACGATGGCCGCAAGTGTCCGATCCGACGAGCCGGCCAAGCTGGCTGACACCATCGCCGCGAATCTGCAGCTCTCCATCGAAGAGAAACAGCAGTTGCTCGAGGTCTTCGATCCGGAGGCCCGTCTGGCGCGTGTGGCCGATGTTCTGGATGTCGCCATCGAGAAGCTGAACATGGACCGGACGATCCAGTCGCGCGTGAAGCGGCAGATGGAGAAGGCCCAGAAGGAGTACTACCTCAACGAGAAGATCAAGGCCATCCAGAAGGAGCTTGGCCGTGGCGAGAAGTCCGAGTTCGACGAACTGAAGAAGAAGATCGAAGCCGCGGGCATGCCGAAGGATGTTCTCGACAAGTCGCTGCAGGAGCTCAAGAAGCTTGAGGCGATGCCGCCGATGTCCGCCGAGTCGACCGTATCGCGGAACTATCTGGACTGGCTGTTGGCTGTGCCGTGGAAGAAGCGCTCGAAGGAGATTCGCTCGATCGAGCACGCCGAGCAGATTCTGAATGAAGACCACTACGGCCTCGAGAAGATCAAAGAGCGCATCCTTGAGTTTCTCGCTGTGCGGCAATTGGTGAAGAATCCCAAGGGATCGATCCTGTGCTTCGTCGGGCCTCCAGGCGTGGGCAAGACGTCGCTTGGCATGTCGATTGCGAAGGCCACGGGACGCAAGTTTGTACGGATGTCGTTGGGCGGTGTACGCGACGAAGCTGAGATTCGCGGGCACAGGCGCACCTACATCGGCGCACTGCCTGGGCAGATCATCCAGTCGATGAAGAAGGCGGGCACCAAGAACCCTGTCTTCATGCTGGACGAGATCGACAAGATGGCTTCGGATTTCCGTGGCGACCCAGCCAGCGCGCTGCTTGAGGTGCTGGACCCTGAGCAGAACACCTCGTTTCAGGACCACTATCTCGACGTCGAATACGACCTTTCGCAGGTGCTGTTTGTCGCGACAGCCAATGTGCTGCACACCATCCCCGGCCCGCTGCAGGACCGCATGGAAATTCTCCGGCTCCATGGCTACACGGAGATTGAGAAGCTCGAAATCGCCAAGCAATACCTGGTGAAGAAGCAGCGCGAGGGCACAGGCCTGACAGAGAAACAGGTTGTCTTCGAGGATGGTGCCTTGAAGCAGATCATTCGCGCCTACACACGCGAGGCTGGCGTCAGGAATCTCGAACGCGAGATCGGCAACGTCTGCCGCAAGGTAGCGCGACGCGTTGTGAAGAATGGAGCGGACTACACCGAGACCATCACAGGTGAAAACATCGGCGATCTGTTGGGCGTGGCGAAGTTCCGCGACTCGCAGGTGCATGAGAAGAGCGAGGTTGGCCTGGTGACGGGCCTGGCCTGGACAGAGATGGGCGGCACGATCCTGCAGACCGAGGTTCAGGTGCTGGATGGCAAGGGCAAGATGACCGCCACCGGCCAGCTTGGCGATGTGATGCAGGAGTCGGCACAGGCTGCGTTGAGCTACATCCGTTCACGGGCGCATCACCTTGGCCTTGCGAAGGACTTTTACCGAAACGTCGACATTCACGTTCACGTGCCGGAGGGTGCGATTCCCAAGGATGGCCCCTCGGCCGGCATTACGCTCGCGACCGGGCTGGCCAGCGCGCTAACGAAGATCAAGGTACGGCGCGACATCGCCATGACCGGCGAGATCACACTGCGCGGCAAGGTGCTTCCAATCGGCGGCCTCAAGGAGAAGCTGCTGGCGGCGCATCGTGCGGGGATATTCGAAGCCATTCTGCCCGAAGAGAACCGCAGGGATCTACCCGATCTGCCGGAACTCCTGAAGACGAGCATGAAGCTGCACTTTGTCGAAGAGATGGATCAGGTGCTGCAGCTTGCGCTCGAGAGCAAGCTGCCGGAGTTGACGGAAGAGACGCCGGAAGGATTGGCAGCCTCCGTACTTCCAGCCGAGATCGATATCCCTCAGCCGCGCGCTCATCAGTAGTTCGCAAACAACCGTAGAACATGTTGAGGCCGAGCCCATTCAGGCTCGGCCTTTGCTGTTTTATTTGCGAATAGCTTTTGATTTCAATCTAAACTCGCTTTCCACCGACAAAGTTCATGATCAAAGAGATCAGAGCGAAGATCAGAAGCAGATGAATGAGGAAGCTGCTTACGTGCAGTACGAAGAAACCACCTAGCCAAAGTACGACTAGCACGATCGCGAGAATGAGAAACATGGAGATACCTGCCTTCTTATCAAACCAATTTGGCCGAAGCCAGAGCTAGCAGATAAGAGAGTGGCTATACGTGATTCGTTGCTCGACCACGATAACTAAGATCGAAGTGAAAAGCGAGATCGTGTGCAAACGCGATGCTCCCGAGTGAAAGCTTTTCGGTGGCAGGTAAAACAAGAGGCGTGCCTGATGATTCAGCACGCCTCTTGTCTTATGTTCTTTCCTTTGGTGGGACTCGACTTAGACCGTACCACCTGCGATGGAAGGAATGAGCATGACCTCGTCGCCATCCTGGAACGAGTAGGTTTCCCCGCCGAGAAAGCGGATATCTTCATCGTTGACATAGATGTTGATGAACCGGCGGAGCTTGCCATCGTCATCCTTGATCTGCGTCCCCAGCGCGGGAAAGGTCTGCTCGATGTCAGCTATCAGCCCCGGCAGATTGGTGGCGGTGGAGTCGAACTGCTTGCGGCCATCGGTGTGGCGGGTGAAAGCGGTAGGGAGCACAACTTTGATGGCCATTAGATGATTCCTCCTGCAATAACCAGTTCGGGTTCGGTCGTACCATCCAGCTCTCGCAGATAGGCATCGAAGTCCGCCAGCCGCGGACGAACAGCGCGCTCCTCGACATAGTGGCCGGTCAGCGCATCGGTCGTCTTGAGTCCGTTGCCCGTGATGCAGGTCACCGTCAGTTCGCCGGGAGAGATGCGTCCGTGAGCGTAGAGACGCGCGGTGACGGCAGTGGTAACTCCGCCAGCGGTTTCTGTGAAGATGCCCTCAGTCTCGGCGAGCTCCTGCATCCCGGAGACGATCTCGACGTCCGAGACATCCTCGGCCCAGCCGCCGGAGTCGCGAATCATCTTGGCTGCGGCGGGGCCATCAGCCGGATTGCCGATCGCCAGCGAACGCGCAATCGTGTTCGGACGCTGCGGCTCGATGTAGTCCAGACCCTGCTTGACGGCCTGCGAGATAGGGGAGCAGCCCGTAGCCTGCGCGCCAAAGAAGCGAACCGGCTTGTCCTCAACGAGGCCGAGATAGATGAGTTCCTGAAATGCCTTGCGAATCTTGCGGATCAGCGAGCCACCGGCCATCGGGACGACGACGTTGTCGGGAAGCTGCCAGCCTAGCTGCTCGGCGATCTCGTAGCCCACAGTCTTCGAGCCTTCAGCGTAGTAGGGGCGGAGGTTCACGTTGACCAGGCCCCAGTTGTACTCATCGGCGATCAGCGTGCAGAGGCGGTTGACGTGGTCGTAGTTGCCGTCGATGCGGATGAGCCGCGCACCATAAACCTGTGTGTTGAGAATCTTGGCGGCCTCGAGGTCAGCAGGCACCAGAATGCATGCCTTGATACCGAGACGAGCGGCCTGTGCGGCGACGGAGTTGGCGAGATTACCAGTCGAGGAGGCCCCGACGGTCTCGAACCCGAAGCGCTGCGCGTTGGCAAGGGCGACCGAGACCACGCGGTCCTTGAAGCTGAGGGTCGGGAAGCAGACTGCGTCGTTCTTGACATACAGGTTGCTTGCTCCGATGCGCTTGCCGAGGTTGGTCGCCTTGACCAGCGGCGTGAACCCGACGGGGAGGTCCGGCTGGAAGCCATCAGGAATCGGCAGCAGCGAGGCATAGCGCCAGATGTTGGCTGGGCCTGCTGCAATCGCCTCGCGGGTGAAGACGCCGCGTACCGCTTCCAGGTCGTAGGCAATCTCAAGCGGAGCCAGACAGTCAGGGCAGCCCGAGAGCGGCTGATTGCCATACCGCTTGCCACACTCGTTGCACTTCAGCTCATACCGCGTACAGGAATAGTTCATTACGCTCTCTCCGAGAGGAAAGAGGGAACTTGCTTCTGACGAACTCTCTTTTGGAATTGCCGACTGGGAAGGTGAAATGCGGTTGCAGACCCTTGTGCCGGCTGCGTGGTCCGAATCTCATGTTCCCTGTCTCCAGGAGAGAGTTGACACCGGTACGCCTTTGTTCTGTCCGGTTGTCGTGGCGTCAAAGGGCTCGTCCCTCAACCACTCTGCATGAAATTCAAATTTGCCCGAGGGCAAACTGGAATAGTTCAGTTGTAGCACAGTGGACCTGCCACTGCAAGTAGGTTAGTTTTGCGCCTGATAAAGCAATCCAAGACGCGAATTATCTAGTGCTTTTCAACGCTGTCTCGAACTCCCTGAACGAACGCCTCCGGGTTGAACTCCGTGCGTACGATCTCGTCCGGGCAGTCCGTCAGGATGGCCACCCGCCAGTTGCAAACAAAGGCCACCAGCTGGTCCGGCCGTGCCTCCCTGACCGCCGAGCAGAGCTGTTCCGCTGCATGTACACCCGACTCGCCCTCTACATCGATCAACACCAGATCGTAGTGTCGAGCCTGAAACATCGACAAACCTTCGGTAGGAGTCAACGTGGAGTCGACATGGAAACCCGATATGCGAAGAATCTGATCGCGCAGTGGCCTCAACGTCTCCCGGCTGCAAATGTGCAAAACGGTAATCTTTTTATTGGTTGAGGCTTCCATAGGGCTATAGGAAGATTCGCCCAATCTGACGCCTGAAGCCGCGGTGGGCCGAACAAGAAGCCTGAGGAGTCGAAATAAAGCTACGACTCCATTATCTCCTATCCAGCCAAGGGTTGCACTGCCCAGCTATGCCGAAGCGGCGAAACCACGAGTATTTCGCCCGTTCGGAAGAGGCTTCTATCCCGGTTCATAATTCAGGTTTTGCCCTAGCCATCGCTCGACCTCAGCCATGCTCATGCCTTTGCGCACGTGATAGTCGGCGACCTGATCGCGATCGATCTTACCAAGGCTGAAATATCGTGATTCCGGATGAGCGAAGTAGAGCCCGCTCACGCTGGAGCCGGGCCACATTGCGAACGACTCGGTAATCAGCATCCCGGTGTTGGCCTGTACATCGAGCAGGCGCCAGAGTATGCCCTTCTCCGTATGATCCGGGCACGCCGGATAGCCCGCAGCCGGTCTGATTCCCCGATACTTCTCTTCGATCAGGTCCGCGTTGCTCAGGCCTTCCGCGCAGCCGTAACCCCACTCATCGCGTACCCGCTTATGCAGGCATTCTGCGAAGGCTTCTGCCAGTCGATCGGCAATGGCCTCCGCCATAATCGCGTTGTAGTCGTCATTGCTGGCCCTGAACCGGTCACACAGATCCTTCAGGCCAATCCCGCTGGTTACCGCGAAGGCGCCGATGTGATCGGGCAAGCCGGTCTCCTTCGGCGCAATAAAGTCGCCGAGCGACCGGCACGGCTCGCTGCCTTCCCTATTCGCTTGCTGGCGGAGGAAATGGAATCGATCGAGCACCTTACCGCGTGTATCGTCCGTGTAAAGCTCAACGTCGTCGCCCACTGCGCTGGCGGGAAAGAAGCCGTAGACGCCACGCGCCGTGATCAGGTTCTCTTCAATGATGCGGTCCAGGAGAACATTCGCATCGACGAATATCTGGCGCGCCTGTTCCCCCTGCTCCTCGTGGTCAAGAATCCGTGGGTAAACGCCCTTCAGCCCCCATGTGTGGAAGAGCGGCGACCAGTCAATGAAGTCGCGCAGCGTCGCCAGAGGAAAGTTGTCCAGCACGCGAACGCCGGTAAACGCGGGTGTGGGAATGTCTTCAGCACGCCACTCGATCGGAGTACGCCTCGCACGAGCAGTCTCAAGGGAGACGACCTGCTGGCGCGGCGCGGCGTGAGCCTTGCGGAGCGCCTCGTATTCCTCGCGATGCTGCGCAACGAACGCCTCTTTGCCATCCTCGCTAAGGAGGCTGGTCGTCACGGGTACCGCGCGACTGGCATCCAGGACGTGGACCACCGGCTGGCTATAGTGCGGCGCAATTTTGACGGCTGTGTGCCTCCGGCTTGTCGTTGCGCCGCCGATAAGCAGCGGCAATTTGAAACTCTGCCGTTCCATCTCGCGGGCTACATGCACCATTTCGTCGAGCGAGGGCGTGATGAGACCGCTTAGCCCTATCAGGTCGGCCTTCTCCGCTTTGGCACGTTCGAGGATTTTTTCGCAGGGGACCATCACTCCCATGTCGATGACCTCGTAGTTGTTGCAGGCGAGCACGACGCCGACGATATTTTTGCCGATGTCGTGAACGTCACCTTTGACCGTTGCGAGTACGATTTTTCCCTGCGCTTTGACCACCTGGCCCGACGCAGCCATTTCGGCTTTCTCGGCCTCCATAAACGGTGTCAGGTGCGCCACGGCCTTCTTCATCACCCGGGCAGACTTGACCACCTGGGGCAGGAACATCTTGCCGGCTCCGAACAGATCACCCACCACGCTCATGCCATCCATCAACGGGCCTTCGATAACCAGCAGCGGACGGCCCAGTTTGACGCGGGCTTCCTCAGCATCGATTTCGATATAGGCATCTATGCCTTTAACCAGTGCGTGAGAGAGACGCTCCTCGACGGTACCGTGGCGCCATTCTTCGGCCTTCTTTTCACTCACGACCGCGCCAGCGCCCTTCAGCGTTTCACCCAATTCCACCAGGCGCTCCGTCGCGTCAGGACGACGGTTCAGCAGCACGTCTTCGACCAGCACCTTCAGCTCAGGCTCAATCTCCTCATACACCTCGAGCATCCCGGCATTGACGATGCCCATGTCCATGCCCGCCGCGATCGCATGGTACAAAAAGGCCGAGTGCATGGCCTCGCGGACCTTGTTATTGCCTCGAAAGCTGAACGAGATGTTCGAGACGCCGCCCGAGACCTTCGCGTGCGGCAGGTTGGTCTTGATCCATCGCGTGGCGTTGATGAAGTCAACCGCGTAGTTGTTGTGCTCCTCCATGCCGGTGGCAACGGTCAGGATGTTCGGGTCGAAGATGATGTCTTCCGGCGGAAAACCGACCTCGTCAACCAGGATCCGGTAGGCTCGCTCGCAGATGCGGATCTTCTCCTCGTACGTCGCTGCCTGGCCCTGCTCGTCGAAGGCCATCACCACCACCGCCGCGCCATATTTCAGCACTGTGGCGGCGTTCTGGCGGAACTTCTCTTCGCCCTCTTTCAGCGAGATCGAGTTAACGATGCCCTTACCCTGCAAGCATTTCAGCCCGGCCTCGATGACCTCCCACTTCGAGGAGTCCACCATGAAGGGCACTTTGGCGACCTCGGGCTCGCTCGCCAGCAACTGCAGAAAGCGTGTCATGGCCACGACGCCGTCGATCATGCCTTCGTCCATGCAGATGTCGATGACGTTGGCGCCGTTCTCGACCTGCTGCCGGGCTACGCTGACCGCTTCTTCGTACTTGCCTTCTTTGACCAGCCTCGCGAACTTGGGCGAACCGGCCACGTTGGTCCGCTCGCCGATCATGATGTACACGCCGGGCTGCTGGGTGAATGGCTGAGATCCGGACAGCCGGAGAGGCTTCGTCTCCGTTGTCTCCGCTGACCCGCTCACGCCGCAACCTCAATTTGGCGCAGCTTTCGCGGAGCCTTGCCTTCTAATGCCTTGGCGATAGCCGCGATGTGCTCCGGCGTATTCCCGCAGCAACCGCCGGCAATATTGATCAGCCCTCCCCGCGCAAAGTCGCCCAGGTAACGGGCCATGTCGTCGGGCCCCAAATCGAACCCGGTCTCCGAGAGGGGATTTGGCAAACCGGCGTTCGGGTAGCAGGAGATCGCCACATTCGCCTTCTCCGAGAGCTCCTCGAGAAACGGATACATCAGATCGGGACCGAGAGAGCAGTTGAGCCCCACGGACAGCGGTTTTACATGCCGGACTGCGTTCCAGAAGGCTTCCGTCGTCTGCGCCGAGATCAGCGTCTCGCCACCACGCCCGACTGCCGCCGAGATCATCACAGGCAGCTTCCTGCCATCCTGATCGAATACCTCACGGATGGCGACGAGCGCCGCCTTGGCGTTCAGCGAATCGAAGATCGTCTCGACCAACAGCAGATCTGAGCCACCAGCGATGAGCGCACGCACCTGCTCAGCATAGGCCGCTTTCACCTGATCGAACGTGACCACCCGGAATCCCGCATCATCGGCATCGGGGGAGTTCGAGAGAGACACAGTCAGCGGCCCAATCGCCCCCGCCACGAACCGTTGGCGTCCGGTCGCGCTGCCTACACGATCGGCCCACTCACGGCACTGCCGCGCCGATTGCTCATTGATCTCCCAGGCCAGGCCGCTGAGCATCGGATCGTCAATGATCTTCTGATAGAACTCCGGATCCTTGCGGCCACCGTGTTCCCGCGGATCATCCACAAAGAATTCGCTCTGGGTAATGCTGGTCGCACCAAAGGTATTCGTCTCGATGATGTCCGCCCCGGCCTCCAGAAATCGCCGATGGATATCGCAGATCATCTTCGGCTGAGTCAGGGAGAAGATGTCCCCGTTGTTCAGCAGGTCTTTCGTCGAGTCTTTGAAGCGCTCCCCGCGGATATCAGCTTCCGTCATGCCATAGGTGCGGATCGTCGTTCCCATCGCTCCATCAATGATGGCAATTCGATCCTCGAGAATCTTTTCAAGAGGATGTCGGTTCGCTGTAGTCATCTCTATTTGATGTCCTTCATTCGTTGCGCGGTGCACCTTCGCACCTATGGTAGTGCGTAGAGCCATCAAGCTCATTTCAACCTGAATCTCTAGGCGAGAACTTCTGCTTCATCCTTCGCGGAGGTCACAACGTCCGGGAGCGTCGGTGTGGGAACCAGCAGGTCGTCCTTGCGCATGACCAGATTGGTGGCGTTCAGCGACGCGAGTTCGAAGCCGTGACCATGGGTAATGGCATCCGTCGGGCAGGCCTCAACGCAGTAACCGCAGAAGATGCAGCGGTTGTAGTCGATGTTGTAGACCTTGGCGTAGCGCTCAGCCGAGGAGATGCGCTTCTCTTCCGTATTCTCGGCCGCCTCGATATAAATGCAGTTGGAAGGACAGGCCGCCGCACAGAGGAAGCAGGCAACGCACTTCTCCAGGCCATTTTCGTCGCGCTGAAGCTGGTGTTTGCCGCGGAAACGCTCCTGAAACTTCGCTCCACGCATGGGCCCTTTGCCGTCGGGGTAGTTTTCGACCTCAGTCGGCTGGAAGATCTCCTTAAGCGTGATGCTCATTCCCTTGGCAATAGCTGCGGCGTCGCGAAAGTTAGGCATACGTTGAGTATACGACGCGGACGCGATAGGCTGAAAGCCATGAACCGCGCCTCTGTCCTCTCCGGTCTGATCGCCCTCTGCTTCGTGAGCATGAATCCTGCCCTCTCCCACGGCCAGTCCGCGCCCGCCGCACCGATGGCCGAGCACGCCCACGCTCCCGCCTCGCCCTCAACCAGCCTGACTCTCTCCATCGAGGGTAAGGAGACCAAATTCTCCGTCGCCGATCTACAAGCCATGCCCCAGAAGACGGTCTCGGTACATAACGCGCACACGAAGCAGGATGAGACGTACTCAGGCGTGTCCCTCGGAGACCTGCTGGCAAAATCCGGCTTTGCTGTCGAGCAGGCGACCCATCGCCAGATGCTCCGCAGCTACCTCAAGGCGGAGGGCACCGATAAATACTGGGTGCTCTACTCTGTGACCGAAGTCGAGGGCACCGAGCACAATAGCGACGTCATCGTTGCCATCGCACAGGATGGAAAACCGCTTGGCGAAGACGGTCAGTTCAAACTGATCGATAGCGGAGACAAGAAGCCGCAGCGCTGGGTGCGAAACCTCAGTGCGATTACCCTCAAGTCCGCCGAATAACGAAGGCTACCTGCCAAAGGCATAGGAGAGCTTGACCACCCCATTGTCTATACCAGGATTCACATCAGCGGTGTAATGGTTTGATATGTGGTGAAACCGGTACTCAACCTGGATGGAACGAGTCCTGCTGTGAAAGAATTCGATTCCACCCCCGAAATCAAAGGTGAAGTTGAAGGAGCCTGACTCACTGGTAGGGATCGGCCGGGTGGAAAAAATATAGCCGGCGGTGGATGAGACAAAAGGCTGAATACCGCGCCCTGGCCGAAAGCTGTACTGCAGACCGACCGGCGAGAATCCCTGGGCGTAGGTCCATCGCCTGCTACAGGTTGTCGTCGCCATCACAGAGTAAGACTGCGTTGGAGACGGGATCGTTTGCTGACTGCTGCCCGGCTTGCAGGCGAGGTAGGATTCGCTGACCGATGTGGATGTCGATGCCGGTCCCGCCGGATTGATTGGCGTGACGATATACGTGGTCTGCAATACGGGATCGCTCTCCATCAGCACGGGACGGATCTCCACAATGTACCGCAGGTCTCCGAAATGGAAGGCCGAAAGCCTCCTCGCGTAAGAGCCGCCAAAAGCGGCAAGCTTGCGGTTTTCCGATACACCCATCAGGATATGGCTTGAATCGTTGGAGTATTCAGCAAAAACAGTGAAGGTATTCCTGCGGCTGAGTACGCTTGAATCGCCCGTTTGAGCGCGAGCTATTGAGGCAGATAGGAAAAGCAATACAAGGGTTGCAAATGCAAATGGCTTCATTCGGGTCCGTTGCGCTGGAATCTAGTGATTCTATCGTGGATATCTGGACTCCGCAGTAACACGAAGGGAGCAATCGCCTACTCAATACCTAACGTGCTCCAGATCGCATCCACCCTGGCCTTCACATCTGCATCCATCGTCAGCATCGGCGGCCATGGACGATTGAACCCCTCAGCTGGCCATTTCCTCGTCGCATCGATCCCCATCTTGCTCCCGTAGTTCGGCAACCGGCTCGCGTGATCAAGCGAGTCAATCGGCCCCAGCGTGAACTGAATATCCCTCTCCGGATCGATGTTGTTCGTCGTCCGCAGCGTCACTTCTGCCAGGTCCTGCACGTCGCAATCCTCATCCACCACGATGATGCACTTGGTGAACATCGCCTGCCCCATCGCCCAGATGCCGTTCATCACCTTGCGCGCCTGCCCCGCATACGACTTCTTGATCGACACGATCATCAGGTTATGAAACACGCCCTCGGGCGGAAGGTTCACATCCACAATCTCCGGCAGCGTCAACTGCATCAGTGGCAGAAAGATGCGTTCCACGGCCTTGCCCATCCACGCATCTTCCATCGGAGGCTTGCCCACGATCGTCGCGGCATACACAGGATCGCGGCGATGCGTGATGCAGGTCACGTGAAAGACCGGATAGTCGTCCTGCATCGTGTAGAAGCCCGTGTGGTCGCCGAATGGCCCTTCAGTGCGAAGCTCGCCCAGTTCGACATATCCCTCAAGGATGTACTCCGCATTCGCCGGAACCTCGAGATCGACAGTCTCCGCCTTCACCAACTCCACGGGCTTCTGCCGCAGGAAGCCAGCGATCAGGTACTCCTCAACATCCGGCGGCGCGGGAACAATCGCAGAAAAAGTCGTAGCCGGATCTGTCCCGATCGCTACAGCCACCTCCATGCGGTCGCCGCGAATCTTCGTAAGCGTCGCAGCATTCAGCGTCTCAAGCGAAGCCGCAGCCGCCGTCCCTCCGCTCGTAATAGCCATCAGGTCAACATTGCCCGCAGCATCAGGAGTCGTCGCGCGCAGCCGTTCCCGCATGTGCTCGGCCGCCACCTTCTGCCGCTGCCAGTGCATCCCCGTCGTCTGGCCGTCGTAGACTTGCATGCGATACATCCCCACGTTGCGCTTGCCCGACTTCGGGTCACGCGTCACCACACAAGGCAGCGTAATGAAGCACCCACCATCCTGCGGCCACGTCTTCAGTACAGGAATGTCCAGCAGATTCACGTCCACCCCTCGCCGAATGACCTGCTTGCACGGCGCATCCTTCGCGGCAATCACCTTCGGAAAGAAGCTCCCCACCTCAGCCAGCATCGGAAGCATCTTCAACTTATCCATGAAGCTGGTCGGCATCTCCGGTTTCATCAGCGTGCGAATTCGATCGGCAATTCCATCCAGCGAATCCGTCTCGAGCGCCAGCTTCATGCGGCTTTCGCTGCCGAACTGATTCATCAGCACCTTCGCACCCGGATAGCCCTTGACGTTCTCGAACAACAACGCAGGACCGCCAGCCTTCGCAGTTCCCTTCCCCATCTTGGCCGCTCGGTCGGCGATCTCGGCCATCTCGAGGATCGGGTCCACCTCCACCGTGATGCGCTTCAGTTCGCCGACCTTGTGCAGTGCGTTGATCCAGTCGCGTAAGTCGTTGTAAGCCAATTCCCTCTCCTGCCGCAGTCTGTTGCGGGACGAAAGTCTATGGTAACGGGTTGTACCTCCGAATAACCGGCCAAACGCCTATGGGAGACTCTGAATAAGTCCCGAGCCGGATCCGTTTTGAAAGGGCGCGGCTTCAGCCGCGCCGCTAATCGTCCCGAAAAGCGGGGGCTTTAGCCCCTAAGGGAATGCTTCCCTTGTCAGGGTTGTCGGATCATGAGACTTATTCAGAGCCTCCCTAGATCTTCACGAAGATCCGCTTCCGCCACAAAATCCAGTTGGGGATAAAACACATCAGGACAAACCACAACCCGAACGCCAGCGACGTCAGCTCCGTCGAGTGTCCTCGCGCAAAGAGGTTGTTATAGATCCATCCCCACGCGGTCACCGGTCTTCCGTTCGGACCCAGAACCGACGATATCTTGATAAACAGCAGTGTCTTCACCAGAACAACAGATACCGTGAAGGCAACAATGGCGTTCGAGCCGAACACCAGCCAAGGCCACGTGAGCCAGCCTCCCACGCGCGTCTCATGCAACCGGCGAACGTCGATGAGCCAGTAGCACGCCGCAAGCCCAACCAGCGAGCAGCCTGCCGCGAACAGCACATACGAGCTCGTCCAAAGATTCTTGTTGATCGGGAACCAGACGTTCCACAGAAGCCCCGCTGCCATGTTCACCAGGCCTATCAGGAAAAGGGCCATCGCGCACTGGCTCCTGGTCGCCGGAAACGCCGCGCCATCACCCTTCGTCGACTCAACCCGCCGCAGCCACAATGCAGACACCGCTCCCAGCAGCGTCGTCGCAATCGCTGGAATCGTACTCAGCAGCCCTTCAGGGTCGCGCGTCTTCTCGTACAGATATCCCGTATGGATCGTCCGCTGAATAAAGCCGATCACACTGCGATCGAGCCATGCGGCCAGATTGCAATCAGGATCGAGCAACGGGACATCGCGAACCGGAACCCCACATCCCGGAACCGGTACAAACCTCATCAGCGCCCAGTAGCCAACCAGCAGGACGGCCACAATCGCAAGCAGATTGCGCGCCCGTTGCGTTGCCAGGCAGATCAATCCCGCGCACAGATAGCAAAGCGCAATGCGCGGAAGCACCCCATACAACCGCAGATGCGTGAAGCGAAAGTACGGAACGATATTCAGCACCATCGCCAGCACATAGATCGTGACCGATCGGCGCACGATGTGCAGCCCAAGTTCCCGCCGGCTGTCTCCGCGAGCGATGCGGGAGTGAAGCGAAAGAATGATCGACGCCCCCACAATAAACAGAAAGCTGGGAAACACCAGGTCGGTCAGCGTCCAGCCGTTCCACTTCGCATGATCGAGCTGCGCATAAGTATGGCCCCAATCGCCAGGATCGTTGACCAGGATCATAAACGCGATGGTGATACCCCGAAGGACATCAATTGAAAGAACGCGGTTAGAGGGAGCAAAAGTGGTCGCTACGGGCCTGACTGGCATGATTCATCATCGCTCAGGGGAGCGGCTTTGTGGAACCTCTTTCGCGGGAACAATCCAGCCGCAAAGGTGTCTAAGTCAGTACGGACGCATTCCTCGCAAATGCGCACCTGAGAACGAAAGAGGTGCCTTATGTTCGAGGACAGTCTTATAGAGTCGCGTGTCGCCCATCTTGCCCCAGCCAAGCGCTGGACGGCCATAGCATCGATCGCACTTCAGTCTTCTGTGGCTGCTTTGCTGGTAACGCTCCCGTTGCTGCACCCGGAGCGGCTCGCATTGCGAATCGACGCGCCACCGATCCTCGTGCCTTTCCTCCCTAAGCCGCCCGTGAAAATCGAGCCAAAACAAATATCCAACGCTACGTCGAACGCAACGCCTGACGCCCCCGCGACCGCCCAAACGGCGTCACACCCGCTGCTGTTTCCAACTGATCCCACACCCGGCGACGCCCCTCCCTCAACCTCGCCCATCAACTTCGACATGAACAACAACGGCCTGCCTGATGCTCTTCGAACCGGTGGCGAAGGACGCCCCGTTAAGAGTCTCCGAGGCTCCAACTCATCCCCCCGCTGGACGTCTCCGAGTCTCCTCAGGCGTCTCTACGGGATTACTGGTAACCCCCATCAAACCTGTCTACCCAGCCATCGCCAAGGCTGCGGGAGTTCAGGGAACAGTCGTAGTCGAAGCAGTCATCTCACGCACCGGCACAATCGAGAGCCTGCACGTCGTCAGCGGCCCGCCGATGCTCCGAGAGGCAGCAATGGAGGCTATCCGAACCGCTCGTTATCAGCCCTATAAGCTCAACGACGAACCAATCGAAGTCGAGACCATGATCACAGTGAACTTCAAGATTGGCGCATGAGATCGAATGAGGCTTTTAGATGTACTGAAAGTCTTTGCTTTGAAAGGGCTGAAAAATCCTTGCTTTGAAAGGGCTGGAAAGTCTTTGCTTTGAAAGGGCGTGGCTTCAGCCGCGCCGCAAGCGTCCCATCTACAACGTGGCTTTAGCCACTGAGGGAATGCTGATTCACGTCAGCAGACCTGGTCAACCACGCTAAACCAGCGGCAGAGCCTGCGAACCGGACGGTGGAAGCACACTCTTTGTGCCGGTACCGTTCGGTGAGTCGGCCACGTAGTCCTCAAGCGGATACCCGGCCTCCTTCCACCCGTCGAAGCCTCCACGCAACGGACGCACGCGATAAACGCCCATCTTATGAAGCTGCAAAGCCAGCTTCGCACTGGTCTCCTCGCTCGGACAGGTGCAGTACAGCACAACATCGCGGTCGCGCGGAATGATCTCGCTGTGCTCCTTCAACTCGTTCGGCCCGATCCGCAGCGCCCCAGGTAGAACCCGCGGATCCGGCATATAGTCCAGCGGATGACGCAGGTCGACGATAAAAGGAGGAATATTCCCCTGCTTTTCCGCGTTGTCCATCATGAATTTGAGCTCATGCGGCTCCAGACGAAGCGACCGTACCTGCTGCAGGAACTTACGCTGCTTCCAGATGCGGTGCGCCAGGAAGCCCATCACCATCAGGATGAAGATCGCAAAGGCGAAGCGCCCGAGCCAATGGAAGAAGGGAGCGCTCCTCTGCGCGAGATCCCCGAAGAAACGTCCGGCAAGAAGAAAACTCTCGGCCCACACAATCGATCCCGCAAGGTCCCAGATCAGGAATCGCGAGTACGGCATACCGGTCTGGCCAGCGATAGGAGCAGCCACCGTACTAAGTCCCGGCACGAACTTTGCAAACAGCAGCGTCACCGGCCCACGCCGTGTAAAGTACCCCTCTGTCTTGCTGACGCAGGTCGAAGCCTCAAACGAAAGCTTGCACAGCAGCTTCAGGACACTGTTGCCGTAACGCCGCCCCAGAGCAAACCACATCGTATCGGCGATCAGGCAAGCCAGCAAAACCGCCCCTAAAGCATAGAGATGGCTTATTCGATGCGTCGCCGTCAGCGTCCCGGCCGTCAGCAACATTGGAATGCTGGGAATAGGCACGCCAACCTGTTCCACCAGAACCCAGAGGAAGATGATCAGGTACGCGTAATGGATGAAGAAAACTAACGCGATCGGCATGACGGTATATCCAACAGAGTGTTAACAGAGCTCAAGGGAACTGTCAATTGGATGCAAGACATGCCCTAAAGATACAAGGCCGCCCACCGGTGTGAGCGGCCTTGGCGAAAAGTCTTCGCCGTGCGAATCAGACTACTTGACGGTAACGTCCGGAGTAACCGAGAACCCGGGCCGCAGCGCCAGGTCGCTGTCCTCCTGCTCGAAATTCGTAAAGTCGACGCGCACCGGAATACGCTGCACGACCTTCACAAAGTTGCCCGTAGCGTTCTCAGGCGGAAACAGCGAGAGCCGTGAACCGGTAGCTCCGCCGATCTGCGACACCTTACCGTGGAACCTGCGGCCGCCCAGAGCATCCACCCGGATGACCACCGGCTGTCCCGCACGCATTCTCTCCAACTGCGTCTCCTTGAAGTTAGCCGTAACCCACAGGTTGGTCAGGGGAACGATCGTCATCAGGTCCTGCCCAATCGAGAGGTTGGACCCCACGTTCACATTCTTCCTGTTGATGATTCCAGCCGTCGGCGCCGTGACACGCGTATACGAGAGATTCAGCTTCGCCTGGTCGACCTTGGCCTGCGCCTCTTTGACATCCGCCACCGCTGCCTGTGCCCTCGCCTGCTGTACCTTGACCTGCTGCGGCCCATTCTTCGCCGACTCCGCGGCCGAATAGCGCGCCTGTGCAAGCTTCTGCTGATACTGCCGTACCGCCTCCTGCTGAGCGATCAGCGTCGATTCCGCCTCGATCACAGCCGCGCGATTCGCTGCAGCCTGTGCCACTGCAGCGTCAAACTGCTGCTTGGAGATGACGTCCTTCTCCACCAATGGTTTGTACCGGTCCACATCCAGGTCCGACTTGATTGCATTGGCCTTCGCCTGGTCGATACGGGCCTGCGCAGCCAGCACCTGCTTCTGCGCCTGAGCCACGGCGGCCTGCGAACCCTGTACGTCCGAACCTGTCGTGCTGATGCTCGTGGTCGTCGTAATGCTCGTAATCGGCACGTTCACATTGGCCTGAATCGCCGCAGCCTCAGCGCTGGCCAGATTCGCCTGTGCCTGTTCGAGCGCCACCTGGTAGTCCTTCGGATCGATCTCGAGCAGCAGATCGCCGGCATTCACCTTCTGATTGTCCTCGACGTAGACTTTGACCACCTGTCCGACGACGCGCGAGCTCACCTGGTACAGAACCCCATCCACCTGCGCATCATCTGTGTTCTCCGTAAACGTGGAGTGCCACCAGAAGAGACCTCCTCCAATCAACAGGAGCACGATCACCGCGATAATAATCAGCTTGCGGCGGGACTTCTTCTCCGGTGATTCTTCCTCTGTTACGACGTCATTTTGCACTGCTGCGTCTGCCAAGTTACTTTCCTCCGAGATAATCTTTGTAATTCGTCTGCGCGACACCAAGAGCACGGGCCAGGGCCAGCTTGGCAACATTGTGCTGGTACAGCGCGCTAATGTATTGATCGTTCGCCTGTTCGGTCTGCGACTGAGCCTGTGAAACAGGCAAATTGTCCGAGACGCCGGCGTGGAAGCGCTGCTGCGCCTCGCTCAAAGCCTCATTCGCCAGCTCGACGTTCGAGTGCGTAGCCTCAACCAGCTTCGACGCCGCCTGAATATCCAGCAGGCTGTTGCGAACATCCTGATTGATCTGCTGCGCCTGGTCGGAGAGCTTCGCCCGCGCCTGCTCAAACTGAGCGCTGGCCACTTCCTCCTGCCCTCTCGTCTTGGCGATCTGCAGCACAGGAGCCGTAAGCTGCCCCGTGGCCGTAAAGCTGCCGTGCGAATGGCCCGGCGTTGTGCCCAGGGCACCGTAGTCGCCAAGAAAGCTCGCCACTGGAAGCTGATACGCCCACGCAGAAGTCTTCTCTGCACTCGCCGCCTTCACCTGCTCCTGTGAAGCCTGCAAGTCCTTACGAACCTTCAGTGCTCCTTCAAACGCCGTCTGCGGATCAACCTGATCGAACGCGGCATAGGGCACACGGTCGGTCAGTTGGAACTCCTGATTCAGCGGCAATCCGATGGCCCGCGCCAGCGCCAGCTTGGACTTCTCAAACTCGTTCTTCGCCGAAATCAGGTTCTGCTGAATGTTCTGATAGTCAACCTGCGCCCGCAGCACATCGAGCTTCGGGCTCGTCCCCGCATCGTGCGCGGCCACCGCCTGATCAAACGTCAGCTTCGACGTCGCCAGTTCCGCTGTCACGGCTTCAATCCGCGCATTGTTGGCGATGCAAAGCAGATACGCATTCCCTACCGTAAGCACCACAAGATCGCGCGCATCGGCGGCAGTAAGCTTCGCCCCGGCAAAGTTATGTTTCGCGGCGATATAGTTCTGCAGCGCCGACACATTGAACAGGTTCTGCGTCAGATACCCACGAAAGTCCACCACCTGAAACGGCCCGACGATCGGGTTCAACCCTGGAAACTTCAGCCCATAAGCCGCAAGGTTCACCTGCTGCACATTGATGCTGATCGCTCCAGTCGCAGTGGGCAGAAGCGCCTGCAACTGCTCCAGCCGTTGCCCGTTAGCGCTGCTCTGGGCCGAGTCCTGCAGAATCAGCCCAAGGTTAGCCCGCAACCCACGCTGAATCGCATCATCGAGCGACAGATCCATCACCGTCCCCGTCGACGTGCCCTCGACCACGCTGCCCTTGAAGGAGTCCTGCGACGACTGCGCCCCGTTCTGGCCCGACGCGGTATAAAGATTCTGCTGCGCTCCCGCTATGGCCGAGCTATCAGTCGGCGAGCTCGGTCCCGTCGCGGTAGGCCGCGGCTGATTCCCCGAGGGCTGAACCTGCGACTGCGCCAGGGCCGGAAGTCCCGGCACAAGCAGGCACAGTCCGAGCGCCACGCGCATGCTCCGGGCGCCATCCACTGCTTTGCTTTCACTCATTGAGTTATTCGTAACCTGCATATTTCTAGTTTATTGCAGCTATTGCCCGCACAACCGCCACAAATCGGTTGCCAGAAAAAACATCTGCGTAATACTGAGATGCTCTAAGTTGTGCAGAATCTTCAAAAAACATTACGAATGTGAAAATCTTTGCGTCAGAACGCTCAGACGTCCGCCTTCCGTCGCCTGAATAAAACTATTGGACTTAACTCTTCGGCAAACGTACCGCGCCTTGACCCCCATACTCTCGGGTACCTTCATCCAACGTCATCGCTCGCATATCCAGGGTCGCTCAGCCAGTCACAACCGAGCATTTCTTCAGAAAATCAGGATCGATATCGACACCAAAACCCGGGCCGGTTGGCACCTGAATAACACCATTATCGTCGCTCCTAAGGCTCGATGTAGCACAATGATACGGCAATTCGTTATTGAACTCCTTGAACTCGTGAAACGGGCCCGAGTTCGGTATTGCCGATACGAAGTGCATCATGTAAACGTAGCCCAGCCCGGTAGACGAGATATGCGGAATACACTGCTTGCCGAAGGCATTGGCCATGCGTGCCACCTGCATGCAGCGAATCATGCCGCCGAAGTAAAACATATCCTGCTGAACTATCGAGAGCCCGCCGTTGGCGATCAGCCAGCGGAAGTTGTGCGTGCTGGGCTCCTGCTCTCCTCCTGCGATGGGAATCTCGAGAGCGTCAGCGACCTGCCTGGTCTCTTCATACCAGTCGAATGGGACAGGCTCTTCATAGAAGGCGTATTTGTACTCCTGCATCAGCTTGCCAATCGGGATCGCTTCCGCATGCGTATAGGAACCATTGGCATCGGCAGAGATAATCATCTGATCGCCGAAGGTCTTGCGGACCAGCGGGATCAGCTTTTCACTCCGGCCCACCGGATACTCCGCGTGGGACATGCGCCCGCCAAGTTTGAACTTGATTGCCTTGGCGTTCGAGATGGCAACGTCGCGCTTGAGATGCTCAATCGTCTCTTCGGCGGAGATATCGCGCTCCCCATTGGCCTGGTAGACCGAGATCCGGTCGTTGTAGATCTTGTCGCTTATGAGAAGGCCGATGGGCCGCTTCGACATCTTGCCAAACATATCCAGAATCGCGAACTCGATAGTCGCAATCGGGACCCAGATCGCAAGGCTCTGCGCCTTGTAGTTATTTTCGTAGACAGTGACGGCAGGTATCAGTTCCTCGATGTCACGCGCATCCTTCCCAACGAAAAAAGGGGCGATGTGCTTCACGAACATCGGGTACAGCACCTCCATCTGCTGCGCATTCGAGACGGATAGCCCCTCATGCCCATCCTTGGAACGCACGCGACAGAGATACTGCTTTTTGTTGCGCAGCAGCTCAATCGACTCGATGATGACCGGATCCGGGAAGAGTTCGCGTTTAAAGACGGGCTGCTTGAGGATGGCGTCAAGTTTGGCGTAACGCTCTTTGACGGTCCCGGGCAGACCATGCCGCGGAGCATTGAGGAACTGAGCCCCCGCCACAGTGGGAATGGCCCCCGCAATCGCGCCACTTGAAAGAGCATTCGTTATAAAGCGGCGACGTGTGGTGTTCATGATGCAATCTCCCTGGCGGCCCGTTCGATTCAACCCCGCGATGTCAGTCTAACGAAACGCCATTGAGACCCCCGGAACGAACATAATTTCTTGCCAATGTGGGCACGCTAAGCGATGCTTAGAGCCGATGCCCGCCAAGCGAACTCTCACCTCACCATCGGATGGGGTGATAAATCCGTCTTCACAGCCCGGAAAGCGCGTAAGCTGCGCAGGGGAGATGGCAGACCTCGTCCGGACCCACGATTGGAGTTCTACCTCTCTCGGCCCCATCGATACCTGGTCAGACACCCTCCTCTGCTCCGTTAATCTCATGCTCTCCTGCCAGTTTCCTGCCGTCATCTTCTGGGGACCGGAGATGATCCAGTTCTACAACGACGGTTACCTCCCGCTCATGGCGGAAAAACACCCTCGCGCACTAGGCCAGGCGGCGTCCGAATGCTGGAGGGAGGCCTGGCACATCGTCGGCCCGCAGTTTGACGCCGCGTTGATGCACGGTGAAACCACATACAAGGAGAATGTCCTCGTCCCCGTAACGCGCAACGGCCGCCTCCAGAATATCTACTGGACCTACAGTTACAGCCCCATCTACAGCTCCGGTGGGGAGATCGATGGCATATTTATCGTCTGTCATGACGTCACAAATGAGTTTCTCGCAACGCAAAAACTGCGCGAGAGCGAGGAGCGTGCCCGCCTGGCCCTTGCAGCCGCCGACGGTGTAGGCACCTGGGATTGGGACGTGCCCAACGACCTGATGTACGCCGACGCCAGTTTTGCCCAGTTGTACGGCGTCGATCCGGCAAAAGCCGCTGCCGGAATTACCATCACCGAGTTCACCCGAAATATTCTCCCGGACGATCAGGACCACGTCGACGCAGCAATCCAGAACGCACTCCGCTACTGCGAAGAGTTCGACGTCGAATACCGCCTTATGCAGCCAGACGGCACCATCCGCTGGGTCGAAGCAGTGGGACGCTGTAGCCCCGGACCCGATGGTGCTCCAGCGCGCTTCCCGGGCGTAACCATCGATATCACCGACCGCAAGCACACCGAGGAGGCTCTTCGTGAAATCGAAGCGAGGTTCAACTCAATTTACAGCACGAGCCTCGAATACATCGGAATATTGACTCCCGACGGGATCCTCCTCGATTGCAATCGTGCCTCGCTTCAATTCGGGAACAATACGCGGGAAGAGGTCATCGGCAAGCCCTTCGCAGACACACCGTGGTTTGCCTACACCCCCGGCGCTCCAGAGATGGTGCGTCAAGCAGTCGCGCAGGCCGCAACCGGAAAATTTATGCAGCAGGAGGTGTCTCTCAACCGGCCCTCGGGCGAGACCATCACCTTCGATTTCTCCCTTGCCCCGGCTCGCAATTCGAAAGGCGACATCATATTTCTCGTCCCCGAAGGACGGGACATCACCGAACTGAAGCGAGCCGAGGCAGCGCTGATGAAGAGCGAAAAGCTCGCCGCCGTCGGCCGGCTGGCAAGTTCCATCGCGCACGAGATCAACAATCCGCTCGAGTCCGTCACGAACCTCATCTATCTGGCGCAACAACATGCCACTTCCTCAGAAGTTCAGCGCTTTCTGGATACGGCCGATCAGGAGCTGAGACGCATATCGGTTATCGCGAATCAGACACTACGCTTTCACAAGCAAGCCTCGAAGCCTCAGGCTATTAACTGTGTCGAGCTTTTCTCGACTGTGCTCAGCATCTACGAGGGCAGACTGAGGAACTCGAACATCACCGTTGAGAAGCGAAAACGCGCACTGCAGCCGATTGTTTGCTTCGCAGGCGACGTTCGCCAGGTACTGACCAATCTGGTCGGCAATGCCATCGATGCCATGCCGGTCGGCGGCCGACTCCTGATTCGAAGCCGTGAAGCAACGGACTGGACCACAGGACGAAGGGGGCTCACCCTCACAGTGGCAGATACCGGATGTGGCATGGATTCAGCTACTTTGGAGCAAATCTTCGAGCCCTTCTTTACAACAAAAGGCATCGGAGGAACTGGCCTGGGGCTATGGGTAAGCAAGGAGGTCGTAGCCCGCCATCACGGGGCACTTCACGTCAGCAGCAGCCAGCGAGAAGGTAGTAGCGGGACCGTCTTCGCACTGTTCTTGCCCTTCGACGTCGACATCAACTAACTGGAAGAAGTTTCTTACGTATCATTTTGATCTCAGCAAATTAGGAGTTGGCAGATGTCAGAGATCAGTGCAACGGTAATCAGGTTTGAACGGGACACTCGCTTCGTCAACTCAGCCTCCGGACGAAGGCCCGAGCCAATCATCCAGCGATGCAAAGTCGAGACCGCTGCTTCCTTCGTCCTCGTATGCGCTTTCCTGTTCTGCTTCTATGTACCCTCCGCGATGATCGCCCAGGCACCCGCGGCAGGACAAGTCTTCCATATCCAACAGTACGGATTTCCCGTTGATGTGCTGGTACAAAGCCCCGCCGACACCCAAACGGAGCTGCAGATCATCTGCCTCTTCCACTCCGATCGATCCAACACCCTGCACGGCTCACTCACCGAGATGAACGAGAAGCTCCAGGGACTCCTCGACCATGTCCGCACGCCGTCGCTCTTCGCGGGAGATCTGGGAGAAACGCTCCTGATCATACCCAAACCGGGGACCATCCCCGCACATCGACTCCTCATCATCGGCCTTGGCGACTCTCGCACTTTTACTCCGGCGCGGATGAATCTGGTCGGCACCATCGCCTTTACTGAAGCCAGCCGTCTCGGGGCCAGGCATCCCTTCTTCGCGCCCACCGTGCTCGATGGCGGAGTCAGCGGCTTCAACACCGGCGAGGTCGCCGAACAGTTTATGCGCGGCTTTCTTCGCGGACGCGCCATCGAAAAGCAGCTACATGCTGTAGGCGAAGCGTACCCCGGAAGCATCGAAAAACTCACCTTTCTCGCAGGCGCAGCCCACGCCGCAGATACCCAGGCCGGCATCGCAAAAGCCTTCACCTCGAAGGATCCACACTGATCACCTCCTCTTGTCATCCCATCCGATATGCTGAAGCGAGCATCACCGGAGGCGGGCAGGGTCATGGCATCTTCTAACCAAGCGATCAACACAGCCGTCATCGGCTTCGGCCTGGCGGGACGCGTCTTCCACGCCCCTTTCGTCAGCGCAGTCCCAGGCCTCAAGCTCGAGGCCATCGTCCAGCGCCGCGGCGACGAGGCCGCCAAAGCCTACCCCGCCACCCGCATCCTCCGCTCCGTCGAGGAGGCCTTTAGCGACCCAACCATCCCGCTCATCATCGTCGCCACCCCCAACGAGACCCATTTCGACCTCGCAGAACAGGCCCTCCTCGCCGGCAAACACGTCGTCATCGACAAGCCCTTCGCCGCCACCAGCGCCGAGGCCAAGGAACTCAGCGATCTCGCCTCCGCCCACAACCTCATCCTCGTCCCCTTCCACAACCGCCGCTGGGACGGCGACTTCCTCACCGTCCGCAAAGTCATCGCCAGCGGAAAACTCGGCCGCCTCGTCACCTACGAGTCGCACTTCGACCGCTTCCGTCCCCTGCCCCGCGAGGCCACGTGGAAGGAGTCCGGCAACGACGCCAACGGTCTCCTCATGGACCTCGGCCCCCATCTCGTCGATCAGGCCCTCGCCCTCTTCGGACCTCCCGAGGCCATCACCGCCAGCGTCCGCCGCGACCGCGACAAGACCGACATCGAAGACGCCTTCGACATCACCCTCCATTACCCACGCCTGCTGGCCCACTGCCGCTCCACGATGCTCGCCTGCGACGCCGCCCCGCGCTTCCTCCTGCACGGCACTCGCGGCAGCTTCAAGAAGTTCGGCCTCGACCCCCAGGAACCCGCCCTCGTAGCCGGAGCCAAAGTCCCCCGCATGGGCGAAGGCGACTGGCTCGCCGAAAACGAAGCCGACTGGGGAACCCTCACCGTCGCCCCCATCCCAGCCGACCCCGGTACCCTCGTGAGAACCCCCATCAAAACCGAATTCGGTGACTACCGCCACTACTACGCCAACGTCCGCGACGCCATCAACGGCACCGCCCCCCTCGCCGTAACCCCACAAGACGGCTACCGAGTCATCCGCCTCCTGGAACTAGCCCGCCAAAGCAGCAAAGAAGCCCGCACCCTACCCGTAGCGTTTTGAGTGCGCCGATCGAATCCTGAAGAAGTCTTCGCTTTGAAAGGGCGCGACTTCACAGGTTGCGGGAAAAAGTCGTTGTTGTTGCTTTTTGGGATTAGCGTAGGGCTTTAGCCCTACGCTAAATCACCGAGTTACAAGGGGCTTCAGCCCCGGGCCTTTCTTCAGTTCAGACACAGAAGCACTTTTTCAGCACCCTCTTTAGCCCCTGGGGCATGCCTTCCCGTCCCGTGAGCCCCCCCGCCACGGATATCCACAGCCCCACGAAAATAAACCTCAAAAAAGTGCCGAAATTCTCATCGTCAGAAAAGTGCCGTCCGCTAACCAGCATTGCCACACTTTTCACCACTAAGCCACCACCAAAACACCACAACTACCACCCACTTTTCGCAAAACCCCCAGCAAAAACGCAAAAAACCACCCCTAAAAAAACCGCACAAAATCAACCCTGCCCATACGTAGCCTTAGCCCCATGCTTGCGAAAATAATGCCGGTCCAGCAAAGCCTGCGACACCCCCTCCGACGTAGCCTTCAAGGTCAGAGTCCGATAAGCCATCCGAGCCACAGCCTCCAGTACCACGGCGTTATGAGCCGCATCATCCGGGTTCCTCCCCCAGCAAAAAGGAGCATGCCCAGCCACCAGCACCGCCGGAACCGCCATAGGATCAATCCCCTGCTCCCTGAACCTCTTCACAATCGCCACCCCGGTCTCATGCACATAGCGTCCCGCACAAGCCTCATCACTGAGAGGCTCTGTCACCGGCACAGCCCCATAGAAGTAGTCAGCATGCGTAGTCCCCAACGCCGGAATCCCCATCCCCGCCTGAGCAAAGCTCGTCGCATACTCCGAGTGCGTATGAACAACCGCGCCAATACTGCGGAATTCGCGATACAGCAACATATGCGTATCCAGATCGGAAGAGGGTTTCAGCTCACCGTCAACAATCTTGCCATCAAGATCCGTCACTACCATGTGCTCCGGCCGCAGTTCATCGTAATCCACCCCCGAAGGCTTGATAACGACAAGCCCACGCTCGCGATCGATGCCGCTGGCGTTGCCGAACGTATAGAGCACAAGCCCCCGCTTGACGAGTTCGAGATTGGCTTCGAGAACAGCGATACGCAGATCTTTCAACAGCATGATTCAAGCTCCGATAACAAAGATGCAGTGCTTGCGCACAGATATTGCGGGGCGCTGGTTACAGAATAGACGACCACTTTGAAATGGGCATTATCACAGGGCTTTGCTTGTTAGAGTTAAGGACATGACGAGTGAGTTGAAGACAAGTGAACAGGCCCTCCCGCAAGGGTTCCAGTGGGGCGCGGTGAAGGCCGGGATCAAAGCAAGTGGAAATCTGGATGTGGCGGTCGCCGTAACGGACAAGGTAGCAAGCGCCGCCGCGATGTTCACGAAAAACCAAGTCGTAGCCGCACCAGTGACAGTGGGGCGTAGACATCTGATCTCGACTGACGGCCGCGTGAAGACAGTGCTGGTCAATGCAGGCAACGCAAACTGCGCTACCGGACAACCGGGAATCGACGCCTGTCTGAAGACCTGCGTAGCCGCAGCCGAGACGTTTCACTGCATCTTCGATGAGGTCTTTCCCTCCTCGACGGGGATTATTGGCGTACCGTTTCCGGGTGAAAAGGTGGTCGCTGCCCTTCCGGCGGTCAAAGCAGCGCTGGGGAGCACACCTGCACATGCGGGACTTTTTGCGCAGGCGATCATGACCACCGATACAAAGATGAAGGTGGCTCGCGCTGTCATCGACGTGGATGGCGCGGAGGTTGTCATCTTCGGCGCAGCGAAGGGGGCAGGGATGATTCATCCGCAACTGAGTGCGCCTGTGGGGCCTCCGCACGCGACGATGCTGGTCTATCTGTTTACGGATCTTAAGGCAGAGAGTGTGCAGTTGAGGGAGCTGCTCGAACAGGCTGTGGAGCGGAGCTTCAACTGCATCTCGATTGATGGCGATACTTCGACGAACGATACGGTGCTTCTGCTCGCGAGCGGTGCCAGCGGAGTCAGGCTGGATGACCGGGTCCGCGAGGCGTTCGAAAACGCGCTGAAGCTGGTGTGCGGGTCGCTAGCTCATCAGATTGTGGATGATGGCGAGGGCGTGACGCATGTCGTGACACTGCATGTGACGGGAGCCCGAACTGAGTCTGAGGCGAAGCAGGTGGCGAAGTCCATTGCTCACTCGCCGCTGTGCAAGACGGCGTGGTCAAGCGCTGATCCGAATTGGGGAAGGCTTTTGGCTGCTGCTGGATATAGTGGTGTGGTGTTCGATCCGGGTGCGGTGACCATTACGATTGGGGAAGAACCGGTATTCGAGGGTGGAACGCGGTCTTCGACGTTCAATGAGCCTGCTGCTCACGCGGTCATGACGAGGCGGGAGTACACCATTACGCTGGATCTTGGCCAAGGGGACGCTGAATGCCGCTTTGTGACTTGCGATTTCACCGAGGAGTATGTACGGATCAATGCGGACTATTCCACGTAGCCTACCTGACACGAACGCGAGGGTTATGGCTCCTACTGCTTCTTAGCGCGGTAATCGGATCAAAAGTGGCCTATCCTTAGGCAATAGATGACGTTTGCGCCTAAGACGGATTATCTTTAGAGACGGCACGCTGCAACGCCCACTGATGAACCTCGTGAGTATGGGGATATAAGGATTGCTTATGACGATGAAACTTGAAACTCCGTCCAAGATTGATTTCTCCGCGGAGGTTTCCGAGTGGATTGAAGCGTTTGACGATGTCGTTGCAGAGGATTGGCAACATGGTGCCGAGCTGCTGGAGACCCTTCGGCAGCGGGCACGCGAGGCTGGCGTTCCGACACCCAGTGAGGTGACGACCCCGTATCACAACACGATTCCGAAGCATGACGAGGTGCCCTACCCCGGCGACAGGCAGCTGGAGCGGAAGATCGAGGCGCTGATTCGCTGGAACGCAATGGCGATGGTGCATGGCCAGAACAAGAAAGATGCTGGAATCGGCGGCCATATTTCGACCTATTCTTCGCTGGCTACGCTGCTGGAGGTTGGGTTCAATCACTTCTTCCGCGCGAGTTATGGCGATCAGCCAGGGGACTTTGTGTACTTTCAGGGGCATGCCTCGCCCGGCGTTTATGCCAGGGCTTTTCTTGAGGGGCGTTTCGATGAGAAGCGACTGAAGAACTTCCGGCATGAACTACGGGGAGAGCCGGGATTGAGCAGCTATCCGCATCCTTGGCTGATGCCGGACTTCTGGCGTTTCCCTACGGTTTCGATGGGGATCGGGCCGCTGAATGCGATCTATCAGGCACGGTTTATGCGGTATCTCGAGAATCGCGGATTGATTGAGAAGACGGATCGCAAGGTTTGGGCGTTTGTCGGCGATGGCGAGACAGATGAGGTCGATACGCTGGGCGCGATCTCTTTGGGAGTGCGGGAGAAGCTGGATAACCTGATCTTTGTCGTGAACTGCAATCTGCAACGGCTGGATGGGCCGGTGCGAGGGAATAAGCGCATCATCGACGAGCTTGAGGGCGTGTTCCGTGGTGTGGGCTGGAATGTGATTAAGGTGATCTGGGGCTCGGATTGGGACGCGCTGTTTGAGCGCGATCATAAGGGCCTGTTGCTGAAGCGCATGGAAGAGTGCGTCGATGGCGATTACCAGGCCTTTAAGGCGAAGGGCGGAGCTTACATTCGCAAGGAGTTCTTCGGTAAGTATCCTGAGTTGCTGGAGCTTGTCGCGGACAAGACGGATGATGAGGTTTTCCACCTGCATCGCGGCGGACATGATCCGGCGAAGATATATAACGCATATAAGCGAGCCTTGGAACATAAGGGTGGCCCGACTGTCATTCTGGCCAAGACCGTCAAGGGCTATGGGCTGGGATCGACTGAGGCGAGAAACGCTTCGCATCAGGAGAAAAAACTGAGCGATGACGCTATTGAGGCGTTTATCAAGCGCTTTCAGATTCCGCTGCCGGAAAGTGCGGCTAAGAATGGTGCGTTCTTCCGTCCTGATGAATCGACTGCTGAGATTAAATATCTGCATGAACGGCGTCAGGCGTTGGGCGGCTATTTGCCGAAACGTGAGGTATCTAAGCTGGACTTCACGGCTCCGGAGTTGTCGACCCTTGGCGAGTGGACGGGTGGGTCGAATAAGCGTGCTGTCTCGACAACGATGGGCTTTGTGAGCCTGTTGCGGCACCTGCTGAAGGACCCGAAGATCGGTAAGCTGATTGTGCCGATTGTGCCGGACGAGGGACGTACGTTCGGGTTGGAATCGGCGATACGACAGGTTGGAATCTACGCTGCCGAAGGGCAGAAATATAATCCGCATGATGCTGACATGCTGCTCTATTACCGCGAGGATCAGGATGGGCAGATTCTCGAGGAGGGCATCACAGAGGCTGGTTCGATGGCTTCGTTCACCGCGGCCGGCACTGCGTATGCAAACTATAAGGTGCCGACGATTCCCTTCTACATGTACTACTCGATGTTCGGTTTCCAGCGCATCGGTGACATGGTCTGGGCGTTTGCCGATTCGCGAGGCAAAGGCTTCCTGATGGGCGGAACGGCTGGACGGACGACGATGCTTGGCGAAGGTCTGCAGCATCAGGATGGACACAGCATTGTGCTGGCAAGCACTGTTCCGACCTGCGTCACGTACGATCCGGCGTATGTGTATGAACTGGCGGTCGTTGTTCAGGATGGCATTCGGCGGATGTACGAGAAAGGCGAAGACCTCTTCTACTACATCACGATGTACAACGAGGACTATGCTATGCCGGCGATGCCTGAGGGTTCGGCTGAGGGAATTCTGCGGGGCATCTACAAGCTGAAGCCGGCAGCGGGCGAGGCTGTGACTCAGCTCTTTGGCAGCGGGCCGATCCTGAATGAAGTGCTGCGAGCGCAGGAGATTCTTGCGACTAAGTATGGTGTTCATGCGGATGTGTGGAGCGTGACCAGTTATACGGAGTTGCGACGCGATGCCCTGGCGGTGGAGCGCTGGAATCGGCTGCATCCGACTGAAAAGGAGCGCGTGCCGTATGTATTGAGCGTTCTGGGCGAGTCGAAGGGACCGATTATTGCTGCGAGTGACTATATGAAGTCGGTGCCGGACCTTCTGTCTCCGTGGTTGCCTTCGCGATTGGTCTCTTTGGGTACGGATGGGTTTGGACGTAGCGACAATCGTGAGCATCTGCGGCGGCACTTTGAGGTGAATGCGGAGTCGATTGTGGGCGCTACTTTGTCGAAGCTGGCTCGCGAGGGCAAGTTCAAGCCAAAGGCGGCTCAGAAGGCTCTGGCCGAGCTTGGGTTGGATGTTGAGGCTGCTGATCCGGCTCGAGCTTAGTTTGTAATTTATGAAATGAGTAGAGGGTTCCTTTTGGAACCCTCTACTTTTGCTCCTGTAGCTTTGTGAAGTCTTTTTATGGAGGGGTTGTTTGAGCGAGACGGTGCCGCACGAGAATCCATTAGTAAACAACAAGAAGTTGCGCCAAATGTTTGTGTCTATGGTCGAGGCACGCTGTCTCGACGAGCACGTTGCGGTGTTGCAGAGGAGACGGAGGACACGCCTTCGGTTTGATTCAATTCGTGGGCAGGAGGCGTGCCGCGTTAGCACGGCGATTGATCTGCTGCCTGTTGATCTGGTGAGTGACTCGCAGGCCGGCGTGGTGATGAACCTTATTCTTGGAGCAGATGCCGGTTCCCTGCTGAGAGGTTTGGCTGCCCCTGTCTCGGAGAAGGCGCACCGCAGCGTATCCGAGAAGCAGTTGCCGTGGATCAAGGATGTTGAGGACCGGCTCCGTATCGCGATGGGTGTGGCGCTCTCGTTCAAGACGTGGAAGCGGGCGAACATCGTGGTTGCTTATGTCCTCGGTCGTGAAGCTACCGGTCGTGCTTGGAGACAAATACTTTCGCTTGCGGCGAAGCTGGATCTGCCGATGATCTTTGTCGTCCTTTCGGAGGGAGATGGCAAAAGCAAAAATGTCAGTCGCAAGGCGCGGTCGTGTGGGGTGCCGGGGATACCGGTGGATGCGAGTGATGCCGTGGCCCTCTATCGCGTGGCGCAGGAGTCAATTGGACGGACGCGGGGCGGCGACGGGCCGGTGGTCATTGAGTGCGTCAGGTACCGACCGAAGGGTAAGCAGGGTGCATCCGCGCTTGATCCGATTGTGCAGATGAAGGAGTTTCTACTCGCTCGAAAGGTGGGCGATCAGGCCTGGATGGATCGGGTGGAAGAAGTATTTCGAAAGCGGCTTGCGACACAAAAGTTGTAGGTGATGCTGCTGATAGTTCGACCTCCTTTCGAGAGATGCAACCTACACTGGGACAGCTGCTGTAGATCGTTTCTTTGAGGTATAAGTGCGGACTCGGGGTTTTCTTTCCTGTGCAGGTCTGATGGTTTGTACGGCTGTGAGTTCCTTGGGGCAGAGTCAAATGGGAGCCGCTCTTTCCGGTTCGCTGCCGACTCCCTCTGTCGAACAGAGCGGGGTGGTCTCTACGCGGCCGATGTATGAAACGCCATCGCAGGTGCCGCTAGCGGCTCGACCGCAAGTTGTATCTACACCTCAAGCTGCATCCTCGGGTGCGATGCTGTCGGCGCCATCGGCGGAACGCAGCTATCCGTCCGTTGTTCCCTATGAGCCTGTCGCTGACCGGCAGAGTCCCGATCATGGCGGGTCAGCGTATATCCCGGTAGACAGTTGGGTGTATCCGGCGATGACGCGGCTCTACTCGATGGGTTTCCTTGACAGCATATTTCTTGGTATGCGGCCCTGGACTCGCCGCAGCGCTTTACATATGCTGCTGCTGTCGGAGAATGCGATTGTGGCCAGCGACAATGCCGAAGCGCAGGGGATTCTGGACAAGCTTCTGCATGAACTTCGCCTCGAGTTGCGTGATCCTCGCGGCGCTGTATATGGAGTCGAGTCAGGTTATACGCGGCTGATGGGCATCAACGGTACGACGCTGCGGGACAGCTATCACCTGGGGCAGACGATCAGCAACGACTATGGACGACCGTACCAGAGTGGGTTTAACAGCGTTTTCGGTTACTCGACGCTGAACGAAGCGGGGCGGTTCTCGCTGTATATGCGCGGGGAGTATCAGCACTCGCCGGCCGGGGACGGATACTCTCAGGCGCTGGCTTCGCAGCTGTCGCTACTTGAGTTTATCCCCTATGCTCCGCCCAATGCGCCGCAGACCACGATTCCTGTCGGCCCGATAGCGGGACAAAACCAGTTCCGTCTGATCGAGGCGACGGCTTCGTTCCATCTGCTGGGCCATGAGATCTCGGGAGGCAAGCAGGATGCGTGGCTTGGTCCCGGCGCAGGCGGAGCGATGGCCTGGTCGAACAATGCGGAGAATATCTATTCGTTCCGGATTAATCGGGTCGAACCACTGAATGTCTTCCTTCTTTCAAAGTTGCTGGGTCCTTTGCGGTATGACTTCTTTATTGGAAGTCTCAAGGGGCATAGCGCACCGAACAGCCCATGGGTACATGCCGAGATGTTCTCCTTTCGCCCAACAGTGAACTTCGAGTTTGGATTTGAGAGAACGATTATCTGGGGCGGTGAGGGACATGAGCCGGTTACGATTCACACGTTCCTCCATGGCTTTTTGGATCCGAACGACACGACGGTACAGGAGAAGCTGTCGCGCGATGATCCGGGGGCACGATATAGCGACTTCAACTTCTCGTATCGGCTTCCGTTTTTGTGGAGGTATGCAACGTTATATGCGGACTCGATCGCGCATGATGATGTGACCCCGATTAGCGCTCCTCGCCGCGCGGCCTATAGAACCGGACTTTATCTTTCACAGATCCCGAAGCTGCCAAAGTTCGATTTCAGGGCTGAAGCCGTGACGACCGACCCAGGGGTAGCCCGAAGCAATGCGGGCACGTTCAACTACTTCGAGGTCATCCAGTTGCAGGGTTACACCAACAAAGGAATGATTATGGGTGACTGGATCGGGCGCGAGGCGAAGGGCGGACAGGCCTGGCTGACCTATCACCTCTCCGGCAACGAGTTGATCCAGGTGGAATATCTGAACAAGAAGACTCCGAAAGACTTCATTGCGGGCGGCACGACGCAGAACCAGTTCACAGCGACCGTGATGAAACGGTTCGGCGGCAGCGCGGAGATGAAGAGTTGGGTGCAGTATGAGGGCTGGAAGGCTCCCATCTACAAGCCTGGGTTGCAGAAGAACGTGACCACAGCGGTACAGTTCACCTGGTATCCGCAGTTGCACAGTAGCTCGGAACGGCCTTAGGTTTTCCCATCATCGTTTTCCCACGGTACGCCCCCCTCCCCTCGTTGGATAACAAGTCCATTATTTCCAGTTAGTTAGATAATGCTAGGTGCGCTAAAGTATTCCATCTAAACGGATTACGCGTAAAGTATTATTTCTAAACGGTTTATCGGCAAAGGCCTCTTTCTTAAAATGGGGAAGCCCCGGATGGCCGGGGCTTATCTTCATTTTTCACTCTTTAACTAGTTTAGCTGATGGGATGTAATTGGTCGGCATGCCAATGTCTCTTGGTTTCAATGATTTATGGGGATTGGGGCTTGACAGATGTATTTGGGGCGGAAACCTGGGAAGCGTCTGGTCAAAATACGAATTTAGTTGGTTTGGGCAAGAAGAACAGACAACAACAAAGACAGAAGCAGATCCCCTTCGGGGATGACAACCAAAGAGGCCAATCGAAGCGACAACCGCGACAGCAACAGCAACCACAGCGGCAAAAGCAAGGACAACTGCAAGGACAACTGCAAGGACAACTGCAAGGAACCAACTGCAAGTACAACTGCAACTGCAACGAGGATGTGATTACGCGGTGCAGTTCCTAAAGTATTGGAGGGATTTTTCGAGGCCCTGGCGGAGGGTGATCTTTGGTTCCCAGTTGAGGAGAGTTCGGGCTTTGGTGATGTCGGGGCGGCGGCGAGTGGGGTCGTCCGGGGGAAGAGGTTTGCGCTCGATTGGGGAGCTGGAGCCTGTGACAGCCAGAATCTCGTTGGCGCACTCGAGGATGGTCCACTCGACGGGGTTGCCGATATTGACAGGCAGATGTTCGGAGGAACGGGAGAGAAGAACGATGCCTTCGATAAGGTCGGAGACGTAGCAGAAGCTGCGGGTCTGGGAGCCATCACCGTAGATGGTTAGAGGCTCGCCGCGGAGGGCCTGGATCATGAAATTGGAGATGACGCGGCCGTCGTTGGCCTGCAAGCGGGGGCCGTAGGTGTTGAAGATGCGGACCATGTGCGTGTCGACCCCGTAGTAGCGATGGTAGGCGCTGACGGCGGACTCGGAGAAACGTTTGGCCTCGTCGTAGACCGAGCGGGGTCCGATGGGGTTGACGTTGCCCCAGTAGGTTTCTACCTGGGGGTGGACTTCGGGGTCGCCGTAGCACTCTGAGGTCGAGGCGTGGAGGTAGCCAGCGTTGTACTTGCGGGCGAGATCGAGGGTGTTGATGGTGCCCGCAGAGCCGACGAGGAGAGTTTCGATGCCGAGGCGGGTGTAGTCGACCGGACTAGCGGGCGAGGCGAAATTGAAGATGTAATCGACCGGGCCGGGGTCGAAGGGCTTGCAGATGTCCTGCTCGATGAGGCTGAAGCTGGACTCGTTCGCGAGGTGAGCGAGGTTGGCGTGGTTGCCGGTCGAGAGGTTGTCGACGCCGACAACGGTGTGGCCTTCGGCGAGCAGGGTGTCACAAAGGTGAGAGCCTAGAAAGCCTGCGGCTCCGGTGACAAGAATTTTCTGAGACTTCATTCGCTACCTTTCAAAAAAATAATTGCCGGCCACTTCATTTGCACTCACTGGGAGGCGCGAACAGGAAAGGCGCCTCCCGGTAACGGTGGAGGAACTGAGTCTAGTTGTGCGACGAGGCCGATAGCTCGCGCACTGGATGGACTGTGGGGCGGCCGATACTGAGATAGGTGAATCCATTTTCAGTCATGACGGCAGGATCGTACATATTGCGGCCATCGATGACGATGGGATAGCGGAGGGCCTGGTTGAGGCGTTGCAGGTCGAGTGAGGCGAATTCAGACCAGTCGGTGAGGATGAGCAGGGCGTCGGCGTCGGCTGCGGCGGCGTATGCATCGTCGACATATTTGAGATTTGGGCCGCTGGGGAGAATCTCCTCGGTGCGCTGGATGGCGGCAGGATCGAAGGCTGTGATGGAGCAGCCCTCGCCGAGGAACATTCGGACGAGTTCGATGGCGGGAGATTCGCGGATGTCGTCGGTCTCGCCCTTGAAGGCCAAACCGAGGACGGCAAGCCGCTTGCCACGGAGGGTCCAGAGGGCAGAGCGCACTTTGCTGAGGAAGCGGCGCTTTTGCTGGGTGTTGATCTTCTCGACTTCGGAGAGGAGGCCGAAGTCGATGCCGAGCTGCTCGGCGACGGAGCGAAAGGCGGCGACGTCCTTAGGGAAGCAGGAGCCTCCGTAGCCGATGCCGGGGCGGAGGAAGCGAGGGCCGATGCGGCTATCGAGGCCCATGCCATGGGCGACCTGCTCGACGTTGGCGTTGGTGGCTTCGCAAAGGTTGGAGACAGCGTTGATGAAGGATATCTTGAGCGCGAGAAAGGCGTTGGAGGCGTGCTTGATGATCTCGGCGCTTTTGGTGGAGGTGAGTAGAAGGGGCGGGGGCTGGGAAACGCTGCAGACGCCGGGGATGCCGCTGGTTCGCTCGTAGTACTCGCCGCTGGTGAGGGGAGCGTAGATGGCGTTGAGGACGGTGGCCGCGCGTTCGCTGTCGGCCCCGACGACGATGCGGTCGGGATGGAGGAAGTCGCAGACAGCGGTTCCTTCGCGGAGGAACTCAGGGTTGGAGACGACGTCAAAGAGATGGCGGGCGACGCCGTTGCGCTCCATGGCGCGGCTGATCCACTCGTTGGTGTAGACGGGGACGGTGCTCTTTTCGATGATGACCTTGTAGGAGTCGATGGAGCGGGCGATCTCGCAGGTAACGGCCTCCACGTAGGAGAGGTCGGCGTCGCCGGATTCGCTTTGCGGCGTACCGACGGCGATGAAGATGGCCTGGCACTCGCGGGTGGCCTCGGCGAGGTCGGTGGTGAAGCGGACTTTGGTGTTGCGGTAGCGCTCGAGGAGTTCAGGGAGGTGATTCTCGTGGATGAGGGTGTCGCCTGCGCGGAGAGCAGCGACTTTGCGCTCGTCGTTGTCGACGCAGATGACCTCGTGTCCCATCTCAGCGAAGCAGACGGCGGCGACCAGGCCGACATACCCTGATCCGACTACAGCGATAGGAATGTGATTGCTCATAGGCGAGTCGATGTCCTCAAAGTCAGAATATCCGAAGATTGGTTGAATCCTGATCATTTTGGACGCAAATTGGATGGCATATGGGTGCCTTGATACTAACGGGGGATATTTTTCTGTGTGGAAAGATGTCAAGTTAGACTAAAGCCAATGGGTCTAGAAAATCCGCAGCAGCCGGGGCCGGGCGCTCCTGAAACGAATCCTACCGGGTTCAGCACGACGGTCACCGACACGACGCTGTCTGAGACGCTTATTACGCTGCGGAAACGGCGGTGGATCCTTATCTCCTCAGTGCTACTGGGTCTAGTCTATGGAGTCTACAAGGCAGAGACGCAGCCGAGGCTGTTTGAAGCTTTTGGACGGATTCAGGTGCGGTCGGGCTCGTCGAATGAATATCGCGTGAGCGCGGTGCCGGGCTATGGGCCTGATACGGCTTCGAAGATGCTGACCGAGGTCGCTATCCTGGAGAGCGATTCGTTGATGCTGACGGTTGCGCGCGAGATGGATCTCTCGAATAATCCAGAGTTTCTTGAGGTCAAGGGACCGGTTCCGCATACGATGCTGGATGATGCGGGAGTACGGCAGTCGACAGTGCACAGGCTGCAGAGCAACCTACATATTTCGCTGGTTCCGAAGACGGACATCATTCGGATCAGCTACAACGGCCCAAGCGCGAAGCTGTCTGCCGATATAGTGAACACGGTGATTGCGACCTATGTTCACCGTAGCTACCAGACGCGATTCGATTCGACACAACGGGTGTCGCAGTGGCTCTCGGGACAACTCGACGATTTGAAGCAGCAGGTACAGACATCGCAGGAACGCATGATGGACCTGCAGCGGCGGCTGGGAATCCTGGGCTTCGATCCGTCTCGTAACCAGATCAGCACATCTCTGGAAGATCTGTCGAAGGCAGCCGGGGATGCGCGGATTGCGCGGATCATTGCGGAGTCGCGGTACCGGATGCTGGCGGGCATGGATCCGAACACGATGGAGGGGTCGATTGAGACGACTCCGGGGACCGCGCCAGCTGAGCTGAACACACTGCGTGGACAGATTGCCAGTGCGAAGGCGAACTATGCGCAGATGGAGTCGACGCTAGGGCCGAACCATCCTCAGGCGCAGGCGCTGAAGGCGCAGATCGACGAGTTGGCCAGAGAGATCGACACGGAACAAAAGCGTCTGCTGCTGCAGGCCAAGCAGAACTATCTCGTGGCACGGACGAATGAAGACCAAACGTCGGCGGCGCTGGAGAAGCAGAAATCGGATGCTTACAAGTTGCGCGACGACCTGGTCGAGTACACGCTGCGACAAAGGGATTATGAGTCGAACCGCACGCTGTATGAGGGACTGCTGCAGCGACTCAGAACAGCGGGGGTGCAGGCGGGGCTGGAGTCGCTGGAAATCGACGTTGTGGATCAGGCTCTCCCGCCGGCCAGCCCGGTGCTGCGACCACAGTCGACGATCGTGCTGACAGCGCTCGTGTTCAGCCTGCTGGGCGGTATCGTTGTGGCGTTTTTGATGGAGAGCCTGGATACCGGGCTGCGCAGCGTTGCGGAGATCGAGAGCATCACGGAACTGCCGTCACTGGCAGTCATTCCGCGAGCGCGACGATCCGGAACGGAGGAGACGGGGAGCGTATCGACGGCACAGCGCAACATCAGTGTGCTGACGCAGCCGAAGTCACAGTTTGCCGAGTCCTTCCGGTCCCTACGAACGGCGTTGCTGCTTTCGAGCGCAGGCCACCCGCCGAAGTTCATCCTGTTCACCAGCGCTACTCCGTCAGAAGGCAAGACGACGATGGCCAGCAATCTGGCGTGCATTCTGGCCCAAGGGGACGCACGTGTTTTGCTGATCGACGCAGATCTTCGCCGGCCCAATGTGCACCATCGTTTTGGGTTGAACGGCAAGGTCGGCCTGACGACTCTGCTGACAGGCGCCAGCAAGCTGAAAGACAGTGTGCAGAACCTGCCCAATGTGCCCAATCTGGACATCCTATCGAGCGGGCCTGTACCGCCGTTCCCATCGGAGATGCTCAGTTCGGAGGCGATGGATGCGTTCCTGAAACACTGCGGCGATCTCTATACGCATGTGGTGATTGATTCGCCGCCGATTCTGTCGGTGACTGATGGAGTCCTTCTGGCGCGCAAGGCCGATGCGGTCGTGCTTGTGGTTCGTCATGGCAAGTCGAGCAAGCATGTGGTGCGGCGGGCGCGGGACATGCTGCTGCGGTCGGGGTCTCCGATTACGGGCATCGTGCTGAATGCAGTGGATCTGAGTTCGCCTGAGTACTACGGCTACTACGGCTACTCGGGATATTCGTATTCGAGCGTGGACTCGGAGAGCTGGGAGCCGCAGGCGGTCTCGACGAGCAGCAACGGCGCGGGTAGGAGAGACTGAGCGAGATGAGACAACGGCAGGATCTTCTTTGGGTCCATGAGCGGCGGAGTGGTTTGTGGGGCGGCAGGGGTTTAGGCTCGTTGGCAGCGACTTCCCTGCTGCTGTTCTGCATGATGAGCGGTTCGGCTGAGGCGCAGTTCAGCGGGCCTGCGCTGGGAGCTTCGAGTCCGGTCAATGTGCCGGTGGCGCCGACGATCGACCCGGCGATCCTGTATCCGCCTGCGCGGGATATTCATCTGGCGGAGGGCGACCTTCTCTCAATTCATCTTTACGGAGCGCCGGATTATGCACCGCCGGTTCGGGTGAGCCTCGACGGGTCGATTCAGCTGCCGCTTATCGGAGTCGTTAGGGTCGAGGATCTTACGACTCATCAGGCTGAGAATCTAATTGCAGAACGGTTGAAGGGTGCGGGGATGTATCGCAATCCGCAGGTGACGGTTCAACTGATGGAGTCACCTAACGAGAATGTCACTGTGACCGGGGAGGTTCATGGCGTTGTTCCTGTACCGGGGGAGAAGCGCCTGTTCGATGTGCTGGCGGCGGTAGGAGGATTGCCGCCCAGTGCAAGTCATACAGTGACGATTAACCGACCGGGCGTAGAGCAGCCCATTGTGGTCGATCTGGGAACGAACCCTATGCTGAGTAAGCAGGCCGACGTGCCAGTGTTCGCTCGGGATACAGTGGTTGTTTCGCGAGTGGGCTCGGTTTATCTGCTCGGGGCGTTCAGGACCCAAGGGGCGATACCGATACAGCAGAACTCACCGCTGACGCTGATGCAGGTTGCGGCGATCGGAGGAGGGCCGGGGTTCGAAGGCAAGTACAACGACCTGCGGATCATCCGGACGGCTGGACTGGACCGCAAGGTTGTCCACGTTGACATCAAGAAGGTAATTAATGGCAAGGAACCTGATCCGGTGCTGGAGGCCGATGACATTATCTTCCTGCCCACTGATTCAATGAAGGCGGCGATCAAGTCGGGAGGAATCTCTACGTTGATGGGCATTGCATCCATTCTGATTCTCGCCGTGCGCCAATAGCGTCGGTTGCAAAAAAAAATGTCGTACGAACCTGCCTGCTGCATCGAGAACGCGATTTTATGGCTTCCCTCCCCTCCGAAGCGTCGAAGAACAAAGTAAGGCTTGCCTACCTGGTGAGCCATCCGATCCAGTATCAGGCTCCTTTGCTGCGGCGTATCGCACAGGAGCCTGATATTGATTTGACCGTATTTTTCGGCTCGGATTTCTCTGTTCGGGGATATCAGGATGAGGGCTTCGGGGTGGATATAAAGTGGGACGTTCCGCTACTGGATGGCTACCGCTATGAGTTTCTACCAGCGCTCCACGATAATGGAACGCAGACCGTTACAACTCCCCTCAATCATGGCATCCTGAGCCGGCTTCGCGGACAGGGCGGCTCCCCACCATTTGATGTGCTCTGGGTTCACGGATATGCCATGGTCAATGCATTGCATGGGATACTTGCGGCGAAGTCTCTTGGCATTCCCGTGCTCCTGCGCGGCGATATGTGGCTCAAGGACCGTCCGCGAAGCGGGATAAAGCTCCTGCTGAAGAAACTTTTTCTTCAGGGTTTGAAGAAGCTGGTAGATGGGGCTTTACCGGTCGGTACGATGAATGCGGCGTACTGGCATCACTATTTTGGTGATGATGTTCCGCTGTTTCTGATGCCATATGCGGTGGATAACGATTCCATCCAGAAGAGAAGTGTGGAAGCACGGGCAGGACGAGACAGAGTTAATGCAGGAACTGAATCTGGTTGCGGGGCGGCCGGTCATTCTCTTTGCATCGAAGCTGCAACGCCGAAAGCACTGCAACGATTTACTGGAAGCCTATAAGAGCGTGGTGAGTGATTGTCCTGGCCCGGCGCCATATCTCTTGATCGTTGGCGACGGAGAGGAACGAGCCGCGCTGGAAGAGAAAGCCGCACAGAGTGGATTGGATGACATCCGATTTTGCGGCTTTCGCAATCAGTCTGAATTGCCGAGGTTTTTCGACATCTCGACGGTATTTGTGTTGCCGGCCCGTCACGAACCCTGGGGCTTGATTGTGAATGAGGTGATGAACGCAGGAAGGGCAGTTATTGTCTCCGATGATGTTGGGTGCCAACCTGATTTGATTACGGATGGTGTCGAAGGCTATGTGTACCCGGTGGGAGATGTAGGCGCATTGATTGAGGCATTGAGACGGACATTGGATTCTCCCGAAGCTGCGGCAGAGATGGGCCAGCGGGCACTGGAGAGAATCAATACCTGGAGCTTTGAGGAAGATGTTCATGCACTTCGTTGTGCGCTTGCACAGGTGACTCGCAAGATTACAGCGTGATGAAGAGGCTTTTCCAAATAGAAAGGAAGATAGAGGCTGAAAACGATCGCGATGCATTTCGGGCTCCTTATTCACGCATGAAAGCTCACCCTTCAGAAGCAGCGGGCCTGGCGAGGAAGAAGGTAAAACTCGCGTATCTGGTGAGCCATCCGATCCAGTACCAGGCTCCTTTGCTGCGCCGCATCGCGCAGGAGCCTGATATTGATCTGACCGTGTTCTACGGTTCGGGCTTTTCTGTTCGCGAGTACAAGGACAAGGGGTTTGGCGTTGGAGTGAAGTGGGGTTTGTCTCTGCTGTATGGGTATCGCTATGAGTTCTTGCCCGCGATTCGAGAGGGTGAGAGGACGGGCATGACATGGCCGATGAACTATGGCATCTTCAGCCGTTTGCTGGGAAGTGGGAATGAACCAAGATTTGATGCGCTTTGGGTACACGGATACGCGACTGTAAATGCGATCCACGCGATGGTTGCCGCAAAGGCGCTCGGAATTCCGGTGCTGCTGCGGGGCGAGTCATGGATGGGGGACCGTGAGCGAGGAGGCGTGAAGCTCGCGGTAAAGAAGCTTTTCTTCAGGGGACTGCGGGAACTGGTCGATGGGGCGATGCCGATTGGGACGTTAAACGAGGCGTATTGGCGGCACTACCTGGGAGATGATCTTCCTCTCTTTCCGGTTCCTTATGCGGTCGACAATGATTATTTTCAACGGTGCAGTCGCGAGGCTCGGGAAGGGCGGACGGGGCTCCTGGACGAATTGAAGCTTGAGCCAGGGCGGCAGGTAATCTTGTTTGCCTCAAAATTACAGCGCCGCAAGCGTTGCGGGGACCTGCTGGAGGCTTACAGAAATCTGTGCGCCGAGCCGAACCAGGAGGCTCCTCCTTATCTTGTGATTGTGGGGGATGGGCAGGAGCGGGCTGAGTTGGAGAGACGCGCAGAAGCATACGGTTTGGATGGGGTTCGATTCTGTGGGTTTCGGAACCAGTCGGAGTTGCCGAGGTTCTTCGATCTTGCAACGGTGTTTGTTCTTCCGTCGCGACATGAGCCTTGGGGTTTGATTGTGAATGAAGTGATGAACTCGGGAAGGCCAGTGATCGTATCGGACGACGTAGGCTGCCAACCGGACCTGATTACGGATGGAGTTGAGGGATGCGTCTTCCCTGCTGGTGACATTGCTGCCCTGACGGATTCGCTGAGAAGAGTACTGGCGACGACAGAGACCGCGATGAGAATGGGAGAACGAGGACTTGAGCGAATCAGGGTGTGGAACTTTGAAGAAGATGTTCGCGGGCTGCGGTTGGCATTGGCCACGGTCACACGGAAGATGAAAGCGTGATGTTGGGAGTGCCAACGAAGTCATGTGGGAACGAGGAATCTGCTGCTATGCTCGAGGACGGTGGTCAATAGCTGATGCGTATTTTGCACATTATCGCAACGTTGAACCCTGCTGCCGGCGGTCCGGTTGAGTCGGTGCGGGTGCTGTTGAGCTATGGGCCAATCGGGTATATGGGCGAGGTGGTCACGCTGGATGATCCGAGCTCACCATTTCTGAAGGATGTAGGGTTTCCGGTTCATGCGCTGGGGCCGACACGGACCGTGTACGGGTTCAATACCAAGCTGCTGCCGTGGTTAAAGGCAAACCGGGACCGCTTTGACGGGGTTGTGGTGAATGGATTGTGGCAGTATTGCGGACTTGCAGCGTGGCTGGCGTTGGCGGGTAATACTCCCTATGTGGTGTTCACGCACGGGATGCTGGATCCTTACTTCAAGCATGCCTTTCCGATGAAACACGTCAAGAAATGGCTGTACTGGGTGCCGGTAGAGTATCGGGTTCTGAGAGATGCGTACCGGGTTTTGTTTACTTCGAAGGCGGAGAAACGGCTGGCAGAGCAGAGCTTCTGGCTGCATCGATGGAATCCGTATGTCGTACCGTACGGCGCGAGCGGGCCGACGGGCGATCCGGAGTTGATGAAGGAAGCGTTTTTTGAGCGGTGCCCCGAGACCAGGGGCAAGCGGTATCTGCTGTTTCTTGGGCGCATTCACCGGAAGAAGGGATGCGATCTGCTGATCGATGCTTTTGCCAGGGTTGCAGCCAAAGATCCAGAGCTTTACCTGGTAGTGGCAGGGCCGGATCAACAGCAGTGGAGTGAACGACTGCAGCAGACTGCGGCTAGCCAAGGTATCGCCGAGCGCGTCTACTGGCCGGGCATGGTAACGGGAGATGCGAAGTGGGGAGCCTTCTTCGCGTCGGAGGCGTTCATCCTGCCATCGCACCAGGAGAACTTCGGGATTGCGGTTGCCGAGGCACTGGCTTGCGGTAAACCAGTATTGCTGGCCGACAAGGTAAACATCGCGGAAGACATTGCCGAGGATGGGGCAGGGTTGATGGAAATGGACACCGCCGAAGGAACGCTGCAACTACTGGAGCGTTGGATCGCCATGTCGCCAGCGGAGCGAATTGAGATGGCGGAACGGGCGAGTTATTGCTATCAGCGGCGATACGATATGCGAGAAAACGCCAAGGCCATCATCCGGTTGTTCGAGACCGCCACGGTCACGTCAGAGGTAGCGGCACTGAAGGAGTGACAGAGGACATGCCGAAACAGATTCACTACAACGCGACTCAGCATATTCCGGAGGAGACTGCGGCAGACCCATATCTGCGACCGGCGTTTTCATTGAGCGACCGCCTGCGGCGGCTGGTGTGGAATGTTTGCTGGATCGTGCTGTATCGTATGTCGCCGAGACCGCTTCATACGTGGCGATCATTGTTGCTGCGGGCTTTTGGAGCGACTATGGGGGCTAACTGCCACTTCTATCCTGGATCGAAGGTGTGGGCGCCGTGGAATCTTATCTGCGCTGACCAAGTGACGGCCGCGGATGGAGCCGAGATATACAACCCGGCTCCGGTGAGCTTCGGCTCGCATGCCATTCTGTCACAGGAGGCGTATGTGTGCGGGGCGACACATGACTATGATGATGCGAGATTTCCGCTGATCGCGTTCACGATGCACATTGGGCCTTATGCGTGGGTCTGCGCTCGCGCCTCCGTAGCTCCCGGAGTGAATCTGGGAGAGGGAGCTGTGCTGGGATTGGGGTCGGTTGCGACGCGCAACCTGGATGCGTGGGGTGTGTATGCGGGAGTGCCTGCATTGAAGGTTAAGGAGAGGTTAAGATTTCTTGATGCTATGGGCGGAAGAGAAGAACCGATCGCTTGTTTAGCGAGTCAAGAGTAGGAACCGCCAGACCTGGAAAATGGTCGGGCGTATTGGGGGTTACTAGCCGCGCAACTTTGCGAGAAGATCGGTGGGGTGGACGGGCTTGGCAAGGATCTCGAACTCATGGCCTTGCGTACGGGCTTTCTCGAGCAGGTCGGCTGTGGCGGCCTGGCCGGAGAAGAGCAGGATCTTGCACTTGGGCAGGCGCTGCCTAGTAATAATGGCGGCTTCAATGCCAGTCATGCCGGTCATAATGACGTCGCTGATGAGCATGTCGGGCTGAAAGCTGTCGAGCGACTCGATGGCCTTCTCTCCGCTGAACACTGCGCGGGCTTCAAATCCTGCTTGATTGAGGATGATCGCAAGAGTATTGGCAATCACCTGTTCGTCATCTGCTACGAGTACTCTGGGTTTTGACGAGGTGGTGGACGTTGTATCTGCCATGCTGAATTTCCCCAAAAAGTAAAGAATCAAAAATCAGATGAATTACGACTTGTGCAGGCTGTCCGACTATTTTTGCCTACCCAGTCAATGATACGCTGACCGCAGAGCTCAAGACGGGTAAGTCATCACAATTTCAGCAGATACACCCAATATTGTTACGCGTTGGATCTTATGCAATCTATTATCATACGTGCCGAACAGGTCGAAAAATATTATGCGCAGCCGAGTGAGAACCGGATACAGGTTATCTCGCCTACGGACCTCTCAATAAGCGAGGGCGAGATTGTTGCGCTGCTGGGGCCTTCGGGTTCCGGTAAATCGACTCTGCTGCGGATGCTGACGGGGCTGTCAACCCCATCGGCAGGCGAAGTGTACTGGCATGAGAAGCCGATTGCAACAGCAGATGTTAATGTTTCGATCGTGTTTCAGAGTTTTGCCCTATTCCCCTGGCTTACGGTGTTTGAGAATGTCGAGGCACCCCTGAAGGCCCGGGGGATGGATTCGGCGGAGAGACGGAAGAGGTCGCTGAAGATTCTGGATACGGTCGGTCTGGATGGATTTCAGGCTGCTTACCCGAAGGAGCTGTCGGGTGGGATGCGTCAACGGGTGGGGTTTGCGCGGGCGCTGGTGGTCGAGCCGGAGGTCCTGTTCATGGACGAACCATTCTCCGCGCTCGACGTGCTGACGGCTGAAAACCTGCGCAGTGAACTGCTGGAGTTGTGGCAGAAGAAGACGATACCAACCAAGGCCATCTTTCTCGTTACGCACAATATCGAGGAGGCAGTTCTGCTGGCTGACCGGATCGTTGTGCTGGGGAGGAATCCAGGGCATGTCCGGACGGATTTTAAGGTGGCCCTGCCGCATCCGCGGGATCGCAAGGGAGCCGCCTTTACACAGCTGGTGGACTACATCTACAAGGTGCTGACCCAGCCGGACTCGCAGCCGCCGGCATTGCCGCTGACGCCTGCAGGAAAACCTGTTCGCGACCAGAGACAGATGCACTACCAGATGCTGCCCCACGCACGGCCGGGCGGTATTGCAGGTTTACTGGAGTTGCTGCTGGATCACAATGGAAAGGACGATATTTACAGACTGGCCGATGATCTGGCGTTTGAGATCGACGACCTGTTGCCTATTGTCGATGCCGCGCAGTTGCTTGGGTTCCTGACAGTGACGGAAGGCGATGCCGCGATTACGCCGACGGGCGCCGAGTATGCAAACTCGGAGATTCTGCGACAGAAGGAGTTGTTTCGCACTGCCGCTGTCGAAAATGTTCTGCTACTGCGTCAGATTGTGCGGGCGATCGAGGCCAAGAGCGACAGGAGTGTACCGGAGGAGTTCTTTCACGACATGCTGGATGAACAGTTCAGCGAAGAAGAGACACAGCGACAGATGGAGACCGCGATCAACTGGGGACGGTATGCGGAGTTGTTTGACTTTGACGCATCGCGCAGGAGATTCATCCAGCCGGAGAAGCTGCATCACGAGACCGATGCAGGTGTGACGCCGGGAGTTGAGGCGTGATGAATTTTCCGGAGAGCTTCAGCAATATTCCCGGGCGGGAGACGCTAGCACGTTCGCAGGTCTTGAAGCGTAGCTGGCCGTTGGTGCTGGATCTGTGCGTTGCGGGGATAGGGCTGGCTTGCTTCTATGCTGTCGTACGGATTGCGACCTACTGGTTTGGGCACCCCGTTCCGGAGATTGTTATTTCGCAGAGTCCGCGCGCGCTGCCGCTGTACGCGTTCTATTCAGTGGTCCGGATTGGGCTGGCTTATTTATTGAGCCTTCTGTTTGCGGTGGGCTATGGCTATGTCGCCGCTTATAGCAAACGTGTGGAAGCGTTGATGATTGCGGGATTGGATATTCTTCAGTCGATTCCAGTGCTAAGTTTTTTGCCCGGTGTGATGCTGGCGATGGTTGCGCTGTTTCCGACGCGGCAGATTGGGGTGGAGATGGGTGCGATTGTGCTTATTTTCACAGGCCAAGTGTGGAATATGGCATTCAGCTTCTATTCGTCGATCAAGAGCCTTCCGCGCGAGTTGAGTGAGGCTGCGAGGATCTACAAGTTTTCACGGTGGCAGCGGCTGGTACAGCTGGAGCTTCCGTATGCTGCGATCGGGCTGGTGTGGAATTCGATGGTTTCGGTGGCGGGCGGGTGGTTCTTCCTAATGGCCTGTGAGATGTTCGTTTTGGGGACGAGGGACTTCAGGCTTCCGGGGCTTGGTTCGTATCTGCAGACGGCGGCGGGCACAGGGAACCTGAAGGCGATCATGTGGGGTCTGCTGACTATGATTGCGATCATTGTCGCTACGGATCAGTTGATCTGGCGGCCGGTGATTGCCTGGAGCGACAAGTTCAAGTTCGAGCAGGTAGAGAGTACTGCCCGGGTGCGTTCTCCGTTGCTGCACCTGCTGCAGCACTCACGTGCGCTTCAGGCGATAGAGCGAAGTACGGTGCGTCCACTGAGTGAACGCATTTACCGCAGGCTCGCGGAGGCACGGCAACAACGTGTGGCGAAGATGACGGCTGATGATGCGACCACGGACTCCGTCCGGGACGGGGCTGCGACATGGTTGCGCGGAGCTGTGCTGGTGGCTATTGCGGTCGCGGTGGTGTACGCCGCGTTCCGTGCGTTGGGTCTGCTGCGGCAGGTGCAGGGATCTGAATATGTCCAAATTCTGAAGGGGGCGCTGGCCACGTTTCTGCGGGTCAATGTGTCTTTGCTGCTGGCCTCGGCGTGGACGATTCCGGCTGGGGTGGCGATCGGGTTTCATCCGCGGTTGGCGCGCATTGCACAGCCGATTGCGCAGATTGCGGCTTCGGTTCCGGCCACTGCGCTGTTCCCTGTCCTGCTGCTGGCACTCGTAAAGATGGGCGGAGGACTGGGGATCGGTTCGATTGCGCTGATGATGCTGGGGACTCAGTGGTACATCCTGTTCAATGTGATTGCGGGAGCCATGGCGATTCCTTCGGATTTGAAGGAGGTGGCTACCCTGTTCCACTTCACCACGGCACAGCGCTGGCGAACGGTGATTCTTCCGGGGATCTTCCCGTTTTTGATTACGGGGTTGGTGACGGCTTCGGGTGGGGCGTGGAATGCCAGTATTATCGCGGAATACTTTCATCTGAAGAATCAGACGCTGCAGACCGTGGGACTGGGTGCGCAGATTAGCGCTGCGACCGACAGTGGGCAGTTTCAGATTCTTCTGCTGGCGACGATTATGATGGCGCTGATGGTGGTGACGATAAACAGGCTGGTATGGCGACCCCTTTATCGGTTGGCTGAGACGCGATACAAGCTCGGGGGCTGAGGCTGGCTATTGTGGTTTGGGTGGTGGCTGTTGTTTGAAGGCGAAGATGATGGCCAATAACGGCGGGGCCAGCAGGACTCCCCAGAATGGAATGATGAGACCGAGCACGATTGGGCCGAAGAAGGCTGCCCACCAGGGGACTTTTGTGGTTCGGTGCAGGACGTAGGGCCCTATGACTAGTCCTTCTAGGATGGCGATGAGACCGTAGAGGCCGAGCACAAGGCCGAGTCTCCACTCGTCATGGCCGCTGAAGGCGACGGCAAGAACCGGACCGATGAGAGCGATCATGCCGCCGAAGGTGGGGATGATCTGGAGCATCGCTCCCAGGAGCGCCCACATTGGAGCGAAAGGGACGCCGATGAGTTCGAGCCCGATGAACCAGAGCACGCCCACAATGAGGGCGTCGAGGATGGCTGCTCGCCACCAACTGAGCAGTGCGCCGCCGGCCGTCCTAAACGGGGATTCTGGACGTCCCATCCGATTATTCGTGTTGTTCCCTGTGTCCATACGGAATCCATACCACCGCGAATCGTTGTAGTGCATCTGAGCTATTGAAGACAGTGCACATACAGGCTACAGGCATGCTCTTGTCGCGATGTGCGGGTGGCTGTCCATCGAGCGAAATGGAGACCAAACGAAATGGCTGTAATGATGCAGGCTTTTTACTGGGATGCGCCTATCCATGAGAAGAAAGAGGGTGAGTGGTGGAATCATATTGCCGAAAAAGTGGAGGATCTTGGCAAAGCGGGAGTGAATGCGTTGTGGCTGCCGCCGGTCTCGAAGGCTTCTGACCATCGGTCTAATGGGTATGACCCTTACGATTACTTCGATCTTGGCGACTATGACCAGAAGGGTGGAACTAAGACGCTATACGGGAATCGTGCCGAGCTTGAGGCGCTAATTGCGAAGGCTCATGCGAACAATATTGGACTGTACGCCGACATGGTGATTAATCACAACTCCGGGGCGGATGAGGAGGAGGTGAATCCGCTGGATGGTCAGAAGCGGTGGACAAAGTTCAGGCCCAAGAGCGGCCGCTTTCCGCGGGACTGGAACTGTTTTCATCCCAGCCGGTATGAACAGTTCATGGTCGAGGGAGAGAACTATGCGGGGTTTCCTCATCTTTGCCATCGAAACCCAATGGTTTACACGGCGATGTTCGACTATGCACGCATGCTGATCGAGGAACTCGGCTTTGATGGGTTTCGCTTCGATTTCGTAAAAGGGTTTGGCGGGTGGATGATCGGCATTCTTGCTAAATATCGATACATCAAAGATGGTGCCGAATTTACTCCCTATGTGGTGGGGGAATATTGGTCCGGCACGGAGGATATCGATGCGTGGCTGGAACACGTGAATCAGTTGACGGATAACCAGATTGCGGCATTCGATTTCCCGCTGCGCTATAAGCTGAAGGATGTATGCGACACGCCTAATTATGATCTTCGCAACCTTACTGATAATGGCGCTGTAGTAATGAAGCGTCCTCTGCATGCGGCGACGTTTGTCGACAATCACGATATGAAGCGACAACGTCATCGTGAACGACAAGATGATGGCTTACTCGTTCATCATGGTGCATGAGGGGTATCCCTGCGTATTCTGGTACGACTACTACAACAATGAACTGGCACGGCCGGGGACACCGAATGGTATCGATGCGTTGATTCAGGCGCATGATAAATATGCGGGTGGGGACTCAGCAGATTCTCCATGCAGACCCTGATCTCTACATCATGCAGCGGGTGGGATGGAAGGACGAGAAGACCGAGCAGGCAGGGCTTGTCTACGTGCTGAATAATCTGGGGGACAAGTGGTCGGGAACGTCGGTGAAGACCAAGTGGCCGAACCAGAAGTTTGCGCCGATCGCGTGGGATGGGCATGATCATGCCCATCCGGATGAACGTACTACGGATGACGAGGGGAACTCTGAGTTCCCTGCTCCGCCGCGGGGATTTGCGATCTATGCTCCGGTGTAGGCGCGAGACTTCTGAGGCGTCGAGTGCGCTTGGCAAATGCTATCCTTAAGGCATGAAATTCGGCGTTCTGGTGTTTCCGGGGTCCAACTGCGACCATGATACTTACCATGTGGTCGAGGCGCTGGCGAAGCAGCCAGTGGCGTATCTTTGGCATGCTTCGGAGAATCTTCAAAGCTGCGATGCGATCCTGGTGCCGGGTGGGTTTGCTTACGGCGACTACCTGCGGACGGGTGCGATTGCGAAGTTCGCTCCGGTGATGCAGTCGGTGGCGAAGTTCGCGAAGGGTGGCGGGCTGGTGCTGGGGATATGCAACGGATTCCAAATTCTGTGCGAGGCTGGATTGCTGCCGGGGGCGCTGATGCGCAATGCGGGCCAACGCTATATCTGCAAGCAGACCTACCTTCGGACTGAGACAACGGACTCTCCTTTTACGCATCCGCTTTCGCGTGGGCAGGTGCTGCAGATGCCGATTGGGCATATGGAAGGCAACTACTTCTGCGATGCCGATACGCTGGCTGCGTTGAAGCGGGATGATCGAATTGCGTTTCGTTACGTGACTGCTGACGGTGCGGTTACGACCGCGGCGAATCCTAATGGGTCGCTTGAAAATATTGCTGGCGTGTTGAGCGAGGGGCGCAACGTGCTGGGGATGATGCCGCATCCGGACCGGTCGAGCGAAGAGCTGCTCGGGTCAGCCGATGGGTTGGTGTTGTTCAAGGCTATGGCTGAGTCCATGGCGGCCACGCAGTAACCTAAACAGCGATGATTGATATTCACCATCACCTTCTGTGGGGACTGGACGATGGTGCTTCCACCCTCGAGACGTCTTTGGCCATGGCGCGGATTGCCGCCAGGGATGGGATTACTCATGTTGTCTGCTCGCCGCATGCAAATGGGCAGTATGTTTACGATCCTCCGGTTGTTGCCGAGAAGATCTTTGAACTGCAGCACCTTCTGGACAAGGAGCAGACTGCTCTAAAGCTCGGTCAGGGGTGCGATTTTCACATGAGTTACGAGAACATCCAGGAGGCCAAGGCTGAGCCGGGGCGGTACAGCATCAACGGACTGGGCTATCTGCTGGTCGAGCTTCCTGATTATGGTCTGCCGCAAGGACTGACTGAGGTTTTTTACGAGATGCAACTGGCTGGGTTGACGCCGATTCTGACACATCCGGAGCGCAATGCTACCCTGCAGGCTGATCAGAAGCGGCTGCTGGACTGGCTGCGGCATGGGGTTCTGGTCCAGGTGACGGCGGGTTCGGTCCTGGGCAAGATGGGTAAGCCAGCGGAGAAGATGGCACATCAGCTTCTGGCGAACCGGTGGGTTCACTTTCTGGCGACAGATGCGCATAATGTGACGTCTCGTCCGCCGAAGATGCGGGAGGCGTTTGAGGCCGTCGCGGAGAAGTATGGGCCGGATTATGCGCACCTGCTGTGCGTCTCGAATCCGCTGGCTGCTTTTATGGGCAAGCCCATGCCGGAGCAACTGGAGCCGCTGAACCTGTATGAGGACTCTGCGGGTAAGAGCTGGTGGCGTCGATTGATCGGATAGTACCCCCTCTTCATTTGGATAAAGTATCTATTTTCAACATCTTACTAGAATGCTTTCTTGTAAAGTATTCATTTCAGATACTTTATCGGCAAAGTAATCATAAACAATGACTTAATGTGATTCCTGAACTATATGTTTACTAAAAGGTAAATTTTGGGGCTTTGGGGGGCCTGACTTGCCCTTAACTTCTTCCCCTATTTCTATTGTATGGATTTGGAAGGAATTAATATGCATCTTTATGTTGTTGATTGGGAATGACTTAGATTAGGGTGGGGCTTGACAAGGTTTTGATGGCTGTTCAAAGAGAACGGCAACGACAAAAGCAGATCCCCTTCGGGGATGACAACTAGAAAAGCAAAGGCAAGTGTGACCCCAACCTTCGCGCTATCAGGCGCGCTCAGGATGGGGCACTCGGATGGACCAGGCAAATTTGGGTTTAGAGGCCGAGGCCGCCGTCTACGGTCAGGAGTTGGCCGGTGATGAAGGTGGGAGCGGTAGCGAAGAAGAGGGCCGCGGCGGCTACGTCTTCGGCGGTTCCGTTGCGCTGCATGGGGGTCTTGTGGGCGAAGTGCTCGTAGGCTTCGCCGATCTCACCTTGGACGATCATGCCGGGGGCGATGCAGTTGACGCTGATGTGGGGGGCCCAGGCTTTGGCCATCGTCTGAGAGAGCATGTGCAGGGCCGCCTTGGAGGTGCAGTAGTGGCCGTGGGTTGCCCAAGGGTGCACACCGCCGAGTGAGCCTATGTTGATGATGCGTCCGGCGGTCGCACGGAGATATGGATAAGCTGCTTTGGCCATCAGGAAGGGAGCGCGGGTGTTGGTGGCGAACATCGCGTCCCATTGTTCGACGGAGATCTCTTCCAGGGCGACGGACTCGAAGACTCCGGCATTGTTGACGAGGAGGTCGAGTTGGCCGAACTCTTCTACTACGGCGGAGACGGTTTCGGCGATGCTTTGGGGGGCGTGGAGATCGCAGCGGACAGCCAGGGCATCGACATCAAAGGCTGCGAGTTCGGCGACGGTGGACTCGGCTTCCGGCTGCGACCCGAGATAGGTGATGGCCACGTTGGCTCCACTCTCAGCCAGGGCGAGGGCGATGACGCGGCCGATGCGCTTGGCCGCTCCGGTGACGAGCGCAGTCTTGCCTGAGAGCGACCTTGTCATTGTTTGGCTATTGATTCGGCGCGGGCTTTGCGGCCTCAGCCGGAGGGGTGGTGGGCCTTACTGGCTCCTGTACGCCGGGCTTGCGGCTGGAAGCTTTACCCGAGTTGTCGGTGTAGGAGGAGACCTGTTCCTGCGGGCGGATCATGGAGATTTGGATCTCGCGGCTCGACTCGTCGATCTGGTAATCCTGGGCGAAGGTGGCGAAGCCGTCGGCTATGATCTGGACACGAACCAGGCTGCCGGTGGGGATCACGTCTATGATGGCCTTGCCTTCAGGATCGGTCTTGACCTCGAGGCTGCCCTCGTCCTTGCCGTCCTTAGAGGGGTTGAAGATGACGGCGGCGTTCTGGATGGGCTTGCCGTTGGACTTCTTGGTGACCTGGATTTCGATGCGCGAGGTCGCGGGTGGCGCTTTGTACTTGCGGCCACGGTTGGCTGGCTTGTCCTGAGCTATAGCTGGCCAGGAGGAGAGAAGCACGATACCTAAAACAACGACGAGATGAGACCAGATAGAGCGACGCGACAGCATGGATAACATTCTACGACGATCTGGATGGAATGCAGCTTAGAAGTAAAACAGGGAGAGCCGAAGAGAAGATTTGGGTGAAGAAGCGGGTTTCTCCGCTGCGCAACGGACGGTAAGACTATCCGTTGCTTCGGTCGAAATGACGATTTTAGGGAATGGGCTAAGAAATTGGGGCTAAACCATATGCTTGCGTGACTTTCACTCATATTTCACACGACTGGGTTGACAGGTGAGGGCGGGTGGCCTATCGTTAGCAATCGGAAGGCTAGAGTGCTAATTGGCTGTGAGCTTTGAGCTGTGAGCCCTGGGCTAAGGGTGCTCAAAAGATACGGCTGTTGGCGAATTCCCTCCAACTTCTTTGTGGCTTGTCCCGGCTACTGTGACCGGAGCTGGCCGCGCAAGATAAACGCGGACGATCTTCGTCTGCCAAATCGCACCAAGGAGATGTAAGCAATGGCGACAACATCATTTACACCACTGCACGACCGGATTCTGGTTCGTCGCGTGGAAGAGGGCGAAAGCATTCGTGGCGGCATCATCATTCCTGATTCCGCAAAAGAGAAGCCGCAGCAGGGCGAGGTCATCTCGGTCGGCAAGGGCAAGTCGAACGACGAGGGCAAGGTGTTCCCGCTCGACGTGAAGGCCGGCGACAGCATTCTGTTTGGCAAGTACTCGGGCACCGAGATCAAGCTGGACGGCGAAGAGTTCCTGATCATGCGCGAGGAAGAAGTCCTCGGCATCCTGAAGAAATAGCACTTCGTGCCGTATACCGCGGCTTCGCCGCATAATCGGCGCTTCGGGCGCCTCATTCAAACAAATCTGATCGGTTGATTGACCGAGAAACAGGAGCAACACAATGGCAAAACAGATTCTGCACGGAGAAGATTCGCGGCAGGCGATTCTTCGCGGCGTCAATATTCTTGCTGACGCAGTGAAGGTGACGCTTGGGCCGAAGGGTCGCAACGTTGTTATTGAGAAGAAGTTCGGTTCGCCGACGATCACCAAGGACGGCGTGACGGTGGCCAAGGAGATCGAGCTGTCGAACGCGCTGGAGAATATGGGCGCGCAGATGGTTCGCGAGGTTGCTTCGAAGACCTCGGACGTGGCCGGCGACGGCACTACGACGGCTACGGTTCTCGCCCAGGCAATCTATCGCGAGGGCGTGAAGACGGTTGCCGCGGGTGCGAATCCGATGGCGCTGAAGCGTGGTATCGACAAGGCTGTCGAGGCCATCATCGGCAAGCGCGATGAGAATGGCGTTGCTCAGGGCGGCGCGTTAAGCAAGTTCTCGAAGCCGGTTTCGGGCGACATGATTGCCCAGGTGGGAACGATCTCGGCCAACTCGGACGAGCAGATCGGCACCATCATTGCCGAAGCGATGAAGAAGGTCGGCAAGGACGGCGTTATCACCGTGGAAGAGTCGCGCACGATGGAGACGCAGTTGGAAGTGGTCGAGGGTATGCAGTTCGACCGCGGCTATCTGTCGCCCTACTTCGTGACCGATGCGGAGCGGATGGAAGTTGCTCTGGAGAATCCGTACATCCTGATCTACGAGAAGAAGATCTCGTCGATGAAGGACCTGCTGCCCTTGCTGGAGCAGATTGCACGTACTGCTAAGCCGCTCGTCATCATTGCTGAGGACGTGGACGGTGAGGCGCTGGCGACTCTCGTGGTCAACAAGCTGCGTGGCACGCTGAATGTCGCGGCGGTGAAGGCTCCTGGCTTCGGCGATCGTCGCAAGGCAATGCTGCAGGATATCGCTATCCTGACGGGCGGCAAGGCGATCACAGAAGACCTCGGCATCAAGCTCGAGGGCGTCAAGATCGAGGACCTTGGCTCTGCGAAGCGCGTGACGATCGACAAGGACAACACGACGATCGTTGACGGCGGCGGCAAGGATGGCGATGTCGAAGGCCGCGTGAAGGAGATTCGCGCTCAGATCGAGAAGACCACCTCCGACTATGACCGCGAGAAGCTGCAGGAGCGGCTGGCTAAGCTGGTTGGCGGCGTTGCCGTCATCAAGGTTGGCGCTGCGACCGAGACCGAGATGAAGGAAAAGAAGGCTCGTGTCGAGGATGCGATGCATGCGACTCGCGCTGCCGTTGAAGAAGGCATCGTCCCGGGCGGCGGCGTGGCTCTGGTTCGCTGCGCTGCTGCTGTTGAGGATGTCATCAAGGGCCTGGAAGGCGACGAGAAGATCGGTGCATCGATCATTCGGCGTGCGCTGGAAGAGCCGTTGCGCATGATCGTCTCGAACGCGGGCGAAGAGGGCGCTGTAGTGATCGGCAAGATCCATGAGTCGAAGGAGAACAACTTCGGCTACAACGCCGGAACGGGCGCCTACGAGGATCTGGTGAAGGCCGGCGTCATCGACCCGACCAAGGTTACGCGGACGGCGCTGCAGAATGCGGCTTCGATCGCTGGACTGATGCTGACCACCGAGGCCATGATCTCGGAGATTCCTGAGAAGAAGGAAGCTCCGGGCGGCGGCCATAACCATGGCGGCGGCATGGACGGCATGTACTAAGGAGCACTGAGCTTTCCGCTTTGAGCTTTGAATTATGCGAAAGGCCCTCGGATTTTTCCGGGGGCTTTTCGTTTTTAGCGGCAAGATTTCTTGTGGGTGACGTAGCATTTCGCGGATTTCTGTCTGAAGTTCAAACTGGCGTTTTACGACAACGCGATGAACTGCCGGACTTTAGCTTGTCATTCGTCTTTTTAGCATCATCGCTTACGGATAGGACTTCTCCGGGGCTTCCTGCCTGTGTGAGTTCTAATTTCGCTGGGCAAATGTGTTTTTCATACTTGACAATCATGTAAACGTTCTCATAACGTACGCGGCCAGGGAGAAGCGTATGGATGCGCGCGTTCCCAAGAGCAGCTTGTGTTGGGGTAAGTTGAGGCTGCCATTCCTGATTTCGGTTCCTGAGTCACTAGGAGGCAACGAAATGCTATCTCGCAAAGTTCTTTCCGCTTGCTTAGGTGTCGTCGTGGCTCTGGCGCCAGCGATGGCGTTCGGACAGCGGACGACGGGCGTCATCAACGGTACGGTCAGCGATTCGACGGGGGCTCTCGTTGTCGGGGTCGCGGTTACGCTGACCAATCAGGATACGGGCATCGTGAGCCGCGCAACTACGAACACGACTGGATCGTTCGTGTTTTTGAATGTCGATCCGGGGCCTTACGCACTGACGTTTGCCAAGCAGGGCTTCAGGACGATCTCGATACAGCCGTTTATGCTGACTGTAAACCAGACGCTGACGGAGAACCAGACGATGACGATTGGGGCTACGTCGGAGACGGTTGAGGTGGATGCAAGTCAACTAGGCATTATGTTGCAAAAGGGCACTTCGGAGTTGGGGACTACGATTCAGGCGAAGGAGATTCAGCAGTTGCCACTGAATGGGAGGAACTTCACTTCCCTGCTGGTTCTTTCTCCGGGTGTGACGCCTGTGTCTACGGCGCAGGGTTCGGGCATCAGTACGACGGATGCGGGGATTACGGCGATTCCGGGGACGGCTTTCTTCAAGGTGTCGTTTTTTGGGCAGCAGAACCGCGAGACGTTCTACCTGATGGACGGCATTGTGAACACGGACGTTCGCGGAGCGATCTATGGGTTTCTGCCGATCATCGATGCGATGAGCGAGTTCAAGGTGCAATCGCATATCGACAGCGCCGAGTATGGCGTGGTGACCGGCGGCATTGTGAATATGCTGTCCAAGTCGGGTACAAATCGATTCCATGGTTCGGTGTGGGAGTTTGTACGAAATAACATCTTCGACGCGCGCAACAGCTTTACGGACTTCTGCACGGTGGGCCGGTGCGCGCCGGGAACGCCGACCTCGGCACCCGCTCCGCCAGGACACTATACGCAAAACCAGTTTGGCGCTGCCCTGGGTGGACCGATTCTGAAGGACAAGTTCTTCTTCGAGGGTGCTTATGAAGGTTGGCGCTACTCGAAGCCCTCGTTGACGACGACGCTGGTACCGACACCGCAGGAGCTGAGCGGAGATTTTTCGAGCAGCGCGTGGTCGTATTACCAGCACAAGTTTTATAACCCGTACTCGACGACATGCGCGGGAGGAAAATGCACGGTGCAGCAGTTCCAGTGCGATGCGAGCGGGAATCCGCTGGCGGCGCCGAATAATGTGCAGCCTGCAGGAACACCTTGTCTGAAGATTCCGTCGTCGATGCTGAACTCCGTAATGGTGCCGTACCTGCAGGCATACTTCCAAACTGCGAATTCACCGGCGACTGAGGCCTCGGGGTACAACTTTGTAGAAAATCGACCTCAGGTGGACAACAACAACTCATATCAGGTCCGGCTGGACTTCCACTTCACAGACAAGAACTTTGGCTTTGCACGCGTCAGTCAGATGTGGGTGGCTGACACGCAGCCAGTAGCCGGGACGATCGCGTCGAATGTGTCGAATTACCATGCGTATAACTTCGGTGGCGGATTTACGCATGTGTTTACGCCGAACGTGTTGATGGATGTTCGCGGTGGCGCTATGTTGAAACCGTATGTGTTCAACCCGACGGTATCGAAGCTTGGATCTGCAGGCGCGACTTCGGCGGGATTCCAAAACCCGGAGCAGTACGGCGGTATGTATATCACTCTTGGCTCGCCTTACAGCACGAGCGATGTCGGGAGTTCGGGAGATTCAGAGCGCGGCAACCCAGTGGTGAACGCAGGCGGCAGCGTGTCGTGGATTCATGGCCGGCACACGATGAAGGCCGGTGTGGACTACATCTACCAGAACCGGCTGCAGCGCAATTTATACCAGTCGTTCGGATTCAGCGATTCGCAGACGAGCAATATCAACCAGACCAATACCGGGAACTCGCTGGCCTCGGCCCTGCTGGCGGTGCCGGCGACATTTACGGCGCAGACACCCGACTTCGCGGAGGACTACTTTAACATGCAGCTGTGGGCCGGGTATGTACAGGACTCGTGGAAGGTGACGCCTAAGCTGACGGTGAACTTCGGACTGCGGTATGAGTTTGTACCACAGATCAGCATGCTGGATAATCGGCTGGCAAATGGGCTGGATATCCCGAACCAAACGTATACGATCTCAGCGTCGTCAGTGGCGGCTTGCACAACGCCATTTGCGAATCCGTGTATTCCGGGCGGGATCGGAGCAGTGCCGTTCAACAGCCATATTGTGTTCGCAAATAACCAGCAGCAGGTGGGGCCGTCGATCAGCGACAACATTGGCCCGAGGCTCGGCTTTGCGTATGCCTGGGGTGACAAGACGGTAGTCAATGGCGGTGCGGGCATCTTCTACGACAGCATTACGGCGCGAAGCCAGTGGGTGCAGAACAACATCGAAGGGCCGACGTGGCCATGGACGACCGGCATTTCGAATCAGCAGACTAATATTCAGCAGAACAGCTTCTGGCCTGGCAGCGCGCAGAATCCGTTGACTCTTATTACGGATCTTGAGGGCAATTTTCCGAATCCAGTAGTGGCGTCGAGCCCGTGGCTAACAACCGGCGGCGGCTATGTGTCGCAACCGAACTACAAGAATCAGCGGGCGGTACTGTACAACCTGCAGGTGCAGCAACAACTAGCGCCGACGACACTGTTCTCGCTTGGCTATGCAGGGTCGAAGAGCACGCGGCTGAACTACACAGGCTTTGCCAATACGGGGCAGCATGCATCGAATCCAGCGACCACGACGGCAGCGCAGGTCGATGCTACGAAGTACATGCCGTGGATGGCTCCGGGCTGGCACTATTCGCTCGACAACGGTTATGCGAACTACAACGCTCTGCTGGTGGGACTGCAGCGGAGATTCTCGAACTCGCTGAATTCGATCATTTCGTATACGTGGTCGAAGTCCATGGATAACAGTAGCGGATGGTTTGCGGCGGAGAATGGTACAGGCGGCGGCTCGGTGGTGCAGAACTACTTTAATCCGCGTAATGCTTATGGCATCTCGTCGTACGACCTGCGGCATTACTTTTCGTGGAGCACGTTGTATGTGCTTCCGTTCGGGAAGGGCCAGAAGTGGCTGCAATCGGGGTTTGCATCGTATGTGCTGGGTGGGTGGAGGGCGAATTATCTGTTCCAGATTCGCTCGGGGCAGCCTTTTAACCTGAATGTGGGCGGCGATCCGGCGTTCATCTCGGGAAACAATGGGTCGGTAACGAGCTACTCGCGTCCGAATGTTGTTGGGAATCCATTGCAGGGCGGTTGTGGTTCGACTCCGATTGGCACGCGAGGTTCGACGGGCTATTGCATGATCAATCCGCTAGCATTTGCCATACCGGTGGGATCGTTCGGAAACATGGGGAAGATGCCGTTCCGTGTTCCGTCATCGAATGGCATGGACTTTTCGCTGGTGAAGGAGACGCCTATCTGGGAGAGCGTCAATCTGGAGCTGCGGGCTGAATCCTTCAATGTGTACAACGTTGTGATTCCGGGGAATCCGGGGACTACGATCGGCACTGCCTCGGCGGGATTGGCAACGACTCAGGGGAATACTCCGCGGGAGTTGCAGTTTGGGGCGAAGATTATTTTCTGAGCTGAGTTCTTGAGACGACTGCGGGTTCTTCGAACTCAGGGCTGGAAGGCGAAGATTTGTTTCCAGTCGTCTTTCATGCTGACGACGGTCCAGCCTTTGGCGTTGGCTTCGTCGAGGGCCTTGTCGAGCTTGCCGACGGATGATTTTCGGTCGTAGGCGTACTCGCGCTCGGCGTCGGTGTGGTGAACGAGAAGCATGAAACGGGGGCCGGGGCCGGCTGCGGCCCACTCGAGCATCTGCTGGTCACCGTCGGAGTTGCCGAAGGCTGCGATGGGGCGTTGGCCTATAAATGTGTCGATCCCGACGGGCTTGCCGGGGCCGTCGTCGACGAAGCTGATCTCGGGCAGGCGCATGATGACAGGCTTTCCGTCCTGTGTTTCAAGCTGCGTCTTCATGGTGGTGCCGACGACCTGTTCGGGCGGGATGCCGTAGGCCTTCTCGGCCCAGGGGCGCATGAATCCTACCTCGCCGCCGGAGACAATGAAGGTCTTGAACCCGTTGCTACGGAGGTAGGCTAGGAGCTCGACCATCGGTTGATATGTGAGATCCGTATAGGGATGGTTGAACTTCCGATCGTGGGCCTGGGCGATCCAGTCAGAGACGGTCTGCTCGAATTGTTCGTTGGTCATGCCCGTGCTGGTTGCGACGATGACCTGAAAGAGTCCTTTTTCGCCGGTGGCGGCGACGGCCTTCATGTCGCCTTCGAGGATGCCTTTGAAGGGTTGAGTTGTCTTCCATTCGGGATGCTGGGGGGCCATCTGCTTTACACGATCGAAGGCGAAGGCTACCTGGGTGTAGACGGGGGACTCAACCCAGAGAGTGCCGTCGTTGTCGAAGGTTGCGATGCGGTCGGCTGGGGGGACGAAGTCGGAGCCGCCTTCTTTGGTGACGCGGTCTACGAAGGCGATGATGGCTTTCTTGGGGGCGGTATCGTTCCAGGAAGGGAGGGGATCAGATTGAGCCCATGCCGGGCAAGAGAGTGCAATAGGGACGTAGATGTAGAGCAGAACGCGAAATAACTTCTTCATCGGGACCTCCTGAAGATGAGTCGTTCAGTTTGCTATGGGGCGAATCACGTGCGGGCCGATTTTACGCAGCGAAAACCGAGGTGGTTTGTTCCGGTGGTGGTTTCTCCCTTGCCTCGGGTTCCGACCATGTAGCGGGAGCAGTACTGGTCGGTGCAGAGGAAGGAGCCGCCGCGCATGGAGTGTTTTTGGACTCCACTCTCTTCGGGGTCGAAGGAGGAGTCGGGGCCGGTAGGGTTGCGGGCTACGCCACCTTGGGAGACGAGTTGGCGGTAGTAGTCGGGGCGGTACCAGTCGGAGATCCACTGCCAGACATTGCCGGCCATGTCGTAGAGGCCGTAGCCGTTGGGTGGGAATTTGGTGACGGGCGAGGTGGCGGTGAATCCGTCGTCGTCAGAGTTCTGGTTGGGGAAGTGGCCCTGGAAGGTGTTGGCCATATATTTGCCATCGGGACGGAAGGTGTCGCCCCAGACGAAGGGCTTGCCGGTGAGGCCGCCGCGGGCGGCAAACTCCCACTCAGCCTCGGTGGGGAGACGCTTGCCAGCCCACATGGCGTAGGCCTGGGCGTCGTCGTAGGAGACATGAACGACTGGGTAGTTCTCTTTGCCCTTGATGTCGCTGCCGGGGCCGGTAGGGTGTCGCCAGTTGGCGCCCTTGACGTACGTCCACCACTGGAAGTGGTCGTTGAGGGAGACGGGGTGGTCGGGGGGGGCGAAGACTACGGAACCGGCAACTAGGTTCTCGGGTGGGGCGTCGGGGAAGTCCTCCGCTTTGGGGGGGCGCTCGGACTGGGTGATGTAATGGGTGGCGGCGACGAAGCGGGCGAACTCGGCGTTGGTGACGTCGGTCTTGTCCATCCAGAAGCCGTCGACGTAGACGCGATGAATGGGACGGGAGTCTTCTGTGGCCTTCATGCCTACGTGGTCGTGCTCCATGTCGGGCGGGTTCTGAGCTCCCATGGAGAACTCGCCGCCGGGGATCCAGACCATGTTTGAGGGAGCTTTTTCGGTAGGCATCGCCTTATTCGGGATGGTCGGAGCAAAGGTTACGGTTTCAGATACTGCCATTGGCTCTGCGGTCGCAGGCATGGCCTTAGGTGTTGGTTCTGGCGGTGCCTTTACGGCAGATGTGACCGACGGTGAGAGGACAGGCGCGGCCACAGCGGTGTGGGTGAAGGAGAACTTCCAGATGGCAGCGCCCGCGATGGCGAGGATCAGAAGTGCGAGTAGTACGAGGTGATGCGTCTTGTATTTGGTGGAGCGGACCGGGGTAGCAACCTTCTTTGGTTTCGGCATCAGGCTCCTCGTGGAACAAAGCCTTAGACGGCAACTAACTGATCTTCGTGCCGTCACCCTTGCGGGAGTAGAACTGCTTGAGTGCAAAATCTATCACAGGGCGTTCGGCGGGTTCAATCTGGCTAGAAACACGCGAATTCATGGCTTTGTAATAAAGGGTGGTGGCCTGGGGGCTTTAGACTTGCGAACATGGGCGATCAGGCATTGACTTACAGTAGTAGCGAAAGCGGCCGGGAAGGCTTCGTCGTAATGAAGCTGGTTGGGCCGTTGACGCTGCCGAATATCTTTTCCTTGCAGAGCGAACTGAAGACGAACAAGCCGCCAGTGATGATCTTCGACCTGAGCGAGGTTCCTTATATGGACTCGGCCGGGATCGGGGTTTTGATTAATTACTACGTTTCGGCGGAGAAGAATGACCGCAGAATGGCCCTGGTGGCGGCTAACGAGCGGGTGGAGGCTCTGCTGGTGCTGACGAAAGTTCAGGGCTTGTTGCGAAACTTCCCGACGGTGGAAGAGGCTGTTGCCAAGGCTTAATTACGGAGTGATGGTGGTTCCGGGGCGGATCTCCTGGGCGGCGCGGACCTTGGTGTTGGGCAGGCTGGTGGATAGTTTGATTCGGACCAGGTTCTTGTTGGCAGGGGCTTCGAAGGTGGCGACGTAGGTTTCGGCTATGGCGGCCCGGAACTGCTTGAGGAAGGGTGCGATCGAGACGGGGCTGCCCGTGCCCTGGTAGTAGGTGCGGCCACCGGTGCCCTCTGCTACCTCGGATAGGTAGTTCTGGCCGCTGAAGCTGGCGGCTCCGCTGCGGAAACCAGAGTCGCCGTAGTAGATGGAGTAGACGGCTATGCCTGCACGTTGGGCGTCGGCTACGGCTGCATCGACGTAGGAGCTGTTCTGGTTCAGGGGGCTGACGCTGCCGTTGTAAGGATCAACGCCGTTGGTGAGCATCATGACGAAGCGGGCCTTGCGGGTTGGGGTGGCGCTGTCCTCTTCGGGTGCTCCGGGCCAGTGCTTGGTGAAATCAGAGAGGCAGAAGTAGGGGCTGGCGCTGGCTCCCGGGGTGCTCATGGGGATGCGGAGGTTTTTGGCTGCTGCGGCGTAGTCGGTGGTGAATTCCTGGGCGGGGACGACGCGGCCGTTCTCCATGTAGCCGATGAAGATTTCGGTTCCCGGTGGGAGAGATGTGATGAAGTTGCGGATGTCGTCGAGTTGGCGGCCTACGCTGCTGCGGAGTCCATCGTCGATGAGGAGGGCTACCTGGGCTCCGGTGGGAGGAATGGGAGCGAGGCTGGTGAGCGGGGTCTCGCGGTCATTGACCTTGATGGTTATGTTTTGCGAGGTGGGGGTCTGGGGGGATTTGGAGTCGAGTGCGATGAGGGTTTGTGTGCGGGTGGGGCCTTCCTGCGCCGGGAGAAGTGTTGCAGTGAGAAGTGTGGCAGCCAGCAGATATTTGGTCATTCCATTCCCTTTCAACTTGTTAGACGCTGTAGACGCGAGTCTGACTCATAATGCTTCCCTGCCCCACCCTGATACTTATTGCGCAAAGTATTCATAAAAAATCACTTAGATTTGGACTTCGGGTGTTACAGGTACCATCTTTGTGGCAAAGTATTCCAGATAAAGCGGTTATAAAGAGAAAGGGCCCCGACATCCGGGGCCTTTGTTTTCTGTTCTTTTTCTATTATAGCGGATGGAGAACCTTAATAGGGCAAGTACAAGTTATTGATTTATATATACTTGATTGCTTTATGGGCTTGACAGGTTTTCTGTGGAAAACCTAACGCGAATCTTGTCCAGGAGGCGGCGTAGTGGAGAAGCAGGTTTCTCCGCTCCGCAGCTCACGGTGAAGCTGTAAGCTGCTCCGGTCGAAATGACAAGATTTTGGGGCGGGTTGAGGAGACAGACAACTGCGACTGAGAGAACAGACAACTGCAACTGCAAAAGCAGATCCCCTACGGGGATGACAACAAAAGGCAACGGCAACCGTGTGGTGATTGGTTAGTCGCCGCCGATTCTTACTTTGAGACCGGCTCGGACGGTGAAGGGTAGGCTGGGGTAGCCTATGGGGCCGATGTTGTGTTGGGAGAGGAGATTGCCCAGTTCGGTGAAGACTACGATCCGGGGGCGGAAGGCGTAGGTGCCGTAGAGATCGAGCTTGGCGTAGCTGAAGTCGAGGTTGCGGTTGGGTAGGAGGAGGGTGTTTCCAAAGTTGGTGTCGAAGCCATCGAGGAAGGTGGAGTCGTCGGCGCGGCTGGCCAGGGCTCCTTTGAAGGCTGCGGTGAATTTGGTGGCGGTGTACTGGGCAGCGAAGAAACCGGAGTGGGGTGGGCGACGGAAGGGTCGGGCTCCGATGAGTGGGCCTTCGGCTCCGATGGGGATGTCGGGGAAGTTGGGATTGTTGTTGGCAAAGCCCAGACTATAGGCGTCGCTGCTGAAGGAGTGGAGGACGACGGCGTCGAGGTAGGTGTAGCCTCCGCGCAGCATGAGGTGGTTGATGGGTTGGTACTGGAGCTCGGCTTCGATGCCCTGGGCGCGGAAGGCTAGCGAGTTGAGGTAGGGTGTGAAGACGGAATCCGCGACGCTGGGCGAGAAGCCGAAGTCTTGAATGAGGGATCCGGTGCTGACGCCTTCTAGTTGATGGTCGAAGATGTTGTGGAAGTAGCCGCCCTGGAAGATGAGCTTCTGGCCGATGATGTTCTGGTCGATGCCGAGGTCGTAGGTGCGGGAGCGCTGGGGGCCGGGAGGGGTGACGTTGAACTCCGCAATGGCGGCTGTATTACCGGCCTGCTGGAGTTGTGTGTAAAGGCTGGCGAACTCGAGGGCGAGAGTGGGCTCCTGAACTCCGGTGGCGTAGTTGGCGCGGAGTTTGGTTCCGTGGAAGTATCCTGCCCCGGGACGGACGGGAACGTAGGCGAGGCCGATGCGCGGGGTTCCGGTGATGCCGTAAAGGTGGTTCTTCTCGATGCCGCCACCAAGGGAGTAGAAGATGCGGTTCATGAGGTCACCCTGGAACTGCAGGGTGTACTGGTAGTTGGTGCGTTGGGTGGTCTCTTTCTCGTACGAGGTGACGAAGCTGCCGCGCTCGTTTTCATAGCGAAAGCCGAAGAGAGCGGTGACGCGGTGAAAGAAGGTGTAGTCGGATTGGTAGTAGAGCTCGTCGCGGTTGGAGACGGAGTCTTCGTTGGGGATGAAGAAGGAGGCCTGACCGGTGACGGAGTAGCCGTTGGCTCCGCGGATGGTGACTACGTTGCCAAAGTACTCGGTGAAGATGTCGCCGCCGCCGAAATCGAAGGTGATGGGAGTGCCGACGTTGGTGAAGGCTTGCTCTTGTTCGCGCCTGCGGGCGATGCCGTAGCGGACGAGGTTGTGCCAGTTGTGTTCGGTGCGGTTTTCGAGAGTGAGACCGGAGTAGATGTCTTGGTCGGATTGCTTGCCGTCGCCGGAGATGCCGTAGAAGTTGCGGGCCTGAGGCAGTCCGATGGCGCTTACGGCGTTGCGGATGGTAAAGCGGGCCTGGGTGTTGGCGGTGATGTCGTAGCCGACATTCGCGACAGAGGTGGCGGCGTGGAAGCGGTCAAGCGGGATGGAGTTGGAGGTGTCGAAGCGGCTGAAGGCTCCGTAGTAGTCGAGCTTGTTGTGGGCCCCGGAGACGGCGGCTTCGTTGCGGTAGGTGTGGAAGTTGCCGGCGTCGCCTGAGTAGTTGAGGACTGGCTTAAGGCCGCTGCCGCGCGGGGTGGTGAGGTTCACGACGGAGGCTGCAGCGTCGGTGCCGTAGAGCGCGGAGTTGGGGCCGCGATACATTTCGAGACCGGCGAGGCCAGTGCTGGAGACATTGCCGAAGTCGAAGGTTCCACCGACGTCGTTTGCGGGAACGCCGTCGATGAGGACTTTGTTGGCGGTGGAGTTGCCTCCGCGGACGAAGAGCGAAGTGACGCTACCGGTCTGTCCGGACTGAACGGCTACGTTGCCGGGGGATTGGCGGAGGTCGTCGACGATGCCGATGCGGGTGGCGAGGTCGGCTTGGGGGATGAGTGTGACGGCCGAGCTGACCTGCTGGAGGGGAGTTGGGATTCCGGTGGCCGTGACGGTAACGGTGGTCTTGATTGCTGAGATCTCGAGGACAACGTCGCGGGTGACGACGTCGGTGGCTCCGCCGTAGAAGTCCTGGCCGATGTTGGGAGTGAAGTTGGGTGCGGAGGTGAGAAGGACGAATCGGCCGGGGGATGCGCTGCGGATTTCGAAGGAGCCGTCAGGGTTGGTGAGCACGGCGGCTACTCCCTGCTTGCCCTGGATAAGCTGGACGCGGGCTCCGCCGACGACGGCGCCGAGCGGGTCGGTGACGATGCCGCGGACGACTACGGCGCGAGCTGCATAGGTGAGGCTGAAGAAGATGACGAACGAGGCAAGTAGAGACTTCGACGCCGATGAACGGCGCACGGACGTGACCATGAATAAAACTCCTCCGTTCCCCCCCGGGAACGTGGTTGATGTACGCAGGCGGAACCGGTCTCCTGACTTACGCGATGCATGCTGGCCGTGGTGCTGGATGCTTCCCTTCCCGGCGCTATGCGCTAGTGGGAGTATCCCTGGCTGACATTCACACTTTTTGAAGTGTGCGCGAATCACAGTTGCGGGGCAGTGGCGGAATTTCACCGCGCTTCCCGAACATTCCGTTGCGGGACAAAAGGTTGCGTTGTACGGCGGATGCGAGGATCGCCGCAGGGACTACCGGGTCGGAGGGACATCCGGCTTAGTCAGTTTACACGGCGGGAGTAACCCATAAGGGCAATAGTTTGGCGGTGGATAAAGCTGTACGCTGGAACGAGCTTTTTCGCAGAATTCGTAGCTACGCGATTCACAATTTAGACGATCAGAGCATTTGAGAGGGCCTCCTTGACGACTGTTACTTCCCCTGTTTCCTCCACTGAGTCGACTGACAGCGTGGGAATTGCGAGCTTTTCAAAGATGGATTTGATCGTGATGAGCGTGCTGGTGGCAGCTACGGCTGTTTTTGTGGCGGGTCATCTGAAGCTTCCGCTGAGCCCGATGGAAGATGCCTCGATGCTCTTGCGCTATTCGCAGAATCTGGCGCGGGGGCATGGGATCGTGTGGAATGTTGGCGAACATCCGGTGGAAGGAGCGACGGATTTTCTGTATATGGCGCTGATCGGAGTGATCAGCGGGTTGACGCATGTGGGGGTGAAGGCAGTGGCGGTAGGGCTGCTGTTTGTGTCTCAGATTGTGAGCGTGGCGGTGATGTACGCGGGGCTGCGGCGACTGTATCACGCTCCGGTGCTGTTGGCGGCAGGGTTTGCAGCTACGCTGGGATTCGGGTTGGGATACCACTATGTGAATACGGGGTTCAGCGCACCGTTCTATGGTTTGTTTGCGCTGCTGACCTGGTATGTGGGGATGGTTTGCGTTCGGGATGGCGTGACCTGGCAACGGGCAATCTGGTTTGCGGTGTTTGGATTTGTCACGGGATTGATTCGGCCGGATGGGGTGATTCTTGCGGGGCTGATGTTGTGCTCAACGCTGTATGGGGTGAGAACGAGGCGGCTTCCGCTGGTAGTTAGTTTTGGGGCGATCTTTGCGGTGTGCGGCGGGATTTATTTTGCGTGGCGGCTGCACTACTTCGGATATGCGTTTCCGGTTCCGTTTTATACGAAGCACGCGGGTGGAATTCGGTGGGCCAATCTGAAGATATCGTCGCGAGCGATGATGGAACTGTTGATGCCGTTTCTACCGCTGGCTGGGCTTGGATTGAGAAGCCGTAGCGCGATGCGGCAACTGTCGATCTGGCTGATTACGGTGGTGCCGTTTACTTCGGTGTGGATTTTGATTGCGCTCGAGAACAATCATTTCTCACGGTTCCAATATGTGATGGTGCCGCTGTCGATGCTCTCGCTGGGTGGATTGGTAGCGGTTTGGTGGCGGGAGCTTGAGAGCACTCATCCGCGAGAGGCGGAGACGCTGAAGAGACCGCTGGCTGCGGTGATGGCACTGGTGTTTGTCTTCGCGATTATCTATAACATGCACCTTTATCTGAAGCCGTTTTCGAATGTGGGCGCGCAGGAGTTAGGGTTGCGACTGCAGCCCTATGCGGCGAAGAACTACAGCATGGTGATGACTGAAGCGGGTGACCTCCCGCTCTATTCGGAATGGCGGGCAGTGGATGAGGGCGGGCTGAATGACGCCTTCGTCGCGCGCAATCATGGGCTACTGACGGAAGCATATATTGATAGCTACCAGCCAGAGATTCTGATGTATCGCGTTTGGGCGACTTATCGGAGTGTTGCGGACTACAAGGCACAAACGGAGGGTATTGTCGCTCCGGGCGTAACCGACAAGCTGAGCTTGAACGATGCAATTATGCATAACTATGCGATCAAGCATGGGTACGTACTGGCAGCGGTCTGGGGCGGTTCTTATTGCGACTACCACGTCTTCTGGGTGAAGCCCAACTTTGCGGACAGCAACGCGATCGTGTCGGCCATCCGGGATCATCCGTACTACATGCAGGAGACGGGGCAATTGTCCTACGACTTTCGGGATGCGCCAGTACCTTCGATTCCGTGCTTGATTTAGGCTGCCTGAGCGGTCGGGTCTTTTGCTACGGGATCAGCAGGAGTTTGCCGGTGGTCTTGCGGGACTCGAGATCGCGTTGCGCGCGGGCGGCGTCGGCGAGCGGGTAGATGTGCTCGATACGAAGCTTGAGGGAGCCGTTGGCTACGGAGTTGAGGACATCGGTAGCGCGGGATTCGAGATCGGCTCGGGTGGCGACGTAGTCCTTGAGCGTTGGGCGTGTGACGTAGAGCGAACCCATGGTGGAGAAGCTTAATGAGGTCGAAGGGCGGGACCGCTCCGCTGGAGCCACCGAAGAGGACCATCATGCCGCGGGGGCGGAGGACTTCGAGGGACTTGTCGAAGGTGGTCTTGCCTACGGAGTCGTAGACGGCGTGGAGGCCGGGGCCGGTGGCGAGGGTCTTAATTTTTGTAGCGAAGTCTTCGTGGGTGTAGAGGATGACTTCGTCGGCTCCGGCTTCGCGGGAGAGCTCAGCCTTTTCTTCGTTCGAGACGGTAGTGAAGACACGCGCTCCGAGGGACTTGGCCATCTGGGTGAGCAGGAGACCGACGCCTCCGGCACCGGCGTGGATGAGAACCTCATCGCCAGGGTGGATGGGATAGGTAGAGTGCGCAAGGTAATGGGCGGTCATGCCCTGAAGTATGGCGGCAGCGGCTTGCTGTGCAGTGACGGTTTCGGGGATGGGGATGAGGGCAGAGGTGGGAGCCACTGCCAGTTGGGCATAGGTTCCGGGGATGTGACACCAGACAACGCGGTCTCCGGCTTTGAGCGTCGTGGGCGTGAGGCCTGGCTCGCCGAGAGCGACGATGGTTCCGGCTGCCTCCTGACCGAGAATGTAGGGGAGTTTGGCGGGGTAACGGCCTTCACGGAGATAGATATCGATGAAATTGATTCCGCTGGCTTCGATGCGGATAAGAGCCTGGCCTGGGCCGGGGGTTGGCGTGGGAAGATCGCAAAGGGTGAGAACGTCGGCGGTTCCGGTGGTGAGAATCTGGATGGCCTGCATGGGTGTTGGATGCTCTCCTACGAAGCTCGGCTTTGGACAGTATCTCGCATGAGGCGAACAATAGCATGACGGTTTTGGTTAATAAGAAAAGGCGTCCCTCAGTCTTTAACTTCGGACGCCTTTGTAGGTTGTGGCGGCGCTGGCTTAGGTCAGGTCATTTGTTGTGGCTACCGGGCCGTTCTTTTTGACTGACTCGATTCCCTTCTCCATGGCTGACGTGGAGGAGTACATCTCGCTTTTGCCGATGGTCTCGTGGTTCTTCGCCTTCAGGACGAAGTAAGGTTGAGAGGACTTCGACTCCTTGCGCTCGAATTGCTTATCATCCGGAGAGTTTTTTCTGACGGATTCGATGCCGTTGAGAGCGCCTTCTTTTTCCTTGTAGTTTTCGCTGGTCAGGATGACTTCGCCGTTGGCTGCCTTCAGATTGAACATGAATTGCTTGCCTGCAGCCGATTTCAGTTCGTAGTGTGCGGACATGCTTCCTCCAGGTGAAACAGATTGGACAATCTGGCCCGAATGGAGACGAACGATGCCCAACACTCTACCTGAATTTTCGGAGGTTGTGGCTGGCGGAAAGCTTAGTGGAGGAGGCTCTCCTCGGAACGGAGGCGCAGAATGCGATCAACCGCATAAGGTGCGCGGTGAGAGGCGGTGTGGAAGTGGCGAACCTGAAGCTCACCCAGCAGGCCGATGCCTATCATCTGGATGCCGGCGAGAATGCAGATGCCGGCGATGACGAAGATGGGGCCGTGAAGATCCATAACGTGCTGACCGGTGAGGATCTTGAGCACGAGGAGCCACGCGGCGAGGCCTGAGCCGGTGAGAACGCCCAGCGCGCCAATGCTGCCGAAGAAATGGAGCGGGCGCGTCATGTACTTGAGCAGGAAACGGATAGTCAGCAGATCGAAGAAGACGCGGAAGGTGCGGGAGATACCGTAGTGGCTCTTGCCGAACTCGCGGGCCGGATTCGATATGGAGATTTCGCAGATGCTGGCGCCGTACCAGGAGGCGAGAGCGGGGATGAAGCGGTGCATCTCGCCATAGAGAGGGATGTTCTGGATGACCTCGCGGCGGTAGGCCTTGAAGGTGGTGCCGAAGTCGTGGATATTGACTCCGCTGAGAGTGGCCATGAGCCAGTTGGCGCAACGAGAGGGAATGCGACGGAGGAGAAAATTGTCTCCCCGCTGGGAACGCCAGCCACTGACGACGTCGTAGCCTTCTTCGAGCTTGGCGAGAAAGTTGGGGATTTCATCGGGCGAGTGCTGGAGGTCGCCGTCCATGGCGAGGATGAACTCGCCCTGGGAGTGGTCGAAGCCAGCAGCGAGGGCCGAGGTCTGGCCGAAGTTGCGGCGAAGCTTGATGACGAGGACGCGCGAGTCTACGGCGGCGATCTCTTCGAGGAGACGATAGGTGCGGTCGCGGGAGCCGTCGTCGACGAAGACGAGCTCGAAGGTGTCGCCGACCTGCTCCATGACGGCCTTGAGGCGATCGTAGAGGGTGGTGACGTTGTCCTCTTCGTTATGGAACGGCACGACGATGGAGTATTTCGGCACAAGTTGATGATACTCCTGCCGGTTCGCTGGTGACTAGTTGGTAAATGGCTGTCGAGCAGATTGTCGTGTGGGAACTGTCGGACAGAGAGATGATGGAGATGCACAAGCTACGCCCGAGTCTGGTGCTTGTTCTATGCTGTTGTTTTATGATGGGGTTCCGGGGCGTATGTGCCGCGCCTGAATCGGATTAACCGAGCCGGGAAAGAGATCATGGGAAAACGCGTCCTCTATATCGTCATGGCATTGGTGTTGATCGGGTTTGCCTACGTCGGATACAACTCCTACGACGTTCGGCGCGCGGGGGGCACGGGAGATGTGTTTTCGAGAGACTCGGGGGAGAAGGTCGGGACGGATTCGGGCGCGAAGATGACGGTGTCGGTGCCTGCGAAGGCCTCTGATACGAAGGCTGCAGAGGCCGGTGGAGAAGCGACTGCTGCATTGGGGGTTGCTGCGACGAAGACTACTCCGGCCGAGGCTGAAGCAGGTTCGCAGGTGACACAGACAGGGCAACCACCGCAAGGGGCGGTTCCGACAGGAGATACGATCAGCCCGAATCCACCGAATGGGATGGTTTTTGCAGGGACAGGAAAATATCAGCTCTTCCGCCAAGGAAATATCACATGGCGGCTCAATACGGATACTGGGCAGACGTGCATTATCTTTGCAACAGATGAAGAGTGGAAGAAGCCGAGGGTGTATCGGGCTGGGTGTGGAAGCCGGTAGAGCTGAAGGTTGCGATAGTAGACGGTGCAAAGCGCGGGTGACGCACCATCGAGTCGATCGATGAGTTAATTCGAGTTTTTGTGTGGCTCGCTCAACCGCAGAGCAGGAATGGCGTCAGACGGCAGCCGACGTTCATTCCGCGGGTAGTGCGTTGAGCGGTGGTAGCTTGCATGCTGCTGCAACAGAACGGCAGCAGCACCGCGAAGACGAGCCGATTCGCCATCACCAGCCGTTTCCAATCGAGGTGGAGGTCCGGCCAGTACAGCAAGCTCCAACTCGCGCTGAATAATGGGTCCAAATCGCGGCCATACGGACGTGATTTCACCCGTAATCAAGATGAGTTCGGGCGAAAGAGCGGCAGTGATAAGCCGAAGGCCGCGACCAATGGCATGGGCCTGACGGGTAACTGCCTCAATTGCAATCGGGTCATTCTCTTCGGCGAGCCGCATGAGGCTGTAGATATCGATCGAGGGACTGTCCGGAGAGAGCTCGCGATAAAACTGCAGTGCGGCGCGCGACGATCCAGCCATCTCCCAGCAGCCGCGCTGGCCACAACCGCATACCGGACCCGCCGAATCAACCGGAATGTGTCCGAACTCACCGGCGAGCCCGTTGTACCCGGAATGTAGTTGTCCACCGGAAAGAATTGCCGTGCCGATACCTTCGGAGACCGCGACAAGAACTGCATTGGTAACACCTGCCAGCCGGCCGGACCAGGATTCGGATAGCAAGCAGGCATTCGCGTCGTTATCAATCTCCACCTGCAGATTCAAGCCTTCTTCCAACGCAGACTTAATGTCAAAGCCCTGCCAATGAAGATTAGGCGCCAGAAGAAGCCGCTGGGTCTCTGGATGAACTCGTCCGGGAACACTTACGCCGATTCCTTCAAAGGATTTGTCGATGTGCCGAGCCTGCAGAAGCCGCATTTTCTCGATGATGTGTTTGAGCGCGAGTTCTGGATCGGATACCGTCATGACCGTTTCGCGCGAAAGAAATCGGCCAGTGAGATCGACTACCGCAAGGATCGCGCGATCGGGACGAATGTCGAGGGCAAACGTCACGAGAAAGTCGTTGACTTCCAGCATGGTAGAAGGGCGGCCGCGGGAACGGCGAACGACCGCTCCCTCACGCACCCAGCGCTCGGAGATAAGCTGCTCAACGATGATTGAGATGGTGCTTGGCTGTAATCCCGAAAAACGCGCGAGTTCTACGCGTGAGACAGGTTGTCTAAAACGGATCAACTCCAGAACGATGTCCCGATTGATGTCCCGTGCATTCTCGCTGGAGGCGAGCTGCGCGGAGGAGAGGTCGATCCGTCTGACCCCCAGCACTCTTTCCGGGTGCGGCAAACCGTTTTGTCCTGAAAGCAACGCTTGTATCCTCATTTGAGGTTGATGTTACGCCATTTGAACTTTGCGCATGCATCTTGCTTTGGCCGTGATTTCGAAGCGGTATTTCCACACTTTCGCAAATACCACGTGTAGAAATGGTCGATCTGCACCCATTGCGGGTTACGACTTTGGGAACGCCGCATCGTTCAAACCTCTCGTCGTCGCCTGATCTCGGCGATAGTTACACCGAGATCAGGCGATAGAGGCTGTATACCTTCTCGTTGCTATAAGGTTTTCAGAAGTTATACCTCGCCATCACTTCCAATACACGCCGGCCCGTCTTGTACCCAGCATAACCGAAGCATTGCGATCCGGCATCGCTGCAGTTTCCACCGGGGTTGGCGCTATTAACCAATTGCACTCCTGCGAATCCGACATTATTCGGATCATAGAACTGCAGATTGGCTTCTCTCGGGTAGCGCGAGCTGAAGCTGGTCAGCGGGTGATTCAGAAAGTTGAAGCCCGCAAGCTTCAACTGTATATTCCGACTCTCCTTTAGCGGAAAGGTCTTCTGCAGCGTGAGATCGCTGGCGAAGAATGCCGGCCCATGGATATAGCCAAGGTTCGTTGGGCCATTCACACCCTGAGGTCCAAGGCCAAAGCAATTGCCGTTGATGTACTGATGTTTCTGCAGTCCAGCAGTAGGATCTCCCCCGGGGCAACCGGCGCCAGCACGGAGTACCGGCTGCAGCATAACATCCGTGGTGCCCAACAGCAGAGTATCGTTGATCTGGCATGCAGTCGGTACATTCGAGGTCGTGCCTGTCTTACAGCGGTTACCACCAAATGAGCTGTTGGCATAACCCTGGAGATTGAAGTTCGGAGCGTAGACGGCCTGAAGGTTCGGGCCACTCTGCCAGTTCGTGATACCCGAAACCATCCAAAAGTTGCTCAGGCCATGCAGGAATCGATTGCCGGGATGGAATCGCTCGCCCATATCGTAGGAGTAACTCGCGCCAATGATGCTAGTACGGTCAAAGGCCAGCGGACCGTAATTTGCCCGAAGGTTTGTTGGATCGCCAGCCATACCGTTGTTGAACGCGCCGCGAATGCCGAGCGCCTTGCTGAAGGTATAGTTCAGGCCATAGTTCAGGCGGCCTTTCTGCCGGTTCCAGTTAGCCTGGACCGCGTTGTAGTTGGCATAGGCAATATGTCGCGGCATGCCCATGTGGCTATAGCTAGGGTATTTGCGATAGTCATTTTGCTGGGTCTGCTGAAAACTCGACAGATTTGGGATTGTGCCGAACGCCGATGAGGCCGGGTTCGGATTCGGCTTGAAGAAAGCACCAATCGGAATGGCATTGATGTCTCGCAGGTCCTGGCTCTGTACGAGGTTGGTCGAAGCGTTGTCGGTAAGGAGATTGCTGCTCTGGTTGCCGACATAGGCAATGTCAAAGAGAGAGCCGAAAGGAAATCTCTGAGAGACCGAGAAGCTGTACGTCTGCGTCAAGGGTTGCTGGTTGTCGCCTGGATCCAGAAGCATAATGCTGGGACAGCCGTTCTGCTGGCTAAAATCGCAACGGAAGCCCGGACCTGTCTGGTCGACTGTGGCAAGTTTAACCGAGCCTGTAGTCGGGCTGCCTCCCACGGTCGACGTTAGAAGGCCCTGGGCCGTGGCCGCCGGTCCGGTGAAGTCATTCCAGGAGTCGTGAGCGCGATACATGCCCCAACCTCCGCGGAGGATCGTGGTTCCGGTACCCCAAGCATCAAACGCAAAACCTGCGCGCGGCGACACGAAGGCCCAACGTGAAGGAACGCCTGAGTTCGGCACGCCGGCGAAGCCTGCATTATTGTTTGTGGCATGATTTCCACCGTGCCACCGGACGCCTGGCTCGAATAGGCTTCCGTCCGGATTGGCCGTGTTCTTGGGGTCTGTAGCGTACAGATTGGGGAAGAACGTCGCCATTCCCAACCCGTGCTTGTCCTGCCACGGGCCAAGATGATCGAAGCGTACGCCATAGTCGAGCGTCAGTCTTTTGGTTAGCTTATAGCTGTCCGTCGCATACCAGGATACCGACCAATAATCGAGATCCGTCTTCGCATTGAAGTTTTGTTGGGTAAAGGTTCCGACGAAGCCAGCGAAGAAGCCAGCCAGATAGTTATCGCCGCAGGCGCTAAACGAATTGGTGTCGCAAGCGGCCTCCGGATCATTCATGTAATAGTTCGATATCTGGCCGTTGGTTATTGGGCTGAGGTCTGTCTGGTTGGCAGTGTCACGTTCCACGTAAACGCCAAATTTGAGCGTGTGACCCCGGAGGACGTAGGAGAAGTTATCGCCGCCGGACGGCAGGAATTTCGTTGACAGGTATGGACCCGCGCTGAAATCCGGGGTAATGGCAAATGGAAGGATTGCATCACCCGCCGAGTAGGTGGCGACCTGGGGCAATTGACTGGTCGCCTTCGGGTAAATTCCCTGGTAGGGATAACCCCAATAGCTCTTGCTCAGCAAGCTTTGATTGCCGGAAGAATAGGAATTCTTTACTTCTGAGATGCCCGCAAATGCCTCATTTGTCATCTTCGAACTGAAGATGTGGGTGTAGTTGACACTGGCAAGGTTGGAAGATGATTTGGCATTAATCTTTCCCGGAGTATCGGCTCCGCCAAGGTATGCCTGACCGCTTGTTCCTGGCGAATAATATATAGACTCCGGGATATGCGAGGTGGTTCCGAATTGGCCGTTGTAGACAAAAAAGAGCTTGTTGTTGTCGTTGACGTTGTAGTCGAGACGGTAACGGATCTGGTAGCTGTCAGGGTTCTCCAGGTTCAAAGTCTGAGTGTTGTAAAAGTTCTTTGTGGGTCCCGGACCTGGGCACGTACTCAGGTCTCCTGTGCAGCCCGGTTCATAGTACGCCCTTAGAATGGCGGAGGTGCCAGCATCGATCGTGCCTAATTTTCCGCCGTCACCCGTCTGTGCACAAATGTGGTAGTAGGTTGACAGCAGACCGTTGGGCGTACAACCCGCACCGTAGTTGCCCGTGCCCTGAACGTCCGAGACGTTTACTCCCAGGTAATCTTCTGCAAGAGTTTTTTGGGAGAAGTCGCCGTTGAGCATGGCCTTGGTGGGAACCAGGCCCTCCAGAAGGCTCTTCGGCAAGCTGCCGTACGCGTAGACGTTGCGCTGAACGTAATCTTCAGCGCCAAACTCGAACGTTAGTTTGCGGTTCTTATTGAAGTTACTGTGTGGAAGTAGAACCGGGCCGCCGATCTCGATGCCAGGATAAATGTAGTGGTCCTTGATAGGGCTGAAGCTCTGGAATTTCTGAAACCAGTCCTGCGCGTTGAGTTGATAGGTTCGCGCATAGGCACGAAGATTACCGTGGAATGTCTGACCACCAGACTTCCCTACCGCCGTGATGACGGTCGGTCCCTTGGCCGTGTCGGCACCGAAGTTTGAGGTCTCGATCTTTACTTCCTGGACAAAGTCCATGTTGACGGTCTGAGTCTGGCCAGCCCCGCTACCGGGATCGGTAACATTGGAGCCGTCCGAGATAATGCTTGCCCCGTTGGCTGTAGCGCCGTTGCCGACGTAGTTCGACAGACCTGAATAAGTTCCGGCAACCTCCGCCGAACTGGAACTGGCGTTGTCCAGGCCACTCTGAGCGACGGCGAAACCTGCCTGAGTGCGCAGCAGTTCGGAGACGTCCCGACCAACAGTCGAAAGCTTCTGAATATCCTGGGCCGTGATCAACGAGCTGCGTTCGCCGCTGGTCGCAATATCGGTATTCGCTTCCACCGTCACGCTCACATCTTCAGCACCGACCTTCATGTGCAGTTCAGACATGGTGACGTTATCGTTTGGATGGAGTTCGATATCGCGCGTCACCAGTGTCTGGAAGCCTTTCATGGTGATCGTGATGCTGTACGTACCGGCAGGCACCGCATTGAATCGGAAGATGCCCGCGTCGCTGCTGGTTGCGTGACGAGTATCGTGACTCTTTGTGTTACGAAGTATCACACTGGCCTGAGGGATGAGAGCTCCCGTCGTATCGACAACGACACCACTGAGCGATGCGCTCGTTGTCTGGGCCCAGGATGACGCCGGCTGATAGAGGAACAGGGTCGCCAAAAGCGCCATGCAGCAGGACAAGATACGAAGGTAGTTCTTCATCGGGTGATCACCTATCTGTAAGGGTTCCTGTTTCCCGCCGGGTAGTCTTCCGGCGGGGTTGGAATGAATAAGGTTGTGGAGTCCAGATCTCATGGGACTTTTCATTGCTTCACCGTAAGGCTCAGTTGCGCGTCCTGCTCACAGGTGACAATTGGAGCGCCAGTGGAATCGACTGAGCCAGCCGGAGTGTTGCTGCAACCGGGGGCATAGGCACCCACGTAGGCGTTGGCTACGCTTGCTCCGCTTGGGGTGACAACCGTAGTTATAGCCCGGATAGTTACGGTGTAGGCGCCCTGCGGTGTTACACCGATCTTCGAGCCGCAACCAGTGAACATGGTGATGCTGCCGAACAGAGCGAGCAAGGCCAGACATAGGTTGAGCGATCCGCGCAAGTGCTTCAACGCGCGACGGTTGCGTACTGCAAGTGCGATGGGCGAGAGCAGCAGAAACGCCAGACTGACCGGAACCTTCTTTCCAAATAGAGGAAGTTTCAAGGCGCCGACTGGCGGCTGCGGCACAACAGGCGCTGTACCTGTAATGACGCTGAGCGTGATGTTCATCGGGCCGTTGGTTGCCGGTACGATAGGGTTACCGTGCGCATCAACCTGTGCCGCGGTGATCACGTTATTCGGCTGCAGAATGAAATTGTTCGGACTGAAGCCGCAAGTCACGTTTGCCGGAAGACCGGTGCAGCTTAGACCAACGAAACCTTGGGCGCCAGCGAGCGAAATCACCTGAAGTGGCGTAGTTATGGTCTGTCCCGTAGACACGGTTACGCTTGTGGCCGCAGGCGTCAGCGTAAAAGTCATGGGTGTAATGGTCACGCCCAAGGTATTTGAGGAAGAGACATAATTCACGTCGCCGCTATAGGTAGCAACGATCGAGTCCAAGCCCGCGGGCAGGGTGGATATCGAGATAGAGGCCTGGTACGTGGTGACACTCACTCCGGCGGTTGTTGTGGTTGTTGGCGCGACCGTAGCTGGAGGTGCCAATGCTTTGCCATTCAACGTGAATGTGACCTGCCCGGTTGGTACTGTGCTTGCTCCCGGCGTAATCGTGGCAATCAGTGTCAACGGCGTTCCGGGTGTAGCACTATCCGGATTATGATTGCCACCGGTACTGGTCAGGACTGTCGTGCTGCTTGCCTGAGCAACCGCGACCGAAAGAACGGTGTTGCTGGGGGCGAACAGGAGATCCCCTGAGTAGCTGGCGGAGACCACGTGACTACCGCCCGTAAGGTTACTCAGTGTAATTTGTGCCGTATTGCCGCTGAGCTTAACATTCTTAGCCTGTCCCCCATCGACGGAGAACGCTACCGTGCCGGTAGGTGTACCCGCCTTTGTAGAAGTGATCGTCGCAGTGATGATGACGGGCTGACCGAAAGGCGCCGTACCCGAGGGACTCGTTTGCGCCAACGCGATGGTGGTAGTGGATTGGTTCAGGCCAGTACCGGTCAGCGTCAGGCTGGGCGTGGCCGTGTTAGTGGCATTGCTCGTGAACGACAGCAACTCACTATAGATGCCAACAACGGTCGGGCCGAAGCTCGCGGACAGAGAGCAGGCAAAGCCTGAAGTGATTGTGGCAGAGTTCACGCATCCGGTCGGCGACGAAGTTATCGTGAACACCGAGGTATCGCCCGTTGCGACGTAGGCAGGATTGCCCAGTATCAGCGGCAGATTACCGGCGTTGCCGATATAGCCCTTCAGTTGTGAAGTGGATGTATTGATGTTTCCGCGACCTAATGGCAAAGTGCCCTGAGCGCGATTGATCGCATAGGCACTCGCATTCGCGCTGTCCACTACGTACAGATTGGATGAGCCGTCAAGCGCAACACCGTATGGTGCGAGGATTGTGCCGCCGACCACATATTCATCGTTGGTGTTGAAGATCGGCGACTCAAAGGGAATCTTGAGCAAAAGGCCATTACCGCTGTCAGCAACATAGAGACTGCCTGATGCGTCAGTAGCCAGACCCGATGGGTGCGAGTAGCCGGTACCGATGTTGAGGGTCTGCTGACCATAGTAAGTAATCTCCGTCACCGTATTCGCTGTTGTATCCGCGACAAACAGGTTGCCGGCGCTGTCGGTTGCTACGGCGATAGGGGCAGTAAAGATGGACTGGTTGGCAGTCGAGGATTCGCCCATCTGCCTGGTTGCACTCGCACTGGGGATCCCCGCTACCGTGCCGAGTTGCAGCACCTTGTTATCGGAGCTTTTGATATTGCCGCTATCCGCGATATACAGGTTACTGCTCTGATCGGTTGCGATGCCGAGCGCGGTGCCGAGACCGTTCATGATCACGTTTTGCGCGCTGCTCGTGGGCGTACCTGCAATATTAGGAACCTGTACAACACGTCCGTTGCCGGAATCTGCAATGTACAGATTTCCGGAATTATCGAGTGCGACAGACGTCGGCCCGACCAAGCCCGAGCCGATTGAGGTTCCCGTGCTGGATCCAGCGGGATACATGAATACGGCATTCGCTGCCTGATCCGCGATGTAAACATTCTGCGCGCTATCGACCGTGATCCCCTGAGGATTCAAGAGGCCACTACCGATCGTGCTTATCGTGCCGGGATCGCTGGTCTGTACAACACCCATGCCGATCCCGGAAAGAGATGCGACGACAATATTGGATCCAGTAGCGGTGGTGAAACTTACGGAGCCCTTCTGCAATCCTGCGGCAGTAGGGGTGTAGTTCACGTTAAAGTTGCAGGTGTTCCCTGCACTGTACGCACCCGGAGCACATGTTCCGGCCACATAGGAGAAGCCTGCGGCAGTGCCAGAAGGAGTGATCGCAGCAACATTGACGCTGGTATTGAATTGAACAGTGAGCGTCGTAGCGGACGTGGAAACTGCTGTACCGATCGCAGCCAATCCGAGACTAAAGGCGTTGATCTTGGCCACGTTCAAATTAGTCTGGCCCGAGTAGCCCGTATAGTAGACGTCCCCGAGGCCATCGAATGCGATGCCGTTAGCCGAATAGGTGCTCAGAAACGTGAATTGCTTATTCGGCTGTGCCACATTGTTCACCGCAGGCATTTCAAAGATGGCGTTGGGCGTCGAGGCGTTAGTGATATAGAGGTTACCGTAGTAGTCGGTCGTTACACCCGTAGGATTGGTCAAGCCCGTGCCTATAGTGACTGCTGAGGTAGTGCCAGCAGCGATGAAATAGACATTGCTTCCGTCTGCGTAATAGACGTCGCCATTCGGACCTACCGCTATCTGCCCATTGTTCGTCTGCGGCAGCCCCGTAACTAGAACAGTGGCCGTATACGTACCGTTGTTCGCCGGAGTGAACTTCAAGATAGTGTTGCAGGTCGTTGCTGCATTGCTCTGGTTGCAGTTGTTGTCTCGCTCATCGATTACGTATGCGTTTGAAGCGCCGGTTGACGGCCGATCGAAGGCGATGTCGCTTGCCTGCAGATAATATCCAGTGGCCCCCCCGCCGTTGCCGAATGCCAGACATGGTGCGGTAGGAGCTGCGGTACAGGTGGGTAAACCGCTGCTGTTCGCCGTGCCGGTGGCGTAGGTACCGTTCACATAAGGCACCTCGATAACGCGGCCGCTGTAATTGCTGGAGACATACACATTGTTGAATGCATCGATCGTCACAGACCGACCGCCGCCAAGACCTGTAACCAACGAGACCGGAGTGGAGACTCCGCGAGGCAACCAGTAAGCTATATTGTCAGTTTGGCTGACATAAAATGCATCGCCAAGATTGTTCGCTGCGATGTGACCAGCGTTGCCATTAATATTGACCAGTTTATTTGCCTGGTAAATCACTGCGCCCGGGATGGTCTGCGCCCTAGCTGAACTCGACCCGCACAGCACGATCATTGCCGCAAGAAAAGCGAATACTCCAAGCGCGGCAAAAGACGCTCTTTCTTCGTGGTGCACAGGATGGCTAGGTGTGATGCCAGATGGTTCCATAATTTGATCGACTCCAAAATTTTGAGACTGCCAGACTGGGTGGATCTAAAACTTCGCGTACGTTTGGTAGGCACTTCCAGCACCGTCTCCGGCAAAGAAAGCAAGGATCTAGTGGCAATGCCGCATCGGGCTCGCGTCCGAACGGTCAAAGCTAACTTTGATTAGTTGTAAATTTAAATTGCGACTCGAAATATAGGGTTATTCACTCACGTCTGTCAAATATATTTTTGTGAGCTTCTCGATAAAACCTAGTCGCCTCCCGCTGCAGTCCCGTGTAGGGCTAAATCTTCACCTAGGACGCCGGCAAATGGCTTGCATTATCGAGTGATTTCCGAACTAATCATCATCGACGGCAAGGACCACCGTGCGCCTTGCGAACGGGCAGATTGGCAGACGTGCAAGAGGCCCAAGCAAGTTACACGCATCGGCAGGAGATCGAGCACAGTCATGCTTTGCCCTGGCTACAGAGCCAAGGCCGAAAGGCTTCTGAAGCCTCTTCTACGCGACCGTCAGACTAGGACACGAATGGGCGAGTGAAACACGGCAGCATAGTTCAAGCTACGTTCGGAAATGGATTTATTTTGTTACTCGACATTATTTATGAAGTGAAAACGTTCGACGACCTCGCACAAAAGATTCATTTACACATGGTGACAATTCAATCACCTGCCAGAAGGCGGCGTAGCATCAGCAGAAAGTGGCGGTAGATTTCTGACTGAATCTACGGGAATTTCGACGGCACCCACTCGGTCGCTATTCAGGTCATGTACGGCGACACGCAGAAAATAGTCGCCCTTGCGCGGTACGCTGATGTCCTGGTTGTACGAGAGAGGATGATGTAGAAAATCCAAATAGACCGTCGGCTTCAAGTCGGCGTGGAGAGTAGAACCAGAGCGGTTCACCAGCGCTCCATTTGTATCGTAGACAAAGATGACGAACTCGAAGGCTCCATGCAAAAGTCCGTCCGATTGCGAAAAGGAAATGTCGCGCGCATTGAGAGCGAAGTCGATGGCATAGCGCGTGAAGGGAGGGCGTGCCTCCGGCTTCGTAGCGACTAGTTCGTTCCCGGCCAATGGCTTATTTTCGGCGATCCCTGTCTCCGGCCGTACACGCACGGTAAAGATAATCTGTGTGGGCACGGGTGAGCCGCGCATCATGGTGCGAGTTATCAAACTTTTGGCTGCAACGCCTTCTGGCATCGCAGAAACCCCATGGCCGGAGAGTGAGGCGGGGGCACTGGGATCGTCTGCATAGTAACCGCGGCGGTAAGAGAGGGTATAGTTCTTTCCAAGCACCGCGATTTCGATCTTGCGATAAAGTCCATCCAATTTTTTGTTCGCGGGAAGGTAAACGAGAGTGTAATAGCTAGAGCCGTGCTCGATCGCTTCGGCCACTGCAGCGCTGAGACCGTTGGTATTGATAAACGCACGGCCTCCTGTGTCGTGCGCGGTCTGTAGCATCGTGTCATTTTCCCCTGCCCTTTGCGCGTCAAACTGCGCTTCATCCTTGCCGGCCGCCGTTGCGTCGCGCGCATACTTTCGGCCCGAACCCGCTGCACTGTAAATGCCAGAACCCGTCAACCCGCGCGCATCTACAGGATAGAGCGAGACCTGACTGCGGACGAGCAGGTCGGTCGTCTCTCGAAACTCGGCCTCCAAGTTGCCCATGCTGGCAAAGCCGTTGCTCGTGTTGCCGTTGGGCAGAATGTTAATGGGCAAAGAGCCAGAAAACCAGATCAGGTTTTTGCGGCCCGGAATGTTGGCCAGGTAGCGTGCTAATTCATTCAGGGCGTCGAGGGTGATCTGCGCACGCTGCTGAAACTGGAAGGTCTCTGACTCGGCCTCGAACTGCTGGGCGTTTGCAACAGCCTCAAGGACATCGGGTGATGTCCCCATGTCCGCGAGCGCATCGGATACATCGCTTTCGCCTGGCCCCTCGCTCGTACCTCCGCCTAATGGGTCATTGAGCAAGGACGAACCTTTCGCGGCGTTCTTGCGAGACAGTGCGGTCTTCAAAAGCCTTGTATCAGAAGTAAAACCCTGCAGGATTGTAAGGCGGTTGGATAGCCCGAAGATCGCGACCTGTGTGCCATCAGGCGCGTGGTTCAGGTAGTCCTGAATCTGTTGCCGCACATAAGATTGATCGCGCAGCGGCGTGTTCAACATGTCTAACAAAAGAACATTGGCCGGACCGTCTCCATGGGAAGGCGTGAAGTTAGTAAACAGTCCCGGCGCCAGTTTTGGGGGCGCCATCAAGTCATTGTGCCCTGCAACCTGCATGGTGTGCTTCTGGAAGTTTCGAATCTGCTGAGGCCTTCCATCCTCGTTTACTACAAAGTCTTTCGCTTGGAGATCGTGTACGGGATGGCCGTCGGGGGTCGACACGACGACATCAAGAATGACGAGATTAGTGCTCGTGTGCAGCGTATATGCCGGCTGACTATTCTGTGCCGTTCCTGGATTGATCGACGCTGGTTGAGGTGTCTCCTGGGCGCTAAGAGCACCTCCCATTAACAGGATGAGCGGCAGGAAGACGTAACGCTCCAACAACAGTGTGGCTATGCGCGGGTATGACATATTACTTTCCGTGGGCCGGAAACGGATTATCCGCATTCCGGGTTTTTGCAAACATCATGGTAGAGGACACAGGAATCACGCGGGGTTTCGCTGGGCCGTGATTGATCATGACGAGGTAACGATGTTGAGCGTCGCTTAGTAATGGCGGCGGTCACGTTATCAGTACGGAGAGATGATCGACAGGACATTCGTATAAAAAGCTAGCTCATCGAGGTCTCTCCAAATAGAAAGACCTCGATGGCCGGTACATCAGACAGGAAGGGTTATTGGATCGTGAGTGACAATGTCGCAGTTTGCTGTAGGGAGCCTGACGTGGCCATCACAGTGACTGTCGACATAGAGGATAGCTTAGGGGACGTGCTGCACCCGGAGAGCAGGCTGAAACCGAATACGCCTATCGCGAGTACAAGCAGGATTTGTACACCACGCCGCTTCCTCCACCCAAAGAAGCAGAGGGCAAGCGCTAAGGTTGTGCCCGGCAACAGCGGCCTGGAATTGTAGCGAACGGCTGCGGACGACGCAGGAACGGAGATCGAAAGCGCGGTAGTCGCCGCGCCGGCTGTTGTTGGTGTCACGGTTGCGGGGGTGAAGGAGCACGAGGCGCCAGTAGGTAGACCCGAGCATGCAAACGTGACGGCAGCGATGAACCCGTTCTGCGGTGTCACCGTAAGGCTAACTGCACCCTGCTGCGAACCGGATGGGATGGTAAGTGATGCCGGATTGATCGCAATAGTGAAGCTCGGCGGCACCAGGTTAAGGGTGTAGGTGGCCGAAGCGACAGCGCTGTTGGTATAACCGGTAGCTACGGCAATGGCCTGGATCGTCTTAGTTGCCGTCACTGAGATTGGGCCGCTGTACACGGTTGAGCTGGTTGATGGTGTAGTTCCATCAGTGGTGTAGTAGATCACCGCTCCCGCCGTCGTGTCGGCAATGGTGACTGACTGCACCGCAGTATAACTACCGGCCGCCGGGGTAAAGGCAGGGGTTGCTGCCGCTCCGATCGTGTTGACAACAACACTGTGTGTCACCTGGGACGCCGCAGCATAGTTGGCACTGCCTGACTGATTTGCGGCTACAACGACCGTACCCGTACCGGTAAGCGTCAGATTATTGCCACTTACGGTTCCAGGACCAGAAACGACGCTGAAGACTACCGATAGTCCTGAGCTGGCAGTCGCCGACAGCGTGATCGGTGCTGTGCTGTAAGTGACAGGAGTAGAGGGTGCCGTGAAGTTGATAGTTTGCGACGCCTGGTTAACCACGATGCTCTGCGTTACCTGTGGCGCTGCCGAATAAGTAGAGGTACCTGCCTGGTTTGCGGCAACGACCACGGTGCCTACACCTGAAATCGTGAGGCTGTTGCCGCTGACGGTAGCTGGGCCGGAGATGACGCTGAAAGCCACCGACAACCCTGAGCTCGCAGTCGCCGACAGCGTGATTGGCGTCGTGCTGTAGGTAATCGGCGTGGTCGGCGCAGTGAAGGCGACCGTCTGCGATGCCTGTGTAACCACGATGCTCTGGGTTACCTCGGTCGCTACCGAATAAGTTGTATTACCTGCCTGATCCGCGGCGACTACCACCGTGCCTACACCTGTAATAGTCAGGGTATTGCCGCTGATGGTGCCTGGGCCCGAGAGAACGCTGAATGTCACCGGCAGGCCTGAGCTTGCAGTCGCCGCCAGCGTGATTGGCGTTGTGCTGTAAGTGATTGGTGTGGCGGCGCTGTGAAGGTGATCGTCTGTGGTGTCGTCGGAACCGCTTTGCCTACACCTGTAACCGTTGCCGTCCCGATACCTCCGTTTGTCGTGTCTGCCACGGTCAACACTGCGCTTCGAGTGCCTATTGCGGTTGGCGCAAATGTGATCGTCGCGGCAAAATCAGAACCGCTTGCCTGCCCGCACACGTGCCGGTTGTAACGGCGGTGAACTCGGACGTTGCAACTCCGCCCTCTGTCGCACCGAAGGCTAAGGTAGGTGAGCTGGAACAACCTGCGTAGTTGTCCATCACTGTGACGTTGGTTGCTGTTGTCGGAGTCCCGAGCGTTGCTGCCGGAACAACGAGATTGTTCAGCAGGATCTTGCCGATTGAATCTCCACTGTTGTTGGCGCCAATATAGATATTGCCGTTGGCATCCAGAGTCAGGAGCTTTGCGCCCTGAGTCGCGACCCCGTATACGTTGGTGGTGTCGACCATACCATGATTGTTAGGAAGGGCTCTTATCCCGCTGGTATTGTATTGGGTCGCATAGTATACGGTGCCGTTTGTATCCACTCCCACAGCTCCCAGGCTGTCGTCGTACGCGGCAACCGAGGCGGTGGGGACGGTGTAGGTCGCCAGTTGAATCGGTGTCGAGGCAAAGCCTGTTCCAGCCGTGTACGTAAGCTCATTGAGAGCCGAATTGGTGCTGGCCTGGCCACCGGGGCCACTGCTGTTGAAGGCTGCATCCGTGAAGAACAGGTTTCCCCAGGGATCGATGGCAATAGAACCGACCGCGTTCACGTCGGAGTAGATCAGCGTTGACGTAGCACCAGGATTTGGTTGGCATGATGCTGGGCACTCGTAGATGGCAGATGCTCCCGAGCTTGACGGCGTCGTGGCCATAAAGAAATTGCCCGAAGCATCGAACGCCATGGCTTTGACGTTGGAACTGCCCGCTTGGATAAACTGGCACTCCGCTGTATCGCTCCCTGTGCAATATAGCGGATACGGAGACGAGGTTGGAAGTGTTACCGCGGCGTAACTTCCATTGACGTAAGGGATCTTGTAGATGTTCGAGCCATACAGCTGCGAAATGTATAGATTGTTCTGGCTGTCAACCGTGACTGCGGCTACGTTGGTGAAACTCGATGACAGAGTGGTGACCGCGCCTGTTTGCCCATTGAACAAGTAAACGGAATTGCCATATGTATTGCTTACGAGAACATCACCGTTCTGATTTACTGCGAAACTCCCACCCGACGGGCTTCCTCCGGCAAGAAATCCACCAGTAGGAAGCTTCCCGAGCCAGGAGAGCTGGCTCAAAACCAATGCGGGCTTTGACGTCGGGGTCGCCAGATTGACCACAATGCTCTGCGTAACCTCGGTCGCCGCTGCGTAGGTGGGGTTGCCCGCCTGATCTGCGGCAACGACGATTGTGCCCTGACCCGTAATCGTCAGGACGTTGCCGCTGAGCGTTCCCGGCCCAGAGAGGACGCTGAAGCTCACCGGCAGGCTCGAACTTGCGGTGGCCGACAACGTGATAGGGCCAACTCCGTAGGCTACTGGCGAGGCGGGTGGGGGGAAGGTGATGGTCTGCGGTGTCGCTCCGATGATCGCAGCTGCGGCCGTGCCGGTCAGACTCAGCGTCTGCACGCCCGTCGAGAAGAAGAAAGCGGTCTCGTTCGAGGTGGTTGTCACAGTTGTGTAGCTGTCCTGGTTGTCAGTCAGGGTTAGCGTTCCCGTCAGCGTTCCCGGAGTTGCCGTGGTCTGCGGCGTAAAGGTTGTCAGCAGGTTGCAGGAGCTGCCGGCCGTGACCGTTGAGGTGGAAGTGCAAGTGCTCGAACTGATCGTGTAGTTGCTGGAGTTGACCGCCAATCCGGAGAGAATCAGCGAGGCGTTTCCTGCGTTAAAGAGCTGGGTTGTAGTGGGGGCACTGGTTTGGCCTTCGGTGGTGCTGGCGAAAGTCAGCGTCTGCGGAGAGGTCACGTTCAGCTCCAGCACCTGGCCGCCGGTTGTGTTGGTGAGATAAATGTTCCCAGCAAGGTCCAGTGCGACGCCCTGCGCGCTATTTGTCGTATAGGTAGATCCGAATGAGAGCACCTCACTCGATGTGCCATTGAGCAGCGATACGCCGTTGGCCGCATCGGTCGCGACCAGTACACCAGATGGGTAAACGGCTACGCCTGTCGGCGCATTCAATGCCAGCGTGCCGGAGCTGACGACGGAGGCTACTCCCAACGGGGTGTATTCGACGATGCGGTTGTTGCCTGTATCGGCGATGAACAGATCACCGGCGCTATCGACTGCGATTCCGGTTGGCCCGCTGAGCGCCGTGCCGCCAAAGGTGGTGGTGCTGGGGATGTATACGACGTTGTCCGTTGCAGTGGCGCCAAACTGGTGCGCCATCACAATGCGGTTGTTGCCGGTATCGGCGATATACAGATTGGCATAACCGTCGAGGGCGATGCCTTTCGGTCCACTGAGCGCGGCGCCGCCAAAGGTGGCGGTTGCAGCCACAAGCGTACTCGATGACAAATTGGCGCCCTGGATCAGGGTAACTGTATTGGCGCCGCTATCCACCACGTAGAGACTGTTGGCGCCGTCCAATGCGATGCCCGCCGGGTGGGTGAAGGTGCTCCCAAGCTCAACTACGGCACCCAAGTAGCCGGCGTTCCCGCAGAAGCTGTTGGCGGTGGCGTTCGATGTGGTCGACGCCAGGCAATCGGCTACGACTTTGCCGTTGCCGGTATCTGCAACGAATATGTCACCGAAGGTATCAACCGCGATGCCTGTGGGACCGCTCAGGGTGACCTGTGGAGCTCCGGCGGTACTGCTGGAAGCGGCGCTCGTAAACAGCGAGGAGGCGATACCAGGAAGGAAGAAGGGCTGAGGACCGACGCCCACACCCTGCAGGTTGACGGTGACTTCGATGTTGTTCGTACCGTTGTAGCGTGGCGTGAAGGAGCCTTTCAGCAACCCGGGATGGATCGGCTGAAAGTCTACGATGAGATTGGCTGAACTAGTGCCGGGACTATAGGTGGTTCCACCGCCGCTGAAATTATTCTTTGTGCCGGAGTACGGGAAGCTCTGGAGCAACGATGCATTAGTGTTCGAAGTGGGCGAACCTGTGGGGAAGTAACTTCCTCCGTTCGCGATGGTGGCATTTATGTACAGATTGAGGGATGGGGCCTTCACTGTAGAACTGGCATTTACCAGGGAGCCGACAGGAACGCTGCCGAAGTTGTAACCGTTAACCTGCAGCTGTTGAATGTTGGTGTAGCTGGCGTAATAGTAGTTGCCATGAGCATCCACACTGCCACCGTAGACAACGTTATTGGTTAGTCCTGCCGCAATTCCGAATTCGTCAACGAAGTTCAATGCTGTTCCCTCGAAGGGGACTTCAGAGAGCTGAGTCTTGCTGCTGATGTAAAGATTGCCGTAGGAGTCGGCGCTGACGCCGGTCGCGGTGCCGCTGGCGATTAAGGCAGTGGTGAGCGTCGCGGTTGTTCCAACCGTCGTCAGCGCACCGCCGCTGACCAGCGAAACATTGCCGCTTCCGGCCGCAACGGTGGAGCTATCCGCATAGTAGACATTCCCCGCGCCGTCGACCGCGATCTGAGCGTTGCTATTGCTGGTCAAATTGTCGGCCAGCAATGTCGCACTGCCCGGTGACGTAAAGAGATTGATCTTCGCGATGCGGTTATAGTGGCCAGTGGAGGTGTTGTCATAGGCATCTACAAAGTAGACGTTCCCAGCCCCGTCAACATAGAAATCCACCAGCTGCGGACCGGCTATTGGCGAAGTACCAGTGCTATTAAATTTGTAGTTCTGCCAGGTGCAAGGCGACGTCGAGGTGGAGGAGCAGTGCGTCGCATCCACAACAGTGACGCTCTCGCCACCGGCAGCAATGAGAGCTGCAGTGTTGGGAATGCCGCCTGAAGCCGGAATCTCGATCAATGAAAGGTAATCTGTCGAACCGCCGATGGTTGCCGTGCCATTGCCGTCAGAGACCCAGAGATTACCGTTCACGTCCACAAACGTGGCATACGCGTTGTACTGTCCGAGCCCAGTGATCAGCGTGATCGGAGCCGTGTTCGTCACCGCTGGCGAAGCAGCGGGAATTTCCATCAGGGTCGACGTCGATCCGCCTGTGACTATAAAGAAGGTGTTGCCCGCCTTGTCAACTGATACGCGGCCCGGCGAAATCGACGACGATCGACGAATAAAGCGTCGTTGACGCTGTACTGACGACCGCTGGCACATAGCTCTGGGCGGAGAGGCCTGGAGCGACGACGGCTGCAAGGACGACAAGCAGTAGGGCCGAGATGCGCTTTGTTTGATGCGACCAAGGGGTGTTTCCAAAGATGCTCAGTGTTTCGTTGATAAGCCGACGCAATCCATTTCTCCGTTCAAATCCGTTGCAAAGCACGCTGCCCTCCATGTCCCGACTGCCAAAAACCGATTCCTCTGCTGTATGCGAAATCTTGTTACTCACCCTGTCTAAACGCCTTTGATTGCCCCAAATTGCCGAGTCAGTCATGAACCTGTGAAGCTGCTGACATCTCTCTGTCAGCTTTATTTTGAGCATCAAAATGAATAGCAACACGAATCCTGGACCGTCTTTCTCTAGTCTTTTAGCAAACGAAATCTTTTGAGATTTTTTGCGAATCGAAAAATACACACCCGCAGCTATGGCAGTCAAGCACAAATTTCTCACGTGGGGCAATCACAGAAGAAATTAGATTTTAAGAAGAGCACGATTTCAGGTCTGTCCAGCCCTCTTTCTTTTTTTCATATAGGCGGAATGGAGAGCACCCTTCCTTCGCCGATGTAATGGTCCGCCATAGCCCCTTAGCGGCCCTACTGCAAGACTTCCGTATTGAAAATGTTTGCCGCGTGCACTTTCCAACCTGCCGAAGAACGGGTTGAGCAAAAACTTAGTGCACCGTTCTCTGATACTTACAAGGCGTTTTTACAAAATCGAAGCCAGTGAGCATTTATGTCGTTAGTCAAAATAACGTTAAATACCGCATTAGACAAGAATCGGTATAGACAGTCACACACATCGTCATTTCCGCTTGACGGCTGAAGCCCTGACTATGTAGCGTTGGTCAGACCGGAATGATGTTCATTTTGCTAACTCCCGGGGTTGCGAAATATACGCAAATTCGTTTTCCAGTACTGTTTATTTTTGACAATAGAAATAAAAGGGATAACCGGGCGAAGGCTGATATAACGGCCACCCCCCGGACGTAGCGGCCACTTTTGGTTAGGAGTTTCATGACGAGATTCACATGGCGCGGACACACCTCAGCGTCCAGTCCAGAGAACACGAACACGGTCTCATCGGCCCTTTGTCTCGCATTGCTTCTACCACTTTTGGTTGCCAGCGGATGCAGTTCCGGTACGAGTTCAGCTTCGAGTTCCACCGCACCGAGCTCCCCTGTAAAAACTGTTACTCCTGTCAGCATCACCACAAGCAGCTTGCCTCCCGGCACAGTTGGAACAGCCTACAGTCAGACCATCGCCGCAGCGAACGGCACGACGCCGTACACGTTCGGACTGACCACCGGCACACTCCCAGCCGGCCTCACACTTTCTACCTCCGGAGTGATCTCAGGAACTCTGACGACCGTCGGGACATCGACCTTCGGTATACAGGTTACGGATAGCTCATCGCCAGTCGGGTCCGCGACCACGTCCTTCAGCGTCACGGTCAATCCGCCGCCACTGACCATTACAACAACGGCGCTGTCTGCATCAAGTGTCGGATCCGCGTACACACAGACGGTCGCCGCTTTCGGCGGAACTATGCCTTATGCATTCTCACTATCCTCAGGGTCTTTGCCGGCTGGCCTTACGCTTTCTTCCTCCGGAGTGATCTCGGGGACTCCAACGATAGCGGGCTCGTCAACCTTCACTTTGAAGCTCACGGACAGCTCGTCGCCGACCCAGTCTGCAACTGCATCCTTCGGCATCACAGTCAACGCTCTGCCGATGACTATCACGACAGCAGCGCTGTCCACGCCAACTCTTGGATCTGCCTACTCACAGGCGATCGTTGCTTCCGGCGGGACCGCGCCTTATGCATTCTCACTTCAGTCGGGATCTTTACCTGCCGGCCTTACGCTCGCGGCGAACGGCACCATCAGCGGAACACCTACAACCTCGGGGACAAGCACCTTCACCATCAAAGCGAATGACAGCAGCCCCACGCAGCTTACAACGACTACGACCTACACAGTCACCGTGGTAAATACCGTGGTTCAGGTGAATGCAGCTTCCCCGCTTGCGATAGTGCCGCAGACTGGATTCGGGATTCATACATCTGTCTACGACTCGAGCTTGGGCGACACCACAAATCTTCCGGGTTTGCTGCTGACGGGCGGCGTCACGGTGATGCGCTATCCGGGCGGCATTTATTCCGATGTTTACCATTGGGCACAAAATAGTCTGACTCCGGTCTTCGCCTCCACCTCGCCGGCCTGCGGCTTGACGCCGAACGGCTACCTTGCGCCTAACACCGATTTTGGCCACTTCATCAAGACGCTGCAGGCGGTTGGTGCGCAGGCCATCATCACGATCAACTATGGCACGAGCGTGGCTAACAACACCGCGACGAAGTCGACCGGTACCTATGGGCCGAATACTTGCAGCAATCCGAATACAGCAGGTCAGCCGCAGGAGGCTGCTGCATGGGTGGCCTATTCGAACGGTAGCCCCAGCAACACGCAGGACATTGGGATCGATGCGGCCGGATTCAATTGGCAGACGGTCGGATTCTGGGCCAGCCTCCGAACAGCAAGCCCACTTGGGACCGACGATGGTTACAACTTTCTCCGCATTGGGCAGAGCGCTCCGTTAGGAATTAAGTATTGGGAGTTGGGCAACGAGATCTTCTACAACGGCTACAACGCGAACCAGAATTCCGAGACAGATTTGCACGCTCCCTACGTCTATCCGAGCGGCTATGGCACAAATGCGACCTTTAGCTCGCGAGCGAATGTCGCAGGACTTTCTCCCACATCGTATGGCACAAATGCGATTCCGTTTATCCAGGCGATGAAGGCAGTGGATTCCACGATCAAAGTGGGCTTCGTCATGAGTTCCCCGCAAGTTGACCCGATACCCGCGACCTGGAATCCCGCGGCTCTACAGGCAGTCTGCGCTGGAGCTAACTTCGACTTTGCGATCCTCCACTACTATCCTGGCGCTTACAACAACGTGACAGCGGCGCAGCTCTTCAGTCTGCCGCAAAAGAATATGCCCACACTGGTGACCACTCTCAAAACTCAGTTGGCACAGTCCTGCCCATCCAATGCGAGTGCGGTACAGTTCTTCGTCACCGAGACAGGACCGAATGGCACACTGGCTAGCGGGACTCCTGCGCAAATACCGGGTCTTTATGCTGCACATGAGTATCTGGTCAGCCTGGAGAACGGGATTCAGAATATCGACTGGCTGGAATTGCACAACAACTATCTGACAACCGGAACGGAAGCACCCGATCCGGCCTACTACGGTATCGAGATGGCGCACCTTCTCGCTGGAGTCGGCGACTCGCTGGTGACGACCACTTCCAGCAGCGCGACCATATTGGCTCACGCAACATTGAAGACAAATGGCAGCAAAGGCGTCATGTTGATCAATACCGATCCGAACAACCCCAATCTGGTTCAGATTACTGTGAGTGGTGCGACCGTTGGAGCCACGGCCACGCAATATAGCTACGGGCTCAGTACAATGCAGTCAGCAGCTGCACTTCCCTCCTCTACGGTTTCTATTCCGGGAAGCACATTTACGGTGACGGTTCCACCGTACACAGCGACAGAAGTGATCTTGCAATGAGTTAGGAACACAGGTAGAGTCCCGGCACCGAGCACTAGGCTGGCAGCCGGGAACTCGAAAGTTTCTGCTTAGCGTGAGACTATGCTGTGCCCTTGAGGGAGGCCATGTCGATGGAGAAGCGGTATTTGACGTCGGCCTTCAAGAGTTGGTCATAGGCTTCGTTGACCTTCTGGATGGGGATGACTTCGACGTCGGCGGTGATGTTGTGTTTACCGCAGAAGTCGAGCATCTCCTGCGTTTCGGCGATGCTCCCTATGAGCGAGCCCGAGAGGCTCCTGCGGGCGAAGATCAGGGGGAAGGCGGAGATGGCGAAGGGTTTTTCCGGTGCGCCTACGAGAGTGAGGTTGCCGTCGCGGCCCAGGAGACCGAGGAGGGCGTTGATGTCGTGGTCGGCGGAGACGCAGTCGAGGATGAAGTCGAAGCTGCCGGCGTGCTTTGCCATCTCGTCGGCGTTCTTTGAGATAACGACTTCGTCGGCGCCGAGGCGGAGGGCATCGTCTTTTTTGTTGGGAGAAGTGGTGAAGAGGACGACGTGGGCTCCGAGGGCGTGGGCGAATTTGACGCCCATGTGACCGAGTCCGCCGAGTCCGACGATGCCGACTTTTTTGCCTTTGGTGACTCCCCAGTGGTGAAGGGGCGAGAATGTGGTGATGCCAGCGCAGAGGAGAGGCGCGGCGCCGGCGAGCGAGAGGTTCGAGGGGACCTTGAGAACGAATCTCTCGGTGACGACGATCGAGTCGGAGTAGCCGCCGTAGGTGACACCGCCGGTGTGTTTATCGGGAAAGTTGTAGGTGAGGGTCATGTTGGGGCAGAACTGCTCGAGGCCTTGTTTGCACTCGGGACATGTGCCGTCGGAGTCGACCATGCAGCCTACGGCGGCGAGGTCGCCGACTTTGAATTTGGTTACGGCTGAGCCGATTTTGGTGACACGGCCGACGATCTCGTGGCCGGGGACGCAGGGGTATACCGTGGGCATGACGCCGCTCCACTCGTTGCGGGCCTGATGGAGGTCGGAGTGACAGATGCCGCAGAAGAGAATTTCAATTTGTACATCGGTCTCGGTTGGATCGCGCCGCGCGATCGTAGTGGATGCAAGCGGCGATTTCTCACTGGTGGCGGAGTATGCCTTTGCGTTGTACATGAATCCAATGTAGACCGATAACCAAATTTGTGGCTATTGTGGCCGGGCAAGAGCCGAACTACAGGATAAATGCCTGCATAATCAATGTGATGGCCTTAACGTAAACTCACAGTTACCCCCCAGTACCCCCAATCCTCTAGGAGCCTGCCCTTTCGCTGCTAACGTTCGAGAAGCTGGCAATTCAGCGAACCCTGATGAGACGCTTTCGTCTCAATCGGTGGTGGTGACTCCGGTTATCCGACTCCGGCGACAGCGCAAGCGGAACACAGTTGCGCCAGCGTTAGCCCAAGCCGGATAAACCGTACCGCGCCACGCAGATGGCAAAGCTAGTGATTTTCCTAGTTGCTTCGATCTGACTTCCCCTATACGAATAGTCACGAATCACCCAGGGCGAGTCGCGCGATTAGGATTTCGTGTGTTTCACGGGCCATCACATCAAAGGCCACGCGTCTTTCTCCGCTCGACCGTATGAAGGTCTCGTTGAATGACCACGACGATGGAATGGATTAGGGATGCTCTGCGAGATCATCCGCAATTGGCGGTGTTTCTGACCCTGGCTACGGGTTATCTGCTGGGCAGAGTTCGCATAAGCTCGTTCAAGCTGGGACCGGTTGTGGGGTGCCTTCTGGCGGGCGTTGCGGTGGGACAGATTGGCATCGTCGTACCGGGTGTTCTTGGCACAACGTTTTTCCTTTTGTTCCTGTTTTCCATCGGTTACAAAACCGGGCCTCAGTTCTTCCGGGGCTTTGGCCGGGGTGCTCTTCCGCAAGTGGCGCTGACGTTGTTCTTCGATGTAAGTGGATTCCTTACTGTATATGCGGTGGCGACCGTCCTCGGATTCGATGCTGGAACGGCGGCGGGGCTTCTTGCCGGTGGTTTGCATTCTTCGGAGGCGTTGGGAACAGGAAGTGACGCGATCGCAAGGCTGGCTGTAGGAGACGAGGTGCGTCGCGCGCTAACAGCGGATGCGACGGTGGCTTACGCGGTGACATACCTGATTGCAATTTTTGTGGGAATATTCATGCTTGTCCAAGCTGGCCCCTGGCTGATGGGGGTTGACCTTCGAGCCGAGTGCAGGAAGCTGGAAGACGAACTGGGCATGAAGAAGGAGGAGGTTGGAGTTGTCTCGGCCTATAAGCAGTTTGTCATGCGAGCTTACCGGGTACCGGAGAAGATGGCTGGCAAGAGCGTCGCCGAAATCGAGAGCGAGTTCTTGCCCGAGCGGGTGTTTGTGGAGAGAGTGAAGAACGCGCAAGGCCTTTTCGATGCCGAGCCAGATGTTCGATTGCTTGCAGGGGACTTAATTGCTCTTTCGGGCCGGCCGAGAGTGCTCGGAGGAGCGGGTAATCCGCTGCGACCTGATGAAGTAGAAGAGCCCCAACTGCTGGATGTACCTGTCATAGCAGTCGATCACGTCCTGGACCGGAAGGACCTGGTGCATCGAACGTTGGCTGAGATTGTTGACGTCCTGGAACAGGATGTGGCGACTCGAGGAGTTTATTTGCGCAAGGTGCGGCGAGCGGGACAGGAACTACCGCTAGGGTCAAAGGTGGTGCTTGAACGTGGTGATGTGCTGACGTTGATTGGAGCGAAACGACACGTCGACCATGTGGCGGCGCGGCTAGGTTCGGTGGAACGGGCGTCACATGCAACCGATCTAGTGTGGCTTTGTCTTGCAATCGGAATCGGCGGACTGCTTGGCTTGCCCGCGATACATGTAGGAGGGTTGACGATCGGGCTTGGTCTTCCCGTGGGCGTACTTCTCGCATCATTTGTCATTGGCTGGCTGCATTCGATACGGCCTCTGTTCGGCAGAGTCCCTGAGTCTGTCATCTGGTTATTGGATTCTCTTGGACTCAATGGATTCCTGGCCGCGGTGGGCATTAACGCTGGGCCAAGTTTTGTGCGGGGATTGCGTTCGACGGGGCCTGAACTTCTGGTCACTGGAGTGATCGCGTGCGCAGTCCCATATTTGCTCACTATTCTTGTTGGCCGGTACATCTTCCGGGTACATCCCGGCATTCTACTGGGGATGTGCGCGGGGAGCGGTACATCTTCCCCTGGTTTAGCTGCGGTTCAAGAAAAAGCAGAAAGCAGTGTGCCAGTCTTAGGTTACGGTGTAAGTTACGCAATCAGCGCATTGGTATTTGCGCTATGGGGATCAATCATCGTGATGTTGGTGAGTAAGGGTTCCTGACTAAGCTCCGAATTTGTAGAATCAATCACTAAAATCTGCGGGTAATTTAATTGCTTGTCACTGAATATGTTCTCCATTTATTAGGGAAAACCCCAGTAGATGCGGTCTTGAGCACGTGCTAGCTTCACGACAGTTGACACGGGGACCTGCGCGAATGTCCGGCTGGGTTCAGCGTTCTGACGTGCAGCGTTATTTTTCTCCCCTCGAATAATACTCATCGACACGTCTTTGTTGGCGCGCGTGCTCGGCGAAGTGTTGTCAACGAAGGAGGGCGGATGCGAGCGTCTTGTTCACAATCGCTACGAACTATCGCTGTGTTGATGTTTGCCGTATTTCTTGCCGGCAATTCGCTATGGAGCCAGCAACCGTCCGCTGGTCCAACGCGAACCGAAAAGGACCTTCTGGGAGAAAAGCAGGTTCCTGCGGATGCCTACTACGGCGTACAGACCTTGAGGGCGCTCGAGAACTTTCAACTCTCAGGAGTGCCTATCAACCACTATCCGGGCTTCGTTGAGGCGTGGGCCTACGTCAAGCTCGCAGCGGCGCAGGCTAACTACGACGCTGGCGCGATGAAGAAGGAAAGGCTGGACGCGATCGAGAAGGCGTGCAATGCAGTAATTGCCGGCAAATACCATGATCAGTTCCAGGTTGACTGGTATCAGGGCGGCGCGGGCACGTCGACGAACATGAACGCCAACGAAGTACTCGCCAATATCGGGCTCGAACTGACCGGCCACAAGAAAGGTGAATACCAGTTTCTGGAGCCGCACGACGATTTGAACATGTCGCAGTCGACGAACGATTCGTATCCGACCGCCATCAAAGTCGCGCTCATTCTGCGAAACGAAAAGTTGATCGAAGAGCTGCAAATGCTTGTTGATTCGTTCCGCGCCAAGGGCAAGCAATACCTCATGGTTACCAAGATGGGACGTACCGAGTTGCAAGATGCGGTGCCGATGACGGTGGGCCAGGAGTTCTACGCCTTTGCATCATCGCTTCAGAACGAGATTCAGTGGCTCAAAGATTCAGAGAAGCCGCTTTACGTCGAGAACATGGGCGCAACGGCGATCGGCACCGGAATTAACGTTCCGAAGGGCTATCCAGAGAAGTTCGCCGAACATCTTTCGAAGCTGCTCAACAAGCCGATCGTTGCGGCGCCCGATATGATCGCCGCAACGTGGGATCAGCAAGGGTTTGTTATCTATTCCTCCGCACTGAAGAGTGTGGCTATCAAGCTCTCGAAGATATCGGATGACTTGATTCTGCTGGCGTCAGGGCCTCGCGCGGGCCTTAACGAGATCGACCTGCCAGCGATACAGCCCGGTTCCTCGATCATGCCGGGTAAGGTGAATCCGGTGGTCCCGGAGGTCATGAATCTTGTCACGTTCCGCGTGATGGGAAACGACTTCGTGGTTACGTTGGCCGCCCACAGTGGCCAACTTCAGTTGAATGCCTATGAGCCGGTCGAAGGCGTCGCAATGATGGAGTCTCAGACCCTGCTCTTCAATACGTCGAAGCTGATGCGTACCAAGTGCGTCGATGGCATCGTCGTGGATGAGAAGCAGTTGGCGCATTACATGGAGACGACCGTCGGTATCGTTACAGCACTCAATCCGGTTCTAGGCTACGACAAGGCGACCGAGCTAGCGCAAGAGGCCTATTCGAGCGGCAAGGGGGTTCTCGAAATCATTCGTGAGCAACACCTTCTCACTGAGCAACAGATCAAGGAACTGCTTGACCCGGCCAAGCTTACCAATCTCGATCCATCGAAATACAAGTAGCAGGGCTCTTTGAAAGCGAAGGAGCGAAGTGTGCGTGTCAAAAGGAGAGGTCATGAAACATATCTATAACAAGTGGGCCTTGTTCCTTGTTGTTGTGATTCTCGTTCCCTGCCAGAGTGGTCTCTGCCAGGCGAAGAAGAACATCGTGATTCTGGCAACCGGCGGGACGATCGCCGGCGCTGCACCCACCGGCACGCAGGTTGGATACACGTCGGGGCAGGTGGGAATCGACACGATGATCAACGCTGTTCCTGGGATCAAGGAACTGGCCAACATCAAGGGCGAGCAGATCTCGAATGTGGGCTCGCAGGACATGTCGTTCGAGATCATGCTGAAGCTCGCCAACCGGATTAACGAGTTGACGTCGGGCGGCGATGTCGATGGCATTGTGATCACCCACGGCACCGACACCATGGAAGAGACGGCGTATTTCCTGAACCTGACTGCGAAGACGGACAAGCCGGTAGTGCTCGTTGGCTCCATGAGGCCCTCCACAGCGGTGAGTGCCGATGGCCCGTTGAACCTCTACAACGCGGTCGCAGTAGCTGCTGATCCACAATCGCGGGACCGGGGCGTTCTGGTAGTGATGAACGATTGGATTCACGGTGCACACTCTATGACCAAGACAAGCACCACCGATGTTCACACCTTTCAGTCGCCTTTGCGGGGGTTGGTTGGCGTTGTCTCTTACGGCAAATGCGACTTCTACAACACGCCGTCCTGGAAGCACACGTCCGGGAGCGAGTTCAGTGTTTCCGGAGTCACAAAGCTCCCACGCGTGGACATTATCTTTGCCGACGCGGATATGTCGCCGGACCTGATTGATGCCAGCGTAAGCACTGGCGCCAAGGGGATTGTAATTGCCGGTGTTGGCAACGGAAACATGAATCAGGCCGCAGTGGATGCGGCTGCCAGGGCGGTAAAGAAGGGTGTCGTGGTAGTTCGAAGCACTCGTGTCGCATCCGGGCTAGTGGGACGAAACGTTGAGTTGAACGACGATAAGTTGGGTTTCATAGCATCCGATGAGCTGAATCCGCAGAAGTCGCGAATTCTTCTCTCCCTGGCGCTGCTGAAGCCTCGTTCGCCGTCAGACATTCAACAGTTGTTCATGACCTACTAGTCCCATCCGGGAAAGCGATATGAGGGTCATCCTGAGGTCGCTCTTTCTGCCGGTAATTGCGCTTGCTGTCTTGCCCGCATGGCACTCCTGCCGCGGGCAAGACACCGCAGTTCCCGGGGCAGTATCGGAAGCGGGCCAGCAGCCACAACAGAACGGCTCGCCGAAGCCGACTGGTAGCGCTCCCAACACCAATCTCAGTTCGCAGCCGACAACGACTCATCCTGCAGGCGCAGCGACTCCTTTATCCTCGCTCGACGACACCGTTGATGCAGGTGAAATGGACGACGATATCGATCACGCGCCACGAGAGATGGCTCGCTGGAATGAATATCGCGGGCCGCACTTCACTGCCAAGGCCGGCTTGGGCTTTCTGGTAGACACCGCAGCCTACGCGCAGGATGGAACGAGCAAAGAGCAGATCATGATGCTCCCGGACCAGAAACTTCGCGATTTCCGATTCGTTCTGGGAGGGAGCTTTCCGAGCCTCCCGCGCAAAGTGACGTGGAACGTTGGGGTCATGTACGACGCTCCAACGCACTCGTGGCTGATGCGTCAGACCGGCATTATGGTCGCGGTTCCCGAACTGTGGGGCAATATCTTCATTGGCCGCTCCAAAGAAGGTTTCTCTCTTAACAAGGTGATGGTCGGCTATGACGGATGGACGATGGAACGCTCAACGATGAGCGATGCGACCATCCCGATTCTCGCAGACGGTTTCAAGTGGCTCGGCTACACGCCTAGGCACGGCTTTCTGTGGAACTTTGGTTACTACAACGACTGGCTTTCTCAGGGCCAAAGCTTCTCTTCGTACCATAGTCAGACTGTTTTGCGCGTAGTATGGCTTCCGATTCATTCCGATGAGAAGCGTACGGTGCTTAACCTGGGAGTGAATCTGAGGAACGGAAGTCCTAAACAGGGGCAGCTTCAGTTCCGCTCGCGCCCTGAGGCATTCCCTGCTCCTTACTTCGTGGACACGGGCAAGTTCGCCGCAACCAACACCAAGATGGCAGGATATGAGACCTATTACCGCAAAGGCCCGTTGCTACTGGGCAGCGAATACTGGTGGGTTAACGTCTCTTCCCCATCTACTCACAACCCGGTCGTCCACGGAGGCGACTTTGTTGCGACATGGTTGGTCACCGGAGAGACGCGTGCTTACAACACGGTCCAAGGAGCCTTCAGAGATGTCATACCCAAGAGACCGTTGTTCTCCGGCGGTTATGGTGCTGTAGAGTTGGTCGCGCGGTTCTCCGATATTGACTTAGACAGCGGCACCCTGAAGGGCGGCAAATTTTGGCGATTCACTCCGATGGTGAATTGGTACCTGACGGACTATCTGCGCCTCGTGGGCACCTATGGCATTGGACGTCTGGATCGATTCAACCTCAAAGGCAATACCCAGTTTTTCCAGACTCGCCTTCAATTCGAGTTCTAAGCTTGGTTGAGACTTAATAAGGCTACAGGCAACCCGCAGGCGGCGGCCTGCAGTTGGGCAGACTTATCAGAACCGCGCCAGCGGTCGCAAGGTGAGCTTGCCGATGAACGGAACGGCCTGAAAATACAGGAAGGCCCTTGATACAGAGATGATTGAAACAGGGTTTAAAGAAGCATGGATTGTGCTACGTAAGAATATTGGGGGGAAGCGACGGCTCAATATTAGGAGGGAAGGGTAAGCTGCGCTGATAAATTAGCCCAGATCTATTTACATAGTGGGCAACAAACACAACCGAAGGCTTACCAGTGGTATACCTCTGGTGACGTTGACGGTATTGAATGTCGTGTGTGGACCGGTCTAAGCGTTAAAATTGAGGTTCGAATTTACTTAAATTGGTGTTCGAATTCGCACTCAAATTAGCGCTCGACCGCGACAATAATCGATGACGACGAGAACGCCGATAGCATGAGCCGACAGTAGACCGTCGGTCAGCCGTCGGCGAACACATGAATCTTAATCGCACCAGGACACACTTCTAACCGGAGAGCCATAATGAATGACGAGGAAAAACTTGTGGTACACAGTTTCCCGCCCACTCCTGCACCCGAGCGCAAGAAGTTCCTTCGGCTGATTCAGGTCAAGGAGACAACAGGGCTTTTGCGCACGACGATTTATCGCAAGATCGCCGCGCGCGAGTTTCCGCGTCCGATCCATCTCGGGTCACACGCTGTTGGATGGGTTGAAGCCGATGTCATCCAGTGGATGAACGAGTGCGTGCAGCTATCCCGCGATAGCGAACGGGCCGGTTGACGGACGCTCGCGCCGTGCCTTCTCCAAGTAGTCGGCCCACCACTGCATCATCTTCGCCCGTTGCGGGAGATAGCGAGCATGATTGTAGGCCGCACTCACTCGATTGCGCTGCATGTGCGCAAGTTGCAATTCGATATGTTCGTGCTCGAACTCATTCTCATGCAGGACGGTAGAGGCGAGGTCTCGGAAGCCATGACCGGTCATCACGCCCTTGTACCCCATAATTTCGAGAGCTTTAAGGATCGTGTTTTTGCTCATAGTCTTCACGGTGCTCCAATCGCGGGAAAAAGCAGTTCGCCCTCGCCGGTGATCGCGTGCAACATCTCAAGGGCGTCGATAGTCTGCGCTGCGAGCGGAACGATGTGGGCCGGGCCGTGGGGTACTTCGTTCCCTTCATGCGCTCTGCCGGGATCGTCCACCGCTTGGCCTTGAAGTCGAACTCCTCCCATCGGGCCTCGATAATTCCATCTTTTGCACCGAAAATCGACAGAATCCTGGGGGTACGGACGTGGCGGGATGAGGGTGTGGTGGCCCGGGCAGGAGTCATAACCGATCCAAGGCCCCAGTAAGGACGCACCTTTTAGTCTCGCACCTGATGCGCTGCCTACAATCCTGCCTACACCCTTTGCCACTGGAAATCAGACGTGCTTACAGCACCCCGCCAAAAAGTGGGGTCTCTTTCTGTGCCTGATCCGGGGCCCTCCTTTTTTTCGGAACCTTTACTTCTTTGCTGCCAGCCAAAGGAAGTAGATCTCGACGGAGTAGGTCTCGAGGGTGTTAGGAAAACCCAGCAACGCGCTAATCCGAGCTGGGCTTGCAGATCAGTGAGGAGAGACTTATTTCACGGTACTGACTTCTGGACCGCTCAGCCTCCGCTACGAGGAGGAATCGACTGCCAATAGATCTCTGTATCTCATAGAATCATTGGACAAACTCTTATGCGCCTGCAAGACATCGATATACCGCAACCGATCATTGATGCGCGGAAGCAGGGCAGGCTCGTCCTCTTTGCTGGCGCAGGGGTGTCGATAGACGCACCTTCGGAGTATCCAAACTTTCTCGACCTGGCCAAGGAAATCGGAGGCGCCGCATTTCCCAAGCCCGAGAACGAGCCAGTGGACCGTTATCTCGGGCGCCTGGAACAGGAAGGGCTCGCCGTCCACGAGAGGGTGAAACTGCGTCTTTCACGCCCTGATTCGCTACCCAACAATCTTCACCAGTCGATCGTTCGTCTGTTCGGCAGAACAGATGCCATCCGGATCGTCACGACGAATTTCGATGACCACTTTCGGGTTGCAGCCACGGAAGTCTTCGGCAATGCACCAGAGATTTATCGCGCGCCAGCTTTGCCGTTAGGTGACGATTTCATTGGAATCGTGCATCTCCATGGTTCTGTCTGCGATGATGAGAGAACGCTTGTCTTGACGGATGCGGACTTCGGGCGTGCGTATCTCACGCAGGGATGGGCACGCCGCTTCGTGCAACGCCTGTTCGCGGAGTTTGTCGTTCTGTTTGTGGGCTACAGTCATCAGGACCTTCCCTTGCTCTATCTGGCTCGTGGCATTTCGGCGGCCTCTCCTGGTCCAGGACGTTACGCGTTGACTTCGCCGGAGAGCGATACAGATTGGCGGTATCTGGGGATCACGCCGGTGCACTATCCCATTCGTGCCGCTCCTCAGGCCGAGCACGGGGCGTTGGGCGAGTGTCTCGCTAAATGGGCAGAAGTTGCGAACCTGGGTTCTTTGGGCATAGAGGAAGAGATTCGCAAGATTGTCATATCGGATCGGCCAGAAACCCCCGAAGAGTCTGATTTTCTCAAGCAGGCACTCCTCGAACCAAATACGCTGCGCTATTTTACCCGCCACGCGCGACATCCTCGTTGGCTGGGATGGATCTCCGACGCGCTGAAATTCCAGATGATATTCGCTTCCGAAGCGACCCTGAGCGAGGGTTCCCGCGAGCTTGCCTACTGGTATGCCGAGACCTTTGCCGTCGATCATTTTGATGCGGCCATTGAACTTGTTCGACGCAACGGACAGACCTTGTCCCGTGATCTATGGCATGCCATCGCTCTCAACTTCCATCAACGAGGCATCGCTGGGGACCCCCTGCGATTTTGGGCACCAATACTGTTGGCCACGATGCCCGTAAGGGCTAACTCGGACTTCTTGGCCTATATGATCGGCCACTGTACCTTTCCAGACGATCAGCACACGATCCTCCAACTGTTTCGGAAATTGACTACACCTGTTCTTCAATTGCGACGTCGATTTTCCATGGGCAATGATGAGAAGGATGCTGTTCCTGACGCCGAGATCGTTTCTATCGGCAGCGATCATTGGGTGAGCCACGTCTATCAAGCACATCTGCGCCCCCACATTGATGTGCTGGCCAAAGACCTCGTCCTCATCGTGACCTCGGCCTTCGAAGAGGCGCGGACTCTGTTGTTGATGTACGGTAAAGCCGGCCCCAAGTGGGACCCGATCAGCTTTTCGCGTGGTTCCACCGAGTCGCGTATTCAAGATCATCTGCGCAATGGGTTTTCGACATTGATTGATGCGGGTGCAGATGTGCTCCAGTGGGCAGATGCGTATGAGCCGGACTTCGCTTCAGTCCTGATTTCGCAATGGATCGAATCGAGTGCGCCGATCTTGCGTCGGCTTGCGATCACGGGTATGACGCACCATCCTTCGTGTACCCACGGGGAAAAGCTCTCGTGGGCAATAGGGCACCGTCTCATTGAAGACTTCCAGTTGAAGAACGAGACGTTCGCGCTCTTGGCAGAGGCCTATGCTGCTAGCGCCAGAGAAATCCGCGCCGAGTTTCTTGCCCAGGCGGAAGCAACATACAAGCCGGAAGGCGAAGACCACGAACAGTATCAATTGTTCAACCTCGTCTCCTGGCTGCAAGCCCGCGCGCCCGACTGTGATCTTGTCGCCGAAAGACTGAAGCAGATTCAGGACAGGCACCCGGAATGGAAGGTGCGGGAGCACCCCGACTTCAATTCGTGGATCAGCGGCGGGGTACGCCAACTCGTGCCAGACAGTCCTATCGCAATGTCCCAGATCGAAGAGATGGATCTTAACGCGCTTCTCGCGGAACGGACGCGACTCTCTGGTTTAACGGACCCGTTCGGAGATTCATCGAAAGGCGGATTTCTTCAGGAGATCATACGTACCGCATCAGCGAACTTTCCTTGGTCAATGGCCATCGCCGAAGAGGCCTTGGCCAGCGCGGAGTATCCCATCGAGATATTGTCGGCATTACTTCAGGGCTGGTCTTGCGCGCATGATCTCGAAGAGTGGACATCCCTGTTATCGGTGTTGGCCCGTTTAGAGCCTGCCTACTCTTCCGCACTCTACGAGCTTGCATCGCTTCTAAAGTCGTCCATCGAACGAAAGGAGGGCAACCTACCGCGGGCGCTGTTCAATGAGGCTCTCGCGATTGCGAATGCGGTGTGGAACGTCTGCGCGGCCAACGAAAAGCAGCTCCCCGAGGCGGCGGACAACTGGGTGGCGGTCGCCATCAATCGCACAAGCGGCAATTTGTTGGGCTTTTACTTCGATGCACTAAAGTCTTTGTGGCAAAACCGTACTCAGGAACAGCTGCTAATCGAAGCGTTCTTGAATGCATTGAAGACGATGATCGAGGGAAGATCGCCAGCCTCCGAAGTCGCCGGGATTCTTGCCTCCGCCAACGCCTATCTATTGGCTGGAATAGATCCGGACTGGTACGAAGCGCATGTTCTGCCCTTACTGGGGACACCCGCATCGCCGCGGGTCCGAGAACAGTGCTGGGACGGCTATCTGTTCTGGGGAAGCTGGTCGCAGGAGATGCTTCCAGGATTGCTGCCGGTCTACTCAAGCCAGTTGCCCACTGCCATCACGGCTTCTGACGAACGATCTCGCATGTATTGCGCTCACCTCGCCAATATCGCGGTATTTGGCTCAATCGATCCCCCTGGAACCGGCTGGCTTGATTCGTTCCTTGTTCACGCGCGCCTGCGAGAGCGCCTGAGTTGGGCTGGCCACGTCACCCAAATCTTGCGGGAATCGGACCAACAGGCGAAAGATTCGGCGTGGGATCGGTGGCTGCATCGATACCTGGAACGTCGGGTCCAAGCCAACCCCATTCCCCTCGACGCCGCAGAGTCAGGCGCGATGAGCGGATGGGCTCTTGTGCTCAAGTCGCACTTCGCCGAGATTGTGGCAGTATTGCTCATCGGCCCGCCCCCTAGCGTGAGAGGCGATATGTTCTATTACCGACTTCATGAGGCGGCGGTGCTCGACGAAGCCCCCGTGCCTACAGCACGCTTTTTGACCGCGCTCCTTTCGCAGGAGGACGGCCATGGTATCTGGGACTGGGACCAGATTCATACGATGGTCGCGCGCCTGATAGAACTGAATCCTATGGAGCCAACGTTGCGACCGCTCTGCGAGGAGCTCGGCAGATTGAATTCACCCCGAGCTCTCGAGTTCCGCGATCGTTTGCGCTGAAAAGGAGACGAGGATCAGTAGCGCAGCTCTGCTGGTATCGCCCGAATATCCCATCACTACGCTCTAGAAACTCATGTTCAATGAGTGCGTTGGCCTGTGTGCGTCCACTGAAGAGTTAGCTTCGATTTTGGCTGTTCAATCGGGGCCTCAGGAGAGGCGCGATTTATTTGACTCGTGGAGCGCTACACGCTACATTGAAGCATGATTAAGACCTTCAGGCATAAAGGGCTGGAACGATATTACGAGACCGGCTCAACGAAGGGTATACAGACAGAACATGCCAAACGGCTGCGCCTGCAACTTGAAACCTTGAACGCAGCCGAAAAACCAGAGGACATGAACATCCCGGGCTGGCGGCTCCATCCCTTGAAAGGTGAATTGGCCGGAAATTGGGCAGTGAAAGTGAGCGGCAACTGGCGGCTGACCTTCATGTTTGAGGGCGAGGACGCAATTCTTGTCGATTATCAGGATTACCACTAACGAAAGGAGTAAAGAAAACAAATGGCTCGTATGTACAACCCGCCCCACCCCGGAGAGATTCTGCGCGATGCGCTTGATGGTCTCTCCATGACCGTTACTGACTTTGCCGCACACATCGGCGTGGCTCGCTCCACTGTCAACCGCGTTCTTAGTGGCAAGGCAGGCATAACGCCCGATATGTCGATTCGGCTGAGTCAGGCATTCAATCAACCGACGCAGGATATTTGGCTGAAGATGCAGATGGACTATGACTTCTGGCAGGCTTCGCAGGCGAAGCGCAAGCCGGTTAAACCGCTCAGGGTCGCGGCTTAACGCGAGGCAATTCTCTAACGGAGCGAGGAACTTTGGCATATCAGCGGAATTTGGAGCGCATCGGGTTCAGCAAGCTAGGCAAAGCACGCAAGGCGCGGCGCCCATCGCGCATGAAAAAGCGATCGAACGTTCTATTGAGCATTTTGAGGGAGATCATCTCGGCTCTGTTGGCTACTCGGCGCCGCAATATCCAGAGTGAAGTGAGCCTCCTGATTAAAAGACATTTAACTTTGCAGGAGATTCGCAAATATCGATCGCTTACTCAGGCAGACCTAGCGGAAGCGATGCACGTCACACAGATGCAGGTTTCGGAAATTGAGAGCCGTTCAGATATGTATGTCTCCACGGTTCGTCGGCAGGTCGAAGCAATGGGAGGAAAGTTGAAGCTCGTTGTTTCCTTCCCTGACGAGCATCCAGTTGCGCTGAGCGGTGTGGGCGATCTAACCCGCTAATTCGGCAGAGTGTGATCCTGGCTGTGTGCCATTTTTAACATCATGATACGCAGATAACTTATCGCTTTTAATTTTTGCGCGATTCTGTTAATTTTTGTTCGAGACATTGGAGGATCGAGAGCAATGAACAGAATCGTACATGGTGACAATCTTTTAGTCTTGAGAACTACGCCTAGCGAATCGGTTGATCTCATCTACATTGATCCCCCGTTCAACACAGGCAAGACTCAGGTTCGGCATCGAATCAGCACAGTGCGCGATGATGCGGGAGATCGCACCGGATTTGGCGGAAAGCGATACAAGACAATTAAGGTTGGCACAACCGGGTATATCGACTTTTTCAGCGATTATCTGGACTTTTTAGCTCCTCGATTGGCCGAAGCACACCGCGTGCTGACGGATACGGGGTCTCTCTTTTTCCATATCGACTATCGGGAAGTCCACTATTGCAAGATAGTCCTCGACCAGATATTTGGTCGTGAATGTTTCCAGAACGAAATCATTTGGGCCTACGACTATGGCGCACGCTCGAAAACAAAATGGCCAACCAAGCACGACAGCATCCTTTGGTACAGCAAGAATCCTGATGTTTTCACATTCAATCTTGATGCGAGCGACAGGATTCCTTACATGGCCCCTGACCTAGTTGGGCCGGAGAAAGCTGCGCGCGGAAAGACACCCACCGATGTTTGGTGGCATACCATCGTTCCCACGAACGGCAAGGAAAAGACGGGATATGCCACACAGAAGCCTCTAGGCGTCGTCGAACGCATCATCAAAGTTCATTCCAATCCGGGAGACCTATGCATGGACTTCTTTGCTGGAAGTGGAACGCTAGGGGAAGCGGCGGCCAAAAACGAGAGACAGTTCCTTCTCGTTGATATTAGCTCCGATGCTGTCGCGGTGATGGAGCGTAGATTGTCCAAATTTACTTGCGCGAAAGAGTCTGCAAGCATCGATAATCGAGGGCGCCGCAAAAATCTAATATTTAGTGAGGCGTAAACCGATGAGTTTCAAAACGCTCGTAGGCATAACAGACAGTCTGATCGCCAAATATCCCGCAACGAAGGAATGGGATGATAGCTCGTTCAATTGGCTTCGAGGGCTTCCACCAGCCAGCAAGGGTGCTATCGGTCGGGACATCGGAAGCGGGCTGTTATTTGCCTATGGGTTTACACCGGGGTCGTATAAGTATGAGCTTCGAGTCAATGGCCGAGGCGTGCTGTCGAGAGTGGCTATGAAGTGGGCAGGTAGTACCGGTTAAATTTCAAAACATCAGAGATATCGACTTCGATCACGTTCTCTGTATCGCACTCTATCCCAAAAAGGCTTATGCGTGGCTGGTTCCGAAGGGTGAGATTTGGCTCGACAATGCCGTTCGCAAAGATCGTCCCGGAATCAAGCCGCAACATAAGGGGGCTGACGCTTGGATAACTGTTGATCCTGCAAATGTTCCGACATGGCTAAAACCCTACGGCGGCACAATTGACGAAATGATAAAAGTCGCCAAGACCAACCTCTAAATGCACTTGGGTTAGCCAATGTATTTATTGCCAATCAAGCTGGCCAGCGACGGCGATCACTGGGGTACCGTCGAGGTAGACCGGAGGAGATGAGGGAGAGTCGACGGCGAGTCATTTGCATGGAACAACGTTGCTGTATTGATTGTCCGGCAGATTATCCTGCGTGTCTTTTGCTGTGGGAGCCAAGACGTTCAACTTGATTTGAAGGTGGAGTTTGTCAGCATAGCGGATTAGTTTAGACACGCTGAATTTATCCTGTCTGCCGTTTAAGAGATTGCTCACATCAGGCGGATAGACCTCAAGTATGTGTGCAAGTTCAGCCTGAGTGTAGTTTGTGGAGTCGTAGTAGTAATCGTAGATCTTCCCCCAAATCTCATATTTGACCGCTTCCTCCAACGATTCCGGTACATACCCTTCGTCTAAGTAATCCATATCTCTTCCTCTATAAGCGATTAATGGATACCAGACCGCATTCACCTTTTACAAGGTAGAAGTTCTTCTAATACAATCTGCGCTTGCTGCTGACGAGCGCCGTATGGATAACAATCCCTCAAAGCCAAAGCTGGACAAACAGCTGCGTGATTTCGTCCTACATAATCTCACTGCTTTGGCTGTAAAACATGTCGCCAGCGCTGAAGATATACGCACGGAAGTTCTCCAAGGAACCGAGAACTGCTTGCGCAGTCTTCGTGAAGCCGGTGTTAGTCGGGAAATAGATGAATTGCTAAACGCTGGCTGCGAAAAAGAACTTCTTGTTGCAGCCATTCTTGCATCGACAATCCCAGGTAAATTGGCGAACTTTATTTATGGGACGCCTGATCGAAAATCATCTCCCAATGAGATTGGCAATGAATTCGACGCAATGAAGTATGCAATCTCGGCATATGTAATGCACGCGACCCGTCGACATCGACCGCATGATCGTGAAGTTGCTGCAATCATTGCGGCCTTGACTGGAAGGCGCTATAGCGACGAGAACCATCGTCAATGGCGTAGACGCTATTGGAAGAAAATCAAACCTTCCGTCTTATTAGAACTGGTCGTCTCAATAACACAAGAGATCTTAAAGTAACAGGTCAAAAAAGGAGTGATTTTGTCACTGTGACAAAAGAGGGCCACTTTTGACCTATCTTTTCTTCCCCCGCTCGTAGATAACTCTCTAATGTCAGAGCGCAAACCATGTGAGCGGGATGCGGCTGAGTCAAAGTCCGGGCTACCGGTTGCCAACTCCGGTCCGGGGCTGATGGGGCCAGCACTTCCAGCGACGACAGGTCGAACAGCTGTGCCTAGCGTGAAATTCGAAGCAGGGCGCGGAAACGCGCCTGCTTCACATCAACCTGTGGCCGTTGCTTTTTCGCCGCCCCATGGTGACGGGGGAAGACGACCAGGATGGCGCGGCGGGAGCGTAGCGTGGGAGCGGAGCGACGGCTTTGCCCCGGCGCTTCACGATCGACGAGCCGATCCTGGAGCCATGCGCCGGGGATTCTTCGACGAGGCCCGACCGAACCAATATGCTGCTTTCACAGCCGCATTTGCTTTTGCCGTTGTTGTTGCCTTGCGGTGGGTGGAGCGAAGCGCCCCAAAGCTCGTAGAAGCCCCGCAGAGCGTTCGGAAGACCCCTGGAGGGGGCTACCCGAAAGATTTCACTGTGTACGTAGATGGGGGATGACAGAGCGAACCGGGAATAGAGGGATCTTCCGGTCGATGATGACCGTGACGATGATGACTACGACGATGACGACGTTGATGCCTTTTACCCAGAAAGAGGTGAATGATGAGCGAAGCAATGATTCAAACCAAAAATGGAAGTCTCAAGAACAAAGACAAGGGTAGCTTGAGAATAAAAGTCAGCGAAAAGGGTGCGGTGTCTCTGTATGGTCTGGGACGCTTTCCTGTCACGCTCTACAAGGAGCAATGGCTTCGAATTCTCGCTATCGCGGAGGTAATAGAAGTGTTTATCCGGGAGAATGACTCCAGGCTCAAGGCTAAAGATTGAAGATGTTGATGACCGCGATAACGATTGATGACGGCGATAATGCCGATAGGATGCACAGGCGGTGGACCGTCGGTAAACTGTCGAGGAATATATGAAAATCTTGATAGAACCAACCGAACATATCGCAACAGTCGAAGGTGTTGTATGTCGCGTGTGGGCCGGCCTTACTGAAAACGAGACGGAATGTGTTCTATTTGTACACCGTATCGCAGTGAAGGATTCAGACGATCTGAAATCGTTTAATGATCTATTTGAGCGCCTAGATTCCGAAGTGCAGGTGGTGAAGAGATGAAAAGTGGTAGCCGTGCTTGCATGCCTGAAGCCGTGATTTATACCCGCGTATCGAGTCGTGAGCAGGAACAGGAGGGGTTTTCATTAGGAGCGCAGTCAAAGCTGCTACGTGACTACGCGGATGGGAACGGAATCCATATCGTTAAAGCCTTCGAAGATGTAGAAACAGCGAAGGCGCCAGGTCGAAAGCAATTCTCGGATATGGTGACGTGGTTTAAGGAGAGTCCGTCGTGCGGCATCCTGCTCGTAGAGAAAACCGACAGGTTGTATCGGAACTTTCGTGACGCCGTCACGCTCGAGGATCTCGATATCGAGATCCACCTGGTAAAAGAGGGATCGATCCTTTCGAAGGATTCAAAGTCTCAAATCCGATTAATTCACGGTATTCACCTTGTCATGGCGCGAAACTATTCAGAAAATCTGCGCGAAGAGGTGAAGAAGGGGATGCGGGAAAAAGCATCTCAGGGAATCTATCCTGGTCATGCACCGTTTGGGTATAGGAACAACAGGGCAGATCGTACGATCGAGATCGATCCGATCGACTCCCCTACCGTGAAGCGAATATTTGCCCTGTACGCAACGGGTTCATATTCACTCGACACGTTGGTTAAGACCATCTATGCGGAGACAGGTAAGAGGATCAGTCGCAACAATATGCACCTGATTCTGAAGAACCGTTTCTATATTGGTCTTTTGAAATGGGGCGGGCAGACCTATTCCGGTACGCATCCGCTATTCCTCGATCCGGTGCTCTTCGAACGGGTTCAAACCGTTCTGGCCAGGCATAATCGGCGAGACTATTTGAAAAGGAACGTTACTTTCCGGAGACTAATGCGATGCGCCTATGACGGTTGTACAGTCACCGGCGACGTTCAGAAGGAGAAGTATGTCTACTACCGTTGCAGTGGGAACCATGGAGAGTGCGCTCTTCCTCGGTTCCGCCAGGAAGATATCGCCGAACGGCTCGGGGAGCCACTCAGAGGCCTCCAAGTGCCGCAGGAGTTTGTTTCACAGATCATCTCGACTATCTGGCAGGATCGGCGTTCCAAGAAGGACAGAATCAAAGCCGAACGAGCTCGCAGGATCTTCGAACTCGCGAATAATGCCCATGCACTATATGTTTCGTATGATCCTATTGAAAAGGGCAAATTGCTCAAAGTTCTGTTTTCGAACTGTTTGATAGATGCCGATCATGTAATGCCCACATTCAGAGAACCATTTGACATGATCTTTAAAAAAGCCAGTTTGGAAGAATGGTCGCAATATCTATGGGAATTGGCGCCGCGTTTCGACACCCACTTCTAAGAGGAAACCCGATGATGAGCACTGAGGGCACGCCCGCGCTCCACAACTTTCCATCTCCTTGCGAACGAAAGAAGCTGCTGCGCATACGGCAGGTCGTCGAAACAACTGGCCTGTCAAGGTCTGCGATCTATCGTCAGATTGCATCGCAGACCTTTCCGCGTCCGGTCAAGATCGCGCCGAAGTCTGTAGCGTGGGTCGAGGGTGAAGTACAGGATTGGATGGAGCATCTAGCCCGCGACGGCGAACAGGCCAGTTGAAGGCTTCGCCTTCCGCGCCTCATCCACGTAGTCGGCCCACCACTGCATCATCTTCGTGCGCTGCGGCAGGTACTTCGCGTGGTTGTAGGCCGCGCTCACTTTGTTGCGTTTCATGTGGGCAAGCTGCAGGTCGATGTGCTCCGTGTCGAAGAGATCAGTCTCGTGCAGGATGGTGGACGCGAGGCCTCGGAAACCATGGCCGGTCATGCGGCCCTTGTATCCCATAGTTTCGAGAGCCTTCAGGATGGTGTTCTTGCTCATCGTCTCTACGGTGTGGAATGAGCCGGGAAACAGATATTTGCCATCGCCGGTGATCTCGTGCAGCATTCCCAGAACGTCTATGGTCTGCGTGGCTAGCGGCACGATATGCGCCGTGGGGTACTTCACTTGCTTCATGCGCTCTGCCGGGATCGTCCACCGCTTACCTTCAATGTCGAACTCTTCCCATCGGGCCTCAATCAACTCGCTGGTGCGCACAAAGGTCAGAAGCATCAGCCGCATCGCGAGGCGCGTCTTTGGTGAGCCCTCGTAAGTCTCGATCTTGCGCAGTAGTTTCGGTAGTTCATGCGCCTCGATGCGTGCGTAGTTCATCACAGGTACAGACTTCAAAAAGTCGATGGGCTTGATGTCGGCACAGGGTTGCGCGTGGCCAGGCCGTGAGCGATGGCATAGCGGAAGACTTGACCAACGTTGCCGAGGGATCGGGTCGCGATCTCGTTGGCACCACGCTCTTCGATCTTCTTGATCGTTGCCACGATCTTTGGCGTATCGATATTGTCCAAGGTCAGGCCACCGAGCGATGGGAAGATGTCGCGGGTCAGGCGGATCATCACATCCTTCGCGTACTCGGGATTCTTGTCGGCACCCCACGTCTCGTGCCAGCGCAGAGCGATAGCCTTGAAAGTCTCGCCCTGCCCGTCTTCGCCTGCCGTCTTCTCGGCCTTGCGCTGCGCCATGGGGTCGACGCCGGATCGCAGCACCTTGCGAGCCTCATGGTGCGCCTCGCGGGCGTCAGCCAGCGTGAGTTCGGGGTACGGGCCAAAACTCATCGTCTTCGGCTTGCCGTCAAAGCGATATGCCCATCGCCAATTCTTGCCACCCTCGGACGTGACATTCAGGTAGAGACCGCCGCCGTCGAACATCTTGACGGCCTTGGGGCCGGGTTTCGCAGTTCTGATCTTTACTTCGGTGAGTCTCATCTTAAATGCTCCTTTTGCTGGCATGTGCCTACATTTTCCATGTGCCTACACCACTTTACCGATCTGCCTACATAATCTACCTACAGATGCGGCGCGCTCAGGTGGGAAGGACTGGGACTAACTAGGAACCATAATAGGCACAAAACGCAGCAAACGCCACCTTTTCCTGTAGGCAGGTAGACCAACTGGGATGCGTAGGGACTGCATGGGAATGATGTG
>CAVSOH010000026.1:0-506297 GCA_963729555.1 uncultured Acidobacteriaceae bacterium | reverse complement strand
AAGTAATTGGTGGACGCGGTAGGGATCGAACCTACGACCAGTCGATTAAGAGTCGAATGCTCTACCAGCTGAGCTACGCGTCCAGGTTTTGAGAAGTCATCGAGAGCTATGACACGCCTTTGAAACCAGCCTGACAGCAATCAATCGACTCCTTAAGAATAACACAGCTTGCAGCGTTACAGGTGCGCTGCAAGCCGTTTCTTTAGCCAACGAAATCCACATTCGCTTTGTGCGGAATGATGCCGCGCTCAAAGCCCATGTCAAGCAACTTTTTGATGGCCTCTCTTCCGTCGGGGCCATAGTTCAGCGTGCGTTCGTTTACGTACATGCCCACGAATCGATTGGCGAGCGATGTATCCAGATCGCGTGCGAACTGCATCGCATAGGCCAGCGCTTCTTCGCGGTTGTCGAGTGCGTGTTGAATGCTGTCGCGAAGCGCATTAGTCGTCGTCAACAGCGTCTCCGCTCCGAGCGACCGGCGGATCGCATTGCCGCCCAGAGGCAGCGGCAGGCCCGTTTGCTCCCTCCACCATTGACCGAGATCCAGCAGCTTTACCAGGCCATCCTTTGCATAGGTAAGCTGGCCCTCATGGATGATGAGGCCGGCATCATACTCGCCCGCGACGACCGCGGGAATGATCTTGTCGAACGGTACGACCGCCGTTTCGATTTCCGGTGCGAACAGCTTCAGCGTCAGAAATGCCGTCGTCAGAGTTCCCGGAACCGCGATCTTCGTCTTCTTGACTGCATCGAGCGACAGTTTGCGGCTGGCGACGATCATCGGCCCATAGCCCTCGCCGACGCTGCCGCCGCAGGCCATCAAGGTGTACTTGTCCTGCAAGTAGGGATAGGCGTGGAATGAGATCGCGGTTACGTCGTAGAACGCTTCTTTGATGGCGCGCTGATTCAGCGTCTCAATGTCAGTCAGGGTGTGAGTGAACTTGTAGCCAGGGACGCGGACCTTGTTGGTTGCGAGTCCGTAGAACATGAATGCGTCATCGGAGTCGGGGCTATGGGCAATGCTGATCTCTTGAATTGCGGTGCTGGTTGGTGCGCTCATGATGCAGTAATCCTTGGGGAGAGGTGAAAGTGTTCAGTGCTGAACCGGATGTAATCGCCCGGCGCGGATAGTAGTGAGGTAAAGCTTTAGGGCTCGGGCTCAGTAGCGGCGCCAGTGCTCGAATGTGCTGTATATGCCAGCTGCTGCCGTAACCTTGATCGCTTCGCCCGGAAGGAATGGTGCGATAGCTAGATGCCAGGTTGCTGATGCGTTTAGATGGAGTAAACTCGCCAGCCAACCCGCGCCAAGAGTGAAGATGATTACGCTGGCCACGCAGCCTGCAACCACTGCCCGCGTAAACCACGATCGCCGATTACCCAGCGCGCGAACAACCCACCCGGCAGAAGCTGCGGCCAACGGATAGGAGAAAAGAAAACCAGCCGTCAGACCCATCAGTTGTGCAACGCCGCCCGGACCATGTGGGGTGAACACCGGCAAGCCCATCGCACCCTGAGCAAGATACAGGACCATCGCCGAAAACCCGGCGACAGGTCCCAGAGTCATGCCTACCAGAATGACGGCGAATGTCTGGAGGGTAAGCGGCACAGGAGTGAAGGGAAGTGGTAGAGATATATGCGCACACACCGCGACAAGTCCAGTGGCGGCAACTGCGAGGATGATTCTTCCAGTCAGTGTCTTCTGGAAAAAGGCTGAACTGTGCGCGAGACCGGAGGGGGAAGAGACGGCGGATTGCATGCAGCGGGTCCTTTCGCGCTAGTAGCGCCTGGTTGAAATTGCCTGGGCGCTCGAGGTCCTCCGAGCGTGCCGGGGCTGATACGGGTCCGAGAGATCGCCAGCGTCTTTGTTGAAGTAAACCCAGTCTAGCCGCTTCGGGGTATGGGAGTGTGACGACTGAGTCAACTTGAGTCTCCCATCCGTTGTTCCGGCGCGTTCTTCATCGAAGAACGGCGGAATCTGTATAGCTGCAGGCGTCGCAGCGTTCCAACTCTTCATGGCTGTTACATCACGGACCGATTGATGGCGAACAGCACGCGGTACTCGTGTCTCTTCTGTTGCTGCGTAGAGGTGGTGAGCGAAGTCGCGCTGGGAGGAAGCATCAACGCCGGTGCGTTTGTGGCCGAGACGGATATGACGAGCAATTGCAAATCCTGCCCATAAAAGGGCGATGAAACAGAGAATCGAAATGGCAAACAGAATCTGCATGAGTCTAGAGAAGGATATCAAGGTGCAAAGGCTTATGCACTTTATTCGATCGCTGCCGGTGATTTGCGCACAATTCTGTAAGGGAATAGGCGATTTTCGACGCTGAGAGCAGAAAATACGCAGGACAGACAACCGTCGATCACTCTGGCGGGGGAATCTCCAGAGAGAAGATCAGTACAAACTTGGTTCGCGTCCCGAGCAAGGAGGTTTTCCACTTGACGGCACTCGCCGCGAAATTTCCACTTGTTATGGAATGTCACGTTCAATCACAGCACGCTCGGATCGGGGTCAGTCCTCCGTCATCGTGCGTCTGTATGGCCGCGCCCAGACGGGCTGGCGAAGGATCGCTACCGGAGCGGCTGCTGTTCTTGCGATTGCGATGGGCTATCACGTCATCTTCGGACAGAATGGGCTCACTGTGTACCAGCAGAAGCGCCAGGATGCGAGAACGTTGGATGGCCAGCTCCGCAACCTGCAAAGAGAAAACGAGCTGCTCAAGGGGCACGTCGATCGGCTTCAGAACGACCCCAATGCAATCGAGCACCAGGCCCGCGAGGAACTGCACTACACCCGTCCGGGCGAGGTGATCTACACAATGCCTGCCACGACATCCGCGAACAATGCGTCCGTTCCGGCCAATACTGCTAAACGCTAAGATGACCTCGATGCATGCCGACCGAATCCTCGGTAAGATGGCCAGCGAGCGCCCACGGAGCTAATTCATGAAGTTCAACATGGAAGAAGCTACACATCGCCAGACCTACAACCTGTTAATCGGTCTGGTAGCGCCGAGGCCCATCGCATGGATCACAAGCATGAACGAGGATGGACGCCTGAACGCCGCCCCCTTCAGCGCCTACAACTATCTGTGTACCGATCCGCCGATTATCGGCGTAGGCGTAACCGACCGCCCCTCCGCGAGTTTCGTCCCCAAGGACACCGCGCGGAACATCCGCCGGACCGGGGAGTTTGTGGTCAATGTCGTGACGGAAGACTTGGCCCGACAGATGAATATCTGCGCTACGGACTTTCCCTCCGAGGTTAATGAACTCGACATGGCAGGCCTCAATACCGCGCCGTCACAGGTCGTGAAGGTGCCGCGCATCCAGCAGGCCCATGCCGCGCTCGAGTGCCGTGAGCATACCACCATGGAGATCGGCCGCTCCCGCATCATCCTCGGAAGAGTCGTATCCATCTACATCGAGGACAGATTCGTCGACCCCGTCGGACCCTACGTTCGCGCTGAAGAGCTTCATGCCATCGGCCGCATGAACGGCCTGGGTTCCTACGTCAAAACCCGGGATTCCTTCCTTTCCATCCCACGCATCTCGTTCGAAGAATGGAAGCAGGGCAAACGGTAAGCCTTACGCTAGATACTCTTTCAGCCATGGATCGTTCGTACGAACCAGCTCGAGCGTTGTGCCGTCAAAGACGATTCTACCCTCGTTCAGCACCAGGAACTTTGTGCTGTCGTCAATTCCACCATTCGGGATCGGCTCAATCTTGCCTGTCTTCTCGTCGAACCTATGCGAGGCCAGCAGAAACGCATCCTGCAGCCGGTGCGTAATCAGCAGCGACGTCGTATGGGAGACATCACGCTGTTTGATCACCAAATCTACAATGGTCGTTGACGTAATGGGATCAAGACCGGCCGTAGGAGAATCGTAGAGGATCAGGTCAGGCTTGCTGATAATGGCCCGTGCGATCGAGACGCGGCGGCGCATACCTCCGGAGAGCTCGGACGGAAACTTCGCAATCGCCTGTTCGAGCTCGACAAACTGCAGTGCCTCCACAACACGCGCATGCGCTTCTTCCTCGGGCACGCCTTCTTCGTGAAGCCGATATGCAACATTGTCTTCGACGGAAAGCGAGTCAAACAGCGCCGACTCCTGAAAGACCATCCCAATGCGTGCTCGCAGCTTGAACAGATCGACCTCACGCATCGTCGTCACATCCTCGCCGAAGACCTGAATCGTACCGGAGTCAGGCCGAAGCAGTCCGTTGGTAAGCTTCATCAGGACAGATTTACCCCCGCCGGCGGGTCCCAGGATGATCCTGGTCTCTCCGCGCGCGACTCGGAACGAGATATTTTCGAGGACTGCCTTCTGGTCGAAGCTAATCGAGACATCGTCAAACACAACTACGGGTGCGCCAGCATCGGGGACGTGCTGTTCTTCTGAAACGTCGCTGGTGATAAGGTCTGGCATGGTCTCCGATTACCTGCCGAAGATGCCGATCATCGCACGCGTAACGATCAAATCGACGATGATGATAAAGACAGAAGAGACAACCACGGCCTGCGTTGTAGCGCGACCGACGCCTTGGGTTCCGCCCTTTGTGGTCATGCCAAAATAGCAGCCGACGGTGGCGATGATAAAAGCTGAGAAGAGCGGCTTGGTAAGCCCCTGGACGACATCACCGTATTGAAGGGCCCGATAAGAATTGTGGAAGTAGGAGGACGCATTGAGTCCCAGCAACCCGATGCTGACCAACGCGCCGCCGGCTATACCGAACGTGTTCGCCAGAATGGTCAGAAAAAACAGCATAAAGATCGTGGCGTAGAGTCGCGGCGTGATGAGTTTACGCACGGGGTCTGTACCCAGGGCGCGCATCGCGTCAATTTGCTCCGTTACCTTCATCGAACCGATCTCCGAAGCCATCCCAGACGCATTGCGCCCAGAGACCATGAGGCCAGTCAACACAGGGCCAAGCTCCTTCACCATCGAAAGCGCCACCAGATTTCCGGTCAGGCTGACCGAACCGAACGCCTGCAGCGAAGTCGCCGACTGCAGGGCCAGAACGCATCCTGTGAAAAACCCCGTAAGCACCACAATTGGTGTCGAACCGACGCCGATCGAGTCCATCTGGGTGTACAGATCGGCCCAGTAGCGCGGAACTGAAAAAATGTTGATGACAGCCCGCCACGACAGGATTGAGTACTCCTGCACGGCGGCGATCTTCTCTTTGGCGAAGACTTCTGGCGAGACAAAGGGCATGTGTTATCAGGCTCAATGTATCAGATGCGCGGTGAGTTCGGAGCGATTGCATTGTTGTTGAAGGGATTACGGGGTGTTAAGCGGGGATGCGGAGTGTGCTACGGAATGAGAAAATAGAAAGAATGATCTCTCAGATGACGGCGGCAGTGCTGCACGGCAAGGAAGACCTTCGCATGGAGAGGGTGGCAGCCCCTCAGGCCGCTCCCGGCGAACTCGTGGTCCAGGTGCGTGCCGCGCTCACCTGTGGGACCGATCTCAAGGTCTACCGCCGTGGCTACCACGCGATGATGCTCAAACCACCTATCCTCTTCGGACACGAACTGGCCGGAGTGGTCGTCGAAGTTGGCGCCGGGGTTACCAACTTCCGCGAGGGGGACCGTGTCGTGGCCCTCAACTCGGCCCCCTGCGACGTCTGCTTCTTCTGTCGCCACGGCCAGCAGAATCTCTGCGAAGACCTTCTCTTCAACAACGGAGCCTACGCCGAATACATTCGCATCCCAGCCCGTATTGTCGAGAAGAACACTCTGCACATACCGGACGGCGTCCGTTTCGAACATGCTGCGCTAACCGAACCCCTGGCCTGCGTCGTTCGCGGTCTTGAGGAAAGCGCAGCCAACCCCGGCGACACCATGATCGTCATTGGCGCGGGTCCCATCGGGCTCATGTTCATGCACGTCGCTGAGCTGGCCGGCGTCAACGTTATCGCCGTCGTCAAGCGCGAGGATCAGATCGCCGCCGCAAAGCTCTTCGGTGCTCGTGAGGTCGTCCAGGTCGAAGCTGTCAGTGATATCGTCGCCGCAACCCGCGCCCTTACCCCCGAAGGCCGAGGAGCCGATGTCGTCGTCGAAGCTGTTGCTACCCCTGTAGCGTGGGAGTGGGCCGTCGACATGGTCCGAAAGGGTGGTCTAGTCAACTTCTTTGGTGGCCCGCCCAGCGGCACCAAGGTACAGCTCGACACCAACCGCCTCCACTACGGCGACATCACCCTGAAGGCCAGCTTCCACCACACCCCGGCGACCTGCCGCACGGCATTCGACTTAGTGACCAGCGGCCGCTTCAAGTGCGCAGAATACATCACCGGTCGTGTCTGTCTCGATCAGGTCCCCGAAGTCTTCGCCCGCATGATGACCCGCAACTCCCGCGACATCAAGACAGCAGTCTTTCCTGACGGGGTGCCGCAGTGAGCGAGATGACCGTATCGCAACACGCGCTGCTGGGCGCTCCCCACGAGTACCTGACCCCGATCGAGCGCCCAACCCTCGAAGAGGCAAAGGCCTGGTGCCGCCATCTGGCCTCCACACACTACGAGAACTTCCACGTTGCCACCTGGTTCCTGCCCAACAAAGTGCGCCCCCACTTCGAGAGCATCTATGCCTACTGCCGCGTTGCCGATGACCTGGGCGACGAGGTAGCTGACCCCACGACTGCGTTGCGCCTGCTCGACGCCTGGGGCTCGATGCTGGACGAGTGCTACGAAACCCCCGAGCGCTCCATGCATCCCGTCTTCGTGGCGCTCCACGAGACCATTCGCGAGTGCAATGTGCCCCGCGAACTCTTCGCCGATCTCCTTCATGCCTTCCGCATGGACCAGGTCAAGACCAGCTACAACACCTGGGACGAGCTGCTCGAATACTCCCACTACTCGGCGAATCCCGTAGGCCGCCTCGTTCTCTGGGTCTGCGGCTATAAAGACGAGTCCATCGCGCTGCTCTCTGACAAGGTTTGCACTGCGCTGCAGCTCGCCAACTTCTGGCAAGACGTCGTGGAAGACGCAGAGCGTGGCCGCCGTTACTTGCCCGCTGATGCCATGGAGCGCTTCGGCGTCGAGGAGGGTCAGATCATTGGCCGCGTCTTCACCCCCGAGTTCCGCGCCATGGTCGAGCACCTCGTCGTCCGCACCCGCCAGATGCTGCGTGAGGGCGGAGTCATCAGCAAGTACGTCGACAAGGACCTCGCCGTCACCCTCAATCTTTTTCGCAAAGGTGGCGAAGCCATCCTCGCCGGTATTACCGCGGAAGACTTCGACGTTCTGCGCGGAAGACCCGTCGTATCGAAGACAAAGAAGCTAAGCCTGCTAGCCGGAGCGCTGGGAGCGAAGATCCGCGCGGGGATGTCACGTTGACCACTGCCGAAGCCTACTCCATCTGTCGCACGGTAGCGCAGCGCGAGGCAAAGAACTTCTACTATGCCTTCCGCGTTCTCCCCGAGCATAAGCGCAACGCCATGTGCGCCGTCTACGCCTTCATGCGACGTGCCGACGACATCGCCGACGACGAATCCCTGCCCATCCCGGAGCGCCGTGTCGTCATGGCGAAGTGGGTCGAGTCCTGGCGCACCGCGCGAACTTCGGGCGGCACCGAAGACCCCGTCTTCCTCGCCCTCAACGACACTCAGAAGCGGTTCGCAATTCCGGACGCTCTCCTTGAAGAGCTGGTGCAGGGAACCACCATGGACCTTGAGCCCCATCCTGAGCTCGAGAACAAGATTCAAACCTTTGCCACCTTCGACGACCTCTACCGCTACTGCTATCTCGTCGCCTCCGTGGTCGGTCTGGTCTGCATCCGCATCTTCGGCTATACCGATCCCGGCGCCGAAAAGCTCGCCGAAGAGACGGGTGTGGCCTTCCAGCTCACCAACATTCTCCGCGACGTAAAAGAAGACGCAGAGCGGGGACGCATCTATCTGCCATTGGATCTGCTCAGCGAGTTCGGTATAAGCCTCGACCGCATTCTTGCACTCGCAGATGGCGCAGAACTCCGTCAAAACGAACGCTCAGCCCTGTACTCTCTGGGCTCGCAGGCCGAACGGTACTACGCCTCCGCTGACCGTCTTCTGCCTTTGATCGACCCCGACAGCCGCGCCGCGCTGTGGGTGCTCGTTACTATCTATCACCGCCTGCTCCATAAAATCCGTGCCGCAGACAACGATGTCTTCAGCCAGCGTGTCAGCGTCCCCACGCCGGAGAAGCTGTTCATCCTCGCGCAGGGAGCAGCCATGACCATGCGCAGCCGGATAACCTCGCGATGACCACTGGGCATCAGGACGTTGTCATCGTCGGCGGAGGCGTAGCGGGTCTCTCCGCCGCCGCGGCTTTAGCCGGAGCGGGTGCCAAGGTCACTCTTCTCGAGCGCCGGCCGTACATCGGCGGCCGAGCCTACTCCTACGACCACCCCGCGCTCCAAGAGACCATCGACTCCCAGCACGTCGTCCTCGGCTGCTGCACCAACATCCTCGATCTCTGCCAAAAAGCAGGCATGGCCGATACGATCCGCTGGTACGACGAGCTTACCTTCCTCGAACCAAGTGGTCGCCGCACTCTTTTGCGTTCCAGCTCTCTGCCAGCCCCCGCACACCAGGCCATCAGCTTCCTCCGCGCACCCATGCTCAGCCTGCGCGACAAGGCCGCTATCGCAACTGGTCTCGCGAGGTTCCTCCGCGGCTACCCAGCCGACGACACCGAAAGCTTCGCCTCCTGGCTCAAGCGCACCGGCCAGACTGACCGCGCCATCCGCCACTTCTGGGAGCCGGTCGTCGTCGGAGCTCTCAATGACGGCTTCGAGCGCTGCTCCGTCAAGTACGCTGGCAAGGTCTTCCACGAGTCCTTCCTACGCTCCCCGCAAGCCGGTCGTCTCGGCATCCCTGCCGCTCCACTCAGCGACTTCTTCGCCCCCATCGCCGACTTCGCCCAGCGGCAAGGCGTAACCGTCAAGCTCAAGTCCGGAGTCGACCGCATCGAACAGGTCCCTGACGGCCACTGGCACATCCACGCAGCAGGCGAGATCCACTCCGCTGAGGCCGTCATTCTGGCAAGCGACTTCAAACAGACAAGGAATCTCCTGGCCACATTACCGTCTCCCGCGACTGATGCCGCCCGTCAGCTCGAAGTCTTCGAGCACTTCATTCCTGCGCCAATCACGACCGTCCATCTCTGGTACGACCGCGACGTCACGGGACTGGACCACGCCGTTCTCCTCGACACCCGCATCCAGTGGGTCTTCGTGAAGTCGCGTATCAGACGCTGGCCTGTCGAACGCGGCTGCTACCTCGAACTCGTCATCAGCGCCTCTTGGCCCGAGATCGAGATGGGCAGGGAAGCGATCCTCGCATCCGCCCTGCACGAATTCGAGACCTTCTTTCCCGCCGCCAGGCAGGCAAAGCTCCTCAAGACCAGCGTCCTGAAGGAGGCGCGCGCAACTTTCTCCGTAACCCCCGGACTCGACCGCTACCGGCCGCAACAGACCACCCCATGGCCCGGCCTCTACATCGCTGGCGACTGGACAGCCACCGAATGGCCCTCCACCATGGAAGGCGCCGTTCGCAGCGGCAGGCTAGCCGCAGGAGCCTTAGTCGGAGATGCAAATCGCTTTATGGCAGGGGAGGCTCCCGCTACCGGTCTTATGCGGTTTCTCTCTTAAGGAACCTGCTTGACTAGAAAGCTGTCAAGCTCTGATCCCTCTATCCATAGCCAAATCAATAACATCCATGTGGCATATTATTTTTATCAATTAGCCGTACTGGATACAGTGATGAAAAGAGAAGCCCGGCTTGACATCGGGGCCTTGCTTTTAGCCTTGCTTTTTACATTGAGCAGATCAAAAGGATAAAAAAAACTTTCCAGTAAATAGTATTAAAATCAATACTTTACAGTCAGAGACTCCACCAACCCCTTGAGTCCAGAGACTTTCCGTAACCGCGAGTTTGTAGGTCCAGACCTAACCCGTTTGTTTGGAAGACTTTGCGCAAAAATGTATGGGATAGGGGACCGACACCAAAGCCGCCTACCCAAAACCCAAATAAAAAGGGCGCGGACGATCTCCGCACCCTTTTTATTGCGAATCGCGGCGGTCTCTACGGAAGGGTTCCACCTACGTATGAGTTGCCGCTGTTTTTCTGCTGGGGGTAGTGGACGACGAAGACGACGTCGTCGTTGGATTTCAGGGTGGAGACGATGGCCTTATAGTCGGCCTCGTTGGCGACGGGCTTTTTGTTGATTTCGGTGATGATGGCGCCTTTGACGAGGTTGATCTCGTCGGCAAAGGAGCCGGGCCGGACGCTGGTGACCATGACACCGCCCTTGGTGCCGGTTTTGGCGGCAATCTGTGGCGGGACGGCCGAGACGGCGATGCCGAGCTTGTTCTGGCCGGCATCCTCCTCTTGCGGTGCGGCGTTGTCCTCGTTGTCTCCAGCTAAGTCGGAGTAGGTTTTGGCGCGGTCTCCAATGGCGACATTGGCTGTTTCCTGTTTGCCGTTGCGGAGGTAGCCGAGCTTGACCATGGAGCCGACGTGGCGGGCAGAGATGTCGTTGACGAGGTCGTCGCCATCCTTGATGTTGCGTCCATCGATGGAGACGATGACGTCACCGGGCTGAAGACCTGCCTTGGCAGCGCCGCCGTTGGGAGTCACGGTAGAGACCATGACTCCGTTAGTGAAGCCGTACATACGGCCGACCGCGGAGCTGAGAGCGGGCTGGAAGCTGATGCCGATCGAGCCGCGAACAACCTTGTGCTCGGGTCCAATGAGCATGTTGTAGACGCTGGCAATGGTGTTGGCCGGCATCGCGAAGCCGACACCCTGCGAGCCCATGGACTGGGTGTAGATGGCGGTGTTCATGCCAACGACGTTACCGGCCATGTCGACGAGCGGGCCGCCGGAGTTGCCGGGATTGATGGCTGCGTCAGTCTGAATGAAGCGCTGGAACTGGCTCTGCGAGACGCCGTTGGGACCGGGCTCATCGATGGAGCGGTTCTTGGCAGAGATGATGCCGGCAGTGACGGTTTTGGAGAGGGCGAAGGGGCTGCCGATGGCGAGGACCCAGTCACCGACCTGTGCGCTGTCAGAGTTGCCGAGCTTGATGGTGGGGAGTGGGTCTTTGGTGTCGATCTTGATGACGGCGATGTCGGTGTCCTTGTCGACGCCGACTACGTGGGCCGGACGGCCTTCTTCACCGGGGGCGCCGCCATCGGGGTCGGTGGAGAGCCGGACGAAGATCTTGTCGGCTTTATCGACGACGTGATTATTGGTGATGATGTAGCCACGCGGGTCGACGATGAAGCCGGAGCCGAGAGCCTTGCGCTCGCCGCCGAAGCCTCCATCGTCGTCACCATCGCCACCCTGACCGCCGAAGAATCGGTTGAAGAAATCCTGCATGTCGCCGGGCTGCTGATCGTCATCGTTGCCACCCTGCGGAGGACGCTGACCACGGCGATTTTTTTTGACGGCCGATTGCTTGGGCAGGGAATCGGTGGTGATGTTGACCACAGCGGGACCAACCTGCTTGACGATCTGCGAGAAGCCATTCGAGAGGGTGACTGGCGAAGGGATGACGAGAGGCTTTGCGTCAGAGGAGTCGACGGTGGCCTGCTCCTTGCCGCTGACGCCGTGGGTTAGGACGGAGCCGACGAGTATGCCTACAGAGAGCGTGGCGAGCAAGGTGAAGGTGGTAGCAAGGCGGCGGCCGCGGATGCGATCCAGCAGGCTCGGAGAAGTGCGTATCGGTGTATCCATTGGCGGGTTCTTACCTCATTCGTGCGTTACGGTGCGCCGGTGCCCCGAAGGCGCGGCGAAACCTTAAGTATAGTTGCATTTCAGCTTCCGCGGCTCTACTCGCCTGTACGTTCTGTATATAGAGAGGCGATTGACGCCTTTCGGTTGTTTAGACGCGAATCTCTGACAAAAGTGACGGATCAGACGGGGTGGGTGGGGAGTTCAGATGGTATTGCAGTGAGTTCGGTTACGGCGATTCCGGTGAGTATGAGAGCGGCTCCGATGAGGGCGCGTTGGCCTAGATGCTCGTGGAGGAAGAGGACGGACGTGAGGGCGGCAAAGACGGGTTCTAGAGTTAGGAGTAACGCTGTGTGGGTCGGCGGGAGATGCTGCTGGGCCCAGCTCTGGATGGTGAAGGCGGCGGCGGTAGCTACGAGGCTGGTGATTCCTAGGGCGATAAGAAGACGCAGAGTGATGGTGAGGTGAGGCCTGCCCCCAAGGGGGAGAGTTATGGCCATGATGACGGCGGCGGTGCCAATCTGGAGTGTGGCCAGCTGGGCAGTGGGGACTTTGTGTGAGGTGTGAGCGAGCGAGAGCAGGTGTCCGGCGAAGGCGATGGCGCAGATGAGGGTGAGGAAGTCGCCAAGGCCGATGCTGGAGAAGAGATTCTGCCAGGTGGTTCCGGTGGGAGTGGTAAGGAACAGCAGGCCAGAGAAGGCAAGGATTGCTCCGATGGCGGTGGTCCAGCGGGGGGCGTGGGCGTTGGCAGGGCGCAGGATGGGGACGATAGTGAATAGTGGGACGAAGACGACGACCAGGCCGGTGATAAAGGCGGATTTGGAGGCGGTGGTGCGGGCCAGACCAGCGGTTTGAAACTGGTATCCGGCGGCGAGGAAGAGGCCGACGATGAGGCTGCAGACGAGAGACTGGCGGGTGATGATTCGCAAGTGGCGGTGGTTGATGATGACCAGTGCGATGGTGGCGAGGGTCATGCGGAGGAGATTGAAGAGAAGCGGGGAGGCGTCGTTGAGGGCGTCCTTGACGAGTACGAAGGTGACGCCCCAGACGGCGACAACTCCCAGGAGGAGGATGTGCGCTAGGGTGGAGGGGCTGAGGCGGCGCGGCAAATTATTGGCTCGGCGGTGGGGTTTTCGAGTTGGTATAGGCGGTTTCGCCGTTGACTACGGTGCGAAGGACTTGGGTATGCAGAAGTTCCTGCGGGGTGGACTTGGTGATGTCGCGATCCAGGACAACAAAGTCAGCTAGATAGCCGGGTTCGAGGCGGCCTTTGAATTTTTCTGCGTTTTGGGCGTAGGCGGAGGCTTGGGTGTAGGCGTAGAGGGCTTCGTTGAGGGTGATTTTTTCCTGGGGCTGATAGGTTTTGGTGCCGGCTTCGTTCTCACGGGTGATGGCGGCGTAGAGGCCGCGGAAGGGGCTGATGGACTCGACAGGGTAGTCGGTGCCGAAGGCGAGGACTACGTTGTGGTCGAGGAAGGAGCGCCAGGCGTAGGAGTATTTGACGCGCTCGGGGCCCAAGCGGGCTTCGGCCCAGTTCATGTCGGTGAGGAGATGGCTGGGTTGCATGGAGGCGATGACGTGGAGTTTGGCGAAGCGGTCGAAGGCTCCGGGGGAGACGACCTGAGCATGCTCTATGCGGAAGCGGGAGTCGTATGAATGGTAGTGATTTGCGCGCTTGTGATGGCTTCGAGTTGCGGGAAGGATCTTGACCGCCTCCTTCATGCGGGCTGCCATGGGCTGTTCGAAGGCGTCGAGCGCCATGTCGTTGGCACGGTCGCCGATGGCGTGGAAGCCGAGTTGGAAACCTGCTTTGGCTCGGTCGATTGCCATCTTGTCGAGGGTCTTCTGGTCGTAGCGGGGAATGCCGGAGTTGGTGGGGTCGTCGGAGTAGGGGGCGTTGAGGGCGGCGGTGCGGGAGCCGAGGGAGCCGTCCATGAAGCCTTTAAGCATGGTGGTATGGAGGAAGGTATCGCTCTGCGGGTGGGAGGATTGGCGTTCTTTGAGGGTTTCGACTGGGGTGTCGAAGGCTAGCCACTCGGCTACGCGGAGATGGAGTTTGCCGGATTTTTCGAGGTCTTCGAGGGCTTGGAAGTCTTCCCAGTCGGAGAAGTCCTGGACGGAGGTGACGCCGTGAGCGAGGGCGTCGGCTATGGCGACTTCGAGGGCTCGGGTGCGCTCTTCGCGGGTGGGGGGCGGGACGACTTTGTAGATGAGGGCGAGGGCTGGGCGCTCGCGGATGATTCCGGTGGGGTTGCCGTTGGCGTCTCGGTCGATTTTTGCGCCTTCGGGATCGGGGGTTGCGGCGGTGATGTTGGCGGCGGCAAGGGCTGCGGTGTTGGCGACGGCAATGTGGCCGTCGGTGCGGCCCAGGATGGCGGGATGGCCGGCGGTGACGGCGTCGATGTCCTGGCGGGTGGGAAGGGTTTTGCCGGGCCAGATGGTGTGGTCCCACCCTGCTCCTTGAAGCCAGGATCCGGGTTTGGCGGTGGCGGCGAAGGTTTCTATCCGCTGCTGCATCTCGACCAGGTTGGCTATGTGGTCGAGGTCGATGGTGAGTTTTTGCTGGCCTGCGGACGCGATGTGGGTGTGGGCGTCGTTGAAGCCCGGCATGGCGAAGGCACCGTTCAGGTCAACAATTTTTGTTTGTAGGCCCTTTAGTTTTAGTATGTTAGCGTCACTTCCGGTGGCTAAAATTTTTCCGTTTGCTACGGCGATGGCGGTGACTCGGGCAGGGGTGGGGCTTGCGTCCTGCTGGCGCAGATGGGTGCCGGTGAGGATGTTGCCGTGGATGTAGATGGTGTCGGCCGGGGTCGTCTGGGCGAGGGTGGGCGCGGCGAGGGCGAGGAGGAAGGCGCTGATGATAAAGGGCTTCACGTGGTGGAGTTTATCAGGAGTGGTTTGGGATTGGGATGGTCAATGCGGGTTTTGATGGTTCCCCCCAATCTTTGCGCGATGGCGCGCTCAGGATGGGGTGCTCGGGTGGTCGGAGAGGGTTTGGGTTATGTCGAGGAGGGTGAGGAGGATGCGGCGCAGGGCGGTCTCGCGGCCGGTGGGGTCGTACCATTCCTGGAGTGTGTGGATGCCTCCGCCGGTGCCTCCGGTGCCGATGGCTATGGCTGGGATTCCCCGGGAGAGGGGGATGTTGGCGTCGGTGGAGCCCAGGCGGAGTTCGGTGCGGAGGTTGAGGTGGCGGTCTACGGCGCGGATGGTTTGGAGGATGGGGGAGTCATCGGGGAGTGAAGCGGCGGGACGATTTCCGATGGTTTCGATGTGGAGCTTTGGTGGGCAACTGGCGGTTTTAAGTGTGGCAAAGCTGGTTAGCAGATCGTCGAAGATTTGGTGGATCGTGGTGGCGGTCGAGAGGAGTTGAGCGGGGTGGGTGGAGCGGAGGTCGAGGAGGGCGGTGGCGGTCTCGGGGACGGAGTTGATGGAGGTTCCACCGGAGATGTGGCCTACGTTGATGATGGTGGCGGGAGAGGCGGGGAGTTTGAGGTCGGCGATGGCGGTGAGAGCTCGGCTGAGGATGAGGATGGGGTTGGGTGTGCCGGAGTCGACCCAGGAGTGGCCTCCTGGGCCGGTGACGGTGACGCGGAAGCGAAGGCTGCCGAGGGCTCGGGTGACGACGGCTGTGGTTCCGCTGCCTTCGAGGGCGATGGCGGCGGCGATGCGGCGGGAGTAGGGGCCGCGCTCGAAGAGATGACGCATGCCTCGGAGGTCGCCCTCGCCTTCTTCGCCTACGTTGGCGGCGAAGAGAATGGGGATAGGTGGGGTGATGTGGGCGTAGCGGAGCGCGGCGGCGATTCCCAGGAGCGCGGAGAGACCGGCACCGTTGTCGCAGATGCCAGGTGCATAGATGCGTGGGGCGTCTTCGAGTTCTACGGGGTTGCAGTCGGTTCCGGCGGGGAAGACGGTGTCGAGATGGGCGGATATGAGGACGACAGGGAGCAGGGAGCTGCTGGAATCGGCTGAGGATGGAGCGGGGAGGTTTGAGGTGTCTGGGGCGAATTCGGCGAGGGCGTTGCCTGCGTCGTCGATGTGGACGTTGGTGAGGCCGAGAGCTTGGAAGCGGTCGAAGAACCAGGCGGCTCGGGCTGATTCTCCGAAGGGTGGGGCGGGGATGCAGACGGCTTCGAGTTGCCATTTGCGGAGTTGAAGTTGATGGAGATGAAGCCAGTGGAAGGCACGGTGGACTGCGGTGAGCGTGGCGAGGCGGGTGATGCGATGGTGGGCGGCGGTGGGCATGTCTGTCGATCAGTACTCGACCTCGATGAGGAAGAGGCCGCGGGCTGGGGCGGTGGGACCAGCGGCGGCGCGGTCGTGGGCGACGAGGACGTACGGGATGGAGTTGGCAGGGATGCGACCTCGGCCGGCTTCGACGAAGGTCCCTACGAGGTTGCGGACCATGTGGTGGAGGAAGCCTGAGCCGGCGATCCGGTAGATGAAGAGGTCATTGTCGCGGTGCCAGGAGGAGTCAAAGATGGTGCGGGTAAGGGAGGGAGCAGGCAACAGGGAACAGGGAGTAGAAGGCGCGTCTGAGGGTTGCGCGGACTCCTCTGTGCGGGTGGTTAGGTCGGGGTCGGCGGCGGCGAAGGAGGTGAAGTCGTGGGTGCCAAGGATGAAGGCTGCGGCTTGTTGAAGTGTGGGGAGGTCGAGAGACCAGGGGCAGTCCCATACGTAGGGGGCGAGCATGGGGGAGCAGATAGAGGCGGTGGAGACGCGGTACTCGTAGGTCTTGCGAAGGGCGCTGTGGCGGGCATGGAAGTCTTCGGGTGCCTGCTCGACGGAGAGGATGCGGATGCTGGACGGGAGGGCTCGGTTGAGGGCTTTGTGGAAATTGGCTGTTGGGATGGGTGCTGCGAGCGAGAAGGAGGCGACCTGGGCGAGGGCGTGGACACCTGCGTCGGTGCGGCCTGAGCCCTGGGGCAGGACGGTCTCTCCGGTGATGTGATGGATGGCGTGGGCGAGGGTGCCTTGCACTGTGGGGAGGTTGGGCTGGATCTGCCATCCGTTGAATGGAGTTCCGTCGTAGGCGAGGGTTATCTTCCAGAGGGCCATGGATGTTTGGACGGTAGCATGAATCAGGGAGCAGGGAACAGGGAATAGGGAACAGCTAAACCCAGGGTAGGAGAAGCACAGATGTTCTGGCGGATGCGGTTTGCTACTCCCTGTTTACTGTTGCCTACTCGCTGCGGTTGCTATACTTAGCCAGTTGCAATCGGGAAAATTTTGAAGGAGTCATGGGAACGAAGCGGTGCGCGTGTGCGTATGAGTGCCTAGCCGCAGCATCCTGAATGGTAGGGGTGCCAAAGCCGGTAACTTTCTTTAAGAGTCCTGTGGAACCTGTTGCGCGTCTTAGAAGGAACCGAAAATTTAGTGTGTCCGCGGTTGGCCTGCATAGCTGTGCTGGTTTCGGGCAAGACAAGAAATCCGGTAATGCCGGTGAAGAATCAGGGAAGAGTTGGAGAGCGCATCGTGAGATTAAGGGATATGCAGGCAGCTGCGAGCATCGCATTGCTGCTAATGAGCGTGAGCACGCAGCCGGGAATGGCGCAGCAGACAACCCCGCAGACACAGACGCAGACGAGCCCTACTGCACCCGCTCCTCCGCAGGGTGTGGTCAGCGATACGACCGGGACGCCCGGCTTGCCGCAGGCTCCGGCACCGACGCCGACCCAGCCGCTGTATCTGCGTGACACGCCGACTGATTACACGCAGCCGAAGAGCCACTTCTGGAACCCGATCGCTCCGTATACGGCGACGGATGTGCCACCGGTATCGACGCAGAATACTCCCCGGCTGGAGTCGCTGCTGCGGGATGGGAAGATTTATCTGAGCTTGTCGGATGCGGTGACGCTGGCGCTTGAAAACAACTATGACATCGCGATTGCGCGCATCAATCTGGACATCGCGGACACGGATATTCTGCGGACGAAGGCCGGCGGAACGATTCGCGGTGTATTGACGGGCTGGTGACCAATACGATTGGCGGAACGACGCCAGACCATCACAGTCGGCGGCGGACCGGGCGGAACATCGAGTGGAGCGGGTGGCGGCGCGTCGGGCGCGACGGGCATCGTGCTGAGCACCAACGGCGGCGGACCTCAGCCTGAGAATCTGGATCCGATACTGACCGGAACACTGCAGTACGAGGCGGCGAACACTCCGCAGCCCACGACCTTCATTACAGGCACGAACACGCTGAACCTGAACACGGGGACGTATAACTTCGGCTATCAGCAGGGTTTTCTGACTGGAACGTTGTTCAACGTTACGTTCAACAACTCTCGCCAGACGACAAACAGCTTCCGGTCGAACTACAGCCCGCAGCTGAACACGGTCTTTCAGGCCAGAGCGACGCAGCATCTGTTGCAGGGGTTTGGCCTCAGCTCTTAACAGAAGACTGATCGTGCAGGCGAAGAACAACCGGCAGATCACGGATTCGTCGTTCCGTCAGCAGCTTCTGTTTACAGTGGCCCAGGTGGAGAGCATCTACTGGGGCCTGGTGAGCGCCTATGAAGATGACCAGGCGAAGGAACGGGCGTTACAGCAGTCGACACAGTTGGCTGCGGATAATCGGAAGCAGTTGGAGATCGGAACGCTGGCTCCGCTGGATGTTGTGAACTCCGACAGTGCGGTGGCGACTGATAAGCAGGCGTTGGTGGCTTCGCAGACGAACCTCGAGTATCAGCAGTTGCTGATGAAACAGGCGATTGCGCGTAACTTGAACGATCCCCAACTCTCGAGCGCTCCGGTGATTCCGACTGACCGCGTGGCACTGAACCGTTTGCCGGAAGAGGACACGCCGGTAGAAGACCTGGTGAAGCAGGCCTATGCGAACAATCCTCAGATTGAACAGGCCGTGCTGAACATGAGCAACAACCAGATCACGATCAAGGCCTTCAAGAATGGCTTGTTGCCGACTGTGGATGCGTACGCGTTCTATGGAGGTTCGGGCCTGGGCGGCGCGCAGAACCCGGCACTGCAGTGCACAAACGATACCGGGACCTCCATTGTTCCTTGCCCTCCGAATGTCGTTGCACACACTGGCATTGGGGATGTGTTCTCGAGTACATTCAACAACTCATTTCCGGATAAGGGCGTTGGCGTAAGCATCAATATTCCGCTACGGAATCGCATTGCGCAGGCTGATCAGGCACGGTCGCAGATGGAGTACCGGCAGTCGCAGATGCGGTTGCAGCAGCTTTATACGCAGATTCGGATCCAGGTCATCAACGGTCAGTTTGCGCTGACCAACGACCGGGCGCAGGTACAGGCAGCGCAGGCGGCGCGTGACTTCGCGGCGCAGAGCCTGGATGCGGAACAGAAGAAGTACAAGCTGGGGGCTTCGACGACAGCGCTTGTGCTGCAGCAGCAGAGGAATCTCGCGGGGGCGGACAATAACCTGATCGCGGCTGTCGCTGCTTATGCGAAGGACCGGGTTGCGCTGGGCCAGTTGCTGTCGAACATCCTGGATAAATACGGGATCGACATCAAGCAGGCCGCGACGGGTAATATCGGGCAGGCTGCGGTTGTTCCGGGGCTGACGACGCCGAAGGCTCCGGAGGCTCCGAAGCCATTGTCAGCGACTCCTGCTCCTCCTCAGCAGTAAGCGGGTGGATGGTAGAAGAGGGTCCGGGCTTTGGCTCGGGCCCTTTTCTTTTTGGAACAGGAAGTAGGGAACAGGGAACTGCGTGCAACGGCAATTGCGCGAAGGTAATGGGTGGAATGGGTTCGGTGGAAATGGGTGGCCGTCAAGTGAACTAAACTGATGGTCTATGGCTACTGAGTGGGTTGGGAGTGAAGAACAAGGAAACACGCATTTGAATGCGCTGGCGAAGGCGGCTTCGGCGTATCTGAGGTCGGCGAAGCATCAGCCGGTGGAGTGGCAGCAGTGGGGCGAGGATGCGTTTGCCCAGGCGGAGGCGGAGGATAAGCCGATTCTGCTGGATATTGGTGCGGTATGGTGCCACTGGTGCCATGTGATGGATCGCGAGTCGTATGAGGATGCGGAGACGGCGAAGGTGATCAATGATCATTTTGTCGCGGTGAAGGTGGATCGGGACGAGCGGCCGGATGTGGATACGCGGTATCAGGCGGCGGTATCTGCCATCAGTGGGCAGGGCGGGTGGCCGCTGACGGCTTTTCTGACGCCGGATGGGAAACCTTTCTTTGGGGGGACTTATTTTCCGCCAGAGGATAGGCACGGGCGGCCTAGTTTTCGCCGGGTTCTGCTGACGATGGCCGAGGCTTTTCAGGATCGGCGTAGTGAGGTGGACGAGTCGGCTGGCAGCGTGATGCGGGCGATTGAACATAATGAATCGTTCATGGGGAGGAGTGGGAATCCGGGGCCGGAGCTGGTGTCGAAGCTGGTGTCGTCGGCGCTGAAGCAGTTCGATGCGCGGTCGGGTGGTTTTGGATCGCAGCCGAAGTTTCCGCACTCGGGGGCGATTGATTTGTTATTGGATTCGGCTTCGCGTGTGTCGACTGGTGCGGGTGCGGAGTCGGCGAAGACGGCGGCGATGGTGACGCTGCAGAAGATGTCCAAGGGTGGAATCTATGACCATCTGGCGGGCGGATTTCATCGGTATTCGGTTGATGATCGCTGGGTAGTGCCGCACTTCGAGAAGATGGCGTATGACAATAGCGAGTTGCTAAAGAACTATGTGCATGCCTTCCAGACGTTTGTGGATCCGGAGTGTGCGCGGGTGGCTCGGGAGATGATTCAGTGGATCGATGAGTGGCTGAGCGATCGCGAGCGGGGCGGGTTCTATGCTTCGCAGGATGCGGACTACTCGCTGGATGACGATGGCGATTACTTTACGTGGACGCGGGATGAGGCGGCGGAGGTTTTGAGCGGCGGGGAGCTGGCCGTTGCCAGTGCGTACTACGACATCGGCGAGATTGGTGACATGCACCACAATCCGGCGAAGAATGTGCTGCATGTGCGGGGGACGCTGGAGGGAGTGGCGAAGTCGAACCACATCTCGCTGGAAGAGGCGAAGGAACTGCTGGCTTCGGCAAAGGCGAAGTTGTACGCGGCGCGGCTACAGCGGCCTACTCCCTATGTGGATAAGACGATTTATGTGGCGTGGAACGGGATGATGATCTCGGCTTATCTGGAGGCGGGACGGGTGCTGGATATGGCGGAGGTCCTGGCGTTTGCGCTGAAGTCTCTGGATCGGGTGCTGGCGGGTGCGTGGGATGCGTCGGCTGGAATGGCGCATGTGGTTGCCTATGGCGAGACAGGGGCCGCGGGGGTGCGGGTGGCGGGGGTGCTCGACGATTATGTGGCGATGGGTCATGCTGCGCTGGATGCGTGGGAGGTGACCGGGGAGATGCGGTACTACGCGGTTGCCGAAGAGATTGCGGAGAGTGCGGTGGCTCGGTTCTACGATCCGGTGGGCCTGGGGTTCTTCGACACGGAGGCGCTGGCGGACGGCGAGCGGAGGCTGGGAGCGCTGACGGCGAGGAGGAAACCGCTGCAGGATTCGCCTACTCCGGCTGGTAACTCGGTGGCGGCGGCATTGCTGTTACGGCTGGAAGCTCTGAATGGGCGCGAGGACTATGCGGTGAAGGCGCTCGAGACGCTGGAGACATTTGCCGGGGTCGTCGAGCACTTTGGGCTGTATGCGGCGAGTTATGGGCTGGCGTTGCAGCGAATGGTCCAGCGGTCGGTGCAGGTGTGCGTGATTGGAGATGATCCTGCGGCGCGGCGGCTGGAGGCTGTGGCTCTGGCTCGGTATGCAGTTAATAAGAGCGTGATTCGTTTGCGGCGGGATCAGATGGCGTCGTTGCCGCCGACGCTGGCCGAGACGCTGCCTCATTTGCCGGGGTTACAGGATGGGAGTGTGGCGGCCGTTTGCAGCAGTAAGGGATGTCTGCCGCCGGTTTCTAGTGTGGATGAATTGATTGAGGCGATGAATCAGTCGTTGTGAAGCGGCTCAACGGACCGATCGCCGACTCTAATCGAATTGTCTGGGAACACGGTGGAATCGCGCTGCGTAGGCGTTTGACGCAATGTTTTTCGTGGATACACTCACTCCGTCTCAGGAGCGAAAACGGTGATTGCCGGGGATGGTTTAGCTGATGAGAGGCTGCTGTGCGGGCGGGGCGGTGGGGTCTGGTTTCTGCTGGGTGATGAGCAGGTTGGAGGAGATGCCTAGGGGGATGCCTTCTTTCTCGAAGGCGAGGATGATGCGGCGGCGGAGTTCGCGGAGGACACCGTCGCGTTGATTGGCGCGGACGCGGGTGTTGACGAGGTAGATGACTTCGCGGCCACGGATGTCGTTGATACCGAGGACTTCGGGATCGGAGATGGTGATGTCCTTAAAGGCGGAGTCCTGGCGGATGTCGGTGGCCAGCTTGCGGAGGACCGCCATGACGGTGTCGGGGTTGGCGCTGGCGTCGACGCTGACGGGGAGCGAGGCGACGGAGAAGTCGCGGGATAGATTGGAGACGGTGGCGATCTGGCTGTTGGGGATGATGTAGAGGGTGCCGTCGCCGTCGCGGAGGCGGGTGCTGCGGAGAGAGAGGTCTTCGACGGTTCCTTTGAGGCCGGCGAGGGAGACGCTTTCGCCGACGTTGTACTGGTCTTCCATGAGGATGAAGACACCGTTGAGCATGTCCTTGAAGATGGATTGCGCTCCGAGGCCTATGCCGACGCCGAGGATGCCGGCTGAGGCGAGCAGGGGCTGGTAGGGAATGTCGAAGATGTTCAGAACCTGAAGGAAAGTGATGAAAAGCAGGACGCCGAGGGCTGTGGCGCGGAGAATCGAGGCCATGGTGCGGAGCTGGGCGGCTCGATGGAAGTTGCCGACCTGCTGATCGGCGCGCGCGCGGAGCTGCTTGACAAAGAACAGGACCACCCGCTGCATGATGAAGAAGAGGATCAGGACGACGGCGAGCTTGGGTAACTTGTCGTGGAGGAAGGCGATAGCATCATCGCTCAAGTCTTGTCCGATTGTTTTGAAGATACGTTCACCTTGCGGGGCCATGGCCAGAAGGAGCATGATTGGAACATCTCACTTTCGCGCTTTATATGCTTTAAACAGGATGTGACACCCTAAGGTTGGATGCAAGGTGAGAGCCAGAGCGAGGCGCCAGTGCAGGCGGGAGGGGAGCCATGAAGATTCTTCGGGCCGCGACCATGGGGGCTTTACTGTTGACTGGAACCTCCGGCCTGGTGAGTGGGCAACGCAATGGTGGAGGGGGGACGACCCCAATCCAGAACCAGCCTATGCCCGGCCAGAACAGTATCCCAGGGATGCCTCCGATCAGTGGACGGAATGATGGGCCAGATCCGCTTGGACCTCGGATGCAGGATCAGCAGACCAAGAGCCGGAATAGCGACCGACAGCGGAGATTGGTGGAGGACACCGATCGGTTGCTGTCGCTGGCGGCTGACTTGAAGCAGCAGATGGATAATACGGGCAAAGATGCGATGTCGGCAGATATGGTCAGGAAGGCCGAAGAGATCGAGAAATTGGCGAAGAGTGTGAAGGAACGGATGAAGGGCTAGGGTTAAAGCGATGAGGATGTTTCGAGTGGCTATGTTTGGAGTGGTTTTCGCGGTCAGTGTTGGGGCGTTGGGCGCGGGAGTCGCTTTGGGGCAGACAGCACAGGCTTCGGGGACACAGGCTCAGCAATCGTCGGGGCCGGCGCGGGCGAGCAATGACGCTGCACCTTCGAGCAAGGCAGATGCGTCTCCGGCGAGCAAGCCCGGTGGGGCGGATGCAAACGTGCCGACTGCTGCGGGGGCTCAGCAGGGGACTGACAAGCAGAAGAAACTTGCGGCGGATACAGACAAACTTCTGGCGATGGCGACCGATTTAAAGCAGCAGGTGGCTAAGACGAATAAGGATGTCTTATCGGTGGACGTTATCAAAAAGGCGGAAGAGATTGAGAAGCTGGCGCGGAGTTTGAAGCAGGAGATGAAGCAGTAGTAGTGGGTGGTAACGGTGCTGCTCGCGCGGTCGGTGATTTTGATAGCGGTCGTCGACTAGTGAAAAGAGATTTACAGGAATTTTATGGGCGGTAACAACGTCTGACAGGGTTTCGGCGCGGAGGGGTGTCGAGACGAGAAGAGCCATTGTTATCAATACGAATTGGGCGATTCTCATGCAGGCTCCTCTTAGGAGATGATGCCTTCAAAGCTGGATTTTGACGACTGATGTTTGGCGAATCAAGTTGGCTAACTTGTGCGGGCCGGAACGACTTGCGCAGATAGGAGGGGAAGGAGTAAAAGGGTTCGGCTTCGGGCGGACCTCTATAGCCGCAGGGGCCCAGGAAGGGCTGGTGCAGGGCAATGCTTCGATCGGGCTTAATCGTTTTAGTAGCGTGGATTGTGATGTCAGCGACAGGCTGGGGACAAGCGGCACAGCAGGCGGAGCAGAAGGCGGTGGAGTCTCCGCAATCGATACAACATCCGAAATCTGGGTTTTATGGGCATAGTTTCGCTGCCCAACAGAAGGCGATGCGGAATATCGAGAGACAGGACAAGCTTGTTGCCGATACGAACAAGTTGCTGGCGTTGGTGGCCAACTTCAATCAGCAGGCGAATAAGGACGGGGTCGAGTTGTCGTCGGTGGACATGGCGAAGCGGGCTGAGGAGATTGAGAAGCTGGCGCGTAGTGTGAAGGAGCGGATGCTCAGGGAATAGAAGTAGGGAACAGGAACAACGGCAGTGGTGCTGGTCAGGGTTGGGCCAGGGCGGCGGTGGCGTTTATTTGCGGGACGGGTAGTTGAGGGGATGGGACGGCTGTTGAGCGCATGGTGGCGATGATCTCGTCTGCGGTCCAGGTGGGGTGGGCGGCGCGGAGCAGGGCTGCGACTCCGGCGGCGAGGGGGGCGGAGGCGCTGGTTCCGATGGCTTGGACGTAGGGTGTGTGGCCCAGGTTGAAGCATCCGTAGCTATGGGCGGAGTCTGTTGGAGGGCCGTCGGTGGTGGAGGGATTGCCAGAGCTGCAGGCGCCGCGGACCCATCCGCTGACGGCGAGGTCGGCACCTGAGGGGTAGCTGCCTCCGGGTGCGGCGAGGGCGTTGAGAGGGGCTCCGTGGTTGCTGTAGTAGGGGAGCGCGATGGGGCTGGGCGTGCAGGTGGCTCCGGAGGCGAGATTTTCGGCGCAGGCGGGGTTGGTGGAGGCGACGATGGCGAGGACGCCGCGGGATTGGGCGGGGATCTCCATGTAGCGAGGGTTGGAGAGGTCGTAGCCGTCGTTTCCGGCTGCTGCGATGAGGATGACTCCGGCCTGGGAGGCGGCGTAGGTGACCTGGTCGAAGGCGGCTTTGAGGCCTGCGCCGTCGCCGGTGCTCATATCGACGATGGTGCCGAGTGAGAGGGAGATGATGTCGGCGCGGTTGGTGACGGCGTCCTCGATGCCCTGCATGACCCAGCTGAGAAGACCGGTGGCTTCTCCGGCGGTGCAGCTTGCGGCGAGGGTGCTGCCGTTGCCGGCGATGGAGGCTGGCAGACGCTCGAGAACTTTAATGTTGAGCAGAGTGGCGGCAGGAGCGACTCCGATGACCTGTCCGGTGCCTGGCCCGATGGCGGCCGCTGCGAGCGATGCTGTCCAGGTGCCGTGACCGGTCTGGTCTTGCGGGGTGCCGTCGTCGCAGGCGCTGGGGAGTGCGGATGGATCGACTTCGCTGAGGTTGAGGGCAAGGTTAGGGGCGATGTCGGGGTGGCTGGCGTCGACGCCGCTGTCGAGGATGGCGATGCGGACGTCTTTGCCCATGGTGGTGTTCCAGGGGCCAGTGGCGGGGCCTCCGGGGATGTTGTTGCCGTAGCCGCCGACCTGCTGGACGGCCCATCCCTGGGGGGAGGCGGTGTAGTAGGTGTCGTAGGGTGCCTGTGCACCGAGGACGACGCTGAAGGTGGGGTTGGGGATGGGCTGGATGTGGAGATGGTGGGCGGTGACGAGGCGATCGTGGAGGACGTACTCGACGTTGGGCTGGGCGGCGAGGCGGCTCATGGTGGTTGCGTCGTCTTCGGTGCTAAGGGACTGAGCGGCGGCGATGCCGAAGTGTGGATTGCGCTGCGTCAGGCGGGCTCCGGCGGAGATGGCACGGCTTTCGGCGTCGGCGGGGATGACGGCGTTTCGATAGACGACGAGATAGTGGTGGGGGACGATGGGACTCGGGAGGGCATCGTGGGCGGGGGTGCTCTGCGCGTGAAGGGAGGCGGCGAGTGCGAGGGATAGAATCGCGGTTGTCTGTTTGAGCCACCGGGTCGGCGCGGTATCGTATTGCATCTGGGGCGAATATCGACGAGCAGACGGGGATGGGATGGGAGCGGACACGACAGCACCTCGGTGTATTTGCACTGGTGTCTGCATCGGCGGGTTGTGAAAACAGGCGAGAGAATTGGCAAACGTGTGCTATTACTTTGGTTTATCTGGGGAATCAGGAGGAGCAATCGGGCTTTGTATTGGGTGGATTGACCCTGTCGGAGCCAGCATGCTCTAATTGCCGCTTTGTGAAGCAAGTTGCGATTTGTCGTCATTCAAGGAGACCTTTGCATGTACGTAGTAAGCCTTCTGGCTATGGCCGTTCAGGAACAAGCTCCCTTTACACCTGCAAGTGCTGATGATGGGCGGATGTGGCTGTGGATTGCGCTGGGCGTCGGGGTATTGGCACTGGGAGCGGCGTTAATGCTGGCGCGTGCTGTGATTGCAGCGGATACCGGAACGGCGGACATGAGGGCGATCTCGGATGCGATCCGCGAGGGGGCTGAGGCGTTTCTGAAGCGGCAGTACAGGACGATCGGGGCGATTGCTGTCGTGCTGGCTGTGGTGCTTTTCCTTGGGTATCACTCGTCTGCCAGGACGGCGCCATTTGCGCTGAAGACGGTGGTGAGTTTTCTGATGGGTGCGGTGTGTTCGGCGCTGGCCGGATATACGGGGATGTACTGCTCAATACGCGCGAACATACGGACGGCTTCGGCTGCGCGCACGAGCTTGAATGATGCACTGCGGATGGCGCTGCATGGCGGTGCGGTAACGGGGCTTGTGGTCGTGGCGCTGTCGCTGCTTGGAGTAGGGGTGCTGTTCCTGTTCTTCGGTGGGCTGGAAAATCCGCAGACGGTGCCGTTTCAGTTGGTTGGATTTGGATTCGGGGCTTCGCTGGTGGCTCTGTTCGCTCAGCTAGGTGGTGGAATTTATACGAAGGCTGCGGATGTGGGTGCGGATCTTGTGGGTAAGGTAGAGGCTGGGATTCCAGAGGATGATCCGAGGAACCCGGCGGTGATCGCGGATTTGGTGGGCGACAATGTTGGAGATTGCGCGGGTCGCGGTGCTGATCTGTTTGAATCGACTGCGGCGGAGAATGTTGGCGCGATGATTCTGGGCGCGGCGCTTTATCCAGTGTTTGGCGTGAAGGGGATTCTGTTTCCGCTGATTGTTCATGCGATCAACCTGATTGCGAGCACGGTGGGCGTGTTTGTGGTGAAGACTCGCGAGGACGAGGACCCAATGCATGCGCTGAACAAAGGGTTCTATGTAACCTCCGCACTGGCGCTGGCGGGTTTTGCTGCTGCGGTGTACACGATGCTGAATGCGCCGACGGTGGAGCCGTTGTGGCTGCTGGGTTGCGGTGTGATTGGATTAGGCACGGCGTTTTTATTTGTGTGGATTACGGAGTACTACACGGAGTCGATCTATCGGCCGGTGAAGTCGATTGCGGAGGCTTCGCTGACGGGGCCCGCGACGAACATCATCAGCGGGCTTGCGGTGGGGATGGAGACACCGGCGGCTCCTGTGCTGGTTATTTCGGCGGCGCTATTGCTTAGCTACTACTTTGGCGTGCAGGGGCTGGCGCATGTTGCGGGCATCAGCGACTATGCGAAAGGCATTTATGGGACGGCGATCGCTACGATGGGAATGTTGAGTTGTGCGGCCTACATTCTGGCGATGGATACGTTTGGGCCGATTACGGACAATGCCGGCGGGATCATTGAGATGTCGCATCAGCCGCATGAGATTCGTGAGCGGACCGACAAGCTGGATTCGGCAGGGAATACGACCAAGGCGCTGACGAAGGGGTATGCGATTGGGTCGGCTTCGCTGGCGGCGTTTCTACTGTTCTCTGCGTATCTGGAACAGATCAAGACAATTGTGACTGATAAGGTTGCACATGCTGGCGGATATATGCCGGTGGGGTGGAGCTTTACGAATATTAATTTGGCTCAGGTGCCGGTGTTTGTGGGCGCGCTGCTGGGCGCGATGTTGACGTATCTGTTCAGCTCGCTGGCGATCAAGGCGGTTGGACGGACGGCGCAGATGGTGGTCCAGGATGTGCGCGCGCAGTTCAAGGAGAACCCGGGGATTATGGAGGGGACTTCGAAGCCGGACTATGCCCGGTGTGTCCATATTGTGACGGGAGCGGCGTTGAAGGAGATGGTGCTGCCGGGCGTGCTCGCAGTTGGGTTGCCGGTGGCTGTGGGGTTGATCTTCCGGCACTTCAGCGCGAGCTATCAGGCGAACTCGGCGATCTATGCTCCGGGAAGCTGTACTGCCCGTGCCAGCGATTGGCGGGGTTCCGGTAAATCTGGCTGGAGCCGAGGCTGTGGCTGGACTGCTGATGGTTGGGACGATTTCCGGTGTCCTGCTGGCCATGCTGATGAATAACGGCGGGGGAGCCTGGGACAATGCCAAGAAATTCATCGAGACCGGGCAGTATGGCGGGAAGAAGAGTGAAGCGCACAAGGCGGCGGTCGTCGGCGATACGGTTGGCGATCCGTTCAAGGATACGGCTGGGCCGAGTTTGCATGTGCTGATCAAACTGCTGGCTACGATCACGCTGGTGCTGGCTCCGCTTTTTGTGTAGGTAATTTCGTTGGATTGGGTGGGCGGCCTTTGCGGTCGCCCATTCTTTTTTGATCGACTGGTGGTCCGACTTGTTCACATGCGTTTGTCTTGTTGGGGGCGAGTCAATCGGGCGATATTCCCGGTACAATCTTGTTCGGCGGCTCGTGTTTGAACTGCTGAGGATAGGTGCATGGCTCGACAGTCGGGATCTGGTGTAGCAGAGAGAAAAAAGACGGCGACCACGGTTGCGGGAACATCGCTGACGCGTGAGCAGTTGGTGGAGTTCTATCGGCTGATGTACGTGTCGCGGCGGACGGATGATCGCGAGATTGTGCTGAAGCGACAGCAGAAGATTTTTTTTCAGATATCGTGTGCTGGGCATGAGGCGCTGCTGGTCGCGGCTGGGATGGCGATGCGGCCGGGATACGACTGGTTCTTTCCTTATTATCGCGATCGAGCGATCTGCCTTGCGTTGGGGAATACGGTCGAGGAGCAGCTGCTGCAGGCTGTGGGGGCGGCGGATGATCCGGCCAGCGGTGGCAGGCAGATGCCATCGCACTGGGCGAGCAAGAAGTTGAATATCGTGAGTCCTTCTTCTTCGACGGCGACGCAGTGTCTGCATGCTGTGGGGTGCGCGGAGGCGGGGAGGTATTTCTCGCAGCATCCGGAGGCGGCGGCTAAGCACGACGGTGATTATCGTGAGTTCAAGGATGTGACGTTTCATGGAGACGAGGTTGTCTATGTCTCGATTGGCGAGGGATCGACCAGCCAAGGTGAGTTCTGGGAGTCGCTGAATACTGCGTCCAATGAGAAGCTGCCTGTGGTGTATGTGGTCGAGGATAACGGGTATGCGATCTCGACGCCGGTCGAGGCGAATACTCCGGGGGGAAATATCTCGCGCCTGGTGGCGAATTTCCCGAACTTCCACTTTGCGGAGATTGACGGCACCGATCCGGTTGCGAGCTACAACGCGATGGTAGAGGCGGTGGCGTATTGCCGCGCTGGGAAGGGACCGGCGCTGGTGCATGGGCATGTGATTCGGCCGTATTCGCACTCGCTGAGCGATGACGAGCGGTTGTACCGGTCGGCTGCGGAGTTGGAGGCGGATGCGCTGCGTGATCCGATCTCGCGGATGCAGATGTGGCTGCTGCGCGAGGGGATCCTTGATGCGGATGCGATCAATCGGCTGGAGCGACAGGTAGATGAAGAAGTGCAACGGGCAGCGGACAGGGCTGTGATGGCTGCGCTCCCTGCGACGGATTCGATTATGCGACATGTGTATTCAGAGGATCTGAGTCCGATGGATGCGCGCTTTGCGACGGAGCCGGTGGCGACAGCGGATATGTCGGAGCGGACGATGGCTGACCTGATCAACTGCTGCCTGAAGGATGAGATGCGGAGGGATGAGCGGATTGTCGTGTTCGGCGAGGATGTGGCCGATGCGACACGTGATGAGGCGCTGCGGGCCGGGAAGATCAAGGGTAAGGGCGGTGTGTTCAAGCTGACGGCTGGGCTACAGACGGAGTTTGGTAATGATCGCGTGTGGAACTCGCCGCTGGCGGAGGCGAATATCGTCGGCCGCGCGATTGGGATGGCGACTCGTGGGTTGAAGCCGGTGGTGGAGATCCAGTTCTTCGACTACATCTGGCCGGCGATGCACCAGATGAGGAATGAGCTGGCGTTGCTGCGGTGGCGATCGAATGGCGTGTTCAGTTGCCCGCTGGTTATACGCGTCCCGATTGGTGGGTATCTGACGGGTGGGTCGATCTATCACTCGCAGTCGGGGGAGAGCATCTTTACGCACACGCCAGGAGTACGCGTCGTGATGCCGTCGAATGCGCTGGACGCGCTGGGGCTGTTGCGGACGGCGATCCGGTGCGATGATCCTGTGCTGTTCCTCGAGCATAAGCGACTGTATCGCGAGACGTTTGGGCGCGCGGCTTATCCGGGGCCGGAGTATTGCATTCCGTTCGGCAAGGCAAAGATCGTTCGGCCTGGCAAGGACCTGACTGTGTTGACGTATGGTGCGGTGGTGCCCCGAGCTTTGCAGGCTGCGCAGAAGATCCACCGCGACAAGGGGATCGATGTGGAGTTGATCGATCTGCGGAGCTTGTCGCCGTATGACTGGGAGACGATTGCGGAGTCGGTGAAGAAGACGAGCCGAGTGATTGTGGCTCACGAGGATATGCTGAGCTGGGGGTATGGAGCGGAGATTTCCGCACGGATAGGGGAGGAGCTGTTTGAGTACCTTGATGCTCCGGTGCGGCGCGTGGCTTCGATGGACGTGTTTGTGGCCTATCAGCCGCTGCTGGAGGATGTGATTCTGCTGCAGCCTGAGGATCTGTATCGTGCTATGGCGGAGATCGCGGCCTTCTAGATGAAGTAAGAATGCGGTGGTGCGCAACTGCCTGCTTGATTGAGGGTTTCTAACTACGCGGTCGCCGTGAGGACAAGCTCTTGCGGCGCGGTTGGAGGAGTTTGCTATGACGTTTGCAGGATCTTCTGCCGGACGATGTAAACGATGGATGAGGGCCGGAGTCGCGGGCGGGTTGTGTTTGTTGCTTGCGGGGCAGCCTTTTGTAGCGGCCGCCGCGACGAAGAAACCCGTTACGAAGAGGGAGATTCAGGGCGACGAGCGGGTGTTGCACGCGCTGAATCGATTTACGTTTGGGCCGCGGCCGGGCGATGTAGCGGCAGTACAGGCGATGGGATTGCAGGAGTGGTTCGAGCGGCAGTTGAATCCTGCGAGTATCGACGACATGGCGCTGGATGCTCGACTGGAAGCGTTCCCGGCGATGAAGTTGCAGCAGGCTGAGTTGATGCGGCGGTATCCGAGCCCAGTGGTGCTGCGGCAGATGATACAGACGAATGCGGCGCTGCCTGCCGATCCGGTGGAACATGCGATCTATGCGGACCAGATCGCTCTCTACAAGCTGCAACAGGCTAAACAAGCGGCAGCGCAGGCCGATACTTCGCAGAAGATGGCGGGCGATGGCGCGGGTACAGGGAAGCAGGTGGCACTTCCGGGAGATGGAGTGGACCCGGCTACACCCGCGATGTCGGCGCACGAGGAGCAGTTCTATAAGGGGCTGGATACGGTGCGGATCATCAACCTGCCGCCGGATCAGCGGATGCAGCGGATTCTGGCGATGCCGCCGGAAGAGTTGATCGCGTTTCGTCAAAGCCTGAGCGCGGCGGAACTCGCGGCTGCGGGCGTGGGGTTGAGTGCGGAGCAGAAGGAGATTTTGGCGTCGCTCGCCGGTTCGCCGCGGATGATTGGGGGTGAACTGCTGCAGTCACGGATGATTCGGGACATCTACAGCGAACGGCAGTTGGAAGCAGTGATGACCGACTTCTGGCTCAATCACTTCAATATCTACGTGAGGAAAAATCAGAACGAGCCTTACCTGCTGCCTGTCTACGAACGCGAGGTCATACGGCCGAATGCTCTCGGGAAGTTTGAAGATCTGCTGGTGGCGACGGCGAAGAGTCCAGCGATGCTGATGTATCTGGATAACTGGCAGAGCATCGGACCGGGATCGCAGGCGGCGACGCGGGTGACGAAGCTGCAGGAGACGATGCCTGATGCGAAGGTTGTCAAGGCTCTGCCGCAGGGGCTCAACGAGAACTATGCGCGCGAGTTGATGGAGCTGCATACGCTGGGTGTCAACGGCGGGTACACGCAGGGTGACGTGACGCAGGTGGCCAAGGTGTTTACGGGCTGGACGATCGATCAGCCGTATCGTGGTGCGGAGTACAGGTTTGAGGCTCGCCGGCATGAACCGGGGATGAAGACCGTGCTTGGGACTTCGATACCAGAGGGTGGTGAAGCCGAGGGGCTACAGGTGCTGCATATGCTGGCGACCAGCCCGAAGACGGCGCAGTTCATCTCGACCAAGCTGGCGGTGCGATTTGTGAGCGATACGCCTCCTCCTGCGCTGGTGGACAGGATGGCAAAGGCGTTTCTGGCAAGCGGTGGTGACATCAAGACCGTGCTGCGAACGATGTTCGAGTCGCCGGAGTTCTGGGCGCCAGAGGTTTATCGCGCGAAGGTGAAGACGCCGGAGGAGTTTGTGTTGTCGGCGGTACGGGCTAGCGGTACTGAGGTCACTAATGCGCAGCCTCTCGCAGGGGCGTTGGATAAGCTCGGGATGCCTCTTTATGGCATGCAGACGCCGAATGGTTATAGCTGGATGGCTGAGCCCTGGGTGAGCACGGGCGCTCTGGTGAACCGGATGAACTTTGCGCTTGGGATGAGTGGCAATCGCCTGCAAGGGGTTCGGACGGACTGGACGCGGTTGATGGGCGCGGGAGAATCTGTCGTAGTGCCGGCGTCGATCACTCAGGGTAGCGATGATGCTATGGCGAAGTCGAAAGAGATGCGGTTGGAGATGGTTCTGATTGGGCAGGCTGTGAGTGAGAAGACCCGAGCTTCTGTGCTTGCCCAGTTTGGGGCGACGGCCGCGCAGGAGGAGGCGGAGAAGAGCTTTGGGATCAGAACGCACGATCTGGAGCCGATGGCTGCAATTCTGAATGCAGGAGCACCGGCCGAGCCTGCTTGGCCTCCAATGGATCGTCAGGCAGCGGTGATGGCCGGGCTGTTGCTTGGTTCACCTGAGTTTCAGCGCCGGTAAGTGTGACTGTTTGAGGACTTGAGAGTACGGCCGAAACTTCCTGCGCCCGTTGGAGTTAGATCAGAGTAGGCTGGTTGCGCGAGATACGTTGGTTGCGGGCGAAGGAGAGCGACGATGGGAATCACGAGACGAGGCTTCATGAAGGGTGGCGCGCTGGCGGTGGTTGGGACTTCGACGATCCCGAGCTTTCTTACCCGTAGCGTGATCGCGGAGATGACGACTGCTGCCGCGAATAAAAAGAAGCTGGTGGTTCTGTTTCAGCGTGGCGCAGCGGATGGGCTGAATATTGTCGTGCCGTATCAGGAGAAGAACTACTATGCGATGAGGCCTTCGATTGCGATTCAGAAGAATCAGGTTTTGGATCTGGATGGATTCTTCGGTTTGCATCCGTCGATGGCATCGTTCAAGCCGCTGTACGATCAGGGGCAGCTGGCCATCATTCATGCGGCTGGGTCGCCTGATATGTCGCGCTCACACTTCGATGCGCAGGACTACATGGAGAGCGGTACGCCCGGTGTGAAGGTGACTGAGGATGGCTGGTTGAACCGGGCGCTGCGGGAGGAGGTGCTGTTGGGTAAGCCTTCGGCGTTTCGTGCCGTCGCTCTGGGGACGCAGGTGCCTCGAACGCTGCAGGGCAAGGTGCCGGCGATTGCGGTGAATAATCTGGCGGATTTTTCGGTGGGTGGACGGGGGCCGCAGACTTCGCCGATCAGCAATGCGTTTCAGGCTATGTATGACGAGAGTTCGGATGCGGTGCTGCATGGGACCGGGCAGGAGACCTTTGAGGCGGTGAAGATGCTGAAGGCGGCCGATCCGTCGAAGTATCAGCCGGCGGCGGGAGTGGATTATCCGAAGACGCCGTTCGGCAACAGCCTGAAGCAGGTGGCGCAGTTGATGAAGGCAAATCTTGGGGTGGAGGCGGCCTTCTCCGATATCGGTGGGTGGGATACACACCAGAATCAAGGGAATGCCAACGGGCAACTGGCGAATCGGTTGAAGGAGTTTTCGGACACGATTGCGGCGTTTTGGAAGGACATGGGCGATGATGCGGAGAACATTACTCTGGTGACAATGTCGGAGTTTGGCCGGACAGCGAGGCAGAATGGCACCGGTGGCACGGATCATGGTCACGCGAATGTGATGTTCGTGCTCGGCGGGCAGGTGAAGGGTGGCAAGGTATACGGGAAGTGGCCTGGGCTGGCGAATGAGCAGTTGAACGAGGGGCGCGATTTGACCGTGACCACGGATTTCAGACGCGTGCTGGGAGAGGCTGCTTATAAAACGCTGGGGTCGAAGAACCTGGAGATGGTGTTTCCGGGGTCTCAGGTCAATCCTGGACAGTTTCTGAACTTCATCTAAGATTCTGCGGGCTAGCTGTGGGAAACTTTTCTTTGTCGCTTGAGCTGATGGGATAACGAAATAGTAAACTCCGTCAGTTTGCGATAGACATTTTGACCCGGATGCTCGTGATTGGCTATAGGTCCAAGGTCTGATGCAGTGCTGTCCAAGAACTATAAGGTATTGAAGATAAAGCGAATTATGCGATTTGACGTGCTTTTAAGCCGGGTTCGAGTATGTTCTGTTTTTAGAATATTAAAAATGTTGCTTCTACAAAAAAATGTACGAATTCCATACAACTTTTCTTCCAAGGTTGCGTCTTATCGAGTGTAGTCAGCAAGTGCCGGGCTAGCAGTTCCCACGGTTCCGGCTTCCCTTATCCGCAATAGATCTCCCCACCTATATGTAAGGCTCCCAGTGTACCGGGAGCCTTCACTCCTTAAGGCGGCAGGGCTTTTTTTGCTGGTTTGGTTCTTTACGTCAGGCGAAGCCTATTTTTCGGTCGAGGGCGCAGGCTCCGGCTCCATAGAAGAGGAGCATGAGGGCGATGACGAAAAGGGCGAGAGCGTATTCGGAGCCGGAGTAGCCATGGTGGCGGGTGACCATGACGATGGCTACCAGCATGTTGCAGGCGATGAGGAAGGCGGCGAAGCGGGTGAGCAGGCCGAGGAGGATCAGGATTCCTCCGATAAACTCTGTCAATGCAGAAACATAGCCCAGCCAGTAGGGAAGGCCGAGGGAGGCGACGTAATGACTGTGGCGGTCCAGGGCTGAGAAGGCGTTGCCATGGAAGCCTCCGTGGGGGATAACTTTGTCGTAGCCGTGGTAGATCATGGCGACGCCTAAGACCAGACGCAAGAAGAAAGCGCCCCAAGGTTGCAGGTTGTTCAGGGATTTGGACATACGGGGAATACTCCTCTATTTGAGGGTATCGTTTGGTGTCGTGGAAGGCGGATTTTTTATGTGGAAGAGTGCCCTGGTAGGTAAGGGACAAAAGGGGGATTTACCTGGCGAATTTCAGTGGTCAGAAGGTGGAGATAGCTGGTTAGCAGATGGTAGTTGATGGTCAGCTGACGCGAGATATTCGTCGAGGAAGCGGGTGATGGCGGGGGCGTAGAAGGCGTCCGTGGGGGAGGAGAGTTCGACGGTGAGCCGGGGGTCGGCGGCGGTGTGGAAGGCGGGATGCATCGAGGTGCCGGTTGATATGAGGAGCTTGGGAGTGCGGAGGCCGGCGAGGAGGTCGGTGAGGGGGAAGCGCTCGTGGAAGAGGAGGCGGACGGGTAGGAGGGTGGAACGGGGGTCGTGGAGGGCGGTGTCGAGGAGGTCGGCTTGGGGGGTGTCGAGGATGAGGGCGGGGATGTCGGGGTGGGTGAGGGCCAGATGGGTGGCGAGGGAGGCTCCGACGCCGGTCCCGTAGGGGATGATCTGGTGGGCTGGGATGTGACGGGAGGTGTTGAGGTACTGCCAGGCGTGGTCGGCGTCCTGGGTCATCTTCTCCTGGTTGGGGTGGGTGTCGGCGCTTTGGCCGTAGCCACGGTAGTCGAAGGCGAAGACGTTGATGCCGAGGTTGTGCAGGTTGGCGAGCGTGGGGATGGAGTTCGCGAGGGAGCCGTCGGCGCCTGGGAGGAAGAGGATGGTGGACTGGGCGTAGCGGGCGTTGGCGGGGGCGGGGATCCACCAGCCAGCGAGCTGCGGGGTTGCGGATTCGTCGAGTCCGAAGTGGATGAGCTCGTAGGGGGCTCCGGCGATGTTGGCGGGGGCGGAGGTGGTGCGGGCGGGGTGGAGGACGAGCTGCCATTGGCCTCGGTAGAAGAGGAGACAAGAGCGTGAGCCAGGCACAGAGGAGCGCGACGAGGATGGTGATGCCGATGGCCTTGAGGAGCCAGATGGGGTCGACGGTCTCGGGGTGGTGGGATGGCTTTGGGGTGGGGTGCGGCATGTTCCTTAAGGATAACGTGGCGAGAGCGAACGGCGAGGTGGGATCGAAAGCTCTCGGCGGCACATCCGGCTTTGCGGCGGGGCGTTTGCTCTTAGAGTGAGAAGGCAATTTACGGCACTTGAGAAGTGACTACGGAGATGGGTGATGACAAGAGCGTTTATCGGGACTCACCTTTTCGGCCGCCCAGGAGCGAGAGTTTCGCTCATTGAGTGTCAGCGATCAAATCCCTTTGTCGCGACTTCGGGCCGAGGTGGTACGTGGAACGGTTCTACGGAGATACGCTCGTACCGCACTTCCAGTACGGTCAGGGTTTCAGTGCCGCCCGGCGCATGAAGAACCACTTCGTCGTCCTCCTCCGCTCTCATTAATGTGCGCCCCAGGGGTGAGGCCCAACTGATGTGGTTGCGGTCGAGATTGACTTCATCTGTGCCGACGATGCTCACTACTCGCTCGCCCCCCGTGGCATTCGCATAGCGCACGGTGGCTCCAAAGAACGCCCTTGCCGCCCGCTGCCCCGTTCTCGGAGCTTCCGGATCTACCACCTCCGCGGCTTCGATTCGCTTTGTCAGGAAGCGAACCCGTCCATCGATCTGCCGCAGTCGTCGCTTGCTGTACTGGTAGTCGGCGTTTTCACTGCGATCGCCGTTGCCCGCAGCCCACGCCACCACCTCCACCACGGCCGGTCGATCCTTGGTGAGCAAAAAATGGCGCTCATCTTTCAGGCGTTCGATCCCGCCTGGAGAGATGTAGTTTTTGCCGTGGTTCGCCACCGGCTCCTCTACTTTCGGTCTTCTCGTAAACCCTTTTCGCATCCTGCGGCCCTCTCTAAGCGCGATTTGAGCTTTCGGCGTTGATCGATACTAATCCGGCATGACTTCCAATTAGTACCGGCTTCCGTTTACTGATTCCCAATAACCATTAAGGAGAGCGCGTGAGCCATTGTTTCCGGCTTATACGTTCTCTTCGTGACATGCCTGCAGCATGAAGGGAGCCATGCGGGGTCTACGGTCTCGGTGGTGGGATGGTTTTGGGGCGGGGTGGGCATGTCCTATAGGAACTTTAGCATCTGTGGCGCGTGAGGGAAGACATACCGCAGGGGCTAAAGCCCCATCGAAATTGGGCCACTTGCGGCGCGGCTAAAGCCGCGCCCTTTCAACGCAAAGACAACGGCAGCCCATTCAAAGCAAAGACTGCCGCAACGCGTGAAGCAGCCCTTTCAAACCGGATTCGGCTTGAGGTGATTCAGAGCCTCCCTAAGCGATTGTGCCCAGATGATCTCGGGAGATTCTGCGCCCTTTGCAGCAAATTTGAGGTGTGGGTTCGAGCGCATTGAAGGTGTTCCGGTCGTGGCATTCACACACACATGTCGGGCCGCTCTTAGCAACAGCAGTCTATTCCTGTTGATAGCCGTTCCAATGATGGTGAGGGGACAGACTGGACAAGCTCAAACTTCCGTGCCAAAACATGCGGTTGTTAGAACCGGATCATCGTTCTCAGGGAACAGCGATGGCGATGCAAAAGATGACCTGGACAACTGTCGAGTACATCGCTATCTGGGTTATGCGGGAGCGCGGCGCGGCTAAGGCTGCTTCTAGAGGTTTGCGGACATCTCGGCTAGCTTGGCTATGGTGTTCATGTTGCGGGCTGTGCCATCTTTGGCTGCGGGGATTTTGAGGCGGGAGTCGGCCATGCCTTCGCCGTAGTGGACGTAGATTTCGCGCAGGCCTAGTTGAACTTTTTCGTCCCTTTGTCCGGTGGCGTAGTGGAGGGCGTCGGCTGGCGGTGGGTGGTCGAGGAAGATGGCTACGGTGCAGTTGCGTGGGGTGTCGGGGAAGGGATTTGCGGCGAGGACTGCTGCCATTTCAGAGGCGGTTCGGATGAGGACGCCGACGGGCTTGCCGGCGTAGTCGGCGAGGCTTCGCTGGAGAGCTGATTTGACCCTGGCTTCGGAGAGGCGGCTTTCGAAGACGACGTTGCCGCTGGCGATGAAGGTTCGGACTTTGGTGAAGCCGATCTTCATGCACATGGACTGGAGATCCTGCATGGGAAGCTTGCCGGTGCCGCCGACGTTGACCGCTCGGAGGAGAGCGACGTATGCGTTCATGCTGCCGTTAGATGCCTATAGCATGGAGGAGAGGTGTTTTCGAGTGGCTCAGTGGGTCAGATTGTGTGGTTTGGCGGAGGCTCCGGCGGTGGGGCAGGTGATGGAAGCCGAGGTTGCGGGTGTTGGGGTTTGTCTGGCGAATGTGGGTGGGGAGCTTTCGGCTTTGGACAATGTGTGTCCGCATCGGCAGGGGCCTCTGGGGCAGGGGTGGGTGGAGGGCGAGGCGGTGGTGTGTCCGTGGCATTCGTGGGCTTTCAACGCGAGGACGGGAGTGGCGGAGTATCCGGAGGGGGAACGGGTGGGGTCGTTTGCGGTGCGGGTTGAGGGCGAGGATGTGCTGGTGGAGATCGGTGGCTGAGGGGTGGGTTAAGGCGGGGGAATCAAGGGCGGAACATCGAGAAGATAATGGCATCTTTTTGGGGGCAGGCGTGTTAAGAATGGGTAGTCGCTGAAGAATGGCGACCGTTGAAATCAGGGAGAGGGTTTTTTACATGAAGATGCGTAATGTACTTCTGGGTGTCATCGCACTGATCGTTCTTGCAGGCATGGCTGTTCCGGCAAACGCCGCTGTTCATCACCGCCATCATCGTCACCATCACCACAAGAGGTAGATTTTGACAGATTGTTTACACGGGGCTCGGCGAACCTGCCGGGCTTCTTTTTTTGTGTAGAGGGATTTCGTGGCGGAGTGCCGTAAAGGGGTGCAAATACTGATAGAATCTATTAAATCCACTCCTCGGAGAGGCAATGCAAGCAATACTGGCGCTGGAAGACGGGCGCATTTTTCGCGGCAAGAGTTTTGGCGCACGAGCGGAATGCTCCGGCGAAGTGGTCTTCAATACATCATTGACCGGCTATCAGGAGATCTTTACGGATCCCTCGTATGCGGGACAGATCGTCGTTCTTACGAATCCCCACATTGGAAACTATGGAACCACACCGCATGATGCGGAGGCGAAGAGACCGTACATCGAAGGGCTGGTGACGCGAGAGTTTTCGCCGATGAGCTCGAACTGGCGCTCAACGCAAGTTGCCGATGAGTATCTGGAGCGTTATGGCGTGCCGGTGATCGCAGAGGTGGATACGCGGGCGGTGGTGCGGCATCTGCGGGCGAATGGTGTGATGCGTGGCGTGATTGCGAATGGCGAGAATCTTGATGTCGATGTGCTGGTGGCTAGGGCGCGGGCGATCAAGAAGATGGAAGGTACTGATCTTGCCAGCGTGGTGAGCACCAAGGAAGCTTATAAGTGGGACGCGACGGAGCCGAAGAATCAGACGGGGGATTCGCTGCTGAAGGCCGCTGTGGATGGGGCCGATCCGCTGCATGTTGTGGCGTATGACTTCGGGATCAAAGAGAACATTCTGCGGATGCTGGCGCGGGAGAACATCAACGTGACGGTGGTTCCGGCGCGGACTCCGGCGGAAGATGTGCTGGCGATGAATCCGGATGGCGTGTTCTTTTCGAATGGGCCGGGGGATCCGGAGCCTCTGGACTACGCGATTGAGACGGTGCAGAAGCTGAAGGGCAAGAAACCGATGTTTGGGATTTGCCTGGGGCATCAGATTTTTGGGCTGGCTCTGGGCGGCAAGACCTACAAGCTGAAGTTTGGGCACCATGGCGGGAATCATCCGATCATGAACCACCAGACGGGCAGGGTGGAGATTACGGCGCAGAACCATAACTTCAATGTCGATCCTGACTCGCTGCCTGGAGATGTGGAGAAGACGCATACGAATCTGAATGATCAGACGCTGGCGGGGTTGAAGCATAAGACGGACCCGATGTTCAGCGTGCAGTATCACCCGGAGGCTAGTCCGGGGCCGCATGACTCGCATTATCTGTTCAAGGATTTTCGGAAGATGATGGAGGAGTGGAAGAAGTAGTTGGGTGCTTTGAAAGGGCATGGCTTTAGCCGTGCCTTATAAAGGAATAACTATGGGGCTTTAGCCCCTGAGGGAGTGCATGATACCGAAGCGGGAGGTGGCTACGAGAAATGGGCAGACCTACTTCGTCACTTCCAATACTGCAGAACGTAAGCCTTTCTTCAGGCATGAACGATGGGCGAAGCTTTTTATTCAGAGTTTGTATGGATACCGGCCCGAGCGATTTCTGATTCACGGGTTTGTTGTTATGCCGGATCATTTCCATCTCCTCATCACGCCGATGGAGAGTCTGGAACGTGCGGTGCAGTGCATCAAGGGCGGCTTTTCGTTCAGGGCGAAGAAGGATCTAGATTGGGCAGGAGATGTATGGGTTGCGGGTTTTTCAGATCATAGGATTCGTGACGATGAAGACTTTGAAGTCCATCAGCGGTATATCGGAGAGAATCCGGTCAAAAGAGGTTTGGTAGAGCGGGCGGGAGATTATGCTTACTCGTCCGCGAATGGGCAGTTTGAGTTGGATGCATTCCCTCAGGGGCTAAAGCCCGGTGCTGTGGCTATGGCAAGCGGCGCGGCTAAAGCCGCGCCCTTTCAAAGCAAAGACAGAGGCAACGGAAAGCCGGTTATGTCGAATGGGGTGGCTAAAGTCGCCCTCTTTCAAAGCGAGAACGATAGAACGGATCGTCGGGTGGTTCAAAGCAAAGACGGCGGGACTGAAGCCCCGCCCCTTCAAAGATCAATTGATTGAGAGTAGATAAAGATTATGCCGCGTAGGAATGACATTGCGAAGATTTTGGTGATCGGCTCGGGGCCGATTGTGATTGGGCAGTCGGCGGAGTTTGATTACTCCGGCACGCAGGCTTGTAAGGCGCTGAAGGCGGAGGGGTATGAGGTTGTTCTGATCAACTCGAACCCGGCGTCGATCATGACCGATCCTGAGGTGGCGGACCGGACTTATATTGAGCCGTTGAATGCCGCTTATCTGGAAGAGATTTTGCGGATTGAAGTGGAGATGATGGGGCACCCCTCCGATTCGTCATGGAGCGGCGAGAAGACGGGTAAGTTTGCTCTTCTGCCTACGGTGGGTGGGCAGACGGCGCTGAATCTTGCGGTGGATCTGGCGGATTCGGGTGTGCTGGAGAAGCTGGGAGTGGAGCTGATCGGCGCGAAGCTGGAGGCGATCAAGAAGGCCGAGGACCGGCTGCTGTTCAAGGATGCGATGAACAAGATCGGGCTTGATATGCCGAAGTCGTCGCTGGTGAACAATATTCGCGATGGGCTGGAGTTTGCGGCGAAGATCGGGTTTCCGGTGGTGATTCGTCCGAGCTTTACGCTGGGTGGTTCGGGCGGCGGAATTGCTTACAACCGCGAGGAACTGATGGAGATTCTTTCGCGCGGACTGGATCTTTCGCCGGTGCATGAGTGCCTGCTTGAGGAGAGCGTGCTCGGGTGGAAGGAGTATGAGTTGGAGGTGGTGCGTGACCTGAAGGACAACGTCATCATCATCTGCTCGATTGAGAACTTTGACCCGATGGGCGTGCATACGGGCGACTCGATTACGGTGGCTCCGGCGCAGACGCTGACTGACCGCGAGTACCAGGTGATGCGCAATGCGGCGATTGCGGTGATCCGCGAGATCGGCGTGGAGACGGGTGGGAGCAATGTGCAGTTCGCGGTGAATCCCGTGACTGGGCGGATGACGGTGATCGAGATGAATCCGCGGGTGTCGCGGTCGAGCGCCCTGGCGAGTAAGGCTACCGGGTTTCCGATTGCGAAGATTGCGGCGCGGCTCGCGGTGGGCTACACGCTGGATGAGATTCAGAACGACATTACGAAGGCGACGCCGGCTTGCTTTGAGCCGACGATTGATTATGTCGTTGTGAAGATTCCGAAGTGGCAGTTTGAGAAGTTCCCGGGCGCCGATGAGGGGCTGGGACCGCAGATGAAGTCGGTCGGCGAGGTGATGGCGATTGGGCGCACCTTCAAGGAAGCGATGATGAAGGCGGTGCGGTCGCTGGAGACGGGCAAGAAGGCTACAGCTGATGATATTGAACCGCGGCGGCTGACGCAGCGGCTGGTGACGCCGCACCCGGATCGACTGGCTTATATCCGGTATGCGTTTGAGAAGGGGATGACGGTGCGTGAGGTTGCGCGTATGACCTCGATGGACCCGTGGTTCCTGTATCAGATCAAGCAGATTACGGATGAGATCAAGGCTGTTGGCAGCGCGGGCATCGATGCGGTGACGGCGGATCAGTTGCGTGCGGCGAAGCGGATGGGGATCTCGGATGAGCGGTTGGCGGCTGGCTGGGGATTGAGCGGTGCGGAGGGCACGGCTGCGGTTCGTGCGCTGCGCAAGAAGCTCGGTGTGATGCCGGTTTATAAGCTGGTGGATACGTGCGCGGCGGAGTTCGAGAGCTATACGCCTTATCTGTATAGCTGCTACGACGAAGAGGATGAGGCGGCTCCGACGGATAGAAAGAAGATTTTGATTCTGGGTAGCGGGCCGAACCGGATCGGGCAGGGAATCGAGTTCGATTACTGCTGCTGCCATGCGGCGTTTGCGCTGCGTGAGGATGGGTACGAGACCATCATGGTGAATTGCAATCCGGAGACGGTCTCGACGGACTATGACACGAGCGATCGGTTGTATTTTGAGCCGTTGACGCTGGAGGATGTGCTGGGTGTGTATGAGCATGAAGCTTCGGGGGGCGCGGAGATCGGGGTGATCGTGCAGTTCGGTGGGCAGACTCCGCTGAATCTTTCGCTGCCGTTGAAGAAGGCGGGCGTGCCGATCATTGGGACTTCGCCGGAGTCGATCGATCTGGCGGAAGACCGGAAGCGGTTTGGGAAGTTGATTGAGGAGTTGGGGATTCCGCAGCCCGAGGGCGCGATGGCGACCAGCGTCGAAGAGGCGGTTGCCGGTGCGAATTGTGTTGGGTATCCAGTGCTGGTGCGGCCTTCGTATGTGCTGGGCGGGCGCGCGATGGTGATTGCGTATGACGACGCTGCGGTCGTGCAGTATATGACGACGGCGATCGAGTTCTCGCAGGAGCGGCCGGTGCTGATCGACCACTTCCTTGAGGATGCGACTGAGTGCGATGTAGATGCGTTGTGCGATGGCGATGATGTCGTGATCGCCGGAATTATGGAGCATATTGAAGAGGCTGGAATTCACTCGGGCGACTCATCGTGTGTGCTGCCTGCGGTGGATTTGAGCGAGGATGTGCTCAACACGATTCGTGAGTATACGCGGAAGCTGGCGATGGCTCTGAATGTTCGTGGACTGGTGAATCTTCAGTTCGCGATTCAGCGTGGCAAGGTGTATGTGATTGAGGTGAATCCGCGGGCTTCGCGTACGGTGCCGTATGTTTCGAAGGCTACGGGTATTCCGCTGGCGAAGATTGCTTCGCGCATCATGGTTGGAAAAAAGTTGAAGGAATTGCTGCCGGAGCAGGTGAAGAGCGGCAAGGACCTTGAGACGGGGGCGCACTACTTTGTGAAGTCACCGGTGTTTCCGTGGGGCAAGTTCCAGGGCGTCGATACGGTGCTGGGGCCGGAGATGAAGTCGACTGGCGAGGTGATGGGTGTCGCGGATAATTTTGGCGAGGCCTTTGCCAAGGCGCAGATTGCGGCTGGACAGGTGCTGCCGCTGAAGGGAACGATCTTCGTGAGCGTGAATGATCACGACAAGGAAGGCGTCGTGCCGCTGGCGAGACAGTTTATGGAGATGGGCTTCCACTTGGTGGCGACGCATGGGACGGCCAGCGTGCTGGAAGAAGGCTGAGTTACGAGAGCGGAAGCCGTCGCGTTTGCCGATGAGTTTCCTGGTTCGCTCGTGTCGGAGATGTTGTGAGAATTTCACCTACGAAGGGCGAACCTAAAGACGCGATCATGCCATACCCCAGCTTGGGCACGTACGTACCTGCAAAGATGCAAGCACGCGATTCTCAGGTGGAGGTTACGAGTGATTGATATTCGATCCTGCGGGGCAAGCCGACCCGGTCCAGCCTACTTCGCCCAAATACGAGAGGTTCCCAACGGATACCGTATCCATGCCGTCACACATATGAATGACACTTCTTGTAATGGCACTGACATCATGGCGGCACAATGAACGCCCTATACGACTTCGCACGCCAATGCTGCGTCTAGTCCTCTGCGAGGCCAAAGCGGGCGCCGATGGCGTAGCCGATCATGGAGAGCGGAACCCAGGTGCCCATGAGCAGGCCGGAACCAGCCATCAGGCCGCTTCCGTGATTGATGGAGAAGAAGGTGCGCCAGAGCTTTTCGATTGCGCCGCAGTTCTCGCAGAGGCCGGGGCCGGTGGGCAGGTCGAGCACCCAGACACAGATGATGGAAAAGAAAACCAGGCCTGAGATCCAGATGTAGCCTGCGACCTTGTTGCGCTGCATGCGCGCGATGAAGAAGCCACCGATCATGGGTACAAGGAAGGAGAGCACCGTGGCGAGGAGCTTGGTATTGGCGGAGTCGGGGTCGGGGCTGTTGATCGTCATGACTCCGATGACAGCGCCGAGCAGGAGGAAGGCGAGCAGGGTGTGAGTCAGGAACCAGAGCCCCTCGCGACCGAGTTCGCCGATGGTTTTGTCCTGCGAGATGTTCTGATTGGGGTTCATGCGGCTCATAGTGAGGTTATCGCAAATCGGTGCTGAAGCGGGAGTGGGTTGGTTACGTCTTTTGTGGCACATGGGTGGATGCGACCGCGAATCTTCGCGGATGGAGCGGATTAAAGGCGTAACGGTGATCAAAGGGATAACGGCTGATAAAAACAGGGCGAATGATCTCTTAGAATAGAGGGATGCTGCTTGAAGGACTTTTTATTCCCCTGACCACGCCGTTCTATTCGGACGGAAGCCTGAACCTGCGCAAGCTGGAGCACAATGCGGACCGTTATTCGAAGACGCCTGCCGCTGGGTTTGCGGTACTTGGCGAACAGGGGGAACCTTCGATGCTCTCGGATGAAGAGACGCGGAAGGCGTTGCTGACGGCTGCGGAGAATGCAGGTGCAGAGAAGGTGCTGCTGGCTGGTGTGTCGCGAGATAGCGTAGTTGGGACACTTGATCTGGCGGAGTATGCGGCTCAGGTTGGCTATGATGCTGTGTTGGTCAAGCAGCCATCTGTGGTGAGCAACAGTAGAGAGTTGATGACATACTTTCGTGCGGTTGCGGATCGTGCTGCCTTGCCGGTGGTGCTCTATAGCCCGGATGGGTCGTTGCCGGTGGATGTGGTGGTGGAGCTTGCGGGGCATCCTCAAATTATCGGGCTGCTGGATGGTGGGTCTGGGGAACGGATCGCGGGGGTGAAGGCCGGGACTGCGGCTGTGCGGCGCGAGGTGACGGTGACGACGGTCTTCGCCGCGGTGACGGGAAGGATGCAGGCGCAGCAGGAGCCAGCGGGGGCGGCGACGTTTATCTCGGCTGATGTACTGACGGATGGTGGGGCTGCGCTGGCGGTTGCGCCTCCCAAGCCGGCGATCAAGACGCGGACGAAGGTGGTTGGGTTTCAGGTGCTGGGTGGGGCTTCGACGGGAATGCTGGAGGCTTTGCAGGCGGGCGCTGTGGGCGTGGTTCCGGGATTTGCTGCCTGCGCTCCGCAGGGATGTTATGAGGTGTTCGCTGCATGGAAGGATGGAGACCTGGCGCTGGCTGAAGAGAAGCAGGTTCGGCTGCGCGATGCAGTGGCGAAGGTTGAGACGGAGTTGGGTGTGCCGGGGATTCGGTTTGGTTGCGATTTGAATGGATATTTTGGTGGGCGGCCTCGACTGCCGCTGCTTCCGATTACGGGAGAAGAGCGGGAGGCCGTTGAAGGGCTGATGCGAGGGGTGCGGAACTAATTCTTAGAACCGAAATATTTGCCGCTGTGTCGCTCTTTCTTGACAGTAACGGCGTGTACGCGACAGTTATTTCCGAGGTTCTCAGATCGTCGGCAGGTCTGCGCCGAAGCCTGCCAGCAAAGCAGTCGCTGCGAACAGCATCGTATCGCCAACGTAGTTGATTCCTTCCACTACGAGCGGGGTATGGATCTCCATCACGAGGATTGGGACGTAGAAAAACACCGTGAGCAGCAGAAGCACCATCCCTGAGCTCGCGGCTGCGATGCGGATCGTGCGGGGGACAAGCAGCCCAATACCCGCGAGGAGCAGGGTTATTCCAATGAAATACGAAAGTAGCGTCGGTGCAGGCACCCATGCGGGTATCATCTTTTCCAGCGGAACGCCGGGTACGAAGTGCGGGAAGAGAAAGTGTTGGATCGCATAGAAGATCATCGTCGCGCCGACGAATACCCGGCCGAGTCGCATGAGCATAGTGCCGACTGAGCTTCCGCGTGGCCACAGGCTGCCCGACAGGACCATTGCTCCGCCGGCGAAGGCCGTCTCGCGTGCGGTGAGCGTCCAGAAGAGGCGCTCATGCAGCTGCGCGGGCAGTTTGGGCAGGTCGACTGTGGCGACGATGAGAAGGAAGAAAAGAGCGAGCAGCAATGCCGACCACCGCACATAGCGCCAGACGATGAAACTGACGGCCGCAGCCAGCAGTGCCGCGCCAAAGAAATAAGTCCAGAACAGAGGACCTGGCAGCCAGCGCGGCACGATGGGCATGAGATCGCGCGCTGCAAGGAAGTGCTCCGCTGCAAAGATTGCAAGTGCGACGGCTTCGAAGGGCGGCCCGAGCACTATGGCCTTGTCCGCGCCGGAGGCTGCGCGAAACCGTGGCCGGACAAGAACGAGTCCCGCAACCAGCGCGGCGACGCCCGCACCAAGCATCCCCCAGACCTCTACAGACATGCCCGTCTCCTGTGATCAAAGACCCAAAACAGAGAGTGTTTTGAAGGGCAACAGAATACCATGCAACCAGCGCGGCGCTTGGTCTATTGGCCTGTACCGGCATTCCCTCAAGGGCTAAAGCCCCATTGATTTTGTCTGCGCTTGTGGCGTGGCTAAAACGAGGCCCTTTCAAGGCAGCCACTTGATCTGCGCTTATGGCGTAGCTAAAGTCGCCCTTTCGGGACAGCTATTTGATCTGCGCTTGTGGCGTGGCTAAAGCGAGGCCTTTTCGAGGCAGACACTTGATCAGGGCTTCCTTAAAACGAGCGCAACCCTCATCCCATTGGTGATGGGAATTCCTAAGGGCGAAGCGTTGTGGGAGATGCGGGGCAGAGACCTTACTGGACTTTATTGGACTGGGCGTCTTGGGGTGACGGGGATGCCCATGCCGCTGAGTTTGCTACGAGCCTGCATGGCTTCAGGTGAGTTGGGGTAGCGCTGGATGAGGGAGCGCAGTTCGCGAACGCCAGCGTCGGCTTGCTTGAGGGCGATGAGCGCCTGGCCTTTGTGGAGGTGGGCTACAGGGACCTTGCTGCTGTCGGGATACTGTTCGATGACCTTGTCGTAGGACTTGACGGCGTTAGAGTACTGGCCGTCGCGGTAGTCAATCTCTCCCTGGTAGTAGAAGGCGTTTCCGGAGAGGGGATGGTCGGGGTAGAACTTGATGAGATCGCCGAACTCGGAGGAAGCGAGCTGATATTTGGCGGCCATGTAATCACCGAGCGCTGCTTTGTAGAGATCGTCAGCGGGAGGGGCGGCTGTGGCTGCCGGCGCTTCGACTGGAGCCGGTGCCGGTGCGGCCGCGAGCGGTGTGCCTGCGGATGGCTTTCCTTTGCGGCCTGTGGGTGTGGGTGGCGGCGGAGCGGGTGTTTCGACTACTGGAGCGGGAGTGGCAGTCACAGTTGCAGGTGCTCCGCCCTGTGGCAGGCCCTGCATGTTGGCGCTCATGGATTGCTGCTGGCTCTGGACGTCCTGCATCAACTTTTCGAGGCGGCCGAGGCGGGCCTTCATCTCGTCGAGCGAGTCGTTGAGGGACTGAATCTGGCCGGAGACCTGATCAACCTTACCGGTCTGCGCTTCGGTCTGGGATTGCATGTTCTTCTGCAGGGTCTCCACGGTGGAGGACATCTTGTTGATGGAGTCGGCGTTCTGCTGCATGAGATCCTTCATGACGCCCATGCGCTCGTCGTTGGACTGCTGGAGGCGTGCGACGGCGTCCTGAAGCTGCTGGATCTGGGTCTGAAGCTGGATCATGTCCTTGTTGACGGCGAAGGCAGGAGAGGCACAGAGTAAGGCTCCAGCGAGAAGAGCTGCGGAGGTGAGGCGGAAAGAGATGGGCTTGAACATGGCGGAGTAGGCTCGCCTTTCTTGTGGAGCGGTCAGGCCCCGCGCAGGGTGTACGCGAGGCCTGAGGTTGGTGGATGGTGCAGGTTAGCGGTCGATGGAGAACTGGGCGCGGCGGTTCTGCTGCCAGCACTCTTCGTTCGACTCGGTGCAGAACTGCTTCTCCTTGCCAAAGCTGATGACGCGCAGACGGTTGGCTGGGACACCGGCGTTGACGAGGGCTGTTCGGGCGGCGTTGGCGCGGTTTTCGCCAAGGGCCAGGTTGTATTCCGCCGATCCGCGCTCGTCGGCGTAGCCGCCGATGACGATCTTGAGGGTCGGGTGAGCGATGAGGAAGGTGGCGGCACCTGAGGTTGCAGCGACGGCGTCAGGGCGCAGCTCGTAACTGTCGAAGTCGAAGAAGGCGTCCTTGACGTTCTGCTTGAAGAGCTGCTCGCTCGTCATGTCGGTCTCAGGCGCAGGAGCGGTGGGGGCTACCGGAACGCGGACGGTGACGCGAACGTTGGCTTCAGTGGTGCCGCCATCGCCCTTGGCGGTGAGATGGAAGTTGGTAGAGCTGGAAGGCGCGACGGTCTGGGTGCCGTTGGCCGGGACCTCACCGATGCCGTCGATGGTGACGACGGTTGCATTCTGCGTGCGCCAGTTGAGGACGACCGACTGGCCGAGATCGACGGCGAGAGGATCAGCGGTGATCGCTGCAGTGGGGGCTGCCGCTGGGGCAGCAGCAGGAGCGATAGGGGCGGGGGGAGCGGCCGTCTTCTTGTGGCAACCGGTGGCGGTGAGGATGGCTAGGGTCGAGGCCAGCGCAAGGGCTTGGCTGAGGCTGGAACGTACGTTCATCGGATTCTCTCCTGTTCAAATCATAATGAATCGAAAAACCAAGGTGGACTGCGAATGTTGTTTCGCAGGGCAGAACTGCAATTATTTCCAACTCCAGTTTGGCATGTCGGCGCCCGGGCCGGTAAGAGCGCGGCGTTGGGTCCCGTCAGCGAGCATGGTCCAAATCTTCATGTGGGCGTCTTTGCCGTCGGCGGCGTTGGCGAAGACGATGTGCCGGCCATCGGGCGACCAGGAGGGAAAGTCGCAGGGGCCGATGTCGTGGGTGAGCTGAATCCAGCGCTTGGTGGCGATCTCCATGACATAGATATCGCGGCCTCCCGGGGCTCCGGGGCCGTACTTGCGATCCCATGCGAAGGCGAGAAACTGTCCGTTGGGTGACCAGGAGGGTGAGGAGGCGTATCCGCCGTCGGTCATACGGGTGATGGCGGAGCCATCGGTGTCCATGATGTAAAGCTGCGGAAGGCCGGTGCTGCGAGCGCTGATCCAGGCGATCTGCGAGCCGCTGCGCGGATTGTAGACCGGCGAGACGTCAGGACCGTGGAAGCTGGTGATGCGGCGGGAGAGACCGCCGTTGGCATCGGAGATCCATATCTCAGGGTCGCCGGTGCGCGACGAGGAGTAGGCGATCTCCTTGCCGCTGGGCGACCATGCCGGAGAGAGGTTGGTGCCGCCGCCGGCGGATGGAAAGTTGACCGGGCGACCAAGCAGCAGGGAGAACATGCGGATCTGGAAGCCGTCTTTGCCGAGCGAGGAGAAGGCGACGCGAGTATTGTCGGGCGAGACGCGGGGCGAGAGGGAGACGGTGCCGAGCTGCGTGATGGGATGCTGGTTGGCTCCGTCGTAGTCCATGGCCCAGATCTCTTTGGTGCCGCCGCCGAGTTTGACGTAGAAGATTTTTGTCTCAGCGATGCCGGGGACGCCGCCGCCCAGGCGGAAGATGATCTCGTCGGCGAAGCGGTGGGCGATCTGACGGGCTGAGTCTTCGCTGGGGTCTTCGCTGTACTGCTTGGCGAGCACCTGCGGGTACTGCGTGTTCTTCGCGTCGAAGAGGTAGCCGTTGACGGTGACTTTGCCGCTCTGAACGCCGAGGGCTCCGAAGGCTACCATCGCGGCGGACGTTGGTGCGTTGGACCACTGAGGGAGGCTGATCTCGTTGGGTGCGCCGGGAGTGGCCTGGGGCTGGAGGCTCTTGGAGACGATGTCGAAGATACCGGAGCTGGCGAGATCGCTGTAGAGCGTGGCGTCGAAGGTGGTCTTGAGCGCTGCGGTTTGGGCGTCGGCGAGGGATGGCTTGAAGTCAGCGACAGCGATGCGGATGTTGGAAGCGCCGCTGGAGGTCTCGGTCTTGAACCAGTCCTGTGCGTGGAGGGCAGCGGTTGAGACGAACAGAAGAGTTAACGCTGCGAGCCAAAGTTTGAGTTGCCGCGCGGGATGGGCGATGGAGGTGCGAGCCGTACGAAGCATCATCATCATCTTCTATGGTAGACGCAAAGTATGTGAGTTAGGCTGCTTGATTTTGTCGGTTTTGAGTAATCAAACGAAGAACTTCCGTTAATCGAACAGAAATGCCGCTCTATTTCGGCTGGTAATGGAAGGTGTACTCGACGGTGATGTGATCACCTTGCGGAAGCGGACCGAAGCCGTCGACGCGCTGCACGGCACGCATGGCGGAGAGATCGAGGCTGGGTGAGCCGCTTCGCTCTTCGACGCGGGCGTTGGAGGGTACGCCGTCGCGGTTGATGTCGAAGACGAGTGTGACGCTCCTGCCGACGGAGGCGCGTGGGTCGGCCTCCTGGGTGTACCAGTTCTGCGCGACCTTCTGGTTGACGATGTTGACGTAGTAGGCGAAGCGCGCTCCGAAGGTGCGGTCCTGCACGGTTATGCTGGCGGTGCCGTTCTTGAGCTCCATCACCGCTTGCGGGATGCGGACGCCCGCTGTCTCGCCGGTGGTGGCTTTGGTGGGCTGCTCGGGTACGGGTTGAGGGTGTTTCGGCGGCGCGGGTGTGGGCTTCTCGGCCTGCTTGATGGGCTTGGTGATCTTATCGGGGATGGCTACTGTGTTGGGTTCGGGTGGTGGTTCGGTCTTTGCCTTGGATTCGATGGGTGCGGGACTGGGGGACTCGGAGGTGAGGACGCCGGTGTCTAGTGTGCGCTGGTTAGGTGGGAGCGGCAGGGAAGAGACCATCGTGGCCTGAATGGCTCCGGCCGTGATGGAGTTCTCGCCCCAGCTGGTGCCTCTTTTGTGGAGGACGAAGGCTGACCCGACGATGGCTCCGGCGACCAACAGGTGCAGGACGATGCTGCGGGCGAAGTTGCCGCCGAGGTTGTCGTCGAGGAGGTCCTCGCTGCGCGTGAATTTGACGTGAGTGGCTATGGCTGCCTCCTCACTTCTGCAACGGCTGGGTGACGATGCTGATGTTGGTGATCCCGGCCTGCTTGACCGCATCCATAACTGAGGCGAAGGCTCCGAATGGGACACGCTCGTCGGCGCGCAGGTAGATGATGCGCTTGGCCGGGTCGCCCTTGCCTGTGCTACGGAGCAGGGCAGGGAGGGCGTTGACGTTGACGGGCTTGTCCTGCAGGAAGACGTTCTGCTCCTTGTCGATGGTGACGACCATGCGTTGTTCGGTGAGCTGGTTGACAGTGCGGGTCTTCGGGATCGCCACCTCAACGCCGGATTGAAGAACAGGCGCGGTGAGCATGAAGATGAGCAGAAGCACAAGGACGACGTCGACGAGAGGCGTGATGTTGATCTCGGCGAGCGCGGTCTGGGTGCGTCCTTTTGCAGAGAAGGCCATTGCTAGAAGGCCCTCCGGCGGGGTTCTTCGACGACGGGCTGTGCGTGCTGAAGCGGCTGCGTGGGCGGTGCGACCATGGCGGCGTTCTCGATGGCGTTGAGCAGTTCGCGGCCGAAGTCGTCCATGCGGGCGCCGAACTCACGGAGGCGGGCTGTGAGCTGGTTGTAGCCGACGACGGCGGGGATGGCGACGACGAGGCCGGCTGCAGTGGTGATGAGGGCTTCGGAGATGCCGGGCGCTACGGCTCGCAGCGTGGCTGAACCCTGAACGCCGAGGCCGTGGAAGGCATCGATGATGCCCCAGACCGTGCCGAAGAGACCGATGAAGGGGGCAATGGCGGCGATGGTGGCCAGCCAGGTCATGTGGCTCTCCATGGCGGTCAGGGCTTCGCTGGATGCGGTCTGCGCGGCGCGTTCGAGTGCGACGGGATTGCGCGGGAGGCCGCGTCCGCCATTCTGGCGCTGGTACTCGTCGTGGATCTCGTTGAAGACGGCGACGAGGGGGCTGGGCTTGAACTGGTCGGCGATCGCGGCGACCTCGCTCAAACGGCTCGATTTTCGGAATTGGCGGAGGAAGCGCAGACCTTGCGTGTGGGCCTTGCTGAATCTCGACCACTTGGAGAACATGATGGCCCAGGAGAAGAGGCTGGCGATCAGCAGAAGAACGAGCACCGTAAAGGCGACGGGGCCGCTGTTGTGAATCATCTCGCCGAGGGCGCTTGTGCTTGCAGCTGGCGGGACGGAGGTGTCCTCTTGGAGGAAGTGAAGGGCAAGGGCGAGATTCCAGACCATAGTTGTTGTATCCACCTTGATTCAGTGTAAATCGTTGGACGAAGATGACGCCCCTTTAGGGCGTATCAGCCGTGATGCGCGGAGATCAGCAGAGATTATGACGAATCCGATTGACCGTTTGGCCGGCGAAACATAAATTCTTCGGCATGAGACGAATGCGATTGATCGTGTCGCGGGATTCAGGCGACGCAGACAGGTCTGGTTGATGGAGCGAAACTCTCTACTCTTTGCGGGGATTTGGGCCATGCAGCTCCTTACAATTTGCGTTCCTTCCGACGCTCAATCCAAGAAGCACGAACCAATACCGCTGCGTAAGATCGCACTTCCCGCCGAAGTGCGAAGCGACATTCTTGCGACCATGACGCAGGCATTCAAGGCAAACTGCGGTGAGTGCGAGAACGAGGCGGTGGCTAAAAGGATTGCCGCAAATTCCGTGGTTACGTTCGTGAAGCTAAGCCCAACCGGACCGCAGGCTCTGCTTGTAGAACCTAACTACTCGGACGGCGAGGCGTTCGGCCCGTACGGAGGAGCGTCATGGTGCCTGTTTCGAAGAGTGGGCAATCGAGCGGTCGTGTTTCTTTCGGGAGATTGGGGCTTCGGGGGGACGCTCAAGACCCTCCATCACGGTATGTGGGACGTGCTGATTGTGAAGGACTTTGAACACGCCTCTGAGCCCTTGACCAACTTTGAAGTGGACGAGTTCAACGGCAAAGATTATGCCCCGGTCTATTGTTATGAATCTAGAGATGAGACGGACGAACAGGGGAAGACGACGTCAAGAGAAGGACCTCATCATCCCTGTTGAGAATCTCCATTTAGCCGTGCGGTGTTGCCGCGACAGGAAGCGTGCTATTCTTCGCCTTGAATTCACCTTGTGAGGCATGTGGTGCTGCTCGAACTGCGCGCGGAAAACTATGCGGTAATCGACCGTGCGGTCGCTAACTTTGGATTGGGGTTGAACCTGCTGACCGGCGAGACGGGCGCGGGGAAGTCGATCCTGATCGATGCGCTTGCGCTGCTGCTTGGTGGCAAGGCTTCCACTGACGTTGTGAGGCATGGGGCTGAGAAGGCTGTGGTGGGGTGTGTCTTTGAGCTGACGCCGGGGGCCGAGGCGATTCTTGAAGCGAACGGGATCGATGTGGAATCGGATCACATTCTGCTGCGGCGTGAGATCCTGGCGAACGGTAAGGGTCGGGTCTTCGTGAATAACCAGCCTGCGACTGTTGGGGTGTTGCGGCAGCTTGCTCCGGAGCTTGCGCTGGTGCACTCGCAGGGCGAGACGATGGGCTCGTTCGATCAGGCGCAGCAGCGGACTTTGCTGGATCGTTTTGGAGGCTTGAGCCTTGATGCCGTTGCCGAGGCTTTCGCCGCGTGGCGTACCACCAAGGACAAGCTTGAGGAGTTGCAGTCTGCAGAACAGGACCGTCTGCGGATGGCTGATCTGTGGCGGTTTCAGAGCAAAGAGATCGAGCAGGCGGCCTTGACTGCGGATGATGAAGACGCTCAGCTTGAGGCCGAGAAGCGTGTGCTGGCTAATGCTGAAAAGCTCTACACGGCTGCCATGAGCGCGCATGAGTTGCTGTATGAGTCGGAGAGCTCGGCGGAGACGACGCTGGGCGGGGCGTTGAAGAATCTTGAGGAGCTGGCTCGCTACGATGCGCGGTTTCAGGCTCCGGCACAGCAGTTGGCTGCGGCCAAGGCGATCGTCGAGGACGTTGATGCCGAGGTGCGTGACTTTGCCGACAACATCAATGCGGCTCCCGGGCGGCTGGAGGAGATTGAGGACCGGCTGGCTGCGCTCGATCGATTGAAGCGGAAGTATGGGCAGACGCTGGCTGAGGTGATCGCTTTTGGGGCTGATGCGGCTCGCAAGCTGGCGGAGATTGAGAATCGGGATGCATTGGTGGTGGAGCTTCAAGCTAAGGAGGCTCAGGATGCCGCGGCTTATCGGGTGGCGGCTGCACAGTTGAGCTCAGGCAGGGCGGAGGCCGCGAAGAAGCTGGAAAAGATGGCTGAGGCACAGATCAATGATCTGGCGATGAGCACTCGGTTTCGGATTCAGATTACGCCGGATCAGACACCGGCTAACTGGACTGCTCATGGTTGGGATCAGGTCGAGTGCCTGATCGCGACCAATGCTGGGGAGCCGCTGAAGCCGCTCCATGAGATCGCCTCGGGGGGGGAGATGTCCCGCGTGATGCTTGCGTTGAAGGTGACGGTGGAGGAGGCTGCCAGTGGAGCGGGGCGCAAGAAGAAATCGCCCCTGCCGCGCACACTGGTCTTTGACGAGATTGACATAGGCATCGGCGGGCGGGCTGCGGAGGCTGTGGGGCGCAAGCTGAAGACGTTATCGCGGGGCCAGCAGGTGCTGTGCATCACGCATCTTCCGCAAATTGCTGCGTTTGGCGACCAGCATTTTTTGATCGAAAAGACCGAGAAACGCGGGCGCACCCAAACCGAAGTCCGGCGCATGGAGGACACGGAGCGGACGCAGGAGATTGCCCGGATGCTTAGCGGTGCAACGCTGACGGAAACCAGCCTGAAACATGCCGAACATCTGCTTGCAACCAGCCGCTAACGGCACATCTCCATCCAACTTGCCTGCATCCGACAGTGGAAGTATGGAGGTACCGGGCTATGGCGACAACTACTCCCCAGAAATGCGCAAAGGAAGGCTGTAGCTGCATGGCTGAACCGGGCAGCAAGTACTGCTCGACACAGTGTCAGGATGCGAAGAAGTTTATGACGCTGAAGTGCGCTTGTGGCCATCCAGAGTGCTCCCATTGATTTGGCGCGACGGCGGGCGGAATGCCTCAAGGAATGAGGCTGATAGCGTGGTGTGGTGGGGAAAGGCCCAGCTACGTGGAGATATCCTCTCTCGTTGCACCACGATTGGTTCAATTCCGGGCCTTAGCAAGCCCAAACGGGGTATACTTAATGGGTGACCACTACCACCCTTGACCTGGCTGTAACAAACGAAAACGGCAACACGACAAAGACCAAGCGCGTACTCCTTCTGAAACCCCGAGGCTTCTGTGCGGGAGTGGTGCGGGCTATCGACATCGTCCAGATTGCACTGGATACCTTTGGCGCGCCGATCTACGTCCGTAAGGAGATTGTTCACAACAGTTACGTCGTGAACGACCTGGCAAAGAAGGGCGCAATCTTCGTCAACGAACTGGACGAAGTACCTGAAGGGGCACGGGTTATCTACTCGGCCCATGGCGTCTCTCCCGCGGTTCGGGAGCGTGCCAAGGAGCGTGGATTGAAGGTCATCGATGCGACCTGTCCGTTGGTGACCAAGGTGCACGTTGAGGCGATCAAGTTTGCCAAGCAGGGTTACTCGCTGGTGCTGGTGGGGCATCGCGATCACGAGGAGGTTGAGGGAACCCAGGGCGAGGCTCCGGATGTGACGCAGGTGGTTTCGACCGTCGAAGAGGTTGCGGCGCTGGTTGTGCCCGATCCGAATAAGGTTGCCTATCTGACGCAGACGACGCTTTCGCTGGACGAGGCGCGGTACATGATCGAGGCCCTGAAGAAGAAGTTCCCGAACATTATCGGACCGCACGCGCAGGATATCTGCTACGCAACAGAGAATCGCCAGACTGCGGTCAAGAATGTCGCTCATGGAGCTGACCTGGTGCTGGTCGTCGGTTCGCGCAACAGCTCTAACTCCAACCGTCTGGTTGAGGTTTCAAAGAATCTCGACACGAACTCATACCTGATTGACACGGCCGATGCCATCCAGCCTGATTGGCTCGACGGTGTCGATACGGTCGCTGTGACCGCAGGCGCTTCTGCTCCTGAGGTGCTGGTGAAGGATGTTGTTGAGTATCTGCAGGCGAAGGGCTATGGTTCGGTCGATGAAGTGGAGGTCATGCCGGAAAATGTTCGCTTCGGCCTGCCGCCTGAAATAGTCCAAGCTATAGCGTCCGCTCCGCCAGCAGCACGGTAGACGGCCAGAGTTGTTCAGAGAGTTTGCCTCAGATGAGTAGTCAATCTTCACGTAATCCGCAGACGGTCACCCAGCCCGCGCAGCCGCGCTTTGGGCGGATGGACCTTGGCCTGGAGCATGTCGTCAACGGCATCGCTCGCGCCAAGGAGTGGCTGCTCGGCCAGCAGTATCCTGATGGGTACTGGTGCGGAGAGCTTGAAGCCGACAGCATGCTCGAGTCTGACTACATCTTTATGCACACGCTGCTGGGTACGGGCGATCCGGGCAAGATGGCGCGTGCTATCAACGAGATTCTTCGCCACCAGAATGAAGATGGTGGATGGAGCCTGTATCCGGGTGGGCCGTCCAATATCAACTATGGGGTCAAAGCGTATCTGTCGCTGAAGCTCATGGGCTGGTCCAAGGATCATCCGGTGCTTGTGAAAGCTCGTGAGTGGGTGTTGGCGCACGGTGGTGTGACCGAGTGCAATACCTTCACGAAGATTTATCTCTGTGCGTTGGGTCAGTACGATTACGACGCCGTACCGGCCATTCCACCGGAGATTGTTCTCTTTCCGAACTGGTTCTACTTCAACATCTACGAGATCTCCTCCTGGTCACGCGGCATTCTGGTTCCGTTGTCGATCATTTATGCGAAGAAGCCATTCAAGAAGCTTGGGCCGGAGCAGGGAATCGAAGAACTCTTCGTGGGTGGGCGCGATAACTCCAACCTGCATCTCCGCTGGGACAAGAAGCGACCGGTGAGCTGGCGGAATTTCTTTCTCTTTACCGATCGCATGGTCCACTGGTTTGAGCGCGTGCACATTCGCCCGCTGCGCAAGGTCGCGATCAAGAAGGCGGAGAAGTGGATGCTTGAGCGCTTCGAGAAGTCCGATGGATTGGGCGCTATTTATCCCGCGATGCTGAATTCGATTGTCGCGCTGCGCTGCCTGGGGCGTTCTGTCGATGACCCGCAGATGATTCGCGCTCTCGATGAGTTCGAAAAGCTGGGCATTGATTGTCCCGAAGGCACGGAAGACTATCCGACGCCAACGTTCCGGATGCAGCCCTGCTTCCCGCCCGTGTGGGATACGGCTCAGGCGATGTACGCCCTTGGTGAAGCCGGCGTCCGCAAGGATGATCCGCGCATGCTGAAGGCGGCGGACTGGATTCTATCCAAAGAAGTGCGCCAGAAGGGCGATTGGGCCGAGAAGGTCAAGAATGTTGAGCCAGGCGGATGGTACTTCGAGTTTAACAATGAGTTTTACCCAGATATCGATGATACCGGGCAGGTTCTGCTGGCTCTGAACTGCGTAGACAACCCTCGCGAACGCTACCAGTACGATGCCTGCCAGCGCGCTTTGAACTGGATATGGGCGATGCAGTGCAAGAACGGTGGATGGGCTGCCTTTGACAAGGACAATACCAAGAGCATCTTCCAGTACATCCCGTTTGCCGATCACAATGCGATGCTTGATCCACCAACCGTCGACATCACTGGTCGCATGCTGGAGATGCTGGCTCAGTATGGATTCACGCGAAAGGATCCACGCGTCGAGAAGGCGGTTCAGTTCATCCTGAAGGAACAGGAACCCGACGGAAGCTGGTTCGGTCGCTGGGGTGTGAACTACCTTTACGGCACGTTCCTTGTTCTGCGTGGCCTCGAGGCAATGGGCTTCTGGAACCATGAGCCCGCGGTCCAGCAAGCCGCGGAATGGATTCGTATGGTGCAGAATGCCGATGGCGGATGGGGCGAAACCTGCGGGACGTACGACGACCCCAACCAGCGCGGCATTGGGCCGAGCACACCATCGCAGACGGCATGGGCGGTTCTCGGGCTGCTGGCTGCCGGTGACACGCGTTCTGATTCTGTAGCAAAAGGCGTTCGGTGGCTCGTGGAGCGTCAACACAAGGACGGTAGCTGGGATGAGCTCGTCCCGGGCCGCAACGGCGAAAGCTACTACACGGGAACAGGTTTCCCGCGCGTTTTTTACCTTGGATATCACTTGTACAAGCAGTACTTCCCCTTGCTGGCGCTAACGACTTACGAGCGCGCCATGGGGCGGGAAGAGGCGGCAGCGTAGGCCGCACATCACAGACTTTTTGGAGGAGACAACGGATGGCAGTTCCAGTCTCGCAAGCTTGGACAGTTGCAACGTATGTTTTGAAGCAGAAATTGATGGGCCGGAAGAAGTATCCGCTCGTGCTGATGCTCGAGCCGCTCTTCCGCTGCAACCTGGCTTGCGCTGGCTGCGGCAAGATTCAGTATCCGGCTCATATTCTGAAGACGGACCTGTCACCCGAAGAGTGCTTCAAGGCAGTCGAAGAGTGCGGCACGCCTATGGTTTCGATTCCAGGCGGAGAGCCTCTTTTGCATCCTCAGATGCCGGAGATTGTTGCTGGTCTGGTCGCGCGCAAGAAGTACGTCTACATGTGCACCAATGCCTTGCTATTGAAAGAGAAGCTCCATCTCTTCAAGCCGAGCAAGTATCTCTCTTTCTCCGTCCACGTCGATGGCCAGCGTGAACATCATGACTTCTCCGTCTGTCGAGAGGGTGGATACGATATCGCGATGGAGGGAGTTCGCGCTGCGGTTGCGGCGGGATTCCGCGTTACTACAAACACGACCCTATTCGATGGGGCCGACCCCAACTCCGTGCGCGCACACTTTGACGAACTGATGGAAGTCGGCGTCGAGAGCATGATGGTCTCGCCCGGCTACACCTACGACAAGGCTCCGGACCAGAATCATTTTCTTGGCAAGGCAAAGTCTCGCAGAATGTTTCGCGCCATCCTTTCCAACCGCAAGAAGACGTGGCGCTTCAACACGCATCCTCTCTTTTCCGAGTTTCTGATGGGTAAACAGAACTTCGAATGCACACCATGGGGTATGCCGACGTTCTCGATCTTTGGCTGGCAGAAGCCGTGCTATCTGCTGCAGGATGGCTACGCCGACACCTTCAAGGAACTTATGGAGACGACGAACTGGCAGAACTACGGCGCAAAGAGTGGCAATCCGCAGTGCGCGAACTGCATGGTGCACTCCGGACATGAAGCCTCTGCTGTGGATTACAACTTCGGCTCGTTGAAGGGATTTCTGGTCACTGCAAAGAAATACATGTTCCCGTCGACCTACCCAGACGAGGGGGCATTGAAGCTGCTTGAATGAGTGGCGGCCAGAGCATACCAGTCCACTCGTCCAGATCCAGGCTTCTACCGGCACGGCCGAAATGAACTGCAGTCGGTTTCAGGAGATTAAGCGTCATGGCGACAGAGCAACAGGAGCACCTGAAGATCGAACAGCTGAAGCACCAGAGTGCTGACGAGCTTGAGCACATCGAAGGTCGCGAACGTGAAAATCTTGAGGGATGGATTCCGGCACTGGCTAGCAGAAGCCGAGATTCGCGAGGCGCTTGAGAAGGCGTTTGATTATCGCGGGGATATTACGGTGACGCGCAAGGACGGCTCGAAGGTGGAAGGGTATCTCTTCGACCGGCGCTCCGGTTATTCGCTCGTCGACTCCTTCATCAGGATCATCCCTACAAACGAGAAGACAAAGGTGAACGTTGCTTACGCCGACGTCGCCGCGCTCGCTTTTACCGGTCGCGACACTGCTGCCGGTAAAACCTTCGAAGCCTGGGTCAAGAAGTACTGGGAGAAGAAGGCGGCGGGCGAAAAGAACATCCAGATCGAACCCGAGAAGCTGGATTAAATTCCGCCACAGGGGCGAGATTCGCCGGAATATCGGTTCGTCTGCAACTTCGTTTGCTTCACACCAGAGAGACTGAGAAGTGCGCGTATTTATTACGGGAGCGACGGGCTTCGTCGGGGCTCATGTGGCCCGAAGATATGCGTCCGAGGGGGCGAGCCTTCGTTTATTAACGAGGCAGACGAGCAGACTGGATGCCTTGGCTGGCCTTGACGCAGAGACCGTAGTGGGAGATCTGCGCGAACCAGAGAAGCTGCGCTCCGCACTTACAGGATGCGATGCTTTGGTTCACGTCGCCGCCGATTACCGCCTGTGGGTGCGCGACCCGCAGCAGATGTACGCGGCTAATGTCGACGGTACTCGCGAACTGCTCAGGTTGGCGCGAGAGACCGGCGTACAGCGCGTAGTCTATACGTCGAGCGTCGCGACCATGGGGTTCAAATCCGACGGCACCATCGTGAACGAGAACACGCCTGTCTCGCTTGCCGATATGATTGGCCATTACAAGCGATCGAAGTTTCTCGGCGAGCAGGAAGCGATCAAAGCCGCGAAGGCTGGGCAGCATGTGATGATCCTGAATCCAACCACACCTATTGGTCCCGGTGACGCCAAGCCCACACCGACAGGCCGAATCATCGTCGACTTCCTGAATAAGAAGTTTCCGGCCTATGTGGACACTGGTCTTAACCTGGTCCACGTTGGTGAAGTAGCACGGATGCACGTCGAAGCGCTGGATCTCGGAACCCCAGGCGAGCGGTACATTCTCGGTGGAGAGAACCTGACCCTCAAACAAATTCTTGACCGCATGTCCGCGATCACTGGCCTGCCTTCGCCAACGATGAAAGTGCCTCATTCCGTCGCGATGGCCTTTGCTTTCTTCGACGAAACCTTCACGGGCAAGATGATGGGCAAAGAGCCGCGCGCTACTGTTGAAGCTGTGCGCATGGGCAAGAAGATGATGTTCGCCACGTCCACGAAGGCTGAACGGGATCTCGGCTTTAAAGTGCTGCCAGTCTACAACGCGCTGCGCTCCGCCATCGAGTGGTTCGTCGCGAACGGCTATGCTCCTCCGTTCGCCAAGCCCAGCCTATGAAAGAGTGTCCTGCCATCATCGCCGCATTGCCCCGCGAGGTGAAGCACCTGGTCCGAGGCTGGAAACGACACCCGCTGCCCGGCAAAGTCAACGCCTATACCAATGATTTTGCGGTGGTTGTTTGCGCGGGCATGGGAGTTGCGCGCGCCACGCTCGCCGTGCAGGCGGCGATGTCGCTCAAGCCTGTTACGGCGCTGCTCTCCGTTGGGCTTGCTGGAGCGTGCGATCCGTCGCTGCATGTGGGAGATATTGTTCGAGCGGGCATCGTCGTGGACACGCAGTCGGGCGAACGATTCACAGACACGCAATTCAATCAGATTCTTGTCAGCACGCCAGCCATCGCCAGCATCAGAGAAAAGCAACGCCTCCATGCCTCGTATGGCGCTGCGGCGGTCGACATGGAGGCCGCTACTGTCGCCCGAATCGCTCAGGCGCACGGCCTTGCATTTCACGCGATCAAGGCCGTCTCCGACGACGCGACTTTCGAACTGCATGAACTTGCTCGCTTCGCCACACCCGATGGCCAGTTTCGCGAGGCGGCATTTACAGCCCATGCTGCTCTGCGTCCGCAGCTTTGGAGCAGACTGATTCAACTGGCACGCAACAGCAATCGCGCGATCAACGCCCTGACGAAGGAACTTGAATCGCAGCTAGACTGGTATAGGCGGAGCGATTAAACGGATGTCAATAGATCAGAACCAGCAAGACCTTACAGTCCCCACAACTATGCGTGCGGCCGTCTATCGCGGCGTCAACGATGTGCGCGTTGAGACGATCCCGGTTCCCGAGATTGGCTCCGGCGAAGTGCTGGTAAAGATTCACACCTGCGGGATCTGCGGGACTGACCTGAAGAAGATTCACACCGGTTCGCACAGTGCACCGCGCATCTTCGGGCACGAGATGTCAGGAACGGTCGCCCGTGTCGGGGATGACGTCTCCGGCTTTGCGGTCGGTGATCGAGTGATGGCCTACCACCACATCCCCTGTGGCGAATGCTATTACTGTCGCAAGCAGACGTTTGCGCAGTGCGAAGTCTATAAGAAGGTCGGTTGCACTGCGGGGTTTGCTCCTTCGGGCGGCGGCTTTGCGGAGTACATCCGTGTAATGGATTGGATCGTCCAGGGTGGGTTGGTGAAGATTCCCGATGGTATCCCCTTTGAGCAAGCGGCCTTCATCGAGCCCGTCAATACATGCTACAAGGCGATCCAGTTGCTCAACCTTCAGCCTGATGAGACTGTGTTGGTCATCGGGCAAGGTTCGATTGGGATTCTTCTTGCGGCGTTGGCCAGGAAGACAGGAGCGACAGTGCTGACCAGCGATCTATATCCTGAACGTCACGCAGTCGCTGCAAAATTTGGGCTCGATCATCCGCTCGACGCGCGGGGTGATGTCGTTGCTGCTGCAAAAAAAGCCACTGAAGGCCGCGGCGCTGACATTGCTCTGCTCGCAGTGGGAGGCAACGCACTCATCAAGGTTGCCATGGATGCGATTCGGCCCGGTGGGCGCGTGATGCTCTTCGCGGCAACGCAACACGGCGAGGCCCCGTTCGACCCGGCGGCCGTGTGTATGGATGAGAAGACGTTGATGGGGTCCTATAGTTCTTCGGTGGCTATTAATGATGAGGTTGCGCAACTCGTGCTTGATGGTTATGGCGACGGCTTCGACCTGACGCAGTTGATCTCGCATCGATTTTCGCTTGAGGACGCGGTGGCAGCGATCGATCTGGCCTCGCACCCACAGGCCGATTCGCTGAAGATCGTGATCCAGCCGGGCCGTTAGTCCCGCGTCCGCTTCTTGATCTCGACGTTGAGCCGCTTGATCTTCTGGTTCAGCGTGGAGAGGGGAATCCTGAAGTACTCGGCTGCTTCTGTCTGATTCCAGTGACAGCGTTCCAGGCGGTCCGCAATGATGCGGCGCTCGATCTCCTCCATCAGGTCAAAGAGGGAAGCGTCGGGTTGATGCTCAAGCAAAGTTGCCGAGTAGGTATTGCCTGTAAGTTGCGCAGGGAGTAGCTCGGGCGTGATCATCTTCGATGTGGAGAGTACAACACCGCGTTCCATCGCGTTCTCGAGCTCGCGTACATTGCCCGGCCACTCGTAATCCATCAGGACGCGCATTGCCTCCGGCGACAGTACTCGCTCGCCGGTCTCGTTCTCCGCCCCATAGAATTTGAGGAAGTGCGCCGCCAGCAGAGGAATATCCTGGCGCCGCGAACGAAGCGGTGGCAGTTCAAGGCAGATAACGTTCAATCGGTAGAAGAGGTCTTCGCGGAATCGGCCTGCGCGCACAGCTTCCTGCAGGTTGACGTTGGTCGCCGCGATGATCCGCACATCTACCTGAATCTCCTGTACGCCCCCCAGGTGCATGAAGCGCCGGTCCTGCAGCACGCGCAGAATCTTCGCCTGCATATCCAGGCCCATGGTGCCGATCTCATCGAGGAACAGCGTGCCGCCATTGGCGACCTCGAAGAGGCCTTTCTTTGCCGAGATCGCCGACGTAAATGCGCCCTTGACGTGGCCGAACAACGTGGATTCCAGGAGCTCTGACGGAACAGCGCCCGTATTCACGGGTACAAACGGGCGATCTCGGCGCGGCGAATTTGCGTGGATGGCCTTTGCGAAGAGCTCCTTGCCGGTACCGCTCTCGCCCTGCAGCAAAACAGTCGAGCGACTGGGTGCGACCTGTGCGATGAGGTCGAAGAGGCGCAGCATCGGCTCGCTCTTGCCGACGATGTTCTCGAAGTTGTAGCGCTGCTTGAGCGTCCGCTTGAGTTGGACAATCTCTTCTTCGGCGCGATGTTTGGCGATCGCGGTACGGATGTCAGCGAGCAGCTTCTCGTTGTCCCACGGCTTCTGGACGAAGTTCTCTGCGCCCGCACGAATTGCATCGACGACGTTGCCTACCGTGCCAAATGCGGTGATCATGATGACCGGCAGGTTCGGCTGCATCTCGATGATGCGGGGCAGCAGATCGAGGCCACTCTCGCCCGGTAGCGCAAGATCGAGCAGCAACAGATCGAACTCGTTGCGCGAGATCAGGTCCATGCCCGCCGCGCCATCACCCGCCATGCTGACAGTGAACCCTTCAAGCGTCAGTAGAGTATCAAGCGATTCGCGTATGGCTGCCTCGTCATCGATGATCAGAATGCGGGGGCTGCCAGCGATGTGCGCCGTATCTTGCTGGCGAACGGCCTCTGCGGCCATCGCAGTTGTTTCAGACATGAATCGTCTTCCTCTCCAACTCCTGCTCATTGCTTGCGTGCGCGGGCTCGTGCGTCACGGCAGTTCGGCCGCCCGCGGCAGGGAACTCCAGCTGGAAGGCCGTGCCGATGCCGACTTCGCTCTCGACATGGATCTTGCCAGCGTGCTCCTGTATGATCCCATAGCTGACCGCCAACCCGAGGCCGGTACCCTTATGCGCGCCTTCCTGCGGTTTGGTCTTCGTGGTGAAAAATGGATCGTAGATGCGGTGCAGATGCTCGCGCTCGATACCGCCACCGGAGTCCTGTATACGAACGAGCACCCGTCCGGCGCTGCTGAAGGTTGCAATTCGCAGCGTTGCGTTGGCCGTACCCAGCATGGCGTCCTTCGCGTTCAGCACCAGGTTCAGAATAACTTGCTGCAGCTTGCCGCGATTTCCGTGGATGCGCGGGAGCTGCGGATCAAGATTAGTCTCGACACGAATCTTCGCCGTCTTCAACTGGTGATCGAGCAGGGCGATCGTATCGCGCAACAGTTCGTTGAGATCGACGTCAGCGAACTCCGTTCCGCTGGTGCGCGAGAAGTTCAGCAGCCCATTGACGATCTCCGACGCACGGAAGGTCTGCTGCGTAATCTTTTCAAGCACAGGAGCCAGGCGCTCATCATCCCGCATATGCTTGGTCAGCATTTGTGCGTAGCTGGAGATGACGGCCAGCGGCGTGTTCACTTCATGCGCGACTCCGGCCGCAAGCAAGCCGATTGAAGAGAGCTTCTCCGACTGTGTCAGCTGTGCCTCAAGCTGCATCCGATCCGTAATGTCATCGACAAGAATGATCCGGCCCACAGTGATGAAGTCGCGTGTAACCAGCGGAGCAATGGCGATATTGGCAGTCCGGACCTCTCCAGTCGGTAGCGCGAGTCTGAATTTGTAAAGAGTATGCGTGCCTTGCTCATCGCGCACGCTGTTGAATCGTGAAACGAAGTCCTGAGGGAAGACAGCCGAAAGATGCTGACGAAGCGCGTCGATCCGCGGTTTCGCGTACATCGTCTCCATCTGCGCGTTCCAGCTTTCGATCCGGTCGTCCAGATCAACTGCAAAGATGCCGATGTTGATCGACTCGACGATGTTCTCGTTGAACTCCTTCAGCCGCTCGAAGTCCGTAATCTTCTGCTCAAGTCGGCGGTAGAGCTGCGCGTTCTGAATGGCGATGCCAATGTAACCAGCCAGCGACTCCAGTAACTCCATGTCCTCGCTGGAGAGGAAGTCCCCGTCATCGGTGCGTCCCAGACCGATCACTGCAACCGTCCTATTGCCGCCACCCTCACGATTAGCGACGCGGCAGGGAAGATAGTAGTTCAAGTCGAGCGTGCCTGCGCTTGAGCGCTGCGTCTCTGGAAGACGAAGTACCTGCTGCGGATTCTCGAGGAAGATATGGTTGTTTGCACCAGGACGATCGAAGTCCAGGAAGCGGACGTCCAGAGCCTTCAGGTCGGGCGCTTGCAGGTTCGTCAGTCCGTGCGATGCTGCTAGTTCAAAGTGGCGCTCGGCGAACGGGTCATCGCTCTCCGTGGCAAGGAAGACCGCGACTCGGGTTACCAGCAGCGTCTGCGGCAGCCGCTCGACGATGGAATCGACCAGTGCCCGCAGATCAGTCTGCGAGTTCAAGCCCCGGCCAAACTCCACCAGGGTTTCGCGGTAGTCGAATCTTTTCTGATCGAAGATACGGTCCACACGAGCCTGAATCGCCCGTTTGAGCGGATCGAAGACGAGGCCGGTGACGATGACCGCAACCAGAAATCCCCACGTGCGTAGGTTAGGTAGGTTCGGTAGTCGTGAGCGGACAACCTCTGCCGTCACTGCAATCACGCCGAAATACAACCCGACCAACGACGCCGTGGCAAGGGTATAGGTAACGCCGCGCTTGAAGATCAGGTCGACGTCCATCAACCGGTAACGAACGATCGCCCAACTGAAGGTCAACGGAACGAAGACCAGCGAGAGGCCGGCCAACTTCTGCAGCAGGGTCGGAACCGCTGCATCCGACAGATACGGGATGACATAGAGGACCGTAAAGGGCGTAATCGCGATCATTGTGCCGCGAGTAAGCCACTTCAGTTGCTGCCGTTCCAGCGCCGATTCAGCCCTCTTGTATCGGAACTGGAAGACGATTCCGGCGATGACATAGTAGAGCGCCAGATAGCCGACTGCGATCTGGTCTAGGCGATGACGCAATACCTCGGTCGCAGACCAGTAGTGAATCGCGACAAACTGTAGACCGATCAGAAAGATTCCCGGCAGGTATAGGGCAACGGTCAGCAGCCGCCGAGCAAGGCGTTTGCGTTGCTCCCCCGAGGCAAAGCTGATGGCAAAGTGGAGGAATAGCGCAGGTTGCAGCGCCCCTGCCACAATGTTGCCCCAGTAGATGATCGAGTCAAAGGTATCGAGTTTGGTGGTGTACTTAAAGGAATACAGCACAAACGAGACGAGACAGAAGATGTAGAAGTGGGTCGACTTAGGCGCCGTCCATCGCCGAAACAGGACGTAGATCCCGATGCACAGGTACACCAGCGCAATAAATCGCAGACCAAGGTTGATGGAGCGATCCGCAGGCTCCAGAATCACCTGGATATCGAGCTTGGCCGCGCCTGTGAGATCGCTCGAGTGGGGGAGCGGCCTGAGGATCGAATACGTGACCCGGACAAAGGTGCCGCTATGGAACATCTCGCGGACAAACGGAGCCAGTCTCTCCGTCGGCCGGTCATTGATGCTAACCAGTACGTCGCCGGCACGTACCCCGGCCCGTTGACCGGGCGAATCGGGGGGAACCTGTTCAGCCCGTAGTCCGCCATGGGTTTCGACCCACCAGATACCGTCCGTCGGTACGTCAAAGCTGCTCTCACGCTCGAAATTCATCGCCGCGAGCACACAAGCGGCCAGCGTCGCCAAGGCGAGTGCGATGGCCAGAATGCGCGTTTGAGCAGCGTTCTTCATACAGCTTCAACCATGTATAAGCACATCAGGTTCCAAACTCGCGTATAGCCATAAAGCACGGTTGAGCAACAATTCCCCGAACAATAGCTACAGAAAATCATACCCGATTCCGTAATTCAGAGATTGGACTTTGGCCGCTTGTTTGAATAAGGTAGACGTTTTCTTTGAGTGCCGGGACTACGTTTCGCTTCATTCACGTCTCCCAGGGGTGACAAAGATAGGATGGCCATACGTTTTAACGTTGCTGTAACATTGAAAAGCGGGATCGCCGACGCAAGCTTTGGCTGACCGACAATGACTCACCCGGGGCGACGGCGGCGATGACTTCGCGGCATGCAAATATCGAAGAAGGATTTGTGCTGGTGAATGGCAAGAAGGTTCACTACCAGCGCGCTGGCCGTGGGCGTCCTCTTCTGCTGCTCCACGGATTGGTAGGCTCTGCCAGAAACTGGCGTCAGAACATCAGCTTCCTCGCAAGCCACGCCACTGTCTATGCCGTTGACCACTTCAATATGGGCGAGTCTGAGCGTGTTCCCGGTCTCGATGCCAGCCTCGCAGCCACCGCCGATCGTGTTGCCGCCTGCATGGATGCCCTTGGCCTGGCCGAGGCCGACATTGCTGCCCACTCCCACGGCGGTGCCGTCGCCATGATGCTTGCCGCGCGCCATCCTGACCGGGTTCGCCGCCTCATTCTTTTTGCTCCTGCAAACCCCTTCTGCGATCTCGGCCGTCAGCTTATCCGCTTCTATCAGACGCGTTTCGGTGTGTGGTTCGCCCGTCTGATTCCCCTTGCGCCAAGGATGCTGAAGGCGACCGCGCTAAGCCGTATGTACGGTGATCCATCGCGCGTGGAGGAAGGCGCTCTCGAAGGCTATACGGCTGGTCTGAGCGTGCCGGGCACAGTCGACCACGTTCTACAAATCGTTCGCCGCTGGTCGGTCGATATGGGCCTGCTCCGCGAGGCGCTGCCTGAAGTAGCTAGGAAGCCCACACTACTCATCTGGGGAGACCGCGACCGGGCCGTCGGCCTATCCTCGGCACGCGAGCTTCAGCGCATTCTCTCGCGATCCAGCCTTATGGTCATCCCGGGGGCCGGTCACATCGCCTTCGAAGAGATGCCCGACGTGTGCAACCGCGCGATGCAGGATTGGATATCCAGCCCCTTGCCGAACGAACAAGGCTTTTCTCCAGCCAACACAAGCGCAGCCTAGGATCAGCCCGCATTCAACCCAAAGGTCTCCTGCACCCAGAACCGTATCGCAGCTTGCATCCGGTCGAGCTTAGGCCCCGGCGATGAGGGCGTGCCCTGAAAGAAGTGCTCCGCACCCTCGATCCACACGATCTGTTTTGGGTCTGCAGCCTTCTCAAGCATTGGTTCGACGGCATCGCGCGGCCCGAACTGGTCCTCCGTGCCGCTGATGAACAGCTTCGGCTGCGTGCAGTTCGCCAGGAACGGGTACGAGTAACTCCTGCCCTCGGCGCGGAAGGGAACACCCAGACCGATCAGTCCTTTCACCCGCTCATCGCCGCAGCCTGCACGCATTCCCACAAATGAGCCGAACGAAAATCCCGCCAGCAGAATTGGCAGTTGAAGATTGCTCTCCATCCAGTCAAGCACGGTCCGGGTATCTTCCAGTTCGCCTAAGCCGTCGTCAAACTCCCCCTCGCTCAATCCGACGCTTCGAAAGTTGAACCGAACCACCGGCAGCCCAAACGACGAGAGCGCCTTCATCGCGTGATAGACAACCTTGTTATGCATCGTCCCACCGCCAAGCGGGTGAGGATGGCAGACGAGCGCGGCATACGGAGCATCTTCGCGGCCCGTGTTCAACACAGCTTCAAGCCTGCCCGCTGGCCCCCGCAGATCATCGATCGATCGAATATGTGACTGTGTCATCTACCCCAGTCTACGAGGAGCGAGGCCATCCAGCCTATCGAACGCGCCAGCACCGTATCGTATGCTGGGTCTATGCCCATTGATCCTATCCAGCTCACGAAGCAGCTAGTGGATATCGAATCCACCACCTATTGCGAGGGGCCAGCGGGAGTCTTTCTCTACGAATACTTGACCGAGCAGCGTTACGCAGTCGAGCGCATGGCCGTTACCCAGCCAGACCACTCCTGCACTCCCGGCGCCGGCAATGGTGAACGCTTCAACGTCTACGCCGCGCTTCCCGGCGTCACCCCGGACGTCGTCCTTTCGACCCACATGGACACCGTCCCTCCCTACTTCGGCTGCACTGAAGACGACGACTTCCTCTATGGGCGTGGCTCCTGCGACGCCAAGGGCATCATCGCCGCGCAGGTCGCAGCCGCTGACCGCCTCCGCGAAGCCGGAGTCAAAGTCGGACTGCTCTTTGTTGTTGGCGAAGAACGTGACTCCGCAGGCGCTGCCGTCGCGAATCTCAATCCAAGGGGATCGAAGTTCCTGATCAACGGCGAGCCCACCGACAACCGCCTCGCCCTGGCCTCCAAAGGAGCCCTCCGCGTCGAGCTCCGCGCCAAAGGCAAGATGGCCCACTCGGCCTACCCTGAGCTTGGCGACTCCGCCATCGACAAGCTCGTCGCCGCGCTCCACGAGATCCTCGCGATGCCGCTACCCGTCGAGCCAGAGATCGGCCCCTCCACCCTGAACATCGGCCTGATCGAAGGAGGCCGCGCTCCCAACGTCATCGCCGACAAAGCCGAAGCCCACATCCTCCTCCGCCTCGTGGGCCCAGCCGACGAGACTAAACAGAACATCATCAAAACAGTAGGCGACCGCGCAGAGGTAACCTTCTCACTCGAACTACCCTTCGTCCGGATGCGCAAGGTTGGCAACCTGCCCACCATGGTCGCGAAGTTCACCACGGACATTCCCTCGTTGACCAACTGGGGCGAGCCGTTCCTCCTAGGTCCCGGCTCCATCCACGTAGCCCACACGCCAAACGAGAAGATCTCAAAGAAAGAGCTACTCGAAGCTGTCGATCTCTACACCGATTTGGCCACCAGCCTCGTGAGCTAGAACCCGCGTCGATACCGGCTGAATTAGACCCGCGTTTTCCTCACCCGACGCGGGCTTAACATCATAGATATGGCAGCAGAGTTCACCCACCTTCATCTTCACACCGATTACTCTCTCCTCGACGGTGCCTGCGACGTAGACAAGCTCGCCTCCCACCTCAGCAAGATCGGCCAGACCGCTGCCGCCATGACCGACCATGGCAACATCTACGGAGCCGTCCACTTCTTCGACGCCATGAAGAAGAAGGACATCAAGCCCATCCTCGGCTGCGAACTGTACCTCTCCGAGACCGACGACCACCGCGAACTCAGCGGCGGCTACAAGCACTTCCTCGTGCTGGCCGAAAACGAAACCGGCTATAAAAACCTCGTCCGTCTCACCAGCGAGGCCGCGCTCCACGGCTTCTATCGCAAGCCTCGCGTCTCCAAAGATTTTCTTTCCCGTCACTCCGAAGGCCTGATCGGCTTCTCAGGCTGCCTCGCCGGCGAGGTCAACCAGCACCTGATGGCCGGCAAGTACGACGAGGCCAAGCGCACCGCAGGCCGCTTCGAAGAGATATTCGGCAAGGGAAACTTCTTCCTCGAAATCCAGGACCACGGCCTTCAGCCCGATAAAGCAGTATGCGAAGCGCTCTACAAACTCGAGCACGACCTGACCATCCCGCTCATCGCCACCAACGACAGCCACTACGTCGCAGCCGACGACTCCCGCGCCCACGAAATCCTGCTCTGCGTACAAACCGCCGGCAGCATGAACGACCCCAACCGGTTCAAGTTCGACACGCAGGAGTTCTACATCAAGTCTGCCGACGAGATGCACCGCACCTTCCGCGAGCATCCCGAGGTCTGCACCCGCACCATGCAGTTCATTGACCGCTGCAACCTCAAACTCAGCAAGGTCGATAATCCATTCCCCGAGTTTCCCGTCCCCGAAGGCCATACCCTCGATAGCTACTTCGAGCAGGTCTGCCGCGAAGGCCTCCGCAAGCGCCTCGACACCGCCGTCGCCCACCTGCGCGAACGCGGCCTGTTACGCAAGACCATAGCCGACTACGAAGCACGCCTCAATCGCGAACTAGACTGCATCAAACAGATGAAGTTTCCCGGCTATTTCATGATCGTCTGGGACTTTATCCGATACGCCAAGGAGCAGGGAATCCCCGTAGGCCCGGGCCGTGGCTCTGCCGCGGGATCGCTCGTCGCCTACGTCATGGAGATCACGGACATCGATCCGCTCCAGAACGAGCTCCTCTTCGAGCGCTTCCTCAACCCTGAGCGCATATCGATGCCCGATATCGATATCGACTTCTGCATGAACCGCCGCGGCGAGGTCATCGAGTACGTCAAACGCAAGTACGGCAGCGATCAGGTCGCGCAGATCATCACCTTCAACACCATGGCCGCAAAGGCCGCCATCAAAGACGTAGGCCGTGCGCTCGAGATTCCCTACGGCGAGGTCGACCGCATCGCCAAGATGATCCCGACCACCATCGGCATCACCATCGACGAAGCCCTCAAGGATAAAGGCCCGCTCGCCACCGCCTACGATGCCGACCCGAAGATCAAAGAACTCATCGACACCGCCATGCGCCTCGAAGGTCTCGTGCGCGGAGCCGGAGTCCACGCCGCCGGCGTCGTCATCGCACCCAAGCCCCTCACCGAACTCGTCCCCGTCACCCGCACCAAGGACGAAGCCATCGTCACCTCCTACGACATGAAGGCCGTCGAAAAGATGGGCCTTCTGAAGATGGACTTTCTTGGCCTCACCACCCTCACCGTCATCGACGACTGCCTCAAGCTCATCAAGCAGACCACCGGCGAAGACGTCGATATGGCCACGATCCCGCTCGATGATCACACAACCTACGAGCAGGTCTTCCACCGCGCTCTCACCTCAGGCGTCTTTCAGTTCGAATCCGGCGGCATGCGCGACGTCCTCCGCCGCTACAAGCCCAACACCGTCGAAGACCTCACCGCCCTCAACGCTCTCTATCGCCCAGGCCCAATCCAGGGCGGCATGATCGACGACTTCATCGAGCGCAAGTGGGGCCGTCGCGCCGTCGAATTCCTCTTCCCCGAACTCGAACCCATACTCCACGAGACCCTCGGCGTCATCGTCTACCAGGAGCAGGTCATGCAGATCAGCTCCGTCATCGGTGGCTACTCCCTCGGTGGCGCCGACCTTCTCCGTCGCGCCATGGGCAAAAAGGACCCCGCCGAGATGGCCAAGCAGCGCGACATCTTCATGGCCGGTGCAGCTGCAAGCAAGTTCCCCAAGGACAAAGCCGGCCAGCTCTTCGACCTGATGGAGCAGTTCGCCGGATACGGCTTCAATAAGTCGCACTCCGCTGCCTACGCTCTGCTCGCATATCACACCGCATGGCTCAAGACGCACTACCCGGTCGAGTTCATGGCCGCCCTGCTAACTAGCGAAACCTCGAAACCAGAAAACGTCGTCAAGTACATCAGCGAGTGCCGCGAGATGAACATCGCCGTCGTTCCGCCGAATGTCCAGATATCCGACGCAAACTTCACCCCCATCACCACTGAAAAGGGAAAGGCGATCGGCTTCGGGCTAGCCGCCATCAAGAACGTTGGCCACAACGCCATCGAATCGATCATAGCCGCCCGTACTGAACTTCGATCAGAAGGGAAGCAGGGCTTCGCGAGCCTATGGGAGTTCTGCGAAAAGGTTGATCTCAGCCGTCTCAACAAGCGTGTTCTTGAATCGCTGAATAAAGCCGGAGCCATGGACGCATTTGGTGCCCGAGCCCAGATCGCCGGAGCCCTCGACAAAGCCATGGAGCGCGCCCAAAAAGCGCAGCGCGACGCCGCAGCCGGCCAACACGGCCTCTTCGGCATATTCGACTCCGACATCAGCACCGGCGCTAACACCGAAGATGCACTCCCCAGCGTAGCCGAGTGGGACGAACACACCCGCCTGCAAAATGAAAAAGAAGTCCTCGGCTTCTTCGTCTCCGGTCACCCCATGGACAAGTACCGCGAGAAGCTCCGCAACATGAAGGTTGTCGACACAGCCACGGCCGTCGAGATGAAGCCCGAGCCGCAGGTCTTCCGTCGCGGCAATCAAGAGCCGCAAAACGAGATCGCCATCGCAGGCGTCATCACCGGCCTCAAGGTCGCCAAATCCAAGCGCTCAGGCGAACTCTACGCCCAGGCCGCGCTCGAAGACACCACCGGCAAGATCGAACTCATCGCCTTCCCGCAGTCTTACGAGAAGCTAGCCGAAAAACTCAAGATCGACGTCCCCGTCCTCGTCCGAGGCGTCCTGCGCGGCGAAGAAGACTCCGCCCCCAAGCTCGCCATCTCCAGCATTCAAGCCCTAGAAGACGTAAAGCTCAAACTCCCCGAAGCCCTGCGCATCAAGGTCCCACTACACAATCCCGACGTCGCCCTGCTCGACAAGCTCCACGCCATCCTCGTCAACGCCCCCGGCAAGGGCAAGCTTCTACTCGACCTAGAAGAGCCCGGCGAGTTCTGCGCCGTCCTCGAACCGCACGACGTGATGGTCGCAGCCGACCGCCTCTTCATCGACCGTGTCGAAGAGTTGGTAGGGCAAGGTGGAGTCCGCGTCATCGAGTAGAAACTCATTCAGCGTTTCTATCCGTTTTATCCGTGAAGATCCGCGGTCGACCATGTAGTGTGTGAGCATGGCCCGTACAGTGAAGCTCTCAGTACTCCTCTGCGCAGTCCTGCTCGTCTGCCTTCAACCAGCTCATGCAGCATTCGACCGTTCACAGCTCGAAGCGCTAAGCGCATCCTTCTGGCAGTGGCGAGCCACCGAGCAGCCCTTCACTAACGACGATATCCCTCGCATCGAGCGCACCGCAGACTTCGTCGTTGACTGGTCGCCAGCAGCCGTCAAACGCTACCGCACCCGCATCGCTGACTTCGAAAAGCAATGGCGCGCAATCGACATCACCGGCGCATCCATTCCCGATCAAATCGACTACCGCCTCCTCGGATCAGCCATCGCCCGCGTCTACTGGGAGCTCGACGTCATCCCCGACTGGCAGCGCAATCCCAACTTCTATGTAGATCAAAGCCTCGGCAGCGTCTACGCCGTCCTGCTCCCGCCGCCTCCCATCCAGCCCGACCGCCAGCAGCAGATCATCGCCCGCATGCAGCGCATCCCCGCAACACTTACCGTCGCCCGTGAGAACCTCGACGACATGCGCGGCCCCTACGTGCGCATCACACTCGACTCACTGCAAAACATCGAAGGCCGCCTTCAGACATTCAAGTCGGTACTATCGCCAGAACTCGCACCAGAAAATCGAGCTCCCTTCGAGAAGGCCACTGCCGACGCACAGGACGGACTCGTCAGCTACCGCCAATGGCTCCAGACCAAATCCGCAGGCCTGCCGGAAAAGACCGCAGTAGGCCGCGAAGCCTACCTCTACTTCCTGCACAACGTCGCCCTCATGTCATGGACGCCCGAGCAGATGCTCACCGCCGGCCGTCAAGAGTGGGAGCGTTCTGTCGCCTTCGAGAGCCTCGCCCAGGCAGCCAACACCGGCAAGCCGCAACCGCCACTCTTTCCCAGCCTCGACGCCCAGATCGCCAGCGGGGAGAAGGAAGAGCTGGCCGTCCGCGACTACATGGTCAGCCACGGCATCCTCTCCGTCCCACCCGGCATCCAGCACTACCATGACATGGCGATGCCCTCCTACATCGTGCCGGTCTCATTTCTCGGCGTCACCGACGACCTCACCGGACCCTCGCGCCTCGACCAAAACAGCGTCAGCTACAAGCGTCCACCCAGCACAAAGCTGGGCTTCTTCGCACTCGTCAGCGCACACGATACCCGCCCGCTCATGATCCACGAAGGCGTCCCTGGCCACTACTTCCAAATGGCATGGAGCTGGCACCACCCCGACCCCATCCGCCGCCACTACTACGACTCCGAATCAAACGAGGGCATCGGCTTCTACGCCGAAGAGATGATGCTCCAGGCGGGTCTCTTCGATTCCACTCCCCGCATGAAGGAAAGCATCTACAGCATGATGCGTCTGCGCGCCCTCCGAGTCGAAGTAGACGTTCGCCTCGCACTCGGTGAGTTCACCCTGGAGCAAGCCGCCAATTATCTCGCCTCGACCGTCCCTATGGACAAGAGCACAGCAAACAGTGAGGCCGCGATGTTCGCCTCCACACCCGGCCAGGCCATCACCTATCAGATCGGCAAGCTCGACATCATCCGCATGCTCTCCGACGCCCGCCGCAAACAGGGCGACAGCTTCAAACTCCAGACCTTCCACGACTTCGTCTGGCTCAACGGCAACCTACCTTTCTCGCTCCAACGTTGGCAGATGCTCAACGACCCCAGCGACATCCCTCCAATTCCAGCCAGCTTCTCCTGGAACGCCAATTAGTCTTACGCGAAAGCTCTCACGGAGAACATAGGGCGTTCTATACCTACAACTTTTTAGGGAGACCATTCCCCACAACTTCTCCGCTGGCGCTGTGTACTATAAGCGAGCGCAAGATACGCCGTTCTTTGCGCAGAACGTCCAGTTGTCAGAAAGGCCCTTACGTGCGTTTTTTTAGATCCCTTGCAGTCGTTTTTCTCGTTTTCTTTGCCGCCACTTTCTTTGGCGGTCGAGCCCAAGCCCAGCAGGTACCCGGCCCACATCCAGCTTATCTCCATGCTTTGAGCGATCTTCGTCTTGCTCGCGCCTATCTTGATCAGCCAGGACCGAATGGTCGCGCGGATGACCGCGAAGCGCGGGCGATCGAGCAAATCGATGCTGCTATTGGCGAGATCAAGCGTGCCTCCATCGACGACGGCAAGGACCTGCGCGACCATCAGCCGATCGATGCACATCTGGCCCGCACAGATCGCTTCCACAACGCGGAACGGCTGCTCGGCAAGGCCCATAACGACCTCTCCCGTGCCGAAGACGTACCCTCGTCCCGTGGCCTCCGCGACCGCGCACTCGATCACATTGACCGCGCTTGGCATAACACGCAAGAAGCGCTCAACAGCGCCCTCTAGTATCTGTTACTGACAACCGGAACATCCATGAGCATCGCGCCGCGGTGCTCATGCCATTTAAACTCGACCCTTTAGGCAGACTCTGAAACCTGACGGAACGGCCCCCGGATATTCTGCTTCGCCGTATACAATCAAATCTGAGCTTTACCGAAATCGACATGGCAGAACACCAAACCAGCAAAGCAGGCCACCACTCTCCCGCACCGGCTCCTGTTCCCGAGGCTTGGGTCAAAACAGAACTGGCGCGGCACTCACAGCGCCCATATCCCATGGACTTCATCGAAGCACTCTTCACCGACTTCAGCGAGATCCACGGCGATCGTGCCTTTGGCGACGACAGCGCGATGTCCTGCGGCATGGCTCGCTTCAACGGCGAACCGGTCCTTGTCATCGGAAACCTCAAGGGCCGTACCCTCAAGGAGCGGATGGCTCGCAAGTTCGGCTCGCCCGATCCTGAGGGTTATCGCAAAGCCCTCCGTTGTATGAAGATCGCCGAAAAGTTCGGTCGCCCCATCTTCACCTTTATCGATCTCACCGGAGCCAACCCCGGCATCGGCGCCGAAGAGCGCGGCCAGGGGGAAGCCATCGCCCGCAACCTCATCGAAATGTCGCGCCTCCGCGTCCCCACCATCGCCACCGTCACGGGCGAAGGCGGCTCTGGCGGAGCGTTGGCTCTGGCTGTAGCCGACCGCGTCCTCATGCTCGAAAACGCCATCTACTCGGTCATCTCGCCCGAGGGCTGCGCCTCGATCATGTGGAAGGACGCAGCCAAAAAGCAGCAAGCGGCAGCAGCTCTCAAGTACACCGCAGCCGACGCCCGACTCCTGGGCTGCGTCGACGATGTCATCCCCGAGCCCGAAGGCGGCACCCAGAACGACCCCGCCGCCGCCATGTCCATCGTCGGCGAAAAGCTCCATTACCACCTCGGCCAGCTTCGCTCTCTGTCGCTCGATGATCTTCTCGAGCAGCGCTACCAGAAGTTTCGCAATATCGCGCAGTTTTACACCACCGCCTAGCGGTCCAGTACCTCCACGGAGCACTTGCCGTTGTCCGCGCCCGATTCGAACCTGCCAGGCCGCACCACAAGAACGCTGCAGCTTGCGCTCTTCGCCACGTCCCTGACCTGGTACGTCTCCTCCTATATTCTTGCCGGCCGGGCAGCGCAAGGGATCACCCGGCAGTTCGATCTGGAGCCGGGCCTGCTGCTACTTTCCGCTCTTTTCCTGCTCTTCCTGCTCGCTGTAGGCTTCTCGGTACTGAACACCATCGCCCGTCAATACAGCTCTCTCCGCGGCGTGCTCGGACTGCCCAAGCGTCCCACAGCGCGTACCGAGTGGCTGCAGGGTATCGCCATCGGATGGGGAATGGCCGTCCTCGCCGTCCTTCCGCTGGCTCTCTTGGGCTCGCTCTATGTCACTCTCTGGACTGCACCCCGCGCCTTCTGGCTTCTCCTGATTAACCTCGCAGCCGTAGCCGTCGGAACACTCGCTGAAGAGGTCGTCTTCCGCGGTTACCCCTTCCGCCGCCTCATCGAAGCCATCGGCCCCGTCGGCGCCACTCTCACCATGTCGCTACTCTTCGCCGTAGCCCACGCCATCAATACCGACTCCAGCTGGACGAGCATCCTGCTCACCGCGCTAGCCGGCGTCCTGCTCTCGATCGCCTGGTTCCGAACCCACGGGCTCTGGCTTCCCTGGGGAATCCACTTCGCCTGGAACGCAAGCCTCGGCCTCATCTTCGGTCTTCCCGTCAGGGGAGAGATCGGTTCCGCGAGCGTCGTCCTATCCAATGCCCACGGTCCTCTCTGGCTCACCGGCGGAGACTATGGCCCCGAAGCCGCACTCTTCACCGGCCTCGTTCTCATCGCCGGAATCGTCATTCTCATCCGCATCACCCGGGACTACGCCTGGAACTATACCCACGCGCCCATCATACCCGGCGGGTACCCTATGGACGTCGCACCACCCCCCGCCCACGCGGCTATAGAACAACAAGCTGCCGCCCGCCCGCCATCCCTCATCCAGATCCTTCCCACCACTCCGCAGAGCCGCTCAGTCGACGAAGAACCCAAGCCCTAACCGGCTTCCTTAACATCACTTCGTCACAAATCTGCCAGTATTTTGTCAGCAAACTGCAATTTCGTTACCACCTCATCAAAACCCGGGTCCGGCGACTTGTCAAAAGAGAACAGAAGGCGCAAGCTGTTGTGTATCTGAGGTGCTCCATGAAACTGCGCACGCACAGATGGGCTCTCGCAGTAGGTTGTCTGGCGATCACTATACCCACCGCCTGCCAGGTCTTCGTCGTCGGCGAAAAATCTGCGACTTCCGATATCGCCACCGACTTCACCCCCACCAATCTCCCCCTCCCCACCGATCAGCTCTCCGAACGCGGTCGCCGTGAGCTCGTTCGCAACCTCGAAGCCGAACAAGGTTTCGCACACCGAGCCCTCCCCATGGGCGCCGGCATCACCCTTCACGCCAACGGGGCCCTCAGCCCAAGCGCAGCCGACTACCGGAAGATGATCTACGAGAAGGGACAGGCGGCTGCTCCCGGCGACCGCGTCATCATCACTGCGATGACCATCAAGGGTGACCGCATCATCTTCGACCTCAACGGCGGCCCCTACGCCAAGCACCGTTTCCTCAGCCATATCCAGCTCAACGACAACCCCGTCGTCGCCTCCAGCGGTGAGCAGCCCACCGGAGCCCGCGTCACCCTCGTCTTCAGCGGAGCCGTCCCCGAAATCTCCGCCCCGGAGGTCAAAGCCCTCCTCGACCCCGTCATTGACTTCGGCGTCAAGTCTTCCGACCAGGCCTACGCCGACACCCTGCCACCCAAACTGAAGGACGCGATCGCGGCGCATGAAGTCCTCGTCGGCATGAACCACCGCATGGTCCTCGCCGCCCTGGGCGCACCAGAGAGCAAGGTTCGCGAGCAGCAGAGCGGCGACCCCAACGGAGCCCGCTACGAAGAGTGGATCTACGGCCACGTCCCCCAGACCGTCCGTTTCGTCCGCTTCGTCGGTGATCGCGTCACAGTCGTCGAGATCGCCGCCCTCGGCAAGCCTGTCGAGATCCACGACAAGCCCGAGATCCTGGACTCCGATATCCCTGCCAACATGCGCGAGATCGCCATGGGCGACCGCAAACCTGATGGGCCCGAGGGAACCGCAGCCCAGCCAGCACCCCCATCCCTGCGCAAGCCCGGCGAAGCAGCCGAAACTCCATCCACCCAGGGTCAGGTTCAATTCCCCAAGGCGAAGGACAGCCCCGTCGCGACAGCGCCCACTGATCCAGACTCGACTTCAAACTCAACCGCACCCAATGCCCCCGCATCGCAGGGAACGCCCCAAACCTCAACCCGGAGCGGTCAGCCCTCCCTTGGTCAGCCAAGCGACCCGAACCAGCCTCCGCACCTCCAATAGTGCCCTCCGTCGTGTAAACTGATAGGGAGCACCAACCGCAGTTCTTCTCTCCGATTACCGCCCAGGCCTGTCCCGGACGATCCCCACGAGAAGTTCCGGATGTCATCGAGTCTGCGCGGCCCAAAAGCCCGCAACTCCTATCTCATCCAGCGCGCGAGCCAAACATTAGCACCAGGGAGAACAAGTATGGCAAAGATTGCCAAGACCGGCGACCGTAAGAAGGTCATGGATACCAACAAGAGCACCGACTGTCCCAAGTGCTCCAAACCCACCCGCATCGTCAAGCGCGTCAAGGACCGCGAGCGTGGAACCCCCGGCGGAGTCTATATCTCCTGCTCGGCCTGCGACTTCTACGAGAAGCTCTAGGCTTTCAACTCCTGACACAGCGCACACGACCAAGGGCCCGGCGACGGGCTTTTGTCGTGTGCGTTCGCCTGTGTCCGGAAGGCCAACCTGCAACTCGCAAGTTGTATCTCACCCTTAGGTACCGAAGACGCCATGCTCCTTTCAGCTAACAGTTGTCAAGCTGTTTTGAGCGCGTCTAAGTCGAACCAAAGTTGTACAACAAATTACTGTTTCACCGCTTGACGAGTGCACCCTCAGAAGGGCAGACTCAACAGCGGAAAGTAGGAATCCGGCTTTTATGATTACCAGTAACCCCGCAGTATCCACAGTAGTCTCTTCCCCCTCGAACCTGGCCTCCCTCCCACATTTTGATCGCCCCACTTATCTGATGTGCCCACCCCAGTTTTATGACGTCAACTACGTCATCAATCCCTGGATGGCAGGCAACCTCCACCGCCCTTCTCGCGACGCCGCCTTCGCCCAATGGAATAACCTCCACCAGCATCTGCAGCGCATCGCCGACGTCCGCCTCCTTCAGGCCCGTCCCAACCTGCCCGACATGGTCTTCGTCGCCCACTCCGCTCTCGTCCAGCACGGAGTAGCCGCCGTCTCCAGCTTCGCCCACCCCCAGCGCCAGGCCGAGGAGCAGTACCTCCGCCGCTGGTTCCAGAGCGCCGGTTTCCTTGTGTGGGAGACCCCCCGCGAGACCGCCTTCGAAGGCGAGGGTGACGCCCTCTTCAATGCCACCGGAGACCACCTATGGGCCGCTCACGGCGTCCGCACCTGCCGCCAGAGCCACCGCCACGTCGCCGACGCCTGGCACACGCCCGTAACATCCCTTCACCTCGTTGATCCACGCTTTTACCATCTCGACACCTGCTTTTCACCACTCAGCGGCGGCCATCTGCTCTACTTCCCAGCAGCCTTTGACGGTCCATCGCTGGCAAAGATCGAAGCCGCCTACCCTGCAGAAAAGCGCATCGCCGTCACCGAGACCGAGGCCACACACTTCGTCTGCAACCTCATCAACACAGGAAAAAACATCATCATGGGCACCGCCGGAACTGACCTGGCCGCCCGTCTCACCAATCTAGGCTACGAAGTCGCAGAACTCGACCTAAGCGAGTTCCTCCGAGGCGGAGGCTCAGCCAAAGCTCTGGCCCTGCGGCTGAGCGACACCACCGTCACCAACGCCTGAACCCATCAGCATGTAACGAGGAAAAAGTGAGCTCCCGATCAGGGGGCTCATTTCACAGGAAAACAATCGAGGTCGTTGGCGAATACAATTGGCCCTGAAAAGCGGCGCTTTATTTCGGCCTGCGTCGCATTCTCTTTCTCTTCTCCCAAAGTCCGCAGCATTCGGTGAGACAGCACCAATTGCTTCACATGAGCATTCGCCGCTGTCGCTCCGATAACGGAAGGCGGCATATGAAGACGCCTCTCCACTCCGGTAGCGCCCTCCGGCACCGCGTTGTGAGCGACAAATAAATCCGCGTTCAACGCCAGCTGCGTCAGGCCCTCCCCTTCGCCGTTCGTATCTCCACTAAAGACAATCCGCTTACCGCCAATCTCCACTCGCCATGCCAGCGCAGGAAACGCACCATGAACGACGCTCACTGCATACAGCGTCATATCGGCATTGTGAAACACGAGAACCGGCACCAGGCTAGTCGCAACATCATGCGGCTGCAGTTTGTAGCTTCCTTCAGCTTTTGGATCAACGAGGTCGCTCAGATACCGATACGCTCCGTGCGGATCATTGAAGAGATCGCGCACAAACTCGGTGGTGGACGGCATGAACTTGTTGCCCGAAGGACCGAAGATCGGCAGCGGACGATTGCGGTCTTCAAACCAGGAAGAAAAGATCAAAGCAGGGAAGTCGCTGGTGTGATCGACATGAAAATGGCTGAACAGAAAGACGTCCACCTGCGACATCTGCGCTCCACTCTCCCCAAACCGAAGAGCGCTACCGCCTCCTGCATCAACGATCACACGCGCCTTACCGTTCTCCCATACCAGATAGCTGGTCGACGCTCGCTTATCCTGCGTCTCCGGGCCACCCGAGCCGAGTACTTGCACCACCACACCTGTAGCGCTGCATGATTGCGCCGTTACAGGCGAAGCCTCGCACACAAATAACACGGGCAAAAAAACAAGGAGAACTTTCACTGATAGTCTCAGCGAGTCCATATCAGAACCTCAAATTACCCTTCCTCTCAGCAAACACGGATGCCCGAAAATACGCTACAGTTGCAGAGAACAGATAAGCGAGATGGCCGGAGGATGACCGTGACTAGCAAGCCACCGAGTGAAATCCAAACCCTTATCGAGGATAATATCAACGGTTTCAACAGCCAGAATACCGACCTCTTCCTCGGTGTTTTTGGGGATACCGCGATCATCATTGATGGCATCGCACCCTATCTCTGGTTGAACCCAAATGCTGCGGCCAATTGGCTTGCTGACGTAGAGAAGTGGCGTGAGAACTTTGGAGTTTCGTACGAACATCTCTCGTACGAGATGGGGTTCTGGAACGTGGAGGGCTCCTATGCGTACGCTGTCATCGCGGGAACTCTTACGGTAACGATTAAGGGCCAAAACGTCGTTCGGACCGGCACTCTCGCATATACATTTTCAAAGCATGGCCAGGAGTGGAAGATAGATGCACAGGCGTGGGGCCGCACGTCGTAAATCACACCCATCAGGCGCTCTCGAAATCCGCCCTCCAAAGCAATGCGCTCCTTTGAATGCGATGTTCTGCTTTCAAGTGTTCGGCGCGTGTGGTCGGCCCTCCCGAAGCTGCACCAACGATGAGCTGAGTCCGGGCGCGAGTTTCGTAACAATCTCGAAACTTCCGCAACGAGCTATCTCCTTGTCCCATCCGCTTTAGTCCGTGGTCGCTGCCCGCTCGATCTCCGCAAGAATCGCCCTTGCTGCAGCCCCCGGATCGGGCGCCTTCGTAATCGGCCGTCCCACCACCAGCATCGAAGCTCCCCGCGCGATTGCCACCTCAGGCGTAGCCACCCGTCGCTGATCCCCTACGTCGCTCCCCGCAGGACGAATCCCCGGAACCACCAGCATTGTCTCCGACCCCATCACCTTCCGCAGAGTCTCCACCTCGCCAGCTGAGCACACCATCCCATCAATCCCAGCCGCCTTAGCCAGCCGAGCCAGCAGAAGCACCTGGTTGCCAGGAGACGCCGCAACCCCCACCTCAGCCAACTCCGCCGCGTCCATGCTCGTCAGCACCGTAACCGCCAGCAGCCTTGGACCACCCGGCACATTCGCCGCCTCAGCCGCTGCCCGCATCATAGCCGTCCCACCCCCGGCATGAACCGTAAGCAGCCCAGCCCCCGCCCTCGTCACCGACCGCACCGCCCCGGCAACCGTATTCGGAATATCATGCAACTTCAAATCCAGAAAGACGCTGTACCCTTGCTTCCGCAGAGCCTCCACCAGCCCGTTACCAGCCGCGTAGTAAAGCTCCATCCCCACCTTCAACCACTGGCATGCCCCCTCGAGCCGATCCACCAGATCGAAAGCCTCAGCTGCGGAAGGGAAGTCCAAAGCCACCGCGAGCCGGTCCTTCGCGGCTACCGGATTGACACTTAAGCCATCACGCAAAGTAGTTTTCGTCGCATCCACCCCACCAGTCTAGAGCAGTTCACGACTGCCAGAGCCTGAAATATTTGTCTTTCTGATCAACCAGAAAACCCTGTCAAGCCCTAACCCCGGCTATCTGGCTGACCCGAAAAGACATCGCCATGGCCGAATAATTCCACCCAATTCGTTAGAATAGAAATAGCTGAGAAAAGAGCCTCGGAAGGAACACTTCCGAGGCTCTTCACTTTTAACCAAACGGAACAAGTCTAACCGAAGTCCAGACCTATGCCTTTTATTTCTAATACTTTAGGTACTTTAAGTACCCCTTAGGGGGAGTACCAAGATGTCAGACACCGTCAACCGCTACTTACTCACCGTAAGCAGGAATCAAAGGCATCTTGAGCTGAGCCAGTAGAGCTTCGGTCATCTCCATGTCGCCGCTCCGCATAGTCTCAAGCTTCACCTTGCCGATCCCTGCCAGGCCAACCGCCTTCGCTGCAGCGTACGATAGGTCGACAATCCGGTTCTGCGGCACCGGACCACGGTCGTTCACTCGCACAAAGATCGATTTGCGGTTCTTCAGGTTCGTTACCCGGATCCAGGTATTCAGCGGAAGGCTCCGGTGGGCGCAAGTAAGCCCGTTCATGTTGTACTGCTCGCCGTTCGCTGTCGTACGGCCCTGGAAGTGACGTCCATACCAGGACGCCTGCCCAATCTGGAACCACCGACGGGGCTTGGTAGTCTCAGGTTTAACTTTTGCATCAGGAGTCGTGTCGGTAGCCGACGCCGCGCTCCCCAGCGTGAAGATGAGCGTCACCGCAGCAACTCCCGCCTTCATCATCGAGATACTCTTCTCTCGCATATCAGCTGGAATCATTTTCATAGTTAGCTCCATCTCTATTGTCCCGACTTGAAACAGCTAAGTCAATCAATGGATGCCACTTAAGACTCATCTCGGGTTGATCGAATCAGGCTCGTGTGGTAAAGAAAAACCAAGGTTGGCCGTCCGTTATTCGCCCGGATTGAGTCCAAATTACCCTCAAAATCGCCCTCCTGAAGACATTTCGTCCCAGTCCTGCTATTTTTTCAAAAGTTGCAAAAAAAGGCTGATTCCGCCCTTTCGCAACCTAAAAACCAGGTTTGGAGACGTCACCAGCCAAACCTCCTTGTTCATCCTTAGATGCAAACCGTCCTCACTATCGCGGGCTTCGATCCCTCCTCCGGTGCCGGAATCACCGCCGACCTGATGGTCTTCGCGGCCCACGGACTCTTCGGAACCTCTTGTATTACAAGCCTCACCGTCCAATCCACCCTCGGTGTAGAGGCCACTCACCCGGTCTCCGCCGAAACCGTCCGCGACACCCTAGACTGCCTCCACGACGACCTTCCCGCAGCCGGCATCAAGATCGGGATGCTCGCGACCGCGCCCGTCGTAGCCGCAGTGGTCGACTTCCTCACCCGCATCCGCAGCCTTACCCCACGCATTCCCGTTGTCCTTGACCCCGTCCTCCGCTCAACGTCAGGCAGGGAATTGCTCTCCCGCGAAGGGCTGACCCTCCTCCAAACTCGCCTCCTGCCCCTGGTCGACTGGATTACCCCGAACCTGGCCGAGTTGAGCACCCTGACCGGTCTTCCCGTCACCCGCCGCGAAGACCTCCCGCCAGCCGCCCAAGCCCTATATAAGACACATCAGGGCCTGAACATCCTGGCCACTGCAGGACACCTGAACCCACCCGATGATCTCCTCCTCGCCGATACCGGCGAACTCCATTGGCTCCCCGGCGAGCACATCCCCACCACCTCCACCCACGGCTCCGGCTGCACCCTATCCAGCGCCCTACTCAGCCGCCTCGTCCTGGGAGACGATCCCCGCGACGCCGCACTATCCGCCAAGGACTACACCGCCCAGGCCATCCGCACCGCCCCCGCCCTAGGCCACGGACACGGTCCCCTGAACCACCTCTGGCCCCTACGCCACCCCTAAACCCATCACCGCCTTTGAAATTCAGGCGACCCAAACAACAGCCCCGCTGCCAGGGCAGACTCGCTATCGATGCCGCTCATGTTCTCGGATCGCCACGCCTTTCCTGTCACCACAGCCAGTGGATCCCGCTTCCGGTCTTTCACCGTGACCTGCTTCAGGCTAGCCTCCTGCTGCTCGGCGTCCGTACTGATCTGCGTCAGGATTGTCTGTCGGGTGCGCTCCCCTACGGCCACGTGGAGCAGTTCGTCCTCTAGCCTTGCCTCCTTGGCCTCTGGAGTCAGCGTCCCACCCTGATTCCCCAGAACCGAAGCCCAATCCGTCGTCACCCCCGCGACCCGGTTCGACGACAATGCCAGCGCAAAGTTCATTCGCTCCACCAGCGACGCCGTGTTATTCCACGGGTCCGCCTTCATCGAGTATCCGTTTGGCGTCTGCATCCCATACAGCGGCATCCCCAGGTCGGCAATCACATTCACCAGCGCACCCGGACTCTCTACCTCCGCACCTGACGCTCGAACCGCCGAGGCCACAAAATCCTGCGGAGTCTTCACCTTCGCCCGGTAGCTCTCGCTCGACCAGAACTCCGGTGAGTTGATCATCGCCAGCAGTACCCGCCGTATATCGCCATTCGTGCTCATAAAAGCCCTGGCCATCCGGTCCACCATAGCTTGCGGAGGATCGTCGCTCACAAACCGCACCGCCAGCTTGGTCGAGATGAACTGCGCCGTCTTCGGGCTGGTCGCCAGCATATGCAGTACCTGGAGACCCTCCTTCTCGCCACCTTCCTTGATCGTGACGCCCATCACCACCTTCGACCCCGGTTCATGCCTGGTCCAATCGAATTCCGATACCACCTGCTCGGCCCCGTTCTCCCGCATTGCCATCTGCGGCCAGCGCGAATACGCTTCAACACGAATGTTCCGTTTGCCGCCGACCGTCCAGCCCGTAAAGACCTTCGCCACCTCCGTGACGTCCTTCTGGGTGTATCCACCGTTCACCCCCACGGTGTGCAACTCCATCAATTCTCGTGCGTAGTTCTCATTCAACCCATCCGGATGTTTGTCATTTCGCGCAGGCCGATTTGCGAATTGCGACCGGGGTCCCACGCTTAATGAGTTGTCCAGATAGTTCATCATGGCCGGACTCGACGCCACGGCTACCAACAGGTCCTCGAACCGTCCCAAAGCCCGCGGGCGAATCACGTCGCGCTCATAACTGGCAATGTAATAAGGAGCTTGCTGCGATTTCCTTATGTAAACATTGAAGTGATTGAGCCAGAAGTCCGTCATCACCTCGTTCAACTGCCGTTCGCTGTAGATATCCCTTAGCAGCTTGGTCTGTACGACCTCGGCAGCCACGACGCCCTGTGGACTGTTGAACGCCGCCAGCATCTCAATCTGCTGCGCAGTGAAGCCATCCGTCAGATGCTCCCCCTGGTCCCGGTTCAGCGACTGCCTTAGCTGCCGTAGCTGCTGCGGCTTCATACGGCACAGGGCCGAGAACCGTTTGTCTGGTGGCAGCGCAAGAATCGCTTCGGTCTGTTCTTGAGGAAGTCGAGGCACATCGTCAGACATATCATCCGAGTTCTTGCCCTTCTTTTTGTCCTGCTGCCGCGCCATCTGGTCTGCGTAGATGGCCCGCTCCGCCTCGCCACTCGGAACACCCGGCCCGCGGCCGTTCATTGTTGCACGAACCATCCCCTGGGTCGGATACATCTCCATCAACTGGGGCAGCGAGAGCCGCATGGCAGGGTAGGCTGCCAGTCTTTCTTCAAGGGCTCTGTCGTCGATACCGGCCGGGTTCAACTGCTGGCTGAACCATGCCTTCAGCCCCATTGCCCGGACGCGTTCCAGATCGCCCGCACGTGGCCCGTACGTAAAGCGGTCCAGAGCATGCAGAATCTTCTCATCCCCCTCGACCTTACCCTGTGAGTTCTTCGCCGGAATCATCGGCGCATTCATGTGCTGAGCAAATATCTCGCCTGGCGCGGCCATCACCGCAACCAAAAGCCCAGCCATCCCGCAGCGCAGGCTCCGCAAAGCAATCGATGAAAGGGAATTAGCCACAGGAAGACTCCTCCGCATGGGCAGCATAGCCAACGCTGCTCCAGTAGAACCCCGAGGCCGCCCGCTTGTCTCGTTTCCCAGCTACATTTCCTAACGCCCCCGCCAACATAGGCCGATAGGAAGATCGACGGAGGATCCTGACTGTCATGTCTACCGCACCCACTCCCAGAGTCGATACCCCAATTGGCAGCTCTGCTGTCCCGAACCTTGTGTCCGCGATGGCACCCGTCATTCGTCGGCGCAGCAGCCCCGAGCAAGGCCTCGCCATCCAGATCCTCGGCAACGCCGTCGACCACCTGCTCAACTCCCGCATGTTCCTCATCGACGAGCCTCCAAGTGAAGCCGACGCCGATGCCGTCCATATCCTCATGCGGCTCAAACGCGCTGTCTTCTCCGAGTGTGAGAAGGTCACCGAGACAAACCGCAGTCTCCGCGAGTGGATGACCCGTGCTTTGGCCGGGTCCACGAACTAGGCTCGACACACCTGCTACGCTTAATGCGTCATGTCTCTCACGCTTGTTCTCAACGGCCAGACCCGCACCTTTGCCACTCTTTCACAACCTTCGAGTCTGGATTGCCTCATCGCCGAACTCGCTCTCAAGGGCGACCGCGTCGCCGTCGAGCACAATGGCGAGATCGTCCCTCGCGCCGAATGGCCCCAGACCACCCTCACCGAAGGCGACCGCCTCGAGGTCGTCCATTTTGTCGGCGGGGGAACTCTATTCTGAGAGGGCTTGCGGAACAAGCAGGACTGCCCCAGGGGGTACATTTTCGTGCAAAGTCTTCCATTGACAAGGGTTATGGGTGGACTTGCATGTCTGGCCAGAAGGAAAGTCTCTGGATTCAGGGGTTTGATGGCTTTTACAACTCTAAAGTATTGATTCCATGCAATTTATTGGATAAGTATTCTTTCTGAATGAGTTGCAGGCTAAACGAGGAAAGCCCCGGACCAAGAGCCGGGGCTTTCCTGTTTTCAATGCTGTATCCAGTATAGCAGGATGGAGGAAATTATCTGCCAGATGGATGTTATTGATTCTGGAATGGATAGATGGGTTAGGGGCTTGACAGCTTTTGGCGTCGCTTTTTCAGAACCTGTCCATCAACCGGCGGGGCATTACACCAAACGTCGAACTGCGTCCTGGGCCGATTCTAACTCTGGGCTTGTCCAGTCATCTCCCGCAGCAGTTGCTCCCACGCATCACCGTACTGCTGCCATCCCCCGAGACCTCGCACCCGCGCCAGTGCAGCCTCGCTCATCCGCTGCTGCAGGGAATTGTCATCGGCTACCCGTTGCATCCGGTCCTGCAGGGCCTCCGGATCGCGAATCGGCACAATGTATCCTTCAACGCCGTCGGTAAACAGGTCCTCGGCGCCCGTGTTTGTCGTAGCGATCACGGGACACCCACAAGCCATCGCCTGGCCCTGGACCAGAGCCATACCTTCATCCAGGCTCGGCATGACCATCACATGACTGCGGCTCATCCGTTCTTTTAGCTCCAATTGCGGGATCGGTCCGGTAAACGTCACCGACTCCGTCGGAAGCTTAGACAGAACGTCCTTCATCTCCGGCGGCATCGCCCCGATCACCGTCAGGTGCTTGTTGGGAGCCTTCAGCCGCGCAAACGCCTCCAGCAGGTAGGGAAATCCCTTAGGCAACGAAACCTTCCCCACGTAAAGCACCTCAAACCGATCAGCCGGAGGATCGCCCACCTTCTTAAACCGATCCAGAAGCACACCATAGGGAAGCACGTGAATCTTATCCGCCGGTATCCCACGTTCTACATAGGTCCGCGCCGAATAGCTGGAAGGCACGGTCAGCGCATCGACCTTTTCGTAGATATCTTCCTCGCGAGCCATATCCCTGGGGTCGTCCCGTGAGCCCTCCGCCGCCCCCCATCGCCGATGTTCCTCCTCCACCAGCTCCGCCCGGTAGCGGATGTGCGTCGAGCCTCGATCGCAGATAAAGCGCCCGCCCATTTGTTGTACTCGAATCCCGGTCTTCAACCCGGCTCCCGAGAGGGCAATAAACGCATCACACTTCGGAATCCGCCGGAGCGTCCACTCATCGAAGGCCAGCGCGTTGGCATAGCCTAACTGATCGTACAGCCACTCACCCCTGACCCCGCGCTGCCGCAGCAATATCTCCGGAACGTGCAGCCAGGGAAAGGTCTGGACCTTCTCCCGTGGCAGCCCTTCGCGTTTCAGGCGGCGCCAGGGAAACGTCGAGTAGATTGTCGAAAGGTGGCCCCGCCGCTGCAACTCACGTGCAAGCTCAAAATGATGGAATACGCCAAAAACAGCTTGTACGATTTGCATGAAGTTGCGTCGATACTATCAAACAGATTGGAGGTCTCCAAGACAGGCCAAATCAAGGAAGTAACGGCCACAACTTCAAGCTCAAGCGGCAACTATACATAATATGTGTTATCGGACATAAATAATCTAACGAACCATTGGATCAACAAGCCCCGGGGCTCCCGAACCATGGCCTCACGCAGTCTCATTCCTGCAACACTTACGAGGTGTCGTTTCGTGTCACCAGCCTGCCGGAATCTGTCCCGACGCCCGCTTCTTCTGCTCTGCTTCGCGTCTCTTCTCGTCAAGAGCACGATCCCCGTTGCCGGACAGCTGAGCAGCGTCCCTACTGCGTCGTCGTCTACATCAAGCTCCAGCACCCCCATTACCGTCACTGGCCAGGTTATCAACACCCTCACTGGCGAACCGATCCCACGTGTGCTCGTCCGTATCAACGAACGCGCTGTCCTCACCACGCACGAGGGCAAGTTTGAGTTCGATCAGTTCACTGGAGGCACCAGCAATCTCCAGATCACAAAGCCCGGCTACTACCTTTCGGCCGATCCCTCTGAGCAGCCCGTGCTCAATCTCACGGCCGACCAGTTAGCCGACCCCATCGAGGTACGCCTTTACCCCGAAGCTCTCCTAACCGGAACCCTCATTGCCCCTGACGGCGAGCCCATCCCACACGTTCCCGTCACAGCTCGCCACAGCCTCTTTGACGGTTTTGCCAACCGCTGGGTTCCGGGCGCCCAGAGCCAGACCGACTCTCACGGCAACTTCCGTCTGCCAATTCCACCCGGAGATTACAAGCTGGAAACCAGATACACTCCTCGCAATGGTCAATCGTCAGAAGCCATTCTTCCTGTGATACTTCCAGAGCACACCGCATCCAGCACATCAGATGTCATTCACGTCTCCAGCGGCGAACATCTGCACTTTGATCTACGTCCGCAGACCAGCCATACCTACGACGTCGTTGCACGCATTGACGGCATGCCCGACCGCGGCTACCCAATGATTGTTGCCCAATCCAGCAACGGCTCTATCATTCCTGTCGCTCTCAATCACAATGGTCCATCCGATGAGTTCCGCATGCAGCTCCCAACCGGGACCTATACCCTCACTGCCACAGTCAACGGTCCTGACCTGGCTGCCTACGCCCAGGCCATCGTCACCGTCCCCGATCACGACATCTCCGGCGTCGTGCTGCACCTGACGCCTAATTTCGGCATTCCGGTAGAACTCCAACTCGACCAGTCCCTATCCACGACCTCCGCTACAACGTCCGATAACGTGACACCTCCCAATCTCCAGCAGTTAGGCCTTGCTCTCGTAAGTACGGGGTCCGATACGGAGCGTGGCAACGCAATCGTCGGCCTTACCCCGACCCGCAATCAAACATTTAACTTTATTGCCTCGCCCGGCACCTACCATCTTCAGGCCCGCAACCACGGCCAGTGGTACGTCAAGGCTGTGAACTATGGAACCTCCGACCTCCTCCAGCAGGACCTCGTAGTCGGCCCTGGTTCCAGCGGCACCCCTATCCGCGTCACCGTCAGCAACCAGACCGCTGCCCTGCAAGGCACCTTGCGACTCAACGGCAAGCCCGCCGCGTGCTGGCTCTATCTCATCCCCACGGACCCCAGCGCCGATCCCCTCATCTTCCTTCGCAGCAGCGCCTCTGGTAGTTACAACTCCGCTTACATTCCCCCCGGCGGATATCAGGCCGTTGCCTTTGAACACCGTTACCCAGCCGATCTCCGCGATCCCGAGACGCTGGCTCGATTTTCCACCTACGTCCACACCATCACTGCCAATGCCGGAGACAAACCGACGCTCGACCTCGACGCTGTTCCGGCCACGGAGATGCTTCCATGACCCGGACAGTCGCCGGACGCCTGATCGTTTTGCTGGCCGTCCTCGGCCTCTGTCCTGCTGGGCTCCTGGCTCAGGCTACCGCAAAGCCGTCTCCATACAGAATCACCGGCACTGTCGTGAGCAGCACCGACGGCTCCCCTGTCCGCCACTGCCATCTCACGGCCGCCCTTGCCAATCCCGGAACCCAAAGGGTCGGGATGATCGGCTCAGGATCCTTCGGGCGCGGAGGCGGTCCCCCCAACCGCTTCTTCCCTGCTACGGACAACGCCGTCGACGTGGATGACAACGGTCACTTCTCCATCCCACTTCCCTCGGCTGGTGCATGGGCCCTCACCGCCACCGCCCGCGGATTCGCCAACGGAGCCTATGAGCAGCATCAGCAATACTCTTCCTCCATCGTTCTGACACCAGAGGCCCCAACCTACGATCTCGTCTTCCGCCTACCCCCTGAGGCCACCATTACGGGCATCGTGCTCGATGAGGCCGGGGAGCCAGTCCGCAACGCCCAGGTAGCACTCCACCTCGTCCCCGCCCCGTCGCCCGACGCCTCTCAATCACAGGGAGGTGCAGTCCGCGGAATGGCCCAGACGGACGACCGTGGCATCTACGAATTCGCCAACCTTCTTCCTGAAGAGAACTTTCGCATTACGGTACAGGCGCGGCCCTGGTACGCCGCAAATGCGAGCCAATCGGTGCGAGGGAGCGTCAGCGCGACGGACACCTCCTCGACACTCGATCCTTCGCTCGACGTCACCTACCCTCTCCTTTGGTTCCCCGGCACCGACGACCCCACAGAGGCCGAGACAATCACAGTACACGCCGGAGAGACCTACCAGGCCGACTTTCACTTTACCCCCATTCCATCCATTCATCTGCGCATTCTCACCGCACCGAATGTCGATGCCAATGGCCGCTCCGTCCCCGTCTTTCCCGTCTTTGATCGAATAATTCCCGGTGGCGGAGGCGGTTTTGGCGGCCCGATGTCATTCGTCACCACGAACGAGCCAGGCGGTCAGATAGATGTCCAGGGCCTCTCCCCTGGCACCTATCAGGTTCGCCTCCAGGGGCAAAACGGAGGTTCGGCTCGCTCCACAGTTGTTGAAATCACCCCTGGCTCAGTCCGCACCCTGGACATGAGCGCCGTCTCCTCTACCAGCGCCAATGTAACCATTCTTCTCGACGGCATCCCCGACTCAGGCCCCGGAGAAAATTCCGTTCAGGTCAGCCTTACCGACACCGGGACCGGCCAGCAATTCTTCCCCACAAACGGTCCGATGAACGGCTTTGCCGGCGGAGGCTCCCCTAACCAACGCCGCCGCCAGGGAAATCCCTCTCAAGATCGCCCCGCTCCCCGCCGAGGTCGCGTCATCGAAGTCCCCCCCGGCAACTATGAGGTCACTCTCTTAGCGGGTCGCTCCAACACCTATCTCACGGCAATCACTGCCAAGTCCGCCGAAGTGCATGGCCGCCACGTCGTCGTCCCCGCTGGCGACTCAACTCTGACCCTGCATCTGGCCACTGGCCTGGCCACTCTTACGGGCAACGTCACCATGCACGACAAACCCACCGTCGGAGCTACGGTTCTCCTCGTCCCTGCCTCGCTCGGAGACCCTGGCTCTTTCGCCACCATAGGTCGGGACCAATCCAATACCGACGGCAGCTTCGATATCACCGGCATCACTCCCGGACAGTACATCCTTATTGCCATCGATCACGGTTGGCAGATCAACTGGAGCGATCCCTCCACCCTTCGCCGCTATCTCACACAAGGCACCCCCATCGATCTCACCTCGTCCGAAAAACTGAAACAAAAGATCGAAGCTCAAACCCCCTGATCCTGCAAATATGCAGCTACAAGTATGCAGCTACAAGCTTCGACACCTTCTGTCTATGATTAGTCTCGATGTCAGGCTTGGGCCTGCAAGGTGATCCCATGATCCATTCAGAGGCTGACGTTGGCGTCGACCGTTGCCAGGCGCTGGTGGAGAGTTACGCCGTAAACGAACGGATGAATCAGATCGTTCTGGATAATCTCGATCCCGCTGCATGGCGCGCTAAACTGCCCGGCAGCAAGGGACGAACTATCGCCGCGATCTTCGCGCACGTCCACAATATCCGTCGCAAATGGCTGAGGCTATCCGCCCCGCATCTAACGCTCCCTGCCCCGCTCGACCGCGCCAGCTGCACGCAGAAGCAGGCCCGGGCCGCTCTGGTTGAAAGCGCTGCACTCTGCTCCGAAATGCTTGCGGACGCTCTGAATCGCACGGAGAGACGGGTCGAAACTTTTCGCCGCGACGGTTGGGCGAAACCCTGGCCCGCAGGCGCGGCCATGGTGGCCTACATGATTTCGCATGACGCGCATCACCGCGGCCAGGTGTGTATGCTGGCTCATCAACTCGGATTTCCGCTGCCTACGAAGGCCGCTTATGGGATGTGGGTTTGGGAAAGACTATGGAAGGACTGTGGATTCACACATCCGCGATAAGAATTTGGCACGGACGAGTTAAAATCCGGCCGGACCAAAGCCTTATCAGATCCACAGAGCATCCTTCACGAATTAATCCACTTCAAGCTTCTTAGAGAAAACGGCAAGAAATGATGGGCTTTGGTGTTTTCCGTGGAAGTGACACAAATCTAAAGCAACCCAAAGGGATCCAGCGGCTTCCAACGGGTCGTGTCCTAGATTGAATGACTGCACAACCTGCAATGTTTTGCTCAATCTGCTGCGGCAAATAGTTCAGTCGCAACGTGGAGGAGCTTCCAATGAATGAGCGCTACAAACTCATCGCTATGCCCATGCTTCCCTCAGAACAGTTTCCCGAACAACTAGTCACGTTCATTGCCTCTGATAGCGTCGAGTCGAGGAGAAAGTGGACTGTTTATTGCGGCGATCTCACCAGATTATTTGGTCGTCTAGTCAGCCGTACCGAGGCGGAGAAGATCGTTTCTGCCCTGCGTAGGGGACTGATCATCAACTTCGGTGGCACCTTTACACCCCGACAGATGCGTCCACTCGGCTTCCTCGAACTGGAATAATCTTCAGGGTGTATTGTTCGTTGTGCGAGTGGGCAGGTTCTCGCAGTGACAAAGGAAACACTCTGTCTATCCGCTGCCTTGAAGATGGCCGTCGTCTGTTCTAATCATGTTGTGCTGCGATTGTTGGATTTAGTGGCTATATAGCTGAAAAGAAAGAGACTGCTAAAAATTATGGCGGGAGACAGGGATTCGACCATAAGACCCACTCTGCATTATTAGAATCAATAAGTTATACGATGTTTTTGGTTGGTGTCATGCGTGGTGTCACTTTGTGGTATCTGGCTTGGTTCCCCTCTCCCCAATTCCCTGCCCAAAACCCACAATCCCTAGAGCCCTTCCCTATCCACAACTAGTGACCTTAGTGTGTGCCTTCAACCGCGCTAAATTGGGTCCATGCAGCCACCCCCCCCAACCGCGTCTACATCCACGCTCCTCAATCCACGCATCCAACAAGCCAGATAAGCGCAAGTTAGTCCTCAGGCCCTCATTCGGACGAGTGAGGGTCCTTTTTTTGTGCTCCGTTTAATTTTTCCAAAAGCAAAGGCATCCAATTTCTCTCTGCTGCGTCGAAAAAAATCGGCGCACTTTTGAAGGCCATAAGTTGTAGGTTTTGAAGAGCCCTCAACCTGACCGGAAGTGCGCCACCATTGCCTCCTATGCTCATGTCCTCATCCTTGTAGCCTAAAAGTTGAAGATGGTGCCGAAAGTAGCCTTGCAACTGCGCCCAGGTGAGTTTTCTAAAATCGACACTGTCGCTCATTTGGCCGCCTTCTTTGCCGCGATGTACTTATGCACAATTCCTAACTTTTTGGACACAGTTCCCTGCACCCATTGCGCCACTCGCAGCCGTTTATATCGGGCTTTACCGGCCTTCGATAGGTTCCCTGTTCGTTCCTTCATTCCGCAGTCAGCTAAACCCTCGGAGAGCCAAGGGCCAGGGCTGCTGGATGCAGGGCCAGCAGCTTTGAACTTCTCTGTTTCGTCTTGGTGGTCGTCTGTGGTCTCACTGGATGCCTGCAGATCGACCAGAATTAAGCCGTGTGGCGTCGCTGGTGTTTTTTGGTGGTTGGGTATCAGCCATTTCGTCTGAAGGGCTGCTACGAGGTCTACGGTGAGTTCAATGGGTTGAGGTGTGATTACTGCGGATGCTGCTGACATTAATTTGTTTCTCCAAAGCTGATTGAATGTTGAAAATGAAGCAGGGATCTCTTGCACCCTTTATTGAGGGGTGGTGTGGTGCCGATTGGTTCAGGGTTTAGGTCAGATCACGTCTTCTCGTGACGCAGCGGCGAACGCAGGGTGTTGTTTTCTGACCCAATAAGACAACGCCTTAGGGTCCAGTTTGACCATGCCGTCAAATCGGAGGGCAGGCAGCTTTCTGGACGTGACCATTTTGTAAATCTTCTGGGGTCCTACATTGAAGAGGGCAGCAGCTTCCTTAACGGATAACAGACCTTTTCGTTGTTCCAACTCGTCCAAAACGCTATAGGCGGCAGCAGATATATCGTCAATCACTGCTGAAAAATTCGACACTTCGGGTATATGCATTGCTTAGGGGTCCTATAGAGACACCACGCCATCCAGACGGGGCTCTCCTGTTACGAATCGCGATGCTGGTGGATAGATTCGGCACAGGCACACGGTGGGCAAGTGTCGAGGGTCTATTGGGTGCTGTTTGGTGGTATTAACGTTTTTATAGTGCTGGTTCCGCACTCTGGACAGAACTCATAACCGTATGAGCCGTGACTCTACACCTTAATAGGTGCGGCCAATTTCAAGTCTTGGCGTTGACTCTTACAAATCTCCAACGGAGGACGGTGGGGGAGCCTTCAGGCTGCAACTGCCACTGTCAAACCCATTTCCGATCTGCGTGCTGCTATTTGTTTCCTCAATTTACAGGTTAGAGTTGCGGTTGTGGGACCCGTTATTGCCGTATCCCATTGATACGTTGCCACTTACTGCCTATTCCTTTCTCATGTATGCATCCACTTTAGCAGGATGTCTTGGCGAAGTCAATGTTTTTCTTGACTCGACTGCCAGAAATAGGTGTATAGTGCGCAGATTTCCTATCTCATTGAAGCATAACGGGTCGCATTGGAACTTCGATTGACTTTGGCGGCCAGTTCGTCTGAGGGGAGCCCCTTGAGGTATTTCTTGGTCGATTCCAGATCTTTATGGCCTAGCAGCAATTGAAGCGAGACGATATCCATTCCATCATGTAAATGACCTGTTGCGAATGTGTGCCTGAACTTGTGTAGCCCAATCTGCTTGCAAACAGGATGCGTTTCGCAGGTAACTTCCCTGCCCTTGATCGTGGTCGCACACTTCCCACAGTTCGCTTTTGCCTTGAGTGCCAACCGCTTCAGAAGATCCAGCATGTGTTTGTCTCGCTGGCCGCCAGGCCGCCCCTGATGAGCAAGGAAGTTGGACGTTCCGAATATCAGGTATGCGTCCTCATCTTGCGTCTTATGGTGTTTGGTCAGAAGCTCCGTCAGCATCTTCGGTACTGGTATCGTTCTCTCCTCGTAACTCTTTGGATCAAAGCCCATCGCCGCCTTTTTGCTGACTCTCAGTGTGTCTCTACTAGGATTAAAAGTCAGACCAAGCCAGAAAGCCCACTTCTTGGTCCCGAAATCCCGTCTGTAGGAACGTTTGGAACAGTACATACTCGTAGTCAGTGGCGGCCGCAAAAAGCCTCTCAAGGATCTCTGGACGGTATGGCTGCCTCTCCTGCTCGGTAACTTTGGGCCAATCTCCCTTTTTCTTCATGCGAATATCAGCGCCGTTGTCGTTCATTATGGCGTGAGCAATGTGAGCCTTATCAACCGCAGTTGAGATGTGCAGCTTATCAATATTGACCAAATAGCTCATGTAGTGAACGATATCGAGCCTGTCCAACTGATTGAGGTGTGTTTTGGTGGTCCACATTCCAAAGCTATTCAGTGCGTTCGTGTACTTCGAGATGGAACGCTTTCGGTATTTGATGGGGGGATTGGACTTGAATGCGGCAACCACTGACTTGATAGTTGGGCCAGTACCAGGGCAGCGTGCAGCTATCGCAGGAGCATCCGAAACTTCCATCCCTGACTTTCTCAACGCCAATACGCTGATCTGATCGTTGAGTGCGGTCTTGGCGTCTCTAGGATGGTCGCCGACAGCTTTACGTACGCGCCTTCCCTTCTGTCTGTAATCGAGATAAAAGGTTCCTGTGGTTGATACAATTTTCACGCCCTTGTGAACTAGATGGGTCCAATCTAGTTTTTCTCCCACCTTTGCCACAGCGAGAAACAACCACTTTCCATCCACCTTCACTTTGCGCCTAACGCTGATGATTGACATGGTGGAAATCGTAGGCGATCCATGGTGTCAATTCAAGCAATATGGTGTCAGAAATAAGCGGAAAAGCAGCGTAAAGCAGGAACAGAAACACCCAGACGATTCACGAGGTAATCCCCGTAAATCGCTAAATACATTGACTTTATCTTGTATATTATTGATTCTGAAGGGGGTATTGAAAAGTTATGGCGGAGAGACAGGGATTCGAACCCTGGATACCTTGCGGTATACACGCTTTCCAAGCGTGCGCCTTCAGCCACTCGGCCATCTCTCCGCTGCGATTTCGCGCCTTTTTGAATCTACCACAGTTATCGCGTTGTCGTGAGTCGACGGAGACCAGGCGAGATGTGCGATTCCACGTTTAAATAACGGGAGATTTCGCTCAGGATAAAGATAAATCGACGAATCTCTTGACGGACCGGCAGCTGTCTATTAATAATCCCCAAACGAGATCGTTACCCGTTCAATCCTGAACTCCCGCGGTAACTGCATCTTCTCCGGGCCAAAAAATCAGCACAGCTAATACGAAACGAGGTCTCTCATGGCGAGCACCCCCACGTATCCTGGCGTGTATATTCGTGAACTAACCAGCCCTGTCCACACCATCGCCGGTGTCGCAACCTCAATTGCCGCCTTCGTGGGATACACCGCTAAAGGCATCGACAACCGCGCCGAACATATCTTCGACTTCAGCGACTTCGAGCGTTACTTCGGTGGACTCGCCTCCGACAGCGAACTCAGCTATGCCGTCCAGCAGTTCTTTTCCAACGGTGGAACCGAAGCCTACGTCGTCCGCACGCCGCGAACCGGAGCCACAGGAGCGCAGGTCGTCTTCAACAGCATCACCTTCACCGCTCTCAGCAGCGGGAGCTGGGCTGATGGTCAGCTTTTACTGGACGTGGACTACACCGGCATCGACCATACAGTAGACGCAACCGCATTCAACCTCACCATCACTGATCTGCAGGACGGAACGACCGAGTTCTTCCCGCAGCTCTCGCTCAAGAACACGCAATCGAACTACATCACCGCCATCGTCAACGATCCAGATAACGGCTCGCAGTTGGTCAAGGCATCCGTAACCGGTTCGCCCAGCGGGGCTCCGGTCGTCACTGGCATCGTTGGAGCCACAATCACCAACACCACAGTAAACACCGCGCTCGGTGGCGGCACTGCTGTCGCAACCGGCGACTTCGGAGTAAAGATCAGCGTCTCTTCACCCACGACAGCGCCGGCTCCATTGCCGATCACGGTCAAAGTCTTTTCGAGCGGATCTCCCTTGCCGCAGTCTCTCGCAGGCCTTGCCGCTCAGTTGCAGACGACGGTGAATAACGCACTGGCGATCCAGATGCCGGGAGCTTCCATCCAGGCTTCGGTCGCACCAACTGCAACGGGCTCCGGCATACGCGTCAACGCTCTCCTGCCTCAGGCTCCTGATGCAGTCGTCACTATCGTGGCTCCAACAACCGGCCCTGGGGACGCTGCAGGACCGCTGGGTCTCGCAGCGCCATTCAGCGTCAACGTTGCTCACTACGCCATGGGGACCGGAAACGGAACCTCCACCAACTCATGGGGCGGCAGCCAGACTAGTTCTACAGCCGGAAACGCTGGTACAGGTCTCCCAGCAACCGGAGATCTCATTGGCGACCCCGGCAGCTTCACGGGAATCTACGCACTGCAAAAAGTCGATCTCTTCAACCTGCTCTCGATTCCAGACGCCACTCGCGCAAACCCAAGCGATCCGAACGCGCTCGACACGACCGTCGACCCTAACGCTATCTACAGCGCAGCCATAACGCTCTGCGACACCATGAGTGCCTTTCTTCTCATCGACTCACCACCAAACGTCAACACGGTCTCAGGAGCAGTCGATTGGAAGTCCGGTGGCCTTACCGTAGTCGATGAAAACGGCGCCGCATTCTTCCCGCGTCTTCGCCTTCCGGATCCGCTCAACAACTATCAGCTCCGCACCTTCGCTCCTTCAGGCGTCGTTGCAGGCCTATACGCGCGCATCGATTCAACCCGAGGAGTATGGAAAGCGCCAGCAGGAACAGAGGCTACGCTGACCGGCGTGCAGTCTCTTGTGTATAAGCTGAGCGACGCCGAGCAGGGCGCCCTCAATCCGCTCGGACTGAACTGCTTCCGGACCTTCCCCGTTTACGGCACAGTTCTATGGGGCTCACGCACCTTGCTGGGAGCCGATGCGCAAGCCAGCCAATGGAAGTACGTTCCCGTTCGGCGCCTCGCGCTCTTCCTCGAAGTGAGTCTCTATCGAGGAACACAGTGGGTCGTCTTCGAGCCCAACGATGAGCCGCTCTGGGCACAGATTCGGTTGAACGTCGGCTCCTTTATGCAGGACATGTTCCGCAAGGGCGCCTTCCAGGGCCAAACCCCTGCTGATGCCTACTTCGTGAAGTGTGACAGCTCCACCACCACACAGAACGACATCGACCAGGGCATCGTCAACATCCTTGTAGGCTTCGCTCCATTGAAGCCCGCGGAGTTTGTCATCATCCAGATCCAGCAGATGGCTGGACAGATCCAGTCTTGAAACTCTGAATCCAGTTTTACCGAAGAAGGAGTTCGTTATTATGGCAGAATTTGTCGTCAACTCTCAACGCTTCGATCCGTATAAGAACTTCAAGTTTCGCGTAAAGTGGGACGGCCGCTATGTTGCCGGCATCAGCAAAGTCTCGGCCCTCAAACGCACCACAGAAGTCGTGAAGCATCGCGAAGGTGGCGACCCTAGTACCAGCCGCAAATCGCCTGGCCGCACCGAGTTCGATGCCATCACTCTCGATCGCGGCGTAACCCACGACGTAGACTTCGAACAATGGGCCGCGAAGGTCTGGCAGATCGGTGCTGGCCTAGGCGCTGAGATCTCGCTCCAGGATTTCAGAAAAGATCTGATCATCGACTTCTACAACGAAGCTGGCCAACTCGCGATTAGCTACAAGGTCTATCGAGCCTGGGTCTCTGAATATCAAGCGCTTCCCGATCTTGATTCCAATGCGAATGCAGTGGCCATTCAACACATCAAGCTCGAGAACGAAGGATGGGAGAGAGACGTTTCAGTTACCGAGCCAACCGAGCCGAGCTTCACCTCTAACTCAGCATAGTCTTTCGCGGACTGAGAAAACACATCTCTAATTCTTTGCAGTCCGAGCGTTTTCTGACGGTGGTAGAAGATGCGTCAACTAAGTGGCGAGCTATTGCTTACGGCGTTAGATTATGGCGCTGAGGATACCTACCTCGGGCGCATGATCACCATGTTGACAATTGCACATCCTGAAGTTTCCCGCGAACAGATCATTACGCACAGCATGCAGGAGATCACGATTCAATTGCTGGCTCTCCGCGCTCTGAGCTTCGGCCCGCAGATGGAAGGCTATCTCGCCTGTCCGGGCTGTAATGCACGGCTTGAGTTCACGCTGCCCATAGCTCCCGTTATAGAGAGACTGCGTCAATCAACATCGCTCGTGAAGATGCCAGAAGTCATCGGCGAGACCGGCTTTACGATGAGACTCGCGACAGCCTCCGATCTGCTTTCAATCGCTAACATTACCGACCTGGTAGATGCTCGCAAGCAACTGCTGGCCCGCTGCTTGAGTGCGCCACAGGACGCCGAGCTAAGTCTCGATCCGTTCCCCGCGCTTGAGAATCCTGAATTTTGTCAGCTTGCTATAAAAACATTCGATGCACTCCAATCCGACGCAGAGATAAACGTAGAACTCCTATGCGCTGAATGCGGCGGCTCTTACTCAGTTGACCTGGACATGGGCCGTTTTCTTTGGTCCGAGGTTCGTAGCGCTGCCATGCGTTTGATGCGGGACGTACACGAACTGGCAAGCGCTTATGGCTGGCAGGAGGCGAGCATTCTGGCCATGGGGGACACCCGCCGCCGCGCTTATCTGGAGATGATCCAATGAACAACCTGATCGACCGCATGATCATGCGCGTTCAACGGCCCACCTCACCAGTGGAGCCGCTCCTGCCCCAGTTATATGCATCACGTCCAAATACTCTCGTTGAGAGTGTGGTTAACTCAACTCAGGCAATCGAATCTCTACGTGAAACTGATCCCACTTTCATCATCAAGCGATCAAGTGAAAGCCGACTGCAAGTTCAGCATGTACTTGCCCAAACTCCCTTAGGCGAATCTACTGAGCCAGTGCGGACAAATGCGCTTCGAGGCGAACACTTCTCCGATCCTGCAATCCCAGAAGCCTCAGCGCCACCACTCCATCTGCCGAAGTTAGAACCTTTACCTGCCGCTATCCCGCAACTCTATGAGAGCGAAAGCCCGAGTCCGCAACCGCATCGACCGACGCAGGGCACAACGAAACATGTGCAGGGCGTACACGAAAAGGAATCCCCCAAATTAGTCAGCACTCGCCTCGCGACACCACCTTCACAAAAAATAAGAGCTGAAAAGGTTGACCAGCGCAATATCCGAAATCAACTCCAGCCAGCGTCAACCACCGAAGTTAACATCTCCATCGGCCATATCGAAGTACGCGCAATTCAACGCTCTGAGCCCGTCCGCAGATCTGTGCCACCGCCGTCGCACGTTACGCTCGAAGACTATCTCCGTCGTCGACCTGGAGCTTCGCGATGAGTGACTATCTAGCGGTCGGGGGCGTTAGCGCGGTACTACGCTGGATATTAGCCAATGCGTTGACCGGAGGAGGTCCAAGTTCGATCATCGGAGTGTCCAGTCCGGTCACAGCCCTTTCTCCAGACCTTGTCCCGACAGGCGCCGACGAACAGCCGCAGATCAATCTGTTCATGTACTACACCAGTCTGAACGCAAACTTCCGCAACAACGCGTTGCCATCTCAGGATTCTCAAGGTCGCCGAGTCAGTAACCCGCCTCTTGCGCTGGATCTCCACTATCTTGTTAGCGCCTACGGCAAAAATGAATTTGATCCCGAAATTCTTCTCGCCTGGGCCATGCAGGTCTTTTATGAGACACCCATCCTCTCACGCGATCTCATCCAGAATTCCATCACCGGCATCATCAATGCTGGACACATGTCCGCCGAGTTGCAACTCATTGTCACTACGAACCTCGCCAGCCAGATCGAATCCATCCGCATTGCGCCGGAGTCGTTATCGAACGAAGAGATCAACAAGCTATGGATGGCATTCAACGCTCACTATCGACCCACAACGTCCTATCAAGTCTCAGTCATTCTGATCGAAGAGACGAAATCCTTCAAATCGAATTTGCCCGTTCAATCTCGCAATCTTCTTACGCTTCCATGGCAAAGCCCCATCATCGACAACATTACACCGCAACCTATTGGCTCTGGCGAAATGCTCACGATCACTGGCCGCAACTTCATCGGAGTCTCCCCCGCTGACACAGTCATCTCTTTCGATGAGCAGCCTCCTATTACACCGGACACTATCCAGCCGGGTTGCATCCGTATTCGTATTCCATCCAGTCTGCAAGCAGGAGTCCGCACACTGCAGATCGTACGTAATGTGAGTTTCGGCACATCAAGCGATCCACATCCAGGGTTTTTTTCCAGCGCGACTCCGTTTCTGTTGGCTCCCACCATCACGAATGCCGCGCCAATTACCGCCGCTACTGGCACTGTCTTCACAGTATCTGTCACACCGCCCGTCGGAAATTCTCAAGAGGCCGTATTGCTTATAGGGGACACCGCGATTCCCATACCGTCGAGACCCATCACCGGCCCAGCCACCTCATCAACGCTGAACTTTCCAGTTCCAACGGGACTGACACACCCAGTTCCCCCCGCCGGTCTGCCATTGCGTGTACAGATTGATGGTTCCCAAAGCCGGCTTACGCTCGATACAACGATGGGCAGCCCAACCTTCGGACAGTATCTACCCCAAGTGGAGGTGACCGGACCATGACCATTGTTGCCCTCCAACAGGAATCGCTGCAGCAAGCATTGGACCGCATCTACCGCGCTCTCGCAGCACACACCGATCCCGGTCTCCAACAGGACACACAACGCTGGAGCATCTCAGAACGTCCATCTACGGACTCCATAACTTCTCCGCTCCGCCACCTCTCCGGATCCTTCGACCTGTCTCCTTTCGAGAGCGACGTCCTAACACTCTGCGCAGGCGTAGAGTTGGAGAGCAGATTTGCGAGAGCATGCGCTTCAATTCACAATGAGCCAATAAAGACGTGGCCCACATTCGGTCTCGCATTCAGAATGCTGCCCTCAGCGCATTGGAGCGCTCTCAGCCCCAATGCTCCACTTCGTCGATGGAAGCTCATACTGCTTGACAGCTCTGCTGCCCTGCTAGGCAGTTCTTTGCGGATAGATGAACCAATTCTTCACTACCTGCTAGGCAATCCTTGTTCAGATGATCGCGTGCAACCATTCATTCATCTTCTTCCGCCGATTACTGGCTACAGTTCCGATGCCCATCGGGGCCTCATCAGCCAGGGAGCAAGCTTATGGCGTTCAACTGGCGAAGAATCGAGATCAATCCTGCTCGTAGGTAGCACGGCTAACGATCGTCATTGGTTTTTCCAGCAACTATGTCATCTCTCAGGACACACACCGTACACGCTCAATGCCGCAGATGTACCCGCCTCCCCCATCGAGCGGGAGCAACTCGCTAACGCATGGACACGTGACGCGATACTGATGAACGCTGCTCTTTATATCCACACTTCGGACGCAGATAGCATAGAAACTCGTCATAACATCACATCGTTCGTAAATCGTGTCTCCACCCCCACTGCAATCGAAGTCAGTGAAGGTTCTACCTTGGAACGATCTGACGGCATCCGCCTTTACCTGCCCGCGATAAAGCAACAAGAACGCAGAGCTCTATGGAGTGAGAGCCTCGGCCCTCTCGCGCAGCAAATGAACGGCTCATTTGACCGTCTTGTCGATTCGTTCTCGCTTGACGCAATAGCGATCAGGTCCACGGCGACGCTTGCGAAAGAGGCCGTAACGTCTCTGTCTGGAAATGAATCTGAGCCAGACTTGGCAGCAATCACCTGGAACGTCTGCCGTACGCAAGCCCGCCGTTCGCTTGACTTACTAGCTCATCGGATTGAGCCGAGGGCAGTTTGGGACGATCTTGTATTGCCTGATCTGCAACGCCAAACACTGCGTCAGATAGTTCTCCATGTGCGAAGACGCCCTCTCGTTCAAAACGATTGGGGCTTCGCAAGCAAATATGCACGCGGCTCTGGCGTTAACGCACTTTTTTTCGGCCCCAGCGGCACGGGCAAGACTATGGCGGCCGAGGTGATCGCGAACGAGCTCGCCCTCGATCTGTATCACATCGACCTGGCATCCATCATGAGCAAGTACGTCGGGGAAACTGAAAAGCATCTCCGCCGTCTCTTCGACGCGGCCGACGAAAGTGGAGCCGTCCTTCTCTTCGATGAGGCCGACGCTCTCTTCGGCAAGCGCAGCGAAGTCAACGATAGCCATGACCGATATGCCAATCTCCAGATCAGTTATCTTCTTCAGCGCATGGAGTCCTACCGTGGTGTCGCCATTCTGACCACGAACATGAAACAAGCTCTCGACACCGCTTTTCTGCGCCGCCTCCGCTTTATCGTGCTTTTCCCATTCCCCGATGCGGCACAACGGCAAGCCATCTGGCGGCAGGTATTCCCAGCACAGACGCCCATCGCAGAACTCGACTACAAGCGCCTTGCACAACTAAATGTTCCCGGCGGAATCATACGGAACATCGCCACTCACTCCGCTTTTCTTGCTGCTGAAGAAGACACTTCAATCCACATGGAGCACATCCTCCGTGCCTCTCGCATCGAGTACGCCAAGATTGACAAACCACTTACCGCAACCGAGACAGGAGGCTGGTCATGAATCGCATAAAACCATCTCGCTCCGGCCAGATTCTTCGTGGCGGCACTCCAGCCAACCACACAAATCTCCACTTCCACATCGATCGTCTGACACTCGCCGGTCTGCCTCGGATCAATCAGGACAGCGTTGTCGCTGCCATGCAACGGAGGCTCACTACGTTGGTAACCGAGATGCCTTATCTCAACTGGAGTCAGATCTCCGCGCCAGTCAAGATTAACGGGGGTGAGATCTCTTCCGACGCAACTTCAGAGCAACTAGGGACTCACCTTGCAAACGAGATCATGCGACATATCGCTCGTGCTGAAACTACGGGCAGTCTCACTGAGTCTGTTAGACAAAAAGTTTCGGCCATAAAATACTCGGCCAGCACTATTGGGGAATATTATGTCTAACATTTCGCCCCGGTTACAGAAAGGCGCAATTCTCTCGCTCGATCCCACCACGGGGATTCCGCGAGGCATGATTACTCTCCAATACAACCCAGACTCGATCACTCGCACATTGAAGCCGCAGAGTGTAGGCGACCAGCCGGATCGCACAGAGATTCTCCGCCTCAAAGGGCCCCCCATCGAGACAATCAAATGCACCGCAGAAATCGATGCAACTGATCTGCTTGCCAGCGGCGATGCCAATACGCTGAAGTATGGCATACAGCCTCAGCTCGCAGCCCTCGAACTGCTCGTCTATCCGTCCAGTGCCACACTCATCACCAACGAAGCACTTACTCTGCTCGGAACCATCGAGATTCTTCCCATGGAGTCAGCTCTGACTGTTTTTATCTGGAGCAAGTCGCGCATCACTCCCGTACGCATCACTGATCTCGATGTAACCGAAGAATTTTTCGACCCACAACTCAACCCTATTCGCGCAAAGGTGACCTTAGGAATGCGCGTCCTCAACGTCAACGACGTCGGTTTCCTGAATCCGGCGGGTGCTCTGTACATGGCTTATCAAGTGGAGAAAGAAGCGATGGCTGCGTTATTCGGCTAACTCATAAAGGGAGCACATGTGGAATCCGCACTCCAATCAATCGTAAAATCCGCAGCAGGAACAGGTGCGCCCACCAATCCCAGTAGCCGCTACTACGGCTCACCTGTGCTGACGTTCACCCGTGCCGACGGTACTCAGGCCGTCTATCTTCAGCGGCGCATCCTGCCACAACCCGGTATTTACACTGCCCTCTTCCAGTACCCCATAGTCGACAATGACCGCTTGGACAATCTGGCAGCCAAATATCTTGGCGATCCTCTGCTCTACTGGATGATCTGCGACGCCAACGGAGCGACCGACCCCGACGACCTCACCTCACAGGTCGGCCGCACCATCGTAATTCCACTCTCTTCAGGTATTCCCGCGGGAGCACGCAATGGGTAGCAGCGGTCTCTACCTCACGCTTTTCGCCGGCCCCCTTGAGGCTGTGCCGGCGCCAAAGCCCTTGATCGACGCTTTAACCTCTGTCGAGGTGACAGTGTCCGCTAAGGAGAGGAGTGGCTTCCAGCTCGGATTCACTCTGGCCAACAATTCTCCGTTGCAGACGTTCTTCCTCCTTGCAGGCGGCGCCTCGATACCGCTTCTTCGTGTAGTACTCATGGTTACATTCTGTGGCCTTCCGCAAATAATTCTCGATGGTGTCATCGAGCATCATGAGATCATCCCCGATGCAATGCAGGGCTCCTCGGCCCTCATGTTGACCGGGCGCGACCTCTGCTCCGTCATGGACCTCGTAGATCTCAGTGGCCTTCCGTACCCAGGCATGAGCCCCGATCTGCGCGTCCTTACGATATTGGCGAAATATGCCATGTTCGGAGTTGTCCCTAACGTAATTCCTGCCATTGCACCCGACATCCCCATCCCCATCGACAAAATTCCTTCGCAGAAAGGCACCGATCTCGCTTACATTCAGCAGCTCGCCGCGGAGGCCGGTTATGTCTTTTACATCGACCCTGGCCCGCTGCCTGGAATGAGCCGCGCCTACTGGGGCCCGCAGATCAAGATCGGACTCCCGCAGCCCGCACTCAACGTCAATATGGATACCTGGACCAATGTTGAAAGCCTTAACTTCCGCTATCAGCCGCAATCTTCCGTCATGCCAATTGTCTTTCTTCAGGACGAGACTACCAAGCTCGTTATTCCCCTTCCGATCCCATCGGTGAATCCACTCAACCCACCCCTGGGCGCTCTAGTCCCACCACCGCAAAAATTCGAGCCACTCAACGATACGGCGAAGCTCTCGCCAGCACAGGCACTCATGCTTGGCTTCGCCAAAGCCTCCGACACAGGAGACGTCGTCACTGGCAGCGGAACCATCGACGTACTTCGTTACGGAAGCATTCTCAAAGCACGGGAGCTCGTGGCTGTCCGCGGAGCTGGCGTTGCGTTTGACGGCCTCCACTACGTACAAAGCACCACCCACAGCATCAAGCCCGGACAGTACAAGCAGAAGTTTACGCTCGCACGAAACGCTCTCATCTCCAATCTGCCGATGGTTCCCACACTTCCGTTCTAGTCAGGAAAGGATCTCAGACGTGGCAAAGTATTACGGCAAATATCGGGGCACAGTGCTCGACAATATCGATCCTATGCAGATCGGCAGACTCATGGTCCAGGTCCCCGACGTGTCGAATATCCTGCCATCCACATGGGCGATGCCTTGCGTCCCCTTTGCTGGCATTCAGTGTGGCTCTTACGCACTACCGCCGATCGGTGCTGGCGTGTGGATAGAGTTCGAACAAGGTGACAGTGACTATCCCATATGGGTCGGAGGATTCTGGGGATCGACCGAGGAGGTTCCCGCCCTTGCGCTCGCCACACCGCCGGGGCTGCAATCCATCGTTCTTCAGACCACAAGCCAGAACACTCTGATGATCAGCGACGCACCCGGCCCAACCGGAGGCATCCTTCTTAAAACCGCAGCCGGAGCCATGATCTCCATCTCGGACGTCGGCATCACGATCACCAACGGACAGGGCGCAACCATCATGATGACCGGCCCCTCCGTCACCATCAATGAAGGCGCACTACAGATCATTTGATTCGAAAGGAGGTTTACCATGGCAGGATTTCTACTTCATCAAGGCGCGACAGTTTTCTGCAGTCACGCTGGCCAAGCCACCCCGTCGGCGCCCAATCCTCGAGTCATGGTCAGCAGCCAGCCTACAGTTCTGCTTTCTGCGTCATGGATCATCGCTGGTTGCCCGCTCGTTCCTCCGCCTCTTCCTCCGTGCGTCAGTGCCCAGTGGATTTTGGGAACATTGCGCGTTACATCCCTGGGTCAGCCTCTGGTCGTGCAAAGCGGCGTAGCCGTCTCCATTCCCAACGGAACTCCTCTACTACCCGTGGTCATGCAAACGCGCGTCAGCGCAATGTGAGCACATGATGAACCTCGGTTATCCCTTCCAATTCGACAACACCGGACGGACCGCACAGGTCGACACACCTGGGCATATCCGCGACATGATCGAACAGATTCTGCTCACCTCACCCGGCGAACGTGTCAATCGTCCGACCTTTGGTACCGGATCCGCGCAGCTCGTATTCGAACCTAACAGTGACGTCCTCGCCGCCGCGCAGCAGCAAATCATCCAGGCATCGCTTCAGCAATGGCTATCCGACATCATTCGCGTGCAGTCAGTCGATGTTACGGCTGAAGACTCGACGATGCTCATCACGGTTCAATACACCATCATTCAGACACAGCAGCAGCAGACCGAACAGTTCGTCTACGGCGGAGCAACGCAATGACCTACTTTTGCTCACAGAAAAATCGCCGTGCTTTGGTACTCGACCACCCGACCCTCAACGGTATCGACTATCTCGAGGTATGCTCCACCGAGCCCGGCTGCGACTGTGGCAAACTACTCAACCTGACCTTCCTCAAAGATGTTCGCCCACTTGGCTTAGGCACAACCCAGATCAAACTGACCGGAGGCGCCTCGAACCTGACCCAGGTAAGTATCGCAAGCCTGCAGCCTATATCTCCCGACAACCCAAAGCTCCTTACCATCGAGCTAAATCAACCGGGCGACTTCTCGACCTATACCTTGGCTCTCATCGCAGACGCAGCAACCGCGGATCCACCGGTTGGCATCGATCCACAACTCGCCACGATCGACTTCTCCTTCAAAGCGAATTGTCCGACAGTCAGCGATTGCCTCCCAACTACCTGCTGCCCTCCCGAGCAACACGTTGAGCCCGACATTAACTATTTAGCTAAGGATTACGAGAGCTTCCGCCAGGTCATTCTCGATCGTATGTCCGTCCTCTGTCCCACATGGAGCGAACCGCATCCCTCCGATACGGGCGTCGCTCTTGTCGAAACGATTGCCTACCTCGCCGACCATCTCAGCTATCAACAGGATGCCGCAGCCACAGAGGCCTACATCGGTACAGCCCGCAGCCGCATCTCAATGCGCCGTCACGCGAAGCTCGTGGACTATCAGATCGGCGAAGGCTCAAACGCACGCACCTGGGTCTATTTCAATGTTCAGGGCTTTAGCGTTTCGCTTCATGCTGGGACCAGGGTTTTCCCAAGAATTCCTGGTCTCCCTGCCAGCATATCCACGAACAGTTCCTCCGCGCAGCTACTCACGAACAATCCTGCCCTGGCCTTTGCAACCTTGCAACAAGCAACCCTCTATGAAGACCAAAATGAGATCTACATCTACACCTGGAGCGACACAGACTGTTGTCTCGCACCAGGCGCAACTCAGGCAACGCTCTTAGACACACACCAATCTCTACAGCCCGGATCAGTTCTGCTCTTCGAAGAGATTCTCGGCCCACAGACAGGCGATGCAGAAGATGCTGATCCCCAAAAGAGATGGGCCGTTCGCCTCACTGCGGTCCAGACCCTCGACTTCCAGAATCAAGTTCTGGTCGATCCTCTCAACGGAAAACCTATCACGAATGTCTGGTGGGCCGCAGAAGACGCGCTTCCCTTCCCGCTCTGCATCTCTTCGACTACCGATATTCCGCACGGATCGAAATCATTGATCAACGTCAGCGTTGCACGTGGCAATATTGTTCCCGCCGATCACGGAACATGGATCGACTGGGAAGATCTCGGCGAAGTTCCCGCTGCTCCTGAGTCTCCCGTCGCCACCGCAAGCTGTACCTGCGGCTCAAGTAGCGACACGCAACAGACGCTCCCAAGATTCTTTCCGCAACTATCAAGCAACCCTCTCACCTTCGCATACGCCTTGGATTCTTCCGCCGCAGTCTCAAGCCTCCTGGCGCCATCTCTCTCCAGCGTCTCCTACCCAATACCGCAAATTCAGGTTCAGGACGATCAACTTAATGATTGGCCAATTCTCACAGACCTCCTCTCAACACCAGCAACCAGTCGTGGCGTTGTTCTCGAAATCGAGAGCGACAACACAGTCTTTCTTCGCTTTGGAGACGGTCAATACGGTATGGCTGCTGAGACCGGATCCGAATTCCGTGCCAAGTACCGTGTTGGCAACGGAACAGCCGGCAACATTGGCCGAGACACGCTAGGTCACGTACTCACTGATTCAGCGGGCGTAGTCCAAGTCCGCAATCCAATCGCGGCAGCGGGAGGTGTAGACCCCGAATCAGTCGCGCACATCCGCCAGCAAGCGCCCTTCGCCTTCCGATCACAACTTCGCGCCGTTACAGAAGACGACTACGCAGTCATGACCGAGCAAGACCCAGCTATTTTTGAAGCAAAGGGCACCATGCGCTGGACGGGAAGTTGGTATACGGCTTTCGTCTCTATCGATTCGACCTCCGACGCTGGCCCCAGCCCGATACTGATTGCATCCACCAAAAAGCGCCTGAATCTGCTACGCATGGCCGGTGTCGACCTCGAAGTAGAAGGAGCTATTCTCGTCGGTCTGCGCATCGTGTTGCAGATCTGCGTAGATCTCCAGCATTTTCAGTCAGACGTTCGCAACGCCCTAATGCGTCTCTTCATCAGCGGAGATCAGTGCAACGGAAAACCTGGTCTGCTCAATCCACAAAACTTCACCTTTGGACAAACTATCTATGCCAGTCCCCTCATCGCCGCAGCGCAGAACGTCGAGGGAGTTTCTTCTGTCACGCTGACGACCTTTCAACGTATGGACGATCCCTCAAGCGACGGCACCGCGTCAGGCTATCTCACCATGGGCCGCCTCGAAATCGCCCGATGTGACAACGACCCTGACCGTCTCGATCTCGGTCTCTTCACACTCAACCTGGATGGTGGCAAATGAACGGTGACTGCGAAGCCCAACCCGAGCAACTCTGCGGCTGCTGCGCGGGCGTAGGCCCCGAGACCCCGCAAACGATCACCAACCGGCCTGGCCTGTCTGCCATAGCCTACCGCGTAGGAACCCAAGGCACGTTCAAAGCCAGTATGCTCGCCGCGCTCTCCGATCCCGATCTTCCAGCCCTTGCTGCGCTCCGCACCCGCGACGACTCCGACTTCACCATAGCCCTGCTCGACAGCTACGCCGTGGTAGCCGATATCCTCACCTTCTACCAGGAGCGCCTCGCCAACGAATCCTATCTCCGTACCGCGGTTGATCAACGCTCCGTCTTCGAACTCGCCCGCCTTGTTGGTTTCGTTCCTTCACCTGGAGTAGCCGCATCAGCCTATCTCGCCTTTACTCTCAGCAACGCCCCCGGTTCTCCCGACAATGTCCTGATCCCCGCCGGCACCCGCGTCCAGAGCGTCCCCGGCCCCGGCCAAACACCGCAAACCTTCGAGACCTCTGAGGACATAACATCCACTATCGCCGGCAACGCTCTTCCTGCCCAAACCACGCAAATCTGGATCCTCAACCCTGGCGATAAATCAACGTGGATCCAAGGCACTACTAACAACCTCTCTATCGGAGATGCTCTCCTCTTCGTCAGTGCCAGCTTGCTCTCAACGCTCACCTCCGGAGCCGCGGACTTCCACTACATCAGTGCCGTTACTCTGGACTCAAACTCGGGCAATACTTTCGTGCAGTGGGACCAGCCTATTAGCAGTTCCTTTCCATCCGACAGTGGTGCCTACGTCTATGTCTTCCGCAAGAAAGCCTCTCTCTTCGGCTCTCAATCGCCCAACCCATGGGTCGTCAACACGCTCTCCATCGCAAAGCTTCCGGAGTTCCCAACCGACACAGTTACGATGGCGGATTGGACTTTTCAGTACGCCACGAACAGCGATCAAGTGAATCTCGATAGTTCTATCTCGGGTCTCAGTCCCGCAAAAGACGGCGAGCCACAATGGGCCGTCCTCCTATCCCCTCACTACACAGCGCTCTTCCAGATCGTCGCCGCCGCAGACACCGGCCCCAACCTATACACCCTCACCTCGAAGACCACGCAGCTTACTTTGATGAATGGTCAAGTTCTGGTGAACAACACCCAATCTACGGCATATCTCAACAGTCTCATAACGCAAATCATCCAGAACGAAACTCTTTATATCACCTACATCGCACTCGGCCAGACCGGCATCGCCCTCCAGTACCTGGCGCTCATGCAGCAAGCTATCACGCTGTTCATTGAGGCGATCACGCCGGTCACCCCCGATCAGGTCCTCGCCGACTTCGTCGCACAAACCAGAAACACTACTGCCTATGTACAAAGCAATGTCCTGACACCCACCGCGCCGCCATTAATTGCCTGGAGTTACGACGGCACTTACTCCCGCCAAACCAATCTCCTCAAACCGATTGAGGGAAACACGCTCGAAATACTCGGAGGACAGCAGGTCAGCACTGGCCAACCTATCGCCGTATCCGGCAAACGGATGCGTCTCCAAATCATGCTTGGCAACGGAGCCACCTTCGTTCCCGACCACTCCTCCGACAGCCTTGCCGTAACCGGCGGCCAAATCTTCCTCGTCGATGCCTTCCCCCCTACTGCCGACGCCACGGGTGCACTCAACTGGCAGGTCATCACGACCGATGGCGTCGCCGGCTCGTTGTATCCGGGAGACTCGACATACGAACTCACAGCTGCCGATACAAAAGATCCCATCGTCAACGAGTCCGCGCTAGTCAATCAGACGAGCGTCGCTGGCCCGATAACCACACTCAGTCTGAATGGGGCACTCGCTCGCATCTACGACCGCAGCACTGTCACTATCAATACCAACGTGGTCGCCTCCACAAATGGCGAAACCATGTACGAGATTCTCGGCAGCGGAGACGCAACCAATCCGCAACTCCAGTTCAGCCTCAAGCAACAACCCCTCACCTACCTTAGCTCCCCCACAGGCACTGGCACACAATCGACACTTCAAGTCAGAGTCAATGGCCTCCAGTGGAATGAGGTTGGTAACTTCCTTGCCTCCGAACCCAGCGACCGCGTCTTCGTGACCAGCACCGACCAGTCCGGCAAGACCACCGTTCAATTTGGCGACGGCGTTGAAGGGGCACGCCCTCCAACCGGTCAACTCAACATCACGGCCACCTATCGCAAAGGAATTGGCTCCGCTGGCATGGTCGCCGCAGGCCAACTATCGCAGGCGATCGATCGTCCACAGGGACTCAAGAGCGTCGCAAATCCTGACTCTGCAAGCGGCGGTGCGGACCCAGATACAGCGGAGACAGCCCGCAGCAGCGCTCCACTGCACGTCCTCACGCTGGACCGCGTCGTCTCCCTCGAGGACTACCAGAACTTCGCCTTAGCCTTTGCCGGCATCTCCGGCTCGCTTGCCACATGGACATGGTTCGGGCGCACTCGCGGAGTCTTCCTCACAGTAGCAGGTGCCAACGGAACAATTCTTAAATCGGACGATCCCACCCTGCTCAACCTCATCAATGCACTCCGAAGTGCAGGCAATCCTTACATTCCCCTGCAGGTTGCGTCTTACTCGCAGGTCCTCTTCGAAGTTGGAGCAAGCATCCGTGTTGACCGCACCACTTACGATCCCACCCTCGTACTTGCACAGGTCTGGCAATCCCTATCAACCAATTTTTCTTTCTCTAACCGAGCTCTCGCACAAGGCGTAGCACAAAGCGAGATCATCGCGATCATTCAACAAATTCCCGGAGTCATTGCGCTCGAACTAACCGCATTCAATCGCCAGGGAGTCGCCCCAACCAATCCCCTTCCAGGAGTTCTACGAGCGGCGACACCAATCGCAGGCATTAATACGACTCCGTCCCCTGCTGAGATGCTTCTGCTCGATCCCGCCTCGATCGGCAACCTTGGAGTGTGGTCATGAGCCTCACCGTAGACCAGCTATACGCGCTCCTTCCCGCCATCTACCGCACGCGCGATGTGGAGAACGGCCAGCCGCTATATGCTCTCCTCTCGGTCATCTACGAGCAAGGTGCCATCCTCGAAGAGAACATCCGTCAACTTTACGACGACGAGTTCATCGAGACCTGCGCGCCCTGGGTCATTCCCTATATCGGCGATCTAGTCGGCTCCGACGCCATCTATGAAATAGACGGTGCCACATCCGGCCGCCGCGCCGAGGTTGCCAACACTATCGGATATCGTCGGCGCAAAGGCACGCTTCTCGCGCTCGATCAGATTTCCATGGACGTCTCCGGCCTTCCTGCCGCTGCAGTCGAATCCTTCCGGCGACTCATCACCACAGAGAGCATGCATCACATTCGCCCACACCACTCCGCCACGGTCGATCTACGCAACGGAGCGCATCTCGATAACATGGGCACTGCCTTCGACAAACTCAACCGCACTATCGATGTTCGCCGCATCGCGCCACGCCTTCGAACAATCAGTAATCCGGACACAGCCCCACTCGAAATCAATCTCCATGGTGCAGGCCGTTACAACATCCCTGATATCGGCATCTATCTCTGGCGCTGGATCAGCTTTCCCGTCACCAACGCACCGGCCTTCAAAATCGACAGCCGCCACTATATGTTCAGCTCCCTCGGCCAGAACATGCCCCTCTTCAACGCGCTCGCTCCGCGCGAGTCCTTCAGCCGCCTCACCACACGTCTCGACGTACCTCAACCTATCTCCCGCCGCGAGTTCTTCACCAGCATGTCCGACTTCTACGGCCCCGATAACAGCCTTGCTATCTACTTTGATGGTGAGCTAGTAGACAGCTCTCTCATCTGCAGCCGCGATCTCTCCGACGATCCAGCTTCACAAGCCGGTGACTGGAGCTGCACTCCGAGCAACAAGATCGCTATCGATCCCCTCCTCGGCCGTATTGAGCTAGGCCCCGATGTCCCGATCCCCTCAGACCTCCGTATCAGCTACAACTACGGCTTCCCCGCTGAACTTGGCGGAGGCTCCTACGACCGCTCCCCTAATCTCACCACCTTTACGACGACTACTTTCAACTTCACCGCAGTCGTAGGTTCCTCCGCGACTCCAACCCTGCAAGATGCCATCGCCGCGTGGAACACCACTGCGCCCGGATCAACTGGCCGCATCATCCTGCCCGACTTTGAATCCTTCGACATCGACCTGACCGGCCCCAACGCCATCAATATTGCCTCTTCAAGCCGTCTCTGGATCATCTCGGCCCAATTGCATCCCTCCGTCAGCGCAACCGACTTCACCTACGACAGCGCCTGCGTCACCCTACGCGGCAATATCGAAGTCCAGGGCTCGCTCATCATCAACGACGACGGCACAACCCAGCCCATGGGCCAGTTATTTCTCAGCGGTCTCTGGCTCTGCGGCTCTATCACCCTCCATAGCGATCCCATCAGCCTCTCCCTCGCCGACTGCACTCTCGTCCCCGGTCTTGCGCTTACACTTAGCGGTTCTCCTATCCAGCCCGGTGAACCTGGCATCACAAGTGACGCAACCGGCTCCACCATCTCCCTCGTCCGCACCATCAGCGGCCCAATCGCCAACATCGTTGGAGGTAGCACACGCATCTGCTCCAGCATCGTCGACTCTTCCAGCCGTTGCTGCGTAGCCTATGCCGGAGCGGATCTCACCTCCGAAGGCGCCGACCTTCACATCGAAGACTCCACCATCATCGGCAAGGTCCACACCCACACCATGGAGCTCGCCTCCAACACCATCTTCCTCGCACGCCGACCCCGTCACGATCCCTGGCCCGCCGCAATCTGGTGCAGCCGCAGACAAACAGGATGCATCCGTTTCTCCTTCGTCCCAACCGATGCACTCACCCCGCCTCGCTACCGCTGCCTGCCCGATGTCGCCGCCAACGAAGGACCCTTGCAACCACAGTTCATTACCCTTCACTACGGTCATCCATCATTCGCGCTCCTCAGCGGAGACGTGCCCATGGCCGTCTGGACTGGCGCCGACAACGGCTCACAGATCGGAGCCTACAACCAGCTTCAGGAGACCGAAGCCTTCAGAAACGTGCAGCTCCGCGCTCCGCAATATCTTCCCTTCGGGCTTGAAAGCGGAGTCATGATCGAACCATCACGCACAGCGATCATCCATCGCATTCCATTCTCACGTTATTACGGTTACAGTTTGCCTGCAAAATTCCGGTGCTGCGACGACGACACCCAGGACGAAGTCTGGTTCGTAGGCATCGGCGCAGGTTTGATCTGATTTAGAAGTTCCCGGGCCCTGCAAGTCAGCTACATGCACTCAGGAGAGACGTCCATGAGAGGCGATTTCAGTCGTATCCGTTTCAGTCCGAACAAGAACTACACTGCCGTCCTTCAGCAGCAGGGTCGCGTGGCACTCGACGCGGACGCCAACGAGCAGGCCGCCATCAATAACCACCTGCGCGAAGCTGAAACAATCGACGTCATCGGCCCCTATGGCGGCCCTATCGACAACGCCGGATTCGCTATCACCGCAACGAATAGCGCTATCTCCATTGGCCCTGGCCGATACTATGTACAAGGTCTCGTCTGCGAGAACGATGCCACCATCGACTACGGCGCGCAGCCTTTCCTCATCAACTCGGCGACCTCGGAATCCGACCTGTTCAATCAGCTCAGCAGCGGCAAGGCCAGCGCCATCCAGATCTACCTCGAAGCGTGGGAGCGTCTCGTCACCCCGCTTGACGACCCCTGCCTCCGCGAACCCGCCCTCGGCCAGGCCGATACCACAGCTCGGCGGCAAACTATCTGGCGCGTCATCGCCCAAGCCATTCCCGCGCCCGTCATCGTCAACCCCCCTCCGCAAAGCATCCTCAACCGTCCCGGTCTCCTCAGCGGCATCAACCGATTCGTCGAAATCGACGAAGGACGCCCCGTTCTAAAGGGAGTCAGTCAGACCGTCCTATCTGAAACCACTGACGAAACTCTCTCGTTCGCGGCAGCAACACCCCAGGATTGCTGCACAACCATGTACAGCCCGGTGATTCAACCGGCAAGCGGAATGCTCTCCGCACAAACCGGCGATGGCTCAAGTGACTGTTCCTGCGAGCCCACGCCTTCCGCTGGCTATCGTGGTCTCGAAAATCAGCTCTACCGTATCGAAATCCATCAAGGCGGCGACGAAACCCAGGCCACCTTCAAGTGGTCCAGCAACAACGGCGCCATCGTAGCGGCTGTCACCGGCGTCTTCGGCTCCAACGTTCAGGTTGACTCCCTTGGCCCCGATGCCAACCTTGGCTTTGCTCCCAATCAATGGGTCGAACTCACCGACGACACCTACCTCTTCGGCGACACTCCCAACCAACCCGGAGACCTCTTCCTGATTCAAAGCACTACCCCCGAACAACTCACGATCACTATGACGCAGCTCGTCTCACAGGTGGACAACACCCTCAACGCCCGCATACGGCGATGGGATCAGTTCGGCGCCACTGCAACAGCCAGCGGCATTCCTCTCGCCGCCGGCACGTGGATCACTCTCGAGAACGGCATCCAGATTCAATTCGTCCCAGGCAACTACAATCCGGGAGACTCCTGGCTCATCGTTGCCCGCACCGCGTCAGGCCAGATCGAATGGCCTCCCTGCGGCAGCGACGGTGCGGCCTTCCAACCTGCCCATAGTATCCAGATCTACCGCGCACCTCTCGCCTGCATCCACTGGAACCCGACTCTACAGCAGACTGTCGTTGAAGAATGCCGCCGCTTCTTCCCCTCACTCACAGAGATTCCCAACACGCAATCCAACGCCATGCACGTCACGGCCATCAACTGGTCCAACGACGACATCATGACGCTCGACCAACTCGTTCTCCAGGGTCTCAACGTCACACTCGACCAGTCGCCCACCAGCCAGGTCGATCCCAGCAGTTTCGCCGTCACCCTCGAAGCCCCAGTAGCCCGTCAGCAGGACCCAGCCTCTTTCGCCGCCGTCGACGTCATCGGCACCTTTAACCTCAACCCCACCACCGTCCTGCGCAGCGTCACTGTCATCGACTCGCAGATCATAGTCAAGGGCAACACCATCTACTGGAACATGCCCTACGCCAACGCACCTTTCATCCAGTGGGAAACCCTTTTCTTCCTCAACGGACTTCTCCTCCTTGGCGCACCCTATCTTGAATTCGGCCGCGTGCGCGTCAAACTTACCGGCCGCACAATCTTCACCGGCACCGGCAGCAGCCAGCTCTATCTCGACGGCTACACCCTCGGCGCCTCCGCGACTCGCGCTGACGGCAGCACACCACGTATGGATATCGCACTACCTTCAGGCAATCAGGAGCGCGCCAACGACTTCGAAAGTTGGTTCTACGTAGCGCCCACACTCGCCGCATCCGCGCTCAGCGTCAACACTCCCGCCATGCAAGTGCTCTCCAACCGCTTCGGAGCCATCTCCGTCGTCGCGGCTGGAACAACCACGCCCACCATCACTCCGCAAGCCACTCTCACCGTCAACTATCCAGCCATTGCCCCCACCAATGTTGCACTGGTGCTCACCGGAACCACCGGGGTAGGCTCAATCGTTAACGTCCCGGCCACCGTTACCATCGCGCAGAACCAAAACACTGTAACCATCCCCATCAACGTCACAGCAAACCCCGGCCCCAATTTTCCAGCTACAGCCCCGATGTCCTTCACCCTCACCGCAACCCTTACTTCTGCTATTGGAGGAATAAGCGCACTGAGTGCCACGTTCACTCTCGCCGGCTCCACTCCCTCAATCATCGGCATCATCGGCGGCCCAATACAGATCGAAAAAGGCTAGCACCACATTATCGGTCCGAAAGGAACCTCAATGCGCGCCGTCTGGTCATTCTGGAGCAAGCCATTCCACGCCTACAAAGGCTCCATCTGGGGTCATCCGCTTCAACACATGCTGGCCTGGGGACTCTCCCTGCAAACCGCACGCGCCCACTATCCCGAAACCGTCCTCATCACCGACACTCCCGGCAAGCGTCTCCTCATCGACCAACTAGGTCTGTCTTTCACCCACGTCTCCACCGAACTCGATCGCCTCAAAGAAGTAAATATGGACTGGTGGGCCATCGGCAAACTTGTCGCCTACAGTCTGCAAGATCGCCCATTCCTCCACATCGATAGTGACGTCTTTCTCTGGAAGCCTCTTCCTTCACACCTCGAAACCGCACCCGTCATCGCTCAGGCGCCGGAGCACTTCGATACGCAACACGACCGCTTCAGCCCGACCATCGTCGAACAAGCCTTCGCCACCCACAACCTTCCCCTCCCTATCGAGTGGGAATGGGCACGCTCTCGAGACCCCTTTCACTTCCGAGAAGAAAACTGCGGCATTCTTGGTGGCTGCGACACTGCCTTTCTTCGCTACTTCGCCAACCTCGCAATCGACCTGGCAACCAATCCCTCCCACGAACCCGCCTGGAACCAACTCCCCAGACAAAACTGCGCCTGGCTCCTCGAACAATTTATGCTCGCAGCCTGCATCGACTTTCACCGCTTTCACCCAACATCACCGTACCGCGGCGTAGCCATCAAATACCTCTTCAACCACTGGGACCAATCCACAGATCCTAACTACGCCGCCCGCGTAGGCTTCACGCATCTTCTTGGCGGTTCCAAAGGCCATCCCGCAGTCGTGAAGCGCCTCGAAGCCCGCATCCGTCGTGATGATCCAGCCTTCTACCGCCGCTGCGAAGCCCTCGCCCGCAAAGCGAACTAGCTCATCGTCCGCGGCCTGTCTCAATTCCGGAACACCAACCCACTCAACGCCCCGGCATCATCTCTGTATCGACCGCTGCGCTCGCCCCCGTCCCCGACACTCGCTCCAAAGCACTCTTCGCCACCGGATACACATCGCTCCCCAGCAAAAAATCCTCCCCCCGATGCGCCAGCACCGTCTGCAAATCGGCAACGGCCAGCGGAGCCTTACCCACCGCCACATGCGCCAGCCCACGCAGATAGGGCGTCAACGACACCTGATCGTGCTGCTCAACCCGCGCCAGTACGCTCAAAGCGCTGGCGGGATCCCTCGCACCAAGCTCTGCCGCAGCCTCAAGATCCGGAACATAATATTGCATCACCGCCGTATTCTGCGGATAGCTTTGGAGCAAGTCGGCCCATGCCTTCTCTGCATACGCACGATCGCCGCACAAACCCGCAGCTATCCCCGCGTTGAAACTCGCCACCGGTCCCCTCGCCAGATCTTTCATCTCGCGAACCATCGTCAACGCCTCACCGCAACTATCCGCAAGTGCGCGATCCAACGCACCCTGCGCCAGCAAGTACGCCTTCACACCCGAAGCATCAGAAAGCTGACCTCCTGCCTCACTCCTCCACACTGCCGACCCCGCAGCCATTTGGTCTGTATTGTCCAGATAGAGCCCGTAATCCGCGAGCCGCCCGTAACCCGTCGCGCCGTCTCGACGCACCGCACCAACCTCCCGCGCGACTACATCGTTCTTACCGGCGAGATAGGCCGCCGCAAGCGAGCTCCCACTCGCCGCAACTCCCAACCGCTGGCTTTGACTCTCCAGATGCAGCGCATCGTCATAGCGATCCAGCCCGATCATTGCCAACTCCGCCTCGCGATACGCATCCGTCCGATAAGGATCATCCCCATAGGCCTCTTGTGCAGCCAGCAATGCTTCCACCAGATGTCCCTGCGCGCGTAGCACCCGAGCCAATCCCACCATCCCCTCATCGTCGTTCGGATAAAGCTCGGCATACTGCCGTATCGTTGCCAACGCACGCCCATAGTCCCCACTGGCGTTCATCTCGTCGCAGAACTCGGCCAGCCGCCTCACCGTATCACTCGCCTGCCTCGACGCATCCTGCGCCAAACTGGCCGCATTCGCCGCAGCGACCTCCGCCTTCTCCGCACGATACAGCCACGCCAGCCGCATCTGTGCCTGTATAAATCCGGCGTCAAGCCCCACCGCCTGCTGATAGGCCGCAATCGCATCCGCTGTCCGCCCCCGCTGCATGGCAGACTCTCCCACAGCATACGCATGGAGAGCGGCCACATTCGCCGTAGCCTCATTCTTCAACGGAACACTCGCCGCGTCGATCGTTGCAGTCGCCTCGCCCATCTCCGCCCGCATCGCTCGAGCCAATCTGCCAATCGCCGCAGGAATCTCTTCCCGCGCACCTGCCGTCTCGTCAACGCTGGCCAGCTTGTCATTCGATTCGGTATTCAGCACCTCCACGCTGATGACATAAGGTTCCTCTCCCCCACCTCTGACCTCTCCATACAGATAGGCCTTAGCCCCAATCATCTGCGCAACCTTTTGCGCCGATACATTCGTCTCAGCCCCCGCACCTTCAGCTTCTATCTGCCGCGCTCCCGCCTGATACGCATCGTCTCCACGTACCTTCAACGCCTGAGACTGTCGCAGTTCAATCTCCAGCCCCTCCAGCACCACACCATCCAACATCGGATCGCCCGTTTTGTTCTGAACAACGGCAAGCAGCAGAGCCTCGTCAGGCCGAAGCACCGCAGGCCGCAAGCGTCCACTCCGCACCAGAAGAAAGGCTCCGCAAACACCCGCGGCAATCACAACCGCAGCAACCGCCGCCTTCCATATTCTTCCCCTCCGTCCAGCCAACTCCTCAGGAGCAGCCTGCTCCTCCACTTCAGCAAGGACGACGGCCGTCTCATCCACATCAAGCGCAACCAGCCTCATTCCCAACTGGCTCTTCACGGGAACATCCGTTCGCACCTCGGCCCGTATCGTGCCGGAGTCCGCATCAACTTCCTGCAAGGAACCGGCAGCGGTCCAAACCCTCGTGCCGTGCTCAGCAGCAACCTGCAACTCCTCACTCTCTATCGCCACAGTGCCAGTCTTCGCCATCTGCGGTGCTCGATCCTCTTTCGCGGGCACGCGCAAAGGACGAATCACCATCTCACCCGAACTCGATCCCCCTTCACTCGCAACAGGTAAAACCGTGTGCTCGCCCGAAGTCTTTCGCATCGGACTTTTCGGACGCGCTGTCGGTTCTGGCACGCGTACCAGAGGAACCGCACCGCTGCTTTTCTTCAGCCGACCTCCCTTGCCGAGCTTCTCTCCAATCTTCTCCAAAGCATCACGCAACTGCTCCGCCGTCTGAAAGCGACCCCGCTTATCCTTCATCAGCAGCCGAAGAATCACCCTCTCCAACTCACGCGGAATCGAATCATTCCAACTTCGTACGGGCTCCGGATCATGCTCCAGCAGTTGCACAAACAACATCGCGCTCGTCGTCCCCTTGAACGGAACCTGCCGCGTCGCCATCTCATACATCACCACGCCCAGCGAAAACAGATCCGACCGCGCATCCAAAGCCTCGCCACGAGCCTGCTCGGGCGACATATACGCCAGCGTCCCCACCGTCGATCCCGCCACCGTCAGGTCCAGCGATCGCGACGCCCATCCGCCCTGCATCTCGAGATTGATCTTCGCCAGCCCAAAGTCCAGCATCTTCGCCTGCTTCGAGCCATTCGCCTTGTTCACCAGAAAGATATTTGCCGGCTTGATGTCACGGTGCACAATTCCCTTCCCGTGCGCCACCGTCAGCGCATCGGCCACCTCTTGGCAGTACCGTACGATCTCCTCTGCCGAAAGCACTCGGCGCGCAATCTTATCCTTTAGCGTCTCGCCTTCCAGCAGCTCCATCACCAGGTAAGGATCCCCATCCTGCTCGCCGATATCAAAGATCGTGCAGATATTCGGATGGTTCAACCCCGACGCCGTCCGCGCCTCCTGCAGAAAGCGCTCCCGCATCGCCGGCATCTTGTAGTCGTCCTTCAGTAGCTTCACCGCTACCTTACGATGCAACCGCTCATCCCACGCACGAAAGACCAGGCCCATACCACCACCGCCCAGTCCGCCCAGGATCTCGTAAGGCCCGAATCTCTGGCCTGTCTCCGGAGTCATGCTTCTCTAGCGCCTTCCATCTTCATATCTTTTTGAAACCTCCACGGCGCGCTGCAAATCGTTCGCGCGATCATAGCCGCGGTTGTCGTTCTCTTACTCCTTCTACTTCCGACCCGTTCTACGCTTCGACAACCGATACCTCCCAAATTTGGAATTGCGTGACACCGTCCCACGTCACTTCGATAACGCAGGACCTTGAATCAACGATGTACCAACATGGTATGCATCAGATAATCCGAGGTCTCTACAACCATCGACGTAGAAAAGTCCTTCACACTCCAGTTTCGTAACCCACCCACCCCTCTTCTATAATCAAAATGTGCCCGCCCCCGATCAGCACCTGCGCCAGCTCGTCAACCAGACACTGCTCATCGACGCAGACGACACCCTATGGGAGAACAACATCTACTTCGAGCGCGCCATCACAGCGTTCATCTCCTATCTCAACCACCGTACCTTCTCCGCCGAACAGGTCCGCGAGCATCTCAACCACTGTGAGCACGCCACCATCAAGGCTCACGGCTACGGGCTAAGCAGCTTCCGCCGTTCGCTCGTTAACTGTTTCGAGCAGCTCAGCGGCGACGCACCCGTCACACCCGAAAAACACGATCGCATCGTCACCTTCGCCCAGGCCATCGCCGAGCAGGAGATCGAGCTCCTCCCCAACGTCGCCGAAACCCTCGCCGACCTCTCCACCCGTCACCGCCTCATTCTCGTCACCAAGGGCAACCCCGATGAGCAGACCGACAAGCTCCGCCGCTCCGGTCTAAACTCCCACTTCGCTGCCGTCGAGATCCTGCCCGAGAAGCACCACGAAGCCTATCTCTCGCTCGCCAGCCACCACGGCTGCGAAGCCTGTGTCACCTGGATGATCGGCAACAGCCCTCGCTCCGACATCAATCCCGCTCTCGCAGCGGGCCTTAACGCCATCTTCATCCCGCACGACTTCACCTGGGTCCTCGAGCACGAGGTCGTCAACCAGCCTCCCGCTGGCCAGAACCTCCTCGAATTAGCCTCCTTTGCCGATCTCCGCCGCTTTTTTTAGCACCTTATCCGGACAAAAGTTGCAAGAACTGTAATGTTCCGCCGACTCATCCGTCAGCATGGGTGTTCGGAGCTGAAGCCCCGACAATTAAGGAGCATCAAATGAACAGCACAATCTGCCCTTGCGGATCAGCCTGCACTTGCCCAAAACCCTGCCCATGCAGCGAAGACTGCAACTGCCCCGCATCCAACTAACATTGGGCGGTGCGGACATTCTCCGCACCGCTCCTTCCCAAAGGATTCCATGGCATCGAGCCCCATCACCGGCCTAATCGATCAGAGAAAGCAGTTCCTGCAATTCGTTGAGCGCCGCGTAGCCACCCACGCCGCCGCCGAGGACATCATCCAGGCTGCCTACATCCGCGCCATGGAGCAGGCCTCCACCCTCCGCAGTGACGAATCGGCCGTCGCCTGGTTCTACCGTATCCTCCGCAACGCCGTCATCGACCACTACCGTCATCGCGAGGTCGAAGATCGCGCCCTCGAGCAATGGGCCCGCGACCTATCCACCGAGGTTCAGCCCGACGCCTCCACCCACCAGATCGTCTGTCAATGTATCGACAGCGTCCTCTCCACCATCAAGCCCGCCTACAGCCAGATCCTCCGCGAAGTCGACCTCGCCGAAGGCTCCCTCGAGTCGTTCGCCAAACGGTCCGGCATCACTCCCGGCAACGCCGCTGTCCGAGCCCACCGCGCCCGTCAAGCACTCAAGAAGCAGCTCATCCAAACCTGCCGCACCTGCGCCAAACACGGCTGCATCGACTGCACCTGCCCTTAGACCCTGCACTTCACCGAAGGATTATTCATCCCGCCAAATAACTCCGCCTGCTTCAACAAAATCGCAGCCTTCGTCTTCAAGTCCGGCTGCAGATTCCAGTCCCCCAGCTCATGCGTCCCACCCAGCAGCACACCATCCCGTCGCGAAAACATATAAGTGTTCTCATAACTGGTCGCATAAGTCACCTCAGGCTGAGGCACCAAAAACGTAAGCTGCCCGCGAATCGGCGTCATCTCCGCATCATGGAACAGCGCCTTCGCTCCCAGCCCCGTGCAGTTGAACACAAGCTTCTCCTTCAGTGCCTTCACCTCATCCAGACTCCGCATCTCTCGCACGACAACCTTGCCGCCTGCAATCCGAACATCCGTCAACATCGCCGGCAGATAAATCGGCGGCTCAACAATCATCCCATCGAACTGCCGCACCAGCTTCGTCCCAAACGGATGCTCCCCTGTCTGCAGATCCTTGATCTCCGGCAGCAAATCCAGAATCAATCCAAAATCACGACCCGTAATCGGCGCCTTCCACGGCTTATTCGAGATGAAGTAATTCCGCATCCACCGAATCCCATAACGCGGGTCCGTCATGATCTGATACCGCCGATACCCATACCGAGCCGCCTGCACAAACTGTTCCGTAAACTCCGGCGTCAGCTTCTTATCCGGGTCATACACACTAGCCGGAAACCACTGCCCACCCGCAATATTCGAAGTCGTCTCCGGAGGGAGAGCCTTGGCGTAAATCGTCACCTCAAACCCGGCCTCCTGCGCCAGCCGAGCCGTAGCCAGCCCCACCGCACCACACCCCAACACCGCCACCGGCCCCACATGTCCAGGCAATCCAAGATCAACAGCCAGCTTCGAAGTTCCCCAACTCAGCGTGATCCCGCCGCCACCGTGCCCATAGTTATGCACCACCGCAGTCTCGCCGACCATCTCCTTCGCCACCCTGAACCCCGATGGCCGAAACGGCCGCAACCCAACCACCGTCCGAATCTCCCGTTCCGGCGCAATCCGAACCGGGGGCAGATGACAAGCCGGAGCAGGGAGATTCTCCGGCACCATCATCATTCCAGTCGCCGCCGCCACCGGCCTCTTCACACACCCCGCAAGCCCACCGCCCGCCGCAAGAGACACCGCCGCCAAGTTCGCGTTCCACAGGAAAACACGCCTGTTCATCATCAGATTGTCCAAGTAATGAGAGATTCGAGTTGCGTCACTTTCACCCTACACGAAAGCCCCGCACCGCATCACCACTCAAAACCCAAAGCGTATCTCTACGGATAAGGAGGCCCCTTCGCCAGTACCGCATTCAGCTTGCGATCATGCCCATAGATGTCATCGAAGAAGTGCACCGTCCCATCCTCCTCCGCCACCGCTGTCACATACAACAGCAGCACAGGCACCGGAGTAGCAAGATTCACCTGCCAATTATCCTTTCCCGAATCCATCGCTGTCTGCGCCCGTTGCGCCGTCCAAGACTGGCCGCCATCCGTCTGATTCCTCAGCAAAAACGCCGCCAACTCCGCCGGCTTCTCCACCCGTATGCACCCCGAGCTGAAATCCCGTCGCGACTGCGAAAACAGCTCCGTCGAAGGCGTACTGTGTAGATACACACTATGCGAGTTCGGAAACATAAACTTGATCAAACCTAGCGAGTTCTTCGGCCCAGGTTTTTGCCGTATCGAATACTTCCCCGACCGTAACCCCGCCGCCACATCGCCACTAGCCGCGACGGGCCGCCCACTCGAATCCGTAACCTCAAACCGCTGACTCTCAATGTAGCCGCTGCTCTTCTCAATCCCCGGAATCACCGTCCTCCGCAAAATCCCTGGAGGCACATTCCAGTAAGGTCGAAACACAATGAACTTAATCGAATCCGTAAACACCGGCGTCTGCGTAGGAGCAGCCTTCCCCACCACAACATTCATCGCCAGCGCGACCTTCTCGCCACCCTCAAACGCCCTCAGCCGAAACTCTGGAATATTCACCACCACCGGAGGCTGCGGAAACTCCGGCGGCAACCACCGCCACCGCTCCATCGCATTTGCGAGTTGCCGCGTCCTATCCGTCAGCGGAACATTCAATGCCTTCACCGTGGCCGCCCCCAGCTTTCCATCTGCCGCAAGCCCATGCCGTTCCTGAAAGCGCTTCACCCCGTTGGCAACTGCCGCGTCGTACGCCTGTACATCCCCACCCGCTGGCATATCTCCCAACAAGCCGCAGCCTCGCCACCAGCGGCCCCACACCCGCATAGGCATCTCCCACTCCAACGCCCTTCGTCACCTCCGGCACCTTCGGCCCATCACCCTTAGCTTCTAGCTGCAAATACTGCTGCAGCGCCGCTTCCGTTCTCCGGTACCCGTCATAAGGAGGCTCCACGCTATTCAGCACGGCTTGCACATCCCCCGCATGAACCATCTGCTGCAGCAAAAACTGCGGCAAGTCATAAATCTTCGACTGCACATCAATCCCAAAGTTGAAATGCTTCGGATTCACCCGCCCAATATGCAGATCGGAGATAAATCGCATCGCCGCCACTGTCAGCCCAGCATCGAACTCCGCCCTCTTCGCATCGGCCGAGCCCTTCAGAGTATTCACCCGCTCACTCCACCGCGACGCGTCATAGTCCGCCGGATTCAATCCCTTCTGCTCACTCGCCTCAACCGCCTTGATCACCCCCAAAGCCTGCGCCGTGGCCTGATCCCCATTCATCCAAAGCGGAGCATAGTTCGAAGCCTCATACACCGCCTGAACATGCTTTCGATAGTCCGAAAAGTTAGGCCGCTCCATCCCCTCCAGCCGCCCACTAGCCGCAATCTCCCGCAGCCGAGCCGACACCGCCGCCGAAACCGGAGCCACAGCCTGTTCCTGACTGGGAGCCGAAACATTCTTTGCTACCGGACCTGTGTTACCCGCAACTTCAACCGGTCTCGCAGTCTGCGACGAAGAGCTGCACCCAGCCAGCCACACCACCATCATCGGGACACGAAGAAGCACCCCGCGCATCGACCCAATCATGCGCACATTAAGCACACCGCACCTCACAACCGTTGCAGTTTGCTTTGACCGTGTTTTTGCCGTTGCAGTTGCTTTTGTTTTCTTGTTTGTCATCCCCGAAGGGGATCTGCTTTGCCGTTGCCGTTGCTTTGCCGTTACCTTTACGGCTACTTCACCTACTTTTCATCCCCATAAATCCCCACCTCCACCGTTCCACCCTCCGCAATCTTCGCTCGATACATCCCCGGCGTATTGAACCCCCACGCCATCTGTCCATCCGGAGCGATCGCAATCACACCACCATCCCCATGAATCGCACCCAATTCCTTTTGCACCACCTCATCCACCGCAGCCTGCAGCTTCATACCCTTGTACTGCACCAGCGAGCAGATCGTCCGCGCCACCGTCAGCCGGATAAAGTACTCTCCCGTCCCCGTAGCCGACACCGCACACGACTCATTAGACGCATACGTTCCCGCCCCGATAATCGGCGAATCCCCCACCCGATTCCACTTCTTCCCCTGAGTCCCACCAGTCGAAGTTCCCGCCGCAATATTCCCCTCACGATCCAGCGCGACCACGCCCACCGTCCCATACTTATGAGCATTCGGCGGCTCAATCTCCGACACAGGAGTCGCAGGCTCAGCCGGAGAACCCGCAGGCCGCTGCGGCAACGGAGCCCCCTCCTTCTTCAACTGCCTGATCAAGCTCTGCCATCGTCGTTCCGTAAAGAAGTAGCTCGGATCCACCTGTTCCAACCCAACCGAAGCCGCAAACTGATCCGCCCCCGCGCCAATCAACATCACATGCGGAGACTTCTCCATCACCGCCCGCGCCAGCGAGATCGGATTCTTCGTCCGCGTCACCCCCGCAACCGCACCAGCCTTCAACGTCGCTCCATCCATCATTGCCGCGTCCAACTCATTCTTCCCATCCGCCGTAAAAACCGCTCCCTTCCCGGCATTAAACATCGGATCGTCCTCCATGATCCGGACCGCCGTCTCCACCGCATCCATCGACGATCCCCCCTTATCCAGAACACTAGCCGCTGCCTGAATCGCCCGTGTCAGCGCCGCGCGATAAGCCGCGTCCGTCTCCTTGCTCATCGACTTCCGCTCGATCACCCCCGCGCCCCCGTGCAGCACCACCGCCCAGCGATGATCGCCCTTCGCCACCGCCGAAGCAGCCATCACCTTCGTCCCCGGCTGCAACATCCCACCCGAAGCAACCAGCCCGGCAAACACCAGAAAAGCGCAAACACGCATGTAGCGATTCATCACAACTCCTCGAAACATCCCAATAGATATACGAATCAGCAGTGTAACGCGTCCCTGCCTAAGCCTCACATTCCCAGCGACATTCCAAAATCGCGAGACGGATGACTGTACTCTTTTCCTATTTTCGTCTACTGTATGTGCCTGTACCTTGTTCTCGTCGTCTCGGGCCTGAGTGAAGCGCTATCGGCGCTCTCCAAAAATCTCAAGGAAGGTATTCCATCATGAATAAGACCGCATTGCTCACCTTGGTGTGCATGAGTGCGACCCTACCGGCCCTGGCACAAACTAAATTCGACGACCGCCTGGGCACATCAACAGAAGTACTGAGACAAATGCTCGCCAGAACAGACGCCATTCCAAGAGATTTGCTGAACGAGGCGAGATGCGTCATGGTCTATCCCAACGTTAAAAAGTAGGCGTCGGCCTGGGTGTAACCTACGGTCGAGGCGTACTCACCTGCCGCACTGGCCCCCACATGCAGGGCGAGTGGAGCTCTCCCGCGATGTACACCCTGGATGTCGGCAGCTTGGGTGTGCAACTGGGCAGTTCCTCAACCGATTTTGTATTGCTCATTATGAGCCAGCAGGGTGCAGACAAAGTTCTCGCTGGCGGGTTGAAGCTTGGCGCGGATGCAACGGCCGTCGCCGGTCCATCGGGGGCCAGGGCAATCGGTCACAACGATGTTAACGCGGATATCCTTAGCTACTCCAGGACAAAAGGTGGCCTGTTTGCTGGAACTTCCTTAGGAACCGCATCCATGAAATCCGACGATACCGCGAATAAGAATATTTACGGCAGGCCTGTCGATGTACAGCAAATTGTCCGCGACGGCGCCGTTACCACGACGGCTGCAGGACAACCTCTGCTCGATGTCCTGGAAAAGAATATCCCGGGAAGAGAAGAGACTCATAAGCACAAGTAAGTTCAGCAAAGCAGGACACTCTGCATTAGGGTTGGACGTCGTCAATTGAAGACCGTCCAACCCTATTCCTTCCTTGTTCGACAGAAGCCACCAATCACTTTCCCGCTGCGTTGCGATAAGCCTCCAGAGTCAATCGCAATCCCTCCGCATAACCCGTCCTGTGCACAGAGCCCAGCAGCCCAACCAGCGCACTATCATCCAGCAACACTGGCGTAGTCAGCAGATAATTCATCTCCACCAACTCACGCATTATCGGCTGAAACAGCCCGATCAGCCGCAGCATCGTCTTACCGGCAACGAGAGTCTTCGGTTTGCGTCCCGCCATCGCAAACACCTCATCAACAATCTCACGCTGAGTCATCACACCCGACCCGGCAAAATTCCACCACCGCCCATAAGCCTCAGGCTTCGCTGCCAGATCAAGAACCACCGGCCCAACATCCGGCACATAAACAAACTGATGCGGCGTATCGATCGGCCCCAACATATTCGCCGTACCACCCTTCGCCGCCGCTTCAAACAACGAGTGCAGATAGCTCTTATCCACGCCCGGCCCATAGAAATCAGGCAGCCGAAGAATGGTCCCCTGAATCTTCCCCTCCGCATGAGCCTTCAGCAGCACTCCCTCCTGAGTCTTTCCGCATCTGGCCCTTGTATGTCTGAGGAGTGCGAGGATGCGTCTCCGTCACGGGAGTCGTCATCGGCATTCCGTACGGATACACCGTCCCAACCAACACCAGTCGCTCCACCCCTTCCGAAATCGCCCCATCCAACGTCTTCTGCATCACCACCGGATGCAGTTCGAACCTGTCATACGGAACTCCAACCAGATAGATCAGCGTCCCCACGCCCCGCGCCGCCGCCTGCACCGACCCCGGATCATCCGGATTCCACGTAACGATCTCCGCCAGCGGATCGTCCCCGAAGCTCTTCTCCAACTCCCCCCGATTGCGCCCCACCACGCGATACTCAAGCCCCCTAGCCCGAAGCGCATCAGCAATACTCTTCCCCACCGCTCCTGCAGCACCAAACAACGCAATCTTCTTCATATCTCTCCTGTTCTACGAATAGATGGCGCGTCGATAAGGATGACTCACAACAAGGTCAGCCAAATCTAGCACAAGGCGTCCCCTGCTCCTCAGCCCGGTTTCTCCGCCTTGATCCGTGGTCGTTCCGTACCTTCGTCAACACTCCGCAATCCCACCCCACCCGAGTCGATGAATCCGCCGTCGGATGGTATACTTATCTTCGGATTGCTCACCGCTACCCCGCACTTGTGTGCAGGGCTCAACGCGGAGGTGGCGAAATTGGCAGACGCACTAGCTTGAGGTGCTAGCGCCGCAAGGCATAGGGGTTCAAGTCCCCTCCTCCGCACCAATCCAAATAATCAAGCACTTACGAGAAGGGCCAACCGCGAAGCGGATCAGCCCTTTTTTTTGCCACTGTCACGGTTTTTGTAACGGTTGCGAAAAACTCGTCTGCTAAAGAGCACTCAAGTGTGGCAGAGATCTTCTTATCAGTCGATAGGTTTCCTTGCCTGATCCGTTTGGGAAATCTTTGGTGGCGAGGCAGCCGAACCCAAAGGAGTTGGCCCCCGACGGATTTTGGGTCCGTTTCAAGCTCTTAGGCACCATCATGCACACTTCCGTGCATATCGAATAAGTGACCTTATATCCATATACTTAGGTTTATTTTTTACATCGCACCGATTCACACAAACCAGTGCCAAATTCCATTACAAACCGGCACCAGAGGGAGCGTAGCAAGATCATGCGTCTGCGGGACAAAGGTCCGTTTCCAGGTATTCTTCTTGTCACTAGACTCAATGACGGAGAGAGCGGATCGAATGCCAGTTCCTTTCAAGAGAGCGTCCGCACGCTCCTGCGGAGTACGTCGGGGTCTAGATGTGAAGTTTCAATAGGTTGTTGTCCATCGGGCCAAGAACGAAGAAGCTGATTGTGTGAGCAAGCAGTAACTTCGGAGGACCGATGGACTATCACTATCATGCCCGTTTGACGGTGCATGGTCGAGAGCAACTGGCGAAGGATGTAGTGGAGGGCCGGCTGAGCTTGCGCGAGGCGGCCGCCGAGCGCGGGCTCAGCCGGCAGAGTGCGGCGAAGTGGGTGCGGCGCTATCGTCAGGGCGGAGTGGAGGGTGTGGTGGATCGATCTTCACGTCCCCAGAGGTCGCCACGGCGCAGCTCCGCGGAGTTGATCGAGCGCGTCGAGAGACTCCGGCGCGAGCGTTGGACCGGCGTGTGGATCGCGCAGGCCACCGGTCTGAGCCGCGCCACCGTCAGCCGCATCCTGACCCGGCTGAAGCTGAACAAGGCGAAGATGCTGGAGCCGCAGGTCCCCATCGTGCGCTATGAGCATGCTGCTCCCGGGGATCTGCTGCACCTCGACATCAAGAAGTTCGCCCGCATCGTCAAGGCTGGCCATCGCATCACCGGCGACCCCAGGGACGAGACCCGCGGCGCAGGCTGGGAGTTCCTCTACGTCGCCGTCGACGACCACTCCCGGATCGCCTACACGGCGCTCTATCCGGACGAAACCGCCCAGTCTTCGGCCAGCTTCCTCGCCGAAGCCGTCGCCTACTTCCAACGCTTCGGCATCGCCACCCGCCGTGTGCTCACCGACAATGGCCCCTGCTTCTATGCCCATCACTTCGCTCACGCCTGCCGCGATCTCGGCATCGCCCACAAGCGCACCCGCATCTACACCCCACGCACCAACGGCAAGGCCGAACGCTTCATCCAGACCGCCATCCGCGAGTGGGCCTACGCCCGCAGATATGAAAACTCAGAACAACGAGCCGCTCAACTCAAGCCCTGGACCCACCTCTACAACTGGCACCGTCCCCACGCCAGCCTCAACCAAGACCCACCCATCAGCCGTTCCGGCCTCGATGTCAACAACCTCTTGACACACCACAGCTAGATCCGGAACAAGCTGCTCGACTTCGTAGTGAGTGCTCTTCCAGACTGGAAGCGCACGAGCAAGCAGGTTGCGTCCACCATCTGTGAGTTTCAGGACGCGGGTTCGCCGATCTGATTGGTCTCTAATTACCTTCACTAGCCCGCGACGCTCCAGTGGCTTTAAGGCGGCGGTCAAAGTGGTTCGATCCATCGCGAGCAGAGACGCAACCGGCCCCATAGACGGCGACTCCGGTCGATTCAGGGACATCAAGAGAGAGAACTGCCCGTTTGTCAGCTCAAATGGACGCAATACCTCATCAAATCGCCGCGCCAGTGCTCGCGCCGCGCGCTGCATGTGAAGATAGAGGCAGCAATCCCGCACAAGGAGCATGGTTTCGGAGGGAAGCGGCTGCGGTCTTGACATCGAAATGATGATTAGTTGACATCAACATAGTCGTCAAATGTGATGTCGCTCCGGTTTGTAGGCCCGCTCCTATTGGTCGCCATAGCTAACATCGGAAGATGTAAAAATTTCTTGAGATGATTTGTCGAATTCGAGTCCGTCCGTTCGACTATGTAGTGAAGGCAGGAACCCGCCCGCCCGAAGACCAGTCGCCGGTGACCCTAGTCTGTATACAGGCAGAGGAACTGCCTGAACGGAGGTCCGAGATGTTGTTCTTTCACGATTTGAGAGTTGCCGTGCGTTCTTTAGCGCGAGTTCCTGCGCTATGGATTGCAGTCGCCCTTACGTTGGCATTGGGTATCGGAGCCAATGCCGCAATATTCAGCGTGGTGCGCGCCGTGCTGCTGCGTCCGCTAGCGAATCGCGACGAAGATCGGCTGCTTTACCTGCGCCAGAGCGCTCCCGGCATCGGCCAAGACAACGCAGCGTTTTCGGTCCCCGAGATTCAGGACATTGGTAGCGGGCTGAAGTCCATTAAGGAACTGGGCACATTTTCAGAGCTGGATTTTACGATCGTGGGTCTCGGCACGCCACGCGAGATTCCAGCGGGTGTCGTGGATGGACACTACTTCGAGGTGATGGGCTTGCGCCCGGTGCTTGGACGCCTGCTGACTCCGGCCGATGACGGTCAGAACGCCGCCGGAGCTGTGGTGCTGACCTATCACTTCTGGAGGACATCGCTCCACTCCGATCCCAGCGTGATTGGAAAGACGGTTCGGCTGGAGAGCTGCTGTGGCGCGCGCCCCGCGACCGTGGTTGGTGTTCTGGAACCATCCGTTCCCTATCCGGTGGCAACGGAGATCATCGCCAATATCGTCACCAGCCCGCATCATCTTTCCGCCACAATGGTGACGGGGCGCGAGCACCGCATGACGGAAGTCTTCGCGCGGCTGGCTCCCGGCGCGAGGCTCGACAGTGCGCGGGCGGAGCTGCGCAGCGTATACGGCGCAATGGTGACGGCACACCCGGAAGTGTATAAGCCGGAGGACCATTTCAAAATCGACGTAACGCGCATGCACGAGCAGATCAATTCGCGCGCCAATCCGATCCTCTGGATACTGTTCGCGGCTTCGGGCCTGCTTTTCGTGATTGCGAGCTCGAACGTCGCCAATCTGGTGCTGGCACGAACGGTACGCCGCGAGCCGGAGCTGGCGATACGCTCAGCGCTGGGTGCAAGCACTGCAGTGCTGCGCCGTTCGCTATTGGCTGAGAGCATCGTGTTATGCGGGAGCGGGGCACTGGCGGCAGTGGCCCTCGCCATACCGATGGTGGCCGTGCTGGGTCGTTATGCATCGCGCTTCTCAGTGCGCGCCAACGACCTCACGCTCGATTTCAGTATGGTGTGGTTTGGGATCGGGCTGGCGTTGATCGCGTCCGTCTTCCTGGCATTTATTCCGCGGCTTCCCTCGGCAAACACGCCGCAAGGCGGGCTTACCGGCCGAGGAACACGTGTGGCCGGAGGGAGCAGCCGGCGTCTCCGCATCTTTGCCGTTACGCAGATCGCAGCCTCATTTCTGCTGCTTGCCGGAGCGTGTGTGCTGATGAAGACTCTGTTTGTGCTGGAGCAGACGCGGCCGCCGTTCGATTCGGCCAACGTTCTGGCAGTGAATCTTCCGCTGATGTCTTATGGGAAGACACCCCAGCAGGTGGATGAGTTCTATCGCGAGGTGCAGCGTCGCGTTAGCGCGTTGCCCGGAGTGGAGCATGTGTCTTCGGGTTTCGGCACTCCCTGGCGTGATGATCGGGGCCTGAGTATCAGCTTTCAATTTGCCGCGCAAGGCGCCAAACGTGCGGACGGTCAGGATTTTCGGGCCAAGTTCCGGGTGGTATCGCCGGGATTCTTCGATACGTTCGGTGTGCCAATTCAGGAGGGTCGCGACTTCAACGACGGCGACAAGGACGGTTCCGAGCGCGTGGTCGTCATCAGTCAGAGCCTTGCGAAGATGCTCTATCCAGGCCAGGACGCGGTGAACCGCAAATTGTGGTGGACGGACGGGGTCATAAAGTTTGTCGGCATCAGCGCCGAGCCAAGGCGCATCATTGCCGTGGTACCCGATTTCGACGATGAAAATATCATCCCGTCACCGGCCATGACGATCTATGAGCCGATCGAACAAGAGCAAGGATGGAGTGGCCGCCTGTTCGTACGCGCACATCAGGATGCTTACGCGCTGGTCCCGGCCATCACACAAACCGTTCGTGAGCTATCAGCAGACCAGCCCGTTGAAAAGGCCAGCACGCTCGGAGATGTTCGCGCGGAGGTGCTGACGCCGGACCGCCTCAACGCGATTGTGTTTGGGGGATTCGCCGCCGTGGCGCTTTTGATCTCCGTAGTGGGCGTGGCGGGCGTTCTTGCTTTCTCTGTGAGCGGACGTACGCGCGAGTTCGGAATCCGCATGGCCCTGGGTGCTCTGCCACGTAATATTCTCACGACTGTTCTGGTAGATGGCGTGGTGATGACCGGCATCGGAGTTGGCGTGGGTTTGGTGGTAGGGTTTGCGCTCTCACGCGCAATCGCCAGATACGTAACGGAGATCCATCAGCCGGGCGCACTTGCGTTTGTTGCCTCCGCTGTGGTCATTTTGGGTGCGGCCATAATTGCTTCAGCTGTTCCTGCGGCGCGTGCCGCAAGAGTGAACGCGGTGGAAGCGCTACGTTCCGAGTAACTCGCTCATTTCGACAGCATGGTTTAGGCAAAATCACTTCAAACATTTTCTGAGCACAGAGCAAATTCGTCGAAAAATCTCACAGAAATCTGTTGCTTTGCAGCCAAGTGCCAGTCGGTCGTTTTGCATTGAAGGGCTGGTATCTCAGGGAGGAACTGGTTATTAAACCGGCGAAAACAAGCCAACTCGCTCATTGATCGAGAATAGGGCTCCTTTTCGAGGATTAGTCCCAATAAACGCCCTAGTGCTACTGATTTCCTATAGGTGACTTTCCACTTGGCCGAATATGTATGGTCCGCCGTCCGACTGCAAGGAAAAAGCTGAGAGCGAGAAGACAAGTCTGCGCAAATGTATTCGGCCTTTGGTGGAGCTCAGTGCTCCTGGCCAGGATGAGTTGCGCGCGTATCTGTCCTTATTAGTCGGTTGGTTGTCGTCAACCAATTCGGCCAGCAGGTTTCCAGGCATGCCGTTGTGACTGTTCTTTCGTCCTTGCCGTTTCTCTGCAGACCTTGGTGGGTAACTTTAAGCCGTCGTCGTAGTGCGGTAAAGTGGGAGCGCGTGAGCGCTTCCAAGCCGCAGGCGTCTTTTCCGCGCTGGTCTATGATGCTGTGATCATGTTGCTGTTCGGTCGGTAGTCTTCTCCGCTGGATAGCACCGCCCATGCGATGCGGGCCAGCTTATTGGCCATGGCGACCACGACGACATTTTTCGGAGCTCGGGCATCGAGCGCATCCAGCCAGGCTCCGATCGGCGATCGATCCCGCTTGATCCGCAGCACTGCAGCCCGTGCTCCGTGGATGAGGATCTTGCGCAGGTAGACGTTGCCGCGTTTGCTGATGCCGAGCAACCTTGCCTTGCCTCCAGTCGAATACTGCCGTGGCACGACACCGAGCCACGCAGCAAAGTCGCGTCCCTTTCGAAAGGCTGCGCCGTTGCCGATGGCGGCTACGATGGCTGTGGCCACGATAGGCCCGATCCCCGGAATCTGTCGGATGCGAGTACACCCCGGATCGGCGGCGGAGATCCGTTCCAGCTCCAGGCTGAGTCCTTTAATCTGGTCTTCGATTATCTTCCACTCGTTCCAAAGAGATCGATCAGGTTCCGCATCTGCGTTGTCAGGTTAAGGTCAGCGTTCTCAAGAATGTCGGGCAAGGCAGCCCGCAGCTTCGCTGGAGTCTTCGCGAAAACCAGGCCTCGCTCGAGCAGGAACGCACGCAGTTGGTTGATGACGGCAGTGCGTCGAGAGATGAGGCGATCGCGAACTCGATGGATCGCCTGCAAATCAAGCTGATCGTCGGTCTTGATCGGGACGAAGCGCATGTTTTTGCGCTCCACGGCTTCGGCGATCGCCTCTGCATCCACGAAGTCGTTCTTGTTGGACTTCACGAATGGCTTCACCAACTGGGCTGCGATCAGCCACACATCATGGCCTTGCTTCCGCAACGCGCGTGCAAGAAAATGCGCTCCTGAACATGCCTCCAGTCCAATCAGCGAAATCTGCATGTTCGCGGTAAATATCAGCAACTGGCGCTGTGTGAACTTCTTCTTCACCAGCACCTTGCCGGCCGTACCGAGCGCCACCAGGTTAAAGGTCGTCTTGCCCAGATCGATGCCAACCGAAGTGTATCTGCATATCGATGATCCTCCTTCTTAGAAGCAACCACCACGATCAACCTGCCCGCGCAGGTGAATCAAGCGGCGGACCATCTCATTAGTCGGCTTTCCGGACAGTTCAGACCGCGCTGACGCAACTACGGATGCCAGCTGGAGTTCACAGGCTAGAAACAAACCTACTGGTCCCCTGGCTGCGATAAACGTTATCGTAGAATGCCGGATGCAGTTTCGTTTGATAGAATCCAGCAGCGGGCCGGCCATGTCATCCAGATAACCGAAAGGCACGCATGACAGGACTCTGAACCTATAGGCTACGTTATTAATTCAGAGGCGCGACAAGAGTTTTTCTTGTCTGGTTGGCGTATCGTGAAATCTTCTCTCTTCCGTCCGTGGCTTCGATAATTCTCGAAGCCGCGTTGTCAAAGATCGGTCTTCGTAGCTCGAAACGTCGGCACCGTGAAATGTTGACAACTTCCTGAGGGTCTGGCGACTTCGCGCTTCGTTCGGACACAATACCTTTTGTGGTGCCGCTGAGAACAAAGTGCCGGAATTAGGAATATGCTTGTTCCATCGAATTGGCTCAGCCATGGGGAACGCGGACAAAGTTCAATGCCTTTTCCTGGCAGGGGCGAAAGATGATCAGAATTTTCATCAAACAGCTTTTGTCGACGACGTTATCTGTGCTGCTGGTCTTTCCTGCAGTGCCAAAAGAAGCTGTAAGCCAGCAACCAGCAGTTCCCAGCGGGTCGACGGGATATTCGGGACAAGGTGCACCTCTATCTGCGGATCAGTTGCAACAACTGGTGGCGCCCATCGCACTTTACCCAGATGCCCTGGTTGCGCAGGTTCTAGGGGCGGCCACCTTTCCGGACCAGGTTGCCGCCGCCAACGCCTGGCTTCAGCAAAACAAAAATCTCACCGGCACCCATCTCATGCAGGCCGTTGATAAGCAGCAGTGGGATCCCAGTGTGAAGGCGCTCACACAATTTCCCTCGGTCCTCGACAAGATGACGGAAAACCTCAGTTGGACCTCCGCAATGGGGGAGGCGTATCACACCCAGGCCGCGGATGTGATGTCGGCGGTGCAGGTGTTGCGTGCCAAAGCATATGCTGCGGGCAATCTGAAATCAGGCTCGCAGATTACCGTAGTACAGCAATCGCCACAGGTGATTGTGATTCAGTCTACTAATCCGCAGGTGGTGTACGTTCCGCAGTACAACCCTACGGTTGTCTACGGCACTCCGGTTCAGACTCCCGGATACAGCTCTGCAGACATGGCAGCGACCGCTCTTCTTGCGTTTGGCGTTGGCATCGCCGTGGGCGCGGCGATCAATAACAACGGTTGTTGCGGATGGGGTTATAGCTATTGGAACTGTAATTGGCACGGCGGTACGGTGGTGTACAGGAGCAACGTTTACTACGGAAACAATGCCTGGCATGGCGGCTACTATGGTTCCAGCGCCACCGCTTATGGTCCCTACGGTTCTACGACGGTCGGCCGCGGCTACAATTCGTCCACCGGAACTTACGCGAGAGGCGGAACCGTCTCAACCCCCTACGGCACGGCAAGTGCCGGTCAAGCCTACAATCCGTCTACCGGCACTTACGCCCAGGGTCGGTCGGCGTCAGGAGCCTATGGAAGCGCAGCGGCCGGCTCGGCGTACAACCCCTATACCGGGGCGTCCGGCGCCACCCGTCAGGCCTCCAACGCCTATGGGAGCTACGGAAGCTCGGTCGCAACAAAGAACGGCCAGGCCGCTTACACCCAGCATCAAACCACCGCGCAAGGGTCTGTGGGAACAGTACAGACTACGACGGGGGCGAAAGGTGCTGCGGCAACCGGCGTGAATGGGTCCGCCGCCGTGGGACAAACTGCAAATGGCAACAAGTATGCAGCATCGTCAAACGGCAATGTCTACCAGAACACTGGCAGCGGTTGGCAGCAAACCCAGGGAACCCCCCACCAAAGCTCCGCCTCAAGCTACTCGGGGGCCAACTCTAGGGCCACCTCAAGCTACTCGGGAACCAACTCTGCTGCTGCTCGCGGCTATGGAGGACAGGAGAGGAGCGGTGGATCATCGGCCTTTGGCGGAGGCGAAGGGGGCTGGCAATCCCGGCAGGAGAGCGCTCGTGGTTCAGCAAGCCGCGGTGGCGGTAGCAGTCGGGGAAGTCGCAGGTGAAGCCAACGACGAAGTCACCTTAGTGGGCGGTTCGTAAAGAGGTTTATCGGCGAGCTTTTGGAGGATGGAATGTCGCTCAACCACTGCAGAATTGCTCTTGCGATCCGGTTACTCCTCCTGGCGTCAGTTGTACCCCTCGCCGCTTGCAAAAAATCCGCAAACCCGGAGAAGCCTTCGCTCACTGTGTTTGCCTCACCCAACGACGCGGGCAATGCGCTGCTCGCAGCGGCAAAGTCAGGCGATCAAAACACGTTACTGGCAATTTTTGGTCCGGATTCGAAAGATATCCTTGTCTCTGGCGATCCCGTGCAGGACAAAAACACCAAAGAAGCATTCGTGGCGGGGTATGGAGTGATGCACCGCTGGCGCAATATGACGGATGGTGCTCAAGTCCTGCTGGTCGGAGCGGATAACTTCCCCTTCCCAATTCCACTGAAAAAGAACGCCGATGGGAAGTGGTTCTTCGATACGGCTGCGGGAAAGGAAGAGGTCCTGAACCGCCGCATTGGCCGGAATGAACTGGCGATCATCGAGGTCTGCGGAGCGGTGGTGGATGCACAGGCGGAGTATTTCGCCCGCCTTCACGATGGCGAAAAGGCGAAACAATACGCGACGAAGTTCATCAGCGACCCCGGCAAGCAGAACGGCTTGTACTGGCAGCCGTCCGCTGGCCAGCCCGCGAGTCCACTCGGGCCGATGGTGGCCCTCGCAACCGCTGAAGGGTATAGTGCAAAGCCCGAGGGCCGCCCTGCCCTTACACGGCTACTACTTCCACATGCTGAAGGGGCAAACCGATAAGGCACCGGGCGGTGCGAAGGACTACGTGGTCAATGGAAAGATGACCCGTGGCTTCGCCTTCGTCGCCTATCCTGCCGAATACGGCAACTCGGGTGTAATGACGTTCATGATCGATGAGGACGGCGTACTGCTCCAAAAAGACCTAGGCAAGTCCACGACAGAGACGGCAACTGCAATGACCCGGTTCGATCCCGATTCCAGCTGGACCATCGTCGAGCAATGACCCGCTATTCTTGTAACGATGTGTCTTACAGAAGAAGCGGGCCGCGTAGTTTTTATGTTATTCTGCGAGCGCTCGGCGGCTTACCGAGATGATATTGCGGGGAATGAGCGGCTGGGCTATTCCGCGAAAAACTTCGACTTAGGTATCCGTTCTTTCGCTTTGGGGCCAAATAGGCTGTCTTCAGGTTTTGGTTGGCTGACTACTCGTCACAGGACTCCAGTCTGCAGTTTACTTACACATTTTTCATTTTCAGGTTGATACTTTTCCCTGCCTCTGCAAGTCTTTCCGGTCGCTACCATTCGTGTATCGCGGCTGGTAGCAAATGGTCTAACAGAGGGGTGAGGATATGCGAATTGTAGTTGACCTGAATCGATGCCAGGGAAATGCGCAATCCCGATGACACGCTGCACCTAGGCGTCCTACGAGCCGCGGCATCCTCCCTGGTGTAGGCGATAATTATCAACCGTTGCACGAAGGTATCACCCATGAAGATCACGAGTAGCTGGACGGCGGCCCACTTGCTGACGCTTACCGCAACTATGGTGATCGTGTCGGCATTCGCGCAGCAGCCGAATCCGGAGCGAAACGCGTACTTCGGGGAAACCCACATTCACACCAGCTGGTCGTTTGACGCCTATGTTTTCGGCAATATGAAGGCCGGCCCCGAAGACGCCTATAAGTTTGCCTTGGGACAGACGATCATGCACCCGGCCGGCTATCCAGTAAAGATCGCACGTCCGCTCGATTTCATGGCAGTGACTGATCATGCCGAGTATGTCGGCACTGTTTCGCTGGCAAACGATCCGAGTTCGCCGATCAGCAAATTGCCCATCGCGGAAAAGCTGATGGTCCGCAGCAAAGAGGACATCATGCGCGTGTACGGATTTCTAGGCGCTTCAATTACCAGGAACGAGCCATTGACGGACCTGGCGAACCCCGAGGTGAAGAGTACGGTTTGGAAGCAGATTGTCAGCGTTGCGGACAAGTATTATCAGCCGGGAAAGTTTACGACTTTTGTGGCTTATGAGTGGACTTCGACGCCCGACAATCGCAACATGCACCGCAACATCATCTTCAAGGACTCCAAAAAAATTCCGGGATATCCCTTTTCTTCCCTGGACTCGGATCATCCCGAGGATCTATGGAACTGGATGGATGAGCAGCGCAAGGCAGGCAATGAACTGCTTGCGATCTCGCATAACGCCAACCTGAGCGACGGTATTATGTTTCCTCTCGAGGTTGACAGCAAGAATAGGCCGATCGACGCGGCCTGGGCGCAAGAGAGGGTGAACAATGAGCCGTTGACTGAAATCCACCAGCTCAAGGGCACTTCAGAGACTCATCCCCTGCTTTCTCCCAACGATGAGTTCGCTGACTACGAGTTATTAAACTACCTTCTGGGCGGAGTGGAACGGAATCCCAAAATCCACGGCAGCTACATTCGCGAGGCATGGCAGAACGGCCTCGCGATGCAGGACACTCGCGGCTATAACCCATACAAGATGGGAGTCGTGGGCGCCAGCGACTCGCACAACACGGCTTCCGGCTATAGCCAGAACAACTATTTTGGGGGACACGGCTTGCTGGACGCCGCGCCAGAGGCCCGCTTAAGCGGCAAAAAAGAGGCAGGCCTGAATCTGGGTCTGCTCAGCACGGCCGGCCTGGGCGGCGTGTGGGCGGAGGAGAATACGCGTGAGTCGATCTTTTCCGCCATGCAGCGCAAGGAGACCTTCGGTACCAGCGGCGTGCGCATCAAAGTCCGGCTCTTCGGCGGATGGGATTTCCGCCCCGACGTGCTGAACGAGAAGGACTGGGTGAAGGCCGGTTATGCCAAGGGCGTGCCAATGGGTGGGGACCTCCCGAAGAAAGCGGGGAGAGAACCGACCTTCATCGTGTGGGCCGTCAAAGATCCTGACGACGGCAATCTCGACCGCATTCAAATTATCAAGGGCTGGACCAAGAGCGGCCAGATCTTCGAAAAGATCTATGACGTAGCGTGGTCCGGCAACCGCAAGCCCGATTCGGTTACCGGAAAAGTACCTGCGGTCGGCAACACCGTTGATGTCAAGAACGCGACTTATACGAACACCATCGGTGCGGTCGAACTGAAGAAGGTATGGAAAGATCCCGACTTCGACCCGAGCTTGCACGCGTTCTATTACGCCCGTGTGTTGCAGATACCGACTCCACGATGGACCACCTACGATGCCAAGAAGTTGGGAGTGCCGCCGCCGAACTGGGTTGCGTCAACGGTTCAAGAGCGAGCCTGGACGTCTCCCATCTGGTATGCCCCGACGGAGGAGGCGAGCAAGGGTGAAAAGCACAGTATCACGGTGGCCGATCTGAAGCAGAAGGGGGCCGCGGCACTCGACGATTCCCAGCTAAGGCAGTTGGTCGTTGGAAAGACACTGACCGTTCGCAATACGGTTACCGGCCAGCAGTTCCGGATTTCCTACAGCACCTCAGGGCGACGTCTGATTCTCAGCGTAGACGGGAAGCAACCGGAACCGGGTGAAGTATTTGATGCGACGGGCGCGGGTGCCTTGGGCTCGCCCGCACAATACGAGATCCAAGGCGGCGAAATTATTACCACGCTTGGAGAGACGCCGTTCGCAGTGACGGTCTACAAGCTGGGGGATAAGTATCTGGCCGCGCGCAGCAATGAATTCGGCTACGCCAATTATGAACTCGAAAAAGTGCAGGAATAGAGCAGTCACGACGTTCTGAGAGGAAGCAAGGTGCAGGAGGGTGGACATGTTAGTTGCATCCAAGTCAGCGCCCTGCGAGCCCGCCGAGGGACACCCTACGTCTGTGCGCAGGGTCCTCAACCGCTGGCTGCGCGAGCCGCTCGTTCATTTTCTGATTATCGGTTCGCTGTTGTTCGTCATGTATGAAGTGTGGGGCCATACCAGTCAACCGGGCAGCAAGCGCATAGAGCTAACGCAGGACGATCTACGCCAACTCCAGATTGGTTTCGCAGCGCAATGGGAGCGCCAACCCACGCCCGAGGAATTGGCGGGCCTCGTGGAGAACCGCGTACGAGAAGAAGTGCTCTATCGCGAGGCTCTCGCCATGGGCCTCGATAAGGATGACGACATCGTCAAGCGCCGCATGGCGCAGAAGATGCAATTTCTTGCTGAGGACGTAGCCGATGCTCACGAGCCCACGACCACGGAACTCAAAGCGTGGTTCGAACGGAATCGAGACAAATTCTTGTTGCCCGGCGGGATTACTTTCCGTCATCTATACTTTTCACCCGATCGACGCGGGCAACGCGCTCACGACGATGCGGTTAAGGTGCTGGCTAAGATCGCAGGCCAGCCCGAAGACTCCAAGACTGCAGTTGCGCTCGCAGATGCATTCATGTTCCAGGATTACTACGGCGATCGCTCGCCCGAGCAATTGGCCAAAGAGCTTGGATCGCAGTTTGCGCAGGCAGTCTTTAAACTCAAACCTGGTTCATGGCAAGGGCCAGTCGAGTCCGGCTATGGATGGCACCTCGTGTTCGTGGATTCGCTCACTCCCGGCCGCATCCCTGCTTTTGAAGAAGTCGAGCCGGACGTGAAAAGAGCATGGCTCGCGGACCAGCGCGAACAGGCCTGGCACAAGGCTTATGAAGCCATGCGTGCAAAGTACACCGTGTCCTTGCCTTCTCCATCCAAGAAGCAAACAGCAACTGCGCCTCTTCCAAAGATGCCTAAGCCCGCAATTCCCATTTCTTCCGGAGAAGGGCCGCCGCGATGATCTGCGTACAGAAACGTCTTCGTTGCCTCTTTGCCACCTTGGTGCTTGTGGCACTGCTGCCGGCCTCCGTTCCGCATGGGCACACGAAGTCCGTCCGGCTTACCTTGAACTAAAAGAAACTGCGCCGGGCCGTTTCGTTATTTTGTGGCGCACGCCCGTGCTTTCAGGCATGCGGCTGCCGGTTGTGCTCAAGCTTCCTGATGACGTGCAGAACCTCAAAGAGCCGATGGTTCAGGAGTTGACTGACTCACTGGTCGAGCGCCGGTGGATCGACGCCGGGCCCGGCGGACTCGCGGGAAAACGCGTCGAGTTTGTTGGGCTGCAGGGAACCATCACCGACGTTCTGGTTCGTGTCGAGCACCTCGACGGCTCTTCTCAGGTGACTCGCGTTATGCCTTCCTCGCCTTCCTTCATTGTGGAAGCAACGCCGCGGCGTTTCGAGGTTGCTCGAACCTATCTCGTGCTCGGCATCGAGCATATCCTCACGGGCATCGACCATCTGCTGTTCGTTTCAGGACTCCTGCTGCTGGTGAACGGCGTGAGGCGCTTACTTCTAACCGTTAGTGCTTTTACACTCTCCCATACGGTCACGCTGACTCTCGCAACGCTGGGATTCGTCCACGTACCGCCCGCCCCTGTTGAAGCAGTTATTGCGCTCAGCATACTGTTTGTCGCCTGGGAAGTACTCCGAAAAGATACGAATCCAACTGGACTCGCGCAGCGCAAGCCATGGCTCGTAGCTTTCTCGTTCGGCCTGCTGCACGGCCTGGGATTCGCAGGTGGACTCAGCGCGGCAGGGCTGCCCGCTGCGCATATCCCGCTTGCTCTCGGCTTCTTCAGTGCTGGAGTCGAGGTCGGTCATTTTTCCTTTGTCGGGTCTGCCCTCTTAATCATAGCGGTGTTCAAACGCTGGACGTCTCGATTGCCGTCTTGGTCTTCGCGAATCCCGCCATATGCCATAGGTAGCTGCGCATCCTTCTGGCTTATCGCACGTCTCGCGGCGTTCTAAAACGTCCAGCAGCTCGGCCCTAACATTTGCGCGACTCCCATGATTGTGGCGTTGAAAAACCGAGCAGGCGTTGACTTGCCTCAAGACCCACCCTAAGATTTTGGTTAGAGAATGGCGGAAGGAGCATGACGAACTCTGACGCGTTCATCGAGACATGTATCTCACATTACCGCATCGTGGCGAAATTGGGCGAAGGCGGAATGGGTGTCGTCTACAAGGCCCAGGACACCCGCCTCCACCGTTTCGTGGCACTGAAGTTTCTATTTGCCGAACTAGCCTCTCATCAGGCTGCTTTAGAGCGATTCCGTCGTGAAGCCCAGGCTGCCTCTGCATTGAATCATCCAAACATCTGCACAATCTACGACATCGGCGAGCAGGACGGGCACGCCTTCATCGCCATGGAGTTTTTAGACGGAAAGATGTTGAAGGACTATATCGCCGACCAACCTCTCCCATTGGCTCAGGTCTTGAAATTGGGCGGTGAGATCGCCGACGGCCTCGATGCAGCCCATCATCTGGGGATAGTGCACCGTGACATTAAGCCTGCGAATATCTTTGTAACCAAACGCGGCCCGGTCAAAATTCTGGACTTCGGCATCGCTAAATTGGGTTCCAAGTCAGCCAGTGAGCCTGTGCGTGCAGGAGATGAAACTGCTGGCCCAACCGAATTCACGCTGACAAATCCGGGAACAACATTGGGAACCGTGGCATATATGTCGCCGGAGCAAGTTCGCGGCGAAGAGCTAGATGCGCGCTCGGACATCTTCTCGTTCGGAATCGTCCTCTATGAAATGGCTACCGGCAAACCTGCCTTTACTGGGCCAACCTCCGGCGTAATTACTGACGGAATCCTGCACCGTCCTCCCCAACCTTTGCGTAGCTTCGTTGCCTATGATGAGTTCGAACTCGAATGCATTCTCACCAAAGCCCTCCAGAAAGATCGAAGGCTCCGTTACCAGAACGTAGCCCATCTTCGTGACGATCTGCGATCTTACCTAAACGAGATCGCTCTCACCTCCTTCTCCCGCAACAGACTCCCCAGAAAACTGACCCGCGCAATGAGCAGCTCCGCGCGTCTCCCTGCCCAAACCTTAGCGGCGACCGTGCCGCGCGGGCGCTGGGCTATTGCTCTTGTGGTTCTCATCGGAGTCATCGCTGGCGGCCTCGGCTACTTCTGGAAACGCCCCTTACCTGCGCCGAAAGTCTCGGACTTTGTTGAACTCACCCATGACGGCGAGCCGAAGACGTTGGGAGGCACCGATGGGGCACGGCTCTATTTTCGTTTGGGAACCGAAACCTCGCTGAGAATCGCCGAGGCTTCCGTTTCTGGTGGCGATCCGGTACCGATCCCAACACCTTCTCAGGGATTGACTCCTCTCAGCGTTTCTCCCGATGGGGCTGAGCTTCTCGCCATAGACAGGCCCGGCAACCTTTGGAGTCTACCAACCCTCGGTGGGTCGCCCCATCGCCTTGCCAACACCGTTGCATCAGATGCGTCTGGGACAGATGCCGCCTGGTCGCCCGACGGAACGTTGCTCGTGTATAGCAGTCGCAGCGACTTGTTTCTAGCGAAAAGTGACGGGACAGAAGCTCGCAAGGTGATCTCGGTCTCCGGTCGACCTTTCGCTCCCCAGCTTTCACCCGACGAAAAGAAGATACGGTTTAGCGTCGAAGATACGAAGACCGGCGGGTATTCCCTGTGGGAGGTTTCCTCGCAAGGGAAGAACCTTCATCCCCTGCTTCCCGGCCTGCACAATCCCCCGAACGAAACCACGGGAAAGTGGACTCCGGACGGCAAGTACTTCGTCTTCCGATCTATGGGCCAGATATGGGCGCTGCCTGAAAACACCGGCTTGTTAAGTCACTCGGCAACGAAGCCCATCCAACTGACCGAGAGCCCGCTCAACCTCGATTCGCCTCTTCCCAGTAAAGATGGTAAGAAACTCTTCGTGACCGGCCGAATCTTGCGCGGCGAACTGGTGCGATACGACATAAAGTCAGGACTGTTCCTGCCCTTTCTCTCTGGTATTTCAGCTGAAGCCCCCGCATTTTCGAAGGATGGCCAGTGGGTTGCTTATGTCACTTACCCGGATGGGGTCTTATGGCGAAGCAGGCTGGACGGAAGCGATCGCTTCAGCCTCACCAGTCCACCCTTACATGCCTTCCTTCCCAACTGGTCTCCTGATGGAAAGCAGATTGTCTTTTATGGCAGTGTTAATAAAGGCTCTCGAGAAAAAGGCGCTAATGAGCCAGAGAACTTCAAGCTCTATACCGTTTTCCGCGATGGCGGCAACCCCGAACGCCTGATCCACGATGATACTGGTCCCCAAGGGGATCCCGGTTGGTCGCCGGATGGGACCAAAATTATCTTCGCAGGTGGGGTGGATGATGATTCGTCAGAGGTTCACCTCCTCGATCTTGAAAGCCACAACGTTTCCACTCTTCCGGGATCCCGTCGCCTTTTCTCACCCCGCTGGTCACCTGATGGACGATACATTGCCGCCATGACCGAAGACGGGCTGAGCATCAGACTCTTCGATTTCAAGACCGGTGAATGGTCAGAACTAATACGCACGCCGCTCGCTTTCCCCAACTGGTCAAAAAATGGCGAATATTTGTATTTCTTGCGTGTTCCCAACAACTCTGCAGTCGTCCGGATCCGCATCAGTGACCGTAAAGTGGAACAAGTGGCCGATCTCAAAAGCCTGCCAACCACAGGGTACTGGGGCAAATCTCTGAGCCTCGCTCCAGACGATTCGCCCCTGCTGCTTCGCAATATGGGCACTCAGGATATCTATTCACTCGTCTGGCAAGTCCCCTGACCACTGCCCCGTGAGCCATTACGGTTTTGCAGATGGCGGCTTCGGATTCCGGAACGTCCATGAGCCGCCGAATACGAAAGAGCGTCCCTGCGGACGAGCCTTGGCCGAATACTCATCGTAGTACTTGAAGAAGAATACTAAAGCCTTCGGCGGCAGAACAATATTGGACTGAACCCCAATGCTATGGACGGCATAGAACGGAAGTGTGCTCGCAGCGACGGGAATACTGGCAACGATTACTGTCCCCCCGTTACTCGAAACCTGCCATTGGTCATACCCAACCACTCCAAGTTGCGCCACTATACTGAGGTCCTTCTTCAGCGGGAGAGCCTGCCCAACTCCCCACTCCATCGTGAATGCCTGGCCGGGCGTTTTGTTGCTGATGAACCGGCCCGCAGGTACGCTGGCGACTTCTCTTAGCCCGTGGTTGAATTCCCACGCGGTCATCAGGTTTGCGGTAGTTCCACGGTTCTTGGTGATGTAGTACGTCGTGCCGGAAGTCATAACGTTGCCCCAATATCCGGAGCCAATGTTGTCGCTCGCTCCCGGTGTATAACGGCCAGTAGGAGCGAAGAATGCATATCCCGCATTGAAGTCAACCCGCTTCCCAAAGTGCCAACCCAGATTCACTGGCTGGAAGTACATATCGGCAAGACCTGCTCCCCCTCCGTTAACACTGAGGTTGGTCCCTGGTATGTCGGCCACCAGAGAACCGTTCGCAATGTTCACAGAAATATAGGGCGCGTAATGGGCACCCAGGAACTTATGGTCCGGAACGCAGTAGATGATATTTTCGTTCGCCCAGAACGAATACGTCCCCGTCACGTTCTGAAGGATGCGGTTTCCGTCGGGGTCGTTCAATCGGCTGGCGGAATAGTTTACCGTCAGGTTGGCATAGGTAAGTCCGGGATCGGGAACCACACCGGCATTGAGACCGAACTGTCCGGGCACCCACTGCCCCTTTTGTTGCGCCAGTGCAAATGTGGCGCTTCCCAAAAACATGCATACAAGGATAGCGGTTTCAAGTTTTATTCCGAATCGCATTCTTACGCTCCTTTCACTTCAATTCATAATTTCTTATGACCTTGAACTCCTCGCCAAGTCAGGGAACCCTCTTTTGATATTTTTAAACTTGAAAACCGGACCGACTTCCTCTTCGTGTTTTTGCTTTCGGTCATCCTTTCAAAACTCCTCAGAAACCATAGGAGGCAACTCACCCCGCTTCAGTTCATTGGCCAAGGCGCGCAAGAGCCTCGCGCAACGGGGGCTGGATGCGCGTATCAGGCCACCGAACGGCGTGGTCATCTCCACAATCAGAAAGAATCCCGCCGCAACCGCGCATGCGTAGATGAAAGTGCTTGCAACAACCATTAGGTTGCGAGGGCCGAAAATTCCAAAACTGACGAACACGATCGTAGCCCAGACAATCTCAACGATCATTAATGGAATGGAGGTAGAACTGCGTACCTTCGAGGTAGCTAACCAACGTAATTCTCCTAAATCGATCACTATACTGAGCGCTTCTGCTTTCGCTGCTCGTTGAGTGTCGTTCTCCGGTGTCAATGCCTGAATTTCGTCAAATATGATTTCGCCTCCGGCTCTCGGTTTGAGGGTGGCAGCCTGCAGGCGTTCGCGCGGCCAGCCCTGATCCAGCATGTCTACTATGCTGCTGCGAAGCACCGCTCGAGCATCGGTGGCCGCCGGCCCATAGCGGAAGAGAGTGCGATCCAGCAGATCTAGCTGGGAGGCCATCACAGACACTTCTTTTTCCTGCCGATCAAATGCGGTTCTGCCCGACGAGAGCTGGAGGCTTAGAAGAAGAGCAAACATGGACGTCAGCAATGACGCACCGATCTTCACATGAGTGATGGAATCCGGCGTCAGGTAGCGGTCTGGAAGGCGGCGGCTCAGAGCCATTCCAAGCATGGCAGCGCCAAAAACAATCGTGAGCAGAACGAGACTGATGTTGATAGAGTTCATTGCTCCAAAGAATCCTTCCGGAACGATGAGGGCCCTTTATCACCAGCGCTCCAATCTGCGGAGCGAGTACTCCATTGACTCTGACGCGTTCTCCAGTCTAGCCCATATTTTGAAGGCGCGTTCGCTTAGGAATTCCGCTCTGGTTTGGGCTTCGCCTGAAAATCGAAATGCGTCACTGGCCCGTAAGGCGTCACGACAGTGACCAGCCAATTTATCGCCTGGGGGCCTCATGCTTTCGGGGAATTGCTTCCGGTATCGGAGCAGAGTTCGATGTCGATCCCTGATTGTGATACTGATCGTCTGTGCATTAGCGACTCCCGTTGCAATCTTTATCATCACGGAAATATACCCAGCATTCAGTGGACTTTACGAATCTCCTCTACTGCGATTCGCGATGCATAAACTAAAAGGCCCCAAAATGAGATAAGTAACGACTGTACTGTTTACTAACAAAGCTCTTAGAATATCTACTCCTCTAAAAGTTATCCGGGCCAGTTTTGCGGGCAGAGCTGGGCGAAAGGTGCTTGTGAGTGATCAATTGCAAAATCCGCAAACCAATCTACATGCGGAGTATGAAGACAGGCTACGATTCGAGATGTTGCTGACCGAGCTTTCAGCACGGTTCGTTAGCCTCACATCTGAAACTCTGGATGAAGAGATCGTCAATGCTCAGATGCAAATTGTCCGCGCATTAGACCTGGATCGCAGCACACTGACTCAACTGAAAGATGGAGAACGTTTTGTCGTTACTCATTCCTGGCAGCTGTCAGGCCTTGAACCGTTTCTAGAATTCGCCGTCAAGGACTTACCGTGGATGTCGAGCGTTATAGCAAGCGGAGAAACAGTTTGCTTCGCGCATATTGATGATCTGCCGGAGGAAGCAGCACGGGAGAAGGAGATCGCCCGACGGTTTGGTCCTCGCTCGAACGTCACCTTTCCGCTCAAAGTAGGCGGGAAGGTGATCGGTGCGCTAGCCTTCGGGACGGTGCTCCGGGAGCGGGAATGGCCGGAGGTCATCGTGAATCGTCTTCGGCTCTTTGTTGAAATGATCGGCAGCGTGATCGCTCGCACACGTGCGGAAGACGAAACGCGGAAAGCTCTCGATGAAGTGCAGCGCTTGCGCGACCAACTGCACCACGAAAACGTATATCTCTTACAGGAAGTGAAAGCTGTCCGCGGTTGTGGAAGCCTCGTTGGCGAGAGCGCCGCTCTTCGATATGTGCTGGAGCAAGTCGAGCAGGTGGCGTCCACGAACTCAAGTGTGCTCCTGATCGGCGAGACCGGTACTGGAAAGGAGCTCATTGCCTCCGCTATTCATGAACTCAGCCCTCGCGCTGCCCGACCGATGATTCGTGTCAGTTGCGCTGCAATTCCTGAGACCCTCATCGAGAGCGAGCTATTCGGACGCGAAAAGGGAGCGTACACTGGTGCGCTTTCGCGACAGGTCGGCCGCTTTGAAGTGGCACACGGCTCTACACTGTTTCTGGATGAGGTGGGCGAACTGTCGCTCGAAATGCAGGTAAAACTGTTGCGAGTGCTGCAGGAAAAGAAAGTGGAACGTCTCGGCAGCTCCAAGAGTATCTCGGTAGATGTGCGCATCATCGCCGCCACTAACCGAGATTTAGACAAGGCGGTCCGCGAACGGAGATTCCGGGATGACCTTTATTACAGATTAAATGTGTTTCCAATCCGGATCCCGCCGCTGCGCGAACGCCCAGGAGACATCCCGCTGCTGGTTCAGTCTTTTGTGAATGAGTTCGCAAAAGTATTCGGCAAAGGTATCGAGTTCATTGACAAAGACAGCATTGGTACGCTGCAACGATACAGTTGGCCTGGTAACATCCGGGAGCTGCGTAATGCCGTTGAGCGAGCGATGATACTTGCAAGCGGTCCGAGGCTTCACATCAGTCCACCGAGCGATGCATTCCATGATGACGTTCCCAGCTTGCTTCTCAGCGACACTGAACGCGAGCATTTACGGAATGTGTTGGAGATGACAGGATGGCGTATTCGCGGAAAAGGCGGCGCCGCTGAGATTCTGGGTCTCAAGCCTACTACTCTCGATTCGATGTTGGTAAGGCTCGGCATCACCTCAAGGGATAAGCAAAGAGACTAATAGTTCTTCCCCTGCCTCCGACTCGTCGAAGGCACCTCCGATACGTCGGAGGTTGTACTGTTCACGAAAAGCTTCCTTAGAAGCGTTCACTCGCGGTAACCCCCATCAACTGTTGGAGTTAATTCAGACTTCCGCCGGTATCGCTCTGTTGGCCTCCTGATTGCTTCTACACGTTGCATGTTCAAACTTTGGAGTACATCCAGGCAGTCTGTTTCGAACCGCCGCATTTAACGCTTGCATTTCAGAGTTCCGCCCAGGTCCCGGTTTCTAGCCTCGGAAGCCTGATAAGTGGTCATTACAGGAATTGCCGATGCGCAACCCGAAGAAAAAAGTGCGCGATCTAACAGTGGTCGCAACGGTGGTCGTGGGCATCATTTTCTGTTCTCTTCTTCCGGCTCGGACGCAGAACTCTGCACTTCGGGAGAAGCTTGCTGATATCGAGCAGTCTTCCGCCGCGAACAAACAAGCGCTCGCTCGGTACACCTGGTTGGAACAGCAAACCATTAGCCTGAAGGGCGAAATGAAGAAGACACAACAATTCCAGGTGCAGATGGGCTCAGACGGTCAACGGCAAAAGACCGAACTGAACCCACAGCCGACACCTCAGCCTAGCGGTGCCGCAAACCGAGTGCCGGCCACTTCAACAATTTCAGCTATCTTCGAATGACTTCTTGGCGAATGGCAGTGAATTCGGCCCAGTCGCCTATGCTACCAAAGGCAAATACTTCCAATTCGAAAGCGGCGCCGCCAAAACCGATTGCCCGAATTCGTCCGCTTCCTGATTCGATCACGGGGTGTTCGTCCAGCATGCTCTTCACACGGTCCAACACAAAGCCAAGTGGTGTTTCGCAGATCGGTTCTCCCTCAGCAAAGGCATCTGTTGTGTCCGATCACGCGAAATGATCTACAACTGCGGTTGACTCACATCCGCGTCTTTCTGCTCGCGACCTCCGCGGGCCAGCGGGCACGATTAATGCTCCCAACGGGTGTGCTGTCAGGTGACGAGTTCCCTGTGATATCGAAATAGATTGCTTCGGCGGCATCGGCTGAAACTGGGACTTCGATAAGAGCGTAAGCCGCGCGACAGTATGGAAAGGTGCTTCTGATTCGTTCCACTCGACACTAGCGTTTTCGATCCAGAAGTCTGCGTCCTGATGCTTGCCCCATAGGTCATCCTGTCGGCATCAAGGAGCTGGACTCAGAAGTCGAAGTTGCTCATCCTGCTATCTTCTTGCACGTGCCGGATCAGCTCGTCCTGAAGGCCGTTCAGGTTACTCTTTTACTTAAAATATCGAGATGGCTACTGTCAGCTCACTTCGGCCACTGTTTGAACATCTTCTGGATGGCCTTCTGCACCTCTTGCTGGTTCTTGTTGCCGTTGTTGCTCAGCGTGTCTTGTCCAATGCCTCGCCACACCAGGGACTTTGTCTTCGCGTCATAGAGGTCGACAATCAGAGTTCCCTCGACGTTCTGCTGTGGAGTGATGCTACCCATTCCGCCGCCAATCCCGCGCATGCCCATTGCTGTGTAAGAGGTTTCCTGTTTCATGCCGCCGTTTGCAGTGAGGATCAGGTCAGGCTTTTCTGATTCCTGCACCTTTTGCAGACCCTTAGCCTGCATTGCCGCGTCGATATCCTGTTGTGCCACCTGGGCCAAGATCGAATTCTGGATTTGGTTAGCGTTGTTGGAGCCCCAGGCGTAAGTGTGATACTGGGCAAAACTTTGGGCGTGGTTATAGTTGACGGAGACTTGTTGTCCAACGGTAACTGCGGACGCGATCCACATTAGCATCGCGCACAATGCGAATTTGGCTTTCATGATCGTGATCCTTCTTTCGTAGTTGTTTTCATCGGTTACTGGAGCCGCTCAAAATTGAGAAACAGCTCAGGGGAAGGGAACGTTATTCTTCGAGCCCGTGGCTCATGGTTTTTCGGTGGGCGCTCTTACGGGCTGCCCACCGTGATGTGCTCGTTCCTGCTAATTGCTTGGTCCTTTGGACGCCGCCTGCGCCTGGGCCATCCTTGTTGCCATCTCTGCTTTGACCGCGTCGAGGTTAAAGCTCGCGCCCCGTTGCATCGGCGGGAACTCGATGAAGGTTTGGAGTTCTTTGGCCATTAACTGTTGAACGAATACGAAGCGCCAGAATTGGTACTTGAACCAATCGAAGTATTGCTGGGCTCCATCTTTCGTCCCTTCGTTGGGCCAGCCGGTGCGCTCGAACGGATCGAGACGCAGGTTGGTGATGTACGGTACGTCAGGATGGGTCTTCTCCCCTACCCAGCCATTTGGTTGGTCAATGAAACGGAACTTGTAATCGTCAATGCGCACCGCCCCGACCGTGCTTTCGCCAAGGTAGAAGATCTCATGACGCGCGGACGGACCTTTACCGGTGATGGCGTCCATTTGGTTGTAGCCATCCAAATGGTTTTTGTAGGTCCGGTCACCGATCTTTTTACCCGCCAGTAATTCCTGGACGATGTTCGGATTACCGGCCGCGGCGACAAAGGTAGGCAGCCAGTCCATGCCGGAGAAGATGCCATTCTGTACCGAGTCCGCCGGCACATGACCGGGCCAGCGAAGGATTGCGGGCACGCGGAAGCCGCCCTCGAGAACCGTCCCCTTGGATTGCGCGAACGGCGTCTGACCGCCATCGGGCCAGGTGAAGACTTCGGTGCCGTTGTCCGTGGTGAACAGGACGATGGTGTTGTCGTCTTCGCCTATGTCCTTCAGCTTCTGCATCACGAGACCGACGTCGTCATCCAACTGTGCCATGCCGGCTTCTTCTTCCGACCATCCATTCTCTGAGTTCCGCATTGCTTCATACTTGGGGGAGAGGTGAGTGACGATGTGCATGCGGGTCGGGTTGAGCCAGACGAAGAAGGGTTTGTTGTCCTTCTTGGCCTTGTCGATGAAATTGATGGACATGTCACGAATCTCGTCGTCGACGGTCTCCATCCGCTTGGGAAAGAGCTGGCCGGCATCCTCAATCTTCTGTTTGCCGACCGATCCCCAGCGAGGCATCTCGGTCTTGTCAACCGTATCTGTAGCCCAACAATGAACCATGTTGCGTGGGCCGACGACGTTTAACAGATTCTGCGGATAGTTGGGATGTGCCGGATCTTCCATCGCATCCAGGTGATACAGATAACCGAAGAATTCGTCGAAGCCATGAACGCAGGGCAAGAATTCATTTTTGTCGCCGAGATGGTTTTTGCCGAACTGCCCGGTGGCGTAGCCCATCGATTTCAGAATCGTCGCAATGGTCACAGCCTCGGCAGGCAAGCCGATCGACGCTCCCGCTTGGCCGACGGTGGTCATACCGGTGCGAATCGGAAGCTCTCCCGTGATGAATTGTGCTCGGCCCGCCGTGCAACTAGCCTCGGCATAATAGTCCGTGAATATCATGCCCTCTTTGGCGAGCTTGTCGAGGTTTGGTGTTTTACCGGCCATCAAACCACGGTGGTAAGCGCCAATGTTCCACATGCCGATGTCATCGCCCATGATGACGAGGATGTTAGGTTGTTTCGCGCTTGTCGCCTGCGCATGTCCGCTCGCACTCTCGCCGGCGAATAATATCAAAACGGCGAATAGTGCTAGCGTTATTTTTCTGATATTCGAACTAAGGTCCATTCGATTCTCCTTGTAAGTCTGTTTAGGCGGGCCAGCGCTCGGAGGTTTATGTCAGATGGATTCAGATCCAATCTGTCACTGATATTTTTTCTGGGGCCCGGGGCTTGCAACAATTCCATCTAACGGTTAGAAAAACGAACCGTCTCGACGTACTCCAGACCGGCCATGTCGGTCACTGAGCGAACCACAAGGACGGGTGCCGTAGGGGCCGTCTCCATGAGCATCAACAAGTCTGTAAAACAGCTCGAACGGATGTGGGATTTCAGTTCCTGTTCACTGGACCAGTCTTGCTCGAAACAGAGTGCCTCGGGATTATCAACTTCCTGGTAAATCCGGCTGGTAATAAATCCACGTTCCGTCTGTGCCGCGGTCCTGATGAATCGCAGTGCTTTGATAGCTTCAAGCGAACGATGAGGCGGAGCTATCATTCTCAAACAGATTTGGAACATGCAGCATATAAAAGCAATCAGGGGGCCAACAGAAAGAGATCGGCGAAAGTTTGACTAACTGCTGCAGGCGATAGGGCTTACCAATGGGTGGGCGGTTTAGGAAAAACCTTTAACGGGCGGACCGCCTCCGACGTGTCGGAGGAGCCTCCGAGAGGTCGGAGGCACGAGATCTGCGCAGGACGGCGGTGCGGAATATGTGCGCCGCGGGCGTACCGCAGGTGATCGCATGAAGATCAGCGGGCATAAGACAGACTCCATGGAGCGTCGATACCATATCGTTGACGCGGATGATCTGAACATCGCGAAAGAGTTCATGGAGCGGCGCATGAAGGCTGCGGAAACTGTCACGGAAGTGTAACGGTTAGCTGAAAAGCCATGATAGTCCGCGATACCGGAATCCAATAGAATCAGCGATTTAGATTTGTACGATACACAGTGATACACTTAGTTTTAGGTTGAGGTGCTAGTGCCGCAAGGCATAGGGGTTCAAGTCCCCTCCTCCGCACCAATCCACACATTCTTCGGAGATAACCTCTCCGCGTTCGAGGTCTCGAAGCTACTCCCGATGGTTATCCTTCTCGTAATCCTGCACATTATTGTCTCGGTCTTCCTCGTCGGTGTCGTCCTGCTCCAGCAGGGCAAGTCCGCCGACCTCGCCGCAGCCTTCGGCGGCCAGGGATCGCAGACCGCCTTCGGACCCCGCGGAGCAGCTAATCTCCTCACCAAGCTCACCACCTGGTCCGCGATCGTCTTCATGCTTACCTCCATCGGCCTCACCATTCTGCTCTCCCGCGCCAGCGGCGACCACTCCGTCTTCGCCGGTCATCCCACCAGCCAGAGCGCCCCAAAGAAGTAGCCTCAAGTTCCGTCTCACTCAGATGCGCGAGCCAAGGCTCGCGCATTTTTACGTTTAAATCATCGTTCTAAGGACACTCTGAACAAGCCCCGAGCGAAGTCTGTTTTGAAAGGGCGCGGCTTCAGCCGTGCCGCAAATGGTCCCCAAATGCCGGGCTTCAGCCCCTGAGGGAATCATTCTCTGGTCAAGAATTCGCGGGGTATGACACTTATTCAGAGCTTTCCTAAATCGGCGTTCGACCAGGCATAAACTCCCGTAAATCAAGTCTCATCCGCGCTCCTCCGCGAGACCCGTGGTCGTTTTAAAATCGGTGCCATCGGTGCAAATCGGTGTTAAACCTTTAGCTCTTAACCCAAATGATCCATGAAATCCTTCCCGTCGGCCTCCTCCAGTGCAACTGCTCCATCCTCGGTGACGAGACCTCGCGCGAAGCCATCGTCATCGATCCCGGTGACGACATCCCCCGCATCCAGGCCATCCTCGACCGCCACCACCTCACCGTCAAGCAGATCGTCATCACCCACGCCCATATCGACCACATCGCCGGAGCCCACCGCCTTCAGCAACTCACCGGAGCCCCCATCCTCTACAACCAGCTCGATCTCCCCCTGGTTAAAATGATGGACATCCAGGCCGGCTGGCTAGGCATCCCCACCCCCAAGGTCGCCGCACCCGACGACAACCTCGCCGACGGCCGCACCATCTCCATCACAGGACTCACCGGCACCGTTCTCCACACCCCCGGCCACACCCCCGGCAGCAGCTGCCTCTACCTCCCCGAACACACCCTCCTCATCGCCGGAGACACCCTCTTCGCCGGCTCTATAGGCCGAACCGACCTCCCCGGAGGCAACACCCGCCAACTCCTCACCTCGATCAAAGACCGCCTCCTCAACCTTCCCGATGAGGTCACAGTCATCCCCGGCCATGGTCCCAAAACTACGATTGGCGAAGAGCAGGAATCAAATCCATTTCTGCAAAATATGTAAATTCAATTACTTGAACCGACTAATGGATGTAACACATTACACGCATCGCATGAAGTATTAACCATCTTGGTTCACATAGCTCAGGCCAAATCACTCATCCAAGTACCAATTTAACGATGCTCTTCAAGCCCAATGAAAAATCAGATGTTAGCCCAATCAAACTGACAACCACCCTCCCACCTTCCCCAATCCCGTAGAACGATCCCGGATGAACCACCGTGTCAGCCTCTCCCAGTAGTCTCTCCGCCACCTCCCCAAACCCAACTTGAGGCAATCGCAAAACAGCGCTCCATCCTGCCTCCACCCGCAGCACCTCCAGCCCACTTCCTTCCGCCGACGCAAGATTACCCCGCGCCCGCTCCAGAATCTGCTCCTGAATCCCCCGCCGCCCCGCCAGCCACACCGGCAGAGCCAGTTGCACCGGAGCACTCATCGACAAAAACGTATCCGCGATCACCTCCAGCCTCCCCATCGCCTCCAGCCTCCCCCTTTCCGGCCCCATCCCCACAATCCACCCTACCTTCATCTGCGGAAGCCCGGCGATCTTGCTCATCCCGCTTAGAACAAACGTCAGCACAGGATGCGGCCCTACCGCAAAACTCCTCAGCGCCTCCCCCTCCCGCAGCGGATAATCCAGAAACACCTCATCCACAATCAACGCCAGCCCATGCCGTGACGCAGATCTCCTCCAATCGAGCCCTCTCCGCCGCCCCCGTCGCATGACCCGTTGGATTATTCGGATGCACCACCACAATCGCCCGCGTCCGAGGCCCGATCCGCCGCTCCAACTCCGCAAAATCAATCCACCACCCATAGTCATAAAACAACGGATAAGGCCGCAGCCGCACATCCTCCAGATCCGCCAGAAAGTCGAACAGCGGATAACTAGGCTGGGCCACCAGCACCTCATCCCCGGCATCGCAAAGCAGCCGGAACAGATACCCGTACCCCTCACTCGTGCTGGTCGTCATCACCACAGCATCGGGATCAACTTCAGCCCCATGGTCCCGGTAATACTCCGCCACCGCCTCCCGAGCCGACAGCATCCCCCGAGGATCGGGATCGTACGTCATCGCCCGCCCATCGCCCAGCGCCCTCAGAATCCCCTCCACGTCATAACAAAACCCACACACCGTAGGATTCGAAACCGTCAGGTCATACAGCCTTCGCCCCGAAGCCCGCGCTTCGCGAATCGCCTTCGCAAACCTGCTCTCCCCCACATCCCAACCCGTCCGCGCCGAAAACCGATAGCTCACACCTCTATGCTAATCGCCACAGTCGATCGGCGATAAAAAGAGCGGCTTGCGAAAAACCTTTTGGAAAGAAGGGAACGATGATAGCTTGGTCGCCCAATAGAAAAAGAGACGAGGAACACCCATGCGAATGCTCTTGGTCCTTCTTTGTGTTCTTGGAATTCCCTGCGCTTCCCTGGCCCAAACCAATCAGGCCTCATGGGCGACCTTAAGCGGGTTGCGAGCGGGACAAAATATTCAAATCGTCGACACCGCATCAAAGAAGCACTCTGGAACCTTCACAAGCGTCTCTGACACAGCGATCTCATTCAGGGCGACCGCTGGCGAACAGTCTATTCAGAAACAAGACGTTCGCAGCATTAGGCTCATGAAAAACACCCACCGTTTACGCAACACTCTCATCGTGGCCGGAGTGGGTGCCGGTGTCGGTGCCGGCATAGGGGCAGCGACGTACAAACCATGCTCTCAGGAACCATTTTGCCTAGATATTGGCGGTAGAGGCCTGCCAACAGCGATCGGCGCCGGTGATCGGTGGCCTGGGTGGCGCAGTCGTTGGGGCACTCTTACCTTCTCACGGCACCATATACAGCGTGAGTTCGCACTGAAGCCAACCCGTCCGCGTCAAACCCGAAAACACATCGCCCAAGCTATTGCGGAGCCGAGGCCGAATCCAAATATTTGATGAGCAGCACCTCGTTCCCAATCTCACTGTAGATCAACTCATCCACAGTCCCAGCTGCCACAAGAAGACCAAATCCCCCGGCACGCATTCCTTCTTCTTCGCGTAGCTCGACATGGGCCGTGGGGTCCTCAGACGGATTGGCAACAGCCGCATGGCTAAGCGATTCGCGCCGGAACCCAGCCCCGGGATCACGCACGTAAAACACCATGGCCCTCCCCGTCCGAACGCCTGTAACCTCCACCACCTGTTCCGGATTGAACGCCGCCCCATGCTCCATCGCATTCATCAATATCTCTCGCAGAGCCTGCATCATCTCCCACCGGGTATCCTCAGGCAACTGAGTGCTAAGCTCCTTCGCAAACGTCAGCAGCCGTTCAGCAGTAAGGAGACGGCAATTTACCCGGACTGACACCCAACCAGGCCTGGCCGACAGCACGTGTATGTCCTCCCGCCATTCACTGTCGGACGCTGCGCTGCGGGCCAGATTCACGATCTCGCCCGAATCAAACGGTGGTGTGAAGCAGGCGAACACCCGGGCACGCAGGGCAGCAATCACTTCATCCGGAGTGCTGTGATGAGCCAGCACGATGCACTTCACCCCCGGCCTGATGGCACGCATCTCCTCCAGTAGCGCCAGATCTTCATCGAGAGCGCTGTCAGGATTAGTAATGACGACCCCGAACGCGCGCATACGCAATCGCTGCAGAGCATCAGCGTGCCCAGCCGAATACTCCATCGGGAAATCGGCGGCAAGAAGCGCATCGCCGATCTCGCGGCTCACGTGGTTGTGCTCTCCAATAACCAGGACCCGGCTCATAGTCTGCTCCGAGGGCGACGACTCAAAACCATTCTAGATCATCACTCAGCACAGCCTATCCGTTTTCCGGTTCATCGACAAACCGGAAGTTTCGTCACGAGATGAGCGTTTAGGAAGACCAGGTTAAATCGATTCGGCTGGATGGTTCTGTGATATCAGGAAGCTTTTGTGCCTGTCAGATACGAGCGTCGGACGCTTCCTTTCGAGCAAGCGCGAAGATAGGTACACACGAGAAACACGAGCTCATCGCGCCACCTTTCATAATCACTTTCCGGCGATGCGGACTCCAGCAACCGTCGGCTCACACCGACCATCGTTGCCTGCAGCATGGAAGCCACCAGCTGCGGATCGGTCGCCAGCTCATCCTCTGCAGTCGCAAGCATAGCAACAATGGCACGATTGGCCTTTAGACTCATCTCACGTGAGATTCTTGCGCCATCAACGTCTGAACTAATCGAATACAGCGCAACGCTTGCCTTCGCATCTTTCATCTTTGCTTCCAGGAAGCTTGTCACCAACACCGTCGCCATCGTCTCCAGCGAAGAGCCAGCTTGCTCGCGGCATACCGCTGCCAGCACCAACCCGATCTGATCCATGTGACGCTGCAATGCGGCCCGCAACAACGCACTTTTGTTCGGAAAGTACTGGTACAGCGTACCGACCGAAACCCCAGCGCGGGCTGCGACACGCGTTGTGGTCAGGCGATCTTTGCCGATTTTCAGCAAAACCTGAATGGTCGCCTTAAGAATTGCCTCCACACTTGCAGTGGAACGTGCCTGAACCGGCGATTTTCGCGGCTCTAACCTACTTTGCAATCGCTTCTGCAAATGCGAACTCCTAATCTGAAGTTTTCTTCATCGAATGATTGTGAGCATAGATTCTCAACACAGACATCGGCAAGTTCTGAGGAGACACATGAAGCAACAATCGAATCTCGGTGGCACATTTACCCTTCCCAACACTTCAATAACCTTGAACCGCATGGGCTATGGCGCAATGCAACTTGCCGGGCAGGATGGCGACAAGCGAGTCTGGGGGCCTCCACGCGATATTTCGGGTGCGATCGCCGTTCTGCGCGAGGCCATCGCCTCCGGCGTGAACCACATCGATACCAGCGACTTTTACGGCCCACATGTAACCAATCAACTCATCAAGCAGGCGCTCCATCCTTACCCCGAAGATCTCATCATCGTGACCAAGGCGGGCGCACGCCGCGGCAGCGATGGCTCATGGCCACATGCTCGCTCGCGTCAGGAGATAATCGACGCCGTGCATGACAATCTGCGAAATCTCGGCCTCGATGTGCTCCATGTCGTCAATCTCCGCATCGGAGGCCTCACCTCACCGACGGACGAACCCTTCGAAGAGCCACTCACCGCGCTTGTCGAGCTCAAACAACAGGGCCTGATTCAGCATATCGGCCTCAGCACCATCTCCTCCCGGCAGCTAGCCGAGGCGCAGGCCCTTACTGAGATCGTCTGCGTCCAGAATTTCTACAATGTAGCCCAGCGCACCGACGACGGATTCATCGATGCTCTCGCCGCACAGGGCATCGCCTATGTGCCTTACTTCCCACTGGGAGGATTCTCCCCGCTGCAGTCGTCTAAGCTCAACGAAGTCGCCGCGTCGCTCGAGGCCACTCCTATGCAGGTAGCGCAAGCGTGGCTTCTCCGGCGGTCGCCGAACATGCTGCTGATCCCCGGCACATCGTCGGTCCAGCATCTCCGAGAGAACCTCAAGGCTGCAACGTTGGAACTCACTGACGAAGCTCTCGCTAACCTCGACAGCATCGGTACTACTGCCGCTTAGAAACTAATCACAAAGCGAGTGACGCTTCGAATGGATGCGTCACTCGCCAAGCGGACAAGAGCCATCTCTGATGTAAACAGCAGAATGTGAATTACTACAGAGAGGTCGGCTTGAGGCAAGTTGCGGACATTCGAGTGACGGACTATTCGGAACCCATCCCCATCAACAGGTACGACAACTTTCTGAGCCCTCTGAGATCTCCGCTTGATTCCAACGCGCGAACAAGGAGATAGTGAGGATCATCGGCATCCAACAAATCTGGCTTCGTTGTAAATGAACGAATAGGAGAAAAGAACATGGCAGATCTAAAGGAAATCCCTGCTAACGATGCAGCCAGCGACGCAAGCATTGACATGAAGCTCGAAGCAATCGTCATCCCAGTCTCGGATGTCGACCGCGCCAAAAAGTTCTACGGAGACCTCGGGTGGAGGCTCGACGCCGACTTCCCCTTCGATAACGGCTTCAGGGTCGTCCAGTTCACATCGCCCGGCTCCGGGTGCTCCGTGCAATTCGGCACGAACATTACGTCTGCTGCGCCCGGCTCGGCCCGCGGCCTCTACCTAATCGTCTCCAACATCGAAGCTGCGCGCAACGAACTCGTCGCTCACGGTGTCAAGGTCAGCGAAGTATTCCACGCCGGGACGCCAGGCGCTCAGTTCCAACCGGACGACACGAGCGGTCGTGTCAGCGGGCCCGCGCCCAATCACGCCAGCTACAGCTCCTTCGTCACCTTCAGCGACCCGGACGGCAACGGATGGCTGTTGCAGGAGGTCACGACCCGGCTGCCCGGACGCATCGATCTTGCCGAAACGGCATACGCCTCCGCGAACGATCTAGCGAGCGCGCTCCGGCGTGCGGAGGCGGCCCATGGCGAGCACGAAAAGCGCATCGGCAAAGCAGATCCGGACTGGCCCGACTGGTACGCCGCATACATGGTGGCCGACCAGGCCGGCAAAGAACTGCCGCAATGAACGAAGACTACGCGAAGTGACGGGGCTATTCGGAACCTATAACCATCAACAGATACCGCAAGTTTCCCGTCCCTTTACAATCGACATTAATGACCCAAATCAAGGCGATCCTCTTCGACTACGGCCAGGTCCTCTCCACCCCGCCTGACCCCGCCGCATGGCAGCGCATCCGCACCATCACCGGCTTCGACGAAGAGACACTCCACCGCGAGTACTGGGCCCCCCGCCACGACTACGACCGCGGCGACCTCACAGGCGAAACCTACTGGACCCAGCTAACCTCAAAGGCCGGTCTAACCATCACCCCCGAGCAATTAACCGCCCTCATCGACGCCGACACCGACCTCTGGGCCCAGCTCAACCCTCCAATGGTCGAATGGGCCCAGCGACTCCAGCGCGCTTGCATGCGAACCGGCATTCTCTCCAACATGCCCGACGCGATGGAAGCCGGTCTTCGCGCCCGCCACCACTGGATCGAAGCCTTCGACCACAACACCTGGTCCCACTCCCTCAACCTCGCCAAGCCCGAGCCCGAAATCTACCACCACGCCGCCGAAGGCCTCCGCACCCCACACGCCAACATCCTCTTCATCGACGACAAACCCGAAAACATAGCTGCCGCCATCGCCACCGGCATGCAGGCCATCCAGTACAGCGACCACGCCACCTTCGAACACGAGATGGAAACCCGCGGTCTCACCTACCTCCTACAACTCCAGGGGAGTACCGATTCCCAAATCGGGAAGATATAGTACCTTCGTAACGAACTCCAACGTCAACGAATCTAAACTCACCCTGTCACCATTAGATAGTTAAGGGCAGGCTGCAATCAGCGCACCGCCGCAGCCAAACTTCATAATGACGAAGACCAAGTTCGCGCTCCGACTCCTCCTCGCCGGCCTCTGCACACTCGCCTCCGCAACCGTGGCAGCCCAAAACACCCAACAACTAGTCTTCACCGGCCTCCGCTCCGTCGCTAATCAAGGACAGTTCAACGCCGTCCAGACCGACCCCTCCGGCAACCTCTACCTCCTCCTCGATCAAAAAGACGGAGTCCGCCTCCTCAAGACCGACCCCACCGCAACAAACATCCTCGCCCAGACCCAAATCGGAGCTGCCGGAGACATCGGCCTCGCCCTCGCCCTCGACCCCACCGGCAACCTCTACGTCACCGGAACCACCACCTCCGCCTCACTCGCCACCACCTCCGGCGTAGCCTTCCCCGCCCGCGCCGACACCTCCACCAACTCCTTCATCGCCAAATTCGACCCCAGCCTCAACCCCCTCTTCGTCACCTACACCGGCAGCGGACGCACCGCCTCAACCTCCATTGCAGCCACCGCCGACGCCGTCTTCGTCACCGGAAGCACCTTCAGCACCACCCTCCCCGTCACCCCCTCCGGCATCATCCAATCCCTCGCCTCAGGCAGCTTCCAAAACGGCTTCGTCGAAAAATTCAACGCCACCGGCACCACCCTCCTCTACGCCACCTACCTAAGCGCCCTCAACGGAGACACCGCCCCCGCCGCCATCACCGCCGACGCCAGCGACAACGCCTACATCGCCGGATACACGACCTCCAGCGGCTACCCCACCATCGCCGCAGTAGTCCCTGAAATCCTCGGCACCACCTCCGGCTTCCTCACCAAGCTCACCCCCGCCGGAGACGGCATCGTCTTCTCCACCTTCATCCCCGGCACCGGCATCACCTCACTCACGCTCGACCCCACCGCCCAAAACCTCCTCCTCTCCGGAGCCATCGCCCTCGGCCAGTTCCCGATCGCCAGCGTCTCCATGCCACTGGTCAACACCACCTACCAAAGCGTCATCCGAATGTCACTCGACGGCAGCACCGTCCTTGCCTCAACCCTCGCCGCCCCCGGAACCCAATCCACCGTCACACCCGCACCCACCGGAGCAGCCTGGATCACCGGCCCCCTGACCACCCCTCTACTCCCCATCCAAACCCTCTCCACCTTCGGCAACGCCTACGCCCTCCGCGTCACCGCCCAAAGCACCGTAGACGAAACCCTCCGCTTCGGAGGCCTCCCCGCCAGCAACCCAGCCTACTCCAGTGCCCCCGTCACCCTCACCTCCGTAGCCACCGACTCCACCGGCCAACCCATCTTCGCCGGAAGCGCATCCCCCACCACGAGCTCCAGCCTCCTCGCCACCCAAACCTACGACCTCCCGCTCTACAACTCCCCCACCACCGCACTCCCCTCGACCCTCCGCAACGCCGTCCTCACCCCCGGCACATGCAACGGAAGCGCCTGCGCCGGATCAGCCGCATTCCTCTCCAAGCTGAACCCCGCCATCTCCGCCCCCAGCCTGGCCCTCTCCACTGACGCCTCCCCCAACATCACCCTCCGCAACCTGGGCTCCGCCACCGCCACCAACCTCCAGATCACCGCCACCGGATTCACCACCGCCACCACCTGCACCACCACCCTCCCACCCGCCTCCGACTGCGACATCCTCCTCACCGGCTCCGGTCCCGGCACCATCACAGCGCAAGCCAGCAACGCCACAACTCAAACCATCACCCTCCCCGCAATCACCGCCACCGCAAATTCCATCGTCTTCACCCCAAAAGAGCTGGACTTCGGCATCCAAACCTCCACCAGCCCCGCAACCACCCGCACCATCACCATCACCAACCTCGGCACACAAACCAAAACCTTCGCCTCCAACCTCCAATCCATCGGCACCCCGCCCTACACCATCACCCAATCCGCCAGCGACTGCCCTCTCGCCACCTCGACCACCAAATCCCTCGACCCCGGCGCAACCTGCCACATCACCCTAAGCCTCACCACCTCATCCACCGCTACCAACGACGGCCCCATCCAAGCCAACTGGACCATCGGCTCCGGCTCCGTCCTACTCACCGCCTACTCGCAAGCCGCCTCCCTAAGCGTCTCCGCCTCCGAGATCGACTTCGGCACCCAATACACCCCAACCGGCACACCCAGCCTCAACCTTCCCCGCTATCTCTACCTCTCGAACAACGCCGCCACCTCCATCCCCCACACCCCCGTGACACTCCCCGCATCCTCACCATTCACCATCACCGACTCCTGCCCCACCCAGCTCGATCCCCACACCGTCTGCCAGATCAAACTAACCTACCAATCCCCCCAAACCTCCACCGACTCCACCACCCTCACTCTCGATCAAGGCCTCTCCGTCCTGGTCACCGGCAAAACCATCCCCCAACCCGGAGCCAACGGCTCCACCACGAACCCCAACCTAAGCGTCACCCCCGCGACCATCACCTTCCCCAACGCTGTCCTGGTCACCTCCACCTCCAGCGCCCCGCAAAACGTCACCATCGCCAACACCGGCACCCAACCCTTCACCCTCTCCCTCACCCTCACCGGCGACTTCACCGACACCACCAACTGCCCCTCCATCCTCACCGCCGGAACCATCTGCACCGTCATCCTCACCTTCGCCCCCTCGCAACCCGGAGCCCGCCAGGGCCTCCTCACCGTCTCCACCGGAGCAGGCACCACCCCCGCCTACGTCGCCCTCACCGGAACCGCCACTGGCATCCTCACCGCCAACAACGGCACCGTCGACTTCGGCAGCGTCATCATCGGCCAACCCTCCGTCCTGTGGTACAAGATCGCCCAGCCTTTCACCCAATTCTCCGCCGCCACCTCTACCCCTGACTTCACCGCCATCCTCGTCGAAGACATCGGCTACGGCCACGGCCAGCCCCCGACCACAGCCTTCTCGACCACCGCCACCGGAACCTGCACCAACTGCTGGCTAGGCCTCCAATTCATCCCCTCCACTACCTCCCTCGAGACCGCCACCCTCACCCTAACCTCCTCCACCGGCGGCAATCCCTACACCCTCAACCTCACCGGAACCGGCCTGGCCCTCACCGGACTCCTCCTAACCCCCGCCACTAACGACTTCGGCCCCATCCCCATCGGCAGCACCAGCGCCCCGGCCCTCTTCACTCTCACCAACGCCACCCCCTCGTCCATCACACTCAACTCCATCACCGCCACCGGAGACTTCGCCCAAAGCACCGCAGCCTCGGCAGGAGCACCCTGCACCGGAACCCTCGCCCCCAACGCCTCCTGCTACATCCAGATCGTCTTCACCCCATCCACCACCGGAGCCCGCACCGGAAACCTCACTCTCGACACCAGCTACGGTCCTGTCACCTCCGACCTCAGCGGCTTCGGCTCCCCCAACACCGGCCTCGCCCTCAACCCCACCTCCCTCGTCTTCAACAACGTCCCCGGCCCAGCCGCCACCCAACAAACCATCACCCTGGCCAACACCGGCCTCTACACCCTCCAAATCGGAACCCCCACCAACACCTCCACCAGTTTCGGCCCCACCAGCGCCTGCACAACCCTCGCCCCCGGAGCCGTCTGCTCCATAGCCGTCACATTCACCCCAGCCAGCGCCTACGTCAACGACACTCTCTCGATCGCCGTCACCTCCGCCGCCCCGGGCAACCCCGTCAACACCTACACCGTCCCCCTCAGCAGCACCTACACCACGCAAAACTCCGGCCTCCAGATCACCCCCAGCCAAACCAACTACGGCCCCACCCCCGATTCCACCCTTGGCCTCACCCGCCAGTTCACCATCAACAACCTCACCGCCAAATCCCTAACCCTCGCGCTCTCCCTCCCGCGCCAGTTCATCCTGGCCTCACCCCCCTGCGCCGCCCTCGCCCCCAACGCCTCCTGCGACTTCAGCGTCACCTTCCTCCCCCTCACCAACGGCGACATCACCGGAACCCTCTTCGCCCAGGCCACCCCCACCGACTTTACCCCCACCGTCAACGGCCTCGCCTACGTCGAAGGCTACGGCACCGGCACCGGCACCGGCACCCTCACCATCACCGGCCCCATCTCCCCCGGAAACTTCGTCAACTTCGGCCAGGTCACCTCCGGCCAATCCGCCACCCAGACCCTCACCCTCACCAACACCGGCGCGGCACCCGTCACCATCCGACGCATCTCCAGCGGATGGCCCTTCCTGGCCACCTCCACCTGCGGCCTCACGCTCACGCAGAACCAAAGCTGCACCGTCACCCTCACGTACACCCCGCTCAACCAGCAAGCCACCGGAACCGCCTCACCTCAAAACACCACCGACGCCGGAGCCCTCATCATCGAGAGCGACGCCCTCTCCAGCCCCGACATCCTGGACCTCGCAGGCGAAGCCGCACCCCTCCTGGTCTCCTCCCCCACCAACACCGCCCCACTCATCTCCTTCGCCGCCTCACAAAGCTCCCTCACCTTCGCCCCCACCGGAGTAGGCAACGCATCCACCTCGCAGACCATCACCCTGGCCAACACCGGCACAACCACCATCCACATCACCGCCCTCCAATCCACCCCGGACTTCACCGTCACCAGCGCCTGCGCCACTCTTGTCACGGGAGCAAGCTGCCCAATCACCGTCAGCTTCACCCCGCAGCTCCCCGGCACCCGCATCGCCGCCATCGAGATCACCTCCGACTCCACCACCCCACTCGAATTCATCAGCCTCCTCGGCAACGCCACCCCCGCCACCATCACCTTCTCCCCCACCTCCCTCGACTTCGGCACCGTCCTCGTCGGCAGCACATCCCAACTCCCCATCCAAATCACCAACAACAGCTCCACTCCCGCCACCTTCACCAGCCTCACCACCACAGGCGACTACGCCGTCGCCGGAAACTGCCCCACCGCTGGCCAACACCCTCGCCCCCAACACAAGCTGCACCGCCCAGATCACCTTCACCCCCACCATCCCCGGCACCCGCCCCGGCACCCTATCCCTCTCGAACTCCCTCACCACCCTCCCGCTCACCGTCCAACTCACCGGCATAGGAGCCCAGTCCCACCTCCAGATCGCCCCGAGCACCCTGAGCTTCGGCTCACTCGCCGTCGGCTCCTCCGCCAACCTCACCCTCACCCTCTCGAACACCGGGACCGCGACCCTCAACAACATCGCCCTCACCATCACAGGCGACTACGCCATCACCACTCCCTGCGGCGTCACCAAACTCGCCCCCGGAACAAGCTGCGCCGTCACCATCACCTTCACCCCCACCGCCACCGGCTCCCGCACCGGAGCCCTCACCATCGCCAGCACCGACCAAAGTTCCCCCGCCACCGTCCCTCTCACCGGAACCGGCGTCGCCAGCGGAAGCTTCACCCTCACGGTCAACGGAACAACCACCTCCACCGCAACCGTCAAGAGCGGCGAACCAGCCAACTACTCACTCAACCTGACCCCACAAAGCGGCTTCAGTGGAACCGTAGTCCTCAACTGCACCCCCATCAACCCAGGCCAATACGCCACCTGCTCGCTCCTCCCCTCCAGCATCACCCTCAACGGCACCGCACAAAACGCTGCCGCCACCATCAACACCGTCACAGAAGTCGCGACCGCCACCAACTACCCGGATCAAGCACCCCGCACGCGAATCAGCACCACGGCAACAACCGCACTCTGCCTCCTTCCCGCCGCCCTCCTGCTACTCCTCCCCACCGCACGAAACCGCACCCTGCGCCGCACCCGCACCACCCTATGGATCGCCCTGGCCACCACCGCAACCCTGCTCTCCTCAGGCTGCGGAAGCGGAGGCACACTCAGCAACAACACCAACCCCAACCTCCGCTACACCCCACCCGGGACCTACCAATATCAAGTCACCGCCACGTCCACCACCGGCATCCAGATCACCCAAACCGTAACCCTCAACCTAACCGTCACCCCCCAATAGTTCGTCAGAACTCGCCGCCTCCCAAATTGTCATCCTGTTCGGCAAACTCGCCGCCCCCCCCAAAATTGTCATCCTGAGCGAAGTAGCTCGCGTACTTCGCGAGCTACGCAGTCGAAGGACCTGCGGTTGCTTTTCTTGCTTGTCATCCCCGAAGGGGATCTGCTTCTGCCGTTGCCTTTGCCATTCCCTATCCTTCTCCCACCACAACACTGTCATTTCGACCGAAGGCGGCGCACTTGCCGCCGCAGCGGAGAAACCCGCTTCTCCACCGATACCCCCTCCCAGCCAGTTCCGATTTCAGACCAGAAAATCGACATCCGCTAACCACACTTGCCACACTTTTTACCGCTAACAAACCACCAAAACACCACCGCAACACACCACTTTTCGCAAATCCCTCACAAAAAACCACGTAAAAAAATCCGCACAAAAAACTAAGGCTTCCCCACCTTCAAAGAGACAGGAACCTGCTCCACAATCTCAATCCCAAACCCCTGCAGAGCCGGCACATGCGTAGGCGTATTCGTCAGCAGCCGAATCTTATGAATCCCCAGGTCCGACAGTATCTGCCCACCCAAACCCACCTGCCTCAACGTCCGCTGAGTCCGATCCTCATGCCCCTCCCGAGCCCGCTGCTCGCGATGAAACACCACCCGAGGCGGAGCCACACCACAATCAATCCCAAACCCCTTCGTCCCATTGTGCAGATACACCAGCGCCCCCCTCCCAGCCTCCGCAATCATCCGCAGCGAGTTCGCCACCACCACCCTGCAATCGCACAACGAAGTCGAAAAAACATCTCCCGCAAGACAATGCGTATGCACCCGCACCGTCACCGGCTCATCACCCGTCACATCGCCATACACCAGCGCCACATGCGACTCGTCGCCCTCCACCTCGCTCTCATAAGCAATCACACGAAAATCACCATGCTCCGTAGGCATCAGCGACTCCGCCACCCGATGGATGTACCGCTCATTCTGTAACCGGTACCGGATCAAATCCGCCACCGTCATCATCTTCAGCCCATGCTCTTCGCAGAACTTCACCAGGTCCGGCACCCGTGCCATCGTCCCGTCATCGTTCATGATCTCGCAGATCACTCCCGCCGACACCAGCCCAGCCATCCGCGCTAAATCGACCGAAGCCTCTGTCTGCCCCGCCCGCACCAGCACGCCACCCTTGCGCGCCCGCAGCGGAAAAACATGCCCTGGTCGCGCCAGATCCTGCGCCGTCGACTTCGGATCAATCGCCACCTTGATCGTATGCGCCCTATCCGCCGCCGAGATCCCCGTCGTCACACCCTCCCGCGCCTCGATACTCTCCGTAAACGCCGTCCCAAACCGCGACGTATTTTCCTGCGTCATGGGCCCCAGCCGCAAATAATCCGCCCGCTCCTCCGTCAGCGTCAGGCAGATCAACCCACGCCCATACTTCGCCATAAAGTTGATGGCCTCCGGCGTAACAAACTCCGCCGCCAATGTCAGATCGCCCTCATTCTCGCGATCCTCATCATCGACCACCACCACCATCCGTCCAGCTCGTATTTCAGCGACAGCCTCGGCAACTTCAGCAAACATGACGAAACCTCCAACTCTTTCGACTACCCTCATCATAGTTCCGACGCAAAAAGAAAACGCCGCCCAACCGGGCGGCGCTCGTAACATCGGTCGCTCTACAGAGTCGACTCAATCTCAAATCCCCAGGCTTCAAGCAGCGCCTCAGGAATGTACTTCGAATTCTTGTTCCGCCGGGCCCACTCACGGAGCCGTGTAGACCGGATGTACTGATCCGGTGTCAGCTTGAACTCTTTTACGACCTGCTCGAACGATGTTACTGTCGGGACAACCGGCCCAATCGGCTCAGGCTTGCCCCAATTTGGATTTCCACGACGCTTCGCCATATTGTCTTAGTACCTCTTTCAATTAATCAGCCGCACTTCATCTGCAACCTGGAGAAAAACACACCAACCCTCATTCTAAGCCAGTTATGCCCGTAAATCAAGAAGGAAACGCACGCAGAAACCCTCCTCTTAGGGTCTTCTCCCGTGCCACAAGCAAGCCTAGATATTGCCTCAGTTATGAAGCGCGGAAGCATAAAACTTCAACATATCCGCCTTCATTTCCTTCAGCGCATCTACGTTCAAATAGACCATGTGCCCCGCCGGATAGTAACCAAACTGGACATTATCGGCCAGCTTCCCAGGCAAACTCATATGGCCCAGGTCGTACTCTGTGGCAAAAAACGGCGTAGCCAGATCAAAATAACCATTCGCCGAAAACACCCGCAGCTTTCGGATTTTTCCGAATCGTATCCGCCAGATCGACAGCCGTATCCGGCGCACTCTGCTCACCACGCCCAGGGGTCATTCCCGGAGGCCGATGCTTGAAGTCCCACGCCTGATTCAGCCCCGGACCAGATGTGTAATACGTCTCTTGACTCATGTACTTCAGCTCTTTCTGAATGTAGTCATGGAACGCCCCGACATACACGCCGCTGATCCCAGTGTCCGAAGGATCGTACCCAGGATTTTCTCCCGCCGCATCCGGGTCCCAGCCCATGAACCGTGCATCGTAGCGTCCCAGCGTCCGTTCCTCATCCCGCAGCAGTTCCTTGCGGAAGCGTGTCGCTGCGATCCTTAGCTTCGTCTCCTTCACATACCCCACGCTCAGCCCGGTAAACGCCGCCACCTTCGTCGCAACGGCATCGAACTCGGCCGGCGCCAACTTGTCTCCCTGGGCCAACGCCTCCGCATAAGGCCCACGCGCAAACTGGCGAGCTTGTTGCACCCACTCCGCCATCGACACCGAAGGCTTCACCTTCTTGTAGTGATAAGCAATCGCCGCAAACGAAGGAAAATACCCAATCGCCTCCGCGTCATACCCAGGATTGCGAATGCCATAGTTCATGATCGACGACAGCAGCACTACGCCGTTGAACTCCACTCCATCGCCCTGCAGCGCCGCAACCAGCCCACCCGACCGAGTCGTTCCATACGACTCTCCAAAAAGAAATTTCGGCGAATTCCACCGCTGATTCGCAGTAATGTACCGCTCGATAAACTTCTTGAACGCCTGAATATCCTGATCGGTCCCGGCAAAGTCCTTCACCGTTCCCTTGCCCACCGCACGAGAGAACCCGCACAACGGCGCATCGATGAAGACTAGGTCGCTCTTATCCAGCAGGCTGTACTGGTTCTGCACCCACTCAAACGGAGCAGGCTGCGTCGCATCGGGGCTCTGCGTAATCACCCGCACCGGCCCAAACGACCCCATATGCAGCCAGATCGTCGCCGCGCCCGGTCCGCCATTGTAAAAAAACGTCACCGGACGGTTCTTCGCCTCCGCCCCATCCTGCGTATAGGCCACATAGAAAATGCTGGCATTCGGCTTGTCCTGTTCATCCCGAATCAACAGATTCCCCGCCGTGGCCGTGTAGTGAATCGTCTGACCACCCACCGTCAGATCGTGCTTGGTCGTCGAGTTCGTCTCCGGCGGAACAGGAATCCCCGCATCTTCCTTCGCCACCCCTTCGCCAGAGCCTCGCTGCCGTCCCTCAGGAGCCTGAGCCAAAGCCCCACCGCCATCAAACCCACCATGATCATCGCCGTCGCAGGCCGCAACATCTTCAACATCCTCAAGACAAACTCCTGTACATTTTCTAGCGCAATTCAAATCGCCAATTTTCGTATGCCAACATCATACCGTCAGCATCACTCCTTCCACCCCGCGCATCAGACATCTTTTTCAACCAATCCCCCGACTACTTCCACAAACCGCGCCAGAGGAGACCACTCAGCAGCGAAGCCTTCAACAAATCCCCAACGCCAATCCAGTTCGGCAAGATCCGACGCTCGAGAGGCTACTGACGAGTACACCAGCTCATGGCATGAATCACACTCCCAGAAATGCAGAGGCGTGCCAGAAGCGCTTCTGTCGGTCGTCGCTGCTCGGCGTATTTTCTTCTAAAAGCCTCTACTTAATCGTTTGTTCTACAATCGCTCCAACTCACCTGCGCTGGATTGCGTTAAGGAGCCCAAACGGACGATGACCCCTGCTTTGGAAAAGCTGCGCCCAAAAACCGTCGCCTGCCTGTCGCTGTCCCTACTCTTCGTACTGGTCTTCCAACTCGCGTACTCCAGCCGGGCCAACTCCATCACGTGGGACGAAGGCCACCATATCTTCGATGGCTACACCATCTGGAAGCTTGCAGACTACGGACTAAATCCAGAGGTTCCTCCATTGGTAAAAATGGTGGCGGCAACGCCTCTTTTGCGAATGCCGCTGCGGGTTCCTCCCCTGCAAGGACGCCCTTCCCAGACAGAAGCGTTTCTCGACGGCAAGGATTTCATCTTTCAGAACGATGCCGATCGGCTTCTCTTCCGCGCGCGCATGACGACTGCTGTCTTCATGGTCGTGCTGGCCATCGCCGTCTTCGCGGCCGCGTGCGAGATGTTCGGTTCACTCGCCGGCCTGCTGGCACTGGCGTTCCTGGTCTTCGATCCCAACTTCTTGGCACATGGAGCACTTGTCACCACGGACGTTGGAATCTCCTGTTGCATCTTCATCGCGCTGTATCTCGCCTATCGTTACGCAAAGCGTCCTTCGCCCATCCGGCTCCTGCTTGTCGGCCTTGCGACCGGACTTGCGCTGGTTACAAAATTTACCGGCCTCCTCCTGTTCCCAATGCTCTTCCTGCTGGCCGTCACCGAGTCCATCGCCGCCCGTGACTGGAGGCTTCTCGCGCGCAGAACCACAGCCCTTATCGTCGTCGGAGCCATAGCGTTCGGCGTGCTCTGGTCGTTCTACGGTTTTCGCTACCGTGCCCGCCCGGACGGCCGCGAGATGAATCCAACCTTAGCGGCCTATCTCACGCAGCTTCCTGACCCGCAGGATGCAAAGCGGCTCGCCACCCTTGCTCGAACCCACATCCTGCCAGAGGCGTACCTCTACGGCCTCGCCAACACAAAGATCACTGAAAACGCCGACACCAGCTACTTCTTCGGACGCATCTATCGCCACGGTACCCGGCTTTACTTCCCCGCCGCGTTCGTCATCAAATCCACCCTTCCGTTCCTGCTCCTGCTCGCAGCAGCCTTCGCTCTCATCGCAACAGGACGCCTGTCACAACGCCGCGAGCTTTTATTTCTCATCCTCCCGCCGGTCGTGTACCTGGCGGTCGCAATTCACTCGCACATGAACATAGGCCACAGGCACCTGCTCCCTGTTTACCCCTTTCTCTATGTGCTCGTGGCCGCGGCCGCGACCTGTCTCATCCGCCAGAATCGGCGATGGACCTATGCCGTAGCGCTCCTCCTGGTCTGGCAAATCGCTGAAGCTGTCCGCACAGCGCCGGGCTACATGGCTTACGCCAACGAGGCCTGGGGCGGCCCGGCCTCCGTCCACAAATATCTCAGCGACGCCAACTCCGACTGGGGCCAGCAGCTGAAGTCCGCCAAACAATATCTCGACAGCAGGGGCATCAAAGACTGCTGGATCGCCTACTTCGTCGATGGCGTCGTAGACACCGCCTACTACGGCATTCCCTGTAAACGGCTACCCACCATCAACACCCTATGGCTCAATCTGCCGATTGACGTGCCGCCCGAGATCGACGGCCCCGTTCTCATCAGCGACGGCGTTCTTACAGGAATCGACTACGGTCAGGGCCCACTCAATCCCTACGAGCAGTTCCGTGCTCTGCGCCCCGCAGCAGCGATTCAGCACGGTCTTTTCGTATACGACGGGCACTTCAAGGTTCCTCTGGCATCGGCTCATGCAAAAGCGCAAAACGCTCGCAATCTCCTAGCCGAAGATCGCCCCAGCGATGCGCTCACCGAAGCCGAACAAGCCGCCGCACTCGCGCCCGACTCCGTCCCCGTGCAAACGACGCTCGGCGACATACTGGCGAAACTCCATCGCCCCCAGGAGGCTCAGGCTCACTACCAACAGGCTCTCGTCTCCGCGCAAACCATAGAGCCCGACCTTCAGGAGGGCTCAGTCCCTATGCTCAAAGCCAAAATCGCAGCGCTTGCCCACTGATCGCTACTGCGTCACTCACTTCTTGACGCCCATCAGAACAACATGCGATGCGCTGCGATAAGGATTAATTCTCCCGTCGTTCGTATTCAGCAGAGAGATTCGCGAGCATTTTTCTTCAATCTGTTTGTAGTTATTGAAGACAGAATACGAGTAGGCAAGCCCATCTTCTTCCGAAAGCGTGTAACCCTTCCCTTTCGTCTTGATCAGATAGGCTGCATTCCACAAGCCAAAGAGATTGAGCAGTTGTTTGACACTCCGAGCCACCAGGGATCCCTGCCCAAAATTATTCGCGTCAGAGATAAAGATCATTTTCCTCGCGACTCGAAGCATCTCTCCCACCATAATGTCCGGTGTCTTTACATGGTGAAGCACGCCGAACTCGCAAACCATATCGAATTCGCCATCGCGAAACGGCAGTTTCAGCGCATCGCCTTCAATAAGTTCTTCAGGCGAAATCCCGTTGCCGTAGCCGATCTCACGCAGCTCTTTGACAGGCTCAACCCCAACTATCTTTACGCCGGGGCAATTCATCTTCACATACGCGATGGCGCGTCCCGTCCCCGATCCGAGGTCAAGGATCGATTCAATGCCAAAAAAATTTACCATCGCCACCAACATGGCTAACGCGAAATAGTGCTCGCCTTCTTCGCCATCGTGCATCTCGTTATATTTATGAGCGCTCTCCGCGTAGTACTTCTGCTGAATCTCCACCTCAGAAGCCATGTCTGACGGCATTAATCTTCTTCTCCTATCGACTCACCACTTGACTCGCTGACGCCGCACGTCCCACACGGCACCAGAGCCACGCGATTCGAGCGCAGCGTCGCTAATTCTACATTACGTCTCTACGACCTCAGCGCCTTATGACTGCGCTGACTCTCGTGTTACACCCGCGGCAAACTCATGGCGCATCCCGGACTAAGTCGCCGTATCCAGGTGGAAGGACTCTGTGTACGATTCGACCGAATAGCCCTTGGCCTTCCACGCCGCTAACCCGCCGCGAAGTAATTTAATCCTCGAGAACTCCAAAGCCAGTGCTCGGCGCAGAATATCCCTGCTGGTCTTCTCACTGTTGCAGGTGCAGTAGACAACGGCATCTTCCTCCCTGGGAATGAGCGATGGATTCGCAATCACATCCTTCGGAGGAATCCTTCTCGCGCCCGGAATAATCTCCGCATAGGCCAGCAAATCCAGCGGTTGGCGAACATCGAAAATGTAAATTCTCTTGCCCAGGCTCAACCACTCATGGAGAACTTCCGGCTCAATATAGTGCTGCTCGAGCTCACGCCGTTCCCGCAACCGTTTGATCCTGACAATCGCAAATATCAGGACGACTAACCCAACAACGCAAATAACAATCAGAGCCATATCGACCCTCGCGTAAGTAATAAGATTCTGCAGCTCCCCATGGGGATTCCGAAGATCATAATGGGAACATCAGCAAATAGTAGCCTCATCTCTTCACCAAACGAACCACCATGGCTATCTTCGTCAAACTCCGCATCGTTGCCCTTTTCGTCTGCTGGACCATCTCATGCACAAGCTATTCAGCGACCTTGTCTGGTGGTGAGCAGCCTGCCACCCCTCAGCCCGACACCAACATACAGCCGGAACAAGCAAAGCCAACTCCACGCCCCAACCCCGACGCATCGGGTAACTACCACGTCGGTGATGGTGTCACGGCGCCAAGGCTCATCTTCTCCGTCGAACCCGAGTTTACCGAGAAGGCGCGTAAGCGAAAGATTAACGGTAACGTTACGGTCCAGCTCATAGTCGACACCGACGGCCACGTAAGAGATGCACATGTCATCAAGTCAAGCGCAGAAAATATGACAAACAGAAAAGATCTTGAAGTCGCCCACATGCTCGATCAAAAAGCGGTCGAGGCCGCCACCCAGTACCGCTTCAAACCTGCAACTTTCCAAGGCAAGCCGGTCCCGGTCGAGGCGAGAGTCGAGATCTACCGCAATATCTTCTGAACCACTTTACGTCTCTCCCCCGGAAGTACCTCGCCTTATTCCCCGCCCCCCGGTTCCCGCACTCACAGGCAAACAATATGCGAAGATAAGCAAGCGCATGGACCTGAACCAACTCCTCCACAAGACCTTCGGCTTTCCCAACTTCCGCGCCAATCAGGAAGCAGTCTGCCGCGCCGCCACCGAAGGCCGCGACGTCCTGCTCGTCATGCCTACCGGAGCCGGAAAATCCCTCTGCTACCAGCTCCCCGCCATCGCCCGCGGAGGCACCGCCCTCGTCATCAGCCCGCTCATCGCCCTCATGGATGACCAGGCCGCCAAGCTCACCGCCCTCGGCCTCCGCGTCGCCCGCATCCACTCCGGCCTCTCCCGAGACGAAGCCCGCCAGGCCTGCCGCGACTATCTCGACGGCACCCTCCAGTTCCTCTTCATCGCGCCCGAGCGCATGCGCGTCCCCAACTTCCCCGAGATGCTCGCGAAGCGTAAGCCTGCCCTCATCGCCATCGACGAGGCCCACTGCATCTCCCAATGGGGACACGACTTCCGCCCCGACTACCGTACCCTCGGCGACTACTTACCCTCCCTGCGCCCAGCTCCCGTCATCGCCCTCACCGCCACCGCCACCCCCACCGTCCAAAAGGACATCGTCACCCAGCTCCAGCTCTCGCAACCTGCCCTCTTCATCCATGGATTCCGCCGCCACAACCTCGCCATCGAAGTGGTCGAGCTATCCAAACCCCGCCGCAACCAATTCACCGTCGACCTCCTTAGATCCCCCGCCAACCGACCCGCTATCGTCTACGCTCCCTCCCGTAAAGCCGCCGAAGAACTAGCCTCCACCTTAGGCGGAAGCGCCGCCGCCTATCACGCAGGCCTGGACCCCGCCACCCGCGAGCGAGTCCAACGTCACTTCCTAGTCTGGAAACTGGAAGTCGTCGTCGCCACCATAGCTTTCGGCATGGGCATCGACAAAGCCGACGTCCGCACCGTAGTCCACACCGCCCTCCCCGGCAGCGTCGAGGCCTACTACCAGGAGATCGGCCGCGCCGGACGCGACGGCGAACCCTCCCGAACCGTCCTCCTCCACTCCTTCGCCGACCGCAAGATGCACGAATTCTTCCTCGAGCGTGATTACCCCGCCCCCACCGAACTCTCCCGCGTAGCCGCCCTCCTCACCGGCGACTACCAGATGCCCGACATCCTCCGCCAACGCCTCCACATGGATGTCGAAACCTTCGACAAAGCCGTAGAGAAACTGGCATCCCAGGGCGCAGCCTCCATCAACATCGAAGGCAACGTCCGCAGCACCGGCCACACCACCTGGCGCACTGGCTACGACGCCCAGCTAGCTTTCCGCCGCAGCCAGATCGACCGCATGGCGGCTTCGCCGAAACCCCGCAATGCCGCATGACCGCTCTCATCCAGCACTTCGGCGACACCGCCGACGGCCTCCGCCCTTGCGGCCACTGTGACTTCTGCTCCCCCGAACGCGCCACCGCCCAAACCTTCCGCGCCCCCACCTCACAGGAAGACCGCCAGCTCCGCACCATCCTCGACGCCCTGCAAGGCGCAGCCCCCACGAGCCACCGGCAAGCTCCACTCCGATCTAGCCCTCGGAATCGACCGTAAGCAATTCGACGCCTACCTCGAAGCCCTCACCCGCGCTGGCCTAATCGTCCTCACCACCGACACCTTCACCAGCAAAGACGACAACCGCGAGATCACCTTCAAGCGAGCCGCCCTCACCCACGAAGGCCGCACCCTAGGCACCGACGAACCTCTAGCCATCCACCTAAAAGACACCACCGCATCCACTCCACAAAAATCCCGCAAGACCTCCACACAAAAGCCTGCTTCAACCGCACGCAAAGCCGAGAAAGCCGAGTCCATCGCCGCCTACACCCAAACTCAAAAAGATCTCGATCAATCTTTGCGAGAATGGCGCAAAGCCGAAGCCTCCAAAACCGGCAAACCCGCGTTCATCGTCTTCTCGGACTCAGTCCTCAACGCCATCATCCAGACACACCCCACTACCATCCCGCAACTCCTCAGCATCTCCGGCATAGGCCCAGACAAAGCCGACCGCCACGGAGCCGCTATCATCGCCATCTGCACATCAAAGCCGATACCCGGCGACTACGGCGTCATACAGACACATGCAACCCAATCGAAAACGAAGCAGCCGAAAACAGCACGTAGCACCGCTTCTAAGTACCCGAAGGCTTCAGCCTCGGGTCTCTCAATCGGTCAGGAAGAAGGAGCGTTAGCCCGTGGAGCAACACTTTCCGTCGAAACCTTCACCCGCCCACGCTCCGCGCCCTCTGAACCCACCCACACCCTCACCCCGGCCCAACAATCCCTCGACCAGCGCCTCCGGGAATGGCGCAAATCCGAGTCCGAACGCCTCGGCCTCCCGCAATTCTTCGTCCTCGGCTCCTCTACCCTCCGAAGCATCGTCCTGAACCGCCCTCAAACCCTCACCCAACTCCGATCCATCGCTGGCCTCAACCCCGAGAAAGCCGAAAAATACGGCCCAGCAATCATCGAAGTCTGCTCCGCCTAACCGCAACTGAATACCTATTCATTTCGCCCCTCGATGTGCTAACGTGCAATCACGAAGCCATGCCCATACCCGACGAAACCCGCCACACTCCAGCATTCATGGATTCAACCCCGAACATCGAGAAGCGAGCCAGCCACTGCTTCGGTTGCGGCCCCGCCAACCCACAAGGCCTTCATCTCGTCTTCACCACTGACACCTCCAACCCCGAGATCCCCATCGCCACCACCCAATTCCAACTCGACCGCCTCCACGAAGGTCCCCCGGGGTACATCCACGGAGGCATCGTTGCCACGCTCCTCGACGAGGCCATGAGCAAACTCAACCGCCCCCTCAACGTCCTCGCCATGACCCGCCACATGGAGATCGACTACCTTCGCCCCGTCCCCCTCTACCAGCCTCTTGTCCTCACCAGCCGCCACCTCAGCCGCGAAGGCCGCAAGCTCTTCCACCAAGCCGAAATCCAGCACCCCGACGGCAACGTTCTCGCCCGAGCCAAAGGCCTCTTCATCGTCATCGACGCCAAGCTCCTCGCCGCCGCCGGCCTCACCCAACCTGAGTCCTAAAGATCGTCATTCTGTCCCTGACTCTGAGCCAGTCGAAGGGCACTGGAAGAACCCCCGCATTCCGCCTTTGCTGTCGCCTGTTCCTAAATCGTTGTGTCTTTAAATCCGTGGACCTCCGCGAAAATCCGTGGTCGCAAATCGGTGGAGACCGGTGTTCAGGCTTCCGCACAATCGCAGGCTAAATCTCAGCCTCCCCCCAATACCCCTGATCCCGTAAAAAGTACCCATCATCCCAGCTATGCACCATGGTCTTAAAGAACATCCAGACGATCCGCCCATGCCCAAGCTTCTGAAACCGTCGATTCGTAGTCAGCACCTTCCCCCGCACAATCCGAAACCGAGTCCGCGCCACACCCTTCGACAACAAGTAATCCTCAGCAAACAAAGCCCGCTCATTGAACCCACCCAGCGCCCAGAAAGCCTCGCGGTCGAACAGCATAAACATCCCCGTCGCAAATGGCTTCAGAAACGAGCCAATGTGCTGCATAAAGTTGTTCCCCGCATACAGCGCATCATCAAAGAAATTCCCTTCTCTGCAAGCAATACTCGTCGTTGCCAGATGCAGATTCCGCCGCCGCATCCGCCAAAGCGCCCTTCGCAGCAAAGTAGGCTCCGGCAACTCCACATCGGCATCTAGAAACAGCACATACTTCGTAGTCGCCAGCTTCGCTCCTGCATTGCGCCCCACCGAAGGCAGTCCACCCGGAATCACCTCCACCGCCAGCAGATCCCGAAAGCTCAGCGCAACCTCCACGGTCCCATCCGTCGAGCCGGCATCAGCCACTATCACCCGCGTCGCATCCATGCCCTCATAATCCTGCCGGCACAGTGACCGCAGCAGCCTCGGCAGCATCTCCGCTTCATTCTTCGCCGGAATCACAATCGTCAGTTCAGCTTCCATCCGCACCTCCAGCGGTATGCCCACACCGCTCCGTAAGCGCAGCTTGAACCCTCGACGCACCTGTGTCGATAAACCACACTTGAATTTTCAGCTAATTCCACCCATCCTGTCACCCAGATCATTAACCTTCAAAGAGAAATTCATCAACGACCAACAAAGCTGGTAAACTGAAGATTCTCGCGGTCCAACGCCTAAAACACAGCCCAGCAACCGCGGCTCCTAAGGAGATTCGTCATGGCAGACCACACCACCAACGGCAACTTCAGCAGCCCCTCCCTTCGCCTCAAGACCGGCCTGGCCGAGATGCTCAAAGGTGGAGTCATCATGGACGTCATGAACGTCGAGCAGGCCCGCATCGCCGAAGAAGCTGGCGCCATCTCAGTCATGGCCCTCGAGCGCGTCCCCGCCATGATCCGTGCCGAAGGCGGCGTAGCCCGCATGGCCAACCCCAAGCTCATCAAGCAGATCATCAATGCGGTCTCCGTCCCCGTCATGGCCAAGGCCCGCATCGGCCACTTCGCCGAGGCCCAGGTCCTCCAGGAGCTAGGCGTCGACTTCATCGACGAGTCCGAGGTCCTCACCCCCGCCGACGAGACCTTCCACATCGACAAGCACGCCTTCACCACACCCTTCGTCTGCGGCGCCCGTAACCTCGGCGAAGCCCTCCGCCGCATCGCCGAAGGCGCAGCCATGATCCGCACCAAGGGCGAGCCCGGCACCGGCGACGTCGTCCACGCCGTCCAGCACATGCGCCAGATCGTCCGCGAGATCAAAGCCCTCACCGTCCTCGACGACTCCGAGCTCTACAACGCCGCCAAGGTCCACGGCGCGCCCTACGAACTCGTCCGCATGGTCGCCAAAGCCGGCAAGCTCCCCGTCCCCAACTTCTCCGCCGGCGGCATCGCCACCCCCGCCGACGCTGCCCTCATGATGCAGCTCGGTGCCGAAACCATCTTCGTAGGCTCAGGCATCTTCATGAAGGAACGCGCCACCCCGCTCGACGTAGAAAACGACCCCGTCGAGCGTGCAGAGGCCGTATCCCGCGCCAAGGCCATCGTCATCGCCACTACCCACTTCAACGACCCGAAGATCGTAGCCGAAGCCAGCGAAGCCGTCACCGGAACCATGAAAGGCCTCGCCGCCGCTGCCATCGAAGAGTCCCAGCTCATGCAAACCCGCGGCTGGTAGGCACATAAGAATAGCGCCCTATCCAAACGATACCGAAGGCTGATTAACTCGATCAGCCTTCCGTGTTAGTGTGGTCCATTTCGGATGGGAAAATTAGCATCCGCATCATCGAATTGCTGGGCAGTACTGCCGTCGCACGGCATCTGAGTCAACCTTCCGGGCGTGGGAAGTTTGATTCCGATACCTGTACCCCCACCACTTGTCCCGGGGATAGCATGAAGGCATAGCCCGCTAAAATCGCTCTTAATGGTCCAGACTGAGCGTCCAGGGGGGAATGTAACCGTCCACTTCTCATTGCCCCCTCCGCTGCACGGGAAGAGAATAATCCAAGCGCCGGGCTCTCGGTGCGCGCCTGAGATGTTGAGGCATTTTCCACTCGGCAAATGGAGCAGGCGATGTGTATCAGGATCGTAGCCCCATATTTGGAAGGTCGGATCCAACGGACAGCCCTGCGTTCCGACTTGCAGCACCGCGTGACACATCTTGAAGGTCAACTGTATGTCGACTGCTGCATTGGGCGGTGCGACAAGCGGTTCATCGATGTTGATCGCATACATGGCACGTTGATGCTTCAGCACCTCCGTTGGAACCCCAGTCGGAAAAGTTCCGCCCGCTCCCGGCGTAGGGCCCGGCTCCGCAATGACGTCGAGGATCGTCTGGCGGAATTGAAAGACATTTGCATCCACGCATGACGACACAGAGTTCACCCACGTCCAGGGATTCGCAGGAGGTGTGCACGATTGTCCCGCCAGGCAGGTAGTGGAGCACCTGCTATGAACCCCAACCAGTTGCCACTGCAGTTTGCGATTGATCGAGAGAGGATCATCCCAGTCTTGAAATAACGATGGGCCACCGCTGTCTCCTCCCGCAATGACTGCGCCATTCTTTCCGGCGAAGGAAAAGATATTGGGGGTGGACCCGTCAAAACCCTGAATGTCGAACTGTGCCGAGCGGAAGAGACCGTCACGCACGACAGGGACACTCGCCCCACCAGGAACCTGAAAGGCGAGTGAACTGATACCCCGTCCGAACGCGACAACCGTAAGGTTCCCCATCGGGCGCTGGTTGCGCAACACCACATCCCGTCGGTCCGGCAGAGCGAGTACGCCGCTATTGGTCTGTACCAGAGCGATATCCGTGTTGAACGGAAAGACGGATAACGGAACCACCTTGACTGCCTGTGTCGTCCTGGCAGCGCCAGGCCATGTAGATGAGAGCGTGATCAGGTTTGGGGTAACCGCAGCGGATGCCGCAGTAGTGCTTGCAAAGACACAGTGTGCTGCCGTGATCGCCCACGAATCATTCAGCATGGAAGCGCTGCATGTTCCGCCCGGCGTTGTAAGGGTGAGCAGACCAAAATCGCTCTGAGTCTGCTGGTCTACCAGGAGCCCGCCAACTAGCCTCTGCTGAATCGTGCCAGTAGGGCCTTCGGGAGATTCCTGAGCACGCGTCTCGCAGCACAACATTGCGAACGCAAGGACAGTAATTGCGGAAAAATATTTGGAATTCATGAGTAGCTCCTCGGACGAATAAACAGCAGTTTTGCTCGTACTAGGGCCGGATGCTCAAACGGGTGGGGGAAGATGCGGAAAAGGTATGCGTCGTGGGAGACGTCTTTGATCTTTCCGCGAGGTGGAAAGAACTCTACAGGATGATGAGTGAGTTGTCCAAGAGATTGCCGACTGTAAGATTCAAAGCAACATAACAGCGTGCAAAGCCTGCAGCTGTAAGAACCAATCGCATCGCCTATTTCAATCCGGCGTTCGAAGAACCTTTCGCATCGGCATCATTCAACGTGTTCAAAAACGCCAGAACATCATCGATATCCCGCGCATCCCAAGCCGGAGTCTGCCCCGGATGCCGCGTCAGCGGCTCATCCACCACGTCAACGTTCCCCCTCAGAGCCATCGGCAAATCGTCGAATTTCTCCACCCGTCCGCCTGCTCCCTTGCCATACCACTTCTCAGGATTAGTATCGCGTTCGACATAAAACTCAAGCGCATCCCGCAGCGAGTGAAACCGTCCATTGTGGAAGAATGCTCCCCGCGTCGCGACATTACGCAACGTCGGCGTGCGAAACATCCCACAGAAACTATGCTCACTCCGCTGGTCGGCCCGCACCGGCCCACACAGCCCCATGTCGTAGTATCCGGCCGCGCGATTAGTCTTCAACTCCCGATTACGCGGCACGCCCAGCGCTTCAAACTGAAAATCCGTGAAGATTGGATGCGACCCATCTGCGCCACGCTGGCTCAGATGACAACTCGCACAATTGCCTCGCGCCGGATCATTGAACAACGCAAGCCCACGCCGCTCGGCCTCGGTAAGCTGAACCTTCCCATCCATCCACTGATCGAAGCGGCTGCTGAACGGATAGAAGCTCGGATCCTCAAACTGAAATCGCTCAACTGCAGTTCCTATCGCCGCCAGTGTCTTCTGCGGATCATCGAGCACATGCTCCCCAAAGACGCGCCGAAACTCCGCTGCGTATGGTGCTTTCCTCACCGCCGCTGCAACATGCTCCGCATCCACATTCGCCATCTCGTCGAGGTTGAGCAGCGGAAACGCAGCCTGCGCCGCAGGGGTATTGAACCTGCCGTCCCAACCCAAACCACCCGTCGGCGGATTATCGCCTTTTGCAAGCTCTTCGAACCTCTCCATACGGCTTGCCGCCTGCTCCTGATGCCACAGCGGCACACGCAGCAGCGTGTAGCGCAGCGAAGGCACAGCCCGCGCTCCTTGACGATCCAGGTTGGCCCCACCGATCTGACCCGCCAGTGCATTCGCCGGCCCATACGCATGCGCTGGGTCATGACAACTCGCACAAGCTACGCGGCCCGAAGCCGATAGCGTCGGATCAAAGAAGATCAACCGTCCGAGACGCGCAGCCGGAGACAAATCATGAACAGCCGGCTTTACCGCATCCGCTCCTCGCTGCTTCACAGGCCGCGAAGTACATCCGGCAAGCCAGAGAACCACCACAAAACTCATCGGCAGTGCCGCCAGAGCCGGACGCATCCTGCCGATACGGTTAAAAAAATAGTTCGACTTCAGCAAAAGCAAAAAACCTATCGCGGGGGACGTCCCCCCTGTACTTAATAAAAATTCTGAACAATCGGCGTTTATGAGTCCGCAGCGCCAAACTCGACGCTGCGGATTCGATTCAGATCATCACAAACCTGTATAGATGTCGGCGCCGAACGGTACAACACTCGACTCCTGAGCAAAACCGAGATGGTCAAGCCCGAAGATATCCTCGATGCTGCGTAACATCGAGTAGTGATTGTAGCCAGTCGCCGTAACTGTTCCCCCCTTGATAAAGGGTGACAACAGCACCGCGCCGGTGTTGTCTCCACCATAGTTCGAATAGGTCAGTGTGTACGCAGCGCTTCCCACCTTGATCGTGCTGGTCTGCGGAAACGCCGCCAGATTCGGCCCGGGCTGCTGGCCGCAGCACACGTTTCCGTTGTAAGTGATCGTGACACCGGTTGCTGATGGCACCACACTGCCGTAGCTGGTTTCATCGAAGTTGATAATGATGAGCCCATCGGCCTGGTACGCCGGCGAAGCAGTAATAATGGGAATCCACTTCTGCAGGAAGGCGTCCGCCGAAACCAGCCCGCCCGGACGCCCATCGACACACGGAGCATCGTGGCCGTCGTCGCACAGACTCGGCGTGATGAAGTTGAAGTTCGCCGTCGTCGACACACTCGCCAGGTCGTTCTGCAGGTTCTTATCCAGATTCACGACATTGGACTGGCAGTCCGACGAATCAATGATGGAGTGGAAGTACATGAATGGGTCGTGCCGCGTCGCATACTGATCGCCCAGCGGAACCGCCGCCGACGGCGCCTCGGCCGTCTGTGTCAGGTCAATCGCATTGAGCGCCGGGTGGCCGCACGTCGTCGATTCGCGCGAAGGATCGTTTCCCATGTCGCCCATGTACCCCTTCCACGTCAGCCCCTTCGCCTTCAACTGGTCCGGCAGGGTCTTCACATTCGCCGGGTAGACACAACCGCTGCCCACGGCAAGCTGATCCTGAAAGGTAGTAGTCGTCTGCGCGAAATCCGCATAGGTAGTGCAATCTGAGACTGTCTGCGGAGTGCCGGGCTGCCCACTCAGCATCGCAACGTAGTTATCCAGCGATACATGTCCCGTCCCGTAATAACCGCTGAGCAGCGCTCCCTGCGCCGTCAAAGTCTTGGCAAGATAGGGCGACTGCGTATTCGCACCGAAGGTAGTGGAATAGCCCTCGTTTTCAAGCGTAATAACCCAGACATGCTTGACCTTGCCCGACACAAGACTGGCATTTGTACCGCTGCCACTGTCCGAACATGCCACGATCATTGCGCCCACCCCAGCTGTAACCATCACAGCCAAAGCCGTAATCCACCTCGTTTTTTTAAACACCATGAGTTTCGTTTTCTTGCCTCCGTATTGCAGTATGCCGACCACTCGTTAACAGGAAATGAACTTCGGCGAACGAAGGCCACCAATCAAGGTGATTTCAGCATCAAAACGCCCTCTTACATCGAACTTGCTTCCCACAGCTCCTCTGTCTCTATACTGAGAGGAAGTATCTCAACTCACATAACCAGTTCGGCATTCAGTCTTATCCTGTCTGCCGGCCAGACGAGTATCCGTTCGATGTCCTCCAAGCCCCTCACCATAGGCATCCTCGCCCTCCAGGGCGCCTACGAAGCCCACGCCAAAACGCTCCGGACCCTCGGCGCAACACCAAAACTCGTCCGCCTCCCAGCCGACCTTGAAGGTCCCGACGGTTCCCCACTCGTAGACGGCCTCATCATGCCCGGCGGCGAATCCACCACCATGCTCAAATTCCTTGAGCGCCACGACTTCTTCGACACCCTCAAGACCTTCGTCCAGACCACTCCCACCTTCGGCACCTGCGCTGGCGCCATCCTCCTCGCCACAGACGTCGAAAACCCCACACAGAAATCCCTCGGCGCCCTCGACATCACCGTCGAGCGAAACGCATACGGACGCCAGATCGACTCCACCATCCTCCACGCCGACTCCACTCTACCCGGCGGCCCCCTCGAGATGGTCTTCATCCGCGCTCCCCGCATCACTCGCACCGGCCCCGAAGTCGAAACCCTCGCCACCCGCGAAGCAAATCCCGTCCTCGTCCGTCAGGGCCATATCCTCGCCGCCACCTTCCACCCCGAACTCAGCCACGACACACGAGTCCATGAGCTCTTTCTGAATCTCGTTCGCCACCATTTCTAATTAATTTTTAAAAATCATTTTCTTGCACCCACCTTGAGTGCAAGGCATGATGTACCATGCCGCGACGACTTATACGGAGCTTTCAAGTGTCGAGACAACCCCTCCCCAATAGCCGATTCCGGGTGGCTGGCATCCTCTTCGGGTTGCTCTTGGGATTGCTCTATCAGGCCCATTCGCAAGCGCCAACCTCCCTTCCGACACTGCTGCAGGACTGCATTGACCGCACCAACGCCGGAGACAGCTCCGCCGCCTTCAACGCCGTTCTCAACCTCGCAGAAGCTCTCGGCAAAGCGCCAATCACTGAAGTCAAAGAGCTCCTTCCCTCACTGATGCAGGCGGTTGACGACAAAAATCCCGCCATTCGCACCCTCGCCCTCAACAGCATCGTAGCTATCCAAAGCCGCTCTAACCCAGACCGCACCCTCCGTGGTGACGCACTGCCCCTCCTCGAACCCGAAGTCCCCCACATTGCCGCGCACCTTACTGACGACGACACGCACATTCGCAGCACCACAGCCAACGTCCTCGGAGGTTTCGGCCCCAAACCGCCCGATACGGTCTTCCCACCACTCATCGCCTATCTCAAACGCGAGGATGCTGTTAGCTCCGTAGGCTCCAGCATCGTCTTCCAGCTAGTCCGGCTCGATCCGCAGCGTTCGCCCGTCGCAACCGCCATCGTCGTCTTCCTCGACCGGCCCGATCAGACGCCCGAATGCCTCACCAGTTCCATCGACGCGGTAGCCCACGCGCCAGTCCAGAACGAAATGATTGACTCCGGAATTGTCCACAACATGGATCCCCCGCGCCCGGCGTCAGTCCGCATCGCAGTCATCCTTGATCTCCCCGAACTCCAACTCCCCAGCGACGTCTTCACCGCCGCCCAGGCCCATCTCCGTCAGATCGCCGCCAACGAAAAGGAAGATCCCGCCATCCGCACCGCCGCCAACTCCATCCTTTCCTGCTGGACAAATGACCGCCACAACCCGTGCCCCGTCTTCACCCTGCCTCCTACACCTGAGTCCCCAAACGACTCCGACGCGTAGCAATTCTCACCGCGTTATCCTGAACTGTGCCTCTCATCCCTCAACAGGCAACATTCCTCCATAGCCTCCCATCTTGGCTTCCCGCCGACGCCAGCGCCCACGGCCCCGCCCTCGACCACCATCTTCTCCTCAACCTCTGGCTCTTCCTCGCCATCGCCGCCATCGCCCACCTCATCCTTCTCACTGGCCTCATCGCCCGCCGCTCCACTGAGCCCAAAAACCTCTGGCGCATCGAATACCTCCCGCTAGCCATCCTCGCCATCATCTTCGCCACCCTCGCCATCAAGGCCGAGCGCCTCTGGGCAGCCGCCCGCTACACCGGAGCCTCCCCCGCCGCCCTGCAGGTCGAAGCCACCGGCATGCAATTCGCCTGGTACTTCCGCTACCCCGGCCCCGACGCCATCTTCGGCATCATCCGCCCCCAACTCGTCGCCCCCGGCGAAGGAAACCCCCTGGGCATCGACCCCTCTGATCCCCACAGCGTCGACGACACCGTCACCTCTGAACTCGTCCTGCCCTCCAACCGCGAAGTAGACCTCCGCCTCCGCGCCCAGGACGTCATTCACGGCTTCTCCATCCCCGAACTCCGTCTAAAGCAAAACGCCGTCCCCGGCCAGACCATTCACATCCACTTCACCCCGACCACCCCCGGCACCTACGCCATCCTCTGCACCCAACTCTGCGGCCTGGGCCACTACCGCATGAACGCCACCCTTCGCATCCTCCCCCAATCTGAATTCGCCACATGGCTAGCCGAAAAACAAAAGGCGGCCCAGCCATGACCCCAAGCAACCCAAGCAACCCAATCAACCCACAGAGACCAAACCCAGCCACGAGCCCCCTGCTCCCTGTTCCCTATTCCCTGTTCCCTCGCCTCACCGACCACCGCACCATCGGCCTCCAATACCTTACCCTCGCCCTCATCTCCGTCATCATCGGAACCCTCCTCTCACTCCTCATACGCATCCATCTCGTCTGGCCCGCATGGTCGTTGCCCCTCCACGGACCCATCCTTCCCGAAGACTACCTGGCACTGGTCACGATCCACGGCACGATCATGCTCTTCTTCGTCCTCACGACGGCCCCGCAAGCAGGCTTCGGCAACCTCATCCTCCCCGCGCAAATCGGCGCCCGCAACATGGCCTTCCCTCTACTGAACGCAGCCAGCTTCTGGCTCACAGCGCTCGCTCTCATCACCCTCCTGTCCTCCACCTTCGTCCCCGGAGGCTCCCCCATCTCCGGCTGGACCGCCTACCCACCCTTGAGCGCGGTAGCAAGTGCAGGCCCCGGCCAAGCCCTCGGCATGGACCTCTGGCTAGCCAGCATCGCCCTCTTCGCCATCGCCTCCACGGCAAGCTCCATCAACACCCTCACCACCATCATCAAGAAACGCTGCGAAGGCATGACCTGGGATCGCCTCCCCCTCACGGTCTGGGGATGGTTCACCGCCGCAATCCTCAGCATCATCGCCTTCTCCGTCCTCCTCGCCGCGCTTCTCATGCTCTTCTGCGACCGTCACGCCGGAACCAGCTTCTTCCTTCCCGCAGGCAACCTCGTCAACGGAGTCCTCCGCACCAAGGGAAACGGCACTCCCCTCCTCTGGCTCCATCTCTTCTGGTTCTTCGGACACCCCGAGGTCTACATCGCCATCCTCCCCGGCATGGGCCTGACCTCGATGCTCCTCGCCAACTTCAGCCACCGCCGCGTCTTCGCCTACCGCACCATGATTACCACCACGCTCATGATCGGGTTCCTCGGCATCCTTCTCTGGGGACACCACATGTTCGTCGCCGGCCTCAACCCGTTCGCCAGCTCCGCCTTCTCCGTCACCACCATCGCCATCGCTCTCCCCGCCTCTGCGAAAGTCCTAAGCTGGCTAGCGACGGTATGGCGCTCGAAACCCCAATACACCTCAGCGATGCTCTTCTCCCTCGGCTTCGTTTCTCTCTTCATCACCGGAGGCCTAACCGGCCCCATCCTGGCCCAGCCAATTCTGGATGAATACCTCCATAACACCACCTTCGTCGTCGCCCATTTCCACCTCATCATGGCGATGGCCGGAATCTTCGCCCTCTTCGCCGCCACCTACTACTGGTTCCCCTTCATCACCGCTCGAGACGGCAACCCCGGCCGCCTCATGTCCGAACCCCTCGGCCGCCTCCACTTCTGGCTCACCTTCCTCGGAGCCTACGCCACCTTCCTCCCGATGCACCTCACCGGCCTCGCCGGAGAACCCCGCCACTACTCCCAGCTCACCGGAGTCCCGGGCCCCGAAGGATCGCTCAGCCCCGCCGGCCACCTCCTTAGCGCAACCCTCCCCCTCAACCGGTTCATCACCTACGCAGCCATCTTCCTGGCCACCTCCCAAATCCTCTTCTTCATAAACCTCATCCGAAGCTTCCGCCACGGAACACCCGCCCCGCAAAACCCCTGGCAAGCCACGACACTAGAGTGGCACCCCGCCTTGCACCCAAATGCACCCGTCGAAGCATCTGAAACAAAAGTCATCGTCCATCGTCAACCATGTGAGTACCTCTCGTCCCCAGCGCCGGATTCGTTTCTCCCACAATGGATCGAGACCGCAGACACGAAACCGGAGTAAGCTCTTCTCAGCGTCAGCGCCTGCCATGAAAGGCCGCCATGCCATCCACCATTACGCCAATCAACACGGAACGAGACAAAAAGCGTCGGATCGAAGATCACGACCATGGTTCAGGCCGTCGTCCGCCAACTGACAAGCGTACCGGCGGAGGCGGCGACAACAACGACAACTGGAACGACCGATCCGGCAACAAGGGCCCTCGCGAGCGACTCAGCCGCTACCGCCTCGGCCTCTTCTGCGCGCTCGCCGGCGACCTCATGTTCTTCGTCGCCCTGGTCAGCGCCTTCTTCGTCTCACAGTCCACTGGCCGCTATAATGTCTACAACCAGTACGTCAACGAGTGGCTCCCCACCGTCATCCCGCCCATCCTCTGGCTAAACACCGCCGTCCTTCTCATCAGCTCCGCTACCATCGAGATCGCCCGCCGCCACATGTTCCAGGAAAACGACGTCATGGACGAGTGGCTCGGCATCGGCAAGCCCATCACCCGCCGTGCCTTCCCCTGGATCGCCGCCACCAGCTTCCTCGGCCTGGTCTTCCTCGCCGGGCAGTCGCTTGCATGGCATCAGCTCGCCCTCCAGCACGTCTTCTTCAAATCAAACCCCAGCAGCCACTTCTTCTACCTCATCACCTACACCCACGCCATCCACCTCTTCCTCGGCATCACCGCTCTCGCCACCACCCTCATCGCGCTCAAGGTCTCCCGATCCTTGGAAAGCCGCCAGATCCTCGTAGACTGCACCGCATGGTACTGGCACACCATGGGCCTCTTCTGGATCTTCCTCTTCGCCCTGTTAGCCTTCTTCCAGTGAACCTCCGCACCCTCACCCTAAGCCTCCCACTCGCCGCAACTCTCCTCGCGCCCACGCCGACCTACGCCCAGGGCTGCGCCCAATGCCGCGACAACGCCGCCGCCACCCCGCCCGCAACCCAGCGAGCCTACCGCCGAGCCATCACGCTCCTCACCATCACCGCAAGCGGCATCTTCCTAACCACATTAACCATCCTTAAACGCCAGCGCTAGCCACAAAACTCCACCTCCGATGTCATTCGCTGCGACGGATACCACGCCGCCTTCCGAAACCAGAGAATTTCCGTGCGGTAATATGGATTCCTATTCAACACCAAGGCATGCGAGAAGAGCCCTGACTGACGCCACTCCCAACCCGCCGTCCCAGTCCCCGCGCAACCGAGCCCTCCTCATTCCGTGGCTGATCGCGGGCCTTCTTTTCACCATATCCATCATCACCGCCATGTACACCATGGTTCGAGGCATGACATACGCCCGAGCGAACCAGTCCGCGCTTCCCTCCTGGTATCACCCACTTCTCACCCTCAGCCAGTGTGGACTCTTCTTAAGCACCATCGCCATCCTCATTCTCGTCGCCGTCTCCTTCCGACGAGCCTTCAAACAAAAATAGACCCCGCACCGTTACTTGCCGTGTTTCAGCAGCGCTTTACTTTTGCTCTTGCCGTTGCCGTTGCTCTGGCCGTTGCCATTGCTTCTGCCGTCGTCGTTGCTTTTGCCATTGCTTTTGCCGTTGTCGTTGCCTTTCTTGCTTGTCATCCCCGCAGGGGATCTGCTTCTGTCGTTGCCGTTGCCCGTTCTCTCAACCCCACCCAAAACCTGTCATTTCGAACCGGAGATGCTCACAGTATCATCGTGAGCATCGGAGCGGAGAAACCGGGGTCCCCGCCGAGTTCACTCGGTGGGGTGGAAGATACCCGCTTCTCCACCCATACCGCGCCCCAGCCGAAACTCTGCCGATGCCTTTGTCGAAACATCAGTCACCCTCCACCGCCCGCCGCAACGCCGCCCGAGCAAGCAACCGCGTGGAATCCAGCGTCGGCAATGGAGAATTCGAATCATTCATAATCAGCGGAATCTCCGTGCACCCAAGCACAACAGCATCGCAACTCTCATCCTTCATCCGCCCAATCACCCTCTGAAAAGCCGTCACCGCCTCCGGCCTGAAGACCCCATAAACCAGCTCATCGAAGATGATGCGATTGATCTCCTCCCGTTCATCCGCGTTCGGACGCACATACTCCAATCCACGCGCCGCAAGCTTCTCCGGATAGATCTCACTCTCGACAAGCCACCGAGTTCCCGTCAAACCAATGCGTCGGAACCCAGACTCGACAGCCTGTGCAGCAACGACCTCAGCAATGTGAAGCCACCTCAACGGCGATCGCGCCTCAATAAAAGGAAGCGCCTGATGAATGGTGTTGTCAGGACAGATCAGAAAATCGGCGCCGGCCTTCGCAAGCTTATTCGCGGAAGAGAGCATCAGCTCGCCCACGCCGTGCCAATCTCCGTGATAGATGCACTTCATATACTCGCCAAGCGAGTGCGTATGCATCGAAACCTCAGGATGATTGTGCGGACCGCAAAGCTGCGACCCTTCCACGCAGATTGTCCGGTAACAAAGAGCCGCGCCTTCCGCTGAACAAGCAACGATACCGATGTGCTGAGGCATGCCCCGATTCTACAAAGCCTACCCACCAGCCGCGGAAAAGTCCTCGTTTTGAAAGGGTGCAGCTTCAGCCGCGCCGCCAATACGAATCAAAATCAATGGGACTTCAGTTCCCGAGGGAATCGCTCCGTGCCGAATCAGAACCCATCGCTAGCGATGCTTCTTAGCCGCAGGCTTCGCCGCCTTCTTCGCGGGGGCCTTCTTTACAACCTTGGCTGGAGCCTTCTTCGCCGGAGCCTTCACCACAACCTTTTTCGCCGGTGCCTTCTTTACAACTTTGGCCGGTGCCTTCTTTGCGGGAGCCTTCGCGGCAACCTTCTTAGCCGGAGCCTTCTTTACAACCTTAGCCGGTGCCTTCTTCGCGGGAGCCGTTGCAACGACCTTCTTCGCAGGAGCTTTAGCAGCCTTCGCCGCGGTCTTCACAGGAGCAGCCGACTTCGCCGGCGCCGGAGCCGCAGTCTTCTTCTCCGCAACCTTGGCTGGAACAACACCCTTCGCCGCAACCTTGGCCGGAGCCGCAACCTTAGTCGCAACCGGTGCAGCCTTTGTCTCCGTCTCAACCGTCGGCGAGCCACCTTCAGCCACAACAGCCGTCTCGCCATTGCCTTCAGCCACAGCAGCCTTCTTCCGGCTCTTGGCTGGCTTGGCGTCCTTCTTCGTCGCACGAGCCCGGCGCAGATGAACCGGAGGCGGCGGAGCCGGCGGCGAGTAAGGCTCCAGATAAGCCTTCATCTCCTCCACGGTGCCCAGCTTGTTATCCATCAACTCAAAGAAAAGCTTATCCAGTAGCTCATCGTACCCAGGCAGCTCCGGAACGATCCGCATCTCCTGCATCAGCGTGTACGGCAGCTTCTGCTTTGCCTGCGGCCAATCTGTATAGAACGCCTTGAATTTAGCCTGGATCGGTCCGCTCTTAGTCGTATGCGCCACCCAAAGCACCGACTCCGGCTTGGCCGAGTACAACAGCTTCCAGGCCTGCGACGGCGCCGCCGCCCCCTTGCCAGAGAGCTCCGCGGCAAAACTCTTGCCCTCGCCCTCAAGCGCTTCAATCTCATGCACAAAACCCTGTCGCGCAAAACTCTTCTTCAGCGCCGTCACATCCTTCGGAGCGAGCTTAGCCGTCAACAGCGGGAAGTTCGCCGCCGAAGCCTCTGCATGAATCCCCTGCATCTGCAACTGCATCTGCGAATCACGCAGCTTCTCCAACTCCGCCACATTTGCCTTGGCCGCCGACAGCGCCGGGAACAGGTACTTCAACCACCCCTCGGCCTCCAGCCGCTTCAGCACACGCAGCGGGTCCTCCTCATGGAAGATCTCCTCGGTCTCATAGCCGCGCTCAAACGCCCCCATGGCCGAGATGTACCCTTCCTGCTTGCCCGTCTCATACCGAGCCTGGGTCTTCTCGTCCATCTGCCAGCCCAGCCGAGCCATAAACCGCACCGCCCGGATCATCCTCACGGGGTCCTCAATGAACCCGTAGTTGCTCGCCAGCCGCAACTCCCGGTTTTCGATGTCCGCCACGCCATTCAGCGGATCCAGCAGCAGCCCATAGGACGACCCCATTGCATCGCTTCCCTGGTTCAGCGACAACGCCATGGCATTCGCCGTAAAGTCCCGCCGCCTCAAGTCATCGAGAATCGTCGCTGCCTTCACCACCGGCTTCCCCGGCTTCGGATAAGTGACCGACAAAGTGCTGCCGATCTCCATCCTCACACCACCCGGAAACCGCACGAAGAACGAGTGCATTTCCTCCCACTCACCAGTGATGACAGCGCCGGATTTCTCTATATCTTTCTTCAGCTTGAGAGCATTTCCCTGAACCACTACATCCAGATCACGCACCGGCGACCCACTCGTCAGGTCCCGCACCGCCCCACCCACCAGAAACAGGTTAAGTCCTTTAGAACGAGCAACCTCCTGCACCTTCGACAGTGCCGCTTGCTGGCTTTGGGACAGACGGTTTTCAAGTAGATAGATGTAGTCGGCCATAAACTGTTGATTTCACTCCGAGCCGGTCTTAAACGGGAGACGCCAGCGAGCATAAGCTGAAACGAATCAACCGTTTAGAAATATGGGTAAAGCAAGACACAAAATGTGAATGTAACACAGCGTTAGCGAATTGACTACTCTTGCCGACCTTTTTCGCCCCACTCCCCATCCCCACATGCGACAATCCGCCAGAACCATGTCCTCCGCACACAAAAAAGTCATCGTGCGCCGCTTCACAGGAGAAACCCTCCCCGGCTACCTGCCCCTGACAAGCTTTGTCCGCGGCAAAGCACCCGAGCGCGCCCTCGACCTGCTCGATCTCACCGGCCGCGTCATCTCCCTCTTCCTCAATGACATCAAGCACATCTGCTACGTCCGCGACTTCAACCTCACCGATTCATCCAACCCCGAACGCCTCACCCGCCGCACCTTCCTCGCCCGTCCCCGCACCGAAGGCCTCTGGCTCCGCCTGACCTTTCGCACCCCGTCCTCAGAAATCGACCAACTCGAAGGCCTCGCCCCCATCGACGCTACCCTCCTCGACGACCTCGTCGACGACGCTGGCCTCTTCCTCACCCCGCCAGATACCCGCTCCAACACCCAACGCATCTACGTCCCCCGAACCTCCATCACCGACCTGCAGCTAATCGCCGTCATCACCACTCCCTCCCGCAAAAAACCCCTCCCAGCCTCCGCCGTCCCCACCATGCAGGAAGACCTCTTCCACAACCTTCCCCCCACCACCCGTCCCAACTGATGCTCTACTTTTCCCCCGTCATCGCTGTCGCATTTGCCCTCATAGCCATAGGCCGGGGAGCGATGAGTGGCCAGCTCCTCGAAGTCGAACGCAAACGCGACCGGATCGCTCGCTACGTTTGTCTCGGACTGGGCATAACCATCCTTACCATCCTCGTGACTCATTTCATTTTTTAGTTCTGCGGGCTTGTGTAGGGAACCGATCCGCCGAGGCCATATCCCAAAACCGAGCACTACATGCTCTCAATTACAATCCCCACTATGAAGCTCGCCGACTTAGCCAAGCATCTCGGAGCCACCCTTCACGGCGACCCAACCGCCCAAATCACTGGAGTCGCCGCCATCGAAACCGCCTCCCCGGGCCACCTAACCTTCGTCGCCAACCCCAAATACGCCTCTCTGGCCCGCACCACCAAAGCCACCGCAGTCCTCGTCGAACCCTCATTCGCCGAGATCCCCGCCGCCACCCTCCGCATCGAAAATCCCTATCTCGCCTTCGCCCGAGCCATCGAGCTCTTCTACCAGCCCCCCGTCTACGTCCCCGGCATCCACCCCACCGCCGTCATCTCCCCCACCGCGCGCATCGGAGCCAACGCCCACATCGGAGCCTACGTCGTCGTCGGCGACCACGTCGTCGTCGGCGACAACGCCACCCTCCTGCCCCACGTAGTCATCTACCCCCACGTCCACGCCGGAAATAACCTCTTCGCCCACGCCCACGCCATAATCCGCGAGCACTGCCAACTTGGCGACAATGTCGTCCTCCAGAACGGAGCCATCATCGGAGCCGACGGCTTCGGCTTCGCCCGCCAATCCAACGGCTCCTGGCATAAGATCCTCCAATCCGGCCCGGCCATCCTCGAAGACGCCGTCGAAGTCCAGGCCAACGCCTGCATCGACCGCGCCTCCATCGGCGAAACCCGCATCCACGCCGGAGCCAAAGTCGACAACCTCGTCCAGGTCGGCCACGGATCCACCGTCGGCAAAGATACCCTCCTCTGCGCTCAGGTAGGCCTCGCCGGTTCCACAATCATCGGCAAGGGCGTCATCCTTGCCGGACAAGTCGGCGTAGCCGGCCACTGCACCGTAGGCGACGGAGCCATCGCCACAGCCCAGAGCGGCATCCCCAGCGACGTCGAACCCGGCAAAGTCGTCAGCGGATACCCCGCCATCGACAACCGCCAATGGCTCCGCTCCGTCGCCTTGGTCAACCGCTTACCCGAACTACTCCGCAGCCTTAAATCCTCGTCAAAATAGCCACTTCCAAAGGTGACTTCTACCAACCCCTGAGCATCCTAACTGCCATGACGGTCGAGCCTCCCGACGCGCGCAGTAGTGTGTCCAACGGTTCCCCCGCTGTACGGGTCCTTCTGCTCGACGACGAACCGGCCAACCTCCATCTCCGCACCGCCATTCTTCGCCAGCACGGATACGAGTGCATCCCCGCCTCCACCATCGAAGAAGCCACCGAGCTCTTCCACAACATCGACATAGCTGTCCTCGACTATCACCTCGGCTCCGGCCAGTTTGGCACTGAAGTCGCCACAATCCTGCGCCGCCGCCGCCCCCACGTCCCCATCATCATCCTCTCCGCCACCCTTGACCGCTACTTCGGCGGCGTCGAAGACATGCATCTCCTCAAGGGCTACAGTTCCGTCGAAGACCTCCTCTCCGCACTCAGTTCCCTCAACGCCAAACGCCGAGGCGCACCCGTCGTCGTCGACGCTCGCGACTTCTTCTACTCCCGCATCAGCATGGCCATCGGTTCCGACGTCCTCGTCCAGATCTTCGACGACCACGGCATCTGGCTCTACTGCAACGACGCCGCCGCCGACTACCTCGGCCAGCCCCGCGACTGGTTCCCCGGCCGCAGCGTCTTCGACGAGATGCCCACCCTCATGCGCGACTGGCGCGACGTCCTCCAAACCGTCTGCCTGACCCGCGAAACCTACATCGACCGCACCCGCCGCGGCCTCCTCAACATCCCCAAACCCTCCGAGCAGAACGTCACCTGGAGCGTCCTCGCCTTCCCCATCACCCTCCACGACAACCGCTGCGGAGTCGTCCTCACCGCCCGCATCCTGGACCGCTCCCCCGCCCTCTACCCCTAGCCGTAGCGCTTTTGCCCTTGCTGTTGCAGTTATTTTCGTTGTCATCCCGGCAGTGATCTGCTTCCGAGATCCTTGCCTTGTGCCTTTCGTTTCCCCATCCAAAACGAATGTCATTTCGACCGAAGCAGTTCGCGCCTTTTGCGAACTGCGGAGCGGGAGAAACCCGCTTCTCTACACATACTGTTTCCCCACCATACTTCCACCCTTCATCCACCCTGATACCCTTAACCCCATGCGTCATCTCCGCATTCTTGCCCTTCTCCCGATCCTGATCATCGCCGGCTGCCACTCCCCCTACGTCGAAGCCATCGTAAGCAACCGCACCCCCCAGCCCATGCGCCTCCTCGAAGTCGACTACCCTAGCGCCAGCTTCGGAACCCAATCCCTCGCTCCCGGCGCAGACTTCCACTACCGCTTCAAGGTCCTCGGCTCTGGCAACATGAAGCTCATCTACACCGACGCCGCCCAGCACGAACAAAAATCTGAAGGCCCCTTCCTAAAAGAAGGAGCTGAAGGCCCAGTCACCATCACCGTCTCCCCCGAAGGAGTCCACTGGCAGACCAGCCCCGGTACAACCCTCCACCCATAGGTGGAACCTCCCAGCCGCCGCAGCCATCTAATCCAACCATGAGCATGCAAAAGGTCAAGCTAGGTTCACAAGGCGCAATCGTCTCCCGCATGGGACTCGGTTGCATGGGCATGAGCGAGTTCTACGGCGAGCGCAACGACGAAGAGTCTGCCGCAACCCTCCTCCGCGCGCTCGATCTAGGAATCAACTTCCTCGACACCGCCGACACCTACGGCATCGGCGACAACGAAGAGCTGATCGGTAAAACAATCCATTCACGCCGAGACGAGGTCTTCCTGGCAACAAAATTCGCCAACATCCGCAAAAAAGAAGACCCAACCTACTGGTCGATCAGCGGCAAACCAGAGTACGTCAAAGCCGCCTGCGACGCCTCCCTCAAGCGCCTCGGCATCGACCACATCGACCTCTACTACCAGCACCGCGTAGACCCGCAAACCCCCATCGAAGACACCGTAGGCGCGATGGCCGACCTCGTAAAAGCAGGCAAAGTCAAATACCTCGGCCTATCCGAAGCCTCCCCCGCAACCATCCGCCGAGCCCACAAAGTCCACCCGATCACCGCACTCCAAACCGAATATTCTCTCTGGGAACGCCACGTAGAATCCGAAATCCTCCCAACCATCCGTGAACTCGGAATCGGCTTCGTCCCCTACAGTCCCCTGGGCCGCGGCTTCCTAACCGGAGCAATCACCAAACCCAGCGACCTCGGAGAGAAAGACTTCCGCACCCAGCGCTATCCAAGGTTCGCAGGCGAAGCCTTCGACAAGAACCAGATCCTCGTCAACCGCGTGCGAGCCATCGCAGACCGCCGAGGCGTCAAACCTGGACAACTAGCCCTCGCCTGGGTACTAGCCAAGGGAGACGACCTGATCCCAATCCCCGGAACCAAACGAAGAAAGTACCTCGAAGAAAACGCAGCCGCAACCGACATCAAACTAGCCCCAGACGAAGTAGCAGAACTCGAAGCCGCAGTCCCACAAGACGAGATCGCAGGCGAACGCTACGCCCCAGCCAACCTGCAAGCCATCGATCGCTAACTCGAAACAACCGTGCATTTGCCGGCACCTGTTCTTTTGGTTGCCCTTTGGTTGTCATCCGAAGGGATCTGCCGTTGCTGTTGTCGTTGCCTGTCTTTTGGTTGTCATCCCGTAGGGATCTGCTGTTGCCGTTGCGGTTGCAGTTGCCGTTGCGGTTGCCGTTGCTCTTGCAGTTGCCTATCCTCCTCCCACACCCCAAAAAACCTGTCATTTCGACCGAAGCTGCTCACAGTCTCATCGTGAGCAGCGCAGCGGAGAAACCCGCTTTTCTACCGATACAGCCACCCGATGCCCGTACGCACATCTTCCCAGCAACACCACCGCACCTAAGGCAGGACATCACCCTGCCTGTCTTTCACTGCATTATGCTGTACTCATGTCCCGCGGTTATTTCATCACCTTCGAAGGCCTGGACGGCTCCGGCAAAACCACTCAACTCCGCCGCCTAGCCGCCTCCCTCGAGGTCGAAGGCCACAAAGTCGTCACCCTCCGCCAACCCGGCGGTACAGCCCTCGGCGACCGCATCCGCTCCATCCTCCTCGACTCAAAATCCGAAGCCACCCTCGGCCCCATCGCCCCCGCCGCCGAAATGGCACTCATGTTCGCCGACCGAGCCCAGTCCATCGCCGAGATCATCCTCCCCGCAATCGAAGCCGGCAGCATCGTCCTCTGCGACCGCTACACCGACTCATCCGAGGCCTACCAGGGCGGCGGTCGACAGCTAGGCAGCGAACGCATCCTCGCCATGCACCGAGCTGCCTGCGACAACCTCCAGCCCGACCTCACCCTCCTCCTCCTCCCGTCCCTCGAAGCCTCTCTCCACCGAGCCCGCCGCCGCAACCAACGCCACGTCCTGCAAAAAGGCACCGACGAAAACCGCTTCGAGCGCGAGTCCGACGACTTCTACCGCCGCATCTACGAAAAATACGAAGAGATCGCCGCCCGCGAACCCCACCGCGTCATCCCTATCCGCGACGAAGCCCCCATCGACCAGATCCAAGCCCGCATTCACGAAATCGTCGCCTCCCGCATCCCCGCCCCTGTCGCCACACCATGACCTCCCCGCTCCCCACGCAGGAAGCCTCCCCTCCGCAACCCGCGCCGGAGTCCCCAAACGAATACCGTCTCCCACCCGGCCTCAAGCGCAGCCTCCCCTTCTATGCCCACAAACCCTGGGTTAAACTAGGCAGCCCCATCCTTCTCTTCGAACACCTCCTCCGCACCTACGGCAACATCGCCCACTACCGATTCATGGGCACCCCCATCGTCTTCATCAACGACCCCGAATACATCCGCGAGATCCTCGTCACCCAGGCCTCCTCCTTCGTCAAAGAGCGCACCGTCCGCCGCATGAAGATCCTCCTAGGCGAAGGCCTCATCACCTCCGACGACCCCATCCACATCCGCCAGCGCCGCATCGTCGCGCCCGCCTTCCACCGTCAGCGCATCGCCGCCTACGGAGACCAGATCGTCACCAGCGCCGCCGCCCACCGCGACCAGTGGCAACCCAACCAAACCATCGACATCAGCGCCGCCATGATGTCCCTCTCGCTCGAGATCGTCGCCCGCACCCTCTTCGACACCGAAGTCACCGACGACATCCGCCGCATCAACGACGAGGTCAACACCATCATGGACCTCTACAACTTTCTCGTCGCCTTCCCCCGCATGGAGTCGTTCCTTCACCTACCCATCCCTGGCATCACAAAATTCCGCCGTTCCAAAGCCCGCCTCGACGCCGTAGTCAACCGCCTCATCGCCGAACACAAAGCCGCAGGCGAAGACAAAGGCGACCTTCTCTCCATGCTCCTCACCAGCCGCGACGAGCAAGCCGACGACACCGGCCAACACACCGGCATGTCCGACGAGCAAGTCCGCGACGAAGTCCTCACCATCTTCCTCGCCGGATACGAAACCGTAGCCAACGCCCTAACCTGGACCTGGTACCTCCTAAGCCAAAACCCCGAAGTCGAAGCCAAACTCCATGCCGAACTAGATACCGTCCTTACCACCCCCAAAGAAGTGTCATCCCGACCGGAGGCTTCGCGAAGCGGAGCCGGAGCGGAGGGACCTGCTTCTCTACCTCAGACCCATCCCCGCCTCCCCACCCTGGCCGACTACCCAAACCTCCGCTACACCGAACAAGTCTTCGCCGAATCCATGCGCCTCTACCCACCCGCCTGGGCCATGGGACGCATGTCGACCAAACCCGTCACTCTCGGCCCCTACCGCATCCCCGCCGGAGCCCACTTCTTCTTCAGCCAATACGTCATGAGCCGCACCCCCGAGTACTTCCCCGACCCACTCCGCTTCGACCCCGACCGCTTCACCCCGGAGAACAAAGCCGGCCGCCCAAAATTCACCTACTTCCCCTTCGGCGGAGGCAGTCGCCAATGCATCGGCGAGAGCTTCGCCTGGATGGAAGGCGTCCTCTCCATCGCCACAATCGCCCAGCGCTGGCGCATGACCTACGCCTCCACCACGCCACCCATCCCGCAAGCCAAGATCACCCTACGCCCCCGGGATCCGCTTCTCATGCGTCTCATCCCTCGCTAAAGCTATCGACATGCAGCCGGAGCCTAAATATCGACTTACAGTTGGAGCCTAAAATATCGACTTTATGAAAGCGTAAAAACCGATTTACGAAGAAGTGTCATCCTGAGCGGAGCCTCTCGCAGTCTTATCGCGAGAGGCGTAGTCGAAGGACCTGCGGTTTGTCTCCTCACCCACGCTGCAGTCTCGGGTTCAGCGAATAAGTCCCCATCAATCGCCCCTCGCCCAGCGAATGCCCCTTCAGCGCCGCCTGAATACTCTCCGCCGCTAGCTCACCCTTCACCTCCAACCGGTCCACATCCAACGCATACAACGTAAAGATGTAGTGGTGAACGATCGAATCATTCCACGGAGGACAAGGCCCGTCGTACCCGTAGTAATCGCCCTTCATATCCGGATCACCCGCAAACCACCCGGTATAACTATTGATCCCATGCCGCATCCCACCCGGCGCATCCGGCCCCTTCTTCCCACGCGGAGTCACCCCGTCGCTTTGACTCCCCGCAGCGATCTCCCGCACCGCCGCCGGAATATCCCAAAGCAGCCAGTGATAAAAATTCACCCGAGGCAGCGAAGCCGGAACCTCCCGCCCTTCTTTATTCACATCATCGCCCCTGCTCGGCACATCCGGATCATGACAAATCAGCGCAAACGACTTCGTTCCCTCCGGCACCTCGCTCCAGGCCATCTGCGGATTACGGTTCTTGCTCAACGAAACATGGTTCACCGGATCGACGACCGCAAAACAAAACTCTCCCGGAATCGCATCACCCTCGCGAAAACTACTACTCGTCAACTTCATCGAAACCGCCTCCTGACAATTGGATGCAAACCGCACACATCACCCATACTACAAATCCCCCGCAACTCGTCACACTGTCATAGCCACGTCCCCGCGACAGGCGTATCCTGTCCCCAAAGAGGTGCGCCTATGCTCCGCAGAGACTTCCTCCGCAGCTCAGCCACAGGCCTGGGAGCTGCCTGGCTATCCAGCACAACATCCCTCGCCTCCATCCTCGCCTTCGAAACCCCCTCGCAAAAATTCAGCGCGCATGACGAGATCACCCTAGGCAAAACAGGCATCCGCACCAGCCGTCTCGCCATGGGCACCGGCACCATCGGCTTCGGCGGCTCTTCCAACCAGACCCGTCTCGGCATGAGCTCCTTCTCCCGCCTGCTCGTCAACGGCTTCAACGACAACGGCCTCCGCTTCTTCGACACCGCCGACTCCTACGGCAGCCATCCCTACGTCGCCACCGCCCTCAAGCAGCTCCCACGCGACAAAGTCGTCGTCATGACCAAGTCCGACAACCGTGACCCCGCCGGCCTCCGTCGCGACCTCGACCGCTTCCGCCGCGAACTCGGCATCGACTACATCGACATCGTTCTCGTCCACTGCGTCACCGAAGACGACTGGACCACCCGTTACCGCGGCGTCATGGATGTCCTCTCCGAAGCCAAGCACCAGGGCGTCATCCGGGCCCACGGAGTCTCCTGCCACTCGATCGAAGCCCTCCGCGCCGCCGCTGCCTCACCTTGGGTCGAAGTCGATCTAGTCCGCCTCAATCCCGCTGGCGCCTACATGGACGCCGACCCCGCCACCGTCATCAAGATCATCAAGCAGATGCGCGCCGACGGCAAAGGCATCATCGGCATGAAGATCCTCGGCCAGGGCAAACTCCGCGACCGTCCATCCGAAGCCATCCGCTTCGCTCTGAACACCGGTGTCCTCGACGCCTTCACCATAGGCGCCGAATCCCAAAAAGAACAAAACGACCTGACCCAAAGAATCGCAGCCGCTTAAGCCAACGCCAAAAATGGGCCGCCTCCATTCCAGGGGCGGCCCATTTCTATCACCCGACTACTGCGCCGGAGCAGCCCGCCTCCGCCGCCCACTGATCAGATAAACCGCCGCCCGCAGCTCCAGCAACGGATCATCCGAAGGCTCAATCCCATCCACTCTCGGAATCGGATCGAAGATAATCTGTTTCTGTTCCTGCGCATCATCGGCCACACGCCCGGTCAAAGCAATCGTGCCCAACTCCAGCACCTTGCGCTCCGCCGGCCAGTGAACCGTAGCGTCGTTCACGTTGTCACCGTCTTCAGCAACCTGCACCGTGACCTTCAACTTGATCGGCCCCTTCGCCAGCCGCTCCGTCAACTCATCAAAGAGATAGTTCGGCCCCTTGCCCGCAACCGCAGCAGGATCCAGATGATCCTCACCCGCCTCCGGAACAATCGTGTACCGCCCATATCGGCTCACGCCCTTCTTGTTGATAAACTTCATCGCCGTCAGGCCAAAGTAGCTCTCCCGCGCAAAGCTCGAAGGCATCGGCCCCAGCACCGACACAAACGCCAGCGCCTTCGGATGGCTCCCGACAAACTCCTCCACCTTCGCCTGATCGTTCTGCGCAATCCCCTTCAGAAACTCCAGGAACTCCTGCCCGTTCGAAGCCGGAAACGCATTCGCCGAATGCGCAACGATGTCCGTATGAACATGCTCGGCAAGATTGAACCGAATCGCAATCCCCCGCGGACTCGTATTCGGATCATTGTCCGGGATCAGCGGAATTCCCGTATTGTCCGAAAACCTTACCGTCACCGGCGTCGACTCCCGCGTAGCATGTGGCGCCCGCGTCAACCACGCTGCATCCTTCGAAGGCGTAAACGTCCCCGTCAGCAGCGTACCCTTCGCATGCACAGGCCGAAACCCAGGATGGGGTCCAAAGATTGTCTCAATCTCCTTCAACAGCGCTTCACTCAGCGCAAGCACCTTCTCATCAGTAGTCAGTGGCATTCGTTCCTCCTCCGAAAAGAATGCCCTAAATCGCCACCCATGTCAGCTTTGCGAACTTCCCGTTAATTTCCCGCACGCTTATACACTCACCCACGCCCACGAAACCGATTAATCACCCGACGATCCCGCTTTGAAGGCCTCCCCACCGGCAGCGTCTCAAACTGAGCCATCGCCTTCCGCTCTTCCGCCGCCTTCAACCGCAGTTCTTTGCTCACATCCGTCTCCCTATAAAGCGTCTGCGCCACCACCGCTGGCCCGCGAACCTCACTCAACAGCAGAACCTCCACCTGAAAATCCCCGCCCTCATTCTTCACCTGCAAGAGATCCCCCACCCGAACATCCCGCGCCGCCTTCGCCACCTGCTGATTCGACTGAACCCTCCCCAACTCGCAAGCCCTCGCCGCCAACGCTCGAGTCTTAAAAAATCTCGCCGCCCAAAGCCACTTATCCATCCGTACCGAAGTCATGCCCTCATTCTCGTACACAGCCACGCATAAATGAACCCCGGACGCCTACTTCTTCATCGCCTTCGCATCGTGTCCATTCTGATGCAGCACCATGTACGACACCTCACCCTTATCGTTCGTAAAGAACTCCGTCTCCGCATCCACCACCTTCAGAAAAAACTTCGTGTCCGATTCCGGAAACATCGGATACTTTCCCTGGTTCGTAGCCTGCGTCATCAACTGATCTCCCTCCAGCGTGCAAGTAATGCTGAAGTTCGGCGACAGCGCATACGTCCCCACATACCGCGCAAGAACAGCACGGTCCACCTTCACCGCAGTCCGCACAACAGGACGAAAATCCGGCCACCCATACTCCGCGGCAATACTCTGCATGACCTCCTGTGCCAACCTCGATCCGCCCTGCGCGTTCGTCATCACCACCGCACCATCGCCGTGGTTCTCATAGGCCACGAACAGGCTCTCGAACCCAGCATTCACGCCGCCATGCGAGAAGTACCTATCCGAAGCCGCGCCCCCAATCTGAAGCCCCAGCCCCCAATTCCCTTTCCCCGGCGTAAGCATCTGCTCGGTCATGGCCTTCGAGAGCACATGATTTGCCTTCCCCTCCAACGAACGTTGATCCTCCATCGCATACCGCGCCAGATCCGAAGCCGTCGTCCACAAGCCCGCAGCAGCCATCTCCGGATACGTATGCGCTCCACCCGCCACAGCCGTGCCGTCCGCGTTATAAGGCGTAGCCGCCATTGCCCTGAGTTCAGCAGGCAGAGGTTGCTGATACGTACTATGGCTCATCCCAATCGGCACGAGCACCGTATCGTGCAGCAGCTTGGGAAACGGTTCCTTGGCAACGTCCACTGCCATCTGCTGCATGATGGTGTAGCCTCCACCCGAATAGTTCCACTTACTCCCCGGAGCAGCCTCCACCCGAATCGCATCTGTATTCGCTGGCTTCTCTCCATTGAGCACCTGAACAAGCGAAGGCACCGGCGCATCCTGCGCATATCCCGGAAACCCATGAACGGTTGTCCCGCCGGTATGCGTCAGCAGTTCACGCAAAGTTAAGGGCGCACCATTCGCCGCAGGGCTCGCCGGGACCTTCCAACTCACGAGCTTTGCATTCACATCTTCATCGAGCGAGAGCTTCCCTTCCTGCACCAACCGAAGCACCGCCATAGCCGCAACCGGCTTGCTGATCGATCCAGCCTGAAACATCGTGTCAGCCGATACCGCCGGACCTCCTACCCGCTCCACGCCGAACCCCCGAGCCCACTCGATCGTCCCATTATGAATCACCGCAATACTCACTCCGGGAACGTGAAACTCGGCCATCCGAGCACCGAGCCGCACACACGGGTCACTCTTCTCTATAACCGGCCCATGCAAACAGCCCACCACTCTCTCGATATGCTGCTGAACGTCAGGAGAAGCCGCAGCCGGAGTAGTCACATCCTGGGCCAATGCAAGCTGACTCGCAAACATCGCCAGCGCAGCATTCAAAACAACGATTCGAATCTCACTCATCGTGTTCCTTGCAAAACAGGGATTGGCAGCCCAGCCAGCTTACAACATCAATCCATGCCAACTCGTTGCACTTGTCGACCCTCTTCTGGACCAGAAGAAGGTCACCGAGGGCATGGCCAGAACCCTCTCCTTTGAAACCGACGATAAGCAAATGCCAGTCGCTCCCAGCCAGCAGACCAAACCTGAAACTCTCTCGTCGGTTGACAAACCCCATCCCTTAAATCCGGTATTCTTCAGGAGTGAACAAGAAATCAACGGCACGTATCACACGTAATCGATTGATTTCAGATACTTTATAGTCAAAGTATCTGAAATCAATAGTTTGCAAATGAAGTCCAGACATAACTCACGCCGAATGAATACTTTATGACTTTTCGGTACTGGGCAGAGACACCAGGAAAAACGATGACGCAACCCACCACCTTCAACGACTTCCTCGGCAACACCGCCGCAGTCGAGCACCTCCGCACCGCCATCGCCGCCGGCCGCCTTCCCCACTCCCTCATCCTCGCCGGCCCCGCCGGAGCAGGTAAATACACCCTCGCCCTCATGCTCGCCATGGCCGTCGAGTGCCAGCGCCAGCCCCGCGAACTGCATTCGTCCAATCCAGCCCTCGGGTCCACCGGCCAATCCCTCGCCAGCTTCTGCGGAGTCTGCCGCAACTGCACCCGTATAGCCTCCGCCACCAACCTCGAAGAGCAGGTCGATCAAGCCGTGGCCGCCCGCGAAGACCTCCGCGAAGCCGACAAGAAGGACACTCGCGTCCTCATCCAGCCCCACCCTGACGTCCTCATCATCCCCCCCGACCCCCCTCAACTCCTCATCAAACTCGGCCAGGTCCGCACGGTCATCCAGCGCTCTCACTCGCTCCCCGGCGAGGCCCCTCGAAAAATCTTCATCTTCACCGCCGCCAACTTCATGAAGGAAGCCGCCAACTCCCTCCTCAAAGTGCTCGAGGAGCCACCCGACACAGTCCACCTCATCATCCTCGCCGAAAACCCCGGCGAACTCCTCCCCACCATCCGCTCCCGTTGCGCAATAGTGCGTCTGGGAGCATTGCCGGTGGAAGAGATCGAGATGCTCCTCGCCGACCGCCGCTCCGACGTCCCCCCCAAGCAGCGCACCCTCATCGCCCGCCTGGCCCAGGGAGCCGCAGGCAAAGCACTCGGCTTCGACCTCGCAGCCTACACCGCCGCTCGCGCCGACGCCCTCCTCCTCCTTCGCAACGCCGCCTCCGAGCCCGACCACACCGCCCTCTTCAAGATGACCGAGACCTACCGCGCCGGGGCCGAGGGCCAGCAGAAGACCAGCGACCTCCTCCGCACCCTCTCCCTCCTCCTCGAAGACATCCTCCTTCTCCAGTCCGGCACCCCCGAACTCCTCCGCAACACAGACCTCCGCCCCGAACTCGAACGCCTGGCCCAGACCCTCTCCTTCCAATGGATCGAGCAAGCCTCCCGAGGCCTCGACCAGGTCCAAAGCGGAATGCGCCGCAACCTCCTACGCTCCCTCTCCCTAGACGCCTACGCCGGCCAACTAGCCACCGCCACCCGCTAAGCCACACATCCGTGTGAAGGGTCAAAAGCGAGTGTCATTGCTCAGACGGCCACAGAAACCGTGTGCCCCATCTTCGCGACGGCTTTATCATCGCTAAGGTGGGCAATCGCGCTAAGGCGCGCTCCGCCGTCCTCACTTCGCCCGAGCAGCCTTACTTCAGCCGATCCCGTAAAGCCACCCCCACCCCACCCCCTTCAGGCACCGGACAAAAAATCACCGTTGCCCCCAGCCTCATCAAAGCGCACGCAGTCCAGCAAAAACCCTCCTCGCTAGAATCTCATCATCTCCCCAGGGCCCCCACGCAAACACCTTCGCAGCAAACGACGCATCCCAATCATCAGGAAGCATCACGCCAACGATCTCCTCCCCCGCCTGATATGCGTTCAATACTCTCACCGAATCCCATTCCTCCACCGCGTCCCGTCCGGAGCCCTCCACCAAAACCAGACTTCGCCCGAGGAGCATAGTGCCGCAGCCCGACCCCTGGCGAAGGAAGGCTTTCGCGAACCAGCGAAGCCGAAATACCACCGTCCGAAAACACCTTCACCTCACCCATCACAGCTGAAATCATCTCCGCCGTAACCGCTCCCGGCCGATAGATCACCCTCGCCCCAACATCCAACACCGTCGATTCCACCCCCACCATCGTCGGCCCGCCATCCACCACCGCATCGATCCGCCCATCCAGATCCTCCAGCACATGCCCCGCAGTCGTAGGACTCGTCCTACCAAACCGATTCGCACTAGGCGCCGCCACCGGAATCCCCGCAGCTCGAATCAGCGCCAAAGCCACCGGATGAGCCGGCATCCTCACCCCCACCAATGGCCTCTCCGCAGTCACCACATCGGGCACAGCCAGAGTCCTGGGCAGCAGCAGCGTAAGCGGCCCCGGCCAAAAAGCCGCCATCAGCGCCTCCACACTCCGAGCCATTTCCCCCGAAATCTCCGCCACCCGCCCCACCATCTCCCGATCGCAAACATGCACAATCACGGGATCCCAACTCGGCCGCTCCTTCGCCGCAAAGATCCTCCCAACAGCCGCAGAATCAAGCCCATTGGCTCCCAACCCATACACCGTCTCAGTCGGAAACGCGACCGTTCCCCCTGCCCGCAGCAATTCCGCCGCCCGCAGCACTCCAGCCTCACCCGCCAACCGTTCTGTCTTTACCCTGGACATATCTCTCCATCCTATCGCCACACTGAGCCTCCACAGCCGTATACTCACCCCATGCAAAACGCCGAGATCGAACTCAAGTTCTCCATCTCCGATCCCGCCTCCCTCCAGTCCCGCCTCCCGAGACTCGGTTTCCGCCTCGACACCCCCCGCACCTTTGAACACAACACGCTCTACGACACGCCCATCCGCGACCTCCGAGCCAAACGAGCCCTACTCCGCATCCGCCAGTACGGCTCCCTCTGCACCGTCACCCACAAGCGCATCGCCGATGATCAGGAAGATCCATCCGGCAACCCGCGCTATAAAGTCCGCATCGAGACCGAAACAGCCGTAGCCGAAGGCTCCGCTCTCGCCGAAATCTTCCGCCAGCTTGGCTACCTTCCAGCCTTCACCTACGAAAAGTACCGCACCGAGTGGTCCCACACCGTCGAACCCTCCGTTCACATCGTCATCGACGAGACCCCCATCGGCAACTACGCCGAGATCGAAGGCCCTCCAGACTGGATCGACCGCACCCTCACCTCACTCGGCATCGACCACGCCACCTGCCTCACCGACAGCTACGGCAAGTTATTCCTCGACTGGAAGCAGCGCACCGGCAGCCCCGCCGAAAACCTCACCTTCGCTGAAATCACTCCCGCATTGGCTATCCGCTAAAGCCCCCCGCCCATCCCGCCGATACAGCCTCCATATACCGGAGGTTTCACTTGGCACCCTCATCCCGTCCTGTCCGTTCTCTCCTTCTCACAGGAAGTCTCTTCCTCTGCGTTGGCACTGCCCTCGCAGGAAACGTCCACCGAGCCATCGTCACCCGTACCCCACCTGTCTATCCCGAACTCGCCCACCGCATGCACGTCGGCGGCAAAGTCATGCTTCTGGTCACTGTCCAGCCTGACGGCTCCGTCTCCGACACCAAAGTCGAGTCCGGCCACGCCCTGCTCACTTCGGCCGCACAGGACGCAGTCAAGAAATGGCGCTTTGCTCCCAACCCCGAGGCCTCCGAGGCCGAGGTCGAAATCAACTTCAACATCGACGGACAATAGTCTTTCCGTTCGCCCCCCCACCCATCGCTCCAGACAACCACCGCGTAGGTAAGGATCATCATGAAACTCGAATCAAAGCTCGGTCTAAGCACAGGCATCCTCGTCATCGCCATGCTTCTCAGTGCCTACACGGCAACGATGCGCATCAAGGAGGCAAACCACCTCGCCTCGACAGCCACAACGCAACATATCCCGATCAACCAGACCACGCGCGACCTGCGGATTCAGATCCTTTACAGCATTCACGCGCTCGAATCCTACATGCTCTTTGGCATTGACCCTGCCGCCTCCGCCAGCTTCCGGCACACACGGCAGCAGAATCTCGCCCAGGCGGACGCCTCAATGGCCAAGCTCAAGGAATACGCCTCCCTCTATTCGCTCGGTTACGACGCCACTCGCATCAATGATCTCGACGCGGCCTTCTCTAACCTGAAAACCCTCGAAGACAAGGTCGAGCAGCTCAATGAATCAAAGACCGCTCAGGGTACGGCCCAGGCATACGACACCTTCCAGAACCAGATCCTTCCGCTCGAGAAATCCTTCTTCGCTTTAGCCAGCGATCTCTCCCAATCGCAGATGTCGCAAACCGACGACGAGATCGTCCAACTCCGCCACGCCAACACCGCCACGCTCTACACTCTCTGGCTCGCCACCATCCTCGGCGCACTGATCGGGGGGTCCATCTCGGTTCTCCTCGCACGCCGCGTCACCAAGGGCATCGATCTCGTAGCCGAGCGCGCCAACGCCATCGCCGCCGGCGACCTCACCGGAGGTCTCCTCAACATCCAGAGTCACGATCAGATCGGCACCCTCGCTCAAGCCATGCAGCAGATGCAGACCAACCTTGCCGGCATCATCGGCACAGTCGTCAACACCGCCGGCTCATTGACAGGAAGCGCCGCCTCTATGCGCTCTGCCTCTGATCAAATGCATCGCCGCATCGACCAGCAGAGCCAACAGACCCAGCAGGCCGCCACTGCAATGCAGGAGATGTCTGCCTCCATTGCCGAGGTCTCCCGCCACACCCAATCCGCCGCCGAAACCGCACGCAGCGCCGCCCAGACCGCACGCGACGGCGGCACCATCGTCAAAGAAGTCCTCGGCAGCATGCACTCCATTGCCACTGCCGTCAGCGAAACCTCATCCACCGTCGGCCTCCTCGGCGACGACTCCCGCCGCATCAGCCAGATCGTCACTGTCATCGACGAGATCGCCCGCAAGACCAACCTCCTCGCCCTAAACGCAGCAATCGAGGCCGCGCGTGCCGGAGAGCAAGGCCGTGGCTTCGCCGTCGTAGCCGGTGAGGTCCGTCGCCTCGCCGAAAGCACAGCCCAGGCCACCGGCGAGATAGCCAGCATGATCCAGGGCATCCAGGACCGCACCCGTACCGCCATCGCCAGCATGGAGAGCGGCACCGGGACCGTCCAGCAGGGCGTCGTCACCACCACCCAGGCCGGCGAAGCCCTCGAGCGCATCATCGGCATGGCCGAGCGCGTCGACAAGATGATCACCCAGATCGCCATCGCAGCCTCTCAGCAGGCAGTCGCAGCGGATCAGTCCAGCGCAAGCCTCGACTCCATCCACTCCCTTAGCCACGACAACCTCACCGAGATGGCTACCACCGCAGCCGGGGTCGAATCCCTCCGCGCCACAGCCGTCGCTCTCGAGCAGCAGGTCGACCGCTTCAATCTTCAGTCGACCATGCACTCGATGAACAAGCGCTCCATCACCCCGCCCACCCAGCACGTCCTGCACGCTGCCTAAGCAAAACACCACGCCGCAAAACAAAAAGGGCCTGCTTCAGAAGCAGGCCCTTTCATCACACCAGCCGTTAGAAGATCTGGAAGTTAACCTCGACGTTCAGTTCCACCAACACGGGCTTTCCATTTTCCATCGCAGGCTTGAACTTATACTGCTTCACCGCTTCGACTGCCTTCTCATCCAGCCCCATGCCGACTCCGCGGATCACATGCACATGGCTCGGATTCCCACTCGTATCAACCCATAGATTCACCAGCACATTACCGGCAACCTTAGCCTTGCGAGCCTCTTCCGAGAACTCCGGCTCTACCGAAAAGATCAGCACCGGAGCCGAAACCCCGCCTCCGATACGCCTCGGGCCGCCACCAATATTGCCTCCCGATCCCGGCCCGATACCAGAACCATTGCCCGAGCCCAGCCCGGTTCCGCTGCCATTGCCCATCGACATACCAACCAGCGGCGAATTAGGCAGGCCGAAATTCGGAAGGTTAGTCGCCATCTTAACGTCCTTCTGCACCTCAACCGTAGGCTCTATCTTGATCTTCGGCTCAATCAGCGGAGGCTTATTAGGCGGAACAATCTGCTGGTCCGCAAACTTCGGCGGCGATCCCTTCGTCACCGGCGTCGGCCCCTTCTGACCGCCGCCGCCCCCCATCGCCGCAGCCTTCACAGGAGCCATCGGTGGAATCGAAACCTCAGTCACTAGGGTCGTCTTAGCCTTGGCCCCGAGCTGAACATGCTTCGCGATCAGAAACGCGATCAACAGAATGACCAGCCCATGGATCACCACAGCAATCGCCGTTGAAGTCGGATCGCGTTTCACCTTCATCCGGTCAACAACGGCAATCGGCTGCGACTCCAACTGCAGCGGTGGCAGCTTTTCCGGGAAGAACACATCCCGAATACTGCTACGCAAGGAGGCAAAAACCCCCTCTTCCTCGATGATCAGATCATTATCCGCAGGCCGCGACTCGAGCTTCAGCGGAGCCTCACGCTTCGGATTGAACGCGTCGCGCAAGTTCGAAAACAGCGAAGCCCACATCGAGCCTTCTGTTTCCTCATTCAACTTAGGCGCTTCCTCCGCCGGGTGTAGCGTAGGGCCTTCATTCCTGGGATCAGTATCCGGTGGTGGTGTCAACACAGTATTCGCCATAAGCTGCTTCGCCTCGGTAGCCGATGCTCCAGAGCACCTGCCTGCTCTTCTCTAGAATCGCGCGCCAACACATTCTCTCTTCTTGTACGTTCCCGGTCTGTCGCCGGTTTCATCTTGCTACAGGGGCGGAAGTCATTCTGGCTCCAATAACATTCTACAAAGATTCACTTCCCTGCGCTTGCACATTGGACGCAGCTTACACCACGAATGTCTCTTTAAAGGTCACCGCCCCGTCACCTTTTAGCCAGCTACAATAGAAATTTGGCAAAACTGCAATTCTGTCTACAGGATCAAAGAGGAACGAATGTCGGAAACAACCCAGCCCAAGCCGGAAGTTAAGGCCCTGAAATCGACGCTAAATCTGCCCATTGGCGGGAGCGACAACGCCTCAGACCAAGCGCCCAAGCCGCTGAAATCCACCTTGAATCTGCCCCAGACCGCCTTCCCCATGAAGGCCAATCTGCCCCAGAACGAGCCTGCCCGCCTCGAAGCCTGGCAAAAGAGTGACCTCTACGCCCAAATCCGTGCCGCCCGCTCCGGCTCCCCCAAATACATCCTCCACGACGGCCCCCCCTACGCCAACGGTGCCATCCACCTGGGCCACGCCCTCAACAAGTGCATCAAGGACTTCGTCGTCAAAACCAAGACCATGGCCGGCTTCGACTCCCCCTACGTCCCCGGCTGGGACTGCCACGGCCTCCCCATCGAGATCAAGGTCGACGAGCACCTGGGCCGCAAAAAGCTCGACATGCCCCCCGTAGCCGTCCGCAAAGCCTGCCGCGACTACGCCCAGAAATACGTCGACCTCCAGCGCAGCCAGTTCGAGCGCATCGGCGTCTTCGGTCGCTGGAACAACCCCTACCTCACCATGTCCTTCGGCTACGAAGCCAGCATCGTCGAGACCTTCTACGACTTCTTCGAGAACGGTTTCGTCTACAAGGGCCTCAAGCCGGTCTATTGGTGCATCCACGACCGCACCGCACTCGCCGAAGCCGAAGTCGAGTACGAGATGCACACCTCCCCCAGCGTCTACGTCCGCTACGCCCTCACCAGCGACCCCGCGGCCATCGACGCCGCCCTCGCCGGCAAGCAGGTCAACACCATCATCTGGACCACCACCCCCTGGACGCTCCCCGCATCCCAGGCCGTAGCCTTCAACCCCGAGATGGACTACGTCGCCCTCCAGAATACCGACGGCAACATCTACATCGTGGCCGAAGCCCTCGCCGCCTCCGTAAAATCAGCCTGCAACCTTCAGGAAGCCACCGAAATCGCCCACTTTAAAGGCGAAAAGCTCGACCGCATCACCTTCCAGCATCCCTTCCTCGACCGCCGGGTCATCGGAGCCCTGGCCACCTACGTCACCGCCGACCAGGGCACCGGAGCCGTCCACACCGCTCCCGCCCACGGCGTAGACGACTTCGCCACCGGCAAGCGCTACGACCTCCCCGAGATCCAGTACGTCGACAACGCCGGCAAGCAACGCAACACCGGCACCTTCGGCGGAGGAGGCGAGCCCAGCCCTACGATGGCCTCACCGTCTTCAAGTCCAACCCCGTCATCATCGACCTCCTCAAGGAAAAAGGAGCCCTCCTAAGCGCCACCAGCTTCGAGCACTCCTACCCCCACTGCTGGCGCTGCCACCACCCCATCATCGTCCGCGCCACAGAGCAGTGGTTTATCGGCATGGAAACCCCCATGCCCGCCTCCACCTCCGAATCCGCCACTGCTTCTAATGTTGTCATTCTGAGCGCAGCGAAGAACCCCCGCATTTCGCCCGAAGCTGCACAAAATTCAACCGGAGCAACACAGACCTTCCGCCAGCGCGCCCTCGACGAAATCGCCGCCGTCACCTGGGACCCTGCCTGGGGCCAGGACCGCATCTCGAACATGATCGCCACCCGCCCCGACTGGTGCATCTCCCGCCAGCGCATCTGGGGCGTCCCCATCGCCGTCTTCCTCTGCGAGCAGTGCCACGCCCCGCTCAACGACAAAGCCATCAACAAGAGCATCGTCGACCTCTTCAAAAAAGAAGGCGCCGACGCCTGGTACATCCACGAAGCGGCAACCCTCCTGCCCAGTCGGCACAACCTGCTCCTGCGGCGGCAAAGAGTTCCGCAAAGAGATGGACATCCTCGACGTCTGGTTCGAATCCGGAGCCAGCTGGCACGCCGTCCTCGACCTCGAACCCGAACTTCGCTGGCCCGCCGACCTCTACACCGAGGGCGGAGACCAGCATCGCGGCTGGTTCCACTCTTCCCTTCTCACCTCAGTAGCCGTCCGAGGCAAAGCCCCCTACAAGATGGTCGCCACCTCCGGCTGGACCCTCGACGAACAAGGCCGCGCCTTCTCCAAATCCCTCGGCAACGGCGTCGACCCCGTCGACATCGCCAACCGTCTAGGCGGCGAGATCGTCCGCCTCTGGGTAGCCTCCGTCGACTTCCGCGAAGACGTAGCAGCCAGCGAGAACCTCATGCAGCGCGTCAGCGACAACTACCGCAAGCTGCGCAACACCCTCCGCTTCCTCCTCGGCAACATCCACGACTTCTCTCCCGCAACCGACGCCGTCCATTTCAGCCAGATGGAGCCGCTCGACCAGTACATCCTCGCCCGCACCGCAGAGCTCACCACAAAGTTCCGCGCCGCCTACGACGAGTTCGAATTCCACCGCGCCTATCACGCTCTCAATGAGTTCATCAACACCGACCTCAGCGCCCTCTACCTCGACGTCCTCAAGGACCGCCTCTACACCTTCGCCCCCAACCACCCCGCCCGCCGCAGCGCCCAAACCGCCCTCTGGCGCATCGCCGAAGCCGTCACCCGCCTCATCGCCCCCATCCTCAGCTTCACCGCCGACGAGGTCTGGCAGCTCCTCCCGCAACTCCCCACCCGCGAGTCCAGCGTCCACCTCGCCCTCTTCCCTGCCATCACCGACCTCATCCCCGGTGCCACCACCCACCTCGTAGCCGATTGGGAGCAACTCCTCCACGTCCGCGACACAGTCCTCGTATCCCTCGAAGCCGCCCGCCAAGAGAAGCTCATCGGCAAAGCCCTCGACGCCAAAGTCCGCATCGAAGCCAACGAGTTAGTCCACTCGCTGCTCAAAAAATACGAGCCCAGCCTCAAGGAACTCTTCAACGTCTCCCAGGTCGAGCTCATCCACATCGACCACGGCGACAACCAGGTTCACGTCACCACCGCCCCCGCCGACGGCCTCAAGTGCGAGCGCTGCTGGAACTACACAACTGACGTAGGCCAGGACGCTCGCTACCCCACCGTCTGCCTGCGCTGCGCCGACGCCCTCAACGCCATTGGCTACCCGCCATACAACAACCCGGAGTCCCAAGCCTGATGTCCGCCCAATACGAATACCCACCCACCGAATTCGACCCCAAGCCCAGCCTCGCCAGCGAGTTCGGCAAGCGCAGCTACTTCGGCCTGCTCCTCGCCATCTCTGCCTTCGTCATCCTCATTGACCGCATCACGAAGCACGTCATCATGAACAGTCTTCCCGGAGCCCCCCGTGTAGTCATCCCCGGCTTCCTCCGAATCACCCACGTAGAAAACACCGGTGCCGCCTTCAGCATGTTCGCCGAGAGCGCCACCCCCGCAGCCGTCCGCAAGGGCCTCATCCTCTTCTCGCTCTTCGCCGTGGTCATCGTCCTCGTGATGCTGTGGCGAGCAGGCCGCAGCATCACCCTAACCTCCGTCGCCCTGGCCCTCATCCTCGGCGGAGCTATCGGCAACCTATACGACCGCATCCGCTACCACTACGTCGTCGACTTCATCGAAGTCCACATCGTCCACTACCATTGGCCCGACTTCAACCTCGCCGACTCAGCCATCGTCATCGGAGCCTGCCTCCTCATGATCGAAATCTTCCGCCCACAACCACAACCCTGATACAGCGGAAGGGAGTGAACTTCGTCGAGTTCCGTCAACGGCCATGCGAGCATGCGGGACGTTAGGCCCCATTAACTTCCATGATTCATGGAGCGCAGGCCTTTCCCAGCGCATGACATACAATTTGCCACCATGGGCCACGCAGAGCAGAATTACACCGCAACTCAATTGGAAGAAGCGCGAGTTCCAACACCCCTCAATGCTATTGCGCTGCTGGTTTCGCTGTTAGCCGGGATTGTTGTATTCCTTCCCTTCGCACTCAACACATCCCCTTTGAATGCAGTAATGCTAAAAGTTCCCGGCAACCAGGGTAACTGGTGGCACGCCCTCGTAGGTGCGCCATTCTTTCTGGCATTTCCCATGATTTGGCTCCGCCTCCGGGCATTCTTTTCATCGCAACTATCTACCCCTGCGGGACGACGCATAATATGGATAGCCGTAGGCCTTTCGATTTGCGCGACGATATTGGTTGAGACGCCATTCCTATTGCATCTAGCTGGGACGAGCGAATGGCAACGTCTCTCCGTCCTTAGCCTGGGACTCGGCATCGTAATCGCGAGCGCGACAACCTTGTTCCTGCGTCGTCGGCATCTACCTCCAACTCGCGCCTGCCTTGTCGGCCTCAACACCGCCTACCTGGCCAACGCAGCCCTTTACCTCATTGTCTACAGCTCTGCAACGGGGCCCATTCGTTCAAGATCCGGATGGCTCGTAACAATTGTGATAGTGTGGCCTATGGTTCTGGAAATCCTTTGGATCTTCATCCAATCTCCAAAAGCACGAACCTTAGTCGCGGTCGACCGTTGAGATAAGGAAAAGAAGTCACCGCACATAAGCGAACGTGCCGCACATATCCGTTGAATTCGAGATCGCTTCCAGCGTAAACACCGGCTGTTTTTGCCCTGAGAAAAACGCAAGCTGCAACGAGCGACCCGACACATACGTGACCATCCACTCGGTATCCTCAGAGCCACACAAGCTGTTTTTGTGCAGGAATTTCTTTGCAGCCGGTATATTCAGCCGATAGAGACTGCCGCTCCCACCTGCACTGCTGTCTACATCGAAAACCGCGCTCACCTCTCCCTGATCAAGATCGCGTATTCGAGCGACCGTAAAGGTCGAGAAGGAAATGGCAACCTTTTCATCAAATAGCGCTATATCCCCTGTAGTCGACTTGGCCGTCGTGCTTGCAGCGCGCCAATTTCCCTTATCCTGTGCCGCAGCAGAAATACAGCAAACCAGCACCAAACCCACAATTGCGCGTCTTAGTCTCTCCAGATTCATCTATCGAGAATGACATCGCAAACCTCTTTGATCAAATCGAGTTACCGATCCTGCAACGAGATGATCTCAGCAGTCGCAAAACCTAACTCGAAGCGCAACCATGCTTTGCCATCCTTTACCTGGGTTAACTCGCGCTCAAGCGCTTAATGCCTGAAAATAGAAGTTTGGCCATGAGCGACCCGACACACGAGCAGAAACTCGATCAAATCACAATTCGCGGAGCCCGCACCCACAACCTCAAGGGCATCGACGTCGACATCCCGCACAACGCCCTCACCGTCGTCAGCGGCGTCTCGGGCTCGGGCAAATCCTCGCTCGCCTTCGACACCGTCTACGCCGAAGGCCAGCGCCGCTACGTCGAATCCCTCTCCGCCTACGCCCGCCAGTTCCTCGAGCGCATCGAAAAGCCCGACGTCGACCACATGGACGGCCTGGCCCCCGCAATCGCCATCAAGCAAAAAAATCAAACCCGCAACCCCCGCTCCACCGTAGCCACCGCCACCGAAATCTACGACTATCTCCGCCTCCTCTACGCCCGCTGCGGCACCGTCACCTGCCTCCACTGCGGAGGCATCGTCAAGCACGACACCGTAGACGAGATCGTCACCGCCCTCCTGGCCCTACCCGAAGGAACCCGCGCCTACGCCCTCTTCCCCATCGTTCGCGCCGAGATCAAACTCGAACCCATGCAGGTCGCCACCACCACAGAGGCCGAAGCCGAAGCCCCCAAGCCCGCAAAGAAGCCGGCAAAAAAAGCCAGCAAGAAAACCACCGACTCACCAGTAGCAATCAACATCACCGACGCCCTCAAAGACCGCCTCACCGAACTACGCCGGCGAGGTTACAACCGCCTCTACCAATCAGGAAAAATAGTCGAATTCTCCACCCCCGAGTCCCTCCTCGAACTCGACTTCACCCAGCCCATCTTCGTCCTCGTAGATCGCCTGGCCCTCTCGCCCGAAATCCGCTCCCGCCTTGTAGACGCCATCGAAACCGGCTACCGCGAATCCAGCGAAATCCAATTCCACACCGTCCCTCGCAGTAGTGACACCCAAAACTCTGTCATTTCGACCGAAGGCGCCCTGAGCGAGCCATCGGCGAGCCGAACGGGCGCCGCAGCGGAGAAACCCGCTTCTCTACCCCAGACTCTTCGCTTCTCCGCAGCCTTCGAGTGCACCACCTGCCACCGAGCCTACCGCGAGCCCGAACCCCGCCTCTTCTCCTTCAACAATCCCTACGGAGCCTGCCCCCGCTGCCAGGGCTTCGGCAATACCATCGACTTCGACCCCAACCTCATCATCCCCGACAAGTCCAAAACCCTCGCCGCCGGCGCCATCGCCCCCTGGACCACCACCAAATACCGCCCCCACCACGGCGAAATGATCCGCGCCGCAAAATCCGCCGGAATCCCCACCGACATCCCCTGGTACGATCTCACCCCCGAGCAACAGCGCTTCATCGAAGACGGCAACGACACCTTCCCCGGCATCCGAGGCTTCTTCGCCGCCCTCGAGCGCAAAAAATACAAGCTCCACGTCCGAGTCTTCCTCTCCAAATACCGCGGCTATGCCCTCTGCCCCGACTGCCGAGGCCAACGTCTCCGCGCCGAAGCCCGCGCCGTCCTCATCAACAACCAAAACATCTGCGAAGTCTCCGCCCTCACCATCACCGAAGCCCAAAACTTCTTCGACAACCTCCAACTCTCGCCCGCCGCAAACCGAAATCGCCGGAAAGATCCTCGAAGAAGTCCGCCAGCGCATCCACTTCCTCCATCAAGTCGGCCTCGACTACCTCACCCTCGACCGCCTCAGCTCCACCCTCTCAGGCGGCGAATCCCAGCGCATCCAGCTAGCCACCTCCCTAGGCTCCCGTCTTAGTCGGAGCCCTCTACGTCCTAGACGAACCCTCCATCGGCCTCCACACCCGCGACACCGCCAAGCTCATCCGCATCATGGAAGAGCTCCGCGACCTCGGCAACACCATCCTCGTCGTCGAGCATGACCCCGACGTCATCCGCGCCGCCGACCATCTCCTCGACCTCGGCCCCGGCGCAGGCGAACTAGGCGGCCAACTCCTCGCCTCCGGAACCGTAGCCCAGGTCACGCGCAACCCGAACTCCATCACCGGCAAATACCTCTCCGGCCGCGCCACCATCCCCGTCCCCAAAGCACCGCCGCGAGCCCGGCCGCGAGCACCTCAAGCTCACCGGAGCCCGCATCCACAACCTCCGCGGCGTTGACCTCGACATCCCCCTCAACCTCCTCTGCTGCGTCACCGGAGTCAGCGGCTCAGGCAAATCCACCCTCATCCATCAAGTCCTCTACCGAGCCCTCATGCAGGCCCTCGGCCAGGCCGACGGCGGCGGCGACTCCACCCACCTCTACCGCGAGCTCTCCGGCGTCCAGCACCTCAACGAAGTCGTCCTCGTCGACCAGTCCCCCATCGGCCGCACCCCGCGCTCCAACCCCGTCACCTACATCAAAGCCTTCGACGACATCCGCGCCCTCTTCGCCGCCCAGCCCGACGCTAAGCGCAAGGGCCTCACCGCCGGACACTTCTCCTTCAACGTCCCCGGCGGCCGCTGCGACGTCTGCGAAGGCGACGGCACCGTCACCGTCGAAATGCAGTTCCTCGCCGACATCGAGCTCCCCTGCGAAGAATGCAACGGTACCCGTTACAAATCCTCCATCCTCGATATCAAGTACAAGGGCCGAAACATCCACGACGTCCTCAACATGACCGTCAAGGAAGCCCTCGTCTACTTCGCCGGCCACCCGAAGATCATCGACAAGCTCTACGTCCTCGACGAGGTCGGCCTCGGCTACGTCCGTCTCGGCCAGTCCGCCACCACGCTCTCCGGCGGCGAAGCCCAGCGTGTCAAACTCGCCTCCCACCTCGCCACTGCCCGCAGCATCACGAACCGCTCCGGCAACGACACCGCCGCCAAAGCCCGCAGCCGCACCCTCTACATCCTCGACGAGCCCACCACCGGCCTCCACTTCGACGACGTAGCCAAACTCCTCGCTGCCTTCCGCAAACTCATCGAAGGCGGCGGCTCACTCCTCGTCATCGAGCACAATCTCGACGTCATCAAATCCGCCGACTGGGTCATCGACCTCGGCCCCGAAGGCGGCTCTGGCGGTGGCCAGATCGTAGCCACGGGCACCCCCGAAGAGATCGCCGCCAACCCACACTCTCACACCGGCCACTGGCTAGCTCCGGTCCTGAAAACCACCGCACCCAAGCACGAACCAGAGCTCCAGACCACTGCATAAGACAGAATCAGAGCATCGCAGACCAATTTCCGCTACGCCTCCCCACATTGACGCGAGCATTTAGGAAAGCTAGATTTCTTGGATGGGAAATTATTCTTCCATTGAAATATCACCGCTGCCTCGTCTCACACGCAGAAGCTTCATCGCGAGCGCCTTCGCAACCGGCACCGCCTTTGCTCTCGGTGTGGACAAACCAGCATCCCGTCCACCGAACATCATCTTCATCCTCGCCGACGACATGGGTTACGGCGATCCCAGCATCTACGGCCAAACAAAAATCCGAACCCCTCGCATCGATCGTCTCGCCGCCGAAGGCGCACGTTTCACTCAAGGCTACGCTGGCGCTCCAGTCTGTGCGCCATCACGTTGCTCCCTGATGACAGGCATGCACGTCGGACACGCACGCGTTCGCGACAACTTTGCGCTAGCCGCAGGCCACGTCGGACACAAGAGGAAGGAAGAACTCCGTCGCGCGAGCCTCACCCCGCAGGACCGCACCATCGCCGACTATCTCCACACAGCCGGCTATCACACCGGCCTCATGGGCAAATGGCACCTCGATGGCTACGATCCCGAAGCCATACCCACTAGACACGGCTTCGACGAATTCAAAGGCTGGCTGACCCAAATCGAGGAGACCCAGGGCTATTGGCCCGAAAAGCGCTGCCACAATGAGCAACTCATCGACATCCCCGAAAACGCTGGTGGCAAGCATGGCCGGTACGACACCACCATGATCACCGAAGACTCCGTAGACTTCATCGAGCGCCACCGCACCGAGCCGTTCTTTCTCTACGTCGCCTACGACAGCCCACACAGCCCCTACACAGCGCCCGACTTCGGCCCCTACGCAAACCATCCCACCTGGGCAGACGACGAGAAGACCTACGCCGCCATGATCTGGTACATGGACAAAGGCATCGGACAGATCCTCGACACACTCCACCGCCTCAACCTCGATCAGAACACCGTCGTCTTCTTCGCCTCCGACAACGGCCCCCGCTCCGAGCCGACCGTCCAGCAAACGCGCGTCATCGACTTCTTCGACTCCAACGGCAACCTCACCGGCTACAAGCGTGATCTCTACGAGGGAGGCATCCGCGATCCCTTCATCGTTCGCTGGACAGGCCACATTCCCGCCGGTGCAGTCAGCCAGATGCCCGTATACTTCCCCGACGTACTTCCCACCGCACTCGATCTCGCCGCTTCCCCTCCCGTCAAGACCGACGGCATCAGTCTGCTCCCCTATCTCCTCCACCCCAATCAAGCAGCCAACGACCGCTTCATGTACTGGGAGTTCTACGAACCCGTCTACCGCCAGGCCGCGCGCCTGGGCAAGTGGAAGGCCGTCCGCCTCAAGCGTGGCGGAAAACTCGAGCTGTACGATCTCTCCGTCGACCCCTGGGAGAGCAAAGACGTCGCCACACAACACCCCGACGTCGTCGCTAAGATCGAGCAGGGCATGGCCCGCGAACATCTCCCCTCTGCCGAATATCCCGATCCCGACAAGACCGCTCATTCATCATCGACCATCGTCGACTGAACATCACTTCGAGTAAGTTGCGCCCAGGCGATTGCGCCTCCACCTCGCGGCACACACCTACGACACCCCTGCTTCGATGCCTGGTTGCCCAACGGTCTGGCTTTTGCCAAATGCATTGCCTTCAGCGCACTATGTGAACCACTGAGCGCAGGGCCTTTCCATTTCTCTCATTCTTCTCTGCGCCGTATTCCTGCAATACCGTGAAGGGAGAAACATGGTCACAATCCGTCAGGCACTCCGCCTCACTGTCGCGACGCTTGTTATGGGATCGATGTTCGCTGGCCTCGCGATAAAACTGCAAGCGCAGGTGAAGAAACCCAACATCCTCGTCATCATGGGTGACGATATCGGCTGGTACAACACCAGCATCTACAACCGCGGTGACATGGGCTATCAGACCCCCAACATCGACCGCATCGGCAAAGAAGGAGGCCTGTTTCTAAGCTGGTACGGGCAGCAGAGCTGCACCGCCGGTCGTGCCGCCTTCATCACCGGGCAGTCTCCGATACGCACCGGGCTTACCAAAGTTGGCACCCCGGGTGCCGATCTCGGCTTAAGCGCCCAGGACCCCACCATCGCTCAGGTCTTGAAAGCGCAAGGCTACGCCACTGGCCAGTTTGGCAAAAACCACCTGGGCGACCGAAACGAGTTTCTCCCCTGCGTCCATGGCTTCGATGAGTTCTTCGGCAATCTCTATCACCTCAACGCGGAAGAGGAGCCCGAGAACCCCGACTATCCCAAGGACCCAAGGTTCAAGGCACGCTTCGGCCCGCGCGGAGTATTACATTGCTGGGCCACCGACAGAGACGATCCGACCGTTGATCCTTCTTTCGGAAGAGTAGGTCGGCAACGGATCGAAAACACCGGCCCGCTGACTACGAAGCGCATGCAAACGGTTGACGACGAATTCACCGACGCCGCAATTGCCTGGATGGATAAAGCGTCTAAAGCCGGCACGCCGTTCTTCTGCTACGTCAACTCAACGCGGATGCACGTCTTTACTCACCTCAAGCCGGAATCCGATGGCAAAACAGGCCTCGGCCTGCAAGCCGACGGTATGGTCGAGCATGATGCTCATGTAGGCCAATTGTTGAAAAAATTGGATGACCTCGGCGTCGCCGAGAACACCATCGTCGTCTACACCTCCGATAATGGCGCAGAAATGATGACGTGGCCGGACGGAGGCAGCACACCGTACCGTGGAGAAAAGGCTACCAACTGGGAAGGCGGCTACCGCGTACCAACGCTGATCCGCTGGCCCGGCGTCATCAAGCCCGCCACCATCTACACCGATTTCTTCGCACACGAAGATTTTCTTCCCACATTTGCTGCCGCAGCAGGCAATCCCGACATCGTGCAGCAGTGTCTGACGAACTGCAAGCTGGGGAACGCCACATTCCACGTCCATTTAGATGGATACAATTTGATCCCTTACTTTAAAGGCGACGTAAAGGAGTCACCGCGCAAAGACTTCCTCTACTGGAGCGACGACGGCGACCTCTTCGCTCTTCGCTACGATCGATGGAAGATCACCTTCTTCGAGCAAAACCATGAAGGCTTGGATATCTGGATGAGGGACTACGAAAAGCTTCGCATCCCGAAGATCTTTGACCTCCGCGCCGACCCGTTCGAACGCGGTGACTCATCCTTCCTCTACGCCGACTGGATGGTACGCCGGATCTTCTTCACCTACGGGGCCCAAGCTGTAGTTGGACAGTGGCTCCAAACCTTCAAGGACTTCCCGATGCGTCAGAAGCCCGCGAGCTTCAATCTCGACGACGTGATGCGGAAGCTTTCGCCAAGCTCCGACTAGAGCAGAATTCGGCCTCGCTGTATCCCTTTTCAAGTCGTCATTCTGACCAGGAGGGAATCCGCGCTCCGGAGTCTTCCACATATAAACTCTTGACGCACCTGTTATCCTAGAATCTGAGAAAAGCTGCAGAAGCCCGGCCATCCAGGTCGGGCTTCCGCACTTAATGCCGGACTGAAGTCCAGACTTAGGTCTTTTCTTTTGAAGACTTTGCATACTTTAACCCGGGAGGGAGAGTCCAACCGATGCCGGAGATAACACACCACAGAATGAACTGCATCGCCTCGCGACACCACACCCTCTCGACCCTGATCCTTTCAGCCATCCTCGCAACCGGGACACTCCACGCCCAGCTCCCCGCCGGTACCACCGACACCACCAATCAACCCCAAACCCAGCAAGATCCCCTACGCGCCCAGGCCACCGAAGCCCTCGCCAAACAGGACTACCCCACCGCACTAAAACTCCTCACCACCCTCGCCGAAAAGAACCCTCACGACGCCCAGGTCCTCTACAACCTCGCCTCCACACAGGAAGCCCTCGACCAGCCAGCCGCCGAAGCCACCTACCGCCAGGCCATAACCGCCGATCCCAACCTCATCGAGCCCCACCTCGCCCTCGGCCTCCTCCTCGCCCGTTCCGGCAAGCCCTCCGAGGCCCGCACCGAGCTGGCCGCCGCCGCCACCATCCCCAACGCCGACCCCGCCCTCAGCGCCCGAGCCTACCGCGCCCTCGCCCGCCTGGACCAGCAATCCAACCCCTCCGGAGCCTCCGAAGAGCTCCTCGCGGCCCTCAAGCTCTCCCCCGAAACCCCCGACGACATCCTCCTCGCTGGTGAACTAGCCGAAGCCGCCAGCGACCCCGACGCAGCCGAAGCCGCCTACCGCCGCCTCCTCGCCACCGACCCCCAAAACACCCAGGCAACCGCCGCCCTCGTCCATCTCCTTGTCCAGCAAAAGAAACCCGACCAAGCCGAGACCATCCTCGCCGCCGCCGTCGCCAAAAACCCCGACGATCCCACCCTGAACGCCCAACTCGCCAGCCTTTACGAATCACAGAACAAATCCGCTCAAGCCTTGCCCATCCTCGAAAAGCTCCACGCCGCTCACCCCGAAGACCCAACCCTCGCCCGCCTCCTGGCCCGTCTCTACAGCCGCAGCGGCCAGTACGACAAGGCGGATGCCCTCTACGCCACCCTCACCACCGCCTCACCCCACGACCCCACCCTCCTCGACGACCGAGCCGACGCCCTCATCCACCTCCACAAGTACGCCGAGGCCGAAACCCTCCTCAAGCGCGCCCTGGCCGATCCCAAGGCCTTCCCCAGCAACGACGATCTCGGCGCAGCCGCCAGCCACCTCGCCTTCGCCGCCTCCGCTAACAATGACCCCACCACCACCTTGCAAGCATTAGAGATTCGTGCTAAAGTGCTGCCACAGTCTCCGTCCTCGCTCTTTCTGGCGGCAACAGCGCACGACAAGCTCCACCAGGCCAAGCAGGCAACCGACCTGTACAAACAGTTCCTCTCCGTGGCGAACGGACAGTTTCCGGACGAGGAGTGGGAGGCCCGCCACCGCCTCATCACCCTCGAACACACGAAGTAGTCAAGCGCTCCTCAAGAGGTGCGTTATGAAGATTCATCTTCGGCCCGCAGTTCTCATCCTCCCCCTGGTTCTTGCCTTGCCTACCACCGCCCGCGCCGCAGGCATCGACAAAAGCCTCATCCTCGACGAGCAAGCCATCAATCAACTTGAGCAGCGCGCTCAGCAGGCCAATCCTCGCGAACAGTGCTTCCTCTACACCGAGCTAGTCTCTGCCATGACCGAAGTCGCCGGCAAGGAGATGCTCGACGGTGACCCCGACCGCGCCAGCGCGACCCTCAAGAAGGTCAATCACTACGCCCAGCTCATCCAGGTTAGCCTCGCCAGGGACACCAAGCGCCTCAAGAACTCCGAGATGCTCATGCACCGCACCACCTACCGCCTCAACGAGTACCTCCACCGCGCCTCCACCGAGGATCAAGCCACCCTCCAGGCCACCCTCAAGCGCCTAGACCAGGTCCAAAACGATATCCTCACTCAGGTCTTTAACCACTAAATGCGCCCTCGCCCACTGTTCCTTCTGGCCCTCGCCGTAGCCTCGCTTGCTCTACCACTCCACGCCCAGCGCGACGACTCCGCCCTCTCCGAAGGCGAGATCGAGCAGCTCCGCGACTCCGCCTACTTCCCCAACGACCGCGTCATGGTCTTCATCAAGCTCCTCGACACCCGCACCAAAGCCATCCAGGACATGTACGCCCGCCCCCGCCGCCCCGGCCGCGAGCAGGACACCCACGACCTCTACGAGCAATTCACCTCCATCGCCGACGAGCTCGACGACAACCTCGACGACTACGGCCCCCACAACCGCGACATCCGCAAATCCCTCCCCAAGCTCATCGACGCCACCGACCGCTGGGCCACCATCATCAAGTCCCCGCCCGACAACGAGACCTACAACGTCTCCCGCAAAATTGCCCTCGAAGCAATCCGCGACATCCGAGAAGCCGCCACCCAGATGGTCGAAGAGCAACGTGCCTGGTTCATTGCCCACCCACCTCCCAAAGAGGACCCAAACCCACGATCCGAACCCGGCATGACTCCCCATCAATAGCCGTTAAGAGTTTTTGGTGAAGCGTCGTGCAATTCGATAGAACCCTCCTTAAGCAAGGTGCCGGTGATCTGCCTCGCGCGGGCAGCCCTGAGATACCAGAAGAGACGATCTGCGGCGGATTCAGGAGAGAGACCGCCGTCGCGAATGTTGGATAGGCAGTTGCGGTCAGCGTCGGTGCGGTCGGGATGAGGATGCCAGGTGAGATAGGCTCCAAGCGAGTCGGGTGAGGAGAGGCCGGGACGTTCGCCGATGAGGACGAGACTGATGCTGGCTCCGAGATGGAAACCGATAGAGTCGCCTATCGCAACCCTGCCCTGTTGCACCAAAGTAAGCGGCGCGAGAGTCCAGCCTGCATCGACGATCTGGGGGAGAAGCCGCCCGAGCAAGGGTATGACATTGCGTTCGACAGCCAGAGCGGAGAGACCATCGGCAATGATGATAACCAGATCGCTAGAGGCAGGTTGGAGCCGCGCAACGGAGTCTGGATGAAGGGTCCGGCCAAGACCAGGCTGGCGAAGATAGACAGCACGGTCGGGCGCGTTGGTGTGGAGTTGGAGGACAGGAATGGAGGCTTCAGCGAGGACTGGGAGTTCGTCGTGAAGGCGCTGCTCGAAGACCGCAAGGTCAAACGAAGCATGGACAGCGTCGCGCGCCTGAGCGTGGGCGAGTTGGAACTTGAGCACCTCCGTCGTGGCGATGCTATGGCCGGCCGTAGGCAGCGATACTCGGGCGGAAGTAAAGTCGCGAAGCCTGAGACGGGAAGTTGAGATGAGATCGGACATGGGATCGGTCAGTTCTCAGAGGTCAGTTGCATTTGAGTGGGCAGCGAAAGCTGGCCGGGAATATCGCTCCCGAGCCACACTTCGAACTCTGGCGCTGGACGGAGGCCAAGTGTGGAGCGAAGGTAAAGCGCATCGTGAAACGAAGTGCTCTGATACTGGAGCATGACGTCGTCGGCACCGGGGACGCCCATGATGTAATTAACGCCCGCTGCGCCAAGCAGTGTAAGCAGCGCATCCATGTCGTCCTGATCGGCCTCTGCGTGATTCGTATAGCAGACATCGCAGCCCATGGGCAGTCCGAGGAGTTTGCCGCAGAAATGATCCTCGAGCCCGGCACGAACAATCTCTTTGCCGTCATAAAGATATTCAGGCCCGATGAAACCGACGACCGTGTTCACCAGCATCGGGGAGAAGCGGCGTGCAACAGCGTAAGCGCGCGCCTCACATGTCTGCTGGTCGACACCATGATGTGCGTTCGCTGAAAGTGCGCTGCCCTGGCCGGTTTCAAAGTACATCACATTGTCACCCACACTCCCTCTGCGGAGCTCCCTGGCAGCCTGGTGGGCTTCATCCAGCAGCGCAATGTTGATGCCAAAGGAGGTGTTGGCTCACTCGGTGCCAGCAATAGACTGAAAGACGAGATCAATGGGCGCACCCTGTTCAAGCGCGGCAAGCTGGGTGGTGATATGAGCGAGGACGCAGCTCTGTGTCGGAATAGAGTAACGTTCGCGAACTGAGTCGATGAGTCGCAGAAGGTTTGCGGTGCTGGCAACATTGTCCGCGACCGGATTGATTCCGATCACAGCGTCACCCGAACCGAGCAGCAAACCATCAATGATGGCAGCGGCGATTCCGACAGGATCATCGGTAGGATGGTTAGGCTGAAGCCGGGTAGAGAGCCGCCCGGGCAAGCCGACGGTAGTGCGAAAGCGTGTGACAACGCGAATCTTACGAGCAACAGCAATGAGGTCCTGTACGCGCATCAGCTTGGAAACGGCAGCAGCCATCTCGGGAGTTAGACCAGGAGCCAGAGCGGCAAGAGATTCAGTCGTAGTCTCGTAGGCGAGTAGCCAGTCGCGAAGCCCGCCAACGGTGAGACTGGCGATAGGAGCGAAGGCAGAAGAATCGTGCGAGTCGAAGATAAGCCGTGTAACCTCATCGTCCTCATACGGAACGACCGCTTCATTAAGAAAGGCAGCCAGAGGCAGATCGGCGAGGGCCATCTGGGCGGCGACACGCTCCACCGAGCTGCGCGCCGCAATACCGGCGAGTTCATCGCCAGCACGAGCCGGTGTCGCCTTAGCCAGCAGGTCCTTGAGGTCGCGAAAGTCGTACGTGACGCCATCGATGGTGTGATGCAGAGACACAAATTCCCTCGCGTGCGATGGACTGCTGGCTGCAAGTCTACCAACGCACTCGTGCCTTGCGATGCAGTTATTGCCCAGCTCTCCCGGCGGATGCCCTTCAGTCTCAAAATGGAGCGCGCCTCTGCATAAAACAGGAGCGACTAACCCGCGCAGCCCAGCCCGACAACCCACACCTCATCGTGCTAGCCTTAAACCATAGTGTCCACCACACTCATCCCTATATTTGAAGAGCAGTACCGCGACCTCCGCCCGCGCGCGCCCATGCCGCCCTTCGACATCCGTTTCCGCCGCTTCACCTCCCTCAACACCACCATCCGCCTCCGCGAAGGCCGCCTTCACGTCCGCCTCTCCGACGTCCTCGAGCACGCACCCGACTCCGTCCACCACGCCATCGCGCACATCCTCCTCGCCAAGCTCTATAAGAAGCCCATCGCCCCCACCTACGCCGACCGCTACCGCCGACACGTCTCCTCCGAGCACGTCTCCCGTCAGGCCGAACACATCCGCCAGACGCGCGGCCGCAAGCGCATCCTCACTCCCGTCGGCCACCACTACGATCTCGACGAGGTCTTCGAGTCCCTAAACACCCGTTTCTTCCACGGACTCCTCGGCCGCCCCGTCCTTACCTGGAGCGCCCATCACGCCCGCCGCATGCTCGGCCACTACGACGCCGCCCACAACACCATCGTCGTAAGCCGCGTCTTCGACCGCCCCGACACCCCGCGTTGCGCCATCGAGTACCTCCTCTACCACGAGATGCTCCACCTCAAACACCCTGTCCGCATCAAAGCCGGCCGCCGCTGCGTCCACTCCCGCGAATTCCAGGCCGAAGAGCGCCTCTTCCCCGAACTAGACGAAGCCAAAGCCTACCTAAAGCGCCTCTAAGAACTCGATCACGCTTTCTTCCGACTCAAATCGTGGATGATGAAGAGTGTCATCCTGAGCGGAGCCCCTCGCAGTCTCATCGCGAGGCGCGCAGTCGAAGGACCTGCGGTTTAATCGTATAGCCCCCACATTCCCATCGCAGTTGTCCAGCTTTTATCAGTCTTTATCCCTTCGATCACCGTTACGCCGTTCATCCGCGCCCATCCGTGAAGATCCGTGGCCACCTCACGGCAAAGTAGCCGCAGCACTATGCCCAATCTTCTTATCCGCCCACTGAATAAAATATTTCATATTCGGAGCATCCGTATGCCCACCATCATGCTGCCGCCACGCCAGATCCCCCTCCATCAGCACTCCCGAATTCACAGGCGGCATCTTAGCCGCATGGTAGTCGTCGGACACACCCAGGTCCTTCGCGCCCAGCAGCCGGAACACAGGCTGTGAAGCCACCGCCGCCATAAAGCTCCCCTGATGATCCAGCCACTTCGCATCGCCCTGCTCAGGAATCCCATAGCTGATAAACACCAGCCGTGGCGCGGCCAGCGCAATCAGCTCATGCGAGTCCACCGGAAGATCGCCCGGATTCTTGCTCCCAAACGACGCCTCCGACGCACCATACTTGATGAAGTTCCCCGCCATCCAGTAGTACTCGCCACCTGTCAAACTCTCCACCGCCTCGCCCCAGTTGCGCCTTAGTAGCGTCGTCCCGCCCTTACCCGACGAGCCAATCAGCCCCATCGCAAACCGAGGCTCAAAAGCCAGCGTCACCAGCGCCGCCTTCCCATAACGCGATACCCCCTCTATCCCCACATGCTTCGCATCAACCGCCTGATCTGTCTCCAGATAATCAAGCCCCCGGGCCGCACCCCACGCCCAAGCCCGCAGTGCGCCCCAATCCTCCGGCTTGCGCGGCTGGCCATGATTCACCAACCCAATAATTCCCTTCGTGATCCCCGCGCCGTTATCCGCCTGAATACTCGCGGGATTGATCGCCACATAGCCCCAACCATCTGCAATCAACTGCGTCGTCGACGGCGGATCACCCGCAGGCCTCGGCCCAAACACAAACGGCGGCACCTGCGACGCAATCGGATTGTAAGCAGGATGCTCCGCAAAGATCGCCTGCAGCTCAGGATCATCCTTTGCCATCAGCGCCTTCAACTTCTCATTGATCTTCTCCAACTCCTCCTCCGAAGGCTGCGCCGGCGCCGGCAGCGCACTTCTTCCAAACATCATCAACACCGGTACTGGCCGCTTCGCATTAGCCGGAACCACCAGCGTCATCGCGATATCAACATTGATCCCCGGACACTCCGAGTTGTCCACATGCCCCACCAACTGCTTCGCAATCACCGGGACACGCCCCACAACCTCTTTATCCGTCACCTTCACCGTCCACGTCACCTTCGGCACATGCGCCGGCACGCGCCCGTAGACCTCTCTCTCCAGATCCTCCACAATCTCAGGACGCCGCTGCTTCCACCACATCTCCGCAGTCGTCACCTTCGTGCCATTCTTCAGCGTCAGAACGTCCGGCAAATTAGGATAAGGATTCGCTAGCGCCGGGTCATAGTTCGCATGATTAGGCGCAGCCTCGTCGCCACTAGGCCCCGGCCGCAAAGCCTTAACGCCAAGCTGATCCATCATGTTCTGATGATCCTGATCCGCAGTAAAGTTTACCGGTGGAGGTGTCGTCTTCGCCCCAGCGCTCTGCCCCAAAGCCGCAACAGTCAAACTCGCAAATATCATGAAAGCAACAGACAGAAAAACTTCTCGCATGACCCGCTGAACAGACAAAACACCCTCCCGATACAACCCGAATGACTTGGTAAGTCTGACACAAATCAGTCTGCCTCTGCTGCTGTTTTTGCTTTTGCCTTTCTTGTTTGTCATCCCCAAAGGAGATCCGCGGTTGCTCTTGTTCTTGCGGTTGCTTTTCTTGCTTGTCATCCTGTAGGGGATCTGCCGTTGCTGTTGTTCTTGCCGTTGCTTTTCTTGCTTGTCATCCCCTAGGGATCTGCTTCTGTCGTTGCAGTTGCTCTTTGTCTTTTCTATCCCTCCCCCGAAACCCTGTCATTTCGACCGAAGGCGGCGCACTTGCCGCCGCAGCGGAGAAACCCGCTTTTCCACCGACACCCCCAAACCAGCAAAAAACGTTGTCTTTCTTGTTGTCATCCCCGAAGGGTATCTGCTGTTGCTGCTCACCCCACCGTCGCAGCCATTAGAGCTTCCCCGCAAACTCGTGGTAGCATCCTCCCGTCCGCAGCTTCCACCGTCGGACCGCACGAAAGGGCCCTCGAAACCAACCCCAACTTCATAGCAACAGAAAGAATGAGGTAGTCACTATGCCGCTGTCCAAACGTGCATTAGCTGAGTTCTTCGGGACCTTCTGGCTTGTCTTCGGTGGTTGCGGAAGCGCCGTCCTGGCCGCAGCCTTTCAGCCCCCTGGACCTCCTGTACCGGGAGCCCCTCATCTCGGCATCGCCTTCGTCGGTGTCTCTCTCGCCTTCGGCCTCACGCTCCTGACCATGGCCTTCGCCATCGGCCACATCTCCGGCTGCCACCTCAACCCAGCCGTCTCCATAGGCCTTGTAGTCGGCAAGCGCTTTCCAGCCTCCGAACTTGGCCCCTACATCGTCGCCCAGGTAGCAGGAGCCATTGTCGCCTCCGGAGTCCTCTACGTCATCGCCAGCGGTAGGCCAGGCTTTGTCCTCGACGGATTCGCTACAAACGGCTTCGGCGACCACTCACCCGGCGGCTACTCCCTCCTCGCCTGCTTCCTCATCGAAGTCGTCCTCACCTGCTTCTTCCTGTTGGTCATCCTCGGCAGCACTGATGACCGCGCCCCCAAAGGCTTCGCCCCCATCGCCATCGGCCTCTGCCTGACGCTCATCCACCTGATCAGCATCCCGGTCACCAACACCTCGGTCAACCCAGCCCGCAGCACCGGCCCCGCTCTCTTCGTCCACGGAGCCGCCCTGAATCAGTTATGGCTCTTCTGGGTAGCCCCCATCCTGGGAGCCATCATAGGCGGCTTCATCTCCAACACCTTCTTCGCGACCCCACAACCACCCCTGCGCGAGGAAATGTCCCGATAATTACTGATCCAAAATAGGAAGTCCGTTCGCAAGCATCAATCTGCGAACGGACTTTTTGTCTGCCTGCAAAGTATTTATGGAGGCCCTAAATAAGCCTTGGTCGAATCAGTTTTGAAAGGGCGCGGCTTTAGCCGCGCCACAAGTGACTGTCAGAATTGCCCGTCATGAACTTGTTCGACGCTTCATGAACAAGTTTCGGGCTTAAACCGTCGAATCCCCCACCAACTCCGGCGTCCACTGCACATTTTTAGCCTTCGCCACCCCAATCAGCACCAGCCCAACCACCACCGACCCCAGTGCCGCCACCTGAGCATTGCTCATCCCCCAATAAATCCGCGGATTGATCCTGACGAACTCCACCAGAAACCGCCCAATCCCGCTCAGCACCAGATACTCCCCCGTAATCACGCTCACCGGAAGATGCTTCTTCCCTCGCCGCCAGAGCCACCAAGCCAGCACCAGCGAAAACAGCAGCTCATAACAAGGAGTAGGCTGCACCAGATCTGTAGTCGGGACCAGAGCATTCGGTCGCATATGCACGCCCCACGGAAGCGTCGTCTTGATCCCGTAGTCCCCATCACCCGACAGCAGACACCCGATCCGCCCCACGCCATACCCAACCGCCGCCGCCGGAGCCGCCAGATCCAGCATCCGCATCGCCCCTACCGGTTTGCCCGGCGTCCCCTCGAGCGCACCCTTGAACCGAACCGCCCGTCCCTGCCACATCAACACGGCAATCCCGGCGACCATCCCCCCAAACCACGCAAACCCCGCCTGAAACCAGTGCAGGAACCCCATCAACACATCCATCGGATGCGACCATCCCGGAGCCACAATCTGCCGCATAGCAAACCGCAATTCGCCAACATTCTGCAGCTCATGCCAAGCCTTCGCGCCGATCACTCCGCCGATAACCACAAACGCTACAACACCTAGCGCATCGCCATCCACGCCATTCCGCAAAAAATTCCGATGCAACACCACCGTAGCCGCCACCGCAGCCAACCAAAGTAAAAGCCCAAACGTACCCAGATGCACCGGGCCAAGATCGATATAGGGAAACATAATCCTCGCTTCTTCAAGTATAGCCAACGCTTTGCCTGCATCCCGCATTCGCGCTACCCTTTAACCTCTATGTCCAATAGCACCCCCTCTTTCCCGCCCGCCGAAACCATGCCCATCCTCTTCACCAAGGAGCAGATCGCCGAGCGCACCCGCGCCATCGGCGCCCAGATCACAGCCGACTACCAAGGCCAATCGATCGTCCTCATCGGAGTACTCAAAGGCGCAGCCATCTTCCTCGCCGACCTCGCCCGAGCCATCGGCGTCGACAACACCTTCGACTTCGTTGCCGTCTCCAGCTACGGCCGCGCCCGCGTCTCCTCCGGTGCCGTCAAGCTCATCAAGGACATCGACAACCCCATCGAAGGCAAGCACGTCATCATCGTCGAAGACATCCTCGACACAGGCCTCACACTCAGCTATCTCCGCGGCCTGATGCTCCAGCACAAACCGGCATCCCTCAAGATCGCCACCTGCCTCGACAAGCCTGAGCGCCGTCTCGTCCCCATCGAAGCCGACTACGTAGCCTTCAAGATCCCCAACCAGTTCGTCATCGGCTACGGCATGGACTACGCCGAGCGCTATCGCGGCGTAGACGACATCCGCCTCTTCCCCGAAGAAGCCGCCGGCCACTAAGTTAAAACCTTCTGTACAAGTGCGAAGAAAATCCAAAATAGATGGCGTTTGTTATACAAAAAATTGTATAATTGAGATTGGAATAAGTGAAACCTATCGAGTTTCGTGGAGATTCTTTATCGACCCTGCGTCAATTTCCTCAATCAGCACGCCGGGAAGCAGGTTTTCAGCTTGACCTCATTCAGAGAGGTTTTGAACCAGAAGACTGGAAGCCCATGACAACCGTCGGACAGGGCGTGCGCGAGATACGTATACGGGATCAGCAGGGAGCCTTCCGCGTAATCTACGTGGTCAGGTTCCTGGATGCTATTTACGTATTGCACTGCTTTCAAAAGAAGACTCAAAAGACCAGCAGCAACGATATCGAACTCGCAATAAGACGTTACAAAGACCTGAAGAAGGAGAAGACAAATGAGCAATGAACGCTTCAAAAGCGTATGGGACGCTATCGAAGACACTCCAGCTTCGGCAGAGAACATGAAGCTCCGCTCTTTCCTGATGCTCTCCCTGAAACAACACATCGAGCGCGAAGGCTTGAGTCAGGGAGAAGCTGCAAAATTATTAGGAGTCACTCAACCGCGAATCTCCGATCTCATGCGTGGAAAGATTGATCTCTTCGCCATCGACACACTTGTCAATATGCTGGCATCGGCTGGCTTGCACGTAGAAATGAAGATTCGCACAGCTGCCTGACTTCAGTGCGCCAACCCAAACTCCCCAGCCAGCAACTCATAACTCCTAACCCGTTTCGCATGCTCCCAAACAATCGTATTCACCACCAACTCCCCAATCCCCAACTCCCCAGCCATCTGCTCTAACTCCCGCCGCACCGTAGCCGGAGTCCCCACAAAATACCGAGGCCACTCCCCCTCCTCCATCGGCACATCACCCAGCAGCCGCAACTCCCGCAAAGCATCTTCAGGCGAAGCCACAGGCCTACGATCCCCCAGCCGAATCCTCCGTTGCAGCAGCCTCACGCTCGAAGCCAGAATCTCCGCCTCCTCGTGCGTCTCAGCACAAATCACCCCCACAGCCACAGTAGCCTCAGGCCTCTCCCGTCGAACCCTACCCCGAAACCCGCGCATATAAGTCTCAATCGCCTCCCGCGTCTTCACCGGCGAGAAGAAGTGCGCGAACGAATAAGGCAGTCCAAACTCCACCGCCGCAGCAGAGCTCCACATACTCGACCCCAGCATCCACACATCCGGCCCACCCGGCATCGCGGGCATCACTCTCACCCGGCCAAAAGGATGACCCTCCGGAAAATCCCCATCTAGAAACGACAGCAACTCCCCGACCTGCTCGGGAAAATCATCCTCCATCGGAGTCCGCCTGCTCCTCCTCAGCGCCAGCATCTCCGTCGGCCCGCCTCCGGGAGCCCGCCCAATCCCCAGATCCACCCGACCCGGATAAAGTGCATGCAGCGTCCGAAACACCTCCGCCACCTTCAGCGGAGTGTAGTGCGGCAGCATAATCCCACCCGCCCCAATCCGAATCCGCTTCGTCTCCGCCCCAATCCTCGCCAGCATCATCTCCGGAGCCGTACATGCCAGCGTATCCATCGCATGGTGCTCCGACATCCAGAACCGCGTAAATCCCAGCTCATCCACCCGCCGCGCCAGCGCAATCGAGTTCTGCAAAGCCTCGCCCGGCGTACTCCCCACCGGAACCGGCGACTGATCCAAAACAGAAAGCCGCAACCCACCCGTCCCTTCACTCATGCCCATTGGATGACCCACCCCAGTCCAACGAACCACTCCCCGACACACCCATTCGTCCGTCGTCGTTACCTGCTATTCCCTATCTCCCTGTTCCCTGTTTTTCCTGTCAAGCCCCAAATCGCAAATCCCCGCGCCAATCAAGGACAATCGCATGCATAGTAATTCCCCCCAATTCGGTATAATGGTTATAGAGAACAAGGAAGCCCCGCTTCGGTGGGGCTTTCGCTTTTTGACAGCAACTAAACCACTTGTAATGAATACTTTGCAGGAAGCATCTATTTAGAATCAATAGATTAGGAAACCAAAAGCATGAAGTCCGGACCTAACATTCATAAAATGAATACTTTGCAGACATTAGGTACACCTGGGGGACACCCCAATTTTAAGCCAGCCGCAACCTCCGTATGATAGAAACAGACCGGCGCAGACCACCGCCCGAAGGAGTAAAGTTGAGCACCCTGACCATCTCTGAACCCCTCCCCACCGGCCCAGGAAAATTTGAGGCAACCGCCTTCACAGCCCAAGCCCTCTCCTCACCCGGGAACCTCGCCGCCATCCTTGACCACACGCTCTCTAAGCCGGACGCGACCCGCGCCCAGGTCATCCAACACTGCCACGAAGCCGCGGAATACCACTTCGCCTGCGCCATGGTCAGCCCCACCTGGGTCTCCCTCGCCGCGTCTGCCCTTCAGGGCACCGGCGTCCCCGTAGGCGTCTTCATCGGCTTCCCCTTGGGTGCCACCCTCTCCGCATCAAAACGCGACGAAACCATCCGAGTCCTCAAGCAGGGCGCTCACGACATCGACATGGTCATGAACATCGGCCTGCTCAAATCCGGCGAGTCCAGCGACTACGAAGCCGTCCGCCAGGATATCCGCGGAGTCGTCGAGCTCGCCCACGCCTCAGGAGCCATCGTCAAGGTCATCTTGGAGACCTGCCTCCTCACCTTCGAGGAGAAACTCCGCGCCTCCGAACTCGCCCTCAGCGCCGGGGCCGACTTCCTCAAGACCAGCACCGGCTTCTCCACCGGCGGAGCCACAGCCGACGACATCTCCCTGCTACGCGGCGTAGCCGGAAGCCGAGCCGGGGTCAAAGCCTCCGGCGGCATCCGCTCCCTCGCCGACGCCACCACCATGCTCCGGGCCGGCGCCTCACGCATCGGAGCCAGTGCCAGCGTCAAAATCGTCACCGAACTCAAAGGTCAGGACGCCACGCCGTCCGAACCTGCATCTGGTTATTGACAAGGAGCCCGCGGTCAGCAAAAGTCGATGCTAACCCGTTGCGAAGTAGTTGCGTAGCCAACTCAACTGCTCGCCCACAACCCCGGCAGTAGTATCATCGGCTCTTCGAATGTCCATGGCTAACAAACCACGCCGCGCAGAACCGCCTGCCGCGCCAGTGCCGGAAGTATCTCCCGAACACCACTTCGAGGGAGACTACCGTCCACGCGCAGCGGAGGCCGCGCAGCCAACCAACATCCGTGTCGAGCCGCTCCAGGTAGACTTCCTGCACTCGCTCGCCGACGCTCTCAACACCACTCTCGACCTCAACACCCTCATGCACCGGGTGGCTGACCTCGTCCGCGCCGTCATCGACTACCGCATCTTCGCGATCCTGCTGATCAACGACCGCACCCAGGAGCTCTGGATGCGCTTCCAGATCGGCCACACCCCGGAGATCGAGCGCACCCGCCTCAAGATCGGCCGGGGCATCATAGGCCAGGCCGCCCTCCAGCGCCGCTCCCTACTCGTCGAAGACGTCTCGAAGGACGAACACTACATAGCCGCCAACCCCAACGTCCGATCCGAGCTAGCCGTCCCATTGATCGTAAAAAACAAAGTCATCGGCGTCCTCGACCTCGAATCCGAAACATCCGGCTTCTTCACTCCCGAGCACCAGCGCCTGCTCGAAGTAGTCGCCTCACGCATGGCCGTCGCAGTCGAGAACGCTCGCCTTTACACTCGCGTCTCCCGCCAGGCCCAGACCCTCACCGTCCTCAACGAGATCTCCCGCGAACTGACCAGCATCCTCGATCTCGACGACCTGCTCGAACGTATCGGCCACCTACTCAAGCGCGTCATCGACTTCCAGATGTTCACCATCCTGCTCTGGAATGAGCGCACACAACAGTTCGAACACCGCTTCTCCTCCCGGTACGGTGAGCGAGTCACCCGCGAGCGCAACGTCACCCTCGGCAAAGGCATTATCGGCACCGCAGCAGAACAGCGCGAGCCCATCCTCGCACCCGACGTACGCAAGGATTCACGGTATGTGCTCGAGAACCCCGAGACCCGTTCCGAACTCGCCGTCCCGCTCATCTACAAGGGGCAAGTGATCGGAGTCGTCGACCTCGAGCACACCCGCGTGAACTACTACAACGAAGACCACATGCGTACCTTGAGCACTCTGGGAGCGCAGATTGCCATCTCCATCGCTAACGCGCGACTCTACCAACGCATCCACGAGGAAGAGCAGCGCATGGAGCGCGACCTTGAGATGGCGCGCAAGGTCCAGCTTCGCCTAATGCCTTCGCGTCCACCCAAGCTCGAACGTGCCGAGATCGCCACGCAGTTCCTCGCCGCACGGTCGATCGGCGGAGACCTATACGACTTCCTCGACTACGGCCCGGGACGCATAGCCGTCGCCGTAGGAGATGTCAGCGGCAAGGCCGCCCCCGCAGCCCTCTATGCAGCCCTGGTCAGCGGAATCCTCCGGTCGCTCGCACCACAACATCTCTCTCCTGCCGCCCTATTGACTGCCCTCAACGACCAACTTCAGGAACGTAAGCTCGACGCTCAGTATGTGACGATGCTCCTCGCCGTCTGGGACGACTCGAACCAGACCTTGCAGGTTGCCAATGCAGGCTCGGTTCAGCCGCTCTTCGTCTCCATGAGATCCAAAGGACCTGAGGTTAAAACCATTCAGGCGGAAGGCTTCCCGCTGGGACTCTTTCCGAATGCAGAGTATGAAGAATTCACGCTATCGACTCGTCCAGGTGACCTGATCGTCTTCTTCTCCGACGGCATCGTCGACGCGGTTAACGCCGAGGGTGATATGTTCGGCGATGCTCGCCTCAATGCTGTGCTACAAAGCCAGTCGCATGCTACTGCGGCGGCGACTGTGGAAGCCATCCTGAAAGCCGTATCGGACTTCCAGTCTGGTGTGGATCACTTTGACGATGAAACTGTTGTGGTTCTTCGTGTGCTCTGACGACAACGACCCTTAAAACTGGAGCATCGTACACTGCGGACTCAAAACCATTTAAGCTAGAAATAATGTCTTCCATAGCGACTACTCAGATCATTCGTCCTGCCCGTATGCTGCAAGGTTCTCTTACCGTTCCTGGCGACAAGTCCATCTCTCACCGTTACGCCATGCTCGCCGGTATTGCCGAAGGCACTTCGAAACTTTCGAATTTTTCGACTGGGGCTGATCCTCACTCCTCGCTGGGGTGCATGGAGGCGCTGGGGGCTACCGTCGTTCGGGGTGCGGATAAGACTGTTGAGGTGACTGGGACTTGGGGGAGCTTTATCCAGCCTGTGGGATCGCTCGACTGTGGGAACTCCGGGTCTACGATGCGTATGCTGGCTGGGCTGATAGCTCCGCATCCGCATACGTTCACCATGATCGGGGACCACTCACTTACGATGCGTCCGATGGAGCGGATACGGAAGCCGTTGATGCGGATGGGCGCGAAGATCGACCTGGTCGATGGACATGCTCCGATCACGATTCACGGCGGGCCGCTGAAGGCGATCGACTTCGAGACTCCGATTCCGAGTGCGCAGGTGAAGAGTGCGGTGCTGTTTGCCGGTCTTCAGGCTGAGGGGACGACCAGCCTTTCGGAGGCGGTGCGGACGCGTGATCACTCCGAGCATGCTCTTCGGGCATTTGGCGCTACGCTCACTCGTACGGGCGAAAAGCTGAGCATCGCGGGTGGCCAGAAACTGAAGGCTATTGAGGCTACTGTTCCGGGCGATCTCTCTTCGGCTGCGTTCTTCCTTTGTGCTGCGTTGCTGTTTCCGGACTCGAATCTTGTTCTTGATTCGATTGGGATGAATCCTACCCGTGCGGCGCTGCTGGATGTGATCGTTGCGCTGGGGGGTAGGATCAAGGTGCTCCAGGTTGAGGAGCATCATGGAGAGATGATCGGGACCATCCAGGTCAACGTTGCGCCCGGTGGGCTGAAGGGCGCGGAGATCTCCGGGGCACTTTCGGCTCAGATCATCGATGAGCTGCCGGTGCTGGCGGCGATTGCTCCTTACACTCGCGACGGAATTACGATTCGCGATGCGAAGGAGTTGCGCGTGAAGGAGTCCGATCGCATCGCTTTGGTGGCGAAGAACCTGAAGGCCATGGGCGCGGAGTTCACCGAGTTCGAGGATGGTCTTGCAATTCCAGGCAATCAGAAGCTTCATGGCGCGACGATCGATTCGGGGAGTGATCACCGGATTGCGATGGCGTTTTCGGTCGCGGCTCTAAGGGCCTCGAGCGAAAATGAGATTCAGGGTGCGGAGGCGGCGGCGATCTCGTTTCCGGAGTTCTTCAGCTATCTCGATTCGCTCTGCGTTCGGTAGAAGTACCCTCCCCGTAGGGGTACGTTAGGTCCTAAAGTCTTCGATCTACGATGCTTAGGCGTGGACTTCCCCTGCTCTGCTCTCTGGCACCGGGTCGGTTGGGAAGTCCCTGTTGGTCCGATCCGGCTTGCTGGTTGAAGCTTTGGACCCGATGTTGAGGATGGATAGAGCGGAAGGGTACCCCCTTACTCCGTACATTGAAGTCCTAAAGTCTTCCATCTACGTGGTTTAAGCTCTAGACTTCGCTTTTAGACCTGCATTCCTGAGGGTCTTCCCGCCGACACCCACCTGAGGCTCTCGTTTTTTTGACCCCTACTTCTATTGTAATGAGTTACTTGTAATTAATCGCCACTTGAATCCCCGCGATTGACGCGGGTTTTCGCGCTCCCGGGGCTTGACAACGGAAAATGGGCTGAATTTCCATCGAAAATCTTGCACCGTCACAAACCAAAGGGGTTAGAAGAAAAAACAACAGCCGATCCCCTTCCGGGATGACAACAAGAAAACTAAAGGGCTAAATCTCAAGCCGATGGTCGATGGTTGAGGTGCTGGCTGCGAGGCGGGCGGCTCGACCGGAGGGATTCGCTGGGTAAGCCGTTAACAGGTTTTCCAGCGCGGCGACGACGTCGGCGGCATGCACCTCGTCGAGCCGGTAGCCGGGCGGTACGTCGGGACGGTCGGGTCCACGGAGGATGCGGACGTTGGGAAGCTCCAGCGGTAGCCACTCGATGGGGCGCTGCCAGGATGGACCGATGACGGCCATGGGGAGGCCGACGGCTCGGCCGATGTGCATGGTTCCGGTATCGATGGAGACGGCAGCGTCGCTGAGGGCGAGGAGGGCGGCCAGTTCGGTGACTGAGGTGCGTCCGGCCAGTGAGGTGCCGATACCGCCGGCGGCTGTACGGATGCGCTCGATGGCCTCGGCGTCGGCGGCGGTGCCCACGTAGACGACGGCGCATCCGCGAGCATGATGGGCGTGGCGGATGACTTCGACGAAACGGTCGATGTGCCAGCCTGTGCTTTGGCCTCCGCTGTTCTGGGTCACGAAGACGACGAGGGGGCGTCCCTCGGGGTTGGCGCTATCGATGAGCGACTGAGCGGTGGCGGCATTGGCCTGGGAGAAGAAGACGCGGGGCTCGATGTGGTTTGGGGAGGCTCCTGCGAGTGCAGCCAGCTGGAGGTTGTTGTCGATGAGGCTTTGGTTGCGCTGGTATTGGAGAGGCCGGTGATAAAGCTGCGGCGCGAGGGTGAAGCCGCCGCGCCAGCCGGAGCCGGTGAGCAGGGCGAGGAGTGCGATGCGGGTTCGCTGATCGGAGCCTCCGGTGAGGATGGAGTCGGGGCGGAGATTGCGCTGGGCCAGGGCTGAACGGAGAGCACGGGCGGCGGCGTAGGTGTCGGTGAGGGGGTCGGGGGTGTCGATGAGATGGTCGATGCAGGGATGATGGCGGAGGAGCGCGAATCCGAGGCCGCGTGTGGCTACGGTGAGGGTGACGCCGGGACGGGTGCGCTTGATGGCCTCGTACACGGGCGTGAGATGGACACAGCAGCCTAGGGGGAGGAGGTATTCGAGGATGAGGATGCTCTCGGGTTGAGAGGAGATGGATTGGCTGCGGAGGAGACGTTCGGCGGATAGGATGGCGCTTGCTGAGAGGGTCTTTGCGGTCTTCTTCAGGAACATCTGGTGGCGGCTCTCCCCGTGACAGTGTACAGGGAGAGGTGTTACCGCCAGAGGATTACATCTTGTAGCGGCCCATCTCGTCGTCGTTGAGGTTTTCGAGCCAGCGGCGCATCTCGTCGGAGGTGACCGCCTGGGCTCCGCTGGCGGCTTGCTTGGAGTTCTCGAGGACTTCGCGGTTGACGTAGATGGGGCAGTCCCAGCGCAGGGCCAGGGCGATGGCGTCGGAGGGGCGGGCGTCGAGGGCCACGGTTTCGCCGGCGTGGTCGAGCCAGATGATGGCGTAGAAGGTGTCGTCGCGGAGCTCGGAGACGACGATTTTGTTGACCTGCGCGTTGAGGCCACGGGCCATGTTCTGCAGGAGGTCGTGGGTCATGGGGCGCGGCGTGGCAGTCTTTTCGAGCTCGAGGGCGATGGCGTTGGCCTCGAAGATGCCCACCCAGATGGGAAGGACGAGGTCGCTGGCGACGTCCTTGAGAACGATGATGGGCATGTTGGTGATGGGGTCCATCATCAGGCCGCGAATCTGCATCTCGACTTCGTCGGAGGTCTGGGTTGCGGCGGGTTGGGTCGAGGTCAGGGACATGTTAGTTAAGGACTACGAAGTGGGGCGTGCGGTTGATGGGGATGAACGGGGTCGCGTCCTCTGCGGGTGGAAGGGCTTCGCCGATGAGGCAGTTGGGCATGGTTTGTGTGATGCGGATTGGGAGGTAACTGCCTATGGGTGGCGTCGAATTTTCCAACTGCGCGGTGGTGAAGTTGACGGTCTTGTTCTGCGAACTGCGGCCGATGACCTGATTGCGGGCTGGGTTGTAGCCTTCGATCATGACTTCGACGACCTGGTCGAGATGGCGGGCGTAGTGAGTGCGCTGGATCTCACGCTGGCGGTCGTTGAGGATGCGGAGACGCTGGTCTTTAACGGCCTCGGGGATGCTGTCGGCCATGTGGACGGCGGGGGTATTGGGCCGGGGGGAGAACTTGAAGGCGAAGATGGCGTCGTATTTGACGGCGTCTATGAGGGTGATGGTCTCTTCGAAGTCAGCGTCGGTTTCGCCGGGGAATCCGACGATCATGTCGCTGGTGATGGAGATGTCGCGCTGGGCGGCGTGGATCCAGCTCATGCGCTCGAGGTACCAGTCGCGGGTGTATTCGCGGGACATGGCTTTGAGGACGGCGGTGCTGCCGGATTGTACGGGGAGGTGGATGTGGTCGCAGAGGGTGGGGGTGGCGTCGATCGCCTGGACGATGTCGCGGGTGAAGTCGCGGGGGTGTGAGGTGGTGAAGCGGACGCGACGGATACCGGCGATGTTGCCGATGGCGGTGAGGAGTTCCGCGAAGGATTGGCGGCCGGAGGGGTCGCGCCAGGAGTTGACGTTCTGGCCGAGGAGTTGGATGTCGGTATAGCCGAGGTCGGCCATCTTGCGGGCTTCGACGAGGACGGAGGCGGAGGTGCGGGAGCGCTCTTTGCCGCGGGTGTAGGGGACGACGCAGTAGGCGCAGAACTTATCGCAGCCTTCGATGATGGTGATGTAGCCGCGGTGCGGGTTGGAGCGCGAGGTGAATTCGGTCTCGAAGGTGAGGTCGGTCTGGCGGTCGTCGAGGCCGGTGATGCGGGTTTCGCCGGCTTCGAGGCGAGTGAGCATCTCGGGGAGGTTGCGGTAGGAGGCGGAACCGGCGACGAGGGAGACGTAGGGGGCCTTCTCGAAGATGCGCTCGCCTTCCTGCTGGGCTACGCAGCCGAGGACGGCGAACTTCTTGCCTTCGCCCTGGAGACGCTTGTACTCGTTGAGGCGGTGGAAGACTTTTTGCTCTGCTTTGTCGCGGATGGAGCAGGTGTTGTAGAGGATCAGGCCGGCGTCGGCTTCGTCCTGGACGCGGGAGTAGCCCTGGTGCTCGAGGGTGCCGATGACTTTTTCGGAGTCATGGGCGTTCATCTGGCAGCCGAAGGTTTCGATGTAGAAAGTCTTGCTCACAGAGACAGTATATCGCCGCACAGACATGCAGCTAAACGGACATAGTGGTGGCGAGGGCGACAGGCTCCCGCTGCATCATTTGTTCCGTGTGCTCGATATAGTCCCGGAGAAATTTGGCTCGCGCGTTCAGGGCGTTGATTGCTTGCTCGACGGCATCCAGCTCGCGCTGAGTCTCGTCGATCGCGTTTTGGTAGACGGAGCTCATGTAGCCCGAAAGTTTAGCACGAGAGTGTAGGATCAGTAATTTAAAAATACGGGGATGCGCAAAATGTTGCGACTTAGGGGAGGTCTGTGGAGGGCTTTGGTAGCGCCAACGAGGATCGAACCCGTACTTTCAGCCTTGAAAGTGCCTGACAGGTGGGCCAGCCGCCCAGGCCGCCGCCACTCCATCAAGGCAGAACGATCTCGGCTATTCCCCGGATACGCCAGTTCTTTTCCATGAGGCTGGTTGGTGCTTTTCAGCCATGTCCTGGCGGAATTGTGCAGAGCTGGCATCGTCCGCAGGCTTAATCCTTCGCGGCCAGATGAATCGGAATAACGTGAAGAAGATGGCAAAGAGGATGGTCTGGAAGGCGGTTTCTGCCAGGAGATGCAGGAGGTTTTCGCTACGCTCATGAACATTGGGCCAAAGAAGTTTGGACGCAAGGTCAAACGCGGCGTATCCGGCCGTAGCGATCACTAATTCAGATTTTTTCCGCTTTGGAGGAAGCGGCAGAGTGATGGGCAAGGACGCGGAAAGAGTTTGCATGGCGCTTCTGGTTGTAAACGAGATGCGCCTGCCCAAAAATACGTCGAACGGGGGATTTGGTAGCGCCAACGGGGATCGAACCCGTACTCTCAGCCTTGAAAGGGCCGCGTGTTAACCAGTTACACCATGGCGCCAAACACTAACTGAAGAAGGGTTTGGTAGCGTCAACGGGGATCGAACCCGTACTCTCCGCCTTGAGAGGGCGGCGTGTTAACCAGTTACACCATGACGCCAAAACGAGAGGGAATCCCTCAGTTGCGATAGATCGATTATAGCAGCTAAGTGCGTTATTTTGGGCGAAGCGAAGCTGCGGAAAACGAAAGTCTACAGGCCGAGTTTTTTGACCTCGTCGTTGTAGTACTTGCGGTAGAGGATGTCCCACTCCTGCGAGCCTTCGAGGATGATCTTGCGCTGCGAGGCGATCTTCTGACGGGCGGCGGCGTCGATCTTGGTCTCTTCAAGGAGGAGCTTTTCGAGTGCTTTACGGGCCTCCTGCCGGATGGTGTTGCGATCCTCGAGGAAGTCGCACTCGGGGATCTCGGCGAGGGTGTCGGCTATGGTGTGGGCGAGTTTGTTGAGCTTGTCGCGGGAGATTCTCACAGCACCGCCTTGTATTTGCGGGCCAGCTCATTCTTCACCTTTTTGAACATCTCGGGGTAGCTGGCGCCGGTCTTGCGCATGTCGTCCTGGAAGGCTTCGAGGATGACCCGGACCTCATCATTGATGCGGTCTTCGAGGGAGAGTTCGTCGACCATGGCGGTTGCAACGCGCTCATTGAGGAGGGCCGGTTTGCTGGTTTCGATCATTTTTGCGCTGACGAGGTGTTTCACGGTCTGGCGCGCCAGGTATCCAACGTAATCTTTTGAAAAAATCATTGACTTTAACTCGAATATATCACGCTGGCTGGCATGGGCTTATGGCGAACTACCTGTGTTTTGTGGCTGGTTTGTGGGGGCAGTGCTCGGTGTTGAGGCACGTGTCGGGGAGGCGGAGGCGCTCGACGGGACGATTGTGGAGGAGGTGTTCGGTAACGATCTCCTCGACGTCACGCGCGTGTACGTTCCCGTACCAGACGGCCTCGGGATAGATGACGACGACGGGGCCGTGCTCGCATTGGTCGAGGCAGCCGGATTCGTTGGCGCGGATGTGGTGCTTGAGGCCGGCTTCCTTGATGGCGTCCTTGAACGCTGCTTTAAGCTTTTTGCTGCCCTGGTGAAGGCAACTGGGACGGGCAGCGGATTCGTCGCGCTCGTTGGTGCAGATGAAGATGTGGTGGTCGAATTTTGGCAATCGGTGATTCCTTGTCTGCTGTGGCTCTACAATTCCTTTTATATCTTTAGTTTATCGGAGATGCGATGCACAGGCGTTTTTGAGACAATAGATGCTTGATGCAACCCGACAATTTAATTTCGCTTAAAGACGACATGGTGGCGTTTATCGCCGGACATGGTATGCGGCGGTTCAACGCCTTTGTGACAGAAGACGTGCCGACGGTCATCTTCGAGAATGAACATCCGGATAGCTGGAAGGACTTCGTGGAACATGCGAAGGCTGCGGGGGCTCCGTTTGTCACAATGAGCGAGGTCGTGCTCGAGAAGAGCGATGTTGCGATTCTGCTGAATCAGATACGCGACCAGACGTTTCCGGATGACGCCGCCGAAGAGATTGAAGATGCAGAGTATCTGGTGCGGCATGTGGGCAAGGTGGGGTTTCTGCAGCTTGGGTTCGCGCATCAAGGTGTGATGTTCATCTTCGAGATTGCGACGGACTGGTATGACAGCTTCCAGGACCTGATGGAGACGGTGTCGGAGTTGGGCGGCATTGTGGTGGATGACCACGAGAGCGACGAGTAAGAGAGATGGCCTCTGCCCAGAGTGGGCTCGAACGGGAATGGACGATACGAGCGGTCGATGCTGAGGGTGTGGCGCGTCTGGCTGGGTTAGTGGGGTGTCCGCCGGGGATTGCCAGTGTACTGTGTGCACGCGGAATTACCGGTGAGGTCGAGGCTCGACAGTTTTTCAATCCTTCTATCGATGACCTGAATGATCCGATGCTGATGCTGGGAATGGCTGCGGTAGTGGAGCGTATTCAGGGGGCGGTGCGGACGGGCGAGGCGATCCTGATCTATGGCGACTACGACGTGGATGGAACGACCGCTACGGTGCTGTTGAAGACGGCTATCGAGCGGATTGCCCCGAAGGACAGGCCGGCGAAGGTGACCTACCATGTGCCGCATCGGCTTCGCGAAGGATATGGGATGCAGACCAGCGTGCTGGGGCAGGCTGCGGCGGCGGGGATTCGGCTGGTGATCAGTGTCGATACCGGCATTCGGGCGTTTGCAGCTGCTGCTGAAGCGAAGGCTCTGGGGCTTGATCTGATCGTGACGGACCATCACCTTCCGGACGATGTGGTGGGGGTTCCGGAAGCCTTGGCGGTGGTGAATCCGGCGCAGGAGGGGTGTCCGTATCCATTCAAATCGCTTTGTGGAGCCGCGGTGGCGTTCAAGCTGGCGCATGCGATTCTTGCGGCGGCAGCGGAGACGGATACCGAGCGGGACGTGTTGCGAAGGAAGCTGATTCCTTCATTTCTAAAGCTGGTGGCGCTGGCTACGATCGCTGATTCGGTGCCGTTAGAGGGAGAGAACCGAGTAATTGCTGCGCTGGGATTGCGAGAGCTGCGGAATCCGGTGCAGGCGGGGCTGCGGGCGTTGATGGAGGTGGCCAAGATACCGCCCGATCGCGCTCCAACCGCGACGGAGGTGGGATTCCGGCTGGGGCCTCGCATCAATGCGGCGGGCAGGATGGATATTGGCAGTGATGTTGTCGAGTTGTTTTTGACGCGGGACTCGGCGCGGGCGATGGAGTTGGCGCAGAAGCTCGACCGGCTGAACGACGAGCGACGGGCGACTGAGGCCAGGGCACTTGAGGCGATCGAGGCTCAGCTTGAGACGATGCGGGGAGTGGATGGTGCGTTTTTGCCGGAGTGCATCATCCTCGATGACGCGGATTGGCATCGCGGGGTGTTGGGGATTCTTGCTTCACGAGTGGTGGATCGCACAGGACGACCTGCCCTGGTGATGACGCATGAGGATGGACATGCGCATGGGTCGGGGCGATCGATCACGGGCTTTCATCTGCTGGATGCGTTGACGCGAGTGCATGGGATTGATGGGAATGGCTCTGCCCCGGAAGAGAATGGCCTTTTGTTTACGCGGTTTGGGGGGCATGCTCATGCGGTTGGATTCTCTTTGCCGTCAGATCGAGTGGAGATGCTGAGAGAGCGCATGCGGAGTTATGGCGCTTCCCTGCTCACGGAGCCTCTGCTGATGCCGCCGCTCGAGTGTGATGTTGAGGTGCGGATTTGCGATTTGACGCAAGAGTTTTTTGACTGGCTCATACGATGCGGGCCGTTTGGGAATGGAAATCCAGAGCCTTTGTTGATGACCCGCGGTGTGACGCTCGGCGCTGAGGTGCGCATCATCAAGGAGAGGCATATCTGCCTCGATATCGGAAGTGATGGCTTGGCTAGGCGATTGAGCGCACTGGGATGGAGCCGCGGGGCCGAGTGGGTGGAGCGAAGCAGGACGTTGGAGCTGAAGCCCGGGTCGCGTGTTGATATTGCATATCGATTGAAGGCCAGGACGAATCCGCAGTTTCCGGGGCTTGAGCTGGAACTGGTTGATCTTCGACTGACGAGTAACGGTGGGGGCGTTGCCTAAAAGGCCATGTCGTCGGTTGAGAGGGGATTTACCACGCATGCGCGGGGTGCGATCTCGATTTAGATGCACAGGTGTGCCGCTGCAGGTTCTCTTATTGGAGAAGAAATCTTCTGCTTCGTTTAAGGTTGGGGAGCGTCTTATATACTGACATTTCAACTTCATGCCGACGACTGAGACAAGACGCCCAAATCCTGTTGTCCTCCTGGGCATCGTGCTCGCGATCATCGTCCTGGCCGTGGTGGGGATTCGCTCCTTCACGCGCGAGTCGGTGGAGATTCGTGCGGCGGCTGTCGATCACCAGAACCTGCTGAGCACGGTATCGACCAACGGACGGGTGGAGCCGGTGGAGTACTTTCAGGCGCATGCTGCCGCGCCTGGAACAATCGCAAAGATCCATGTAGAGCTCGGCCAGAAGGTTAGAAAAGGGGATTTGCTGATCCGGATGGACGACGCGGAGGCTGTCTCGCGGCTTGCCACAGCGACCGCCACGCTGCGGACCGCCGAGGCAAATCTTCACGACCTGCAGCAGGGCGGAACACAGGATGAGCGCATCGGTCTGAGCAGCGACCTGAGCCGGGCTCAGATACAACAGCAACAATCCGTGAAAGACCTGGCCGCGTTGAAGCAGTTGCAGCAGAAGGGTGCCGCATCGGCCAGCGAAGTCGCTGCAGCCGAACAGCGGTTGCAGGCCGCGAGTGCTTCGCTTGATGTTCTCAAGACGCGTACGACCCAACGTTATGGCGCCAGCGACATAGCGCGCGCGCAGGCGCAGGTGGATGAGGCCAAAGCTTCCGTTGCCGCGGCGCAAAGTGCTTATGATGCGGTTAATATTCGGTCGCCACTGGCTGGGACCGTGTATTCGATTCCGGTCTCGACCTATGATTTTGTGCAGGCTGGCGAGGATTTGATGGATGTTGCGGACCTGAATCGAATCCAGGTGCGCGCTTACTTTGACGAGCCGGAGATCGGCAAGCTGGCGGTTGGACAGGCCGTGAAGATCGTGTGGGATGCGAAGCCTGATCTGACATGGCATGGCCACATCAGCCGCGCCCCCACGACTGTGATCACCTACGGCACAAGGAATGTGGGTGAAGCCCTGATTACGGTGGATGACGCTCATGGAGATTTGCTGCCGAATACCAATGTGACCGTTACTGTGACGGTATCGCAGCGGTTCAATGTTCTGAGCGTGCCCCGTGAAGCCCTCCATACTGAGGGGACGAGCAACTTCGTGTTTCGCGTGATCGATGGGAAGCTGGTGCGAACACCGGTGCAGATCGACGTGGTCACCCTGACTCGGGTTGAGATCACAGGCGGGCTTACCGAGAAAGACACCGTCGCCCTGAACGCCACAAGCAACCGCGATCTGTCCAACGGGCTTGCCGTGAAGATCGTCGAATAGCCATGTACCTTGCCTCACGTCTGATTGTCCGGTTGGCGTTGCTCTTGATGGTTCTGACCGGCGGCGCTTGTTCGATGTACGCGGATAATATCCAGGCGAACGCTTTGCTGCAGCAGGGCCGGGTCGATGAAGCCACTGCAGTTCTGCAACCTATCCTGAAAGCACAGCCCAACGATGCCAGGGCTCGCCAGCTTCTTTGCCGCGTCTACTATTCGCAGGACATGGCCGACGGTGCCGTTCGAGAGTGCGAGGCTGCCACTGCGAGTGCGCCTTCCGCCAGCGATCATCAGGTCTGGCTTGGACGCTCTTATGGGCTGAAAGCGTCGCAGGCGAATCCGCTCGTCGCATTCGCAGTCGCGAGGAAGGTCAGGACGTCATTTGAGCGTGCGGTGCAGTTGGATCCGGTGAGCGTTCAGGCGCTGAGCGACCTTGGGCAGTTTTATGTTGAAGCTCCCGCAATCGTCGGTGGTGGACTCGATAAGGCTTATGCGATCGCCGGGCGGATGCGTCCACTTTCGGCGGCACGAGCGCACCGTTTGCTGGGGATGATCGCGAACAAGAACAAAGATACGGTCACGGCCGAAGCCGAGTTTCAGGCGGCGGTTGCAGCAGGCAGAGCGCCGGAGGCTTATGTCGATCTCGGTAGTTTTTATCAGCAGCACGGACAGAATGACAAAGCTTATGCGGCGCTCCAGGCAGCGATTGCTGCCGACCATGCCAGGGGACCTGCGCTGGTCGATGTGGCGAGCGTGCTGATGCTGCTCAACCGATCTCCGGAGTTAGCCGAGCGGTGTCTGCGCGACTATCTCTCTTCCTCTGCCAAGACGGATGATGCTCCCGCGTTCAAGGTGCATGTTCAGCTTGGCGAGCTGCTCCTGCATCGCGGGGACGTAGCGGGCGCGCATCGGGAGTATGCCGCCGCGCTTGCGCTCGCATCAAACTTTGCTCCTGCTATCAAAGCCATGCAGGGAAGTAAGTAAAAGACGATACCATGGTCCTCAGCCGATCTTGCAGGAGCTTCTCCGGACGTATGACCCGCCTTCTTCGATTGCTCGTTGCGTCTTGCGCGTTTGCCCTTGCGGTGACGCCAGCCGTGGCTCAGATCTCCTTCACGACCGCGATTGATCTGGCGCTGAAGAACAGCCCAAGGGTCATGATCGCGCAAGCCGACGTAGACAAAGCACAGGCGGCGCTCGAACAGATCAAGAATGCTTATATCCCGACCCTGGCAGGCGGTTCGGGCCTGGGATGGTCTTATGGGTTTCCGTTGGGGCAGCCTTCGGTCTTCAACTTTACGTCGCAATCGCTGGTCTTCAGTTTTTCGCAGAAGGACTACATCCGGGCTGCACTCGCTTCTTTGGAGTCAGCGAACCTGGCGCTGCGGGATGCGCGGCAGGCCATCGCTGAAGACACAGCAATTACCTACCTTGCGCTCGACCACGACGTGCAGCGACAGACCGCCCTTGGAGAGCAGGCCGGCTTTGCTGCAAAACTCGTGAGTATCGTTCAGGAGCGGCTCGACGCGGGACAGGACACTCCAATCGATCTGACGACGGCCCAACTCTCGGCTGCGCAGATCAGACTGGCCAGGATTCGCGGAGAGAATGATTTTGCCGTCGATCAAACGCATCTGGCTCGGTTGATCGGATTACCAGCCCAGGGCCTTACTGTTATTTCGAGCAGCATTCCGGAGTTTGAATCCTCGAATGTAGATACGCCCGGAACGACTGCGCTGCCGAGCAGTCCGGCGGTTGAGTCGGCCTACGCCGCCGCACACGCGAAACAGGAGATCGCCTTTGGCGATTCGCGTTATCTGTGGAGACCACAGGTATACTTTGTCGCGCAGTACAGCCTATTTGCGAAGTTCAATAACTACGATCAGTTCTACCAACATTTTCAGTACAACAACGCAGGGATCGGCGTTGACATTAGGTTTCCGATCTTTGATGCGGTTCACCGCGCCAAGGCACGTGAATCAGCGGCGGACGCGGCACACGCCCTGCATGAGGCGGATGCCGCTCGCGATCAGTTTTTCGAAGGCCGATTGAAGCTCCAGCATGCCACGAGAGAGCTGGCTGCGCGGGCCGAGGTCGCCGGTCTCGACCAAAAACTGGCGCAGCAGCAGCTGGCTGTGCTCGAGGTGCAGTTGAAGGCTGGCACCGGCAATCCATCTGCGCCTCAGATGACACCGAAGGACGAACAGATATCGCGCATCGCCGAGAGAGACAAGTTTTTGGCAGTTCTCGATGCGGAATTCCAGGTGCGGCAGGCTCAGATCAACCTGATGCGGCAGACCGGCGAGCTGGAACCGTGGCTAAAAGCTGCTGCACAGTCACAACCTCCGACCCCCTCTAAACCATAGTGAACAATCAGACGACGACGTTCTACAAGGGAACCCTGATTGGAACGCAGAAAAGCCCCCTCTGGCCGTAACTGAATGGTAAAATTGAACTATTATTATGCCACTGAAGACATTGTTTCTAAACCCGCCCTCCTTTGAGAACTTTGACGGTGGTGCCAGCTCCCGTTGGCCCGCTACCCGCGAGATCGAATCTTATTGGTATCCGGTTTGGCTGGCGTACCCCGCTGGCATGCTGGAGGGCTCCAAACTGCTGGACGCTCCTCCGCACCACGTCTCGGCTGAAGAGACCATCGAGATCGCAAAGGGCTATGAGTTTCTTGTGCTGTTTACGTCGACCGTAGGCTGGAGCGGCGACCATGGTTTAGCACGGGCAATCAAAAACGCTAATCCTTCCATCAAGATAGCGTTCGTCGGGCCTCCGGTAACAACGGACCCGGACCGTGCTCTGAATGAGTGCGAAGTGATCGACTTCGTCTGCCGGCGCGAGTTCGACTTCTCCGTTGTGGAGTATGCCAACGGTAAGCCGCTGAATGAGATCCTCGGCATCAGCTACAAGGATTCGAAGGGTGTGATCCAACACAATCCGGATCGCCCGCAGGTTGAGGATCTGGATGCAATGCCATGGGCGACAAAGATTTATGCGCGCGATATGGACGTCACACGCTACAACGTGCCGTTTCTGCTGCATCCGTATATCTCGCTCTACTCTACGCGCGGCTGCCCGGCGCAGTGCACCTTCTGCCTCTGGCCGCAGACGCTCTCCGGCCATGCATGGCGCAAGCGCTCGACCGACGACGTCGCTGCCGAGATGAAGTGGGCGAAGGAGAACTTCCCTCACGTCAAAGAATTCTTCTTCGATGACGACACGTTCAACATCCAGAAGGCGCGCACCATCGAACTCTGCGCCAAGCTGAAGCCCCTCGGCATCACCTGGTCCTGCACCTCTCGTGTCACCACCGACCGCGACACCCTGAAGGCCATGAAGGAAGCCGGATGCCGGCTCCTGATCGTGGGCTTCGAGTCCGGCGATCCGCAGATCCTGAAGAACATCAAGAAGGGTGCGACAGTTGAACGCGCGCGCGACTTCGTGAAGGACTGCCACGATCTTGGCCTCATCATCCATGCCGACTTCATCCTCGGCCTGCCGGGCGAGACCAAGGAGTCGATCCGCAATACGATCAACTTCGCCAAGACTCTCGACTGCGAGACGATTCAGGTTTCGGTGGCGCACGCCTATCCCGGCACTGAGTTCTACGACTACGCCAAGCGCAACAACTTCATTACCAACGAGAAGATGGAAGATGGCGGCGGGCACCAGATGGCGCACATCGAGTATCCGGGGCTGCCGACCGAATACGTCATGGAGATGGTCCACAAGTTCTACGACGAGTATTACTTCCGTCCGAAGGCTGCGTTCCGCGTGGTCTGGAAGGCCGTCGTGAACCGCGACGTTCCGCGGCTTTACGTTGAGGCAAAGTCGTTCATGAAGCTCCGCTCGCAGCGCAACAAGGCTGCACGTGCGAAGCGTGAAGAGAACGCTTTGAAGCAGCAGGAATCCGTCAGCATGAACGCCTAAACGGCGTCGAACCGAAGCGGTCAGCCTTATCGCTGGCCGCTTTTTTATTGAGTGGTGGCTTCCGCGATGAAACATCGACTTTCTCTGCAGCGCTATCTCGTCCTGCTTGCCGTGATGCTCACGGCATCGGTGGGCGACACGCTGCTCTCGCATGGCATGACGCAGGTTGGGCCTGTGTCGCTGCACAATCTTGGGATGTTGTTTGTCGCACTCAGGAATCCATGGGTAATCACGGGGATACTCTGCCTGCTGGGATTCTTTGCAAGCTACCTGAGTGCTCTGAGCTGGGCTGACCTCACGTTTGTTCTTCCGGCTACGGCCTTCGGATACGTAGTCGTCGCGCTGCTCTCTCGCTTCTGGCTGCGCGAGGAGATCTCGATCTATCGCTGGTTAGGCATTCTTTTGATCGTCTGCGGCGTGGGATTTGTGGCAAACGGGCCATCCCTGACCGAGCACGCACCGCATCCCGGAGCCGACATTGATCCGCTGATTGCACACACCTCGGAGCCCAGCGCATGAACGCACATACCGCCGCTGGTCCTTTGATTACGTGGGTGACGATCCTGTCGGTCGCAATCACTGCCGTTGCGGGAGACGTTCTGACCGCGGGTGCGATGAGACGTCTGGGCGATCTCGATGTGATTCGGGCAAAGTCTGGCCTCGTCGGCGCGATCAAGGCTGTGGTCTCCAGCCCCATGTTCCTTCTGGGCGTGCTGTGCATGGCGCTTAGCTTCTTCACGCTGTTGTTCACGCTGTCGCGCGTCGACGTCTCGCTGGCCGCGCCTGCCAGCGCTTCGCTTACGTTTATCGGCAACGCGTTCGCCGCAAAGTTCTTTCTCCATGAGAATGTGGACCGGCGACGCTGGTTTGCAGCCATCTTCGTCTGTATCGGCGTCGCCCTGCTCGCGAAGTAATTTCCACACAGACACCGAGGGCTTTCTCTTCAGCCGTCAGTACGGCCCGATTCCCTTAACTTTCGCGTGGTCAACAGGTAAAATAAGAGAGAGAACGAAGTCCCTCAAAAGCGGTATCCTCATGGATAATCTTTTTGTTGCCATGATGGTTACTCCCGGGATACCCTAACCACGAGATTCGGCAGAAACAGGGCATCTCCTGTTCGATACTGCAATCCGAGGCGCTGAACTTTATATGAAACTCGTCAGACTCCTCCTCAGCTCTGCGCTGATCCTTTCTACCGCAATCCCCTGTGTCGCCTTATCCCATGCCCGCCGTGGTCCCACTTCTCCCGGCAAGCACACGAAGCCAACCCCTAAACACACCGGTCAGCGCGCCATCGATGACAGCCGTGCAACCGAGATTCAGAGCGCCCTCATTAAGTCCGGCTATCTCTCCGGCCAGGCAAGCGGCCATTGGGACTCGCAAACCGAAGCCGCCATGCAGAAGTTCCAGTCCGACAACGGCTGGCAGACCAAACTGATGCCCGACTCCCGCGCCATCATCAAGCTCGGCCTCGGCCCCCACCAGGACGCCCCCCCGGCCGGCACCGGCTCTTCCGCCCTCAGAGCCAACGATTCCGCCGATTCCCCGCTCTTCTCCCAGAAGTAAGCGGACTAAGCCCGCCCTCCCAGCGTAAAGACAAAGTCGCCGACATCCTCTGAGTTCTTGGGCAGACTTCCAACCCCGCTTATCGCACCCCGCTCCAGCCAGAGCCTCAGCCAGTAGTACTGGTGCAACCGGACCAACCGTGAAGCCACAGGCTGCTTCTGCTCAACAATCGCTGTAATCCGGGCCGACAGAGCATCCGAGTCCGCGGCAATCTCAATCTTCACCGGTGCAGACTCATACTCAAGCAGCTGTCTACGCGCCGGCTGAAACTCCTTCCCGTCCACCAACCCGCTCTCCACCTTCAACTCCGTCATCTGCTCAATCGCCAGCGCAGCCGCCGCGTCCAGCCGATCCTCAAACGCAAGGTACAGAATCCGCGACCCGGCAACGCGAAGGGGCAGCAGCCCAAACTCCTCCACAAAGACTCTCGGCATCACCAGGGCCATCGCCTCTGGGGCAAAGCCCTTCATCGGAAGCACAGGGCAGCTCCACTGCATACTCAGGCCCCGTGTGATCTGCTCCGCCTCGAGCCCGCACTCGCTTACCAGCCAATCGCCGATCCGCCCCGAGCCATTCTCCCGCTGCGCCTCCAGCGCCCTCCGCAGCTGAGGATGCGTAATCCATCCCTGCGCCAGCATCACTAACCCAAGCGGAACCCTGTGCCGATGCGGCTGAGGCCCCACAGCCCCGTCTCCCAACTCCCGCTGCACCGCTGCCCGAACCAATGCCAGCACACATCGCCCGCTGCAACCCCACTGCCCCTCGAAGACAGGTCTCTTCCGGCTACGCCAGGGCACCGTCCACCCGCTCGAGCACTCCGCATAGCCGCACAGCCTCTGCTGCTCCGCGACCGCCGACCCATGACCACCCCACAGCACTCCACCCTCTACCTTCACGTCCCTCAAATCCTGGACGTCGTTCTTCCAGCCATCGAATTTCTGATCTAGAAAAGGCATCGTATACTCTCCAGTCGCAGTTGCGGCGTCGCTACTTCCGTAATGCGCAACGCAAAATTTCCGTTCACCACCACCACTTCACCTCGCGCCACAATCCGGTCTCCTACAACCAGATCCACTGGCTCGGTGACATGCCGGTCAAGCTCGACCACAGCTCCCGGCCCCAGTTCCAGCACCTCGCGCAACGCCATCTCACGCGAACCAAATCGCAGTGTTGCATCCAGCTCGACGTCCGACAATAAACCGATCGCCGCCGCTGTAATTGTCGACTCACCCGTAACCGCAACCTTCTCCATGCCCTCTTATTCCTCTCTCAATTCACAGTTATCGTTGCTACCGCAGCATCATTGCCGGAAGGCAGCTTCATCAGAGATCCGCAGCTCTCGCCTTCAATCTGAGCGCCGCGATGCTCTCCGGCTCGTACCGGGTAAGCCCGTCCAAATTGCAACCCACCCACACGCAGCTCCGCCATCTCGTATCGCGGCAGCGGCAGCCGCAGAATTGCACCCGGCTCCAGCGAAGCCAGCTCAGCCGCGCGCAAACGCACCGGAGGAAACTGCAGCACCGCGCCCACCGTCACCTCGCCCATCAACTCTCGCATCCTCGCCTGCGCGTCCTTCGGCCTCCGGCGCGGCTGGTCACCCTGCGCAATCAGACGTCGCAGAATCGCATTCAACACCACCGCAGGCAGACATAGATTCAACACTCCCTGCACCTCCGGCATGCGCGCCTCAAAGCTAACGCACAGAGTCTTCTCACCCAGCGTCATAGTCCGCGCTGTCTGCGCCTCTGTCTCACGTTTCTCGAAGACGAACTCCAACCCAACCGGTTGCCACGCAAGGTTCAGCTCCTGCACAACCACCCGCACTACGGCTGTGAGAATAGCCTCTTCGATATCCGTCAGTTCGCGCACCTGTCCCGCGCGCCCCGTTCCGCCCAACAGCACATCCACAATCGGAGCAGCCAGGGCAAGATCCAACTCCAGCAATCCCACCGCTCCCAACGGCTCCAGACGCACCGAACAGATATACGACATGGTGGAAAGCCGCTCCAGAAACTCGCTGAACGGAAGCTGTTCGCCCGACACCAGCTTCACCTTCAGCGGCATCCGCAGCCATGCTCCAAGCGTATGCATCAGATTGCGAGCAAACAAATCATTGACCGTGCTGATAGCCCGCATCTGATCGTTGCTGATCTGCCCCGCATTGCTGAAGCTATATTTCTCCGGAACCTTGGTATTGCCATCGTCATTCGGCGTAGCTGCGGCAGTTGCGCCAGCCGCGGCGAATAACGCATCAATATCTTCCTGTAAAAGATTCTTCTCCATCCATCACCCTTCTTCACCGTCTTAGTTCAAACTCAACGCGCAACAGCCTTCTTCTTGCCAGCTGTTACCTTCTTCGAGATCTGTCTGCCGCTCCGCAGATCAGCCAGCGCAGTCCGCAATCGCACCACAGCCGAAGAATGAATCTGCGATACCCGCGACTCCACCACGCCCAGCGTCAATCCGATCTCCTTCATCGTCAGCTCCTCGTAGTAGTAGAGCGTCAGCACCATGCGCTCCTTCTCCGGAAGCTCATCGATCGCATCCGCCAGCCGCTGCTTCATCTCACCCTTCAGGCAGCGAAACAGCGGGTCTTCCTCAGGAGATCCCGGCACATAAGCCAGCTCCTCGTCCCCCGACTCCTCCGACCGTTCCATATGCAGACTGCCGATCTCCAACCCCTTCAAATCCCCGAGCAGCTGCTGATACTCCGTCAGGCTCAACTCCATCTCGCCGGCAATCTCCAACTCCGATGGCGCCCGGCCAACTCGCTGCGTCACCGACCGAATCGCTTCCTCGACTGCCCTGCCCTTGCGTCGCAGCTCCCGCGGGCTCCAGTCCAGCGTTCGCAGAGAATCAAGAATCGCCCCGCGAATTCTGAATTGCGCATAGCTCTTGAACTGCACCTTCTTGTTGTGATCAAACTTCGAGAACGCATCAATCAGCCCCACAACCCCGGCCGAGATCAGATCGTCCAAGTCAACATGCTGCGGCAGCCTCTCGTGGATCCTCCGCGCCAGATACCGCACCGTCGGCAGATGTTCCATCAGCAACAGATCCCGATCCGTCGCAACTTCGCTCTCACCGGCCTCGCTATCAGGCGCCTCGTCACCAGTAAACGGCGTAAACGTTCCGCCTGACGCGCTGGCCATTCCTCCAGCAAACACGGCCTGCTCCTCGCCGAAGAGCCCACTCTTCGACACCCCCCGCAACATCACCGGAACCGCACTACCTAAGCCCATCACTTCCTCCATGTCCTTGCGCTTTCACAGTCCGAAACTCATCCAAACTCAACCAACCGTCCCTACACTCCGTACCCGAATCTCCGGCGGAATCTCTGCCGGTGCCAGCACCGTCACTTTTGGTAGAAACGGTTCCAGCCAGCGCCGCACGTGATAGCGCGCCGGACTCTGACACAGAAGCACGGGGAGTGCCGATGTAGGAGCATTTCCGGTTAGGCGTTTCACAGATTCCACAAGCCGCCTCAGAAAATCCGACGGCATCCCCGCAGGCCGCGCTCCATCGCCCAGAAGCAGTGCAGCGCCGCGCGGATCGAACGTATGCAGCAGCTCAGTCTCCAACGCCTGGTCGAGCATCAGTACGCGCAATCCACCCTCACTATCCAACAGCGGATGCACCAGCCCACGGCCCAGCGACTGACGCACGCTCTCCACCAGATGCACAACGTCCTTCGACTGCTGCGCCGCTTCAACCAGCACTTCAAGAATCGCTCCCAAATCGCGAATCGAAACCTGTTCCCGCAACAACTGTTGTAGGACCCGCTGCACCTCACCCAGTGTCATCAGCTTCGGCACCAGTTCTTCCACCAGCTTCGGGTAACTCTCATTCATGCTGTCCAGCAGCCGTTTCACCTCGTGCCGCCCCAACAACTCATGTGCATGCCTGCGAATCAGCTCGCCAAGGTGAGTCCCAATCACCGTCGTCTGGTCCACAACCGAGTACCCCGCCGCAAGCGCCTGTTCCTCAAGCCCCGGCTGAATCCACCTGGCCATCACGCCAAACGCTGGTTCCCGCGTCTCCACACCCGGCAAAGCACGAGCCTTAGGATCGGCATTCACCGCCAGCAAACAGTTCTGCTCCGTCTGCCACCGCGCAATCTCCACGCCCCGCAGACTCACCACATACTCTCTCGGCTTCAGCCGCAGATTGTCCGTAATGTGTACCGCCGGAACAATAAACCCAAGCTCCGTAGCCAGATGCCGCCGCAGGGCACGAACCCTGTTCAACATCTGCCCACCCTGTTTCTCATCGACCATCGAGATCAACTGGAACCCAATCTCCAGCGTCAGCTCATCCATCTTCAGCAGCGAAGCCAGGTTCTCGCTCTTCGCCACCTCAGCGACCTTCGCCTTATCAGCAGGCGCAGCTTCGTCCGCCGCCGCTGTCCCATCCTTACCAGCCGGCAGCCTCCGCGCGATCAGCGCAACCCCAGCCGCCATCAGCACAAACGACAACTTCGGCAGTCCCGGAATCAAAGCCAGCCCAAGCAACACCGCGCACGCGATCCAAAGCGTGTTCCGACCCCGCAGCAACTGCGTTCCCAGCTCTTCATCAAGCGACCCCGCCGAAGAAGCTCGCGTCAGCACCATGCCACCAGCAATCGACACCAGCAGGCTCGGAATCATCGTCACCAAGCCATCGCCAACAGTAAGGATCGTGTAAGTCTTCACCGCCGTAGCCAGATCAGCACCCTGCTGCAGCACGCCAATCAACAACCCGGCCACAATATTGATCACCGTAATCAGAATCGTCGCCAGCGAATCCCGCTGATTGAACTTCGCCGCGCCATCCATCGCGCCATAGAACTCCGCCTCGCGCGCAATCGCCTGCCGCCGCTTCCGTGCACCCTGCTCATCGATCAACCCGGCGTTCATATCCGCATCGATCGCCATCTGCTTGCCCGGCAGAGCATCCAGCGTGAACCGCGCCGTCACCTCCGCCGTCCGCACCGCGCCATGACTCACCACCAAAAACTGAATCGCAATCAGCGCCAAAAACAACACAAACCCAACAACGTAGTTCCCCCCAATCACAAACTGCCCAAACGCCTCAATCACCGCACCCGCAGCATGCGTCCCCTCATGCCCATGCAGCAGAATCCTTCGGCTCGACGCCAGGTTCAGCGACAGCCGAAACAATGTCAGCAACAGCAGCAAGGTGGGAAACACGGAGAAATCCACCGCACGCCGAATCTGCACCGCAGTCAGAAACACAATCACCGAAGCCGTAATCGAAGCCGCCAGCAAAAGATCCAGTACAAAGCTCGGCACCGGAATCAGCATCACGAACACCATGCTGATAGCAGCCACCGGCAACAAAAGACTCTGCAACTTCGCAGTCGAAAACCCACCGCTTTTCGTCATCACCGCTTCACTCACATCCCACCTCCAAATCCACGCATTCCACCAGCCATTGCCACATCACGAACTCCCGCGCTCTGTCGAACCATCTGTGCCTGCCGCTCCCGCCGCATCCGTTCCTCTACTTTCTGCCGGTACAAATAAGCCAGAATCCCAGCCACAGTCGCATAAAGTTCAAACGGAATCGACTGCCCCGGCTCCACCATCCTGTACAAACTCCGAGCCAGCGGAGGATTCTCGATCATCGGAATCCCAGCCCACCGAGCCTCTTCGCGAATCTCCGCCGCATGCAGGTCGCGCCCCTTGCACAGCACCTTCGGAGCCTCCATCGTCTCGAAGCTGAACTCCAGCGCCACGGCATAGTGCGTCGGGTTCGTAATCACCACGCTCGCCCGCGACATATCCGCCTTTACCTTCCTCTTCCGCATCGCCATCTGGATCTGGCGGATCTTCATCTTCACCTGCGGATTTCCCATCGCCTCTTTCACTTCATCGCGAATCTCCTGCTTGCTCATCTTCAGCCGCTCGTTCCAGTTCCTCCACTCCATCGCGTAGTCCAACCCAGACCACGCCAGCGTCACCCAGGCCGCATCCAGCGCAAGTCCGTACGCCGTCGAAAACGTAGCTGGAAGCCGCATCAAACTCATCACCGGCATAGGCAGCATCAATGCCTTCAACGCTCCCCATCCCAATACCACCATCACCGCCGCGGGCACCAGAGACTTCACCAATCGTGTCGTCGATCGCAGACTAAACAGGTGCCCCAAATTCGTAACCGGATTCAACTTCGAAAACTTCAACCCAACGGCATTGGGATGAAGCTGCACTCCACCACCCTGCGCCACACCCGCCAGCAACGCACCTCCAAAGCTCGCGGCCATCACCAGCCCAACCGGCAGCAACGCAGGAGCGAGCATCCGCCGCACCGCCTCATTCCAGCCCTGATTCCCATTTACTTCACCCACCGCAGCTGACCGCAGACTCTCGATATAAACCTTGCCCCAACTCGCAACAAACCCATGAGCCGAAATCCCCAGCATCGCCACGCCACCGAGCATCGCCATCGCAGAAAGCAACTCCCGGCTACGAACACTATCGCCCTTTGCCTTCGCCTTCTTCCTGCGTTCAGGAGTAGCCTGTTCCGTCCCTTTCGTGCTCATGCGTTGGCGATCAACCTTCCCGCCGCATCCAGCAACACAGTAAAGTGACGCTCAATCCATCCCGGCCATACCGCCAGACTCCCAATCAACACGGCATACGACACGAGCGTCTTGAGCGGTATGCTCAGCACCATTGCGGGCAACTGCGGAGACAGCCGAGCCACCAGCGCAATCGTCACCTCCACCGCCATCGCCGCCGCAATCACGGGAGCAGCCAGTTGCAATCCCGCCAGAAAGATCCCACCTGCCATCATCGCCAGCGCCACACCCGTCTTAGCCTGCACCATCGCCTGTCCCACCGGCACAGTGCAGAAGCTCCTCACCACAGCAGCCAGCAAACTTCTATCCAACCCCGCGCCAATCAGCACAAGGATTCCCAGCCACCCCAACATCTGCCCCAGCACCGGCGTCTCGATCTTTGAGTTTGGATCCATCAGATTCACCAGCGAAAAGCTGAACTGCATCCCCAGCAACGCTCCGGCAAACGTCAGGGCCTCATTCAACAACGTCAGCGACAATCCAAACACGAGCCCCACACCCAACTCACCCAATACTGCCCTCATGTCCAGCGACACCCGCGCATTCGGAACCGCCGCAACAGCAGGCGCAAGCAACACCGTCATCGCGATCACAAACGCAGCCTTGATTCGTGGAGCAATCGCCGCCGAAGAAAACAACGGCGCAAACACCATCAGCCCGCTCAGCCGCACCATCACAAGCACCGCTGCCGCCAGGTATTGCGGCCAATCCTCGATCAACATGCTCGCCTCTCGATTCATGCGCTTTACCCCAGGTACTTATGAAATCCGGTCAACATGTGCAGCGTGAAACTCACCAGCCGATGCACCATCCAGGGAAGGATCGTCATCGTCACAGCGAAGACAACCACCAGTCGAGGCACTGCTGTCAGCGTCTGCTCCTGCACACTCGTCAGCGTCTGGGCCAGACTCACCAGAAGGCTTACCAGGCAGGCCGTCACCAACAGCGGAGCAGACAGCATCATCGCCTCCATCAGCACCTTCCGCATCATCTCCACCGTTTGGTCCGGCCCCATCTATGTCTCCGCAAAACCCTAAAGTTAGAAACTCTTAATCAACTGGTCTGCCAGCAGATTCCATCCATCTACCATCACAAACAGCAGAATCTTCAACGGCGTAGAGATCACCACCGGCGGCAGTTGCATCATGCCAATCGAAGTCGTCACACTGGCCACCACGATATCCACCAGAAGAAATGGCAGAAATAAAACCGCTCCAATCTGGAATCCAGCCTTCAGCTCACTCAGGATGTAAGCCGGCACCACAACCTGGATCGGCAAATCCTCCTTCGTCTTTGGCCGTACACTCATCCCAGCCGAAGCAAACACAGCAAGATCCTTCTCTCGCGCATAACGCAGCATGTACTGCTTCACCGGCTGCACACCGCGATCCAACGCATCTTCACCAGAGATCGCACCCGCCCGATACGGAGCCACTGCCTTCTGCTCCACCTCCTGCAGCACCGGCTGCATCAGGAACCAGGTCATCATCAACGCCAGTCCCATCAATACCTGATTCGAAGGCGCTGTCTGCGTCCCCAACGCTTGTCGCAGAAAGTGAAACACTACCAGCAGCCGCACCAGCGGAGTCATCGACAGCAACAGCGCAGGCAACAACGTCAGCAGCGTCAGCCCCACCACGATCGACCACGGCGTACTCCGATTCGACTCCAGCTCACTCGCAATCGAATCTTTCTTGTTCAACCCAGCGGCATTCGCAGCAGGACTCGCCGCGATCTCCCGCGAATGCGTTTTGCTCCCTGTCTTCCCCGCGGCCTTCTTCACTACGCCCGCATTATTCGACTTGCCCGCATCCCGCTTCACCCAAAACGAGTCAGGAGAAGCCGACGACGCCAACAACGTCTGCTGCCCCAGCATCACCGGCGACGGCATCGCCATCAACACCGCCAAGGCGAGCCATCTAAGCCCGCGCCCTAAAGACATATCTCATCCCGATTCTCGACCAACGTCCCACCCTTCACCCGCACGATCGTCTCAACGCTCTCAAGCCCGCCGCCAACAAGAAAATTCTCTTCCCCACAGCGCACCAGCATCAATTGACGCTTCCCACCCAGCGGCAGCGTCTCTACCACTCTCATCAACTTCTGTTGTCCCTGACGCGCACCTCTCCGTCTCCGTACAAAACCGAGCAACCATCCCGCCAATCCCTGCAACTCGAAAGATGCTTTCCCTGCGTTCGTCTGTGCGGCACTCTGTGTCACCTGCATCCATCGCTCCGTTCTTTACGTCTTCGTTCTTGCCCAGCACTTACGCCAATCGCGTCAATCGGACAGCCAGTCGTTGCTCGACCACCTCGAACTCGCTCCATCCCAGCTGAACCTGCCCAACCTTCAGCTGCACGTCCTCCGAATCCGGCGACTCACTCTCAACCACCTGGCCAACTTCCAGCCGCAGCAGATCGCGAACCTTGAATCGCGGTAACGGAATCCCCGCCTCTAACCTCACTGCAAGGCGCGCCATCAAAGGCCACGCCGCATGCTCTTCAATCCGCGACATTCCCAAAGTCCCCGCCCTGACCACACCCAACGGCAATGTCGACAGCTCGACATCGCGAGGAACCAGCTCCGTATCTGTCATAAATCTCCTACCGCTGTACCAGAAACTCAGTGAAGAACAGATCCTCGATCTTCAGGTCCGCATTATGCTTCGCCATCGCCGCCTTCAGATCAGCCTTCAACTTCTCTTTGCCATCGGGCGCCAGCAATCCCTCCGAGGTCTGCCTTCCCAGGACCGTCAACGCCGTATCCCGAACAGCCGCCTCAGCATCTTTACTCATCTTGTTGTCGACGGCTTTGTCGTCCTTCTTGGCGCCGCTTTTTTCAGCAACATCCGCCACCCGTAGCGTCATTCCCACCCGCAGATACGCGCTTCCACCGTTATCCGCCAGGTTGACCAGCAAAGAATCCAACACTAGCGCGCGCGTTGTACTGGGTTCACTTGGCTCGGACTTCGCAACCGCAGCAGGCATCGGCAGACGGCCCGAGCGCGCAAGAAGATAAACAACACCACTAACCCCGGCAGTCGCGACAACAATCCCAACCACGACCGCAACCATTAGCGAAACAACCGGAAGCTTTACCGGCTCAACAGAAGCACCTGGAACAATTGGAGAAGAAGTAGCCATGATGCCGTAGTTACTGCAAACGAGTAGCCACACCCAGCCTCTCGAAAATTAGCGGATCTTCAGAATCTCTCCGGACAAACCACCGTAAAACAGCAAGCGGGTGCCAGGTCAGCCTTCGACCCGCACCCGCTTTGCCAACAACGTCCAGCACTCTACCGGATCATTGCAATCGTATCCTGCGCCACCGAATCGAACGTCGTCATTGTCTTCGAGTTCGCCTGAAACGCTCTCTGCGCAACAATAAGGTTAGCGAACTCCGTCGAGATATCGACATTCGATTGCTCCAACGCCGAATCCTCGATCGTCCCGCGTCCGCCAACGCCCGCCACGCCGACCGTCGCTGTGCCCGAGGCCGCCGTCGTCACGTAGTTGTTATTGCCGACCAGAACCAGACCTTCAGGGTTCGTTACCGATGCCACTGCGACCTGTCCGATGTCCTGCGTATGACCATTGCTGAACGTCGCCGAGAGTACGCCATTGGCATCCACCGAAAAGCTTTGATACGTTCCAGTCGCATAACCATCCTGGCTGGTCGTCGTCGTGCTCGAGGCCGCCGATGATTGCGCAATCGTTGAGCTCCCGTTGGTGTAGAGGTTCCAGTTGAAGGTCATATCGCTCGCTCCATCCGTCAAGGTAGGAAACGTAATGCCCGCAACGTTCGCCGCTGGCGACACCAGGTTCCCATTCGTGTCAAACGTCAACGTCCCCGTAGTGTTCACCGGCGTCCCTGTTGCATCGCCCGCAGGAAGCGTTATCGAATAATCCCACGTATTCGCCCCTGTCTTGGTATACGACACCGAAGCAACATGGCTCTGGCCAAGCGAGTCATACACCGTTACTGGACTTGTGACCTGCGTTCCCGTTGCAGCACTGGCATCCAGATTCGCCGTCACCGAGAAGTTCTGCGTCGCATGTGCTGCCTCGTTCACGCCCACCGGAACGCTCAGTGGCACTAGACCGGAATTCGTATTCACAACTCCGCCCGGAGCCGGATATCCCATCACCTGCTCACCGTCTACAGTCGTTAGATTCCCCACCTGATCCAGTTGAAAGTTGCCCGCCCGCGTCAAGGATTGAACATTGCCCTGCTGCACGACGAAAAACCCATTGCCCTGCAGCGCCATGTCCGCCGAGTCCCCCGTTGTCAACAAAGTTCCCTGCAAGAAATCAGTATCCGTGCCAGACACCTTCGTTCCCACGCCGACCTGGATCGGATTATTCGATCCCGACGTTCCCATCTGTTGGTAGAAAAGATCTTCAAAGGTTGTGCTCTGATCCTTGAAGGCCGTCGTGTTGAGGTTCGCCAGATTATTGCCAATCGTATTCAGCGAGACCGTATCAGCCTGCAATCCGGTCAGTGCTGTTGAAAATGATCCCATCGTCTTGCTCCCTTGTAATTTAGTGGTTGAACTTCGATTGTCGTCAATGCCCGGCCGAAAAGCCGCAGCCTTAGCATCATTCGTTAGCTTGAAACTGAAGACGTCGATGTTCCTTCCACCGAAGCCAGTCCCTGGTTGATATCAATCAACTGCTGCAAGCTGTTCACGCCTACCATCTGCGTTATGTATTCGGTAGGATCGGTCGGCTGCGTCGGATCCTGATTCTTCAACTCGCTCACCAGCAGTGTTAGAAAATCGTTCGCAGTAATCGTCGCGCTGTTGCTATCGCTCGTTCCGCTTGAGCTGTCCGTAGTCCCCGTAGAATCCTTCGGTTTCGCCGTAGCCTGTGACGTCGCACTCCGCGGAGCCAACGCCGACGCAACCGTTTGCGCCGCTGCCGGACTCACCCCAAAAATTGAACTCATCTGCACTCCATCCTTTCTTTCTCATTCAAATTGTTTCTTCGTTCATTCGTCCCGCAACCAATCTCTTTGCCGATCAAGCCCGCACACTCAGCCAACCTCCTCCACCCGATCCTCCTTCCCCATACATTGCCGAAGAAAGAGCACCCACATCCGCTCCTTCGAGCCCCGTCAACGACACCGGCTCATCCACAAGATCGGAAGCCGTAGCCGTCAACCCTTGTCGAGCGTCTCCACTCTGGCTGCTGCCCCCCTGCTGCATCTGACTAGGCTGATCGCCGCTCATGGCCCCTGAGAAATCCTTCGCCTCTGTCGTCGCAGCAGGCGCATGAACGACAACCGTGTTCACACCCAGCCGTTCCGACTGCAGATAAGCCGTCAGCGAAGGCAGCTCCCGATGCAACATCTCCTGTCCCGCAGACGACGCCGCCGACACCGATGCATTCACCGCACCACCGTCCGTCAACTCCGCGCGAATCTTCAACCACCCATGACTTCCGTTCGCAACCCCAACCTCCAGCGATGTAGGAGTGACCGACACCATGCTGTGTCCGTCATACACCGGCGCAGCATCTCCTGCGGCCTGCCTCCTGCGACCGAGCCATTGCAGCACTCACATTCCCCAACGCGCTCGACTGCTTCTGCATAACTCCCTGCGCGCCCGTCGAACCATCGACCGCAACAACTGGAGCGACCGCAACAATCGCGCCAACGCCCTGCGACAAAGCGTTCTTCGTCGAAGCTTCTATCTCAGCGTTTTGAGAATGCCCGGCACTGTGAGTCACAGCACTCGCTGTGCTGACACTCGCAACCGTCTCCTTCCCGCGCTCTACATCACCCTTACCATCGGTAGCAACAATCCCCGCCGCGTCGGCGCTTGCCTTATAACCAACAGAACCAACACGGGAGCTCTTCGCCGAAGCAACACCTGCCTCGACCTTAGGAACAACCGGAACATCTGCACTCACAGGAAGCACTGTCACCGGAGATGACGTCGCTATCGCAAGAGCCGACGGTAACGCGGATGTATCCACACTAACCACCGCAATCTTCGCGTCTCCGTCCGCCGCCGACTCATTTCCCTTCTTCTTCGTCTCTCGCTTTGTCTCCGCTGCATTCACACCCGCCTGCAACTTTTCACCGTTCACCGCCTCTTTCGAGACGACCAGTGCAGCAGCAACAACCTGTGGAGCCACAGTTCCAATCAGCGGAGCACGCAATACAAGCGGACTTTGCTGCGGTTCAACAACAGCCACAACACTCCCCTTCAGCTCATCCGAACCTTCTATTGGAGTCTTAGCCGCAACAGTCTTCTCAAGATCACCTGGCAGTTGAACAGCGGCCGAAGCTCCTTTGACAGGCTGACCTGTCTCCCCCGTTGTCTGCGTCCCTTGCAAACCTTCACCGCCAAAGGCGACTGCCAAATTAGTCGCGACCGCACCTGACAATCCAGCGTCAGAGATCTGCGTCCCCGCCTCGGACAAATCTTTCGCGCCCTGCACGTCTTTCTTATCCGCGCCGGTCACCGTCTGCTCTGCACTCACCTGTGTCATCATTCCGTGAGAGTCACCCATCAACTCATCCACGCTCTTCGCAAAGAATCCCTCGGCGAACAAGCCTTGACTCTCTTGCCCTTCACTCGAAACAGCCGGCAACAGAAGAGACTTTCCCTGCCCACCCCCAACCATCGCGATTCCAGCAGTCATCATGTCATGCCTCTCCTGTACTGCTGCAAAGAAGTGCACTCAGCATGCCAAAGAAACCAGCAGAAGGATTAGGAGCCGTTCATCTCTGCATCATCGCGCGAAGCCCGCCGCGCCTCCACCCACAGCCTCCGCGACAGATAACGATCATCCGTCGCAGCCTGGGCCCGCCGCCCATCTTCGATCGCTATCCCGGCTTCAATACCCTCCACAGCACACCGCATCTGCTCGCTCTTCACACGGCTCGCAACATATTGCTTTTGTGCCGACGTTCTCAACTCCTCACGCTCCGCACGAATCCGCTCCAACCCCTTGCGTCGCCACCCCGCAAGCTCCCGCTGCGCCTCAGCAAACGACCACCCTATCCGATCATCCACAATCAAAGCCGCGCGCCCCTCAAACGCAGCCGACCGCACCACAGCATTTTGTAGATCGATCGCCTCTTCCGCCTCGCGCATCGCCGTCATGCTGCGTTCAAGAGCTACCGCATGTATCTGCTCAACGACACCATGCAAGCTGGCCAGTCGCCGCAGCACCTTCAACCGCGCCTGCATCGACTAGATCTCCATCCCCGCAAGCCGCGCAATCGTATCTTCCATCGTCACGCGCTCCATGCTTCCCTGCTCCAGAAACTCCCGCAGCAGCGGCATCGCCCGCATAGCCCGGTCCAACTCCTCATCGGTCCCGGCCTTATACGCGCCAATTCGAACCAGATCCTCCGACCGCGCATGAGCCGCCAGCAATCTCCGCGCAATCGCAGCCCGCTCACGATGCTCCGGTGTCGTCACCGCAGGCATCAACCGGCTCAGCGAGTCCAGCACATCCACCGGCGGATACCAACCCGCCGCCGCCATTCGTCGCGACAACACCACATGCCCATCCAGAAGCGACCGCACTGCATCCACCACCGGATCCTGCTGATCGTCCCCCTCCATCAGCACGGTGTAGAACGCCGTAATACTCCCCGTCTCAAAGTTGCCCGCCCGCTCCACCAGCTTCGCCAGGCGCGCAAACACACTCGGCGTATATCCCTTACTCGCAGGAGGCTCCCCCGCTGCCAATCCAATCTCCCGAGCCGCCATCGCATAACGAGTCAGCGAATCCAGCACCAACAGCACATGCTTCCCCCTGGCTGCATAAAACTCCGCAACCGCCGTCGCCGCTATCGCCGCCCGCATTCGCAGCAAAGGGCTCTGGTCCGAAGTCGACACCAGCACCACCGATCGCTTCCGTCCCACTTCACCCAGCGAATCCTCCACAAACTCCCTCACCTCACGCCCGCGCTCACCAACCAACCCCACCACCGTAATATCCGCAGCCGTATTCCGCGTCATCATCCCAATCAACGTGCTCTTACCCACACCCGAGCCGCCAAAGATACCAATCCTCTGCCCACGTCCCACCGTCAACATTCCATCCAGCACCCGCAGTCCCGTTTGCAGCGGCTCCTTGATCGGCCTGCGCTCCATCGGATGCGGCACCGCACCATCAAGCGGCCACACTCCCTCCGCACGCACCACCGGCAACTCATCGAGCGGCGCACCCAAAGCATTCAAAATCCGTCCCTGCATCTGCTCTCCCACAGCAATCCCAGGAGTCGCGCCCATCGCCATGACAGCATCCCCATACCGAATCCCCTGCGTCGCCTCCACAGGCATCGCCAGCACGTGCCGACCGCGAAATCCAATGACCTCCGCACGATGCCGCCGCCCATCACTATCCACAATCTCGCAGCACTCACCGACAGAACAAAGTGGCCCCTCCGCCTCGATCGTCTGCCCATTCGCCTCCACCACGCGTCCACTCCACCGCCACGCAGGCCGCGCCGCCAGCTGCGTAAAGTAAGGCGTCAGATGCATCCCATCCCTCTCACTCATCAGGACGGCCTCTGCTCCAGAAGATCGAAGAACCCCTTCTCAATCTCCTCCAGCTGAGCGCTCACACCCAACTCCACCTTCCCAACATTCGTCTCCAGCACACACTCTCCAGCCGTCATCCGTTCATCTCCCACCACCTGCACGGCATCATTCGAACCAAACACACCCCGCCACATCTCCGCATCACCTGCAGGCACACGCAACACCGTCGAACTATCCTCAGCCACCTTACCCAACGCAACCCGCACCGCCGCAGTCAACAAAAGCGGATCCATCTTCGCCTCACGATGCAACACCCGCGCCGCAATTGCCAGCGCCAGCTTCACCACCTCCGACTCAACCGCAGCAAAGTACTTCGAGCGCTCCCGTCCAAACTCCTCGCACAGTCGCGTCACCATCAAGCGTTCCTCAAGCACCCGCTCCTCCAGCTCTCCCTCCCACTCGAGCCGCGCCTCAGCCTTGGCATCTCTGCGCACCATCTCCATCTGCGCATGCACCTCGACCGCCTGCGATTCACGCGCCACCTCCATCGCGACCACATCCTCTCGCAGCGCACTTTCAACCTCGTCAACCTCGGCACTTTCTCCGACGGCTACGACCTTCTCGGTCACACCATGCGCAAACGAAAGAAACTCAAGCCGCGAAACATCCCGCAAAGCCCCACCTAGCAACCGCACCGGCCCCACACTCTCAGACTGCGAGATCATCATCGACCTCCAGCTTCAGCATCATTCGCCCATCGCTTTCCAGTTGCCTCGCCAGCGCAAGAAGCTCCTGCTGAGCCAGTCCCACATCCCTCATCCGCACTGGCCCCATCGCCTCCATGTCTTCCTTCAACATCTCCACCGCACGTGAGCTCATCGCCTTGAACAGATGCGCCTTCAAGTTATCGCGGCTACCCTTCAGCGCAACCGCTAACACTCTTTTATCCGCCGCGGCAATAAATTCGCGAATACTCTCCGCCGGCACGGTCGTCAAATCCTCAAACGTAAACATCAAATTTCTGATTCCAATCGCAAGCTGCGGCTGCTCCTGCTCAATCTCCTCCAGGATCCCCTTGCTCGCACTCTGATCCACGCGGTTCAACAACTCAGCCACCGCCTTGAACCCGGAGTACGACTTCCTCCCACCCGTCCCCATCCCTTCCATACGCTTATGCAGCACCAACGCCACCGTCTGCGCCATCTCTGCGGAAAACTGCCGCATCTCCGCCAGTCTCTTCACCACATCCACCCGCATCACGGGCTGCAACTGCATCAGCACCGCCGATCCGAGCTTCGCGTCCAGATGCGCCAGCACCAGCGCCACTGTCTGCGGATGTTCATTCTCCAGAAACTTGCTCAACTGCAGCGGATCCATATTCTGCAGCCGCGCCATATCGCCGTTCGAGCGCTCCCGAATCTTCTTCACCTGCGACAGAAAGTTCTCAGCCTTCTGCGCACCAAACGCCTCCGTCAGCACCTTCAGCGCATACTCCGGACCACCGCGCACCATGTACTGCTGCGTCTCCAGCAGACCATAAAACTCCGTCAGTACCTGCGTCAGAAGCGTCGCCGGAATCTCACCAAGCCGCGTGATCTCATCCGTCACCCGATGTACATCAGTCTCCGACAGAGCCTGAAACAACGTCTTCGCCAGCTCATCACCCAACGCCACCATCAGGATCGCCGCCTTCCGCAATCCCGGCAGCTCCGCCGGCGCAAACCCCGACTCCGACGTCAGCAACAGCGGATTCCGCTGCGTCGCATCAACCCCAGCCATCTGCATTGTCGCTCCCATTAATTCTTCTCCTCATGCGAACCGATCCACGCCTCAAGCAGCCGAGTACTCTGCGCCGGCTCACGTCGTATATGCTCCGACACATACTCAAAGATTCCCTGCTGCTCCATCTGCGCCTTCGATTTCACCCGCACCGGCAGCGCGAACTTCTCCACCACCGGCTCAAGCATGGGCTCGCCTGCAGGCTCTTCCAGAGCAGCCACAGTATTCGCGCCCGCCGTCAACAACACCGGCTCCCGCAACGTAGCCGTCACCTGCTTGGCCACCGGCCTCAGAACAAACAGCACCAGCAGCACGCCGCAAAGTCCAATCATCGCCGTCCTCATCAGCCCAGGCTGTGAATGCAGCAACGCACGAGCCTCCTCCATCGCTCGATCCATCACCGGCGGCTTCACCTCCGGAGCGTTCGAGCTGAAACTCACATTCTCCATCGCCACTTCATCGCCGCGTTTTGCATCAAACCCCACCGCCGCACGAGCCAACTCCTCCAGCCGTCGCATCTCGTCCACACTTCTCGGCTTCCAAACCGCGTGCTCCATCTTGCCCGCGCCTTCCATCACGCTGCGATCGTTCACCACCACCGCCGCCGTCACACGACGAATCCGCCCCGGCCCCTCCTCCGTGTGCGACAGATGTTTCGTCACTCCATACGTCCCGTTCTCCTGTCTTAGACTCTGCCCCACTCCGCCGCCCTGCTGCGGATACACCGGCAGCGCCTCCTTCTGCAACAGCGGCGGAGTATTCGGAGCAGCAGCAGCCTGCGACCCCGCCACCGCGCCCACCGGAGCACCCGCCGGAGAATTACTCGCCGTCCCCGGAACCCCCGTAGCCGCGCCCCGCTGCGCCGAAGTCTGTTCACTCTTCTGCAGCGTCAACGCAGCCGACTGGTTCGGATCATAGACCTCATCCGTCCGCTCCTCACTTCCCTCGTCATAGCTCACATTCACCGTGGCCCGCACATTGTCGCGTCCCGCAAGAGGCTCCAGCATCGCAACCAGCTTCGCCTCCATCGCCGCCTCTGTATCGGCCTGCGTCGCATCCTTCGATCGCGGCTTCAGATTCACTCGTCCATCCGCATCCACCAGCGTCACCTGGTCAGGGCTCAGATTCTCTACCGCCCCCGCAACTAAACTTCGAATCGAATCCGCCTGCTCCGGATCCAGCATCGCCCGCTTCAGCTTCAACACCACCGAAGCCTTCGCAACCTTCTCCTCCCCGGAAAACAACGACTGCTGCGGCAACACCAGATGCACCCTCGCCGACCGCACCATACCCAGAGTCTCAATCGTGTGCTCCAGCTCTCCCTCAAGCGCCCGCTGATAGTTCACCTTCTCATCAAACTCACTCCCCACCCAGTTCGGCTTGTCGAACAGCTCAAATCCCAGCCGCCCCGTCTGCGGCATCCCCTTCGCCGCGACCTCCATCCTGGCCTTATCCAGCATCTCCGCCGGAACCTGCACACCCGCGCCATCCGCAGTCATCTCATACGGAATCCCCGCCGACGCCAGTTCCTGCGAGACCTGCTGCACATCCTTCCCATCCAGCCCGCTGAACAGAACCTTCCAATCCGTGCGCCCTGCAAACCAAACCATGCCCGCACAGATCGCCGCCAAAAAAGCCACCGAAGCCAGCAGCCAGTTTCTCTTCCCCACAGGCAGCGCCATCACTCGCTCACGCAGCCCACCCGCCATCGCCAACACCTTCTCCGCAGCCGTGGAACCAACACCATCTCCAGCCACACCCCGCGACCCAACCTTCTGAATCTCCACGACGCCCACCTGTCCGTTCTCCGCCATCCGCTCACTCACTCAGTTCTTTGCTGTTGCCTTTGTAGTTGCTGTTGCCTTTGTAGTTGCTGTTGCCTTTGTAGTTGCTGTTGCCTTTGTAGTTGCCGTTGCTTCTCTGTTTGTCATCCCCGAAGGGGATCTGCTTTTAGTCGTTGTCGTTGCTGTTGTCGTTGCTGTTGTCGTTGCTGTTGTCGTTGCTGTTGTCGTTGCTGTTGTCGTTGCTGTTGTCGTTGCTGTTGTCGTTGCTGTTGTCGTTGCTGTTGTCGTTGCTGTTGTCGTTGCTGTTGTTGTTGCTGTTGTTGTTGCTGTTGCTCTTGTCGTTGTTTTTGCGTGTCATTCTGAGCGAAGCGAAGAACCCCCGCATTTTGCTTTTGTTTTTGTTCTTGCTTTCGCTGTTGCTCTTGCTTTCGTCGTTATTGTCGTTGCCGTTGCTTTTCTAGCCGTCATCCCCGAAGGGGACCTTACCTTTAGCCGTCGTTCTTGCCGTCGCTTCTAGGTAAGCCAAGGCTTCAGCCTTGGCCTTCTAATCCTCTTCGCAATCAAGGGGCTTTAGCCCCTGGGGTCTGCCTTCTTCTCCCCACCAAAGCTCTCAAATCAAAACTGCATCCCCATCATCTGCTGATAAGCCCCAACGGCCTTATTCCGCACCTGCAAAGCCAACTCAAATGCCATATTCGCCTTCTGCGTAGCAATCATCGCATCATGAATCTCCACGCCCTGCCCATTCAGCACGCCCGTCACAGCATCCGAAGCCTTCTGATCCAAAGCACTCGTCTGCTCCACCATCGAACGAAACATCCCGGCAAACGGCGCACCACCGGCAGCCCCTGAAGCACCCGCAGTCGCAGCACTCAAAACACCTGCAGCACCACTCGTAACCCCCGACATCCCCGAACCATTCCAAAATCCACTCATAAATCCTCCTGTTCCCTGTTCCGTGGCCCTTGTCTTACTTCAGAATGTCCAGCGAAGAACCAACCATGTTCTTCTCCGCCTGCACCGCCGAAGCATTCATCCCATACGACCGCGTCGCGCCCATCAAATCCACCATCTCGGTCAGCGGATTGATATCCGGATAATCCACAAACCCATCCGGCCCAGCATCCGGATGCTGAGGGTCATACCGCCGCAGCGGAGCACTCGCATCGCTAATCACTCCCGTCACAGCAACACCACCCGGAACTGATTGAGCCGCAGTAACGCCGCTACCCAGAGGCCCGCCACTGAAACCACTCAATCCATTCGCAGCACCAAACCCTCCCATCTGACTGGTCATCGTCTGTTGAAAGCTCCCTCCTCCCTCAGCCTCAAACACCACATGATGCCGCTGGTAAGGTCCACCCTCCGCAGTCCGTGTCGTCTCCGCGTTCGCCATATTCGAAGCCACAACCTCAGCCCGAACCCGCTCCGCCTGCAGCGCCGAAGCGCTCACATCCATCACCCCAAACAGATTCATCGCTTACTTCGCCTCCGCGTGGATAGCGCTCATCACGCTAGAAAACTCATTCTTCAACAACTGCACACCCATTCGGAACTGCAACTGCGACTTCGCCAGCTGCATCCCCTCCCGATCCATCGACACATTGTTCCCATCCGGCCGAGCCACCAACCCATCGACCTCCTGCGCCTGAGCCAGGTCGACAGCATCCGGACCACTCTGCAACTGCCGCGCAAACTCCTGCTCAAAATCAAACCCTTCCGTCTTGAAGCCAGGCGTGTCGACATTAGCCATATTGCTGGCCGTCAACTTCATCTGCTCACTCGTCAGATCCAGATATCGCCCCAGCGCATCGCTCAAGGGAGTAGTCACTTGCATAAAAACCTCCGCCCCCACCCATGCACCCCAAAGCCCAAACAAAAGCGCCCTCAAATGAGAGCGCTCTTATCCACCATGCCGGCTGTTGCGTCGCGTTCCTTTGTCGTTGCCTTTCTAGTTGTCATCCTTCGAAGCGAGGATCTGCTTTTGTCACTGTTCCTGTCTTTTGTTGCCCCCCAGCGATCCGCTTTCCGCGGTCATCTCAGCCGTTGCCCGTTCTTTTCAGATCAACCCAACAAAACTCGTCATCTCGACCGAAGGCGGCGCCTTTGCCGCCGCAGTGGAGAGACCCCCGCATTTTGCTTTTGCCATGTTGCTTTTGCCCTTGTCCTCCCTCGAAGGGGACCTGCTTCTGTCTTTGCCGTTGCCCTTGCATTCATCGCTGGTCGTCATCGCGACGAGTGGGAATCTAAACCTCTCCCCAGCGTTGTTCTTGCCGTCGCTTCTAGGTACGCCAAGGCTTCAGCCTTGGCCCTCTCCAGCAACCGCGGAAAAGGGGCTTCAGCCCCTGAGGTATGCCGTTCTATCCAGGCCACTGCACAACGACCACCCAAAGAGTCCAACAAACCATCGTCGTCACATCGAGAATCGCCGAATCCTGAAAATAACGACCACCAACAAACCATCTTTACCACGCTTTTCACCACAACCTAACCACCAAAACACCATGTTTTACGGCCCATTTCCCACAAAACCGCCGCTAAAACAATCCAAAAAAAATTAACCCCGAGTAGCCCGCCGAAACCGTATCTCCTCCGCCCCAATCTCCATCCGATCCCCAGCCAGAATCGCCCCACGCTCCAGCACATGCATTAGTTCCCTCACATTTCCCGGCCAGCTATGCTCATGCAGCCGAGCCTCCGCCTCAATCGTCAATCGCTTCCGAGGCATCTCCTGCCCCATCAAATCCAGAAAATGCTCCGCCAGCAAACGCAAATCCTCCATCCGCATCCGCAACGCCGGCACCTCCACCGGAAACACCGCCAGCCGATGATAAAGATCCAACCGAAACGTCCGCTCCCCCGCCCGCTGCTCCAACGGCTGATGCGTCGCCGCAATCACGCGCACATCCACGCGCATCGTCTCGTTATCACCAACCCGCTGCAGTTCGCCACACTCCAAAAACCGCAGCATCTTCGCCTGCAAAGCCAGCGGCATCTCGCCAATCTCATCCAAAAAAAGCGTCCCACCATGTGCCGCCTCAATCCGTCCCGTACGCGATTGCACCGCTCCAGTAAAGGCTCCGCGCGTATGCCCAAACAATTCAGCCTCAAGCAGAGCCTCAGGAATTGCCGCACAATTCAGCACCACAAACGGCTTCCCCGCCCGCTCGCTCAACCGATGAATTGCCTTCGCCACAACCTCTTTTCCCGTGCCCGTCTCGCCCTCAATCAAAACCGTAGTCGACCGCGGAGCCACCAGCCGAATCAACCGCGCTAACTCGTGCATCGCCTCACTCGCCCCCACCATCTCAGGCAGCGCGACAACCGGCTGCACTTTCGCCTGACTCTCCCGCCACACCGGTTCCTCACGCCCCATTACCACCGACAACGTCTGCCGCGCCGACTCCTGCGTCCCCGCATAGCCTCCCCCCACACTCCTCGGAACCGCTACCGGAGCCGCAGCCCACGCCGCAGTATCGTTCGCCGCTCCCTCCTGGGCCTCCCGCAAAGCATGCAGCAACTCATTCCGCCGAGGACTTCTTGCCGCGCCATCCACTCCTCCATCCACACGCAGCAATTCCATCCCCGGATACAGCATCCGTATCTGCCCTGCAAACTCACCCACCTCAAGATCTGGCAGCCAGCTATCAACCAGCAGAGCCTCCGGCTGCGAAGCATCCAATTGAGCCATAGCCTCCGCCCCACCACCAGCCTCTCGCACCTGCCAGCGCAACCCAGTTAGCGAAGCCTTCAACCGCTGCCGCAAACCCGCATCCGCACTCGCCAACACGACAGTGCGCATCATGACCGCATCGATCCCACCTGAAGCAGCATCTCGTCCCGCAACCATCTCGCTGATCATTCGCTCTCCTCGACTCCCATTGCCTGCTGCAACATCTCACGAATCGCACTGACTCCCGCATTCAAGCGAGCGCACTCACCCAAGGCCTCGCCAATCGCCTCACGCATCGCTCCCGGCTCGCCGCTCAACTCTCCAAGTGCCAGCCTGCACTGCAGTACCGTCAGCGGCTGACACAGCCCATGCAGCACACCGTCGATCCGCTCCACCAGACTCTCTTGATCCAAAACCTCCGCCGCCATCAAGCCCCCGCCAACTGCACACCAGCCGAATACGCACTCACCCGCGCAATCATCTTCTTCGGAGCCCCACCCATCCGGTACCCCTCTCTCCGCACCGTCTCAATCACCAAACCACCTGAATCTCCATCCACACTCACCGCGCCCAACTTCTTCCGCAGATAATTGACGTACACATCCACCACATTCGTTCCCGCATCCGGCGACATCTGCCAAACCTCTCGCAGAAGCTCCGAACGAGTGCAGCAGCCACCTTTCCGCTGCATTAAAAACTCGAGCAAGCTAAACTCCTTCGCCGTCAATTCCACCGCACGGCCGTTGCGACTCACCCTTCGCTCCATCCGGTTCAACTCCACATCACCATGCCGCAGCACCGGATCGGCAAACCGCTCTCGTCGACGCAGCAAAGCCCTGCACCGAGCCGTCAGCTCATGAAAACTGAACGGCTTCAGCAAGCAGTCATCAGCCCCTATGTTCAAACACCGCACCCGTTCCTCCACCATGCTCCGGCCCGTCAACACCAGCACAGCTGTGTCGTCATACTTCCCACGCATCTCTTCGAGCACCTCCGTCCCATCCTTGCGAGGCAGGCTCAAATCCAAAACCATCAGATCAGGCCGAAGCCCCTCAACCTGCTCCAATGCAGCAACCCCATCGCCCACCCATGCAACCTCATGTCCTTCCAGCTTCAAACCCTTCTGCAGAAACAACCCCAGAGCCGCATCATCTTCAACAATCAAAACCCGCATTCCTGTCTCCTCGACCACGCCAGCCGCTGCACCTTCGTCACGTGACCATTGCGCGGTGGCGTCCTATTACCTTGGTGCATAGACCCTCGCGCACACAACCCTTCGCAACAGTTTTTTGCATATCCCAATTTCAAAATGGGAATCGCACGCCTTCCCACTCTTCCCACTGCGCTCTCAAAACCTCGTGCCGATAGAGAAAACAAGCGGTGCCTTCACGCTCAAACATCTCTCGACAAGAACAGGCGGCATGCAAATGAAATCCTCAATCACTCCATGGAACGCAGCGATCTTCATCATGCTTCTCTCAGTCCCATGCGTCTTCGCACAGAACCTGACCGACCCCGAATCCGTCACAGCAAGCCTCGCCGCCGAGGCCGTGCGCACCTTCAATTCCAGTTCCAGTGCCGATACCAATGCAACCTCCGCTCCCGCATCTTTCGTAACCCTTCCCCCATCCACCGTCATCAAGCCCAAAACCTTCCACCCCTTTTCCGCCATAGGCTTCGACTCGCACACAGGGCTCGCCGGCACAGGTTTTGACATCGCCACCCCTCTCGCCAGAAAATTCAACCTCCGTGCAGGCGCCGACTTCTTCTCCTACGCCACCGCCTTCCAACAGCAGGGCGCCAACATAGCCATCAACCTCCGCATGAAAACCGGCCGCACCTCTCTCGACTGGTTCCCCTTCGGCGGCCGTTTCCGTCTCAGCCCGCTGCTGGTCTTCGCCAATAGCAACCGGATCCTCGCAACCGCTCTCATCCCCTCCGGCAGCACCATAAGCCTCAACGGCGACGACTACATCAGCAGCCTCACCGACCCTCTGCACGGCAGCGGACGCATTGACTTCCGCAGAGTCTCCCCCGGCCTCACACTCGGCTTCGGAAACATCATCCCGCGCACCAGAAACCGCCTCAGCATCCCAATCGAGCTCGGTTTTTACTACGTCGGTCAACCCAACCTTCAAGTCAACTTCAGCGGCAGCGCCTGCGACCCTGCTTTCCCCGCATCGGTCGGATGCCAATCGGTCAGCCAGGATCCAGCATTCCAGAAAAACCTCGCAGCCTTCATCGCGCGCAACAACAATAACCTGAGCTACGCTTCCTTCTTCCCTATCTTCTCCATCGGCTTCGGGTACGCCTTCTGAATCGCAACCGAAGCCCATCCATCGGCAAGGTTCCTCTCTATATGGAGAGCGCATGAGCACCACCTCCGTGAAGCCTCACAAAGGATCACGGAGGCCGGTCGCGCCACCCTGTCTCTTCGCCCAGGAATCAAAATAGGTATTGCAATTCGCTTTTTATTCGCTACAATTCCTGCATGGCTATCACACGGCGGCAAAAAGAGGTCATCGACTTCCTCTCAGGCTTCACACAGAAGAACGGCTACTCCCCCTCCTACGAGGAAATCGCCAGCGGTCTGGGCCTCAGTTCTCTGGCCACCGTGCACAAGCACATCACCAATCTGCAGAACAAAGGCCTCCTGCAACGCGCCCACAACCGCAGCCGTTCCATCGACGTTCTGCCCGCGCGCTCAGGCAAAAAAGGCTCCGACCGCCTCCCGCTCCTTGGCCGCATCGCAGCCGGCAAACCCGTCGAAGCCATCGAAACCGCCGAGAGCATCTCCCTCAACGACATCATCGGCAACCGCGAAGTCTTCGCCCTTGAAGTCCGTGGTGACTCCATGCGCGACGAGCACATCGTCTCCGGCGACTACGTCCTCGTCGAGCGCACCCGCACCGCCCGCGAGGGCGAGATCATCGTCGCCCTGGTCGACGGTTCTGACGCCACCCTCAAGCGCTTCTACCGCGAAGGCAACATGATCCGTCTCCAGCCCTCCAACACCGAGATGGCACCCATCTATGCCCCAGCCACCAACGTCAGCATCCAGGGCAAGGTCCTCGGAGTCCTCCGCAAATACGCCTGACCCTCCTCAATCCCGCTATCCACTGTCCGAGAGTATCTTGCAGCTTGCCGTAATCTTCTGGCCACCCCCACTTACGCCTGCTCCCACCCACCTCCCCCACCCGTCTAAAATAGGTCCCATTGCCGTCCCTCGTCTGAAACTTTCTCCACCGTCTACGGAACCAGACCACACCATTCTGCGTAACCAATCTCCGAGACGGTCATTACTCAAGAAATCTCTGGAGCTACACCTTGGCGACACGCAAAAGCAAACGGAATATCTGGATCTGGGGAGGTCTCAGTCTCCTCATCCTCGCCGTCATCCTCGGCGTCACGGTAGCCGCCCGCGGAAACAACGCAAAAATTGAGCCCTCCCAACTTGCCAAAGCCGAGCGCGGTGACATCGCCCGTTCCGTAGTCGCCACTGGCAAGGTCCAGCCCATCACAAAGGTCGAAGTCAAGTCCAAAGCGTCCGGTATTGTCACCCGCCTCGACACCGACATCAACGCCCACGTCAAACAGGGCCAGGTCCTCGCCCAGCTCGACGAGATCGAGATCCTGGCCCAGGTCAACGCCCAGCGCGCCCAGCTTGCCGCCGCCGAGTCCAACGCCCACGCCGCCGCCGCCGCCATCCAGTACGACAAGGTCAACGCCGAAGCCCCCGACCTTCCCATGTACAAACACACCTACGACCGCGCCCTCCAGATGTCCAAAGACGGCGTAGTCTCCCAGCAAGCCCTCGACGACGCCGAACAGAAATATCTCGCCGCCGCCAACACCCGCGATAAAGCCGTCGCCCAGATCACCGTCGACAACTCCAAGCTCCACCAGGCCCAGGCGCAAACAGAGCAGGCTCAGGCCTCCCTCAAGCAGCTCGAGGAGCAGCTCAGCTACACCACCATCACCTCCCCAATGGATGGCGTCGTCCTCTCCCGCGACGTCGAACTCGGCGACGCCGTCAGCTCCATTCTCGTCATGGGCTCCACCGCCACCCTCGTCATGACCATCGGCGACACCACCCAGGTCTACGTACAGGGCAAGGTCGACGAATCCGACATAGGCAAGGTCTACATGAACCAGCCCGCCCGCATCAAGGTAGAGTCCTTCAAGGACAAAACCTTCCTCGGCAAAGTCACCAAGATCGCTCCGCTCGGCGTTGAAAAAGACAACGTCACCACCTTCGAGGTCCGCGTCTCCATCGATAATCCCGGTGGCGAGCTCAAAGCCAACATGACCGCCAACGCCGAAATCATCCTCGAAGAGCACAAAGGCGTTCTCACCGTCCCCGAACAAGCCGTCATCTACGACAAGGACCGCAACGCCAGCGTCGAAGTCCCTGACCCCAACGAGAAGAAAGGCCGCCGCAAAGTCTCCATCAAGGCCGGCATCTCCAACGGCACCAGAACCGAAGTTTTATCCGGCCTAAACGCCGGCGACACCGTCATCCTCCAGCAGTAGCGGGCAATAATTTCGAACCAGTCACACAAAATCCGCGCCCGGAACGAATCTTCAAGGAGCCTACGATGCAACTCCGAATCCTTCTCACCGCAGCAACCTTCGCTATCGCCACAACGGCCTTCGCCGCCGAAGCCAGATTCGAACGCACCCTCAGCACTGGCAACGCACCCGAGGTCTCCGTCTCCACCGGCTCCGGCAACATCAACCTCCACGCCGGCTCCGACAATCAGGTCCACATCGTCGGCCACGTTCACTCCAACCGCGGCTGGATGGGCGGAGGCGCCGACTCCCGCGTCCAGGAAATCGCCAATAACCCGCCCATTACTCAGAGCGGCAACGAGATCACCATCGGCGAGCGCCACAACAACGACCTTTTCCGCAACATCTCCATCGACTACGAGGTCACCCTCCCCAAAGCCTCCATCATCAACGCCTCTTCCGGCTCCGGTGATGTCGACATTCAGGGCGTCGGCGCCAGCATCAAAGCCCAGAGCGGCTCCGGTAACGTCAAAGCCCACGGCATCGGCGGCCCTGCCACTCTCGGCACCGGCTCCGGCGACATCGACTTCGACCAAATCGTCCCCGGCGACGTCAAAGCCGAAACTGGCAGCGGCAACATCGTCCTCCGCAATCTCTCCGGCGCGCTCAAGTCCAGCACCGGCTCCGGCAACATCGAAGTCTCCGGCCAACCCACCTCCGACTGGAAGCTCAGCACCGGCAGCGGCAACATTCACATGGCTGTCGGCAGCGGAGCCCGTTTCAACCTCGACGCCGACACCGGCTCCGGCACCATCAGCATCCAGCAGCCCATCACGATGCAGGGTAGTCTCAACAAACATCACATCAACGGCGCCGTCAATGGCGGCGGCCCAACCCTCCGCGCCCAAACCGGCTCCGGCGACATCCAGATCCGCTAGCCTTCGCGCATCGACACAGGGGACGGCGCCCAGCCGTCCCTTCTTCCGTTAAACTCGATCTATGCCGTCCCCCATCCCCCGCCTCCTCGTCTTCGATCTCGACGGCACCCTAATCGACTCCCGCATCGACCTCTGCAATTCCATCAACGCCACCCTCGTCCACTTCGGCAAGCCCCAACTCCCCGACCCCGTCATCGCCAGCTACATCGGCGACGGAGCCTCCATGCTCGTCCGCCGAGCCCTTGGCGACCCCGAAGGCGACATCCACGACGAAGAATACGTCACCGAAGCCCTCACCTTCTTCCTCAGCTACTACCGCATCCACAAGCTCGACTTCACCTACGTCTACCCCGGCGTCATCGCCTCACTCGAAGCCATCCGCGCCGCCCACCCCGACACCCTCATGGCCGTCCTCACCAACAAACCCGTCAACCCCTCCCGCGACATCTGCGACCACTTCGACCTCACGCGCTTCTTCTTCCAGAACTACGGCGGCAACAGCTTCCACACCAAAAAGCCCGATCCTCACGGCCTCCTCGCCCTCATAGCCGAAGCCTCCACCATAGCTGGAGAACCCATCAGCCCCACCCAAACCATCATGATCGGCGACTCCGACGTAGACATCCTCACCGCCCGCAACTGTGGAGCCGCCTCCATAGGCTGCACCTTCGGCCTCGCCCCCCACACCCTGGCCGCCGCCCAGCCCGACTACCTGGCCCACAGCCCCACCGATTGGCTCGACATCCTCAAAAACCAGCACCAAACCTGATACCCGATACCTGATACCTGTTACCCGATACCCGATACCCGATACCGACCATACCTAAAGCCTAAAGCCTGACAAAGCCAAATCTACCGTCCCGCCTCAAACCTCCTAAAGAAGCTGCTATCCAGATAATGCGGAGTAGCCGGATCATCCGCCACCGTCCGGGCCAGATCCGCAAAGAAGCTATTGAACTGAGCCGCCGCCACCAAATCCACTGGCTGCGACAAATCATCCTCAGTCGAGTGATACCGCTGGGCCAGCCACCCTCTCCAAGCCTTGTACTCAGGAGACCCCGCCGTCCATCCAAACTTAAAAGCCAGCGCCGGAATCCCCGCCTGCACAAAGCTGTACTGATCCGTCCTGATAAACGAGTTCCGATCCGGCTCCGGATCAGGCGCAATCACAATGCCGTGCGCCTCCCCGACCTTCTGCGCATCGACCGCCAACGTCGACTGCTCCAGCCCCTGCACGTGCAGCTTCTTCAGCGGAAAGATCGGCATAAACATATCCAGATTCAAATCTGCCTTGATCGAACCCTCCGGCACCGTCGGATGCCCCGCATAGTAACGCGACCCCAGCAGTCCCTTCTCCTCCGCCGTAAACACCACAAACAGCATCGACCGCTTCGGCCTCACCTTCGCTGCGCCAAACTGCCGCGCCGCCTCCAGCACCGACGCCACACCCGAAGCATCATCCATCGCGCCGTTATAAATCGTCTTCCCCTTGATCGGAGCCCCCACACCCAGATGATCCAGATGCGCCGACACAATCACATACTCCTTCGAGAGCACCGGATCCGACCCCTTCAGCACGCCCACAATATTCGGCGACTCCACCTGCGAGTGCTCCCCCACAACCGTAGCCGTCACCCTCTTATTCAAAGCAAACCGCGGCAGTGGCTTCTGAGCATCCGCCAACTCCAGCAACTCGGCAAACGTATGCCCCGTCCCCGCAAACAACTTCTCCGCCTGCGCCGGATTGAACGTAGCCCCAAACATCGCACCATGGTCATCCGCCAGCGCCGGATGCTTCGCCGCCACCGCAGCCGCATCGGGAGTAGCCGCCAACCGCATCCCCGGCTGCGAAGCCCCACTCGCCACCCGCTGCCATCCAAAGTCCATCGACTTCGGCGTCGGTATCGAGATCACCCCCACCGCCCCCGCATCCCGCAGCGCCTTCACAAAAGGAGCCGTCCGCGCATACGACTTCAGCGGCCCCGGCAAATCCCCCGGTCCCGCCGTTGATATACACCACCACCTTACCCTTCAACTCCGACATCGGCACCTCCGCCGAGTTGAAGTCGTCATACTTCGCCTCCGGCAGATGCAGCCCATACCCAATAAACACCAGCGGAGCATCCACCTTCCCCACCTGCGCCGCCCGCGATCCCAGAATCGCATCCGTCCCCAGCACCAGCGGCTCCGTCTTCCCATCCACCACCAGACTCATCGAAGACTTGTCCGCCAACACCCGCTGCACATCGAACTTCACCGGCTGATAGAACCCACCATTCACCCCGGCAGGCTGCAACCCATACGACTTGAACTTGTCCACCACATAAGCCGCAGCCTTCAGATACTCCTCGCTGCCCGTCAGCCGCCCCTGCATCGAATCATCCGCCAGATACTGCACATGCGCCCACCACGCCTTACCCCGCTCCTCATCGCTCGAAGCCGATTGCCCCTCCACCACAACGCAGCTCAACATCGAAGCCAAAACACATATAGTGCGAAGCAAACGCATAGTCACTCTCCGGCAAAAAATGGGGATGCGTTGAATCTAGCACGCTCCCAATGAAAACCTCACCATTCACCTCACCCTGCATTTATCCTTGCTTTTGCCTTTTTGGTTGTCATCCCGTAGGGATCTGCTTCTGCCTTTGCCGTTGTTCTGCCTTTGCCGTTGTCTTTGCCTTTGCTTTTGCAGTCGCCTTTCTTGCTTGTCATCCCCGAAGAGCCTGCCCTGAGCGAAGCCGAATGGGGGATCTGCTTTTGTCTTTGCAGTTGCCTTCCTCTCTCCAACAAACCCAACCCCTGTCATTTCGACCGGAGCTGCTCACAGCCTCATCGTGAGCAGCGCAGCGGAGAAACCCGCTTCTCTACCCATACTGTGTCCCCGGCCAAAACACATGCTTTTGCTCCGTCGTCCATAGCTTCAGTTTTTTTGACGCCCCATCAAACCCTTGCTACCCTCAACGCACTATGGCCACTGCCACGCCAGCGCTCCAAACCACCTGCTGCATCGTAGGCGGAGGCCCCGCCGGCATGATGCTCGCCTACCTCCTCGCCCGCGACGGCCACCACGTCACCGTCCTCGAAAAGCACAAGGATTTCTTCCGCGACTTCCGCGGCGACACCATCCACCCCTCCACACTCGAACTCATGTACGAGCTAGGTATCCTCGACGCCTTCCTCGCCCTTCCCCATCAGCAAATCTCCGCATTCACCCTCGCCATCGGCGGCGAATACTTTCCCATAGCCGACCTCACCCATCTCCCCACTCATGCAAAATTCGTCGCCCTCATGCCCCAGTGGGACTTCCTCAACTTCCTCGCCGCCCAGGCATCAAAGTTCCCCACCTTCCACCTCCTCATGGAGCACGAGGTAACCGGCCTCATCGAAAACGACAGCCACCGCGTCATCGGCGTCCGCGTCAACACCCCATCCGGCCCCACCGAAATCCACGCCACCCTCGTCGTAGGCTGCGACGGCCGCCATTCCACCTCCCGAGCCGCCGCTGGCCTACCTCTCCACGAGACCGGAGTCCCCATCGACGTTCTCTGGTTCCGCCTGAGCCGTCATGAAACCGACCCCCCAACGTTCTCGGTAACGCCAACTACGGCACCTTCGCCGTCCTGATCCCTCGCGGCGACTACTTCCAGTGCGCCTTCCTCATCGCCAAGGACAGCTTCACTACCACGATCCAGCCCGCCGGTCTCCCCGCCTTCCGCGCCTGTATCGCCCGTCTCGTCCCCTTCTTGCCGACCGCGTAGACGAGATCACCGATTGGGACCAGGTCAAACTCCTCTCCGTCCAGATCAACCGTCTCGAACGCTGGCACCGCCCCGGCCTCCTCTGCATAGGCGACGCCGCCCATGCCATGTCCCCCGTCGGCGGCATCGGCATCAACCTCGCCATTCAGGACGCCGTCGCCGCAGCCCGCATCCTCTCACCCGTCCTCTCCACCGGCATCGTCACCGAGCTCACCCTCGAGCGAGTCCAGCACCGTCGCGAACTCCCCACGCGCATCACCCAATCCTTCCAGGCCATCGTCCACGGCTTCCTCTCAAAGATCCTCGGCAACCCCGCCCCCATCAAGCCACCCCGAATCCTCCGCCTCCTCTCGTCCTACACATTCTTCCGTCGCCTGCTCGCCCGCTTCATAGGCATGGGAGTCCGCCCCGAACACATCCAACCCCACTAAAAGAATGGTGCGGTCACTCTCCCTTCTATCCCAGTTTAGAGAGTTCGGCGTGAGCCTCCGCCAAGTCCGTCTGGAGTCTGCTAAGCCAATCAACATGGCTTTCTGGAAATCCAGAGCAGGGACGTCCAGCCTCCATAGAGTTTTGGCACTGCACGATCTCTCTGGTCAGACGTTCAACCTTTTTGTGAAGATCACGCTTAGTAGCGTCTATGGTCATCAGTCTCACGGGGGAAAACAAATTCCCCCCACCGATGCCGAGGGGGGAATTCCACGAATGAAGGACTGCTTGGCTAACTTCAAGCCGCCACTTGTACATTCACAAGGTCGGAGATACCAGTGAGGATTTCGTCCGCATTCTTTTCTTCTTCCAGGATTGACTCAAGCACCGAGGCATCCTGGGTTTTGCCAAGGATAGTGGCCCAGGTGCGCAGGGTTCCATAAACGGCAATTTCGTGGTGCTCAACCTGTTGAGCTGCGCCAATAAGAGCAACATTGAGGACGGTCGGATCGGTGACATCCTTGATAGTGTCGCTGGCTTCGGTAGTGAGACCGTTGATTACCTTGCAGGTCTCGGTTGAGGCTTCGCCTGTAGCGTTGCGAAGGAGAGATTCAATCTTTGCAACGTGTCCGCGAGTTTCCTGGAGATGGGTTTGAAAAGCGTTGGTGAGATCAGGATCAGTGGATTTCTCTATCATTTTGGGTAGAGCCTCAGTGATCTTCTGTTCCATATCGAGAGCCTTCTTCAGGCTGGAGATGTAGAGGGTGCGTAGGTCTTCGATGTTGGCTGAGAAAAGTTTCATTGGTGGTTCTCCTTGAGGATTTTGGGCGCAGGTTCTCTTAAGCGCCGAGTGCGCTGAATTCGTGACTGACTACTTTTCGCTTGCGGTGAGAGAGCGGCAAGGCTTGCAGCCGGAGGACTCACGGTTCGTGCTCTATCTCGTAGGTTGGATGCAAGGATTCAAGTTTAGGTGTGCTGATGGATTGACCAGCAGGGTCTGCGGCGATGGTCCGCCACTTATCCAGCAACCTAAGGTGTGGATACGATTCTGCCCCCTATTTGGATTGGCGTTACTCGAACCCCCGATTCCAGGACTCAATCACCCTAGTCTCCCGCTCCCACCCCAACACACTGACACTCCCCGTCCCCAGCGCAAACAGACTTCCCCCACGAGCCTCCAGCCCAATCCACCGCGCCGCCAGAATCCGCAGAATATGCGCATGAGCAAACAGCGCCACCTTCCCCCCAGCAGGAGCAGCCGCCAAAGCCCGAGCAATCACCCCATCCGCCCGCTCCCCCACATGCTCCACAGTCTCACCCCCAACAATCTCATCCTTCCAAACCGACCACCCCGGAATCTCCGCCTGAATCTCTTTCGTAGTCCGCCCCTCATACACCCCGTAATCCCATTCCATCAATCCATCATCAACAACCGCCTGCGAACCAAACCCCGCAATCGCACAAGTCTCCCGCGCCCGCTGCATCGGACTCTCAAACACCGCGTCAAACTTGGTTCCTTTCAAATAATCCCGCAGCTTCTCCGCCCTCTTCCGTCCCTGATCCGTCAGCGGAATATCCGTCCGGCTCGTATGCTTCCCACTGAGACTCCACTCCGTCTCCCCATGTCGAACCAGCCACAACTCAATCCCTGAATTCATTTCAACTCTCCTGCATCCAATATCCTACAAAGATGGACTTCCAGCTCACCACCACCTACAAACCCCAGGGAGACCAACCCCGCGCCATCGGCGAACTCGTCTCCGGCCTCAACGCCGGCGAAAAGGACCAGGTCCTCCTCGGCGTCACCGGCTCCGGCAAAACCTTCACCATGGCCAAGATCATCGAGGAGCTCAACCGCCCCGCCCTCATCCTCGCCCACAACAAGACCCTAGCCGCCCAGCTCTACCACGAGTTCAAACAATTCTTCCCCAACAACGCCGTCGAGTACTTCGTCTCCTACTACGACTACTACCAGCCCGAAGCCTACATTCCCTCCGGCGACCTCTACATCGAAAAAGAAGCCACCATCAACGAAGAGCTGGACAAGCTCCGCCTCTCCGCCACCCGATCCCTCTTCGAACGCCGCGACGCCATCATCGTCTCCTCCGTCTCCTGCATCTACGGCCTCGGTTCACCCGAAGCCTACTACGGCATGCTCCTCCTCCTCGAAAAGGGCCAGAAGATCAAGCGCGAAGACATCACCCGCCGCCTCGTCGAGATCCTCTACGAACGCAACGACGTCGATTTCCGCCGCGGCACCTTCCGCGTCCGCGGAGACATCATCGAGATCTACCCCACCTACGACGAAAACGCCTACCGCATCGAGCTCTTCGGCGACGAGATCGACTCCCTCTCCCAAATCGACCCACTCTTCGGCTCCGTCAAGCAGCGATACTCCCGTCTCCCCATCTACCCCAAATCGCACTACGTCGTCCAACCCGAGCGCAAAAAAACCGCCACCGAATCCATCCTCGCCGAGCTCTTCGAGTGGGAGGCCCAGCTCGAAAAAGAAGGCCGCCTCGTCGAATCCCAGCGCATCCACCAGCGCACCCGCTTCGACCTCGAGATGATCAAGTCCGTCGGCTACTGCCACGGCATCGAAAACTACTCCCGCCACATGTCCGGCCGCCTCCCCGGCGAACCCCCACCCACCCTCCTCGACTACTTCCCCCGCGACTTCCTCATCTTCATCGACGAATCCCACGTCACCATCCCGCAGCTCCACGGCATGTGGCACGGCGACCGCAGCCGCAAACAAAACCTCATCGACTACGGCTTCCGCCTCCCCTCCGCCCTCGACAACCGCCCCCTCCGCTTCGAAGAGTTCGAGTCCCGCAGCGGCCAGATCATCTACGTCTCCGCCACCCCCGGCCCCTACGAACTCACCAAATCCGCCGGCGTAGTCGTCGAGCAGATCATCCGCCCCACCGGCCTCATCGACCCCGTCGTCGAAATCCGCCCCGTCAAAGGCCAGATCGACGACCTCCTCGCCGAGATCCGCGACCGCGCCTCAAAAAACCAGCGCGTCCTGGTCACCACCCTCACCAAGCGCATGTCCGAAGACCTCGCCAGCTACTACACCGAAGTAGGCGTCCGCTGCCGCTACATGCACTCCGAGATCGAAACCCTCGAGCGCATCAAGCTCCTCCGCGACCTCCGCAAAGGCGAGTACGACGTCCTCATCGGCATCAACCTCCTCCGCGAAGGCCTCGACCTACCCGAAGTCTCCCTCGTAGCCATCCTCGACGCCGACAAAGAAGGCTTCCTCCGCTCCCAGGGCTCCCTCATCCAAACCATCGGCCGAGCCGCCCGCCACCTCGAAGGCCGCGCCATCCTCTACGCCGACAAGATGACCGACTCCATGCAGCGCGCCATCGACGAGACCAACCGCCGCCGCGAGATCCAGGAAGCCTACAACGAAGAAAACGGCATCACCCCGCAAAGCATCATCCGCTCCACCGAGATGACCCTCGCCGGCATCCTCAAAGCCGACTACGCCGACCTAACCGACGAAGCCGAGGGCATGCCCGACTTCTCCACCCAACAAGAACTAGACACCTACATCGGCAAACTAGAATCCGACATGCGCGAAGCCGCCAAAAAATTCGAATTCGAAAAAGCCGCCAAACTACGCGACACAGTAAAAGAACTCCGCACCAAAGAATTCCTCTTCAGCTAAACCGCACTGTGAGACAGCGCAGAATAATGTATCGTGATACAAATCTCGCTTGATACATATGGAGTTATCGAATGGCAAGCTACGCTTTCTGGAACAATAAAGGCGGCGTTGGGAAAAGCTTCTTGTGTTTTATTTCCGCTTGTGAATACGCGCACCGACATCCAGAAACTGACGTTTATGTTATTGATTTGTGCCCACAAGCCAACCTTTCCGAGACTCTTTTGGCCGGACACTTATCTCGAGCAAGTGTGATAAGTCGCCTTACTCACAAAACTCCAAGAGCAACGATCGCTGGTTATTTGGAGGCACGGCTTAGTTCACCTTTTCGCAAGATTCAAGATGTTACACCGTATATCACAACGCCCCGCAAAACGAATACCGCCATCCCCGCTAATCTCAAACTGATATGCGGCGATAATTTGCTCGAAATTATTTCGGAAGCCATTCGTCAGACGTCTCAACTCTCGATTCCGGTGGACGCTTTGAAGCAGGTCCTTTCTTGGGTCAAAGATCTCACTAATCAGTTGAAGGAACTAAGTGGTCTCCGGGACACAATGTTCGTAATCGACTGTAATCCTAGCTTTGCCATCTATACGCAGCTCGCACTAGTAGCGGCGGATTTCGTCGTAGTGCCTTTTACTGGTGACGATAGCTCGCGACGGGCCGTTGAGAATGTAGTGGCTTTGCTCTATGGTTACGGCGATGCACACACAGCTGCTTACGCGAGCATTAGCTTTTCGAAGAGAGCGAACGCCGAGGGGATAGACATTCCATTACTGCATACATTCATTAGTAATCGGCAAACTTTATTCGACGGGAGACCCACTAAGGCATTTGAAGCAGTGAATAGCGTGATTCAAAAAACTGTCGACGATATTTATGTGAAACATAGAAATATTTTTGCCAACAAGAAGCAAAAGCCTAGCGAAGGCTTTCTGGAAGTTCCGGATTATCACGGAGCTTCGATTGTGGCGGCGATGACTGGCACACCACTTATGCTCTAAGGGCAGGTCCAAAGGATTTAGAAGGCGAACGTGTTCAGATAAACCCGGAGCTGCTCAGGCGATATAAAAAGGCCCTACAGGAAGTAGTGGATTGCTTCTGACGTATGTCATCACCAGCTGCCAAAAGATTCGCAGTTGCCCGTACTAGAGCGGCAATTCTGCATAATGTAGCCGGGGACCGCAGGTTACGGCCCCAGAACATTAGCGAGCGGGAAGCTCTTTGCCACGCTCACCTAGCCGCAATGGCAGCGGCATGGAATGGTTACGTCGTCAATGTGACGCGGGACTATGGATCGGCCACTGCTACACCGATGGACATTCGATATAGTGCTAAGCACATCCTAGTGACTACACTTTTGGACCGAGCGCTAAAGAAGTTCAACACTCCTAACGATGAAAACACACGGGAGATTCTGACGCTTTACACAGGGTACGATCCAATAAATGATTGGACATGGCCTGAGCGTGGATTTGGTGGCGTCCAAGTGCGTGAACGTCTGAATGAGATTTTCAAAGTTCGACACAGTTTTGCACATGGTTATCCGATACCACCATTAACCTGGACGCAATCAAAAAGTGGCAGTGTAATTCTCACCAAGACGGCGAGCCAGATGGCAGAAGCTTTCTTCGCGAATCTAGTGCGTCGAACAGATGAAGGTCTTCGCGGTCACATGAAACGAATACATGGGATAGATCCATGGAAATAATTAGGGCGGGTTGCCCACCCGTAATCTTCTACCTGCCACCGAAAATGTAAGGGTACCCATCCGTACGCGCTTTTGCGGACGGGTGAGAATGAGGACGCTTCCCAGCGAGCCTACCTCGATGTACCCCGCTCAGCAGCTTCAAGGTCTTTGGCATATTGCTCAATCGAGACCCCTGCGTCGATAGCTGTCCGTAATGTCCTCCATCGAAGACGATCCAGCCTTTTTTGCCAAGCGCTCAACAGTACTGCAGCTGCAACGAATCCCAAAGCAAAACTTATCAGCCAATCGAATCTCATCTGGCCTCCCGCAAATCGTATAGTTTTGTCGTAACAATCATACTGGCGGGTGGCCCACTCACAAATCTCGGGGCCCCATTCATCGCGGTATCATAGCGATGGGTGGGGTATGCTCCCACCAACCCCAAAGGAGAAACCGATGACGTTCATGTGACATACCGGAGCGGAGGCCGGACATCCATGCGTCATCCATCGAATCGTGCAGAGCGCCGCAACGCGCGGGAACTCGCACGCAACCGTCGTCGCACTTATATCTACATCTGGCATTTACGTACCGGCGATCACGAGGAAAATCTCGGTTGGAACCGCGGCGGCAAGCAGTACTTCGCCTGCGGGAATCGCTGTCTCCACAGCATGGCAGATCGTCATGAAGCACATCGCACCGTGAAACGCCTACGGCGCCGGGTGCCCTATTCATCGCAGTCTCATCGCGATGAGTGGGACATTCGCGCAAGCGCGAACCTTACCAGTCTCTCTTCACCATTCTCTCCCGGACCTCGCCTCTAAGCGGCCGACGCTTTCACCGGCACCAACCCATACTTCAACATCACTGCCCCCATCGCCTTAGGATCCGGAGGCCCACCCCCTGCCAGCAGCTCACGAATCTCCCGAAAGTACTCCGCCCCCAACACCCCTGGAGTGATCGTGCAAAGCACCACAGCCGGCTCATCAAACGGATTCATAAATCCATGCACCTTGCCGCGCTCAATCCAAACCAAATCCCCCGCCCCCACGTCGATCGTCTCCCCCTCCAGGGTGAACTTCAACCTCCCGCTCACCCCATACCCCGTCTCATCGAACCCCACATGATGGTGCGGAACCGGCATCCCCGCCCCCGGCGCCACCGTCATCTCAAACATCGTCACGCCCGACCCGCTCGCAGGCCCATCAACCAAAAACCGTAGCCCGATCCCGCCCAACCGAATCTCCTCCACATCTACCACACCGCCCTTCACACTCATCGCATACTCTCTTTTCTCTGGATTCATTCCCGGAAGAAGATAGCATCCCACTCTGCCCCAACCTAACGAATAATCCTCAGCCGCTCCTCTTTCATCGAACCCAATCGCGAATAGGGAAGCCGCCAAACCTGTGGAAAAATAAAGCTGCCGAAAGTGGCATGATTTCCGCTGCCGAAAAGTGCACGTCCGTTCACCACGTTTGCCACACTTTTTACCGCTAATTGACCACCAAAACACCACAACAACGACACATTTTTCTCAAAAACCCCAGCAAAAAACACACTTCACCATCGCCAAAAAAAATCGCAAAAAACAGCACAAAAAATATGAGCGCATCCCCACAAACCCGTCAGACCAAGCTCCTCACAAGAACGTTCTACAACCGCTCCCCCGACGTAGTCGCCCGAGCCCTCCTAGGCAAGCTCCTCATCCGCAACCTCCACGGCGAGCGCCTAACCGGCCGCATCACCGAGGTCGAGGCCTATCTCGGCCTCACCGATCCCGCCTCCCACGCCTACCGCGGCCTCACCCCCAACAACTTCCCCCTCTTCGGCCCACCCGGTCACACCCACGTCTACTTCATCTACGGCATGTACTACTGCCTCAACGCATCCGCCCATCTCCCCGGCGAGGCTGGCGGAGTCCTCATCCGCGCCATCACCCCCATCGACGGCATCGAGACCATGGCCCACCTCCGCCGCCTCTCCCCCGACGCCAAGCCCAAGCTCCTCACCGGAGGCCCCGGCCGCCTCTGCCAGGCCCTCGACATCACCCGCAAAAACTCCAACGACCTCGACCTAACCTCACACGATTCCCCCATCCAGATCGCCGATGATGGCACGCATCCCACCGACATCCAAATCACCCCACGCATAGGCCTCACGAAAGCCGCAGATCTGCCCCTGCGATTTCTGATAGATCCAATTGCGAAAGATAAAGCCGCTACGAAAACCTTGCAATAGCCCGTCATCCTGAGCGGAGCGCAGCGAAGTCGAAGGACCCCGACGCTCTAAATTCGCTACATCCGCTCAAACCCTTTTCAACCACGACAGTAACCTGGACAAACCGTCGCCACTCCGCGGTATAGCAAAGCCTTCTACACTCACCTCTATGGCTTCAATTAGCTTACGCATAGCCAGCCTCCAACCCTCCATCACCCTAACCCTCGCCGCCCTCAACCGCCTCGACACCCTCTGCGCCCACACAAAGTACTGCCTCGAAGCCCTCCCCTCCCTCGCCGCCCTCAACCTCCCCATCCTCCAGGACTCCTGGACCACCACCACCGACGAACTCACAGCCATCGCACCCGACCTCGTCATAGCCTCCGTCCCCTACCGTCTCGAATCCCTCGCCGCGATCCTGAAATCCGGCATCCCTGTCCTCGCGCTCGCCCCGCACACCCTCTGCGACGTCCTCCACGACACCCGTCTCATCGCGCGACAAGTCGACCGCACCGCCGAAGCCGAATCCCTCATCGAAACCTTCCAGCAAACCCTCGCATCCACCCAAGCCATCACGAGCACCCAACAAAAATCCATCGTCTACTGCGAAGAGTGGGGCAAGCCCCTCATCCACTCCCAGCCCTGGATCGCCGAGCTCATCGCCACAGCCGGAGGCACATTCGTCGGCACACCCGGCACCCAAACCACCCCCGAAGCCATCGCCGCCGCCGACCCCGACGTCCTCCTCTTCGCCTGGTGCGGCGCCGGAGACCGCGTCCCCCTCAACCGCGTCATCGCGCAGCGCAACTGGCATCATCTCCGCGCCGTCCGCAATCACCGCGTCTACTGCATCCCCGATGAGTACCTCAACACCCCCGCCATCCCCTCACTCACCAATGGCCTCGCCAACCTCGCCGCCGCCATTCACCCCGACCTCTTCCCCACCGCCCCCCGGCTCATCTCCCTAACTCGCTGATACACTCCGCTCAAGGAGCGCACCATGCCAACCCCGAACGGCATCATCACCCATCCCAGCCCCCACTCCGTTCCCGAAACCCTCGACCGCCTCGAATCTCTCCTCCAAGCAAAAAACATAAAAGTCTTCACCCGCGTCGACCACAGCGGAGAAGCTGCAAAGGCCGGCCTCCTCATGCCCCCGACCCAACTCCTCATCTTCGGCAACCCAAAAGGGGGAACCCCCATCATGCTCGCCGCCCCACTCTCCGCCATCGATCTCCCCGTCAAAGCCCTCGCCTGGCAGGACGCCGAAGGCAAAGTCTGGCTAAGCTACAACGACCCGCAATACCTAAAAACCCGCTTCTCGGTCCCCGACGAACTCCTCGCCCCCATCAGCGGCTTAAGCGCCCTCATTGAACAAGCCCTAACCTAACTGCAAACCATCCCTGATACCCTAACCCGCGTGAAGCTCCTCAACCGAACCCTTATTGTCGTTGTCCTCATAGTCTTCGCCCTGGCCTTCATCGTCACGATCAACTACAAAACCCTCCCCACCCACAACACCACCCAGATCCACTTCGACACCATCGTCGTCCTCGGCACGCCCACCCGCTCCGACGGCACCCCCTCACCCGAGCAGCGCGAGCGCGTTCTCGAAGGCATCCGCGAGTATAAAGCCGGCGTCGCCCCACACATCATCATGACCGGCGGCCCCGCCCACAACAGCTTCATCGAGGCCCAAACCATGGCCCAGTTCGCCGCAACCCAGGGTGTCCCCGCCTCCGACATCCTCGAAGAACCCCAGGCCCTCAACACCATCCAGAACATCTACTACTCGGCCCAGCTCATGCACCAGCACAACTGGTCATCCGCCGAAGTCGTCAGCTCCCCAAACCACCTCGGCCGCATCGCCCTCATCCTCAAAACATTCGACACAACCCAACCCGCACTTTCGATAGCCTGGCACACCCATCCCGCCCCCTGGCCAAACGAATACAGCATCGCCCACGAACTCCTCCTCGACTACGCCGAAGCCCTGCGCTGTCTACAACTCCGCATTCATGGTTTCCCGTCGTCAAAGTTTCTCCCCGCCCATTAGACAATCGCTGCCGGTGACTCAGCTACAATTCACTATCTAAGCAGACGATTTCACGCTGTACGCAGCAAGCTGGCCGGCAACTATGCACATCGCATCACTCGATCCTCGCCTCGTCCTCAACTGCACTCCCCAGCTGGCCTGCACCACCGCCCCCGACGGCACCATCAACTTCCTCAACACCCGCTGGTTCGACTTCACGGGACGCCCCTGCTCCCATATAGTTGACAGCGACCTCGAAGCCTTCTGGATCAGCTGCGTCCACCCAGACGACCGCGACATCGTCTACCAGCAGTGGGCGGAAGGAGTCCCCCTCGGCAAGCCCTTCGAAGGCCGCTATCGCATCCTCGGTCGCGACGGCGAATACCACTGGTTCTTCTCCAACGCCATCCCCATGTTCGAGGACGGCGCCCTCATCGGCTGGGTCTGCACCTCCACCAACATCCAGCCCCAGATATCAGCCGAAGCTCGCTTCAGCCGCCTCATCGAGACCAGCTTTGTCGGCGTCTCCATCAGTGATGCCTCAGGAAACATCACCTACATGAATCCCTCCCTGCTCAAGCTCCTCGGCTACGAAAGGAGCGAGGTTGTAGGACACATGTGCTGGCAGGACCTCACCCCGCCAGAATTCGCCGCCCTGGACGCCGAAGCCGACCGCCAGCTCACCGCCACCGGCGTCTGCCAACCCTACGAAAAGGTAAACATCGCCCGCAATGGCCGCCGCGTCCCCATTCTTGTCGGCGCCACCTGCATCCGCGACGAATCCGGAGCCAAGACCGAGAACGCCGCCTTCATCCTCGACCTCAGCGGCCTCAAGCGCGCCGAGACCGCCCTCATCCAGTCCGAAAAACTAGCCGCAGTCGGGCGCCTCGCCGCCTCCATCTCCCACGAGATCAATAACCCCCTCGAAGCCATCACCAACCTCATCTACATCGCCCGCACCCACGACGGCCTGCACCCGGACGTCGCCGATCACCTCTCCCGCGCCGAAGCCGAAGTCATCCGCTGCTCCCAGATCACCACCCAGACCCTCCGCTTCCACCGTCAGAGCACACGCCCCACCGCCGTCACCGCCACCCAGCTCTTCGACTCTGTCACCACCCTCTACCAGGGCCGCCTCGCCAACTCCAGCATCATCATCCACCGCGGCTACATCACGCCATCCACCTTCCACTGCTTTGAGGGAGAGATCCGCCAGGTTCTCAGCAATCTCATCGCAAACGCGATCGACGCCATGCGAACCGGCGGTCGCATCGGCCTCCGCGCCTACGACGCCACTCACTCCGCCACGGGCAGGCGCGGCATCCGCCTCATCCTCGCCGACACCGGCCACGGCATGCCCCCCGCGGTCGTCCAGAAGATCTTCCACCCTTTCTTCACTACTCGCGAGCTAGCCGGTACCGGCCTCGGCCTCTGGATCTCCAAGGACATCATCGACAGCCACGGCGGCCGTCTCACCGTCCGCAGCCGCGAACACTGCGGTACGGTCTTTAGCCTCTTCCTTCCCCTCCACCCCTAACCTCGCCCCGGGTGGGCCGGTCCCAAAGCCCGCAATTTCCCTTCCGATTCCCTTGCGAGGACAAAAAACTTACCCATTTCCTGCATACGGGGAAAATATTTTCCCTCTTTTTCTTCCAATCCCCCCAGAAAACCCCTTTTACCCCTCCCGGATTTGGCCATTCCCTTGCATATATGCAAACCGTCTCACAGGAGTCTCTTCCATGTCCTTTCGTTCAGTCGCAGTACTTGTTTGCCTTGCTGCCGGGTCTCTCTTTGCTGCCGCTGATACCATCCCCTACGGTAATGTCGGCACCATAGCTCAGCAGTTGCCCCTCACCGCCACGGTTACCGGCGACATCATCGGATACTTCGACTCGTCAAACGCAGGCGACAACGACAGCATCCGCATGATCGACGTCACCACGGGAACCACCAGCAACTACTTCTTCCCCGACCATGGCACCACCGTCGGCGCCACCGCGGACTTCGGTCCTGTCAATGCCAACGACGTACTCGTCTTTGAGCTCTACAACTACTCAACCAACCAGCTCTTCGCCTCCGACGGGTTCTATAGCGCCGACGGAGTCAACCACGCCTACACCACGGCCTTCGCCGGCGGCATCCTCAACGGGGTCGACATTCCGGCTGGAACCTACGTCGGCATGGAAGACCTCCCCGACGGTTCCTCCGATTTCGACTACAACGACGACACCTTCATCTTCACCGATGTCGCCACGGTCCAGGATCCCTCGCCTGTGCCCGAACCGAGCAGCCTTCTCCTCCTCGGCACCGGTGCACTCGGAGTCGCCGGAGCCCTGCGCCGGAAGCTCTTCAACTAGTTCCCTGCTTCCTTCACTCGCCATCCTTCGCACCTTCACGGGCAAGCGGAGGATGGCGATTTTTTCATCCTGAAAACTCGTTACCGGACCGCACGCCCAACTCCATCGAAGCCCCCCCCCAGCAACTTCAGATTAACCGCGCCCCCAGCGAAGACCATCCTCCTCGACTCCCTTTCGAGTGCCCCCAATTCCTGCGAACACCCCGCCAGAAATACTTCGGAATCTCTGCTCTATCATGTCTAGACGGCACAGCCGTCGGAGACCTGCCTATCGCTTCGTGACCTCAACCAGCCTCTGGAGACCATCCTTGATCATCATCAACGACGAGTACGTCACCCTCGACACCCACAACGGACCCATGCGGACCCACATCGTCCGCCCCGCCGCTCCCGGCCGTTACCCCGGCATCGTCTTCTACTCCGAAATCTTCCAGATCACAGCCCCCATCCGCCGCACAGCCGCCATGCTCGCTGGCCACGGCTACATCGTCGCCATGCCCGAGATCTACCACGGGTTCGAACCCGCCGGCACCATCCTCGCCTACGATCAGGCCGGCTCCGACCGCGGCAACGCCCTCAAAACCACCAAGACCCTCGAAAGCTACGACGCCGACACTCGCGCAGCCATCGATCACCTCAAGTCCCGCCCCGACTGCACCGGCCGCATCGGAGCCATGGGCATCTGCCTCGGCGGCCACCTCGCCTTCCGCGCCGCCATGAACCCCGAAGTCCTCGCCACCGCCTGCTTCTACGCCACCGACATCCACAAAGGCTCGCTCGGCCACGGCATGAACGACGACTCCCTCCACCGCGCCGCCGACATCCACGGCGAACTCCTCATGATCTGGGGCCGCCAGGACCCCCACATTCCCCTCGAAGGCCGCCTCAAAGTCCTCGCCCGCCTCAACGAACTCGGTACCCGCCTAAGCTGGCACGAGGTCAACGGAGCCCACGCCTTCATGCGCGACGAGGGCATACGCTACGACCCCGAACTAGCCCACCGCCTCTACGACCTCGTCTTCGACCTCTTCCACCGCAAACTGGCCGAAGGCGATCTCCTCACCGCACCACAAGCGTCCTGAACCCATCCGTCCCTGAAACTGCAAGCTGAATCGGCCGCGGAGGCCCAACCTGCGGCACCGTCACCTCGACCCAAAGCTCCTCCCCATTCTTCAGAGGGAAAGGACTCTTCGCCCTGTCTCCAATGAAATAGTCCACCTGCTCAGAAAGTGCCGCTAGTTCGCACGGCTGATGGGGCCACAGCCGAAGCTCCTGCGTCAACCCCGGCCGTGTACCGTCAGGAGGCAACTCAGCTACTAGCTTCCCCTCCCGCGCAACAGGCCTCATCGTCCAACGCCAGACAGCTATGCCACTGCCGTCATATACCATCTCCTTGTCAGCTGTGCGACGCGGCAACGAGCACGAATCCACCGCCAATCGCAATGCAAGATAGCGGCCACGAAATGGGAGCTCCGGATCAACCTGCACTGTCCTCACCCAGACTCGCGGATAAACCTTCCGTTCGTACACATACTTCCCTGCAATACTCAACACCAAAGCCACCTGCACCACCAACAGCACAAGACCACGACTCCGCTGTGTCATAGCGCACCCTCCTGAGCCGTCGCAGTGATATCGCCCACAAGTTTTCTACGCATTGACTCCAGCATCCACCCCCCAGCCAGAAACAGCGCACCCAGCACGATCAATCCCAGCGATCGCCCCAGCTTATCCATCAAACTCGAGAAGTAGAACCACACCACCGTCACTGCAAACCCGGCAATCCCATAATTCACCAGCGCTTTTGAAGCCTCCCGCACGCCCCACCACGCCAAAAAAACACAGGCAGTTGCAATCAAAGCGTAGGCAGCCACGCTAGGCTCGGAGTGCTGCCACGTCCTGCCGCCCATCCCCGTATCTGTCACTGTTGTCTGCGCCCAAGGCAACACAAGAGCCACCGCCGCTGTAACCGCAGCGGGAGCAACGCTCTGTTTACCGATGAACCATCCAAAACACACGCTGAGTAGGAGTAGCACAATCGCCATCACACGCAACGGCAACGGCAGAAATCCCCACTCATGCCCATAGCCTCGATACACCCATCCATCTGTAAGCATCGCAATGGAGACATACAAAGTAATCCCGCCCACGCCAAACAAGATACCGAACACTACCCGCCGTCGCGAGTGCAGAAACGCCGTCAGATAAACCGCAGCGATTACAGCTATCATTCTCCCCAGATACACACCTGAGCCGGAGTAGTAGTATGCCCGATCCATCCACTCCGACAGCAGCCAGGCAGGAACCAGCAGCAGCGCGAGCGTCTGCTGAAACTGATCCCGCAGCAACCACCACCCCGCCAGAGCACTAAAGGCCCACAGCATCACCGCAGCCGGCCAGTGCTCCTGATGAAAAAACCTTGTCAAGCCCCTAAACCCAACAACCGATTACGAATCAATAACATAACCATGGCATAATAATTACGTTCATCTCTATATACTGGATATAGAGGTCAAGTCCCGGAACCACCCGGGGCTTTTCCTTTTAAGTGAACCATCCTTGGTCAGACCGAAGTCCAGACCTAAAGTATTATTTTTGAAGACTTTGCAACATTAAAGTATAGGAGGGGAGGTACTAGTTGCATAGAAAGCAATTCGCCTGGACCGGCTTCCTCCTGCTCTGCCTCCTTAGAGCAACCTCCTGGATAATTCCTTCCACCGAGGCGTCACTACCTCTAGCTGCGGCGGAGCACCAGGCGATCCTGTACGGTATCGTCGGAATCGGAGCGCTTCTGTTCGCGGGCCGAGGACTATCCGACCGTCTGCGAGCCTCCACCTGGGCTTCGCTATCGATCGGTAGCATTGGGTTGTTCGGATTGCCAGTTGTACTGATCGGGTGGGCGCGGGGTGGCGTAACCGAGACGGGAGTATCCGCACTATTTGCGGCAGTCCCCGCAGTCGTGGTGGTTGTAATGGCCACGGAGAGTGAGGGAGCAGGACGCAGGTTCCTGACCCCGGCGCTCGTCGCCTTTGGAGGCGCACTGTTGCTCCTGCCGGTTGGCTTGCCCGGATCACTCCTCGGCAACCTGAAGCTGTCCGGATTGATTCTCGCGATTCTCCTGGTCGGCATCTGCGGTGTGCGAATGTTCCGGCTCCTACAGCCGGTCGCCTACTTGGATGCTGTCGTGGTTATCGGGCTCTCAAACGCAATCTTTCTGACGATCTACACCATTACAAACGGATCGTTCCTATGGCGATGGAGCCCCATGACCACCATCATCTCCGTCGCATCGCTGATCGATCTGATTGAAATGGCACTCCTGATCTGGCTGCTGCGTGAGATGTCACCGATCAGACTGTCGGCACGCTATCTGGTGATCCCTCTCTTCACCTTGATCGAGGGATACCTGCTATTGCGACCGCCAGTGACCGCCAGGCTGCTCGTCGGCGCGACCCTGCTCGCCGCCGGCGCCGCATGGATCCTCTTCGCCCAAATCGAGGAGAATACACCTGCATTGTCACTGCACTGATGCTTTTCGACAGGAGGTTTGGAGGTAAACTGCGAGGGATGGCTGCCTCAATGTACATCGTGGTCGAGGGTGAAGACCCCGGTTTCGACACCTTCGTGAACGGCCGCTCGCTCGCACGGCATGAAGACGCACTCGAGAAGCTGGCGCTCCGGCAAGGAGTCCGGCCGCTCATCGAGTTCTTCTCCGCCGACGAGAACTCGATGTCACTTCTCATCGAGGAAGGAGCGGGCAACAAGGAGTTGATGCAGCGCCTGCCTCCCCCGCAATGGTACTCGCCTGCCGATGGACTCCTCACCGTACGCGCCCTCATTCGTGCGCTCGAAACCGAGCCCCAACAGCTTGGCTCCGAGGGTGAGCAGGTCCTCTCAGAGCTTCTCGAGTACTGCAAGGTACTCGAAAAAACAAAGGCCCACGACCTGCGATGGCATCTAGCCGTCAGCTGGCGCTAATCCACCAGATTGCCAGAATCAGAAACAAAAAGGCCGCGCCAAAGCGCGGCCTTTCAATTGAGCCAGTAGAAGGATTAACGATTGCCGCCACCCTGAGGAGCACCCGAGCCCGGACGGCGCCCACCGCGGCGACGACGGCCGCCACCCGGACGACGCTGCTGTCCACCAGGCCCACCATTACCCTGCGGCCCCTGGCCGCCCTGATTGCCAACCGGAGCATCCACCCGATTGAAATTCGGCTCCTCGGCAACATCCTCGCCGTCTTCGTCGAAGTCCTCATCATCCTCGCTCACGGACACCTCGACCTCTGCGGCGCGTCCACGCGATGCACCAGAATCAGCGGCCGGTCCATCAACTCCAGCCTGTGCAGGATCCGGCAAACCAAGCTTCGCGCGCTGCTCACGGAGAACAGCCTTCCTCGAGAGCTTGATGCGGTTACCTTCAATCGCCAGTACCTTCACCAGGATCTGATCGCCCTCACGCAGCTCGTCCTTGACCTCCTTCACGCGATGCTCTGCGATCTCGGAGACATGCAGCAAACCATCCGTTCCCGGAAAGATCTCGACAAACGCGCCGAACTCGGCCAACCGGACAACCTTACCCAGATACGTCTTGCCAACCTCAGGAACAGCAGTCAGATCGGTAATCATCTGGATTGCGCGTGCGAGACCATCCGCGTCGCTCGAAGCCACATTCACTCGACCCGAATCATCAACGTCGATCTTCACACCGGTCGCATCGATGATGCCCCGGATCACCTTGCCGCCAGGTCCAATCAGGTCGCGGATCTTGTCAGTCGGAATCTGCAGCGTGTGAATCCGGGGAGCAAACTTGGACTTCTCCTCATTCGCACCGGCAATCGTCGCATCCATCGTATCCAGCAGCGACAGCCGCCCACGACGAGCCTGCTCAAGAGCTTCACGCATGATCTGCGGCGTAATCCCCATGATCTTGATGTCCATCTGCAGCGCAGTAATACCCTTCCGAGTACCAGCCACCTTGAAGTCCATATCGCCATAGTGATCTTCCGCACCCGCAATATCGGTGAGCACGGCGTATTTCTCGCCTTCCTTCACCAAACCCATAGCAACACCAGCAACCGACCCCTTGATCGGAATACCAGCCTGCATCAGGGACAGCGACGCACCACATACCGTAGCCATCGAAGACGATCCATTCGACTCCAGAATGTCGGAGACCACGCGCAGCGTATACGGCGACTCATCCTCAGCCGGCAGCACCGCTTCGATCGCCCTCGAAGCCAACGCGCCATGGCCAATCTCGCGCCGTCCAACACCGGTCATCCGGCCAACTTCACCAACCGAAAACGGCGGGAAGTTATAGTGCAGCATGAAGCGACGCTTTTGCTCGCCTTCATAGCTCTCTAACCGCTGTGCATCATCGGTCGTACCCAGGGTCGCACTCACAAGTGCCTGCGTTTCTCCGCGAGTGAACAACGCAGAGCCATGAACACGTGGCAGAACTCCAACCTCCACCGTCACCTGACGAATCTCGTCAAAAGCACGGTGATCCGGACGAATGCGCTCGTTCAAAACCTGATCGCGGAAGATCTTCTCGCGCAACACCTCATAATACTTGCTGAGTTTCTTCGCCGCCGCAGCGTCTCCCTCGGGCAGATCCTTCTTCAGCTCATCCTTGATGTTCTTCACCAACGCATAGCTGTCGAACTTCGGATGCTTCTGCGTGTCGAGGGCGTCCTTCAGCTGCGCACCGATCTTGCTGGTCAACTCATCGAGATAAGCCTGGTCAACCTCGGCAGGCGTAACTGTACGCTTCGTCTTCCCTGCACGACTGACCAGGTCCTCAATAGCAGCACAGATCTTCTTGATCTCGCCATGTGCAAACTCGATGGCATCAACCACACGGTCCTCGGCGACTTCCTTTGCGCCGGACTCAATCATCACGATGCCGTCCTTGGTTCCCACAACCATGATGTTCAGCAGGCTCTTCGCGCGTTCATCATACGTCGGGTTCACGACGAACTGATCATCGACGATTCCAATCCGCACAGCACCCACTGGCCCATGGAACGGAATGTCGCTCAACGCAAGGGCGCAGCTGGCGGCATTGATGCCCAGCACATCCGGGTCATTCTCCTTATCCGCTGAGTAGACGAATGCGACCACCTGCGTCTCATTCCGAAACTCCTCTGGAAACAAAGGACGGATCGGGCGGTCGATCTGGCGGCTCGTCAGAATCTCCTTCTCGCTAGGACGGCCTTCGCGCTTGATAAATCCACCGGGAATGCGACCACCCGCATAGGTAAACTCGCGATATTCAACCGTCAGGGGGAAGAAGTCGATGCCTTCCTTCGGATCCGGCGAAGCCACAGCCGTTGCCAGAACTACGTTGTCGCCGCTTGTCGTCAGCGCCGCGCCCGAGGCTTGCTTCGCCATCCGGCCTGTCTCAAATTTAATTTGCTTGCCACCGGCAAGCTCAACTGTAACGTCCTGCTTCATGTTGCCTCTCTTCTCTTATCACTCGGTATATGGAAACTTTTTGAACGCGCCATCCATTCTGCAGGCGCGAAAAAGTGCAGTTCGGCTATGCGGCTTTCGCGCCACAAGCGAACTGCACTTGTATGGAATGATCAACCAACATCGACCGACGTCGGAAAACAATGGAAGCAACGCCCGCGTCCATCGTCAGCAACTCCAGCCGCAAGGTCTCTTCTGACCTTGCACGAAGTTTGCCACCCGAATGAGGACGGGCTGTATGTGCTTCCATGGTTTGTACGGTGTCTCCGGAGCCGATGCGTTTACTTGCGGATTCCCAGTTTGCCGATAACGTCGCGGTAGCGATCGGCATCGCACTTCTTTAGGTAATCAAGCAAACGGCGACGCTTGCTCACGAGCATCAGAAGCCCGCGGCGCGATCCGTGGTCCTTCTTGTGTGCTTTGAAGTGTTCCGTCAACTCGCCGATGCGCTCGCTCAAAATCGCGATCTGAACCTCGGGACTCCCGGTATCTGAGTCATGGGTGCGGAACTTCTCAATAATGTCTGTCTTTTTAGCGGATGCCAACACAGCTGTTTCTACTCCTGATCTTCTAGTCCACTCTTAGTGTCTATGTAAGGATAGCACCGCAAGCGAAAGGGGGCAATAAAAGCAACCCCTCCCCACTCCAAAAAGTGCTGTTTAAAAACAACTTACGCGATATGAGTCTTCAAAAAAGATAGCGTCCGTTCCCGAGCTAAAGCCGCCGCAGGCGCATAGAAGTCAACACGGGCGTCACAGCTGAATCCATGTCCGGCATTGTCATACATATAAATCTCCACCTGAGGATGAGCCGAATGTACCGCATCCACCTGATCCTTCCCAATATGGCTATCGTTGGCTCCAAAATGCAGCATCACTGGACAACTTGGCTCTTCCGCAGCAAACTTGCCGATCCCTCCCGGATAGTAGCCTACGCAACACGATGGCTGCATCTTCAGATCCTCGCCTCGCGTAGCTGTCAGCCAGCTCATCAAGCCACCAAAGCAGAACCCGACGACGCCAATGCCCTTCTCAGCTTTCTTCGCCAGCTCATAGGCTGCGGTGATATCCAATAACGCCGTATCAGGCCGTAGCTTCCCCATGAGCTCATACGCGTGCTTTGCGTCCTCGCCTTCGTACTTCAGATCCACTCCCTGTTCATACCGGTCGAACAAGGCCGGCACCACCACGAGAAACCCGTCTCCGGCATATCCGTCAGCCACTCTACGAATATGTCCGTTCACTCCAAAGATCTCCTGAATCAACACCAGTGCACCGACAGGCTCACTCCGCGGGCGCGCAACATACGCGCTCAGGACATGTCCATCATTTGCCTTCAACTTCACCCACTCGCTCATCGCTACTCCTTGCGCCGATCATCCGTTATGCAACATAACATGACCAGGCTGCATCCGGCCTGACCGCAGTCTCATTCTTCCTTATTCGAACCCGCGTAACCCTTGATCTCCCCAGTCCACCGCAGAAACCGGAAGAATTGCCGCTTCTCTCTCCAGAAAAGATCCCAGAAATCCCGCGCGCCCACCGTTTCGGCGCGCTTTCCCGAATAAGTCTCGAGCCGCCAGCGAAGATAGGGGCTTCGCCACGGCCTTAGCCGTTCGCCCCTCGTCGCATTCCATAGGAACCTGATTCCTTCGACCATACCTCTAAGTATAGAGAAAGCGCCTTCCTCATCTTTGTGGAAGGCGCTAACGGACAGCATGCTCAGAAAGCACTCTCTTATTGCAGATAATCGAAAAGATCATTCTTCCCCACCGCACTCATTACATTCATCAAAGCCTGATTCTGCACTTCGGCAGAATTCAGCTGCGTCGCGACAGACGCTGTCTCGGAAGAAACCAGATTGCTCTGCTGCACCTTTAGCTGCGCCTCTTCTGTCTGCGCATACGTGCTCGTCGCCTGCAACCGGCTCAGCGAGCTATCCAGAATGCTCCGCTGATCCGACAACTGGCCAAGCGCCGTCGTCAACACCCCGGTATCGGCCACCGAAGTAGGTCCAGCCGTCCCGCTCGAGAAATCCGCAATCAATTGGTTCAACGCTCCTAACACCCCAGCGCTCCCCGTACCAAAGATGGCCGAGCCCGGAAGATTCATCTGGATCTTCTGCCCAGCTGGCGTCGTCACATACTGCACATTCGTATCGCCCACGTAACTTACCGTCGCAGGAGTGGTCGAAGTATCCACCGTGAACGGCTTCGTCGACCCCAAGCTACCGGCAAACAGATAGTTTCCTTGATAGCTCGTATTCGCCAGCGACAGCACCTGGTCGCGAATCCCAGTCAACTGCTGGGCAATCGTCGACAGATTCGCCGCATTCAGCGTCCCGTTGCTACCCTGTACCGCCAGCGTCAGTGCCGACGTCAGTTGCGTCACCACCTCCCCCAGCGTCGAGTCCGTCACCTGCAGCATGGAACTATCGCTCGACGCAGTCTGGACATAGTTGTCCTCTTGCGCAATCTCGCTGCCGATCATCGAAGCCTGTGCAGCCGCCACCGGATCATCAGCAAGCGACGTCACTCGCAACCCGCTCGACAACTGTGCTGTCAGATTGGCCTCGACGCTCTGCGACTGGTCGAGCGATCCCGACAGATTCGTGACAAAGTTAGGGTCTACTCTCAAGCAACTCCTCCTTCTCTCTTGACGTACACGTAAAACAACTCATCGCCGCTGTTACGAGACCGTCGTCTCTACACCAAGATTGAGCGCACTCGCCATGATCTCGTCTGCAACCGAGAACACCTTCGCGGCTGCCTGATACGACCGCTGATACTGTGTCAGGTTGGCCGCCTCATCATCGAGCGACACTCCGGAGAGCGAATCGCGCTGCGTCGTCAACTGCGTCAGCGTAGCCTGCTGCGCTGTGTTGTCCGTGGTTGCTCCGGCCGTGGCGTTCCCGATCTGCGACAACAACGATGCATAGTACCCCGAAGCTGTCTCTCCTCCGACAATGTCCGTCGTTGAAATCCCAGCCAGCAGCGTAGCGTTTCCATTTCCCGTCGATCCCTCGCCCGTCGCCGCAGCCGCAATCGCCTGCGGATCGGTCGTAGCAACCGCTATCAATCCCGCCGCTCCGCTCGAACTGCCAGGAAGCGTGAAGATGGCTTGCGCAGGATTCCCGTTCCCATCCACTCCTTGCTCATTCTGCTGATTCACCTGCGTCCCGACCGCATAAGCAAGACTGTCGAGCGTATTCACGAATCCGGGCAACTCCTGGTCTCTGGCCTGTAGAACTCCCCCCAGCGAACCTCCGGTCAAACTCGACGTCACATCCTCCGCATTGGTTCCGGCAAAGATATGCGTCACGCCCGACACCTGCGCTGTCGTCATCGCATAAGACTGGTCGCCCGCCACCAGAACAGCGCCGTTGCTGGTCGTAAGAGTAATGCCGTTGTCTTCTGTCGATATCTGGTTCAGCCCGACATACTGCGACAGCTGTGCAATCGCCGCCTGCCGTTGGTCCTCCAAAGCTCCCGCATCCTGGTTCGGGCTGATGCTGGTAATCTGCTGATTCAAGGAAGCAATCGTTGTCGTCAGCGTGTTCACCTGGTCAACGATGCTCCCTGCCTGTTGATCTAGGCTCGACGATACCTGCGCCAACTGACTGGAAGCCGAGTTGAACGCTCCCACCAAAGTCTGCGCCGCCGCAATAACGCTCTGCCTGGTCGACGCATCCGACGGGTCGCTCTCCAGCGACGAGAGCGAGCTGAAAAACGAATCCATCGCCGAACCAATATCCGTCGTAACCGCCGAGGTCGACGTCGACGTCAATCCAAATATGTTCTGCACCTGCTCCAGTGCTGTCTCCAGCGAGCCGCTCTGCGCCTGCACCTGCGTCTGCTGCTGCACCTGTTGCTCGAGAACTCTGTTCCGCTGCGAGACAGCAGTCACTCCACCATCCGTACTATAGGTGTTGCCATTAATCGTCACCAGGTCGCTCGACTGCCACGTCGCCACCTCACGCGTATACCCCACAGTGTTCTGGTTCGCCACGTTGGTCGAAGTGATATCCAGAGCCATCTGATCGGCCTGCATCGCCGACCGCGACATATCAACTAATGATGTCAGTGTTCCCATTGGCCAGTTGTTCCCCTCTCATACAGTCGCTCGCGCAGCCGCAGATTTGATTCGCTGTTCTCAAGCAAAATCTCAAGCACACGCTTCTTAGCGAGCGCATTCTTCCCGTTGTCTCGACCGCAGACGACATTAACCTGCGACAGCAGCTCAACCCTTTCCCCCAAAGTCTCCAGCTTCTCCGCATCCATCATCGCGAGAGCCGCAATCGTCTCATCCAGCAAATCCGCCAAAACACGATCGGTCGTCATCGTCGCTCCAGTCATCCTTACTCCAGCAAAGAATCGATCATCTTCTCTGCAACATCCGACGACGAGACACTGTAGCTTCCACTGGCAATCGCCTGTTGCAGCTTTGTAACCTTGTCCATCCGCACATCCGAGCCCCCAAGCGCCTGCGACACCAGGCCACCCATCGAACTCAGCTTTGCCTGATCGATCTGCTCCGTACTCACATCGTTAGTCTTTGTTGCAGCCGCTGGCGCATTCGTCTGCGTCGCACCTGTGGCCGCAATCGAATTCAACCCCAGTTGCAGTCCGCCGATTTCATTTGAATAACTCATCCACTTCCTCCGTTACTTGAATCTATCGGCCTCACATCGCCGCACTTTAGTACCCCACCCGATTATTTTTTGGAATTCTTCTCATGCTCCATCGTGACCTGCCGAATAATCTGCCGCGCAATCCCGAACCCACCTCCCTTGGAGATCGCCTTCGCCACTGCCTCGGTCCCGAAGCTGCTCATCGTATCCTCGCCACTGTCGTCGTTCTTCTCCTCGCCACCCCAGCTGGTCTGCCCAGTGCGCATCGGCTTTAGCAACTCCTGCAGCATCATGGCCTCAAACTGCTGGGCCGCATCCGTCAACTTCGCACGACTCTGCGCATCGTTCCCACTCGCAGACTGACCCGCCATCAGATTCGAAACCGGAACCGGAGACTCTCCCAAAACCCTCATAGCACCTCAATCTCCGCCTCAAGCGCACCAGCCGACTTCATCGCCTGCAAAATCGAAATCACATCCCGAGCCGAAGCCCCAATCGTCTGCAGGCTTCGCACCAGGTCATCGACGGTCGCCCCCTGCTTCAGCTCAATCCGGTTCACTGGCTTATCCTGAGCACTTACCCGCGTCTGCTGCGTCACCTGCGTCGTCCCGCCAGAAGAAAACGCATTCGGCTGCGACACCAGAAAATCACTCACAACATTCACCGCCAGCCCGCCATGCAAAATCGACACCGGCTGCAGCACAACTGTCCCGCCAATCACAACCGTCCCCGTACGCTCATTCACAATCACCTTCGCCCGCGGAAACACCGGAACCTCAATCGACTCCACCTGCGCCAGCAGCGCCGGAATCTCCTCGCCACCCGCAACCGTCAGATCGATCCGCCTACTATCAAGCACCCGCGCCGCCGGCCGCCCCAACTCATGATTGATCGCCTGGGCCATCGCTTCCGCACTTCGAAAATCTGCATCGTTCAGCAGGAGCGAGAACCGATTTCTCCCCTCCAGATCCAGTGGAACGCCCTTCTCCACCATCGCGCCATACGGAATCCGCGCCGTATTTGGATGATTCAACTGCTTCACATTCCCATTTACGCTCACCGAATACCCACCTACCACAAGTGGCCCCTGCGCCTGCGCATAGATTTTCCCATCCGCCCCATACAGCGGAGTCATCAGCAGCAAACCACCCTCAAGACTCCTCGCATCCCCTGCCGAAGACGCCGTCACATCCAGCTTGGTACCTGGCCGTGCAAACGGTGGCAACGTAGCCGAAACGAACACCGCCGCAAGATTCTGCACCCGAATCGAAGACGCCGGCACGCTCACACCCATACGTAACAGCGTCGCCGCCAGCGTCTGCGTGGGAAAGCTTGTCTGCTGACTATCGCCCGTCCCCGCCAGTCCCACCACAATCCCATACCCAACCAGCTGGTTATCTCGAATCCCTTCAATCGAGGCAATATCTTTTATCCGCGCCTGATGCGAAGCTGAACCCGCAGCGTCCGATGCAAAACCCAGAACACCGCAAAGCAGCAACATCCCAATCAAACACGCCTTCTCAATCAAACTCCCCACCCCGTCTTTTACTCGCACCATCGCAACCTCGCTCTCATTCCAAAACGCATACATACTCAGCTAAAAGATCAAAATCTTCTGCAACAACCTGACCAGCGCATTCTGCCGTCGCGTGTAATCCGAGACAATTCCCTTCCCACGCACCTCCAGCTCCAGGCTCGATATCGCCGTCGAAAGCACCTGGTTCTGCTGCGAGATATCCTCAGGCCGAACCAGTCCGCGCAACACAATCGTCTGCGTCTGCTGGCTGAACTCCACCTGCCGCGCCGCCTCAATCACCAGCGTTCCATTCGCAAGCACCTCGATCACCTGCCCGCCAAACGTCGTGCTTAAGCTCGAGTTGGTCGCGCTCGTGCCCTGCGCATTCAATCCCGACGAAGAGTTCTGATTGATCAGATTCTGCATCGCATTGCCTGCATGCAGCAGACCGAACAAAGCCGATATCTGTGAGCTCGCATTCGAAGCCCGCGAGTTCTTCACCGTCCCATCCGTCGACGCGGCCAGGCTTTCCGACACCACGACCGAAATCAAATCATGCGGACGCATCGCCCGCACATCCGTCGTCATCCGCGTCAACCGCCCACTATCAGTCCATATCGATCCCGGAGCAGCCTGCACATTCGAGTTCTCCGCCCGCACCCGCTCCAGATAAGCCTTCAGCGAAGTCGCCGCAACATTCGGTTCCTGCCCCAACAGCTTTGCCTTAAGCCCCGTCTGGCTCGCCGTCTCGGTCCCGGTCTGCGCCCACAGCGCCGATGCCGCCAGCAGCAACAACCCAGCCGTAAACCACCCGCAAAATCGAACCCAGTACTTGCCCTCGGTCATGCTCTTCATCGCTGCATCTCCACATCTGCCGGCCCGCGCACAACACCGACCATCTGCCGTTCCGCCTGACCCTCCATACCCGCACGTACCAGCCGCACCCGTATGCTCTTACCTATGCTGCCGCTCTCTTCCGCAACAGCAGCAACCTCAATCTGCAACTCATTCTCCCGACGCCACAGCCGAACCGTATCGCCCGCCCGCACAACAAGCGGTACATCCACAACTCCGATCAATGCCGTCCCTTCCGCACGCTTCAACGCTAGGTTCGACACACGCGTCGGCAACGCAGCCTGCGGCCACTCCGGATGCCCGCACCGCGCCACCATTGCCCACCCCTGCCGCAGCAGCGGGTCCCAGCGCACCGATGTCACCCGATATCCATCGTCACCCTGCATCGCCTGTCCACCACTGGTCTCGCTAAGATTCACCGCAGCAACCGGAGTACTCGCGCAAACCCCAGACGCCATAGGAGCCGCCAACACCACACCGGAACCCAACACCACAACCCGATTGGATAAATTCCATCTCATGCTCGTCCTTACCGGATCATGCCGTTGATCTGCGAGTACATGTCATCGGCCACATGCACCACCTTGGAGTTGCTCTCATACGCCCGCTGCGCCAGAATCATCTGCACAAACTCCTGTACCACGTCCACATTCGAGTTCTCCAGATACCCCTGCTGCAGCGTTCCCATTCCACTCGATCCACCAGGAAGATCCGTAATGGCATTCCCCGACGACCCCGTCGGTACAAACAGGTTGCTCCCCACCGAGTTCAACCCGCCCGGATTAACAAACGTCGCCAGTTGAATCGTCCCCAACTGTGCCGCCGCCGTCTGTCCTGGAATCGTAGCCGTCACCACCCCATACTGCGAGATCGTCACCGCCGTCGCATTCGAAGGAATCGTAATCGCCGGCAGCACGGTATTACCGTCCGTCGTCACAATCGTCCCCTGATTGTTCATATGAAAGTTGCCCGACCGCGTATACGCAATCGATCCGTCCGGCATCGAGACCTGAAAGAACCCCGACCCCTGAATCGCCAGATCCAGCGTATTACCCGTCTGATTGAAGTCCCCCTGCGTCATAATCACCTCGGACGACGACGACTTCGTTCCCAGACCGATCTGCAAACCCGCCGATACGGTCTGCTGGCTCTGCGCCGACCCCGGCGTGATCATGTTCTGGTAGATCATGTCCTCAAACTGCATCCGCCGCGCCCTGAACCCAGCCGTAGCCGAGTTGGCCAGGTTATTCGCCACCGTATCCAGATTGGCCTGTTGTGCGCTCATCCCGCTTGCTGCCGTATACAAAGCTCGAATCATCTCAATTCCTCTCTCTTGCAAAGTCCGTCAAAACAACTCTCGTTTATCTCAATCCATGTCAAACACGCGGCAATTCTTCAGCCGCCGTCTTATCGAAGTCATTGTTGAAGACGCTCAACGCCTTCTGCATCATCTCTGCCTGCCGCTGCACCAACACGAGTTGCATCGTTCCGTGAATCGCATCCTCGTTGGCTCCCTCGATCGACCCTTGTAGCACCGAAGCATCGCCTGCAATCGGCGTAGCCCCACCCGCCGAGAAGCGATTCGTTCCATCCGCCGTCAACATCGACGTGTCAGCAAAAGTAAAGACTCCCACCTGCCCCACCACAACGCTGCCATCCGGCGTTGCCACCGACACACTTCCATCGCTCGAGATATGAACCGTTCCAGTTGGAATCGTGATCGGCTTCTGGTTCACATCCATCACCGGCTCGCCCAGACTGCTCACGAGCACGCCCGTCGCAGAGCGGGTAAACGCTCCATCTCTCGTATAGCTCAATCCATTCGGTGTCTGCAGCGCAAAAAAACCCTGCCCTTCAAGCGCCAGATCCAGTGGGTTGCCCGTAGCAGTAAGTTGTCCCTGCCCAAGATCGAGCCTGTTTCCACCCAGCACGCCAAAGCCATTCACCGACTCCCCAACCTGCGAGTCAGCAGGAGCATCTCGATCGAGCCCTCCCGCAAACACACCACGGAAGTAGTCTTTCTGCGAGCGAAAACCACTCGTCCCGACGTTAGCCAGATTATTAGCCGCAGTATCCAGCGCCTGCGTCCGCGCCATCAATCCTGTATAAGCCGCATAGAGTCCACTGTCCATGCACGAGGCTTATGCACCCGCCGGGCCAAATCATCCCATCATCTGGTTAGAGGACACTAAGAAGCTGCCTCATACATCGTCATCTCTCTTGCCGTTGCCGTTGTCTTTGCTCTTCTTGTTTGCCATCCCTGAAGAGCCTGCTCTGAGCGAAGGCGAACGGGGACCTCCTTTTTGTGCAAAGAGGATGAAAAGCCTTGCGCTTGAAATCCTGGCGCGCCCTCAAGCTTCCCCACCAATCGCCGATATAGGCAACAGACCACACGAAACCCCGGAGGACGAGTTGCGAGCTCTAATTATTGATGATTCGGCAGTCATGAGAAAAGTAATCGAACGAGCGCTTCGCCAGGCTGGCCTTGATCTCTCCGAGGTCCTGCAAGCCTCCAACGGCGAAGAGGCCCTCCAGGCACTTCGAAACGAAAGCAGCGCATCCAGCCCACTCTCCCTCATCGTCAGCGACATTAACATGCCCGTGATGGACGGCCTCCAATTCCTCGAGGCCCGCCGCAGCGAAAAACTCGCGCCCGGAGTCCCCGCCATCATGATCACCACCGAAGGCAGCGAGCACTTCGTCCTCCGCGCCATCGCAGCCGGTGCCCAGGGCTACATCTGTAAACCCTTCACCGCTGACCAGGTCAAAGCACGGGTCCTACCATTGCTGGCCGCCGCATAACCACCAACCAGTTAGGAATCTCTGCGAGGACACATGCTGGCGGCTGAACCCCATACAGCACCGGAAGAACTGATATCGCGGCTCGACTCAGCCGTCTCCGAAGTCTTCGAGACCATGCTCGAGAGAAGCTGCGCCCCAGTCGCTTCCCAACACGCCGCCGGCGAACACATCACTGCACAAATCCAATTCTCCGGAGCCATCGAGGGCATCTGCGTCGTCTACGCCACACCGCAAGTGGCACAACTCACCGCAGAGGCCCTCCTCGGCCCCGTCTCCGATCCCCGCGACCCAATGGTCGACGACGCCATCGGCGAGCTGTGCAACATGATCGCTGGCGGCTGGAAGAGCAAACTCGACACATCAGCAGCCGTCTGCCTTATCTCCGTCCCCACCATTACCCGCGCAGATTCCGCCAGATTCAAAGACGCTCTCCAGACCACGACAACCTTCAACCGCTCTTACTCCTTCCAGGGCAACGTCTTCGGAATTGCCCTGGGCCTCTAAAATCGAACCTCACAAACTCGTTTACATTGCGTTGAGCTGTTCTTACCTTGACCTGTCGTGGTGGTCAGAACCAGATGGTGCCAAGCCCGTCATTCTCCCCCCTGACCCAGCCGACGGACGAAGGAGAAGAATCCCCGCAGTTGCGTTTGCTTTTTGGTTTGTCATTCTTTGCGAAGCGGAGGATCTGCTTTTTTCTTTGCTTCTGTAGTTGCTGTTGTCTGTTCTTTACCCGCCATTCTGATTTCCTGGCCAAGCCCCACCTCGCCTCAGCGCAACTTTTCCACAAGCTACCGCCCAAAAATCCTGTCAAGCCCCCAAACCAAACAACCCATTACTAATCAGCAAGATAGCCGTGCACATTAATTACCCTCAGCTTGCTAAACTAGATTTACAGGATTAAATAAGGAAGCCCCCGGGCCATGGAGCCGGGGGCTTTCCTTTTTTAGTCTTCGATCCATTTCAGAAAGAAGACTCGTTCAGTAACAATCATGAAATCAATACTTTACAGCCATGTAATCCATCGAGCCCTTGAATCCAGAGACTTTCCTTCTCGCCATGCACACAAGTCCACCCGTAACCCCTGTTGATGGAAGACTTTGCGAGAAAAGTGCCTCACGGGGGGGTACTACTTCACAACAGACTGAAACAGCGGCGAAGTAAGCAGGCTCGCAAACTGACTATCCGAAGAGGAATACGAAACCGTCAGCGTGCCGGAGTTCGAATCGATCGTCGTCTGATCCAAAGCCGATTTTTCGAGCGGAGTTCCGGACGTTTTCCTCATAATCGAAACACCCTTCATCAGCGTTGCAGCCGTCGCCGCAGTCAGTGTGTCCGACATCACTACAGCCATCTCGAATTTCACGCCGTTCTGGAAGTCCATCGTGTAGCGGCTGCTCTTCATGCGATTGCGAACCGTGTCATAGTCAGCCAGTTGCGCCGCATCACCCAGAACGCCGCGCATCATGGTCTGCGTTCCCTTCTGGTCCAGCAAGCTCCAGACAGCCTTCGTATCCACAGCAATCATGTCGTTCATCATGTCGCTGTTGGTCAGGAAGCTGCTAGTGATTCCATCCCGCGCATCGAGCGAAGCCTTCACCGCTTCCTTGTCGCCGAACACCATCGTCGTCTGGTTGACGAAGACGACGCTCATGCCATTCGAGCCCATCGGGTAAATGCTGTTGTTACGCAGCGGCGACGGTTTGGTCTTCGACTTGGCGAAACTGGCGAGAATGTCGCGTGTATGAAACTGTCCCTGCGCAACACCAACAATGCGGGTTCCCTGTCCGGCAGCATCACGAAAGGAAGCAAAGGCAAGCAGATCCGTGTCCTGATCGACCTTCAGACCAGATGTCTTCAGCGCAGTCTCCAGCCGCTTCAACTCAGGCGGCAGAACACGGTCCTTGAGCTCCATCGCGGCTGACGAGTTCTGCATCGCCCGGTAGTCCACCACGATGATCTGCTGGATGTCGCGCGGTATGGCGGCCTTCGCGTCACCGGAGAGCTGTGCAGCCGAACAAAATGCTGCGGAGAGAGCAAGAGTTACAACGGGGAGGAACGACTTGGTAAGAATACGCAATGAATAACTCCTTGATCCAGGCTTTAGCGGATCAACCCTTCTATTCTTCCGTGAATAACAGCTACAGGCAAGTGTCTGCCTATGCCACTTTGGACGTATGGAGCACGAGAATGTTGTGTGAAAGCCTCATCGATCAGGCACTTGCGACCGATAATAAACACTCAACGTTCCGCAAACCTGCGCCACTTATGCCCTAAGCCAATCGAGTGGCCGCTCAAGACGGCGTTCAAGCACCTTCAACTCCGGATCGAAGTTCGGAATATGCCGCGCCCACTCCGCATTAGCCTCATAGGCATCCTGAGGAATGAGGCCGATCAACTCACCATCCTCAATAACTGCGCCGTGGCGATTAGCCAATTCAAGAATGCGCTCATAGACCTTACGCATCGGCGTCGTACGGTGATCGGTAATGTTCATGGTGACTTGGGCACGGCCGTTGGCAAGCACTCCCAGAGCTTTGACACCGTGAAGACCTCCGTTTGAAGCACGGATATCACGAGCGATGGCGCGAGCCGCAGTAACGTCAGCATCACGCAGATGAACGTTGTACGCAATCAGGAAGCTGCGGGCTCCTACCGCACTGGCTCCTGCAGTCTCGTGAAGCTCAGGTCCACCAACATCGGGTCTTCGGGCAGCATCGCGACGAGCAGCGTCTCGAAGGCCTTCGAACTGGCCTTTACGGACGTCCTCGAGTTGAACCCGGTCAGGGCGCGCGGCAGCGGCCCCGTAAAAGTACACAGGGATGCCGTAGCGGCGCCAGATCAGGAGGCCAGCGTTGCGGGCGAGCAGGGCGCAGTCCGCGAGAGAGGCTCCACTCACCGGAATGAACGGGATGACGTCAGCGGCGCCGATGCGCGGATGCACGCCATGCTGCTGAGTCAGGTTGATGATCTCCGCGGCTTTTCCTGCGGCGCGGACGGCGGCCTCGACGACTGCATCCGGCGAACCCGCAATGGTGACGACCGAGCGGTTGTGTGCAGTGTCGAGCGACCAGTCGAGCAGACGTACACCCTCGACCTGCATGGCTGCAATGATCTTGCTCACTTTGGCTGGATCGGTACCTTCAGAGAAGTTTGGAACGCACTCGATAATGGATTCTGAGTTCATGACTGCAGTAAGTTGTTGCCAGCGTACAGATGGTGGCAAAAGATGCTCATCTTACTTCCACCAGGTGTAGCCGACTGTGAATTGTACGCTTGCGTTGACGCCGGGGTTTTTGTCGCCGAGCGAGGCGCTGGATATATGGATAGCGTTGGCGCCGAAGTCGATCGACCGCCGCGGACGAATGAAGTACCGCATACCGACGCCGAACTGCGGGGTGAAGTTCCAGACACTTGTATCCGAGTTGGGGCCATCGTTGTTGGGGTTGTACGGGGGGCCGCCGAAGGCTGGGTATTTGTGGTTGGTCCACAGAAGACCACCTGCTCCCTGCACCCAGGGTGAGATGCGTTTGGTGCCGGCAAAGTTCCAACGGAGGATGATTGGTGTGATGGAGGCGCCAGTGAAGGTGCCGCCCACGGTGTATGGGCCCGAGCAGGCGCCGGAAGGAGGGCAGAGTTCGCGCTGGATCTTCGGGGTGTAAGACTGCCAGAAGGGGAAGAGTTGGACGCCGTACTCGAAGTTACCGTGCAGAAGACCGGGGCCGACGTTGCCGGTGAGGACTTTGCCGGCTTGTGCGCCTGCCATGAAGAACCTGAAGTCTCCGCGGTCTTCGGTGACGCCGAAACCTCCCTGAACCAGAGCGCCGATTTCAAGGGGGCGGTGGCCGGTGTTGGACTGCATCGGATTCAGCGCTGCGGGGGTCGCCTGCGCGAGGGCGAGTGATGCGGATGCGATAAGAACCAGGGTGCAGAACTTTCCAATGCGCCGAATCGGTTTGGTCACTGCTTGACTCCTGGTTCAAATTGAATGGTGCAGAAGAAAGGCCGCCGAGGATGGCGGCCTTTACAGAAGGTTGACCGCTTGGGTTAGCTTGCCACGGGAGCTTCGTCCATGTCGAAGTTCGAGTAGACGTTTTGCGTGTCGTCGAGATCTTCGATGACCTCGAGGAGGCGGATCATGGCATTGGCCTGAGCGCCTTCGAGCTTGGTGTAGGTCGAGGCGATCTTGGTGACTTCGGCGTGCTCGGGGGTGATCTTGGCGGCTTTGAGGGCTTCGGTTACGGCCTCGAAGTCCTTGGGGTCGCAGAGAATCTCCCAGTTTTCACCTTCATCGCTGAGGTCTTCGGCTCCGGCTTCGAGGACAATCTCGGTAAGCTTGTCCTCGTTGGCGGCCGATTTGGCGATGGTCATGACACCTTTTTTCGTGAACATCCAGGAGACGGCGCCCTCGGCACCGAGGTTCCCGCCGTTCTTCGAGAAGGCGTGGCGGATCTCGCTGACTGCTCGGTTTTTGTTGTCGGTGAGGACCTCTACGATGAGGGCAACGCCACCGGGGCCGTAGCCTTCGTAGGTGATCTCCTCATAGGAGACGCCCTCTAGTTCGCCCGTGCCTCGCTGGATGGCCCGTTTGATGTTGTCGGCGGGCATGTTCTCGGCCTTGGCAGCGGCGATGGCAGTGCGGAGGCGGGGGTTGCCGTCTGGGTCTCCGCCGCCGCCGGTCTTGGCTGCGATGGTGATTTCCTTGATCAGGCGGGTGAAGATCTTGCCACGTTTGGCGTCAAGCGCGCCCTTCTTATGCTTGATTGTGGCCCATTTTGAATGGCCGGACATGAACTACCTCGGTGATGATTTGTGCCGATTGCGACCTTGCGATTTTAGCACGTTGCGAGGGATAGCAAGTACCCTCCCCACCCGTACCGAATTAGTCTAAAGTCTTCCATTGAAAAGGTTTAGGTCCGGACTTGGGACGTAAACTCTTCATTCTTCGCGTTGCTTGCGCGTAAAGTATTGATTCTAAAAAGATAATGCGGCCATGACCAGATGGCATAATCCATCTTGGAATTCGTCGTTTATCACTTACTTCATTATAGCTGGTTGAACAGGGTAATTAGGCAGATGTAAGTTATTGATTTTGATATGGATATGCGATTTAAGACTTGACAGGATTGGATGTGGAAAACTCTGGGTTGCTTTGTGGCTGCAATTGAAAAGTCTACGGCGCGGCTGAATCCGCGCCCTTTCAAAGCAAAGACTTTTTCAAAGCAAGGACTCGGCTAGCTAAGGAGTTCGGGGGCCAGAAGGTCGCGGAGTGTTTCGCGGCGACGGATGAGTTTGGGTTTGGCGTCGTCGATGAGGACTTCGGCGGGGCGGGGACGGGAGTTGTAGTTGGAGGTGAGGGACATTCCGTAGGCTCCGGCGTCGAGGAGGAGGACGAGGTCGCCGGGTTTGACGGCAGGGATGGCTCGGTCGCGGGCGAAGAAGTCTCCTGATTCGCAGACTGGGCCTACTATGTCGGCGGTGAGCGTCGACCCCCCTGTCGGCTGCTTGATGGGAATGATCTCGTGGTGGGCGTGGTAGAGGGCAGGGCGGATGAGGTCGTTCATCCCGGCGTCGGTGATGACGAAGGTCTTGGAGCCGTTCTTCTTGACGACGAGGACCCGGGTGAGGAGGGCTCCCGCCTGGGCGACGATGAAGCGGCCGGGCTCGAGGAGGAGGTGGGCGGTCTCGTTGGCGAGGCCTTTGGCCAGGGCGGCGGCGTACTTTTCGACCTGATGGGCAGGGTTGAAGGGGCCGTCGCCGTAGTCGATGCCTAGGCCGCCTCCGGCGTCGACGTAGCGAATGTCGTGGCCATCTTTGCGGAGGTCGGCGATGAGGCTGGTGACTCGGGCAAGGGCTGCGGCGAAGGGGTCGACCTTGCGGATTTGCGAGCCGATGTGGACGCTGACGCCGGCGGGGTCGAGCCATTTTGATTTTGCGGCCTTGCGGTATATGGCGCGCGCGGCGTTGATGTCGATGCCGAACTTGTGCTCGCTGAGGCCTGTGGAGATGTAGGGGTGGGTCTCGGCGAAGACGTCGGGGTTGACGCGGAGGGCGAAGCGGGCGCGGATGTTGAGAGCTTCGGCCCGGGCGGCGAGCAGGTGGAGTTCGGTCTCGGACTCGACGTTGAAGAGGAGGATGTTGGCTTTGAGGGCGGCGTCGATCTCCCAGATTTGCTTGCCTACGCCGGAGAAGACGACTTTTTTGAGGGCGGGTTTGTGGGCTTTGCGGACGCGCTCGAGTTCGCCACCGGAGACGATGTCGAAGCCTGCTCCCTGTTGCGCGAGGAGGCGCATGATGGCGAGCGAGGAGTTGGCTTTGACCGCGTAGCAGATGGTGTGCGGACGGTTAGCGAACGCCGTTTCGAAGAGCTGGAAGCGGTGCGTGATCTGCCGCGCCGAATAGACATAGAGCGGCGTGCCATACTGGTCGGCGAGGGTGGAGAGGCTGGCTTCGTCGCAGTGCAGGGTGCGGTTGCGGTAGGCGAAGGGGCGGGCGCTGATCTGGTCTGGGGCTGTCTTTTTAGTCAAAACTTAAATGCTCTTTGTCGGGAGTACGAGGGGTTCTTCGGGGATGATGACCCAGGCGGCGATGTAGGCCAGAGCGCCGACTCCGGTGAGGATGATCAGCAGGGCGGTGACGATGCGGACGAGGGTGAGGTCCCAGCCATACTGTTGCGCAAATGCCGCGCAGACTCCGGCGACCATGCGGTTGTTGCGGGGGCGGAAGAGCTTGCCCGTGGACGCGAACGGATCAACGAAGGGAGGCGTTGCCGCGGGAGTGGCTGCGCCGCAGGCGGGACAGAAACGTGAAGAAGGATCCAGCTTATTTCCGCAACGAGTACAGAACATAGGAGTTCTCCGGAGAGATTCTATTTTGCCACATTAATGTGGCAATGACAGCAGTGGCAGATACGCGGAGTTAGCGGAAAAGGTTCTGGAAATTGGAAAGCCGGTCGATAGATATAAAAAAAATGCTGGCGGCTGCGTCCATTTCCATGTATATACATCTAAATTCCATCAATCCGGAGGCAACAGATGAGTTTGATTCGATTCATTTCGCTGTGCAGCGTTTTGAGCGTTGCGATGGTGGGCTATTCTCAGACGCCGTCGATACTACAGGGGCCGACAACGAAGGTGCTGGCGGTTGGACATATCGTCGGGACTCCTACCGGGGACGCAATGCGGCAGGTTATGCCGTCGGAGGTAAGAGATACGGTGAATCTCTACCTGGCTGGGAAACTGGATCAATGGTTTGTCCGGAAGGATACGAACGGTGTGGTGTTTCTGCTGAATGCTGCCTCGGTTGATGAAGCGAGGGAGATGCTGGCGAAGCTACCGCTGGTGGAGTCGAAGCGCATGGAGTTTGAGCTGATACCGCTGGGGCCGTTGAGTCCGCTGCGGTATCTGCTGCAGGAGCCGAAGAGCGATGCCAAACCCTAAGGGTGGCAATTCTTTGAACTGCATGTGCTCGTCGATGCGACGCGCGACGCGGCTGATGACGCGGATGTATGACGAGGCGCTGTCGGCTGCTGGCGTGAGTGCAAGCCAGTTTGAGCTGCTGGCGAATATTCGCGGTAGGCAGCCAGTGGACCAGCAGGCGCTGGTGAGGGCGATCGATAGCGACCAGACGACGCTTTCGCGCAATCTTGCCGTGTTGCTCGAGCGCGGATGGGTCGAGATATCGGCGGATGCAAAGGATGGGCGTAAGAGCCTCTATCGGCTGACGAGAGCGGGAACAACGACTTTGAGCCAGGCTTTTGCCTGCTGGGAGGAGGTGCAGACGAAGTTGCAGCAACGGATCGGTGGCAGTCAATGGAAGGAGCTTATGGGCCTGGCCAACGACGTGGCCGATGCAATCAAAGAGCTGTAATCACAGAAAGGACTCGTTATGACAAAGGTAAATTATGGAAGACTTACTGCCGGACTGATTGCGGTCTGGTTCCTCTTGACCCTCGTGGCTTCGGCGTTCCATGTTTTCAAAACGCCTCCGGATAAGCCGCCACTTCCGCTCTTGCTCGCCGTGCTGATTCCTGTTGGTGTCTTCTGGGCGTGGTATCGGAGCTCGGAATCGTTCAAGGCGTATGTGCTGTCGCTCAATCCGGGCACTCTGACGATGATCCACTCGTGGCGGCTTGCGGGATTTGCCTTTCTGGCGTTGTATACGTATCGCATTTTGCCGGGCGTCCTAGCGCTGCCTGCGGGATGGGGCGATATTGCGATTGGAGTGACGGCGCTTCTGGTCGGAATGAAGTTTTCAACCCCGAAGTATAAGAAGAGTTTTATTACGTGGCAGTTGCTGGGGATAACAGACCTCGTCACGGCGATTTCGCTCGGTGCAGCTGCTCGATTCATCGAACCGCAGGAGTTGGCCGGTCCTAACGGAATCACGACGAGTCCTATGACGGTGTTGCCTTTGAGCCTGATTCCAACGTTCGCCGTGCCGTTGCTGCTGATTCTTCATATCATCTGCATCGCTCAGGCTATGCGCTGGTCGGAGCAGAGATATGGAACGGTAGGACATGCTGAGGGTTCGTTGGCAGCGTAGTGTTCGATGCGCGGATACTGATTAGGGCGCGAACCTGACGTGTCAGAAACTCAGGGCGCGCCCTGTGACTGGTTACCCACATGGTGTTGATTGTAGGGTTCAGGCTGGGTGAATCTTCCGGCGGCCTTCCCCTTCACTGCATCTGGGGCAACCGCTCCATCGTTGCTGCTATTGTTCCAAAAGGGTCGTTTGCGCCATCGGTATAGTAAGTACTTTTATCAGCGACAAATCCCTGGTTCAGCAGGTCTAGATAAACTTTCGTCTCCATTGGGTTCCTGGGCCGGTAAAGAAGCACGAATTTCCGGGGAAGATGACCGGCATTCTCGGAGACATCGCACACGCAGACAGAATGACAGTAGAAGTTTGCCGGCTCGCCGATGCCATATAACCACGTTGTATAAGCCGGAATTCCCTGGCTTTCTTCTGTTACGACCCGCGCTGCGATTACGTCATACGGAAAACGGGCGGGGCCGTGCCGCAAAGCGCCAATCTCCGAAACGGCCACAAGGGCCAACAGGAGCACCGTGCCACCCGCAAACACCAATCTTCTCCATCTCCCGGCAGCTTCGGCGAGCCGCATCAAACCGTGACAACACACCAGACAAAGCAACACAGTCGACGGAAGCACGTGCCGCAATCCGAATAGAGGCAGATTGATTGGTTTACGCGATAGCACGAAGAGCGTCAATGGAGCCAGAACACCGGCGACGACGCTCACCAGAAGTAAAATGTTTTGCCGCAGGATGTGGTGCTTCCACTCATTGAAGATCGCTGCCGATACCAGCAGGATGACTATGAGGAGCACCACCGTTGTTGCCCCTTTTATTTCGGGGAGGCCTAACGAGAGCGCCCAGATCCTTTTCAGATCATAGAACTCAGGATGCCCTTGCCAATCGAGATTCTCTCCGACACCATGCTTCAGTCGATAGACCTTGCTGACCACGTAGAGCCATGGGATAAAACCAATACCGGCGGCAGCCGCTATCGCGACTGCAGTTTTTTTGACGGAGACTTCAACATTGCTGAAAAGCAGCGCCACCAGACTGAGCACTATGAAAACTGCAGCCACATAATGGGTGTAGAAGAGGAGCAACATGAGCACTCCACCCACTACCCACATCGATGCAGTCTGCTTCCTGGCGATGATGCTGAGCCAGAGCGCGTACAGAAGTACCAAGAAGGTGTAGACGGCGTAAGACCGTGCTTCCTGACTGTAAAAAATGGTATTGACGTTGAGTGCTACCAATGCCGCTGCCAATAGTCCTGTCGCGTCGCTTGATCCCAGTCGACGGCCGAGCAACCAAACCAGCGGAATAGTGAGGAGGCCGGCAGCCAAGGATAACAATCTCAGACCCAAAGCACTGGCTTCCATTGTCGAGATGTCGATCTTCAGGAGCAGATAGTAGAGAGGAGGGTGGACCAGGTTATCCCTGACCATGACGTAGCTATTATTGATCGGCGCTAAAGCGACCCTGGCTGAAAACAGTTCGTCTCCGTTAAGAGCCTCGTGCTTGAGCGGATAAATCCTCAGGAAGGCCCCGATGAGAACAATAAAAAAGAGTATCCATAGGGTGCTTTGCAGCACTGGGGATTGATGATTTTCATTCCTCATGAACGTCACCCCGTGTATAGCAAGGAAGCTTAGCGTTCTCAGATATATCGGGAAGGCTCATTGCCCGCGAAGCTTCCCCGTTCGTTCAGGAGAAGGTAGGAGATTGGCCCTTATGTTCGATGCTACCGGAGCATTGAACGCTAAGTTATTTTCCGGTATAGGGGGATTTGAGGTAGCGGCGGGCGGTGTCGGCCTGAGATTGGTCTCCGCCGCCGGCGCTGGCCTGCTGGTATTGCTCAACGGCTTTATCACGCTTGTGGAGGAGGTCGAACATCTGGCCTGCGTTGAGCTGGGCACGGCGACGGAGCCATTCGCTGCAATTGGGCTGGGCGGCGGCGTTGAGATAGTTTTCGGCGGCTTCGGCGATGAGGTTCTGACCGCGTTGGGTGTCGGCGAGGCCGAAGTAGGCCATCTGGAGGCGAGGGTCGATGAAGTAATCGGGCTTGCGGGAGTCTTCGAGAACCTTTTTGTAGGTGGTGATTGCGGCTGGGCCGTCGCCCTTGTCCTTGGTGAGATTGGCCTCTTCGAGGCGGAAGAGGTAGTCGTGGGGATACTCGACGGCGAGGCCGTGCTGGACGGCGAGGGCCTCGGGGTAGCGGGCGTCGTGGCGCAGGAAGAGGGAGAGGGCAGTGCGGGATTCGATGTTGGTGACGAGGCCGTGGGCGGCGGCTTCGCGGAGGAGATCAAGACCTTTCTCTTTGTTGCCAGTAACGCCGGTGATGCCGATCATGATGCGGAGGATGCGGGGAAGACTGGCGACGGCGAATTGCTGGATGCCCATGGCCATCTTGGCGTCGGCGTAGTCGGGGTCGATCTTGAGGGTTTGCTCGCTGTCGTTGCGTGAAGCGAGGCCCTGACGGGCGGCGGCGACGTAGCTGTGGTCGACGAGGGTGATGAAGGCGGCGTGCATGCCACGGGCGTATCCGCGGGCGAAGTAGGCGTTAGCGTTGTTGGGGTTGTCTTTGATCTGCTGGTCGGCCATGGCGATGGCGGAGCTGGTAAGTTGCTCGATGCGGTCGCGGGTGGCCTGGGGGACGGGGACGTTACGTTTGGAGGTGAGGAAGGAGTCGTGCGCGTAGTAGGTGGTGTCGAGAAGGTCCTGGTGGTAGAGCTCGCGGAAGATGAGCACCATGAGGATGTAGCCGGTGGCGATGGCGCTCTGGGGATTGGCCTTTTGGATGGCTTCGAAGCGGGTGAGGGCGCCCTCATAGTCGAGGTTGTAGAAGTGCTCGTGCGCCTCGCGGACCTGGGGGGTGAGATTGATGGGATCGGTATGTGAATTGCTAATGGGCTGGGCGAGGGCCGGCTGCGCAATACCTGGCAATGCGAGGGTAACGGCGAGAAGGACGGCGGTGAGGATGGTGCTGTTGCGGGACTTCAGAATCATTCGCTCTCTGAGGTTACGAGTGTTAGACGCCTGTCAGGGTAAACTATACCTTCTGCTTCGCCAGATTGCCTGTAGTATGGCTGAACTGCCTTGATGGGATTGAACGGATTTTATGACACGGTTTGAGCTGCTTCAGCTGTTGGTAGGTCAGGCGCGGGCCAATGGTTTTGAGTTTCGGCGGTGGTACGTCGGGAAGCTGGGACTGCAATGGAAGACTGCGTTGCAGGCGATTGAGACGCTGGCAGAAGGTCGGCGCTACTATGCGCTGCTGTTCTCTCATGAGTTTGCCTCGAGCTTCTGGAAACCGGGGGAGCTGATGACGTTTCAGGTGCCGACCCAGACGTTTACGCGGAAGATGCCGGATGGGACGATAGGCACGGTGTATCGCAAGGCGTATACCCGGCGTAGCACACGCGAGGATGCCTGGAAGTATCATTTGCGCGAACTTGCGGTCGCTGAGGAACCGCTGCGGTATATGCGGCGTTATCTGCGGGTAGAAGATGAACTGGACGACGAACCAGAGACTATTCTGAGGCAGGAACTGGACGACGAAGACTAGTTGAGGTGAGCAGTTCGGATGGCGCGGATCTGTCGGATGTGGTGGCGGCCGTGGATGAGGTGGAAGCGTCGCCACTGATAGATACTGAGCGGCCCCAGGACAATGTGGCTGATGGAACGTCGCGATCCAAAGAGGGATTCGGCCTGAGCGAAGAGCTGGTCGATACGGGCGAGGCCTATAGCGGCTTCCTGGGTAAGTTCTTCGCCGGAAAGTGGCGGCGAGCACGAGGGAGGGCAGACGGCCGAGGGGGCTTCACGGCCGCTTGGAAAGTATCCGAGAGTCGTGACCGCATATTGACGAATCCGCTGCTGGAGAGTGGGCTGAGTACGGGTGGGAGTTCCCTTGGCCAGGCGACCGTTGATCGCTATCTCAGTGTTGGCATAGGTTAGGGTGAGATGCTGGGCGATCTGCTGGATGCTCCACTTATCCATATCCGAATTCGCTGTCGAGGGGCGAAGCTGAGTCTGGGTGGCGTCGAGTCCCTGGAGGGAGCCGCTTATCTCTCGCTGGAGCTGCTGAAGGATCGTATCCATGGCCACAGGATTACGGTACACCGGGAGCGCAAGTTTGGTCCGGAAGCTATTGGAGCTGCGTCAGAGCCTTGCGGGCTTGTTTTACCTTGTCGCCTTCGGGCTCGATCTTTAGGTAGGCGTTGAACTCGGCGATGGCTTCGTCGCGTTTCTGGAGCTTCTGTGCGATGTGAGCCAGGACGAAGTGGGACTCGGCATCGTTGGGCTCGATCTTGACAGCGTCTTTGGCGCGCAGATAGGCGGCGTTGAGGTCGCTGCGGTCTTCATAGAACTTCGCTACGCTGAGGTCTTCTGTGACGCGTTCGTCGTCGGTCTGGAGATTCTGGACCTTCGGGAGTTTGCGACGGGTAGTTCTGGTGCTGGCGGCGCTATCGGCCGAAGGCGCGGACGGGGGTGGGGCGTCAGGATCCGCGGCGCTGCTGTCGCTTGAGCTGCTGCTGGAACTGCTGCTACTGCTGGAACTGCTGCTACTGCTGCTCGAGTCTGAATCGTACATCGGGGGAGGGGCCTGGGTTGGGAATGGGTGCTCATCGGCTGCCGTTGAATGGGGCTTCGAGGGGGGCGGGGCGTCGGGGGCTGCATTGCTGCTGTCGCTTGAGCTGCTGGAACTACTGCTGCCCAAGTCCGAATCGCGCATTGGGGGTGGGGTCTGGGTTGGGAATGGGTGTTCGTCTGCGGCGGTTGCAGGGAACTTTGAGACACAGGGTTTGTCGGTTGCAGGCTTGCCAGTGGTCTGGCTGGGAGACGGGCATGGAGGAGCGCTGTCTGTGGGCTTCTGGGTGGGCGTGGTCTGGGCCACACAGGCAGCTGATAGCAACATGGCGACCAGCATGGAATGAGAGACAGACCGAATTGTGGGGCAGAATTTCATCCGTAACTAGATTACTCGTCTTACTCGTACTGATGCTTTGACGATGTGGAAGGGAGGTTTGTTATAGTCAGCTTGAAGATGGTGGGCGTTGGGTGAGACTGGGGCTGCTTCCCTGCTCTGAACGCAGTCATTACTGAATCTCTGTGAGTGTGTTTTTGCTATGGTCAATGGACTTGTCGTTCGTTCTTCGTCGATTCATGCAGCCGGCTGTTATACGACGCGGGCTATCAAAAAGGGGGCGCGGGTGGTCGAGTATGACGGGCCACGCTTTACCAAGAAGCAGGCGGATGAGCGCTATGCCGATCGGTTCGTCACTTATCTGTTCAGTTGCGGCAAGAATATGGTGATTGATGGGTTTGGGACGGCAATGTTCATCAATCATTCGTGCGACCCGAACTGCGAGAGCGAGGACTTCGATGGGCGCATCTGGGTGACAGCGATCCGGGACATCGCGGCTGGCGAGGAACTGACGTACGAGTACAACCTGCATGACAGCGATGATGACGATGCCGACTGCCACTGCGGCGCTGGGAGTTGCCGTGGGACGATGTTCAGCGCGGATGAGGTGAAGCGTCGTGCGAGGCGCGCTAAGAAGAAGCAGACAGGCAAGAAGCGGGCGAAGAAACCCTAAGGGGAAATCCTGAGGGCCGCGAACGCTACAATAGCGGTGCGGCCCTTCGTCGCTTCTTATGGGATATCAGGTTCTTGCACGGAAATACCGGCCACAGCGTTTCGCGGATGTCGCGGGACAGGATCATGTCACCGTCACGCTGATGAACGCGCTGACGCAGGGACGCATTGCTCACGGCTACATCTTCAGCGGGCACAGGGGCATTGGGAAGACGACCATTGCCCGTATTCTTGCGATGGCGCTGAACTGCCGGAATGCGATTGGCTCGGCAGAGCGGCCTACGGCGGAGCCCTGCGAGGTCTGCGACAGCTGCGTGGAGATTCGCGCGGGCAATGCGGTGGATGTGATCGAGATCGACGCGGCGACCAATCGCGGCATCGATGAGATTCGTGAGCTGCGAGATGCCGCGCGGTATCGTCCGGCGCGAGACAAGTACAAGATTTACATTCTGGATGAAGCTCACCAGATTACGGATGCGGCGTTTAATGCGCTACTGAAGACGCTGGAGGAGCCGCCGGATCACATCGTCTTCATGATGGCTACGACACAGCCGGAAGATATTCCGCAGACCGTGCGGTCGCGATGCCAGCACTTCAGCTTTCACGCGGTGAAGCTGGTGGATATTCTGGGTGAGCTGCGCGGGATTGCAGAGCGTGAGGGCGTAGTGGCCGATGAAGCTGCGCTGGCGCTGCTCGCTGAGGCGGGCGATGGGTCGATGCGCGATGCGCTTTCCATTATGGATCAGGCAATTGCGAGTGCACCGACGGAGGATGGGCGGCCACGGCTTGATGCTTCGCAGATTCGCGAGTTGATGGGGACGGTTCCGAATGCGGTCTTCGAGAAGATTCTTGAGGCTGTCGATGGAAATAACAGCGCCGAGGTGATTACGGTTGCGAACCAGTTGCTGGATGCTGGTAACAGTCCTGCACAACTAGCCCGGCAGTTTGTGCGGTATCTGCGGAATTGTGTGATTGCGAAGATTGCCGGGATTGGAGCGGATGGTTCGGGGCTGGATGGCACGGCGACGGAGCTACTGCAGATCTCGGCGGATGAGCAACGGCGTGCCGGGCGGTCGGCTGCGCTGTTCGGCGAAGAGGAATTGGCGAGGTTTCTGCAGGTAATGCTTCGGACCTTCGATGAACTGGGGTATCGGCAGGAGCAGCGGTTTCACTTTGAGCTCGGACTGTTGAAACTGGTACATCTGCGGCGACTGCTTCCGGTGGAAGAGATGTTGAGTCAGTTCCCTGCTGGTGGCGGATTCGGGCAAATAACGCCGCGAACAACGACAGCGACCTCTCGTCCAGTACAACCAACTGCCGTTCGTGCCGCTGCTCCTTCACCTAACGTTCCAGCTGCGCCAGCTCCTGCGAAGCCTGCGTTTTCTCCGTTCGAGGCGGATCGGAGTCGCAAACGGTTTGAGGGTGAAGCAGGTCTATCGACTCCGCCGAGGGTTGAGATTCCCGTTTCTGTGAAGGCTGAAGCGCCCGTTGTGCCAAAGAATGTGGAGCCTGTACGTATCGCGGAGGCCGTTGTTGTCGAATCGGAACCAGTGGCCGAGGTTTCGGTAACGACGATTACGGCGGAGATTCTGGGTACGGGCGCTGTCCCTGCTGCGGCACTTGAACCAGAAATTTCTCTGGTGGTAGAGAGTTCTAATTCGCAAACTTTATCCCCGCCTTCTGCATCCGCCGAGGAGTTTCAGCGTGTCGCGACGGAAGCGTTGATGAATGTCAAGAGCCAGGGTTCGGCAGCTGACGCGATGGCCGATGCAGAGTGGAAGATTGAGGGCGGAGAGATTCGTGTACAGACGGAGTTGTCGAAGATCATGCTGCCGATGGTGGTGAATCCCGAGGCGGATAAGATCGTTCGGGCTGCGCTGCGAGAGGCTGGTGCTGGGGCGCTGAAGTTGGTACTGCTACCGGGTACTGCGGCTGCGGCCGAGAAGAAGAAACCCAGGGCGGCGAAGACCGGCAGCGCACAGGCCAAGGCGATGGAGCATCCCGTGGTCCAGCAGGCACAGCGGTTGTTCAACGCCGAGATTCGTAACGTGATCGATCTGCGGGACAACGATTAGCGAGGAGGAGCGCATGGATTTTTCCGATCTGGGAAAGATGAAGGAGATGATGGGACAGGCGCGCCAGATGCAGGAACAGATGGAGCGTAAGCTGTCGGAGACCGTGGTTGAGGCGTCGAGTGGCGGTGGTGTGGTGACGGTGCGAATGAATGGGAAGAAAGAGGTTCTCCGGCTGAAGATTGAGCCGTCGGCGATTGGAAGCGCAGGGAGTGATCTGGAGCTGCTGGAGGATTTGATCACAGCTGCGGTGAACGAGGCAGGGCGGCGCGCGGACGAGGCGATCAAGGCGAGTGTTGCGGGGATGGTGGGTGGGCTTGGTCTGCCTGATCTACCGGGGTTGCGTTGATGGCGCGGTTTGCGGAGCCGATGACTCGGCTGATTGATGAGTTCAGGAAGCTGCCGGGGATTGGGACTAAGAGCGCTCAGCGGCTGGCGTTTCATGTGCTACGGTCTTCTTCCGAGGATGCGGAGAAGCTTGCAATGGCGATTCGGGAGTTGAAGGCGCATCTGCGACTTTGCTCTGTGTGCAACAACATCACCGATGTTGATCCATGCGGGTATTGCACGAGCCCGGTGCGTGATCAGCGGCTGGTTTGTGTGGTGGAGGAGCCGACAAACATCGCGACGATCGAGAAGACGCGGAGCTATGGCGGCGTGTATCACGTGTTGCATGGGACACTATCTCCGATTGGTGGGGTGGGGCCAGAGCAGTTGCGGATTGCGAATCTGCTGACTCGGCTGGCGGATGTGGATGAGGTGATTCTGGCTACTTCGCCTACGACCGAGGGTGAGGCTACGGCTGGATATCTTGCTCAGGAGATTCGTAAGACGAATGCCGATGTTAAGGTGACTCGAATTGCTACTGGGGTTCCAGCTGGGAGCGATATTGAATATGCGGATGAGGTGACGATGTCGCGGGCAATGGAAGGGCGTCGGGAGATTTAGTCATCTCTCGTTGAAATTCAGTTGGCATGCGAATGATATAAGGGTCCTATGAATGGGATGTTGAGTCGTCGCGGTTTTCTTCGTCAGAGTTTTGTATTTAGTGCGCTCGCCAGTTTGGGTTCGCTGCCTACTTTTGCAGCTGGTCTCGAAGGCAAATTAAATCCTGCGGCGAAGCAACTGTTGATCTTGGGTGACTGGGGTTATGAGGACTTTACGGCGCAGAGTCGCGTTGCTGGTGCGATGCAGCGGTACGTGCGTGGTCACGGGATCAAAGCCGATGCACTGCTGATGCTGGGGGATAACTGGTATGGGGCGCTGCCGGGTGGGGCAGAGTCGGAGCGGTGGAAGACTCAGTTTGAGGAGATGTATCCGAAGAGTGTGTTCGATTGCCCGGCGTATGCGATCCTCGGGAATCATGACTATCAGCGTATGCCTGAGAGCAAGGTTGATGCTGAGTTAGCGTATGCGAAGAAGGCCGGGACGCGGTGGACTCTGCCGTCACAGTGGTATCGGTTCGAGTTTCCGACGAAGAAGCCTCTTGTGACAGTGATTGCGCTGGATAGCAATGTGCCTCATCCCGACGGCCCACAAGCTAAGGGAGTGAACTTCACGCTGACGGCTGAACAACAAGCGGAGCAGTTGGCCTGGTTGAAGTCGGAGTTGGAGAAGCCGTTGCGGACGCCGTTTTTGATTGTGATGGGGCATCATCCGATTTACTCAAATGGGCCGCATGGGGATCATAAGGTGCTGATGGCGGATTGGGAGCCTCTGCTGCGGAAGCATAAGGTGCATATGTATCTGGCAGGGCATGATCATGATATGCAGCATCTTGAGTTTGAGGGGCATCCGACTTCGTTTGTTTTGTCGGGTGGAGGTGGGGCGGACCTTTATACGTTGAAGATTGATGAGGCTCAGCGGGGGCCTTATGCCTCGAAGGTGTATGGGTTCAGCCGACTGGAGGTTACGCCGGAGTTGCTCCGGCTTGAGCATATGGATGAGACGGGGCGGGTGATTCATGGATTCACGAAGTCACCCGATGGAGCTGTGCGGATTTTATAAAGGTTGGAGATTTTCTCCGGTCATCTCGCTGGGTTGGTCGAGGTGGAGGAGCTTGAGGATGGTGGGGGAGATGTCGCGGAGGCTGCCACCCGGTCGAAGAATTGCGTGATCGGAGGGGGTGGCATCCGGTGAGATCAGGATAAAGGGGACGGGGTTGGTGGTGTGGGCGGTGTGGGGGCCACCGGTGAGCGGGTCTATGAGCATCTCGGCGTTGCCGTGGTCGGCGGTGACGAGGAGATTGCCGCCGCGCTGTTTGACGGCTTGATAGATGCGGCCCAGCTGGGTGTCGACCGTTTCGACGGCTCGGATGGTGGGTTCCAGTTTGCCGGAGTGGCCGACCATGTCGGCGTTGGCGAAGTTGACGATGATGACGTCGAAGGCGGTGTCGTTGACGGCTTTGACTACGGCGTCGGCGATACCTGCGGCGGACATCTCCGGGGCGAGGTCGTAGGTGGCGACCTTCTGCGATGGGACAAGGGCGCGGTCTTCGCCGGGGAACGGTTTTTCGATTCCTCCGTTGAAGAAGTAGGTGACGTGGGCGTACTTCTCGGTCTCGGCTACGCGGAGGTTGCGGAGATTGGCGTCGGCCATGACGTTGGCTAGAAGGTTGTCCATCGACTCGGGTGGAATGACGATGGGGAGGTTGAAGTTTTTGTCGTACTGGGTCATGCAGACGTAGTGGATGTTGTCTGGGGCCTGCGCGCGCGGGATTTCGAGTTCCAGCTCGGCTGCTTTGGGCAGGTCGTGGGCATTGGCTGCGGTGAGGCCACCAGGGACGTCGCAGTTGCGGGCGAGGACTCGGGTGATTTGACGGGCCCGGTCGGCGCGGTAGTTGAAGTTGATGCAGACGTCGCCGTCGCGGATGGGGCCTATGGGGTTGCCGTGGGCGTCGATGACGGTGAAGGGCGGGATAAATTCGTCGGTGATCTCGTTGTTGTAGAGTTCGCGGACGCGGGCGATGGGGTCGATGTAGGTTCCGCCCTGAGGGGTACCGGTGACCATAGCGTCGAAGGCCTGACGCTCTTTTTCCCAGCGGAGGTCGCGATCCATGGCGTAGTAGCGGCCGGAGACAGAGGCGATCTGGCCGAGTCCGTACTCGCGCATTTGCTGTTCGAGGGCTTCGAGGTGACCGAGGCCGCTGGTGGGCATGGTGTCTCGACCGTCCGTGAAGGCGTGGACGAAGACGCGGGTGAGCTTGTGCTGTGCGGCGAGCCGCAGGAGCGCGTAGAGATGGCGCTGGTGCGAGTGGACGCCGCCGTCGGAGAGCAGGCCGAAGAGATGGAGGGCGCGGTTGTCCTGCGCGGCGAGGTAGATGGCCTGGAGCAGGACGGGGTCGGTGTAGAAGGTTCCGTCGGCGATGGCAGCGTCGATGCGAGTGATGTCCATGCGGACGACTCGACCGGCGCCGAGGTTGAGGTGGCCGACCTCGGAGTTGCCCATCTGGCCGTCGGGCAAGCCGACGAAGCGGTCGCTGGCGCGGATGAGAGTGTTGGGATAGTCGAGGAGGAGCTTGTCGTAGATGGGCTTGCGGGCGAGAGCGATGGCGTTGCCGTGGGTCTCGGGGCGGTAGCCCCAGCCGTCGAGGATGGTGAGGACGATGGGTTTTGGCATATGCAAGTGTCAGGATAGCAAGAGTTGGTATCTGCCTGGGGCGACCGCGGATCAGTGCGGATTAGCGCGGATGGGAGACGAAAAGGCTTAACAGTGATTTGCACCGATGGGGTTGCTGGGTTTTCTTCGGTGGCTTGTAGGGTGGGGAGGATTTGGGGTTCGGGTTTTGGGGTGGGTTTTTCCTGGGCGAACCGGTCTAGCAGTTGGCCTATGACGCTGCGGGGGCGCTCGGGTTGGGTGAACTCGGCGAGTGGGGCGAGGAGGCCTTGTTCGGGGTCGGTGGTGATCTCTTCGATAGGTTGTGGGACGGGTTCGTAGGGGTCCTGGCTCTTGCGGGTGGGTTTGGGGTCGCGGGGGAGGTTGGTGCTGGCGATTTGGAGGCCGTAGAGGAGGAGGCCGGCGCGGCGGGGGTCGATCTCGTTGCGGGCGATGCGGCGGAGGATTTCGCCGATGGAGAGCTGGATGGCGGCGCGGTCTTCGGGCATGGGGAGGTCGAAGAGGGCGGTGCGGGTCGGGCGCTGGCGTGGGTCCTGGACCGGGCGGCGGGTGGTGTGGTGGTAGTAGCAGAAGTCTTCCTGGCGCAGGCATGGGCTGCCGCAGCGGTGGCCGTCGGTGAAGATGTGGCGGCATTGGTAGCGTTTTGGCTCGGTCATTTGGTGTACTCCCCCTGGGGTACTTTTGGTCCTAAAGTCTTCGAATGATGTGGGTTAGGTCTGGACTTCCGGTTTTTGGGTTAAATGCGAAGAGCCCTCGGCTTTCGCCTGAGGGCTCTCTCTTTTTGTGTCTATTTCCTTTTTGTGTCTATTTCTATTGTAGCGGGTGGAGGGTAATTAATAGGCCATGTGGATGTGCTTTGGAATGTGAGAGATACGTGGAATTGGGGCTTGACAGGATTTTGGCTTCGCTCAAGGGCGAAACAACGGCAACGGCCAAGCCTGAGGTTTCGGAGCGTATGGGTGGAGAAGCGGGTTTCTCCGCTGCGGTCGAAATGACAGATTTTTGAGGTGGGATGAGAGAACAGGCAAGGACAACGACAGAAGCGGATCCCCTGCGGGGATGACAAGCAAGAAGAGCAACTGCAAAGACAGGAGCTGGCGGGGTAAAGGATACTTTCCCACCCATGTCGCGGTGAAGCTGCGCCATGGATGGGGCACCCCGGGCGTACGTGGCGGTTGGAAGAAGAGCAACTGCAAGGGCAAAAGCAGATCCCCTGCGGGGATGACAAGCAAGAACGGCAACGGCAAAAGCCGGATGTTTCGGAGCGTATGGGTAGAGAAGCGGGTTTCTCCACTCCGCTGCTCACAAAGCGTGAGCAGCTTCGGTCGAAATGACAGATTTGGGGTGGGGATGAGAGAACAGGCAGGGGCAACGACGACGATAGGATTGCCAGCAAGTGCGCGGTTTTTTACTGTGCGGTGGATGGTGAGACGTCCATTGCCGCGTGGTATTCTCTGGGCGGAAGTTAGGGAATGAGTGCCATAAAAATCTTGCGGCGATCAGGCTGTGCCCTTGTTTTCGCCGGGGTTATGTTTGGTGTGCTGCACGGACAGCGTCCCTTCCGTCAGTACCCTTCCGTCGAGGGGTACGAGACTATGCCTTTGCCGCCGGATTGGCAGAGGTCGGGCTGAATGGTCCTTCGCTCGGTTGATGTATCCCCCGGGGCCGCTGGATGGGTATCGCGGGAGATTTGATGGCGACTGGCGGGAGGGGCTCTCGCTTTGGACTCAGGACTACCCGGCTGCGGATCGTAAATTGGCAGAGGCGATTCGGCGTTTGACGCTGGTCGACGCACGGTCTGTGGAAGAGGCGGTCAATCTGGATGATGGCGATGAGATTTATAACTGGCCGTGGCTCTATGCCGTTCAGGTGGGCGAGTGGGGCCTGACCGAGCGGCAGGCAAAGAAGCTTCGCGATTATCTGCTTCGCGGCGGGTTCTTTATGGCTGACGATTTCCATGGAACCGAAGAACAGGCCTATTTTGAGAAGACCATGAAGATGGTTTTTCCGGACCGGCCTATTGTCGATATTCCGGATGGCGACGCGATCTTTCACACTGTGTTCGATCTGGATGAGCGATACCGGATTACTGGGGCGGAACACCTGGGAACGGGCTATAAGAAGGACGGAAAGGTCGCTCGGTGGGAGGGTATCTATGACGATAAGGGTCGTGTGATGGTGGCGATTTCGCTGAATTCGGATATTGGAGATTCGTGGGAGTGGTCGGATAATCCGCGGTACCCGATGAAGTTTTCCGATCTTGGGATGCGCATCGGCGTGAATTATGTCGTCTATGCCATGACCCATTGATCTGGATCATCCCTGGGTGGATGCGTAGGATGCGGTGCTGTAGTGGGAGCCGGTCGTCATGAGGGTTTCGATTTCGTCGAGGGATTGGATTCCGCCTCGGGCTCCTACGGCAGTGCAGTTGAGGGCGGCGGCGGCGCAGGCGAAGTCGAGTTGGCGCTCTAGCGGCCAGTCTTGCAGGAGGCTATAGATGAAGCCGGCGTGGAAGATGTCTCCGGCTCCGGTGGTATCGAGCACGGGGACGCAGTAGGCGGGGGTGTGGAGGAGTTGGTTGCCGTCCCAGGCGAGGACGCCATCCTGGCCGAGGGTGGCGGCAGCCAGGCGGTTTCCGTAACGGCGGTGCATCTGGCGGAGGGCATTTTCGAGGTCAGGCTCGCGCATGAGGCGGGTGGGAAAGTCGCGGCTGACGATGAGGTAATCGACGTTGGCGAGGAGGTCTTCGACGTTGGGGTAGAGCTCGTCCAAGTCGGCGATGACAGGGACTCCGGCGGCTCGGGCCCAGGTGGTGGCTGTGATGGCGGCCTCGGTGTCGAAGCCGTCGACGTGGAGGGCGCGGGCGTTGACGATCCAGTCGCGGTCGAGCTCGGTGGGGCGGAGGGTGAGGCGTTCGTCGCGGCGGCAGAGGACGGTGCGCTCGCCTTCGGCGTCGACGAGGATGAGGGACTGGGCGCTGGCTCCGCCGGGGACTGTGATGACGCGGGTTTCGACACCGGCGTGGGTGAAGGCTTCGCGATGGAGGGTGGCGGCGAGGTCGTCGCCGAGTTTGCCGACGTAGCGGGTGCGCATGCCCCAGTGCTGACAGGCGACGACGGTGGTCGCGACTTGTCCGCCAGGGAGGGTGCTGACGGCGGAGTATTCGGTCTTGGAGCCACGGGTGGGGTAGGTGGAGAGAGGGATAACGGTGTCTGTTGCGTTCAGTCCAACGCCGACAAGGTCAACCTTCGACGCTTTCGCCATAGTTTTACTGTAAATGAAAGATGAATCGGGCATACTCCGAAGGCTCGGCATCATCTATAAGAGAGCAATCGCTTCGTCATAGTATTATTGCGACCGTCGCCTCGGCGGCCACCTGTGATTTGTCAGATGTCGGGCGCGAGACGGCAGCCGGGGTAGGAGGGGAGGCATGGTATGGCAGTAACTCCACTGTTTACATGCGTCTGCGGGATTCAGAAGAAGACAACCAATCACTGGGTGCTGGCCGAGGTTACAGGCTCGGATATTCGATTTATGCCATGGGACTCTAAGCTGGCGCTGCGGGACGACATTATTGTGCTTTGTGGGGAGGGATGCGCGACTGCTCTGTTGAGCCGGTCGCTAGGCGAGTGGAAGAATTCGGCCGGGAATGAGATCGCAACGAAACCTGAGATGAGAGTGGCTTAGATCTGCCTTCGGAACAGGCAGTCTTAAGACGTTTCGACATATGGAAGATCGGGAGATTCAGGTTTCTCGTGAAAACAGTAGCCGGTGTGGGCAAACAGCAGATCCTTCGACTCCGCCTCTCGCGATGAAGCTGCGAGAGGCTCCGCTCAGGATGACAGTTTATAAAATCCGTAACTTACACCCCAACTATATGGGGATATACCTAGCTCAGGGAACGAGTTCGATCATTGCGGGCAGGGCTTCGGTGGCGGGGCTGAGGATGATGTCGTCAAAGGCGTGAGTGTTGAGTGGCTCTTCGGGGCCGATGTAGATGGTGCGGATGCCGCGACGATTGGCGATGTCGACGAAACCTGCGGCGGGATAGACGGAGCCCGAGGTGCCTACGACGAGGAGAGTGGTGGCGCGGTCTAGTTCGCGGTAGATGCTGTCCATGTCGAGTGGGATTTCGCCGAACCAGACGATGTGCGGGCGGATGGGGGAGGCGCAGGTTTTGCAGGTGGGTAGGTCGGGGGTTTCGTAGAAGGACTGGTCGGGGAAAGGTTTGTTGCAGCGTACGCAGCGGGATTGGAAGAGGGTTCCGTGCATGTGGTGGATGCGGAGGGAGCCGGCGCGCTCGTGGAGGTCGTCGACGTTTTGGGTGCAGAGGTAGAAACGGTCGTCTAGTTTTTCTTCGATGCGGGCGAGGGCTGTGTGAGCGGCGTTGGGCTGTGCGGCGAGGGCGTCGCGGCGGCGCATGGAGTAGAAACGCCAGACGAGTTCAGGGTCGGCCTCCCAGGCTTCGGGGGTGGCAACTTCTTCGACGCGATGGCCGTTCCAGAGGCCTCCGGAGCCTCGGAATGTGGCCAGGCCGCTTTCGGCGGAGATGCCGGCTCCGGTGAGGACGAAGAGGCGGTCTTGGAGAGTGAGGCGCATGATGGTACGGATGGTTTCGTTGTTTCCATCCTAATCATCGCAAGCTTTGGATAACGAATACGAGCAGTAGAACAAAGACCAGGCCATCGGAGACCATCGCCGTGAACTCCTTCGCATTTCTGCGCTTTTGGGAGAGATGGCCCAAACCGGCGAACCCGTAGTAAAGACCACCAACAATCGCCGCGGGGAGAACCCATCCGTCCCTGAAGACACTGCAGATGCCAAGCAGTCCCATCGACAAATTCGCGAATCCTAACTCCCGGACTATCGGGAATGCGCCTGGGTCAGTGAGCTCGAAGATCTCCTCGGCTGTAAATCTGGGCTGGACCACTTGTCGAAGTCCGGCGAGGAAGAGCCGAACACCTGCAGCCCAGAAGACCCACCATCGTCCTACAAGAAAGAGTGTGCTCAAAGCGTAGTGCGATCTCGCGGCTTCGATGTACACGGAAGCCAACGGAAGAATAAGCAGCAGCAAGATTACGGAGGCGATGTACATGGTTCGCGAGCCAGCTCCATCAGCCACTGGAGCTGCACTTCATTCCGGCGTTGCCGAACGCGCAGCCACTCTCCACTTTCGCAGCAGTCCCGCTGCCAGCCCTGCAATCCCAGTTCCCAGCAGCATGATGGAGGATGGTTCCGGAGTCGTCACAGCGGCGTCAAACTGCTCAGCGAGAATCGCGTCTGCAGTCGTCGTCGGATGGATGTCATCCCAGAAAAGATATTGGCTTGGGTCGGAACAGACGGTCGTGCCGTTGAAGCAGGGAGTCGTCACATTTGTGAATCCGTACGCAATGGGATTTGCGACGATCTGGTTCAGAAGACCGTAAACGTCGTCGTAAGTCGCACCTGGCGGGAGACTGGCCTGCAACCCCGCATTGAATTCGTTGCTGAAGAGGGTTGCCGCGGGATCGCCATTAAACTCAGGCGTCAGGCCGAGGTCAGGGAGACCGGGTACGAGGATGTGGGTTGCGCCCTCGGCCTGGAGGGCGGCGACGATCGTATCAATGTTGGTGATGGCGGTGGTCACCGAGCCGTTGATTTCGAAATCGTTCGCACCGCCCCACACGACGAAGAGTGAACTGGGGATGAGCGCCGGGGGGACGGGGGCTCCGGCCAGTTGGGCAAGCATTCCGGGCAGGTGGGCAAGGCCGGGGGTGGTCTGTGTGCCTCCGTCTGCCTGATTGCCGATGCCGGTTGTGGCACCACCCCAGGCGAAGTCATACAGTGGAGACCCAAGTAGCGCGGCGAGTTGTTCGGCGGCGACCGGGCCGTTGGAAAAGCGGCCATCGAAGTACGGCGCCGGTGGAGAGCCTGTGGCGGCGAAAAGATTCCCGTTGTCCGAAAGGCTGTCTCCGTAGACAAAGACGGCGGAAAACGAGTCGGCGCTGGCAGTCAGGGTGAACGCCGAAAACATGAAGGCGATTGATGCGGAGAGTATTGCGGCTCTGGGAGATTGCACGATGTCCTCCTTGCGTGTTGAGGCAGGATTTCTCGTTCCTGTTACCTGAACCGGAAACACCTTCAAAAGCTTTGTATTTTCTTGTGGGAGGGGGCCCTGCGATCTGGACGGTGTGTCTGACCGCATCTCGGAATTGCGAAACTATACCATCCGTCTCTGTCCGTTGCAATCAATTCACAGGCGGAAGGAGTCTGAGCCGAATGATCCGTTCGGACGACCATTCAGACCGAGGAACGACCGGAACAGATTGGCACGCTGTGATGCGACGCCCTAAGCCTTCCTGCTGGCTGCGATCTCGCCCATTGCACCTACGAATTTATCGAGATCTCCGATTGTCGTGTAGACGTGCGGGGTGACGCGGATGCAGTGAATCTTCTCGTAGTCGATGCTGACGGTGTGGATCTTGTAACGATCAAAGAGCGCGTTCATTAGATCGCGCGGCGGAACACCCTCGATGCTTACGCCGCATATCGCGCATGAGAATCGCGGGTCGAGTGATGTATGCAGCTTTACTCCGGGAATGTCCTTTACTCGGGTCGCCCAGTAGTTCTTCAGATAGAAGATGCGCTCCTGCTTGCGTTTTGAACCGATGGCTTCGTGAAAGTTGATCGCCTCGCCGATGCCCTGCTCGATGGGAAAGCTGCGTGTGCCCAGCGCCTCGAACTTGCGGATGTCCTTGCTGTGCGGATCGCCGAAGCAGGTAAGCGGCCAGAGCTTCTGGATTTTGTCCTGCTTGACCCACATCATGCCTGAGCCGATGGGGGCAGAGAGGAACTTGTGCAGACTGGTGCCGAAGTAGTCGCAATGCAGGTCGGGGATTTTGAAATCGAGCAGGCCGAAGGAGTGTGCGCCATCGACGATGACCTCGGCGCCGTGTGCGTGGGCCATGTCGGCGATCTGCTGGACCGGCATCAACTGACCAACCCAGTTGACCATATGGGTTATGTGGACCAGTTTCGTGCGCGGAGTCATCTGCTGCTCGTACGCCTTCACGATTGTGTCGACGTCTTCGATGGGAAAGTCGAAGCTGATCTGTTTGTAGACGATGCCGTCGCGCTCGGCCCTCTGCCGGTACGCGTTCATCATGTTGGGATAGTCCTGTTTGGAGCCAACGACCTCGTCGCCCGCTTTCAACGGGATACCGTAGATGATGGTGTTTAACGCTTCCGTCGAGTTGCGGTCGATTGCAATCTCTTCGGGCGAGGTGCCCGCGAGGTGGGCGAGTTTTTGACGCAGAGGTTCGCGGCCCTGGTCGAGAATCTGCCACATGAAGTAGGACGGGCCCTCGTTGGTCATCTGGTTGTAGCGTTCGACCGCCTGCTGCACGACGATAGGAGCTGGAGAGACTCCGCCGTTATTGAGGTTGATGATCTGCGGGCTGACCGAGTAGGCGCGCTGAATCACCGCCCAGTAATCCTCGTTTTGAGACACCGCTCCTGCATCTGGGTGACTCGCGGCCGCTGATGCAGCATGCAAGTCTGCTGCGTGGGCCTGGTGAAAGAGGCTGTTCGCCGAAAAGGCGCCGGCAAGGGCTGTCTTGAGGAAGGAGCGACGGTCGTTCAGCATACAAGCAATCTAGGTCATTGTGGGGTTTTCGGCAAAGGATAACGCGAGAATATTTTCCAGCCCGAATGCACCTTCCCCTTTTCAGGTTGGGAGTGTCAGGCACTTAGGGCTGGTTTTCGATGACGTGCAGGTCTTCGGGGCTGTCGGGCAGGGGTGTCTCCCAGCCGCCGGGTGGGGTGACGTTGGCGATTGCCTGCTGGGGAGCTTCGGTCGGGCCCCAGGTGTGGGGGGCGTAGGGGTAGACGGGGGTGGCGGCTTTGAGGACGGGGTCGACGATGCGCCAGGCCTCTTCGACGTAGTCCTGGCGCGCGAAGAGAGTGGCGTCGCCGGCCATGGCGTCGGTGAGGACGCGCTCGTAGGCCTCCATCTCTTCGGGGCGGGGGTGACGGCTGGCTTCGAGCTCGGCGAGTTCGCGGGGAGCTTGTTCGTTGGGGGGAGTGATGGAGACGGCCAGGGCGATGGTCATCTCGGGGCTGATGCGCATGCGGATATAATTTTGGGGTCCGGGCTCGACGAAGTTGGCTGCGGGCGGGCGGCGCAGGCGGGCGATGAGCTCGGTGCAGGTGGTGGGGAGGTTTTTGCCGGCGCGGATGTAGAAGGGGACACCGTCCCAGCGCCAGGACTTGATGTCGAGGCGGAGGGCGGCGAAGGTTTCGACGGTGGAGTTGGGGGCGACGCCTTTTTCGTCGTGGTAGCCGATGAACTGGCCGCGGACCAGGTTGCCGGGTTCGATAGGCGGGATGGCTTTGAGGACTTTTTCTTTTTCGTCGCGGATGGATTCGCTGTCGTGGCGGGCGGGGCACTCCATGGCGATGTTGCACATGATCTGGAAGATGTGGTTCTGGATGACGTCGCGGATGGCTCCGGTCTGGTCGTAGAAGGAACCGCGGCCCTGGATGCCGAAGTCTTCGGCCATGGTGATCTGGACGCTCTCGATGAAGTCGCGGTGCCAGAGGGGTTCGAGGAAGGTGTTGGAGAAGCGGAAGGAGACGATGTTGTGGACGGGGCCTTTGGCGAGGTAGTGGTCGATGCGGAAGATGGAGGATTCGGGGAATGCGGAGAGGAGGATTCGGTTGAGCTCTTGGGCTGAAGGGAGATCATGGCCGAAGGGCTTTTCGACGATCATGCGTGCGCCTTTGGCGCTGCCGGATTGGACGAGCTGCTCGACTACTTTTTCGAAGAGTGATGGCGGGATGGCGAGGTAGTGGGCCGGGTGTTGCGACGAGCCTAGCTGTTTGCGGACTTCGGTGAAGGTGGCGGGATCGGCATAGTCGCCGTCGACGTAGCGGAGGAGCGAGGAGAGCTTTTGCCAGGCGGCGGGGTCGAGGCCTCCGTGCTGCTCGAGTGAGTCTTTGGCGCGGGCTTTGAGCTGGTCGAGGTTCCATCCGGCCTTTGCGACGCCGATGACGGGGACGTTGAGGGTGCCTCGCTTGATCATTGCCTGGAGGGCGGGGAAGATTTTTTTGTAGGCGAGGTCTCCGGTGGCGCCGAAGAAGACAAGGGCGTCGGAGTGGGGTGCGGCGGGAGGAACGGTTTTGACGTCGGACAAAGGCGGCTCCTTATTTGTGACACTCAGTCTATGTCGGAGACTGGCTTGATGCGAATGTGGATAGAGAAACTATGAAGGTTATGGGGTGTCGTCAGGCGTTGTGTTGCCTGCACGAAGAGCCAGCGGGCGGACGTCCGTGATGAGGTGGTAGAGGAAGCGCCCGGGTTCTTCCTGCATGACCATGTGGGCGGAGTTATCGAACCAGATCAGCTTTTTGCGGGGCGCGGTAACGTGACTGAACCACTGTGCGGCGAGGTCGTGGGAGACGTCGTAGTCGTGACGGCCTTCGAAGAGGAAGATGGGGCATCGAAAGTGCGTAGTGGAGTCGAAATCGACGTTTTCGAGCGGGGTGAGGAGTTGGGTGACGGAGAAGAGGCTTCCGTTGTTGACCTCGCTGAGGTCCTTGTCGGTGTAGTCGGGTGAGAGAGTCCAGGTGTTTGCGTCGTAGGAGAAGCTGGTGCGGCCCCAGGTGAGCCCGCCGTAGAACATAAGCCATTTGCGCTGGACGCCTATGCGGTCGAAGGTGAGCTTGCCGGGGTAGGGTGCGAGGGCGGTGAGTTGCTTTACGGCTTCGTCGTTGTGGTGTTCGCGGGCCTGATCGAGAGCGAAACGGTATCCTTCGACTTCGTTCTTTTGCATGTTGATCATTTGGCCGACGCCGAGGTAAGCGTAGAACCATTCTGGATGGCGTTGGGCGAGATTAATGCCGAGGACGGATCCCCAGGAGTGTCCAAGGAGAAATATTTTGCGTTGGTGGTAGCGGGTTTGGAGAAAACGTATGACCTCTTCAGCATCGCTGGTCATCTGTTCGATTGTCATGGTGGGGGCGAGTGCTTTGGGGTCGTTGGAGGCGTAGGTTTTGCCGGTGCCGCGCTGGTCCCACTGGACGACGGTGAAGTAGTCTTCCCATGGGCTTTGGAAGGTCCATGCTGCCGGCATCGTAGGGGAGCCGGGGCCTCCGTGGAGGAAGAGGAGGATGGGATTGCGGCGGTCGCGGCCGCGGATGGAGAGCCACTGCGTGATGCCGTTGATCTGGACGGGAAGAAGCTCTTCGACACCGTTGGGGGTGACTATCTTTTGCGAGTCGGCGATGATGGCGGTGACTTCGCTGCGGGGAAGGGTCTGCTGCGCCTGTGGGGCTGAAGGTTTTTCAGGAGCGGCAGGGTTGGCCGGGGTTTGAGCGTTGACCATCTGAGACGTGATGATAAGGGCCGATGAGATGAGCTGTCTGAGCCGCATGCGTTGAACTCTCCTGCCTGGGTTACGTGGAGAGGATCGAGATCGTTCCGCTGGGTGGCTGTGTGGTTAGCCGGTTGGGGGCTTTTCGAGGTGGCCGCCGAATTCGTAGCGCATGGCGGAGAGGAGTTTGTTGGAGAAGTCGGCGTCGCCGCGTGAACTGAAGCGTTCGTATAGGGCGGTGGTGAGGACGGGGGTTGGAACGCCTTCGTCGATGCTGGCTTTGACGGTCCAGCGGCCTTCGCCGGAGTCGGAGACGCGGCCACTGAATTTGGAGAGTTTGGAGTCTTCGGCAAGCGCGGAGGAGGTGAGGTCGAGGAGCCAGGATGCGATGACGGAGCCTCGACGCCAGACTTCGGAGATGGCGGGGAGGTTGAAGTCGTACTGATAGTTTTCGGGGTCGCGGAGGGGTGTGGTTTCGGCGTCGATTTCAGCGGTGTGCTTGCCGATGTTCGCGCCCTGAAGTACGGCGAGGCCTTCAGCGTAGGCGGCCATCATGCCGTATTCGATTCCGTTGTGGACCATCTTGACGAAGTGGCCTGCACCGTTTGCTCCGCAGTGGAGGTAGCCCTGTTCGGCGGTGCCGCCTAGCTTGTCCCAGCCGGGAGTGCGGGGGATGTCGCCTATGCCAGGGGCGATGGCCTGGAAGATGGGATCGAGATGCTGGACGGCGGTGTCGGGGCCTCCGATCATCAGGCAATAACCGCGTTCGAGTCCCCAGACTCCGCCGCTGGTGCCTACGTCGACGTAGTGGATGCCTTTGGGGGCGAGGGTTTTGGAGCGGCGGATGTCGTCGATGTAGTAGGAGTTGCCGCCGTCGATGAGGATGTCACCGGCTTCGAGGTGAGGGGCGATCTGGGCGATGGTGTCGTCGACGGCTGCGGCGGGAATCATGAGCCAGACGGCACGGGGTTTGGTGAGTTTGCTGAGCAGGTCTTCGATTGAGGATGCGGCGGTGAGGACTTTTTCTGCGGCCATCTGCTCGACTATTTGCGGTGAGCGATTGAAGCCGACGCACTGGTGTCCGTTTGCTGCAAGGCGACGAACCATGTTCGCACCCATTCTGCCGAGACCTACCATCCCTAGCTGCATTGGCTGCTCCTTTGGGAAGAGTTCGCAACGCTGGAGAGACTATCGTTTTTGGCTTGCACAAGGACTGCTACTGGCCGAAGCTAGCAGATTCGATGCTGAAAAACGATGAATGGATCGGCCTAAGGTCGTCTTCTTGATTGTGCTGCCCGTCGGTGTGTTTTTTGGGGGGCATTTTGAAGGCAATAGCCGGAGCCAAAGCCGCTTGTATTGACGATCTTTCGCTTGGACAAAGCCCAGCGCCCGCACTAAAGGCTGTAGGGCAAAGCAAACACAAAAGCAGCCCCCTACGGGATGACAACAAAAAGACAAACAACAACAGCAACTGCAGATCCTTCGACTCCGCTGCCCACGATGTTGTCGTGGGCAGCGGACGATAAACACCTCTTAGTTCAGGATGGTAGTTCGACGAGCTGAAAGATGCTTATTCGCCGAAATTGACGGACTCGATGCCGAGGAATTCGGCGGATTGGCCTAGCTCTTCTTCGATGCGGAGGAGTTGGTTGTATTTGGCGATGCGGTCGGTGCGGGAGGCACTGCCAGTCTTGATTTGGCCAGCGTTCGTGGCGACGGCGAGGTCGGCGATGAAGGTGTCTTCGGTTTCGCCGGAGCGGTGGCTGATGACGGAGGTGTAGCCGTAGCGGCGTGCTAGTTCGATGGCGTCGAGGGTCTCGGAGATGGTGCCAATCTGGTTGACCTTGATGAGGATGGAGTTGGCTACGTTCTCGTCGATTCCCTGCTGGAGACGGTTGGTGTTGGTGACGAAGAGGTCGTCTCCGACTAGCTGGACGAAGTCGCCGACCTGCTTGGTGAGGAGCTTCCAGCCTTCCCAGTCGTCTTCGGCGAGGCCGTCTTCGAGGGAGACGATGGGGTACTGGCGGATCCAGGACTCCCAGAACTCGGCCATCTGGGCTGAGGTCTTTTCGGATTTGTCGGACTTCTTGAAGACGTAGGTGCCGGTCTCTTTGTTGTAGAACTCGCTGGCGGCGGGGTCGAGGGCGATGGCGATGTCTTCGCCGGGCTTGTAGCCTGCCAGGGTGATGGCTTCGAGGATGAGTTCGATGGCTTCAGCGTTGGACTTGAGGGATGGGGCGAAGCCGCCTTCGTCGCCTACCGCGGTGCTGTAGCCCTTCTTCTTGAGGACGCCCTTGAGGGTGTGAAAGGTCTCGGTGCCCCAGCGGAGGGCGTCGGAGAAGGTTTCGGCGCCGACGGGCATGACCATGAATTCCTGGAAGTCGACGTTGGAGTCGGCGTGGGAGCCTCCGTTGATGATGTTCATCATGGGGGTGGGGAGGATGCGGGCGTTGACGCCGCCGAGATAACGGTAGAGGGGGAGCTTGAGGGCTTCGGCGGAGGCGCGGGCGACGGCCATTGAGACGGCGAGGATGGCGTTGGCTCCGAGCTTGCCTTTGTTGTCGGTGCCGTCGATGCCGATCATGGTGGCGTCGATGAGGCGCTGGTTGGAGGCGTCCATGCCGGTGAGTTCGGGAGCGAGGATGGATTCGACGTTTTCGACGGCGTTGAGGACGCCTTTGCCTAGGTAGTGATCTTTGTCGCCATCGCGGAGTTCGACGGCCTCGTGCTCGCCGGTGGAGGCTCCGCTGGGAACGGCGGCGCGGCCTTTGGCTCCTCCGTCGAGGATGACGTCAGCTTCGACGGTGGGGTTTCCGCGGGAGTCGAGGATTTCGCGTGCGTGGATGGAGACGATCTCGGTCATGTTGCTCCTATGGCTGGATGGTGCGGGATGTTGTGCGACGACGCGGTGCATCAGGCGCTCGTTGAGTTTGGGGCGGCGATCGACGGGAACGGTGCGTCCACCAAGGGAAGCGATTGATTGCACCAGATTTGCGTCGGAGGAACTCACCAAAGGGATTTTAGCAAAGGGATTGCAGGGTTGGCTGAATGCCGGATGAATCGCGGGGAGTTGCGCAAAGTGGGCCGGAAGGAAGATATTAGCAGGGTCGATTCCCTGCCGAGGATTTCGCTCCGAACGGCTTAGGCGGGCGGCTACCCTTTTAGCAGAGATTTCGATCGCGCTGAGTTTGGGTGCGCGTGTCTGGTTTCCAGTTCTTGATTGAGGGTGTTGCCATGAAGGTACAAATCGCTGCTGCTGCTTTTGTTCTTGGATCTGTTCCCGCGCTGGCTCAGATGACTGGGGTATCGCATCCTGATCCTGCGGTGATTACGACGACCGATGACTCGGCTACGCCTGCTGCTCCGGCTAGTGATGCGACGGCGCGACGGCCTTTGAGCGCTAAGCCTGCGGCGGGGACTCCGACGACGGCCCCTGCAGCCTCGGGCGAGGTCTATGGATCTTTTGTTCCGTATACGGGACCGCTGCTGAAGACGCCTGTGGCTTCGAGTGCAACTGCGGTTGTCGACAACCCTGACGGTCAGATTGTGACGAGCGTTCCTGAGCGCGAAGGTGAGTTGCGTGAGGGCACGCTGCTTCGGGTGAATATCAAGGAAGGGATTTCGACCGCAAATACGATACCGGGGACGAAGTTTACTGCTGAGGTGGTGGAGGCTGTGTCGAAGGATGGGCGCGTGATTATTCCGGTAGGGGCGATCCTCGATGGGCAGGTAACGGAGGTGCGTAGCGGGCGGCGTGTTCTGGGTGGGGCGGCGCTGCATCTGGAGCCGCGGAGTATTACCCTGCCGGATGGGACTCATTATGTGGTTCATGCGCAGTTGATTGATGCGAGCCGGGGCAACTTCAATGTGGATTACGAAGGGACGTTGAAGTCGAAGGACGAAATGAAGAAGACACTTGCGGTGATGGGGTTGACGACAGGCGGCGGCGCTGCTGCGGGTGCGATGCTTGGCGGCGGCGTGGGTGCTCTTGTGGGCGCAGGTGTCGGGGCCGGCGTCAGCACGTTTATGTGGCTGAAGTCGGATCGGCAGGCTACACTGGATAAGGATGCCCGGCTGGTGTTTAGTTTGACTACGCCAATGATTTTGACGCCGATTAGTGATGGAGCGGTTGGGAGCGTGGGTGGGGCGGCGCAGTAAGTACGGTCAGTGATGCTAAAGGGGCGGCTCTTTTGATGAGCTGCCCTTTTTCTTTTTTGTGAGTCTTCGCCCAAAGGACAGGAGAGCATACCCCAGGGGCTAAAGCCCCAATGTTTACTGCTGTTTGAGAGGGCCAAGGCTAAAGCCTTGGCATACCTAGAAGCATGCAGCGGCTACAGCATGGACTACGCGACTTCAGTCGGGCGCGCTCTTAATTCGGCTCGATATTGAGACGGACTCTGCTTTAGTCGCGGACCTGGGCTAGTAGGCGCTTCCAGTTTTTTTGGTTGCGGCGGTAGCTTTTTTTGAGGTCTTCGAGGATGCGTTCGAAGTCGGCGTGGCCGCTCATGTTGCGCCAGGCTGGGTTTTTGCTGAACCAAGGGTAGTTTTCGTTGCCTAGGTAAATGGCTCTGCGGAGCCAGTGGAGGGCTTCGGACTCGTCGCCGTCGACGGCGAAGTAGGTGGCGAGGCGGTAGGCCATCTCGCTGTCGGCTTCGGCAGCGGATAGGGTCTCGTCGATGATGAAGCTGGCGGCTTTTCGGCGCTCGCCCAGCTGAACGTAGCAGAGGGCGATGGTCGGGAAGACGATGCGGAGAGATGAGTCGTCGCGGATGGCGTTTTCCAGGGTTTCGATGGCTTTGGGGAGGTCGCCGGTGCGCATCTGCTGGTAACCGAGAGAGATGCGGAGGAGAGGCTGACGAGGTTCGAGGGTGAGGCCTTTTTCGATCTCGTCGGCGGCTAGTTCCATCTGGTTCTGGTACTGGTACACGCGGGCTCGGTGGTTGTAGATCATGGCCGCGTTGGAGGGGTTCATTCGCAGGGAGGCGTTGAACTGATCGAGGGCTTCCTCGTACATGCCGTCGATGCGGAGGGTGATGCCGGCGACCATGCGGACGTTCCAGTCGTTGCCGGCGGTCTGGAGGAGGTTTTCGATGCCGTGGCGGGCGGACTCTTTTTCGCCGCGCGAGAGGAGCATGTAGACGCGGTAGAGATTGGCTTCGACGGAGCCGGGGTCGAGTTGGAGGGATTTGTCGAAGGCGCGGCGAGCTTCGAGGACGTGCATCTGGCCGCCCAGACCGTGGCGCGTGTATTGGAGGTGTGTGATGCCGAGACCGGACCAGCCGGGAGCGTAGTTGTCGTTCTGCTTGACGACGGACTCGAAGAGCTCGCGGGCGCGGTCGAGGTCGTCGCGGCTGCCGGTGCGGGTCATAAAGGAGGAGAGGACGGCGCGGGCCTGGAGGTACTCTTCGGAGAGATCTTCGGTTAGGGATGCGGCACGGTGGTTGTCGTGCGGGCCTTGCAGATCGCCGAAGCCCTGTAGGGTGCTGAAGACTTCGTTGCAGATTTCGGTCTGGACGGAGACGAGATCGAAGGAGGCTACGTTGATGGAGCCTCCGGCGCGGACGCTTTGGCTGGAGACGTCGAGGAGCTGCCAGTTGAGGTCGAAGCCTTTGTCGGAGCGGAGGAAGTTTCCGGCGAGGACGAAGTTGACGAGAAGTTTTTTGCCGATGCTGAGGGGGTCGAGCTGCTGGGTGGCTACGGTCATCAGAGAGCTTGACGGGCGGACTACGAGAGACGGCATGCGGGCGAGACGGGCGGCGATGGCATCGGCGAGGGCGTAGCCGTAGAGAGGGGCTACGTCGGCGGGGCCGTAGTTGATGAAGGGCAGGACGACGATGCTGTCGTTCTGTTTGTTTGCAGGGCTGGTGCCGGATTCGCGGAAGCGCTCGGCGAGCATGGAGAGGATGCCGGTGGTGCGTTTTTCTTCTTCCGGGGTCTCGAGCGGGAGACGGCCCTGCAGCAGAGTTATGGATTCGCCGCCGGGCATGAGGGCGGAGTCGAGTTGCATGGAGCGCATGATGGTCTTGAGGGACTCGCGCACGTCGGCGGCGGTGGAGAAGCGGGCGGAGGGCTGCTTTTCGAGGCAGCGAAGGATGACGCTTTCGAGTTCGACGGGGAGATGCGGGGCGATCTCGCGGATGGAGGGCGGGTCGGCGAACTGGATGGCGCGGATGGACTGGAAGTCGGGTGCGTCGGGGCGGTGGAAGGGGTGGCGGCCGGTGGCGAGCTCGTAGAGGATGAGGCCGAGGGCGAAGATGTCGGACTGAACGCTGGATTGACCGGTGACGAACTGCTCAGGGGCCATGTAGGCGATGGTGCCGCCGCGGGCGGTATAGGTGGCTCCGGGAGCAGGCATTGAGCGCGCGCTGGCTGGACCGGATGGGTCGAAGTCGGTCTTATCGGGCGCGAGGCGACGGGCGAGGCCGAAGTCGAGGATCTTGATGAGGCCACCGTCGGTGAGCATGACGTTGGCGGGCTTGAGGTCGCGATGGAAGATGCCGAGGGAGTGGGCGGCGGAGAGACCGTCGGAGATTTGGATGCCGGCGGAGAGGACGAGTTGCAGGCTGGAGGGGCCCTCGGCGATGAGCTTGTCGAGCGACTTGCCGGGGATGTACTGCATGACGATGTAGGCTTCTTCGGAGTCGCCGGATTCGGCGGGGGCCTCGCCGACGTCGTAGATGGCGCAGACGTTGGGGTGGTCGATGGCGGAGGCAAGGCGGGCCTCGCGGAGCTGGGTGGCGCGCATCTGCTCGATGGTGAGGTTGCCGCGCTTGAGGAGTTTAAGCACGACGGGGCGTTGGAGGAGCGTGTCGTTGGCGAGGTACACGACGCCGCTGCCACCGGTGCCGATCTTGCGGATGAACTCGTATTGCTTGATTACGCGCCGCTTCATGCTTTCATTATTGCAAGAGGGATGGTGTGGATGGTTGAGCGATGGTTATTTGTCGAAGCGACATGCTTTCTATGATTGTGAGAGCCGCATGCGTAATCGTCTTTGGCGGAGCCAAGCGATCCCTGATATCAAGCCAAAGGAGAACCAAAGCAAACACGGCACAACAATCCATTTCAATGGGTCGTTGGGACTGTCGGATTCTGCCATAAAGAAGAGGCCGATACCAACGACACCGCTAAGAGCACCAAGTATCCCCATGAAAATAGCTTCGCCTAATCGAATTCTCGGACTTATAGGAAAAGTGTCAGGTTGGGAAAGACCGTCTACACCTCGCCCTGCAAGCCACCAAAGAGGAAGTGCATAAATAGGCCAACTGACGGCCCGCCAAAACCACGGATCGCCGAAGGGAAAAGGTAGCTTCGGATACCAACTGTAGGGCCAAGTCGTCGGCAAATCAATTGCAATCTCGACAAGCATTGCAGGGGTATTGAGTAAGGCAGATATCTGCAATGGGTTCGGAAGCGACCGGTGAGTTTCGCTTTTCGATTCGCGGATCATCTCCTCGATAACCGCTGGATCAATAGGTGAAGTATTGATTGTTGTCGTGCGATTCGCCGTTCTCTCATGAACTCGGATCATGCCTGGGAGAACAGAACTGACAAGAAGCGCAGCGATGAAAAGAGCAAGCAAAGGGAGTGCCATGCTAGACGAAAAGATTGCCTCGACAATATTCCTCCGCCTTTAGATGAGGGGATGCTTTGCGTACGGAATTAGTGGCGGGGACCTTTGCCTTCGCGCTCCCAGGGACGAGGGCTGACGGGGTCGTCTTGCCACTTCTGGCGGCGGCCTATGAGGTACATGACTAGGCCGAAGGCGAACATGATCACACCCCAGGTGAGGTTGATGTTAATGTCCATCGACTTCTCGTAGATGGCTGAGTGGCGGGTGATGAAGCCGTAGACGCTGATGATGCCGCCGGTGATCAGGAAGATGAGGCCGAGGGGGATGCGGATGTCTAGTCCCATTGTTGTTACTCCGGGTAAAGGGATCAGTGATAAAGGGTCAGAAAAGCAGATCCCTACGGGATGACAAACAAGAAATGCAACGGCAAAAACGGCAAAACTAAGCGAAGACGAGGTTGAGGACGATGAGCATGGCGAGGACGACGACGGCGAGGGTCGCAGGCTTCTGGTACCAGCTCAGGTCGGTTTCGACTGGCTTTGGGGTGAGTGAGTAGACGAGGCCAACGAGTTCTGGCTCGGGGCGCGGCTTGGTGACGAGGCTGATCGCGATGGTCACGATCAGGTTGACCGAGAAGGCGAAGATAGCGGTCCAGAAGTTCTGCGCCATGTCGCTGGGATAATGATGGACGATGGCGATCCAGCCCCCGTGGATGCCGGGTGCGGCGCCGTCGGGGATGGTAAGGCCGTGGTGGATAAGAGCGGCGAGGGTTCCGGAGATGAGGCCGGTGAACGCGGCGTGGCCGGTGGTGCGCTTCCAGAACATGCCGAGGAGGAAGGTCGCGAAGAGAGGTGCGTTGACGATGGAGAAGACGAGCTGGAGCGCGTCCATGATGTTGTTGAAGTTGGTGACGAGGTACGCGGCGCCGATGGAGAGGGCGACGCCTCCTATGGTGGCCATGCGGCCCATCCATAGATAGTGGGCGTCGGTTGCCTTTTTGTTGATGTAGGCCTGGTAGATGTCGTAGGTCCAGACGGTGTTGAAGGCGGTGACGTTGCCGGCCATTCCGGACATGAAGCTGGCGAGGAGGGCGGTGAGACCGAGACCGAGGACTCCGGTTGGGAAGAAGTGGAGGAGCATGACCGGGATGGCGAGGTCGTAGTTATAGACGGGGTTGCCGTTGGAGTCGAGGACGGGCTGGCCGCTGACTGGGTCGGTCTTCTGCGGGATGATACCGTGGGGGCGCTGGTTGTCCATGGGGATGGTCGGGGCGGTGCTGGCGACGATGGCTGTCGGGCTGGGCGCCATGTGCGATGTCACGCTGACGGCGATGATGCCGGGCAGGATGACGAGGAAGGGGAAGAACATCTTGGGGAGAGCGGCGATGAGGGGTACGCGGCGGGCGGAGACTTCGGAGTCGGCGGCCATGGCGCGCTGGATGACGAGGAAGTCGGTGCACCAGTAGCCGAAGGAGAGGACGAAGCCGAGGCCCATGGCCAGGCCGATCCACTCGACGCCGAGGGTGTTGGTATTGGCGTGGGCCATGCCGCGCCAGGAGTGCGTCATGTTGGCGGGGAGGGTTTGCTTGATCCCCTGCCATCCGCCTACGTTACGCAGGCCGATCCAGACCAGAGGTGCGAAGCCGGCGACGATGAGGAAGAACTGCAGGACTTCGTTATAGATGGCGCTGGTGAGGCCGCCGAGGAAGATGTACCCGAGGACGATGATCGCCGAGAGAAAGACGGAGACGTGGAAGATATAGGCGTCGGGGATGATTCCGTGGAGTAGGCCGAGGGTCTGGATGAGGAGGGCCATCGCGTACATGGAGATGCCGGAGGAGAGCACGGTCATGATGGCGAAGGAGAAGGCGTTGACGGCGCGGGTCTTCTCATCGAAGCGGAGGCGGAGGTACTCGGGGACAGAGCGCGCTTTGGAGCCGTAGTAGAACGGCATCATAAAGATGCCGACGAAGATCATGGCGGGGATGGCGCCTATCCAATAGAAATGACTGGTGATAATGCCGTATTTGGCTCCGGAGGCTCCCATGCCGATGACTTCCTGGGCTCCCAGATTTGCGCTGATGAAGGCCAGGCCGCAGACCCAGGCGGGGATGGAGCGTCCTGCGAGGAAGAAGTCATTGCTGGTGCGCATGTAGCGCTTAAGGGCGAAGCCGATGCCCAGAACGAAGACGAAATAGACCAGCATGATCAGCCAGTCGACTATGGACAGAGACACGGGCACCCTTGGTAGAACGTTGGATTGGGAGTACTTCGGCCAACTCTAAACCGTTTGTACGGCTCAGTCCAGCGGACGGGGGTAACTGGGTAAGGGTCCCTCTAGTTTTTTCGATGGTGCAAGAAAACTCGAACGCGTTTCCTCTGCATCGAACGGGTAGTTGCGCAAAGGACTAACGTTCAGTAGAACTTGAACGATGTTGTCAGACCATTTTCACAGTTGGCTGCTTTCATAGCTGGCGTGAGAAAAAAAAAGGCCTGAATGTACCGCTTGCAGGATTTTGTTCTCCTTGGAGCTGTCAATGCTGATGACCGATACCCTTCTCTTGATCGATGACAATGCGGTGCAGGCGGCCACCCGTCAGACGATTCTGAGACGGGCGGGATACTTCGTGATCGCTGCGCTGAATCCGCGCCGCGCCCTGGAACAGTTCAGGGCGGGAGAGTTTCTCGACGATATCCGGCTGGTAATCACGGACCACCTTATGCCGGGGATGAACGGAGCGGAGTTTGTGCGCGAGTTGCGGAAGACTCGGCCGAAACTTCCGGTGCTGGTGATCAGTGGCATGGAAGAGGCGGAATCGGAGTACGAGGGCATGAATGTGCTGTTCCGGTTGAAGCCGGTTTTGCCCGAAAATCTGCTGGCCAGCGTTCAGAGCCTGATTGGGGTGGGACGCGCAGAGGCTACGGTACCGTCCCGTGCGGTAAACGATGCTTTATTGCTGTAAGGGGCCTACCCTTGAGAGAATAAAGGGTGAGGAATCCCATGCAACTGCACCCTATGCCGGAGTTTGGTAGTTTTACGCTGCTTCTGGCTCTGGCTTTGAGTGTCTATACCCTGGTGGCGGGGGGATTTGCGCTCTGGCGCGGCAAGACTGCGGATGGGGCGGGGCGTCTGGGGGAGACGGCTCGGCGGGCTGGGATCGGCAGCTTTGTCGCTCTGAGTTGCGCGGCGTTTGCGCTGGTGTGGGCCTCGTTTACGAATGATTACTCAGTCTCTTACATCCTGCACCATACAAATAAAGATCTGAATACGGCGTATAAGTTTTCTGCGCTCTGGAGCGGGCAGGAGGGGTCGCTGCTGCTTTGGGCGTGGCTGCTGAGCGCGTATGGGTTTGTCCTGCGGATTCGGCATAAGGTGGATGTGCGGCTGTCGGCGTTTGCCTCGACGATTCTGGCCGGAGTTCAGGTTTTCTTTCTGTTGTTGCTGAATTTTGCTGCTCCGCCGTTTGCGATTCAGCCGGGGCCGAAGGCTCTTGATGGGTTTGGATTGAATCCGCTGCTGCAGTATCCAGAGATGGTGATCCATCCGCCGATGCTTTACCTAGGGTATGTGGGGTTCGCGGTGCCGTTTGCATTTGCGCTGGGCGCGCTAATGATGCGGTATCCGGGGGAGAAGTGGATCCACATTACCCGTCGGTGGACGATGGTGACGTGGCTGTTTTTGACCTGCGGGATTTTTCTTGGAGCGCACTGGGCTTATAGCGTACTGGGATGGGGCGGATACTGGGGATGGGATCCGGTTGAGAATGCGAGCCTGATGCCCTGGCTGACGGGAACGGCGTTTCTGCACTCGGTGATGATGCAGGAGAAGCGCGGGATGATGAAGAGCTGGAATGTGTGGCTCATCTTCTCGACGTTTATGCTGACTATTCTTGGGACGCTGCTGACTCGATCGGGAATTGTGAGCTCGGTGCATGCGTTTGCGCAGTCTTCGATCGGAAGCTGGTTCTACGGGTTCATCGTGATTGTGTTTGCAGTTTGCCTGTTTACGTTCTTCAAGCAGAAGGATCATTTGAAGTCGGAGAATAAGCTCGAGTCGCTGGTGAGCCGGGAGTCGAGTTTTCTGTTCAATAACCTTGTCCTGCTGGCAGCTTGCTTTACCGTTTTGTGGGGGACGCTCTTCCCTGTTTTGAGCGAGTATGTGCAGGGGTCGAAGGTTACAGTAGGGGCTCCGTTTTATAACCGCGTGAATCTGCCTATTGGGTTGTTTCTGCTGTTTCTGACTGGGGTTGGACCGTTGCTGGCGTGGCGGTCTACTTCGCTGCGGTCCATCCGGCGAAACTTTGTGCTGCCTGGGATTGCGATGGGTGTGGCGCTGGTGGGTCTGATTGCGTCGGGTATCCATCCGTGGAGCGCGGGTGATGATATGCAGGCGGAGATCTTTTCGCTGATTACGTTCTCGCTGGCAGCGGGTGTGATTACGGCGATTGCGTCGGAGTTTTTGCGGGGGGCTGCAGTGGTGCGGACGCAGACGGGGAAGAATCTGTTTGCTTCGATGATTTTGCTAGTGCGTAAGAATACTCGGCGGTATGGCGGGTATATTGTGCACTTCGGCATTGTGGTGATGTTTATCGGGATTGCCGGTGGGGCGTTCAATCAGTCGCGCGAGCAGGAGATGGGCTTTGGCGATGAGATGAAGATGGGGCCGTACCGGCTGGTTTGCCAGAGCTTTACGCAGGACTCGAATCCTAACTTCGATACGGAGTATGCGCTGCTGGATGTTTATAAGGGCGATAAGAAGATTACGCAGCTTGCTCCGGAGAAGCGGTTCTATACGGCTAGTCAGCAGAATTCAACGGTGGTGGCGAATCACTCGACGCTGCAGCGCGATCTTTATGTGATTTATGAGGGGAAGAATCCGGATACGGATAAGCCGATCATTAAGGTGTTTTTGAATCCGCTGATGAATTGGATCTGGATTGGTGTGGGGATTGTGGTGATCGGAACATTTGTTGCGCTGGTGCCTAATCTGACTCGGAGTGCAGCGAAGGCTCGCGTAGAGGATGAGGTGCCCGCGGTGGCAGAGGTTCATCATGCTTAAGCGATGGATGCAGGCGGGGATGGTTGCGCTTCTTGGCGTGGTGATGCTGGGGGCGGGTGATACTTCGTCGCGGTTCAATCGGCTGGGGCATCAGATGATTTGCGTGTGCGGGTGCACGCAGATATTGCTGGAGTGTAACCATGTGGGCTGTCCTGATTCGGACCGGATGATTGGCGAGTTGCGGGAGCAGTTGGCCGGTGGCGGGTCGGACACGGCTATTCAGAACTGGTTTGCTGCGAAGTATGGGCCTACTGTGCTGGCGGCTCCTGTTCGCGGCGGGTTTGATAATGTTGCGTGGATCGCTCCGATGGCGGTGTTTCTGCTGGCTACGGTGGGGACGGGATTTTTGATTCGAGTGTGGAAGCTGCGGTCTGGGGCTCGCGTGCCGGTCGGGGTTCCAATAGCGCATGATACGAGCGGTGATGCACTGCGGGAACGGATTCGGCGGGAGACGGAGTACTGATGGGCATGATTGCGGGTGTTGTGCTGACGCTGGCGTTGTTTGCGTTTATCTTCTGGCCGGAGCGGAATCCGTTCCAGCAGGCGGATAAGACGCGGGTGGATTACCTGCGCGAGCGGAAGGATACGATCTACGAGAATCTGCGCGATCTGAACTTCGAGTATCTGGCTGGGAAGTATCCCGAGCAGGACTATGCCGATCAACGGGCTGGGCTGGAGGACGAGGCTGCGCGGGTTATTGCGGAGATGGAGTTGCTTGAGGCTCATGGCGTGGTTGGCGGGCGTAAGGCTTAACACCGATTTCACCGATGGCCACCGATTTTTTTCCTGAATGAGAAGGTGGTTGCGGATTCGTCATGCGCTCATGTCGTTAGGGATGGCTTGTTTGACGTAGACTTTAAGGGTGACTTCTCTTCTCTTTTCTCTTCGACGTGCTGTAGTGGTTGCCGTGGTTGCCGCGGCGTTTTCCGGGTTTGCTCTGGCTGATTCGATCACTGGAACTGTAACGAATAAGACGACTAACAAGCCGGCTGTGGGTGACGATGTTGTACTGATTCGCCTGGCGCAGGGCATGCAGGAGGCGAGCCGCACGAAGACCGATGCGAAGGGTCGCTTTACACTGACGGTTCCGGACGGCGACAGCGGGATGCACCTGGTGCGGGTGACGCATGATAAGGCGAATTACTTCAGGCCTGCACCTCCGGGGACGCAGTCGGTTGAGGTGGAGGTTTTCACTGCAGCTCCGAAGGTGGAGGGGATCAGCGCAGAGGCGAATGTGATGCGCCTGCAGACCGATGAGAGCGGTAAGTCGCTGCATGTGGTCGAGAACTTCTTTGTGAAGAATGAGTCGAATCCTCCTAAGACGCAGTTCAGCGACAGGGCGTTTGAATTTTTCCTGCCCGAGGGTGCGGTGGTGGAAGGGTCGGCTGCGCTTGGGCCGGGTGGGATGCCGGTGCAGGCTTCGCCGGTGCCGCTGAGTGAGCCGAATCACTTTGCGTTCATCTTTCCGATACGGCCGGGGGAGACGCGGTTTCAGATTACTTACCATTTGCCTTTTAGCGGGAGCTTCAAGTTTTCGCCGCGCATGGCGATGCCGACTGACACGGTCGCGGTGATGATGCCGAAGAGCATGAAGTTCGAAGGCGGGCCAGCGACGCCGTTTACGCCGGTGATGGAAGAGACTACGGCACAGACGTTTGTGGCGCGGAATGTGGTTCCGTCGGAGGCATTGAATTTTACCGTGTCGGGAACAGGGCAACTGCCGCGTGATTCGCAGGCTGCAGCTACGGCTGGTTCGGGTGGGGAACAGCAGGCGGATGCTTCAGCACCGGCTGGTGGTGGGAATACATCGGCTGCGGCGGACACTCGGCCGGGGGGTGGGCTGGGGAATCCGATTGATCCTGAAGGGACGAATGATCCGTGGGCGAAGTATAAGTGGTGGATCCTTGGTGGACTTGGATTGCTGTTGGCAGGGGCCGCGGGGATCATGATGAAGGGAAATACCGCGCAGCCGATTGCGGCAGGGCCGGTTCCGACTGGGCCGACTGCGTTGCTGGCTGCGATGAAGGAAGAGTTGTTTGTGCTGGAGACGGACAAACTGCAAGGGCGGTTGAGCGAGACGGAGTATCAGGCGCAGAAGAGCGCGCTTGAGACGGTGCTGCGACGGGCGCTGGTGCGCGTCGAAACTGAGCGCTGATGCGTCCAAGAGGTCGGGCCTGCTGTGTGAGGGTTGAGCGATGAATACGTTCAAATCGACGCTGCTGCTGGTAGTGATGACGCTGTTCCTGCTCTTCATTGGAGACATGTTCGGCGGACGCAATGGGATGGTGCTGGCGTTTGTGCTGTCCGTGGTGTTCAACTTCGGGACTTACTTCTTCTCGGACAAGCTGGCGCTGAAGATGTACAACGCGCAGCCGGTGACGCGTGAGCAGTTGCCGAAGGCTTATGAGGTGGTGGAACGGCTGACAGCGAAGCAGGGACTGCCGATGCCTAAGATGTATGTGATTCCGACGGATTCTCCGAATGCATTTGCTACGGGGCGGAATCCGCAGCATGCCTCGGTGGCGGTGACGCGCGGGATTCTGGAGTTGCTCGACGATGAGGAGTTGGAGGGCGTGCTGGCGCATGAGCTGGGGCATGTGCGGAATCGGGATATTCTGACGAGTTCTATTGCGGCCACGCTGGCCGGGGCGATCACGATGGTTGCTCGGATGGGCATGTGGGCTTCGATGTTTGGCGGAGGCGGAGGCGGACGTGACCGGCGCGGTGGCGGTGGGCTGACTGCGCTGCTGATGCTGATTGTGGCTCCGATTGCGGCGACACTGATTCAATTGGCGATCTCACGGTCGCGAGAGTATGAGGCGGATGCGACGGGGGCTCGAGAGACGGGAAATCCGTATGCTCTGGCGCGGGCGCTGCAGAAGCTGGATGGTTATTCGAAGCGGATTCCGATGCAGGCTACGCCTTCGACGGCGCATCTGTTTATTGTGGCTCCGTTTTTGGGGAGTGGAGAGTTTGCGAATATGTTTTCGACCCATCCTCCGATGAAAGAGAGAATTCGCCGGCTGATTGGAAGGGATATGGTCTAGCATGCAGACGGTTTTGAGGGCCTTGCGGTTGTTTGCGATGGTTGCCTGGGTTGGTGGGCTTATCTTTTTTGCCTTTGTGGTTGCGCCGGTGGCGTTTCATAGTCTGCCGAGCACGCATGAGGCGGGCATTGTGGTGGGTGGGACGCTGCGGGTGCTGCATTGGATTGGGTTGATCGGCGGCGCGGTGTTCTATGGGGCGACTGCGATTCTCTGGCTGCGTGCGGAGGTTTCGGCACGGGTAGGGTTTGCGATCCAGTTGACGCTGACGGGGATTATGCTAGCGGCGACGGCTTACTCGCAGTTCAGGATTCTGCCGGCGATGGACCGCGACCGCGATCTGGCTGGCGGTGTGGTGGAGACGGCTTCGGCGGAGAATGCCGGACGGATGGACTTCGAGCGGCTGCACGTTCTGTCGGAGCGGCTGGAGGGAGCGGTGCTTCTGTGCGGGCTCGGCGTGGTGTTCCTGCTGTCGCGCGAGTCGCAGTGACCGGAGATGGGTAGAATCAAGAGGATATGAAGATTGATGTTTTTGGCCTGCCACCATGCGGTAGGGCTTCGGCGTTGCCGCGGCTGGTAAATCCGGTGAAGGATGGCGATGCTTTGACAGCTCGCCATGAAGGCTGACTGTGTCGGGACTTTGGTTGAGCCTTACGCTGGGACTGGTGGCTGGTCTCGCAGATGTGTTGGGTGGTGTGCTGCTGGTGCGGCGGTCGCCTTCGGCGCGGGCGCTGCGATACTTTGTAGCGTTGGGCTCGGGCTTTATGCTGGCGGCGGCGGTGCTGGAGATGGTGCCAGAGGGATTGGCGCTAAGCCCGAAGTGGGCTCCGATGCTGATTCTGATGGGGTACTGCGGGGTGCATCTGCTGGAGCATACGCTGGTGCCGCACTTTCATTTTGGGGAAGAGACGCATCATCATGAGTTTGTTTCGGCGCGGACGAGCTACTCGGTGTTGATGGGACTGGCGGCGCATACTTTTTTCGATGGAGTGGCGATAGGGTCGGGGTTTGTGGTGTCGCACTGGCTGGGATGGATCATGTTTGTTGCGGTGTTTCTGCACAAGATTCCGGAGGGGTTCACGGTTGCGAGTGTGATGCTGGCGGGGGGACAGGGACGGCGGGCGGCGGTGAACTCGGCGCTGTTTTTGGGAGCGACGACTCTGCTTGGTGTACTGGTGATCAATCTGGAGCCGACGTGGGTGCGGGTGGGGCTGCCATTGTCGGCCGGGGTAACGATCTATGTGGCGGCGACTGACCTGGTTCCAGAGGTGAATCGTGAACCGGGGATTCGGATGGCTTTGGTGTTTTTTGCTGGGGTGGTGGTGTTCTTCCTGTTGCGGCTGCTGGCTCCGGTTTAGTTTGATGGCTGCACAACGAGGGTGACGGTTGCGGCGTGCTGGAGGATGGTTCCGGTGGAGGTGGTTGCGGTGCCGGTGACCGTGATGGTGTAGCTCTGGGCGGGATCGGCGCTGTTGGATTGGATGCCGGTGTTGATGCGGGCTCCGCAGCCGAGGCATAGGGTGAGGGGGAGGGTCAGGAGGCTGATCGTCAGGAATCTTATGTGCGGATTACGCAGCCGGAGGGTGATGGCGGCGATGGGGAGCAGCAGGAGTGCGAAGGCTGTCGTTTGGGGCGCAGAGGTGTGGTTTAAGGTGGTGGCTTGTGGTGTTGTGATGGTTAGGGCGACGGTGTTAGAGGTGGCTCCGGGGGGCAGATAGGTTGGGTTGAAAGAGGCAGTGGCCAGATTTGGAAGGCCGGTCGCGGCCAGAGCAATGGGACTGGAGAGTGGAGTTGATCCTATGGGTTGGATCGAGAAGGCGAAGCTGGCGGAGGTGCCGGAGAGGATTGTTTGGGTGGTGTTGCCAGTAGCGGCGACGGTGAAGTCTGCGCTACTGGTGGCGCCTCCGGCGATTCCGACACCGACGATCGCTGGCGTAGATGTGCTGGGGGCGAAGTTGTTGTCACCTGCGTAGGAGGTCGTCAGGGTGTGGGAGCCGGTGGAGAGGGCGCTGGTGGTGAAGGCTGCGTCTCCGGCTGCTGAGATGGTTGTGGTCAGGAGGGTTGTGGCGCCGTCGAGCAGGCGGACGGTTCCGGTGGGAGAGCCGCTGGTGGTGCTGGCGACGTGGATGGTGAGGGTTTCCGGTGAGCCGGGAGAGATTGTAGTGGATGAGGCGGTGAGCGTGGTCAGGGTTGGAGCTGGGCTAATGGTCAGAGTGGGAGTGCTCGCGAGGGTGTAGTTCCCTGCTGCGGGGCCGGTAAGGGTCGCGATGATGGGATATGTTCCGGTCGGGGAGAGGTTGGTTGCGGTGGTGGTGAAGGCGGCGGTGAGGTTGCCTGTGTCTTGTGGGAGGAGCCCGGTGAGGGTTGCAGTGAGGGCTGGAATGGGCTGGCCGTAAAGAAGAGTCGAGGGGGAGACGGATGCGGCGAGCTGCTGACGGGTGATGGTGAGGGAGATGGAGGGACTTTGGGCGGAGGCGTGGGTCTGGTCTCCGGAGTAGGTGGCGGCGATGATGTGTGTGCCTGCAGGGAGGGTGCCGGTGTCGAGGGTCGCGGAGTTTGCGGTGAGTGGGGCGGTTCCGATGGTGGTGGGGGCGGAGTTGTAGGTGTCGAAGAAGGTGATTGATCCGGTGGCGGGGGAAGATGTAGCCAGCGTTGCGGAGAGGCGGCCGGTCCCGTAGGCGATAACTGCGGGGGCGGTCAAGGTGAGGGCTCCGGGAGTGGTGACGCCGAGTCCGGCGATGGTGTGGATAGTTTTGTCGGTGGAGATTTGGCGGATGCGCTGGTTGCCTGTGTCGGCCAGGGTGATCAGGCCGGTAGAGGTGGTGGTGGCGGCACGTGGGGTGTCGAGTGAGGCGCTGGCGGCGGGACCGTTGTCGCCGGCGAAGGTTTGGGTGCCTTGTCCGGCTATGGTGGTGATGACGCCGGTGGTCGCGTCGATGCGACGGATGCGGTGGTTGGCGGTATCGGCGATGTAGATGTTGCCGGTGGCATCTATGGCGAGACCGTGAGGCAGAGCGAGGGAGGCTGTGCTGGCTGGGGCGTTGTCACCGCTGAAACCGGGAGTGGTTCCGGCGATGGTGATGATGGTGCCGGTGGTCGCGTCGATGCGACGGATGCGGTGGTTGTGGGTGTCGGCGAGATAGAGGTTGCCGGTGGCGTCGACGGCGAGGCCGGTTGGGGAATCGATGGCGGCTGCAGTGGCGAGACCGTTGTCGCCGGAGAAGCCTTGTGTGCCGGTTCCGGCGATGGAGGTGATGATGCCGGTGGCGGCGGTGATCCTGCGGACGCGGTGGTTTTGCGTGTCGGCGATGTAGAGATTGCCGGTGGGGTCGATGGCGAGGGCGGTGGGGAGGTTGAGGTGGGCGGAGGTGGCGAGGCTGGCGTCACCGCTGAAGCCCGGAGTGCTGCCTGTCCCGGCAATGGTCGTAATGATGCCGGTGGTGGCGGTGATCTTACGGATGCAGTGGTTGTGGGTGTCGGCGATGTAGAGGTTGTTTGATGCATCGAGGGCCAGACCTTGAGGTGAGTCTAGCTGGGCTGCGGTTGCGGGGTCGTTGTCGCCGGAGAAGCCTTGTGTGCCGGTTCCGGCAATGGTCGTGATAATGCCGGTCGGGTCGACTTTGCGGATGACATGGCTGGCGGTTTCGGCGAGGTAGAGATTTCCTTGTGGGTCGAAGACGATGGCGGACGGGAGGATGAGGGGGACGGTTGTGGCGGAGACTGCGGTTTGGGTTTGGGCACGGAGGGGTAAGAGCAGAAGAACGAGGGCGACCCAAAGCGGAGTAAGGGAGAGGCGATGGGTTGTGATGCTCTGCGGCCCCATGGATAGGTTGAGATTACATGATCGAGGTTTGAGTTTGGGTCGTAAAGCTAATCGAAGAAAGATATATTACCGCGGAAGAGAACCGCAGGTCCTTCGACTACGGCGGCAAAAAGCGCCGCCTTTGCTCAGGATGACACTTCTTGAGTGGTTCACGAATATTTAGAACTGTTCTAGTGCGAGCACCTTATTCGAAGCGGTAGACGATGGCTTTTTCGGTCCGGACCTGACGTGGATCGAAGCGCCAGTAATTGCCCTGATCGTTCTCGTCGCCGTTGAGGCGGCGGCCGGGAATCCACTTGCCTGATTCGAATTTTCCTTCGTCGATGGAGGCGATGCTGACGTGCGTGTTGGATGAACGGGCGGTGAAGGAGACGCGGAAGCCTTTGCCTGCGCCGATGAATTCGTCGGGGCCGGTTGCCATGATGAGGCCGAAGCCTTTCTCGGAGTGGTAGCCGAAGATTTGGTCGAGGCTTACGTGAGCGATGTATCCGTTGATGGGGAACTCGACGGAGGGGTGGGTTTGGTCGAGGAGAAAGCCGTGGACGTTTCCTTTGGGTTGCTGCTCGAGGATGATGGGCAGGAGCGGGGTGAGGACACTGTAGCTGTTAGCGAGGTCCTTGTTGGCTTCGTCAAAGTCGTCGATGGCGAAGGGGGAGAAACCTAGAGCACTGTGTTCTCCGATTGCATAGAAGACGTTAGCGGCACCGGCAGCGCCGCCGACGGTTTCGGGCATGAAGAGAGGGTTGTCGGGGCGGTGGTATCGGTTTGACCACCAAGTGAAGTTGGGTTGATAGAGATCGGGCGCGTAGATGTCGATGGCTGAGCCTGCGGCCTTCCAGATGTCGATGACACGGGGCTGCGGGCCGCCGCTGGGATAGTCTCCGGGTGTGCTGTTCTCGCCTGCGAGCCATGCGTTGACGTACATGGGCAACGGGTATGCGGCTTTACCCTTGGCGGCTACGGTCTGGATGTAACGGGCGTAGTTCCATGCCATGAAGATTTCGTCGGCGCGAGGAGTGTCGCCGAAGACCTGGGTCCATGTGCCGGAGGTTTTCTCGCCGTTTGCTACCCTGAGATCGCGGAGCTCGGGATCGAGGGTGTCTTTGTGGGCTTTGAGGTAGGTGATTAGCTCGGCTGGGACGGCGGAGTTGAAGGCCTGATTGGCGGCGGCGGAGTGGTCGCGTGTGTCGCCGAGGATGCCGACCTCATTTTCGACCTGCATCATAAGAACGGTGTGATCTTTGCTATCGACCTCTTTGAGGTGCTGCATGACGGCGGTGAAGGCGCTGGCGTCGGCGTCCAGAAGCGCCGGGGAGAGCGTGCTTAGGGTATTGATGGGATTGCCGCTTCGTATGGCGCGCGGGAAACGGTGCGTATCGCGCTTGACCCATACGGGTGGGTAGCTGGATTCGCCGTTCTTCCATGCGGCCAGCCAGAGGAAGACGATGTGTTGGTGCTGTTGCCGGGCCTGTGCGAGAAGGCCGTCGATGAGGGCAAAGTCGTAGTGATCCTCGGTAGGTTCGATGAGCTCCCACGAGAGGGGTGTGATGACGGTGTTGAGCGACATCGCGGCGAGCTTGGGCCACGATGGCTCCATGTAGGCGAGGCTGGAGGAGCTGGAGTTGTGAAGCTCTCCGGCGAGCATAATGAATGGCTGGCCATCTACGATGAGCTGTGTTGCCGCGCCGCGCTTCTCAAGATGAGGGGGCGATGTCTCCTGGGAGTGAAGGGCTTTCGCGCTGAACCCCAGGAGTATCAGAATGGCTGGCAACGAAGAGAGGCGAAGTCGCATATGGCTTGCCAATCTAACACGATTTCATATTGGAAACCCAGGCTATTCGGCGACGGTTGGGTTGCGGAGTGCGCCTAGCTTTTCGATTGTGATGACAACTTCTTCGTTGGGCTTGAGCCAGCGGGGCGGGGTGCGGCCGAGGCCGACGCCCTCGGGGGTTCCGGTGCTGATGATGTCTCCGGCTTCAAGGGGGATGGTGCTGGAGAGGTACTCGATAAGGGCGGGGATCTTGAAGATGAGGTCGCGGGTGTTGGCCTTCTGGAGGGTTTCACCATTGACGGTGAGTTCGATGTCGAGGGCGTGTGGGTCGGGGACCTCGTCGGCTGTGGTGATGGATGGGCCTACGGGTGAGAAGGTTGGGAAGGACTTGCCAAGGGTCCACTGGGAGGTGGAGAGCTGGATGTCGCGGGCGCTGACGTCGTTGAGGATTGTGTAGCCGAAGACGTGACTCATTGCGTCGGCGACAGAGATTTGATAGCCGGGTTTGCCGATAACTACGGCGAGTTCTGCTTCATAGTCGGGCTGAGTGCTGATTTTGGGAAGGATGATGGGCGTGTCGGGACCGACGACTGCGCTTGACAGCTTCATGAAGACCGTTGGGACTTTTTGCACGACCATTTTGGATTCGGCGGCGTGGCTTTGGTAGTTGAGGCCGATGGCGAAGATGCGCGGAGGGCGCGGAATGGGGGCGAGCAGATTGACTTCTTCAAGCGTGAGACGAGGAGCCCTGGCGATGGCGGCGTGGATGGCTTCGAGGGCTGCGGGACCGGCTTCGATGATGGCCTGGACACTGGGATAACCGAGGCTGGAGAGGTCAACGATTTCGTGACGGATAGCGCTTCCCTGCACCGGAAGAAGAACGCCGGGGGTGGGGATATCGATGCTCAGAACCGCGTTGCTGCGGGTGGAGGTATCGCTGGGCTTCGCGGTGAAAGTGACTAACTTCATGCTTGCTTGCTCCAGGCTTCGCCGTTGGGGTAAGCGAAGCGGGTTAGGGACTCTTCTCGGATTTGAATGCTGTAACCAGGGGCCGTGGGTAGGATATATCGGCCGTTGCGGATTTGTACGGGCGTTAGGAAGTGCTCGTGTAGATGGTCGACAAACTCGATGACACGGTCTTCGAGAGAGGCTGAGACGGAGAGGAAATCGAAGGCCGAGAGGTGCTGGACGTACTCGCAGAGACCGACACCACCAGCGTGGGGGCAGACGGGGGTTTTGAATTTGGCGGCGAGCAAGATGATAGCAAGGTTTTCGTTAACTCCGGCTACGCGGCAGCTGTCGAGTTGAAGGACGTCGATGGCCTGGGCCTGGAGGAGTTGCTTGAACATGACGCGATTGTGGCAGTGCTCGCCGGTGGCGATGCGAACCTCGGGGACTTCGCGACGGATGCGGGCGTGGCCGAGAATGTCGTCGGGGCTGGTGGGCTCCTCCATCCACCAGGGCTTGAGTTCGGCTAGCTGGCGGGTGCGGTCGATGGCTTCGAGGACGCCCCACTTCTGATTGGCGTCAACCATCAGTTTGTTGGTCCAGCCGATCTCTTCGCGAACGATGTGGCCGCGGCGGAGATCTTCGGCAGGGTCGCCACCTACTTTGAGTTTGAAGTGAGTCCAGCCTTCGGCGAGAGCGCGCTTGCTGAGGCAGCGGATTTTTTCTTCGCTATAGCCGAACCAACCTACGGAGGTGGTGTAGGCAAGGTAACCCTGCTGCTGGAGAAGGGCGAGGCGCTCTGGTTTTCCGTTGCGCCGGGCTTCGTCCAGAATGTCGAGCGCCTCCTGCGGGCTAAGCGCGTCATCGATATAGCGGAAGTCGACGGCTTTGAGGAGTTGTGCTGGCTCCATGTCGGCGAGGAGTCGCCAGAGAGGCTTGCCTTCGGCGCGAGCGTAGAGATCCCATACGGCGTTAATCAGGGCACCGGTGGCGAGGTGGATGACTCCCTTTTCAGGACCCAGCCAGCGGAATTGAGTGTCGTCGGTGAGTTGGCGGGAGAAGGCTCCCAGGTCCTCGGTGATGGAGCTGAGGGTGCGGTTGACGACGTAACGTGAGAGATAACGAACGGCCTGGACGACGAGGTCGGTGCCGCGGCCCAGGGTAAAGGTGAGTCCGTGGCCTTCGAGGCCGGAGTTGGTCTCGAGGACGCAGTAGGCGGCGGAGTAGTCGGGATCCTTGTTGACGGCATCGGAGCCGATGTGGTCGCGGGATGTGGGGAAGCGCAGGTCGATGACGCGGACGCTAGTGATAAGAATTTCGTTCAAGTTGGCGGCTTCCCTTTCGTCAGTAAATGTAATTTGATGAACTATGCTGCGGTCCAGCCACCGTCGATCGGGATGACGGCGCCGTTGATGAACTCGGCTTCGGCCGAACAGAGATAGCGGGCGAGAGAAGCGATGTCCTCGGGGGTTCCGAGACGGCCGATGGGCTGGCGTGCGACGAGTTCGGCACGGACTTTTTCCTTCTCGTGGGCGTGATATTTGTCGAGGTAACCTTCGACGAAGGGAGTTTGCACCGTGCCGGGAGCGATGCAGTTGATACGGAGTTCTTTAGGGTAGTCGACGGCGATCTGGCGAGTCATAGCTTGCACAGCTCCTTTGCTGGCGCAGTAGGCGAAGCGCTGCTTAACCCCGACGGAGCCGGCTACCGAACCGATGTTGACGATACTACCGCGAGAGGCAAGCAAGAGCGGAAATGCTGCCTGCGTAACGAGAAAGATGCTGTTCACGTTTACGCGCATGACGCGGCTGAAGTCTTCCTCAGAGGTGCGGGTGATGTCGCCTACGAGGCCGATGCCTGCGCAGTTGACGAGGATGTCGAGGGTGGCGATGTCCTTGAAGGCTGCGGCGATGGAGGCTGAATCGGTGACGTCTATCGCGACGGCTCTGGCGTTGGGGAGTTCCGTGGCAAGCGACTGCGCGGCAGCAAGGTTGAGATCTGCGATGAGGACGTGGGCGCCGGCGCGGGCGAATTCACGGGCGGTGGCGGCTCCGATGCCGCTTGCGCCTCCGGTGATGAGTGCTATCTTGTTTTCCAGGTGAAAGACATTAGTCATGGTTGAAATATCCGTCCAATACATAAAAAGGATACCGCGTTTGGACGATGGGATTGAAAAGATAATCTGTACCGCGGAAGAAGTAACCGATTCGACAAGTGGGCGAGTCGCTGTGCGTCGTTCGATGGTACTCTTCGATTGGACTTTGCGCTTCGCGCGCGGAGCGACAACACGACACAAATGCGGAGGAAGACATGCCACGCCATTGCTTGACGCTGGACTTGAAGGATGACGCAACAGCGATTGCCGAATATAAGCGGTATCACGTAAAGATCTGGCCGGAGGTGAAGCAGAGCCTGCTGGATGCCGGAGTCGTAGCGATGGAGATCTATCTTCTCGGTACACGCATGTTCATGATTATGGATGTCAATGACAAGTTTTCTCTGTCGGCGAAGGCCGCTGCAGACGCTGCGAATGCCAAGGTGCAGGAGTGGGAGACGATTATGGGCGGGTTTCAGCAGCCGTTGCCGCAATCCCGACCAGGCCAGAGGTGGGTCGCGATGGAGAGGGTGTTCAGCCTGGCGGAACAGTAAGCTCACGACGAGTCGATGTACCAGTGCAAGAGCCCACGGTGAAAGAGAAAGGCCCCGGAGCTATTCGCTCCGGGGCCTTTATGTTTTAGAGTGGCGTGGTTTAGGGGATTGCCTGGAAGCGGCCGTTCGTCAAGCCAACCGCGTAGGGCTGATAGATTGGGACTCCGCCACCGACTATCTCCGTGACGAAGTTGGACGGGTTGGTCAAAGTGCCGTCTCCCGCGACCCATACGTTGCCGGACTGATCGACGATGATCGAGCGGCCACCGGAGAAGTTGGAGGGCAGCTGGAGACCACCATTGGCTGTGCCGGTCTGGGTCAGACTGGATCCGAGGAGACTTATCTCGCTGACACTATCCAGAGTGCTTACAGAACCATTCGAATTGTTTACGGTCCAGACGTCCCGTGCCCCATCGATGACGACGGAAGCTGGGTTGTTGATTCCGCCAAGACCTACCGAAGTGGGCCATCCTGCGGTAGTTGCGCCGTAAGATACTCCCGATCCGGTGAGGTACGAAACAGTGTTGCTGGCGCCGCCGGATGAGACAAAGACGTTGTTGGCGGAGGTCACGGCTAATCCGTAAGTAAGGTCAGGAGTGCTGAATGGAGTCGTGGAGAAGCCGTTCAGGTAGTTTGGATCCCCCACAGCAGCGCCCGGTGTGACTCGCGAGACAAAGTTGCTTCCAGACGTCGCCCAGATCGAGCCAGTCTTGTCTACCATGAGGCTGATGGGAAGGGAACCGACAACGGATGAGATCTGGACCGGAGTTACCGCCGCGGGTGCGGTCGCACCACCGGCGATCTCATAGAGCGAAGTCTCGGTTGTCGTTGAGAAGTAGACATTTCCCGCGCCATCGGCTGCCACAGCGAGAGGAGTGCTATCTGTGCTGGATGTCGGGAATGCCAAAAGACCCTGCGGTATCCCGAGGGTGGTGCCGGGACTATAGCGGTAGATGGTGTTCGTATCGCTGCTGGCGTACCAGACATTGCCGCTGTTGTCGATCGACGCGCCCCTGGACGCTCCAAGCGGAAGGCAGGTAGTTGGAACTCCATTGGCGGAGATCTCGGTGAGATTGCCCGTACCGGCCTGGCCGTTGGAGATCCAGACGTTTCCATTGACATCAATGTTCAGTGCCTGAGGCTTATACACGAAGCTGCCGCCATTGGTGCCGCAGGTGTCGTTGCTGCTGTAGTTGATCGCGATGGTCCAGTCCGACGGGGCTGAGGTCAGAGCTGGCCGGAAGGGTGCGCCCTGCGCAGGAGCAAGAGTGAAGAGGTTTTGCATGTTTGTGGCGCTGCCATTGGTCGAATTGGTCAGCATATAGTAAGCAGCCTGCAAAACGTCCGTGGCCTGGGGGAAGGAACTAATACTGTGATAGGGCCTGGTGGTTATAGAGGGGTCAGGAGGGGTGGCATTGGTAAAGAGTGTGGTGCATGCGGCCGCGCTGGCTGAAGCGTTATTGACGCAAGCCGAAAGGATGTTCGCCAGTTGGTTGATCTTTGCGGTCTCAGGAGTCGCGGTCACAGTCACAGAACCAGCTCCATTGCCTAAATACGCCAAGGAGCCAGAGATCTGCGAGGAACTAAGAGCGGCTCCGGTTTGCAGGTTGACCATATTGGAGATGGTGGCAACCGAATTGATAAGGGCCTGCCTGGAGACAGCGATGCCGTCAGCACCGATACTTTCTGTCAGCGGATTGAAGTACTGCTGAAGTGCCGCCATCGTGGCGACTGTGGTGACTTCAGACAGATCAATAAATGGCGCGCTCGCCAACTTGCTGCATTGACCGTAAACACCAAGGAAGACGGACGCAGCATTGTTGACACTCGTGTCCTGCGTGTTGAGCGTGTTGCCGCCTCGTGCGACGACGTAGACGATCGGATCGTTCGTCGGGCAGGAGAAGGTATTGCCGGTGGTTGTATCACCATTGACGGGATCCTGGATGAAGTTGAAGGAGCCAGTGCCATCGTTTGCGGTGGTTGTGGTCGCCGCGAGGATCGGAGCCCCCAGACCATTGCCGGCGCTGGGATCGCCTGAGCCCATACCGGTTTGGCCGGCGTAGTAGAGATTGACGACGGCGCCACCTACAGGCTGGTTACCGCCATGCACCCGTCCGCCGAGGGTGGAGGCGACGTTAAGCGGGTTCGAAGAGGTTGCCGTTGTCGCCATATTTGCGCAGCCTGCCGTAAAGACGGCACTCGATGCAAGCAAAGCGAGCACGTTTCGCTTTGAGCCCGTTAGACGGGTGAAGTGATTGCAGTTCATGGGTAATCCCTCCGAAGGGTAGTGATGCTGTTTGCGTGACAGACTGGTAATCGAGAGATGGGAGCGTAAAAATCAGAAGAAAGGCGGACCATTGCCGGGATGGGGGGAAGCATTCAAAGTATCGGCCTTGAACGACGAAATGACCTTGTCGCGAATGGCAGATTCACAGGGGGAGGAGAAGTCGAACAATGAGAAGTTATTCATCATGTCATGGAGGAGAATACCCGACGTTGGCGTTTCTGATGCCTAAATGCTCCTGCCACTTTTGGGTGATAACTGTATGAGGAGAATAGAAATCGATTTGCATAGGCGACGTTGCGGAGGCTTATTGATCATTACTCCAACGGCTTAGAAACAGTGACGCTGGGAACATGAAGTTTTCGTAACTGGCCCCGGACAAGGGGAGGCCCGGAGACGTCGCTTTGACGGACTGAGGATGTCCAAAGCCTGCTAAAAAATCCGGGTGGACAGGTCTTTCATACAACTCTACGGACGCAAACTGGACTCTATCCGGGAGTATAGTGCTGCTACAGGTTTTAGCAGTCTTCGGGAGACGACCTATGTGCGTGAAATCAGTGCCTTTTGCAACTGCCCTCGCCCTGTCTGCCGTCCTGGTGATGAGTGGATGCAAGAGCTCAGCGCCAGCGTCAGATGCGACGACGGCGCAACAACCTGCCAGTCAGCCAGCCACCCAACCTGCCGCTGAGCCCGCGACGGCTCCAGCAACAGCGCCTGCGGCCTCTCCGGCACCGGCTCCTGCAGCAACTCCAGCGGCAGCACCTGCACCAGCGCCTGCACCTGCTCCGGTAGCACAAGCGGCACCAGCTCCGATGCCTGCCGCCGAACCTCCCGCTCCTGCTCCTCCTCCGCCGCCTAAAAAATTGACGGTTCCATCGGGAACAGCGATACCGGTCACCATTACTCAGCAGTTGAGCGCGAAAACTGCGAACGTTGGTGACAGCTTCTCTGGCGAATTGGCGGGGTCGGTGAAGACATCGGGCGGGGCTACTGTTTTCCCGCGCGGTGCGCATGTACTCGGGACCGTGGTAGGAGCCAAGGGCCGCGGACGGTTCAAAGGTGCGGGTGATCTGGCCATTCAAATAACGTCCATCAGCGGAACACCTGTGAGCGTGGGCATCTATGAGAAAGAAGAAAAAGGGAAAGGCAAGCGGACGGCTGGCCTGATCGGTGGTGGTGGCGGCGGCGGCGCGTTGATCGGCGGACTTGCCGGCGGCGGAAAGGGTGCCCTAATTGGCGGCCTTATCGGCGCGGGTGCGGGCACCGCTGGAGCGGCGTTTACCGGGAACAAGGATATTGTGATTCCGGCGGAGTCACTTGTTACCTTCCACCTTGCGGCTCCGGTTACGATCACGGTCAAGCCGAAGGAATAACGGCTTGCACATGATGCTGCCAGAGGCACCTGCTCTTTCTCACGAACAGGTGCCTTTTGTTCTGGGCTATCACGATCTAACGACGTGCTGACGGTAGACTGAAGGTATGCGGCTAAACCCTGTGTTTCTGTTGTCGGCGACCGATGTCTCGCACTTCCCTTCTGAAGCAAAGACTTATGGAGCGCCGGAGGTAGCGTTTCTGGGGCGCTCGAATGTGGGTAAGTCTTCTCTAATAAATTCGTTGCTCGGGTCGAAGCAGGCTCATACGTCGTCTACTCCGGGGCGGACACGGGCGATTAACTTTTTTGCGCTGCATGAAGGCGCGGGCGCGAAGATGAAGGTGAAGCCGACGCTGATCTTTGCGGACCTGCCGGGCTATGGATACGCAAAGATATCGAAGTCGATTTCGGCGGAGTGGCCGCAGTTTATCGAGCCCTACATCGCTGAACGGGAGACACTGGCGCTGTGTGTGTGCCTGGTGGATACGAATATTCCTCCGCAGCCCAATGATCATCAGTTGATTACCTACCTGAAGCAGACGCAGCGGCCTTTTCTGGTTGTCGGAACGAAGGCGGATCGGCTCTCGAATAATGTGCTGGCGAAGAATGTGGCGGCGCTCAAGCGGGAGCATGAGGTCGAGGAGATTCTGCCGGTGTCGGCTAAGACGGACGCGGGGACGAAGGCTCTGTGGCAGCGGTTGATGGCTGTGGCGGAATAGGAATCCTCAAAACAGATATTGGGAGACCGAATTGATTGCGGATAGTTCGGATTCGGTGAGCCAGAGAGAACGTTGCGGGGGGCGCTGGAGGATGCGGGGGGCGGCTTCGAGCCAGCGGCGACGGAGGGTTTCGTCGGGGGAGAGGAACGAGAGGGCGTGCGCATCGAAACTGCGAAGAGCGGCCGGAGTGTCGAAGGGGAAAGTGTGGAGGGTCCAGTGCCGCTCGGCGAGGAGTGGGATCAGGAGCGTGTCGCTTGAGGTAAAGGTTTGAGCGTTGGATTGGGTGAAGTCGATCAGGGATGCGCCTTGAGTCTGGAAGTGCAGGGCGGACTGCGTGAGGGCAACGATCTGGGCGGGGGTGAGATGGGGGGTGAGATGGGATGATGGGAGGAAGGTTGAGAAGAGCTGCGGGAGGAGGCCGCGGTCGAGTATCTCGTTGAGTGCGAGGAAGGGATCCATCTGGAGAGCGACGGAGAGAGGGGCGTGTTTGCGGACCTCGTTCTTCATTGCACGGATGGCTTCGTCGAGGGTGGTGACGACAAAGTCGCAGGCTCCGCTGCGGACGACCTCGCGGATGTGGACAGGGTTGTTGTCGGTGGCGAGCGAGACGGCTCCGGCTATGTTGGCGGCTGTGGAGAGGGCTGCTCCTTCGGGGTTGAGACCGAGTGAGAGGATCAGGGAGCCTGACCAGTTGGGGCGGAGTTGGTGGAGGGTGGTGTAGGTGCGGAGGATTTGGGGTTGGGTCTGGTTGGGATGGAGGTCATGAGGCATTTACAGAGAATCGTATCGTAGCTCGGGCGGTCTCAGCTTAGACCGTGGCTACAAGCAGAATTGACGGCTTCAACGAACGCTACGGTGGAGAGTTTGGCTCACTGTGCCAGATAGCGGAGAGCTGCCTGAGCGGCGTGAAAGCCGGCCATTCCGTGGACGCCACCCCCGGGAGGCGTTGACGCTCCACAGAGGAAGAGACCAGCATGAGGCGTGCGATAGAGCGAAGCAGTGGGGCGGAAGAGAAGTTGTCGCAGGTTCATAGCACCGGCGGAGAGATCGCCGCCGATCAGGTTTGGATTCCAGCGTTCGAGCACCGCGGGAGGTGAGATGCTTCGGGCGACAACGCAGTCACGGAAGCCGGGAGCAAAACGCTCGATCTGACGTTCGATTGGCTCGAGGTAATCGGCCGCATTGCCGTTAGGGACGTGGCAGTAGGCCCACGCAGTGTGATGGCCGTCGGGAGCGCGCATGGGATCAAAGAGTGAGGGTTGGACGAGAAGCACGAAGGGAGCGTCGGAGGTGAAGTGGCGCTCGGAAGCAACGATCTCTTCGAGCGTACCGCCCAGGTGGACAGTCGCGGCACGTGAGCACTCTTTCGCGGTCCATGGGATGGGAGAGCTGAGAGCGTAGTCGATCTTGAAGGCGCCGGCACCGTATCTGAAGCGACTGAGCTGTCGACGATATGCTGGTGGTAATGCTACCCCGGCGATTTGGAGAAGCTGGCGTGGAGTTATGTCAGCGAGGATCAGATCCGATTCCGGCAAGTGCGTCACCTCGCAGCAGGTTTCAATGCGGCCGCCAAGTGATTCGAGATGACCGGCCAGGGCGTCGGAGAGCGTCTGAGCACCGCCGCGGACGATAGGCCACCCGCATGCATGTCCGGCAGCCATCAGTACGAGGCCAACTGCGGCGGAGGCCGGGGCTTCCAGCGACAGGACCGAGTGAGCAGCCATCCCTGCGAAGAGTGCGCGTGCCCGCACGCCTGAAAAACGAGAGCGGGCAAGCGACGCTGCCGGAAGAAGGGCCGAAAGTCCGAAGCGGCCAAGGACAAGCGGATGCCGCGGGAGGTGTTGAACGGGCCTGAGAATGTCCGTCGCGAGCTCGGCGAAATGGTCGGCCAATGACTCGAACAGCGAGCGATACTTGCGGCCGTCAGCGGTATCGAGATTGGACGCGGTATCTTCGACGAAATGTTCGAGCAGGATGGCGGTGCCGTCATCGAGCGGATGAGCGCAGGGAGCGTGTGGTTCGATCCAGGGGATTTGAATGGGAAGCGAGAGGAAGAAGGGGCTCGCGACACCCATGGGGAAGACGGAAGAGCCAAGGTCATGCCGGTAGCCTTGCAGCGTGGTTTCGGCGGTTGAGCAGGCTCCCCCGATCTGCTTATTGCGTTCGAGAACTGTCGTGGAGAGCCCGGCAGAGGCAAGCACGATCGCAGCCGAAAGGCCATTGGGTCCGGAGCCGATGATAGTAGCCGTTGCCATAAAGAGTGAGATGACTGATGCTTTGATATCAGCAATTCATTTTCCCTCGTTGAAATCTTAACGACGAGGGCTGTGACGAGCGCCACTGCATCCAAAGGTCTCAGGCGGCTTACCGTGAGCAAGATCGAAAGCACGTACCACTATCTTTTCGATTCGTTCCATGGTTCAACGAACCACTTTATCGCGCGCTGGCTCTTTCTGCGGGCTCTCGGCCTTATTTACTTTTCGGCCTTTTTCTCGCTTCTCTTTCAAGTACGCGGCCTTATCGGATCGCAAGGCATTCTTCCTGCTGCCGACTATCTGCATGCCGTACGTAGCTTAGGGAGACTCCGCTTCTGGTACTCCCCTTCCCTTCTTTGGCTCTCAAGCAGTGACCGTATGCTGATGGCTATCTGCTGGACCGGTCTCATCGCTTCGGTGATTCTCGTTGTCAACGTCTGGCCCCGCGTGATGCTCGTGCTCTGCTTCCTCTGCTTCCTCTCGTTCGTCAGTACGGCGCAAGACTTCTCCGGCTACCAATCGGACGGCATGTTGCTGGAGGCGGGTTTTCTTTCGCTGTTTCTCGCGCCATCAGGCATCTTCCCGGGCCTGGGAAGAGGACAGCCTGTTATGCGAGCCTCTATGTTTTTGCTGCTGTGGCTGTGGTTTCGAATTTACTTTGAATCAGGCCTGGTCAAGCTTATGAGTGGAGACCCTACATGGCGGAACCTGACAGCGATGTACGAGTACTATCAGAACGGTCCGCTGCCCACCTGGATCGGCTGGTACCTGCAGCATCTGCCGCATTGGTTTCACATCGCTACCGCCGCGGCCACGCTTGTCATGGAACTCGTCCTCGTTTGGATGGCGTTTCTACCGGGTCCATGGAGAATCGCATGTTTCTTCGTCGTTACGGCGTGGCAGGTTGGCGTCATCGCCACTGCAAACTATACGTTTCTTAACTACCTTGTCCTGGCGCTCGCAGTCTTCCTGCTGGATGATGCGTTTGTGCAACGGTTATTCCAGCGGCTCTGGCGAACGAGTCGCAATCGCGAGGCGCGTGATGCAGGGCTTGAAGAGGCCGCCTTCGTGAATGCGGAAGAGAACACCCCGGTTCGGACGCATCGTTGGACGTCTGCTCGCTCTGCCATGGCCGCCTTTGTGCTCACATGGAGCTTCTATGCGACGCTCGTTCCCCTCGTGCAGATGTTCTGGCGCGAAGCTCCATTTCCCACAAAACCCATGGTCGCGCTCGAGCCCTTCCGCATCGCGAACCAGTATGGGCTGTTTGCCGTCATGACACCGCATCGTTACGAGATCGAGTTTCAGGGATCGAACGACGGAGAGCACTGGGTTGCGTATCCCTTCCGCTACAAGCCGCAGGAATTGAATGATCGTCCGCGAATCTATGCGCCGTATCAGCCTCGCTTCGACTGGAACCTCTGGTTCGCGTCGCTTGGCCTGTGGCAGCAGAATCAGATGGTTCCTCGAACTGAGGAGCTTCTGCTCGAAAACGATCGCGACGTGTTGGGACTCTTTGCCGGCAATCCTTTCCCCGATGCGCCGCCACGTCTGGTTCGCGCCGTGCTTTGGCAATATTGGTTCAGCACGCTGGAACAAAAGCGTGCCGAAGGCGTCTGGTGGCGGCGCCAACCTATTGGGGCCTATGCGCCGACACTCATTCGGCTGCCTAGTGGCGGTTTCGGAATCGTGGGTGAGTCTACTCTTAATAATCCGTTACAGCCCTGAGGTCTATCGGCGTGATGCTATGGCTTTGAGCTCCGCGGCGGACTCTGTGTTCCGGGCGCGGAGTTGGCTGCCATCCATTGCGCATCGGTCAGGTTCCATCCTCCGCCCAACGCTCTGTAGAGCTGAACGATGATGAGGCGACGGTTGATCTCGGTCTGGCTGATGGCGAGCTGAGAGGAATAGAGCCGCTGCTTGGACTCGAGAACTTCGAGGCCGCTGACCCTCCCGTTCGTGAAACGCATCGACATAAGACGAACCGCATCTTCGTTCGATTGCACGGCTTTGGCTTGTTCGGCTCGGGTGGCGTCAAGTTTCTCGCGGGTAATGAGGGCGTCGGAGACATCTCGAAAAGCGCTTAACGCGGTCTGGTTGTATTGGGCCTTCGTTTGTTCCCAGGAAGCGATTGCCTGTTGTTTCTGTGCGGTAATAGCGCCAGCCGTAAAGACGGGGCCTGACACGCTCGCGGCGAGGCTCCAGGCATTCGTCTGGGCGGAGGAGAGCCGCTCAAGCGGCGTGCTTAATTTACCGAAGAATGTCGAGAGGCCAAAGGTTGGAAAGAATGCTGCCTGTGCCACGCCAATCTGGGCGTTCGCACTCTTCATCGCTGCCTCGGCTGCGAGGATATCGGGCCGGCGCTCGAGCAGGGTGGAGGGCAATCCTGCGGGAATTTCGGGTGGGACTTCGCCAAGGAAATTTGGCTTTGTGTCGATCGGGCCGGGGTTCTTGCCCATCAATAGACTGAGCTGATTTTCCTTGAGCGCAATTTGCCGTTCGAGCTCGGGTATGCTGCCGGAAGCGCTGGCCAGATCGCTTGCGGCGCGCGATGTCTGCAGCTCATTGCCGAGGCCTTCATGGACACGTTGTGTCACGAGTGTGAGGGTGGTTGTGAATGACTGCTTCGACTCGTTGGCGACGTCGAGCTGAAACCGGAGTCCAAGGAGTTCGAAGTAGGCCTGGGAGACGTTGCTGACCAGCGTCAGCATGACTCCACGGCGAACCTCCTCGGTCGCAAGAAGCTGAGCCCGGGCACCCTCATTCGTGCGGCGGATACGGCCCCAGAGATCGGGCTCCCACGATGCGCGGGCAATGGCCATCAGGAACCCTTGAGCTCCACTAGGCGGGGCGATAGGACTGTAGATGAACTGATTGTGGCCGTAACTGGGATAGATCGCATAGCCAAGAGTCGGGAAGTATTGCGACCTGGCCTGGGCGACAACCTGGTTAGCCTGTTCGACGCGGGAAACGGCGGCGGCGAGATCGTAGTTGTTGGCCAATGCTATCTTGATGAGTCCTGTCAGGGTTTCATCGTGGAAGATATCCCACCACGGCAGGTCGGCGAAGGAGGCTTGTTGAGCCGTTTCGGTGGGGCCTCGGAAGACTGTCGGGGCGGCTACGGGCGGGCGCTTGTAGTTGGGGCCAACTGCGCAACCTGCTAGAAACAAGAACAAGGGAACAGCGCGAGTTGGGCGGGAGGCAAAAGGCCACCAGCTCTTTCGTTTCGCGAGTCCGTCGGAGGTGGTAAAGATCGGACGGTGAACGTTGTGCCGTCTTCCTGCGCTCGAGTTTGATCCTTTGTTGTTCATGGGTCGGATCCTTCCTCTGGACTGGTCACTGCGCTTCTGCTCTCTCAGGATCGGGAACGGGGACGCGAAAGACGATCGCGTAGAGCACGGGGACGAAGATCATGGTCAGAACGGCGGCAAAGGCCAGTCCAAACATGATGACCGCAGCCATCCCCGCGAAAAATGGGTCTAGCAGGAGCGGAATCATTCCAAGCACCGTTGTAATGACTACCAGCAATACCGGTCGCAACCGGTTTACGCCCGCCTGCAGGATCGCTGGATAAGGTTCCATCCCTCGATCCATCAGAATGTAAAACTCTTCGACCAAGACGATGGAGTTCTTAATCTGTTCGCCACCCAGGGCGAGCAATCCCAAGAGAGACATGAAGCCGAATGGATTGTTGGTTATCAGAAGTCCGGCGACGGCGCCGATGATCGCCAATGGCACGGCGACGCAGACCACTACCATGGCGCGGAAGGAATTGAATATGCATACGACGATAAACGCCATAGCCAACAATGCCGCCGGGAGTGGTCTCGCAAGATTGGTCCGAGCTCTGTTGGAATCCTCGTACTCGCCGCCCCATTCCATGGAATATCCGGGAGGCAATTTGATCTGCTCTATTTTTTGCCGCACGGAGTTCATCAATACGCTTGGCAGACCTGTACGCGCATCGGCAAACACGGTAAGGGTGGGCATGCGGTCGCGGCGCATGATGATCGGGTCTTCCCATGTGACCTCGGTGCCCGAGACGACCTGACTCATGGGGATCATCCTGCCGGCGACAGGGCTCCAGATTTGCAAGTTGTTAATCTCATTGACATCGTTCCGCTCATCGAGAGGGGGGCGAGAGATAATCGGCAGCAGCCTGGCGTCTTGTGGAAATGCTCCGATGCTGGAGCCGGGTGGTTCACGGTAGAAACCGACTGTACGTCCTGCAAAGCCGGATTCCAGGGCCTGAGCTACATCGACGCGGGTGAGACCGTTGCGGTTCGCCTGGAGTTCGAGCACCTTCGGGCGGATCACCTTTTCAGGTTGACGCCAGTCGGTGCGCACACCCAATGAGTTGCCAGTATTGATGATGATGTTTTGAGTCTGACCTGCAAGGTCGCGCAGTACTGCAGGATCGGGCCCGCTGAACCGCACCTGGACGCGTCCGCTGCTGCCGGGGCCCAGCATAAATTTTTTGGTATTTACGTTTGCGTTCGGATAATGCTGCTCCAGGTAGGTCTGGACCTTCGGAATCAACCCATCGATCTTTCTCCAGTCATCGACCTCGACCAGGAACTGAACATAACCTGTGTTCGGCTGCTCTGTGGAATACACCAGTAGAAATCGTAGAGCACCGCCGCCGACGAATGTCGACACGTGGGTGATGCCGGGCTGGGCCAGGAGAAATTTTTCGACCTCGCCGGCGAACTGTTCCGATACGCGGATATAGGTGCCGGACGGCGAAAAGGTATCCACCAGGAACTGTGGCCGGGTCGCGGGTGGGAAGAAGCTTTGATCTACTCTCGTGAAGCCATACAGCGCAGCGAGAAAGAGCAGGACCGTTGCGGCCACCACGATGAGGCGGAAACGAAGTGCGAATATCAGGAAGCGACGGTATATCTGGAAAAATTTGCCGTCGTGCGCATGCTCTTCGGAATGCCCATCGGCGCTGGGCTTAAGAAACAGGTATGCCAGCAGCGGAGTGACTGTGATTGCTGCCACCCAGCTCAGCGCCAGAGAGATGCATATGACCCAAAACAACGAACTGAGCAACTCGCCGGCTGAATCCTCCGATAGTCCGATGGCCGCAAAGGCCAGAACTGCGATGGCGGTCGCCCCGAACAGCGGCCACTGGTTGTGCGATACCACATCGTCAATTGTTTCGAGCTTATCCTTGCCCGCTTCGATTCCGACCTTGAGCCCTTCGGTGATAACGATCGCATTGTCGGTGAGCATGCATAGAGCGATGATGAGAGCGCCAAGAGAGATGCGCTCCAGCAGGAGGCCTCCCTTGATTTTCATCACCAGAAAGGTCCCTATGATCGTAATAAACAGCACAAAGCCGATAATGAACCCTGCCTTGCGACCCATCGCAAACAGAAGCACGACGAAGACAATCGTCACCGCCTTGACCAGATTGAATGTGAAAGCTCTGGTGGCTTCGGAGACCGCGACCGGCTGAAAGTTAACGTGGTGGATCTCGATTCCGACAGGTCGGTTATGTTCCATCTCATCGAGTTTTTGCTGGACGCCCTTCCCCATCGTCACCACGTTGCCGCCCGGCACAGTGGAGACGCCGAGACCGATGGCTGGCTGGCTATCGTACCGGAACAGGCGACGCGGCGGATCTTCATAACCACGCGTGATCGTCGCGACATCTCGAAGTAAGAGTTGGCGGCCCGTTGTATCCGCTCCGATCACCAGATTGAGCATGTCTTCGGCCGAGCGGAAACCGCCTGTCGGATCGATTACGACATATTGGCCTCCGACGCGCACGCGTCCGCCGTCCGCGACAACATTTCTCGCCTGGAGCTGGGCGTAGATCTGGTTTTCATTCATGCCGAGCCGCGCCAGCCGCGATCGCGATATCTCGAGAAAGACAACCTCCTGCTGTTCGCTGAAGAGATCGACTTTGGCGACACCCGGCACCAACTGCAGCTCGCGGCGGACGGCATCCGCGTAGCGACGAAGCTCTGGCTGCGAGAAGCCTTTGCCGGTGATCCCAAGGAAGATGCCGTAAACATCACCGAAATCATCGACAACCTGCGATGTGCCGCGCACCGAAGGCGGCAGTCTGGGCTGGACATCGTTGACCTTGCGGCGAAGCTCATCCCAGACCTGAGGGATTCTGTCCTTGTGGTATTGATCTTTGATGTGGACCCTGACCAACGACCGCCCGCGCGTGGACTCCGATTCGACGTAGTCAACCTGGCCCATCTGCTGAACGGCGTTTTCGATGGGGTTAGTGACCTCCTGAGCCACTTCCTGAGGGGAACCCCCGGGGTAAGGTGTAACGATGAGGGCTTGCTTGATCGTGAACTCCGGGTCCTCAAGGCGCCCGAGGTTTTGATATGCGAAGATCCCACCCACAATGACGATAAACGTCAACGCGAAGATAATCCTGCTATGTTTGACGGAGTAAACGCCTGGGCTCATTATTGACCGCCTCCAAGTGCGTCGCCCAGATCGCGAACCTTCATCCCTTCGCGCAGGAACGACGCTCCCGCCACAACGATGCGGTCCCCCGGTTGCACTCCGCTAAAAATTTCAATCCTGTCGCCAGTAGGAGCGCCCATCTTCACCGGCCGGCGATGGACAGTCTGATCTGATCCAAGGACCCACACCACCTGCTCCCCCGTGTCCTGCTTGGAGATGGCCGAGACCGGAACAAGTAAAAGGTTGCCCTGGGCTCTAGAGCCTCGGGTGGTGATGGTAACGGTGGCTGTCATGCCAGGAAGCGCTGTGATGCCAGGAGGAGCCTTCAGAGCGAAGCGGACTTCGAAGATCTGCGTCCTCGGGTCTGCGATCTGTGCGACCTCTTTGATATGTACTGGAAACTGCCGCCCAGGCGCTGTGCTGAGTTCCGCGACGCTCTGCTGAATGTTGGACGAACGAATGTCGGCGGCTATGAATCCTTCCGGCACGTCCGCGACGATGTCGATATCGTTGATGTTCTGGAACCGAATCACCGGATTGTTTGCGACGATGTTCTGACCCTCATCGACGAGGCGCTGGGCAACGACGCCGTCGTACGGAGCGCGCAGGGTGCTGTCGCCAAACTGAAGCTTTGCTTCTGCCACGCGGCCTTCGAGCCCACGAATCCCTGCCTGTTGGGCGTTGTAATCTTCCTGGGCGGCGCGGTAGGTTGTTTGAGCCTGGTCGTAATCAGACCGTGAGACGGCGCTGGAGTCGACGAGACGTCCGAAGCGTTCCGATTCTGTTTTGGCGTTTGCGAGTCTCGAGTCGGATGCACCCAACTGAGCTCGGGCCTGGTCGAGCGAGGCTTGCACGGTTTGCAGCCGGGCTTGAAATTCGTCCTGGCGAAGTTGGGCAATCACTGCGCCCTTGGAGGCTCTTTCGCCCTCCCTGAATGGCAGTTTGACGAGCACGCCGGATACCTGGAATGCAAGATCAACCATCTTAGACGCTTCAACCCGTCCGGGGAAGGAACGTACAGTCGGTGTATCGCCGGCTGCAACGACCATCGTCTTGACGGGGCGAGGCTCCTCGGGAGCAGTCGAAGGTCCGGACGAACACCCGACGACGAGACAAACTATTGACAAGGCGGCTGGGCCCACCGTTTGCGCTTTCCCTATAGGCATGCAAGCCTCCGTTTTCGTCTCTGCGGTCCATTGCCGCCGACTGCAAGCGTGTCGGCGGCAAAGGATATTCGCTGGTCAGACTAGTAGTCGACTGCGTCGCGAGTAATCGGGCAGGTCATGCAATGCCCACCGCCACGCCCGCGGCCCAGCTCGGCGCCGACAATCGTGATCACCTCGATGCCTTCCTTGCGCAGCAGCGTGTTCGTGTAGACATTCCTGTCATAGGCGTAAACGACGCCGGGCGATGCGCACACGAGGTTCGCGCCACTGTCCCACTGAGTACGCTCCCGCTGGTAGGCGTTGCCACCGGTCTCGACCACGCGTAGCTTCTTCAACCCCAGAGCTCCGGCGACCACTTCGACGAACGTCCCGTTGTCTTTGTGGAGCTCGACGCCGCCAGGCCTGCTGCTGGGACGATAGGAGAAGGCCTCGATCTGGTTGACGATATCCGGATACAGCAAAACACAGTCGCGGTCGGCGAACGTGAACACTGTATCCAGGTGCATAGCCGCCCGCAGCTTCGGCATCGCAGCTACGATGACTCGCTCTGCCGCGCCGTTCTCGAACAGCTTCGCGGCAACCTGGCTGATCGCCTGACGTGATGTGCGTTCGCTCATGCCGATCAGAACATTGCCCTTGCCGATAGGCATCACATCGCCGCCTTCGAACGTCGCCATTCCGTGATCCTTGGTCGGATCGCCCCACCAGACAGTCACCTTACCGGCGAAGTCCGGATGGAACTTGTAGATCGCAGTCGTCAGGATCGGTTCTTCGTGACGCGCCGGCCAATAGAGGGAATTGAGTGTAACACCGCCGTAGATCCAGCAGCTCGTGTCGCGCGTGTACAGCGTGTTCGGAAGCGGAGGCAGCAGATACTCGGTGACGCCAGCCGCATCCTTGACCAGCTTGAGCATTTCGCCGCCATGCGTCTCCGGAAACTCTTCCGTCGAGAGACCGCCGAGCAGCGTTTCGGCAAGCTTGCGGTTATCCAGTCCTTCGAGGTAGCTCCGAATCTCGTCCACCAACCCCACACCCACCTGGTCCGGTATTACCTGATTGTCGAGGATCCACTTCTTTGCTTCCGGAACGGCGACTGTTTCGGCCAGCAGATTGTGCATCTCCACCACATCGACACCGCGGTCGCGCAGCTTGTTGATGAAGTCGAAGTGGTCGCGCTTGGCGTTATCGACCCACAGCACATCGTCGAAAAGCAGTGCGTCACAGTTGGATGGCGTCAAGCGAGTATGGGCCAAACCCGGCGCGCAGACCATCACCTTACGTAGTTTGCCAACCTCCGAGTGCACGCCGAACTTTGTTCCATTCGTATTCGTCATGATGAAACTCCTTAGATTGAATCAAGCCATTAATGTTTAAATTTCAATAAGTCCACTTATGAGCCCGTAAACACCTACCAAGGCACCGACGATTGCAACGGCGAAGATGACCATGTCCCCGGTCTTGAAGACCTTGGCATTTTGTTCGCGCCGCGCCCAGATGTAGAGCAGCGTCCCGGGTCCGTAGAGGATCGCCGAAAGCACGATGAATTTCATGCCTCCGGCGAAGATCATGAAAGCCGTATAGACCACCGCGATTAAAGCGATAATCAAATCGCGCTGGCGACCCTCCGGTTGCGTGTCGTAGGATTCGCCACTCTTCGAGAGTTTGAACCCGTAAGCCGCTACGAACAGGTAGGGGATGAGCGACATCGCACTGGTGAGATTCAGCATCAGCGCGAATGCGTCTCGCGACCAGTACGTGGTGATAACAATAAGTTGAACAACGATGTTAGTCATCCACAGGGCCGCCGCAGGAACACGGTTCGCATTCTCCGTCGCAAAAATTTTTGGCATGTCTTTGTTCTTCGCCGCAGCGAAGAGCACTTCGGCGCAGATCAGCGACCATGCAAGGTAAGCCCCAAGCACCGAAACGAGAAGTCCGAGGCTGACGAAGACTGCGCCCCAATGCCCGACCACAGCCTCCAGCACGGCCGCCATCGACGGCTGGCGCATGCCGGCAATATCAGCCCGGTGTAGCACCGCATACGGGGTCAGGGTTACGAGTACCATCAGGCCTGTGACACCGATGAAGCCAGCGATGGTGGCCACGCCTACGTCAGAGCGTTTCTTCGCATAACGCGAGTACACGCTCGCACCCTCAATCCCGATGAAGACAAACACCGTGACCAGCATCGTGGCTTTGACCTGCTGGAACAGGTTTCCCGTAAGATCGCCCCCATAGAAGTTACCGCGGAACATGTCGGCTTTGAAGGCAAAGATCATAATCACGATGAAGACGAGGATCGGAATGACCTTCGCGATCGTCACGATGGTGTTGAGGGCCGCGGCCTGCTGGACGCCCCTCAGGATCATGAAATGAAAGAGCCAGATCCCGATCGATGCGACAAGGATCGCCACGACCGTGTTGCCATCTCCAAAGACCGGGAAAAATGCCCCCAGCGTCGCCTTGATCAGCACCCAGTATGAAACGTTGCCGATGCAACTTCCGATCCAATAACCGAAGGCGGAAAGAAAGCCCGGGTAATCGCCGAAGCCAGCCTTGGCATACGCGAAGACACCAGCGTCCATGTCGGGTTTGCGTTCGGCGAGCGATTGAAACACACGGGCCAGCATGTACATGCCGGTACCAGCGATAAGCCATGCGATGACGGCGCCGAATGGGCCAGTGGCACCGGCAAAGGTACGCGGGAGCGAGAAGATCCCCGCTCCAACCATTCCGCCTACCACCATTGCAGTCAGTTGCATGAGCGACATCTTCTGCTCAGTCTGGTCAGTCGAAGCCATGCCATTCCTCCTGAAATAACTTGTCACTTACATTGGCTACATACCCCCGCGAAACAGGTCTCTTCGATCATCGGACACCTCGGTACGGCCCTGAGTTGGAGGTCGAATCGCACCAACTCGGCCAGTGATCCCGCCCCAAGCTCGATCATTAGACGTAAGCGGCACCCGTTACCCTGACGCACGTCACAGACACGATAAAAAAATTGGCCCCACTGCAGTACAAGCTCCCACTCCAGGCCCCCCGGACCAAGGCTTCTGCCTGCCTCGGCACCACGCCACTTCCAAGGGCGCCTTCGGTCACAAACAATACCAGAAAAAAGTGTAAGAGAACAAATGACGTTGCTTGGGTTGCTTGTGGTTTACGGCTCCGGCGGCGTTGGCTTTCTTAGTCTCGACTTTCTTCTGTTTCGTGGGCCACAACGGGAATGCAAGTTATGTTCTAGTCGACGAAGAAATAGCTCTCACCCTTGTTACAGCACAGTAAAATCTGCGCAGTCCTCCAGCACGATCTACATAAAACCTTCGCTGGGACTTGATTGAGTTACGCAGTAAGACTTTGGTCGCATTGACTCCTGCTTCCTGCTCAAGTAAAAATCGACAACGTTGCTAGCCTTGCTTTGGCATGTCAGCTACCAAAGTAAGAATTGGACTAGAATTTTCTCGCCGGTCCCGGCCTTTGAATAACATCCCCATGTTTACGGAATGTGGAGTTATTTGACAGTTTTGCGAGTTGATAGTTCTGCGAGCCTTTTCAGCAGAGCTGCCTGAAAAGGGAGGCAACGTTATGGCTGACGAGCCCCTCACGCCGCGCGGTATCAAGGAACCATCGTATGCCGACGCGATCATTCCGGCGGTTACTCTCATTGTTCTAATCGCAGGCGCTATCTTTCTGTTCGGGCTGGACGCTCTTGACGGCCCCGTGCAGGTCGCATTGATCTTCTGCGACATTCTCGTCGGCCTGATCATTACCAAGAATGGGCACAATTGGGACGAGGTCGCTAAATCCGCGCAAGCCGCGATGGGGTCCGTCACCACCCCGTTTTTCATTTTGTTTGGCATTGGCGCACTGATTGGCACCTGGAACATGTCAGGCACAATCCCGACCATGGTCTACTACGGCATTCATTTGCTCCATCCTGCTTATTTCTATCTTGCAACGATAGTTATCTGCGCTGTGATATCACTCAGCATTGGGAGTTCCTGGACGACGGCCGGAACCATTGGCGTAGGTCTGGTGGGGCTCGCATCGATGGTCGGCGTCTCGCCCGCTATCACTGCCGGGGCCGTCGTCTCTGGCTCCTACGTTGGCGACAAAATATCCCCGCTCTCCGAGACAACTGTCCTGACAGCCCAGCTAGCGAAGGTCGACGTCTTCACGCACATCCGCGCAATGCTTTGGACCACAGTGCCTTCCTTTCTCATTGCGTCTGCTGTGTTCACTTTCCTCAGCCTGCGGGAAGGCACCCTCGTCCACAACGTCGACACTGGGAGCGAACTATACAAGCTGAATCAGTTCTTTCGGATTACGCCGTGGAACCTGATCCCGCTGCTTTTTCTGCTGGTACTCTCGTTTCGCAAAGTACGAGCCTCGGTTGCAATCCTCAGCTCGGCATTGCTCGCAGGCGTTATGGCGGCGATTCTGCAACCGCAGGTCGTTTTGCACTTTGTCAACGATCCAACGCTTGCTACCCCGCTCGCATTCGTCAAAGGTATTTGGATGGCGATGGCGACTGGCTATCACGTGAATACGGGTATCAAAGAGGTGGACAGCCTCCTTTCACGCGGCGGCATGGCCAGCATGTTAAAGACGCTTTGGATCATCATCGGTGCGGTGACCTTTGGCACTCTGCTCGAAGAATTCCATCTGCTTGCTAAGCTCATCAATCCCATTCTTCACCGCGCAAAAACCACAGGAGGGTTGATTGCAGCTGTCGTTGGGACAGCGCTCGGACTAAATATCATCGCCGCTGATCAATACATCGCACTGGTGTTGCCTGTTCGCCTGTATCGCAGCGAGTTCGAGAAGCGCGGACTAAAAGCGCAAAACCTGTCACGAGCCTGCGCGGATGCAGGAACGGTTACATCGCCTCTCGTGCCCTGGAACTCGTGTGGCGCTTACATGGCCGCCGCGCTCGGCGTGAGCACTATAGCGTATTTGCCGTTTGCCATCTTCAACATCACCGCCCCAATCATGTCGCTATTTTTGGGATTCACTGGCTTCAAGATCCAACACATCCAGCCCGCGGAAGCGCAGGCAGATATCGCACCGACTCCCTAGCAAACATCATTTCTCCTGCAAGCCTTGTTCGCATTGCTCGACTGTAGAGCGCCGCTAGTCCATGGGCCGCCTCTGAAACTTGCAGGACAGGAGGATAGGGTATGAAGAAGATACAGAAGATAATGCCGCTGCTCTTTGCCTTGCTTGCTGGCACGACGCAGATGATGGCGCAGGACGCTTCGAACACCCAGGACGAGGCGATGCGCAGGCTACAAAGCAGAATGGATGAGCTGCGAACCCAAATGGGCGAGATTCAGGCTGAGTTGGACGCGATGCACGGAGTGAACAAGCTTTCCGACACGGTGAAGGATGTAAAGCCTGTGCCTCAGTCTGTCCAGACAGGAGCTATCGAGAGGACCATGCCGCCGTTGCCACCCGCGGTGCAGCTAACACCCGAACAGCAGCATATGGCCGTTGGCAAAGAGACTGCGGCATACGAGTCATTTGCGGAGGAGTCGGAGCCCGTACCGCGTCTCTACAATGCTCCGCTTGAGGCCTCAATGCCCGGCTTCTTTGTTCTGCCGGGTACGCAGACGATGCTGCGGATCAATGGGCTCATAATGACTGATCTTATGTTTGACCCACGGCCTGCCGGCGTGGCGGACTCTTTTATCCCTTCGACGATACCGATTCCACAGGTAACGAGCACGAACAATTTCAATGGGAGTATTCGGAACAGCCGACTCTCGGCGGACTTCCGCATTCCTGTGAGCAATATCGGGACTGCGCGGACATTCATTCAGTTCGATTTCTTCGGTGCTAATGGGGCGAACACGCCACGGCTGCGTCATTTCTATGCTCAGTTGCACAATATTCTGGTGGGCCAGACGAATACGGTCTTCATGGATCCAGATGCGTGGCCAGATATTCTCGATTTCCAGGGACCTACTTCCGGCCTGCTCGCTCGCATTCCGCAGGTTCGTTTTAGCTTCCCGCTGGGGAAAGGCTTCAGCGGTGCGGTCTCAGTGGAGCGGCCAAATTCCGATATCAGCTTCTCCATAGATGGCTCACCGGCTGTGCCGATTACGCCTGCTCCTAATGGAGGATTGCGGGTTCGCTATGAAAGCGATCGCGGGCATCTCTATTTCTCTTCGATCCTTCGAGAGCTGGCAGTGCATATGCCCGTTACCGGCCAGCAGCAGTCTGTCTTTGGCTGGGGTTTGAATCTATCGAGTACCTGGCGGGTTGTGGGAAGGGACGCAGTTAATTGGCAGGCTGGCTTACGGCAATGGAATTGCAACCTATACGGGTGATGGGTTCGGTCTGGGCCTGGATGCACAACCCAGGTCGAATGTGGACCTGACGCTGAAAGCACTGCCAACTTTCGCTCCGTGGATCAGCTATCAGCACAACTGGACAAGATCTGTCCGGTCGAGTGCGACGTTTGGATTGTTACAGGTGCAGAACACTGCGTTCCAACCCGGCAACATATATCACAAGAGCACCTATTCATCAGCGAACGTCATCTGGAATCCATTTGGCAGTCTGTCTTTCGGTACGGAGTTTATGTATGGATGGGTAGAGCAGAAGGACCAGGCTAAGGCCAATGCTATCCGTCTACAATTTTCGGGAAGGTATACCTTTGTGAAGCTGCATCAGGAGTAGAACGAAGGCCGCGCCCGTGTCCGCAAGACGATGTTGAGGTTTAGATGTTGAGGTTTAGTAGAATGGCATCGTCTGGAGGCGGCGGGCCCACTCGTGTTGTTTTTTCCATCCTTTCACTTGGCATGCTTGATTGAAACTCGAAGGCGCTCCGCTGCGCGCGGTGCGTGGCGCAGAGTTGTAGCCTGGGGACTGCAGGCCGCGCTGGTGGCGAGTTCGGGCGCGCAGGCTCATAGTCCAGGCGCGCCTCCTCCCCCCGGGGCCAAATCGGAGACGTGCAAAAACCGGGCGGTGCCTGAGCTGGTGGACGTGACGGAGAAGTCAGGAATTCGCTTCCGTCATCTTTCTGCGCCCGAGAAGAAGTACATCGTGGAGTCGATGAGCGGTGGCGTTCTGATTCTCGACTACGATCGCGACGGCTGGCCTGATATCTACTTTACGAATGCGCCAACGGTAGACATGGCTCTCAAAGGGGAGAAGGCTCGCAGTGCGCTGTACCACAACAATCACGACGGAACCTTCACCGATGTAACGGACAAGGCCGGCGTGGCGACACCGTGCTTCGCTATGGGTGGAGCAGTCGGCGACTACAACAATGATGGCTATCCCGACATATATGTGACGTGCCTGGGCGGCAACGTTCTCTATCGCAACAACGGCGATGGCACCTTTACCGATGTGGCGAAGAAGGCAGGCGTGGTCGATGGACGATGGTCGACGGGTGCGGCCTTCGGCGACTACGACGGCGACGGGTTCGTGGACCTGATGGTCGCAAACTACGTGGATTTCAAACTGACGGACCTGCCGGGCTTCGGCAAGACACCGACATGCAGGTATCGCGGGATCGATGTGCAGTGCGGGCCGCGCGGACTGAAGGGAGCGGGTGACGCTCTGTACCACAACAACGGCGATGGTACGTTTACGGATGTCTCGAAAGCTGCGGGCGTAAGCGATCCGAACGGTTATTACGGCCTTGGGGTGGTGTGGTCGGACTTCAACAATACGGGTAGGCCAGACATCTATGTCGCCAACGATTCGACGCCGAACTTTCTTTATAAGAACGAGGGCAACGGAAAGTTTTCAGAGATTGGGCTGGAGTCCGGGACGGCGGTGAGCGCGGATGGTTCCGAGCAAGGTTCGATGGGCGTCACGGTGGCCGACTACAACCACACGGGAAAGTTTTCGATCTACGTTACCAACTTCGCGGACGAGGAGAACGCGCTTTATAAGAACCTGGGGAATTATGATTTTCGGGAGGTTTCCTATGATGCCGGCGTGGCGGTGGCAACGCTTCCGTGGGTGAAGTGGGGCGATGCGTTTGTGGATCTGGATAATGATGGCTGGGCCGATCTGATCGCAGTGAATGGACAGGTATATCCGCAAGTGGATTCGCTCCCATCGGGTGCGCGGTATCGGCAGCCGAAGAACCTGTTCATGAATGAGCGCAATGGACTGTTCTGCGATGCCAGCCAGCAGGCAGGGCCGGCGATCGAGCAGCCGCGGGTTAGCCGAGGGCTAGCAGTTGCGGATTTGTTTAACGACGGCAATATGGATGTGATTATCTCGGATGTCGATGGTCCAGCGATGATTCTGCGCAACAAGGGTGTCGCGGGCACGCACTGGGTGAGCTTCGAGCTTGCTGGCACGAAGAGCAACCGGCTGGCGCTGGGGGCGCGGGTGACGATTACAGCTGGAGGCATGACCCAGACCGATGAGGTGCGGAGCGGCGGAAGCTATCTCTCGCAGAATGATCTGCGTCTGCACTTCGGACTTGGACAGGCTGTGAAGATCGACTCGGTGGAGGTGCGCTGGCCCTCGGGCAAAGTGGAGAAGCTGGGTGGACTGCCAGTGGACCAGTTCTATGCGGTGCTCGAGGGACGCGGAGTGGTAGACGCGAAGGAGATTGGTCCAACCGGGAAACGCTGAATCAATTGAACCCGCCGACCAGTAGGGCCACCTGGGTTTGAGTGGTCTGCGCTGGAAGAGTGTATGAACGATGCGGGATGTGAGTCGGTGAGGTGCGACGGGCCGCCGTCCACCCGATTGAAAATCCTTTACGAAGGCGACCTTCCTGTGACGCGTTTATTCTTGACAAATGAAGAGCTAAAGCGTTTAAATACTCTCGCAGTTTGGTTCTCCCCTTTAAAACTATTCAAACTGCGATCGATTGTCCGTTTTGGTTGTTTTGAGTGTTTGCGAATTTTCGGAGACGCAACAGTTATTGTGTGTCTACCCGAACGAGCAAGCTAATCGACAGCGCGCTGCACGCACGCGCAAAACAAAAACAAAAAAAACAAAAACAAAAACGGAGCTGCCTATCCGCGTTGCGGCGATACGTCAGGGCGGCCCTTTAATGACCTCGAAACTCAACTTTCATGGGAGGCAGTCGATGAAAAGATCAGCACTCTGGTCACTTCTTACTGCGTTGATCGCAGCTCTATTGATGGGGCCGCTTTCAGCGCACGCACAAAAAATTACAGGCACCATCAGCGGCACGGTGACGGATACTTCCGGAGCGGCTGTTCCCGGGGCGGTCGTAACAGCTACGAATACGGCGACGGCTCATGCATTCCACGCCACGACGGACGCGCAGGGCAATTACACCATAGCGGAACTGCCGGATTCGAAATACGACGTCAGCATTTCAGCCGGCAATTTCAAAGAATTCAGAGTGCAGAACGCGATCGTTCACGTCGATACAACGACGACGGTGGACGCTCAGCTGCAAGTTGGAAGCGTATCCGAGACTGTCACGGTACAGGCGAACGCGCTCCAGGTGCAGACCGACAGCGCCAGCCTCGGGGTGACTGTCGACGGAACGCAGGTGAGGGAGCTTCCGCTGAATGGACGCAACTTCGTACAACTAACGCAGCTTCAACCCGGCGTGTCGGCAGCGAACGGCTTCCAGAACACGGGCAAGGGATTGAATGGCGGCGTGGATATGTCGGTCAACGGCAATCCGACGACGAACAACCTGTTCCTGGTCGATGGGGTGAACAATAACGACGTGGGATCGAACCGCACGATCCTGATCTATCCGTCGAATGAGGCGATCGCCGAGTTCAAGATGCTTCTGAATAGCTATGGTCCGGAGTATGGGCAGGCTTCGGGTTCGGTGATCAGTATCATCACTCGCAGCGGCACCAACAGCTTCCATGGCAGCGTGTTCTATAACGGACGCAACGATGCGCTGAACACGTACACGTTCTTCTCGGCGCCAAACGCTGGCAAGGGTCTGCCGCTCAACGGCAAGGACAAGCAGCGGCGCAACGACTGGGGCTATTCGATTGGCGGCCCGATCCACAAGGACAAGCTGTTCTTCTTCTGGAGCCAGGAGTGGAACCACGAGATCAAGGGACGTCAGGTGAGCGCCTGCGTGCCGACTGCTGCTGAACGCAGCGGCGACTTCTCGACGCTGGGCTGCAATACCGCGGGCTTTCCGAACTTCAGCGGTCTTCCCGGATCGGATCTGGCAGGACCAAACAAGCTAGCCGCGGTCGATCCTTCGACGGCGACGATGATGGAGATGCTTCCGTTGCCGAACACCCCGAACGGCGCGCTGAACTCGAATGGACAGAACTGGTCGGCGTCACTTCCGACGGCGTTGAACTGGAGGCAGGAGAATGCTCGGGTGGACTACGACCTGAACAGCAAAAACCGCATCATGGGCCGTTATACGCAGGACACATGGACTAATCCGGCGTTCAACGCGGGCTATTGGGGCGACACGGTGTACCCCGCCCTGAACAGTAACTGGGCGCAGCCATCGAAGTCTATTACGGCGCATTGGACCTCGACGGTTCGCAGCACGCTGGTGAATGATGCGGCGTTCAACTACTCCAATAACCGCATTACGATTACACCCGGCGGTACAAATCCGGGTCTTCTGCCGCAGGTGACGGCTGCTATTCCAACCCTGTACTCGGAGTCGCTCAAGCACAGTCAACTGGGAGTTCCTTCTGTAAATTTCGGCTCCTATGGTGGCACCACGTCGATGCAGGCGCCATGGCAAAACGAGCTGGATATCTATAGCTTCCGGGACGACATCTCGTGGGTGAAGGGTCAGCACAACTTCAAGTTCGGCGCGTTCTTTGGATTCAATGGAAAGAATGAGGACGTCAACAGCAGCACGGGCGAGCGTCCGACCATTGGCAGCGTTGCTACCACGTCCGGCGGCATCGACACGAATGATTCGCTGGCGAACCTGGAACTGACCGGAAATGTCTTCAACATTAACGAGACGTCGACCAACATCCGGGCCCAGCTTCGGTGGCGTGATTATGAGTTCTACGGCGGGGATACCTGGAGAATCTCGCCGAAAGTAACCTTCAACTATGGTGTCCGCTATTCGCTGCTGCTGCAGCCGTTCCAGCCGGATGATCAAATCACCAGCTTCCAGCCACAGCTTTACAATCCGGCCGCGCCTTCCAGCGATGCCTGTAACGGCTTGTGGGTTGCGCCCGGAAAGGATCCGTGCGGAGCTGCGAATAGCCAGTTTGGAACGAACTTCAGCCATGGAACCCCGGGGCCGAATCGTTCGTTGGTCAAAAACGGATACAACCACTTCGCTCCGCGTCTCGGCGTGTCCTATGATGCGTTCGGCTCGGGAAAGACGGTTATTCGCGTCGGCTTGGGTCAGTTCTTTCAGCGAGAGCGGGTATCGCGCTACACGCTGGTGTCCAACGCTCCATTCGCTCTGACGACGAACAACTACGCCCGCACACTGGGAGGACCGACACCATCAAGCCTCTCCGGAACGGCCAGCCCATCCGGTGGTGAGGATCCGAACGCCAATCTTCCCAACTCATGGCAGTGGAACCTGGCTGTCGAGCAGCAATTGGCCAAGAGTACGATCTTCCAGGCGGCATATGTCGGAAATCGCGGCACACACCTGACGAATTCGTATGACGTAAACTCCATCGCTCCGAACAACTGGATGGCGGCGACCTTTGCCAACAGCGGGGCGGTCAACTTACTGCGTCCGTACCCGGCGGGAGGGAACAATGGCACGCTGACGTACTGGGCGCATGGAGGCTACTCGAACTACAACGGCCTGCAGCTATCGCTAAACAGTCACATCGGCAGTATTCTTCAACTGGGAGCAGCGTATACGTGGTCGCATGCCCTGACGAACGTCGTCACTGATGATTCGGGCGGCGGCATCGGACAGCAATCGCTCACCTATTACACCACTCCTCGGCTGGACTACGGCACTTCTAACGTAAACCGTCCCAACATGTTCGTGGCCAACGCGATCTGGTTCCTGCCGAAGCTGCAGGGATCCAACGCGATGATGCGCGGCGTGCTGGGCGGATGGGAGTTGGCGACAATCATAACGTCTCAGAATGGCAACAACTTCGCCATCTTCCAGGGAGCGCACGAGAACAATCTCGGCATCAACCCGGCTACCGGTACAACGTATACGAGCCAGCTGAATCAGAGCGGTGCCCTGGTGCAGACCGGCTTTACGTCGCCACAACGTCCTCTGTTGACGGGACAAAGCCCCGTCGCTGGCCGACACTCCAATACGATTATCAATCCGGGAGCATTTACTCTCATTGGATACGCCCTTGGCACCCTCCCCAGCAACATGGCTCCGAGAGGTGTCGTCGGCGGACCAAACTTCAACAACACGGACATGTCCCTGGACAAGAACTGGCCTCTGTTCCATGAGAAGGCCACGATCAAGTTCAGCCTGGACTTCTTCAACCTCTTCAACCATCCAAACTTCAACCCCGCTTCGCTTGGGCAGGGCTCGCCTATCTCGGCGGTCAACTGCGGAGGGCCGATCGGAACGAACTCAAGTACGGGCCATTCCCTCTATGCTCCCTGCAGCGCGACGAACAACATCGTCAGCGCGCAGGATCTGCAGCCGGGCTTTGGTACATCGAGCGGTCTGATCGGGAACGCCCGGCAGATCCAGTACGGCCTCCACATAAACTTCTAACCCTCTCGCGGGGTAGGCTCCGGAACATCCGGAGCCTGCCCAGTGTGTAGGCGATTCAGGAAGACCGATGTACCAACAGCATTTTGCCCCTGAATGTAGGCTGTCAAGCCCTTGGCTCGTATATCTACATTCATATCAACAACATCCATGTGGCAGATCAATTAGTTCAACCTGCTATACTAGATATAGAGATGAAAAGAGAAGCCTCGGCTGAGACCGGGGCTTTTCCTTTTGAAATCGATAGTCGGAGCGTAAAATTGATAAATATCGTTAAATCAATACTTTACAAACACAATATCCCTCAAACGCTTGAATCGAGAGACTTTTAACTTCCAGGGATAGACAAGTCCACCCCTAACCCTCATTTATGGAATACTTTGCGCGAAAACTACCCTGGGGCCACCTTACCCAATGCAAAGCAAATTGCCGCAATGCCATATCCTCGCGACGAGTCCACAGCGAACATGGCACTATAGCCGCATGGTCTCTATCGCTCGCCTCTCGCTGCTGCTTCTGCTGGCCGTTGGCACCGTAAGCGAAGCGCACGGCCAGTCGTCTCAACCGGCGAGTGGCTCGCAATCAGCTGCCGTCGTAGACCCTGCAACGCGGAAACTTCAGGACCTTCAGAACAAACAGCAGCAGGCTACTTCGTCGGGCGACCCGGCTGCGGTCATGGCATCGTCGCAGGCACTGACTACACTGGCGATGCAACAGCTTGAGGAAGTCAATTCCAGGATTAAACAACCGTCGGCGTCCACGGCGGAGAGGCAACACCTTAAGGTACGCGAGCACCAGCTGCGACAGATCCTTGGATCCACCCTCAACGACTGGGGAACAGCCGAGGCGCGTGAACGGCAGTACGCCGAAGCGTTGAAACACTTCCGGGATGCCGAGAAGTGGGACGCATCCACTCCGGGACTGATGCGTAATCTCGGTACCGCGGCCTTCCAGCAGGAAGAGTACGGCGAGAGTGCGCGAGCCCTCGCAAGTGTCATTTCCGCGAGTCCCGAAGATCAGCGTTCAAGACTGATGCTGGCGATGTCGCTATTCTCGCTCGAGCGATTTCCTGACGCGGCAAAGAATTTTACGGCGATCGGCGACCTGGCCATGCAGGACACACGGACCGCCTATGCGTGGGCCTATTCTCTTGTGCGGACCAATCAACCGCAGCAGGCCAACGCGATCGCCGACATACTTGCGGCGCGGGACCTGTCGCCCGACGTTCACCTGCTGGTGTGCAAGCTATATACCGCCTCAGAAAACTATGAGCATGCGATTCCCTGCTTCCGGGCGATTGCAGCAGCGAATCCAGAGATGCCCGGCGTTCACTATGAGTTGGGAGCGACCCTGATCCACCTGGACAAGCCCGCAGATGCGATTCCGGAACTGAGAGAGGAGTTGAAGATCAATCCGCGTGACATCGATGCGCAATACGATCTGGCGTATGCGCTGTCGGAGACGTCGCACAAAGAAGAAGCGCTCTCCCTGCTGCACTCTGTACTCGCACTGAATCCAAACTACTCTCAGGCGCATTACCAATTGGGAAAGATGCTATTGGAGGAGGGAAAGACGGAAGAGGCCATTGGACACCTGGAGGCCGCGGCCAAGCTTGATCCGGATGACGCGTTCGTACACTATCAGCTTCAAGTGGCATATCGCCGCGCGGGACGCACGGAAGACGCTAACAGGGAGTTGCAGCGCTACAAGGATATAAAGGCCAGCAAACGAGAGAGCGTGGCGCTCCATGAGGGACACGAAATGAAGACGCCTTGACGGGCTGTTTGATTTTTCCGTGACCGCATCCGCAACAGGAGTATGCGTCGAAGCTGTTCTAAGTTGGCTAGTTCGCGAGCTTCGCGGCTTGGCGTTTATAGTCTTCCGCCTTGGAAGAATTGCCCTGCCTCTGGTAAACGTCCGCGAGCGCCATGTACAGGTCGGCATTTGGTGGTTGAAACTGAAGCTCCGACTCGAGAATATGTGTCGCCTTCGGATAGTCTCCCGCCTGTTCATTCGCCTGAGACATCTGAATCGCAGTCTGCTGGCTCACCTCATGGGTAAGAGGGAACTTCGTCGAGAGCTCCACAATCTCCTTGTACTTGTTGCTTTGCGAAAGCAGGTCCACAAGCCTGGTGAGCGCAGGCAGATAGTGCGGGTCATCCGTGAGCGAGTGCTGCAGCCACGAAATGGCGCTATCGTTTTGCGATTGCATCACGGCGCTTAAGCCGCGCTTGTAGTCGTCGATCGCATTGCCGCGGCCGCCTGACTCGCTCGTATCGTAGGCGGTCCACATATCATTCACCTCAGCCTCGCTGGTGACATGGAAGCTCAAGGATGCATATGCCTTCTGCTGCGTAGTCTCGTCAATAGCTGTAATGACCGCGCGATAGATACCGGGCGGCAGCCCCTCTGTGGAAAGCGTATGGCCGGTCAGCAATGTCCCTGACGCATCGAAGCTGGTTGCGTCGATCTCTTCGTCTTCCTGGTGCGGTTCGAGCCCGGCTTGCATGGTGCCATACACATAATGGACCTTTATCTTTTGGCCCTCGCGAGAAGCGGGATCCGCCGGCTTGCTCCAAAGCTGAAACAGCAGCCGTACCGGTTCACCCGGATGCACCGAAACCTGCTGCACTCCCTTGGGAACAAAGCGCAGCCCTGCAACACTGAAAGGGAGAACTCCGGCAGGATCTTTTATTGGAGGTTGGGGTGAGAAGAGCAGTACCTTGCTAATGCTCCAGTCGGTCAGTGCAGGATCTGGCACGACGACCTCAGCATGTTGACGAACAGCCGAGTGATTGAGGTCGTTGGTCAAAGTGGAAACGATCTGATATCTGCCGGGCGCAAGCGGTATCCGGCTCTCTGCGCCAAAGCGCTTCTTACGAGCCGCAGCAGCCTGGCTGTCGTTCACAACGCCGGCCAGCTTTTCATTCTGTACGTAAATCGCTCTGCCATCTTGAGTAAGAACCGAAGTCTGGAGCGTCAACGAATAGCCGAGTTGCTTGTCAGGCAGAATTCCAATTAGGTCCTGATCAGGACGCTCATAGGAGAGCATTGAGTAAACGGTCATGCGTCCGGTTGCATCCCGAAAAGCGGCCATCTGAAGTGAGGCGGGATTAGTCCCAATGAAGACACTCGTTGTAACCCGCTCGTTCGCTCTGCGCTGGTTCAGCATCTCCTTGGTCAGTGGATTGTCGGGCAGCCCCTTGATCGTGCTCAGCAGGACATCGGACTGCAGACTCGGAGTGTAGTCCAACAGACTGACTGGCTCGGCAGGAATCAGCGATATCGTCGTTCGAGCAACCTCATCTCCGAGCGACCTCTTAATGACGTCCAGATTGTTCTTCTGATCGTTCTTACCCTCGAGGCCAGTGACGAGTCTCGACGGTCCATCCTGGTAGGGCGAGTACAGTGTGTAGTCTTCACCGAAGCTGCGCTTGTAGAAGACAATGTAAAAGTGCGAGGGCAGCGCTGGGGTCGCGGCTTCGTAGAACCAGATCAGCAGCGGTCGCACATTTCTGCGCTCCGGATAATCGGCCTTCTGCTTCGGCTCGCCCAGAGTGATGTAGATGCGGCCGCGATCGGTACGCCAACCGTCCTGCGCACTGATGTTGCCGAAGTACTGATTCGCATAAGCCAGCCGACGGTAATGCTCTTCCCTGTACTCGTTGATCTCCGACCCAGGGTTGGGGTTGCGCACATCCCAGAAGGCTTTGATGAAGTTATCCCTCTCAGCATCGCTAGCCAACGTCAGAAACTGCTTACGCTCCTCCGTCTGAATGATGTATGGCACTTCTTCATTGATCCAGTGCTTGAACCGCGGAGAAAGATTCTTCGTCGGGTCAACCGCATGGACCACGGAGGACGCGAAGAGAAGGGAGAGAAGAGAGAGGAAGAGGCCGGTTCGTACGTGACGCAGACGCAAGGAGGAGCCCTCCTGAAAAGGAAAACGGGAGAGAGTGGAACTCACCCTCTCCCGGTTAGTTTAAGTCACTTTTATCTAGAACTCCAACCGGACGGAACCGCGTGCATAGAACGGCGTCTGGAATGCCGTCGGCCGGTTGTAATCCGCGTTCAGCGGCGGTGCAACACCGACAGAAGACGACGTTGTCTGCGTGTACTGCACCCGACCCAACTCGAACTGGCTATTAGTCATGTTGAACATGTCCATCGCCAGCCGCAGCTTGTACTTCTCGGCAAACTTCCTGAGCGGCACATCATAGCTGCCATGCAGATCAAGTTGGAGTGTCGACGGAGTGCGTCCCGCCGCTCCACGGCCTCCGATCGGAACCTCGCCCTGGTTGAGATAAATCGGATGATTGCCCAGCAAGCTCAACGGAACACCCGACTGGCCACGCCACCCGGCACCGAGGGTCAAGCCCTTGGCTTTGTGCAGGAACGGCGTGTCCGTGCCGACGTTATAGCTCAGGAAGAGATTACCTATCGCTCGGCGATCGGTACTGAGCACCCCATTTGCGAACTGGTCGCCGAGCAGATTCAGGATGCCTGGCGTAAAGTCAAACAGCGAGCTGATTCCAGGATCAGACTGCCCATTATCGTTACGATATGCGCCCTCATAGTTGCCATAGAGCGTGCCCCAGCGGAAGTTGGCGACAGCCAGCCAGTGATTGGAGAACCGCTTGTCCACTTCGAACTCGGCTGCCTGATAGCGGCGAACAGGCCTTACGAACCCATCCGGAATACCATCGCCCGGGCCTGCATCCGCTTGAGCGAGGTTCAGAATGCAGACGCCGCCGACTGGTTGGTTGAGGCCGTTGATAAAGAATCCGCCTATACCGAAAAAGGTGTCATTTTTCGCTGTGCAACCGGGCATAACAGGCACATAGGTCGCCGCTGTGACCGTATTCGGATTGTTCACGGCCGCAAACTGAGCCGGCGTATATTTCACTGACTTCTCATTCACAGCAATATCCGTGGACGGGCCAGGATTCGCGATTCCACCGTTGAAGTTAGGAACAATCGTTGATCCCTCAGGAGATTGCGAACCGATGTCCTCAATGATCCTGATAAGACGCCGGTCGGTCCAACGCGCTTTGACCACAATCGAAGGAGTCATCTCGCGCTCGACGCCGATGACATACTCATCCCCATATTGTCCCTTGGTTCCGGGAATGATCCCTTCGCCGGTCGAGGAGGCAAAGCTTGGGGAGCCAAAGGTAGCGATAGTTCCGCTACTGTTTGTCGACCGGGGCAGACCGTTCAGAGTGTGTGCAGCGTCGGGGATTACAGTGTAAGACCCGTTCGAATTGAGGACGGGGGCGAAGGCGAAGCTGGTGTCGTCCTGCTCATTGCCAAGCTGACGGATCGCCGCGTCCAGAGGCATCGCCCAGAAGTTCCTGGAGAAGTTGAAGAACAGCTTGCTCTTGTGGTCGCCCACGGGATCAATGTTAATACCGATGCGCGGCGACCAGTTTCCGGTGAACACATAGCTCAGAAGGGTCCCGGCAATTCGCTGTTGCTCCCAGCGAACTCCAGCATTAATCGCTATGTATCGATTCATCTGATAAACATCGTTCAAGTAGGCCGTGTGGTAGCGTCCAAGAGCCTCCACAACCAGGCCGTTGTACGTACCACGACTGATGGAAGCATAGACCTGCTGGCCAGCGCCATTGATGGGGCATTGTGTGCAGGTTCGGTCTGTCTGGGTAAGGGTCGGGTCCGAGTTGGTTGCCGAGATCCGGAACAGCGCATTGGTAAGAGAGCCAATTGCACCGGCAGGGATGTTCGTAAACAAATCCGTCAACGACTGCCCGGCAGCATTGTGACTCGGAATCGGGAAGAGCTGTCCTGACCGTGATGGCCTATCGTTAAAGTTTGTGTGATCGTAGGCATATCCCACCGAGACAGTGTGTTGGCCGAAGAAGCCAAACGTCTTGGATGTGTTGGCTTCAATGCTCCACGTATCGTTTGTCGAGGGCTCGTATGCGCCAAGTCCCGAAATTACCGATGCACCGGGGGTAGGCAATGAGTTCGCGCTTGCGTCCGTGATGCCATAATCAGTCGTCGCCGGGTACTCATTGAAATGATTGTAGTTATAGGCAAACCCGGCATTGACCAGCCAGGTCGGCGTAACCGCGCTCGTGACACGCGCTACCGAGTTCCGCGAACCGTACTGCCACGAGCTTGCAGTCGTATGCGGGAAAAATGACGCAAGCCCACTGGAGCCCAGAGCGAAGGGCTGCGAGTTGTGCTTCGACGGATCGCCAAAGCTGGACGCTTCAATAGTGGTCGAATTGCCAAGCTTGTAGGTCAGCTTACCCGCCCAGCTGAGGGTCGTCGTGCTGTATGTCAATGGCCCCAGCGCGACACTCGGCGCCGGAGCATTCGGGTTGGCCTGCATGATGGTCTGGTTCAGCTGCGGATTGAACGAGCCGAAGAAGAATAGCTTGTCCTGGAAATGGGGGATGTATCCACCCAACTCGACGACTGCGTCGTACTGTGGGCTGGAGAGCGTCGAAGGCGGAGTTACCTGTTGGAAACCAAACTGATAGTACTGGAAGCGGCTTGCGTACCACGCCCCCGGTCCAAAATAAGCGGCCACCGCTCCGTGAAAATGATTGCTGCCGGACTTGGTGACGATCTGAACGACTCCACCCAGCGCCTTGCCGTACTCCGGTTCGAATGCCGTCGTCTTGACGTTGACTTCCTTAATAAAGGAGAGGTTGACTCCCGTTCCGAGTGCACCGTGGTAGCGGTTGTACGTGCCGATGCTGCCAAAGGCTTGATCGGTGATCGTCACACCATCCACGACGTAGAGATTCTCAAGCCCCGAAGCTCCGCCAATCGATGGGTTAGCTTGACCCGGCCCAACCTGCCCGGGCGATCCAGCCACCTGGCCAGCTGCCACGCCCGGTGCCGCATAGAAGATAGCCGATACATTTCTCGGCATCGGAACGCTGTTATAGAAGGTGTCAGTCAGGGTCGTTGTAATAGCCGTCGACTGCGTGTCGATCCCCACCGCACTTGCAGTCACTTCGACCGTCTCACCCACATTACCTACAAGCATGGAAACGTTCAGCGTGGAGGAAGTGTTGACCACAATTTCGTTGTGCTTGGACTCCCATTTCTTGAAACCGGCATTCGTCACGGTGACATCATAGAAGCCGGGCGTAAGTCCATTCGCGGCAAACCGACCGAGGGAGTCGGTTGTCAAAGTGCGGGTCCCTTGAGGTCCAACCAGAGTCACGCTGGCTCCAGGCAGCACCGCGCCTGTCTGGTCGGTAACCGCTCCGCTAAGGCCGCCTGTTGTGGCCCCCTGCTGCTGCGCAAAGGCCGTAAACGAAACTAGGAGCAACAACATACATAGGCATGGAAGGTATTTCGAAACCTGTTTCATTCTTCCCCCAGAAGTCATTGATGATGACTGTGATTTTGCGAAGAGTGCAGGGGCCCCATGACGCGAACAGATAGCTATTCGAGCGTACTGACTTGCTCGTGGAGCAATTGGGGTGCCAAAATCGGGTCTATGAGCCACCATTCATATCTGCAACATTCGACGTAGGATGCTCGATTAGATTTCTCAGCGAGTCATCGAATACGATCCGGAAATTATGAAAAGTGGGATGAACTGCTTTTTTTTGGGATAACCATCTGAAATCGAGTGATGTTTCCCAGAGGCATGGGACACAATCATCAGACGTGTAAGAGACGCGCTCGGGATTACCCATGTCAATCGAGGCTCGCTAAGACAAATCCGGCACGAAGAGCCTCAGCCTGCTGGAGTCGGCGTTTCTTCATAAGGAAGCAGGCGTGTGGAAGATCCAGCTCTCCCATAGCACTCGCGTTCCCTAGGCCGGCCGAACAGATGGGCCGATGCTCTATCGATTGTGACAGTATCGGTGGTTGATGTTCAGGGTTCTGATGGGACGTGAGTGACAAAGGAAATTACTGCTGGTACGATGTGCGCGTTAGCGGGATTAAAGGCCATCTTTACCGCTTCACTTCCCTGGGGACCAGCTGCGTCTGTCGTTCTGCCTCTAATTCCACCAATATGAGGAGAGTTTTGTGATCAGGAAGAATCTTCTATCGATCAGCATGGCATCCATCGTGATTTTGACCAGCTGCTTAGTGCGTCAAAGTCCTGCTCAAACGCCGTCCAACAGCTCGGGCCAGAGCTCTGTAGATCAAGAGGTCGACTTACTGCGGAAGGACATTCGCTCGGAGAAGAAGCAGATTGTCGCTGCTAACATGCAGCTTACGGACACAGAGGCGGAGAAGTTCTGGCCGATCTATGACCAATACACTGCTGAGCTGGTGAAGATTAATAATGCGAAGTATGAGGTTATCAAGGATTATGCGACCAACTACAACACGCTTACTGACGAAAAGGCCGTGGCTTTGACTCGCCAACTGCTGGGCGTCGATCAACAGGTGGCTGAGTTGCGGCTGAAGTATGTGCCGATATTTGGCAAGGTGGTATCGGGCAAGAAGACCGCATTGTTTTTCCAGTTGGATAGGCGGCTGTTGGCGCTGATTGACCTGCAGGTGGCTTCGGAGATCCCCATGGTGCAGCCTTAGCAGTGAGCGGCGCGAAGGTGTAACTCCCCAACCTTCGCGTCTGCTTTATCTCATTGCTTTTACACGTGTTAGTGCGAACCGCAAAAAGAAGGAGTGCGCGGGTACTTGATTAAGCTATAATCCCGCCACCATCGGCTCAACAATTAGGCAAGTCTTTTAGTTATTCTCCGAGATTCGACGAACGAAGGTTAAGGCATCTGGGCCCTTAGTCACGTACGTAAATTGAGGAGGTCACATGAAGCGCTTTCTTGCCACGTTATTGGTAGTTCTCCCCGCTTCGCTTGTCACACATGCAGAGCAGCTGATTCCGGCCGGTTCGGTTGTGCAGTGCATGGTCTCTGAACCCCACCTCTCATCGAAGACTGAGCACGTCGGCGACCCTGTGCTCTGCCAGATGAGCCACAGCGAGATGTATGGGCGATCTGTGTTTCCATATGGAGCCTACCTGGTCGGGCGCTTCGAAGATTACAAGGACCCCGGCCACTTTGTGGGCAAGGGCTGGATGGAATTAAAGTTTGACCGGATGATTGTGGGCAACGATACGGTGATCCCGATTTCGACTCGGGTAGTTGCTACCTCGGGGAAGAATCCTGTGGATAAGGATGGGAAGATTCATGGAACGGGACATCCGGTTCGCGACACCGTCGAATGGATGATTCCGGTGCTGTGGCCGATTGACCTGATCAATCTGCCGCGGCGTGGACCGTATCCGGAGCTGAAGGCAGAGACACGTCTGACAGTGATGGTACTGAATGACTTTGGGATTCCGACGAAGAATGAAGTACAGCATCAGCCGGAGATGCTCTCGAAGTATAACTATGCGGATAACGAGCCTCAGCAGCAGGCGGCGGCTCCGATCGAACGAGCGTATCCGCAGCAGTTGGCGGCCCCGGTTCAGCAAGCGTATGCGCCCCAGCCGAGCCCGACAGTGATCGTTGTCCAGGCTCCGGCTCCGACGATAATCCAGCAGGCAGCTCCAGTGGTGCAGCAGCCGGCGGTTTATTACGGGTATCCTCCGCCGGTAGTCTATGGCCCTCCTCCTGCTCCTCCTCCGGTGGCTTACGGGTATCCACCTGCGGCTTACGCCTATCCGCCGGTTGCATATCGGGGGTATTACAGGCGCTACTAAGTTGGGTTTCTAGACTTCGCCAGGAAAAAATTAACGGCGACTGCGAGTATGATTCGCAGTCGCCGTTTGTCTTCCAGTTTGACGTGCTAATTTACTCGCCGTAGTAATCGAGGCCGAGGTGGGTGATGAGGTTTTCGCCCATGATGTGTCGGAGCGTATTTTTTAGCTTCATGTTCTGGATGAAGAGGTCGTGCTCTGGGTAGACGCCGGGGGCGCTGTCGGGATCCTTGAAGTAGAAGCTCAACCACTCCTGGATTCCGAGGCCGCGCAGGCTGGGCGTACGGGCTGCGAGGTCCATGAAGAGGATGAGATCGAGAGCGAGCGGGGCGGCGAGGATGGAGTCGCGGCAGAGGAAGTCTACCTTGAGCTGCATCGGATAGCCAAGCCAACCAAAGATATCGATGTTGTCCCAACCCTCTTTGTTATCACCACGTGGCGGGTAATAGTTGATGCGAACCTTGTGGTAAATGTCCTTATAGAGGTCGGGATGCAGCTCGGGCTGGAAGATGTGTTCGAGAACGCCGAGCTTGGAAACCTCTTTCGTCTTGAAGGAGTCGGGATCGTCGAGGACTTCGCCGTCTCGGTTGCCGAGAATATTCGTCGAGTACCAGCCGCTGACGCCGATATTGCGAACCTTGAAGGCAGGCGCGAGGACGGTCTTGATGAAGGTCTGGCCGGTCTTGAAGTCCTTGCCGCAGATGGGAGCGTTCATCTTTTTGGAGAGCTCCTGCAGGGCGGGGATATCAACGGTGAGGTTGGGTGCGCCGTTGGCGAAAGGAATACCCTCTTTGAGCGCGGCCCAGGCGTAGAGCATAGAGGGCGAGATGTTGGGGTCGTCCTCGACGAGGCCGCGCTCGAAGGCTTCGAGGGTCTGGTGGACGGCGGTCTGCTCGAGGAAGATTTCTGTGGAGCCGCACCAGATCATGACCTGGCGATCGGTTTTGGTTTTGAACTCGGCGATGTCGTTCCGGATCTGATTGGCGAGGTCGCACTTGTTCTTGCCGGTCTTGACCTTCTTGCCCTCGAGACGCTTGACGTAGTGCTGGTCGAAGACGGCGGGCATGGGCTCGATGGACTCGAGGAAGGGACGGATCTGTTCGAGTTGATCACGGTCGAGGACCTGCGCGGTCTTGGCTGCGTCGTAGAGGTTGCCGCCGAAGATGTCCCAGCCGGTAAAGACGAGGTCGTCAAGCTGAGCAATGGGAATGAAGTCCTTGATGAGCGGGGTGCGAGCATCGGTGCGCTTGCCGAGACGAATAGTGCTCATCTGCGAGGTGGAACCGATGGGCTTGGCGAGACCGCGGCGGACAGCTTCGACACCTGCGATGAGAGTGGTCGCGACGGCTCCCATGCCGGGAATCATAACGCCTAGTTTTCCTGTTGCGGGCTTGATGCTCGCGGCTTCTTGGCTGGCTGAGCCGGTTGTAGACATGCTTAGGCAATACCCTTCTATGAGGCAATTTTCCGTTGTGGGCGGAAGATTTAGTATCGCTCACCGTGAAGAGGAGGCGCAAACGAAGACAGCGATTATGCAGACGTTAGCGATAACGTGATTTCGCGCGCAGATCAGGCTTCTTCGATGCGGATGCGGTTCTTCCAGTGGGAGATGACAAACCAGAGGAAGCCAGCAATGATGACGAATTCGACGCCGAGATGAAAGCGGTGGAAGATGGCTTTGAAACGAGGGTCGGTGTTCCACTCATCGCCTAGCTTCATGCCGATGTAGGCCAGTGCGTAGCACCAGGGCCACGAACCGAGGAAGGTGTAGATGTGGAAGCGAACCTGGTTCATCTTTGCAACGCCGGCGGGAAAGGCGATGAAGGTACGAACGATGGGGAGCATGCGGCCGATCAATACGGTGATGGAGCCGTAACGTGCGAAGAAGTGATCGACGCGATCGAGGTCTCGCTTGCTGAGGAGGATATAGCTGCCGTAACGCTCGACCATGGGACGGCCGCCGCGTGCGCCGACCCAGTAGGCGGGGATGGAGCCAAGGTTGGAGGCAAGGGATGCGACGGTCGCCAGGATGATGAGGTCGAGCTGCGAATGGGCGAGAGCGTAGCCGGCTAGGGGCATTATGACTTCAGACGGGATGGGGATGCAGGCAGACTGGATCGCCATAAGGAGGATGACGCTGAGGTATCCTCCGCTGCTGATGAGGCTGACGAGGATTTCGATGAGTTTTTCGGACATTCAGTTTGAGTATACGAGGTGAGTGATCTGCGGCAATGAGCTAGCATGGAAGAGTCAGGAGAAGTGCCATGTCGAATACTATTACCGGCTCGGAAGCCACTGCCGAAGGAACCACTACAACCGCTGGATCATCAGCAGCTTCTGTGGCCACAGCATCTGCTCAATCGGGGCGACCCACCAGCAGCTATGGCGCGGCTCCGCATGATCCGTCGAAGCCGCCCGTGAAGCGGCAGATTGTTTGCTTCAGCTTCTATAAGGCGATGCCGGAATGGCGGCGGCTTCCTGCTGAGGAGAAAGCTGCGCATAAGGCTGCGTTTGCCGAGGTTCTGGCCAAGTGGAATAAGCCGGGAGAGTTTTTGTCGATGACGTATTCGACTATTGGTACGCGCGGTGACGTAGATATGTGCGTGTGGTCGATTGGCTACGGCGTCGATGAGTTAAATCAGATGCGAAGTGAATTGATGCGGACTCCGCTGGGGGGATATTTGAACTCGCCGCATAATTTTTTGGCGATGACGAAGCGGTCTCAGTATCAGATTGATCGGCCGGATGAGAGCGAGGGCGAGGGGCGAGGGGCGATCCGTCCGGGTGGGCAGAAGTACATTTTTATTTATCCGTTCTGGAAGACTCGGCCGTGGTATCTGCTGCCGGCGGATGAGCGGAAGCGGTTGATGGATGAGCATATTCGTGTGGGGCTGTCGTATCCGCGGGTAAAGCTGAATACTACTTACTCGTTCGGTATTGATGATCAGGAGTTTGTGGTGGCATTTGAGACGAATTTTCCGGAGGATTTTTTGGATCTGGTGCAGCAGCTTCGGGAGACGGAGATCAGCATGTATACGCTGCAGGACACGCCTATTTTTAGCTGCGTGAGGGTTCCGGCGGCGGAGATGCTGGATCGGCTTGGGTAGCGATGGCGACTTCCAAAGCTGCTTCGAAGACTGCAGTGGTGAAGCGTTCGCGGACCAAGAATCCGACTGATCCGACGCGGGTTGCGGCGATTCTGGATGTGCTACGCAAGACTTACCCGGGGGTGGTCTGTGCGCTTAACCGTAAGAATGCATGGGAGTTAACTGTAGCGACGATTCTATCGGCGCAGTGTACGGATGTGCGGGTGAATTTGGTGACTCCGGCGTTGTTTAAGGCGTTTCCTACGCCTAAGGCCATGGCTGCGGCTTCGTTGCCGGAGTTGGAGGAGTTGATTCGGACTACGGGATTTTTTCGGAACAAGGCGAAGTCCATTCAGGGGGCGGCGCGGGTGGTGGTGGAGGAGTTTGGGGGGAAGGTTCCGCAGACCATGGAGGAGATTCTGAGGCTGCCGGGGGTGGCTCGGAAGACGGGGAATGTTGTGCTCGGGTCATGGTTTAATATTGCTGTGGGAGTTGTTGTAGATACGCATGTTATGCGTTTGTCTAGGCGACTGGAGCTGACTCGGGAGACGGCTCCGGAGAAGGTGGAGCGGGACTTGATGAAGATCATTCCGCAGGATCGGTGGATCGATTTTTCACATGAGCTGATTCATCATGGGCGGCAGGTTTGTGTGGCTCGGAAGCCTCGGTGTGTGGACTGTACGCTGGAGAAGCTTTGTAACTCTGCGGATAAGACGTGGAGTTCGCATTAGGGCGCCAGCGCGTGGTGATGTGTGGATAGCTAGCGGTGCGAAGTGTGGCAATCGTGGTTTGTGGATGGTCGGTTTTTCCAGCAATTGTGAAGACGGATGTTTTGGCTGGGGATGGGTGTCGGTAGACAAGCGGGTATCTCCCACCTCACCGAGTGAACTCGGCGAGGACCCCGGTTCTCCGTGCGCTGCTCACGGTGTCGCTGTGGGCAGCTTCGGTCGAAATGACTGGTTTTGGGTGGGTCAAAAAGAACAAGCAACAGCAAAGACCAAAAAGCAGATCCCCTGCGGGGATGACAAACAAGAAAGACGACATGCCTAACAAGAAGATGAGATGACAAGCAAGGAGGGCAAAGGCGGTGGGGAGTGCTCCTAAAAGCTTTGGGCGAGGGTTTGGATAAGGGCGGGGATGGTGGGTTCGGGGGCTTCTAGGTGGGGAGCATGGCCGAGGTCGCGGAGGGTTTGGGAGGTGATGGGGCCTATGGAGGCAAGGATGATGCTTGGGGGTAGGGTAAGGCCGGCGGCTTCGAGGAGCGCGATCAGGTTGCGGGCCGTGGAGGCGCTGGTAAAGGTGATGGCGTCAGGGTAGGTGTCAGGGGTGGCGAAGAGGGCCTGGAGGGCTGGGATGGAGTCCGGTGGGAGCTGGTTGCGGTAGGCTTCGGCTACGGTGACGGTGGCTCCGGCGGCGGTGAGGGCTTCGGGGAGGATGTCGCGGGCCTGGGCGGCTCGGATAAGGAGCATGCGGGAGTTGGGGGCGTGGGGGGTCAGGGCTTCGGCGAGAGATTCGGCTATGTATTGCGGGGGTATGAGGTCTACGGTTAGGCCGATTCCCTGCACTGCGCGGGCAGTGGCTGGGCCTATGACCGCGATTCGGGGAGATTTTGGCCGGGTGGAAGAAAGCGGTTCGCGCTCTGCGCGAATGTCCCACTCATCGCGATGAAACTGCGATGAATGGGGCACCCGGTTCTGTGGTGCTTCTGAATTCGGACGTGAGGCAGGTTTCTGTGTGTTACGGCGCTGGTGGAAGACTTCGACGGCGTTGGCGCTGGTGAAGAGGAGCCAGTCGTAGTCTTCGAGTTGGGCGAGGGCGGTATCGAGGGGGGCGTAGGTTTCGGGAGGGATGATTTCGATGGTGGGGATGAGGATGGGGGTCGCGCCGAGGGCTTCGAGTTGAGCGGCGAGGTCGGAGGCCTGGTGGCGGGTTCGGGTTATGAGGATGCGTTTGTGTTTGAGGGGCATCTGGTTGTGATTGTAGTTGGCAAGATGCGGTACAGAAGCGATTCGAAGTATTCAACTATGGATAAGCCGGCTCAGTTTTATCCGAGTAGAGCCTTGGTTCATAATTCAAGGCCCCAATCGTCGGCCACATATTGCGGATTGACGCGATTGCGACGGCTCTGCGAGACTCCCGCGTATGCGATACAGCGGCAAGGTGGAATATGCCCAGGCGCGGAAGATACGGGAGCGGAATACTCCTCTCTATCGGCTGGCTCACTGGCCGATATGGATCTGGGTGTTTTTTCTGGCACCGGGACCGTTGACGTTTACGCTGTTTGCGCGTGGGTTTGGACACGGCAATCTGGTCTGGCTGTTGGCAGTCATGGCCGGGACGGGCATAGCCGGTCTGCGCGGACGGCTGCCAGGAGTGGAGCCGCGTCCGTATATTCTGCGCTTTGATGAGGACAAGCCCAATCCGCTTTACCGGCGTGTGTGCTACACGTTTGCGTGGAACGCAGTGCTGAGCTTTGCTCTGCTGAACCTGAGCGGGCTGTTGATCGCGGCGGCGACGGGCGTGTGGTACATGGAACAGATCTACCGCTATGCCTACCTGCCGATGTGCGCAGCGATTCTGGTGCTGGGCGGCGTGGGTGCGTTGCCGCGCGTGGGGCTCTCGACCAAAGGAGAAGGCACGGAGCGGAGGTACTTCTACGGCTCGGTTTGGGCGGTGACGGTGGCTCAGACGCTGCTGCTCGTGCTCTGGCAGACGCTGCCGCAGACACGGACGGCGAGCCTGGTGAAGCTGGGCGTCTATGTGGGCGCACTGCTAGTGATGGGATTGGCGGCGCATCGCGGGGCGCTGCCGCGGACGCGCCCCATCGTGGCGGGGGAGTGGATGGTCGCAGATTGAAATTGCAACTGGCCGTGGTGGCCGCTTTACTGCGCGCTGGCAGTTCTGCGTTGACTTTGCTGGAGTTACGGGCTAGGATGCCGCGACAAGAGGTAATTTATGCCGACTTATGTCACGCTTGCACGCTGGACTCCGCAGGGCGCACACACGGTTAAGGAAAGTCCATCGAGGTTGGATGCCGCGAAGAACGCCTTTGCGGCGGAAGGCGTCAAGATACTGAACTTCTACATGGTTACGGGGGCGCATGACATGGTCATCATCTCCGAGGCGCCAAACGATGAGGTGATGGCGAAAGCGATGCTGACGCAGATTTCAAAGGGAGGCATTACGACGCAGACTTCGCGGGCGTTTACCGAGGAAGAGTATCGGAAGATTGTTGGGAGTCTGTAGGAGTCGAATCAAGCGTTGGATCGATCACACTGCCCGAAATCGCAAGGGGCGGCCGGGCCGCGTTGAGAGGCCGATGGAGGGTGTTGGTTCGATGGTGGAATGAGAGGGGATGGACTGGTATGCTTTCGGCTACGCGGGGAATCGCGGACGGCCTGAAGTTGAAGGCATCGTTCTCGCTGCGTGCGGCACACCTATGGCAAAAGCGCAAACTATAAGCGTGATGAATACAACGACCGTCGAGGGTGAAGCGAAGGGGTCGATGGCCAGGCCGGGGCGGTTGCTCTCGCTTGATCTGCTGCGTGGGCTCACGATCGGCTTCATGATTCTGGTGAATAACAATGGCTCGGAGGCGGTGGCTTATTGGCCGCTGAAGCATGCCGCGTGGAATGGGTTTACGCCGACCGATCTTGTGTTTCCAACGTTTCTGTTTCTGGTGGGGATTTCGACGGTACTTTCGACCGCTTCGCGGCTGGCTCAGGGGGCTACGAAGGGGTCGCTGTTTTTGCATACGGTTCGGCGGGCGGCGATTCTGTTTTTGCTGGGGCTGCTGGTGAATAGCTTTCCACAGTTTCATCTGCATACGCTGCGGGTTTATGGAGTGCTTCCGCGGATTGCGGTCTGCTACTTGGTTGTGGCTACGCTGTACCTGGTGTGGCCGGGGTGGAAGGATAAGGTGGTGCTGGTGGTGGCGGCTCTGGTGGGGTACTGGGTGCTGATGCGGTTTGTGCCGGTGCCGGGGTATGGGGTTCCGACGCATGATGTTCCGTTGCTGGATCATGATGGGAATCTGGTGGCGTGGCTGGATCGGCAGATATTTTCGGCTTCGCATTTGTATGAGAGGACGCGCGATCCGGAGGGGCTGATCAGTACGCTGGCGGCGCTGGGGACGGCGCTGATCGGGATGCTGACGGGGCTTTGGCTGCGGACCGGGAGGACGCTGGGAGAGAAGGCTCGCGGGATTGCTGTTGCGGGATTAAGCGGGGTCTTGCTGGGTGCGGTGTGGAACGTTTGGTTTCCGATTAATAAGAAGTTGTGGACCAGCTCGTATGTGTTGTTTGCTGCGGGTTTGAGTTTGCTGCTGCTGGCGCTTTCCATGTGGCTGGTCGATGTGCGGGGCGTGCGGCGTGGGTGGTGGTCGACGTTTTTGCTGGTGTTTGGGACGAATGCGATTGTGGCTTATGTCTTCTCGGAGTTGCTGGCTGCGACGTTGGGGAGCATCCACGTTGCTCCGAGGGTGAATCTGGAGCGGTGGATGTATAACGGGATTCATAGCGTGGTGCCGGATGCGGCGTTCGCTTCCCTGCTGTATTCGCTTGGGTTTGTATTGGTGTGCTGGGTGGTGGTGTATCCGCTTTATCGGCGGCGGATATTTATCAGGATTTGAGGGTCAACAAAACGGCAAAAGCAACAACAACGGCAATCTGGCGGGTTGAGGGGATACCTTCCCACTCATGTCGCGATGAACTGCGGATGAATGCGCGCCCCGGCAGAGGTTCCCTCAAGGGGCTAAAGCCCGATTGATTTTTTGGCTCTGCGGCATGACTGAAGCCACGCCCTTTCAAAGCAAAAACTTTCTGAATTACTCGGGGGGGCGGCGGGGTTTGCGGGTCTTTTTGACTGGAGGGGCGGAGCTGGGTGGGTGTTGCTTGCCATTTCCGTTTCCGTTGACTGAGAGCTTGATGCCGGGGGTTTCGACTACGGCGCGCATCCAATAGTTGCCTTCGGCGTCGGTTTCAATGCCGTGGACCTCGCGCTCGAAGCCGGGGAAGCGCTTGCCGAACTCTTCGGTGGCGAGGATGAGGCGGATGACGGGGCTTTCGGGGCCGCCGAGTCGCTCGCCGGGCATGCACATGGGAATGCCCGGAGGATAGGGCACGAGCATGACGGCACCGATGCGACCGGCCATGTGGGTGAAACGGATTTTTTCGGTCTCGTTGCGGAGGAGCTTCTGGTAGGTCTGGGCGGGCGTCAGGACTGGGTCGAAGTCTTCGTCGCAGGCGTCGCCGACCAGCGTGGGCAGGTTGAGTTGCAGCATGGCGGCGTGCATCTCGTCGGAGAGTTCTTTGAGGGTGGTGTTGCGGTAGCGGTTGGGGTGCTTGGCTACGAGTTCGGGAAGAGCTTCTTCGAGGGGAGCCTCGGTGTCGTAGAGGCGCTTGAACTCGAAGAGGTTCTCGAGGAGGCTTCCCCACTTGCCCTTGGAGGTGCCGACGGAGAAGAGGACGAGGACGGTGTAGTCGCCTGTGCGGGCGATTTCGACTCGACGGGAGTCGAGAAACTCGGTGAGGATGGCGCCGGGGATGCCCCAGTCACTGACCTGACCCTGGGCGTTGACGCCGGGCATGAGGATGGTGACCTTCGTGGGGTCGAGCATGCAGTAGCCGTCGGCGATGTCGTCGTCCTGGAAGCCGTGCCATTCCTCGCCGGGCTTGAGGGTCCAGCAGTTGGGGTCTTTGGAGAGGAGAGCGTCAGGGGCTTCTTCGAAGACGTGCATCTGGCCGTCGGCGGGGTCAATGACCTGCTCGGGTTGGAAGAGGCGAAAGAACCAGCCCTCTCCGCTTTCTGCAGCGCGTAGACGGTGGGCGACCGAGGACATGGCCTTGCGGAAGCTGATGGCGTCCTGGATGGTGTCGTACATCAGTGTGGGGCCGGCAGGTTCGTCCATCATGGCTGCGGCCACGTCGAGCGATGCGATGAGCGGGTAGAAGGGCGAGGTGGTGCCGTGCATCATGAAGGACTCGTTGAACTGGTCGAAGTCGAGCGGAGCACGGGGGCTGAGCTTGATGTGGACCATCGAGCCCATGGAGAAGGCCGCGAGCATCTTGTGCGTGGACTGGACGGCAAAGATGGCGGGGCGGTCGGGCATGTCGTCGGGGACGTCCATTGCGAAGCGGCCGCGGTAGATCTTGTGGAACTTGGCGTAGGCGTACCAGGCCTCGTCGAAGTGGACGCGGGGGACGGATTTGGAGAGCTCTTCGACGACGCGGTTGACGTCGTAGCAGAGACCGTCGTAGGTGGAGTTGGTGACGACGGCGTAGGTCGGGTTCTGGTTCTCGACGCCCTTGGTGAGCGGGCTGCGCTCGATGAGGCCCTTGATGAAGTCAGGGTGGAAGCGTTTGATCGGGACGAGGCCGATCATTCCGTAGCCGTTGCGTGTGGGCTTCATGTAGACGGGCCGCGCGCCGGTGACGGTGAGGGAGTGGCAGATGGATTTGTGGCAGTTGGCGTCGGCGAGGACGATGTCGTCCTGTGCGATGACTCCATGGCCGATGATCTGGTTCGAGGTGGAGGAGCCTCCAAGGACGTAGAAGGTCCAGTCGGCGCCGAAGATGCGGGCGGCGTTGCGCTCGGATTCTCCCGGAGGCCCAAGATGATCGAGCCATGAGCCCAACGGCGCGGTGGAGATGCCGAGATCGGAGCGGAGGAGATTCTCGCCGAAGAATTTGTGGAACTCCATGCCGACGGGATGCTTGAGGTAGGCTACGCCGCCCATGTGGCCGGGGGCGTCCCAGGAGTAGGCGCCCTGGTCGGTGTACTTCTTGAGTTCGCGGAAGTAGGGCGGGAGGAGTTGCTCATGGTAACGCTCGACGGCGAAGTCGACACGGTTGGCGATGAAGGCCGGGGTGTCGCCGAAGAGGTGGATGTACTCGTGGACCTGCTTGACGACTTCGAGGGGCAGCTCGCTGACGAGTGTGCGGTCGGCGATGAGGAAGATCGGGATCTTCTTGTTGCGATGGCGGACGGCGCGGAGGATCTTGAGTGCGGCGCGCTCGTCGAACTGGTTCTCGCCTTCGAGGTCCCAGTCCAGCAGGATCGCAGAGTGCGACGGATCCGACGTTACGAGGGACAGACCATCTTCAGGCGTAGAGGTGCGGACAACCTCGTAACCTTCTTCACTAATTGCTTCAACAAGCCTCTCCATGGCGCGGTCTGAGACCGAGTCGGTACCACCCACTTCGCTTGCAATCAACAAAACCCAACGACCTTCGTTCATTCCACCTCGCTACTTCCATTTCCCAGTTTATAGCGATTCGACACTGGAATGTGTGAACGCTGTGAATATGTGAGGACGCTGTGACGGGATGGTTTGATTAGCCCGCGCTGAGCGAGAGGAGATCAAGGGCACCCTTGGATTTGAGGTCGTCGGCGACCCACTGGCCTAGGGTTTCGGCGGTGGTGTCGAAGGTGGCTTCGGTCTCGATCTGGACCATGCATTCGCCGTCGGGAGCGACGACCTGGGCGAACATGCGCCACTTGCTGAACTCGGGGACGCAGTGGGCGCCGACGGGGAGGGAACAACCTCCGCCGAGAGCGTCGAGGGTAACGCGTTCGGCTTCAACGCAGAAACGGGTCTCGGCGTGGTCGAGGAAGGCGATGGCTTCGCGGATGGCGCGGTCACGATCGGTGAAGGAGGAGCGGGTCTCGATGGCGAGCGCTCCCTGGCCAGGGGCGGGACAGATTTCGTCGGGGGAGAAACGCTGGTGGACCCACTCGGTGCGCTTGAGACGGTCGAGGCCTGCGGCGGCGAGGACTAGAGCGTCGCATTGACCGGCGGCGAGTTTCTTGAGACGGGTGTCAATGTTGCCACGCACGTCGACGAATTCGACGTCGGGGCGTAGGGCGAGAAGCTGGGCTCGGCGGCGAGGGCTCGTGGTGCCGATGCGGCCTCCCATGGGGAGTGTGTGGAGGGCCCAGTAGGGCTCGCAGACCCAGACGTCGCGGGCGTCGGCGCGTTTGGGGATGGCGGCGAGGGTGAATTGCGGGGCGAGTTGGGTGGGGAGGTCTTTGAGGGAGTGGACCGCGAGGTCGATGCGGCCTTCTTCGAGGGCCTCTTCGATTTCTTTGATGAAGATGCCTTTGCCGTCGAGGTTGGCGGGCGGGACGAAGCCGGGCTGCTGCATGCGGTCGCCGGAGGTGCGGATGATCTCGATCTCAGCGTCGTGGCCGGCGTCGCGCAGGGCGTAGAGGATGTGGTTGGCCTGCCAGAGGGCTAGCTGGGAGCCTCGGGAGCCGATCCGGATGGGAGATTTCAAGTTGTTGTACTTGCTGCTCATGGTGATGTGGTTAGGATACGGGATTTGGACGAGGATTGTTCCTATCTCTATGTCGCACTTCGCGGCGATGTCTTTGCCGAACAAGCCTCTTGATGGATGAGGAGGCGCGCGATTTCGTGATTTCCGCGGCACTCGGGTATTTCAAGATCACGTTTACGGCCGGAAATTTCACGCCTGACAGCGAAGTGAAACCCTGTACGGGGATTGAAGGCATGAAGGCCTTCGTGGATTACGCTGAGGTGACCGATAAGGCAGTCGCCGGACAGATCGTGTCTATTGAGCTATCGAAGTAGATCCGATTCCACGCATGTCTAGTCGGGGTCATCCGTCCTGGCTTTGGCGGCTTCGCGCAGAGCGGTGAGCTGAGGGTGGAGGAGCTTGGCGGTGAGCGAGCGGGTGAGGGCTTCTACGGCTTCGCGCTGCTCGGGCGTGAGCGCTGCGAGGCGTTTGGCGGAGCGGGCTAGTTCGGCTTCGCGGATGGCCTCGGCGTTTTGCTGGAGGGCGATGATGGCGGGCACGGCGTCGCGGGACTGGAGGCGTTCGTGGTATTTGTCCACTTCCCTGCTGACGATTGTCTCGGCTGCCTGTGCTTCGCGGCTGCGGTCGGCGAGGTTGGCGGCGGCTACTTGCTGGAGGTCGTCGATGTCGTAGACGAAGCAGCCTTCGACTTCGTTCATGCCGGGGTCGACGTCGCGGGGGACAGCGATGTCGATGAAGAACATGGGGCGGTTGCGGCGACGCTGGAGGAAGTGCTGTCCGTGGGAGCGGCCGAAGAGTTTTTGCGGGGCTCCAGTGGAGGTGATGACGATGTCGGCGCGGTCGGCCTGGGCGTAGAGATCGTCGAAGGGGATGGATTCGGTGTGAACTGCTGCTACTGAACTCGGCAGCGATCTTTTCGGCGCGGGATTGGGTGCGGTTGGCTACGAGGATTTTGGCGGCACCCTGCTGGATGAGGTGGCGCGCGGCTAACTCGGACATTTTTCCGGCACCGACCAGGAGGACGGTTTTGCCTTCTAACGAGCCGAAGATCTTGCGGGCGAGGTCTACCGCTACGCTGGCGATGGAGACAGAGCTGGAACCGATCTGGGTTTCGGTGCGGACTTTTTTGGCTACGGTGAAGGCGCGTTGCAGGAGTGTGTCTAGCTGGCTTGAGACTGCTCCTACTTCGCGGGCTACGGTGTAGGACTCTTTGACCTGGCCGAGGATTTGGGGCTCGCCTACGACCATGGAATCGAGTGAGCTGGCTACGCGGAAGAGATGGCGGACGGCCTCGCGCTCGCGGAACTCGTAGAGGTGCGGCTGGATGGTTTGGGCGGGGACGCTGAAGTACTCGTGGAGGAAGCGGAGGAGGTCGATTCCGGCAGAGCTGTCTTCCTGTAACGTGACGAGTTCGACGCGGTTGCAGGTGGAGAGGATGAGGCCTTCGCGGATGCCGGGTTGGTGCAGCGAGGGTGCGCGTCGCGTCGGCGAGGCGGCCAGCGGGGATGGCGAGGCGCTCGCGAACCTCGATGGGCGCGGTGTTGTGGTTTACGCCGAGGAGTACGAGATTCAGGCTCATGGCGTTGTGAACCTGTGGACGGCGGAGAATTGGTTGGCGGCCCATACGGCGAGGACGACGAGGAAGACGAAGCTCGAGAGATAGACGGCTCGGCGACCGCGGAGGCCGGAGTGGCGGCGGATGTAGATCATACCGACGTAAGCCAGCCACATGGCGAAGGAGAGCAGAACCTTGGGGTCGAGGAAGTAGGTTGGGCCGATGGTCTGCTGGGCGATGAGCGAGCCGATGAGCAGGCCGGCGGTCATGCAGGGTAGGCCAAAGAGGAGGGTCTTGAGGGCTATTTGATCCGTGGTCTCGAGGGGTGGGAGCCAGGTGAGGGTGGGGGATTTTTGCTTGAGGCGGCGCTCTTGAATGAGGTACAGGAGGGACGCTACGAGCGAGAGGAACAGCGCGGCGTAGGCGGCCAGCAGGAGTGCGATGTGGAGGAAGATCCAACCGGTGTGGAACTGCGGGAAGGGGGTGGTCTCCTGGCCGGGGCGGAAGGCGGGGACGAGGCCGAGAAGGAAGCAGATGGGCAGGATGAAGATGCCGAGAGAGACGGTCTTGTATCGCCAGTAGACGAGGAGGAAGGCCAGGGCGAGGAGAAGACCGAGGAGGGCCTGGGTTTCGTGGGTATCGACGGGGAGGCGGTGGTGGGCGGCGTTGAGCATCTCGGCGAGCGAGACGAAGTGGAAGAGGAGTGCGGCGACAGTAGCGGGAATGGCGATATGCCGCCAGCGGGGACGGTCGTAGAGGGCCGCCGGGAGGACGGCCAGCGCGGCGATGCCATAGAGGAGAACGGCGACTCTGAGCCAGAGAAGGGACATGAAATAGAGTTCGTCCGCTTAATTGCGGCGAATCTTCAGTATATCGGGTCTGGAAGGTGGGGAGAAGCGTGGGTGGTGTGCGGTATTCTGGCCTCTCTGCTTATGGGGAATGAGACGACAGCGGTTTTAGGGATGGATGTGGCTGGACTGACTCCGGTGATGCGGCAGTATCGGGCAGCGAAGGATGCTCATCCGGATGCTTTGGTGTTCTTTCGGCTGGGGGATTTTTACGAGCTGTTCTTTGAGGATGCGGTGGTGGCTGCGCGGGAGTTGCAGCTCACGCTGACCTCGCGGGATAAGACGAAGTCGGTGCCGATGTGTGGGGTTCCTTATCATGCGGCGGAGGGGTATCTGCAGCGGCTGTTGCGCAAGGGATACAAGATTGCGCTGTGCGAGCAGATGGAGGATCCGAAGCAGACGAAGACGATCGTGCGGCGTGAGGTGACTCGCGTTCTGACGCCGGGGACGGCGCTTGATCCGGCGCTGGGGGCGGAGCAGAGTAATTATCTGGCGAGTGTGGTGGCGACGGGTTCGGGGGCGGGTTCGGTTTGTGGGCTGGCGCTGCTGGATCTTTCTACTGGAGAATTTCGCGCTACGGAGTTTGCTGGGGCTGGGGCGTGGGCTCAGTTGGTGGATGAACTGGGGCGGGTTCGTCCGGTGGAGTTGCTGTATGGGCAGGGGTTGCTGGGTGGGGTAAATCTTGCCGGGGAGGCGACGGAAGAGGCTTCAGCAGCCGTTGAGGGGATTCGTACGAAGACTCCGCTGGAGGAGTGGGTGTTTACAGCGGAGTATGCGGTGCCTCTGCTGCGGAATCACTTCAAAGTGCATTCGCTGGATGGGATGGGGCTGGGCGGGCATGATGCTGCTGCGGTTGCGGCGGGTGCTCTGCTGCATTACATGCGTGCGACCAAGCAGGGTGGGTTGGAACATGTGGATGGGCTGCGTTTTTATGAGCGGTCGAGTTCGCTTGAGCTGGATGCTGTGAGTGTGCGGAATCTTGAGTTGATTGAGCCGTTGTTTTCGGGTGAGAGTTCGCAGACTACGCTTTTCTACACGCTCGATGCTTGTTGCACCCCGATGGGTAAGCGGCTGTTGCGGGCTACTCTGCTGCGGCCTTCGTGTAATCGCGCGGAGATTGAGTTGCGGCTTGAGGCGGTGGCGGAGGCTACGGGTGATCTGCGACGGCGTGAGGGTCTGCGACGTGGTATGGATGGGGTGCTCGACTTGGAACGGTTGTTGGGGCGGGTTGCACTGGATTCGGCCGGGCCGCGTGAGGTTTTGGCGCTGGCGGCTACGGTTGGGTGTTTGCCTGGACTGTTGGGTGCGCTGAAGGAGTTTGGTGCGCTGCGGTGGGCTTCTTTAGCGAATGGCTTTGATGCTATGGAGGATCTCCACGAGATGATTGTGCAGACCATTGCGGATGAGCCTCCGGTGTCGCTGGCGGATGGGGGAGCGATTCGCGCAGGTGTGGACGCTGAGTTGGATGAGCTGCGTGAGTTGAGCCGGAGCGGGCGGCAGGCGCTGGCGGCGATTGAGGAACGGGAACGGACACGTACCGGTATTGGAAGTCTCAAGGTGCGCTTCAACAATGTGTTTGGGTACTACCTTGAGGTGACGAAGGCCAATGCCAAGGCTGTTCCTGCGGACTACGAACGCAAGCAGACGCTGGTGAATGCGGAGCGATTTACGACTCCGGAGTTGAAGGAGTATGAGACCAAGATTCTGACGGCGCAGGAACGCAGTGCTGAGATCGAACGCCGCTTGTTTGCGGAGCTGCGGCGTCAACTGCTTGACGCGGCCGGCCGCATGCGTGAGACGGCGCGGCGTGTGGCGGAGGTCGATCTGCTTGCATGCTTTGCGCATTTGGCGGCGCTGCGTGGATGGGTTCGGCCTGAGGTGGATGAGAGCGGCGTATTGGAGTTTATCCAGGCGCGGCATCCGGTGGTTGAGCGGCGACTTGAAGAGTCTGGTAGTGGAAGATTTGTGCCGAACTCTGCGCATCTGGATGCTGATGCTGGGCCTGCCGTGATGTTGATTACAGGCCCGAATATGGGCGGCAAGAGTACGTATCTGCGGCAGGCTGCTCTGCTGGTCGTGATGGCTCAGTGTGGATGCTTTGTGCCAGCGGAACGGATGCGGTTGGGACTGGTCGATCGCATCTATACGCGGATTGGAGCCAGCGACAATGTGGCGCGTGGGCGCTCGACGTTTATGGTCGAGATGACGGAGACGGCGGCGATTTTGAATACGGCGACGTCGCGCTCGCTGGTGCTGTTGGATGAGATGGGGCGCGGCACGGCGACGTATGATGGGCTTTCGCTTGCGTGGGCTACGGTGGAGTATCTGCATGATCGTATTGGAGCGCGGACTTTGTTTGCGACTCACTATCATGAGCTGACGCTTCTGGCTGATCGGCTTGAGCGGTTGAAGAATCTGCGCGTGACCGTGAAGGAGACTGCTGGCGGTATCGTCTTTCTCCATACTGTCGAGGCGGGGCCGGCGAGTAAAAGCTACGGCATCGAGGTTGCGCGATTGGCGGGGCTGCCTGCGGGGGTGATTGCGCGGGCTCGAGAGGTTTTGAAGGTGCATGAGCGGACGGAGACGCAGCAGGTACGTGAGGCTTCGCCGGTTGCGACGCAGCAGCTTCAGTTGACGATGTTTACGCCGCTTTCGCAACGGATCGTCGATCGGTTGGGCGAGGTGGATGTGGATGGACTGACTCCGCGTGAGGCTTTGAATCTGCTGGCGGAGTTGCAGCGGGAGTTGAAGGGATGATGGGTATGAAGGCGAAGTCCATAGTGGTTGCTGGTGTGATGAGTGGGACTTCGGCCGATGGTGTCGATGTTGCGCTGTGCAGGATTTCGCCGTCGCGGGTGGAGGGTGATTCGCCGCGAATCAAACTGATTGGTGCGGCTGGGTTTGGCTATTCGAAAGCGGTGCGGGCGGCGGTGTTGCGGGCTATGGATGCTAAGGCTATCTCTGTGGCGGAGATTTCGCGGCTCCATTGGCGATTGGGGGAGATATATGCGGATGCTGTCGTCAGTGCTCAGGATCAGTTTGGGGTGAAGGCTGCGCTCGTGGGGTGCCATGGGCAGACGGTTTATCATCAGGGCGTTGCTTCGCGATATCTCGGCAGTGATGTGCGTTGTACGTGGCAGATCGGTGAGGCCTCAGTGATTGCGGAACGTCTGCGTGTGCCTGTGGTCAGCGACTTCAGGCCGGCTGATCTTGCTGCGCGTGGGCAGGGTGCGCCGCTGGTACCGATGCTGGATTATGCGATGTTTCGCTCGGGGAAGGTGAACCGGGTGCTGCAGAATCTTGGCGGCATAGGGAATATGACCGCGATTCCTGCGGGCGCTTCAGTCGATCAAGTGATGGCGTTCGATACTGGGCCGGGGAACATGGTGATCGATGGATGCATGGCGCGGCTGTATGGTCGTGGATTTGATCGTGGTGGCGCAGTGGCGCGGCGAGGACAGGTGATTTCGGCTGTTGTGGAGCGCGTTTTGCGGGAACGCTACTTCTCTGCCCTGCCGCCTAAGAGCTGTGGGCGAGAAGAGTTTGGTGAGGGGTTTGTCGACAGGTTTGTGGGGATGTGCAGGAAGGCCCGTGCCGACGATGCGGATGTAGTCGCCACTGCAACTGCTCTGACGGCACGGTCGATTCTTGATGCTTATCGGAGATTCGTCTGGGCGCATCTGGGACAGGTTGCTCCGCTGGCGATGCGGACGGAGTATGTGGTCGCTGGCGGCGGCGCAAAGAATGCGATGCTGATGGAGATGCTGCGGCAGGGATTTGAGGCGCTCGGGGTGCGGGTTCGGCTGATGGAAGAATTAGGGATTCCGGCGCAGGCCAAGGAGGGTGTGGCGTTTGCGCTGTTAGCTTGGCTGACCTGGTTTGGGATGACGGGGAATGTGCCAGCAGCTACAGGGGCGTCGCGGCCTGTTGTATTGGGAAAGGTCACGCGCGGATGACACGACGCGAAGGTCCGCCAATGGCTTTTAGAACGGCTGTATGGCGTTGCGTCTGGTCTATGGTCGTGATCTGTATCGCACTTCTGACTGGTTGTCGCCAGAGAGTCGTAGAGCCTGGCTCTGTTGTGATGATCATCGAGAGCAGTCCGAACAATCTCGACCTTCGTCAGGGGACGGATGCTCAGAGCGAGCGTGTGGGTGGGCTCATCTTTGATGCGCTCGTGAAGAAGGACGAGCACTTCAATCTGCAACCGTGGCTGGCTACTAGCTGGGAGCAGCCCGATGTTCTTACGTGGATCTTTCACCTGCGGGATGGCGTGCGCTTTCATGACGGACGGCCGCTTGAGGCTGAGGACGTTGCGTGGACGATTCGCAGTATGGTCGATGGCACGCTGATTACGGCTAAGGGCGGGGCGTTTGCCGCAGTCGATCGCGTGGAGGTTCGTGACAGGCTGACGGTTGTGGTGAAATTGAAGCGCCCTGCTGCTGGGCTGCTGTTCAACATGAGCGATGGACTGTTCGGTGTTGTGCCACGTGGGGCGGGTCGCGATTTTGGACTGCATCCGGTGGGCAGCGGGCCGTTTCGATTTGTCAGCGCGGTTCAGGACAAGGAAGTTATTGTCGATCGGAACGAGAGCTACTGGGCTGAGAGCGCGGCGCCTCCTGCTGGAGCCAGGAGGATCGAACAGATACGTTTTGCTGTAGTGCCGGATGCGATCACAAGTGCGCTGGAATTGAAGAAGGGCTCGGCTGATCTTGCGAGTAACGTTGTGACGCTTGATATGGTGCATACGCTCTCGCAGGAGCCGAATTTGAAGATTGAGAGCAGCGCTGGAGCGCCGGTTATTTATACGAACTTCAATGTCAATGATCCAGCGTTGAAAGACAGGCGCGTGAGACAGGCTATTGCGTGTGCAATGGATCGGCAGGCGATTGTGGATGCCATATGGCGCGGACAGGCGCGACTGGCCAACACTCTGCTCCCAACTGAACATTGGGCCGCAGCGAGTGATGACCAGATGGCGCAGTATCCACATGATATTGTGCGGGCGCAGCGACTGCTGGATCAGGCTGGTTTTCATGCGAACAGGGATGGTATCAGGCTACGGATTACGCTGAAGACTTCGACCGATGAGACGACTCGGCTGATGGCGGCGGTACTGCAACAGCAGCTTCGCGCGGCGGGGATTCGTCTCGATATTCGTTCTGCCGAGTTCGGAACTTTCTACGCCGATGTGACGAGAGGCGCTTTCCAGATGTACGCGTTGCGATGGATTGGGAGCAATGAAGATCCGGATATCTTCCGCTACGCGTATGGGTCGGATGCGTTTCCGCCTAAGGGGGGCAATCGCGGCAGGTATTCGAATCAGCGCATCGATGCGTTGATGGCGGCTGCAGCGATCGAGACCGATCAACGACGACGCCGCGCAGATTATGTCGAGGTGCAGAAGATACTGGCTGTGGACCTGCCTGGAATTCCGCTATGGTATCCGAACAATCAGGTGATTCATACGCGGCGGGTCGAAGGTGTTAGGCCGGACGCATCGGGGACCTTCGATTTTCTGCGGAAGGCCTGGATCCAGATTTCGTCGCACTGACTCGATGTGCCGCGGCCTTATTACGCGACTTTATTACCTGGGGGGCTGAAGGTTAATGGTGATCGTTGGTTTGCCGTCGCCAACGTCGCCCATCTGGAGGCCTGCTGTCGAGATGTTCGCTGGTATTACGAATTCGACATCGCCTTCCTTTGCGCTGTGCGATGACACAAGTTCGTCGAGATCGTTTGTTGGGGACTGCAATGATCCATCTACCAGAAGGCGAAAAGAGGCTGCCCAGAAATTGGCGTCGAAGCGGTCGTTATTTGTCATGCGAACGATAAGGCGCAGGGAGACTTTGTCCTGTGAGTAGGGATCGAGGCGCGCGGATAACAGTTTGAACACGGTCTGCCCGGACCTGACTTCGGTGTTCTCCGGAAGAGTTTAAGGCATGGGAGGTTGACGTGCCGGCTAGAGGAGCTGCCGCTGCGCTTTCCGTTGGCATCGGATGTGGACTGTCTGCTGCGGGACGAGGTTCGCTTCGTGCCTGGGAGACAGGTTGAGGACTGCGGTCGAAGAAGCCTGTCTGATGAACAGCTACGAGGAGTCCGGTGAGAGCTGTGATGATTCCGGCGGCGGCCGTCAAAAGCCCGGGAAGAGTTTGCCACCATCCCTTGGATTCGGACTCCGGGTCTCTACTCATGCGTGATTCTCCGCCTTATTGAGATTGACGATCTCGTGCGATCGACCCAATCGTCTGGGGACCTCATTCTATTTCATGGATTGTATCGGGATCGTTTTGGATAAATCGGGCGTTGGTTGCTCCCTAGGGATTCGAACCCATTGATAAATGGATAGATAGGTGGTTTTGCCGTGCCATTCCCCACGCCATTTTCCCCCACCTCAAAAATATTCACACTCGATTTCCTGGCGCACTTCATCGGATGTTGAGGATTATCTCCTGCAATCTGCCCGCCTATCGCGGCGAGCCTTCTGCTCGCACACCGCACCGCATCGATAGATCCGGTGGAAGCTCTTCGCGCCGAATAGCCCGCACCCTAATCATGGTATCCATTGCCACAAAATCGCCAGTTCACTTATCGAGGACCGGATTGGTACTCATAATCAGCTCATGTTTCGCCCTCATTTTTTTGCAAGAGATGACCGCTTTGCGGACAAGTAGGCAAAGCACTGATATAGTCTTTTGCTTGGATGAACTGGTTGAAATGGCAGCCGCAGTTTTCTTTAGAAGGCTAGCAGGAGCCAGCATAGATTCGGTCGCGGCTCCTGAGGTGTTAAGACCAAGTGGATACGGTTCCGGGACTATATATATGAAAGTCGGACTGCCGATCGCACTTTGATGGCTAGTCGTTGGGCATACATCTTCCGCCTTAGGAGTTCTGAAGGGCCCCGTTCTACTTCCACATAACGTTCTTAAGACTTTGGTGGCAACCGACGCAAAGCGGGAGCATCCAGATGAATACAGCAGCGACTACTACCCCAGTCAGCGAATCCATAGTTTGGCACGCCATAGCTGTAGACGAAGTGGCGATGCGACTCCAAACGGATCCGGCGAAAGGCCTTGATGCGGGCGAAGCCTCAGAGCGCCTCGCGAAATATGGACTGAATCGTTTGCCTGAGGGCAAGAAGCAGTCGCCGTTCATGAAGTTCCTGCAACAGTTCAACAACATTCTGGTTTATGTCCTGCTCGGAGCCGGGTTCGTCAAGATGATGGTCGGCTTATGGCTCGACTCGGCAATCATTCTGAGTGTCGTTGTTCTCAATGCGCTGCTTGGCTTCATTCAGGAAGGCAAGGCCGAGAAGGCGCTCGACTCGATCCGCAACATGCTGTCTGCGGAGGCCAGAACCTTGCGCGGCGGAGAGATTCGTTTGATCCCGTCCGAAGAACTGGTACCAGGCGACATCGTGCTCCTTGAATCGGGCGACAAGGTCCCGGCAGACCTTCGTCTCGTCGAGGTCAAGAACCTGCGAACAGAAGAAGCAGCCCTCACTGGCGAGTCGGTGCCCATCGATAAGACCACAGACGCGGTGTCCGACAAAGCTACGATTGGTGATCGGGAAGGCATGGCGTTTTCCGGAACATTGGTCGCGTCCGGGCGCGGAACCGGAATAGTGGTCGCGACCGGCGCGGAAACCGAACTGGGCCGCATCAACCAGATGATGACTTCGGTCAGTGCGATCGAAACACCACTTCTCCGTCAGATCAAGAAATTCGGTTATGCGATCACCGCTGTCATTGGGATCGTCGTCGTCATCGTGTTCGCTTACGGCAGGTGGATTCGTGGCATGCCCTTCGTGGACATATTCCAGGCGGTCGTCAGCATCGCAGTGTCGGTGATCCCAGAGGGATTGCCCGCACTCATCACGGTCACGCTCGCGATAGGCGTGCAGCGCATGGCCCAGCGCAACGCGATCATCCGACGACTTCCAGCAGTGGAAACTCTGGGCTCGGTCTCGCGCATCTGTTCCGACAAGACCGGCACGCTGACGTTGATGGAGATGATGGTAGTGTCGGCGGTCACGGCCGAATCGGCTTACGTTGTGTCGGGCGATGGTTACGCGCCCGAAGGTCAGGTACTGAAAGACGGCCAACTCGCAGGCGAAGATCCGGTACTCACGCTCATGGGGCGGGTCTCCATGCTGTGCAACGACGCGGAGATCCGCCAGGAGGAAGGGCTCTGGAAGGTGGAGGGCGATCCGACCGAAGGCGCTCTGTACCCATTCGGAAACAAGCTAGGGTTTGATCGGAAGATCGCGCGGGACATGTATCCCCGAATCGATGCGATCCCGTTTGAATCGGAGCACAAGTTCATGGCTACACTGCACAAGGATGCCACCGGCAAGCAGATGATCCTCGTCAAAGGTGCGCCGGAAGTCATCCTTGAACATTGCAAACATCAGGCGGTTACAAGCGGAGCGCCTGTGCCGATCGATTACAACTACTTCAATAAAGCCTCGGATAAGCTCGCAGCTCAGGGTGAGCGCGTGTTAGGACTGGCTTGGCTCGAAGATCCGAGCATCAACGCGGGTAGCTTAGGGCCCAGCGACCTCCCGAAGAATCTGGTCCTCATTGGTTTGATCGGATTGCTTGACCCGCCACGTAAAGAGGCGATCGAAGCCGTCAAGGAGTGTCACGCCGGCGGCATCCGGGTAACGATGATAACCGGAGACCACAAAATCACTGCGGCAGCGATAGCCAAGATGCTGGGCATCGGCGACGGCAAGACGGCGATTGCCGGGGGCGAGATCGAAGAGATGGATACTGCCACACTGCGGGAGAGGGTCCGCGATGTCGACGTCTTCGCACGAGCAAGTCCCGAACACAAGCTACGTCTTGTTAAGGCGATTCAGGCAAACAAGCAGATCGTGGCAATGACAGGCGACGGAGTAAATGACGCACCGTCCCTCAAGAAGGCTGATATCGGAGTCGCCATGGGTATCAAGGGCACCGAGGTCACGAAGGAGGCAGCAGCGATGGTGCTCGCCGACGACAACTTTGCCTCAATCACGGCGGCCGTCAAGGAGGGACGCACGGTCTTCAACAACATCGAGAAGGCTATCCTCTTCCTTCTACCGACAAACGTTGCTCAAGCGCTCGTGATCCTGGTAGCGGTTGTCGTAGGCTTCGCCGCGCCGATCACCGCACCGCAGATTCTCTGGGTGAATATGGTGACCTCCGTTGCGCTCGGGCTTGTGATCTCGTTCGAGCCGCATGAACTCGACGTGATGCAGAGAGCACCACGTGAGGTCGAGCGCCCAATACTGGATGGATTCGGAATCTGGCGCGTCATCTTTGTCGGATTAGCGTTGCTCGGACTTACGCTGTGGGCCTTCTTCCGTATGAAATCGTATGACGCGTCTGATGGTCTGGCTCGTGCCGTCGCGGTGAACACGCTGGTTATTGGTCAAGTCTTTTACCTTCTCAACAGCCGCTTTAAGGTGGGCTCGTCGTTGTCGCTCAGGGCGCACCTTGACAACAAATACTTGCCGCTGGGCATCGGCGCCGTCATCGTGCTGCAATTGCTTTTCACCTATGCACCGCCGCTCCAGGCGTTATTCGATACCGAGGCCATACCGCTTCGGATTTGGCCAAAGCTAATCCTCGGCGGCTTCATATTCTTTCTCCTCGTGGAGGTAGAAAAGATTATTATTCGCATGTTGCGTCGCGCACGTAAAACGCCGTCCGACACTGAATCGGCAGCATAAATGTTCCGCTGCTTCGATGGCCGCCTGGTGGCGAGGGTCTTTGGCTGTAGTTGGTAAATCAAGAAACACGAGTTCACGCCCGGAATTTGCTTGCATCCAAAAAACTGCGGTCATAAAGGTGCGGGATGCCCAACGATATAAATCTAATCGAAATGCTGGGGCTGCTCGCTGGTGGTCTTGCCCTCTTTCTCTTCGGTCTGGAATTGATGACCAACGGTCTTAAGGCCGTCGCTGGAGCGAGCTTGGAAGGGGCGCTAGCCAAACTTACCGCCAATCGGTTTTTGGGACTGCTATCGGGTGCTTTCGTCACCGCTGTGTTGAATTCCTCCACGATTACCACTGTTCTGATGGTTGGCTTTGTTTCCGCGGGCTTGATGACCTTGAGTCAGGCCGTCCCTATGATTATGGGCGCCAATGTCGGGTCTACGTTCACGGCACAAATCATGGCCTTCAATGTGAAGGCGCTCGTACCATTCATGCTGGCGATCGGATTCCTGTTCCACGCATTTGGGACGCGCCAACTTCTTCGGCAGCTTGGTGGCATCGCCCTCGGCCTTGGATTGCTCTTTCTTGGGATTGAGTTTATGGGTGATGCCACCCGTCCCTTGCGGACGTTTGAGCCGTTTATCAAGGCCATGCAGGAGATGGAGAATCCGCTGTTAGGAATTCTTGCGGGAGCCATTTTTACGGCTGTTGTTCAAAGCTCTGCAGCCACGCTGGCTGTCGTGATTGCATTAGCAAGTCAAGGCCTTATGCCCCTGGAGGCAGGTATAGCCGTGGTACTTGGAGCGAATGTCGGAACTTGCCTGACGGCGATGCTGGCCGCCATTGGTAAACCCGCCGAGGCAACTCAAGTCGGAATCGTTCATCTTCTGTTCAATGTCCTGGGGGTGCTGTTCTGGGTCTTCTTGATCCCTCAGTTGGGTGACCTGGTCAGGCATATCTCACCTAGCCACCCGGACTTGCAAGGCACCGCGCGACTGGCGGCCGAAACACCACGCCAAATAGCAAACGCTCATACCGTTTTCAGCGTCTCGAGTACATTTATTTTGATCTGGTTTGTCGGGCCGCTTGCCAGACTTGCGCAGCTTATTGTCCCGACTCGTCGCAAAAAAACTAAGAGCGCCGGGGAGCCGCTTTATCTTGATGAATCAGCGTTAGAGATACCTTCGGTTGGACTTCAGAGAGTTTCTTTGGAATTGACACGGCTAGGCGAACTGGTCCTGGCATTGGTTCGCCGTGCCCCGGCCGCCGTAGTGGACGGACGGCTGGAGGATCTCCAGACTCTGCTCAGCGAGGATGAGGAAGTTGACCGTTTGGAAGCTGCAATTCTCGTCTATATTGGCCGACTGTCGCTGGGAGAGCATACGCAAGAAGACGGCCAGCAGATGGTTGGCCTCGCGCAAACAGCCAATAATCTGGAGAGCGTTAGCGACATCGTAACAACCAAACTGGTTTCTCTGGGCCAACAACGAATTGCGGAGGGTATCGATTTGGCGCGGTTGCGGGACGAGACCACGTCTCGATTTGTTAGCGCCGTTATGCGAAATCTCGAACAAGCCATCCAAACAATAGACCAGCCAAACGCGAGCGACATGGCAGAGGTGATCGCAGCGAAAAGAGAGATTGAAGATCTGGCGGCTGCGACCCGCAAGAGTCTCATGGAGAAGCTTCAATTGGCAGATAAGAAAGATGTCCAGACTTTCCGTATAGCCACGGACATGATCGAGCAATGCAAGCAAATTGCTTACTTTGCCAGACGAATCGTCAGAGATTACGAGACCGTTGTGACACAACAAATCGATGGGTGAATTATGGACAAAAAGCGAAAGAGTCAGCCCGGCAAGATTCAAAACTTACAGGCAGAAAAATCAACTGACAAGCCAAAGCTCCAGCGCAAAGAATACGAAGAGCAAATCGCCAAGCTCCATGCAGAGCTAGTCAAACTGCAATTGTGGGTGAAGCATACGGGGGCGAAAGTTGTCGTCGTCTTTGAAGGCAGAGACGCGGCTGGCAAAGGCGGCGTCATCAAACGGATCACTGAGCGAGTGAGCCCCCGCGTTTTTCGAGTGGTTGCTCTTCCCGCTCCGTCCGAGCGGGAGCGCACGCAAATTTATTTTCAGCGATATTTCGAACATCTCCCAGCAGGGGGCGAGATCGTTATTTTTGACCGGAGCTGGTATAACCGTCTCGGCGTTGAGAGAGTGATGGGGTTTTGCACGGACGAAGAATACGAGAGATTCCTCAAAGTATGTCCGGCCTGGGAGAAAGATATCATCGAAGCCGGTGTGACACTGATCAAATATTGGTTCGAAGTGAGCAAGGACGAACAGACTCGCAGATTCTCCGAGCGCATCAACGATCCCAGGAAAATCTGGAAGCTTAGCGGCATGGATCTGGAATCGCACCGTCGTTGGTACGACTATTCGCGAGCGCGAGATGCGATGTTCGCGGCTACAGACACCGAGAGGTCGCCATGGTACGTCGTCAACGGAGACGACAAACGGCGAGCTCGATTGAACTGCATCTCACATTTCCTTAGCTTAATTCCGTACGAAAAGATCGATCTCGAAAAGGTGGCCCTCCCTCCAAGACAAAAAGCGAAGGGGTACAAGGCGCCAGACTATCCGTATCGCTTCGTCGCGGAAAAGTATTAAATGCGACTTTGAGTAGTGTGGGTGACGCCCCGGAAATTCCTCTGCTCAGAATACTTCCTTCGCTCTATTCGGCCGTATGCAGCCTCACGAACGAATAGCTTCCCGAAAATTGAATGCGGGGTGCATTGGCCTTAGCTCCGTCCTTTTGCTCCACCCATCCATAAAGAAACTCCGCACCGAAATCCAGACCGCCCATCGCATTCCAGATCACATTGCCTGACGAATAGGTGCTCTTGTGATACGTGTTGCCCGGCTGGAACGCAGTGTTCTGCAACTGCACAAATCCAAATGTCGCAGCCGATCGGACAGACCTGGTCCAGTGGTGCTGATAACTGAAGTATGGTGCAAAGAGTGGCAGAGCTTTCAACGTCAGATCCGTCTCCGTCCTGGGTGCTGCGTCCAGGCCAAGACCTCCTGTATCGTTCACGTACCGCGAGATTCCATTCCCGTAAACAACCTGATACACAATGTTGTCCCTGCCGTAGACGCGCATAGCACCCAATGCATTCACTCCCCATCCGAAGGCAGACTCCTGTGGACCCCCATCGGGCAGATGCACCGCCAACTCACGAAAGATACTTGATACCTGGATATGTCCACGCTCCCCTTCATAGCGAAACTTCAATGCGCCGTCCGGAGCTGGAGTGATCGGAACAGCTGCCGAGCCATTCTGAGAAAAGCGGATATCGGAGCTTGGCTGCTCCACGGAGACAAAACCGCTCATGCCTTTCCCGACCGAAAAACTGTATCTAGCCTGCGGAGGTCGTACGCTCAGGCGCGCGTTCACTCCCTGGAAATCCAGCGAATCCGGTGTGGCGTCTGGATCCAAGAAGTTCGTAAACGTCTGGCCCACCAGAATGTTGTGTATCTGGGCATAGGCATGGCGCAGCCGCGGAGTCGTCGCTCCATTACTGCCAAAAAAATCGAACTGCATGAACATCCGTGCAGTTCCCCACCCGCTCGCAGGAATTCGAAAGTCTGCCGAAAGGCGGCTTTGGCGAATGCTCGCGTTGAAACTGTTGGTGCTCGAACCCTGTGGAATCGGTATCGACGAAGGAATAAACGCATCCACCACGCCCGCAGGTCTCGGATCAAAGATAAAATCGGTCACTAGCCTCCCATTGATACGCAGCATGGTCTGCGTGCCTGGCAGAACAAAAAATCCTGGATACGTGGCCTCCAGGGGAGCGTTGTAGAGACGCGCTGCGGCCTCCGGATCTTCCGAGAAGGTCTCGTAGTCCGCAGTCTGCTTGCCTACGGCTGCCCGCTGTTGTTCCGCAGACAGATGTATCGAAGGTGGCAACGGCGGCAGAGTTCTCTCGATAACTCCTGTCTGCACAGACTCGGGTACGGGTTTCACGTCCTTCACTGCGTCGGAAAGCTTGTTCTGTCCATGCATCGCATCCAACTCGGCCTGAATCTGGGCCATCTGGCCCCGCAGCTCATCCATCCTGGTCTGCAGCTTACGCAGCGCCCCATCCGACGTACTGGCAGCGTCCTGCGCCACTATTTGTACTGCACCACTTAGCAGAACAGCAATCAGCGGCATTATCTTCAGGATCATTTGCATGTCCTGGCTCCTGTTGTGCATTTGAGCTGGCCCTATCGGTGATTTGCCATTGAAGGCAGAAAAGTCACGACCGCTGGACACGCGAAATGCCGCTGCAACTCAAGAGTAATAGCTTGAATGAAATTCTCAACTTCGAGGATGGACTTTTCCGTATCTCAGACAAACCAGAAGATACTTGAATCAAGCGTCGATGGGAACAGTGTCCGGGTCCGGACGATCCGGATGTTGAGAGTCAGTTAGCGAGAACAGGGCGAAGCACACGTCGAGGGCGGTTCGACTTCATGCCTGCTCCTTGTTTTCCTCTTACCAGACGTAGGTTGCCACTGACCCAGCATTAAGTGACGTTGTGAATGACTTTCCGTGATCGCGAACGCTGAAGGTCTCAGGAGCACCGCTGATGTTCGACACGATGAGCACCTTTTCGCCCTTGGGAGTTTTGAAGGCCACATTGGGGAGTTGTTCCAGATCGTTGGAACCGATGCGAACAGAACCCGGGCGAACGAACTTCGATGCGTGAGCGAGCGTGTAGAAAGCAACCTGCCGAGTGACCTTGTCACCGTCAATCGTGATTGCGCCGACGCATCCGGTGCATCCGCCATCGTTGGTGTGTGGACCATTCTGGGGGTCTGCGGCGAGGTTCCAGAGCAGGATGTTCTTGCTCCAGTTGCGAGAGACACCAATGATGACTCGCGCAACTGGTTTGCTCAGATTGATGTCAGGGCTGCCACTGTGTTCGGTTACGGATTGCTCGGTGAAGTAGATGTTCTTGTTAGGAAATTCGTTGTGGACCTGGGTCATCGCATCAACCGTTCCGCCGTAGAGATGAAAGCCGGTACCATCGATGTATTTGTTGGCTTCAGGGTCTCTCAGGATAGTGAGCGGGTAGAGTGGATGGTCGAGATTGTGGTCATACAGAACGATCTTCGTCTTGATACCTGCTTTTTTGAATGCGGGCCCAAGATGGTTCTTGATGAAGTCCTCCTGCTCCGATTCGAGCATGAGCATGCTGGGCGTATTCTTCTCGTTTAGCGGTTCATTCTGGATCGTGAGCGTGTCAATTGGAATACCTGCGGCCTGCATGCCCTGAACGTATTTCACGAAATATTCGGCGTAGGCGGCGAAGTATTCAGGCTTCAGTACACCTCCTCTTGCAACACCAGTCGTCTTCATCCACAGGGGAGCGGACCACGGAGACGCGAGGATTTTGATCTTCGGATTGATCGCGAGAATCTCTTTCAGTACGGGGATAACATCGGCGCGATCGGGATCGAGGCTGAACTTTGCCATGGCGGGATCGGTCTGGCCTTCGGGCATGTCATCGTAAGAGTAGACATGATCGTTCATGTCGGAGGCGCCGACGCTGACGCGAATGTAACTGCTCCCAATGTTGTTGCCATCGACGGCGTAGAGTTCATGCAGGATTGCCGCGCGCGACGCGGGGTCCATGCGCATCAGAAGTTGCGCGCTGCCACCAGTAACCGCGAAGCCGAAGCCGTCGATAGTTTGAAAAGTCTTTGTATCATCGACGTCAATGACCGGGCTTGCTGGAGATGAGTTCGTGAATGGCGTGGGCGGGGATTGCAACTGAAAGAGCGCTGATCTGTCAGGGTTCGTTAGCCAAATAGAAGCCTCTTTTTGCGCAAAGCACGACAGTGGAACCAACGTTAGTGCAAGGAGTGCGAGGGGGTGCGTGATCTTCGAGTTCATCTAAGCTCCTGACTGCGATGCTGCTGTTTTGCTATTCGTAAAGATCACTGCGGTACCGCCGCCGGTCTGAGACCATCTGTTAGCCGGAAATTTAGTTTAGACAAACGTTTGTTTCTTGTCTATATATTCAATAAGCGAACATGTCACCACCTCTTGCCTTCCGCGGTGAGACGCCGTTCCTTCTTTGAAGCTCTCGCCTTGACGCTGGTGCCTATTGTTATTCTTTATCAAGAATCCTTCCGATCGGCTTAGAATTGCCTGACATCAATATGAAGAAATCGGCCGCGCCTCAACCGAACGAAACGCGTCCCACCAGCCTCAAAATGTTGGCGGCGTACCTGAACTTAAGTCCGTCTACCATCTCCTACGTCCTGAACGATTCGCCCGGCCGTTCCATTCCAAATGCGACGCGGGACCGTGTGAAGGCTGCCGCCGTCAAATTCAACTACCGGCCAAGCATGATCGCCCGCACGCTGCAGGGCAAGCGCATGCAGACAATCGGGGTCCTGCTGCCAGAGCTCGGCGAGGGATACCACTCCCAAGTGCTGAGCGGTGTAGGAGACCTTCTCATCCGCGAAGGTTATTTTTACTTCACCGTTCACCACCGGCACAAAAAGAATCTGATCTCTGCCTATCCCGACCTTCTGCGGTCTCGGGGAGTTGACGGCATCCTGGCAATCGACACGCATTTCGATGCGCCTGTGCCGCTGCCTACAGTCCTGGTGGCAGGCCATACGGAGCTACCCGGCGTTACGAACGTCATACTCGATGAAAAACACGCAGCCCGCCTTTCCCTGCGCCATCTCCACGAACTCGGCCATCGCAGGATCGCCTTCATGCATGGCCAGCCCTTCAGCGCCGACTCGAATGCCCGCTGGGACTCGACGCTCGAGGTGGCTCGCGAAGTCGGCCTTGAGGTCCACGAAGACCTCATGATCTATCTCTCCAAGGACTCCCATTCGCCGGAGATCAGCTACCCCGGCATCCGAAACCTCATCCAGAGCGGAAAGCGTTTCACTGCTGTTCTCTGCTTCAACGACGTATCCGCCATGGGCAGCATCCGCGCACTGCACGAGGCCGGACTCCGCGTTCCCGCCGATGTCTCCGTCCTCGGCTTTGACGACATTCAGTCCTCGGCCTATCAGGTTCCCAGCCTCACCACCATACGGCAACCGCTCCAGAAGATGGGCAGCACCGCCTCCCGGATGCTCCTGAAGAAACTGGCGGGCGAAACCACGCCAGACCTGATCCACGTCGAACCCGAGTTGATCGTCCGTGAATCCACCGGTCCGGCACACTCCCATCCCACAAAAAGACGCTAAACCAAAGACGCTGAAAACCACCGTCTGTTGCGACTTTTCCAGTTGGAACTGCCTTCTTTAGGCCAGTCATCCCGTAGCCTTCAGCCTTGGCTCTCTTTCCTCTCGCAAGAAAAAGGGGCTTCTGCCTGGGTATGCTTTTCGGCCCAGCCCCGAGGATTACTTTTCCTAAAGTATTGCAATTGCGTGGTTTATGTATCGCATCGGCGGCTTAAGTTCGCCCTCGCAAGTCGTCCTTCCCAGCCGATGACACCGTACATCTGTTGTCAAGTCCCAGGAACCATAACCTCAAGAAAACAAGCCACATCCACGTGCCAAACAATTCGAGCTAAATTGCTATACTAGATATAGATATGAAGAGGAGCCTCGGGCCGCCGCCGGGGCTTTTTCATTTGAACCCCAACTCACTCTGAAAGAAAACCGTATCCAGTAAACATCATGGAATCAAAACTTTACAGACACCCTATCCATCAAACCATCGAATCCAGAGACTTTCCTCATCGCAAGAAATGCAGGTCCACACCTAACCCTTGTTTATGGAATACTTTGCACGAAATGCACACGGGAGGGTTCCCTCAATGATCCCTTAGTGAGTCGTCGTCGCAGTCAACGTGCCGCCCTGCTTGAGGCGATAAAACCGGTCGGCTGCAATATTCTCGAAGACCTGTGTACCGCCATTCGGCCACAGTACCTCGACCTTGTCTATACGGCTGGCCGAACCGAGTCCGAAGTGCAGACGCAGATCGCTCTGCGAGAGGTAGCTCCCACCGCTCCTCACCTCTCCAAGCTGCTGCATCTTTCCCGTACTCACGCGGACGCGAGCGTTCAGAGCCAGCCGATTGTTTGGGCTGCCCTCCAGCTCGAAGCTGACCCAGTGATTTGCCGGATTGCTCTTCGCCTCAAGAATCATCGGCGGTCCCGCCAGGTTTTCGACGACGATATCGAGCCGGCCCCGATTGAAAAGATCGCCGACCGCAAGCCCGCGACTCACCTGCGGAGTCCCAACCGCGCCGCCAGTCAGCGCGCTGACGTCCTTAAAGGTTCCGTCGCGCTGATTCTGAAAAACAAGCTTCGGCTCACGATAAGCTGTGCCAAGCTTGGCATTGTCGACCTGCGGATAAACGTGACCGTTTACGAGGATCAGGTCCAGCCAGCCTGAGTTGTCGAGGTCGACAAACGCATCGCCCCAACCGACGAACGGCACCGTCGAGCGCGCGATGCCAGCCGAGTGCGAGACATCCGTGAAGCTCATTCCGCCATCATTGCGGTAGAGCGCTGCATACTCATCGCTGAAGTGACTAAGAAAGATGCTCAGGCGACCCACATTCATGTAGTCGCCAAGCGCAACGCCCATGTTGGCCTGCTCAACGCCATCCTCGCTGACAGCGACTCCGGCATCAAGAGCAACCTCCTTGAACCGGCCGCCACCCTCATTGTGGTACAGATAGTTCGGCTCACCGTCGTTGGCCACAAAGAGATCGAGCTTGCCGTCACCGTCGAAGTCCGACCACAGTGCGCTGAGACCAAAGAAACGCTTGGGGTCATCCACTCCGGCCTCTTTGGCAACCTCGGAAAAGGTACCATCGCCGTTGTTATGGTAGAGCGTATCAGGATAACCCTTCAGTCCGCGCGGCCCACACTGCACGGCGATGTCGTGGTACTCGCACGTCTTGCGCGATCCAAACAGCGGAAGATCGTGCATGTCGAAATCAACATAGTGCGGAACAAAGACGTCGGAGTTTCCATCGCCATCGTAGTCGCCGAAGGTAACGCCAGTCGCCCAGCCCGTATCCTTGTCGAGCCCCGACACCTTCGTGACGTCGGTGAAGGTTCCGTCACCATTGTTCCGGTACAGCACAACGCCACCGAAGCAACTGACGATGAGATCAGGACGTCCGTCGTTGTTGTAGTCCCCAACGGCCGCGCCCATCGCCCAGCACGGATAGCCAACGCCAGCCTTGTCCGTAACATCGGTAAAGGTACCGTCATGATTGTTATGAAAAAGAGCGCTCTTAGCCTTCTTACCCTCAAGCGCCATCGCAACATTCGGCGCGTTGGTGAAGTAAATATCGAGCCAGCCGTCGCCATCATAATCGAGGAGAGCAACACCGCCGCTCATCGACTCGACAATGTACTTCTGCTCCGAACTAGCAAGGTGCTCGAAGTGAATTCCGGTAGAAGAAGTGATATCGATAAGTTGCGGAACCTTGCCGATCGCGCCATCGCCACCAGAAACATCATTCTTTACAGGAACCTTGTGGACAATCCCCGACGGCGACTGCGCGCTGTGGCTCTGGCCTTCGGACGCAAGCGAGCAAGACACAATGCAAGCAGCAAGAAAGGTAACGAAGTGTAAGGTGCGTTTCGAATAAACCTGGGCTTCTATCTGGGCTCCCACAGCTACTTGCTCACTTTGTCCTGTTGTTCGTCCTGCTCCGAGCCAAGACGTAGATCCTTGTAGATCTGCCGCATCTTTTCTTTCATGTCCTTGTACTTTTGGTAAGCCTGAAGTTCTCGCTTCGCATCGTCCGGCCGGTTCAGCTTGCGATACACGGCGCTAAGTCGATAGTGCGCTAGAACATTAGTAGGATCAGCAGCAATAACCTGCTCGAGCAAAGGCGCAGCAGAGGCAGTCTCGCCCTTCTCCGTATAGACATGGGCTAGACCGATCGTAGCGTCAGCATCGTTAGGCGCCAGTGCCAGCGCCTTCTTGTAGTGAGCAGCAGCGCCATCCAGATCGCCCTTATCGGCAGCAATATCTCCAAGCCGGATAATGGCCTTCTCGTCGGAACCGTTGGCTGCAACTGCAAGTTTGTACTGCTCCTCTGCCTCAGCTCGCAACTTTAAATCCGGCGAAGCATGCAACGCCTCCGCCAGTTCGTAGTGAATCCCCGGCAAGTTCGGATCAGCAGCCAGCGCTTTCCTATAGTCTGCAATCGCACCCGCCGTATCCCGTTCGCGCACAAGCTCATGCGCCATCACCTGATACATCTGTCCTGACTCTGGTGCAGCAACCGAAAGATCCAACATCGCCTCACCCGCCAGATCGGTGTAGATTCTATAAGCCGCATATAGAATTCGAGGGTCGGTTGGTGCTCCCTGCCGCAAGAGCCCGATAACTGACGCAGCCTTTTCAAGCTCTTGCGAAGCAGTGTAAATCTCGATGAGCTCGAGCCCAGCCTCCAGACGTATGTTAGGCTCCTGCAATTGATCTACGACGGCCTGCAGATCCGTCCGCGCCGCATCCGTCTTACCAAGGCGACGTTCGCACATACCAAGCAACGCACGAATCTTAACTAGATCAGCTTTTTGCTCGACAGCGTCACGCAAATGTGGCTCAGCCGCTGCATAGTTCTTTTGAAAATAGAGTAAAACGCCGAGATTGGCCTGCGCATCCAGATTTTGCGGATCCACCTCCAGCACCGCAGCAAACTCTTTGATCGCAAGTTCGGGCTTCTTCTCGTTCAGAAGCTGATGCGCTCGCTGTTCGTGCAATTGGACCTGCTGAGCCGCAGTGCCATTACCCGACTGCGCCGCGTTCGCAACAACTCCACCCATACCTAATAACAGAAGAAAAGGAAACGCCAGCATTGCAAGACCGTCCGATCCTGATAGGGATCGTATCTTAAAGAGAGATGGGATGGCCAAGATATAGCCATCCCATCTGGTTATTGGTTAGAAAGATATACGCCCACTCAGTTGCATCGTGCGACCGTCAACAGTGAGGCTTCTGATCGTTGAGGTTCCGGTTGCAATCGAGCCGTTTTTATTCACAACAAGCTGAGCGGAACTCTGCTCTGTACCTCCGGAGACTGGCAAATTGAAGCTTGGGTGGTTGACGATGTTGTTTGCGTCGGCGCGAATCTGGAACTTTACTGACTCCCAGATATTAAACGTCTTGCCGAGGGAGAAATCGATCTGAGAGAGCCCAGGGCCATTCAGAGTGTTTCGTCCTGAATTGCCAAAGGTTCCAGGTGTAGGTACGGCAAACGCAGCCTCATTGAACCACTGGTTCGTCCCATGGTACGGCCCGCGACTGGCGAGATGTGGATTTCCAACTACATTGGGAAACCACTGCGAGTTTTGAGCTCCTGAGAACGAGTTATCAGTTTGCATCGTTACGGTGAACGGCTGGCCGCTCTGAACAACAATTGTTCCGCTGGTCTGCCAACCGCCGATAATTGCATCGAGCAGCGTGTTGTTATTTACGAATGATCTACCTTTTCCAAACGGAAGTTGATAGATGGCGCTTCCCTTTAGAGCGTTCCTTACATCGAAGTTTGAATTGGCATAGTTAGCAGAAGGATCGAAGGAACGCTGATAGTTTTTCGCTCCGGCACGGCTGCCCCAGCCTGACGATTCGAACTCGCTAAGGAAGTGCGACCAGGCATAATTGAAATCAAAACTCAATCCATGAGTCGCTCGCAATTTAGCGCTGGCCTGCAATGAATTGTAGTTCGAGAGGGCATTGTTCGTACTTCCGAAGATGTTCCCGAACTGCGGATATGGCCGTAGGCCCTGTGTGTTATTGGTTGCGGCTGCCTCAGCCAATCTGCTTTCCGGAACCTGGTTGATATCAACGATGAACGGCAGATCGTGACCATGATTGCCTATATAGGTCATTTCAACTACCAGATTCGGGTTGATCTGCTCCTGCAAGCTGAGGTTCCACTGATAGCTGCCACCTACAGGGGTGTGGTACTGGTTATAGTTTACGTTTGTGCCATTGAATGCTCCCGGATCGGTACTGGCAGGGATATATGGAAGATTCGATCCGGTGCCACCTAAAAGCGCGACAGGTGCAATCTTAGTGTTATCGGTGACGCTACCTCTCGAGCCGAAAGCTTGTCCCATACCAGGAGCATAGGTATCCAGGCTCCAGTTGTAGGCATAGAGCCCGAATCCACCTCGCAGTGTGGCGTCTGGACGCATCAGCCATGCAAAGCCGACGCGAGGCAGAACAGTGGTGTATACGGGTGATTGAAGAGTCGAGCGGCCATTTGCTTTGGTATTGCCAAACCACATGGCACCGAGAGTGCCCGATACAGGGTTCTGCACGGTGGGATCGAAGGTCGCCATATTGCCCTTGACCTCGCCCCAACCGGACTGGATCTGATAACGCAAGCCAAGATTCACTGTGAGGTTCGGTGTCAGCTTGTAATCATCCTGAATGAACAACTGTGGGAGCCGCATACGACCACCATATTCCGGCGTAACCTGCGCATTCCAATTGTTCATCTGCCCCAAGAGGAAGTCGGCGTAGGGGAGACCGGTAGTACTGTCACCCTGTGTCGACGCGGTGTAGACACCAGTGAAGCCCATTGTGCCACCGTTAACATTTCCCCAAGCCGTGGAGTTATCGCGGAAGAACAGGAATTCTCCTCCGAAATGCAGAATATGCCTACCGCGAACCAAAGTAACGACATCGGACGGATCGTAGACATGCTCTTTGTAAACCGCATTAATATTCGACGTTAGCTGATAGTAGCCGTTGATATTGATAGTTGGAAAGATGTCCGCTTTTGCATACTGCCAGCCGAGCTTTGCTGGGAATCCTGCATTGAGCGACGACGGAACAAAGAAGTTCAGCTGGTTCGTGTAACCGAGCCGAAGTTCGTTAATTACATTCGGGCTGATTGTCCACACGTCGGTAATTTGCGCGTTATACCGGCTGACATCCCCGGACTGGCAATTAATAGGGCAGATACCCTGTCCATTATTGAATGCCGGATTGTCACTCTGTTGAACAGTCATCGTTAGACGGTTATTTCCCCTAATGTCGTAGTCCGCACGACCAAAGAATTTGGTAAACGGATTCGCATTTGGAATGTTATAGACAAAGTTGTTTTGAGTAACGCCGTTGCTCGCTATCGTTCCGGGTGTGTTGGGAGTCGGATAAAAGGGCAAGAGGTTCGCCGCTAGAGGATCGAACCTGCTGGTGGGAATCTTGTTTCCGTTGTGGTATTCATCGGCAAAAGAAGTACGATGTACAACACCACCGACAACCGTGGTCGTAGCGGGGTCATAAAGCGTGGGCTGGCCAGTGAAGTCTCCACTGAGCATCGCCGCAGTAGGAACCGTAGTCGTTGTTGGTGTAGACGCCCCTGGATTGACCGTCTTGTCATAGTTGAAGAAGAAGAAAAGCCTTCTCTTCAGGATGGGCCCTCCAACTGAAAACCCAAAATTGTTGTAACGAAGACGAGAGATGGCCACAGCTCTAGTTTGCTGTGCGAAGGCATAGTTTGCTGCGTTGAGCGCATCGTTCTGAAAATACTCGTACACATCGCCGTGGAATCTGTCCGTACCGCCTTTACTGATCTGATTGAACATGAGGCCGCCAACTCCGTACTGCGCAGAAAAGGCCGACGTGCCGACTTTTACTTCCTGAATCGTATCCAGAACCAGTACGTCGGCGTTTGCGCTCGAAGGCAGTGTAACTGCGGCGCCGTCGGCTAGAACCGTGCTGTATGGTAGATTTCCATTTATTGAAGCTACCTGACCGGGGTCATTTGCTCCCTGTGAACCTCCCGCCATCGGAGCACCAGAGGCTCCGGGCAACAGAATGACGAAGTTCTGCCAGTCCTGCCCGACCTGAGGCAGTTGCGATAACTGTCTGGCATCAAGCGTAGTGGATTGCTCCGCGTTCTCCGTCGCAAGCAAGGGAATGTCGGCGTTCACGATGACCTGCTCGGTTACCGCACCTACCGTCAACTGGGCATTGACCGTTATATTTTCGACATTGACCGTAATGGACGACCGAATAAACGTTTGAAATCCAGCCTTGGAGAACGTCAGTTCATAAGTTCCAGTGACGATGGAAGAAGTGTCGAATAGACCATCCTGATTCGTGGTGAGGATCTTCGTTACCCCAGTGTTCTTGTTGACAAGCGTAACGGTCACATCGGGGAGGACCGCCCCACTCGCATCGGTCACAATACCTCGGATATCGCCAGCGTTCATACTCTGCGCGACGACTGGTGCAGTAAGACTGCACCGCGCTATAACGGCTAACGTAATCGTTAGCCAGCCCATTCTCAGTTTCCTTCTAAAGCTCATATTGCCTCCTAAATACCGCAAACGACATGGCCTGTATGGCAGGCGTTAGATCGTAAAAGCGGAAAAACGAAAGGCAAACGTTTGTCTTGTTGGGGTCAAAATTACTCAACGCGAGCCGGTCACTTAGTCAATCCCCTTTTTGAACTTGATGATATGCTTCCCCAAAAAATATAGACAAACGTTTGTCTTTGACGGCGAGAGAAGCTTCGTGTCGCAGTCGGTGACAATATAGAGAGGCTGGGTCAGATATGTCAAGTGTTCATTTCGAATCGTATTATCAGAGCGAACGACCTGCGACTCGCCAGAATTGGATCCGTACTCAAGTTCCACGGCGTGACTATGCGTTCTGGCATTCCCAACAATTCACCTGCGTGTTGTCTGGTCAGCTGCGTGGAATTTATCCAAATGGGCGTTTGCCAAATCAGGTTGATTCAACTTCCGATAGAGTTTTGCCAGGATGAAATGAATCTGGGCATCGCTGGTGCCGACCTCTGGCAAAGTCAGGGCTCGTTCTCCTTCGAGTGCGGCACCCTTGAAATCTCCCTCATATTCGAATTCCTTTGCCAATTCATAGTGCGCTTCGCGGCACTCGGGGTCTTCCTCAATGGCCCGTCGATCTTTTTCAATACTCTCCTGGGTCCGGCCCAGTGAAAGCAGAAACCTCCCGTATGCAACGAGAATCGATGCGCTTTGCGGCGATTTCTGCGGAGAGAGATCCTCTGCCTGCTGGTAGAGCTCCAACGCTTTGGTGTCATCTCCCAGAGCTTCCTGGGTCATCGCAAGATAGAACACGGGTAGGGGGTTTTTAGGAGAGAGCGTTTGGGCTGTCTGAAGCGGCGAGATCGCCGACTTGAAATAGTTTTGATTGTAGTAAAACAACCCGAGAAAGAACTGCGCCTCTTCGGATGTTGAATCGACGGTAATAGCCGTGATAAGACAGCTCTTGGCAATATCCGGACGATGCGCAAAGGTGGCCAGGCGAGCCTTGAGGATTAGGGCTGGAACCATGTACGGGCTATCATGCAGGGCTGCATTGACTTCGCTAACAGCCTCGGTAAATTTATGTTGAGCAAAATCCTGTTTTGCCTCCTCGTAATGTTGCGCTGGGCCGACTGCGAGTTGGAGTGCGAGAAGCCAGATCATAGAAGCTTGCCCCCAGACGTCAGATAGTAGTACTTGCCAGCGCGTACATGTTCGAAGCGGTTTATGCACCTGATGGTCGCAGGCCATTGAACCTGAATCCAGTCGACATATTCCGCCGCCTCCGAGCCCAACACATCGCTCGGATCACAGGAAGAGAGATAGCTTCCGTCGCCTTCCTTGAAAACGCCGTGCGCAACCCCGCTGGCCGACCATGTGATCTTGGCGCCAACCTCAAGTCTGGTAAGACTCAGACCGATCCAATGATTTGCGTTGCGAACGATATTATGAAGCTTCAGAGAAGCTTCGCCATTGATCCCGACGACCGCATCTGCGAGCTGAAAGAAATCCTCCGAGCCGGTATTCACAAAATACAGGTTAACAGGCCAGATGAATTCATCTGGCCTGTTGGTTGGAATGTTAGCTGAAGTGACCCTTAGAACTGGATTCTCGCGACAATCGAGGTACTTCTCGGAGCATAGTTTCCGCCTGCGCCGGAGATGCTGTCCCCCAGGAAACCGAAGCCGTTGACAATGCTTCCGTTGCCCCCATATTGAGGAGTCGCGAAAGGACTCCCCATATTTAGGCCGGGATATGCCCAGCGGTTGAAGACATTGAAGAAATCCGCGCGGAGCGAGCATTTCACCCCCTCCTTGACCATAATGACCTTGCCAAAGCCCAGCTGTTCGCTGGGATATCTCGGACCACGGAAATCTCCGTAGTAGGGCTTGGAAGTGGCGTAGGTCCCGGGGGCGGGGTTTGCCCAAGCAGCGGGGTTGAGAAAGAACGTGGTGCGGGGGTTAACGTTGTGGTCATTGAGACTATGCAAGAAGAGCTTCTGACCCGGAACGCGATTTGCCCAAACTCCATTAGCAAAAGTCACCGAAGTCAGAGTGCTCGTCGAGCTAGGTGTTTGCATCGGAAAACCGCTCTGGTAATGGAAGATTCCGTCGGTTGTCCAGCCTGTAAACACTGCGCGCTTCCAGCCGCTTTGCGCAAATCTGAATCTGGGCACCTCATAATTGAAGTAGAAGTTGAGCATCTGCGGTTGGTCGATGGCCAAATAGGATTTCTGGCTCTTGGGCGGCAGGGTAGGATCCTGTATCGGTATCGCTGCGGTATAAGTTCCGGTGCTGGAAACTGTTCCAAGATCCTTCGACCAGGAGTAACCGAGCCCGCCCGACAGTCCGTTCCCTAACCGCTTGGTGACCCTGACTTGAAGCGCGTCGTACCAAGTATTGCCATCGCGCTCGTTTTGGTCAGTTACGCTGTTGAATTGCGGGAATGGTCGCAATGCCTGAGCAAGACTGGCTCCGGACGGGAAGGTGGGATAAGGCGCCGTAAAGCCTCTCGCCCTCACACTCGCAGAAGAGATAGGCTGCGTAAGCAGAGCGAAGTCACTTGGGTTGGAAACGTCCAAACCGTGTTGCGCAATGGCCGAAATAGGGAGTTGGTTGAATCCCCTCAGCCCGTCGGACTCGAGCCAAACACCACGGTTGTCTACGAAGGCTGCCTCAACCGACAGATCCTTGATGACCTCGCGCTCAATGCTAACGGTTGATTGGACAAAACGTGCCGGACGACCATTGTTTGGAACAGTGAACGGTGGTGGCGAGTTTAGTTGGCCCACATTCGGATAGGCGCCAGGATCGAAGTTGGTGGCTGTCAGAGCAGCCGGGGAGTACGATATACCATTGGAAAACTGGCCAGCGGCAATGCCATACGAAGGGCTGTTAATGGTCGCGACGTTGTTGCCAAATCCCTGACTGCTATAGTTGATTTCATTCATGAAGAGTTGCTGGCCGGAGTAAAGTCCGGACCCCGCATGGAGTACGGTCTTCGCGTTCAGTTGATAATTGAAGCCGAGGCGAGGCTGAATCATCCAAGGATAGAACTTCTCGAAGCTGCAGTTGCAACGCCCGGGACCGTATCCCTCGTATTCGGTTCCACCCAACAGGCCGCCAGCCGACGGATTCGCGACGGTCGCACTAAATTGGGTTAGTCGCATTTTCTGTTCGTCTTCCATCTGTTCCCAATCCCATCGCAGGCCGTAGTTCAACGTGAGTTTATGCGTGATCTTCCATGCATCCTGCGCGTAAATCCCACCCTCTTTGCGGTGAAACCAGGTTATCTGGTCGGCTCCAATATTTGCGCCATCCAATTGGCCCAGAGCGAAGCTCGCAAAAGCATCGCCGATATTGGCTCCATAAAGGTTTTGGCCATTGGCGGACGGCAGAGACGTCTCACTGGAATTGAAACCGTAAGATCCGGCCGATAGGTCGTTGTGAGTGCCAAACACCTGATGACGGAGCTCGCCGCCAAATTTGAAAACATGATCGCCGTGAACCCAGGTCACGGATGCAGTGGGAGACCAGTTGTCGTCATAAAACGGAGCGTTGTTTATTCCCAGATTAGGGACGCCCTGAAGATTGGTGGTTAGTCCGGAGATTATCGGGAAGGTATTCGCAGCGCCGCCAGGCATATTTGCCGCCGTGTTCAGTCCAAGAGACGATGCCATGAAGTTCTGCACCGCTGAATTCTGCAGGGCGTTGTGGCGCGTAAAGTCGAATCCGGCGTGGAGCACAAGCTTCGGCGTGGCCGTATAATCCGCATTGAGATACACCTGCGGCGCGGGGGTTGTGTTCCAGCGGGTCTGGGCTGCCGTGCCGTTAATGCCATCAGCCGCATTGTCTTTGTTTGACTGCTCGGCGATAAAATAACCTGCGAAGTGCCACGCGTCACGGATCGAATGATCGATTTTGATGCTCGTTAAGTACTGAAATTTGTTGTTCGGCTGCAAATTCGGGTAGTTGTTGGTCAGCGCGTTGGCAGTGGTCCCCGATGGAAGAGGAATGAAGGCAAGAACCTTCTGCGCCACCGGATCCCACGTGCTGGGCGCGCCGATAAAGTTGTTCGGGAACGGATCGCGGACCAAGGCGGTCGAACCATTCTGGCAGGTTGCCATTCTGGTCGTTGCAGGGTTGTAAACTGCGCCATTGATCATCGGTCGGCCCAGGCAATCCAGGACCGGCGCTCCATTGGAATCCACAATGGGACCAAGCAAGCGAGAGCTCAGATCGCCATTGCGATAGGCTGCCGTGGGAACCGTAATGGTTCCCTGGTTGAGGGTTTGCTTGTTGTAGTACTCCTCGTAAGCGAAGAAGAAGAAGGTCTTGTCGTGGCCGTTGTAGATGTGAGGAATCACCACCGGTCCACCGAAAGAGCCGCCAAAATCAAGGTCCCGCACCCGTGGGTTGTAGTTCCGGCCGTTTGAGGTGTAGTTGAAGGGCTGTCCGGCGTCCAGAGCCTCATTTTGAAAGTAGTTGAAGATTGTCCCGTGCAGTCGGTTGCTTCCGGATTTCGAGGTGTAGCTGAAGATTCCGCCCGCGGACTGACCGTATTCTGCAGAATAGTTGTTCACCAGGAGGTTTTGGGCAGCGAGCGATTCGACCGAGGGCTGGTTCTCATCGGAGATAGCCCCCTTGACGGCCGAGGTGTCGTCCAAGCCGTCCATAAAGACGCGGTACGTCGTTCCCGGCGAGCCGCTTATGTGGATATCATTCCAACCACCCACTATGGTTCCTGGCGCCAACGCAGCAAAACTCATTGGGTCGCGCACAGCTCCGATGCCGGTGATGTTGAGCGGAAGCTCATTCATGTCGGTCGTGGAGACTTCGATATTGTTCTGTGGGCTATCGGTTTGGAGCAGAGGAGCATCCGCCGTTACCGTAACCGTCGTCATGGCTTGCCCAACACCCAGTTTCAGGTCGACATTTGCCGTCTCTCCGACCGAAACCTTGATTCCGTTGCGGATCAGCTTGCTAAAGCCCGGTGCAACCACCGTAACTGAATACTCGCCCGCGGCCAACTGGGGCATCGTATAGTTTCCCGCGCCAGTCGTGACGGTAGAGTTCTGCGTGCCCATCGCGGTATTGGTGATGGTTACCTTGGCCCCCAATACTCCGGAGCCTGATGGATCGGTGACAATTCCTGATACGCTGCCGCGATCGCTTTGCGCAAAGCACAACACGCTCGCGGAGAATAGCACGAGGAACATCAGAACCGTTCGCGATAGCCATGAAGAACTCTGTGACCCTCCGCACATCCTGGTGGAATAAAAAACTCTTGACGTCATACTCTTGTCTCCTTAAAAAGCAGAATCATTGATTTTTGAACTCTATTTTTCGTGATGAATGAAACTGATCTCTAAAATCACGGATCAAGCTACGCAGTTCGCCCAACGCTGACAACGTTAGGACGGCGTTCTAACGGAGCATGTACTTCATTGATAAAAAGGCAGTTAGATTCGCATGTAACCTCTTAACGGTGGGTACGTTGGCGGAACTGCTGTTGAAAATGCAACTCGACGACAGCTTTCGGCATCCCGTTTTGCGATGTGCTCGCCTATCTACTCGAGTCTCGGTCGAGATGCAAGAAAGAGTGAGATGTCGATGCTGTTCGCAATCGCGCGATGTCCCACATCGTCGGGATGGAGATGGTCGCCGCAGTCTTGGGTTGGGAGATACCGGACTGGATGAGCGGAATCTTGACCGGTAACCCCATCTTGACCGGGTCAGGACGAGGCCGCGTTCAACCCGATCTGTATATCATGCTTCGATACATTGCGAATCTGCGCAGGCCCCGCAAAAAGATTACCTGAAATGACGGCCCGATCCACGGCCTCGCCCAGCGAGATGTGTTGCTTCCGCTCAAGAAACTCGCATCCCTGTACCAGAATGCTGCCAGAGGATGCCTCGATGGCAGCATGTTCTCCCTCGTTGCTCCACTGCACAAAGGTGCAATCGCTGAAGCCAACAGTGCCGCTCCCGCCCACTTTGGCAATCTGCTGGCACGGCCCCCAGAATGCGCTGTTGCTGATACGGAGTACACCGCGGTTGCTGGGGAGCACTTCGACCATGGTGGGATCTTCGCCATGAAACGAGGTGAACTCTCCATTCACAATCAGAAGCCCATACGGCGCACATTGCTCAACAAGAATGGCGCGGTTGCAATCATCCGCTCCAATGCCAACATAGTTGCCATTACATCCGCCGGTTGAAGTCTCCACGAATTTGTAACCAATATGGTAGCCAAAGCAGAAAGTATTGAGCACGTACTCCCAATCTGCGCGGCCAAAGACAAATGCTTCCCCATTTTCCGTCTGCCAGCGATAGGCCTTGCCGTGCGAACTCCACCATGGATTGAAATGGACATTCTCAATCCGGCCGATATCGTAGATTGCATCGACCCAGATGCCACGCCGCAAGGGCTGGCCTGTTACGTTGCGAATGTTGTGGCGCTCATTCTGGCTCGCATCAATACCGAGATATGGGTTGAGCAACTCAACATCCTGCACCGCTGGATTCTTTCCGCGCATGGCAATCGTCCAGGGATACGCTTCGGGAATGCTCTCGGTATCCTGCTCCGGGTAAAAGATCGTAAGGCCATTCACAGAGCTGTTGCTGTTCAGCGTAAGAAACGGTCTCCCATCTTCCTTTCCGCGCCCACTCACCACAAACAGCGCGGTTCCATCCTCACCAGGTCTTACCTGGCCTTTGTCTCGCATCCCCGTATGCGACGGCACACAGAGATAGGAACCTCGAAGCGCCACCCCTCCCGGCACATCGAGCGTGCCGCGAAAGCGATAACGTCCAGGAGGAGCGTATACCGTACCTCCGCCTGCCTTATGGACCGCGTCGAGAGCGCGCTGGAATGCAGCCGTATTATCCGCGCTCCCATCTCCGCGGGCGCCGAAGCTCACGACATTCTTCGACTCGGCAATAGGAATGGCTACACCCCTGCTCTCGGGAACCTGCGCCATACCCTGCATTTCCATAAGCCCCATTACGCCACCGGCGCATCCGAGCGAGAGCAATCTGCGACGCGAGGCCATCTGCATCTTCTGGTCAATCAATTCTGGCTCCTTCCCAATGCGGAGGTGCTGACATCTCCCATGGCTGGCGACATAGAAGGCGGCGCATCTTCAAGCGCGCTGCCCCATGTCTTGTTTGGCTTATCCCCCATCTCAAGCACAAGGCTGCCGCCGTCCGCAATCGCGGCATGAGCAAACCATGGCTTGTCGAGACCCTTTCCATTCAACTGCGCAGACTGGATATATTTGTTCTGTGCCGAAACGTGATGAGCAACGATGGTGAACTCCTTACCATTCGCCATGCGGATCGAGCTCTTCGCAAAGATCGGGCTGCCGACCTCATACACCGGACTCCCGGGACAGACCGGATAGAATCCCATCGCGCTCAGCACATACCACGACGAAGTCTCGCCACCGTCATCGTCTCCGGGAATGCCGAGTGGCCCATCTCCATACCAGGTGTCCATCAGCAAACGCACCCGCTGCTGGGTCTTCCACGGCTGCCCGGAAAAGTTGTACAGATAAGGGATATGAAAGCTGGGTTCGTTGCCCTGCGCATAGAGCCCCACCAGACCGGTTGAATCTGGAAACTGATCAAGATAACTGAATTTCGATGTCCCATATTGCTCCACAAAAAGTCGATCGAGTTTGGCATTGAAATTCTCGCGTCCTCCCATCAACTGAATCAGGCCAGCAATGTCATGCTGCACGTGGAACGTGTACAGCCATGAGTTCACTTCGGTGAAATAGTCCCTGCCGCCCTGTCCTCCACCAAGCTTCGGATCGAAATGCGATACCCATTGCCCGTCTGCGCTCCGTGGAGCCATAAAGCCAATCTGCGGATTAAACACATTGCGATAGTTGTGCGCCAGTTTTGTGAAATAGGCATAGTCATCTTGCTTGCCGAGTGCCTTTGCAAGCTGGGCGGCACACCAATCGTCATAGCTTGTCTCCAGTGTCACCGAAACGGCCTGACGCCGCTCCCCTGTGACCTGCTGAACTGTCTCAACTTCTCCTGCAGCCAGTGCCGGAAAAAATCCTTTATCGAAGTACCCATGATCCAGGCTCGTCAGCGGCCCGCGCTGCCAGGGCAGCATCGTCGCCTGAGTCTCATTCCTTCGAATGGCCTGGTATGCCTCTTCAACGTTAAAGTCGCGGTAACCTTTCATGTACGCATCGAGAATGTAGGCAGCCGCATGATGTCCGATCATCACCGCCTGCTCGCCCGCAACCGATGGGAACGATGGCAGCCAACCGCTCTGCTGATACATCCGCAGGTAAGAGCGAATCATATCCTCCTGCTGCGGAGCCTCCAGCAATAGCTGCAAAGGATGAAGGGAGCGGTAGGTGTCCCATAGACCATCGTCCACATAGAAGTCATGTCCGTTGCTCTCATGAACCTTATGGTCGTATCCGCTGAAGTATCTGCCATCCTCGGTGATGTCAGTCATGCGACCTAGAGAGCGGTACAGCGCAGTGTAAAAGATCGTGCGTTGCCGCTCGTTGCCGCCGTCAACCTGTACCGCGCCAAGTCTCTTGTTCCACAAGTCCCGCGTGTGCCCCTTCACCTGCTCGAAGCTTTGTCCGGTGATTTCTCTGTTCAGGTTCTTCCGCGCCTGCTCCGTGCTGATGTAGGAGAGTCCAACGCGAACTTCGATCTGATCTCTGCCAGCACTGGACTCGTCTGCGACGAAACCGATGTGGTTGCCTGTCTGGCCTTGGCTTTGCGACAGTTCGTCATTCTGCCATGTCTCATAGTGGTGGAACGGCTTCGAGAACTCCGCGTAGAAGTACTCGCGTGTCTCTCCGTCGCTATCTGAGAGTTTTGCCACTGTCCCGCCAACTCTCTCGCTGCCTTCAACCGCGGAGTCTCCGACAACCTTCAGCTCCGATCTGTCCTCCATGCTCAAGGCCAGATGAGTTCCAGAGCCTGCCGGCAGGGTGAAGCGATAGTATGCTGCCGTAGGGGTGGCCGTGACCTCTGCTTTGATGTCCCAACTTTGTAGATCGGCCTCATAGTAATACGGCGTTGTTGTCTCGAAGTCGTGATCGAAGTTTGAGGCATAGTCCTTCGGCTGCGTACTGACCTTACCGGAGGAAGCCATCAGCATCGCCGGGCCGGCGGGAAATCCATAGATCTTGTCCGCCAGATAGCGGTCATTGATTCCCGGTGTCGTAACCGGTGCAAGACGAGCCATTCCATGCGGTGTCTGAACATAAGGAACAGTCGCAGTCAATAATTGACCGATGCCCCCAATGTTCGGCGAAACATAGTCCACCGGGTCCATGTGCTTCGCTGTAGCACCCAATGCGGCGTTGCCTGAAAGACCGAGCAGCAATGCTGCACGTCCCCACAATATTGTTCTGCGCGTCCTCGTTTGTAATGGCATAGCTCTCCGATCTCTGTCTTTCCATCGTGCGTCCAACGCACATCACGGCTTCAGGAGAAAGCGCATTGTGAGTGCCGCTTCCGACGATCCGCCTACCCATACGGTGTAATAGCCCGGCTCGATCGCCCAGGTCCTCTCTGCATTCCAAACCGCAAGCTGACTCTGGCGCAGATGCATCGTCACCGTCCTGCTCTCATTCGGCTTCAGATGAATCCGGGTAAACCCTTCCAGAGAGCGCTCCGGAGTCTCCACACTTCCGACCTCCTGGCGCACATACAGCTGAGGCACCTCCGTGCCTTCTCTTTCCCCGGTATTTGTCACCTGGAACGACACGACAACATCGGCGTCGCTTCCCACCGCAGGCGCTTGAACTGCAATATCGTCATAGTGGAAGCTCGTGTAGCTGAGGCCGAAACCGAAAGGAAACAGGGGCTTGCCATCGTCATCGACATACTTATGAACCCTTGACGGGTTCGAGTTGTAGAAGTCAGGCAACTGCCCCACGCTGTGCGGGAATGTAATCGTCAATCTGCCTGATGGATTGTTATCGCCAAAGAGCGTCTCGGCGATAGCTCTGCCCCCAAACTCTCCCGGGTACCATGCCTCGATAATCGCTCCCACATGCTGCTTTGCCCAGCCGATGGCAAGCGGACGTCCATTCTCCAGCACCAGCACCACCGGCTTGCCCGCCTGCATCACAGCCTCAAGCAGCTGTTCTTGCTGCCCCGGCAACCCAAGTTCCGAGCGGTCAAAACCTTCCCCCGATATGCCCTGCCATTCTCCCAGCCCAAGAACCACCACATCCGCGGCCTTTGCCTTTGCCACCGCCACGCTGATGTCCTTGCCTTCATCAAAATCTACCGTCGCAGATGGGACGGCACTGCGGATTCCCCGCAAGAGGCTAATGTGTTCTCCGTTTGCTTCTTTCTCATAGTCTCCATAGCGCGCCACGTCCGCGTTTGGCCCAACCACCGCGATGCGGCGAACCGATTTCGACAGCGGCAGCAGATGGTTATCGTTTTTCAGTAATGTCATCGACTCGCGAGCGGACTGCAACGAGACATCGAGATGCTCCTGCGAGCGATACACCCTCTGGTTCAGCGACGGATCGACAAAAGGGTGATCGAAGAGGCCAAGCGAAAACTTTAGTCGCAGCACCGCCGACACGGCCCGATCTAGGTCCGCCTCCGGCAGTGTTCCTTCGTGCAGACAATCCAACAGCGCCTTCTGAAATACATCATGGTCGAAGTCATAGAACTGCATATCGACGCCTGATCGAATTGCAAGGCAAACCGCATCCTTGGGTGTAGCCACAACGTGATGCACGGTGTACAGCCGTCGAATCGCCCCAAGGTCCGACAGCACCATTCCCTGGAAACCCCACTCTCCGCGCAGCACCGTCTTTAGCAAAAACGGATCCGCTGTAACGGGAATGCCGTCGATCTCGTGATACGCCGCCATCGTCGCCCTGGCATGGCCTTCGCGGAACGCTGGCTCAAACGACTTCAGCATCACGCTGCGCAACTCGCGCTCGCCGATATGTACCGGCGACGTATTCGTGCCACCTTCGGGCGAGCCATGCCCGGCAAAGTGCTTCGGCTCGGCCACTACAGTGTGGTCGGTGCTCAAACTCTCGCCCTGCGCGCCGCGCACGTACGCCAATCCCATCTTCCCGGTGAAGTAGGGATCTTCGCCAAAGTCCTCTTCGACACGGCCCCAGCGCGGATCCCGCGCAAGATCAAGCACGGGCGCCAGAATCATGCCCACTCCCGTCGCTCGCGCCTCCGCCGCAATGGCAGCACCGGTCTGTTCGGCCAGCTTGGGATCAAACGTCGCTGCAAGATTAAGTGGCGCAGGAAAGACCGTGCCGCTGTCGAAGCCATGCAGCCCTTCCTCAATAAACAGCGCAGGAATGCCAAGACGGTTATGCGCGATTACCCAACGCTGAACTCCATTCGATTGCGTCGGTGTGGGGTTCAGGTCGTGAATACCACCAACGCCAAGGTTGCCCCACAACGCTTCCGCCTTCTCCGGCAGAAAGACCGCATCTTTCGCAGCGTGCGTATCATCGGTATGCCCGCTCATCAGGGCCGGAGCGCCGGCATAGAGGTCCAACTGCCGAACCTTCTCCTCCGGAGTCATACGCTGCATCAGATCATGAATGCGCGTCTCAATCGGCATATTTGGCTGCTTGTACATGGGAACAGCATTAGAGGCCGACTGGCCAACTCCGCTTCGTGCCAGCATCAATGGAGCGGGCGCAACACAACAGACAGTGAGCACCAACATCAGGCGTCCAACCGTTGCCGTACGCTTCCCAAAAGCAAGGCGAAGCAGATTCATACGGCCTCCGGAGAATAATGATATGAAAAGGGCAATGGAATTGCCACGGCAGAGACCATCCAATCCTCGCGTACGGTCACAATCTTCGTGGCGATCTGCGTACAAACATTAAAGCTTTTACCAACGCTCAATCTATCTCCGTATGTTCAGCAAACTATTGCTACATCTGTTTAACGAGCACCAGGCTCCATGCGGGCATACTCAACCTGAAATGCAGCTGGCCATCTTTGTCCGCGTGCAGCACGTCCTTCTTTGTGTCCCAGGCCAGCTTACGAAGCTCCGCCGTCTGCTCCCGCGTCGGCGGTTCTGGCCGCCCCATTGCTTCCCAGGCCGTCACCGCATCTCCATGTTGCCGGTCCAATATCTCAACCTCAAACGAGGCCCCTGCTGGCAAGTGGTCCAGATCCAGCGTCAGTTCCCTCGCACTTCCACACGCATCAATCTCGTCCGCTGCGGAAAGCGTATTCGTAACCGGAAGGGATGCCTTCATCTCCGGAGGATAGTTATACGCAACGACCGTCACGCGGCCACTCTCCTTGTCGCGCGAGACAACACCGCCCGTCTCCTGTTTCAGCAACTCGTCGCCCAACTCGTTCATAATTCGATATGCGTGAAAGGCGGGCTTCACAATCTCCTGATAGTTAATCAGTCCGAAGCCACCATGAAAGATAGCGTCCCCGCTCCTGTTCTCCTCGAAGACATCCGTAAACGTCCAGTAGGAGAGAGAGTCGACCAGCCCGATCGATTCAAGATTCGTCTTTGCTACAAATGCCGCAGCCGCCAACGAGTCATGTGAATGATCCACTGGAGACGGACTCGAGTTCCATTCCGTCAGATGTATCTCTGTCTTGGGATAGGGGCTGGCCGCGATGATTCGTCGCATTGTCCGAAGATCATCGCGGGTCGCATCGATACTTCGCCGATAGCCCTTGCCCTTCGGCGCGCCCGGCACATCAATCGCAAAATCCTGCGGGTAAGGATGGGTCGAGACAAAGTCCACCGGCAGACGGTTCTGATGGCAATAGTTGAGAAAGTCGTCGATCCAGACTGGCAGCCACGGAATCGTCATGGGATCAAATGGTTTGCCTGTTGCCTCTGCCTTTTGAATCGCCGCGGGGTCCATGTTGAAATTGCTGGTCGCCGGTCCACCAACGCGAAGCTGGCGATCGACTTTCTTTATCGTCAGCGCCGTAATTTTGTATAGTTCAAAATACTCTGTCTGTGAACCGCCACGAAAGAAAGACTCATAGAGATTCGGCTCGTTCCACACCTCGAAGTACCAGCGTCGCACCTCGTCGATTCCGTAGCGTGCAACACAATGCTCCACGAATGCCTGTACCAGCGCCGCCCACTTGTCGTAATCGGTCGGCGGACTCCCATTCGGATGCCACCAGAACGTCGTATTCTTTACCGTCGCGATCTCGCTCGGCGAAAACCCAAGTTCAACAAACGGCCGTATTCCCTTCGCCAGCATCCGATCGTAGAGATCGTCTACATACTGGAAGTTATAGATTGGATTACCCGCCTTATCCTCGCGATACACCCACATGTCGTCATGGAAGATGCCGTGAAACCGGATGTATTGGAAGCCGTCATACTTCCCCGCCGTCGCCAGTTCCTCCTGCCAGGTCGCACGCAGTCCCTCGTTCGCACGCCCCGCACCGCCAACCTTACTCCAGAAATGTACAAGCGGCGCGCCTGGCCCCTTCGCATCCGCTGTCAAGTGTATCCCTGTGTCCTCCTTTCCTGAGGCACTTATCCCCTGCGCGAAAGAAGAGCCGCACAGAAACTGCATGACAACGGCATCAGCAATCAGCAATAGAGCGAGGTACTTGTTCGAGCGTTCAACCTGCATCATCAATCCATCTCCGTTGTTTGCGTCCGGCAGCGTCCCACCCAACTCCGAGTTTCCGCGTCTAGAGTTGTATCGCATTTGCCTGCTCCATCGCCCACGCTCCTCTACCCTGACAGGCAGTCTTGATGCCATACATTACCCGACTCGGAAAGTTTTCAGCCCTCGCTACGATCCATGCGTTGCTCATCGGGTCTCCCTCCATAAATTCGGCTAGCCTGTCGATCATTCTTCTATTTGCTAACCAATCTACAGAGCGAAACCAAGGTTCCCGCAACGTTAGCGCGGTTCCCTAACATCCAATAATTCCCAATAAATACAGCGCTATTGGGGCCTAACATGCAATTAACGGTAGTGACCCTGTACCTGCTTTTTACAAAGCACCATCTCTACATCTGTCTTTTAAATTTATGAGGCTGAGGGCTCTGCCGCTCATGAAATTTCTGGCTAAGCTATGTGATTCAATTGTTAGCGCAAGAAGCAAAAAACAATTTATGAGCACAACGACGTATGCCGCCATCCTGCAATCCTGCGGGAGCAAACGATGCGGCGCGTCAGTTCTTATAAGACAAAGACAATGTCCACGCCCATGTGTCACATTGGAAGAATAGATATGGTTTGGGACTCGAGACCGTTAGTATGGAAGCGCATGGCATGCAATCACTTCTGTGTGCCCAGGCGATCCAGCCATCGTGCTCAACTGCAACAGCAACTGGAAGTTCGGGATCGGTACGGTATGCGGCAGACCACAGCGCTTCATGACCGCCAGCAACTGAACCGAGTCCGTCATCAGATCGCTCACCGCCTCAGTTCCCTCGGCATCGGCTCCGGCAATCAGCAGCACATGTCCCTGGTGGTCTGGATTGCGTAGGTAGCTTGCAACCGCAAACGACTGTCCCGTCGCAAATCCTTTGGCAGTGGGAATGTATTTCGCGGACTCTCCGCTATGGGGATGCAGGTTCTCAACAATCTCCTGTCCGGACACCTGATCGAAAACAAAGCGGAAGTCCAGATGGTCACTATAAAAAAGTGCCCATGGATTGGACCGCGGACTGCCCAGCAGGATAAAGTTGCCATCTTTCAACAGATCGGAAAAACGCAGGCCGCGCGCCGACTGGATGGCCAGCCGACCCGCATTGGCCTGATCCATCCACTCCGCAATGTTCACCGCCACTCCCGTATCGACAGCCGCAGCCTGATCACCTCTCGGAATCTCCGAAAACTTCATCAACTGCGGCGCCACCTTCTGCGGGCCCGGTACATAGCGCTGGTTGGCGTAGTCGGACAAAGTAACGGTCTGGCCGGAAAGGGTCTGAAACTCCTCGATATTGGGGTCACTGGTGACCAATTTCGTGTTCAACTGGAAGCCAAATAGTGCACCCCACAAAGAGTCCGTGCGCACACGCTCTGTTCGCGTCGTCAGCCACACGGCTAGAATGCTGGCGACTGCAATTGCGAGGCAACAAAACAGGACCATTCGCCGGGTCCAGAATTTCCGTGTATGGGATGGACTTGAAGCCTGCTGCTCGTCCGACGGGGCGGACAACTGCTCATCCGTTTGCGCAGCATCTGAAGCAAGAAAGTCGATGGGCGCATCTACAGCGGACTCCACCTCCTTCTCTTCCAGGATGTCCGTCTTCACCGGAACGTCGCGTATGATCTCCGGGATATACGACCCCAGTGGGAGGCGGATACGGAATTCGGAACTGGTGCCGTAGGTCCCATAGTGCTGCAACAGGCGCCTGCGGACATCGCTCGCCGTCACTCGTACAATCGCATCTTCGCCGGTATCGTAGCTGGGCGACCGGCCAAACATCTCTATCCCGATCAACCGCTCTTTCAACTCATCGCAATGGCCGTTAATTGCCTGATTGACTACATAGCGCAGAAATTGTCCGCTGCGATGGCTTCCTCGAAAGGCTTCCCCGTGAAGGACCTCCTCTACGTGCTGTTGAAATGCCTTCAGATCATTTTCCGTCTCAAGAATCCTTGCAATCTCTGCAGAACGTTCAGCGACGTGGGTGGAGGAGGACATAATTGGAATTCCAATACTATCAAAGCACTCACGGAGTGGGACATTGTTCCTTCCAATCCCTTGAGGTAGCCATTCTGAGATTGGACTCGTGACGCGATGAAGGCCGCTTTTTTCCTTTATGCCGCAAGCTGCGGCCTCGCACAGGGATATTGTTTGCACGGGACACTTAATGTCGGGGTAGGCGCGGTTCAACGCTTCTGGTACGGGTGGAAGATGTAGTCCTTCGCCTTCACGGCTGTATGGCACGTGTTTCCGCAGTCTGAAAGACTTTTGGGATCGGCCGTGAAATTGTCCGATGCGGCTTCGTAGTTGAAGAGCGCGCATCCCCAGCCGCCGCTTTTCGGAAATTTCTTGCTGTCCTTTTCCATAACGAAAGCCTGGGTAAAGATGTCCGGCACATCCACGACGAAGGGGGTCTCCGTGCTCTTCTTCGGCCTCCACTGGAGCTTCACGATCCTAGAGCCATCCGGGAAAGGCTGACCGTTGCCCGGAACGCCGGCCTTGAACGCCTTGATCATAGTCGGATTCGCGACGATCACCTTGAGCACTTCGTCGGTCCGGGCGGAAGAGACCACAGCCCAGTCCTCGTATCCCCTGAAGTCGGAGAACGCGATTCCGCTCGGCGATTTCAGCGAGTACTTGTCCTGCGCGTAAAAACCTGTGGCGACAAGGACGGCGAGTACTGCCACGGCTGTCGCAGCGATGGTAAAGCCGTCGATACGCTCCTCGGCGGTGCGTTTTTTTATTTTCTGTTCTTTTTGTTCTTGCACCACAGAGTTCGTCACAACCTCAGACATGATGTGTTCTCCCGCACAGAAAAGTTTTCTAAGCTCGCTGGCCACAAGAGCAGAGAGGGATTGGCAATTAAAGCGACAATCGACAGATCTAAAGAACCGCGGCGATACAGTCCACCTCGATGTCGAAGCCGCCATTCCAAGCAGGAACGTTGATAAAGATTCGAGCAGGAGGATTCTCTGGGAAGTAACGCCTGTAGACCTCGTTAACAGCAGGAAACATATCTACTGAAGTCACGTAGACATTCAGTTTCAGGATGTTTTCCAAGGACGAGCCCGCCGTTTCGACACAGAGCTTAAGCTGTTCTAAAACGATCTCGGTCTGGCGCTCAATAGGCCCTCGGACAATCTCTCCGGTTTTCGGATCGAACGGCGGAGAGCCTGAGACGTAAATAGTGTCGCCGTGTTTAGTCACCGTCGAAGCGGGCGCCTTGTACTTTTCGAGATAGGTCGCCAGTGGCTCGACCCGAATGATTTCCCGTTTCATAGATTTCCTCCGCTTTTGTAGACACGGTTTGGAGCAACCCAGAGCCGCGAATATTCGATGGTAGGAGTAAAGCGAGACCCTGGAACAGCTGTGCGGGAGGTCATCGGCTGCGCCTCCACCCGAATTGTAGACTCTTCTCGCGATTAAGCCAGAAGTGACGGGGCAAAACAATTGGACGATGGTATCGACAATGCGAGTTTAAGAGAAACTAAAAGACAAATAAAAGTCCCCCGGGGAAGTGTCGAAAATCAATGGTACCCAGATGCTCCGCGTTTGATGATGGAAGCAGTAATATGCACTCGCTACAAGCTACAGCCTCGCCTGGCCTCTCCTCGCCGAAGACTTCGCGATGCACCGCGTCTAGGTCACCGAGCGCGCAGGGGCAGTCGGCCGTAAAACTCGAGCCGTGCATAATGGCGAGCGTTTTCGGTTTATTCGGGCCGAGCGTCAACCGTAGGTAAGATCGGTGCTCTGTCCGACCTCGATGATATAACCGTCAGGATCGCGGATGTAACAGCGGATCTCGCCGTACTTCTTCAACGGCTCCGTGATGAACTCGGCTCCTCGACTTTTCCATAACTGATAGCACGCTTGAATATCCGCAACCCGGAAATTCATAAAGCTGTTGATGTGATTTGGGTCAGGGACGCTAAGCGTTACCGTCGGCTTGTCCGGGGTCGGCCCGCCCCCGACGTTCAGAATCATCCAGATATTCGCAAGCTGAAGGTACGGAGGCGCGTTGCCGTCCCCCATGGTCAGAATGCGAGCGCCGAAGACCTTCTCGTAGTAACGAGCCGATCGCTCGACGTCGGCGACGGTGAGAAAATGCGCGATGCTGATCCCTTCCTTCGGGGGCATCTCATAGCTCTTCTGATCGATTTGTACGCTGCTCATTGACGACTCCAATCCGGATAGACTTACCCGCAGGGAAAATCACGGAACCAGCCTCCACTTACCGACTCACTTTTTCTTCCCGTTGAGTGCCTGCAGAAGAAGTTTCAGAACTGCTTCATCAGAGAACGGGTTCTGGCCCGAGATCAACTCTCGATCTTGAAGGGCGTAGCTCCCCCATGGAGCGACCACACTAACGTCGCCGCCCGCCGTACGCAAGGCGAAGTCCGGGTAAAACAGAACCTTACCACCAATCTCAAGCGGCTCCCGCTGCTGTTCTTCCGCCGTCGCAAAGATAGTCATCTTATATCCGGCATAGATCCAGCCTTGAGCCTTGGCGTGCGCTCCGGCGACATCGCCCGCTGCCAGCGCTGCGACGAACTCCCACGAATTCGGAAGAGCCGAGAGCAGTGAAATCGGGCCATGGCAGAGCACAGCCGTAGGCTTGGACGTTTCGTGAAAGTGTCTCAGCACGATGCCGGCATTGGGATCATCCAGAAGATCGATCATCGGGCCATGGCCGCCCGGAACGAAAACAGCGTCATATTGATCCAGGCCCGACGCGATGACATCCCTGATGCGAACTGGATCTCTGAGCCCAAGCAAGCCGTCGCGGAATAGCAGGTAGTCCTGCAGCTTGGCCGCGTCCCCGCCGAAAAAGCCGACGACCTCGGAATGGACATCCACCTGCGGCGTATTGCCGGTGGGGTTGGCGAAGGTGATCTCGTAGCCCTCCTTCATCAGGGCGCGAACCGGAACCGTCACTTCGTTGAGGTAGTAGCCGGCGCAGGTATAAATCTTGCCATCCTTCAAGGGCAAACCGCGACCGCTCGAGATCAATGCCAGGATTTTTCCTTTTGTTGCCATTTGTTCTCCTTTTTGAAATCGGAACTAAGACTTGGGACAGACGGGACGTCCCATTCATTGAAATTGGGGGAGCGCTCCGCCTGTCCCCACTGTTTTCCAGAGCGCGCAAGGGCGGGCCGTCGCGCTTGATGTGGGTTATGGCTGCGGGAATCCGAACATCAACCACGACTGATTGGCTACCCAATGCGGGTATAGCTCCGTCATCTGATCGAACAGCTCCTGGTCGGAGGTCGCGGTTTTCTGTAGCCGATCAAAATCCTGCAGGTAGCGCTTGGTATCCTGGATCGCCGAGGGAGAGTCGGGCGCGCCAGGCTTCTTGTGACCGGCAACGACAATCGCCGGGTTCAGCGCCGCTAACCGGTCTAGCGCCGCGATCCAATTCTGTCGGCTCTCGGGGGTGGTGTCGCCGACGTACATGCGGCATTGGTTGTACACAACGTCGCCAGCGACGATCAGGCCGATCGATGGAACGTGTAGAGACGTCGAATCGGGACAATCGGTGCGGCCCTGCTCGATGATGCGCAATTCGTGGCCCTCAAGCGCGAAGGTGTCGCCGTCATAGGGCTCAGGTCCAAGCAACTTCGTGGGCACTTGCCCAGGAAACATTCGGCGGGCTAACTGCTGCACCGGGGGAGACAAATACATCTGTATGCCCTCCACCGCCTTGGGCGTTGCGATCGCCCGAGCGCCTGGGAAACGATCGAGCAGAACGCTCAAACCGTAGAAATGGTCGAAATGCGCATGCGTTATATAGATGGTCTCCAGGTTCCGGTTATGCAGCGCAATCCAGTCCGCGAGCGCCTCGGCCTCAGCCACCGTGGTCATGGCGTCCACCAGTACCGCGTCGTACTCGCCGAAGATCAACGTCGACGTGGCCGGATCAAAGCCGAGCGGCTCGCCGAAGGGCCTCGGCCGCTCGCCGACCATAGTCTTTCCCGGGGCGGTAAAAACGTTCACACTAAGCGTGTTCGACACGACAGGCGCGGTCACGCCCGTAGTCTCCTTTAGCCCATTTGTATCTTCCATTTGGTACTCCTTTTCCATGTCAGAGCGAGTGACCGTTCAAGGCAAGATTGGCAGAACCGCGGCGACGAATCCATTGGACGAACTATCGATCCATATCAAAGTAATTAGTGCAGCAGCGATTCCCAATTGACTGGAACTCTCCCTGCCGGTCCAGGTGCTGGTTGATCCTCTGGATGCGAATGCGGTGGAAGCAACTCCGCACCCTTGATCATCTCCTGCTTCTCGTAATCGTAGAACCAGTCCTCACCCGGTTCGAAGCTGGCAATGATCGGATGCCCTGTCGCTGCCGCGTGCTTGGATGCATGTTGGCTCGGAGAACTGTCGCAGCAACCGATGTGCCCACACTCCGCGCATCGGCGGAGGTGAAGCCACCAACCTTCCGGTGACGCCAGACATTCCACACACCCACGGCCACTTGGCTTCGAAGCAGTATTGATTCCGCGCACACCTTTTTTCATCTCCGATTTTCCCTTCGTGTCCGTTGTTCGCAAAAGAACGTCAAGCCAACAGCAAGATCTTTCCGATACTACCCTTTTCCGCCAATGATTGAGCCTCGGCCGCTTCACTGAGTGGCAGTTTCAGGCTAATCGGGATTACCAGCTTGCCATCTCGCACCGCTTCGGCCATGAACTCGAGCGTTTTCCTGTCGAATTTCGAGAATACTGTCACCACCTTTACAGACGGATACTCCGCGGCGTTCTGCGGTGCCCCGACAACCGATGCATAGACTCCTCCCGGCTTAACCTTGGCGATCAGCTTCTCGGCGGTTCTTCCGCCGACCGCATCCGCCACCGCATCGAGCGGCGGAAGATTCGCAATCGCGGTGTCGTCGTCGGTCGCGACAAACTGATCCGCGCCAACAGTCTTCGCGTCATCGATCTGCCTCTTCAAAACCCCCGCGATCACAGTCGCCCCTTGTGTCTTCGCAGTGAATACGGCCGAACGCCCGACATTTCCAGCAGCACCTACGACGAGAACCGTCTGGCCCATTTCGATCCCCGTAGCTAAGAGGAGCTGATTGCCAGTCGTCGTCACCAACGGCAAAGCAGCCGCCTGGATCAAATCGAGCCCTTGCGGAACTTTCGCCAGAATCTCGGCTTTCACGACACAAAGTTCGGCGTAAGTATTGTCCGCCATAGCGAACACCTGGTCACCGACAGAAAAGCCTTCCACTCCCGGCCCAATCGTGACCACGGTACCCGCCATATCGACTCCTATAAGCCCCGGGAACTTGAGGGGATAAAAATCTTTCGTTAATCCGGCACGTCGCTTGTAGTCGATCGGATTCACGCTTGTGGCGGCGACCCGCACCAGTACTTCACCGGAACCCGCCACGGGATCAGGGTATTCCTCGAACTTGAGTACCTCAGGACCGCCATATTGGTGGACAACAATTGCTTTCATATTCATCTCCTTGTAACCGGCGCGAACAGTTACTAACAAAACTCAAATGAGCGAAGCTGGAATTGGTCACCGACCCATGGATTCCCAGGAATTTGAAACTGCAAGCCGGCGGGATAGCTATGGCGAAACAATTTAGTGAGAATCGAGATGATTTCTCACTCCCGCCAGCAGCTCTTCTCCCTCGCGAATCGAAGTTGCGAGCGTCTCCTTTTCGCCGCGATACCTTAATTCCGTGGAGACTGCGCTGAATCCTCGTGGGGGGATGTTTTCCATTAGCTCAGTCTCCCGGCGTTCGATCTCGCTATATTTCTGCTTGTCTCGGGCGATTTGAGCCTCTAATTCCTGTATTTCTTGGGAGGTCATCTTTTGCTCCTTCCTGGCGACACGTTGTCGAAGCCTTCTTGGAGGATCACACCAGAAGAGTGAAAGGAAATCTATGGAACGTTGGTATTGAGGTATTGATAAACACTAAGTATCGGCCAATACCATCGTCCAATAGATTCGCCACCACACTCATGGCTTTAATCACATTCTGGTCATGCGGGCAGACTCTACTAAAAGCGACGTTACGCGGCCGGATCAGCGAGGAGTAGTCAAATGTCGTCAATACCAGCCCTGAAGACGCCAAACACTGAAACATATCCTATATTGACCGTAGCCCAGATTGATCGCCTACGCGCCGCTCCCCCGGGCTGAGAAGCGCCGAGAGGGTAAAGTCTTGTATCGTTTGGGCAGATGTCGCAGTGCTGTCGTATCTCTTGTATCGACGTGCGTGAAGATCGAGGAATAGGACATGAAGACCGGGAGCCCATATCCATTAGGTGCAAGTGTTACGGCGACGGGCGTGAACTTCAGCGTGTTCTCCTACCATGCAACTCGTGCCGAATTGCTACTCTTCGACACGGAGGATGCTACCGAGCCAAGCCGCGTTATCGATCTCGTTCCCGGGACGAGTCGCACCTCGAGCTACTGGCATGTTCACCTACCGGGGATAAAAGCTGGGCAGTTGTATGGCTACAGGATAAGTGGGCCGTATGCTCCCGCGCTGGGGCACCGTTTCGATCCGGAGAAGCTGCTTCTTGACCCATATGCCAAGGCGATCTCCTCGAGAAACTATCAACGTAGTGCTGCCGTGAGATCCGGGAACAACGCGGGATCCGCCACGAAGAGCGTCGTCGCAGATCCCAGCGGATATGACTGGGAGGGCGATCAGCCTCTCGATCATCCGTTCTCCAGCACTGTTCTCTATGAAGTGCACGTTGGCGGATTCACACGGAACCCAAACTCCGGCATTGCCGAGGAGAAGAGGGGCACGTATGCGGGGCTGATCGAGAAGATTCCGTACCTGAAGGATCTGGGGATCACCGCAGTCGAGTTGATGCCTGTCTTCCAGTTCGACGCCCAGGATGCGCCAGCAGGTCTGGAGAACTACTGGGGCTACAGTCCGATGTCCTTCTTTGCACCCCACGGCGCTTACTCATCCCGAGGCGACCCGTTGGGATGCCTGGACGAGTTCCGTGACATGGTGAAGGCCCTTCACAAGGCCGGCATCGAGGTAATTCTCGATGTGGTGTATAACCACACTGCTGAGGGTGGTGGTGCGGGACCTACGTTTTCCTTTAAAGGACTGGATAATCGGTTCTACTACCTTCTATCGGATGACCTCTCGCAATACGCGGACTATACCGGCACAGGCAATACGCTCAACAGCAACTTTGCGGTCGTCCGTCGGATGATCGGTGACAGCCTTCGATACTGGGTTTCCGAGATGCATGTGGACGGCTTCCGGTTCGATCTTGCTGCGGTGCTAACCCGAGACGAACATGGCAGGTCAGTCCATGATGCTCCCATCCTTTGGGACGTTGATTCCGATCCTGTGCTTGCGGGCAGGAAGCTGATTGCAGAGGCGTGGGATGCGGGCGGACTCTACCTGGTTGGGTCGTTCGGAGGAGACCGTTGGAAGGAGTGGAACGGACGTTTTCGTGATGATGTTCGACGTTTTCTCAAGTCCGACCGAGACACCGTGCTCAATCTGAGACAAAGACTCATCGGGAGTCCCGATATTTATACGAAACAACGCCATCCGCCTGAGCAAAGCATCAACTTCGTGACATGTCACGACGGTTTCACTCTCAATGACCTCTTCTCCTTCAATGGAAAGCACAATGAAGCGAATGGGGAGAATAACCGCGATGGAAGCTCGGAAAACTACTCGTGGAACTGCGGAGTGGAAGGCCTCACCGATGATACGGAAGTCGAGCGTCTGCGTGCACGCCAGATCCGCAATGCCCTGACGCTCAATCTGCTCTCGGTTGGCACTCCGCTGCTGCTCATGGGAGACGAAGTCAGGAGGACGCAGCTCGGCAATAATAACGCGTATTGCCAGAATAATGAGGTGAGCTGGTTCGACTGGAGCCTCTTCCAGAGACATGCCGATCTTCACAGGTTCGTTAGGCTCCTGATGCAATTGCGGCTGCGTTTTGCCGCAGGTCCAAGAGGGAACTCATTTTCGCTCGCCGAATTCATCGAGCGAGCAAAGATCCAGTGGCACGGGGTGCAATTGTGGGCGCCCGATCTTTCGGCTAACTCACACAGCCTCGCCGCGACTGCCTACATTGAAAACGAAGGCGGGTTCCACTTGATGGTCAATGCATATTGGGAGTCTCTGTGCTTCTCTTTGCCTGCTATCCCAGAAGGCTGTGGACCATGGCGCCGGCTCATCGACACGTTTCAGGACGCACCATCGGACTTTCTGGAGGAAGAAGTTGAGACGCAGCATCCCACCACATACACCGTTCAATCTCGGTCGATCGTTCTGTTGACGACAGGTCGATGCGGGATTGTAGCTTCTCATAACTGAGGAGGTACAGAGAATGTGACCATGGGCAGCTTGCTCTCTCCCACGGCCAACCCTTCGACCTTTACGGTGGACTTTGGAAGAGAAATCTCTGAGGTTGAGGCTAGCTGTCCGCGAGCGGTAGCTTCCAAATATCATCACAGTATTGGCGGATCGTACGATCGGATGAGAACTTGCCTGAACGTGCCGTATTCAGCAGCGACATGGCCCCCCAGCGTGAAATGTCGGCATAGGCTTTGCCGGCTTCCTGCTGTGCTGCCGCGTAGGCGTCGAAATCAGCGAGCACGAAATAGCGGTCGGAATTCATCAGGTCATTTACCAGCGGCGCAAACAAACCGCGATCGCCGCTCGAGAACCTCCCGTCCCGCAACCCGTCCAACACCTCACGCAGTAGCGGACTCTTATCGTAGTAGCGTCGCGGGTTGTAGCCGGCCTGATACAGATCGCTGATCTCCGGCGCAGTCAAGCCGAAAAGGAAAAAGTTCTGTTCACCCGCCTCTTTGCGGATTTCAATGTTCGCGCCGTCCAGTGTGCCAATGGCAACGGCCCCATTCATCATGAATTTCATGCATCCGGTGCCGCTCGCTTCGAAGCCGGCAGTGGAGATTTGCTCGGAGAGATCGGCAGCAGGATAGATGCGCTGGCCCAGCGAAACCGAGTAGTTCGGAAGGAAGATGACCTTCAAAATATCTTTTACCTGGGGATCGTTGTTGACCAGCTCACCCACTTGGCAGATCAGCTTGATGATGAGCTTCGCCATCGTATAACTAGGCGCAGCTTTCCCTCCGAAGAGAAACGTACGGGGCGTGAGGTCTTTCATCGCACCGGTCTTTATCTGGCAGTACAGCGAAAGGATGTGCAGTGCGTTCAAGTGTTGGCGCTTGTACTCGTGCAGGCGTTTTACCTGCACATCGAACATCGACGTCGGATTCACATCGATGGACATCGTCTTCCTGATATGGGCGGCAAGCCGGCTCTTTGAAGCCTCCTGCGCCTTTCGCCACTGATCGAGGAAGCCCCTGTCCTTGGCAAAGGGTTCCAGCAACTTCAAGCCGTACAGGTCCTTGTGCCAACCCGTGCCGATGGTCTCGTTGATCAATCCTGTAAGTTCTGGATTGGAGAGCATCAACCAGCGGCGCGGTGTAACTCCGTTGGTCTTGTTGCTGAAACGTTCCGGAAAAGCCTCGTAGTAGTCATGCAGAGTAGTTTGTTCCAGCAGCTCCGTATGCAGTTGCGCAACGCCATTGACCGCCTTGCTGCCAACAACGGCAAGATGCGCCATCTGCACGCTGCGTTCACCGTCCTCTCCGATGATGCTCATACGCCGCATTCGCGCGTCGTCGTTGGGAAAGCGGTGGCGCATATCATCCAGAAACCGGCGATTGATCTCAAAGATGATCTCAAGATGTCGCGGCAGTAGATTCGCGAACATATCCAATGGCCAACGCTCCAGCGCCTCGGGCAGAAGCGTGTGGTTGGTGTAACCAAAAGTGGACTGCGTTACCCGCCACGCATCCTCCCATCCCATCTCATGCTCGTCCATCAGCAGACGCATCAGCTCCGCAATGCCAATCGAAGGATGCGTATCGTTCAACTGCACAGTCCATTTCTTGTCGAATTCTGTGAGCGGTTGGCCCAACTCGAGGTGCAACCGCACCATGTCCTGCAAAGAGCACGACGTAAAGAAAAATTGTTGCGTCAGTCTCAGGCGCTTGCCTTCGGGCTTCTCGTCTGGCGGATACAGTACTTTGCTGATGGTCTCCGATTCCACCTTGGCGCGCACGGCGCCCGCATAATCGCCGCTGTCGAACACGCCCAAATCGAACGAATCGATAGCCTCGGACTTCCAGAGCCTCAGACGGCTGACCGTGCGTGTCTTATAACCCGGGATCGGCGTATCGAACGGAATGCCCTTCATCTTGGAGCCGGGCACCCATCTGTGGCGGATTGCACCCTTGTCATCTGTGTATGTCTCGGTGCGCCCAAAAAGCCCTACTTCCACCGAAGTGGAGGCGTGGATCTCCCATGGATTGCCAAACTGCAGCCATTTATCCGACTTCTCTACCTGCCAGCCATCCACGATTTCCTGACGGAAGATACCAAACTCGTAACGCAGACCATAGCCAATCACCGGTACATCCAGCGTGGAGAGCGAATCAAGAAAGCACGCAGCCAATCGACCTAATCCGCCGTTACCCAGACCAGGCTCAGGTTCCTCGGCGGCGATGGTCTTCAGGTCGAGCCCAAGGCTCTTGAGTGCCTCGTCGACTTGTAGCGTCAAATCCAGATTCAACAGATCGTTCTCGAGATGAGGCCCCAGCAGGTACTCGGCGCTCAGGTACGCAAGAACCCGAACATCTTTCTGTCTGTAGGTCTCAATCGTCTCCAGCCATTGATCCATGAGGCGATCGCGAACGGCGGCCGAAAGCGCATGATATTTATCTATCAGGCTGGACGACTCCAACGGCATGCCTACGCTATGCGTCATATGATTGCGGAACGAAACTGCAATCTCTTCAGCCGTTGTACCAGCGCGGTTTTCGCCGGCTAACGTGTCCGTTTGTTGCTGCTCGCGGCCGCTGGTCAAAGGAACCCCCTGCCCTCGTTCTCGCATGTTGCCTTCTTGAAGGATCAAACCATAAGAGTGAAAGGAAATCCACTGGACTTGGTATCGATAAGCACTCAGGTATCGGTCAACACCATCGTCCTATAGATTCGCCATCGTGATTCTGACGTTATCAAGCTTAGATGAACGGAGCATTTATGAACACTGCAGTTCACATGGAAACCTGCCTTTAGACAGTTGACCTCGAGCCTCTGGCAACAGTGATGCACGAGAAGCACTGACTTGCGAAGTTCGAGGCGGCCTGATCGCACGGCCACGCTCGCTCTCACCCTGGATGTTCTACCAAATCTCAGATAAATACGATTTAAGCGCTCGTCTGCGCTCGTCGGAGTTCTTCTGACAGGAGGATGGCATCTGCAATCTCCCGCATGGATTTGCGACGGTGGCGGCTTTCTTTATGCATCATCTGGTAGGCATCGTCTTCGCTCAAGGACAGGTCCCGTTGCAAAATGCTCTTCGCCCTGTCCACAACCTTCCGTGTTTCCAGCCTGTTGGATAACTGTGAATTCTCCGTCTCCAACCGCGCCCGCTCGATCTCCGCGCCTACCAGATAGCCAAGCGTCGAAAGCAATCGAACCTCATGCGTCGTGTGTCGGTAGGACAACCTGTGCTGCAGATTGATAACACCCACCACTCTTCCCGCACACGTGATCGGAGTACACAACATCGCTTCGAAGTGGTCTTCAGGAATGTTCTTGAACGCCTTGAACCGCGGATCGTTGGAAGCACCCGAAGCGATCGCCACCGGCTGCCTATGTTTTGCGACCCATCCTGTTACTCCCTGGCCTATCTGAATGCCCACCTGATCGACAAGATCAGCATGAGGATTTTTGGAAGCGCGCATCACCAGGTTTTCACCTTCAAGCACATAGATGAAGCAGGAATCACAGGGAATGACGCTCGAGATAAAGCCAACGATGCGGTCAAGCACCAGGTGAAGTGAATCGGCCGCCGCAATCCGGCTGCTAATCTCGTGTAGAAAATCAATCTGCATCAACCCATCGCGGAATCCTGCCATGGTGGGGGTGGAAGCCGCCACGCGCCTTACGGGCTTCAGTGTGTCCATTTCATCAACGTCTGACACATCACTCTCAGAAAACACCCCTTCAAGCTTGCGATTCCGTTTCTCCTCCAGCAAGTGACCCGCATACTGTGCGGCCTCATTAACCAGAAATCCCATCTTTGGACGAGAGGGTTCAAAGTCCGGATGGATTCCGTAATGCGCCAGTTCCTCTGACGTAGTAGGCCCAATCGACAGCACAACCGCCGACTGCAATGACTCCCGCAACTGCGCCCCGGCGCCCATCTGCTCGGCCACATGAAACATATGAATCACCTGCACGGCCGTCATAAACAACACCACGTCGATCACGCCGTTCAGCAGTCCCAGTACACTCTCGCGCAGTGGCTGCAGGTCTTCGGGCAGCGCCCACTGATACACCGGCACCTTTGAGAGCCTGCGGCTGCGACTGCTAAGCTCGGCAAGAAATTCCGGGTTCGAAGCGCCATATTCCTGGACCGCGATGCTCATCGTGGAGAGCGAATCGCCATAGGTCTCGTCGATAGCCCGTAGCAGTTCCCGCCATGTGCTGGGCTCTTCAGAGACGACATGCAGGGGAACCTTCAACTCTCGCAGCGCGGTTGCCGGCTTCGCTCCTCGTGCCGCGATCTTGACCTTGCGCAAAGCGTCGAGAAACTCTTCTCCGTCAAAGCGCGTCTTCACAATGTTGAGCATTGTTCGAACACCCACACCGGTCATGAAGATCACAAGATCGAACTCGCCCCGCAGCAGCCCCTCGGCAAACTCGAATGCCTCCGCGTTCGAGTCGAGGCCGACCTCACGCATAGCGGGCACGACAATCGCTTCACCGCCGTAAGTGCGAATGAGTTTTTCAACCTCTTTCGCGCGCCGGGACTCGAGTGAAAGAACACGGAGTCCTTTGAAGCTTGCGTGCGCCACGGGTCCTCCAATCAGGGTGTCGGGTACTCCTACTGTGCCTTCACGGGCAGCGCTCAAAAACTGTGGAGTCGTAAGCAGGAGGAGGTTTTCTTAGATTCTAGCCGCGGTACGCTGATGAGGCAAAGATAAACTTCGCGTCCTCTCTTCCGCCGGGTCAGAATGTTATACCTCCGGTAATTCCATACCGGTGCCACGTCCATCTCGCCTTCAACATCAGCGACTCCACCCTCCGCTACGAAGCCAGCGACGCATGCGGCGTAATCCCCCGCAACGACATTCATCTCGTAGAAGAGATCCTCCACACCCTCAACTTCAGCGGCTCCGTTCCCGTACAACTCGCCAAATCGGGCGCCACCACTTTGCTCGACGCGCTTCTCCATCACCTCCAGATCACCCGTTTCACCCGCAAGATGATGGAAGCCTACGCCACTATCGGCAGGCAGGCCGCCCAGTGTCAGCCTCTCTTTCACCTCCTCGTGCCCGGGCAGCAGGCCCAGCTCGAAAAGTACACCTACGACCGCGGCCTCATCCCGCATCCTCCACGAGCCCGCCGATCTCGTCGCCATGCTGCCCCGGCTCTCTCCTCGCCTCTACTCCATCTCCTCCAGCCCCAGCGCCCATGCCGGACAGATCCACACCACCGTCGCCGTCGTCCGCTATCGCGCCCACAACGGATCACCGTCAGATCCGCTTGTGCCTCGGCGCTGCGATGCTTCACTGGACACAACAGCTCCGGATCGATCCCTGCGAGTCGCGCGAGCGTTCTAGCGTCCAGCCGATCATCCTTTCGCCTGCTCTCCCGATCAGCCGCACGCTGCGCGCGCGCCACGATCGTCTCATGACCGAGCACACTGAGCAGCCGGCTTACCCACGGTGAGTGCGTGCCGGTCTCCAGGCAATACGGCTTCTAGTCATCACTCCGAAAATCTCTTTTATCGCCCTGGACGTGGTGCTCACCTTCTGCTCCAGCAAGACTTCGCCTGCCTCATCCAGCACGCAATAAAAAGCTCGACCTGTCGCCCAGATCCAGACCGACGGTCAGGCGTCCGTCCTGCTTGTTGACTGTCCGCTGTATCATCGTGGTGGTAAGCTCTTTCATCGCCGGTCTCCTTGTCTCCCGCGCTTCGAGTACGTCGATAACTTGGGAGCTTAACGCATCCCGCTGGAGACCGGCCTTCTCATCCTATCGGTTGTTACAAAGTATGCGACTTTTCGAGAAGAAGGGGCCTGGCTCAAATTATTGTTGGTTTCCAGTTTTGCATTGGTTTGAAGGTTCCGTTTTGCAATGGAGGAGCGATGGCGGCGGCCTTACACGTAATATGGCGCGAGCAGATTAATGACAGCCAATTGAGATCTACACTGCAAAGCTCGGAACTGAACAGTAATCGGCGGTAGAGCGGATCCGCACATCCATCAAGTAGATCAAAGATCGCAGGTAAGTATGTTGCTGTCTTTTCGGTCAGGCGGAGTTCCTGAGCTTGTACCAGCAGTGGAGCGGTTTCCAGCTTTTTGGCTGCCGGCTGCCGTTGCGACCGGAATCGTTATCTACCACACGCATCTCCCGCAGAGCCTGAATCGAAGCGCATTCTGCACAGAGACCAGCCTGCTGCCGGGCCCACCTCCGTGTGGGTTCGATGACAAAAAGCAGGGTTGCAATCCATTGTCTCGAAGTCACGCAGCCGGTGGCCAATGACCCACAGCGACGGGCTTGCCGATGTGGATTGGCAGAAAAGTAGTTGAACACAGTGCCCGGGTCGCCAAAGCCATGCTGACTCATGTCACATCTCGCTTCCCACAACTCTTCTCATCAAGAGACGTGCCTTCCTATGGCTTGCTGCCGGGAGACTCGCCACGTTGGGATCTGACGGTGAATCATAATGACGAGACAACATTGTCGCCATCGTTTGGCGAATGAGAGGCTGCGAGTCCCACTTCTTTGTTCGTCAAGGCCGAATGATCTGGTGCGATGAAGAGCATCCGTTAATTGGGCTCCGATGCTCACAAGCGATGCGCACAACCTCGGTCCGCCAGTCTTTTCCCCTGACTGGCGAGTTGTCGGCCCGACGGACATTTCGGCCCGGTTCCGCGTAACTTCCGGTTTGTCGGTAATACGTCCAGAAGGTCTAAACCAGCGGACTCGCTTCGCGCATTTGCTGGCCTACTCACGAGCTAGCGGCGCGCGATCGTGAACTTCAAACCGCCGAAGACGGTGAAAGGAGCGCCGGGCGAGACGAAGGTAGTATTGCGAACGGGGTAGTCTCCGCTGGGGTAGGGTGTGAACTCGCGGGCGATGAAGTTGCCGTTGTCATCATAAGGAGAGGTGGCGAGTTGGCCGGTGGTGTAGTACTTCTGGTTGAGCAAATTGTTCATCTGCGCAAACAGCTCGAAGTGCGAATTGATTGTGTAACGGGCGCCAAGGTTGACCACGGCATAGGCAGAAACTTTGCCACTGCCGAGGTAGAACTGGCCGTCAGGCTGATGTTGGTTGTTCTCGTTGCCTTTTACGTAGGAGCTGCCGATCGCCTGTAAGTCGGCGCCGATGAAGAGTTTTTTCAACGGACGGTAGTCCCCGTACACCTTGAGCATATTCTGCGGCACCTGCGGGATCTGGTCGCCGGGCACGATGGTGATAAGACCGCCGTCGGTTACGCCCTTTTCGCCTGAGAGTGCGTTACTGTTACTACTGTTGCTGCCGGACCCAATAACCTGCGAGCTCTGGTAGGTGGCTTGGAGGAAGGTATATTCGACGCCCGCGGCCAGGTTGTGCAGGTGCGCAAGAGCCCCAGCTTCGACACCCAGGCGGCGGGTCTTGCCGAAGTTCTGGAAGTAGCCGAAGCCGGTCTGCTGCGATGCGACAAAGAGCAGATCATCATAGTTGATAGTGTGGAAGTACCCTGCGGACCAGCTGTAGCGGCCGTTCGGATTGCCACGGGCGCCGAATTCGAAGGTGCGGGCGACAACCTGCTTGAGCGCCGGATCGCTGACGAGCGCGTTGGGCAGCGAGCAGGGGAAGTTGGGATCGGCGCAACCAAGTTCGGTGGATGTTGGGGCGCGGCTCGATTCACCGTAATTAAAGTAGGCGTTCACCAACGAACCGGCCTTGTAGACAACCCCGGCCGTTGGATTGAATCGCTGGAAGACGTTGTCAGCAGTCAGGCCAGGACGGCCCGACGTTGTCGGGGGCAGGCGGTCCGTGTTGTTGATGTCGGTGTGGTTGTAGCGGCCACCGGCGTTGAAGACCCAGTTGCCCCAGCTCAATGTGTCCGTGACATAAAAGCTGGGCGTGATGGCAAGGCCGTGCAGGTTCACACGGTCGTCGTCAAGTGTTCCATCGTCATCCCGCTCGCTGCCGTCGTTGAACGAAGGAACGAGCGTGAGGGTGAGCCCATCCGGGTTCAGATATCCCCACTGCGAGTTCTGGATGTAGGTAAGGCTGCCAGTGTCAAAGCCTGAACCCAGGCTTAGTTTGTTGTGCGTTGTGTTCCACGAGAGCGCCGCGGTTAGGCCATAGGCGTGCTGACGGCCCACAGTTTCCGTGTCAACACCCGTGCACTTCTCAGCCGGCTCACCACTGCCTCCTGAGTTGATCTCCAGGCTCGCGGCGATGCAACGCAGATAGGGAAACGGCGTGTTGGCCGCCGTGATGGGTGTGGTTGGAAACGGTATGCCGGCCTTGGTGAGAGCAGCCTTATCCGTGGCGCTCAATGTATAGAGCGATTCTGTAAAGCTGTCGTCGTTGATGTCGCCGTTGGCTGTATCGGTGCGTGTATAGCGGATGTAGGCGTTGGCGTTGATAGCGAAGCCATGAGCCGAGCGACTGGGTGACATTCAGCGTCATGAATGGCTGGTGCTGATTGGTGTCGTCGGGAATGGAATAGACGCTGTTGTAGCCGTGATTGAGGCCGACGGTACGGTTGATGGCGCGGATGTCCTGTGTGCCATTCCCGACGAGGTCGTTGATGGCGTAGCCGGCGGAGAGCGAGACGATGGTATTGTTTTTGGCGTAGCCGAGCTTGGCGAAGCTCTGCTTGACGCTGGAGGGCGACTGCACGCGCCAGCCATCCTCGTGGAAGAGGGTGCCGGCTACGAACCAGTTCCATGGACCGTGGTTGCCTCCATACTCGCCTTCGACGGCGCGACGGCCGAAGTTGCCGCCGTAGGAACTAACGGATAGGCCGCTGTTGGTGAGGCCACTCTTGGTCTGAACCGTGATTGCGCCGCCAAGGGTGTTGAGTCCGAAGACGGGGTTTGAGCCGGGGATCAGTTCCATTGTGTTGATGGCGATCTTGGGGATGAGATCCCATTGGACAACGTCGCCGAAGGGCTGGTTCTGGCGAACGCCGTCAAGGTAGACCGAAAGGCCGGCAGGTGCGCCGACGAGCGGAGACGCAGTGTAGCCACGGTAGTTGACGTCTGGCTGGAAGGGGTTGTTCTGATTCTCGTTGATGTAGACGCCGTTGAGGCGGCGCTTCATGGCGTCGGTGAGGTCGAGCGCGTTCGAGTTCTGAATCTGTTGGGCGGTGAGGGTTTGAACGCGGACGGGAATCTGATCGAGGGTGACATCCGCATTGCCGATCGGTGTACGCGAGACCACCGTGACAGAGGTGGATACACTTTCAACCGACAGCGTCACCTCACGCGAAACGGTTGTTGTGGCCCCCACGTCGATAGTCACGGTCTGGCTGGCAAAGCCCGGTCGCGACACGAAAAGCGTATAGTGCCCGGTGGCCAGTCCGCTGAAGGTGATGCGGCCCTGAGCGTCTGTCTGATAAGTCCGTTTCTGCCGGGACGGGCCGGTCAGGGTGCCGGTTGCCTGTAGCGCGGCCCCGAAGGGGTCTATGACCTGTAGCTGAAACTGGCCTGAATTAGAGCTCTGAGCAAGGGTGGTTTCGTGTCCAAAGGCCACAAAGCAAAGGGAGAATACGAGAAAGAGAAGTTTCCTGGCCGAACGGGACAAGCGCACCATACTGCCTTTCTTCAACGAAAAGTGGGATTCGGTGAGCGGAGCTGCGAAAAGCCCGACTACTCCATTTGGGCTATTCGATTCGCCAGCAACCGCTCTGATGGAATATTCCTGTCGGAGAGATTTTGTTCAGGATTAAAAAAATATTTTCAGGAGCTTGAGATGGGAGCCTGCAGTTCCGGCTAGCCCGGCTTTTCTGCGTGGAAATACTTCTTGTAAGCCGCAATCCAATCAGTCGCAATCTCACGTTGGGCGGATTGGAGGTCAATCTGGCGTTCGCAGACCATCTGGTGCAGCCGTCTTTCCAAAGTGTCCTTTGCTCGCGCGTTCCACACGTTGGAGTATGGCTCTGGCCAGAGATTCTTTATGTCGTTCGTGCCGCCTAGCTGGGGGTTGATCAGGTAATCCACCTGATAGTCCTTGCCTCTGACCTTGGACTTGAGGCCGTAGGCTTCAAAGACAGCCTGGCGCTTGGAGGGCTCGACATCTGGGTCGAGCTCATCATCGTTCAGCGGGCAGATCTCGGCGAGCGTGACAGGGCGAGTGGCTCCCGGCGTGAGCACGTGATTGGGCTCGAGCGTCGCCTCGGAAAGTCCATCGACCGAGCGTACTCCCCGCCAGGTGATGAGGCATACTGTAAGCGCCATGATTGCCAGCTCTGCATAGAGGAGTCCGTGGGGTTGGCGAAAGAGCGCAATCTCGAGTCGTCGTAGCCGGCCTGTGCTCGTTGGCCGGGATGCATGGTTCATCTGTGCCTTCAATTGCGCGCGAGCAGGTGCGCCGTCTGGCAGTGGGGCATCAAGCGCCGGGTTCAGCAATGTAACCATCTCGGCCAGAAAGCTTTGCAGATACAGTTGGCGGGCCTGGCACCCTTGGCAGACGGCCATGTGCTGCTTCTCTGCTCCGGCTTGGTGCGCCAGTGTCTCGCCGTCGATGAGGCTCAGAATCTGCTCGTCGGTAAGATGATTCGGCTTTTGCTTACTCATCATCCCTTGTCCGTCCGTTCGAGCCTGGCGAGCGATCGCGCCAGCGAATTGGACACCGAACCTAGGGAGATACCTACAGCCTCAGAGATCTCGCGATATCTCCAGCCCTGCGCACGCAGCCGCAGGCACATCTGGTCCGTAGCAGGGAGAGCAAGCATCTCCGTTAGAAGCCGACGCTGCCGTTCGTTGAATAATAACTGTTCTTCCGGCCCGGGGGCGGTGTCGTAATGATCCATCGCTGCGTGCTCCTCGCCCGTGCACGACATTTTAGCGATAGTCTGGTTGTCCGTGCGCCGCCGCAGGGCCTGATTGTGCGTTACCCGAAAGAGCCACCCGGGCAGGTTCTCGCAAGAGCGCCCCTGCTGAAGATGACGGAAGAGTGCAAGGAAGACCTCCTGCAGAACGTCCTCCCCGTCGTGAGCCGAGAGACCAAAGGATATGGCATAGCGAAGCAGTGGGTGGCGCAGTGAATCGAAGAGGTGCAGGATCTCCACCTGCAGCTGCGAGGACGAGCGTCTGTCCTTCCCTTCTGCTGGCCGGGGCAGGAAGAACTCTGTCGCTGGATTTGCCGAAGAGAAGGACACTGCTACCTCGTGGATGAGTTATTTGAGTCGAAAGACAGGCAGCAGGTTACCGCGGCAATATACCACGCCCCATGGCTCTTTTCCTGCTGCTATCTTACGTGTTACGGTGTTCGTCGCCAGGTCTGCAACGGAGATATCGTTCGCAGGGCCATTCGCCAGGCTCTCCACGGCGGGAGGTGGCATGCCGCTATGGAAGATCGTCTATCACGAGGCTGCGTTCGATCAACGTAGAGCGTGATCGGTGAAAACGCCTACCATTTTTACCTCGGAAATCGAGGAGGGGGTCGGCATGTGGTTACAGCGTTCCCTTTCCCGACAGCGGTCTGTCTCGAATATGGCATCCATGAGGGGCTTCTCTTGGTCGGCGATTGCTGGTTCACCGCCTGGCACCAGTACGTAGGCCTAACTTCCTCCTAGATCCACACCTTCGAGTCAATAGACGGTCTGGATTCTGGTGCCAGATTTCTCTCTGCATCCCCTAATTCGTATGACGGTACCAGTCGGCTCACGCGCGCGAAATTTGGGATCGCCAGCATCGGCGAGCCATCCTCCGACTGACCGGAAACGACCATCACCCCGCCAAGAAGATCCGCGCAGAAATGCACGTTCTCGAACTGCCACGCTACCGCAGTCGGCTTTGATCGCTCAATCTCCACGTTGGCTATCACGTGTTGTGGCGGTAACGGACTGCTCGAATGATTGTCCCTAGGACTCGCGCCCAATCAGAACACGAGCCACCTTTAGGATGATGTTCCATCACGAGGTAGACAAATCGTAAGTGCAAGCGAGGCGATAAAACCACACGTCAATGCCGCCATTACATGTTGGAACTTCGTGAACGGAGGAGGACTTCCCTTCTCGAATAGACCAGCTCCGGTAAACCATCGAGAAAGGCATCAATTATTTCGCGTGCAACGGAACGAAAGGCGGGGCGGCTCAAAGGGAGCCTCCAGTCCGGGGGTTCAATTCCAATCCGGTGAGACTGATGGGGAATGTGTAATGACGTTGGTTGCCCCCCAGGGATTCACACCAATTGCAAACAAAGGATATCTTGCCAATTTAGCCCGAGAGCTCCACACCGAAATTTTGCGGTGTACGCATCGATTCGCTGCGCACTTCGTTGAACTGTCTGGGACAACTTCGAACGTAGTGGAAGAAGGCTCAATTTCCTATACAAGAGATTTTATGGCACGCGAAAACAGACCGATCGCAGTTACATAAAGCAACACAATATGGGAAACCTTGACCTTTGGACTCTGAAGGGCCTGCCTTTTCCATACCAGGTTAGGGGGTTAGTTCTCGGCTTGTCGCCTCTATCGCCTGGCAAGCGATTTGATCGGCCACACCAGCAAATGAAAGCCGGTATCGCCCAAAATCCCGCAAACGTTAGGTCCCTATCGGGACTGCCCGTTATGCACTCGAACCTACAGCCCTTCGGCTAACAGCTAGCGAATTCCCCTCCCCTTCCACTGCTATTGATTGCTGTAAGTAACTATACATCAGCAGATTAGATCGATTCCTCTCAGCGTCGCATTGCTAGCCATATGGCCTGATTTTGAACTAGCGTGGGCACAAAAATGGGCACAACCGTTTAGAGTCGAAAGCGCGGTCCACCCTGCAGTGCTATCGGTGGAATGGGATTTGAGTTTGATTGGGATGGAGGCAGCATCGTTCGTTTCATAAGCCCTACTCAGGGAGCGATCGCTCAGGAAGTTATTGACTTGTTGTCCATCCCTGAACTCATTGCGAATGATTCTTCCGACGGGTTCTCTGAGCGATTTCCGGCTGCCCTTGTCATACCAACAAAATACCGCTACTGCTGCAGATCCGATGGATGGAGAACATGAGTAGATCCGAGTCTGCATCTTCGCACCTTAGTTCCCTGCTTCCGAGGGCTCGAAGAAGATCACAGCAGAATGCATCGTGCCCCGCGGATTCTGAGTCCGTTTCGAGCCCTCGAGGCACCCTCCTGCACCACCCTGCATGAGCGCCTTGCCCTGAAGGCAACAGTTGATCCAAGGGGCCACTTGTCCGGAAAGCCGACTAATGAGATGGTCCGCCGCTTGATTCACCTGCGCGGGCAGGTTGATTGTGGTGGCAGCTTCTAATAAGGAGGATCATCGACATGGAGATTCGTTCAGTTGGCATCGATCTTGGCAAGACGACGTTTCACCTGGTAGCGCTTGGTGCAGCCGGCAAGGTGCTGGTGCGGAAGAAGTTCACGCAACGACAGCTGCTGACGTACACCGCGAACATGCAGACGTCGCTGATCAGGCTGGAGGCATGTTCCGGAGCGCATTTTCTTGGACGCTCGTTGCGCAAGCAAGGCCACGATGTGCGTTTGATTGCAGCCCAGTTTGTGAAGCATTCGTAAAGTCCAACAAGAACGACTTCGTGGATGCAGAGGCTATCGCCGAAGCCGTGGAACGCAAGAACATGCGCTTCGTTCCGATCAAGACCGATGATCAGCTCGATCTGCAGGCCATCCATCGAGTTCGCGATCGCCTCATCTCTCGACGCACTGCGGTCATCAACCAACTGCGTGCGTTCCTGCTCGAGCGAGGCCTGGTTTTCGCGAAGACTCCAGCGAAGCTGCGGATGGCAATGCCGGAGATTCTGGAGAACGCTGACCTTGACCTAACAACGCAAATGCGGGACCTGATCGATCTCCTTTGGAACGAGTGGAAGACTGTCGAAGACCAGATTAAAGGACTCAGCCTCGAGCTGGAACGGATCTCCGCCGCCGATCCGGGTGTAGCAGTCGCAACGATCGGTCCGACGCCTGGGATCTTGCGAATGCGGCAGCAGCCGGCGTCACTGGCAGAGATCTGTTCGAGCTTGTTGGTCAGTTCTTCGATCTGCTGCTCGACGAGCTTCCACTCGCTCCAAAGCATGTCGATCAGGTTACGCATCATCGGCGTCAGGTTGGCTTCGGCGTTCTCCAGGATGTCCGCCATCGCTGCCTTGAGCTTGGCTGGCTTCTGCGCGAACACTATGCCTCGCTCCAACAGAAAAGCCCCGGATCTGGTTGATGACCGCGGTACGCCGAGAGACCAATCGATCCCGAACTCGATGGATTGCTTGCAGATCCAGTTGGTCATCGGTCTTGATCGGCACAAAGCGCATGTTCTTACGCTCGACTGCTTCGGCGATGGCCTCAGCGTCCACGAAGTCGTTCTTGTTGGACTTCACAAATGGCTTCACGAACTGGGCCGGGATCAGCCGCACGTCGTGGCCTTGATCTCGCAGCGCCTTGCCGAGAACATGTGCTCCCGAACACGCCTCGAGGCCGATCAACGAGGTCTGCATGTTGGCCGTGAATGCCAGCAACTGCTTCTGTGTGAACTTCTTCTTCACCAGAATCTTGCTGGAAGCTCCCAGCGCAACCAGGTGAAATGTCGTCTTGCCAAGATCGATGCCAACCGAACGAATCTGCATGCCCATGATCCTCCTGTGAACCGCTGCTTACATCCTCCGCATAAGCGGAGGGTTACAGCGGCGGACCATCTCATTAGCCGGCTTGTGTTTACCGATCCTCTCTATTTCGTGTGGATGTATAACCGGCCTACCGGACAACTGATCCATAGCCAGCCATTCTCACATGACGACAAATCGCGAATGCACGCGTCGAGACGCGTGGAACATCGCAATCAGGTCTCAGTTGCGGTTCGCATCTGCATCTCACAATTCCGTTCGCGACCTATAACTGAAAACGGACCCTTGGACACCCGACGGGCTTGAAATTCATGGGATTGGCCAACGCCCGCGGACGGGTCCCCGAGAGTGATCGCCTCTGTCCACAAGCTGACCTCTCTACTTGACTATTCTCCTAAAGCGAAAGCGTGCAAGCTCTAAGTAGTTCGAGAGCAGATACGAAATACCGCTTCGCAGCCTCTGCACAAACCTGTTTTCCAATCGAAAGTGCAAGGTGGCCACGCAGACGAGGTGGCCACCTTCGTGTCACGGCCTCGTCTAATGATCCAGCTTCAAATGATCGCGCCGGTTCTGATGCCAGCACTCCTCATTTTCTTCCGTGCAGAACGGCTTTTCCTTCCCGTAACTAATGATTCTTATACGATCCGCTGCGATGCCATCCGCAACGAGGGCTTTCTTGAGAGAGACGCCGCGATTCTGACCTAGCGCGATGTTGTACTCCGCTGAACCTCTATCGTCACAATGACCCTCGATCACAACTTTCATGTCTGCGTGTTTCTCGAGGAATGATGCGTCCTGTTGCACGATGGATGAGTCATTGGGCTGAATATCGTACTTGTCATAGTTGAAATAGATGTCTTGAACGCTTTGAGCAAACAGTTCCTCTTCGGTCATCGAAGGAAGCAGGGGCTTCGGTGCCGGAGGGTTTTCGACAGTAACTCGTGTGGAAGCTTCAGCTGTTCCGCCCGATCCCTTTGCGGTGATTGTGTAACTCACAGAAGACTGAGGCGACAACGTCTGTGAGCCAGAAGTAGCAACCTTACCCAGTCCGCTGATTGTAGCTTCGGTTGCGTCAGTCGTATTCCAGGTCAAAGTGAAAGTCTGTCCTCGTTGGATTGCGGTCGGGCTTGCAGAAATGGTCGCGGTCGGCTTCGGCGGCGGCGGCGCTGGTGGAGTGGCGGATGGGGGAACCTTCTTATGGCACCCCGAAAGAATGAGAAGCCCCGCTATGCCGAGCGCGATGGAATACAGTTTCAACTTCTGAAGTGTCACCTAGTCTCCTTGTGTGGTCGTTTCTAGTCGCGCGCGAGTCCTAAGCGCGCATGCTTCGATGGAGATATGCAATTGTCATACCGTTCTCGTGGTGGTGCGCGGGTAGCTAGGAGGTGTGGCAGTGATTGGAGTTCCATTCCTAAATCACCGTTGAAGTTCATTCACATGGACACCTGGATGTCAGGTATGTGTCGCCCAGTGTCAGATTTCTAACAGCAAAAACGTCGGATTGTCCTTCCGTACGGCGCGGCTCATACTTGGATTTCAAAGGGCCCGAGTTAAAACCCACTGTCCAGTGACGAGGCATCAACGATCAGGAAGAGATAGGTCGTTTACTATAGGTTTACCTGTTCCTAGCGAGGTGGGAACGACATGGAACGCATTTTCGAAGTTTTTGGCCAGCGCTCTTGGCTTTGGCGCTACGGCTCTTCTGTTCTGTTCGTCTGTTCAGCTATCGTTACGACTTCTCTCCTACAACGCGTCTTCGCGATTCCTTTCTGGTTTTCATTTTTGGCCGCTGTAATGGCGAGTGCCTGGTTCGGTGGCAAGGGAGCGGGCTGGCTGGCTGTTGTCCTTAGCGCGATCGCAGTTGATCGGCTCTTTCTTCCCACAACAATCGTTCGAACTGTTAACCGCGAAGGAATACCCTTTCTGTTCGCATTTATCGTCTGCGCTTTGTTTGCGAATTGGTTCAGTTCCTGGCGCACTAAGATAGAACAGTCTCTCCGGGATGCTCGCGATCAGCTAGATGTGCGCGTTAAGCAGCGAACCCTGGAACTGCAGGAGGCAAATGACGCTCTCGTCATTGAGATCGTTGAGCGCAAGCGTGCCCAGGAAGAGGTCGCGGTTGCTCAAGCCGACCTCGCGCATGTCAATCGAGTCCTGACGATCGGGGAACTGACGGCCTCGCTCGCGCACGAGGTCAGCCAACCATTGGTGGCGGTACTTACCAGCGCTGGCGCCTGTGAGCGTTGGCTTACGAATGATCCTCCAGACATTGAGAAGGCCCGCAGCGCAGTCGCGAGAATCACAAATGCGGGATCAAGGGCGAGTGAGATCGTCAGTGGTGCACGTACGCTCTTCAAGAAGAGGAAGCCTATTAATAGCTCTATTCAAATGAACGAGATTATTCAAGAAACGGTCGCGTTGCTTCATGACGAGGCAATGAGACGCGGAATCCATATCTACACCGAACTAGATTCGGAATTACCGCGGGGAGTCGGTGATGTCACCCACCTTCAGCAAGTCATTATGAACTTGATGATGAACGCGATGGACGCAACGGAAGGCGTTCACGACCGTTCTCGCGAGGTTCACATCATGAGTCGGCAATCCGGGGCTAACGAGGTCCTGATAACCGTACAGGATTCTGGCGATGGTCTGGATCCGGAGAACATGGAAATTGTCTTCCAACCGTACTTCACAACGAAAGACAGAGGTCTTGGAATGGGCCTTTCGATAAGCCGTTCTATTGTCGAATCACATGGAGGCCGGCTCTGGGCGACGCCGGGGGCGATCTTTGGAGCGAGCTTTCAGTTCGTAATTCCGACGAATCTGAGGCCGGTTGCGGACAGAGATCCTGAAACAGAGAATGTTCATGGCTGAAGTCTCGACGACCGTCTATGTTCTTGATGATGACCTCCCAGTCTCAGAGGCAATCGGAGATCTTCTGGCGGCCAGTGGTTTGAAAGTTCGTCTCTTTAAAACGCCCGAGGCCTTGATGAACGGTATTCGGCCTGGCGAAGCTTCCTGCCTTATCTTGGATCTTTGCCTCCGTGAGGCGAGCGGACTGGACGTCCAGAGGGAGTTGGCTCTCATGAACGCCAATCTCCCCATCATCTTTTTGTCCGGGCAAGCAGATATTCCGATCTCGGTCAAAGCGATGAAGGCTGGCGCGATTGAGTTTCTCGTCAAGCCGTTTCAGGATGTGGATCTGCTAACTGCCGTTCAACAGGCGATTGTCCTCGATGGCAACTTGCGGCACCAGCGGCTGGAATTGTCCGCGCTACAGAGCCGATATGCGCTCCTTACAGCACGAGAATGTGAGGTCATGAAGCTGGTCGTTTTCGGGCATGTTGAATAAGCAAATCGCCTTCGCCCTCGGAACCAAAGAGATTACTGTAAAGATTCAGAGAGGTCGAGTGATGCACAAAATGAACGCAGAATCCGTTACGGATCTGGTCAGAATGGCCCAGCGTCTCGACATTCCATTGAACGATCGCGCAGTGCTTTGAGTAGGTACAGTTATACCAAGGTATGATTGCGTCGGTCTCCGGTGGCCCCTATGTTGTTTGAAGTCGGACCGATGGACTCTTTCTCAAAACATGCGTTGGTAGCAGTTGTGGACGATGATGAATTGATCCGCAATTCAATCGCAGACCTGCTTCTGTCCGCCGGCATTGAGTCACGAACGTTTTCGTCGGGGGAAGAATTTCTGGCGGACGGGATCGCTCAGGAGACCATGTGCCTGATAACGGATATTCGAATGCCGGGCATGACGGGGTTGGAGTTGCAGCGGGAACTCGCCGACCATCACTCCTGGATACCAATAATTTTCATTACCGCACTTGAAGACACGCGGTTGCGGGCACAAGCGATGCGAGCGGGGGCGGTCGAATTTTTACTCAAGCCAGTTGATGATGAAGTTTTACTCCATAGCGTTCAGGCGGCCTTAAGGTGTTACTCGCTAACACCGGGCCGGGGGACGTCATGTCAGTGAACACACACGTGAAGCTAGATCGTGATGATAGCTCCGGTGAGCCGACATTTGAGCAGATCATCGGAAGGAGCAATGCGCTCGAATCGGTTCTAAACGCTATCGAACTCGTAGCACCGACGGATTCGACCGTTCTCATTCAAGGTGAGACCGGAACCGGCAAGGAGCTGTTAGCGCGCGCCGTTCATAAAATCAGCCCTCGGTGTAACCAACCCTTCGTCATCGTCAACTGCGCCGCCATTCCTGCGGAGCTGCTGGAGAGTGAGTTGTTTGGTCATGAACGCGGCGCCTTTACGGGAGCCAACACTCGGAAGATCGGGCGTTTTGAGACCGCGCATCAAGGAACGTTGTTCCTAGATGAGGTTGGCGAACTCAGTTTGGATATCCAGCCGAAACTGCTCAGGTTTCTTCAGGAACAAGAGTTCGAGCGTCTCGGTGGTAGACAGACATATCGCGTGAATGTGCGGGTAATCCGCTCCTCGGACGTCTATTCAAGTCACCTCTGAGTTGGCCTTTATCCTAAAAGCAACACACTTACTTCAGCCAGCGAAGAAGGCAAGGTTGACCATCAAAAGCAGTTTCTCGTGCATGTTTCAGGACATTTGCAATACCGCATTTTTCAATACGAACCTACTTGATATGATCCTCGCAGCCTTGTCCTGGGCGATGATCGCCTTGGTGGTCGGTCCTCCGAGTTATCATGACTGGAACTGGCCGGATTTATCTCGACTGACTGCTCTGAGAAGGCACGACAAACAACGGCCGGCTGCAGCTTGCTGACCGCGAATCAATGTCGTTCTCTGACGGCGGCTTAGCATCCACTCGTTTTCTATTTGCCTGCTTACCCTGTGTAGGGCAACCGAATGGAATAACTTCAATCAAATTGACTACTCGCCGCACTCCGACAACCGCATCGGCCGCTTTTTCGGCGCTCGCTCGTTGGAAGTTCCACCGAACTCGCCCTTTTAGGACTGCGACGCCCGCCTCCACAGAGACTGTTGGCAACTCTTCCAACCCGCACGCGACCATTCGCAAACTAGCAACAAGATCGTCCGCGATCTCACAGTCGGTTCTTGGGTGCTTTAGATCAAGTTCAATATTATTTATGACCGATGTAACGCCGTAGACTGCCTTTGCAGCTTTCTCAGCTTCCAGCCTATCGAGGCAGGTCTCGACATGTCCGGAGAGAAAAACTACAGAATTGTCTACTTCGACGTTGATCTCTTGCGACTCAATGTCCGTTTGCCACATGAACTGTAGGCAGACATCATCGTGAATACGGTTGTCTAGGGTCTTAGAGGAGGTCTTGGGAGCTGTAGCCATTGTCATATCCTTCACTTGGAGTAAATCTTGAATCCCAGTCTTCGTGTCTCAAACATAAAGAGTTAGCGACGTTAGCGTTTTCCAAAATGACTCGAAGTTAAACAAAGCTCCGCGCGACTTTTTGTTTCTTCATTTAATTTGCGCGCTGACCTTTTGCGACATCGAGCGATCGCGAATAAGTCGACTGGGCGACCTATTGTCGTCTAACTTCGGGGCTCTTTGGACTTTGCGCCGCCGGCTTCATCGAGAAGCTGACCGCTGCAGTTGCCAGCGCCCAAAATGCAACTTTGCAGGTTGCTCACTCTCGCAGCGCGTGCAACAACACTTCGCTCCTGTTGACTCAACTCCGCACTGTCGCACTCCCCGACAGCTTCCAGACAGCCTTGAAAATTGTGGTTCTGCGTGGCGGCAGCAGCGGCTTTTTGTTCCCACGTGGTCAACTTCGAGCTATCACACTCTCCGATGGAACTCAGACAAGATGTCAGGTTGTCGATATGCTCAGCCTGTTCGACAAGGCCCCGTTCCTTGTCGGATAACTGGCTTTTGTCGCAATCGATAAGTCCAACGAGGCAATTCTGCAGATTTCGGCTTTGGGCGGAGCGTGCAACCAAAGCGACCTCTGCCACGGTCAGCTGCGAGGCATTGCAGTTCGAGAAGCCATAGAAACAATTCTGGAAGTTTCGATTGAGGGACGCTTGGGCAACGGCCTGTCGCTGTGAACCGTTCAGTTGTTTAGTGTTGCACTGAGAAAACCCACTAATACAAGCCTGGAAATTTTCCAGGGGCGAAGAATAATTGACACTCTGCGCTACTAAATCCAGAGGCGGAGTTACTAGAATCAAGAGCGACAAAACGCATCGCGCGATTATCACGATTACCTCCAGAGAGGTTTCTCGATCGAGGGCAGCCATGCACGATCAATGAAGGCGCCACGTTTGTATGACGTTCAGTGAGCACGTCGGGTTAGCATAAGGCTCGGCCCAAGACTGCGCCGTGCAGGATACATACCGGAGGCGGTGCAGATTACTCTTATTGCGGCAATGTCACCGTTAGCTTACACCGGCAGCGATGATTTCGGAATGCGGCCTTTGTCTAACCATGCGCCCGATCGGACGTCACTTAAGAAAATGCGGATCGTGTGCACGAATTTGTTCCCGTTGCGTGTTTCTTCACATACTGCATTTCGTCCTGCGCGATTCTTCCGCAATTTCGGGCCATTTGAGGCTTTCACTGTCCGGCGGTTCAAAAAGCGCATTTTTCGTCCCGATTTGTCATGGAGGCTGTCTTGACCCTTCGAATCATTGGTTACTCACTGCTTATGTCTTTAGCTGTATTGATTGCGGCGCTCGCTCTTCAATGGGTGATCTACGATGATTGGCTGCACGATACTGGTCCGCTGCGCCTTGTTGGCACACTCCTTGCGTCAGGTATCGCGTTTGGATTCACGCGCCATTGGCATATGCAAATGAGAAAGCGGGAATTAGAGGCGACGCGGCGCTTCCAACTCATCGCAGAGATGAATGACAAGATTCGCAATGCGTTGCAGAAAATCGAATGTTTATGTTACGCGGGTGCCTCCGAATCGACAGATGGCATCCACGAAGCCGTACAAATAATCGATATCGCGCTTCGCGGAATGATTGATGGGTCGATGTCTGTTACCACGACCTCTGATGCAAACAATAGCTTGAAGGTCCCATCAAATGAAAACGTGGAGTGCCCGATGTTTTGTACCGGTTGGAGTGTTAGTGTAGCGCAACGAGTTTTGTAAATATCTCGCCGCCGTCGAGGGTGTGGGGAAGTGGAAAGCGTACTTTGCTTTCCACTTCTCCATACCCTGTTTTCACTTCGGGTTGCCACGTCTCTGGTGCTGGCGATCTGTAGCTGAGCGAAGAGTGTGGACGGATGGTGTTGTAGTGAACCCGCCAGCGTTCTGCCAGCACCTGCACCTCCTTCAACGAGTAGAAGATCTCGCCATTCAGGAACTCGTCCCGCAGCTTCGAGTTGAAGCTCTCGCAGTACCCGTTCTCCCACGGACTGCCGGGTTCGATATAGAGCGTCTTTGCGCCGGTATCGGCCAGCCATTTCCGCAGATCCTTGGCGACGAACTCCGGGCCATTGTCCGAACGGATGTGCTCCGGCACGCCCTTGATGACCATGACATCGGCCAGGGACTCGATCACCTTGGCACTGCTCCAACGACGTTCAGGACGAACCAACAGGCTCTCCCTGGTGTGTTCATCGATTAGGTTCAGCATCCGCACCGTCCTTCCATCATGGGTCTTTGCACTGACGAAGTCGTAGCTCCAGACATGGTTAGCGTGCTGCGGACGCAGCCGCACGCATGACCCGTCGTTGAGCCACAACCGGCCTCTTGGCTTCTGCTTCTTGGGAACCTTCAGCCCCTCGCGACGCCAGATTCGCTCCACCCGGTCCTTGCCAACATGCCAGCCTGCCCGTCGGAGCAGAGCTGTGATCCGACGATAGCCGTAGCGACCATATTGGCTGGCCAACGTTACGATGGCCTGGGTGAGCGTATCTTCGTCGTCGCGCTGTGTCGGCCGATAGCGTTGCGTGCCGCGTGGCTGTTTCACCACCCGGCACGCACACCGCTCGCTCATCCCATGCGCTTGCCGCGCATGGCTCACCGCACAACGCCGTCGTTCAGGGCTTAGAAGTTTCCCGAGGCGATGTCCTTCAACACCAGCTTCTCCAGGCTCAACTCCGATACCAACCGCTTCAGCTTCGCGTTCTCCTGCTCCAGTTCCTTTAGCCGTCGAGCCTGGTCCACCTTCAACCCGCCAAACTCCTTGCGCCAACGGTAGTACGTCTGCTCCACGATCTCGACTTCCTTGCACACCTGTGGCAAGGTCTTTCCGTTTGCTACCCCCACCTCAACCTGTCGCAGCAAGTTCACAATCTGCTCCGCTGTATGCTTCTTTCCTCGCGCCATAGCCAGCTCCTTTTGTTCCAGTTTGTCTCATCTCAACTGGTACAGAAGACGCCGGGCATTCCAATACTTAGACCCCGACGAAGACTTTCAACGCAGAGCCTGATCACACTTGTCACGTACGCCGCATCCAGAGCAGCGGCCGCGTTGGTTGTGATTACGTTCCGCTTGCTTTGCCAGGCGAGCTGCTTGAACTGCCGCGATCGTGCTCATGAGCCATTTTCGATTGGAGTCTGAAAACTCTACCCGTCGAACTTGCTGACCTGCGTAAATGACCAGGCCATACGGAACCCGTTCCTTCAGCTGTTCTTCAACGAGTGCGCAGTAGGCCAGATTCTGAATCATGTGGTTGGGATGGACCTCGCCTCGTGCCGATGGCCGCTTCGATTCTTTCAATTCGACCGGCACAATCCCATCTGCCGTTCGGATAAGGCAGTCTGGTTTTCCGGAGATGCCCAGCGCCGGAGACCGCAGATCATGTGCTGCAAATGGCTGCCCGACAAGATCCTGATAGAACACCTCTCCAGCCGGTATTCCAGTCTTCTTACGGGACTGGGCGCTCAACCAAAAGAACAGTAGAGCCAACACAATCGCTGTCGCGGCCATCAGAAGCACTGTCATTTTGCCCACCCCAGCCAACAAAACACAATGAGAATAATCGCCAGCATGAGCGCGGCAAAACCTGCCCATCGATAGCTGTCACCACGAGCAAGTGATCTGCCCTGCTCTACATGCCATGCGCTGGCTGCAGCCTGCAATTCGCGAGCCATCGGCGATACCTCGGCACCATCGAGGTACTTCAGATGCCATGCTTTCGAGCAGTAGACAAACTCTGCCAATTCGATGGCGCGAATGAGTTTTTGCTTCATAAGGGCGTCGTGCTGGAGCCATCAGACCAGTTTTTCGCGCTTGGAGCAAACGAGCGAAAAGCAACCGATTAATACTGACGTCGCGACGTCGCACACAGGCAAACTCGCAATCAAAAGGAGGGCGACCGGCTAAGCCGTTAAACGAGAAAAAGCGTGTACTTCACTTTTGTAACGGATATCAAAAGGACGGCAGCTTCGCTCGTAGCTCCGGATGCCGCACTGCTCTTCGGCAGTGGAACACCGCCAGCCCTATGCTTTGGCAGGGAACGCAGGACTGCATTATCGAGTTATAAGATGGAGCTCACTTGAGGAAGACATGACATGTCCGTTAGAGGAGAAAGAGCGTGTATTTCGCTTTTGTAATGGACATGGCACGAGGTCGATCATTCAGTGAAAGTTATCGAAGATCCCAGAGAACATACGCATCAACAGTGACGTACATTCTTGATTATTTGTTCTGCCGTCAGTCGTCAATCAGTAGATTGAGCCAGCGGCCACGGTTATGACTGGACATTTGGCACTAACGATAATGGGAAATGCCCCGGAAGTCCGATTTTGCATGCCGAGATATGTATTTCTTCTGAGTCCGAGAACCAGCAAGTCGACCTCTCGCTCACTGATATGATTGAGAATCTCAGTATGCGGTAGTCCTACACCGACGAACGTATGCGGCTCACAAACTTGTCCCGCATGATGTGGCATGATGGCTTCGACCGCCCCATAAAAGTGCTCCTGAAGACGATGAAGTTGTTCAGGACGATCAATCTCACATGAGCGGACTACATTAAGCACATCAAGTTCCGCGGAGAATGCTTCAGCTAACGCTACGGCAACAGGGGCAGCATGAGCCGCTTCTGCCGTACAGTCGGTGGCATACAGGATTCTCCGAATCTTCAGAGCACCTTCACGAAGGTTGCTCACATTCGGGCCAACGGTGAGCGCTGGCCCACTGGAATGGCGCAGGATCCCTTCGGCGGTCGAACCTAAAACCAAGCGGTCGATAGATCCGCCGCCATGGGTGCCCAAGACAATCAGCGCTGGGCTTCCGCGCTGCGCCAGGGTGGGGATCACTCCGCAGGGATCGCCCTCAAGCAGAACAGTTTCTGTTCTTCCTTGGCCAGCCTTGAGTATTTCTGCTGTCAGCATAAGTTCATGAGTAAGATTGATTCTTTGTCGGCTCGCAAGCGGCTTCTCGGCTTCCACTTCAAGTGCAGCTTGGACCAGAATGAACGCGTGGGCGATCACGAGACTGGTGCCGAAATAGACGGAAATGGCTGAAGCGTACAAGCCAGCATTGTGAGATGCGGGCGAGAAGTCCGTAGCAAAGATAATTGAGTCAAGTTGGAGCGCCGTACTCTTGCCGATAATGGGCATTATCGCCCTCCCTGAATCAGGCTATGGATCACAATCACGAGCATGGATGAACTGATGACGACGGAGAGTCGGCCTTTTGGGCGTGCAAAATCCCTAAAGCGCAACGTAGTGAAGAGAAGAACATTCATCAACCTACCGTGCCGCCTTCGTGGCTCTTCCGATTTTGTTCTTCTCAGGCGGACTTACTAATCGGAGCAGCTCGATCAGATCTTGAAGTGGGCCTTCTCTGACGGGACCATTGAGCAGTCCAAAGCTGAGCTGCCTTCTGATAGGACCATTTTCAAGAGGAACGATCTTGATGCTGTCAGTCAGTTTGGCCTTATCAAGCGCCATCGCGGGAGCAAAGCCTATGCCGAGGCCTGCTTCAACAGCTGAGATGATTGCCTCCGTCGAATTTATATCCACGTTCGTGTGCAGTTGTTGGCTGAGGACTCCATTTTTCTCAAGGTAGTCTTCGACGAATCGACGCATGCCGGAGCCTGATTCCCGCAAGAGAATCGGCTCCTGCACTATTTCTGCCGCACGAAGAATCGTCTTCTTTGTCCATCGATGAGACGGAGGAAGAATCAGACTGAGTTCATCTTCCGAAAAGACCTCGATCTTGAGGTCGGGCCGGTGTCCAGGAGCTTCGATCAGAGCGATCGATACCTGATGCGTGGCCAAAGCGTTTAGAACCTCGTTGGTGCTTCCGCTCACGACGTGGATGCGCAGTTTAGGCCAATCGCGCACGAGCATCGGAAGCAGCTTGGGTAAGAGATAAACACTGATGGTGTGCGATGCCCCAATGTTCAATTCAACTCCTTCTTGCGCACCAAACGGCGCGAGTGCTGCAATGGCATCGCTGGTCAGCGTTTCGATCTGACGGACGTAGGGGAGGAGCGCATTTCCTGCGGGCGTCAGCGTTGCGTTCCGTCCCACTCGATCGAAGAGTGCTATACCCAGGCCTTCTTCAAGAGTTCGGATTTGCGATGTGACGGCGGGTTGGGTCAGGTGGAGCTCTTCAGCAGCCTTGCTGAAGTTGAGCGTGTCGGCAACGACGCGAAAGACACGTAGCTTGAAGTTTTCAATCATGGCTGGACTCCGGTCTGGAAGCGGATTGTTGAAATCGCGAAGTTGTACTGGGATCGGGCATTGGCGTTGCCGATGGCTGCTTCGGTCTGTTGCAGCTCAGCCTGGCTTAATCGACAATCGAGCTCAGTCCAAGGTCATACCTGGTCTTCGCGAGATCCAACGCGTTGTTTGCCTGTTTGAGCAGTTCAGTCGTCACAGTCACACGCTGCATGGCGGTATTCGCATTGAGCCATGCGGTTCGAACATCGCGCACGACCTGATCCCGGAGCGCACGAGTCTGTTCCGAGGCTGATTGCGCCTGAAGGGCACCTTCGGAAGCTTGTGCCGTGAATCGGAATCCATTGAAGATGGGGATGCTCACGTTACCGCCCACCGCGCCATACCAGTTTGTCGTGAAGTATTGGGGGGAGCCGACGGGGGTGCCACCCACAACTCCGAGAGCACTGATGGTCGGAAGCAACTGCTCATGTTGTGCTTTGCTGAATTTTTGTGCCGCCTGTTCGTTGAACTTCAGCGACTGAAGATCGGGCCGATTCTGAATTGCTTCTGCAATTAGGGGATCGGGGTCTAAGGGAAGGGGCGGCAGAGAGCCAATATCATCAACAAGCTGAAAATCCATCTGTTTGTCGTAACCCAGCACCTCGCTGAATGCTGCTTTTGCCGCATCAAGGTCGTTCTGCGCGTTGAGCTGAAGTAGCTTTGCTTGGGAAAGGTTGACCTGGGCAAAGCTTAGATCCAGTTCCGACCTCAACTTGGATGAGGCTAGCGCGCTCACCTGGTCGGTAAGAGCCTGCCGGGCAGCGACAGTCCGAGCCGCAACCTGCAACGTCTCCTGAGCTTCAATGACTGCGTAAAAGACCTGATCGGTCGCAAGGACAATATCTTCGCGACTGGCCTCAGCGTCGGCTAGTCGCGCCTTTTCTTGTAGCTTCGCGGAAGCGACGAGATTCGGCGTACGTCCAAAGTCTGTTATCAGTTGGCTAACCTGGACGCCCATCCCTGCGTGTTGTAAAAGCCGCGAGGCCGTAAGGGACCCGCTGGAGATTCTGCTTCCATCGTTCGCTTCCACTGCGGTGATGTTTCCGTTCAGATTGGGGAGTTCGTCTGCACGACGCTCCCGAACCGCCTGATGCTGAACCCTGGCGATCAATTGGCTGATGCGAATACGCGGGTTGTTTGCCAGCGCGATCTTCTCAGCTTCTTGCCGTGTAAGTAGGGTTGGACTACCTTCCATCGCGGAAGGTGTCGTAGACGTACCGGTGGGTGGCGATTGAGCAGATGCGACGAAAAACGACTGGGCTGCCGGCGAATTCGGTAGAGCGGGAGACGAACCCTGGGCAAACATCTCGGAAGCGGTAAAAACGATTGGAAGAAGTAGGATGCTGATCTTATCGGTTGCTCTCATAGCTAAGCCTCACCTTCAGCTGTGGCGTGCTCTTCTTTACGATGAATGAGCAGGTATGCCGTTGGAACCAGAAAGACTGTGACGAGACCTGACACCGTCAGACCACCGAGGATGGCCCAGCTAGTGGTGCATACTGCTCGCTGCCCGGTTCGAGCGCGAGAGCCATTGGTATAAGCCCCAGGATCGTAGCCATCGTGGTCATCAGAATCGGGCGTAGACGCACCTTGCAGGCTTCCGTCAAAGCCTGTTTCAGAGCCATACCCTCGCGTCGGAGAAATCCAACAATTCGACAATTAGGATGCTGTCCGAGACAACAATTCCCGTCATCATGACGACACCCATCAGTGACATCACGTTCAAGGTGGTTCCTGTGAGCAACAGAAATATGAGTACGCCCGACAGGCCAGGGGGAACCGCCAGCAAGATCACGGACGGATCGGAAAGGGATGCAAACTGTGCCATCAAGATGAGGTAGACCAACACCACTGCCAGGATGAGCCCGATGCCAAAGCTGGAGAAGGACTGTTCCATATCACGGATAGAACCGCGCACCGTACGGTCACCCCATTTGGCCTTTAATGTCCGACGACGGATTGACCTGCTCATTTACCCGACTAAGATCTTCCTCCTTCGGCATGACGTAGATATCGAACACGCGGCGCAACTGATAGTGGTCTACTTCCGTTGGCGTACTAATTTGTTTGATAGCAGCGCCCATTGGAGCGGCGTTGTAATCAAGCCATGCGGCGACCGGAGAGGGATCTGCTTGAAGTCGGTCATGGTCTTGATCTGTGTCTCCGGGTATTGCACGGTCAACATATAACTGTTGCCGGTCTTTGGATCGACCCAGAAACTCGGGGCGATCATGCCGTTCGACGTGAGTGCAGTAATCACGTTGTCAACAATATTTCTGGGGGAAATCCCCAAAAGGCCAGCCTGAACGCGGCTGATATTTAGTTCCAGTCCGGATAGTCGAGGTCTTGAGGAATAAGAACATCGCTGACCGAGTTGAGCTTCTTCAGATTGGCGGCCGTCGCCTGCGCAATGTTGTAGGCTTGCTGGAGGTCGTTGCCTCCGATCTGGATATCGATCGGAGCAGGCTTTCCTTGGTTAACGACTGAGTCCACTAGACCGCCGGCCTGGAAGTATGTAGCTACGTCGGGAAAGTCCGCGGAGAGCTTTTCTCGCACCTTCTGCATGTATGCGTAACTCCCGATCTTGTGATTTTCATTCAGGCTGACCTGGATGAAGGCGGTATGCATTCCTGAGTTAGGTATAGATCGCGGAAAGGTCGGGTGTAATGCCAATATTGGAGACGATCATGTTGAGATCTCCCGGCGAGACCACACTCCGAATGTCGTGTTCCATCTTGGAGACGTAGTCGTCTGTTACCTCGATGCGAGTTCAGCCGGTACCTTCACATTCACCACGAACTGGCTGGGGTCGGTGCGGGGGAAGAACGCCTTCCCTAGAAATGGGTAAAGTGCGAAACTGCAAATGACAAAGAGACTGAAGACCGCTACGACAAGTACAGGACGATCCAGACAGACTGCGATTGCCTTTTCGTATCCTGCTTGAAGCTTGTGAAAGCCAAGATTGAATTTATCGAGGACCGACCGAAAGACCCGAATCCTTCGCCTTTTTGAGATTGAGGATTCAAGGCCTTCCTCAACGGCGACGGTTCCGTGCTTCATATGGCCTTGATCGACCGTGATGAACCTGGCACCAAAGAGTGGAACTACGGTCATCGCCACGAGGTAGGAAGCGAACAGTGCAAGAACAACGAAGGGCCAGTGCAGTGAAAAGATATTGCTTACGCCGAAGAGAAGAACTACCGGGAAGAAGACGATACAGGTGCTGAAGGTAGCGGCCAAAACAGCGAGCTGTACCTCTTTGCCGCCATTGACTGCCCCTTCGGTCGGCGATTCACCCATCTCCATATGCCGGAATATGTTTTCAAGAACTACGACGGAATGGTCGATCAGGCGAGATAGTGCAAGGGCAAGACCGCCCAGAACCATTGTGTTGATCGAGCTGCCGCCGAGGTTGAGACCGAGAAAGGTAGCAAGACACGACACAGGGATCGCGATCAACACGGCGATGGTGGCCCGTGTATTCCCCAGAAACAAAAAAATCATCAGTGCTGTGAGACCAAGCCCAATGGTTCCTTCGAACGGCATTCTCCACCGCGACCTTTACGAAGACAGACTGATCAAAGACGACATCAGTTTTGAGCACGGAAGGAGTGTCGAGGAGGTTGGCAACAGCTTTTTTGACACCATTCACGATCGTGATCGTGTTGGAATTACCACCCTGCTTAAGTACGGGGATGTAGACAGAGTGCTGTCCATCTACGCGGACGATGTTGGTCTGGAGTTGGCCCCCATCTTGCGCGTCACCAATATCTGCAATCTTCACAGAAGCGTTTCCAACTGTCTTCAAGGAAGATCGTTGATTTGGTCGACAACCGGGATCTCGCTGTTGGCATAGATGTTGTAATCCTTCATCCCAATACGAACGTCGCCCGCAGGAAGTATCAGGTTCAGCCGTATTGAGAGAGTCCACGACATCCATGACGCTCATCTCGTGAGCTTCAAAGTTTTACCGGATTCGATGTACACCATGATTTGCCGGTAACGTCCGCCGTAAGGTTGAGGAACCGATGCGCCGGGGACGTTGGCAAATTCGTCGCGAACCGTGAACTGCGCGAGGTCTTTCAGTTGTGTCTCATTCAGGCCCTCTCCCTTTAGCGTAATCAGGCAGACGGGGAGGTTTGCTGCGTCGAACTTCAGAACAACTGGAGGTAGCGTTCCGGGCGGCAACCGGCGTAGATTCGCCATTGCAAGATTCGAGACGTTGCTGACTGCGGCATTACTGTCCGTGCCGGGTTGGAAGTAGATCTTGATGAGGCTGACGCCAGGCAAAGAACGGGATTCGATATGGTCGATTCCACTGCCAAGCGTAAAGAAGCGTTCGTAGCTCATCCGTGATATCTGATTCAAATCCTGCTGCGGGGGCATTCCGGCGGTATAGCAGACGTTGCCACCACCACCACGGGTATATTTACTTCCGGAAAGAGATCGACGGGCATACTCGCGACTGTGGTTACACCGACAACAATCACAAATAGGCACATCATGAGAATGAAAAGCTGCAAATTCCGATTGCAAAGGAAGACATGACTAATCTCCCTCGGGCGCTTCAGCATGGTAACCATGCTGCGATTCGGACAGACGGTTCTATCAGTCTGGTGGTTTTTCTGCTCCGATCGCGGAAGAAGTGTGACGCTTATCATCTGATTCGACCTCATGATTAAGCCTCACCTTCTGCTGTGGTGTGTTCTTCCTTGCGATGGATCAGCAGATAGGCTGCCGGCACGAGGAAAACTGTGACAATAACCGAGACTGTTAGGCCCCGAAGATCGCTCGCGAAGCGGGCGTACTGTTCACTGCCCGGTTCCAATGCCAATGCCATCGGAACGAGACCAAGGATCGTCGCTAAACTCGTCATCAAAATTGGCCGTAGTCGCGCTTTACAGGATTCAACTAACGCCGTTTTGAGATCCCGCCCTTGCTTGCGCAGCGTACCGGTGAACTCCACAATCAAAATGCTGTTCGAGACGGCGATGCCCGCTGTCATCACGAAACCCATCAGTGACATTACATTCAATGTCGAGCCCGTTACGAAAAGGAAGACCAAGGCCCCCGAAAGGCCAGGCGGAACGGCCAGCAGGATGATAAACGGATCGGAGAATGAGGCAAACTGCGCCATCAGAATCAAATAGACCAGAACAACTGCCAGGACCAATCCAAGGCCGAAGCT
>CAVSOH010000025.1:0-144218 GCA_963729555.1 uncultured Acidobacteriaceae bacterium | reverse complement strand
GCGCGTCCGGACTTGCTCCATTGACCTGGCTAGCCAGAGCGCTCTTCGATCATCGAGATTTCAAAGTTCTGGGCGCTCGATGAGAAGACCGTGCGCAAGATCTTCGAGAATCAGCCGGGCGTAATCCAGTGGGGTACTGAAGACCAGCACGAGCGCGGATACCGCACGTTAAGAGTTTCCTGAGACGGTACTGCTGCGCGTGCACCGCAAGCTGCGCCACGCAAGCTGACTCCTGATACGTGCCTACTCGAAATTGTGAGCCGGAAGAAAGTGCTCAGTAGCTCACTGCGCTGCGTGGCCTTCGGGGGCTTCCGCCTCGCTGCCTTGGCCGTGTTCGTAATAACGCCCCACGCCATGCGAACATTCGCGGCGAGTTGATCCTGGCGCCGCTTTGACCCATGGCGCATAATGCTTCTCCGTGATCTTCACACTCTTATGGCCAAGCAACATCGAGACCTGCTCTAGGGGTACGCCGGCGAGGAGCATCTCGACTGCAAACGTGACCGGAACATGTGAGGGTGGCAACGTTTTGGCGAACCGTTATCACGCCGAATATTTGCGATGGTGAAGAGCCGACGAAAGCTTCGTTAGGCCCCAGTTTGACCGACCACCGACTTTGGAGATCCGTTTCCCCGACAGAGAAGAAAGTAACGTGGATTGGGTGATGGTCCGGAGCGGGATATTTCTCAGTGCCTCTGCAACATCGTGGGGCAGTGGAACGTCAAACGGGATTGCCCGTTTTCGCACGATGCCGAGGAAAAGTTCGTCCTTATCGTTTAGCCTGCGACGTTCCAGGGTCACGGCATCCCTGATGGCGAGGCCACTCCAACGCATCAACAATATGAGAACGCGAAGTCGGGTGGCTTGATTTCGGCATTCCAGCCATCCCTTTGGCTGATAAATGTAAGTTGAATCGACGATCAGATCGAACTCGAATTTTGGAAAGTAATTCGTGGGTGGGCCTTCCGCCCGTATTCGACCCAACAGAGCCGCGGGATTAGGATTTGATCCAGCCGAGGCGCATGCCGTAGTAGAAGAAACCGATCAAGCGTTCCTGCTTCTTCTTTTTGGCGAGAGGGCCATCCGTCCAGGTGTCGCGGAACGCCTCAAGATCGGCCGTAGTGATCTCAGCCAAGTGCTCGAATCCCAGCCGAGGTCGCCCAGCCTAAGAACTGTTTTTCGAAGATCGTAGAGTCGGCTCACAGAGGGTCGAGTCGGCGAGATTCTCCATTGCGCTTGCTGGCAAGGAGATCGTTTCACCGCATCTTTGATGCCTGGGGGCTCGGAAGTCCGGCTTGGCGCTTCGCCGGCACGGATAGCGGCAGCGCGCTGTTCAGTCTCCTCTTCAAGCTGTCTGCGTTTGTCTTTATGCCTTATTTCAACTGCGGGTATCGGCTGTCTGGCGAATCGTGGAGCCGCTCAGGAACTTCCGCGAATCCACTTCAGAAGAGCGGCGACGGCTCCAGAAGCAGTCCAAGTCTTGGGGCAATCAGATGTGTGGCGGGCGTAAACAAATAGAGCCAAATCGTACCCTCTTTGTACCGCCTGCCCAACCGGCGGTACAAAAACGGTCAATATTTTGGTCTCCAGTTTGTCTAAACACCTTATAATCAGTAGATTAAGCTGGTGGAGGCTACGGTCGCGGGAGTTGAACCCGCGTCCGAAAATGCTGCTAGCAAAAGAGCCTCACACTGCTCCGTCACGTTTCAATGCGCCGGTGTTAGACGGCACTCTCGCCGGCCACGCTCAGAGCGGACGAGAAAAACACAGCCAGCCAACCTGATGTTCTCACGGCGAACTCACAGGTGGAGAGTTCACCCAGCCAGCTCACCACATGTGCGACGCCCTTTCTCAGCCCATAGAGCAAAGCCGAGGAGGACGGCAACTTAATTAATTAAGCTGCCCAGCGTATGCCAGGTCTGGTTTGGCAATTGTGTTTTTGCGCACGATTACGGAGTACGCACACTCCGGTATGCCTACTTTATGCAATCACTTTCCGTCGAAGCCGTGACGCCCCCGTAAAGTGAATTGCGGCTGGACTCAACTCTACCAGCGATGGCAGGGAAGTCAAACCGCCTACAAGAGTTAGATGCGTTCCGTTACACGATAGACTCTCGCTGCCCTTCGGGTGCCGGCCTCGGGAGATTCGCTTTACGATCGCTAACTCTATCTGCGGCTTCCGCCGCCGCCTCCTCCACCACCCTCCCCGCTATGACCTCGGACCCACTTCCTCCACTGCTGAATCCTCCTCCGCTGCCTCCGCTGCCGCCGCTGCTGCATTCCTGCCCCGCCTGAAGACGCTCTGCTGGATCCGGAACCGCCATGGTCGCTGCCGGCCGTAGACTTTGAGCTTGCGTTCGAGTTGCCTCCCGAGCGAAACGCGTTTTCTGTTCCCCGTGGCGCCACAGTCGGATCATGTCGATATCCCGTTCCGAAGGCGGTCATGGGAACGGATCGCACCGCCATGCTCGCCGCTCCGCGCTCTTCAAGGTGCGAGGAGATGTGAGCAAGGTTCCATATGTTTCGCGGGGAATGCCCAGGCCGGCGGAGTTTTCCCGCATGACGAATCCGTTCTTGACAGGGGATCGTGCCGATACTACGGCTGACTTGTCATTGATACGAGTGATCGTCGGTTCTCCGCGCCGAGGAGGTTGCGGGACATGCGGCCATGGACGAAATCCATATCGCGGTGGAAGGGATCTTGGGTGCTGAGGATAGTTCGGTAAGCCGATCCAATATCCGCGCGGACGCCATCCCCATCCATAGGCAGGACAGTAGCTCCATGAGCCGTAGTGGTATGGCATCCATCCCCACGGATAGGGCGAGACCCAGGTGTATCCCCACTGCGGATACCAAACCCACGAGCCATACTGAAACGGATCCCACGTCTGGCTGGCAAAGAAGGGCCGCCACATGGGCTCACAACCGCTCGCGGTGACAAAGCGGCCGTAGTAACTCATGTCGGGGATGCCGGAGAGATTACCGGAATTTCCGTAAGCAGACGCCTTCGCGTAATGGTTGTGGTAGTCGATCGCGTTCTGGTCCCAGCTGTCGTAAGGGGCGTCTGCGTTCTTGTTTTGTGAGAGCCGAACGGGGTTCACTAACTGGAAGTTCAACGTTTTATTCTTAGCGACCATCATTGCTCCAGCGGTTGTCTGCACTTGCGCACTGCCGTGGAACATCGCCAGGCTCGCCCACCCGACGGACAGGAATACGCGCATGTGACTTGATGGCGCCAACAGCGCGGTTTGACCGCAGAAGGCCAGCGTGAAGGTGTTCCCCGGCGTGCGTGCAAGGTTTACATAGACTGTGCCAGCCGATACCGTAACCAGCGAGACAGTTGAGCCCGACGGAGTACGTTCCAGCTTGGTGAATTCAACGCTGCTGTACGGCGTAAGCCGCAACGTGCTGTCATCTTCGAATTCGACTTCAGTGAAGCCCTGGCCGGTCTGCAGTTTGGTTCCTTCCGTAACCGGCAAGTTGAGCAGGGGCACCTCGAAGCCCTGTCCGGTATTGCGGTCGACCTTCACATCCCCGGCGATCTGGCTCAGGCGCACGATGCGCACGTGCGATCCGGCATCGGGAGCCGGCAGCGGAGGTTCACTTGTTTGGGCCGGCATCCCCTTGTGGGGTTGTGACGCCTGTAACGAGGTGGTGCTCTCGGAAGGAATTTGCTGTGCCCGCGAGCTAGAAACTGGCAGCAGCAATGCCGCCGACATCGCGAGGGTTTGCGAGGAAAGCGCTCTTCATGGCCCGCCTCCCTGCTCTGGTTCCGGAAACGGCTGACTGCTGCCTTAATCAGAACACCGAGAGGAGGTTTATGACGGTTAATTTGTGTGATCTAAGAGTAAAGATTCGTAACTCCCCAATCGCGGAATGTCACAGGAATGGTCCGTCCCTGATGCCCGGCGGGACATCAAAACGTGTTGCTTACTGTTAGTCTTTTACCTTTGGTGAGATATGAGCGAGATGCGCTGTCAAGCCCTCAAAGGCAGATTATTACTCGCGCCGCGTTTCTTGCTGCCGGCGCCATTTTGGGAGACTCTCTCGTGATCCCCGACTGTATTTCTTTCAACTGCATTCCTCACACCACGCATCTTTTCCACAGACTACTCTCGTCTCTCCGGAGATCCGCAGGTTCTATCCACGCAGCCGGACGCGGCTCACATCGCTGCCTTTGCGAAATCTGTAAAGCGCGATCAGCTTATGACGCCAAAGTAGCCGCTGCCCTGGAGCGGCAGAACCGTGCTGGGGAACTTGCGAGGCAACGTTGCGTAACATTCGCGGCTGCGCGAAGGCGCTTTCGCCGTAGTTACCGGCCGGCAGTTCGGACTATTTGGCGGACCACTGCTTTCATTGTTGAAGGCTGCATCGGCGCTCGCGCTGGCGAAACAGGTTGAAGCTTTGGGAGTGCCGTGTGTGCCGGTGTTTTGGATAGCCACGGAGGATCACGATCTGAAAGAGGTCAACCAGACTTTACTGCTGACACACGATTTTGAACTTGCGCCGTTCAATGCGCCAACTAGCGGGCATCGAAGGCGCGCCTGTCGCGAACATTCGATTTGCCGAGGGGAAAACAATGTGGTTCGTCAGGCTGCGGACTTGCTGGGCGAATCGCTGGCTGCCGATTATCTTCGCGAAAGCTACGTCGAAGGTGAGACGTTCTCGAACGCATACGCGAAGCTCTACACCCGCATCTTCGGTGAGCATGGATTTATCTTCCTCAGGATCCGCGGATGCCGATCTGCGCCGGATTGCCGCTCCGTTGTTCGCCGTATGCAATAAAGCAAGTGGGCGAACTCGATGACGCCCTTACTCGCCCGCAATCGTGAACTGCAAGCAGGGAAGTATCACCAGCAGGTTAAGGTCACGGCGGAGTCGACGCCGCTGTTTGGCCTGGTGGATGGCGTCCGCGTCCCGATTCATCGCGGCAATGGCGGATTCAAAACTGGGGCGCGAAAATCTGTCGCCCCAAGAACTGTTGCGCCGTATCGAAACTTTTCCAGAAAGTTTCAACGCGAATATTCTTGCTGCGGCCGGTATTGCAGGACTATGGCCTCCTACGCTGGCCTACATCGGCGGACCTGCTGAGATCGCATACTTTGCGCAACTGGAGGTAGTTTTTGCACGAGAAGCTTCTGGGGCGCATCACGCCGGTCTTTTGTCACGTCTGGAGCCGCCAGCCTGATCGAGCCACGCATCGAGAAGCTGCTGAACAAGTATCAGGTTGGATTTGCCCGAACTCTTTCATGGAGAGTATGAACTTTCGCGATTGCCTGGCCGCCCACTCGCTTCCGCCGAACTGAAGCAGAACGTTGAAGCCGGTCGTCGCGCCGTTCAAGGAGCGATGGAGCGCATCAGCGAGTCGCTGCAAAAACTCGATCCGACGTTGGTTGAGGCTGCGGGACGAGGCAACAACAAGATGCAATGAGCCGGATGCGGCAATGTTGAAGCTGCTTGAACGACTACGTATTGCTAATGAGGTGGGCGATGATCTCGGTGTCGGTTTCGGTGACGAAGGTGTGGCCGGCGGCGGTGAGTTCGCGCTTGAGGGCGAGGTAGTTTTCGACGATGCCGTTGTGGACGACGACGAGGGTGCCGGTACAGTCGCGGTGGGGGTGGGCGTTCTCTTCGGTGGGGCGGCCGTGGGTGGCCCAGCGGGTGTGGCCGATGCCGAAGGTGCCGGAGATGGGGTTGGCGGCGATGACGGCTTCGAGGTTGCGGAGCTTGCCGGGGGCTCGGCGGAGCTCGAGTGCGGTGGGGCCTCCGGCTACGGCGATGCCGGCGGAGTCGTAGCCGCGGTACTCGAGGCGGCGCAGGCCTTCAATGATGACGGGGACGACGGGTTGGGGTCCGATGTAACCAACGATTCCACACATGTATCTGAGTGTAGATGGAGGCGGTGGTTTTGTGTCCGGTTGGAGGTGGGACTTTTGGGGGAGGGGTAGGGATTGCTCGGCTTCTCGTTCGAATGGGCCGTCTTAGCGACGATGAAGCTGTCGCGAAGACGGGGAGCCTGATTTGGTTGAAGTTAGATGTGGGCCACCCGCCATGGTTGGATTTTAGCCGCTGTTGGAAAAGCGGTTCGAGCTTCGCTCGAATGCCCACTCATGCGATGAAACCGCATGAGTGGGGCACCCGAGGTAGGGTGGTTATTTATGCATGGGCCACCCGCCCACTCGCCCGAAAGATATCAATCTCAAATGTGGTCACCCAGCCATAATCAATCTATAGTCTTGGCATCTTCACATCGTTAGCGATACCCGCTCATTCGGAGCTTCAAGTGAAAAAAGTACTTTGTGCCATATGGGTCCTGTTCCTATCTGCGATCTCCCAGGCGTCTTTGACGATTAATCCCGATTTTGTAAAGCGGGCAACTGTTTTCATTTTTTCTGCCAATGACGCCGGAAACGTCGATCCTACAAAGCCGGAAGGAACGGCCTTTCTTGTCTCAATACCGATCGTCGGCAGTGATCGAAGTTATATCGTACTCTTGACTGCGCGCCATATACTGAATCCCTCTTGGACAGGGTGCACTGAACAGAATCCTTCCGCTATCTATGTCCGGTTGAATCGGAAGAACTACGATCCCGCGAAGGAAACTTCTGGCGTTGCATACGTCAAGCTAACCCTTCGAGAGCCGAATGGCAGTCTAGCGTTTGTTGTCCCAAATGATGACCAAATTGACGCCGCGGCAGTCCCTCTAAACTCAACCGACTTTTCTGACCCTTCTTTTGATCTAGTGACTGTCCCTCTCGAGTCCTTCGCAACCGACGAGGAGCTAAGTAAGTTGACAACAGGTGATGCGATCGTAAGCGCTGGTCTTGTTCCCGGAGCTCAAGGAACAAATCGGAACTATCCCGTCTTTAAATTTGGCTTTATTTCTGACAACAGACCAGAGCCCTTTGTAACTGCTTGCGGGCAGAACGCGCCTGGTCGATCGGAAAAGGTATGGTTTATCTCAATGAATATGTTTCCGGGTGCAAGCGGGTCTGCTATTTTCTACGCTCCTCCCGGAAGCGGCGGGCTGCAATTTGGCGCTTCGGTCATGCGCCCAGTCCTGATAGGCATTCAATCAAGTTCAATACTAAATGCGGATGTGGCGGGGATGACGTCTATCGGTTTGGCGTTCCCGATGTTAGAAAGTCTCCATCTTCCAAATGCAGACCTTCATCGAGGTCCTAAATCACCGCAGACGCCACAACAAGCTCCAGTCAAGTAATCGCCGATTTCACTGATTTATTCAACTGTTACGCTCTTAGCTAAATTTCTGGGTTGGTCAACGTCGCAGCCTCTTCTTAGGGCTACGTGGTAGGCGAGGAATTGGAGGGGTCGTTGGGATCCTTGGTGGCGCTGCGGACTACGGGGAGGGTCTCGTCGATGAGGGCGTTGGGGCCGTGCTTCATCTCGCTGGCGGGTATGGTCGGCAGGGTTCAAATGAAAAGAGATGTGGGTAAGGGTGGCAGGTTGGGCTTTTTGTGTGAGGGGGTGGCGTTGTAGGGTGGGGAGATGAAGGAATTGCGGAGACTTACGATTGCGGTGCCGGCGGTGGTGCTGGTGGTGTGTTTGGTGGCGATTTACGTGACGCAGGGCTCGATGGCGAATCTGCCGTTTTTGAAGGGGAAGGGCCGGGCGAGGGGTGCGGCGGCAGACGGACTCGTGGATCAGCGGTCGTGGCAGACGATTGAGGCGTTGGCTCCGTTGGCGGTTTCGGCCGAGGAGAAGCGGCTGGCGCGGGACGCAGAGCGACTGGCTGATCATGAGGTCGATCAGGCGTTTGCGCAGGCTCTAAGGCAGGCGTCGGTGGGGACCCGCAATTTGACGGGTGAGGCGCTGCTGTTGCAACAGAAGGTCGCCACGTTGCAAGGGATGGTCAAGAGCGATCAGGAGAAGGTGGATAGCCTGACGGCGGCGGCGAAGGGGGTGAATCCGCCGGGGACCGATGATCTGGATGTTGCAAAGGCGCAGTTGCAGCTGGATAACGATGAGCTGACGGATGCGACGGAAGATCTGGCTCGGGCGAGCGGGGACAATCGGGGACAGATTCAGCAGGAGCTGACGGCGCGCGAGGCCGCAATGAAAAAGTTCGATGAGCAGGCGGATGGTGGCGCGCCGACGGCGATCCAGTCTGCAACGCGGCATGGGACGCTGGCGGGGAGGGTGTCGGCGTGGTTCGATCAGCGGACTCGGATTGGGCTGATTGAGCAGGCTCAGGCGGAGGCTGATGCGGATGTGACGGCGCTGACGGCACAGCATGGAGATACGGAGAAGCAACTTACCGCAGCGGGGAATGCCGATCAGGTGGCGCAGAGTGATGGGCGGGGTCGCGTGGCGAGGCTGGCGCAGATGCATACACTGGCGCAGATCCATGGGATTCTGGATGACCGGATTGCGACACAGAAGCAGCTCTCGACGGTGTACGGGAGATGGTTGGATCAGGTGAAGCTGCAGCACAAGATTGTGGTGCACCTGATATTGCAATCGGTAGCGTGGATTGCGTTTCTGGTGTTGTGCGGAGCGCTGTTGACGGCGGGAGCGAACAAGCTGCTGGATCGCCTGACGATCGATCGGCGTAGTTTGCATACGCTGCGGATGGTGACAAACCTGGGGATTCAGTTGGTGTTGTTGCTGTTGATCCTGCTGGTGATTTTTGGAGCGCCGAGTCAGATACCGACAATTCTGGGACTGATGACTGCCGGGTTGACGGTGGTTTTTCAGGACTTCATTCTGGCGTTCTTTGGATGGTTTGTGCTGATGGGCAAGAATGGCATCCGCGTGGGTGACTGGGTGGAGATCAATGGCGTGGGTGGCGAGGTGGTCGATGTTGGATTGTTTCGGACGTCACTGCTGGAGACGGGGAACTGGACGGATAAAGGGCATCCTACGGGGCGGAGAGTTACGTTTATTAATAACTTTGCCGTCACGGGACAGTACTTTAATTTCACGACCTCGGGGCAGTGGATGTGGGATGAGATCAGCGTGAATATTCCGTCGGGGCCGGATACATATAGGACGATTGAGGCAATCCATACGGCGGTTGAGAAAGAGACGGCGAATGATACGAAGCTGGCCGAGGAGGAGTGGAAGAAGGCAGCGAAACAGAATGTGCTGAGTAGCTTTACGGCGAAGCCCTCGGTGGATATGCGTCCTTCGGCTGCGGGGGTTGATGTCGTGGTGCGGTATGTGACGCATGCGTCGGAACGGTTTGAGATGCGGAATCGGATTTATCAGTCGGTGATTGATTTGCTGCATAGGCCGGAGGGTGCGGCTGTCGGGTCGGGTGGCGCGAAGAATTGAGACGAAGATTTTCGATCGGGAGTAGGCTCGATCTATGAAGATCTTGGTTCGCGCAGGAATCTTTCTTGGCGGTCTTTGTCTTTCCGGCGTTCTGTGTGCGCAGGGTACGCCTTCGGCATCGCTGCTTGTTTTGTCTAAGCAGGATCACACGCTTGCAATTGTCGATCCGTCCAGTCTGGAGGTCATTGCCAAGGCGCCGGTGGGGAACGATCCGCACGAGGTGATTGCTTCGACGGACGGGACTACTGCCTACGTTTCAAACTATGGGGGCGGCGCTTACAACACTCTTGCTGTTATCGATCTGGTTGCGCACAAGGCGCTTCCGTCTATCGACCTGGGGCCTCTTCGCGGTCCACATGGTCTTACGTTTGTTGGAGGGAAGGCATGGTTTACTGCGGAGGGCGCGAAGGCGATCGGACGCTATGATCCGGGCGCACACAAGGTCGATTGGATTCTTGGGACTGGGCAGAATCGCACTCATATGATTTATGTGTCCGATGATGAGCAGAAGATTGTAACTACGAATGTCAGCTCCGGTACTGTGAGCATCATTGAGCAGGTGGCAGTGCAGATGCCGCGTCCGCCTCGGCAGGCAGGAATGCCTCCGCCGCCTGGCGGCTCAGGTCCATCTGGGCCAGCGCGCGTGGATTGGAATCAGACTGTTGTTCGCGTTGGCGATGGTTCGGAGGGGTTTGACGTTTCGCCAGATGGTAAGGAGATATGGGTTGCGAATGCGCAGGATGGCACGATCTCGATTATCGACTTCGCGGGCAAGAAGGTTATTCAGACACTTGCTGCTCATGTGAACGGAGCTAATCGGCTTAGGTTCACTCCGGACGGTAATCATGTTTTGGTTTCTATGCTGAGTGGGCCGGATCTGGTTGTTGTGGATGCCGGTGCGCGCAAGGAGATCAAACGGATCCCGATAGGCCACGGTGCAGCGGGTATTGAGATGCAGCCTGATGGCTCGCGGGCCTTTGTTGCGTGCACGCCGGACAACTACGTCGCGGTGATCGATCTTCACTCACTTGAGGTTGTGGGTCACATTCAGGCTGGTGGTCAGCCTGATGGGATGGCGTGGGCTGTTCGTCGGTGAAATACGGGTTCAATGGCTCTTGATGGTCTTCATGGAGTGGGGACGACTGCGGAAGTGATAGGTTAGGTTTTAGACGAGGTGCGGATGCATCTTCTTGTGATCAATAGCGGATCGTCTTCGATCAAGTTTTCGATATTTGGTACGAGGGTGCGGACGGGGCGGGGGGAAGCGGTTGCTTTGCCCGCTTCGTTGTTTGAGGGTGAGGTGAGTGGGATTGGTAGTGGTGCGGCTGGGTTTAAGTTTCGCGATGCGACGGGGAAGGATTTGAATGGTGGCGTTTCGTCGGTGAAGGCTGAGAGCTCGGTGGAGGCGATTGGGCGGGTGGTGGAGGCGGTGAGCGGCGAGGGGATGCCGCAGGTGGATGCGGTGGGGTATCGGGTGGTGCATCCGGGGGCGAAGCTGGATCGGCATGTTCGGATTACGGATGCGGTGATGCGAGACTTGGAGGAAGCGGCGGTGTTTGCTCCGCTGCACGATCCGTCGGCGATTGAGATTATTCGGGAGACGATGGAGCGGTTTCCTGAGGCGAAGCACTATGCGGTGTTTGACACGGTGTTTCACGAGACGATGCCGGATGAGGCCACGGCGTATGCGATTCCAGAGGAGTTTCGTGAGCACGGGGTGAGGCGGTATGGGTTTCATGGGTTGAGCTGCGAGTCGATTGTGCGGCAGATGCTGGATGCGGCTGAGCGCGGGGAGATGAAGTTTCCGCGGCGGATGGCGATTGCGCATCTTGGCAGCGGATGCAGTGTGACGGCGCTGGTGAAGGGGCGGTCTGTGGATACGACGATGGGGCTGACTCCGACGGGCGGCGTGGTGATGGGAACGCGGCCGGGGGATCTGGATCCGGGGCTGGTGCTCTATTTGTTACGGCAGATGAAGGGGGATCGTGAGGCTGCGTTCGCGTCGGTGGAGTGGGCTCTGAATCATGATTCGGGGATGGTGGGGTTGTCGGGTTTGCCGAACGATATGCGTAAGGTGCGGGAGGCTGCTGCTGGAGGCGATGCTCGTGCAGTGCTGGCGGTGGAGGTGTTTACGCGGAGTGTGAAGAAGGCGGTGGGGGGATTTGTGGCCCTGATGGGTGGGTTGGATGCGCTGATTTTTTCGGGTGGGATTGGGGAACATGATGCGCAATCGCGGGCGGAGATTGCGGGTGGGCTTGCGGACATAGGGATTTCTATTGATTCTGCGTTAAATGTGGCTCCGGGAAGTGGTTTGCGGCGGATTAGCGCATCTGAATCAGGTGCGGCCATCTTTGTGGTTCCGTCTCAGGAAGATCTGATGATTGCAACGCATGTGGATCGAATGAGCCGCGTCGGTTTGTAGCAAGGTCGCTATCAATTTGATTTGGGAGAGTGATATGAGTGCTGTTTCTGCTTCGGCGGCGAAGACGAACAAGGCAAAGGGTGCGGCGGCTTCGACTTTGACGACGGATGAGTTGCGGAAGATGGATGCCTACTGGCGGGCTTGTAACTACCTGAGCGCGGGGATGCTTTATCTCCGACATAATCCGCTGCTGCGGACTCCGTTGAAGGCGGAGCAGATCAAGGACAGGTTGTTGGGGCACTGGGGGTCGGATGCTGGGCAGAGCTTTACGTGGGTGCATCTGAATCGGCTGATCAAGAAGTACGATCTGGATGTGATCTTTTTGTCGGGGCCGGGGCATGGGGCTCCGGCGACGCTCTCGAACTGCTATCTGGAGGGCGTGTACTCGGAGGTTTATCCGGATAAGAGCGAAGATGAAGTGGGGATGCAGAAGTTCTTCAAGCAGTTCTCGTTTCCGGGTGGAATCGGGAGCCACTGCACGCCGGAGACTCCGGGGTCAATTCATGAAGGCGGTGAGCTGGGTTACAGCTTGTCGCACGGGTTTGGTGCGGCGTTTGATAATCCAAATCTGATTGTTGCGGTGGTGGTGGGGGATGGCGAGGCGGAGACAGGCCCGCTGGCTACGAGTTGGCACTCGAATAAATTTCTGAATCCAGTGCGCGATGGCGCGGTGCTTCCAATACTGCACCTTAACGGTTACAAAATAGCGAATCCTACTGTACTGGCGCGGATTCCGGCGGAGGAACTGGAGTGGCTGTTCAAGGGATATGGATGGACTCCTTATGTTGTGGAGGGGCATGAACCGGTGCTGATGCATCAGCAGATGGCGGAGGTGACGGAGCGATGCGTGCTGGAGATCAGGGAGATTCAGAAGAAGGCGCGCAGTGCGAAGGCGGGGACGGTGCCGGAGAGGCCGCGATGGCCGATGATTATTCTGCGGTCTCCGAAAGGGTGGACGGGGCCGAAAGAGGTGAATGGGCACAAGGTGGAGGATTTCTGGCGGGCGCACCAGATTCCGATTCTCGATCCAAAGACGAATCCTGTTGATTTGAAGTTGCTAGAGAAGTGGATGAAGAGCTATAAGCCGGAGGAGTTGTTCGACAAGACGGGCCGGCTGGTGGCGGAGTTGAAGGAGATGGCTCCGGTGGGGGCGAAGCGGATCAGCGGGAATCCGCATGCGAATGGCGGGTTGTTGCGGAAGCCGCTGGAGTTGCCGGATTTTCGTGAGTATGCGGTGGATGTGAAGAAGCCGGGACAGATTGAGGTTTCGCCGACGTATGTGCTGGGTGGATATCTGCGCGATGTGATGAAGAGGAATATGACGAGTTTTCGAGTGTTTGGGCCGGATGAGACGGCTTCGAACAGGCTGCAGCTGCTGTATGAGGCGAGCAAGAAGACCTGGATGGAGAAGATTCTGCCGGAGGATTCAGACGGGACTGAGATTGCTGCCGATGGGCGCGTGATGGAGATGCTGAGCGAACACACGCTGGAGGGCTGGTTCGAGGGGTACGTGCTGACGGGACGGCATGGGTTTCTGTCGAGCTACGAGGCGTTTGTGCACATCATCGACTCGATGTTCAATCAGCATGCGAAGTGGCTGGAGAAGAGCAAGCTGGAGCTGCGGTGGAGGGCTCCGATCTCTTCGATCAATTTGCTGATTACTTCGCTGGTTTGGCGGCAGGATCATAACGGGTTTACGCATCAGGATCCGGGGTTTCTGGATGTAGTGACGAACAAGAGTCCGCATGTGACGCGGATTTATCTGCCGCCTGACGCTAATTGCTTGTTGAGTGTGACGGATCATTGTTTGTGCAGTACGAATTACGTGAATGTGATTGTGGCGGACAAGGCTCCGCATTTGCAGTATCTGACGATGGATGAGGCGGTGAAGCATTGCACGAAGGGAATTGGGATCTGGGATTTCGCCAGCAATGATGCGGGTGAGGAGCCGGATGTGGTGATGGCGTGTGCCGGCGATATTCCGACGGCGGAGGCGCTGGCAGCGGTTGCGATTCTGCGCCAGAGGTGCATGGATTTGAAGATACGATTTGTGAATGTGGTGGATCTGTTTCGGTTGATGCCGGAGACGGAGCATCCGCACGGGTTGTCGGACAGGGAGTTCGACAGCTTATTTACGAAGGATAAGCCGGTGATCTTCAACTTCCATGCGTATGCTTCGCTGATTCATAAGTTGACGTATCGGCGGGCAAATCATGACAACATTCATGTGCGCGGGTACAAGGAGAAGGGGAATATCAATACTCCGCTGGAGTTGGCGATTTTGAATCAGGTGGATCGGTTCGACCTGGCGATCGATGTGATCGATCGGGTGCCGAAACTACAGGCTACGGCGGCGCATACGAAGGAATGGCTGAAGGAACAGATTATCGACAGCATCAACTACGCGCATGAGTATGGGATCGACCGGAAGGAGATTCGGGAGTGGAAGTGGCCGGTGTAGCCGGTCTCTTGTCAGACTGCGGTTGCGTGTTGGTGCTATAGTTTTCGCGTCTGCTTTTCAGATTGATCGAAGGGGGATATTGTGCGAATCGTTGCTTTGTTACTGGCTTTTGGTCTATTGGCGGCGCCTGCACTGGCTCAAACAAAGACGTTCACTGATGTTGCTATTGTCGATGTGGCCTGCTCGAAGAAGGTCGCGGCCGATGCGGATTCACATACGCGTGAGTGCGCTTTGGCGTGTCAGAAGAGCGGATTTGCGATTGTTACGGCAGACAAGCAGATACTGAAGCTCGACGCGAGCGGGAACGCAAAGGTCGCTGAGGCGTTGAAGGCTTCGGATAAGGCGGATCATCTGCGGGTTAATGTCAGCGGTGATGTCCAGGGCGACACGCTTAAAGTGACTTCTGTGAAATTGCTGTAGCGCTCGACTTACACACTCTGGGGCAGCGATGCTGCGCTAAGGGAAGGGCTGTTGTTGGTCGGCAAAGGAAAAGCCCCACCTGCCATGGATGCGCAGGTGGGGCTTTTTGTTGATGATGCGGTTTAGAAGATGATCTTCGCGCCGAACTGTGTGTTGAAGGGTTCGCCCGCGCCGATACCGGGGGCGCCGTTGTAATCGCCGATGGTATCGCCAAGGCTGAAGTCTCCCTGATTGGAGACGTCGCCCCAGCCCGGAGGAGCATAGTTGGCGCGGTTGAAGAGGTTGAACATCTCGGCACGGAACTGGATTGTGACGCGCTCTTTGATCTTCGTGTCCTTGAAGACCGAGAAGTCGACGTCGGAGTAGCCCGGTCCGTAATAGGCATTGCGGCGCGTCGTACCGAATGTGCCAGGGGCCGCATCGGTAAAGGCTGCAGGATCGAGCCAGTTGGCGCCGGGCTTCTGTCCCTGGTAGCCCTTGCGGACGGGACCGATCTGGACGGCGCGATCGTTGCCTTCGTTGGTGCCGCTGATGTCGCCAGAGGCGTGGACGGTGAAGGGTTGACCACCATGGAAGCTAAGCAGAGAGTTGACCTGCCAGCCGTTGGTGAGAAGGTGTGCATGGGAAGAACCGGGAATCTGATAGCTGACGAAGCTGACAAAGGTGTTCCGGGTGTCGAAGTCCGAGTTGCTGTAGTCACCTTTGAAGTTGTAGTTGTCCTGGGGGAGAGCGCCACGATAGGCAGAGACCTCGTCGAGGTTGTGGCTCCAGGTGTAGACGGTCGAACCGGATAGATGATGCCAGTTCTGCAGACGAAGCTGGGCCTGGAGAGCGTTGTAGTTCGAGGTGCCGATGCTTTCGACCTGGTTGATGTTGCTGTATTGCGGATAAAGCTTGTAGTACGGACGAAGCGTTTGATCCGAAGCCTGGTTGAGATCAAGCAGGCTCAACAGGCGGCGACCTTCGCTGCCGACGTATCCGATTTGTGCGAAGACGCTGGAGGTAAGGGAGTGCTCGACGTTGATGCTGTAGTTTTCGTTGTAGGCTGAGCGGAAGTTGCTGTCGATAGAGAAGACACCGCAAGTGGAGGTAGCGGTGCAGGGATAGCTCTGCGACGACGGGAAGATGGCGACATTCTTCTGGATGGTGCTCTTTGCGCCTGCAACCGGAGCCACAGTGTAGACGGGGCTGGGGCCGCCGGGATTTCCTTCCACGCCATTGGGTGCAGCGTTGCCGGGACGATTGTCGAGGAAGGGGTTGAGGTTAGGAGTATCGAAGTAGAAGCCGAAACCTACGCGGACAACAGTTCTCTGGGTAGCTTGATAGCTTGCTCCAAGGCGTGGGCTGAAGCTCTTGTAGTAACGCTGGTAGACGCTGTCGATCTGCTCGCCCTGGAAGGCAAGTCCGTTTGAGGCAGTAAGCGAAGGCCGGAAGACCGACATGTTTTTGTAGGGGTTGTGGAAGGGCCCCTCGTAGTCGAACCGGATGCCGTAGTTGAGGTTGAGTTTGGGGTTGAATTGCCAGGAATCGCCTGCGTTGAGGAACCAGGTGTTGACGAAGACCTGACGGTCGGGGTCACCAATTGCGATGGAGGCACTCGAGGTAAATCCGGCGAGGTAGTCGGCCAGCGCATAGCGATAGCCATCGAGGTTGTCGGGGTTCGGCGGGGCCAGAACTGCACCGGGAAGGCTCTGTATGCGGCTGCCGTCGAAGGTGAATGAGCCGGTAGCGTGGCGATGATAGAACTCGTCGAGCTGGGCCTTGCGGAATTCGCCGCCGAAACGAAGTTGGTGTCTGCCGATGACCCAGGAGAGCTGGTCGGTGAGGTGACCGGTGATGTCGTTGCGACCCTCGGGAGGCGTCTCGCCGACGGGATCAAAGTTCTTGATGGTGATGTTGGGGGCGTTGGGGAAGGGAGCACCGGTAATGAAGCCGAGCGTCTGGACGTTTGCGGGGGTCTGGTAGTCGTTGAAGACCTGGTTGAAGTAGTTGACTCCGGCGAGGAGTTGGTTGGTCATGCTGGATGAGATGACCCGGTCATAGACAATGGCGATGTTCTGCACGTGGATGGGAGCTTCTTCGTAGTAGGCGAGGAGTTGGGAACCGACGGGAGCTACCTGGTTGCCCTGACCGACAAACCAGTGGGCGCTGAGGTTGTCCTTGCTGCTGAGACGATAGTCGACCTTTCCGAGTCCGTTCCAGCTGTAACCGAACTCCGGATCGCTGGAGTGGTAATTCAGCTTCGTGCCGACAGTGTCCTTTGCGAGAGTATTGGCGCCCCAGAGGGCGTTAAGAACATCCTGCATGACAGGATTCACGGCGATGTTGTTTGCAGCCAGGATTGCCTTGGCCTGATTCTGCCAGCCGACGGAGGGCTCGGTCGCGCTGCCGGACTGGCCGATGACAAAGCGCTGATGCTCGAAGGTGAGGAAGCCGAAGAGCTTGTCTTTGAGGAAGGGACCACCCACGGAGAAACCGGTGTTGTAGTTGCGAACCTTCTGCTTGGTGTCGGAGAAGGGGCTTTTCGCGCCGAAGGCCTCATTGCGGTTGAAGTAGTAAACGCTGCCGTGGAGCTGGTTGGTGCCGGCGCGAAGAGTGAGGTTCACGGTGCCACCCGGGTTGCGTCCGCCTTCAGGGCCGGCCTGGGTTTGAGCTGAGAACTGGTCAACGGCGTCGAGGGGGAGGATGATGCCGGCGATGCCGGAGACGCCGCCCTGGTTGACGGCGGGAACGTTGTGCCAGAGGTCGTTGTTGTCGACTCCGTCGATCTGCCAGTTCATCTGGTTCGCGCGGGTGCCGTTGAGCGAACCATAACCTCCGCCGGAATAGCCAGCGTAACCGGGAGTGAGCTGGATCATCTGGGTGAAGTCGCGACCATTGAGTGGAAGATCTGAGACAGCCTTGGCGTCAAGAACCGTGGTCTGGGTGGTGGTGGTGGTGTCGAGGGTAATGCTGGCGGCGTCGACCTCGATCGTTGTTACGGAGCTGGAAAGCGGGAGAGTGATTGGGAGGGTGTAGATCGTTCCCGCGGAGACGAGGACCTTGTCGATCTTCACGGTTTGGAATCCGGCGAAAGAGGCGGTGACGGTGTAGCTTCCGAGGGGGAGATCCTGGAAGAGAAAGGCTCCGGCACTGGAGCTGACTGTGTTGTGAGCGACGCCAGTATCGGTCTGGACGGCGATGACGGTGGCGTCGGCGATGGCTGCGCCGGTGTGGTCGGTGACCGTGCCGTTGATGCCTCCGCGGAAGGTTTGGGCGATGCCGGGGAGAGTACAGATGAGGACTAGCGTGAAGGCGATGAAGCTAAAGAGAGCTATTCGTGGCTTTCGTGATGCTGAATGCATGGGTCCTCCAAAAAATAAGACAAAGATTTCCTGCCCGTCCTGAGGACGGTTTTTTGTCATTGAATGCAGAAATGCCAGCGTCGCAGCGGGATTGCTGCGGGTACGTCACTGTGTTCCAAAGGCCGAACGGCTGGTTGAAATGTGGCGAAAACTACTGTTTAAGAAAGGAGTTACGTAAACGTAAATTCGGTTTGAGAATTTTGCAAGAATTATTTTGGGATGAACGCGCCGAAATCAGGGACGACACGCGAACTTGATGAAGTGATTGCAACGACAGAAAACCCAATAAGTACGGGCTGTTCAGAGGGGTAGTTTGTTATTCCGGAGGATGTTTTAGAAGAGATCGATGAGAGATTCGTATTTCGTGATTGAAACTTTCAATCAGTGTGACGGAAGGCGAGGACTGCGTTGAGGCCACCGAAGGCGAGAGAGTTGGAGAGAGCGATGGGTCGGCGCGGGTCGGCGGGACGGGTCTCTTTGGTGATGACGTCGAGGTTGAGAGTGGGGTCAACGTCGGTGACGCCGTAGGTGAAGGGGAGTTGGTTGTGCTGGAGTGCAAGGACTGTGGCGAGGGCTTCGATGGCTCCGGTGGCTCCGATGGAGTGACCGTGGAGGCTTTTGGTGGAACTGACGGGGACAGTGGGGGCGATATCGGGGCCGAGGGCTTTGTGGATGGCTTCGGATTCGGTGGCGTCGTTGGCCTGGGTGCCGGTGCCGTGGGCGTTGATGTATCCGACGTCGGAGGGTGAGGCGTTGGCGTCTTTGAGTGCGGCGCGGATGGCTTTGGCGGCTCCGTCGGAGTAGGGCTGGGTAATGTGGTGTGCGTCGGCGGACATGCCGAAGCCGACGATCTCGGCGTATATGGTGGCGTTGCGGGCCTGGGCGCTCTCGAGGGTTTCCAGGGTGAACATAGCGGCGCCTTCGCCGAGGGTCATGCCGTCGCGGTCGGCGGAGAAGGGGCGGCAAAAGGTGGGTGAGACGACTCGCATGCTGTCCCACGCGCGGAGGAAGCCGAAGGTGAGGGGGGCGTCGTGGCCGCCGGCGACGGCTGCGGAGACCATGCCTGAACGGACCATGTGGAAGGCCATCCCGATGGCGTGGGTCCCGGAGGCGCAGGCGGTTGAGATTGTGAGGACAGGGCCAGTGATGCCGAGGTCGATGGAGACGTGGCTGGCTCCGGCGTTGGCCATGGTGCGGACGACGGTGAGGGGATGGGCTCGGGCGTCGCGGAGGTAGAGATTGGCGAGCTGGGGCTCTTCGGCCTGGCGGCCAGCGCAGGAGCAGCCGAGGATGATGGCGGTGTCTTCGGGGGCGTGGGCCTGAAGGAGGCCGCTGTGCTCGACGGCGTTGCGGGCCGCGACGATACCTAGTTGCGCGGCGCGCTCGGTTGCGGTGGCAGTGCCCGTGGACATGTGCTGGAGAGGGTCGAAGCCGACGACCTGGGCCATCTGGGTGAAGCGGACTCCGGGATGGCCTGCGGGGGCAGTGGGAAAGGGCCCGATGGGGGCGATTCCGGTGATGCCGGTGAAGAGGGAATGACGGAAGTCGTCGACGGTATTGCCGATGGGAGTGACGCAGCCTAGACCTGTAATAACAACGCGATTCACGTCGACGGGATCTCCTCGGAGCAGAACAGGTGGAACTAAAGGACGGTCTGATTAAGTCCGCTGGCCTCTAACGCATTCCCTCAGGGGCTAAATCCCCATAGATTATCTATACTTTATGGCGTGGCTGAAGACGCGCCCCTTCAAAACAGCGACTTAATCAGAACTTCCCTAAGGTGTGGCGACGTTAGCGGGATTGGCGGCTCCCGCGGCGGCTTTCTTCTCGCGAAGCATGATGACCCCGTTGACGACGTCGCCTACGGTTCTGAGGTTGCCGAGTGCATCGTCTGGGATTTCGATCTGGAAGGCCTCTTCGACTTCGAAGGAGATGTTGATCTTATCGAGAGAATCGATGTTGAGCTCCTCGAAGGTGGTGTCGAGGGTGATCGAGTCGGCAGGGATACTCTTTGATTTGGCGATGATCTCAATGCAACGCTTCTCGATGTCGTCCATAAGGCTACCGGCTTTCTCGAATGCTGTCAGGCTCAACTTACAAGGATGCCTATGCCCGTGTAAAGGCAGCTTGTTAATCGCGGAGCTACTTTAGTTGCCGAGAGAGCAGAGCACGGAGGCGAGGAGGCCGCTGACTTCGGCCAGACGGACTGGCGTGTGGCCGATGTGGACCTGAAGGAGGTGGGAGAAGAGGTCGGGTCTGCGCTGGAAGATGTTAAAGGTTCTGGAGCGGAGGGTGGGGTGGGCATCCATCAGGAGCATGGTGCGGGACATGAGCCGGGGGAGGTGGTGGATCTTCCGGTGGGCGCGTTCGTAGGCGGCGAGATTTTCTGTTCTGAGGGCATGGGCGAGTGCGAGGGCCTGACGGAAGCAGAGGGCGAGGCCTTCGCCTGTGACTGCATCGACGGAACCGGAGGCGTCACCGATGAGGGCGATGTTTCCGGAGGTGACGCGGTGGAGGCGGCGGGTCAGGGTGATGGAGCCCATCGGGGTGTCGGTGGGCGGGGCGGATGCGAGGCGGAGTTCGAGGGCCGGGAAGAGGCTCAGGGCTTGCTGGATGCTGGAGAATTTTTCCGTGGCTACGAAGGCGACACAGATTTCGTCGGATGAGATGGGGGTTACGTAGGCCTGGGCGCGGTTGGTCCAGTAGACCTCGACGAAGTCTGTCCAGGGCTGGATGGCGAAGTGCTGGCGGAGGCCGATGCGACGGGAGCTGGTGGAGGCTTTTTCGAGTCCGGCGCAGGCGCGGATGCGGGATTGAGGGCCATCGGCGCCGATGATCCAGCGGGAGCGGAAGGTTTCGTGATTCGTGTGGATCTGGTTGTCGTCGATGGTGCGGACTATGGTGTGCCAGTGGAATTGGACTCCGAGGGCGGTGGCTCGGTCGAGGAGGATCTGGTGGAGGAGAGTGCGACGTATGCCGCGACCGGGGACTGATGGGAAGGCTGCTTCAGTCGTGATGAGGTGGCCGTCAGGGGTGGGGTCACCGATGAATCGGATGCCACGGAGGAGAGAGCTTTCGGTTGGATCGGTTGGATCCAGGGTGATGCCTAGTTCGGAGAGCGTGGTCAGAGCGTCGGGCAGAAGGCCTTCGCCGCAGGCTTTGTCGATGGGAGGCTTCATGCCGTCGGCGACTGTGACCTGCAGTCCTTGCCGGGCGGCTGCGATGGCACAGGCTAGACCGGCTGGTCCTGCACCGGCTATGAATACATCGGATTCCATGATGGCAGGAACTCGATTTGCGAGGCTGCTGACGTTCATTCGACCTGCTCTAGGGGATATACCGCGATAGTTTCTACAACCAACGGACGTGTCTCAGAAGGTCAACATTGTAGTTTGACCCTTAAAGATCAGAAAAAGGAAGCGTTCCGGCGCAAGGAGACCTAAAAAAGACAAGGGTTTTACATAACGGAGACGCGCCGAGGCTATACCGCGCAAATCGCATGGGGAGGAACGACGATTAACTGAGCGAAGCGTGTTAGATGAAGATTTCTACCACTGGAGGAGGACGAGTTCGGAGCAGAAGGCTGGGCCCATGGCGGCGAGAATGCTGTAGCAGCCGGGGGTCCCGGGGTGGTTGAGGAGGTAGTCTTCCATGACGGCGAGGACGGAGGCGGCGGATAGATTGCCGACCTCGCGGAGGCTCTTCCAGGAGGGAGCCAGAGCGTTGGGCGGAAGGTTGAGGGTGTTCTCCATGGCTTCGAGGACTTTGGGGCCGCCGCTGTGGAAGATGTAGCTGCAGATGCGGTCCATGGTCAGGCCGTTGTCGCTAAGGAAGGATTCGACGTTACAGCGGAGGTTCTCGTTGACGACCTTGGGGACGTCGGGGGAGAGAACGATCTTGAAGCCGGTGTCGGTGATGTCCCAGCCCATGATGCGCTCGGTGTTGCGATAGAAGGTCGAACGGGTGGAGACGATACGGGGTGCGGGCTGCTCGATGCTGGTTGGGCGTTTGCCGAGGGCGGTGTCGGCACCGGCGATGATGACGGCGGCCGCGCCGTCGCCGAAGAGGCCGCAGGAGATGAGGTTGGCGATGGATTGGTCGTCGTCCTGCCAGGTGAGGGAGCAGAGCTCGACGGAGAGCAGGAGTGCGTACTGGTCGGGGAAGGCGCGGACGTAATCGGCGGCACGGGCGATGCCCGCGGCTCCGGCGACGCAGCCGAGGCCGAAGATAGGCGTGCGCTTGACGTTAACCGGGAAAGGCATCCGGTTTATGAGACGGGCATCGACGGTGGGGCTGGAGATACCGGTGACAGAGGCGAAGAAGATGGCGGAGATGTCGGCGGCGGTGAGGCCTACGCGTTCGAGGGCTGTGGTGATGCATTGCTCGCCGAGATCGACGGCGGCCTTGATCCAGGCGTCGTTTGTCTTGGTGAAGGTGTTGAGGGTCGGGTAGGTATCGAGCGGGAAGACGATGTTGCGGAAATCGACGCCGCAGTTGGCGTGGAGGCGGTTGATGAGCCGGGGCTCCTCCATCTTGTGTTGCCAGCGGTTGCGGAGGGCCTCGGTGATGACTGCCTGTGGATAGCGATGGGGCGGATATGCCGTGCCGACTGAGGCGATACGCATGCTTATTAGGACCCTTTTCGATTACTTCGTGAAGATAGGTTCATTTACCGCGCCAATCATAATGGCAGGGAGTGCATCCAGCGTACACGCAGAGTTGAATTTGGTGTTGGATATCTGATTCGGGTGGGGAAGCGAAGGGGTTGCGGCTAATGGATGCGTGCAAGCTCCCGAGCGTAGAGGCTGTTTTGAGGATATTCCCTGGAGAGAGCAGCGAGGATGTCGCGGGCCTCCTGAGGGCGGTTGTCGCGGAGGGCGGCCACGGCGAGCATCATGCGTGCGAAGGGGGCGAGGTAGTGACCCTTATCGGCCGTGAGGTGGAGGAGACGGAGTCCCTCTTCGCGGCTGGTGGAGGCGCCGGTGAAGCTGAGGAGCCAACGAATAGGAGCGAACTTGAGGCTGAGCATGTAGTTCTCGACGCCGCTGGCGAGGTGGGCGTCGTAGAGGGTGGGGTCGGCGGCGAGAGCCTGCCGGGAGTAGGCGCTGGCTTCTTTGCTGTAGTTGAGGGCGGCGAGATCGCGCTTTTCGATCATGAGGGCATAGTCAGAACGCATGCCGGAGATGAGGGTTTTGACGTAGAGGGCGTTGGCGTCTTTGGGGTTGCGCTGGAGGGCGGCGTCGGCGAGTCGGCCGGCCTGGTCGGTGCGGTCGTCGAAGTGCTTTCGGACGGTGGCGTCGGGGACGAGCCGGTCGCGGTTATCGAAGCGGCTTTGATCGGTGAAGAGCTGGACGTCGATGATGTGAAGGCGGTCGAACTCGCCGAAGAGCCAAGCAGCGGCATCGGAGACGGGGCCCATGGGGTCCTGAGGGTGAGAGGCGATCCACTGCTCGAATTTGAGGTGGGCGTCGAGAAATTGAAGGTTGTACATGTCGTGGTAGCCCTGGTCGATGAGGTCGCTGCCGAAGGGCGTGGCCGCGGGCGCCAGAACAGGCTCCAGAACTGGAAGCAGAAGCAGGAGGAGGATCAGAATTGTTTTACGGCTGCGAGAGTTGATAGTAGAGGACCCCTGAGGGGTGAAGGGTACCGACATTCTTTATCCTGCCTTGCGAGTTCTTCCTTTGTTCTTGGACGGCTTCGCAGGTGCTGGGTTGGCCTGGCCATTGCAGAAACCGGATTTGAGGAGTTGAGAAGCGTGGAGTGCGGCATGTCTGTCTTGCAATCTCGGAAATCCGAAGGGGGCAATTTTTTTATCTGTGCTTAATGATGTGCTTAATGACGACTGTTGTTAGCTTAGCAGTGCTGTATGCAAATATGTGCATGTTTATGAGTAAGATTCCGCCCAAATGATTGACAACAAGAGGTATTATTAGTGGCGCTTCAGGTGCATGTGAAGCTGAGTTAGGTGCCACGAACGCATGAAATAGGAACTCCGGCCAAAGTGAGAGCCGAAATTATCGTTCGCGAAGATATTTTAGTGCGAGCTGTCTTGGGACCCCAGTAGCCGAAAAGCACGCGCTTTTTATGCGAATTTAGGAGGACTCAATGAAGCTGTACTCAAGACTCTCAGGACTAGGAGCGGTTGTAATACTCACGGCCGCTTTCGCATCAGCTAACACCATAACAATCGCAAGTCAGGCTGGGTCTGCTACCGGTGATACGATTTATGCCGCTACTACGGGAAGCGGAATCTTCGCTTACCTTGGAAATATCGGCACTAGCTTCGCATTAAACAATGTAACTCCGACCTGGGCGGCCGCTATTCCGGGTTCGACGTGGGTCGGTATCTCTGTCACCGCAGGTCCCTTCAGTACAATCAATCCACAAATTGGTATCTATACTTTCACCGTGGATCTGGGTAGTGGGCTGGCGGGTTACAGCGGATCGATCGGTGTTCTAGCCGACGATACAGCGAGCGTTTCGCTTAACGGCACGCTACTGCAGGGGATCGGTGGAGGTCTCGATACTCACTGCGAATCGATAGGCATCAACTGTCTGACGGTGACTGACGTCGTGATTCCTGCCTCGGCGTTCACGAATACCGATAACGTGCTAACGTTCCAAGTGCTCCAGGCTGGTACGGGCTCCCCAGGTGGAATGGGCGATCCTTCGGGTCTGGACTTCGAGGGTTCGATATCGAACGGTGTGGGACTCTCGGGCGTTCCAGAGCCAAGCACACTGTTTTTGCTCGGAACGGGGTTAGTCGGATCTGCCGCCTTCCTGTCCCGAAGGAAGCAGGTTTAGTTTCTCCTCTGGATCTTGCGGGGATGCACCCCTGCAAGATCCAGATTCCTTTCAGTTTGTCCGTGAGTGTGAAGAGACCCCTTGCCCTATGAAGTAACGGGAACCGGTGACATCGTTGGGCGGCTGAGGAACCGGACTAGCCGCTTGATGTTCTGGGCAGTGGCCGCCAGGAAGAACTGCTCTCGTACGAACTTCAACCTGCGGAGCCGGAGCCGATTGAGGCCGATGTGACTGTGACTCTTTAGTTCTGCGAAGAGCGCCTCGACCTTCTTTCGCTGTCGCTGTGCCTGTCCGAACTCCGGTGTAGTTCGGAGGTCTCGCGCTCGCTGCCGAGCTGCTTCGTTCATGTGGATTGCAAGATACCGGAACGGTCCGGTCGTGCACTGGGATCTCTGTTCGCACGGGCCGCACTTCTTGCGGGTTCCGATGTAGCCGAAGGTGCGATTCCCCTCGTTGCGTCCGCCGTAATTCAGCTGCTGGCCTGCAGGGCAGATGTAACTGTTGCTCTCCGGTAAGTAGGTAAAGGACTCCGGACCATACAAGAGACTTCTCGTTCGCCCGACAGCATCCCTGGTGGGCATGTACGGCTTAATCTCCCGGTCCGTCAGCCACTGCAAAAATTGACCATTGCCGTAGCTCGCATCCGCGGCGATGGATTCAGGTTTCCTCCCTTGCCATTGGGTGAAGCGAGCGATCATGTCCTCTGCGGCTCGGGACTCCTCACTCAAGCGAGCGCCTGTCGCTTGCACGCCCACCACGATACAGCTGTCGTTATCAATCAGGTAATTGTTGTAATACCCCATACGAGCCGGCGTGCCGCCTTTGGTCGCGTACGTAGAGTCCGGATCAGTGGTGGACACCTTGTCCTGGTTATGCGTCGGCTCCTCGACTGGGTTCTGGATCTCCAACTCAGCCAGGTACTCGCGCACCGTTCGCTTGACGTGCGCAGCTTCGGCCAACTGCTCTCGCGGAATACGACTCTCCTTGGAAGCGTTTGCCTCAACGAAGGTCCCATCGACCGATAGCTGATCTCCGCGCACCAGCCCGACTGCGAGGCATTGGGCCACAACTTCCTCGAACAACTTCCTTCTCACTCATTTTTTTTGCGAGGTTGTTGCCAATACCGAGTCATAAGAGCGCTGACAGCAGAAATTGCTGGTCGGTTACCTCGGCACCCCAACAGGTTGCTTTTTGGCTTTTTCTTCCAGATACCAGGCTACCGTTTTGCGTAAGCCCTCGTGAAACTGCGCTCTGGGTTGATAGCCAAGTTCTCTGGTGGCACGGCTGATATCCGCAAGCGAGTGCTTGATGTCGCCCTCTCTGGGAGGGCCGTAGTTTGGCTTATCGGAGAAACCGACCTGATCGGCGATGGCAGCATAGACCTGATTGAGGGTGTGGCTCTTTCCGGTACCGATGTTGAAGACGCGACCGGTGGCCACCTCGCTCGGAGCTACGCAGGCCAGCAGGTTGGCGCTGACGGCGTTGTCGATGAAGTTGAAGTCGCGGCTGGTCAGCCCGTCGCCGAAGATGGTGGGGGTTTCGCCGGCCATCATCTTGTAGGTGAATTGGGCGATCACTCCGGAGTAGGGTGAGTCTGCGGCCTGACGGGGTCCGAAGATGTTGAAGTAACGGAGACAGACTCCCTCCAGCCCGTATGCGCGATAGAAGGACTGGATGTAGTACTCACATGTGAGTTTCTGCACGGCGTAGGGCGAAAGAGGACGGGGCAACATGTCCTCCTGCTTGGGCTGCGTGGGCTGATCTCCGTAGGCCGAGGAGGAGGCCGCATAGACGATACGGCGGACGCGCGCGTCTCGTGCAGCGAGGAGCAGGTTCAGGGTCCCGTTGATGTTGGACTCATGCGAGGTAAGAGGGTCCTTCACAGAACGTGGAACGGAGGCGAGAGCTCCCTGATGGAGCACGTAGTCCATGCCTTCACATGCGGACTTCAGTCCGGCGGCGTCCTGTAGATCCATCTCCTCGAACGAGATCGCGTCTCGAATGTTGGCGAGATTATCGAGATTCCCCGTTGAGAGATTGTCGATCCCTTGTACGTGGTGTCCCTGTTCAACGAGAGCATGAGCAAGGGATGATCCGATGAAGCCTGCGATTCCTGTAATGAGATAACGAGCCATCTATTCTCCGTCTGGGTTTATTTTACCGGGCCGTAATGAAGATCGTGTTGCATCGGATGTCTCCCGCTGGTAGCGGCAGACGAACGAAGCATACCAACGCGGAGACGATGTGAGTATTCAGTATTTCTGGCGAGGTCGTTTGGGTCGATGCAACTTTTGTGCAGTTCCACGCAAACAATGCTACAGCGGACCTGATGCCAGAAGAAATACGTCCATAAACACTATACCCGACCGCTTTCGAGTGAGGCATCCGTATTGCTTGTGCGATTCGCGGGAGCGCAGCCAGGCAACAGCTAACAGGCATAAGGGGGCGCGATTATCAGCTTAGATGCGGGTTCGAGTGAAGAACACTAGGGCAAACAGAGGGGATGCGATAATTTCAGACATGCTGACTACGAACCAAGTCGTCCTGCCCAAGATTGCCCAGGAGCGCCTCAAGCGCCTTGAGAGCCGCACAGCCAAGATCGGAGTCATTGGGCTCGGATATGTTGGGCTGCCGCTTTCGCTGCTTCTTTCCGAGGCCGGTTTTAAAGTAACGGGCTTCGATATCGATACCAATAAAGTGACGGATCTGGAAGCGGGCCGGTCCTATATTTTCCGCATTCCGAAAGAGGAGATTCAAGGGGCGCGCCAACACGGGTTTACGGCTACGACAGACTTTTCCCACCTGTCGGATCAGGACGCAATCATCATGTGCGTCCCCACGCCGCTGACAGAACACCGCGAACCGGACCTCAGCTATGTGGCGAATACGGCCAGGTCGGCGGCGCCATGGATTCAAGAGGGCCAACTGGTGGTGCTCGAGAGTACGACTTATCCCGGGACAACGGAAGAATTGATGATTCCGATCCTGGAAGCCGGGAATTTGCATAACCTGAAGGTCCAGGGCAAGGGTACAGCAGCAGAGCAAGGTGTCTTCTACGTAGCCTTCTCACCAGAGCGCGAAGATCCAGGAAATGTAACCGTGGCGCGAAACAATATCCCGAAGGTGGTGGGTGGCCATGAAGAGATAGCAACGGAGCTCGCCGCAGTTCTGTATGAAGGAATATTTACGCGGTCTGTTCGGGTTTCTTCGACGCGGGTGGCGGAGATGACCAAACTGCTCGAGAACATCTATCGGTGCGTGAACATTGCACTGGTCAATGAGTTGAAGCTGCTCGCACTGCGCATGGGTGTGGACATATGGGAGGTCATCGATGCTGCTTCGACGAAACCTTTCGGTTTCCATCCTTTCTACCCTGGGCCAGGGCTTGGCGGACATTGCATTCCAATCGATCCGTTCTATCTGAGTTGGAAGGCGAAGGAATATGACTTCAATACGCGGTTCATTGAGTTGGCCGGAGAGGTCAACGAGTCGATGCCGGCACACGTTGTGCAATATGTAGCGAAAGCCCTTAACGGGCACAAAAAGGCCTTGAATGGTTCAAGGGTTCTGATGCTCGGCATGGCGTACAAGAAGGATATCGACGATTTACGCGAATCTCCTTCGCTTACGGTGATCGAATTGTTGCGTGAACAGGGTGCCGAGGTTCTCTACAATGACCCGTATTTCCCGACGGTGGGCAGAGGGCGTCACTACAACCTGAATATGACCTGTACGCCGCTTGAGAATCTCGAACAATACGACTGCGTTCTGATCATGACGGATCACTCCGATTACAACTACGAGGATATTGTCAGCCACGCGCAGTTGGTGGTGGATTCCCGTAATGCGACGAAGGGGATTCAGTCGGGTAAGATCGTTCGCTGTTAGGCGGTACGGCGGTTGATCAGAGCGGAGCAGAAGCAGGGGAGAACCTCTGCTTCTGTGCGTTTTGACAAGCGATGCTCGCACTTTAGCTCGAAAAAAGTGCCACTCTATGAAGCTGAGTCGAATTGCTGTCCTCGCATATCGCGCTGGACCAAATTGCCTCTGCGACACGTGCCGGTCTCTTACGGTTCACATAAAATTGCACCTGCTCACTCCGACCAAAAATATGGATATCTCACTGCCAGCGCCGTCTATATTTGCCGTGTGATTGAGATGGGCGGGTATTACCGGACAGAGCGAACCTTCACTAAGACGATTATTCCTACTAACTTACTAATTTTTCATGTAGTGCTGAATTGATTAAGCTGCCTTTGTGGTTGGTGCCGAGGGGCTAATGCGGAGCCCTGTTTTTTTGGCCTTAAATTACAAAAGAGAATAAATTCGGCATTGCGATGGCGCTTCCATCTATGTGATATAAGGAATGAGTAATCTTTCCAAGTGATTGCCACTGAGTAATGTTGTGGCTGTTTTATTGCTCTGCCGGTTCTGATGACTTTAGGAGATCAGCTCACTCGAGCTATCTTTTCTCAGGAAGGCATGAGTTTCGTTAGATATGTCCGTGTTTACCTCCCCGAAAGCAATTCCCATTACACACGATGGCTTCCTGCAGAGACGTGGCTTAGGCAATGGTCTGAGACGCACTGTGAGGTCTACACCCGATAGTGTCGGATCAAGTTCCCTAACACCAAAGTGGAATATCCAACTCTAGAGGGGGAATAGTCTCGCAGCACAAGTAACGCTAAGCTCCTAACTTAGCTTCACCTAAACCTGGGCCTCTCCGGGTACAGCTTAGTTACGTCTTATTGCTGCTTATTGACGCATTTCTCCTGCCGGATTTGTAGCTTGTGTAGGTAACTAACCCATAGGTTGCACGCAAAACTACTCATTGAAGTACTGTAACGGGCCGATCTTAACTATAGGCAACAGTAAGTGCCATGAAGTATTTTCACCGGCTTGTTCGTGCCGAGTAAGTTCAAACGAACACTGAGGTGAGTTTTGGAGAAAGCATTAAAGACAATTGCGGCAGGCATCGGCGCTTATCTCTACTTATCTGTACTGGGATGTGGAAACCCAGGGCTTTCCGAAGCCTCGGCTCCGAGGATTAGTCAAATTTTTCCTCAGGCTATCGCGGCAGGCACGCCAAGTCAGATCATTAAAAGTAATGGGAAATAATTTTACGAGCCAAGCGGCAGTTCTCTGGAATGGGCGTGCGCTTCCCACCACCGTTGTCGATTCCAATACATTGACTGGCGCGGTTGAAGGTAGCAATCTTGCCGCTCCCACTACTGTTCAGTTGCAAGTCCAGAACTTGCAGAATGGCGAGCAGTCCCAGCCTGTGCCTGTAACCGTGACAGCTTCGGCAACGTCTGCCAACCAACTCGCGATCGGCGCGACCGCTCTTCCCGGAGCGACGGCGAATCAACCCTACACGAGCACGCTCAATGCAGTCGGAGGCACGCTGCCTTACACGTGGTCAATTACGTCTGGACAATTGCCGGCGGGCGTCTCTCTTGTGTCATCAACCGGCGCAATTTCCGGCATACCGATCGCCAGCGGGACGTTCAGCTTTACGGCCACGGTTGTGGACTCAGGAAGTCCCAAGCAGACAATCTCGGCAACGATTTCGATCCCCGTCGCTTCGTCCCAATCGACTGCCACTTCGTCCCAATCGACTGCCACTTCGTCCCAATTGACGATCATGTCACCACAGTTACCATCCGGTAGTGTTGGTACGGCTTATTCGATTCCCCTGCAGGCAAGTGGAGGCACACCGGCTTATGCCTGGTCGATCACATCGGGTAGCCTGCCGTCCGGGCTTGGTCTGTCGGCGTCGAGTGGAGTGATATCCGGCACACCGACGGCTAACGGGACATTCAATTTCACGATCGGAGTCGCGGACTCATCGAATCCGGCAGGAGCAACCTCGACGCCTGCCTCGATCACTGTCGGATCTTCTCAACTGGCGATCACGTCCTCAACGCTATCCTCGGGGACTGTCGGCACGACCTATTCGACCCTTTTACAGGCAAGTGGAGGCACACCGGCTTATACCTGGTCGATTATGTCCGGCAGTCTGCCTGCAGGGCTTACTTTGGCAGCGACCTCGGGTGTGATTTCGGGTACACCAGCGACGGCCGGAACGTCACAATTTACTGCCGCAGTGACGGACAACAGCAATCCAGCCCAGACCCAGTTAGCTACGATCTCCCTCACGGTGTCTGGTGCGCAACAGCCGACAGGGCCAGGAACAACCTGGTACGTACGCCCGGACGGGGGCACGCGGTACTCTTCCAATGTGACTGCCGGGCAGTGCGATGGCATGGCGGATGCGCCTTATTCTGGCTCCGGGGTCAATCAGCATTGCGCGTTCAACGACGTGCGCATGCTGTATACGGATGGGTCGTATGCCACTGGCAGCTCGTTTCCCGCATGGGGTTGGGTGATTGCAGGCGGCGATACGGTGATCATTCGTGGCTCCATTGGTACGGGCGTTACTTACAGAATTGGTCAGAATAATGCGACAACGTATACGGGATGGGGAATCGCCGGCGATCTAGGAGCATCCGGTATGCCGCCACCACCGTCTGGTACGCCATCGCAACACACACGCATTCTTGGTGAGAACTACGGATCGTGCTCAAGCCAGTCCGCCAGAACTCAACTGCACGGTGGGTGGGGAGTGGGAGCAGTTCTGGCCTTGAATGGTTCCTCCTATGTGGATGTGGCTTGTCTGGATATTACTGACTTCGCTAACTGCGGGAGATCGAGCGACACCATAGGTTGTGTGAGTAACGGCCTAGTTGTAGCTGACTACGCAAGTATCGGCATTCAATTGAATAATCAGTCGACCCACATCACTTTGAATGATCTACGTTTGCATGGTCTAGGTGGCGCTGGCATTCTTGGCTCTCCTGGCGACGGGTTTGTCGCCACCGACCTTTATATTCTGGGAAATGCGAACGCTGGCTGGAACGGCGACGACGGCAGCGGCACTACTGGGGTTGGGTCGATGCTCGTTCAGAATTTCAACATTAGCTGGAATGGGTGTGTAGAAGAGTACCCCATTGTTGATCCGCTTCCGTACTTCAGTTGCACTGATGATGGGAGTGGAGGGTACGGCGATGGATTCGGGACAGCGACGGTTGCAAGCCCGTCTCCTGGTTGGCAGGTTCACTTCGATAACGGCATTGTCAGCTATAACACGCAGGATGGCTTGGATGCGCTGCACATCGGCGGTGCTGGCTCTACGATGACCGACACACGGGTTCTTGCGTTTGGCAATGAGGGAAATCAACTCAAAGTAGGAGGTGCGACAGCGACGATACAAAACAGCGTCATCGTTGGGAACTGCGAGGCAATGACAACGCAAGCTATTCCAGGAACTCCTGCAGGATTCGGCGCTCTTCTGAGAGACCCATGTCGAGCGGGGAATACGGCGGCAGTTATCAATGTCACACCTGGCGACCCAGCGACCTTTCAAGGCAACACGATATTTAGCGAGGGTTCTATTGGCCTGGAGGTAGAGTATGCCACCAGTGATATCGGATCAGCCAACACGCTCAAGTTTAACGACAACGTGTTTGTAGGTTTCTACAATGGATCGGGTAAAGACTCCACACCTATCTACAGCAGTACCGACCTAAACATGCTCACCAATCCAGGGGCAAGTTGGACGAATAATGCTTACCTGATGCGTGAGGGTGGATGGTCTTGTACAGGTAAAGGTGAGACCAACTCTATCTGCTCCGCTACCACTCTGGGGTTGGTGGATGAGACCTATCATCCTTACGGCTATGGGAATATGGCTCCTGCGTCCGGTTCAAGTGCCGTCGTGGGGGCGGGTGTGGCTGTCCCTACTATAACTCTCGATTATAATGGCCTCACTCGGCCGAATCCTCCGAGTATCGGAGCGTATGAGTTCCCTCAATAGCCGCATATGCCTTAAGACGCTTTTCGTGTTGGTTCTAGGGGTTGCGAGTGTTCCCCTCTTCGGTACGACCTGGTATGTCCGTCCGGATGGGGGCACGCGCTATTCGGTAAATGCGACTAAAGGGCAGTGCGATGGTAAGGCAGATACGCCTTACCCAGGTTCCGGGGTGAACAAGCATTGTGCGTTCAATGACGTGCGCATGCTGTATACGGATGGGACATATACCGACGGCAAGAGTTTTCCAGGATGGGGTTGGGTGATTGCTGGCGGCGACACGGTCCTCATTCGAGGATCTATTGGGACGGGCGTCTCCTACAGAGTGGGCATGAATAACACCGCAAAGTACGACGGGTGGAGTATTGCGGGAGATGCCAGAAATTCGGGGATGCCGCCACCGCCATCAGGTACCCCCACGCAGCACACGCGCATTCTGGGCGAGAATTATGCGTCATGTCATAGTGCTTCAGCTAAGACGCAGCTGCACGGAGGATCGGGGGCATTTGCTGTTCTGAATCTGTCTGGATCTTCGTATGTGGATGTCGCTTGTCTTGACATTACAGATTTCTCCGCGTGCGGTAGGGCATCGCAGAAGCTTGGGTGCGATTCGCAGGACTATGCGTTGATCGGAATACAACTGGGTAACACGTCGACACACGATACGCTTACGGATCTTCATATTCATGGGCTTGCTGGGTCGGGCTTATTTGGTCCCACCGGTGACGGTGTTGTGATGGACTACATCGATATCCTGGGTAATGCCAGTTCAGGTTGGAACACGGATATGGGGAACGGAAGTACGGGGGTAGGATCACTCAATGTGTCGCATTACAACATCAGTTGGAATGGGTGTGCCGAGGAATATCCGATTGTGCATCCGATCCCATATGGTGACTGTACGGATCAGGATCATGGGGGATATGGTGATGGATTCGGCACAGCGACCGTCGATAGTCCGCCGCCGGGCTGGCAGGTGCATTTCGATGAGGGAGTCGTTAGTTTCAACACGCAGGACGGCTTAGACGCGCTGCACATCGGAGGCAAAGGATCGAGTATGACCGTTACGCATACACGTGCCTTCAGCAGTATGGGACAACAGATCAAGGTGGGCGGCGCAGCGGCAACGATAACGGACAATCTCATTGTAGGGAATTGCAGGGCTATGTCCAAGGCGATTCCGGGAACGCCGCCTGGATTCAACGATCGGTTGGGTCTGTTTTGCCGGGCGGGTGATACCGCAATCGCCATCAACGTGCCAGACCATCTTCCTGCCATATTCCAACGCAATATTATTTACTCGGCCAATCGCATTGCTTTGGAGATCGAATATCCTGGGGATCCATCGCCCAACGCCGCTATCAAATACGACGACAACATCTTTATCGGTTTTCCCAATGAGGAGGGGAGCTATCCTGCGCCGATTTATAGCAACAGCGACCTGAAGATGTTTACTAACCCTGGGGCGAGCTTCAGCAACAATGTTACTTACCGTGCAAAAAGCGGCTGGAAATGTCCTGCGACTTCGTTGCATGAGACCGGTGGCAGTTGTGGAGATCCGCACCTGAAGGACGAAACCTGGCATGAGTATGGATACGGAGATTTTTCACGTACCAAAGCAATCGACAAGAGTTCCTCGCAGCCTGAACCGAGTCCTTCTCATGGAGCTTCGCATGTTTCTGCAGCGATGAAGTCTCTAGGTGCGGCAATTCTTGTGACAGGCATGTGGGGCGGGTTCCGGTACTTTCATGACCGTGGAAGCAAGGCCTAACTGCGTTTTCCAATCCAATGCAAGAATAGCGATCCTGCGGTTCTGGAGTTATCCGGGTCCAGGGGATAGAGAGCCAGAGCTCGCAAGGAGCTCACGAACGCAGCCCACGGACGGTTCAACATTTTGAGGGCTTCCGCTCGTTGTTTATAAATCCGGGCCCAGGCGATCTGGCGGGGACGCAGGCCGCAACCTTCAGAGCCATAGTGCTTGCGAATGAACTGCAGTTGCGCCTGAAGCATCCGCTGTGGATCCGTGGACATAGAGTTCGGAGAAACGCGATAGTAGGCGAGGACCTTGGGGACAAACGCAACTTCGTAACGCAAGGCGATCCTTAGCCAGAGATCGCGATCTTCTGTAGCGCGCATCGTCTCGTCAAAGAGACCGACCTCGTCGAGGCATCGCCTGCGGAAGGTAACTGTGGGACAGGGTAGATCGACCTTACGCATGTAAATGTGCGACGCGATATGGCCCTCGGCATATTTTGGATTTCCCTGGAACGTTGCTCCGGGGCGGCCATGCTGGTCGATGCTTGTGATCAGGCCATAGGCCAGGCCAGCTTGCGGGCGCTCCCTCAATATCTTCACCGACTCTGAGAGCCGGCAAGGCAACCACACATCATCGGCATCGAGCAGGGCAAGGAATTCGGCCGTTGAGGCGCGAATGGCAGTGTTTCTTGCTGCGGGGAGCCCACGATTATTCTGCTTGATGTATGTCATCCTGGAACCGAAGCGCTCCAGAAACGGGGCAACTACTTCTGCAGTGTTATCTGTGCTGCCATCGTCTACCAGTAAAATCCGCCAGTCATCAAATGTCTGTGAAGAGACGCTCTCAAGAGCGGGCGGCAGGTATTTAGCAGCGTTGAATGCAGGGATGATGATGTCGACCGTTGCCATCTTCGCTATTTTCCCATATCACGCTGGGTTGCTGCAGCGTGATACTCGATCTGTCCGTCCCAGTGCAACTCTGACACAACAATGGCCAAAGATGTGACTCAATAACATCCCGGCGCTACAACTTTTCCCGTGTGCTATTCTGCTGCCCTACACGCAATGACAGGGGCCGCTGGTTCCTTATGGAGATACAGAAGTTACATGCGCAAGGCTTGGGAATTTAGATCGATTCGACTCATAGCTCTTGTCCCGCTTAGCATTGCTGCGCTTATCTCGCTTGCCACGGGCATCCGTCACGCCATTGAGTACCGCTGCCATGATCTCCAGTGGATGGGAACCCTACTGGTCTGGCGACATATCGATCCGTGGCAGCAGGCGCTCGGACACTCTCAGTACCACTTTGCCCATTTGGTCACGCCCAATTATCTTCATCTGCTCTATCTGATCCTTCTGCCCTTAGGTTTCCTCAGCTTCGAATCTGCAGAGATTGTCTGGACGGCGAGCAGTATTTGCCTATCTGTTGTCTGCATCCTCATGCTCAGGCGACTTTTTAACCTGGATCGCTTTCAGACCGTAGTAGCGCTCTGTCTCCTTTGGATGAGCTCCCCCTTCCGCGTCGTGCTGGAAGTTGGGCAGATGTCATTTTTCGAGCTCTTCTTCCTGACGGGTGCATATCTGGCTACTTCGACGGTAGTAGCCGGCTTGTCGTTCGGGTTTAGCTTAGCCAAGTACAGCTTTTCACCTGTGGCTGCTTTGCTCTTTCTCTTTCGGGGACGGATACGCTTCCTCCTTTATGCTGCTGTAGTTCCAGTTGTGGGACTATTGGGCGTCTGGCTGTTTGTCAGGACGCCGCTTCTGAGACTCGCGGTCGAACCATTCGCGGTGTCCGCCAGCCCGACCTCCATCAGCCCAGGCTTCGCGGATCTGATGACCCTGACTGAGCAGGCTCTCAGATCTCACGTGGCTGCCATTCATGCGCGGCAGTGCGCTTATGCTCTTGGACTATTCGGAAGTGCCGCGTATGCGTTTCTACTGAGTCGCTTTCAGCTTTCTCGTGCTGCTGAATTCACGCTGATCTCCATCGCCAGCCTCTTCTTTGTTCAGCACCTCAGCTACGATTATGTCTTTCTGGCTGTTCCGCTATGTTTCGCCTTGTCCCAAAAGAGCCTGAAAACCAAGATTCCACTGATCGGTGGCGTTTTGACGTTCTGGTTCATTCTCCCCATCTTCGAGCGGAAGTGGCAGAACGATCCGAACGTCCACGTGGGGCAACTCGCAATTGACTGCTTGCTGCTGGCGGCACTTCTCGCCTTCACGACTCGCCAGGTAATTACCGCCGCGGCCCGGTCTCCAGAGGCCGACGAACCTGAACCAGAAGCGTCCGGGCGGACGTTGAAGACCGCCTCCTGAATTTTCGATCCGTCGCTCGCGGCTATACTGTGGCCGCCTGCTGGCCCGAGTGAGAAGGGTGCGACAAACGTACTTGCATCAGTATGCTGGTGTACCTCCTCCACCGGGGTTGGTTTCGTGCAAAGTATTCAATAAAAAAGGGTTAGGGGTGGACTTGCATGTCAGGGGAGGAGGAAAGTCTCTCGATCCGCAGGTTTGATGTGTCTGGCTCCGGTAAAGTATTGATTTAATAGCTTTTACTGGCGCTGCATTCTTTCTGGATGAGTTATGGACTTAAAAGGAAAAGCCTCGCTGCTGGCCGAGGCTCTTTTTCATCTCTACATTCTAGTATGGCAGATTACTGGTAATTAATATGCAGTGTGTATGTTATTGATTTGGCTAAAGTTAGATGGATTTAGGGCTTGACAGCCTTTATAAGCAAACGAAACCCATGAGGAATCTGCTGCGGATGACTGGCTCGATCTGTGGCTAATGATGGTTTGGATCGAGTAAGTTTCTGTAAGTGGCGCAGATTCGATTCATCATTGCTTCAGTGGTAAAGCGCTCTGCTACCAGCGCTTTTCCGGCTGTGCCCATTGCCTTTGCCTGAGACGGATCGGAGAGCAGATGGGTGATAGCTGCTGAAAGAGCGGAGGAGTCTTCCACGGGGACAATGAAGCCAGTGACACCATCTTTCACGGCTTCTGCATTTCCGCCGACGTTGGTTGCGACGACCGGAAGGGATGCCGCCATGGCCTCGATAATGGCATTGGAGAAACCTTCGCTCCGGGAGGGAAGGACAAAGATGTCGGCCGCTGACAGATGTTCCTGCATATCTGTAATGCCGCCAAGGAAATGGAAATGACTGGAGAGGCCCAGATCCCGGACGAGAGCTTGCAGTTCTTCGAAATAGTCGCGCTCCAGCACTTCGCCGGCAATGCTGAAAGAGACGTTGGGGAAGCGCGGTGCGATGGATGCGGCGGCCTGGATGAAGAGGTCGTGGCCTTTTACCCGACGGATGTTTCCTACAGTGGTGACGATGAGCTCGGCGGAGGTCTTGGCGGTCCTTGAGGCAGTATTCCAATCGGAGAGGTCGAGACCGTTGTAAGTGGTCTGGACGCGTGCGGAATCGATTCGATCTACTTCGATGCAGTGTCGGCGGACTTGTTCCGAGACGGCGAAGACGGCGTCGGGAGCGCCGGCCATGAGTCTATAGGCAATATGGTGCTTGCGCGTCCGGAGTATTCCCATGTCTCTGCGGCTCCATATCAGCTTTGCCTTTGACATCGTCTTTGTCACAAATCCCGCCCAGAGATCGGAGCTTTCAAAAAACGTCTGGACGATTTGGATTCGTTGCTGTTTGAGGAAGCGTCTGAAATCGAGAGCACCGCGAAGCGCAGTGAGGTCATGGGTGCGCTGTAAGGGCAGCACATAAATTGGACATGGTGGCGATTTGAGGGCTGCGCTGCCGGGGTGGACAGAAAAAGTCAGGATCGATGCGCGGTATCCATACTGCGGCAGAAGGGCTGCAAGCTTAAGTACAATTCGTTCTCCGCCGCCAAGAGTGCTGGAAAGCTGATCGAGCACAAGCAGTACGTGGGGCAATGCAGCATGATTTGCATCGTTCAGGCTTGAATCTTCCAGCGGTACGACGGTGATCATACACATTTAGGAATTTCCATCGGGCCATTTCGGTGGAGGCAGATTGAAGATGGGACGAACACACTTAACTCTATCTGTAGACCAGATACGGATTAACCGCAATGCTGGAATCAACGTCGGCCGATTCTATCGTTGGTTCCGACGCACTGAACTCAGTTGCGCGAATTGCCGCTGCAGTGAGGACCCATAGGAAACCGGTGATTTCAACATAGGTCCACCGATCGCCAAAGAAATTGGCAACGATACTGGCGCAAATCGCAAGAAACAGGCCGAGGCCAAGGCCTTGATAGAGTGGATCGGTTGCGCGTCTGAAGAGACGGAAAGATACTGCCAGCATTTGTTGAAGCAGGAAAAAAGCCATGATCAGACCGATAATGCCAGTCTCCACCATAACCTTGACATACCAGTTGTGGGTATCTTTCAGATCGTCGACATGCTCCTGTAATTGAAAGGTTGCAAAACCCTCTCCCACGATTGGACTGCTGGCAATCGACTTCTCCGCATTCTGCCAAAGGGTGACGCGTTCCTGGGCGGAGGCTTCGAGTTCTCCGTCGGCGTTCTGAGTCATATTGACACGCTCGCTCACGGCAGTAGGCACGACGATTTGCCATGTCAGCAGGAAGGCTCCGAGGACCAGAAAGAGTTTTCGATCTTTTAACAGGGCAAGGACAAAGACGCTAAAGATCACCGCGAGATAACCCGCACGAGAGAACGTGTACATCGCTGCAAGCAGCGTGGCGGCGATGAGCAAGTACCCGATTAGTTTGATCTTTTTCCGTTTGACAAATTGCACGAATCCCCAAAAAAACATACCAAACTGGGCCAAAAATGCCGCAGTTTGGTTTGAGCCAAAGGCCAATGGGCCGCCGTCGCGTTTGCTTTCATCGAAGTTTGTCCATGTTCTTGACATGCTCTCGAAGAGGCTGCTTCTGTCGATGAACAAAAGGGAGATGGCGGTGAGAATCACGATCATCCTGACGGCTTTTCGGTCTTCAATAACCAGACCTGCTGCCACAAAGATCAGGGGGATGAGCATGTAGTCTTTCCATGTAACGAAGTTGACGTCTGAGAGCCAAATCGGCGCCGGGGCATTTCCGAGCGCAGTGCCGATCCACATTGAGAAATAGAGATAGACGCCAAAGACAAGCCAAATCAAATAGAGCTTTGATTTAGGAAGCTGCTTCCCGCGAATGAGAGCCCCGACGATGACTGCAATCACGAGGATAGTCAACAAGTTGCCGCCCAGCGGAAAGTCGAGGAAGCGGTCCCTCATGACGCGATACGGGAGGAATGGCATCATATAGTAGAGACCGAGAAGAGGCCTCCCACCTAACGAGACAAGGCACATGATCCAGAAGCCTAGATAAGCGACCAACGGGATGTAGTGTCCAATGCCGGTTCCAAACAAGTGTGGTCTCCATGACGCCAGCGTACGATGGGCTGAAGCTGACAAAACCAGTTTACTAAACCCAGACGCTATTTCGTCCTACCACAAAATTGTAGAACGCAAGCGCGGCGGCTGCGTTGAGCATGACAAAAGTATTGGCAATTGCGACCGGCTTTAATTTCCTGGCGGATGGGCTAAAGGATCCGAGGATGGCCAAAAAGTAGAAGAGTATCTGGAACCAGAAGATCAGCCGAAAAAATGGCCCGCTGGCCATCGCGGAAGCTATGAGCATGAGAACCAGGAGCAGCGGGACCAGAAGCCGAAGAAGCTTGTGGCTAATGAAGCGGAAGAGCAGGGGGTTCGCCGGCGAAAGCAGCCATGGCGCGAGTCGCAACAACTGATAGTTTCCAGTCAACGTGCGGACTTTGCGCGAGAACTCCTTTCCCTTTTCGCTGAAGAGCCGGTCGCGTGCGATCGCTGAGGGCTGAAATACGACGCGTTTGCCCTTGCGGGCTACATTCATTGGCACAAAGACGTCGTCAAGGATGGTTCCCGGCGGAATCTCGGTGTAGAGTTCACGACGGATCGCGTAGATGGCTCCCGTTACGCCAACGACAGAGCCTGACGCGGATTCGAGCTTACGGACAACCTTTTCGATCTTCCAGTAGATGCCGAGAGCATCGGGGGATGGCGCCCCGGAACTGGTTTCAAGCAGCAGTTCTCCGCTTACCGCACCCACGTCGGAATCGGCGAAACAGGAGATCAATTGGGAGACTGCGTTTGGTTCGACGAACTGCCGTGCGTCCAGGAAGACCAGAATTTCGCCGGTGGCGTGTTTTACGGCTTCATTCAGAGCACGAGCCTTTCCGTTCGACTCGTCGAGGATGACGGGGAAGATATGGGGAGCCTGCTCACGTAGAATGCTGGCGGTTCGATCTATCGATCCATCAGAAACAATGACAATCTGAAGACGGTCCTGCGGGTAGTCCAGGAGGCGAAGATTCTCCAGTTTGGCAGGCAGGTTCGCTTCTTCGTTGCGCGCCGCGATGATAATCGAGACGTCAGGTGTGATGTTTTTTGGGAGAATGGGGCGTTTGCGCAGGTGAACATGAAGCCAAAGCCAGATCGCATAACCTAAATATGCGTATCCAGCGAGGGCAAAACAAAGCCAGAAGACCAACTTCATGATGCGCTCCCTGTTCGGCAAGATAGTGCATTGGCGGGAGAGAACGGGGTACAAACACAATGCGCAGATGGCAGGAAAATCGTGACCGGAGACCGTTCAAGAAGGCAGTCCAACGCGGTATTGTGGGCGATTGTTCTCAGAGGCACATGCTCTTCTCGTGGTCTACTGCCGCGTCAGGCTAGGAAAGCTCGGCATCGGCCAAGGATGCGGTTTTTCCTAATGATACGACAGGCAACTGGGGGCATAAGAGAAAACGCTTTAATACAAAAGTGGTAGAGAAGCCGTGACATTGAAAGCCATGATTTTCAGCAATAGGCGAGGACACTGCTAACATCACGTTACGTACCGTCAACGATCCATAGAGTTCCTGAAATCAATAAACTTAAGATGCTTTCGTGGTTGAGGTCGTAGCAGAGGAGATTTTCACTTGCAGTCGCGTATATGGCACATTGGTCGGAGCGTTCTATCCAACTGGTTCGCGACGATAGCAACGATGGCAGTCGGGTTCCTCCTGGCGCCTTTTATCGTCCATCGGTTGGGAACTGTGGCCTATGGCGTCTGGGTTTTGGCAATCTCTTCCATCAACTATCTAGGTCTCCTGGATCTGGGCATGGCGAGTTCGGTGGTGAGGTTCGTTTCCAAAGGGCACGCCACCCAGGATCATCAATCAGCTTCGGAAGCCCTGTCGGCGGTGCTTTGGGTTCGGTTGCAAATCGCCGCGCTGATCCTGGCACTCAGTGGAGGGCTTGCGGCAGTGTTTCCGCTGATCTTCAAAGTACCGCAGGCATTAGCCGTCGATGCTCGCGAGGCCATCCTTATCATCGGGATCGCGACCACGATCAGCATGTCGTTCGGAGTTTTCAGTTCCACGCTTTCCGCACTGAATCGGTACGATCTGCGGAGCTATGTGACATTAGTGCAGTTAGCTATACGCGTGATTGGCGTCGTAGTCGTATTACGTGCTGGTCGCGGCATTGTTGCCATTGCACTCTGTGAACTGCTTGCGGCAGCGGTGGGCAACGGTTTGTTGGCGTATGTCGCGCGAAGAACATACCCGGAACTGAGAATACAGCTTACAAAACCGAGGCGGGAGGTTCTCCGCAAGATATGGTCCTATAGTCTTTATGCTTTCCTGCAAACGATTGCGGTCCAGTTCGTTTACCAATCAGATAATCTGGTGGTCGGCGCATTTATTACGGCTTCCGCGGTGACCTTCTACTCCATCGGAAACTCCTTGTGCCGCTATACGCAACAGCTTATCGGCGCCATGGCAGTGACATTTACACCCGCCGCCAGCACCTACGAGGCCTCTGGTGATATTGCCGGCCTTCGAGCGCTGTATCTCAATGGAACTCGTGCAACGATGGTGGTCTCCCTCCCGGTCGTGATTACCTTAATCGTTCGCGGTAGGAGCTTCATCGGGTTATGGATGGGACCTCAGTTCGCGAAAACATCAGGAACCGTGTTGGCGATTCTTGCGACGGCGCTTTTATTTTCTCTGCCGAACACCACGGCAGGATCAATCGCCTTTGGGGTCGAAAAACATAAGGAGCTTGCCAAGTGGGCACTCGCTGAGGCCGCCGCGAACCTGATGCTCAGCGTTGTTCTGGCACTCAAGGTTGGACTCTATGGAGTGGCAATAGGAACCCTGATCCCCAGTCTGATCGTCCAATTGTTCCTGTGGCCCCGATATGTCTCCCGGCTCGTAGACGTTAGCTGGGTTCAGGTCTTCCGGAATGTCGCGGGACCTGTCTTTCTCTGCGCGGTGCCGTTTGCTGCAGCGTCATATGCAGTCGACGTCCTCTTGCCTGCACGCAACATTATAATGTTCATTTTGCAGACCATCGCACTTCTGCCCATTTTTGGGGTCACCATCGGCTTGATGTTTCGAGATAGTATCAAGCGTCAGATTCTCCCCAGGGTGCGGTCTTTGTTTCTTGCAGAAGCTAAGTAAATCACGAGGCTGTCGCTCCAACGATCATCCTGGATTAGTTACCTGGAGAGGATATGATAGGAAGGTTTGTGAAGTCTGGTTTGCGGCATTTCGGCTACGACATAACGAAATATCCCTTACCTGATTGGTATTTATTGCGAGCAGGCTTGTCTGAACTCTTCGCGAGCTTGCAGATAAATTGCGTAATAGATGTAGGCGCCAACTATGGACAGTATGGTGATTTTCTTCGTCGAATTGGATACCGGGGAAGTATTGTTTCTTTTGAACCTGTATCAACAAGCTTCAAAGTGCTATCGGAAAGAAGCAAGGATGACAATGCCTGGCATGTCCACAATTTGGCTGTGGGCTCCTCTAATCAGATGCTCGACATAAATGTTACGAACTCCTCTGACTTCAGTTCGCTTCTTCCTGTGAGTTCCTATGGGAGTTCGCAATTCGCGAAAGCGACTACTGTTGCCCGTACCGAGCAAGTTCACGTCGTTCGACTTGATTCGATGATAGACGAGATTACAAAGGGGATTAAAGCGGCTCGCATCTATTTGAAGACAGATACGCAAGGATACGATCTTCAAGTGCTTGAAGGAGCCTCCGGTTGCCTGCAACTCATTCTGGGCTTGCAGTCGGAGATTGCTCTAAAGCCAATCTACGAAGGTATGCCAGACTACCTTACTTCTTTGGCAAGACTAAATGCTCTTGGCTTTTCCATCACTTCACTCATTCCGGTTACCCGCGATGAAAGTTTGCGCGTTGTCGAATTCGATTGCTTGATGGTTCGTGATTCTCATAACTGAAACTCCGGATTTTCTCGCTCAGACATATAGTGTTGTCAGCTATGTTCCATTTAGGAGTTGGATTTTATCCGAACGCTATCGCTGAACTTATTTGTTTATTTTGCAAGTTATAAAGGAAGAAGGTAAGGAAAGTGATGGGCGATAGCAAATCCAACCAGAGGCTTACGGTTGCTCATTTTATGCCGTGGAGCGGTATAGGTGGAGTTGAGATCGCTACGCTTCGTATGATAGATGCAACAAAGGAGCGGTTCCGTCACATCGCATTCTGTCTTCCGGACGCGGCAGCTTTGAGGGATTCATTCGACAAACTGGGGATCGAAACAATAACCTATGCACCACCTGAGCCTAGCCTGCGGCATGCAGTTCGGTTTTATAAGACGTCGCTTGTCATTGCACGTCAAATTCGTCAAAATGCAGCGGATATAATTCATTTTTCTGACGAAAAAGCGGCGTACCATAATAGTTTTGCCTCTCTTCTCGCGCGGACCCGGATCGTGTGCCATCTTCGGGTCAGCTACCCACATCTTCAGCTGCGTCAAAGGCTTTGCCTCTTACCGGTCCAAAGTTTTATCTTCGTATCGAAAGAAGCGAAGCAGAGTTTTGCGATGGCTCTGCCGGACAGCAAGGCGCGCGTTATCTATGACGCGGTAGAGGTGCCAACCGCAGATATGGCGGAGAGTAATACATCCGTGAGACGTGAATTAGGGGTCCCAGCTGCGTGCGTTCTGGTTGGGATGGTTGCGCGAGTTTCCCATCAGAAGGACTACTTCACGTTGGCTTCTGCCGCCGCGGATGTGCTTCTAAAGCATCCCAATACCCGATTTTTAATCGTGGGCGACAACTCTCTGGTTGATTTGAACCGACAACATTATGGGGCAGTAGTTCAAAGACTTAATGAACTCGGCATTGTGGACAAATTTATCTTTGTGGGCCACCGTAATGACGTGCCCAGGCTTATCGCTGCTATGGATATTTGTGTGCTCTGCACTCATCGAGAGGGGTTCCCCTTATCTATTTTGGAGTCAATGGCGATGGGTAAGCCAGTTATTGCTACTGCTGTCGGTGGTATTCCGGAGATTGTTGATCCTGGCGTAACTGGATATTTACACCAACACGGCAACCGTGACGAACTCGCCGATGCGATTATGCGCCTAATAGAGGATCCAAAGAAAGCAAACTATATTGGACTTACAGCCTGCGAGCATGTACGGAAGAATTATTCGCGCGAAAAGTTTGCCGACGAGATATCGAAGGTGTATTCGGATGTTATGCGCCGGTGAGACGCGCCTCAGCGCAAAAGCCTGGAGATTATTATGACGAGAGCGGACCTAAACTCAGCGCCCAGTTCTACTCCTCTGGTGAGCATTGCGATTACTGCATTCAATTCAGCAGATTGGCTTCCTCGAGCTCTTGACAGCGTTCTGGCGCAACGGGCGAATTTTCCATTTGAAATAATTATTGGCGATGATTGTTCGCAAGACGCGACTGTTCGCGTTGCTAACTCCTATCGGGAACGATACCCAAATGTAATCAGGGTGTTGGCGCGGAGTAAGAATCTCGGGATTCAGCGTAACTACTATGAGACATTCGAACAATGCCGAGGCAAGTTTATTGCATGGTTGGACGCTGATGATTATTGGACGGATGCGGATAAGCTTACGGTTCAAGTTGAGACGATGGAATCAGATGACTCCTTTAATGTTTGCGGTCACTTTGTGCGATGGGTTAGTAATAGTGGAGAAGTAAAGCGGGATAGATATCCTTCCATTGCTCCAGGTCGGTACGGACTTGAGGAGATCATTCGCCATAATTTCCTGCCATCTCTCTCGGTCATGTTTCGCAATGGCATTCACCGCGATCTGCCAGAGTGGTATTTTGATCTGGCGCCCACCACTGATTGGCCTATCTGGGTGTTGGCGGCTCTTTCGGGAAGCATCGTTTTGCTCGATCGCGTAATGGCTGATTATGTACTGACTCCAGGTAGCTCCTTGATGGGCAAGGGAGATCTATATTGGTATGAGACGGATGCGCGATTTTACGAATATATTGAGACCATCCTCCCTTCGAAGTGGCACAGGCTTGTTCGAGCTGAGAAGGGCAAGCGCTATGAAGCGATATCATATTGGGTTGGAAAGCAGGGAGACTTTACTGCATCACGCAGGGCCGCATTAAGGGCATTTCGCGCGCCATTCCTGATGGATAGATTCGACAGCAAGACGAAGGCGCTGCTTGCTTCGCTTGTTCACGAGGCTGAATGGCGACTTTTGAATGGACGACCTGCGGCAGACAGATAAGACTGTCTAGCTTATTTATGTAAGGCTGCCTAACTTTATTTATGGCTCAGAAAGTGCAAGAGGAGACTGACAGCATGACAAGTGCGGCACTAAGTTCGACGGTGTCCGTTAACCCTCTGGTGAGCGTGGCGATTACTACGTACAACCTGGAGAGGTGGCTGCCTCGAGCTATAGATAGCGTGCTTGAGCAGCGAACGACCTTTCCGATCGAAATCGTTATCGCTGACGACTGTTCCGCAGACGCTACTCTCAGCATTGCCCACTCCTATAGAGAGCGGTACCCAAATCTGATCAGGGTGCTGGAGCGGAGCAAGAATGTTGGAGTTCAGCGCAATACCTGGGAGACGTTGGAGCAATGCCGCGGTAAGTACACTGCACAGTTGGATGGAGATGATTATTGGACGGACCCGGAGAAGCTAGCGATTCAGGTGAAAGTGATGGAATCCGATCCATCGATCAGTGTCTCCTGCCATTACGTCCGGATGGTCACAACGGCCGGAGAAGTGACCCAGCATAAACTTCCTTCATTAGCTGCCGGGCGGTACGGGCTTGAGGATATTGTCCGTCAAAATATTATTTTCACAAACGCGGCCGTATTTCGAACCGGCATCCATCGTGAGATACCGGAGTGGTATTTCAACATTCAATCATTGTCCGATTGGCCTCTCTGGATACTTGCAGCTCGTACTGGCAATATAGTTTTGATTGATCGCGTGATGGCTGACTATAGGATGACTCCTGACAGTTCTTTTCTAAGTAAAGGGCCTCAGTTTAGCTGCCAGATGGAGGCAATGTTCTACGAGCATATGGACACCATCATTCCTTCTGAGTGGCATCGGTTTGCGCATGCCGAGGCCGGCAAGCGGTATGAATCGGTAGCATATTGGGTTAGAAAACAGGGAGACTTTATTGCGTCTCGCAACGCTGCACTCAAGGCGTTTTGTATACCGTTTTTCATGGACAATATCGGTAGCAAGACGAAGACGCTATTCGCAGCTATCCTGCGAGAAGCGCAATGGCGGCTTCGGGGTGGGCGCGCTGTGGACTCAATATAGTAGTCGCTACAGATATAGCCTGGGCCGGTCGACTTTCCACGCATCCACTCAAGTCGAATATCCTGCATTCTGCCTTAACAAGGAGAAGAAGTCATGGAAAAAAGAGACTGGATGTGTTTCCAGAGGTCAATAACACGATGGCTGATAAGATTACCGCAGTGGAAAAAGCAAAACGTTGGTGCGAGTAGGCTTTTCAAGGATCTTGCATGAACAGGTTCTCTGCAGATGTGGAACGTTACAAATCCCGGGGCTACAAGGGCAAGGAGTTGTGGTTGAACCCCGCGGTGTGGTCCATTGGGTGCTATAGACTGAGTAACTGGCTGCATGTTGCAAGACCGACCACCCTGATCCGAATTCCGTTGAAGGTGGTCTCTTTTTTTGCCAATAAGTTCTGCGAGGTTTTCATGGAGATGTGTATCGATCCCCAGGCTTCTATCGGGGAAGGACTTTACATCGGCCATATAGGCGGAGTTCATATCAATCCGCAGGCTGTTCTTGGGAAAAATTGTGATATTGCCCATCGTGTGACGATCGGCGCGTCCGCTATGGGGCGACAGGGCGCTCCTGTGCTTGGCGATGATGTCTATATTGGTACCGGTGCTACGCTGGTCGGTAAGATCAAAGTGGGTACCGGCGCAAAGATCGCCGCGAATACTCTTGTGATAAGCAACGTTCCCGAGGGGGCAACGGTTATGGGCGTACCGGGACGCATTATCATGCGGCCGCCTAAGGGAGTCGATCCGCAATAGTTGGCCGCAATGGAGAAAACAGATGCAAAGAGATGTAGAGCGTCAGGATTTGCGATGCTGCATCAAGGATGCCGTTTCCAGGCGGGATGCTATCGCCGCGGTAAAGTATGTGCGAGAGCTTCTCGACGTATCCAGTAAGCTTGCCGATGTTATGTTCTGTGCTTCCTCTTTTGCCGGCATTTCTGATGCGCTCAAAGATCTGCGTGCCAAGAGGCTAAAGACTTATGTGGTTCGTTCGGTAACGATCGAACCAATTCTTCCTTTTCTGGCGACAGAAGCCGTGCTGGCAAACTACGTGCTCGATCTGCGGGTGGGTGGGTACGGCTCTTATGTTGATGACATGTTGAACTCCGCGAGTTCGCTTTCGAAGTTCAATCCGGACATCGTTCTTGTCCTTCTCGATATAGAAGAAATTGCGGGCCGGCTGCCGGAACTGTGCGCGGACGGTATGGGCGCAGGGGTGGAGGAGGAGATCGAGGAATGCCTGGCACGAATGGCACAGCTTCTCAGGAGTTTTCGTTCTGGAAACTCAGCGCGAATACTCTTCCAGGGGCTTCTCGTTCCCGACCGGACATCGCTGGGGGACGTTGGAGATGCGAATCTTCCGCACAGTTTAACCAACGCAGTGCTTCGTCTGAATCGAGGACTTGCTGCGTTGTGCAGCACCGTTTCCGACTGCGTTTTTTTTGATGTCGATCGCCTTGCTGCACGCTATGGGCGGGCTTCCTGGCGCGACGCGCGGATGTTTTTTTCGTCAAGGCTGCCTGTTTCCGCGGATTCGTTTCGAGTTTATTCGCGCGGTCTGATCCGGTCGTTCTCGACGTTATTCCGCGCGCCCCGGAAGATCTTGTGCACGGATCTTGACAACACATTGTGGGGAGGAGTGCTGGGAGAAGATGGCCCAGACGGGATAGCTACAGGGAGTGCGTTCCCGGGGAATTGCTATCTTGATTATCAGAAGTATCTAAAGCAGTTGTCTTCTCGGGGCATTCTGCTTGCGATGGTTTCAAAGAATAATGAGGAGGATGTTCGAGAAGCGTTTCAAATGCGTGCTGCTGATCTTGCACTGACCCTGGACAATTTTGTCGCACGCAAGATTAGCAGGAACGAGAAGGCGGATTCTCTTCGGGAACTCGCGCAGGAACTATCGCTCGGGCTTGATTCCTTTGTCTTTGTCGATGACAATCCTGTGGAATGCGAAGCGATTCGCCGGCAGTTGCCAGAGGTAGCCGTTATCGCGGCGCCATTTGAAGAGCCATGGAAACTAGTTGAGATGTTGTCGGAGCAGCCCTTTTTTGATGCGGTTGTCGTTACCGACGATGATGCTAATCGAGTAAATGAATATAAAGCTCAGGCGCTGCGAGCCGAGCTGGCCTGCGGCGCGAGCAGCCGCGACGAGTTTCTCGCTTCCCTTGAGATTGTATGCACGTTTCAAAGTGCCTTACATGCTCCTCTTTCAAGAGCCGTGCAGTTGTTGGCTAAAACGAATCAATTTAATCTGACGACGAGGCGTCATTCCGCTGCGGAGATCGAAGAGTTTGCCTCTGCGGCGAATGGGCAGGCTGTGGTAGTTCGAGTGCGTGACCGCTTTGGGGATGGTGGTGTAGTCGGGCTGGCTCTTGCTCGCACGCAAGGGGGAGCGTGTTATATTGACTCCCTGCTATTATCGTGTCGAGTAATCGGCCGTGGCATCGAGACCGCAATCTTAGCGCACGTTAGCGAACAAGCGCTGCTAGCCGGTGCCAATCGACTTGTAGGTGAATTCATAGCGACTAAAAAGAACGCCCCGTGCGAAAACTTCTACACCGATCACGGTTTTCGCAGGACGAATCCGTCGGAAGGAACCAACTCCGACTCAGTATTTTACGAGCTTGATTTGACTACTTCGGTTCCAACGATCCCGAAGTGGATAACCCAGGAAGGAAATGAATTTAATGAGCTCTCAGCCAGTGCCGTCTTCTCTTCGTGACATTCTCGCCGACATTCTCGAGATTGCACCTGAGCAAGTCACCTCAGATCTGACTATCGGGATGGTCGACAGTTGGGATTCCTTTAGGCATCTACAGGCAATTCTCGCGATTGAAGGGGAATATGGGATTCAATTTGATCTGCAGAAGATACCTGAACTGACCAGCGTGTATCTTCTCCAGGCGGAATTGGAGAAGAAGGGGGCCGTGCTTTGATGTCTGAGCAGCCTGAGGAGTTGAACTTCAAGCTACTCCATGTAGGAGTGGCTGTACCAGTTCTCGGCCCCACAAGTGAATTGCTCTCATCCTTGTTCGGGTACAAAGTTGTGTCTGGTCCCTTTGATGACCCTATGCAGAAGGTTACGGTAAATTTCCTCGCGAAATCTGTGAATGATCCAGCCGAAATTGAGCTAATTGCACCTCTCACCGACGACTCGCCGATTCGATCGATCCTGGCGAAGGATAGAGGAGCCGCGTACCATCTCTGCTTCGAGACGAGCGATATTGACCGAGCACTGATCCACGCGCAAAACAATGGTTGCATAGTAGTCTCTGCTCCGGTGCCGGCAGTTGCTTTCCAGGGTCGAAGAATAGCCTGGATATACACGCGCTCTCGTCAGTTATTCGAGCTTGTCGAGGCGACGTTATAGAAACGCGACACGCGTGGGGAGGAGTAGTCTTTTGTGTTTGAACTGACCGGTATCCAAGGAACAGCCGGAGCTTCACAGCTTCCTTTGCATAAACTTTATCTCCTCTACCACGAACTGCGGCCTGTCAGGAGCAACTACTCGTATGTTCTTGAGACGGCAGAGTTCGAAAAACATATCAACCTTTTCTCTCGAATGTGCGAAACGGGAGGTCTCGGGCCGCGTCCGGAAGTAACCTTCGACGACGGACATCTCTCAAACTTTGAGTTGGCCTTACCGATTCTGCAATCCCGAGGCGTTGTGGCACATTTCTTCATCACTGTTGGCTGGACGGGGAATAAAACTGATTACATGGGCTGGCAGGAGTTGAGGGCTCTGCATCAGAGCGGCCAATTGATTGGTGCACACGGTTGGACTCATACGTTACTGACCCATTGCAGCGAGAAGCAACTACAAATGGAGCTCTGTGGTGCACGAATGACATTGGAAGACAAGCTGGGCACGTCGATTACTACGATGTCTTTGCCGGGTGGACGTTATAATCGCAGAGTTATCGCAGCTTGCCAGAAGGCCGGTTACAGAGAGATCTATACGTCTGTTCCAAGAGCGGAGACGGTGCCTCTTGGTCCGATGATTGGTCGGTTGAATATTCTGTCGAGTATGAATCTCGAATATATCGCCAATGTCCTTCGGCCCGACAGCAATGTTCTGTCGAGTCTGGAGCATCAATATCAAATAAAGGCAGCTGCGAAAACTCTGCTTGGAGACCGGCTATATGAAAAACTTTGGGCACTTCTAAATAGAAAAGAATAAGATAGCGATGGTGGCTGGGCTACTTCTGAATGAAGATTCTACACATCATTAGTAGCGGCGGGATGTACGGCGCAGAGGCCGTAATACTGAACATGTCGCGCACTTTGAACCGGAGTGGTCATTGCAGTGTACTGGGCGTGTTCGCCAATTCCTCGAATCCAAATCTACAACTTCATGAAGCCGCCACCAGAGAAGGTATCGAGTCCTATCTCATTCCCTGCGAGGGGCAGGTTGACCGAAGAGTGCTTGCTCTCATTCGAGAGTTGGCGGTTCGGGCCGATGCCGACATCGTCCATGCTCATGGGTACAAAGCGGATATATATGTTTACCTAGCTTTACGCGGACTGTGTATACCGTTGGTCTCTACATGCCACAATTGGATTGACAGTGATTTATTGGTTTCTCTTTACGGTAGAGTTGATCGCTTTGTGCTTCGGAAGTACACGCGGGTCGTGGCTGTCTCGAGTGAGGTGAAGCGCAGGATGCTCAATGCGGGGGTTCGCGAAGAGAAGATTCACCTGGTTCGGAATGGAATTGACCTGCGCCTCTTTGACAACGCGCAGCCCATTCTTCGTGGAGATTCGACATTAGACTCTGCTCTCATCGTTGGATTGGTCGGGCGGCTCTCCAGGGAGAAGGGGGTCGATCTTTTTATACGTGCGGCTGCTCGCGTTTTAGTCGAGCTTCCGCGCGCGCGATTTTTGGTCGTTGGTGAAGGACCGGATCGAGACAAGCTGGAGTCTTTGATCGACGAACTGAAGGTTGGGGATAGCCTGCAAATCCTGGGACGCCGCGACGATATGCCTTCGATATATGCTTCGTTGGATCTCATGGTTTCGGCATCGCGACAGGAAGGATTGCCCATGGCGATTCTGGAAGGGATGGCCAGCGGACTCCCACTGATTGCAACTGCCGTAGGTGAAGTGCCAACCGTTGTACTAAATGGCCGAACAGGGGTGGTTGTACCTACTGAAAGTGTGGAAGCAATCTCTGGCGGAATCTTAGAGCTGTTGCGGGATACTGGAAAGCGCGAACGTTTCGGAGTGGCGGCGAGACAATTCATTGAAGAAGAATTCTCCGCCGAACGAATGACTGCCGATTATCTCCGCGTGTATGAGGCTGCAGGCAGGACGGCCAAGGCAACGCAATTTGAAGATATCCAGCCTTTCGGAGAAAAGACGAGGTGAACGGAGGTATTCAGCGGCCCAAGGTCTTCATGATGGATCTGTTGGCCACGGTGCCATACTACACGGCATATCTTTCCAAAGCTTTGCTGGTGGAACACGTTAATGTGACCGTCGGATCGATCTCTTATTACCTCGACCCCGTTTGCTTCTCGAGTCGCGGAATCAAGATCGATCCAGGGCTACTCGATGTAGTGGGCAAGTTTCAATTACCGCAGCTGCCGCGCAGAATCCTGAAGTTGATTGAAGCAACCCTTAATCTTGCTGCGCTGACCGTTCGCTTTCTGACCGATCCTCCTGATGTAATTCATGTGCAATACCTGCCGATGCTCAAGTGGCGAGTCCCGCTCGATCTGTGGTTTGTTGAATTCTGTCGAAAACGGGGTTCGAAGATTGTGCTGACAGTTCACGACCTGCTTCCCCACGATACCGGCGAGGCTTACAGGGAAACCTTCCACAATCTGTACCATATGGTCGATGGGATTATCTGTCACTCAGATCACATCCGAGCAAGGCTTGGCTCGGAATTCACTGTGCCTGAGAGGAAGATATCGGTCATTCCCCACGGCCCCTTCTTCTATGACCTTCCTACAGTAGGACTCGAACAGACATTGCAGAGTTTTCAGATTGAGCCCGGCAAGGTCATGTTTCTCTGGCAGGGAATTATCTTTCTGTATAAAGGGATTGATCTGCTGCTACCTGCTTGGCAAAAAGTCGAAGCGCACAGCGAGAACGCATGTCTTGTCATTGCCGGCACAGGAGCACCCGAGTTGCTCGATCAGATTCGAGAACAAGTCGCGCAGTTGGATCTGAAGCGGGTGAAGCTTCATTTTCGCTTCATCTCCACGGAAGAGTTGGTGGCGCTATATCGAGCAGCGGACGTCGTTGTTTATCCTTATCGTGCGATTACAACGAGCGGCGCGCTTGCGACGGGGTTGGCCCTGGCAAAAACTATTGTGGCCAGTGATCTGCCGGTTTTTCGCGAGTTGTTGACGGATCGTGAGAATGCACTTCTGGTCGATCCGCAAGACTCCATCGAGCTTGCCGATGCGCTAGTTGAGCTGGCTCAGGATACAGCTTTGCGGGAGCGGCTAGCCGGGAGGGTTCGTCTGATGAACTTCGGTGACCACTCCTGGCATTCCATCGCCAGGAAGACAATGCAGACTTATGAGAATGTTTTGTCTTCGTCTTCTCCTCTGAGGTAGAGGGCGGAACTCTGAATCCGTAGGTTGGAAAAGAATGGGCAGTGCCCATGTCCAGCAGAAGCGGAACATGGGCACTGCCCCCTCGCGTTCATGTCGAAAGTGACGACAGCGGCCGAATTAGCTCAGAGAACTAAGCGCCTTTTCGGCATCTTTTGAGGTCTGAGTGTTGGGGGCGAGGGCGACAGCTTTTTTCAGGTGGTTGACGGCATTAGTGGGGTTGGAAAGCTTCGAATAGGTCATACCGAGGTGATAGTGAATGGCCGCGTCGTTGGGAGAAGTCTTCAACGCATCTTCCAGCAAGTCGCGCGCGGAGGTGTAGTTCCCCTTTTGGTAGTAGACCCAGGCGAGGGTGTCGGCGGCACTGTCGGAGTTGGGCATGGCTCGGCGGGCGATTTGGGCAAGGGAGAGCGCAACGTCGGTATTCTGTCCACTTTCCACCATCAGGTAAGCGAGGTTGTTTGCTGCGACGGGCTGTTCGGGTTGGATTTGGAGGGCCGCCTTGTAGTAATCCATGGCCTTGCTGTGATCTCCCCGAGCTTCTTCAAGTGCGCCAAGAATGGTATTTGCCTGTGCGTCGCTGGGGTGGGTCTTGAGCCACTGCTGCCAGGTGTCGATGGCCTTTGCAGGATCTCCATGACTGAGTTCAGCGCGGGTGAAGACCATCGTAGCGGCACCGTTGTTGGGATTCAGCTGCATCGCCTTCTGGGCCGAGGCTGTGCCCGCGGCTACGTCGCCCGTCTGGAGCTGCAGTTCGGCAAGCATGGTGTACATGTCTGAGTTTTGCGGGACTTTGGCGATCTGCTGCTGAATGCGGTCAATGGCCTTGGCTGGTTGCTTTTCAACAAGCATGGTGTAGACGAGCAGACGCATCGCTCGAGCGGAGTTCGGGTCATTGGTGAGCGCTTGTTCGATGAGGGTTTTGGCTTCGGGAATGTTCTTTTGGCTCAGGCGAAGCTCAGCCAAAGACAAAGGAGCGAGAGCGTTTTTGGGGTCGAGTTTCATGGCCTGCTTGAAGTCGGCCTCTGTCTTGTCGAACTGTTTCTGGTTTCCCTCCGCCATTCCTCGCCAGATGTAGGGATTCGCGGCCTGGGGATTGATTGCGATGGCGGCTTCGGCAGCCTGAGCGAGGAGCCCGAAGTCGCGGACGTCGAGGGCGGCCTGAGCAAGACCTTCCTGAGCCTGGAAGTTTCTCGGGTTGAGCTTTGCCGCGTCGCGGAAGCTCTGCAGGGCAACGGCCTGATCTCCTTTCAGGCGGGCGGCACGACCCAGCCAAATTTTGACCTGAACGTTTTCGGGGTTGTTCTTGGCTGCCTTCTGCAGGAGGTTGAAGGCGTCTGTTGTCTTGTTATCGTTCAGGAGAAGCATGGCGTTGAGAACGGCAACTTCGGGGTCGCCTGCGTCAGTCTTTTCGAGCTCCTCAGCGATGGGTTTGGCCTTCGCCATATCCTTTTTCATGAGCAGGAGGCGGGTATAGGCCAACTTGAGTTGCGTGCTCTTGGGATGTTTGGCGACGAGGGCAGCGTAGGCCGGTTCGGCACGATCCAGCTGCTGGGTGCTGATGTAATAGCTCTCGAGAAGGTTGGCGCCGAGAGGCGAGTCGTTGAGGTCGTCGGCTGCCTGCCGGAAGGTCTCTTCGGCCTTCTCCTTGTCACCCTGGCGAAGGTAGATATGGCCGAGATTGGCGCGTGCGGTGACGTTTTTGGGATCGGCCGCGACGGCCGCCTGCATTGCCTGCAAGGCTCCGGGCAGATCGCCCTTTCTCTCGAGCACCGCGGCGAGGGCCATGTGGGAGGTGGCGTTCTTTGGATCGAGTGAGACGGCCTTGCGGAGTTGCTCCTCGGCGGCTGGTTCGGAGGCAGGATCAGAAGCCTGGAGAAGGCCGAGCGCGGTGTGGAAGTTGGCTCGGTTGGGATCAATGGAAAGAGCGCGCTGAATTTGGGAAAGAGCTTCGGCGCGATCTCCTTTGGAGGCAGCGATGCTCGATAGAAGGGCATAGGCGTCGGCGTTATTGTTGTTGATGGCCAGTACAGCCTTTGCCTGCTCGGCCGCGCGGTCAGACTGACGGCCAGCCAAAAGTATGCTGCCCAAATCAATGCGGGCCTGGACATTGCTGGGTTGTAAGTCGACGGTGCGGAGCAACTCAGCATAGGCGGGTAGCATGTTGCCCTGCTTGATGTAGACCTTGGCCAACTCGTAATGGGCCGCGGCGAAGTTATGGTCGACCTTCAGGGCGTTAGAAAACTGGATTGTCGCTTCTTTTAGCTTGTTGTCGGCGGCATAACGTTTGCCGCTCTCAAGATACTTTTGTTTCTGCTTGTTGGGGTCACGCGAACAACCGGTGGTAAGTCCCAAAGCGAGAGAGATAGCCAAAACTGCAGAAACCCGGAACCATCGTGGAACTAGTTGCATTCTCATTGCACTTTCCTCTGTAGATCGAACTTGTACTACGTAATGCGTGTCCTGCAGCCGGGTGGCTTCGGCAATATCGGGCATTTCTCGGGCTTCAGTCCGGAATAAACTGGGGCAGGAGGGGTGCCAACTCGCCAGCGAAAAGCAGGGCGCGGTCCCGAGCACTGGAAACTGGCTCGGAAGGCAGAATGGTAGTGATGATGCGGACCAGAGCGCCGTCCGTGCGGTTGGTGCGGATCGCATCCCTGACCATGTAGAGTTTAGCTTTGTATTCGTTGGCAATGCTGCGGCCATGCGCCTGGTACCAGTAAATTACGAATTGCCTGCTCTCGCCGTTGCTGATGACGTATTCGCCGACATTGTAGAGTTTACCGTTGATGTCGGGCATGTTGACGTATCGAGAGGACTCAAAAGTCCAGCCTGCGCCCGGGAGGCAGTGCTGGGGAGAATGAATGGTCTGTCCAGTGCGCTGTGTAGGGAAGTAACCGATGAACAAGCTGACCGGAATCGCTGGATTGACCTCTGATTGGGTCTGAGCAACTGTCTGATGAAGGACCGGGGAGCCGCCGTAGACGCGGTTGAGGAAATCCCCTTGCCCGAGTACATTGAGCGTTTCCTGATCGAGCGGGACGTCTTGCAAAGTCGTCCAGGGTCCGATGGTGTTGGGCAACTGGCTCAAAGGTTGATGGGGAGGGACATAGTCTTTATCCCCGCGGGTATGGAGGATGAGGGCAGTTGCCGTGAGGAGGACTATGACGGTCCAAAATCGTGGAGATCTCATATTCTATGGCTCTTGACTGGTGAAATGAGGCGCATGGCACGGTGAACGAGATACAGGCAGCAGAGCGAGATGACAAACATCACCCAGCCTTGGAAATCGTGGAAGAAGCCAAGCGCCTTGACTGGGTCCCAGTATTGGACGAAGAGACCTGTGCCAACGATTCTGACGACATTTGCGGCCACAGCGATGGGAATGCTGGCCAAGGCCAGAATCACCCGGCGTGTGGTGGTTTTTTCGAGGAAATAGCCGTAGAAGACTGCCAAGGTAAACAGGCTCATCAAGGAACGGATACCGCTACAGGCTTCGGCTACCTCCAGCTTCATGACCGGCAGTTCAATGACGTTGCCATCCTGCAGGACAGGAACGCCGAGCAGGGGCAGGACCATGCTCGCGAGGCGAGAGGCGAGCAACTGCAGCGGAAAAGTGATCTGGTTGAAGACGATGGCGGGAAATGGGATCGCGAGCACCAGGACAAAGAGGGGAAACCGCAGTCGCTTCAGCATGGGGCGGCCGAAGAAAGTCCAAATAAGGCCAGCCAGCAGAAAGACGAATGAGATCCGCGAGGTGAAGAGCTCCACACCATAGACGCCGAGGATGAGGACGACGAGTGCGAAGACAATCAGGCCGATTCCGGCCCAGGAGGGACGAACCGGGGTGGCGCGGATCGCATTTCGATTGTCCCAGACAAGGAAACCGGCAAAGAGGGGAACGAGGAAGCCGTAGGAGTAGTCGGGGATGTCGTACCAGTCGACGACCAGCTTGACGGCGATGCGAAAGTAGATCGCCACCAGAAGAACTACAATGGTAGCCCAGGGAATCCACTGTCGCGGGGATCGGAGACGCTGCCCCTCTTTGCTCGGACTGAGCGGTGAAGGAAGTGGTTCGGTTTGCATGCTGCCCACCGTCATTGATAGTACCTTATACTTCACATATCACCTGCAAGCAATTTAAGTGCCGTGTGGCGGAGCCGGTTTTTCTTTATTACACGCTTATGTCTATCAAAGTGGAAGATTACCGTCTACAAAAAGGAAAAACATTTCCCTTTTCGGCTGCCAATCTGCACACTGGGGGAGTACCTTAAAAAGGGGTAAAAGACTGATATCCAGCAAGGGATTCATCAGTCGGCAGTTGCGTAATAGCTTATACGCGTCTGGGATTGGTTTCTTTAGAAAAAAAATCCCTTAAAGGAGCGATTTGGCCCTTGCGGTGCAGCAAGATTTAGGGTTTTAGGAGACCCCGATGGATCTTTATGGCTTGGTTTTTATGAATGTGAGCCCGTAACGCAATCTGAATCAATCGTGATAGAAACAAACGGACGCAAGTAAACCTGATGAGTCAATAGAGGGGCGAGTCAATCCCTCGTTTTTATAGTAAGGATGGGAGCTATCCGATGAAGTGGTCTGATGTGGTCCTGGTTGGAGCGCTGTTTGTGGTACCGACAGCCGTCGGCATAGCCCAGACGGCACAGACAAAGCCTGCGCCGCCCGTTACGCCTCCAGTTTCGACGGCTGCGCCTGCGACTGGGACTTCGGCGAATGGAGCGGCTGCGGTGCCGGCGCCCGCCAACTCTGGCGGAGGAGTCTCGGGATCGAATGCGGCCGAGACGGGGGTAGCAAATACGGCCCACTATATTATCGGGCCCGAAGACAATCTGCAGATCACAGTGTGGAAGGAGCCTTCGCTCTCGGGCACGATTCCGGTTCGACCTGACGGGATGATCTCGCTAGCCCTGGTGGGCGATCTGCCAGCGTCCGGACGGACCCCGATGCAGTTGGCGACCGACATCACGGTGCGACTAAAGAAGTATGTTCAGGAGCCTAACGTCTCTGTTGTTGTACTAGCAGTGAATAGTCAGAGGATCTACATGGTTGGCGAAGTTGGACATGTCGGGCCGATCCCTCTGGCAGCAGGGATGACTCCGTTGCAGGCGATAGCTACGGCGGGTGGTTTGAGTCCGTTTGCGAACTCGAAGAAGATTTATATTATGCGGACAGTGGGGGGCAAGGAGCAGAAGATACCGTTTAACTACAAGGTGGCGCTGAAAGGGGGGGATCAGGGAGTCACGCTGCAGTCAGGAGATACGATCGTCGTCCCATGAGATGCCATATGAAGACATGGATGCAAATTTCGATGATGCTTCTGGCTTTGGGTGACGTCTTGCATGGACAAGCTGTTCCAACGGCGGTTGTCTCTAGTACCAGCTCCCGATGGGGTCTGCCAGCGCTCGATGGGACCGTCCACTATGCTTTGACCGCTTCCCAACAGGTGCAACTGGGGTACTACGGCGCGGGAGAAACGACGCAATCGACCGCATTGTCGGGGAACGTCTCCTATTCGAACACGAGCCAATCACTGCCTTTCTCGATGCTTTTTTCTGGCGGCGTTTTTTTTGGGTATTCGGGACAAGGAACGTCGACTTTCCAGAATGTGGCTGTTTCGCAAGGCCTTGTGAGAGGGAAATGGGTGTTGAACATTACGAACTCGTTCAGCTATCTACCACAGTCGGCAACCACGGGGCTGTCTGGCATCCCGGGGGTCGGCGACCTCGGGACGCAGCCAATCGAGGTGCCGGGACAAGGGCCCGCAGGGGGCGTACTGACGTATTCGGGCAACCGGATCGTCAATACTCTGAGCGGAAGTATCGAACGACGTCTTACGGGCAAGACCTCTGTGAGCGGAACGGGTAGCTGGTCGGTGCTGAAGTTTCTGGATAGCAACGGGTTGGATACGACGCAGATCTCGGGATCCGTGAGCGTCAATCACAGGATTGATGCCCGCGATACCATCGGCTTGAACGGTGTCTATTCTACCTATGAGACGAGCGGAGGGATTCAGGACGTCAATCCGTCTAACCCTTTGTACGCAACCGACTTCCAGACGCGCGGTCTGAATCTTCAGTACTCACGCGTTCTAAGCCGTACACTATCTCTTAACGCTTCGGCTGGGCCGCAGTGGGTCAGCAGTTCGAGTGGAACTTTGATTCCCTCTCGGGTGAATCTGGCTGCAAATGTCGGTCTCAGTTATAGCCGGAAGATGGTCGGCGCAAGTGTGAATTATAGCCGCGGGGTCAACGGTGGATCGGGGGTGCAGCCCGGTGCGCTGTCTGACAGTATTTCAGGTTCCGCGAACCGTAGCCTGAGCCGCGTCTGGATGACTTCGATGCAGGCAGTTTATACACGTACTTCGGGATTGCTTGCAGCTCCTATTGCCGGGGAAACAGTCCCAACGAGCATCAATGGAGTGACCAAGACGTTTTTTTGCGGGGCTCAACTGTCGCGTGGATTGGGCAAGTATTGGTCCGGATGGGTGAGTTATGGAGCCCAGAACCAGTCCACCAATAGTTCGCTTGTGTCACAGAACGCTTTTAGCGGATTCTCGCAGACTTTTGGGGTAGGAATTACATTTGCGCCGAGGGCGACGCGCCTCGGGGAGTTTTAAGGAGTCACCATGCTTGGTCATCGAGCACTGACGTTTGAAGATTATAGTGCCATCCTGAAGAGACGGTGGTGGATGGTTGCTATTCCGGCGGTGATCCTACCGGTGATTGCATTTGCGAGCAGCTATTTCGTGCAACCGCAGTACTTGTCGCAGACGCTGGTGCTAGTGGAGCAGCAGAAAGTTCCCGAAGATTACGTGAGACCAGTAGTGTCCGAGGATCTGACTGGCCGGCTGGCTTCAATGAGGGAGCAGATTCTGAGCCGAGCGCGGTTGATGCCAATCATCGAACGGTTCAACCTCTACGGCAACAGTAAGATGTCGATGGACGACCGGATTGACATAACGCGGAAGAACATCGATATCAAGCCGATTCACTCAGAGATGGCGCGCACCGGCGGGCTGCCGGGCTTCTTCATTTCGTTCACGGCTTCCGATGCTCGGACAGCGCAGCAGGTGGCTGGCGAGATTACGTCGTTGTTCGTGAACGAGAACCTGCGATCTCGCGCGAGTTCTGTCGAAGGCACACAGGAGTTTCTGCAAGGCCAACTCGCTGAGGCAAAACAGAACCTGGACGATCAGGATGCGAAGTTGGCAGCATTCGAGCAGAAGTACATGGGCAAGCTGCCGGGCGAAGAGGCTCCGAACATGAACATGATGTCCTCCCTGAATACGCAGTTGGACGCCACGACTCAAGCACTGGCACGCATGGAGCAGGACAAGAGCTATGAGGAGGCGATGCTGGCTCAGCAGCAGTCCGTGGCGCAGACGTCTGAACGTGGCGGCGTGGCACCCCAGGCACAGCAGGCCGAGCTGCAGGGGCTTCTGAATGAAGAGGCAGACTTGACCAAGCGGTATACAGACGATTATCCGGATGTGGTTGCTGTTCGGCGGAAGATCAAGGATTTACGTGCGGAGATGGCGAGTGCTCCTCCACCAGCGCCGACGGCACCCGTCTCTGTGGCTAATCGTGCTGATTCACCCGCAGTACTGCAGCTTCGTGCGCAAATTCGTTCACTCGACCAGGCGATCGCACAAAAGAGGCATGAACAGGGTCAGATCTCCGGCCAGCTCAAAATCTATCAGGATCGCATCTCGTCGAGCCCCATGGTGCAGGAGGAGTACAAGAACCTCACGCGGGATTACGCGACGGCACAGGCGTTCTATGACAGCCTGCTGAAGAACGTGAACCAATCAAAGATGGCGACAGACCTGGAGAAGCGTCAGCAAGGGGAGCAGTTCAAAGTGATGGATGAGCCGAATCTTCCGGATGAACCGTCTTATCCGAAGCGTGGAGTGTTTCTTGCTGGTGGGTTGGCGGCCGGGCTCGGGTTAGGACTCCTGTTGGTTGCGTGGACTGAGTATCGTGATACGGCACTGCGCAGCGAACGCGATATCTGGGCCTTTACGAAGCTGCCGACACTGGCTGTCATATCGCTGACCGGAGACGCGCGACCGGTGACAACTAAGCAAAGATGGACGTTTGGCCGACGCAAGCCAAAGATCGCAGCAACCGGTAAGCCACTGATGAATGCGGGTGGGTGACGATGTATAAAAGCTTCTTCAGGCTACAAAGCAGTCCGTTTGGTACTAGTCCCGATCCGCGGTTTCTGTACATGATGCCGCACACTCGGGAGGCGCTTGCCTGCCTGGAGTATGGTATCTCGGCGCGGAAGGGCTTTACGGTGCTTACGGGTGAGGTGGGAACGGGAAAGACGACGCTGCTGAGGCGGGCCCTCGCGTCGTTTCATAATCGGAGGGTATCGACGGCGTTTGTCTTCAATCCACGGCTGGATGTTCTGGATTTTCTTGAGTTTGTGTTGACCGATTTCGGCATTGCGCCCGCGACGCGTACGAAATCCGGCATGCTACTGCAGCTCAATCGATGGTTGATAGAGCGATTTCGCATGGAGGAGACCTGTGTCGTGGTAGTCGATGAAGCCCAGAATCTTTCCTGGGATCTGCTGGAAGAGATTCGGCTGCTGACGAACCTTGAAACGTCATCCGAGAAACTGCTGCAGATCGTACTTTCGGGACAGCCCGAGCTCGAAGAGAAACTGCGACACCCGAGCGTACGACAGTTGCGGCAGAGAGTTTCGCTGTGGTGCCGAACGCAGGCGCTGACCGAAAGCCAGACGCATGCCTATGTTGCTGAAAGGCTACGCATTGCAGGTGCAACGTGGCCACTGTTTTCGCTGGATGCGCTGGACCTGGTTCACCACTACGGCCGCGGAATTCCACGCATCATCAATCTGTTGTGCGAACACTCGCTGATTGTGGCGTATGTCGAACAGGTGCAGCAGGTGACAGGAGCGATGGTAGAGGGAGTGGCGGTCGAACTGGAATTAGAGACGCAGCCGTTCCTTATATCGTCTGCTGCCGTAGGTGGTGGAGGCGGGCAGACACCACGGGGCTATAGCACCGATGGCCCCAACCTGATAACGAGTTTCAACGGAGAGATACCAGGAAGGCAAGATCGATGAGCCGCATATACGAAGCACTGCAAAAGGCAGAATCGGAGCGGAAATTGGAGCGGCACGAACGCGAATCGTTCGCACCGGAACAGATAGCCAGTAGTCATATTCCTGCGTCGACTGCGTCCGCCGTCGCCGAGGACTATGATGCTGCTTCGATGCAAGCGGTGACGGGTCGCCTAAGGGAAACACTGGAACCCTCATCGTTTACGCATGAGCGCGCGTCTGGGCTCGATATGAATAAGATCGCTCGGCGACCGTGGTCACCGGTCCTGTCGCAGTTGCCCTCTCTGCTGGATCGCGGTCCGTCTGTAGAACAGTTTCGAAGCCTGCGCTCACGGATCTATGAACTCCGCGATATTAGTCCATTGAAGTCGATCCTGGTGAGCAGCGGTTTACCGCAAGAAGGAAAGAGCTTCATCTCAGCTAATCTGGCCGTCAGCCTGGCACGTCATAAGAACAGCAGAGTGCTCCTGATCGATGGTGATATGCGTCGTTATACGGCGCACGAGATACTGGGCTGCGAGTCGCAACCGGGATTGGCAGAGTATCTGGCCGGAAAGTCGAGCATCGAAGAAGTGATGCAACGGGCAGAGACGACGGAGACAAACGGATCAGGGAAGTTTTATCTAACGAACCTTACTTTTATCCCCGGCGGCAATGGAGGCGATAAGGCGGCCGATCTCTCCGGAAATCCGCGTTTCGGCGAACTGATCAAACTAGCTGAGCCGCATTTTGACTGGATTATTGTAGATTCTTCACCGGTGCTCCCTGTGTCAGATGCGGTGAATCTGGCACGGTCTTGCGATGGCGTGTTGCTGGTCGCTCGTGGAGGCGTGACCAAATTTCCGGTCGCGCAGCGTGCGGCAAGTGAGTTGAAGGCTTCGAACGTTCTTGGCTTTGTGCTCAACGCTGTCGAAGATAAGCAACAGGTCGGCGATTATTACGGATATAACGCCAGCCGGGAGTAACAGGGAGCAATTGACGCGATGATCCGGCTGTTCAATGTGTATTACCCAACACGTACCATTGTTCTGCTGCTATGTGAAGCGTTGATTGTAAGCGGTTCATTCCTGCTTGCAACAGTGATGAAGCTTGGGCCGGACACATATCTCGTCCTCAACTATGAATATGGGGCACTGAAGATCGCAGGCCTTACGTTGCTCACGCTGCTTTGCTCTTACTACTTTGATTTATATGAGCCTCAGCGCATCTCGGCACGCTGGGAGATTTATTTTCGCCTGCTGCTGGTCCTGGGATTTCTGTCGTTTCTACTTTCGGGGGTGATCTATTTTTTTCCGGATGTCGATGCTCACTCCGTTCTCCTGCTGGGCCTGATATTTCTGACGCTGTCGTTGGTAGCGTGGCGCAGCGCGTATGAGTGGATCATTGGACGAAAGATGTTCCGTGAGCGAGTGTACGTACTTGGCGTCGGTGAACGCGCACAGACGGTTGTTGAGCTGCTTCAGACACGTAAGGACGCGGGGATGGAAGTCGTCGGTTCCGATTCACGTATGCTCGACAAGGAAGAACGAAAGGAGGCTTTCACGACGGCGCTAGAGGCCTTTCGTGGTCCTGATCCGGGAATAGATCGTGTGATTATTGCGCTTGAAGATCGGCGCGGAGAGCTTCCGTTACGTGAACTGCTGAAACTGCGGTTCAACGGTGTGGTGATTGAAGAAGCCGGGTCGCTACTCGAGCGACTTACAGGAAAATTGTATCTGGATGGCCTGCGCCCGAGCAGCTTTATCTATAGCGAAGGGTTTCGCGTGAGGCCATCGCAGCAGATTGCACGGCGCCTTGTTTCAACCTTGACAGCAGCCGCAGGTCTGCTTTTGTTTCTCCCTTTTTTCCCGATCGTGGCGCTGATGGTCCGGTTGTCTTCGCCGGGACCGATCTTTTTCCGACAGACGCGCGTGGGGCTTGGCGGGCGCAACTTTACCGTCTATAAATTTCGTACGATGCGGCAGGACGCCGAGGTGGAAGGGGCCCGGTGGGCTTCGAAGAATGACCCGCGCGTGACGCCTATTGGTATGTTCATGCGGAAGATCCGACTGGACGAGGTGCCGCAGCTATGGAACGTGCTGCGCGGCGATATGGGATTTGTTGGTCCACGACCAGAGCGTCCTGAATTCGTACCGTGGCTCTCCGAGCAGATCCCCTACTTCGATCTGCGTCACATGATTCGCCCAGGTCTTACCGGATGGGCGCAGGTACGCTATGGGTATGGGGCGACTCTGGCCGAGAGTCGCGAAAAACTTGAGTTCGATCTGTATTACATCAAGCACATGTCTCTTGGGTTGGACTTGCTGATCATGTTTGAGACCGTCAAGACGATCCTGCGTCGTCAGGGATCCCAATAAATCTGCTTTGATCCCAGTGGTTCAGTCCAAAGGTAACTCACAGCGGTACATCTATTCTCATCCTGGCTCGTGCAACTCGCTCAGTGGTACTTTGCAGGAGAGACACTCTCCTGACCGGAGATGAATCAGTAAATGCGGGTGCGAGAGGATAGGGTGGGTTTTAAGGTCCTGTCGGAGTTCTTTTTTACCACTTGAGGCATGCGCAAGGGGCGGGGTGGAACCTCGGGCATGCCGACCTCGCTCAACTTGTAAAGGAGGGAGCGATAACTGATCTGAAGCCACTTGGCGGTCTTCTGGCGGTTCCAGCTGTTGGCTTGCAGGACTTTGAGGATGATCTGGCGCTCGAGGTCCTGTGTGGCCTGCTTGGTGATGTTTTTGAGGGAGATCGGCTCGCTGAGGTCGATGTCGGTGGTGATGCCACCGCGGGCGGGCTCGGGCATCATCTCGGCGACCAGGGCTTCCTCGCTGCCGATCAGGACGTAGCTGCGGATGAGGTTCTCGAGCTGGCGGATGTTTCCCGGCCAATGGTAGTTCTGCATCAGACGTATAGCGCTCTTGGAGAGAAGTTCCGGTGTGTGATGGAAAACTTTTGCATAGTGCTCGATGAAGTAGTCGATGAGGATGGGCAAATCGGCGATGCGCTGGCGCAGGGGTGGCAGGTTGATGGTCACTGCGTTGATGCGGAAGAGGAAGTCGAGGCGGAAGGTGCCGTCTTCGACCTGGGTGCGGAGGTCAGTGTTGGAGGCCGAGACGAGGCGAGTAGTAATGCTGCGGGCCTCGTGGCCACCGACCCGGACGAAGGTGCCATCCTGCAGGACCTGGAGGAGCTTGGATTGGACTCCGAGGTCGAGGCTGCCCACCTCGTCGAGAAAGAGGGTGCCCATGTGGGCTTGCTCGACGCGACCGAGTTTGGTGGTCATGGCACCGGTAAATGCTCCCTTTTCATAGCCGAAGAGTTCGGTTTCAAGAAGGGTATGCGGGATGGCTGGACAGCTTACCTTGACGAGGGAGCCACGTGCCCGCATGGAGAGAGAATGCAGCAGGCGGACGGCTAACTCCTTGCCTGTGCCGCTTTCTCCTTGAATTAGAACGGGAACGTCTGTCTCAGCTACCCTTTCCAGCTTGTTGCGGACGGCCTGCATGGCTGCCGTTTTGCCGAAGATAATATCCAGCGGTGGGAGGCTAAGTGCAGCAGCGGATTCGGCATTGTGAACCAAGGTCTTTTTTCCTATGTACTGGATGGGTAGGGCATGACAACAACTCTGCAATTCCCTTCACATTGCACGTGAGTCGCCAATCATTTGAATGTCGTGCGTGATTTAAAGACTCAAACGTTCTGAAGAGGTGTGCGACTATGCGTTTCTGACGTGAGATTGGATGGTAAGCAGCCATTTATCGGCACAAAGAGTGGTCACCACGATAAAACTTACCAAAGTAACCATCAATAAAAAATAACCTTTTTCTCACTCTTTCGAAGCCGATAGCATGTAATCTAAGCCTACTTGGAGAGAAAGAAGGGAAAACCTTTATCTCTTTTGTCAGCAAAATTATTAACATTTTTCTGTCGCAGGTCTCTCAAACGGTCTAAAATTCGCTCAGCAAAACGTCGTGGGGAGTCTCCCCACCTCCGCGGCGGGAAGAAATCAATAAGGTAGCGCGGATCCAGCAAAAGAGAGAGATATGGGTCCAAGAGTCTTGCAAGGTTTGGACGTTAGATTCCAAACCGGCCTATAGGGGTGTTGTATGTCCGCTTCGTTGTCGTATCCGGTCTCTGCTTTTAAGTCCAGTTCCAAGACCCGCTCCCAGATTCTGATTCTGGAGCCGGATATTGCGGTTCTCGACTATCTTCGGTTGACCCTTGGTGACCAGTATGCGCTTAGCCTCTTCTCGGAAGAGCAGTCGCTGCTTGACCGTCTCGATCAAAAAGAAGAGCCCGACCTGCTGTTGCTGGCGCTGCACGCGAACCGGGACCCGATTCCGTTGCTGACGCATATCCGGTGCTCGAAGCCGAATCTTCCAGTAGTGGTGTTGTCGTGCTCGGCAGAGTTACGGGACCTGGAGATGGTGATTCGGCTCGGGGTTCGGGCGATCGTGATGAAGCCATTTACCGGAAGTGATGTGGAGCAGGCGATCGAAGAGCACTTGGCGACGGCTGAGAAGAAGGTTTCGTCGGCTGATTCGCCGCGGGAGATACCGCTGAATGAGATGCACTCGTTCGTGCGGTCGAGCAAGCGTATGCGGGACCTGGAAGCACAGGCTGCTCTGGTGGCCAGAGCGGATATTCCGCTGCTGATCCTGGGAGAGAGCGGGACGGGCAAGGAGATTCTTGCGCTTTACACGCACATGATGTCTGCGCGGAGCCAGCGCATCTTTCTTAAGGTGAACTGCGCAGCGGTGCCGGCGGACCTGCTGGAGAGCGAGCTGTTCGGCTATGAGCAGGGCGCGTTTACCGGTGCGGTGAAGACAAAGCCGGGTAAGTTCGAGATATGCTCGGGCGGGACGATCTTCCTGGACGAGATTGGTGAGATGCCGGCGATTCTGCAGGCTAAGCTGCTGCAAGTGCTGCAGGACGGGACTTTCTCGCGGCTGGGCAGCCGGTCGCCGATGAAGGTAGATGTGCGGGTGATCGCAGCGACGAACATCAATATGAAAGAGGCGATGGCGAACAAGACGTTCCGCGAGGATCTGTACTATCGGCTGAACGGATTTACGTTGAGCATTCCGCCGCTTCGGGAGAGGCGCGAAGAGATTCCTGTGTTCTCCGAATACTTTATGCGGAAGGGCGCCAAGAGGTATGGCCGTGAACCCCTGCACTTCTCGCAGAATCTGCTGAATACGCTGACGGAACACTCGTGGCCGGGCAACCTGCGTGAGTTGGAGAACGTGATCAATCGCTACCTTGTGCTGGGTGATGAGAAAGCGATCATCGACGAGCTTTCTCCATCGATTGCTTATCAGGGCGCGTCGGCTGCAGTGGCGGAATCGCCAACCGGTGCGGGTCTGAAGGCTATGGTGAAGAGCCTGAAGGGTGGCGCGGAGGCTTCAGCGATCGCACAGGTACTAGAGGGAGTGGGCTGGAACCGGAAGGCAGCGGCGAATGATCTTCAGATCAGCTATAAGGCGTTGCTGTATAAAATTAAACAATACGACCTATCTCCGCAGGATCGCGCCTAGTGAAGAAGACGACTGAGACAGAGTCCACGGGAACGTACCGGGTGGTCGTTCGCTATGAAGACCGCGCCGTCCGTGGGTTCGTAGAGGAGAGCGAATTAGGATCGATCGAGCAGCTTTTGCGGAACGACGCGCAGTATCCGCTTGATTCGATACGGTTGAAGTTGCTGGACTCGGAGAAGGTGGAAGAGGTGCCGACGAAGGACGCGAAAGCAGTTTTTTTCGTCAAGACTTTTGATGGGGATTTGCGTCATCGGGCGCTGCATTTCCATGAAAATGCGCCGATTGTGTCGGGGCTTTGGGTGCGAGTGTATTTTTATGATGGTGAGATGATCGAGGGGATCATCAGCAATACTCGGGATTTTGTGCTTGAGGACGGTTTTTTTATGCGGCCCACGGATCCTAATGGAAACAATAGACTTGTCTATATTTTGAAGGGCGGGTTGAAGGATTTCCATGTGTTGGGGATGAGGAATCCGTCGAAGAATCCGTCGTAATTTTGCGTGGTGTCGCGCCAGTGGTGGCTGGTTGACTGGGTGGTGGTTGACAGGTATTCCGGGGAAATTTTGGGTGGACAGCGTGTGGTTTCTGGTGGGTAACAAGCGGAGAAAAGCGTGGCAAGTGTGGTTTGCTGACGGCCGGTTTCGGTGACCGGGGCGTTGGCGAATCCGATGGGTGCGGACGCTGCGCGATATTTTGAACTCATACAGTCAGTCAGGGTGATGGGACGCGGTGGGTGCTTCGCGACCTTTTCTGCAGAATGAAAACGGTGGCGATGCGTGTTTTCGACGTGGTCTATAGAGACCAGTAATTCGCTGTGTTGCCAATTTTGGTACTGCGAAGATTTTTCGAAAAACCTCAAAAAACCCAGTAAATTCGCTTGTTTTTGAGGTGTTGCCTGAGTGTGTGCCGTCGTGTGCCAAACCAGATGTGTGATGAGGTTTCCGGGGTGCAACTTTTGAGTAATAGGTGAGCTAAGCGGGGGACGTTACCGTTGCTTACGAAAGTCATATTGCAGTAATGCCACACCTTAAGGAACTTATGACAATTACGTCTCCCCGTTCCCTGCAGTCCCTTGTTCCTTCGTTTCTTTGGAACCGCAAATTCAAACTTTTCCTGATGCTGCTGATGACGCTTGTCACCGGCGCGGCTTATGCGACGCAGGCGACTACTACTACGCCGGCGACTACAGTCACTACGCTGGCGATCTCGGCGAACACAGTGTTGTATAAGAGTCCGGTCGTTCTGGAGGCTACCGTCACAGCAGGCGGATCGCCTGTGACTTCGGGGCTGGTGTTGTTCTGCGATGCAACGGCAGCGTATTGCGAAAGCAACTCAGCGCTGGCAACGATCCAATTGACTTCGCCTAAAGCAATCGCCTTTGCCAAGCTGGGCAGCGGGCCGCTGGGCTCGCATAGCTACAAGGCAGTGTATCGGGCAAATAGTTCTTATGCATCGAGCGTATCGAACACTGTGTCGTATACGGTGGTGGGAACGTATGGCTCTAACGTAGGGATTTCTTCGACCGGCGCGGCTGGCAGCTACACGCTGCAGGGCACAGTAACCGGAATCGGATCCCTGGTCTCCGGGCCAACAGGCACCATCTCTTTTCTTGATACGAGTGACGGCAATCATTCGCTGGGGACGGAGGCTCTGGGGACGGCGACACTGAGCACGGCGTTTGCGCAGGCGCCAAATTCTCCTTTTCCGATCGGTGATTCGAAGACGAAAAATTCCGTTGCGATCGCCTCCGCGTATCTGAATTATTTCACCAATAACCTGGATGTTGTGACGGGCGATTCGGACAATGTCATCACAGTCCTGCAGGGCAATGGCGATGGAACATTTCAAGCGGAGGTGAACTATCCGGGTTGCCCGGTGGGAGGGTCGGTCAAGATTCTGCTGGCAGACTTCAATCGAGATGGGGTAACAGACCTTGCCCTGGCATGCTCGAATGGCAAGAATGGTGGACTGAGCATACTTCTCGGCAATGGAGATGCGAGCTTTCAGGCCCCTGTCTCTTACTCGACAGGCGACGCCGCGGGGATGGCCCTAGGCGATTTCAATAACGATGGAATACTGGATATCGTCGTTACGAATCGCGTGCAGCAGAATATTGAAGTCTTCCTCGGCAACGGCGACGGAAGCTTCCAGGCGGGAAATATTGCTCTGACGACTCCAATGAGAGTCCATGACGTTGTGGTTGCCAACTTCAATACAGCAGACGGCAACGACGATATTGCTTACACGGTGAGTCCACTCACGGGTCTGTCCACTCTCTATGTTGCCGGGGGCAATGGCGACGGCACGTTCAAAACCCCTGTGATCGCCGCAACTAATATTGGCGAATTCCTGACCGTGGGTGATTTGAACGCCGATAACAAGCAGGACATTGTGTCGTGCACCATTACGCTGCCAGGCGGGAACTATGTGGGCCCCAGTATGTTTGTTCTGATGGGCAACGGCGATGGAACCTTTAAGCCGACGGTGACGTATCCAGCCGATTATCCGTCTGACCCGCATCTTGCCGATGTAAATGGAGACGGGAAGCCAGACATCATCGCCGGAGGAAGCTACGGGGCGCTGGTGTTTCAAGGCAACGGCGACGGTACGTTTCAGCCCTACACAGAGCCAACGATCGGCGGCTTTGCGCTGACCTATGCTGTGAACGCCGGAGACTATAACAATGACGGGAATGCCGATCTGATAGGAACGGACGCGAATAATCCTCAGGCGGCGGTGGCTCTCAGCGAGGTGCAACAGGGCGCGAGCGCGGCGGCACTGGCGGGCGTTGCTGTCTTCCCGCTTGGCAGCGGCACCCACAACGTAGATGCGAGCTACTCGGGCGACGAAATTTATGGAGTCAATGTTTCGACGACGATTCCGCTTCTGGCAGCGCCGACGCCAACGACGCTGACGCTTGCGGTGCAGCCAACCTCGGCGACGGTGCCGGGGCAGTCGGTGACTCTGACGGCTACGCTGAGTCCGTATACGGTGGGGCCTCCGACGACGACGACGGATGGCGAGACGGTGAAGTTCTATAACGGAACGGCGCTGCTTGGTTCAGGTACGTTGACGAGCGGTGTCGCAACCTGGACGACAACAACGCTGCCCGCAGGTACCGATACGTTGAAGGCTGTCTATTATCCTTCGACCGCGGATTCGAACTATCTCTCGAGCACGTCGAACACGGTTACTGTTACGGTGACGGGGATTGTGGTGTCGTCTTCGGTGAATCCGTCCACGTATTCGCAGAACGTGACGTTTACGGCAACGGTGGCGACGGGCGATACGGGTAGCGTGACCTTCATGGACGGCGCGACGTCGCTCGGTACGAAGGCGCTGGCGGGGACTTCAACTACGCTGACTTTGAGTACGCTTTCGGTTAATTCGCACAATATCACCGGTGTTTATAACGGGGATGGGAGCCATAGTCCGGCTACTTCGCCGGTGCTTGTGCAGGTGGTGAATAAGGCGACGCCGACGGTGACTGTGACGACGTCCGGGGCGAGCTCTTATGGTGACTCGGTGACGATCACCGCGACGGTTGTGGCCGGTGCTACGGGTACGGTGACGTTTACGAGCGGCGGAGTGACGCTGGGCTCGGCGGCGTTGAATGGATCGGGTGTGGCTACGATTTCCACGACTGCGTTGCCTACCGGGAGCGATTCGATTACGGCGAACTATCCGGGTGATGGTAATTACAACCAGGCCAGTGGATCGGTGACGCAGACGGTTGGGCAGAAGGCCGTGACTCCGACGCTGACATCGTCTCCGAATCCGTCCACACAGGGAGTCTCGGTCACATTTACGGATACGCTGCCGACAGGAGCGACGGGCACGGTTACATTTACGAGCAATGGAACGGCGCTGGGTACGGCGACGCTGAATAATGGCGTGGCGACGGTATCGACATCGACGCTTCCGGTTGGTGGCGACGGCATCAGCGCGGTGTACAGCGGTGATACCAACTACAGCACTGCTACTTCGACTCTGACCCAGAACGTAAACAAGGCTGCGCCTTCGATGACGGCGACGACCTCGGGAGCGAGTACGTATGGAGCATCGGTTACGCTGACTGCGACTCTGACGGGTGGGGCGGGAGCAGGCGTGACGGGTTCGGTGAGTTTTGCGAGCGGCGGTGTCCCGCTGGGAACGGGAACTGTGAGTTCGGCGGGTACGGCGACGATCTCGACTACGGCGCTGCCTGCGGGGAACGATACGATCACCGCTACCTACAGTGGAGACACGAATAACTCCGGCACGACAGCCACAGTAGTTCAGGCGGTGTCGACGGCGCCGACGACGGTGAGTGTGGCAGCGACTGGAGCGGGTGCTTACGGCGCTACGGTCACCATTACAGCGACTCTGCCGACAGGGCCGACAGGGAGTGTGACGTTTACCAGTGGTGGAGTGACTCTGGGCACTGCGGCTGTTGGGTCAACCGGCACGGCAACGATAACAACGACCGTGCTGCCTGTGGGTCCCGACACGATTACGGCGAACTACGGCGGCGATACGAACTACAGCTCGGCGAGCGGGACGACGACGGTGACTGTGGTGAAGATTTCACCGACGATGACACTTGCGTCTTCGCTGAATCCGAGTATCTATGGCCAGTCTGTGACTTTTACTGCAACGTTGCCGACCAGTGCTTCTGGCACGGTGACCTTTGCGAGTGGTGGCATCACTCTGGGCTCACCGACAGTGACGAACGGTGTTGCTACGGTGTCATCGTCAGCCTTGACGGTTCCGAGCGACGTGATCAACGCGATCTACAACGGGGATGGGAACAATAACACGGCGACGGCGACGCTGACGCAGACGGTAGGCAAAGCTTCGCCTGCGGTGAATGTGACGACCTCGGGAGCAACCAGCTTTGGCAGCTCGGTGACGATTACAGCCAGCGTACCAGCGGGTGCGACGGGAACGATCACGATCACCAGTGGCACTGCAAACCTGGGCACAGGAACTGTGAGTGCCGCGGGGACAGTGACGGTGACGACTACCACGCTGCCCGTTGGAACCGATACGATCACGGCGAACTATAGCGGCGACACAAACAACAATCCGGCTACGGGATCGACGACGCAAGCGGTGTCGCAGGCGACAGCGACGGTGGCTGTGACGACCTCGGGACCGAGCAACTACGGCGATCAGGTGACGATTACAGCCACGGTTCCCTCTGGGGAGACGGGAACGATCACGATCACCGGCGGCGGAATGACACCCTTTACGGGTACAGTCGGAAGTTCGACGAGCACGGTGACGACTATGACGTCGACGCTTCCTGTAGGCAGCGACCCGATTACGGCGAACTATAGCGGAGATAGCAGCCATAGTTCGGCTACGGCAACAACGACTCAGGTTGTGTCGAAGAAGGCGCCGACGGTGGGGATTGCCTCCTCGCTGAATCCGTCGACGGTGAATCAGTCAGTGACGTTTACGGCGACGGTTTCAAATAATGCGACAGGAACGGTTACATTCCTAGATGGCGCTACTTCGTTGGGCACCGGGACGCTGGCCGGGGGAACTGCGACGTTTGCTACATCGACGTTGTCAGCGGGTCCGCACACGATTACGGCGTCTTATGGCGGAGATACAAACAATGGTACGGCTACTTCGTCGCCGCTGACGCAGACGGTCAACAGGCAGGATCCAACGCTGCCAGCTCCGACTGTGTCTTCGCCCACCATTACGCTGGGTGGTTCGGAGACCATCACCGAGACGGTGCCGACTGGAGTGTCCGGGCCGGTGACGTTCACTGAGGGCGGGACTGTTATCGGCACGGTACCGGTTGTGGGCGGGGTTGCGACCATCACGGTGACGACGCTGCCGGTTGGTTCGGATCCGATTACGGCGAGCACGCCTGGCGATGCGAATAATAATCCGGCGACTTCGCCTGCGACGACGGTGACGGTCAACAAGGGGACGCCGACGATTTCGGTCACGTCTTCGCTGAATCCTTCGACGTCAACGCAGTCGGTGACGTTCACTGCGGTAGTTACAACGGGAGCGACGGGAACGGTGACGTTCCTGGATGGCGCGACGAGTCTGGGAACGGGAACGCTGACGAATGGGCTAGTGAGCGTCACTGTTCCAACGATGACGGCTGGGACGCACACCATCACGGCGAGCTATGGGGGTGATTCGTCCTACACGACTGCGACGTCGGCTCCTCTGACGCAGACGGTCAACAAGGGAACGCCTGTGCTGTCTGTGCCTGTGGTCTCGCCGCCGACGATACCGTATGGCGGGTCGGAGACGATCACGGAGACGGTGCCGCCGGGAGTGACGGGGCCGGTTACGTTCTCTGATGGCGGAACGGTGATTGGCACGGCACCGATTGCGGGTGGCGTTGCGACGATTACTGTGACGACGCTGCCGATTGGAAGCGATCCGATCACGGCCAGCACGCCCGGCGATGCGAATAATAATCCGGCGACTTCGCCTGCGACGACGGTGACGGTGACGAAGCTGACGCCGGTGTTGCCGCCACCGACAGTGTCGTCGACTACGCCTCCGCCCAATACTCCGGTGACGATTACGGAGACGGTGCCTACGGGAGTGACCGGGACAGTTACGTTCTCTAACGGAGGAACGGTGCTGGGTACGGCGACGATCGCGAATGGAGTAGCGACGATCACGGTGCCTTCGCTGCCGCTGGGTGCGAACCCGATTACGGCAAGCACGCCGGGCGATGCGACCAACAATCCTGCTACTTCACCTGCGACGACGGTGACGGTGGGGAAGACGACCCCCACGGTGACGTTGACTTCGTCGGCGAGTTCGGCGAACGTCAACCAGTCCGTTACGTTTACGGCGACGCTTCCTGCGGGCGCCAGCGGCACGGTGACCTTCCTTGACGGTACGACGGTACTTGGAACGGGTACTGTGAGTGCTGCCGGTGTCGCGACATTCAGCACCGCCAGCCTGACGACCGGAACGCACACGATCACTGCCTCCTATGGTGGGAATGACAGCTATGCGGCAGCGACGTCCGCTCCGTTGACTGAGGTTGTGGGCAAGGCGGTGACGACGATTACGCTGACGCAGAGCCAGCCTACGGAGCTGCTGGGCACCGCGGTGACGTTCACGGCCACGGTGGCTGCGGGAACGCCTACTCCTACCGGGACAGTCTCGTTCCTGGATGGGACGACGGTCCTTGGTACGGCTCCGCTGAGTACGAATGGCACGGTGGTCTCGTTCGTGCTGACGGGTAATGCGAACTATGCGACGAGCACGCTGACTTCGGGGACGCACACGATCACGGCGACGTATTCGGGTGATACCGGCTTCGGGACCAGCACATCGGCGCCGGTCACGAACATCGTGCAGGACTTCACGTACACGGTGACCGGTACGAAGACGCAGAACATCTTCCCCGGCGATACGACCAGCTTTACGTTCAGCGTGGCTCCGGTGGGTTCGACGACCTTCATGAGCGATCTGACGATGGATATCGATGGCCTGCCGAAGGGAACGACTTACACCTTCTCGCCGGCGACGATCGCTGCGGGAAGCGGTACGACGACCGTTACGCTGAGTGTCGTAACAAGCAGCACGCTGAGTGCGGCGAACCGGGTGCCGACGGGAACGCCGACGCCTCGACGGGACGCTCCGATTGCTCTTGGAGTGCTTGGGCTGCTTGGTCTGGGTGCTGTCCGCAGGCATGGGCGCAAAATGCCACGCATGCTGATGGTGCTTCTATTGTTCCTTGGTACGTTGCTGCCGGTTGCTGCGCTGAGTGGTTGCGCTGGCGGTTACTTCACACTGACTCCGACGACCTACCCGGTTACGGCTACCGGCACCGAGGGGACGGTTCAACATTCCGCAACCGCGACGCTTGTCGTGCAGTAGGAGAATACTGATGCATCTTGCAAGGATTGCGTTACTCGTCGTGTTGCTCGCTTCACCCTGGGCGCTCCATGCTCAGGGTGGAGTGTTGAGCGGGACAGAAGATATTTCCAGGCTGGAGGCCGGAGCGAACTATAACTATTTTCATGCGAACGCACCTCCGGGACAGTGTGGGTGTTTCGGGATGAATGGCGGCAGCGGGACGTTCCTGATGAACATCACGCCAAAGTGGAGCGCCGTCGCCGATATTGCTTACGCGCACGCGAACAACGTGGATGGTACGGCTCAGAACATCACGATCATCAACTACCTGTTTGGGCCGCGCTATACGCGACGGATGAGAAGCCGCTATGTTCCGTATGGGCAGATCTTGTTCGGCGGGGCGAAGGAAGATGTTAATTTTCAGTTCACCATCAATCGGCAGTCATTCGGGCTGCTGGGTGGTGGTGGGGTGACGACCAGGCTGAAGCGGAAGTTCGGTTTGACGATTGTCGAGGTTGACTATGTCTATACGCGGATTCCGAATGCGAAGAACGATACGCAGAACAATCTTCGGATTGTGACCGGTGTGACGTATCACTTTGGCGCGCACTAGCGAAGGCCTGATTAAAGCTGCTGGTTAAGTCTGCTGGCCGGCATCGGCATTCCCTCAGGGGCTAAAGCCCCACTGATTTGTCTATGCTTACGGCGTGGCTGAAGCCACGCCCTTTCAAAACGGCGACTTGGTCCAAGCTTCGCTAGGTTTTGACGGCTGATTGTGCCGCGGCTCGGGCGTCGCGTATCAGGTCGGGAAGCCCTACTCCGCGGTAGCCGTTGCCCAGGAGCCATAGGCCGTCGAGGTTGCTGATGCGTTCGTTCAGTTCGGCCATGCGTTCGAGGTGTCCGACGGCGTACTGGGGCAAGCTATTGGGCCAGCGGCGTACGACGGTGACTTGCGGTTCGGGGAGCGGGCCGAGGATGCGGGCGAGTTCGAGGCGGGCTATGGCTGCGATCTCGTCGTTGCCGCAGCGCATGAGCCGATTGGCTGCGACACCTCCGAAGAAGGCGCGAAGAATGCGGCCTCCGGGTGGGACGCGGTCGGGGAATTTCTGGTCCATGAAGGTGGCGGCCAGGAGGAGGTTGTTGGAGCCGGGGGGGACGAGGAAGCCGAATCCGGGAGGGAGCGAGAGGCTGGTTGCGTTGGCGAAGCCGAAGCCTACGACTACGGCGGAGCTGGCCTCCATGGTCATCAGTCCGGCGGCTTGCGGGTCGATGGGGTCGATGAGTGCGCGGGCTACGTCGACGGGTGCGGCCATCATGACGGCGTCGAAGCGCTCGATCTCCTTGCCGGTGCCGATGAGCCAGCAGTCGTCTTCGCGGGAGAGGTATCGGACGGCATCTCCGAGGCGAATCCAGTCTGGAGGAATGGCGGCGATCAGGTGGTCGATGAGGGTTCCGAGGCCGCTGCGCAGGGTGGTGAAGATCGCGGCGGGTTTGCTGTTGGTGGCTGCGGCTCGGGCCTGGGCGGCGGCGATGAGGCTGCCGTGTTCGCGCTCCATCGCTACGAATGGGGCCATGACGGCGCGTACGCTGAGTCTGGTTACGTCGCCACCGAAGACTCCGCTTAGGAGGGGAGCGCCGATTTTTTCGAGGACTTCGTCGCCGAAGTGGCGGTGGACGAAGGTGGCTACGCTCTCGTCGTGCTGGGGGGCGGTGGATTTGAGTTCTTCGGCGCGGGTTAGTTCGGCGTGGAAGGCTTGCTTTGCTTCGGGGCTGAAGAGGTCGGAGGCGGCTTCATCCTCGAGGGCGTCGAGGGATGTGGGGACCATCATGCGCATGCCGTCGGGCATGGCACGGAGGTGGTCGTCGATGAGGACGTAGGTTTTGCGGGTGGCGTCGTTGGAGGGGATGATTTCTTCGGCCAGGCCGAGCTCTTCGACGAGGTTGCGGGCCCAGGGCTTTTCGGTGACCCAGGCGTCGGGGCCGCACTCGAGGATGAAGCCGCCCTCGCGGACGGTCTCGACAATGCCGCCGAGATGGTGGGTGGATTCGAAGAGGATGGCTTCGACGGGGGAGCCTGCCTGGGCCAGCTTTGCCAGCTCGTAGGCTGCGGTCAGTCCGGCGATGCCTCCGCCTACGATTGCGATCCGCTTCACTGGTTCTCCCTTTGGTGCGCCTAGAGTATTTTGCCTGTGGGCGACGGGTTTGTGTGTGTGTAGCCCTCCCCTGGGGGGATTAAAGTTCTAAGGTATTGATTTTGGCTTGGTTAGGGTAGCTACAGATTTGGGTGGGTTAGGCGTAACGGTGATCAAAGGGATAAAGGCGGATAAAAACAAAGACTGATAGGGGCCAAGGCCTAAGAGACTTTGCACTTGTGTTGCTGGCCCATTATTCTGATCTCCATACAGCAAAAACTGATACTTTTTTCATACTCACCTTTTTCAATCTGCTGCATCCTACCCCAGTACGTTAATCATCACAGGAGAACTCTTATGGTCATCGAGACCCCAGTTATCGACATCAACAACAGCACGCTCATCCTGGGTCTCGACCCGTTTACCCGTTTCTGCTCTGAAGAGCTTCATGCCGCTTATCGTATCGATGATCCGGAAGACGACGATCTGGAAATCGACGAGCCGAAGTACGAGGACGATGAAGACGAGGAAGAAGACGACGAGTACGAAGACGACGATGAAGATGACGACGATGAGGATGAGGAAGAAGACGACGAATACGAAGATGATGATGACGAGTACGACGATGATGATGATGATGATGATGAGGACGACGATGAGGATGAGGAGTCAGAGCCTATCGATTGAGGACCCTCAGTGGCTAAAGCCACGTTGTAATCAGGACATGCGGCGCGGCTGAAGCCACACCCTATCAAAACAACGATTTGATTTTCCCCGAAGGATAATCGTGTCGATTTTTTTCAACGTCTCCGAAGCCGCCAGCTTTGAGGCTAGTAGCCTGCGTCTGAGACTATGTTTTCGAGGGGTTGGCCGGCGAGGTAACGTTTGACCTGGGCTACTCCGAAGCGGAAGGCTCGGTAGATGAAGTCGGGCGTCGATCCGGCGACGTGTGGGGTGATGAGGCAGTTGGGCGCGGACCAGAGGGGGTGGCCCTTGGGGAGGGGCTCGGGGTCGGTTACGTCGAGGGCTGCTCGGATTTTGTGTTGGGTGAGGGCTTCGACGAGGGCGTCGGTGGAGACTACGGGTCCGCGGGAGGCGTTGACGAGGAGTGCGCCGTGCTTCATGAGGGCTAGCTCTTTTGCGCCGATGAGGCCTTGGGTCTGGTCGGTGAGGGGGACGGTCAGGGTGACGATGTCGGCCTCGGGGAGGAGATCGTGCAGGTGGTCGATTGAGGAGACGACGGGTTCGGTCTTTGCTGAACGGGCTACGCGGAGGACCTTGACGCCGAAGGGGGCGACGCGGGTTTCGATGGCTGCGCCGATGGATCCGTAGCCTACGATGAGGACGGTTTTGTCGGCCAGGTCATCGCCGAGGACTCGGTACTGGCCCATCTGGGGGCCGCTTTCGTTGAGGAAGCCATCGAGGACGGAGGCCTGGCCGATCCACTCCTGACGGAGTTGAGCGTCGCGGTAGAGGGGCAGGCGTTTGACGGAGGCCATGATAGCGGCGAGGACCCACTCGGATGTGGAGATGTCATGGATGCCGCGACCATCGCAGAGGGTGACGCCTTTGGAAAGCCAGGGGGTGATCCAGTCGACGCCGGCCATCATGGATTGAATGACTTTTACGCCGCGGAGGTGGGAGAAGGTTTCGGCTGCGTCTTTGCGGAAGAAGAGGAGGATCAGGAAGTCGACGGAGATGGGTTCGGTGGGATGGCGGGGGATGCGGACGATCTCGACTTCGGGGGGGAAATCGGTGAGGAGATCGGGGGATAGGTTCGCGTCAACACCAACTCGTATCATGTTGGGAGTTTGCATGATGGGAGGGAGGTTTCACAACATGCGAGGTTGATGTGCTGCCTGGGTTGGATTGTGTTGACAGCGATGTCTGGGATGGTTAGGGTTAGCGCGTTACCGGTTACGAATGGAGGGTTGAGGATGGGGCGTGGAGTGAAGGCTGTGGTTACGGATAGTCATTTTTGGGTGCCGTTTGTGGTGCTTCTGGCGGGGATTGGGCTTTTGGTGGTTTTGCATTGATTGAGTTGATGTGGCCCGAGAGATTCCCTCAGCGGCTAAAGCCGCATTTATGGGGCTTGCCAATGGCGCGACTAAAGTCGCGCCCCTTCAAAGCAAGACTTCAGGGCGGCTAAAGTCGCACTCAAAGGAAGACTTCGGCGGAGACTAAAGTCGCCTTCAAAGTGAGACTTCAGCGGAGGCTAAAGTCGCCCTCAAAGCAAGACTTCAGCTGCGGCTAAAGTTGCTCTCAAAGCAAGACATTCAGTGTCATTGAAGGCGATGATTGATCGGGAGAGATGGATGGCAACTGTGGTTTCGAAGACGGTGAAGGGTGGTTTGTCGCTGCATGGGCTGGGTGTGATCTGTGGGTTGACCGCTGGGGTTTGGCTGGGGGCGGCGGAGGCTCCGACGAAGCTGGTGAATGCGGGGTTCTCTCCGTTTGCGATTTCGCTGTGCATGGTCGCGGGAGTGTTTACGGCTCGGTGGACGTTTCCTACGCTGCTGAAGGGGACGGGGTATGTGTTTGCCGATCTGGGGGCGAAGAAGCATTTGATTGTGTGGGCTCTGCTGGCGGGCGCGCTTTGGGCGGTGGCGAATACGCTGACGGTGTTTGCGATTCGGGATGTGGGGCTGGCAGTGGCGTTTCCGATGTGGAATGCGAACTCGCTGATCGGTTTGTTCTGGGGGCGGGTGCTGTTCAATGAGTTGAAGGGTGCGAATGCGAAGAATATCAGCAAGGTCGTGGTGGGTGCGGTAGCGATTGTGATTGCGGCGGTGATGCTGGGGTTCAGCACGCTGCATGGCGGGGCTGGGATTAATGGCTCGGGGGGCCAGCATGCTGTGCGGGGGATTACGGCTGCTCTGGGCGCGAGCCTGATGTGGGGGACGATGTATGTGCCTTATCGGAAGGCTTATTTGAGCGGGATGAATCCGCTGTCGTTTGTGACGGCGTTTACAGTGGGGAGTTGGGGACGGTGCTGGCGCTGACGCTGGCGTTGGATGGTGGAGTGCACTCTACGGCGTTTCACCTGTTCAGGATGCCGGGGGTTTTGTTCTGGCTGTTTTTAGGTGGGTTTGTTTGGGTGATTGGGGACCTGTTTCAACAGTTTGCGGCGAAGTATCTAGGGATTGGGCGGGGGATTCCGCTTTCGAATACGAATCAGCTCTGGGGATTGGCCTGGGGCGCGCTGGTGTTTGGAGAGCTGGCTGGAGCGGATAAGTCGCATCGGCTGCTGGTTGTTGGCGGGTCGGTGATGATGATTCTGGGGGCGCTGGCGATTTGTACGGCGGTGGCTTCGGCGAAGGAGATGAGCTCGACCAATGAGGCCGTGCTGCGGGAGTGCGAGCGGTATGGGATGGATTACAACCGTACGCTGCTGGCTCAGGCTGGCGATGAGTTCGGCGGGGCTGGGGAGAAGCGGCGGTGGTGGGATTATGCGATTGTGCTGGTTGCGACTGGGGGGTTTGTGACGTTGGGGGTGCGGGCGGTCGTTCCTCCGCTGGAGATGGATTTGAAGTGGGTTGGGGTGCTGGGGGTGGTGCTGGTTGTTAGCTTGGGGGTGGGCGGGTGGAGTCTTTGGCGGCGGACTCGGTTTTCTTAGGGAGGTAGCGCCAAAGGCAATGATTCAGTCGCTGCGTCCTTCGGACTTCGCTCCGGGCTTCGGCAGAGTGGTGGCTGCTTGTGAGACCTGAGGCTGAAGCCTCGGGGTACCTAGAGGCAAAAACAAGCGCGAAGGCGAAGGCAAAGGCAAGGACAACGGCAAAAGCAAGAACAACGGCAAAAGCTAATGCGGGAAGGTCTCGTTGACGATGGCGGCGCCGGGTGAAGCGTCGGTTGTGCGGAGACAGGACGAGCGTTACGAGGATGGCGAGGGCTCCGAGGGCGCGGCGGTAGTCGTGTTGCAGGTTGGAGGCTCCTGTGGCCGCTGGTTCGAGGACGAGGGTTTGATCGATGAAGCGGTCGATGAGCTCCTTCTTGATGCCGGTGAACCCTTTTGCTCGCTCACGCTCGAAGGCTCGGCTGGTTGCGTTTAGTTGCTGGCGAAGTGGCTCGGTGGGGAGGCCGGGTTTCACGAGGGCCAGGGTGCGGTGCCAGGTTGCGTCGGAACGCGTGACCTGGGGTGCATCATTGTCGGCAGGAAGATATCGGTGCTGGTGGCCGTACGATGGAGACGGCTTTGTTTGGAGTGGGTGCGATGGATCTTTCGGTGCTGTTCGCTGTAGCGACGCTTCTGCCTTCTCACCGCTTTGCTGGCTTCGTACCTGCCAGCACATCGTGCAGCGTCGATCGATCCGATGCAGGCTCTACGGACAGAGTAGTCAGTTGAATGAGTTGGGGCAGAAAGAGTTTCAAAACTATTTTGGGTGCGGCAATTGCTGCTCTGCTAAGTACTTCTCGAACGAGCGCTCGCCTGCTTCGATAGTGGCGCGATAGCCTTGCGGGTCCACCCAGACCTCATCGCCTTCCCGAGGCATCCGCGCGAGTTTTTCCAACAGTCCGAAGTGCTCTCCATGATCGGCCAGGAAAATGTCGCAGGGAAGTGACTTGTAAAGAGCGAAGGTGTGACGAAAATCATCTGCGATACCGGGATAAGAGGTTGGGTGGCCCGGAGTGTCGACGAGCCGGAAATCCGACCACATGGTGTAGCCTCCGACGATGACCACGTTGCGACGCGTGTTGGCCGGTTCTCCGGGAAGGTGCACGCGCATTGTCCAAGTGGTGCAGCCGCGGGTGTGACCAGCGGTTCGATGAGCTGTTAAAGTTGTGCCGCCTAGTGTTACTGTGTCGCCATCGTGCAAGATGCGGTCGACGTGCGCGGGTGGATACGTCGGGACCGAACCGGAGGCGTGGAGAAAGTCGGAGCGGCCTCCCGATTCAACGACTTCTGCGTCGTACTCCATCACGATGGATTGCGCGTGCGTTTCTCGCAACACCTCTGCAAAACCACCTGCGTGATCGAAGTGGGCTTGCCCGGTGAGCAGGATTTTCGTGTCCTTCCACCGCAATCCAAGTTGTTCCACGCTGGCCCTGATCTGCGGTGGGGATGAAGGCAGGTTGGCGTTGATCAAGATATTTCCGGCGGGTGTGACTACCAGGTACGCAGCCAGGTCACGGCTGCCCACGTAATAGAGGTTGTCGGCGATGCGAAACGGAGCAAGCGGCGTGGTCCACTCTGGCCTGATCTGGGCATCGATACGGAGCACAAGGATCATGAGCAGGCAGATAAGGCTGGAGTTTCGAAAGGTCTCGCGTCTCATCTCTCAGATATACGCCAGGCCCTTGAGGAATACGTGCATTCGTACTCACTTTGTTAACTCGCTGGCATTCGGTTTCCTATCGATTCGGCGCGGAGGAGATTGACCGGGTCGGTTCGCAGAGCGTGGAGATAAACATGCGTACTTTCGATGACCCGGGATGGCGAGTGCGGTCTCAAGGATGGTTATTGTTTGTAAACGAGCGCTGGGCCGCTGACGCGCTTTCCGTGGAGGTCGATATTTACTTCTACACGGTCGGCGATCTTGATGAAGGGAATGCCGCTGTTCATGCCGTAGTCTTTGCGGTCGAAAGCCATCGTTCCTGTGATCGCGCCGGAGCCTGTTCCCTTGCCGGAGACCGTCAGGGTCAGGGTCTCGGGTTTAGAGGCTCCGCGAATCGTAAAGGTGCCCTGCACGTCAAAGGTCTCTGGGCCCGTCTGAACAACCTTCGTTGAGTGGAACGTGATTAAAGGATCCTGGTCGACGTTGAAGAAGTCTTTGCTCTTCAGCTTGCCGTCCTTCATGCCGCTCCCGGTATTGACGGAGGCAGCCTGAATCTTGACATCTAAGACGCCGGTCGTTACATCGGGTGAGGTGAACGTGAGTGTGGCGGTCCACTTTTCGAAGGTGCCGGTCAGGTCGACCGAGGCCTTGACGTGGAACTTGATCGAGCTGTCTTCCGGCGTGATTGCGAAGACGGGAGCCTGTGCCCGGCTCAGTGGTGGCAGCACTGTGGATGCCACGAGGCAAAGGATGGCTAATCGCATGCTGCCGAGTGTGGGCTTTTTGCGCGTCGCTGTCAATTTCCCCAGTGCTCAGACTGGAGAGGCTTTGGTGGGTCCATACGGCTGCGGTGGTCAGCATTTGTCTGTCTTGGATGTAAGGCGCTGCTCACTCGCGTGAGGCTCATCGCCGGATAAAGAAACACCCAGGCTCCGCTAAAATTCCCGCTGCGCGAATAGATGATGTCCACAAAACTGGCAATAATGAGCAAGTATGGGAGGACTAAAAATGCTGGGTGGGCAACGACCTTCCTGGGAACGTCGAGCAGTGCATCGGGCCATCGCTCCGACCTAATACCGTTCCTCAAGCTTGATTCTGCGATCAGAGTTCCGATAAGCCCAAGGACAAGTGCTCCGAACGAGAACAACACTGTTGGGAGTGGTCGGTGTTGACCGTGCGGGTAACGACGTGAGACCACACCGAGTAGGCCGAAGCTCATGCTGACGAGCACATTCGCGGCTCCGATCATCCAGAGTAACTGTGCCGGAGTTCGGTACTTCAGCAGTGGCCTCATACGCGGGAGTTTAGCATGCAATTTGAGGCCATTTTCGATGATGGGTTTTTAGGTAAGGCCAAGAATCTAAAACGGAAAAGCCACAATCGTCGATTCAGGCTTGAGAAATTCGCAGAATTTGCGGGGAGGCTGTGGGATGATGATGCTGCAGTGAGGGTTAAGCAAGTATGGCTGTCAGGCTGAAAGATATTGCGCGGGATCTTGGGGTCTCGGTGGTGACTGTATCGAAGGTGCTGCGAGGGAACGCCGATATTGGCGAGGCGACTCGGCGGCGCGTGCTGAAGCGGATGAAGGAGCTGAACTATCAGCCCAATATGCTGGCTCGCGGGTTGGCGAGCGGGCGGACGTATACGGTGGGGCTGGTGGTGCCGGACCTGGTGCATCCGTTCTTTGCTGAGTTTGCGAAGTCTCTGGGAGGGGTGCTGCGGACGAGTAAGCGGGCGCTGATTCTGGCCTCGTCGGAGGAAGATCCGGAGGTGGAGCGGCAGGAGATTCGGACGCTGCTGAGCCGGGGCGTGGATGTTCTGCTGATTGCTTCGTGTCAGGCGAATCTGCGGAATTTTTATGAGCTGGGAGATGAGCGGACTCCTTACCTGCTGTTCGACCGGGATTTTCCGCATCTGGCGGCGCACTATGTGGGCTCGGACAATGTGCAGGTGGGTGAGATGGCGACGCGACACCTGATCGAGATTGGACGGACGCGGATTGCGCATATCGGCGGGAAGAATACGAGTCCGGCGTTCGATCGCGTGCGGGGGTATAAGAAGGCGCTGGCGGAGAGCGGGGTTGCGGCGCCGGAGAACTATGTGGTGGTAAAGGAGCGCGTGGAAGAGGCGGGCGATGCGCTGGGGTTCGAGGCAATGCAGGAGTTGCTGAAGCTGAAGCCGAGGCCGGATGCGGTGTTCTGCTACAACGACCTGACGGCGCTGGGGGCGATGGACGCGACGTTGAAGGCCGGGCTGCGGGTTCCGGAAGATATTGCGTTTATTGGGTGCGGGAATCTGCGGTATGCGAATTATCTGCGGGTTCCGCTGAGCTCGATCGACCATGGGACGACGGAGCTGGGACGGCTTGCGGGGGAGTTTGCGCTGGAGCTTTCGGGCAAGCCGGAACAGGAGCCGAGGAGTATTCTTGTGCCATCTACGCTGGTGGCGAGGGAGTCTACGGTGGGTGGGTCGGGGAAGAAGTGAAACGATAGTTAGATGACGGATCGCTCTTCGGTTGTGCAGTATCCAACAATAGGTGTTTCTTACATTTGCGCGGCGGTGGCGTGATAGCCTTGGTGCGTTTGCAGAGTGCGAGGAGTTCTGACTGATTCGCATGACGAGGGACGGTAACGGTTCACGATGAATAAGAGAGTTTCAACCCTACTCAGCCTGTTGGTTTTGGGGTTCGTCCCCGCGTTTGCACAACAGTCTCCCGAACCTTTTCGCGACCCATCGCTGCCGATGGAGAAGAGGATCGATAATCTTCTTTCGCAGATGACGCTCGATGAAAAGATTGACTGCCTGGGGACACGGACAGGGGTGCCTCGTCTTGGCGTGCCGAACTTCGGCAGCTCGGAGGGGATTCATGGGGTCGTTCAGCGGGAGGGCAGGCCCGGGCGTCCGATGATTACTACGACGCAGTTTCCGCAGCCTCCAGGTATGGGTGAGTCGTGGGACCCGGAGCTGGTGCGTCAGGCGGGTGGTGTGGAAGGGTATGAGGCTCGGTTCATCACGCAGACGGAGAAGTACAACCGGCAGATTCTGATGCTGTGGGGGCCGCAGGCGGATCTTGCGCGAGATCCGCGGTGGGGTCGAAGCGAAGAGGTCTATGGTGAGGATCCTTTCTTCAACGGAACGATGGTTGTCGCCTTTACAAAGGGGCTGCAGGGAGATGATCCGAAGTATTGGCAGTCGGCGGCGCTGCTGAAGCACTTTCTGGCGAACAGCAATGAGAATTTCCGGACGAGTTCGTCGTCGGACTTCGATCAGCGTCTATTTTGGGAGTACTACTCGGTTCCGTTTCGGATGGGCTTTCTGGAGGGCGGAGCGAAGGGAGTGATGGCGTCGTACAACGCCTGGAATGGGACTCCAATGGCTATCAATCCCATTCTCAAGAGCATCGTGCAGAAGGAGTGGGGTGTCGATGTGCTCTCGAGCGATGGCGGGGCGGTGAAGCTGCTGGTTACTTCGCATAAACGCTTTGCGAATCAGCAGGAGGCTGTGGTGGCCTGTTTGAAGGCCGGGATTAATCAGTTTCTCGACACGTATAAGGATGAGACGAAGGCGGCGGTGAAGGATGGATTGGTGTCGGAGCGGGAGATTGATGATCTACTGCGGCCTAAGTTTAGAGTGACGATTCGTCTTGGCCTGCTTGATCCGCCGGAGATGGTTCCTTACTCGAAGATCAAGGATGAGCCGGAGCCCTGGAATACGGAGAAGGACAAGGCTGTCTCGGAGAAGATGGCGCTTGAGTCGGTTGTGATGCTGAAGAACGCCAATTCGCTTTTGCCGCTGAAGAAGGATTCGATTAAGTCGATTGCGGTGATTGGGCCGCTCGCTGATTCGATCCATTGGGATTGGTATGGCGGAACACCGCCGCATGCGATTACGCCGCTGCAGGGAATCAAAGATGAAGTTGGGCCTGGCGTTAAGGTGAACTACGCGGCCGATGAGATTGGCAATGCCGCGATCAAAGCAGCTCAGTCCTCGGATGTTGCTGTTGTTGTGGTGGGCAATGATCCGACGTGTGGTCCGGATATGGCGCATGACTGGCACAACACTGCTTATGATGGCGGTGGTACTCTTCCTTGCACGGTGCCTAGCGATGGTCGTGAAGGGCGCGATAGGGAGAGCATTACGCTGGCGCAGGAACAACTGGTCAAGCAGGTATACGCTGTCAATCCGAAGACTGTGGTGATTCTGGTCTCAAGCTTTCCGTTTGCGATTAATTGGTCGCAGGCGAATGTTCCGGCGATTTTGCATATGGCGCACTCCTCGCAGGACGAGGGGACGGCGCTTGCCAAGGTTCTTTTCGGCGAGTACAACCCCGGCGGCCATCTGGTGACGACGTGGCCAAAGTCGGTGGATCAGTTGCCTCCGATGATGGATTACGACATCCGCCACGGCCGCACGTATATGTACTTCAAGGGTGAGCCGCTATATCCGTTTGGGTACGGCTTGAGCTATACGACCTTTGCCTATGCGAATTTGAAGACGAGTTCCAAGGAATTAGCGAGCGATGGAAGCATTACGGTCAGCGTGGATGTGACGAACACGGGTAGCCAGACTGGCGATGAAGTGGTGCAGCTTTATGTGAAGCATCTGAAGTCGAAGGTGGAGCGGCCCGGTGAGGAACTGAAGGGTTTCCGGCGCGTCACGTTGAAGCCGAACGAGACGAAGACGGTGCAGATTCCTCTGAAAGCTTCAACGCTCGCTTACTGGGACGAGAAGCAGGCTCGGTTCAAGGTCGAAGCAGAGCCGGTAAGCGTGATGGTCGGAAGCTCTTCGAAGGACATCAAGCTGACTACGGAAGTCCGCGTTCCATAGTCCGGTGGTTGCTGCTATTTGACTCCTTTGGCTGGGTCCCAGGAGCCCTGGAGTTTGCGGACGTAGATGATCTGGCCGGTGTGGTAGGCATTGTGGGTGCCGATGCGGGCTATGGTGGGGGCCCATTGCTCGAGCTTCTTGTCATCAGCGGCTTCGACGGCCTTCTCCCACTCGGTCATGACTTTGTCTAACTGCTGGATGGTGTTGGCCCATTGAGTGGCGTCGAAGTTGTTGAAGGTCTCGTCGTTATTGCCGCTGAATTTGGGCCGCTGCTCGCCTTTGAACTTGGCTAGCTCGTCGGTGTTCCAGAAGAGAAGATGGTTGGCGAGCTGGCCTACGGAGTGGTTGCCGGGGCCGGGAGTCCATTTTGCCTGTTCGGCGGTGAGGCCTTCGACGGCGATGTTGACGGGGACGAACCAGTCTTCTTTGTTGTGGGTGGTGCGTAGCTGATCGAGGAGGATGCTTCGGAGGGTGGGAGGGGTCTTGGGGGGCGGTGGGTTTTGTGCATAGACCTGCAGGGTGAGCGAGAGCAGGAGAGTGACGATGATTTGCTTCATGGAGGTATCTCCTTGCGGATGAATGCGTGGAGCGAGCCTGTGGGATCTGGCAGAAGTGTATGCGAGAGGCTGGGTCTTTCTGCGCTGTGGCTCTTTTGAGCTGTCGCAATTGTGACGAATGGAAGAGAATTCGCTTGCCAGGGTGGTTCATTGTGTCTAATACTTGGAAAGTTAGCGGTAACGTAGATTTCTAGGGGACGCTTGAGAGGAGATTCCATGGCGACGACAGCGGTTTCGAACAATGCTCCATTGAAAGATATGGATGAGTGGGATGATTTTTTGACAGGACGGTACCAGGAAGGTAAGAGCGAGAGTGAGTTTCGGCAGTATGACGAGAAGGCTACTCCGGGTGTGGCGGAGTTTTATCGGCTGAATCATCAGTACCAGACGTTCGACTATGTGATGGCGAAGGAGAAGGAGTACTTCGGGCTGAACAAGGGCGAGAAGAGTATCTGGGAGGCGGCGGAGTTTCTGAATACGCTGGTGGACGACAGCGATCCGGATACGGACCTGACGCAGATCGAGCATCTGCTTCAGACTTCGGAAGCAGTCCGGAAGGACGGGCATCCGCGGTGGTTTGTGCTGACGGGGTTCATCCACGATTTAGGTAAGGTGCTTTGCCTGTGGGGCGAGCCGCAGTGGGGTGTTGTGGGCGATACGTTTCCGGTGGGCTGCGCTTACTCGAAGGACATTGTGTTTCCTGAGTATTTTGCGGCGAATCCGGATAGCAGAAATCCGCTGTATCAGACGAAGTATGGCGTGTATGAGCCGAACTGCGGGCTCGACAAAGTGCATATGTCGTTTGGGCATGACGGATATATTGGCGAGGTGATGAAGAATTTCATGCCGGAGGAGTCGCTGTATATGCTGCGGTATCACTCGTTTTATTCGGCGCACCGGCATGGGGCTTACAGGCACTTGATGAATGATCATGACGTCGAGATGCTGGAGTGGGTGAACAAGTTCAATGTGTATGACTTGTACTCCAAGGGGCATACGAAGCCGAATGTGAAAGAGCTGAAGCCCTACTACGACGATCTGTTCGCGGAGTTCTTCCCGGAGAAGATTGCCTGGTAGCTGACGTATAAGCGGCGAATAAAATATTGCGGTTCAGCAGACTACGCGGCATAGCTTTTCCAGCGAGGCGCGCCAAGTGTCTTCGTGCCATCGACGTTCGCTACTGTTGATAAATCCTGCGTGGGAAAGATGCAGGGATGTGGATGAGCGTGTGCCGTTGAGGTCGATGATGACCGTCGTCTCCGACTTGAGAGAGGCAGGCTGCTTGACCCATGTGAAGGCCACTTCGTGCGGCTCGCGGGTGAGATAGACGGCGTGTATTTTGAGGCTGGGGATTCTTCGATACGCGAGAGTAAGGTTGATATCGAAGCCTCTTTGCGTTTGCGAGACGACTACGCTGCTGAATGGATCGCAGTCTGGAAAACACAGCCATGCTTCCAGGTATTCGGCGATGGTTAGAGCGTTGAAGATGCGGCGAATATCTGCTGGTATCTTTACGGAGACTTCGACACGATGTTGTGTGAAGTTCTGATGGATGGGCGGAACTCTTTGCGTCACGGCCTGCACGGTCATAGGAACCTGCTCACTCTATATAGATGCTATGCAGGTCAAAAGGCCATGTCTACTCGCTGAATGCGTTATGTGACGGTGCGACAGTTGAGAGGTGTAATGTGCTGTAACTTCTGGCTGAATGGCAATGCGGTGTGGGCTGTCCTGCTGGCGGAGGAAGAGAGTTTTTTCCTGCGGCTTGGGTGTGGATTCGGATTTGTGGAATGAGTCGTGAGTGCAGAATCAATGTGAACGTACCGGAGAAAGAGAACAGGTGTAGATGAAACTGTCCACCGCTCGGTCGCGATGACGAGTTTTGGGGTGAGTGAAGGAAAACAAACAAGGGCAACGACAGAAGCAGATCCCCTTCGGGGATGACAAGCAAGAAAGGCGACGGCAACGGCAGAAGCAACGACAACAGCAGAAGCAACAGCAACAGCAGAAGCAACAGCAACAGCAGAAGCAACAGCAACAGCAGAAGCAACAGCAAGCGGAATCAACAGCAACGGCAGAAGCAGTTTCCCTTTGGGATGACACGCAAGAAAGGCAACAGCACACGCAGATCCCTGTTGGATGATGACCAAGAGACAAAGGAAAAAACTGTTAGCGATCGAGCCAGTACTTGATGCGAGAGCGGTAGCTGCGGCTCATGGAGATTTTCTGGCCGTTGTTGAGCAGGACACCGTATTCGCCGTCGACCTCGGGCCTTACTTCTTTGACGTATTGGAGGTTGACGATGGAGGAGCGATGGACGCGCAGGAATGTGCTGGGGTCTAGCTTCTCTTCGAGATGGGCCATCGTCTCGCGCAGCAAATGTGTCTCGTTCTGGGTGCAGATGCGGACGTAGTTTTCTTCGGCGCCGATCCAGCAGATCTCCGACACAGGAAGGAACAGAATGCGGCCCTTTGATTTGAAGACGATGCGTGTTGTGTAAGGGGATCCGTTCTGGCCTTTTGCGGCGTGAGCGTGGGGGTTCTGCTGCTTGGCTTTGATTTGCTGCAGGGCGCGCTCGGTGGCGGCGCGGAAGCGCTCCAGGGTGAAGGGTTTCAGGAGGTAGTCGACGGCGTTGATCTCAAAGGCGCGCAGAGCATAGCGATCGTAGGCTGTCGTGAAGATGATGCAGGGGAGGCACTGTGAGCCGTTGGAGGAGAGTTCCCCGACGATATCGAAGCCGTCCATATCTGGCATGCGCACATCGAGGAAGAGCAGATCGGGCTTGGTGGCTCGCACCAGATCGATTGTCTCAGCCGCTGTTGCGCCTTCGCCAGTGACTTCGATCTCAGGTATCTCGCGGAGGAGCTGACGTAACTTCTGTCGTGCCAGGACCTCATCATCTGCTAACACAGCCTGAATCATGACACACCATACCTTGTCGATTTTTCTATTGGACGCTCGGAGAACTGCAGAGGGAGCGTAACAATTACCTGGACACTGTTATTTTTTATTTCAGCGATGGAAAAGGTGTGATTGTCGCCGTAGTGCATTCGCAGGCGGTCCTTTACATTGGTCAGACCTACGCCTTTTCCTTTTCCATTGGATGCGGCGGGATGCAGGCCTAGACCATTATTTGTAACGGAGAGGCGAAGTCTGGAGTCATCTGACGTGGCTTCAATGAGAAGCAGGCCTTCGGAGTTCAGCTTGGAGAGGCCGTGTGCGTAGGCGTTCTCGACGATGGGCTGAAGGATCATCGTTGGAACGATGGCGTCGTGGAGATGCGGATCAATCGACATCTGTTGTTGTACTCGTCCGGCGAATCGGCGGTCCTGCATGGCCAGGTACATCTCTATGAACTCCATCTCGTCGCTCAGGGTGATGAACTGGGAGTCTCCCCGCTGGAGCGTGATACGCAGGAGGCGGCTAAGTTGTTCCAGCATAAGATCCGCGGCCTGAACGTCACTTCGCATGAGGCTAGAGATGCCGTTCATCGTGTTGAAAAGAAAGTGCGGATTGAGCTGCATACGGAGCGCCCGCATCTGCGCCTGGACGAGTTGGGATTGCAGTTGTGATTCGGCTCGCTCCTTCTCGCGGAAGCGCTGGTAGTAGCCGATACCACGGAAGAGAAAGATAGCGGACCAGAAGAGGACCATATTGTCGACTAGCTCGGCGTCAAGATGGAAGGCCAGACGGTGCCAGTACGGCATGGGAGGACGGCCGAGAGGGAGCGTTGGAAAGATAAGAACCCAGATCATCTCTACGAAGACACTGACGGCGATGCTCAGCGGAAAGAAGACGGTGAGCATGGTGCGCAGGTTTGCGTTGTTGATCTGCGGACTGAGCGTCCACCAGAGAATCCAGCAGACAACGCCCCAGAGGAAGAATTGGACTCCCCATGCCTGGAGTTCGAGGCCCAGATGGACGTGATAGTTCCAGGTGTGCGAATAAATCCACTCCTGCAGGGCGAAGAGACAACCCAGCGATACTGCCGCTCCAATGAAGATGGCTGGATGCATGAAGAGCGGCTGGTTCGTATCTTGTTTCCACTGTTTAAAGGTCAGGTAAGAATCCTCGACTTTCTGTCTTTTGTTTATGATCGCTCACCGCAGCCGATGGGTCCGTTGTGCCCGGCGGTTGTGAGTTGGTACGTGTTGCAAAGGCACCCTTGATGATGTCCGTGTTGGCAGGCAGCGGGAAGTATCTCGCGACTTCGGAATCTTTGACGATGAACTTCTGTGCGGAATGGTGTTGCGCATACCATGACTGGGCTGCGGTACTGAGCGATGCGCGTTCCTCTGCTTCGAGACCCGCGCTGAGTTTATCGATATCGTGACGTAACAGGTGCTCGGCTTCTTCTCCCCCCTGAAGCACTGCGATCTGGAAGTGGAGAATCGCTGACTTGCGGTCGACAGGGCCAGCCTTGCCATCGCGAGCGATGATACCCAGCAGGATGGACGACCTCCACTCTCCGGCATCTGCAGCGGTCTGGACATAGGTCAGTGCTTCATTGGTAGTTTGCTCCAATTCAGGATGGTTGAGCAACAGGAGTCCAAGTGAGTGCATGGACGGCACATAACCTGATTGGGCTGATTCGCGCAAGAGGTTGACTGCCTTTGGGATGTCGTGCGGATGATTGGGGTCGGCTGAGAAGAGGGAGCCAAGATCATAGCCAGCGATGGGGTCGTGCAGTTTGACGCCGCGCTCGTACCACTTCTCCGCGGTTGACATGTCGGGAGGACCCGTCATTCCAAAGTAGTACATCGTGCCGAGATAGGCGGCGGCGGTGCCGTTTCCTAGACGCGCACCCTCTTCAAAAAGCTGCATGGCGAAGTGGATGTCCTTCGGTACACCGAGACCAACGAGGTAGAGCACGCCAAGGTTAAGCCTTCCAGCAGGAGAGCCTGAGGATGCCGCAAGCTGATACCAGTGTCGCGCGCGGGTGAAGTCGACGGGAATACCTATGCCGTCTTGATAGAAAAAGCCGATCTGGTTTTGCGCATCGGGGTCTCCGCTTTGCGCGGCCTTCTCGTACCAACGTGCGGCGAGACTCGCGTTCTGCGGAACTCCGTTTCCAGTCATGTAGTGCGCGGCGAGTTCGAGCTCTGCTTTGATGGTGCCGTTTTGCGCCTCGGCTTGCAGCTTGGCGAACTTCTCCTCGTCCGGCGACAGACCGTGAGTGGATGGAATGTATATGACATACGCCAAGAGTGCCAGCAGGGCGGAGATGTGAAGCGTCCTCGGATGGATTTGCATCGTCATGTCCTCCAGGCCAGATGGGGTCTTCCACTCGCAGGTTCATTTAGAAGGAGACGTCTGGAAGTGGGGCCGGTGCAGCATTGACGCGCTTGATTACGGACGGGTTATCAAGGGAGTTCTGTGATTGCGACGTGCTCGTCACTGCGGAGGAACGGACGGTCTGGGGAATTCGCAGTTGGCCGTCTCATTCCTACAGTTCGTCACAAATATTCGACGCAAAAGAAAAATGGCCGGAAGTCGAGGCTTCCGGCCATGGGAAGGCAAAATTAGGAGACTAGCGAACGTTGAGCTCGATGATTTGAATCGAGTAGGGCGGCAGGTCGTGAAAGAAATGGCTCGATATGTCGCTTAGTGTAGAGCCGACAGGCACGATCTGCCTCGGTTGCGTAATGCTGTTGGTTTCGGTGGGAGATGAAGCGTGGAGCATTATGATTTTCGCGGATGGAGCTATATGCTTCGCTCCGTTTAAATTGATATTGAGTTGCTGCTTCGTCGCGGTTGCGTTGACAAGCTTGAGATAGAGAACGCCTTTCGTGGGGTCGCTTGTGACGGAGTAGAAGACACGTTTGTCGGCGTCGGTGAGGTTCGCATCGACGATCTGGCTGCCGCGATGATTGCTGAACATCACTTGTGCGTAATAGCTCGGCGATCCGTAGCTGGACATGGCATCGTAGCCGATGAGATTTGTCTTCCACTGCATACCGCCGGGGTTTACGTTGACGAACAAGGGCGCGTAACTGTGCATGATGATTACGTCGCTGTTGCGTTCCATGCCTGTCATCCAGGCTGCGTCGCCGAGAGCAGCGTTGAAGTCTGGGGTGGGTTCGCCTTCGCGGGTGGCCCACTCGCCGACCATGATTTTGGTTCCGGTTCGACTTGTTTTGTCGTAGTGGTGGACGTCATCGAAGAACTGCTCGGCCTTGCGGTAGAAGTGGTCGTCGAGGATGTCCGGCTGGCGCGAAGTAACCTGCGTGGTTGCGATCACCTGGATATCAGGATGGCTCTTCTTGATTGCATCGAAGAATTGAGCGAATCGCGCGTCGTAGCTCTTTGACTTATCGAACCAGTCTTCGTTGCCTACTTCGACATACTTGAGGGCGAAGGGTTTCGGGTGGCCGTCACGGGCACGAACAGCGCCCCACTTTGTGTCGGTGCTGCCACTGACATATTCAATCTCAGCGAGAGCATCCTGCACGTAGGGTTCGAGAGCTGGGCCTGCATCGATGTGCTCCTGCTTCATGGAGTAGCCTGCGTACACTGCGAGGAGAGGCTGCATCTTGAGGTCTTCGCACCATTCGAGAAATTCGAGGAGGCCGAGTCCGTCGGAGGAGTGGTAGCGCCAGGGGCTGGGGTGGGTCGGGCGATCTACCAAGGGGCCAATCGTCTTCTTCCACTCATATCGCTCGGGGATGTGATCACCCTCGAGGTAGTTTCCTCCGGGGAGACGCAGGAAAGCCGGCTTCATGGCGGCGAGAAGCTCCATGATATCTTGGCGGTTTCCGTTGGTGCGGTTAGCGTAGGTAGGCGGGAAGACAGAGACTAGTTGAAGCCAGAAAGTTCCAGGGCGTGTCGTGGTGAGGGCGAGGTGATTTGCGGCAGAGGGTTTGACCGCTGCGGTGGTCAGCACCACGTTATAACGCTTCCAGTCCGGGCTCAGTGAGGGAATGACTGCAGACGCTGCTGGTGCTCCGGTGTCGTTGTCGACGAGGCTGATCTTGAGTGGGCCGGAGAAGCCTGCATCTGCTTTCGCGTAGAAAGATGCTTTGTACTGCGTGTGAGGGTGAACGGCGATTCCCCAGAATCCATCGTTCTGCACACCTGCTGGATTTCCCGCGTTGGCTGTGACGACGGATACTTTGAGGCTCAAGGGCAATGCAGTGCTTGGGCCGGTTGTTTTATCGATGTCGATGGTCGCCGCGTTCTGGTCGTTCGCCGCGACTGACCAATGGATGGGCGAGGTGGCGTCATCCTGGAAGGTTCGGTTTCTTATCAGTTCGGCATAGAGTCCGCCGTCATAGGAATAGTTGATCTCTTCAGTCATCAGGCCGTGGAGGATGGGGCTTGAGGCACCGACGGATTTATCTACTTGAATGTTGAGAGTTCCGGTAGGGGTCTGTGCGTATAACGTGGCTACAACAGGCGTCAATAAACCTGCAGCCAGAAGATTTCTAAGTCTGGACATGAAAACTCCGTTCGGTAAAGATGATTCGGTCAGCGCTAGAATACGTTTTCTTGCGGCTCCAAGGATACATACTTTGCATGGCATTGCATTTGTTACATGCGTTTATGAGTGAAAATCGGCGTCAGCCATGGACCCAGGTTCCATCGATCAGACGCCAGGTCGATGGATTTTCGATCTTATCTTTGAGAACGGCGGGCAGGCGGTTCTGGCGGACGTTGTCGTAGCACTGGAGTGCGGCGAATCGGGTGAGGGATGCGGGAATGCCGACCGCGGTGAAACCAGGATGAGAGGTGGAGGGATAAGGACCGCCATGGTTCATCGCAGGACTTACTGCGACTCCGGTTGGCATCTTGTCGTTAAGGAGTCTGCCTACGTGCTGGCGTAGTGCTGGGGCGAGTTGATCGTAGATGGCGTCGTCGCTGCCGGAGTTGGAAGAGTAGATACTGCCTGTCAAATTGCCTTCGAGTGACTGAAGGACTTCGAGCAGTTGCGTCGGATCGGTTGCTGTGACAGCCAGTGTCGCGTTGCCGAAGACCTCGCGCTGGAGAGCCTTGTTCGAGGAGAGGAAGTGTTCTGCTGTCGCGCGCAGGAGGGTGTTGGCATATCGGTAGCCGGGGCCGTCGGCAATGCTTCCTCCAGTAACGAGTTGAGCACCCGCATCGCGCAGTGCGTTCACTCCTTGCGACAGGTGTTCGCGGCCGCCGGATGAGAGCAATGGCTGTGATGGGCGGTCTTTGAAGATGGTCGCGACCTTTTGCAGGAGAGTTTCTGTTGCGTCGCTTTGGAGCAGAAGGATGAGATTGGGGCTGGTGCAGAACTGGCCCGATCCAGCGAGACAGCTATCTGCCAACTCCTGCGCGAGTTGATCGCCGCATTCTGCGAGTGCGCCGGGTAAAAAGATGACGGGGTTGATGCTGGACATCTCCAGGTAAACAGGCGTTCCTGCTGATTCGGCTGCTTCTTTCAGGCGAAGACCTACGGGGCGGCTACCGGTGAAGGCGATGGCACCTACTCGGGGATCGCTCATCAATCGCAGGCCATCTTCGTTGCTGACCTGGTAGAACATCTGGACTGTGGCCATCGGTAGACCCACTGTTGCAAGAGCTTTGTGAGCCTCCTCTGTTAGAAGACGCGTGGTGTTGGGGTGAAGAGGATGGGCCTTGGCGATGACGGGATTGCCGGCGGCGATAGCTGCGGCAAAATCGCCGCCGCTGATGCCATTGAAGGCGAATGGGAAGTTGTTGGGGCCGAGGACGACGACCGGGCCTATCGGAGCGAAGTAGGAGCGGATGTTCAGCTTGAGATCGAGGGTTGCGCGCTTCCAGGATTCTTCTCGCGCCGCTGCGGCTGCTTGTCTCAGTTGGCTTACTGTTCGAGGTAGCTCTACATCCCTGAGTCTTGGGCTGATGGGAAGGGCTGTCTCTTCGCGTGCGGCTTCTATGAGCTGTGCAGCAGAGGACTCGATGTTGCTGGCATAGGCTTCCAGAAAGGTGGCGATGCGCTCGGGCTCGATCTTGCGGAGGTCTTGTGCGGCATGGGACGCTGCTGCGAGGGCATCGTCACAATCCTTCCAACTGCTTACAGGGAATGGTGTTGGAAGCTGTTGTCCTGTTGCGGGATTCTCAGCATGAAACGTACTGTCGGAGTCTGCTCTGCGCCAGTCTCCTGCGATCAATACCTTTGCTACATCCATTGCTGTACTCCCTTTGTGCGTCGTGCCGCATATAGTCGTTCAAATATCTTTATAGCTGAGGTTTCTTGCTATCACCTACCAGGTCACACGAAGCAAGGATGTCCCCTGGCGGGGCAAGGATGTATTGATGACGATTTCGCCCGCATCGACGTTGACCCAGCGCGGCGATTCGAGAAGTTCCAGACCGGAAGAAGCTTTTAGTTTTGAGTATTGTTCTGGTGTCGGAGACTGTGGCGATCCCATCTCTTTCCAGACGGTGTAGGCGTTGCTGTGGTTGTCATCGATACGATAATGCGTGAGTAGCACTTTTTTTCTGTCCGAAGGAAGACCGTTGATTTTGATTGTTACATTGCTTGCGTCGGCGAAGACATCGTCATCGTGATAGTTCCACAAGAGGACGGCTGCTTGATGATCCCCGTATGTAGCGAGCGCGTCGATATCGGGTGATTGCGTTACTCCTGATTGGATGATGCTGTCGAGAGGGATGGCTGCGGTGCTGCTAGTGGCTACGCGTTCTCCGGACATGAGTGCTGCCATGCGGAAGATATTGAGTACGGGCTTGTCGATGCCATTGGTCGATAGGGTGCGAAAGCCTTCGAAGTATTCGCGGTCTTCAAACTCGAAAGACCAGCTGAGCATGGAGATAAGGTTCACCTTGTAGCGGTCCTGCAGCTCGAACATTGCCTTGAGCGCCGCCGCTGTGTAGGTCGGATACAACGGACCGTTGCGATAGGCGTTGGCGGAGTTGACCTTTGCAGAGCAGGCTGCGCAGCCTTCGGGATCGGCTTCGCTGAGGATGATCGGCAGGTTACGGAACTGAGGGTATTTGGCCACGATGCGGAAGCCTTCGCTGGTGTTGATGAGCTCGTTGCCAAGACCCATGCGTACGTGTCCGTCGATTACGGTTGGCTTGCCCTTTGGGTGGTATGAGATGAAGTCGAGAGGGATGGGTTTGCCGTCTGCCGCGCTGTGGTCTTGGGCGCAGTGTTTAAGGAAGTCGTCGAGGAATTTCGCGGCGTGGGGTGAGTTCGCTCCGGTGGTTGCAGGACCGCCGACCATGGCTCCGGGGAGCGCGGCACGTACGCCTGCAACGGAGTAATCGTATAGCCTGAAGTACTCCTCGGGGGTTCCATGCCAGTAGCTGATGTCTGGTTCATTCCAGACCTCCCAGTACCATTTCAGGGTTTTTTCCTTTCCGTACCGTTGGACCAGATGCTCAGTGATTTTGCGGACGAGCTCTCCCCACACGGCGTAGTCCTTTGGCGGAGCGTTGGAGGAGCCTGCGGTGGTGTTTTGCGGGTAGTGGACCTGGTAGGGGTCGGGGCCACTGGTCAGATCTTTGGGCATGAAGCCTAGCTCGACCATCGGTCTTACGCCGGCTTGTTTGAAGGTGTCGAAAATCTCGTCAAGGATCTTGAAGTTGTAGACGGGCTTCCCTTGTGAATCGAGCGTGAAGACGTTCGTTGAACTCCACTTCAGCTCAGGGACGCCGTTGCCCGATGTGAAGAGATGATGGACGCGAATGTAGACGGGAACGGGGCTTAGATCGTGTAGTTCGGTGAGCAGCTTCCTGCCATCTTTCATGGTGGTGAAGTTCGCCTCGTCGTAGCCGAACCAGCTATAGATGGGCTTGTAGGGGCCGAGAGGCTTGTTGAGGTCTACCTGGATGGAGACCGGAGTCTGCGCCGGCGTGTGTAAAGCAGTGATGCAGAAGACGAGAAGTAGGATCAGCTTGCGCATGAGTTCGGGTTGTCTCCACGGTGGAAGTTCTGCTTGCGCGCATGGAGTTCCGCCGACAGCGCACCCTGCAGCGTATTGATCGTTGCACGGTGTGTTCTAAATGTGAAGTCGGGTCAGCGCTTTTGTGCGGCGGGGCAGATGTCGTCGCCGATGGTGGACTTGGCGAAGGGCGCCATGATGTCGGCGACGGATTGAAGCTGGCCGTTCTTCATGACGCACTGGACGCGGGCGGTGTCGTTGATGTTTTTGAGGGGATCGCCGGAGACGATGATGAGGTCGGCGAGGTGGCCGGGTTCGATAGTGCCGAGATCTTTTGTGAGACCGTATGCTTTTGCTGGAAGGATGGTCGCGGTCTCGAGGGCCTGCCATGGGGCTCGTCCGTATTTGACCTGGGCGCGTAGGTTCAGGTGGAGCGAGGTGCTTGGGAGGTCGAGCGGTGAGTCAGTTCCGGCGAGGATGACGCCGTTGGAGTCGAGTACCTTTGTGATGGTGGCTTCTTCGTCTTTGAGGTGTTGGTAAGCGGACGCCTGATCTGTTGTTTGGGCGGTGTGGAGGGAGAGCTTGAGGCGAGCGTTCTCCCAGGGTGGTGAGACGGATTGGCGAGGATCGTTGGCCATCGCTGGGTCTTCGGCGTATTGGGCTTGTGCGAAGGTGGTGGAGATCGTCCACATGCCGGATTCAGGGAGCAGCGTCGTCACGTCGGAGTAGCTCTTGCCTGTGAGGGAGCGGGAGTAGGCCCAACCGGTGCGTGCAGTAGCGGAGAGATGTGACATGCCGTCTTCTCCGAGAGCGACTGCGGGCAGGAGATAGTGCGAGGCGGTTTCGACGCCCATCTGGCTGTGCGCGAAGTTGATGCCCTGCTCGGCCCATGCGTAGGGGAGGCGGACGTAAAGTTTGACGAAGTCGAAGTCCAGGGCCTTGAGGCGGTCAAACTCGCGATGGAGCTGGGCTTCGGAGGTAGTGGGAATCATCATCGGGTAGTAGACGCGCTCTCCGTCAACGGCTTCGGCGGTGGTGAAGAGGCGTGGGCCGATGGCTGCGCCTGAGGTGTAGGCCTCGCGGTGCTGGAGGGCGCGGTATGCGTTGTCGGCGATGCCGCGCAGTTCGGTGATGCCGTAGATGAGCCAGAGGCGGCCCATGCGGTCGCCGTAGTAGATGGAGTTGTCGGAGTCGGGGTGGGCGTGGTTTTCGAAGAGGCCGGGCATGACGGTGGAGTCTGCGGCTTCGATGGTGCGGGTTACGCCTGCGGGGGGAGTGGCGCTGTGTGGAGTGACGCTGGTGATCCGGTTGTCGATGACGAGTATGTCGACGTCGGTTTGTTCGTCCGGGCCGGAGCCCTTCCAGTAGCGGGCGGCATGGATGAGGAGCTTTTGCTTGGGCTTAGCGGAAGTGAAGGTGAGGGTGAGGGGGACGGGTGTGATGGCTCCCGTGGCTCGATTGATGAGCTTGAGCTTGCCGTTGTTGAGGTATAGGAGCTTGGAGGAGTCGCCAGACCAAGTGGGGGCGTCGGTGGTTTCGTCGTTGAGTTTAACGGCGGGGCCTGAGGGATGACCTGCGGCGTCGACGGGCATGATGTAGAGGAGGTCGTCCATGACGAAGGCCATCTCTTTGCCGTTGGCGGAATAGATGGGGCCGTCTTCGGTGCGGGTGGTGATGGACTCGAAAGGAGCAGGGGCGAAGAACTCAGTTTTGCCGGTACTGAGATCGACGGTGAGGATGGAGCTGGTGCCCTCGCGGAAGCGCTTGGTATAGGGTTTGATGGTGGCGATCGCGACGGTCTTTCCGTTGGCGGAGAAGGCGGGGCGGCCTGGGAAGAAGGTCAGCGGTGCGAGGGGCTTGGTGGCTCCAGTGGCGACGTTGACGGTGAGGGTGGCTCCGGTTTGGTCCTGGAATGCGATGAGCTTACCGTCGGGCGACCAGGCTGGCATGATCTGGGCGGTCTTGCTGGGGGAGACCTGCTTGTCTGGAGAGGTGTCTGGGGAGGAGATGTCGTGGAGGTAGATGTTCTCTATGCCATCGCGGTCGGAGACGTAGGCGAGGGTCTTGCCGTTGGGTGACCAGGCTGGGCCTTGCTTGTAGAAGGTGTCGTGAGTGAGGGCGACGGGCGCTCTGCCGATGGTCATGAGGTAGAGCTGGTTGAGGGCTACGAAAGCGATCTGCTTGCCGTCGGGCGAGAGGGCGGGTGCGTAGATGCCTTTTACCTGATGAGCGGTGGTTGCGTCGAAGTCGTAGGCCTTATGCGGGTACTGTGGGCGGATGGATTTGATCGCAGCCGTGAAGGGGATGGGTGTTTCGGACTTGTCGGAGAGACTGGCGCGGAGGATGTGGCCGTCGGCGGTGTAGAGAAGTTCTGTGTTCGAGAGCCAGACTGCTGGGAATGGGAATGTGTCTTTAGCTTTGCCGGTGTAGGTGGTGGATCCGGTGATGTTGAGCTCGGCGGTGTTCATGAACATCCCGACGCCGTGGAACTGGACACAGGCGAGAGATTTTCCGTCGGGAGAGAAGCTGGGGGCTTCGACGCGGCCTGCAGCGATGCTGGTGACGGCAGTACTTTGTTTGCCGGTGGCGAGCGTGATGGTCTCGATCGTCTTGCCCTGGATGCCGGTGCCGCTGACGAAGGCGATCTGTGCGCCGTCGGGCGACCAGGCGGGCCCGAATTCATCGGCTTCGCCGCTGGTGATTTGTTTGAGTGCTCCGGTGGCGATGTCGACGGTCCAGATGTCGTAGCTGCCCTTGAAGGCGCGATCGGATGCGAAGGCGATCTGTGTGCCGTCGGGCGAGATTCGGGGTTCGCGGTCGTCGCCGTGGCCAGTGGTGATCTGCTTGAGGCCGGAGCCGTCGGGGTGCATGGTCCAGATGTGGAAGGTTCCGCCTGAGTAGGACTGGAAGGCGACGAGATCGCCTTTGGATGACCAGTCGGGATGAGAGGCCTCTTGTTCGGGTGTCGTGAGCTGCTTTGCGGAACCGCCTGTGATGGGCATCGAGAAGAGGAGGCCTTGCAGGTCGGCGATGATGGTCTTGTGATCCGGGGAGACGGTGATCTGCGTGTCGGTGCCTTCGGAGATGGTGATGAGCTTTGGCTTTGCAGGTGGAGTTGCGTGGATCGCTGGGGAGGAGGCGGTGAGGAGGAAGGCAGAGGCTAGGGTGTGGATGGTCAGCGCGCGGCATGATGCAAGGTGCATTCTGTGATCCCCTCAGAGAGAGGCACAGTGCTGTGATGCACCGCGCCTCCTTGTGGATTGAGTGTTCAGCTTACGACGGTTAGAACTCGAAGCGAGCCAAAAATTGCAGTGAGCGTGGACGCCACTCGACGGGAATGCCTGTGGCGGCGGAGGTGGTGGCGGCCGGTGTGCCGTATGTAGGCAGCGTTACGATGCCGTTGTAGTTACCGTAGTTGGAGTGGTTGAAGAGGTTGAAGCCCTCGACGGCGACAATTGCGCGGAAGCGATCGTTGATCTGGTGCGCTTCCTGCAATCGAGTGTCTACGCGATAGATGTTGCGCCCGTAGAGGGCGTCGCGCTTGGTGAGGTAGTAGCCGGTTGAAGGGTCAAGATAGTTGTTGGCTGGGTTGTTGTAGACGGTGACGCAAGTGCTCCCGGCAGGGCAGGTGGTCCCAGGTGCTATTGGAGTTGTGTTGAGAGCAAAGGTACGGTTGTAGCTGGGTGCGTAGCCGGTCGGTTGTGTGGTGTTGACGGTGGTCGGGAAGGCGTTGCCGGAGCCGTAGTGGAAGAGGCCTGAGAGGGAAAGGCCAAACCTCCAGGCGAAGTCACCCGTGGCGGTGAGGGTGTGGCGTTGGTCGTCCTGACCGTTCGCCCACTCGTCATGGATGCCGTTCACGAAGGGTTTGTTGGGGTAGTAGAAGGGAGACTCGCTGGAGTCCTTGAGGCGCGAGTAGGTGTAAGCGAGCCCGCTGGTGAAGCCATGCTGGAGCGAATGACGGAGACCCATCTGCAGGGCGTCGTAGATGGAGCCGGACTCGTTGGGAGTGAAGAACTGGTTGACGTTGGTGAAGGCCTGGGCGCAGACGTTGAAGGCTCCCTGCGTTGTGTCTGGAGTGACTCCGCCGGTTGGGCAGGAGACCGGAGTGCCGGCGACGTACTTGGTGCTGGGACTGAGGTTGAACTGAGGATTATTGGGGTTCTGGATGAGGTTGGAGTTCAGACGGATCCAATCGTGATAGACGCGGGTGTGAACGTAGTCTGCAGTAATGATGGTGCGGAAGGGAAGTTCACGCTGTACGCCAGCGGAGATTTGCAAAGCGTAAGGAGTCGATACGTAGGGTCCAAGCGGCTGGACGGCCTGGCGCGGGACGGACGTTGGATTGGCGAAGGGAGAGAGCAGATTCAGCGGTGCGGATGCGATGCCGGTGACGGACTCTTGGAGCGAAGTGACGCCGTTAAAGATCTGGCTGTCGATGGTCTGGTTGGCGGCAACGTCGGCGAAGAACATGCCTGCACCACCGCGAACGACCGTCTTACCGCTGCCAGCCACGTCGTAGACGAAGCCGACGCGTGGAGCGAACTGATGGTTGTCGTTGCTCTGGGGCGTCAACAGGCCGTTGTTGAGCTTCATGCCGGTATTGAAGATGCCGAGGTCGTTGTCGTAGCGGATGCCCAGATTGAGGGTGAGGCGCGGGAGGACTCTGTAGTCATCCTGAGCCCAGAAGCCGATCTGGCTGCGGGGGAGAGAGATGTTGAAGTTGCCGGAGCCTTGGGTGAAGGTGCCTAAGGCGCAGAGTGAGTTGATGCTGGTGTGGGTTGGGTCAGTCGTCGAGTTAGTGTAGTTCCAGCTGCTGACGTTGGTGGTGCCATTGGGAAAGAGGTCTGCTGCAACCTGGGCGGCAGTGTAGGAGACGCCGTTGACTGTCTTGGCGGCGATGGCAGCGCAACCGCTTGCCGTGCCATTGAGGTTCTGCTGGAAGAGTCCTGTGTTCGAACTATGGATGAACTCGGCTCCGAACTTGAGGCTGTGTTTGCCGACCAGGTAGTAGACATCGTCGCGGTAGTGCTGGACGTTCTGGTTGAAGATCTGAGGATAGTTGTATTGGGCTCCGACCGTGACCGCGCCGAACGTGATGGCCTGCGAGGTATAGAGGGGGAGATTCTGCCACTGGAAGTGACTGAAGCCGCCGTGTGCTTCATTGATGAGATTGGCGCTGATGACGCGATTCCAATCACCGAGGATGGTGTAGTTGGAGCGGGTGGCGTAGTAGGCCGAACTTGGATCGGAGTTGCCTGCGGAGAAGGTCTTGTCGTTGTTGAACGTGAAGCCGTTGACGCGTCCGTAGATGCGATCCTTGCCGCTGGCTTGATAGTCGACGCGGCCAAGATACTCATTGACCTTGAGGATTTGGGGGAAGACCAGGTTGCTGGGGCTGCCGGGCAGCAGCGGGGAGCTGGTGATACCGCTGGACTGATGCTCGCCTTCATAGGAGCCGAAGTACCAGAGTTTGTCCCTGCGGATGGGACCGCCGAAGGTGCCGCCGTACTGCTGGTCTGAGAGCGGGGTGACGACTTTGGCGACGGGGTCGGCGGCGTTGAAGGCGTCGTTGCGGAAGTAGCCGAAGGCGGAGCCGTGCAGGTCGTTGTTGCCGGTCTTGGACTGGACGTTGACGGCGACACCAGCGGAGCGGCCGACGGTGGCGTCGAAGCGGTTGGTGATGATTTGGAACTGGCTGATGGCATCGGGCGAGAAGCGCGGCTGACCGAAGCTCGCGTCGGCGGTGTTCTGAGTGACCTGGAGACCATCGAGGTTGATCTGGAACTTGCCGGAGTTTGCGCCGCCGAGCGGAGTGTCGTTAACGATGGCATTGACGCGCACGCCGGGAACGAGGGTTGCGAGCTGCATGTAGTTGCGGCCGTTGATGGGTAGGTTCCTGACATCGTCGGGCGTGATGTTGCCGGCGACGGTGGACGAGGTCGTGTCGACGGCCATGTCTTCGGCGCGGACGATGACGGACTCGGTGGTGCTTCCGATGGGCAGCACGACGTCAACGGTGGGTGTCTGACCGATGAGCATGGAGGTCTTTACCTGCACCGTGGTGAAGTTGGGGGCTCTGACGGTGACGACGTAGTCGCCTGCGGCGAGAGAGGGAACCTGATAGATCCCGTCGGCATTGGTCTTGGTGTTGACGATGGCTCCGCCGACCTGGCGGACTTCGATGGCGGCGTCGGCGATGACAGCTCCTTGAGCGTCGGTGACGTGTCCGGTGATTCCGGTCTGCTGGGCGTGGAGCGCGGAGACTGAGAGAAGGAGGACGAAGAGGATGCGATAGATCGGCTTCATTTTGGAGGAACCTCGCGGAACAGAGTCAGGTGCTTGTTCTACGTCAGCCCGTTCAAGTAGCTCAGAGGAGATGAGCGGGAGTTGAGGGTCGGCAAAGGAGCGCTATCCTGAACTGCTTGCCAGATTCGATCTCAAGTGCAGATGGAGATCGTGCTGAACGGGAAGAAGTTAGATCCCGAGAGAAGGGTGCAATTGCGCTGCATCGTTGGGTTACGAGACAGGAAGCTTTTGGGTTGAATGATTGGAGCGTAGAGGCTTTCAGGCGTGGTGTCTAATCGAAAGATTTTCACGCGTGATAGAAAACGACGAGGAAACGCAGGCCTCATGCGGGTTTTCGTTGACAAAATCTTGAACTGCCGTGAATATGTGATTAAGCCGCGATGAACTTTTGGCTGTGATTCAGCAAAAAATAAATCGGTCTTACCCACCACAACTTCATACGCATCTCTAACTTGCTTGGAACAGCCCGTAGCAGCGCACAGGTTTTTTTATTTGACCGCGAGGCCTACTTTGGACTTCAGAATCAGGCAGCTGAAGTGTTTTCTAACACTCTCTGACCTTCTCAATTACGGGAAGACGGCTCGTGCTTTGTACATGAGCCAGCCGACGATCACGTTCCAGATCAAGTCGCTGGAGGAGTCGTTCGGCGTCAAATTGTTTGAGCGCGACCGGCAGCAGGTGCGGCTGACGGATGCGGGATTTGCGTTTCGCGAGTACGCCCAAAGCATTATGGACTCGGTCGACGCTGCTCAGGAGTGCCTGAGCGGATTGCATGCGCGGCTCCGTCTGCGTGTGAGCTGCGGGCCGGTGGGACAGTTTGTGCTGCTGCCGGCGGTGATTCGCTCGCTGGCGGAGCAGTATCCGAAGTTTGAGCTCGAGGTGAGCGAGCTGACGACCGAGCAGATGATGTCGCGGCTGCCGGAGGGCAAGATGGACGCGCTGCTGATGGTGAGCTCGCTGCCAATCAAGGGGCTGCGCTTCGATCCGATCTGCAAGGAGACGCTGGTGGCGATGGTCTCGCGGCGTAGCCCGCTGGCGGCGGGGCGAAACATCTCAGTGGAGGACCTGCGCCGCACGAGCGTGATCGCTTCGCGCACGAAAGATTGCCGGTTCCATCAGCCTTGGCTGCATAGTCTGCTTGCTCCTTTCGGGATTACGCCGCGGATTGTTGAGTCGCCGCAGTCGTGCTCGGTGCAGTTTGCCTATGCTGCTGCCGGGGAAGGGATCGCGATTACGACGGCTTCGATGGCGATCTGCTCGTTCCCCGATGTCGTAGCGCTGCCGTTTGCGGAGCCGCTGCCTGCGCTGCAGCTGGGGCTGGCTTCGATGGAAAGCAACGAGTCTGCCGCGATGACGGTCTTTCGCAAGATCGTCATGCAGTGCGCTGAGGCTACGCTGGAGCGACGTCTCCCGATAAACAGCTTTCCTTCCCACGCGCATCAACCCATGGTTTCGTTTGCCAGCCAGCGCGAGGCCAGCTAGGTACCCTCCCCCCCGGGGGGATCGATTTATAAGTCTCCTGTTTACAGTTAGATAGAAAATTGACCCTCGCTAAAATCGTCCAAATAAAAGGGTTATGGGCAAAATCGTCATTCTAAAGGCTTAACGCCAATTTTCACAGAGAACCCCGATTTGAATCGACTAAAGACGGGAAAGCCCCAGCGTATTGACTGGGGCTTTCTTTGATCTCTGTAACCAGTATAACGGTTTGGGTGGAATTATTACGCAACGCGAATCTCCTTGATTGGCGCGGGGATTCGCTGTTTTGGGGCTTGACAAGGTTTTTGGCTAGTGAAGGTAGTCTCGTTGTGGAAAAATTGGGGAGCGGAAAGGCGACGCCGATGATTTTTGGGGCGCACGTAATCGTATACAGCAAGGATGCGGTTGCTGATCGCGCCTTTCTGCGTGATGTTCTGGGATTTGTATCTGTGGACGCTGGCCACGGATGGCTGATCTTCGCGCTGCCTCCGGCGGAGGTGGCGGTTCATCCTGCCGGAGAGAATGAGCGGCCTGAGCTCTACTTCATGTGTGAGGATCTTCGGGCGGAGATTTCGTCACTTGCGGAGAAGGGCGTCCAGTGCACGGAGGTGCAGGAAGCCAGATGGGGTTCGATCGTCAAGATACGGATTCCCGGCGGAGGGGAAGTCGGTCTCTATCAGCCGAAGCATCCAACGGCGCTGGCTCTCGCGAACTAACCACTACTGCGATTCAGTTGGCAGTCGAGGAGTGCGCCTTTTCGAGCGCCAGCACTGCATACGCGGTTGCGGCGTCGCTCATGAAGCGGCCCACGTCGGTTTGCGGATCACGCTGTTTGTTCAGCGATGTGGCGAGCCAGTCACCATCCTTCTGCTGGTGCTGTTCAAGCCACTCGACTCCACGCTGCAATGTTTTGTCCCGGTGGCTTGTTCCGGATTCTTCCATCGCCAGGACGACCAGAGCGGTTGCAACGCCGTCGCTGCCCTGTGGCTCAGGTGAATGGTCGAGTCGTGGTTTCTTGTCCATTGCGTAAAGTCTCCAGCCGCCGTCTGACTGCTGGAGACTTTGAATCGTCTGGAGCAACGTCTTGCGCTCGGCTCGGGTCAGTAGTCCGTGGACCTTCGAGGATGCCCACAGGACGTAGAGTTGGCTCATGAGCGGTTGCGTTGCGTACTGACGACGCAGGTAATCGCGCATCCGGTCTGTGTGCTCGCGAACTGCCGCCTCATGTGCGTATCGATCCGGAGCATTGGCTATCTGGATCATCAGCAACGCCGCGCCCTGATAGGCGGACTCTCCGGCCTCCCATGGGCCCAGGTGGAAGTCCTGCCACTTCCATCCGCCGGCTCTCTCGCCGTTCTGTTCCTGCAAGGCCCATGCATTGTCTAAGGCTGTTCGCGTGATGGGACGGAGATGGCCCTGGCGCGCGTCGTAGCTTGCGAGGATGATTGCGTTCAGGACGGCTTCGGTCGCGTGTGCCTCGGCGGTCTTGCCTGGGCCGTGGACTGCGTCGGAGTAGAACGGGATCATCTCGGACCAGTTGCTGACGCGCTTTTCCACGCTGTCCATCATGATCTTTTCGGGCGCGGACATCTCGCTGGATTGCTGCCGCAGCGCGGGGCGTGCCATCGCATAGGGCACATTGGTGTGGCAGGAGATGCAGATGGTTCCGTGGTCCTTTTGGGCGCGTGGCCATTGCTGCCACCAGACCTCACGACTGTCGAGGTAACTTGCGGCTGCTTGTTGGCTCCAGTGTGGGGAAGGGGTTTCGGAGGGGGTTTTGGAGGCTCCGCGCACTGGCGTTGCTCTCCACAGACCAATTCCTGCGACAGATCCGGCTAGCAACAGATACGTGCATAGAGCCCTGTTTGTCATCCAAAGTCCCCTGCGTCGATTGAATTTGCTGCGTGGAGTTGCTTGATGGTAACTCAATTTTGAATCGCAACGCGCACAAATTCAATATCGATCGCTTGCTACATCGAGGGAGTTCCACGGCCGGTTAGCTGGCGGATGAGGTCGACTTCGTGCTGTCGGTAGGGGGTATCGTCCTGGCGGAAGACCTCGTGGAACCATATGGTGGGCTGGATGAGGACGTAGGGCCTTTGCCATGAGTCCCAGGGGAGCCAGGTCTGGGTTTTGCCGGCGACGAGGCCCCAGTTGATCGCGCCGACGTTGTACTTTCTGGCGAGGGGAAGGATGGTGTCGAAGGTGCTGCCGTTGCCGCGGGCCATGTACTCGGTGCAGATGATGGGGCGGTGCAAGGGCTGGAGGGATTTGATGCGGGCTTCGAAGACCTCGGGCCAGTCGTAGTTGTGGAAGGTGATGATGTCGGACTCGGCCAGCTGGATTTTGGTGACGGGGCTTTGTTTGGCGGGGTCGGTCCAGTTGCCCATCCATACGCCGCTGGTGAGTGGCTGGATGGGGTGGACGGACCGGGCCCATGCGAAGGCTTTGGGCAGGTAGTAGGCGACGCGTTCATTTTTGTTTTCGGGTTCGCCGGGCTTTTTGTCGTTGCCGTTGTCGGGCTCGTTCCAGATGTCCCAGCCCAGGATGCGGTCGTCTTTGGCGAAGGCTCCGACGACTCCTTCGACGTAGGCTTTGAGCTTGGGTTCGTAGGCGGGGTCGGTGAGGCCGATGGCTCCGGGGCTTTGGACCCAGCCGGAGTTGTGGACGCCGGGGATGGGTGGGTGCTGCGGGCCGAGGTGGGGATTGGGCTCCCAGCAGGAGTCGAAGAGGACGAGCAGGGGCTTGATGTGGTGTTTGGCGGCGATGGTGAGGAAGGTGTCGAGGCGCTGGGTGAAGCCTTTGGGGTCCTGCTCCCAGAGTTGGTCTTGGAGGAAGACGCGCATGGTGTTCATGCCGATGGATTCGCCGAGGCCGAGTTCTTTGTCGTTGAGCGCGGGGTTGAAGGTGGCGGCCTGGAACATTTCGAGCTGGTTGATGGCGTCGGAGGGGATGAAGTTGGCGCCGACGAGCCAAGGCTGCTTTGCGTACCAGGCGTTGGCTGCTTCTTCGGTCCAGCGCTGGGGTTGCTGTGCGAGGGCTGTGACGGCCAGAGATAGAGCGAGGCAAAGGGCTTGGATTCGCATGCAGCGGAATCATACGTGATGGCGGCTTAAGACTGAAACGGCGAAGGGTTTCTGCGGATGGCTGTCTCGGTCTGCCTGTATCCGCGATATCGGTTGTCGATGTAGTCTTGATGCGCGAGGGAATCATGAAGGCCCTGCTGCTCTCTGAGTACAAGCATCTAGAGGTGACGGATCTTCCGGTGCCCACTGTGGAGCCGGATGAGGTTCTGGTGCGGGTGGCGGCCTGCGGGATCTGCGGAAGCGATGTGCATGGATACGATGGCTCGTCGGGGCGACGGATTCCTCCTGTGGTGATGGGCCATGAGGCTGCGGGAGTCGTGGCGGCTGTGGGCGCGGCGGTGCATGGGTTCGCGGAGGGAGACAGGGTTACGTTCGATTCGACGGTGTACTGCGGGGTGTGCGAGTTCTGCCTGCGGGGTGAGGTGAATCTTTGCGACAACCGCCAGGTGCTTGGGGTGTCGTGTGGTGAGTATCGGCGCGCCGGAGCGTTTGCGGAGTTTGTTGCCGTGCCGGGACGGATTCTTTATAAGTTGCCGGATGCGTTGTCGTTTGCCGAGGCAGCGATGCTGGAGGCGGTGTCGGTGGCGCTGCATGGGGTGAGGGTTGCGGAGCTCAAAGGCGGTGAGTCGGCGCTGGTGATCGGCGCGGGGATGATTGGGTTGCTGCTGCTGCAGGCGGCAAAGGTGGCCGGATGCTCGCGGGTGCTGGTGGCCGACATCGACGAGACGCGGCTTGCGAGGGCCAGAGAACTTGGAGCCGATGAGATTCTGCACGCAAGCGGTGATGGGCTGGTGCAGGAGATCAAGTGGCTGACGGACGGCCGCGGTATGGATGTTGTGTTCGAGGCCGTGGGCCGGAATGAGACCGTAACAGGCGCGATCGACTGCGTGCGCAAAGGCGGCACGGTGGTGCTGGTAGGGAATATCTCACCTGAGGTCGCGTTGCCGCTGCAGAAGGTGGTATCGCGGCAGATTCGGCTGCAGGGGTCGTGCGCTTCGGCGGGAGAGTATCCGCAGGCGATGGAGTTGATGTCGAAGGGGAAGATCAGGGTAGGGCCGCTGATTACAGCTGTTGCCCCGATAACCGATGGTCCACGATGGTTTGAGCGCCTGCACGGTGGAGAGCCGAACCTGATGAAGGTAGTGCTCGACCCGCGCGAGTTTCAGGTCGAGCCCGAAGGCATGGTGCGGTGACGATGAGTGATGGTTTGTTTGATCTGAGCGGTCAGGTAGCGTTGGTCACCGGTGCCAGCCGTGGATTGGGTCAGCACTTCGGACGCGCTCTGGCGAAGGCGGGGGCGGATTTGATTGTCACGAGCCGGAAGGTGGGTGACTCAGCCGCCTTTGTGGCGGAGATTGAGGCGCTGGGGCGAAAGGCGATTCCGCTGGAGCTGGACGTTCGCGATCATGGCAGCATTGAGCGCATGGCTGCGGCGGCTGAGGCGGCGGTGGGGCAGGTGCATATTCTGGTGAATAATGCTGGATGCAATGTGCGGAAGCCGGCGCTCGATGTGACGTGGGACGACTGGAATCTTGTGCTGGATACGAATCTGCGCGGAAGCTTTTTTGTGGCGCAGCAGATGGCTCGGCGCATGGTGAAGCATGGGTATGGGCGGATCATCAATATCGGGTCGGTGACGAGCGTGTTTGGGTATGCGGGGCTTGCTCCGTATGGCGCGAGCAGGGGTGGAGTGCGGCAGTTGACGATGAGCCTTGCGGATGACTGGGGCAAGTACGGGATTACGGTGAACTGTCTTGCACCGGGGTGGTTCAAGACGGAGCAGAACAAAGTGCTGTACGAAAGCAAAGAGTGGGTAGAGTATCTGGTGGACCGGATTCCGTTGAAGCGGCCGGGACAGGCGCATGATCTGGATGGAGCCGTGGTATTTCTTGCCTCGGAGGCCAGCCGCTATGTGACTGGGCAGACGCTGCTGGTCGATGGAGGGATTTCAACCGGAGCTATGCGCGCTACGGTTCAGGTTCCGGCGAATGAAGATAAGGAGAAGCTATGATGAAGGTGTTGGGAAGGGCATGTCTGCTGGCTGTTTTCGGGATTCTTGCTGGTGTCGTGGTGGGGGCTCGGGCGCAGAAGCCTGAGAGTTCGACGGGCAAGCTGCGGGTCTACTTTGTGGATGTGGAAGGCGGGCAGGCGACGCTGTTCGTTACTCCGAAGGGAGAGTCGTTGCTGATCGATACAGGATGGCCGGGCAACGACTTTCGCGATGCTGACCGAATCGCTAAGGTAGCGAAGAAAGCTGGGTTGAGCAAGATCGACTATGTCCTGATCACGCACTTCCATGACGACCATGTGGGTGGCGTGCCGCAGCTGGTGCAGCGGATTCCGGTGGGAACTTTTATCGATCATGGGCAGAATCGCGAACTCGACAACGCTCCGACAGTGCGTGATTTTGCGGCGTATGAGAAGGTGATCGCCGACGGGAAGTACAAGCGCATTCTGGCGCGGCCCGGCGACGTTCTCCCAATTGCGGGGATGCATGTAACGGTGGTGAGCGCGGATGGGAACCTGTTGCAGGGATCTTTGCCGGGAGGCGGGCAGGCGAATGAGTTTTGCAAGATCTCGGAGGTTCGTCCAGCGGACAAGACGGAGAACAGCCGGTCGCTCGGGGTGCAGATTACGTTCGGCAAGTTGAAGCTGCTTGATCTCGGCGACCTGACGTGGGACAAAGAGATGGAGCTGATGTGTCCGACAAATAAGCTGGGCAAGGTTGATGTGTTGATCGTCTCGCATCATGGGTGGTATCAGAGCTCGAGCCCGGCGCTAGTCGATGCGGTTCATCCGCGCGTGGCGATCATGGACAACGGCGAGAAGAAGGGCGGGTCGACGCCTACGCTCGAGACTATTTCGAAGTCTCCGGGGCTGGAGACGCTTTGGCAGCTGCATTACTCAGCTGAGGGTGGAGAGGCGCATAATACTGCGGCTGAATACATTGCGAATCCGCTGGGGACAGATGCTGGACATTCTCTCGAGCTGACCGGGAATCCAGACGGAAGCTTCGATGTACGAAACGAGCGAACAGGCGTGACAAAACATTATGCCGCGGCGCACTGACGCGCGATGAGGTTTGTCGTCCATCAGACGACATGAGCGCATCAATCTTTGATGAGGTTTAGGATTACTGCATGGACTGGAAGAGTAAACGGATCAGCACCCTGCTGGAGGCGGCACTGGCCGAAGATAAAGTCGCCAATGACATTACGACGGCACTCACGATTGCTCCTGGCCTTCGGGCGTCGGGAACGATCATCGCCAAGGAGGCCTGCGTCGTCTCGGGGCTGGGCTGCATTCCGGCCTTCCTCGATATCTTCGCGAAGATGGCCGGTGGAAAGGTGGGGCGGTTCGAGGTCGTCAGTCACCCGGAGATCTTCGATGGCGTGAAGGTGAAGAAGGGACAGACACTGGCTGTGATTCGCCATAATGCTGCGGCGATCCTCTCGTGCGAGCGCGTGATTCTGAATCTGATGCAGCGCATGAGCGGCATCGCGACCCTGACGAACGAGTTCGTACGTGCCGTCGCGGGTACGAAGACCAAGGTGCTCGACACGCGCAAGACGATCCCAGGTCTACGGGCGCTGGACAAGTACGCGGTCTGCTGTGGTGGAGGTGTGAATCACCGGCTCGATCTGCAGGACGGCATCCTGATCAAAAACAATCACATCTCGCTCGGCGGTGGCTTGCCTGTGGTGCTTGAGCGTGCGCTTGCAGGACGCAAGGCGGGGCAGATCGTACAGGTTGAAGTGCGGAGCCAAATAGAGCTTGATCAGGCTATCGCTGGCGGAGCCGAGTCTATTCTGCTGGACAACATGACGCCAGCTGCGGTGAAGAAGGCTGTGAAACAGATACGCGCAGCGCTGCCTGGAGTTCCGGTTGAGGCATCGGGCAACATGAACCTGAAAACTGTGCGAAAGTACGCGCTAGCGGGTGTCGATTTTGTTTCGGTTGGGGCGTTGACGCACTCTGCCGCGGCGACGGACCTGAGTATGCGCATCACAGCGGACTTGTACTAAGGCTAGCCATGAGTGCGCTTGATCTGCAGGCAGTAGAAGAGGCGATTGCCGGAACAGAGTTTGCCGGACGGATTCTGCATTTTCCCTTGGTGGGATCGACGAATGTGTTAGCGCTCGAAGCCGCGCAGGCCGGTGCACGAAGCGGGGTCTGGGTCGCCGATGAACAGACGGCCGGGCGTGGGCGCGGCGGGCACGGATGGCACTCTGTGGCGGGAGACGGCCTATACGTCAGCGCATTGACGAGCCCGCCGATTCCGCTGACGATGGCGAACTGGCTGCCGCTGGCGACGGGACTGGCCGCGCAGTCTGCAATCGAAAAGACGACGGAGTTGCATGCAGATATTCGCTGGCCGAATGATCTTCTGATCAACGGGCGCAAGTGCGGCGGCATATTGGTTGAGACGGCATCGGTTGCTGCAAAGCAGAATGAGCCGGAGCTGTTGCGATATGCGGTGATCGGCGTGGGGATTAATCTGAATCACACGAATTTTCCCGCTGAGTTGGAGTCGCTGGCCACATCGCTGCGCAGAGAGGGTGGGTATATGATCGCCCGTGATGCGCTACTGGCCGCGCTGCTGCGTTCGCTCGATGAACAGATACGGCTGCTGATTCAACAGCACACCGGAGCGTTGCATGGAGTTGGGCTGCTCGAGCGTTTTGCCTCAGCGTCGAGCTGGGTAAGGGGCAAACGTGTACACGTAGAAGAAGGCGGCGGCTATACTGGCGTGACGGTCGGACTCGACGCGCGTGGTTTTCTACAGGTGGCCGGAGACGATGGCGCTCTGCATACCGTTCTCTCTGGCGGCGTGAGAGAGCAATAATTGGACGGAAGAACGAAGATGCTACTGGCGCTCGATGTCGGCAATACCAACACAGTACTTGGACTCTACAAGCAAGGCGCTGAGGGCACTCGCTCGGAGGTAGTGGCAAGCTGGCGCATCACTACATCCGCCAACTACACAGTTGACGAATTTGGCGTTCTGCTGCGCGATCTCTTTAGTCTGCGCGGGCTGGAGACTTCGATTGTCGACGGCATTGTGATTTCGTCGGTGGTGCCACCGCTGGATTCGGCGCTGCGCCAGGTCTGCGAACTCTACTTCAAGCTGAAGCCGCTGTTTATCGAACCGGGAGTGAAGACGGGACTGCCGATCCTGACCGACAATCCATCAGAAGTGGGTGCGGACCGCATCGTTAATTGCGTCGCGGCGTTCGAGCGCTTCGGCGGCCCGACAATCGTAATCGACATGGGTACAGCGACTACCTTCGACGTGATATCGAAGAAGGGCGAGTTCCTTGGCGGCGCCATTGCCCCGGGACTGAAGATCTCCGCGGATGCTCTCTTCGCACGCGCTGCCCGTCTGCAACGCGTCGATGTGAAGAAGCCCGCCAAGGTCATCGGCACCAACACGGTTGATAACATTCAGATCGGTCTTTACTACGGCTACATCGGTCTTGTCGACGGCATCCTGGAACGCATGATCGCAGAGCTAGGGCCGGAGACGAAGACGGTGGCGACGGGTGGCCTCGCGAAGCTGATAGCAGGTGGATCGAAGTACATCGCCGAGGTGGACGACATGCTGACGCTCAACGGCTTGCGCATCATCTACGAGCGCAATGTCGATCGCAGCAGGAAACGCGCGACGTAGAGCGTGGTCTCTACATGCTCAGGACACGGACTGCAGCAGCAGCCAGAGCGGCACCTGCCAATGGTCCAAAAATGGGCACCCATGCATATCGCCAGCCCGAGCCGCCCTTGCCTGCAATCGGCAATATGGTGTGAGCGACGCGAGGCCCGAAGTCGCGTGCCGGATTGATCGCGTATCCCGTCGTTCCCCCCAGCGAGAGGCCAATTCCCCATACCAGCGCACCAACGAGCATCGGTCCCAGCCCCGCGGCAACTCCAGCCGGGGAGACGCGCTTCGAGAATAACGCAGTCGCAACCAGCACCAGCACAAATGTTCCGAGCACTTCGCTGAAGAAGTTCCAGGCCGGGCGATACACCGCGGGCGCGGTCGCAAAGCAGGCAAACTTCGTATCCGCGTCTTCGGTCAGTTCCCAGTGCGGCTTGTACTGTAGCCATACTGCAACGGCTCCGCAGAATGCACCGAGAAGCTGAGCGGGAATGTAAGTGAACAAGCCGCATCGGATTTCCGGTCATCATCACGGAAGCCACGGTGAATGCTGGATTGAGGTGACCATCGGCATCACCTAGCGCAGCGCTAACTGCGACTCCGGCAAACACTGCGACCGCCCAGCCCGTCGTGATCGAGATCCACCCCGCATTCTGCGCCTTTGATTTATTCAGGAGCGCGCCGGCAACAACGCCGTTGCCCAGCACGATCAACACGAACGTTCCAGCGAACTCACCAACAACAGCAGGCCAATTGACCATAACCCTCACTCACCTTCGTAGACATACCCTTGTGCTACTGCATAAAAATTTGCGAGATCCTTATCCCGCCACGCCTCGGTGCGACCGAGTTCCTTTGCGAGCAAATCAGCGACCGCAGGCGCCGCCTCGATCGCGGCTCGCGCGTCCAGGAACAGCGCACGCGTCCGGCGGGCCAGCACATCCTCGACCGTGCGGGCCATCTCATAGCGTGCGGCCCAGACTACCTCGCGTAAGCGGTAGGGAAGCCTAGGATGCAACAGTGCGCTCAATGTGGAGTCGTGGTCCGAGAGCGCCTGAAGCAACGGCAGATCGGTCCCATACACGCGCTCCGGCTCTGCAATGCCCGCCGAGTCATCCGTCCATCCGTGCAGCTTCAGATCGAGCGTCCGCGAAGCTATCTTAGGCAAGCCGGCTACATCGACACCGTGGTCGATCGCATCCTGGCCCATTCGTCGATACGTCGTCCACTTGCCCCCGGTCACCGTCACTAACCCCGACTGTGAGACCAGCACCGTATGATCGCGTGACAGCTTCGACGTCGTTCCATGTCCCTTTCGGACCAACGGACGAAGCCCGGACCAGACGCTGAGAATCTCCTCTGCCCGCGGCCTGCGTCCAAAGTATTGAGCGATGTGCTCAAACAGGAAGGTCCGTTCCGAAGCCAACGAACGCGGCTCCGCAGAAGCATGATCGACCGGCTCATCCGTGGTTCCGACGACGGTAGCTCCGTGCCATGGAATCGCGAAGAGCACCCGCCCGTCCGAGGTCTTCGGAATCATCATCGCAGCACCGCCCGGAAGAAACGATTGCGGTAGAACAAAGTGCGTGCCCTGACTCACTGACAGCAGCGATCCGGGCTCCGCTCCATCCATTGCGAGAATCTCTTCCGTGAAGACTCCGCCCGCATTCACAACGACCTTAGCGGAGATATCAAATCGCTCATCGCTCTCGCAGTCGTGCGCTTGAATCCCGATGGTCTTTCCATTTGACTTCAGCAAGCCGGTCGCTTCGACATAGTTGATCGCTGTTCCACCCAGATCCTGAAAGGTTCGCAGCAAGGCGACGATGTAACGGGCGTCGTCGAACTGTCCGTCGTGATACAGAACGCCGCCCTTGAGGCCATCGTCTGAGATGCCCGGCAACATTTCAAGTGTTCTGTCACGCGAGAGCAGCCGCGAAGCTCCGAACGAGAATCGGCCAGAAAGCCGTTCATACACTTTCAAACCAAATCCGTAGTAAGGAAGTCCGAAGTAGTTGAACACCGGGACAACGAACGACAGATCGTGCACAAGGTGAGGAGCATTACGCAGCATGTGTCCGCGCTCCCGCAGCGCATCGAGCACGAGCGTCACATTCATCTGCTCCAGATACCGCACGCCTCCATGCACCAGCTTCGTGCTGCGGCTCGAAGTTCCCTTGGCGAAGTCGTCGCGCTCAACGAGCACTGTACGGAATCCACGTGCAGCAGCCTCAACAGCAGCGCCCAGGCCAGTCGCACCGCCGCCGATCACCAGCACATCCCACGGCTCAGTCTGCCCGCCCAGCCGCCGCAGAAGCTCGTCGCGTCCAGTCAACCTTCAGCCTCCGCGTCTTTCGTCCAGCCTTCTGCGCGGCCCAAAGCTTTGCGCCATGCAGCACGCACCTTGCCTCGTGACGCGGTATCCATCTCAGGCTTGAAGACGCGATCCATCTGCCACTGCCGCGCAATTGTCTCTTTATCGGGCCAGTATCCGACGGCGAGACCCGCCAGATACGCTGCTCCCATCACTGTAGCCTCGGCGTTCTTCGGCCGTACGACTTCGATCCCGAGCACATCGGCTTGAATCTGCATCAGCAGGTCGTTTGCCGAGGACCCGCCATCCACCCGCAACTGCGCGAGCGGCAATCCCGAGTCCGCCTGCATCGCGCCGAGCACATCTGTCACCTGCAGCGCGATTCCTTCGAGCGCCGCCCTGGCGATGTGCGCTCGTGTCGTTCCGCGTGTCAATCCAAGCAGAGCACCTCGCGCATACTGATCCCAGTGCGGAGCGCCGAGGCCCGCAAACGCAGGCACCAGCACAACTCCATTTGAGCTTGAAACCGAGGCCGCCAACTCTTCTACCTCAGCCGATGTGCGAATCATCTGCAGTTCATCCCGCAGCCACTGCACCACGGCTCCAGCCACCAGCATGCTTCCTTCCAACGCGTACTCGACCTTGTCGCCGATCTTCCACGCAATAGTCGTCAGAAGGCGGTTCTTCGAGAGCATCGGCTGCGTTCCCGTATGCAGCAGCATGAATGCCCCCGTGCCGAACGTGCACTTCGCCATTCCCGGTTCAGTGCACATCTGCCCAAACAGCGCAGCCTGCTGGTCGCCCGCAATCCCCGTGATGGCAATACCCTCAAAGAGCCCGCGGGTCGTTCCGCAGGGTCCACTTGAAGCTACAACCTCGGGCAGCATCGATTGCGGAACGTCCAGTAGCCGCAGCAACTCTTCGTCCCACTCCAATGTGTGGATGTTGTAGAGCATCGTTCGCGAGGCATTGGTCACATCCGTGACATGCCTCTCACCTTGCGTAAGCTTCCAGATCAACCAGCTATCCACGGTCCCGAAAGCAAGCTTTCCCGCCTCGGCCCGCGTCCGTGCGCCTTCTACATTATTCAAAATCCAATTAACCTTGCTGCCGGAAAAGTACGCATCCGGAATGAGCCCCGTCTTAGCTTGGATCATCGCGCCATCACCGCGCTCCCGCAGCGCGTCGCAGAACTCTGCCGTACGTCGATCCTGCCAGACGATGGCGTTGTAGATTGGCTCACCAGTCTCGCGGTCCCAAACAACAGTAGTCTCGCGCTGATTCGTAATTCCGATCGCGGCGATATCACGCTCTGTCAGATCCGCAGCTTTGAGAGCCTCAGTCGCGACTTCGCTTTGTGAGGACCATATCTCCGCTGGAGAATGCTCGACCCATCCCGGCTCAGGAAAGATCTGTTGAAACGGGCGCTGCGCAATCGACACCACACTACCCGCTTCATCCACCACCATCGCACGTGAACTTGTAGTTCCCTGATCCAGCGCAAGAATGTACTGTTTACCCGCCAAGTTGCTCTACCCCAACTTCCTTGCGAGACTAGAGCACGCGCTCCGCCCGCAAAAATGGTTCGAGCAACTTTACATTGGGCTCGCGAGTTAGACCAGTCCATACTCGGTCGCGATGGATGATGTCAATGATTCACAGCGCTGATCTGGCGAGTGTGCTGAATGTTTATTTCGATCCCGTCTTCCAACCAACCGTGACTTTGTTCGCCGCGTTCTGCTGCTTCAGCCACGTATATAGCGGCTGGAAGTACTCGATCATCGGGTCTGCATCCAGGTGGTCTTCTCCTGTCATCGCCTTCAGCGTTTCCTGCCATGGCTTCGACCGCCCAGCCTCCAGCATCGTGTTCAACTTCGCCCCCGCCTCTTTGCTGCCGTAGAAGCTGCAGCGGTTCAGCGGGCCCTTGTAGCCCGAGGCATCGCACATCGCTTTATAGAACTGGAACTGGTAGATGCGGGCAAGGAAGTAACGCGCATAAGGAACGTTGCCGGGAATGTGGTACTTCGCCCCAGGATCGAAGTCGGCCTCAGACCGTTCGACCGGCGGCGCAACGCCCTGATACTTCTCACGCAACTCCCACCATGCCCTGTTGAAGTTCTCAGGTTTGGTCTGTCCGCTGAAGACCTGCCACCGCCATTTATCGATCAGTAGACCGAACGGCAGAAACGCGATCTTATCCAACGCCGTTCGTAACTGCAACGGAATGTCCGCTTCCGGCGGGGGAATCTGATCGATCAGATTCAACTGCTTTAGATAGTCCGGCGTGATCGAAAGCGCGATGGAGTCGCCAATCGCCTCGTGGAATCCGTCGTTGGCTCCATCGCGGAACAGAAAGGGCTGGTGTCGGTAAGCGCGCTGATAGAAGTTGTGACCTAGTTCGTGGTGCACCGTCGTAAAGTCGTCCGCGTTGACCTTGATGCACATCTTGAGCCGCAGATCCAGATCGTTGTCCACGTTCCAGGCGCTTGCATGACACACGACATCGCGGTCCCGTGGCTTGATGAACTGCGATCGTTCCCAGAACGTCGCGGGCAACGGTTCGAAGCCCAGCGAAGTAAAAAATCCTTCGCCATATTTCGTCAGCTTTTTACCGGCCTCCAGTGGAGACACCGGGCCGATCTGATTGTGTAGCGCGGCTTCGAGGTCGTACATCTTGAAGCTGCCGGCATCCCTGGGCGCAACGATGTCATAGATATTTCCCCACTCCTGCGCCCACATATTCCCAAGCAGATGGGCAGGAATCATTCCATCCGGTCTCTCTGCCGCGGCGCCATACTTCTGAATCAGCTTGAAGCGCACATAAGCATGCAGCTCCTGGTAGAGCGGCTCGAGCTGTTTCCATGTCCTCTCCAACTCGGCCGAAAACTGCTCCGGAGTCATGTCGTATCCGGAGCGCCAGAGTTCACCCGTATCCCTGAAGCCGAACTCCCGTGCGCCCTGATTCGAAAGCTCCACCAGCCGCGCATACTTCTCGCGCATCGGCGGCGAGATTTTGTGCCAGCCCACCCAAAGCTCCTGCAGCTCCTTCGGGTCGCGTGACTTCGCCATCAATACGTCTAGATCATCAATGCCAAGGCAATTCTTCTGATCGCCATCTGTCGAAGCTCCGGCTGCCGCTCCCGTGCGGCAATACTTGCCCTTCCCGTACATCCCATCCAGCGACGTAGACACCTTCGTCAACTCCGCCACCAGCTTCGGGTCTGTCGGCGAGCCGTTCAGCCGCAGCAGCATGAACTTGCGATCCAGATCGGGCGGCAACTTCATCCCTTTGAACCGCCGCGCCCCGATCACCAGCTCATTCGTCCTCGTCAGCAGTCGCTCGTCCGCCTTGGCTGCGATCGCCTCGGTGTCGTCGGTGATGAACGTGGCTTGCACCCAGGCTGCTCGCCCAGCCTCGTTGGACAGGGCCAGCAGATCAGCCTCGGCCTTATCCATAAAAGCCTGAGCCTCAGCGACAGTAGGGGCAGCAGCGGTCTGAGACGTCTGTCCAACGGCAAAGACCGGTAGGAGGGCGACGGCGAGAAGAGCGCTCTTTAAGTGCATGGCGCAGTTTACCGAATCTCGTCCTCGATTTGCCTCTTCAAAAATTTCTATGAACGTGCGTGGTACGACCAATTACAGGTAAGATTCCCCTGAGCGCTCGGGCGCTATGGAGACATCGACAAACAATGAACAACCTTGGCAATCGACTCGCAGCACTCACAACCCTGACCCTCCTGACGCTACCCGCACTTGCGGCCGGTAAGGTCTGCGACGCCCGGACCTACGGCGCCAAGGCCGACGGCACCACAAAGGACACCAAGGCCATCCAGGCAGCCATCGACGATTGCGCCACCACTGGCGGCGTCGTCAAACTCTCCGGCGGAACCTTCCTCTCCGGCCCCATCGTGCTGAAGAGCAAGGTCACCTTCGACCTCGCCAAAGATGCGACGCTCTTAGGCTCCCCCGACCACGCTGACTACCCCGAGAAGACCGAGTTCCGCGCCCCCGGCACGCAATCGTTGGTCAGCGCCACCAACGCGGAGAACATCGCCATCACCGGCGCAGGTACGATCGACGGCAACGGCGAAAGCTGGTGGAAGATCGCCCGCGCGACGCATAACGCAGGAGTCGTCGGTGAGGTCACCTTCCGCCCGCGACTCGTAGTTTTCGATCACTGCAAGCACGTTCGCCTCGAAGGCGTCACCATCCAGAACTCCCCCAGCTGGCAGGTCGTGCCCTACTACTCCGACGACGTCACCATCCGTAACGTCCGTATCCTGGCCCCGCAGCACTCGCCCAACACCGACGCCATTGATCCCTTCAGCTCCAGCAACATCATCATCGATCACGTCTTCGCCGACGTAGGCGACGACAACATCGCCATTAAGAGCGGCATTATCAACTCGCCCGGCCCCGATGATCCCAGCAAAAACATCACCATCACCGACTGCGAGTTCATGCACGGCCACGGCCTCTCCATCGGCAGCGAGATCGCCGGTGGCGCGCACAACATCCACGCCGAGCGCATCCACTTCAAGGGCACCGACCAGGGTATCCGCATCAAGGCCAACCGCGACCGCGGCAACCAGGTCTACGACATCTCCTTCAAAGACATCACCATGGAGGACGTACACACCTCCATCCTCATCAGCGCCTACTACCCCAAGGTGCTCCCCGAGGGCGAAGTCGCAGCCGCACCCATCACGCGCCTCACACCCTTCTTCCACGACATCACCATCGAGAACGTCAAATCCGTCAACACTCCCTGGGCGGGCGTCATCGTCGGCCTGCCTGAGTCACCCGTCAAAAACGTCGTTCTCAAGAACATCGACATTCAGGCCCAAAAAGGCATGCAAATTTTATATGCAACCGTAACCGGCACAAATGTAAACATAACCGCGACAGAAGGGCAGGGAATCACCGTGGCCCCCAACGCAAAGGCAACCATCAAGTAAACGGATCAGCACAAATCAAGGGGCAAGAGCGCGGCTTGCACCTCGGCCGCGCTCTTGCCCGTAATGCGCAGGACCTTCGTTCGACTCGTCACCCCACTCACAAGATTCACCCGCCCCCGAGGAATCCGCAGCAGCTCTGCTACGAACGCAATCAAGGCCTCATTCGCACGTCCATCCACTGGCGGAGTCGTCAACGAAATCTTCACCGCTCCCGGATGAACCCCGCCCACACCATTCTTTCTTGCCCCCGGATGCACCCGCACGTTCAACGTACATCCATCCGCAACATCCCGCACGTACTCGTTCCCGCCATCCATCAAGTGCCTGCCGGATAAACCCGTTTCCCAAAGATACTCGTCCCCACCCGAACACACGTGCTGCCCTCTTCAATCGCCACGGCAAAGTCGTTCGACATCCCCATCGAAAGCTGCGTTACCTTCGGAAACCGGGCCGCTGCCTCATCTCGCAACCGCCGCAACTCACGAAAATAAGGCCGAGCCGTCTCAGCATCCTCCGACCAAGGGGGCACCGTCATCAAACCTACCGCCTCAACTGCCTTCAACCCCTGCATCGACTCCAGCAAACCCATCAACTCCGCCGGAGCCACTCCATGCTTCGATTCCTCGTGGCTCAGCTTCACCTCAACCAGCACAGGCAACTTCTTGCCCAGCGCCACCGCCGCCGTATCCAGCCGTTGAGCGATCTTCAGCGAGTCCACTGCATCGACCGCATCGAATAGCTCCGCCGCCTTGTTCGTCTTGTTCGACTGCAGCGGCCCGATCAGATGAAACGCGGCATCCGTCAACGCCCCCAGCGAGGGCTGACTTCTCCTGAAACTCCTGCACGCGGTTTTCGCCAAACAATCGTTGCCCTGCGGCATAGGCCTCTAAAATAGCTTCAACGGGATGGACCTTACTCACGGCCATCAATGCAACTTCACTGTCGGCGCGGCCAGCCTTTCGGCAGGCTGCAGCAATCTCTTCATGCAATCGGGAGAGCTTGTCGGCGATAGACATTCTTAATGCATCTTACCGGCAATAACTGGTATTCGGAGGCTGTTACATATGTGGACGATTCTTCTCCTGACTGGCTCAAACGTCTTTATGACCTTTGCCTGGTACGGACACCTCAAGTACAAAGACGTCGCGCTCTGGAAGGTCATTCTCATAAGCTGGTCCATCGCCTTCTTCGAGTACTGCCTCCAGGTCCCCGCCAACCGCATCGGCTCCGCCACCTTCTCCCCAGCGCAGCTCAAGGTCATTCAGGAGATCATCACTCTCTCGGTCTTCGGCGTCTTCACCGTCTACTACTTCGGCGAAAGGCTCCATTGGAACCATGCCGTAGCCTTCTGCTGCCTCGTCGCCGGAGCCTTCTTCATGTTCCACAGATTTTGATTGAGAGCGCCACTTTTCGGTGGAGGGTCTGGGCGATTTTGAGAAACGTGGGTTCTTTTGAGCTAAAGAGGTAAGGCCACCACAATCGATGGCCCGAGCATACCGCAACCACCACGCTTATCTGCTATCAAACCTCTTCGCGCTTTGTTCTATCGATTCCTTAGTCTCTTCTTTGAGCTGTTGTAATCGGAAATATGCCGCAAATGACAGGATGACGGCATAAAGACTGGTTATTGTCGCCAGGGCACCGATCAGACTTTGCTGAGCATTGGCGCGCTGTTTAAGCGTTTCAATAGCAGAGGTGATTGGGTCATCCTGAGTTTTCACAGTACTTACCGTCTGTGATGGAGTGGCACCCGGGGTTTGCTGTTGCAGTCGCGCCAGAACAAGCGGCGCGCCACCCGTCATGAAAGAAACCACCGTAAGCATCGCGAGCAGGGAAGCGAGAACCAACGCGCTCTTCTCGAAAAAAATACCGAGCCTTCCTCGCAATTGGGAACTCATTCTCATGCGCTCCGTACTAGAAGACCACTATCTAACAGAGTTGGAGAAAAAAATACTAGCGTCCGTGCTCCTCTAGATACTTCTCCACTTCAAGTGCAGCCATGCATCCTGAGCCTGCAGCTGTAATGGCCTGGCGATACCGACGGTCCTGAATATCGCCGCAGGCAAACACGCCGGGAATAATCTCGCCATTCAGCGTCGTGAAGACATTGTTCTTCGTCAGGATGTAGCCATCCTCATCCAAATCCAGCAATCCCTTGAACGCCTTGGCATTCGGAATATGCCCAATCCCAAGGAACATCGCCGACACCGGAAGCACAGACTCTTCCTCCGACAGGCGGTTCTTCAGCTTCAGACCCTTCACGTCCTTCTCTTCAACGCCCAACACCTCTTCGACAGTCGTGTTGGTCATGAACTGGATCTGCGGATGCGCCATCGCGCGCTCCAGCATGATCGGAGAGGCGCGGAACCTCTCGGTGCGGTTGATCAGCGTGACCTTCGTCGCAAACCGCGTCAGAAACAGCGCCTCTTCCATCGCGGAGTCGCCTCCGCCGATCACGGCAATCTCTTTGCCAGAGAAGAAGAACCCGTCGCACGTCGCGCACGAGCTGACCCCATGGCCGATCAAAGCCTGCTCGCTCGGCAGATTCAGCCACCGCGCGCTCGCCCCGGAGGCAATAATCAGCGTCCGCGTATGGATCGTCTCTTTGCCGATGTTCAGCGCAAACGGGTGTTTCGTCAGGTCGATCGAGCTCAGGTGAGCCATCCTCAGCTCAGCCCCGAACCGCGTCGCCTGCTTCTTCATGTTCTCAATCAGATCCGGCCCCTGGATCCCCTCCGGCCATCCCGGAAAGTTCTCCACCAGCGTCGTAATCGAGAGTTGCCCTCCCGGCTCATGTCCTTCCAGAACCAGCGGCTTCAGATTCGAGCGGGCAGCATAAATGGCAGCGGTAAGTCCGGAGCATCCGGAACCGAGGATGACAGTATCGCGAGTCGTATTTTCACTCATATTGACTCCATTAGTGTAAATGCGCCGCGGCCCAAAAGGATTCAAACGCCGTTTGGTGAAACAATTGAGCTTATGGCAAACCTAACGCTGGTCTATGGAATGAGATTACTGCCCGCCGACGAGGTAGCAGAGGTGGGCGACGCTCCAATCGCCCTGAAGAACGGCAACCAGGCGCGCGTCACCATGCACGTCCTCGAAGGCAGCCGCGAGCAGATCGAGGCCCAGCTCAAAATGAGCCTCGACGCCTTCTTCGACTTCTACCCCGAGATTTAGGACCCATCGGTAACGTGCCCAAAGTGCGAGCGCAGCCCCACAACGCCCTCTAACCCTGTCCTCTCCTGACGAAAGAAAGGGAGAGGAGACAAGGAGATGGCGCGCTGCCGGTGGACTATACCGATCACTCCGTATCTGCGGACAATAGCGATAGCGGCAGTCACAATCGCACCGCTGGCCTCTGCACAGACTTCGCCCAGCGAGCCCGCCCAGACCATCGAAGACGCGCTCCACCAGATGTCCGATCAAGCCGGAGTAGTCTTCGTCGGCGAGGTCACAGCCATTCGCCACGTTGAGGGTGCCAACGGAGCCTCCGGCGTCGTCGAGGTCGATTTCCGCATCGACCAGGCTGTCCGGGGCTGCGCGCCGGGAAGCACATACATCCTGCGCGAGTGGGCCGGTCTCTGGGCCGGAGGTGATCAGCGCTACCGCACAGGCCAGCGGCTCCTGATGCTCCTCCACACTCCCGGCCCCAACGGCATCACCTCGCCGGTGGAAGGCATGGCCGGCGCCATTCCCCTCCGCGGTGGAGACATAGCCCCCCGCGCCACGGATGCCTCCACCGCTCACCAACCCACCATCGCCGACCTCCGCTGGGTCGCCACAAAAATCCAGCGCCCGATGGCCTACAGCAACGCCCCCGCAACACCGCTCGCGGTCAATCTTTCCCAACCCATCGATGCACAGACCGTCACCACAACTGCTGCCGCGCCAACCAACGTAAGTGACGCCTCCATTCCTACCCAGCAGGCCACCGTCGACCTCGTCGTCAACATACTTACCACCGGGCAGAAGGCGCCGCATGCCCTTCCGTAACTTCCTGAAAACTGCGCTCTTCCTGCTGGCTGCCGTTCTCTCCGCGCAAGCCGCTGGACCCCGCTGGGTCACAGGTTATCCCTACTACTCCTCTCAAGGCCTCTCCGTTGTCTGGTATACCGACGCGCCGCTCTACTTCACCGATCCCGGCGACCTGAGCCCCTCGGTTGACCACGCCGCTGCAGATGCCATCGTCGCGGCTGCAGCAGGTGTCTGGAACGTCTCAACCTCCAGCCTCGTGCTGGCGAGCGGCGGCAGTCTCGCAGAACACGTCAGCGGAGCGAATGCCTACGCTACCTCTACCGGGTTGGTCTTTCCGGCCGACGTGCAGAGCTCCAACTACCAAGCCATCCAGATCGCCGTCATCTACGATAGCGACGGCTCCGTAACCGACCTGATGCTTGGCGGAGGAGCAAGCAATCCCTCCGGTTGCCGCCAGAACGCCGTCACCGAAAGCGTCGACTCGATCACCCCCGGTGGACAAATCGAGCACGCCATCCTCGTCCTGAATGGCCGCTGCACCGGACCCGACCCGCAGCAACAGCTTCAGCTTCAGTATCAACTTATGCGGGCCTTCGGGCGCATCCTTGGCCTCGGCTGGTCGCAGACCAACGACAATGTCTTCACTGGCAGCCCCGCGCCGACCTACAATCAGGCTCTCAACTGGCCGATCATGCACCCGATCGACATCATTTGTGGCCTTTACACCTATCAGTGCATGCCGCAGCCCTTCACTCTGCGCCCCGACGATATCTCGTCGCTCGACTATCTGTATCCGGTCTCATCCTCCAACCCTGCGGCCGGCAAAGAGCCTACGCTCACCGACGGCAACGACATCCGCGGTACGGTCTCCTTCCCGAGCGGACAAGGCATGCAGGGCGTCAACGTCGTCGTACAGCGTCTTCGACTATTCGGGCCTGCCCCCGAGCCCTGGCAATCGGTCTCAGCTGTCACCGGATTCCTCTTCCGCCGCAACGCAGACACTCCAGTCGGAGGCTCCACTGCACCGGCCGTCACGAATATGGGCAGCTTTGAAGCCACCCGCGAGGGTTACTATGAGATGGCCAACGTCCCCATCCTGCGCCCTCAGTACGATTCGCAGAACGTTGTCGTCACCACCGAGCCGATCAACCCTCTTTATGTTGGCCAATATGCCGTGGGTCCCTATGAGGCGGGCGCAGTCGCACCCTCCGGCACTACTCCCGTCGGCCAGGGCTGGTTTCTTAACCCCAACGCACACGCCGAGATCGATCTTCCCGCCACCATATCAATCAGCAACAGCGCGCCACCTGCTGCCGGCACTCCTTCGTCTCCCATCAGTACTGATCCGCAAGGCTGGTGGACCGCCTGCCTGTGCGACTACGGTCGTACCGCATGGTCCACCCTCACCATTCAGGCCAACCGCACGCTCACCATCGAAGTCACAGCGCAGGACGAGCAGGGCTACACCACTGCAGCCAAGATGATGCCGGTCATCGGCGTCTGGAACGTCACTGACGCCACAGGCAGCCTGCCCACGATCGCCGCCGCCGGCACTGCCTTCAACGCCACCGCTATCGGCATGACAACCCTCACCGCGCAGAGTACGCAACCGCAGCGGTTACGAATTGCAATCGCCGACCAACGCGGAGACGGCCGACCCGACTACGCCTACCAGGGTCGTGTTCTGTACGCTGACACCATCGCGCCGGCCACCGTCCCTGCAACCGGAGGCACCGTCACCATCAACGGCATGGGCTTCCGATCGGGGAACACAGTCACCGTCAACGGAGTCGCTGCCACAGTCACCAGCTGGAGCCCGACTACAATCGTCGCCACTGTTCCCACGCTCAGCGCACTTAACTCCACCATAGCGCTCTCCGCCGATGTTCAGGTCAAAGACCTCACGACCGGAGGCACGACTCAGATGACCGCCGCACTCGCCTATGCGGCGCCCGTCCCCTCGCTCAATCTCGTCACTGCACCTTCCGGTACAGTCGCCGCAGGACAGGTCGCTGCCGTTCCGTTCAGCGTGCAGGCGCTGCAAGGCGATGGAGTAACTCCAATCGCGGGACAGCCAATCACGTTCGCCGTCACATCGGGTACAGTCCAGTTCAACGTCTGCGGAGCAGCCCCCTGTACTCTGCTCACCGACGCCTCGGGCTACGCCACCACCACCATCACCCCGCTCGCTGCCGGAAGCATCGTCGTTACCGCGACCAGCTCGATCGGCACGCAGACCGCCTCATTCAGCGCGGCCACGCTGGTCAGAAGCATCGTCGCGACGCCGCTCATCCAGTACATCGCGGCCGGAGTCAATGTAGCCTTGAACCCTCAGGTCACTCTCACTGACAATATCTTTTCAGTCGCAGGCGCGCTCGTAAACTGGGTCCCCACCGGAGGCGCGATCACATTCATGCCGAGCACATCTGTCGCAGATACTCAGGGAATAACCGAGACTCAGGCAGTCGCCGGGCCATTCGCACCCAGTGCTCAAGCCACAGCCTCCGCCTGCGCATGGATCAGCGTCTGCACCAGCCTCGCCATTCAAGGCGTAGACCCAAGCCAGTGGCGTCTCGCTGTCATCAGCGGAGCGGGCCAGTCTATCTCTTCCACCGGCACGCTCTCTCCCGTTGTCCTGCAAGTTACGGACCCGTTCAACCACCCCATCGCAGGCGCATCGGTCCAGATCTACCAGACCATCGACGCGTGGCAGCCTCCATGCCCTGACAGTGGCCGCTGCCCTATTTCTCCCGTCTATGGCGCCGCGACTGTCACCGCAACCTCCGACACAAACGGTATGCTCACCGTGACGCCTCTTGAACTCCCCGGAGTCGCGACAACCACCAACATCGCAGCCGCCACGGGAACCCAGGGCTTTGTCTCACTCACCCTTCAGAAACAACCATAAGCATCTCCGCAAGCCGAGACCACAACCCCATCTTCCGCATCAAATAAGGGACATGCGAAGCTGGACAATTGTGAAGGAGCCTGAACCATGGCGACAGGCGGCAATGTACGAAAGCGGGTGATCGTAGTAGGCGGCGGTTTTGCCGGGCTCAACGCAGCCATAGAGTTGGCTAAGCTGCCCGTGGACGTAACACTGGTCGACCGGAAGAACTACCACACCTTCCAGCCGCTTCTTTACCAGGTCGCGCTTGCCGTACTCTCTCCTGCCGAGATCGCTCAACCCATCCGCTCCATCGTTCGCGACCACCAGAATGTAGAGGTCCTGATGGACGAGGTCGTCGGATTCGACCTTCCCCACCAGCGCGTTCTCCTCAAGACCGGCTCACAGATCGAGTACGACTACCTGGTTCTCGCCACCGGCTCGACCCACTCCTACTTCGGTCGCGACGACTGGGCAAAATTAGCCCCCGGACTCAAGTCCGTCGAAGATGCCACCGAAATCCGCCGCCGCGTCCTGCTCGCTTTCGAGTTGGCGGAGCGCCAGATGCAGGAAACTGGCAGCCATCCTCCGCTCAACTTCGTCATCGTCGGCGGAGGCCCCACCGGCGTCGAGCTTGCAGGAGCCATCAGCGATATCGCCAAGTTGTATATGACCAGGGATTTCCGCCACATCGATCCGGCCACCGCCCAGGTACAGATCCTCGAAGGCTCCCCCAGCATCCTCGCCGCCTATCCGCCCGACCTCCAGGTCAAGGCCCGCGAGCAGCTCAACGCTCTCGGCGTCCAGGTCCGTACCCGGGCGCACGTCACCGACATTCAGCCCGGCTACGTCATGGTCGACGACGAACGCATCGAATCTGCCGTCACTCTATGGGCCGCGGGCGTCCAGGCCTCGCCGCTCGGCAAGCTCCTCGGATTCGCGACGGACCGTCGAGGCTGCGTCCTCGTCGACCAGTTCCTGAACCCCCCAGGCCACCCTGAGATCTTCATCTGCGGCGATCTCGCCCATGTCGAAGACAACGGCAGGCTTATCCCCGGCGTTGCTCAACCTGCCATGCAGATGGGAGTCTACGCAGCCCAACGCATCGGCCGTCTCATCGCACGTGACTTCGGTAGCGATGGCACCGGCCTCAACAAGCCCTTTCACTACTTCGACAAGGGCGACATGGCCACCATCGGTCGCAAAGCCGCCGTTGCGAACATCAAATGGCCCTTCCACGGCCACTGGAGCGGCCTACCCGCATGGATGAGTTGGCTGGTCGTTCACATCTTCTTTCTCATTGGCTTCCGCAATCGCATCGCCGTCTTCACCCAGTGGGCGTGGACGTATCTCTCATTTCGCGATGGAGCACGCCTCATCACCGGGTCCCAGGACCTTCCCGGCTGGAACGAAAACTACGGAACCCCAGAGGATCCGTCTACTCAAAAAACCCTCGATCTGGCATCACCCAGAACTTAGCGCAGAAAACAGCAAAATAAAGAAGCGCGCCGACCATCAAAGGGCAGACGCGCTTTCGCAGTACGTGGCATTCCCTTACTTTGCCGAAGACTCAATCTCTTTCCACTCGGCGTCACTCAGCTTTACGCCCGCAGCCGCGACATTCTCCTCCAGATGTTCAACCGAAGACGTCCCCGGAATTGGAAGCATGACCGGAGAACGATGCAGCAACCACGCGATGGAAAGCTGCGAGAGCGTAGCCCCATGCCGCTTCGCCGCTGCGTCCAGCTTTCCGCCCGGCTGAGCCAGCTTGCCCGCCGCAACAGGGAACCACGGAATAAATGCGAGCCCATGCTTCGTGCAGTAGTCCACAACATCCTCATGCGTTCTGTCACCAATGTTGTACAGGTTCTGCACGCTCACAATATCGACCACCTTTCGTGCCTGGTCGATCTCATGCGGCTTTACCTCGCTCAGTCCCACGTGCCTGATCTTGCCCTGCTCCTGCATCTTCTTGATGACGCCAAGCGACTCCTCAACCGGAACCTTGGGATCGATGCGATGCAGCTGCCACAGATCGATCCGTTCCAGCTTCAGTCGCCGCAGGCTCATCTCAACCTCCTGCTGCAGGTACTCCGGTCGACCCACCGGCAGCCATTTGTCCGGTCCATGGCGCGTTAATCCAGCCTTGGTGGCGATCACCACGCCATCGGCATATGGAGCCAGCGCCTCGCCGATCAGCCGCTCGCTCACCTCCGGCCCATAAGAATCCGCTGTGTCGATAAAGTTCACACCCAACTCGACAGCACGCCGCAAAACCTTCCTGGCCGTCTCAGGATCCTTGGGCTCACCCCAGATACCCTTGCCGGTGATCCGCATCGCACCATAGCCCAGACGATTGACCTTCAAATCCCCGCCAATCGCCAATGTTCCACTCGCCTTCGCCGTTACAACTTCGCTCGTAGCCATGACTCATCAGATGCAGCCAGCGCAGAAACGATTTTGATGCCAGAGTAAAAAGCCGCCCGTGCAAATCACAACCGCAAAGTCTCACCCTCTTTCAGTACTCGCACCCGTTCGCGAATCTCTAACCGCCCCGCCTCCGCGCCAAGTCGTTGCACCGGTTCGTCCATCGGCTCCCGCCCCAGCCGAAACGTTCCATAATGCATGGGCACCATCCACTCAGCGCCCACCTCCACAAACGCACGCGCAGCCTCCTCCGGACTCGTATGCACAGCACGATAACTGTCCGGAAAATAAGCCCCAATCGGCAGCAGCGCAACCTCGGGCTTCAATCGTCGGCCAATCTCCCGAAACCCGTCGAAGTAAGCCGTATCGCCCGAGTGGTACACCGAATACCCGCCACTCTCCACCACATACCCGCCGTACCCCCGATGTGTATCGTTGAACATCCGCGCCCCCCAGTGCCTGCACGGAGTCATCGTTACCCGCAGCCCCTGCACCTTCAGTTGTTGCCACCACTCCATCTCATACACCCGCGCAAATCCAAGGCGAGCCACCAAATCTTCCACACCTGTCGGCACTACAACTTCAGGAGCCTTGCCTGTCAACCGCTGCGTCGCCCACACCACACGCCTCAGCGACGCCACATCCAGATGATCCATATGCGCATGCGTCAGCAGCACCACATCGATCGCTGGCAAATCCTTCACCAGCAGTCCAGCCCGCCGTTGACGCCGTAGCAGAATCAGTCGCTTCGAAAACACCGGATCCACCAGAACATTCTTCCCACCCACCTGCAGCAGAAACGAAGAGTGGCCAATAAACGTAATCCCCAGCTCACCCGGCGTCACCAGTTCCGGCAGTCGGGAAACCCCCGCCATAGGCTGCTCATGGCTCTCACGAACCAGCCGCCAAAGCTGTCCCAACTTCGTCACTACAAAAGGTCTGCGCTGCAACAATTGAGCCATCTCTTGATTAGATGCTCTCCACTGCGCAGACGTATCACCTTCGACCTCGGCCACCAATCCCACACCCTTCCGCATCTATCCAGTGGAAGGGGGCCGCAGATTATCCCCGCCGACCACAGCCTCGACAAGCCCCCTGATCCGCGCCAACAACGTATCTGGGACTATGTCTCCCGATGGCCCTTACGCTCGCTCTGGAACCTTCACGGCATCTCTCTCTGGGTGATAGCAAAACGCACCTGGAGGTCATTCCTTGACGACAACCTCTTAGGTCACGCAGCCGAACTCGGTTTCTACTTTCTTTTTGCGCTCTTTCCAACTCTGTTCAGTGCCAGCGCGCTCCTCGGTCTCGCCGCTCGCTCGGCCTCTACCATCTATGACCGGCTCCTTCACTATCTCTCTCTCGTCATTCCAACATCAGCACTTGGTATCGTCCTGCAAACGTTCAACGAGACTACAGCTGCCGCCACCTCAGGCAAGCTGACCTTCGGCCTGATCGCTTCCATCTGGTCCGCCTCAGTTGGTATCTCCGCGATCCAGGACTCCCTCAACGTTGTCTACAAAGTGCACGAAACTCGCTCCTACTTCCGCGCTCGAATCTCTGCCATCGGGATCACCATCGTGCTGTCAGGAATCGTTACCCTCATCCTCACGTGCATGCTTGGCGCAGACTTCTTCGCTGCCCTTGCACATCGTCGCATCGAACAGTACTTCCTTGCCGCACTCACAGCATTGTTGGCGCGCATCGTCGGTTGGATAACCGCCGCCGCCCTGTTGGCCCTCTCCTTTGCTGTTATTTATTACTGGGCACCAGGTCTACAGAAGACATGCTGGCATTGGCTTACACCCGGAAGCGCGATCGCCATCCTTGGATGGTTGCTAGCTTCGTTGACTCTCAGGCTCTATCTGCACTTCTTCAACTTCTACTCCATGACGTACGGCTCTCTGGGGGCCGTCATCATTCTTTTGATGTGGTTCTACATCACCGGCCTCTCGCTCCTGCTGGGTGCGGAGATCAACAGCGAAATTGAGGCCGCAGCCGTTGAGAAGCGCCTCGCTGGCCCTTCAGCTGCGCCTCCGTCCGCAGATTCGCCGCCGCGAGCTCCAGCTTCTACGGTGTCGCAGCCCGCTCCGCTGCCAGAGTCTTAGCCGCCCACGCCTCATACGTCAACCGGCCCTTCATCGCTTCCCAATCCTTCTCCGGAAGCACCATCAAATCCTCACGCTTGATCCCCGGATATCCCTTCCCCAAAGCATCCAACCCACCCTCCCGATCCTCACGGAGATAGTTCGGTGTAATGTCCACACCATTCGCCTTGGCCCACTCGCTCACATGGGTAACCGGCATAGTTGCAATATCCTTATCGGTCCAATAAGCAAACTGAATCTGCCGCCCCAGCCAGGCGACCCCATCCCGATCGACCCATGAAGTCCGATGACTGATCCCCAGATACAACACCGTCGTAAACATATCTCTGTCCGTTCCCCGCAAAGCCACGGCCCGCGCGCGCACACTTGCAAACCAATCGGGTCCATGATGCGCCATATCCATCACCGTGTCGTTGTCGCCATTCATCACGAGCATCGGCCCACGAGCCGCATTCAGCGCATACAGCACCGCACCACGATCTCCCAACACCGACAGCGATCGATAAGGCGGCGACTGGCAGGGCAGAGCATTGGAATCGAAGTACCCACCCGGTCCGTCATACACCCCGCCGCCGCTCAGAATCACCGCATGAATTCTCGTATCCATCGCTCCCGTAATCCCCGCAACAAACGCCCCCATCGAGTACCCCACCACAGCGATCCGCCGCGCATCCACCTCCGGCCTCGCCGCCAGATAGCTCACCGCTTGCATCGCATCCACCTGCATCAATCCAGCTAATCTCTGCCCCCAATGCGGTGCATCCACAATCTTGTCATGCGACCCCGCGCGAGATTTCTTATCGACATTCCGTTCCCCTTCGCCGATCGGGTCATACGTCACGACCATCGCGCCCGCGCTCGCAAACATCATCCCGCTGTAGAACGCATACCAGCTGAACTTATCGCCACCATGCCCATTCACCACAACGATCCCCGGCAGCTTTCCCTGCCACGGCACTGTCTTCGGATCCGGGCGATACACCACCGCCGGCACCACCATCCCATCCGCCGTCCGATACGTCACCCGTTCAGCCACCACGCCCGCGACGGGAGAAAACGTAGACCACGTCCTGGCCTCAAGCGGCGGCAGAACCTCCGGCACATACAGTTGGTGACGAATCTCCCGTCGCCACTCCTCTTCCCGCGCAGTCCTTTGCTTCACAGATAAAGCCTTCGCCGGAGTAAGCTCCTTCACCGGCGCTCCCACCCAGTCCTTATCGCCTACGCTCCCCGCCGGTGCCTGCCCCAACAGCGCCGTCAGTCCCACCAACAACCAACCCATCAATACGGCTCGACCCCCACGATCGCTCATCGCCACCTCACCATAAATCGACGTGCTTAGGCCATCCCTGGTTGCATCAAGCTACAATCGCTTCATTACATGAACCTTCACGCCGCTGTAATCGCCATCATCGTTCTCACCCTGCTTACAGTCTCACTCGGCCGCCTAGGCAAAGTAAAAACCAAGGCCGACTACCTCGTCGCTGGCCGCTCTCTCCCGGCCTTTGTCCTCGTCTTCACCCTCCTCTCCAGCTGGATCGGATCCGGCTCCCTCCTCGGCGGCGCAGAAAATGCCTACAAACACGGCTTTGTCGCCCTCTGGCAAGCTGGTGGAGGATGGGCCGGCCTCCTGCTTATCTACTTCATCGCTCCCCGCGCCCGCAAGTTCGCCCAATTCACCATACCCGACCTCCTCGAAACCCGCTACAACCAGACCGCCCGCGTCCTCGGCGTGATCGCGATCCTGCTCACCTACACCGCCATCACAAGCTATCAGTTCATCGGCGGTGGAGACATCCTCCACCTTATCTTCCCTGACGCCATCTCGCCCATCATGGGCCGTTACATCCTCGCCGCCTTCGTTATCGTTTTCACCGCCATCGCAGGCATGTCTTCGGTTGCATACATGGACCTCTTCATCGGCCTCCTCGCTACGGTCACCATGTGCCTCGCTCTCCCCGTCCTCGTCCACCGAGCCGGCGGATGGCCGTCCGTCCAGGCCGCGCTCCCTGCCTCTCACTTCCAGCTCTTCGGCGATCTAACCCCCATCCAGTGCCTCGAGCTCTTCCTCCCCACCTGCCTCCTCCTCCTGGGCAACCAGTCCATGTACCAGAAGTTCTTCTCCGCTAAATCCGAGAAGGACGCCACCCGCGCTGTCATCGGCTGGATCATCGGCACCGTTATCCTCGAGACCGTCATCGTCGCCATCGCCGTCACCGGTTCCGCACTCTTTCCCACCGGTGAAGTCAGCAAGGCCCCCCGCGAGATCCTCGCCTACTCCGGCCTCCACGGATTCAGCGGCGGCTCCTTCGCCCTCAAACTCCTCGGCGCACTCCTTATGGGAGCCATCTTCGCCAAGATCATCTCCACAGCCAACAACTGGCTCTTCTCCCCGGCGACCAACCTGGTCAACGATATCTACGTCCGCTACCTTCGCCCCGACGCCTCTAACAAGAAGATCCTCATCGTCAGCCGGCTCATGGTCGTCCTGCTCGGCCTGTGGGCGCTCTTCCAGTCTCTCGGTACCGAGTCCGTCCTCAAAAAAGCCCTCTACGCCTACACCATCTACTCCGCGGCCCTCACCCCAGTCATCCTCGCGGCTTTCTTCTGGAAGCGCGCCACCGCCGCCGCAGCCGTAGCCAGCATCGCTGTAGGCACCGTAGTCACCGTCGCATGGGACACCATCGCACCGCATCTCCCCTCGGCGATAGGCCAGCGCGACGCCATCTTCCCGGCGCTGATCGCCTCGCTCCTCTGCCTCTTCATCGTCAGCCTCCTCACCCCGCCTCCCACTTTGGAACATCTCCAACCCTTCGCCGAACGCTGACATATACTTCATTCGCATTCCATTAATGTTTCTGTTCAATAATTAGCATTTCAACGGGGACCCTGATCATCGCCACAAAGCCAGAACGTTCGAGCCGCGCGGAGCGTGGATGAACTACCAGCTCCTGCCCGATCTGGCCGCCATGGCCACGCTCCTGACCATCCTTTACTTCCTGCGCCGCCGTCACCCGCAGGAACGCGTAGGACTGTGGCTCGTCGGCCTCCTCTTCATCTTTCTTGAAGCCATCGCCCACACCTTCTATATGTCGAGCGGCCCCCGCCACATCCCCTCGCACATCGTTGCACTGGACGCCTACCTCGCCGCCGGAGTCATCTTTCTCTGGGCAGCAGCGCAGCCTCTCTACCCCCGCACCCCCACCCTGCGCTATCTCCTCATCAACACCCTGCCGCTGGCCGCCGTTCTCACCGCCTACGGCCTCGACGTCCGCCGCCCCGGCTTCTACCTTAGCTTCATCGCCTGCGGCCTCATCGTTGGCGTCATCAGCCCCTTCGCACTCAGTCGAACCTGGAGACTGGGCAAAGCCTGGTGGCTCGTCCTGGTCCAACTCTCAATCTGGAGTCCAACCTGGTTCTTCGCCTTCAACGGCCAATTCCGCGACGCAGCCTATTACCCACTCTTCGTCCTCTATCTCTGCGTCGCGATCGTCTTCCAGCTCAGCCTGCCTCGCAAGAGCCTCGGCAAAGTCGCCATTGTCGCAGGATTCGTCGTCTGGTCGCTTGTCTTCCTGCTCCACTCCTGGGTCAGCAACCACCCACAATTCACCCCCGTAGCCGCGGAGATCTGGGACTGGCAAAAATTCCTCGTCACCATCGGCATGCTTCTCGTCATGCTCGAGCAGCAGGTCGCAAGCAACGAGTGGTACGCCCTCCACGACCAGCTCACCGGCCTCCCCAACCGCCGCCTCTTCGAAGATCGCCTCACCACCGCCATCCTCGCCGCTCAGCGCAACCGCACCCGCGTCGCCGTCCTGATGATCGACCTCAACGGCTTCAAGCAGATCAACGATTCACTCGGCCACGAGGTTGGCGATGAGCTCCTCCAGCACGTGGCCCGCAATCTCCGCAACGCGATCCGCGTCCCCGACACCCTCGCCCGCCTCGGCGGCGACGAGTTCATCATCATCGCCACCGATCTCCCTGCCGACCTGTCTCCCAGTCTCATCGCCGACCGCAGCCTCGACCGCATCAGCCAAGCCTTGCGCAAGCCATTCGGAGCCGCCGGCAAGACCCTTACCGTTACAGGAAGCGTAGGCATCGCCATCTTCCCCGACGACACCACCGACGAAGTCCTGCTCCGCCGCCTCGCCGACCAGCGCATGTACGAACAAAAGCGCAAAGCCCCGATTGAACTGGCAGCAGTTGGAGACTGAACTCCATCAAGCCGATGCTGTTTCAGCCGTCGCTGTTGTTATTGTTGCCTTTGCCGTTCTCCCACCAGCCACAAAAGACGGGGTGCCCCATTCATCGCAGCCTCATCGCGATGAGTGGGAATGTAGAACTTTCCCTGCCAGCTCTTGCCACTGCTCGTTGCTCATTGCTCGTTACTCGATCCTCTTATCGGCGTACGGAAGGCACTTCCTCCAAGGGGCATGCCCGAAAAGTCAATCGCTGCGCCCGGAGGCCTTCCCAAGACCCACCTAAACAGTCGAGACAATCTCAGCCAGCGCGTCAACCAGGACCGGAGAATCATTCAGGCTCTCAGCCCGCCAAAGCTTCAAACCCAGGCTCCGTGCCGTCTCACGAAAAGCAATATCGATGTCGTAAAGAACCTCAACGTGATCGCAGACAAACCCTACCGGCTGAATCACAACGCCGCCATGCCCCTCGTCCCGGATCGCCTTGAAGGTCTCCTCCACCGTAGGACCAATCCACGGACCGCCGCTAACGCCCTGGCTCTGAAAAGCGAAGTACCAGTCGCTATCGCTCAAGCCAGCGCCAGCCAACCGATCAGCCACCAACTCCGCCGTCCGCTTGGCCTCAACAGGATAAGGATCGGGAGACATCTGCATCGGAGTCACAGGCCGCGCGCCCACAATCGAAGCCTCACCCGTCATAACCGTCCGGCACGGAACGCTATGCGCAGTAAACAGCACCGGAACCCGCCGTCCCAACTCCGCCGAAGCCTCCGTCCACACAGGCAACAGTTTCTCTGCGAAGGCCTGAATCAAAGACGGCTGCTCCGCCCATCCCGCAACGAAATCAACCTCAAGACCCGCAGCTGCCTCCATCACCGCTCGCCGGTACAGCCCAACGCTGGTACGCGAGTTCTGCGGAGCCAAACAGATCGCCTTGATCCGAGTCACCCCGTCGACCCGCATCTGCGCAATCACATCGGCAATGTAAGGATGCCAGTTACGCATCGCAACATAAACTCGCGTATCTCCAAGCCGCTTCCGCAGCAAACTCCCTTGCGCCAGCGTCCACTTCGTCAGTGGCGGAGGCTCAGTCCCAGGCGTCTCGCCAAGCCCAATCTGCGCATACCGGTGTTGCAGCTCTTTGACGACCTCATTCGGAAGCGCCCGACCACCCGTAACCTTGCCAAGATACTCAGCCATTTCGCCGAGCACATTCGGAGTCCCATGCGCCAGCAGCAGAACCGCAAAGCTCATCGCGCGCCGTACTCCTTCACCCACTCCACCACCTGGATGACGTTCTCAACCGGCGTCCCCGGAACGATGCCGTGGCCAAGATTGAAGATATGCCCCGGCCGCCCACCAGCAGCTGTGAGAACTTCACGCACCCGCGCTTCCAGCACATCATGAGGCGCAAACAAAGCAATCGGATCAAGATTGCCCTGCACGCCGCACCCGTTGCCCACAGCCTTCCAGCCCACATCCAGCGGAACCCGCCAATCAAGCCCGATCACATCGGCCCCCGTCTCACGCATCGTAGGAAGCAGGGAAGCGGTATCGACGCCAAAATAAATCACAGGCACACCCAGCGCCTGCACCCGCTTGATCAACTCTGTAGTCGGCGCGAGACAGTACTGCCGATAATCCGTAACACTCAGCGCACCCACCCAGCTATCGAAGATCTGAATGACATCGGCCCCCGCCTCCACCTGCTGCTGCGCGAAGCCCACGAGCACCGTGACGAGCTTCTCCATCAGCAGCGACCAGGCCGCGTTATCGCTATACATCAGCCTCTTTGTCTCGATGTAGTTGCGTGACGATCCACCTTCGATCATGTAGCTGGCCAGCGTAAACGGCGCGCCGCAGAACCCGATGATGCCAAGCTGGTCGCCGTCCACGCGAGGAGCAGAAAAGTGTGCAGCGACCTTCTCAATGGCGCGCGCAACATAGCTGAGCTCATCAACACGATCCGTGCGAAGGGCTTGAATCTGTTCCGCAGTTCGAATCGGAGAGTGAACGACAGGCCCTTCGCCCGCGAGGAACTCGAAGTCGAGCCCCATCGGCGTAAATGGAAGCAGAAGGTCGGCAAAGATGATGGCCGCATCGACCCCAAGCCGCTCAGCCGCCGTGATGGTCACCTCGGCCGCGATCTCAGGCGTCCGGCAGATATCCAGCAGGGAGTGATGCTTACGCACGGCCATGTACTCAGGCATATAGCGCCCGGCCTGGCGCAGCAGCCAGATCGGAGTACGGTCAACGGGCAGCCGCAGACAGGCCCGCACAAAGCGGCTACCGCACGCCTCAGCGCCAGCGGCCGCAAATTCAGGGGATACATCGCTCAAAAGGTTCTTCATGGGTACCCTTTCGAGCCTAGCACCACCCGAGTGTGCATGGCATCTGCAAGGGTCGTTCAGTCTTCCAGGCGGAAGGTGAAGTCTTCGATTACCGGATTGGTCAGGACCTCCCGCGCAATGCGGTCGACCTCGGCCTTGGCGGCACCAGCCTCGATGCCATCGTCCAGCGTCAGCAGGAAATACTTCCCCTGCCGAACATCGGCAATGCCTTGATATTGCATACGCCGCAGCGCATCAGCCACTGTCTGCCCCTGGGCATCCAGCACGGTTCGTTTCAGCGTGACATAGACATGAGCCTTCATCCTGTCTGATTATAGACATGATGCAGTTTTAATCCTCCAGCGAGGGTTTATCGCAGCCGCAAAATCAATGCGGCTCGAACCAGCATCTGATCAGAAGGCCACACTTTCGTAGAAGAGAAGAGATCCTAACATTTATGCCGAACTATCTTGAGTTACCCGTCGGGGCCAACTCCCCTGAGGTAATCAACGCCGTCATCGAGATCCCCCATGAGGGCATCAATAAGTACGAGTACGACAAGGAACTGCATGTCTTCCGGCTCGACCGCAATCTTTACTCGCCCGTTCACTATCCCGGCGACTATGGATTCATCCCGAGCACTCTGGGCGATGACGGCGACCCATTGGACGTGCTGGTTCTGGTCGATGCGCCAAGCTTTCCCGGCTGCGTCATGGAGGTTCGCCCCATCGGCCTGCTAGAGATGCTGGACCAGGGCTTGGGCGACGAAAAAGTCCTCGCCGTAGGCAAGGGCAACCCGCGCTACAAAGACGTTTGGAACTTCTCCGAGATCTATCCCCACATGCTCAAGGAGATCACGCACTTCTTCGCCATCTACAAGGACCTCGAAGGCAAACGCGTCGAAGTGAAGGGCTGGCGCGACGCCGCCTTCGCCCGCGCCAAAGTCCTCGAGGCCCAGCAGCGTTTCATCGACAACAAGGCCAACCCACTTCCCAAACCCGTTCCCAAGAAATAACCCACGCGCAACATCATGAAACGGGTCGCTAGAGATAGCGGCCTTTTTCATTCGCACCACTTCACTATCGCGGTTTAGCCCCTGAGGGAATGCCCGAGACGAAATCATCGGGGAGTAGACCCTTTAGAATCAGCCGGTTATGCTATTTTGTACCATTGCATGCTGCTTCTTTTGCTGCGGTTTTACGGAACTCCAATGAGACAGTCTCCGTATAATCCGTCAGAGGGTACTCCCATGACACCTCCGTATCGTCCATCACAGGGTGATCCCACGAGCCGCTTCGTTCTCTTCGTAGCTGCTTTCCTCATCATCGTAGGCATCGGTTCTCAGGCCTCGCAAAGTAGCGCCTCGATTAAGTCCATGTGCTTCTGCGTCCCGGCTCGGGCGGGCTTGATCATGAAGTCGGCGCTTGCGAGGACGCAGGCGCGATCCACGAAGCCACTTACCGCCAGGGCGACCGTTACCCAGTAACAGGAGTCAGCGCGACCGCCATTCCTCTGCCGGGGTCCTGCACATGAACCACTCCATCCTGGCTCTCTCCGCCATGGCCTGGATACGTTCCCGATCTTGAAAGAAGACTCGCCGCTGCGCCATCAAAACCAGCCCCCGGACGGCTCAAGGCCATTGATGCGCATATACGTGACGAGATTGCCGTAATGCAAGGCGTCATGATTTCCGACTTGCGTCAAAATAAACATCTTGTTCGTCTTGGCGCCCCAGAAGTCCGCTGGGTCATTGAGGTGCGCATCGGTGAACCCGGAGTACACGCGATCGCAGTAATCGAACGAGCCTTTGAGGTAGGCCATGATCTCGGTCTTCGAACCCTTCGCGGTTGCCGTGGCGGGGTTCGCTTCACCCTTGACGTTTGAACACAATATGTAGGAAATATCCGCCACATGAGTCACGATCTCGCCAAACGAGCGAACCTCCTTCGTCGGCCGGTAGCTGTACTTGGACTCTGGCATCGCGTCCGCCGCTTTCATGATCTTGTCCTGCATATTGCTACGAAAAATGGATAACGTCATCGTCAGCGGCTGCGGCGATGCGATCGGATTGGGCAGGTTCGGCGAGATCTGGGCGTTGGCCAGGGACGCCACCGAAACAGATACCAGGCCAACGGGAACCACGACGCGAGCCATGGATCGGAACATTTGCGCAAGGACAACGCGCCAGGTCCCAACTCTTGTAGGCTGAGAAGCAATCTGTCTGGTAAGCATCTCGATTAAATTACGAATCGTGCAGAAGAGAGTTTTCGGGAAGTATCGCATTTGCCGTCCTCCTGCCTGGCAACGTTTGCACGCAAGGTTCCAGTTGGCGCGCTGAGCGCTACCTCTTTGTACTTAGCAGATAACACGATGACGAGTGCTCTGGACTCTATGCCGCACTGTCCATTTTCGATAAACACTGTCCGCTGGCAGCATTCAGGCAGAGGTCTGGTGGCATGTCGCAGAGACAACGTTACTGCGGGATGCAGCGAGTCGGATCGGAATATTTCCACTGGATCTGCCCGAGCTGCTCCACGATGCGGTCAAACAGCGGACTTATAAGCCCTACCTAACCAAAACTGGCTTCTGACTGAAAAAGGGGTTTTGGGAAACAGGAATACTTGCCGATAACCCCGGCGGTCTCAACCGGTCGGTGCCATAAACACCACCTTTAGAAAATGAATTCCTATCAGATGGTGTTGCACCGACCGGTTGAGACCGCCCGACTTTTCGGGAAGGGCCGAACATTGGTTAATACAAGCGCGTTTCACAGGACTGATGATCCAAACGGCATGGGTCGCACTCGATGAGTAC
>CAVSOH010000024.1:0-145650 GCA_963729555.1 uncultured Acidobacteriaceae bacterium | reverse complement strand
GGGCGACGTTGGTCCAGGCGTGGAAGGCGGACATGGGGGATGTAGATGCGGCTGTCTTCGTCGCCGCCGGTTTTTACGACGTCCTGCTCCGTGGAGGGTGATGGGTTTGTTGGCGAAGGTGAGGTTGACGGCGTGCTCGTCGGCGATGAAGTTTGCGGCGCGGTGGCCCAGGAGGGCTGCGTTGGTATCGGCTGCGGAGGGCCAGGTGTCGACCTGCCATGATGCGTTGAGGCGGCGGAGGGCGTCGAAGTCGGTGCCGGCTACGACGACTGGGGTGCCTCGGTCGGTTGTGGATACAGCGTAGGCGAACTCGGCGGCGATGGCGTCGGGGCCGGCTGCGGTTTTGACACGGGTGGAGGGCGTCTTCGGGCAGGCCCTTGCTGTTGGTTGGGGCTGTGACGACTATGTTCGCGCCGAAGCTGCGGAACTCTTTGTGGAGCTTGGCGTCGAGGTCGGCGTAGAGGGTGAGGAGGCGCGGTGGCTACGGCTGCGGAGACCGTCATGGCGACCAGCGCGGAGAAGCTTCGGCCGCGACGATGGATGAGCGAGCGGCGCAGCATCGTGGTGAAGGTGAGATGGGTCTTCACGGTCGTCTTCATGCGTCGGCTCGCAGGATCTCGGAGGGGTTCATCTTCAGGGTGGTCGGATGGAGGGGGTGCTTCCGGCGATCGCTACTACCAGTGCGAGGGCTATGACTACCGGGAGGAGGACGGATTCAGGACGGTGCCGAGGGTTGCGGCTTCGTTGGCGAAGATTCGTGCGCCTAGCCATGCGGCTAGTCCGGAGCCTAGAAGATAGCCTAGGGTGCCGCCGATGATGGCGAGGAGGCCGGTTTCGGCGTAGAAGAGCATGGCGATTGCGCCTTTGCTTGCTCCGAGGGAGCGCATGAGGCCGATTTCACCCTGTCGCTCGAGGATTGCGGTGGCCATCGCGGCGCTTACGGCGAAGGTGGCGGCGAGGAGAGCGGCTGCGCTGATGAGCCACATGAGTCCGCTGATGCGGGAGAGGACGGTGCCTTCGGACTGCTCGACGCGGCGGACTTGCTCGGCTTGCGCGCCGGGGATCGCTTCACGGATCTGGTAGGCGATGGAGTTGGCGTAGGGGCGGCAGTACCAGATCTCGCGCTGGCTGGGGGAGAGGGAATCGGGGTCTTTGCGGGCGAAGGCGTCTTCGGGTTTGGTGCGGGCGGAGATTTCTACGCGAGAGATTGGAATTTCAACCTTTCCGATTGGATGGCCGTCTTTGTCGACCGGCGGAACGAGTTGAATGGCGTTGAGTGGGTAAAGAATTTGGTGATCTGTCTCATCTCCGGTTGAGACGATGCCGACTATATCGCCTTCGAGCTCTGCTCCCATGTTGATCCAGTCGCCGATACCAATGCCGAGTCGCTTGGCGAGAGCAGAGCCGATAACGATCTCTTGGGCGTCTTCGCCATGGGTGGCAGAGATGCTGTGCTCTACAGGCCAGCGTCCCTCGAGCTTCCACCAAGGATGCAACTTCGGCGCGCCAGTCACCATGCTTCCAAAAGGATGTTGGAACCAATAGCCAACGGCTGTGACAGGAATTTCAGGAAGTGATACGGAATCCGGGATGACTGCATCGTTTGGGCGCCAAATTACGCGTGGATCAAACGGCTTCCCCGTAGCGTCATTTCGGATAAACACCTTTCCATTCCTCGAATATTGAGGGCTGACGCCAGTGATGTTGTTTGCCCAGAAGATTCCGTGAAGTTTTTCGAGGTCGCTTTCTTTCAGGTAGGAGCCGCCGGAGGCTGGTTTGATGTCGACTCCGCCGACTTTGACTTCTAGTTGGTCGGACGTGGGGTAGACGATGATGTTTGCGCCGTAGACTGCTAGTTCATTGTGGATTCGGTCGCCGATGGTTAGAGCGAGGGCCAGCATTGCTGTGACGGCGGTTGTGCCTAGCAGGATTGCCAAGCCGGCCAGCGTCTTGCGGCGGCGTTGCCGTCTGAAGCTCTCCATCAGCAATCGAAAGAACATTTGCGCTCCCGCTTTAGCGTTCGAAGACCGAAACCAGCGTCTTGAGGTCAGCTGCCTGAATGACTACCTGTCCGCCGCCGACCGTTGACTTCAGCGGAATTGGGTTGCAGCCGCCCTCCTGGCCCATCGACGCTGCGTTCAACGGGGAGGCGCACATTTTGCAGGTAATTCCCTGGCTGCCGATGTAGAAGCCGACCGGGCCGCAGATTCGGCAGGCGTCGCCTACGGTGACGATGTTGCCATTGGGTTTGCGGAAGAGGAGGAACCGGACTTCGACGCTGCCGCCCTTGCCGTCGTCGAGATGGACGCCGTAGCGATGCAGCTGGTCGTCGTTGACGTCGGCTGTCGGTACCGTTACCTGGCTGCCTACCAGCGTTACGGCAGCGGTTGGGGAGAGTGCTGTCGAGCTTTTTGCATAGATGAACTCGGCTGTCGACAGGAAGATGAACACGAAGCTTGTTGCTACGACTGCGGTCATCCACATCTTTTCGCGGCGCTGACTCCACTCGGCGCGGCGCTTGTCGGCGGCGGTGGCGTTGGGGCCAAGGGTTACGGGAGCGCGGCGCTTGTACTCCATGAGCATCATGAGGCCGGCGAGTGCGAGCATGGTTACGAAGAAGAAGAGGTCGTTGCGGACGATTGGGCCGATCAGGCGCATCTCGGTTGTGCTGGAGGGGAGGACGCCGTTCTCGCTCAGTTCGTGGAGTCCGCTGACCAGCAGTTGGAACGCCACGAAGTACAGGATGACCGTCGTTACGCGGAAGAAGCGTTGCATGTTGATCTTTACGCTTCCGCGGATGAACAGCACGCCGAATACGACCGATATCGCCACTCCCAGCAGCGTTCCGGTGAAGCTAAGGAGTTCGGTGGAGTTCAGTGTGACGGCGGAGAGGATCAGTACGGTTTCGACACCCTCGCGCAAGACGAGCAGAAAGACGAAGAAGAACAGGCCTATCTTCGAGACGCCGCGCTCGCCGCCTGCGTACTTTGCGACCTTTTCTTCGATGGAGCCGCGCATGGTGCGCGCTGTCTTGTGCATGAACCAGATCATGCTGATGACGAACACCGCCGCCGCGAGCATCACCCAGCCTTCGAATACGTCCGGATTGAATTGCAGCCGAGCCAACACCACGGCGACCGCGACGCTCGCTGCCAGCGCCGCACCCAGCGCCCAAAAGACGGTCTTCTTCAGCTCACCGCGCCCGATCTTGGTCAGGTAGGCGAACACGATCCCGACGATCAGCGATGCTTCCACACCCTCGCGGAGCGTGATGATAAATGCCTGCAACATAAGGTCTTTCTCTTCCCTGAGGGAGGGCAGTCAAACCATCTGCCCCGGTCCTCGATCCCCGTCTGAACGAGGGCTGAAGTCACTCTCGTACCATCATCTAGTCTAATGAGGACTAAATTGGTCGTCAATCATTCGGACTAAATTGGTCGCAGACAGATATATCTATCCTGCGAACCTTGCGGGCTAATACCTGGCGCGTTCCTTGTCGGGGTCGCTAAAATTCTTCCTGCGTTCACAAAACTTCCAACCGCCTCGGCGATCCTTATTCCTTATGCATAAACGAGTTATTGCAAAAGCACTTCGGCCCGTTGTTCTGTTCCTTGTCGCCATCACAGCCTCGGTCGCGCAGGAGCCCCAAAAGCCCGTTCAGCCAGTTCCGATTACCGGACAGCCGCCGGCCACGATTCTCATCATCCGCCATGCCGAAAAGTTGACCGATGGCCGGATCGACCTCTCACCCACAGGCTTCAAGCGCGCCGATCTGCTGACGAATCTCTTCGTGCCTGCCGGGGTTCGGAGTGATCTGCCGACGCCGCAAGTCCTCATCGCCTCGCATCAGAGCGCGCACTCCAACCGGCCGGTCCAGACCATCACGCCATTGGCCAAGGCGCTTCATCTCCCAATCGACAGCACATATATGAGTGAGGATTATGTTTCTCTGGCGCGCTCGCTGCTCAGCGGAAAATATGCAGGAAAGGTCGTCCTTATCGCATGGCACCATGGTGTCCTGCCGCAGTTCGTTACTGCTCTCGGAGCGCAGCCACCCTACGCCAAATGGCCCGATACCCAGTTCGACCGCATCTGGCGCATCGACTACGACAAGGACGGCAAAGCCACTCTGAAAGACCTGCCCCATAACCTGCTTCCCGGTGATTCCAACTAGAAGGGATGGAGCGGCTTGCTTTCAATGAGGCGTCCACCTCTTCAAATCCAGTAGGAAACGCATAGTTGCAACGGGCGGGCAGGGCGAAGACATGTCTTGAGTTGCGTCCGAGTTCCATGGGACCGATGGGCTGGCGCGGTGCGTCTTCGGTCCAGAGCGGGTGGCGAAGGTATATACGCCAAAGACGCTGAATTTGAAGGAGGGAAGTGAGGATGGAGAGGGTTTATGGTGCGCCCGGAAGGAGTCGAACCTCCGACCTACTGGTTCGTAGCCAGTTGCTCTATCCAGCTGAGCTACGGGCGCACATTGCGTTGAATGCAACTCTCTAAAGATATCGGATTTTGTGCTTTAGATCAACCCAAGGCACCACCTGCTTATGCAGTCGTTTTACGCACGCACGATCCAAACCACAGTCCAGCAATCATCGGTCTCCATCTGTTCGGAAGCAGCCAGGTCATACATCTTTTGGGTGATTTTCCGTTCGCAGTGCGGCTTACTACGCTGTTTGGCATGATTCCTCAAACCGTCGCGGACTTTGCAGAACGCGCTCGCCAACTGGAAGCACTTGCCCGCCCTACGCCCGAGGACACGCCCTTCTTCAACCACTGCATGGGACTCGCGAAGTCCATGGGGATGACGTGGGAGCAGGCGCTGCAATACGTTGTCGAATGCCGCAACGGAATCAGAAAGTAGTCCGCACCACAGCCATAATCGGCTTGCCGATGGAGTGGTGCGCCCGGAAGGATTCGACCCTCGTTGCTGGCTTGTAACAGTTATTCAGCGTCCGACCACAATGACGGAAAATGTGTCTGGAAGGGGTGTGGGACGAAACTGAAGTTCTTCGGAGGTGGGTGCGGTGTTTTGTCCATACTTCGAAGTGACGAGGTAGGCTTTGGAATCCTGATGGCTTGCGATCATCGTTCTGGCGCCTGGCTGAGTCTTTACTTGCTGGACCCTAGTGAATCGGCTGAGAGATTCGCGGCGGAAGATGGAAAGCGTTCCATCGATATCGGCTACGAAGATAAGGTTTTGTTTCGGAACGAAGTCGATATCACCGGCTCCTGCTGGAACCTGACCTATGGTTGTGACATGACCAGTCTCCGAATCGACGGCGACCAGATTATGGTTCTCGCAAGTCGTGAAGAGTTGGTGGTGGGCGCTGTCGATGGCAAGACCGCCAGGGCCAGAACAGGGAGCTAGTTGCCAGGAGGCTACAACCTTCTTTGCGGCCGTGTCGATTCGCGTAATCTGACCGAGCGCGGGTAATGCGACGAAGACAGATCCGTTGCCATCGTCAACGGCCGAGCCAGGACGGCCAGCGAGAGGAATCGTCGCGGTGACCTGGTTGGATACGGCATCAATGACCGTTACGCTGTGGCCACGCGAGTTGAAGGCGAAGACAGATTTTGAGGATGGGTCGAAGACGATAGCGTAGGGTATCGCGCCGGTAGGGATTGAGGCGACTAACTTCAGGGTGGAACGATCGAAGACGCGGACAAAGCCGGCGCTTCCGTCGGTGACGTCTGTGGCATAGCCATATTTTCCAGTGTCATCGAGGGCAACGTCACGGATGTTCTTCATGTCCTCAACTTCGCCAACAGGCTTTCCAGTGTCAGTATCGACTACCATCACGCGATTGGTGCGCGGAATGTAGAGGCGATGGGCAGGAGCGTCGAGAAGCAGGAAACTCCATCCACCTTTGCCTCCGATGTTCCACTGGTCCTTCACGCGAAACTGCGGCTGCGCTGTTGCGGTAGCGGCCCGGAGAAAATGGGAGGAGGGAATTGCTCCTGCTCCCACCGTCAGGAGGGCACCGGCAATGATCTTCGAGTTCAGTTTGAGTAAGTGATGTAAGGAGTTATTCATTTTTTGCGGGGTACCTTTTAGAGACTCACCTCGACGGCCAGCATGGCTGACCGCCGAGGTGATGAATTTACCTGGTAAATCCTGTTAGTTAGAAGGGAATTGGAAGTCGTCCGTCAGATCGCCGATAGCTGGGCTGTTGGTCGGGACGTAGGGATTGCCTTCTTTCTGGACCGGGTTCGGCAGGTTGTCGCGGCTGCGTGTGGAGATTGGTGGGAGGCTCCAGTTCTTCTCGATGAACTTCATGAGCGAGACGTGATCGCCATATTCATGCGAGACGTGACCGCCCTTGGAATACTTCGAGACGACGATGAGAGGAATACGGGTACCGTCGCCGAAGAAGTCGACGGGCTGGATGTAGCCAGAGTCATAGTATCCGCCGCCCTCATCAAAGGTGATAAAGATCGCGGTGTTGTCCCAAAGCGCCGGATTGGCCTTTACTCCGTTGACGATCTTCTTGACGAAGCCTTCGAACAGGTCGAGTTTGGAGGATGCTGGGTGACCATCGTTGATGCCGCTGGGCTTGACGATGGAGACTGGTGGCAGGTTGCCGGTGTCGATGCCCTCGTAGAGTTCGGTGGTGTCCCCGATGTAGGTCTGGCGGGCGGCCTGGGTGCCCATGAACTGGGTCTGATACTGGAAGGGATTGCAGATGTTGCAGTACTCGTCGAAGGAGTTTGACTCGGTTGGGTCTGTTACATAAAGATCCCAGTTTTCTCCAAAGTATTTAAACGGCACATTGTGAGCGACGAGATCGTCACCGATGCTCTTCTGGTTGGTGGGAGGAATCGTGAAGGGCGAGTACTGCGAGGCGAGTGTACCGTCGCCGTTGAAGCCTGGGTTGTAATTGTTGACGAGGTAGTAGTTGCCCTTGACGCAGTTGGGATTGACGGGCCGCTTGAGGGATTGGAGGTAGTTGGTAACGGCAGGGACGCCATGCTGGCTGATGTCGCCGCAGTTGACGTAGCTTCCGCCGCTGTAGCCGTCCTGGTCGTAATAGTTATTTGTGGAGGGCTGAGGGTCGGGATTTTCGATCTGATTGGCGGGAGGGACTGCCGCGACACCACTGGTGTCGGTGTAGAAGATGCCATCGCCGAAGCCAAACATGATGTGGTTGGCACCGGTGCCACCCATGACGGATTGATGGAAGTTATCGCTGATGGTGTACTCATCAGCTAGCTGCTTGAAGTAAGGAGCGTCACCCTGCGCCATGTTGTAGAAGGCCATCGCGGTAGAGCCTTCGCCCGTGGTGGCGTCGTTGAAGTTGGTGGGCTGCGGATTGCCGTTGCTACCGGCGCCGATAGTGGTCTCAACCCAGGGGAAGAGATCGCTCAAGCAACCGCTAGGATTGTCCTTGGTAGCGTAGTCGATATTGCAGTCGGCCTGCTGCCACATCTGAAAGAAACGATGCACGGGGCTGGCGGTGTAGGCGTCATAGGGCATTTTGGAGCCGGTAAGCTGGAAGACTCCCTCGCGAAGGGAAGATGCGTTGTCGATACGAGTATCTACCTGGCCGCCGGCAATGCCAGTTGCACCGGTGAGTAGATACTGGTCGTATCCGTGAGCAAGACCAGTATCGGCAAGCTTGGCGACCTTCAGCGTGGTGAACGGAGGCTTGGTAGCGGACTGCGCTTCGGGTCCACCGGCCAACGCTGGCGGAAGTGTGCTGTAGACGCTCTTTGACTGGGGGCTGGTGGAAAACGTTCCGCCAGAGGTTGTGTTGTCGAGAGCAGAGAACTGCTCCGAGAAGGAGTAGTTTGGGCCTGGCTTGCCGTTGGCCTTGATGATGCCCTTGGAAAGAAGATTGGAGACGGTCTCGCCTGCCTGCGGTGTGTAGGTGGCGTAAACGTGATCAAAGGTGCGGTTTTCGCCGATGATGATAATTACATGCTTGATCGGAGTGGTCGTTGCTGGAGCGGCTGTTTGGGCGTAGGCGGATTGTGGCAGTCCCGCGAACACTTGCAGCGCAATCAACATCATCGCGCCGCACTTCAAAGTCCCGTTAGGGGCGTTGACAGTACGTTTCAAGGTGATACCTCCAGGAAGCTGAGGGAGCAGCACGATAAACGTAGAGGTAGTGGCAATCGCGATGTGTCAAACGAGAATGAAATGATCGATAATTGCGATTACGGAACCGGTGGAATTTCGTCGCAGAAAATTGTTATTGAATGGGGCAACTTTTTCACGGCTCTAATGCATCGGGCTGTGGATCGAGATAAGCTTCGTGAGTCAGACGATGACTTTGTACGGTCTCATCATCTCGTTGTCCTCGTGCTCGAGGATGTGACAGTGCCATACGTAGAGGAGCTCCTGGCCTGGCGTAACGGATGCGCCGTGCGGAAGATCGAAACGCTGAATGACACGAGTGACATAACCGGGATATGACTTGATGGTGTCCTTACGCGCGGGGCGTTCGTTGCTTTCAGGCGCTATGGGTCTACCGGTGAAGACAAGCTTGCCGGTCTGCTGAAATGTGGACACATCAAAGGCCTGACGATTCAATACCTGAAACTGGACGAGGTGCACGTGCAGCGGATGAACGTCGCCCGTCGTATTGACGAACGACCAGATCTCAGTGCTGCCGGCTTTAGGATCTTCCGTGATGGGCTCGTGCCAGCGCGCGTTGCCTAAAAGACCGATGATGACGTATCCATCGGACGCGCGTTCTTTTTCCGATACCAGGAGCAGGCGTTCACGCGTTGAGTAGGTCGGGGTAAGGAACTCGAACGGGACGAGTGTTTCTGGCACAGAGCTGGTGTCTTTGCCAGAGAGGGGCCTGGTCACCTTGAACAGCATGACGTCTTCCGCGAGATACTGGCCACCCATGGTGTAGGGAGCTGGAGCGTCATTAATAAGAGCGAAAGATTTGCCCTCAAAACCGGAGAAGTCGATGACGATATCGAAGCGTTCCGCTGGTCCTAGAAGCAGGTAGCGCAGTTCCAGGGGAGCGGGAAGCAGGCCGCCGTCGGTTCCAATCTGTTGAAATGCCGGCACATCGAAAGATTGGTTCTGTATCTTGCCCGTTGCATCCGAATTAAAAAGACGCAGATGGTAGAAACGAGAGTTTGCGGCGTTGAGGATACGGAAGCGATACCTTCTCGGCTCAACTTCCAGAAACGGCATGACCTTACCGTTGACGCAATTCATGTCACCGAAAAATTCCTGGACCCAGATCGGATGTTCTTTCGGTCCGTGTACGACGGTGGGGTAAAAGAGTGAGCCGTCGCGGTGGAAGAGACGATCCTGCAACATGAGCGGGATCTCGAACTCACCTTGCGGAAGGTTGAGCGCCTTCTCTGCTTCGTCGCGAATAAGATAGAAGCCGGCCAGGCCAGCGTATACGTTCAACCGGGTGATGCCGAGGCAGTGATCGTGATACCAGAGTGTGGTAGCGGGTTGGCAGTTCGGGTAACACGATGGGTGGGGATTAAATTTGGGGCCGTGCTCGCCATTTGCCGTGAACCACGCCTCGGGGTATCCGTCGTCGTCTGGAAGAACACAGGCGCCGTGGAGATGGGCGACGTTGCGGACTGCCGGCAGGGAGGATTCCGCGCCATGAATCGAGTGATCGATGGGAAGAAGATGCGTCGTAGGTAGTTTGCTGACCCAGTTAATATTAAGTGCGTGCCCGGTTTGTGCTTCGATAGTCGGTCCGGGCCACGTGCCGTTGTAGCCCCAGAGGATCGTAGCGGGAAGATCGCGGTGCACCTTGCGCTGGAACTGGCGCATTTCGATCTCGATGACCTTATCGACGTTGCCCGTACCGCGAATGACGGGTGGAATGGGCAATGGATCGACGTAAGGAGTCAGCTTGACGGCGCTTCGAACCGGAGTGGGTGTGGCCATGGCTTGCCCAAGAGCCGACACACCCTTCTTAAGGGTAAGTCCTGCTGCGGTGTAGAGGCTACGATGGAGAAGTCGCCGCCTGCTCAGCATGCTTCGTAGCCCATGCTGGTGCTAATGCTTAATGATGGAGTTTCCATTACGTTTGTTCTTCGGTTTGAGAGTTGCACTATAAGTGCTTTCTTAAAAGACTACTGTCCATTCATTACGAGTGCGTGAATGGACAGCTAACTCAAAGAGGTGCTGCTGCCTTTAGTAAATTGCTGTCCTAGATAACTTCTGCGTAGGAAATAGCTCCATTTCACACGGTAGCGTCCCTGTCTTATTGCTTGCTTTCGAAAGCTGCAACGCGAGATGTTAGGTGCGGTTGGTGATGCCATTCGTCAAGTTGATCGCAGGTCTCAAAGGAAACTAAGAATGTACTCCCACCATTTGTATTCGATACGGTGATCCCCGAACGATGCGCGTCGGCGATCCATTTTGCGATGGCCGGCCCAAGTCCATTGCCACCTATATCGCGGTTTCGCGAGATGTCGGCGCGGTAGAAGCGATTGAAGATGTTGGACAATTCTTCCGGCGCAATGCCGATTCCTGTGTCGCGCACTTCCAACTCCACATGCCGTTCGGTACGGCGCACGGACGCAGCGATCAAACCACCGTCTCCGGTGTACTTTATGGCGTTGTCCATCAGGACATTGATCAGCCTGCGAATCAGAGAAGCATCACCGCGGATCCAGGCATGCGACTCGAATTGTGTTGTCAGCTGCTGATGTTTCATCTCGATCTTCGCTCGTAGATGATCCGACACCTCTGCGACCAGTGCAGTCAGGTTCATGGGAAGCCGTTCGATTGGCTGTTCGGATACATCAGATCTTGCAGCGGCCAGCGGGTCGTCGAGCAGCGTCGCAGTCGACTCGCATTCCAGCATGATGGTCTTCAGTGCCGTGCGGTATTGTTCGCCGGAGCGGTCCCGGTTGAGTGCGACCTGGGTTGTGGTCAGCATGACCGTGATCGTGGTGCGGAGATCGTGAGATAGATCGCTGGTGAATTGGGTAAGGTGGAGCACCGCATCTTCAAGCCGTTTCAGCAAGTCATTCCATGTCTCCGCGAGACGCTCCAATTCGTCGCCTGTCTGCGGTACCGGTAGCCTGTGATTCAAGTCGCGAATGCTGATGGTGTGGGCGGCGCGCGTAATGTCGAAGCTGCCATGGCGCAACGCTTAGTGGTTGCCGAGAAGGCCAGCCATCCGGAGATAAAAAACTCGGCCTGCACGCTGTCCCTCCCGCGGCTACAGACAACGTCATCATCGCAAGCGAGACCCCTGGCAAGATCGGCAAGAAGTCCTCTCCAGCCGACATGGAGAAGCTTGTTGCGGGCAAGCCAGTCGCCGTGCGAATCGAGCAGGAGGGCATCTACGATCTCCTCCTCCCAATAACCGACCAGCATGGGAACGACCTCACCGGCGGCTTCGTCGTCATGGAGGTTCCGTTCGCCAATGCGTCCAGTGGAGCCGCTGCGCTGAAGATCGGCATCGCGGTTCGCGACGACCTGCAGAGCCGCATACCCAGCAAAGCTGCCCTTTACCAACGGTAGACATTTAGCCCGCGACACAGGAGCTCGTCATGAAAAAGCTATGGATACTTCTTCTCTGCTCTGTATTGCCTCTGTTTGCTCAGACCGATAGGGCGACACTTACCGGTACCGTAAAGGCCTCGGGAGCCAGGGTTGCATCGGTTGACGTAATCATGAACCTGGCGACCGGCACCGAAAGTCATACGCGTACCAATGGCGAAGGCGTCTATACACTCTCTTCGCTCGCAACCGGATCGTACAAGGTAAATTCGTCCTCGCCGGGTTTGCAACGCAGGAGGTCGAGGATCTGAAGCTGGATGTAGGCGAGACCCGCAGCCTCTCTATCTCGCTCACTCCCGCCAACGTGTCCACTACGATTGAAGTCCGTTCCGCCGACTCCGGTCTATCGGAGAACTAGGCTGAGATCGGTGGGGTCATTCAAGGCTCTCTCAGGCACAGGATTTGCCGCTCAACGGCCGCAATTATGTAAGTCTCGTCGCACTCGTTCCCGGCGTCATCGGCTCCGGCACAGGGGCACAGGATCAGGCCCGCTTCGCTGGTCTCTCGGCCGAAGACAACCGCTGGCATCTGGACGGCATCGACAACTCCGGCATCAACCATCAGTATCAAAAGGTTGCCATTCGCCTGCAGTTCTCTACCGAGTCCATCGCTGAGTTCCGCGCCAACAGCGCTGCCTATGGCGCCGATCAGGGTGGCACGCCCGGCGGTCAGGTCGAGTTTGTCTCGCGCAGTGGTGGGAATTTCTCCGCAACACCTTCTTCGATGCCACACCCTAGGGCACCGTAGGAACCTTACCAACCCTGCACCTCAACAACTTCCGGGCGAACCTCGGCGGCGCCATTCTGAAGGAGAAGCTGTTCTACTTCGTCAACTGGGAGTCGTTGCGGCAGGTACAGAACATCTCAGTCACCGGCACGGTGCCGAGCGCCAGCTATCGGGCCGCGGTCTTCGCCAAGTCGCCCGCGCTTGCTTCCATCCTTAACCAGTACCCCACCGGCACCATTGCCATCACGAGCAACGCTAATGCAGCCACATGGTACGGTAATGCCCCAGCAGACGATCGCGAGGACTCGGGACTGGCGCGTCTCGACTATCGCCTCAGCGACAATACCAATCTCTTCCTCCGCTATTCAACCGATCCACTACGCCGTAACTTCGCCTGGCGATCTCACCGGTCTAGGATTCACCACCCTCACGACGCCTAACATCGTCATCGGCGCCCAGCACATCTTCAGCCCCACGCTCACCAACGATGCAAGGTTCGGTTTCAACCGCGCCGCATTTACTCAGGGCGAGACGGGCACGCGCCTTACTCCGTCATAGTTACCGGGGCCTATACCAAGCTTGACGACGCCACAGGCTCCGTTCGCTACGACAACTCCTTCACCTTCGTCGACGATCTCACGATGGTCCATGGGCGTCACACAATCCGGCCACCGGCAAGCGTCCTTACGCTCGCTACTCCACCATCGATTATCGCGGAACCGCAAACGATGCCAATACCAATGCACTGAAGCTCGGGCTTCGCCGCGACTTCTCCACCGGGCAGCTCGTCTCAGTCAACTACGAACTCTCCCATTCGCTCGATAATGGCGGCCTGGGTGGCGGCGAAGCAGACATCCCCCAGGACATCAACTGCCACATCTGCGAGTACTCCTCCAGCGACCAGGACATGCGTCAATACTTCAGCGGCAGCGCGCTCTGGAAGTTGCCCGTAGGCCGCGGCCATACTCTCCTTGGCAACGAGTCCGCGATCGCCCGATTTTTTCCTCGGTGGCTGGCAGTTGAGTGGCATCGGCACCGCGCGCACCGGTCTTCCGGTCAATATCACCATCAGCCGCAGCACCAGTGGCACTCCCCGATCAACTCAACAAGAATCAGCGCCCTAACAGTGTCCGTGGCGTCTCCATCTACGCTGCGAACAAGACGCCGGGTTCATGGTTCAACTCCGCCGCCTTCTCCAGTCCTGCGTCCGGCGTTCACGGTGATCTCAAGCGAAACGCTGCACGCGCTCCGGGCCTTTGGCAGTTCGACACTGGCCTCAACAAGCGCTTCTCCGTAACCGAAAGGATTGGTATCAGCTTCCGTGCAGAGGCCTTCAACGTATTCAATGTCGCGCACTACGGAACACCTGCTAGCGTCTTCACCGGAAGCAACTTCGGCATCATCACCACGCCCTTCAGCACCAATGCAGTCGGTACTGGAACGCCGCGCGAGTTGCAGTTCATGCTCCGCGCCGACTTCTAATGCGGACCGAGAAAGATAGTCCTCCCCTGTAAGCCGTGGTGGTGCGAGAGTCCTTGTTTGCACTCGCACCACCATGACCTGGCCGATGTAGCTTCGCCAGCACTCATTCTTACGGAGAAGATATGACGCATAAGACGGATATTCTCAATCGCCTCCGGTGTTCCGCGATATTGATTCTGATACCGAACGGTCAAATTGTAGTGAGCTTCTCCTTGAAGCACTTGGCTGACAGCGGATCGATGCTCCGCATGCCACCAAGATCCCCCGGATAGATCCTTTCGATTGCGGATATCTAGTGATCTTTGCTCGCTGCCCGCGGTCTCGGTGCCAATCCTAGTGCCGTCGATACTCGGAATGCTACGAGTTGATCGAACAGTGGTCAGATTTGTGCGTTCCGAGCGGACGCTCAACGAGTGCATCTCGAGCGGTTCCACTCCGTCAAACAGATCATCAGCTACTGCGGCTTGTGCAGCGGAGAGAAAACCTCGGCCGACAGTTCCAGGCGCATGCCCATCTTCGTGGAGAACGTGCCTTCGTAACTCACCAGGTTCACAGCAGAGTCGCAGCATAACTGCGGCTAACCATATTCAGGGCTTTTCAAGCGCACTCTGTCAGGTCTCACAACTTTTCGGCTGAGCGACGGAGCATCCGCTCCCACGGCTCCAACTCACTTGTTTCGAGACTGGCAGAGAACCTCAACTCAAACATCTGTGACGGCTCCGGCCTGAGACAGCAAATGGATGTCTGGTTCTGCGTTCCACCGCAGGAACCAAAAACAAAAGCGCTATGAAAGGAACTGCAAAAACATACATCATCCCGCGCCCTCCGAGCGCGGCACGAAGATCCTCGCTTTTCCCTTGACTTTACTTATCATGGATGTCGATAAGTGAATTGGCGATTTATCACTAGTTGACGTAGCAACGGCGTGGAGTGCGCTCTGCATCGGAATGCTCGAGAATTACGTGTCATAGAAAACGAGTCAGCACGCCCGCACTACATCGATCTCCAGAAGCGCTCCGAGTTTTTCGAGTTTAGCCGCGATATGTCCGACACCAACAGCGCAGTGGTGTGCCGGAGCGTGCTCATTCCAGCGTTGAATGAAGTTGCGCGCACTAATGGGAAAACGATAGCGGCTATTCGTATTCCCTATCTGAAGAATCGGCCCGGCTTCGGTATCACCCTCAGCCACGAGCAACTTAAAGCCGCACCTTTTGCTCTCGACCACAGACAGCAACGTAACTGGACCGACCTTGACGCTCATTTCTACGGAAAGCCCTTGCCCTACCTTACCGTGATAGACCGCTAGCGGGCGAACTGTTGTCTTGCCGTCTGCAATGCCGAAGTGTCCGGGACCATCATGCCCCATCAACACGATGTCGTCTGTGTAATCGACAGAGTAGTACTCCGTGAAGGATCCGCCGGCGCCGAAGCTGTCCATGATCTTCATTGCGAGCACGTTTTTGATCTCATACTCTCCAGCCATGGAGACGCCGCGACTGGTTAGCAGAGATGTGCCAAGAATGATCGAGCTCATCGTGTCTTCGTTCATCTCGGAGCCAGAGCCTTTGTAGTAGTACGCGAGAGCGCCAAGAGAATGTTTCTTTACGAACCGCTCCAACGCGATAGAGGTCCGGGCAGCACGTTCCAACTCGACGGTGGAGCAGCCCTCCTGTATATCGAAGGCTTCCCTGAAGACCTCTACTTGTTGATGGATTTCCTCGTCTGACACGTTGAGTCGAGTCTGACTCAACTCATCTACTTCCAGCTGTTCGACGTGCGCTCCGAAGATATGGCTCACCGCGGTCAGGTCCGTTGCTATATCAAGCATCCCGCTGTAGTAGTGGCCCATCAATCCTAAGCGGAGATGGCTGAGTCGGTTCACTACCTGTGCAGCGTCGATCCACTCATGAATTTCACGCCAGCACTCCGGATCATCGTCCAGTCTTCCGTTCACCTGATGAAAGGGAATGTCACAGCGGGCGAAGACATTGGCGATCTCTGGCACAGGGCATGCCGAACAGTAGGCAAGCCATTCGCCAGTCATAGCTGTTCGATCCGGCAAAGCGTTGAAGCGAGCGTAGTCCAACGCGGCTGTTGGCTGCAGATTCAAGACGATCACGGGGACCTTCGCTCTGCGAACGATCGGCAAGACTGTAGAAGAGAGAGCATAGGTCGTAATGTAGATGACGAGTATGTCGACATCCTGTATCCGCGCTTCATGTCCAACAGAGGAGGCGCGTTCCGGGGAATCGACTAGGCCAAAGTTGATCACTTCGCGCGCGGGATCACGAAGTCTCTCTTCAACGGTACCGACGTATCCCTTCAGGCGGTCTTCGAGACCGCTGAACTGTGTCCAGTATGCCGCCAACCCGATCCCAAACAGGCCTATTCGCAACTTCGGCAAATCGCTCATCCCTGGTCCTTTCCATGGAGAGTTTTATCATCCAAGATGATTGTTCTTCCTTATTTGAGCGGCAACCGATATACCGGCTCCAGCACAACGGGCCCCAGCATGCCTGAGGGCAGAAGGGGAGAGTCTTTTGTGTATTTGCGGATGTTGGTCCAGGTATAGTGCTTGCCCGTGGGAGACTGAGCGTCGCCGATAAGTCGATTGGGCCAGAGGTTCGTGACATCAACTTCAACGATGTTCTTTCCGGGCTTCAAGAGGCCATCGACGCGCACGGAAAAAGGCTGCTTCCAGAGGGTGCCTGCGGGTTTGCCGTTAACGCGGACGGCAGCGACTTCGTGCACTTCGCCGAGATTGAGCCAGAGAGCATAGTCGCCCGTGAGCTGAGCTTCGGTCAGGTTCAGTTTGGTTTGGTACGTTGCGGTGCCCGAGAAGTAGCGGACCCCTGGATCAGGAGATGTGGTCCAGGATTCGAGTTTCGTGAGCTGAACTTGCGGCGGCGCGCCCCAATTAGGTGGGAAGTGGACAGTCCAGGGACCCGGAATGTCAATTGCATCGACGTGACTCGTGCTAAGACGCTTAGTGTCTCCGCTGCTGAACGTGATGTCGTAGTCGCCGGGCAGTGGCGTGTCGAGAGTGGGTGCGGCATCGTCGTCGCCTCGTATGTTGAGGCCCACGGGCAGCATTGCTTGATCGGGATGGGCAGCAACATAGAGCGATGTGCCGTTGCGAGCGATGCTGACTACGAAGTTCTTCGCTGCGGGGTGTCGAAAGATGACGAAGACTGATCCGTAGGGTTCGAGCGATAGCGGCATGGAGGTGCGATGGTCGGGAGTTGGTGTGAATAGAAGTGACTGATGGACCTGACCCGTGACAGCATCGAACATCTCAGGCTGTTTGTCGCCGACTCGAAACGTCACGGACGTATGCAGAGGCTGCGGCTTCGTATTGCGAATGAAGTAGATATCGGCGTCCGCGGAGCGGCGGTGGATGTAGTCGAGCGATGAATTCTGTGACCCCTCAAAATCTGGAAGGATACCGTTAGCTCTGCATCGCTTCGCGGGCATTATCCGTGCAGAAGAGTTCCCCCTTGCCAATAGCGATGTGGCGCTCTGGCTTTTGTTCGCAGCCGCCCCATAGTGTCTCCGCAATAGCGGCGAACTGCGTAGCTTCTGCATCCGGAACGACACCTTGACTACGGAGAGGACGCAGACCGACGAGAGTGCCGCCCGACTGCACATAGCGCTCGGCAAATTGCAAAGCGGCGAGCGGAAGTATCCGCGATCGAGGCAGAACGAACGCCCGGTAGTGGATGCCTTCGGGTGTTTGAATAGCCCCGTTCGCGATGATGAAACGACGCAAGAGGGCGTCGGTGCTGGTCACGTCGTAATCATAGCCAGGGAGGACTTTGGCAGGATCATCGCGCTTGAGGCGGACGAAATTCGGAACGTTGTCGCCATAGTAGTAAAGGACGTCGTTGACGGGTTCTCCCATTTGAAGAAGGAACTGGGCGCGGTTGAGATAGAGGAGGAAGGCATCAGCATCGCGCCACCAGGTGACGTTGGGATTGAGGTGAGTTCCGGCGAAGTACTCCTGCCCTGGGAGACCGAGTTCACGCGGAGACGACGTGAACTCATGCCAGACGAGACGATTCATGCCCTCGGTCAGAGCCTGATCAAACGAGGGCTTGAGGTTCATTCCAAGTGACTCGTTCCAGTGATTGCCGATCGAGGTCATGCCTTCGGCGGCTGCGAGCGGACGCCCGTAGATGTGCGCTGCGCTGGAGGCTTCCTTCGCGAAGAAGCGATCAGTATCGGCTGAGCGATGCTCTGGAGACATGGCCCAGTACTCCGTCTGGGGAATGCTGCTGGAACGGAAGGTCTCAAGTGCATCGAAGGGAGCGCCGTGAGGGCCTCCTGATTCGCACTGAATGCCAAGGCCGAACTTTGCTGAGAGCTGTGCGAGATGGTCGTAGTGACCATTGACGAGATCGGCGACGGTACGGCGTAGATCGGCGAGGAAACGAGTGCTTAGGTCGCGGTCGCCGAGGATCCGCCCTGCGACGATGGGGAGGTACGGCACAGGATCGTAGCCGCGTCGACGACGAAACTCTTCGCGGAAGTTTCCAGTCCAGTTGGTACCGCCCAGCTCCCAACTGTCCGTGGCTAGATATTTCAAACTCTTGCCAACATAGGGACGGCCAGCTGTAAGCAGGGGAAGGACGCTCGTCCGCCAGTAAAGATCGAGAGCCGCCGGGTCAAGATAATCGATGGCCAGGCCTTGCCACGTACCACTTGAAGTGGAAACTCGAGCGTCGGAGCTGGTGTAGCCGATGCGCAGCACCTCCCAGCTTTGTGTGCTGCCCGGGGGCGGGCTCCAATGCAGGGCCCCATCGGAGTCTACTTTGCTACTAATGTCGATTACCTCGTTGATATTGGCATCCTGATCATCCTTGCGCGGCGATGAATCCGTAAGGAGCGAGGTCAGGTCTGGCATTGAAAAATTGCCTTCGGCCGCAGCTGACTTGAGCGCTAGATTCGCAATCGGTTTGCGGGTGGCGCCTGCCTGACCGGGCAACGCGGAGCCCTGATGCAGAGGGTAGGCGAGGACAGCAATCTGGCGATAGAAATTGTTCTTCGCAGGCGGTGCGGGCAGTCTGACTGTAACGCTGGCGCCAGGTTCGACGGTGGTACGGGACCATGTAAGAAGCTTCGAACCCTGCTCGGGCTGGACCCAGGGACCGCCTAGATTCCACCCGCTCGTGATATTGAGAGTAACCTCGAGGCCTAGTTGGTCAGCCAACCGCAGGGCGTGGAGATAGAGTTCGGTCCAGGCAGGACTGCCGAACTCAGGGCCAGCAGGAACGCTATCATTGCCATTCTGGTTAGCGCCGTTGGCGTCAACGAGTAATACTCCGCCGTAGCCTTTGCGCTTCATCTCGGTTAGATCGCGGGTGATGGTCTCTTTGGTGGTGTTGCCGTTAAGCCACCACCAGTAGCAGCGCAGACGGGCTTCGGGAGGAGGTTGGTGGAAGCCTTCTGTGAGGGTTTGGAGGGACGGATGACGGTCAGCGGGGCTCGCCGACGGCCCCGGAGGTTGGGCCGAGAGGCAGAGTGTGAGAGCCGACAGACAGTAGAAGCTCAGGCACCGGGCGATCCGTGACGTCATGTTTATACCTTCATCATGTTACGTGGCGTCGATTTTGAAGTGCGGGTTTGGGACTTGACATGGTTTCGTAGAGCGGGCCTTCAGTTCTTATCTTCGATTGTCGATATCAGCCTGGGGCGTTGCCCCGGGCTGATATGGAACGCGCGATTCGGCGCTGCGAGGGTTGGACGATACGGTTGCGGAGGTTAGAAGTTGATTCGGGCTGTGAGCTGACCGATGCGAGCGTCGTTGGCCTGGGTCAGGGTTACGGCGCCGAAGGAGCTATTCCCGATGGTGGTGTTAGGGCCGCCAAAGTTGGGCGTGTTGAGGACGTTGAAGAACTCGCCGCGAATCTCGAAGCTGGTGTGCTCGCGGAGGATGAATTGTTTGAATAGCGAGGCATCCATCAGCGGGTGGATGCGCTGGCGGGCGTTGATGTAGTTGCTGTTACTTTGTGAGGTGTACTGAAGGCGTTGACGGTAGGCCGGGTTGGGCGACAGATTATCGCAAGCCGGTGCTGAGGACGTAGAGGCCACGAGTTGGCCGCTCGTATTTTCGTAGCAAGTGTTGATGAAGCGACCGTAGGTGGGGTTGGACTGAGCGGGGTTGCCAATGATGTCGACGTTGCTCGGCGTTGAGATGAGATTGCCGTTCTGGGCGCGGAAGATGCCGTTGAATTGCCAACCACCGAGAAGGAGTCGCTGCCAGGCAGGGCTGGCCTCGAGGCGTGGAAGCTGGACGGTACCGAAGATGTTGCTCGAAATCGTAGCGTTGGGGTCCTGAACAGAACTCAGGTGCCCGCCGGCTGCGGCGTAGTTGTCCACGAATAGGTTCCGGAGCATGGTCTTCTGCCAGGTGAGGTTTGCCTGGAGCGAGAAGTGGTTCTTCATGGGTTTGGAGACCTGGATCTGCATAGCGTTGTACGGCGCACTGCCGATGGACGAGTACTGCTCGGTGACCGATCCGAACTGTGGGAAGGGCAATAGAAGTAGATTGTTGGCGATGGAGGTGTTATTCAGGGTTGTAGTGCCCGAGAACTTGCCGGCCATTGGGTTGGGGGCTGTAGCGTTGAGGTAGGTCACCTCGGCCGCACCCTGGTTGTAGTACTGCTGCGGCAGCACGTTGATGTTGTGATTGACCTCAAGCCGCGTGGGCCGCGTACCAACGTAGGCGATCTGGAGGGCCAAATTGCCGGGGAACTGCTGTTGCACGCTGGCCGAGTACTGCGTGCTCTTAGGCTGGACGTGGTTGGGATCAACGAAGCTGACGCTCTGGCCTAACTGCGTGGCCAGGCCGAGTGAGCTGCCGGTCGGCAGCGTGACGCCAGACGGGTAAGGATTGCTGAGCGAGTTGAGCGGCGCGCTTGAGGTGAAGTTGTTGTAGCTGGTGGTGGCGCTGAAGCCGCTGGAGATGGGTGTTTCCAATGTGTTGAAGTAGATGATGCCGAAACCCCCGCGGACCACCGTCGTAGGGGATGCTTGGTAGGCAAAGCCGAGTCGCGGCTGGAAGTTGTTCAGATCGCGCGGATAGGAAAAGCGATTGCCCGCGCTGACGTACTGGAGTCCTCCATTGAGCGTGAGGCTGGGAACCTGCGCTTGGAGCGGCGAGGCGCAGGTGGTGCAGAAGTTGGAGACCATACGGTTGAAGCGTTCGGTGAAGGGCGACTCGTAGTCCCAGCGCAAGCCGAGATTGAGGGTGAGCCGTTTCGTGGCGCGCCAGTCGTCCTGGATGAAGGGCGCCATGTATATCTGCTGGAGCGCGTAGGCGATGTTGACGCTGTAGTATGCCTGCGAAAAGTAGCCGAGCATCAGCGATGCCATCGGATTGCCTGAGTTGGCGTCAGAGCCGACATTGGCATTGACGGAGTTTTTCTGCGTGAAGCGGCGGTCGAAGGCGAAGCCGGGCTGAGTGGCGGAGGAGCCGACGAGACCGCTCTGCGGGTTCTGGACGTTGTAACGGATCAGATTGCCTTCGAAACCGAAGCGCAGGGTGTGATGGCCGATGAGCTTGGTAAGGATCTCGTCAAGCGAGCCCACGGTGTTGGCGCTGACCTGGCCGCCTGCTCCGGGGGCGAGGCTGGCGTAGCTGAAGGTTGCTCCGGAGGCGCCGGTGTCGGTTGCGGAGTAGCCGGGAAAGGAGCTGTAGGGGAGATTGCTGTTCGTGATGCCGAGCGAGGTCAGGTCGTAGTTGGTGTTGCCGGGATAGGTGAGTCCGAACGGGTGGTAGATGAGGCCGAAGCGCGAATCGAGCACGAGGCTTGAGGAAAATGTGTGCACATCGTCGATGGAGCCGCCCCGATTGTTGCGGTAGACGGTGTAGCCGTAGCCGGTTCCATTCGTTACTGGCCCGATGCCCTTGGGGAAGCCCTGGAGCGGATAAGCCTGGGTGAGTCCGGAGCGGAAGAAAAGAACGCTCAATTTGTTGTTGGCACCGATGGCCTGATCGAAACGAGTGATGAAGGAGGGATAGCTACTGCGGTACGAGGTCTGGGTGGAGATGTAGTTGACACTGCTCTGCGCGTTGGTGCCGGGGACATTCGGCAGCGGCAGGTAGGAGATGAAATTTGCGCCGACGGTGTTGATCTCCGACGAGATGTTGTTTTTGGGAAAGAAGGCGGTGCGGTTGCTGGAGCCGTCGACGGGCGAGAGCGGATCGTAAAGCTGGACACCGGCGAGGCACTTGCCGGTAGAGTCGAAGCCACCCGTGCAGAGGTCAGAGAAGTCGCCGCCACGCTCGGCCTGCGTGGGGACCTTGGCGGAGTAAGGGACGGAGGTGTGAGTCTGATAGAACTCGTAGGCAGCCATGAAGTAGGTCTTGTCGCGGCCATCATAGAGCTTGGGAAGGTAGACGGGGCCATCAAGAACGAAGCCGGTTTGCGCGACCTGATTGTTGGGGCGGGAAGCACCCTTGGCGACGTTCTCCCAAGTATTGGCGTCGAGGTAGGTGTTTTGGAAGACGTAATAAGCGGCACCATGGAGGTTGTTAGTGCCGGTGCGAACGACTGTGTTGGTGACAGTGCCGTTACCGTGGCCGACCTGGGCGTCGAAGATAGAGGTCTGAATTTTGACCTCTTCGACGGCCTCGGGGGAGGGAACAAAGCCAGTGTAATTGGCCTGCGAGAGGCGTTCAGCTGGATCGTCGGGGATGCCGTTGAGGGTCAGGCGGTTGTGACCGCCGCTGTTGCCGTCGGTGGTGATCTGGACGGCGACTCCGCTGAAGGGGTTGGTGAACTGACTTGACTTGCCTTGGAAGTAGCCGCCGGAGCCTGTGTTCAGCACGCCTGGGGCGAATGTGGCCATCACAAAGGGATTGCGGCCGTTGTTAGGCAGGTCGGTCACCTCTTTGGTGCTAAGCGTAGTGGCGATGTTGGCGGAGCCTGCGTCTAGCAGCGAGGTCTCGGCGGTGACCTCGACGCTTTCAGTCGCGGCGCCTGGGGCGAGGCTGAAGTCAATCTTCTGCGCCTGGGCAGCGGTGAGGACGATCGAGGTGCGCTTTTCGGTGCGGAATCCCTGTGCCGTGACGGTGACGGTGTAGGTCCCGGGATTAAGGGCCGGGAAGCTGTAGACGCCGTCGCCGCTTGAAACCACTTGACTGGCGTATTTTGTTGTCGCTTCGACAGCGGTGACCTGAGCGCCGGGGACCTTTGCGCCGCTGGAGTCTGAGACCTCGCCGGAGATGGCGCCGAGGTAGCGCTGGGCGTGAGCCAGCGAGGTTGCGAGGAAGAGACAGCAGGCGGCAGCTATGACGACGAGCCGATCTATTTTAAACGAGTGCGTAATGCGTTTCATACTGTGCCTCCATTAATGTTGCGGGACATGAAGCCCTAGAGTTTGTTTCGAATGTGAATTTATTTCCAGGTGAAACTTATAAGGGCCTGAGTAGACGAGTGTCAATAGATGAAGTGTTCGATTGGAGAATGGGAGAGAAGCTGGCGGGGAACGTCCGCAACGAGGTTATCGGTGTAGGTAAGGTCGTGGGCAAGGGGCAAATGGAACGCGACTTCCTGGTCGATGCCGTCGTCGACGAGCGCAATACGCGAGCCGTGAGCACCACCCCAAGGACTTCACGGCGTTGCATCATCATGATGTCCTCCATGTTTGCCCAAATTGTCCGGTTATCCCGACCGGAGCGCGGCGTAAGCATTCGTGTGCGCCCCATTTCTGGGGATGCCGGACGGATCTGGATGAGAGCTAACGCGAAGATTCGTCCGGAGAAACGCGCTTCTGTCGACCGACCAAGATGGATCGCCTCGGATTCCCTCGAAGTCTCCATTTCGACAAGTTCGTCGAAGTTTCCGAAAACCCGGGCGGTCTCAACCGGTTGGTGCAACACTGGCTTGGAGTTTACTGGCCGGAGTTTCAAAGCCCAAGGTTTTTCGTGGGCGTTGATTCAGGCGCAGGGCTACTTTGTCGAGATCGGCTTGGGAGTAGCCAGATAAGTCGGTTTTCCTGGGGAAGTACTGTCGTAGCAGGCCGTTGGTGTTTTCGTTGGTGCCGCGCTGCCAAGGGCTCTGCGGATCACAGAAGTAGACGTTCACGTTCGTAGCCACGGTGAAGCTCTTGTGTTTGGCCATCTCCAGCCCTCGGTCCCAGGTCAAGGATCGTCTCAGTGCTGCGGGGAGTTTGCGAACCTGCCGGGTCAGCGCGGCGACGACGGTCGCTGTGTCTTTGCTGGGCACTTTGACCAGGATGGTAAAACGCGAATGTCGTTCCACCAGGGTTGCGATATGACTGTTCCTTATGCCGCTGAGCAGATCTCCCTCCCAATGCCCAGGAATGGCGCGATCTTCAATCTCTGCGGGCCTTTCGCTGATGGAGATGGCATCGACGATCTGACCTCGGGACTGTCCGCCAGTTCGAGTGTGCCGTGAGCGGCGGATATCGGCCGTCCGGCTGTTTCCAGTAGTCCCAAAGACCGGCGAAGGCAAACGGCGTTGCGGCGGGATCGGCAAGGGTGATATTGAATACCCGTTTGACCGCCTTTGCAGCCTTGGGTGGTCTGACGGGTCCGCCGAAGAGGTCGCCCGTCACGTGCGGGATCGCAACAGGCTCAGGTGTGTAGGTGGGAGATATAGCGTGGCCGGGTCTGGGCCATTCGTAAAAGACCATCTGCCGGCACAAGACAGCGCCGTCGCCTGAAAGGTTCGCGCCAAGTTGGTCGCTCCAGCAAGGTGGAAGCCCGAGCGTTGATGGTCGAAAGATCCTTGAACTCGTCGGGGCTGTTCGCGAAGAAGGGAATGAGGCCCCATCGCATCAGAGCGAGTTCGCGATCACCAGTATCGCGATTGTGGCGGATGACCGGCTGGAAGGTGGTCGGAGCGACGTTGTAGTCCCACGGAGGCAAGACGAAGTCATCGACCTGCGCAACGTGGAAGACTTCGGCGATTTTCTGTTTGTCAGAGCGTCGGTAGTAGCGGCCACACATGGCGTCTAGACTATTATCGCAACTGACCCTGATCCAAGTTTTATCAGGTGATTCGAGGCTTGAATACTCTGCGGGGCTCCATGCCACGCGGATGATCGTCCGCTCAACACCCAAGAGCGTTTCTCAGTAGTAATCTTCCACCTGACCGATATGCCGACTACGCGGCCACCTGAAGCCAGTGAATGCCCTCGTTGGGCTAGATCAGGCAACGATCATAGCGGGACTGTTTTAGCGGCCACCCGAACGTAGGAGCGATTCTTAGCGTTCGAAGAAGTCTATTTCAATGGTTGTGATTCTAATGGACGATTTTCTAAGGTTGCTCGTGGCATCGTTGTAAGCCTTCCGTAGCCGAGGACTGTCAAGTTGCTCCCTGATTTGGGACGAGGTTGGCAATTGCGAACTTTCTTGCTCTACAGCAATGCTAGCGAGTTCCTTTTGAAGTTTATCCCCGTTGAAGTTCCAATATTCGGCGGTTTATAGGCCAATTAAGTCCCTTCTCAGCAATCTGCATTATTCCCCATACCGCTCCAATAGTTGCAGGTGTTGCAGCAACCACTGCGATAAGTGCCAGAGGAGACCTCTTGCTGAGTTGACGGACTGTTAATACATCTGATGGCCGTAGCGAAGTTAGACGACCTTCTTTTATATACCTGCCAGCAAAGTCCTTCAGCTCATACGTCCCAAAATAGTTTGGTTCGACGCCGATTCTGGTGAGTTCGTAGAGTCGGTTAAAGTCGACAAGAAACGACGAAACATAAAGAAGATATGACGCTTCCATCCCATCCGAAGCGTCTTCGCGAAGTTCGATAGACAGCATATTCGCGGTACTGGAAGGCGCACTAATAAGGGTGGTAGCCATCGCAGGCAATTATTCAGCATATTCCCCCACGAGTTCAATCCTCGTTTAAGCACATCGCAAGGCGTTCCTTCGACTCAGTTCCTCAGCCTGGTGTACTCGCGTTCCTGCCCTCCCGGCGGTTTAGCCGAACAATTGTTTCTGCGCATTTATTCTTCAGGTTCTGGCTTGTTTTTGCGCAGGTCAGACGGAAGCATCGAGTCGATCTCGTCGTCGGAAAAGGTGAGGTGACCGCCTTTGATCATGGCCTCAGCAGCCTTGTATGCCTCCTGAGACGTGTTTGGTGCGAACTTATAAACCGCAGTCAGTTCACGCGTGATGACCTCCCGACACCGTTCGAGTTGTTTCTGCGTAGTGTCATGGATGTGGCATTCGGTGATGAGCAAAAGAAGTTGTTCGCGTATCCACAGCAGTTCCTTGGCGGCAACACGATGCTGATTTTCCTTTCCTGCAGGATCAAAATTGCTTTGCCACATCACTAAACAAATGGTGAGAATCGCGAAGAATGCAGTCGCATAGATTGCCCATTCGGGCTTCAACGTGGCGGAAATGATTGCGAAAATGTCGTCGCGCCGGCAAGCCAAACGTTGTACCGGTTCATCTGGCAGACTTTCTTACTCCATATTTCGCGTTCCTGTTCGTGAGTTTTGTGGGAGTAGACGACGCGCCCGTACAGTTCGCGGGCAGTGGCGAGGATAGGGATGCGCTGCTCGTCGATGCTCATGCCTGCAACAATGCCTTGAGTAGACCCGCGGAGCCTTTGAACTTGTAGCCAAAGACTTTCTGCCATTCCAAGGTTGCGGAGTAGGATTGATCGGCACGTTCACAGTTGCATGCCTGCTGTGCACGGTTCAGCGCAGAGCGGATTTTAGTCTCCCAGCAATCGCCAAGATCGATCCATTCGTCCGTTCCAGCAATCCTTGCGCGTCCGTTAACGTAATTGAGCATGAATGCGAAGAAGTCCCGAACCATTCAGTCGTAGAAATAGATGGTCTGGTTTCTGTATTGCCATTGCTCGACGAATTTGTTGACCATGATTTCAAGGAAGACGGATTTTAGCTCGACCGAGCATTCCCGTTTCCACACCTTCATCATTTTGTTGAGATGAGTCGATTTACCAGCGGAAGCCTGATCGGCGAGCCTGATATCCCGTGCTTCGGCGCCGGGGTCGCTAATACGCCAGCTTCCGCCGCTTGGGGTATGCGCGATGAGATATCGGCCATCGCCGAGTGAAAAGGCCGGCACGATATCGACCTCGTAGCTGAGGAACGGCGCCACGACCACTTGGCCATCGGCTTTTAGATCAGTCGTGGGAAACATCCAGCGCACGCATTCCCTGACCTCTCGTAGGAGTTGGGACTGCTTATTGCCCTGCAGGGCTTGGATGCGGGCGCAATCTGCGTCCAGCAGGATGAAAAGCATGTCGAGGCCGGATCGCGGGCGGCACGCCGTACCCTTACCGTATGAGCCGACCCTGAGCAGCCAGTTCGGATTGAACGGTTGGTTGGGGTAATACTTCGACGCGAGCGACCTGGCTATCCGTTCAGCCTTGCTTTCGGCATCTTCGCGCTCTTCCTTGCGAAGTTCGATGGCTTCAAGGAACTGGTTGAAATGCGGTATGACGTATTGCCACACGACTGCACCTCCGTCTTCGCCGTGCGACCCTTGCGTTCTTGCTGCGGGGTTCTGCTACACGACTTCAAGGTGCAGGTGAGGACTGTGATCAAAATTATACACCATGATGGGTTTATTGTTTACGTGACCACAACGGGTAGGGGTGTATGCACAGATGCTATCGAACAGTAGTACTGAAACTGCTTTACGAGAAATTTTGGGAACCACTTGTTCCTGATTCCTGTACCTCGTAGTGCGACACGGTGCGTCAGCTATTCATGATGTATCTCGTTTACTATGATGTGCTTATCGCGTAAATGTCAGATTCTTCTCGGCCTAAGGATAGGCGAAAATCGGACTTAAAATCCGCAGACTCTAACCGGTCGTGGGGTGGGACGCAATTGGACGGTGACAACCCGCCTCAATCACTGTAACTAATTGATTGTATTGGTGCGCCCGGAAGGATTCGAACCTCCGACCCTCTGGTTCGAAGCCAGATGCTCTATCCAACTGAGCTACGGGCGCGGAAAGCAGTGAAGCGACTCGTTACAAACTACCGGAAAACGATATCGACGGCAATCTATTTTGCGACGGCAGCGACAGGAGCAGGTTCCTCCGGCGCGGCGAACATTGGCATCTTCTCTACGATGTCGAGCCCGGCGCGTCGTAGCAACTGGTGAATCATGGCCTCGTTCAATCGCGTCGCGTCGTACTCCACACGGACGGTCTTCTCCGTCTCGTTGAACTCAACCTGCCGAACGCCATAGACTTCGCGAGTCCGGGCTATCGCCAGTGCAGCAGCTTCGGTCGGTGGCACTCCATAGCGGTACAAAACATCAAGTTGTGTCATGCAATCGATCATACCAAGTGGCAGAGTCGCTTTCGAACATTGAGAATCAGTGAAGCACCCTGCTTGTGGCCCATTTCCTCCGCAACCCCCTTTATTTGGAGACCATTGCCTGTGCAAGAGTCGATATCTTATTGGAAAGAAGATATTTGTAAGTCGATTCCCAGGGCTCTAACGATAAAGAAGCCGCAAGTCCGTAGAATCGGATTATGGCAATCTCGCTCATCGAAGGAACGTTCTCCGCGCTGATCTTCGACTGCGATGGAACGCTGGTCGACAGTGCCCCGGCGCATCTTCGCTCGATCCAGCAGGCGCTCAAGCCGCTTGGCCTTACAATGACCGCTGAGTGGTACCACTCGAGACATGGACTTGGACCGGATCCGTTGATCGATGAGTACGAGGCAGCGTTCAACCCTCCGCCGATCGACCGCGCCGCCTTATTTGCGCGCAACAACATCGCCTATCAGGCAGCGATTCCTATGATCGAAGAGATCACCTTCGTCGCTGATATCGCTCGGGCCTGGCACAGTCGTGTGCCTATGGCGGTCGCGTCGAACGGAGTTATTGAAAACGTAGAAGCCACTCTGGTGAACGCAGGACTGCGATCGCTCTTCGACTACATCGTCACGGCCGACGACGTGGCACATGGAAAACCGGCACCGGACATCTATCTCGAAGCCGCGCGCCGTATGAAGGTCGTTCCCGCAGCGTGCATCGTCTTCGAAGACTCCAACGAAGGTCTTGAAGCGGCTCGTCGAGCTGGTGCGCGCACCATTGACATCCGCAAAGAAGCGCCGCTGGCTACATCTTCCGCAGGAATTCCATGATCTCCGGCTTGGTCCAGTCCTGAGATCCAACGAACTTCCGCCGCAGAATCCCCTGCCTGTCGATCACGTAGGTTTCGGGAATTTGCACCGTTCCGTACAACGCATTGACCTTCATCTCCTCGTCTCGTACGGTGAGCACATCCACATGGTGGTCGACAAGAAACTTTCGGTAAACGTCCGGATCCTGATCCATGCTGACCGCAACTACAGCCACGTCAGGCATTTTCTTCTGCAACGCTAGCAGGCTCGGCAGTTCCTCAATGCAGGGCGCGCAATACGTTGCCCAGAGGTTCAGCAGCACAACGCGCCCGCGAAGCTTGCTCAGATCGACCGTTCGCGTCCCATCGCTCATCACAAACTGAGGAGCAGCCTTGCCGATGTTTCCGGGATGATCTCCACGGTCACAACCGGCTACCAGCAATACCGCCAAAACAGCACTCGCCCAAAATCTACGCACAATTGACTCCACTTCCTATAATACGAAGTTGTGGAAGCAACCAGCCAGAGCCCAGACGCAAGCCAGGAACTTGAACTCTCCGTCATCGTTCCCGCACGCAACGAGGAACAGTCGTTGTCGGCCTGCCTGACCTCCCTCGTGAGCCAGTCCGAAGCCGGCTTCGCGCTTGGTCTGCAATGGGAGATTATCGTCGTCAACGATGCCTCGACCGATCGGACTCGCGAGATTGCCGACGAGTTCGCGGCTAGTCATCAAGGCATCACTGTACTCAACGCGCCTCCGCTCGATCTGTCCTCGCGAGGAGGTTTTACAGGCAAGAACAACGCTTGCTGGGCCGCAGCACAGATCGGGAAGGGCAAGTGGCTGTTGTTTACTGATGCCGATACGAGTCACGAACCGCTTTCTCTTTCGCGCTCACTTCGCGAGGCTGAGAAGCACAAGGCAGTTTTGCTGTCGTATTCGCCACGCCAGATCATCAGCGGCTTCTGGCAACGTGTTCTGATGCCGCTAGTCTTCTCCGAGCTTGCGTCGGTTTATCCGCCTAACCAAGTCAACGATCCGGATCGTCGTCTGGCCGCAGCTAATGGCCAGTTTTTGCTGGTCGAGAGCGATGCGTACTTTTCCGTTGGCGGACATCGTGCGGTCGGCATGAACGTGCTCGAAGATGTAGCGCTGGCACGCAACATCAAGCGTGGAGGGCGCGTGATTCGCTTTCGATATGCACCTGAAGCGCTCTCGACGCGGATGTACCACAATACAGCGGACATGATCGAAGGCTGGACGAAGAATCTCGCGCTGTTGTTTCCGCGGCCGATCTATCTCGCTGCTTGGCGCATCCTTGACCTGCTGCTCTTCTTTGGGCTGCCTGCGCTGGCTCTTGGCCTTCCGTGGCTTGTGAGCTGGCAGCGCGCGGCCATATTGCTGCTATGGGCTCGCACGCTCTGGCGCTTCTATTCGCGAGTTGCGCGCTCCAACTTTCCGGCGGTTGATGTTGCATTGTCTATCCTGGGTATACCGCTGTTCGTATATCTTTTACTTCGCAGCGTTATGCAGCATCACATCAAAAAGTCCGTGAGCTGGAAGGGACGCAGTTACAACATTGGCCGCTAACACGGCTGCGATTTGCATCCGCGTGGTGCAAACGCACGTCTAACGAAAGAGCAAAGATGATTTTTCTTACTCGCAAAGCCGAATTCTCTTCAGCCCACTACTACTGGAACGATGCGTGGTCACTTGAGGAGAACGAACGCGTTTTTGGCAAATGCGCCAACCGTAATGGTCATGGCCACAACTACACGCTCGAGGTTACCGTTGCGGGCGACGTGGATCCTACGTCTGGCTTTGTTGTTGATCTCAAGCAGCTCAAAGACATTCTTGAGCAGGAGGTTGTCAGCGTCTATGACCACCGTCACCTGAATCTTGAGGTGCCGGAGTTCGCGAAGGCAATTCCTACGACCGAGAATATTGCTATTGCGGTGTGGAATCGGTTGGCGAACAAGATTCCCAATGCGAAGCTTCATCGTGTTCGGATCTACGAGATGCCTGATCTTTTTGCTGACTATTATGGAGAGCAGTCGTGAAGGCTCATCTGTCGCGCCGGTATCATTTCTCGGCCTCGCATCGGCTGCATGCTGAGGCTTATGATGATGATCGGAACCGTGTTGTCTATGGCAAGTGCAACAATCCGCATGGACATGGACATAACTACACGGTCCAGGTCACGCTGAGCGGTCCGGTCGATCCAGTTACTGGCATGGTCTGCAATCTTGCTGAGCTGGATGATTTTGCGCAAACAAATCTGATTGCACGGTTTGATCAGATGAATCTGAATACTCTCGATTGCTTTCGGGATACGGTTACAACTACCGAAAATCTAAGCATCGAGATTTATCGCATCTTCTCGAAGTTCACTGCTGCTCATCTTGAGCGCGTTCACGTTGAGGAGACGAGTAATAACTCCTTCGATTTTGCCGGTCTCTTTTAGAAAGGTTCAACATGGCAAGTACGCAAGCCACAATTGAAACTACCCTCGAAGCTGTTTCCACCCAGGATCTCTATCGTGAAATGCTGAGCCGCATTGGCGAAGATCCCACACGCGACGGTCTTCTGCGCACTCCGGAGCGTATGGAGAAGTCCATGGCGTTCCTTACGCGCGGTTACACGATGAATGTGACGGATGTGCTGCATGATGCGCTCTTCGATGTGGACTATGACGAAATGGTGATCGTCAAGGACATTGAGTTCTTCTCGATGTGTGAGCATCATCTGCTGCCTTTCTTTGGTAAGGCTCATATTGCTTATGTTCCGAACGGTAAGGTGATCGGGCTGAGTAAGATTCCCCGACTGGTGGATGTTTTTGCGCGGCGGCTGCAGGTTCAGGAGCGACTGACGACGCAGGTTGGTGAGGCTATCACGGAGGCGATTAATCCTCAGGGCGTTGCTGTGATCCTTGAGGCACAGCACCTTTGCATGATGATGCGTGGCGTTGAGAAGCAGCACTCGAGCACGGTTACTTCGGCGATGCTCGGCGTGTTCAAGACGCAGTTGCAGACGCGGAATGAGTTCCTTTCTCTTGTCCGGCGTCAGGGGAGCAGCTTCTAGACGCTAAACTAAAAGTTGCATGAATGGTCTTCTAGTACTCGATAAACCTTCCGGTCTTACATCGCACGACGTTGTTGCAATCGTTCGCCGAGCTACTGGCGAAAAATCGATTGGTCATCTTGGCACGCTCGATCCAATGGCTACTGGAGTTCTGCCGTTGCTTCTGGGGAAGTACACGCGGCTGGCTCAGTTTTTTGGTCAGGCGGAGAAGCATTATGAGGGGCATATTCGGTTTGGCTTTGCTACGGATACCTTTGATGCTGAAGGAACTGCTATTGCCTCGCCGATGGCGCTGGAGCGTTCTTTGAGCGAGTTGCGAGAGTTGGCTGCAGGATTCAAAGGTGAGGTCGACCAGGTGCCTCCTGTTTACTCGGCGAAGAAGATTAATGGTGTTCCGGCGCATAAGCTGGCTCGCGCTGGCGCTGAAGTGCCTGTAAAGGCGGCTCGCATTACGATCCATCGGTTCGAGCTTACGTCGCTTGAGGGCGATGTAGCTGCTTTCGCGATGGAGGTTTCGGCTGGTGGCTACGTTCGTTCTGTTGCGCATGAGCTTGGTCAGCTGGCCGGTTGCGGGGCTCATTTGGCTTCGCTTCGGCGGACGCGGGCCGGGGTTTTTACGCTTGCCGAGGCGATTACCGTGGAGCAGTTGAAGCAGGCTTCGGCGGAGGAGATAGCTGGGCTGTTGCCGCATCCTCGAACGCTTTTGCCGGAGATGCCCTGCGTTACGGTGGACGATCAGGTGGCGGGCCGGCTGCGGAATGGGATGCAGGTGAATCTGCCGGATTTCTCGTCGGCTCCCCTTGTTAAGGTTTTTGTGAGTCCGACGGAGTTGATTGCGATTGTGAGTCGCGTCGCCGGGACGTTGATGCAGCCTATCGTGGTGATGGGTTAGGGGCCCCCCCGGGGGATCAATTTGTAAGCCTCCTGTTTTCAGTTAGATATAAAAATGGGTGCCGCTAAAATCGTCCAAATAAAAGGGTTACAGGCAAAATCGTCATTCTAAAGGTCTTATTCCGATTTTACCGAAACAGGAAAACCCCGGCTTGCTGGCCGGGGCTTTCTTTTTTGTCTCTATAACCATTTTATCAAGTTGGATGGAATTACTACGCAACGCGTATCTCCTTTATGAGCATGGAGATAGGCGGTTTGGGGGCTTGACAGGTTTAAGCGAGATCGCGACGTCTACTTTTTGAGTAAAGGCGTGACCAGCGGGAGGATGTTTTGGGCTACGATCTGGTTGCCCTGAGCGGTGGCGTGGGTGCGGTCGTGCTGCATCATGCCGTCTACTCCGTAGACGCCTTTGAGGAGGAAGGGAAGCAGGGGGACGTGGTATTTCTTCGCCAGCAGGGTGTAGGTTTCGTTGAACTGGCGGATGTAGTCGGGGCCATAGTCGGGTGGGAGAGAGATTCCGGCGAGGACGACTTTGGTTCCGCTGGCCTGGAGGGTGGAGACGATCTTGTCGAGGTTGGCGCGGGAGTCTTCAATGCGCAGGCCTCGGAGGCCGTCGTTGCCGCCAAACTCGACGATGACGACGGCGGGCTTCATGGCGATGATGGAGGGGACGCGTTCTACTCCGTCTTTGGTCGTGTTGCCGCTGATGCCGGCGTTGATGACGCGGTAGTGGTAGCCGAGGCGGTCTAAATCCTGCTGGAGGAACTCGGGGTAGCTTTGGCCGGCCTCGGTTCCGTAGCCTGCGGTGAGGCTGTCGCCGAAGCTGACGATGCGGGGGCGGGGATCGTTGGCGATGGGAGTTACCGGTGCAGACGGGGTTGTGGAGGGGTAGTTGGCTTCCTGGCGGGGGAGATCGGTTGGGCGGGCGTCGATGGTCGATGATTGTTGCGAGGCGCGGTCGGGCTTGCAGCCGATGGTGTTGAGAGAGAGACCCGCTAGTATAAGAAGCAATCCAATTTGCCGCATCGTTATGAATCTACCAAACCTCCAATGAAGAAGACGCAAGGGAGATCTGACAGGTGAACCAATCCGCAGTTGAGACCGTATTCCAAGGTGAACCTCAAGGGGCTCCGATGATTGCAGTGGAAGGACTTCGTAAGTCGATTCGCAATGGACCGCGTACGGTGGACATTTTGAAGGGGTTGGACTTTACGGTTCCGCAGGGACAGTTTGCGGCGATTATGGGCTCGTCGGGTTCGGGCAAGTCAACGTTGCTGGGTTTGCTGGCTGGGTTGGATACGCCGAGTGCGGGGAATGTTTTCCTGAACGGCGCGGCGATTAGCTATCTGCCTGAGGACAAGCTGGCGCAGGTACGGGGGAAGACGATCGGGTTTGTCTTTCAGTCGTATCAGCTGATTCCTACGCTGACTGCGCTGGAGAATGTGCTGCTGCCTTATGAGTTGAACGCCGAGGCTCAGGATGCTAAGGCTGGGCTGGCTCGGGCACGGGATCTGCTGGTGAATGTGGGGCTGGGTGATCGGATGGAGCACTATCCGGTGCAGCTCTCGGGTGGGGAACAGCAACGGGTGGCGTTGGCGCGGGCTTTTATTCTGCGGCCTCCGATTGTGCTGGCGGATGAGCCTACGGGGAATCTGGATACGGTGAATGGGGCACATGTGCTTGAGCTGCTGCTGAACCTGAATCGCACGGAAGGGACGACGCTGGTGCTGGTGACGCATGATCCGGTGCTTGCGAGCTATGCGAACAGGCGGATTACGCTGCGGGATGGGCTGATTATTTCAGATGAGATGAATGCGCAGCCTGCGGAGATGACGGGTGTGGCTGCTGTAGGCGCGCGGTCCTAATATGGCGACCCTTTCTTATCGTTCCGCTGCCAAGATTGCTGTTCGCGAGATGCGCTCGTCGAAGGGCAAATTTTTCTTTGTGATTTTGTCGGTGGCCATTGGCGTGGCTGCGTTGACCGGGGTTCGGGGATTCTCGTCTTCGTTTCGCGCGACGCTACTGAATCGGGCGCGGAGCATTATGGCGGCGGACCTTTCGGCGCGAATGTTTATGCAGCCGACGACGGAGCAGCAGAAGGGTCTGGACGCGATTGAGCAGCAGGGAATTGAGATGACGCCGGTGACGGAGCTGCTTTCGATGGCTTCGGCTGCGAAGACGCTTGATCCGTTGCTGGTTTCGCTGAAGGCGGTTGATCCGGAGCTGTATCCGTTTTATGGCGAGGTGGAGTTGTCGCCTAAGGCGTCGTTGAGGGATACGCTGAAGCCGGATGCTGTGGCTGTGGCGGATGATCTGCTGGTAAGGCTGAAGCTGAATCTTGGTGATCAGCTGAAGATTGGCAATCAGTTGTTTCGGATTGCGGCGGTTGTGGTGAATGAGCCGGATCGTTTGTCGGGGAACTTTGCGGCGGGGCCTCGGGTGTTGATTTCGCGCGAGGGGCTGGAGGCTAGTGGGCTGCTGGCTCCAGGGAGTCATGCGGGGCAACGATTTTTGTTCAAGGTTCCGAAGCCTGCTGATGGCGCGCCGATTTCGGACAAGGCTGTAGGGGACTTGAAGGATCAGCTGGAGAAGTTGTTGCCGGAGTCGCAGGTCATTGACTATCGCGAGACGAATCCGGCGCTGACGCAGGGGTTGGATCGGGCGACTAGTTTGCTGTCGCTGATGAGTTTGGTGGCGCTGGTGTTGGGTGCTGTGGGCGTTGCGATGGCGATGCGTGCGCATCTGCAACAGCGGCTGGATACGATTGCGATTATGAAGTCGCTGGGGGCGCGGTCGGGGCAGATTATCAAGATTTATCTGCTGCAGACGTTGATGCTGGGTTTGCTGGGCGGCTTGCTGGGCGTGGCGCTTGGTGTGGGAGTGCAGCTGGCGTTTCCTTACTTTTTATCGAAGTTCGTTAATTTTGAGACGGATCTTCATATTCAGCTGCGGACTGTTTTGACGGGTCTGGGCGCGGGTGTTTTGACGACGCTTCTGTTTACGCTGCCTCCACTGCTGGATATTCGGAATGTGCGGCCGATTTTGATTTTGCGGAGGGCAGTAGAGGATAGCGAGGATCCTTTTGTGACGGCGATCTTTCGCAAGCTGCGGAAGAATCTGGCCCAGATTGCTGCGGCTGCGCTGATTCTGGCGGGGTTGGCGGCGATTGCTACTACGCTGTCGGACTCGGCTACGGTGGGGAAGGTGTTTTCGCTGGGGCTGGTTGGGCGTGCTGGCGGTGTTGCTGGCGGCTTCGGCTGCTGTGCTGGCGGGGTTGCGGTGGTTTCTGAATACGACGCGGTTGAGTCTGCCTTCGGCGGTGCGGCATGGGCTGGCGAATCTTTACCGGCCAGGGAATCCTTCGGCTGCGCTGTTGGCTGCGCTGGGCATGGGCGTGATGCAGATTATGGCGGTCTACCTGGTTCAGCAGGCCGTGGTGACCGAGCTGCATATTTCAAGTGCGCCTAATCTGCCTAATGTTTTTCTTATCGACATTACGAACGATGAAATAAACGGGATGCGGGCTCTGCTGAAGTCGCAGAAGAGTGTGACGTCGGAGCCGGAACTGCTGCCGGTGGTTTCATCGCGGATTATTGCGATTGACGGGGTTCCGGCGAATCAGGCGAAGCTCTCGAATTTTCCGAAGAGGATGTTGCAGTCGATTAATTTGACCTGGTCGGAGGGGCCGCCGCCGGGAACGACGATTGTCGCAGGGAAGTGGTGGGATGCGAAGGAGACGCAGCCGATGGTGGCGATCGGTCAGCGGACCGCTCAGCGTTTGGGTGTGAAGTTGGGCTCGCACATCACATTTGCGGCACAGGATACGCAGTTTATCGCTACGGTGGGGCCGTTGATTAAGTCGGATGGGCAACATGCGTATTCGCGCGCGGAGTTTATTTTGCCGCCGACTCCACTGAAGGGTCTGCCGGTGGTTTGGTATGGGGGGATTCATGTCGATCCGGCACGGGTGGGTGAGTTGCAACGGGCGCTGTATGCGGCGTATCCGACGGTTACGGTGATCAATGTGGCGCAGGCGTTGGAGACGGTGCGGTCGGTGGTGTTGCAGATCACGTACGTAATTCAGTTTCTAGCGGCGTTCAGTATCTTTGCGGGGATCATTATTCTGGCGAGTTCGATTGCTGGAACGAGGTATCGGAGGATTCGTGAGGTCGTGGTGCTGAAGACACTGGGGGCTACGCGGGCTCGTATTGCTACTGTGTTTTCAATTGAGTTTGCGGTGCTTGGGTTGGTGGCGGGGTTGGTGGGGATTGTTTTTGCCAATTTGATTGCACGGACGCTTCTGGTACGGATGGAGGCGGCGTATCACTTCCATTGGGTGTGGAATGGGGCGGCTTTGCTTGCTACTGCGGCCCTGACGGTGGTTACGGGGTGGGTGGCGAGTCACCGGATACTGGGGCAGAAGCCGCTGGAAGTACTGCGGGAAGAATAGACGATTAACAGTTTTGCTCGGTAGCTGCTTTCGGGAATTTCGCTCGTCGAATTTTGATTTAGGAATAATTTTTCTATTGACACTTGTTTTCTTCTTCCCGTAGATTTCCCTCGAGCCAAAAATGAACAAATTTGGTCGAACCATTTGGCCGAGAGATCCGTGCACGACAGACTGAAGACTTTAGGAGGTTGTTAACGCGAATAAGGAAGATGTGGAGTAATGGGAACTGGATAAGTCAGTTCGGTGGCCTGGTTGTCCTGGTGATCTGCATTGGTCTGATGACGGCTGATGTGATGGCGCAGACGGGTGGTCAAGGCGCTATCAGCGGTACCGTGACGGACGCTACGGGGGCCGTTGTTCCCGACGCCGCGATTATTGCGCGCAGTGTCGACACGGGGATTGAGACGGTGCGCACTTCGTCTTCAGGCGGGCTCTACAACATCTCCCCGCTCAACCCCGGCACCTATACCGTGACGGTCAGTGCCAAGGGGTTTGGCACATTCGTGCAGGAGAACCTCGTTGTCAATGCTCTAAGCAACGTAGGCCTCAATATCAGCCTGAAGACGGGTACCCAGAACGAGACTGTTACTGTCACTGGCGCGCCGCCAGCGCTCGAGACCACCAATGCGACTCTTGGCGGCACAATCGAGAACAGGCTCTATACCAAGCTGCCGATCATGATTGCGGGGAGCCAGCAGCGTGACATTACGCAGTTCTCCAACCTTTTGCCCGGCGCGCAGGTGCCGCCCGGCGGGCGCTCTTCCATTGTTGGCGGTACTGCTCAACGTTTAGGCGAGCTTTATGTCGACGGCCTCCCCATTACGACGCAGAGCCAGCAGGCTGACAACCGGCCTGTGTTTAACATCATTCCGCTTGAGGCGATCGACCAGATCACGGTTGTTACCAGTGGTTTTTCTGCTGAGTATCAGGGAGCGGGTCTGGAGAACTACAACCTAAAGTCCGGCACCTCCAAGTACCATGGAGCGGTCTTCGGCTACTTCCGCAATACGGCATTTGACGCCTGGAGCTTCTCCTCAAAGCCAGGCTCTCCAGGCAACCAGGCGACAGAGGTCATCAACGGCGTTGCTACCAAGGTTAACGGTCCAAAACCAGCCGAGCATCAGACCGAACTGGGTTTCTCCGTTGGCGGTCCTGTTAAGCTTCCGTTCTATCACAACAGCGACAAACTCTTCTTCTATGCCGCCTATGACAAGTTCCGTTCGCGGCTTGCCGTCAACCCAACCGCGAGCACCGTGCCAACCACGCTGATGCGCCAGGGGAACTTTCAGGAGTTGATACCTGTCAACCCGACCACCGGCGGATTGGGCAACACCTCGGGAGCCAACTATGCGATCTACGATCCGACCTCGCTTGCCAGCTGCACTGCGCACAGTACGAACGGTCCTTGCCGCTATCAATATGGTTACGGCCCAGGCTCAGGCACTGGAGCGAATGGTAATCCGACGCTCGTTTCTCCCGGTCAGGTGAACGTCATCCCGGCCAGCGAGATCTCTCCGATCAGCCAGTATCAGCAGAGTTTCCTGCCTGCTCCGACCATCGATACGGCAGGAGTGATCCAGAATAACTTTCTGGGTGGAGTTCCGAGCGGATACGATAACTGGCTGTATTCAGGCAGAGTCGACTACAACATCTCGGACAAGCAGACACTGTCGTTTGCTGTTACTGGTGGCAACCGGCACGCTGTTCCTTATACGTCGACGACAACTAATCTGCCTGTGCCCTATCTTGCTACGACGATCTCCATCGTTGCTGGCCACTGGGTCGACATGCAGCATACCTATACGTTCACTCCACACCTCGTTAATCAGTTCAAATTTGGCTTCATGAACTTCGGTGGGCCGCCTGTGCAAAACATCGTTGGGAGCATGCCGAATTCGAAGTATGCTCTCGCTGCCTCGGGAATTACGGGACTTCCAGCTGGGCAGGCCTCTGAGAACGCCGCAAACACCGTTTTCGGCGGAAGTAATCCTGCTACCGCAGGTAGTAATGCTCCATCTGCCTGGGTCGGCAATACTCCAACGACCACTAATGTTTCTGAGACTTACACGCTGGTGAATAACGTGCAGTGGCTGAAGGGCAAGCACTCTATGAACTTCGGCGGTCAGTATCAGTGGCTGGAGAACAACGCCAGCGTTGCGGACGGGCCCTCACAGCCGACGCCAATGAACTGGGGGACCAACGAGACTGGAGGCATTACTGGCACAACCTATACGGCGAATACGGGCTACTCGTATGCCAGCTTCATCCTGGGTGCCGTCGGTAGTACAAGCGCGACTCTTCAGCCGTTCAGTCTGGTAGGCGGTCGCTTCCGCCCGTTCGCCTTGTACTTTCAGGACGACTATAAAGTTACTCCGAAGCTGACGCTAAACCTTGGCCTGCGTTGGGACTACATCCCGACCTATACCGAGGTTCAGGACCGCTGGTCGTTCCTCAATCCCAATATTGCTAACCCCATCACGGGCAATGCCGGCGCGCTTCAGTTTGCTGGAAATCACGGTGGGGCTGGTATCAGCTGCAATTGCCGGACGCCTGCCGATAACTTCTATAAGAACTTCGGGCCTCGTCTGGGCTTTGCCTATTCTGCCAACGACAAGACTGTCTTCCGCGGCGGATGGGGCGTACTCTTCTCCCATGCGGGTGGTACAGGCGGCGCGGGCGGAGCGGGTACTGGAACCGGGCAAGCCGGATTTAACAGTACGACGTCCTTTAGTGACGTTGCGGCGGGCCCGTCAGCGGCGCCTGCTTTCTATCTCAACAACAATCCGGGATTTTCCGCTGCTAACGCGAACTTCGGCGGACCAGGATTCGTCTTGCCGCCTATCGCGCCGATCAACTCCATCAGCCAGACGCTTGGCACGGGCTACTATGTCTGCTCCGGTCAGGCCTTCGCCCCATGCAACGGAGCTTCGGGTACCTTTGCCGGTATCGGTACAGGTATCTCGTATGCCGATCCCTATCTCTCCGGCCGTGCGCCGCAGTTCATTTTTTATAACTTCGGCATGCAGCGAGAGGTTACGAATAACATCACCGTTACGGTCAACTATGTCGGCAGCCAGAGTCACTTCATCGCTGGCGCGGCGAATATCCGTGGACTGCAATCAGGTCAGATGGATCCTAAATGGCTCTCTCTTGGCGCTGTTAACGTTGGTGGCGTTTCTACCAACTTTCTCTCCAAGCCAGCCAGTTCTGCTAACCTCGCTGCGCTTTCTGCCGCAGGTATCAACCTTCCAGTTCCGTACGCCGGGTATGTTCAAGCGGCAAACCTGAGCTCAGGGGCTAATGCGACGATTGCTCATATGCTGACGTGGATGCCACAATTTTCCGGAAGTACGGATACATGGGGCAACGTCGCAAACGCAAACTACAACGCCTTTCAGCTCTCTGTCGGCCATCGCCCCGCGCATGGCTTGACGCTGAACATCAACTACACCTACTCCAAGAACATTGATGACGCAGGCACCGCGCGCAGCGGTTGGGCGCTTCCGGCTTCCGTCACGGCTTCTGGCCGTTCCTGGACTCAGAATCGCATTGACCGTGGGCTCAGCATCAATAGCCAGCCGCAGAATCTGAGCATCTTCGGAGTCTATGAACTTCCCTTCGGGAAAGGCAAGATCGGCGGTGACCACTTCGCTGTCCGCGCTCTTCTAGGCGGATGGGAGTTCTCGAATATCTTCCAATACTCCTCGGGTATTCCATTGGCCGTGGTCGGAAACTGCAACACGCACTCAGAACGTCGGCCAGGGGCAATGTATGCCGGATGCGAACCCGAACTTCCGTGGCAACGCACGTAAGAATGGTGGATGGGGTCAGGGGGTGACGGCGGCTACGCTGGGATCCACGAGCTATCTGGTCGGCGCCATTGGAAATACAACTTCCGGGGCCGGCAGTGACTCCAGTGTATGCGCTACTTCGACTGGACCGTACTGCAACTCCGGCAACTTCACGATCGGTGACCTGTCGCGCATTGCACCGAATGGTCTGCGGGGTCCAAGCGTGTATCGTCTGACCAGTGCTCTCCGTCGCACCTTTGTGTTCACTGAACGAGCCCAGTTCGTCTTTGGTGTCGATTGCCAGAATGTAACCAATACGGTCACCTTTGGGAACAACGCTTCTAATAATCAGATCGGGGTCAATGTGAATAACAGCAGCTTCGGGACCCTCGGCTTCGCCAGCGCCGACTCCCGCGCTTTCCAGTTCTCCGGAAGGTTTGTCTTCTAGCTCGCTTGTCAGTGACTCACTATCCTGGAGCCAGATGCATAACCTGCGTCTGGCTTCAGGTGTTTTTGGGGTCATCTAACTGTCTATGGGTGATGCGTTTGCTGGAGGAAATCGGTTACATTAAAGTGGGCCGGACGTTGTAGGATGAGTTTGTCTTGCAATTTTTGAAACGGCATGGTGCGTTGCATGAGGGTGGATGACGAGCAGGCGCTGCGGGCGCATCGACAGCGGTTTGATCGGAAGGGCCAGATATTTTCAGCGCCGGCGCGCGTGAATCTGATTGGAGAACATACGGACTATACGGGTGGGTTCGTGATGCCCATGGCGATTGACTTCCGGACGGCGGCTGTTATCAGTCCGCGTGAGGATGGCAGGGCAGTGTTTTACTCGGCCAATTTTGAGGAAGAAGCCTCTTTTGAGATTGCTTCGTTGGGGCGGTCGCGAGGTGAGTGGAGCGACTATCCGGCAGGGGTGCTGTGGTGCCTGTTGCAGGAGGGGATTGTGGTGGGCGGCTTCAGCATGACGTTGATGGGGAATGTGCCGCTGGGGGCGGGGCTGAGTTCGTCGGCGTCGATTGAGGTGGCCACGGCGATGGCCTTGCTGGGGCACGCGGGTGAGACGCTGCCGATGGAGAAGATCGCTACGCTTTGCCGCCGCGCTGAGAATGAGTATGTCGGGGCAAAGAGCGGGATCATGGACCAGTTTGTGGTGACGGGTGCGGTGGCGCATCGGGTGATGCTGCTGGACTGCAGGTCGCTGGCGTTTGAATTGCTACCGCTTCCCGAGCAGGAGCGCGTGGTGATCTGCAACTCGATGGTGAAGCATGATGTGGCTGCGGGGGAGTATGGGGATCGGCGCGACGAGGTGGAGGCTGGACAGGCGGTGTTGCGGCGGGAACGCAAGGGGATTGAGCTTCTACGTGACGCGACGCTTGAAGACCTGGAGGCTTGCAGGGAGAAGATGTCACCGGAGAGCTTTGCGCGATGCAGGCACATCATCAGCGAGAATGGGCGGGTGATGGAGGCTCGTGAGGCTTTGCTGGATGGGGATATGGAGCGGTTCGGGAAGTTGATGGTCGAGGCGCATGCGAGTATGCGGGACGATTTTGCAGCGAGCTGTCCTGAGGTGGATACGCTGGTCGAGATTGCGATGCGGCAGCCAGGGTGTTTTGGGGCGCGGATTACCGGGGGTGGGTTCGGAGGCTGTACGGTGAATGTGGTGAGCGTGGAACAGACGGAGCAGTTTGTGGAGGCTGTGCGGCGCGAGTATGCCGCGGCGACGGGGATCGAAGCACAGTGCTTTGTGTGTGAGCCTTCGGATGGTGCGGTTGCGCTGGCGGCTAAAGTGGGTGCGGTTTGAACCCGTTGGCTCAGCAGAATCCTCATCGGCGGTTCAATCCCTTGAAGCGGGAGTGGGTACTGGTTTCGCCTCACCGGACGCAGCGGCCGTGGCAGGGGCAGACAGAGAAGACAGCTGCTCCGCCGGCGTTGCAGTACGATCCGGAGTGCTATCTGTGTCCGGGGAATGTGCGGGCGGGTGGGGCTCGGACGGACAAGTATACGAGCACTTATGTGTTTGAGAACGACTTTGCGGCTTTGAAGCCGGATACTCCTCGATTTTCGAGCGACGACGGCGGAAAGGGGCTGCTTGTCGCTGAGGGGGAGAGTGGGGTTTGCCGGGTGATCTGCTTCTCGCCCCGGCATGATCTGACCCTAGCGAAGATGTCGGTGGCGGAGATTCGGGCGGTGGTGAATGTGTGGGCTGAGCAGTCGCTGGAGCTTGGTTCGCGGGAGGATATCTCCTACGTGCAGGTGTTTGAGAATCGCGGGGCCATGATGGGGGCCAGCAATCCGCATCCGCATGGGCAGATATGGGCCAGCCGGTCAGTGCCGAATGAGGTGGTGGCCGAACAGGCTGGCCAGGCTTCGTATCTGAAGGAGCGTGGGTGCTGTTTGCTTTGCGAGTATCGGGCGATGGAGGTTGCTCTGGGGGAACGGGTAGTGGCGGCGAATGATGTGTTCGTTGCGGTCGTTCCTTTCTGGGCGGTTTGGCCGTTTGAGGTGATGATTCTGCCGATGCGTCATGTTGCTGATCTGGAGTCGATGACTCCTGAGGAGCGGGATGGCTTTGCGGCTATTTTGAAGCAGGTTACTGCGACTTACGACAAGGTTTTTGATACGCCGTTTCCTTACTCGATGGGGCTGCATCCACGGCCTTATGATGGGGAGGAGCATGCGGGGTGGCATTTTCATGCTCACTTCTATCCTCCTTTGCTGCGGTCGGCCACGATTCGGAAGTTCATGGTCGGGTTTGAGCTGCTGGGCGGGCCACAGCGGGACATTACTCCTGAGTCGGCGGCTGAGACGTTGCGGCAGGCGGCTTCGCGGTAGCTCTCCCCCATCCCGTACTTATTGGTCTAAAGTCTTCGAAGTAGATGGCATAGGTCCGGACTTGTGTTTGTACCCTCCTTTGGATAACGAAAATGCCCCGGCTGTGGCCGGGGCTTTTCTTTTAGCTCTTATTTTAAGCGTAGCAGATTCAGAGTAATTAATCGGTAGGCATATCTCATTGATTACACACTAGCTATGGCGTTTTTGGGCTTGACAGGTTTTTGGGTTACTGCGTCTGCGGGAGAAGGTAAAAGCAGTCCCCTACGGGATGACCAACGAGAAATGCAACGACAACGACAAAAGCTGGTTGGGTAGAGGCATACTTTCCCACCCATGTCGCGGTAAGACTGCGTCATGGATGGGGCACCCCCGGGCTTTTGTGATGGGTTGGGAGAGCAAACAACTGCAACGGCAACAGCAACTGCGGAGGCAACGCAATTGCGACGACAACAGCAGGCACCCTTCGAGAATGACAAACAAGAAATGCAACTGCAACGACAGCAATAGGGACAAACGGCAGCGCGGGTGGTTTGGCAAAATTGTGACGAATGGCGGTTGACATATTCCTATATCGGAATATTATTTTGTCATGGCTCGAGCGGCGACGACTACGGATGTGTTCAACGCGATTGCGGAGCCTCGGCGGCGTGAGGTGATTGGCGTGCTGGCCGATGGGAAGGAGTATGCGGTGGGGGAGGTGGTGCTGCGGCTGCGGATGTCGCAGCCTGCGGTGTCGAAGCATTTGGGGGTGCTTCGCAAGGTTGGGGTTGTATCGGTGATCAAGCGGGGACAGCATCGAATGTATCGGCTGAATGCCGCGGAATTGAAGCCGGTTCATGACTGGGTGAAGGTGTTTGAACGGTACTGGACGCATCAGTTGAGCCAGATCAAGGAACGTGCAGAGCGGAAGGCTTTGGAGCGGATGGTTTCGACCGATCCGACGTCGGGGAATGGCGACGTTGAGAGATGACAAGTTTATTTCAAGAACAGAGGGCGATTAATGGTGCAGAAAATATCGATATCGGAACGGAAGAAGTCCCTCAGCGGCTAAAGCCGCATTGTTAGCGAAACACTTGCGGCACGGCTGAAGCCGTGCCCTTAACAAGGCAGGAGTTTTCAGAGAGCACGATAACCACAGGAGGAAGGATGCCGAACAACGTTGCAGAGCAGACGATTCAGACGCTGGAGATAGTGAAAGAAGAGGAGATCGCGGCGCCGATTGACATTGTGTTTGAGACGATTCTGGAACAGATGGGGCCATTGAACTCGACCCCGGAGAAACCCATGCCGATGAAGTTAGAGGCGTGGCCGGGCGGGCGTTGGTTTCGCGATCTGGGAGAAAACACGGGACACTTCTGGGGTGTCGTGCAGGCGATCAAGGCGCCGTCGCTGCTGGAGATATGCGGTCCGCTGTTTATGTCGACGCCGGCGGTGTCCAATATCCAGTACCGCCTCACCGAGGAGAACGGATTGACGCGGGTCCGGTTTGTGCACCGCGCGATGGGATGGATCGGCGACGCAGACCGCGGCGTCGATGTCGGCTGGACGGACCTGATGAACCGGATCCGCACGGCGGCAGAGAAGCGTGGGAGCAAGCGCTAAGAGAAAGGGGAGAACCTATGTGCCCGATGTGTATCGCTACCGTGGCCTGGATCGCCGCGGGCACGGCCTCGACGGGCGGCGGCGTCTCCGCGATGGTCTTGAAGAGGCTCCGCCGCAAGAACCAGGAACCAACAGAAACCACGAACAAGGAGAGAACATGGACAGGAACAACGAAACTCAAACAAAGATGAAGACGCCACCGATTGTGTCTCCGCAGGAGTGGGAGGCGGCGCGGCAGCAACTGCTGGTGAAGGAGAAGGAATTGACCCGCACTCGCGATGCGATGGCCGCTGCACGCCGGCGGATGCCCTGGGTGCCCGTGGAAAAGGAGTATATGTTCGACGGGCCAAATGGCAAGGTTAGCCTGCTCGATTTGTTTGAGGGGCGCTCTCAGTTGATTGTCTACCGCGCCTTCTTTGAGCCCGGCGTGTTCGGCTGGCCCGATCATGCCTGCCGCGGCTGCTCCCTGGGGGCAGATCAGATCTCTCACCTTTCTCATTTGAACGCCCGCGACACCACGCTCGCATTTGCGTCGCGCGCGCCGCAGGGGGACATCGAGCGGCTGAAGAGGCGCATGGAGTGGAAGATGCCGTGGTACACCATCATCGACAGCTTCGATAAGGACTTCGGCGTGGACGAGTGGCATGGCCACAATGTCTTCTTCCGCGACGGCGATGACCGCATCTTCCGCACTTACTTCATCAACAATCGAGGCGACGAGGCGATGGGCAGCATCTGGAACTATCTCGACCTTACTGCGCTCGGACGCCAGGAGGTGTGGGAGGACTCGCCGGAGGGCTACCCGCAGACCGCGCCGTACAAGTGGTGGAACTGGCACGACGAATACGCTACCTCTAGTTCGCCCGACCCGAGATGGGTCAAGGTGGTGGACAACGCATTGGCGACGTAAAGCTCGATCTAGCCATCTAGACGCGCCGGGCTCGCGGTGCCAGCGGCAGAGTATCTGTATCCTCTGCCGCTGGTGGCGTTTGCGGCGTCTATGGTCTATCGGCCAGTGGGGCGCATTAGCTTACGCCGTAGAGACAGGCGGTTATTTTGTCGATACGGTTCTGATGGCGTCCTGATTTGCTTTTAGGTAGTTGCCGTAGCCAACTACTACGGTGGAGCTGATGAGGAGAAAGAGCCCTGTGGCTACGAGGGTTTTGGTGCGGCGGCTGGTTCCTCGCCACTCTTTTAGGAAGAGACCCCATAGGGTGGCGAAGATGATGATGCTGGCCATGTGGAGGGTCCAGCTGGAGAAGTCGTACTTGCCCATCTTCGTCTGGCCCATGGAGTAGAAGAAGAACTGGAAGTACCAGATGACTCCGGCGAGCGCGGCGAAGATGTAGTTGGCGATGAGGGTGCGGGGGGCGAGGCGGTCGTAGGTGGAGGGGTCGAGAGGGTCGAAGTCGACCAGGGTCTGGCCTGTGGCGTGGGTGGCGCGCATGGGGTTGCTGCCGGGTTCGCCGGTGAACTGGCGAACGGAGCCGTTCTGGAAGATGAGGATGGCTGACCATATGAAGTTGGTGACAAAGCCTCCCCACAGGACTACGACGAGGATTGGGAGGTTCTGCCAGAGGTCGAGTCTGCCGGCGGCCAGAAGCTGGGTTCGGGCGAGGTCGCCGATGGGCTTACCGGCATCGAGGCCGAAGGCGAAGAAGGAACTCATGAATCCGGCGAGGATGGCGATGGCGATGCCCTTGCCGAAGTTGTAGTCGGTTTCGCCGGCCTCGGCCTTTTCTTCGGGGGTGATCTCGCGCTCTTTGGAGACGCCGGCGGCTCCGTTGACAGCTACTCCGATGAGGCAGACCAGAACGCCGAGCAGGATGATCTGGCCAGCGGTCGAATGGAGGATGGCACCGAACTGGCCGTGGGCGATCGGCGGAACAACGGTGCCGAACGCGGCGCAGAGGCCTAGCGCGATGGCGTAACCGAGTGCGATGCCGAGGTAACGGATGGCGAGCCCGAAGGTGATGCCGCCGACTCCCCAGAGGACTCCGAAGACGAAGGCGAGAATGACGTTTCTGGGGTTGGTGACGTAGACCTGGTGGATGATACCGAATAGGTTGGGTACGAAGATGGAGCCGAGAAGGGTGGGCGCGACGATCCATGCAGCGAAGCCCTGGATGAGCCAGTAGATCTCCCACGACCAGCGCTTGATGCCGCGGAAGGGGATGAAGTTTGTTGCGGAGGCGAAACCGCCGATCCAGTGATAGATGACGCCAATAAACGGATTAGGTCCCACGAGTCCTCGTTCGGTGAATAATAATGGATCGTTAGCGCGTACTATCGTACCTGACGCGAGTTGCGTTGGGGAAATTGAATTTCTATTGAATTGCGGAGGGTGTTCTGCGAGTCTCGCTGTTTATTACCTGCTACAACGACACGCTGTTTCCTGAGACTGGCAAGGCCGTAGTCAGGGTGCTGGAACGGCTGGGGCATACGGTGGAGTTTCCCGCGGGTCAGACGTGCTGCGGACAGATGCATTGGAATACAGGGTATCAGGCGGAGGCTCTGCCGCTGGTGGCCCGGTTTGTGGAGCAGTTCAAGGGGGCGGAGGCGGTGGTGGTGCCTTCTTCTTCTTGTGTGGCGATGATTCGGGATCATTATCCGAAGATGGCGGCTTCGCTGAAAGATGAGAAGTTGATTGCTGATGTTGAGGCGTTGGTGCCTCGGGTGTTTGAGTTTTCGGAGTTTTTGACGAAGCGGCTGGGGCTGGAGGATGTGGGGGCCTATTATCCGCATCGGGTGACGTATCACGCGAGTTGTCATGGGCTGCGGAATCTTGGGCTGGGGGATGGGCCTCAGAGGCTGCTTAAGGCGGTGCGGGGGATCGATCTTGTCGAGATTGAGGGGTTGGAGCAGTGCTGTGGGTTCGGCGGGACGTTTGCCGTGAAGAACGCGGAGGTCTCGAGCGCAATGCTGGCGGAGAAGACTACGGCTGTGCTCAATACTGGGGCGGAGGCTTGTACGGCTTGTGATAACTCGTGCCTGATGCATATTCAGGGGGCTCTGCATCGGCAGAGGACGGGGGTTAGGACGGTGCATTTGGCGGAGATTCTGGCTGGGGAAGAGGGGGTGGGACGATGAGGGAGAATAGACAACAGCAAAGGCAACCGCAGGTCCTTCGACTCGCGCAGTCGCGCTTCGCTCAGGATGACACTTCTTTTGCGGGGTGGGAAAAGAACAGGCAACCGCAAAAGCGAAATACAGGGATTCTTCGCTGCGCTCAGAATGACGGCCCAATTTGTGGGGTCGAACAGTACGTTGCCGGAGACGCACGATGAGTGGAACTGCTTTGGATCCGACTACGGCGCCTACTTTTCCGATGGCGGCTAAGGCTGCGATGGGTGATACGCAGCTTAGGAAGAATGTTCGTCATGCTACGGAGGTGATTCAGGCTAAACGGGCTCGTGTGGTGGGCGAGATGCCGGATTGGGAGCAGTTGCGTGAGGCAGGGAAGCAGATTCGTCAGCACACGATGGAGAATCTGGATTTTTATCTGGAGGAGTTTGAGCGGAACTGTATGCGGGCGGGTGGGGTGGTGCATTGGGCTCGTGATGCGGCGGAGGCTCGGCAGATTGTTACGGCGCTGGTGAAGGCGAGTGGGTCGGATGAGGTCATCAAGATTAAGTCGATGACTACGGAAGAGATTCATCTGAATGATGCGCTGGAGGCGGCGGGGATTCGGGCGTATGAGACGGATCTGGCGGAGTTGATTATTCAGTTGGGGCATGATCAGCCTTCACATATTGTGGTTCCGGCGCTGCATAAGAACCGGCAGCAGATTCGGGAGATCTTTCAGCGGGAGATGAATCTGCCGGAACTGGGGGAGAGGCCGGAGGATCTGGCGGATGCGGCGCGGCGGTTTTTGCGTGAGAAGTTTCTGCGAGTGAAGACGGGGGTGAGTGGGGCGAATTTTCTGATCGCGGAGACTGGTGGCGTTTGCATCGTCGAGAGTGAGGGCAATGGAAGGATGTGTCTGACACTGCCGGAGACGCTGATTACGATTGCGGGGATCGATAAGGTGTTGCCGCGCTATCAGGATCTGGAGGTTGTGCTGCAGTTGCTGCCGCGGTCGGCTACCGGGGAGAGGATGAATCCTTATAACTCGATCTGGACGGGGGTGCGGGAGGGGGATGGGCCCCAGACGTTTCATGTCGTGCTGATGGACAATGCCCGGACGCAGGTGCTGGCGGATGAGGAGGGGCGGCAGACGCTGAATTGTATTCGGTGTGGGGCTTGTCAGAATGCTTGTCCGGTGTATCGGCAGACGGGGGGGCATGCGTATGGGAGTGTGTATGCGGGGCCGATTGGGGCGATTCTGACGCCGCAGTTGCAGGAGATGCATCATGCGCAGTCGCTGCCTTATGCTTCGTCGCTGTGTGGGGCTTGCTATGAGGTTTGTCCGGTGAAGATCAATATTCCGGAGGTGCTGATTCATCTGCGGAATAAGGTTGTGAAGCAGAATGGGCTGAATGCCGAGTCGCTGGCGATGAAGACGATGGGGATGATTTTTCGGAGCGAGGCTAGGTTCAGGGCGGCGCAACGGTTGGGGCGGATGGCGGAGGCTCCGCTGGTGCGGAAGGATGGGCAGGGTGAGGGGTGGATTGGCTGGTTGCCGGGGATTCTGGGGGGATGGACGCAGGTGCGGGATCTGCAGGCTATGCCGAAGGAGACGTTTCGTGAGTGGTGGGAGAGCCGGGGGAAGAATGGCAACTGAGATGGTTACGAATTCGGCGGCGAGGGCCGAGGTGCTGCGGCGGGTTCGTGCGGCTAAGGGTGGGGCTAGTGATGAGGCGGCGGTGCGGGCTGCGTGGGCGGCGGTGGAGCGTGGGTATCGGCGGACGGCTTCGCTTGATCGGAAAGCGTGTGATCGAGTTGCTGGAGGATCGGCTGCGGGACTATGACGCGCATGTGGTGCGCGTAGATCGTGGTGGAATTGCGGTAGCTGTTGGAAAAATGCTGGCTGAACGTGGTAAGCGGCGGATCGTTGTTCCGATGGGGATTGCGGCGGAGTGGCTTCCGGCGGGGTTCGAGTTTGTGGTCGATGAGGGGCTGTCGGCTGCGGAACTGGATGGGTTCGATGGGGTGATGACCGGCTCGACGGTGGGGATTGCGGAGACGGGTACGGTCGTGCTGCAGAAAGTGGCGGGGCAGGGTAGGAGGGTGGCTACGCTGGTTCCGGATTATCACCTGTGCGTTGTGCGGGTGGAGGATGTGGTGGAGACGGTTCCGGAGGCGATGGATCGGCTGGCTGATACGGCTGAGTTGCCGACGACGTTCTTTTCGGGGCCATCGGCTACGGCGGATATTGAGATGACGCGGATCAAAGGAGTACATGGGCCTCGGTTTCTGGATGTGGTTCTGTTTGGCGAGGTCTGAACTGGGGAGTTGAAGAAGGTTGTGGAGCGGAGAGAATCCCTCAGCGGCTAAAGCCGCGTGCGATGGAGAGATTTATGGCGCGGCTAAATGTGGTGTGTCAAGAGGTTGTTGACATCGAGGCCGGAACGGCTGATGGGTGGGTCTTGGTTGAGGCTAGCGTGGGGACGGTGCCAGTTGTAGAGGTGGGTCCAGGGCTTGAGTTGAGCGGCTCGTTGTTCTGAGTTTTCATATCTGCGGGCGTAGGCCCACTCGCGGATGGCGGTCTGGATGAAGCGTTCGGCCTTGCCGTTGGTGCGTGGGGTGTAGATGCGGGTGCGCTTGTGGGCGATGCCGAGATCGCGGCAGGCGTGAGCGAAGTGATGGGCATAGAAGCAGGGGCCATTGTCGGTGAGCACACGGCGGGTGGCGATGCCGAAGCGTTGGAAGTAGGCGACGGCTTCGGCGAGGAAGCTGGCCGAAGACTGGGCGGTTTCGTCCGGATAGAGCGCCGTGTAGGCGATCCGGGAGTGGTCGTCGACGGCGACGTAGAGGAACTCCCAGCCTGCGCCGCGGGTCTCGTCCCTGGGGTCGCCGGTGATGCGATGGCCAGCCTTGACGATGCGGGCGAACTTCTTGATGTCGAGGTGCAGCAGATCCCCGGGAGCAGCATGCTCATAGCGCACGATGGGGACCTGCGGCTCCAGCATCTTCGCCTTGTTCAGCTTCAGCCGGGTCAGGATGCGGCTGACGGTGGCGCGGCTCAGACCGGTGGCCTGCGCGATCCGTACGCCGGTCCAACGCTCGCGCCTGAGTCTCTCGACGCGCTCGATCAACTCCGCGGAGCTGCGCCGTGGCGACCTCTGGGGACGTGAAGATCGATCCACCACACCCTCCACTCCGCCCTGACGATAGCGCCGCACCCACTTCGCTGCACTCTGCCGGCTGAGCCCGCGCTCGGCGGCCGCCTCGCGCAGGCTCAGCCGGCCCTCCACTACATCCTTCGCCAGTTGCTCTCGACCATGCACCGTCAAACGGGCATGATAGTGATAGTCCATCGGTCCTCCGAAGTTACTGCTTGCTCACACAATCAGCTTCTTCGTTCTTGGCCCGATGGACAACAACCTATTGAAACTTCACAGCTAAAGCCGCGCCCCTTCAAGGCAGAGATTGTTCATTGTCTTCTTGATGCGACTGGAGCCGCCTCTTCGCAGAGATTGTTCATCGTCTTCTTGATACGACTGGAGCCGCCCCTTCAAGGTAGAGATTGCTCATCGTCTTCTTGATGCGACTGGAGCCGCCCCTTCAAGGCAGAGATTGCTCATTGTCTTCTTGATGCGACTGGAACCGCCCCTTCAAGGCAGAGATTGCTCACCATCTTTTTGATGCGACCGGAGCCGCGCCTTCGAAGCAGAGATTGTTCCTTATCTTCCTTGAGCGGAGCTGTTTTGACTGGGTTTCTAGATCCGGGGTTGAAGAATCTCTTTGACAAGGGCAGTGGGGATGGTGCAGTCTGCTTGTGTTTCAATAGAGAGTATATTTCTAGTACGACTTGCAGAGCTGGAGGGGTGCGATGACAGTGAACGGAGCAGGGGCAGCAGAGCGGGATGCGGAGAAGGTTTGGCGTGCCCTGGATGGTTTCCGTATTGAGGTGCCGTCGTGGGGCTTTGCGAATACGGGGACTCGGTTTGGCAAGTTTGTGCAGGGCGGGGCAGCGACGACGATTGAGGAGAAGTTTTCGGATGCCGGGCAGGTGAATGCTCTGACGGGGGCTAGCCCGACGGTGGCGCTGCATGTGCTCTGGGATCTGCCGGGTGGGGTGAAGGATGTTGGGACGATCCAAGGGCTTGAGAAGAAGTATGGGGTGAAGTCGGGATCGATCAATCCGAATCTGTTTCAGGATCAGGAGTATAAGTTCGGATCGATTGCGAATCCGAGCGCGGAGATAAGGGGTCGAGCGCTGGCTCATCTGCTGGATTCGGTGGAGATTGGGCGGGCGCTGGGATCGAAGGATGTGTCGCTTTGGATTGCCGATGGGTCGAACTACCCGGGGACGCAGAGCGTGAGGCGGCGGATTGAGTGGATGGTGGAGGTGCTGGGCGCGACGCACGCTGCTTTGGGAGCGGATCAGAGGATGCTCGTGGAGTACAAGCCTTTTGAGCCGGCTTTCTACCATACGGATATTGCGGATTGGGGAATGGCGCTGGAACTGGCGCGGCGGGCTGGACCGAAGGCGAAGGTGCTAGTGGATACGGGGCATCACTATCAAGGGACGAACATTGAGCAGGTTGTGGCGTGGCTGCTGCATCGGGGGGCGTTGGGCGGGTTCCACTTCAATGATAGGAAGTATGCGGATGATGATCTGACGCTGGGGTCGATTGATCCTTACCAGGTGTTCCGGATATTCCATGAGATTGTGAGTGCGACGGAGGATGAACGTGCAGAGGTGGCGTTCATGATCGATCAGAGCCACAACCTGAAGGGCAAGATGGAGGCGATGGTCCAGACGGTTGTGACCGCGCAGGAGCTTTATGCGAAGGCTGCGCTGATCGACCAGGTGCGGTTGGCGGAGTTGCAGGACGCTTGTCGGCTGGTTGAGGCGGAGGAGCTGTTCCGTGGGGCGTTCTGGCAGGATGTGCGTCCGATTGTGCGGGAGTGGAGGGTCGGCTCGCGGGCTGCCGGTTGATCCGTTGAAGGCTCTGGCGGAGAGCGGGTACGTCGCGAAGGTGACAGAGGAACGTAGCAGCAGGAACGCTCGGAGTGTTTCGAGCTATGCCTGAGGTTTTTGAACGTGTCGTCGATTTGGAAACTGGAACCAAAAGAATTCCATTAGCGGAATGAGTCTCTGTGTCGCATAATGGAGCGGCTGAGTGCTTATGCCTCTGCCCAGGGAGCTTATGGCGGGACGGAAGACGACAAAGAGACTGTATCTGATCCCAGTGCTTTCGAAGGCGCTGGATATTCTTGAATTGCTGCAGGCAGAGAATCAGCCGATGACGCTGGAGGCGATCCATCGTCAGACGCGGATTTCCAAGACGACGGTGTACCGGGTGCTGAAGACGTTTGTGCATCGGGGATATCTGTCGCAGTCGCCGGATGGTATGTATCGGCAGGTGACGCGGCCGAAGAAGATGCGGTTTGGGTTCGCGGGGCAGAGCGCGGATATGCCGTTCTCGAATGAGGTGACGGAGAGTCTGAAGGATGCAGCGGCTTCGGTGGGCGTGGACCTGCTGGTGCTGGACAATCGATACGACGGGCCTACGGCGTTGAAGAATGCCGACGAGTTTGTCCGGAGCAAGGTTGACCTTGTGATTGAGTTTCAGGTGGAGCAGGAGGTGGCGCCGATGATCGGCGATAGGATTGCGGCGGCGAATATTCCGCTGATCGCGATCGATATTCCGCATCCTCACGCGACTTACTTTGGGGTGGATAACTATCGGGTGGGGATTGAGGCTGGTCAGACGCTGGCGGCGTTTGCGAAGGCGAATTGGGAGGGCACCGTTCAGTGGGTGCTCGGGCTTGATCTGCAGGAGGCCGGGCCGTTGGTGCAGAGCAGAATCACGGGAGCTTTTGAGGGTCTGAGGAGTGGGATTCCAGAGCTGCCGGTGGAGTCGTTTGTGCGGATCGACGGGCGCGGTATGAGGGACAAGAGTAAGAAGCTGGTGTCTGACTTTTTGCAGCGACATCCTAAGGACAAACATATTTTGATTGCGGCAGCGACGGACTCGAGCGCGTTGGGTGCGGTGGAAGCGGTGCGAGAGCTGAAACGTGAGAAGCATGTGGCGATTGTGGGGCAGGACTGCATCGCAGAGGCGATGGCGGAGATGAAGAAGGACAGGTCGCCGCTGATTGGGTCGGTGTCGCATGAGGCGGGGTCGTATGGGCCGAGCCTGATTCATCTCGGGTTGTCATTGTTGCGGGGGCAGACTGTGCCGCCTTATAACTATGTGGGCCACAAGATGGTGACGCGGGAATCGTTGCTGGCGGGCTAGACAGTTGATTCGGGTTCAAGCAGAGTAGGCAGTTTGTCGCGAGAAGAATTTTTGCGGCGTACTGCTGTACTCGATGTTTTTCACATTGGAAATAGTTGCTGTATTGGTCTTGAATGTGGAATGATGGACGGCGTGGCAGTGCGCCTGTGCTATGGCGAGATAGAGATTGAGGTCGATGAAGATGACGGCAAAGAGTGGATTGAAGTTTCTGGAGGATCGTTGGGATGACGCGGTGGCGTCGAAGCTGGATGAACCGGAACTTCTGAGGTATCGGTCGAATCTGTTGGGTTCGGACCTGCGGATTACGAACTTTGGCGGGGGGAATACGAGCTCGAAGCTGGACCAGGTGGATCCGGTGGATGGGCAGACGAAGCGGATTCTTTGGGTGAAGGGGAGTGGGGGTGACTTGGGGAGCATCAAGCGGGCGGGGTTTGCGACGCTGTATCTGGATAAGCTGCTGGCGCTGGAGAAGATGTATCGCGGGGTGGAGTTGGAAGACGAGATGGTGGATATGTATCCGCTGTGTACGTTTGGGAATAATCCTGTGGCGGCTTCGATCGATACGCCGTTGCATGGATTTTTGCCGTTTGCGCATGTGGACCATCTGCATCCTGACTGGGGGATCGCGCTGGCGGCCTCGGCGAATGGGAAGCTGAAGATGGAGGAGTTCAATAAGGAGTTTGGGCATAAGCTCGCCTGGCTGCCTTGGCAGAGGCCGGGGTTTGAGCTGGGAATGATGCTGAAAAAGATCGTGGCCGAGACTCCTGGGTGCGATGGAGTGGTGCTGGGTGGGCATGGGCTGTTTACGTGGGGGAATACGCAGCGTGAGAGCTATCTGAATACGATTACGATCATCGATCAGCTGGGGCAGTTTATTGAGCGGCATGGGGCGGTGGCTGGGCATACGCACTTCGGTGGGGAGGCTGTGAAGGCACGGGAGGATCGTGCGGAGATTGCGGCGGGGATTATGCCGTATCTGCGTGGTGCGGTGTCGCGGAAGCAGCGATGGATTGGGAGCTTTTCGGATTCGAAGCAGGTGCTGGAGTTTGTGAACTCGGCTCAGGCGGAGAAGCTGGCGCATCTGGGGACGAGTTGCCCGGACCACTTTATCCGGACGAAGATTCGGCCGATGTTTGTGAAGTGGAATCCTGCGGGCGAGCCTACGGAGTTGAAGGAGCTGATTGAGATTGCTCTGGAGACGTATCGGGCGGAGTATGCGGAGTATTACAAGAAACATGCGCTGCCGGATTCGCCTGCGGTGCGGGATGCGAGCCCGACGGTGGTGCTGGTGCCGGGCGTGGGGATGTTCAGCTTTGGGAAGAACAAGACTGAGTCGCGGATTACGGGTGAGTTCTACATCAATGCGATTGGTGTGATGCAGGGGGCTGGTGCGCTGGGCGCTGGTGTGGATTGCAAGGAGATTCCGCAGGCTGGGCCGGCAGCTTCGGCGGATCAGTTTACGGTGTACTCGAATTATGTGGCGCTGCCGCCTAGCGAGGCTTTCCGGATTGAGTACTGGAAGCTGGAGGAGGCGAAGATTCGCAGGCAGCCTCCCGAGAAGGAGCTTAGCCGGCGGGTTGCTCTGATTGTTGGTGGGGGTAGCGGGATTGGGCGTGAGGTGGCTTTGCTGGCTGCTGAGCGTGGAGCTCATGTTGTGGTCGCGGACCGCGATGTTGCCGGTGCGGAGAAGGTCGCGGAAGAGGTCAAGGCGATTGCCGGCAAGGAAGCGGTTAGCTGGACGAGTATTGATATTCGCGACCGGAAGGCGATCAAGGCAGCGCTCGATGCTACGACGAAGCAGTTTGGCGGGATCGATATTTTGATCAATACGGCTGCGCTGTTTCCTTCTTCGCCGGATGGGGTGATCAGTGATGCGCAGTGGGCGCTGACGTTGGAGGTAAATGTTACGGCGAACTATCTGCTAGCCGATGAGGCGGCGAAGATATTTGCTGAACAGGGGATCGATGCGAGTGTCGTGCTGACGAGTTCGGCGAACGCTGTCGTTGCCAAGCGCGGTAGTGAGGCCTATGACGTGAGCAAGGCTGCGCTGAGTCATCTGGTTCGGGAGTTGGCGGTTTCGCTGGCGCCGAAGGTACGGGTGAATGGGATTTCGCCGGCTACGGTGGTGAAGGGGTCGACGATGTTTCCGCGGGATCGCGTGATTGCTTCGCTGAAGAAGTACAAGCTGCCGTTTGATGAGAAGGACACGGATGATGGGTTGCGAAATGAGCTGGCGAAGTTCTATGCGACGCGGACGCTGACCCATCAGCCGATTGATCCGAAGGATTGTGCGCAGGCGATTATGTTTCTTGCCGGACCGATGGCGCGGTGCACGACGGGGCACCTGATTCCGGTGGATGGTGGGTTGACTGAGGCATATCTACGGTAATGAGAGACGGGCGATGAGGAGAACGCCGGGGATGGCGTTGCTGCCGAAGGATAAGCGAGCTTCGATTGCGGTGGACTTGGGGGCGGAGAGCTGCCGAGTCTCGCTGCTGCGATGGGTGAAGGGTAAGCCGGTGATTGAGCTGGTGCACCGGTTTGCGAATGCTCCGCGTAAGGTGGATGGCGGGCTGCGCTGGGATCTGGCGATGATCGTTGACGGACTCGAGGATGGGGTTCGGCGGTGTGCGGCGATTGCGACGGAGGGCGTGCGGTCGATTGCTGTGGATGGGTGGGCGGTGGACTATGTGCGGCTGGGTGCGGATGGGCTGCCGATGGGTGATCCTTTCTGTTATCGCGATGAGCGGACGGTAAAGGCCGAACGGGCTCTGCATCGGAGGATTGGGCCGGAGCGTTTGCGAGAGCTGACTGGTGTGCAGTTGTTGCGGATCAATACGCTGTATCAGCTTTATGCAGATGCTTTGGATGGGGTGCCGGAGGGGCGGCAGTGGTTGAATCTGCCGGAGTATGTTCTGTCTCGGTGGGGTGGCGCTCGTGTGGCCGAGCATACGAATGCTACGCATACGGAGTTGGTGGAATTGTATAAGCCGCAGTGGTGCCGGGAGATCTTCAGCGCGGCGCAGCTTGATCTGGCTAGTGCGGCGAAGATCGTTCCGCCGGGTACGGAGGTGGGGCGGCTGAGTGGTCCGCTGGCTGAGCTTCCGGCGCTGCGAAATGCGGTGCTGATTGCCCCGGCTTGCCATGATACGGCTTCGGCGATTGCGGGAATTCCGGCGACGGGGAATGATTGGGCTTATATCAGCTCGGGGACCTGGTCGCTGGTTGGGACGGTGCTGGAGCAGCCTCGTAATGGGGAAGAGGCGCGTGACGAAAACTTTACGAACCTGGGCGCTGTTGGGGGAAGGGTTTGCTTTCACAAGAATGTGAATGGGATGTGGCTGATTCGGCAGTGTATCGATACGTGGGCTGGGAGTGGGAGGGTTTGGACTGTTCCCGAGTTGGTGGCGGCTGTGGAGAATACTGCGAAGCCGCATGGGTTGCTGGATGTGGATGATCCGGATTTGTTGCTGGCGGGACGAATGCCGCAACGGATCAACGCTCAGCGGGCGAGGAAGGGGTTGGAGGCGCTGGATGAAGGGGCTGAAAATGCTCCGGTGTTTGCCAGCCTGATCTTTCATAGTTTGGCGGCTCGATATGCGAAGGTGCTGGACAGGATTGCGTTTCATAGTGGGAAGAAGTTGAAGCGGTTGTTTGTGGTGGGTGGGGCTAGTCAGAATGATTTTTTGAATCGGTTGACTGCGGAGGCTACTGGGCTGGAGGTCTTTCGTGGGGCGGCGGAGAGTTCAACAGTTGGGAACTTTGCTGTGCAGTTGGCGGTGCTGGAGGGTAGCCGGGACGCGGTGACGGGGGCTTATGCGGAGCAGGTTTCTCGGTGGGCTGGGTTGTTCGTCACTGCGATTGGGTGAGCGATGAGCGCTGCGGGTGGAGTGTTTGAGTGGCTGCTTGGAGAGTGGAGTCTGGAGCGGGAGATTTCTAGGAGTGGGCGCATGAAGGGCTGTGCTCGGTTCACGCTGCTGGATGCGGAGACGGCTTTGTATGCGGAGTCGGGTGAGCTTTGTCTGGAGGGTGGACAGACGTTGCATAGTCGGCAGAGCTACGTTTATGAGAAGAGAGATGATGGGTTTGCGGTGCGGTTTGCCGATACGCACGAGCTCTTCCACGTGATGCGGTTTACAGCGAGCGGCGATGACCTTGTGGCTGAGGCTAGTCATGTGTGTTTGAACGATCTCTATCTCTCTGGGTATACGGTTCGTGCGGATGGAAGCTTTGAGGTGTGGCATCAGGTGCACGGGCCGCAGAAGGACTATGTGATTCGGACGTTGTATCGACGGAGTGAGGCTGCTGGGTGAACACAGTTGTATTGGTTGCGTGGTAGGCTTCCACTTGCATGCATAACAATGGGTTTGATCTGGTCGCTTCTGCGTCTGCTGAGATGATTCGCGAGGGGTTTGTTGTTGGATATCCTGATGGGTGTGACGCGCAGGTGGCTGCGATTCGTGCGGCGCAGGCGAAGGCTCCCGATGCTGGTGAGCGCGATCTGCGTGGGCTGATGTGGTCTTCGATTGACAACGATACTTCGCGCGATCTCGATCAGGTTGAGGTTGCGGAGCGGGTGGACGGCGGCATCCGTGTGCGGGTGGGGATTGCGGATGTTGCGGCCTCGGTGCTGAAGGACACTCCGCTGGATGAATTTGCGCGGGAGCAGACGCAGACGGTGTATACGGCGGTGCGGAATTTCTCGATGCTGCCGACGGAGCTTTCGACGGATTTGACGTCGCTGAATGAGGAGCAGGACCGAGCGGCGCATGTTGTCGAATTTGTTGTGGCTGCTGATGGGGCGGTGGGACAGACCAGTATTTATCGTGCTCTCCTCAACAACAAGGCGCAGCTTGCTTACAGTCGGGTTGGGCCCTGGCTGGAGGGTACGGGTGCGGCGGATGCCAAGGTCGCGGCGTCTGTCGAGTTGCAGGAGCAGTTGCGGTTGCAGGATGAGGCCGCGGTTGCGCTTCATGGGCAGCGGGTGCGGATGGGTGCGCTGGAGTTCAATCGGGTGGAGGCTGATCCGGTGATGGTGGATGGTGAGGTGAAGTCGATTAGGGCGGTGTTTCACAATCGGGCGGCGGACCTGATTGAGGAGTTGATGATTGCCGCGAACGAGACGATGGCGAAGACACTGCGTGCGGCGAAGCGGTCGTGCATTCGGCGCGTGGTGCGGTCTCCGGAGCGATGGGCTCGGATTGTGGAGTTGGTGGGGCGGCATGGGACGGTGTTGCCGTCGCAGCCTGACTCCGGTGCTTTGAATGCGTTTCTGCAGGCGCAGCGGGCGGCGGATACTGTGCACTATCCGGATCTGTCGTTGTCGATCATTAAACTGATGGGGCCGGGTGAGTATGTGCTGGCCAAGGGCGATGAGGATGACCCGCCGAGGCATTTTGGGTTGGCGGCTCAGGATTATGCGCACTCGACGGCACCGAACCGGAGGTTTCCTGATCTGGTGACGCAGCGGGTGGTGGACGCGTGGCTGGATGGCAAAGCTCCGCCCTATACGGACGACGAGTTGGAGGCGATTGCGAAGCATTGCAATGAGCGGGACTCGGCGGCGCGTAAGGTGGAGCGGGCTATGGTGAAGCGGGTTGCGGCGGTGGCACTGGCTGGAAGCATCGGGAAGAAGTTCCATGGGGTGATTACAGGAGCTAACGACAAGGGAGTTTATGTGCGGGTGTTTGATCCTCCGGTAGAGGGCAGGGTTGTGAAGGGCGAGCATGGGTTGGATGTGGGAGACATGGTGGACGTGACCCTGCTGCATACCAATCCACAACATGCGTTTATTGATTTCGGGCGTGCGTAGGTGGGCTGGGTTTTTCCTGATGGTGTTCAGATGCTGAAGCGATCTTAGGACGTGATCAAAGTCTGCAGCAACGGCTGGCGGAGGAAGATTTCCTCAGTGGCTAAAGCCACAATGCAATGGTGGCCTGCGGCGCGACTAAAGTCGCGCCCTTTCAAAACGAGGGGTCTTTCAAATCAGCAAAACCTTCGCAGATTCTACTTTTGGTTCGCCGTAGGGGATGTCTTTGGGGTTGGGAGCTCGGCGGTGGATTGGGTGAGGGTGACTTTGGAGCCGTCGGCGGTTTGGATGGTGTTGTCGGTGAGGGTCCAGTTTTTGGCGTTGGCGATGGTGCCGGCGGTTTGGGCTTCGATGTTCAGGTGGTCGATACGGAAGTTTTCTAGAGGCGCGGCGGGGTAGGCGCTGACGTCGAAGGCTCGCTTGGCTCCCGTGGCTTTGATGTTCCAGATGTGGACGTCGTGGAAGTGGGCGAGACCTTTGTCGGGAGGAGTGACGGGGGTGGTTAGGGTGAGGTAGTAGGGAGGGGGGTCTTTGAGGTCCGGCGGGAGGGTGGCGTAGCTGTAGGTGGGGTTCCAGTTCATGGTGATGTGGATGGGGACGGCTACGCCTTCGAGGGTGAGGTCGTGGATGCGGATGTCGTCGGCGAAGCCTCCGCGAGTGCGGGCGGATTTGAAGAGGACTCCCGAGGGGACGCCGGCGAGGGCGGTGAGGTTGTAGGCTTCGATGTTGCGGAAGCCGCCGGAGGTCTCGGAGCCGATGGTGACGGCGGCTGCTCCGTGGCGGATGATGCTATCGCGGAGAACTACGTTTTCGGTGGGCCGGTTGACGCGGAGGCCGTCGGAGTCGCGGCCGGCTTTGAGGCAGAGGGCGTCGTCGTTGACGTCGATGTCGGCGTGCTGGACGAGGACGTTGCGGGAGGAGTCGATGTCGATGCCGTCGGTGGAGGGGCCTTTGCCGCCTTCGTTGTTGCGGATGGTGACTCCGTCGAGGGTGACGTTGTGGGAGTAGAGGATCTGGACGGTCCAGAAGCCGGAGCGCTTGAGGAGGATGCCGCCGCCGAGGTGGATGTTGGAGGAGTTCTGAAAGAGGATGAGGCGGGGACGGCGGGCGTCGTAGTCGGAGGCCCAGCGGAGGCCCTTGGGTTCGTAGGTGGCGCGGAGGTCCCAGTAGGACTTCCACCAGATGGGGCCGTCGCCGTCGATGGTGCCGCGGCCGGTGATGGTGACGTTTTGCTGGTCGCGGACGTTGATGAGTGCGGCGGGCCAGGTCATCTCGATGCCCGCGATGCGGGTGGGAAGTTCGGGGTAGTCTTCGAGTTTTTGGGAGCCGATGAGGGTGACGCCTTCGGGGAGTTCGAGGGTGGTGTTGGATTTTAGGAAGAGGGATCCGGTGAGGTAGGTTCCGGGGGAGAAGGTGACAGTGCCGTGGACGGGGGCGGCTTCGTCGATGGCCTTCTGGATGGCGGCGGTGTTGAGGGTGGTGGAGTTGGGTTTGGCTCCGTATTGGTTGGCTGAAAATATTTTAGGCGTGGCGTGCGCTGTGATGGCTAAGAGAGCCAGAGCGAGGCTCAGGGCACCTCGGCTTAGACGATTTCGGACTGCCGGCATGTACCCTACCCATCCTTACTTAATCGTGCAAAGTATTCCAACGAGATACTTTAGGTCTGGACTTGGTCCTGACTTTAGTCTGGTTAAAAGAGACAGCCCGACTTACGCCGGACTGTAGTTCCCTCTGAGTTAAGTCTATCGTGGGCGTCAATGACTGGGCTGTGGATTGGAAAGCTGATTGCATGAGCCCACCGTCTATCCCAGCTGTCTCTTGTGTGATCATTGGGCGGCCTCGGCGACGAGGTGGATGGTGCCGAGGATGCCGGAGGGAACCGGTTTTACTTTGTCGAGGTCCTGCATCTGGAAGCGGTCGCCGAATTTTTCGATGAGGGGCTTGTAGTCGTGTGGCGGGAGTGCGGCCCAGGCGTTGATGGCGGTGTTGTAGACGCGGATTTCGAGATGGTTCTGGCCGGGTTTGAGGAGGTGGGTCACGTCGAGTCGGTATGGCGGGTGCCAGAGGGAGCCGGCTCGCTGTCCGTTGATATAGACGATGGCGGCCTCGCGAACGGGTGGGTCGTACCAGGCTCGCATGCCCGGGCCGGTGCCGGTGACGAGGGGGTTGCGGATTCCGACGGGACGATCCGGTGGGGACAGTGGCTGGGGCGTGGTGGCTGTGCCGCCTTCGATTTCTAAAAACAAAGGTCCCTGAGGAAGTGTGTTGAGCGTTGCGTCACGCGTGTAGACAGCCTCTCCTGAGTAGTGGAGCGTAGCTGGGTCGGTGATCCAGTCGGTCAGCTTCGATTTGGCCACTGCTTTATGGATTGCAGTGAAGGAAACCTTCCAGTCGTTGTTGAGGTCGGCGAAGGCGAAGGAGCCAATTTTGGACGGTGAATGTGGAGGGGCCATCCCCTCTCCGAAAAGATATATGCGAGATTCGTATGGAGCCAGTGAGACAGGCAAGTTCTTGGATTCGGTTGCTCGCAAATACGATTTGCCAGTTTCAGGATCAAGCTGCTCGCCGCTTGCATACGGAGTCGCGAAGCTGATTGTAGCGCTCACCTCGTGATTGCTTGTGTTAACGACGAAGTAGATGTCGGCGTTGGAGAGCTTGCGGCGGATGAAGCCTACCTGCCCGGCTGTGTAGTCGTCTGCGTCGCGCATCGTGAAGTCGGGCTTCGCGATATCAAGCATCTCACTGGTGACTTCCTTCAGGTCTTTGGCTTCAAGGAACGAGCCAGTCATGCCTGGCAGTGAAGCGCCTTCCGGATCGATGGAGGGACAGCGTTCATAGCAGATCACGTCATACTGCCTGTCCGTCGAGATGGCGTACTGAGCCTTTCGCCACTCATAAATACGCTGCAGTGTCTCGACTGGGATGCGGTCGGTGGGAGGCAGTAGCAGAATGGTGTGGTCGCCGAGCCCCTGGCGGTTGATGGTGTCGGCGTCAATGAAGTCTACATTGTAGCCGGCGCTGAGGATGGCGGACATGAGGGCGGGGGAGATGAGGTGGGTCATTTCTCCGGTGACGGTGACCTTGCCGGGGGAGAAGTGGGCCCAGGCGTCGTCGGTGGGGAGGAGGAGGGCTACCTGGTTGGCGGGTTCTCCCTGGCGGAGGAGGTAGCTGATGCGCTGGATGTAGCGGGCGACGTCGGGCATGACGGGGTGCCAGGGGTTGTTGTCGTTGAAGACGGCGGCGGCGTAGAGGGACCAGCCGGGCTCGCCGACCTGGGGTGGGGAGTAGGGCCAGCCATGGCCGATGATCTGGTTGGTGCCCATGATGAAGTGGAGGTCGGCCTCGGCTTTCATGTCGAGTGGGGTGGCGCGGAAGACGGGGGAGTGAAGCCAGGTGAAGGTTTCGGCGGAGGTGATTTTATTGCCGAAGAGATGGTTGGCGGAGGAGGCCCAGCGGAGTGTGGAAAACTCTCGCCAGCGCGGACCCTCGCCTTCGGGGAGAGCTACGAGACGCTGACTTGATAGGCTAACTGCCGGTTCTCCATATGTTTGCGAGCGAAACTTGGTGTGATGCTCGATGGCCCAGTTATTGATTTGAGTCAGGTAGTTTTCGTCTACTAATTCGGTGAGGGTTTGGCCCCAGTCGTGCCTTATTTTTTCGGCGGCGGGGGTTCCTCCGGCTACTAGCTCGGGGAGGTGGGGGAGGATGTCGTAGCCTCGGCGTTTGCGGAATTCGGCGGGGAGGTTGGGGGTCCAGTCGGCTCCGTAGGCTTCGAGGGAGTCGGAGAAGACGGCGTAGGGTGGGGTGGGGCCGAAGGCTTTGACTAGGGGGTCGCCTACGGCTTTTATGTGCGTGGCTACGGCTTGTTGGCTGAAGGGGTCGAGGACGTAGCCTTCGGCTCCTACGGCGGCTCGTTTGACTTGCTGGCGGGTGTGGGACTGGATGAAGAAGAGGGCGGTGCGAGGGGTGGGCGAGGGTATTACATTGATGGTAAATGGGTTAATGGGTAGAGGCTGAGCGGAGTCAAGATCCCAGGCTTCAGGCTTGAGAGAGGTGGTGTGCCCCATGGTTGCGGGGCCGCAGGTGTTTTCGTGGCCGAAGCCGCAGGGCTGTAAGTCGTTACGGAGGTTGAGGATAGAGGCGGAGATGAATGACTCGCCTTGTTGAAGGGCCGGAGGTTGTATGGCGGTGGAGTTCCCTGGGACTGGGACTTCGACGGTGCGGAGGCGGGTGGCGGCTTCTTCGAGGGTGGTGGCGGGGCCTCCGTAAGGCCAACCGCTGCCTAGAGTTACGTCTACGCGGAGGCCGAGTTTGCGGGCTTCGGATTGGGCGTAATGGACGTTGTCCAGCATCTCGGGGGAGAGGAAGGGGTGGTTGATAAGCCCTTTAGATGGATCGTCTACGACCTGGGGGTAGACGAAGGCTAGTTCTACGCCGCCTATGCCGTCGGCTTGCATCTGTTTGAGTTCACGGAGGATCTCGGGTTTTTCCACGGCGGTGCCGAACCACCACCAGCGCATCATGGGTTTTGCGTCGGCTGGCGGATTTTGGAAGTTTTTCCTTAGGTTATCTATGGAAGATTGAGAAAATAATGGAGTTGACAGCGCGATGACCAGCGAGATGGTTGTGGCGATTTTGGTGGTTAGCGGGTGGTTAGCACGTGGTAAAAAGTGTGGAAAACGTGGTATGTTGCGGGACTCTTTTTGTGGATTTCGGGTCATTGCTGGGAGCTCCTGGTCTGGTCGGGGACGGGGCCGTCGAGGATGGGGTGGTCCAGGCCGGAGACGTGGGGGTTCGGCTGGGGGATCATGTCGAAGACGACGAGTTCGTTGGTTCCCTGGCGGAGCCATGGGCCGGGGACGTAGAGGGTTTGCTGCGGGCCTACGTTCCAGAAGCGGCCTATGGGGTGGCCGTTGATCCAGAGTTCCCCTTTGCCGAGGGTGTGGGTGTCGAGGAAGGTGTCTCCGGTTTGGGTGAGGGTGAAGTGGGCTCGGTAGAAGGTGGGGGCGGCTGGAGGTGTGGGTAGAGAAGCAGGTCCCTCCGCTACGGAGGCAAAGTGCGCCGCCTCCGGTCGGGATGACACATCATTCTTTACATCTGAAGCAGGTCCCTGCGCTCCCCCTTCGACGCCTCCTCGACTCGCTCGGAGTTGCTCAGGGTCCGGTCGGGATGACACTTCTTTTCCTGCCTTAAGGGGCATTGGCTCATCTGGCGAAATGCGGGGGTTCTTCCCCCTCTCGCCCGCTCGCTCAGGGTCAGAATGACAAACTTTTTGGGCAGGGTGGTCATGGGGAGGGAGTATATCTGCCAGTTGGTGACTGGGGATCCGGCCAGGGTGACGGATTGGGTGATGCCTTTGGATTCGCCGCGCATGAGTTTGGTGGAGTTGATGCGGCCGTCGTTGGCTACGAGGATGTCGAGGCGGGCTGGGCCGGTTGTGGTGAGGGGCAGGGTGTTTTGGAATTGGCGGCGGCGGTCGAGGGTTCCGGTTAGTTTGCCGTCTATGTAGATTTGGGCGAAGTCGTGGAGTTGGTTAGGACGAGGTCTCCGGTGATGGCGGCGGGGAGTTGGGTCCGGTAGAGGATGTAGCCGAAGGATTGGCCGAAGTGCTCCATGGGTTGGGGGGATTTGCTGGCGGTGGGTTGCGGGAGGTCGGTCCAGAGAGGGGTGGATTCGGTGAGGGTGATTTGGGGGATGGTGATGATGGGTGGGGTGGCGGGGATGGGGGGGAGGCAGGATTCGTTGCTGAGTGAATATTGAGGAGAGATTCCCTCAGGGGCTAAAGCCCCATTGAAAGTTGAGATGTTTGCGGCGCGGCTGAAGCCGCGCCCTTTCAAAGCAAAGGCGTTTTCAGCGGCGGAGGCGGCTGCGGCTTGTGTGGATTCTGTGGCAGTGCGGATGAAATGCAGGGGTCTCTCCACTACGGCGGCATAACGCGCCGCCTCCGGTCGAGATGACGAACCTTTCGCGCTTTCGGAAGAAGGCGGTGAAGGGCAGGGGGTGAATTGGGCGAGGACTTTGCGGTAGGCGTAGAACTTGGGAGTGGGGCGGCCGGATTCGTCCAGGGGGGCGTCGTAGTCGTAGCTGGTGACGGTGGGGCGGTAGCCGTTTTTGTCGCTGCCTGCGCCGGACATGAAGCCGAAGCTGGTGCCTCCGTGGAACATGTAGATGTTGATTCCGGCTCCGCGGTGGAGGATGTAGTCGAGGTCTTCGAGCTGGGGTGGGATGGGGCGGGTTGTGGGGGTGGCCCCAGGAGTCGAACCATGGGGGTGGCCCCAGGAGTCGAACCAGCCGGGCCAGTATTCGGAGACGAAGAGCGGGGCGTCGGGGCGGAGTTTGGCGAGGGCGTTCATGCCTCCCTGATGGTTGCCTATGCCGAAGTTGACGGCGGCGAGGAGGTCGGGGATGGAGCCGTTGGGGATGTTGCGCCAGTTGTCGGCGGAGTAGAGGAGGGAGTCTGTGAAGCCGGCATTGAGGAAGATTTGTTTGAGGTGTTGCATGTAGGCGTGGTCGCTGCCGAAGTTGCCGTATTCGTTTTCGACCTGGGTCATGAGGATGGGGCCGCCGCGGCCGATTTGGAGGGGGGCGACTTCCTTGGCGAGGCGGTGGATCCAGCGCTCGGCGGGGATCATGAAGGCGGGGTCGTTGGAGCGTAGGGGGAAGAGTTCTTGTGGGGGAGATATTTGATCGGGAGAGATTCCCTCAGGGGCTAAAGCCCCATTCGAGTTTGAGGTGCTTGCGGCGCGGCTAAAGCCGCGCCCTTTCAAAGCAGAGACATCGCGCCCTTTCAAAGCAGAGACATCGTGCCCTTTCAAAGCAGAGACATCGTGCCCTTTCAAAGCAGAGATTTTTGGGTTGTGGGGTTGAGGAGCCAGGCGGGGAGGCCTCCGAACTCCCACTCGGCGCAGGAGTAGGGGCCGGCGCGGAGGATGACGTAGAGGCCTTCCTGCTGGGCGGCTTTGATGAAGGCGGCGAGGTCGTTGTTGCCGGTGAAGTCGTAGTGGCCGGGGGTGGGCTCGTGGACGTTCCAGAAGACGTAGGTTGCGATGGTGTTGAGGCCCATTGCCTTTGCCATTTTGAGGCGGGCGTGCCAGTACTCGCGGGGGATGCGGGCGTAGTGGAGTTCGCCGGAGATGACTTTGAAGGGCTTGCCGTCGAGGGTGAAGTGGTCGGCTTCAGTGGCGAAGGTGTGGTGAGGTTGGGAGAGGGCCGGGAGTGTGAAGACTAGCGTGAGGACGGTGGTGAGGAGGGTTCGCTTCATCTGGGTGGGTTTTTGGTGACGGAGCCCAAGTTAGTTCATTTGGGAGAATGTTTCAAGGGAGGATTTTTGGGTTACGGGAGAGCTTTGTGATGTTTGATTAGAGGGGGTGCGGGAAAAGTTCGTCTGTGGCTGGACGGACGAGAGGCCCGGGGCTGAAGCCCCTTGTGACTCGCTGATATTTCGCAGGGCTGAAGCCCTTCGCGGATGGCGGTCTGGATGAAGCGTTCGGCCTTGCCGTTGGTGCGTGGGGTGTAGATGCGGGTGCGCTTGTGGGCGATGCCGAGATCGCGGCAGGCGTGAGCGAAGTGATGGGCATAGAAGCAGGGGCCATTGTCGGTGAGCACACGGCGGGTGGCGATGCCGAAGCGTTGGAAGTAGGCGACGGCTTCGGCGAGGAAGCTGGCCGAAGACTGGGCGGTTTCGTCCGGATAGAGCGCCGTGTAGGGATCCCAAAATGGTCGTCAACAACAACGGAGGGAACTATTGGCCACACTCGGCCAGCGGTGCCGAGACGGCGTCCCTGCTGACGGAGGGCGACTTCTGTCGAGTTTCCGATCCCGTAGCAGCAAAACTGCACCACGTGGACCTCGGCTCCAGCATCTTCGCCTGGTTGTGTTTCGCGGTCAATTCGGCCGTTCTGGATCAGCACCGTTCCGTTCTGCACGATGCCATTCGGGGTAATCAGGGTTCCGGTGAGAGCGAGAGGAGTGTTCTGTGCGGAGAGCGTCGCGAAAGGGAATGAAAGCACGAAGAGAATCCACGCGCGTGACATCTCTGCCTCCGAAACTTCGATTGGATGAATCGCAGTAGCGCGATCATACTCTGAACGCAGCAGATAGCGCGTGGTAGGACTTCTGGTTTATCGGTGATGAAAGTATTACCGAACTCTTACGCGCGCTCTATAGCCAGCGGCAGTTTGCCGAGGTTAGTTTTTAGACCGAAAGCAGGAATGCCATGGCATCTGTTGTAACGCATCCGCCAAAAGCTGTCCCCGAAGTAGCCGACGTGGTGCAGGCTAAGTCGGAGGAATTCAATTGGGTGTTTTTCGTTGTGATTGCGGCGTTTCATCTGGGAGCCGTGGCGGCGCTGTTTATGTTCCATTGGTCTTCGGTGTTCGTGTTTCTTGTGATGTGGCTCTTCGCGCAGAATGTGGGCGTTGGAATCAGCTATCATCGCCAGCTTACGCATCGTGGGTTTACGACGGCTAAGTGGCTGGAGTATGCCATGGCGGTTTGTGGCACGATGGCGCTTCAGGGTAGCCCTAGTTACTGGGTGGCTGTGCATCGCATGCACCATCAATACACCGACAGGCCTGGGGATCCGCACTCTCCCCGCGATGGGAAGTGGTGGTCGCATATGGGCTGGATTCTGCATGGGTCTCTGCATAGCGAGACCACTACGCTCTCCCGCTATGCGCCCGATCTGCAGCGGGATGCATTCTACCGGTGGCTGGCGGTGTGGCACTGGCTGCCCATTACGTTGACTGGCGTTGCTTTGTTTGGCGGCGGTACGGTGCTGGGCGGATGGAGGCTGGGTGTCTCGTGGGTGCTGTGGGGCGTGTTTTTGCGGGTTGCGGTCGGCTTCCACGTCACGTGGCTGGTGAACTCGGTTACGCATATGTGGGGTACGCGACGGTTCAAAACTCGCGATGATTCGACCAACAACTGGTGGGTGGCGTTGTTGACCGGTGGCGAGGGCTGGCACAACAATCACCATGCGCATCCCGTGTCGGCCAGGCATGGACTGGTGTGGTGGGAGGTGGATTTCAACTACTGGGGGATTCGGCTGCTGGCGTTGGTGGGCTTGGCGAAGAACGTTAAGGTGATGCGTCTTTAGGGAATTTCTGACTAAGGCTTCCGGCTTACAAGCAGGGGCTAAAGAAGGGTGTTGAAAAGCCTGATCTTGCGGGGAAAGATTCCCTCAGGGACTAAAGTCCCATTGATTTGATTTTGTCTTGCGGCGCGACTAAAGTCGCGCCCTTTCAAAGCGAAGGCTTTTTCAGACCTTTCAAAGCAAAGACTTTTTCAGAGCTCCCATTGGCGATTCGGGGAGATTGGGGGAAACCGGGCTGATTTTTCCGAGGATGGCTGCCTCCTAGGCACTGGATTGCTTTGATTCAATTTGGGTAAAGTGGTGGTCAGTCGTTGTGCTTGCGATTGAGGTGTTGCATATGTGCCGAAATATCAAGATGCTTTTCAATTTTGATCCGCCGGTGACGGAGGATGAGGTGCGGGCTGCTTCGCTGCAGTTTGTGAGGAAGATCAGCGGGTTCAATAAGCCTTCGAAGGCGAATGAACCGGCGTTTCTGGCTGCGGTGGAGGCGGTGGCTGGGGCTTCGATGGAGCTGCTGGTTTCGCTGGAGACGAATGCTCCGGCGAGGAATCGGGAGGAAGAGGCGGCGAAGGCTCGGGCGCGGGGGATGGCTCGGTTTGGGGCTTGAGGAGATTTTTTCTTCCGTTTCGGCTCGGCTTGCGACGATACTGGCAGAGCTTTGCTGGGCAGGTTTCAGCGGGCGGAGAAGAGGAGTGTTATGAAGATGCGGATTTGTCTGGTGATGGCGATGTTGGCGGCTCCCGTTGCGATGATTGCGCAGGCTCCGGCGACGCCTCCGGTGAAGGTGGGGCTTTGGCAGTCGACGAGTACGGTTACGATGTCGGGGATTCAGATTCCGCCGGAGGTGGCGGCGCGGCTGCAGGCGATGGGGCGGCAGGTGCCGGGGGCGCAGCCTCGGACGACGGTGCTGCAGTCGTGCCTGACGGCGGAGAAGTGGCAGAAGACGTTCAGCGATATGCAGCAGCAGCGGGATCAGAAGTGCAATTTGTCGAACCAGCAGACGAGTTCGGCGGGGATGTCGGCTGATATTGCGTGCAAGTCTTCGGATGGGCGGAGTAGTTCGACGGGCCACCTCGAAGTGACGTTTGTGAGCACGGAGAAGGCTACGGGCAAGGCGCATATGGAGACGACGATGGCGTCGCAGCCTAAGCCGATTGTGATGGATATGAACTTTGAGAGCGTGTTTCAGGGGGCGGATTGCAAGGGGATATCGCCGGATTCGCCGCAGGTTGTGAAGTAAGGTTTCGCTGATTGAATCGTTCAGATTGAACGGGTCTTTCAGATCCGGTGGATGGCCGTCAGGTAATCCTCGATGCCGGTGCAGATGATCTGGACGCCAATGCACAGCAGGATGAAGGCCGAAAGGCGCAGAACTACCATGGTTCCGGAAGCGCCAAGGAGGCTTGCTGCGGCGTTGGCGTAGCGATAGCAGATGTAAATGCTGATGCAGACGAGCGCTATGCCGACGAACGAGGCGATCAGGACCCTGGGCGAAAGAAACGACGATGCGTGCAGCTCTGCGGGCAGGTGCGCGCCGAGGGTAATCGCAACCGAGATGGAGCCGGGGCCGACCGTGAGCGGCATGGTGTAGGGATAAAAGGCGCGATCGAGAACGCTGTCATCCTGCGTGTTGTTCGAGCGAGCGCTGGTCGCGTCGCGCGTCAGCAGTGACCATCCGGTTACAGCCACGACTAGTCCTCCGCCGATCTGGACGGCGTAGATGGAGATGCCGAAGAAGGTAAGAACTTTGACTCCCCAGAGCAGGGAGCCGATTAGCAGAAAGAAACAGTAGATGGAGATTTTTCGTGCAAGCGCGCGATGTACCGCCGGCTCGAGTCCGCTGAAGACATTGAGGAGGACGGCAGCGGCGGCGAGGGGATTGACGACAGGGAAGAGCGCTGCGACCACGAGAATCGTGGCCTCGATGACGGTCGATACACCGTTGTGAAGATCAATCACCGGCAGAGACTTCCTCGTTGATTTTGTGAGGCAACAAAGTTTGCAGCGGAGAAGCGGCGAGAGTGATGTAAAAGGACCAGGTTCATGTTAGCCCAATTATTTTTTCTAACTGGAGCGTTGTAATTGTCAGAAGCCAGGTGGGGTTTCAGCGGCTACGTTGAAGTGTTGTTCGAGGGCGATGCCGGCGCGGGCTATGGTGCCTTCGTCGAAGAGGCGACCTATGAGGGTGACGCCGTGGGGGACTCGGCGGGGTGGATTGAATTTTGGTAACGGCTTGTTGGGGTCGGGGGCCCAGTCGCTGCGGGCTTCGGAGACTTCGACGAATCCGGCGCGGAAGGTCAGGGATGGGTGGCCGGTGAAGTTGGAGAGGGTGAGCATCTCGTCGCGTAGGGAGGGGACCAGGAGGAGATCGACTTGGGTCATGACGCGGGCCATCTCCTGCGCGACCATGCGGCGGAAGCGGTCGGTCTGGACGAAGTCGACGGCGGAGAGGAAGCGCGATTGGCGGAAGGTGTTGGGCCAGGCGTCGGGGACCTGTGCTTTGAGCTGGTCGACTTGATGGGAGAGGACGAGCTCTTCGAAGGCGGCGGCGGCTTCGGCGAAGAGGATGAGGTCGAGGGAGTCGTAGGGCCAGTCGGGTAGGGTGACTTCGACGGGGGTCATGCCCAGGGTTTTGATGGCAGTGAGGGCGGCGCGGTCGACGTCGGTGGCGGGGGCTTCTTTCATCCACTGGGGGAAGTAGCCTACGCGGAGGCCTTGTACGGATTGCTGCGCGTCGAAGTTTAGGTGGCTGGGGACGCTGGCTACGTCTTGGTTGTCGGGACCGGTGATGGCGTTTAGGACGAGCATGGTGTCTTCGACGCGACGGGCCATGGGGCCTAGCTTGTCGAGGGACCAGCAGAGGGTCATGGCTCCGGTGCGGGGGACTCGGCCGTAGGTGGGGCGGAGGCCGGTGATGCCGCAGCGCATGGATGGGGAGACGATGCTGCCTCCGGTTTCGCTGCCGATGGCGAAGGCTACTAGGCCTGCGGCGGTGGCGGCTCCGGGGCCTGCGCTGCTGCCGGAGGAGCCTTCTTCGAGGAGCCAGGGGTTCATGGTCTGGCCGCCGAACCAGATGTCGTTGAGGGCGAGGGCGCCGAGGGAGAGCTTGGCGATGAGGACGGCTCCGGCCTGGTTGAGGCGCTGGGTGACGGTGGCGTCGGCGGTGGGGATGCGGTTGCGGAAGGGCTCGGCGCCGTAGGTGGTGGGGATGTTGGCGGTGTCGAGGAGGTCTTTTGCGCCCCAGGGGATGCCGTGGAGTGGGCCTCGGTAGTGTCCGGCGGCTATTTCGGCGTCGGCTTTCTTTGCCTGTTCGAGGGCGTGGTCGGCGGTTAGGGTGATGATGCAGTTGATTTTGGGATTGAATTGCTCGATGCGCTTTAGGTAGATGCGGGTGAGGCGCTCGCTGGTGAGTTTGCGGGTTTCGATCCAGTGGGAGAGGTGGGCGACGGGGGAGTAGGCTATGGCTTCGTCGGTGGCGGGGAGTTCTGGTGTGGCGGTGGTGCGGACGAATTTGTCGGTGGCGGGGCCGGAGGGTTGGCCGGGGAGGATGGAGTGGACGGTGGTGTAGGGCGCGGTGGTGGTGGGGATTTCGATCTTGCGGGGGCCTACTCGGCGCTCGTAGAGAGGGGCCATTGCGCTGCGCCAATTGCCGGCGGCTTGCGCACGGTCGGCTGCGGTGAGAGGGGCCTGGACTAGCTTTTCGGCTTCGGAGAAGGTGGTGGTGGTCACTTCGGGGCCTACGGCGGGGGCGGTGCCGAAGGCTGGGGGTGCTCCGGGTGTGGTGGAGGTGGTGGGGGCCTGGGCTTTGGCGGCGGTGCGGTGGCGAGGAGGGTGAGGGTGGTTTCGGTCAGGAATTGGCGGCGTGATTTGGACATGGTTCCTCTTGTGGCGGTTGCGTGGAAGTCCTGAACGAGGATACCTCAGGGGCTGAAGCGTCTCTTTGGGGGTGAGGGGGGTACCTTCAGAGAAATACAAGTGCAAGGGTTTGGGCTGGGGAACGGTATGGGTAGAGAAGCGGGTTTCTCCGCTGCGCAGTTCACGATGAGGCCGTGAACTGCTTCGGTCGAAATGACAAATGTTGGTGGGCGGAGGAGAAAAGCAACGGCAACGGCAACGGCAACGGCAGAACCAGATCCCTGCGGGATGACAAACAAGAAAGGCAACGGCAACAACAACGGCAACGGCAACTACAACAGCAACGGCAACGGCAACGGCAACGGCAACGACAGAAACAGATCACCTTCGGGGATGACAAACTAGAAAGGCAAAGACCACGGCAGAAGCAGATCCCTGCGGGATGGCAAATAAGAAAGGCAGCGGTAAAGCAGATTCGATGGGATCAGTCGGGGATTTGCCAGCCGGCTATGGTTTGGGCGAGGGTGGCGTGGTCGGAGGCCTGGCCGCTGAGGGCGGAGGCTAGCTGGGGGAAGGCTGCGAGGACGTCGTCGGATTTGGCCCAGATGGGGACGTCTTCCATCTTGTAGTGGTAAACGACCTGGGTCTGGCGGAAGCCGTTGACCACGGTGAGGGGTGTTTGGCTGTCGATGCTGGTGACGACGCGGTGGCCGAAGCAGAAGCGTGGAGCGTAGCGGGCTCCGGTGGTCGTGACGGTGAAGCGGCTGGCGTGGATGGCGGGTTCGACGTGGACTTCGAGGAGCTGGGATTTGACAAGGGTGTTGAGTTGCTTAGTCTTGGCGGGGTCGCTGGTCTCGTAGGGGAAACGTGTGTCGACGAGAAGGCAGTCGGGGTGTTCCTGGAAGTAGGCATTGAGCGTGCTGATGAAGTTTTCGGGCGTTGGCTTGTTCTTGGTGTTGCAACCGACGGTGGGGCTTAGAATTGCGGCGGCGAGTAGGGCCAGGGCTGCCGCCTTGAGAGTGGTTTTTACTGACGTTTTGCGAGCGAGTGTCATCGCTTCTCCTTGTTTTGCGTTTTGCCCGGTATTGCACATGGATGGTTGGATGCAGGCGCGGTGTGGGTGGCCATCGTGAATGGACTGTTGTAGTTGTAGCTGTTTTGGGCACTATTTGCTTGCCGAAAATACAGTAGGACTAAAAAGTGAGTTAAAGAAGGCGTATTATTTGGCTCCATCATGGCCTTCTTCTCAAATGCGCGGGAGACCTCTGGCCGCTATGGGGGGTACATTGCCGAGTTTCAGGATTTGTTCGGCAGGCATGAGGTGAAGTGTGGGAAGCCGGCGGATTTTCTGCAGCTGACTCCGAAGCTGGCGTATGACGAGCAGTTTCGCGTGGACTTTACGCGGTTGACGAAGTCGGTAGGGCAGCGGGAGGATGGGCGCCTGACACTGACGCGGATTTTGACGATCATCGCGATTGCGTCGGGTGGATACGAGATTGAGAGCCTGGAGAAGAATGCTGTGGCGATCAGTCTGGTAGTGGTGTTTCTGGCTGGGGTGGGAGGGTGGTGTGAGACGGAGCCGAAGGATGGGACGGCCAGAGTGTTGGAGTCAGAGGGTGTGACGACCAAGGTGGTGATACAGCCGGAGGCGCCGGTGAGGGTGCAGCCGGAGGCGCCGGTGAGGGGGGAGCCGGAAGTGACGGTAAAGGTGGAGCCGGAGGTGACGGCGAGAGTGGAGAGTGTGGCGGCCAGGGTGGAGCAGGGGTCGAGTAAGCGCGAAGAGCCTAAGGGTTGGGGAGCTGTCGTTGCCGCTGTGAACAGCGGTTCGCAGAACGAGGATGAGGAGAGAGAGGCGCTGGAACTGGAGCGTCGGCTGGCTGCCGGGCCGCAGAGTGACAGGGGGGAGATGACGACATCGCCGTTTGGCGGACCGGCGATGAAGCAGGCGCTGAGCCGGCTAGAGCTGAATACGCTGGAGCTTAAACTTCATCTGGACAGCATCGATCACAGGATGGAGCGGATTGAGCCGCATCTGGATGATCTGGCGGCGCGGATCGGCCCGACGATTGAGAGTTTGCCATTGCCGGAGAAGAATGGGTGGCCGAAGGGGCTTCCGACGCATCGGTTTTCGACGCCGGAGATTGCAGAGACGCATGCTGTGGAACAGGCGATTGTGGAGCTTGAAGCGGACGCGACGAAGGTGGATGAGGCTTCGCCGCCGGTTGTTTCGCCGCCGGAGAGAACAGCGCGGTCGCGGCGGTTCTATTTGGTGGTGGCGTTCGTGCTGCTGCTGGTGCTGGCCGGTGCGGTGGGTGTGTTCTTCTATGGACGGCATGGCGGGGGGCCTGGAAAGAGCCAGATTGCCGGTGCTGCGGGGGTGGGGAATCAGCCGAGCGCGACAGACACGATGCATGGCCTGGATCCACCGGGTCGCGGAGGAGGAAACGGTGCGGCTGGGCCTGGGCCGGTGCGGCTGGGGATAAGGAGGGGAATGGGAGGCAGACGGAGAGACAGAGTTTGCCGGTAGAAGCAGGACAGGGTGGGCGGGGAAGTAAGGGTGGAGTGGTAACGGGGCCAGATCGTATTGGGCCGAATCGCACAGGGCAAAATCTCACAGAGCCGGGCAACAGGTCGGGGACAGAGGTGCGGACTGAGTTTGGAAATCGACCAGGGAAGATCCATATTGCGAAAGAGGTGACACCGCCGCCGCCTGTAGTGAGCAATGCGCATATGGCGACGAGTCTTCCGGGCGCGGTTGCCAGTGTTCGGATGCCTTCGGTCGGGAGGTTGCCGCCTCCGCCGCCGGAGACTTCGGCTACTGCTGCGAAGACGGCTGATGCGCCTGCTTCAGGTTCGGCGAGTTTGGTGTTCGTGCCCGCTTCTGCGCTGACGCATAACCTGATTGCGTCGCCCAAGCCTACTTATCCGCAGGTTGCGCATTTTCAGAGGACAGAGGGAGATGTGATGGTTCGGGCGGTGATCTCAGCACAGGGAGTAGTGGAGATCGCGGCGGCGATGAGTGGGCCGGCGAGCCTGCGGGAGGCTGCGGTGGAGGCGATGCGGAACTGGCGGTACAGACCCTATCTGGTAAATGGGAAGCCGGTGGTGGTGCAGACGTATATCAATTTTCATTTCAGCCTGGAGCATTAGCGCGGATTGCCGTGGTAGCGAGGACGGAGTCCGTAAGACTTCGCCGCCTGCAATGCCGCAGGCTCAGGAGGCGTAGGGCAGCGTTGCATGTGCCGCTGGCTTGTCATTCTGAGTCGAGGATCTCGTCGGGAATGGGGTCCATCTCTCCGAGGGTCTTCATGGTGTCGAGGGTCTTGAGGTTCGTCTGGACTGCGGCCCATTGCGTTGGGTTCTTCTTGGTGGAGATGGGAGCGAGTGGGTCGGCGTAGTAGGCCTGGATGTCGTGCTTGAGCTGAAGGGGGATGGGGCGGGTGGGGTGTTTGGTCAGCTCGGCCAGTAGTTTTGCGTAGGTTTCGTCGGTGAGAGGATATCCGCCGGGTTTGACGTTGGTGCCGGTGTCGAGGTCGCGGTTCGAGATGTAGTGATCGATGCGGTCGTAGTTGGCCATGACGAGGAGTAGCACCCGGACAGAGCGACTCATGCTGTGGATGTAGAGCTCCTCGGTCTGTTGCTCCGGGCCGCGGATGGATAGCATCTTCATGGCGCCTACTTTGGGGACGATATAGATGAAGCCGGCGTAGAGGTGACTCCCGAAGCCTGGTTTATGTTCGTATCGTTGCCAGTGGTCTTCGTTGGATATCTGGAGGAGTTCACTCTTGAGTTGGGTTAAGTCGTCGCTTGGGACGTCGGTGGGGAAGCTGTTTTTGTGGAGGATGGTTTCGGCGCGAGCAATGTTGGGAATAAAGCTACGGACGCCTCGACGGTAGGTGCGGAGGGAGGTCTCTTTGCTGCCGATAACCTCGGACAGGTTGAGGCCGTAGGTCTCGTAGAAGGTGGTGCGGAGCAGGGGGCGGGCAATTTCGAGGCCTACGTGCCCAAGGTAGTGGGAGGGGGCGAAGCGGCCCTTGCTGAGCTGGTTGATGTCGAAGGCGAACTCAGTCTGGACGTGCTGGTGGGGGCCTTCGGCATAGTTGACTGTGGAGCCGTATTGCCGGGCGAGCTTGGGGAACTCGATAGAGACGGCTTGGTTGGTTGCGTAGCTGTGGCCGATGGTGTCGCCGATGTAGTGGGAGAGGGCGCCGATGGCGAAGGCGAGGTCGTCGGCGGTCTGGGAGTTGCGGATGAGGCCGAGGACGAAGTCTCCGGAGCGGACGTAGTGAGTGAGGTCGGAGAAGAAGGCGTTGCCGAAGGGATAGTAGCCGAAGTCCTGGATGGCGGAGCCGCCGTAGGCGTAGGCGTGGGCCTCGTTGAGCTGGGCGTCGGTGAGGTTGGGGAAGTGCTTGAGGATGACAGGGACAATGGAGTTCTTCCAGGCGATGTCGATGATCTCCTCATGCGACTGGACGGAGTAGGGGTTTGCCTGGATGGTGACGAGGAGCAGGGCGAGGAGCGTGAGAGCTTTGTATCGTGCTGTGCTTCGGATCATTGGATGGAGGCCTCTTGTCGCTCTTGTTGGTGTTCACTGTATCGGATGCGTGGGTCGGTGGGCGAGTGGTTTGTATGATCGGGATGTATGGTAAGTCGGCGAGCTCGGTGGGTTCAGTATGGCTTTGCTGTGGTGGGAGCTGTGCTGCTCGTGTTTGTGCTGATGCACGAGCCGAGACAGTCGGGTGGGTTGAAGCCGGTGGCTGCGCGGCGGCACATGCCGGAGTTGGTGCTGGAGCGGATGGATGGCGGAGTGTGGCGGTTGGCGGAGCATCGCGGGCAGGTGGTGCTGATCAATTACTGGGCTAGCTGGTGTTCTCCTTGCTGGGAGGAGACTCCGGGGTTGATACGGCTGTCGCGTGAACTGGGGCCGAAGGGACTGGCTGTTGTGGGGGTCGCGATGGATGAGGGTGGAAGAGATAAGGTGAGGGACTTTGTGGAGAAGTTTCAGGTGCCTTATCCGGTGGTGTTTCCTGAGGCGATGTCGCAGATGGTTTATGGCATGCAAGGATTGCCGACTACGATTCTGGTGGATCGGAATGGGATGGTTGCGAAGACTTATGTCGGGGCTGTGGATGAGCGGGATTTTCGGGCGGATGTGGAGGCTTTGCTGAGGGAGTGACGGTGCGTGGTCGAAGACTCCGAGGTAGAGAAGCGGGTTTCTCCGCTCCGCAGTTCGCAAAAAGCGCGAACTGCTCCAGTCGAAATGACAATTGTGTCGTTAGCAACAACGGTAAAGCGGATTCTTGTCAGTTGGTTTGGCCGATCTTGGTGGGGTCGGTTTTTAGGAGGATGGGGGTGGGGGGTAGGTGGAAGTCGGTGAGGGGGTCGGGGTGGGCGGGGTTGAAGTCGGGGAAGTCGGGGGTGAGGAACTTTGCGATAGGGAGATTGGCTTCGCGGATGCCGTGGACGACGCAGCGGGCTAGTTCGTAGGCTCCGTAGCTGTTGAAGTGGGTGTCGTCGTTGATGGCTTCGGTCTGGTTGGGGTAGGCGTTGGCGGGGTAGTGCATGAAGGCCTTCGTGGAGGCTTCGGGGCCGAGGGCTTCGAAGAGGGTTTTCGACATGGCGTTGAGGTCGATGAGGGCTACGTGCTGGGCGGCGGCCACTTCACGCATGGCATCGGGGTATCCGGCTAGTGAGTTGGTGATCTTGCCGTCGGCGTCGAAGGTGCGGCGGTTCATGCTGGTGACAAGGACGGGGGTGGCTTGCCTGGCTCGGGTTTGGGCGATGTAATCGGTGAGGAGTTTTTTGTAATCGTCGAGTGGGACGGCGTTGGGTTTCTGGTCGTTGTGGGCGAACTGGATGAAGAGGTAATCGCCGGGCTGGATGAGGGACATGATTTTGGCGAGGCGGTTTTCAGAGACGAAGGAGCGGGTGGTCTCGCCGGATTCGGCGTGGTTGGCGATGACGACGCCGGGGGTGAAGAATCGGGGGAGTATCTGGCCCCAGGCGGCCCAGGGCTCGTAGTACTGGTCGACTACGGTGGAGTCGCCGGCGAGGTAGATGGTGGGCTCGGGGATGGCCTTGGAGAACGGGGCGATGGAGATGGAGCGGACGCTGGGGTTGTCACCGTTGAACTCGAGCGTGAGCTTGTTGTCCCAGTTAAGGATGCCTTGCTCGCGGGGTTTGAGCTTGACGGTGTGGGTGGGGTCGCCGGAGGACTGGCCACTGATTTCGGGGACTCGGACGTTGACCTCGATGGTGCGGGTGACGGTGGCGTTGGGGGCGGTGGGGATCTTCTCGAGCATGAGGCGGCGGCCTTCGGCTCGGACGGTGGTGATGGAGGCTTGTGGGCCTCCGAGGGTGAGGACGACGTGGTAGTTGCCTTCGGGGACGGCGACGGAGAAGAAGAAGGGCTTGTCGCTGTGGCAGGAGCCGTCGGAGATAGAGGGGGAGTCGATAAGGTCGAAGCCGGCGTTTTTGCCGGTGAAGCGGGAGGTGGGGAAGAGCGGTGCGAAGAGACGGTTTGTCGAGTCGCAACTGTACTTCTGGGCTTCGGAATGGGTCGCGAAGGCTGATAAATAAAGTGCGGCGAGGGGCATGATGAGGATGCGAAGTGCGTGGCGAGGCTTGTGGAAGGTGCTCCGGCGATGCGTGGTGTTGTGCTGCATGTGTACCCTCCCCCTCCTTGGTTGAAAAGTCCCAAAGTATTCGAAACAAAGGATATAAGTCCGGACTTCGGTTGGACATCCCATGCTAAATCAAAAGCCCGGCTTGGCGCCGGGCTTGGGTTCTTCTCTGGCTTAAGTATATCAAGAGTGTCAATGGGTATCAGGACTGTGGGGGGCGCGCTCGAGGCTGTATCCGTCGGGAGATCGTGCGGCTTTGCGGTAAATTTGAGGTGTGAGTTCAGGCGCATGGAAGGTGTTCTGGTCATGGCACTCACAAACTTATGCCGGACGGGTGTTGGCAGGAGAAGCCTGTTCCTGTTGATGGCAGTTCCTGTGATCGGGTGGGTGATCGGGTGGGGACAGGCGCGGCAACCTCAGGCTTCCAGGCCGAATCATCTCGTCGCCAGTTCATCGCCGACCTCTGATCGCGATGCAAAAAATGACCTGGACAGCTGCCGCGTTCATCGCGTGACCGGCCTTCCGGGAAGTCACCAGTTCGCCAGTGATTTTATTGAGACCTTAGCGATCGATCCCGATCCGGGCGCTAAAGATCCTGACGTCCTGTGGGGTCTCACGGCGGATTTGAGCAGTGCAGTTCCGCCCCAGGATCAGGCCATGTACATATCGAAATCGACCAATGGCGGCGCGACTTGGACTCAGGTTGCGCGGATCGACTCCAGATACTTCGATGCGGGAATCGGTGAGGGGCTGCGTAATGGACTCATTGTGTCTCCCGGTGGAACGTATTTTGTGATTACGACGCAGCGGGGGGCCTTTCAGGTTATTCCGCAGACGGGTACGTCTGAGGCTCTGGTGAAGACTATTGCGGGGCCTCGGGTTCCTTATTCGCCTCCCAAGTTGTCCGCTACGAAAAGGGGGGGTGACCCTGTGAGGGCAAACGTTGCCGGCATGACGCCCGATGGAGAACATCTCATCGTCGGTTATGGTTACTTTGACCTTGACCCCAAGATGTTCAGCTATCACAAAGATGGCGATGGCTCATGGATCGAAGACGGGCAGCTGCCTCCGATTCCAACCGAGATGGACCTTTTGTCCATGCAGTTTGATGATCCGAAGAGGCTGGATCCGGGCTTTATATATGTGGGAACGGGCGATCAGGTTTATCTGCTCAATCTTCATTCAAAAAAATGGAGTCGCATTTATGGAGTGGGGGCGGACTCTGCGATTCATGGAATGAGTGTGGTGGGGGGGCTTCATCTGGCGGCCTGCTGGGGGATTTATGTCCCTGCGGGGCCGGGCACAGTAAGGAGGGTTATCAACGCGAGATTTCTTTTGCATCGAACTACAGATGAGACTGGACCGAACCTTCGGGCTTATAGCATCGATGTCGACTCGTCCATGCCAACACGGGAGGTCGTGACTTCGCTTACAGGCGTGTACATAAGCGAGGATAGTGGCGAAAGCTGGAGAAGGGTCAATGATCTTCCGGAAGAAGAGTTCCGCTCGGCCCACTTCAACTCCGATGGAAGCATCCTCGTCTCCGGGGTCGCGGGGACGTTTTTGGTCAATCCATTTTCAGAGGCTTGCACACCTCACCTTAAGGTTCGCAAAAAATAGTTCGTGGCGATGCCAAGCTTGGTATTACTTGCTTTCCAGTACCGCCCGGCCGTAGAGGGGCTGCGTTGGCCGTGCGTCATGCCGGTACAGTTTCGAGAACTGTTCGATTTCAGTAGCCGTAACCGTGACTGGATGTTTCAGCACGAACCATGTCACGTTTTCACTGCAGGGCGGTGTGGTGAGTGACCCTGTAAACGTGAAGTAGCCACGGTCCGCAGGCAGCAAGTCGGTCGCGTTGATGTGAATGCTGTTGTGCCGCTCTTCTTTCTCTTTTTCCTGAGGCAGGTCGTGCCACAATTCGCGGACCAAAGAATTATCGCCGCCTTGCTGGAGCAGAACCGCTACCACCGCCAGGTTGCCTTCCTGGTCGGCGTGGACGAAATGCACGGACATGTCATACGACGTGCCGTTGATCTTCTCCTCACTGGGGCGGTGGAAGTGGAATTGTTTCAAAGCATATTGTTTGTCGCCCACGCGAATGGAACTGCCTGGACTGTAATTGATCATGATGGTGTGGCCGTTGTCGATGATGTCCAACGGAGAATCCTTGTAGTCGAACTGGATCGCGGGCAGGTCAGCTTTTTTGGGGTCGCGGATGTCAATTGGCGATTGACGGTGCCCATTCTTGCACGGAGCGAACTCCGGTTTCAGGTCGCCCCAGTGGCTGGGGTCCTCTTGCCCCTCATAACCCCAGTGAGCGGAATCGTGCTGTTGTGCAGATGCGAGCACGGCGAGGGACAGGATCAACTTTATGGGTGTGATTAGAAGACGGCTGCCAGCTTTCATGCTTGCCTCCGGTATTCGTCGTCAGAAGGTTACAACATCGTTTGATGAGACGACTTCGGGGATCAGCCCGCATTCAATTCAGTGGAGTCGCATTCTGTTGGTTGAGAGTGATTGAGTTTGGGCCGGGTTTGAGTTGGATCGGTTGGCCCCAGATGAGGGGTTGGTTGTTGTAGCGGGTGGAGATCATCAGGTAATAGGTTCCGGGGGCAACGCCGGGGAAGGTTCCATTGCCGTTGGCGTCGGCGCGGGCGGCTGAGACGGCGTCTGCTTTGATGGCGTCCAGGATCTTTTGGCAGTCGGGTGTACGGGTGGGGCCGGGGACGCAGATGGTAGCGACGTATTTGTAGGGCGATGTTCCTGGTGGGACGGTGACTCCACCCTTTGCGAGGGCGTTGGCGTAGCTGTCGCGCAGGAGGACGTAGGGGCGTCCGGCGAGAGGATTCGGAGCGCCGGGTTGTGGGGGGAGTCCGGAGACGATGGATAGGGTGGCGTTGCCGAGGGGTGCAGTCGGACTAGAGAGGGTAGCTGGGTTGGCTGTTGCGGGTGCGCGGGCGGCGGAGGTTCCTGTAGTTCCTGTGGAGGCAACCATTGTTGCTGTGGTGCCGCCGCCTGATGGGATGGTTTTGCTCGGAGTGAGGACGGCCAGGTTGCAGCTCTGTTCGTAGGGGGCGAAGGTGAAGTTGTCGTTGTTGTCCTGGCCGGTGACGGTGCGTCCGTGAACCTGGTAGGGGCCGGAGTCGCCGGGGTCGAGCGAGCCGTCGGATTTGAAGGCGAGGGTGAGGGGGTGGTCGGGTGCGTTGATTTTGACGATTGCGCGGGTGCCCTCGGCTTCGACGGTGTAGGGATAGGCTCGGGCGGCGTCAGGGCCGCAACCGAGGACGGCGGACTCGGGGAAGAATTGGACGCTGAAGCCGGTGGGCGCAGCGAAGATGCCGTGCATACGGATGCCGGGAGGGGTGGGTGGGCCTTTATCGCCACCGAACATGGTTTTGAGGAGATCGGTCTGCATGGTCTGGATGCCGGTGGTGGCGCCCTTGGTAGAGAGGTTGATGGCTGGGCAGGTGGCTCGCCTGTGTGCGAAGGTTGTGTAGGTTGGAGCGGCGGTCCCGGGTACGTAGGTGCTCGTAGTGGTGGTGTGGGTGGCGTCATACGTGCCCCCGCCTGTGTTGGTGAGGGTGTCGCCGGAATGTGCCGGGACTTCGTAGGCATTGATGCGCTCGGTCGTGGTGACTTGGTGGGTTTCGTTGTGGCCCGGGGTGGATCCGCCGCCTCCGGTTCCGGAGGGAACGACTCCGTCGATGGTGACCGCGCCGGGCGGGCCGACGATGGTGTTGTCGGCGCGGACGGTGAGGACGAGAGGTTTGGGGGTGGTGTTGATGGTGAGGACGGTGCGGCCGTTTTTCAAGTCGACGGTGTAGCTCTCTTGGTTGGGGGAGAGGAAGGAACAGTTGACGAGGACGCCGTTGTCAATGAAGTCGAGGCGCCAGTTGCCGGTGCCTACGAATACGCCGGCCATGTTCGGGCCGGGTTCGGGCTGTTTATCGGCGCCGGGAAGGACCGAGGAGAGCATCTGGCCGAAGGCTCCAAGGAGTGAGTTGCCGAGGCATGAGGAGGGAAGTCGTCCTGAGGTGACGCAGCGGTTGGTTGCGCGCTCTTCCGGGGTTTTCGGTTTTTGTGGCTGTCCGTAGGTTATAGGTTGATTGGCTGCTTTGAGTTGGTCATTGGCCTTCTGGACGTTCGCGTTGTAGATGTCCTGCTGCTTCTTCTGGAAGGCTGCGGCGGCTGCAAGCTCCTTGGCTGAGGGTTGCGTACAGGTGGGGAGGAGCTTCTTTAGCTCGCCGCGGGTCATGTAGGTGTATTGCATGAGGCCGTTCGGCATGACGTGGTCGGGATGACCCATCATGCAGCGCGATGTGTCGGAGGTGTCGCGGATGTTGCAGCTCTCAGCGAAGATGCGCTCGCCGTTGCAGACGTAGGTCGCGCCGATGGGGATGTCTTGCGCGGTGACGGTGACTGTGAGGATGGCAAGGATGGGCGCGATGCTCAGGATCAGGTGATGCGGACGGGACGGGTTCATCGGTAACCCCCGATTTTCGAGTGTGCGCGTGTTTCCGATGGCCCTCAGATGAATCGCGCCATACAACAAGGAGCGTGGCTCTGGGTGTCGCTCTGGGAAGGGATTCGATGGTAGAACTCTTTGGCTTCAAAGAGCAAGTAGTGAGGGTTGTCGGCGTTTGCAGCTGCCGACTCCGTTGTTAGAGCATAGCGTGGCCACAACTACGAAAATGAAGTCGTCGTGGCGGACTATTTGGTAGGAGGACGACATCGATCTGACGGTTACGGTGAAGATGGTCCGGTTAGTCTCGCTGGTGTCCGCATTTGTTGTGGTCACTTTGGTGTCCGCATTCATTGTGGTCACTCTCGTCTTCTCGTTCATCGCGGTCACTTTGGCCGCGTTTAGAGGTCCAGAGGGCAGCATGGGACGCCTGGCTGGTGACCGAAGAAGAAGCGCCGGCCACCTGGCCGCGGTTGTTGATACCGAAGGCGAAGCTGAAGTCGCCACCGGGAAGGGTGCCGAGGTCGACCATCACCCCGTTTTCGAATAAAAAAGCGTCTCCCAATGGGGAGGGGCTCGCTGTGTCCCCCGCGCCGACCACCTGGCCGCGGTCGTTGATGCCGGAAGCTGCGGTGGAGCTGCCACCTGGGAGAGTGCCGAGGTCGACCATCACTCCCTTTTCGAATAAAAAAGCGTGCGTATTCCCGCTCGCTGTGTCCGCCGCGCCGACCACCTGGCCGCGGTCGTTGATGCCGCTAGCGCGGCTGTAGGTGCCACCTGGGAGGGTGCCGAGGTCCACCATCACCCCGTTTTCGAATAAAAAAGCGTGTGAGTATGAGCTCGCTGTGGACGACGTGCCGACCACCTGGCCACGGTCGTTGATGCCGGAAGCTTCGCTTGAGGTGCCACCTGGGAGGGTACCGAGGTCGACCATCACTCCTTTTTCGAACAAAAAAGCGTGCGTATTCCCGCTCACGGTGGTCGATGAGCCGACCACCTGGCCGCGGTCGTTGATGCTGATGGCATAGCTGTAGGTGCCGCCGGGGAGAGTGCCGAGGTCGGTCATGACCCCGTCGTCGAATAGGAAAGCATGGGGGGTGTAATTAATCCCGTTGGTCTCCGAGTCTCCGACGATCTGGCCGTGGTTATTGATGCCCACAGCGTTGCTTTGGTCGTCACCGGGGAGAGTGCCGAGGTCCACCATCATCCCGTTTTCGAATAAAAAAGCGTGTGTGAATCCCGCAGTGCCCGACGAGCCGACCACCTGGCCACGGTCGTTGATGCCGTTAGCGCGGCTGGTGGTGCCACCTGGGAGGGTGCCGAGGTCCTTGATGGTGAAACTTTGGCCGACGGCCGGCTGCAAGGCGGCGACACACAATAGGGCCGAAACAATGAGGGTGCGGCCAACATAGTGCCCCCTGCTAATTAGCTTGCATGGCAATTCCATGATGAACTCCTTTCAAGGGGTGAAGGAGATTGCTAAAGCGCGCCCTGAAGTAGCGTCAGCATTTCCAACAACAGGCCGACGGGCCATCGCTTTTCCGGATCGCACCACGAAGGACAAAAATCCAGCAACGTACTCGGAGCCGTAGCCTGTACGCCATCTCACATAGCCTAAATGAGGCCCTGGTTAATTTCGGTATCCCCAACCTGCATGGATGATAAGGTTGCGTGGGGTTTAACTATCTGCAGGAAGAATACTCTCCCCATGGCTGCAAATGGAGATGACGGAAATATTGTCGAAATAAATCCTGTAAACGGCAAACAGGTTGCGGTCAAACTTGTCGACAACACGGGAGGACCGCCTACGGGATCGGGCGCGTTATTCGGTTTAATTGCGGTTCCCGGAGGCGTTTATTTTGTGGATGACGCTTCGAATACGTTCAATCTCCTCAACTGATCGCTAGAAGGCGCCTTTGCGCAGGTTGATGTTGTATTCGATGTAGGCTTTGAGGGCGCATAGCATCTGGGTCCAGCCCATGCAGTTGCCATAGGAGCCGTCCAGGCCGCGCTGGGTTTCGCGCCAGCCGGATTCGGAGATTTTGACGAGGGTGTTGTTGGGATCGAGGGATTCGAAGGTCATCTCGACGGTGGTCTTGTAGTTGGCTGGGGGTGGAGTGTTTTCTTCGGGGTTATCGGATTTGGCGGGTGGTTCGTAGGCGTCCCACTCGAGGATGATCTGTTTGTTCGGGACGAGTTTTTTGACGGTGACGGGGATGTCGCCGGGATAGTCGGCGAAGCGCCAGGTGACGCTGGTGCCTTCATCGAGGGGAGCGGTTGAACCGCCTGTGGTGAAGTAGCCGCTGAGCCTGGTGGGGTTGTAGACGGCGTCAAAGACTTCGGCGATGGGTTTTTGGATCTTCGTGTGGACTTGAAATTTGAGTTGCATGGGTGGTTCACCTCGCGGCTTTTATTTTCTGCTTGATTTTTATATGTTGTATTTTTATAACATGTCAAGGAGAGACAAACAGGGCGCGGTCTTTAAGGCGCTGGCCGATGATCGGCGACGCGCGATGCTCGACCTGCTTCGGGAGGGGCCTTTGACTACGGGCGATATCTGTCTGCGGTTTAAGAAGCTGGACCGGTGTACGGTAATGCAGCATCTGGCGGTGCTGGAGGGGGCCGACCTCGTGATTGCTAAGAGGGATGGTCGGGTGCGGTGGAATTATCTGAATGTGGTTCCGGTGCAGGAGATTTATGACCGGTGGATCAGTCGGTTTGCGCGGCCTTCGGTGGAGTTGCTGGGGAGGCTAAAGCGGGATTTGGAGGGGTAGTGCAAAGGCCAAGCTGCCGAATCATCGCAGAGTCGTCTCTTCATGATGTTTACTGAGGTTGCGGCTGGTGAAAGGATTCGCCGTGCAACGAAAGGCGCAAAACAAACGGCCAGCACGCAGGCATCTTATTCGGGACGATCTCATTTTCACGGGTTGGATTATCTCAGCCTCGAAGCTCTGATAAGAGAAACATCCCTCAGGGTCTAAAGAGGGTGCTGAAAAAGTCTGCATTGGTCTGGAGAGATTCCCTCAGCGGCTAAAGCCGCAATGCAACTACAGCACGATGGCGCGGCTGAAGCCGCGCCCTTTCAAAACGGCGATTTTTTCAGCATCCTCTAATGCCCTGCTTTTTTGGGGGGCATTTGCGGCGCCGTTGAAGCCGAACCCTTTCAAAACGGTGATTTTTCAGCATCCTCTAATGCCCTGCTTTTTGGGGGCATTTGCGGCGCGGTTGAAGTCGCGCCCTTTCAAAACGGATTCAGCTCGGGACTTATTCAGAGTTTCCCTAGTACTGTGAAAAGGCCGGACACTTGAGGTGCCCGGCCTTTGTGCTTCTGGTGGGTCGGCTTATTTGCCGTTTTCAGTGGATTTGATGAAGGTGGCTACGTCGGCGTGGAACTGTTTGAGGATGTCCTCTCTGACGTAGATCATGTGTCCGGCTTCGTAGTAGTGGTAGCTGATGTTGGATTGGAGATTGTGGGGCATGGGGAGATGGTGCATCTCGTAGACGCCCTCGAAGTAGGGAGTGGCGAGATCATAGTAACCACCGGCTAGCATGACCTTCATCTTCGGGTTCATCTTCATGCGATAGGCGAGGTCGGGCATGACGTTGGCTCCGGTCTCGACGGTTCCGGGTGCGGCTCCGCCGCCGCCGAAGCCGCGGCCCGGGGGCGTGTGGGTCATGTTCCATGAGAATTCGCCGCCCTGACGTCCGGACAGCAGGTAGGTGGCCTGCGTGGCGTACTTGAGGTCGCTATGCAGGTACTGGTTGATGGCGGTGTTCCAGGCGGAGGTGATGGCGTCGCTTTGGGGATCGTAGCCGGAGGTTGCCCCCATGGGATCGGCGTCGGGACCCTGATAGCGGGAGTCGAGACGGCCGGTGGTCATGCCTTCGTCGAGCTTGAGTTCTTTTGAGAACTCGCCGCCGGTGACGCGGAGGTCGGCGCGGAGAAGGTAGTCGACGGGGAGGCCTGTGTAGGTGTGGAGCTTTTCGGCTACGGCCTGGCGCTGAGCGTCGGTGAGGTCGCTGCCCTGGAGCAGGGCGGTCATGTAATCGCCAAGGGCGTACTTTTCTACCTCGGCGAGGAAGGGCTTGAGGGCTGGGGGCTGGTTAGGCAGCTTGTGGTGGTACCAGGCTGTGGCGGCGAAGGTGGGAAGCGCGAGGGCGTAGGCCTGATCGACTCCGGGGTTTGCGGTGGGGCCATCGACGCTGTTGTCGAAGCTGAGGATCTGCGAGAGCAGGATGATGCCATTGAGGTCGACGCTGCGAAGGTCTGCGGCCAGAACGGCGGAGCGTGGGGTTCCGTAGCTTTCGCCGAAGAGGTACTTGGGGGAGTTCCATCGGTCGTACTTGGAGAGGAAGCGGCGGATGAAGCGCTCGAAGGCGTGGCCGTCGGCGTCGACGCCGTAGAAGGCTTCGGACTTGTTCTTGCCGAAGGTGCGGCTGAGGCCGGTGCCGGGAGCGTCGATGAAGACTACGTCGCTGACGTCGAGCAGGGAGAACTCATTGTTGACGATGGAGTACGGTGCGCCTTCCTGATGCTGGGTGTCGGGGGTGACGATGCGTTTGGGGCCGAAGGTTCCCATGTGCAGCCACATGGTGGGTGAGCCGGGGCCTCCGTTATAGATGAAGGTGACGGGGCGCTGGGCGGCGGGAGCATCCTTTTTGAAGTAGGCGACGTAGAACATACGCGCGGTCGGAGGGGCATCCTCTGCCTTTTCGGGGGGCTTGACGCCGGAGTCGGGGAGTGGCTTGCCGTCGAAGCCGAGGGTGGCGTCCTGCGGGTCGGTGCCGCCGACGGTGAGGGTGCCGGCGATGGCGCGGTAGGCGATGGGCTGGCCTCCAACGGTGACGCTGCCTTCGGTGATGGAGTCGGGTGTGGTGGCGGCTACGTGGGGCGCGGCAGATGGAGCTGAGGCGGGTTTTTCATCAGGCTTGTCCTGCGCGATGGTAAAGGGAGAGAAGGAAGTTAAAGTTGCTGCCGTCGCCAACAAGACGAACGATGCACGACGACTACGCCAAGGGAAGAACATGGATTGACCTCTTGAGATTCGGATGAATTGAATATAAGCGACGGCTTGTCTTTGTGTTTTGTTTCGGGGGGAGACAACTAATTCATGACGTAGTTAGAGGCTGTTGCGAAGTAGTGGCACTCGACGAGCATGCAGAAGATGTGCTCGAGGGCGAGGTGGCACTCCTGGATGTTCATGGTGGTGGTGGAGGGGATGATGACGTTGTAGTCGCAGAGATCGCGCATCTGGCCGCCGCCACTGCCGCTGAAGCCGACGGTGATGATGTCCATCTCGCGGGCTTGTTCTAGGGCGCGGAGGATGTTGGGGGAGTTGCCGGAGGTGGAGATGCCGAGGAAGACGTCGCCGGGTTGGCCGAGAGATTCGATCTGGCGGGAGAAGATTTGATCGAAGCCGAAGTCGTTGGCGCAGGCGGTGAGGATGGAGGAGTCGGTGGTGAGAGCGATGGCGCGGAGGGCGGGGCGGTTGTTGGAGAGGCGGACGACGAATTCGGCGACGAGGTGCTGGGCGTCGGCGGCGGAGCCTCCGTTGCCGGCGACGAGGAGCTTGCGTCCGGCTTGCATGGCGTTGGCGGTGAGCTCTGCGATGGTGGCGATGGTGTCGGCTATGTGGAGATCGGCGAGGGTGGCCTGCATGGTGGCGATGGATTGGGCTAGCTGCTTCTGGACCAGGTGCTTCATGGAATGGGGAGACTCCTGTGATGCTTGGCTCGTTGAACTTTTGCAAGCGTACGGGATGTGGGGTGTGAAGTCGAAGGAGTTGTTCAGGGGGGAATTGAGGTCGTTATTGGCGGCGAGGTCTTAGTATGGCCAAGGAGGGTTGAGGATGAGGATGTGGGTTGCTTGTGGTCTGGTGATGACGGTGTTGAGTGTGGGTGTGGTGCGTGGGCAGGAGGTTGTTGGGACGGCGCCAGCGCCTGCGGGGAAGCCGGTGGTTTTGTTGTGGCCAGCGGGTGCTCCGGGGGCTTTGGGGGATGCGGATGAGGACAAGCCTACGCTGACGGTGTTTTTACCGGCGGGGGTGAATGCGACGAAGACGGGCGTGGTGGTGGCTCCCGGGGGCGGGTATCAGCATCTGGCGATGGAGAAGGAAGGGTATGCCTTCGCGGAGTGGCTGAATGCTCGGGGAGTGGCGGCGTTTGTGCTGAAGTATCGGCTGGGGCCGAAGTATCACCATCCGGTGGAGATGTGGGATGCTCAGCGAGCTATGCGGGTGGTGCGGGCTCATGCGGCCGAGTACGGGATTGCGGCGGATCATGTGGGGATGTGGGGTTTCTCGGCGGGTGGGCATCTGACGGCTACGGCGGGGACGCAGTTCGATTGGGGAAAGGCTGATTCAGCGGATTTGGTGGAGCGGCAGGGGAGCAGGCCGGATTTTCTGGTGTTGGCTTATCCGGTGATCACGATGATGGAGCCCGATGTGCACCATGGCTCGCTGAAGAATTTGTTGGGGGATGATCCTGATCCAGCGTTGGTGCGGTCGCTTTCGGCGGAGACTCGGGTGACGACGGATACGCCTCCGACGTTTTTGTTTTCGACGACGGATGATAAGACTGTTCCGGTGATGAATAGCGTGATGTTTTATGAGGCTCTGGTGAAGGCGGGAGTTCCGGCGGAGATGCATATCTTTCAGCAGGGAGCGCATGGGGCAGGGTTGGCTGCGGCGAATCCTCAGTTGAGTGTTTGGCCGGATTTGGTGGCGAAGTGGATGAGAGAGCGTGGGTATATGTCCGCCGCTTCGCAGTGAGGAGGATTGACTGATGACCGTGAAGGAGTTTGAGGCTTCAGATGGGAAGGAATTTACGGGGGCTTTGCTGGCACTTTGGTGGGATGCAAAGGGGGATTGGGAGCGGGCTCATGAGATCGCGCAGGATGTTTCAGGTGCGGATGGGGCTTGGGTGCATGCCTATCTGCATCGCAAGGAGGGGGATTTGGGGAATGCGGCTTATTGGTACCGGCGGGCTGGGCGGGAGATGGCGACTGGGGATTTGCGGGTGGAGCGGGAGGGGATTGTGGGGGAGTTGCTGGGGCGGGGATAGGAGTGCGGTTCGTGCTTTCGCACGAATGGCCCACTCATGCGATGAGACTGCATGAATGGGGCACCCCGTTGACTTGGGTGGGATGAGATTGGGGTAGAGAAGCGGGTTTCTCCACTCCGCAGTTCGCGAAATGCGCGAACCGCTCCGGTCGAAATGACAATAGTTGTGAGAAAGTCCACCTTAGCGGAGGTAGGCGTCGTCTTTGTTGATCCAGTCCTGGCGGGGTGGGGTGAAGACGTCGAAGTCTACGCAATCGACGACGGCGGTGGCGGAGTGGGGGACGCCGCCGGGGATGACGAGGACTTCCCCAGCGTGGACGGTGTGGGAGGTGCCATCGTCGAAGTCGAAGCGGAGGGCGCCTTCGACGATGAAGGTGATCTGCTCGTTGGGGTGGGAGTGACGGGGGACGACGCAGCCCTTTTTGAGGAGGATGCGGGCGAACATGGATTGATCGCCGGTGACGAACTGGCGCTGAAGGAGTGGGTTGAGCTGCTCGGTTTCGACGTCGGACCAGCTATAGAGGGTGGGTGCGGACATAGGCGGGCACCTTTCGCATGTGTGGTTTGGGGTGAATGTTAATTTCTTGCTTTGTGTTGTGCTCTACCTTGTGTAGATTAAGCGCATCGGGGTATGTAAAGCCTCGCTCCCACGTTTTCCTGAAGTCAAATCGTCGTAGACCGCGAGTTTGCGGGATCGCCGAAGTATCTTCTCTTTTTGTCATTACCTACAAGTCTTTACAACTACTAACTTTGAAACGGGTGATTGAACCATGCGTTTTTCAGCAGTGAAGGTGTTTCTGGTTCTTGTGTTGGCGCTGATCTTTGGCGGAGCGGTCGTGAGTGGACCGGTTGCGGTGGCACAGGGGGCTGCGCCTCAGAGTGGCGCGACGCAGACGGACCGGATTGCGGCTCTGGAGAAGCAGGCTGCAGACAATGCTACGGCGATTGCTGCGGCGCAGACCTCCGGAGACAACGCGTGGATGCTGGTGTCGGCGGCGCTGGTGCTGATGATGAGTGGGCCGGGGCTGGCGCTGTTCTACGGCGGATTGGTGCGGAAGAAGAACATTCTGGGAACGATGATGCAGACCTTCGCCATGATGGCCGTGATTACGGTGCTGTGGGCGCTGGTGACGTACTCGCTGGCGTTCGGCGAGGGGAATTGGTTTATTGGAGGGTTGCATAATGTGTTGCTGCATGGGGTCACGCTGGCTCCGGATGTGAAGTATGCGGCGACGATTCCGGCGCAGACGTTCATGGTGTATCAGCTGATGTTTGCGATCATTACGCCGGCGCTGATTACGGGCGCGTTTGCGGAGCGGATGAAGTTTTCGGCGATGCTGGTGTTCATGATCCTGTGGGCGCTGATGGTTTACAGCCCGATGGCGCATATGGTCTGGGGTAAGGGCGGACTGCTGAACGCTTCGCTGGGCGGGCGGATTCCTTGCCTGGACTTTGCGGGCGGGACGGTGGTGCATGTGACTTCGGGTGTGTCGGCGCTGGTGACGGCGTTGTATCTGGGGAAGAGGCTGGGGTATCCGAAGGTGCCGATGCCCCCGCATTCCGTGGTGTTGAGCTTTATTGGGGCTTGTTTGCTGTGGGTGGGTTGGTTTGGGTTCAATGCTGGATCGGCGTTGGCTGCCGGAACGCTGGCGACTTCGGCTTTTGTGGCGACTCACTTTGGCGCAGCGGCGGCGACGATTGGATGGAGCGGGGCGGAGTGGATTCGTCAGGGCAAGGTTTCGGCGCTGGGAGCGATCTCGGGCGCGGTGGCAGGGCTGGTGGCGATTACTCCTGCGGCTGGGTTTGTGACGCCGATGTCGGCGTTGTGGATTGGGCTGTTTGCCGGGGTGTTCTGTTATTTGATGGTCGTGAAGGTGAAGGCGTGGTTTGGGTATGACGACTCGCTAGATGCGTTTGGTGTGCATGGCGCGGGAGGGACTCTAGGAGCGTTGCTGACGGGCGTGTTTGCCAACAGCGCGATCAATCCGATTTTTGGGGCAGGGAAGGCGACTGGGCTGCTTGAGGGCAACGCGCATCAGGTGCTGAATCAGGCCACCGGCGTGGCGATTGCGTGGAGCCTTTCTATTGTAGGTACATTGGTGATTTTGTTCGTCGTGGATAAGGTGATTGGCCTTAGGGTGAGTGAGGAAGATGAGCGCGAAGGTCTGGACCTGTCGCAACACGGCGAAGAAGGGTACGATTGGGCGCACTAATCTACGGGCATTAGGCTGCGAGCTATGAGGAAGGGCTAAGAGGATATGCAGAAGATCGAAGCGGTGATTCAGCCGTCGAAGCTGGATGCGGTGAAGGATGCGCTGGTGGAGATCGGCATCGACGGGATGACGATTCTGGAGGCGCGGGGACATGGACGGCAGAAGGGTCATACCGAGATCTACCGTGGAAGAGAGTATGAGGTTGATCTGCTGCCGAAGGTGAAGATTGAGATCGTGGTGACCGATGAGATGGTCGACAAGACGGTGAACGCGATCATTACTGCGGCTCGGACGGGAACGATCGGGGATGGGAAGATCTTTATCTCGAAGATCGATGAGGCTATCCGGATTCGGAACGATGAGCGCGGAGAGATCGCGCTCTAAGGGAGCGACCGCGAATTTCACGGAGATGCGCGGATTTAAGGTAAGAACGGGCTGCTAAAAATTCCAGGTCTCAGAATCGAGACCTGGGGCACCCATACGCTGTGCGGCCTTCAAAGCAGTCGCTTTCGACGGGCTTTTCCGGTGTTGGTTATTGGACTGCATCGTGGGGATGGAAGTCTAAGTCGAGTAGAGTGCTCGTTGGTTGTATGCTGGAGTCTCCGACGGCAAAAGACAGATGCAGGTAAACGAGTCCACAAGCAGCGGGATGCGCGGGAAGTACCAGCGGATGATGCTGGAGATTCGTGGTGCGTTCGAGACGGGAGCGTCGGGGTCGGTCACGATTGCGGCGCGGGCACGGGCGCTTGATGAGCTGGTGGGTGGGCTTTGGCAGCAGGTTGTGGAGCAGGATGCGCGGCTGGCGAGCGGGATTGCGGTGCTGGCGGTTGGTGGGTATGGGCGGCGGGAGCTTTTTCCGTACTCGGATGTGGACCTGCTGTTTCTGCTGGATGGCCGGGTGGTCGAGAAGGATATAAAGGACGCGATTCGGCGGGTGAATCAGGAGCTTTGGGACTGCGGGATTCGGGTGTCACCGGCGACTCGGAGGCTGGCGGAGTGCGAGAGGTTCGACGAGGATAATGCTGAGTTTGCGCTGTCGCTGATGGATCATCGCCTGCTTACGGGCGATACGGAGCTGTACAACAAGCTGGCGGGGCAGGTGGTGCCGAAACTGTTGCAGCGGGATCAGAAGGCGATTGTAGGGCGGTTGATGGAGCTGACGCGAGCTCGTCATGCGAAGTATGGGGACACGTTGTTTCATCTGGAGCCGAATATCAAGGACTGTCCGGGTGGGCTGCGGGATGTGAATGTGTGTGCGTGGCTGGCGCGATTGCAGGGGGTGGCCGGGGTTGAGACCAAGAACGGGGATGCTGAGGAGGGACGGGAGTTTCGGCAGGCGGTGGAGTTTTTGCGGCTGGTGCGGTGCTTTTTGCACTATCGGCATGAGCGGGATGACAATACGTTGGCCTGGAAGGCTCAGGATGCCGCGGCTGAAGGGGAGATCGGGCTGGTGGGACGTCGTCCAAAGAAGGTGGATGCGGCGTACTGGATGCGGATCTACTTCAGGCATGCCCGGAGCGTGGAGCAGCGGGTAAAGCAGATGATGGAGGAGATTCCTGCGCCGGTTGCCAAGGCTTCGTCCAAGCTGCTCGGTTTGAGGCGTGACCGGAAGTCGCAGGGAATAGCGCAGCAGGGCTTTCGCATAGAGCGAGGGCGGGTGGTGCTGGATGCGATGACGGCGGGAGGCGAGGACCCGGCGAACAATCCGGATGTCGTGTTGCAGGTGTTTGCGGCGATGGCTCGGACGGGATGCACGCTGGGCAGAGAGGCGGAGGAGCGGATTTCGGAGGCGCTGCCGTTGATGTCGGCGGATCTGGAAGAGGGACCGACGCTGTGGCATAAGCTGCAGGAGGTTTTGACGGGACGGTATGCGGGGGTGGCGCTGCGGTCGATGCATGCGCTGGGGGTGCTGGAGCTGCTGATTCCGGAGTTTCATGGGATCGATGCGCTGGTGATTCGGGATGCGTATCACCGGTATACGGTCGACGAGCATACGTTTGTGCTGATCGATACGCTGCATGAGTTGGAGGATGCGCAGACGGGGGCCAAGGCAGAGTGGTCGACGCGGTTCGGAGGGGTGTTGCGGGAACTGCCGCATCCTGGGCTGCTGTATCTGGCGGCTCTGCTGCATGACACGGGTAAGGGACGGGAGACGGGCAGTCATGCGCAGGAGAGTGTGCGGCTGACGCAGAGTGTGCTGGCTCGGCTGGAGCTGGATTCGTATGAGAGCGGACTGGTGCTGGGATTGATTGCGAACCATCTGGAGATGTCGGCTGCGCTGCGGCGGGATATTTTTGACGCCGAGACCGTGGGTGCGTTTGCGGGCAAGGTTCAGACGCCGGAGATGCTGCGGATGCTGACGCTGTTTACATATGCGGACATCAACGCGGTGCATCCGGACGCGCTGACGCCGTGGAAGGCGGAGAACCTGTGGCGGCTGTATATGGCGACGGCGAATCATCTGGATCGCAGTGTGGATGAGGAGCGGGTGGGGGCTCAGGCTGAGAGTGAATTGGTGCATCGGGTGGCGTCGTTGTTGCCGGGGCAACGGGCGGCGGTGGCGGAGTATCTTGAGGGGTTTCCGGAGCGGTATGTAAGGACGCGGACGCCAGAGCAGGTGAGGACGCACTTCCAGATGGCGCAGCGGCTTGGGAAGGATGCGGTGCAGCTGGATTTCCGGTACTCGCCGGCGGTGAGCGAGTTGACGGTCGTGACGCCGGACCGGGCGCTGTTGTTTGCGAATATGTCGGGTGCGCTGGCTGGGTGGGGCATGAACATCGTCACGGCGGATGCGTTTTCGAACCGGCAGGGAGTGGTTGTGGATAGCTTCCGGTTCACGGACAGCTTCCAGACGCTGGAGATGAATGCTTCGGAGCATGTGGCATTTGTGAAGAGCGTCCATGATGTGATGACCGGGGCGGTGTCGGTCGAGAAGCTGTTGAGCGGGCGGAAGCGGGGGCGGCGTAAGGCTCCAAAGGTGGTGGTGGAGACGCGGGTCGAGTTCGATGATGAGGCGTCGTCGCACAGCACGCTGCTGGAGGTGGTGACGCAGGACGTTACCGGGTTGCTGCGCGCGTTGAGCCTGACGCTGGCCGGGTTCGGGTGCAATATCGAGGTGGCGCTGATCGATACCGAGGGAGAGATGGCGATCGACGTGTTTTATCTGACCAAGGATGGGGCGAAGCTGGAGAAGGATGAGCAAGAGGCGCTGGGGCAGGCGCTGACTGAGGCGATGGAGGAGAATGCGCGTTAGGTTTTGGGTTGCGGCGGTGGTCTGGGTGGTTGTGCGGGGTGTTGGGGTGGGGTGGGCGGCGGGGTCGTCGGGCAAGACTTGCGTGCGAGGGGTGCTGGAGGGGCAGGTTCGCGCCGGGGAAGGGTTCGTGCGGCCGATCGGGAATGGACTCGAGGTGATGCTGGAGCCGCTGGCTTCGGGATGGATTCTGAGGGTGCTACCGGTGGGAGGGCTGCGGCCTGGGCATGACTATGCGGAGTTGGCGACGCCGCCTTATCAGTCGGTTAGCCCGTTGTTAATCAGTACGGACTACAGCTTTCGGGCGCAGGATGCGGTGGGGTGGAATCCACGGGAGTTCCGGTTTGCGGCTGATGTGCAGAGTTTTGCGCAGTTATCCGAGGTTTATGCGGAGTACCGGAGGTCCGCGACTCCGTCGGAGGATGTGAAGAGTAGGCTGGCTGAGTTGGTGAGCCGGTCGCCTGAGGGTACGCTGGAGATTCTGGACGCTCATTTGGTTCCGGGAATGGCGGATCAGGCAAGGGCGGCGACGATGGTGGCTTCGCACTTCAGCTCAACGGCGCACCGGATAGAGCAGCCTGCGGATGGTAAGGCCACTCCGCTGGGAAAGGTGACCTGGATGCGGTTCCGGATCAGCCTGGAGCTTCCGGCGGGGTTTCGGGCGGACAAAGGTGTCCGGATGGAGCGGTCGGGCTGTATGTAGCTGCCGGCCAACCTATTGCAGGAAGTCGCATCAAAATACATGTTCCCCGGCCAACGTTGCTTTATCGAAAGTGGAAATTAGTTTCCCGGCGGGGAATCGGTTTTATATTAGTGATATGACTACAGCTGCAGACGAAACGACGAGCAACGGCCGTCCTACGACGGTTCCGCAGAAGGATGACCGCTACCTTTTCGGTAGCCTGGAGAGCTTTGGCAAGAACCGCGAAAAGCTGAGAGAGGTTAGCTGGGGGTATGACCAGCCGGAGGGGATCGTTCTGGCGTCGATGGATGCGGCGATCAACTGGGTGAGGAAAAACTCGATCTGGCCGATGACGTTTGGGCTGGCGTGCTGCGCGATTGAGATGATGTCGATGGGTGGGTCTCGGTACGATATCGCGCGGTTTGGAGCAGAGGTGTTTCGCCCGTCGCCCCGGCAGAGCGACCTGATGATTATTGCCGGGCGTGTCTCGCAGAAGATGGCACCGGTGATCCGGAGACTGTATGAGCAGATGCCTGAGCCGAAATGGGTGATTTCGATGGGGGCATGTGCGACTTCAGGTGGGGTTTTCAACAATTATGCCCTGCTGCAGGGGGTCAATCAGGTGATTCCTGTCGACATTTATGTTCCGGGTTGCCCGCCGCGCCCAGAGCAGCTTTTGTACGCGATTACGCTATTGCAGGAGAAGATTCAGCATGAGCGAGGCACGCTGAGGAAGACGCTGAATCTGGATTAGGCATTTTGGTTATTGATAACTGGGAAGGTTCTCCCTAGTGCAGTTTGAGTGGGCCACAGGTAAACTATTGAAAATATAGTTGCAAGAGAGTAATTTTTTACCGGTACGGCTAGCAACTGCGGTAAGCTTTACTGAATCGAAAGAACATATCGAGCTAATTTTAGAAGCTCACAACACTTGAAGAATTTTTGAGCGGAGGAAGTCGAATGGTTTATAGCCCGTTACGTCATTTTGGCCGGTTCGTACTGGCTGCATGTGCAGTCAGCCTTGGAGTCGCGAGTCTGGGTGCGCAGACTCCCAGCACAGCCGCCCCTGTGGGCGTCAACCCTTCGCGCGTCGATATATTCACGGGCTATTCCTACTGGGGAGCCCATGGACAGTTGAAGCCCGACGGCATCAGTTATTCTTCGATTGATGTGGGCGCGATTGGCAGCGGAGCGTATTACTTCAACAAGTATTTCGGTGGCGAGATTATCTACGCAGCGCATCCGAACGGCCGTAACAACGACATGTACGCGATCTCTGGTGGTCCGATCTTCCGCGCGCCAATGCAGAATTTCACGCTGTTTGCCCATGCGGGTGCTGGAGCGGCCAGCCTTGACGGACCGAACTCGCGGAACGTCTCTTACAATCCCAGTACGTGGGGCCCGACGCTAAATGTTGGCGGTGGAATGGACTATGACCTTCCGTTTATGAACAACCGCTTCTCACTGCGCTTGTTCCAGGCTGACTTTCGCTATATTCACGCAAACTTCGGACCGTCCGTGCCGGTACCTACGACTGGTATAACGGGGGGACGTGCCAATCTGAACGGCGCTGAGTTGAGCACTGGTATTGTGACGCACTTCGGCCACATCCTGCCTCCTCCGCAGGTGACTTACACTTGCTCGGTTTCGCCTTCGACCGCTTTCCCCGGCGATCCTTTGACGGTTACGGGAACGGCGCTGAATCTGAATGCGAAGAAAACTGCCACTTACACCTGGACGACGGATGGCGGAACGATCTCCGGAACCTCTAACGTTGCCAACATCGACACGAAGAACGCGACACCGGGTAGCTTTACCGCCAAAGGGCACGTGACTCAAGGTACGCGGCCATGGGAGAGTGCTGACTGCTCGGCGCCGTTCACGATCCAGGCATTCCAGCCGCCGACGATTGCCTGCTCGGCGAATCCTTCGACGGTATCTCCTGGAGACTCCGCGACGATTACGGCGAATGGCGTAAGCCCGCAGAATCGTCCTCTGACGTACAGCTATAGCGCAACAGCTGGTGCGATCAGCGGCACAACCTCTACGGCAACTCTGAACACGACGGGAGCGGCTCCGGGAACCATTACGGTAACCGCGAACGTAGTTGACGACAAGGGCCAGTCTGCATCGTGCACGACTACCGTTACAGTAGTTGCGCCGGCGCCTCCGCCAGCAGTGACGACGACCAGCCTCTGCTCGATCATGTTTGATCGCGATAAGAGACGGCCAAACCGGGTCGATAACGAAGCCAAGGCTTGCCTTGACGATATCGCCCTCAACATGCAGCGCTCGTCTGATGCGAAGCTTGCCGTCATTGGCAATGCGAGCAGCACCGAGAAGGCAGGCGCAGCGGCTGCGGCAGCACGTGCGGTCAACACCAAGGCTTACCTGGTAACAGAAAAGGGTGTTGATGCAAGCCGTATCTCGGTCTTCACTGGCTCGCAAGATGCCAAGACCGTGGCCTCAACGCTGATCCCGACCGGAGCAACGCTCGACCAGACCGGTCTAACCCCTGTGGATGAGAGCGCAGTGAAGGCTGTGCCTCGGTCGGCACCAGCCCATCACCACAGAAGTAAGTAGAACTTGCAGAGAATGGCAAAGGCTGACTGGGAACCTTCCCAGTCAGCCTTTGTGTTGAATGCTCCTGACGACCGGTTGCGTTCGGTTTATGCTTAAACGAAGCTACGGACTGACGGAATATGTTTAATCGATGCTATAGATTTCAAGCCTCCCTCCTTGCCTTGGTTCTTTTCCTTATGCTGCCTCCAGGCAAAGGCGGCCGATTGGTTGCCATTTGGACCGAACGGGGGAGATGCGCGGGCGTTCGCTGCCGATCCACACGACAAGATGCATTTGTATATGGGAACGGCCAACGGGTGGATCTACGAAACGCGTAATGGCGGCGGGGACTGGAAACGGCTGGCCAGGGTGGGGAAGCGTGACGACCTGGTGCTGGATTCGATTGTCGTCGATGCGGCGGTGCCGGGACGCATCCTAGTTGGCGCGTGGGTGTTGAGCAGCAGCGATGGCGGGCTGTATATCAGCGACGATGCAGGAGTGACGTGGAGTGCGCCGGCCGAGCTGAAGGGCCAGTCCATTCGCGCGCTTGCGAGTGCGCCATCCGATCCAAAGACGGTAGTGGCGGGTACGCTGAAGGGCGTCTATCGTTCGACCGACGGCGGAATTCACTGGCATCTGATCAGCCCTGAAGGCAGTCAGGAACTGCACGAGGTCGAATCCATTGCGGTCGACCCGCAGAATCCGCAGATCATCTATGCGGGGACATGGCATCTTCCCTGGAAGACGACGGATGGCGGGGCGCATTGGGCCAACATTAAGGAAGGCGTGATTGATGACTCTGACGTATTCTCGATCATTGTGGATCCGAAGGACCCGAATGTGGCCTACATAAGCGCGTGTTCGGGAATCTACAAGACTGAAAATGCGGGGGCGAAGTTTCAGAAGATCCAGGGAATTCCTTCGACGGCGCGCCGGACACGGGTATTAATGCAGGATCCGTCGAACTTGAATATTGTCTTTGCGGGCACGACGGAAGGATTGTACCGGACGGGGGATTCCGGTAAGACATGGGTGCGCACGACGGGACCAGAGTTGATCGTCAACGACGTTTATGTGAACCCGGCCGACTCGAATCGAATTCTCCTGGCGACTGACCGGGGCGGCGTTCTGGTGAGCAACGATGGAGGCTACTCGTTTCAGCCTACGAATAATGGGTTTTCGGCGCGACAGATTACGTCCTATATAGGGGACGCGCGGCAACCTGCGACGATTTATGTTGGCGTGGTGAACGACAAGGCGTGGGGCGGTGTGTTCGTTAGCGACAACGGCGGGCTGACGTGGGCGCAGAAGAGCAGTGGGTTGGAAAAGCATGATGTCTTCAGCCTGGGGCAGGCCTCGGATGGGACTGTGCTGGCGGGTACGCGGCATGGGATCTATCGGCTTACAGGTGAGTTTTGGAGCAAGGCAGACCAGGTGTCGTTGGCTTTGCCGGTGACGAGCGCTCCATCCGTTACTCCTGCAAAGAAAGCTACGACGGCGACTGGCAGGAAGACAGGTGCCGGAAGTAAGACGGCAGGGAGCAGCGTTGCGGCGAGTCGTACGACGGCAAAGGCGGCGCCTGCGAAGGTGTTTGATGGGACGGTCTTTGAGTTCGCTCGCGATGGTGACACGATGTATGCCGCGACTTCGGCGGGAGTGCTGAAGAGTGGGACAGCGGGGACGAGTTGGACGCTGGCTCATGATCCCGAGGGGCAGGAGTGGGAGTTTGTCTCGGCTGCGAAGTCGCTGATCTTTGCGGCTAATTTACGTAGCGCTGTTCTTAGTTCCGACGGTGGGATGACCTGGAATCCGGTCCGGCCGCCGGCAGAGCTAACGCAGGTGGCTGCTGTTGCCGTCGATGGGTTCGGCGGTCTCTGGATAGGCGGCCGCGAGGGTGTCTATCACTCGGAGGACAAGGGTGCGACCTGGCAGCCGGTGAAGAATCTCTATCTCAGGGACGTGAACAGCATCTTCTATGACGCACATGCAGAGCGGGTGTTGGTGACGGGCAACAGCTCGACGACGTTTGTGTTTTCGGCGCATCTTCCGGACAAAAAGGTTAGCTACTGGAACACGGGCTGGAATCTAAGGCTGGTGCGGCCGGTGGGGAACCATCTGGTGGGGGCTACGTTGTTCGATGGCGTCGTCATTCAGCCGGAGATGGTGAACTCGCTGGACTCGTCGGGACACTGAGGCTCACGAGATTGTCGCGGAAGGATAGAATCGTACTATGAGTTCTTCATCGACGAGCGCGCGGCCACGACACTCCTTCCAGACAGACGACAAGGCGCTTTTGCCAATTGCGGCGAAGGTGGAAGCGGGAGAGCGGCTGGGCTTTGAGGATGGGTTGGCTCTCTATCGCAGCGGAGACATTCTGGCGGTGGGTTGGCTGGCTAACCTCGTGCGAGAGAGGCTGCACGGGAACACGGCTTACTTCAATGTGAACCGTCACATCAATCCGACCAACGTCTGCGTAGCGTCGTGCAGGCTGTGCGCGTTCGGCCGGAAGAAGGGGGAGGCCGGGACGTACACGATGGCTCTGGAAGAGGCCTGGGAGACCGCGGCCTCTGGCTGCTCAGAGGCTGTGACCGAGTTTCATATTGTCGGCGGACTGCATCCTGACCTTCCTTTCGAGTACTTCATGGACCTTGTGCGCGGGTTGAAGGAACGGTTTCCCAAGGTGCATATCAAGGCGTTCACCATGGTGGAGGTGGCGTTTTTGGCCAAGCGGGGCAAGATGACGATCGCCCAGACGCTGGAGAGGATGAAGGAGGCCGGTGTGGACTCGTTGCCGGGTGGCGGCGCAGAGATCTTTGCGGATCGGATCCGGCACATTATCTGCGACCACAAGATCGACGGCAGTGAATGGCTGGATACGGCTCGGACGGCGCACAAGATTGGGTTGCGGTCGAATGCGACAATGCTCTACGGGCACGTCGAAAATGATGAGGACCGCGTCGATCATCTGATGAAACTGCGGGCGGTGCAGGATGAGACGGGAGGATTCCAGACGTTTATTCCGCTGGCGTTTCATCCCGATAATACCGCGTTGGCGCACATTCCGCGGACGACCGGGATGCTCGATATGAAGCAGATTGCGGTGGGGCGGTTGATGCTGGATAACTTTTCGCACATCAAGAGCTATTGGCAGATGGTCTCGCCGAAGATGGCGCAGATTTCGCTGCGGTTCGGCGCCGATGATATCGACGGTACGGTGGTCGAGGAGAAGATTTATCACGATGCGGGGGCGACCACTCCGCAGGGTATGCGGAGGAAGGATCTGGTTCGGCTGATTACTGAAGCTGGGCGGGAGCCTTTCGAGCGAGACACGATGTATCGCGCGGTAACTCGGAGCGAGGATACCTTTACGGTTGCGGTTTAGGGATCGCGCCGGACTCGTCGTTTTAAGTTTGTTGCGCTGACGTCTCCGTCATCCTGATTTTGTTCCAGGTAGCCGTGTATGGGAGCGGATTCCGGGAAGTGCTGCTTCTCTTTGAAGCCATAACTCTTCAGCTCGTTGTGAAAATCGTTAAAATAGTCGCTTTCTCTCTGGGCATTTTTCAGTGTCGGCGGGTGAAGCATTATGCCCTTGGGTTGCATATGCATAGGGAAAACCTTTGCCGCTGGGTGATGGTAATAGTTTTCCCAAAATGAGATTTATTTTGCATGGTTGGGTCGCGCTGCCTGTTAAAACCGCGCTTCTTCCTTGAAATTCGCACATTTCGGGAATGGCCGTTTGTTTGCTGGTAGATGTGCTGTATCAGCTTGTAATCAAAGTGGTTACGATGTCCGGAACCCGATTACGTGATAACAAGTAATGGAGTCTTCCTCGAAGTAAGTCTTCGTGGGTGAGATTCTGAAAGGCTTGATGCGGCCAGGCTGGCATATCAGCTACCTCCGCAACAAGGGAAACAAAAAATGCGGTACTGAATTACATTTCATCTTTCGCAAAGGGGAATCACCATGTATCTATTTTTTACGCCTGCCTTCGCCGCCCTCACTGTTATCGCTCTTATCCAGCTTCGCGATCAATTTCGCTTTACCTCTTCTCGTTAGAGATTGTTCCAGTTTGAAGTTGGTAAAAGCCAGGCATTTTGCCTGGCTTTTTTCTTGGGGCGTTATGGGCTGGGCCGAGAGATTCCCGGGCATTCATTTTTATGGCTGTATGAAACGGGGAGCTAATGGCTGCAACGCGATGGAAAAGTTTTGCCTTTGGGAAGGGCAATCGTTTTGCCCGTCGTGGAGGCTTTTTGGCACTGTCGGTTTCATAATTCCCGAAAAATCGCATTTCTTCTCTGAATGTGCAGGTTTTTGCGGAATGGCCGCTTGTTTGCAATAGAGAGAAGTGCATCAGCAAAACATTGAAGCGGCTGTGGCGCCCAATCTCCTTGATGGACGCGTGGCCACAACTATGGATTTTTCCGGCTCTTTCGCAGCAGGGAACAACAGCCTGTACCAGCTTTTATTTCATATTCCGCAAAGAGGAGAACTGCCATGTACGTATTGTTTTCGCCCGCCCTGGTTGCTCTGGCTGTCATCGCTATTATTTCGATCCGCGATCAGTTTCGCTTTTCGCCAACCCGCTAGTGTTGGACATTGTGCCCGCTGTTTCGCATGAGGCGGATGGGCTTCCCTATATTGGGCCAGACTGATGTCTGGCTCTTTTTTTCGGCTGCAACCGTTCGTTCTTCGCTCTGTTCGTGCTTTGCGATGAGTTCTCAGTAAGTCTGATAACTGGAGACTTTAGTCGCGGCGAAATCGTAGCCTTGCAAGATGGACTATCACTATCATGCCCGTTTGACGGTGCATGGTCGAGAGCAACTGGCGAAGGATGTAGTGGAGGGCCGGCTGAGCCTGCGCGAGGCGGCCGCCGAGCGCGGGCTCAGCCGGCAGAGTGCAGCGAAGTGGGTGCGGCGCTATCGTCAGGGCGGAGTGGAGGGTGTGGTGGATCGATCTTCACGTCCCCAGAGGTCGCCACGGCGCAGCTCCGCGGAACTGATCGAGCGCGTCGAGAGACTCCGGCGCGAGCGTTGGACCGGCGTACGGATCGCGCAGGCCACCGGTCTGAGCCGCGCCACCGTCAGCCGCATCCTGACCCGGCTGAAGCTGAACAAGGCGAAGATGCTGGAGCCGCAGGTCCCCATCGTGCGCTATGAGCATGCTGCTCCCGGGGATCTGCTGCACCTCGACATCAAGAAGTTCGCCCGCATCGTCAAGGCTGGCCATCGCATCACCGGCGACCCCAGGGACGAGACCCGCGGCGCAGGCTGGGAGTTCCCGTCGAAAAAAAACAACGAAATGCAACATCCTCCTAGACCTCAGCTCCTTCAAAGTGAAGCTCGATCTCTTCGAGCGTCTTGCCTTTGGTTTCGGGCAGGAAGAAGACAGCGGTGATGAGATAGACGACGGTGAAGCTAGCGAAGAGGAAGAACATGGTCGAGTAGCCGTACTTGCTGACGACGGGGAGGAAGATGCCGGCCAGTGTCGTCGATACGATCTGATTGATGACCAGCGCGATGCTCATGCCGTTGGAGCGGATGCGAGTGGGCATCAACTCGGAGAGTGCCAGCCAGACGCAGACGCCGGGGCCGATCGCGAAGAAGGCCATGAAGGAGTAGAGGCCGAGGGCGACGAGCCAGCCGTGAGTTGCGTTGGGGACGCTGCCTATGAGGGCGCGCTCGATTTTGAGGGGCGCGGTACGGGAGGCCTCGAGGTTGGCGAAGGGGTTCTTGAAGAAGGCTTCGACTTTGTTGGTGGGGACGCAGCCCTCGCGGTTGATCTGAATGGGAGCGGCGCCACGGTCATCGGAGCGGACATAGCTGGTGGCGCAGGTGAAGTCGCCGAAGGAGTAGATGACGGCAAGGGAGGCGCGGTTACTGTCGATCTCGCTGCCAGAGTAGCCCTGGGCGGCGAGGAGGCGCGTGGCCTCGGCTTCGTCGAAGGGAAGGGTGAGAGTCTGGTCGGGAGCGACGAGCGATTGAACTGAGCCGCGGGAGTCGATGTTGAACTTCTCCGTGGTGCGGAACAGGATCGCTACTGTGATGAGGGAGACGATGATTCCTGAGGTACCGATAGTCAGCAGGAATTTACGCCCCTTGCGATCGACCAGCATCATGCCGACGAGGGTCATCAGGAAGTTGACGACGGTGAAGATCACGTAGCCCCAGTGCGCGCGGATGTCAGAGAGGCCGCTCTGCAGCAGGATGCTGGTGTTGTAGCCGATGATCGAGTTGACGCCCGTGGCTGTGTTGCAGAAGAGGATGACGCAGGCGAGGATGAAGGGGATGACGTATTTCCTGCGGAGGATGCTCTCCTTTACTGCATTCCCATCCCGCTTTCCAGATGCAGCGGCTGCGTTGGCGGTCTCTTCCATCTCGCGCATCTCAATGTCGGCCTGTTCCGTTGCGCGAGAGCGAAGGAGTGCGGCGTAGGCGAGCTCTTTTTTGCCGCGCGCAAGGAGCCATCGCGGAGATTCGGAGACGAAGAAACTGCCGAGAACGAAGAGGATTCCGGGCGGGAGCGAAACCCAGAAGATGCGGCGCCAGGCCTGGTCCTTGAAGGCGAAGAGAGTGGCGGGGTCGGAGAGCTGGGCCACGGCTTCGACACGGTAGCTGTAATAGATGCCGATAACGGCGGCGGATACGATGCCCAGCGTCAGCAGCCATTGGAAGATGCCGGTGCCTTTGCCGCGATGCGCCGCCGACAGGCACTCTGCGAGGTAAAGAGGAACGACAACGCCGATGAAGCCGCCGCTGATGCCTTGCAGGAGCCGTCCGAAGAAGAGCGGGCCGTAGCCGTGCGCGAGGGCGATGACAGGGATGCTGACGACGAAGCTAATGCCGCTGAGGACCATCAGGGGTTTACGGCCCATCCAGTCGGCGAGCAGGCCAGCGAAGAGGGTCGAGAAGACGCTGCCCAGGAGGACGGCAGCGACGATGACGGAGAGTTGGCCTGCGTTAAGATGCGAGGTCGCTTCGAGATAGGGCAGTGCGCCGCCGATGATGCCAACGTCAACTCCGTAGAGCAGGCCACCGAGTCCGGCGACGAGCAGAAGGAAGCGGTTGTAGCTGGGCTTGGTTTCGGGAACAGCGGACGAGGACGCGGGGTACGAAACGATATGGGCCATAGGGAATTACAGTTGCAACTCTATATCACGCGATGGATGGATTCACGCGGGAAAGGCTGGGCTAGCCAACTATCCGCTCACGATACCACAGCGTATATACCTGTGAGAATTGGCATCGTCCGGAAGGGTGGAGCGTGGGCTGTATCGTGCGTCGCAGGGCGTGGGGGGCGGTAGACTGAATTGAATTCGAAACGAATTCTGGGAAGATTGGGGAGCTATGAGTACGGTGCAGATCGACGACAAGTTTGTGGCGATGATGAACGCCGAGGCAAAGGTAGATCTTCGCCTGAGTGACTTTCATCCGGTGTCGGAGTTGCGGACCGCAGAGCATATGGTCGAGAGGCCGCGGTTTCCGGTGATTGATTACCACAACCATCTTGATTCACAGGATCCAGGGGAGATGCTGCGCATTATGGACGAGTGCGGGGTCGAGAAGATTGTGAATATCACGATGCTGACCGGTGACGCTGCCCTTGAGTCGATTCGGAAGTTTCACACGGTTGATAAAGATCGGTTCGCCACGATTGGATGGATGGATTGGAGCGGGGTCGAGCGTGATGACTTTGTTTCCGTCACGCTGGATCGGCTGGAGCGGCTTATCGAGCACGGGGCTTGCGGGATCAAGTTCTGGAAGGATTTTGGACTGACCGTAAAAGATGCTGACGGCAAGCTGTTGCGGATCGATGATGAGCGATTTGCGCCGATCTTCGAGAAGGCCGCCGATTGGAAGCTTCCGGTGATGTTCCATACCGCTGACCCCGCTGCGTTCTTTCGCCCGATCGACGCGGCCAACGAGAGATATGAGGAGTTAGCAGCGCATCCCGAGTGGGGATTTCAGGGAAGTCCGGTGGGCAAGCGCGAGTTGCTGGAGCAGCGAAATGTTGTGTTCGGGCGGCATCCGAGGACCACGTTTGTTGGGGCGCATGTCGGGGAGAGCTGTGAGGATCTGACGTTCGTTAGCAGGATGCTGGATAGCTATCCGAATGTGTGCGTCGATATGAGTTCGCGGACGCCGGAACTTGGGCGGCAACCTTATACGGCGCGCGAGTTCTTTCTGCGATATCCGGATCGGATCGTGTTCGGAACCGACCTTGTGCCGACGATCGAGATGTACCGGCTGCATTACCGGTTCTTCGAGACGGCGGACGAATACTTTGAATACCCGTCGCATGCTTCACGGCAGGGGCGGTGGAATATCTATGGGATCTTTTTGCCGGAAGAGGTTCTGCGGAAGGTGTATCGGGAAAATGCTCTGAAGCTGCTTGAGCGATGAGGTGAGATGAAAGAAGGGAAGTAGCTTCGCAGCGACTTCCCTTCAAGAAGAGTTAATAACGCGGATAGTAGTAGGCCGGCCCGTAATAGGCTGGTGGCGGTGGTGGGTAGCGACGCTGTAACTGCCCGGGCTGTCCTCCGACGGGGACGCCAGCGCCGAGGCGGTTCAGTTCAGCCTGGGACACCGTGGTCAGCTCGGTTGGCTGCGTGAGGCTGAAGCTCAGGATTGCTTCTGCGGGGATCCAGACTTCTCCGCGGTGCGACGCGGAAGAGGCTGCAAGGCCGGTGACTCCACCGACTCCAGCGCCGACTGCTGCTCCGACGCCGCCACCGGCGACTGCGCCGATCATCGCGCCCACTGCGCCGAGACCGATGGTGTTACCGACGGTGGCTCCCGTCTTGTCTGCGCCTTGCTGCGACCAAGGGTTGGTGACGAGAGGATAGGTCTGGCCACCGAGGTTGACCTGCGTGAGTTGCAGGGAGAGTTCGCCGCGGCCCTTGAACTGGCCTGCGTTCTGAACGTCGTTCACGACTCCCTGGACGGTGGCGCCACGTGGGATGGCAATCGATCCACCAGCGACGACGTCGCTGAGGACAACTCCGTCGAAGGCGGTTCCAGGAGCAGTCTTGCGGCTATCCATACCCTGGTTGATACGCACACGCAGCACGGTGCCAGCGGGAACAATGACTGCGTCACCGCCCTTCTGTGCCACCATTGGCTGCTGCGGGGGATAGGCATAGGGCTGCTGCTGGCTGTAACCGGAGGGTGGTGGTCCGTACGGGCGTGCATAAGGCTGGCGATAGGGCCCATAGGGAGTCGGTGGCGGGGGCTGCTGTACTGGCGCCTGCGGCGGAGCGGAGTCGCCGGGATAGCTCTGAGGCGGCGCGGGCTGTGTCTGTTGAGGCGGCGCAGACTGCGTTTGCTGAGGCGTTGAGGGCGCCATAGTGCCGTCGGACTGGAGGTTGGGATTCGTGCCCTGGTCGGCGGGGTTCTCAGGCTGCTGCGGGACGCCAGTATTAGCTGCAGGAGCTGAGGTTCCGACGGTCAACTCATCGACTACTTTTTTCACGCCCTCGGTAGTGGAGACGAGCTTCTCTGCCAGGTCTCGTGACGCCTCATCACGGACGGTGCCGCTCAGCGTGACGGTGCCGTATACGATGGTCGTGCTGATGGATTGATCGGCAAGTATAGACGAACCCGCTAAGGTCTTCAGTACATTGGATTCGATCTGGGCGTCAGGCATAGTTGCCGATTGAGCCTGGGCAAAGCCAACGCCAGATAGCGCAAGCAGAGCGGCAAAAGACGCCACTCTTGAAAGTTTAGAGAGATTGCTGCTCTTCTCCATTGGTCCTCCATGACCCGTTGCGCGACGGGCGAATTCATCGCACATTTCCTACATCTATGCAGACTCTATTTTCTGACAAAAGTTACGGCCAACTCTATGGATTATCGATGTAAGGGGATACAAACGGTGCGCCTGTCGGGCCATTGACCTGAAGGCGTTGTCACGGTATATTCAAAGAGCGGGGTGGAGCAGCCCGGTAGCTCGTTGGGCTCATAACCCAAAGGTCGTAGGTTCAAATCCTACCCCCGCAACCAATTAGCAAGATCGAGGGTCAAATAAGGGTCGGATAGCAAATTAGACCCACTCCCCGCACGGAATGAAACCGAATAAAGGCCACCTCTCCATGGTGGCTTTTTCTGCGCCTGGAACGACATAGAAGAAGTGAGCGGTGAGGGCGCCGAGGATCCTTCAATTCGGGAGATGGATGAGCGAGAAGCCGGTGGTACCGGGCGCACATGCTACATTCGCGACCATTGCTCGGTCAATCCACGAGCTACGGACAGGACCGCAGGTATACCACCGGAAAACCGCGCGGATGGCATTATCGCAGAACGATCATTCCCTTACGGAACCGTCGCTGCTCGACTCGTTCGAGATCGAGCCGCACACCATCGGGGAAGAACCGCTTTCCGCCGCCGACAACAACTGGGCAAACAATCATTTGGAACTCGTCGACAAGACCTGCATTGATCGCTCGAGAGGCGAGCTCAAGACCTGCAACAGCTATGTCGCGCGCGGCATTTGCCTTGAGCCGCCGGAGCGCGTCGGGATCGAATGCGCGCTCGATCTTCGTCCGTGCGCGAATGTGAAGCAGCTGGTTCAGGAAAATTGCTGAAATCCCTCTTGGCATACGATGACTGATTTGCGCAGTGCACCTCCCTACGCCGCCGTACGTTCGTGCTTTATTTCGACGCCCTATTCATGGGCACATCATCACTCGCGGGAGCCGCATACCAACGTTCCTTGGGAACGATCTTCGGTTGTTCCGGGTCGCCCTCATAGGCCGGCACCATGACCTGTATTCCGTACTCGTTGAAGACATCGAGAATATTCCTATGGAGCGCAGTTTTGAATGCAAGCATTGAATGTGGCTTGTCGCAGAACACGTTGATTTCGTACGTAACAGAGAAGTCCCGAAGTTCCATTTGCAACACGAAAGGGGATGGGTCGCGACGCAGCCCCTCAGTCCGTACCGCGGCTTCGAGCAACATTGCTTCGACCTGCCTCCAGGGCACGTCGTACCTGATGCCGACCGTCGTGTGCAAAATCAAGCCCCTCGCATTAGCCATTGAGCTGTAATTAATGACTTCGCTGCTCAGAATAGAGGAGTTGGGAATAATAACTTCCTCGTTTTTTTTTGTGCGCAGGTGCGTAACAAGAAGGCGGATCTGCTCGACATTGCCGATGTGCTCCCCGATTTTCACCAGTTCGCCAACCCGAAACGCACGACGATACGTCATGCTGTAACCGGCGACCAGGTTCCCGATGAGCGAAGAGGAACCCAGGGAGAAGATGACTCCAATTAATAGCGAAACACCCTTGAAAGCCCCTGATTCGGAACCGGGGATATAGGGATAAGCGACGACGACCGCGAACGCGATTACGAGCAGCCGTACCAACCGGTACGTCGGCAAGGCCCATTCCGGGTCAAACCCCTTCCACGTCATGGTTCCGGCACCAAGACTGTCAAAGACAGCCCTAATCACCTTCAGCCCGTAACGCGTGACCACGACAAGAATCGCTAGAAAAACAAGGTTGGGTATGATGCCAACCAGTCCTGAGCCCATGGTCCGCAATGGATCGACAGCCATTCGGTACATGCCGTTCGCAAACGTTCGCGTCCATGGAAACAGAGAGAGGACGTAGTGGAGGAAGACGTAGACTGCCACCGCGATTGTCAGGCCATACATGAAGTTCAGCAGGCCTGCAAGGACCCACCAGATATGTTGCACCTTAATGATGTGATGCGCCTTGTGTTCTAACCCCTCAATACGCGCCCGATAACGCCGCTCGAATCCTGCTCGCAATAAGGCGATAATGCGGCGGCCAAATCGCAATACAACGAGTAGCCCAAGTGTCGCCCCGAGCGCGTATAGGGCGCGCCGCAATAGAAATCCGGGGCGCCTGTCTCGGCGATATGCCTCGATCGCCTCGCCGATGCGACCTTTGTAGACCTCCGCAAGCGGGCGGGGAGAGATTCCTTCGATTGACGCGTCCTCGTTCAACACCGCCAGGATGCGCTGACCGTCGGCCATGATCCAGGTCCCTTCAGGATGGTCTTCAAGTGTGAGCGAGTTCGCGCCAATCTTCGAGTTCCCGGCCACCGCCTTTATTCGATCTTCAATCTCCTCTGCACGACGCTCCGCCGGGTGGGCCCGAACGCCTCGTACTGAGAAGAGCGCCTTGCCGTCGATGACGACATCTGCCTGCGGCAAGTCGTTGTTATCCTCGTCAGCCGCAGCTGCATCCCTGCTCGCCGCAACTGCATTCGGACTTTCCTGGCCGAAAAGAGGAAAACCTCCGCCTAGCGCCAAGGCAAGGATGGCTAAAAGGATAGATGCTCGGATGTTGGACATCGCTTTGACTCCTGAACGTGAGACTGAGCACGTTTCTGCCGAAGTACTAGCAATATGAGAGATCATCAGAAGCTCACAGCATACGTCAAGAGAATATGACAGGCAGGCCTATGAGCGATATCAGGGTATCGCAATCATCGAACTCGGTTTGAGCCGAACTCGGATCATTAGTCCTGTGAAACGCTCTTCTCGTCTTTCAATCACCACGAACTCGGATCACGGCCTCGGCCGCAGAGACCGATAAGGCTCATGGGACTGGAGAGGGTCTAGGCGTGTAAGGCAACATGTCTAGCGAGCGGTCCTGAACATCGTCTACAAGATCTCCCCACTTTGCGGAAGTCGTTTTTTTGATCTTGATCCATTCAATATCTGCGAGAAAATTCTTCCAGGCTGAGACCTGCGTGTTGCGATCCTTCCAACGGAGGAGATAGACAAACTCCTCGTGGCCGGTCTCTCCGCTTTGGCTTGTGAACACTATGTCGAAACCATAGCGCCGCATGATCGGCATACATTGCCTGCTGAAGCGTTCGTGAAAGTGCTGCTCATTACCCGCGTGGAGCTTGTAGATGCGCAGCTGGTACACGCTCGTTTGACAATATACGGGCACGGTGTAGAGAAGGCACAACCCTATAAAAATCCAAGCTCTGGTCCACATTAAGAAACTCCTTATGTTTGAGACATCCGCTAGGTCCTGATAAACGTCCTTCCGTTTACCAATCCAGCCTAAGCCTCCGCACTGACGGCAGTTCCCGCAAATATATGGCGGTCTCAACCGGTCGGTGCAACACCATCTGATAGGAATTCATTTTCTAAAGGTGGTGTTTATGGCACAAGGAAAACGGGACAGGCTTTCCACGGAGCAGAGGATCGACATGTGGAGCCGCTGGAAAGCGGGAGAGTTTCCGAGTTGCCGACCATCCCCACGAGCGATTGGGTACAGGCTTTCTATGCGCCCCGATCTACCACCTGATAACGCAGGAAGAGGTAATCTCTTGCACTTTTTGCGCTGATAAGCTTCCACCAGGGAGCCGTCGCGGGAGAAAACTGAACGTTGGCAACCAGGCCTGGTCTGGGGCGCACTGCGTCTCTTCCCGCAATCTGAGGCGCCACTGTCAGGAAAAGTTCATCGATGAACCCACCTGCGAGAAATTCGCCAAAGAGCGTCGGGCCGGCTTCGTGTAGCAGCAATTCCACTCCGGCTTCCTGCCTGAGCAACGTAAGAATCGCGGAAGGAGATATGCGCTCTTCCTTCGTAGAAAGCGCCTTCACCTCGACCGAGGCGAGCGCCTCCGATCCACTTTGCGATAACCTCCGTTTTCCTAGTTCCGTAGTCAGTATGAGCACCCTGGTTCGCGGTGTATGAAACACGGCGCTGGTAAGGTCCAGTCCGGCCGTTCCCGTGACAATCACTACGAGTGGATACTCCAGCTTTCGGAGCACCTCGGTTCGATACTTTTGGTATAAATCTTTCGCCGCCGGATAGACAGCTTCCGGAAGCCAGGAACCATGCGGACCAGCAGCTTGAAGCGTCCCCGAGCCCACTACAATCGCGTCTGCTGAGGCCCGCAACAGACCCATAATGAACCGGTCTTCTTCGTTCGAGTTACTGATCTGAGCTCCTTCCGACTGACCCGGCAGATGGAAGCTAACGACACCGTCCAGTGTCGACACGAAGTTTGCGATGCAATAAGGACGCTCTTCCGGAGCGGGTGGAAAGGAAAGATTTCCGTCGTATCTGGCGCGAAGACCTTCGGGGAGGGCTGTTCCCGAAGGCTCAGTGGGTTGAGTTGCGAAAAGCGTGCGAATAGGCTCCATAGTAAAAAGCTACATCAATCCGGAAGTTTCTTACGGTGCGGTTCGACCCTAGATTTTCGGGGGGCATCTGAGAGCGGTTTTCCCGCTGGACGAATCAGGAAAATTGGAACGGGCGTCATGAAACTGGTGGCCTGATCAGCGCTGCGAACGACATTCCTGCGAATCTTGCTTTTCTCGAACTAGGCTCAATTTCCGAAAAACCCGTTTTTTTGGCAGCTAGCTGAGCCACTTGTCCGGGATGCCGACATCCATGATAAGTCTTTGTCAAGTGGGGCAAGGCTTTCCCGTAGCGCTCAGGAGAGCGCCTGGTTGTTTCACTGAGCGTGTTCATCACTTCGCGGTTGTGCCTCTCGGCGCGGTTCCTGCGCGTAACGCAGAACCAGACATCCATTCGCTGTATCGGGTTGTTGAGACCTTCACAGAAGATTGAGTGAGTGTTTCCTGCCAGTCCCGAAACATTTCGAAGGAGGCATTGGGAGCGTAGCTCCGTCGCCCAGTCGGCTTCTGCGGGACCTGGCAGGTTGCGTTCGATGAATCTGCTCGTTCTTCGTAGCGGCTTCAGGCCGCTGCTCTTCGTTCTCCTGCCACTACGAACTCTCGTCCACTGCGGTCCACCGCAATCAGATAGGCTACAAGCTTCCGAGCAACCGCAATCGAGGCTCGATTGGCATGGCCCTTCTGCTTTTCCGTGTCATAGACCAACGCCAGTTCAGGGCTCAAGCGAGGAGCCAGTTTAGCTGCTTCGATCAACACCGATTGCAGATGCTTGTTCCTCTGTTTAGAGATGGGCATGCGCTTGATCGTCTCCGCCGAACTTCGCTCTGCACCGCACAGACCGCAGTAACTGACAGCTTGCTTGACCGAGTGAAAGCGAGCTACATCGTCGACCTCAAGCACCCAGGTCAGAGCGGTGATCGGCCCGACCGCAGGGATAGTCATCAGGCGTTCGACACGAGCATGAAGCAGCGGGTCACGGCGCAGGGAACGAATCAATGCACTCTCGGTCTTGCCGATCCGGACGATGGTCTCACGGCAGATCGCCAGCAGCGGCTTCAGCTCGCGGCTGATATCCGGGTTGGTCTCCATCAGTTCCTTGAAGTAGCCGACCTTGTGGAGCTTCTGCTTGTTGTAAACCACGCCTGACTCCATCAGCATCTGTGAGACCTTGTTGCGCAACTGTACGTTCTGCCGGACCAGTAGCTTACGGTAGCGTAGTGTCCTACGTCGCTCCCGAACCTCGGTGGAGACCATGTGGCACTCGGGCAGGAAGTCACATCGAAGACAGTCGCAGATCTTGCTCGCATCGATGCGATCGCTCTTCTTCTTGGCCACTGCGATCGCCCGCAGCATCAGCGGATGCGCCACCTTCACGGCTGCAGCATGAGGCAGAAGATGGTCATAGATCCATCCGGTAAACATGGTTGCTTCCATGGCCACGGTCCACGGAACGGGTAACGTCTTCACCCAATCGTCGAGCTGTGCTCTAGTCGCAGCAATAGTGCCTTCAGAAAGAACCGTACCGCTCACGTCCTTCACGCAATAGCTGATCGTCTTCTTGTGGATGTCTAACCCGATGAAGTGCATACTGGTCACGAGGAGCCTCCTTGGATGTCTCTGAATCAGCAAGTAATCGCTGAGTTCAGCCCTTGTACACCATGTGCTCCTCAACTCCGCGACTTATCCATCCAAACATTCCGGCCAAGTGACGAATAGCGCGTTTGTGAGGACTCATCTCGCCTCGTTCGCGAAAAAGACGAAAGCGTGCCTATGTGACCCGACACTAAGCATGGTCTGCGACAAGGAATGTCTGATTCTTCTCCATCGACTTCGTCAATTTCTGAAAATCGGCCTGGGTGAGTTGAGCGGGCAGAAAATCTGTCCTGCCCTCCGGATGCACAGCATCCTTCATCATCCGCTCGTGGTGATATGTTGACACACTCAGAACGCGGCACGGACGCTCACTCTTGTTGAAGAACGTGTGAGGCGCATTGGGCTGCACCACCAAACTCTCCCCGGCTTCACACGCGTCCCACTCAGTGACACCTTGGTTGTTCCAATACCCAATAGCCAGAGTGCCTTCCAGTACATAGAAAAACTCTGCAAATGGGTGCCTATGAAGTGGAATACCCATACCCGACACGACCGTTATCTCAAAAATAGAGAAGGTGTAGCCCGTGTTTTCTCCCAAGGCCCTCCAGAGCAACTTCATTTGCCCGACATCAAGCGCCGGGCCGCCTGTTCTGTTGTTCTTAATAACGTTGTGATGAATGACTTCTTCAAGCGGTGTGGGGAAGTTTGACATATAAGGTTCCTTTCGTGAACGAAGTTGGTGCTCTGGGGTGAACGCCGAAGCGTGTGAGTTGCGCAGCTAGCACTCCGCTAGTCCCGTGGGTTTCCACAGTTATCTGTCGCATGAATCGTTACAGGCCTTTACACAGCCGATCGGATCGCCTCGGCGAGAGAGGTGGTTGATCCTCTCGGAGGCGTTGCTATGTAGTCGTCACTGTCACGGCCTGACGCACATACCGGCTGCTTTCCAGTTGCTGCACCATGAAGGCTGCCAGATCGGCCCGCCCGATCTTGTGCGCCTTCTCGCCGCCCTCCGTGCTCAGCACCCTGGCAACGCCGGTCTTCTCGCCGTCGGTCAACATCGGCGGCCGCACGAGCGTCCAGTCCAAGTTGCTGGCTTCGATCTCGGCCTCCGTGCCCGCCTTGTCCACCAGCAGACCTCGCAGAAACGTCCGCATGAGCAGGTGCTCGTTGAAAAAGCCGGCGTTCTTGACGCTCTCGCCCGCACCGACCACCGAAATCTTCAGCAATCGCCGCACACCATTGCGCCGCATCGCGTCCACAATATTGTGTGCCGCGCTCGTTTCCATCGTCGTCACTTTCCACGGTGTCTTGCCGCCCAGCGCGTCGATGACCGCATCCTGTCCAGCGACCGCAACGTCGACCGCGGCCGCGTCCAGCACGTCGCCTGCAACAACTCTGACATTCGCCTTCTTGTACTGCGCGGCACCGCGCACGAAAGCCGTCACCTTGTGACCAGCCCCCAACGCCTCATTTACCAGCGCCTCTCCGCTCTTGCCCGCAGCTCCAATCACTAGAACTTTCATCGCATCCTCCTTTTGCCTCGTATATGGCCGTGATCCAAATACGCGACCTGACGATTAGACACTCACCCCTAACCATTGGTTGCAAAATGATCAGTGGTTTTATTTTACCAACGGTTATAAAACGACATTCGGTCGCAAAAATCGTCAAAAGAGATTAAGCTATTGAAGTGACATCCACATCACCAAGTCGCCGGGTAGAGCGCAAGGAGAGGTTGCGGGGCGAAATCCTTGCGGCTGCCAGCAAAATGTTTGCCGATCGCGGCTACGAAGCCGTGACGCTTCGCGAGATCGCTAAAGAGATCGGCTATACCCACGCCGTGATCTATCAGCATTTCCCCGACAAATGGCACATTCTTGCGGAGTTGAGCCGCGAGACGATCGGGTTGATGGTTCAGAACTTCGACGCGATTGCCGCTAAACACCGTGCGCCGAAAGAGCGTCTTTTTGCGACTTCACGCAGCTTGATTCAGTTCTGCACTGCCCATCCACAACAGTTCCGCAACGTCTTCTTCGGGCCTGAGAACCGCAACGGCATCCGCGCTGGACAATATATCAACGACATTGGCGCGCCGTTGTTCGGACGTTTCGTGCAGCTCTTTTTCGATGTTGCCAAGGATGAAGGATTGCCAAATAGGGATGACATAGTGGTAGCTCACACCTGGTGGTTTACGATCTTTGGCCTCGCCACACTCATGGTCATCCAAGGGGTTGTGCCTGACTTGCCTGACCAGACTCTAGTGGTCGAGCAAACGATCGCAACGCTTTGGGCGGGCGTCCAGGCTGTTCCGCGATTGCCGAAGAGATCAATTACTAAGCGATCCGGCCGATCCAGTGCCTCAAAGCAATAACAGCTTCTGTCTAATTAGGAGTCGTTGAAGCTAACCGTGAGGAGTGCGAAGATCTGAACACTATCAAGTATTGAGACCAGTCGTCGAAGATGAAACGCAATCAAAGCCTGTGCATGCAAGATACATAGGTCTTGATCGCTTAGGCACCCTGACATTTAATTGGTAATGCTAAGTCGCATTCTGTTTACTGATTCGCTCCGAGTTCAAGTTGCCGACAAACCGGCTTTCCTCCAACATTGCTCGCTGATTGCAAGTGTCCAAGAAGCCGACTAATGAGATGGTCCGCCGCTTGATTCACCTGCGCGGGCAGGTTGATCGTGGTGGCAGCTTCTAAGAAGGAGGATCATCGATATGCAAATAGCTTCGGTTGGCATCGATCTTGGCAAGACAACGTTTCACCTGGTAGCGCTTGGTGTGGCCGGCACAGTGCTAGTGCGAAAGAAGTTCACACAACGACAGCTGCTGACATACACCGCCAACATGCAGACGTCGCTGATAGGGCTGGAGGCATGTTCCGGAGCACATTTTCTTGCACGCGCGTTGCGGAAGCAAGGTCATGATGTGCGGCTGATCGCAGCCCAGTTTGTAAAGCCATTCGTGAAGTCCAACAAGAATGACTTCGTGGATGCAGAGGCGATCGCCGAAGCGGTGGAGCGCAAAAACATGCGCTTCGTCCCGATCAAGACCGACGATCAGCTTGATTTGCAGGCGATCCATCGAGTTCGCGATCGCCTCATCTCTCGACGCACTGCCGTCATCAACCAACTGCGTGCGTTCCTGCTCGAGCGAGGCCTGGTTTTCGCGAAGACTCCAGCGAAGCTGCGGGCTGCCTTGCCCGACATTCTTGAGAACGCTGACCTTAACCTGACAACGCAGATGCGGAACCTGATCGATCTTCTTTGGAACGAGTGGAAGATAATCGAAGACCAGATTAAAGGACTCAGCCTGGAGCTGGAACGGATCTCCGCCGCCGATCCGGGGTGTACTCGCATCCGACAGATTCCGGGGATCGGGCCTATCGTGGCCACAGCCATCGTAGCCGCCATCGGCAACGGCGCAGCCTTTCGAAAGGGACGCGACTTTGCTGCGTGGCTCGGTGTCGTGCCACGGCAGTATTCGACTGGAGGCAAGGCAAGGTTGCTCGGCATCAGCAAACGCGGCAACGTCTACCTGCGCAAGATCCTCATCCACGGAGCACGGGCTGCAGTGCTGCGGATCAAGCGGGATCGAGCGCCGATCGGAGCCTGGCTGGATGCGCTCGATGCCCGAGCTCCGAAAAATGTCGTCGTGGTCGCCATGGCCAATAAGCTGGCCCGCATCGTATGGGCGGTGCTATCCAGCGGAGAAGACTACCGACCGAACAGCAACATGATCACAGCATCATAGACCAGCGCGGAAAAGACGCCTGCGGCTTGGAAGCGCTCACGCGCTCCCACTTTACCGCACTACCACGACGGCTTAAAGTTTACCCACCGAGGTCTGCACAGAAACAGCAAGGACGAAAGAACAGTCACAACGGCGTGCCTGGAAACCTGCTGGCCGAATTGGTTGACGACAACCGACCGACTAATAAGGACAGATACGCGCGCAACTCATCCTGGCCAGGAGCACTGAGCTCCACCAAAGGCCGAATACATTTGCGCAGACTTGTCTTCTCGCCCTCAGCTTTTTCCTTGCAGTCGGACGGCGGACCATACATATTCGGCAACTTGCCTTGATCTCACTTGTCGATGAGTGACTCAGCGATTTGGCATTCGCCGAATCCGGAGTCATGATTCGGGAAGGTTGCTGGGACACTGCCCGTTAAACGGGGAGTAACCGTGAGTTGTGCGCAATAGATAGTCAGCGACCCTTGCGGACTGAGATCTGTCCTTCGCTAAGAGCCGATTGGAAACGCCGGAGCATCATGTTTTCAAAGGGATAGATGCGAGCCTGCTCGGCACGACCTGCCGGAGAACCGGTCGAAGCGCACCTAGGCGATGCCCTTTCGAGGTGCGCGGGCGTCCCACGCACGAAATGTGTCCACAAGCTCCTTGGGGTTATCATTTTTCCGAAACTTCCCGCTTTCTTCACATCGGACAAAATTTTCCTAGGGCAAGAGTTGGAAATTCCAACATCACCGCAGAGGAGGAATCCATGACCGCAACTATTGCCGTACAAGAAAGCAGCGCGTTGACAACTGGCAACAGTGCGATTCGTCCGTTTCAGAAAGTAACTGTCCCGGAAACGGAACTCACCGAATTGCGCAGGCGCATCAACAACACAAGGTGGCCGGAACGGGAAACGGTCACAGATGCAACCCAAGGCGTGCAGCTCGAGACGACTCAAGCGCTCGCGCGCTATTGGGGCACGGAATACGATTGGCGCAAGTGCGAGGCAAGACTGAATGCCTTGCCGCAATTCATCACCGAGATCGATGGGCTCGACATTCATTTCATCCACGTTCGCTCAAAACATGAAAATGCGTTGCCGCTCATCGTCACGCATGGCTGGCCCGGTTCGGTCGTTGAGCAGCTGAAGATTATCGATCCGCTCACTAATCCCACGGCCCATGGCGGAAGTGCATCAGACGCCTTCGATGTAGTGATCCCGTCGATGCCTGGCTACGGATACTCAGGCAAACCGACGACAACGGGTTGGGGGCCCGATCGCATCGCACGCGCCTGGGTCACGTTGATGAAGCGCCTCGGATACACGAAATTTGTTGCGCAGGGCGGCGACTGGGGCGCAGTCATTGTAGATCTGATGGGCGTGCAAGCGCCACCGGAGTTGCTTGGCATTCACACCAACATGCCTGGCATCTTTCCAGCTGAGATTGACCAGGCAGCTTTCTCCGGAGCGCCGGCGCCATCGGGTCTCTCCCTCGACGAGCAGGTTGCTTACGAGCGTTTGCAATTCGTATATCAAAAAGGAATCGCCTATGGGTTCCAGATGGGGCTGAGACCTCAGACGCTTTACGGAATCGCAGATTCCCCCGTAGGTCTTGCGGCCTATTTCCTCGATCACGACGCGCGCAGCTACGCGATGATCTCACGGGTCTTTGGCGGAGAATCCGAAGGCCTCACGCGCGACGACATTCTCGACAACATCACGATCACATGGCTGACGAACACAGCGCTCTCTGGCGCTCGTCTCTATTGGGAGTATTGGGACAACGGGTACTTCAATGCGAAAGGCGTCTCCATCCCGGTTGCCGTGAGCGTCTTCCCTGACGAACTCTATCCAGCCCCACGGAGTTGGACAGAGAAGGCGTATCCCAAACTGATCCATTACAACCGCTTGCCAAAGGGCGGACACTTCGCCGCCTGGGAGCAGCCGAAGCTCTTTTCAGAAGAGGTTCGCGAGGGCTTCAGATCGTTGCGATGAGCGCCATGCCTTGAACGCAAATACTCCCGCTACGGCGAAGGCTAAAGGAGAGAACGAAAATGTTGAAGGAAATAAATCACAAAAGCGGTCCACGGCAAACGGGTTTGAAACGATCTCGGCGCATAGGATGAGTGATCACAGCATGAAGCGCACGTATTTTCCCGGTATCGCTGACATTGTCGTCGTCACGGATCCGGCAGAGATCCGGACAATTTCAAACGATTCAAGGTTCGACCGGGACTTCATAGCATATGGTCCTGTTCGCAACGTGCAGCGTCTCCGGAAAATGCTCCGTATTTTCTCGCTCAACGGCAGACGATTCCCAACTCTGCTGCCGCGCACAGACCCCAGCCGAGCCGCCGCGCAAGACGAACTGTGGTCGAGACTAAACGTCAAGGCCGACGAAGTGAAACACGGACCCGCTCAGTTGGAGCCCCTGGCCGAATGGGTCAGAGGGATCGGAACTACGGAGAAGCTCGGTCTGCTTGTGCAGCAGAACATAGGTAGATTGTTCGTGGAAACGTTCACGGCCACTGAGGAAAGTTCGGCAGCGGCCCATACAGTTCTTGAAGCTGCCGGCTCCTCCAATATCCTGAAAATGCTGTGGTGGCGCATCAGCGGCAGGGTGGAGCGGGCCAAAACACTTCTTGCTTCCATGGTGAACGGCGATCTGGCTGCCGTTATCGCGCTGATTGCAGCTCGGCAGCTCATTGTTGAGGGCCTGCATAAAATGCGGCAACTTGCTGCCGACCCAGCGCTTCGATCTTCAATGACGACGGTTGCTGCCGCGGACGAATGCCTCTTTGCACCAGCCACCGTTGTGCGCGAAGCGAAAACCTCCGGCGAGGTCGGCGGCTGCCCCTTTAGAAGAGGGTCGCTCTTCATCCTTGAGCTGGGAAGCGCGAGCAAAGGCGCAGCAAATCGGGACCTCGTCTTCCTCAGTCAGAGTTGGAGCCGTTGTCCCGCTGAAAAGTGGGTGCCTGCGCTATTGGAAGGCGTGTGGGCTCGTGTCTCAGCTACGTTGCATGAGTCTTAGAAAAACTCGCGGCCTCTTTTCAGAAGAGGTTCGCGCCGGCTTCAGATCGCTGCGGTAATTTTTTTCACACAAGAGGAGAAGATGCGCCATGCCTGATCCCTCGCAGTTCAACATCGACCGCACCTATCCGGGCCGGTGGACGATCACCTTCAACAACCCGCCGATCAACATGTTTGTTCCTTCAACGATCGTCGAATTGGGAGCGCTAATGACCGACCTCGAGGCGGACCCGTCCGTGAAGGTCGTAGTGTTCCAGTCGGCGAATCCCGATTTTTTCATCGCCCATCTCGACGTAGCCAAGGCAGCGGAACGGCCGGAGGTGCTGGGCCTTTGGCGCGACTTTGTCCTGCGCCTCTCGTCCACGCCAGTCGTGAGCATCGCCAAGATTCGCGGCCGCACGCGCGGCATCGGTAACGAGTTCGTGCTGGCCTGCGACATGCGCTTCGCCAGCCGGCAAAGCGCCCTATTCGGCAACCCCGAGGTCGGCGTCGGTCTGGTCCCGGGCGGCGGAGCGCTGGAATGGCTCCCGCGCCTGGTCGGCCGCTCGCGCGCACTTGAGATCGTGCTCAGCGGCGACGATTTCGACGCTGATATCGCCGAGCGCTATGGCTGGGTGAACCGCACGCTGGACGATGTCGAGCTCGACTCGTTTGTCGATGCGCTCGTCCGGCGTCTGGCCTCGTTCGACCGTGAAACGCTAGCCGCGGCGAAGGCCCAGGTCAATCGGTTCGGGACGCCGACAGCGACCGAGCTTCAGTCGAGCATCGACCTGTTCTTTCCATTGCTGGCCTTGCCCAGTGCGCAGGCGCGCCGCGCGAAGGTTCGTAATATCGGTTACGGCGTTCGGAGCGACTTCGAATTGAACTTCGGCCGTTACCTCCCTTCGTTCGGGCGGGCGGACGACGATGACACGAATACGCAACCCGGCTGATCGTGGACAAGGGTTTCTGAACTCGGGCTCATCGGATAGCCTGCTTCCATCTATTGGTATTGCCGCAACTAAGGAGCGGGTTCCCAATTCGCTGAAAGTGAACTGATCGACGACGCCTGCTGATCGTGGCCAGGGATGGATCACGTCCAAGTGCAATTCCTAATTGGCAATTTCCTCGTACTTCAAAGCGTTTGATGAAATGAATTCGAGGGTCAATTTGAGGGACAACTTATAAGCGGTATCCCTATAATCCGCGTATCTATCGGTGTCTTCTGGTTAGTCGTGACGCCATATTTCATTGAAAATACAAGATATAGTTAGCCTCATAACCCGAAGGTCGCAGGTTCAAATCCTGCCCCGCAAGCAATCTCGGGGGATTGAACCCCACAGGACCCACCGGTGTGTGGGGTTCGTCATTTTGGGTCGCCAATGCTGCTACCGACAGGCCTCCTTTACAGACAAAATCATGTGTACAACCTTAATGTTGCAACGCGTTTGGAGTTCCTCTTCTCTTTGCCGTGGGCGTTCATGAATCGTGCTCACCTAAGCGTGACGCGGGGCATCTCAATATCGAGACAACAAATTGCAAGATCTAGCTTGACATCGAACGAATTAAAAGAGTACAATAAACCGTAAGATTTTATCGACTTAAGCGGTTCTGTTCGCTACGAAATTGATTGATCCAGGTCGTGCTGAGGTTCGAAATCAACTTTGAGTAGCGGGACGGCTTTCTCGTCGGTTCGGCCCAGCTGCGGTTAGGCCATCATGTCGCTCATCGTACACAAGGCTCGACGGGTCCTAAAGACGCACGGCTTAGGTCCTGTGATACAGCGTATAAAGAAGGAAGTTCTGGGGACTACCTCAGCCTACTGGGGTCTCAAAGGGCAACCGGCGTTTAAAGATCTTGATAGTCTGATCGACTTTACGAATACCGCTTATCATGGATTGATTTATCCGATCCAGGTGCGTTCGGAATTCCTATCTCTGCTGAAAATACTGCGGGAACTGAAGCCTCGGACGGTGCTGGAAATCGGGACTGCTAGAGGCGGCACTTTATTCTGCTGGACTCGGGTTATTCCGGAAGATGCGTACCTGATCAGCATCGACCTGCCGGCTGCGGCTGGCAACTTCGGCGATGGCTATGGAGTATGGCGCAGTCCCATCTATCGCTCCTTTGCGCGAGGTCGACAACGCATAGATCTCCTCCGCGGCGATTCCCATAGTGAAGCGGTCATCGAAAAAACAACTGAACTTCTTGGCGGAAGGCAAGTCGATTTTCTGTTCATTGATGCTGGCCATACCTATCAGGATGTGAAACAAGACTTCGAGTTTTACAGCAGGTTTGTTGCTCCTGGTGGACTGATTGCTTTCCACGATATTGCGTTGCATCCCCCATCGACTGGCTGTGAAGTAAGCCGCTTCTGGTCGGAGATCAAACCTCAATACGAGTCGGGAGAATTAATCCAAGACCAGAGCCAGGGATGGGCCGGCATTGGATATCTTCGCTGGAATCCGAAGGTTACCGCGAAGTCATCGATAGTGCCAAGTGTACTAACTTTCCGATGATGAGTTGATGATCTCCTAAAGTGATAAAATAGGTAGCCATATTCCCCAAGTTCAACTATGCACCGGGTGGGTCGGGCGAAAATCAATGCTCTAGTGAGCCGGTCTCGATGGGGTCAAGGGGGATGTCGTTGCAGCCCAGCGGATCGTGTCCCAGCGATGCCGCCTGTGGTGCAAGAATCTCGAAGGGCCGCTGCAAATGCTTTGGTGCCGCGAAGACCAGGCTCCACGCTACAGCCATGATCGCCAAAAGAACCGCTACGGCTGCCATGAAGTAGAACAGGCCGTTGATGCCAGCGCGCTCCATGATGCTTGTGCCGATGAGCGGGCCCACCACGGAGCCGAGCCCGCTTATGAGGATGAGCTGCCCGCTCACTGCTACGACTCGATCGGCTGGCATGCGGTCGTGTGCGTTGGCGACACAGACCGGATAAAGGGTCGACATAAAGCCGCCGAGCAGGGCTGCGGCCGGCAGAATCACCGACGCAGTGTGCGGCAGGTGGATGAGCGCAGTGGCGGCGCTCGCGAAGCCGACGCCAAGCACGGCCAGCACCATGCGTCGGTCGAAGCGATCCGAGATCCGGCCGACCGGGATCTGGAACGCGAGCCCACCGAGGACAGCCACAAGCATGAACAGCGCGATGGTTCCGCGCTCCACGCCCTCGTCCTGCATCCACACTGGAACTAGCGCGTAAAACGCACTCGTGATGAGCCCGTTCACCACGCAGCCGACGACCGCGATCGGTGCTCCCCGCACGAGTTGGGAATAGGGCAGCTTCTCGGTGGCGATCACCAGGGGCGGCTCAGCCCGGGTTGTGCTCACCATGACGAGCGCTACGGCAAATAGAGCGACGATTGCATTGAAGGACTTTGATCCCTCGATCTCGATCCCGCCAATCAGGAGCTGTCCCAACGCGAGGGCAAGGAACGTGCCGACCATATAGATCGAGAAGACCCGACCCCGCTCTGACGGCTGGGCCTTGGCATTGAGCCAGCTCTCGGTAGTGACAAAGACTCCGGCGGAGCCGAAACCTACGACCGCACGCAGGATCAGCCAGGACAATGGTTCGACGAAGATCGGCATCACCGCGGTTGCTGCGACGACCGAGCCGGCGAAGGCGGCATAAGCGCGGATGTGTCCCACCCGTTCGATAATCCGTGCGCAGCGCAACGCTCCGAATGTGAAGCCGGCGAAAAAGCTACTTAGTATGAGACCAGATAGAGTCGCACCGAAATTGCCGGTTGCCAACCGCAAGGAGATGAAAGTGTTGAAGAAGCCATTGGCGAGCTGAATGATGCTCGTCGCGACAATGAGTCTTCCAATCTGCGCACGCATCGGCCCACTCGAATGCATTAGGCCCTCATTCCTCACGCCGCCGATCGAACGGAATCTCATCGGACTGCGTCTGTCCAACGTTACCTGAATCGTGTCCCGACCATCAAGATTATGGTTGCCAGCTTGTAGAAGCGATGCCGAAGATATCGAGGCCGTCAGTTGCCATTTTCTAATTATCGGACGGTATGAAGTAATGGCGCGTGATTGTGTACCTCCAGCGAAAAAATCGAAGCTTTCGTGCTCAACTCACTCGAAAGCTTGCCAGCGGAAGTGGAGTCTGGAGTGCGCTTTCTGTTTACCTTTGTGAGATATTTGCTTTCCTACTTGGCCTGCTGCTCTGCAAAGCTCCCAATGAAGGGAACCTTGTAGCGCTCTCCTCTACTGGCCTTGACGAGGACAATGATCCACAAAACCAAAAAGCCCACGCTTACGATTGGCGCGGCGATCCACCCGACGATGGGGATAAGCCCAAGAATTGTGTTGATTGCGATGATGGCAATTCCGAGAAAGATCGACTGCCACGCGTGGAATCGCACGTAGGAGCTGCGGTTGTAGGGTTCCATCGCCAGAAAGATGATCGCCGGAATAAACGTAATGTAGGCGATCGTGCCAGCGGCAGTATCGGAGAGTCCGCTGGGTTGAGCTATCGCCTGGGCAGTTGCGCCGGCACCAGTATTTGACCCGCAGTGCGGGCAGAATGCGGAACTGCTTCCTGTCTCTGTATTGCAAACCGGACATTGCATGGCATGAAACTCCTCAATAAGACATGGTTAGAACAGCATGATGCTGTGTACTTATGCTTTCGGGCTCGAGAGTATTTTGGAAGAAAGTTTTTGGATGCTGGATTTCCTCTTTGTCCCCTTATTCCTTACGGCGCAGAAGAGCTAGCATCTCCGGAAGGCTGGTAACGAAGCATCTTGGGTTCATCCGCTGCTATCCGCGTAGCCACATTGTGAATTGCTTTTTGCATCGCCTTGCCCAGCGGTGAGTCAGGCGCTTGCCCATCGTTTCCCAAGTCTCCCAAAGATGTGTCTGCATTGCCGGATATCTTGCTGACCTTCTCTTCGCCGGTTACGCGGATGCTATCTAGCTTCTTGCCTGTAACTGAACTGTAGAGATCGGCTTGCAATTCGACGGTGGCTTTCGCGAAATGACTGGAGCCGCCAAGCGTCTGGCCGAAGATGCTTGGCCCCTGCGCGCTATGGTCGGATTCTTCGACTTGGGCTGAGAGGATGGTGGCGAGGACTACTACGTCGTTCTTGTGATCACGCGCCAATTTGACCGCTGCATCGGAATCGATATCGCTGCCGGCATCGTCCCCTGGTTTGATGAATCGAACTTCAAGGCCGGAGTTGTGCGTCAATTCGGATTGCAGCAGACGGGCGATTGCCGTTGTTTTGTCCTCAAGATTGCCAGTTGTATCCACGAAGGGCAGAACGCCGACCTTATATTGATACTTCAGTGTCGCAAGACTGGATGATCCGGAGGTCTGCGCTACACCTCCCAGGACAGTCGCCAGAGACAGAATTACGAGGCTGTAAATCTTCTTTCGCATATATACGCTCCTACTTTTCGGTAATGCTCAAAGGCTCTGTGACCTTGTATGCGTTCCAGTAATACTCATACTCATGCCACACTTTGACTCCGTTGCGATGTTCACCGTTCTTGTAATAGGTGGCAAAGGGGGTGGATGAATCAGAGATCGTTGTTACTAACTCCTCGTGAGGAGTACATTTGCCTGCACCTCCCGCAGCACTTGGTGCTTCCTTACCGCTCTTTACGTTGCAGGTAACCGACTTGCGCTCGAGTTCTTTAACTTTTCCGGATGTAGCCAGGTCGGCACTGTCGTTGTCGATAAACGGGCTCCAGGTGGGGAACTGCTGCTTGCTCGTGACCATGTTTACTGTGTACTGAACCATAAGATTCTTGTCTCCGCCGTAGACATCACCATCCTGCCGAAGCACAAGTTTGTTGCCGCTGACATAGCCGCGGACCTTGAACCGGCGCGACTCTGGTCCGTGCTCCAGACCTTTGTAGTCGTACTGGACCTTCGTGACCCCGGGAGCGTTCATCAGCACATTGACGGCGGCATCGGGATTCATCGTCTTGACGCTGTCTGCCAATTCCTTCCAACTGGCCATAAGGCTCTCCGCAGTTGGAGTGTTGAAGGAGTTGCCGGCTGTGCGCGTCGAAGGGATGCCTGCGCACTCATCCTTGCCTGGCTGCTCCTGAACATCGAAGACATTCAGGGTTTTGATCGCCTTCTCTTTAAGAGCGTCTGCTGCGGCATCGACAGCTTCGCCGGCCACAGTTGTATACAGATAACTTGCATCGTGATTCCAGAAGCCCGGATCCTTCTCCTGCAGCTTCTTCCAGGCATCTTTTGCGAGATCTTTACCTTGATCCTTGGCGAATTCAGCCAGTTTGTCTGCCATACTCGCCACTTCGCCTGGCTCGGTCAACGGGGGGCCTCCAAGCAGGTCTTCGCAGCTTAGTCCTCCTACGATCGTTACCGGCGCGCCTTTACTGCAGCGTTCATACCAGACGGAGGCAGCAAGGTCGCCAGTGTCTTCGGCGTTGTGCCCCATATTGGTCCAGGGAGAAGTATGCGTCTGCGCTACCCCGAATTGTTGGTCGGAGTTGGCCTTCTTGAAGTTCTTCCAGGATTCGATCTTGTCCTTTGCCTCAGATGCTTCGATCTGGCTCTTCATGCCGAAGATGTCGTTTATCTGTGTTGCATATGAACGCATCTTGCTTAGAGCACTGTTGAAGTTTTTGAGTACGTCAATTGCCATATTGATCTGCTCGGCCGCGCGATAGACTCCGCAGAGATTAGGGTCGAGGTCGTAAGTAACTTCGCCGTTGCCGACGACCTGCCCCTTAGCGTCGACGGTGAAATCGAAGCGCGCAAGATGACGAACCGTAAGGGTCATCACACTGTTCTTTTCATCGGGATGTCCATTCCAATCACCTGATCGAAAACGGACCTCCCACCCCCAGCCGATCCCAACCCAGTCGCCGACATATGGCGCAACCGGACTATTCTGCCAACTGTTCGGCTGGTTTGGTGGCGTATTGGGTGGATTATCGGGAGGACTATTAGGAGGTGTGTTCGGAGGATTATCCGGTGGAGTGTTTGGAGGCGTGTTCGGGGGGGCATTCGGAGGATTATTGGGCGGGTTATCGGGTGGAGGATTATTCGGAGAGGGTCCAGGGCCATTACCCGACGCGTTCCCATTCTTATTGCCAGTAGTGGAGAGATTTCCCCCGCCGCTGGAGCTCTTTCCATTGTTGCTACCATTGCCATTTTGTCCGCCAGAGCCGTTTCCTCCGCTGCTCGAGTGCGAACCGCCGCCACCGGCGCCAGATCCTCCCGATGAGGAGTTACTCGCAGCTGCAATACAGAACCACAGCGAAGAACCCGCATTGTTCGAAAAGAGTTGGAACGGCAGCCTGAGTGTATTTGCACTCAGGCTCCACGGCCCATTTACCGACTTGCCAACACCGAGCAGGGAAATAGTGATCGAATTACCCGACACAGAATAACTACCTGTGTCCTGTACCTGAACCGTTCCGGAGCCCGAGAAAAACAGCCCACCTCGCCCGTCGAACGTGAGCGAGATGGAGGTTCCGGAATCGGCTGTCGATCCTCCCGAGTCCGAAAGGAAGCTGCATGGCGCCGTTGGCAGGCTTTGGGCGAGGAGCGGTGTGCAACTCAACAGAGTGGCCAAGGCCATCCAGCTTCGTTTCGGCGCGGAAATCGACGTCCGGAGAACCATGAGTTAGTTGTCCGAACCCGATGTACTTGCGAGCAGAGTAGATAGGTGATCGTAATTGCGCTTGATGTAGTCCAGGTTTGCCGCAGAGATGATGGGAGTTGGCTTCACGGTCGCCATCTGTCCTTCGCGCTGCATGGCAATAGCGCTATATCCGCCAACAAGGATGATCATCGTTTCGATATATTGCCGTGGCGAAATCCCCTTGCTCCGCAGTATCGGCTCAAACTGCGGTGCTCTGGACATTCCTGTGACCATATCGCTGAGCGTAAGCTCTTTCTTCGAGTCCTTATCATCGGCGGAATCGTCCTTCGACGGATGTACCTTGGAGTACTCCATGAGCGCCACTGTGGCGCTTCGGTAGTGCTCCACAAGGTCGTCGTTCAGCCGGAAGGCCTGAAGCTCTCTGGTATCCGAATCGTTGAAAGGTTGAAACTGGGCACAGGCGGTACGCAATCCACCCATCAGTAAAAGTGCGAGAGCTAGTGCTGAAAGAGAGTAGTTCTTCATTGGTATGCTCCTTGTGAGTTACTGCTCAGTGCCTACCAGTTGCACCGCATCGATCTCGTTGTAGCCGGAGATCACATTCGTGGCCAATGTGAGGCGGAGATGATTGGTCTTGAACGCGGTCTTCGGGAGGCTGAGCAGGAAGTAGTTCAGGCCCGTCGTCGGATCCGTACCAGTCCAGATGGTGTGCGCTTGGCCCTGTTCGTCATACAGGTCAACCTTGGCAACGGCTCCCGCGCCGGCGCTCTCACGTATACGGACGGCATTGGCGAATACTGGCTTCGAATAGACCAGATCCAGCCATTCCAGCCCTGCGTCCGGCTCTTTTGGGGTCCACGCATCCCCGTTATCTCCTTCTGCGGCCACGTTTGGAGCACCCGTGGCCTGGAAGGGCGAACTATCGTCATGACCTGAAGCGTCGTTATAGGCAGATGAAGCGGAGGCGGTTACAGCCCACTGCCCATTGGCTTCTTTGGAGATAGCGTCCTGTTTCATCGCCCAGTCGGCACCCTTGAGTCCAGACGTTGTTTCGACTGTCAGCCCTGGCATGGAAGCAGGTGCAGAGTTTGGCAAGGCCGTTGGAACCGATGCGGCGCTGTTGGATGCCGGTGTTGTAACCGCTGTTGCTGCCTGTGGCGTTGCAGCATTCTTTTTGCAGCCGACCCCTGCTACGAGTACCGGCAGCACGAGCATGGCGAATGTTTTGCGTATACGTTTCATTGAGCTCACTCCTGGCATGCCGGAAGCCGCAAATCGGCTCCGGTGCGCGTTCTAAAAGAGCTATTCGTGTCGCAACGAAACGCGGAATAAAGTTCTGCTCAAAAAAGTAAAGCGCCAAAAGGCTTAGATTTCTTCCAATCGCCGCCGTGGGACGAAATTCAAGATGCATGCAGGTTTCTGTTCACGGATATCGAACACGGAGCGTATTGATGACGGCGGCATTTCCCGCCGTCATACTGGTGGTTTGTCCGGTCATGGATGCGCCCTTCTACGCAGCCAAGTTCACCGTGCTGCTTACTTTCGGAGCGGTGGCGTGTCTGTTGCTGGCCAAAGCTTTGCCTGTCTCTGAGGCCGTCCACACTAATAAGGTTGACCGCGAAAGACATCGCGTTTCGCTGTTCTGCTTTGGAGCCTGGGCTCTCGCAACCTGCATCGCAGCGGCGTATGCGCATATGTGGGAGACGGCGTGGCGGCCTCTGGCTGAGTATGGTTCCGCTATCGCTGTGGCGACGGCAATGATTCGGTTGCGTATCGAACGACGCGCGTTTCTGTTTTGGATGGCTATTTCTTCTTCAGTGCTTGCCTGCATGGTGCTCGCAGGTTGGGCTGGATATGATCTGCCTCGATTGCTCACCGGTACAGCCGCTCCAGGCAGGATGCGGACGGCAGCCAGTTTGGGGAATCCACTGTTTGTTGCTTCTTTTCTTAGCGCGGCGATGTGGTGTGTTTGTGCGTTGCGGGGACTGCGCCTAGTCTGGCAGGCTGGCCTGTTGCTACTCATGCTGCTGGCGCTGGCGGCGACTGGAGAGCGTACTGCCATCGCAGGCGTCGCGGCCGGCGCTGTGTGTTGGCTGGCGTCAGCGCAACATAAACCGAGACACACGAAGCTCCATGTTGCTCTGGCGTCCTTCACAGTGGCCGGGCTACTTGCAGCCTCACACGCGCTGAATCCCCGCAACATAAAGGTGGCAGCAAACGGACGCATTTTTCTATGGAACGCCAGCCTTCATCATGTGACTTTACTCGGAGGCGGTGCCGGAAGTTTTCCCAGTAAATACGCGGAGAATATTCGCGAGCTTGCGCCAAACATGCCGGCTTCGAACTTCGTATACGTCGCTTTTGAGAGTCAGGCCCACAACCTGTTCGTGCAACAGATCGTGGAGGAAGGCCCGTTTGGAGCCATTGCCTTTCTTGGCTTTCTAGCGGCCTGGTTTAGTTCTGCATGGAAAGGCCGGAGCCAGATAGAAGTCCGTGCGGCATTGGCTGGAACGGCAGCATTTCTTGCGGCTGCATGTTTTGACAATCCCATGAGCCGCTCGGAAGGCGCGCTGCTTCTGGCTTGCTGGATGGCCGTGCCGTATATGTGCAGCAGGGAGCATCCGTCATTCGTCGCCACCCACTTTTACGAGCAATCGCATGGCTGGACACATCGCCTGCTGCCGCTCTGTTCCTTCGCGCTGCTTGTAGCCGCCGGAGCCAACGCAGTTTGCAGCTACGCGATTTATTCCGGCGAACGCGCAGAGCAACTAGCCCGATGGCCGAGGGCAGAACACTGGCTACGAGTTGCCCTAACAGTCGATCCAGCCGCGCAGGATGCGCACTTCGATCTGGTCCGTGTGCTTTGCGAGTCTGGTGATTACGGTGCCTGCTGGACAGAGTCGGAGCGCGCGTTGCGCTGGGTGGATGAAGCAGAACTTCATCTCCTACGGGTCCGCGTGCTGGAGGCGCTGGGCCGTGACGATGCCGCACAGCAAGAACTGACCACCGCACGTCAGCAGTTTCCATGGTCTCGCGAACTGCGTCTGGAGCAGGTCGCATCCACTTCAACTCCCACATCTGGTTACTGACGAAAGGATTCCTCCAATGCGCCTTTTTACTCTCCCACTTGCTTTGGTCATACTTACAGCAAGCTGTTCTGCTCAACTCAGCCTTGGCGGCAAGAAAATTGATTTCGGCGTCAAACGAAAAAAGCCGCCCACCGCTGAGGTCATCTTGCTCAATCCAGCGACGTATACGTCCGGTAGTAATGTGTCGCTGCAATTCAAGCTGAACAATTTCGATGAGTCCAAGGGCATTTCTGTGTACATGCAGAACCCCTGTCATTCCTCCGAAACTGCCGTGAAGGTTAGCCCCGGCGTCTATAAGGTCGATATCGGCATCAACCTTTCCGATATAGATGGCCAATGCCAGATCACCTTGCGCGGGCTCGCTCAGAATGAGAGCGTTACGACCTTAATCTCATACAAGCAGAACCGCGTCGACATTGCGAAGATCGCAGCCGCGCTCCACGAATTTATCAACCATAAAAACTGGGTTGCTACGACCAGTTCGGGCGCGAGCTACACTCTTCAACAGGCATCGATTCAAGACGACGGCCTAGCGGGCCATGCCGTTGTTGCAATGTTGCGCGACCCGAAGATCCCAGTTCCTTCCATGCTCGCGGTGACAAACCCCAATAAAGTGCAAATGACGCGGCTGGGCTGCATTATGGAGGGAACTTTCAGCGGGTCGACGGCGACGCTGAAACGGAGCCAGATAGTTCCGGCGAGCAGTTGCCCGGACGGCGATGTGACTTTGCAAGGGAAATAGTGTTGTCGAGCATCGCGGGCCCATCTTCAGTCGATGGGTCCGTTACACCCAAGACCCTATGACGAATGGGGCTAAATTCTAAACGAATCGCCAGTCAAAACGTCCAATTACTGGCATTTAGAAAAGCTGATGGAAATTTCGCACAGGATGAAAATCCATAGAGTTATGAGTTCGGGCCTGCGCTGATTTACACTTGTAGCTTGTCCTGCAATGGGCGTGGCGCGAGTCAAAAAAACTTGCCTGCCAGGTCACGCAAAATCCCGGGCACGCGCTACCTTCCGGAATGAGAAGGATGAGCGCGCGAAGTGAAGGTTCTTACTCGAGCATGATTCGTATTCTGCAGCAAGACAACCGCATCACGAAGATCATCTTCGCCGTCATTATTGGGTTCGCTGTCGTCACGATGGTGATTACGCTTGTTCCCGGCATCTTTGACAATGCTTCAGCCGATAATCCCACTGTCTTTGCGACGGTGCGCCAGCCAGGAGTCTTCGGCCGGTTGATCGGCGAGAGCACCCCTATTAAGATGACGGAGGTAAACCAGCTTGCGGCGCGACAGCTGCAGCAACAGCGCCTTCCTGAGTTTCTGATGCCCTACGTCTCGCAGCGGGCCGGGCAGATTCTGGTGCAGCGAGCCATCCTTAAGCACGAGGCCGACCGGATGAACCTGCAGGTCAGCGATGAAGACTTGCGCCGCGAGTTGCAGACGGGCCCATTCTCGCAATACCTGTTCCCGAACGGGAACTTCATTGGCGACGACGCCTACATGAACTTTGTCCAGAATTACTTCCAGACCAGCCGCGCCGACTTCGAGACGCAGGTGAAGAGCGACATGGAACTGAACCGCCTGCAGGCGCTGATCACCGGCGGCGTAACGGTGTCGGACAATGCAGTGCGCGAGGCTGTTCGTGTGCAGGGAACAAAGGTGAAGTTCGACTTCGCCGTGATCTCGGCCGATGACATGCGCAAGACGATCAACCCGACGGACGCGCAGTTGCAGGAGTTCTTCAAGCAGAATCAGGCGAAGTACGCGACGGCAATTCCCGAGACGCGCAAGATTCAGTATGCTGCGTTCGACATCTCGAACCTGCCTGGCGGCAAGCCGCAAATCTCTGATGCAGACGTTCTGGCCTATTACAACCAGCACCAGGCGCAGTACCAGGTAAAGGAACAGGTCAAGGTACGGCACATCCTGATCGCCGTTCCCGCGGGCTCGGACAGTAAAACAGAAGAGGCCGCGAAGGCCAAGGCGCAAGACCTGCTGAAGCAGATCAAGGCAGGCGGCAACTTTGCTGAGCTCGCGACTAAGTTTTCGGGCGACCCAGGTAGCAAGACCCAGGGTGGCGAACTGGGCTGGCTGGACCGCGGTAAGACGGTTCCGGAGTTCGACAAGGCCGCATTCACGCTGGCGCCGGGGCAAACTTCGGACGTAATCAAGACGCAGTTTGGCTTCCACATTCTGCAGGTGGAAGATAAGAAGACCGCACACCTTCGCCCGCTATCTGAAGTAAGGGCTGAGATCGTTCCCGTGATCGAACAACAGCGGGCCGGCGCGGCGATGCAGACGTTCGCGTCGCAGCTCGCGGCTGATGCCAAGAAGAACGGTCTAGAGAAGGCTGCCGCTGCCCACGGGCTGCACGTCGTCACAACCGACTTCATTGCCAAGGACGGCGTTATTGCCGGGCTGGCCGACGGTTCCGGTCTGCTGACACAGGCGTTTGCAGTGGTCAAGGGAGCCGATCCGGCTACGGCTTCGACCGGTGATGGCTTTGCCGTCTTCCAGGTAGCAGACATCCGGCCTGCGCATGCGCCCGACTTTGCGGACTACAAGCAGCACATCCTCGAGGACTATCGTGAGCAGCAGGTTCCCCAACTCTTGAACACGCAGCTGAACAAGCTCGTTGATCGCGCCAAGGTCCTCAATGATCTGAGGAAGGCAGCGGGCGAGATGAACATCCCTGTGAAGACCAGTGATCTGGTAGGCAAGGATGGACAGGTGCCGGAACTGGGCGCTATGAGCGGCCCGGGTGCGGTGGCGTTCGATCTGCCGAAGGGAGGTATCTCCGGTCCGATCAATGCAGGTCGAGTTGGAGTGGTTCTAAGTGTAATCGACAGACAGGAGCCGACCGCCGAGGAGATCGCAAAGAACTTTGCCCAGACGCGCGAGCAGTTGTTAAGCGCACAGAGGGAGGAGCTCTTCCGTGTGTACATCGGCAACCTAACCGAGAAGTATGAAAAGGGGGGCGCCGTTCGCTACTCGAAGAAGCCGCCAACGGTTCCCGGGGCACCAGCCGGAAACTAGCCAGTCGGCAAGTCAACCACACGAACCCCTGAGGCTTCTGTCTCGGGGGTTCTCTTTTTCGAACCTCCTTTTGTTATTCACATGATCGCCAACCCGCCGATTCTCCAACTCGCTCCCGTATGATTTGGGCATCATACGTTCGAGCAGCAAGAGGGGGAATCGATGAGTGGGGAAGTCAGCAATCACGAGCGGATGTCTGGAATACTGCTGCATGTAACATCTTTGCCGTCGTATGGGGGAATCGGCGACCTCGGTCCCGCTGCGTATGCCTTCGTTGACTTTCTTGCCGCGGCGAAGCAGCGTCTGTGGCAGGTGTTGCCCCTGAGCCCCACCGGATACGGAAGTTCGCCCTACTCGGCTCTGTCGGCGTTCGCTGGGAATCCGCTCCTGATCAGCCTGGAACGACTGGTAGACGACGGTTGGATCGCGGGGGACCGCATTCAGGGCTTGCCCGGGCATGATGGGCCAGCGGACTTCGAGGGAGCTACCCGACTCAAGCTGCCCCTGATCGAAGAGGCCGTGAGGAACTTTCTCGATCATGCACCGGATGACAAACGTGCGCGATTCCAGAAGTTCTGCGAGGCCAATATCTCGTGGTTGCCTGACTATGCTATGTTCAACGTACTGCGGCGGCGCTACAACTACGTCAGTTGGAACGAGTGGCCCGTCGAGTATGCGCAGCGCAAGCACGATGCCATGACGGCGTTGATGAATCAGTATGGCCGCGAATTGGCCGTGGAGCAGGCAGTTCAGTTCTTCTTTAACGAGCAGTGGTGCGCGCTCAGGAGCTACTGCGCCGAGCGAAAGATCCGTATTCTAGGCGACGTGGCCATCTTTGTGAGCTACGACAGCGCCGACGTGTGGACGCATCCGGAGATCTTCGAGTTGGATGAGCAGCGAAAGCCGATCCGCGTCTCCGGCGTCCCACCGGACTACTTCTCAAAGACCGGCCAGCGCTGGGGAAATCCGCTGTACAAGTGGGGCGAGTTGCGGGAGCGTGGCTTCGACTGGTGGGTCGCCCGCATCCGGCGAGCTTTGTCGCTCTATGACTCCATTCGGCTCGATCACTTCCGTGGCTTCGAGGCGTATTGGTCGATCGCCGCTGAAGAAGAGACCGCCGTCCACGGAATGTGGGTGAAAGCGCCCGGGCACGAGCTCTTCCAGCGGCTGAGGGACGTCTTCGGAAATCTACCTTTCATTGCCGAGGACCTTGGCCTCATCACGCCGGAGGTCGATGAACTGCGTGAACACTTCGGAATGCCCGGGATGAGGATTCTGCAGTTTGGTTTCTTGAGCCGTGGCAGCCATCTCTATCTTCCACACCGCTTTGTTCCGAACACCGTGGTGTACACCGGCACCCACGATAACAACACGACCCTGGGATGGTGGCGTGAAGAGGCAACCCCGATCGAGCGCAAAAACGTGCAGGTCTACCTCCAGCAGATCAGGCACGAAGGCCAGATCGTTTGGGCGATGATCCGCGCGGCTGCCCGGTCGGTTGCCAATCTCTGCATCATTCCCATGCAAGACATCCTGCACCTGGGCAGCGACTGCCGGATGAATACACCGTCTGCCGGGGAAGGGAACTGGACCTGGCGCTACCGCTCCGATGCGCTCCATCCCGACTTCGCCACGAAGTTGGCCGCCCTGATGGAGATGACCGACCGAGATGGCTACCATGAGCCGAAGGAGGGCACCGATGCCGGCAAACCTGTGGAAGAAGCGTCCAAACGGGCGGAGTTGGGCGCGAACGTTTAGACTGGAGGAATAGATTTTATCTCTTCAGGAGTATCCATGCCCCTTTCCGGCGAAGCCATCCGCACCATGAACTATGTAGACGACATCTCTGTCACGCTGCGCCGTATTCTTGCGGTCCTGCCCTCGCTGACGGACGACGAACGGCAGCGCGTCTCCGAGCACATAAAGCACGCTGAACCAAGCTACGAAGCTGTCATTAACGCGGTCGCGAGCAAAAAGTGACCGAGACGGCCGCCTCCCAGCCTTCGTTCACGATCCGGACGGTTGCGGTCATCGGGGCTGGGGAGGCTGGCCGCAGCTTCGCAATGGCATGTGCCGCGGCGGGCCTCTATGTCGTGCTGGAAGACGTAATGCCGGCAAAGCTTCGGCGTGCTGAAGTGGAATACGCCAATGCGAGCCTCAGCGGCCCCTACGGTGCGCTGGAGTTGGCTTCCACCGTCGAGGATGCGGTTCGCGAGGCTGACATAGCCGTGGACTTCGTTCCGGACGAACTGGAGTCGAAGCTGGAGATCTTCAGTATGATCGACCGCATGGCGCCGCCGAAGACAATTCTGTGCACGCCGAGCTACGCTCTGAGCATCACAGATCTTGCCTCATGCGTCTACCGGCCAGACCGCTGCGTTGCGGTGCGAGGGCCGTTAGTCGATGATGGTAATGGCAGCACGGTCCGGGTGCTGTACCCCGCGGTCGCGACCGCACAAACCCTGGGCGCGGTCGAAGGTTTTCTACGTGTGTTGGGCCTCCACGTGCAGCAAGAGCCGGACCCGGATGTCCCCGTCCTGCTGAAAAACGTGGCCAGAGCCGTCTAGTCGCCAAAAAATCTGTTGCCTTGTCACAAAGGGAACTGGTTTCTACATTTCTGCGTAACAGAAACTGAATAACGTAGTCCAATTATTGTCATGCGCGCGCTTCTCGACATATTCGCCCAGGTCTTCCGCTCGATCGGGGCCAACAAGCTGAGGTCGTTCCTGACGATGTTCGGGATCGCCTGGGGCGTCGCGTCACTGCTTTTGCTGATCGGTTTGGGCGAGGGCTTCCGCTCTGGGCAGCGCAGAAGTCTGTCGCAGATTGGCACGGACTTCATCATGATGTTCGGAGGCACGATTCCCGCGCTGCCTGGCCAGCATACTGGCATGCAGCCCTACAAGCTGACGCTGAGCGATGCGAATGCTATCCGCTCTGAAGCCAAGTACGTTCGCAACACGACTGCCCTGATTAATCGTGGAGACCTGAAGGAGGTCAGCGAGTTTTCAAGTGCGGGCGGAGCGGTAATGGGCGTCGAGGTGAACTTCCCCGAGATCCGTCACCTTCCCATTGCACAGGGGCGATTCCTTAACGAGGACGATCTGGCACAGAGCCGGCAAGTTGTCGTGCTGGGGTATAAGAACAACAAGCTACTGTTCCCTGGACGCCCGTCGTTAGGCGCATACATTACGCTGAACGGCTACCGCTTCCAGGTAATCGGCGTTGCAGAAAAGATCGGTCGCGGCAACAACGATGGCGACAACCAGAAGATCTACATTCCCCTGTCGACGATGATGGAGTTGTTCGCGATGAAGGGCGACAACATTCCTCAGGATTCGATCTACTCGATCCAGTACCAGCCATTGACCCCGGACCAGAATGAGACCGCAAAGGCCGAGGTACACAAGATTATTGGGCGCAGGCACGGATTTGACCCGAGCCTGACCGATGCATTCGAGGAGTGGGACACGATCAAATCGCAGCGCACCGTGGGCGTGATCTTCACCGCGATGGACGTGTTCCTCGGCGGCGTCGGAATCGTAACGCTTGCTCTCGGCGCAGTCGGAATCATCAATATTATGCTGGTGACGGTTACGGAGCGGACGCGCGAGATTGGCCTGCGTAAAGCACTGGGCGCGACCAATCGCAGCATCCTGATGCAGTTCTTCCTTGAGGGCCTGCTGTTGACCGCGATCAGCGGAATGATCGGCATCATAGGGGCGGGCGGACTGATGTTTCTGCTTGGCCAAGCCCTTGGCGACAATCAGATGGGATTCGATCCGCCGAGGCTCGTTCCATGGTCCGCCGCGATGGCTATGGTTACTCTGACGCTCTGCGGAGTCGTCGCTGGGCTCTACCCTGCAACCAAGGCTGCGATGCTGCAGCCCGTCGAAGCGCTGCGAAAGGAATAGACAATGCTACGAGACATCTTCGGTCAGGCGATGGAGGCGATGAAGCATAACGGACGTCGCACCGCCATCACCATCATCGGCATGGCCTGGGGCATTGCTACTGTCGTCCTTTTGCTAGCCTATGGAGCCGGATTCGGACGCGCCTTCGAGACGATCTTCGCCCAGTTCGGCACGAACATGATCGGTGTCTTCCCCGGCCGTACCAGTGAGCAGGCAGGCGGTTCCAAGGCAGGCGTTCAGGTACGCTTCCAAATGGACGACGTCGAGCGCATTCAAGAGACCGTGCCCGGAATCCTCCACGTCTCGCCTATGATGTGGAAGCAAGTCCCGGTACAGAACGATCTCCACACCTACACCTGGGATGTCAATGGTATTACCCCTGAACTTCAGGACATCCAGAGGATGGAAGTTAGCGAAGGCCGCTTTATTACGACAGCCGACGTCATGCAGCGAAACCACGTCGCGGTCATCGGTTCCGAGGCGAAGTCGAAGCTTTACTCCGGAATGTTTCCACTCGGACAAAAGATTCGTTTGAACGGCATCAGCTTCGAAGTGATTGGCGTGCTCAAGGCCAAGATGCAGGAGGGTGACGACAACATCAACCGTATCGTCTACATCCCCTTCAGTACCATGGGCGACCTGAAGGACATCAAGTACATTGACGGCATCTGGATGAACTTCCACGGAGACCACACACAAGTTGAACGCTCCCTGCGCAACACCCTCGCGTCGTCGCATAGCTTCCGGCCCTCGGACCGCAACGCTATCTATGTCGCCAACATCATGGAGCAGCTCTCCCAGTTCCGCATCATCTCGCTTGGACTACAGGCGCTCCTGCTATTCATCGGTGCGCTAACGCTAGGCATCGCGGGCATTGGCCTGATGAACATCATGCTGGTCAGCGTGCAGCAGCGCACACGCGAGATCGGTGTAGAAAAGGCTCTTGGCGCGCGAAAGCGGCACATCCTGATGCAGTTTCTTGCCGAAGCTATGGTCATCACGTGCATCGGGGGAGCTGCTGGCATCGCGCTGGCCTATGCCGTCAGCAAGACGATAGGCAGCATCACTTTCTACAGTGCAATCGCCTCTAATGCCGATGCCGCGGACATTCATCTGCTCATCTCGCCCAACAGCGTTGTGGTTGCGACAGTCATCCTGGTGCTGGTTGGAATGATCAGCGGCATGATCCCCGCAATTCAGGCGTCGAATCTGGACCCAATCGAAGCTCTCCGTTACGAGTAGTGGATTCCGCGCCGAATCTTCAGCTTCACTTAACCCGCTGTTGCCATACTTGCCTCCAGACAAATCTATCTCTGGAGCTTCCATGCTGCCCTCGTCTTATCGCCGCTTCTTCAGCCGCACAGCCCTCGTGAGCGGGCTCTCGCTCAGTCTTCTGACCGCCTGCTCCCCCGCCTTCGCACAACAGTATCAGGTCGAGAATCGCTGGAATATCGGCGGCGAAGGCGGCTGGGACTATCTCATTGCTGACCCAGGCGCACATCTCCTCTACATCACCCACGGTCCTCGCGTCGAGGTGATCGACACGACAATTGGCAAGCCCGCTAACGCCCTCACCGGCTTCAAGAGCACCCACGGCGTCGCCCTCGACGACAAAGACCAGTACGGCTATGTCAGCGACGGAGCAGGTAACGCCGTAGCCGCCTTCGATCGTCACACTTTCAAGGTTGTCGCTACCATCCCCGCCGGAACCAACCCCGACGGTATCGTCTATGAGCCTGTCACCAAAACCGTCTGGGCATTCAACGGTCGCAGCCAGGATGCCAGCGTCATTGATACGGCCACCCAGAAGGTGGTCGCCACCATCAAACTCTCCGGCAAGCCAGAGTTCCCGACCGTCGATGGCAAGGGCAACGTCTTTGTTAACATCGAGACCAAAAACTCCATCGCCAAGCTCGATGCGAAATCCAAGACCGTCACTGCCGAGTGGCCACTCATGGGATGCGAATCTCCCTCGGGCATGGCCATCGATACCGATCACCACCGCCTCTTTTCCGTCTGCGATGGCCAGAAGATGGCCGTCACCGACTACACATCTGGCAAAGTCGTCGCGACACCAGAGATAGGCGACTCTCCCGACGCCGCAGGCTACGATGCGAAGCGTCAATTGGCCTTCAGTTCTAATGGCGAGGGTACCCTGACCGTAGTCGACGCAAGCAGCCCAGCCTATAAAGTTGTACAAAATGTGGCTACGCAGAAGAACGCCCGCACCATGGCCTTCGACGCAGGCACGGGCCGCATCTACCTCGTCACAGCCGAGTATGGCCCTAAACCAGCAGCCACTTCAGAGAATCCCCGTCCTCGCGCTCCGGTAATCCCCGGCAGCTTCACTATCCTTGTAGTCGGCCGCAAGTAGCCCTCCCAAACGAAAAGCTAGCGACAAATCAAGTCGCTGGCTTTTCTTGTGGGAAACTCCCATTACTGTTGTATAGCCGCTATCCATTCACAATGGATCCAAGAGCGCAGGGCTTTTACAGGCTGCCGGAAATTGCCTTTGCTATGAGTTGGGGTAATTTAGCCACAACTCCAACTTGGCTTTTATTGCCCTGACTTCCCAGCAAGCGTTCCGGTCTGTAGCTTCACCAAATCAGGCTGCGAGAACCGGCTCGGTCCCAGAACTGCAATTTTGGGCAGGGGTCCACGTACCATTGCAACCTCGTCACACGCGTACAGCCGCGGACAGGTCTGGCAGTCTTTGTAGATTTTATCCGGCAACGCCGTTCGATCGACCACCCGGAAGGCAAAATGAAAGAAGAAATCAGGAATTCGCGTAAACAGGCAGACAGCAGTCACGCCCTGATCTTCAGCCTCGGCTAGCAAAGCTTGAAGAACCTTGCCGCCAGCTCCCTGACCCTTAGCCTCCGGTTTCACCACAATCGACCGCACCTCAGCCAGATGCGGTCCATAAAGATGCAGCGCGCCGCAGCCGAGAAACACGCCGCTCTCCGACTCGGCAACCGTAAAGTCGCGAACATTCTCGCAGATCTCCGCGTAGCTCCGGCGCAGCAGAGTGCCATCGCCCGACAAGGAATTGACCAGCTCAAAGATGTTCACGGCGTCCTGAAGCTTGGCCTTCCGTACTACCGCTCCGCCCACACGTGGCCGCGACGACGAAGTCGACTCACTCACGGCCATCGGAGAATACGTGGACAAAGAAATACGCTCCTAAGCTATTGTCGCAGATTGCTTTTCTGCCTCGGCGGCAATCTTGCGGCGGGCATCTTCGAGGGCAGCAGCTACCCGAGAGCGCGCTGTGCCGCCGATAACGTCATGGCAGTCCAGCGTGGCCTCGAGTGTGACCGCAGCGAAGAAGTCCTCCCCGAACTCGGGCCCGAACCCGCGAAGCTCGTCGAGAGTGAGTTCCTGCAGTTCGCGCCCGGTCTCAAGGCCCAGGCGGACGGCATTGCCGATCTTCTCGTGGGCCTTGCGGAAGGGAACTCCCTTGCCAGTGAGATAAGTCGCAGCAGCCATCGCATTGAGATAGCCAGACTCCGCGGCAGTCTTCATGTGGTCGAAACGGAAGCGCAACGACCGGGTGAAGTCAGGAAGCACGCGAAGGATGCCGTCGATCGTATCGGCAGCATCGAACACAGGCTCCTGGCCTTCCTGGAGGTCTTTGTTGTATGCAAGCGGCAGTCCCTTGATCAGTGTGCTAAGGGTGACGGCAGCTCCGAGGAGACGGCCCGATTTGCCGCGGATCAGTTCGGTCAGGTCGGGGTTCTTCTTCTGCGGCATGGCGCTTGAGCCGGTGGAGAAGGTCTCGGGAAGATCGAGGAAGCCGAACTCTGCCGTGGAGTAGAGTGTGAGCTCTTCCGCGAAGCGGGAGATGTGGATGCCAAGGGTAGAGAGCGCCTGTGTGAACTCGAGCGCGAAGTCTCGGTCGCTGGTGGCATCCATGCTGTTTGGCGTGGGTGCGTCGAAGCCCAGTGTTCTTGCCGCGATGGTGCGGTCGAGAGCGAGTGTTGCGCCAGCTACTGCGCCGGAGCCTAGGGGGCAGAAGTTCATGCGCTTGCGGCAGTCAGCGAGGCGGCTGCTGTCGCGCTCGAGCATGCTGACGTAGGCGAGCAGCCAGTGTGCGACCAGGACTGGTTCGGCGCGCTGGAGGTGGGTGTAGGAGGGCATGACCGCTTCGCCTGCGCTCTCGGCGAGGTCGATGAGGGCTTTGCGCCATGCGGCGAGGCCTTCGAGCGTGTTGTCGATGGCTTCGCGGACGAAGAGGCGCATGTCGGTGGCGATCTGCTCGTTGCGGCTGCGTCCGGTGTGGAGCTTGAGCGCGAGGTCGCCGATTTGTTTGGTGAGTTCGAGTTCGACGTAGTGGTGGACGTCTTCGGCCTGAGGGTTGGCGGCCACGATGGCTTCGCCTTGTTCGGCTTGCTGCTTGGCTACGGCTCGGAGGCCCTGGATCATCAGGAGGAGTTCTTCGCTGGTCAGGATGCCGGCGGCTTCGATGGCTCGGGCGTGGGCGATGCTGGCTTCGACTTCGTACGGGACGAGACGCCAGTCGAAGGGGAAGGAGCGCTGCCAGGATTCGAAGGTGGTGTTGAGTGGTTCGCGGAAGCGGCCAGACCACATCTTTGTTGAGTTGGATTGATTGGACATCTTGCGGGTCTTACCTCGCGGCTTGGTTGAAAAGGTTCAAACGGTTTAGGTCGCTCTATCTACTTGGCAGATTCTTCGGGGAGTGAGACATGCCAGGGTACTCGCGTATGAAGACACGAACCATTCTCGTGAATGCATAGAAAAGAAGGATGTTAAAGGAGAGCGCCAAGACTTCACTTGTGATGAGTAGGCCGGTGTCGTTGGCAGGCCAGGGCCATACCACCATCATGAGAAGAAAAACGGGACTGAGAAGCAGCCCGGGCACGATCTGAAGAGCCTTCCAGAGATGATCTGAGAAAACCAGAATAAGAACAGCAAGAGAATTTGACGTCAAGGAGGAAAGCATAGCTATCCGCAAACAAGTCTTGTGTTCCTTCTGCATTTTTCATCCCTCCTTTCTCGCGGACTATTCCTTGTTCCCGCTGTTTAGGTGTGGCATCTCGGAGCCCCTGCTTAAT
>CAVSOH010000023.1:0-89825 GCA_963729555.1 uncultured Acidobacteriaceae bacterium | reverse complement strand
TGTGAGCAGGCCGGTCTCGGCGTAGGTGATCAGCTTTGCGCGGGTGTCGGTGATATCCAGATTGCGCATGGTGAGCTGGCCGATGCGATCTCGTGGGGAGAAGGTGGATTCGCCCTTTTCCATGGTGAGGCGCTCGGGATGGAAGGTGAGATTGGGCGAGGCGGTGTTCAGGATCGAGTAGTCGTTGCCGCGGCGCAGTTCGAGGGTGACTTCGCCGGTGACGGGCTTGGCGACCCAGCGCTGGGCGGCTTCGCGCAGCATGATGGCCTGGGGATCGAACCAGCGGCCCTGGTACAAGAGGCGGCCGAGTTTGCGGCCGTTTTCGCGGTACTGCTCGATGGTGTCCTCGTTGTGGATGCCGGTGATGAGGCGCTCGTAGGCGATGAAGAGGAGAGCAAGACCGGGTGACTCGTATATGCCGCGGCTCTTGGCCTCGATGATGCGGTTTTCGATCTGATCGCTCATGCCGAGGCCGTGGCGGCCACCGATGCTGTTGGCTTCGAGCATCAGTGCGACGGGGTCGGAATAGTCGGTGCCGTTTAGTGCGACGGGGAAGCCTTCTTCGAAGCGAACGGTGATCTCTTCGGGTTTGATGGCGACGTCGTCGCGCCAGAAGGCGGTGCCCATGATGGGGGCGACGATCTTCATACTGGTGGCGAGGAGTTCGAGATCTTTGGCTTCGTGGGTTGCGCCGAGGATGTTGGAGTCGGTCGAGTAGGCCTTCTCGGAGGACATCTTGTAGGCGAAACCGGACTTCTGCATGAAGGCTGACATCTCGGCACGGCCGCCTAGCTCGTCGATGAAGGTGGCGTCGAGCCATGGCTTGTAGACCTTGAGGTCGGGGTTGACGAGCAGCCCGTAGCGATAGAAGCGCTCGATGTCATTGCCTTTGAAGGTGGAGCCGTCGCCCCAGATGTTTACGTCGTCTTCCTTCATGGCGCTCACCAGCATTGTGCCGGTGACCGCACGGCCGATGGGTGTCGTGTTGAAGTAGGTGACGCCGGCAGTGGTGATGTGGAATGCGCCGGACTGAAGCGCGGCGATACCTTCGCGAACGAGTGGGCCGCGGCAGTCGATGAGACGTGCCTTTTCAGCGCCGTATTCGAGGGCTTTGCGCGGGATCTCGTCGTAATCGGTTTCGTCGGGCTGACCGAGGTTGGCGGTGTAGGCGTAGGGGATTGCGCCCTTCTGCTTCATCCAGTGAAGTGCGGCGCTGGTGTCGAGCCCGCCGGAGAAGGCGATGCCAACCTTCTGACCGAGGGGCAGGGATTCGAGAATTACGGACATAGTGATGCAGACCTCAATGATGGCAGATGCGCCGAAGGATCGGGCATTAGGAGCGTTTGCGCGGTTGGATTCCGCGGCCGCGGCTGTTGGTGATTCGCTTGGCGCCACCGAGGAGCATGAGCAAGAGTGCTTTTTGAGCGTGCATACGGTTTTCTGCCTGGTCGAAGACGACGGATTGCGGGCCGTCGAGCACGGCGTCCGTTACTTCGGCGTTGCGATGGGCAGGCAGGCAGTGCATGAAGACTGCATCGGGTTGAGCATGCGCCATCAGGGCCTCGTTGACCTGATAAGGCTTGAAGATGGGTGCGCGCTTCGTGGCTTCATGTTCGAAGCCCATGCTGGTGCATACGTCCGTGTAGACCGCGTCGGCTCCGGTGACGGCTTTGATCGGATCGTGCAGCAGGGTAATGCTACCGCCGGTGGACTCGCTAATCTCAATCGCCTTATGGATGATCTCGAGCTTCGGCGCGAATCCCTTTGGCGAAGCTACGCTGCAATGAGCTCCGAGCTGGGCAGCGGTGAGAATCAACGAATGACAGACGTTATTGCCATCTCCGACATAGGCAAAACGCAAACCCTCGGCGGAGCCAAACCGCTCTTCGAGGGTAAAGAAATCTGCGATGGCCTGGCAGGGATGTTCGAGGTCAGAGAGCGCGTTGATGACGGGAACTTTGGAGCAAGCCGCCATCTCGGTGATTGTTTCGTGAGCGTACGTGCGCAGCACAATCACATTCATCCAGCGCTCAAGATTGCGCGCCATGTCGGCCAGGGATTCGCGCTCGCCAAGAGGAGATTGCGTCTGGTCGACGAAGATGGCGTTGCCGCCGAGAGTGTTGATCGCTGCATCGAAAGTCAGGCGCGTCCGCAGCGACGCTTTCTCGAAAAACATGACCATCTGTCGGGCATCGAGAGCGTGGCGGAAGTCGTCTGGGTGGTTCTTTACGGCGTGTGCCAGATCCATGATTGCGGCCATCTCTTGCACCGTCAGGTCAGCGATGGAGCACAAGTCGCGTCCGCAGAGGCGCTTCGCCGCTTCGTTGAAGGCGGTATCGGACTGGATGCCCAAGGTCGCGGGTTGCCTTTGCAGGGGCAATCTCCTCGCCTGCGTTTTCTGCAGATTTCATCACTACGGTCTTGCTACCCATGAGTTTGTTCTCCTGCCGGCGAGGCGCCAGCGTATGCTGCGTTGAGTTTCAATAGTTCATCCAATGCCTTGATGGCGATCTCAACGTGTTTCCGTTCGAGAATGTAAGGAGGCAGAAAGCGAAGAACGGTTTCGCTGGTTCTGTTGAGGATGATGCGTCGCTCCATCATCTGGGCGGCCACTCGCTGCGCGAGATCTGCGGAGTTGAGTTCGAGACCCAGCATCAAACCTATGCCGCGAACGTCCACGATGCAATCGTGGCGTGTCGCCAGTGACTGCAACTCTGCACGGAAGAATGCGCCGACGTCGTTGATATGTGCCAGCAGATTTCGTTGCTGCATTGTGTCGATGACGGCAATCGCAACATTGCAGGCAAGAGGGCCACCACCAAAAGTAGTGCCATGCATCCCTGGCGTGAAAGCGAGCGCCGCATCCTCGGTGCAGAGCATCGCGCCCATCGGAATGCCGCCAGCGATAGGCTTAGCCAGTGTTGTGACATCCGGTTGTATGCCGTAGTGCTGATAGGCAAACCATTTTCCTGTACGCCCGAGGCCGCTCTGGATCTCATCGGCGAGCAGCAGAGCGCCAGTAGAGTTGCAGAGTTCACGTGCAGCGGCAAAGAACTCGTGGGAGACGGGACGAATGCCACCTTCTCCTTGAATGGGCTCGATGCAGATTGCACAGACTTCAGAGGAGAATTTTGCTTTCAGGTCGCTGACATCGTTGAACCGAACAAATTCCACGTCCGGCATCACGGGTGCGAAGGGTTCGCGGTACTTTTCCTTATGGGTTGTTGCAACCGAACCCATCGTACGCCCGTGGAAGCTATGCTCTAGCGCGAGAAACCTGGTTCCGATATTCTTGCCATTCGTTCGTAGACGAAGCTGCGTTGGCGCGTGCTAGTTTCAGCCCGGCTTCCCATGCTTCCGTGCCGCTGTTGCAGAAGAAGACGCGATCCAGGCCACTGATCTCCGTCAGCCGAAGGGCGAGATTCGCTGTGCCCTCGTGATAGTAGAGGTTAGAGGTATGCAGCAGACGAGCGCTCTGGTGTTGAATTGCTTCTTCAATCGCGGGATGCGCATAACCTAGGGCAGACACGCCGATGCCGCTTAGAAGGTCAAGATAGTCATCGCCGTTTTCGTCGCGCAGATAGACGCCTTTTCCGCTTACGAAAAGATAGGGATTCCGATCGTATGTCTGGAGAAGCAATTTTTTCTCTGCGGCCTGAATTGATGCCAAGTTCATGCGACCATGACCTCCGTTCCGTCGTTTACCCGTGTTGAGCAGAGATCGGGCAACAGCAATGCCGATTCCGCAGGCAGGATACGCACGCGCTTGACTCCGTTGAGGAGAGCTTCGCGGCAGGCGTTCAATTTAGGCAACATTCCGCCGGAGACAATCTGTTGTTTCTCCAACAACGGGATCTGGGGCAGAGTAAGCCAACGCATCACATTTCCATCCGCACCTTTTACCCCTGGCACGTCGGTGAGGAAGACAAGTGTGTCGGCACGGGTTGAGATGGCACAGGAGGCCGCCATCTCATCGGCATTGACATTGTAGTACTCACCATCGAAGCCCAAGGCAATCGAAGAGATAACTGGTACCGCACCCATCGTCCATATCGCCTCGAGCCAACGCGGATCTGAAGCGGCTATCTCTCCAACGAAACCCAGATCCGGGTTCGTTTTTTTCTTGCGGGCCCGAAACACGTGTCCGTCTCCTCCGGAGAGCCCTACAGCTGATTGACCATGCGATCCAATTGCCGCAACCAGCGACTTGTTGACTCTTCCGGCCAGCACCATAAGTGCGGCGTCTCGCGTCTCTGCGTCCGTGATTCGCAAGCCCGCAACGAACTCACTCTTCTTTCCCAGTTGAGCCAGCGTACGGGTTAACTGGACTCCCCCTCCATGGACGACCGCAACTTGATTACCGTCAGCTACAAGCTCGGCGATCGCTTTGCCGCATGCATGAAGCAGCTTCTTGTCCTCAAGGGCTGCACCGCCTAGTTTGACGACAAATCTCAAAGCAAGCCCTCCTGTTCATTCCACCCACACATAAGATTCATATTCTGCACAGCCTGACCGGCTGCGCCCTTTAAAAGATTGTCAAGACATGAGACCGTCACCAGCCGTTTGCCGTCGGGGGCGAGTTCGAATCCTAGATCACAGAAATTCGTGCGAACGACATGCTGAATCTGCGGCAAGTGAGGCGTCGAATGAAGACGAACCATTGGGCTATGCTGATAAAACTTCCCCACAAGAGCGCTAATGTCTGCTGGCGCCATTACCTGCTTGAACCGCAGGTAAATAGTGGAAAGTATCCCGCGTGGAATCGGCAACAGGTGCGGTGTGAATTGGATCTGGTTCGTCTCCAGGTGAAGCTGTTCGAGCAATTCACCAGTGTGGCGATGTCCAAAAACCGCATATGCAGAAAGATTATCCGCTGCATACATAAAGTGAGTCTTGGCAGTTGCTGCCTTGCCGGCCCCACTAACGCCCGACTTCGCATCGCAGATGATTCCGTGTTCAAGATCGACCAATCCTGCTTGAAGCAATGGAGCCAGACCGAGGATGATGGACGTTGCGTAGCATCCAGGATTGGCTACCAGGCGCGCGTTTCTAATCGCCTCCCGATGCAGTTCAGGACAACCGTAGACGGCCTCGGACTGCAGTACCGCTGCGGCCTTAGGATCTGCATCCTTTAGTCGATAGACATCACGATTCCGCGTCTCTTGTAAACGCCATGCCCCACTTAGATCGATTACCTTGATTCCGCGCTCGATAGCCTCAGGAGCCCACTCGCGCGATTGCTCATGGGGGGTGGCTAGAAAGATCACCTCTATACCGGAGTCGACGATTCGGTCCCAACTGAAGGGCAACACCGGGTTAGAGGGCATATTTCCCGCAGTGGCTAACTGAGGATGGAGATCATGGAGATAGGTCGATGTCCCTACCTCTGTCTCACCTGCACGACCAAGGAAGACGGGCGTTTCCCCTTGAAGGCGGGGATGATTTAGCAGCAGGCGTGCAAGTTCACCGCCTGCAAACCCACTTACTCCTGCGACCGCCATGCGTGGAGGGGCAGATATAGCTTCACCTATGGGTTTGTCTACTATGCCCGTTAATGGGCTTGGTATTGCCAAGTTAGCCAATGTATCCTTCAATTCGTACCTTCAATGTTGTACCCTGCTCTTCATCCGGGCAAATAATCAGCACAGTGTCATCGCCCGCAATCGTTCCAACAACCTCAGGCCAGTCTTCATAATCGATGCCGGCTGCTATTGGCTGGGCACTTCCAGTTGTTGTTACCAGTACAAGAAGATTCTTTGCCTGGCGCACTTCCAAACCGAAACTTTCAAGTACTTCACGGATTCCTGGTAGAGATTCTTCTTCTGCGTCTGTTCCTGCGGGTAGGGAGTAGCCATTGGGCCCTTTGGATAATCTCAACTCATGGATGTCGCGAGAGAGCGTTGCCTGTGTAACATGGAAACCACGTCCCGCAAGTTTTCGCCGTAATTCGTCCTGGCTGGGAACCGCCGTTCTAGTCAGGAGTTCACGAATTAGGGTATGACGTTGTTGTTTCATGAATGTTTTTTGCCTTCTTCAGTCACCATTAATCTTGAATAGCAGGCTGAACTATCAGCCAAAGATTCCATGTGCATAAATATACATTATTGATGTATATTTATGCACAGAGATTCTGAAGAACAATTATTTACTCATGAGGAAGGTGCGTTGGGCGGGCATTTTTCGTGTTTTTGGTGTTTTGTCCGACGTATAGTGAAGCATGGATTGGTCTCTCGCTAACGCTTTTAACCCTGCGCGCGTAGATTCTGCTGCGGCTCGCGAGGTGTTGCCGTCTCTGATTGACGAACGCTTTGATCATGACTCCTGTGGAGTTGGATTCGTAGCGGCGGTGGATGGTTCGTCTGATCATGAGATTTTAAAGCAGGCTTTGACGGCGCTGGGGCGGCTGGCTCATCGTGGGGCGACGGCTGCGGATGGTAAGAGCAGCGATGGTGTGGGGATTTTGGCTGCTGTTCCGCGAAATTTGCTGGTTCAGGCTGCCGGTTTGTCGATTGATGAGGATCAGGTGCTCGGGGTTGGGATGCTGCTGATCCCGCACGAAGAGACGCGCGCGGAGGGGTTGCTGGAGCGGTGTCTACTTTCGCACGATTTTAAGGTGCTTTGTTGGCGCGATGTGCCAGTGAAGACGGAATTTTTGGGTGAGATGGCACTGGGCACGATGCCGAAGATCCGGCAGGTGCTGGTGGTCGATGGAGAAGACGCCGAACAGGGGACGATGGAGCGCAGACTCTATCTGGCGCGGAAGCAGTTTGAGCGCTCGCATGAACGTGGGGATGTGACGGGCTATATTTGCTCGTTGTCGTCGCAGACGATTGTGTATAAGGCGATGGTTGCGGGGAGTTTTCTGGCGGATTTTTATCCGGACCTGGCTTCGGAGGAGTTCGTTACGCCGTTTGCGGTGTTTCATCAGCGGTATGCGACGAATACGCTGCCTACGTGGCATCGCGCGCAGCCGGGTCGGACGCTGGGACATAACGGCGAGATCAATACGGTGTGGGGAAACCGGGCGCGCATGACGGCTCGGGACTCTACGCTGCCGGTGGAGTGTAAGCCGGTGCTGACGCAGGGTGGGACGGACTCGACCAGCCTGGATGAGGCTGTGGAACTGCTTTCGCAGAATGGGCGGACGCTGGCTGAGGCGATCCGGATGCTGTTGCCGCCGGCCACTGAGGGGCATCAGTCGTCGTTATTTTTGCGGTACCACACGGATTGTGCGGAGCCGTGGGACGGGCCGGCGGCGCTGGCGTTCAGCGACGGTAAGGTGGTTGGCGCGGCGTTGGACAGGAATGGTCTGCGGCCCTGTCGGTTTGCGATCACGAAGAAGGGATTGGTCGTGGCTGGGTCGGAGGCTGGGTTGGTCGATCTCGATCCGGAAGAGGTAACACATAGCGGTCGGCTGGGGCCGGGGCAGATGCTGCTGGTTGACTTGGTAAACCACAAAATTTATGAGGACGAGGCTCTACTGGAGCTGTTCGATGCGGGTGCTACGTACGCGACGCTGATGGAGGACACTCCGCTGGTTGCTGCGGCGGTCAATCCGGTCGATTCGGCAACGCTGGCGGCCGCGCAGAGAGGCTTTGGGTACACGCGGGAAGACGTGAAGATGATCCTGCAGCCGATGGCGGCTGAGGGCAAGGACGCGGTCTGGTCGATGGGCGACGATACTCCGCTGGCATTTTTGGCGAAGTCGCCGCGGCCGGTTTATGCCTATTTCCGGCAGAGATTTGCGCAGGTGACGAATCCGCCAATTGACTCCTTGCGTGAGTCTTGTGTTGTTTCGCTGCATACGCGGCTTGGCCCGTGGCCCCACATGCTGGACAAGAATGCTCCGTTGCCGGGTGTTTCGATTACTTCGCCGTTTCTCTCGCTGGGGCAGGTGGAGGCGTTGCGGCAGCGTCAGTATCCGCATGAGGCGGAGCTTCGGATGGCGGAGTTGCCGTGCGTCTTCCGGCCTGAGGTCTCGCTGATCCGGGCTCTCGATGATCTTTGCGGGCAGGCGATTGAGCTGGTCAGGAATGGAGCGCGGATTCTGTTGCTTTCGGACCGTTCTGCGAGTCCGGAGACGCTTCCTGTCCCCATGGCGATGGCTACGGGAGCGGTGCATCAGGCGCTGGTTTCGGCTGGTTTGCGTACGCTTGCCGGACTGGCGGTTGAAGCGGGCGATTGTCGCGACATTCATCATGCTGCTGTTCTGATTGGGTATGGAGCCGGTGCGGTATGTCCGTGGCTGGCTCTGGAGACAGGGATGAGCCTTGCGCCTGCCGGGACGGATGCGTCCGAGGCAGAGCGGAAGATGCTGAAGTCGCTCGACGCGGGGCTGGCAAAGGTGATGTCGAAGATGGGGATCTCGGTGGTGGATAGTTACCGTGGGGCGCATCTGTTCGACATCCTAGGGCTGCACTCAAGCGTGGTGGAGCGGTGCTTTGTGGATACGCCGGCTCCGCTTTCAGGGATTGGATTTACTGAGGTAGAGCGTCAGCTACGGCAGACGTGGCAGCCGGTTGATACCGAATGTTCCGGTCTCTGCTGACCTGCCGGATTATGGCTGGGTGCGGTTCCGCAAGGCTGATGTCTCGGAGCCTCATGCGTGGCAGCCTCCGACCGTTAAGGCGCTGCAATCGGTGGTTGGAAGCGCTCGCAATGTTCCGCAGCCGGTCGACCCTGCTGGAGCGTTCGCGATCTACACGCGGGATGTAATTGCGCGTGACCCTGCGGTGCTGCGTGACCTGCTGGAGATTCGTCCGGCTGGCCCTGAGCTTGCGCTTAGGGATGTTGAGCTGCCCTCGAGCATCTGCAAACGGTTTGTGGCGAGCGCAATGTCGCTTGGCTCGCTGAGCCCTGAGGCGCATCAGACGATTACGGCTGCGATGAATATTCTTGGCGGGCGTTCGAACACGGGTGAGGGCGGCGAGGATGCGGCTGTGTACCGTGTTCATCCGGTCGTTCCGGCGGGGGATGCTCCTTCGGGTGGCGGAGCGAGTCTGCAGGCTCATGCGGGAGGCGGTACGGCAGTGGCGGAGGCGGTGGTTGAGGCTCCTGCGGTGCATGTGTCGCTGAATAACAAGATCAAGCAGGTAGCGTCGGGGCGCTTTGGCGTGACTGCAGAGTACCTGTCGCATGCCGAAGAGATTGAGATCAAGGTGGCGCAGGGCGCAAAGCCGGGTGAGGGCGGACAACTGCCTGGGCACAAGGTGAGCGGTCTGATTGCGCGGTTGCGACATGCGCAGCCAGGGGTCTCTCTGATCTCGCCACCGCCGCACCATGACATCTACTCGATTGAGGATTTGGCGCAGCTGATCTATGACCTGAAGCGTGTGAATCCGCGCGCTGCAGTTGGGGTGAAGCTGGTCTCGGGCTGTGGCGTTGGAACCGTGGCTGCGGGTGTGGCCAAGGCCTATGCGGATTATGTTGTGATCGCCGGCAATACTGGCGGAACGGGTGCGGCGGCGCTTTCGAGCATCAAGTATGCGGGGAATCCGTGGGAGCTTGGACTGGCTGAGGCGCAGCAGGTTCTGGTGCAGAACGGTATGCGTGGGCGTGTCCGGTTGCGTACTGACGGCGGGCTTGCTACGGCACGGGATGTGCTAATTGCTGCGCTGCTGGGCGCGGATGAGTTTGCCTTTGGTACGGCGGTGCTGGTGGTGCTGGGCTGCGATATGGCTCGGCAGTGCCACCTGAATACGTGTCCTACAGGCATTGCTACGCAGAAGCCGGAGTTGCGGGCGAAGTTTCGTGGTAAGCCGGAGCATGTGGTGCGGTTCTTCGAGCAGCTTTCCGGCGACTTGCAGCACCTGCTGGCGCGGTATGGTTTGCCCTCGATTGAGGCGGCGGTTGGCCGAGTTGATTTGCTGGAGCAGGTGCGGTTTGATGGCAATCTGAATTTGGAACCGATGTTGGCCAAGGTTGGCGATGCTCCGGGACGATGGATGGGGATCAGGAATGATCAGCCGTTGCCGAAGCCTCCGATTGATGAGGCGTGGATTGCTCCGGCGATGGAGGCAATCGAGGCGGGTGTGCCGTATGTTCTCGAGTCCAAGGTTGCTAACAGCGATCGGGCTGTTGGGGCGCGGCTTGCCGGTGAGATTGCCGTGCGTCGGGCTCAGAGTGAGCTGCCTGTCGACGTCACTTTCAACCTGAATGGAACGGTAGGGCAGTCGTTTGGCGCCTTTACTGTCGAGGGCATGAAGCTGGTGCTCGAGGGACAGGCTAACGACTTTGTTGGCAAGGGTTTATCAGGCGGCGAGATTGTTATTAAGGCCTGTGGACAGGCGGCGAAGAACAGTGGTCAGCATGTGATTCTGGGCAATGTGGCTCTATACGGTGCTACGGCCGGGAAGCTGTTTGCCGCTGGGCGTGCCGGTGAGCGGTTTGCGGTTAGGAATTCGGGGGCTGTGGCTGTGGTTGAGGGTGTTGGCGATCATGGTTGCGAGTACATGACCGGCGGCCTTGTCGCGGTGCTGGGTAAGGTTGGGATGAATTTTGGGGCGGGTATGACGGGCGGGTTGGCGTGGGTTTATGACGCTGACGGAACCTTCGTGTCCGGGAAGAGGTATCATCCTGATTTTGTTGATCCTGAACAGTTTGATGGTGTTGATGCTGAGTCGCAGGAGAGCTTGCGTGCGCTGATCGAGATGCATGTTGAGCGCTCGGGAAGCGGATTGGCGAAGGCTATGCTGGCGGACTGGGCTAACTCGGCGAAGGGGTTTGTTCGTTTGACTCCTAAGCCTCAGCACTAGACCTGTTTACCTGGAAAAGTGGGTGGCAGACGATGGTGTTTGCTGGTCATTAGCTGGTGCAAAGAGTGGCAAGTGTGGTTTGTTGAATGCGGTCTCCTGGGGTGCAGGGGGGCCGCGTTCCTGTTTTGTGGTTCATGCAGAGAGACGGACGACGGTGTTATGGGTTGAAAAAGTTCTAACGGTTTTGATGGGTTAGGATGTGTCGGGGTCCTTCGGCTCCGCTACGCTTCGCTCAGGATGACGGGGCGGGAGATCGGCGGAGGAGTAAATCCGGCTGTGGAAAAAGCGGGAAGATGCATAAAGATACATTTCTTTTGTGATGAATCACAGTTCATTCTTGGCAAAGCGGCTGCGTTTCTTTAGAGTGGCGGGACGGAAGATTCCGGGTTGCGACGCGGACTGAGGCACAAAGAGAGATGACAGCGGGGGCTGAAAGGAAGAGAACGGTGGGACAGGCGGCAGTTGAGGGTGGGGTTCAGGTGGGTGGTCAGGTTGCTGTGCCGGCGACGGGGCCGGGGAGCGAGAAGTATCAACGGATTCTGGATGCGGCGGTTGAGGTGATCGCGGAGCATGGGTACTTCAACTCGCCGGTGAGCAAGATTGCGAAGCGGGCCGGGGTGGCGGACGGGACGGTCTACCTGTACTTCAAGAGCAAGGATGATGTGCTGCGGACGGCGATCGATACGACGTTTGCGAAGTTCTATAAGCAGGTGGAAGAGGCGTTTCGAACGGTGAAGGGGCCGAGGGAACAGCTGGAGTACATCGCGCAGGTGCATCTGGAGAGCCACTCGGTGAACCGGAGCATGGCGATCCTGATGCAGACGGAGGTTCGGCAGAGTGCGCGGTTTATTGCGGAGTTCTCGCACCATCATCTGGTGAAGTACATCCAGGTGGTGAGGGAGGTAGTCCGGCGGGGGCAGCAGGAGGGGATTTTTCGGCGGGATGTTTCGGATGGCGTGGTGGCGCATTGCATGTTTGGGGCGATTGATGAGCTTTTGAGTTCTGCGGTGTTTACTGGGCGCGTCTATGATGCGAAGGTGACGGCGGCTCAGGTGATGGATGTGTTGCTGCAGGGAATAGGAAGTAGGGAATAGGGAGTAGGGAGTAGGAGTAGGGTTAACGACTTGGCTGGATTGGGCTTCCGTGCCCATGATTCGGGATTTCAGGTATCGGGTATCGGGTATCAGGTATCGGGTATCGGGTGTTGGTGCTAGCTTGGGTTTTGCGGGCTGTTGGGAGAGGTGCGGATGTTTGATCTGAAGACGATGAATGATGTGTTGGTTCGGGCTACGGGGCGGGGTGACCGTCCGGTGATGCTTTGGCAGAATGGGGCTGGCGAGTGGAAGCCGATCAGCTCGGTGGAGCTTTATGGGCGGGTTCGGGCGCTGGCGGATGTGTTTCGTGGATGGGGGTTGGGTAAGGGCGATCGGGTGGCGATTCTGAGCGAGAACCGGTGGGAGTGGCCGGTGACGGACTTTGCGGCGATGGCGATTGGGGGCGTGGATGTTCCGCTGTATCCGACGCTGACGCCGGAGCAGATTGGGTACATGCTGAAGGATTCGGGTGCCCGGGTGGCGGTGGTGTCGTCGCGGGAGATGTATGAGAAGGTGGCCGCCGCAGGGGAGTTGCCGGAGCTGGAGCATGTTGTTGTGATGGATGCCGGCGAGTTTGAAGGGGCGGAGAGCTTTGGGGCTTTGATGGCGGATGCCCCGGCAAAGCAGCAACGGGATGCCGAGTTCGATGTGATGGTGAAGCTGATGAGGCCGGAGGATCTGGCGACGATCATCTACACGTCAGGGACGACGGGCGAGCCGAAGGGCGTGGTGCTGACGCATGGGAATCTGGCGAGCAATGTGAATGTGTCTACGGGGCCGTTCAGCTTCAGCGATCAGGACTGCTGTATTTCTTTTCTGCCCCTTTCTCATGTGACGGCGCGGCATCTGGACTATGCGCTGATGTGCTGCGGGACCAGGTTGGCGTATTGTCCGCGGTTTGATTTGCTGCCAGTGGCGATGAAGGCGGTAAAGCCGACGATTTTTGTGGCCGTGCCGCGCGTGTACGAGAAGATCAGGCAGGCGGTGGAAGGGAAGTCGGCTTCGTCGGCGGTGAAGTCGCGGATTTTGAAGTGGGCGCTGGGTGTGGGGAAGAAGCATCGGGCAGAGACGTTGGCTGGGAAGACTCCGGGAGGGTTGGGGTGGAAGCTGGCGAGCAAGCTGGTGTTCGGGAAGATTCGGGAGGCGTTTGGGGGCGAGGTGAAGGTGTTTGTTTCGGGTGGTGCACCGCTGGGGATGGATACGGCGGGGTGGTTTGCGGATGCAGGGATCCGGATATTTGAGGGGTATGGGCTGACGGAGACTTCGCCTGTGATTGCGCTGAATTATCCGGCCGCGCATCGCATTGGGACGGTGGGGAAAGCGATGCCGAATGTGCAGTGCCGGTTCGCGGAGGATGGAGAGCTGGAGGTGAAGGGACCCTCGATCTTTATTGGGTACTGGAACAAGGAGAAGGAGACGGTGGAGGCGTTTACGGCGGATGGGTGGTTTAAGACGGGCGATATCGGGAATATGGATGCGGATGGGTTCATCTCGATTACGGACCGGAAGAAGGAGTTGCTGAAGACGAGTGGAGGGAAGATGATTGCTCCGCAGCCGATTGAGAACAGGTTGAAGGCGAATACGCTGGTGGGGCAGGCCGCTCTGGTGGGGGATAAGCATAAGTTTGCGTGTGTGCTGATTTCGCCGAACTTTGCGGCGCTGGAGGAGTGGGCGAGTGGACATGGCGTTTCGAAGGCTGACCGCGGCGCGATGGTGAAGGACGCGAAGGTGGTGAAGGCTTATCAGGAGATTGTGGACAGGGTGAACCTTGAGTTGGCTCATTTTGAGAGCATTAAGCGGGTGTGTGTGGTGCCGGATGAGTGGAGCGTGGAGACGAGCGAGCTGACGCCGAGTATGAAGCTGAAGCGGCGGGTGGTGGAGCAGAAGTACGCGGGGGAGATCGCTCGGCTTTATGCGGATGAGGCGGTCGCGAAGGCTTGAGGGATGGGTGGGAGCAAACTGCGAAGGCAGAAGCAGATTCCTGTGGGATTACAAGCAAGAAAAGCAAAGGCTGTGCTTTGAATGGGGAGCGGTGTGGGTAGAGAAGCGGGTTTCTCCGCTACGCAGTTTGCAAAAAGCGCAAACTGCTCCGGTCGAAATGACAGGGTTTTGTGTGGGGGAAGAGAACAGGCAACGGCACCAGCAGAAGCAAAGCCAACAGCTTTAGTGCGGTAGGTTGAAGTCTACGGTGACGATGGTGGCGACCTCGACTGGCTTGTCGTCGATGAGGTAGGGGTGATAGCGCCAGGAACGTACGGCGTTTTTGGCGGCGTTGCGTAAGAGGTGGTGGCCCTGGAGGACTTGCAGGCTCTGGACGGTTCCGTTTTCGGCGATGATGGCCTGCATGACGACCTGTCCCTGCATGTGGATGAGGGTGGCTAGTTTGGGATAGGCCGGTGGGGTCGCGGAGACCAGTTTGGAGGCCATGACTCCGGAGGAGACGTCGATGGTGCGGGAGGAAGATGCCCGGAGCTTCGAGGGAGAGCTGGCCAAGGCGTATCTGACGCTGTGGAGGGGCTGTGTCAGAGTTGAGGTCTGGTCTTCGGTGGGAGTGTGGGGCGCTGGGGTTGCCGTTGTGACGGATGCCGCTGCGGAGGGTGATGGGCTGACTGGGGTGGGCTCGATTTGGCGTTGAGGATGGCTAGGGATGAGGGGGGCGGTTTGTGTCACATAGGGGGAAGGCTTGTGTGGTTGCGGTTTGGCGGCGGGCCCGTCGAGCGGGTCGGCGGTTACGGTTAGCTGTGGTCTGTTGGGTGCCGCTATCGACGGCAGGATGGCGGAGGCTTCGTTGGTGGATGCAGTGGGCGGCGGCTGGATGACTGAGTGGTGGTTTTTGTGTTCGATGCTGAGGTAGAGGAGGGTGGTGCCGACGATTGCTGCCAACGATAAGGGAAGGGTTGCGGCTCTTTGAACGAATTGATTGCTCAATCTGTAGCTCAAGAGCCTATTGCTGAATTTGTAGCTCAAGAGTCTATCGCTGAATCTGTAGTTCAAGAGTCTGTTGCTGAATCTGTAGTTCAGAAGTTTATGGGTGAAGGTGTGGCTGAAGAGCTTATCGGTGAATGTGAAGCTGAACGATCTATGTGTGAATTTGTCGGTGAAGAAATTATTGCGGAGTTCGAATTTCTGGCTGAAAAGGAAGTCGGCGAAACGGTCTATTGAATCGTTCACGGTGATTCGGATGTGATTTGTGAGGGTGGGAGGATCGGCTGGGATGAAGGGCGGCTCCGGAGGGGGTGGGACGGGAGCCACGACTTGCGATGATATTGGGGTCTTGCGGAAGGGGGTGGCTTCGAGGAAGGGCTCCATGCGGGTGATTCGTTGTTCGATGGAGTCGAGGTAGTGCAGGGCTTCGGAGGCGTTGTGCTCGAGGCGGGTGAGTGATTGGTTGAAGACGGGTGAGGGGGGGATTGGAGGGGCGGATCGGCAGAGGTCGTCGAGGTGGTCGGGATCGGTGGGGCTGCAGCCGCCGGAGCGGATGAGGGCGTAGATGAGGAGCTGCCAGGGCTGGCTGAGATCGCGAGTGGGTTCGGCTACCTCGTCGCCGCCGGTGGCGATGGCGATGATGCTAAGGATGGTGCGGAGGGAGATGTTGCCGCTTTCGCGCAAGATGATGGAACGAACCATGCGGTCGAGGTCGGCGGCGAGGAGGTCGTCGGAGTAGAGCCTTCGTGTGAAGGTGGAGAAGTTGTCTGGGGAGCCGTGCTTGATGTCGTTGGCCGAGAGGATGGCCTGGAATTCTTCAATGTAGTCTCCGAAGCGGAAGGAGACCTCCTGAGGGTTGGAGAACAGGGACATGGCAGGTTGTTAGATGCAAGTTTTTGCGAGGATGTCAGCCGGGATGATGCCTTGGGGGCTATTTGCCGGATGGTTTTTGGGGGAAGATGAGGGAGACGATGAAACGTAGGGTCGTGGAGTTGGCGTTATCGGGGCGAATGGGGTTGTAGTAGTACTGGAAGCCGAGGGTCATGGGCTGGCGGGCGAAGACGAGGGTGCGGCTGATGCCTCCGCCGACGGGGACGGTCCAGCGTTGGTTCCGGCTAGCGTCCCAGTTGGCGGTGATGCTGGGGGCAGTGGCGAGAGCCCATCCTTTGCCGAAGTTGTAGTTAACAAAGTACTGCCAGAGGAAGAGATTGGTGCGCGGGGGGCCGTTGGCGTCTGTCATAGGCGAAAGCTGGACGAAGAGAGAGCCAAGGACGAAGGGGCCGGGCATGGCAAGTAAGACAATGGATGGGCCTGCTGCCCAGGTTCCGGTTTTGGCTGGATACGCGGTGGCGGTGGGTAAGGAGAAGGCTGGGCCGACTCCCCAGATGATCTTTCCGGGGCGGGCTGGGGTGAGGAAGGTTTGGACCTGCAAGTCGCCGGTTCCGCTGTAGCTGACTCCGTTGCCAGTGGGGATGCTATTGATTGGAAGGATATACCGGGTGATGTAGGTCCATTTGGGGGTGAGATGGATGGGGATGACGGGTTGGAAGTTGAGGTTGAAGTAGGTCTGATCCTGATAGGCTCCGCCGGAGTTGAAGTTGAACTGGAAGGGGACGGCGACAATGTCGCCTACGGGATTCTGGGTTTCTTTGGCGAGGGCGGTTGTATCGGGTTCGGTTGCAGCGGGGGGTGTTGGGGATTGAGCGCTGAGGAATGGAGCGATTGCCAGGAAGAAAAACACAGCGAAGGCTGAACGCATTGCGTCGCTCCTATTGCTATGGATGATCGTTAGTTGTTGTATGCAAAGGGAGCGTTGCCGGGTTGTCTCGCAGAGAGGATTGGGGGGATATCGACGGAGGTACGCGTGGGATGTGATGTGTGGATGATGTAGCATTCTGTCGCATGCAAGGGATTGACCGAGAGCTTACTGCCAGTCAGGTCCTGCGAGTCTTTCATCACGATCAGTTGCGCTTGTTTCTGGGCGCGGCGTTTGTAACAGTGGGGCTGGTTGCTGGAGCGTTTTGCGTGCTGCGGCGCAAGTTTGACGCATTGTTGGTATGGCTGGCTTTGTTTGCGATTTTGTATGGCGGTCGATTGTGGCTTCAGTCTGATTTGCTGACGCTGATGGTGCCTGATTCGATCTTCTTTCGCAGTCTCAAGGATTCGGCTAACTACCTGGTTCCGATTCCTGCATTTCTTTTCTTTCAAGCGGCAGGGTTTCTGAACAGAGACGCGAAGGTGGTGGGCTATGCGTTGTGTGTTGTGTTCCTGGGGCTGCTGGTAGCTACTTTTGTGTTTGGGCCTTCGTATAAATTTCTCGTCATCAACAACGTCGTCATCATTGCCGGGCTGCTTCTTTTGGTCGCGCAGTCGATGCGTGGCGGGAACATCGGCAGGGATTTCATTGTGATTCGCCGGGGACTGCTGGTTTTCGTGGGCTTCGCGATGTACGACAACATCGTGGGTGTTTTTAGACCCGGTTCAAAGGTAGAACCGCTTGGTTTTGCGGTGTTTCTTGGGACGCTTGGCTATGTGGCTGCGCGCAGGGCTATTCAACGGGATCAGAAGTTTGGCGAAATACAGAAGGAATTGGAAGTGGCGCGGCGGATTCAGATGTCGATTCTGCCTAGAGAGTTTCAGAGCAACGCTAACTTTCGCGTTGCTGCGCGGTATGTGCCGATGACTTCGGTGGCTGGGGACTTCTATGACTTTCTGATTTCGGATGAGCGACAGACTGGGCTTTTGATTGCGGATGTCTCGGGGCATGGTGTGCCGGCTGCGCTGATTGCGTCGATGGTGAAGATTGCGGCGACGGCGCAGCGAGGGAATACGGCTGATCCTTCGAAGCTGTTGAAGGCGATGAATGGGACATTGTGCGGGATTACACAGAATCAGTTTGTTACGGCTGCTTATGTTCATCTGGATGCGGAGGCGCAGGAACTGCGGTATTCGGCGGCGGCGCATCCGCCTATGCTGTTACTTCGCGGCGGCGAGGTGACGCCAGTGGTGGAGAATGGGCTGATGCTGGCAGCATTTGATTTTGCGGAGTATTCGACTGCAGTGCTTCCGTTGATGACAGGGGATCGGTTGCTGCTCTATACCGATGGAATTGTCGAAGCGGAGGATGGGAAGCAGGAAGAGTTTGGACAGGAGCGGCTTTGCGCGTTGTTGCGGGATAGCGCCGGGCTGGGGCACACTGAGGCTGCTGATCTGGTGCTGTCCTCTGTGCAGCGATGGTCTGCGGCACAGAATGATGATCTGACGCTGCTGGTGTGTGACTATGCCGGGGTTGGATGAGGACGGTTGAGTGCTCAAAGTTTTGTCTGTGGCAGGGGAAGATTCCCTCAGCGACTAAAGTCGCATTGATTGATGTCCGCTTATGGCGCGACTGAAGTCGCGCCCTTTCAAAACGCGATCTTTTTGGCCATCTCAAAACACGGGTCTTTTGGCCATCTCGAAACGCGATTTTTTGGTATCTCAAAAACACGGGTCTTTTGGCATCTCAGAACACGGGCCTTTTGGCCTCTGCTGCAGACGGGGAGGTGAGTATGCGTGAGTTTTTACGGCTGATGGGTGTGCTGGTGCTGGTGGGTGGGATGTGTGCGGGGCAGGTGGGCCCTCCAGTGTGCGTGGTTCCTGGCGCGAGGCAGAGTGGTGGAACGCAAGTGCAGGCGGCGCGGCCTACGGCGGCTGCGATTCGAGCTACGGCGGAGGAAGAGGCTGCTGATCCTACGGTGATGCTTGCGGCTGAGCCGATGCCAAACTTTGGCGTGGAGCGGTTCCGCATTGAAGACTATGCGGAGTGCGTGGGAGAGAGTGGGTGCTACTGGGCGGACATGGATGCGCAGTGGGTGCGGGCGGAAGCGGCTCTGGACCGCGTGTTGAAGACGAGGAAGGAAGGAGAGAAGCTGGCGATTGTGCTGGACATCGATGAAACTTCGCTGACGAATTATTGCGAGATGAAGCGCGAGGATTATGGATATCTGGGGTCAATGTATAACGAGTGGCTGGCGGCGCCTGCGTCGGCGATGGCGATACCGGGTGCGTTGCGGTTTTATAACAAGGCCAGGGCTGCGGGCGTGGAGGTGTTTTTCATTACGGGCAGGGGGGATGAGTTGAGGCAGGCTACGGAGCGTAATCTGAATGCAGCGGGTTATAAGGGATGGAAGGGATTGGCGTTGCGTACAGGGCCGCAGAAGACGATGACGACGATCGATTACAAGAGCGAGGAGCGGCAGAAGATTGTGGCGGATGGGTATCGGATTGTGATGAGTGTTGGAGATCAGTGGAGTGATTTGAAGGGGACGGCCAAGGCAGAGATCAGTGTAAAGCTGCCGAATCCGTTCTATTATTTGCCGTGACGCAGGGGTGAACTGATGGGTCTTGCAGTGGGTTCGAATGTAGTGCGCGGTGGGACGATGCTGCGGCGCGCGGAGAAGGTGGGGCGGAGGTTTCTGAATCCGGTTCCGACGTCTGTGGGGGATTTGAGCACGATCTTCAAGGTGCTTCCGCTGTATTTGAATAACAAGGAAGAGAAGGTGCCTCGGCGAAGGCTGGGGCCTTTTGCTACTGATGTTTCGGTGTATGGGGTGGCGCCGGCGAGTGGGTTGCGGGTGACGTGGATGGGGCACTCGACGATGCTGGTGGAGATCGATGGCGTGCGGGTGCTGATCGACCCGGTGTGGGATGAGAGGGCTTCGCCGATGAGGTGGATGGGGCCGAAGCGGTTCTTCGCTGCTCCGGTGCGGCTGGAAGAATTGCCTGAGGTGGATGTGGTGCTGGTGTCGCATGATCACTATGACCATCTTGGAGAGTCTACGATTCGCCGGCTGGCGAAGCTTGAGTCGATGCGACGGGCGGAGTGGGTGACTTCGCTTGGCGTGGGGGAGATTCTGCGGCGGTTTGGGATTCGTGGCGAGCAGATTACGGAACTGGATTGGACGGAGAGTGTGTCTGTTGGCGGAGGTTCGCTGGAGATTACGGCTGTGCCTGCTCGGCACTTCTCGGGGCGAGGGATGTTCAACCGCTTTGAGACGCTGTGGTCTTCGTTTGTGCTGAAGGGAACGGAGCACGCGGTTTACTTTGGAGCGGACTCGGGGTGGTGGGAGGGGTTTGCGGAGATCGGCGCGGTGTATGGGCCGTTCGATCTGACGATGTTAGAGATTGGGGCGTTCAATGAGCTTTGGGCGAGTATTCATCTGGGGCCTGATGGGGCGACGCGGGCGTTCGAGGCTATCGGTGGGAGTGGGTTGATGATGCCGATTCATTGGGGGCTGTTTGATTTGGCTCTGCATGATTGGCGGCAGCCGATTGAGCGGTTTTTGGAGGTTGCGGGGGAGCGGGGGATTAAGGTTTGGTCTCCTGAGCCGGGATTGCCTACGGAGGTTGTGCGGGGGGTGGAGGTTCGGTCGGATTGGTGGGAGAAGAAGAACGAGCCGAAGTAGATAGCAGATCCCATTCGGGATGACAACTAGAACAGCAACAGCAACGGCGATAACAGTTGGGGCCAGATTTCTTCGAGATGACAACCTTGGGGTAGGTGGTGGGGTATGATTTTTCCGTTGTTCAAAGGAGAGTTTAATGCGCGTTGGAATGTTGACTGGTGGCGGTGACTGCCCGGGACTAAATGCGGTGATTCGGGCGGCCGTTCGCAAGGGGATCCTGCATCATGGGGACGAGTTTGTTGGGTTCATGGAAGGGTGGCGTGGGGTTATCGATGATGCGACGATGCCGCTGACGCTGGAGACTACGTCGGGGATTTTGCAGAAGGGTGGGACGATTCTGCGGTCGTCGCGGACGAATGTGAAGAAGATTCCTGGTGGATTTGAGAAGTGTCTTGAGACGATTGAGAAGAACAAGCTGGATGCGCTGATTGCGCTGGGTGGAGACGATACGCAGTCGATCAGTTTGGCGCTGAGTGAGCGCGGTGTGAAGTGCGTTGGGGTTCCGAAGACGATTGATAACGATTTGAGTGGCACCGACGCTTGTTTTGGGTTCGATACGGCTGTGGGGATTGCTACGGAGGCTGTGGATCGGTTGCACTCGACTGCGGAGGCGCACAATCGCGTGCTGGTGTGCGAGGTGATGGGGCGCGATGCGGGATGGATTGCGATTACTGCCGGGATTGCTGGAGGCGCGGATGCGATTCTGGTACCTGAAGTGCCGATCGATATTGAAGAGGTCTGCCGGTTGGTGACGTATCGGCGGGAGCATGGGAAGAAGTTCTCGATTGTCGTGGTGGCTGAGGGAGCGCAGTTTCCGGAGGCGGATCAGGCTACTGTGGGGACGTCGGTGGACTCGTTTGGCCATGTGCGACTGAGCGGGATTGGGCAGGCGTTGGCCGAGGAGATCGAGAAGCGGACCAAGTATGAGACTCGTAGTGTGAACCTGGGGCATACGCAACGGGGTGGGACTCCTTCGGCTTTCGACCGGATGCTGGCTACGCGGTATGGCGTCAGGGCGATCGATCTGGTTCATGAAGGAAAGTTCGGCCGACTGGTAGTGCTGAAGGGAACGGAGATATCGGATATTCCGCTGGCAGATGCGATTGCGAAGACCAGAACGGTCGGGCAGGATCTGCTGGATGTGATGACTAGTCTGCAACCTCCGAAGGGCTCGAAGTAAGAGATGTTTAGTGTTTAGTTATCAGTTAGTTAGTGGTTAATAGCAGCGATTTTTGTTGAACGGGCGAGAGAAAGGGACTACAAAGAATGTGCCGGGTTTGGCACGCTCTTCCCGGTTTTTCGCCCGTTCATTTCTGCAATCAGGAGAGTGCTCTGTATGGCTGGTATAGCTCAGGTCGTCGCTCGCGAGGTGATGGATATCCGGCAGGCCTCGGAGTATCTGGGCATCAGCGGAGACACGCTGTACCGGTATGCTTCGGAGGGCTTTGTTCCTGCGTTCAAGCTTGGGAATCGGTGGCGGTTCAAGAAGAGCCTGCTGGATGCGTGGATGGATGAGAAGTCCGGGGTGAAGCTGGCGGCTCCTGTTGTAGTGGCGCCGAAGCAGAAGAAGCCTGTGGGGCGGGCTCGGTAAGAAGCGGACGGTGGGTTGGATATGAAGAAGGTTCATCGCTGTGCGTGGGCGGAGAACGATCCGCTGATGCGGGCGTACCACGATAAGGAATGGGGAGTCCCTGAGCATGACAGCCGCGCTCTGTGGGAGATGCTCATGCTGGAAGGGTTTCAGGCTGGACTCGCCTGGATCACTGTTTTGCGGAAGCGTGAGGCGTTTCGTGAGGCGTTTCATAACTTCGATCCGGAGGCTGTTGCTCGGATGGGAGAGCGTGATGTGAAGCGTCTGCTGGAGAATCCTGGGATCATTCGGTCGCGGGCGAAGATTGAAGCTACCATTGGTGGGGCTCGCGTTTATTTGAAGATGCGGGAGGATGGCGAGGATTTTTCGAAGTTTGTTTGGGGATTGGCGGGTGGGAAGCCAATCAGGAATGTGAGTGGCGTTGTTCCGGCGAAGACTCCACTTTCGGAGGAGATGTCGAAGGCGCTGAAGAAGAAGGGATTCAAATTTGTTGGGCCAGTGATTGTGTATGCCTGGATGCAGGCTACGGGGCTGGTGAATGATCACTCGCGAGATTGTTTTCGGCGTTGAGTTCTGCGGGGTTATCTTGTACGAGTTGGGATTTAGTGGATGATGCGACGCCAGGTGCGTGCGAAGGAGCAGTGACGTGGGACGATATGCCAATATTCTCGAGACAGTCGGCAGGACACCGGTGGTCAGGATCAATCGGTTGGCTCCGCCGCATGTAAATCTTTATGTCAAAGTGGAGGCGTTCAATCCGCTGGGGTCGGTGAAGGATCGTCTGGCGCTTGGTGTGATTGAGGACGCTGAAAAGACTGGACAGCTCAAGCCAGGCCAGACGGTGGTTGAGGCAACGAGCGGGAACACGGGGATCGGGTTGGCGATGGTGTGTGCCCAGAAGGGGTATCCGCTTGTCGTTACGATGGCGGAGACCTTCAGCGTGGAACGGCGCAAACTGATGCGGTTCCTGGGGGCGAAGGTTGTACTGACTCCTGCGGCTGCGAGGGGCTTGGGTATGGTGGCCAAGGCGGTCGAGCTGGCCGAGACCCATGGATGGTTTCTGACGCGTCAGTTTACGAATGAAGCGAATGCCGATATGCACTCGCGGACGACGGCTCGGGAGATCGTTGACGATTTCCAAGGCGAGAGGTTGGACTACTGGGTTACGGGTTTGGTACCGGCGGCACGCTGAAGGGTGTGGCGCGTGTGCTTGCGAAGGAGCGGCCTGAGACGAAGATCGTCGTGTGCGAACCGGCTGATGCGCCGATGCTTTCGAGCGGGATTGCGCAGGAGCGAGATGCGGATGGGTCGGCTTCGGCGAGTCATCCTTCATGGAAACCTCACCCGTTACAGGGATGGAGCCCGGACTTCATCGCGAAACTGACAGCGGATGCGGTGGATACGAAGGTCGTCAGCCAGATTTTGCGCGTCGAGAATGCGGAGGCTATGCGCTGGAGCAAGGAGCTTGCTCGGAAGGAAGGGATCTTTGTTGGTATTACTTCCGGCGCGACTTTTGCAGCGGCGCTGCGTGTGTGCGAGGAGGCTCCGGAGGGGTCCACGGTTCTTTGTATGTTGCCGGATACGGGAGAGCGTTATTTGAGTACGCCGCTGTTCGCGGATGTTTCGGTTGATATGACTGAGGAGGAGCTGGAGATTTCGCGCTCGACTCCGGGGCAGTGGTTGCAGCCTGCGCAGTAGGAGGCTGGTGTGCGTGAGGTGTGGTCTTAGGTTGCAACTGCAGGTCCCTTCGGAAGGGCCTTGGACTGCGCCGTCGTGGTTCGGATCGGTATTTGTGCCGCTTCGATCAAAATGCGGGGGGTTCTTCGCTCCGCTCAGAATGACAAGCAACAGCAACAGCAAAAGCAACAGCAGATCCCTACGGGATGACAAGCAAGAACAGCAGCGGCAACAACAAAGGCAAAAGCTGCTTTGCTCTTAGGAGCTGGTTGTAGGGTGAAGATCGTAAGCTCGGGTGGGCAGTTGAGGCGGAAGGGCAGGCCTACGGTTCCGACACCTCGGTTGACGTAGAGCTGGAGGTGGTCGAGGCGGAAGTGGCCTTCGACGAACTTTTGTCCCATGGGTGGGAGAATGAGCGCTCCGCCAATGGGGAGGCGAATCTGGCCTCCGTGGGTGTGGCCTGCGAGCATGAGGTCGACGAGAGTGCCACGCGGGTGTTCGAGTACGGTTTCGACGTAGTCGGGCTCGTGGGCCATGAGGATGACGGGAGCGTCGGGTTTGGCGGGAATGGCGAGGTTAAGGTCGGGGTGGCTGGTGGCTGGATCGTCGACTCCGCAGAGCCAGAAGCGGTCGGATTTGCGCTCGATGGGGACGTACTGGTTGACGAGGACGGGGATGCCACGGGTTGTGAGGGCTTCGACGACGAGGGGAGAACTGACGGAGACGTCGTGGTTACCGAGGACAGCGTAGCGAAGGGGGCAGGTGAGGGCGCTGAGGATCTCGGCGCTGCGATGGATTGGGTGGCCGTCGATGATGAAGTTGAGAGAGCCGCGGGTGACGAAGTCTCCGGTGATGACGACGAGGTCGGGGGCGAGTGCATTGATGGCGTGGACGATGTGTTCGAGGAAGAAGGGCTCGGTGAACTCGTCGAGGTGGATGTCGCTGATCTGGGCGATTCGGTAGCCGCGGAAGGAGTCAGGAAGATTTGTGATGCGGATGGGGAAGTTGACGGTTTCGAGGTTGTGGCGCGCGATCTCGCCGGAGTAAAAAGCGAGACCTGCGGCGGCAACACCAGAGCCGATGAGAAATTTTCGGCGGGAGAAACGCGACGGCTGGTCGCGAAGAAAACCGGACATAGTTCATGATACCGGGTTGGTAATGAACAAGCCATAAGCGCGACGGGATAAGTGCTCAAGAGAGTGTTAGTTGGGTAGAATCAAAAGAATGGATTTTCGAGCGCGGAAGAAGAGAGCGGCTGCTGCGGTGGCCGCCGCCGGCGTGGATGGGTTGCTGGTGACGCATCTGCCGGATGTACGGTATCTGTGCGGGTTTACGGGGTCTTCGGCGGCGCTGGTGCTGGCTCGCGGTGGGGCGACGCTGTTTACCGATGGAAGATATACCGCGCAGGCGAAGGCTGAGGCTAAGGGTACGCGGGTGGTGATTGCGAAGAAGCCTGCGGTGGCGGCTGCTTGCGAGTGGATGGAGACGGCGGGGATCAGGCGGTGCGGGTTCGATGCGGCGCAGACGACGGTGGCGGCGTTGGAGTCGATGCGGAAGACGGTCTCGTCGAGGGTGCGGCGGGGGATGTTTGTTGCGGTGGGATCGCTGATTGCGCGGCTGCGTGAGATGAAGGATTCGGACGAAATTGAGAAGATGCGGGCTGCGGCGAATCTGGGTTGTCGGTTGTTTGATGGGATGCTGGATTATCTGGAGCCGGGACTGACAGAGCTTGCGGTGGCTGCGGAGTTGGAGCATGCGGCGAGGCTGGCTGGCGCGGAGGCTATGTCGTTTGAGACGATTGTGGCGAGTGGTGAGCGGAGTGCGTTGCCGCATGGGCGGGCTTCGATGGCGAAGCTGCCTAAACGTGGGTTTGTGACGCTGGACTTTGGTGTTGTGCTGGATGGTTATTGCAGCGACATGACTCGTACCGTTCACCTGGGCAAGGCGCTCGAAGGCGAGCGGGAAGTGTATGATGCGGTTCTGGAAGCGCAGGAGGCTGCGGTTGCTGCCGTGGCGCCGGGCGTGACCTCGGGCGACGTGGATGAGGCGGCACGCAGTGTGTTGCGACGAGCTGGACTGGACAAGTATTTTAGTCATTCGACAGGTCATGGGGTTGGGCTCGAGATTCACGAAGGGCCAAGACTTGCAGCGAAGCAGACGCAGGTTTTAGAGCAGGGCATGTTGATTACGATCGAGCCTGGGGTGTATATGCCGGGCAAATTCGGGTTGCGGATTGAAGATATGGTATTGGTGACGGCGGCAAGTGGAGAGGTTCTGACGCCGAGTGTGAAGGCCTGGATCGAGCTGTAAAAAATGAACCACAGTGCCGCAACAGGCACGGGAAGAGACATGATGGACGGAAATAAGTTGAAGGAACTGCGCGAGCTGGTCGAATTTCTGAAGGCAAATGAGATTGCCGAGTTCGACATGGAGCAGGATGACCTGAAGGTGCGGATCAAGTTTGCCGGGCAGCCTGTGGTTGCGGCTGCACCGACTGGTGGGATTGATCTGGCGCAGCTGAGCCGGTTGATGGCTTCGGCTCCTGGTGGTGCGGCAGTTGCTCCGATGCATGCGGCAGCAGCGGTTCCGGCAGCCAGCGCTGCTGCTCCCGCTCCAGTTGAGGAGACGCTGCATGAGGTGAAATCGCCGATTGTGGGGACGTTCTATGAGTCGCCGTCGCCGGGTGCGGAGCCGTTTGTGAAGGTCGGCGATCAGGTGGAGGTTGGCCAGGTTCTGTGCATCGTCGAGGCGATGAAACTGATGAATGAGATCGAGGCGGATGTCGCCGGCGAAGTGGTGAAACGGATTGCGGCGAGCGGACAGCCTGTGGAGTATGGGCAGCCGTTGTTTGCGATCAGGGCGCGTTAGGAATCGCGTTTGTATGAAGAGTATCGGTAGAGAAGCGGATTTCTCCACTCCGCTGCGCTCTGGTAGAGATGACAATTCTTTTGGTGCGGAATGGCATTGAGAGAGGCAGCGAAGAGAACGACGGAAGGCATCTGTATTTATGTTTCGTAAAGTATTGATTGCAAATCGTGGGGAGATTGCGCTGCGCGTGATTAGCGCGTGCAAAGAGATGGGTATCCGCACAGTTGCGGTGTACAGCGAGGCGGACAGGAATTCGCTGCATGTGCGATTTGCCGATGAGGCGATCTGCATCGGGCCGCCGCGGTCGGCAGAGAGCTATCTGAATGTTCCGGCGGTGATCTCGGCGGCGGAGATCGCGGACGTGGATGCGATTCATCCGGGGTATGGGCTGCTGAGCGAGAATGCGAACTTCGCCGAGGTGTGCCGGGCTTCGAACATTAAGTTTATCGGGCCTCCGCCTGAGGTGACGCGGATGATGGGCGAGAAGTCCACCGCGCGGCAGACGATGAAGAAGGCCAAGGTGCCTATTCTGCCGGGGTCTGACGGCGTGATCGAGAGCGAAGGCGAGGCGCTGGAGTGGGCGAAGAGTGTTGGATATCCGGTGATCTTGAAGGCCGTTGCGGGTGGCGGTGGGCGTGGGATGCGTATTTGCCGCAATGCGGAGGAGCTGCCGGGACTGTATCAGCAGGCTTCAACGGAGGCGGCCAATGCGTTTGGCAATGGCGATCTTTACATGGAGAAATTTATCGAGCGGCCTCGGCATATCGAGTTCCAGGTGCTGGCGGATGAGCATGGAAATGTGATGAGTCTCGGTGAGAGGGAGTGCTCGATTCAGCGGCGGCATCAGAAGCTGATCGAAGAGGCTCCGAGCTTGATGGTGACTCCGAAGCTGCGGGAAGAGTTGGGGAAGACGATCAAGAAGTCGTTGGAGAATATTGGCTACTGGAACGCCGGGACGATTGAGTTTTTGATGGATGAGGATGGGAAGATCTACTTCATCGAGATGAACACGCGTATCCAGGTGGAACATTGTGTAACTGAGATGGTTACAGGGATCGATCTGGTGAAGGCGCAGTTGCGGATTGCGGCGGGGGAGAAGCTTTCGTCGATCATTACGAAGCCGGTGGAGATTCGTGGGCATGCGATTGAGTGCCGGATTAATGCGGAGCATCCGGAGAAGTTCACGCCTAGCGCGGGGAAGATTACGGCGTTCAATATTCCGGGTGGGAATGGGGTTCGTGTGGACACGGCGCAGTATGCCGAGGGTGTGGTGCCTCCGTACTACGACAGCATGATCGCCAAGCTGATCTGCCATGGGAAGGATCGCGAAGAGTCGATGGACAAGATGCAGCGAGCGCTGTCGCAGTTTGTGGTGCAGGGAATTCATACGACGATTCCGCTGCACCAGAAGATCTTTGCGGATGCGGAGTTCCGGGCGGGGCAGTTCGATACGAAGTTTATGGAACGGTTTTTAGAGCGGCAGGGATAAGCTTGTGGCAGAAGATGCTGGATCATCGCATTTCCTGGTGTTACCTCGGCTGTACCCGATTGTGGATGCTGGATTTCTCGGCTCGCGCATGGTTGGGGTGGAGGATTTTGCTCGGGTCTTGCTGGATGCGGGTGTGACTCTGTTGCAGTACCGGGACAAGAGTTCGGCTCCGGCGGATGTGTTGCGGAATGCAGCTTTGATTCGTGGCGTCGTCGGCGGCGGCGGGGGCAGGCTGATCATGAATGATCGGGCGGATCTTGCTGTGTTGGCGGGGTGGGGTGGTGTGCATGTAGGGCAGGGGGATCTGTCGCCGGAGGATGCTCGGCGAGTGGTGGGCGCGGAGCGTTGGGTTGGGGTTTCGACGCATACGGATGAGCAGGTTCGTTTGGCGGAGATGAGTTGTGCGGATTACGTTGCTGTTGGGCCGGTGTTTGCTACAGGGACGAAGGCGGATGCGGAGCCTGTGATCGGGCTTGAGGGTGTGAGGCGGGCGCGGGCGCTGACTACTAAGCCGCTGGTTGCGATTGGCGGAATTACGCGGGAGAATGCCAGGAGTGTGATGGACGCAGGGGCTGATTCTGTTGCGGTTATCAGCGCTCTGTTGGTCGAGGGGGAGCCGGTCACGAAGGTTGCTGGAGACTTTCTCGATCTTTTACGGTAGAAATGACGAACGTGACTAGTTTGAATACAACAGCAGATTCCTCCGTTTCGGTGGGGGATCAGGGCCAATCGGTTTCGACGACTCCCCAGTTTGTGCAGGGGATGGGGCTGTTTTCGGCGACGGCGATTGTGATGGGCTCGATGATTGGGTCGGGCATCTTTATCGTGTCGGCGGATATGTCGCGCGGGCTGGGGTCTCCGGCGTTGCTGATTGCGGCGTGGCTGGTCACGGCAGTGATGACGATCATTGGCGCGCTGAGCTACGGCGAGTTGGCGGCGATGATGCCGAAGGCCGGGGGCAGTATGTGTATCTGCGCGAGGCTCTGGGGCCGCTTTGGGGATTTCTGTATGGGTGGACGCTGTTTCTGGTGATCCAGACGGGCACGATTGCTGCGGTGGGCGTGGCTTTCGGGAAGTTTCTGGGGGTGTTCTTTCCGAGCGTTAGCGCGCAGAACTGGCTGTGGCATATCGGGCATGTGCCGGCTTGGCATGTAGGGCCGATGGTTCTGGGTAACATGGATATCGGACTGAATACGGCGAATCTGGCGGCGATTATTGTAGTGGTGCTGCTGACGGTGCTGAATACACTGGGCGTGAAGATGGGCGCGGCGGTGCAGAATGTGTTCACTTCGGCAAAGGTGATGGCGCTGGCTGCGGTTGTGCTGGTGGGGGTGTTTGCCAAGAATGCGGATGCTGTTGCGGCTAACTTCGGCGCGGGGTGGAAGAATTTCTGGGCTGGGGCCGGGTGGCATACGGTTCATGCGGTGCAGGTAGGAGTAGGTGGGCCGACGGCTTTTGTTGGCGTGCTGACGATTCTGGCGGTGGTGCAGGTCGGATCGCTGTTCAGCTCGGATGCCTGGAACAACGTTACGTTTACGGCGGGTGAGATTCGGAATCCGAGGCGTAATTTGCCGTTGTCGTTGGCGATTGGGACGGGTGTTGTGCTGCTGCTGTATGTGCTCTGCAACTTTGTTTACCTGAGCGTGCTGCCGATGGTGGGTGATCCTGCGGCGACGACGATTGCGGGACGGGGGATTCAGTTTGCGGCCGAGGATCGCGTGGCCACGGCAGTGATGGAGAGCGCATTTGCCGGGATGGGCGCGAAGCTGATGGCGGCGGCGATTTTGGTGTCCACGTTTGGATGTGTCAACGGGATGCTGCTGGCAGGAGCTCGGGTGTACTACGCGATGAGCCGCGATGGATTGTTTTTCAAGTCGGTGGGCAGGCTGAGTGAGCGGTCGAAGACGCCGGTGAATTCACTGTGGGTGCAGTGTGTTTGGACGTGTCTGCTGTGCCTGTCGGGTAGCTACGGACAACTGCTGGATTATGTGATCTTTGCAGTGTTGGTCTTCTACATTCTGACGATTATGGGGCTGTTTGTGCTGCGGCGGACGCGTCCGGATGTGGCAAGGCCATATAAGGCGTTCGGGTATCCGGTGCTGCCAGGACTTTATATCGTGATGGCGGTGTGGATTTGTGTCGTACTATTGCGTTACAAACCTCAATATACGTGGCCGGGGCTGATAATAGTACTGCTTGGCGTGCCGGTGTATCTGGTATGGAAGCGACAGGGCACTGCTGTTGCAGGAAAAGAACTTGATGTAGAAGTGACCGGGACGTAAAGGAGAACCAGGCTACGATGTCGAAGTTGTTCGCAAGAAAATCAATGGATGTACTGCTGGCCGAGTCAAAGGCTGAGGGCGAAGGAACGCTGGAGCGATGCCTTGGGCCATTTCAGCTGACGGCGCTGGGGGTGGGCGCTGTGATCGGTGCAGGCATCTTTGTGCTGAGCGGATTGGGCGCTCACTATGCCGGGCCGGGATTGATGCTGTCGTTTGTTTTGAGCGGGTTAGGCTGCGCATTCGCCGGGCTTTGCTACGCGGAGTTCGCGGCGATGATTCCGCTGGCGGGTTCGGCTTATACGTATGCTTACGCGACGCTGGGTGAGCTGATTGCCTGGATCATTGGCTGGGATTTGACGCTCGAGTATGCGATGGGCGCGAGCACGGTGAGTTCGGGATGGTCGAATCACTTTATCGAGCTGATGAATATCGCTCACATCAAATTTCCGCTGTGGCTGGCGTACGACCATTGGACCGGACTGGGGGTCGCAGTGGACTCGGTTGGCCGGGAGATCATGGCATCGTCCTACGCGAAGCTGTTGCCAGGGACTCAGGAGTACATCGCTCAACTTGGCGTTTTGAAGGCTGCTCCGACGGCGGAGATGATGGCGCGGGCCCACCAGGTGCTGGGTGCTCCGGTGCTGTTTGGCCATGAGATCGGGATCAATCTGCCGGCGTTTTTAATTGCGCTGGTTGTGACAACGGTGCTGGCGATTGGTATCAAGGAGTCGGCGAAGTTCAATACGACGATTGTGGTGATTAAGGTCGCGGTTGTGCTATTCGTACTCGGGCTTGGCGCAAAGTACGTCAGCCATGCGAACTGGGGACATGACTGGCATTCGTTCGCGCCCTATGGGTTTGGTGGGATTGGCGCTGGGGCTGCTTATATCTTCTTTGCGTATATCGGTTTTGACGCGGTGTCGACGACGGCACAGGAGGCTAAGAATCCACAGCGCGATCTGCCGATTGGAATTATTGCGTCGCTGACGATCTGCACGCTTTTGTATATCGGGGTCGCGGCGGTCCTGACGGGCATGGTGCCGTGGCAGCAGGTGAACATTGAGGCGCCGATTGCGCGGGCGTTCGCTGACCGCAATCTTGGCTGGGCGAGCGACATCATAACGCTGGGCGCGCTCGCTGGGCTCACTTCAGTGATGTTGGTGATGTTGCTGGGGCAGACGCGCGTGCTGTACGCGATGGCTTCGGACGGTCTGTTGCCGAAGAAATTCTTCGCTGAGGTGCATCCGCGTTTCCGCACTCCGTTCAAGAACACGTTTCTAGTTGGTACGCTGGCTGGAATTGTCGGTGCGCTGACGCCGATCGATGACATCGGCAAGATGGTGAATATCGGCACGCTGCTGGCTTTCGTTATCGTGTGCATCGCAATCATGGTTTTACGCAAGACCGATCCGAACAAGGCGAGACCGTTCCGTACGCCATGGGTTCCAATGGTTCCGGTCCTGGGCATCCTGTTCAACGGCTACATGATGGTGAAATTGGGATGGCTGAACTGGGCGCGGCTGATTGTGTGGCTGGTCATCGGGCTGGTCGTCTACTTTACCTACAGCGTGAAGCATAGCCGGGTACAACTCGGCGAGGCGAGAGTGGAAGTAGGGGACTAGTTCCGGCTTAGATGAAAACAAGACGCTCAGCTACGGCTGGGCGTCTTTGCTTTTGCGCTCGGCGGTGGTGGTGGGCTGAGGCGCGATGGGCATAACTACGGTGTTTGCGGCGGATGGGTCGTCGCGGAGCCGAAGGTAGAAGCCGGACTTGCCCGGGCGGGGAAGCGCAAGAGTTGTGCCGACGAAGCCTTCGGGCACGTCCGTGGGGCTGGTGAAGTCGGCGTCTGTGGCGACCTGCTGGATGAGGTAGAGATTGGAGCCGGAAAGTGTGCAGGGCTGGGTGGTGTCAGTGGGGCAGTGGAGATCTTTGAGGACAGGGAGGCGGACGAGGGTGACGAGTGGTAGCCAGTCGCCTGCGATGCCTTCGGGAGAGACCGCACGTACGCGCAGGGGACCGTAGGCTGACGTTCCGAAGGTCTTGAGCGGGTCTAGCGTCGCGAGGAGCGTGTGGGGGTTCTGCAGGACGAGGGTGCCGGCTGGAACGCTGAGCGTGGTGCGGAGCGAGTCGTCGGCGTTCGAGACCTCGATCTGGCCGGTGCGCGGGAAGGGCGTCGGGGAGCGCAGGGAGAAGGTGAGTTGCTGATTGACGGGCAGGTCGTCGTCATCGGCGAGATGGATAGGGGAGTTGGCGGGCTGGGCGATGCTCTTGCTGAGGAGTGCGACGGTGGGACGCGGTGGGGCCACGGTCACGGGAAGTGCGAGGCTGCGACCATCCTTGAGAGTAAAGTGGGCGGTGAGCTTATCGCCGTACTGGAATTTGGGAGCCGGTGTATTGGGGGGGAGGGTGAGTTTCAGGGTTGTGTTTGAGGCTTCGGACTGGGGGGCGTCCCCGGCTGGCGGTACGGGAGCGAAGTCCAGGCCGCTGAGACTGAGGTTTTTGACCTGATCGAGACTGGTGCCGGTGAGGGTCGCGACGGTGTCGCCTGCGTGGAGTTCGAGAGCGTTGAGGCGCGCGGGCTCGGAGAAGGTTTCAGCAGCGACGGTGTGGACCTCGGGTTCGCCGTGCTGGTGGATGGAGAGATGTAGCGCGCCCGGGGCCAAGGATTGGAGCGAGACCTTGACATCAACCACGTTCGGTTTGTCAGCGAGCTTCCATTGGGTGGCGGCTTTTTCTCCGGCTTCGGTGTCGAGCGTGATGGACGCGATGCAGGCAGTGCCGGTTGAGTTGAGCGAGAGATGATTCTCGCGGCCAGCGATAAGCAGATCACCGGCGGCTAGCTTCCAGTCTGTTCCGGGGACTACCTGGAGCTGAATGGATGGGCCAGTGAAGGCATCGAAGCCCCAGTAGCCGGAGATGGTTCCGGTAACGACTGTGCTGGAGGTGGAGGCCGCTTGGGCGGCTGGGGCTGGGGTCGTACTGGAAGCGGGTGCAGGCGTTGCGGGATTGCCGGAGTCGTCAGTGGCCGTAAGGACCTTCCGCTCCGGGGTGTGGGCCAGAACTAAGCCGCCCTGGAAGGCGTCGGGGGTTAGCGGTATCTCGGTGGCTGGGCCGTTGCCGTGGATGGGGGGAACGTGCAGAACCAGATTATGTGCGAAGGAGGTGGAGAAGACGAGGGGGGCGCCTTCGACGGGCAGTACGAGCGCGGGTTTCAGCAGGCAACTGATCTGCTTCGGATCTGCCGGACGGAGAGGAGGTGGAACGGAGGCCTGGATCGCCGGAAGACCGATGACGATGACTGACTTGGGATTGTTGAAGGACGGGGGAGTGTTGAGGCGCAGGTTGAGGCTCTCGTCGCTGGGGAAGGCGATGGCGGGGATGTACTGGTAGTGCGCTGTGTGGAGACCGCTCATGAGGTGGATGAGATCGACGACGGCTCCTACGTACGCACTGTAGAGGCCGCCACCCGCCATCCCGGTATAGCTGGCGGCGTTGATGAGGGTGGAAGTGTCTCCGCTTGAGAGGCTGGCGACGATCGTCTGGGCGTGGCCATCATCGAGGAGGGTCTGGGCGCCGCTCTGGGTGAGGCAGTTGAATTGCATGTCGACGGGTCGACTAAAGCACTCCTGGTTGGGCTTGAGGTTGAGGGTGCGGGCCAGGAGGGTTGAGTGATTGAGTAGCGCCTTTGGGTCGGATGGCGGAACCTTCTGCATGGAGGCGAGGTATTTTTCGATGCGGGCCTGTTCGAAGCCGGCTTCAGCGAGGTCTTGGGAGGCGCGAACGAAGATGCCGGGACGGCCACGGACGGCGGAACGAAGGGTGCTGAAGTCGCCGCCGGTTTCAGGGGCAAGGAAGAGAATGGCCTGTTGGGCTTCGGCAGGAACCGTAATGGTGACGCCCTCTTCGCGGACCTTCTTGTCCCAGGTCTGGATGCGGAAGAACCAGTTGTCAGGGGGAGGGTTGGTGGTCCCGCGCAGGAAGGCTGCGACCAGAAGGTAGTGGACTGACTGGGTCGGTGGGAGGTCGGGGTGTAGCCAGATCTTATCGCCGACTTGGAGGTTGGGCACAGCGGCGATAGGCAGAGTTTTGCCGGCGCGGGTGACGTGAACCTCAATCTTGGGGCCGGTGAGGTCGAAACGCGCAGAGGCCTGCGCATGGAGTAGGTTAGAGCAGGCAAAGAGGATTACAGCAAGAATGCCAGTGGAACGCAGGCGGAGAGATTCCGTTGCCATCATTCCATTTTAGACGTTCGCCGATGCCTAAGCGGATGCTATGACGGGTAGAGGTGCGTAACTCGTTACTGCGATTGACCTTGCCGGCGTGTGGACTGATGATCGCTGGCGATGACACCGTCGCGAATTGTAATGATACGGTGGGCAAATTCGGCGATATCGGGCTCATGCGTAACGACCACGATGGTATTGCCCCTGGCGTGGAGTTCGTCGAAGAGGGCCATGATCTCGTCGCCAGTCTTCGAGTCGAGATTTCCGGTTGGCTCGTCGGCGAGAATGATGGAGGGGTGGTTGACGAGGGCGCGAGCGATGGCGACGCGCTGCCGCTGACCACCTGACAACTCATTTGGTTTGTGCATCATGCGGGTTCCGAGATTGACCGACTCAAGTACAGCTTTGGCTCGGGCGGTGCGTTCGGCTGCTGGGGTACCGTTATAGATCAGAGGCAGCTCGACATTGTGCAGCGAGGTGGCGCGGGCGAGCAGGTTGAAGGTCTGGAAGACGAAGCCGATCTCTTTATTGCGGATGCGGGCCAGTTCGTCGTCGTTGAGCTCGGAGACGTCGTGTCCGTTGAGCCAGTACTTTCCCTGCGAGGGGGAGTCGAGGCAGCCGATGAGGTTCATCAGAGTCGACTTGCCGGAACCGGACGGACCCATAATCGCGACGTACTCATTGTGACGGATACGCAGGTTGACGCCGCGGAGAGCGTGCACCTGCTGGTCGCCCATCTCATAGGTCTTCCACAGGTTGTCGGTGACGATGACGTCGCCCGGGTGTGGACCGGCAGCATTGCTGCTAATGGGTTCAACTGCGGTTTCGATGGCCATCCGGTTCTCCGGTTCGTGTGAGTTCGAGGGTTAGTACGTTTGTATTGCTGTATTGGTTCCCCTGGGCCTGGATGTATATCCGCACTCTGGCCGGGAGCCTTGCCTACAAGCCTACGCAATGATCTTACGACTTGTCGGTGTCGGCAGTTTCGACCGAGTTATCTTTTTTGACGAGCGTACCGCTTTTGAGGGCACGCAGTACCTTATAGCGGCCAGTAACGATCTCATCGCCCTCCTTGAGCCCGCTAAGCACCTCGATGTCCGTGGCACCGGTGACGCCAGTTGTGACGGGAACGAAGTTGACGCGGAGCTTGTTGCGGTTTTTGCTGTCGGCCTGGAGCACATAGACCCCCTGGACCAGCTGCGGCTTGCTTGTGCTGGCTGAGGCGACTCCGGTTGGCGGTTTGCCTCCGTTGGTAAACAATGCCTTTTCGGTGATCGCATCGCGCTGGACGAGGGCCTGGATGGGAATGTTGAGAGCATTGGGCTTATGGGCCGTCGTGATTTTTGCCGTAGTGGAGAGACCGGGGCGCAGATCATCGGATGGCTGGTCGAGCGTGACGACGACCTTGAAGTCCTTGGCTTCCTCGGTGCCTGTAGTGCTCTGACTGGTGGCGATGCCGGTGGTACGGAGGAGGGCCTGGTCGCCTACCTCGGTGACGTGACCTTTGAAGACGCGGCCGGGCAGGGCGTCCACAGTGACGTCTACGGGCTGGCCGAGGGCAACGTTGACGATGTCTGTCTCGTCGACTTTGACCTCAGCCGTAATGACGGACATGTCTGCGAGGGTCATCAAGGTGGATCCCTCTGCGTTTTGAATGCCAAGGACGACGGTCTCACCCTCGCGAACGGGAACGTTGGTGACGAGAGCGTCGAAGGGGGCGCGGCTTTGGGTGAGACCGAGGTTATAGTCGTTTCCTCGCAGAGTAGCGACAGCCTGGTCGACATGCCCTTTCGCGGAGAGGGTTTGTGCTTTCGCCTGGGCGACGGCGGCGATGCGTTGCTGCAACGTGGCAGCCGAGACATCGTAGGCGGCCTTTTTGGCGTCGTAGTCCTGCTTAGCGATCAGCTTCTCGTTGTAGAGTGCAAGGGCCCGCTCGTAGTCGAACTTCTTCTGCTCGAGATCGGCTTTGGCTTGCTCAACGTTGGCCTCGGCGGTACGCTCGGCTGCGACGTAGGAGTCTACGTCGGTCTTCGAGGAAGCGATGGTCGCCTGCTGGGCCTGAACGGCAGAGGCAGGTTGCTCGCTTTCTACCGTGGCGACGAGCTGGTCGGCCTTAACGTGGTCGCCTTCTTTGACATAAAGGTGGGTGATACGGCCAAAGGCTGTAGCACCGATGTTTACATACGTTTTGGGTTTGATCTGGCCAGTCCCGTTGACGATGGAGACGAGATCCTGGCGATTCACCCTGGCAGTAGCCACTTTGGTTACCGAAGACTGACTGTGGAGGATGGAACCAACGATGATTCCGGCCAGAATGAGAACCGCAACGGCAATCAGAATGATTTTCTTCGCGTTCATTGCTGCTTTCTCTTCGCGTCTCCCGCCAGAAACGGGGCTCGCATTTGGGATATTTTCAAACTGCTTTGAGGACAATATACGGAGTTCAAACGTCTAACGTTCCGTATGACTCCCCTTAGCCAGCAGATGTCCATCCGTGAGTTTGGACGCACTGAATTCGGTTATTGTTGTCGTGCAGGTGATGATAGCAGGGAAGGGCCTGATTCACCCGCTTGTAACCACGGATATACCGCTCTACAATGTCAACTGGTAAGGAGTTCCACCCCATTATGACGACGTCGCGGCAGATCGTATCCGGCACATCTCTACTATTTCTGGTTTTGGCGATGATGGGGGGGCGGAAACTATCTGCACAGGCTACGGCTGCTCCAGCGACGCAGACAGCACCCGATGGTGTAACGCGCGGGCCCGTTACCGAGGAGAAGCCCGATCCCCTGAAGCGCCCGGTCACTGACAAGGAAAAATTTGCTCAGCAAAAGGCGCTGAGGCAGGAGCTGAAAGGGTCGTACAAGACCTGGCTCGATCAGGATGTTCGCTGGATCATCACCGACCAGGAGATGCAGGCCTTCAAGAGCCTGGCCAACGACGAGGAGCGCGACCAGTTCATCGAGAACTTCTGGCTGCGCCGGAACCCTAACCCCGACTCCCCCGAGAACGAGTACCGCGAAGAGCACTATGCCCGCATTGCTTATGCGAATGAGCACTTTGCCGCTGGTAAGCCGGGGTGGAAGACGGATCGCGGCCACATCTATATCTCCTACGGAAAGCCGGACAGCATCGACTCCCATCCGAGCGGCGGAAGCTATGAGCGGCCGATGGACGAGGGGGGCGGTAACACCTCGACCTTTCCGTTTGAAATCTGGCACTACCGGTATCTGCAGGGTATCGGCGACAACATTGATATCGAGTTTGTAGATAGCTGCATGTGCGGCGACTACCACATGACGATTGACCGGTCGGAGAAGGATGCGCTGAAGCACGTTCCGGGCGCTGGCGAGACCCTTTATGAGCAGCAGGGGCAGTCCTCGAAGGCGGACCGCTTCTCTGGTGGTGGGCTGGAGCAGTTGGGTAACGGGCCGATGTCGTCTCAGAACCAGAGCAAGCAGTTCGACCGGCTAAACACATTTGCAAAGCTGATGGCTCCTCCCGAGATCAAGTTTAAGGACCTTGAGTCGTACATGGTGAGCTCGAAGATCCTGACCGGGCCGCCGTTCCTTTTCGATGTTCGTACTGATTATGTAAAGGTGACCAACGACACAGTTATTGTGCCGGTTACGCTGCAGATCCGAAATAAAGACATAACGTTCAATAACAAGGACGGCGTAGCCACGGGAACGGTGAATGTTCTCGGTCGCGTGTCCGATTTGAATCATCGGGCTATTCAGACGTTTGAGGAGACCGTGACCGTTCAGGAGCCGACTGAGCTGCTGGCCCAGGCGCAGAACAGGGCTTCGGTTTACTGGAAGGCATTACCGCTGCGTCCAGGGTTGTACAAGATCGATATTGTGATCAAGGACGTAAATAATCCGGACCATATTGGTACCTGGCGGCGCAGCATCAATGTTCCGAAGTACGACGACGACAAGCTGGCGGCTTCATCGCTTATATTGGCGGACGAGATGACCCGGGTGCCTTCGAAAGAGATCGGAGCTGGAAACTTCGTGATCGGAAATACCCATATTCGCCCTCGGGTGCCGACTGGGGTCGCGGTGCCAGTCACTTTTCATCGCTCTCAGAACTTGAACTTCTGGATGCAGGTGTATAACCTCGGTATCGACGAAAAGAGCAAACAGAATGGCGCCACAATCGAGTACGACGTGGTTAACATGACGACCAATGAGACCATATTGCAGACTCAGGAGTTGACGTCGAAGACTAACCCGAACGCAGATCAGGTCACGCTGGAAAGAACGATGCCGCTGGCCAGCCTGCAGCCGGGCAAGTACCAGATCACGATCAAGGTGAATGATGGCATTACCAAGCAGCAGATCGCAGAATCTGCGCCGTTTGTAGTCGATTAGGGCCACACAATAAAAGGAGATACGGTACGCGGACTCAACCATGCGATAACCGATCTCACGTGCAGCCCTCTAAACGCGTACCCTCCGTCTTTCCGGACGCGTCATCTTTGGAGAAGCCATCGGCGCCAGGTGTCATAACTGTGCAACGATCCCAGGTGAAAATCGCGCTTCTGGCCCTAGTGCTGACGGTGACTGCCACAGGCAGGGCAGCCGGTCCAGTCGCTGCCGTGTCGGGCGTTGTTCGCGATGCGCAGGGTGTAGCGCAGATGGGTGCCCTGGTTCAGGTTATGGCCAACGACGCCATGGTGGGCACGGCGTTTACAGATCTTCATGGACGATATCTGATTGCCAATCTGGTTCCCGGCAAGTATGAGGTCCGGGCAAGCGCGGCGCTGTTTGTGCCGACGATGCGGGATAATCTGCAACTCCGGCCGGGCGCCAAGACGATCGTCAATCTCACCCTGAATGCGATCTTCGATGCGGCTTCCTGGCTGCCAGCTGAGCGGCGTAAGGCTGACGAACCGAGCGACGACTGGACGTGGACGTTGCGGTCGGCGGCAAATCGTCCGATCCTGCGCCTTGTGGAAGATGACCAGATGATCATGGTCTCGTCGAGCGCGACCGAGTCTCGTACGCCTCCAGATCGTGTCCGGGCATCGATGACCTCCGGTGATGGCGGGTTTGGCACTGGCGGAATTCACAATGTTTTTAGTGTGGATCGGTCCCTTGCCGATGGGGCTGGCATGACGCTTCGTGCGGACATGGGTGCCGCCTCCGGGGCTGCGCTGCGCGCGCCGTCTGCGGACGTTCAGGCGGGCTATCAGCGGCGACTTGGATTTGCGGGCGCTGCACGGACGGTCGTAAGCTACCAGACGCATCCGGAGATCATCGGTTCGGGTGGGGTGTCCGGTGTTCAGGCTATGCAACTGGCCAGCGCACAGAAGACGGAGTTGGGGGATTCGGTCGAACTCGAAGTTGGGAGCGCCGTCTATGTGGTTCGCACGGCAGACTCCGCATTCGCTGCACGTCCCTTCCTGCGGGTGACGGCGCATCCGACCTCCGCCTGGACGGCGGGATACCGGATGGCAACGTCTCGCGATCTGCAATCGTTTGCGGGGTTGGACACAGTGCAGATGGAGTTGCCGGTTGCGGTCTTGTCGGGAGGCAAGATGCAGACTGAACGTGGACTGCATCAGGAGATTACAGTCGGCCGAAAGTTCGGTAAGGGGCTCGTCCAGGCTGCGCTCTATCACGATAATCTGGATCGCATTGCTGTATCGGGCGGAGGCGTACTGAGCCCGGCGGACCTCGCCATCGTAAATGGACCGGGATCAACGAGCGGCGTTCTGGCGGATACGACGACCGACACGTTCCGCCTGATGGGCGCAGGTTACAAGACGCAGGGCTATAGTCTCTTGCTGACGGAGCCGATCACTCCGGCCATGTGGGTAGCGCTGGAGTACAGCAGGGGTGCCGCTCTGACGGCTGGTGATGGAGTTACGATGACGTTGGCAAGTGTCGCTACGGATCTAAAGCCTGTGATGTCGCAGTCGCTTACGGTTGCAGTGAAAGGCACGGTCATTCACACTGGAACTCGCGTGCGCGCTGCCTATCGCTGGCAGCCAGAGCGATTTGTTACCGCCGTCAATCCTTACGAAGCTTTTGGCGATCAGGCATACCTGAGCTTCTATCTCAGGCAGCCTGTACGGTGCGGGAGCCTGTTGCCTCCGGGGCTTGAAGCGACGGTCGATGTGACGAATCTGCTGGAGCAGGGATACCGTCCTTTTCTATCGGCCGACGGACAAACCCTCTTCCTTGCGCAGTCTCCCAGAACCATCCAGGCGGGTTTGGCTTTCAGTTTCTAAGACGCTTCCTCCCGTGACGTAAACGCAGGCACGAAAAGGTATACCATCGTTGTCAACGAAGCTATGCCGATTGCCAACAGCCAACTCCACGTCAGTGATATTTCACCCCTTATTATTCAGTCTGAGATTCGCGCCATGTCGGTCGAGTGCGATCGTGTTGGTGGGATTAACCTCGCGCAGGGAGTTTGCGATACCGATCTGCCCCCCTTCGTAGCCGATGCGGCCATCAGAGCCATCCATCAGGGCCATAACATCTACACGCGGCTGGACGGTATCGAGTCGCTACGGCAGGCAATCGCGGCCAAACTGGAGCGTTACAACGGCATCTCTGCCGATCCTGACTCCGAGGTACTGGTGACATCGGGAGCCACGGGAGCGTTGTATGCTGCCATTCTTGCGCTGCTCAATCCGGGCGATGAGGTCATTCTTTTCGAACCGTTCTACGGGTATCACGTCAACACGCTGCTCTCGCTCCGGGTACAGCCTGTTCCGGTCTCGCTGTCGGCGCCGGATTGGAAGCTTGATCTCGACGCTCTGAGCAGTGCGATCACGTCCCGTACCCGTGCCATCATCGTCAATACACCGTGCAATCCGTCGGGCAAGGTCTTTCATCTCGATGAACTGCAGGCTGTTGCCGATCTGGCTATCCAGCATGACCTGTTTGTGTTCACCGATGAGATTTATGAGTATTTCCTCTTCGACGGCACTCGCCATATCAGCCTTGCGACGCTGCCCGGGATGGCGGAGAGGACCATTACGATCTCGGGACTCTCGAAGACATTCAGCATTACCGGTTGGCGAATCGGCTATCTGACGGCGAGTAGGCAGTGGATTCCGTCGATCGGCTACTTCCACGACCTGACCTATGTTTGCAGCCCTTCACCGTTTCAACATGGCGCGGCTGCGGGTTTGGTCGAACTTCCCGATTCGTTCTACGCTGAGCTCTCGACGGAGTACCAGCAGAAGCGAGACCAGCTGTGCGGCGCGCTCGCGGATGCAGGCCTGACGCCTTCTATCCCTGAGGGAGCCTACTATGTGCTGGCCGACGCCTCGCGAGTTCCAGGTGAAACGGCACACAAGAAAGCACGTCAGCTGCTTGAGGCGACAGGCGTAGCTGCTGTGGCTGGGTCTGCTTTCTTCACGCAGGGCAGGGGAGAGAACATCCTTCGCTTCTGCTTTGGGAAGAAGCCTGAAGATCTTGATCGGGCCTGTGCTGCGTTGCGCAGCCTTTAGCATCCGTTTGCCCAGGTAGTTTGCTACTATTCTGCGCATGTTAACTCGCAGAGATTTTGGGAGACAGATGACAGTCACTTTGGCGACGGGTGCATTCGTGCCGAGTGTGCTGAAGGCGCAGCCGCAGAATATTGGCAAAGGAAGCCCGCAGTTCTCCGTCATGATGTGGACGTTGAGGGATCGCGGCAGCTTCGAGGAAAATCTGGAGAGGGTCGCACAGGCCGGCTATCACCATGTGGAGTTGGTCAACGAGTACAAGAAATGGTCGGAAGAGGACACGCGCCGCATCCTCGCGCGAATGCAGGCGCTTGGGATCTCCGTGGATGCTATGGCGGGTATGACAGCGGGGTTTGCAGATCCCTCGGGAGGCGATGCTTTCCTCTCTGAGCTAAAAGGGGTAATACCGGTGGCGCAGCGATTGCAAGCTGGCCAGATCATTTTGCTTTCTGGGAAGCGGATTGAGGGGATATCTCCGCAGGCTCAGCATGCTGCTTCGATCGCCACACTGAAGCGCGCTGCGGAACTGCTGCGCGCAGCGGGTATTGTCGGCGTGATTGAACCGATCGACCGGCTGGAAAATCCTTCCATCTATCTGGACGGCGTGAATGAAGCATTCGAGATTGTTCGTGCGGTGGGCAGTCCGAACATTAAAGTGCTGTATGACCTGTACCACGAGCAGCGGGAGTCCGGGAACCTTATCGAAAAGCTGGAAAAGAACATTGGGGAAGTTGGTCTGATACATGTTGCAGACGTTCCTGGCCGGCATGAACCTGGCACCGGTGAAGTGAATTACGGCAACATCTACCGGAAGCTTGCGCAACTGAACTACAAGGGCGTGATCGCCATGGAGTTTTATCCGACGGGCGATGTGGTTGAAACGCTCCGGCGTGCGCGTGAAGAGGCGTCGGTGTCGTGAGGGGATGGCTTAGTGTGGATTCGCTGCCGGATGTTTTGGGGCTACGGGTGTCTGTGGCAGCGCCCACGCGAACAGCACACCTCCGCTACTGGTCATGATGTATTGGCGGCCATCGAGTTCGTAGGTAATTGGAGAGCTTTGCATCGGCGAGCCTGTGCCTGCATCCCATAGGGTCTTTCCGTTGCTTGTGTCGAGTGCCATGACGTTTCCAACAGCATCGCCTGTGAAAGTCAGTCCCGAATCCGTCGTAAGAACGCCGGCACCTGAACCGCCTTCGCCTACCTCGTGGCTCCAGCGGATCTTGCCTGTCTGGTAATCGATGGCCTCGATGACACCCTTGCCCCACAGGCCGTAATCCGCACCTGCCCAGCCGTAGGTGCCGTCCGCGGGCTTTGCGAAGTAGATGCTGTAACTGGGATGGGCGTCCACGATGAACAGGCCGGTCTTCGGGTCAAAGCTGGGAGAGCGATAGTTGGTGAGGCCTGCTTCGTCGGGTGCGATCAGGCGGCCGTCTGGGGCAGGCTCCTTCGCGGGATTTGGGATTGGCCGGCCTTGCTCGTCTATTCCTAGTGTCCAGTTCACGGGGCCGTAGGGAATGGTCAGCAGACTCTTTCCATCAGTGCGGTCGAGAACGAAGAAGTAGCCGTTGCGTGAGGTCTGCATCAGCATCTTTCGCTGCTGTCCGTGAAAGGTTCCGTCTACCAATACAGGCGTTTCGACGGCGTCCCAGTCGTGCGTGTCGTGTGGGGAGACCTGGAAGGCCCATGCGAGTTTTCCGGAGTCGGGATTGAGCGCGACGATGCTGCAGGTGTGGGGATTGTCGCCCGGCCGGGTTTTACCGTTCAGGACAGGCGTGGGATTGCCCGTTCCCCAATAGACCAGATTGAGAGCTGGGTCATAAGTGCCTGTCATCCATGTCATGCCGCCGGTGGTGCTGTTCGGAATCCCTTCGGGAGGAGTGCTGTTCCACTGCCACTGTGTCTGTCCGGTAGCGGGGTCAATAGAGCGTAGGTAGCCGGTCAGATTGTCGAAGTCTCCTGAGACGCCGACGATGACGTGGCCGCCTACGACGAGCGGCGCCATCGTCGTCCAGTAGCCTTTGCTCGCGTCGGCGATCACAATGTTCCACCGCACGGTGCCGTCCTTTGCGTTGAGAGAGACAAGGTGGCCGTCTGGCGACATGAAATAGAGCCACCCTTTGTACATGCCGACGCCGCGTTGGCCGATATGATTTCCTTGATTGGGCGGGTAGGTGTAGTGCCAGAGCATATGGCCTGATCGTGCATCAATTGCCCACACGTTGTCCGGCACCGTAAAGTACACGATCCCATCTACGAGCAAAGGCGACGATTTGATTTGGATAGTCTGGTTTGTCTGGAATACCCAAGCGAGGCTTAAGTTGCCAACGTTTTGTGGCGTTATCTGCGCGAGTTGGCTGTGGCGTCTGCCGGAATAGTCGCCGTGGTATCCGGGCCAACTGTCTGGTGGTGGATTGAGTAGTTCGGCAGTATCCAGATTCTGGGCCATCAACGAATGCGTGAACGCAATCGAGGTCAGGAACGCGCTCACGGCCAGAATCAATGCTTTTCTCAACACCTTCATATCGGTATGTCACCTCTCCATGCGCCGCTGCGATCAGCGCAGGGTTTGCAGATAAGCCATCAGGTTGTGAATGTCGGCGTCCGTGTATTTACTGAATAGATCGGCATGGGCGTGTACTGGAGCGTCGACTGCGTACGTGACGTTACTTACTGCCCAGGACCTATAGGTGCCGCTGCTGTCGCGCAACCCGACGGTAAATTCATCCAGATAGGCCAGGGTTCCTGTAACCTTTTGTCCTGACGGCAGTGTTACAGCGACTCGACTCTTCGTGTCTCGGGGATACAGCATCCGCTCCTCGAGTTGCAGCCCTTGATAGCGAGAAGCAATGCCTGCAAGATCGCCCGTGGGGGAGTGACATGTTGCGCAGGTCCCGACGCCGTTGAAGTATTGTTTACCGGCTTCGATGTTTCCGGTTTGGAGATCGGAGACGTCCACTCCGCGGCGGTTGCCTTTTTGAGCAGCGGCCTTCGCCTCCTGCGTCTTGATGAAGGCCACCACGCTGAGCATCTCATCATTGGAAAAGTTGAAGGCGGGCATCTTCTTGTCGGGGCGTCCGTTTCGTACGACTTCGGAGATTTTGTCGCCGTCGTCATCTGTAATCACCAGCTTCGATCGAGTAAGGTCTGGGCCCGACTCTCCGCCCGCGGCGTCGCGGCCATGACAGAAGGCGCAGCGCTGTTGGAACAGGGCCCTGCCAGCATCGTTCCCTTCGAAGGGATGGGGGAGCGTGGAGCCACTGCCGGCAGTAGAGCGCGTAGCCGAGGTGGCTATATCGCCGCTGGCGAGATAGCGTGTCAATGCGGTCACTTCTTCAGATTGCAATTTGGGGAATGCAGGCATGCGTCCTTTGCCACTGTGAATCAGGTCGATGATCTGCTGGCCGGTCATCTGGTGTTCTATCCCCAGCAGCGGTGGAAACGCGGGTAGTATGCCTTCCCGCTGCTCACCATGGCAGATAGCGCAGTGCTTCGCGTAAGACTGAGCGCCATCCGGCTCAGTGGCCGCATAGATCGGCGTCTGCCTGCCAAGATAAGCCACGAGCCCTAGTATCGCTGCGAGAAATGCTGCAAGCCGAAATCTCTTCATAGCCGTGAGAACCGCCTTCATCAACCAAGGTGAACTTTGTCGTCCTCCGCATCGATAAAACGAGCTAGAAAGAAAATGACCATCTATGCCGAATACTTAATGAGCTGCATAAATCCGAAATCCATGTGCAGTTGCTGATGACAATGCAGAAGTGTGTCGCCAGGATTATTTGCGACAAAATCTACTTCGACTGTGTCCAGCGGCATGACATTGATGACGTCCTTCATCAGCCCTCTCATCTGCTTGTCGCCGATACGAGTCACCTCAAACGTGTGCCGATGCAGGTGAATCGGATGCTGGTCTCCGCTTCCGTTGCGGAAAACCATCCGATAACGCTTGCCTTGTTGCACTGTTAAAGGCTCGATGGCAGGCCAGGATTTGTTGTTGATGGTCCAAGTATCGAATTTGGAGCCATGCAGCGGGCCACTATCGCGGAATGTCAGGACGAACGTTTCATCGGGCTTGGAGGCCTCTGCCGCATTGGCAAACTGTGTGTAGTCCCACTCGCCTGCTGGCGGGTCTTTCCACACCGGTGTGCCCGTCCTTCCCGCGTACTCGACGACGATGCCGAGGCCCATCTGACGCTCCTTCTCGAGCGTTGAGCCGAGAACCCAGACGCCGGGGGCGCTCATCTCGACGATTGCATCGATCCGTTCCGCAACAGCAAGCGAGAGCACCTCCACTGACCTGGGATTGGGAACGGGATTTCCATCCATAGTGATGATCTTGAAGCTGTGACCTGGGAGCGCGAGGACTACATTCTCGGTCGCACTGGCATTCAACAACCGCATCAGGATGCGCTGGCCCTGTTTAACTCGTATCGGTTCTCCCGCTCCCAGCATGTGTGCGTTGATTGTTGCGTACTTGTATCCAACGTCGGAGCCGGTTGTCAGTGGCATGTTGGATGATTGTTCGCGCATCGTCTGCACCATCGGAACGAAGGAAGGTTCCCAGTGGTGAATTGCGAGGTTTATCTCCTGGTCGTATCGCGCAGGCTGCTCTTTACCCTCCACAAGTAGGAAACCAAACTGCCCGCTGTACGTGCCGGCAGAGAGGTCGTCATAGGCCGAGGCATGGGTGTGATACCAACGAGTACCTAAGGGCTTTGGAGTAAAGGAATAGCGATGCGTGCTCCCGGCTGGAATCATCGGCGAGCCTTCTTCCATTGCGCCATCGTTTAGCGAATCGATCGCCAGCCCATGCCAGTGCACCAGGTCTGAGTTTGCACTGGCATTGAAAACATCGATCGTTACTGGCGAACCTTCGCGCAATCGTAGGAGTGGCCCCGGAACCTGTCCGTTATAGGCAAGCGTCTTGATCGTTACTCCTGGACCGATCTCGAGCGTGCAGGGTTCGATACGGAGACTATGATCGGCTTTTCCGGCTGGAACGGTGCTATTTTGCTTCTTCTGCATAGGTAGAAGCGCATGGAGTGATCTGTTTGCAAGCAGGACGCCTGCTGATGTGATGAAACTTCTGCGATTCATATATCTCCGGCCTGCCGTCTATTGGAAGAGGTGCAATTTCTCTGGCTTAAGTTCTAGACCCACCATGCGGCTGCAGGCTCCTCTTTGATAACAACCTCGTTCAAAAACTGGACGGCTTTACGAAGACCTTCTTCCGGGGAGAGCAGACTATCTTCATGCTCGATGGAGAGCACGTTGTCGTAGCCAAACATCCTCAGCGTGGAGACAAACTCCTTCCACCAGGTTGCGCCATGTCCGTAACCGCAAGTGCGGAAGATCCAACCGCGGTTCCGCTCATCCGTGTAAGGCTTGGTGTCGAGAACTCCCGTGCGCGGCAGGTTCCCCGGGTAGAGCTGCGTGTCCTTTGCGTGAACGTGGAAGATCGCGTCGCCTAGAATTCGTATAGCCGCGATTGGATCGATGCCTTGCCAGAACATGTGGCTCGGGTCGTAGTTGCAACCTATCGATGGGCCTGCAATTGAGCGTAACCGAAGCATGGTCTCAGGACTGTAGACTACGAACCCAGGGTGCATCTCGATAGCAATCTTGACTCCGTGTTGCTCGGCGAATTCTGCTCGCTTTACCCAGTATGGCGCGACCACCTCGTCCCATTGCCATGCCAACACATCGAGATATTCCGGTGGCCACGGACAGGTTACCCAGTTGGGAGCTTTGGCATTGGGTGAATCACCGGGGCAGCCAGAGAAATCGACAACAACGGGTACGCCTAGTTCCTCCGCGAGCAGAATTGTCTGGCGATTCACCTCCTGCGCCTGCTTCGCCTGAGCCTGGTCTGGGTGCAGCGGGTTTCCATGGCAGCTAAGGGCGCTGATGCTTGTGCCGTGATCTTCCAGTTTGCGCTTGAACTCTTTCAGCGAGGCAGGATCATCGAGCATCGATAACTTACAGTGCGCGTTACCCGGATAATTTCCCGTTGCTAGTTCTACCGTGCTGACCTGCAGGGATTGCAGTTTCGCAAGTACGTTCTCCAACGGCAGCTGCGATAGTAGTGGCGTGAATACTCCCAATCTCATGCAATGACTCCTGATTTCATTTAGCTAAATCGTCTTTGTCTAATCCTGCGTCTACTTGCCCGCTGCAACGTAGTTCACTTTCTGCCAAACGCTGCCCGTAGCATGACTCTTCAGCATCGCATCGACAAGGCATGTGGAGCGGTAGCCATCATCAAAGGTAGGCAACATCGCCGGTTTTGCATCCGCTGGTGCGCCTTCGCGGATCCATCCATACGCGTCCCGGATCAAATTGAAAAATGCATCTGCCCAGGACTCCTGGTGCCCGCCCGGAAGATGAATGTAGCGAAGCACATCAGACGACACCAGGGATGGATCCTTCGCCATCACGCCATTTGGCTGATTATGACGGCCGATCCAAAGCTCATTCTGTTCTTCCTGCTTCCACTTCAAGGAGCAGGCTCGTCCGTTCAGTTCAAGTTGCAGATCGTTCTTGTGGCCGGGCAACACCTGGCCAACAGAGAAGCATCCCTTCGTGCCATTCTCAAATCGAAGCAGTACGCTGGCGAGGTCCTCCGATTGCACCTGTACTGGGTCCCGCTCGCCAGCGCTGTCTTTTGAAAACGCTTCGGCCGCAGCGCCGGAGGAGTAGCGAATCGGGATCACGGTTGTGAGATCGGCCAGCACAGAGTCGATCTTCAATCCCGACACATGCTCTGCGAGATCGCACCAGTGAGAACCGATGTCGCCCAGTGCGGAACTCACGCCGCCCTTCGCTGGATCAGATCGCCAGGAATAGACGTTCGGGTCCGTCATCCAGTCCTGCAGGTAGTGGCCGTGCACAAAGCTCAGGCCTTCTGTCTCGCCTCTTGCAATCATGCCGCGTGCCTGCTGGACCAGCGGGTTCCCGCGATAGTTGAAGGTGACAACGTTGCCTACCTTTGCGGCAACGGCGGCATTGCGGAGCTTGCGTCCTTCCTCGGGATTCATCGCCAGAGGTTTGTCTGCGATGACATGTTTGCCGGCTTGAAGGACTGCCATCGTTACAGGCAGGTGCAGGTAATTTGGCGTCGTGTTATGGATCACCTGCACATCGGGGTCTGCGATCAGTGCATGGAAGTCGCCGTACCCTCGGTCGACTTTGTACTCACTTGCCTTCTTCTTGGCCGACTCCTCCGACGAACCTGCAATGGCGACGACGTCTACATCGCCCAGTCGCCGGACTGCATCGATATGATGGGCTGCAACGAATCCGGGACCGATTAGGCCCATGCCTATTTTCTTCATCGAATGCTATGTACTCCTTCAAGTCAACTTATATGTGGGACAAAGTCACTAGCTCGCGACTTAGTGACTTTGTGTGGACGCTGCCGGTCGTGGATGAGATGACGTGCCGCCCTCAGTCATCCCGAGCGACCACTTGATCGCCTCGAAATACATCTTTCGGATGTCAGGATCTTCCCATGACTCTTCTGTGTGGCCGAGCGTTGAGTAGAAGACGCGGCCTTTGCCGTAGAGTTTGCTCCACGCCACAGGGAAATCATGGTCTACACGGTGGATGCGTGGATTATTCGTATAGTCGAGTTTTGTTGGATCCAGGCTGAGCAGAACGTTGACCTTGTCTCGTGACCAGTCTTTGGGCTGATAGATTTCGTCATACTTCACGAACTCTTTTGGCAAGTGGCGTACAGCAGGAAAGCCTGGATCTTCGTTGATGATCGGTGCATTGAATGTCATCCAGGGATGCTGGTCAAACCACCCGCCGATCATTTCTCCGTACTCTGGCCATGTGTAGTTCGTATCAAGCGCCGCGTGGATTCCCACAAAACCCTTGCCGTCTTCCTTGATGAAGGACATCATGTCCTGCTTCTGGCTTGCGTCCATCTCCAGTTCACCCGTCGTGCTTGCAAAGACCAGAACATCGAAGTAGTTCAGGTTCTTCGCATTTCTTGTTAGTTCCTTTTTCGTAAGCAGTTCTGTGTCTGTGCGGATCGTTGTGTCCCATAGCCCGCTCTCTTTGCCCATAGCGTAGATAGCGGCCATCGCGGGGGAGACGGAATCGTGCTCAAAGCCTTTTGTCTGGCCGATCACAAGTACGTGCTTCAAGTGGATCTGCTTGGCGTGCGGCGGAGGCGGCACCGTAAGGGTTTGCCCTTGTTGCTGAGCGAGACTGAAGGTTCCGAGGCTGAACAGAGCAAATGAAAGGAAGAGAAAGTTCCGAAAAGGGCGCAAGAGATCTCCTTACAAGCTTTGAAAAATCAGGTTGTGCCCGAAGCGTTTCGCTACAGGACCCTTCAGAGAAACGTTCTGCCTTGCTACGGTTTAATTCACATCTTTACGATACAAAAAATAGAAAATCGTTTCAGCACACGGCAACGACGACAATTCTGCCCGGAGAGCAGTGTATTGACGATTGTCCGGTGATGCAATTATTTTTGGAAATCTCTTGCGGTCTTCCGCTTAACTCATTTGTTCGACCTTTCTTTGTGTCCCGTGCGAGAATCATCCGTGAAAAAGCTGACCTCAGCGCTCGCACTAAATTCGAGCGCTGATTAGGGCTTTCGGAGGAAAGGAAACTCATGGCCCGTTCATTGACACGCCGGAACCTCGTGCGGCTTGGTGCAGGCGCTGTCGTAACCCAGGCCGTTGCCAGAGCGATGGTGCTGGAGCCTGTTGCCATGTGGGGCGCAGGCAGCGTGGTCGCACCGAGCGACACAGTGCGCTTTGCTGCAATTGGTACAGGTATACGCGGCTGCGAACTCCTCAGAGCATCGCTGTTGGTCCCCGGGGTTGAGTGCGTGGCAGCCTGCGATCTCTATGATGGCCATCAATCTGCCGCTCGCGAGGCTGTTCAGAAAAACGTCGATGTCACTCGCAATTACAAGGAGATCCTCGACCGTAAGGACATTGATGCCGTCATTGTGGCCGTCACCGATCATCAGCATCGCAGGGTTGTCGTGGATGCGTGTGCTGCAGGCAAAGACGTCTATTGCGAAAAGCCGATGTCCCACAATGTGGAGGACGGATTCGCGATGGTTGAAGCTGCGCAGAAGGGAAGCCGCATACTGCAGGTAGGCAGTCAGCGGGTCAGTTCCGTTCTGTATGCCAAAGCCAAAGAGATTTACGACTCCGGCAGGCTCGGAGAGGTCTATTACATCCAGGCCTACTGGGACAGAAATTCATCTGGAGGCGCCTGGCAATATCCCATTCCTCCCGATGCGAACGAACAGACGGTTGATTGGACTGCCTTCCTTGCTGGCGCGCCAAAGCGCCCATTCGATGCGGCGCGTTTCTTCCGATGGCGTTGTTTCCAGGACTATGGCGAAGGTCTAGGCGGAGACTTGTTCGTCCATCTCATCTCGGGGATCCACTTCATCACAGGTACGAATACTGTACCCGGCCGGGCGCAATCGATGGGTGGCCTGTATCGCTGGAAGGACGGCCGGGACTTCCCTGATCTATTGGAGACCCAGTATGACTATCCGAAGTTCAAGGTTTCGATTCGCTGCAATCAGAACAATGATGGGGGAGAGTTTATCGGGTTCTATGGCACCAAGGGCACATTGATCATCAGAGGTTCGACACTGACGTACAGACCCCAGGACACGCGTGAGCAGCCACAGGGCTATGCAATCATGGGTTGGCCCGCGGAGATGCGCAATGAATATATGGCGAAATGGAAAGTAGAGCATCCACAGCGAGCGCCGCTGGACTATAAGGTAGATGACTCGGTAGAAGAATACACAACGCCGCCTCAATACAGCGATGTTGCAGATCACGAGGCCAACTTTTTTCAGGCAGTGCGGGCTAGAAAGCCGACGGTAGAAAACGAGGTGTTCGGAAACAATGCGGCTATCGGTTGCCACCTTGCCAACTACGCTTACTTCAACAAGACGATTGCGACCTGGGACGCGGGCGCAAAAAAGATCAGAGGATGATATCCGCTTGAGTGTGCACTGAGGCAAGTGGGTCGCTATTTCTTAACCGGCCCATCCTCCTGCTTTACGATCGGACCATAGGGTCCATCGCCCGCTGTGGTTTTCTTGGCGTCTCCACCTTTTGCGCATGCACAAAGAGTGCAAAAAGTCCGACGCTCAATAGGAGCGTGGCTTTGTGGGCTAGCAATTTAATTGAAAACCTCCATATGGCCGAGAGCTTTGACTCTGAACCCTTAGCTTGCCGTGCGATTGAGCGACTCGGATGATGAGTGTAGCGAAAGGATTTGTCCCGAAGCTACAGAACAGAAGGAATTGTCGCGACAAAAGCTTTGACCACGAATGGTCGAATCCGCTAAAGTTTCGGTTCATGAAACGAACCTTGTTGCTTGGGTGGATGATTGCCTCTTCCGCTTCGATGTTGGCGCAGGAGGCGAAGCGGCCAGCGATTACAGGAATTGCGTTCGCTCGCTTCTATACGACAGACCCTACCGGAGCGCAGAAATTCTATGGGAACACGATGGGCTTCCAGCGACACGAGGTGGGCGGCGAGTGGCTTTACCCGGTGAATCGTTCGCAATGGATCGAAGTCGTACCATCTACGCCTCCTAAGGAGAATGTCCGCATGGCCGCGGTCGCGTTTACCACGCGAGATGCACCCGCGCTGGAGCGTTACCTGTCGGCGCACGGTATCAAAGCAGAGCAGCCATTGAAAGCCGGTAAGTTCGGTGTGCGAGATCCCGAGGGCAATCTGGTGATCTTTGTGCAAACCGGTTCCGACAAACTGGTGGCGAACGCGCCGCCGTCGCCGAACGCAACCAGCGGTCGCATCATCCACGTTGGCTTTATCGTGCAGGATCGCGAGAAGGAAGATGCCTTCTGGCAGGGTGTGCTGGGCTTCAAACCGTACTGGCATGGCGGTATGACCGAGCAGCGCACAGACTGGGTCAGCCTTCAGGTGCCTGAGGGTACAGACTGGCTGGAATATATGCTGAACGTGGCGCCATCGCCGAGCCTGCGGCAGGTGGGCGTAATGGACCACTTCTCGCTCGGTGTGGCACACATGAGCGATGCTGTCGCCGCGTTGCAGCGGAACAAATGTGAAGGAGCCAACTGTACGAAAACCCAGGATGGACGCGATGGTAAGGTGCAACTCAACCTCTTTGATCCGGACCTGACACGGGTGGAGTACATGGAATTCACTCCGTCGAAGGAGCCGTGCTGCTCGCCGTTTACAGGCAGGCACCCCAATGCAGAGGAAGACAGGTAAATCACAATTGAGCATCAGCGGAATTTGAGACCGAGCGTGAAGCATTCGCTCGCTGCAGCGGCATAATTGGTGTGATACGCCTTTCTCGATCAAGTCGCGACCGCAGTCCAGCAGCGGTAAGCACAAAAGACCAAGCGAGCTTATACCCGCCTGCTCTGGGTATAGAGCGACTAACTATAGTTCGATCCGATCCAAAACCGACAAGAAGGTCTGACGCCCACCAAAATGGTAGGTAATCAAGTGTGTTCGCAGAACTGCGGAGTATCTCCTGAATCGGTTTTAGATAAGGTTCTGGATTAATCCGGATTGTAGTTTCTAAGTCGGATGAAAGCCTTTCTGCCGTGCAATATATCCATTTCATGTCTAAAAAATAGTCCCCGAGTAACTGTGGTTGGTCCAATTTGTGTGACGGCCACCGGACTAGGCGGCTCGAGAGCTGGCCGTGCAGAAAGTAGCTCATTATTCCTCGAGGTTCAGGAAATACAGTCCCATTTATTTCGCGGTGAAAATGGTGCTGTAAAAAAAAATCTTGACACCGGGTCACCTTTGCCCCTATTGTTGCGGTCCTCATAGCTAAATCGCTTTAGAAGTTTGTGTAATCAAAAGCCTTTCAAGCCTCGCAATCAGGTCTGACAGGCTTACAGGAGATGTCTGTGGCGCGAAAACAAGAGATTCAAGCTGGATAGTGCTGGGAACATCAACCGAGATAAATCACGGAAAGATCTCGGGTTGGACTTAGCTCGTTGAGTGAGCAGTAAAATTGCTAATTTTTGAGGGGGTACGTCGCAAATGAATCATGGAAGAAACAGGATATTCACGCTAGTGATGTTCTTATTGTTCGCGTGCGTAGTTACTTACGGACAGCAGAACTCAGCAATAACCGGCACCGTAACCGATAAAGAGGGAGCAGCAATTCCTGATGCGCAGGTATCTCTAACAGCTGACGCGACTGGTTTCGTCAGCAATACCGTAACCAATTCCGCCGGATTGTTCAGTATCCCAGCGCTGAACGTAGGTACTTATGGACTGAAGGTTAGCATGAAGGGCTTTCAGACCTATGTCGCCAAGGGACTGGAAGTGAACGTCTCGCAGACGCTGCGGGTGGATGTGAGTATGTCCGTAGGCAGCGTCACTGAGACGGTCACCGTCTCGGCGAATGCTCTTGCCGTGCAGGCCGACTCCAACGTGGTCAGCTCACTCATCAATTCAGAACAGATCAACGAAATCGCCACACAGAACCGCAACTTCGCCGCTCTTGCCGCAATCGGCCTCGGTGCCAGCTCCACGATGCCCGACAACAACACGCCGTCCTCCGGAGCCGGAGGCAGCAGCTTCAACCTCAGCATCAACGGCCTCCGTCAGAGCCACAACATCTGGCTCATCGACGGTGGCGAATCGGATGACCGCGGCGGCGCCGGCGGCATGCAGATTATGCCCTCGCAGGACGCCATCTCCCAGTTTGAGGTGCTAGCCAGCAATTACCCGCCCGACTACGGTATCTCGTCCGGCGCAACCATTTCGCTCGGCCTTAAGAGCGGCACACGTAACTTCCACGCCTCTGTATGGGAGTTCAACCGCAACACTGTCTATGACGCCAACTACTTCCTCAACAAGCAGAGCAACCAGAAACGCCCGGGTCTGAACTACAACATCTACGGCTTCAATATTGGCGGCCCTGTCGCGATCCCGGGTGTGTACAACAGAGACCGGTCGAAGACCTTCTTCTTCTGGAACGAGGAGTGGCGCAATGTCAAGCAATCTCCTTCGCCCAGCACCAATAACACGTTGCCCGCCGCGGACTTTCCAGTTGCCGGCCAATCTCTGCATTACGTTGCTCCGGCCTTTGCTTCCAACTCAAAGATCCTCGTTCCGAAGACTGTTACCGATCCTGCCTTAGTCGGGCCAAACGGGACCTGGACAAAAATGGGTTTGGTACCCGGAACTCCCTTCCCGAATGACACGATTCCCGCAGCTATTATCGATCCGAATGCCGTAGCGTACCTCAGCAGCGGCGTCGTTCCCAAGCCGAACACCGCCAGCGGTCAGGCACTCACCACAGCGCCAACGCCGCTTACTGTGCGCGACGACCTCATCCGAGTCGATCATCGCGTCAATGACAAATGGCAGATTCTCGGTCACTATATCCATGATTCCGTCACGCAAACTCAGGGTGGGCCTATGTTGGGGTGGTCCGGCGGGAGTTACAACACCATCACCAGCGTCGTAAATAATCCCGCCAACAGCGCTGCCATCAAGCTCACTGGGCAAATTACCCCAAGCCTGTTGACGGAAGTAAGCATGAACTACGACGGGAACGTCATCAATATCATCAACAGTCCTAACTCGCTAGCCCCATCTGGCTTCAGCATCAATCGGTTCTTCAGCAACAGTTCTAAAAATCTGCCCGACGTGCAATGGAACGGCCAATATGGCGGGACAAACGAAAAACCCGCATCGGGTCCGTGGCATAACGCAGCCCAGGACTACTCGCCTAAGGTCGATGTTTCCTATCTAAGCGGCAAGCACTCCATGAAGTTCGGCTTCAGCTACAACCGCTACACCAAGAATCAGCAGCTCTTCGGTAGCCCCGGCGGCTCGCTGACCTTCAATAACGTGACTGGCGGAGGTTTATTCGATTCGTCAGGAAATCCGGTCCTCGATCCTACAACGGGTAAACAGGTTTCATACTCCGGCGATCCGTTTATGGACATGCTGCTCGGCCTCGCGGGCAGTTTCTCGCAGGCGCAGGCCCTACCCGTTCGCCACTACGTCAACCAGACAACTTCGTTCTATGTCGACGATAACTGGAAGGTAACCCCGCGCCTCAGCCTCCAGCTAGGCCTCCGCTACGACGCTCTTCCGCACGCATGGGAGCGTGGCAATAATCTCTCCAACTTCGATCCCAACGCCTATCTCTCAGGCCAGGCCCCAAACTATCTCACAAGTTCCGGCCAGATGGATCCAAATGGGCCCGGCTTCGCTACGGTAAACGGCTCACGGTTCTATCTGAATGGCATCTACCTGGCAGGTGTGAACGGCGCGCCCAAGGGGCTCGTCACCAACGACTATGCAACCTTACAGCCTCGCGTCGGCTTCTCTGAGGATCTCTTCGGAGACGGAAAGACGATTCTTCGCGGTGGCTTCGGCACCTTCTTCGAGCGCATGCAGGGCAACGATGTCTACAACGCTGCCACCACTGCGCCCTTCTTCAACGCTCCATCTGCATCGAACGTTTATCTCAGCAGCCCGAGCACGAGTTGGACTACCGGTGCGACTGCGGCACAGCCGTTCTTCGCTCAGGGGCCGACTTCGCTGGCTCGCTCTTATAAGGCTCCTGCGGTTGCCCAATTTAGTCTGGGTGTCCAGCGCGAGATAGCTCCGTCGGTCGTCGCTGTCGTTCAGTATGTCGGCAACCTTGCATGGCATCAGAATGTTGAGCGCCGTATCAATAACTATTCTCTCAATACTCCCTTGGCGATCCGTGCCTGGGCCGGTGATGGAAGCAACGTCTCCGGAACCAACAGCTACGCCAGCACTACTCCTGGTGTTGCGCAACAGCAGGCAAATGGTGACTTCAACCGCGCTTACCAGGGCTGGGGTCAAATCACACAGCAGGAGAACACCACCAACGGAAACTACAATGGCTTCCAGGTTGGTGTTCGTGCGCAGCATTGGCGGAATCTCTCCGGTGAAGTCGACTACACTTGGTCGCACGCAATCGACCTCACCAGCAGCGACCTTGCCCAGGTCAGCAATCCCTTCAACCTCAAATATGACAAAGGCTCCGGCATATACGACCGGCGTCACATCCTCAACGCAAACTACATCTACAAGCTGCCCTTCCTTACTAGCCCGGGCATGATGCACACCCTGTTTGGCGGTTGGGAGATTTCAGGTACGGCGATCTTCCAGACTGGCGCCATCATCGCCAATCAGGGAACCAGCCTCAGCGTAGGCTATGACACCATCGGCCTCGGTGGCGGCTATGCCAACCGTCCGGACGTTGTGGGCAAGATCCACTACCTCAAGACGCAGAAGCAGTGGTTCGATCAGTCTGTCTTCGCAGCTCCAACTCCTGCCTGGGCAGGCAGTGTATCCCAGGGCTTTGGCAATGCCCGCAAGGATACGGTCATTGGTCCGGGGCGCGTCAACTTCAACACTTCGCTCTACAAGTCATTTGCGATGACGGAGCGGGCGCACTTCGAACTCCGGTTCGAGTCGTTCAACACCTTCAATCACACTGAGTTCAACGGGATCGGTAACAGCTTCCAGGGCTTCAGCGGAGGCGCGTCCAAAGGCAGCTTTGGTCAGGTCACCAGCACGTATGATCCCCGAACACTCGAGTTAGGCGGCAAATTCATCTTCTAAACCAACCTTCATCTCCGGGCGCGGCAGCAACCCTGCCGCGCCACTTTTTCATTTTTGCAAGGCAACAGGTCGAATTTGAATGTCTCATAAGGGCACGCCCATCGGAATCAGTTGCACATCCCTACATAAACCTATAACCATCAATGGGTTACAATTTTATTCCTCCAATTTACCTGCAAAAGCATCTGTCAAGACCCAAAATCACCTAGCTCCAACAAAACAAACTTCATCCTACGACAGGGCAATTTCCACCAATCTGTTAAAATTGAATAAGGTGGAAAGAAAGGCTCCGGCTCAACCGGGGCCTCTTCCTTTTATATCGCCGCACTTTGCTAGTAAGTTGATCGACTTTAATGGAGTCGTTTGCAGGACCAAGTCCGAACCTAAATTTATTATTATGAATACTTTACATACTGAAGTACCCCCGGGCGGAGGCGTAAGGGTGAGACGGCAGGGTCGGACATGGTTGCTGTTGGGAGTGCTGTGGGTTGTAATCTCTGGAACCGCCATCCTGTCGGCTCAAGACGGCGCCCGTCAGAATGCCCTCGCACTCGAACAACAGGGGCAGAACGCTGAAGCCGAGCAAGCGTGGCAAAACATAGCCCGCACCGATCCGAAGAACGCGGAGGCGTTCGCACATCTGGGCCTGATCGAAGCCCGCCAGGAGCACTACGACGAGGCCGTCGCCAACTACCGCAAAGCGATCGCATTGAATCCTGAACTGCCCGGCGTCCAGATAAATCTCGGCCTCGCACTCTTCAAGGCCAAAGACTTCAAAGGCTCCATCAAGCCCTTTACTGCTGAACTCAGGAAGCACCCTGACGACCAGCGCCTGACCATCCTGCTCGGCATGGCGCATTACGGTATGGGCGACTACTTTGTAGCGATCCCTTATCTCAAGAAGGCGGCGGAAAGAGATCCGCAAAGTCTGCCTCTGCGCCTCACCCTCGCTCACAGTTGTCTGTGGAGCAAACAGTATCAGTGCGTCCTCGATGTCTATAAAGAGATCCTCGCCTTGAATGCCGAATCCGCAGAGGCGGACATGTTGGCCGGCGAAGCGCTCGACGAGAAGGGCGATAACGCAGGAGCTACCGAACAATTTCGCGCAGCCGTTCGAGCTAATCCGAAGGAGCCTAACGCCCACTTCGGGCTGGCCTACCTTCTCTGGACCCAGAGCCAGCTTACGGAAGCACTTACGGAGTTTCAGGCCGAGTTGGATAACGATCCCCAGCATCTTCAGGCACGAGCATATCTCGGCGACTCCTACGTTCAGTTGAAGGACTACGCAAAGGCACAGCCGGAGTTGGAGAAGGTACTTGCCGCAGATGAATCCTCTGCTCTCGCGCATCGCGATCTGGGGATTGTGTACGCCGAAGAGGGTCGAAAAGACGACGCGATCAGCGAACTCCAGAAGGCGATCGAACTCGATCCGAAGGATGTAACTCCGCACTGGCGGTTGGCAAAGCTCTATCAATCCACGGGCAAAAAAGAGGAAGCCAAAGCTGAGTTTGCCAAAGCCAGCACGATGAACAAAGAATCAATTCAGGCAAGCCAGGCGCTCTACCAGAAGCTCGCTGAGGCCCACGGGACGCCGCAGCCGTAGATTATCTTTACATTTGACTCAAGGCTTCCCGGCATCGGAATAGACCTTAATCCAGTGATTCCGCATCGTCGCCCGGACGACCTTATCCGCCGTCTCTGAGACGATTACGTTCGTAGGTTCAACGGGCATGTGGCAATCAATGCAGTTATTCGCTATGGAATGCCCCATTGTTTTTGAAACGCCGCAGCTTTGCCACTGATGGCAGGACAGGCATTTTGTTGAGTACGCTGCAGCCGGCTGCTCCTTCGCATGTACGTCGTGGCATGTCGAGCAGGTCATGTTCGGCGATGACACATAGCAGCGGCTTCTCTGCAACAGACCGACTTGATTGCCGTGCACATCTGGATGCTCGGCTGTTTCCGCTTGGATAGGTTTGAAGTAGTCACGCAGCGGTTTACCGGGCATATAGGAAAATGCTGGTGCCGTTGGTTCACGTTGAATTCCGTTGTGGCAAAGCGCACAGAGGTCTACCTGCCGGTCGCGAGAGAACTTCGCCGGATTCAGGATCGCCTGACCGGCTGTGGAAGCTGAACCGGCTTTCTGTCTTGTTACATGCTCGGCGCCTGGACCATGGCATCTCTCGCACGAGATCCCGGTCACAAGGCTGTTCTTGTCATAACGATTCGTGGCCGGATCAGACGAGAGGGGGCGGATGTAGGTCGCATGGCACTCCAGGCAGCCGGGGTTGACGGGTCGCGAGAAGTCAACGGAGCCGTCTTCGTAGCCGGGGCTGTTGATCCATCGACGACCGTCCGTCCAGTAGCTTACGGGCAATTCGTACAACTGATCCCCTTGCCAATAAAGGTAGGTTACCCCCCGCACCCCGGAGCCTGTGACGATATCCATCCGCTCGGTTCGGGTCTGAACCTCCTTTCCCCAGCCAGTTACCGCGGTTTCATAGAAGCCGCTGTTCTTGGCTTCCATCTTGAAGTAGAGGCCGGGCTCTGCAGTTGTAATTGGATCGACGATCGTCAGGACGTTGGTAATTTCCCGAAAAGAACCTAGCACCGACTCTTTATTCGCTGGTTGTGAGGTAAGGTAATGCGACGTGTGCAGGTACGACAGGCCCTGTTTTTTATGGCAGGAGATGCAGGTTGCGTCGCCCACGTAGTTGACACGCCCGGCGGCAGCCTCATGCTTATTCGAGTCACTCGCTTGGGAGGCGGGGGCGGTCGACTCCATCTTTACAGCTTGACTTGCAGTGGATAGCAAACCGATCAGGCCCAGAAGAAGAATCGTGCTGACTCGGATCATCTCGAAATAGTCTCACGGCGCAGCATCGGTTCACCTCCGCACCACTCTAACGTCGCGATGCGAACGGGAGCAAGCCTCTCATTTGGGAGAGGGGCAAGTCGTGTATTTATTGGAGATAAATTGGTGGACGCCGGTAGGGATCGAACCTATGACCAGTCGATTAAGATTCGGAAAATAGAAGGATCGCATGGCCGTGCACGAGCTCGCATAGAGTGCAGCTAAGCGCAATACAATGAGTAGGTTGTATAGTAATTCAAATGTTACATAGTGCTGCAGCCCGAAGCGTCAAAGTCCAAACCGAACAGCCACCAGAATCAGATTCTGCCATAAAAAAAGGATCTCCTCTAGGGAGATAAAGCGGTTCGAGAGATGTTCGAGTACCCGGCAGGAAATGGCATCTGGTGGATCAATTACTACGTTGAGGGTCGCCGTCACCGCGAGAAGGTGGTGCATACTGCATCGGGGGTATCGGTCAATTGCTCGTACAATTGGCGACCTTGTCCATTACATTTCGAACTGGGCGGATTTGCCAGTCGTGAACCGCACGGCGCTCAGCCGCGATAGGAAAGAAATGGTAGCGAGGGTTCCGCTTCAGTTGCCATTTCCCCGTATTGCCTACTCCCAATATCCGGGCTAATACGGGATGCTTCCCTACGTTTTACTTCACATAGACACTCGAGTGGTGTATCTTGTTCCCATAGACATTCGAGGTGGGAGAAAAAGCAATACGAATGGCCCGCTCCAAGAAGACCTCCGACTCCGAGATGCTACAGGGTACTCTCGACATGCTCGTTCTGAAGACACTGGTGATGGGACCTGCGCACGGTCATACGATCGCGCACATCATTGAGCAGGCATCCGAGGAGTTCCTTCAGGTGGAGCAGGGTTCGCTTTATCCCGCGCTGCACCGGCTGGAAGATCGCGGCTGGCTCTCCTCTTTCTGGGGAGTGAGCGAAAACAACCGCAAGGCCAAGTTCTACAAGCTGACCGCGGCCGGCAGGCGGCAACTAACACAGGAGACCAACCGTTGGCGGCAAATCGTTCGCGCCATCGGCCTCGTGATCGGAGAAGGCGAGGCATGAGCGTGCGCCGGTTCTTTTTCCGTAAGCGAAGCGATGAGGATCTGCGCTGGGAGATCGAGGAGCACATCGAGCTCGAGCGCCATCTCAATCTCGAGCGTGGCCTCAACGAGCGTGAGGCCGTCCGTCAGGCTCTCCTCAAGTTCGGCTCGCGACAGCGTGTAAGGGAAGACATCTGGAGGATGAACAGCGTGACGTTTTTCGAAAAGCTTCTACGTGACATCTCTTACGCCGTCCGCACCCTTCTGCGCAGCCCCGGATTCACGGTCCTGGCGGTGATGACGCTTGCGCTCGGCATCGGCGCCAATACGGCGATCTTCACAGTCATCAACGGCGTTCTTCTGCGGCCGCTGCCATACTCGAACCCCGGCCAGATCGTTCATCTTGAGCAGACGGCCACGCGCGTCGGCCCTGATCGCATCGGCTTTTCGGTGCAGGAGGTTCAGGACTATCGCCAGCAGTCGCGATCTTTCTCCGATCTCGCCGAGTATCATTCGATGACCTTTACGCTCTTGGGAGCGAAGGTGCCGGAGCGTGTTGTCACCGGCGTGGTTTCCGCCAACTACTTCAATGTTCTTGGCGTAAAACCCGTCCTGGGAAGACTGATCAATCAATCCGATGAGACGATGAGCGCCCCCCCCGTTCTCATGCTCAGCTACGCCTACTGGGTCAAGGAGTTTGGAGCCGACCCGAAGATTTTGGGAAGGCCCTTCACCATGAACGACCGCGTGCATATCGTGGTCGGTGTTCTTCCTCCTCTGCCGGAATTTCCTGATGCCAACGACGTCTACATGCCTACGACTTCGTGCCCCTTCCGCTCCAGTCAAGGCATGATCGCCAACCGCGATGCCCGTGTGCTGACCGTGCTTGGCCGCCTGAAGCCCGGGGTAACGCTCACGGAGGCGCAGGCGGATCTCAACACCATCGTCAACCGGCTCGCGCTCTCCTACCCCAAGTCCTATCCACCGGCCGCCGGACTGGCCATGAAGATCACCCCACTCCAGCAGGAGCTTACGCATGCCGCGCGTCCCACGTTGCTGATGCTGCTCGGAGCCGCAGGGCTCGTCCTTCTCCTTGCCTGCGCCAATCTTGCCAATCTTGCTCTCTCGCGCCAGCTGCGTCGCTCACGCGAGACGGCGATCCGGCTTGTCGCGGGAGCAACGACGTGGGATATCTTCCGCCAGCTTATGGCCGAGAGCATCACCGTAGCCCTGGCTGGCGGTGTCCTCGGTCTCGGGATCGCCATGGCGACGCTTCGTGTACTCGTTGCCTATGCGGCGCGGATGACTCCCCTGGCTACGGATATCCATCTCGATGGGCATGTGCTCCTCTTCGGCTTTGTCGTTGCCCTCGTCACCGGAGTTCTCTTCGGCTCGATCCCTGGCTTTATCGCCAGTCGCAGCCGTCTCAGTCTTCTCGCAGGCTCTGGTGAGCGCACCGCCGGCAGCGAAGGCGGCACGCGTACGCGCAACGTTCTGGTGGCGGTACAGGTGGCGTTCTCCTTTGTTCTGCTGGTAGGTGCGGGGCTGATGATGCGCAGCCTCTACAATCTGCTCTCGGTCGATCCCGGCTTCAAGACCGCCGAGGTCCTCTCCATGAACCTTCCCCTCAACTGGACCAGGTACTCCGACCTGAAGACGCAGAATACCTTCTTTCAGCAGATCCTTGAGCACGCGCAGCAGATTCCCGGAGCACAGAGCATTGCTCTTTCGAGCATGGTCCCTCTCAATAACACGGATGGAGGAATGAACGGAGGCATCACCATCGAAGGCCGTGCCATCGTCCCCGGCGAACCTCTGCCGCAGGTTGATCATCAGCTTTCGACACCAGACTACTTCCGTGTCCTCGGCATCCCCATGCTCTCCGGGCGAACCTTCACCGACGCCGACACGATGGGCGCCGCTCGCGTAGCCATCGTCAATGCGCAGATGACGCAGCACTACTGGCCTAACCTGGATCCAATCGGCCGGCGCATCTCCACGGACGAAGGCAAGACGTGGACTACTGTCATCGGCGTCGTCAGCAGCGTGCATCAGTACGGCATCAGCCAAGACTTCAAAGACGTCGTCTACTTCCCGCAGGCGCAGGTCACCTTCATGGGCGACCCTTCGCTTCTCATTCGCACCCGTGATGAGCCCACGCACCTCGCAAACCAGGTCGCCGCCATCATCCATCAGATCGATCCGCAGCAGCCGGTCACCGACATCCGCACCCTCGATCAGCTACGCAACGCGCAACTGGGTACTCCACGCGTTACGTCGATCCTCCTTGGAACGTTTGCCGGAGTAGCGCTGTTCATCACCATCGTTGGTGTCACCGGAACCCTGGGCCTCAGCGTCACCCGCCGCACCAAGGAGATCGGTATCCGCATCGCGCTGGGAGCGACTCGCCAGGAGATTCTCCTCAACGTGCTCAGACATGGCATGACACCTGTTGCCACGGGAATCGTGGGGGGAGCCATTGCCGCCGCACTCTCGACTAGTGTGCTGTCCAGCATGCTCTTTGGCGTGAAGCCACATGATCGAATAACACCTGTGGCGATCGCAATTCTGCTCATCACCGTGGCACTCATCGGATGCCTGATTCCGGGACGAAGGGCAGTCCGTATCGACCCTATGAAGGCGCTCCGTTCAGAGTGATTTTCAGATGTTGCGCAAAAATAGCAGCTTTCAAGAAGTGGCATCACCATAGTTGAGTGCAGGATTGGAAGATTAATCCTCAGAAGTTACTTAGGAGGAAGTGATCCCGAGTGGCGATAACAGATGGGATGAGAAGGCCGGTCTCCGACGGGATGCGTTAAGCTCCCAAGTTATCGACGCGCTCGAAGCGCGGGAGATAGAGGAGACCGGCGAGATGAAAGAGCTTACCACCACGATGATGCAGCAAACAGTCAACAAGCAGGACGGACGCCTAACCATCGGTTTGGATCTGGGCGACAGGTCGGCCAGACAAACTATCCGAAGACCCAGGCAGTGCGGAAGATCCCCGGTGTCTGGGATGAACTACGGCTTCAAAGGTCGGACTGTTGAGCAGTTAATCCAGTCCACAAACCCTACATCAGAGATACGGGTAACTTTGCTTGCGCCAGTTATTCGGCCAGGACGGCCTTGGTCAAGTTGCGCGGATGATCCACATCGATGCCATTGTTAATGGCCATCCAGCAAGAGAGCAACTGTAGCGGAATGACCTCGCATACTGCCAGCAGAGCTTCGGGACTTTCTTCCACGTACACGGTGTGGCTGGCCAGCTTTTGTACGGCATCGTCCCCGAGGTTCGCGATGGCAAGGATGCTGGCCCCCTGCTCACGCATGTCGCGCATTAATAGCAGAACCTTTTCGTAGCGCTGTACGGAGTCAGCATCGGCGCGATCGACCGTGGCAATCATCACCAGTGGCGTGCCCTCCGCGACCAGGGCATTAGGACCGTGCTTCAGCTCTCCGCTGGGATAACCCTCGGCATGGAGGTAGGCCGATTCCTTGAGCTTCAGCGCGCCCTCGCGAGCGATGGAGTAATGGAGGCCTCGTCCGAGAAAGAGGAAATTTTTCGCGGCGCGGTACTCTTCGGCGACCTTGCGCATCGCATCGTCCCAGCCCTTGAGCTGCTTCTCGATCCGCAGGGGGAGTTGAGCGACCTCCCGGAGACGAACCACAAGTTCGGAGGAGTCGATGGCGCCGCGCACTCCAGCGCTCATCAGGGCAAGCAGGTAGAGATTCAGCAGTTGCGCTGTAAAGCTCTTGGTGGCTGGAATGGCCCGTTCGCGGCCCGCCACGGTTGGGAAGGAGGCCGTCGCTTCACGCGCCATGGTCGAATCGTCCACATTGGTAATCGCCAAAGTAGCATGGCCAGCAAGGTTGGCTTTGCGCAGGGCGGCGAGCGTATCGGCCGTCTCGCCAGATTGGGATACGACCATCACCGCGGTGTCCGTCAAAGACTTCACCGACCGATAGCAGTACTCACTGGCGTACTCCACGTCGACAGCAATGCCGCTGAGGTCTTCGATAACCAACTCGGCGAACAGACCTGCATGGCGGCTGGAGCCGCTTGCCGCGATGACCAGCTTGTTCTCAATACCGGACAGCCAATCGAGTGTGGACGCACAGGTATCTGCCCGGAATCCGTTGCCCTTCACATAATGGTCGACTGTCGCGGACAGTATTGCTGGCTGTTCGTAGATTTCCCGCAACATCCAGTGAGGATAGGGGGAGGGTTTGTTCGCATTCGTCACGTCAGTGAGTTCCCATCGAACTGATCATTTGGTGTTTATCTAATCAAAATAGAGCACATTTATAGACCCTGCAAGAAGAATGTTCCATTTTGATTCGATCAGTTGGGTTACACTCAGAAGCTGAATCATGTCAACCAAGACAGATCTGCGCTCTGATCGCATCATGAAGGCTTTGCTTCGGGCCGGGAACATCTCGGTGCAGGAGCTCGTCGAGCAGGTCGGAACCTCGGCCCCAAGCATCAGGAGAGACTTGGCACGCCTGGAGAGCAAGGGGCTCGTTCTCCGCACGCATGGCGGTGCCACTCTTGTCGAATCATTGCTTTACGAGCCCTTTCGTCACGATACGTCCTTTCAGGCCAGGGAACTGCGTTCGGCCGACGCAAAGCGCCGGATTGGCTTAGCCGCCAGTGAGTTGATCGGCGAGACCGAGACCATCGGGTTGACCGCTGGCACGACGACCACCCAGATTGGTCGGTCGCTGCGGCACCGCCGAGGCATCTCAGTCATCACCAACGCTCTGAACATCGGGATGGAATTGTGCAATCAGCCAGCCATCAAGACGATGATCACCGGCGGAACGCTCGCCTGGGCGTGGACGTTCGCGCTTGCCGGTCAGCCCGCGCTGAACTTCCTCCGCGATGTCTATCTAGACAAGGCTTTCATCGGCGTAACAGGATTGGATCTGGAGCGTGGAATCACGACGCTGGAGTCGGAAGAGGCCGCGGTCTCGCTGGCCATGCTTCGCAACGCAAAGCGCGTGATCGTCGTCGCGGACTCCAAGAAAATCGGGAACGTCAGTCCTGCGCTGATCTGCCCTCTCTCTGCCATTCACGTGCTCGTGACCGACACCGACATTCCCCGAGAGGTCCATGACGAACTGGTTGCTCGTGGAATCGAAGTAATTCTCGCTTAGGCTCTATCGCGCTGGTCGGATGCGGGGACGCCGGCGTGGTCGAGGCAGGAACGTTTTTGAGTCCGCCATCTCTCGAGCGGCTTGTTGATAGAAACGCCCGTTACTGACATCCATAAGGCTTTCCGCGACCATCAACTACTTCTGCGCCGTGTCGATGTGCTCAGTTGTGTCGCGATAGAAGACATGACCGAAGCGGCCGTAGGATTCGCCATCTTTCCTGACCGACTGCCAGCCCGGCGTGCCTCCGACAGCAACGCCGAACTAATCCCATAGGACTGTTCGTATGGCGAGGGCGGAGCCGGCGAGTGGCGCAAGGCGCACTCCGGAGAAACCAGGACACATGCTCATGAGTTGGAAAGAAGCCAGCTTGTTGATAAATCTCATAAAAAAGATCATTGGCTTTCCCAAGCTTCTCAAAATTGATTGTTTTATATTGAAATGATCAAATTGAAAAAGGACCTGTCCTTCCGGAGCTCAATCTTGTCCGGAAGGTTAACCAGGCTCCGGCTAGACTGCCCGAAAGAATGAAGGACGGATGCTCACTAAGCTCACCGCGCGCAAACTACTGACCGAAACAGGACAAATCGACTACCCCATCGTGACCATTGAGGACGGCCAGATCGTCAGCATCGAGAGCGGCCCGCCGAATGGATCAACGGAGACGTTGACGGCTGCATTCTTCGACATCCACGTCCACGGCGCCTGTTCCCACGACTTCATGGCTGCCTCTTCAAGCGAGATCGCAGAGGTGGGGCGATTCTTGGCTATTCGCGGTGTTGGGCACTATCTGCCGACTACAGTGACCGGACCCATCGATGCGACGTTGCGTGCCCTGGATACGCTTGCGGATGTAATCGAAGAGGCCTCGACGGGCGAAACAGCGCCGATGGCAGTCCCCGTCGGGATTCACCTGGAAGGGCCCTTCATCTCCCACATCAAACGCGGCGTTCATCCCGCATCCTGCATTCAGGAGCCGAGCATCGAACTCTTCGAGAGATTCCAACAGGCGGCGCGTGGACAAATTCGATTGATGACCCTTGCCCCCGGCCTTCCTCATGTGTTGGAGTTGATCGAACATGCTACAACCAGCGGAGTTCGCGTGACCATGGGGCATAGCAACGCAACCGCATCCGAGACCCTTGCTGCGATTGCCGCCGGGGCAACCAGCTCGACCCACCTCTTCAATGCCATGCGTGCGCTCGACCATCGCGAGCCCGGGATCACCGGAACGATTCTCGACCGTGACGATGTGTACGCGGAGGCGATCTGCGACGGGCTGCATGTTCATCCTGCTATCGTCCGGCTGTGGCTGAAGATGAAGGGCGAGGAGCGGGCGATCTTAGTGACGGATGGGATGTCCGCGACAGGAATGCCGGATGGAACCTATGCGCTTGGGGACTTCTCCGTCGAGGTGAAGGACCGCGTTTGCCTCTCTGATGGAAATCTCTCGGGCAGCGTGCTAACGATGGACCGGGCCGTCGAAAATCTCCAACGTTTTACCGGAGCGTCGCTCGGGATAGCGGTGCGGTTGGCGTCGCAGAATCCGGCTCGCATGTTGGGGCTCGAGCATCTGACGGCGTTGACCGCCGGAGCGCCAGCTAATTTCAACCTCTACAACGAGGCCGGAGAACGTCTTGGCAGCATCTTCCATGGGCGGCGACTAGCTCCGTAACGACCAAAGCCCACGATGAAGGCCCTCTAATCCTAGATTTCTGTGGCGAAGAACTAAGGGGCTGTGGAAAACCTGGCAAAGTTCGCAATCTTAAGCCCCGACCCGTTTGGGGCCCGCGGTCATTTCCGCATCAATTGGCGGACTCACGTCCATCTGCAAGTGTCGAAAGCTGACCATTTAGCGCCAATAAGGTCAAACTGTTGGCTGTAACTAGCCCCAAAGGCAAAATTATTTTCACAAAACGCTGATTTTCTTCTTGCATATCTTCGCCGATGAGGATAAGTTTCACACAAATGTCACAGAAATGATCGTCTTAGCCACATTTGAACAAAAAAGTGGCCGTAACGGCCTCTGTCAGCAGTTATCTGTCGTGAAACATTCTTGCAAGCCCGGGAGACCACCGATGTTCGTCAAATACAACAGACTCATATCCGCAGCGATGCTCAATCTCACGTTGCTGTTTGCGGCTGGCGCCACCTGTCTTACCTTGGCGACCGCGTTGCCAGCCTCTGCGCAGCAGGCCTCCGGCGCGATTACAGGCACAGTCCTCGATCCACTCGATGCGGCCATTCCGAATGCCACGGTCACTGTTCGAGACCTGGATCGCGGAACGACCTGGACGGCGAAGACCAGCAACGCGGGAATCTACGAGTTCCCGCAGATTCCGGTGGGCAACGTCGAACTCAACGTGAAGGCCCCCGGCTTTACCACGGCACACCGCAACTCCTTCACCTTGGTACTGAACCAGGTCGCACGGGTTGACTTCAGGCTAAAGGTTGGCGATGTGACCTCAACGGTCGAGGTGAGCGATGCTCCCCCACTGCTCCAGACCGCTTCGACTGACGTGAGCACGCTTATCGACGCGAAGGCTGCGACTTTGCTCCCACTCGCAACCCGCGACACCAACCAGTTAACCCTCTTAGCACCTGGCGTCGTCAGTCCCAACATCTTCGCCTTCCAATCGTCGCAGACCACCTTCGGTACCGGCCGTCCCTACGTCAACGGCGCACGCGAGCAGGACAATAACTTCTCTCTCGACGGTATGGACGTCAACCAGGCTGACAACAACGACGTAGCCTACGTTCCCAGCCCCGACGCCATTCAGGGATTCAACATCATCACCAGCAACGCGCCAGCCGACTTCGGTAACTATATCGGTGGCGTCATCGTAGAGTCGCTCAAGTCAGGCACCAATGAGTTCCACGGAAACGTCTTCGAATTCTTCCGCAACACCGTTCTCAATGCGAACACCTGGCAGAACAAGGCCAACGCATTTATCGTCGGTCAGGACGGAAACGTCTCCGGCTCCACTTTGCCTCGCGCCGTTCTGCAATGGAACGAGTTTGGCGGCACGATCGGCGGTCCCATCCTCAAGGACAAGCTGTTCTTCTTCGCCGACTTCCAGGGCATGATCAACAACACTCCCAAGACCTACCAGGCGAACAGTGTTATCCCGACGCAGTACCTCTCCGGCGACTTCGGAGCGCTCTGCACCAGCCAGGGAGCCACATTCGTCAACGGTCTCTGCTCGAACCCTGTCTTGCAGCTTTACATGCCGACCGCCAACGCAACGCCGGGCAGCCGTACGCCTTACCTGAATAACAAGGTTCCCGTCAGCAGCAAAGTGGCATTAGCTCTTGTCACTTCGCCTCTCTTCGCACAACAGGAAGGCCAGCAGAACTACGCCACCAGCGGCTTTGTTCATTCCTATCAGGGCGATGTGAAGATCGACTGGCAGGCATCTCCCAAAGATCACGTCATGGGACGCTACTCCCAGATGTACACCATCAACACCAGCAGCAATGGCATCGACGTGTTGACGCCGAACCTCACCCGCGAATATCCGCTGAAGAACTTCGTTATCAACTACGATCGCACTCTCACACCCACACTGGTGAATGAATTCCGCGTCGGCGCACAAATCTTCCCGGCCAACGATCAGGTGTTCACCAACGCAGCTGGCGGGAATCTGCCTCAGCAGTTCGGTCTGCCCGGCGTTCCGGGAGACATTCTTCCGGCGATGTCCTTCGGGTATCAGCCCATCGGAAGCAACAACGGCGTCGAGATCTTCCACGACTCCACCATCCAAGTTGAGGATTCGCTTACCTGGACCCACGGCAAGCACTCCGTCCACACCGGCTTCGAGCTCTACCACTACATCATGAACGACGTCTACGCTGGAAACTCCGGCGCCTCGGGCGGGTTCATCTTCAGTGGCCAGTACACCTCCAATCCCAACGCGTGCCAGCCGGACCCTGTGACCCAAAAGCCCGTATGCGCTGCCGGGAGCCCGTTCGCCGACTTCCTGCTGGGCCTGCCGCAAGAAGTTCAGCAGGGTGCTCCTCTGCACTTCAACCTGCGCAACAGCCTCTTCGGGGCCTTCGTGCAGGATACCTACCAGGCCACCTCCAACGTCACCCTTACCCTGGGTCTGCGCTATGAGCTCACAACTGCTCGCGGCGACAAAGACTCCAGCAAAAACGTGAACTACGATCTCGTCACCGGTCAGCCGGAGATTGGAAAGAACTACAACACCTATACCGGGATCACCAACTTCCAGCCGCGTCTTGGCGTTGCCTGGAAGCCGACCTGGGCTCCAAACACGGTCTTCCGCGGCGCTTATGACCTCTCCACATACATGGAAGGAAACGGCGTCAACAATATGGCGGTCATCAATCCTCCCAACGTCATCATGACTGACATCAAAAACAACTCCGGCGCGGCCCTGAACATGCCCGCCACGACACTGGATCAGGGTTACTCCACGTTCTCGACGGCCTGTACCCCAACCCAATTCCTTGCGCTTGCTTCAAATTGCATCTCTGGCGTTCAGGCCCACGCGACCGACCCCAACCTTCGGCCGGCTGTGGATCAGCAGTGGAACGTGGTAGTGCAGCATCAGTTCAAAGGCAATGCCACCGCTTCGCTCGGTTATGTGGGTAACAAGATCGATCACTTGTCCGACATCTACCTGTACAACCAGAAGCAACTCAACTCGGTCGGCGCTGTGGTCCCTGGCCCGTATATGACGCAGCTCTTGGCTGCTGACGTCGGACAGGCTCGCTTCAACGGCTCGGACGGCGTCTCCTCCTTCAATGCGCTGGAAGCCACAGTGGCGCAGAGAAACTTCCATGGCCTCGACCTCCAGTTCTCGTACACCTGGTCGAAGTGCCTCACGAACACTCTCGGCTACTTCGGCTCCTACGGCGACGAAGAGGGTGCCGGTGAATCACAGACCCAGGCCACTCAGAACTTCTTCCAGAACGAGTACAACCCCAAGGCTGACTACGGTCGTTGCACTACTGACGCCGCGTCGAACTTCGGTGGCTACGCGCTCTACAGCCTTCCATTCGGCAGGGGCAAAGCCTTCGGTGCCCATGTCAACAGAGCTGTGGATCAGGTCATCGGCGGCTGGCAGGTTGCAACCGACCTCTCCTTCCGCTCTGGCTTTGGAATCACTCCCTTTGCAGGCGCCTACGCAGGCGACTACAACCCGAATTCTGCATCTTCGCTCACCGGTTCCTACCAGCCTCGACCAAACTGCGTGGCGGGTGTCTCGGACAGCGAGGCCATGCAGACAGTTCAGATTGGCAGCAGCATCGGCAAAGTCGATCTCAACCCCGCAGCTCTCACGGGAACAACCGACGGCCAGTTTGGTGACTGCTCCTCCGGCTCGTTGCGTGGTCCCAGCCTGAAAACAGCCAACCTCAACCTGACCAAGAACTTCCCAGTCACGGAGAGAGTTAACGCGTCCTTTGCAGCCCAGTTCATCAACCTGACGAATACGCCGATCTTCAGCGTACCGGCAAGCTGGTGGGGCCAGTACAGCTCCTGCGCAAGCTGCAACGGCGTTCGCACCACCGGCCCCAACGGCGGCGGCAGCGGAACAGTCGGGTCCTTTGGTCTGCTTGACGGCTCCAACCCTGGCCGCCAAGTCGAACTCTCGCTCAAGCTGAACTACTAACTGACAATTACGAGACTCCGCAGGACTCCACCCTGCGGAGTCTCGTTGTTTAAAGGACACTCCGGGCACACGTTGTTACGGAGGATTCGGGGTCAAGAGCAATCGAATGCGCAACATTATTTTTGAGCTTTGTGCTGAAACAATCGATGCGTGTCTGGCGGCAAAAGAAGGTGGAGCGCATCGCATCGAGCTTTGCTCCGGCCTCAGCGAAGGTGGCCTCACTCCGAGTCACGGCCTGGTGCAGGCAGCCATCGAGCGCAGCGGCCTTCCGGTCCACGTGCTCCTTCGCCCACGCGGGGGCGACTTCATGTACACCAGGTCCGAGGTTGCGGTGATGCGGGAAGACATCCAGCATGTGAAGAAGCTCGGTGCAGTTGGAGTTGTACTTGGGCTGCTGCGGGCCGATGGTTCTGTCGATGTCGAAGGCGTCCGCGACCTTGTGCAATGCGCACATCCGATGAATGTGACATTTCACCGCGCTTTCGACGTGACGCCCTCGTTGCCTCAAGCGCTTGAGGACGTCATAACCACCGGTTGCGACCGCATCCTCACCTCAGGCGGCCACCGCGACGTCGTAGCGGGTGCTGCCTGCCTGGCTGAGCTGGTTGTTCAAGCGAGCGATCGGATCGCGGTCGCCATCGGCGGCGGTCTGCGGTTCAAGGATGCCGCATCGCTAGCACGGCTAATCGGCACAGCGCACTTCCACGGTTCACTCCGCCGTAGGCTGAGTACTGTGCGACCGTCGAATGGAGCCATCGACGAGTCCTCTAGCTTCGGAGCGCAGTATACCGTCGATCCTGACGACATTTGCTCTATCATTCATCAACTTAAGAGCGCCTGAGTTGCGGTCGCTCCCCCCGTCTCCGAGGTTGCGCCGCAATCGCCGTCGTCGCACAAACCCTTATACTTCGAGTCGGCGCTGCAACTGTTGTTTCGGCTTCGAGTCAGCTAAGTCTTGCTGGATTTCAGTCTTGATATCAGCTCCCGAGAATGGTCCCGGAGCCGACACCAAGAATACGTCCGCGGATCTGCACCCTCGACGTGGTGCCCTATAACGTGGCCTGGAACATCTCCGGCGACCCGAACATATACCTAACGCAGCCGACGATGCGGTCCGGTCCGGAACTTTTTATTCAGAATGCCAAGCAGTGGATCCGGACTATCGCTTCGATGGTCTGCGATGCGACGCAGTCTATTAGCGATTCCGTTAGTCATGGCGACCCAAATCCTCTTCGCTATCGGACATGACCGCGCGAAGCTGCTATAGGACCGAAAATCCCGCTCTTCAGTGAATGCGAACACCAGTTCAGCGACCAGATCGCTCCCTCGCCACAGGATCGGACACATGAAACGCACTGAGTAGCAAAAAACTTGATCACCCATGTGCATGCGCCCGTCTCTCGTGCAAGGTGACCTCGTTTGCCACGAGCTGCATCCTACCCTGGAAAGGAGGAAGCGGGCCGATCCCACACAGATCAGCCCTTTGGACGTGGCGTAAAAGTTTAAGGGTAGCAGCAAAATACACGCAGTTAAGGTGTTCTTCCATCCGGTTGTAGTCAATATGCCGCGATCGCTTCGGTCGCGGATTGTGTACCGTTGCTGCATGGCACACGAACTCTCACCACGCTGGGTCTCGCACAAAGGATTGCAAGAGTTGCTCCAAACCGCTTGCACCGATTCATCACAACCGGATTCGCGTGACATCGCCTTCGGCGTCGCCCCGCGGATCAACGCCGCCGGGAGAATGGCTTCATCAGGCTGAAGCACTTGCGGTGTTTGAGTCGGCACTCGACAGGGAAGCTGAACAACAAAGCGTCGAGAGGCTCAACCATTTGAACCAAGAGCGCCGGCCTACCGTGAAGGTACATTTTGAAGAGCTCGTGGAGTCGGGTGTAGTTCCGGTGTGCGCCCGGAAAACCCGAGTGAAGTGATTTTGATCGCTAAATCCACATTCCAACGCTACGTAAGAAGGAGAGGATGACTTTAGCAGGCGTTTGGCCTGCAATACACGTTGCCGGAGTTGGTACGCGTGTGGCGGCAGACCGAAGCGATTACGAAAGGCTCTGAGAAGATGGAACTTCGTCAGACCCGTTTCCGTTCCAAGGTCATCCAGGCTGACATCTTCTGAAATGCGGTCGTGAAGATACTCACGTGCCCGGTCAAGGGTACTCGGTGCGACTGATCCGTCGATGATGCCTGACCAGGAACTAAAACGGCGAATCACCGCCGCCATGATGTCAAGCAGCATTCCCTGTTTTGCAAGAAGGCTGGCGTCCGAGTCCAGAGTATGAAGCGCCTTGGACAAGTCGCGAGACAGAGATCACTCAACACTGTTTGAGAGAAGTAGAGGTCACACGGCAGCTTCGTCGTTGCGAGACGATCTCACGAAAGCTGCTTTCTGGGATATGCACCATGCGGAAGCTCAAACCCGCAGCGCCACAATCATCCGCGCTATGTACTTCGCCAGGGTTGACTATTACGACGTTATCGGCAGCGATATGCTCCGTTTGGCCGTCGTGATTAAATTGCGCGTCACCGGAATCAATCAGTCCAACGGCAAATTCCTCATGTCAATGAGGTTCAATGCAATGTCTGAGGATATGCTCTGCATGAAGCGTATTGATGCTTCCACCTAAATTGATTGTCGACCATGAGTGAATCTGCTCTGACACTCGGGGAGTCCTCCTCCCAACGATCCTGTCCGTGTATTGATGTCTTCCACACCCATTGTGGATTCAGATCGTCGAGTGAAAGAAAAGTTTGAGCGCAAGCGGCAGGCTGCAAAACAGCTTACAACCCTTGACATCTTATGTAAGCCTCCTCTCGCCTCGTGGCATTCAACGCTGAGCAATATCGTTCTATATACGCTGCCGATTCGTTCCTATGATTGAATCTGTGTGCGGAGGATGGAAACTGCCCCTCGCATTGGCGGGTTAGCTGATTGCAGCAATCACTTAACCTGCATGCTCTTGCGCGAGGCCAACGAAAAAAGGGGATCCGTTTATGAAAGTAGGTTTTATAGGTGCCGGTAAGGTAACGGGTACGTTCGGCCGCCATTTGATCACCGCTAGTCATACCGGTCGTGTCCAAATTCCAGAGGTCCTGAGACATTGGTTGATTTTGTCACTGATCTTGGTCCAGGCGCCATCGCGGGGACGAGGTTCCAGGCGGCCGAGTGCGACGTCGTTATTCTCGCTGTACATTGGGTGAAGGTGCGTGAGGCGCTGAAAGGTATCGATTGGCGTGGCCGAGTTCTGATCGATGCTACAAATGCGCACATGGATGCGAAACCCGACATCAGTCTTGCCGGAGTTACCAGATCGCGGGCTGCGCTGAAGGGGCGCACACCGAGCGAGATGGTCGCTGAGATGGCGGTTAGGGCACGGCTCGTAAAATCCATCAGCAACATGCCGATGGCCTGGATCCAGGACTTCTCGCTCATGCCCACTTCGCCTTCAAAGCCTCTTCACTCGCCGAGTTCCGATCCTTCCACGTGCGCGTTGTGGAGAAGAATATTCCGATCAAGTTCGTATTCAACCACCGCGAGTCTTTCGCCTTCTATTTCGACGACCCTACGGCAACATGATCGAAGTCTACTGGTCCACCGGAGATCTGAGCTGGAAGCAGCCTCACGTTGAACCCCTCGATCTGTCACAGCCGGACGAGGTGCTGCTTGAGCAGATAACGGCCACACCCTGACCTGCGCGGGCTTGAAGAGAATCGTTTCTTTTCCGACGGGACTCCACCGCGCGAATTCGCGCTCACCAGCACGAAAGCTGCGTACTCTGGTGCCATCATCAGCATCTACACTGGCCGGACCCCTGCGGACTGGGTCCTCCTAAGACACGGCGGGCGTGAGCCAGCACGGAATCCGGAGAGAGAGAAGGCGCCTCGATCAATCCCCGTGAAGTCGGTTTCTCGGAAGTGATGGCCGATCGTTGCCGAGCGACTGCGGAGACCAGCTTTTGGAAGAATGTGTAGGAGCAATAATCCCTATATTTCGTTAGGCAAACCAAATGCAGGGGAGAAGGGGCTAAAGGGCGCTCTATTCACTGCGGTGGGTTCTGATTCCGCAACTCCGGCTTTTTCGTCGAAACCTCTGCTGTGCCCCTGGTTAGGTTAATTTGGGGAGGATGTGTAACAGCCAGATGAGTATGACCTTAGCCCAGCCAAACGCAGTGCAGAAGGTGCCGCAGGGTGCTCAATCCAGGTTGGGGATGCTCGATTCCAGAAATGTTGCCGGCGAAAGGTGCGTTTTTCATTCTGACTGAGTGCATTGCCCTGCTAGCGCCAGTTGACGGCAGCACAGCTAATGACCGGCGTCCGGATGATCCACGAATCGATGTTTAGCCCCGTGACTCCGGACATCGTGTGTGCTTTTGAAATCGGCAGGGCTTCTTCTCTCAAAACAATCGAGTGTGATCTAATTGGCGGGCGTGAATCCAATTGTCAAAGGAGTCCACATGCCCGCCATTACAACCAAAGACGGCGTTGAGATTTTCTACAAGGATTGGGGTTCGGGGCAGCCGATTGTGTTCAGCCATGGGTGGCCGCTTTCTGCCGATGACTGGGACAACCAGATGCTGTTCTTCCTGGGGAAGGGCTATCGCGTGATAGCGCATGACCGGCGTGGGCATGGACGCTCGACGCAGGTCGCCGATGGACACGATATGGACCATTATGCGGATGACTTGGCCGCGCTTACGGCACATCTCGGCTTGAAGGACGCGATTCATGTGGGGCACTCGACGGGCGGCGGTGAGGTGGTGCATTATCTGGCTCGGCGTGGGCAACAGGACGTGTCCAAGGCTGCGATTATCAGCGCGGTACCTCCGCTGATGGTGAAGACGGCGGCCAATCCGGAGGGCCTGCCCAAGTCAGTGTTTGACGATCTGAAGGCGCAGCTTGCGGCGAACCGGTCGAAGTTCTATCGCGATCTGCCGGAGGGGCCTTTCTATGGATTTAACCGGCCAGGGGTGAAGTCGTCGGAGGCCATCATTGCAAATTGGTGGCGGCAGGGGATGATGGGCGGCGCCAAGGCGCACTATGACGGGATTGTGGCCTTCTCGCAGACCGACTTTACGGAAGACCTCAAGAAGATCACGATTCCGGTGCTGGTGATGCATAGCGAGGACGACCAGATCGTTCCGTATGTGGCGGCGGGGCCGAAGTCGGCAAAGCTGCTCAAGAATGGGACCCTGATTACCTATAAGGATTTTCCCCATGGCATGCCTACTACGCATGCGGAGAAGATCAACGCCGACCTGTTGGCATTTCTCAAGAGCTGAAGATGTAGCTTTTAGATGGCCTCAAACGCCGCGATACACGAGCGCAACAAAGTCACTCGCCAGGTTTCCCCAGACCGCGTCGTAGCGGGCGCCAAGTTTAGCCGCGACAACTTCAGGCAAGGACTTGCCCTGTTTTTTGAGTGTTGCAACCTTGTCGCGGATCTTTTATTCCATTGTATAGGACGAGCCGTGTGGCGGCAGATGTTTGCAGAGTTTAGTCACGGCAAAATAGGCATCGCGGTAGTGGACCTAGCGACCCCGATTAAGGAAGAGTTCCGACAACCTGAGAGTGCCCGTAGCTGGATGGCGTTATGGACGTTTTTCGTTGCTAATCCTGACGGGATCGGTGCTCGATGAGTGCATTGGCCTTCCATGAGAAGGCCGGTCGGTGTCAACCCGGTTTTGTGTAGTTGGGGACAAAATTCATCTCCTTGCCGGTCTGAACGCGATTGCTTGCACGCCGAGCTGCTGCTATTGTCGCCACCCTTCCATCCGCACTCTGGTGTGAGCGTTTGCTCGCTCGGTGCAAGTTGGGTGTTCTCGATTCAGCCGGTGCTGCCACCTGTTATTGCGACCTTTCACTCAATCTCACAGACGGAGTGTTGGGCCAGGCCAATGACGCAGTCACCGGAACTCGGCTTATGACGCTAAACCTCCATACATCTGGAACTGAACTATGCAACCGCCGGCAGTGTAGCCCGACCACCTGGTCGTAGCGGCATATAAACATCTCCGCTCACCCATAGTCGATGCAGCAGGACGGCCAGTTTACGGGCGACCGCTATCACTGCGCGTTTCTTCCCGCGTTTGCCTCCGTGCTCAGCCAGCTTCATGCCCCATCGGCGCAGGTCGCTGTCGACTCCCCAGGGGCCGAGAACGTGGTGCGCAGCCTGCACCAGGAGTGTTCGTAGGTAAGGATCGCCCTCTTTGCTGATGTGCATCTGCGGCTCGCTCTGGCCAGAGTTACGCCTTCCAGGTTGGAGACCCACGTAGCAAGCGGCATCCCGGCTCTTGCGAAAACGGTGTGGATCTTCTAGCGTCAGCATATAGGTGAGGGCTATCAGCGTTCCCACTCCCTTGATCTGCTTCAGCCGCTCCGCTTCTGGATACCTGTTCCGCGTCATGGACTCAAGCAGGTGGTCGTACTCGCAGATCCGTTCGCTGACCGACTCTATCTCGCTCATCATCGGTTCCAGTGCACGCTTCAACTCCGGACTCAGATCCTGGGCCGCCTTCGGCTTCATCCCGCGTGCGTTGCATCCGCGGAGCCGCTCCCCATAAGACTTCGTCAGGCCGCGTGCCGCGTTGACCAACATCGTCCGCGTACGCACCAGAGCGGCTCGCGCCCGGATTACCGTCAGGTCCGCTTGGGCCTCGGCGCTTCGATGCTTCACTGGACACAACAACTGTGGATCGATCCGTACCAGTCGTGCAAGCGTTCTAGCGTCGATCCGATCATCCTTGCGCCTGCTCTCCCCGATCAGTCGCACGCTGCGAGCGTGCGCCACGATCGCCTCATGACCGAGCTCGCTAAGCAACCGGCTTACCCACGGGGAATGCGTTCCGGTCTCCAGTGCCATACGGCTCCGAGGCATCGCTCCGAAGACCTCTTTTATCGCCTTGGGCGTCGTGCTCACCTTCTGCTCCATCAGGACGTCACCTGCTTCATCGAGCACGCAATAAAAGCTCGACCTGTCGCCCAGATCCAGACCGACGGTCAGGTGTCGGTCCTGCTTGTTGAGTGTCTCCTGCATCATCGTAGTGGTAAGCTTCTTCATCGACGGTCTCCTTGTCTCCCGCGCTTCAAGCGCGTCGATAACTTGGGAGCTTAACGCATCCCGCTGGAGACCGGCCTTCTCATCCCATCTGTTCGCCAACGAGAACTGAAGAGCAGGCGAATCAATTACCGGCTCGATTGACACGGCATACGGGACTACTTTTTCGTGGGAGCGGTTATGGGAGGTTCTTACTATGACAATTCAAGGCTTGCGGCATAGTTGATCGAAGTGACAATTGAACGGGCACACAGAATGTAGATCATGGAAGATTTTCGCGCAGTACACCTTTTCCGGCCCTCTCTTGCGGAGATATGTCATTGCGGCTGCTAGCATCCCCATACAAGGTGCAGCGAAATAGACGCAGATGCCTTGCCAGATTCTGGCAAAGAACGCAGACGAAAATGAGCGAGCCGGATTAACGCTATAGCCCGAGAGGGATGGACAAAGCACATAGTAGAGAACCGTGATTCCGGTCACCATGATCGGGCTGAATTTCGCAAGAGGCCACCTGTTAGTTGCACAGAGGACAATACCCATCAGAAGCCCGGACAAGACGAACTCTGCAATGAACGCTACGATAGTGCCGTAGCCACCGGGTATCGTTATGACATAGCAGACAGGCGGAGTAGATAAACGGTGCCCGAGGAGTTCATGGGCCATCAGTACTCCGGTAATGCCGCCAACAAACTGAAAGATGATATAAAAGAGGGCATCCCAGCGGTGTACACGATTGAGATAGAAGTAAGTGAGCGTAATGGCGGGATTGAAGTGTGCGCCAGTGCGTCGACCAAATGGCGAGTGAATAATTGACCACGTTGTGACAGCGACAGCACTGCCCATTAGAACGATTTAGTCGTGTTGGACAGCTCCCAGTGTCTCACCGGCGACTCACCGCTATAAATCCAGGTTCCAAAGGAGCAGATGAAGAACATCAGCGTAGCAAGTTCGTCTGCCTCCATCAGATATTCCTTCCAGTGTTTTGCGAGAGCCTGCATCAGCGTGGCAGAGGGCGCAAGTTGCGTGACAATGCTAGGATATGGCGGCATATTCGCAATCATGTCTAAAGAATCATGTTGCTCGATTGATTTGCATGGTCAGTTTGTTGCCATCGGTACCCCTGACACCGAAGACTGGATACATCCAAAGATCGGTGGGCAGAGTGGATGATGTAAGGGAATAGCGCCTGCGCCTCGTAGTCAAACCGCTTCTGATAGCCGAAGAACAGAAAGATAATTACCATCGACGCTCAAAGCAGATGGTAGTCAATATTATCTCGTAGAAGACCGAGCTTGGTCATAAGCGTAATAAAGTAGATTCATAGTCTGCTCATTGATGGATCAATGAATGGGTGCATATTTATTCTGGAGCCGAGGAGCTGGCGACGTCGACAGTCCAGTTAGGACTGGAACGCAAGAGAGTTTGATTTGCTACGTCTTGTTATGACGCAGCGTTAGAAAACAGGGAGATCAATTCCTCTGGCATAGTAGGATGTGCAAGGACAGCCTCGCGAAGCGCGGTGTAGGGTAGCCCACCGAGCATCGCGATCTGCACACATGCCATAATCTCTCCCTGCTCCCACGCCAAACGCTGCGAATTCGAGGATGTTATCGGTATCGCGATCCACCAAACACTTTAGGAACCCGCGCGTTTCCATGAGGCTACGTGCCCGCAGCACGGATGCCATCGGGATTTTGAAGAGACGTAGGCAATCCCCTTGGCCTTCGCCTCCTTCTCAGTCATTCCAATGCGAGCGAATTCGGGGTCCGTGAAGATGCAGAAGGGTATCTGCCTACCGGTAGTCACTCGATTTCTGCCGAGCATGTTGTCGCGGACAACGCGGAAGTCATCGTCGCTAATGTGCGTAAATTGTGGGCTTCCCGCGACTTCCCCCAAGGCCCACACACCGGGCGCGGTTGTTTCCAGACGCTCGTTCACGTTAATGTATCCGGTCTCTGTCAGCTCCACTCCAGTGAGTTCCAATACCATTTATGTTCGGCACGCGTCCAGCTGCGACCAAAGATGCGTGCCCTCCAGCAACGTCTCCATCCCGTTCTGCTCGAGAGTAATACGAACCGACGCTCCTGATACTCCGGAGATGCGTTTAATTCTGGCGTTCAGACCAGCTCTACACCTTCGTCTTGAAACAAGCTCTGCAAGCCACCGGTGATATCGTCGTCTTCATCTTGAATAACGCGATGATTGCGGTCTATGACGGTGACTTTACCCGAATCGGCGCATCGCCTGTGCAAACTCCAGTCCGACGTACCCGGCTCCGATAATGATCAGGTGTTCGGGTACGACCTCAATTTCCAAGCCCTCAACATGGGTCAGAGGCTGTGCTGATGCCAGCCCAGGAATGTTCTCTATAACCGGGTGCGTCCCCGTGCCGATCACTATATTCTCGCTGCTCAGCAACCGCTCGTTCCGTCCGACTATGTTGCCTCAAATTGTCTTCGGCCCCACAAACCTGCCTGATGCCATGATCAGCTCCGTTCCGCTTTGCTTTGTAGAGAACGAGATGCGCATCAACGAGTCCCTGACCATTCGGCGTTTTCGATCTCTTACCGTGGGCATATTGATGCGGAAGCTGTCGATGCTGATTCCGAATTCCTCACTGCGACGAACATCGTGTGCGATCTGCGCCGTATGAATGATGTTTTTGCTTGGTAGACATGCGATGTTGGGGCAAGATCCGCCGACATACCTGCGTTCCACCACTGCGATGCGCTGTCCCTGTCCAGAGAACGTCCAAGCTAGCAGTTTCGAGCCAGCGCCGCTACCAAGGATGAGAAGATCGTAGACTTCTGGCTGTTTCTGAAGATCCATTTGTATTGTTGTCCGTCATGGGTGCAGCAGTCGGCGCTTCAACGCCGCGCATCAAATGCCTTTCACTTCACCACCGTCCATCCGCACGCACGCTCCGGTCATCCACTTCGCTGCGGGCGACACCATGTAGGCCATCAGGTCGGCAATTTCTTCCGGCTTGCCGAAACGAGCGATGCCGACTTCCTCGGGGAACTTATTCACCGCCTCTTCGACGGTTAGGTTGTGCGCCGGCGCCCATTTTTCAAAAAAAGACCGCCTGCGTCCGGTCATCACCGCGCCTGGAACTACACTGTTGACCTGCACGCCATCCTTAATACCTTGCTCTGCGAATGCCTTTGCGAGTGCAATGATCGCGGCGTTTATCGCAGCGACCGCTGCAAATCCAGGTTTGGGATCGAGGGCGGCGCTTCCGGAAATCAGAACGACAGATCCATTCGATGCCTTCAATGCGTCCCAGGCTTGAATGGTAAGGCGGCGTGCGCCGTGGAGCTTGAGTGCCATGCCGTCTTCCCACTGAGCGTCCGTCATCTCGAACAAATCAATCTGCGGAACTGCCCCGGCAATATTGAGAAGAGCGTCGATTCTGCCAAAGTGTTCGAGAGCTCCCTTGACGAGGATGTCAGCCGCATCAGGCTCCCGCAGGTCGAGTGCATAGGCCAGTGATTCAGCACCAGCGAAGTTTACTGCAGTGGCGGTCTTGTCCAGCTCATTCCTATTTCGCGCGGCCAGCACTACAGCGGAGAAAGCGCGTGCTAGCCGCAATGCCGTCGCGCGACCGATTCCCTGACTTGCGCCGGTGACGATAGCAACAGAGTTGACCTTCATGATTTCCTCTCCAGCTATTCCTGCGACATCAGGTGATTTAGAGATAACGGGGCAGTTCCGAAGTTTACGCTGAAGCGCTTACACCATACCGATACAGCACGATACTTTGACAAATCCACATCGGAGCCCAGGGTGTAGTTTTGATCGCCAGCGTTTCCCTTGATAGACCCTAGATCGATGAAGCCCGCGCGCAGCACAGTTGCGGCGTCGTTCGCATCGTTAGCGGCGACCATGTAGATGTGCACATCCGGACCGTTCGACGTACTGAAATTGGTGAAGCGAAGCACGCGGCTACCGTCTCCTACGCGATAGACAGTTGCAGTACCTTGGGTAGGATGCAGAATGCCGTGGAAACTTCCGGACTCAATGGCTTGTAGGTTGGATGAGCTGGTTTCATCACCCGGAAATTGTTCCTGAACTCTTCGATTGACAATAAGCCGCTCAGGACGAAAGGTGTACCAGATAGCAAATAGTACGAAAACGACCACGGGAACTATAATCTTCCACTTTTTCATTTGATAATCTCCTTAGATTTTGTGAATAGTCGCTTGTCTAGTTATGAGAAGTACTGCGCCGACTCATTCGCTAGTGCTTATCACTGAAGTGTTGGGAGATGCGGCTTCCAGAATCATGGCAACCACAAGATTCGGCTCAGTGTGCATCGGAGTGTGATCAACAGCGTGTGATCGGATCGTCGCGCCCATCCGGTCGGCCATGAATCGCTGGGTCTCTGGGGCAATCATGCGATCCTCTTCGGCCACGAAATACCACGATGGTGTCGTCTTCCATACAGGGGCTGGAGCCCTTTCTTGGATACATTGCACCGCAATTGGTCGCTGCACAGCAGCCATGATGGCAATTTGATCCGGCGATGCATTGTGTGCAACGGCATGATGGAAACCCTCTTCGGGCATCCAGATAAACCCATAGGCGTCCGGCTCAAGATGGGGGGCCTCCGGATGAGGGGCGGCGTGATAGAAGACATCCGCAACTGTTTCGCCCTCATCTGGCGCCAACGCTGCGATGTACACGAGCGCCTTCACTCGATCATCATGGGACGCAGCGATTACCGCGCCCGCATAGGCATGCCCCACCAGAATGATCGGACCAGAGGCTCTTTCGATAACGCGCCGAAGTGCCGCCGCGTCGTCCGTCAGCGAGGTAAGAGGGATTGGCGCACATGTAGTCTTAAGCCCTTGCCGCCGCAAAGGTAGAATGACATTGTCCCAGCAGGACCCGTCAGCCCATGCTCCGTGAACCAGTATGACCGTCGCGTTTTGAAAAGCTGAATTCATCGTGATGCTCCGCTACCTTCTTGTCGAGATATACCATTCGCCCTTAAGAATTCTTTGATCGCAGCGGCAATTTCGATGGAGTGCGTTTCGAGAGCAAAATGACCTGTATTCAAAAATTGGACCTGCGCATTCGGAATATCTTTGCGAAAAGCTTCTGCTCCCGCAGGGACGAAGAACGGATCATTTTTACCCCAGATCGCCAGTGACGGCGGCTTCGACTTCCGAAAGTATTCCTGAAACTTGGGATAAAGCTTCACGTTCGATGCGTAATCGAGAAATAAATCGAGCTGAATTTCTTTGTTCCCGGGGCGTTCTAGCAAGGCCGTATCCAACGTGTACGATTCGGGTGCAACCGCTTCCGGATTCGCGACGCCATGTGTGTATTGCCAGCGCGTCGTTTCCAGAGTCAGGATATTTTGCCTGAGCACCTCTCTGTTTTCTGCCGTTGGCTGAGACCAATAAGTCTTGATCGGTCCCCACGCATCGCCGAGCCCCTCTTCGTAGGCGTTGCCGTTTTGCGAAATGATGGCTGTCACTCGTTCCGGATGTCGCATCGCCAGTCGCAAGCCTGTCGGGGCCCCGTAGTCGAAAATGTAAACTGCGTAACGGTTAAGGACGAGCGCTTCGGTGAAGGATTCGATCGTGTTGGCCAGCGCGTCAAACGAATACGTGTAGTTTAGTTCTTGAGGTACTTCCGTAAATCCGAATCCGGGAAGATCCGGTGCGATCACCCTGTATTCATCTGCAAGGCGCGGAATGAGATCACGGAACATGAAGGACGACGTTGGAAACCCATGGAGCAGGAGCAATATAGGCGCCGCCACGTCGCCAGCCGCTCGATAAAAGAGCTTGACTCCGTTTACCTCAACTTTATTTACGGATGTTACTCGCGCTGTTGGATGGGGCTTCGTTGCGCTGGTTCCTTGTCCTGACAGGACCGAGTTCATAACACTCCTCCTTGCTCTGACTAAGCTGGTTGCATGCGCCCGATCAGCGGATTGGTTTCGCCAATACAGCAACGCACGCCACAAACCGTTTGCAAATGGGCTACCAAAGACAGCATCTCTCACTTCAAGGTCAGCGGCGGAGCTAAGTTCTTATTAGCCTGCGGGATCGCGTCGTTGGAGGGGGCAATGGCATCAATCACTCGCAGACAAATGCGCGACGAATGTCCAACACTGACGGAAATTGATCACGAGCTTCGTCACGAACGGCGATCACAAGCAAGGTATGGGAACAGAGTGAAGCAGCGTACTACGCTGGCGATTGAGCACTACTACAGGGAATGATCCAAGAATATGATGAGTCGCCCGTGCAATTGGGGAGGCCTAGACTGCGGGCACGCGGCCGTTGACGGCACTGTTCTGATGGGAAGATATGGAGCGAACTATCCGATGCTTTTGCATCTTATAGACCAGAGAGGTTCGTTTCATCCCTAACCGTTGGGCCGCGCCGTTTCGCCCTCCCACAACCCAATTGCTCAATTCGAGAGCGTGGATAATATGCTCCCTCTCCACTTCTTCAAGACATGACATGGGCAGATTCGACCTGCCCAGAGCATTGAAGGGCTCGAGTTCAGACGTTGGAGCCTGTAGAACCGTGTGAGGTGAAAGGATCACGGCTCGCTCGATGAAGTTACGCAACTCGCGAATATTTCCCGGCCAGCTGTATCGCATGAGCGCTTCCATTGTCTCCAAAGGGATTGTGTCGACTTGCTTATTCATTAGCCGCGCGTATAACTCAGTAAAGTGGTAGACAAGTTTCGGAATATCCTCCGTACGTTGCCGTAATGCCGGAATATTAATTGGAAACACCTTTAGCCGATAGTAGAGGTCCTCACGAAACGTCGCCTGCTTGACCATCGCTGACAAATCGCGATGGGTGGCTGCGATGAGTCGGGCGTCCACTTTGCGCGTTCGGTTGCTGCCGAGTCTCTCGAATTCCTGCTCCTGGAGCACTCGTAGCAACTTTGCCTGAAGTTCCAGAGGAATGTCGCCGACTTCATCCAGAAAAAGCGTGCCCTTATCTGCGAGTTCAAATCGCCCTGTCTTCTGCGCAATAGCCCCGGTGAAAGCCCCTTTTTCGTGGCCGAAGAGCTCGCTTTCAAGAAGTCCAAGCGGGATTGCGGCGCAATTCAATTTAACAAAGGACCGATCTCTACGGCTGCTCAGGTTGTGAATGGCACGCGCAATCAACTCTTTTCCAGTACCGGTCTCACCCAGAATCAGTACGCTTGAATCCGTAGGCGCCACTATCGAGACTAGATGCAAAGCGGTGTTGAGGGCTGGACTTTCACCAACGATTTCCCCAAACTCGGCGCGTATCTCCTCTTCGAGATAGAGTCTTTGCTTCGTTTCGCGGACGCGCTCTTCTGTTGCCCTTTCGAAGTCCAAGGCATTTTCAACAGCGATGGCGACCTCCCCGGAAACCTGGTCCAGAAAGGCGAACTCTTCTTCGGTGAATGCGCTCTCAGAACGGCTGAATGCGCCCAACACACCGACAACACCTTTTCGGCCAACCAAGGGTACTTCGCAAGCGGACTTCAATCCCTCTGCCATCACTTGGTCAAAGAATTGCTGTCCTTCGCGGCTACCGAAGGTTTCGGGGTCGTCGCGGAGGTCTTCAAGCCTCTTGATATGTTGATTCCTGGCAGTGAGGAAAGCGTTGCCACTAGTGGATCCCCTGAGCGGAACCATCGTGCCATCGCGAATCGCATCTCGACCCTCAGGATTGTAGAGAACAGTTACACGCAGGTGAGCACCATCCGCATCTGGTAGAAGCAGTGCGCAGAAATCACATCGCGTTACCCTCAGCAAATCGGTAGATAGCGTCTCTACTAAACGACGGATGTCCAGCTTGGAGGTTACGCTGTTGGTGATTTCCAGAAGCAGGCGCAGCCGATCGCGTTCCAGCCGTAACCGCTCTTCATTCAGATGGCGCTCAATGGCGATTCCTGCGATGTGGCTAGCATTCTCGATCAGCTGTAGGTCAATCGGATCAGGGCTGCGCGCCTCACGATAATGAATAGCGAAGGTCCCGAGGACTTTACCATCGCTCGTGAACAAAGGTCGCGACCATACAGCGCGAATTCCAAAAGGCAAGAGTAGATGACGGTAGTGGTCCCAGACCGGGTCGTTGAGGATATCGGTCACATATACCGGTTCCCTTCGATAAACGGCTGTGCCACAGGATCCACCCTTTGGACCGATGAGCATTGATCCGACCTGAGTGATAAATCCGGGAAGACTCGGAGCTGCAGCGCAATGAAGCTGCCTTCCGTAATCGTTAGGAAGCCAGATCGTGCACAATGTCCCATCGCCTCGTGATTCGACCAGTTGCGCAATGATGGTGAGCACTTCGGCTAAAGGAGCTCCGGCAAGAATCAGCCGTAGAATGCTGAGCACCGACTCTGAAGAAAAAAGAGCGGACCGATTCTGGGCGCTTTTGTCGGTCAACGCCAGATGCGTAGGGGATTGTGTCGTAGACACCATCAGATCTCCTTCTTAAGGCCACTCCTAAAGTAGAACGTGTCACTCGCCGCAAAACGCTAACGGTAGTGTGGGTTTGGACGACAACCCTTGTCAACATAGCACCGCGACAGATACCTTGATGCCCGAGCAATATGTCGCCGAAATCACTGACTTCGGGTCTGGCCGCTCAAAGCTCTTTGGCAACAGTTCCAAGGAGTTCCTCAAGGTGCATGACTAGGCCCGCTCGCAGGCTGACGTCGCAAAAGACTCTCGCGATATCTGGGAGCACCTACACTACGACCGGTCCGATCTCAACCGCGTCGTCCTCACGATAATCGGCTCCAAATATTCGGAGACGAGCGTCCGGCTACACTTACACCTTCGGACGTCAGCTCAACGACAACAAATGATTCCGGTGAGTCGGTGTCAATGAGTGAATAATCGCCAATGCGCTCATCGAGAATGGAACGCTGAGCGCTTGGCCGAATATGTATGGTCCGCCGTATGACTGCAAGGAAAAAGCTGAGGGGGAGAAGACAAGTCTGCGCAAATGTATTCGGCCTTTAGTGGAGGGTAAGGCTCCTGGCCAGGATGAGTTGCGCGCGTATCTGTCCTTATTAGTCGGTCGGTCGTCATCAACCAATTCGTCCAGCAGGTTTCCAGGCACGCCGTTGTGACTGTTCTTTCGTCCTTGCTGTTTCTGTGCAGACCGCGGTGAGTAAGGTTCAAGCCGTCGCCGTAGTGCGGTAAAGTGGGAGCGCGTGAGCGCTTCCAAGCCGCAGGCGTCTTTTCCGCGCTAGCTCACGATGCTGTGACCATGTTGCTGCTTGGTTTGTAGTCTTCTCCGCTGGATAACACCGCCCATGCGATGCGGGCCAGCTTATTGGTGCATGGCGCCCGCGCCGCTGTTTTCCGTATCAAGCGAGACCAAGCACCGATCGGAGCATGGATGGACGCACTTGAACGAAGGGCTCATCGCAATGTGCTCATCGTTGCGTTTGCCAACAAGCTGGCAAGAATTGCATGGGCCGTGTTGTCCAGTGGTGAACCATACCGGCCCTGCACTTCTGCTGCGATATCAGCCTGACAGAGCGCTTTACGACTCACAACCAGATTTCCAACCAGAGTCTGCATAGGAATACAGAACAGTCACAACGGCGTGCTTGAAGCCTGCTGGACGTATAGGTCTACAACGACCGCCCGGTTAATAAGGACAGGCACGCGCGCAACTCATCATGGCCAGGAGCTGCTGTGCTCCATTAAAGGCCGAATACCTTTGCGCAGACTATCTCTCGCTCTAACTTTCCTCTTGCAGCCGCGCGGCGGACCATACATAGCCGTCCAGCACTCATTTTGTTCATGCGGAAATAATCGCAACCTTTCCATGAGCAGCGCTCTTGGACGCGCCTCTGCACACAAGAAAGGGCCGAACTGCCGGCTCATCGAGAATTGCAGGAGGCGTTGATTCATTACGCTCGCAACGTCGCCAGGCTCTGGCTTTTCATCCGGGTGTTGCCCTGAGACCAACTGGACCACGCAGTGATGTATCAACGATTCGTCACAAAAAAGACGCTGTGCGTTGATGATAAGCCAACAATTTCTTATATTTGCTGAAAATCCTAAAGATTAGGGGTCTCCTTTCAAGTCAAAGGAGTCTGCAAATGAATTGCCCAATAGTCGGAGCAACCTCCGCGGTGCATCTGGGGCAGCCAGCTTCGAGTTTGGTGAAGCACGATTCTGAATAAAGTAAAAACTGATGTGCAGGTCGTTCCTACCGTCGATCTGACAACAACGCATTGCCTGAGTCTTCCGTTTAGGCAACTTCCGTGTGGCTTCGAATTGCCTCCCGACTAGAACATAGCGCTCAACACCAACCAGCCCATCATTTTTGTAACGATGCTGAGACCGGAGATCGCTGCATGAATCTCATGTGCTGGGAGGGCTTGTACCAGAGAAGGTTGCAAACCGAGATGATCTGCGAAAGGCGAATTACCTGAGCGGATAGGACTTGGCGCACAGGGTCGGTCTGTAAAAGTGCTCGGCGCAATTTGATGGTGAGCTGATCCTTGGTTGATAGCAGGGAATTGCACCGCGATGCATGAAGCGCCTTCTGAAACAGCCACTAAAACAGCCACCGATCTGCACGTTCCCTAGAAAGGGCGAGGGCTATGCACTGTAATCTATTCATTATGCTG
>CAVSOH010000022.1:0-126914 GCA_963729555.1 uncultured Acidobacteriaceae bacterium | reverse complement strand
CGGCCAATTGGCGACAAGCCCGTTTGGCGGTACCAATCAATTACTCGTTTTACAAAACGACAGGCAGCAATAATCGTGACGAGGGAGAGACGCTGTTTGAATGAGTGAGGCCTTCGCTAAAATTGGGCTCATGTCTTTTGTTCAGTGTGGTTTGGTTGCGTTCACCCTCTTCGTTGGGAGTTTCACCCCTGCCGTCTCTCAGTTACGAAACACACGGTCCTTGCCGCCACAGCCGATCGGCACCACGACCCGCGCTCAGGAACGCTGGGCCGATAGAACTCTCAGGCGCCTCACCCTCGAAGAGAAGATCGGCCAGATGATTGAGGTGCGCGGCATCATGGGCTACTTCAACGCCGACGATCCTGCCTGGCAGCAGCTCATCGCCGACATCCGCAAATATCATCTTGGCGCCGTACACCTCTCCGTGAACACCGACGGCCCGTTGCTCCTTCGCACAGAACCCTACGAGGCGGCGATGACCACCAATTTGCTTCAGCAGGAGTCGCGCTCCAAGGTGCCTCTCATCTTCTCTGTCGACTTCGAGCGCGGTCCTTCCATGCGCCTTGCCTCGATAGAGGCCTTCCCTCAGCCCATGGCCTTCGGTGCCACGCAAAATTCGGCCTATGTCGAACAGTTCGCAAAGATCGTTGCTGAGGAGTCGCGCGCACTGGGCATCGAGTGGAACTTCTACCCAATTGCCGACGTGCAGGTTAATCCGGAGAACCCGATCATCAACACCCGTTCCTTCGGCGAGGATCCTGCCGAGGTCTCTTCCATGGTCGCGGCGTACATCCGAGGCTCGCACGAAGGCGGCATGCTCACCACGTTGAAACACTTTCCCGGCCACGGCGACACGGACACCGACTCGCATCTCGATCTGGCCCGCGTGAACGCTCCGCTGCAACGGCTCCATACCGTCGAGCTTCCTCCCTTCGAAGCCGGCATTCAGGCTGGCTCCGACGCGGTTATGATCGCGCACGTCGCCTTCCCAGCGCTCGAGCCCGACCCGACGAAGATTGCGACCACTTCGAGGAAGGTCGTCACCGGCCTGCTACGCGAGCAGCTTGGATTCAAAGGCGTCATCGTTTCGGACGCGATGGAGATGAAGGGCCTTACCAAGCTCTATCCTGCGGACAACAACAATCCCGCGGGCCGCGCCGCCGTCGACGCTGTGAAGGCCGGGCAGGACCTGCTCGAGCTGCCCTCCGATCTCGACGGAACCTTCAACGGTCTGCTGCAGGCGGTGAAATCCGGAGAGATCTCGCGAGCGCAGATCGATGCCAGCGTCCGTCGACTGCTGCTTGTGAAGGCCAAGGTCGGCCTCGACACCCCCGGCCGACATCTAGTCGACCTGAACCAGATTCAATACAGCGTGGGCACGCCGTCGAGCTACGCGTTGGCTCAGGAGGTCGCGGATCACGCGGTCACACTGGTCCGCGACGAAAATCACATGCTTCCTCTTGACCGCGGTGAGCACGGGCAGGTTCTGGTCGTGATTTTTGTGAGCGACGCCCACGGTGATGACGGCCGCGTACTCGAGCACCAGATTCGGTTGCGAATTCCGGGAGCGAGGGTGATCTATGTCGATCGTCGTTCTGCGGGTGTCGAAGCCGAGGGTATTTCGGCTCTGTTGCCGAACGCACGTCATGTCATCGCTGCCGTTTACAGCGTGTCGCAGCCGGGACCAGCAGAGATCGCTGCGACCAGCGCCAGCGGCCTCGCGGCACAGGGCTCCGCCGGAATTTTGCGGAACATTCTGGACGCTGCCGGAGATCGGACGGTTGTGGTCGCCCTCGGCAGCCCGTACTCCATCCTGAACTTTCCTTCAGAACGCAGCTATCTGTGCACCTATAGCTGGCTGCCAACCTCCGAGCGGTCTGCAGCTAAGGCTCTCTTCGGCGAGATCCCGATCCACGGCAAGCTGCCGGTGACGCTGCCGGGCATCGCGAAACGAGGCGACGGAATTGACAAGGAGGCAGGTGTGTCCGCAGTGCGGTGACTGCGCACCCGCAGACTTCCTTCCGTTATTCGATCAACGGCTGGACATTATGGTTGAACTCGCCAATGACGGGCTCTCAGCAGCCGGCTATTCGGCTGGTTTGTGGACTAAGATTCTTGTTTCTCCGGGAGAACAACGGCCGGTCTTGCGAAGTCGGCTTCTCGGAAGTGATCGTTGAGCTGCCGATGTGTGAAGTTGTGTCGTCGCGATTGAGATGGGCGGGAGCGGTTCGAGCTTCGCTCGAATGCCTACATCTCAGAATCGAGATATGGGGCACCCGATTTAGTGGGCGATGTTAGATATAGACCGACCCGTTTACCCGGTGTAGTGGCGATGTTAGGTATGGGGCCACCCGTCCACACGATACATTCCCAACCTTCGCGCGGGCGGGCGCGCTCAGGATGTGGCACCCGGATTTTGGCTCGGGATGACGTTTTGTTCAGGACGGCGGTGGGCAGGGGGTTCCCAAACGTCATTTTCGTCCGGTAAACTTTTTCGCGAATGAAATAAACAGAGTTTGTGGAGGCGGGATGAAGTCACGGTTGGCGTTGTGCGGTTGTGTGTTGATGGGTTGTCTGGGTGTGGCTGGAGCGCAGGGCGTTTCGGCGAATGATACCTTTACGAGCTGGCCTGCCGGGGTTGCGCCGCAGGATGTGGGGAAGGCGCTGGCGGAGCATTTCGTGACGAGTCCGCATCAGTATACGAAGACGATTCACTACTCGGAGGTTGCGGCCTGGTATGGGGCGTTGCGGTATGCGTACCTGACCCATAACGATGTGCTGCGGGATGCGTTGATCAAGCGGTTTGAGCCGCTGATGCCGGGTGGTGCGGAGGCAGAGCGGAGACCTGTTCGGCGGCATGTGGATGATTCGATCTTTGGGGTGGTGCCGTTGGAGATTGCCCGGCAGACGAAGGACCCGCGTTATTTGAAGGAAGGGCTTTGGTGGGCGGATCGGCAGTGGGAGAATCCGCAGCCGGATGGCTTGTCGGCGGAGACACGGTACTGGATCGACGATATGTACATGCTGACGATGCTGCAGCTGGAGGCTTATCGCGCGAGTGGCGACAGGAAGTATCTGGATCGCGTGGCCAAGGAGATGGTGTCGTATCTGGATAAGCTGCAGCAGCCGAATGGGCTGTTCTTCCATGCTCCGGATGTGAAGTACTTCTGGGGGCGCGGGGATGGTTGGGTTGCGGCTGGTATGGCGGAGGTGTTGAGTGATCTGCCGGAGAATCATCCGGATCGGGCGCGGATTATGAAGGGCTATCGGCTGATGATGAGCTCACTGCTGAAGTATCAGGGCAAGGATGGGATGTGGCACGAGCTGATTGATAAGGATGATGCGTGGCCGGAGAGCTCGAGCTCGGCGATGTTTGCGTTTGCGATGATTATGGGCGTGAAGCATGGATGGCTGGATGAGGCGACGTATGGACCGGCTGCTCGGAAGGGATGGATCGCGGTGGTGGGGTATGTGGACCAGAACCACGATGTGACTCAGGTGTGCGAAGGTACGGGGAAGAAGGATGACATGCAGTACTACTACGACCGCAAGCGGCGGACCGGGGATTTCCATGGGCAGGCTCCAGTGATGTGGGCTGCGGATGCTCTGCTGGCGGATGGGAAGTAAGCGGGTTGGTGTTGGAGATGGTTGGCCGTTCGGGATCGCTTCCGGATGGCCGACCTTAGCGACGATAGAACTAGCGAAGATGGGGCACCGATTTAGTGGGGAGTGTTAGATCGGGTGCACCCAGCCCATTCTTAGTTCTAGTTTGCTTGTAGTTTTGCCAAGAAGGTATTCATCTCACGTATGACATCAGTCTCGTTCGAGAGAAAGATCTCATGATCCGCATGAGCAAGACGAACAACGTGGGCCGAAGGAAGACCCGCCTCGAATGCGTCTACTTGTTTACCAGTCTCCACTGCGTCTCTGGCTTCCTTTGACGCTCTTATTTTTGGATCTTTGTATTGCCGGGACATGTCATGCGGAACTGCAAAGATGGCAAGTATTGGTACAGGAATTACCGTGTACTTGCGCGTGTTCGTCACGATTGCTTTGATAGCGGGTGGGCGAGGCGGCATACCGGCAGGAGGCTGATTTGGCGGAGCGATCTTGTTCCCTTGCTCTTGCTGGGCCCTTGTCTTCTCAGCAATGCTCGCCCGGAGTTCTTTCTCGTTTAGTTCGATACTGGCAAGCAGCTTCACCTGAAGTTCGAGGCTGGGAGGTTTTTGAAGAGCTTGCTCGACAAGCCGCTTGAGCTCGGTTTGATCGGACAGTGGATCTCCCTCCGCACGGTTATAAAACGCGTACGAATAACCTGCGTCCAGATAAACCAGCCCCAAAACCTTCTCCGGATAACGGCTGCCGATCGAACTAAGTTCTTCTCCTCCGACAGAGTGACCGACCAATACTGGCCGACTTAGATTCAGCTTCTCCATTACCGCAAGAACGTCGTCTCCTAAACGATCGGCGTCGTAGTTCTCATCTGTAGGAGCAGGCTTGTCGGAGGCGCCAAAGCCACGGCGGCTGATCGCGTAAACGTGGTTGGTCTTTGTAAATTTGGGAGCGAACTGATCCCACTCGTGACCATCTGGCCCTAGAGCTGAGAGGAAAATCATTGGACGACCGGTTCCCCCATAATCCAAGACCTCTAGCTTGACTCCGTCTTGAACGGATACAAAATGGCTCGATGAAACTGTCTTGCTATTCGCGCTGATGTCCTGTGGATATGAGTAATAGCTGAGGGTTAAACCGCTAGTAGTCCCAGGCCCATTTGTTTCTTCATCGATACCTCAAAATTTTTGGTTTTATGAAAAAGCACAAACCTGCACTTATAGGTGCTTATACTATGCCACATTGAATTGATGGCGTATCGCAAGCGGCGGACCGGGGATTTACATGGGCAGGTTCCGGTGATGTGGGCTGCGGATGCTTTGTTCGCAGATGGGAAGTACCCGGAGTTAGTGCTTACATCCCACCCTTCGCAAAATGCGCGAAGGATGGGGCACCCGAAGATTTGTGGCTGGTTGAGCGTGGAAGGATAAAGTCAGCGCGCGACCCGATCTTCGCGAAAGCGATGGGCGTCGATCCGACCGGGGGCTGGGACCGCTCAGCACGAACGATATGACGCACGCGATGTAGAGCAGATCGCATTCAAATCGTGGAGGGCCGAACTGTGCCCTACCGTTGCTGAAGCTCATTCCTGGGGAAGCTTCGCCATGCGCGGTATGTGATTCTTTCTCCCGAAGGGGTTGCGACTCCAAAGGCGGTAAGGTTAGGGCATGGCTTTAAACGTTCAGGCGCAGTTTGGGCAGATCGATATCTACGTGTTCGATCAAATCCTTCGTGGAAATATAACCTCTGGAATGCGGGTGCTTGATGCGGGATGTGGATATGGGCGCAATCTGGTGCATCTGTTGCGAGAAGGCTGCGAGATATTCGCACTGGACGCAAGCCGCGAAGGCGTAGAGCACGTCCGTCAGTTATCTGCATCGCTGGGAACCGGATTGCCTGCAGAGAACTTTCGGGTGGGACTCATTGAGCACATGCCATTTCCAGATGCATTCGCCGATGTCGTGATCTGCAGTTCGGTGCTGCACTTTGCACGAGATGATGAGCACTTCAGGATGATGTTGTCCGATCTTTGGCGCGTGCTGAGGCCCGGCGGGATGCTCTTCTGCCGTCTGGGTTCAAGGATTGGAATGGACTTTGAATGGGTACGGGGCAATATCTATGTGATAGGCGATGGCTCGGAGTGGTTCCTGGTGGATGAAGAGATGCTCCTGGAATTTACGGAGGAGATGAACGCTGTTCTCGTAGATCCGTTGAAGACGACGGTCGTCCAGGACTATCGCTGCATGACAACATGGGTGCTACGAAAGCGGCGTTAGATCGGGTGCCAACCGCCGTTGCTTACATCCCACCCTTCGCAAAGAGCGCGAAGGATGGGGCACCCGAAGATTTGTGGCTGGTTGAGAGTGGAGGGTGGCGACCCGTCCGGCTGCTGCTCACCGACCCGTCATCTGTTCCAGCTTTTCGGGGTAGCGAGCGCCTTGCACAGTGATTTTCGAGGCAGCGGTGTCGATCTCGTTGAGATCGTCGGGCGAAAGTTCTACTGCGAGGGCTCCGATGTTCTCGTCCAGACGCGGCAACTTAGTGGTGCCCGGGATTGGAACGATCCACGGCTTTTGCGCAAGCAGCCACGCGAGGGCGATCTGAGCAGGTGTGGCGTTTTTTTTGTTCGCGATGGTTCCGAGCAAATCGACGAAAGCCTGATTCGCCTTCATCGCCTCGGGGGTGAAACGAGGCAGAGTGCTGCGGAAGTCGGAGCTGCCGAGTTGGGTGTTTTCGTTTATGGTTCCGGTCAGGAATCCCTTGCCCAGAGGGCTGTACGGAACGAGGCCGATGCCAAGTTCCTCAAGTGTGGGTATCACTTCTGCTTCAGGCTTGCGCCACCATAGTGAGTATTCGCTTTGGAGCGCAGTGACGGGCTGAACGGCGTGCGCACGGCGGATGGTCTGGACACCTGCTTCGGAGAGGCCGAAGTGCTTCACCTTACCGGCCTGAATCAACTCCTTCACCGCTCCCGCTACGTCCTCGATGGGCACGTCCGGGTCGACACGGTGCTGGTAGAACAGGTCGATGGTGTCGATTCTGAGCCGCTTGAGCGAGGCTTCGGCGACCTGCTTGATTTGCTCGGGCCGGCTGTTCAAGCCTTGCCAGCCTGGACTTCCGTCCGGATTGAGATTGAAGCCAAACTTGGTGGCGATGATTACCTGATCGCGCACGGGAGAGAGCGCCTCACCGAGCAGCTCTTCATTCATGTACGGGCCATAGACTTCGGCGGTGTCGAAGAACGTGATGCCTCGCTCCACAGCTGTCCGCAGAAGGGAGGTCATCTCCTGCTTGTCTTTGGGCGGGCCGTAGGAAAAGCTCATTCCCATGCAGCCGAGGCCGATTGCCGATACTTCCAGATTGCTGTTTCCCAATTTGCGCTTCTGCATTGTTCACCTCGAATGTTCAGGGCCGAACCAGTTTTATACCAAATCCGGCTTGTGGTGCGCCTCAGCGTCAGTGTTGTGATTCGTCATGACAAGCTCGCTTGTTCCTTGGCGTGGCTGCCAGGACGGACGGGACGATTTTAAGACTCAGTGGGCTTGCTGATGAGGGAGGCTGAGGAGCTCCCTTACCAGGGAGCAGAGGCGTTCGAGGTCGTCGAGGGCCTGGCATCCTACGACCTTGGCAGATTCGCCGTGATATCCCTCGGCTGCGAGGTAGAGGACGTTGGTCAGGCTTTGCAGGGGGTTGTTGATCTTGTGGGCGAGTTTGTTCGCCATGGCAGCCTCAGCGACGAGGGCCGCCCGCTCCATGAGGAGCTTTTGCTGGCGGAGCTGGCGAACTCCGATGGCGGCGAAGTCGGCGAGGATCTCCATGATGCGGACGTCGCCCTGGTCGAAGGCCTCTTCGCGGTCGTGCGCGAGGATGTAGATGGTTCCGCGTGTTTCGTCGGTCTGCCATGGGAACATCAGTCCATCGGTGACGACGGGGGCTGTGATTCCGAGGATGTCGAAGTAGCGCTTGGAGGCGCGGACGTGCTGGGGCCCTCCGCGCTCGAGACAGATACTGCACCCGCTGGGATAGTACGGGAACACTGCGTTATACATGCTGGAGTACTGGCCGGCGATGGCGACCCACTGGTAGTACGCATCTTCTGTGCGGTCTTCTTTCTCGACGCTGATGGCAGAGCTGTCTGCGCCGCAGAGCTCGACGGCGGTCTCGACCAGGACTTGCAGGATGGTGTCGGGTTGCTCGACCAGGGCGTGGGCGATGCGGCGCATGCCCTCGGGGATTACGGTGACGTCGCGTGCACGCACGAGCCTTGCAGCAAATGCAACATCAGACTGGAGGTCGCTTACTTCCAGCCCGGTATCAGCCGGTGATGGAGAGAACACGTTTATATGAGCCTCTCGCTACTGCGGTACTTCTTGTGCTGCTTAGCCCGGTCTGGCAGTGGCTCATCGGCCACCGTCTCATCATATGACCTCTGGCGGCCTGACGGCGTCAAGAGAATTCAGTATCGGCTTCCTCGACTGTGGCGGCCATGGGAATAGTCGAGTCTACTTTGGTTAGCTTGAATAATTCCAGGACGCGTGGGCTCGCTCCGGCGACGACCATTCGGACGCCTTTGCCCTGGCAGTGGACATAATGACTGATTACCCTGCCCAGGCCGGTGGAATCCATGTAGGGAACATCGGTTAGATCGAGGATGTTGAGGGCTGGTAGCTCTTCGCTCGGCGTCGATTGGAAACTCAGTATGTTGAGCAGGCCGATGGGGGCTAACGTGCCGAACATGTCGCGGGCGGTGAAGGGTCCGCAGAGACGGAAGATCACAGTGCGGGGAGCTTTGCCGTCTTTGCGTTCGATAGTGAAAGGAGTGGATTTCCAGACCTGAGAATGAAGCTCCTGCATCATTGACTCCTTATCCTGCTACTTGGGACGCTGCTGAATACCCGGTGTTTTTTGAGCTTGGAGCATTCTACATATTCTGTAATGGGCAGGGGCGGTTCGAGTTTCGCTCGGATGCCACATCTCAAAAGCGAGGTATACCCGGATCACACGCCTCGACTCTATACTTGCTTCGGCAATAGTTATTGAAAAGAGGGATCGCGAATGCGTCGGCGGCACACTCTTGAAGGAATCTCAGATCAACTCCGCCGGCTTACAAGCGACATTGCCTCAGGGGCTAAGGCCCCTTAATTTTTGCTGCCCTTGTCGTGGGACCGAAGTCCCGCCCTTCAAAACGAAGACTCAATCAGAGCTTCCCTAAGGATCGGAATTAACAGTTGAACAGACTCGGTGTACTGACCTTTCTGGTCTTGATAACGGTTGGCGGAACGGCGATTGGCCAAACGCATGACTCGCATGCAGGGTTGCCACGCCTCGAAAAGCGTGGAAGTGCGACCCAGCTGATCGTTGAGGGTAAGCCTTTTCTGGTCCTTGGGGGAGAGCTGCATAACTCCAGTTCCTCCAGCATCGAGTACATGAAGCCCGTTTGGCCGCGGCTTGCTGCGATGCATCTGAATACGGTGTTGTTACCAGTCGCTTGGGAGACGATCGAGCCTGAAGAGGGAAGATTCGATTTTAGTGTGGTGGATGGGCTACTCGAAGGAGCCCGCGCGAACAACCTCAAACTTGTCATTCTGTGGTTTGGTGCGTGGAAGAATACGTACTCGAGCTATGTGCCGGGGTGGGTCAAGGCCGACACGGAGCGGTTTCCGCGTGTCCAGACGAGCGATGGTCGAGGCACAGAGCGGCTATCGCCTTTCAGTACGGCCGTTCGCGATGCAGACGCGCGCGCCTTTGCGAAGCTGATGCGTCATCTGCGAGAGGTGGATGGAGATACGCATACCGTTCTCATGGTTCAGGTGGAAAATGAGGTTGGGGTGATTCCTGAATCGCGAGATTATTCGGCTGTCGCGAATGCTGCTTTCTCGGCTGCGGTGCCCCCGGCGCTCACGAGCTACATGGAAAAGCACCGGACTGCGTTGGATCCGGAGTTTCGCGCAGCCTGGGAGGCGGCGGGCGGAAAGACAGCGGGGACCTGGCAGGAGGTGTTCGGCAAGACTTCCCTGACGGATGACCTCTTCATGGCCTGGCAGTATGCGACCTACATCGATCACGTAACAGCAGCAGGCAAAGCGGAGTACCCGCTGCCGATGTTCGCGAATGCTGCGTTGATTCGGCCTAATTATGAACCGGGGCAGTACAACAGCGGTGGTCCGCTACCCCATTCGATGGACGTATGGCATGCGGGAGCGCCGTCTCTCGATCTGTTGTCTCCAGACATCTACTTCAATGAATTTGCACAGTGGGCAGGCAGGTACGCGCGTCGTGACAATCCGCTCTTCATCCCGGAGGCGCAGGGAGGCGCAGCAGGTGCAGCCAATGCGCTCTATGCGTTCGGGCATCTGTCGGCTATGGGATTCTCTCCATTCGGCATCGATGATTTAGGCAACGCTCCGCTCGATCTGGTGGGCGTGACCAATGCGTCGGAGCACCCGGATAGCTCCGCCATAAGCAGTGTGTATGGCGAACTGTCCAGGCTGGCGCCGATGATTCTGGAGAAGCAGGGAACAGGCGGCATTAATGCTGCGCTGATGGAAGGCGAAGCGCAGCGGTCGGCGAGAGTGTCCGTGGGCGACTACACGGCCAATATCACACGGGCAGGAGGTGCATCATCCGGAGCTCGGGTCGCTGCGATGTTTCTTCAGACGGGCCCGAATGAATTTCTGGTTGCGGGCAGCGGCGATGCTCAGATTACTTTCTCGACAGATAAGCCCGGGCCACCCATTGTTGGCATTGAGAGTATCGACGAGGAGTTCTTTAAGGATGGCGCCTGGGTGCCGGGGAGGCGGGTAAATGGCGACGAGAACTCTCAGGGACAGGCTTTGAAGCTTTATGCTTCCGATTTAGCTCAAGGCAAAATCTATCGAGTGCGCCTCTATCGCTATCACTAGCGGAGGTCACGACCTCGTTTTGTCCGGATCTTATGACCCGGCCCGATCAGCGTGCCTGTCGCGGTCGTGTGGTCTTTGCCGGGCGGTGAAGATTTAGGATGACGGAATGGCTACGCATTTTTCGAATGAGGCGCTGAAGTTTCTGCGGGGGTTGAAGCGGAATAATGACCGCGAGTGGTTTGGGGCGCGGAAGGCTGTGTATGAGCGCGAGGTGAAGGCTCCGATGCTGGCGCTGATCGGAGAGGTGAATGAGGTTGTGCTGGGGTTTGCGCCAGAGAATGTAAGGCCTCCGCAGAAAGCGATTATGCGGATCTATCGCGATATCCGGTTCAGCGCGGATAAGCGGCCTTATAAGATTCATCAGGGAGCCTGGTGGGCGCGGACTGGGCTCGAGAAGACTTCCGGGGGTGGGTTTTATTTTGACGTCAGCGGCACGGAGGTGACGATTGCCGCTGGCGTGTTTATGCCGGAACGGGAGCAGTTGCTGGCGATTCGGCGGTATCTGGTGGAGCATCATGCGGAGATGCGGACGGTGCTGGCGGGGAAGAAGATGCGGTCGCTGATGGAGCCGTATGATGGAATGCCGCTGACTCGGGCGCCGAAGGGGTTTTGTTCGGATGATCCGGCGATGGATCTCCTGCTTTGCCGGCAGTGGGGCGTGGTGGCGAGGTTGCCTGCAGAGACAGCGACCAGGCCTGATCTGGTGAAGGTGGTTGTGGAGCGGTTCAAGGTGGCGGCGCCGCTGGTTGCTTTGCTGAATACTCCGCTGGCGCCTAAGCCGAGGAAGCCGATGTTCTAGGCGACCGCGGATTTCCGCGGATGAACACGGATAAAAGGGCGTAACGGTGATCAAAAGGATAAAGGCTGATAAAACAAAGGCTCATGAATGTGGGAATGAGGCCGAGTTTTAATTCCGGAATTGAGTCTATTTTTTATCAGTATTTTTCATTTTGATCATCGTTACGCCTTTAGCTTCTTAGCTACGAAATGGGCATTTTTGGCGGGTTTTTTTGTGTTAGATGTGCGTTTATTTGAACAAAACCAATAAAAACCGGAAAAAACCTGTGGAAACCGAAGAAATCAGGTTGACAATTTACGCAGAAAAGCCGAAGGTGAATTGCGGTACGGTTCTCCGCACCCGCATGAACATTGGTGATTCCGCATTTGAAATTGGGTGCGATTTTAACCTTTTCGGGCGGGTCAGGCGAGCGGGCCGATGAAGTACATTTCTGAAAGTTAGAAGGAGCAACACATGGCAAAAGGATTGACCAAGACAGCACTGGTACGCCACCTGGCAGAGAAGACTGAGCTGACCAACAAGCAGACCGCAGCTTTCCTCGACCTGCTGGCAGAGACCGCAGTGAAGGAGACCAAGAAGAATGGCGAGTTCACGATTCCTGGAATCGGCAAGCTGGTGAAGGCGGAGCGCAAGGCTCGGCTGGGCCGCAACCCGCAGACAGGTGAGACGATCAAGATCAAGGCCAAGACCGTGGTGAAGTTCCGCGTGGCCAAGGTTGCGAAGGACACGATTGCTCCGGTGAAGAAGTAGTTTTTATATTGCGGAGTAGCCCTTCCCGACAGCTACGCGTTCGACGCTGAAATGCGTTTGCTGGACTAAGACAAGCCCGTTGCGCCCTGATTCATGACCGGGTGCAACGGGCTCTCGCTTTGGGGTGACCACGGATTTTTAAGGCGTAACGGTGATCAAGAGGGATAAAGGCGGATAAGAACAAGACAAAAAAGCTGTCAGGATGAAGGAAATTGAAGTGGCAGCGTTAATTTGTCGGTTTGGTTCGTCTTATCTTGTTTTTATCGTTTTGATCACTGTTACGCCTTTGTTTGTTGATTCACTTGCGGTCTTACGATGAAGGCACGTGCGATGAGGGAGACGCCTAGCGAGATGAGGACTCCCTGGATGACGGGGAAGACGTTGTAGCGCCAGCCCATGATGGCGAAGGAGAGGACGACTCCCCACATGTAGATTTCGCCGAGGAAGGCGTTGGGCCAGTTGGGGCGGCTGCCCGAGGCTGGGACGCGCGGGCGTAATGATGGCCAGAGGCGCGGGACTTTGGCTTTGTAGGAGCGATAGGGTGCGCCTAGTTTTTCGGCGAGGAAGGATTCTTCGCTGGCGATGAGGCGGAGCTGCTCGATGCCGACGACGATGATGGCGAAGATCGCTCCGCTGGGTGGCATGAGCATGGCCAGGGCGAAGGTGTGGAGCCAGGTGCCGAGGTAGAGCGGGTTGCGGAGATGGCGGTAGGGGCCGTCTGCAACGACGGTGTCGCCGTGCATGGCGGAGTCTTTGACGACGAAGACGCTGAGGTATGCGGTGCCCCAGGTGCGAAGGAGGGCTCCGGCTAGTGCGAAGGCGATGGCAGCGATGGTGACGGCGATTACTGCGGATTCGAAGCCGAGCCAATTGCTTCGCGTTAGCCATGAGGCGATGATCTGGCGCGGGCGTATGCCTGAATCCAGATGGAGGAGATAGTCCCAGGGGGCCCAGAATGCCAGGACGTAGATGAGGGCGAAGATCAGGAAGCGAAAACGGAACTCGAAGGCGGAGGCTTTAAGCATGGGGCTGAAGACAGTTTATCTTGGCATGTTTCAAAACCGCAGGTCCCTTCGGGAAGGTCAGGTCAGGCTCTTCGACTGCGCCTCTCGCGATGAGACTGTGAGAGGCGTAGCTCAGGATGATACTTCTTTCTAAAGATTGATAATCACGCTTTCGAGGGTGGTGAAAAGTTTGATGCGGCACCGAAATTCCCTCAGTGGCTAAAACCGCAATGCAATGGCGGCACTCGTGGCGCGACTAAAGTCGCGCCCTTTCAAAACATAAGGACTTTTCGGAGCCCTCGTCAGCCATTTGTGGACTGTCTAGTTGAGGCTACAACGTGGGCTTTTTGCTGGTTTCGTCTTTGTAGACTATGCCGGACTTCATGACGAAGGGGACGTGCTGGAGGAGGCGGACGTCTTTGAGCGGGTCGCCGTCGATGGCAATGATGTCGGCCCATTTGTTGGGTTCGATGGTGCCTACGCGGTCGGTCCAGCCCATGAGATCGGCGGCGTTGATGGTGCCGGTCTGAATGCCGGCGAGCGGCGACATGCCGTATTGATTGACGTAGACGTCGATTTCGTGGGCGTTGAGGCCGTGTGGGTAGACGGCGGCGTCGGTGCCCAGCGCTACTTTGACCCCTGCCGCGATGGCGTGCTTGTGGTTGGCCTTCATGGCGGCGCTGACGTCGGTCATTTTTTGCTGGTAGATGGCGGGGAGATGACCGTTTTCGCGCATCCAGTCGACGAGGTAGGCGGTGGGGACGAGGTAGGTGCCACGTTTCTTCATGGCGGCGATGCACTCGTCGTTGATGTAGGAGCCGTGCTCGATGGAGTCGACGCCGGCCTCGGTGGCCCAGAGAATGCCCTGGGCTCCGTGGGCGTGGGAGGCGACTTTGCGGCCAAGGCGGTGGGCGTCGGCGACGATGGCCTGGAGCTCTTCCATGGTGTACTGGCTGGCTTGCGGGTCGTCGCCCTTGGAGAGGACGCCGCCGGTGGAGGCGATCTTGATGAGGTCGGCGCCGTACTTGATGTTTTCGCGGACCCGATGCTGGACGGCGGCGATGCCGTCGGCTACTCCCTGGCCGTGGACGTGGTACTCGTAGGGGAGAAGGTTCTCGTCCATGTGGCCGCCGGTGATGCCGAGCGCGGGGCCCGAGACCTGCATGTGCGGGCCGGGGACGTGGCCGGCGTTGATCTCGTCGCGGAGGGCTACGTCGGTGAAGTCGTTGGCGCCGACGTTGCGGACGGTGGTGAAGCCGGCTTCGAGGGTAACCTTGGCGTTTTCTACTCCGATGATGGCCTCTTTGGCGGGGGTCATGGAGAGTTCCCAGTAGGGGTCAAAGTTGTTGGCCATGGTAAGGTGGGTGTGGACGTCGATGAGGCCGGGCATGACGGTGTAGCGGGTGAGGTCGATCTCGGTGTCGCCGGATTGCTTTGGAGTCGAGGCCGTGGGGGCGATCGCGGTGATGCGGTCGCCTGTGATTATGATGGTCTGGGCGGCGGGCTCGGCTCCGGTTTTTACGTCGAGGATGTGGCCTGTGCGCAGGAGGGTGCGGGTGGGGACGGTTTGGGAAACAGCAGAGAGTGTCGCAATTTGTAACACAATCAGGAGCAAATAGAGTTTACGCATCGGTATGGCCTCGTTCTCGTGGATTTTTTATTTTTCCTGGCCTAGTGCGGTGAGGATGGCGTCGAAGTCTTCGAGGCCGGAGTATTCGATGATTACTCTGCCTTTGCCTTTTTTGTCTTCTATGCGGACTTTTAGGCCTAGCGTGCGCTGGAGGCGGTCCTGAGCCTCGCGGACGTTGGGGTCTTCGGGTTGGGTTTGGTGCTTATCTTCTTTATTTTGTTTGGCTTCTGGATTGATAAGGTTTTGGACGTAGCTTTCGGTCTGGCGGACGGAGAGGCTGAGGGCCACGACCTTCTGGGCTGCGGAAGTAATTGATTCTGAATTATCTAGGGCTAAAAGCGCTCGGGCGTGGCCGAAGGTAAGGTCGCCGGATTCTACTTTTTGCTGGACGGCTTCGGGTAACTTCAACAAACGAAGGAAGTTGGCTACGCTCGCTCGCTCTTTGCCGGTGCGGGTGGCCATCTGCTCCTGGGTGAGCTGGAAGTCCTGGCTAAGTCGTTGATATGCCCGGGCTTGCTCTATGGGGTTTAGGTCGGTGCGCTGGAGATTTTCGATGATGGTCATCTCAAGTACTTGCTCATCAGCGACTTGGCGGACTATGGCGGGGATGGTGGTTTTTTGGGCCTTGCGGCTGGCCAGCCAGCGGCGCTCTCCAGCGATGAGTTGATACTTACCGCCGCTAAGTGGCCTGACTAGAATGGGTTGCACGATTCCAGAGACGACGATGGATTGGGCCAGCTCCTGTAATTTTGCTTCGTCGAAGTGGGTGCGGGTTTGCCAAGGATTGCGCTCGATGTTGTCGAGGGGGATATCGAGCGGTTTACCGGTTGATTCTACAGGGGTTGCGGGCGCGGGCGGCGGGGTGGCCGGACGGGCGGGAAGGAGGGATTCAAGGCCCTTGCCCAGGGCGCGGCGTTTGGGATCGTGTGTGGCGGTCGGCATTTTCGATGGCTCGCTGGTGGTTAGTTGGCGGTTAATTGTGTGGGAAAGCTGGTAAGCGGGATGCTGTTTTTTGGGATCGAGTTAATCATGGAGTTAATGGGGGAGAGCCGGGGCTAAAGCTCTGCGTTTCCACCCAAAGGCGCGGTTGGAGGGAGGCCGTTTCAAGGCGGTCTTTGCTCCGGCGGGGAGAGATTCCCTCAGTGGCTAAAGCCACGTTGAGAGCAGGAAGCTTGCGGCGTGGCTGAAGCCACGCCCTTTCAAAGCAACAGCGCTCTCCAGTCGTTTCAAAGCAACGGCTCTCTCCAGCCACGTCAAAGCAATGGCTCTCTTCAGCCCTGTCAAAGCAATGGCTCTTTCCATCCGTTACAAAGCAAAGGGTCTTTCGAGTAACTGGCTTGCGACGCGACCGAGATCGCGCCGTTTCAAGGTGGTCTTTGCTCCGGCGGGGAGGGATTCCCTCAGGGGCTGAAGCCCGATTTGGATTTGAGCTGCCTATGGCGTGGCTGAAGCCACGCCCTTTCAAAGCAACGACTTCTTTCCGGGTCAAGACTGATCTTCCTTTTTTGAGGATTGCCAGAAACGGGTTTTCTTTTCGGGTTTGGTGAAGGATTTGAGTGCGCTGGCGGCGGCGGCGGCGGCGGCTTTGCGACGCTTTACCTCGGGGCTCTCCATATTGTTGCGGGCGAGGAGCTCGAGGGCTAGTTCGCGGTAGGCTTCGGCTCCGCGGGATTTGGAGTCGTAGAGGGCTACGGGCTTGCCGTGGCTGGGGGCTTCGGCGAGGCGGACGTTGCGGGGGATGCTGGTCTTGAGGAGCTTGTCGGTGAAGAAGGAGGTTAGGTTTTCGGTGACCTGCTGGGATAGGTTGGTGCGGTCGTCGTACATGGTGAGGAGGACGCCTTCGAGGGCGAGCGACGAGTTGAAGGATTGGGAGACACGGTCGAGGGTGGACATGAGCTCGGAGATGCCTTCGAGGGCGAAGTACTCGGCTTGCATGGGGACGAGGAGCCCGTCGGCGGCTACGAGGGCGTTGAGGGTGAGGAGGTCGAGGGCCGGGGGGCAGTCGAGGAGGATGAAGGGGTAGTTGGCGCGGACGGAAGCGAGGGCGTCGCGGAGGCGGTACTCGCGGCGGTCCTGAGCGACGAGCTCGATGTTGGCGCCGATGAGGTTCTTGCTGCCGGGGATGAGGGAGAGATTGGCGACGTCGGTGGGGACGATGACCTGGTCGGCCGGGTGGTGGTCCATGAGGAGGTCGTAGATGCTGGGGCGGGCGTCGTCGCGGCCGAAGCCGAGGCCTCCGGTGGTGTTGGCCTGGGGGTCGCAGTCGATTAGTAGAGTGGGCAGGCCTTCGAGGGCGAGGGAGGCCGCTAAGTTGATGGCAGTAGTGGTTTTGCCGACTCCGCCCTTCTGGTTGACGACGGCGATGACCTTGGAGGGCTTTGGGGTCTCGGCTGGGGTTGCCGTGGCTGCTGGGGCTTCTGCGGCTGGCTGCTCGGTCAGGGTGGAGTCGGGCTTTGTCTGCTCGGACTGGGGCTGCTCGGACTGGGACTGCTGGACGGACTTATTTTTTGGGTGGATGGTGATCATCGGCGTATGGAGAAGGGTATCGGGCGGCTGGGCTGGGGGCAAGGCGGGAGGGGTTGTGGAGAAGGGTCCGGGTCTGTGGAGAACTTGTGGAACCGCGGAAATACGGCGGGAATGGAGGGGTTTGGGGTGGGGTGGTGTGGAAAACTTTTGTTCCACGTGGAACATTTTGGGTGGGCTCCAGAGACAAAAGGCGTAACGGTGATCAGAGCGATAAAAGCTGATAAAAGCCAACGACGGAAAACCTATGGGGCCACGAGCTCGGATATCGGCCTTTGCGCTGGCGCCGTGGTTTTCGCTCGGTTCTTTTTTATCTTGTTTTGATCCTTTTGATCACCGTTACGTCTTTGTTTTTGGGCGGCCGACTCCCTGTGTTCCACGTGGAACATTCAGGTGCGGGTGGCGCGGAGGAGGATGCTGGTTTGGGTGTTGGGGATGGGGATGGGTGGGGCGGGGGTGAATTCGGGAGGCAGGGTGGGTTGGGTGCTGGTGAGGAGAAGGAGTTGATGAGTGGCTCGGGGGGCTGCGGCGGTTAGGGCGGCGGCCATGTTGTCCACTGCTCGGAGGGTTACGGTGTGGAATTGGCGGGTCGGGGGCAGGGATTCGGCGCGGGCGGCCCAGACTTCTACGTTGGGGAGGTCCAGGGTGCGGACTACTTCCCAGAGGAAGGTGGCCTTTTTGTTCTGGGATTCAGCCAGGGTTACGGGGATTTCTGGGTGTAAGAGGGCTATTGGGAGGCCGGGGAAGCCTGCTCCGGAGCCAAGATCGAGTAGGGTTTCGCAGGGGCCTATGTGCTGGCCGGCGAAGAGGCTTTCGCCGAAGTGGCGGCGGACGATCTCTTCAGGGTCGCGGATCGCGGTGAGGTTGGTGCGGGCGTTCCATTTGAGGAGGAGGCCGAGATAGGTGGAGAGCCGGGGCATCATGTTCTTCGGCGGGGGGACCGGGGCGAGATAGGGGGTTAGGAGGGTGGCGATTTGGGATTCGGAGAGGGGCATCTCGGGGTTAAAGTATGGCAGATGTTCCACGTGGAACATTTTGAGCCCTCGGACAGCGACGGCGTAACGGTGATCAAAAGGATAAAGGCTGATAAGAGCAAAGGCAGATGCATGGAGCTGTTCTATTCCATGTTGGGGCTTTGTTTCTATCAGTCTTTATCTTTTTAATCACCGTTACGCCTTTGTGGGTGTTCCACGTGGAACATTTTTGAGGTGAAGGTCAGGAGGCGACTGAGGTGTGGATGGGGCGGGGGGTCCAGGCGGCGGCTTCGGCTATGAAGCGCTCGAAGAGGGCTTTGGAGGCGGGGCTGATGTCGTAGCTGCGCTCGGGGTGCCATTGGACGCCCAGGACGAAGTGGGCGCTGGGGTTGGTGGCGTCCTGGCCGCCTTCGACGGCTTCGATGACGGCGTCCTGGGGGCAGCGGGCGGCGATACGGAGGCCGTCGCCGGGAATGCCGATGGCTTGATGGTGGCTGGAGTTGATGGGGAGACGGAGGAATCCGTCCTGTTGGGGGGCTTCTTCGGGGGGGATGATGTGGCCGAGGAAGGAGTCGGGGGCGATGGCGGCGCTGTGGGCTACGGCTACGGTGCGACCGGCAGGGTGATTGACCGGCATAGGGGCCAGGTCCTGGACGAGGGTTCCGCCGCGCCAGACGTTGAGGGACTGGAGACCGAAGCAGATAGCTAGGATGGGTTTGTAGAGGTTGTGGGCGTCCTGGAGGAGGAGTTCGTCGACGTTCTCGCGGGCGGGGTCGGCGGGATTGCACTCGGGGATGGGGTCGTGGCCGTACTTTTGCGGGTTGACGTCGGCGGGAGAGCCGGGGAGCAGAACGGCCTGGCAGGTGTTGATGAGGTCGGCGGTCTCGCGGGGGGTGGCGCTGAGAGGGATCTCGACGGGGATGCCGCCGGCTCGGGTGACGGCTTCGGCGTATTGGTGCCAGGACTTGGCGTTGTAGTCGGGGTCGGTGCTGGTGGGGATCGGGATGGCTATGCGGGGAGTCATGGTGAAGTCCATGATACGACTGGGCGACCACGGATTTTCACGGATTGGCGCGGATTTTAAGGCGTAACGGTGATCAAAGGGATAAAGGCGGATAAAAACAAGGACTAAAGACGGATTAGGACTTAAGACAAAGACGGATTAAGACGGAAGACGGCAAAGACGAAGGGCGGATTAGAGGAAAGATGGGTGGGTTTCGCCCTGTCTATTGGGAGTTTGCTTATCAAGCTTAATCGTTTGTTGTTTATCGGCCTTTTATCTCTTTGATCACCGTTACGTTTTTGGCAGGAAGAGGCGATGTTCCACGTGGAACGTAGTGATTTGATCCGTGGTTATCTGCGTTGATTCGTGGTCGATTGGTGGTTCATGTAAGTGGTGGTGATGGTTTCGTAGAGGCGCTGGGTTAAGGCGTCGGCGTCGCGGGTGGTGAGGCCGGTGGTGAGGAGGGGGTCGCCGACGATGATGGCGATGGGGCGGGGATTGAAGTGGTAGGTATGGATGGGGAGGAGTTCGTAGGTTCCGATGAGGGTGATGGGCACGAGGGGAACCTGGGCTTTGATGGCCATGTAGGCGCAGCCGGAGAGGAAGGGGTGGGTGCGGCCGTCGTCGGCGCGGCCTCCTTCGGGGAAGAGGACCAGCGGGAGGCCGTGCTTGAGGGCTTGGACTCCGCGGTTGAGGCTGGCTACGGCGTTGCGGGCGCTGGACTGATCGACGGGGACCTGGCCGGAGCGGTTGAGGTACCAGCCGATGAAGGGGACCTTCCAGAGGCTTTGCTTGGCGAGGATGCGGAATTGGAAGGGGAGCTTGGCGAAGAGGACGGGGGTGTCGTAGTAGCTGAGGTGGTTGGAGGCGTAGACGGCGGTTTCGTGCTCGTGGAGCTTCTCTTTGTTGATGAGGGTGACGGGGGAGAGGCTGAAGAGGAGCAGGCTGCGGGCCCAGAGATGGGCGATGAAGTGCTGCTGGCGGCCTGATTTGTCCCAAAGGCCGCAGAGGAGGGAGATGCAGCCAAAGAAGGCGGTGGAGAGGGCGATGAGGGGAATCAGGATGAGGTAGGTGAGCCAGCGGATGGCGAAGGAGGCTTGCGGGGCAGAAGAAGATAACAGCAGGTCCTTCGACTCCGCCCCTTCGGGGCTGCGCTCAGGATGACGTATCTCCTCCTGGGGCGCCATGGGGGGCGCTATGTGGGATGGTGATGTGGGGTGGTCCGGTGATGGTGATGTCGACTGGTCGGTCATGCGGGGTTCGCGCCTCCGTTGAGGGCGAGGGTCCGGATTGCGCCGACAAGATAGATGGAGCCGGTGGCGAGGATAATGCCGTTGGGGGGGGTGATGGCGCGGGCCTGGGTGAGGGCTTCGGCGAGGGTGGGGGCGGTTCGGGCGGGGATGTCGAGGGATGCGGCGGCGGCGGTGAGCTCGGCGAGGGTGGTGGCGCGGGGGTTGTCGAGGGGGGTGAAGAGGATGTGGTCGTGGGGGCGGTCGGCGGAGGAATCGAAGAGAGGGAGGAGGATCTGGGTCATCTCGCGGAGGTCTTTGTCGCGGAGGCAGGAGAAGAGGAGGGTGCGGGGCTGGGACTCGGGGAGCTGGGCGATGGCGGCGCGGAGGGTCCATGCTCCGGCGGGGTTGTGGGCTACGTCGAGGAGCAGGGTGGGGCCTTTGGGGAAGCGGAGGAGTTCGAGGCGGCCGGGCCAGCGGGTTTTGCGGATGCCTTCTTCGATCTGGGCGTTGGATATTTTGTAACTGTTTCGGTTACTTATTGCTATATTGTAACCGGTTGGGTTACGTAATTCCTCGGCGGCGGCTATGGCCAGGGCTATGTTTCGCTGCTGGTGCTGGCCTGTCAGGGGGGAGTTGATTTCGAGGGATTGGCCGGCGAGGGTTAGGGTGTAGTGGTTGCGGGGGAGTTGTGGCTCTGCCGGGAGGAATTGTGGCGACACCGGTGAAATGCGGGGGTTCTTCTCTTCGCTCAGAATGACAACATTAGTGGCAACGGCAGGTGTTTGCCGGATGGGGGTGTGGGGGATGTAGGGGGCGGCGCTGATGGCGTGAATTTGGAGGGTGGCGGCGACTTCGCCGATGGTCTGGTTGGCCTCGGGGTGTTGGGGGAGGGTGATGAGGGTGCCGTTGGGGCGGAGGATGCCGGCTTTTTCGCGTGTGATCTCGCGGATGGTGTTGCCGAGGTAGTCCTGGTGGTCGAGGGAGATGTCGGTGATGATGGAGAGGAGGGGTTCGACGATGTTGGTCGCGTCGAGGCGGCCTCCGAGGCCTACTTCGAGGATGGCTATGTCGAACTTTTCCTGTTCCGCGAAGTAGAGGAAGGCCAGGGCGGTGAGGACTTCGAAGAAGCTGGGGTGGTGCGGGAGGGCGGATTCGGCGACGAGGCGGCGGGCGGTGTCATCGACCTGGAAGTAGAGGCGGGCGAAGTCGTCGTCGGAGATGGGGACGCCGTCGATCTGGATGCGCTCGTTGACGCGGGAGAGGTGCGGGGAGGTGTAGAGGGCGGTGCGATAGCCAGCGGTGGTGAGGATGCTCGAAAGGGTGGCGGCTGTGCTGCCTTTGCCGTTGGTTCCGGCGATCAGGACGGAGGGGAAGGTGGTTTGGGGGTCGCCGAGGGCCGCGGCGAGGATGCGCATGTGGGCGAGGTCGAACTTGCGGCGTGGTGGAGTGGCTAAGGGCGAGGCGGGGTCAGAGGCTGGCGCTGGCGCAAGTTCATGGCCGAGGGCATAGAGATGGTCGACCGCTGCGGCGTAGGACATAGAGGTATTTTAGGCGATGGCGAAAAGAAGAAGGCAGAAACCTAAAGGTCACGTTTGCTGGTGGTGTTTTGTCCGGATTCGCTGAGTGATGCTACTTTTTGCCGGTGAGGCCATTTTTGAATCCGGTAGCGAAGGAGGTGAGCATGTCGCCTAAACCGCTGCCGATATGGCCCACCTTGAGGCGCGATAGAGCGCGGTGGTCAATCGCTACCGCATCGTTGGGATTCAGGCGAAGTGCCTCATCGAAGTCGGCGATGGCGGCCTGGTGCTTACCGAGTTTGGCATGGCAGGCGCCGCGGTTGGTGTAGGCAGCGGTGAGAGTTGGGTTGAGGCGGATGGCCTCGTTGAGGTCCTGAATAGCGCCCTGTAGATCGCCTTTCTCTTGACGGTACAAACCGCGATTGTTGTAAGTCGTGGAGTTGGTGGGGTTGAGACGGATGGAGGCGTTGCAGTCCTCGATGGCACCGGCCAGATCCCGCCCGGTCCTACGGGCCTTTGCACGATTGTTGTAAGCGTTGGCGTAAGTGGGATCGAGACGAATGGCCTCGTTGTAGTCTTTGAGAGCGCCACCGGGATCGCCGCTGTCTGCACGTGCCATACCCCGGTTGCTGTAGGCGATAGCGAAGGTTGGGTTGAGGCGGATCGCCTCGTTGTAGTCCCGAATCGCACTCTGCAGATCGCCCTTGCCGTCATAGTACAAACCGCGATTGTTGTAAGCCTCGGAGGAAGCGGGGTCGAGGCGAATGGCCTCGTTGTAGTCTTTGAGAGCGCCACCGGGATCGCCGCTGTCTGCACGTGCCATACCCCGGTTGCTGTGGGCGATAGCGAAGGTTGGGTTGAGGCGGATGGCCTCGTTGTAGTCCCGAATCGCACTCTGCAGATCGCCCTTACCGTCATAGTACAAACCGCGATTGTTGTAAGTCTTGGAGGAAGCAGGGTCGAGACGGATGGCCTCGTTGTAGTCTTTGAGAGCGCCACCGGGATCGCCGCTGTCTCCGCGTGTCTTACCCCGGTTGTTGTAGGCGATAGCGAAGGTTGGGTCGAGGCGGATGGCCTCGTTGTAGTCCTCGATGGCGCCGAGATTATCGCCTCTTTCGCTGCGCGCCATACCCCGGTTGTTCCAGGCGACGGGAAGTGAAGGGTCGAGACGAAGGGCCTCGTTATAAAACTGGATTTTTTGGGCCGGGTCGGGGGCGCTGACACCGCGCTCGAACCATTGCTGGGCCGTAAGCTTTTGCTCGGAGACCTCAGGGGCAGTGCGGGCGGAGATGCGCTGGTCGCTGGCGACTTGCGTTGCGGGAGGCGATGGAGGGTGGAGGACAGCTTCAAGGGGAACGTTGAGGAACTTGTCGCAGAGGCGGGTCATGGCCTCGAGAAAGTATTCGGTGGGGATACTGAGCGCGTTGTAGCGCTTGAGGAGGGCGAGGCTACCGACAAGAGATTTGTCGATGGCGGGCGCAGTGAAGCTGAAGCCATCGAGCATGAGTGGGATGATGTTGCGCTGGGTGGAGAGGGCGGCCTCGATCTCGCGGCGCAGCCAGTCGTTTGCCTCGTCGCAGCGCTCGAGAGCGGAGGGGGTCAGGAGCAGGACGAAATGGGCGCGGGCAGCGATGTTTTCGAGAATGATGCGTTCGAAGTCGCCGCTGGCCACGCCGTTGTAGTCGAAGAAGACGTCGTAGCCGTGCTGGGTGAGGTGCTGGAAGACTGCCAGCGCCCAGGGAGCGTTGGTGCGGCGGTAGCTGATGAAGACGGTCTTCTCGATGCGTCCCATGTCGCGATGCAGACCTCACGCACGGAGCCCTTTGTTCAACGAGAATAACCCGAACTGCGAGGGGCGACCAGCGGATCAGAGGTTGGCGCCGTTGGTCTGGATGATCTCCTTGTAGTGGAAGGCGGAGTCTTTGACGATGCGCTGCTGGGTGTTGCGATCGACGTAGATGAGGCCGAAGCGCTCGAGGTAGCCGTTCATGAACTCCCAGTTGTCGACCAGCGACCAGTGAAGGTAGCCGGCGAGGGGGACGCCGTCCTGATGGGCGCGCTTGTAGGCTCCGAGGTAACTGTTGAGGAAGGCGATGCGCTGGGGATCGTGGACCTTGCCCTCGGGGGTGGGCGCGTCGGCGAGGGAGATGCCGTTTTCGGTGATGAGGATGGGCTTGTGGTAGCGCTCGGCGAGGAACTTGGGAGCCCAGTAGAGGACGTCGGGGGTGATGGCCCAGCCGTAGTGGCTGCGAGGAATGTCGGGTGGATCGGGGACGGGCTGGGGTGTGCCGTCGGGGCCGGCTTTGACGGTGGGGGCGAAGTAGAGGTTGACGCTGCAATTGTCGACGGGCTGGTGGATGATGCTCATGTCGGCTGGGGTGGCTAGCTTTTCGGCCGTGGGGAAGAGCTTGAAGCCCTCGGCGGGGTAGTGGCCGAGATAGATGGGGTCGAGCCACCAAGCGGTGTTCATGAGGGTCATCGCTGGCAGGTTTGGGATCAGAGCGCGCTTTTTCACCGTGAACGAGTCGGCGCGGGCGGCTGCGACGTCCTGGGCTGAGGAGGTTGCGGGAAGAGAGAAGACTCCGGCGAAGGGGAGGCCGATCTTGACGGGCTTTTTGGCGGCGGCGCGGATGGCCTGCACGGAGCGTCCGTGGCCGAGAAGAAGGTTGTGGCAGCCGAGGGCAAGATCGGCGGATTGGAGTTTGAGCGCGGGCGGCATCAGACCAGCTTCGTTGCCGAATCCCCAGAGGATGTTGGGCTCGTTGATGGTGAGCCAGTTGGTGACGCGGTCGGAGAAACGCGTGGCGAGGAGGTGGGCGTAGTCGGCGAGCCATTTGGAGCTGTCGGGGTTGAGCCAGCCGTTTTGCTGCTGAAGCGCGTCGGGGTAGTCGAAGTGGTAGACGGTGACGAAGGGCGTGATCTTTGCAGCGAGAAGGGCGTCGACAATCTTGTCGTAGTAGGCGAGGGCTTTTTCGTTGGCCTGACCTTTGCCCTGTGGCAGGATGCGCGGCCAGCTCATGGAGAAACGGTAGGCGTTGAGGCCGAGATCGCGCATGTGGCCGATGTCTTCGGCGAAGCGATGGTATTCGTCGTCGGCGACCCAGTTGGTGCTGTTGTCCTTGATGGCTCCGGGTTTGGCTTCGAAGGCTCCCCAGATGGAGCGGCCGCCGGCGTCGGCGTAGGGCGAGCCTTCGATCTGCATGGCGGAGGTGGAGGCTCCCCAGTAAAAGTTTGATGGGAAGGACGAAGCGGCGTGGGCTGTTTGGGCCAGGTTCTCTCTGGCGTATGGGATGGTGGCGATGGCTGCGGCTTGTGCGGATGTGCGGAGGAAGGTGCGACGGTCCCAATGGGTCATTGTGTGTGAATTGCTCCTAAGCTGGCCGGGGCGAAGGATATAAGGGGAATCTATCTTTTGTCACTCGGAATTTTGCGGGCGCGGGAAAGGATTCTTCACCCCTTGCACCGATTAGCGGCATGGCCCGAACAGGCTGGTCTATGACCCGAAGGGGGGATATCTAGCTTGGTTCGGGGGAGCGATAGTTGGCGTATTGCAGTTGCAGGTGATCGAGTCCAGGCCGGCTGGTTGTAGGTAAGGGGCCGGTCTGGTTCTTCGACCCGGTGGGAGAAGTTGGCCTTCCGGGAAGAAAGGAGATGTGGATGCGCATTGCTTTAGCAGTGTCGTTTGCATTGGTTGCCGCCGCTCCGTTTTTTGGACGGTGGAGGGCTAATGTGTGGCTGAGGAAGAACATGCCGGCGGAAAGAACCGTCGACACTGTTCCGAAGGCAGCTTGACGCAGGTTTTAGCAGCAGGTTTCGGCAGTAAGGTTTCCCCGCAAAAGATTGAATACTTGGACCGCTGTTGGGCTAGCAGCGGTCCTAATTTTTTTGCGCGGCGGAGTTGAAGGCGCGGCGTCTAGACGGGGGCTCCACCGAGGAGGGCGGCGGCGGAGAACCTAGGGGAACCGGACCAGCTTGGGATGTTGAAGGCGGGGCCAGGGTGGGCTTCCGTAGCGCTGTTGTCGGCGTGGTGGTCGCGGAGTGCCTGCTGGATGCTTTGGCGAGTGTCTTCCTGCTGGTCGCGTGAGGAGCGCTCCCAGTAAAGGAGAAAGCCCTGGCCGCAGACAGGACATTGGACGTCGGGGGAGTTATCGGAGGGTTTGCACAATACCTGCATGAGATTCCTTTGTTTGGGTGAGTCCGTTGTTGCCGGCCAGTTTTGGCCCTTCCGTCATTATCTGTGCGGGAGCGCTGTCCCAAAGTGGGATATCCGGGATGTTTGCTACAACCTGCGTGGGATGCTTCTGTTTGGCTGGCTGCGATAGACAGGCCGTTTCGTGCTGGTGTTGCTCTATATGGATGCGGATGGCCCGAGAGAAGTTGGTGCGGGGCGAGCAAAGGAAATATGCTTAGAGATAACGCTTATGAGTGAACAGATGATTAAGGTACAGCTTCCTGATGGTTCCGTGCGTGAGGTTTCGCGCGGTACGACTCCGTATGACATTGCGATGAGCATCTCGCCGAGGCTGGCTGCCGCGGTGGTGGTGGCGCGGATTCGTCCGCTGACGGCTGTTGCGGTTACGAGTGCGACTGAGGGGGAAGAGGGTTCCGAGGCTTCGATGTATGGCGCGGCTGCGGGTGGGGAGCGGGTGGTCGACCTTACTGCTCCGCTGAATGAGGACGTTGCGCTGGAGTTGCTGAAGGAGACGGACGAGGCTGCGCTGAAGGTGGTGCGGCACTCGGCTGCGCACGTGATGGCGACTGCGATTCTGGAGCTGTTTCCTGAGACGAAGCTCGGGCATGGGCCTGCGACTGATTCGGGGTTTTTCTATGACGTGTATCGCGAGACTCCTTTTACCGAGGATGACCTTGCTGCGATTGAGAAGCGCATGGCTGAGGTGGTTGCGCGGGATGAGAAGTTCGTGCGTGTGGAGGAGTCTCGGGAGAAGGGGCTTACGGATTATTCCGCGCAGGGCGAGTTTATGAAGGTGTACTTCATTGAGAAGTTCACCAAGGTGGGGGATGAGATTTCGCTGTATCGCAATGGCGGATTTAGCGACTTCTGCCGTGGGCCGCATGTGCCTTCGACTGGGCGGGTGAAGGCGTTCAAGGTGACGAGCATTGCCGGGGCTTATTGGCTGGGCGATGAGAAGAATCAGCAACTGCAGCGGATTTATGGGACGGCGTTCTTCAATGCAAAGGATCTGGATGCTCACTTCAAGCGGCTGGAGGAGATCAAGGCGCGCGATCATCGTGTGCTGGGCAAACAGCTTGATCTGTTTTCGATTCAGGAGGTCGCGGGCGCGGGGCTGATCTTCTGGCATCCGAAGGGTGGTTTGATTCGGAAGACGATGGAAGACTGGATGCGGGATGAATGTATCCGTCGCGGTTACGAGATGGTGTATACACCGCACATCATGCGACGCGAGCTTTGGAAGATCTCGGGACATGAGGGTTTCTATTCGCAGAATATGTATCCGCCGATGGAGCTGGATGATGCGGAGTACCGGCTGAAGCCTATGAATTGCCCGGGGCATATTCTGATTTATAAGAACTCACCGAAGAGCTATCGCGATCTGCCGGTGCGATATGCGGAGCTGGGGAACGTTTATCGGTACGAGCGGTCGGGGACGATGCATGGACTGCTGCGTGTGCGGGGCTTTACGCAGGATGATGCGCATATCTTCTGCACGCCGGGGCAGATTGTCAGCGAAATCGAAGCGTGCCTGGATTTTGCGGAGGTGGTGCTCAAGACTTTTGGCTTCAATGAGTATCGAGTCGAGCTCTCCATGCATGACCCGAATAAAGTGGGCGACTATGTCGGGAAAGAGTCCGACTGGAATAACGCCGAGGCCGCCTTGAAGGATGTGCTGACGAAGCGCGGGGTTCCCTTCAAGAGCATTCCCGGGGAAGGCGCGTTCTACGGGCCTAAGATCGACATCAAGCTGGTGGATGTGTTGGGACGGCTGTGGCAGCTTTCGACGGTGCAGTTCGATTTCAATCTGCCGCAGCGGTTTGAGCTGGAGTACAAGGGCGAGGACGGCGAACTGCATCGGCCGGTGATGGTGCATCGTGCGCTGTTCGGGTCGGTGGAGCGGTTCTTTGGGGTGCTGATCGAGCACTATGCCGGGGCGTTTCCGCTGTGGCTGGCTCCGGTGCAGGTTGGGCTGGTGCCTATCAGCGAGAAACATCTTGAGTATGCGGAGGCTGTGAAGGCGAAGCTCGAGGCTGCGGGACTGCGTGTGGAACTGGATGCTCGCAACGAGAAGATGAATGCGAAGATTCGGGAGTTCACGCTGCAGAAGGTGCCGTTTGTGCTCGTGATGGGGGATAAGGAGGCGGCTAGCGAGGCTGTGAGTGTTCGGACTCGCGGGAAGGGCGACGAGGGTAGCGTGGCGCTCGTCGACTTTATTGAGCGCGCTAACGGACTGCTGGCTTCGAGGAGCGCGGACTGTAAGGAATGATCGAACGTGTCGAGATCGACGGGTACGCAATCGTGCCCGATGTCTTGGATGCTGATCGGGTTAGCAATTTAACAAGTGCACTAAGCGAGAACGCTACTGCCACTGCTGGCCGCGGAGGCAGACGCAATTTACTGGACGAGCAGGCGGTACTAGAGCTTGCGCATTCGGATGAGATTCGCCGTCTTGTTACTCCAATACTCGGCGAAGATGCTTTCGTTGTGCGTGGAATTCTGTTTGATAAGACAGAGGGCGCCAACTGGAAGGTGCCATGGCATCAGGATGTCACGATTGCCGTGCAGAATCGCGTCGAGGTCGATGGGTTTGGGCCGTGGTCTACCAAGCGGGGTGTACTGCATGTTCAGCCGCCTGACTATGTGCTGCAGAAGATGTTGTCGGTGCGAATCCATCTAGATGATTGCCCGGCGACAAACGGCGCTCTGCGAGTGATTCCAGAATCACATCGGAATGGCAAGCTGGCCGAGATTGCGATTGCAGGCATGATTCAGGGGTACGATGCCGTTACCTGCGAGGTGGGTGCTGGCGGAGCGTTGCTAATGCGGCCTTTGTTGATTCATTCTTCGTCAGCATCTGAGACGCCTGCACATCGCCGCGTGGTTCATCTTGATTACGCGAATATTTCTTTGCCAGACGGGCTGAGTTGGTTTGAGCAACATGCCGAGATGGTTTGAGGGTTCATGCGAGTTTGTGTATGCAAACCTAACGACAAATCTTTTTGTGTATGATTTCTGCTCCGCATCCATCCTCTACGGCTTTTGTTGGAGTGTATTGGGAGGCACTGTTTGGTAGAAGGCTGGTTAGGTAGAGTGGGAAGGCTCCGCTCTTACTATGCCAGCGGTCAGAGGTTGATGGTTCTTGTTTACAGTCAGCGACAGCGTTCATATCAGGGCTCCTATCGAGCGATGCTTCCTGCTCGCGACTGATATCGGGCTGGTGCAGCAGACGCTGGGAATGCAGCCTACGGCGGGCAAAACTGCCGGCAGAGTCGTTAGGGGCGACAGGGTCGTGTGGCGGGGGTGGTGGCTGGGTATCCCGCAGATGCATGAGAGCCTGATTACACGGTACGAGCGACCGGCGTTTATTCAGGACACGATGGTGCGTGGGCGTTTCAGGCGGTTTCAGCATGATCACCAATTCATCGAGATCGACGGGCAGACGCTGCTGATCGACCGGATGCGGTTCTCGCTGCCGCTGGGCGTGCTGGGACGAATCGCCGGACGGCAGCTGCTGGTGCCCTATATCGCGAAGTGGCTGCGGCGGCGGCTGACGCGGCTCAAGCATGTGGCCGAGAGCGAGGAGTGGCGGACGTATCTGGATCAGAACGAGTCAGCAAGTCTGCAGGTCAGCAAGTCGGCAGGCCCAGTGAGTCAGTGAGTCGGGATTGCCAACGCTAACTAGCTGACTCGCTGATTTGCTGACTTCTGCGTTTTTCTTTGAGCTTCGGCACTGCGGGTATGATGTGGGCGAGGTGCTTGCGATGAAGGCGATCGTTTTGCGCGAGTATGGTGGGCCGGAGAAGCTGTCGTATGAGGATGTGGCGGATCCCGTGGCCGGCGAGGGTCAGGTTCTGGTGCGGGTGACCTCGGCCAGCGTGAATCCGGTGGACTACAAGCTGCGAAGTGGGGTTTACAAGGACTTTATGCCGCTGACGTTTCCGGCGATCCTGGGCAATGACTTCTCCGGTGTTGTGCGGGAGGTAGGTGCGGGGGTGACGGGGTTTGCGGCCGGCGATAAGGTGATGGGCGTGGCGGGCTCGTCGTACGCGGAGCTGGTGGCGGCGAATGCGAATGCCATCACGAAGGTTCCCGAGGGGCTGGATCCGGTGGAGGCGGCGGCGCTGCCGGTGGTCACGCTGACCGGCGAGCAGATGATTACACTCGGGACCGGGGTCAAGGCCCGGGAGACGGTTCTGATAACGGGCGCACTGGGGAGCGTGGGGCGGTCTGCGGTGTGGACCGCTAAGAAGGCTGGCGCCATGGTGATCGCCGGGGTGAGGGGGTCGCAGGTCAAGGCGGCCGGGGCCCTGGGGGTGGATCAGGTTCTTGCGCTGGACGACGCGGCGGCGCTGGAGAAGCTCGGGTTTGTCGACGCGGTTGCCGATACGGTGGGCGGCCCGACAGGGGAGAAGTTGCTGGGGAAGGTCAAGCCGGGCGGAGTGTTTGCATCGGTTGTGGGAGGCCCTGCGAACGCGAAACTGCATCCAACCATTAGGGTTCAATCAGTTGTGATGCATCCGGACGCGGCCATGTTGAGGATTCTGGCCGAGGCGGTTGCCGCTGGAGAGCTTGTGATTCCGATCGACCGGATGGTTCCGCTGGACGAAGCCGCCCAGGCGCAGGTGGCGGCCGAAAAAGGCGGAATTGGAAAGATATTGCTGTTAGCGTAGCGTTGGCATAGAGTTTGCCCGGGTTTATGGTCACGATTCGAACAGTAACGTGGGTTGATGCGCCGGTAGAGCGATGCTTCAGGCTCGCGACCAGCGTGAGTTTTCTGCTGGCTTCCGCTAAATCCGGAAATGTAAAGATCGTTAACGGCGGGAAGAGCGGGTGCCTGGAGCAGGGGGACACCGTGACGTGGCGGGGCAGGATGTTTGGTGTCGGACGGATACATAGTAGCCACATCGAGATTGTGCGGCCGTTTCACTACCTTCGCGAGGTCATGGTGGCTGGCGGGTTCAAGCTATATGAACATGAGCGGCACTTTGCAGCCATGGACGATGGTACGCGGATCAAGGATGAGGTGCGGTTTTCGGCCCCTCTGGGGCCTTTGGGCAGACTGATCGAGATGGCCATGCTGAGGCGCCGTGTGACGGCGTTGCTGACGTGGCGGAATGAGGCTCTGAAGGAAGTTGCGGAGTCGGGTGCGTGGAAGCAATTTCTGGAAGGAGATTCCGAGGCGCCGGCAACGAACCCCACGGAGCAAAGTGGCCGCTTCAGGTCAGAAGTGGAAATGAAGTCGCACTTTATTGCACACTAAAGGGCACCTGCTTTCCCTAAGTGACGGAAATGTTTGCCGTTGTGTATGCAATTTGCATACGATTCGGTGCGTTTTTGTTTGGCGACACAATTGCATGTTTATCAGGCAGTTACGAAGTGAATCTTACTTTGGGCCCTGCCAATTATGCGTCGCTTTCTGCTTTTTCTGGTTGCCTTTCTGGTTGTTGCTTCTGCCGCCACGGGTGTTCAAGCCTCGACGGAGTGTGAGCGCTGGTTCATCGCGTACAAGAACGCCCTGGCGCATAGCAAACCCGTACATCAACTTCGTGTTGCAAGCCACCGTGTGCGCCGTTTCGTCCATCGTAAGCTGTCAACACTGACCAAGCCCAAGCCCAGGAACAAGCCTAAGGTGCTGCGCGCCCGCGTCCACCGGCGGCCCAAGACCCGTGAAGAGATGCTCCGGTCGTTCAATCTGGCCTGCGGGGGCGAGTTGCCGGACGGCTCCACTCCGCCGCTGTTGCTGAAGGGTGAGGACTTGCCGCCGTTTCCTCCGGCGCGGCCTGACATTTCGTTGGATCGTGGCGATGATGGCGTTCCGATGATCGCCACCAATGAGTTGCCATTACTGCCACCGATGGGTGGATATCCACCGAACGAAGGTGGGCCTGGGCCTGGAGGCCCGGGTGGAATTGGCTACCCGGGCGGGCCGGCTCCCCATATCCCGGACTCGCCACCTTCGGGAGGTACGCCGGATGGACCTCCTCCGTCTGTATCGAGTGTGCCGGAGCCGGGAAGTGTGGTGCTGGTCCTGACAGGGATTGCCGGTGCTGCAGGTATGGTGCGGCGCAGACTGGTGCGATAAGTTCAACCGTTTAGAAGACAAAAGGCCAGCTCGATTGAGTTGGCCTTTTCTGTTGCCGATGGGACTCTTCGGGTGAAATGCAGGGATTCTTCACCTTCGGCTCAGAATGACGACTCCAGTTCTATCAGCACCGCGGAAAGTGTGGCTAGCGGCGGCGGAAGGTGTTCCGGATGGCGCGCGCGCGGTCTGGTGTCGAGGGTGCGGGATCTTCCACCGGTTTCTGGCCTTCGGGGTAGAGGACGACGAAGCGGCGGGGGCCGACGCCAGATGAGGCGGTTGGCAGCCCGGAGGTGGAGAGCGCGAGATGCAGCAGACGGCGTTCGCGCGAGGTCATGGGCGCGAAGGCGAAGGGCAGGCCGGTGTGGCGGACTTTCTCGACGGCGACCTCGGCGGCCAGTTGCAACTCGCGTTGGCGGAGAACCTTGAAGTTGTCGGCGTCGAACGAGATGCGGTCGTGCTCCTCGTGCTCGAAGCGGAGGATCTTGGCGGCTATGTGTTCGAGGGACAGGAGCAGCTCGCCGTTGCGGGCCAGCAGCAGTGATGTATCCGGGCCGCTGAACTCGACGCGGATCTCGGGGGACGGAGTCGTCGTGGTAGGTTCGTTTGAGGGTTCCTGGCCGTCGCTGGCAAGAATGCTGTACTTCAGCTTCAGACCGCCGGTGGCGATGACGGTCTGAAGGAAGTCAGCGATTTTTTTTGATCTGGATTCCGGCTCTTCCATTGTTTGCGTTTCTATCTGTAAACAGTATTTGGATTGATTCTATCTCTATGATACGTCAGCGCTTGCCCTGGAGTGTGGCCGGAGCGCCAGCCTTGCGACGGGCGCGTTTCGCGGCGATCTCGCGCATCTCGCGGCCGAGCGAAGTGCGATTCATTACCATCTGCTGAGCGATGCCGAAGAGGTTGCCGACGGCCCAATAGAGTCCGAGTCCGGCACCGTAGTTCCAGACGAAGTAGCCGGTGACGGCGGGCATGGTGAAGGCCATCATCTTCTGCTGCTGCGGGTCGACGCCGGGCGACGGCGTGTAGTACTGCATCAGGAATGAACTGACGACCATGAGGATGGGAAGAATGTGAAAGGGGTCGGGAGAGGTCAGGTCAGGGACCCAGAGCCAGTGCGCGTGGCGCAGCTCGACGACGCGAGGCAGCATGCTGAAGAAGGCGAATAGCAGCGGCAGTTGCACGAGAGTGGGAATGCAGCCGCCAAACATGTTGACGCCGTTATCCTTCTGGAGCTTCATGATCTCCATGTTCATCTCGTTGCGCTTGGGATCGGTCGCCTTGTACTTCTTGTACTTCTCCTTGATGGCGTCCATCTGAGGCTGGATGCGCTGCATCTTCAGCCCGCTCTGCATGGTCTTGATGCGGAGGGGCAGGATGAGCGTGTTGACGATGAGGGTGAGGATGACGATGGCCCATCCCCAGTTCGACGTGATGTGGGTATGGATGAACTGCAGCGCGAGGAAGAGGTACTTGCCGATCGGACCCCAGAAGCCGAAGTCGAGGAGCGGCTCCAGCGTGACGTTGCTGCTGGTGGCGTGGATATTGCGGAGGACGTTGACGGCCTTGGGACCGACGTAGACGCGGGTCTGGGTGTGGCCATTGACGTCGCCGAGCGCGGCACCGAGGATCGAGACCTCGATGGATCCCTTGGCGGGCGAGCCGCTGCCCAGACCGGTGCGACGGATGGTCTTGGCCACGTCGAGCTGATTGTGGAACGTTGCGAGGGTGGAGTTCGCGGGTGCATCGGGAAGGAAGATCGCGGCGAAGTAATTGCCGCTGACGCCGGCCCAGTCGAATGGCCCGTTGAGCGTGTCGCCGCCTGAGACTTTCTTGGCGGGGAGGTGGGTGGAACTGCCGTCGCGCGAGAAGTCGACCTGTGCGCCTGCGTAGGCCTGTGCGTTGTCCTGATCGCCGAAGCCGCCGGGCCAGCTGATCAACGCCCGGACAGGTGTGCCGTTACGAAGGATCTGAACATCGGCGTGGAGAACGTAGGTCTCGTCGAAGGAGAAGGTCTTGATTACTTCGAGGTTGCCCTCGGAGTACTTGAAGGTCAGGCTCGCGGGTGCGGGGAGATTGCCGGTCGCCGAGGGGACGTACATCGCGTTGTTGACCGCGGTGGTGAGAGCAGGCTCGTACGTGTAGAGCGAGAGGGGATGGCCGAAGGGTTCGGCGGCCTGATGATGGACCATATCGAGCGGCTTGCCATCGCTGTCGCGGAACTGCTTCAGAATCCATGTTGCGACACGGCCGCCGTGGTTGGTGAAGGTGATGCGGTAGAGATCGTTCTCGACCGTGGTGGTCTCTTCAGCCGTGGCTTTGACGGCGGGCCCGGTCGAGGCAGCAGGAGCGCCGGCAGCGGTTGCGGCTGCGGTTGGAGTAGCTGCTGCGGGCTGAGGTGCATTCGCGGCTGGCGCGCTCTGCGTTGTGGCAGGGGCCGACGGTGTCGCGGTCTGGGGGTTCGGGTTCTTCGCGCGGAAGTACTGAAGGCCGAAGAAGACGGCGACCATAACGACGACCATGACGAGGAAGGACCGGCTGTCCTGCCCGCCGCCGCCCTGCTGATTGGGGTTCTTAAACTCTGCCAAAGTAAAACTTCCTATTCTTTGTGAAACCGAGGCTGTGCCGCATGAATGCAGGCGCACTCTCTATGGTAAACGGTCCGAATGAATGGAGACGGATGGGGCTGCGCCGGAGTTTCGCTCAGGTACAGGATCAAAGCCGCCTTTGGCGAATGGATGGCAGCGGGCAACCCGGCGCAGGGCCATCCAAGTGCCGCGAATGGGGCCGAAACGAACCAATGCGACGTAGGCGTACTCCGAGCAAGTCGGGAGATAGAGACACTGCGATGGGCTGAAGGCGTGCAGCACCGGGGAGAGCACAGACTTATAGATACGAAAGGCGATACGGACGGCGAGCGTGGGCTGGGAGTCGGTCATGACGCCGGAGGGGGAGCGTTTTGCTGCTTGTCGTGTTGTTTTTCCGCGGCCTTCTGGATCATGCGGAAGACCTGCGCTACCTCGCGGTCCAGCACGGCGAAGTCGAGATCGATGACGCTGCGGCGTGGGTGGAGCACCACATCGACAGGCAGGCTGAGCGAGGCGATGTTCTTGCGGACAGCCTCGCGCATGCGGCGCTTGATGCGGTTGCGATCGACGGCCTTGCCCATCACTTTGCCTACGGTAAGGCCGACGCGCGGGGTCGACTCCTCTGCATCGCGGAGTGGTGTGCCGTCCGGCCCAATCTGCGGGCGGAGGGTGAAGAAGTAAGTCATCTGCTTCGCAAACTGCTTGCGGCTGGCCTTGTAGACGCGCTGGTAGTCGGAGTGTTTGCGTAGGCGGAAGGTGAGCGCCGTCATAAGTGTTCCTGCGAACTTCCAGTTTACCTTTTTCGTCGGAGGACTATCGATTTAGCAAGGACGGCGCTCGCAACTAGCGAGCTGATCGATCAACTCTCGCAACTGTCTACGGCAGCGTTCGCTGAGCAGCAGGATCTCGACACCTACCATGTGGTCCGCTCCTACCCAGCGCACGATGCAGTGAGCACGAAAGCCGAGACCGTTCACCTCGAAGCGGAGATCGAGAGTGTCGCCGATGCTGCATACAAGATGCTGTCGTGGCCGAATGAGACAACCCTCGAGGCACAGATCGATCACTTTGCCTGTGATGTGCCAGTCGTCTACGCGGAAGTCGATGGGACCGTAGCAAGAGTGACGCGGCGATTTGCGGGCTTCGTCTGGACGGGCCATAAAAGTTCCATCGACTGAATCGTCCGCGACTTTAGGTAGACACAGGAAAGCCCGCCGGATACATCAGCGGGCCTTCGAGGAATCAAAACGAGCGTTTATCTAAACGCTTTCTCTATTTTTTTTCTTTATCTCTTATTCGTGCCAGTGCCAGTCTGTGAGTGCTGGCCGCTGCCCTGTTGTCCGCTGCCTTGCTGCGTCGATTGTGCCGGCTTGCCGGACATCGGATTGGGCTGCGAGGGCTTACCTGCCTGTTGATTTGGTTGGTTTTGCTGGTTCTGTTTCTCCATGTTTCCATCTCCTGTCAGCAGGGCGCTTACGTGCGCTTCCAACCGTGCTGACAGTACGTTAGATTGCCCCTCCAAAGAGCAAGGTTGCCCTTCGAGGCACATCTAACATTGCCTAAGTGACGCTCTGCGGTGCGATGTTGGAACGTAATGATTTAGCTGTTGGGAGAGAGTTGTTCGGCTATGGAACGGGTGAACGGAGTCTGCTCGGTGCCCGTGTGGAGTGTGCTGACGGTTTCGATCAGGGCGATCCAGGTCTCTTCGGTGGCTGACGTGTTGTGACGGACGCCGCGCGGGACTACGAAGAATTCACCAGGCCGTACAGACACGGGGCCGCCGTCCGCATCTGAACGTCCGATACGGAGATGGCCGCGGAGAACGAAGAACATCTCGTCCTCCTGGTCATGCTGGTGCCAGGGGAACTCGCCCTGGATCTTTGCTACTTTGATGTACTGATCGTTGACCTGACCCACGACTCGCGGCGACCAAAGCTCTGAGAGAGCCGAACACGCGAGTTCCAACGAGATGGGTTCCTGCTGCAACACTCTCTGTTTACCGAAGGTTACGGAGAAAGAGACGGAGTGAGGAGACTAGTCGCGGAAACCGGCGCTGACGGCGATCTTGTGACGGCCCTTGGCGCGACGGCGGCTGAGCACAGCGGCACCGGCCTTGGTCTTCATGCGGCTCAGGAAGCCGTGAGTCTTGGAGCGGTGGCGGCGGTTGGGTTGAAAGGTACGCTTCGGCATCGGACAAACTCCTGCGCAGGATCGAACTCCTGCTGAATCTTTAGGCTTGTTGCAACAATCTCTGAGTATACCTGATTGGACGTGATTTTCACAGGGGGCTCAGGCCGATTTGCCGGTGCCAAAGCTCGTCACGACTTTCGTTTGGGCTTTTGGCGGGAGCGCTCGTAAGTAAGAACGATCAGGCCCTGGGAGTAGGTCTTGTTTTCGAGCAGCTTGAAGTCGCGCTGGGGGAAGCCGCTTGGAAAGAGCGGGATGCCTTCACCGAGCAGGACGGGAACGATGCTGAGGTAGAGTCGGTCGACCAGATCCGCTTTGAGGAAGTCGCGGGCCAGTTCGCCACCACCCATCAGCCAGATGTCCTTGCCGGGACGTTTGCGGAGTTTACGGATGAAGCTGGCGGGTGATTCGCTGACGAATATGAGGCCGTCGCGTTCGCCAGCCGGTTGGGAATGGGAGAAGACGTAGGTCGGCATGGTGAAGGCGCTGAGGGAGCCTCCTGTCATCTTGAGGGCTGCGTCCAGCGTCTTGCGGCCTAAGACGTAGGTGTCGACGGGGGCGAAGAAGGGGGCCCTTGAATAGTCCTTGGGCCTGACGAGGAAGTCGACTGCGCCGTTGGGACGGGCGATGTACCCGTCCAGGCTGATGCCGAGACCAAGGACGACGTTCCGCATGGATGCGGTTGTAGATCGACCTTCGTTTGCTGGTCAAGACAAAAGTGATGAGGGCGGAGCGTCGAGCGAACCAATGTTGGAACATTGTGGCGGAATGATAGCGGTACTTCTATCGCTGGTCCATCGTACGTGTGTTCCGGGAATCTAGTGTTTGGACCAAAGGAGAAGTGATGGCAATGGATGCGCGGATTGAGTTTGCGGAGTTTGAAAAGATTGCGCCGGAGGCAAGAGCGGCGCTGACGGCTTTGAGCAAGGCCGTGGGTGATTCGGGGTTTGATAAAGCGCTGATTGAACTGATCAAGATTCGCGCTTCACAAGTGAACGGCTGTACCTTCTGCGTGCAGTTTCATCTCAACTTCGCACGCAAGTTTGGTGTGCCGCAAATAAAACTTGATCTGGTAGCGGTGTGGCGCGATGCAGGCATCTTCAGCGCACGTGAGATGGCGGCGCTTGCATGGACGGAAACGCTAACTCACGTAACTCCATCAGGTGTTGCAGATGAAGATTTTGCCGCAGCGCGTAACGAGTTCGAGGAGAGTGAGCTGGTGTTTCTGACCGCTGCCATCGCTTCCATCAACGCATGGAACAGGATCGCGATGGCGTTCCGCTTCTTGCCGCCGATACCACAAGAGACGGTTTCGGCATAGAGGTTTATGTCGATGTTCGAATGCTTTTTTTTGCGCATGAGCGCTTGGTTTTGCGTTCTTCACCGTGAATGGTGCAACTTTAATTTTTTTGAAACAATGGCTTGAAAAACGTCCTGTTTTCCGTGCTACCATCGAACCCGTTTAGTAAGACGTTTTTCTGCAGGTCCAGCTGTTCCGCACTCTGACTTATGTTGAATTACTCCTCTCTGCCCCGCACGTAATAGCTGCCTAGCGGAGGGAATTCTGGCAACACAGATTTCGTCTCGATAGCCTGCTCCGGCGGGCGAGGAATTCTGTTTGCCATTGCAGATTTTTTATTTGCGCAACTGTGTTCGAAAGTGCGGTTCATCTGGGTTGGAACAGGGAAAAGACAAGGAAAGATAAAGAATGTCATTCGTTCCGACGGCAACGGCCGTGTTGAATTACTGGGTTCGCATCCTGGCGGCTCTCGAGAAGAAGATCAATCGGCAGTCGTACGAGACCTGGTTGAAGCCAACGCGATTCTCCCATCTTGAGGGCAAGAAGCTCTTCGTGCGTATACCCTCCACGGACTTCCAGCATGTGGGAGATCGCTACGCCGATTTGATTCAGGAAGCAATCGACAACCTCGGCCTTGATGTTGAGTCCGTGACGTTTACTACTCCCGAGCAGGATCCGCGTGCGCCGAAGGTTCGTGAGGATGGCGGCTTCGCTCCGGTGCCAAGCCATAGTCAGAACGCGCCGCGACAGGGCCGCGTGGGCAGCCTCAGCACAGGAGCGCCGACGGGGCCTGCGCCTGAGCAGTCGCGCTTTGACTGGAACGCAGCGTCGCAGCTGAACCCGCGCTATCAGTTCGATGCGTTCGTGATCGGCAGCGGCAATCAGTTCGCCATGGCCGCGGCGCAGGCGGTTGCGGAGCGGCCTTCGAAGGCCTACAACCCGCTGTTTCTGTACGGCGGTGTGGGTATGGGCAAGACTCACCTGATGCATGCCATTGGCCACGATGTGAAGCGCAGGCAGCCGCACGCGTCGATCTGCTACGTGAGCGGCGAGAAGTTTACCAACGAGATGATCAACTCGGTCCGCTACGACAAGATGACCAGCTTCCGCGATAAGTTCCGCAACGTGGACGTGCTGTTGATCGACGATATCCAGTTCCTCGCCGGTAAGGAGCGCACGCAGGAGGAGTTCTTCCATACCTTCAATGCGCTGCACGAGAGCATGAAGCAGATCGTCATCGCGAGCGACCGGCCGCCGAAAGAGCTTGCTGATTTTGAAGACCGTCTGCGTTCGCGTTTTGAGTGGGGATTGATCGCGGACATTCAGCCGCCTGATCTCGAGACCAAGGTCGCGATCCTGCAGAAGAAGGCCGAGAGCGAGCAGACCTCGCTGCCGACGGATGTGGCGCTGTTTATCGCGTCGAACGTGCGGACCAATGTGCGTGAACTTGAGGGTGCGCTGGTGCGGCTGATCGCCTGGTGCTCGATGCATGGCGTCGAGATCACGCTGGCCGTCACGCAGCAGTGCCTCAAGCAGTTCATCGACACGCAGGTGCGGAAGATCACCATCGAGACGATCCAGCGCACCGTGGCAGAGCAGTTCGGTATGCGCGTGGCTGAGTTGAAGCAGAAGAACAACTCGCGCCAGATCGTTGTGCCGCGCCAGATTGCGATGTACCTGGCGAAGCAGCTTACCGAGGCTTCGCTGCCAGAGATCGGGCGGCAGTTCGGTGGTAAGCACCATACGACGGTGATGCATTCGATTGCAAAGATCGATGAACAACGGCGGGCGGATAAGGATCTGAACCGCACCATCAACAAGTTGATGGAGACACTGAGCTAAGGGAAGCGATTGAGCAGGTCAGCAATCAGAGGCCCCGCCAAACGGCGGGGCTTTTTGCTGGAAACTCTGCGTCGTATGTAACCGCGGGAGCATCTCTTCGTAAGCGGATTTGCGGAGGTTGAGGTGGCTGCGGAGAGATTTTCAATCCAGATTCCAGACGCAGTGCTTCGAGACCTGGAGCATCGGCTCGATACGACGCGCTGGCCGGATGAGCTTGAGGACACAGGCTGGGAGCTGGGTTCTAACCTTGCTTACCTGCGCTCGCTTGCCGAGTACTGGCGGCATGGCTACGATTGGCGGCGCGAAGAGGCGGCATTGAACGAGCTGCCGCAGTATCGTATTGCGCTGGACGGCCTTCACATTCACTTCGTACACGCACGCGGTAAAGGACCGGCTCCATTGCCGCTCATCATTACGCATGGGTGGCCGGGAAGCTTCGTTGAGATGGTGAAGCTCATTCCACTGTTGACGGATCCCGCATCGCACGGTGGCAGGGCAGAAGATGCGTTTGATGTGATCGTTCCATCGTTGCCAGGTTATGGCTTCTCCGACCGGCCACGCGAGCGCGGAATGGAACCACGGAAGATCGCTGCACTCTGGGCGCGGCTGATGCGTGAGCTCGGCTATGACCGATTCGCGGCCCAGGGAGGCGACTGGGGCTCGGCGGTCTCGATCGCGCTTGGACTCGACCATGCCGATCGCATGATTGGCATCCATCTCAACTACATCGCCGGACGCTTTCTCTTCGGAGGCACACTGAATCAACCGCCGCAGGACGAGATGGCTAGAGCGTATCTCGAAAAGCTCCGCGACTGGTGGGACGTCGAGGGTGGATATAGCCATGAACAAGGAACCAAGCCACAGACGTTGAGTTATGCGCTGAACGATTCTCCGGTAGGGCTCCTGGCGTGGATCGTTGAGAAGTTTCGGACATGGAGCGATTGGGGGAGCGACTGTGAAGGCGATATCGAGAGCGTCTTTACCCGCGACGAGCTACTGACCAATGTGATGATCTATTGGGTAACGGAGACAATCTCTTCTTCGGCGCGGTTGTACTATGAGACGCGCCAACAGCCGCTCAGTCTCTCCCCTGCCAATCGGATTAAACCTCCGGTTGGCTTCGCCGTGTTTCCCGGCGAGATTCCCATACCGCCGCGTGAACTTGCGGAACGAGGCCTGAACATCGCGCGCTGGACGACGATGCCGAAGGGAGGGCACTTCGCTGCGATGGAGCAGCCACAACTACTCGCGGAAGACGTCCGGGCGTTCTTCCGCGAGCTGCGTTAACGAGCGACGCGAATTATTTCCCGAGATACTTCGCAGGAATGGGCGAATCCGGCCGCTCGCTGTCCCAGAAGACGTTGACGATCCAGTAGCGGTCGCCGTCCTTGAGTAGCTGGATGCTGTTAATGCCGCGGGCGAATGGCGTCGCGTCGTCGGAGTTGTGGCGCGATTCGTAGGTACTCCAGACGTGGGCGATGTTGCCGAACTGCTCGACCTCGTTGTGGATGGAGTGCTCGAAGAAGCCGTTCGTTGTCATGGTGATGCTGCTGCGCGCGATGTAGCCGTCGACCGACAGCACGATGGCGTCGACCTGCTGAGTGTCCTTATTGACGCGCGACGGAATCAATCGCGCATCGGGGATGAAGAGCGAGCGCATGCGGTCCCAGTCGCGGGCTTTGCCCTTTGGCCCGGAGATAACGTCGTAGAGCGCAGCGAGGATAGCGTCGACCGATTTCACATCCTCCGGCTTGGCCTTGGGCCACTCAGGGTGCGCCGCGATAGAGCCGACTAGAGGTTTGGGAGCCGGTGCTGGAGCGGAGGAAGGTTGCTGCGCGATCGCCGCAGTGCAGACGAGTGTGAGGACGAGAATGGCTTGCTTCATAGAGCTCCTATGCTAACTGCAATACTGTGATGGCGTATTTAGAGAGGAATAAGTCTCAGGACCCGACAACCCTGACAAGCGAAGCATTCCCTCAGGGGCTAAATCTTCTCCCCCTTCTTGTTGCTGCGTCGTGCGTTGTGGTGTCGGCTTGGTTGCGGCTCGTTGTTCTGGTTTTCTATCTGCGGGCGTGGCCCTCGCGGTGGCGTCGGTGGCGTTCGGCCTTGCCGTTGGTGCGTGGGGTGTGTGCGGTGCGCTTGTGGGCGTGCCGGTCGCGGCGGCGTGGCGGTGTGGGCTAGGCGGGCCTTGTCGGTGGCCACGGCGGGTGGCGATGCCGGCGTTGGGTGGCGACGGCTTCGGCGAGGGCTGGCCGGACGGCGGTTTCGTCCGGATAGAGCGCCGTGTAGGCGATCCGGGAGTGGTCGTCGACGGCGACGTAGAGGACTCCCAGCCTGCGCCGCGGGTCTCGTCCCTGGGGTGCCGGTGATGCGATGGCCAGCCTTGACGATGCGGGCGAACTTCTGATGTCGAGGTGCAGCAGCCCAGCCCCCGCCTTTTCGGGACCATTAGCGGCGCGGCTGAAGCCGCGCCCTTTCAAAATGGATCCGGCTCATGACTTTTTCAGAGTCTCCTTAGAGGCAAGAGAATAGAGTGGACTTGCTATCCGGGCATAAATCTTTCTTGTCTTCGCGAGTGGGGCGGGATAAGAAGAGGTATGAACTTCCTTTCGCGTCTGGTCTGGATGTCCGCCGTATGTCTGCTGGGGATCGTGACGTCGCTGCGAGCTGTTGCGCAGGTCCCGGCGAAGCTTGTGGTGCGGAACGCGTACATCTTCTCGATGGCCTCGTCGGAGCGGGAGCCTTTTACGGGATACATTGCCGTGGGGGCCGATGGCAGAATCGTCGCCGTGGACAAAGGTGAACCTCCGGCGTCGCTGAAGGCCGCGACCGTGTGGGATGCGAAGGGACACTGGGTGATGCCGGGCTTCATCTCGGCGCATAGCCATCTTTGGCAGTCGGCCTATCGTGGTCTCGCGGCGGATAAGACGCTGCTAGGGTGGATCGACGAGTTGTATGGCAAGGCCGTGACCAAGGCGACCGCAGAGGACCTCTACTGGTTTACGCTCGAGGGCTCGCTCGACCACCTGCGGCACGGTGTCACCTCAGCCTACAACTTCAACTACGGTGGCCACACGCCGGAGCAGGCGGTCGAGTTCGATGAGCAGGAGTTTCGCGGCCAGATGGACTCCGGGATACGGTTCGTCTTTGGAGTCGAGCCTGGAAGGGTGACCGCAACCGATGGGCTGGATGATGCTCGCCAACGACTTAAGACTTTTCTAGGCTGGGTAGCGACCCAACAAGCGAGCAAGGATCCGCAGACGAGAGACAGGCTGCTCTCGGTGATGATCAATGGAGGAACGGCCTTCACCGACACGCCAAAACAGGCTTTGAAACAGGCCGTGATGGAGGCGGCGCTGATGAAGGAGTTCGACCTTGGCAATCAGAGTCACTATCTTGAGCAGCCGGAGACACAGGTGGAGGATCGCAAGCTCTTCCAGTCGTTCACGGACGCGGGACTGGTGACTAACAGGATGATCTTCGGACACTTCATCCATACCGATCCTGAGATCATTGCTGCGACGGCCAGGGCTGGAGCAGCGATGAGCTGGAACCCGCTTTCGAACGGCCGGCTGGCTTCAGGTGTGGCGGATATCCCCGCTTACCTGAAGGCCGGGGTCAGGGTTGGAATGGGCGTCGACGGCGAGGCGAGCGCGGACCTGGCCGATCCCTTCGAGAACCTGCGCGCCGGACTCTATGCGATCCGCGACAAGTATGAGAATGCCGGCGTGATGAGCCCCTATGATGTGCTGCGGCTTCACACGATGGGTAGCGCCGATGTTCTGGGCGTCGCCGATCGCCTAGGCAGCCTCGAGAAGGGAAAGCTCGCCGACTTCCTCGTGATCGACCCTGGCGAGTACGGGCACGTCTTCGACCCGTACGCGACGTTGGTCTTTGTTACCAGTCAGCCAGATCTTGAACGTGTGTACGTGGGGGGCGATCTCAAGGTTGAACGAGGAAAGTTGATGGGCCAGGACCTTGAACGGGTGGAGTATGAGGTGAATATGTGGGTAGCGGCGCGTTCTACTCCCTGATGAGCGAATCAGGCCTAGTACGAGAGATATACGCCTTGGCCGATCCACTCGCGCGAGTCGATCTGTTTCATCATGAAGTCTGCGACATCCTCGCGTGAGATTTTGCTTCCATTGCGCGGTAGCGCCTCGCCGTCGATCCTATATACACCGCGTCCCGGTGCATTGGTAAGCATGGGCGGCATCACCATTGTCCAGTCGAGCCCGCTTGAAGAGAGCGTTGCATATTGCGAGATCTGCGACGCCACCGGCCACTTCAGCATCGTCTTGTACACGATGTTTTCGACGATCCATCTGCGCCACGCAGGCTGTTTCTTCAGCGAATCGGCCAGCGCACCCGCCGAGCCCAGTGCGATGATCCGCTTCACTCCGGTCTGCTTCATTGCAGCAACAATGAGAGGCACGGCATGCTCCAGCACGTCCTCTTTCCTGAGCGTACGAGCCCCCAGCGCGGACAGAACAACGTCCGATCCAGCGACTGTCTCGCGCACAATCGTCGAGTCGAACGCGCTTCCCCGCACCACACGCACTCGATCACGTAGCGCAAAACTCTCCGGCTTTCGCAGGAGTGCAGTCACACTATGACCTGCTGCCAGACAGCGCTGTGTCAGGAGCTGCCCCGTCGCTCCACTGGCACCAAAGATGGCGATCTTCATGGCAACGTCTCCCTTTGCAATTCGGACACATTATCCTCTGGGTTTCGATGAACCTGTGAAATTAAAGGTTGGGCTAAATAAGTGATTCGGTTCTACTTGGTCAACATTCCCACGAATTGTGGGGTGTCTTCTCAACTGTGGGCAATCGACGTTGTGGAGAATTGGGATAAGCCGGTACAGGGTAACTGGATCAGCGGCCACTCTTCCTACCTTTGCCTCTTTCCCTGTCCATTTTTCTAAAACAGGACAGGACTCCAAATCGATGACTTATAAGCAGATGTGACAGTTATCCACTTTTCAAGCGACAACGGTTAAGGCTACTGGTATCTATCTTCTTTAAAGTCTTAATTCTTAGAAGCACTCGCGCCGCAGGCATCCGTACCAGCCCCGACACCTGCGATCCGCCGGGCAACCACCCGTACCGTATCTGTTCCCGTGTCGCACATAGCACCCCGACTTTCCACAAATAAAACTGTCGCCTTCGGGCGGCCTTCACCCCTAGAATCAAGCAGACGCCTGCCCTGCTGCATCCACCACCCCATTCGGTGTACAGTTTGGCCAGCAGCTACGATTCAAACCCGGAGAGACCGACCGTGACGATTGCTACTCAGGAGTCCCAGGAGCCCAAGATGGCCGAGACCGCACCCCCCACCGGCAACCTCGAGATCACCGTCTCCCGCGCGGAGTTGCTGCGTGAGTTGACTGCGGCACAGTCCGTCGTCGAGCGCAAGACGACCATCCCCATCCTGTCGAACTTTCTCTTTGAGGCCGCGGACGACAAGCTCACCATCACCGCGACGGACCTTGACCAGAGCCTTCGCACGAGTTGCGCTGCCAAAGTCAAGAAGCCCGGTGCCTGCACGATTCCTGCACGCAAGCTCTATGACTACATCAAGCTGCTGCCCGAGGGCGACATCTCCATCAAGCTGATGGACAACCACTGGGTGCAGCTTCGTGCTGGCCGCTCCAACACGAAGATGGTCGGTATGGCCCGCGCGAACTTCCCCCAGGTGCCAGAGTTCCCTGCCAGTGGAGCTGTGAAGATCTCAGTGCCCTCACTCAAAAACATGGTTTCGAAGACGATCTTCTCCATCTCGAACGAGGAAAGCCGCTACACCTTGAACGGCGCGCTACTTGTTCTCAAGGCTGAGTCGATGGCCATGGTCGCGACGGATGGGCATCGTCTAGCGCACATCGAAAAGCTTGGCGAGATGCTGGAAGGTATCTCTGGTGAGAAGAAGACGCTGATTCCGCGTAAGGCTCTTAGCGAGCTTTCTGGTCTGCTTGGGAATACTGATGCCGAGACGCTCGACTTTGCGGATGACGACCAGACGCTCTTCTTTCGTGTAGGTGGCCGCGTGCTCACCAGCCGCAAGCTTACCGGCCAGTTCCCCAACTACGAGGCTGTGCTTCCGCGCGATAACAACAAGTTCGTCATCGTTCGCTCTGAGGACCTTATGGGATCCATCCAGCGCGTTGCGCAGTTTGCCGACGAGCGCTCAGGCGCTATCAAGATTCGGCTTGAGCAGAACGAACTTAAGCTCTCTTCTTCGAGCACAGATGCGGGCGAATCTGAGGACTCCATCGAAACTCCGTACAACTACGATCCGCTAGTTGTTGGCTTCAACAGCCAGTATCTGCTGGACTTTCTCAAGGCTATCGGCAACACCGGCGAGGTGCGTCTGGAGTTCAAGGACGCTCAGTCTGCTGGCCAGATGCGCCCTGAAGACGGCAACGAGGACGTCAAGTACCGCTACATCCTGATGCCTATGCGCATCTGACAATTTGCGATCAATAGATACGTGTAGTGGATGCCAGCTCCCTTGGTCTAACTGCGGCTATGTCGGTGTGTGCGTTTGACTGCAGGTTTGAGTGGTGGGGTGGGAGCGGCGGTAGACCGGCCACGGCGAGCAGGAGTTTGTTCGCGGCATTGAAGAAGTTCAGGTGGGTGTCGACGGAACCGTCGGTGGCAGCGAGGAAGATGGCGGTGCGGCGAGCGTGGTTGATGGCGATATAGGTTTCGAAACCGGCGCCGCCACCCGTCTTTTCGATAATGTGCGAGGGGTCGCCGACTGGCAGGATATGAATCCAGCCAAGACCGATGCCGGTCGGGTCGCCGGCGTGGTCGAGTCCCTTTTGGCTGACGAGATCAGAAGGAAGGATGTAGATGGCCTGCGCTGCCGGGTCCTGTGAGGGGATGCCGGGGCCACCGGTTCGGAGCAGGTACTGGAGCCAGGTCGCCATATCAGTCGCAGTGGAGTAGAGGCCGGAGCTTCCGGCGGTGGCTTCGGTGAAGGTGCAGGGTCCTTCGTCGCTGGCGCCGATGAGCAGATGGCTGCATTGCGCAGCGTTGGGAAAGAACGTCGTGTTGTGCATGTGGAGGGGTTGAGAGTGCGCTCAGCAAGAAGGGCTGCGTACTGCTTGTGTGCGGCGGACTGGAGGGCGTCGCTGAGGAGGTCGAAGGCAACATTCGAGTAGAGGGCAGCGGTACCGGGAGTGCTGTGGAGACGCTGGTTTGGGAGCCAGTGCCAGCGGTTGCGATAGTCGGGGAAGGTGAAGTGTGGCGTTTCGGGAGGAGCGTTGCCCAGTTCTCGTGGGAGGCCGGATGTGTGCGTCGCGAGATCGGCCAGTGTGATGGTCTGGCCGCGTTTGGGTACAACGGTGCGGGGTGGAGCGAAGCGCTGGAGGGGATCGTCGAGCCGCACGGTCTTGTCCGCGACGAGTTTAGTGAAGACGTCGGTAGTAAAGATCTTTGTGAGCGAGCAGAGCCGCAGCAGAGAGTCCTGGGTGGGAAGCTGATGGGAGTTGGGCGCCGTTTCGCCGTATCCGCGGAAAAAGACCTGATTGTCGCGAACGACAACGAGCACCATACCAGTGGCGCCGGACTGAAGGAAGAGATCTTCGCCGAGAGAACCAGCGGATTGGGGGTCGAGGAGGGATGGAGTAAGCGGCGCCTGCGCCAAGGCAGATATCCGAGTCAGGACGAACAGGAAGGCAAGCAGTGGGTGCAGGAATTTAGTGTGGATCATTTTTGTTTTCAGATCGCAGGATACAAAACCGAGTGGGTTTCCCTGAAGCAGTATGGCTAGATAAGCTGGTTGCGAGATGATAAGGATCGGTATAAGAACAACAAAATAAAGGAGAAATACCTAGAAAACGCTCATAGCTTCTCCATTTTGGGGAAGTAAAAATAAACTTCAATACATACTTGACTTCATACACTATGTGTCATACAGTATGTGAAGCACAGTATGAATACCGTCTTCCAATCCGATCCTCTCCAGAGCGAACTTTTCGACTCGCTCCGGCTTGAACTTCGACGCGGCTGCCTCATTCTTGCGGTTCTGGCGCAGCTTCGCGAGGAGCATTACGGCTACACCCTACGCAAGGCCCTGGCTGACCGTGGGCTGGCCATTGAGGAGAGCACGCTCTATCCGCTGCTTCGGCGGCTTGAGACTCAGGGCCTGCTGACCAGCGAGTGGCGTGAGGAGGAGAAGCGGAATAAGCGCTTCTATCGGCTCTCTCCACTGGGGGAACGGATTCTCGATCAACTGCTGGCCGAGTGGAACGGCATCAACGATTCGCTGCACCGCATTCTTAGGTCCCATGCTGAATCCCAGCCCGAACCCGCGGGCTATCAGGAGAAATGACAATGGATCTTCTCAACCGATATCTACATGCCGTTGGCGAACATCTCCCCGCGGCCAGCAAAGACGACACCCTCGCTGAACTTCGCGCTAACCTGCTCGCGCTTATCGAAGACCGCGAAGAGACGCTCGGCCGTCCCCTTACCGAGGATGAGCTGGCCGATGTCCTTCGCAGCCACGGACGTCCTATCGTCGTTGCCGCGCGCTACCTTCCGCAGCGTTCGCTGATTGGGCCAGAGATCTTCCCGTTCTACTGGCTTACCTTGCGCAAGAGTCTGCCGTTCGTTTTGCTCCTCTACGCCGGCGGGCAGTTTGCGCGCTTCTTCCTTCAGGACCACGGCAGTTTCGATCTTGGCTCTGCCATTCGAGGCCTTCCATCGACACTGTTCATCTTCTGGGGATTCATGACGTTGGCCTTTGTTGCTCTGGAGTATGCCGGGAAACACTATTGCGCGAGCTACGCGCAAAGTTGGAATCCCCGCGATCTGCCGCGCGTGGAAGATGGCAAGCCTCCGTCTCTTGCGGGCGGCGTCGCTGATGTGATCGTCAGCGCTGTCATGCTGGTCTGGCTGCTGGCGATCCCTACCCATCCATTCCTCGTTCTTGGTCCGGGGGTGGAGTACTTCAAGAATCAGTCGATTGGCCTTACGCCGCAGTGGCATACGTTCTACTGGCAGATCGTTGGCCTGCTTACTGCGCAGCTTGTGCTCAAGGCTGTGATGATTGCGGTCAGGGGTTTCCAGACGTGGCGTAAGGTGATCGATCTGGTTGTTCATGCGCTTGGGATAGGCATCCTTGCCGTGATGGTTCGTGCGCAGATTTATTTCGTTCCTGCTAAAGGCTTCTCGCCTATGCCGACTGATGCGCTGAACGCTATTAACCACTCTGTTTACCTGGGTTTTCGCGTCGTCCTTGTGATCACGATACTGAAGTTTCTGTGGGATCTCTGGGCGCTTGTTCGTGATACGTGGGTTGTTCGGGCCAATTCCCGCGTTGTGGTGTAGAAGATGGTGGTGTGTGGTTAGGTGGTGGAGAAAAGTGTGGCAATCGTGGTTAGCGGTTGCCACACTTTTCGTTCTTCCGGTTTTGCTACGGAGCTGAAAGAGATGGACCTCTGCGCCGTCTTGCTCCATCTCGAACGGTTCGAAATGTACGTATTGCCGACTACACTCCCATAACGTCTCGTCCGGTCGCCTAATGTGCGGTATCGTTATTGCGCCGTAAAGGATTGGCAAATGAATTGTCGAGGTTTTTCCCCTTGTTTTTGTGTTGTCCTCATTCTTATTACGGCCACAGCCGCTCTAATCACAGCGAACGCGCAGGCGCCCTCTTCAGTTTCACTTTCGCCCCTGCTCCCCATGCCAGCGGGCCCTTATCTCATCGGACGTAAAGGCTACGCTCTTACCGACAGTTCACGAACTGATCCATGGCCTTCGGGACAGGAAAAGAATCGTGAGTTGATGGTTTATGTTTGGTACCCGGCCCAAACGACCGGTCATCCGCCAACAGGTGAATATGTCCCAGGTGCACGCCTACTTGACAGCAATGCTGGGGCAAAAGCAGCAGCACAGGAGATGTTTGGCGCCCGATGGCCGCAGATCGTTTCCGGTTCCATTGCCTCACACGCGGTCGACAATGCTGTTCCTGTCACCCATGCAGGAAAGTTCCCGGTCATTCTCTTTTCCCACGGAATCACGGATACGACCTTCTCCTATACCGCGCAGATTGAAAATTTCGTCAGCCATGGATACGTCGTCGTTGCCATCGAGCATACGGACGCAGCGGGAGTGGTGCTCTTTCCCGACGGTCATATCCGTCTGCATCACCGTGCTGCGACGCCAACTCCCACCCCGAAAGATCCGCTGCAGGCGATGATTGCTTCCGCACAGTCAGAAACTGAGACGGGTGCAGAGGATGTCCGTTTCGTTCTCGATGAGATCGATCATGGGGCGATCCCGATTCCGCAGATTGCGGATCTGTACCGAGTCGCGGCCGTCGGTCACTCCTACGGTGGGACAGTCACCGTTCGGGCATGCCAACTGGATAGCCGCATTAAGGCCTGCATCAGCGAAGATGGCGAGGTCAATCCGGTGGGGGCCTATTTCGACTACCCCGACCACGCCTCCTTCCAACAGCCATTTCTTTTCCTTGAGATTGGCCAGCAGCCGACCGATGACATGTTGGCGCGGATGAGAGAACCGCGTGCACAGTGGGAACAATACCTTGTGCATGAACGTGAGCAACTGAAAGCGTGCAAGCCTAGAAGCTATCACGTCCTTCTCAATGGAGCTGACATGACACATGCCAGCTTCAGCGATGGACTAGTGCTGAGCGCTACTCCGGGAACCGTCGATGCATCAACGGCACTCTCCAACCTTTTGCTTACCGAAGCATTGGAGCTGAGCTTCCTGGATAAGGTGCTCAAAAAAGAACCTTCTCCCGCGCTCGATTACACTCGCAGGCCGCTGCCGGGTGTGGAGGTCGAACAGATCGGGAAGTGACATCAGTGATTCAATCGCCACCTCCGATTGTGCAGTTGTGCTGGACAATAGCCGCCAATGCACTCACCGATCTGAATCCGGAGTTGTGAAGTATTACCGACAATCCGCCAACCAATCCGCCAACCACGTCGACGTCCGGCATCTTTTCTTTGTCAACGGATGGACAACGAACATAGTCGCTGTCGGCGCTAAATCGGCTAGCAATTTGTGTCTGCCCGTGTTTCTATTTTGGGAAATAACCTTGAGAGAAAAGGGTTGCAATGAAAATTCGATGGAGTACGACTCTGGTTTCAGCGCTGATTTTGTCCCTATGCTTGTTGGTAGTTATTCCGGGGAGCTTAAGGTTCGCCTTGGACTGGCACGCTCTGCGCTTTTCGTGCGTTGTCGTCCAGAACTTCACCATGTCAATGGGACTTTACCGCCTCGGATTTGTGATGATCGGCATGATTGTTCTATGGACGGGATATAGAAAAAGGGAACGCTCGGCTTGGTTTGTCATGTTCATCATCCTTCTATTCTTTAGCTTCTCCGGTGATGTGCTTCCTTGGATCACGCAATGGACCATGCAATGGCATACGCTCACCGAGTGGGCCCGTTGGTTCACGGGAGTGCCGTGGGACGCTTTACTAAGCAAAGGACCTGGGATTGGAATCATCAACTTTCTAGTGATGCTGGTGGCTCTGCTCCTCCCGATCAAAGCGTTTTTCTGGAAGCTGCCCACGGCACGAGTCGAGGATGCAGCGGCTATAGGGCGTATCACCGGTAATCCGGAGGTTTCGTGAAACCGGGTCGAAATTTCCGTATTGCCGACAACACGTCCACACCCGCTAAACGTTGTCTCTGCGTGATAAGCTGTCCTCAACTTCCGACCATGAATGTATTCTTCCGCGTTGCTCTCATCGCAATCGTCTCTGCTATGAGCTGCGCTGCTCAGACAGCGTCGCTTACCTTCTACTCCCCAAGCATTTCAATAAAAAGCGCGGCCGCAGTTTTCGCACCGAAGAGCGAGCAACCCTTCGGCGGCTTGCAGGGCGGCTGGCTTTTTGACGGTTCACAGAGACTGGCGCGCGTCCGGGCAGGCCGCTTCGTGACCTTCCATCTCAACCCCGGAGAGCACACTTTCACTGACGCGGGCCCCACCGGGTCCAGCAAGAAGTCTCTCGTGATCAACGTCAAAGATGGCGGTCAATATTGCGTCCGGCTCTTCGCAAAAATGGTCAACCTGGACGTGTATAGCCAGTGGCAAAACCAGATCGAAGAGATTTCTTGCCAGCAGGCGCAGCGCGAAGCGGCACACCTCAAGCCCATCGAAACCAAGCGGGTCGATCCGGCCGTGCGCACTCAGCTCGACACTGCGACAACGTTCCCCGATGACAGTCCAAAGCAGCGCTAGCGACCCGACACTCCCGTGACGGGACCGCGGGTCAACAGTGTGGACGTATCACCGGTAATCCGGAAGTTTCGTGGAACCGGGTCGAAATATCCATATTGCCGACAACACGGCAACGATGCCACGTGCCATGCTTCCCGCCAGTCTATTCCCATCAAACCTGCCCTTACATTCGCGGCGGCACAGTCTTGTTGGCGGATGACTGCCTACTTGACCCGGGCTATTTACGTCATTTGGAGGATTTGTAGTCCTCGCCCTTACTAAAGTAGGTCACGTGGCCATTTGGTTCCCAGTGTCCACTCTTGCCGATGCGGAAAAGAAAATAATCCCCTCCGGTGTCGACCTGATCCATATAGGAAAAAGTCAGCACATAAACAACTGCTTCCGTTTTCTTTTGGTTGAAACCCACTCTTGAGAGGAAGACTGTCAAGTTTGGGGAGTCCCAATCCTTCGATGGCGGGTCTCCGGGATATATCAGCTTATGCTTCCACGGGGTAGCTATGGGTTCCTGCAAGCGAACACTTGCGGCATTTTTGGTTTCAAAATCCGCCTTTCACTCCTCGTGCAGTAGTTTCTGGACGCTATTGGCAGTGTCTGGCTCGATCCAAAGGAACGTGCAACCGTTCGCGAGAGGACTGGGATAGGCCTCCTTTCCGCATTTGGTATTCAGCGTCATACCGTCAATGGTGACATGCGGGTCTTCGACGGGGAGTCGATCCATCAGGCCCAAAACCGCCTCGTACACGCTGTATTCATCGGAAGAAGACTTGGGCTGGTTCTGCGGATTTGCGGGAACTGAAATCAATGCGCCGAGGATTAGAGCTACTGAGAAACCACGGATTTTGCGCATCACGGCAGGGTAACCACCTTTAGGAGAACACGTAGATTCTACCCGTTGGCAGTGCCTACCCGGGGCCACTTTTCGAGACATGATTGTTTAGGAACTTGAAGTAGTAGGCGGATTACCGGCTACAGAAGTTTCGTGAAACCTCGGTCGAAACATACTCAACGCAAGCGCGTTTTTTCGTTACCTAACATTTGGCTCGGTATGATGACCGGGGAGGCATCATGAAGTTTCTTCTTACTTCCGCTGGCATTAGCAACAAGAGCATTCACGATGCGCTGGTCGAGCTACTGGGCAAGCCGATCGCAGAGGCGAGTGCGCTTTTCATTCCTACCGCGATATACGCCTTGCCCAATGGTGCTGACATAGCAAGCAGGGTGATTCGCGGGTTACTGGGCGACCCCTTCTGCGATATGGGTTGGAGGTCGTTGGGAGTGTTGGAGCTTAGTGCGCTACCCAGCATTAAAAAAGAACTTTGGGTTCCTATGCTGCAGGAGACGGATGCATTGCTCGTTGGGGGCGGCGATTGCCAGTATCTGACGTACTGGATGCAACAGTCCGGACTGGCCGACCTTCTGCCGTCGCTGCAGAAGATGGTTTATGTAGGGTTGAGTGCCGGAAGCATGGTGATGACCCGCTTTGGAACGACCTACGGCCGCCATACTCTGCCAGCCGATAGCGATAAGGCGCTGGGACTGGTGGACATTGCGCTGCATCCGCATCTGGATTATGAGTTGTTCCCGGAGAACTCCGCGGCCAACCTGGAAAAATTGGCTGCCACGATTCCCGTGCCGTCGTATGCGATTGACGATCAGACTGCGATCAAGGTGACGGATGGCATAGTCGAGGTCGTCTCCGAAGGGCACTGGAAGCTGTTTAACAGCTGATCGAGCGTCTCACGCATTGTCGGGTCGCTTCGCTCCCTTCGCGAAATACAGGGATTCTTCGCCCTTCGGCTCAGAAAGGCGGCCAACGGCTAGTGCAAGAACAACTGCAAAAGCAGGTCCCCTTCGGGGATGACAACAAGAAAAGCAACAACAACAACAGCAACAGCAGTGGCAATGGCAATGGAATGGTGCGTTGTCTTGGAAACGGTGGATTAATGCATGGCTTCGGAGGCGGCGGGGCCCTGGCCGGGGCGGTTCTTCTTGAGGAGGAAGGCGAAGAGGACCATGATGCAGGCCATCCAGGCGAGCATGCGGTAGACGTCCTGATAGCCCATGACTCCGGCCTGCTGGTTGAGGAGTTGGTAGATGTAGGCCTTCGCGGTGTAGGTGCCGTCTGCGCCGCTGCCAAAGAACTTGCCGAGATCGTTTACGCGGTTCACGAACTGCGGATTGCCGGCTTGCATGTGCTCCTGCAGGCGGGCCTGGTGGAAGAGGGAGCGGTTGGTGACGAGGGCTCCTGTGACGGCGATGAAGATGCTGCCGCCTACGTTGCGGACGAAGTTGATCAGGCCTGCGACCTGGTTGCTGGCCTCGCGAGGCAGGCCGACGTAGGCTGCGTTGGTGATGGCGATGAAGCAGAACGGGATCGGCAGCACCTGGATGATGCGGAGCCAGGAGGCGAAGCGGAAGCTCATGTCGAGCGTGATGTTGTTGGAGCTGTACCAGTAAGACATGGCGAAGAAGGCGAAGCCGAGGGCAGCGAGATTTCGTGCGGGGAACTTGCCCGTTGCAATGCCGGCGGCGGGCATCACGACGACGAGGGCGAGGCCGCCCATCGTCAATGCCTTGCCTGCGTTGGTGGCGTTGTAACCCAGCAGGCCCTGAAGGAACTGTGGCTGCAGGACGGTTGAGGCGTTGAGGACGCCTCCGACGAGGAGCATCAGGAAGCAGCAGATGGCGAAGTTTCTGAACTTGAAGAGTTTCAAGTTCATGATGGGGTGGTCGTGGTTCCACTCCCATAGGATCAGGGCGATGATGCCGATGATGAACATGGCGGAGAAGATGCGGATGAAGTTGGAGGCGAACCAGTCGTTCTCTTCGCCTTTGTCGAGGGCGATCTGGAGGCCGGCCATGGAGATGGTGAGGAGTGCGAGGCCGACGTAGTCGAGGCGGCGGAGGTTGTTCCTGTCGGGCTTGATCCAGGGGGGGTCCTGCACGAGCCTCTGGACGAGGACGAGAGCGAGGAGGCCGACGGGGATGTTGATGTAGAAGATCCAGCGCCAGGAGTAGTTGTCGGTGATCCAGCCGCCGAGGGTGGGACCGATGGAGGGGGCAAGGACGGCGACGAGGCCGTAGAGGGAGAAGGCGAGGCCGCGTTTGCGCTCCTCGAATGAGTCGGCCATGATGGCCTGGGCCATGGGCTGGAGGCCGCCACCGCCGATTCCCTGGAAGACGCGGAAGATCAGGAGCATCGGCAATGTGGGTGCGATACCGCAGAGGAAGCTCGAGACGGTGAAGATGACGATGCAGAGCTGGAAGAAGTTACGGCGGCCGATGACAGATGAGGCCCAGGCTCCGACGGGGAGGATGATGGCGTTGGCGACGAGGTAGCTGGTCAGGACCCAGGTGCCCTGGTTCGTGCTGGCTCCAAGGGAGCCCGCGATGTGCGGGAGGGCGACGTTGGCGATGGAGGTGTCGAGGACCTCCATGAAGGCGGCGAGGGCGACGGTGGCGGCGATGGCCCAAGGGTTGGATTTCGGCTTCCATAAGGAGTGATCGATTTCGAGTTCGGTCGCCGTGGTCGCCATGGGTCTCCGGGGATCGATACAGCTGTGGCGTCAAGGGTACGCCGGTTTTCGGTTTGCGTCTTTGTTTGGAGGGGGATGGCGGGGAAAGGGTTGGTTAGGGGGTGGGGATAGGGGTAGGGTCCAGGAAAGAGGCTCGAGCTTTCGCGCGAACGAGGCACTCGATTTCGTAACGGGTTTTATGTATGGCGCACGGCGTATTCTTCGTTGGTAGACCACAGCAATTTGGCTTACTTCTTTCTCTCGGACGCTCTTACTGGACAGGGTTTTTCGGCAGATACTGCACCCAAAAACCATCTGTTCCAATTGAGAAGTAGATATCCCTGACGGATCGGAAATATTTCCGACGTTTCAAATCCTTGAAGGGTTCTGTCTACAAAATTTGCTGTGATCACAAGTTGATGACTCTTGATTCCAAGTTTGCTGGCATTCATTGCATACATAACTTCAAAATCGCCGGGGAGACGAAATTTCATCAGTTTTATAGTCAACAGTCGGATATTGTTTGCCATCAACCGTTACCGCTCCTGAAGAGAACGATATGACTTTTCCAATTGGGGAGCTATCCCACTCTGGGTCGTTCCCCAAGACATCCGCGACGGCGACGGTCTTACATACTTTCCAACTGCCAGCGATCATGGGTGGTGGACTACCCGAATGGTTGGGAGGGGCTGCAAATAGGGCAATGCTTACCGTCAAGTTGCCAAATATGAGAGCGATGACCAGGCGCATGGATTTGGTTATTGGCGGTGTGAGTGTCATGCGGGTCTGGTCATCGTACTGCACATTTCGTGCTGATTGAAGAAAAACGGTTTGCGCTTGCGCGAATGCTCCACATCTGGCGGTGAAACTGTCAGATATGGAGCACCCGGCTTATGGGGTGGGTGCGCTTTGGGGGGATGCGGATGTCTGGTCTTCGGGGGGTAGGCCCAGGGTGGCGCGGAATTCGGGGGAGTAGTGAGCTAGTTCCCATGAGTCGGCGGCTTTGACTTGATCAGGTTTGAGGCCCTGTGCGTTGCGGAGGTCGGCGTTTCCGAGAGAGGTGTCCTTCAGGTTGGCACCTGCGAAGGATGCCTCATGGAATCTGGCGGCGGATGGGAGTTTAGCACTGGGGCTGGTGGGGGAGAACAACAACGGCGGGATCTGGGCCGGGAGAGGGCTTGCATTCCCACTCATCGCGATGAGGCTGCGATGAATGGGGCACCCGGTCTTTTGTGGCTGGTTGAGGGGGGCAAGAGCAACAGCAGATCCCCTGCGGGGATGACAAACAAAAAGGCAAGGACGACGGCGGCAGTGGCCGTGTTATCGGTTTTTTTCGATGATGGCTTCGGGGTGTTGGGCGTACTCGGCCCAGGAGCCGTCGTAGAGGGTTACGTTGGTTGCTCCGGCGATTTCGAGGCCTAGGGCTACGACGGCTGCGGTTACTCCGGAGCCGCAGGTGGTGGTGATGGGTTGGTGGAGATCTACTTTTTTTGCGGTGAAGAGGTCGCGGAGGGCTTCGGGGGATTTGAGGTGGCCTGCTTCGACTAGCTCGGTGAAGGGTGTGCTGGTTGCGCCGGGCATGTGACCGGAACTTAGGTTGGGGCGGGGCTCGGGGGCGGTGCCGGTGAAGCGGGCTGTGGAGCGGGCATCGAGGATTTGTGCGTGTGCGGCGATTAGCTGCTGGATCTGGGCAAAGTCTTTGACGGCTTCGTGATTGAAAGTGGCGTGGAAGGTGGCCGCGGGGCGACGGACTGGGCCTGATTCGGTGGGGAGGGTGGCGGCGAGCCAGGCGTTGAGGCCTCCGTTGAGGATGTAGACGTTCTTTGCTCCGAAGGTGCGGAGCATCCAGCGGGCGCGGGGGGCGGAGAAGACGGATTCTTGCTCGTAGATGACGATGGTGGCGGTATCGGAGATGCCGAGGGCGGACATGCTGGCTGCGAAGACTTCAGCCTGCGGGAGCATGTGGGGGAGGGTGGTGGAGTGGTCGGAGTGCTGGTCGATGTCGAAGAAGATGGCGCCGGGGATGTGTCGGGCGAGGTAGCGGGCGTGGGTGTCGATTGGGGGAGTTACGCCGACCGGGGGAAGGGTGGCGTCGAGGATGATGGTGTTTGGGTCTTGGAGGCGGGCGGCTAGCCAGGTGGGTTCGACCAGGGGGTTCATGGAGATAGATTACTTTGTTGGGGACGTGCTTTGCGCAAGTGCCTGTCTTTGCGCCGATGAGGCTTTCGCGAAGATACTTTGGACTGATTGCCTTCGCGCTGGCATATTTGGCGACACGGGCAAAATGCGGGGGTTCCTCCCCCTCGACTTCGCTCAGGGTCAGAATGACAAGCAAGAACAAGTAACGGCAAAAGCAAATGCAAGTGCAAGAACAACTGCAGAAGCAGATCCCTACGGGATGACAAACAAGAAAGACAAGTGCAAGTGCAACAGCAACGGCAAACTGCAAAAGATAACAGCAGATCCCCTTCGGGGATGACAAGCAAGAAAGACAAGTGCAACAGCAAGTGCAACAGCAAGTGCAACAGCAAGTGCAACAGCAAGTGCAACAGCAAGTGCAACAGCAGGTCCCCTTCGGGGATGACAAGCTAGAAAAGCAAGAGCAACGGCAATGACGACTGCAACGGAGGGTTATTGTCTTAGTTCTACTTCGGTGGCTCCTTGACCGCCCTGGTTTTGTGGGGGTTCGGTGATGGTGGCTACGTGGGGATGGTTGCGGAGGTATTCGCGGAGGGTGCGGCGGAGGATGCCCATGCCGGTGCCGTGGACGATGCGGATGCGAGGGAGGCCGGCCAGGAAGGCTCGGTCGAGGAAGCGTTCGACTTCGGCGTGGGCTTCATCGGCGGTGCGGCCGATGACGTTGATCTCGGAGGTCATGTAGTCGGGGTCGTTGGCTGTGGCGATGGTGATGCCTCCGCGTTTGCGGGCGGCTTCGAGGGGTGTGACTACTTTGACGGTCTCGACTTCGGCTATGTCGTCGATGGCGGCGCGCATCTTCATGGGGCCCATGGAGACTTCGTAGGTCTTGGCGTCGATGACGCGGTCTACGCGGGCCTGTCGGCCGAGGGATTTGAGTTTGACGAGGTCGCCGACTTTGATGCCCTTGGGGATGTGGGGTTGGGCGTTGGGATCGGTCTTGTCGGCTCCGGTGTTGTGGGCTACTACGGTGGAGTTGAATTGCTCGGAGAACTCGCGGCGCAGGCGGGCGATGCGGGTGGCGGAGTCGCGGGCGATCTTTTGGGCGAGGGTTTTGTCGTCGATGGCTTTGACGGTCTCGCGGAGCTGGTAGGCGAAGTCTTCGATGAGGGAGTTGAGCTTGGTTTCGAGCTCTTTGGTGCGGGCTTTTTGTTCGGCGCGGCCTTCGGTTTCGAGTCGGATTTTTTCTCGGGCTAGCTGTTGCTCGCGCTTGCGGAGGGTTTCGCGCTCGGTGGCGGCGGCGGTGAGCTGGTCGTGGAGCTGGTCGAGGAAGGCTCCTATGTCGGCGGTTTGGGTGGTCATCTGGGCGCGGGCGGCTTCGATGATGGCGGGTGAGAGGCCGAGGCGGCTGGCGATGTTGAGGCCGGCGGAGGCTCCGGGGACTCCGAGGCGGAGTTGGTAGGTGGGGGTTAGGGTTTGCTGGTCGAAGCCTACGGCAGCGTTGAGGACTCCGGCGTGGTTGGCGGCGTAGACCTTGAGCGAGGTGAGGTGGGTGGTGATGCAGCACCAGGCGTGGATGTCGAGGAAGTGCTGGGCGATGGCTACGGCGAGGGCTGCGCCTTCTTCGGGGTCGGTGGCGGAGCCTAGCTCGTCGAGAAGGACTAGGGAGGAGACGGTGGCTTCGCGGGAGATGCGGTCGAGGTTGACGACGTGGGCGGAGAAGCTGGAGAGATTGCGCTCGATGGATTGGGCGTCGCCTATGTCGGCGTAGACGCTGGTGAAGAGCGGGAGGTGCGCTTCTTCGGCGGGGATGGGGACTCCGGCTTGCGCCATCAATGAGAGGAGGCCGAGGGTTTTGAGGGAGACGGTTTTGCCGCCGGTGTTGGGGCCGCTGATGATGAGCTGGCGGGCTTCGCTGGTGAGGGTGATGGTGAGGGGGACTGGAGTGGCTGCTTCGGTGCCGGTTTCGCGTGCCGATACTCTCATGCGGAGTTCTAGGAGGGGGTGGCGGGCGGCGGTTAGGGTTAGTTGGGGCACCCGGGCGTCGGTGGTTGATTTAGGGCTGACCTCAGGGGCTAAAGCCCCTTCCTTTCCAAAGTTCGACGGCGGCACGGCTGAAGCCGTGCCCTTAAGCAAAGCGGTTCGAGCTTCGCTCGAATCGGGCACACTGTTCGGTAGCTGGATGAAGGTGGGGCGGGTGCAGTTGAGGTCGTGGGCGAAGCGGGCGCGGGCGGCGTGGGATTCGACTTCGGCGAGGATTGCAGTGCCCGTGAGGAGGGCGGTGGCGTTGTCGCCTAGGGCGCGGGTCATGGCGACGAGGATGCGGTGGATTTCGGATTGTTCTTCGTCGAGGAGGCGGACTAGTTCGTTGTTTTGCTCGATGGTTTCGAGGGGTTCGACGAAGACTGTCTGGCCTGACGATGACGACCCGTGGATGACTCCGGGGACCTTGCGCTTGAACTCGGCTTTGACGGGGATGACGAAGCGTTCGCCGCGAATGGTGATGAGGTCGTCCTGGGTGCTGCCGCCTTCGCTGAGGCCGCGGAGAGATTTGCGAAGGCTCTCTTCGATGGCGCGGTGCTGGCGTTCCATGGCGCGGCGGATGCGGCGGAGCTCGGGTGAGGCGTCGTCGTTGAGGCTGCCGTCGGGTTCGATTTTGCCGCGTAGTTGGTGGAGGAGTGGGTCGAGATCGAAGGCGCGCAGGGGGGCGGAGAGGGCGTCGATGGCGGGCCAGTCGTAGCGGGGGGCGTTGGTTGGCGGGTCGATGAGGGTGCGCCAGGCGGCGACTCGCTCGGCGACGGTGAGGAGGTCGCGTACATCGAGGCTTTCGAGGGCTGAACCTTCGATGCGGGCTTTGTCGAGGAGGAGCGTGGGGTCGAAGAGGCCGCGGAATTCGAAGCTGCCGCCTGACAGGAGCATGGCGCGCATTTCGGTGGTGCGCTGGTGCTGCTGTTCGATCCAGGGGAGGTCGGCGCAGGGTTCGAGGGCGAGAATCCAGGCGCGGCCAAGGGGAGAGAAGGTGCGGCCTGCGATGTGATCGCGGAGGCGGGGCCACTCAAGCGCGATGGCACTGGATTCGTGGAGGATAGAGGGGATCTTCGGCAATAATTCTGGAGAATTCACTTCCCCTATCGTAATCTCGCATGGAGTTATGGGCTGCGCCGGCGATAGAAACGCAGGTTCGGACGGGCCGCAATGGAACGAGTTGCTCTTCTGACGACGGTTGGAAATCGGCTGCAAGTGGCGGATGGTGCCGGTCTACAATCGTGCCAATCGGAGTGAAGCATGCCGGCCGGTCTCAACGCGCTTCTTAAGAGATATGTTCCGGGAGTTCACCATCACCTTAAGCAAGGCCTGGCACGGACCAAATTACCGGTTCCCAAGATGCTTTTGGGAAGGCCGGTATGGACGCACGCGCGGCTTTTGAATATCAGAGTCAGTCAACCTCATGTTTTACGCTGGGTCGCGGAAACGGTGCGGCCGGGAGATACGTTTTTCGATGTTGGTGCACACCAGGGCTGGATGTCGCTGGCTGCTGCTCGCCGCACTGGCCGTAGAGGCAGAGTTGTTGCATTCGAGCCATCTCCTCCATCGATCGAGTACCTGGCGTATCACAAACGGATGAACAGGCTGACGCAGATGGAGATCGTCGCCAAGGCAGTGACGAACAGAGATGCGAGCAGGGTTCCGTTTTCTTTGATTGGGAATGGAGATAGCTCGATGAATGCGGTCTTCGGTACGGGTGGGCAGGGCGAACCGTCGCAAGGCGAGTCGGTTATCGAGATTGAAACGATTACGCTGGATTCTTTTTCGCGACAGTCGGGACTCGTTCCTGACGTGATCAAGATTGACGTTGAAGGTGCGGAGCTATGGGTGTGTGAGGGCGCAAGGGAGATTATCGCTGAGAGGCGGCCTGCGCTGATTGTTGCGACTCATCCTTTATGGCTTCCCGAGGGTCAAAGGATCGAAGACCTGTTCGAACTGTTGACCGGGTATGACTATCGGATCGTCGATTCTGACATCCAGAAGCACAAGGGAAGCGACTTCGGAGACTATCTATGTGTTGCCGATTGAGAGGGATATCCGGCGATAGTTGTGGAGAAATCGCCTTTATTATCGTAATCTCGCAGGGAACAACCGGCTGCGCGTGCGCGTAGCAGATACAAGCGCCTGTCCCGAAACGATGGGGACGCTGGAAAGTCAGAGGTGTGCGATGGTCTGTCAGGCTTGTGGTGCTGCAGTTGGAGAAGGGGTTCACTTTTGCCCGAGGTGCGGGGCGCAGGTCGTGGCCGCTCAGCCGATGGCCGGTCAACCGGTGTATGCGAACTATCCACCGCCGATGTATAGGCCGGTGCCGCGAGTGCATCGCAATTTGCAACTGCTGGGGATTCTTTGGTGTGCCTTCGGGGCTCTGCGATTGATGGGCGGATTGCTGGCTGTGTTCTTCGTCAAGATGATGTGGTTCGGCCGGTTCGGCGACAACTGGCAGTTCAGTCATCATGGAAGGCCATTTGGGCCAGAGTGGATGGCTGCGCTTATGCCGGTGATGATGATGGTGGCGGTGTTGGCTTCGGCGCTAGCGTTGCTGGTGGGCTTTGCTTTACTGACCCGGCGGCCATGGGGAAGGGTGCTGGCGATTATCGTGTCGGTGTTGTCGTTGCTGAAGTTTCCGTTTGGGACGGCGCTTGGCATCTACACGTTGTGGGTGCTGGCTCCGGCGACGTCTGCGATGGAGTATGAGGCGATTGCGGACCGTAGCTGAGTTTGAAGTTAGTTTTTGCAGCGCGGTTTTTTGGATACATTCCCTCAGTGGCTAAAGCCATATTGGAATTTGAGCCACTTACGGCGCGGCTGAAGCCGCGCCCTTTCAAAACAACTGCGTTCTTATCCTTTTCCTATAGTTATGCGTGGGAGCCGTAGACTATTGGTATGAACTTTCCTGTTACGCGTATGCGCCGGCTGCGCCGGACCGAGGCGATGCGGTCGCTTGTTCGCGAGACGCATCTCCATCCCGGGGCGTTGATCTATCCGCTGTTTATCTGCCCGGGTGAGGGTGTCCGCAAAGAGATTGGCTCGATGCCGGGGGTGTACAACCTGTCGGTGGACGAGGCGATGAAGGAGGCTGAGATTTGCGCGGCGCTCGGGATTGGTGGGCTGCTGCTGTTTGGCTTGCCGGCGGAGAAAGATGAGAAGGCGAGTGGGGCGTGGGCTACGGATGGGATTGTGCAGACGGCGCTGCGGGCGTTCAAGAAGAATCGGGCGCTGGATTCGCTGGTGCAGATTGCTGATGTTTGTCTGTGCGAGTACACGTCGCATGGGCACTGTGGTGTGGTTGCGCGTGACGGCGATCATTATGAGATTGAGAATGATTCGAGCGTGGGGTTGCTGGCGAAGACTGCGACGTCGCTCGCGGTTGCGGGGGCCGATGTTGTTGCTCCTTCGGACATGATGGATGGGCGCGTGGAGGCGATCCGTAGCGCGTTGGATGACGGCGGGCATCAGCAGATTCCGGTGCTGAGTTATGCTTCGAAGTTTGCCTCAGCGTTCTATGGGCCGTTTCGTGAGGCTGCCGATTCGGCTCCGCAGTTTGGGGACCGGCGTAGCTATCAGATGGATGGGGCGAATCTGCGCGAGGCTATGCGCGAAATTGATCAGGATATTGCCGAGGGTGCGGATATGGTGCTGATGAAGCCGGCGATGCCGTATCTGGATGTGATTCGCGCGGCGCGGGAGCGGTATGACGTGCCGATGGGGGCTTATCAGGTGTCGGGGGAGTACTCGATGTTGCATGCGGCGTTTGCGCGTGGATGGCTAGAGCCTCAGCGGGCCATGATGGAGTCGCTGACTTCGATTCGCAGGGCTGGTGCGGATTTTATCGTGACGTACTTTGCTAAGGATGCGGCTAAGGTGCTGGGGTAGCTGGATTCGGCAGGAGAGAAACGAAATGGCACGGATTGCAATCGTTGGGGTGGGGGCGATTGGGGGCGTGGTTGCTTCACTGCTGCAGTCTGCGGGGCGGCATGAGCTTGTGCTGTGTGTGCGGCGACCTTTGGCGGAGTTGGTTGTAGAGACGCCGGATGGGCCGATGCAGATAGCGGCGACGATCGTTGCGAGTCCTGAAGCTGCCCCAGCTGTTGATTGGGTGATGGTGGCGACTAAGGCGTATGACGTGGCTAGTGCGGCGAAGTGGCTCGAACCGTTGTGTGTGAAGGGTGCTCCGGTGGCGGTTTTGCAGAATGGGGTGGAGCATCGGGAGCGGTTTGCGCCGTTTGTGCCGATGGAGAGGATCGTGCCGGTGATTGTGGATTGTCCGGCGGAGAGGAAATCTCCGGAGCGGATTGTGCAGCGCGGGCCGATGAGTTTGAAGGTGCCGGAGGGCGGGCTGGGCGCGGAGTTCGTGGAACTGTTTGCGGGCACGTTGGCCGATGCGGCGACGGTGCCGGACTGGACGACGGTGGCCTGGCGGAAGTTATGCCACAACGCTGCGGGAGTATTGTCTGCGTTGCTGCTTCGGCCTAATGAGGTGATGCATGATGCGGCGATTGGCGAGGTGGCGCTGCAGATTGTGCGTGAGTGTTACGCTGTGGGGCGGGCCGAAGGTGCGCTGCTAAGCGATGCTGTTCCGGATGAGGTACTGGCAGCTTATCGGAAGGCGGCTCGGGACGGCGTGAACTCGATGCTTGCGGACAGGGTGGCGGGCAGGCCGATGGAGATTGATGCTCGTAATGGCGTGATCATGCGGATGGGCAGGAAGCATGGGATCGCGACTCCGAGTAACGATATCGCCGTGGCGTTGCTTGAGGCGATGACGGCGAAGTAGCTATTTGCTGTCCGTTTTCTTGTCGTCTGTCTTTGCCTGAATCTTTTCCTTCGCGAGCTTTTCTGCGGTCGTCAGGGCGTCGGCGGCTGGCACTTTTACGTCCGGTTCGACGCCGGTTCCTTCCCAGTTTGTCTTGGTGATGGGATCGAGCGACTTTGCGAAGGGTACGCCGATGGTGAAGTAGTCGGCGACGGGGTGTCCTGAGACCGGGTGTGCGCCTCCGCCGGTTGTCTCGCCGATGATGGTGGCGCGCTTCTGGTTCTTCAGGTCAAAGGCGAACTCTTCGGCTCCTGAGAAGGTGCGCTTGGATGTGAGGACGAAGACGGGCTGCTTGCTGAGGCGAGGGCTGGGGAGGTAGGAGAGCGTCCAGTTCTGCGAAGTGGTGTCTTCTTTGCGGTTGTAGATGTCGATGAGGTGCGTGGGGTGATCGAAGAGGTAGCTTGCAATAAGGGTGACCATGGCGGGTTGGCCGCCGCCGTTCTGTCGGATGTCGAAGATGACGGCGTCGGTGTGGGCGATGAAGGCCATAGCGGCGTTGACGGTGGGGCCGCAGAATCCGGCGTCCATGAAGCCGTCGAACTTGATGTAGCCGATGTTGCTGGGAAGGATCTCGACCTTTTGAAAGGCACAGTTGGCGTGTTCCATCTGCTGGTGGAAGCGGGCCTCGTCCTCGGGAGTGGGGCCGTTTCGTTGGGGTGTTTTGAAGGGGGTGAAGTCGACGCGCAGGTGTTTATCGTGGCTGACATCTCGCAGGTCTTTGGTGAGGCGCGTGGCTAGCTCATCGCCGTCGGAGATGTTGTCGTAGTCGCCCTTGGCTGCATGCGCTTTCATCGCGTCGACCATCTGCTTCGCGACTGTGGGTTCGACGTAATACTCGTTCAGGTTGCTCTCGATGCCATCGACGACTTTCTTGCGCATGGCTGCGTCAACCCTTACGTTTTCGAGGATCGGCTCCTGGCGGTAGGGCGCGCAGGCCGAAGGTTGCGACTGTGGCGGTTGGCCATCCTTGACGAGGAGATTTCCGAGCGCGGTGGTGGCGGAGCCGCCTTTTTCTTTTACGCGGAAGCGAATGTGGAGTGGTTCGCTGCTCTCGATGGATAGAAGATCGACGCCGCCTGTCTGCTACGGAACGAAAGCATGTCGTCGACGGAGCTGTGAGGGATCGATGGTCTTGACGTAGGTCTCGATCTTGGCGCGGTCGCCGCTGTTGAAGGCGTCGAGCCAGGACTTGAAGTGTGTGGCCGGCGGGAGTGCCGGGGATGGTCACTTGGGCGAAGGCACAGCCTGCGCTGATGAGGAAAAGCACGAACAGTCTGCAGAGCACTTGAGTGGTCTTTCCTGCTGTCATTTTTGCTGTCATGGGTTTCGTCCTCTGCTCAGTTTGACTGCCCACTCCTTTGCGGGAGAGCAGGTGCGATAAAGATTAGTCTGAAAAGTGGTTGCCAGCCAGATAGATTACCAGAGGCGCGCTTGACACGAAGCGTAATCTAGAATGTTTGTATAGACGCAGAAACGGAGATTCCCTTGGCAGATACGATTTTCGATGTAGTTGTGGTCGGCGGCGGGCCCGCCGGATATACGTGTGCGATCCGTGCCTCACAGTATGGCTTGAAGGCCGCTCTTATCGATGCGAACGACCGCCTGGGCGGGACTTGCCTGCTTTGGGGCTGCATTCCTACCAAAGCGATGCTTTTTTCGGCGGAGCTTTGGGATCATCTGAAGCATGCGGATCGGTATGGCATCGACGGTGTGACGCCGAAGCTGAACTGGAAGGGCGTTCTGGCGCGCAAGGACGATGTGATCTCGCGGCACGTCAAGGGTCTCGACTTCCTGATGAAGAAGAACAAGATCACGACGTTCAAGGGGTTTGGCAAGCTGACCGGTCCGGCGAAGGATGGCGTTCATACGATTGAGGCGAAGCTGGCTGATGGCAAGACGGAGACGATCAAGGCGAAGAAGGTTGTGCTGGCAACGGGCTCGGATGCGCGCGTGCTGCCGGGGAATAAGCCGGACGATACGATCCTGACGAACTACGAGATTCTGAAGATCGCCGACATGCCGAAGTCGCTGGTGGTAATTGGGTCTGGCGCTGTGGGGGTTGAGTTCGCGTCGATCTTCAATAGCTTTGGGGCGAATGTGACGGTGATCGAGGTGCTGCCGCGCGTGGTGCCGGTGGAGGACGAAGAGATCTCGAAGGAGCTGCTCAGGCAGTTCAAGAAGCGCGGCATCGATGTGTATCTGTCGATCAAGGACACGAAGATCGAGAAGAACAAGGACGGCGCATTGGTGACGTGGACGGACGCGAACGGCAAGGTGCAGACCAAACAGGCCGAGAAGGTGCTGATGGCTGTGGGCCGTGCGCCGCGTACCGAGGGTATCGGGCTTGAGAAGACGAACATCAAGCCGGACCGCGGGTTCGTGATGACGAATGAGTGGATGGAGACGACGGAGCCGGGGGTTTACGCGATCGGCGATATTGTTGGTGGTCTGCCGCAGCTGGCGCACGTTGGCTCGATGGCTGGGCTGGTGGTTGCGGCGCGGATCGCGGGTAAGTATGCCAAGCCGGTGAATCGGCTGCGCATTCCTGGGTGCACGTATACCGATCCGCAGATTGCCAGCGTGGGCTTGACGGAGGCGCAGGCCAAGGAGAAGGGCTACTCGGTGAAGGTGGGCAAGTTCCCGTTTGTTGGGAACTCGAAGGCCACGATTGTCGATTCGCATGATGGCTTTGTGAAGGTGGTTTCGGACACGAAGTATGGTGAGATTCTGGGCGTGCACATCATCGGGCCGTATGCGACGGAGATCATTGCGGAGTGCGTTACTGCGCTTGAACTTGAGGCTACGGTCGAAGAGATGATGTTTACGATTCATGCGCATCCCACGGTTGCCGAGGCGCTGCTCGATGGCTTCAGCAGCGTGGAAGGCATGGCGGTCAATGTCTAACTCTCTGTATTGCAACCAAAGGAAGCCCGGTCAGATGATCGGGCTTCGTTCTTCTTACGCTTCAACATGCATATCAATCTTCTCCATCTCGGCCGCGTTCCTTACGGGGAGGCGCTTGCGATCCAGCAGCAGGTTATCGCGGCGCGTAAGCAGAACCTTATCGCCGATACGCTGCTGCTGCTGGAGCATCCGCCGGTGCTTACTCTTGGGCGGAACTCTGTACGGTCGAATGTCATTGCCTCGGATGAATTCCTTGCGCAGCGCGGCATTGAGTTGCATGAGATCAATCGCGGGGGCGACGTTACGTATCACGGCCCCGGGCAGCTGGTTGGGCTATCCGATCATCGACCTGCGCGGCGATCTTCCTGGCAAGAAGGGGCCGCATCTTGGGCCGGTCGATTATGTACGTCTGCTGGAAGAAGTGTTGATTCGTGTCTGTGGTGATTTTGGCGTTATGGCGCAGCGTATCTCGAAGCGCACCGGCGTCTGGACGATAGCTGGCGGCAGCATCCTTGAAAAGAAGATTGCGGCGATTGGGGTGCACGTCTCGCAGGGGATTACGTCGCATGGATTTGCGCTCAACGTGACGACCGACCTTCGTGACTTTGAGTGGATTGTGCCTTGCGGCATTACGGACCGCGATGTGACGAGTCTAGAGCTTGAGGCGAGACCCACCGACGATCCGGCGCGCCAGCCCACGATGGAGAACGCGCTCAACTCAACGGCGCGAAATTTTGGCCGCATCTTCGAGCGCCAGATAGTGGCCTGCGGTTCGCTCGACGAGCTGCTGGCGGCTTCAGCCGACCGCGCCATCTCATCCCGGTCCTGACACAGCCTTCGGGCTCCGCTGCCAGGCTGTGACGGTTTGTGCTATAAAGTCAGTCTTCCGACGAGGCTTATCTTCAGGTCTTGACGGATTTCTCGGCCCGTCTACGGAGCTATCCCCCCGGTTCTCTCAGACATTTTCTGGCCCATTTCACAACTTCATGCGACAGGAGATTCCTATGCCAAATCTTTCTGACGATTTTGTCTTTCGGCCGCTACCTGCGCTCGAAAACACCATCCACTTTCCCTTCCCTTTACTCAACCCTCTCGGCCCCCTCGCCAATCTTCCCGGCTCGTGGGGAGGCAAGGGCTTCAACGTGATCTGGCGCCCCAACTCGACCCCGGGGCAGGACCACTTTCTCGAGCTGAACCTCACCAACGACTCGCTGAAATTCGACGCCATCAGCGGTGCCATCCCCAACCGCGGCCTGGTGCAGGGCGATATCAATATGTTCGGCATCACCTACCTGCAGCAGATCTCGGACGCCAACCTGCGATGCAGGGCTTCATATCGAGCCGGGCATATGGGCCGTGGTTCCGCCCACCACCAACCCTGCCGAAACTGCGACCGTCGTTCGCATGGCCTCCATCCCGCACGGAACGACGATCCTCGCGCAGGGCCTCGCTACAGGAGTCGCCGGGCCGCCCGTCATCCCCAACATCAACATCCTGCCCTTCTTCATCGGCAATCCGACGGCGACCCTCAACTTTCCGGAGCAGATCCTCACCAACCCGACGGCTTTCCGGTCGCCGCCCGCGCAGATCGTGGGCATCACGCAGGCCATGGTCAACAACCCGAACTCCGTGTTGCAGGCGGCCATCGCCGGGCAGACCATTCTCTCCACCACAACCCTTCAGGTCTCTACCAAACCCCCGGCGCCCATCACCGGAGGAGGCACGGCGAACACTGCCTTCCTCGCCGGGAGCGCCAGCGGCCCGAACGCCGTCTCCGTCTCGATGAGCGCGACGTTTTGGATCGAGCTGGTTCAGGGCACGCCGAACTTCTTCCAGCTCCAGTACTCCCAGCTGGTCCTGCTGAACTTCGGCCCACTCAGCTGGCCGCATGTCACCGTCGGCACGTTGAAGAAGAACGTCCCGATCGTCGTTCCACCGTGGGCGGTCGATCCCGACATGCCGATCGATATCCTCGAGAAGCTGCGTCCGCCAGTTCCGCCATCCGGCGCGCCGGTCCGGGTCCCTGCCCCGATCGAGTTCAGACCGGTACCGGTGCCGCAGCCCACGCCTCCACCCCCGCCGGTCATCCATCCCATTCCCGGTGGTCCTCCCGTTGCAGTGCGAGAGGAGGACAAACCCGAGAAGTAGGAGTAAGGCAACAAACCCAGGGCGAGACTGCAGAGGCGCGGTCTCGCCCGACCTTGGATGGCATCTTTTCGTCCGCAAGGATAGCGAAGCACCCGGCCAGGGATTACCTTTGCTGTTCCTGAAAACCTGTGCCCGCTAAAAGAACCATCCGTCCGCTAACCGCACCGTCCTCGCGCCAACCCCCGGGCAATCGCCGTATAATCCGATTTGTATGCCCGGTTCTCGCCGGGACAGACGGAGTGTCGTTAGCTCCGCCCGCAACTGCTTCAGGGAGAATTACATGCCGACTGACGTACTTATGCCCCAGATGGGCGAATCCATCACCGAAGGTACCATCACCAAGTGGCTCAAAAAGCCCGGCGACACCGTGCAGCGTGACGAACCGCTCTTCGAGATCTCTACGGACAAGGTCGACGCCGAGATTCCTTCGCCATCGGCTGGGACCTTGAAGGAGATCAAGATCGCTGAGGGCGCGACGGTGCAGATCAACACCGTTGTCGCCACGATCGAGGAAGGTGGTTCTGCGTCGGCACCGGCGAAAGTCGAGACTGCGGCGACGCCCTCGTCGGACACGGCAACCCCGTCGGCTGTTGATGCGCCGGCTGCAACCCAGGGCAATCCGGCTGCGGCTGATGTCGCTGCTGCGGGCACCAAGATTGAATCGGGAGTCGGCACTGAAGTCCTGATGCCGCAGATGGGCGAATCCATTACCGAGGGGACCATCACCAAGTGGCTCAAGAAGGTCGGCGATACGGTCCAGCGTGACGAGCCTATCTTCGAGATCTCCACGGACAAGGTTGACGCCGAGATTCCCTCGCCCGTCGCAGGAACCCTCACTGAGATCAAGGTCGGGGAAGGCAAGACCGTTACCATCAACACCGTCGTGGCTGTCATCGGTGGCGCTGTAGGCAAGGCTGCCCCTGCACCAGTCGCTGCCGCAGCTGCTCCCGCAGCCTCTGCTCCTGCGCCTGCTGCAACGTCGGCTCCAGCAGCTGCTGTTGGCGACCATCCCCGCTCTTCGCCGCTGGTTCGCAAGATCGCGCGGGAGAACGACGTCGATCTCACTCAGGTTGCAGGCACCGGATCAGCAGGCCGCATTACCAAGAGCGACATCCTCGGTCACCTCGAAGGCGGAGCAAAGCCAGCAGCCGCAGTGCCAGCGCCGTCTGCTCCGGCTCCGGCCGCGGCCAAGCCCGCAGCACCTCAGCCGTTGCCCGGCGAGCTTGTGCCGATGACCAAGATGCGCTCCATCATCGCGCAGCGCATGGTCGAGTCCAAGCGGACCAGCCCGCACGTCCATACGGTCTTCAAGGTGGACATGACGCGCATCGTCAAGCTCCGCGAGAAAGAGAAGTCGAAGTACGAGCAGCGCAATGGCGTCAAGCTGACGTACATGCCCTTCATCACTCGCGCCGCCATTGTTGCGCTGCGCAAGCACCCGATCGTCAACGCGTCGATTGAGGGCGAAGCGATTCGCTACAACAAGAACATCAACATCGGCATCGCCGTTGCGCTGGACTGGGGTTTGATTGTTCCCGTGCTCAAGCAGACAGAGGAGAAGAACTTCCTCGGGATCGCGCGCGGCATCGTCGACGTGGCTGATCGCGCCCGTGGCAAGAAGCTCGCTCCGGATGAGATCTCCGGCGGTACCTTCACGCTGACCAACTCGGGCATCTTCGGCGAACAGTTCGGCACGCCGATCATCAATCAGCCACAGAGCGCTATCCTCGGCATCGGCGGCCTCAACAAGGAAGCCGAAGTCCTTACCGACAAAGACGGCAACGACTCCATCGCTATCCGCTCGATCCAGCGCTTCACCCTCGGCTTCGACCACCGCATCGTCGACGGAGCCGACGCCGGCAAATTCATGTCCGACTTCAAGGCGTATCTGGAGAACTGGAACGAAGATATCGGGTAAAACCTAAACAAACAAAATACCGGCGGCGGATTCGATTCGAGTCCGCCGCTATTTTTTATGACTGCCATATTAACCATGCGGGCACATCGAGATTTGCACTCGCAGGGAGCATGTAGGCTGGCGAAGATACGAATCCACCTGAACAGGTTTCCATCTTGAAATCATCTGTGTCCCCAAGGCTTCCTGGCCTCGATACGCTCCGTGCGCTTGCGATCGTCGCGGTGATGCTCTTTCATCTCTGGTTGCTGCTTCCGATAAGCCTTTTTCCGGTCGCCCGCTTCGGCTGGATGGGTGTCGATCTGTTCTTCGTCCTCAGCGGCTATCTGATCGGCTTGCAGGTTCTCAGGCCTTACACGCGCGGCGAGCGGCCTTCTCTGTTGGAGTTTTACCGGCGCAGGATCTATCGAATCTTACCGGCGTATCTCTTTGTCTTGTTCCTTTACTTCACCTTCTCCGGTTGGCGAGAGAGCGAGGGCATCTCGTCCTTGTGGCAGTTCCTGACGTTTACGGAGAACCTGTTCGTCGACTACTCCGTTCATCAGGCCTTCTCCCATGTCTGGTCGCTCTGTGTCGAAGAGCACTTTTACCTGGTGCTTCCGCTACTGGTGTTGTGGATGATGCGGAAGCCGTCGTTTCGAAGAACAGCCACTGTACTCGGTCTGGTCGTGGTCTTCGGCATGGCGGTGCGGGCCTACGTCCTGATCCACACACTGCGGCCTCTGGGGCTGGATGACTTTCCTCTCGCCTACATCGAGGACATCTACTATCCGACCTATACTCGGCTGGATGGTCTGTTGGTGGGCGTGACGCTGGCACTGCTCCAGAGATTCCGGCCCGAGTGGTGGGCCTCTGCTATGCAAAGAGGTCATCTCATGCTGGTGTCCGGCGTTGCTCTGATCGGTACAGCCGTGTGGTTGTTCGCGGATCGTTTCTCCTCTTTGACTGGAGTGGCTGCGTGGGGAACAGTGATCGGATTTCTCGTATTGTCTCTGGGATTGGGGCTGCTCGTCGCTTCAAGCGTCAGCAGGAATGGCCTATTGAGCAGGTTGCGAGTGCCGGGAGCGAGTCTGCTGGCTACTCTTGCCTTCAGTCTGTACCTCATCCACAAAGAGATCGTGCATCTGGACCGGCGATTCTTTCCCATCCTTACGGCAGGGCGCGACGCAAAAGCCATGCTGGTCTATGGAATAAGCTGTATTGCCGCTGCCGCGATCCTGCATCTATGCGTGGAGCGTCCGTTCCTGCAACTGCGAGACCGGGTGGAGCGACCTGCGACTCGGACGATCGAAGCACAGATGCGCGACGAACCTGCCTTGTAATCCTCTGTCCGCTACAAAAGCTTTTTCGCTCGCAACACCATCGATTTCGGCGTCCGGATCACCATGCGCCGCCAACCACAACGATGGCGATAGACTAGCCGCATGACCACATCCCGAGTGATGGCGTTGGATGTTGGCAAGGTGCGCATCGGCGTCGCGCTCTCCGATTCGCTCGGTTACACGGCGCAGCCTCTGCTCACTCTATGGCGCAAGAGTCGAGGCGAAGACCTGCGCAGCCTGCTGCGGCTGATTCGCAAACATGAAGTTGCGCATGTAGTAGTAGGAAATCCGCTCCACATGTCGGGTGATGTGAGTCCGTGGGCCGCCAAGGTGCAGGAGTTTGCCGAAGAGCTGCGCGCGCGCTCCGGACTGCCGGTCGAGCTGTGGGACGAGAGGCTGAGCTCCGTCGAAGCGCACGAGATTCTTGACGAGGCCGAGCACGACCGGCGTGATCGCAAACACATCATCGATCAAGTCGCGGCCGTCGTCATCCTGCGCGGTTGGATGGAGTCCAGGGAGCAACGAGAGCGCATCGAACACCATGCCCGCGAAGAGCAATGAAGCTGAGGCTGTCTCCTTTGTGCGATGACCTCCACAACCTATACTTGAAGAGAAGGCGTGGTTCGCATCGCATTGCGGCCAGCCGTTGAGGAGCGAATGGCCGCATTAATCGAAGCAATTAACGTGAAGCGCAAGACCCTGTTCGAGTTTGAAGACACTCCGTACTACTGCATGGAAGCCGAGGTGAGCTCCCCGACCGCTCGCGGCGGCCAGACCCTTGTGCGTCTGAAGATGCGCAACCTTCTCACCAGTGCCGTCTTTGAAAAGACCTTCAAGGCAGGCGAAAAGTTCAAGGAGCCGGATCTCGAACTGGTTCCCGCCACCTATCTCTATAGCGACGGCGACGGCTACCACTTCCTCGACCAGCAGAGCTACGAGACGCTTACTCTCTCCGAAGAGATGGTTGGCAGTGCGCTCGACTTCCTCATCGAGGGTCTGTTGATCCAGCTGCATAAGTACAACGGCAATCCAATCGGGCTGCAGCTGCCTATCTTCGTCGAGATGAATGTCTCCCAGACCGAGCCCGGCGTACGCGGTGACTCATCGAGCGGCAGTGTAACCAAGGTTGCCACGTTGGAGACAGGGCTTGAGGTTCGCGTCCCACTCTTCATCAAAGAGGGAGAAAAGGTCAAAGTATCGACCGAGACTCGCGAGTTCGCCGGAAGGGCCTGAACCGTCTACGCGGGGGTCACAGCAGCGATTTCGCTTGCAGCACCAGTTCGACTGCTTCGTCTGCGCTCGCACCCACAGCGCTAAGATGGCCCATCTTTCGGCCCTTTCGCGGCACGTGCTTCTCGTAAAGATGCAGCCTTACTCCCGGTACAGCTAGCGCCGCATCGAACCGCGGCTCGCGAAGCTTTCCATCCGAGTCGAGCCAGACATCGCCCAGCAGATTGGCAATCGCCGCTGGCTGCACAATATCCACCTCGCCCAGCGGAAGATCGCATACGGCGCGTACGAGCTGCTCAAACTGACTCGTCACGCAGGCCCGCTCGCTCGCGTGGTAGCTGTTGTGCGGCCGAGGAGCCAGCTCGTTCACCAGCAGCTTCCCGTCGGTTGTGCAGAACATCTCCACTGCAAGAATTCCTTCAAGCTGGAAGGTATCGGCAATCTCTTCGGCGATCCTCCGTCCCTCGGCTTCCATCGCAGTGCTCAGCGGAGCCGGCATCACGCTCCACGCCAAAATCTGCTCCTCGTGATGATTCCACGCCGCTGGAAAGACCTTCACCTCGCCATTCGGAGCCCGCGCCACCAGCACAGAAATCTCTCGGTCTAGGCTGACAGCCTTCTCCACCACTCCGGCCCGCTCGCCCAAAGCCTCCCAGGCCCCACGCATCTCAGCTTCGGCCTTCGCGCCCGGGTTAAACCCAACCTTCCCCTGACCGCGTCCGTCATAGCCGCCCGTCGCGCTCTTGCAGAAGACCTTACCGCCCAGCGCCTTCACCGCTGCGCGCAACTGTTCGAGCGACCGCACCGCACGATACTCCCCCACGGGAAACCCATTGCGCTGCAGCCAATCCTTCTGCTCGATCCTGTCCTGGATCACACTCAGCATCGCACCGCCCGGCCGCACAGGAGCAAACTGAGCCGCCGCCTCCATGCTTGCCATCGAAATCTGCTCGATCTCCAGTGTCACAACGTCGCATCCGCGCGCCAGATTGGCGGCCTCGCGAGAATCGTCCCAGCCGGCCTCGATGCATCCATCCACCACAAACCGCGCCGCACAGGCAGGGTCCGGATCGAGCACAAGGATGCGATACCCCATCGCGCGCGCAGCCATCGCAGTCATCCTGCCAAGCTGTCCACCGCCGAAGATCCCGATCGTCGCCCCGGGCAGAATGGGCTTCGCCGCAGCAGAAGAAGCGATACTCACGCGCTAACCTCATCGCCGACAACCTGCGCCAGCACCTCGTCCCGCCGAGCCGTCCGCCACGCCACCAGCTTCTCCTGCAACACCTTATCCGTCGTCGCCAGAATCTCCGCAGCCAGCAGCCCTGCATTCGCTGCGCCCGCCGCGCCAATCGCCAGCGTCCCCACAGGAACACCCTTCGGCATCTGCACAATGCTCAGCAGCGAATCCATCCCCTGCAGCGCCGTCGCAGGAATGGGCACACCCAGCACCGGAACGACCGTCTTCGCCGCAATCATTCCCGGAAGGTGCGCTGCGCCACCAGCCCCCGCGATGATCACCCTCAGTCCGCGCGCGATCGCCGTCTCGGCATACTCAAACAACAGATCTGGCGTCCGGTGCGCCGAAACGACACGCACCTCATGCGCTACGCCGAACTCCGTCAGCATCTCCGCAGCACTCCGCATCACCGCATAATCATTGCGGCTTCCCATTACAATTCCGACCAACGGTCCGGCGCTCATAGCCCTCGATTATACGTGTCCTACGGGTCTGGGCCATGAACGCCGCCTGTCTACTGCTTCGCCCAGATGCTCGCATTCAGGCAAGTCACGACACCGTCGATGATCGCGTTCAACCCTGCGGAGAATTTATCCGCATCGGCAATCTGCTTCTTCGTCACCGCATCGGTGATATTGATCGCCGCACCCACAATCTCCACCGCCGCATCCCTCTTCTGCTCACCGGTCGCAGCGCCGAACAGAGCTTCCGTCCCCTGAATCACCCCGGGCAACAATGCAACGCCGCGCAAAAACAGCTTCAAGAAATCCATCCTCTTTCCTTCCCTTCTCGTCTAACGCCGCAGATATGCCATCGCCAGATGAACCATCGTCAGCAGCCCGCCAAATGCCGCAAACACGCCCTTGATGCGTTGCACGCTCCGCTCATGCCGTTCCACGCGCTCCTCGATCTGAGCAATCCGCCCCGGCTGTCCGATCCCCATGAGTTGTTCCATCTGACTCTTCAACACACGCAGATCCGCCAGCACCTGTCCTTCAAACTCCGTCATCTCCCACCTCCCTCGCCGGCGTTAGCTCACCGGCAGATTCGTAAACACTGCACTCGAAAACCGCGAATAAACCGGCGGAGTCGATCCGTCGTACATCCGCACGTAGTACTGCTCCACCTGTCCCTCGCGCGGAATCGAAAAACTCCGAACGGGACTCCGCAGCACCAGGTCCTGATCCACTCCCGGTCCAAAGTCCCAGTCCCGCCGTCGCACCTCAAACCCGCCGCCCGCAGGTGGAGCCGTTCCAGCATCCACCTGCAGCGCGGTCGTCGTCGCACTCACCACAAGCAACTGCTGCAGGTTCGCAAGCACATTGCCCGGTGTCGTCAACGCCGTCGGAGGCAGTAGCGCGTCCGCCGCAATCGCCTCCGACAAAGTCAAACCCAACCCTTCAGCCCAGTCATTCGCAAACGCAATTCGATACGTCAGCGCCTCAGGCCATGCCGACCCATCTTCAATCGCAACCTGACGCACAACCACACTCGTTGTCTGGCCGCCGCTCGTAATGGCCAACACATCACCCGGCCAGACATCACTCGGATTCACGGCCTGGTAGGTGCCGGCCACAGCAGCGGCCCTGCTCGCAGAAAAGCTCAGCACAGCCTGCGCAGCACTCTCGCAATCCACCGAACTCCGCGCCGCAGGCCGCAGCACCTTACCCAGCCACCGTGCAGTCCCCGGCGCACCACCCTCAGCCTCCGCCGCGACGCTTGCAGTATCCTCCAGCCGCGCTATAGCTCTCTGTTGCCCACGATAGTCACCGTAACAAGCTCGCCTGCCACCGGAACACGTCCGGCCAAAAATGTAACCTTACCGGCAGTTGATACTTTGCAATCGACCCCCTCGCCAGCAACGCCAATCAGCCGGATCATGGTCGTTCCGCTTGGCAGTGTGCTAACTACCCAGGCCGAACCTGCCTGTGTCACCCTGCAGTAGCCCATGGACCCAAACAGTTGCACACTGTTCACTGCTACAAAACTGCAACTCGCCGGAGAGCTCGTCACCGCGCCGTCATACAACACCGTCGCTGGAGTACTCGAAGCCACCCCAAGATCCTGCAGTTCAAACACCACTGCCATCGGCGCCGAAACCAGCCCCCCGCCGAAGGCCTCGACCGCTCCATCCACCATTGCGTAGTAACGCTGCAACACTCGCTGAGCTTCGACACAATGCAGTCGTATCCGCAGCGTATAAGTATGTCCGCTGAGCAGCGTATACACTGTCCCAACCTCGACCCCATTGACCAGCGGAGCCACCACCGTCGACCCGCCACTCTGTCTCACGTTGTATCCGGCAAAGCAGTTCGCCACCTGCGTCGTACCCGAGTACAGTCCACACACCACACCATCGCTGGCCCCACCAAGCTGCACGCTGCCAGCCTCAATCACCAGCGTCCCACCCAACTCCAACGCATCAATCGCCGTCAGGGTAGTCTGCCCATCGAACCCGTTGCCGCCAGTCATCGTCAAACCAGCCGCGCCAAACCCAAGATGCGACCCCGGGTCGGCCACCTGCCAAACCTGTGAATTGAACACACCCTGATTGAAGCTGTCTGACAACAATTGCGAAGAATTCCCCGCCTCCTTCGGACGAAACGGCGCTTCGGCAAGCTGAAACACAGTCGTCGTGCCATCCCCTGCAAATGTCTCGGTGATGTAAGCGGCAGGCTCCATCTCGCCGCTCACCGTCACATCATTGGCCAGCTCCTTTACAGACGAGGTCTTCAACGCCGCAACCTGCAATGTCCCATCGCCATCGCTGAGAGCATGCGTCACCGTCCCTGCGGGCTGCAAACTCACCACGCCATTCAGCACGCGATACGCCGCATAGGCAGCCGCAGCAACGTTCCCCGCATTCACTGACCAGCTATCCGCAGCCACAGGCTCAAACACGCCAACCGAAGCCCCATTCAGAACCCCCGTAGTCGTGAACAACCCCGCATCTACGCGGTCGGTCAGCGTCGTCAACACCTGCCCGCCCGCCTGCGCCAACCCCGCTCCACTCACCGGAACGCTCTGCTTATCCAACAGCCACTCATCGCTGACCGCACTGAACCCATACCGATACACCGACCCCTTCGTCGCAACACCCGCATACACAGCCTGCGGCTCCGTCGCCACGTACCCGGTGAACAACACCGTCCCAGCCTGCGACGTCACCACCATCCGCGCACGCCGTACAGGAACAGCGAGCCCCGCATCGCTCACATCCAGCATCCCGCTGCATCGCGAAGGAGCATTCAGCGTACGCTCGATCTTCAGCGGCCCATCCGCGCACAGTGTGGAGCTATAGTCCACCGCACCCTGCCCATCCAGATTGTCGATCGTCACCTTCACTCTGTCACCTCATTGCTCTGCAACGGCCCCAGGCCGCGCATCTGACGAACCTCATCCACCGTCAACACGCCCGCATTCAGCAGCGTCGTCTGAATCTGTAGCTCCTCCATCTCGTCCCTGCTCTCCAGGTCGTTGAAGCAGAACTCGAACTCGCGCCAGCCCAGCTTCTTCGCAAACAGATCGCGCGTAATGTGCTCCGCCACCAGCTTCGCCACCGGAACCACCGCGCTCTGGAACGCCTCATCCGCCATCTCGCCCGCGGTCGATTTGTTCACATCACTTTGCAGTCCTAGCATCATAGGCGGCAGCTCAAACGCATTCGCAATCATCCGGATCAACGCCTCCTGCCATTGCAACCGAAGATCGGCATCGGTCCCACCCGCAAACCGCAGCACCTCAGGCTTCTGCTCACAGCTCAGCAGAGGAACACGGCCCGTGCCTTCAATCTCATCCTGCCACCACCGAATCAACCGGTCGTGCTGTTCAGGAGTAGCCTCGTTCAGCCAAAGCGCATACTGCACCACAGAGTTCGAAGCCAGCCGCCCCGCATAACGGTTCGCACTCAGGAACTGGTTCACTGTCTCAAACGCAACCTCCAGCCGCCCCAACCCAAACGGAGTATGAGTCCTCGGATTCAACCGCACATACATCAGCTCGTCATCAAGCAGCGAAACCAACCCATCCTTGCCCAGCTGCCCGGTAGCCTGCGCATAACGAGGCTTCTCCGGATCACCATCCCACTTGCTGTTGATCTGGATCGTCGCGCCATCCACCGCCCACAGATGAAACGGCCGCAGCGAATCTCCCGTAGCCTCCATCTCCACGGCACCGAACCCGCCCACCAACAGGTCTTCGATCACCTGCTCCCACAACACACGAAAGCTGTCCGAAACATTCGGCTCCTCCAGGCAACGCCGCAGCACTGCCATCCGCGCCGCCGCATCCTCCACCGTCGCCTCCGAGTACCCCCGCCGCACCCGCACCTGCCAATCCATGCTGGCGATCTTGTCCTTCACCACATTGATCGCCCTCCGCACCACCGGCGTCTCCGCAAACTTCCGCAGATTCGCCGGAGTAGGTTTCGGCAAAGCACTCTGCCCACCGCGCCCAGCCTGATAAGGAGACAGAATCGAAGGCAGCATGGCCGTCTTCCTCTCTCCCACGGTCGCATCTCCAGATGCCGCCTCCACACCCGCCAACCGATCCCAAACGCTCTTCACTGCAGCCCGAACTCCCATGCCCTTCACCTCTCTCCAATTCACATCCACCACAAAAGAAAAAGGCACAGCTCAAAGAGCCATGCCTTCCGAAACCCGAAACCTGATACCTACTACCCGATACCTAATTCTTAAACCCGCAACTCCATCCGAGCCGTAGCCGCCACCCGAGCCAGATCACTCAAAGTCACCACCCGAATCGCCTGTCGCTCCATGGTCTCCACCCCAAACCGATACCGCTCCATCGCCTCATCTTCCAACTCCGACACAGTCCGCAGAGGCTCCACCACTGCCGTCAACTCCAGCGCCGCTCCCTCCACACGCTGCACGCCCTCCATCAACTGCGGAGCCGAGTAAGCCAACCCCTTGGCCCCCTCCACATCGCCTTCCAGCGACACAGCCTGGAACATCCGAACCACCCCTGCGTTTTGCAGATCAGCCCTATAACCACAGTCGATCTTCATAGGATCTCCGGCCCGCGTATACAGCGAAGCCGCAATCCTCTTCCGCATCAACCCCCAAACGCCCGCGCGCTCAAACTCCGTCCGCATCGACCCCGCAATCGCCGCCCGTCCCGTCCTCTTCCGTTCCTGCTTCACCTTCAGAGGCTCCACATACATCCGCATCAATTGATCCATCTCCGCCGGCATGCTCTCAGCCAGCGAAGCCCGAACCTCCGTCATCTGCACCGAGTTCGACAGCGTATCCTCGAGCACCTGTATCACCGGCTTCGTATCCGCCGCCCCCATCCGCAGCCGAGCCGCAATCTCCGACTCCAATCCCTCCAGCAGCCCAATATCCGCATCCGCATCCAGACACTTCACCCGACTCCAGTCCCGCGTAAAGCGCACCACCGCGCTATCGTCGCGCCCCGCCTCTCGCAGCAGCACTCCGATATTCGCAAACTCGCCCTTCACCACATCCGGCACATACCGGATCAGGAAGAACTCGCACGGCAACCGTTCCTTCACGCCCTACTCCAGTTCTCAGTTGTCCGTTCTCAGTTCTCAGTCTGACAACGGAGAACTGACATCTGACAACTACATTACAAACTTACCCGCCACACTTAACTCCGCAAACTGCCTCGGCACAACCACACTCACCTTCTTCTCCCACATCGGGAAAGGCTCCCGATTCGAATCCCGAAACCACCCAATCAGCTCCCTCACCCGCGACCGCCTCATCAGCATCTGCTCCATCAATCGCTCGATCTCCACCGTATCCCCGCCATACCACTCCGGCGGAACCACCTCCGCGATCCCCCAAAGCGTATCGGCCTGCATCTCCTCCACCCGGCTCAGCCAAGGCTCAAAGCTCTCCCACCCCACCACCTCGGCATAAACTCGGTTGCGCTGATACACCCCCCGCAGCGGCGAATCCGGAAACGTCCACTCCCCCGCATTGAAGCAAAATCCCTGATCGATAAACGTAGCCCGATACTTCCGCTCCCTCGGCCTCCGCTCAAACACCGCCTGTCGCCCATTGCAGTTCCCCGCCCACTTATCGACGCACAGCATACCCGCAAACTCAGCCAGATTCCTTACCTCATCCAGCTGCTGCTCGGGCAGATAATCCACTACCTGCCCAGGCATCAGCCCACCCACAAACTGCGACCCGAACTGCAACCCTGCCGTATACCTCGCCCGTTGCCCACGAGGCAGCTCCACATGCATCCCCGGCGAATTCGCCACCAGCCACTCCGTCACCTCGACCACATCGCTCACCGGAACGGTCAACCCGACCGCCGCCGCCAGCCGTGTCGCGATCAACTCATTCGCCAGCACCCGCAGATGCTGCGGATTATTCTGAAACTTCACCACCCAAAGCTTCCCATCGGCCCCCAGCATCAACTGGCTCTGCGCCCCACCCCGCATCCGACGAATCGCCTGCACCGCCAAAACCGCCAAGCCCGAAATACCCCGTCCCAGCAGAATACTGCACTCAGCCTCCCACGCCGAAACCTTGTCATTTCGGCCGAAGCTGCGAAGCAGCGCAGTGGAGAAACCTGCTTTTCCACCCATGCTCTATCGCAGCCCCAGCAAATGCAGTGCCTGCTGTTACCCCACCCAAAATGCTCGGGTGCCCCATCCTTCGCGCACTTTGCGAAGGGTGGGAAGAACCCCGCTCGAAACCATCCTTCTTCTTCCCCGCCAACTCCGCCCGAACCGCCTGCCCAATCGCCATCGCCATCAAACAATCATCATGAGACCCACTCGCAGCGCCAGTCCTTCCGCCAGCCATCGAAACAAACGTCCGGCACTCCCCCAGCAACCTCCTGCTAAAAAACAACCAGGGAGCCTCCGCCAGCAAAGCCCCCATCCGGCTAACCATCCCCGGCTTGCTCCCGGCTGTAGTCAGCCATCCTGCGACTCCTCCCTGTTCATAAACCCGAGCGTAACGCTCAACGCTATCCAGATAAGCCAGCACACCAGCGCCATGGTTATTCCTCTCCACCGCAATCAGAGCCCCGCCATACTCCCTTGCCAATTCCGCCGAAACCCGCGCCAGCTCCAGCGTCCCAAACCTCTGCTGCAACTCCGCGCACTGCATCCCCGACTCCATCTCGATCACCTGCATCGCCGCAAAGTCCCCATCCGCGCCGCCGCCCGCCGTATCCACCGCAACCAGATACTCCTTCCCCACAACCGGAGGCAGCCAGACCTCCAAAGCCCCACCGCGCCGCACCGCCATCGGCTCTGGCACTCCACCCAACCGAGCCTCAATCGCTTCAATCTCAAAGCAGCACTCCCCCGTAGCCTTGAAGCAGCTCATCGCATCCTCAGCAAACTCCTGCGACCGCAAACCCCTGTAGCTCGCCTCCAAGCCACGCCGAAACCCAATCTGCTCCGCCGTCAAACCATGCGCCGACACCAGCGCCAGTTCATCGTCCCGCAAATCTGTAACTGCAGCAGCTACATAATCCTCTTCCATCCACCAGGGAAAGAAATGCCGCACCACACCGCCGGCTCGCTGGTCCGCTGACTCGCTGACTCGCTGACCAGCTGCTACCCACTCCTGATAGAAGCATCCATAAGCTCCATTCGGCGTCGACTCCAACACCATCTCGCCCTCCGGACTCATCGCCGCCCGCAACCCTGCCAGCGTCTCGCCCGCATCTCCTGGCCAACGGCTCACCTCGCTGCAATGCAGATTCTGAATCGTCAGCCCGCGCCCAGCGCCCTCATCCCCCGCGCTCACAATCCGAAACTCACTATCCAGCGCCGGAAAGATCATCTGTCCGACATTCGCCTTGCTCCGCCGCAATCCGTTCTCACGCAGATGCTTCGGCAGATATTCCCAGAACCGTTGCACCATCCGGAAGATCCCCTCAGCCGCCTCCCGCGTATGCGCGACCTGCACCGTCAGCACACCCCGTTCCGTAATCGTCTTCAAAAAAAACCTTGCCGCGACCCACGTCGTCACGCCCATCTGACGAGCCTTCAGCACAATATTCCGTTGCCCCCGCTCCTCCTCAAACGCCCGCTGCACCGCATTCGCCCGCAGCGGCTGCATCAAACCAGCCCTGTCCCGCACGCGCAACAGCTGTTCCGCCATGGCAAACACCAGCTCCGGCCTCTTCTTCATCTCGAGTCCGAGCCCCAGCAACTCCTCTACATCCCTGGCATCCCACCCATCCGTCGACATCCCGCACCATTCCTTGCCGGACGGGCCGGAGATCTCTCCCCGGCCCACCTCAAGCCACCCACTACATCTCCCAATGGCACCCCGAAACCGTCTTCGGATTCGGCACATCCCGCAGTGTCACCGACCCATTCGCCGGAACCGTCACCGTAGTCCCGAACGCCAGGCCATTGATCAACTGCGAAGCATTCAGCGGAGCCACCGTCACCGCATAAGCCGACTGCGGATTCCCAATTCGATACGTCGCCCCGCTCTGCCCCGTGCAATCCGGCAGCGTTAGCGTACCCGCTCCCGTCACACCCGAGAGGGTTACGTACCCATCCCCCGCAGTCATGCTGTAAGGCAGCGCCGTCACGTTATGCGGATTCGCCTCGTTGTAGCCGTAAGCGTAGTTCAGCGCATTGCTCGCCGCGGCAGCCAGCAAAGCCTGCCCGGCCTGTGTCGGATGGATATGGTCCGTCTGAAAGTACGTTCCCGTATTCGCCCCGTCCGCGCCAAGCCTCGGATCAGCCGCAAAGTCGATCACGCCGTCCGCGCCGCCCGTCTTCGCCGCCGACAGAATCAATCCGTCATAGGCGTCCTTGTCCGCATCGAAGCTTATTCCGCTGATATCGTTGCCACCCCGCGAAACCATCGTTCCAACGAACACCTTGCAGCCCGCCTGTTTCAGCGTCTGCACCTCGCCCATCAGCGAACCCATCACCGCAGCCGCCGTCGTGCCGCCGCCCAGTTGAAAGTCGTTCGTGCCCGCAAACACAATCGTCACCGGAGAACCCGAGTTCGTCTGGCAGCGCTGCCCCACACGATTCGGCTCCGATCCATTGATGGCCTGAAGTCCAATCCCTGCGATGCCCCAGTTCGTCATCGTGTACGCAGGTTGATTCGCCAGCGAAAGCAACGAAGGCCACGCAGTCGCAGCCCCAAGCCCAGACGTAAGCGAATCCCCGATCGCATCCAGCTGAGGCCCAAACAACCCAACCTGCTGCGGCGATGTAGCAACCCCACGCGATTGAACGTCATTCCGAATCGACGTGCTCACCGTCGCCATGTCCGTGGCCGACAGCTGCGTCGCATACGTCCGCACCCGGTAGAACGTGCCATTCAATCCCGAATTCGTCCAGATTGACGCTCCGCTCGACCCCAGAAACAGATTGCCCGAAGTCTGCGCTCCCGCTGACGTCCCCTGCACGCGGTAGTTCGCCACCTCGACGCCATCAATATAGATGTGGTCAAGACTTCCCCCACCTGTTCCCAGAACCACGCCCAGCACATGAAAGCCCGAGAACAGATTCGGTGCATCCGTCGTGTGCCCTCCACTGACATAGAGCGTCGGCGCATAGGCAAAATTGACGAAATTCCCCGTAGTATCCGTCATGCTATACATCAAATTGAAGCCCTGCCCTGAACCCATCGACGAAGTCACCATCACCGGGTACACATTGATGGGCGGCGTCGGCGCCGGCAGAGGATTGATATACACCCCAAGCACAAACGTCTGCGTCCCATTCAGCGCCGCAGGCAACGCCACGCCCTGGCCCGTCGCAAAGCTCAGCCCCGTCGAAGTCCACGTCGGCGCCATCGCTCCCGTTCCTAGCGTCGCATCATTCCCGTTCCCGCTCGTGTCGGTCAAAACGCTTCCCGACCCCTGCAGAAAGTTGTAGTCCGCAGTAGCGCCGCTCGGCAGACTCGCTCCAGACACAGTCGTCGATCCAACCGTCGCCGCCGGTGCCGCCCACGTCCCATCCTCACGCAGATACCGCGTCGTCCCAGCTGTCGAACCCGGATCAGGCACGGCACCCGCCGCATGTCCAGCCCCCGACGCTCCAAACACCGGCAGCCGAGCCGCGTTCACCGTTCCGCTCGAAATATTCGCCGCGTTGATCGCTCCATTCAGCGTCGTCGCATTCACCGTCCCTGCCGTAAAGCCCTGCGGCGTAAACGAATAGTTCGTTCCCCTCAGGTTCATATTCAGCGAGCTCGTCGTCGTCTGAAACGCAATCGTGTCCGTGCCCACACTCGAGTCCAGCTCAAACAGGTTGTAACCCGAGTTCCACTTCCCGCAGCCATGCGAGTTGCAATGGATCGTAAACACAGCCTGTTCGCCCGCGTCCGCCACCATCGTACGAAGCCACACGCCTCTCTCCAGATAAGCCGTGTCCGGAGCCGAGTGCGTTCCGCCGTTGCCGAAATAATTCGATGCCGGCACCGCATTCGTCACCGCCCAGCCCTGCAGTCCTGGACCGTTGTTGCCTTCATACTGAACACCTACGCGCGATATGATGCTCGGCCGCGGAGTCGTCTGCCCGATAAACTCCGTGTCCCCGTCCACTGACTCTTGGTAGTAATGCGGCTCCTCCAGTGCATCGTTCGACGCCCACGCCACCGTGTTCGGGGCCAGCGTCATCTGCCCATCCACAGTCTTGGCCGCCGTATCGAAGACACTCAAAACCTCCGCCATCGGATACAGTGCATATCCTCCCGTCACCACCGATAGCGTTCCGCCTGTGCTCGTGCTGTTCGCGCCGTTCTGTGCATAGGTCAGCGTATTCGGTCCCGTCGTCGTCACCGCATAGGCCCCGTTGTAGCTCGAGTCCGCCACACCCGACACCGTCAGACTCAGTCCATTCACATCCACCGGCAGATTCCCCGCCGTCGTCACCGTCACCATATTCCCACTGCGTGCAATCGAAGCAACATTCAGCGTCAGATTCGCAAACGCCGATGTCGACCCCATCGCCCCCACAATCGGAGTCTCTCCGCCCACATAGTAAAGCCCTGTAGCCGAGTAGGACCCCACCACAGGAAACACCTGCCGGATTCCCGCCGTCGTATCCACCGTCTGTTCCAGGCCGTAGCCGCACAGACCGCCCATCGCCACGCTCGCGCCCGAGGCGTGTGCCTTGTTCAGCGTCATCTGCAGATGCGTACCATCCACAACGGTGTAGTTCGCCATCTCGTAGTTCTGCGCGTTGTACACATTCACCGGATCAGTCACGCAAGCCACACCGCTCGTCTGCGGAGCCGCCGCCGTATTCGTCGCATAGCCCGACGGCACACCGCTCGTCGCAATCGCAAATGTAACCGTCCCAGGAGCAATATTGTTCGCCTGCGAGGTCAGCGCCTGCGCCGTCTGAAAGAACACGCTCACCGGAAACCCACTCCCGCTGAACGCAGCCGAAGCATGTGGCCCCGCTGCGCCAACACCCGTCAGCACACCTGCGCTCAACACCTTCGCCGGATTCTTATCGATCAGATACCTTCCATCGCCCTCCGTCCCAGGCGCCGCGGTCGCAGCAACCTTCACCGAAGTCGATCCAGGCGTGCACCCGCTCGAGCACGTCCCCTGAAAGACCTGCGTATCCTCGCGCACCTGCAGATCGAACGGATGCGTCCCCTCATCCGCGTTGTCCCGGAACCCGCCCGACGACGTCAAAAACTGCGACCCGATCAGGCAGTCGCCCACGCCGTAGCAGTTCGTTGCCATCGGAACCAGAACATGCTGGCCCTGCGTATTGTACGTCCCATTCACAGACAACGCCGTATAGTTGCTCTTGAAATAAGGAATCTGGCTCTCGATATTCTCCGGGAAGAGATTAGAGCCTCCACTCAGCGCACTGTGAAACACCGCGATACCCGCTGAACTTGGCTCCGCCGTGCCCGTCTCCTGAAAAACGCTCGCCCCGCTCCGTGTCGAAACTACGCTCACCACCTGACCTGCTTCCTGACCCGGCATCATCACGCTCTCCGGGTTCAGGTAGCTGTCGAACCGCTGCCCCTTCCGCGTGTCCACTAGATGAGTCTGGTCATTCCACTGCGACGTCGTATAGTTCTCCTCCGAAGCATAGTTCTGCTCCGCCTTCACCTCGCACCCGCTCGCACAGTCCGCACTCGACAGCGCATTCGCAATGCCGTTGTTGCCGTCCCCGCTCAAATACTGGCTCGCATACTCCGTGCCGTTCAGGATGTTCACTTCCAGCCCAGTGCCGGTAGGCTGAGCCACGGTTTGCGTAGCCGAAGGCAGCGTAGCCACCTTCTGCGAAAGCCCGCTCGCAACCGCCGAAACACTCACGTCCACATACTGCTTCTCCGCCGCCTGCAACGGCGCAGTCGGATCGCCCGGCAGCACCAGCGGCCCCGTCATCGTATCGCCCGTCTTCAGCACATAAGGATTCGATGTATCCAGCGGATGCCCCGACACCGCCGCGGCAATCGCCGTATCCACATACGCCTTGCTCACCGTCTGCATCGCCACCGACGTAGGCAGCACCGTGTTCTCGATCGCACTCACATGCACCGGAGTTGCGCTCACAGGAATAACCCAATACTCCCGGCTCACAGTCCCGTCATCCAGATGAAACACGGCTGTATAGTATGTCCCCATCGGCGTAGCGCCCGCATTTGGAGCCAGGCTCACGTTCAGCAATCCTCCCGCCGGAATCACCGCGGACGTACTCCCCGCAGGCACCGACTGCCCGGCCGAATTCGTAAATGCAGGCCAGCTCACGATCACAGTACCCGTAGCCGGAGTCCCATCCGCGCTATAGATCGTATCTGTAACCTGCGTAGTAGCAATCTGCGCCACCGCAGCCACAGTCACCCACAAAATCCCCGGAAACGCCAGCAACATACCAACCAGCGCCCATCCTTTAGGCTTCCAATTCATCTTCATCCCTTTCCTTTCATAACCACGACCCCACCCACAACCCACCCACCCCAAAAACCGTTGCGCAGTCGCAGTCAGTCGCTGTTGCCGTTGCCTTGGTCCTTGCCGTTGCTGTTGCTTTTCAGGATTAGCGTGGGGCTTCAGCCCCACGAATCAAGCCTTGAGAGAAAAAGGGGCTTTAGCCCCTGGGGTATGCCTCTCTTCCACCCACCCCTAAACCGACCGCATGGCCCCCGGCAAATAACTCCGAAAGCAAACCACCATCTCCCCATCATTCGTATCCTTCACCGGCAGCGCTCGAAAAGCCCCCACCAACCGCACCCTCTCCAGCGGAGCCGCAACAGCCTCCACACCCTCCGCCGCTCCCTGCATCGCCTGCAGCCTCGGATAGTGATAGATCACCCGATCCCCCTGCTCCCCATCCATCACGAACAACCCCGACCACTCCTGAAAGAACCCGCCGCCCTCTCTATCCACAAACCCAGCCAACTGACTCACCTGCATCCCCGTCGCCGGAGCCCCAGCCAGCAGCGGCGCCCCAAGCGTCAACACCCCACCCGCAATCGAAACCACCCGCCCGACATTCAGCGAAACCCGCCGCACATAATTCACATCTCCGCCCACATCCGCCGAAGCCTGCACATAAGCCCCGCTCACACCACTCCCCACAAAACCAACCTGCCCCGAGTAGTCCACATCCACCGCGACCAGGCTCCCAACCGAAAACCCCGCCGCAGCCGTAGTCCCCACATTCAGCGAAGTAGCCGTAGACCCGGCCGCCAAAGCCACGGGCGCAGCAGCAACCCCACCGCTTCCATTCGCCGCCGCCCCACTCGCCGTCAGCAACAGATTCATCTGCTGCGAACCCGCCGCCAGCGCCATCTGCAACTTCCCCCAGCTCTCAAACTCCAGCTGAACCGCAGCCTCCACCTCGGTCCGCACCTGACTGGCCACGATAGCCGGAGCCCCGGTCCGCAGAGCCCCAACCTTCGTCGCACTCTTCCGCGCAAACCCCTTGCACCACCCCAGGTCCATCCACGGAGCAGGCGGCGAATCCAGCCCAAACCCACCCATCTGCGCCGCATCAAACAACGTCGGCACCCCAGCCACACGATTCACCGGCGCAAAGTAAGCCCTCACCCGCCGCGTCACCGGAGCCACAGCCCCAACCAATCCGTTCAAACTCACAGCTCACCCGCTTCCTGGTAGCAGAACACCATCACCGTCGCCACCCGCTCCAACCGCTCGCCCTCTACCGCCGCCGCGCCAAACACCACATCGCCCCAGAACACATTCGTCCCCATCGCAACAGGCGCCGTCCCCGCACTCACGCCCGAGTAGTTCATCTTCACCACACTCTGGGGAGCCGCCCCCACCGCGCTCACCAGCTCCCCATCCATCGCCGCCAGCAACCGCCCGCGATCCATCCCGCCATTGCCCGAGCTACCATCCGTCGCATACCGAATCTCGCACTCCATCGCCACAAGCGGAAGCGACCCCTGCATATCCACCTTCATCCCCGTCCACCGCAGCCGAAACGCATCCACAGGCTCATACGCAGAAGCCAGTTCGTTCTCCTCCACCAACACGCCAGGCCGCGTCACCCCTCGCACCACGACCATCCGTGCCGGATTCACTGCCTCCAGCCTGCCCTGCAGCGTAACGTAAAACGTATCCTTTGCATTCTGCATAAAACGTAACCCTTTCGATTACAAATAATTCCCTCAGCAACCCAAAAATGATAGAAGCGTCCGCTTGACCCTTGCCGTTGCCCTTGCCCTTGCCCTTGCTCTTGCATTTGTTCCTGTTCTTGCATTTGCATTTCTTGCTTGTCATCCCCGAAGGGGACCTGCTGTTGCCGTTGCCGTTGTTTGCTCTCCCAACCGCCACAAATGCCCGGGGTGCCCCATCCATGGCGCAGTCTTACCGCGACATGGGTGGGAAAGTATCCCTCTACCCAGCCAGTTCTTGCCGTTACTTTTCTTGCTTGTCATCGCCGGAGGGGACCTGCTGTTGTCTTTGCTTTTGCAGTACCTGTCATCGCATCCCCAACAGCCACTAAACCTCCACCGCAACACCCTCCCGCAGCAACACCCGATACCCACACACCACGCCGCCAGCCTCCATCTCCGTAGCCGACACCACCGTCAGCAGCGCCTCATCAACCAGCACCCCAAACGCCGAAGCAAACAGCACGCTCGCCGAAGAGAAACCCGCCGATCCCGTCAACGCCTCCACCGCCGAAGCCGAAACCACCATCTCCCGCAACGCCGGCTTACCCTCCGTCGCACTCACCCGCACCCTGCGAAACACCACCGGCCCCAACTCCACATCCTGAAACCCCGGAGTCGCCAGCCCCAACTGCTCCGACGCATCGCCAGCGACCGCCGGAGCAGGCACCCGCAGCAAAACCATCCGCCCGCCACACCCGCGCAGCAAAACATCCGCAGCTCGCCTCGCCGTCACCCTCAAGTCCGCCATCGCCTCACCCCAGCCTCTCCGCCACATAAGGCTGCAGCAGCGCCTGCACCTGCGGGTCCACCAGCACCCCGCTGAAGTACTGCATCTGCATCGTGTCCATCTTGCTGCTCTTCACATTCATCGCGGGAGTCGCCTGCGCATTCTTCACAATCTGTGCGCAAGCCACCTTCACCGCCGGCGTCACCGTCACGAGCCCCGACGTGTACGTCACCTCAACCTCGTTGTAGTTGATGCCCATGAAATTCTGCGGAAACGTCAACTCGCCCGCAGTCAAATTCACATCGACACTCGTCGGATCCAGCGCATTCCAGCTCCCTGGCACACCGAACGCCCAGGCAAGCTGTTCACGAACCGGATCCGGCATCTCCCCCCGCCGAGGCCGCCCATACCGCACATTGACCCCCACCAACGGCGAAGCAGCCTCCGCCGCAGCAGCCAGCGGACGATAGCTCAACCGAACCGTCTGCGCCCCAGCCGTCAGCCGCATCCGTTCCACATACTGCGTCACCAACAGACTAGGCCTCCTGCAATGCGCCTCCATCAGCGCCGAAGCCATCGTCACCCAGGCGTCCGAAGTCTCCGCCCCCAGCCCATACTCCACATACTCCGAAGGCAACAAATACCCCACACCAACCTCCCCGATCATTTGCTTCTAGGTAAGCCAAGGCTTCAGCCTTGGCCCTCTCTCCCGCCAAAGAAAATGGGGTTTTAGCCCCTGGGGTATGCTTTCCTACCCCAAGGGCAAAACCCTCAACGACTAGCGATCGACCAGCACCTGATAGTGCGCATAGTTCGCGCCCTTCACCACCACGCCGCCAAACTTCACAACCACATACTGCGAAGCCAGCGAACCCGGAACACCAAGCTGGAAGATCCGCGGATTCGGATCGCTCAACCAGTGATACTCAATCAAATCCTCCGTCACGATATAAGCTGGCAGCACAGCCGAGCCCGACCCAGGAGTACCCGTATAGCTCAGCGTCCACTCTGGAATCAGAGGAATATCGCCCGCCTGCGTCGAAAGCGTCTTCACGCTCAAACCAGCAGCAATCTCCTTCGTATTCAGAACGACATTGAACTCGGCCTTCATCTCGCGATCAATCAAATCCAGCAGCACCGGATTCGCGTAGATAGCCGTAGGACGAACACCATACGAGCTATTAGCAACCATCTGCGCAATCGTCGACTTGAAGCCATCGACAATGCTGGCACCAGTGGCAATCGTCACCGTATTTCCGCCCGCGGCAATCTGAGCGCCCGCACCATAATACTGCGGAGTAGTCGGAGAGCTAAGACTCGTATCCGTACCGTTCCAAAGCGCAACGTCATGCGTCCTCAGAACACCGTCGACGGTATCGGCAAGATCCTTCGCCTGCAGATAAGCAAACTGGCTCTGCTGTTGACCCAGCTCAATATCAAACAGGTTGTAGTTGATCTGTGCGACCAGAGCCTTCAGCGGAACACTACGTTCCACGCGTGTCGGAGTCACCAGAGGCGCAACAATATTGCGCGGATCGACAAACCCCGATGTAGCCGCGGGCGAAGGAATTGCAGTCTCCTCAAAATATCTGGAAGGATGACCAGTAGCCGGAACCTGCTTGATCCTCTTTCCAAAAACACCCCGGCGCTGCACCAGATCCGTGATCTCAGTCTGGTAAATAGGAACTTCAATCGCGCCCGGCCCAATGTAATCCGCCGCGCCGTGAATATCAGTAAACTTCGCGTTCATCATTCTCCCTTTCAAAAAGAAAAGGGCGCAGCCGCAGCCACGCCCTGCAAAATGCAAATGGTGATCAAGGAAAAACAAGATAAAGAACAGAGAAATCAGGACAAGCCCACACCTTGGCCCTTTATCTCAATCCTTGCTCTTATCAGCCTTTATCCTTTCTGATCACCGTTACGCCGTTTCTCCGCGTGCATCCGCAAAAATCCGCGGTCGCCTAGCTAAGCAAACCAGCCCGCATCAACTGAGCCTTCACGGCAATCCGCTGTTCCAGGCTCAGGCTGACCAACGCAGCATCCACAGCCCCCGCCTCCAACGAGTCCACAGTCACACCCTGCTTCGCCAGCAGGTTCACCATAGAAACCGGCAAAGTCTTCCGTCCTTGTGTAACCGCTACAGGAACATAAGCAGAAGAGGCCTTCAACTCCGCAATCCGAGCCTCCGCCGCAGCCAGCCGTTCTTCCATCTCTGCCTCAACAGTAGCCGAGATCCGCCCAATCGAAGCCTCAGCATCACTCTGTCGAGCAGCCAGTTTCTCAACCGCCTGTTCCAGCAAACCAGCCGCTGCAGCCAACCGCTGCACAAACGCACCCAGCTCGTCCTTCATCTCCATATCCATTGCTTTCTCCTCGTCTTTCTCTGTTACATCAGTCCACCCACTGAATCTCGTTTTAAGCCGCAGCTGTCGTTGTCGCAGACGCACTCTGCACATTCAGAATCGCAACCACAGCCGACACCACACTCTGCAGATAACTCGAATCCACCTGCACACCCGCCTTAGCCAGCAGCCCCGTCACCGCCGACTCCGTCAGCAGCATCACCTCATTCAGCTTCTGCGCCCCAGTCCCGCTCTGCGCCCCGCTGGCCGCATACTTTTGCTCCACCAGCAGCACAGCAGTCTGAATCAGCGAAGTAGCATCCACAACCTCATTCACCACCGGAGCCGCCGAAGGAAACAAAAGCCCCACCAGCTTCTCCACCGGAACCGCATACGTCACAGCCCATTTCAAACCCTTCTCAAAACCCTTCCCCACAGCCTCCAACACACTCACAAAACTCATTCATCCTCCCATCGTTTATCGGTTGCCCTCATCTCGTCCTGCCGCAGCAGTGTCGAGAAAACAAATGCGTAACGGTGATCAAAGAAAAATCGGGATAAAAGAAAAACAAAACATAAAGTCTTAAGACAAGTCCAACAACCCATCTGTCCGTTCTTGCTCTTATCAGCCTTTATCCCTCTGATCACCGTTACGCCTTCCTCCGTGCCAATCCGCGAGAATCCGCGGTCGCCCCCCGCTTCACCCGAAAGCTCGTACTTCGGTAAGCCGCGTTCTCCCGCAGCAAAATCGCTGCCCCGGTAAACGTAGCCCGCGTCAGCGTCCAAATCGAAGCCCGCAGATCAGCCACATGAGCATCGGCCAACTCATAGCTCATCCCCATAGCGCCATCGACTTGGATCTTCTCCTCCATCTCCGGAAAGTCCCGCGCATACAGATAGCCCGCGACGCACAGCCGATTGCCATCCAGCTCAGCCGACGTAATGATCCCGCACTTCTGCCTCGCATCATGCCCGTCCCAACCAGCCTTGTAGTCAACCGCCATGCCCAGCAGACTAGGCAAAGCCGCCTCCGCCGCCGCTCGCGACAACACCACCCGATGCCCTCTTGCCCCACTGGGAGCCTTATCACTGGCCACATCCACCAGTGTCAGAACACCCTCAAAGGGCAGCCGATTCGGATGCCCATGCACCTCAGGAAACTCCACCGCCATAGCCCGCATCTCCAGGCCCGCCACCCCCCGCAAACCCTCCCGCTGGCCCGCACCAACACGTCGCCGATGCAGCCCTTCAGCCTGACCCATTGCCCCTCCCTCTGTATCGCACTGCTATTGTTCCTGCCAACGCCAGTCATTCCTGCTGTAGTCGTCGTTGCAGTTGCTGTTGTTTGTTCTTCCAACCCATCACAAACGCCCGGGGTGCCCCATCCATGGCGCAGTCTTACCGCGACATGGGTGGGAAAGTATCCCTCTACCCAGCCAGCTCTTGCCGTTGCATTTCTTGCTCGTCATCCCGAAGAGCCTGCCCTCAGCGAAGCCGAAGGGGGACCCGCTTTCATCCCATCGTCTATCGCGCAGTAGAGAGATCCCGCATTCTGCCTTGTTCGCTCTTATCCGCCTTTATCCTTTTGATCATCGTTACGCCTTTATCCTTGTTCATCCGCGCCCGTCCGCGGTCGCCCCTCGTCCTGTGGTTTCCTGAAATCCTCCAGCAGCTTCGCCATGATGCTCTTCGGCCGCCGTTTCTTCACCACCGACATCTCTCCCTGATCCAGCCCACCCAGCTTCGTCAGGATCTTCATATGCGGAATGCTCCCTTTCTTCGCCTCCTCTGCGAACTTCTCCACGATGGCCGGCAGCGCCTCCGCAACCCGCTTCCGGGCATACGTCCTGCAGTACCTCGGCCTCGGAGTCGCCACCCGCGACTCCGTCTCTTCCTCCGCAACAGCCCCCTCGCTCACAAACCGCCCCTTCACTCGCTTCCTCTCCATTCGCCCCCCAAAGCAAACGGGAGAGCAGCCATCAGGCGCTCTCCCGTCTCATTTCTTGATTACCTTTCCAGAATAGCAAGTTGCACATAATTAATCGGCAACTTCAAGGACAGAGATAACTACAAATGAATCAATTGTTTACAGCCTACAAAAGAACAGGAGCCTCTTGACAAGCAATTCGAGGATGCAGAAGTTTCCGCTCCAGCAGGATCTCCGTCAGCACGTCGAGCGTCTCGTCGTACCGCCGCACCAGTGTCCGGGCCGTCAAGCCCAGCATCCCGGCCGCCTCAACCTGCGTGTACTCCTGCAGTGCGATCCGTTCGATGATCAACTGCTGTTCGCGATCCAGCATTGCCAGACATCGCTCCACGTCGTGGACAAAGATCACCACGTCGTCGAACCCATGCACCTGGTAGTTGGTCACCCTCGCCCGGAACATCTCTCGTCCCAGTAACGAAGGAGCACGCCCAGCCTCCATCGCCATCTTCACGTATCGCCGAAGCAGTCCCTCCGTGTACTTCCGGTAGAACGCCAGCTCAGGAGCCATCTGCTGCCTCAGCCCATGCGTCTCCGCAACTTCACCTGCGTTGCGAACCTCATGGATCTCATGCAGCGCCTCAGTAGCCCAGATCACGGGCAAAACCAGCACAGCAGCACTCATCGCCCACCTCCTGTTACCACATCGCTCGCTTGGCAACGCGAAACCCGCGCCAATCGTGGCCTTCCAGCTCTGCTCTTCCCGCGCGGTGCCGGAAACTCCGATAACTGTTGCGAGCATCCCCGGCAGTAAACGCCGTCTGCTGCTTCCGTGCGAAGCCAAAGCGCTCCACACCCTTCACATACCTTCAGATTCATGCGCAAGTACTTCATTTAGTTCCCTTTCAAGGCGTAATGCTCCTCAACGAGCCTCGGTATTTTTCAGCGGTCGGAGCGGGCTCGCTCAGGTTGTTATGAAGTGCCTTCAGCCGTACCGTGGAGCTCTACCGGCCCCATCGGTCCAACTGCAAACACTCGTCTGTCGTTGATCCATCCAGCGTCGTACCTTGGGAAATCAATCACCCTGCATTCATCCACCCCGGCTTCAGAAAAACGGCGCAATTTGCACCAAATTTGCACCAATTCTGTAACTGAAGCCATGAATAGAAAGTCTCAAGGTTATAGCTTTAGACAAAATCGATGTCAATATGATTCTTTCCTCAAGCCTGATTTGCCTGTAAAACCTGATGTTGGAGCAATTTGCCGTCAAAAGTCGTTGCACAAAGCTAAGTTTTCGCCTAATCTTCGTCTTGTCCAATGATATTGTTCGGCCTCGGAGAAGCCCACTTATGAACTTTCAGGATCTGCACGAACTCGTCCGTCTCGAACTATTCCGGCGCATCGAGCGCGGCGCCCTCACCGGCAGCCGAATCGCAAATCAGGCAGGCTTCCAACAGGCGCACATCTCCAACTTCCTTAATCGCAAACGCGCGCTCTCTCTCGAAGGCCTCGACCGCGTCCTCGAATCCCAAAACCTCACCATCGAGCAGATCCTCCCGCTCGAACTCACCGCTGCCGCCTCCGCACCCCTGCAAACAACCAACCCGATCGAAGTAGTCCCCGTCGTCTCCGCATCCGTCGCCATGGACGACGCTCGCATCCCTCCCTCCGCCGTCATTGAAACGATTCAGGTCTCCGCCTCTCGCCTCCACGACAATCGCTCCCGCCCCTCAACCAAACACGCCCACTGGGACCGTTTCCTGGCCATACGCGCCGATGCCCAGCAAGCCGCCGCCATGGAGCCCGTCCTCGTCCCCGGAGCCATCGCCGTCCTCGACCGCCACTACAACTCGCTCGCCCCCTACCGCGCCCACCAGCCTACCCTCTACGCCGTCCGTTACGGAGCTTCCCTCCTCCTCCGGTTCGTGGACTTCGACGAAGGCCGCCTCATCCTCCGTCCGTATTCAAGGGAGTTTCCTGTCCAGCTATTACCGCTAGCTAACCACGAATCTCCAGCCGACTACATCATCGGACGCGTCTGTTTCGTGCTTTCTGAGCTGTGATTGCTAAACTAAAAAAGATGCTCTCAAGGCTTTACGCGAAGTGGATGTTCTCCTGGGAGACTGCACTTACTACACGCGACACCAACCGAATCGTCCGCCCCCTCGAATGGGGCTTCGACTGGCTGAAAGACTTCAGCCCGCTAGCGAATCTGTCCGCTGATTACCCAGATGATCTCCAGCGAATGACCGCCATAAACGACTGCATCGTCAGCCATTCCGACGAGTTCTTCGGATACGAAACACCCACGGACTTCCGCCTCGAAACCCGCCACCCACAGCTCTTTCCCACCAATGTCCGCCCAGAAACACTGGCTCAGGACGCAGAACTAAAGCGCAAAGCAGAAGAGGGTGAATTAGAAGAAGCCGAATTTCTTCGCTTTACCTCGCCCATCCGCACCCGCTACCCCGAAAACGACATCGTCAACGCGCGTTGGTATCCCGCGCCCGAACTAACAGACAAGCAGAAGACAAAACAGGGCCGCAGGCCAAAGCAGGCAATCATCGTAATGCCGCAGTGGAACGCCGATGCGTTCAGTCACAACGCGCTCTGCACCTTATTCAACCGCTTTGGTATCTCTGCTCTACGGCTTTCGAAGCCATACCACGATATCCGGCGACCAGCCGAGCTCGAGCGGTCTGACTACGCCGTCAGCGCGAACGTGGGTCGCACCATCGAAGCCTGCAGACAAGCCGTCGTCGACATTCGCAGTTGCCTCGATTGGCTTGAATCGCAAGGTTATGAGCAGTTCGGTGTGCTGGGAACGAGCCTCGGCAGCTGTTATGCCTTCATCGCCGCCGCTCATGACTCTCGTCTTAAGGTCTGTGCCTTCAACCACGCCTCAACCTGGTTTGGCGATGTTGTGTGGACAGGGCAAAGCACGCGGCATATTCGTGAAGCCTTTCAACAGGCAGGTCTCACGCAGGACCAGGTGCGCCAGATATTTACTGGAATCAGCCCAATGTCGTATATGCAGCGATTCGCCGCAAACCCGAAACGTGTCCTTGTCATCCATGCAACCTATGACCTGACGTTTCTGCGCGAATTCTCCCTCGACGTTCTAAAAAACTTCGATCAACACGGTGTGGACTATGTCTCGAAGGTGCTTCCATGCGGCCACTACACAACCGGAGAAACACCCTACAAATACATGGATGGCTGGTACATGGGATCGTTCGTCTATCAGGCTTTCAAGCGCTTGGGCGAACAGCAGAGGGCTGTTCCCTAGGTCGGCTCTTCAGAGTCTGACGAGCTGCCGAAGATCGCTGCGATACATGGAGCCACAAGTATGGCAAGGAAGGCCAGAGCGATGATTGCGTCGTGCACTCGATCTTCTTTTTCGACCAGCCCCCAAAGGGCTATCAGTTCAAACAGAGTGTGCATTCCGCCTCCACTTTTCTGAAGCCTGCAAACTATCTGCTGAAGTGCTTGTTAGGATACCCTCGATCTGGACCCTCGTCGTTCTGTGGATACAGCTTACTCGCCTTGGCATAGTAGGAGGTGGCTTACACCGCTTCCAACGCGAAACTCCTCTTGCGCGAATAACGGACCGTGGAGTCGGAATACAGGGCATAAAATACCCTTATGTCCATCGATCTGAATGCCAACCTGACATCCGCTGACCCTGACATCGCAGCACAAATCGAGAACGAAATCACACGCCAGCATGAAGGGCTGGAGATGATTGCGTCAGAGAATTTCGTAAGTCGTGCTGTTCTTGAGGCGGCTGGTACGGTGTTCACCAACAAGTACGCTGAGGGTTATCCCGGAAAGCGTTACTATGGCGGTTGCGAATTCGCCGATGTCGTCGAGAACATTGCACGCGACCGCGCAAAGCAGCTCTTCGGGGCGGAGCATGTAAATGTGCAGCCGCACTCCGGCTCGCAGGCGAATGCTGCTGCTTATATGGCGCTGCTGAGCCCCGGCGATTGCGTTCTTGGGTTGGATCTGGCGCACGGAGGGCACCTGACGCATGGTCACAAGCTGAACTTCTCGGGCAAACTCTATCGCATCGTTGGCTATCAGGTTCGCAAGGACACCGAGACCATCGATTACGACGAGCTTGAGGCTCTCGCGGTTCGCGAGAAGCCGAAGATGATTATCGGTGGTGGCAGCGCCTATCCGCGGCAGTTCGACTTTGCGCGGATGCGTGAGATCGCCGACAAGGTTGGAGCTTATCTCGTTGTGGATATGGCGCATTTTGCTGGTCTGGTTGCTGGTGGAGCGCATCCTTCGCCAGTTCCCCATGCGCATGTGGTGACGACGACGACGCATAAAACGCTGCGTGGGCCGCGAAGTGGACTGATTATGTGCAAGCAGGAGTTCGCTGCTGCGGTGGATCGGAGCGTGTTTCCGGGGCAGCAGGGTGGTCCTTTGATGCACATTGTGGCGGCGAAAGCGGTGGCTTTCAAGGAGGCTCTTGATCCACAGTTCGCTGGTTATGCGCGGCAGGTGGTGGCCAATGCGAAGGTTCTGGCGGAGGCTCTGGCTGCCGAGGGGTATCGCATCATCTCAGGCGGAACCGATACGCATCTGATGCTGGTCGATGTGTTTCAAAAGGGCATTCTGGGTTCGGAGGCGGAGTATGCGCTGGGCGAGGCTGGAATTACCGTCAACAAGAATGCGATTCCGTACGATACGAATCCTCCGATGAAGCCGAGCGGGATCCGGATTGGAACGCCGGCGCTGACGACGCGCGGAATGAAGGAGCCTGAGATGCGCGTGATTGCTGGCTGGATCGCGCAGGCGCTTGATCGTCGCGGCGATACGGGCGCATTGAAGAAGATTCGCGGCGAGGTCCGCGAACTTGCGGAGCGGTTCCCGTTATACGCATGGCTGCGTGAAACTTCTTCCGTGATCTAACCAGGCAGGAATCGGTATCAAAACGCTCGAATCGCTGGAAACATTGGCCAGTCTGCGCCTCCATCACTTTTTTGACGTAGGGATGGGCAGGCTGGTCTATAGTCTGGTGGTGTTCCTTTGCTGGCCCTGGGAAGCACTTGACGTTCAGGCGGCGATTGAGGAAGTAAATGGCGCTCGCAGTGTTGTCGTGGATTATGGCGATTCCCCTGCTCGGGTTTGTTACCGGGCTGCGCACGATGATGCCGATGGCCATACTCTGCTGGTTTGCGTGGCTTGGATATCTGCCGGTTGATGGCACGTGGGCTTTCTGGGTGGCGAAGCTTCCTACGGCTGTGATCTTTACCTTGTTGGCCGTTGGTGAGCTCGTCGCCGACAAACTACCCAAAACCGGGGACCGGACCTCTCCTGGACCTTTGGCAGCGAGGCTGATCGTTGCCGGCCTGATTGGCGCGATCATTGCGGCTGGGCTGAATGGGTCGGGGATTGAGGGTGTCTTTCTTGCGGTGGCGTGCGCGTTAGCAGGGGCTTTTTGTGGGTTTCTACTGCGGAGGGAGCTTGTCCGGCAATATTCCTTCAAAGATTGGTACGTTGCTGTCGCCGAAGATATCTTCACCGTGGGATGTGCCATCCTGGCAATGGGTGTGATTACGGGGTAGCTTCTTTATCATTCCTTTCCTTGAGGGGGACCCCCTGGTGGGATCGATTTATAACTCCATTGAATGCAATGAGATAGAAATGTTAGTGTTGCTAAAATCGTCCAAACATTAGGGTTACGGGTAAAATCGTCATTCTAAAAGAGAAAGCCCTGGGGTTGACCCCAAGGCTCCCTTTCAAAGCTTCTATATAAAGTATAGCGGGCGAAGGGAAATTATTCGGCCAAACGGATGATACTTAGAATCAATAACTTGCCAGAATTTTGGGCTTGACACGATTTTCGCTATGGCAAGATGTGGAAAACGTGGAAAACAGCGGTCAAGGTAAAAAGAGACGAAGGGTCTGGTGTGAACGCGTGGCAGCAATTAATCCTGTTCGCCGAACACCTTTGCGTAGCTCTTGCCGTAGGGGTAGAAACGATCTTTCTCGCCACGTTGCCATGCGGCTTTCTGCTCCGGGGTTGTGATGTCCCAATCGGGGCGGCATTTCTTCGTGACGGCGCGGAGATCCTGACGAAGCTCTTCGATGGTGGGCCTGCCGAAGAACCAGTAGCCATCGTAGATCTTGAAGATTATGAGGCCGGGTTCGAGGACGAGGGTGTACGGGATCATCGGATTGTGTTCGGGATCGGTGTACTCGGCTATGTCGAGATCTTTCTGGATCGTGCGGCCGACATCGGACAGAAACGGCCAGTGTGCACCGACGCCAGTACGGTACTCATTTGTTTCGGCCAGGTTATCGGTGCTGATGGTGACGAGGCGGCAGTAGCCGACCTCCATCTCGCGGTGAAATTGGACCAATAATTCCGCCTGCCGACGGTCTTTTGGGCAGAAGCCTCCTCGGCTGAGGACCAACACCATCGGATGGGGTCCCTGCAACTCAGAGAGCTTGCGGCGCTTCGTTGAGTGGTCGGGTAGTTCGTAGTCGGGAAATACGGTTCCGGGGACTATATCTGCTCGCATGAGATTTAACTCCCTTCGACAACATAGGCGGCGCGGCCGCGGTCAATCGTAATGGTTCAAGGTTGCGACGTTGTTCCCTTAACGAGCGCAGATCCGAGTAGCTGATCGATCCGTTCCGCGATGTATTCCACGTGTGTTTCGAGAGCGAAGTGGCCCGTGTCGAGTAGCTCTACGGTGGCGTTTGGGTTGTCGCGCTTGTAGGCTTCGGCTCCGGGTGGGATGAAGAAGGGATCGTTCTTGCCCCAGATGGCGAGCAGCGGCGGCTTGAAGTCGCGGAAGTATTTCTGGAACGTGGGATAAAGCGCAACGTTGGTGGCGTAGTTGAGGAAGATATCCAGCTGAATTTCATCGATGCCCGGGCGTGCGAGAAGGGCGGCGTCGAGTGTGTAGGATTCGGGGGCGACCAACAGCGGATCGCTTACGCCGTGCAGATACTGATCGCGCGTTGCTTTGTAGGTGACCATGGGGCGGATTGCGCCGCGGTTTTCGGGGGTTGGGTCGGCCCAGTAGCGGCGGAGATCCGCCCATCCATCGCTCAAACCTTCTTCATAAGCATTTCCGTTCTGCGAGACGATGGCGGTTATGCGCTCGGGATGCGCGACTGCGAGGCGGAAACCGACGGGTGCGCCGTAGTCGAAGACGTAGATGGCGTACTTCGTCAGACCGAGTGCGGTTACGAAGGCATCGATGGTTTTGGCCATTGAGTCGAAGGTGTAGACATACTTTCGCTCTTCGGGAACTACCGTGAAGCCGAAGCCGGGGAGATCCGGTGCGATGACTCGATAGCACTGCGCGAGAAGTGGAATCAGTTCGCGGTACTGGTGTGACGAAGAGGGAAAGCCATGCAGCAGCAGGATGACCGGAGCATCGGCGGGTCCGGCTTCGCGATAGAAGACCTGGACACCATCGGCGGTGTTTGTGTGAAAGCTGGCGCGGGGGAGTGAAAGAGATGGCGACAAGATGACCTCCGAGATGACGAAAGGATACTGGCAAACAGATAGCCATTAAGAGCAAACCGCAGGTCCTTCGACTACGCCTCACGCGATGAGACCGCGAGAGGCTCCGCTCAGGATGACACTTCTTCGGGGCTCCATAAATGCGCCTCCAGCTCTGTGTCGGTATCGCCTATGTTGTGCCACCGGTGTAGGTGACGCTGAGGGTGAAGTTGACTGGGGTGGATGAGCTTGTGGTGATTCCGATGCCGTACCAGCCTGTCTGCGTGGGGCGACTGCCGGGGACTGGCGTGGACTGATCGAGGAGCGTGGCTTGCAGATTGGTCTGCTTTGAGAAGGTGACGGGGGTGTTCTTCTGGACGTAGATTCGGGCGATGGTTTGCCATCCACCGAAGGTCGCGGGAGGGATGTCGAGGTCGGGTGCTCCGAAGAAGACCTGGGTTGTGCGCTGTGGCCGATGGGTTATGGGCTTGTCCGCACCGGCTCGTGAAAAGCAGAGGTAGCTTTGGCCTCCGGCATAGGCGTTGGGTGGGATGGTGAAGGTGGCGTTGCCTTGCCAGTCTGTCCAGATGTCGGGGTGGCGACCGGTGTAGTCGTGGAGTTGGACGTTGGCGCCGAAGCTGGTCGCGCAGGTGATCTGGCGGCGGTTGTAGGTGTCGAAGTTGAGGGCTGTCAGGAGACCGGGGCTGGTGCCGACCTCGCCTCCGTTGCCGTCGCGCTCGATGACGATGACGGAGTTGTCGACCCAGCGGGTGGTTTGTCCCCCGTAGGCGAAGGTGCGGTTGATGTAGATGAGGTTGTCGATCAGGGGCTTGAGGCCGTAGGCGCCGGGCCAGATGGCGTCGGAGAAGTAATCCTTGCCGTAGATGAGGACTTCTTTGCAACTGATAGTGAGGAGATAGGCGTAGCCGAGCATCTTGGAGGTGATGACCTGCTCGCCGGGGCTGGTGTCGGTGTCGGGGTTGTCAACGAAGCCGTAGGCCAGGCCAGCGTTCCATTGGGCATAGCCTGCTCCATTCAGCATGCTCGGGTTCAGGTTGTTGCACGCGGCTTCTATCGCGAAGTGGAGGGTGAAGTCTTCTACTCCGCTACGGCTGTTGATTGGGGAGGTTGTCGCCCACCAGTTGAGGTTTGCGGGATTGCCGTCGAAGTATTCGGAGTAGAAGGGCTTGTTTGCCATCGCGCCGTGGGCCATGAACCGGGCTACGAAGGGCGCCCAGAGGCCTTTGACGTCGTCGATGCGCGCGCCGTCGGCGCCTGTGGTGCGAAAGAGCCAGTCTCCGTAGTCGAGGGCGTCGTTGATGGTGTATCCGGACGGATTGGAGTGCTGGTAGACCTTTTCGTCTCCGAAGGCGAAGTCGTCTGACGGTACTGGGACGTTGTCCTCCGGCTGTGTGCCGCTGCCTCCGGAAGCTTGGCGAAAGCAGCCGGGTTGCATTGGGCCACGGCCGTTCAACGTTTTGCCGTCGGCTCCCAGGTAGAGGTATCGGGCTTTGTTGCCGCCGATGAGCTGGTGGAGGACGATGTCGAGGTCTACGGCAAGGCCGTGCTGGTGCGCGACTGCTATCAAGTGGCGCAGGGATTCAGCAGTGCCGTAACGGGTGGGGATGCTGCCTTGCTGGTTTTTGGTGCCGAGGTCGCGTGGATCGTAGATGCCGTAACCGTCGCACTCTGCGCCGTCGCCACCCTGGGCTTTGCTTGCGGGCGGGAGCTGAATGCGGTCGAAGCCGACGGATGCGAGATTTGCGGCTTCACTGGTCAGCATGTCCCAGAGCCATGGCGCGCCTGCGTCGGTGCTGGGCGCTGGGACGGTGATTCGCTGGCCAGAGTTGTCGAAGAATCTTCCCCAGCCGATCAGGCTTATGCTCATCGGTGGCCTCCTTGTGAAAAGATGCTATGGCCCGGTAAAGACGCTGGCTTGCTGGCGGTTCGAATCGCTTGCGGGGTTTTCAGACGACGGGTTCGGAGGCGGCGGAGCGGAGCCAGGACTCCATGACATCGTGACCGACGAGGCCGGCCTGTTGCTTGACGAGGCGGCCGTTACTGAAGACGGCGAAGTTGGGGATGCCGCGGACGTTGTATCGGGCTGAGAGCTGGTGATTCTGCTCGGTGTCTACCTTGAGGACGATGGCCTGGCCGGCCATGTCGGCAGCGGTGCGGGCGACTTCGGGGGCGGCCATGCGGCAGGGACCGCACCAGTCGGCCCAGAAGTCGACCAGAACGGGAACGGTTGCGGATTGAGTGATTTCGTCGAAGAGCTCGGTGTCGACGGCAAGGGGTTCGTTGACAGGCGGGAGGGGATTTTTGCATTCGCCGCAGCGGCCGGTGTCTGCCAGATGGTTTGCAGCGACGCGGTTTTTGCGGCCACAGTGTTTGCAGGTGCGGATGACAGGCATGGGAAGGCTCCGGTCTTCCCGACTACTTTAGCAGTTTTTGTGCGGCGGCTTTGCGAGCGGAATATCAGGCGCGGCGACGGTAGCGGATGGAGAACTCGTAGCCGGGGTTCGGGGGGAAGAGTTTGGCTACGAGGCGGAGTCGCTCGGCGAGGGGTTGAGGGGCGAGGAGGGGGTACTCGCGTTCGCGTAGCTCGGAGTAGTCGAAGTCGACGGAGAGGGAGAGCTGGTAGATGGCGAGGGCGTCGGAGAAGGCGGCCTCGAGGAAGTTGCTCTTGGCCTTCTCGTCGATCTGAGCGGCTTTGCCGGTTGCGGCTGCGCCGTTGAGGGCCTGGGCGCGACTTTCCCAGGCGTCCTGGCTGGTTTCGCCGCGGACGTCGGCAAGGACCTGGTTCCAGACGAGTTGGTCGAAGGCCGCAGGGACTCCGGCAACGTCGACGAAGGCGTGGCCGACGTTGATGAAGAACTCGAAGGCCAGGGCGAAGCGGTCGCCGAGCAGGCGGGTGGAGATGAAGACGCCTTCGGTGTCGGTGAGCGTGACGTTGCGGTGGCAGATGGCTTGATCGCCGAGCTCGGGAGTGTAGGCGGGGGCGATGAGGGTGGTGTCGCTGCCGCGGCCCTCGCTGATGGCAAGCGGGACGAAGTAGTAGGTCTTGCGGGAGAGCGCGCCGGCGATGGCGTTGGGAACGGCCTGCACCATCCGTTGGAGATCGTGCTCGTCGAGGCTGATTTCGCCGAATGCTGCGTAGTTGACGCCGTTAGGTGCTTTGAGCACAGCAGCTTCGCGGGCAACCTGAGTTGCGAGGACCAGTCCGTTTTGAACGCCTTCAGCCATAAAGCAGTATTCTAATGGTATGGCGCATGTGACGCAGAGCGGAGTGTCGACGACTCCACGTACGATTGGGGAAGGTTACCTGTTTGGGGTGCCGCTGGGCGACCTGGGATGGTTCGCGAGCCTGCTGATGGGCACGGCTGCGGGTTTCGCGGCGTTCTTCGCCTCGACGTTCTGTGGAATCATCGGGATTCTGGCTTTCAACCTTGCGACGCATCATGCGGTGGACCTGACGATCAGCTACAAGTGGATTGGGCTGCCTGTGGGACTGGTGGTTCTGGTGGGGGCACTGGGGTATCTGGGGACGCTGTGGGTGCGGCGTCTGACACGGCGAAGCTAGTCGCCGCCGTCCTGGCTATTTTTTGGCGCGGCGAAACCATCCTGCGCCGCTAACCGTCCAAAGTTCATTCTGCTATTCTTTTCGCTCACACCAACGTATCTACCGGAGGACCATTCACGTATGTCATTCGCTCGCAGTTTTGTGCGCTGGAGCTGTTGTATGGCTGCCATCGCAGGTCTCGTCGTACCGTCCGTTGCCGCTGATAAGAAGAAGGATCCGGTGGCGGCTGTTGCCGAGACTCCTTCGTATTACGGCGCTCAGCCAGCACAGGAAAATATTGACCTGGAGATGTATCAGCGGATTCGCGACGAGGGTTTCAAGCACTCGCACGTGATGCAGTTCGCCGGGGCGCTGGCGGATGGGATCGGGCCGCGGCTGACGGGCTCGCCGAACATGGCGAAGGCGAATGCATGGACAAGGGACACGTTGACGAAGATTGGTCTCGAGAACGCGCACCTGGAGGATTGGGGCGAGTTCGGCATGGGCTGGCAGCAGATCAACACGTGGATCCGTATGGTGACTCCGGATACGGCGCCGCTGATGGCGCAGGCTGCGCCGTGGTCTCCGGCTACGAGCGGGCCGGTGTCGGGCGAGGCGGTGTACCTGGATGTTCAGGATGTCAAAGACCTCGATAAGTACAAGGGAAAACTGAAGGGCAAGATCGTTCTGTTTGGTGCGATGCGTCCAACGCCTGACCTGACGGAGCCGCTGTTCCATCGGTATACGACCGAGGAGCTGGCGGAGATGGAGACGTATCCGACGGGTGCGGGGCGTGCAGGTGCTCCTAATGTTCAGCAGTTGATGGCTGATCGTGCGCGGCAGACTGTGGTTCGTACAGCGGCGCTGAAGATGATGACCGAAGAGGGCGTTGCCGCGATCATTACGCCTTCGCGTGATGGACGGCTTGGCGGCGGCACGGGGATCATCTTCGACGACAACGGCGCGAATCTCAGTGCGTGGCGCGCAGGTGAAGGAGACGGCGGTCACGATTCCGAACGCTGTGATGATGATCGAGCACTACAACCGGCTGGGCCGGCTGTTGCAGAACCATGTGCCGGTGACGCTTGAGGTGAACATCGAGACGAAGTTCACGGGCGATCACGAGCATGGCTTCGATACTGTCGCCGAGATTCCGGGAACGGATCCGAAGCTGAAGGATCAGGTCGTGATGGTCGGTGGGCATCTGGATAGCTGGATCTCCGGCACGGGCGCGACCGACAATGGCGCGGGCTCTGTGGTGGCGATGGAGGCTGTGCGCATCCTGAAGGCGCTGGGCGTGAAGCCGAAGCGGACGATCCGGATTGCGTTGTGGTCGGGCGAGGAACAGGGTCTGTACGGCTCGCAGGGCTATGTGAAGCAGCACTTTGGCACGTTTGCTGAGCCGGAGCATCCTGAGCCGGCCAGCGTTCCGGGCTTTATGCGCCAGCGCGGCAAGCTGACGACGACCAGGGAGTGGGAGACGCTGGATGGGTACTTCAACCTGGACAACGGCACGGGCATGGTTCGCGGCGTGTTTACGCAGGAGAACACAGCGATCGCTCCGATCTTCCGGCAGTGGATTGCTCCCCTGAAGGATCTGGGCGTAACGACGATCTCGCTTCGCAACACGGGCGGTACGGATCACCTGTCCTACGATGCGGTTGGCCTGCCCGGCTTCCAGTTCATTCAGGACCCGATGGACTACGAGACGCGGACGCATCACTCAAACATGGACACGTATGACCGGCTGCATCCTTTCGACCTGGAGCAGGCTGCGGTGGTGGAGGCGATTTTCCTCTACAACACGAGCGAGCGTGAGGCGATGTTGCCGCGCAAGCCGTTCCCGCACCCTGAGAAAGACAGGGAGATGATGGCTCCGATTCCGGGAATCTATCCCGGTGCGGTTGCTAAGCCGGACAGCAAGTAGCTCACTCCCGGTACCAGCCCCCCCACGGGTTGGTACCAAAGTATTCTTATTGCAGGACTTACCGGTGCAATGCTTAGTCAAAGTATTCATTCCAGATACTTTATCGGCAAAGTATTGCAAATAAACGGCTTAGATTGGTATCTCGTTCAGAAGTAGAAGGCCCCGGAATGGTTTCCGGGGCCTTCTTTTGTTCGCTATATCTATTGTATCGATTCGAGTGGAATTGATCGGCACACGTGATTCGTCAGGATTGGCGCGGGGATTCGCGTATTTGGGGCTTGACAGGATTTGCTGTGGAAAATTTGTGGCGGTTGGTCGATGAAGGTCCCCCAGGCTAAGTCAACACCCAGGTTTTGGGTGAACGCCGCTCACCGGGGTGCCAACGTGGTGCACTTTGGGAGCTTATCGAAGATTTCCGTGGTCTCCCTCTTTGTCGTCATCGTCACTGAAGTCAGCGCCGTCGTCATCGTCATCCCCATCATCGTCGTCGACGACCAGCGCGGCGGTTTCTATAGACCTATACGCCCGTTTGCCGGTATTCTTCGTGGAAACATCGGAAAATACGAACCTTCGGTATATTTGAGCGCATGTGAATGGAGCATGCAGGAGGCGTGTGTGCGAGTTTTTCTGCGAATGGTGGCGTGGGTTGTGCTGGGTTGGAGTACTGGGTATGTTCTTGCCGGGCAGCGTGCGCCGGACCCGTATGAAGCATTGCGCGACGGGAAGCTAACGTTCTGGGTTTCGAGCAGATGGACCTTTGACGGTGAGGGTCTGGTCGCTGAGTTGAAGAAAGACTATCCGAAGCTGCAGGTCCAATGGCGGGCGTTTTCGCCAGACGCTATCCTGCCTGCTATTGAGACAGCGCGGCAAAATGGGACTCTACCCGATGCTGTCTTCGCGGATAATGCTGCACAGGAACGCCCGTTGATGAACTCCGGGCAAATGAGGGAGATGGCTGGCCTGCCACGGCGAGGGGATCGAGGCTGGTGGATGACCTTGAAAGATGCTCCTGATGAAAAGGTTGGGGAGGCTTTTCTGGTGTGGCTGGAGCAGTCTCCAGAGTGGAAGGCTGGATCGCCAGCGACCCGGCTCCTGACGTCTGCCGACGAAGCGGAGGTTCGTTCGGTTGCTAAAGAAGTGATGGAGTCGTTTGGTTCTTTTCCTGTGCGGCCTCCTCAAGATGTAATGGATACCGCAATCTCCAACTTCGCGTGGGACTGGGTGCGTCTGAATCACCGGCGTGAGGCGGAGAAACAGAGCTACACCTCGAAGGTAGAGAAGGTGGGCGGCAATGCAAGGCTGGCGTATGTTTTAGTGTCCACACTGGAGCAGGGGGAAGATTCGTATGGGGCCCTTCACTCTTTTATGGTGCTGCGGAAGGAGGGTGGTCGCTGGAAGGTGACGCTGCTGGTTCCCGAAGGGTCATTGCCGACGATCGAACAGATGTTTGGCAGGATCGATTCGATCGGGATGAGTAACGATGATTTGAGAGGAAGCTCGAGTGTCGTATTGCTGGCTCCCGGTGATGGCGAGCGTGCGCCGCGCTTTCCCAAGACGGAGATCGCGTTTGAGCAAGAGGGTGATCCCGGGAAGTTGTATGGAGTGGAGTCGCAGTACTTCGATCCTAGACAGAAGATGTGGTCGCCATCGATGATCTATTGGGTACCGTCTAAAGACAGCGCTCCAACGACTCGCATGCAGGCGCCTTTTGGGGTGGGCCAGCAGCCACATCGATGGCGGGTATGGAGCGTGAATAAGGCTGGGGTGGTGACGCTGAGTGAGTGGCGGATGATCGATTTCGCTAACTGACATTCGAAACCTACAGGGGGCGGGATCGGAGGCGCGATGGGTGGTGAGTTTTGAGGATCGTTCTGATATCGAATTATTAATAAAGCTGTTACGGCTCGTTCATAGAAGACGACTACTCCTTGGGATGGCCCGGATGCGGCCTCAGAATTAATTAAGGAGCAGTCATGCAAAGATCCATTGCTAGTTCCATAGCTGCGTTACTGGTGGCTGGACAGATCGCTGGGCCGGCCATCGCGAATGCGCAAGCCAACTCGAGAGCCACTGCCACGCCGATCAAACATCTTGTGGTGATCTTTCAGGAGAACGTCTCCTTCGATCACTACTTTGGCACTTATCCTGTGGCGCTGAATCCTCCGGGCGAGCCGAAGTTCAAGGCGGCTGCGGGGACTCCGTCGGTGAATGGCTATACGGATGCACTGCTGTTCAACAATCCGAACTATTTGAATACGGCTCTGAATGGGAATGGGGCCTCGAATCCGTTCCGGCTTGACCGGTCGGAGGCAGCGACGGCGGACCAGGATCACGACTATACGCCGGAGCAGCAGGCGTTCCATGGCGGGTTGATGGATGGGTTCCCGAAGTACACGGGGACACCCGGGCCTCCGCCGACCGGGCAGCCGACGAATGGCCTGGTGATGGGCTACTACGACGGCAACACGGTGACGGCTCTGTGGAACTATGCGCAGCAGTTTGCCATGAGCGACAATTCGTATGACACGAACTTCGGGCCTTCGACGCCGGGCGCGATCAACCTGATCTCTGGCCAGACGGGCGGGATTGTTGATGCCATCAGTGCGGGCGCTGACTTGGTTCCGGATGGCAGCGGCGGGCAGACGCTGATCAGCGACGCGGACCCGATTGGCGATGTGTGCTCTGGTACGGGGACGGTGCAGTTTGGTGGCCAGAACATTGGCGACCTGCTGAACAGCAAAGGCGTGACCTGGGGTTTCTTCGAGGGCGGGTTTGACCTGACGGTTACGAATCCCAATGGATCGATGGGTTGCAGCCGTTCGACGACCTCGACGGTCACGTTGACGAAGAAGGCTGACTACATTCCTCATCACCAGCCGTTCCAGTACTATGCTTCGACAGCGAACCCAAAGCACACGCGGCCATCGTCGGTGAAGATGATCGGTTTTAGTGATGGGGCGAACCACCAGTACGACATAAACGACTTCTACGCAGCAGTCGCCGCGAACAACCTTCCGTCGGTGAGCTACCTGAAGGCTCCTGGGTATCAGGATGGCCATGCCGGCTATTCGGATCCGCTGGATGAGCAGACGTTCGTCGTGCACGTGATCAACATGTTGCAGCAGTCGAAGGACTGGGACAAGACGGCGGTTGTGATTGCGTATGACGACTCGGACGGTTGGTACGATCACCAGATGAGCCCGATTGTGAATCAGTCGACGACGGCTGCAGATGCGTTGGTCGGGCCGGGTTCGTGCGGGGACGGTTCGACGGCGCTGTCGTCGATCACTTCACTGCATGCGCAGGGACGCTGCGGATATGGTCCTCGGCTGCCGCTGCTGGTGATCTCGCCGTTTGCGAGACAGAACTTCGTTGACCACACGGTGACCGATCAGAGCTCGATCCTTCGGTTCGTTGAGGACAACTGGATTGATGGCCAGCGGATCGAAGGCTCGTTCGATAGCCGTGCGGGAACGCTGCTCAATATGTTCGACTTCAAGAATCCGCAGGGCGGAACCTTCTTGCTGAACGAAAATACGGGCCGTCCGGTTAACCAGTAGTTGTTGTGTAGAAGATAGGGTTTGATTGGGACGAAGGGTGCCGGAGAGATGTTGACTCCGCACCCTCGTTCCTTTGTTTGTATGCAATGAGAGAGGCGAACGGTTGATTTCTCGAAGAAGGTTTTTGCGGCGGGCTGGAGTTCTGGCGACTGGGTTGTCGATTGAGAAGGCTGCGGTAGCGAGCGGGATGGCGCCCCCGTCGACGGCGCTCGATCCGAATAAGCTGACGCCGTATGTGGACGCGCTGCCGATTCCAGCGGTGGTGAAGAGCAGCGGATTGCGGCCGGATCCGGATGATGCGAAGAAGACGCTTCCGTTCTATCGGGTGGCGATGCAGGAGATTCATCAGAAGGTGCATCGCGATCTTCCGCCGACGCGGATGTGGGGGTTCAATGGCTCGTCGCCGGGGCCGGTCTTTGAGACACGAAGTGGGCAAGGGCTGGTGGTGGAGTGGGCAAATGAGCTTCCGTTGAAGCACTTTCTGCCGATCGACCACACGCTGCATGGGGCCGAGGCGGATAAGCCTGAGGTGCGCTGCGTGATTCATGTGCATGGAGGGCGGACGCCGGCAGCGAGTGATGGGTATCCCGAGGATTGGGTGGTGCCGGGCAAATCGCTTGTGTATCACTATCCGAATAAGCAGGACGGCGCGCTGCTGTTTTATCACGACCACACGATGGGGATTAATCGGCTGAACATCTATGCGGGACTGCAAGGGATGTTTGTGGTTCGCGACGAGACGGAAGACAAGCTGAATCTGCCCAAGGGCAAGTACGAGGTTCCGCTGCTACTGTGCGACCGGTTTCTGCGGGCGGATGGGCAGTTGGAATATCCGGTGTCAGACAATCCCAAATCGCCGTGGGTGCCGGAGGTGTACAGCAATGTGATGCTGGCTAACGGGAAGCTCTCGCCTTTTCTGGAGGTGGAGCCGCGGAAGTATCGTTTTCGCGTAATGAATGGATCGAATGCACGGTTCTTTCGGCTGTCGTTCGGCAAGCTGGCAGAGATGCATCTGATTGGAGGCGATCAAGGGTTGCTGGATGCGCCGGTGAAGGCGAAGCGTGTGCTGCTGGCTCCAGCGGAACGGGCGGATATTGTGTTCGACTTCAGCGCGTATGCAGGCCAGAAGATCTTGCTGAAGAGCGACACCTTCGACATCATGCAGTTTCGTGTGGCGGCGTCGGGTGCGGCGGATACCAGCTCGTTGCCTCCGGTGCTGCGGACGGTAGAGCGGATTCCGGAGAGCAGAGCTGTGAAGACACGGCGGCTGACTCTGGATGAGACGATGGACAAGGTACAGCAGTCGATGGGGATGATGCTGAACAACACTCCGTGGCACATGCCGGTGACCGAGAAGCCGGTGATCGATACGACAGAGATATGGGAGCTGGTGAACCTGACGGAGGATTCGCATCCGATCCATCTGCACCTGGTGAAGTTTCAATTGCTGGATCGGCGGAGCTTTGATGTGTTTCAGTTCCAGGATACGGGCGAGCTGCGGTATAGCGGGGCTGCGATATCTGCCGCTCCCGAAGAGGCGGGGTGGAAGGATACGGTGCGTTGCGATAAGGGACAGGTGACGCGGATTATTGTGCCGTTCGAGGGGTACACCGGGCGGTATGTCTGGCACTGCCATCTTCTGGAGCACGAGGACAACGAGATGATGCGGCCGTTTGAGGTGGTCGCGGCGGGTGGCTAGGCTCGGCTGACAGCTTACTGCGGGAGAGCGAAGGCGACGTAGACACCGCCGATGGGGCCTCTTGGGTTCATGGTGCTGCCTCCCGCCGCTATGACGACGTACTGGCGACCATTGACCTCGTAGGTGGCTGGGGTGGCATTGGCGGCGAAGGGGAGGGTGGTCTCCCAAAGCAGTTTGCCGGTGGATTTGTCGAAGGCGCGGAACTTCTTGTCGAAGTTGGTGGCTCCGATGAAGAGCAAGCCTCCGGCGGTGACGATGGGACCTCCGTAGTTTTCGGTGCCGGTGTCGGGCATGCCTTTTGCGACGAGTTCCGGGTACTGACCCAGGGGGATGCGCCATAGATATTTGCCGGTGTTCAGGTCGAGTGCGTTCAGCGTTCCCCATGGAGTTGCGACGGCGGGGTAGCCATCGGGGTCGAGAAATCTGCGGTAGCCGGTCATGGAGTATTGCGTTGCGGATGGATCCGTTGCGCTGGTGGTCTTTGCTTCCGCGTTGAGTGGGTGGAGGAAGCGCATGAGATCGTCGAGATCGTTTTGCGAGAGTTTGGTAATAGGCGGCATGCGGCCTTTACCGTTGTGAATCAGCGTGAGAATCTGTGCGTCGGTGTATCGGTCTCCTACTCCGATCAATGCTGGGAAGGAGGGGGCGATGCCTTCGCGCTTGTCACCGTGGCAGATTGCGCAGTTCGTCTGGTAGACGTGCGCACCGGTTATGCGCGCAGGATCACTATTAAGTCGTGGTTCGGCTGTCTTTGTTATGGAGGCAGCCAGTTCCTCGCTCGCGTTGATGGGCGCGAGATCCTTTTCTGTCCTGAGATAGTCGAGCAGGGCGGTGAGTTTCGTGCCTTGGAGGTTGGGCGAGGCCGGCATGCGCCCTTTGCCATCGTGGATGACAGCTGTGATCTGCTCGATTGTGAGCTTGTGGGTGATGTTCAGTAGCGATGGGAACTCGGTTGTGCCGGCGCGATGGTCGCCGTGGCAGATGCTGCATTGGGCGAGGTAGGTCGCGCGGCCTGAGGAGTCTCCGCTGTGAGCTGCGAGCGCGCCGATGGACGCATAGTTGTTCGCGTTGATGTAGAGGATGTGGGTCGCGGGGTCAATTGCTGGGCCGCCCCACTCTCCGCCGCCTTCGAAACTGGGCATGACGAGCGTATCTTTGCCGACACTGAGTGGAACGAACTGGCCGTCGTTGCGCATCTCGCGGAAGCGCTTGACGGCCCACTCGTGCGCTTCGGGTGTGCGTGTCGTGAGAGTGTCTTCGGTGAGGGTTTGACGCGCGAATGGCTCCGGCTTCAGAGGATGAGGCTGATGCGTTGCGGCGATTTCTTCAGGTGTGGTGCTTGCTGGGTACGAGCGATCTTCGATGGGGAAGAGCGGATCGCCGGTGATGCGGTTGAAGATGTAGAGGTCTCCCTGCTTTGTGGTTTGCGCAACGGCCGGAATCTCTTTTCCGTTGCGGCTGATGGAGACGAGGATGGGGGCGGCTGGAAAATCTCTGTCCCAGATGTCGTGATGCACGCCCTGAAAGTGCCAGAGTCGCTTTCCAGTGGCCGCGTCCAAAGCGATCAGCGAATCGGCGAAGAGGTCGTCGCCGACTCTGGTTGCGCCATAGAAATCGGGGACTGCGGAGCCGGTGGGGACGAAGACGATGCCGCGCTGCTGGTCAACCGCCATGCCGGCCCAGTTGTTGGCTGCGCCGCTGGTCTTCCAGGCGTCTTTGGGCCAGGTGTTGTAGCCGAACTCGCCGGGATGAGGAATGGTGTGGAACGACCAGCGGAGCGCGCCGGTGCGGACGTCATAGGCGCGGATGTCGCCGGGCGGTGCGGGGAGAGTTTCCGGGTTGCGGCCGCCGACGATCAGCAGATCTTTATAGAGCACTCCAGGGCTGGTGAGAGCGACGGATTGAACAGCGGGGTCGCGGCCGAGGTCTTCGCGTAGGTCGATTCTTCCATTCTTGCCGAAGGTGGTGATTACTTTGCCGGTCTCTGGATCCAGGGCGTAGACAAAGTTCATCACTCCGACGAGAAGACGTTTCTCTTTGCCGTCGCTCCAATACGTTAGTCCGCGGTCGGGACCGGTTCCGTTGATTCCAGAGTCGAACTTCCAGAGGAGTTTTCCGTTCGCCGCATCGAGGGCGATGATCTGCTGCCTGGGTGTAATGCCGTAGACAACACCATCGATAATGAGCGGCGTCGTCTCGAGTCCGCCTTCCTCACCGGTATCGAATTTCCATGCGACTTCGAGCTTGGCGACGTTGGAACGGTTGATCTGTTTGAGATTCGAATAGTGCGAGTTACCGGATGTTCCGCCGATCATAGGCCAGTTGGCGGGAGTGCGTTCTGAATCCTGTCCCTGATACAGAGACGGGGGAAGTCAAAGCATAGAGTCCAACAGAGACTGCAAATACGAGACGCTTCATCCTCAAATATCCTGGTTAGCTGCTAACGGAACGTTACTGCACACCACGAGTTTATTTGGATTTGCTGGTTTGCGTGCAGGCTCGGACTCTCAACGGTTCGTCAGCAGATAATTGCCACCGCTGGATGCTACTACGTGGAAGTTCTTGTTCAGGAGTTCTTCGAGGTGAGGCATGTCGGAGCCGTAGACGAGAAGGTAGGTTCGTTGAGCGCCGGACCATAGCGCCTTCAGTGCTGCGTCATCGATGAAGACTTTCGCAGCGTTGGGAGCGTAGGAGCCGTATTCGAGATTGTTGCTTCTGCCGTTCCACAGAAGCGCCGTTTTGTTGGTGTAGAAGAAGACGGAGGAGAAGGCGTAGTAGGCGTCGCCTTCGATCAAGGTTCCGGGCTCGGAGTGGATGAGGGCATCGGCCAGAGGTTTTGAGCTGAGGTAAGGATCGAAGGTGATTAGCGCCTGGCGGGCTGCTTGTATGAAGACGACCATCATCACTGCGAGGACCGCGACGGTTGTCATGGTTTTGCGTGTGCGGATTAGCCCGACTACTCCTATTAGTAGGCCGAAGCCTGCGAGGGCGAGGGGCAGGCGGAGATAGGCGAAGGCCCGCAGCGTGAGGTCACTCATGTGCCCGAGCGAGAGCGTGTACATGTCGGGGTTTTGCGTGAGGGCGGAGGAGATGTCTCCGGGGGTTGGGTACTTTGCGTTGCTTACGAGAAGGAAGATGATCGCGGCGAGGCAGAGGCTGAGGATGGAGGTGAGCGCGATGCGTGCGGCGCGGGGATATCTCTCGTGACGGGCTAGATCGCTCGCCAGCAGGATCGCGAGCGCTGGATAGATGGGGAGTGAGTAGTATTCCTGGGTTGTCGACAGGCTGAAGAAGACCAGGACGAAGGTGATCCATATCAGGGCTAGTAAACGGACCCTTCCTTCGCGATTGATGGGGCAGTAGCTTTGTCTGAAGGCGGTGATTAGCGTTGCAGGCAGGGTCAGGCTCCAGGGGAAGAGCCATACGAAGTGCAGCAGCCAGAACCAGAGGCGCGGGACGGTGTTGTAGTCGCGCGGATAGCGCATATTCAGGAAGCGGAAGAGGTGTTCATTGAGGAAGTAAAACCAGAAGAACCCGTGGTATTCGCCGGGACTGCTGTGCATTGTCCAGTCAAAGTAGGGCGGGTTGCGAAGCGTCGCAAGGATGTGCCATGGGGCGGCGATGAGAAGAAGCAGGAGGATTCCGGAGATTGGCCGGAGACGTTTCAAGATTATCTTTATGGAGGCTTCGCGGGTGATTGCGAGATAGATGGCGCCGATGATGACCGGGAAGACGGCTGCGATCAATCCTTTGAGCAGAAGGCCGCAGGCGAGGCTCGTGTAAAGCAGGAAGAACCAGAGGGATGGCCTGGGTTCTGACTCGTCCATAAGGCGCAAGAGTGACCACAGGGCGACGGTGATGGTCAGGGTAAGGGCTGCGTCGGGAATCAGGATGCGGGTGAACAGAAACATCCCGATACATGTCGCAAGAATTGTGCCGGAGTAGATACCGGCGCGTCTGCCGAACGCCCACATGGCGAAGCGTGCGGTGACCCAACACAGCGCGATGTTGATGATCGCGAGCGGAAGACGCGCTGCCCAATCGTGGACGCCGAAGATGCGGTACGACGACGCCATGATCCAGTAGATGAGTGGCGATTTTTCGAGATAGGCTATTCCATCCAGCCGGGCGGTTACCCAGTCGCCGCTCTCGAGCATGTTGCGGGCTATCTGCGCCTGAACCGCGTCGACATCGTCCATCAGGTGAGGCGGGCTGATGACCAGCGGCAGAAAGATAGCGCAGGAGACGAGAAGAACGAGGAGGTCTACACGGAAACGGTGGAGAAATCCTCGAGGGCCTGAATGTCGTGTCCGGATTGGATCTTCCATTGTTTGATCCAGAGAAACAGCATCAGCATGCCCCATAGGTGATACCCATAATTTGCCTTTCTTTCCATGTGCAACTTGATCAGCGAATCAAGATGCGGCCAGTAGACGAGTCCCGACTCTTCTACAGTCTTTCTGTTCAGCGTGTCCAATAGCAGTGGTTTCAGATGGCCGCGCAGCCAGTCGTGTACGGGGATATCGAGTCCCTGCTTCTTCTTTGCGAGGATGCTGTGCGGCAGCTTGTCCTCCATCAGCTTACGCAACAGGAGCTTCAAGGTGCGGCCCTGTATGCAATATTTCGCGGGCAGAGTGGCGGCAAACTCGACAATCCGATGATCCAGAAATGCCGGACGCACCTCGAGCGAATGCGCCATGCTCATTCTGTCGACCTTAACGAGAAGATTGTCCGGCAGATAGTACGCCTGATCGAAGGCCATGAAGCGCCTCAGGTCGCCGCGGGCTGGTATGGTCGCGAGCAGTTTGAGCATGTGAGCGCTGTTGTGCGAGACCATCAACTGGCTGCGCTGTTCCTGTGAGAAGGTCCCGTTCCAGAAAATGTGCGAACTTCGCTCGTCCATGAGTGTTCCGTGGAGAAAGCGCTGTAATTTGTAATCCAGACCAATCTTTTTATTGGAAGCTCTCAGGCGGTTGGCGGAGCGCAGGGACAGCCGCCGGAGGCTTCGCGGAACCATACGGGCGCGCCGCGCATATTTGTCAGCGAGATAGGTGATGTAGCCACCGAAGAGCTCGTCTGCGCCTTCGCCGCTGAGGGCGACCGTCACTTGCTTGGCGGACATTCGTGACAGATGCCAGACGGGGACGGCGCCGGCGTCGGCGTTCGGCTCGTCGGAGTAGTAAGCCAGCTCTGCGATCGAATCCGGAGTAACGGTCGAGGGGCCGAGATCGAGTTCGTGATGTTCGGTGGAGTAGCGGGCAGCCATCTCGCGGAGGTAGGGAGACTCGTCGAACTCGCGGCCGTTGAAGGTGATGGAAAAGGTTTTGAGCGGCGTGGTCGCGTGCTGGCTGGCGTAGTGGAGAACGGTAGAGGAATCGATGCCTCCGCTGAGCCATATGCCGACGGGTACGTCAGCGGCGAGGTGTTCCTTGATCGAAGCGGACAGGAGATGGTCGAGGCGTTCAGTGGCTTCTCGTAGCGAAGAGGGCTTTGCGGCATCGGCAAGGTCGGCCTGCCAGTAGCGGTGCGAAGAAATCTTCCCATCGTGCCAGGTGAGAAAGCAACCCGGCATCAATTTAACGACGCCTGCAGCCAAAGTATGAGCCCCTGCGACGTAGTTCAGTCCGAGGTAGGTATCCAGAGCGTGCAGGTCGATGGTGCGATTGATCTCGGGGTGGCAGAAGATGGATTTGAGTTCGGAGCCGAAGTAAAGATCGCGGCCCTGGCGAGCATAGTAGAGAGGCTTGATCCCCATGCGGTCACGGGCCAGCACGAGGCGCTGCCGGGACTCGCACCAGACGGCGAAGGCGAACATGCCGCGAAGCTTTTCGATGCAGGCAGTATCCCACTGGATGAAGGCGCGGAGGACGACTTCGGTATCGCAGGAGGTCTTGAACTGGTGGCCGTGGCGGATGAGTTCTTTGCGCAGTTCGACGTGGTTGTATATTTCGCCATTAAAGACAAGCGTATAGTCATCGTCATCCGAACGCATGGGCTGGGCCCCGGCCTCTTTATCAATGACTTTAAGGCGAGTTGCGCCAAGAGAGATGATTGCGGTTTGATGGACACCTTGCTGGTCCGGGCCGCGATGAATGATCGAGGCGACCGCCTGATGGATCCGTTCCGGCAGAAATTCGTGGGCAATATGGGTAAATCCCGCAATTCCGCACATTTTTTTAGCAACCTTCTCGTAAATTCAACAAATAGGGCCGAAACTTTTCTATGTCTTTTGGGTCTAACGCCGATCTTCAGGTGTAAGTAGAGAAGATATCTCGACTGCGAGCAAATAGGGGATTTTTTTTTCGAAGGGTTGCTGGAGGCAGGCCTCTTCCCGGACTCGAACTTCGGGTGAGAGGAGCTATTTCAAGGAGTACTGTCGTTTAGCCGGCTAGCTAAGATTCGAAAGGTCGGGAAATTTAATGCCAGGCACTGAGAAGACGGCCGGATGAGCCCATGACTTTGAGGTTATCGATGCGGCGCACAAAGTAGCGGGCGTTGATCTCGGGGGTGCCGAGGTCTTCGATGGTGTGAAAGGATGGGCCATTGGAAGACAGCTCGGCGGCGATCTCAGGTGGGGTGAAGAAGAGCTGGAAGGGTTCGCCGGCCAGCTGGACGCGGGAGGCGAGGGAGTCGTGGGCCAGCTGTTCGAAGAAGGGCAGGGCGGAACGGGGCTGGCCGTAGTCGAAGACCACGCCGGTGCCGGAGGGCTGCGCGGCGATGAATCTGAGGGTGGAGCGGAAGGCGGCGAGGGTGAGGTAAGGGACGACTCCCAGCCAGGCAAAGAAGGTGGGGAGGCTGGGGTTGAAGCCCGCGGACTGGAGTTGCTCGGGGAGCGGGTGATTCTCGAAGTCCACGGGGGCGTAGGTGAGGCTGGGGGGAGAGGGGATTCCGCTGGTTTCGAGGAGTTCGCGTTTCCATTGCTGGGTGGCGGGGTGATCGACCTCGAAGACGCGGAGGCTCGGGTGAGGGTTGCGGTGGGCGAAGGTGTCGAGCCCGGCTCCGAGGAGGACGTATTGAGTGATCCCGCTGGCTACGGCCCGGGCGAGCAGGTCTTCGGCGTAGCGGCTGCGTGCGACCAAAAAGGCGCGGAGGGCGATGGAGAAGGGCTTGTGGAGTTTGGTGGCGGTCTTGTGGACCTCAGGGAGATAGTCGGGGCCGAGGATTGGGACGGCGATGGGGTCGTCGAGGACGAGTGGCTGCGCATCGTAGAGCTGGTGCGCGGCGCGACGCATGGCTACGCGGAGAGCGGTGCGGGAGGGGGTTGCATGTTGCATCCTTACTAAGGATAGCCGACGGTGATGGGGGCTATTGTCGCGAATTCTTGCGCGGTGGGCGACTAATAGGGATGCAGTCACACTTGTTCGATAAGACAGTTAATCGGCCATCGCCTGCTCCATCTCCCGCGATCGCGGTCCGCCTGATCTTTCCTCACTCGGTACATCGGGACTTTTCGAATTCTCGGGATAAGGGGTGCGAAGACTGCTGCACGGTCGTTTACCCGGTGTCCTGTTCAGGCCACATTGAGGAGCGGTCCTGGAAGTGGAAGAAGAGGGCTTGTTTTGCGACGGGGGCGACTTTATTGCTGAGGGCGGTCATCTGAGCCTGGGACAGGGGGGTGAACTCGCGGGCGATCTGTACGTTTTCTTCGAGTTGCGCGATGCTGTCGCAACCGACGATGACGGTGCTGACGGGATGCGAGAGGGTGTAGCGCATGGCTTCGCGCATGTTCAGCGCTCCGGGGCGAGTGGCGATTGTTGAGCCTTCAAAGGTGTTCTTCTGCTGCTCGATGGGCGGCGGAGTCCAGCTGGAGAGGATACGGCCGCGCGCGACGATCTTCATGCCGATGATACCCATCTGCTTTTCGACAGCGAGGGGGAGGAGGTGGTCGGTGAAGGTGTGGGGATTGTATCTATCGGCTGCGTTGAGGGCGATGAGGGTCGCGTCGAAGGGGTAGCGGTTGATCATGTCGACGATGGGTTCGGGGTGGTAGTGGGCGGCGACACCGAGAAAGCGGACGACCTTCTGGTCATGCATCTGGGTGAAGGCCTCCATGGCGCCGCCTTTGGCGAAGATGGCGTTGACCTCCTCGGGGATGCCAACGTTATGGAGCATCCAGAGGTCGAGGTGGTCGGTCTTCATGAGCTTGAGGGACGCTTCGATATCACGGAGAGCGCGGTCGCGGGTGCGCTCCCTGCTCTTGGTCGCAAGGAAGACGTCGCTGCGGCGGTGTTGCATGACGCGTCCTATATATTGCTCGCTCCAGCGCTCGGGGAGTCCGTATCTGGGGGCGGTGTCGATGAAGTTGACACCGAGGTCGAGGGCTCGCTCGATGAGGGGGACGGCGACATCGAAGTTGTTGGGTTGTTCGATAGCGCTCTGCCCGCCGAGGGAAAAGATGCCGACCTTATAGCCGGTCCTTCCGAGGTTGCGCGTGGGCATGGAGGCCTGGGTTTTCGGATTGACGGGCAGGGCCGGAAGCTGGTTTGTCGCGGCCTGAGCTTCGCTGGAGAGAAGGCCTGCGGCGAGGACGCCTCCGGTCTTTAGGAATTGGCGGCGGTCGGGGAAGGAGGGGGGCTGCTTCATCGGAGACCTCTCAAGAGGTGCGAATTGGCCCGGGGTGATTTTACTCCTTGTGCCGAACATACGACTGGTCTCAGCCGCCCACACAAAGCTCTTTAAGCTCCGCTAATCCGGGAATTTTGAGCCCTTTCTGCCCACTTATGCCTTCGCCAATTCTTCCGGTCAGAGCCGGAGGTCGGCGGTACCAATCGTAACTGGGATAGCGACACCCAACGGAAGCTCGATGAGTGACTCGCCCTGGTGACGTCAGTTAACCCATTCCTATCGATGCAGGGCCCGTCGAGCATTGCAGGCCAGCGAATCTAATCGCCTTATCATAGCTCATTTGATATAGTTCGGATGAACTATATGACCATTGAACTTGGAATCTGGGAAATCGCGGTTCTCGCCCTCCTCCGGGAGGCCCCAATGCATCCCTACCAGATGCAGCAGCTCCTTCGTCTCAGGCACAAGGATGAGATTCTCGTGCTCAAGCGCGGATCGCTTTATCACGCCATCGGACGCCTTTTGCGAGCTGGTCTGATCGTCGTAGAGACGACAGGTCGCGATGGCAAACGGCCCGAGCGCACTACCTACCGCCTGACGCCCGCCGGCCTGGACAAATTCAAAGTCACTATCCGCAACATTGTCGCCACTCCGCGTCACGAATCTTCCGAGTTCATGGCAGCCATGAGTTTCCTGGTTCATCTGGATCCCGAGGAGGCCGCTCGCCACCTCAAGGAACGCGCGCACAGTCTGGATACTGAGATCGAGCAGTGCACCGTTGGGCTTGCAGCCGCCTCTGCCCACGTTCTGCGAATCAACCTGATTGAGAGCGAATACTATCTGGCGATGCTGAAAGCGGAACGTGCCTGGACGAGAGGGCTCGAAAAGGAAGTTCGAGAAGGAAAACTCACTTGGAATCTCAAGGCAGTATTGCGAGATGCATCGGCCAGCCGTAAAGAGGCCGCTAAAGGGAGGAAATAAGCCATGAACAGTATCACGGGTAGGGCCACGCAGCCGATCGCTTTGCAGCCGCGCTTCGCGGCGCCTATTTGGACCCTGCTCCTTCTTTCGCCCTTCATTGCGGAAGTGCTGAGCGCTTCCACCCGCGCCAGCATCCTTTTCGTCTACGTCCCTGAGATCATGGTGTGGGGTGTTGGAGCATTGTTCTGCCGCGAGCTTGTCCGCCGTTGGCGGGCGGGTGGCGTTAGCCTGCTCTCCCTCGGGCTGGCTCTCTCCATCGCCGAGGAATTCATTATCCAGCAGACGTCACTGGCCCCGCTTCCGTTTCCTGCTTCCCACCCCGGCTATGGCCGCATATGGGGCATCACCCTCGTCTACTTCTTGTTCATGCTCGGGTACGAAAGTGTGTGGGTCGTTCTAGTCCCGGTGCAGGTCACGGAACTCTTCTTCCCCCGACAGGCCGGGCAGCCCTGGTTACGGAAGCGCGGGGCCATCGCAGCTTGCGTTGCATTTATTGTTGGGAGCCGCATCGCCTGGTACGGCTGGACCCAACAGGCGCGGCCCAGATTGCATGCGGCTCCCTATCACCCATCGTGGGGGATGATCGCAGTAGGCTTACTGGCGATTCTGGCGTTGATAGTCTTGGCGTATCTCGTTCGGGACTTCGGGCGCCCCTCGCCCGATGATACGCGCAGAACAGTGCCGGCGTGGCTCGCCGGGCTGACAGCCTTTGTGATGGGGTTAGTCTGGTGGGAGCTCATCGCGCAGAACTTCCTTCCGAAGCCAGTCCAGCCATTCTGGATCGCGATTTTCGCAGGAGTCGGCTGGGCTGCTATAGCCTTCACACTGTTCGTCTGGTGGTCATCGCGTCCGGCCTGGGGCGAGGTCCACCGGTTGGCAGCGGCTTCTGGCGCGACGCTCGCTTGCATGGCAATACCGTACCTGAACGTCGCCAGCTGGCCCAAGATCGACCTTGTGGGCAAGCTGATTTTCGACGCTCTCGCCTCGGTAGGATTCCTCCTTTTAGCAAAGAAGGTCTTCGCGCGAGCGAGGCCGAGCGAGAGTCAACGCCCCGGTAGTACGAAGAGTCCCAACCCGGTAAGCGCATAATCGCCAATTCACGCATCGAGAAACGGAACGACATGGCTGTATGTATGGTCCGCCGTCCGACTGCAAGGAAAAAGCTGAGGGCGAGAAGACAAGTCTGCGCAAATGTATTCGTCAATAAGGGCGAAGATGTTGTCAAGGACAAAGATATCCTTCCCGTTGCTTTGAGCAACGCTCGGAGTCAGAGCTTAGAGACCAGAGTCCGAGCGGATCCCTTTGTCGAATCATCTTGGGTGGAGCGTTCTCCACCAACCATCAATTCGGTCACAACTGCGACCATGATTGCTTATTCGGACACCCAATCTTTATTGGGTGCGAGGGCGCCTACTCAGCCTGACGGTCTTGCTTGCGCTGACCAGAATACATTTCAAGCTACCCTCGATGAAAGAACCTGTGGATACGGTGTCTGCGTACGAAGCATCCAGTACATCCGTATCGCAAGCTTACGAGCCGCCGCCACCTTAGCGACGGTGAAGTGTTTCTGATGGCAGCGGTGCAGATATTCTTTTCGCAACTCAGGATCAAAGCGCACCGCGATGTTGGCCGCTTCCACGAGAAGAAATCGCAAGAGCCGGTTGCCTTGTTTGCTTATCCCACTCATCCGCTGCTTTCCTCCGGATGAGTGCTCGCGAGGGATTAATCCCAGGTAGCTGGCGACTTGCTTGCCACGTGGAAAGCGATGCACATCTCCCAGGGTCAGCACAAAGGCAAGTGCTGTGACTGCACCTACTCCTGGCTGACTCATCAGCAGATGCACACCTGGATACTCTTTAGCCACTCGCGTCACTGCATCGTTGAGGCTCTCGAGTTGAGCATCCAGCATCGCCAGTAAGTTTAGTAAATCTTTCCTACGTCGATCTGTCCATGGCTCCAGCGGTAGCGACGCGAGCGCTGCCCGGCCCTCCGCGCTCCACAGTTTCTGCTTTTTCTGCATTCCTTGGTTCAGCATGAGGTGCTGCAATTCATTCTTGACCCGAGTACGTATCTGCACCAGTTTGTGACGGTGCATCAGCAATTGGCGATGATCCCGCATCTCGGCGTCTGGTATCCAGATCCGTGGAAACCTTCCTTCCACCAGAAGGTGCAGTATGTGTTTTGCGTCTCGACGATCCGTTTTCTGCTTCCGCACGTAGCTGGCACGAATTTGCGCCGCGTCCCCGACACATACCTCGTGACCCAACTTCTGCAACAGATCCACGAACCACTGATCGTTTCCTACGGTTTCAATGCCCACGATCGCTGGCGAAGCCAGCTTCCGATAGAAGCCTTCGGCTTCTCCGCTCGTGTGCATCAGCTTGTGTTCTTCGGTTGCTCCAGTCTCGGTATCGAGCATGGCGATTTGTTGAAAGCTAGGGTGAAAATCACAACCTACTATGATCATCCCGACTCCTTCCTCCGCTGACTCTGGTCTCTAAACCAACCACAGTCTACCGGGCTTCAGTAGAGCCTTCGCCCTTATCTAATCAGCCTTTGGTGGAGCGTCAGGCTCCTGGCCAGGATGAGTTGCGCGCGTATCTGTCCTTATTAGTCGGTCGGTTGTCGTCAACCAATTCGGCCAGCAGGTTTCCAGGCACGCCGTTGTGACTGTTCTTTCGTCCTTGCTGTTTCTGTGCAGACCTCGGTGGGTAAACTTTAAGCCGTCGTGGTAGTGCGGTAAAGTGGGAGCGCGTGAGCGCTTCCAAGCCGCAGGCGTCTTTTCCGCGCTGGTCTATGATGCTGTGATCATGTTGCTGTTCGGTCGGTAGTCTTCTCCGCTGGATAGCACCGCCCATACGATGCGGGCCAGCTTATTGGCCATGGCGACCACGACGACATTTTTCGGAGCTCGGGCATCGAGCGCATCCAGCCAGGCTCCGATCGGCGCTCGATCCCGCTTGATCCGCAGCACTGCAGCCCGTGCTCCGTGGATGAGGATCTTGCGCAGGTAGACGTTGCCGCGTTTGCTGATGCCGAGCAACCTTGCCTTGCCTCCAGTCGAATACTGCCGTGGCACGACACCGAGCCACGCAGCAAAGTCGCGTCCCTTTCGAAAGGCTGCGCCGTTGCCGATGGCGGCTACGATGGCTGTGGCCACGATAGGCCCGATCCCCGGAATCTGTCGGATGCGAGTACACCCCGGATCGGCGGCGGAGATCCGTTCCAGCTCCAGGCTGAGTCCTTTAATCTGGTCTTCGATTATCTTCCACTCGTTCCAAAGAAGATCGATCAGGTTCCGCATCTGCGTTGTCAGGTTAAGGTCAGCGTTCTCAAGAATGTCGGGCAAGGCAGCCCGCAGCTTCGCTGGAGTCTTCGCGAAAACCAGGCCTCGCTCGAGCAGGAACGCACGCAGTTGGTTGATGACGGCAGTGCGTCGAGAGATGAGGCGATCGCGAACTCGATGGATCGCCTGCAAATCAAGCTGATCGTCGGTCTTGATCGGGACGAAGCGCATGTTTTTGCGCTCCACCGCTTCGGCGATCGCCTCTGCATCCACGAAGTCATTCTTGTTGGACTTCACGAATGGCTTTACAAACTGGGCTGCGATCAGCCGCACATCATGACCTTGCTTCCGCAACGCGCGTGCAAGAAAATGTGCTCCGGAACATGCCTCCAGCCCTATCAGCGACGTCTGCATGTTGGCGGTGTATGTCAGCAGCTGTCGTTGTGTGAACTTCTTTCGCACTAGCACTGTGCCGGCCACACCAAGCGCTACCAGGTGAAACGTTGTCTTGCCAAGATCGATGCCAACCGAAGCTATTTGCATATCGATGATCCTCCTTCTTAGAAGCTGCCACCACGATCAACCTGCCCGCGCAGGTGAATCAAGCGGCGGACCATCTCATTAGTCGGC
>CAVSOH010000021.1:0-143209 GCA_963729555.1 uncultured Acidobacteriaceae bacterium | reverse complement strand
GTCTTCGTCGGAGTAGGCGCGGCCGGTGCGATGCGGCCCCTCGGCGTGCATGTTGGCGCCCTGCAGAAAGATGGCTTTGCCGTTGAGAAGGATGCGTGTGCCGTCGACGCGGATGTCACGAAGCCAATGTCGTCGGTGAGTTTGTCTTCACCAGAGGCGAGTTCGACTTTGTAGAGCTTTGGCGTCTCGGGCGACCAAAGATCGAGTTTGCTGGCTTTGATGTCGAAGGGTGCGCGTCCGTCTGCGTCTGTTTTGAGGGTGGTGTTGACGCCGGCTTCGGGTATGCGGAGCGTGACGGGGGTTCCGGCGGTGGCGTCTACGACGTGAACGTAGCCAGCAAGGTTGGTATTGGCGGGGGAGAAGGTGCTCTCGCGTTTCAGGTGGACGTCGTAGTCATCGATGAACTGCGTAGGAACGGTGACGAGGGAGATATCACGGGTGAGGCCGCCGTAGTTGAACCAGTCGATGCCAACGGAGGGGATGCCGTCGACCTCGCGGGTGGAGTCCACTGCGATGACGACGAAGTTGCTGCCGGGTTTGAGCGCGGCGGTGACTTCGCAGTCGAACGGAGTGAAACCGCCTTCGTGGTCGCAGATGCGCTTCTGATTGACCCAGACGTACGACTTATAGTTGGCAGCGCCGATGTGGAGGAAGGTACGCGTGTTGGGTTTGGGCTGGAAGTCGAAGTCGCGCTGATACCAGATGACCCCTTCGTAGCGGAAGAGAGTGGGGTCCTGGGTGTTCCAATCGTCGGGGACTTTCAGAGTGGGGGCGGTGGCGAAGTCGTACTCGTCGTTGTGCGGACCGCTGCTGATATTTGGATGGGTATTGAGGGCGTAACTATTGTCGCGGACCTTGCCTGCGGGTGTGTAGAGGGCTCTCGCGGGCGGCTGGTCGACGAGGTAATGCCAGTCTCCGTTCAATGACAGGACGGAGCGATGGTCGACGCCGACGAGAAGCGTCTTAAGGGGTTGCTGCGCAATCGCCGGCAAGGTAACGGCACAACAGGCAAATGCAATCAATGCCTTGCGGCGGCTCAAACCTGCGAAGACCTTCGAGAAAGAAGTCATACCACTCCACTCTCCAAGGGCCATCGTACCAGACACCGCTCTTTCGCTTTCGGTGGGGCGTCAGTCACAGGGACGTTGTGGCGGTCAGCTTACGAAGTGGGTTCGGTGGTAGTCTGACCGGAGTATGGGTTTTTCGGTACGGTCTCGGATGGGGTTGCGGGCGCTGCTAGGTGTGGCGCTGCTGGGGGCTTCGGCTGGGCTTGCGGTTGGTCAGGCGGGACAGACGACGCTGGTGGTGCCTCCTGCGCCGCTGTTGCCTGCGCAACTTGGCGATTGGGTGAAGGGTGACGCGCCATCGGCGGATAGTGCGACGCAGGCCGATGATCCGGTATTGACCGAGGCTGGGCTGAAGCGACAGGAGCGGGCGGTCTATCACTCGGGGGCGAATCCGCAGCAGACGATTGCGGTGACGGCGTATCAGTTTGTCGATGCTACGGGAGCACATTCAGCTTACAGCTACTATCAGCGGCCAGGTGCAGCGTATAAGGGGCCGAAGGTCGGTGATGAGACGGCAAATGGGTTCCTGTTTCGCAGCGGAACGACGCTGGTTTTGACTGAGTCGAAGGTGCCGGCTGAGCAGACGGCCGAGGTATTAGATCTGGAGACGCATCTGCCGAAGGTCGGTGGGCCGAAAGGACTTCCTCCGCTGCTGCCGACATATCTGCCGGCGAAGGGGTTGCAGGCAGACTCGGTGAAGTATTCGCTGGGGCCGACTAGCTACAAGGCGATGGGTGGCATACTGCCGGGAGAGATCATCGGGTTCGACAAGGCGGCTGAGGTGGTGACGGCGACGTATGCGGGACAGGGTACTCTGACGCTGCTGCTCTACCCGACGCCGCAGATTGCAGGCGACCATGGGCGCACGATCGTGGCTGAGATCAATCGCATAGGGCCTCCTGCCGGGACGGTGCTGATGCGCCGCGAGGGGCCGTTGGTGCTGCTGACGACGGGTGCGTGGGATGCTGCCGAGGCGAAGCGGATGATTGAGGGTATCCATCTGCGGAATGAGCTGACGTGGAACAAGCCGATGCCGCCGGAGTTTCATGTCGAGGTGCTGAAGACGTACAGCCTGCTGACCAGCATCGCCATCTTCTGTGGAGTGGGCGCGCTGGCGGCGGTGATCCTCGGACTGTTTCTGGGCGGAGGACGGGCGGCGATTCGGGTGCTTCAGGGTAAGCCAGCCGCGACGGAGCCGGAGTTTCTGCGGATCGATCTGAGCGGACAGCTGGCTGCGATTCATCCTGAGAGTATCGAGGGAGAGGCTCAGAGATAGATTTTAGGTGGGTTACGAGGCACCCATGTGTGCACTGGAGATGGTGCAGGCGGGGAGCTAAGCGGCTGATTCGATAGTGCTTTGAAGGGTGGTCGGACCGTTAAAAGCGAATGTATGGAGAATATACAGAAGCATGTTGCAGGTTTAGTAACCCTCGTAACTGCATAGCAAATAATGACTTACGATTGTCTAGTTTTAGCCTTGACACGTCATTTTGCCAAACTTAGTATTTCGCCAGAAAGTTCTGATGGCTTTGCCTCCGTTGGAACTATTCTCCCTAAAGAAGAGGCCGCCCTGTTGCCGGGTGGCCTCTTCGCGTTTGCGCGGTACGCATGAGTGGGTATCGGACCGGACGCATTACCAAAGTGGGAAGGTGATGGCGAGAGAGTACGAACGAGTTGTGGAGATGGGGCGGAAGCGTCGATAGAGAGAGTGTGGGAAGGGCCAAAGAGGCTCCTTTTGCTGGGAGGACACTCGATGGTCGCGGCTTTGATGGTGGTGTTGTATTTGATTCTTATCCTGATGCCGTGCCTGATTGCGGCCAGCGTCGATCTGGAGGCGGAGGAGAGGAATGCGATGGCGCGGATGGAGGAGGGTGACCACGGTTGATCGATTGTGCTAGGTTTGGCTCTGCAGGTTAGGAGGTCGGACCAATGATGTTGCGCCATGTACGTGTAAAGGCAGGAGCGGCTTTGTGGGTGGGCAGCGTGTGGCTTGTGGCGGCGGCTCAGGATACGCGGCAGGTCGTGGAGCCGAAGATTCCGGCGGCGTGCGTGCAGTTGGAGGCGAATCTCAAGGCCGTCGATGACAAGGTTGCGCCGGCTGACGAGTCGAAGCTGGATACGGAGAGGATCCAGAAGGCTCTGGATGGGTGCAGAACGGGTAAAGCGGTGGAGTTGAAGAGCGCCGGGGGGAACAACGCCTTTTTGATCGGACCGCTGGAGATGCGAACAGGTGTGACGTTGCTGGTGGACAAGGGCGTGACGCTGTTCGGGTCGCGGGATGCCGCGTTGTATGAGGCTACGGGCGAAGGGGTGACGCCGGGGTTGTGCGGGACGATCGCTACGGGCGCTCCGCCGCCGGTGTTTCCGGCCCCGCAGAGACCGGCTCCTGTGCGCGGAGGGTGCAGGCCGCTGATCTCGGTGGTCAATGCCAAGGATGTTGGGATCATGGGGGACGGCGTGATCGATGGACGGGGCTACGCGAAGATTCTGGGTACGGATTATAGCTGGTGGGAGATGGCGCGCAAGGCTGAGCCGAAGAATGAGCGGTACTTTACGACCCGGATGATCGTGGCCAGCCATGCGGATGGGTTGGTGATGTACCGAATTACGTTGCATAACTCGACGAACTTTCACGTGAGCGTGAATCAGACGAACGGGTTTACGGCCTGGGGGGTGCATCTGCTGACGCCGACGACGCGGGGCATGGATGCCCGGAATACGGACGGGATCGATCCGGGGAGTTCGACGAATGTGACGATTGCGCATAGCTGGATCGACAATGGCGACGACAACATTGCAATCAAGACGGGTGTCTCGCACATGAGCGTGCTGGACAATCACTTTTTTAGCGGGCACGGCATGTCGATCGGAAGCGAGACGTTTACGGGACAGAGCTTTCTGCTGGTCGACGGACTGACGCTGGATCATACGACGAGTGGGATTCGGATCAAGAGCAATGTGACGCGCGGCGGCCCGGTGCACGATTTGGTGTACCAGAACATCTGCATGCGCGGGGTCAAGAATCCGATTGCGATCAGCCCGTATTACACGAACCAGACGACGGAGCCATACGAAGACCCGAAGTATACGGGAGACCGGATTCCGGACTACAAAGCGATTGCGATTCGCAATCTGACGAGTACGACTCCGGGGGATGTGTTGATTGCTGGCTTGAATGATGAGCATAGGACCGAGATTGCCTTGGATAATGTTCACGTCGCCGACATTACGAAAGCTCAGGTGCATGGCCACTTTGCAACAGTGACACTGGGGCCGGGCGGGACGAACATCGACTTCAGCGGGACTGATATCAAGGTCGTCCCGGCGACGAGCGGGAAGGGGAGTGCGCCGTATAGCTGCGATGACAGGTTCGTGCCGATGCAGTAAAGTCTGACCATTTAGCGGGTGATTTTGCGTGATGCGTCTTCACCCGCTAAAATAGATCCATACGCCGATGTAGCTCAGCTGGTAGAGCAACTGATTCGTAATCAGTAGGTCAGCGGTTCAAATCCGCTCATCGGCTCCATCAAATCTATGATTAATAAGAAGATACAAAAAGCGCCCGATAAGGGCGCTAAGTTGTTTTTTCTGTCCCAGCAACTGTCCCAGCAACCGGGGGGGCATCCGAATGGCCGTCCCAGCCAAGGATTCACGGCCCGATTCTGGTTCCGGGTATTGACGAGCCGGAAGAACTGCGAGGCGAGCCAGTTCCTGTTGCATTCCGAATCCCCATATTTCAACATTTCCTTTACGGCGCTTCTTTCACCAAGCGCGCTGCAACCGGGTCATAAACGTATCCAGTGATTGTCCCGTCCTTGATGCGCTCAACGGCTTCATTGATTACAAAGAGTGGAACGAGAAACCACTCACGCGGCTTAAACCGGGGTTCCAAAACGGTCACGAAGCTCTATGTCCAACTGTGCATGGTCGAATATGCGGTGGATGAGGTTCTCCAGCTTGATACGGCTTATGTTGTAGAGCCCATACGTTGCAATCACCTCTACATCGGCCATAAGGAACGTTGGGTCTAACTTCGCATTTGCGAAGCGTGCTTCTACCTTGCCGCCGGTGACCCCAATCTTATGCAGAACCTCGCGGTGCACTGCAATCTCGGGCTGCTCCGACTTGCTCCGCAGGACGTAAATGGTGCCGCTGGCGAGGTCGTCTTCTGCTGGCTCCTCAGCGAAAAGTGGGCCGTAGTCCGGGTTGGTAATGATGCGTGCCGTTTCGTCCCGATGAAGCGCCCGTTGAAACGAGCGCATCAACAAATCGCTCTCGGTGCCGTTGTCATAGATGACCCGTAGACGGCTGTCGCGCCGGTCGTACTGCGTTTTGAAGTCTTCGCCTGATTCGGCGATGTAGGCAATCTGCCCCTGAACAATAAAGAACTGGTTGTCCTGAATTTCGGCCAGTCTAATCTCATCTAGCTTCTCGAACGGGAGAGTGTGTCTCACGCCGTCCTTTAGCTCCCGCTTCACCCGCTCAAAGATGGGCTTGTACTCCTCGAAGTCTTCGCAGACCATGCGGTTCGCAATCTCTTCGGCGGCACGCTTCTCTACGCTGCTGCGGACGTGCCGGAGTTCAGTTATGTCGCTGGTGCCGATAACGCCTTCGAGTTCCGCACGCAGTTCATCAAGGTCAGGGTCACCCCCTCCAAGGGAAGACTCCGCCGATGCGGTCAATAGCCCTTGATGGTCTAGTGGGGCAAGTAGAGAACGGAACTCCTCTCGCGCCCTCAACCGGTCAAGCCGCACTGCGTAGAGCCGCTCAAAGATGTCCTTGTCTTCACCGTGCTGTGGCAAATGACCATACTTCTCAACAAAGCGTTGAATTTCTTCGAGACCGGCAATAACCCTCTCTTCGACAGCAGAGCGTCCTCGCGTCTTCTCTGGCTCAGAGTACTCAGAAAGTTCAGAGCGTAGTACATCAAGGTCGAAATCATCAGGCATAACGGCCCTCCTTGTCGAAGCGGAGGAATGCTGCCGCACCTTCAGCCATCTTCCTTTCCCATGGGTCTTGAGCGGTAGGCGACGGGACTCTGCCACGCTCCTTCTTGAATTTGAGCGCCCGGACTGCCAGTGCTTTAGCCTCATCGGGTGTCAGAGCCGTCCTCTTGGCCGAGATTGCCGCTTGCACATGTCTCAGGCTTTCCTCGCTCATGGTCTTTGCCAAGATTGCGTACGCCTCCCCGAAAGGGTTGATGCGGTCAATCAAGTCAATATCGAGTTCGCGGACATCCATCGCAAACCGACGCACCCCCTCAATCAAGGCCGTATTCGCCGTGGGCTCATCACCACCGCCCCCGGAGCGTTGCTTCGCCTGTTGAGTGAAGTTGAGCGCAGCAATAGCGTGCTGGCGTACGGCCTCTTGGTCTTCAGCGTCCAACTCGGGATACTTGTCCTTGACAATCTTCCCATCCGCATCTGCGTCAGGTCTTCCGGCACAAGTTCTTCGTCAAACAGCCCACGCTCGATGGTCGGCTTATCCTGTACGAAGGCGGCTATCACTTCATTCAGGTCTTCTTGGCAGATACGTGTCGCCTCTTTGCTCTTGGGCAGAGTGAGTCCCTTGATTTCAACTTGAATTGCACCCGTCTGCTCGTTGACGCCGACGTTGCATCTGTTTTCGATATAACCGCCCTCACCGTATTCGTAGCCGGGAGTAGGCCGGTTCTCCGGGTTCTTCGGACGGAACTCGAAGCGTGGCGCGAGAACCTGTTCCATGAGCAAGCTGGCGGCAATGGCCTTTAGCGTGTCGTTCACGGCTTCGGACACGGCTCCCTCAGCGGCATCCGGCTCAGCAATGAGATTCGTGAATTGAGCTGTGGCCTTGCCCTCGGCATCACGAGTGACACGCCCGATGATTTGCACAATCTCAGTCAGGCTGGAGCGGTAGCCACCGTCAAGGCGTGCTCACACCAAATCCAGTCGAAGCCCTCTTTCGCCATGCCGAGTGCGATGATGATGTCCACATGGTCACGGTTGAACTTTTGGGTGGGGTCTTTGAGTGCCGTAACCACGCGGTCGCGCCTTGCCGGGTCATCCTCCACAAGGTCGGCGATTCGCAAAACCTTGCCGCTTGGAATCTTCACAAGCTGAAAGCCTGTTGCCGGGTCTGTGCCCTGCCACTCACCCATCTCCCCGATGATATGCTCGACTTCCTAATCTTGTCCTTCGTGCTCTCGCGTGAGTTCACATTGGGGATGTGAACAATCGTCTTCTTCGCCGGGTCAAGCACGCTCAGAATCTCATCCGCGTAAGAGCCGCTGTAGAAGTAGTAGCCGATGTCCAGTTGTTTCAGGTACTCGTACCCGTTCAATTGCTCATAATAGGTGTAGGTGACGGTTTCAAATTTGCTCTCATCCACCGGGTCGAGGATGGCCTCGGCATCGCCACGGAAATAGGAGCCCGTCATGGCGAAGATGTGGACTCGGTTCCGGGTGATGAACTCGGCGAGATACTTGCCAAGGATGTTCCCCTCATTGGAGGCGACATGGTGGAACTCGTCGACGGCAATCAGACGATCATCGAACTTCGCCACGCCATATTGTTCAACGGCGAAGCGGAAGGTCGCATGAGTGCAAACCAAAATCTTGTCCGTGCTATCCAAAAACGCGCCTACGGCTTTGACCTTGCCGCCGTTCTCGCCACTGCCGGGGGCATTGCAGAGGTTCCACTTGGGCTCAATATGCCAATCCGCCCAAAAACCAAACTTGGAAAGCGGCTCGTCGTTGAAACTGGCACCGATGGAGCGTTCCGGCACCACGACGATGGCTTGCTTGATGCCCTGATTCGAAGCTTATCGAGCGCAACGAACATGAGAGCGCGGCTCTTGCCTGATGCTGGCGGAGACTTGAGTATGAGGTACTGCTCTCCACGCTTCTCGTAGACGCGCTCCTGCATTGGCCTCATGCCGAAAGCATTGGCTTTCGTTGAGGAGCCGTTTTGAGCATAGGAAACGGATACAGTGGGTATCGTCTTCGCCTCGGTTGTCATACGCGTGCCTTGCCCTTTCGCTTCGCAACAGTAGGTGCGGATGCGGTCATCTTTGTGTAGAGGTCGAACAGTTTCTCAAGCCGCTCCGTATCGTTTTTGAAGCGGCGACCGACGTAGATACGCTCCAGAACCTCATCGTTGCGCTCATGTGCATGACGCAAGTCCTCGGGCATATTGTCTGGTTCGTAGAGGTCGGCAATCGTAGCCGGGAAGTGCGCCTCCCGAGCTAAGAGGATGTCTTCGGCACAACGGGTCATGTCCGCTTTGTTTTTCTCAGTCAACGTTGGAACCGGGAAAGTGTTCCAGCCAAGTGAGTTCGAGTAGCGGTAGTCTTCCTTAATCTTTCCACATACTGTCGCTACCCAAACAAGATGAAGTCGAGTAAGAGTAGCGACAGTATGTGGGAAGATTAAGGAAGACTACCGCTACTCGAACTCACTTGGCTGGAACACTTTCCCGGTTCCAACGTTGACTGAGAAAAAACAAAGCGGACATGACCCGTTGTGCCGAAGACATCCTCTTAGCTCGGGAGGCGCACTTCCCGGCTACGATTGCCCGACCTCTACGAACCAGACAATATGCCCGAGGACTTGCGTCATGCACATGAGCGCAACGATGAGGTTCTGGAGCGTATCTACGTCGGTCGCCGCTTCAAAAACGATACGGAGCGGCTTGAGAAACTGTTCGACCTCTACACAAAGATGACCGCATCCAGCACCTACTGTTGCGAAGCGAAAGGGCAAGGCACGCGTATGACAACCGAGACGAAGACGAATACCCACGGTTTCCGTTTCCTATGCTGAGAACGGCTCTACTACGAAGGCGAACGCTTTCGGCATGAGGCCGATGCAGGAGCGCGTCTACGAGAAGCGCGGAGAGCAGTACCTGATATCAAGTCTCCGCCAGCTTCCGGCAAAAGCCGAGCTCTCGACGTTCGTTCGCTCGATAAGCTTCAGAATCAGGGCTCAAGCAGGCCATCGTCGTGGTGCCGGAACGCTCCATCGGTGCCAGTTTCAATGACGCGCCGCTTTCCAAGTTTGGTTTTTGGGCGGATTGGAAGGTGGAACCCGAAGTGGAACCTGTGCAATGCTCCGGCAGTTCCGAGAACGGGGGCAAGGTCAATGCCGTAGGGGCGTTTTTGGATAGCACGGACAAGGTTTTGGTTTGCACTCATGCGACCTTCCGCTTCGCTAGTTGAACAATTTGGCGTGGCGAATTTCGACGATCGTCTGATTGCCGTCGACGAGTTCCACCATGTCGCCTCCAATGAGGAGAACATCCTCGGGAAGCATCTCGGCCGAGTTCATCGCCCGAGAACCGAGTTCACATCGTTCGCGCATGACAGGCTCCTATTTCCGTGGCGATGCCGAGGCCATCCTTGACCCGGTGGACGAGAGCAATTTTGAAACCGTCACCTACACGTATTACGAGCAGTTGAACGGCTACGAGTACCTGAAAGAACTCGACATCGGCTACTATTTCTACAGCGGCTCGTTACGCGGATGAGATACTGAGTGTCCTTGACCCGGCGCAGAAGACGATTGTTCACATCCCCAACGTGAATTCTCGCGAGAGCACGAAGGACAAAATTAGGAAGTCGAGCATATCATCGGGGACATGGGTGAGTGGCAGGGCACAGACCCGGTGACAGGCTTCCAGCTCGTGAAGATTCCAAGCGGCAAAGTTCTGCGAATCAGCCGACCTCGTGGACGATGACCCCGCAAGGCGAGACCGCGTGGTTACGCTCACTTAAAGACCCCACCGCAAAAGTTCAACCGTGACCATGTGGACATCATCATCGCATTGGGCATGGCGAAAGAAGGCTTCGACTGGATTTGGTGTGAACACGCCTTGACGGTCGGATACCGCTCCAGCCTGACCGAGATCGTGCAGATTATCGGGCGCGTCACCCGTGATGCCGAGGGCAAGACTCGTGCTCGCTTCACGAATCTCATTGCTGAGCCGGATGCCTCGGAGGGACGTTACCGAAGCCGTGAACGATACGCCTCAAGGCTATTGCCGCCAGCTTGCTCATGGAACAGGTTCTTGCGCCCCGCTTCGAGTTCCGTCCGAAGAACCCTGAGAACCGACCTACTCCCGGCTACGAATACGGCGAAGGTGGTTATGTCGAGAACAGGTGCAACGCAGCGAGTCAATGAGCAGACGGGTGCAATCCAAGTCGAAATTAAAGGACTCACTGTGCCCAAGAGCAAAGAGGCGACACGTATCTGCCAAGAAGACCTGAACGAAGTGATAGCCGCCTTTGTACAGGATAAGACGACCATCGAGCGCGGGCTGTTCGACGAAGAACTAGTGCCGGAAGACCTGACGCAGATGCGTATGGGAAGATTGTGAAGGACAAGTATCCCGAGCTGGACGCTGAAGACCAAGAGGCGGTTCGACAGCACGCTATCGCCGCACTCAACTTCACGCAACAGGCGAAGAACGCTCCCGAGGTGGTGGTGAAGAGCCCGACAACGAACACGGCCTTGATTGAAGGGGTGCGGCGGTTTGCGATGGACGTCCGCGAACTCGATATTGACCTGATTGACCGCATCAATCCTTTCGGGAAGGCGTTACGCAATCTTGGCAAGAGACGATGAGCGAGGAAAGCCTGAGACATGTTGCAGCGGCAATCTCGGCCAAGACGGACGGCCCTGACGCCCGAGGAGGCATAGAGCACTTGGAAGTCCGGGCGCTCACGATTCAAAAAGGAACGTGGCCGATTCCCGTCGTCTCGCGCACAAGACCCATGGGAACGGAAAATGGCCGAAGGTGCTGCGGCATTCGTGCGCTTCGACAAGGAGGGTCGCTATGCCTGATATTTCGACCTTGATGTACTTCGGGCGGAACTCTATGATTACTCAGAGCCAGAGAAGAAGCGAGAACGCTCCGCTGTCGAAGAGAGAGTTATTGCCGGTCTCGAAGAAATTCAACGCTTTGTCGAGTAGCAATGGCCATTTGCCACGGCATGGCGAAGACAAAGACATCTTTGAGCGGCTCTACGCTGTCCGGCTTGACCGGTTGAGGGCGCGAGAGAATTCCGTCCTACTCTCCCCGCTAGACCATCAAGGACTCTTGACCGCGTCTGCGGCGTGTTTCAGTTCGAGAGGGTGACCCTGACCTTGACGAACTGCGTGCGGAACTCGAAGGCGTGATCGGCGCCAGCGACATAACCGAACTCCGGCACGTCCGCAGCAGCGTCGATAAACGTGCCGCCGAAGAGATTGCGAACCGCATGGTTTGCGAAGACTTCGCGAATTTCAAGCCCATCTTTGAGCGTGTGAAGCGGGAACTGAAGGATTCGGCGTGAGACAAACTCTCCCGTTCGAGAAACTAGACGAACTTAGGCTGGACCGAAATTCAGGAAAACCAGTTCTTTATCGTTCAGGGGCAAATTGCCTATATCGCGGAAGCAGGTGAGGACTTCAAAACGCAGTACGACCGGCGCGACAGCCGTTTACGGGTCATCTATGACAACGGCACCGAAAGCGATTTGTTGATGCGCTCGTTTCAACGGGCGTCTTCATCGAGACGAAACGGCACGCATCATTACCAATCCCGATTATGGCCCACTTTTCGCAGGAACCAGCAGAAGACGACCTAGCGAGCGGCACAATCTACGTTCTGCGGAGCAAATCGGAGCAGCCCCAGATTGCAGTGCACCGCGGAGGTTTGCATAAGATTGGGGTCACGGGCGGCAAGGTGGAGGCACGGTTCGCAAATGCGAACCTAGACCCAACGTTCCTTATGGCCGATGTAGAGGTGATTGCGACGTATGGGCTTTACAACGTGAACCGAATCAAACTGGAGAACCTCATTCACCGCATATTCGAGAACGTACAGTTGGAGATAGAACTCCGCGACCGCTTTGGAACCCCTGTTAAACCGCCGTGAGTGGTTCTTGTGCCACTCTTTGTTATCAACGAAGCCGTTGAGCGCATCAAGGACGGCACAATCACTGGGTACGTTTATGACCCGGAGGTGGCGCGCTTGGTAAAGAAGCGCCGTAAAGGAAATGTTGAAATATGGGGATTCGGAATGCAACAGGAACTGGCTCGCCTCGCAGTTCTTCCGGCTCGTCAATACCCGGAACCAGAATCGGGCCGTGAATCCTTGGCTGGGACGGCCATTCGTATGCCCCCCCGGTTGCTGGGACAGTTGCTGGGACAGAAAAAACAACTTAGCGCCCTATCGGCGTCTTTGTATTCATTAATCAAGATTTGATGGAGCCGATGAGCGGATTTGAACCGCTGACCTACTGATTACGAATCAGTTGCTCTACCAGCTGAGCTACATCGGCGTATGGATCTATTTTAGCGGGTGAAGACGCATCACGCAAAATCACCCGCTAAATGGTCAGACTTTACTGCATCGGCACGAGCCTGTCATCGCAGCTATACGGCGCACTCCCCTTCCCGCTCGTCGCCGGGACGACCTTGATATCAGTCCCGCTGAAGTTGATGTTCGTCCCGCCCGGCCCCAGTGTCACTGTTGCAAAGTGGCCATGCACCTGAGCTTTCGTAATGTCGGCGACGTGAACATTATCCAAGGCAATCTCGGTCCTATGCTCATCATTCAAGCCAGCAATCAACACATCCCCCGGAGTCGTACTCGTCAGATTGCGAATCGCGATCGCTTTGTAGTCCGGAATCCGGTCTCCCGTATACTTCGGGTCTTCGTATGGCTCCGTCGTCTGGTTCGTGTAATACGGGCTGATCGCAATCGGATTCTTGACCCCGCGCATGCAGATGTTCTGGTACACCAAATCGTGCACCGGGCCGCCGCGCGTCACATTGCTCTTGATCCGAATCCCACTCGTCGTATGATCCAGCGTCAGTCCGTCGACCAGCAGAAAGCTCTGTCCCGTAAACGTCTCGCTTCCGATCGACATGCCGTGCCCGCTAAAAAAGTGATTGTCCAGCACGCTCATGTGCGAGACACCCGTCTTGATTGCAATGTTGTCGTCGCCATTGTCGATCCAGCTATGCGCAATCGTCACATTCGTCGAACTCCCCGGATCGATCCCGTCCGTATTCCGGGCATCCATGCCCCGCGTCGTCGGCGTCAGCAGATGCACCCCCCAGGCCGTAAACCCGTTCGTCTGATTCACGCTCACGTGAAAGTTCGTCGAGTTATGCAACGTAATTCGGTACATCACCAACCCATCCGCATGGCTGGCCACGATCATCCGGGTCGTAAAGTACCGCTCATTCTTCGGCTCAGCCTTGCGCGCCATCTCCCACCAGCTATAATCCGTACCCAGAATCTTCGCGTAGCCCCGTCCATCGATCACGCCGTCCCCCATGATCCCAACATCCTTGGCATTGACCACCGAGATCAGCGGCCTGCACCCTCCGCGCACAGGAGCCGGTCTCTGCGGGGCCGGAAACACCGGCGGCGGAGCGCCCGTAGCGATCGTCCCGCACAACCCCGGCGTCACCCCTTCGCCCGTAGCCTCATACAACGCGGCATCCCGCGACCCGAACAGCGTCACGCCCTTGTCCACCAGCAACGTCACACCTGTTCGCATCTCCAGCGGTCCGGTCAAAAAGGCGTTGTTCCCCCCGGCGCTCTTCAACTCCACCGCTTTACCCGTTCTGCACCCATCCAGAGCCTTCTGGATCCTCTCCGTATCCAGCTTCGACTCGTCAGCCGGCGCAACCTTGTCATCGACGGCCTTGAGATTCGCCTCCAACTGCACGCACGCCGCCGGAATCTTCGGCTCCACGACCTGCCGCGTATCCTGAGCCGCCGCCACAAGCCACACGCTGCCCACCCACAAAGCCGCTCCTGCCTTTACACGTACATGGCGCAACATCATTGGTCCGACCTCCTAACCTGCAGAGCCAAACCTAGCACAATCGATCAACCGTGGTCACCCTCCTCCATCCGCGCCATCGCATTCCTCTCCTCCGCCTCCAGATCGACGCTGGCCGCAATCAGGCACGGCATCAGGATAAGAATCAAATACAACACCACCATCAAAGCCGCGACCATCGAGTGTCCTCCCAGCAAAAGGAGCCTCTTTGGCCCTTCCCACACTCTCTCTATCGACGCTTCCGCCCCATCTCCACAACTCGTTCGTACTCTCTCGCCATCACCTTCCCACTTTGGTAATGCGTCCGGTCCGATACCCACTCATGCGTACCGCGCAAACGCGAAGAGGCCACCCGGCAACAGGGCGGCCTCTTCTTTAGGGAGAATAGTTCCAACGGAGGCAAAGCCATCAGAACTTTCTGGCGAAATACTAAGTTTGGCAAAATGACGTGTCAAGGCTAAAACTAGACAATCGTAAGTCATTATTTGCTATGCAGTTACGAGGGTTACTAAACCTGCAACATGCTTCTGTATATTCTCCATACATTCGCTTTTAACGGTCCGACCACCCTTCAAAGCACTATCGAATCAGCCGCTTAGCTCCCCGCCTGCACCATCTCCAGTGCACACATGGGTGCCTCGTAACCCACCTAAAATCTATCTCTGAGCCTCTCCCTCGATACTCTCAGGATGAATCGCAGCCAGCTGTCCGCTCAGATCGATCCGCAGAAACTCCGGCTCCGTCGCGGCTGGCTTACCCTGAAGCACCCGAATCGCCGCCCGTCCTCCGCCCAGAAACAGTCCGAGGATCACCGCCGCCAGCGCGCCCACTCCACAGAAGATGGCGATGCTGGTCAGCAGGCTGTACGTCTTCAGCACCTCGACATGAAACTCCGGCGGCATCGGCTTGTTCCACGTCAGCTCATTCCGCAGATGGATACCCTCAATCATCCGCTTCGCCTCGGCAGCATCCCACGCACCCGTCGTCAGCAGCACCAACGGCCCCTCGCGGCGCATCAGCACCGTCCCGGCAGGAGGCCCTATGCGATTGATCTCAGCCACGATCGTGCGCCCATGGTCGCCTGCAATCTGCGGCGTCGGGTAGAGCAGCAGCGTCAGAGTACCCTGTCCCGCATACGTCGCCGTCACCACCTCAGCCGCCTTGTCGAACCCGATGATCTCTCCCGGCAGTATGCCACCCATCGCCTTGTAGCTAGTCGGCCCCAGCGAATACTTCACCGAGTCTGCCTGCAACCCCTTCGCCGGCAGATATGTCGGCAGCAGCGGAGGAAGTCCTTTCGGCCCACCGACCTTCGGCAGATGCGTCTCCAGATCTCTTAATACCTCGGCCGTCTGCTCAGCCGGCACCTTCGACTCAGTCAAAACCAGCGTCGTTCCGCTGCGAAACAGGAACCCATTTGCCGTCTCATCACCGACCTTCGGCCCCTTATACGCTGCACCTGGCCGCTGATAGTAGCTGTAAGCTGAATGTGCTCCCGTAGCATCGACAAACTGATACGCCGTCACCGCAATCGTCTGCTGCGGATTCGCCCCCGAGTGATAGACCGCCCGCTCCTGTCGCTTCAGCCCAGCCTCGGTCAATACCGGATCATCGGCCTGCGTCGCACTATCCGCCGATGGCGCGTCACCCTTCACCCAATCGCCAAGTTGCGCAGGCAACAGCGGCGCAGGAGGCACCACCAGCGTCGTCTGTCCCGCCTGACCAACCGCAAGCCCAGCCGAAGCCCCCAGCAGCGCCACACCTAGCAGCGCCCGCAACCCCATCCGAGACCGTACCGAAAAACCCATACTCCGGTCAGACTACCACCGAACCCACTTCGTAAGCTGACCGCCACAACGTCCCTGTGCACTCACGCCCCACCGAAAGCGAAAGAGCGGTGTCTGGTACGATGGCCCTTGGAGAGTGGAGTGGTATGACTTCTTTCTCGAAGGTCTTCGCAGGTTTGAGCCGCCGCAAGGCATTGATTGCATTTGCCTGTTGTGCCGTTACCTTGCCGGCGATTGCGCAGCAACCCCTTAAGACGCTTCTCGTCGGCGTCGACCATCGCTCCGTCCTGTCATTGAACGGAGACTGGCATTACCTCGTCGACCAGCCGCCCGCGAGAGCCCTCTACACACCCGCAGGCAAGGTCCGCGACAATAGTTACGCCCTCAATACCCATCCAAATATCAGCAGCGGTCCGCACAACGACGAGTACGACTTCGCCACCGCCCCCACTCTGAAAGTCCCCGACGATTGGAACACCCAGGACCCCACTCTCTTCCGCTACGAAGGGGTCATCTGGTATCAGCGCGACTTCGACTTCCAGCCCAAACCCAACACGCGTACCTTCCTCCACATCGGCGCTGCCAACTATAAGTCGTACGTCTGGGTCAATCAGAAGCGCATCTGCGACCACGAAGGCGGTTTCACTCCGTTCGACTGCGAAGTCACCGCCGCGCTCAAACCCGGCAGCAACTTCGTCGTCATCGCAGTGGACTCCACCCGCGAGGTCGACGGCATCCCCTCCGTTGGCATCGACTGGTTCAACTACGGCGGCCTCACCCGTGATATCTCCCTCGTCACCGTTCCTACGCAGTTCATCGATGACTACGACGTCCACCTGAAACGCGAGAGCACCTTCTCCCCCGCCAATACCAACCTTGCTGGCTACGTTCACGTCGTAGGCGCCACCGCCGGAACCCCCGTCACGCTCCGCATACCCGAAGCCGGCGTCAACACCACCCTCAAAACAGACGCAGACGGACGCGCACCCTTCGACATCAAAGCCAGCAAACTCGATCTTTGGTCGCCCGAGACGCCAAAGCTCTACAAAGTCGAACTCGCCTCTGGTGAAGACAAACTCACCGACGACATTGGCTTTCGTGACATCCGCGTCGACGGCACACGCATCCTTCTCAACGGCAAAGCCATCTTTCTGCAGGGCGCCAACATGCACGCCGAGGCCCCGTATCGCACCGGCCGCGCCTACTCCGACGAAGACGTCAAGAACATCTTCGGCTTCCTCAAAGACCTCAACGCCAACTTCGTCCGTCTCGCCCACTACCCACACGACGAACGCATGGAGCGCACAGCAGACCGCGAAGGCATCATGATCTGGTCGGAGATCCCGCTCTGGCAGCACATCTCCTTCGAAAAACCCGAAGTCTACGCCAAAGCCACCTACATGCTCAACGAGATGATCCGGCGCGATCGCAACAAGGCCTCGGTCATCCTCTGGTCCGTCTCCAACGAGACGCCCAACAATCCCACGCGCACGCAATTCCTCACCAACCTTGCCAACGAAGCTCGCAGGCTCGACCCCACTCGTCCCATCACCTCCGCCCTCATCGGCCCACACGCCAAAGGCAACGAAATGGTGCAGGACGATCCACTTGCCAACGCTCTCGACGTTGTCGGCCAGAACGAATATATCGGTTGGTACGAGGGGCGCCCCGAAGACGCAGACAACATCAAGTGGACGCTCCCGCAGAAACCCATCCTCATCTCAGAGTTTGGAGCCGAAGCCAAGCAGGGAGTCCATGGCGGCAAAGATGAACGCTGGACCGAGGAGCAGCAAGTCAACGTCTACGAACACCAGTTCGTTATGATCAAGAATATCCCCCAAGTACGTGGCCTCGTTCCCTGGGTCCTGATGGACTTCCGCTCGCCCACCCGCAACATTCCCAAACTGCAGGACGGCTTCAACCGCAAGGGCCTCATCTCCGAAGACGGCAAAAAGAAGCTAGCCTTCTACCAGTTCCAGAAGGTATATAAGGAGCACTCCGTAGGCAAGGCCGAGTAGATCCGGCATACCGCTGAGTTAGAGAACGCCCTGCCTAACTATCCCTTTTGAAGTATGCGCTGCCTTGTCGAAAGGCGGTGCAAGAGCAACATCGCAACCACCCCAACCGCAGGTCCGGCTGCCAGCGGCAGAAAGCTCCAACGCCACCCAATATGCGCCGCGAGCACAGCCGTGAAGCGAATCGACACCAGCGTCAACGCAAAGCCAAGACCAAGTTGCAGCGCGAGCGCGGTTCCAACGTAGCTCGGGTCACTGAGCTCTGTCGCCATCGCCGAGAACTGCGCCGAGTCGCCGATGACAGTAATCCCCCACAGAACAGCAATCAGCAGAAACAGCCACAGCGGCCCGTCGAAGACAACACCGATCGCGAGCGCACACAGGCCAGACAACGTCATCATTAGCCCCGCGGCAAAAGGGCGGCTCGTACGATCAGCCAATACCCCACCCAGCACCGCTCCAATGATCCCCGAGGCGATCACCGCAAAGGTCACAAGCGATGCAGACTTACCCCCAGCCAAACCAGGATGCGGAGACGCCGCACGTACAAACGCCAGGAACCATCCCCACATGGCATACAACTCCCACATATGCCCTAGGTAGCCAAGATTCGCGAGCACGAGCGGGCGATTCCGCAGCACCACCCCAACATAACGCGGATTGAACACAGCCCTGCTGAACGGAAACGGGCCCTCCGCCGCAAAGAACACCATCAGGCCCGCACCCGCCAGCGTGCATGCCGATGCCGCCATCACCACAGTCTGCCAATCAATACGGTCCGTCAGAAATCGAACGAGATGAGGCAGCGCCGATCCCAGTGTCAACGCCGCGATCACCATCCCGAGCGCCGTACCGCGTCCGCGCACGAACCATGTCGATATCAGCTTAAGAGCCGGCGGATAAATACCAGCAAGCGCCACGCCCGTAACAAAGCGCGCCACCAGCAGCAAAGCTACGGAAGGCGCCCACAGCAGACACAAATTTGCCGATGCCGCGACAAGCGCACTTATACCCATCAATCTGCGCAACGGAATTAAATCCGGAAGGCTGACAAAACTTGAAAGCAGCGCTCCGGTAACAAAGCCGAGCTGAACCGCATTGGTCAGCCATGCGACCTGCCCGGCGGACAAGCGCCAAAGCTGGACAAGCTCCGGTGTAATCGCCGTCGCAGAAAACCACGTCGTCATACATAGCACAACACCCGTGCAAATCAGCCCAAGCATGCGCCACCGCGCACGATCGGTTCGCTCTTCTATGGCCATCGTTAGACTTCGCAAAAAAGCCAGTTCTCCAGCGGAACGCTAAGCGCGGTGCATGCTCCAACGATCTTAATAGCAGCGTCGCAGAGCCAGTATATGACCCTGCCCCAATTGAGTAGCATCGCCTCGACCCTACCGCACCGCCTCGAGAACCACCTCGATCTCCAGATGCCGCGTGCTGCCTGGGACATCCAGCGATCCCAACGTGAGAGGTTTTCCTGGAACGAGGATCGACGTACCTTCCAGAACGGTTTGCCGCACGATCGGGTCCTGCGCGCCCACCCCGGACTTCTCCTCCGCGATGCCCGATTGCTCCACCTTCGTACGTAATCTCACTCCATCGACGAACTCATCCAGGGACGCATCGAAGTTCATACCCACGTCAAGGTAGGTCATCTGAGTTTGCTCGCTCGAACTCCCTGGGTTGGAGGTTCCGGTCACAATCGGCACCTTGCTGCCTTGTTTGAGCGTCGTCCTCCCACCTGAGGCAACAATCATAGAGAAGTGCTGAATACCCAAGCGTTTACCGCCGTCCGACTCGGTAATCGTGTAAGTCAGACGATAGATCTTCTTGGGTCGGTCAAGATCGCTGATGATCTTCCGTGCCAGCTGGATCTCGTCGGCGTTGCCGCGTATGGCGATCGCGTTCTGACTAGGAACGTGAACGATCTTGGCGTCAGGCGGTACAAGATTGCGGATTGCCTGCACGATTTCGTTGGCGTCCGACACCTGGCTGACATTGGTCAGGTAGATGGTCTGAAAGGGCCGAGTATCCACCCGAACTGTAGAAGTGGCATTATTCTTTTCTGCGGAGACAGTCTCTCCCGTCTGTCCCCACGCGTTTAGCCCCATCACGGTCAGAGCCAGAGTCATTCCGAGTATCCTGCCGACAAACTTCATACTCCAGCTCCCTCTTGCATTCATCTTCATTCGTTATCTCCCGTTCTTAATTCCCTGGCGCTAATTGCTCTGTCGTAGATTGTTCAGGCGTTAGCTGTTCAGTTGGTTGTTGTTTCGGAGCAGCTTCTTGTTCCGGTGTTGACTGTGGTGGCGCAGTCTGTTCCGTTTTGGATTGCACTGTGGCTGCTTGTTCCGTAGTAGATTGATCCGTCATTACGTGCTTCGCCGTCGGCCGTTCGAAGAACCTCTGAAACTCAGCCTTCTCCTGAATGTCTTCCACCGCCCTCAGTTTGGAGTCGAGCATGGCCAACTCCACCGGGTCGCTCCTATGCGCCATACGGAGCAGCAATTTTTCCTGCTCAGTTAAAGGCATCGGGGGGGCCAGCATGCTAGGGGCGAACGTCGCGCTCAGAGCGACCGAATCGGCGGTGCGCATCAATTCTGTTCCATGAGCATTCTCCCTTCTCGTTTGCTGCACATCCAACTCACGCGGAGAACCCTTCGCTCCCTCGGCGGCTACCTTGAAGGGTGCCGGAGCTGTCTCCATAGGAGCAACGGCAATCTTTGGCTGTACGGGAGCACGGCCTATCTTACGGATCCCGGGAGCCGTCAGGGCGAAAATAACGACACCTGCAAATGCAGCCCCGCTCACCAGATAGCACATAGGTATTGGCCACCAAGCCCACCGAGACCGCGCCGCTGCCCGCTCCTTGAGTCCGTCCAAAATGCGGCCCTTCATTCCAACAGGAGCATCGATATCTCTCAAACCTTCGAAAACCTGCATGATCGCATCCTCAGAGCTCTTCCTCATACCCCTCCTCCTCTCTCGAGCCGCTCTCGCAACCGCGTTCGTGCCCGGAACAGCAACGCCCGCACAGCAGACTCGCTTCTTCCCAGAACCTTCGCCATTTCCGCTGTCCCCAGCTCCTCAAGCGAGGAGAGCAGCAGAACATGGCGCTCCGCCTTCGGCAATCTCTCCATCTCACGCAGGACGGCCTTCATTCTCTGCGCTTCATCCAGCGCTTGGTCAGCTGGCACACTCGACGCGACCAGACTCTCTACAAAACTTTCATCCATCTGCTCAGGCCGTATACGCCTCCTGCGATCAATAGCAAGATTCCACGTGATTCGAATCAGCCAAACCCGCATATCCCGCACATCTGGCAGGGAGCTGCGACGCTCGACAACACGAACAAAGGCATCCTGAACGACATCCTCAGCCTCTGCGCGCGACCGAAGAACCGAATGAGCAACCCGGAATAACAGCGCGGAGTAGGTCTCCACGAGAGCCGTGAGGTCAATCTCCGATCCCACGTCCTCCATGGACAACACCAAGCCACATTCCTCGATCGACGTCATAAGTCCCTTCTATGCAGACAGACGGCCAAGGTCAGCTTTCGCTCGACAATAATTTTTGAAGGCTACCCACCCTACTTGCCGTTACTCGCTCGCTCCGTCGGAACCTTCGCGCCACTCAACCCACCCGCATACTTCGCGACGCCCTTGTACAGACTCTCCGCCACCCGCTGCCGGTAATCCGGCTCCCGCAACTGCCTCGCATCCTTTGGATTCGTAACAAACGATATCTCCGCCAGGATCGAGGGCATATTCGCACCAATCAGCACCACAAACGGAGCCTTCTTCACTCCACGATTCTTCAGTCCCGCATTGCCCTTCTGCAATCCGCCATACAGACTCGTCTCCACATCGCTGGCAAACTCCCGCGACTCATCGATCTTCTCCTTCAGCGCAATCTTCTTTACCAGATCGCTCAACTGATGGATCGACTGATCGCTGACAGCATTCTCACGAGCCGCCACCTCCAAAGCATCCGGCTGCGACGTGAAGTTCAGATAGTACGTCTCCACTCCACGCGCACTCGCATCGCTCGAAGAGTTCGCATGAATACTCAGAAACAGATCCGCCTGCGACTTATTCGCAATCGCCGTCCGCGTCTCCAGCGGAATGAACGTATCATCCGACCGCGTATAGATAATCTCCGCACCCAGCCTGTCGTGCAGAATCTTTCCCAGCCGGAGCGCCACATCCAGCACAACGTCCTTCTCCTCCAAACCATTGACGCCCAGCGTTCCCGAGTCATGCCCGCCATGCCCGGCATCGATCACGATCCGCCCAATCTTCAGCCCCAGAGCCCGCACCAGCGACGTCTCCCCATCCGCCGTAGGCACCGCCGCCCGAGCCGGAGCCGCCGGATCAACCACAGCCGCACCCTTCTTTCCCTTCCGCACATTCAAGCTCGAACCGGAACCAGAACTGGCAACCGGAGCAGCCGGAACATCAGCAGCCTGCCTGTTACTCCCGACACCCTCTTCCCTGCTCCCTGACCCCGGCACCACCGCCGCAATCGGCCGCGAAGTCGGCACACTCGTCGCTTCCACCTTCCCCGGCTGATCACTCAACGCCGCAACATCGGTCGCCGTGCTCGCGTTCTTCGTCGCCACCGTATTCGGAACCGGCCGCCCCGGCGCAGTCTTTCCCGCAGCCGCCGTCCGAGGCAACGGAACATCCGCGGTCCCAGCCTCTTGCTGCCCTGTTCCCTGTTCCTTGTTCCCTGTTGCCTGCAGCGGAGTCCCACCATGAATATCAATAATCAGACGGTAAGGATTCGGCAGCAAAAACGCCGAGTACTCCGTCACATCATTCACATCCAGCACGACCCGCGTCACATCGTTCGAAAACTGCGCCGCACGAATCTTCTTCAGGAACCCATCGTCCGTAACCGCGAAGCTCTTCCCCACCAACTCCTGCGCCAGTCGCGTTCCATGCAGATCGAAATAGATGCGATCCGGATGCGGGACTCGCGCCGCCTCATACGTCACATCGTCGCCCAGGTCGATCGCCACCCGCGTATAGTTCGGCGTCGACCAATGCCGAATCCCCGTCACCTGCGCCAAGCCACCCTTGCGCTTCACGCCTGCGTTCTTCGCCACATGCGTCAGCCCTGCGCTGATGCTCTGCTCCGCAACATCCGAAGTCTCATCCACCGGAGGATTCGCCGTTCCCCGCCGCTCCGTCGCATCGGCATCCGAACCAGTTGCAACCGGAGCCGCCTTCACCACGCTCGAACTCGTGCCCATTCGAGCCTGCGCGCCTGAAGCATCCGCGCTCCGAGTCACCGGCATAGCAGCGAACGAACTTACTCCCTCGCTCTTACCCACTCCCTCCGCGGCAGAAGCACTCACACCACTCGAACCCTGCACACTGTTCCCTGTTCCCTGTTCCCTGTTCCCCTGTCCCCTGCTCCAGCCAAGCCATCCCCGCCCGAGCCTCTTCCGCCTGCGAGCTTCGCGGATACTGCTTCACCAACAGCGCATACTTCTCCTTCGCCACAACCGCATCATGCAGATCGTTCTGATAGATCTGAGCCTCAGCCAGCAGCGCTCCCACCCGCAGCGAACTCCCCGGATACTGCGTCCGCAAAAACTCATACTGCCCCACCGCAGCCTTCAAGCTCTTAGCATCCTGCAGACTACGCCCCTGCTCGGCCAGCAACTCTGCAACCCCATTCACCGAAGCCGCTGCATACTGACTCTGCGGAGACTCATGATAGACCGCCCTGTATCCATCCATCGCCCGCGTGTAATCCGCCTTCGTCCGCGTCCCTTCAGGAATCGCCTCCAACGCCTCCCGCCCTTGCGTAGCCTGCTCCCACGGAGACACCCCCACCACGCGCCTCTGCCCCGAAGAGCCTTTAGCCTTAGTCTGCATGGCCCCCAGCGCAACTCCGCAACTCAGCCCGGCCGCGCAAACGGCGCACCACACCCATCGTCCCCGCATTGTCTTGCACACGATCATCGCAGCCCCAGTTTAAGAGTCCTCACCCCACATCCAGACTGTGAAAACCCACCCGGTACTCCCCCCGATACCCCCACCAAAGATGTAGCGTCCAGAGAAAGAACAATCACGTCATCCCGTAAGCCGCCACCCGCGCCCGACTAAGCGCACGTCGGCTCTAGCCTCGCAACCATCACGACGAACCGATGTTATCTTTGGACCATGTTGAAACGAAGGCTTAAAAAGCTCTATCACCTCAGCATTAAGTCGAACGAATCGCAATGACGATATTCCTTCATTGCCGATGCCGCAGGAAGGTGCGATGGGGTTTACAAGAGCCAAGAAAAAAGACCCGTTGAACGAGCGCGGGTTGTTTGAATACGCCGTGGCCGCACTCTCTCGCAGGATGCGAACAGTGCGGGACCTGCGGCGGCTGATGAAGGTCCGCGCAGAGGAAGGCGATGCCGGCGAGCAAGCTATGGATGCGGTGATCGCTCGGTTGAAGGAGTTGCAGTATCTGAGCGACACGCGGTTTGCAGCGGACTACACGCGGCTGCGCAAGGAGAACGAAAAGTATGGACGCCGGCGAGTCCAGCAGGACCTCGCACAGAAGGGCGTGCAGAAGGAACTGATCGCCGCGACTCTGGCGAAGGCCTATGACGATGTGGACGAGGTGGTGCTGGCGCGCGAATACATCGCACGGAAGCGGATGAAGAAGCCCGCCGGAGAGACCGCTCAGAAGGAGACGGCGCGGGCAATGGGTAAGCTAATGCGCGCAGGCTTTTCCTCAACGGCGATCTATAAAGTGCTTCGGGAGTGGGATGTTCCGGTGGATGAGGTGGACTTGGAGGACGTCCCGGAAGAGAACGCTGGCTAGCGGTCGCGGCATTTCACAAACGGATGGCCACAAGGAAGCAGATGAGTGCGCCGCTGAGAGCCAGGACACGGATGCGGTGAAGCCTGTCCCATCGTTTATGGTCGTGGCGCGACTGCTCTGCAAGTGAACCCGAAGCCAGACGTGCCATGCGGTTATTGATAGGCACCAGGAACAGCAGTGTCAGCACGATGACCGCCGCCCAGATGACGCTGGCGGTCACAAGCAAAAAGAAGCCGGACTCGCGATGCCGGAGAACGGTTTCGACAACCAGAAGGACGAAGCACAGCACATACCAGAAGGGCATCGCAGATCCGAGTCTCGCAGCAAAGAGGCGAATCGCTGAAGCCTGTGCACTATCGTCGAGCTTCCACAAGACCGGATTGACGAAGGCGGAGACCGCAAATTCGTTGCCAATAAGTAGCCCAACACAGAAGATGGTTGCGATATCCAGAAGCATCATGCCGCACTCCCGAACTTAGACCGGGCCGCTAAATAGCTCTGATCGCCCGTGCAGGAAGATAGAAGAGCGCGGCGATGATCGCGAATGTGCCGCCAACCACGAGGCCTACGAGGCGAAACGGCAGTAAAACCAGCCAGACAAGCGGATAGAGCAGCACTGCTGCAATCGCAACAGGCCAGCAGACGACAAGAAGAAGACAGAAGATCAGGAACTTCAGCATGGAGTCCTCCTCGTTGAGTTTACGACGAAGTCTAGGGAAAAGTTCCGCAGCGGTGGGATGATGGTGAGGATGCCAGAGGCCGAATTGCAGCGCGTTGTGGCGATCGATTGGAGCGGAAGAGTGGACACCGCAGGCCAGCGGCGACACATCTGGGCCGGCGTTTGGACCGCTTCGCCTAACGACAAAGGCAAATTCACCCTGGAAGCCGGACGCACCCGCGAAGAGCTGATAGCGTGGCTGATCGACCTGGCGCAGGAGACGCCAGGGATGGTCGTAAGTGTAGACTGCTGCTTCAGTTTTCCAGCGTGGTTTCTGGCCGAGCACGGCTGCCGGACGGTCTTCGACTTCTGGCGGCACGTGGCGGCCGGCCACGGAGAACGATGGCTGGCGCGCGAGTGCAACGAGATCGCCCGCGATGAGCGGTTCTGGGGCAAGCCGCACAAGCGCCCCGCGCAGTTCTGCGGCGAAGGCCTCCCAAAGTCGATGCGGCTGACCGACATGGAGAACAAAATCACGCCGAAGCTGCTCGCAGGCGATCCCGAGCGCGCGGCAAAGGTAAAGGGAATCACACCAAAATCCCCGTTCCAGATAGGCGGCAGCGGAAGCGTAGGCACAGGATCGTTGCGCGCAATGCCGTTCCTGCTGTCACTGTGGGAGGCGGGATTTCGGGTCTGGCCATTCGAATCTCCCTCCTTAATCGCCACGCGACCGCAGCCCCTGCTGGTAGAGATGTACACGCGCCTGCTCACAGGAGCCGTAGCAAAAAGCAATGAAGCCGCGCGGAGAGCATATCTGACGGCAAAGCGAAAGAGCGATACCGCATACATGGAACTTGGACGCGGGGTCCTGGCAAAGGCGTATGCAAGCGAGGATGCCTTCGACGCGCTGGTAAGCGTAGTGGAGATGGTGCGTTGGCGCAGCGAATTTGCAGGATTGAAGCCGACAAAGGATGAGGTGTTGCAACTGGAAGGAATTACCTGGCGCCCTGGGGTAAATTGAGCAGATGAGTTTGAAACGGGTTATTCCTTGGGGTTTGATTGTGCTGCGGGCGTTGGGGTGTCCGCTAATTGTTCTAGGCGCAAGGCGCGGTTGGAGTGGTGGATGGCTAGGCGTTGTTGTTGTCGCGGCTTTGCTCTCCGATATCTATGATGGCATTCTGGCACGGCGATGGGGTGGGGAGACGCCGGTGTTGCGGCTGTCCGATTCTATGGCGGACACGATCTTTTATCTGGGAGTAGTCGTCTCGCTTTGGCTGCGTGAGCCGCTGGTGTTACTTGGAAACTGGAAGCTGTTTCTGGTACTGCTCAGTCTGGAAGGCGCACGGTACGTCTTCGATTTCTGGAAGTTCGGGAAGACGGCCAGCTATCACTCATATCTCGCCAAGGCCTGGGGATTGTTGATAGCGGTGGCTGTGGTTGGCGTCTTCAGTTTCAATAGGTTGCAGTGGCTGATCTGGGTGGCGCTGGCGTTCGGGATTGTGGTGAATCTGGAGGGGCTGGCGATGAGCCTGATGTTGCCACGTTGGAAGAACGATGTGAAGACGCTGGGGCGCGCCTGGGAGCTGCGCAAATCGATGCTGAATGGGTAAAACGAGCTCCGCTGATAAACTTAATCCTTATGATCAATCGTTCGGGCAACCAGATTCGGGAAGATTTTCTGCGGTTTTTTGAAGTCAAGGGGCACCGGAGGGTGCACTCATCATCGCTGGTGCCGGCGAACGATCCCACGTTGCTCTTCACCAACGCGGGAATGAACCAGTTCAAAGACGTCTTCCTGGGCGCGGAGAAGCGCGACTACTCGCGCGCGGCAAGCTCGCAGAAGTGCGTCCGCGCAGGCGGCAAGCACAACGACCTCGAGAACGTCGGCTTCACCCGCCGCCACCACACCTTCTTCGAGATGCTCGGCAACTTCAGCTTCGGCGACTACTTCAAGAAGGACGCCATCGCCTACGCATGGGAGCTCCTCACCTCCAAAGAGTGGTTCGGCATCGACCCATCGCGCCTCTACTGCACCATCTTCGAAGGCGACGAGGGCGTGCCACGCGACGCTGAAGCCTACCAGCACTGGCTCGACGTAGGCGTCCCCGCCGAGCGCATCTTCGAACTCGGCGCCAAGGACAACTTCTGGGCCATGGGCGACACCGGCCCCTGCGGCCCCTGCAGCGAGATCTACTATGACCTCGGCGTAGAAGCCGGCGAAGACCCCTCCATCGACAAGCCATTCGGCGAAGACGAGCAGCGCTACGTCGAAATCTGGAACCTCGTCTTCATGCAGTTCGACCGCGCCGTAACACCAAGCGGCCCACTCCTGACCCCACTCCCAAAGCCCTCCATCGACACAGGCATGGGCCTCGAGCGCATAGCCTGCGTCCTGCAAGGCGTGCTCTCAAACTTCGAGACCGACCTGTTCACACCGCTGATCAACCGGGCAGAGCAGCTAACCGGCCACAAGGTCGAATCCGATCACAACATCGACGACCGTTCCCGCGCCTCCCTGCGCATCATCGCCGACCACGCCCGCGCAGCCACATTCCTCATCTCAGACGGCGTCCTCCCAGCCAACGAAGGCCGCGGATACGTCCTCCGCAAAATTATGCGCCGAGGCATCCGCCACGGTCGCCTACTCGGCCAGGAAAAGCCATTCATGCACGAGATGGTCTACGCCGTCCGCGACGAAATGGCCGCAGCCTACCCCGAACTGAAGGAATCTGCAGACCGCATCGCAAAGGTAGTGCTGGCGGAGGAGCAGCAGTATGCGCGGATGATTGAGAGCGGGTCGCGCGAACTTGATGAAGCAATCAAAAGGACGGGAAATAAATATTCTTTAGCCTACGCAGCGATCTCTGCTGAATACGGTCCCAACTTCTTCGTTAAGACTGGAAAAATTGGGAAATACGGCATTGACTTCATGGAAGAGATCGACTTTCTTGAAACGCGGCGAATCCTTGAAGCCCGGTTTGGAGAGCTCAGTGCATCGATAAAAGAGCATTTCGATAATTTACTCAGTCCTCGTACTCTCGGTGGTGTTGATGCATTTCATCTGTACGAAACTTATGGTCTTCCGAAAGACTTCATAGCAGATGCATGTCGTGATGCGGGCGTGATCTTTGATGATGACGGATTCGAGCGGGCTCGGGCGGAGGAGCAAGCCCGCGCACGAGCATCATGGAAAGGCGGCTCGCAAAAATCCGCAGCCCCGGTCTACCGCGAACTCGCCAAGACCGAGTTCGAAGGCTACTCCTCCCTCCGCGTAGACGGCGCAAAGATCCTCGCCCTCGTCAAAGACGGCATAGGCGTCCCCGAGCTCAAAGCAGGCGAGCAAGGCGAAGTCGTCCTAGACGCCACCAGCTTCTACGCCGACTCCGGCGGCCAGATCGGCGACACCGGCTGGCTCTACTCCGACGACCACAACACCGTCGTAGCCGATGTCAGCGGAGCAACCAAACCCGTCCAGGGCGTCTTCGCCCACAAAATCAAAGCCCGCGAAACCCTCGCCGTAGGCGACACCGTCGACACCTTCGTCAACGGCGAAGTACGCTCCGCAACCGAGCGCAACCACACCGGAACCCACCTCCTCCACGCAGCCCTGCGCGAAGTTCTCGGCAAACACGTAAAGCAAGCGGGATCCCTAGTGGATCAGTCACGCCTCCGCTTCGACTTCTCGCACTTCACCGGCGTAGCCGAAGAGGAGCTGCAGGAGATCGAAGACATCGTAAACCGCCAGGTCCTCGCCAACACCACCGTTCAGACCATGGTCGACGTCCCCATCGACGTAGCCGTCAACGAACTCGGCGCAATGGCCCTCTTCGGCGAAAAATACGGCGAGCGCGTCCGCGTAGTAAAGATCGGCGACTTCTCCACCGAGCTCTGCGGCGGAACCCACACCGCCGCCACCGGTGAGATCGGCCTTATCAAGCTCATCGGCGAAGGCTCCGTCTCCTCCGGCGTCCGCCGCGTAGAAGCCGTCTCAGGCACCGGCGCACTCACCGAATTCCGCCGTGGCTTCGACGTAGTCCGCGTCGTAGGCACTCTCGTCGGATCCACCGACATCTCCCCCGCCGAAGCGTTGAAGCACAAGATCGCCGCCCAGGAAGAGGAGATGAAGAAGCTCCGACGCGAGCTCGATCAGGTCCGCATGAAAGCAGCATCCTCATCCGTCGCAGACGCCGCAGGCTCAGCAATCGAAGTCAAAGGCATCAAAGTCCTCGCCCAGCGCGTCGACGCCCTCGACAAAAGCCAGATGCGCAATTTGGTCGACGAGCTACGCGGAAAACTCGGCAGCGGCATAGTCGTCCTCGCCGCCGCGTCCGAAGGCAAAGTCTCCCTCATCGTCGGCGTCACCAAAGACCTCACCCCCCGCGTGCAAGCCGGAAAGATCGTCGGCCAGCTAGCCGCACTCGTCGGAGGCAAAGGCGGCGGCCGTCCCGATCTCGCCGAAGCCGGCGGCAGCGACGTAGCCGCTCTCGATGGAGCACTCTCCAAAGCACCCGCAGTCGTAGAGAGCTTGCTGTCTTAGCCCGCGCAGTAAAGACTTTGCATTGAAAGGGCGCGCGCTTCCAGACTGCCGAAAATCTCTGTGTTTGAAAGGGCGCAGCTTCCAGACTGCGGAAGTCTCCGTTTTGAAAGGGCGTGGCTTCAGCCGCGCCGTAAGTGGCCCAATGTCAAAGTGGCTTTAGCCACTGAGGGAATCTTTCCTCGCCACCACAGACATCTCGCACTCCGCCAACTACCGCAACCCTTTACCTCACGGCACAACACTCAAAGTAATCTCATTCGACTTCACCACCACACCGCTCTTCGAATCCCTGCGCGAAACCTGCACCGTATACCGCCCGGGCCTCCGCAAATTCACGAGCTTCGCCACATGCGCCGTCTGCACCGCGATCCCGCCCGGCTGAACATAATCCACCGTGTTGGTCCCGCTCTCCGGACGCACCCCACGCGCATAAGCAGTCTCCTCCACCGTCTGTCCCGACGCGTTCCTCACCTCAATCCTGTACGTGAACTCAGGACTATCGACTCCCGTGTGCCGACCAACCAACACCTGACGGTCCGAGACATTCTTCAACGTAATCACGACACGCGCATCCGTCCCCACCTGCACCTCATCCTCGGGAGCGCTGATCCTGATCACAAACGAAGCCCCAGCCTGCGGTACCTGCGCTGTCGTCGATGCCTTTGGTGACGCCGCAGTCGCAACCGAAACCGATGGCACAGCACCAGCCGCAGCAGGAGCAGGAGCCGCCTGCACTTTAGCCTGACTCTGCCCCGCACTCGCCTGTGGCGCCGCCGGAGCCCTCACCTCAGGCGAAGCGGCAACCGGAGCCAAAACCTTAGGCTGCTCCTGAACCTTACCCTTCATCACTGGCGCGGGCGCAGCAGGAGCGACCATCGGCACCTCCGTCCCACTCACACCATACTCACTCGCCTTCGTCCACCGATCGCACCAATCCCCAACCTCCCGATACCAAAGCTGCGAGTTCTGCGGCTTCAGCACCCAATGCCCCTCATCCGGAAAGTACAGCATCCGCGAAGGCACACCCAGCCGCTGCAGCGCCGTAAACAACTGGAACCCCTCGCTCACATCCAGCCTGTAATCCTTCTGCGAATGAATCACCAGCGTAGGCGTCTTCGCATTCCTGATAAACAACAGCGGCGACCATCGCCGAAAATTATCCCCCGCCGCAGGCCGATCAAAATAAGTCCACGGCTGTCCAGGAGCACTCGCCTGCCCAATCTCCGCCGCCTTCTTCCCCGCCGGAGAATGATCCCGAAACTCCCACTCATTGAACCAAAGCTCATCCGTCGTCCCATACGCACTCTGCGGATTGAACATCCCATCATGCGTCACAATGCACGCAAACCGATTCGTATGCGTCAGAATCCAATTCGCCATAAACCCGCCGTAGCTGCCGCCCAGCGCACACTCGCGATTCTTATCAATAAACGGATACTTAGCCTCCGCCGCATCCAGCCCATTCATCAGATCGACATAAGCCTTCCCACCCCAATCGCCATTCACACCATCAATAAACGCCTGCCCATACCCCGTCGACCCGCGCGGATTCACCATCACCACCACATACCCATCCGCCGCCATCAACTCAGCATTCCACCGATAACTCCAAGCATCGCCCCAGGCCCCCTGCGGCCCCCCATGAATCAAAAACTTCACCGGATATTTCTTCGCCGGATTGAAGTTCGGCGGTCTCACAATGAAACCTTGAACCTGTTGATCGTTAGCACCCGCAAACCAAAAAGAACCTTCTCCACCGGTAGCGCGATCCAAATCCAATTGAGAAAGCAATCGATCGTTGATATGTGTTAGTACCCTTTCGGTACCGGCTCTTCGGATAGCACCTGTGGATGAAGGTCTGTACTGAGCAGATATTTTGCTCGGGAGGAGATGAACATCAATAAGGGCGAATATCTTTTCGAGATCGATTGCAATCAACTTAGTCGGCTCGAAGATATTCATCCTTCCTGCAACCAAATTAGACCCATCGGCTGCAATCTGCAGTTCGCCGTATTCACCAGATACATTTAGTTGTTCTAAACCCGATCCATCAACTTTAACGCGGAATATTGGTGCGGCGCCCAAATCTCCACTTACGAAATAGATCCGTGCAGCATCACCCGTCGGAACAAACTCGTGCCCCCACACAAACTCATCCACCCATCGATCAAACTTGGGCAACAACTCCTTCTCAGTCTTCTTCTCCCGATCAAACAACATCAACCGAAACCGATCCGACTCATACCCCGCCCGCTCCTGCGACCTGAAAAGCAATCCACTTCCCATCCGGAGAATAAGCCGGTCCATCATCGCTCCCCAGGCTCGTCGAAATCCTCACCGGCCGCGCCCTCGGCTCATCCAGCCGCAGCGTAAACACATCGTTATTCGTACTCGCCGCCGGAACAAGATCAAGATTAGTTACATAAGCAATCTCCTTCGAATCCGGAGCCCACGCATACCCAATCGGCCCACCCAGCGAAAACGTCGGCACCTCCGCATCCGCCACATCCCTGCTCGGCGTCAGATCCCGCACTGCATTGCCATCGCCAGCCGCCACCACCAGCACATGACTCCGCTTCGGCCCCACAAACCGGTCCCAGTGCCGAAACAGCAGTTGGTCAAAAACCATCGCCTTCACCGGACTCTTCGCCGCCGCCTCATCCTTCTTCCGGTTGCACTCATCCTGATGGAGCCACGTGTCCTCCACGCTGCACTCCGGATACACCCGCGACACAAACAGAATCCTCTGCGAGTCCGGCGACCACACCGGCCCATCCGCCTCCGTACTCACCCTCGTCAACTGTCGCGGAGTCCCCACCTTCCCCGCCGTCTCATCCCAATCCGCCAGAAAGATCTGCGACTGCCCACCCGCCCCCGCCGTAGCCACAAACGCAACCTCCCGCCCATCCGGAGAAAACCGTCCCTCACTCTCCCCTTCCTTCCAAAAAGTAATCTGCCTCTCCCGTCCCGCCGCACCAACCGCACCCCTCCCATCCGTAGAAGCACCTACCCCATCCGCAGCATCACCAACCCCACCCTCCGCACCATCCGCCCCAGCTACCCCCTGCCCGCTGTTCCCTGTTCCCTGTTCCCTGTTCCCTGCCCCCTGTTCCCTACCCCCTCCCATCGGCACCACCCAAAGATGCGAAGTCTTCGTATTCGCCGCCAGATCCACATCCACAACCGAAAACATGACCCACTTCCCGCTAGGTGAAATTTGCGGATCGCTCACCCGCTTCATCCGCTGAAGATCGGCAAACGTCATAGGCCGCTTCCCCACAACCGTCCCGGCAGCGATCCCGTCCCCATCCGCTGCGGCTTGCCCAAACGCAACCCCGCCCAAAACCGCCGAGACGACCAAGCCCGCAAGTACCTTCATCGCGCCAGTCTACTCCCGCCCCCACCCACGAAGGACCCCGCAGAATCACGGTCGATACGTGCCATTACCATCGCTCTTGCCGTTGTCGTTGCCGCGCCGTTGCCGCTGCCGGCGTCGCTGCTCTTGCCGTTGCAGTTGCGGTTGCTTTTCTGGTTGTCATCCCGTAGGGATCTGCTTTTGCTTTGCTGTTGCCCTTGCTTTTCTTGTTTGTCATCCCCGAAGGGGACCTGCTGTTGTACTTGCCATTGCCTCTAAGCCTCAGGCCAAGCCCTCCCGTCCGTCGAGACCAAAATCACCGCCCTGAAAATATTCCCCTCAAAAGTGCCGACTTCAAACCCACCAAAAATCCACCACCCAAAAACCATCTTAAAAACCACACTATCCACACTTTTCACCACTAACTAACCACCGAAACCGCCCAACTAACCCGCCTATCCTCAAACACCTACCCTCAAGCCACCACCCGCCCCACCCCAGCAAAATCCTCCACAAAAAAATCCCCCACCGGAAGCTCCAAAACCACCGCCGCCCCCCGCGGATGCAGGTTGAACGCACTGATCTCCCCCCCATGTTCCCGCACAATCCCATAGCAGATACTCAACCCCAGCCCCGTCCCCTCCCCCGGCTGCCGCGTCGTATAGAACGGATCAAACGCCCGCCCCGGCTGACGAAACCCCGGCCCTGTATCGCTCACAATCACATGCACCCCCCGCGAATCATGGTTCACCGTAACGCGAATGGCATGCTCAAACCCCGCGTCATTACTGGGCGAAGACGCAATCGCCTGCGCCGCATTATTCAGCAGATGCTCCATCACCTGCCGCAGCCTCTCCCTGTTCCCCCGCACCACCGGAACGTCCTCCCCAACCTGCACCACCAGCCGAACCCCTCTGCTCTCCAGCGTCTCCCGGCAAGCCCCCGCAAGCTCCTTCACCAGCGCCGCCATCCTCACCAGATCATTGCTCTGAGTTCCCGGTCGACAGAAGCTCAGCAGGCTCTCCACCGTCTCCCGCATCCTCTGCGCCTCCTGCACAATCGTCCGCGCGTCCTTCTCCACACGCAAATCCTGCGTCGTATCGGCAATCAGCTCCGCAAATCCCATCACAGCCGTCAGCGGATTATTCAGCGCATGCGCCACCCCACCCGCCAACAAACCAAGTCCTGCCAGTTTCTCCGCCCGCAGCAAACGCTCCGCCAGCGCCGCATTTTCCATCGCCCGCCCCAGTTTCACCGCCAGCGTCTCCAGCGGAGTAATCGCGTGCACCACCTCTCTGCGCGGCACAAACATCATTCCATCAACGCAAACCGCCAGGGCACCCACCATCCGCCCACCCGTCGTATCGATCGGAATCACAATAGCCCGTTCCGCCCCCGCCCCCGAAGTGCTCTCACCCAGAACGATGGCAAAGCTCTTCGCGCCAACATGATCCGGATCTCCCGCAGCGCAACCCCACTGCCCTCCCTTATCTACTCGCTCTCCCAACTGCTGCATCGACTTCGCAGTCCGATCCTCCATACCCGCACTACCCGCCACGTACAGCCGCCCATCCGCGTCCCGCACAAGCATTGCCGCCCTGTAGAACTGGCTCTTCTCCGCCACGATCCGGCACACCATCCTGCTCAAAGCGTGCATATCGCCGTCCGCCGGAAGTCGCGCATCCAGACGCGCATACGCCTCAATCTCTTCCCTCACCCTCCTGTCGCGCCGCCGTTCCGCCACATGAACTCGCACTTGTTGCCGCAGTAACCACACAGTGACCGCAAGGCAAGCCACCGCGACCAGGCAGACCCAATGCACCACCGCCATCCACCACACGGCACTCATCCCGACCTGCATCCTAACCTCCGCTCTTAGCGTCTATCCTTAGTAAGGTGCGAGCGCCGATCTACCGCTATGCCCCTCTGGAGTACCAAAACGATGAAGCCCCTCCCAGCGATCCGAGCCTCTGTCATAACCGGCCTCTTCGCGGCATCGCTCTTGTCGCTATCGGCCATCTCCGCCCACGCCCTCGCCGCTGTCGCAATTTCAGACGCAGCCCAGGACCCCGCCGGCTTCGGCCCACTCGACCCCACGCCCCCCACCGGCATGACCGTCGACCAGATTATCGAGAAGTTCGGCGCCCGTGAGTCCGAGTTCCGCCACGCCCGCGACAACTACACCTTCCGCCAGACCGTCAAAGTCGACACCCTCGCTGAAGACACCAACCGCGTCGACGGCGAATACCTCCAGGTCACCGACATCATCTTCGACAAAGACGGCAAACGTACCGAGCACGTCGTCTTCGCCCCCGCCAGCACTCTCGAGCGCGTCATGATGTCCCCTGTCGACTTCGACGAGATCGAGCACCGCCTCCCCTTCATCCTCACCACCGAAGACCTGCCCAAATACGACGTCAAGTACCTGGGCCGCCAGAAGGTCGACGAACTCGACACCTACGTCTTCGAGGCAGGCCCAAAGACCCTCGAAAAAGGCAAACACTACTTCCAGGGCAAAGTCTGGGTCGACCAGCAGGACCTCCAGATCGTCCTCATCAACGGCATGACCGTCCCTCAGGACACCCGAAAGGGCCACGAGGATCTACAGCCCCCATTCACCACCTATTACGAGCAAGTCGACGGAAAATACTGGTTCCCCACCTACACCAAAGCCGAGGGTAACCTCCACTTCCAGGCTGCCAACGGCGCCATGTCCCAGGACGTTCACATGCGCAACATAGTCAAATACACCGACTACAAGCAGTACCATGCCACCGCGCGCATCATCTACAACGGCCAGGACATCACCAACAACAAAGACCCCGACGCCAACAAACAATCCCCGCCAGCTTCACCACCCAAATAGGACTAAATCGTCTGGCAATGTGAATCAGGGTCGGCGTACTGTTCCGACATCCAGCGATCCATCAGCGTCCCTGCGCACCGCGCTCCACACAGATGCTTCACTCCGGCAGTGTGCGCATGGCTCTTTTGCCATCGCGTCAGCTTGATCAGCGGCTGTCCCTCCTCCGGCTTCTCCCCTTCGAAGCAATCCACCCACGCCAGCCACCAGTCTCCACCCTCACCTTTTTTATCGCCGCACACATCGCAGGTGTAGCTTTCCGTATAGGACATGGCTTTTCTCCTGCCGCTGAAAATATCACAATCCAACATACAGCAATAGAGTCAGGCACATACCGGTTTGAGAAAGCCTCCGGTGTGCAAGCGATGTCGCCAAAGCGTTGCCATCCCGCCGCCACGCGTAAACTTTACTGGCGGCTTACCCGTCAATCGATAGCAGCGAAACATTTGGCTTGCTGCAGTGTTTGCCATAGAACGCGTGTCGTCGATCTCTACTGTCGTCTCCTATAGCGACCTCCGATTTCGATCACCCGCCGCACCGATTTTGCGAAAGACCAGGCCCACAGTTGCCCACTCTAACCAAAACTGAGACCCAGGCCGTCTCCGCGAACGCCGCGACACGGAGAGTTCGGCTCAAGGCTCACCTGAACATCGCGCGCTTTGATCACTCCATAAAAAATATCTTCATTCTCCCAGGCATCATTCTTCCGCTAAGCATCCTGAGGGAACCCTTCACCTCGGCATTGATCAAGCATCTCGGCATGGGCTTCCTATCCGCCACCCTGATCGCATGCAGCAACTATGTCCTTAACGAGGTGCTGGACGCCCCTTTCGACAAAGAACACCCCTTCAAATGCACCCGCCCCGCAGCCTGCGGTCAGGTCAACATCTCCGCCGCCTACTGCCAGTGGCTCCTGATGATGGTCGCCGGCATCGCGCTGGCCTGCATGATCTCCTGGCAGTTCGCTCTCGCCGCTGCTGGGCTCTGGATCATGGGTTGCCTCTACAACATACCGCCCTTCCGCACCAAAGACATTCCCTACCTCGACGTCCTCACCGAAGCCATCAACAACCCGCTGCGCATGCTTCTCGGCTGGTACATGGTGACCTCCACCCTCATCCCCCCAATCTCGCTCATCGTCTCCTACTGGATGCTCGGCTGCTACTTCATGGCCCTCAAGCGCTTCAGTGAGTATCGCGAGATCGGCAGCCCACTGATGGCCGGCGCCTACAGAAAATCCTTCCTCCGCTACACCGAGCGCAGCCTGCTCGGCTCGGTTCTCTTCTACGCCTCCGTCGCCATGCTCATGTTCGGAGCCTTCATCGTGCGCTACCGGATCGAGCTTATCCTCGCAGTTCCCTTCGTCGCGCTGCTCATGGCGATGTACTTCGATCTCGCCTTCCACCCCAACAGCGCCGTCCAGCATCCCGAGAAGCTCTACCGTCAACCGGCCTTGATGGCCACCACCATCATCACGTCGACCGTATTCATCGCGCTGCTTTACTGCAACATTCCCTGGATTGGAAAGGTCTTCTCGCCCACACTGCCTCAGGCCACCGCCGTTAAAATCATTAGCAGATGATCAAGCACCAACACTATCCGCCAGCCGATAAGCAGACCTCAAGGATTCAACACCCTCTCCTCCCGCTCTTTCTCCTCGCCTGCGCCGCCATCCTTATCCAGGGCTATCACCTCGGAGTAAACGACTCCGAAATCTTTCTCCCCGCGATCAAGCAGGTCGCCGATCCGCAGCTTTATCCCTTCGGCTCGGAGTTCTTCCTCACCCACGCACGCCTCTCTCTCTTCGCCCCAATCATCGGCCACTCGGCCCGATGGCTGCATCTGTCCACGGACCTCGCGATCTTCCTCTGGCACATCGGCAGCGTCTTCCTGATCCTCATCGCGGCCTGGCAACTCGCCTGCCCCTGTTTCCAGAGCGCCCGCGCTCGATGGTCCTCTGTCGTTCTGCTGGCAGCCCTGCTGCCCATCCCTGTAGCGGGAACCGCCCTCGCCATCTCCGACAACTACCTGACGCCCCGCTCTCTCTCGACCCCGCTCGCAATGCTGGCCATCGCATCTCTTCTTCGCGGACGAAGAAGCACCGCCGCCGTCTGGCTCCTGCTCACGGCACTCATACACCCGCAGATGGCTATCTACGCATTCGTTCTCTTGATCTTCCTTTCCAACCCGCTTCAACGACTCCGCAAACCACACGCAGAACCAAAGCAAGCCCTCGTCACGCGTGCACTACTCCTCGCGCCAATATCAAGCAGCTTTGCTCTCCAGCCTGCGCAAGGCGTCTACCGTCAGGTCCTCTACACCCGCACCTTCTTCTTCGCCTCGCTCTGGACGTGGTACGAGTGGCTCGGAGTCTTCGCCCCCCTCGCAATCCTCTTCTTGTTCACGCGCCTTCACCCCCGAGCAACCCTCCCAGCCTTTCATCGGCTCAGTCGCGTCCTCGTCCCCTTTGGAATGGCCGCCACACTCATCTTCATCGCGCTCTCCTCCAGCCCTCGCTTTGAAAACCTCGTCAAGCTGCAACCCATGCGTTGCTTCCACCTGATCTACATTGTCATGTTCCTCTTCATCGGTGGCCTGCTCGGGGAGTATCTCCTCAAGAACCGCTTCTGGAGATGGGCCGCACTCTTCCTACCCTTGGCCGCAGGCATGTTCCTTCTGGATCAAAGCGCCTACCCCCACAGCAGACACATCGAGTGGCCATTGGCCGCTCCACGCAACCCATGGTCCGAAGCCTTCCTCTGGATCCGGACCAACACGCCAAAAGACGCCGTCTTCGCGATCAACCCCAACTACATGGCAATCGACACCGAAGACCAGCACGGCTTCCGCGCCCTCGCCGAACGCAGCATGTTAGCCGACAACATAAAAGACAGCGGCGCCGTCACCATGTTCCCAAGCCTGGTCGGTGACTGGCAGCAACAACAGCAGGCGCAACGCGGCTTCAACCACTTCACCCTCGCTGACTACCAGCGATTAGCCTCACAATACCCAGTCACATGGGCAGTCATCGAAAACCCCATCCCCGGCCTCGACTGCCCGTACCGCAACGACGAGGTAGCCGTCTGCCGCATCCCACGTTGAACCTAGGCCGCCGGCTCTGTCGTCTCAAAGTACAGATACTTCCGCCACGCAGCATCGGCGCTGCCAATCATCCGCATAATATGCCGCGACGTGTGCAGCGAGAACGGCCTCGGCTCCCGCAGCAACCGCATCTCCGTCAATTCATGGAGCATCTGGTTGCCCTTCCGCCGATTGCAGTTATGGCAACAGGCCACCAGATTCTCCCACGTCGAAAGTCCACCCCTCGACCGCGGAACCACGTGATCCAGCGTCAACTCGCCAGCCGTCAGCACCACGCTGCAATACTGGCAGCTGTTCCGGTCGCGCAGCAGAATGTTCTTCCGCGAAAGCGCCCGCGTCTGATGCGGAATCCTGCGATACTCCAGCAGCCGGATCACACTCGGCATCGCAACCTGTACCCGCGCCGCATGCAGAATCTGCCCTTGCTCTTCCTCCGTCCGCGCCACGCCCTTCAGCACCAGAACCAGCGCCCGCCGCGCTCCACAGATGTTGATCGGCTCATACGACGCATTCAGCACCAGCACAGGAGTCTGCATCACCGGCTGTCGAAACACGCCAACCCTGACATCGAGCTCCGTCACCGGACGCGGCGCATGGCTCCCAGCATGCCCTGCGTGTCGCTTTCCACTCAGCCCTTGCTTCCTCATCTTCCCCGATTGCATCGCCACGCCCTCCGGTTCAAAGTGTTCGCACTCCGCCAAGCATCTTCTGACTAATCGCTATCCTGCATCCCAACTCGCAATGTTCGCCCGTTCTGTCCGCGACGTTCCCCATAAAGCCACCATCTCTACCTGCGCCCGAGCAACCGTCGCGACCCACACCTTACTCGCACCTGCCCGCCGCAACACCCGAGCGCACTCCCGCGCCGTCGATCCCGTCGTATAAATGTCATCCACCAACAACACTTCGCGTCCCGCCACCATCGCAGCCTTCTCGACGGCAAAAGCCCCACGCAGATTCCTCCTCCGTCCCTGCGCCGTCAGCGAAAACTGACTCTGCGTATCCCGCACCCTCCGAATCGCACCATGCGCAGCCCGCAGCCTCCACTCCGGCCTGCCCTTCTTCAACTCCCGAAGAGCCTCCTCCGCCACCAGCACCGACTGGTTATACCCTCGCTGCCTCTCCTTGGCCGGAAACAGCGGCACCGCCACCACCATCAAATCCGCCCCAGCCGCCCCCTCCAGCGTCTCCACCGCCCGCGCCAGCATTGTTCCCAACGGCCGAGCCACGCCCCGCACCCGCTCATACTTCAGCAGATGCACCATCTCCCGCAGCGCATCCTCATACGCCGCATAAGCGACCGCCCGCTCAAAATCCGGAGGCGCCAGCCTGCAAGGCGCACAAAGCAAACCCTCAGCCGGAAACTGCCCCCCAAACCGAACCCCTTCCATATCAAGCGCTTCCCCACACAACCGACACAGCAAAGCCGTCTGGGCCTGAAGCCGGCCCACGCAATCATCACAAACTGAATAGGATCCAGCCCGAAGCAACGGCTCCCCACAAGCCCTGCAATCCGCTGGGAAAAAAGTAGTAGCTAAATCATCCAATACAGCCCGAACCACCCTGCCCGGACTCTTCAGCACGCGAGAGACCGCGCGCCACTCCTCCACACCACCAGCCCAACTACCTGGTGGACCACCGGGCGGAGCCCCGGCAGTAACACCGAGCGCATTGTCATTCAAGCATTCGCTGAAGACTCACCTCACTCGTAAGCGGGAAAACCCGCGCCATTGCAGGCAGTATAAGCCTTTCCCACCGTACCGCGTCAATAATTCTGCACCAAGGCAGATGCACCTGTGCTAAACCTAGGCCATGCTTAAAGCCATCACATGGTGCGCAAAGTGCCTCTTCCTTTATCTAGTCGTGGTCATCCTCTCCGTCCGGTTCGCCTGGATCTTCACCCTCCCGGTCTGGAGCATCGCCACCCGCTTCCACTGGACCAAGCTCACTCAATTCCCCTTCCTCCTCAACTACTTCCTCCCCATCTTCGCCACAGCCGGATTCCTCATCGGCCTCATTCCCTTCGGCAGACTCACCACCGCCGCCGGCACGCTCTTCTCCCCACCCGCCCGAACGGCCACGACCGAACCAGCCACCTTCTTCGAGACCGTCTCCCCCGTCCTCTGGGCTTGGCTCCCAGTCGCATGCGCCTTCCTTCTCCGTTTCGTCACGTGGCAATCCACCAACACCAGCGTCATGGACACCCACCGATCCGCCGGCCGTCTTGCCCGCTTCTTCGGCAACCTCAACGTCCAAACCCCCGTCCTCATGGACAGCAAATGGGCCACCGACCGCTTCGTCTACACCGGCCCCATGCTCTTCCTCATGGCCTGCGCGCTAGCCGTCTACCTCCGCCAGCGCCTCTCAGCCAAAACCCAACCACAAGCCGAACCCTCCGACCTATAAAACACCTCAAAGCTCAGAGCCCACAGGCTCATAGCTGACTGTTACACTCCCATCCAGCTTTGAAAACCAAGCAAAAACCAGCGCGGGAGACACACCCTATGGCCACCATGACACGACCCACCTTCCAACCCTTCGTCCCCGCCGCCGAATCCCGCCCCGAATTCACCATCCGAGCCCTCATCCTCGGCGCCATCTTTGGCATCCTCTTCGGAGCCGTCACCGTCTACGTAGGCCTCCGCGCTGGCCTCACCGTAGCGGCCTCCATCCCAATCTCCGTCCTCTCCATCTCCATCCTCCGAGCCTTCGGCCGCGCCAGCATCCTCGAAAACAACATCGTCCAGACCACCGGAAACGCCGGCCAATCCATCGCCTCCGGAGTCATCTTCACCCTCCCCGCGCTCATCTTCCTCGGCTTCGACCTCGAATCCACCCGCATCTTCGCCCTGGCCCTCTTCGGCGGATGGCTCGGCGTCCTCTTCATGATCCCCCTCCGCCGCCAGCTCATCGTCGAAGAGCACGGCACCCTCACCTACCCCGAAGGCACCGCCTGCGCCGACGTCCTCATGGCAGGCGAACGCGGTGGCTCCTTCGCCTCCCGAGTCTTCCTCGGCCTGGGTCTAGGCGGCCTCTACACCCTCTTCCAGAACGAAAACCTCTTCGGCCTATTCCCCGGAACCCCCAACTACTCCCCCAACCTCGGCGACCAGCATCTCCTCAAAGGCGGAGCCATCCGCGCCGACGTGACAGCCGAATACCTTGGCGTCGGATATATCATCGGCATGCGCGTCGCCGCCGTCATGCTCGCCGGCGGAGTCTTCTCCTGGTTCGTCCTCATGCCAGGCATCTACTTCTTCGGCTCACATCTTGCCACCCCGCTCTACCCCGGCACCGTCCCCATCCACGAGATGTCCCCCTCCGACCTCTGGCGTACCTACGTCCGTCCCATGGGAGCAGGCGCCGTCGCCGCCTCTGGACTCATCACCCTCCTCCGCACCGCCCCCACCATCCTCGCCGCCCTCTCCGAAGGCATCAAATCCATCGGCAAAAACAAATCCGGGCCAAAGAAAGATGTGTCATCCCGACCGGAGCGCAGCGGAGTGGAGGGATCTGCTTCTCGGACCACCTCCGAAGTTCCCCGCACCGAACACGACCTCCCCTGGTCCGTAGTCATCGGAGGCTCCGTCCTCCTCGTCGCTCTCCTCTGGGTCTTCCTCGTATTCAAGCCCGTCCCCGGAGCACAGGTCTCCCTGGGAGCCAACTTCGTCGCTTCCCTGCTGGTCGTCGTCTTCGGATTCCTTTTCGTCACCGTCTCCGCCCGAATCGTCGGCATCGTCGGATCGTCAGCCTCCCCCGTCTCCGGCATGACCATCGCCACCCTCATGGCCACCGCCGCCATCTTCCTTGTCAAAGGTTGGACAGCCCCCGCCTTCGGAGCCCTCGCCATCACTATCGGCGGGATCGTCTGCATCGCCGCCTCCAACGCCGGAGACACCGCACAAGACCTCAAAACCGGCTATCTAATCGGAGCCACTCCCTGGAAGCAGCAACTCGCCATCATGATCGGCGTCATCATCTCGGTCTTCTCCATCGGCACCACGCTCAACGCCATGAACAAAGGCCTCGAGACCTTCCAGCTCCTCCCCCACCCCATCGCCTTCTCGCTCTCCCAACTCCCCGACGGTGTCCAGAACAACGGCAACTTCACCCGCGATCGCATCTCCATTACCAACACCACCGCCTCCACCACAACCCACAGCGAACTCAACAATACCCGCCAGTTAATTCTCCTCAACGCCATCGGCTCAACCACCCTGGCCGACGGCAAATACCTCTACAACCCCGCCACCGGCCAGATCGAAGTCCAGTGGGTCCAGGGCATCGGCAGCGAAAAGGCCGCCGCCCCACAAGGTCGCCTCATGGCCACCGTCATCAACGGCATCCTAAGCCGCAAACTCCCATGGTCGCTCGTCCTCCTCGGCGTAGCTCTCGTCATCATGGTCGAACTCCTCGGCGTCCGGTCGTTAACCCTGGCAGTTGGAGCCTACCTCTCCATCGGCACCACCCTCGCCATCTTCGTCGGCGGAGTCATGCGCTGGATGGTCGACCGCGCCGTAGCAAAACAATACGAACGCGAGTCCGAACTCGAACACCAGGCCTCACTCGAGCTCTGGCACCGCGATCACGAAGCCTGGCTCGCCCGACACCCCGACTTCGACCCCACCAACCCCGACCATCTCAACCCCGCCACCGGCCTGCCCAACAACATCACTCTCCGCAGTCCCGAGGTCGAATCCGAAATCTCTTCCGGCTCCCTCTACGCCTCAGGCCTCATCGCCGCTGGAGGAATCGTCGGCCTCCTCGGCGTCGCCGTCCGCCTCTACGAGTCCGCCACCGACAAGACCTTCCCACGCTTCAGCGAACACAACCCGCTCCACCAGGACTGGATCAGCGTCCTCATGTTCGCCCTCCTAGCCTTCAGCCTCTACTACTTCGCCCGCAAACCGCTCGACCAATCCTAAAGAGGTCACCCAATGAAGCGTCTCTCGTTCGCACTCGCCCTCCTGCTCGTTCTTCCCACACTCGCTCACGCCGACGACGCCTCCCGGCGCGCCAAGGTCGAAGAGATGATCCATATCACCAAAATGGATCAGATGATGAGCCAGCTGATGAACCAGATGTCCGAACGTATGAAGGCCCTGACCACTAAGCAGACCGCCAATCTCAATATGTCCGCCGATCAGCGCAAAGTCTTCGACGACTATCAGGCCCACATCCACCAGATCATGGCCGACTCCATCTCATGGGACAAGTTGAAGCCGCTCATCATCACTGTCTACAGCGAAACCTACACCGACGAGGAGGTCGATGGCATCCTCGCCTTCTACCGCACCCCGGCGGGCCAGGCCCTCATCGCCAAATCGCCGCAGCTTGTGGCAAAAACAATGGACCTCGTGCAAAAGCAGATGCTGGACGCTCAACCAAAAATCCAACAAGCCACCGACGACTTTACCCACCAGATGAAACAGCTCGACTCAACCACACCTGCAAAACCCTAACCCACCTCTTCTCTTTCCCACCGAAACCGGATGCCCCACATCTCGATTCTGTGATGTGGGCATCGCGCGAAAAAGCGCGACCTCTTTTCTCCTTGCCTTTTCTCCTTGCCGCAACCTCAGCTCAGCGTCTCAGTGCTGATGGCCTCATCATGCTTCTCAATGAGCGCCGATTCTTTAGGCTTCAATCCACGTAGTATCTCCAGCAACTTCGCCGGATTGAACGACTCCAGATGAAAGTCCGCCCTCGGGCATCCATCGAAGCCAGGAAAAGCAATGACGACAACCGGAATCTTCGGTTGGATCGCCTTCAGCTCCTCCGTCAGCTCCTCAGCGGAGATATCGTCGATCCCCCCATCCAGCACCACCCCATCCACCGCCGGAAAGCGCCTGAAAATCTCCAGCGCTTCCCTGCCGCTATACGCCGTAAGCACATTGAACTTGGCAGTCTCGATCACCAGCTTTCGCGTCGAGATGCTTCCCGGAAACTCCCGGTCAATCACAAGAAAACAAGGTCTGATCATGCGGAAGATTATCTATTACCCCACCACCGTCTGCCTAATCAGCCACCGCCCTACGGAGGTTCTGAAAGAGTCCGTTTTGCTTAAAGTCACGGCCTCAGAGGTTGCGGAAAAGTCTCTGCTTTGAAAGGGCGCGGCTTCAGCCGCGCCGTAATCGGCTCAAATTCAATGTGGCTTTAGCCACTGAGGGAATCTTTCCCCGCCGCAACAGATTTTTCTGCAACCCTCCTACAGCCTAACCACCTAAAAATCTTGTCAAGCCCCCAAACAGCAAATCCCCGCGCCAATCAAGCAGATTCGCGTTGCCTACTAATTCCACTCAATCCGCTATACTGGATATAGAGATAGAAAAAGCCCCGGTCAAACCACCGGGGCTTTGCTGTTTTAATCGCTTCAAAATCGCTATTCTCGGTGAAATCCGCGCTAAAACCTTTAGAATGACGATTTTACCTGCAACCCCTTTATTTGGACGATTTTAGCGACATATATCTTCTTATCATATTGCAAACAGGAGACTTACAAATCGATACCCCCCGGGGGGGGGTACACCGGCAAAAGAGGTCACCGCGAACTCTGCGCCAGTGGAAGGGCAAACGAGAACACCGACCCCTGCCCAGCCTGACTGGTCACCTCAATCGACCCGCCATGCGCCTCCACAATCGCCTTGGCGATCGCCAGCCCCATCCCGGTGCCCTGAACCCGATACCGCTGCCCCTGGCCCCGGTAAAACTTGTCGAAGATCATCATCCGCTCAAAATCGTCGACGCCAGCGCCACGATCGGCAACGCTGGTCACAAGCCGCCCCTTTGCCACCTCAGCACTGATAAAAATCGGACTCCCCTCAGCCGAGTACTTCGCAGCATTCTCCAGCAGATGCTGCAACACCTTGGCGATGCGCTCCAGATCCATCTCCACCCTGGGCAGCGAGTCCGGCAGCCGAACGTCAACCGGATGCCTCCGCAGTGGCACCTGCACCGCCTCCAGCGCCTCATCGACAGCCTCGCGCATGGAATGAGGCCGCAAATCAAGCTGGATATCATGCGCATCCAGCTCCGCCATCTCCATGGCCTGACCAACCAGGCGATCAAGACGGCCCGCCTCTTCTTCAATCACCTGCATCATCTCATCCTTCTGCGTCACGTTGAGCAGCGGATCAGACCGCAGGCTGGTAATAGCCGCAGTGATCGCAGTCAGCGGAGTCCGCAGCTCATGCGCAACCGAATCCAGCAGCGCATTGCGCAGCCGCTCACTCTCGCGCGAAGCCTCCACGCGCGTCAGCGTCTCCACCGCACCGGCACGCTCGATAGCAATCGCCGCAAGCCCGCAAACAGCATCCAGCGCCTCCGGTGAAGTCCCCGAGCCAGTGATCCCAACCGCGCCAATCGGCCGCGTACCAAGCAGGATCGGCACCAGCGTCACATCGCGCTCCTCGTCTCGGCGATGTTCGCGCATGAACGCCGCATCGCGAAGCTCCGCCGCCGTCACGTCCATGTAGTTGGGACTCGACCGGTAAATGCGATCTTTCTCGCGCAAATAGACCGCAGCGCCAGCAAGGTTGAACGTAGCCGCAATCATCTGCGGCAGCACATTCAGCAGATCGATGACGTCGCCCTTCACCAGCATCTGCTGGCTAAACTCATACAGCCGCTCGGCCTCGCGCTGTCGCCGCCGTGAGATCTTCGCCTCACTCCGCGCCCGTTCCGCCAGTCGACTAGCGACGATCCCAGTAACCAGAAAAGCCAGCAACGCAATCCAGTTGCGCCCGTCGCCGATCGTAAAGGTAAGCACCGGCGGCAGGAAGAAGAAGTTAAAAGCCACCGCAGAAAGGATGGAAAGATAAATCGAGTGTCGAAGACCCCAATTGGCCGCGACCACCAAGATGCCGATCATGAAGGTCAACGCGACCGTAGTCTCGTTAACATGCAGCCAACGGAAGTAGACAGCTACAATGACAGCGGCAGTAGCCGTTGACACAACATACCGAATGACACTTCTCTTAACCGATCGCCGCACCACCCTATCTTAGCCGCATGCCCAGTCGAGACCCACTACCTGCCCCAGCAAAGAGCCCGGAAGAGTGGCTCGAAAAGGTCGCGCCTGAAAAGACACGCGGAACCTTCAAGCTCTTCCTCGGTTACGCGCCAGGCGTAGGAAAGACCTACAACATGCTGAGCGAAGCAATCCGGCGACATCAACGCGGTGAAGACATAGTGATCGGCGTAGTCGAAACCCACGGCCGGCCGCGCACAGCCGAGCTGGCCCAACAACTGGAGCAGGTTCCGCGACGAAAGATCGAGTACAAGGGCGTCGTCTTCGAAGAGATGGACCTCGACGGCATTTTGGCCCGCAAGCCGCAGATTGTACTCATCGACGAGCTCGCCCATACCAACATCGAAGGCAGCAAGCACCGCAAACGCTACGAGGACGTCCTCGACCTCCTCGCTGCTAATATCGACGTCCTCGCCACCATGAACGTGCAGCATATCGAGAGCGTCGCACCCACGGTTCAGAGCGTCACCGGCGTCCAGATCCGCGAAACCGTGCCCGATTGGTTCATCCAGCGGGCTGACGAGATCGTGATGGCGGACCTCACGCCTGAAGCCCTGCAAACCCGCATGCGCCGCGGCGACATTTACGGTGTAGACCGCGCCGAAAAAGCGTTGGCCAACTTCTTTCGCCGCGGCAACCTGATCGCGCTCCGCGAACTGGCATTGCAGCACGTCACCAAAGCCGTCGACCGCACTCTGACCGCCTACATGGACGCCAAGCGGATCGAGGCCAACTGGGCCGTGCGTGAGCGAGTGGCCGTCTGCATCAGTTCAAACAGCGCATCGCAAACCTTGATCGCACGCGGCGCCCGAGTTGCAGAAGGCGTAGGCGGCGAGCTCTTCGTCCTGCACATCGACACCAACGAAGATCTCGCCAAGGACGAGCAGAGCACACTGGCAGCCAACCTCCAGTTCGCCCGCAACCTCAACGCTCAGGTGTATGTCATCAAGGGCAAGAACATTGCCCACACTGCCGCCACCTTCGTCCGCGAAAAGCGCATCACCCATATCGTCTTCGGACGCACCGCAGTCACAGGCCTGCGAAAATACATGTACTACTGGGCGATTCAACACTTTCTGCGAGAAGCGCCGAACGTCGACGTCCACATCGTTACGCAGCACTCGGAGCACGAATGAAGCAACCGGAACGCGACCTGCCCGCCAAGGTCCTGATCGTTGACGACGAGCCCCAGATCACACGCGTACTGCGAACCGCGCTCTCAACGCAGGGCTACTCATTGCGCGTCGCCGCCGACGGCGTGGAAGGAATGGAAGCTGTACACGATTGGCGCCCGGACCTGGTTATCACCGACCTCGCTATGCCGCAGATGGACGGAGTCGAGCTGTGCCGCAGCATTCGCGCCGTCTCAGAAGTTCCGATCCTCGTTTTGTCAGTACGCAATCAGGACCGGACGAAGATCGAGGCGCTCGACGCCGGCGCTGACGACTACGTCACAAAGCCATTCAGCATCCAGGAGCTACAAGCCCGCGTGCGCGCCCAACTCCGCCGCCGCTTTGCTAACCAGCCCGAGGCCCAACAGGTAATCGCCCTGGGCGACTTCGTGATCGATATCCCACAGCACAGGGTACTGGTTCGCGGTCAGGACGTTCACCTGACCCCAAAGCAGTTCGATCTGCTCGTAGTCCTTGCTCAGCATGCGGGCCAGGTGCTGACGCATCGCGCCCTTTTACATGCCGTGTGGGGCTCCAACGCAGACCAGCCGGAGTATCTGCGCGTCAATATCGGCCAACTGCGGAAGAAGATCGAAACCTCCGACGAACCACACTACATCATCACGGAACCCTGGATCGGCTATCGTTTTCGGCCAACGGGCAACGACGACATCTAGTCGTCTTTACGAATTCTTTACGAATTCCCTATCCATTCTTTATGTGCAAAGTCGTTCCATAGCAATAGCAGCGTTCGCGAAGGAGGCGACGGTGCGAGCTATGCGCAAAACATTGTCTCCACGGTCCGTTCAGCATTACCCAAGCCTCTTTCGGATCCAAATAAGCGGCTTGCTCTAGACCAACCCCTCTGAATCGTCAGGAGAATCACCATGTGGGATATCGGATGCATTACAGCGAGCGTGGCCTTCTTTCTTGTGGCCATCGCCTACACCACCGGCTGCGAACGGCTGGGCATCAAGGAGAGCAAATGATGCTTGAGATTGTGTTGCTTGGACTCGTGACTGTCGCCCTGCTCGTCTATCTCGTCTATGCGCTTCTGCGCCCGGAACAGTTCTAGCCAGATTCGCCAAAGGAAAGTTCATTCAAATGACCGCCAACGGTTGGTTTCAAATCTGTTTCTTCTTCGGCCTTGTGCTCGTTTGTGCAAAGCCTCTCGGCCTCTACATGGCCCGCGTCTTCGAGCGCGAACGCACCTTTGCCGATCGCCTCTTCCGGCCTCTCGAGAGGTTGATCTACCGGCTCACGAGCGTTGACGAGACACATGAGATGCGCTGGACGGAGTACGGCGTCGCCATGCTGCTCTTCAGCCTTGTCACCATGCTTGTCACATACGGCATCGAGAGACTTCAGCATGCGCTTCCGCTGAACCCGCAGCATCTGGCCGGTGTGGCTCCGGACCTTGCACTGAATACAGCTGCCTCGTTCACTACGAACACAAACTGGCAGTCGTACGTTCCCGAAACGACGATGAGCTATCTAACCCAGATGCTCACTCTCGCCTATCACAACTTCTTCTCGGCGGCTGTTGGTATCGCATTAGCCATCGCTCTGATGCGAGGCATCTCGCGGCGTGAATCGAAGACACTGGGCAACTTCTGGGTGGACACAACACGCGCTTCGCTCTGGGTGCTGCTGCCAATCTGCTTCATTTACGCCCTGCTGCTGGTTTCACAAGGTGTGGTGCAGAACTTTCGTCCCTACGATCAAGCGAAGCTTGTTCAGGCACAGACTGTGAGCACGACAGGCGCGGATGGCAAGACGACCACGCAGACGGTTACGACGCAGAGCATCGCGCAAGGACCGGTTGCCTCGCAGGAGGCAATCAAGATGCTCGGCACCAACGGTGGCGGCTTCTTCAACGCCAACAGCTCGCATCCATTCGAGAATCCGACTCCGCTGTCGAACCTGCTGCAGATCTTCTCGATCTTCCTGATTCCGGCTGGGCTTACCGTTACGCTAGGACGCATGACCCGCTCGCCGGCGCATGGTTGGGCGGTGCTTGCGGCAATGGCTGTCCTCTTCTCGGCAGGAGTTTCCGTCGCCTACTATGCGGAGTCGCAGGCAAATCCATTGTTGCATTCGGTCAATCAGTACACGTCAGCATTGCAGGCTGGCGGCAACATGGAGGGCAAGGAGGTCCGCTTCGGCATCGCGAACTCGGCTCTGTTCGCCACTGTCACGACAGATGCGAGTTGCGGTGCCGTGAACTCGATGCACGATTCGTTCATGCCGCTGGGCGGACTGGTTCCGCTAGTGAACATTATGCTGGGCGAGGTCATCTTCGGCGGCGTTGGCGCGGGGCTTTACGGCATGCTCATCTTCGTTGTGCTTTCGGTGTTCATCGCCGGGCTGATGGTGGGACGCACACCCGAGTATCTGGGCAAGAAGATCGAGGCGTTCGACGTGAAGATGGCCATGCTGTATGTGCTCATCTTCCCGCTATCGATCCTGGGGTTCACCGCGGTGTCGTTGATGATGCCGAATCTTGGGTTGTCTTCAATCACTAATGCCGGTCCGCATGGCTTATCGCAGATACTCTACGCCTACACTTCGGCTACCGGCAATAACGGATCCGCTTTCGCCGGTATCAGCGCCAACACGCACTGGTACAACTTGTCGCTTGCTACGGCGATGCTGGTTGGACGCTTCCTGATGATCGTTCCGATGCTGGCTGTGGCTGGCAGCCTGGCGAAGAAGAAGCTGGTGCCTACGTCACCGGGAACATTTCCGGTACATACGCCGCTGTTCACGGTGCTACTGGTGTGCGTCATCCTCATCGTTGGTGCGCTCACGTTCTTCCCTGCACTATCGCTGGGACCGATTCTCGAGCACCTCCTCCTGCACGCAGGCAAAAGCTTCTAAGCAGAAAGAAAAAGGATCATGGCAAGCACACGCAAACGCTCTCTCTGGGATACAAAGATCGTCCGCCGCGCACTTTTTGATGCGGTGGCAAAACTCAATCCACGCAAGATGATGAAGAATCCCGTCATGTTCGTGGTCGAGATCGGCAGCGTCATCACGTCGATCTATCTGTTCCGCGATATGGCCACCCACCGCGATTCGCTCGGCTTTGATCTGCAGATTACGCTGTGGCTCTGGTTCACGGTGTTGTTTGCGAACTTCGCCGAGGCGATGGCGGAAGGCCGCGGCAAGGCTCAGGCGGATGCATTGCGCCGTGCGAAGTCCGAGACGACCGCCGTACGGTATCGTCCTGATGGCAGCACAGAGGAGGTTCCGAGCTCGCATCTGCGCGCAGGCGATCTGGTCTTCGTCATCGCCGGTGCAATGATTCCCGGCGACGGTGAAGTGATCGAAGGCGTCGCTTCCGTGGACGAGTCGGCCATCACGGGCGAGTCGGCTCCGGTAATCCGCGAGGCTGGTGGCGACCGCTCGGCCGTTACGGGCGGCACACGCTGCCTCTCCGATCAGATCAAGGTTCGCATCACTTCGAATCCGGGCGAGACGTTTCTCGATCGCATGATTGCGTTGGTCGAAGGCGCTGAGCGGCAGAAGACTCCCAATGAGATTGCACTTAACATCCTGCTGGCCGGGCTTACGATCATCTTTCTACTCGCAGTCGTTACGCTCCAACCGATTGCAATCTACTCGACGGCTCCGCAGACGGTTTTTGTGCTGATCTCGCTGCTGGTTTGCCTGATTCCGACGACGATTGGCGGTCTGCTTTCGGCCATTGGAATCGCCGGCATGGACCGTCTGGTGCAGCACAATGTGCTGGCAATGTCTGGACGCGCAGTCGAGGCGGCTGGCGACGTCAACACTTTGCTGCTCGACAAGACCGGAACCATCACGCTTGGCAATCGGCAGGCTGCGGAGTTCATCCCCGCGCCTGGCGTGAGCAAGGACCAACTGGCTGATGCGGCGCAACTCTCTTCACTGCCTGATGAGACTCCAGAGGGCCGCAGCATCGTGGTGCTGGCCAAGGAGCAGTATGGGCTACGCGGACGCGAACTGCACGAGCTGAATGCTGAGTTCGTTCCTTTCTCTGCTGTTACGCGCATGTCCGGCGTGAACCTGGACGGGCGTGTGATTCGCAAGGGCTCAACCGACGCCATCGCGCGGTTCCTTCAAGAGAACGGCGGTACGCTACCTGATGAGGTCCGCGCTACAGTGGAGTCGGTTGCGCGCAGCGGCGGCACGCCGCTCGTCGTCGCGGAGAACCGTCAGGCTCTCGGCGTCATTCACCTGAAGGACATCGTTAAAGGCGGTATGAAGGAGCGTTTCGCGCAGCTTCGCGCTATGGGCATCCGAACGATAATGATCACAGGCGACAATCCGCTGACTGCGGCGGCGATTGCGCGTGAGGCTGGCGTGGACGACTTCCTGGCCGAGGCCAAGCCCAAGGACAAGATGGACCTGATCCGGCGCGAGCAGGCCGAGGGCAAGCTGGTGGCAATGACCGGCGACGGCACCAACGATGCTCCCGCGCTGGCGCAGGCCGACGTAGGCGTGGCCATGAACACTGGCACGCAGGCGGCGAAGGAGGCCGGCAACATGGTCGACCTCGACAGCAACCCGACGAAGCTGATCGAGATCGTCGAGATCGGCAAGCAGCTTCTGATGACGCGCGGGGCGCTGACTACGTTTTCGATCGCCAACGATGTGGCCAAATACTTCGCGATTATTCCGGCGATGTTTGCAGCTACGTTTCCTGTGCTGGCCGTGCTGAACATCATGCACCTGAAGACACCGCAGTCGGCGATTCTGTCTGCGGTGATCTTCAATGCGCTGATCATCGTTGGGCTAATTCCGCTGGCGCTGCGCGGCGTGAGCTACAAGGCCATGTCGGCGGAATCGCTGCTGCGGCGCAACCTCATCATCTACGGCTTCGGCGGGCTTATTGCACCGTTTATCGGGATCAAGCTGATCGACATGATCATCACTGCCATTCATCTGGCGTAAAGGACTTTGCCATGCGTCGCAATTTTGTTACCGCTCTTCTCTATACCGTTGTGACTACTTTTCTGTTCGGGCTGGTGTATCCGTATGTTGTGACCGGGTTCGCACAGGTATTGTTCCGGGACAAGGCCAACGGGCAGTTGATTCGCCAGAATGGCCAGATTGTGGGCTCGCGCATCATTGGCCAGCCGTTCAGCGCTGCTGGGTATTTCCACTCGCGGCCTTCCGCGGCAGGCAACGGTTATGACGCTGCCAATTCGGGCGGCTCGAACTTTGCCCCGACGAACAAAAAATTGATCGACCGCGTCTCGGGCGATGTTGCTGCGTTTCAGACAGACCACCCTGGCAGCGACGTTCCGATAGACCTTGTTACCGCCTCGGCGTCAGGGCTTGATCCCCACATCACGCCTGCGGGCGCGGAGTTTCAGGTTGACCGTGTAGCCCGTGAGCGGCATCTTTCTGCGGACACAGTTCGGAAGCTGGTTGCGTCGCATACGGAAGGGCGGCAGCTTGGGTTTCTCGGCGAGCCCAGGGTCAATGTGCTCGAGCTGAACCTTGATCTCGACCAAGCGGCTCCGCTGATTGCCGCACAGTAGTCGTTTGGGCTGTCGAGGAGTGAAGAGTACTGCCCGGGGGTCGATCCCCCAGAAGAGCGGGATCGACGCACAGGGGAATTCTTAGCTGAGCCCACCAGAGATAACCAGGCTCTGACCCGTGATCCAGGCAGAGTCCGGCGAAGCAAAGAACACGGCAGCGGGAGCAATATCCTCAACCTGTCCAATGCGACCGAGCGGAGTCTGCGCTTCAATCTGCTTGCGGAAATCGCCCTCTGTAAATCCTGCAGTGTGGACTCCCTCGGTCTCAACCATGCCTGGGTTGATGGAGTTCACGCGAATTTTGCGCGGCCCAAGCTCGTTGGCAAGCACCTTGGTCGCGGTATCCACGGCTCCTTTGGTAGCGCTGTAAACCGCAGACGTCGGAGGAGCAAACGTGCTGACCACAGAGCTGATGTTGATGATACTGCCGCCCTCAGGCCCAAACTGATTAGCAGCCGCCTTCGACGCGAAGATAAGGCCCAGAACATTGGTGTTGAACTGCTTGTGGAAGTGCTCTTCGGTCACACTCTCAATCGGGGAGAACTCATAGATGCCAGCGTTGTTCACCAGCACATCCAGTCTGCCGAACGCCTTCTTGGTCTCAGCAAATAGACGATCGATCTCAGCCGGCTTGGCCACATCGGCCTGTACCGCAACGGCCTTGCCACCCTTGCTCGTAATCTCCTTGACGACGCGATCAGCGCCCTCTTTGCTGGTGGCATAGTTGACCACAACCGACGCGCCTTCCTTTGCGAAATACTTTGCGATGGAAGCGCCAATGCCCTTCGATGCTCCCGTAACGATTGCAACTTTATCTTTGAGCTTGCTCATGTCCGTGAACTCCGTCAGTCAAATATGTCGACGATTCGACAACCATCTAATTGATGGAATCACTCCAAAAAAGATTCACAATCGCGACCTAAATCTGGGCAAGCCGCTCAAGATAAGCCTTCAGAACGTCACGGCGAAGAGTATAGTTAGCAAACTTACCCTCGCGCTGAACGTCGATAAGCCCAGCATTCTCAAGCTCTTTCATGTGGTGTGAAAGCGTCGCAGCACTAATCGGCATGCAGCTCTTGATGTCGCCGCAAGGGCAGAAAGTATTCGCCCTGCCCAGCTTCTCAAGGATCTCGTAGCGGCGCGGATCAGCCAGCGCACGAGCGATCAGAGCGTGCTGACGTTCCGTAAGCGAGATGTGCTTCGTCGACGGCATAGAACCATCCTATTGGATGCGTCCTCGACAACTTGGAACCAAACGCAAAACATCTGCAAGCAGCAAGACAAAAGGCGCACCCGAAGATGCGCCTTTCGACTCGAAGTTTGGTGCGAACAGCTTACGCTTCCGTGCTGGGTTCTTCGCCGGCCGGATTCTGCTCTTCAAGCTGCTTCTGCAGCTCCTCACGCTTCTTGGCGCGAGCATCAGCACGCTTCTGAGCCTTCTCGTTCAGCTCATGCTCGGCACCGAGCAGCTCAATGAAAGCCATCTCAGCAGCATCGCCCTTGCGAGCACCCGTGCGAGTGATCCGCGAGTAGCCGCCATTACGCGAGCCGTAACGCGGAGCAACAACAGCAAAGAGACGGTCTACAGACTCAGGCGTCATCAGATAAGCAGCAGCCTGACGGCGAGCATGCACATCACCGCGCTTGCCCAGCGTGATCATCTTCTCGACGATCGGACGCGTAGCCTTGCACTTGGTGATCGTGGTCTCGACCCGGTCCATCACGATGATGGAGGTGACGAGGTTGCGGAGGACGGCGCGACGATGGCTCGTGTTACGTCCCAGTTTGTATCCTGCATTGCGGTGGCGCATAGTGTTTTCCTGGGCCGGAGCCCATCTCCTTGATTGATCTCGTTGGCTAAGCTCTTGAGCTTCGCCCTACTGCTGTTTGTGAGATGGCGACTCGCATAGAATCGCCATCGCCGTGTTTATTAGAAGTTCTCTTGCTCGTTCGGAAGCTCGAGGTCGTCCTCTTCATCGTCCTCGTCGTCATCATCGAAGTTGCCAAAGCTGGCGGCGAGCGTCGCAGCCGGCAGCACGGACGTCGGTCCAGGCTGCGGGTTGCCGTTCTCGTCGATCTTCATGCCGAGAGAAAGACCCATCTGCGCAAGGATCTCCTTGATCTCATTCAGGGACTTGCGGCCGAAGTTCTTGGTCTTCAACATCTCGGCTTCGGTCTTCTGGATGAGTTCGCCGATGGTGGCGATGTTTGCATTCTTGAGGCAGTTGTAGCTGCGGACCGAGAGCTCAAGCTCCTCAACCGAGCGGTTGAGATTCTCGTTACGCAGAGCAGGCCCGTCATGCAGATCGTGCCCCGTCTCCATCTCCTCTTCAAAGTTGATGAAGATGGTCATGTGATCCTTGAGCAGCTTGGCAGAGAGGCCCAGCGCATCCGCTGGAAGCACAGTACCATTGGTCCAGATCTCGAGTGTCAGCTTGTCATAATCGGTGATCTGACCGAGACGAGCAGCCTCGACGAGATAGTTGACCTTACGCACCGGCGAGTGAACGCTGTCGACCGGAATGAAGCCCAGGCCGAGATCAGCATCAAAGTTCTTGTCAGCCGAGATGTAGCCACGGCCACGCTTCAGACGCATCTCCATGTCAATCTTGCCGCCCTCGGAGATGGTGCAGATGTAAACGTCCTTGTCGAGAATCTCGACGTCGCCATCAGCCTCAATCGAGCCCGACGTAACAACGCCAGCCTGGTCGGCGCGGAGGTAAAGAGCCTTCGGACCATCGCCATTGAGCTTGAACGGAATCTGCTTCAGGTTCAGGATAATGTCGGTCGCATCTTCTACGATGCCGGTGATCGACTGGAACTCGTGCAGCACGCCTTCAATGCGGACGGCGGTTACAGCTGCGCCTTCGATCGAAGACAGCAGAGTGCGGCGCAGAGCGTTGCCGATGGTCGTACCGAAGCCGCGCTCAAAGGGCTGCGCGGAAAACTTGCCGTACTTGTCGGTGAGTGTTTCGCTATCAACTGCAAGGCGCTTGGGTTTCTGAAAACCTCTCCAAAGCATGTGTTTCTCCTTTATCCGTCCTGGCCGCGAAGCATTCTGCGGTCGGCGGGTGGTTCTGTTGCGTGTTAGGTTGTGTGTTGCTGATGGCCATCATGCCGCGGCGAGCAGGAAGCGCGATGCTTCGTGCCGCCGCGACATAACAACCAAAACTTGACTCTTACTTCGAGTAGAGTTCGACGATCAGCTGCTCGTTGACCGGCAGGTTGACGTCCTCGCGCTTCGGCAGAGCAAGAACTTTACCGGAGAGGTTGTCACGGTTGATGTCGAGCCACTGGACGGCGCGCTGTCCGCTGGCAAAGTTCTTCGACTCTTCCAGAATGACCAGGGCCTTCGAACCCTCACGGATCGCGATCTCGTCGCCGACCTTGCACTGGAACGACGGAATGTTGACCTTGCGGCCATTGACCTGAATGTGACCGTGACGCACAAGCTGACGAGCCTGGCGACGGCTCAGCGCAAAACCGAGACGGTAGGCAACGTTGTCGAGGCGGGTCTCAAGCTGCTGCAGCAGCAGTTCGCCGGTAACGCCGGTCTTGTTCGAAGCCTTCTGGTAGTAGGCGCGGAACTGCGTCTCGAGCGTGAAGTAGATGCGCTTGGCCTTCTGCTTCTCGCGGAGCTGCAGGCCGTAGCCGACAACCTTCTTCTGCTTCTTGGACTGGCCGTGCTGGCCTGGGGGGAAGTTGCGCTTCTCGACGGGGCACTTTTCTGAGAAGCACTTGGCTCCCTTGAGGAAGAGCTTTGTTCCGTCGCGGCGGCAAAGGCGGCAGACGGGTCCTGTATAACGTGCCATTTTCTAAATCTCCTGACTTCGGTTGTCGATCGCTTTACACGCTGGCAGCGCTTCAATCACGATCCATTTATTGAAAACTAGCAGCCAGCTTTTAGCCGATGGCTCAAAGCTGGCTGCCATAACTTATACGCGGCGGCGCTTCGGCGGACGGCAGCCGTTGTGCGGCATCGGGGTAACGTCGCGGATGCTGCGAACCTCGATACCTGCCGTGGCGAGAGCGCGGATCGCAGACTCACGGCCCGAACCGGGACCCGAGACGCGCACATCGACCGAGCGGAGACCGTGGTCGCGAGCCGCATTGGCGGCACCAACAGCAGCCTGCTGCGCGGCAAACGGGGTTCCCTTGCGAGAGCCACGGAAGCCGAGCGAGCCCGAACTCTTCCAGCTAAGCGTGTTGCCTGTCTGGTCGGTGATGGTGACGATGGTGTTGTTGAAAGAAGCCTGGATGAAGACGAGACCGAATGGAACGTTCTTCCGCTCGCGCTTCTTGAACTTCTTGTTCTTGCCAGCCTTGCCGGCAGCTGCCTTGTTCTGAGTCTTCGCCATGGCTTATTTCGTCGCTTTCTTCTTACCGGCGACAGTGCCCTTGCGTGGGCCCTTGCGGGTACGAGCGTTGGTGTGGGTGCGCTGGCCGCGAACCGGAAGCGAACGGCGGTGGCGAAGTCCACGGTAGGACTGGATTTCGATGAGGCGCTTGATGTTCAGCGAAACATCCTTGCGGAGGTCGCCTTCGATCTGGCCTTCCTGTTCGATGACGTGACGGATGCGGTTCAGCTGGTCCTCGTCAAGCGTTGCGATCTTCGCGAAGGGATCAACCTCAGCCTTCGCGAGGATCTTCGCAGCGCGCGAGTTGCCGATGCCGAAGATATAAGTGAGTCCGATGCGCGCCTGTTTGTTGTTAGGGACATCGACTCCAGCAATACGTGCCATGGGGTTCCTTTTCGTTGGGCTCCGGAAGCTTCGCCACGGAGCGGGGTGATGGTTTGCGGTGGTGTCCGCAGGGTTCAACGCAAGCCTTGACTTCGGCTAACTAGCCCTGCGGGGCCGGGTGGGTTTTTAGCCCTGACGCTGCTTGTGCTTCGCGTTCTCGCAGATGACGCGAACGACGCCACGGCGGTGAATCACTTTGCACTTGTCGCAAATCTTCTTTACTGATGCACGGACCTTCATAAAACTCCTAAAACAGCCGTTGCTTTTCGCCCCTGGTTTTTGACCCGAGGCGCGCCGACGTGGTCTTGTCTTGCTTTTGATTTCCAGCAGAAAGCGAAACGCTAAGAGCTGGAGGCTTGTTTGCGCTGCCTACTTGTAACGGTAGACAATGCGGCCACGGTTGAGATCGTACGGGCTGAGCTCAATCGCGACGCGGTCGCCGGGGAGGATACGAATGAAGTTTTTGCGCATACGCCCGGAGACGTGTGCAAGGGCCTGATGCTTGTTCTCAAGCTCAACCTTGAACATCGCATTCGGCAGCGTCTCAACGACCACTGCCATCACTTCAATTGCATCTTCCTTCGACAAACGATCTCCTTTGGAAAGGCCGGAGCCAAGCTCCTTGTTTCCATAAACTTGTCATACTGATGATGGGTCCACACCTGGATCAATGCGGAACGGAATCATCTGTGCGCCGACGTGCTACACACAGCATCTCTAATAATACTCCAAAACCGCCGAATCTGCCTGGTTACTATGGGCGAAAAAGACGGCCACTCCCTCAACTTGACCCCTTCGACGCGGTCATCCAAAACCTGTCAAGTCTAGAATCTTGTAACATTATTAAAATCAGCAAGATAGCTTGGCCTAACAATTAGGTCTGAATTGCTAAACTTAAAATAGAAGCTAAAACAAGAGCAGTTCTCTGCAGACGTTCATCTTTACTCGAAGCACCACGGCTAAGACACCATCGTTGACTACTTTCGACTTGCAAGTCCAGACTTATAAATTTTAGAATCAATACTTTAGGACTTATCAACGGGGGATACGAGAGAGTACGCCACCGAAAACTGGGCTCGCGGGCGAACAGCCTTATCAACTAACGGGTAAGCACCAAGGGACCATCATTGGTGATGGCAACCGTGTGCTCAAAGTGGGCACTATAGCTGCCATCAACAGTAACCGCAGTCCAGCCGTCCTTGAGGACCCGAACATCAGGACCGCCAGCGTTGATCATCGGTTCGATAGCGAGCACCATCCCAGCTTTCAGCCGGGGACCCTTCCCTGCCGGCCCAAAGTTAGGCACCTGCGGATCCTCATGCATGCTCCGCCCGATCCCGTGGCCGACAAAGTCACGGACGACGCCGAAGCCCTCAGCCTCGCACATCTCCTGAACCGCAGCGGAGATGTCGCCCAGACGTCCGCCAACCTGGCACTGCTCGATAGCCGCCTCAAGCGAGGCCTGGGTCACATCAAGAAGTTTGCGAGTCTTCTCGCTAGGCTTTCCGATGGCATAAGTAACAGCCGCATCGGAGTAAAATCCGTCGATGATGACACCGCAGTCGATCGAAAGAATATCGCCTTCCTTAAGGACACGCTTCTCATTCGGCATCCCATGAACGACCTCCTCATTGACAGAGGTGCAGAGCGCAGCAGGATACCCATGGTAGCCCTTGAAGGCAGCCGTAGCGCCAAGTTCAGCAATTTTCGCCACAGCGATGCGCTCGAGATCCATGGTGGAAGCGCCGGGAACAACGTGAGGCGCAATAGCGTTATGAACTTGCCGAAGGGCCTTGCCGGAGATTCGCATCTTCTCGATCTCCTGCGCCGATTTGATCATGATGGCCATAACTAACTCTTGGGGCCCTTCTCGCGAAGACGCTTGAGTGCAGTGGTTATCTCAACAGTGACTAGCTCGACAGCCTGGTCGCCGTTCACCTCTTCGAAGCGGCCCTGCTTGCGATAATGCTCAACTACCGGAGCAGTCTGGGCCTCGAAGGTCTTCATACGTTCGGTAAACACAACCTCGGAGTCATCAGAACGCTGAACGAGAGCAGAGCCGTCTACATCACAGATGCCGGGAACAGCCGGAGGGTTCGAATAGATATTGTAGATGCGCCCAGTAGGCGAGATTCGGCGACCAGTAATACGATGAAGTAGCTGGTCGTAGCTAACGACGATGCTGATGGCGACGATCGGTAATGTCCCGACTTTGGACGCGATCTCCCGATCCACCCACTCCGCCTGATTAATCGTGCGAGGAAAACCGTCGAGGATGTAGCCGCGAGCGACGTCGGGCTGCGCAAGTCTGTCAGCGACCATCTGGTTGACCAGATCATCGGAAACTAACTGCCCCTGATCCATTAGCGAGCGAGCGGCCTTGCCCAGCTCAGTCCCCTTCGCGATGTTCCCGCGCAAGAGATCGCCGGTGGAGATCTGCGGAATACCGAACTCGGCCATCAGGCGCTTGGCCTGCGTGCCTTTGCCGACACCGGGTGCACCCAGAAGAAGAACCGGCCCGGGCAGAAAATTGGTCTCTACCGGGGCCGGTTTATGTGTTGCGGAATCGATGGTCAACGTTGGCACTTCCTACCAGCTCTTACGTCCACGAATGCGACCGCTCTTGGGAGAGAAGCCGTCGTAGTGACGCATCACGAGCTGCGATTCGATCTGCTGCACCGTGTCCATCGCGACGCCGACCACGATCAGCAGCGACGTGCCGCCGAAGTAGAAGTTGACGCCGAGACCGTTGGTGACCCAACTCGGGAACCGGTCGAAGATGGGGCCAATGAGCGCAATGTGATTGAAGTGAATACCGCTAATCAGCAGCGTCGGAATGATCCAGATGATGATCAGGTACAGAGCGCCGACAAGCGTGATGCGGGTAAGCACATCGTTGATGAAGTTGGCAGTGCGCTTACCAGGGCGGATCCCCGGAATAAAGCCGCCGTACTTACGCATATTGTCAGCGATGTCATCGGGACGGAAGACGATCGAGATATAGAAGTACGCGAAAAAGACGATCGCCACCATGGAGAGCAGCTCATACCACGGCTCACCGGGAGCAAGATTGCGAAGGATCGGTCCAAAGAAGGCCGAGTCACGCAGCGAGTAGCCAAAGATAGTCGCGTTGGCGAACAGCAGCGGCGCCGAAAGGATGGAGCTCGCAAAGATGATCGGCATCACGCCGCCGGAGTTGACCTTGAGTGGCAGGTGAGTCGATTGCCCGCCCATCATGCGGCGCCCAACGATGCGCTTGGCGTACTGCACCGGGATGCGACGCTCAGAGCGCTCAACGTAGACGATGAAAGCCACAACGGCGATCATGCCTGCGATCAGGATAAGGATCGCGATTGGCGTAAAGCCGCCCCAGGCACTATCGCGGGCCTTGATGTAAAGCTCCTGAATACCGCGGGGCAGACCCACAACGATGCCGGTAAAGATGAGCAGCGACATTCCATTGCCAATGCCGCGCTCGGTGATCTGCTCACCCAGCCACATGATGAAGGCCGTGCCAGCGGTCAGCGTGAGCACGCATAGAGGGATAAAGGCTCCCCGCGAAATGGTGACCATGGGCGCACCGGTCGTGGTGCTGGTCAGCGTGAGCGCGATAGCAAACGACTGCACTATACCAAGAAGGACCGTGACGTAGCGGGTCCACTGAGTGATCTTGCGGCGGCCGAGTTCGCCCTCCTTCTGCAACTTCGCGAGCGGCTCATAGATGACCGTGAGCAACTGAAAGATGATGGAGGCTGTGATATACGGCATGATTCCGAGCGCGAAGACAGTCAACTTGCGCAGGTTACCGCCGGAAAACAGGTCGACCAGACCGAGAGCCGAGCCGGAGTTCTGATTGAAGAACTGGGCCAGCAGGTCAGCATTGATGCCGGGCGTGGGGATGTGCGATCCGAGACGATAGACGGCCAACATACCAAGCGTGAAGAGGACGCGCTTGCGGAGGTCGGGAATTTTGAAGATGTTTGCGATTTTCTCGAACATCGGGAGACTTGGACCTCAGGAGTGAAACGTGGTTCGGGTGAAACGGCAATGCGAGGGAGCGTATCCCTCGCCTGCTTGGATTCTACAACGCAGCCGCCTAGCCGATCAGGACGGCCTTGCCGCCGGCCTTCTCGATGGCTTCCTGCGCGGTCTTGGAAAACTTATGCGCGTGAACGGTAACAGCAGCCTTGATCTCGCCGTTGTTCAGTACCTTGATCAGGCCGTTCTTCTTGCGCAGCAGGCCAAGAGAGACGATCTTGTCGAGGGTGAACTCAGTCTCGCTCGACGCTGCGTTGATCTCGGCGATGCGGTCAAGACCGAGTACGGTGTACTCGACGCGGAAGATGTTGGTGAAGCCGCGCTTGGGCAGACGACGGTGCAGCGGCATCTGGCCGCCTTCGAAGCCGCGCATCAGGCTCGAGCCGGAGCGCGAACCTTGGCCCTTGTGGCCGCGGGTCGAGGTCTTACCCATGCCGGAGCCCATACCACGGCCGACACGCTTCTTGTTTTCGTTCGCCTTCTTAGGGGCGCGGAGATTAGAGAGATTGCGGATTGCCATTGTTTCCTCGCTATAACGCCGGGGCTGAACAGATCCCGACTCGCCTTTAGTTAGGCCGGCACTTCTGCTCGGCGGTGTGACCTGTCTAACTCCCAGCTTTAGCAGTTGGGAGCTGGATCCTTACTCGACGATACGTACGAGATGGGGAATCTTGGCGACCATGCCACGGATGGACGGTGTGTCTTCACGCTCAACGATCTGGTTCAGGCGGGTAAAGCCAAGGCCCTTGACGACGAGCTTGTGCTTGACCGGCGTGGCGATCTTGGAGCGGAAGTACTGCAGCTTGATTTTGGCTTTGGTTTCGGCCATGACTAAGGGCTCCTTACAGTTCTTCTTCAGCTTTACCGCGCAGAGCGGCGACTTCGGCCTTATTGCGAAGCTGGATGAGAGCATCGAAGGTGGCCTTGATAACGTTGTGCGGGTTCTTGGTGCCGAGCGACTTGGTCAGCACGTTCTGCACGCCAGCCGAGGTCATAACCGCGCGGACCGTTCCGCCGGCGATAACTCCCGTTCCCTCAGGAGCGGGCTTCAGCATCACCTGGCCTGCACCATAGTGGCCGAGCACCTGGTGTGGGATGGTGGTCTCGGTGAGATTGATCTTGAAGAGGTTCTTCTTCGCGGCCTCGATGCCCTTGCGGATGGCCTGGGGGACTTCCTTGGCCTTGCCCGAGCCGTAGCCGACGACACCCTCTGCCGGATCGCCGATCACAACCAGAGCGGCGAAGGACATGTTCTTACCGCCCTTGACGACCTTCGTGACGCGGTTGATGGAGACAACCTGGTCCTTCAGGTTGAGCCGGTTCGCGTCGATCTTTTTCTTCATTGCCATAATGTCTTATCCAGCTTTCTGGCTGCCACTCCGGGCGCCTCAAAGTTCTTCGAAAGTCCTTAGAAATCCAGTCCAGCTTCGCGGGCTGCGTCGGCAAGGGCCTTGATGCGGCCGTGATACAGATAGCCGCCGCGATCAAACACGATCTTCTTGATGCCCTTCTCCTGAGCGCGCTGCGCAATGAGCTTGCCGACTTCGGCTGCCGCTGCGACGTTGCCGCCGTAGTTCTTGTCTTCACCCTTCTTGCCCAGAGTGGACGCAGAAGCAATCGTGACCCCATTGAGGTCATCGATCAGCTGAGTGTAGATGTGGTTGAGCGAGCGGTAGACGTTGAGGCGCGGACGCTCGGCAGTACCGGACATCTTCTCGCGGATACGCGTGTGGACGCGCTTGCGGATAACGTTGCGTTGACGAGGACTGATCATAATTCTCTTTCCTTCCTAGTGGCGGCGCCAGAGTGCTGACGACGTTCGGTTGATACTGCAGGGACCAGAGGTTAGGTAACCGGACAACCTTCTTATTTTATCCGGTTTCCGGCACCTAACATCTGGTCGCCAAACTTTACTTAGCGCCGGTCTTTCCGACCTTCTTCTTCAGCTTCTCGCCGGTGTAGCGGACGCCCTTGTTCTTATACGGATCGGGCTTACGGAGAGAGCGCATGTCGGCGGCAACCTGGCCAACCTTCTGCCGGTCAATTCCGGAGATGGTAACGTGGGTCTGCTTGGGGTCGATCGCGACCTCAATGCCGGTAGGCAGCGGGAACTCGATCGGGTGCGAGTAGCCAAGCGTGAAGACGACAGTGTTCTTGCCCTTCATCTCGACGCGGTAACCGATACCGACGATGTCCAGTTCCTTCGTCCAGCCGGTCGTAACGCCCTGAACGGCATTGAAAACCAAGGCGCGGGCGAGACCGTGAAACGCGGCCTGTTTGTCGTTCTCGCGCTCGGCAACGATGGCTCCGTCCTTCTGGACGAGCGTAATGCCACCCGGAAGAAGAGCGGTGACCTTGCCCTTGGGGCCTTCAACGAGGACAGTGTTGCCATTGACGGTGTACTTGACACCAGCGGGCACGGGGATTGGCTTTTTGCCGATACGTGACATAACTAATTCCTTAAGTGGCTTGCGAGTCCCGAAAGCAGAATGAGCTTTGAGCTCAGACTGATTCGTTCCACTGCAGCCGGCGACGATATTCGCCGTTTGGTGCTTGAATCGAGGCTGAGGTCAGAGGCAAACGCCGCCGACCTCAGCAGAGAGTTACCAGACTTCGCAGAGGATCTCGCCGCCAACACCTTCGCGACGAGCCTGACGACCGGTCATGACACCCTTGGGGGTGGTCATGATCGAGATACCGAGCCCGCCCTGAACGCGGCGGATCTCATCGCGGCCAAGGTACACACGGCAACCCGGACGCGAAACGCGTTGCAGGTCACGAATGACAGCCTCATTGTTCGGGCCGTACTTGAGATACACACGAATGACCTTCTGGCCATTCTCCTCGGTCGGCTTGTAGTTGGCGATGTAGCCCTCTTCCTTGAGGATGCGGGCGATCTCGCTCTTGAGCTTCGAGGCAGGGACGTCGAGCTTCTGGTGACGCGCACGGATGGAGTTACGGATGCGGGTCAGGAAGTCTGCTACTGGATCGGTGAGGTTCATTCATTCTCCTTCATCCCCCGTTCGCTCACGAGTGTTTCGCGAGAACCAGCGGGAATGTTTGTTACGGTAAAGCTCCCAGACTTCAGCATCCTAAGCCTTGGCTTGAATGAGGTCTCTGGAAGACACGTACAGCCCGAAGCTGTACGCAGGTAGTATTTCTATTCTACCAGCTTGACTTCACAACGCCCGGAATTTCTCCCTTGAGAGCGAGCGAACGGAAGCAGAGACGGCAGACGCCGAACTTGCGCAGGAACGCGCGAGGACGACCGCAGAGTTGGCAGCGGTTGTGCTGGCGGGACTTGAACTTCGGCTTCTTTGCATCTTTGACGCGTTTTGCGGTCGTTGCCATATTTTTGCTCTCTATCCTTACTGCAAACTTTGTTCAGGGCCGCTTTTGGCCCGGCTTGGTTAGGCTCCGGCGCGGAAGGGCATTCCGAAGCTCTTCAGCAGAGCGCGCGCTCCATTATCATCCTTCGCCGTCGTGACGATGGTGACGTTCATCCCCTTGAGCTTGTCGACCTTGGCGTAATCAATTTCGGCGAAGATAAGCTGGTCACGCAGCCCGAGCGTGTAGTTGCCGCGGCCATCGAAGCTCTTCGAAGAGACGCCACGGAAGTCGCGCACGCGAGGCAGCGCAATCGAAATGAGGCGGTCCAGGAACTCGTACATCGTATCGCCGCGCAGCGTAACCATCGCGCCGATGGGCATGCCCTCGCGGACCTTGAAGGCCGCGATGGACTTCTTGGCCTTGGTGGTCACAGGCTTCTGACCGGTGATGGAAGCGAGATCGGCCACGAGCGGATCCATGATCTTAACGTTCTGGGTGGCTTCGCCAAGACCCATGTTGACCACGATCTTCTCGATCTTGGGAATCGCCATGGCGTTGGTGATGTTCAGTTCCTTACCCAGCGCCTGCTTGATCTCTTTTTCGTACTTCTCTTTCAAACGTGCTGCCATGATGTCTCTTCTCTTTCTCCACGATTTCCGGGTTGGGTTTAATCCCGTCTACCGATACGTGGGGTGAACCGTTGTTACAAAGTTAGACGGCTTACTTCTTCTTCTCAGGAAGGGCGTTGCCGCTAGCCTTCGAGAAACGAACCTTTTTGTCACCTTCGAACCGAGCTCCGACGCGGGTCTTGTTGCCCTCAGCGTCAACCAGCATCACATTCGAGATGTGAATCGGTGACTCCTGCTCCGCGATGCCACCCTTGATGTTCCGCTGCGGGTTGGGCTTCACGTGCTTCTTGATCATCATCACGTGCTCAACCAACACACGATCCTTTTCAGCAATTACGCGAAGAACACGACCGCGCTTGCCCTTGTCTTTACCGGCAATGACTTCGACCGTGTCGTTGCGCTTAATCTTAATGCCTGCCATAAATAACCTCTCCTGCCTCGGCCATCTGTCGGAGCCGGAATCCGCTTGAGTCCACCGCGCCTGGGCGCGGCGGAGAAAACTAAATAACCTCTGGTGCGAGCGAGACAATCTTCAAAAACTTCTTCTCGCGAAGCTCACGGGCGACCGGGCCAAACACGCGGGTTCCGACCGGCTCCATCGCATCGTTGATCACGACAGCGGCGTTCTGGTCGAAGCGGATGTAGGTGCCATCCTTGCGGCGGCTTTCCTTGCGTGTGCGAACGATTACCGCCTTGACGACCTTACCCTTCTTTACGGTTCCATCGGGTGAGGCTTCTTTGACAGCGGCCGTAACCACGTCACCGAGGCTGGCCTTCTTGCCGAGACCGCCACCGAGGGGCAGGATCACCTGCAGCTTGCGCGCGCCGGAGTTATCGGCCACGTCAAGGATTGTTCTCATTTGTACTGACATCGTTCGTCTCCTGGGTGCAGCGGCAGGGCCAAAGCCCTGTTTCAAATCTCATTCATATCGCAAGGGCATAGCCCTGCGATTCACCGAACTACTTGACTTCGGTGGCCGTCGTCTTCTCGTCAGCAAGCTGCGCGAGTGAGGAGCGGCGTACGATCTCTTCAAGCGACCAGCGCTTCAGCTTCGACAAAGGACGCGCCTCGCGAATGCGAACAACGTCGCCTACGCGGGCCGAGTTCTGCTCGTCGTGCGCGTAGAATTTCTTGTTCGACTTCATCACGCGCTTGTACTTGGGGTGAGCCTTACGCATCTCGATCTCGACGACGATCGTCTTCTGCATCTTGGTCGAGACGACGAGGCCAACCTTCTCGTTGCGGCGTGAGGTCGTCTCGGCGGAGGTCGCGGCGGTGGTGTTCGTTGTGTCTGCCATGATTAGTCCTTCTTCGCTTTCTTGCGGGCGGTGCGCGTGCTCTTGGCCGGGGCGGCGTTCGCTACCACCGGGTTTGCTGCCTTATGGGCGTCAAGCTCGCGCTGGCGGGCCACTGTCTTAATGCGTGCGACGTCCAGCTTGAGCGTCCGCAGCTTCTTGATGCCTTCGTTGTTGCCGAGGCTCTTCTGGAAGCGGATGCGGAAGAGCTGTTCGGCAGATTTTGTCTGCTCGCTCTTGAGCTCTTCGTCACTGAGGTTGCGAATCTTTTCGAATTCCATTGTCTTTTCCTTCAAACCTAAAGTTGCTTGGCCGCGACCTTACTTAGCAGCGACGGTCGCCTTGACATCGTGGCGCTGGACGAAGCTGGTCTTCAGCGGAAGCTTGTGGGCCGCCAGACGCATCGCCTCTTTGGCGATCTCCGGGTTGACGCCCTCCATCTCGAACAGAATCCTGCCCGGGCGAACGACACAGACCCAGTGATCCGGAGCGCCCTTACCTTTACCCATACGGGTTTCGGCGGGCTTCTTCGTGATTGGCTTGTCCGGGAACAGGCGGAGCCAAACCTTGCCGCCGCGCTTGATAAAACGCGTCATTGCGATACGGCTTGCCTCGATCTGGCGGTCGGTGATGTATCCGCACTCCATGACCTTCAGCCCGTAGTCGCCGAACGAGAGATCGGAGCCGCGCCACGCCTTGCCGCACATGCGGCCGCGCTGCTGCTTGCGATACTTGACCTTCTTTGGCATCAACATAACGAAACCCCTAGCTATTAGCTGCTAGCTTCCAGCTCTTCGCCAGATCTAGCTGAATCAAATCTTTTCTGTCCCAACCATCCGGCTCAAGCAAATAGCCGGCGGCTGTAATTACGACGTGAACGCGCCCGCGGTAACGCCCTGATCGCGGCGCTTCTTCTGCTCGTAGATATCGCCACGATAGACCCAGGTCTTGACGCCGATGATGCCGTAGGTGGTGTGCGCCTCGGCGAAACCGTAGTCGATGTCGGCACGCAGCGTGTGCAGCGGCAGACGGCCCTGGAGGTACCACTCCGAGCGCGCGATCTCATTGCCGTTCAAACGGCCGGAGACGCGAACCTTGATGCCCTTGCAGCCGAACCGGAGAGCCGAGTCAACCGACTTGCGCATCGCGCGGCGGAAGCTGACGCGCTTCTCAAGCTGCAGCGCGATGTTCTCGGCGACAAGCTGTGCATCGAGCTCGGGCTTGTTGACCTCGAGAATATCGATGAACACTTCGCGGCTCGTGCGCTTCTGAATGTCGGCCTTGAGCTTGTCGATCTCGGCTCCCTTGCGGCCGATGATGATGCCCGGACGCGCGGTGCGGATGATCAGGCGCAGCTTGTTGCCGGGACGCTCGACTTCAACCGAGCTGACACCAGCTGCCTTCAGCTTCTCGCGCAGCTCAGCCTTCAGCTTGACGTCTTCGACCAGCAGCTTGTCATAGCCGCGCTCGACAAACCAACGCGACTTCCACGGCTTGTTGATGCCGAGGCGAAACCCATACGGATGGACTTTCTGTCCCATAGCTTCCCTTTACTCCGTGCCCTGTGCCGGTTGAGCCGGCGGGCGGTCATGCAAAACTTTAATTTTACTAAAAACAGGCCCGTGAAAGTGCTTACTTCGCGGCTTTCTTAGTTGCTGTCTTCTTTGCGGCGGCCTTCTTGACTGCAGGCTTCTTGGCCGCGGTCTTGGTGGCTGCCTTCTTCGTGGTCTTCTTCGCTGCCGGTGCCGAGGTCTCTTCAACAGCTGCACTCGACGCAGTGGCCGACTTCTTTTCGGCAACAGTGACGATGATGTGTGCGAGCCTGCGCTGGTAACGGAAGGCGCGTCCCATCGGGGCAGGCCGGATCCGCTTCATGCGGGGGCCTTCGTTGGCAACCGCGGTCTTGACGTAGAGGTTATCGACGTCGACATCCAACCCCTGCTCTTGCGAGACGTAGTTGGCGTTCTGGATCGCCGAACGCAACACCTTCTCGACGACCGGCGCAATGCGCTTCGTGCTGAAGTGGACGGTGTTGATCGCCTGCTCCACACGGAGGCCCTTGATCAGGTCGAGAACGAGCTTCGCCTTCTGCGGGCTGGTGCGCTGGAACTTCGCCTCAGCGCGGAACTCTTTGATTTTTTCTGCTGCTACCTTAGCCATGACTTCTTCTTCCTTGAAGGGCAAAAAAACGAAAACTTAATCGAGCTTCCTACCTCGTACTTGGCCTTATTTCGGCTTGGCGGAAGACTCAGCTGCCTTGGCGGAGTGGCCCTTGAAGGTCCGGGTGGCCGCGAACTCGCCGAGCTTGTGACCCACCATGTTCTCCGTCACGTAGACCGGGATGAACTTGCGGCCGTTGTGGACCGCAATGGTGTGGCCGACAAAGTCCGGGTGAATGGTCGAGCGGCGTGACCAGGTGCGAAGGACCTTCTTGTCGTTGGTCTGGTTCATCACGTTGATCTTGGTCATCAGGTGATCGTCGATGAAGGGACCTTTTTTCGTTGAACGTGCCATTTTGCTGAGCTCCGATTTCTTGTTGCGATGCTGGATACGACGAATCTCTTAGCTGCGAGACTTGGTGTTTCTAGAGAGAACCAAAAACTACTTGCTGCGGCGGTTGACGATGAACACATCGGTCCGCTTGTTGTTACGGGTCTTGTATCCGCGAGTCGGCTGGCCCCATGGAGTTACAGGGTGGCGGCCGCCCGAGGTCTTACCTTCACCACCACCGTGCGGGTGATCGACCGGGTTCATCGAGACACCACGGTTGGAGGGGCGAATACCCTTCCAGCGGTTGCGCCCGGCCTTACCGATCGTGACGTTCTCGTGGTCCGTATTGCCGACCTGACCGATTGTCGCCATGCACTCGATGAGAACCTTGCGGGTCTCACCGGAGGGCAGCTTCAGAAGAGCGTAATCGCCTTCCTTGGCAACCAGGTTGACCTGGGCTCCGGCAGAACGTGCCATCTGTGCACCCTTACCAGGACGCAACTCGATGTTGTGCACGATCGTACCTACCGGAATGTTCTTCAGCGGCAGAGCATTGCCAACCAGGATGTCGGCATCAGGGCCGCTCATAATCGACTGCCCCACCTTCAGCCCGATCGGCTGAATGATGTAGCGCTTCTCGCCATCAGCGTAGCTGACCAATGCGATCCGCGAGCTGCGGTTCGGGTCATATTCGATGGTGGTTACCGTCGCCGGGATCCCGAACTTGTCGCGCTTGAAGTCTACGAGACGCAGCTTCTGCTTGTGTCCGCCACCGTGGTGACGCATCGTCAGCGCGCCGGTGTTGTTGCGGCCGCCCGTACGCTGCTTCACGCTCAGAAGCGGCTTATGCGGCGTATCGGTCGTGATGTCATCGTTGACCAGCTTCGTCGCGAAGCGGAGTGATGGGGTAATCGGTCGAAATGATTTGATCGGCATCGTCTTTATTCCCTTGCCTGCTGCGCGGCTGAATTCTCAGCGACGCTTCGGTTCCTGAAATCTGTTACTGCGGCTGTTCCCCGCATTTAGAGGCTGTTGAGATACTCCGGCATTTTTTCGCCTTCCTTCAGGCGAACATAAGCCTTCTTCCAGTCGGGGCGATAGCCGGAGAACTTGCCACGGCGACGCTCCTTGCCTTCAACGGTCGCGGTGCGAACACCGGAGACCTTGACCTTGAAGAGAGTTTCGACAGCTTGCTTGACCTCGGTCTTGGTGGCCTTCACGGCAACCTCGAAGACCAGGGTGTTCTGTGTCTCTTTGACGCCCATACCCTTCTCAGTAATGAGGGGGCGGCGAATGACGGTATAGAGGGTTGGCATTACGCAACCTCCTTCTGAGCGGCTTTGCGCTTCGATACGAACTTCTTGAGCGTCTCCTGCAGTGCTTCGATCGCGTCTTTCGAGAAGACAGCGTGCTCGTAGCGGAGCAGGTCGTAGGGGTGAACCTCGGAGCTGAGCACAAGCTCAACGCCCTCGAGATTGCGCGAGCCGAGATAAAGCTTCTCGTCCAGCTTGCGGCTGCTCTCGACCAGCAGTGTGGTCTTGCCCGCCTCGAGCTTGTTCAGCGCGTTACGGAAGAGCTTGGTCTTAGCCTCGGGAACCTCGAACGAGTCGACAACGGTGAACTTACCGTCAGCAATCTTCGCAGCGATCGCCGAACGCAGCGCGCCCATCAGCTTTTTCTGCGGGAAAGCGTACTCGTAGCTGCGGGGCTGAGGTCCGTGGACCGTACCGCCGCCACGCCAGAGAGGAGTGCGGATCGAGCCAACACGCGCACGACCAGTTCCCTTCTGCTTCCAAAGCTTCTTACCGGCGCCCGAGACGAGCTTGCGGTTCTTGGTCGCAGCCGTTCCCTGCCGAAGTGCAGCGCGGTAGTGCTTTACCGACTCCCAAAGCAGCGCGTCATTGATCTCGCCGGAGAAGACCTCGTCAGCGAGTTCGAACTCACCGACCTTGGTCCCACCGAGATTGACTACATTGATGTTTGCCATCGCTTTTCTCTCTTCGCGCCTGTCATCGATGCGACAGGCCAAAACTTTGTTTGTCCCAAGGCCCTGCTTCGAACCGTGGAGGTTAATTACTTCTTCTTCGGAGCTGCCTTCTTGGAAGCCTTCAATGCGTCCTTCGTGGCTGCACCAGCAAATCCGCGACGCTCTCTCGGTGGGGCCTTGGCCTTCGAGATCAACACATATCCATCACGTGGGCCAGGTACCGCGCCCTCAACGATGATCAGGTTGTCGTCCACATCAATACCGCGAATGCGCAGGTTGCGAACCGTCACCTGCTCGTGTCCCATGTGGCCGGGCATACGCTGGCCAGGGAAAACGCGCGAGGGGAACGACGATGCGCCGATCGAGCCCTGCACCTGGAACATGTGACCGTGCGACTTCGGACCGCCGCCGAAACCATGGCGACGAATAACGCCAGCAAAGCCACGCCCCTTTGACGTTCCAATCACATCAACAAACTTCTCATCGGAGAAGATGTCGACCAGAATGCGGTCGCCAGCTTTCACTGCTGCAGCCTGCTCGCCATCACCCGCAGCCGCAGGTGTCTCGACGGAAACTTCCTTGAGCACGCGGACAGGGGGCACATTCGACTTTGCAAAGTGACCGGTCATGGCCTTATTCACTTTGGAAGCCTTCACGAAATCGACATAACCGATCTGCGCGGCATCATAGCCATCCTTCGCCAGAGTCTTGAGCTGTGTGATCACGCACGGACCAGCTTTGAGTACGGTGACCGGGTGAACATCACCCTTCTCATCGAACACCTGCGTCATGCCAATCTTCTTGCCGAGAATTCCTGATACTGACATCTTCTTTTCCTTTCCTCATCATGCTGGCTTCACGCTCAGCACTGCCGGGTTGATAACTACTTCTGAACGGTCTTGATCTCTACGTCGACGCCAGCCGGCAGATCGAGCTTCATCAGCGCATCTACGGTCTGCTGCGTCGGTTCAAGAATATCGATCAGCCGCTTGTGGGTGCGAATCTCGAAGGCCTCGCGCGACTTCTTGTCGACGTGGGGCGAGCGGAGAACGCAATACTTGTTCTTCATGGTTGGCAGGGGAATGGGGCCCGCGACCTGAGCGCCTGTACGCTTGGCCGTCTCGACGATCTCGCCCGTGGACGTGTCGAGCACGCGGTAGTCATAAGCCTTCAACCGAATTCTGATTCTCTGTCCAGCCATTGTTTATCTCTTTTCCATTGCTCAAAGATCATTTGGAGTGGCTGCCGGCCTCAACTTGCTAGAAGCCTTCTACATGCACCGGCAGCCCTCGATTCTGTTTACTTGATGATCTCGCTGATGGTACCTGCGCCGACGGTACGACCGCCTTCGCGGATAGCGAACCGCAGACCCTTCTCCATCGCAACCGGCGTGTGCAGCGTGATCTCCAGCGAGATATTATCGCCAGGCATCACCATCTCCGTGCCTTCCGGCAGCTTCGCCGAGCCCGTCACGTCCGTCGTGCGGAAGTAGAACTGGGGACGGTAGCCGTTGAAGAACGGCGTATGACGGCCGCCTTCTTCCTTGCTCAGCACATAGATCTCGCCCTTGAACTGCGTGTGCGGTGTGATCGAACCCGGCTTGGCCAACACCATGCCACGCTCCACATCTTCCTTCGCAATACCGCGCAGAAGAAGACCCGCGTTGTCGCCCGCCAGACCTTCGTCCAGTTGCTTCTTGAACATCTCCACGCCCGTGCACACCGTCTGCTGCGTGTCACGGAAGCCGACGATCGAACAGGCCTCGCCAACCTTGATCTTGCCGCGCTCAATACGGCCCGTCACCACAGTGCCACGGCCAGAGATCGAGAAGATGTCTTCGATCGGCATCAGGAACGGCAGGTCCACCGCGCGCTCAGGCTGCGGAACGTACTTGTCCACCGCGTCCATCAGCTCGTCGATCTTGGCCTCCCACTTCGCTTCGCCATTCAGCGCGCCCAGCGCACTGCCACGGATGATCGGGGTGTCGTCGCCAGGGTAGTCGTACTTCGACAACAGCTCGCGAACCTCCATCTCCACCAGCTCGATCAGCTCTTCGTCCTCAACCGCATCGCACTTGTTCAGGAACACAACGATGTACGGAACGCCTACCTGACGCGCCAGAAGCACGTGCTCCTTGGTCTGGGGCATTGGACCGTCGGTTGCCGCAACCACCAGGATCGCGCCATCCATCTGTGCCGCACCTGTGATCATGTTCTTGATGTAGTCGGCGTGGCCAGGACAGTCGACGTGCGCATAGTGCCGGTTCGGCGTCTCGTACTCTACGTGCGAGGTCGCGATCGTGATACCGCGCTCACGCTCCTCAGGTGCGTTGTCGATCGTGTCGAACGAACGGAACTTGTTGTTCGGGTTGTGCTTCGACAGCACCTTCGTGATCGCCGCCGTCAAAGTCGTCTTGCCATGATCGATGTGCCCGATCGTCCCGATGTTTACGTGCGGCTTTGACCGGTCAAACTTTTCCTTGCCCATGACTCTCTCCGTGTCTCTTACTTCTAAGTTCTACTTCCAACTGTTTGCGCCTCGCGGCACCGGCTTACTTGCTGTCCTTGCCCTGCACCTTGGCAATGATCTCTTCCGAAACCGACCGCGGCGCCTCTTCATACTGCTTGAACTGCATCGAGTAATTCGCACGCCCCTGCGTCGACGAACGCATATGCGTCGCATACCCAAACATCGTGCTCAGCGGCACAGTTGCCTTGATGGCCTGCGTTCCGCCAACCATCTCCATGCCTTCGATACGACCGCGGCGGCTGTTCAAATCGCCAATGATCGTACCCATAAACTCATCAGGAACCGTGACTTCGACATCCATCACAGGCTCAAGCAGAACTGGCTTGGCCTTGCGCGCAGCTTCCTTGAACGCCATCGAACCAGCAATCTTGAACGCCATTTCGTTCGAATCGACGTCGTGATAGCTTCCGTCATACAGCGAGACCTTGATGTCGACCATCTCGTACCCAGCCAGAACGCCGCGGTGCATCGCGTCCTGAATGCCCTGGTCGATCGGCTTGATGTATTCCTTGGGAATCGCGCCGCCCTTGGTGTCGTTCGAAAACTCGTAACCCGCACCCGGTTCATTGGGGCTGATGCGAATCTTGGCGTGGCCGTAGTTACCCGAACCACCAGTCTGACGGATGTACTTACCCTCAGCCTCGGCATTGGCGCGGATGGTCTCACGATAAGCAACCTGCGGCTTACCGACGTTGGCCTCAACCTTGTACTCACGCATCATGCGGTCGACGATGATCTCGAGATGCAGCTCGCCCATTCCGGCGATGATGGTCTGGCCCGAGTCAATGTCCGTATGGACGTTGAACGTCGGATCTTCTTGCGCCAGCTTAGCCAGCGCCATACCCATCTTCTCCTGGTCAGCCTTCGTCTTCGGCTCAACCGCGACCTCAATAACAGTCTTCGGAAAGTCGATCGACTCAAGCACAACCGGGTGCTTGTCACTGCAGATTGTGTCGCCCGTCACCAGGTTCTTGAGACCTACAGCCGCGCAGATATCGCCCGCGAGGATCTCGGTGATCTCTTCGCGCTTATTCGCGTGCATCTTCAGCAGACGGCCGATACGCTCCGTCTTGCCGGTACGCGGATTTAGCACCGAGTCTCCGGTCTTCAGCTGACCCGAGTAAACCCGGATAAAGATCAGTTGCCCAACGAACGGATCGGTCATGATCTTGAATCCAAGCGCTGAGAAAGGCTCGCTGTCATCTGCCTTGCGGACGATCTTCTCTTCCATGTTGTCAGGGTTCGAACCGATGACAGCAGGAATATCGAGCGGGCTGGGCAGATAGTCCACCACAGCATCAAGCAGCGTCTGTACGCCCTTGTTCTTGAACGACGAACCGCAAAGAACTGGGAAGATCTGCATCGCGATGGTCGCCTTGCGGATGCCAGCCTTCAACTGCGCCTCGGTCGGCTCCTGGCCTTCGAGGTACATGTTCATCAGTTCATCATCGTGTTCGGATACAGCCTCAATCAGGAAATGCCGTGCTTCTTTGGCCTTTTCAACGAGGTCGGCTGGAATCTCTTCGATCGAGTACTCCGCACCCATTGTCTCGTCATGCCAGAGAATCGACTTCATCGTGACCAGATCGATCACACCGAGAAACTTCGCCTCTGCGCCAATCTGAATATTGATCGGCACAGCACGCGCTCCAAGACGGTCAACGATCGTCGAGGTCGCATACACAGCATCCGCACCGGCCTTGTCCATCTTATTGATGAAGCAAATCCGGGGAACCTTGTACTTGTCAGCCTGGCGCCACACCGTCTCCGACTGAGGCTGCACACCAGCAACCGCGTCGAAGCACGCAACCGCGCCGTCGAGCACACGCAGCGAACGCTCCACCTCTGCCGTAAAGTCCACGTGGCCGGGCGTATCGATGATGTTGATCCGGATGTTCTTCCAGGTGCAGGTCGTAGCGGCCGACGTAATCGTAATGCCGCGCTCCTGCTCCTGCTCCATCCAATCCATAGTCGCAGTGCCCTCGTGCACCTCGCCGATACGGTGTGTGATGCCCGTATAGAAGAGGATGCGCTCGGTCGTCGTCGTCTTGCCGGCGTCAATGTGCGCCATGATCCCGATATTTCGGCAACGATTTAGAGGTGTAGTGCGTGCCACGGTCAATCTCTCATCTGCGAGCATCCGCTCGCGGTAATAACTACGTTGAACCTAAAATCTAATAACGCCTCTCCGAACAACCGCCGATTACCAGCGGTAGTGAGCAAAAGCCTTGTTGGCCTCGGCCATACGGTGAACGTCTTCCTTCTTCTTCATCGCAGCGCCACGGCCATTGGCAGCATCGAGCAGCTCAGCGGTCAACTTCTCGACCATGCCCTTCTCGCCACGTGCGCGGCCGTAGGTCACGAGCCAGCGAATCGCCAGCGAAGTGCGGCGTTCGGGGTTCACCTCGATCGGCACTTGATAGTTCGCACCACCAACGCGGCGACTCTTCACTTCGAGAAGAGGCTTGCAGTTCTCGACAGCCTTCTTGAAGAGCTTCAGGGCTTCGTCGCCACCCTTCTGCTCGAGATTCGTCATCGCCGTGTAGAAGATGCCCTGCGCGGTCGACTTCTTGCCGCCCCACATCATCGAGTTGACAAACTTCGTCACCAGGGTCGAGTTGTAGACCGGATCGGCTGCAACCTCACGCTTCGCTATGTAACCTTTTCTAGGCATTCTTTCTCTTCTCGTCTTCCTTCAGGACCGTCGACCTCTCAAGCCCTGAACCTGAATTTATGCAGCCCGCACCACGCGAACCGCGAAACCTTGTTGCGCCGCCGTTTACTTGGCAGCAGCCTTCGGACGCTTCGCTCCATACTTCGAGCGGCTCTGCTTCCGGTTGGCAACGCCCACCGAGTCCAGCGTCCCACGCACAACGTGGTAGCGAACACCCGGCAGGTCCTTCACACGGCCGCCGCGGATCAGCACAATCGAGTGCTCCTGCAGGTTGTGGCCGATGCCCGGAATGTAGGTCGTGACCTCGATCCCATTGGTGAGGCGCACACGGGCAACCTTACGGAGAGCCGAGTTCGGCTTCTTCGGAGTCTGCGTGTATACGCGGGTGCAGACGCCACGGCGCTGGGGCGAACCCTGAAGCGCGGGGCTGGCGGTCTTATAACGTGTGGGCGTGCGGCCCTGCTTGACGAGCTGATGGAACGTAGGCACTCGAACTCCTTGATGTTGCAAACCTAAACTTTTGTCAGGCGCGCAGAAGGGTTGGTGTCTTCGTATTTGCACGCAAACGCGCAAATAATTGAGAACGCTGAAGCGTCTCACGCGAAGATCTTCCCTGCTTCACGTCTGTAGAACCTGAACAACCAGACGAAAACAGTCGACGGTGGCCGAGCGTCCTCCCTCTTTCCAGAAGAGCCGACTCCGTTTCGCTGTCCCGGCCCGCATAGCCCATCCAAGGTGGAGGGTGTCGCAGGCACGCTTTCGATGGGCCGCAGATTTCGGCTTCCCCAATTCCAGAAGCCCTGCGGTTATCTTTCTCTGTATCCAGTGTAGCGCAATTCTGCTTTTTCTGCTCGCGCAGAACCTTCATGAATCGCTGGGCTTTTCTCCGCCCTCCACACTATGAGTTTCCCCACAATGTAGCCCGGATACTCGCGGAACCCTCTAACAATAGCAATTTACCCGCTGTGAGTCAACTTTTCGCGAGGATTTCCGGCCTCTTTGCGCGCGATCCAGCATATTCAACCGCAAAAATCAGCTGAATTTGCTGCTAGGCTGTGGAAATGACGTTTGTACGCATTCGCCCCCTCTTCTTCGCCGCTTTCTTGACTTTTCTCCCAGCAGTTTTTGCCGTCGCTCCTGCCGCCGCACAGACTCAGCCATCACCCGCCGCCAAGCCCGCTCCCAAAGACCCGCGCATTGGCGCCCTGATCGATATGCTCGGCAAAACCCGCACTCCCTCCCAAACCGCCATCTCCCCCGATGGCACCACCGTCGCCTGGTCCTTGCGAGCACACAGCGGATACCAAATCCGTTTGACAGACGTTCCCAATCCCGATCCCGCGAAAGAAAAAAACATCACTACAGCGACCATGTCCCCCGGCTGTGGAAGCTCAGGCCCAGTGTGGTCGCCAAACGGCGAGTGGCTGGCGTTCTCGTCAACCTGCACAGCAGGCGAGCAAGACTCCGGACAGGATCAAGTCTTCATCTGGTCAAAGAAGACCGGCCAGTCAAAGCAACTGACGCACGTAACCGGCGACATCGAATCCCTCGCCTGGTCCCCCGACAGCAAAACCATCGCCTTCCTCTTCGTCGAGAACGCCACCCGCAGCGCCGGAGCCCTCGCCGCCATGAAGCCCTGGGCCGGAGTTATCGGCGAAGACGGTGTCGAGATCCAACGCGTGGCCACAGTCGATCTAGCCAGCGGATCATTCACGCAAGTCACACCCGCCAACCTGCACGTCTATGAGTTCGACTGGTCCCCCGACGGCAAGCAGCTCGCCTTCGTAGCCGCTAATCCTCCCGGCGAAAACAACTGGTGGGTCGCACAGCTCTATAAGCAGCAACTCAACGGCAACCCGCCTCAATCCATCCTCGACACCACCAAAATCTCCGGCTCCCTCCACGGCCTGCAAATCGCCGTCCCTCGCTGGTCCCCTGACGGCACACAAATCGCCTTCATCGGCGGCCTCATGAGCGACCAGGGCTCTACCGGCGGCGACATTTACCTCATCCCCTCCACCGGCGGCGAACCAAAAAACCTCACCCCCAACCGCGCCTCTTCCGTAGCCTTCATCCAGTGGGTCCGTCCTGACGTCATCGGCCTCACCGAGCACGTCGGCGGCAACAGCCATATCTCGGCCATCGACGTTAACTCCGGCAGCGACGTCCCCGAAGCCAACGCCACCTTCCCCGAGTCCATCGGCTCCGGCACCGCCGTCATGAGCCTCTCGATCTCGCAAAAAGACACCATCGCCCTCATCCGCAGCTCCTTCGAGCGCGCCCCCGAAGTCTGGGCCGGTCCCGTCGACAACCTGAAGCAAATCACCCACCTCAACGAAGGCCTCAAGCCCGCCTGGGGCAAGACCGAAAACGTCGAGTGGACCAACGACGGCTTCAAAGTCCAGGGCTGGCTGCTCTACCCCGCCAACTACGACCCCGCAAAAAAATATCCGATGATCGTCAGCGTGCACGGTGGCCCATCAAGCGCCGTAACTCCGCATTGGCCCGGCGTAGGCTATGGCGGAGTTCCCTTCTCCTCGCTCGGCTACTTCGTCTTCATGCCCAACCCACGCGGCTCCTACGGGCAGGGCGAGAAGTTCACCCAGGCCAACATCAAGGACTTCGGCTATGGCGACATGCGCGACATCCTCGCCGGTATGGACGCCATTGAGAAGCGCCTCCCCATCGACAAAAACCGCGAAGGCCTCACCGGCTGGAGCTACGGCGGCTTCATGACCATGTTCGGCGTCACCCAGACCCCCCGTTTCAAAGCAGCGGTAGCCGGCGCCGGAATCAGCGACTGGAAGAGCTACTACGGCGAGAACTCCATCGACCAGTGGATGGTTCCCTTCTTCGGCGCAACTGTCTACGATGACCCCACCACCTACTCCAAGAGCTCCGCGATCGAGTACATCAAAAACGTCAAGACTCCCACCCTCGTCGTAGTCGGTGACCGCGACGGCGAGTGCCCCGCCCCGCAGAGTTTCGAGTTCTGGCATGCCCTACGGGCCGAGGGAGTCAAAACCCAACTCGTCATCTACCCCAACGAAGGCCACGGCTTCCGCGACCCCGAACACCGCCGCGACGTCCTCGAGCGAGCCCTCAACTGGTTCGAGACCGAGATGCCGAAAAACGCAGAGAAGAACGGAGAGTAGTGAAACAGGACGTAGGGGAGTACCAGGCGAACCTGAATTCCGCAAAGTGTGTATACTTCACACGGCTCCAGATCCCGCCTTCTACTCCCCTACACCCTATTCTCTAGTCCCTGATTTGCTTACTCTGCTCACTGGCTTTTACACTGGAGCCTCGGGAATTCAGCGTTTGCGGTAAAACCGTTCAACTCAGATTCCGGTTGGACGGGGAGGTTCAATGCGTCGGTTTGTCACTCTAGCGGTACTGCTTCTTTTTTCGATTCCTTTCGGTATCTCGGTCTCAGGTTGTTCGAAGGGCACTCCTGTGGTGTATTGCAACGGTGGTTCCTCCGGCCCTATCGTCGGCCAGCCGTTTGCAATCGCACTCCAGCCGAGGATCTTCGGCATCTCGCTGAACTACGCGCAGATCGGCCAGATAGGCGCCCCCTCGGCGACCGACTGCAAGGGCACGGCAGCAACCATTAGCTCCTACACCTATGGCGTCTTCAACGCTGCTGGCCAGGCTGACCTGACCATTGCCGACGTTGCTCCCACCACGGGCAAACTATGCGCCGGCTCCTGGAATCGCAACTCCGCCGGTGGCGTAGCCGACTTCACCACCTGCACCCCGAACAACAAAACCGGAGAGGTCTTCGTGGTAGCGACCGGAGGCGGCGTCAGCAGCAACCCGCTCCCCATCTTCGTCCATCCCGTCGTAACCGGCGTCGTACTGGGGAATCCAACCCCAACAGCCAACTGTTCAACCGACCCGTTAACAGACCCATCCTCGAACTGCTGCCCGCTGGCCGCTCAGGCAACCGTCACCGCCCCACCCTACCTCGCGGGCTCCTGCCTGTCGCAGGGAACCACGGGCCAGCTCGTCGCCAGGGTCTATCAAAACGCCACAACCAACCCCGCCGACAACATCACCTGCCAGGTCGGCCACCTGAACTTCACGGCGCAGACCTCGGGCGTGGTATCGATCGACGAGAACGGCGTGGCAACGGCGCAGGCTCCAGGGTCCACAGTCATCAGCGCGAGCCTCTCGCAGGCGGCCAGTTCCGCCGGATTCTTTTCCACGTGTCCCCCAGCCTCTATTCAGTTGAGCGTTCCCAACGTCAGCGGCACTCCTGGGGTCAACAGCGTCGTCGTCAACCAGAACAACACACAGCCCATCACCTCCGTCGTAACCGACACGAACGGAACCATCCTCACGGGCCTCAGCCTCGAGTTCGTCTCGACCGCGCCGACCACAATTCCCGCTGCCTCTGGTGGCACCGTCACGCCGCTCTTCCCTGGTGCGGCATCCATCACTGCCATCTGCCAACCGTCTAGCTGCAATCCATCCTCGTTCAATCAGATTGGTCTCTTCGGCAACGGCAAGCCCATCACATCGAACCCCATCTCGGTCACGACTCCCGGCCAAAACAGCACCCTGCTTTACATCGCCAGCACCAAGTCGCGCTACATGGTGCCGATCGACTTCGTGACAAATGCGCCGCCCCAGCCGCTTAAGCTCCCCTTCGTGCCGAACTCCATGGTCATCAGCGACGACGGTTCCTCCATCTACATGGGCAGTGCCAACGAGATCATGGTCGTGAATGCGATCACCAATGCAGTCTCGCGCGAGGACGCGACTGTCAAGGGGCTCGTGGTTGCAATCTCACCCGATGGAACGACCCTCGTCGTGACCGATCCCACACTCGGCCAGACCTATCTCTACGCCACCTCCGGCAGCGTAACTTCGACCTACGGCGGAGTGGCAACCCACGCCTCCTTCTCGCCCGACAGCCAGACCGTCTACATCACCACCGGCACAGTCACCACTCCGGCCAACCCTGTCACCTTGACGCCTGCCGTCATCACGCCAAGCAATCAATTACTGGTACACGCAGGATTCACCGGATGGACGGCCGTCTCCGCCTGCTGCGCCTGCCTCTGACGTGTCGGTCACCGTACCGAGCGTGGGCGCATATTTTGCCGGAGCAACCACGACCGGACGCAGCTACTGCACCAGCACCACGATCTCCACCGATGGCCTGTCGGTGCTCAACAACGAGTTCTACCCGCTCGCCGACTCTGCCAGCGTGCAGACCGACCGAGTCGCCGCCACCTCCGACGGAAAGCACATCCTCGGTGCAACGGTTGCCGGCGGAGCAACCATGGTGGACTTCGGCGTAACACTGCCGGTCCAGGCCTGCCCCACTATCGTCCCGCCGAACTTCTTCACCCGATCGTCGACAGCGACTATCCCACTCGGCGTCTCGGCAACTGCAATCACAGGCATCGTGCCAACCCCCGACTCCTCCGTTGCGATCGTGACCTACACAGGTTCGGGCGCTCTACCGGCCTACAAACCGGCAAACGGAACCATAACGCCGGTCACGCTCACGGGCACGGCAACCGCTCCTGTCTCAGGCGTAGCCAGTGCCGACGACACGACGTTCTTCGTCGGGACCTCCGGCGACAACGCCGTGCACCTGATCGACACCGGCACCCTGACCGACAACGCCAAGCTGACGATCCTACCCAACCTGCCCACCTTCATCCCCGCTCCCAACGGCCCCACCGGAGCAGGCACGGACAATCCGGCGATACCCGTCACCCCCGACCTCCTGGTCCAGCGCCCACGGAGGCCCACCGCCTAATCTGTCAAGTCCTTAGCACTGCTATATTGCCTGTAATCAAATAGATAGCAGTGCGTAATCATTTCCCCCGTTTGATAAAATAGACACTAGAAGCAAGAAAACCCCGGCGAACCCGGGGTTTCTTGTTTTAGGCACGATTTCAGGGCGTTTGATACAGCTTGAGATGAAAGGAGACAGACCCGAAGTCCAAACCTATCTCATCTCAAATCAATACTTTGCATACTTTACAAGGGGGAGGGGGATACCTCGGGGAAACGTCGGACTGTCAGACAACTATGCCAGCCGCTTCTTCAGAATGTCCCGAGCAATCGCATCCAGCACGCCGTTCAGAAAGTGAATCGACTCCGGAGCAGCATACCGCCGCGCGATCTCCAGGCTCTCATTGATGATGATGGCGGCAGGGGTAGCCGGATAGCCAAGCATCTCCGCCACAGCGGCGCGGATCAAATTGCGATCCACCACAGCCATCCGCTCGATCCGCCAGTTCTGCGCATGAGCCTCGATCAACTGATCGATCTCCGGCTGCCGCGCAGTAGCGATCCGATAGATATCCTCGGCAAAACCGCGAGTATCAGCATCGATCTCGTCGCGCGACGGCCAGAAAAGCTTGGCAACCTGCTCGGGAGACTGCTTCCCCAGATCCCCCTGAAAGAGCATCTGCATGGCGAGCTCGCGTGACTTACGTCGTGTCCCCATTATTTGCTCCCCTGTTCTTTGCTACCCAATTCCACAATCTTGCGCCCGATCGAAACCATCTCGATAGCGGCAATAGCAGCTTCAAAGCCCTTATTGCCAGCCTTCACCCCAGCGCGGTCCAGAGCCTGCTCCAGCGTCTCGCAAGTCAGTACACCAAACGCATGAGGAACCCCGGTCTCCTGCTGCGACTGCCCAATCCCACGCGCAACCTCGGTATAGATCGCCTCATAGTGAGCCGTCTCGCCGCGCAGCAGACACCCAAGCGTGATGATGGCGTCAAACCGCTTCGACTCAGCCAGCGTACGCGCCGCTGACGGAATCTCCCAGGCCCCCGGCACCCGAACAATTTCAACGTCGCCCTTCACCGCCCCGCTGCGATAGAGCCCATCCAGCGAGCCCTGCAACAAACGGTCTGTAATCACAGCATTCCAACGGGCCGTAACGATGGCAAAGCGCATTCCAGCAGCACTCAAGTCGCCTTCGATCGCGACCGGCTTGTTATGCAACGGATTCTCCGACTGCCAGAACCCAAGCGTCAGCCCCTCAGCCAGCTTCACCGTGAACAACCGCGAATTCCAGCGGGTGAGCTCCGGCAAAGACAGCAGCGCCTCAACCTCTTCGCTCCGGTAGCTCCCAAGCATCCACTGCTGTACCGCCGCGTGAACCGCATCAAGATTCGTAACCTCAACCAGAAGAGGCGGCACAGCCGGCGGACGCCCCGTAACAAACTCGAGGTTGCCAAGCGGAGCAAGCAACGCAGCACCACGGCCCTTCTCGTCCTGCCAGCCCTTGCCCTCCTCAAAGCCAAGCGCAAGAAACAGGCTGTTGAGCTTGTCAAACGTGTCAGACGAAGCGACAGCGCTGACCACCGTAATTCCCTTAATCATGTATTCGATTGTATCGTCTGGAGTTGCAATCAAGACCGGGGAGAAAGCAATGAGCTACGAGACGCTGCTATACGAAGTGCATGACCACACAGCGCTGGTAACGCTGAACCGTCCCAAGGTCCTGCACGCCCTCAACTCCCAGGTCTTCGACGAGTTGGAGAGTCTCTTCCGCGCACTAGCCAAAGACGCAGACGTCCGGGTAATCCTGCTGACCGGCTCCGGCGAAAAGGCCTTCGCAGCCGGTGCCGACATCAACGAGATCGCCGCAACCGACACCGCAACCGGAGCAGCCAAAGCCCGCCGAGGCCAGGCCGTCTTCCGGCTCATCGAGACCTGCGGCAAACCAGTCATCGCCCTCATCAACGGCTTCGCCCTCGGCGGGGGCTGCGAACTGGCCATGGCCTGCACCCTCCGCATAGCCAGCGAAACCGCGCGCTTGGGCCAACCCGAGGTCAAGCTCGGACTGATTCCAGGCTACGGAGGCACGCAGCGTCTCCCTCGGCTCGTAGGCCAGCCAGCAGCCCTCAAACTCCTGCTCACCGGAGAGATGATCACAGCAGTCGAGGCCCTGCGCATCGGCCTCATCGACGAAGTCGTTCCCGCAGCCCATCTGCTCGACCGCGGCCGCGAGCTGGCCCTCGCCATCGCCACCATGGCCCCCCTGGCCGTGGCCGGATGCCTCGAGGCCGTCGACCGAGGCAGCGATCTGGACCTCGACGCTGCATTGGATGTCGAGGCAAAGATCTTCGGACGCCTCTGCGGCACGGAGGACAAAACCGAAGGGACACAAGCCTTTCTCGAGAAGCGTCCCCCGATCTGGACCGGCAGATGAAGTTCGAACAGAAAGAAGGCACCACGAAGACAACGTTTTTCAGAGGATTTTGCCGTAATCGGCCCTTTCTGAGTACCAGCCATCTTGGTATGCTGATAATCGTGCGTAGCCCCAGATTCATCCTCCAGCGAACAGCCGTCTTTACCCTCCCTGCCCTTCTTCTGCCCCTGCTCGCCGGCGGCTGTGCCCGCACCGCGTCGCCCAGCACGGCATCGACCCAGGCAGCCCAGCAGCAGGAGATCGAGGCTGCCCGTCAGCAGCTCGAGCTCATCCCGCCGCCCTCGAAGACCCGCTACATGGCCGTAAAAAGCCTCACCACCTGGGAGAACCCCTACCTGACCGTCCAGGGCGGCATGGTCACACTGCACGTCGTCACCGCAGACGCAAACACCACCACTCTGGGACAGGGAACCATGCTGCGGCCCCTGGGCGCACGGCGGCAAGACCTGAACGTAAGGCTCAGCGAACTTACCACCGCTCTGAACGCCGTCCCTGAGAGTTCGTGGCCCTACGGCCGCGTCGTAGCCGTCGAAGAGGCCCACGGAGTCCCCGTAAGCGCACGTCCCGAAGTTCGACGCAACATGGAGACGGTCATCAAGACCCTCAGCGACCTCGGCATCGTCGTCTACGAGTGGAGCGAGACCGGCCACAGCTAACCCATCGCATCTCTGGCCTTCTGCGGTAGGATGAAATCCTAACCAGCAAATCTCTGATCCGGGTGAGCGATTGCATACAACAGCGCTGCTGATCTTCTGCTTCTTCTTTCTCCTGGTAACTTTCGCCGGATTCTGGGCGGCCCGATGGCGCAGACCAGCCTCCGGCATGGGATCGCTCGAAGAGTGGGGCCTGGCCGGCCGCAGCTTCGGCACCTGGATCACATGGTTCCTGATCGGCGGCGATCTCTACACCGCCTACACCGTCATCGCCGTCCCCGCAGCCCTGTACGGTGCCGGAGCCATAGGCTTCTTCGCAGTCCCTTACGCAATCATCGCCTACCCCTACATGATGCTCGTCCTTCCCCGGCTCTGGACAGTCTGTCACCGCCACGGCTACGTCACCTTCGCGGACTTCATCTCCGGACGATACGGCAACCGCTGGCTCACCGTAGCAATCGCCCTCACCGGCGTCCTCGCACTGATGCCCTATATCGCCCTCCAACTCGTCGGCATCCGCGTGGTCATCAGCTCCCTTGGCATCCAGGGCGAGTGGCCCCTGGCCACAGCCTTCATCATCCTCGCCGCCTACACCTATTCGAGCGGCCTCCGCGCGCCCGCAGTCATCGCCATCGTCAAGGACGTGATGCTCTACATCATGGTCATCGCCGCGCTGATCGTAATCCCCATCAAGCTCGGAGGCTACGCCCGCATCTTCGAGCTGGCCAACCAGTCACTCGCCCTCCACACCCCGCCAGCCACCATCTTCCTCCGTAGAGGACAGTTCCTCGGCTACTCCACTCTGGCAATCGGTTCAGCAATCGCACTGATGCTCTACCCCCACACAGCCACGGCAGTACTTAGCGCAAAGAGCGCGAACGTCATCCGCCGCAACGCCGCAATGCTGCCGGCCTACAGCTTCCTCCTCGGCCTGATCGCCCTGCTGGGCTACATCGCACTCGCCGCCGGAGTCGTCACCAAGGACACCAGTGCCGCCGTACCTCTCCTCTTCCTCAAGATGTTCCCCGAGTGGTTCGCCGGATTCTGCCTCGCAGCCGTAGCCATCGGAGCCCTCGTCCCGGCGGCGATCATGTCCATCGCAGCCTCCAATCTCTTCACCCGAAACCTCTACGGCGCATTCGCACGCAAAAAGATGACCCCGCAGCAGGAATCCAGCATGGCGAAGGTAGTCTCGCTCGTAGTGAAGTTCGGCGCGCTCGTCTTCGTCCTGTGGCTACCAACACCCTACGCAATCGAAATGCAGCTCCTCGGCGGCATCTGGATCGGCCAGATGTTCCCCTCCGTCGTGATCGGCGTATTCACGCGCTGGTTCCACCCCTGGGCGCTCGTCGCCGGCTGGGCCGCGGGGATGGCAAGCGGCACAGCGATGGCATTTTCCCTCGGTCTCAAGAGCTCCGTCTATCCTCTGCACTTGCCTCTGGCTCTCGGCGGCACATTCGCAATGTACGCGGCGGTTCCGGCGCTGCTCCTGAACCTGATAGTCTCAACTGCACTGACACCGCTCTTCCGTCTTACAAAGATCGACCCCGGAACCGATGTCACCGACGCATCCGCCTACATCGGATAAGCTTCAATCACGCGACACAGCCCCACCGTACTTACGCGCATCCTAAGCTTGAGACGAGGTATCTGTGAAGATCACAAAGAGAGTGCGGACGAAGTCCCTTGCCAAGGGCCTGGTGGCCGGTCTGATCGGCGGTCTCGTAGCCACAGCCGCCAAGAAGACAGTCGAGCGGATATATCCCCCACGAACACACGGCGAACCCGACCCATCCACCCTGCTCGCCGAAAAAGCCAGCCGCAAGCTCTCCATCCGGCAACACCCGATTACCAAAGAAGCGATCAACTGGGGCTTCGGCGCGGCAACCGGAGCGGCCTACGGTGCAGCAGTCGAGTACTTCCCCGCCGCCGCCGGTAAAGACGGCGCAAACTTCGGCATGGCCCTCATGACTCTCACCCACGAAGGCGCGCTCCCAGCACTCGGCCTATCGCGACACACCAGCGAGCCGACCATTCGCGAGCGCTCCAGCGAATTGACCTCGCACGTAGTCTTCGGCGTCGTCGCCGAAACCGTCCGACGCGCCGTCCGTCGAGTCCTGCGTTAGCTAACGCGACGTGCTAAGGCAACAACCCTCAGCAATCTCCATCCACCGCTGATTCGCCCACAACCGCTCGCCACCCGCATAACGCGCCGCAAACTCCCCAACGCGAGCGGCCTCGTCATCATCAATCTGCGAGGCATACCCCACCATCAGCCGCCGTTTCCACGCCTCTCCCAAATCCGCCCTCTGATTCAGAACAGCCCGTAACTCCTCATGCCATCGAGCCCCCGTCTCTTCACGAAGCGCCTGCAGATCGGTAGCAGCACTCGGATGCGTCGCCGCATAAGGCATATCCTCATAAAACGCACTGGCCATCTCCGCAGTGAGCGGCAGAACAGCCTCCCTCACCGTCAGATGATCGACATGCTCGCCCAGCCCCAGCGGCAACACCAGCGCCTCCACATCTCCAGCCGCGACCCGCTGATCGAGCGCCTTCCTCAGCTTCCCAATAGCCGGATCCTCAGGATTAACCGCCAAATCCGAAACATCCTCCAGCGCACAACGCAGCCGCAGCGGAGCATCCTTCAAATTGAGATCGACCATCTGCAGATTGGCCTTCGCAGCTTTGGGCAGCCCATGAACCATCTGCTGCACAAACCGCTCATCTTCACGCCGCCGCATCGCCGAAACATAAGAAAGCCGATCATTCTCATGCACAAACTCCGCATCAGAATAAGGCGCATACAAGCTTCGGCTAAAGACATTGAGAATCGTCACCACATGTCCCGCAGCCAGCCAGTTACCCATCGAGACAGCAACCGAAAAAGCCGCATCGCCACGGTGCGGGGAGAGAACAAGAATCTTCATGCTGCCGCCTCTGCGCTCATTTTACCGGGATATGGTCGCGAGTCTGCGGCCAGTTCGCAACCAGCGAGTCCACCACAACATGGCCGACACGATAAGCACTCTCAAGCGAGGGCATATACGCGCTGTACTTCGTCACCTTGGTCTCGGCCAGACTCTCCGCAGCTGTGATACCCGTCCGCTGCTGGTCAAAATTGCTCGCCGTGCGCAGCACCAGCACACGATTGATATCGACCTTATGCGCCCGCGCCAGCCACGTCAGCGACTGCATCGTCCCCGTATCCTCCATCCCGCACACCGCATACGTCCCCTTGCCATCGGTCATGTATTTCACCCAATCCCTCGCCCACTGATTCATCAGCTTGCCGTGCCAGAACGTACTCGCCGAAAGATTGTCCCCACGCAACACAAACGGCGGACGATGCGCAGCCTCTCCTGCAAACTGCATCCGCCGTTCCTTGATCGCCGGCGTATCCGGCAGTTCCATATCTTTTGTCAGATCAAAGGCCCAGTTCACCAACGCAGTATTCAGATGGTACGCATTCCCATCATCCCCAAACCGCGCCGTACGAGGCTGTTCAAATGGAGTCGACTTCCCCAGCGGCACAAAACCCGTCGTCCAGTCCTTCGGAATCTCCCGCGCATCCAGCTCATGCGCCAGATCGCCATCCACAATGTAGTCCGACCACGCTGCCGACCCAAGCGACCCCATCTGCGGATCAATCCCCGCAATCCCCGCCACGAGAAAATAAGCATGCGTCAGATCGAACCGCGGATCGTTCCCCAAAGCCATGATCGTCGCCGCCGCTCGAGCCGTACCCACCCCGGTCAACACACCCAGCACGCCATCCTTGTTCATCCGAAGGTCGTGATAGCCCTGCGGAAACGGCAGCACCGTATCGAGATGCTCGCGCTCCACCCAGTACTGATACTCGCCCGGAACATCGCCCGTATCGGCACCCACCTCAAACATATTGATAACGACGACTTTAACCTCAACAGGCTTAGTCTGCGCAAATGCACACGAACCTATTGCAAGCAGGAGAACAGCAGAAAGAAGGCGCATACAGAATGGTATCGCACAGTCCCAGGGCAAACCATGCGAGCCGCTTCTACTCCTCGCCCTCCCGCAACTTGGCAATCACGGCAAAATCCTCCAGCGTAGTCGTATCGCCTTTGACCTCACCGGTAGTCGCCAACTCCCGCAGCAGCCGCCGCATGATCTTCCCACTCCGAGTCTTCGGCAGAGCCTCCGTAAACCGAACGTCATCCGGCCTCGCCAGCGCGCCAATCTCCTTGGCCACCCACTGCCGAATCTCCTGCCGCAACTCCTCGCTGACCTTGTGCCCCAACTCCAGCGTGACAAACGCGCAGATAGCCTGCCCCTTCAGATCATCCGGCCGCCCAACCACCGCAGCCTCGGCAACCTTAGGATGCGCCACCAGCGCAGACTCCACTTCCATCGTCCCCAGCCGATGACCGCTCACATTCAGCACATCATCCACGCGCCCCATCAGCCAGTAGTACCCATCCGAATCCCGCCGAGCACCATCCCCCGTAAAGTAGCTCCCAGGAATCTCCACCCAGTAAGCCTTCTCATACCGCTCCGGATTCCCATACACCGTCCGAGCCATCGAAGGCCACGGCGTCCGAAACACCAGTAACCCACCCTTACCATCCGGAACCGGCTCACCCTCTTTTGTAACCACTTCAGGCACAATTCCAAAAAACGGCCGCGTAGCCGACCCCGGCTTCGTCGCCACAGCCCCCGGAATCGGTGCAATCATGATCGCACCCGTCTCCGTCTGCCAGTACGTATCCACAATCGGGCACCGCTCCTTACCGATCTCGCGATGAAACCACATCCACGACTCAGGATTAATTGGCTCCCCCACCGTCCCCAACAGCCGCAGCGAAGCCAGCGAGTGCTTCCGCACCCACTCCGCACCCCACTTCGTAAACGCCCTGATCGCCGTCGGAGCCGTATAGAACACCGTCACCTTATGCGCATCAATAATCTTCCAGAACCGATCAAACTCCGGCCAGTTCGGAGCCCCTTCATACATCACTACCGTAGCCCCATTCTGCAGCGGCCCATACACAACATAGCTATGCCCCGTCACCCACCCAACATCCGCGGTGCACCAGTAGACATCGTCTTCTTGGAGATCGAACACATACTTACTCGTCAAATAAGTCTGCACCGAGTAACCACCCGTCGTATGCACCAGCCCCTTCGGCTTCCCCGTAGTCCCCGACGTATACAGCAGATACAGCGGATCCTCTGCATCCATCCACTCAGGCGCGCACTCATGCTCCGCAGCCAGCAGTGCCTCATCCCACCAGATGTCACGCCCTTCCTTCATCTTCACTGCCGTATCCGACCGCCGATAAACCACCACATGCTTCACCGTCGGACACTGCTCCAGCGCCTCATCCACAATCGCCTTCAGCTTGATCTCCGTGCCGCGCCTGTAGCTCGAATCCTGCGTAATCACCGCTACGCACTGCGAGTCATTCACACGATCCACGATCGCATGTGCCGCAAACCCGCCAAAGATCACCGAATGCACCGCACCAATCCGAGCACAAGCCAGCAGCGCAATCGCCAGCTCCGGACACATCCCCATATACACGGCGACGCGATCGCCCTTCCTGATCCCCAACCCCTTCAGCACATTCGCGAACCGCTGCACCTGCTCATGCAGATCGCCATAAGTCAGCCGCCTTACCTCACCCGGCTCACCCTCCCAAAGCAGCGCAACCTTGTCCTTCCGAGCGCCCAGCGCATGACGATCCACGCAGTTGTGCGAAAGATTCAGCTTGCCCCCAACAAACCACTTCGCCCCGTTGCCCGACCCGTCTTTCCCCAGCTCCAGCACCCGAGTCCACTTCTCGAACCACTCCAGCTCCCCCGCCGCCTCAGCCCAGAACTCCTCCGGCTGCTCGACGCTCCGCCGATACATCGCCTCATACTCTTCCAGGCTCTTCACATGAGCCTTCGCCGCAAACTCAGCCGGGGGTGCAAACACCCGATTTTCCCGCAAGCTCGAATCCAGATTCTGACCCTCAACAGACGACGTCACGCACAATCCTCCGCAGTTTTAAACCACCCACAAAAGGTACGCTATCGCTCACATCGCCAGCAACATTCGCCGAAAAAGTCATTACTTCGCCGGATCAGGCGGCCTCACCACGAGCGGCAACAACACCGAAAGCGTCATCACTACCGAGATCACGTGCAGTCCGCCCACATACGTTCCGCTGGCCTGACGCAGATGCGCCATCAGCAGAGGCCCGAACGCGCTTGCAAATCCCCACGCCGTCAGCATCAACCCATAGATCGGCCCAACATTCTTCGGCCCGAAGTAGTCCGCCGCAAACGCAGGCATCGTCCCAAACCCGCCGCCGTAGCACATCAGAATGATGAAGCCCACAATCGTCACAGCTGGAATGGAATGAAGACTCGGGCAGAAACCAGAACAACAAAATCTGCAGAAAAAACATCGCCGCGAACGTCATCTTCCGGCCCAGCGTGTCCGAAGTCCACGCCCAGAACACTCTCCCCAGCGCATTTCCGATGCTTACGATACCAACCATCCCCGCCGCCGTAATCGCCGTAATCTTCGCCAGTTCCTCAAAGATCGGAGCCTCCTGCGAGATCAACGAAATCCCCGCCGATGTATTCAAAAACAGCAGCAGCCACAGTGCCCACCACTGCCACGTCTTCAGCGCCTCGTTCAGCGTAAAGTCCTTAGCCGACTTCTGCCGAAGCTCCTTCTCTGTCGGCGTCCATCCTTCCGGCTTCCAACCATCCGGCGGATTCTGCATGAACCAGCCCGAAGCCACACTCACAATCAGATAAGCAACGCCCAGATAAGCGAACGTCTGCAGTACGCCCACGCTCTGAATCAGCCGCGTAGCAATCGGAGCCGTCACCAGCGCACCCGCGCCAAAACCTCCAACCGCAATGCCCGTCATCAACCCACGTTTATCAGGAAACCACTTCAGCAGCACCGCGACCGGAACGATGTACCCGAACCCCAGCCCGATCCCACCGATCACCCCATACGTCAGATAGAGCCACCACAACCCATGGTTCGAAAAGCTGGCCAGAAAAATCCCCACGCCATACAGCACGCCACCGGTCATCGCGACCACCCGCGGCCCAACCCGCTTCAACCAGAGCCCGCCAAAGAACGAAGCGAACCCCAGCACCATAATCGCAATCGTAAAAGTCAGCGTAACCTGCGAGATCGTCCACCCGAACCGTTTCGTCAGCGGTATCCGAAACACGCTCCACGCATACACCGCACCCAGCGCCATCTGCAGCAGGACTCCAGCAAACGCAATCCACCAACGGTTCCGTGTCTGCATTCATGCCTCCTCGCCTACGGGAAATCACATGTTTTCCAAGCGCACGAAGCCTAACACGCCGCAGTGAATTTCACTCATTTTTCGCAAATTTCATCAGCGTTTACCGCAACAACTCCAGCGCGGCATCTCTCATAACCGTCACTCCCGAAACATCCTGCCCCAAAGACACACCGACAGCACCCACACTCATCCCCATAACCGCAGCCCAAACAAATCCCGCATACACTCTCCCTCGGCCCGAGAACTAAACGCGGTAGACTTCCATCATAATGACCTTCTACTGGCCGGCAATCATCGGCTTTTTCTTCGGCTTTGCCTTCGGTGTCGGCTGCGCCCTCGCGGTCATGTACTCCATCTACATGGGAGGCTACCGCGCCGCCATCCGCGACTCCCAGCTCCCCACCCCACCCGACCGCTACCGCCAAACCCTAGCCAAACTCCAATCCCGAAACTAGCAGCAGCAAGCCTACTGCTCCCGTAGCGTCTCTATCGGATCAAGCCGCGCCGCACGATATGCCGGCACGCCGCTCGCTGCGAGGCTCACTACCAGCAGGATCCCCGTCACCACAGCGAAGGTGATCGGATCGGATGACCTGATCCCGTACAGCATCCCCGATAGCAGCCGCGTCATCATGGCCGAAATCACCAACCCTACACCCAACCCAATCAGCGCGAGCGTCAGACCACGCCGAACAATCATGCGCAACACATCTGTCCTTTGCGCACCCAGCGCCATGCGCAATCCGATCTCCAGCGTCCGCTGCACCACCATGTACGAAAGCAGGCCGTACAGCCCAATCGCCGAAAGCATCAAGGCAATTGCCGCAAAGCAGCTCAGCAATAACGTCTGGAAACGTGATTGCGCGGCTGACTTCGAGACATAATCCTCCATTGTCGAAACCTGGTAGACAGGCACCCCTCTGTCCATCTCGTGCACGGCTGCGCGGACAGCTCCTTCCAGGCTCGCCGGATCGCCGCTCGTGCGCATCGTGAGGAACGGATTCGTAATCACCGCCTGCGCATAGGGCAGGAAATACTCGGGCTCCACATCGGCGGTCAGTCCCCTCCCCTTAACATCACCAACCACTCCCACAACTTCGCGCATCGGATGGTCGATGACACCATCGCCCAATTCCACTTGAATGTGCTTGCCGATCGGATTCTCTCCTGGGAAATACTTTCGCGCAAAGGCCTGATTGATAAGGATGACCTGCGCTGCCTTCGATCCGTCCTGCTCTCCAAACGTCCGCCCGGAAAGCAGCGGAATGCGCATCATCTCAAAGTAGCCCGGCATCACAGCTCCCACCGATTCACTCGGCCGGTCGGCTTCGGCGATCGTCCTTCCTTCAATGGCGAACCGTACCGTGGCGTTGGTGTTGCTCATCGGTAGCGGCCACCCCGCCGACGCGGACTGTACCCCAGGCAACGCGGAAAGCCGAGTCAGCAACTGGCTATAAAACTGAACATGCCGATCGTGGTTCAACGGGTCAAACGGAATGTTTACCCTCATTCTCGCGGTCAATATATGCTTCGGATCAAAGCCGGGATCGACGTTCACTATGCGAACGAAACTTCGAATCAGCAAACCGGAGCTCACCAACAGCACCAGTCCAATCGCCGTCTGCGCGATCACCAATCCGTTGTGCAGACGATGCTGTCCACGCCCACCAGCCATACTCCGGGCCCCCTCGCGCAGCGCCTGCACAGGCTCCAGCTGCGACATCCGCCACGCCGGCAGTACGCCGAACAGCAGCCCCGTGACCACAGACACAACCACGACAAACACGAGCACGCTTCCATCGATCGCCGCACTTTCCACGCGCGGGATATCGAGCGGTATCAGCCTAACCATGCCTCGCAATAAGCCAAAGGCCAGGGCCACGCCCGCCAGCCCTCCGCAGAAAGACAATACCACCGACTCCACCAGCAACTGCCGCATAATCTTCGCACGGCTTGCGCCAATGGCTGCACGCAGCGCGAACTCCGCGCGCCGCCGTGAACCCCGAGCCAGCAATAGCCCGGCAACGTTGGCGCATGCAATCAATAACACCAGCGTGACTGCGCCAAACAGCACGCGCAGCGCCTGCCTGGTATCCCCGACCATGTGTTGCAGCTCAGGCTCAATCAACGCAGAGGTGTACCACTTGTTTTCTTTGGGATATTGCTTCGCAAGATTGCCTGCAATCAGGCTGATATCCGCCCTGGCCTGTTCTAGCGTTACACCGGGCTTCAGCCGTCCAACCACGCTCAGCATATCGAAGCCGCGCTGGCCGGTCCTAGGATCCTTCCCGTCCGCATCGTCTGAGAGTGAGATCCATAAAGCCGGAGCCGGACCCTCAAGCGGAAACTGGAAGCCCTTCGGCATGACCCCGGCAATAGCGTAGCTGTGGTCGTCCAGCTTAATCATCCTGCCGGCGACGTCCTTCGCTCCACCAAACTCGGACTGCCAGAGTGAGTAGCTCAACATCACGGTGCGATTACCCGGCTTCTCATCGTCCCAGCGAAAATCCCTCCCCAGCATCGGAGCCACGCCCAGCACCTGAAAGAGGTTCGCCGAAACCATCTGCGCATCCAGTCGTTGCGCCACGCCACCCGGCGCGAACGTTACTCCGCCTCCATCGTACGAAGCCATGCCGCTGAAAGTGTGGTTCTGCGCGCGCCAGTCAAAATAGTTCGGATAGCTCAATGCCTCCGGCGCCACTCCCGGCAGCGAATGATCCTGCTGGCTCAGCCACACGAGCCGGTCCTGCTCAGGAAACGGCAGAGGCCGTAGCAGCACCGCATTCACCAGGCTAAAAATAGCAGTGGTCGAGCCGATGCCCAGCGCCAGAGTCAGGATCGTGATGAAAGCAAAACCAGAGTTCTTGCGCAATTGGCGTATAGCAAAGCGGAGGTCTTGCATGGAAGGCGGTCTCCTGAAATTGGCTTCGAGCTAAGAACATAAAACAGCAACTCACTGGCCAATCGACAGCATGAGCCAACTCCTCTGCGTGCACGGAAAGAGCACAAACTCTCTACCCTCTAGCCAACCCATCTGTTCAAAATCGAAATTCGCTGTCCATAAATGGGCATCATCAGCGAACTCTGCCTCATGGATACTCTTCTCACTCGCCTGTCTTGGAACCGGAGCGCCGAGTACTCCCGCTAGAGATCTGCTTTTGCCGTTGCTGTTGCCTTTCAGATCTGCTCGGCTAAGAGAGTGACAAAGAAATCTTTGTCATAAAAGCCGACTCGCTAACTCGCTGACTCGCTGACTCGCTGACCAACTGACTACTCTCTCGCCGCCAGCATCCCCTTCAACTCCCTCACCTCAATCGCCAGAGCCTTCAGCTCCCGCATCAGATCCGCCCGCTGCGCATCATCGCTCAAAGCCTTGATCCCTTCTATGTAGAAGTTTCCATTTGGCTCCAGTACGCACTTCTCCACCTCCGCAGGATCGTTGTACCCCTGCTTATGCAGCACCGACCGCAACTCCACCTCAGTCAGCGCCTCCTGCTTCATCGCATCCCAATCCACCACACCATGCCGAATCAGCACCGTTGCCTTGCTCTCGAGCGCTTGGTTCAAATTCGGCATCCGGTACAGCACCCGCGTCAGCAGCCAGTTGATCGTCAACAGTGAAAGCACCCCGATGACCCCGCCCGACACCGAGTTGTCATCCCCGATGATCGAGTTCTGCACCGTGTTGGACAGACACAGCAACACCACCAGGTCGAACGGATTCAGTTGCGCCAGCTCCCGCTTCCCAAAGATCCGCAAAAACACGATCAGACACAGATACACAATCACCGGGCGCAGGATCTTCTCAAGGATAGGCAACTGCAGATGGAACATGCTTTCAATCAAGGAACGCTCCTTCGTACCATCAATTCACCACGACAAACCCACACTAGCCACACTTTTCTCCATTAGTTGACCAGCGTTTCTGCCCAAAATCTCTACGCGTACCGCTTCTGGTGCCACTCCCACGCGCTGGAAATAATTTGGTCCAACTCCGCAAACTTCGGCCTCCACCCCAGCTCCGCCTTGATCTTCTCCGCGCTCGCCACCAGCACCGCTGGATCACCCGGCCGCCGCGGACATTCCTCCACAGCGATGGGCCTCCCAGTCACCCGCCCCACCGACTCAATCACCTCCCGCACCGTAAAGCCCTGCCCATTCCCGATGTTGTAAATCAACCGGCTCTTCTCGCTAAGTGCCCCCAATGCAAGCAGATGAGCGTCCGCCAAATCCTGCACATGGATATAATCCCGCACACAAGTCCCATCCTTAGTCGGATAATCCTTCCCAAAAATTTTGATACTAGCCCGCCGCCCCAAAGCCACATCCAGAATCAGCGGAATCAAATGCGACTCCGGCTCATGCGCTTCCCCATACCCTTCAATAGCCCCAGCAACATTGAAGTACCGTAGGCTCGCATAACGAAACCCATGGGCCTGATTCATCCACCGCAGCATATACTCCACCAGCAACTTGCTCTCCCCATAGGGGTTAGTCGGCGCAAGCTTCGCATCTTCCAAAATCGGCGTCGTCTCCGGCTCCCCATAGCAAGCCGCCGTCGAACTAAAAACCAGCTTGTCGTGCCCTGTAGCCAGCATCGCCTCCAGCAGCGTCAGCGTCGAAGCCGTATTGTTCCGAAAATAAATCTCTGGCCGCTTCATACTCTCCCCCGCCTCAATCAACGCGGCGAAATGCATCACTCCATCGAACTTTCCGTCTCGTAACGTCCTCTCCACCACCGCACGATCAGCAAGATCACCCTCAACGAACTCCACCCCGTCGGCCACCGCCATCCGCTTGCTATGACAGAGGTTGTCGAACACCGTCACCGCATGGCCTCCGGCCAGCAGCATTCTGCACACCGTGCCCCCGATATAACCCGCGCCACCAGTCACTAAAATCTTCATTTAAAACACTCCCCTTGTTCTCTACTTGGATACCACAAAAGTATCAGTGTCAATCACATACGGTTACGGCAATATACTTGCAGTAAGTGAATGGCAGAGTCCCGGCTGGACAACACGCTGCACGGCGCCTGCTGCAACCTCTTGCGCAACCTTTGCTGTCTAGGTTAAGCCCCAGCGATAGTGGTTCTACTTTTGTTTTCTCACTCTCGCTGTGATCAGTTGCATCGAGTCGGTTCGGCAAAGTTCGAACACTCGACGGCGCTCCGTTAGTATTCGGAGTTTCACCCACCGCTACACCGATTCTGGCCTGCCGCCAGGGTTGGTCCTCGGCCTTCCAATCAGGCCCTTTTGAAGGATTTTTATGGCAAAGCCGCTTCGCAGTGATGACCCCTCACCGCAGAATATGCAGTTCTCGCACTTCGGTGTTCTCAACGACGGCAGCCAGAGCAAGGGTTCGCTCTTCACCTCCATCTCTCTTAACATCGTCATCGCCATCGTCGTCTGCATCATCGGCGCCGCCGCCAAAAAGACGATGGACAACAGGCACAAACTCACTGAGCTGAGCCTCGCGCCTCTGCCAAAGCAGCCCGAACCGGAACCGATCCGGCCCAAGGTCATTCCTCCCAAGCTCCCCACCCCTCCGGTCGTGAAGGTCGAGCCGCCCAAGATCAAGATGCCCGAGGTCAAACTCCCCGAGCCGCCTAAGCCACCAGAAATTAAAATGGTGCAGCAGCCCCCTATCCTCGTCCCTGCACCACCCAAGCTTGTACAACCGCCGCCGGCGCCCAAGATCGTCAACCTCGCCCAGGCCCAGCCCGCCGCGGTTGCCAATAACTCTCCGCACCCGGCTCCCATTGCGCTCGGTCAGGCGAACAATCCCATTGCTCCCTCCAATCGCCCCAGCGCCACTGCGATCAACCTTGGCAATAGCGGCGCGGCTGGAATGCCCGCGTCAAACAAGGGCATGGGCCCGACCACTGTCAGCCTTGGCTCAGGCTCACCCTCCAGCCAGAACATGAGCGGCAGAGACAACGCAGCCGCCGTCAAGGGCGTCAAGCTCGGCGTCACCGGTGGAACCGGACCTCTCAACTCACCCACTCGCGTGGCTGGCCCGGTCAATCTTGGTCAGAACACTCCGCCGCCAGCACCCAAACCTACCGGACCGGTCACCACCGCCAAGTCTGCTCCCAAAGTCCTCTTCAAGCCACGTCCTGAGTACACAGCCGAAGCCATCAAGCTCCACATCGAAGGCACCGTCTCCGTTCGCCTTCGCGTCTCATCCACCGGTGCCGTCCAGGTTCTCGGCGTCACCAGCGACCTCGGCCACGGACTCGGCGACTCAGCCGTTCGCGCCGTTCAATCCACACGCTTTTCACCCGCCACCGACGCGTCGGGAAATCCCGTCGATTGGGAGGGCGTCGTCAACGTTGCCTTCCAGCTCGCCGGATAAACCAGCTTTATTTTGTCTCTTCGTACGTCATGAACTAGCATCAAGACCATTACAAGGATGACCCGAACGTCATCGCAGGAGCCGTAAATCATGATCTTCCGGAAACACTCCACCGCCGGTCTGCTGCTGGCAACCTTCGTCGCAACTAGCTTGTCGGCCCACGCCTTCGGTCTCCCCCTCGTCGGTAAGAAGAAGAAGACAGAGGACGTCCTGCCTGCGCGCAAACTCACCGCAGCGCAGAACGCTCTCATCGACAAGGCCATCGCGCGCGAAAAGGTGGTCGTCAAGACCGTCAAGGAGCGGTCTCCCATCGTCGAGACCTACATCCAGACCATGAAGCCCGACCCCGTCATGGGTCAGATCCCCGAATCCGACGAGCACCACCTCGCTCGTGTCGACTTCAACAAGATCATCGGCGACCAATCTTACGAGGTCAACAAGTCAACTTCCGAGGGCACAGGCGGCAGCAAGCTCGGATTCTTCAAGTCGTCACTCTCCTACATCACGAGCCTCGGCGGCAGCCTTCATCTCAACTTCCATGAGTCCGGCTTCGTCCAGATGGTCCTTATGGACTCCAACGACTTCGACCGTCAGCACTATGTCTTCGGCTACGTTCGCAATGACTTCCTCGGCAATACCCCTACCGCTGTCTTCGACGTAACCCCCATCTCCGGCAAGCGCTCCACTGGCCGTTTCTTCGGTCGCATCTGGGTCGAAACCCGCGACGGCAATGTCGTCCGATTCAACGGCAACTTCGCTGGCAGCGAGAAGGATTACAGCGAGTTCTACCACTTCGACAGCTGGCGCACGAACGTCCAGCCTGACCTCTGGCTCCCTACGTCCTTCTACGTCGAAGAGAGCGACCCCAAGAGCGTCTCCCGCACCCTGAAATTCAAGGCGATCAATCACATCTGGGGTTATGTCCTCAAGGTCCCCGCCAAGGAGACCGAGAACACCTCGCTTGATGTCGTCGGCGCCACCGACGTCAGCAACGAGGCCCAGGACGTAGGTCCTCTCGGCGCACAGCGTGCCTGGGTCCAGCAGGCTGAGGACAACATCGTTGACCGCCTCTTCCAGGCCGGACTCCTCGATGCGCCAAGCGAGTTCGACAAGACACTCGAAGCGCTCGCAGGCAACATTCTTGCCTACAACAACATCACCCTCTCGCGCCCCATCCGCTGCCGCACCCTCCTCACGCAGCCGCTGGAATCGATCGCCATCGGCAACACCATCGTCATCTCCAAGAGCCTCCTCGACACCACCGGCGTCGTCACCCAGGACGGCGCACAGCAGATGGGCAACCTCAACGCTATCCTGGCCTTCCAGATCGCACACATTGTTCTCGGTCATCGGCTCGACACCAAGTACGCCTTCAACGACCGCCTCCTCTTCCCCTCCACCTCCGTCTTCGATCGCATCCCCATGCACCACACGGACGCCGACAACGAGGCAGCAGCCAAGAAAGCCATGGAGCTACTCAGCGCCAAGGAACTTGAAGGAGGACAGCAGTACTTCGGCCTCTACCTCCAGCAACTCCAGCAGCGCGTGAAGGCCCTCAAGGCCCTCAACGAACCAATGATCGGCGACGGCCTCGTCAAGAGCGATAACGACCCCACCTTCTGGATGGCTGCCATCATGAGCAAGGGCCCCAAACTTGACATCAAGGACCTCAAGCAGCAGGCCGCGATGCCTCTCTCCAGCTTCATGCGCTTTGATCCCTGGAGCGATCAGGTCATCGTGATGCACGCAGCCTATGAGCCCCTCCTCACCGCAGCCGACAAAATGCCATTCGAAGTCGCTCCCGTCTACCTCAAGCTCAGCTACTACAAACCACCCACCGATGCAGCCGCTGCTGCACCCGCTGCCGGTAACGCCCAGGCTGCCGCAGACCCGGGAACCGCACCCGCGGCCGCTGCTCCGGCCGGCAGCACTGCCGCCCCGGCCCCTGCAACCGCGGCGCCATCACAAACCACACCACCGCGGAACTAATCGCAACAACAAGGGGACTTTGGCCCATATAGGCCAGTCCCCGCGTCTTTTCTGAGTAGAGAAGTTGGTAACACATCAATGAAATTCGTTCACGGAGGCTGCACAAATTTGAAACGCCATTTTTTTATCGGCTGTTTCACCTGCGTTCTTGGCCTCACGGGCTGGTCGCATGCACAGGCTGTGCCTACGGCCTCGCGAATGGGCGGTGTGCAAATCGGAGGCGGCGGCTCCGTCGCGAATCCAGATTACAGCCCTAATAAAATCGGCGGGTTTGGCACCTATGGGACCTTTGATTTCACCAGGCACCTCGGCATCGAAGGTGCCATTCACTACACCAGCCTCCATGCACCCGATTACACAAAAGAAAACTCCTACCTCATCGGACCTCGCTACGTCTTTCATCACAAGAACCTTTATCCTTACGCTAAGGTCCTCGTCGGATTCGGCCGTTTCTGCTACACATTCGTAGACGCATCGAGTGCCACCTATACCTACAAGATTTACGCTCCTGGAGGCGGTTTGGACATTCGAGCCTCGAAACACATCAACGTTCGCGCCATTGATTTCGAATACCAGCAGTGGCCTGGGTTTCCTACCCATGGACTCGCGCCTCTGGTAGGAACCATCGGTGCTGCCTATGCCTTCCGCTAATGTCTCGGCAAACTACGCCGAAGATATTGTCGACAGTTCCACTAACCCAGGGCCCGCGGTCTGCCTCACAGCATCATCTGGCCGCTTCAGGGGGATGTTCGTGTTCACAAGGATTCTCATCGTTTTAGTGTTGCTGGCTGGGACATCCATGCTGCACGCTCAGGCCTCACCAACCGCCACGCGCCGCGGAGACCTTCAGATCGGCGTCGGTTATACCAACGCCAACACCGATTACCTGCCCTACCGGGTTGGCGGCGGTACTGCCTACTTCACCTACGACTTCAAGCCCCACTTCGGTGTCGAGGGAGATTTTCGCTTCATCAACGATAGCCCCACCAAATACTACGAAAAGAGCTACGAGATCGGCGGACGCTACTACCGTACCTACAAAAATAAATGGGTTCCCTACGGCAGGGTCATGTACGGTCGAGGCGTCTTCAACTTCGCCACCAATGGTGTTACCACCGCTAATCTCGCCTACAACCTGGCGGCTGTCGGTGCCGGGCTCGACTATAAGGTCCTTCCCTACCTCAATGTGCGTGGCGATTTCCACTACCAGAGATGGTTTGGCTTCCCGCAGAACGGACTCACGCCCTCCATGCTCACCATTGGTGTCGCTTACCACTTCCGATAGCACAGCCCTCCCGCAGATGGCCCCCGATCAAATTAGGACCAAACTTGTCCTAATTACGCTATTTGTGTACAAAAGAAGAAATGACTCTCTCTAGGGCCTTTCTTAAAGTACACACGCGTGACCCATCTCTACCTTGGTGCCTTCATCGCTCCTGCGCTTCTCTTCTTCGCCTTTACCGGAGCGCTCCAAACCTTCAGCCTCCACGAAACTACCCGCGGCAGCAACTACAAACCTCCTGCCTGGGCCGTCACTTTAGCTCAAATACACAAAAAGCAGACTTCTGTCGTTCCCGCCAGAAAACTTCCCCCACCCGAAAAACCCTCCGACAAGACCACAGCTGCACCATCGGCACATGCGAGCGCCCCTCCAGCCGGAGCCTCCGTTCCATCCCCGGCTTCCACACCTGCGCCGAAGCCGCACAATGCCATGCCGTTGAAGATCTTCTTCCTCATCGTATCTATCGGCCTGTTTATATCCACCCTCTCCGGCCTATACATGTCCTATAAGTACATCCACAACAAGATTCTGATCACCGTCACACTGATCGCTGGGATCGTACTCCCGGTAATCCTTGCCATGGTCTAAGGAAGCTCTGATTACGCCTTTGTTTTGAAACGGCGGGACTTCAATCCCGCGGCAAGTGCAGAAACGTCGACGAGCTTTTCTCCACGAGGGAATGCTGGCACAGCCCAACAAACTCAATCAGATCTTCCCTAGTAGGCGAATGTAAGGCGCACAGCATCGCCCTTGTTTACACGATGTCCAGCCAGCGGGGTCTGTGCAACAACAGTACCGGTGGAAGCTAAAGGCGTTCCCGTCAGAACAGCTGCGCCGCCCTGAACGGCCGGAGTCGTGGAAGTCGCAGAAGCTGGGACTGTTGTTGCCGAAGAAACCGTCGATGCAGCACGCTGCTCCTCTTCGCTGACGATATGAAGTCCCGCAGCGGAAGCCCGAGCGGCAGCAACAGCCACCGAGAGGCCTGCCAACGAGGGCATCACAAACGCAGGAGGCGACTCAGCGGCATCGCTGAGCAGCAAGCTTACCCGTGGTTGTTCAACCCCAACAGCATTAGGATTCGGCATCTGCGCGACAACAACGCCCGCCTCTCCCGGAGCCGGAATGGAAGCGATAGTGCCAGGATCGAGTGAAAGTCTCCGTATATTGATCGACGCGGTGCGCTCGCTCTGTCCCACAACATTCGGTATCGAAACCTGCTGCGGCCCCAGACTTTCGGTAACGCGCACAGCCCACGCACGACGCACCGTAGTTCCCGGCGCCGGAGACTGCGCCAGAATGTTGCCCGCAGGCGTGTCAGCAGAGTAGAAACGGTTCTCGACGTTCAGCCGCAGTCCCACCGCATTGGCCTTCCGGCTCGCATCCTGCAAGCTCAGCCCGGCAATATTCGGAACCTTGACCTCGCGCCCATGAATCGCCAGTCGCATAGTAATAAACGCCGACATCATGGCAACAGCCAGCATGGCTAACGCGCCGAGAACGAGATTGAAAAATCGCTTCATCTACTCGCTAGGATACAGAAGGCAAGTCAACGTCGGTTATCAGTAGCCGGCTCCGGATGAATAAGCAAACGGCTGACCTCCGGAGTATCGAGCTTAAAAGCACTTTCAAGCGCAGTGATGACTGCATGGACCTGCGCCATGGGAAGATCATCGGGCAGCGTACAGTGGCAGCTCATCTGAATACGCTCGTGCATTCGGGAGACCAGCACTTCATGGATATCGAGAATCTCGGGAAAGGCGCTGGCGGCACGGCGCAGACGAACCTCCAACTGGCGATCGCGTTCAAGCGAGGCAGGACGTTCGATCGTCGCAGGCTCACTCTCAATATGCGTCAGCACGGAGGCGATAGCAGGAATCTCGCGGCGCATCTCCGCCTCCAACTGAGTGGCAAGCGCATGAGCGTCGCGCAACGACATGGTCTCGTCCACCTCAAGGTGCTGTTCGACATGCAGCGCGCCATCGTACTCCTGCACACTCACGTCGTGGATGACGAGATTGGAGCGCGCCGCAACAGCGCGAATACGGTCATGAACGCTCTCCGCTACCGAGGCCGTAGGGATGGAGTGAACGACAACATCAGCCCCCGGCAAATGACGCTGCACCGCAGCAGTAGCAGCCATGGTGATCTGCTCGGAACGCTGAAAAGTAAGATTGCGTGGCATGCCCAGCGTGACATCGGCAAAATAGCTCGGCCCAGAGCGACGAGTGCGGACACGGTCAACCGATAAAACGCCGTCGATCGCCGCCAACTCACGCACCAATGCGTTTGTTTGGGTACGCACCTCGGAGGGGTTGGCGTCGGTAAGCGTATCGATAGTGCGCCGTGCCAGCCGCCACGTCACATGCAGGATGATACCGGAGACAATAATCGCGGCAAAAGGATCGGCCAGTTCCAGCACGGGAATATTCATCCGCGCACCCACGAACGTGGCAACTAGACCAAACAGAACTGCAAGTGAAGACCAGATATCCGTAGAGAAGTGGATAGCGTCAGCCTCCAGCGCCTCGCTGTTGTACTGCTGCGCGACACGATGAAGATTGCGTGAGCGAGTGAAGTCGACCGTGATCGAAAGCAGTAGAACGGCAAAAGGCCAGATCGAGAACGTGAGCGAGAAGCGTTCATGAAAAAAGATCCGCCGGATAGCCTCCGTAAGGATCCATACGCATGAACCCAGCATAAGCACTGTCTCAACGAAAGCAGCGAGGCTCTCGATCTTGCCATGCCCATAGTTATGGTCTTCATCCGCCGGACGATCCGCAACGCGAATCGAGAAGAACGTGATCGCCGCGGCGACAAGGTCGACGCTTGAGTGAGCGCCCTCTGACAGCATGGCAAGCGATCCGGTAAGCACGCCGGTAAGAATCTTGAGCGCTGTAATGACAAGCGCCGCTAGAACCGACCCGAGCGCAGCCCAACGTTTGGCGGACAGCTTATGCTCGATATCTTCGGGAGTGGCCGTCGGTGTCATGGAAGTGATGCTACATAAGTGAAGCTTCTCACTATTTTACGGGTTTACGAACTAGGGCTTGGTTGCCTGATACAACCCGGCAGTCCCGAAAGTGTAGCCTGTCCAACTGCCCCGGGTGAAGCCCGCATTCGCAATAAGCTGCAGCATGCGCGGAGGCCGCGGAAACCGCTCAACCGAAGCGGGCAGATAGCTATACGCCCGCGCGTTGCCGGAGATAAGCCCACCCAGCCGAGGCAGGATGGACCTGAAGTAGAGATTGTAGAGCGCACCCACGATGCCATCAGGCTGATTGCAATCGAGAATCCCGATCTGGCCGCCAGGCCGCAGCACCCGATGAAGTTCAGCGAGCCCCTCCTCATAGTTGGCAAGATTGCGAAACCCAAACGCAGAGGTAACCAGATCCACAGAATTATCGGCAAGCGGAAGATGCAGCGCGTCCGCCTCAATCGGCACGATATTGTGTGCGGCAAACTTCTCGGCCCCGCGCGCAAGCATCTGGTGAGAAAAATCCAACGCCAGAATAGGAGCGGCCTCCGCACTCGTCGGGCGATGCTTCAGCAGGGCAAGCGTCATGTCCCCAGTCCCGCAACACAGATCAAGCGCCACAGCGTCCGGTCGCTGAAGAACAGGCCGAAAGACACGCGCAGCCCTGCTCCACCACCACCGATCAAGACCAACCGAAAGCACATGATTCAGCAAATCGTACCTCGGAGCGATCGTGTCGAACATCTCCTGAACCGCAGCCGCAGCCGTGCTCTCATCCGCCGCGCCAATTGGCCGCGCCCCGGTCGACGATTGATGTTCAGGTTCGTGTTGCATCGAGGCAATCATCGCTTACGCTTCTTCGGCGCACCCGTCGCGTGTTTAGCAGTATGTGCACGCATCAGCAGAAGCATCGATTCAGTCGCAGCGAGAAGTTCAGCATCGCTAACATCCTTGACGACCTGCGTAGCCCCGATACCGTTAGGTAGCACATACGACCTCACTCCACTGCGCGTCTTCTTGTCGCTGGAAGTAAGCGCAACAAGCTTCGCCGCATCAACCTTGAAAGCAGGCAACGGCCCATACCGCAAGATAAGTCCAGTAATCCGCCCAGCCTGCCGCCCCGTAATCATCTTGCGCGCAAGCGCAACATGGAGCGCCGCAATGCTGCCCCAGCCAACAGCTTCGCCATGCAGCAACTGCTTGTAGTTCGTCGCCGCCTCAATCGCATGCCCAATCGTATGCCCAAAGTTCAGGATCATGCGCAAACCCGACTCGCGCTCGTCCTTGCTGACGACATCCGCCTTCACCCGCACCGAAGCGGCAACAACCTTGGTCAGCGCAGCAGCCTCACCCGACTGCACAGCCTCGGCATTCTGCTCGAGATAACGAAACAGCCGCGGATCATAGATCACACCCGCCTTGATCGATTCCTGCAAGCCCGCACGAAGCTCAGCCGCTGGCAAAGTGCGAAGCAAATCCGTATCAGCGAACACAGCCTGCGGATGATGAAAGCTCCCAATTAGATTCTTGCCGGCCACAAGATTCACACCTGTCTTCCCACCGACCGACGAGTCAACCTGTGCAAGCAGCGTTGTCGGAACCTGCACATACCGGATACCCCGCATATAAATCGCCGCAAGAAATCCCGTAACGTCCCCAATCACGCCGCCGCCAAACGCAATCAGAAGGCTGTCGCGATCAGCTCCTGCTGTAGCCAGTTGCTGGGCGAGAGACTCAACACCTGCCATGCGCTTATGCGCCTCCCCGGCGGGAAGAAAAAGCGCGACCGGTGGCTCCTTGAAAGACGCCAAAAACTGTGTGTGCCACAATCCCCAGATCTCCGGCGACGTGACAACAAAAGGCCGAAATGCGTTGCCCTTGTTGAGCCGCGCAATGCGCGATGAGAGCGTACGAAGAAGACCGGAGCCGATAGTAATGTCGTAGGCAGCGCTGGGCGTTTTGAGCGGAATCACAGGCACAATACCTCCATCGTATCGCACGGATTCAACGAGAGTTGCCGAGTAGTAGCATCGAAGTATGGATCAGGTTGATTTTCTTGTAATCGGCGCGGGAATCGCAGGCCTAAGCGCGGCGATTCGTCTGGCCAACGCGGGCCGTGTACTGGTAGTAACCAAAGAAGAGCTGGCTGAGTCGAACACAGCCTACGCGCAAGGCGGTATCGCCGTAGCCATGGGTGGTGAAGAAGACATCGCGCTGCATCTGGAAGACACCATAGCCGCAGGCGACGGCCTCGTAAACCGCGAAGCCGCATCAGTCCTCGTCGAACAAGGCCCCCAGCGCGTAGACGAGCTGCTCCAGTGGGGCACCGCCTTCGATCGCGAAAACGGCGAGCTTATGCTGACCATGGAAGGCGCGCACAGCCGCTCGCGAATCCTGCACGCCAACGGCGACGCAACCGGCAAGGAGATCGCCGTATCGCTTCTCCGCCACGCACGCGCCATCAAATCAATCGAGTTGATGGAGTGGGTCACCAGCATCGACCTCGTCATGGAGAACAACCGCGTAGTCGGAGCAACATTGCTCGACGGCGAAGGCGGCCTGATCGTAATTCGCGCACGTGCCGTACTCCTCGCCAGCGGCGGCGCAGGGCAGGTCTACAGCGACACAACCAACCCAGCCGTAGCAACCGGCGACGGCATCGCCATGGCCTATCGCGCCGGCGCGCAAGTCAGCGACATGGAGTTCTATCAGTTCCACCCCACAGCCTTCGCAGCACCCGGAGCCCCGCGCTTCCTCCTCAGCGAAGCACTGCGCGGCGAAGGAGCCTATCTCGTCAACGCCGCAGGAGAGCGCTTCATGCAGCGCTATCATTCTCTCCTCGAGCTCGCTCCGCGTGACGTAGTCGCACGAGCCATCACACGCGAGGGCATGGACGGCCCCGTCTACCTCGACATGCGTCACGTCAGGAAAGACCTCCACGCGCGCTTCCCCGGCATATCGAAGTTCCTCGCAAAGTATCACCTCGAACTAGGTAGAGACCTGATCCCCGTACGTCCCGCGGCGCACTATCTCATGGGAGGCATTCGCACCGACGTCCACGGACGAACATCGCTGCCCGGTCTCTACGCGGCAGGCGAAGCAGCCTGCACTGGTGTACACGGAGCCAATCGCCTCGCCAGTAACTCCCTCCTCGAAGGCCTTGTCTTCGGAGCGCTCGCGGCCGAGGCGATGATCGCCGACGCTCCGGCAGCAGTCGAGGGCCTTCTCGCGGTCCCTGCAACCACTACAGAAGGCCTGACAAGCGAAGCCGCAACCGAGCGATGGATCAACGAGCTGCGCGATCTGATGTGGAAGCACGCCGGTCTGTTGCGCGATGCCGCCGGTCTCCAACAGGCTCAACGTGACCTCGACGCACTGACAGATGCAATGCCGCGAGGAACATATCGCCGCGCAATCGAGGCCCGAAATCTGCACATCGTCGCCAGCGTAATCGTAGCTTCCGCACTGGCACGGCAGGAGAGCCGCGGCGCACACTACCGAAACGACTTCCCCAAAAAGGACGCCGTAGCGCAACACTCGATCATCGAACAAGGCCATCTGCAATTCGTCGAATAGTCCTCACAAATCCCGGCAACACGAGCCGGGCCTCGTGAGACGATGTGTGATGTCTTCGGCGAACTGATTTCAGATACACACAAGGAGCATCGCCAATGTCCAGCATCGAACTCGCCACACCAAAATACCCCTTTAGCCCAGCTCTCCTGATCGGCGACACTCTCTACGTCAGCGGACATCTGGGCATCGATCTAGCGACCGGCAAAGGTCCCTCCGACCTCGAATCCGAGGTGCGCGTGATGATGGATGCATTTCAGCGCACCATCCAGGCCTCGCACATGCTCATGGACGATCTCGTCTCCGTAACGGTCTACTGCACAGACTTGTCCGCCTTCGCGACCTTCAATAGCATCTACGTGCAATACTTCCAGCCTCCTTTTCCCGCGCGCGCATTCATCGGCGCCCCTAAGCTCCTCCTCGACACTCACTTCGAAATCCTGGGAATCGCCGTCAAGAACGCTCACAAAACCAAAACCGCGACATACATCCCTGGCTAACACCTGATGAAGCCTCACCCGCCTCCGCCGCTTCGGGTGCCCTATCCTGAGCGCGCCTGATCTCGCGAAGGTTGGGGATTCCTTCCCTCCCTCGCCCGATGGGGTTGTTGGGTTTTCTTCGGTGGCTTGGAGGGTGGGGAGGATTTGGGGTTCGGGTTTTGGGGTGGGTTTTTCCTGGGCGAACCGGTCTAGGAGTTGGCCTATGATGCCGCGGGGGCGCTTGGGTTGGGTGAACTCGGCTGCGGGGGCGAGGAGGCCTTGTTCGGGGTCGGTGGTGATCTCTTCGATAGGTTGTGGGACGGGTTCGTAGGGGTCCTGGCTCTTGCGGGTGGGTTTGGGGTCGCGGGGGAGGTTGGTGCTGGCGATTTGGAGGCCGTAGAGGAGGAGGCCGGCGCGGCGGGGGTCGATCTCGTTGCGGGCGATGCGGCGGAGGATCTCGCCGATGGAGAGCTGGATGGCGGCGCGGTCTTCGGGCATGGGGAGGTCGAAGAGAACGGTGCGGGTTTGGCGCTGGCGCGGGTCCTGGACGGGGCGGCGGGTGGTGTGGTGGTAGTAGCAGAAGTCTTCCTGGCGCAGGCATGGGCTGCCGCAGCGGTGGCCGTCGGTGAAGATGTGGCGGCATTGGTAGCGTTTTGGCTCGGTCATTTGGGTACTCCCCCCTGGTGTACTTTTGGTCCTAAAGTCTTCGAACGATGTGGGTTAGGTCTGGACTTCCGGTTTTTGGGTTAAATGCGAAGAGCCCTCGGCTTTCGCCTGAGGGCTCTCTTTTTTTGTGTCTATTTCTATTGTAGCGGGTGGAGGGTAATTAATAGGCCATGGGGATGTGCTTTGGAATGTGGGGGATACGTGGTTTTGGGGCTTGACAACTTTTATCGGTGTCATCGGTGCAAATCGGTGTAAGCCTTTTGCCTTCCCTCTGCGATCATCCGCACTGATTCGCGGTCGCCAAGCTTCCCACGGCCCGACTTATCAGTCCTATCAGTCCCGCTCGATAACCACCGCAAAGAACCCGTCGCACCCATGTACTCCAGGCAACGTACGCAGAGCACTATCGCGAACAGCAGTACTCAGCTCTGCCTCCCGCCGGAGTACACCCTGATCCTTAAGCTGTGCAATCAGCGGACCGACCTCGATCCGCCGTACGCCTGATCCACCAGCAACAGCCTCAACCACCTGCTCACACTCTTCAGGCTCGAGCGAGCACGTCGAGTAAACCAGCCGTCCACCGGGAGCGAGCCGCTTCAAAGCCGCGGCCAGAATCGCCTTCTGCCGCTCAGCCTGACGCGCAAGCTCCTCCACCTTCAACCGGTGCCGAATCTCAGGATTCGCCGCCAGCGTTCCTGTTCCGCTGCAGGGAACATCGCACAAAATCAGATCGAAGCGGTCTTCGCCCTTCGCAACCGCGGCATCGACCATATCGCACTTCACCCGCTCCGCATAGTCGTAGCGCCGTAACCTCGCCTGCATCTGAGCCAACCGCTTCGGACTCACATCCGTCGCCAGCACCTCAGCCGAAGCGAGCCGATTCGCCAGAACCAGCGTCTTGCCTCCCGGCGCGGCACAGCAATCCCATATGTTGCGAGCCTCCGGCGCAGCAGCCGCAGCAATCTCGGCCACAAGCCGCGAACCATCGTCGATCAAAGGAAGATCGCCGCCATTCTCGACGAACATCGCGCCATCCGCAGGCTCCCTCTGGTCGGCCTCGCAGATAGCCAGCGCAGCCTCGCGCCCATAAGCCCTGGCCCACCGCTCCACAAGCCACTGCGGATGACCGAGCCGCTCAGCGAACGCCGCGACCGACTCATGAAGCCGCTTCCCAGGCTTCTGCGCCGCAGCGACCTTGCGCAGAATGGCGTTGACCATGCCAGTTGCATGCGGTTCGCCTGCGGCACGGCACAACTCGACGCTTTCGCTCAACGCAGCATGAGCAGGAATGCGGTCCAGATGCAGCAACTGGAATGCCCCTATCCTGAGCGCGATGGCGACAGGCTCAGCAAGTCGCTGCTCCGGCCGCTGCAACAGCAAACGAATTCGCGCATCCAGCGCAATCTGCCACCGCAGAACGCCCATGACGAGCGCAGTCGCAAGGTTGCGGTCCTCAGGCGAAAGCGCCTCCGTCCGCGCGGAATGCAGCAGCTCATCGCTGTGACCTTTGCCCTGACCGACAAGCGTAAGAATCTCAAACGCCGACACCCGCGCAGGAGAAATCTTCGCCGCCACAACCGGCGAAGGCTGCGCGGGAGCAGAGCGTTTGCCTGGCGCACTGTGCCTTCCCGCAGCAGGCTGACGCGGAACCGGCTTCCCTGTTCTGCGATTCGGTTTGTCCTTCATTGGCCCAGCCGTTCGCCGCTCTTGAGCTGAAAGCCGCGCAGAAACTCCGCCGCGCTCATGCGCTTCTTGCCTTCGAGCTGCACCTCGTCGAACGCAAGCATCGTCGCATCGGCACCGCGCACCATCATGAGGTCACCACGAACGACGATCTCTCCAGGTTCACCGTGGAAGGTCTCATCCGCCACCCGAACCTTGTGCGCAATCAGCTTCTTGCCGCGCAGCGTAGTATGCGCTCCAGGCCAAGGCTGAAAGCCGCGCCAGCGATCGTAGAGTTGCTTCGCACTACGGCTGAAGTCCATCCACCCGTCCTCACGCTTGAGGATCGGTGCCAGCGTAGCGATCTCATGATTTTGCGGCTCTGGATAAATAGAGCTCTCTTCCAGACGGCAAAGCGTCTTAACCATCAGCTTGGAGCCAACATCAGCCAGACACTCATAAACATGGACCGCAGTCTCTTCAAGCGCAATCGGAACCACCTGAGCGAGCAGCATGTCGCCAGTATCGAGGCCAGCATCCAGACGCATCGTCGTAACGCCAGTAACGACCTCGCCATTCGCCACAGCCCACTGAATCGGCGCAGCGCCGCGATACTTCGGCAACAGCGAGCCGTGCAGGTTGATGTTGCCAAAGCGCGGCAGATCAAGCATCCACTGCGGAATGATGCGACCGTACGCGACCACCACGATTGCATCCGGAGCGATCGCCTCGAGCTGAGAGCGAAAGTCGAGATTGTTCTTGATCTTCTCAGGTTGCACAACCGGAAGATTGCGCTCAAGCGCTGTGCGCTTCACAGGAGGCACCTGCAGCTCCATGCCGCGACCCGCAGCGCGATCCGGCTGCGTCACGACAAGCGCGACTTCGTGTCCCGCAGCAAGAACAGCCTCAAGCGTTGGAACAGCGAATTGTGGTGTTCCGCAGAAGACGAGTTTCATCGTAGGTTCTCGCTGATTGCGTTGCATTCCTCGAAACGACGGTTGCGTCTACCACTCGCCGTTCTTCTGCATCTTCTTGATCTTACGAAGAACAAGGTCGCGCTTGAGCCTGCTGAGTCGATCGATGAAGAGAATGCCATCGAGATGGTCGATCTCGTGCTGCATCGCGCGCGCCAGCAACTCTTCGCCTTCGACCTCGAACCACTCGCCATCGACGTTCTGAGCCTTCACCTTAACCCAGGCCGCACGCTGCACCTTCTCGCGAATATCCGGCAGGCTTAGACAGCCCTCTTCTTCGACCTGCTTGCCCTCGCGGTCGATGATCTCGGGATTGATGAGCACAATCTTCTCTTCAGGATTTTTCTTGAAGCTGCAGTCGATGACAGTGAGCCGCTGGGAGATGCTGATCTGCGGTGCGGCGAGACCAATGCCTTGCGCAGCGTACATCGATTCGAACATCTCGTCGACGAGCGTCTTGAGCTTTGCGTCGAAGACGGTGATCGGAACGCCTGGCTTGGCCAGTACAGGATCGGGATACTTCACTACCTCGTGAATCTTGTTCTTTGCCACGTCAGTACGCTCTTATCTGCTCGCAATAGCCATTGAAGTTCCGCTGCAGTTCACGCAACGAGTCACCGCCAAATTTTTCAATAACGAGCCGCGCCACTGTGAGCGCAACCATCGCTTCGGCTGCGACTCCAGCCGCTGGAACCACACAAACGTCGCTACGCTCATAGGCGGCTTTTACTGGCTCGCGCGTCTCGAAGCTCACGCTGCCAAGAGGACGGCGTAGCGTGGAGATCGGCTTGAGGTAGCCGCGCACGACGACGTCTTCGCCGTTGGAGATTCCGCCTTCGATGCCGCCAGCGTTGTTCTGCTCGCGGGAGAACTTGGTGAAGGCCTCGTCGGAGCCCTCGTAGCCGATGGCGTCGTGGACGGCGGAACCGAGCGACTCGGCCGCGGTGACTCCGCGCCCGATCTCGACGGCTTTGACTGCCTGCAAGCTCATAACTGCCTGCGCCAGAAGGCCGTCTAAACGCTCGTCCCAATTGGCATGGGTACCAACGCCGGGTGGCAGGCCGTGGACGATGACCTCGAAGACGCCGCCTATCGTGTCGCCGGTGCGGAGGACGGCGTCGACCTCGGCCTTCATCGCGGCTTCGCTGTCGGCGTCGACGCAGTTGAGCAGGACTTCTTCCTTGGCCTGAAGGGCGACGATCTCGTCCCAGGTTGCAGGGCGGGAGAGTTCGGCTTTGCCTACTCGAATGACGTGGCTTGCGACTCCTACGCCGAGCGCACGAAGCAGCAGCTTGGCGATGGCTCCCGAGGCTACGCGGGCTGCGCTCTCGCGGGCGCTGGCACGCTCGAGGACGTAACGGGCGTCCTTGAAGTCGTATTTGAGGCTGCCGGCTAGGTCGGCATGGCCGGGGCGCGGTGAGGCTACTGCCTTATGTTTGGTCGGATCGCCCTCTTCGACGGGAAGAATTTCTGTCCAGTTCTTCCAATCGTTGTTGGCGAGCGTCATGGCTATGGGGGAGCCTATGGTCTTGCCGTGGCGTACCCCGCTAAGGATGTGCGCCGTGTCCTTCTCGATGCGCATGCGACCGCCTCGGCCGTAGCCCTTCTGGCGACGCCATAGCTCGCGATCGATGAACTCCTGTTCGACCGGCACTCCGGCCGGCATACCACTGACCAGGGCGACGAGACTCTCGCCGTGGCTCTCTCCCGCTGTCGAAAATCGAAGCATTCCCCTCACTCACATCAGCGCGTAAAGCGCATGGTCCAAAGGAGATTGTAACAACTCGGCGGGGGGTGCATTACTCCTGCTCGCCTTTCAGGAAGGTGCGCGAGTCAAGTAACTGGCGTTCCATGCTGCGAACCCACTCGGTCATCTCGCCGGCGGACTTGCCTGAGGCTGCAGAGGAGGCGAACTCGCTGCGCAGGGTCTGCATCTTGGCTTCGAGGTCGTCCAGGGCGCTGAGCAGGATCGCTTCGGGCGTCATGGGCAGTTTGGGTGAGCCGAACTCGTATTTGCCGTGATGCGAGAGGATCAGGTGTTCGACGAGCATGGACAGCTTCTCCGGGAAGGGTGCGAGTGAGAGCACCTTCTCGTGGAGCATGCGCTGGGCGATGCTGATGTGGCCGATCATCTGGCCCTCGAGGGTATAGCCGAAGCTGGACTTCCAGGAGAGCTCGCGAATTTTGCCGATGTCGTGGAGGACGGCCCCCGTCACCAGGAGGTCGGGGTCTACTTCGGGGTAGAAGGGGACGGTGGCTCGGCAGACGCGGACCAGGGTGACGACGTGCTCGAGCAGGCCGCCTATCCAGGCGTGGTGGAGGCGCTTGGCCGCTGGGGCGGTCTTGTAGGCTTCGGCGATTTGCGGGTCGTCGAGAAAGGCGAAGACGAGGCGGCGCAGATCGGGATTGGTGAACTGCTCGACGTATCCGCGCATCTCGGCCCACATCTCGTTGATGTCGAAGCGGGTTACGGGGAGGTAGTCGGTTGGGTCGATTTCCGACTCAGCCGCAGCGCGGAGTTTCTGGATCGTGATCTGGAACTTACCCTGGTACTTCGAAATTTGCCCCTGAGCTTTGACGTAGCAGCCTTCAGCGCAGGTTGCGATGGGATCGGCGACGTCATCCCACATGCGGCCTTCGAAGGAGCCGGTCTTGTCGGTCAGAATTACTGCGAGGAACTGGCCTCCCATCTTCTTTTCTCTAACCTGGAAGGAAGAGAGGACAAAGTAGGAAGTGATGGTCTCGTTGTCGAACTTTGCTGCGTCTGCGATGAAGAAATCTTTCATTGATTTCAGAATACCTTGCCGTAGTCCGCCGGGCACCTACTGCGGATACGGCAACTGTGGTTCCGTCCAGGGATCAGACGAGACAAAGCCTGACAGCTTTGCGGCTGCCAGGCTTTTGTTTGATGCCCAGGTTAGTTTTGCGGTGCGGCTGGAGGTGTCGCCGGCGGTGGAGTCGCGGGAGCTGGTGTGGGCGTTACCGGTGTCGTGCCGGGCGGTGTTGCGCCCAGAGCTGGGTTGACGGTTGGCGCGGGAGGCGGCGGCGGTGGCGGCGGGGTCGTGTCCTTGTTCTGGAGACGCTCCTTTGGCGCGCCCTTGACCTTGGCGGGCTTCTGTTTCTTGGCCGTATTGCCGTTGAGGCCCAGGGGGGCGGCCTGAGTCTGCGCTGTGGCCTTCTCGTCGGTGGTTACCGGGGGTGGCGCTGCCGCGGCCTTCTCCTTGACCTTAGCTGCCTTGGCGGCCTGTTTGGTGGCGGCCTCGCTTGGGATGCGGTCGGTGTAGCGGGTCTTTTTGGCTACGGGAGCCTTGGGGGTCAGTGGGTCGGCGTCGGAGCTGGCTACCTGCGAGGTGCCCTCGGGCTGGGCCATGGCTTTGCCTGGGGCCTCGTTGCCCTGAGCCATAATACCGCCGGGGGTGACCGCTGCGGAGGCTGCACCCTGACCGACGTCGTTGCCCGTGGTTGCGGCCTCCTGCGAACCTGCCGGGAGCGCATTGCGCGGGGCCTGCCCGTAACGGACCTTCTCTTTCTTGATCTTTTTGGGCTTGGCGGGCACTGCCTTGGCGGTCGTGGTGGTGGTAGATGTGGCCGCCGACGGTGTCGTGGTGACCGCAGAGACCGGAGTCGCTACCGGCGGCTTGGTCGAAGCTTTGGCAGTGGAGCGGGTACGCTCGAAGCGCTGCTTCTGCTGCTCCTCCTTCTTCTTCTTCTTGGGAACAGGAGCGGCATAGGCCGTGAAGACAGGCTTGGTCTGTTTGGCGCTGGCACCGGTGTCGACGAAGCCGGAATGGATATCGATGTAGGCGTCTTCGCGAAGCTTAGTCAGGTAGGCGCGGAGTGCGGGCTGCATTGCCTGCATATACATCGCGTCCTGAATCTGCGGCTCGACGTCCTTGAGCGCGGGGACGCCGGCGGCCTGATGATCGGTGACCTTGAGGATCACGAAGCCCTGACGGGTGCGGATGGGGGAGGTGGATTCACCGGCCTTGAGGCCGAAGGTCTGGTCCTCGAGAACCTTGGCGAGGGCGCCGCGCTTGAAGAGGCCGAGGTCTCCGCCTTGCTCTGCAGTGGGTCCGCCGGAGTAGGCCTTGGCGAGGTCGTCGAACTTGCCGCCGGCCTTAACCTTCGCGGCGATGTCCTCGGCCTTAGCCTGGGCCTGGGCGATGGCTGCTGCGTTGGCGTCGGCGGGAAGGGGAACGAGAATCTCGCTGAGGCGGACCTGCTCGGGCTGGGTAAACTCCTGCTTGTGCGCTTCGTAGAAGGCCTGTTCCTGAGCCTGGGTCAACTGGAGGTGGCGGCCAACCTCGTCGCGGACGACCTGCTGGGTGATGATGCCGTTCTTGATGTTGGCCTTAAAGTCCTCAAAGGAGACGCCCTGCTGACGGGCTGCCTTCTCAAGGTCTTCCATGGAGTCGAGGTGGTTCTGCTTGCGGATCTCGTCGAGGCGACGAATAACCTCGGCGTCGGCATTGAGACCGAGCTCCTTGCCGCGTGAGAGCAGGAGCTGCTGGTCGATCATGTCGCGGAGCATGTTCTTCTGCCGCTCTTCGGCCTCAGCGGCGTTGGCACCGGACTGCTGGAGTTCGGCGGCGAGCTGCTGCTCGCTACGCTCAAGGTCGCTTCGGCTGATGATCTGGTCGTTGACGCGGACGATTACGTCCTCGACCACGGCACCGTTGGGGGTGATGGCGTCAGGGGTGGGCAAAGCCTGTGGCTGCGGCGTGGATGGAACACTCAACGGGCTCTGATACCGCGGGGCCTGGGCCTGCACCAAACCGGGCAGCGCGAGCAGGCTGAGCCCGCATAGTGCCGCAAACTGCGAAATTCTAAAGGTCATCGTCACTCGTATTGTTTTCAGCATCCGCGATACAGAATCGATCGCCTGGAGCGTTCGCCAACCCCTTTTTGACTCGGGGAGATGGCGAACGGTATCCGCTCCCCATTCTAACCGCGTCGGACCGAACAAGCGAATCACCTTTCCGCCCGCGACTTCGCTTACCTGCCGATGCTATACTCCGTCCAAAGAGAGGACCCATCCCTGGGATGGGCGCGCGGTAGTTTACGCGTTCTTTTGCCCCTTTTTCGAGGTTACACCGCCTATGGCTCCCCGCACCCGCCGCGCACTTTTCTCCGCTACCGTTTTTCTTGCCACCTGCGCCATTGCCGGCACGTTCATCAACCAGCGTGTGGCGGCCCAGTCGGCCACCGATGAGTCGACGCTGCGCGACAGCCTGCACCAGTTCACGGATGTCTACTCGCTGGTCGAGCAGAACTACGCCGAGAAGCTGAATTCAGACAAGACCGACAAGGCCATCTATGACGGCGCGATTCCGGGCATGCTGCATGTGCTGGATCCCCACTCGAACTTCTACGACCCGAAAGCCTACGCGCAGATGCGTGAGGACCAGCACGGCAAGTACTACGGCGTGGGCATGACGATCCAGCCGCAGCCAGATGCGACGGCTAAGGGCGGCACGAAGATCGTCGTGCTGTATCCGTTCGAAGGAACTCCTTCTTATAGGGCTGGCGTGCATCCGGGCGACGTGATCCTGTCGATCGACGGCAAGAGCACGGAAGGCCTGGACTCGGCTGCTGTGGCGTCGATGTTGAAGGGTCCCAAGGGGACGCATGTTTCGGTGACGATGAGCCGTGAGGGTGCTCCGAAGTTGCTGGTATTCGACCTGGTGCGCGATGAGATTCCGCGTAACTCGGTCGATCTGGCGTTCATGATCAAGCCAGGCATTGGATACATCCACGTTACGAACTTTATGGAGACGACGAGCCGTGAGGTTGGCGATGCGCTGGAGAAGTTTGGCGACATCAACGGCCTGGTGATTGATCTGCGCGGTAATCCTGGCGGCCTGTTGAATGAGGCTGTCAATATGTCGGACAAGTTCCTGCAGAAGGGCCAGATTGTGGTCTCGCAGCGGGGACGTGCCTTCCCGGATCAGGTTTATCGTGCGGCGCATGGTTCGGACACGAAGTATCCCATTGTGGTGCTGGTGAATCGGAATACGGCTTCGGCGGCGGAGATTGTCTCGGGTGCGCTGCAGGATCATGATCGCGCGCTGATCGTCGGTGAGACCACATTCGGCAAGGGATTGGTGCAGACGGTTTTCCAGATCACAGAGAATACGGGTCTGGCACTGACGACGTACCACTACTACACGCCGTCGGGTCGGTTGATTCAGCGTAACTACAACAACGTTTCGCTGTACGACTACTACTATGTGCGCGACTCGGCGACGCAGCCCAAGGATAAGTCGAACCTTGAGGTGAAGCTGACGGATTCGGGCCGTACGGTCTATGGCGGCGGCGGCATTACGCCGGATGAGAAGATCGACAACCTGAAGTCCAATCGCTTCCAGGATTCGCTGCTGCAGCACTATGCGTTCTTCAACTTCAGCAAGCACTACCTCGCTACGCACACGGTCTCAAAGGACTTTGTGGTGGACGACAATGTGATGCAGCAGTTCAAGGACTTCCTGAAGACTAACCAGATCGAGTACAACGATTCGGATATCGCAGGGGTTCAGGACTGGGTGAAGGAGAGCATCAAGAGTGAGCTGTTCACGTCGCAGTTCGGGCAGTTGGAAGGCCTGAAGGTGCGGGCAATGTGGGATCCGCAGATCGCCAAGGCGGCTACCTTCCTGCCTGAGGCTCAGGCTCTTGAGGATCACTCCAAATCGGATCAGAAGACGACTACTGCCAGCCGCTGATTTACTGGCTGCAAGATAAAAGAGCGCCCGCAATGCAACATCCTGCGGGCGCTCTTTTTTGTGGTCGAAGCATCGAGAGCGCAGGCGTGATCGTCTGGATTCAATGCCATTTTGGGATGGGGATTTGAAGTGAAGGTAGGAAATCTGGAGCGGGAGACGGGGATCGAACCCGCAACCAACGGCTTGGGAAGCCGCTACTCTACCATTGAGCTACTCCCGCTTCGAACCCAATTATACCTCGCGAAAATCATCCGGGGAATTTCCACGGAGTCCGATATGGCCGCGAAAGCAATTCCGTCGCGGCACTATCGTTGAGTATTTCTTCCCGAGCCACGTCCCATTGGATTTTGCGTCCGACGAGCATGGAAATGAGGCCAAGATGCCCGGGAAGAGTAGAGTGATGCGCAGTCTCTACCGGAGTGATCGTAGGTTTGCGGGATTTGACGGAGTCGAGGAAGTTACGCCGATGCTCAGAAGATTCATAGAGCTTCACCTTGCGGAGTTCCTCCGGGAGGGATTCGCCCTTGATCCACGCGGGATTGGACGCGTCGAATCCTGATCGATCCACCCACACCCAGCCCTCTGTCCCAATCCATTTTGTCCCCATGCCGATCGCGGGAGAACCGCCGGAAATGGTCAATGCGACGTCGACGGGATAGTGTGTCACTTCCTTATGGTATTTGCATTCGATATGGTATTTGGTTGCGGTGTTCCAGGCCGCATTCGATGGCGGGAACTCGCCATAGCCTTCAATCTCCGATGGGCCGGTGAGATCGAATCCCAGACCCCAATGTGCAATATCACCGTGATGGCCAATCCAGTCCAATAGCTGTCCGCCGCCAGTGTTGTAGTTCCAGCGCCAATTCTGGTAGACGCGCGCCTCGATGTAGGGTTCGGCCTTCGAGGGGCCAAGCCACATGTCATAGTCCAGTTCCGCTGGAGGCTCGGTTACAGCCAGATTCCATCCGGCAGTTCCCGGCACGAGTTCCGCTGGACTGGTGATCTTATCGGGCAGAGACGACAGTCTTTGCAGCAATGCGGGGACGGTGCCGGGGAAGTCATGATGGCCACCTGGCAGGCCGACCTCGACGCGAATGACGTTTCCGATGAGACCGTTGCGGACGATCTCCGCTGCTTTATGAAAGGACGGGAGCGAACGCTGCCAGGAGCCGGTCTGCCAGATGACACCATTGCGTTGAACCGCTCTGACGATTGCCTGCTGCTCCGCGACGGTGCGTGCTAGCGGCTTCTCGCCGTAGATATCTTTCTTTCTGGCCGCAGCTTCCGTCGCGATCAGTGCGTGCCATTGATCCGGCACCGCAATCATTACGGCATCAATATCATCTCGTGCCAGCATCTCGCGGTAGTCGTGATATGCCTTGCAATCCTTGTTCGCATAGCGATTGTTGATGGTGTCTACTGCGTCTTGCAGGTGACCCTTATGCAAATCACACGCTGCCACTACCTGGCAATCTTCCTGAAGCAGAAACGCCTTGGTATTGGCTGGCCCCATCATGCCCCATCCGATGACGCCGATGGTAATGCGATTTGAAGCGGAGACGCGGCCGGTGTGTGCCCAGGCACTCCGGGGCACCAGCATCGCTGCTCCGGCTCCCGTCAAGAAGGTGCGTCGGTTCGGTCGTGATGGGAGGCTTGAATTGGGCGCAAAGTTACGCATGGTCGACTCCTGAGCTCTTTTTTAGCCGGCGTTAGTTGAGTTCCCTTATCCAGATATTGCGGAAGCTGATCGGTTCGCTGTGGTCGCCGTGCGCCTGCAGTTTGATCGGTGCGGTGTCGTATTTCTTGTAGAACGGCTGACCGACGTATAGCGTCTGCCCTTTCAACTCGAAGTGATTCTGTACCAGAATGCCGTTGAAGAGGACCGTGACATAAGCAGGAGTCTTCAATGAGTCGTCTGCGTTGAATGTCGGCGCGGTCCACACGACATCGTAGGTCTGCCATTCACCGGGCTTGCGATTCGGGTTCACGAGCGGAATGCCTTGCTTGTAGATACTTCCAGCTTGACCGTTGACGTAGGTCTTGTTGTTGTACGAATCGAGAACCTGCAGCTCGTATCCGGCATCACCGGGCCCAGTGGAGGCGAGAAACACGCCGCTGTTGCCGCGGGCCTGGTCGGTGCCGGTGACGTTCTCGGGAATCTTCCATTCAATGTGGAGTTGGTAGTTCTTAAAAGCCCGCTTGGTTTGGATGTTCCCGACACCAGGAGCCTTGTTGACTGTCAGTACGCCATTAGCGACGATCCATTTGGCGGGCGACCCATCCTGAGCCGAGACCCACTCGTTGAGATCCTTCCCGTCAAAGAGCACGATTGCGTCGGAGGGCGGCGCTGCGTCCGTCGAGCCCGGTGTCACTACCTTGGGCACCGGCTCCCACACTTCTGTGTCTTGAGGCTTCGGAGCGACGGGTTTCGCAGTTGCTTGCTTTTCCACGCTCTGGGGCGCCGTCGGCTGTTGCGTCAGTCCAGGAGCGGTCGCCGCAATAAGCGCCGCAAATAAGAGAGACTTCAAATCTTGCATCCGCATGATTATCCAACACGATACACCTGTCGGCGTTACGAATCCATTCAGGTAAGAGATCGATTTCGTTTCGGTGTCGGCCCCTCTAACCAAAGGCTTTCTCCGGCTACGCAGAATTACTCGTCCGTGATTTTCAAACGGCGTTCCTAGAACTTCCAATAGAGGGGTGCGATGAACACGGCAACCAAGAGCGACCATACCAGGACGAGCATTCCAATCTTCCAATAATCGCCAAACTCGTAGGCGCCTGGCCCATACGTCACCAGGTTCACTGGTGTACTCATAGGTGTAAGGTGAGCGGCACCGGACCCCATTGCCACGGCAATCAGTAAAGGCAGTGGCGAGACGGAAAGTTCACCGGCTGTGGCGACAGCGATTGGGATCATGACCAGCGCTGCGGAAGTGTTGGAAATAACTTGCGTAAGCGTTGTGCTCACGATGAACAGTCCGGCGAGCACTGCTCGCGGACCGCCGCCGCCAACCAGTTGAATGACATGGTCACCGATCAATCCCGCCAGGCCTGTGTTGGTCATGGCAGTGGCCATTGGGATCAAACCTCCGATGAGGATGCAGGTGTTCCAGTCAACGCCACGGTAGAGTTGAGGCAACGTGATAACCCGCATCACGACCATGGCGCCTGCACAGAGTACTGCTGCGATTGCTGGCGGCACTGCGTTGGTCGTGAGCAGGACGATCAGTACGATCAAGATACCGATGGCTTCATAGGCACCACGGCTGAGGGCGACGGCTTGGCGCCGGACCACTTCCGGCGAGTCGACCACCAGCACCTGCGGATCGGAAAGATGTTTATCCAGGGCCTCCCAGGTTCCCTGCAACAAAAGGTGGTCGCCAATGTGCAGTTGCGTGATATTCGGCGCGTCGTAGCCGCCGCGCTGAACGGCGAGAACGATCAGGTCACCGTCGTGTGTAGCCATTCCGGGGAATACTGTCTGGCCTATCAGAGCCGAGCGAGGCGGAATCACGATTTCGGCTAGACCAGATGAACGATTGAAAAGCGTATCCGCGATGTTACGGGCCTCTGCATTCGATTCGCGGATTGCAAGATGCATGTCGGCCGCCAGCTTTCCTACCGCTTGTGCATCGCCGCGCACCAACAGAAGATCTCCTTCGGCCACCGGCTTTTGCGTGGGCTCCCCTCCTTCTGCCTCCACTAGACTGACGATGCTTACCCCAGGGTAGGATGTCACATCGATGTCAGTTCTAGACATGCCGACATAAGGCGAACTGGCACGTACCCGCAGATGATGCATGCCGTCCTGGATTCGATATTGTTCGACCAGCGTATGTGCATGTCCGCTGAGGTCAATCGGGAGAGATCCACTCTTGCGCTTCGGCAGCAGGCGAGGCCCGAAGACCAGAATGATGACCATCGCTCCAGCGAAGAGGGGAACGCCCACGATAGCCCACTCGAAGAACCGGATCGGCCCTGCGCCAGCCAATTCGCCAGCATTTGATGCGATGACATTCACGGGGCTGCCCAGTAGCGTGAGTTTCGCACCGGTGAGGCACGCTATCGATACGGGCATCATTAACTGAGATGGCGCAATATCCGCGCGTGCTGCGATGACGACCGCGATCGGGACCATCGTTACAACTGCACCATTCATGCCAATCAGTGCGGTGAACAAAGCGGATAAGAGCAATAAGGAAACGAGCAACCGCGTTTTATTATTGCCGGCATGACGAATGAGAAGTTGACCGGCCCAGGTCCCTACGCCTGTCGCCTCCAATCCGGTACCGATGACCAGAAGAGCAGCGATGAACACAACCAACGAGTCACCGAATCCCGCCAAAGTGTCGTGCGCGTTAAGGACGCCGGTGAAATACAGGACAAGCGACGAGGCTACCGCTACGATTGCCGCTGGCCATTTATTCCAGATGAAGAAGACCATCATCGTGATGACAACCAGCGATGTGATCATAAGGTGACTCATCTTTGTATCTCCCGGCCGAAGTACCAATCCTGGGTTGCTCCACAACATCGCTGTCAAAACGGCAGGTCAGTAGCCCAGGGCGGCGCCGTCGCCTCGCGGATCAGCCCCTCCTTCGTAGAAACCTTGTTCGTGATCGACGCGGATAGCATGCGCATGCCCCATGTTGTCGTTCCAGTGGGTGACCATTTGCACGGGTTGGCCGCGCCGTTTCAGTTCGCGCACTACCTCATCCGGGATGCGGCCTTCGAGTGACATATTGCGCGATTTTGTTCCCCAGGTTCGTCCCATCAGCCAGCGAGGCGCTTCGATCGCCTGTTGGACGTCGTAGCCGAAATCGATGAGCCGGGTCGCGAGTGCCGCCTGCGTTTGCGGTTGTCCTTCGCCGCCCATCGAGCCGAAAGCAAGATAGGGTTTTCCGTTGCGCGTCATCAAGCCGGGGATCAGCGTATGAAACGTGCGCTTCCCGGGGCGAAGATGGTTTGGGTGATGCTCATCCAGTGAAAAGAACCCGCCCCGATTTTGCATGATGATGCCTGTGTTGCCGCCGATAACAGCGCTTCCGAAGTCGTGAAAGATCGATTGAATCAACGACACGACCATCCCGTTCTTATCCGCCGCGCAGAAATAGCAGGTATCGCCTTCAGGGACGCGACGTTCATGTGGATGTGCATAAGCAATACCGGCAGGTACCTTGCTAATGTCCAGCGCCCGTTCTGAGTCGATCAGTTTGCGGCGCTCATTGGAGTATTCCTTGGAGATTAAGCGTTGCACCGGGATCTCCACGAAACGCGGATCTGTAAGCCATTCTTCGCGATCGGCGAAAGCAATCTTCACTGCCTCCGCCATATAGTGGTAGTAGTCTGCGGTGCCGTCGCCCCAGGCAACCACGTCATAGCCTTCGATAAGATTTAATATCTGGAGCGGAGTGAACCCTTGGGTGTTCGGCGGCAACTCATATACATCGTAGCCACGATACGTTGTGGTGATGGGGTCGACCCACTCTGCATGGAAGTCTGCAAAATCGCTTGCCCGCAGCGGCGAACCTAACGATTGAATGCCTTCCGAAATTTGCTTAGCGATTTGGCCCTCGTAGAATCCTCCGCGCGCGCCTTGGTCGGCGATATGCTGCAACGACTGCCCAAGGTTTTTTTGCACGAGCCTTGCCCCTTCGCGCGGGACCTTTCCACCAGGCAGGAAAACCGCGGCGGTCGCAGGGTACTGCGTCAGAATCGGCACATCCTGCACGATCCAATCAAGCAGAGATCGGCTAACCGGTACACCGTCGCGGGCATAGGTAATCGCTGCTTCAAATAATTCGCTCCAGGGCAGGCCTCCAAAGCGCTCGTGTGCCATATTCCAACCGTCAACGGCGCCCGGCACGGTGAGAATGCTCAGCGGCCCACGCGATGGAATCTCATTGTCTGGAGCTTTGGAACGGTAGTAGTCCAACGTTGCAAGTTGCGCCGCAGGACCACTGGCGTTCAGCCCATGTACACGATTGGTTTTTTCGTCAGCGATCAGCCAGAAGCCGTCGCCGCCCAGTCCGGCCATGTGCGGGTAGGCCACACATAACACCGCATTTGCTGCAATGGCGGCATCCACTGCAGTGCCGCCGCGCTGGAGTATATTCAATCCCGCCTGACTGGCGAGGTAGTGCGGTGTCGATACCACACCACGTGGTGCACGGGTAGACGGGCGACCAGTGCGAGGGCCATTGGGATGACTCATAACGGAATCTCCTTACGTGCCTTCTGTAATAACAAGCCTGAAGCACTTCCCATGGCTTGCCGAATCCTACGGATATGGGCGTGACATTGATTGGATCAAGACGCGCGGTCGTCAAACTCGATTCCGGCATCTCTAACCTTGTCTTTCGAGTGATCCATAAAACGTGTCACGATGGGCAATGCTCCTCCCACGACAACGCATAAAAATCCTAGCCATAACGTAACCGTGTTGCCTCCCGTTGCGCCCATACTGGTTAGCGGAAAGGCAGCGAATAGTAGTATCAGCGCGATTGTCTCAGCGGTTAGCTTGTCCATTGAACTACCTCAATGCAGAAGAACGAGTGCAACGGTTGCCAATCCAGTCAGCACTGCAACAAGGATGGTCCAGGGCATTGCCTGTCGTAGTACTGCTCCCTCTTGACCCTTAATGCCAGTGATGCTCGTCCCCAGCACGACATTGGCGGGACCAATGGCGTTACCGTATGCGCTGCCCGCAGCCTGCGCAGCAATAATGCTTTCCACGGGTAAACCGTGCAGATGTGCCACGTCGCTCTGCAATCCGCCGAAAAGCACGTTGGATGCCGTGCTGCTCGACGTCATGAAGGCGCCGAGCGCACCGATAACGCTGGCAATGCTGGCATAGACCAATGGCGGAGACACGGCGGCAATGCCGTCGGCGAGAACTAATGTCTGGCCGCTGTGGTCAAGAATCCGACTCAATACCAGAAAGGCAATGACCGGCACGGAGGCTGGCACGGCATCAGTGATTAAACTTCGCGCAAGATTTTCCGTGCCGTGACGAGCTCCCCAGGCCCGGTAGTAGCCCTTTGCATTAAACACAATCCAAACGACGATGGCCGTGACCAGCAACATCGTTCCCGGATGTGTAAACGGTGCGAAAGGTGCATAACGCTCGACTGCGGCATTGTGCACACCGAACCCGGTTTCCACTGCAGGAAATGGCAGACCAACTCGGAACTGTCGCAACGCCGCGTTGAGTGACGGAATCAGCAGAATTCCAAGGGTCACAACCGGCAGAACAATGTAAGGCAGAAACGACATCGACAGACTCATGACGGGTGCTTCTTCCTGTTGCTCGTCAGCATGTTTTTCCATCATGGCAGGTCTGTCAGGGATACCTTCTATCGGTTCGCCGTAACGACGCCAACGCGATAATGGATAGAGAGCGATGAGTGCGACGGTGGCAGCTAAGAATGTTGAAAGCTCAGGGCTAAAAAACGCAAACACTAGCTGTCCGAAACCGAGGATCGTGCCAAGAATGAGGACTAGCGGCCAAGCATGTCGTATGGCCGCCCAACGGCCATAGAGCCACACGATAAAGAGACCGCCTAAGTATGTCGAGATCAACAGCAAAAGCGACGCTTCATAGGCAGTCCTTCTAACATCGTGCACGTCGGCAACCTGCAGCGTTGCCAGCCAACCGACACCGAGCGTGCCGAAGAACCTCGCCCACGCATGCGCAATGATCGACATGGACGCGGCATAGACCGGTCTTACCCCCATAGCGAGAAGCAGCGGGGCAACCACGGCAATAGGTGCGCCGAAACCCGCTATGCCCTGTAGGAACGAGGAAAACACCCAGCCAAGGGCCAGGATAATGAACAGTTCATTGCGGCTAAAGCGCGTAATGCCTTGTCGCAGGGCGTCGTATCCGCCCGCTCGTTTGGTTATCTGATATAGCAACAGCGATGGCCACATCACATAGAGAATAAAGATGGCGTCCCACACGCCTTTCGCACTCGCAACTGCCAGCGTGATCAGGGGAGTTCGAAATGCAAAGAGGGCGACGAGAGCGCCCGTGAACATCGCCACTGGCCCCGCTTCGGGCGCCCGCCAGCGCAGTGGCACGAGGAAAATGAGCAGCGCAAGAATGGAAAGCGTTGCTAAGGTCCAATGGAGAAAATCAACCGGAACGTGTGCCTCAGTCATTTGAATTCTCCCGCATAGCGAAAGACATCATCAACAAGAGCCCCACTGACTTTTCTGATGCAGAGTCAAAGCTCTGAATAATGCGTTCCTGAGTGCAGACTTGTACCCGGAGGAGAGAAATTTCGCGACGACAATGCCGTTAGATGGCCACCAAAACAACAGACCGTAGCGAGCGCATGTTTTCATAATTCCCGCCAGAGTGTCAAACAGGTTTTGTTGGAAGTGGAATCCAATTGGTGTCTGTTCGCACTATGCACCAAGGGTCATCTGGTCGCGCGAAATGTTCGAACTCCCATATTGGCGTTGAACTCATCCGGTATTCACCCCCCGTTTCTGGTCAGCGGAACTTCAAGAGCCATGTAACATCGCTGTCGCGGCTTGTTACAACATGTTACATCTCAGTGAATTCATCGACATACCGCCGTCATCCCATTGCTACCGTATGCAACTTGTCAAATCTGTCTCGTGGTGAGCATAGTCGCTCGCGTCCTCTTGCGAGGATTGCAGCGGGCCCTTATCCAGAAAGATGAGAGGGAAATTATGCAAAATTGCAACGCAGTTGCTGGCCGGAACTTCCGGCTTCACATCGGGATTAGCGCCCTCTGTTTGGCGCTGCTAACCCTCGCCTTCTGTTCCATCACCGCTCAAGCGCAGATCGTCCCGGGAGCGCCCTGGAACGCCACCAATGGAAGCATGATCGCGGCCCACGGCGGCGGCATCATCAAGGTAGGCAGCACCTATTATTGGATTGGCGAAGACGATAGCAGCGGTGGCGGATTTCAGGGTATCAACTGTTACTCGTCCACCGATCTAACCACCTGGGCCTTTGTCAATGATGTTCTCCCTCCGCAATCCTCAGGCGATCTGGTGTCTACCAACCTGGTAGAGCGGCCAAAGGTTTTGTACAACTCCTCAACCGGCACAATATGTCATGTGGATGCACATCTATTCGGGCGATTCAGTCGGCTACGCCACAAGTTCGAGTGTTTGCGGAACCTACACCTATCAGGGTTCCTCGCAGCCGCTGGGCAACGAAAGCTTCGATATCGGGAGCTTCCAGGATACGGATGGAACAGCGTACCTTCTTAGCGCGAACTACGACAACGGGATCATCGTCTATAAGATGTCCTCCGACTATTTGTCTCCGGCCAGCATCGTTGATGGGGTGTCGACATGGGGCGACAGAGAGGCTCCGGCGATGTTCAAGGTCAACGGAACCTACTTTCTCATATGCTCACATGAAACCGGTTGGAGTTCGAATGATGATCAGTATTCCTATGCGACGTCGATAAGCGGGCCCTGGTCTGCACTGGCGGATATTGCCACCGCAGGTACAAACACGTGGAACTCGCAATCGACTTTTGTGCTGCCAGTGACCGGCTCCAGCGGCACCACCTACATCTATATGGGGGATCGCTGGATTTCAGGCCAAATCAACCAATCACCCTACATCTGGCTGCCACTGACCGTCTCCGGCACCACGCTCTCCCTGCCCTGGGTCAACAAGTGGACGCTGAATGTTTCCGCCGGGACATGGACGAACTCCTCCTATACCTCGCTTCAAACTGGTTCTTACCATGAACTTGTGAACCTGAACTCCGGATTGTGCTTGAGCGCAGTGACCACAACCGAGGGAACAGTCGCACAAGGTGTCAATTGCAATGCCAGCACCCTCCAGGAGTGGGATGCCACCACCGAAGGCAGCGGTTACTATGTGACCAACCAAGACAGTGGCTACGTTGCGGAAGATGAGAGCAACTCGAAGACCGCCGGCAGCGCAGTCGACACCTGGCCCAAGAATGGCGGCAGCAACCAGGAGTGGACGTTCACGAGCGACGGACAGGGGAATTACACCGTCAAGAACGTGTATAGCGGTTTCTGTCTCGGAGTCAAAAGCGCGGCAATCACTTCCGGTTCACCGATCGATGAAGGCACCTGCGATGGCGACATCAACCAAATGTGGTATCAACGATAAGCGGACCGTCAAGGCGTAACGTGGTGAGCGGTTGGCTCAGATTTCAGAGCCTCCGCTCATACCCGATTGCGACCATTCAGTTCTTTTGGGATACGTCTGTCCAGACCGTCAGTAAAGCTACCAGAACTTGGTGGCGAGGATCGTTACCGCGCCGGGGCTACCCTCGACAACTTCCACTTTGATTACCGCCTCAAAGTTTTGAGTCAGAGATCCGTGCGGAGCCAGGTGGGCTAGCTCGTTCAATGCATCTGGGGAAACCATGAATTCCCCTGCCGCGGATGTCCCAGTGGAACTAATGCCCGCGACTACAGCGACTGGCCCATCCGTCGTAGGATCGAAAAAACGCCCGATGATCGCGTAATCTGCCGTCTGCTGCAAGTAGGGCTTATCAAAGTCAACTCCCCAATCGTGATTGCCAGGATTCTGTGCATCTTCGATATAGCGGAAACGACCATCCTCTGACAGATGGAACCGTAACGGCTTGAGCAAACGCAACGTCCAGCTATTGTTGTATCCCGCAATCAACACGACTGGCAGCCCGTGCAAGTCCTGGAGATTGGTTGAGACTGCCTCATGGATTCTAAATTGCTTGTGCTGAGTCTGAAGAAAGCCAGCCACCTGTGAGATGGCCTGGACCGCGGGCAAGGAGATACGCGCTTCCGGCCGGAGGATATGCTGCTCAACTGTCGCTTTCTGAGATTCCGGGGGCTGATTGTCGTCCCAATGGGTGTGGCCTGCGCTGATGAGCACCATGTTGGGATTCGTCAGGAGGGGTCCCCAAATTTGCATGACAGAGGTGTTCTCCAGGCGGTGTGCGACCACAATCGGATATGAGACGAAGCCGACGACAGCCGCCAAGGCCCCAACCGCAATCCCGGCCGTTAGCGCAGCGATAGTCCTTGTCCGTGACACGCGTGTGATGCCGACCTGGTTCTCGAGTATCTGGGGCGGAGCCGAAAGAATGCGTTCGGGATCGAACTCGTGATGAAAAGTAAACAGCTTTCCAGATAAAGCAGCCGGTTCTTCTTCCCGGATTTCGATCCGAAAAAACTGCGGGATGTAACTGCCAACCGGTAATCCGATTTCAACTGAGCCTTCGTCAGAGCTGTCCTGATAGAACTGTGCAATCCGGCGCCGGATTTCTCCTGCGCTGAAACGGACGACCGGGTCGGCGTTGGTGTCATAGCCGGTGGGTCTCTGGAACACCTCAATGCCCAGAATCCGTTCCTTTAGATCCTCGATTTCTCCCCGCAAAGTCTTCTCGACCACATGGCGAAGGAGGGCGGGATAGCGACGGCTGCCCTTGAACGGTGTGCTGGCAAGGATTCGTTCCAGCTCCCGCTGCACCTCGCGGCGATCTTCTTCAGTGGTCGGAATCAGGATTTCACGGCTTGCGGTGTGCGAATTCAAGGCAGCCCAAGCATAGCGGAATGTTGATTTGCCTGCCACAGCTTTGTTACAAGTCCGCATCTTCTTGTTACATCCATCTATCCCATTTATATTGAGCCACTTAGAATTCTACCCTTCGTTGCTACCGTATGTGACCTAGCCAAGTGTGGCTTCCGACTAGAAGAGTCTCGAAGTCCACTGAAAGCTCGTTCTCCCAAGCGCAGATCATCATCTGCGTGCCCGATTGGGTTGACCGAATGCTCCAGGGCGCAGATTTACTGAACTGCTTAACATCCAGGAGGCTTCATGTACGAAGATGTAGTAACCCAGAGTGGCATCAGCCACGGTCGACTCTTTCAGCAAACTCACCGAGTATCGGTAAAGGCTCTCCACAGAAGCGCATGGGCTTTCCTTGTGCCCCTGGTAGCGATCGCAATACTCCTTACGGCCCCAGCCTATGCGCAGACGTTGTATGGCACGCTGGTCGGCAACGTAACCGATTCCACCGGAGCAGCAGTTGTAGGCGCAAGGGTGGTGGCCACCGATGTCGGGACCAGCATCGCAAAGACAGTGACAACCGACGGCTCTGGCGACTTTCGTCTTTCGAATCTGGAGGCGGGTACTTACAAGGTTTCGATATCGGCAAAGGCGTTCGCCAGCACAGTGGGACAGGGGATCGAAATTCAAGCGAATACCGAGCGGCGCTTCGATGCCCAGCTTCATCTAGCGACAGTTGGACAAACGGTTATGGTCACCGCCGCACCTCCCGAGCTCCAGACGGATACCGCGAACGTAACCTCTGAGTTGGAAACGACACAAGTACAGACGCTCGTGACAACTGCGGGATTGAATATGCGCAACTTCCAAAGCTTGTTTGTCCTTCTCCCCGGCTTTTCGCCGCCGGGCGAGCAGCACTCGGAAGCGGGGAACCCCGCCGATACGATGATGTTCAACGCAAACGGCGTGTCGGGAAGCAACAACAGCACCCGCATTGACGGCGTTAGCGATATCTATGCATGGCTGCCGGAGATCACCGCATATACTCCGTCGACCGAGGCAATCTCCGCTGTCAACGTAGTGACCAACAGTATGAACGCTGAGCAGGGGTTTGCCTCAGGGGCCTCAGTCAACGTGACGACCAAGTCCGGAACCAACAAATTCCACGGCTCAGCCTGGGAATACAACATGATCAGCGCCTTGATGGCGAAAAGCTTCTTCTTCACGCCGACGGCGACTAACAGAGGCTTGATTCCCAAGTACATCCTGAATCAGTTCGGGGCCAATTACGGCGGCCCGATCATGAAAAATAAGGCCTTCTTCTTCGGGAACTGGGAACGCACGCGACGCTCGCAGGCGTTAAGCGGCTTCCAGACGGTTCCAACCGGAAACATGCTCACAGGCAACTTCACGGGCATCAGCACCGTCATCTATGATCCCGCAACGGGCAATGCCAATGGCACCGGGCGCACGCCATTCGCGAACAATACCATTCCAGCAAGCCGGATCTCCTACGCTGCGCAGCAGATGATCAAACTGATGACTGCCGATGGACCGAACGTTACCGGCGCCGGGCTCAGCAATAACTTTTTTGGCGCAGCCGACGGCGAGTACACCCGCGACAATGTTGATACTCGCGTCGATTTCAACCTCAACAGCAAAAGCACAATCTTCGGGCGCTATGGATTTCAGAGGGCAAACCTCTTTGATCCCCAGACGCTGGGAGCGGCAGGCGGAACGACCTTCGACGGCGGCCAGCCGGGCAATGCGCCGAGCCTGGTTCAATCCATCGGAATCGGCGGCACCTATGCCTTCCAGTCCAACCTGCTTCTGGATGCCAACGTCGGCTACCTGCGCCAGGGCATGGCCGCCAAGAACACCGACATCGGGACCGATTGGGGAACATCTTACTTCAACATTCCCGGTACCAATGGCAGCTGCAGCCTGTGCGGGGGCATGCCCAGATTCGTATTCAGCGGGGGGCTCTCGAATCTGGGAAATCAAAATAATTCCAATCCCTTTCAATTCAGGGACAACACTTATGTGACTGCGGCCAACCTGAGCTGGAACAAAGGGAAACACTCCACTCGTTACGGCATGGAGTTCGACCGCTTTGCGATTAACCACTTCCAGCCGCAGAACACCTCCGGTCCTCGGGGCGGCTTCAACTTCACAGGCGGCTTAACCACACTCACGGGCGGAGCGGCTGCAAATGGCTACAACTCCTGGGCGGATTTTCTGCTCGGCCTCCCGCAGTTGGTTCAAAAGGACACCCAATATCTGAATCCGGCCACGTCTCGCGAGAGCGTCTGGGCGTTCTATGCTCAGGACCAGTGGCGGGCAACGGAGAAACTCACGGTCAACTACGGCATTCGGTACGAGTATTATCCGATCGCTACCCGCGACCATTCCGGCCTTGACATCTTCAACCCTGCCGACGGAAACCTCTATGTGGAGGGCTCCCAGGGCGTTCCCGCAAGCGTCAAAGTCCAGGTAGGAAAAGGCATGTTTGCGCCGCGCCTTGGCTTGGCCTACCGCATCGACTCAAAGACCGTGGCCCGCGCCGGCTTCGGGTTGTCCAGCAACCCCGACAGCTTTCGCAATGTACTGACGACCTATCCGTCGGTGGTTTCCCAGACAATTCAGGGAAACACTGCGAATGTGTCGCCCGTTGTCGCCGGAGTGCCCGTCACATTGACGACCGGTATTCCGATCTTGACGGCTCCGACGCTGAGCCCAAGCTCACCCTCGGTTGCTCTTGGTTCTCTCGGTTCACCCGCCGGCACCCTGGGAGCAACCACGCTGCCACTGAATTACCGGCGCGGATACTACGAGAGCTACAACGCAGCGTTGGAGCGTGAGCTTCCTGGCGCAATCACCTTGAATGCTACCTACGTCGGCGAACTCATCATCCGGGAAGTTCCGGGCATCAACATCAATGCGAACCTGGCGCCGGGTCAAACTGTTGCCCAAGAGCCCATGAACGCGCTGTATGGCATCACGGCTGGAATCACTTCCGAAATACCGAACGGAACCGGACACTACAATGCCCTGCAAGCACAGGCAAAGCACAGATTCGCGGGCGACAGCAGCGTCGCAGTGAACTACACGTACTCCCGCTCGATTAACGATTATGGCGATCAATCCGACGGCGAGTCGGGTTTATTTACTGCGATGGGCGGGCCTTACTGGCGTCTCAACCGGGGGGTGGCTGGTTTTGACCGGACACATAACCTTCAGATCTTTGGAAACTATATGCTTCCCTTCGGGAGGGGCCAGGCCTTTCTTCAGAACGGTCCAGCGGCATACATCCTAGGAGGGTGGTCTATAAGCGGCTCCTTGAGCCGTGAGAGCGGTACGCCCTTTACGGTAACGGGCAGCGGAGGCTCTCTTGGTCCCAGTACATCTGGCAGCTCGCAATTTGCCGACGTGGTCTCCAAGTCGAACATGATTCTTGGCGGCCACGACAGCACCCATCCTTACTTCAATCCTGCCAATTTCGCCGACCCGTCTGTGGCCGAAAAGGCTGCGTCGGGGTCGAGTTGTTCTGCCGCCAATACCACAGTGTGCCGCTTTGGAACGGCGGGACTACACTCGCTTCGCGGGCCGGGACTCACCAACCTGAGTACCAGCGTGGCTCGGACCTTCACAATCTCGGATCGGTATAGCATGATCTTCCGCGCCGAAGCATTCAACCTCACCAACACGCCTCAATTCAGCAACCCCGCCTCGAGCGTAACTGCTTCCAGCGGATTCGGAGTCATTTCGAGCGTGACAAGCAACTCCAACCGCGAATTGCGCTTCTCAGGTCGAATAAACTTCTAAGAGGCCATTCGAATTAACCGTTCCCACCGCAACTCTCTGGCCGGCCGCATAACGCATAATTTGCGGTAGGCCAGGGAGAGGCAAGTGATCCTTCTTATTTCATGAGAGCTGCTGTTTCTTACGCAAGTAAATCTATTTCGGTTTTAGGGACAACCCATGTCATCAGAGACTCCAGCCCGCATGGGCCGCAGGGGATTTTTACAAGGCGGAATCGCATTGGGCGCTCTCGCTGGTCTTGATATTTCCGCTGAAACAACAACACCTATCGACTCCGGCGAGGAGGATCGGAAGTTCTGGCTACAAGTTCTTGCCAAGGTAGCCGATCCTGTTCTAAACGCAGCCAGTCAGAGACGGTTGAAGGAATTAATGCCGGTGGAGGCTCCGCATGGAAATGTCTCCGAACGGAAGCAATTTACTTATCTCGAAGCAATGGGGCGTCTTCTTGCCGGGATCGCGCCGTGGCTCGAATCGGGATCGTCCACCGGCACGGAGGGAACGCTCAGAAGCCGATACGCGGATCTGGCGCGCAAAGCGATCGATGCGGGAACGGATCCCGCGTCGCCCGACTTTATGAATTTCAACAAGGGTAGCCAACCCGTTGTGGATGCCGCGTTTCTGGCGCTTGCGATTGTGCGCGCGCCCACCGAACTGTGGCATAAGCTGGATTCCAGAATTCAAAAAAATACGATCGCCGCGCTCCAGTCTTCCCGGCAGATACGGCCGGGGTACAACAACTGGTTGTTATTTTCTGCCATGGTGGAAGCGGCATTGTCAGTTATGGGCGCATGGTGGGATCCAATGCGCATTGACTACGCAGTCCGCACCATGAATACCTGGTACAAGGGGGATGGAGTTTACGGCGACGGGCCGTCGTTCCATTGGGATTACTACAATAGCTTTGTCATCCAGCCTATGCTGCTGAATATCCTTGACAGCATCTCAAAGTCCTCCACTGCATGGGAATCATTTCGGCCGGCAATGACGGTCCGGGCCCAACGCTACGCGGCCATTCAGGAGCGGCTCATTTGCCCCGATGGGACGTTTCCGCCTATCGGACGGTCGCTCTGCTACCGCTTCGGCGCGTTTCATCTGCTCGCTGAGGTAGCGTTGCGGCGAGCCCTTCCTGAGCCGATCGCACCTTCGCAAGTACGATCTGCGTTAACGGCCGTGATGCGGAGAATGCTCGATGCGCCCGATGTCTTTGATGAAAAAGGATGGCTCAGGATCGGATTTTATGGTCACCAACCGTCGATCGCTGAATCGTACATATCGACTGGAAGCTCGTATCTGTGCTCTGCCGCATTGCTTCCGCTCGGACTTCCTGCCACCGATGCGTTCTGGAGCGGTCGCTCCATGCCCTGGACATCAAAGAAGATCTGGTCGGGCGAGCAGGTCGGACCGGATCACGCGCTGGAAGAGCATTCAGCGATCCTGCCAGACAGGGAGCGGTCAAATTAGCGTCGTTTGGCAGGAGTCGAAATGCCGATGTCGACCTGCGCACTTGAAGATGTTCAAGTGGATAGAAGAGCTGCGATCATCCTATTCCATTTTCAAATCAATGCCCAATTGCTGGCATTTCTTATAAAAATGGCTTCGCTCCAGCCCCAGCGCCTTCGCTGCGTTTGTAACGTGCCGATGATTCCGTTCCAACTCTGCCAGCACTGTCGCGCGTTCGAACTCCATCACCCTACTTGCCAAGGGACCAACGGCATTCCTTGCGAAATCCGCGCCGACCGCCCTTGCATTCGGAAGTGCCTGCTCTACCGCTGTGGCATCGATCACCTTTTCCGCCAATAGCAGCAATCGCTCCACGATATTCCTTAGCTCACGGATATTCCCCGGCCACGCGTAAGCCTGCAGAGCCACGATTGCATCCGATGTGAGGGGAATAGACTTCCATCCATTCTGACCGCACACCTGTCGAACGAGGTGCTCTACCAGTGCTGGAATGTCTTCTTTTCTTTGACGTAGAGCCGGAAGCTGGATGGGAAACACAACGACGCGGTGATACAAATCTTGACGGAATGACCCTGCGCGCACCAGCTCTTCCAGATTCCTGTGCGTAGCCACTACGACGCGCACGTCCACGCGAATAGGCTTGTCGCCGCCGATTCGCTCCACTTCCTTCTCTTCCAGCACACGCAGGAGTTTTGCCTGCATCGCTGCAGGCATATCGCCAATCTCATCTAGAAAAAGTGTGCCGTGATGTGCCTGTTCAAATCTGCCGACGTGCCGCTGAGCAGCTCCGGTAAACGATCCCTTCTCGTGTCCAAACAACTCCGACTCAATCAGTTCCGCTGGAACCGCTGCGCAGTTCAGTGTCACAAACGGACCACCGGCATGTGCGCTCTTCTCATGTAGCGCGCGTGCTACAAGTTCTTTTCCAGTCCCGGTTTCTCCGTAGATGCAGACTCGGGTCTCGCTGGCGGCCACACGGTCAATCTGTGCGATCACCCGCCGCATTGTCTCACCCGTCCATACCATCTCTTGTTTGCCGACGCGACGCCGCAAGTCTTTGTTTTCCGCTTCAAGCCGCTTCAGCTTCAACACATTATCTACCGTAAGCAGGAGCTTTTCGGTTGACAGCGGCTTCTCCAGAAAGTCCAGGGCCCCAAGCCGTGTTGCCTTTACCGCCATCTCGATATGCGCCTGCCCCGACATCATCACCACTGGCGTAGCGATCCCTTTTGCCTTCAGGTCTTCGAGCAGTGCTAGTCCGTCCCGTCTTGGCATCACTACATCTGACAGGATCAGATCGAAAGGATGTGCCTGAGCCAGTTCCAGCGCCCGCGCCGCGTTATCGCAGACCGTCGCCTCATGCCCTGCAAGCCGGAAAGCCCGCGCAAGCGTCGCCAAAGTATTTGTCTCGTCATCCACAATAAGAATGTCGGCTTTGTTGCTCATAGGTTTGTCTTGTTCCCGACAGGAAGATCAATCACAAAGGTAGCTCCCCTGCCTTGCGCACTCTCTACAAATATCGTTCCGCGATGATCCGCTACTACCGACTGTACAATCGCCAACCCGAGTCCCGTTCCGTACTCCTTTGTCGTGTAGTACGGCGTAAACAACCGCTCGCACTCTTCGGGATTCAACCCTTTGCCCGTATCGGATACACGAATGCGCACCGCTTCGTTATTGTGCGCTGCCGACACGCTCAGCGTTCCACCTTCCGGCATAGCGTCAATGGCATTCAGAACGAGATTCGACAGCGCCCGATGCAGCAGATCTGCGTCCGCGGAAATGGTCAATGGCTCCTCGGCAATCTGTGTCTGCAGCGCAATCGGCCGCTCGCGTTCCTTCAATGCGGGTTCGTATAACGACAACACGCGTCTAATCACATATCGCGCATCGATCTCCGCCTCCTGCGGCTTTGGCATCTTTGAGAAATCGCTGAATCTGCCGATGATCGTCTTGAGATTCGCGATTTCCGCCTTCAGAGCCTCTGTGCTCTCCACAAACACCTCGTCAAATTCGTTTCCCGGAAGCTGTCGCGCGCGCACCATATTTTCCACTGTCAATTGCAGAGGGAAGAGTGGATTTTTTAGCTCGTGCGCCAGACGCCGTGCAAGTTCGCGCCAGGCTGCTACCCGTTCGCTCTGCACCAGCCGGTCGCGCTGATCTACAAGCTGCGACGTCATGTGATTGAAGCTCGCTGCCAGTGCTCCGACCTCATCCTTCGTGTCCACGCTTACGTAGGAATCCCATTGCCCTTGAGCTACTTTGCCTACGGCGAGCACAAGCTGCTCAATCGGCCGTGATACCCGGGCCGCAATCCACAAGCTAGCCGCGATCGCGAACATAATTCCAAATCCTGCCACACCGTAGGCGATGGCACGGATGTGTTGCTGCACCTCCACCATGCCTCGGCGAGAGTTGGTGATCAGCAGCACTGCCATCACACGACCGTCGTCGGCCTTCAGCGGGATCGCCGTTGCGTTCACGCTGTCCTCGCGCCTTGCCGTGAGAAAGACTACGCCATTTGCATCGTTTGCTGTTGCTCGGGTTGTTTCGATCAGATGTTGATACTTTGAGGCCTCGGGGACATTGCCATTTGCCCCCATCAAACCGTGCGCATCGAATGCGCTCCCTGCGTTGCGGTAGAGATACACCTGCGTGCCGGCAGGAACAGGAAGATCTGCAAGGAACTCACGGTCCAACGTTGTTCCCCCTATCAGATAAATGGACGCCTCGCCTTCGCGAACCCGGCGTGCTGCAAAGAGACCCATTTGCGACGAACCATCTGGCAGATCCTCTTGCTTCAGAAAAGGCGGTTTTCCTACCGTCGCGATAAACGGCTCTCTATATCCAAAACGCGCCGGCCATTGAGCGGACGAGATGATGCTGCCGTCCTTGTTTGCAATCTCAAGAAAGTCGAGTCTGTAATCCTGAGCGAGCGATACCGCCTCCTGGAGATAGGGTGCCGGGTCTCCTCCCTGGGTCAGTTCAACAGCCATGCGCCTCATCCGTTCGCTCGCTGCCATACGATCCAGCGCGGCGGCAACATCATCTGCACGATGCTGAAACTCTCGCCGGAACTGGCCAGCGAATGCTGCAGTCTGCTCTTGATCCAGCCGATCAAAGACGCGTCGCACCCGCACAGCGACTGTCCACCCTACTGCTGCCACTGCCGCTACCACAGTGAGTGAAAACATCAGCAGCAGTTTTTGTCGCAAGCTCACTTCAGGTCCTCACTTCGAATCGTTAAGCGCCGCACCAGCGATCAGCGGAGTTCCGTCCGCTGTCAAGCGAAGATCGCGTACCCGTTCGCCAACCGCATATGCTTGCGGAAGCCAGAGCAAGGGTTCGACTGTATGCCCTGCCAGAAAATCTCTCTCAGCGTCATACAACGCCTTCGTATCTGTACCGATTACAGTCACATTTTGTCCAGAAGCTCCTATCATCTCATTCAGCGCCGCGTGCGGATCGTTGGCCTCAAGATGGACCCTCCGCAGGACAATATCCGCCTTTGGTTTGCCTGCACCACCAGAAGCTACCTGAATCCGGAACCCTGCGTCGCGCAGGTTCAGTGCAATACGCTCTGCGGCCAGTTGCATCTCAGGAGTGGCATCTTCCACCGCCAGAGTCAGCGGTGGAGGTGTCGCCCCGCCTCGAAGCTCCTGCGCTCGATTCAGGTCCCGGTCAAGTGGGAAGAGAAATGCATATCCGCTCAGCGCTCCCGGAACCACGCTTGCCGTTACCTCGCCCTGCTTTTGAAAGATCACGTTGTACAAAGCGCTACGGTCCACTGCCAAAACAATTGCCTTTCGCAACTGAGGGTTCGCCAACGTTCCTGTATTCGTAATCTGCAGCAACAGCAGATTCACAGGACTTGAAGCTAACACGGTCAAGCGCTGCTGTTGCGCCTGCCGCAGCAACTCTGGCGGTACCTCGACGATATCGGCCCTGCCGATACTCAGGTCCAGCCACTGATCGCGAATGCTCCGCTTTGGCCGCAACTCTACGGTATCCACAAAAGACCGGCCGCCCCAGTAATCATCGTTCGCAGTAAAGAGCATTACACCATTGGGAAATCCCGTTATGCGAAACGGCCCTGTTCCCTCTAACGCGCTCTGGGTGTTCTGGTGCGAGATCAGAAACTTCGACTGTGCAAGCTGTGCCGGCAGGTCCGGCTCCGGCGAATCGCTGGTAAACACCACAGAGGATCCGACCGCATGAACCTTCGTCCATAGGCACCCGTCGCGGCAGGTTTGCGTGAGCGATGCCGCGATTGCATCAGCAGTCAGTGGCGTACCATCGGGGAACTGCACATTCGGGCGAATCCAGAATTGCCAGCGATGATCCCCATTCTGTGATTCCCATCGCAACGCCAACGCCGGCCGCACCGGACCCACTGCATCCAATCGCGTCAAACCATCCATGGTCAGTCGTCGCGCGAGACCGTCCGGGCGTTGCCATGGATCGCCCAGAGTATCGACGCGCAGCGTTCCCCCATAGTGCGGACGTGTCCGCGCGAGCGCCGTGAACGCACAGCACAACAGAATCCCGCTAGTTGCAAATCGCCGAAACACTATACACCTCATATTGCATCGATTGCGCCTGTCCGATCGCTGACGTCTGAACCACTACTGTCGCGCTCGTGCCGTCACTCGATGGCCACATCGCCATGACCGGGCCATCCAATGCCAAAGGTGCGCTGACCGGTTCAGCCTCTCTGCCTGGAATCTCGTAGGCGCGAACACTGTCCGCCGCTGTCGTACCCGATCCGGAGACAAGCACCTGCACTCCAGAACCGCAACCAGAGTAAATGGTTGCCAGGTCGCTGCCCCAATCGCGCGCGCCTGCGATCGCCTTCATCGTATTGTTCTCGATGATCACGACCTTACCGTCCACTCCGTTAAAGAGCTCCGCCACACCGCTCAGGCCAGGATGCCGCCGCAGAATAAAAGGGCTGCAACTGCATGCCGAAGCCCGGCGCCAGCACTCCAGTAAAGTAATTCCGCGTCGCGTTGTAGAAAGCCTTCTGCAAAACCGTATTCGATCCTCCGTCGTGCTCCGAGAGTGAACGCGGTGTCGCCAGTGGCCATGGGTCATCGTTGTCTGCGCAGGAAACCGTCAATGCTCCATTGCTCTCCGCCCCCGAACATAGCGCACCGGGCAGATATGCATCGAAACATATTCCTGTCGGATAATCACAGGCGTCCGCGCATATCGCTGGGAAGTGCTGGTGTGCGCCATCCCACCGGTTGCTCCTGCCGCATCAACGCCGCCCAACATCCACCGTAAGACCTGTAACCCGCTCGCGGCTCCAGCGTCACCATTCTGCGAATTGCGCCCGCCTGCAACAGTAGTACGTCCAACACTGGTTCCCGCTGTTGCCATACCAGTGTTTTGCGCAACGTCATTCCCGTTCCAGCCTGCGTCCTCGCCGCTGTGCTGAGGTCTACATGAACCATCGCCACGCGTACTTCCTTGCCTTCCTGAATCTCGGCTACCCACAACCCGCCCATCGTATTCTCTGAAAGTGTCACGCGGATGAGCGTAGCGCCGTCCGCAGGGGAAACAAGGACGCCATACCCGCGCAGATCGCGCTCCAGCATCTGTCTTATCGCAGGAAGCTCCTCCGAACTCAGTGAAGACTGATTCTGTATGGCTAGCTTTACGGGACCGGGCCCGGCAATCCCCGCAATCTGCTTTGCCAGGTCGGCAACCGGCTGTGCTCTATTCGCTGCTACATCCGCCTGGAGAAGCACGGCCTGCAGCCACACCACAACCATAGCCAGCTTAAAAATCTTCTGCAGAGGATCATCTGTTTTCGCGAATTATATCCTGCCCTCGTCATGGCTCGATGCTCCCGGTAGTGCGTGTATCCGCCTCCTTAGTCTTGTTGGGTGAAGGTAGATACCCGCTCTCCGGACCTACGGATATTCAGCGCCTGGCCTGTGTCGGGGGAGGATCGTTCTGATCCATCTCCTGCTTGACGGCTGACCCTGTCACGCCACGGAACACATCGTTTGCGAAGAAGAATTTGCCGTCCGACGGAACCATCACAACCTGGATCTTGTCCGACAGCCTGCTCCGCAACGATCTTA
>CAVSOH010000020.1:0-105124 GCA_963729555.1 uncultured Acidobacteriaceae bacterium | reverse complement strand
GCCGGTCGCGGCGGACGCCTGAAGCTGATCTTTTTGAAGGCCGATCGCAAATTGATCGGGGTTCATTGCATCGGCGATCTCGCGTCGGAGATCATCGGGATCGGTCAGATGGTTATCCGCTGCGGCGGGACGATGAACACTATCGCGAACATGTCCATGAATACCCCGACGTACAGTTATGCCTACAAGTATGCGGCGTTTGACGGCTTGCGCCGGCTGGTTTCTCGCGAAAGGGAAGCCCTTGTTTGATGAATCCTTTGACGAATCCAGGGAGGTAACATGAGCGACGTAACGCGTTTCGGTCGAACTTACAACCAACTCCACGTGCCGCGAAAGTACGTTCCAGGAAAGCGCAGGTTCAGCGTTTATTGGGCCTGGAGCTATCCCTGGGAGGCAAATCGCGACGTCACGGAACTGGATAATCGTTTCTCGACGATGACCGAGGTTCGGCGCGTAGCGTGGCCGAGCTATGAGTCGATGGAGTATTCGGAACAGATGTTCATGCAGGGCATCGCAGGAACGCTGGAACTTTTTCACCTATCGTCTATGAGCTTCCAGAGCCTGGTCGGCGAAGTAACCGGTCAGCCCGTGGCTGTGTACCAGCGGATCGATCAGGCCGGACAAAGATTGCCGATTGACGAACGTATACTTGCCGACACAGACACGCTCATGGTCTATGGCCTCGACCACATGGTGACCGAGCAAGAAGCCTCTCCGGACGAGATCGAGTCACTGCGGAGATTTCTTACTCGCGAGGGCACCTGCCTGATACTTGGTCCTCACCATGACGTCGGCGTCTCAGCGGATCTGAAGGAGCGGCAAATGGAGTATGCTCACCACGGTGATCCGCTTGTCCCGCGACAGCAGCGCTTTGGCAAGTACACACGATCCGTTATGAAGGGACTCGGTGTGCCAGTTGAAAATCGGTACGGTCTTCGGCCAGCCACCGTCCAGGGGACCAACCGGACCGTTCCTCTCTCCATCACGAACGATTTGGACAAGCGGGGTTGGCTTACCGATGTCAAGACTTTCGTTTTCCACATGCATCTTCCGCATTACGCCGTGACCACGCAAGATCCTGGCGCTATTCAGGTGCTGGCACGGCAACCGATCGATATGTCGAAGCCTCATCCTTTTGTCGAAGCCGGAAACAGCGAGTTCAATATGTTCCTTTGGATGCCACCGAACGGCGAACGCGCAGGTGATATTTTGCTGGCAGATTCCACAATCTTCATGACGTTGTTCGGCGGCGACGAAAGCCTGACTAACTTCTGGAAGAACCTCGCGAGCAAATGATTCAAATTAGCGGATTCCGGTCAGGGATTTTTAGTGTGGTCTGCGTGATGATCCTCAGCATGAGCACTCAAGCGCAAAATCGTGGTGTGTACCCACTCGGCATGACTGCAACGAATTCCGGCGTCACGCCGGCACCCGGCTTTACCTACGTCAATCAACTCCTGTTCTACTCCCGCGATCACGCCAAAGATGATAAGGGCGATACGCTAACGGTTACAGGAGAAAACTATGTCCTGATGAACATGAATACATTGGCCTGGGTGAGTAAGAGGAAGTTTGCTGGGGGCGCCAATTTCTCCGCGGCCGCTACTCTGCCATTCGCCAAGAACAGTCTCACTTCGGACATTCAGGGAAAGATCAGTGGCGGCGGAGGATTTGCCGACTCATACTACATGCCGTTCATCCTGGGTTGGAATCGTGAACGAATTGCGATCCGCGCGATCTACGGTTTTCTTGCTCCGACGGGCCGCTTCGTCGCGGGAGGAAACGGCAACGTTGGCTCCGGTTACTGGACGAACGCTGTGTCTTCAGGGCAAACGTTTTATCTCAAGGAGAACAAGCGCCTCGTCCTGTCTGCGTTCCAGATGTACGAATTCCATGGTGTCCAGGAAGACACCGGCACCAACCCGGGGGAGACGTTTGATCTCGATTACTCGATGATGGGCTCCCTTCTGCGAACTAACTCTTTTCAGCTGCAGGCCGGCCTGGTGGGTTATGAGGCGCGGCAGACGACGGCAACGACCGGGCCGGGGATTTCGCTAGCAACATCGATGGATCGCTATGCCGTCAATTCCCTCGGGTTCGCTGTGAACTCGACGTTTCCGAAGCATAAAGCGGCTCTGGGAATTAAGTACTTCAAGGAATTTGCGAATCGTTCTACGTTTCAGGGGTATTCTGTGCAGTTTTCTGGTTCGATCAGCTTCTGATTGCGGAAAGAGAGAAGAGCACATGGCATCAACGATTCTTGAACTCGATGACATTCAGAGCGGAGTGCTTCGTCCGCGGCCTACGCCATATGCGGCGACTTACGTGTTGTTTCGCATCGACGAACCCAAGGCGGGTCGCGAACTGATGGCCCGGTTGAGCAGCGTCGTAGTCTCAGCTGCTCACCCCACAAGCCCCACCGGTGATACCTGGGTGAGCGTCGCACTTACTTTCCAGGGCCTCAAGGCTTTGGGTGTCCCGCAAGCCTCACTCGACACCTTTTCACCGCAGTTTCAGCAAGGGATGGCAGCACGAGCGAAAGTGTTGGGGGACAAGGGTGAGAGCGCTCCCGAGAACTGGGAAAAACCGCTTGGGTCATCCGAGGTTCATGTGGTGGTCACTGCCGTTGCGCCGGATACGGAGCGTCTTGAGGCTGCCATGGAAGGCGCGCGGAAGACATATCGGGAGTTGCAGGGAGTTACTGCGATCTGGCGGCAGGACTGCCATGTTCGTGAGGGTGAGAGAGAAGCCTTCGGGTTTAGGGATGGTATCGGACATCCGGCAATCGAAGGTACCGGCGTTGTTGGCAGCAATCCAAATGAGCGGCCGTTCAAGGCAGGGGAGTTTGTGCTTGGGTATCCCGATGAAATCGTAGATACGCCTGCGATACCGCAGCCAGAGATATTGGGGCGCAATGGAAGCTACGTTGTCTTTCGCAAGCTTCATCAGCGTGTCGCAACGTTCCGCCGATATCTCAAGGAGAATGCCTCCAGTCCTGAAGCCGAGGAGTTGCTGGCAGCAAAGATGATGGGGCGATGGCGCAGCGGAGCTCCTCTGGCTTTGTGCCCAATGCATGACGATCCCGCGCTCGGGGCCGACGCAGGACGCAACAACGCCTTCTTGTTCAAGCAGGATGACCCTATTGGCTACAAGACGCCTGCAGGCTCCCACATTCGGCGTATGAATCCCCGCGATGCGGATGTTGCAGGCGTCGTTCGCATTCATCGCATGATTCGGCGCGGGACTTCGTATGGCCCTTCGTTACCGGAAGGTGTTATGGAAGATGACGGGCTGGACCGGGGACTGATGTTCGCGTTTGTTGGAGCCCACTTAGGTCGGCAGTTCGAATTCATCCAATCCGAGTGGATGAACGACAGCGCGTTTTTCGCAGGGGCTTCGGGAAGAGATCCAGTTGCGGGGGCTCAGGAAGGAACCGGAGTCTTTGATATACCCAAGCGTCCACTCCGAATGCGGCTTCAAGGCTTACCGCAGTTTGTGGTTACTCGAGGCGGAGAGTACTGCTTCCTCCCTGGCCTGCGCGCCTTGCACTGGCTGGCAGAACTCAATACGTAGGATCCGGCTCAGTTACCATTTTCAGACTCGCAAGCGGAAGAGCTCGCATTTAGTCATGGTTCTTGAACTTGTCAAATGAGGCGAGCTCGCCAAGTGAAGCGATTAGTACCGATGAGTATCTCATGCGGGTGCGGCACGTTGCACTGGGTGGTGGCATATCGGTTTATCCAGCATCTACCAGGCGAAAAACAGGCCATGGAAATGACAGAGTATGGAAAGCATGGAAAGCCATGAAGCCGGCTTCCCACCCTTCCCACACTCTTTGGAAATCCCTTCGGGATTCCCACATTCCCGCGGCCTGGATGACTGGATATATGTCTTCTCGTGCCTCCTCAACTCGAACCATCGCCACTGCAAGGGGCTTGTAACGGATGTCTTAGGTCCACAACGTAACACACGTCCCGGTATACTCACCCTCTAGCGAAGTTTGTCTACCTTGTTTGGCGCAGCGCAGGAAGATCAGGGTGGGCGTTGTGGGCAGTAAACGAGAATGTTACGAAACTTTATGCTCGGAGCCAGTTGACCACTTGATGAGCAGACTAACGACTAAACCAGAGACAGGATCCGGGGAACCCAATCTATGTCTAGTTCGCCTGCACCTGACCGACCAAGGTCCAGTTATCCAACGATTGCAACGAGCTGGAAAACATGTTCGGCAAGTGCTTTATCGCCGGATATCGTGAGCTTGGCGCGAGCAGAGTCTCGGTCTATGCCCTTGGTAAAAAGGCGCCACGCGATGGATTGCGGGATGATGATGTGAGAGGCAATTACAGATGGAAGATCACTTGTGAAGCTCCAGATATCTTGAGACCTGAGAAGACACCATTGGCCGCCACAATCGCCGGAGATTTCAACAAGGAGGGCTGTATTAGCCGCAGCCGTGACATCTCTGTAAGCATGTGGCAGCCCCCGCAGAAAGGTGTCCAGAACCGGAGGGTATAGGAGTGGAGTCATAATGCTCGGGCGACTGGTGGCGAGGCGGATTTGCTCCTGATGGTGCCAGCGCTCGGTGAGTTCGCGGGCGTTATCGAACCAGACGAGTGAAGTCATCTCTCCGGCCCACGAGACGCCAATCGCGGCTGGAGCAAAAGGGTCGAGCGACTCATAGAAGTCTGCTGTCTGGTTGCACACAAGTTGCATGAGTTGTGTAAGGACCGGGGGACTGAGGCGGCGGTAAACAGTCACTCCTTCGTGATTGAGCCGATTGACCAACGCGATGACGTCTTGATGTGTGCGCACGTTTACATTTTCGACGCGCCAGTTGTCGCGCCCCCCGGACAGTTTGCGCAAAGCGGTGTCAAGCAAGTGCGCCGCGACGTCGCGAACTCTCCATCGGGGTGCGATAGTAGGCAGGTCCCATTCAGTGGCGTCGAGAGAGCTTAGCAATTCGATGAGGTGCTGATCTACCTGACGGATAATCGGTGAGCAAAGTATCGGCTCTGTACCCTTAAGATTCACGTCCATTCCACCTTGAGACGGAATTATAAAACTCCTTGTGCAGAGGCTCACGTGGCGTTGTCGAAGACCAGGTGGGCAATTTCTAATAACGGGAACTCGGAGTTGCCTCCTCCAGTCCTTTGGGGGAATGGGTGGGTGGCCATTCATTTCCGAAAGAGAATGGCGGCTCTCCTTGCACTGGATCGATCATGTGCGCTCAATCCTTGGCTTGGTGTATTGCATGGTCCACCTCGCTTCATCACCAGGTGCATACTCGATACCGTCCCAAGGTGTCCCGCAGATATGAAGGTATGCGTAAGGTGTGCCGGAGAACATGATCCATGCACCCGCATCCCGAACCGTAGTGGGGAGGCCGCAATGCTTTGCATCGAACGGCCAAAGAACCATCCAGTGCGGCCCTATCGGGATGGCCGGACTCGTCCGATCGAAAGGAGTGTCATTGCTATGCTGCGTAGCGCCGCAAAGCATGTAACACAGCCCTGGCGCACGATTGGTAGGCGCGGGCTTTCCAGCAAGGGCGTCCATAAACCACTGCATTCCGAGTTCGTCGACGCACATCGGCGGATCGCCAACTTTATTCTCGTTTCCCGGAGTACATATCCAACCGTTAGTGCCTTTGCGAAGCACTGTCAATTTGCCTTCGTGGTCCATTTCGGCAACCGTTGCATCGCGTGTGATCTCACCCGGTCCTGCGCGCATTGCACGTGCGATTTTCACACCCCTGTCCGGGGCGTCTTCTGGTCCTACCGATACTGATCGCTAGGTAGCGCTATCGCGGCATTGCTGTAGCTTCCTGACGCTCCGCTCTGCGGGACCGCACGACCTTGAAGAATCGCCATAACGGTCCCGAACAAGGCAAACCGACTAATCGCTTCGCGTCGTGTGAGGTCTGTGGTTGTTCTATTCTCTAATGGATGAGTCATGAACCCTCCCGTAGGAGCAATCCGTTCGTGGTTATGCTATCGCACCGGTGTTGCAAGGCATTCATGACGAGAAGCCAACCTGCGCTAAGACCTGCCGGTATCTATTAGGCCTCGATCAACAACTCGGCGATTATGCGCATTGATCTCACGGAACTACCGCCCGCTCATGCAGCGCGTTCCTCTTTCGCCGCGCCGTTCCGGGCTTCGATGGCCTTGACGCTGTTTACAAACGCCTTTTCCAAAACGCTCTTGCCGATGGTCCTGAGCACGAAGCCGAGCAGTCGTCCCTTAAGGTTCTTGCCGTCGCGTTCGACAACCACGTCAATGTCGGTGGTGCCGTCGGGACGACGCGTGAAGGTGTAGGTGTGGCCGGAGGCGCCTCCCCACACGTTGGAGTCTGTCGTCGTGAGGACGACGTGTTGAGGATCGGACCAGTCGTAGTGCAGTCGCTCCCAGATGCCGCCAGAGCCTTCGGTGACGTCGGCCTGCGTACGGCCCCGCTGATACACCTTAAGGTACTCGTCAGCGCTGTTGCCAAAAAGCTTCGAGCGGTCCGGTCCGAAATCGGTGAGCCCGGCGATGTACTGTTCGGGCGTCAAAGTAGTGGTCTGGTGAAGACGAATTGTGGACATTTTGCTCCTCCCTTGCGTTGAGCACTGTTTTTCAAACGGTCGAGATGACCGCCCTTCGAGTGTATGAAATGCACCGCCGCGTTCTATCGGCGACGCGTTGATAACCAGGGGATCAGGGGTTGCCGCGAGCCTTGCTCTTAGATTCCTTCGTCAGCAGCCCATCGAAGATGTAGCGCATGAAGGTTTCGAGCGGAGCGTTGCTTTGTTGAGCCTGCGAACGCAATAGCGCCTCCTCCCAGCTGTTGAGCAGGAAGCCCGCCAGCGACCCCGGATCCGTGCCGGCAGGGAGTTCCTTTTGCCCAACTGCCTGCTGTATGACCGCCGCAATCGTGTGCTGCCAGTGATCGAACGTAGCGCTGATACGTTTTCTCAACTGCGGCCTCTCCTCTGCGATCTCCAGACTGAAGCGGCCCATCATACATCCGGGGATCGCTGCCTTCTGGCCATAGATCTTCCCGAGATCGCTGAAGTAACGGCGCAGGCGCTTCAACGGAGAAGTCGCTGTATCGTTCAGGACAGCCGCCGCATGCTCCCGCTCGCGCATCCCATAGCGTTCCAAGGCAGCTGCGGCGAAGTCTTCTTTGCTGCCGAAATGGTGATAAAAGGAACCCTTGGGCACATCCGCTGCCTTCAAAATGTCGGCCAGCCCGGTGGCGTTGTATCCGTTTTGGTGCATCAGGCCAACGCCCACGTCGATTAAATGGTCACGCGTCGATTTTGTAGCCATAAGAAATTCCTCGCTGCTCTATACGAATTGATTTCAAGGACCGATTGGCCCTTCACGGCGCATCCGCAAAGGCCAGAACGGCAGAAGACATCATGAATAGGTTCAGCTCTGAATTCCATAACGAGCCGCCGGTTTCTGACGGGAAAGGTTCGGACCCAGAGCTTTGCGCGCCGTCTCGTACGAATCCCAGTCAGCGATATCAGGTAGAGATGGAATGGTAATCAGCTCATGCTGGTCGAGACCGGCGAGGGATGCATCCACCATATCCTCAGCGGTCATCACGATCTCGCTCGGCAGATGCTCCACCGGGCGACCGGCCTTTTCCCACAACGACGTTGCGGTCGCGCCAGGCAACACAGCCTGCACCGCCACGCCTTTGCCTTCCACTTCGTTCTTCAGCGCCTGCGTGAAGTTCACTACATAAGCCTTGCTGCCGCTATAGGTGCCGTTCAAAACATCGGGCGCAAGGGCGCAACGAAGCAATGTTGATGAGAAGGCCGTTTTTGCGCGCCACGAACCCAGACAGGGCGGCAAGGGCAAGCCGCGTCAAGGCGGTGACATTCAGATCGATCATGGTCTCGAGATCGTCGATCTTTGAGTCGAGCAGCTTCGCCACGCTGGCAGTGCCGGCGTTGTTGACCAGCGCAGTGATTGTGGAGTCAGAGCTCAGTCGCTCGGCCACGCGCCGAACATCTTCCTTCTTCGTCAGATCGGTAGAGATGGTCTCGATTCTGCGGCCTGTGGACTTCAATCGCGCGGCAACCTCAGAGAGCTTCTCCTGGCTGCGAGCAACGAGAATGAGATCGTAACCGCGCTTGGCAAGGCGATCGGCGTAGACTGCGCCTATGCCGGTGGAACGCCAGTGATAAGAGCGGGGCCTTTGAATGTGAGTGTCGACATGGTGTGAAACCTCCTAATCTCCCGAGGCACTTTTGCCCCGCACATAAATTGAGTAGACCAGTCGGTCTAGCGGATTCAGAAAAGTTTCTTGCTGGCGCATAATTCTTCAAACTCGCAATTCATTGTTTTTGTTGATTTTCTGGTAAGGACTATTTTGAAGCGATCTCAAGTTCCGATGTCGCGAACGGTGCAAAGCAGTGATTGAACGTGGCCGCGACTCGTTGTCATTCAACGCTGCCCCCCATGATTCCCCTCTGCTGGAGAAATTGGCGCGCGCCGTTAAGGCTAAATTATTCCGTAACGTTTAAGTGCTAATAGCGCGAGGGAACGATTGTCTGCTCTTTTAATTTGCAGTTCGGGTTTGGCGCAATCAACCCGCGGTTCAGCGCGAATAGGACCAAATCGGCATTGCTTTTGAAGTTGAACGACACCATGATGTGATGTTTGTGGAACTCCACAGTCTTCTGACTTAAGTGGAGAAGTCCAGCGATCTCTTTCATGGACCTGCCTTCGGCGAACAATTGAACGATATCTTTCTGTCGCGGCGTCATTTCTGTTGAGAACTGCCTCGCCCTGGCCTTCGCTTCAACCCAATCGTCGGCCTTCAGTTTCGGTGTCAAATAAGATTGGCCGCGCAAAACCTGTTCAATCGCCTGCAGCAGCTCTGAACCGGCCGAATGTTTCAGAACAAATGCGATTGGGCCGAGTTCGAGCGCAGCCGCAGCAAGATTCGGGTCGTCCCGCATCGTCAAGAAGATGAATTTAACCTTGGGAGTCAGTGCCTTGATTCTGCGGGCCGCGTCTAATCCATTTAATAGCGGCATTCCGACGTCGACAATAACTATTTCCGGCCTTAGCCTGATTGCTTCAACGACAAGAGCATGGCCATCCGAAACCACTCCTACAATTTCGAGGGCCGTAGCCAAATAAACCCTCAAAGCATCGGAAAAGATCACGTGGTCATCTGCTATCAAGCAACGTGGGCGGGCCCGGTTCGTGGAAGTCTTCTCCATGACATACCAGCCTTTCGACGGTCAGAGAGCCCGATAGTGTGCACCTATCTTACGTCAGTTTTTCGTCATCCGGTTTCTGGCTAATAACAAACATATAGTGTGTCTTCAAATTCTTTTGATAGCGTTTTAGTCGCTATGACAGTCAGTTAGAGCGTTTTTTCACGCAGCGCCCAACACGGGGATGATACAGACTCAACCCCTCAACATTTTGGTAACCGGTTGGAGGGGACACAGGCCTCGATTCTGGTTCCCCTCGTGGGTTCTGAATGAATCTCGAATCGCCCACCCAGAAGGCGTACGCGTTCTTCCATACTTCGAATGCCGATTCCTCCGTTATTGGTGATCTCCTTAAGATCGAACCCTTTGCCTTCATCGCACACGGAGATAAGTATTTTGTCTCTGGCCGTCCACAATTTGACTTGGGCCTTTGCTACTCCACTATGCTTTTTTAAATTCTGAAGCCCTTCCTGGATGATTCGGAATAAACATAGAGCCACATCCTGATGAATGCGGCGTGGAATGTTGTCGGCGCAGAAATCGATTTCAATTCCATACCGATCAGTAAACTCTTTGCACAGAGCGCTCACCCCCGGTACAAGTCCAAGACTCTCAAGCGTCGATGAATGAAGGCGATGGGATACGGTATGAATGTCGGCCCCAAGTTCGCTAGCCGAATCAAAAAGTTTTTGTAATTGTCGCTTCACAGTCACTGACGAATCCGGCAATTCATCTGCGACATTTTCCAATCCGAGGGAGAGTAGCGCAATGCGCTGGCTAAAATCGTCGTGGAGTTCCGATGCAATCCGGCTTCGTTCTTTCTCCTGAGCATTGATCAATAATCCACTGAGGTGTAGCTGCGCGTCTTTTGCGAGCTTGATTTGTTTTCGACTGAAGTGCAAGTAAATAGCAAGGATAGAGAGACCGAGAATGATCGGTAAGGCCGTGAGCCAGACCCACTTGTTACGCGCCCAGGCGGACGGCTCACGGAAAAGCACCGTACTGCCGGGTGGAAGATCCTTTTCTTTGATCCCCCACCGATTCAGGGCTCGCCAATCGAAGAGGTAGATATTGTTGTTCTTAACAATGGGGATGTCCTGCGGTCTCTCACCATTGAGAACCCTCAAAGCCATCGCGGCGGCAACCCGCCCGTCCGCGGCCCAACTAATCAGATACCCGCCCACCGTCCCCTGACCGAGGTCTACATCATCCATAACAAATATCGGAGCGTTCGCAGCGCTAACGATCATGGGGACTGACTGAGACGCGTCAATGAAGTGATTTCCTGCGGCATCCAGCATAATTGAAGTGTGATAAATGATGCTGTTACTGGGCAGATGTTTCAGACGCTCCATCAGCGAAGGCATGCCCAGGTCAGTGAGGTAGGTGAACTCGTACCTCGATTCGAAGTCATGGAAGCTTGCCCTGGCTGTTGCTACAACCGCTTGGTCAAACTTTGCAACGCCCCCTACGACGATCACATGCTTGGTCCCGGGTCGCATTCGCAGTGCCGCGATCAGGGTCTTCTCTGGATCCGGTACCGCCCAAACGCCAGTAAAATCAACAGAGGGTTTCAACTCCTCCAGCATCTCCTCGGTGGTTCCGCAGAAGATAATTGGAATATTCGGAAATGAGCTCTCGTGCGATTCGATCATAAACTTGAGAGAAGCCGGACCTACAGTAATGATCAGGTCTGGTTTGCGCTCCGAATACTTGCGAATATACCAATCACGAAAACGGTGTTGGGTAGCGTCATCTGAAAACAGAGTTGACTCGAGGGTCTCGTTGTACAACTCAACTTGATACGTGGAGTTCGCTAAACCAGTGGCGATGGCCTGATCCAGGATGGCAACGCCGGGAGAAGAAACAGAATGAAAGTCATTGAAAATGAGAACGCGGCGGACAGATTTATCGGCCTGCGCCGAAAGCAATTGTGAAAAAAAAAGGATCGCAGCCACAATTAAGGCTCGAGCCTTCCTTCCACCGTGTACATAGCTCCCGTGAGAATTCTGCACAGGGCCCTGCCGGTCCGTGATCGGATGCTCCATTGGAGTGAACAGGGGGGACCTCCAAGTGGCTTCTCAATATTGAAGCCCAAGCACTGTCGGAGCCGGGAGAAGGCTTACTAACGTCTTACAAAGGGCGCCAACTGAAAGATCTTCCCAAGTCAATGACTATAATACTGGCAAGTTTCGGGCCCGGATAGCAAGCACTTTCACGGCCACTCCGACAGAAAAACCAAAGGACTGGTTCGTTTGCAGGTGTCGCACGAGAGGCGAATAGCCCTGATCGTTATGTTGTTCCCCTGAGAGGCCAGCAATGAACGACCGCTTGCGAAGGGCCCACCAACGTCGGCGCGGCTTGTTGTCGTTAGGGTTGATAGCCATCGTAGTTGTCGTATCAATTTCTACACCTCTACCAAGCCAGACGTCTGCCGCAGGCGCCTTGGTAGGTGTGGCAGTTGACCAACTGGCGCCTTGTTGCCGGGAGTGGTTGTCCATCTTACCAGCGAGGATACCAATGCAACCCTGACTGCTCTTCCCCAGCTTTCGGTGTCATTAGCAGCACGAGTGTAAATCCTCGCGTCATCCAGTTCGCGCTCAAGCTCAATTTTCTAGTGGGGGAGCCACTTTCTTAAACGAACCGCACCACTATTGCGTGCATTCGCCAAAGATACATCACTTCTGGGTCCTGATTTCTCAGGCCAGTCACATCACCAGACGACAGATGGAGAAACGTACGATTCGCCTTTGAGTGCCGCCTGTATCGCAGCAACGAGGTGGGTTTTCATATGAGACTTCAGGACATATCCTAACGCCCCCTCGGCACGACACGCCTTAAGGAACTCTTCATTCGCATGAACTGTTAAGAACACAAACGTAGCGGAGAAATTAGAGTCACGCAATTGACTGACTGCCTCGATGCCGTTCAAAACAGGCATGGTAATGTCAGTCACAATTACGTCTGGACGAAGACGAAGAGCCTCCGACACAAGCATTGCGCCGTCAGTTGCAGTCCCCACTACATCGAAGTGGGGTTTCAAGATGGCGGTGGCAGCTTCGAGCAACGGGGGATGATCATCAGCCAGCAAAACTGTGGTTTTCATACGTAGGCCTGATGTATTTAACTTCGATCTGCACAAGTTGCGAAAACACAATATAGGCTGCGGGATGCTCCTCAGCAACTGGGGAAATACCTAGGTGGATGTTCCTTGCTTAAGGCTCGCTACTGTCTAGCCGACGTTGACGTTGATGAACAAGTTCTTCCACTGCGTTCTCTCCGCGACGCGGTGTGAACAGGTACCTAGGGATTTTCCTAGTTGTTGTCACTAGTCCAGGAGCATACAAGTATCGCAAAGCTAATGGCCGCGACTTGTAGGGCTCCAAGGAGACAACATCCTATGAGATCAAACTTAAAGAACGCTCGGAATAGTGCCTCTCTTATCGCGGTATTATTCATTTCTGTTATCTGGGTCCAGCCAGCTCAAGCGCAGTCCCCGGATACCCGGGCGCAGGATATCCAGCAACTCAAGGACAAGCTTCAGCAATTGGAACAAATGATGGGAGAGGTGAAGGGGAGGATCACGGTATTGGAGGGTCAGCCTGGTACGCCAAGCTCAGAGGCTAGCATTGGAGAGAGCAAGAACGGGCCGAACGATACCCTTGTGAGTGCCGTTACGTCTTTTGACGCATCTCCGACGGCGCATTCTTCTGGAGCAGCGGTCGGTGTTCCTCCACTTGGCAAGCAGGCGGATCAGAAGAAGCCTGGGTCAGAGAGCACGCTGGATATTTATGGGTTTGCCATGACGGATGCGGGCTATAACTTCGGGGCAATCGATCCGGCCTGGTTTGACGTGGTTCGGCCGACGAAGTTGCCGGCGTTCGCGAACGAATTCGGGCCGAACGGACAGGCTTTTTTCAGCGTACGACAGACGAGATTTGGAGTTAAGTCGTCCACCCCAACCTCGTTTGGCGATCTGAAGACAATCTTCGAATTTGAACTTTTCGGCACTGGCGTGGATGCCGGGCAAACCACGTTCCGGCTGCGTCATGCGTGGGGCGAACTGGGCCACTTCGGGGTGGGGCAGTACTGGAGTCCGTTCATGGATATCAACGTCTTCCCGAATTCCATTGAGTACTGGGGTCCTAACGGAATGGTGTTCTTTAGAAATGTGCAATTTCGGTGGACGCCTCTCAAAACGGACAGGAACACGTTCATGATTGCAGCCGAGCGTCCCGGGGCCAGCGGGGATCAGGGAATCTACAGCGGTCGCATTGAGCTATCGAACATCACGCCGCAGTTCATTCTTCCTGATCTATCAATGCAGGGCCACTTCGATCGAAAGTGGGGATATTTTCAGATTGCGAGTATGTTCCGTCGCATTGCGTGGGTGGACAACAATGCGACGCCGACGCAAAATTTCGGCGGATCGGCGTTTGGCTGGGGCATTAACTGGGAGCTCGAACCTGAAGTTTGGAGAGAACACCACGGGCAAGCTTCAGTTGGTCTACGGCCACGGCATCCAGAACTACATGAACGACGCACCGATCGACATCGGCGTCCAGAATAACTTTTCGAATCCGATAACCCCTATCAAGGGCGTTCCTCTGCCGATGATCGGCGCAGTTGCCTTCGTCGATCACAACTGGAACAAAAAGTTCAGCAGCACATTTGGGGGATCGATGCTGAATATCTGGAACTCCGATGCCGAGTCCCCGAGTGATTTTCATCAGGGCTACTACGCTCTAACTAACCTGCTGTTCTACCCGGTGAAGAATGTGATGGCAGGCGGCGAGTTCCAGTTTGGCCGGCGCGTGAATTTCAGGAATGGATATAACTTCAACGACTATCGAGTGCAGTTTTCCTTCAAGTATTCGTACGGCAAGACGTTTGCTTTCTAAGCAAGAAAGCTGCTGCTGGGCCTTCTTCGAAAAGATCATGAGTAATCGAGAGCGGAAAGGAGATCCACCGTGAACGCACGTCGAATTTCGACTTTTGTTTTGATGGCCGCGTCGCTATGTCCCCAATACTTTTGCGCAGCTCCCGCGGTGGCCCAAAGCACGAAGGTCAGCCCGGTTGCTCCGCGACGGGAGCAGGTTGAGGCGGTCGTCAAAGAAGCTTACGAGAAGTTCAAGAACGATACGAACGGCAAGAATGCGGACTACATACCGTATCTCGCCAAGGTGGATTCCAAGCTGTTTGGAATTGCCATTGTCACGACGGACAACCAGGTTCTAACGATGGGAGATGTGAAATACGCGTTTTCCATCCAGTCGATCTCCAAGGTCTATTCTCTCGCACTCGCAATGGAAGAGCTTGGTCCCGACAAGGTCTTTGAAAAAATAGGCTCCGAGCCTACCGGGCGACCCTTCAATTCTCCCGTGGCAGTAGTTGATATGCCGACGCACTCGGGCAATCCGTTCGTTAATGCAGGTGCAATTGCGACCGTCAGCCTGATCTCAGGCAGCACGGCGGATGAAAAATGGAACAAGATACTTAATTTTTATAGCAAGGTTGCCGGAGAAAAGCTGACCCTCATCGACGAGGTGTATAAGTCAGAAGCGGCCACGAACACGGGGAATAAGGCGCTCTCGTATCTTTTGGCTAAATACGACCGGATTTACGCCGATCCGTTCGAGTCAGTGGACGTTTACACGAAGCAGTGCTCGGTCGGCGTGAATGCTTTGCAACTAGCCCGCATGGGCGCAACCCTGGCTAACGATGGAATCAATCCTGCGACCGGCGAGCGGGTCATCAAAAGCGAGGACATTCCCCACATTCTAAGCACCATGATGGTGGCCGGCCTTTACGACGGTTCTGGCGGTTGGGCTTGGAACGTAGGTTTGCCCGCAAAGAGTGGAGTTGGGGGCGGGATCGTCGCGGTAGTCCCTGGTAAAGGAGCTATCGCCGTGTTTGCGCCACCACTGGATGAGGCCGGAAACAGCGTAAAAGCCCAGGAAGTCATCCGCTACGTCGCCGAACGGCTGAGCTTCAACCTCTTCTCACCAAGTTCCGTTGGATTGAAATAATTCAGGCCGATTTCGGACGAGGAAGAGCGGAGCAGCCGATTTCCTAACCCTAGGCGGGACAATGAGCACTGCAATCTTGAGTCGTCGAAGATTACGGGAATGTAAGAGATTCTTTGTCCTCGCTTGCCTGGTCGTAAGTCTGATTTTGGTAGCGCTTCCTTGCAACGCGCAGTCGTCGAGGCCCTTGACGATTAATGGTCCCTCTGATGCAGGGGACAACGCGTCGTCTCCTCCCAAAGCTACCCCTCCCCTGACTGAACGTGAGGAAGAAATGCTGCAGCTCATTCAGAGCCTTCAGGATCGCGTCGCCCGACTGGAAGCTCTGAGGGCGACCGATTCGAAGAGTACAAATCTGGATACTGACGTGGAAACAAAGAGTGCCTCAGCAAATGTTCTAGCTGCGACTGTTGCTGCTGTACCACCGACAAGCAGAGATATCGCGAATCCTATCGATGGAGCCGCGGGGTCGCCGGTTGAAGGTGTGAAGGGCCTGGGTGGAAACGCTGGTGGAGGCCAGGAAGAAAGAAAGTTTTGGAGCCCCTACACGCCAGGCGTTGGTTTCAAGATAGCCAATACCGAGTACGGGGACGTAAGTCTCAGCCTCTATACTTACGCCCGATACCTGAATCAGCGGGCGATCGAGCCAACATATACAAACGCGTTCGGCGTTACCAGCAATCTCCAGCAGCGTCAGGATTTTCAGCTCAACAAACTACAAATAAAGTTTCTGGGCTGGATGATGAGTCCTAAGCTCCGTTACTTCCTCTATGCATGGACTTCGAACGCCACACAGGGGCAAGGAGCGCAGGTGGTACTCGCTGGAAATCTTAGCTACAGCTTCAATAAGTACCTTACCGTTGGCGCGGGAATCTTCTCATTGCCCGGTGCGAGAAGCGTCGAAGGCAACTTTCCGTACTGGCTGAGTGTCGACTGCCGACTGATAGCCGACGAGTTCTTTCGCCCCTCATATACCTCCGGTATTAAGGCCAGCGGCACCATCGCGAAAGGGCTGACTTACCAAGCCATGGTCGCGAATAATAGGAGCACGCTGGGTGTCAGCGCTGCCCAGCTTCCCAATCACTTCAATACCGTTGCTTCTGTCCTCGTCTGGATGCCTAAGGGCGATTACGGCCTGGGCTGGGGCGACTTTGAACATCATGAATCGCCTGTTACTCGTTTTGGTTTCCATTTCAACCATAGTGACGAGAACAAGCAGAGCCAACCAAACGGCGATACATTCGAGAATGTTCAGCTCAGGCTCTCCGATGGTAGCGTGATCTTCACGCCTAACCTTTTTGGACCAGGCATCACGATCACCGATGCAAGATGGAAGATGGCATCCTTCGACGCTGGGATCAAGTATCGTGGCTTTGCTGTAGAGGGAGAGTATTACTGGCAATGGATTAATGACTTCCGTGGCACGAATACTTCAGGGCTGCCAACGGATTATGCCTATGGGTATCAGCTTCAGGGCTCAGCGATGGTCGTACCCAAGACGCTCCAGATCTATGCGGGAGGATCGGAGATCATTGGCCAGTTCGGGCGCCCGTGGGACTTTCGGGCGGGCACAAACTACTTCCCGTTCAAGAACAAGGTCGTGCGATGGAACTCCGAGTTCCTCTACTTGTACAGATCTCCTGTCGGCTACACATCCGTTCCTTTTCCACTGGGAGGCACCGGACCGATCTTTCATACAACTCTGGAGCTAGCTTTCTGAGGATGCAGGGCTAGCCAACCGACGATGTAAATGAATCAACGACGAATGAAAAAGGAGGCCCTGTGAAGCGCACTTCGGACAAGTTGCTTCATCGGTTCGTTTTTGGCTTATGTCTATGTTTGTCGCTGTTTTGTACATCTGGAACTGCGCAGACTAGTCCTCCGAATCAATATGAACTGAACGATTCTCACTTTCATCTTACGAACTACGTTCAAGAAGGCACTGACATACATGAATTCCTGAAGATTATGGGCACAAAGGTAGGACGGGTCGCGCTATTCGGAATTCCTCTACAGCAGCAGTGGTCTTATCAAAACTCCGGTGACACTGCGCCTACGTATTACTTACAGACGGACTCGCCTCTCTACTACTACTCATTTACCGATGCGAGCATCGCTATGGCATATCGGTCACTCTCCAAAGAAGATCAGGCGCGCTTTGAACCTATGATCACAGGCTTCAACCCGACCGATATGTATGCGGCTGACCACATTCGCCGCGTACTACAGACCTTTCCGGGAGTCTTTTCGGGAATTGGAGAGTTCACGATTCACAAGGAGTTTGTTTCCTCCAAGATCTCAGGAGAAACTGCTAACCTTCAAAGCCGCGCTCTCGACAAAATTCTGGACTTTGCCGGTGAAGTCGGACTCGTTGTCATAATCCACAGTGACATGGACGTGCCATTCCCGAAAGAAGGGGCACGGCCCGCATATCTGGATCAGATGAAAGCGCTCCTTAGGCGGCATCCCAATACCACCATCATTTGGGCACACACCGGCTTGGGTCGAGTGGTTCGTCCTATCAAGGATCACGCTGCCAATCTCGCGTTGATCCTAAGTGATCCTGCATTCAAACATGTCTATTTTGATATCTCCTGGGACGAAGTGGCAAAGTACGTCGTCGCAACTCCTGAATCCACCCGGATCAGTGCCGATCTGATCAATCGTTTCCCAGACCGGTTTCTGTTCGGCACTGACGAAGTCGCACCAACTAGCCAAGAGTCGTACTTGAAGGTCTTCTATCAATACGGCCCGCTGTGGAACTTGCTTACACCAGAAGCAAGCGAGAAGGTACGTAAAGGAAACTTCGCGCGTCTCTTCGATGAAGCACGCCCCAAGGTGAGAGGGTGGGAGACGGCCCATAAGACCGGGGCCCAAGCCGATTCGGAGCCAGGCTCGCACCTCGAATAAAATAGGGACCATTGTAGGATCGTTCTAGAAGGAAACCGCGCCCGAGATCTGCACCGAGTATCCCTGTAGAGTTGACCTGTTCGAGAATTCTCGAAAATACTTAACTCCCAAGCTCACCTTTCGCGCCGGCAGCATTACGTTTGAAGCGAATCCAAGGGAGTTGACCCGGTAATGTGCCTTCGCCTGATCGGGTGTAATGGTTGGCCCTCTCTTATCTGTTGTCTGCCACTGTTGGTAGCCCACAAGCCCGACTTGCAGACGCAAATCATTTTTCAACGGAACGATATGCGTTAGCGAATAGTCGAGATTAAGGGTTTGCCCCGGATGAATGTCGGTGCCCTGTTGAACACTGTGGAATTCATACAACTCGAACGCAGAGATTGAGGTTGCCTTGTTGCCGGTTAGATAAAACGATTCGCCTGCAGAAATGCACTGGGTCCAATAGCCCGAACCAACATTGTTGTTGGAACTGGCATCGAATCTGCCGGTAGGCGCCAGGAACCCGTAGATCGCACGAACGTCAACACGTTTTTCCTTCCAGCCAAGAATGAAGGGCTGGTAATAAGAGTCCGCAAATCCGCCTCCGCCACTGATCGGCCCCTGACCACTGGAAGTCAGTGAGTTGTTGGCGATAGGCAGCGTAGCCACAAAGGAGTAGACCGGGCCGGCCAACATCCCTATCTTTTTCTTGCTGACCCAGACGAAACTGTTCATGTCCATCAACACCGAGTTCAGCCCGGTAGCAATGATTTCGCCGTTGGCATCCTTCAGTTGGTCCCGTGAATAAAACAGAAAGGCGTTTGAGTAGGTAAATCCCGCCTCAGGTGTAACTCCAGAGTTGGTGGCGCTCATTCCCAGGGGATAGACACCCCTGACCTGAGCCTTACCAGGAGCAATCATCGTCCAGATGGCCATGACCACACAAAATACGGCAAACGACGAAGGCGCACGGTCTTTACTTGCGACCTCAGACTCCTTTCCGCCCGGATTCATCTGTTCATGCTCTCAAGAATGGGTAGGTTGCTTACTGGTCCTTTGCTCTTCGCTACGCTTCGCTAGCAACAACGCGGCTCCCAAGGATTCGTCGAGTTGCAGTAGCCTTGCCTTCTCATTGTCAGAATTGGAGTGCCGCGTTTTACTGCGAGTGAAGCGGAGTCATCGCGAGGTTTCGCCAGAAATTCTCCAGGGACTCTACACCGCCAAAAAGCGTGGTAAATATCGTGGAATCGGCCAACAGAATGTCCCCGGCGCGACTTCCAGTAGGTGGCATCCAAAGGAAATTGTTGAACTCAGTATTTCCTGTTTCTGTGAAGGGATGCGGCCTGGACAGATCGATCGGTTGCGTAGCCAATACGCGAATAGACTTCGTATCCTCTGTGGTCAGCGCGTAGTGTGGCAGATGCGGATGGAAGTTGAACGTGGTAACCCCTTTGAGCCATCCCCGGGAATCCAGATCTCTCGATGCTGTTAGTGGAGCAATTTGATTCGTTCCATTGACAACCGCGGGACGAAGGCCGTAACGATTTTCAACAGGCACCCCAAGGCCTTTCATCAGGGAGCGCGTGTACCTTCCAAAACGTTGCTGACGCGGCACCAAAGGATCACCGTGGTGGGCATACTCCATCGCGCGTTGCTTTAGGTCCGCCGAGACGCCCACATCGTGGTGAGGACCAAGGATCAGGCATGTCCCCTCCCGTGTAAGAAACTGTTGAATCGATTCGATCTCTTCCAGGGTGGCTTCCTGTTCCGTAACCATATGGTCAAGACCAAACACCATCAAAGTGTCCGTGTCTGCGAGCACACCCGCGTCTATAGGGCATCTCTGTCCCGCCTGGTCGATCCTCTGATAAACCGCGACCGGTTGTTCTGTTGCCTCACCTACAACACGCTGAAACGCCAGCGTCGATAGATGGAACAACTCAAGCGTCCCGGAGATTCCTTGCAGAAACATCTGTGCTGAAAACTCTGGAGTCTCGTAGTTCGGCCAGGCTACGCGGCGAACTTCGGTGATGGTTGAGAAGCGATTATCTAGTTCTGTCACATCTCGATTCGCTTCCCATGGATAACTCCAAGTCCAATAAATGCTGAATCGCCGCTTGCCCGAAGCATACTTTCTCGGTAGTTGGATCTGGTTATAGGTACGTGGTCCAGATTTTGAGTTACTCATCTCAATTTCCTTTCTCCGAAAGTGCCGCAAGGTATCGCAGCGCTCTGATACCCGGCAGGAAGAAGTAAGCACCACCGCGCAAGGTCGTAAAAGACGGCAGGCCCGTGATCTTCCTCCGAATGGGCCGTTTTGGGATGGTCATGTCATACGTACCATCCTGCGTGCCAAAAATTGGATCGCGTTCATTCCCCAGCTCATGAAAATTGGGATCGTTCGCCCATACGTTCATCGCAAACTCAAACTGCCGCACGAGACTCGCGCAACCGATGAAGGCTGCAATTCCTCTCTCCACCCCATCCTCAGGCTTATCCTCCGGCAACGCCGGACCATACGTCCCTCCTCGCCGAATCATCCTTCTCCGCTGCATGTTCGCCGCTGTATCTCGCGGATTCATACGCCGAATATGCGAGCCCAGCGGGCATCCATAGCCGTACGGGTCCATCTTGGCGTAGTTGAAATCGTTGGTGCGCTGCATGTCTCCGCCGAGCTCCGGGTCATCCTTGTCAGGTGCCAGCACCAGCGGTGCGCCGCTGCGCCATCGGCCCATCAGCTTCGCAGCGATCCATTCCTGCTGCTCCGGTGTCGCGCCATTTTGCCGCAGAAAGTCGCGAAATGCTCCAACGTGTTCCTCGAGCCGGAGATATGCGAGGTAGCTACCGTTGTGCGAAAGAATCTCCGGTCGCGGCAGCCCGGCAGGCGGTCCGTTTTCATCCGGATAGCCAAGAAAAAATTCTCCCGCATTAATCGCTGGACCAGAGCCCGGAGTTGGTTCACCATCAATTCCCTTGATGTAGGGTTGCGACAGGCGGTCGCGATACCCAAAGTGTTCATGAGCGTATGTAAAAGGAGGAATCGCTTCCAGATCGAGCGTGGATAAAACCTTCACTCCGTCGCATTGGAGAAGGTATTCCCGATGCTCCTGCCTGCATCGTTCGCGCTCCGCGGGATCTCGGGCAAACAATACAACAATGGCATGAAGATCAGGGCTCGCTAGGCCGCCCACCCAGTGCTCTGGATGGTTGTCGCCTGTAGCGCCGACAATCTCCGCGCGGGCAGCCATACCCTGACGAAACTCCTCAGGAAATGTGGCAAGAGACGTTTCATCGACGCCGAGAACGTGCAAGCCGTTCCAGGTAAAGGCCACACTCACCCATCTGGTGTACGAGTCGTTGGATTCAACAGCTTTTGCAGTGCCGACTTTTTCTAGAATCCCGTTGAGCCACGTGCGCGCTCCCGCATTCTGTCGAAACGTCAGAAATTCATATCTCGCTGCAAGAGCGCGTGGCCGCGAAACCAGGAAATGCTGAATGTCTTCGATTTCAAGCCTCATGTGCCCTCCTCAAATAACATCGCGAGGTTGCGAGCTCGGAACAAAACCAACATTCAGGCACCAGAAGAGTGTCGCTACTGCATCAGGTCAAGCATCCCGGAAAAGGCCGCCTTGAGTTTCAGTGCCTTCTTGATCTCATCTGCAGAGACATACGGATACTCTCCGTACTCCAGAAAGCTCGGGCGTTGATGTTCACGAACGAACCGAACGAATGCTGGAACATTTGTCTTCCAGTCCTCCGGAAATCCTTCGAGGTTCTCGAAGACAGTGTTCAAGCCATATTGGGAGAACAACGCCACTGCGTCTTCGGTGTACTTATCAAAATCAGTGTCGAAGATTCCTTGATACATGAAATATGTATCGTTCCCAATGTCGAAGAGAACCCATCGCAGGTAATGAAGTTTGAGGGTAGCAAGTGCTTCCGGCAACCCTGCTATTGTCTTTTCGATTGTCTGGCCATATCCGCGGATGACATCCTCTCGTCCAGGCTTGATCTTCGCAATGATCGTGAAGCCATAACAGGCTGGTGTTTGAGGATAGAGCGGTCCGTATCTTCCGTTCTGGAGTTTGAAATATCCCTCTTTTGGAATGGCCATCGCTTGAGGTTTGGTCGTATCAATTTCCTTCTCGGGTGCGACTGCTTGAGTTGCCATATCATCTCCTCCGAAGATCACAGGCTGGTACACATAGAAAGCTACGTGGAGCCAACGAAGAGCGAAACTAGGAGAATCCCTAGTGAGCCCGTTGATTCCATCGACTGCAACTCGTTCCTGATCTTTTAGAGCAGAATCAGGTAGAGCAGAATCAGGATTGTGGCTATCGTGTCGTTGCTTTTCTTGCTTGTCATCCCCCGGACGGGGATCTGCTTTTGCTTTTTACGTCGTCCTTCTGACGCTGACCCTGAGCGAAAGCGAACGGGGAACAGGGAACGGAGAACGGCAAGGATTCCTGCATTCGCTTTTACGTCGCCATCCTGAACGGAGTGAAGGATCCCTGTATTTGTCTTTTTGTTTGTTCTTTCTTGTCGGGTATAGCCACACTAGCGTAAATAAAACCAAATAAATGGCTTACAAAATAAATTCGCGAAATCCGCAGCAAAAATTGCATGTCAAGCCCCGAAAATAGCTAACCCAATAAAAATCAATGACATCCGCATTGCAGGGGAATTATTCTCAAACCTCTATATTTAAAAGTAGAGGATCAAACCCCGGCTAATAAACCGGGGTTTCCTATTTTAACTTGATAACTCATTTAGAAAGACTAATTTAGCCGTAACCCATTTAGAATGACGAATTTGAAAGCGAGGTAACCACATCAAATTATTGATTACAAAAGACTTATGGTCATGTAGGTGGGGGGAGGGGGCCTGGAGCAAAATCAGGATTGTTGTACCAATCTTGCCGATGTTTGGTTTAGGTCCTCATCCTGATGATGACTAAGCGAACGAGGAACAGGAAGGATTCCTGCATTTGCTTCTACGTTGTCATCCTGAATGGAGTGAAGGATCCCTGTATTTGTCTTTGTTCATTCCTTCTTGTTGGGTATAGCCACCTGATCCTTGCTCTAGTAGTCCTCAACTGGAGTCCAGGTTTTGTCCGGATTGAAACGCTCCATCTTCTTGAATTCATCGAGCGTAGACGGCCCTAAATCTTTTTCGTACACAACACCGTCGTTGTTCACGATGAACGTTTTCACTCCGGTGACGCGGTACTCGGCAGGGGAAGCTACAAGGGCGAAGCCACCGATCATCGCGCCTTCAATTACGTAGTCTAACTCCCCCAACGGTGCGGCGGCGGGACCCTGCCCCTTTAGCACTTTGTAGAAGTAGCCATGATAAGGCTCCGTTTTGCTGGTGTAGCCCTGTGCGATCGCCTCAGCGACCTCTTCACTGAAGGGACCACCTAAGGTACCGTCTGCGTTGCGCCACGTCAGACCATCCTGTTTGCCAGGGGTGCTGATAATACGTTGGGCATATTGATTCACGGCGTAGCCTTCGCGTTTTTGCAAAGCGTATTCCCTCTGCGCCTCTACGTAGTCATGGGAGATGTTGATGGCATCGATTTCATTTGAGCCGATGCGGCGGTTTAAGATCTCCTGTCTGCCCGCATTGCTATCGAAAAACCATCGATTGCTCCTCTTGACGATCGGCACCGGAAACGGCCAGTCCTCGTTTCCCACAAGAAGATAGGCCCGTAACCCGTTCTTCGGCTCAACGGCAACTTTCGTCTTTTCGCGGGCTTCCGCTGCGAACTCAGCAGCACGCTGCCGGTCCTGCACAACATCTCCGGTGAACGCAATGTCGTGGCCATCTGGGCCAAAAATCTGCGCAAGTGCCGTCTCGTCAAATTGGTCGGCTGCGCGGACCAGCGCATCAGCAGCCTGCTGGGAGGTATCAAAGGTCTTTGCCCCCGCCGGAATACCCCTTGCAACAGCCGAAGCCGTTATTGGTGATTGCTGAGCGGCGCAAAGCACCGGCACGAACAAACATGCCGAAGCCACGACACTCATAACCCAAGCATAGAGGGAGAGATTTCTATCTGTTGACGTTGGTTTCATTGCAGCGCTCCTATTTTCGCCTTCCATGCCTACCTCCGCCGTCCACCGCCACGGGCGCCGCCGCCGCCACCTCGAGATCCCATACTTCGAGATCCCATGCTGGATGCACCTCGGTTGCTGCTGGCGCGTGCGCTTGATCCGTTGAACCCTCCGGATCCACCCCCAAATGCTCCCCGGTTTCCACCGCCGCTGCCCCGCGAAAGATCCCGACTCCCGCCTGCTCCGCCTCCGCCAACTCCTCCCCCTCGTGCGCCTCCGCCGACTCCTCCCCCTCGATCGCCTCCCCCAACTCCTCCGGATCGATTGCCCGGACCGCCTCCTGCCTCTCGATTGCTGGCTAGATTGCCGCCCTCTCGGCCAATCTGCTGCCTTGCGCTCGCTTGACGATTAGCCAGCGAGTCTCCCCGAGCCGAACCACCAAATCGGTCCGCCGTTCCTCGATCCCCATAGGGAGCGCCACCGCGATGCTCCGGGTTGTGCTGCCACTTGTCGCCTGCATTGCCACCGGCAGGCAGTTGCGACGGTCGGTTACCTGCCCCACCCACACCGCCCGCACCTCCGACTCCACCAACACCGCCTACTCCTCCAGCGCCTCCGACACCACCAGCACCACCTACGCCGCCTGGACGACCAGCGCCACCCACACCACCGGCACCTCCGGCACCACCGCGAGAGGGTAGTTGGGAAGGTCGGTTGCCGCCGCCAATGTTCGTGTTGCGATTGAAATTGTTGTTGCGGTTGATCGTGATGTCGTTGTTACCGCCCCAGCCGCACCCCCAGCCCCACCCACCACCCCAGAATGCGCCCATCGCGATACCAATGCCGAAAGAGATCGCCATCCCCGCTGCATAGTATCCAGGAGGCGGATAGTAAATAGGAGGATAGGGGTACACCGGTGGTCCATATACCACCACTGGATTGTAAGAGGGCACGTACACCACTTGAGGATTCGCCTGCTCGATGATGATAGTGCTCTTGTTTTCGATGACCTTGGTCTCTACTTTTTGCTGCTCACTAGATTTCAAATTGCCGGTTCCCTCAGCCTTCTTACGCATGCGCTGGACTGCATCCATCACATCGCTTTGCTGCGCCAGAAAGGCGTTGCCGAGATCAGTTGTCCATTGGATATCGTCAGCTAGACGCTTGACCAGGTCGGGCATCGCAGCCAGAGCCTGAACGCTTGGATCCCACGTCTGCTTGGCCACAGCATCGGCGAGGGCTTTATCTTTCAGTCCGGGATTCTTGGCAAGCCACTGTTGGAGTTGAATGATCTCAAGCGGATACGTGGAGGCGGCAAGGGTTTGGGCCAACATCGGATCTGGATAGAGCGCAATCGGTGCAACAAGTGAGTCCAATTGGTCCGGAGGAATCTTGGTAGTCGGTGCAGGCGACGTCGTCGATGCCACTTGCTGCGGAGCAGGGGACTGCCACTCCGCCACTGTGTCACCTGGCACGATAAGGATGGCGCAGAGGACTACCATCAAACGTCGAAGTCCTGCTGCGAATGTTTCTGGCTTCGGATTCATGGGTAACTTCCCTCCGTCTTCCACTCTTCCGGGAATCCCTTGAGGCCCCCAGAACGTGTCCACCTTCCGCTTGGCTCGCGTCGCGTTTCCGCTCCTGCCGGAATCGCAAGTTTATGATTCTCAGGGAGCCTACCTCTTGACGAAGAGAATCGGATACTAGGGAAAACCCTTGTACTTCAGCGCTACTTACGCCAATGCCGACCAGCCTGGGCGCAGCACTATCCAGTTAGCAAGCCTTAAAGGCACCTCACTGGATTCCGGCGATACCCTTATTCTGAAGAACCCGCACCACGACGCGACGATTCTCAGCCTCCGAATCATTTGCTTTACCTGCTTCCACTTGCCGACTCTCGCCCATCGCGCCGGGAGCCAGCATTCGCGAAAGCGGGACATGGCCCTGTTGCAGGAGGTAGTTAGCCACATTATTAGCGCGATCTTCGCTCAACTTCTGGTTCAGAGCGACACTGCCGGATGAGGAGGCGTAGCCTTTCACCTGGATCATGTAACCGTTCACGGTCCCGGCCTTTTCCGCCAAGGCCGAGAGAGGGGCGTTATACTTCGGATCGAGCTTAACTTTGCCATTGCCGAAGTAAACAGTTACCTCGTCGTAAATGTAGTAATCGTCGAGTTGGCCGAAGCGTGCGGTGTTGGCGGCAATCAAAGCCTTTTGCTCTGTCAACTGCGCCTGCTGTTTTTTCAAGGCTTCGTTCTGCTCCTGGAGCTGTGCATTCTGTTTCTCAAGCTCGCTCTGGTTCGCGGCCGCTTGCTTCGCCGTTTCATGCACACCGGCCTCGATGGCCTGGGCTTGTTCGAAATCATTGCCTTTGAATCGAATGGTGTTCGCCACGAGTTGGTTTTGAACGTCGTAGCTTCCCTCCACCCGAATGGGGAGACCGGGAATCAGAGCAGCCATCGACATTTTCTTATTGCGCGCCTTGAGCGCTCCCTGCAACTGGCCAACGTCAGTGCTCTGGGTCAGAAGAACAATGACTTTTGGAGAGTCAGATGTCTGCAGGATGAGGGTGTCGCCACTGCGCTCTTTTATGACGCCTTCCACCTTTACGTTCTGAGCGTAGACCGCACTGCTTAGGGCCGCTAGTCCTATAAGCAATAGGGCTAATGCCGATACGATCCCACGTGATTTGCCGTGCGTCATAGTTTCTCCCCTGTCGCCGCTTTAAAGTGCGGCCTGCTTCTTTCATCACCGTACTGATTCTGAAAGCCCTGAAGATGCGTTGTAATCTTCCCCGCAAATGATTCCAGGTTTCCATCTAGGCCCGTGTGACGACCTCGCCTGCTTGGATGACGCCTATCATTGCTCACTGTATGTTTAGGGAGATCGTCTGAGATTGACAACTAGGGAAATCCCTAAAGCGCCGGAATCAAGATAAATTGAATTGATCCCGTCAGCAGATTTACTTTTGCTTCCAGATCCGTCCGTCGGTGCTTGTCCACGACGCCGGTATCGTTTGTGAGTTCAAAAACTGACAGTTGTGTTTGTGCAATGGGGCCGCCCACGATCGTTGGTCCTGTGTGAGGTGCGAGGCTGCCGCTCGTGGTGGAGGTGCAAGGCGTAAGTTCTTGGCGCGACCTTTCCATTGCGCCAGAACCGAATGCCAGGATATGCCGCGGTCTTTGCTAAGAAAGAGTGCGCCACTGGTATCGATGGCGAGCGTCTGCCCAGTACTCGAAACGATTGAGAGAATAGGAAGGTTGGTGGGCAGCTTTTTCTCTATCGGGGATTGGTCGGAAGATGTTGCTTCGACAGTAGTGATCGCTCCATTGACCGCGATGGTCGGGCTGGTGCCAGCACCGGCAATCGACGACGCCGACAGTGAGGCCGCTGTTGGATATTGCCGACTGCCGGACTGCGAAGAGGCCGTGTCCACGTCTTCAAGGTACTCCTGTCGCTTGGACGCAGGGGCCCAGTCCCGCGAGCAGGCCCTGGCGACGTTACGGCAGGAACATGCAATAGGTGTAGTGGTGGCTGTGCGGGGAGAAGTCATCTGGGCGGATATCTTTTCCGACACGGAGTTGCTGACCCGGTATTGGACCAAGCTGGTGCGATCCTAGGCGGCGGAGGGTCTTGGTAGCATCTCCCACGGAACGGCGAGCATCGCGGATGCGCAACGCTTTTTGGATGCTCCGGCGCATGGGAGAGAAGACTCGGAGGAGGAGGTCGGGATATATCGTTATCGCGAGGTGAAGACCAGCGGGACGGACTTGTTCGCGCTAGAGGCGCTCTTGCCAGGTACTGGGTACGATGTGCATGTAAGCAAGTTGAAGCTCAAAGTGCCGTAATGTTCGGCGATTCGGAAGACAGGGTGCTTCCGAATCCTAGCTATGGGCCATTGCATCTACTGATTAACACCCAAAGCAAGGGTTCGGATTGTATGAACGAGTCTTACTTACCCATCAAGTCCCCCGGTTTGAGTTCCAACGATCACCAACCTTTCGACCATCAACCTAATGATGGCGAGTTGCTCGACGCCTACTCGCGATCCGTCACCACAGCCGTCGACCGTGTTAGCCCGGCGGTTGTCAAGATCGATGTCCGCAGCCGCCGGACCCGGAGCGGTTCGGGATCGGGATTCGTGTTTACGCCAGATGGATTGGTGCTAACCAATAGTCACGTGGTGCACGCGGCGAATCAGATCGCGTTGACCTTTCTCGACGGATTGACAGCTAGCGCCGTGTTGATCGGCGATGATCCGGACACAGATATTGCCGTGCTGCGTACCGACCAAGTGCTGACCCCGTCCGCCGTCCTTGGCAATTCGAAGGATCTTAAGGTTGGACAGCTGGCGATTGCCGTCGGCAATCCGTTCGGCTTTCAGTTCACCGTGACCGCCGGAGTTGTTAGCGCTTTGGGACGCAGCATGCGAGCTTCGTCGGGAAGGATGATGGAGGAGATCATCCAGACCGATGCGGCGCTCAATCCCGGAAACTCCGGCGGCCCTTTAGTTGATTCTAGCGGCAGGGTTATCGGCGTTAATACGGCCACAATCATGGGAGCACAGGGGCTTTGTTTTGCAGTCGGTATCGACACGGCGAAGTACATCGCTAGCCAGATCCTGCAACATGGCCGCGTGCGGCGCAGTTGGATCGGCATTGCGGCTCAGAATGTTTCGCTGCCACGCCGGATCGTTTACGAGTACAAGCTGCCAGGTCCATCTGGAGTAATGGCGACGAGCGTCGATCCCGAGAGCCCAGCCGCTAAGGCGGGTTTGCGTGAGAGAGATATCATCTTAAGTCTTGCGGGCGCAAGCGTTGGCGCAGTCGACGAACTCCATCGTCTACTCTCTCCCGAACGGGTTGGAAAACCCCAGCACCTGATGACACTTCGTGGCGGCTTGCTTCTGGATCTCACCATCGTCCCGGAAAACCGCCCGGACTAAGGTTCTGTATCCGTTACGTTCAACCTGGATGCTGTTCCCTGAATCGGCACCTGATAGTAGTCGACGTTCGCCGATGCTCCGTTGAGAGTCATGATCGCGAAGCAATTGTTATAGTCGCCTGCTGTGCTATCTAGGACTCCATTGGCGACCCACGTGGGCATGACACCGTTCAGCGTTCGCAGCCCTGCTGCAGTCGTGTAACTTTGTTGGTCGGTGAAAACCGGCACAGCCGATGCTCCCACACATCGACCACGTTTAAGCCCCATATAAGGTTCAAAGACCGCCAACGTATGCTCATGCCCCCAGAACCACCACTCGATATTTGGCAAAACATTTTGGAAGTTCGTGAACAGGTTGGGATTGTAAGCGTAAGCCTGATCTTTCACACTTCCAACTGAACTGAATGCCGAAAACAGCTGGTGATGAGAGAACATCACCGTCTTGCGTGCACCGGCTTGTTGAATCTTTTGCAAATGCCAGTTGGCCTCCGACCATCCATTTACCATCGGCAGCGAAGTCATATTGGTGTTTACCGTCAAAGGGTTGTTGTCGTTGTTCCCTGTATCCATGGCTAAGAATTGCCAATTGGCGTTCTGCAAACAGAAATAGCTTGCCTGCTGGCCAATCTGGTTCACAAGCCAGTAATAACCCAATCCGCCCGAATACATATCGTGATTGCCGCAGAGACTGAATAGAGGCACGTCAACGCCAAAGAGCGAACGGCAAACATCAAGAAAGTTGGCCTGGGCCTCCGGCTGGGTACCAGAGTAATAGATATCGCCTACATGAATCAGGACGTCCGGTTTGAATCTCGCTACCTGTTGCAGGACGTTGATTGCCACGGAGTCGCCCGTCCCCCAATCCCCGATAATCGCCAGTCTCGTCTTTGTGCCAAGGTCAATCACCACGTTTTTGTTTGGCAGGTAAGGATTTTTTCCTTGGTCAGCTTTGTATTTCGCGTAAAGAGTTACACATTCACTCCAGCCCAAGACGTCGCACGGGGCATATTTCAACTCCCCTTCCAGTATCTTCGCCCTCGCATCGTCGTGCTTCATCTCGGCCCACAGAAACTCCGCCGCAGTTTTCGCACAATCGGCCGCGACCGCGATTCCTCCCAGGGCCATTGGGGCGATCTCTGCGGTAAAAAGATCGTCCGGCGACTGTCCTTTGTTTGTCAGGTCGCCGATCAGATGCGCCGGCGACATCAGATCATTTTCGGCGGCGAGTACGGGCAAAGCGAGTTCCTTCCCCGTCGCTAAAAGCATTCTGTTTTGGACGGATTGACGGCGACGGTGGACCTCCGCAACGGCCGATTGCCACAAAGATAGCGTCGGGTCCCGGTAAGAATAGGGCGTGGACATGGTTGCCTCTTCTAAATAAAGTGCCAAGGCTGGTCAGCGGCAATCATATCGCGGAGATCGCTAGAAACGTGAAAATTCAGAAATGGAAAATAGTAAGTCTACGTCCGCTGATAGCGGACGCTGTGAATTCCCTCTACCCATTTCCGGTAAAGCGGTGTTGTGCATTCCTTCGACAGCATCCGCGCTACTTCAGATAGCTTCGCACCAATTCAACCAGATCCTCCGCAAGATCGGGAGCGATTCCTTTACCGTCTCTGTCGGCAAGATGCAGCCTCAGATGATCTTCCAGAACCTCCGCCATCAAGCCATTGACCCCACCCCGCACCGCAGACAGCTGCATCAAAATCTTGGCGCAGTCGTCCTCTTCGCTCAGCGCACGTTCGATCGCATCGAACTGGCCACGAATCTTCTTGAGCCGATGTTGCAACTTCAGCTTTTCGCGTTCACCATGTGACATCTGCTAACCTATCCCTCCCCCGGTATCCTACAGTCTTTTCAACCAGTGGCGAGAGATTCAGGAGCAAGAATTTACACCTTCGGCAACTGCGTGGTATCCCAACCCCCGCCTAAAGCCTTGATGAGCAGCACGCTCGCCTCAAGCTGCCGACGCATGATGTCAATATCATTGCGTTCATTATCAAGCGCCGAAGTCTGCCACGTGATCACTTGCAGATAGGTGTCGACGCCGCCCGCGTACCGGGTCTGGAAAAGATCAAGCGACTCCTGCGCCGATTGTGTGGCAGCGCGTTGCTGCTGTGCCTCAGTCTCCAGTATGCGCAGCGCGGCAAGATTATCTTCGACCTGTTGAAACGCCGTCAGCGAGGTCTGGCGGTAGTCGGCAACCGTCGCGTCGTATTGTGCGAGCACAACATCCGAAGTCGCGCGTCGACGGCCATGATCGAAGACAGTCTGCGATAGCTCTGGCCCCACAGCAAAAAAGCGGCTCGGCCAGTCAAACCAGTTCAGCAGCGACGTGCCCGTAAATCCTGCAACAGCCGAAAGGCTCAGCGTCGGATAGAACGCAGCCTGTGCAATTCCGATCTGCTCATTCGCTGCGGCCATGCGACGCTCATCGGCGGCGATGTCCGGCCGACGCTCGAGAAGTTGCGATGGCAATGCCCCAGGAATAGCTGGAATCACAGGTTGCTGTACCGTAACCGGAGTCGGTGCGATCGTCAGCTGTGCCGGAGGTTTTCCGACCAGAACTGAAATCGCATGTTCAAACTGCGCGCGCTGAATGCCAATCTCTGTGTCCTGCACCTGCGCGGTCTGCAGCTGCGTGCGGGCCTGCGCGACGTCGGAGAGCGGGGAAGCGCCGCCATCATAACGATCCTGTGTCAGCTGAAGCGCGTCCTGATAGGCCTTCACCGTCTCATCCAGCAGCTTCTTCTGTGCATCAGCGCTGCGCAAATTGAAGTAATCGATCGCCAGCTCTGCATGCAGACTCAACCGCGCGGTTTCCATATCAGCGGCACTGGCCTGCGCCTGTTCACGAGCGGCTGTAATGCCACGACGAATCCGTCCCCACAAATCGACCTCATAATTCATGTCGATCGGAAGCGTAAACGAGCCCGTTCCGTTGTTCGCGGCAGTCTTGTTGAAATAAGGTTGGTTGACCGAATCACGAACCGCGCCAATGGCTGGATTGACGGTCAACGTCGGGGCTTCATTGGCACGATTGAAGCGGATCTCCGCACGAGCCGCGCGGAAGTTAGCTTCAGCGGCCTTCAGTGTCTGGTTCGCAGGATCGACCTGTTCCTGAAGCGCGTTCAGTTGAGGATCATTGAAGAGCTCCCACCACTTGCCACGCAGGAGTTGGTCGTTGGGCTGAGCGAGCTTCCACCCATTCATCTCTTTGAACGACTCTGGAGTAGCCTCTTTGAACTCTGGAGCCAGCGGAGCGGCAGGGCGTGTGTACTTCGGGCCGACCATGCATCCGCTCAATAGAGTACAGAGCAGAGCAGACGCCGCAGCGGAAAGACCGGTACGGCTCACTGCGCAGCCCCTTTCTGCGGAGCGTTCACTTCTACCCGCGTTCCGGTGGTAAGCGAATCAGACGGATCAAGCACGATGACGTCGTTAGGCGTGAGTCCACTCGTAACCTCGACGCTGTTGCCGAAATCATGGCCAATCGTGATCGGGGTAAGCTGCACGACACCCTCGTGCACGACACCGACGCGAAGTCCTTCCGCCCGGAAGAGCAGGGTGTTGGATGGAATCGTGACAGCGCGGTTGGCTGCGGGTAATTGCAGATGGACAAATACGTATGCCCCCGGAAGCAGTTGTCCCTTGGCATTGTCGACGTCGACCTGAACATTCAACGTGCGCGTGGTCTGGTCGATAGAACTGGAGTTTCGGGCAATTGTGCCAACGATGACCTCGCCAGGATTCGCATCCTGCGTAATCTTTACCTTTGCGCCGTCGCGTACGCTCTCGGCATAAATCTCCGGTACCGCGACGTACACAAAGAGGCGGCCAACAGCGGCAAGGTGAAAGAGTTCATGCGGCGTAGTGCCCGACCCCGTGCCGATTAATGCACCGATGTCTGTGGCGCGAGCAGTAATCGTGCCGTCAAACGGCGCAGTCACTCGCTCATAGCCCTGAAGTTCCTTAAGGCGACGAACATTGGCCTGACTGGCAGCATAGTTGGCCTGCTTGGCAGCGTAGTCACTTACGACCTGGTCCGTTTCCTGTTTGGAGACAGCGTGTTTCTGCAGCAGACTCTGCCAGCGCGCACTCGTAGTCTCGGCCAGTTGCATATTGGCCTCTGCGCTCTTCAGATCCGCCTCCGCCTGCTGCAACTGCTGATCGAGCTCAGGCGTTTCGATCTCGGCGAGCAACTGTCCCTTCCGCACATGCGTACCGATGTCGACATACCACCGTCTCAGGTAGCCATTCGTGCGCGCATAAATAGGTGTGTCGGTAAAGGCCTGAACGTTGCCCGGCAGAACGACCTCCTGCGCAGATGACCCTCCCGTCGGATGCGTAACGTTCACACTGGGTATCGCAGCCTCGGCGGTCGATTGCTTCAACTGGTCTTCCGTTTTGGTGCGGGAATGCACGCCATAGACGACCGCCAGACCAAGCAGAACAAATACGGCGAGGCCTGCCAGAACCGGTCCTTTGCGAATCTTTAGTTCGCTTGCCGTAGTCGAGGAAGTCGGCAGCTCTTCGGCCACTTCATGCACGGAAGCGGAGAAGTCTTTCATATCAATCCGATCCTGTGTCGATGCGTTTTCCATATATTCAATAACCCCATTGGTTACACAAACTGCTGTTCAAGCTTCTTTTTGTCACGAGCTTCCTGGCGCGCTCGGCTGTTATGAATCAGCGCGAAGACACAAGGTACAAAGACAAGCGTAGCGACTGTTGCACAGAGCAGACCGCCAATAACCGCGCGCCCAAGCGGAGCATTCTGCTCCCCGCCATCTCCTGCACCCAGTGCCATCGGGACCATGCCGATGATCATTGCGAGAGCAGTCATGATAACTGGACGAAAGCGCGTCGTTCCCGCTTCGATGGCAGCCCGAATTGCGTCGCTATGCTCTTCAAGCTTCGCCTTTGCGAACGATACAACCAGAATGCTGTTCGCCGTTGCCACGCCCATGCACATGATTGCGCCCATGAGTGCAGGTACGCTGAGCGTAGTATGCGTCAGGAAGAGGAAGAGAACAATACCTGCCAGGGCTGCCGGAAGCGCTGTGATGATGATGAACGGATCAAGCCAGCTCTGGAAGTTAACCACGATCAGCAGATAGACGAGAACGATCGAGAAGACCAGACCCCCGAGCAGACCGATGTAGGAGCTCCGCATCGTCTCCACCTGCCCCTTGAGGGTGACAAATGTGCCGCGTGGTATGTCCTGCTTGTTCAGAATTCGCTGGACATCGCGGCTTACACTTCCGAGATCGCGTCCTTGGACACCGCCATAAATATCGATCACTGGGCGAATGTTGTAGTGGCTCACAGACCCCATCTCATGCCCGCGGTGGATCGTGGCTAGATCGCCGAGAATCTCCTGCGATTGCGTCGATGCTGTATTGCCAGACACAGAAGTCGTCCGGTTGATCGGAATGTTCTGCAGGCTTTGCAGCGAATCCATCTTGTACTGTGGCGTCTGCGCCACGATGTTGTAGTTCACATGATTCTTCCAGTTCAGGAAGAACATCGGGGTCACCTGGAAGCTGCCGCTTAGCGTGTTCAACACACTGGTAGCAACATCGCGCTCCGAATATCCGCCCTGTGAAGCTTTGGTGCGATCGACTCCAATTTGGAGCGTTGGATAATCGAAAGGCTGCTGAATACGCAGGTCAGTCAGTCCCGGAACCTGGTGCAGTTGAGTCAGCAGCTTGTCTGCAATCTGCTTGCTGGCATTAATATCGTTGCCTTCCAATTGAATGTCGATGGGCGCAGGTAATCCAAAGTTAAGAATCTGCGTTGTGATGTCAGCGGGCAGGAAGTAGAACGTCGCCTGCGGAAATGTACGGGGCAGGCCTTCGCGCAGAGCACGAACGTAGGCCGCTGTTGGATGATGATCTTCCTTCAGTGTGACCATGACATCGGCGTCATAGGGGCCCAGAGTGCCATTCGTCAGATGCTGCGTGTTCATCGAGCTGTAGGGAAGTCCGATGTTATCGAGGATGTTATCCAGCTCCTTAGCGGGAATCTGCTGCCGGATGTTCTGCTCGACGAGGTCGCAGAGACGGGCCATCTCTTCGATACGCATGCCAGGCGTTGCACGCACATGCAGGATGAACTGACCGCTGTCTGTATCAGGAAAGAAGTCCTGGCCTAGCCACGGAACAAGAAGAAAGACGGAGAGACACGCCCCCAGAAAGACCGGCACAAAGACCTTGCGGCGAACGACGAGCCGCTCCAGCGTTTTGTGGTAGCCCGCTCGAACCCGCTCAAACTGCCGATCAAATCCGCGTTGGAACTGGGTAAAGATGTTCCCCTTAGAGTCATGGTCTTTGTGACGCAGCAGATACATCGCAAGCGTAGGAACCAGCGTTCTTGAGAGGATGTACGAAGCGAGCATCGCAAAGACAACCGCCATGGCCAGCGGAACAAAGAGGTAACGCGCAACGCCGCCAAGGAAGAACATCGGAAGAAAGACGATGCAGATGCAAAGCGTCGATACAAGTGCCGGCACCGAAATCTGCGCAGCACCCTCAAGAATCGAGTGCCGAAGAGAATGCCCCTCCTCCAGAAAGCGCTCAATATTCTCAATCGTAACCGTGGCATCGTCGACCAGAATACCGACAGCAAGCGCAAGCCCACCCAGCGTCATCGTATTGATCGTCTCGCCCAGCAAGCTGAGTACGATCACCGACGTAAGAATCGACAGCGGAATGGAGATGGCGATGATCACCGTCGATCGCCAACTACCCAGAAACAGCAAAATCATGATTGCGGTAAGCATCGCCGCAATGACCGCTTCCCGGATGACACCCGACACTGCCCCGCGCACAAAGACGGATTGATCCGAGAGCGGGGTCATCTTCAACTCAGGCGGCAAGGTGCTGGCGACACGAGGAAGTAGTTTACGAATACCGCTGACTACATCGAGCGTCGAAGAGTTCCCGTTCTTGACGATACTGATGAGCACTCCTCTGTGCCCATCCTGGCGAACAATATTGGTCTGAACCTGAAACCCATCGCTGACACTGGCAACATCGTGCAAATAAATCGTGGTGCCATTAATCTGTTTCAGCGGAATATTGGAGAGCTCTTCCACTGTCCTCGGCGTTCCATTGGTGCGAACGTCGTACTCGCTTTGGCCTATCTTGATCGTGCCCGATGGCATCACGACATTTTGCGCCGCCACAGCATTCAGCAAATCGCCCGGAGCAATGCCCTTTGACTGCATCGCTGCCTGATCCATGCTGATCGTAATCTGGCGCTGCTTACCGCCATAAGGCAACGGGACAACAGAGCCCGGTACGGTAATCAGCTGCGGGCGAATGAAGTTCGTTGCATAGTCATTGAGCTGCTGCTCAGAGAGCCCCTTGCCCGAAACGCCAAGCTGAAGAATCGGAACGCTCGAAGCCGAGAAGTTGATGATCTGCGGAGGAAGAATTCCCGGCGGCAACTGGCGCAACAGATACTGAGACGCCGCCGTTACCTGTGCATTCGCTGTATCCAGGCTCGCTCCGGGTTGCAGAAAGACCTTTACTACAACATAGCCGTTGTAGCTTGTTGACTCGATGTGCTGAATGTTGTCGACAAGCGTAGTCAGCGCCTTCTCGTACGGCGTCGTGAGGCGGCCCTCAAGCTCTTCGGGATTCAGTCCCGTATACGTCCATCCAATCGACACCACTGGGATATTGATGTCCGGAAAGATGTCCGTCGGCGTCCGCAGAATGATGACGGGGCTCAAAAGGAGAATAAGAAGCGCAAGAACGATGAACGTATACGGTCGATTCAGGGCTGTCTTTACAATCCACATAGAGTCCTCGGAAACTGCACACTACGGCGTACTTACCATTTATGTTAAGCGCCTTAATGATTGGACACACCAATCGACTAAGCGTTTCAGATGTATATCAGGTGACCGTAATCGGAAAAACCGATAACCTAAACCCATGGAGCTGCGCCACCTCAAATACTTCGTCGCAGTCGCCGAATGGAAGGGTTTCAGTCACGCCGCTCGCAGACTCTACGTATCGCAGTCAGCCATCAGCGAGCAGGTCGCCGACCTCGAAAGAGAAGTTGGCGTCCAACTCCTACATCGCAGCCGCAGAGAAGTCGCACTTACCGACGAAGGCGAAGTCTTCCTCGAGGAAGCGAAGAAGGTCCTTGCCGCCGTCGATCACGCCGTCGAGATGGCGCGCCGATCGAAGCGCGGCGAGGTCGGCACCCTCAGAATCGGCTTCTTCACCAACGGCATCGGCGTCTTCTTTTCCACCCTGATCCGCGAGTTTCGCAAGAGCCATCCCGAAGTCCGCCTCTCGCTCTTCGAAATGTCAGCCCGCCCGCAGATGGAAGCCTTGGCGAACAACGAGATCGACATCGCGTTCACCCGAGAACTCGATCCACAATTTGCCTCAACTCTGACCTCAGAACTCCTCTTCGAAGAGCCCCTCGTTGCCGTCCTTCCGCGCGATCACCCCCTGGCCGGCGGCCCAGTCGCTCTCGAATCCCTCGCATCGGAACGCTTTGTCCTCATCGCGCGCGAAGTTTGGCCGACATTATTCGATTCCATCATCACGCTCTGCTCCAGTGCCGGTTTCTCCCCTCATGTCGCGAATACCGCCGCCAGATGGCCCGCGGTCGTCGCTTTGGTCGAAGCAGGCGAAGGTGTCGGCCTGGTGACCGCGGGAGTCCAAAGATTTCGATTCAGCGGAGTCTCGTTTTGCCAGCTCACGCCAACCCGCTCAATCGGAGTCGCTCTGGCATGGAGGACAAAAGAAAGGTCAAGTCTCGTCGAGGCATTCCTCAATCTGGTTCGCGATCAAAAAGAAAGAATTCGTGGCTCACATGGCCAACCACATCCGGAGTAACTCTCGAGGCTCCAGACCCAAAGAATCTCACGTCAGCAATCACTGCAAAAGACTCGCATTGCGCATCTGAGTTAGCCTGATACTTGGGCGAGCTGAACGTTCTCCTAACCAATCCCACAAGGAACCGCAATGACGTCCTGGCGCATCTGGAGAACCCGGCTCATACTCTTCTTTGCCGTCCTTGGTCCAGGCTTCATCACTGCCAACGTAGACAACGACGCTGGCGGCATCCTCACCTACTCCCAGGCCGGAGCGCAGTACGGTTACAGCCTCCTCTGGACGATGCTTCCCATCACCCTCGCGCTCATCGTGGTGCAGGAGATGTGCGCTCGCATGGGTGTCGTGACCGGCAAAGGCCTCAGCGATCTCATCCGCGAAGAGTTCGGCCTCCGCATGACGTTCGTCGTGATGATCCTTCTCGTCATCGTCAACTTCGGCAACGTCATCGCAGAGTTCTCGGGCATCGCGGGCAGCATGCAGCTCTTTCACGTCAGCAAATACATCAGCGTCCCCGTCTGCGCCACAATTGTCTGGTTTCTAGTCGTCAAGGGCGACTACAAGAGCGTAGAAAAAGTCTTCCTCGTCGCCAGCGTCTTCTACATCGCCTACATCGCAGCCGGAGTGCTCAGCGGTCCTAACTGGCACCTCGCCCTCGTCGAGACCATCAAGCTTCCTCCGCGCAGCGTCTGGCGCGACCACAGCTACATCTACATGACCGTTGGCGTCATCGGCACAACCATCACCCCGTGGATGCAGTTCTACCTGCAATCCTCCATCGTCGAAAAAGGGGTCAGCGTCCGCCAGTACAAGGCCTCTCGCCTCGACGTCGTCGTGGGCTCCATCTTCACCGATATCGTTGCCTGGTTCATCGTCGTTGCCTGCGCCGCCACCCTTTACCTCCACGGCATCCGCAACATCGTCGATCCCTCCGACGCCGCCCAGGCTATGAAGCCGCTGGCAGGGAACTACGCCTTCATCCTCTTCGCCGCCGGACTCTTCAACGCCTCGCTCTTTGCCGCCTCCATCCTGCCCTTGTCCACGGCCTACACGGTCTGTGAGGGCCTCGGTTTCGAGAGTGGACTCGACAAAGGCTTCCGCGAAGCGAAGTTTTTCTATTGGTTCTACACGCTGCTGCTCGGCGCAGGAGCCGCAATCGTCCTAATCCCCAACTTCCCGATAATCCGCTTCAGCATCCTGTCACAGGTCCTCAATGGCGTTTTGTTGCCTGTCATTCTGGTCTTCATGCTCAAACTCATTAACCGTCCGGAACTGATGGGCAAGTACACCAACTCACGCTGGCTCAATACCATAGCATGGCTAACGGCAATCATCGTCACCGTTCTGTCCCTCTTGTGGATCTGGAACTTGATCCGCGCCTAACCGGCGTTCCAGCAAAGCCGGCATTCTGACTCTGACCGAAGCCGAAAGGGAAGAATCCCGACACTCCTCCTATCCATACCGCTCGAACATCTTTCACCAAAGATCTCAAGGCTCAAAGCTGACATCACTAAGGAGACCTCTGCATAAGTCTGGATGCGAATCCGCTTTGAAAGGGCGCGGCTTCAGCCGCGCCGCAAAATGCCCCGAAAAGCTGGAGGGCTTTAGCCCATAGGGAATGCTTCTCTTGCCAGAATTGTCTGGTCATGAGACTTGTTCGGAGCTTCCCTACAGGAGCTTGCCTTCCGACAAATCCCGAATCAACCCAAGGTCCGCAGCCAGGAAGTCATACTCCGGCAGGCTCCCCAGGCTGGCCCATTGGATGTCGTTGAAGATCCGGTTCACGAGCGCACCGCTGAACTCGCGTACCACGAAAAACTGCAGATCGATCGCCCCGCCATTCCGGTACTTATGTCGAATCCGGGCTACTCGTCTGCCGATTACCGCGGAGATTCCAAGCTCCTCATCCAACTCGCGCGCCAAGGCATCCTCCGCCCCTTCGCCTGGTTCGATCTTGCCCCCCGGAAACTCCCACTTCAGGCTCATCGGCTGGTCCGGTTTGCGCTGGCATATCAGCACCTCGATGCCACCAGTCCCCTCGCGCAAAATTAGCGCGGCCACAACGAGCCGCAAAGGCTTGTGCACCGCCGGTTCGTCCAGTTTGCGAATGGTTTCTTTCACCTGACTACAGTTTAGACTCCCACCGCAGCGTAATAGCTTCAACGACCTGGCTCAAACTGGCTTAACCGATGCCGGATGGTAAACTGCCCAACCCTCCAGTGCACTCCGCTCCAGCAAAGCAGCCGAAGGATTCACCGGGAACGCTCGCCGGGCAATCGCCAGCATCGCCGCGTCATGCACCGAATTTCCAAAGACCGCATCCGGCGCCGCAATCCCCACCCGCGCCAGGGCCGCTACCTTACCCTCATCGGTTGGTACATCCCGAATCACATCCGTGATCATCCCATCCTTCACCTGTACGGACGCAGCCAGAACCCGGTCAGCCAGCATCCCAAACCGCTGGACACCCTCTTCGATCACCCAGTCATTGGTCGAGCTGACCGCCCAGATAGCCACCCCTCGCCCCCGCAGCTCGTTTACCAGCTCCAGCATCTCCGGAAAGATATTCCGTTCAATGCGGCTTGCAAAAAACTCCTTGGCCGCCCTGCGAAGCTCACTCTCCCGCAGCCCCTGATAAAGCTGCACCATCTCCCCGCAGATGGCCAACTCACTCACCTCGCCCCGCTTGTAACCGCGATACCGCCCATCGATCCAGTCCGTCGCCTCGCGCGAAACCAACCCGGTCTCAATCGACCAGTTCATGAACCCAGACCCGGCATCGCCAGACCACAGCGTCCCATCGCAGTCGAACACAGCCACAGAAGGATTCAACTCATAAACCGCATCATGAAACTCTTCGGTAGTCAGAAACTTGCTAGTAAGAACATTGCTCACTTGGATAACTCACAAATTCTGCGCAGCATAGGCCGCGCGTCAGTTTTCTACTTGCACAAGATTTGGTTCAATTTTACTCCTGCCCGCACGCAAAAGCCGCTTGCCGAAAGACAACAGGAAAGCAGCCTCAGGCCAGTCAACCTCAGAATTGAGAAAGCCGTGTAAACAATCTTAAAAAACCACGGCACAAAACACCGCTAGATTGGCGGCAGCCCATCCACCACGCTCACCCCAGCCGGTGGTGTAAACACAAAGTCCTCATTCTTCACCGGAACATTCTCCTGCATCTCCGAGAACGCAAACTCCGTCACTGCCCCGTCGATCTCTTCGATCCGCATCCGCTCAATCGCACCCGAGGCAGTCACGCCCAGCGTCAGCAGCTTCACCCGCTGCTCCATCCCCTTAGGCACGCCGGCAATCTGAAACCCCGCCCCACTCGGCGTAACCGTAAGCTGATCAAGCTCTTTCTTCAACTGCGTATGCCCCAGCAGAAACCGCAGCGGAGACCGCAGATCATCCAATTCCTTCGCCGAAACCCGCTGCGCCTGATCCGTCCCCGGCGTATACGACCACGCATACTTCCCATCCAGCACAAAGATCTTGCCCACCGGCTGGTCGTAGCTCCACCGCATCCGACCCGGCTTTTTCAGCACCAGCGTACCCGACTCAGTCTTATCCATCCCCATGCCCGCATAATGCTCCGAATACCGAGCCTTAAGCGAAGTCAGATGGTTGTAGTGGTCATCGACCTTCCGCAACAGCGCATCAGTGTCCTGCGCATAAAGGCGCGGAGCCAGACAGACCAGCGCCAGCAGAACAGCCCTTGCAAGCACTATTGCAGCGGCTCCGTGCAGTTGGTCCCACCCGTCCGATCGACGGTGATCAGATTATTCGCATCCGTGCAGAACCCGCGATCGCCCGTCTTGCCCACAGCCTGCGGCACCGCCGTAATCTGAAATGACGTATACATATCCTGATTGTTCACTGTCACCTTCGAGCAGTTCGTAATCGCGAACGTATACCCGGCCTTCTGCCCGGTCGCGAGGGTCGGATCAATCAGCTGCGCACTCTGAGCCGTCGGCGCACCAGACTTCGGATCCCCACCCAGTACCGCCAGTGAGCAGGCAAACCCATTCTGCGGATATTGCGAGTTGTACTGCAGCTCCGCATTCCCAATCGTCCGCACCGATTGAATCGCCGAAGTCTCCTGCGCCTGCTTCCGGAACTTCAACATCTGCGGCAGCGCCAGCGTCATCAGGATCAGCATCACCGACATCACAATCAGCAGCTCAATCAGCGTAAAGCCCTCTTCTGCCGTCCGTCCCGCGCGTACCTTCAAAGCATCCATCGTCTTCATCATTCCTCGGCCCATCAGCTTTCCTATCCCGAACAAAACTTTATCAGCAAGCCAGCTCTTCGCGCTCAATCTTCATCGAGCCCAGATTCCCCAAAAGTGTCAGAGCCAGTGCCTCCGGCCGAAACATCCGCCCCGCCAGCGCCTGAACATCATCCGGAGTCACCGCCTCGATCTCCGCAGTGATCTCCTCAACGTCGAAGAACCGCCCGAAATACATCTGCTGCCGAGCCAGATTCGCCATCCTGCTGCCTGAGCTCTCGAGCCCAATCACAATATTGCTCTTCAACTGGTCTTTGGCCCGCTTCAACTCAGCAATGCCGACTGTCTCTTCTTTCAGACGCCTCAATTCCCGCAGGGTAAGCTCCAGCACCTCCCGCGTCTTGTCCACCGAGGTCCCCGCATACACGCAAAGCGATCCCGTATCCCGAAACGGATTCATTTCCGAGTAGATCGAATACGCCAGCCCCCGGTCCTCCCGAATCGTCTGGAACAGACGCGAACTCATCCCCCCGCCCAGCATCGTATTCAGCATGTAGACCGCATACCGATCCTTGTCATTGACCGGCGGAGCTTCTACTCCCAGGCAGACCTGCACCTGTTCCAGCGACTTCTTCCGCTTCAGCGTAATGTGCGGCGTGGCCACCGGAGCCTTCTCCTTGACCGGCACAACATCCCCACTGGCAGAAAGAGACCTAAACTGCTGTTCCACTTGCGCTACAAACGCATCGTGTTCCAGGTTCCCCGCCGCCGAAAACACCATATTCCGCGGCGTAAACTGGCTCGCGTAAAAATCGAACACGATCTGCTGGTTGAAGCTCGAAACCGTCTTTTTGGTCCCTAGAATCGGCCGCCCCAGCGCATCGCCCTTCCAAAAGTTCTGCGTAAAAATCTCATTGACCAGATAATCAGGATTGTCCTCATCCATCTTGATCTCTTCGAGAATCACGCCCTGTTCGCGCGCCAACTCCTCCGGCGTAAACGTCGGATGCAGCACCAGGTCCGCCAGAACATCCAGTGCCGGTGGCACATTCTCGTCCAGCACCTTGATGTTGAAGCAGACCGTCTCCTTGCCGGTAAACGCGTCCAAATTGCCGCCGATCGTGTCCACTTCACGCGCAATCTGCTGAGCCGACCGCGAAGTCGTCCCCTTGAACACCATGTGCTCCACAAAGTGCGAGACGCCATTGATCTCGGCCGTCTCATCCCGCGACCCCGACCCAATCCAGGCTCCCATCGACACGCTCCGCACATGGGGCATGCTCTCGGTCAGCACCAGAAGGCCATTCGGCAGGACAGTCTTGCGTATATTGCGGGAGGTCTCTTTCGTCGTGGAGGTATCGTCAATCAGGGTTACAGGCATGCGGCTCCTTCACCCTCCATTCTTTCACAGCAGGGCAGGGAACCGCCTCGCCCAATCTGAGCGGCCAAAACCGCAAATAGCTCTGGCCAACCCCTATCCCTGACGAAACAAAGCCTTCTCTCGTTCCAGCCGCTCCTCCAGCCGAGCCCTCACCCCCGGCCACTCCTCACGGACAATCGAAAACCACACGCTATGCCGAGCCGATCCATCCGGCATCACATAATGGTTCCGAAACGTCCCTTCCTCCACCGCTCCCATCTTCCGTATGGCCGCCTGCGACTGCAAATTCTCATGGTGCGTCTTCAGAGCCACCCGGTTCAGCCCCAACTCCTCAAACGCATACCGCAGTTGCAACAACTTGGCCTCAGGATTTATCCCGGCGCCCTGATAGCCCGGCGCAATCCACGTATGCCCAATCTCTACCGTCCTGTTCGTCAAATCCAGGTCGAGAAACCGCGTACTCCCCACCACCCGCCCCTCGCTCTTCAGAACCGTCACCCAGGGCAGAACATTCCCAGCCTCACGCGCTCGCAGCGCGGCCTCCATCCAGCCCCGGAGATCGTCCCGTGTCCTAACTCGCGTCAGCATGTACCGCCAGATGCGCTCATCATAGGCCACCTCTTCAAGCGCAGCCAGATGCCCCTCCATCAGAGGCTCCAGCCGTACTCGGTGGCCATCAAGAACCGGCGTTTCTATCACGATGTACCCTTAAGGAATAATCTTCATTGATAAATCACATACATTGAACGATATAGATAAAAAATATTCACCTAAACTTCAACAAAATCAATATGCCACAAGCCACAGTTTTGCCGTTACCTATCGGAGACTTGCTCTTATCAGCCGTTATTCTTTTGATCACCGTTATGCCTTGAATCCGTGTACCTCCGCCGAGATCCGTGGTCGTCTCACCGCACTATGCCACCACCGCCGCAACTCGTGGCAACTTCAGATCCAGCAACCTTTCCGCTACCCGGTCGTAGTCATGCCGTAGAACGTCTCCTTCATGCACGAAATCTCCCGTCACTGGGATCACACCCAGCGCCATCACTCGATCCAGGTCCACCTCAATCGGCTCCTGTCCCTCGCGCGCATACTGCTCCAGCCGCTCCGCCGAGATCGGAGCCGTATTGATCAACGCATAGTCAAAGATCGGTGCGTCGACCCCGCCACAATGCTGCAAAATCTTCTCAATATGCTGCGAAGCCGTCAGGCCCAACGACTCATTCGCCTGCGTCATCAGGTTGCACACAAACACCTTTGTCGCCTTCGATGCCGCCAGTGCCTCTGGAATCCCCCGCACCAACAGATTCGTAACCAGCGACGTGTAAAGAGACCCAGGCCCCAGCGTAATCAGATCAGCATTGGCAATCGCCTCCAGAGTCTCCGGTAGCGGCTCGGCACTCGACGGCTCCAGCATCAACTCCACAATGCTCTGCTTGCTGGCAGTAATGTTCGTCTCACCCCGCACTACCGAGCCGTCGTCCATCTGCGCCGCCAGTCTCACATTCGTGTTTGTCGCCGGAAAGATCCGTCCCCGCGTCGCCAGAATCTGCGACGACATCTGTACCGCCTGCGCAAAGTCCCCGGTTATCTGCGACAGCGCCGCCACAAAGAGATTTCCGAAGCTGTGGCCCTCCAGCTCCCCCTGATCGAAGCGAACCTGAAACAGCTTCGATAACAGATGTTCATCCTCCGAAAGCGCAACGAGGCAGTTCCTCACGTCGCCGGGCGGTAGCATCTTAAAGTCTTCGCGCAGCCGGCCCGATGATCCCCCATCATCAGTCACCGTCACCACCGCCGAAAGCTCGCCAATCACGCACCGAGCTCCAGGACAGCTGTTTTCCACACTCCTGACCACAGCCGCATCGCCTGCACGTCTCCCCTTCCGTCGGTCAGGAGCTGGTACATACCGCTTGAGCCCACGCAGCAGGGTCGACAGCCCAGTGCCACCCCCGATGGCAACTACCCTCAGCGGTCGATCTCCCAATTCACCATTCGATCCGGCTCTATTCTCCAGCGCCACGCAAAACCCCCATCTTCATGTTAGGCCACGACAAAGTCATCGCCGAACCTGGTTCGCCAAAAAGCTGTCAAGTCCCTGAACCAGGCAAACCATTCACCATCAACAACCTACGAGTGCCATTTAATTCTCCTCAACCCGTTATAATAGAAACAGCAAGGAGAAAAGCCCCGGATCAATAGTTCCGGGGCTTTGTCTTTTGGAATGAATACTTTGCAAGGAACAGCTTGTTTTCAATGCTTTAGCATGGAAGTCCAAAGCTAAAGTATTTGTTTTGAATACTTTGAGCCTTAAAAGTCTACCCAGGGGGTACCCGGAAAAGGAAAACTAAACCTCCGGATAAAGCAGCTCCGTGAACCGCGGATCGTCCGCCATATCCTGAAAGTCTGAGTCCGATCGCGCCTGAATCCGGTTCCGCGGATTCTGCCGTATCGCCTCCGTCAGGTGCTCCAGGCAAGTGTGCGAGTCGCCCGTCATGCTTGCCAGTACCGCAAGGCCGTAGAACGCATAGTCAGCCTTGTCGTTCTGCTTCAGAATCGACTGGAACTGTTCGCGTGCGTCCTCATAGTGTCCGTCGTTGAGCAGCGAGATGGCATAGTCATACTGCTCCTCGTTGCTGGTGAAGTGGTTCTTGCCCTTCGACACCTGCTGCACGCAGGCGTTGATATACATCCGGACACGGTCCGCGAGATCGCCCGCTCCAGTGGCCAGCATCTTGTCGAACGCCGCGTGCGCCTTGTCGTACTTACCCTCCTGCATCAACCGCAGGGCGGCCTCGTAGTGAGCCAGCACTTGCGCGCGTCCGTCGTCTACGGTTACAGGAACACTTCCAGCCAGCGTGCGCGGAGCACGCTTCGTTGCAGCTGCGCTTACAGTCTTCGTCTGTGCCATGGTCAATCCTGGTGCCTGGGCTCTCCTTGGCTTGCCGAGTTAACGGAAGCCAAATTCTCAGTTTGTTCTCGTCTCGGTTTTATACGCAGACCGGGCTCTGAGGTCAACTACCGCCCGATTTGCTCATGTTTGCAGCACGCTTATAAATCTACTTCTGCCCATACACAACGGGATTCAACTCAGGATCGTTATACATTTTCATCTGCCGGTATAGCTTGAACCGTCGCTTCCCGTCGAGCACCTCGGCCCACAAGGAGTCCAGACAAGCCGTCAGATCCGACCGCTGCTCCTCGAGCAACGCCAGCCGCTCTGCATTCCGTCGCCGGTGAGCCTCCGTAGCGGTGACCCTATGTGCCTCCTCCCGCGTGTGGAAAATCTTCAACGCCAGGATGGAAAGCCGGTCGATCATCAGCCCCGGAGTCTCCGAGTGCAGCGGAGCCCGCTCATTCTGCTCCAGCGCATCCAGCAGCCAAGCATCCATCCGCTCCACCAGATCATTACGCCGCTGGTTCAACTTATCGATCGCCCTCTTCACTCCTGCGATGTCCGCGTCCGTAGCTCCCGGATCGCGAGCCTTGTCCTCCTCATGCCAGAGGTCGAAGTTTGCTCTGTGCTGCGCCATCGCAATCGCCAGCAGACCATCGGCCTCAGCCAGAGCGACCGCCGTCTCATGCCAGGCCGCCGTATTCTCATCCTGCATCCGCACTATCAGAAGAGCATCGAGCATACAAAGAGTCCTCCAGAACTCTATCAGCTAACAAGCCAGTTGCCGGAACCGGCGAAACCAAGCAGACTAGACCCAGACCTCATGACCAGTTCCACAACGACCAAGCGGGTACTAATCTATCGCCTCGGCAGCCTCGGTGACACCGTCATAGCTCTCCCATCGCTCCACCTGGTCGCGCGTGCCTTCCCCAACGCCGAACGCCGCATGCTGACCAACTTCCCGGTCAACGTAAAGGCTCCTCCTGCAGCGGCTATCCTGGACAACACCAATCTAGTCCACGGATTCTTCCGCTACGCGGCCGGCACACGCAGCCCGCGCGACCTCATCTCCCTCTGGTGGCAACTCCTACGCTGGCGCCCCGAAGTCCTCATCTACCTCGCTGCCCCTCGCGGCATCGAAGCCGCCCGCCGGGACGCCACCTTCTTCCGCCTCTGCGGGATACCGCACCTCGTAGGCGTTCCCCTCACGCCAGATATGCAGCAGAACCGCCGAGAGGAATCCAGCCAGGTCCTCGAACCGGAAGCCGCCCGTCTCGCCCGCAATCTGACCGAGCTGGGCGACGCCTACCTTGAATCTCCCACCAGTTGGGAACTTCTCTTGACTCCCGCTGAACAGGCAAGAGCTCAACAAGCCCTGAGAGCCGCAGACGGCAAGCCTCTAATAGCCGTCAGCGTAGGCACCAAGCGGCAGTCGAAGGACTGGGGCCGCGAAAACTGGCGATCGCTGCTCAGTGCAATATCCAGAACCTATCCCGGCCACGTCCTGGCTCTCCTCGGAAGCCCAGACGAGAGTGAAGCCAGCGAGTACGCCGCACAGGATTGGCGTGAGTTCTCCAACTCCGCCGTCATCAATCTATGTGGCCTATTGACTCCTCGCGAGAGCGCAGCCGTCCTCACCCACGCCCGCATCTTCATCGGTCATGACAGCGGCCCCATGCACCTCGCCGCCGCCGTGCAGACGCCCTGCGTTGCCATCTTCTCCGCCCGCAACAAGCCTCGCGTCTGGTTTCCCTACGGCAGTCAGCATCGCGTCCTCTACCACCAGGTCGACTGCTGGGGCTGCAACCTTGAGACCTGCATCGTCGAGAAGAAAAAGTGCATGACATCCATCACTGTGGAAGAAGTCCTAGCACAGGTTCATGGGCTCCTCTCACTAGGTAACATTCGTTCGCGGCAATTGTTGATATCTTGATTTCAGCGACATGCGGATTCTTCTAGTCGGAAACTACATTTTGGACAATCAATCGAGCATGCTGCGCTATGCAGATATGCTGTGCCGACAGATAACTCTTCGCGGACACCAGGTCGAGGTGATTCAACCCCAGCCAGTCATCGGCAACCTTGTCAGCCAGCGAACCATTCGCAAGTGGCTGGGGTATGTCGACAAATATCTCCTCTTTCCCGCGAAGCTGCGCAAACGATCACTCTCTTTCGACCTCGTCCATGTCTGCGACCACTCCAACTCGATGTACCTGCCGCATACTGGCGGTCGTCCCGCAAGTATTACCTGCCATGACCTCCTCGCCATAGCCTCGGCGCAAGGGCGGTTTCCGGAGCGCAATATATCTACCACGGGCAAAGTGCAGCAGCGCTGGATATTGAAGCATCTTGCCGCTGCCCGTAACGTCGTTTGCGTCTCGGGTAATACGGCGCGTGAACTCGCGTCCCTTTCCAACGGTGCTTGTCAGAACATTTCCGTCATTCCAAATCCTCTGAACTTCCACGGTTCGCCAGCAGCGGAGGAGACAGTTCTACACTTGCGCAATCGTCTTGGTATCGCCGCCGACGAGCAGTATTTATTTCATATTGGTGGTGGCCATTGGTATAAGAACCGTCTCGGTGTCCTTCGTATCTTCGATCTGCTCACCAAGATTCTTCGCGCCACCAGCGCACCGCCGCTGCGTCTGGTGATGGCAGGCGAACCATGGTCTTCGGAGATGCGCGAGTTTGTTGCTGCAAATAACCTTCAGCTCAGTGTGATCGAAGTCGTCGAGCCATCCGACGAAGATCTGCGTTCCCTTTACTCGGGTGCCGCCGCTCTCCTCTTCCCATCGCTCTACGAGGGATTTGGATGGCCTCTGATTGAGGCGCAGAGCTGCGGCTGTCCCGTCATCACCTCTAACCGTTCTCCGATGACGGAAGTCGCCGGTTCTGCTGCTCTTTACATCGATCCGGCAAACGAGCCGGCTGCGGCAGCGCTCATCGCCCAGAATCTCGACCACCTGCCACTTCTCCGCGAAGCAGGGTTTCGCAACGTGAAACGCTTTGATCCTGATCAGGTTGTTCCGGCATATGAGACATTCTTTGCAGCCGTTGCCGAACGCAGGACGCCGCAGGTCACAGACATAACAAACTATAACCAGACAACAGGTAATCAATGATTCGAGAATTACATTCGATCCTGAACCTCCTCGAAGGCGGGTTTGGCCAACTCAAGGTCCTCGTCGTCGGCGACATTATGCTCGATCGCTACATCCACGGTGAAGTGGATCGCATCTCACCTGAGGCTCCGGTCCCGGTGATCCTTCATGCCCAGCGCTACGAGCGAGCCGGCGGCGCGGCTAACGTTGCGATGAATCTCGCTGGCCTCGGTTGCCAGACCTTTCTGGCCGGCTTCTGGGGCAGCGACACGGAACAGTCCGAATTGACCGAGATCCTGCAGCGCGCTGGGATCGACACGGTAGGGGTGGTCACCAGCTCGTTGCCCACCATCTCAAAGACGCGGATCGTCGGACGGATGCAGCAGTTGCTTCGTCTGGACATTGAGAGCCGTGACACTCATCCGGCGATCGAGTCGCAGCGTCTTCTGGAGCGAGCCACGGATTTGGTCTCGAAGGTTCATGCCGTGATCCTTTCGGACTACGCCAAGGGTGCGCTCTCGAATGCGCTGTGCGAGGCCGTGATCCAGGCAGCGCGCGTTGCTTCCATTCCCGTGCTGGCCGATCCGAAGACACCTGACTTCAGTAAATACACCGGAGCTACGACTGTGTGTCCGAACCTCGGAGAACTTGCCGTTGCGACCGGCATTTCGGCCCATCAGACCGAGGCTCTGTTGGCGGCTGGACAGGCGTTGGTCTCTGAGCATGAGTTCAAGTTCCTGACCGTCACGATGAGCGAGAAGGGAATCAGCGTCCTTCGCGCGGACAGTACTTACCACTCGCCGGCGCGGGCGCGCGAGGTCTTCGACGTGTCGGGCGCAGGGGACACCGTTATTGCGACTTTGGCTGCCAGCCTCGCTGGAGGCTTACAGGTTGAAACTGCCGTAGAGTTGGCCAACCTCGCGGCAGGGATCGTTGTTGGTAAGGCGGGAACGGTACCTATTGCGCGGCATGAGCTGATCGCTGCGCTTACGCCTAGTACAGGCCTTACTGCCGGCGAAAAGATTCTCGATATCGAGCGCATCCAGAAACGTGTAGCGGAATGGCGCGCTGCAGGCGAGACCATCGTGTTCACAAACGGCTGTTTCGATCTGCTGCATGTCGGCCATATCACGCTGCTGGAGGACTGCCGCCGCTTCGGGTCGAAGCTCGTGCTTGGGCTCAATGCGGACGCTTCTGTCTGCCGGCTCAAGGGTCCTTCGCGACCTATCGTCTCAGAGCGGGAGCGAGCACGTGTGATGGCAGCTCTCGCCGCCGTGGACGCTGTCGTTCTGTTTGAAGAGGACACGCCGCTCGAGCTCATTCGTGTGCTTAGGCCGAATGTGCTGGTCAAGGGCGGCGACTACACTATCGAGACTGTTGTCGGGCACGAAGAGGTCATTGCCTTCGGTGGTCGCGTCGAGATCGTTCCCACGGTCGAAGGTTTTTCGACCACCAACATCGTGAAGAAGCTCACGGCGAATCCCGCAGAGGGCGAGGAGAAATAGACTTGATCATCGTTACCGGCGGCGCGGGTTTCATAGGCAGCAACCTTATCCATCAGTTGAACCAGGCGGGCGAGCGGGACATCCTGCTGGTCGATAACTTTGCTCCCGCTCCCAATCTGACCGGACCTAAATTCCTCAACCTCGCAGGGGCTGAATACGCCGACTACATGGACAAGCGTGAGTTTCGAGCTGCCCTGAAAAACGGCGACTTTGAAGGCACAAAGATTCGCGCGATTCTCCACCAGGGTGCCTGCTCGAATACGCTGGAAGACGACGGCCGCTACATGATGGACAACAACTTCACTTACTCGAAGGAGTTGCTGCACTTCGCGTTGGAGCACAAGATTCCGCTCGTCTACGCATCTACGGCTGCCGTCTACGGGGCCAGCACGAGCTTCACCGAGGCTCCGGTGAACGAACGTCCGCTGAACGTCTACGGCTACTCGAAACTGGTCTTCGACAACTACGTCCGCCGCCTGATTCCGGAGATGAAGAGCACTGTTATCGGTCTGCGCTACTTCAACGTCTACGGGCCGCGCGAGCAGCACAAGGGCCGCATGGCAAGCGTCATTCACCACTTTACCCGGCAGCTCAAGGACACCGGAACCATCCGGATGTTCGAGGGCTCCGGCGGCTATGCGGACGGCGAACAGCGTCGCGATTTCGTCTTTGTGAAGGACCTGGCGCGCATCAACATGTTCTTCGCCGGTTTGTTGCCCGAAGGGCCTCGGAAGGCCGTTCATGCAGTGGTCAATGCAGGCACTGGCGAAGCCCGTACCTTCAAAGCAGTGGCCGAGGCGCTTATGCAGGTGCATGGGCCCGGCAAGGTCGAGTACATCCCTTTTCCGGGCGATCTGAAGAATCGTTACCAGCACTACACTCAGGCCGAAGTGGCAGGACTACGGGCAGCGGGTTATGAAGAGCCGTTTACCAGTCTGGAAGACGGGATAAAGCAGACGTTCGCTGAGGCGCCTGCACTGTAGAACCAGTCGACCGGGGATCTTCACGGATGGGCTCGGATCTGGACTCGGATCAAAGGCGAGAGCGATTTTCCCCTGCGTGGACCCCCTCCCCCCGGGGGGATCGATTTGTAAGTCTCCTGTTTGCAGTATGATAGAAAAAACGGGTGTCGCTAAAATCGTCCAAATAAAAGGGTTACGGGCAAAATCGTCATTCTAAAGGCTTAACGCCGATTTTCAACGATTCCATCGATTTGTAACGATTTAAGACGAAAGCCCCGGTGGTGTGCCGGGGCCTTCTTTAAATCTCTATATCCAGTATAGCGGTTTGGGCGTAATTATTACGCAATGCGAATCTCCTTGATTGGCGCGGGGATTTGCGGTTTGGGGGCTTGACAGGATTTGCTGTGGATCACTCTGCAGGCTGTTCCGTGATTCGGGCTGAGGAAAACTCATGTCCCATCCAGGCACATGGAGTGCTCGGTGGCAGGTGCAATTTACATGCGTCTGCTCTGACGGTAGAACGAAGAGAAGTTATTGATTAGGGAAGCAGCCTAGCGCCTCGATGGGAGTGATGGTGAGAGCGCTGGGGCTCGAACCCAGGACCAACGCCTTAAAAGGGCGATTGAAGGTTTGAAACGCAATGCTCGTTTATGCATCCGAATACGCACAAAACCCCTATAAACATTGATGACTGAAATGAACCCCTTTGAGCAGTACAACGCATTGAGTTGCAGCATTACAGAAAAGAAGTATCCCTTTTGTATCCCCCGGCGGTTATTATTGCGCTGGAGGATTCACCCGAATGGCAGCCAACAAACCCAACAAACGCGCAGGAAAGCCTGTAGCAGGCGTTTACGAGAAGAATGAGGGCTCAGGTATCTGGTACGTTCGCTATCGCCTCCACGGTCATCTGGTGCGCAAAGAAAATAGGTCAGAGGGATGCTGCCGTTGACTATCTGAAGAAAGTTCACTACATCCGTGCCTCTGGAGACGGCGCTGTCCCAACTACCGCCAAGCAAACCGCCCGAACGGGTACCGAAATCAAAACGGAGGTTTCAGGGGTAACAGTTGGCCACCTCTGTGACTCACTGCTCAGGCACATCCAGAACCCAAGACAAGCCCACAAGTACCGAGACCAAGCGAACCCACCTAGACGACTAGGGCAGATAAAAAGGGAATTTGGCAACCGTTTAGCTTCTGACCTCAAGCCCCATGAGATATCCAATTGGCTGGACGGTATGGATACAGCCCCCGCAACCCGCAACAGGCTCAAGACGACTTTATCGGCTGCATACCGATACGGGATGAGACAGGGAAAGGTGGCCGTCAATCCGGCGCGTGATGTGGCATCTGAGCCGGTGGGTGAGGGAGTCATTCGCTCCCTTACGCCAGCCGAGGAACAGAAGTTACATAAGGTTCTACAGGGTGATGTAGACGCGTGCGGACCCACCAAGCCAACGCTGAAGGAAAGAGCCCAACACCACGTTTACGAGTTGGACGTTGCACTTGGGACAGGACTAAGGCGCGGGGAACAGTACAAACTCACCTGGCCAGATGTTGATTTACGCGATAAGAAGATAACGGTTCGGAATACGAAGACAGGCGTTGACCGTGTTGTTTACATGAATGAATCAGTTCTCAAGGCGTTCAAGGGGCTCAAGGCGCTGTCCCTTCATCGCAAGAGAAGGGCAGTAGACCAACCAAACAATTCTGCCCCTGATGCGGTATTTGCGTTGGCAGATCCCAAAAAATGGTTTGCTTCTGCACTCAGGCGAGCAAGGATTAAGAATTTCCGCTGGCACGATCTTAGGCATTCATTTTGCACGCGGCTTGCTGAGAACGGAGGAAGCGCGTTCATCATCATGAAAGCGGCCGGGCACAAGTCAGCCCAAACATCAGCGAGATATATCCACCTGAACGAGGAAACCATGCGCAAGGCAATGGCTGGATTGGGCAGAAGGAAGGCAGAATGAGTGCAATCTTGAAAAAAGTTCGGAATACAGCAAAATAAACCTTGCAATTGAGTTTGACTCGTGAGATTCTATTTCAGTCCTGTCCCATGGTGAGACAGGAGTATGTCGCAGCCGTGTAAATCGGAAACTCAGGCGGAACAATGAAAGACCTGAGGGAGCCCAAGCGGGGGGAGTATAAATCCTGCAAGCCCAGCACTAGAACCTTAGTGTGAAGGGGTAGAGTCCGAGCGGAGACAACGTCCGCTAAACAAAGCACACAACTAAATACGCTCTTTGTTTGGTCTGTACCCTAGTGCATTATTGCGCTCTGGACAGGCTCTGACCTCTATGTCCCCCGTGGACCTTGCCCCTAAATGGAGCCCGCTTTACTATGTCTTCTTTCGCTCTTACACCCTTTGTTATCGACAGCCTTTACGCCGCCGCTGATACCAGCTATATCACTGATAAACCAACCATTACCAAGATTTTGTATGACCGCAAGTCGGCCGCATTTGCCCTGTCCATCTCAACCCGTTCGCTCGACTACCTGATTGGGAACAAGGCATTGAACACTGTTCGCTTGGGCTCTAAGGTGATGGTCAGCCATCAGGAACTGGTTCGCTTCAGCAAGAAGAATCATCCTGCCCTCTGCTCCATTGAGGTTGCTGACTAATGCTGGCGACTGAACAGGAGAACAAATACACACTTCGCATTATTGACAACAGCGTCTCAGGCACAAGGTTGTGGACCTGGCGTGTACAGGATAAGGACAGGATGGAGCAATCCCGCAAGCAAGTGAACCTTGCACACAGCCTCTATCTCTCAGGGCTGATGAGCATCCCAGATTACGGACAGGAATGCGTCAAGTTCCTGCACGGTGGTGGTCACAGTGGCGGATACGGACCTGACTATGACGCTGCACTAGGCGACGTGCAGGAGTTCATGCTGACAATCGTTGACCCTCTGGGAGACCGAACGTTCCATCCTGGTCCATATCTCGCCGGCAAACTAGAGAGGGCATACGCCAAATACAAGGAAGCCTCAGGGCAGCGACGGAATGAAGAATGGCACTTGGAATACACCCAGAGCCTAAAGGACGCTCTGAGGGCAACTGTGGGTCAAGACGATGGCAGGGTAAGTGGACTGACAACAAACCCAAGCAAGAGGAAAAGGTTGAATACACTCCGCTACCGCCTGCTCCCAGACCTGAACCCTTCGTAGAAGATCCAGCCCATAAGCAGGAAATGCTGCTGAGACGCTGGAGCATGTAAAGGAAAACACATTGCACAATGATTAAGTTTAATTTAAAATCTTCCGCCCAAAGCGGAACAACGAAGTAGTAACCCAACGGGACCATTGTCAGTTGGTTGGCACAATCTTTTCGATCATGGATACAGCGATGCAGGCGTGGATGTTTTGCCACACAGCGCCATGCAGGGCAGCAGCACGGTTGCAGCTTGTATCAGGCTCATCTCATCTGCAATTGGCAGCCTACCGCTGATCCTGTACGCAAAGAATGGGAACAGCAAGACGCAGTTGTTCAACGATAGTGTTTACTCGCTGCTCCGATATCAACCCAATCCAGAGTCTACGATTCAAACACTGCTTACCTCACTAGTCCAAGACGTGCTCCTAAGGGGCAATGGTTACTTGGAACTTGTCAGGACAGGCAATAGGATTTCCGGCCTGTGGTACATCAGTGCAGAACACGTCAGAGTCTATCGTGACACTAAGACGGGTGACTTGCAGTACGAAATCACTATCGGAACCAATCGCAGGACTCTGCCTCCAAGTTCTATTGTTCACGTCACAGGGCAGCCAAGTTCTGATGGTGTGACCGGCCTAAGTTGTCTCCAGACTTCCAGGGACATCATTGCGGAGTCGATAGCCCTACAGCGACACGCAAACTTGTACTTCAAGAATGTAAGCCAGCCAACAGGCATCCTTTCAACCACGGATAAGCTAAAGCCAGAAGACCGCAGCATGATCAGGGATAACTGGCATAAGCTCACGGGTGGGGGTTCAAAGTTCACAACCGCAGTTTTGGACAGTTCGCTTTCATACACTCCGCTGGATACCACTAACAATGTGGATTCTGACTTGGTGAAGGCTCGTGAGTATAGTCGTCAGGCGGTTTCATCCCTCTTTGGCTGCCCTCCATCCCTTATCTGTTCGGAGCAGCGCACATCAGGTGAAACTCAGACCAGCCTTACAATCGGCCTCTTGGAATTTGGGCTTAAACCAATCATGAGGAAGATTGAAACAGAACTCCTTCGTAAGCTGTTCCCAAATCAAATGAGTCAGTATGCGATTGAGTTTAATTTTATGGACCTGTTGAAGTCAGACCCAGTGACATTCATGCAGTCGCTTAGTGTGGTCAGAGCGGCCGGTGTGTATAAAACGTCGGAGCTTCGTGAGCTATGCGGACTTAATGGTCTGGAAGGTGATGAGGCAGAGCTAGACAACATGATCCTGGCCCCAGTGAACCTCTGTGATAGCAGGGTGCTGATTGGGAAGCCTGTGGACCCCAAGATTGCGCCAATGGGCTCAGGAGAAGGCAACAATGAACAATAACGAAGTACGACATCTGCCAGCGAAAGAGCTAAGAATCTCCAAGCCTGCCGCAGATGGAAAGAGAACCCTATCAGGTACAGCGATTGCGTTCAATGTTCGCAGTCAGGACCTCGGCGGATTCCAAGAGGTTGTTTCGCCTGGTGCTGTGACTGACACTCTGAGCAGCAACAGCAATATTTTTTTGCTCAACAACCACGACACCAGCCAACCCATTGCAAGCACTCGTGCAGGCAATCTCAAGGTCACAACTGATTCCAGAGGCGTTCACTTTTCCGCAGACGTGGACACACGAATCAGTTATGTAAACGACATGGCTCTGTCTGTAGAGGCAGGAGTAACGGGTGGGATGAGCTTCGGCTTTAGAACCCTCAAAGACTCATGGAAGGACGACCAAGGAACAGCGATTCGCACACTGGATCAGATTGAACTCTTGGAACTCACAGTGACTAGCAACCCTGCATATTTGCAGACCATGGTTGATGTCAGATCCTGCCCACAGGAACTCCGCAGTCTGCTCAGTGGCAGCAGCAATAGCAACGACGTTTACAAGACATATATGCGGCTGAGACTCGATAGCCTGCGTATTGATGCAGCACGCTCTGCACGATAGCAAATAAGTTTACGCACCACAGGTCACAGACACTCAACCAAGTCAGTGTGTGACCACTCCCAACCCCTCAAAGCATTAACCCGCCTGGACCCAGACGCACACATACGTGTGCCTGTGTGGAGTCCTGTGCCCCTACATACAGAAAGCAGACACATATTTTATGGATATCAAAAAGATTACCGAACAGCGCGATGCACTCATGACGAAAATTAGCGAACTTGCTAAGAAAGACGTGCTGAATACGGAAGAGCGATCTGCGTTTGACAAGATGTCGGATGAACTCACTTCGCTGAATGCTGATGTAAACCGTGCACAGCGTGCGGCTGACATTGATGCAGAGATTCGTAACCAGCGCCCCCCGCGTGCCGCTATCAATGATGCTTCGATCTCGAAAGATCCCAAGGAAGTACATGCAGAAGAAATTCGCGCATTTGAAGCGTGGATGAAGGGCACTGTCAAGCCTGAAGATCGGAAGTATCTCCGTCATGAAGAGCGCGCAATCACCGGTGGCTCTTTCACGGCAACCACTGGCGGAGGCGTTCTCGTACCAGTAGGTATGGATAGTTTGCACGTGGCTCAGAAGAACATCTCTGAACTGCTTGGCGCAATCCGTGTAATTAATTCGGATAGCACTGAGACGCTTCGTGTCCCATTCCTTAATGACGTTAGTCAGGTGGGAACAATTCAAAATGAGAACGTTGCGGCCACCGAGAGCGATCCTTCGTTGACCGGATTTGATTCGTATGTGGATCAATGGAATTCTGGACTAATTACCGTTGGCAACCCCACGATTGCTAGTTCTGCATTCAATGTGGCTGAGTTCATCGGTGAAGCAATTTCCAATAGATTCCTTCGCTATGCTAATACCAATATTTTGACGGGCAACAGCAGCAACGTTGCTTCGTTGATCTCTGGTGCTGCGAACGTGGCCGCTACAACGGGCACCACATCCTCGCTGAACCTTGCCAGCATTCTGAAAATTTTCGGGGCGTTGGATCAATCTTATCGTGCGGGTTCGGCCTGGTTGTGCAATACGGCTACATGGGTTTCCCTTAGTGGAGTAGTGAATTCGCAAGGTTCGCCAATTCTGACTAGCAATTTGCAAAATGAACCCTTCAAATTGCTGCTAGGCCAGCCCATCCTTATCAGTGATGTAGGTTTGGCGAATATCGGCGTCAGTACCCAGCCATTGCTATATGGCAACTTCCGCGCTGGTTACACGGCGCGTTTCGGTAACCTGGTGATTCGCAAGAGCACGGAGCGCTATTTTGAGCAGAACTCCACGGCGTTCGCAGCATGGAACGTCATAGGCGGCTACTCGACTGCCATCAGCGGTACTCCAAACCCGATCCAGGTTCTGACGACCTCGGCAACCTAATCCCTAATCAGACGCCACTAGGAAAACAAGCCTACTCGCGTCAAGTAGCAACACAATGCCCCTATCATCCTTCATTGGGTGGTAGGGGCATTTTCTGCGTTAAGACCTTAATCTGTTGCTGTATTTCGATTCTGCGCATTCCGAGTTCCTTCATCCGATCTAGGCATATTTGCTGACCCATTTTGTCGCCATGATTTAGGCAGTCCACGCGCTTATCGTTCTCCGCTTCATGGTCTGCAGTCAGTTGGTTGAACTGTTCTTGAAGGTTATCAATTTCGGCACGAGAAGATGTCATAGTTTGTTAGCTCTCCCACGCACAGTTAACCACCCAGTGCTGAATCGCGTCTACGAAATCTGGAACCAAAAAGAGCCCCTCTGTTTCCTTCCTCAAAAAGGTTGGAGCAGAGGGGCGTTTTTTGTTTGTTTGAGGCTTTATCATGCGTAGCAAGAATCAGGATTCAGCTTCTTTACAAGCCGTCTCTCGATTGTGTCCATTTTCTTGCATATTGCGTTCAGGCGCTTCTCCTGCCGTTCAGTGAGGGTTGGGAGTGCTACGAGGGCAGTGAGCTCGGCCTGTTCCTTACTGAGAGCAACAGAGGCAACTGAGATGTGGTGGATGAGGTGCATGTAGGGATGTTGGTGGATGGCGTTGGTTGCGGGGGAACCAAGGGCAGAAGTCTTGCTTGCGTTCATTTGTTCATATCCTTTTTTGCCTTTCGGCTGTTGGGCCTCTTGATACAACGGGGCAGGTGGTATTGCATCTCTCTGGCTCCAAATTCCTGGCCACAGAACTCACACGGTCTAAGCGTCTTTCGTTTGCCTGCGCTCTTTTCTCTCCTACGCCGTGATACTTCTTTGTAAAACGGCTCTGAGGGAATAGAGGGAAGGTTCCATGACTCTCTCCAATCCATAATCGAGAGCATACACGAATAAACTTTGTATGCAATGTTTATTTTGAGAGTTTAGAAAATGAGTTGCCCATGCCTACGGAACCTGAGACCATCTGGGGCATGTGGGAATCCTTAAATAACGCGCTCCCAGACATTTCTGGGGTGTTGTTAGCGGCTGTGGGCGTCGCTCTAGCGTTTCTACCTGACAAAGTAATGAAACTGCCTCCATTTGCACGCTGGATTATTGGCGTTGTGCTGGTTCTTCTGGGAGGCTTTGGACTGAGGTCGTCCTTCATTCAACGTCAGCAAGACAGCACTGAAAAGGCGCAGTTGAAGGACAGCATTAGGACGCTGCAAGCAAAAGTCGATTCCTACGGTCCGATGCTAAAGGAGATAATCAACCATCCGCAGTCTCCCGAACAAAAAGAGTTAGCTCTTGTGATACAGAGAGAACTGAATCAGAAGAAGACAGAGATTCATGACTGCAAACCTGACCCGTCACGCCCATATGAGTGCATAAACAATACTGTGTTGGGACGTTCACTGGTCGATTACGCTGACAAGATATTCAATCTTGCAGATCAAAGGGTGCGAAATCTCCATGAGATTAACCAGACTTCAGAGAACCCAGGCTTTAACCGAGGGTCACACGTGCGGACTGAATGGATGAGGTTCACAGATGATATGAAGTGCTGTGTGGAAGAGATAACGGCAAGACGGCAGGAAGCGATGGGTCGTCTCGGTGCCAAGGGAAAGGACCTGGACGAGATGAGGGCATGGGACAACATGACGTATCCGTTAAAAGACTCACAGAATGTTTTCAAGTGGTTAGATCCGAGGTTAGTCCACGACTACGCTCCCTATCTGGAGAAGATGGGACAGAAACTGATGGCGCTGCCCGAGGACCAAAGAAACGACCCACACTAACTTGGGGATAGTACCATTGGCAATCATGCCAGAACACAATGAAGAGCAACAACGTCTCCCTGGCGAAGCCGATCTTCCTCTGTTGCCCCCACTACTCAGTGATGAAGAGCAGCGCAGGAAAGCCGACAAGGAAGCCGAGAACGCTTATAAAGACCGCCAGCTTGCTCTTGGTCAAGCCAACGTAAATCTCGCCACCTCTAATCGCAAGCTCACGTTCTGGCTGGCTATCTTTGCCGGTGTCGCGGCCATAGCTGCTCTATGGCAAGGTTGGATAAGCGATACCAATGCTGAATCCGCAGAAAGAGCAACATTGATTGCTCAACAAAACTTTAGAGAAAGTCGGCGAAACGCGGACCTTCAGCGGCACATAACAAGTGAGCAGTTCAGAAAAGACCAAAGACCCTACGTCGGGCAGACCAGCAAAAGCACAGAGGGTCCCAAATAGCTTGAACGACCTAACGACCCTCAAATGGGCCAGATTCTCTGGACCTGGCACATGACTAATTACGGGAAGACTCCCGCAAACAACATCTCCTACTCTCAAGAGATCAAGATCGGAGACAAGCCGTTCGTACTGTCCTTTGAAGAGAAAGGGCGAGACATTGGAGCACCCCTTCCTACTGGTCAAGACGCTCTTGCCACCGTCGTTTCTTCTCCGATGCAGAAGGCTGAATTTGAAAAGCTGCTGAGGATGGAAGAGAGCGTATCTATCAGAATTCTGATATGCACGGAGATTCCGAAGGGCGGCAGTACAACTCAGGTCTGTGCCTTTAAGAACGAACGCAGGGTCAATAAGCTATTGCAAAAAAGGCAACTACATCGAATAGCTGCCCTTCAGCTTCTTATATTCGTCACTCTTAAGATCCAAATAGCAAGCCCCAATCCCCCAACACCGTAACCCTTCCTCAAACTTGGCCCACTGGTCAGAGGAACAGTCAGCACGCTTCAGGATCTCCCGCACCTGGTCTATACGACTGTAGCGATACATGCGACCAATGGAAGTCTTCAGGTCTGCCTCAAGGTACTGGACACACCAGTGGTCAGCATATTGGTGGGCGTGAATGTAGACGCGGTGGGGATTGGCTGCATGAGTATGGGCAGGATAGATGGCTCTAGGTTGTGGAGTGCAAAACAGGGAACTGGAAAGAGTCCATCGGGGTATCCAGAGAGTATCCCTTTTGTATCCCCGATGGTTTAGCACCTTCTTGCTGTGCTCGTAAGTTGTTGATTTTATGGTGAGAGCGCTGGGGCTCGAACCCAGGACCAACGCCTTAAAGGGCGATGCTCTACCAACTGAGCTACGCTCTCGAACAACCACACTACCAACTTAGCACAAATGGGACGTGTAAATCTGGCGCTGTGATGTGTCCTGTCCGCGGCATTTGAGCACATCGAAGCAGATGCGTGATGCCTCCTGCCGAAGCCGTGAGTATTGGCGTGTTAAGCATCGAGAAAGTCGCAGCAGGAGAGGTCACACTTAAGTCAGCACGGTCGATTGATTGACTTGAAGTTACGTGCGCAGTAGCCTCAGGCTATTGCATAACAAAATGTGCAGCTACTCCTCAAGAGAACGGATAGTACAGTTTCAAACAACGTTCGCTAATGTCGTTATCAAGATGTTCAGGACGAGAAATTATGGATCCGCGCGGCGCAGACAAGATGGATGAACTGGACTCCGGCGAGACGCCCGAAGATGTGGCCGTACTCTACTCGTGGGCGAACCTGCATGGAGCGAAGTATCGGGATTTCTCTGCGTCACGACGGGAGTATCGCGCGCAGTTGAGACACCGTGCGGCGGAGCAGGTTCGCGAGCAGGCGCTATTGGCCCAGGCTGAGGCTGAGGCGGCGGCCTCGGCGGCGGATTCGGCAGCGCGGAAGGCGGCTGAGGCTGCACAGGCCACGAGCTCTGACTCGTCCGTACAGCGGTCGTTGCGTGAGGCCGAAGAGGCTGCTCGTACCGCAGCCGCAGAGCGTGTGGAGGCCGCTCGCAGGGCCGAAGCCGCTGCTGTGGCCGAAGCTGCGGCGCGCAGGGAAGAGCGCGAGATCGCCGAGGCCCATGCTTCGGCACAACGACAAGCCGCTCGCTACGCAGAATCCGAGATTCGCCGCCGGGAGTCGACTGGACCGCTGTCTTATTCGCAGGTTCCGGGACACATCTCGGATCCATACACGCCGCAGGCGCAGGTATCCGCGACGGTGCCGTTGCAGCCGACTAGCCCTCCGCCAATTCCATCGCCGTCGGAGCCTGTATCGCACATTCCATCGGCTCTTCAGACTCCATCGATTCCTCGTGCTGAGGTGAATGCGAGTTACACTTCGGCCCCCAAACCGGTCGAGGCTCCTACGCCTCTTCCCGCAGCGCCGCCCAAGCCCGAGTACGCTTCTCCTGCAGTGCAGGTCTCCCAGCGGCGGCCACTTGGGTATAGCCCGGATGAGGCATCTGGTGTTCGCCAGATCTACCGCGGCCCAGAGTTCGAAATACCAAAGGCAATTGAAATTCCTGAACCAACGAGGCCGACGATCCATTCCCTGAGCCGCGCCTCGTTTGTGCCGCCGCCGGCGATTCCTGGTTCCTCGTCTGCATCCGTGCCTTCTCCAGCTATCAAGCCCTTGCCCGAACAGCCCCCCTTTGCCCAGCGATCTGCTTCGTCTTCGGACGTGCCTAATGCGGTTGCAGGAGGCAAGCGGCATTCCGATCCGAAGCCCGCCCCATGGACGCGGACTCCTCAGCCGGATTCCAGCGCCGAGCGCAGTGTAGGCTGGCCCTCGGTCGAACAGCTCCAGGCCGAGTTCGGCACCCGGCGCGACATTCCTGTCGATGTGGCACCGGCAAGCATCACTACGCCGAGACCTGTGGCTCCAGCACGTCCATCCTCGTCGTCGGGTTCGGTCAGACCGGTCTCTCCGTTCTCGCAGCCGCCGGTTACGCCTGAGACCTCTCGCGGACGCCGTGCTCAGGACGACTTCAGCTACCAGCCAGTCTCTTCTTACTCTGATCCTCCACAGCGCACGTCAGAGTCGCTGCCCGGGTCTTCCACCGTCTCATCGGCCCAGCGTGCGGCCTATGGAGCCGATCCAGCGGGTCCAGCCTGGCTCTACGCGCCACCGGCCTCGTCGGCCCCGGCCAGACCGGCTGTGCCTGCTCCGCTTCCTCCTCAGTCCTCCGTAGCAGAGACGCTGCAGCATTCACGGGAGCGCGTCGCGGCTCGCTGGTATGCGCTTAAGGGAGTCTTCGAGCAGCCCGGGCAGGAACAGCCCGACGTAACGCCCGTTCGTCAGAAGGAGACAAGGACTCCAGTGCTGGCCGTCTTCTCGCTGGCCGGTGGCGTCGGCAAGACCAGCCTGGTGGCTACGGTCGGCCGTTCGCTCTCGTCGCTTGGCGAAAAAGTGCTGCTCACGGATACTACGTCCCACGGTCTGCTGCCGTTCTACTTTGGAGCCAGCGAACTGCGGCAGGGAACCGTACGCACATTTTCCCCGCCCAGCGGGAGTACCGATGCTCCGATCTACCTGGTCAGCTATGACGTCGATCAGAAGATAGGCGACGAGGCCGCCCAGGATCATCTGATCGAGGAGGTCGTCAACAACAGCCGTGGCACGCATCGTATCCTGCTGGATCTCACGCCGAACTCGGGTTGGATCGTCCGCCATATGGCACGTATGAATCCGACCATTCTTGTGCCGCTGGCGCCGGACATGAATTCGGTCATCAGCTTGCAATCGATCGAGAAGTTCTTCCACGGCGCCGTCGATGCGGATGGCCGGCAGCTTCAGCCTTACTATCTGCTCAACCAGTTCGATGCGTCGCTTCCGCTGCATCTGGATGTGCGCGAGGTGCTGCGTCGCCAGCTTGGCGAGCGGCTTCTGCCCTTTGTCATCCGGCGCGCACCTGCGGTCAGCGAAGCTCTGGCGGAGGGCATGACGGTAGTTGATTACGCACCTGAGTCTCCTGTGTCGGAGGACTATCTCAACATAGCGACCTGGCTCCGCACCATTGCAGCACCGGCCACCGCCGGCTTCCGCAATGTGCGCTGGAGTGAACGATGACGAAGCCGTATCTATGGCAGGAGTTCGAGTCCGGCGACTATTTCTTCCTCCATATTCTGCGTTTTTGCATTCTGGTCGGCGGCATCGTTCTTCTCGGCTTCACAGGAATCCTTGAGCTGACCTGGCCGCAGCAATTGGTGCTGGGTATTCTGACGATCCTGGTCGCCATCTGGATGGATCGGAGCTCGAGCTCGTATCTTGTCACCCTGACCCTCATGATTGTGTCGATGTACTCGACCTTCCGTTACGGGTTCTGGCGTATCGCGACGACAACCAAATTCTTCCTCGACCCCGGCTCGACATGGAGTTTGCTGGACGGCTTCTTCATGTGTCTTCTCCTTATCGCCGAGGCCTACGCGTTCGTCATTTTGTTTCTCGGCTATCTGCAGACTGTGTGGCCGCTGCGTCGCACGCCGGTTCCTCTGCCCGAGGATCCTGAGAAGTGGCCAACCGTCGATCTGCTGATACCCACCTACAACGAGCCGCTCAGCGTTGTGAAGTACACCGCACTTGCGGCGATGAACGTCGACTGGCCAGCGGACAAGCTCAACGTCTACATCCTCGACGACGGCAAGCGCGAGGAGTTTCGCCAGTTTGCCGAAGAGGCCGGCATCGGCTACATGACGCGAGACGACAACGCACATGCCAAGGCCGGAAACATCAATCGCGCCCTGGCCCGGCTCGACGCTCCCTTCGTGGCCATCTTTGACTGCGACCACGTCCCGACACGCAGCTTCATGCAGGTCACGCTGGGCTGGTTCCTGCGCGACAGCAAGCTCGGGATGCTCCAGACGCCGCACCACTTCTATTCGCCCGATCCGTTCGAGCGTAACCTGGGCCAGTTCCGCATCATCCCCAATGAGGGAGAGCTCTTCTACGGCATTGTGCAGGACGGCAACGACTTCTGGAATGCGACGTTCTTCTGCGGCTCCTGCGCGGTCCTCCGCCGCACTGCTCTGGATGAGATCGGCGGCATTGCTGTCGAAACAGTCACCGAGGACGCGCACACTTCATTGCGCATGCAGATGAACGGCTGGAACACGGCCTACATCAACATTCCGCAGGCAGCCGGACTCGCCACCGAGCGCCTCAGCGGGCACGTGAAGCAGCGCATCCGCTGGGCTCGCGGCATGATTCAGATCATGCGCACGGACAACCCTCTGTTTGCACGTGGGCTGAAGCCGGCGCAGCGGCTCTGCTACTTCAATGCGATGTCGCACTTTCTCTATGCGTTCCCGCGACTGATCTTCCTGACCGCGCCATTGATCTATCTCATCTTTGGGCACGTCAACGTACCCGGATACTGGGCTGCGATTCTGGCCTACGCTCTGCCTCACCTTGTCCTGTCGAACATTACGAACTCGCGTATCCAGGGTCAGCACCGCCACTCGTTCTGGAACGAGATCTACGAGACCGTGCTCGCACCGTACATCTTTCTGCCTACGATGCTTGCGCTGTTCAATCCGAAGTTTGGCAGCTTCAATGTCACGGCCAAGGGCGGCGTGGTCAACCGCAGGTTCTTTGACACTCGCATCGCACAGCCATTTCTCTTCATGCTCGGCATTAACGTCGTCGGCGCATTGATGGCAATACCCAGGTTCTTCCAGATACCGATTCCCCTGGTCAGCGAACTGTACGACGGCACCCATCCCGGAACCATCGTGATGAACCTGATCTGGGTCTGCTTCAACGTCGTCATTCTGGGTGTTTGCACTGCGGTTGCGTGGGAGAGTCAGCAGCGCCGCCAGACGGTGCGAGTTTCGATGGCCGTTCCATCCACAATCCACCTCGCAAATGGAACCGCAATCGAGGGTGTCACCTCCGACCTCTCCAGCGGCGGCGTGATGATGCGTATGGATCGCGACTTTACAGCTACTCCGGGAGACTCCATCAGGATGACCTTCCCGGTCCTCGACGGAGATGCGACTTTGCCCGCCACCGTCATTGAAGCGAACGGCAATGTGCTCCGTGCCCAGTTTGATCCTCTCTCGCTGCAGGAGGAGGAGGCCCTGACGATGGTGCTCTACTCCCGTGCGGACACCTGGCTGAACTGGGGCGAGGCTCGCGAATCCGACCGCCCAATGAAGAGCCTCGGCCGCATCTTCCAGTTGTCCATGCACGGGCTCTCGCAAACGATACGAGGATTGATGAAGACGAAGAAAAGTCCGCCGAAGGGCAGACTCGCCACAAGCATCGCACCGCTGCTGTTTGTTCTTCTGTTGGCAGGCAGCTCCAGACTTGCAGCACAGATTTCTGCGACTCCAAACGCGTCGACTCAAACAGACCTCGGAGGAAATACACAGAACGGCGCCGTACAATCCAGCCCGGCAGCTCCCGGTACATTCGACAATGTCTTCACTCTGGCCGACATCGGTGTACCCGACACCATCGTGCTGCGTGGCGTCGATGCCTACCACACCGTCTATTTTTCGCTGCCACAGACCCAGGTCGTCAAAACCGCGACCATGCGTCTGCACTATCATTTTTCACCTGGTCTGATCCCCTCGCTCAGCCACCTCAAGGTGAGTCTTAACGGCACACTCTTTGCAACTTTGCAGGTCAATACAAAACAGACGCCCGTTGATGCTGGCGCGGGCTCGGCAGGCAGTCAGGCCAACATCACCCGCAGCGAGAGCAACACCCTGCTCGAAGCCACCCTGACGCTTCCCGCCGAGATGCTCGTCCGCAACAACCAGCTCACCTTTGAGTTCATTGGCCACTACACTCTCGATTGCGAAGATCCATCCCACACCACGCTCTGGAGTCACATCGATCCCACGACAACGATTGAGCTGGGTGGTTCGCTGCTTCCCCTGCACGACGACCTCAACCTTTTGCCCATACCTTTCTACGATGCCGCGGTGAATCTGCACCCCGTGATTCCAATCGTCTTCCTCGGTCAGCCGTCGCCCAAGGCCCTGGAGGCAGCCGGCGTCGTTGCTTCGTGGTTCGGTGTACTCACGGACTTCCGCGCTGTCCGCTTTCCTGTCTCCGTGGGCACGATTCCTTCGGGCAACGCCATCGTCATCAGCGAGAATGCAGCCGAGCTGCCCGCTGCGCTCAAGGTCAACTCCAGCTCCGGCCCAACGATCGCGATGCGATCCAACCCCAGCGACCCGTATTCCAAGGTTCTTGTTTTGACCGGCGACAATCCGGACGATTTGTTAACCGCTGCGCGGTCGATGGCGCTGCAGCAAGACATGTTACAAGGCGACCAGGTTCACATTACCTCACTGAAGATGCCCACGCCCCGGGAGCCCGACGACGCGCCGCGCTGGATGAGCACGGAAAAGATCACCTATCTCGGGGATATCGCTTCGACAGAGGACCTGCAGACCGACGGGTCCGGGCCGGTAAAAGCCTACATGCGCGTTCCGCCTGCTCTTTACTACGGCGCCATGCGGAATCTCGGCTTCCATCTGGCCTATCGCTACAACGGTATTCCCATCTCGAATGAGAGCACGATGCAGGTGTACATCAACGACGCGTTCGTCAGCTCGACCCCGCTACCGCCTACCGAAAGGGCATCGGCCCACCTCGAAACCATCGTTCCGATTCCCGTCGCGAACATGCGTCCGTTTTCCAACACGATGATGATGCAGTTCATCTTCCTGCTGGCCAAAAAAGGACGATGCGAGGATACGGCACCCTACAACCTGAAGGGCGCGGTTCTGAAAGACTCCTACCTCGATATCCGCGACATCCCGCACTGGGCCGTGATGCCGAACCTCGAGCTCTTCTCAAACGCCGGGTATCCCTTTACTCGCAGGGCCGACCTGACCGATACGGCAGTCGTTCTACCCGACAATCCCGGTCCGGAGGAGATTGAGACGTATCTCACCTTCATGGGTCACTTTGGCGGCCAGACCGGTTTCCCGGTCGTTAACGTCAGTGTGACCAACGCCGAGGGCATGAAGACCGACAATCGCAAGGACTACCTCGTCATCGGCACCGTCGATGATCAACCGGCGATCGCCAAACTCAACCCCTTCCTGCCGGTAGTGATCGACGGCAGCGGCCTCCATATCCAGGACACGCAAGGCTTCTTTGCCCGCTTGCAGCATGCGTGGTGGAAAGTACGCAGTTCTGACCGCATCCAGTCTGGGCAGCTCGAAACTGCCGGCGGACTTCCAGACGCTCTGATCGAAGGTATCGAGTGGCCCAGTGGTTCAAGCCGCTCTGTCGTGATCGTCGCGCTGCGGGATAAAGCCGTTGTCCCCAACTTCCTGTCGGTCTTCCTGAAGACATCGCAATCGTCCGACATCTCGCAATCTGTCAGTGTGCTCCAGGGCAAGCGGTTCGTCTCATACAGGATCGGCAACGACATCTACTGGGTAGGCTCGCTGTCCTTGTGGATTCGCCTCAACATGCTCTTCTCCGAGTTTCAGTGGCTGATGGTCATCTCCACGATGATCTTCTGCTTCCTGATGGCGGCCATTATCCGCGCCATCCTTCGCAGACGTGCCCGTGCACGCCTGCAAGGGGACATCTAGGCATAATCTAGGCATACATGAACTCCGTACGGGAGAGACCATTATGGCGTTGACCAGCTGCGAATCGTTCCGACGCCGCACCCGGAGAGCGCTGCCAGGTTTCGTCGCAATCGGTCTCATTCTCAGCTGTTACCTCCAGATCGGCTGCCGCGCTCAGCAGCCGTGGCCGTTGTGGGAGAGCTACACGAGCCGCATGATCGACTCTCAGGGCAGGGTCATCGATCACAGCGCACAGGACCACACCACCAGCGAAGGCCAGTCCTACGCGATGTTCTTCGCGCTCGTCGACAATGACCGCATCCGCTTCGATAAGCTCCTGAACTGGACCGAGCTCAACCTTGCCGGTGGAGATATCACGCAACGTCTTCCCGCATGGAGTTGGGGAAAGAGTCCCGACGGCAGTTGGAAGATTCTTGATCAGAATCCCGCCGCCGACGCAGACCTATGGATCGCTTACTCGCTACTGGAAGCAGGACGCCTCTGGCACGTTTCGCGCTACGACAAACTCGGCACCGTGATGCTCGCTCGCATCGCACAGCAAGAGGTCGTCTACGTTCCCGGACTCGGCACGACGCTGCTATCCGGTTCCATCGGCTTTCATCCGGATGCGAACACCTGGCTGCTGAACCCCAGCTACTTTCCCCCTCCGGTCCTCGCTCGGTTCGCTCAGGCGATGCCCCAGGGTCCATGGGGTACCGTCCTTGATTCGCTTCATCCCATCCTCGAGCAAGGTTCGGGAGCCGGCTTTGCGATGGACTGGGTCTCCGCAGGTTCGGTCATCCAGCCCTCCGTCGCGCCGTCCCATCTTGCTTCGCCAGGCCAGGAGGTACCCATTGGCAGCTACGACGCCATCCGCGTCTATCTCTGGCTTGGCATCACAGACCCCGAAACCCGAGGCGCCCATGTCCTGCTTGGTGAGGTTCCGGGAATGGCGAACTATCTCAAGACCCATGTCACGCCGCCTGAGAAGGTTGACAGTAATGGCAGGATAATCAGCCCCGATGGCCCGCCGGGCTTCTCGGCTGCGGTGTTCCCCTATCTCCAGGCGCTCGGCATGACCTCACAGGCAAAGGGGCAAATGGATCGTCTCGCCGCCACAAAAGATCCCTCTACCGGTCTCTATGGCCGAAACGGAAGTTACTATGATCAGAACCTTGCTCTCTTTGCCACGGGATGGTCCGAACAGCGCTATCGTTTTGATCGCGACGGAAGGCTGCGGGTGAAGTGGAAGTAGTAGCAGCAATTGCTAAATCAGGCATTATCAAAACAGTAAATACCAGAATAAAACGGTACAAATCCGTAAAAAAGCGGTAAGCTTCGGAAGGACGGCATAGGTGTGGGATGCTGCATCGCAGCATCACGCATCCGAGCGGCGAACGTATGAAGAGTGTTGCGTCAATTCGGCCCGTGGCGGCAGCCATTCTGTTTGGCGTTCTGGTATGCACGTCGGCTCCCGTTGTGTTGCGCGCGCAGACAGAGTCTGCGACCCAGACGCTGCTCGATAGAGCGCACGCCTTCGAACTCCGCGGCCGCATGGACATGGCCGAGCAGACGTGGCAGCAAGTTCTGCGCGCAGATCCGGTTAACGTGGATGCGCTGGCCGGTCTCGCTCGCGCCGCCAAGCTGAACGGAAATGCTCCGCTGGCAGGCACGTATCTTGATCGGCTGAGAGCAATCAATCCGAACGACCCCAATATTGCTCGCATTGAGAACATGGGCTCGCAGGAAAGCCAGGCGGCACAACTTCAGCAGGCAGGGAAGTACGCTCAGTCCGGACAATACGCGCAGGCGATGGCGATCTACCGTCAGGTCTTCGGCACCACGCCGCCGGCCGGTGACTGGGCCCTCGCCTACTATGAGACCGAGTCGGCAACGGAGGACGGCCGCGCCCACGCCATCGCAGGGCTGCGTTCTCTGGTCGAGAAGTATCCGAACGACTCGCGCTATCAGATCGCGCTGGGCCGCATCCTGACCTATAACCCGCAGACCCGGGCCGAGGGCCGCAAGCTCCTCGAGCACCATCCCGACAGCCCCCAGGCAGTTGAGGCGCTGCGCCAGTCGCTTGTATGGGACTCCGCGAACCCGGCCTCGGCTGCCGATATCAGGGCCTACCTCGCCAAACATAATGACGCACAATTAGCTCAGGCCCTGCGCAACCAGCCCAAGCCCAGCGCCGCTCGGGGTGCTTCCCAGACTCCGGAACAGATCGCCCGCAACGCCCAGGAGCAAGAGGCCTACAACGCTCTTAACGCCAAGCGTCTCGACGATGCCGAGCTTCGCTTCAAGGCCATCCTCGGGAGTGAACCGCAGAACCCCCGCGCTCTTGCCGGCATGGGCTATGTGCGCATGCAGCAGTCCAACTTCGGCGGGGCCATCAGCTTCCTCGAGCAGGCCAAGCAGTATGGCGCGCGCGATGCCGGCCTTGATACGGCGCTCGAAACCGCCCGCTTCTGGTTCACCATGGGCGAGGGCTCGGTTGCCCTCAACGAAAACGACCTCACGACCGCCGAGCAGAAGTATCAGACAGCCCTCGCCATGCGGCCCAACAGCACCGAGGCGCTTGAGGGTCTCGGCGGCACCTTGCTGAAGGCGCAGCAACCCGAGGCCGCCATCCAGATATTTGATCGCTATGTTAAGGCAAAGCCCACGTCCACGGCTGCCTGGCGCGGCCTCTTCATGGCGCAGTACGGCGCGGGCAACGCCCCTCAGGCATTGCTGACCGAACGCCGCATCCCCCCTGCGGTCCACACTCAACTGATGAAGGATCCTGACTTCCTTCGCACACTCGCCTCCGCTTACTCTGCGGTGGGACGCGACGCCGATGCACAACGCATTCTCCGAAGCGCCCTGGATCTGCCGTTTCCTCCGGGTGCACACGGCCTTCAGATTGAGACTCAGCTCCAATACGCCAGCCTTCTCCAGCAGGCCAATCATCTCGATCAGGCCGCGGGGCTCTATCGTCAGGTCCTAGCCGTCGACATGAATAACACCCAGGCCTGGCAGGGCCTCGTCCGTGTCTATCACGCGATGAAGCAGGACGCTCAGGCGGTGCAGACACTCGGCAGCATGCCGCCGACGAGCTACCAGGCCGCCATGCGCGATCCCGGCTTTCAGGTCACTGTCGCTTCCATTTATCAAAACCAGAACAAGCTCGATATCGCTCAGGACATCCTCGAGAAGTCCGTAGCCCAGCAGGTCAACGCAGGAAAGAAGCCCAGCGCGGCGGTTTTGCTTCAACTGGCTGGCATCTACTTGCTGCGGAACAATCCGCAACAGGCTTACCCCATCTACCGTCAGGTGTTGGCCGAAAACACGGACCACCCCGACGCATGGAAGGGGTTGCTCAGTACGCTTCACTCCGCGGGCCGCGACCAGGAGGCCCTCGCGCAGGTTCAGCAGATCCCGCCAGCCGTACGCACCCAGCTCGAGTCCGATGTTGAGTTTCTCCAGACGATGGGCGCCGTCTACAACGCGCTTGGCCAGCCGCAACAGGCCAGAGTCTTCATCAACCGCGTCCAGCAGCATTACGCGCTGCAGCATACCTCCGCCCCGGCCGACATCGACATTCAGGATGCCTGGCTCCTGTTCAATGGTGGCAACGACGCAGGACTCTATCGCCAGTTAATGCTCCTTGGCAGCCGCCAGGATCTCTCTGACGAGCAGCGCCGCACTGTCCAGACCATCTGGACTAACTGGGCGGTTCGCCGCGCCAATCAAGCCGCCGCTGCTGGCAACATCAAGCGTTCCCTTGCCATCCTCAACGCTGCGGCAAAGTCATTCCCGGACAACCCCGGCGTCCTCCGCGCGCTTGCTTCCGGCTACGCCCGGGCAGGATTGCCCAAGCAGGCCGTCGCCATCTTCAAAGCACAGGACATGACTTCGGCCTCAGCCTCCGACTACAAAGCCGCCGTCGGCGCTGCTCTGGCCGCTGGAGACACGAAGATCGCCGAGACATGGTTGCGCTACGGTCTCGACGCCTTTCCCAAGGACGCAGAGATGCTCAACCTCGGAGCGAAGTTCGAGCAGGCCCGCGGAAACAGCAGTCGAGCCGCGGACTACTACAAGGCCTCACTTGCCGCTCTTCCTCCGGGCGACCCCGGAGCCGAACTGGCCAACGAACTCAGCCAGCCCATGCCGGTGGCCCGTCTGCCCAAACCTGCCGAGCCGCAGGATCTCGCCACCCTCCTGAGCAGTCCGGATACTGCCGAGGCCGGTTCGCAGCCCACCCAGCCAGCGCCTCCGTATCTGCCGAGCTATACCAACTCCTACGGACAAGCCCCTGTTCAGGTTAATAACGGCACGGTCTATAACGGAACGTCCAGCGTCGTGCCGCAGTACATGGCGAATCCCAGTTCCCGGACTCCGCAAGAGGGCTCCGGCGGATCGACCCTGAAGGACTATGTGCCGCAGGCCGCCACTGTCCGGCAGCCGCTCTATCCATCCGCCGCTCCAGAGATCGTCTCCGCTCAGGACTACCAGCGGCAGCAGATTCTCGCAGCCACGCAGCGGGCAGAATCGCAGCCGCTTCCCATCACTGCCGTCCCTCAGCAGGAGACCTACGGCCCCTACGTGCCCTATGTCCCAGCCTCGCAGAACGCCGGCTACACTCCGTCACCGGTCCCGGTACAGTTGGGTGACCGCAGTCCGAGGCCCGAGGTGGCACAGGCCGAGGTCACGGACGTTCTGCCCACCGCGCGCTACGTGCCGAACGCTCGCCCCAGTTCCCGCTCCGGCTCAGTGATGATGGGACAGAGCAACCCGCCCCCCGACACTCTTACAACGCAGAACGCGCAATACGCCGGCCAGTCGCAGCCACCCGGAGATAGCAACGGCCAGCAGTATCCGCAACCGGGCGTGTACCCTCACACCTCTACACCCCGCCGCCGCACATCACAGCCGGCGCCTGCCCAGAGCACTCCACCACCCCCGCCGCTCCCCGCGATGAACTATCCCAACGTTGCTCAGCCCCTCAACGACTCTGGTTATCCAGTGCTCGGGGCACCGGTTACACAGGGAACACCGCCCACCGACGCCGACTTAGTCGCCAAGAGTGTTCCACCCCTCCGCGGCTCCTACGATGCATCCGTCGTTCCAGGGGTACCGCTCTCGCAGCGCGTGAAGACTGAACTCGAACTGGCGGCCCTCGAAGGCTCCTACAGCGGCTGGGTTGGCGGCACAGGCTTTGCCCGGTACCGCAGCGGCACCGCTGGGTTCGATCGCCTCACCGACCTCGAGGTCCCATTTGAAGTCTCCGCGGTTATGGGAAAATCGGTCCGCCTCACCGTCGTCCCCAAAGCCGTTTTCCTGAACTCCGGCACCATCGATAGCGCGTTCTTCCAGACTGCCACTGGCACTATCCCGATCCTCGGCACTCTACCTGCAAATGCCCTGACCGCGCCCCCGCAACAGTTCGCCAGTGGTGTAGGCGGCGAGCTGCAGTTGACGACGGCTAACATCGGCCTCGCCGCCGGCTACACGCCTTTCGGATTCCTGGTCTCGAACATCACAGGTCGTGCGCAGTGGCGTCCGATGGGCGGCCACTTCACCTTCTTCGGCGACCGCGACTCAGTCAAGGACACGCAGCTCTCCTACGCCGGCCTCCGCGACCCCGGCACCATCTCCCCGATCTTCGCGGGTAACATCTGGGGCGGCGTCATCTCTACCGGTGGCGGCGTCCGCGTCGATATGGGCAACGAGCACGCGGGGTTCTACGTCTCAGGTGACGGCGGCGTCCTCAATGGCTATCACGTCCTCGACAACAGCAAGTTCGAGGGAACGATGGGCTCCTACTTCCGCGTGAAGAACTGGCCCGGCTATGGCAGCCTGAACATGGGCGTCGGCTTCTTCGGGATGCACTACGAGAACAACCAACGCGGCATGACGTATGGACAAGGCGGCTACTTCAGCCCCAACGTCTATTTCCTGGCCTCAGTCCCGGTCACCTACAACGGCTACTACAAGACGAACTTCCACTACACCATCAACGGCAGCGTAGGCGTACAGACGTTTCAGGAAGACAGCGCACCCTACTACCCTCTCGACCGTCCATTGCAAACAGGTTCCGGGAACGCGTTCTATCCCCAGAACAGCGACACAGGTCTGAACTACGCGATCAACGCCGAGGGCGCCTACCATGTCGCCGAACACTGGTACGTCGGCGGCTACCTCCTCGCCAACAATACGAACAACTACAACACCGTCTCCGGTGGATTCTTCGTCCGGTACACCTTCAAGCCGCAATATCCAACGGAAAGCTACGCCACGGGCCTCTTCCCGACGACCGGCTTCCGTCCTCTCCGCGTTCCGTAGCCACATTCGCTGCAGCGACGAACCGATGGGATGTAGAATTCAAGAACACCAGAATTTAGTTCAACGCAATCCCCCAAAGAGGATCTCTCTTTTGGCCTGATTTTTCTTGAACTGCAACGTCCTTCGTCGTATAACTCTCGCACGCAGATCACCTCAACTCCGGCATGGCTCACACCATTCGGTATTAAGAGAGTCGTGCGCAAGGGGCTTCATGATCGGTCGCACTGTTCCACTGCGAAGAGCCCACAGGCATCTCTTCGTCTCTGCCGTCCTCGTTGTTATTACCTCGTTGCCGCTATTCGCCAAACCGGACAGTGTTCCGGACTGGGTTCGCACCGCTGCCGCGCAAAAACTCCCAACCTATTCACCTGAGACCAACGCGGCAATTCTCCTTGAGGACACAACCTATTCTGTGGCCTCCGATGGCAGCGCTATCGAGCACTACCGTTCCGCGATTAAGATCCTCCGACCTCAGGGGAGGGATGTGGCCATCGTCTACGTTCCTTTCAACAAAGACACGAAGATTCTTTCGCTTCACGTCTGGAGTATCGGCCCCGACGGTCATGAATACGCTCTCAAGGACAACGAGATCGGCGAATTCGGCTATCCCGGCCAGGGTAACTTCTTCGAAGACGACAAGTTCAAGTCAGCCCGCGCACCTGGCCGTGATCCCGGCGGCATTGTCGCTTATGAGTACGAGCAGCGCGTCCTTCCCTATCTGACAGAAAGGACATGGTTCTTCCAGAGCACCCTTCCGCGTCTCCACCAATCCTTCACGCTGGAACTCCCCCCCGGCTACACCTACGGCACTGTGTGGGCTCACCATGAGCAGATCAAGGCCATTGATCTCGAGCACCAACGCTGGCGCTGGGAGATGGATGACACGCCCGCCATCGAGCTTCAGCATGTCCAGATGCGTCCCTCCGAGATGGCTCTCGCCGGTCGCATGACGTTGCACTATAGTCCGCCAGGAACTTCCGCGGCCAGCCAGGGCACGTGGCAGGGCATTGGCGAGTGGTATCAGACCCTCTCGAAAGATCGCCTCGTTGCCACCCCCGAGATCATCGCCAAGGCGAAAGAACTCGCAGCCGGCAAGACCGACTTCTACGACAAGACCGAGGCCATCGCCGAGTTTGTCCAGAAGCAAGTCCGCTACTTCGTCATCGAGATGGGCATTGGCGGCTATCAGCCCCACTTCGCGGGCGACATCCTCCACAACCGCTACGGCGACTGCAAGGACAAGGCAACCCTCCTCTCGGCCATGCTCTCTGCTGTCGACATCCACGCTGCGCTCGTCATGGTCGATAGTCGACGCGGCGTCATCGATCCCGACGCTCCCTCCATCGTCGGCAACCACATGATCGCGGCGATCGAAATCCCCAAAGGGTACACCTCGCCGAAGCTCCGCAGCGTCGTCACTGCAAAGACAGGGCGCCAATACCTCATCTTCGACCCGACATGGGACAAGACCGCCTTCGGCCAGCTCGAACATAATCTCCAGGGCAGCTCCGGGGTCCTGTTGGAAGGCAGCGACAGCCAGGTCATCAAATTTCCTGTTCTCGCGCCCGAGTTGAACACCATCCGCCGCACCGCCAGCTTCCAACTCCAGCCCGACGGCTCTTTGAAAGGCATGGTCACCGAGAAGCGCTTCGGCGATGTCTCCGAGCGCCGACGCGACCTCTACATCTCAGGCGATGCCAAGCAACAAAGCGACTTTCTTGACCACCTCATGGAGCAGGACTTCACCACCTTTAAGGTCTCTGACTTCAAGGTCGAAAATGTCGAAGCCCTTAACAAGGACCTCACCACAACCTTCTCTCTCAGCGCCGACAGGTTCGGCAAGGTCATGGGGTCGCTGCTCATGGTGCGCCCCCGCGTTCTTGGAAGCGAGGGTCTTTACGCCGAGCACAAAACACGCCACATCCCCATCGACATGAGCGAGACCATACAGGCCACCGACGACTACGACATCGAGCTGCCCCCAGGCTACGTAGTCGATGAGATACCCGAGCCCGTCAAGCTCGACCTGGGCTTTGCCGCCTACGAGAGCTCCAGCCACGTTAAGGACAACGTTCTCCACTACAGCCGTACCTATACCGTCCGCGAGGTCACTTTGCCTGCTAACCGCTACAGCGACCTGCAGAAACTAGCGGGCGTGATTGCTGCCGACGAACAAAACAGCGCCGTCCTCAAAAAGAAGTAACGACACAGCGAAAGTTCAGCCCCTGCTGCAAATGAAAGAAGGAACGACCCGAAGATGAACCGCCCATCAAGCCTCTGCCTCCGAGCGATGCTCCTTGCCTCACTTTTCAGCCTTGCCGCACCACTGGCCCACGCCGACCAGTGGACAGTTCCCACCAAAGAAGAACTCTCCATGACGTCGCAGCCCGAAGTTCCCGGTGCCGCCGCCGTCTATCTCTACCGTGAAGAGAAGACGACTGACGATTTACATTCGTTCGAGATATATATCCGCCTCAAGGTCCTTACCGAAAAGGGTAAGGAGTACGCCAATGTTGAGCTGCCCTACTCAAAAGGCGATGGCGGCATCAGTGTCGAAGACATCGCCGGTCGAACCATTCATCCCGACGGAACCATAATCCCTTTCACCGGCAAGCCCTACGACAAACTCATTGAAAAGACCAAGGAGATGCGCCACCTGGCCAAGGTCTTTACCCTTCCCGACGTCGAGGTCGGCAGCATCATCGAGTACCGATATGCCCGTCGGATGGACGATCACTGGTTCATGGCTCCCAGCTGGTATATCCAATCCGATCTCTTCACCCGCAAAGCCCACTACGTGTGGAAGCCGACCGACAAACAACTCGTGACCAATGACGATCGCGGCCAGCTCACCAACAGCATCGCCTGGTTTCCTGTCCTGCCAACCACTGCAGAGTTCAAAAATACCCGGCTGCCAGGTACTGGCTTGAACGAAGGCCGCCTGACCTTCGAACTCAATATTCATGACGTTCCTCCCGCCCCCGAGGAGGAGTACATGCCGCCGATATCCAGCCTGTCCTACCGCGTTCTCTTCTACTATTCCCCCTACAGCACCAGTGGGGAATACTGGAAGAACGAAGGGAAGCACTGGTCCAAGCTGCGCGATAAATTTATTGGGCCCGGGCCCGGTGTCCGCGCCGCTGTTCAGGATCTAACCACTCCCTCAGACACGCAGGACCAGAAGCTCCGCAAGATATACGCCGCGGTCATGAAACTCGAGAACACCGACTTCACCCGTGAGCACTCCGAATCTGAGGAAAAGGCGCAGGGTCTCCGCGAGGTCCGCAACACCGACGACATCTGGGACCACAAGCGCGGTAACAGTGACCAGCTTGCCACACTCTTCGTCGCAATGGCCCGCGCTACCGGCATGAAGGCTTACCTCTCCACCGTCGTCAGTCGTGATCACAATATCTTTCTTACTGGCTATCTCAACATGTCGCAGTTCGACGACGACATCGCCATCGTCAACGTCGACGGCAAGGAGCAATACTTCGATCCCGGCTCGCGCTACTGCCCCTACCAGCATCTCGCCTGGAAGCACACTCAGGCAGGCAGCCTGCGCCAGACCGACTCCGGCACCGCTCTCGTTCAAACCCCGGGTGAGCCTTACACTGCATCCCGAGTTCAGCGTGTTGCCAACCTCACCATGGATCAGCAGGGCGTCGTCACCGGATCCATCAAGCTGACCTACCTCGGTGCTCCGGCGATCAACTGGCGGCAGCGTTCACTGACCGGTGACCAGACCAGTCTCGAGCGCGAACTGCGCGTCAGCCTGGAACGTCTCCTGCCCCATGGGATGGACGTCAAACTGGCCTTGATCGAAAAACTCGAAGACTACGAACAGCCCCTCTCCGTCAACTTCAACGTCAAAGGCCCGATCGGCTCCTCTACCGGCAAGCGTCTTCTGATCACAGGCGATATCTTCGAAACCAACACCAAGCCAACCTTTCCTCACGAGAAACGGGAGGTCGGCATCTACTTCCATTACCCCTACATCGCGCAGGATGCTGTTCGTATCAACTTTCCCTCCACTCTCAAAGTGGAGTCCCTCCCAACCGCCGACCAACAGCGGTTCCAGAGCTTCGCTGCCTACACTCTTAAAACTGAGTCCACTCCAACCAGCGTCACCTTCCGTCGCGATTACTCGCTGGGCGAGATCATGTTCCTGGCGAAGGAGTATCCGGATCTCCGCGCCTTTTACAACAAGTTCGAGACGAAGGACCAGGAGAGCGTAGTCCTCACCTCCACTCCTGCAACCGCCGCGAGCGCATCACCCGCAGGCAAATGATCAAACCGCCGTCTGCCCGGAACAAGGCGCAGGCGGCGCACCACCTTTCCCATCCAGAAGACGCCGCAACCGGACGATACAATGGAAGCAGCATGCTTCTCTTCTCCCCGGCTTCCTGCATCTCTATTTCAGCAGCATTCCGCCATCGGGCGGTGTCTGCATGACCACCGCCTCACGCAGTCGTAATCTGCTCAAAACCATCCCCGGCCTGCTCATCAGCGCCTTCTTCCTCTGGTACACGTTCAAGGGAATCTCCTTCGCTGAGATTCGCGCCCTCCGTTTCGAACATCCCTTCTGGATCGTCGGTGTCCTCGGCTTTACGCTCGCCAGCTATACCCTCCGCTGTGTCCGCTGGACCTACATGATGCGCCCCACCGGAGCCAGCTTCGCCGTCTGCGCCCGCGTTCTGATGACCTCGCTCGCCGCCAACAACATCCTGCCCCTGCGCATCGGCGACATCATGCGTGTCTTCACCTACGCAGGCGACCTCGGAGCCGCACCCTCTGTCATCCTCAGCACGGTCATCCTCGAAAAGCTCCTCGACATCTTCACCCTCGTCCTTCTCTTCGTAGCCTTCATGGGTAAAGGCGTCGCTCCCCACTATCGCTTCGTGGCATATCTGACGCTGGCCATCTCCACCGCCGGACTTCTCATCCTCATCCTCGGCGCCCGCGTGCTCGAAGCTCCCATCCGCAGCCTCTTCGCCCGTCTCCCGCAGAAGCCACAGCTAGCCAAAATCGAACACTGGCTTCTCCTCGCACTCGACTGCATCCGCCAGATCGGTATCCTCGGCTCGATACTGCTTCTTTTTCAATCCGCCGTTATCTGGGCCTGCGAGGGCATGATCTTCGTCTCTGCCGCGCATCTCATCGGCCTCGTCACCGATCGCATCGGTCCCTGGCAAGCTGTCTCCGCGGCGAACCTCTCCTACCTCATCCCCAGCTCCCCCGGAGCCATCGGCACCTTCGAGCTAGCCGTCCGTACCTCACTCGTAAGCCACGGCGCCGACCCCGCCCGAGCCGCTATCTATGGACTCGCTCTCCATGCCTGGCTGCTGATCTCCGTCACAGGAGCAGGCGGTCTCATCTTCCTCCTCCACCGCTTCCGCATCCACAACACCACCCCACTGCTCAAAGAGATCGAAACCCTCCCCGCCGAGCTGCCTTAGCCCTCGATTCGCACAGCTCGCGTAAACTGGATTCAAGCCCCAATCACACTCGACAAGCGGTGAACTCGAAGCATGTATCGCACAATTCAGCAGTCTCTGTTGGCCCGCATCCAGGCCATCCTCCTCGCGAAGTACGACATCACGCTCGCGCAGCTATCTGTCGAGCAGGCGCCCAGCATCGCCCTCGGAGAACTCGCTCTCCCGGTAGCCTTCGAGCTGGCCAAGCGCCTCCGCAAAGCCCCCCGCGCCATCGCAACAGAACTGGCAGCAGAACTCACCGCTGCTCTCCCTGAACTCGAAGGCATCGCCAGCGTTGAAGTCGCCGGAGCCGGATACCTCAACATCCGCCTTGACCGCGCCGCCACCGTCCGCCGCATCGCCGCAGACCAGCACGCCGACATCGGCGGACCTGGCTTCCGCCTCGTCGAGCACACCAGCATCAATCCCAACAAGGCCGCGCACATCGGCCATCTCCGCAACGCCATCCTGGGCGACACCTTCCAGCGCCTTCTCCGCCCCGACAGCTACAAACGTGGCTATGAAGTCGGCGTCCAGAACTACATCGACAACACCGGAGTACAGGTCGCAGACGTCGTCGTAGGCCTCGTCCATCTCGAAGGCAAAGACCTCACATCCACCCGCGAACTCCTCGCCGATCTCGCCGCCAGCAATCAGCGCATCGACTTCTACTGCTGGGATCTCTACGCGCGCGTCTCCCAGTGGTACACCGCCGACCCCGATCAGCTAGCTGCACGCAAACAAATCCGCCTCGACACCCTCCACGCTCTCGAAGCCGGAGGCAACGATACCGCCGAGATAGCCGACCTCATCGCCACAGCCGTCCTGCGCCGTCACCTCGAGACCATGGAACGTCTCAGCATCGAGTACGACTTCCTTCCCCGCGAAAGCGAGATCCTCCATCTTCACTTCTGGGACGCTGCCCGCACCCTCATGATGGAAAAGGGCGTCCTCTACCTCGAGACCGCTGGCAAAAACAAAGGCTGCTACGTCATGCGCCGCGCAGGAGCCGCCGAAGCCGAAGAGGGAAGTGAAGCCCCCGACGAAGACGCCAAGGTCATCGTCCGCTCCAACGGCACCGTTACCTACGTCGGCAAGGACATCGCCTACCACCTCTGGAAGTTCGGCCTCCTCCCCGGCAAGGACTTCGGCTACAAAAAATTCCACCAGTATCCAACCCACACCTGCTGGATCTCAACCGACGGCCCAAGCGATCCCGGCCATCCTGTCTTCGGCCACGCCGACGCTATCTACAACGTCATCGACTCCCGCCAGAACGACCCTCAGACCCAGGTCGTTCAGGCCCTTCGTGGCATGGGCTTCACCGAAGCCGCCGACCGCTACACGCACTTCAGCTACGAGATGGTCGCCCTCACGCCCCGCTGCGCCATCGAGCTCGGCTATCCCATAAGCGAAGAGGACCAGAAGCGGGCCTACATCGAAGTCAGCGGCCGCAAAGGCTTCGGCGTCAAAGCCGACGACCTCCTCGACCAGCTCATCGCCGCCGCCAAAGCCGAGGTCGACACCCGCCACCCAGACCTCACCGAACCCGAGCGCAAACTCATCGCCAAACAGATCGGCGTAGGCGCCCTCCGCTACTTCATGCTCCGCTTCACCCGCAACACCGTCATCGCCTTCGACTTCAAAGACGCACTAAGCTTCGAAGGCGAGACCGGCCCCTACGTTCAGTACGCCATCGTCCGCGCAGCCAACATCTTCCGCAAAGGCGACACCACTCCCGAGGCCGCACTCGCCGCCATCCGCGATCTCGACATCACCGCTCTCCTCGAAGGCGAAGACGCAAACGCCCTATGGGAGACCTGGCTCCTCACCTCGAAGCTCACCCTCATGATCGAGCAGTGCCTCGCCACCTCCGAGCCAGCCTACCTCGCCAAGTACGCCTTCCAGCTAGCCCAGCAATTCAACAACTTTTACCACCGCCACCACATCCTCCACGAAACCGACCCCACCCGCCAGGCCCTCTACCTGGCTACCGCAGCCGTAACCCAGCGCGAGATGACCCGCGCCCTCGGCTACCTCGGCATCGAAGCCCCCGAACGCATGTAGCGCATTTCACTGCATGCATTTGAGCCAGACTGTTTCGTTCGCTAAGGGGCTACTTTTGCGGGGGCTGTGTTTACAAAGAAGTGGATACGAAGTTCGAGATAAGGCCCATGGAAGTCCGCCGGCAGGGGCGGAAACTGCCCCACGCCCGTAATGGCTCCCCACGCTGCACGATCAAATTTGACCTGGTGAGAACTCTCATCCAGGTGCATCGAACCTATCTTGCCGTCTGGGTTGATGGTGAAGCGAATGACCGTATCAGCCTGAGTCTTGAGAGGTGGACGCGCCTCCTCCGGAACCAAAGGGAGCCACATTTTCTTTATCGCTGGTAACACTTTCCTAAGGTAGGGTCCGAAGTCGGCTCCCTGTGTGTCCGAGAGGATATCCACATTAGGCGCCTGACTCCACGAGCCAGCCGCTGCGTCGTCCTTAACGTAGGGTGATGGGGCTCCGGTACTCTGGCCGACAATATCGGTGGCACCGAAGAACAGGCCGACTGTGGCCAGTAACATTGCTGACCGCTTCATACCGGCGAGAGTTCCCGTAACTGAGCCGTTCATTCTGTGCCCTCCTGAATCAATAGCAAAGATAACTAATCCTTACGATGAATTGGAAACGTTGTAAGGTATGCAGTTACGCCGAGTATGCTCGCACCCACTCCACAATCGACCGCACGGCAATCCCGCTAGGCCCTTTGCCAATCCACGGCTTCACGTCCTCGTTCCACGCGCACCCAGCGATATCCAGATGCACCCAAGGAGTCTCCCCGACAAACTCCTTCAAAAACATCGCCGCCGAGATCGCCCCACCCCATCGCGTCCCACCCAGGTTCATGATGTCCGCGATCTGACTCTTGATCTGATCTTTATAGTCATCGGTGCAGGGAAGGCGCCAGAACTTCTCCCCCGACACCCTCATCGCCTGCCAGAACTTTTCAACGGTCGGCTCATCGTTGCAAAACAACCCGGCGTTCAGAATCCCCAGCGCCACCACGCAGGCCCCGGTCAGCGTAGCCGCGTCGATCAGGTGTGTGCAGCCCAGCGTCTTCGCATAGTGCAGCCCATCGGCCAGTACAAGCCGACCCTCCGCATCCGTGTTGATGACCTCGATCGTCTTGCCCGACATCGCCGTCACGACATCTCCCGGCTTGTACGCCCGGCCATCCGGCATATTCTCCGCCGAGCACACCACCCCAATCACCTTTACCCCGGGCTTCAGTTGAGCGATCGCGCGCATCGCCCCAATCATCGCGGCCGCCCCGGCCATGTCGTACTTCATCTTCTCCATGCCGTCAGCCGGCTTGATCGAAATCCCGCCCGTGTCGAACGTAATCCCCTTACCCACCAGCCCAAGCACCGGAGCATCCTTCGCCAGCGTCGCTCCTTTCGGCGTGTAGGTCATCACAATCAACGCCGGCGGCTGCTCGGAGCCCTGGGCCACAGCCGAAAACGCACCCATCTTCAATTCCTTCAACTTAGCCGTCGAATGCACCTCGCACGCCAGCCCCATCTCAGCGCACATCGCCGCCGCCCGTTTACCCAATTCCGCCGGAGTGAGCACATTGCCCGGCTCATTCACAAGCGCGCGCGTAAAGTTCTGCGCAGCCGACACAATCACGCCCTCGTCGAACCCCTGCTGTATCTCCGCAATCGTCGACTTCTCCGCTTCCTTCGCTACCACCGTAACGCGCTCTACGGACCGATCCTTCCGATCGCTCTTGTACGTGTCCCAGTCGATCTCCGCCAACTCCGCGCCCTCGACCAGCGCACGTGCCAGTCCCACGCAGGGCAACGTCTCCAGATGTTCGTCCGAAAGCGCATGATCTTCAGGAAAAGCGATTGCCAATTCGCGTACGCTCCGAGGCTTGGCCGATCGAATCGCGGTCCCCGCCCCTTTACGCACCTCGTCAACGCCAAGCGTCTTGGCCTTGCCTAGCCCGACGATCAGCAGCCGCTCTGCCTTCAGTCCGCTCGGCCCATGCAGCAATAACTGTTCCCCCAGAGTCCCCTTGAACTCACCCGACGCCAACACCTTCGCCGCCGCATCTGTTATCGCATCTGAGGTCGTCAACAACGCCAGCAGCGGCTCCGCGTCCACACCCGTGGAGATATCCACCGCAAACACAACAAGCATTGGCGTTACTAAGGCAGTCGGATCCTGAAAGAGAAGCCTTGTTTCCATTTTCTTATCGTAACGCGACTCACACGGAGCCTCATGTAAAAGTTCCGCCGTTCCATACAAAAGAACCAAATAGCGAAATCTGATTCATTGATTTGACCGGATCGAAACTCTACCGCCGCTGACTCCGCGCCACCGCGGCCTTGGCTTCCTTATCCGCCTCACGCCGCCGCTCCGTCTCACGTTTGTCCCAGTCCTGCTTGCCTTTGGCCAGAGACAGCTCGCACTTCACACGTCCATTGCGGAAGTAGAGTCGCGTCGGAATCAGCGTAAAGCCCTTCTGCTTTGTCAGACCCTCGAGCTTCCGCACCTCGCTCTTGTGCAGCAGGAGCTTCCGCGTACGCAGCGAGTCGTGATTCATCGTGTTCCCATGCGAGAACGGCCCGATGTGCGCATTCAGCAGAAAGCACTCCCCATCCTTCAGCAGCCCATAAGCGTCCTTCAGGTTGGCCTTGCCCTCACGGATCGACTTCACCTCGGTGCCCCGCAGCGCCACGCCGGCCTCGAACCTGTCCGTCAGAAAGTAGTTATGGCTTGCCGCGCGGTTGAAGGCAGCATCCCGCTGCCCCGCGGCCACCGGATCACGGTCCTTCGCCTTCACCACCGGCTTTGGCTGGTGGGCAACGGTCGGGTTGGAAAGCGAACGAGGCATCGAATCTCTTACTTTTAACATGTCTGCAATCATCGCCTGCTAACACCTATCCACCGGCTAACTTTCGCGTCTAACCGTTGTCATTCAAATACCGATTCTCGTCAGGGGGCTTCCATCGCGAACTTACCGCACCGCAGGCTTCTCGCAGATCACCGAGCCCAGTGCCGAGTCCAGCGAAGCGCATGACTCAAAAGCCGTACTCCCCTTTAGCGAGGTCAATGCATTTGCAAGTGCTATACTCACCCGAGCGCAATAGCCTGGCAGGCACCGCCCCAACAGGCAACGTCCGTCCAACCGTGGCAGGCGTGTGCTCCGGCAGACGCCACACTTTTCACGCTGTAAAGGACAAAAACGGAAGCAGCATGGGTCGCGCGAAAAGACGAATCAGCAAGCTATCGATACGCGCCGTTCAGGTGCTCCTTCTGCTGTCCTGCATCGCAGGCATCACCTCTCTTACGGCTCATGCTCAGTCGGCGAGTGCCTGGAACAAGAAGGGCGAGAACGCTGAGGCCCACCAGGATTGGGACGCCGCCTACGAAGCCTACCATCAGGCCTTTCTCAAGAGTCCCAAGGACATCCGTTACAAGACCCGCTACGAGCACATGAAGTTCCAGGCCTCCGTCTCCCACGTCGATCGCGGCCGCGTCCTACGTCAGAACGGCGACCTTGTCGGAGCGCTCAACGAGTTTACCCATGCTCTCCAGATTGATCCCGGCAACCAGACTGCCAGCCAGGAGATCGACCAGGTCCAGCCCCTGCTTCAGCAGCAGCAGTCCCATCCCGAAGGCACTCCTCCCTCCAGAGAGCAGATGTCGAACCAGGATGAGACGCTCCGGACCATCGGCTCCATTGCCGGCCCCGTCGAGCTTAAACCCCTCTCCAACGATCCCATTCCTGCAATCCACATGGTCGAGGACGTCAAGGTCATCTATCAGGCCATCGGCAAGGCCGCCGGATTCAACGTCCTCTTCGATCCCGACTACACCTCCAAGCGTATCCCCGTAGACCTGACCAATGTCAGCTGGGCCGACGCTCTGCACATCGTCGGCGCCCTCTCCGGCACTTTCTATAAGCCAGTCACCTCCAACACCATCTTCGTCGCCCAGAACACCCGCACCAAGCGCACCGACCTCGATGAGCAGGCTGTCCAGACCTTCTACCTCACCAACGCCAGCCAGCAGGCGGACGAGAACGAAGTCACTCAGGCACTCCGCAACGTCCTCGATCCCAGCACCAAGGTCAACCTCGTCCCCAGTCAGAACGCCATCGTTGTCCGGTCCACTCCAGACCAGCTCCTGCTCGCGCAAAAGCTCCTCAACGATCTTGATCGCGCCCGTCCGGAGGTCGTCGTCGATGTCGCCATTCTTGAGGTTAACCGCGACCGGATGCGCAATCTCGGCATCACCCTGCCGCAGTCCATCTCGATACAACCGCAAGCCTCCCCAACTACCACGACAACCAGTTCAACGTCGACCACCACGACAACCACAACCCCCTCCAACTTCACTCTAAACACCCTGGCGAACCTGAACGCCACCAACTTTGCCGTCACCGTCGGTCCTGGCACGCTCACTGCGCTCCTCTCCGACGCCGACACCCGCATCCTGCAGAATCCGAGCATCCGAGCCACGGACGGCCAGCGCGCCACTCTCAAGATCGGCTCCAAGATCCCGATTGCGACCGGCTCCTACAACGCCGGTGTCTCCACCGGTGTTGCCAGCATCGGCGTCCAGACCCAGTTCACCTACATCGACGTGGGCGTCAACATCGACATGACCCCAACCGTCCACTACGACCACGAGGTCTCCCTCAAGCTCAAGGTCGAGGTCTCGTCGCAGACCAGCTCCGTCACTATCTCTGGCGTCACCGAGCCCGTCATCAGCCAGCGCATCAGTGAGCAGGTCATCCAGCTCAAGGAGGGAGAGCCCAGCATCCTCGCAGGCATCATCACTCGTATGGACAACAAGGGTGTCAGCGGCACCCCGGGCCTGGGCGAAATCCCCTTCTTCAAGTACTTCTTCTCCACTGTCTCCAAGGAGACTCAGCGCGACGAGGTCGTCTTCCTCCTCATTCCCCACATCGTCCGTGAGTCGGTCCTGACCCGCATCAACACCCGCGCCATCGACACCGGCACTGGCCAGTCGATCGAACTGCGCCGGGCCAATATGACCGCCGAACAGGCCGCCGCCGATCTGGCCCTGCCCGTCAACCCGCGCAGACCTACCCCGGCAGGCCAGCAAACCTCAGCGGCTAATGCGGCTGCTGCCATGGTCCAGCAGCTTCAGCAGCAATCCCAGCCCGTAGCCCCGCCAGCGACGCCCGGCCAAATTCTGAATACTCCACCGGGCCAGACACCGAACACCGGTGGCCTGCCGATTAGCTTTACCGTCAATGCCCCGACTGCTAACCAGGCCGTAGGCAGCACCTTCCAGGTCGCCATCATGCTCAACGGAGCGCGTGACGTCTATTCGGTGCCGCTCCAGGTCCAGTTCAACCCCAGAGTTCTCGAGCTGGTCAACGTCGACGCGGGCGATCTGCTCAGCCGTGACGGACAGGCCGTCTCCATCGTCCATCGTGATGAGGGCAATGGTCTCGTCACCATCTCCACCTCCCGGCCGCCCAACGTAACCGGCGTCAACGGGCAGGGGAGCATCGCCACCCTTACCTTTAAGGCGACAGCAGCCGGTGATTCCAACCTCGCTCTCGTCAAGGTCGGCGCCCGCAACAGCGCCCAGGCCAATCTTCCGGCCGTCGGTTCGCAGGCCGTGGTACATGTGAAGTGAAGACCGGCGACAATCCGGAGTTTCTAACGATAAATATGGGTGCCCCACAGTTTGCCCTGAGCTCACCCGAGGGGCTGGCTTTTGCAGACGTGGGTTCCCACTCCCAATCCGGACTCACCCTCGTAGAGCTCATCATCACCGTGGCCATCGTCTCCATCCTCGCCACAGCGGCTATTCCGATAGCCCGTTTTCAGGTCAAGCGCACTAAAGAGCGCGAACTCCGCCGCGACCTCTGGGAGATGCGCGCCGCCATCGATGCCTACAAGGACGCCGCCGACAAGGGTGGTATGCAGACCAAAGCCGACAGCTTCAACTACCCTCCCGACCTCGAAACCCTCGTCACCGGCGTAGAAATCCAGGGCAAAACGGTCAAATTTCTCCGCCGCATCCCCGTCGACCCCATGACTGGCACCACAGAGTGGGGTTTCCGTTCCAACCAGGATGACCCCGACTCCGACTCCTTCGGCGGCCAAAACGTCTTCGACGTCCACACCAAGAGCACCGGCACAGCCCTTGACGGCACGAGATACTCCACATGGTAGCCACCCCTGCATCCCGCTCCCGCCGCTCCCAGCAAGGCTTCACCCTGCTCGAGCTGATGATCGTCATGATCATCATCATGACCCTGGCAGCCATCGCTATCCCGTCTTACATGAACAACGTCCGCCACGCCCGCGAGGCCGTCCTCAAGGAAGACCTCCACACCATGCGCACCGCAATCGATTCCTATACTGTCGACAAAGAGAAGGCCCCCCAGACCCTCGACGACCTCGTCCAGGCCGGCTATCTCAAAGCCATGCCCGTTGATCCCTTTACCCACCGCAGCGACACTTGGCTTGCTGTCCAGGACGACTCCCTGATGACCATCGACCAGACCCAATCAGGCATCAGCGACGTCCATTCCGGAGCCCAGGAGACCGCGTCCGACGGCACCTCCTACAATACCTGGTAAAACGCGGAAGTGGCCCCCTGGGAAACACCCCTCCCAAAAGCCCCATGCCCTGTCCTAACGCAACAAAAAGGCGCATACTACGTCTAAGCAAGTGTCGAGCTGCATCCAGCCACGAAAAACAGGGAAGCGGCCCAGAGGAGAAACCCTATGCGTAACGTTGCGCGCTTCAGTTTAGCCGCTTCCATCGCTCTCTCGACCATTCTCTCCTACGCCCAGGCTCCATCGGCCACCCAGCCAAGTAGCACCCAGCCGACGAATCCGCAGGCAGCACCACCCCCGGCGAGCCAGCAGACCACCCAGCCTTCTGTCCAACCGACCGACACTCCACCACCACCGCGGAACTCCAAGGCCTCCAACACGACCAAGCCCGCGGCAACGGACTCCAAGGCCGACACTGCCAAGCCCACTGCAACGGACAGCAAGGCGCCCGACACCACCACGCCGACCGCAGCGGACTCCAAGGCACCCGACGCTACCACACCAACCGCAGCGGACTCCAAGGCCGACACTGCCAAGCCCACCTCCGCCGATAGTAAGGCTACCGACACCGCCACCAAGAAGGCCGACTCTCTCCCGTCGCCCGGTGAGCACCTCGATCCCCACATCAAGCCCGGCAGCGAAGACGACGTGAACGCCGTCGGTACCCGCAACATCGGCGGCCGCGGCATCGGCAACTGGTACTCCACCGACTGGGAGATCCGCAACGGCAAGTCCTACTCTATGGAGATCGAGAAGTCGGCCCACCTCGTCACCGATCCCGTCATCGTCGAGTACGTCAACCGCATCGGCCAGAACATCGTGAAGAACTCCGACTGCAAGGTCCCCTTCACCATCAAAGTTCTGGACTCTGATGAGATCAACGCCATGGCTCTCCCCGGCGGCTTCTTCTACGTCAACTCCGGCCTCATCCTGGCCGCTGACGAAGAGGCTGAACTCGCTGGTGTCATGGCCCACGAGACGGCCCACGTCTGCGCCCACCACGCAGCCCGCCAGATGACCAAGATGAACTACGTTCAGATCGGCTCCATCCCCCTGATCATCTTTACCCAGGGCACCTGGACCGGCTACGGAATCTACGAGGCCACCCAACTCGCCATCCCCATCACCTTCCTCAAGTTCTCCCGCATCGACGAGGCTGAGGCCGACTGGCTTGGTCTCCAGTACATGTACAAAGCCGGCTACGACCCCCAGGCCTTCATTCAGTTCTTCGAGAAGATCGACGCACTCGAGAAGCACAAACCAGGCACTCTCTCCAAGGTCTTCGCCGACCACCCTCAGACCCCGGACCGCATCGCCCACTCCGAGGACGAGATCGCCACGATCATGCCCGCCAAGCCTGACTACATCGTCACTACCAGCGAGTTCGACGACGTCAAAGCCCGCCTGGCCCGCATCGAAAACAAGCGCAAGATCAACGACAAGGGCAACGGCAACAAGCCCACCCTGCGCCGCACCAGCAGCGGCACCAGCAACAACGACCCCAACAACCCCAACAACGGCAACGGCTCCAGCACCACCGACGATCGCCCAACCCTGGGCCGCCGCAACTAAGTCTCTGCTATATGTGTGACCCGATGCTTTGATTGAGCATCGCTGCAAACGCATGCCATGCTGCGGTCATTCCAATCGGTACAGCTAAAGCCCCTGAGGCGAAGACGAGAGGCGCAGCCCACATCGTGGAGCGGTGAAGGCGGCGCAGCACGATGAGGTCATAGGCGATCACCAGCAAAACGAGAATGCCCAGGCCTGCAACTGCGCCCGCGGCTACCGGAATTCCCATCCGGCTCCAGGGAAACCGTCCAAATGCGGCTTCGACTAGCCCAATCGTAGCCAGCAGGATCAGCCGCTTATGGGCGTCCGGTCTCCGTCGCGCCTTCCATGAGGCATAAATCACAACAGTAAAAACAGCGATCCCTATCGTCGGTATGGCAAACGAGACCGCAGGATCGAGCCCACCTATCTGCACACCGCGGTGCAGGGCATCCAGAGCGGCAATTACACCCAACACAATCATGACCGGCGGAAGACAGAAGGCGACCGTGCCAAGCGAACGATGCCACTTAACGCGATGGGCCGAGACAAGTGCGGCCTGCACAAGAAACAGCAGCATCCACAGCGTAAAGATCGCGCCGTGTATATGAAGAATAGGGCTGGGAAGAGGCGCGCGGAGCATGCCCGCCTGAAAGTAGGTAGGCGAGAAGCCAATGAAGACGCAGACGCACAGCAGGACCGCCATGCCGCTAAAAAAAACTCGTTCGAGGGTGCGGTTGACGGGTCTGTACACAGTCTGACGGGACGCAGGCTTAAGGATCGCATCGGTTGCCATTCGTTCTCTCCGGCGTAGTGCAAGGGTATGCTGCGGAAGCTGCCGGAGATGAGTTTGCCGGGATGACGGAAAGATATCAGGCAAAGCCTTTATTCACAACACAAGTCTGTAGCCTGTGTTTGGATATTCCTGATAAAAGCTGTGCTCAACCAGACGAGAGAAGCCTCCACAGCGCAGACTGAGATCGAGTGAATCCGCCAGCAAATATCTCTTGTCGATCCGGGTATTTACGTTATCTTTATAAAAATTGGCATACCATCCCATCAGTTGAATGGTTGTTGGGCCAGGAAAGTAGTGGGCCAGGACGTGTATGTGGTTTTGGAAGTTGCTGGGTTCTCTGCTGGTCGCGCTCCCCTTGTACTGGGGCATGGTGACTGCGTTCCATCTACTCAATTTGCCGAGTGATCGGGCTGTTTTAGAAGGAGTGTGCCTGCTGCTGTTGATCGCAGCGGGCGGATTCATTGTGTTTAGAAAGATCTGGAGGCAGTAATGTCTATCTTTGGTGAAGTAATTGATCCCAGCGACCGTCGCAACAGCAGCTCTCAGATTCCGGGCCTGCCAAAACTATTAAAGCTCGGCGCTATAGCCCTTGGTGTACTGATCTTCTGCCTGATCTTCTTCAACTACATCGCCTCGATCACCCGCATTGGTGCGGGCTACGTCGGCGTCGAAGTCGTCCTCAGCGGCTCCCAGCGTGGCCCAGCGGAGATACCCATCCGCACCGGCTGGGTCTTCTACAGCCCCCTGCGCAGTCAGATCATCGAGTTCCCAACCTTCGTGCAAACCGTAAAGTGGACCCACGACCTCAACGAAGGCCGCGCCTCCAACGAGGAGATGAGCTTCAACTCCAAGGAAGGCATGGAGATCTACTCCGACGTATCGCTAAGCTACGCCATCGACCCGCGCCGCGTACCCGATTTCTACGTGAAATACCGTCTCAGTGACCTCGACATCTTCACCCACGGTATCCTCCGCGACGTCGTTCGCAACTCGCTCAACGAGGTAGCCTCAACCTACAGCGTCGAGCAGATCTACGGCGAACAGAAGGCCGAGTTCCTCGCCAAGGTCCAGGCCCTGATCCAGCAAAAGATGGAGTCCGTCGGCGTCGGCATCCAGCAGTTCGGCTTCATCGGAGCGCCACGCGTTCCCGCAGTCATCGCAGCGGCCATCACCTCCAAAGCTCAGGCGATCCAGGACGCAGAACGGGCACGCAATGAGCTAGCGAAGACGCAGGCCGAGGCAGCCAAGACCATCGCCGAAGCCGACGGTGAAGCCAAGGCCGCCGTCACCCGTGCCAACGGCGAGGCTGAAGCGAATAAGATTCGCCAAACCTCCCTGACCCCGCAGCTGCTCGAACTGCGCAAGATCGAGAACCAGAAGGCCCTCATCGAGCGCTGGAACGGCCAACTCCCGACCGTGCAGACCGGCAACGGCGGGCTCCTGATGGAACTGCCAAAAATGCAGCAATAACGCTCACCAGGGAAGGGGATTGCTCAAACGATCCCCTTCCGCCTGACATCGTGCCAAACCCGGTAAAATAGCCTCATGACCACCAAAACCACCGGCTACACCGACGACCACGCAAAGGCCGGTCTCGACACCACCTTCCCCGCCATCGAAACCTGGCAGAATCAGTTCAGCTCCTACGAGATCCTCGTCGACGACCCCGAGTTCACCAGCGTCTGTCCCAAGACCGGCCTGCCCGACTTCGGCCGTCTCACCATCCGCTACATGCCCCGCGAGCGCTGCCTCGAGCTCAAATCCCTCAAGGAATACCTCTTCACCTACCGCAACCTCGGCATATTCCAGGAAAACATCGTCAACCAGGTCCTCGACGACGTCGTCAAAGCCACCGACCCCGTCTGGGCGCACGTAGTGGGCGACTTCCGTCCCCGTGGAGGCATATCAACCATCGTCGAAGCCTTCTACCCCCGTCCCAAAGACTCCAAAGGCCCCCGCAGCTAAATATCGGTTCGACTCTCCCGGAAACGCCCCGCAATCAGAGATATAGTCCGCTAAATGCACTTCCTTCAAATTTTAGCGCCGGGAAATGAATAATTTGTTTTTTTAGCGCCGGGGGCAACCCGCAGACTGAAACTCCTTTTCTAACGAGTACGCAGTGGGGGATCACGATATCCCTAAGCGAATTTGGCCAAATTAATTCCTTTTATTATGCAAGCATTTGCACAATGCGTTCTGCCCAGGTTGAAAAAATAAAAAATAACTTACTGTTTCGATGGCACTAAGTTGCAATTATTTGCCAACTCAGATTGGCACGGTATCTGCTTTTTAATCGTGCGAGGATCTTTCTCGCTTGGTCATTCTCAACCCTGGAGACCACACAATGCTAAAACGCCTCGCTATACTTTCCGCCCTAGCCTTTAGCAGCGTTGCTATCGCCCATGCCGACTCCATCAGCGGTTTCTTTTCAGCCACCGGAACCGACTCTTTTACTTCCACAACCATCACCTTTACACCCGGTAGTTCACAGATAGCAGGAGGGCTCGGCGGTACATTTGCTACCTATCTGACTGATGGCAACCCGATCACGTTTCTTCCTGGCGCTCTCCCCTATATGCAAGGATTCAATACCCCCCCTAATCCTCCTTACACCATGGGATTTGTCCCAGACTTCTTCACAACCACTGAGAATGGCGTAACCTTCTCCTTCAATCTGACCGACTATACTGCTGGCTTTATCGACAACGGAACGAACGGATGCAACACCGGGAGCACATGTCTGGATGTCACGGGCGATGGCTTCTTTACGGCAACGGGTGCGATCACCGGCACGTCCGGCCCGGCTGACTTCACGTTTACCTCTCAGTACGTACCAGGCGAACCAGTGGGAAGCATCACCTCGTTCTCATCATCGACCGAGGCCACTCCACTCCCGGTTCCTGAGCCTGCTTCGCTCGCCCTCGTCGGCTCCGGTATCCTCGGAATCGCCGCGTTCGCACGCCGCAGATTCAACGCATAGTAACTGTCTGATCCTACTGGCGGGAGCCGATAAGGGCTCCCGTTCGTTTTTTGCCGGTTTATTCTTCTCTTTGAGCATCGTCTCCCCGTCGAGCTTTGCAGCTCCGGTCCTCTCCATGCTTCAAAAAAACCGCCCTGCGCCTCCAGAAAATCTCCGATCTTTTTGGGAAGAATTTTTCATCGAACCAAAATAATTTTGGATCGCCACGCAATTCTGGATCGGGGCTATACTCACTTCATAGCCCAACCTGGGCCTGCACCTGTGTGCTTGAGGCATCTTTCTTTCCACGCCTCGCACTACAGGTTTGTTCTACTCCTGCGAAATCACTGGCTGATGGTTGTTCGTCAGCAATCTACGAACTCACATCACCCCCAGGAGGTTTTTTCGATCCATGCGCATCGCATCTGTAGGCACAGCGTTTCCTCCCCATCGCTACCCACAGGCAGTCATCACCGAAGCTCTCAAAGAACGTATGCAGGACAAACTGGAGACTCCCGGCGTCATGGATCGTCTCCACTCCAATTGCGGCGTAGATTTCCGCCACATCATGTTTCCCCTTGACACCCTGGGTACGCTCTCCGGTTTTGGCCAATGCAACGATTTATGGATCAAGGGCGCTCTCGAACTCGGCCAGCAGGCCATCCAGAAAGCTCTCGATCACGTCGGACTCACCCCATCGGATATCTCGGCCATCTTCTTCACCTCGGTCACCGGCATTGCCTGCCCGAGCATCGACGCCCGTCTCGTCAACCTGATGGGCTTCCCCAAAGACATCAAGCGCACCCCCATCTTCGGTCTCGGCTGTGTTGCCGGAGCCGCCGGCATTGCCCGCGCAATCGATTACGTGCGCGCCTTTCCCAAACAGTACGCGCTTCTGCTCTCTGTTGAACTCTGCTCCCTTACCTGGCAGGAGAACGACTCTTCCATGGCCAACCTTGTCGCCTCCGGGCTCTTCGGAGACGGTGCCGCCGCCGTCGTCCTCGCTGGCGAAGAAACGCCGCTTGCCGAAAAGCCCACGACCGTTCAAGATCCTTGCCCACGCGTCCTTGACACGCGCTCGACGTTTTATCCCGACACGGAACACCTGATGGGATGGAACATCAATCACAGCGGCTTCAACATTGTCCTCTCCGCTGAAGTTCCCGAACTCGTGAACAAAGAGCTTCGCGACACCGTCGAGCACTTTCTCGCTGACAACAACCTGAGCATGAGCCGCATTTGCAGTTTCATCTTCCACAGCGGGGGACCGAAGGTTCTCAAAGCCATGGAGAGCAGCCTTGGCCTGCCTCCCCACGCTCTGGCCGCCTCCTGGAACAGCCTCCGCCAGCGCGGAAATCTCTCCTCTGCCTCCGTTCTTACGGTGATGCAGGATTTTCTGCTCAACCGCCCGGGAAGTCCTGGTTGCTACAGCATGATCGGTGCCATGGGCCCAGCCTTCTGTTCCGAGCTCCTTCTGCTTCAGTGGTAGCTGTCAGGGGCGGAGTAAAAACTATGACCCGCATAGGATTGTCTTGTCGCGTTTTTTACGTCAGGTAAAATGGCGCACATAAGGAGTCTTACGATTATGCGTCTTTGCTCCATGCTTCTTTGCTGCACTTTCATCGCCGCCACACCACTCATCGCCGAAAGCAAAAATCCCGCCGACTATCCACTTCGGCTTCACGTCTTCCCCCACGATCAAACGGCCTTCTATCACAATCGGTATGCTGAAGAGTTCAAGGGAGACGGCCGCGCCAATCTCTTTGCTAACGGCGACGTTCACGCCGTCGATTTCACCTTCGACTGCTCCGAGAAGCTCAAAGCCTCCTTCGGCTATGAAACCTATCCGGCAAAATGGAAAAAGCCGAATCAGGAACTGACCGTTCTCCTTCCTGTCTTTGGCAAGGCAAACACCTACTTCACCTGCAACATCAAGACTGACATCAAGGACTCCGCTTACGTCGCCCACGATGGCAGATTGGGCTCCGAGTCGTCAACACAGTTCAAGGCCTGGATGGTCAAGCATGATTACGATCCGGAGCACGGCAAAAACTTGCCCGTGAAGCTGGAGCCTCAAACCGCAGCATCCGCGCAACCTGCCGCCGCACAGCAGTAAAATCCGTAAAAGCCACCGACTAGTCTGGGCCAAAGACGTAGGCGACTTCCGACCTTGCGGCATCTCGACCATCGTCGGAGCCTTCTACCCCGCCGAAAAGATTCCCAAGGCCCCCAAGGCACCTGATAGTCTGTTCCGGCTAGGGAGGCTCCGATGAAGTGGTACAACTACCTCGACTGCTACCTCGCGGGAGTCTTCCTCATCCATGTCGTTCCGCATCTCCTGAACGGCATCAGCCTGACCAACGTCCTCGGCATAGTAGTCAGCCTTGGCGGAGGCTGTCTATTTTTGTGGGCAGGTAAATTCTCGTTCAAAGATCCTCTGGCAGTCGTCCTGCTCCTGGCCGGCATAGTCTCTGTGTTGATCTTCGGCGCGATGTATCATCATCACCCGCACCCCCAGGCGACCGAACCCGCAGCCAGATAAAGGATTCGTCCGCGCAGAACATCCGATCAGCCGAAGAAAATTCGCGAGGCGTATAATTTCGCGCTGCCCAGGGGCTCACATCAAAAGACACTACTGGAGGGGCAATAGACCTATCGCCTCAACACCGGTTGCGTGCTGCGGGCCACTCAGCACTTGCTTTGTAACGTACGACTCTACCGCCGCTGCGGGGATGAAGCGGCAGCGCGTCACGAAACATCTTTGCTCGGGACGCTCCCCCGCGCGCGCCCGACACGTCGATTGCGAATTCGGGCTCCCAGTTCTTATATGGAGGAACTTCTATGAGCAGTAACGCTTTTTGGAATCATTCTTGGAAGCACCCCAGCTTCGTTCCCCTACAACTCCTTGCCGTGGCCTTGGTCGCTTCCATATGCCAACCTGCATTCGCCTCGTCAAACTGTGTAAACCCCGGCGGCAAAGGTGGATGCCATTCCACCATCGCAGCCGCAGTCGCCGCGGCCTCACCTGGCAGCACCATCAAAGTAGCTCCTGGCACCTACAAAGAAGACGTAGTCATCGGAAAGTCATTGTCGCTGATCGGTGCTGGCTCCAGCGACACCATCATTGACGCCACCGGCCTTAACAACGCCATCTATGTTGATGGCCTCGACAATCCAGGCCTTCGCAACGTCTCTATCAGCGGCTTCACGGTCGAGAACGCCAAATTCGAAGGTCTTCTCGTCACCAACGCAACCAATGTCACCATCCTGAGCAACTACGCACACGACAACAACACGAACCTCGATCTCACGACCGATACCTGCATCGACCCTCCACCCTATCTAACCGGGGAAAGCTTCGACTGTGGCGAAGGCTTCCATATTATGGGCGTCTCCTGGTCCACCTTCGCCAATAACGTCTCCCAGAACAACTCCGGCGGTTTCCTCATCAGTGACGACACCGGCGAGACCCACGACAATCTCATCAACGGAAACCTCCTCAAGGGCAATCCCTTCGCCTGCGGCATCGTCCTCGCATCGCACGCTCCCTACATGGGCACGGAGGGTCCAACCGGCCCGCACAACGGCATCGTTCACAACACCATTACCAACAACACCTCCGCTCGGAACGGCTACCAAACCCCGGGCGCGGGCGCTGGAGTTGGCATCTTCTCCGACGGCAGCGGAGTCGGAACCGTCTCCGTAAACATCGTCATCAACAACGTACTCACCAACAATGGCCTGCCTGGAGTTGCCTTTCACAGCCACGTCGGTCCTCACTTCGGGCTGCCCCCTGACAACCTCAACGACAACATCATCATCGGCAACCACATCTCCGGCAACGGACCCGATGTCGGCGACACCCCCACTCCCGGCCCGACAGGCATAAACCTAAACAGCGGCGGCGGAGGCACACCCATCACCGGCACCGTCATTTGGGGCAACATCATCGAAAACGAGGACGATGATGTCGTCATCAACACCCCGGCAGAGGTTGATTTACACTTCAACAACCTCCTCGGCGGAGGGATCGGTGTTGATAATCTGAGCCCCGGCACCGTCAATGCCACAAATAACTATTGGGGCTGTTTCGCCGGTCCCACCTCGAGCAAATGTTCAAGTGTAAGCGGAACAGGAGTGGTCTTCGTGCCCTTCCTGAGAATCCCGCTCCTGTAGGACCAGCGGGTGCTCACTCCCTTATGGAATGGGCACCCATTCTCCGGTTTATAAACGCCGAAACCAAATCGTCGTTCACTTAGGCAATCCATTCCCATCCGTATTCAGCGTCTGCGTAGAAAACTTCCCCAGATAAGCCGACAGGCTCCCATCGCCCCTCAGGATAAACACGCACCCATCCTGCCAGACCCCATCCAGAGCCCGGAACTGCCCTGGAGGATCTCCCTGGTTGCAATGCACATCGTGCACACCCTTTCCGGTCGTATACGGAGCCCCAAACACATACACCTTCGTTGAACTCTTCAACGTTGCAATCAAAGCCTCGCCCGCTTCGTTTCCCGTAACATTTATCCATGTCGGCTTCAGAGCCTTCGTCAGGATCGGGCTGCGCGCATAATCTATCGCCCCCGAGCTCGCATTCGATTTCAGAGTGTGCCACCCATCCGTCAGCTTCGAGTCCGTCGAAAACAGGCTATGGTTAAGTCCGTTCAGAATCTGATACTGAAACAGCCCATTAGGCTCGTTCACATCCACCGCGGCCTGATACTTCACTCCGGCCGCTTCGACATTCATCACCACATGCATCCACTTGCCCTGCTCAGTCGAGTAACTCCCAGACTGCCCGATGACAACGCCATAACTCGGAAGCATAAATCCCTCCTCACTCAGCCAGCCACCTTCAGCGCCGATCATACTGCACATCAGGCCATTCGCGCGTCAGGCACGTTTCGATATTCCAACTACTGCCATCGACCAGCGACGATCCGCTGCTATCCTTCCCACAGATGGCTTCCGTGACCAAATCAAAGCCCCGCGCCCCCTCCGTCGCCGGAGCCACCACCGCTCTCGTCCTCCTCACCGCTTTAAACTTCGTCAACTACATCGACCGCTACATCCTCCCCGGCGTTCAGGAGCAGATTAAAGGCGAATTCCACCTCTCCGACGAGCACATCGGAGCCCTCACCTTCTGGTTCATGATCGCCTACATGCTCACCTCGCCCATCACCGGCTGGCTGGGCGATCGATTCCCCCGCAAGCCCATGATCGTCATCGCCGCCCTCTTCTGGAGCGGCATCAACTTCTTCACCGCCAGCGTCCACTCCTACAATTCACTCAACATCCGCCACGCCGCTCTCGGTATCGGCGAAGCCAGCTTCGGCATCTTTGCCCCCGCGCTCCTCGCCGACTTCTACGAGCCCGACCAGCGCAACCGCGTCCTCACCATCTTCAACGTGGCCATTCCCGTCGGCGCCGCTCTCGGTTACCTCGTCGGCGGAACTGTCGGTGAACGTTACGGCTGGCGCATGTCCTTCATCGTCTCCGCCATCCCCGGCGCCATCATCGCGCTACTCATCCTCTTCTTCATGCGCGAGCCAGCCCGAGGCGCCAGCCAGCACGAAAAAGCAAAGCTGGAGAAGGGAACCGTCCTCTCCCTCATCAGAAACAAGGCATACCTCACCTCCATCCTCGGATACGCCGCCGTCACCTTCTCCCTCGGAGGCATCTCCTGGTGGATGCCCTCCTTCCTCCAGCGCGTCGAAGGCCGCACCCAATCCTCCGCAGCATTCCTCATGGGAGCCATCACCGTAGTCACCGGCCTCGGCGGCACAATCACCGGAGGCATCATCGCCCAGCGCTGGTCCCGCAAGACCTCGAAGGCCCTCTACTTCGTCCCCGCCATCAGCGCCGCCCTCGCCGTTCCACCCGCACTCGTCTGCTTCTTCGGCCCCAAATCCCTCACCATCCCCAGCCTCGCCATCGCCATCTTCCTCATCTTCCTCGGCACCGGCCCCGTCAACGCAGCCACCGTAAACGCCGTTCGCCCCGAGATCCGCGCCACCGCTCTCGCCGGGCAACTACTCGTCATCCATGCGCTGGGCGACGCCCTATCCCCCCGCGTCATCGGAGCCGTCAGCGACCGCAGCACCCTTAACCTGGGCCTCGGTTCCACCCTCATCACCCTCGTCCTCGCCTCCATCATCTTCTTCATCGGCTCTCGCTATGCCCCTCCACTCTTTACCGAAAAATCCGCAACCGTCTGACCTCATCCATCATCGAAAACCGCAGGAGCCACGGATGAACATCACCTTCCCCGGCGAATCCCCCGAATACCGAGCAGCCCGCAACCGCCTCCTCGACGAGGAGATCAACCTCCGCCGCGCCATGGAATCCGTAGCCGCTGCCCGCCGCAATCTGCCCCCAGGCGGTCCTATCCCTGAGGACTACGCCTTCGACGCCCTCGACGCGAACGGCAATCCGGCCAAAATCAAGCTCTCCCAGCTCTTCAGCCCCGGTCAGGACTCGCTCGTCATCTACAATTTCATGTTTCCGCGACAGCCACAGGACGAGCGCCCCGCTCCCACCCACGGCGCAACCGCTCAACTCAAGCGCGACGATACGCCCTGCCCCTCCTGCACAGCCCTCCTCGATAGCCTCAATGGCGCAGCAAAGCATATTGAAGCAGCTGGATTCAACTTCGTCGTCATCGCCAAGGCCCCGCTCGACCGCATCCTCGCCTACGCTCATGAACGCGGCTGGAACAATCTTCGTCTCCTTTCCTCCGCCAACAACAACTTCAAGCGCGACTACCACGCCGAGTCACCCGAAGGCCTCCAACTTCCCCTCATCACCGTCTTTCACCGCGACGGCAACCAGATCCGTCACTTCTGGACCTCCGAGATGCTCTTCGCCCCATCCGATCCCAACCAGGACCAGCGCCACAACGGCACCATCGAGCAAATGTGGAACCTCTTCGACCTCACTCCCGAAGGCCGCCCGAGCAACTGGCACGAACAGGTCGAATACGACTGCTGCCACCACGACACCAAAACCTACGACGACTTAAGACTCATCACCTCTTAGCCGCATTGCCTCACTCCCTTCAATTCGCCTTCACAGCCACAGCGTGGCTCATCGCGCTCGCGTGGCTCTGGAAGGCCATTACCGCAGCCCGAGGCATGCCCCAAATCCCCAATCTCTGCGACCCGCAGTACAACCTGACCCCCACCGGCAGTCCGACCATCACCGCCATCGTCCCCGCCCGCAACGAGTCCGCCGACATCGCCGCCACCCTCGAATCTCTTCTCAACCAGGACTATCCCAACCTGCAAATCCTGGCAGTCAACGACCGCTCCACCGACACCACCGGCGACCTTATGGACGCCCTGGCCACTCAGCACCCTCAAAAGCTCCGCATCCTTCACATCGGGGAACTCCCCGCCGGATGGCTAGGCAAGACCCACGCCATGGCCCTCGCCGCCCGCCACGCCATCGCCATCCACCACCCCGACTATCTCCTCTTCACCGATGCCGATGTCGTCTTCCACCGCGAAGCCATCCGCCGATCGCTGGCCCTCGCCGTAGCCACGGAAGCCGACCACTTCGTCACCTTCCCCACCCCACTCATCAAGACCATAGGTGAAGGCACGCTCCTGGGCTACCTCGGTGTCATGGGCCTCTGGGCCACCCGCCCATGGCGCGCTACCGACCCCAAATCCATCCGCGACTCCGTCGGCATCGGAGCCTTCAACCTCCTCAGCACCCCCGCCTACCAGCAACTAGGCGGCTTCGACGACCTCCGCATGGAGATCCTCGAAGACCTCACTCTGGCCCGCCGCGTCAAGCAATCCGGCCTCCGCCAGCGCGTAGCCATCGCCCCCGGCATGGTTACTCTTCACTGGGCCGTCGGAGCCATGGGCGTCGTCAACGTCATGACGAAAAATCTCTATGCCGTCTTCCGCTTCCGCACCCCGCTCGTGCTGCTCGCCTGCCTCTGGTTTGCCCTCTTCTGCCTCGGCCCCATAGCCTTTCTGGCCCTCCCCGAGACGCGCACCCCAGCCGTCCTCACCCTGGCCGCAATCGCCACCCTGTACGCCCTCTCCAATCGCCACTCGCGAATCCCCACTTGGTACGCTGCCTTCTTTCCCGTCGGAGCCACCCTCTTCCTGTACTCCCTCCTCCGTTCCGTAGCCATCACCCTAAAAGCCGGAGGCGTCACCTGGCGAGGCACCTTCTACCCCCTCGCTGAGCTCCGCCAACACGCAAACCTCCAGCAAACGCACCAAAACCACACCTGAAGGCACCGCATTCCGAACGAATCAGTTACGGGCCGGGGGCCGTTGCTGTTGTTTTTGCCATTGCTTTTCTTGTTTGTCATCCCCGAAGGGGATCTGCTTTTGCCATTGTTTTCGTCGTTGCTGTTGCATCCAGGACCCCAAGGCTGAAGCCTTGGGTCTCTCAATCGGGAAAACAGCAAAAGGGGCTTCAGAGGATGCTGAAAAAGTCTTCGTTTTGAAAGGGCGCGACTTCAGTCGCGCCGTAAATGTCCTATTCACAATGTGGCTTTAGCCACTGAGGGAATCTTTCCGGCCAAATCAGACTTTTTCAGCACCCTCTTCAGCCCCTGGGGTACTCCCTTAACTGACCGCCCCGAATGCCGGACCCATTGCAAACCGTCCAACCTGTCATTCTGAGGCGGAGACGAAGAATCCCGCTTTTCGTCCGCAGCGCCACGACGATATCGGGAAACGGGGATGCTCAAGTCAAAAATACCTGTCAAGCCCCAAGCCCACCTAACCCATTCCAAAGCAACAACATAAAGCTGGCAATTAATTTCCGCCCACCAGCTATAATAGAACTAGAGAACAAAAGAGCCTCGGCACAAGCCGGGGCCTTTGTTTTCCTGAGACGGAAACCTGAGACCGAACCAAAGTCCAGACTTAAGTCTAATTTTTTGAATACTTTGCGTACTTAAGTACGGGGAAAGGGCCCTCGCAACCAACCAACATAGACCGTTATACCAATGCTGCAAGCACAGCCCAATTCGAACGCAGGTGTCCGAGACCAGGCAAGCAAGAGGTCCAGACCTAAACCAAATTGTTGGAAGACTTTACACCCTTAAGTACGGGGGAATGGGGTACTAAGACCGATCAGGCCTCGACCAGTACCCGCCCATACCGCTTCTCGACATACTCATCCAGGATCGCCTGAAACTCCTCAACGATCCGGTCGCCCTTGAGCGTGGTGTAGAGCTTCCCATCCACATAGACCGGAGCCTTAGGCTCTTCAAACGTTCCCGGCAGGGAGATGCCAATATTCGCATGCTTCGACTCACCCGGCCCATTCACGATGCAGCCCATCACAGCCAGCTTCAGTTCCTCGACACCCGCATACTGCTTCTTCCACTCTGGCATCTGCTCAACCAGATAACCCTGAATCCGTTCTGCAAGTTCCTGGAAGTAGGTCGAGGTAGTCCGACCGCACCCAGGGCAGCTCGTAACCTGCGGCATAAAGCTGCGAATCCCCAACGACTGCAGAATCTGCTGGCCGCAACGAACCTCCTCACTCCGATCCCCACCCGGAGTAGGAGTCAAACTAACCCGGATCGTATCCCCGATGCCAGAGAGCAGCAAAGGAGCCAGACCAGCAGCCGAAGCCACCACGCCCTTCATCCCCATGCCGGCCTCAGTCAGCCCAAGATGTAACGCATGGTCGCAACGCTTCGCTAGTTCGGTATAAACATCAATCAAATCGCGAACACCTGAGACCTTCGCAGACAGCACAATCTGATCGCGCCGCAGCCCATACCGCTCCGCCGCGGCCGCATTATCCAGAGCCGACACCACCATCGCCTCCATCATCACATCGCGAGCGGGAAGGGGATCGGCCGACTTCGAATTCTCATCCATCATCTTCGTCAGCAGCGCCTGATCGAGAGAACCCCAGTTCACCCCAATCCGCACTGGCTTCTGATGCTCGACCGCAACCTCAACCATCGTCCGGAAGTTGTCATCATCCTTCCGCCCGATCGAAACATTACCCGGATTGATCCGGTACTTCGCCAGCGCCTTCGCAGCCTCGGGATACTTCTTCAGTAGAAGATGCCCGTTGTAGTGGAAATCCCCAATGATCGGCGTAGTCCAGCCCTTCTTCGCAATCCCCTCAACAATGTAGGGAACAGCCTTAGCCGCCTCATCATTGTTCACGGTCACACGAACCATCTCCGACCCGGCACGCGCCAGAGCCGCCACTTGCTGCACCGTGCTCTCGACGTCCGCGGTATCCGTATTCGTCATCGACTGCACAACAACCGGCGCACTCGACCCCACCCGTACTCCACCAATATTCACCGTTACCGCACGACGACGCTGTATCTCAGGCATAAACTCTCCACCCTCAAGTTTATCATCCGAAGGCCCACAACCCTCGCGATACACTAGCTCAGATGGCCCGGTAGCTCAGTTGCATAGAGCAGCGCACTCCTAACGCGAAGGTCGCAGGTTGGACTCCTGCCCGGGCCACCA
>CAVSOH010000019.1:0-102710 GCA_963729555.1 uncultured Acidobacteriaceae bacterium | reverse complement strand
AAATCGGACAAGTGGCTTGCGCTACGTTGGTCATTCCCGAAACTCAGGATTGGGTGGTCATCCAGCTTAGAGTTTGTTCGAGGTACTGCTTCATCTCTTTGCGGGGGACGATGGCGTCGAGGAAGCCGTGTTCGAGAAGGAACTCGGAGCGCTGGAAGCCCTCGGGTAACTTCTGGCGGATGGTCTGCTCGATGACGCGGGGGCCGGCGAAGCCGATGAGGGCTTCGGGTTCGGCGATGTTGAGGTCGCCGAGCATCGCGAAACTGGCCGTAACGCCGCCGGTGGTGGGGTCCGTCATGACGGAGATGTAGGGGATCTTTTCGTCGTCGAGGCGGGCGAGGCCAGTGGAGATCTTCGCAAGCTGCATGAGCGAGGCGATGCCCTCCATCATGCGCGCGCCGCCTGAGGCCGAGATGATGATGAGCGGATGGCGCGTGGCGAGCGAGCGGTCGACGGCGCGGGCGATGGTCTCGCCGACGACGGCGCCCATGCTGCCGCCGATGAAGCTGTATTCCATGACGCTGAGGACGATGTTGTGCTGGCCGAGCTGGCCGATGGCGTTGATGATGGCGTCGTTGAGGCCGGTTTTCTTCTGCGCCTCGGCGAGGCGTTTTTTGTAGGGCTTAAGGTCGGTGAAGTTGAGCGGGTCGGTGGAGCGGAGCTCGATGTCGACGAGTTCGTAGCCAGGCTCGAGAAGATTCTCGATGCGTTCGCGCGCGCCGATGCGGAAGTGGTGGCCGCACTTGGGGCAAACCTGTTGGTTGGCCTCGAGTTCGGCCTTGAAGATGACCTGCCGGCAGCCCGGGCAACGGACCCAGAGGCCCTCGGTGCGGACCGTCTTCTCGGCGTCGTTGACGATCTCGTTGTCTTCGCGTTTGAACCAGCTCATGCTTGGATGCCTTCCGGAAACGTGCCTCGACCATTGTACTGAAATGAGTTCGGGGTGTGGAACGCGCATGCGGCGCCCGTATGTATATGGCAGCGTTTGAGATGCCAACGGAAGCGCGGTCTGACAGCCCATGGCGAAGGATTGGCATCTAAATCTGCATGATCGCTCCGATTAAAGTCGATGAGAGTCCTGTTGCACTGTACGTGAAGAAATTCCGTTCGCTTTGCGATATGCATAGCGTGCGTTTTGGATCGGCGGATAGCTTCAGCCGATTCATGCGGCAACTTGTGGACGACAGAAAATTCGCGATGGACTTCTGGGCGCTTGCAGGCGGGTTCAGCAGCCGGGAGGGCGGCCCACTCTCCGATGAGCAGATGCTGGATGTCATCGGCCAGGAGATTGCCGGCTGCGCAGTGTCGACTGCAGACGGCAGTTTGAAGCAGCAAGTCGATGATCTGCGCAGAATGCTTGCGGGCGAGGATGTTAGCAGTCCGATTGTGCGCGATGATGAGATTGAGGATATCGTTGCTCCGCCTGCGCCGGTCATCTCACCACAGCCGGTCATCCCACCACAGCCGGTCATCCCACCACAGGTGAAGGCGATTTCGACTCCCCCGATTCGACCCTCTGAAGTTCCTCCACCACCACTACCTTCGCAGCCAACGGATGAGCCTCGTGTGGAGGCTTTGCCGCTAACGCAGCCAGATGAAAAGGTAAGGGATCGGATGGCGAGCGAATTGGTCGATCCCGCTTTGCCGCCTGAGCCAGCACTGACACAACATCAGTTGGATGAAGCTCTGCTGCGGCTGGAGTTGAATAGCCTAGAGCTCAAACTGCATCTCGACAATATCGACAGCCGGATGAGCCGGATGGAGCCTCATCTGGAAGAGCTTGCGTCGAAGGTCTTTGCTGCGCGCGCGAGTGTTCGAGGGATCGCTGCGGAGCCGATGGTCAAACCGGAGCAGGTTCATGAGCCACTACGAGAGCATGTGAGGCCGATGCAGGAGTCTGTGGGGAGGGCCGTCGAGAAATCGAGGATTGTGCTTGATCCGCAGCCGGTGCCGGTGGAGGTGAGGAATTTGGCGGAGGACGATGATGATCCTTCGATTCCAATTCCGCTTGCGGGTTACTCGCAACGGCGGTGCAGCCGAAGTGCCGGTCTTTTCGCTGCGTTGCTGTTGGTTGGAGTGGGCGGGTTCGTCTTTGTCCATTGGCACTATGGCGCTTCGATGTGGGCGGATTTTGGTCCTTCGCTTCGAGAGAGGTATGACGCGGCACGTAATGAACTGCGCGGTGTGGGGAGGGGACGAGCAGTTGATGGATCGGACCGCGCCGGATCGGGTGAGGCGACGGCGAGTGATGGCGGCCAATCTCAGGCTGCGCCGGTCGCGAGTGAGGCTGGTAGTTCGGTGGCGGGACAGAATACGAACGTGGCCACGGAAGCTGTCGCTGAATCTCATGTGGCCGATTCAAGAAGTGATATGCGTCTGAAGCGCAAGAGTCACGCTGTGACTGCTGCGGTGGATCACGACGAAGTGGCATCGAGCACGAGTGTCTCGGCCGGCGGTGGTTTTGAGGCGCCGGTGCGTGTCGCGCCGTCTGTGATGGAGGAAAACCTGGTGGTATCGCGGGTTCCTGCTTATCCGGAGGTTGCCAGGGCCGACCGTGTCGAGGGGCCAGTCGTGATGCAGGCGATCATCACGAAGAATGGAACGGTGGGGCATCTGCATGTGATCGAAGGTGACAAGCTGCTTCGGAGCGCGGCGTCCGAGGCTGTATCGAAGTGGCGCTACAGACCCTATACGGTGGACGGTAAGCCAGTCGAGGTTGCGACTACGGTTACGGTTGATTTCAAACTGAACCGATAAATTTTGGAGGTATGCCGGGCATGAACGCCCCATCCGCCATAGAAGAGCTAATGGATGGGGTGTTCGTGGGCCTGGCTATCAGTTCTTTACGGTCATTGCGTCAGAGTCAACTGCTTTCTTCCCAGTAATGCCTTCCAGCGCAGCGAGGATTCCGCGGTATTCGTTCTTGTCGCACTGCATGACGAAGCCGCCTTTTTTCTCACCGTCGGCATAGGTGATGCCGATGAAATGCTTTTTGGATTTGCTTAAAGCCATGAGAGCTCCAATGCCAAGAGAGACCACGGCGAGCCCGATGGCAGTTCCAATCCGACGATGAACATCCTGTCCGTATGAAATCTCTGTGATAGATGAAGCAGGAACGGCCACCAGGTCTTTCTTGTCTTTGGCTAGACGAATTTGCGTTTGCTCGATTACGAGATTAGCGGAGGCACCGGATTTGATATCTGCTATAGAACCGCCATCATAGGCGACCTTATAACTGTTATCCGCTGCGAAGGCGATTGTGGGAACCAACAGGCAGAGAAGTGCTGCAATAAAACGCTTCATGAAACTCCTTGAGATTGAGGTATGACAGCTATATCTCTATCTCTTGAGCCGCAATCTGGCAAGGACTATCAGACCTATGGATCATCACGCGCATTAGGGGTGGGTATTGGCAGCGACTTGCGCGGCATCGGCCTTCGCTGTCACATCAGAGATGTTCGTAGCTTGCTTGCCGGAAACTCCCTGGAGCGCGAGAAGGATTCCCTGGTACTCATTTGCTGTGCACTGGATGGCGAGACCCCCGCGTTGGGTGTAGTAAGACCAGGTAAAGCCGACGAGGTGCTTCTTCTGCTTGCCGAGAGTGATGAGCGAGCCGAGAGTGCGGGGCACCTCATCCCCGAATGCTACTTGCGTGATGGTATTTGAGGGAATCGAAACAACATTGAGGTGATCGACGACGATTCGTACCACTGTAGGGTCGACGTAGAGCGTTGCGTCTGCACCCGATCTGACTGAGGCGAGGGAGCCGCCGCTGTACACGACCTTATAACTGTAATTCTGAGCGAAGGCGGATGCAGAGACGACAAGACATAGAAGAGCGCTGAAGAGACGAATCATAGAAGACCTCACACACAAGCTGTATCGGCGAGAGTTTGACGTGCGTTAGCTTGTGTACGAGGGAACGAGGCGGGATCAGGCCAGAGTCAGTTCCAATGTCGTGACGCTGGCCGGCGGGAAGGTGTGGAGCAGGCGACCACCGGTCGGCGCAGTGAGAGTTGCTGCGGCAGGTTTTACGGCGTTGGGTTGCGCGAAGTCGTTGTGGTCGTGCACGTCTTTGCTGACGAGCACGGTGCCCTTTGCGGACGCGATGCTGGCTCCGCGGATGGCGATCTCGGTGGTGAGGGGCTTGTCGAGGTGCGGGTTCACGGCGCTGAGCGTGAGCAGCTTGCCGTTGCCGCTGGTTGCGATGGAGGCTGAACCGCTAAGACCCGCGAGGCTTTTGACTGCCTCAAGTGAGCCTCTGTAGCTGTTGCCCCCCACAGGAATGGGTGCATTGGCCAGTGGATTGGAGATAGCAGGCGCCGTGAACTCGGCGCGGATGGCCTGGGCTCCACGGTGGGGCAGATACATCTGGAAGACGTGGAAGGTCGGGGTGACGGTGAACTTGTCTCCCTGCGCGAGCATGAGGGAGTGTATGCAGTTGATCGACTGGGCGACGTTGGCCACGGCGACCTTGTCGGCATGGCGCTGGAAGATGTCGAGCGTAATGCCGGTCAGCAGGGCATCGCGCATAGTGGACTGCTGTGAGAGGTTGTACTCGGGGGCGAGTTCGGTGCCTTTCCCATACCACGCTCCCCATTCGTCGACGACGAGCTTGATGTGATGTTCATTGTCGGTGTTCGCCATGGCTTGCCAATGGTCGGTGACGACACGCTCCATGATGCTGCCACGGGTGAGGAGGTCGTAGAAATCGGCGTCGTTGAATTGGAGTGCATCGCCCGCTGCGAATTTACTGGGGCTGCCGGAGGTGTAGTAATGCACAGAGAGTCCCCAAAGATGGCGGCGCTCAGGGTTCGCGTGGAGGGCCTTGAAGAGGCGGGTGGTCCAGTCGACGTCATCGCCGTTGGGGCCGACGGCTACGAAGCGCAACGGGTCCTTGCTGTAGCTCGGGGTCCAAGCGGTGAAGCGGCGGTACTCCGCGGCGTACTCCTCGGGGGTCAGGTTGCCGCCGCAGCCCCAGCTCTCGTTGCCTACACCCCAGAGATCGACGTTGAAGGGCGCGGGGTCACCGTTGGCGGCACGTTCGGCGGCGAAGGAGTTGGGAACTGCCGGGGCGGCGGAGTTCGAAGGTACGTTGCCGGCTGGGGCGTTGCAGTACTCGATCTGCTGGTAGAAGTCGCGCGCGGGCAGTGTGCGCAGGTTGGCAGCGAGGTAGGGCTTGCAGCCGATGGCGTGGCAGGTGCGCATGAACTCGTGAAGGCCGTACTCGTTAGTGTCCTGCTGGCCCCAGAAGGCGGAGCGGGCGGGACGCTTGGAGGCAGGGCCGATGCCGTCGCGCCAGTCGTAGCTGTCGGCGAAGCAGCCGCCAGGCCAGCGGAGGACAGGCGCCTGCACCGCGCGCATGGTGTCGATAAACGCGGTACGGATGCCGTGCTGGTTGGGGATCTTCGAGTTCTCGCCCACCCAGACGCCGTCATAGATAACGCCGCCGAGGTGCTCGATGAAATGGGAGTAGATCTCTGGAGAGATGGTGGCGATGGCCTCGCTGGGGATGATCTCGATGTGGGCGTCGGCCTGCGTCGCCTGGGCGAGAAGATGGGAGCCGCGAAGGGCGACAGCAGAGGCAGCAAGGGTGGAGGCTTTGAGAAAGGAGCGGCGCGAGGAGGTAGAGGGAGATTTCAGCGACATGAGAAAACGTTCTCCAGTAAACGAGCCGAAGAATATAGAACCAAGTAACAGAAAGCAAGCAGAGAGGCTTCCACTTCAAATTGTAAACAACCTCGTCGGTAGCCAGATGAACGGAACGCAATTCGTGAACAAGTCGTACTCGCGCGCTACCGACGGGCGCAATGTGCGCCTGTGGGCCAAATACCAATTCTAACTGGACACGATCCACGGTAACGATCGGCGGAGATAGCAGATGTTATCTCCGCCGAGTTGTTTAGTCTCCGAGACGAGGCTCGCCGCCAGCCAGCGTTAGAACTCGATGCCGCGCTGGGCCAGGATGCCTTTTTCATAGGCGTGCTTGACTTCGCGCATCTCGGTGACTGTGTCGGCTAGCTCGACCAGGGTGGGGTGGGCGTTTCGGCCTGTCAGGATGACGTGGACCATCTCTGGCTTGTGGCGGAGGACTTCGGCGACCTTCTCCGGAGAGAGCATTTTGTAACCGATGGCGTAGTTGATCTCGTCGAGCACGACCAGGTCCCAGTCGCCGGAGAGGATGGCGGCGGCGGCCTCGTCCCAGGCCTGCTCGACCATGCGGATGTCTTCGGGGTCGGTCTCGGCGCCGCCGACTTTGACGAAGCCCCGGCCCATCTGTCTGATGACGAAGTCTTCGCCTATAAGCTTTGCGGCGTCGAGTTCGCCGTAGTGCCAGGAGCCTTTGAGGAACTGGAGGATGAGCACGCGCATGCCGTTGCCGGCAGCTCGGAACGCGGTGCCAAGGGCAGCGGTGGTCTTGCCTTTTCCCGGGCCGGTGTTAATGAGGATCAGTCCGCGACGAGAGGTTTCTGTCATATCAGACAGGAGAACACAGGTTTGGTTACAAATGTTTTTAGTGGCCGGAGTGATAGGGATGTCCGGCGATGATGGTCAGGGCGCGGTAGACCTGTTCGGCGAGGACGACGCGGGCGAGTTGATGCGGCAACGTCATAGGCCCGAAGGAGAGAAGCAGGTTAGCGCGGGTGCGGGCAGAAGCAGACCATCCGTCCGCAGGACCGATGGCGAACACGAGATTCTGGGTGCCGGAGTCGCGAAGACGGCTGATCTGCGCGGCGAAATCCTCGGAGGAGAACACCCTGCCACGGCTGTCCAATAGAACCGCGTAAGCAGGTGCACGACCGGACTGGCGTTGGAGCCATTCCAGCAGGAGCAGCTCAGAGTCGAAGAGCTGGGAGCTACAGGGCGTATAGCGGGAGGCCCTCTCTATATAGTCGGCGAGCAGACGGTCCGTTGCTTCGGCCTTTGTTCGGGCGCGGCGCGGGATGATTGCAGCGAGGGTGATCTTCATCGGTTCAGCTCGCCATCCATTCTTGCAGATTGGCGTCCGTGATTATTCCAATTTCCATATTATCGAGCGCTTCTAAACACATTGTAGATAGTCATTTGCGGCGATTTCAGTGTGGCCATTTAAGTGCATATGTAAACGTAACTGCGGCTCGCGCGCGTAATACCGGCCGCAAAGTTCGGTGTCAGATTGCCTGTGGGTCAACCGCGCGTTCTGGTTCTACCGGGGTTCGTACTTCAACCTTGTTGAAATAACGACGGAGTAATCAAAATGAATTTGAAAAATTTAGCAGTTGCCTTGTTGGCAGCCTTAATGGTGGTCGGCACAGGAGTCGCGCAAACCAGCAAAGGAATCCTCGCGGGTGTAGTTCGCGACCCCTCCGGAGCTGTTATTCCAGGTGCGACGGTCACGGTGACAAACCAGGATACGGGCGAGGCCCGGATCGTGAAGTCTGAGAGCTCGGGATCGTTCCGCGTCGATGCCATCTCCCCAGGCAACTATACGGTTCGCGTCGAAGTTCCTGGGTTTCAGCAGTTCTCCGCAAAAAATGTTGTGGTTACGGCCTCGGTCGTAACGTCATACGACCCGGTGCTGCAGGTCGGCAACGTCAGCGAAACGGTCGAGGTTCAGGCGACTACTGCGCAATTGAGTACCGAGAACGGCTCGCTGGTGGGTACGATATCCACGGATGAGCTGAGATACTTGCCGATCTTTTCTTTGAACCCGATCGAGCTGGCTACCACGCTGCCCGGAGTTCAGATGGTCAGCAACTCGGCCTTCTCTAACGGACAAGACATCCAGGTCAGCGGTGCGCGTCCCCGTGCCAACAACTTTCTGATCAACAGCCAGGAGATCAACGATCTTTCCATCGGCGGTCAGGCTGTGCAGCCGGAAATTCCGTCCATGTACCAAGACACGGTTGTGTATACACACAATCCTCCTGCGGAGTATGGCCGCGCATCCGGCGGGGTGGTAAATCTGATCAGTCGTTCAGGCACCAATCAGTTTCACGGACAGGTGTGGGAGCTCTACAGCGGTTCCGGCCTCAATGCGATCCAGGGGATAAACCGCGGCACGGACACACCAAAGACCCGATTCAATCAGCATCAATATGGGTTTACGGTTGGCGGCCCTATTTGGAAAAGTAAGCTCTTCGCATTCGGTGGCGCTCAATGGTCGCGTTTCTACGGTAGGGAGCAGGCCCCATTTATCAGCTATCCCGATGCAGGTGGCATCGCTCTTCTGCAGCAGATCGCAGGCGGCGGCGGAACGACGGCCACCCAAGCCCAGCTTCTACTGAGCTATCTCGATAATGGTGCCTATCTCAGCACCTACTCTATGCAGCCCACTGGTACCGCCAGACCCCTGGGTGCAGCATGCCCAGCTTCGAATACTGGCTGCGCGCTTACGGTAGCCAACTTTCAACGCCCGGCGCCACCGCAGGAGAATCCAGACACGCAATGGACTTATCGCATCGATTTCAATCCTCGTGCCAACGACAACTTCTTCGGGTTTTACCTGCATGACCGCAGTTCACTAACGCCAGACCTCTTCGCTAACCCGTTCGCTCAGCCTGGTTTCGATACCTTCCAGGGTGGGCCCTCCGAGCTTGGACAGATCGGATGGACTCACATCTTTACCGCAAACCTGCTGAACGAATTCCGCGTTGCGGAGACTCGGATCAACTTCCTGTTTGCTCCCACTGACGAGACAATCGCGAACCCACTCTTTACAGCTCCTACCCTTTCCTTTGCCGACGGCTCGATACAGGATGTCGGGTTCAACTCGAACTTCCCGCAAGGTCGTATCCAGGAGACCTATCAATTCCAGGACACCGTATCCTGGAACCACGGACGTCACACCTTCCGCATGGGCGGTGACATCGGGCGTCAGCTCGCAGACATCCTGGTACCCCAGAACAATAAAGGCACTCTGACCTTTGCGTCCGGTGGCAGCGGCCTCACTTCCCCTGGGAACTTCCTTCTCAATCAACTTGGGCCCTCGGGTACTGCCGTTCGTTCCTTTGGCCCCACCCGCTTCGATCCGCACTTGTGGCGCATCGGTACCTTCTTTCAGGACGATTTCAAGGTCCGTCCTGACCTCGTCCTGAACCTCGGAATACGCTATGACTACACAACTCCGATCTCAAACGCGCTTGCATTTCCCGGGATCGATCCTTCGAACCTATATGGCCCAATCGCGACCCGCGTCCCCATCAAGGCCGACAGAAACAACGTTGCTCCTCGCATAGGCTTCTCCTACTCTCCGCGTGACAATCGCCTTCTTGGCGACGGCAAGACCGTTATCCGCGGCGCGTTTGGTGTCTTCTATGACTCGGACTTTTCAAACATCGCATACAATTCAGCTTCAGCTGCTCCAAACTCTGCGGCTGGAAATCTCACCCTGGCCACGGGCAACGGGCTTCCGAATGCAACCGGTCAGCTGGCTCTGATTACCCCTCAGCTCACCCAACAATCCGCCGTGACCAGTGTCGACAAGAATCTGGTGAGCCCATATACGTATAACTTCAACCTGGGTGTGGAACGGAGTTTACCGGCTAGCCTTCTTTTCACGGCAACCTATGTGGGAAGCCGGGGAGTAAAACTCTTCGCCAACCAACAGTACAATTACATCAACCCGGACACCGGCGATCGCCTCAATCCCGCCCGTGGTGTTATCAACGCCCGCGGCAACTATGCGGTCTCTTCCTACAATGGGGTCGACGTAAGCCTGGAACACCAGTTCCATCGCGGCTTCCTTATTCGCGGCGCCTACACCTACAGCAAGTCGCTTGATAATGGCTCAGAGGTCTTCGCGCCCGATGGGGAACAGACCTCGTATGCTGCGGATCTCTCTCCCGGCGGACGTCGCGGGGACTGGGGCAACTCAGCGTATGATCACCGCCATTGGTTTTCGCTCACCTACGTTTGGAGCCCTGTTGGCTTCCGCTCAGACAATACCCTCAGCAACACAATGCTGGGCATCTTCACTCGTGGATGGACGGTTTCTGGAATCTCTCAGTTCCAATCGGGAGCCTACGCCACGGTCAACGCGGGTGGCCTCGATCTGAACGGCGACGGAAGTGCCTTCAACGATCGCCCGATCGTGGGCAATCCAAATGCTCCGTTCGCCAGCGCCGGTATCGACGGTACCTGGGTGGAGGATGCCAACGGCAACCCAGGTACACCTGGCGTTTACTACGATCTGGCTGCAAACAATTCCACCGGGGCTCTGACGGTTGTTCAACCATCTCAGGTTCGTTGGCTGGTGTATGCCGGGCCGGAGTTCCTCCATCAGTCAATTGGCCGGAACAGCTTCAAGAATCCCTACCAGCAGTTTCATAACGTAGCGTTGGAGAAGGGGTTTGCCACACCGTTCCGCCACTTTGAGCAAGCCAGAATCGTTCTTCGCGGCGAAGCGCAGGATATCGCCAACCATAACAACACTGGCACTCTCAACGTAAACCTGCTGTTTCTCGGCACTCCTACCTTCCAGAACGTTATCAACGCGAGGGTCGGCAACACTCAGGGCACAGCAGACGGCCGTGTCCTTCGACTCTGGGCGAAGTTCACGTTCTAGCCTTGGTTCTCCGTGTCAATAAAAAGGGGAAGGCTTCGGCCTTCCTTTTTTTGTCGTTATAAAAGCGAGCTATTTCTTCTTTGTCACGGTCTTCTTTGTCACGGTTTTCTTCGATACCGGCTTTTTCGGAGCGGTCTTCGAGGCTTTCTTCGCAGGTCCACCCGCGCCGGAACGAGTGACCTTCTTTGCAGCGGATTTCTTCGCGACAGTCTTCGAAGGCGTCTTTTTTGCAGCTTTCTTCGGAGCCTTTGTCCGGCTTGAGGTGATACGTTCCTTCAACTCAGCATTCAACTCCGCGACACTAAGCGTTGTAGCCGATTTGCGCAGACGCTCCAATCCATAGAACGCGCGCTTTTCTGCCGAGAAGACGTGGACGATAAAGTCCACATAATCCATCAGGATCCACTCGGCCTGGCGGCGGCCCTCGACGGAGTTGGGGTAGACGCCGAATTCGCGCTTGAGGCGGATCTCGATCTCATCGGTAATAGCGACGTTCTGGCGTTCGTTGGTGCCGTTGCAGATGAGGAAGTAGTCGGTGAGACCGCTCTCGGCGGGGTCGAGGGCGAGGATGCGAATGTCTTCAGCTTTTTTGTCTTCGGCGGCGGATGCTGCGGCGAGCAGTAGCTGGTTGCTTTCGATTGATGGCATGCGGCTCCTTGGAATATCCATGGTAGCGGGTTGCGGCCGTTGTTGCCACTTGCGGCATTGCGGATGGGATGCGTCAGGGGGCGCCTGGGTTGGGCGTCAGGGTTGCTGCGCGGCCCAGGCGGCGAGGTCGTCCGCTGTTTTGAGTCGGCCGTCGATGATACCGTCGAGCAGCGCACGAGTCCGAATCGCGGCGAAGCGCGAATCAACGCGCGCCGCCGTCTGCTGGTAGGGCATCTTGACGATGTAAGCCGGCCGATCATCAAACTCGCCGCCGTGGCTGGCCGCCTGGTCCTCGGGCGTCCACATGTCAGAGGAAGTCCAGACGAGTTTTGTACGCCAGGAATGGTCGCCCATGATGACAATGGCCGACGAGTCCCACTGTCCCCGCTGTTCCAGTGCCCGGCGAATGTGAGCGATGAATTGGTCCGCCAATGCAAGGTTATCGACGTAAGAAGAGTGGCTTGTGACGAAGGTTGCGTGGCGACGATCGTAAATGCCCGGTGGATGTGGGATAGGCATATGCAGGTACAGGAAATTCGCCGTGGGATCGGCGATCAGTTGGTCTGCGCTAATCGACAGGGTTTCAAAGTCAACGATGGTCCCTCTAACCTCGACGAGCTCACCAGGGCTTGTAATGTGCCGAGGCGACAAAAAAGTCGGCACAGTGGCACCTAGTCGGAACAGAGGTGCAAGTAAATTTGTTCCGATCGATTGGTAATCACTAATGCCGGCAGAAAAAGGAATATGGCTCGTCCAGAAGCAGCGATCGAGAACCTCAGGCAGGATGCGGCAGTACGGGTTGTACCAGCCCACGATCGCAGTGCTGTAGCCTGCCTGCAAGGCATCTTGGAAGATGGTCTGGTGTGGATCGAAGACCTGCCATATGACGGTGTCGGGATTGTGCAGAGTGAGTTGAAGTCCGTCCGAGCTGGGTCTGATCTTGTCCGCAGGCAATCCAGTCAGGAGCGACGGGATGACAACCTGAGTCTCGTTTCCCGCCGGAACGACGTGGGTGAAGACGGTGGAATCAGACGCCAGTTGATCGAACGCGGCTAGATTCGTGCCAGGGAAACGCTGTTCGTAGACCTGCTGGTAGGAGAGTTCATCCATCACGATCCAGATGATGCGTGGCTTCTTGGTCATTGCGGAAGACGAGCTTCGCTGATGCAGCGAAAGTGGAGCGTTGAGCGAACGGGCTTGCCAGCCAAACCAGAGAAGCTGGCTGAGCATCAGCAGGCCGGTAAATGAGGCAAAGCCAAGCAGGACCGCGAGGAATCCCTGTACGCGATCGAACCAGGAGCGAAGGGGCGGCCCCCACATCCACTGGAATATCACGAATCCGGTCAGGGACACCGCGAAGACAAGGAGATTGAGCCGGTGCGGCACGTTTGCAACCGTCAACTTCGTATAGTTCTTCCAAAGGACCCAAGGCCCGAAGAACAGGATCGTCGACCATAACAGGACCCACATTCTTGGGCGACTGGCCACAAACGTGATCAAGCTGGTCATCACGAGCCAGAGCAGCAAAAAGTACACAATGACAGGCACGAATATGGCCGAAGCGGACCCGCTGAGATGGTAGACCGTAGTGTTGTTCGGGGAGACCAGCGGACCAGCAAGGCCGACCAGGCAGAGGTAAGCCAGGCCCAGAGCGGTGACCGCCGGATGGGTAAGAAATTTCATCCTTATTTCTTCACGAGATGCAGCAGGATGCGGCCGTTGGAGAGGGTAAGCTCGTTGGCGATGGCGAAGTACTGCGCGAAGGCCTCACGGAAGGCGGCTTCGGTGATTGTGGGCATAGATGTCATCGCGGCCGCGGAGAAGTTCCTTGAACTTGACATCGGTTGGGGGCACCCACTCGAGGATGAGGTGGCGGCTGGTGAGCTTGCTGCAGAGGGCGGCGATACGGTCCAGCGGGATTTGGCTGCTTAGCAGGAGATGATGAAGCACGGCGAGCATCATCACGGTGTCGAAGTGGCCGGTACAGCGGTTGAGGAAGGAGGCGGTTTCGCGGTTCTCCCAGCCGGAAGAGGGTGTGGGCTGCGCCAGATCGACGCAGAGCGGAAGGATGTTCTTTCCGCTGACCTTGGGGTTTGCACAGAGGCGGTCGACGGCCTGGAGGTCGGTGTCGATGGAGACGACCTCGGCGCCAGTGTCGGCTGCGAGCACCGAGTAGACGCCCGTGTTGCAGCCTGCGTCGAGGACGCGCGCCGGTTGAGCTGCGTCGAGGGCCGCAGAGACGAAGGCCTTCTTGCTGGCGTGATCAGTGTCCGTGTAGTGGGTGGCGGTCTCGGCGTAGTCGCTCCAGGTGGAGGAGCGATGAGCCGGGGTGACCTTTCGCATATGAGCGAGCAAGGTGCGGAGAGTTTTGAGGATGACTTGCCGGGCCAGCTCGGTGTCCTTGACTGTGTGGGCCGCGAGGTTGCCAGTGTAGCCGTTGGCTCTGCGCGCAAGGATTGTGGGAAGGGTGACGGCAGAAAGTGCGGGTTGGCGCAGTCGCGCAGGCCAGGAGAGGGCTGAGAATATCTCCTCGGGCTCGTATCCGTCCCGGCGGGTGAGCGCAACCTGCAGGGGCCAGCCTAGCTGCGAGTGGGCGAGCATGGGGAGCAGAAAGGTGCGGACGAACTGTGCGTAGGGAAGCCAGATGGACTGGTTGGGTGCGGCGTGCTGGATGGAGAGCACGTCGATGAAGACAGGCTGCGTGCCCTGAAAGAGGACGTTCAGCGGCGTTGCGTCCTTCAGGATCCAACCTTCCTGGATTAGGTCGCTGCAGAGGTTGAGGGTGAGTTCGGCGGCAGCGAGCCATAGGGCGGGCGGCCACTCCCAAGGGTAGGACTGGAAGGAGACGCGAGGGTGCCGGAGGACGAGGGTCTCTGTTGCGGGCGTGACGACCTCGCTGGCGACGAGGCGACCGTCGGCGACCAGCCTGGATGCCAGGGGAAGGGAGAGGAACGAGAGAATCTCCACATCGAAGGGCGCGCGGATGTGGCGATAGGCGCCGTCTGGCCTGATCTCTATGCTTCCTGCGGGATCACGGAAGGTGGGGAGAATCGGATAGGAGATGAGATCGGCCATCGCGACGCTACTTTTCGCGGGTGTCGGCTGGGTTGACTGGAGTTCTGGTGATCAGAGACTTCAAGCGGCGGCGGAAGTAGAACAGCGCTCCCGTGATCATGGCACTGATGCTCTGAAAGACGAGGAGGCTGGAGCCGGGATCGACGTAGGCGTAGGCGGGCCGTTCCAGGAAGACACCGAGGGCAAGAAAAAGGGCTAGCGTAACAGCAAAGTATTTCAGTTTGTGGAACATAATCTCTCCCGTTGATGCTCGAAGGATTTGGGGGGGCCGAATCTGCTTTGATAGACGAAACACATGGTGGGCTCATAAGTTTCGTGGTTTGCCTAACTCTTTGCAGGTAAATACTTATATGTGAACTGACCACCCGCACCTGGCTAAAGTATTCATCGGCTATCCGTGGAAAAAAGATCAGGGACTTTGCTTTCGAAAACCGGGTTCCTTTTTCGGGACTGTCATGAATATCCCAGGTATCCCCCTCCCCCCGACATAAGTTAGCAAAGTCTTCATGATATTAGGTTTAGGTCTGGACCTAGTCTGCTGGTCGGTACGGACTTGATGATGTTTTGCGGGCTCCTTCTCGACGGCTATGGGTTTAAAAAGAACAGCCCCGCCAGAGCCGGAGCTTTTCTTTTCTTTTCTCTATATCTAGTTTAGCAAATTGGTTCTAATTGATTGGCAATGATATTGCTTTTATTTTCAATGATTTATGGTGGAAGTGGACTTGACAGCTTTCCAAACGAGCTCTCTGATTGTGCGTTGCTGGTCTTCATACATTTCTTGCTGGTTTGCGAGAGGGGATCGTTCTTCGCACGAATGCCCCGCTCGGGCGATGAGAACGCATGAGTGGGGCACCCTTAATATGGGGATCGTTTTATGTATCGGCCTCCCGGCCGGTCGTTTAGGCGCGGAGGATTCGGCGGAATCGCAGCGGTCTTTCGCCGAAAGAGTTGCCGGAATAGTGCGAGCTGAGGGTGTGCCGGTTCGTGGAAGTTACGGAGATTTGTGTTTGGGAGAGTCTTGGGGACGGGCTACAATCCTGCAACGATTCATTTCTAAAGTTCCGAGAGCGGAGATCCGGCATGAGCGATGGCGTGGTCGTGGGCGGGCAGGGGTTGAGCGAGGTCGAGCGCGTGGTGGATACGTTTATCGCGCCGAGCAAGACGTTTACGGATATTCTGCGGAGTGCGAGCTGGTGGCTGCCGTTTGTGCTGCTGGTGTTGGTGACGCTGGGAACTACGGTGGTGGTCGAAAAGCAGGTGGGGTTTGATCGGGTGGCCGAGAATCAGATCCATCAGAATCCGAAGCAGGAAGAACAGATGGCGAACCTGTCGCCGCAGGACAGAGCGGCGCGGATGCGCGTGACGGCGACGGTCTATCGCTATACGACCTATGGGGCGTTTATTTTTATCCTGATCTTTGTGGCGATTGGCGCGTTGCTGTATTGGGCGAGCTTCAACTTCGGGATGGGGGCTCAGGCTACTTATGGGCAGATGTTTGCCGTGTGGATGTATGCTTCGCTGCCTCGGTTACTGACCGGGATATTGACGATTTTGACGTTGATGTTTGGCAGTAATGCAGATGCTTATGACATGCGGAATCCGGTGGGGACGAATCTGGCTTACTTTATGCCGGACGCCGCGCCGGCGCTGAAGACGGCTTTGAGCTTCTTCGATTTGATCGGGTTGTGGCAGCTTGTGCTGCTGATCATTGGGACCGCGATTGTGGCGAAGGTGTCGAAGGGCAAGGCTGCGGCGGTGGTCGTGGGGTGGTGGTTGTTTGGGTTGGTGGTCAGCGTGGGAATTGCGGTGGCGACCAGCTAGGCGACCGCGGATGCTTAACACGGATCTTCACCGATTGCACCGATTGATGTGGGCGACCGCGGATTGGCGCGGAAGTGCGCGGATAAAGGCGTAACGGTGATCAGAAGGATAAAGGCAGATAAAAGATGAAGTGCGGGTCTCTCGCTGAGCTGCTCACGGTGAGGCTGTGAGCAGCTCCTAGTTGAGGTGGTGGGAAAGTTCTGCGTTACGGTACTGGGTAGGAGGTGAAGGTCGGGGCGGGGAGTCCCGCGGCGTTGTAGAGGTTGGCCTGAGGGTGGGGGAAGCCTTGCCATGCGTAACGGACGTAACGGGGGTTGGGGACGGTGGGGCTGCTGGCGATGATGGTGTCGCCTTCGATTTTGGCGATGGCGGGGACGAAGTTGCCGTCGTCGGCGGCTACTTCGAAGCCCTGGACTGGACTCTGAACGGGGCCCTGGGTTTTGAGTCCGGCGGCGTTGTCGAACCAGACGTGCATGACGCCGTGGTCGGGGTAGGTGAGGCGGAAGAGTGGGCCGGACGCGACGATATTTTCGCTGAAGACGATATTGCGGGCGAGTAAGGAGAGGCGTTCGCCTACGGTTTGTTTATCGGAGGGGTGAACGTTGTGCTCGCTGCCGATGTCGATGGTGACGGCCATGCCGGTGTTGATGAGGTGGAGGGTGCGGCGCTGGGCGTCGCGGAGAAGGCCCCAGTTTTCTTTGGGGCTGTCGAAGGCGGAGATCTGCGCGAAGAGGAAGGGGAAGTTCCCTTGGCGCCACTGGGTGCGCCAGTCCTGGATCATGGCGGGGAAGAGCCGGCTGTAGAGGGGCGCGCGGTTGAGGGCGGAGTTGGTTTCGCCCTGGTACCAGATGACTCCTCGGATGGGAAGCGGGGTGAAGGGGGCAATCATGGCGTTGTAGAGGGCGGCGGGCCGCCAGGAGACGGGGTTGGGGTGCCAGTCGCGATTGGAGATGGTGGGCTTGCCCTCGGCTTTGAGCTGCTTGTCGGCGAGGTCGGCGCGCTGCTCGGTGGTCTCGCGGTCCATCTTCTCGGCATAGGCGGCGAAGACGGGCATGAGGGAGGCGTCGGCCCCGAGGGCGTCGAGGCTGGTCCAGGCTTCGGCGGGAGTACCTCCCCAGGTGGAGTCGATTAGGCCGATGGGGACGTGTTCCTTCTGCTGGAGGTCGCGGGCGAAGAAGTAGGCTACGGCAGAGAAGTTCTTTGCAGTCGCGGGGGTGCATTGCGACCAGCCAGTGGCGGCTTTGACGTCCTCGAGGGGATAGTCTGAGGTGTCCTTCTCGACGACGAGGAGGCGGATCTGCGGGTAGTTGGCGGCGGCGATCTCTTTGTCGGCGTCTTTGACGACGGCGCTGCCAGGGAAGCCGCTGAGAGGCATCTCCATGTTGGATTGACCGGAGGCCATCCAGAGGTCGCCGATGAGGATGTCTTCGAGCTGGACGGTGTTAGTTGCGTGGATGGTGAGGGTGTAGGGGCCTCCCGCGGATTGGGCTGGGAGGCGGAGGCTCCAGCGGCCGAGGTTGTCGGTGGTGGCGGTGTTGATAGAGCCGTGGAAGTCGACCGCTACCTGCTCGCCGGGTGCTGCGCTGCCCCAGATGTGGATGGGCATGTCTCGCTGGAGGACCATGTGGCTGGAAAAGACTTTGGGGAGGGTCACTTCAGCGTTTGCGGCGAGAGTGAGAGCGAGCAGGGCAAGAGCGGACAGCAGCTTCATGAGCGAAAATCTCCGGTGAACCTTTATAAGCTGTGACCGGGGGATGTGGGGAGTTAAAGGGAAGACGATGTTTGCGTGGTTAGCTCGTTTTTCTCGGGTCGGGCGGGGTTTGTTCGGGGTCGACTGAGGTGATGCGGAATGTATCGCGCTGGTACTCGGCAGGGCGGTAGTTGGGAGGGAGTGCACTGCTGTTGCCATCGCGCAGGGCAGTGAATTGGGGGGACATGATCTCGATGCCGGCCTCGTTGAACTGGTCCTGAATGTTCTGGTGGAGCTCACTGTAGATTCTTGCCATGCGTTCTGGCTCGCGGGTGTAGGCGTTGATCTGGTAAGAGGCGTAGGAGTCGTCGAGACTGATCTGGAGGACGTACGGAGCAGGATCGGCGAGAATGCCGCTGGTGCGGCTGGCGGCAGCGATGAGGATGGCGTGGATCTCGCGCCAGGGGGAGTCGTAGCCGATGCTGACCGTCTTGTGAAGGATGAGGGGGTGGGACTGCGGGGATTGGCTGAAGTTGATGACCTGGCTGCCGAGGACGAGCGAGTTGGGGATGGTGACGGAGACGTTCTTGATGGTGCGGATCTGGGTGGCGAGTAGGTTCTTCTCCGTGACCTTGCCCAGGGTGTCGGAGATCTGGACGATGTCACCGATGCGGAAGGCGCGCGTGTAGGTGAGCACGATGCCGGCGACGACGTTGGAGATCGCAGAGCTGGAGCCGAGCGAGAAGAGGATTCCGAGAAAGATGGAGACACCTTTGAAAGCAGGTGACTCCGAGCCGGGCAGGTAGGGGAAGGCGACGATTACGGCGCAGACGATGATGAGGGCCTGGGCGAGTTTAAGCGTGGGCATGGCCCACTCGGGGTAAAAGCCAGACACGGAGATGGTTCCACGGCTGAGCTCGCGAAACAGGAAGCGAGCGAGGCGGAGGGCAAGCCAGGTAAAGAATGCAATGACAAAGATGACGAGGAGCCGGGGCAGGTAGTGGACGAAGGCCATCCATCCGGTGCCGACGGGCGAGAGGATGTAGCGGAAGAGAATGCGGCCATAGGCGCGTGTCCAGGGGAAGAAACTGAAGACGAAGGGAATGTAGAAATAGAGCAGAAATGCGGTGAGAATGAAACGGATTAGCCGGGAGATAGAGAGCAGCAGGTCGACGAGGCGGTCTTCGGACAGAAGCTCCAGCTTCTGCACTTTGATACTGTGGATCCGCGTGCCCCGCCAGCGCTCGATGCGAGAGTAGAGTGCGGGAAAGACGCGGCGAAAGACGACGAGCAGAAAGACGAGCACTATGGTGGTGAGGAGTGCGTAAAGGGCGTCGAGAGTGAGGCTCCGGGTGGTGTACTCGTCGCGGACTTTAGGGATGGTGTCGCGGATAATCCGGAGTTGGGTTTCGGCGAGGAGGAAGCGAGAGGTGGAGTGAGCCGCGGCGTCGGCATCGGTGACATTGACGAGGACGATGTCGTTGGAGACGATGCGGGTGACTCCGGGATACTCGACGGTGTGAATGTCTTCCGGCTTGTGGCTGTGGTCACGCATCACCTGCTCGAGGTGAGCGCTGGCGCCTGCGGCACGGGCCGCGGCTGTCGCGGAGCCGATGGGGGTGTTGATCGTGAAGAGGGTATGATCGCCGAGTGTAACCGCGCCTGAAGGTGGAGGCGGTGCCGACTCTGGTGTTATTTGAGCTGCGAGGCTGTGCGTGAAGAGGGATAGAGCAAGAGCAATTGCCAAGAGGATGCTGTGCTTCGCAACGATCAGGTTGCGCTTCGTGCGAAGCATGGCGAGAGAGGCGAAGCTGCGCGTCTGAGGGAGCATCCTGCGCCCCGCTAAGATGAATTTACGTCCAGCGTTTGAAGATGAGGGACCCGTTGGTGCCGCCGAAGCCGAAGGAGTTCGACAGAGCGTAGTCGATCTTTGCGGATATGGGCTTGTTGGGGACGTAGTTCAGGCGGCAGGCCGGGTCGAGCTCCTCGATGTTCATGGTGGGCGGGGCTGTCTGGGTGAGCATGGCCTGGATGGTGATGCCTGCTTCGAGGCCGCCTGCGCCGCCGAGGAGGTGGCCGGTCATGGACTTGGTGGAGCTGACGAGGAGGGTGCCGTTTTTTGCGCGCTCGCCGAAGACGTTCTCGATGGCCTGGGACTCGAGTGCGTCGCCGAGGGGAGTTGAGGTGGCGTGGGCGTTGACGTAGTCGATCTGGTCGGGCGAGATGCCGGCGACCTTGATGGCGGCGGCCATGGCGCGGCGGCAGCCTTCGCCTTCGGGGGCCATGCCGGTCATGTGGAAGGCGTCGGCGGACATACCGTAGCCGATGACTTCGGCGAGGATGTGGGCGCCGCGGGCTTTGGCGAACTCGAGCTCTTCCATGATGAGGATGCCGGCGCCTTCACCTACGACGAAGCCGTCGCGGTCTTTGTCGAAGGGGCGGCAGGCGTGCTCGGGGTCTTCGTTGCGGGTGGAGAGGGCCTTCATGGCGGCGAATCCGCCCACGCCCATGGGGGTGATGGCGGCTTCGGTGCCTCCGGCGATCATGGCGTCGGCGTCGCCGCGCTGGATGATACGGAAGGCGTCACCGATGGAGTGGGCGCTGGAGGTGCAGGCTGTAGCGGTGGCCTCGTTTGGTCCCTTGGCGTTGTAGCGGATGCTGACGTGGCCTGCGGCGAGGTTGACGATGGAGCCTGGGATGAAGAAGGGGGAGATCTTACGGGGTCCGCCGGCGAGCATGTTGGAGTGCTCACGTTCGATGACGTCGAAGCCGCCGATGCCTGAGCCGATGTGGACGCCGAAGCGGTCGGCGATCTCGGGGGTGACCTGGAGGCCGGAGTGCTTCATGGCCTCGTCGGCGGCGGCGAGGGCGAAGTGGATAAAGCGGCCCATTTTACGGGCCTCTTTCTTGTCGATGAACTGGAGCGGGTCGAAGTCCTTGACCTCGGCGGCGAAGCGAACGGGGTGGCCGGTGAGATCAAAGGCCTTGATCTCCGCCATGCCGCTTTTGCCTGCGAGCAGGCCTTCCCACACTTCGGGCACGGTTTTGCCGACCCCGCAGATGAGGCCAAGGCCCGTTACGACGACGCGACGCTGCTCCATATGTTACTTAGCCGCCTTCTGGTTCTTTTCGATGTAGTCGACGGCATCCTTGACGGTCTTGATCTTCTCGGCATCTTCGTCGGGGATCTGGATGTCGAAGGCCTCTTCGAACTGCATGACGAGTTCGACTACGTCGAGAGAGTCTGCGCCCAGGTCTTCCTGAAAGCTTGCTCCCGGGGTGACTTCAGCTTCATCGACCTGAAGCTGCTCGACAATGATCTGTTTTACTTTTTCGTCTACTGCTGCCATGTGGTTCTCCTGTTTTCGTTCGAAAAGACAAATATCGTGGTGTGCGCGGGGACAGACGCAGTCCTTCAGCAAAGCTCCAGAATACTGAGCGCCTTGATGAGTGTAAAGCAAACCTCAGTGCGGGCGGGGGTGTGCGATGTTGTGAGCGGTACGTTTGCGGTCTGTTTGCTTGCTCGGTCTGACGCATGGTACCCCCTCCCCCTGACTGAAGTATGTAAAGTCTTCTATTTACTGGAGTTAGGTCTGGACCGCTCCGGCAAGGTACTGATAGCAGATACTTTACATCTAAAGTATTCATTATAAACGAGAAAGCCCCAGCTGAGGCCGGGGCTTATTTTTGAGCTAATTCCATTATAGCGGATTGGGAGGGGTGATTCGGCATGCGGGATTCCCTTGATTGGCGCGGGGATTTGCGTCCTTGGGGCTTGACAGGGTATGTGACGTATCAGGGACTCGCTGGAACCTGGGACATATCGAGTTGATTTGAAGCCAGAAAGGGGAAAAGATACAGCGCGAGGTGATCGATTGTTAGAGAGGCCATTGAAGTGAAGTTTTCCGTAAACGCGACTTTACAGGCTAGTCTTGGTTCTCGTCTCAATCAGTAGACGATAGATAACCATGCCAGCGGCTCCTGAAACTGAGGCTAATACGGGAAATCCAAACAAGTGCTCGGGGCGATAGAGGTGATCCTCACGATCCAGCGCGAAAATGATAATTGCACCCGCAACTGCGCTGAGAAGCCCTACAACCCAAATTGGCATCTGGATCAGCAAACGGCCTGCTGCAACAGAAGGGATACCCACTAAAATCCATGCGATCGCAAAAACAGAGATGCTGGAGATGAGAAATAACACCGCCCCATTGGCAGACCTAGAGTAAACCCCGAAAGCTACCGCAGCGAGTAGCCAGGCTATTGCCAGGGCTACGAAAGATGAAGCTATTCGACGAAAGAGCGGTAGGACTTTTGACGAGGTCACACCTGAATAATAGTTTGACCCATTCGCTTGTGCACGAAAAACGGGGTTTTCGGCAAGAACATTCTGCTTCGAGACGTGACTCGTGGAGGTTCGTCAATGCGGCTTTTCGCGTCGTAAAAATAGATGGTTTGCCGGCTTCCCACTAGTTGATTTCTCACCTTAGGTTTGCAGGGGAGTCTACGATGATCCGAAAACCGTTTTAGGGTGGTCCTTGTTCTTTTGCTGGTCTCGATGGAAATGGATACAGTTGGCGCGCATGAAAGGCTTTTATGACGAAGATTCAAATCAATCGTAGTTTTGCAGTGGGTGCGGTCGCCTTCGGAGCATTGGCTTTGGGTGCGACGGCAATCGGTGCGCTCGCTATTGGGGTGCTCAGCATACGACGGCTTCGCCTGATGGAAGGACGGCTTGACGATTTTCACGTTCAGCGTCTGACGATTGGCGAGCTTAATATCCAGTCGGATCAGTCGTCGCAGAGGTCATAGTTGCCGGAGTTGAGACTGCAACAGCAGATCCCCTTCGGGGATGACAAGCTAGAAAGCAACGGCAACGACGAAGACGAAATGCGGGGGTCTCTCCACTTCGCAACGGACGGTACGACTGTCCGTTGCTTCGGTCGAGATGGCGATTTTTGGGTGGGTTGAATTGGAAGAGGCAACAGTAGATCCCCTTCGGGATGACAAGCAAGAAAGGCAATGGCAACGACAGAAGCAACAGCAGGTCCCCTTCGGGGATGACAAGCAAGAAAGGCAACGGCAACGACAGAAGCAATGGCAACGACAGAGGCAACGGCAACGACAGAAACAACGGCAACGACAAAAGCAGCTGTCTCTTATTGGGCGGTGTAGTTCTGGGTGTAGATGTCGCGGGGGAGTCCGTCGGCGCGAGCTTTTTGCTTGAAGGCGGTGGCTTCGTCGCGGGTCATGGGGCCTCCCAGGGTGACGAGGTAGGGGGCGTGGCCGTTGGGAGTGAAGACCTCAGGGTTGAGAGATGGATGACGCTTGGCGATGGTCGCGACCTTCTTTTGCGCCTGATTCTGATGGTTGTAGGTGTAGGCTACGACTCGCCATTGGTCGCGGGCTCCGTTGGAGGGTGAAGATGCGGCGGTTGCGGTGGCTTCGCTTGGCGGGGCTGAGGCGGTGTTTGGCTGCGTGGTCGCGGCGAGCGTAGTGATGGGTTGCGCGGTGGAGCTGGCCGTGTTGGGGCTGAGGAAGTGCCAGAGGAGGAATGCCAGAAGGATGGCTCCGATGGCGGCGGCGATCCATAAGCCTTTGCGTGGCTGGGGGTCTGGTTCGGCCTGGCTGTTTAGGCGGTGTCGTACGTCTGTTGTGTCTCTTGGGATGGTGATGGGTGCGGGTGATTGGGTGGGTTTCGAGGGCGTTGCAGTGACGGGTTCGGCGATTGCTTTGGCGGGGGAGGCATCCTGCGAATTCGCCTTGGTGACCAGGGTCGGACGCGGAGGTTCTACCGCGGGCGCCGATAGGGTGGTCAGTGTTGGAGCGGGTGCGCCCGATGATCGTTGCTGCGTTGGTGCGGGGGTGCGCGTGAATGATGGGTTCAGGGCGGCGGCGATCTGGGGGAGGCCCCAGACTCCGCTGATGCCGTTGCGGATGATGTCGTCGAAGGGCGCGGGCAGCGTTTTTCCGGTGGGCAGGGTGCTCTGCTGGGTGAGGCACTGTAGGAGGACGAGGGCGAGGTCGTGGACGTCTCGGGCTTTGAGGATCTTTCCGTCCTGTTGGGGGTCGTCGGAGGTGGCGGGGACTTCGCGGATGCAGTCGCTGCGGAGTTTGACGACTTCGCCGACGGCGAGGACGTTGGCGGGTTCGATGTGCTCGTGGACGAGGTTGCGGGCGTGGAGGGCTTCGAGCGCGGCGACGAGGCTGGTGGCGACCTGGCGGGTCTCGTCGGTGGTGAGTGGGCGGTCGCTGAGGACTTCGGCCAGGCTGGCCTCGGTGGTCTCCATGACTGCGTAGACGAGAGGGGTTTCGTCGAGGGTCGTCTGGCCGTATTTTTTGAGATGGACGAGGTTGATCTGGTTGATTTCGGCGACGACGCGCCAGCGGTTGAGGATCTCGGATTCGTCGAAGTGGGCTTCGATCAGGCGGATGACGGCGGGCGTGCCGGTACCGTTGGAGGTGGAGAAGAAGGCGCTGCGGCCCTCGGGGCGAAGGAGCTTGTCGAGGGGATAGGCTTCAGCGATTGTTCTTCCTTCGTAGTCGGTCCAAAGTTGCATATAGATACCAATCCTGGGGGAAATTTGTTCAAGGAAGAGAGTCTGGGAGGCAAGGGGAGCAAGGACGCGTCGGCTGCCCGGAGACGTGCACGGGCCAGCGTCTTAATGGTTCCCATTATGCTCCAATGTGGTTGTGTTCTCAATGGCGAGTGAGGCACGGGCTTCTGGAGTGGTAGACTTCGAGTTTTCCGCTGGATAGCGATTTGTTTTAGGCTGGCCGTAGTGAAGTGAGGTGGTTTGGATGCATCCAGATCTTGAAAAGATGATGGAGTTGCAGGGGCTTGATGTGGAGGCGAAGCGTCTGCGGGATGAGATGGCGGCGCTTCCGAAGCGGGTGACAGAGCTTGAGACAAAACTTAAGGCTACGCAGGGGCAGCGAGCTGTTGTTGTGGATTTGATTGCGAAGGAAGAGGTGTTGCGACGGCGGCAGGAGCTGGACATCAAGGACCATCAGGCCAAGATGGCGAAGGTGAAGAAGCAGCTGGACCAGGCGACGACTACGGTACAGGTGACGGCGTTCGAGCATGAGATTTCGTTTGCGCAGGGTGAGGTGAGCCGGTTGGAGGACGCTGAGCTGGAGAGCATGGAGCGGAGTGAGGCTTTGGATGCTCAGAAGGCGCTGGCGGATCAGGCGGTGGCTTCGGACGAGAAGATACTGGAGCGCGAACGGGCTCAGGCTGCGGAGACGATTGCGGCGGATAAGGTCTCGCTAGCTGGCGTTGAGGAGAAGCGGGCTGCGCTGAGGCCGCTGATTGGCGAGGATTCGCTTTCGGTCTATGACCGGATTTCGAAGGCTAAGGGAACGGCCGTGGCTGAGGCGCTCAATCAGAAGTGCATGGCGTGCCAGATGATGCTGCGTCCGCAGAAGTGGAATGATCTGCGGGATCGGAGCAACGACGAGACGATGATGACGTGTGAGAGCTGCGGACGGCTGCTGTACTATGATCCGGCGCAGGACGCTCCGCAGAAGAAGGCTGTGCCGGTGGAGAGTATTGCAGCTTCGATTATTCGGTCACTTTAGGAAGATGGTGAGTACGCAGTGAAGCGGATTTGTGTAGACATGGATGAGGTGATGGCGGATGCGTTGGGGGAGCATCTGACGCGGTATAACCGGGACTACGACGAGCAGATCACGATTGCTGATCTCGAGGGGAAGTGGCTGTGGGATGTGGTGTCGATCGATCGGCATCATTCGCTGGAGAGCTATCTGCGGTCGGAGGATTTTTTTGAGGGGCTGGCGGTGATGCCGGATTCGCAGCGGGTGCTGCAACGGCTGCAGATGAAGTATGAGGTGTTTATCGCGACGGCCGCGATGGAGGTGCCGACCTCGTTTCAGCAGAAGTTTCGCTGGCTGGGGAAGTACTTTCCGTTTATTCCGGCGTCGCACATTGTGTACTGCGGGGATAAGAGCATTTTGAAGGCGGATTATCTGATTGATGACAATCCGCGGCAGTTGCGGCGGTTTAAGGGTGAAGGGATTTTGTATAGCTCGCCGCACAATGTTGGGGTGAAGGGATACAAGCGGGTGAAGAACTGGCTTGAGGTGGAGAAGCTGTTTCTGGGGTGAAGGCGGGCGACCGCGGATTTGAAGGCTTGGAATTGGCGCGGAGAAATTCCCTCAGCGGCTAAAGCCGCACGTAAAGAAACTGCTTATGGCGCGGCTGAAGCCGCGCCCCTTCAAAACAAAAAGCGCTTGGACGACTTTATTTGCGAAGCCTTGGTTTGCGGGTGGTGCGGTGGAAGCTGGTGCGGGCGATGTTGGCGAAAGCGTGGACGATGGCGCGATCTTCGGTGGCGCGGTAGGCGAGCTCGATGTCGCTGGTGACGTGAGCGCCGCGCAGGCTGGGGCAGACGATGTTGGGTTCGGCGATACGGCGAACACAGGCGGGGGCGATGGAGACGCCGAGGCCTGCTCCGACGAGGGCGAGAATGGTGAGCCATTGAGGAGCTTCCTGGACGACGTGCGGGCTGAAGCCGCGCTCTTCGCAGAGGGAGATGGGTTTCTGGTAGGCGAGGCTTCCGGCTGTAGGGGAGAAGAAGACGAATGGTTCGTCGCGGAGCTGAGCGGCTGAGATGACTTTGCGCGTGGCGAGTGGGTGGGTGTGGGGAAGGACGGCGACGAAGGGCTCGGAGAAAAGGGGTTCGACGTGGAGGGCTTCGGAGGGGCCACCGTCGCGGAGGAAGCCGGCGTCGAGGATGCCTTTGGTTAGCGATTGGATGATGCTGGAGGTGTAGGTCTCGGAGAGCTGGAGTTGGACTTTGGGGTAGAGACGCCGGTACTGGCCGAGCATGGCTGGCAGCGGAGTCAGCATGGCGGAGCCGATGAATCCGACGCGCAGGAAGCCGAGGTCGCCGTGGCCGATGCTGCGGGCTTCGGCCAGGTCTTCGTGAACGTTGCGCAGGGTGCGGCGGGCGCGCTCGAGGAAGACTTCGCCGGCGGCGGTGAGCTTTACTGCGCGTGAGGTGCGCAGGAAGAGCGGATAGCCGAGGATCTCTTCTAGCTTGCGGATCTGTTGCGAGAGTGGTGGCTGGGCCAGATGGAGGCGGTTTGCGGCGCGGCCGAAGTGGAGCTCTTCCGCGACGGCGATGAAGTAGCGGAGATGGCGGAGTTCGATGTCCCGATCATCCATATCTGAAACATCATAATGTGAATGAACAAGATATTGGACGTATGGCTGGGAGTGGCTTAGGTTGGAATCAAGAAAGGGGAAATACCATGGCGTTGACGTTTGCTTTGGCTGACATACCATCGGATGAGAGTGCTTCCCTATCTATGGCGTCGATTGAGTTGCGGGCGTATCAACCCGAGGATGCGAAGGCTTTTCGTGAGCTGAATGAGGCCTGGATCAAGCAGTATTTCGGGCTTGAGGAGCATGATCGCGAGATTCTTGGGGATCCGGATGGGTATGTGATTCGGCCGGGAGGCCACATTTTTATGGCGTTTCTGGAAGGGCGGGCGATTGGGTGTTGCGCTCTGATCCCGATGGAGCCAGGTGTCTTCGAAGTGGCCAAGATGGCTGTCGATGAGCGGTATCGTGGACGCGGCGTTGGGCGAAAGGTGCTCGCGTATACCATCGAACGGGCGCGGGAGCTTGGGGCCAGGATGCTTTACCTTGAGACCAATCGCAAGCTGGCGAATGCGATTCATCTTTATGAGTCGCTGGGCTTTCAGCATCTGCCGCCGAAGCAGTCGCCTTATGCTCGGGCGAATGTGTTTATGGAGCTGCGGTTGGGAATGAACGCAGAGTTGTATGGATGTGTGATTTAGGACCAAAGAGAAATCGTGCGCAAAGAGGCCCGCTCCTGGAGTGGGCCTCTTTTGTTTTATCCGTGTGATTCGTGGGGGTCGGTGGTAAGGCCGTAGAGTTCGGATTCGAAGCGTTGGATGACGGACTCGGACCAGGCGTGGGTGGTTTTGCGCCAGGTGTCGCCTTGTTCTTCGAGGAAGTTGGGGAAGTTCATGCGGCAGTATCCGCAGCGGGCCTGGAAGTCGTAGAGGGCCTGGGGAGTGCCGTCTAGGTAGAGGGCGGCTTGCAAGCCGTCGCGGGACCATTCGACGGTGGCGATGCGCTGGGGTTCGGGACGGTTGAGTTCGGCGTCGGATTTTGCGAGCGCGGCGACGTTGTAGATGAGCATGGCGTCGAGGATGCTGTGCTCGTGCTTCTCCTGGGAGCGGTCGCAGGCGTAGAAGTAGGCGGCGACGCCCTCGTCCTCGAAGACTACGGTCCAGGGGACGATGGGGGAGTTGACGGAGAGAAAAGCGCGGCCGGGGGTGAACGAAAGCGACTCCATATATCTCTCACGATACGATAGATGGAGTGTTTCGTGATTCAGGGATTGATGATTTCGAGAAGGTGGACGGGGATTGAAGTTTCTTAAGATTCAGATTGGCCGGCCACAACGACTTGCTGCGCTGCTGCTATTGGTTTTTCTGGTGCAATGCATTTGGGTGGTGAGCAGACAGCAGCTTTCGCCGGAGGACTACCGGTTTGCGCGGTGCGGGCGGGAGATGTGGGAACGGCCTTCTCCGCTGGCCGGGTACTTTACGACGTGCGGCAACCTAAATGGGGATGGGACGTTTGCTTATCGGGTGGCTGGGTTTCCGCTGACGGTGCAGCGACTGGTGCTGCTGGCGGGGGACAGGCTGCGCAGCCCGGAGAACAGGGTTTATGCGGGTGGATCGCTGAATGGGTCGACGTGGGAGGCTCGGCATGAACTGACGAACGTGAAGTATCTGCTGCATCTGCCGTTTGTGTTCTTTGCGGCCTGGCTGGGGGTTGGGTTGTGGTGGGTGGCTCGCCGATTGTTTGGGAATGAGGGCGGTTTTTTCGCGCTTGGACTGTATTGTTTTTGTCCGGCGATCGTGCGTTCGGCAGTGACGCCGAATAATGATGTGCTGGCGATGTGGGGGCTGTATGGGTTGGTCTATACGGCGATGGGCGTGGCTCATGCGATGCTGGGGCCTCGGCGGAAGTGGCGTCCTCGGATTGCATTGTTGACAGTTGCACTGGGGCTTACGGCGGCGGCGCATCTGGTGGCGGCGATGATTGGATTTGCGGCGGCCCTGGTGCTGATGCTGTATCTGGCAGAGGGGCGGCGGAGCTATGTGATGCAGATTCTGATCTTCTCGGCGCTGGGGGCGATGGGGATTCTGTTTGCGTTTTATGCCTTTCACCTGGCGGCGTTTAGCTATGTGTTTACCGGAGGCGGCGGGCGGTTCTGGTTCTCGCTGGAGGGGGCGAAGAGCTTCTTTATGAGCGTGACGAATGGGCCGATTGTGGTGGCTGCGGGTGTCGCGGTCGTGCTTTATCTTGGAGTGCGGCGGTGCCGGTACTTTGGCAATACGGCTCCGCTGCTGATGGCGGCGGTGTTGTTTCCTGTGGTGGTGACGCAAGTGATTGCGCAGCCGTGGCTTTGGGCGCTGCCGTTTCTGTTTACGTTTCTGGGTGGCGTGTTTGCGGATGCTCTGGAGACGAAGTATCGGAAGATGTTTCTGGGGCTTGCGGGGATGGTGCTGGTGACGCAGGCGTTGATTTGTCTTGCGGTATTGCCGGAGATTGCGCGGTAGGTTAGTTTCATTGCAGCTACGTCTTGAATTTGGCTGAAAGTGCTGCATACTGGTCGCGGATATAGTCCCGCCTGAAGGATGGTCCTCCTGCAATGATGAAAGTTTCGCTCCGTGTCGCTGGCGCTGTGTGCGTCGTTGCCCTGCTTGTCAGTGTGGATGGATGCCGGCGGCATCGTAAGACGAAGTCTGCGCCGAATACAACCCAGTATGCGGAGAATGTGCAGAAACTGGTGGAGAAGAAGGTGATCCCCAAGGAGATGCTGGACGCCAAGGAGATGCCAAGTCTCCGGTGGCCGGACTTCTCGGACTATCAGTCGATCGTGGCGACTTTCTATGATGATCGCAACTATGAGATTGCGTGGACGCGTGATGGGGCGCCTACTGCCTCGGCGAAGGGGTTCATTCGGGCGTTTCATGATGCTGCGGCGAAGGGATTGATTCCGGAGGATTATGACGACTCGCGATGGGCGACGCGCGTGCAGAAGCTGAGCGACCAGTCGGCGGATACGTTTGCGGCGTTTGATGTGGCGATGACGGTGAATGTGATGCGGTTTATCTCGGACCTGCGGATCGGGCGGGTGAATCCTCTGCACTTCAACTTCGATATCAATGTGCAGGATAAGAAGTACGATCTGGCGGAGTTTGTCTCGGACAATGCGGTGGATGCGACGGATGTGCCGGGATTGATTGCGAAGGTTGAGCCGGATTCGGAGCAGTATCGCAAGATGGAAGTGGCGTTGGGGCATTATCTGGAACTGGCGACGAAGCAGGAGACAACCGGCGGGGAGCCGCTGCCTGTGGTGGAGAAGGCGGTTTCGGCGGGTGGGAGTTATCCGGCGGCACAACAGTTGTGGGCGCGGTTACAGCTCGAAGGAGATGTTGAGGGCGATGTGCAGAAGACGACGGTGTTCGACAAGGAGTTGTCGGATGGTGTGAAGAGTTTTCAGGGGCGGCATGGGATCGACGTGGATGGGAAGCTGACGCCCCAGACGATCAAGAGTCTGAATGTGCCGTTGACGGAGCGAGTGGCTCAGTTGCAGAACTCGCTGGAGCGGTGGCGGTGGCTGCCTGATCCTTATGTGAATCCGCGGCTGATGGTGAATCTGCCGGAGTTTGTGTTGCGTGGATTTACGCCGGACCATAAGGTCGACTTCACCATGAGGGTGGTGGTGGGGAAGGTGATGGGACAGCATCAGACGCCAGTGTTTACGCACATGATGAAGTATCTGGTGTTCAGGCCTTACTGGAATGTGCCGGTGGATATTGCGCGGAAGGAGCTGGTTCCGCATATGGCGTCGAATCAGGGATATCTGGCGAGCAAGAATTTTGAGGTGACGGATAGCAAGGGAACGGTGCTGACGAACTATTCGGCCAAGCAGGTAGCTCAGGGTGGGGTGATGGTGAGGGAGCGGCCAGGGCCGAAGAATTCGCTGGGGCTGGTAAAGTTTATTTTTCCGAATCAGTACGATATTTATCTGCATTCGACGCCCGCGGTGTCGCTGTTTGAGCGGACTCGGCGGGACTTCAGCCACGGGTGCATTCGTGTGCAGAAGCCGGAGGATCTGGCGGCGTGGGTGCTGGCGACGCAGGGTGGAGACTGGGATCTCGATAAGGTGCATACAGCGATGACCAGCGGGCCGGATAACCACACGGTTAGCCTAAAGACGCCGCTGCCGATTGTGATTTTTTATGCGACGGCGTGGGTGGAGGAGGATGGGCAGGCTCACTTTTTCGATGATATTTATGGGTATGACGCGGAGATGGAGAGGGTGCTGGCGAAGGGGCCGCCGTATCCGATCAAGCCGTATGCAACGATGGTGAAGACGAAGCAGGGAGACACGATGTAGGTGGTGTAGACTGCTGGCGTGAAAAAGACTGCGAATCTAGACCCGAAGGTGGATGCTTATATTGCGAAGGCTGCTCCGTTTGCGCAGCCGGTGCTGGAGCATCTGCGTGAACTGGTGCATACGGCTTGTCCTGATGTGGAGGAGGCGATCAAGTGGAGTATGCCTTTTTTTGTCTATAAGGGGCAGATTTTGGGAAATATGGCGGCGTTTAAGGCGCATTGCAGCTTTGGGCTTTGGGGTGGCGAGGTCAGTGCGGCGATGCGGAAGGATGGTGTGCTGTCGGATGAGGGGATGGGGAGGCTGGGGAAGATTACCAGCGTGAAGGAGTTGCCGAAAGCCAAGGATATGGTGGGATATGTCCGGCATGTTGCTGCTTTCATTGAAGATGGCGGCAAGACGATGCAGCGTAAGCCGAGAGAGGCTAAGCCTGAGGCGGAGGTTCCTGCTGAGTTGATGGCGGCGCTGAAGAAGAACAAGGTGGCGGGGAAGGTGTTTGCTGAGTTCAGTCCTGGGTGCAGGCGGGAGTATGTCGATTGGATTGTTGAGGCTAAGCGGGCGGAGACGAAGGAGAAGCGGGTGGCGCAGGCGGTGGAGTGGATCGCGGAGGGGAAACAGCGGAATTGGAAGTATCAGAACTGCTGATTTTTTTGTGTGGTGGAGAGGTTGATTTGTTGGGATTTTGGGTGTTTGCGGGTGGTTATTTGTGGTCAGGATGTGGTTTTAAGTGTGGGAAAGCTGGTTTGTTGACTGCTGGTTTTCGGCGGGATGGGAATTGGCACTCTTTCTGTGGAAATCGCATTTTCGTCAAAGAAGGGGAAAGGTCGCTTTGACTTCGTAGTTCACGCCTTCGGGTCTGGTGATGCTTTCGTAGAGGCGGAGTTCGTGGGCTGTGAAGGATTGCTGGAAAGCGGGGTTTTCTGTTCTGTGGTGTGTGTGGATGGGCTCTTTGCTGCGAGCCAGGGTGATGTGCGGGGTGTAGGGGCGTCGTACGCGGAGGAATCCGCAGGTTTCCATGGATTGAAAGACCTGCTCGGCGAGGTTGAGGAGACTGGGGGATGGCTTGATCTGCGTGTGAAGTATGCCTGACTTCGGGAAGGATCCTGCCCCGTTGAGTTGGAGGTGGAGTTGCGGTGCGTGGATGGTCGCGAGGGCGTGTTGGATCTGATCAAGGCGTGATGGGTCGACCTGTCCGAGGAAGCTCAGGGTGACGTGCATGTTTTCCGGGCGGGTCCAGGTGATGCGTGGGCGTTGTTGTCCTTCGGTGGCGATTAAGGTGTGGGCCGCCTTCGCCAGGAGCGAGCTGAGCGAGGGGGGAAGGGCGATGCCGATGAAGAGCCTCATCCGTGGACAGGATAGTTCTTTCGTTTGGAAGCTTGCTTTTGTGGGCAGAGGGGTTTGAAGGAGTTACGAAACTCAGTTCGGCGCAGAAGCGTATATCGCTTCCGCTATACTGCCACGGGCCCATCGCCTGACGTCGTTGTCGAATTCCTCAATGCTTGCTCCTTCGGGATGACAGCGAATGACGAAAGCGCGGAGTTCGTCAGTGTGGCGAAGACTACCCGCTTCCATTTCCGGTCGAGACTCCCCAATAACCTTCCGCAGGAAAATGTGGATCAAATTGTGGCTCGCAGTCATTGCTTGTTGCGAATCGGACGCGCTGCTCCTGCGCGGTTAGTTCCACCAAATCATTACGTTGCGGCAACTGCACGTGCTACACTCCTGCGCATGAGGCCACTTCTGCAGTACCGAACTCCGGCACAGTTACTCTGGATGATCGGAGCCGCGAATGTCCTCGTCAGCATGAGCTTTGCCCTACTCGGTGTGGTGTCGCGTCATTACCCGCACCGTCAACACCGACCACTCCCAACAGTGTTGTTCTCGTTTGGAGCACTTGTCCTTGGGCTTATCGGTACTCTGATCGCAGAATCAAAATTGAGGAACGGTATTAGGTCGGAGCGATGGTCCGATGCGGTGCTCGACGCTCCAAGGAAGGTCGTTGCTCACCCCGCATTCTTCATTCTCCCCTACTTGCTCATCATTGCCAGTTTTGTGGACATCATCTTTTCGCGCAGCGGGAATTTGAGCGGAGCTTGGATGTTTCTCTATCCAGCGATGAGTCTCACGCGCGTGACCAGCGCCTTACGTCCACGACAGACAGATGCTGACCCCCGCAACCGTATGGACTCATCAAAGCCTCTCCGGTCTGAGCACTGGGGAAGTCCGCCGCGACCCTTCTCCACCTGAAGGGTAGTCATGTCCGGCTCCAGTTGCTGCCCATTGGGTCCTCGAGGCACGCAAGATGGCGGGTTCAGGGACATCTGAAGCCTGTTTTAGGGATTGCATCTCGAAGAACAGAGTTCGTGAGACCAAGTCCTCCGAAGTAGGCTTCGGACGATGCGCTATCTTGAAAGTGATTTAGCAGCTTGTTTTTGAGAATCGTTAGTAAGCTTTGACGGATGATGGAATTTATCGACTCGATGAGCATTTCTCGTCTATTCAATTCCACCCCGTCGAACGTAATTCTTCCAGTTGTATTGGAGTAGTAGTCGGGTATCTTATCGCCGTGAGCAATGTTGTTTCTCAGGCAATAGATTTCATCCACTACGGCCGCAACCGTCAGGTTTGGGTTAGGGTCAAGCTTCGAGAGCTCGCCGGATGGGTAAATCGGCGTGGTCGGTCCTAAGAGCGATTTGATGCGCTCTTTCGCGACCAAACTGCCGCTATGCTCGGACTTCACCCCCGGTTGGGGTTGGGACGTGTACAACGATTCGAGCGCGGCAGTCCAAAGAAAATACTGGGCCTTCCAATGGGAGTGCTGGAAGAAGCCCGACTGATACATTTCCAGTGCCATGCTGAATTTGAAATACGGACCAGACATAGCGTCCTGAAATAGGGGCAAATAGAAGCGGAGCTCCTCCGCGTCTCTTGTGCGTACGGCAAACAGTTTTTGGTTTTCGGGCGAGTTCACATAAGAAAGTGGATCTCGAAAGTGAAAATTAGCAAGACTTCCATCATCTCTAATTTCGCCTCCGCACTCCTGGGCAAACTGTCGTATTGGCCGAATGAGGCGCAGGCAAGCGATCGCCTCTTGAATAAGATATTCAGAACGCTCTCGCAGGTCCCTTTCAAAAATAATGCCGCCGTTGGCGCTGACCTCATATTCAGGATAACGATTGATGATGACGTACTTGATCGCCTTCAAAAACTTGACAGTCTCTGTACCTAGCATCGACAGGTAATGATCAAATTCGCCCGGTACAATGAGGGCTTCAACATCTTCAATAAAAAGTCCCGGGATAATTTCAAAGGGAAGTAGCGATCGATCAAAGTCGTCGTCATTGAACCCGCCGTTTTCCCAGCTACGTGCAAGACGTTCGATAGGAAACAGCGAAAACCTCATCCTAGGATCACCCACACTTCAATCCTCCAAGTACGAGATTATCCCGACTATGTCTTTCTCGAAATGCGCGTTGGCGATTGAGCGCACCGTGGTGGGTGTACTCACGGCAGGAGAGATCGCTTCGGGCTGCGTTGTCTCAAGGCTGCTTAGTTGGTTCATTTGGCGCTGGCCGGAAGAGTAACTCTCGCACCTCGACCGGCATCCGACAGGCGACGACGCCCTTGCGCGCCCACGCCACCGCCTGGTCCATGTCAGCGGTTTCCAATATCCAAAAACCACCTAAGTGCTCCTTGGTCTCAAGGTACGGCCCGTCGGTGATGAGGACTCCGCCATCGGGCTGCGCCTGCAGCAACTTCGCGCTGCTTGCCGGCGTCACGCCGCAAGCGAAGATTCTGACGCCAGCAGCAATCATCTCTCTGTTGAGCGCGTGGATCTCTTCAATCATCGCTGCGTCGTCCTGCGACGGTTTGTAGTTTTCGGAGTGGAAACCAGAAAGCAAATAATGTGGCATTGTCTTCTCCTGTAATGGTCTTCAGGCCGGCCAGTTGTCCTGCCTTCACTATAACGACGAACGGCGGAGGCGGAATTCGACAAATCGTCCAGGATTTTTTTTGCTCTTCCTGATGCGTTTCCAGACTATGTCTTTCTCGAAACGCGCATTGGCGATTGAGCGCTCTTCGTGAATTTGAATTTTGCTTCCTACTTCCAAATGACGAGAAGAGCGTTTCACAGGACTGAAACCGCAGCTAAGTTGACGAGGCCGCCTTCTCAATCTGCTTCAGCCTTTCCGTCAGCAATTCCTGCTCCCGCAGGTTTTGAGTCATTGTGATTGCGCGTTGGATTTCCTCGCGCGCCTCAGTGAACCTGCCCATCTTCATAAGCAGGTCTCCGCGAACACTGGGGAGCAGATGGTAGCCAGCCAAGGCGGAGTCAGTGCCGAGCCTAGACATTGCATCGAGTGCATCGAGTCCAGCGGCAGGGCCTTGCGCCATACTAACTGCGACTGCCCGATTCAGTGCCACGATGGGAGACGGGCTGATCTGCATCAGAGCGTCGTAGAGAAGAACGATTCGCTCCCAATCGGTCTCTTCGGCTGTGCGGACTCGTGTGTGACAGGCAGCAATCGCCGCCTGCAGAGCATAGTGTTTAGCGCCACCGCCCAGCTTTTGTGCGTGTTCGAGCGCGGCCATTCCTCGCTGAATCTGCGCGTAGTCCCACAAAGAGCGATCCTGGTCGCGCAGTAAAACTGCTTCACCGTTTCGTCCCCTGCGGGCCGCAGTGCGTGACGCCTGTAGTTCCATCAGAGCCAGAAGACCGTGAACTTCAGACTCGCCGGGAAGAAGTTGCACCAGCATGCGTCCGAGGCGGAGCGCCTCGTCGCAGAGTGCAGCCCGCATCCATTCCTCTCCCGATGTCGCGGTATATCCCTCATTGAAGATCAGGTAGACGACCGAAAGTACGGACTCGACCCTGCGGCGCAACTCGTCCCCGCGTGGCGTCTCAAAGGGAACATGAGCTTCGGAGAGAGTCTTCTTGGCGCGAAAGATACGCTGTCCGAGCGTCTTCTCGGGCACAAGGAAGGCGCGGGCGATCTCTGCCGTGGTGAGGCCGCCGATCAGACGCAACGTAAGCGCGATGCGTCCTTCCAACGCAAGGACCGGGTGGCACGCGGTAAAGATAAGGCGCAGGACGTCATCATCGATAACCTGATCCAATGCCTGCTCCAAAGCATCTGCGAGTTGCTGCTGTTGAAATTCAAGTTCCCGAGTAATTTCTTCGTGCTTCTGCACGAGCATGCGACCACGGCGCAAAGAATCGATCGCGCGCCGCTTCGCCGCCGTCATCAGCCAGGCAGCGGGATTGTCGGGGATACCTTCCTCGGGCCACACCTCGAGCGCAGTGACGAGAGCGTCCTGGGCTAGTTCCTCTGCGATGCCGATATCGTGGGTGACGCGGGCAATGCCGGCGATGAGCCGTGTGGACTCGATCTTCCACACGGCCTCAATCGTTTTGTGAATGTCCGTCATGCCTTCGCGGCTGCCGCGTTCGGGAGGTCCTCAAATCCCCTGGCTGCCTTCTGCACCTCTTTGGGGAAATCGCCCATCTCGTGAATCTGGCGAACTTCGATGATCTCGTTGTTGGACATCGGCGCTCGCCTGGCCCATTGGATCGCTTCTTCACGCGAGCGCACTTGAATGATCCAGTAACCCCCGATCACTTCTTTGGCCTCAGGAAACGGCCCATCCGTAGCTGTGGCTTTGCCGTCCGAGAACGAAATCCGCGCCCCAGTTGAAGGCGGCAAGAGCCCATCGAGCGCGAGCAGGACGCCCGCCTGCTGCAGACTCCTGTTGTACTCCATCATCTTTCCCACTGCTTCGGCGCTGGGAACCGCGTCGGGCGCTGCCGATTCATATCCTTTGGGGATCACTATCATCATGAAACGCATTGATTCTTCTCCTTATCGTTGATTTCAGGCCAAATGGCAATACGGCCTGCGGACAGTCGCCTCGCCGAGCTCCGGGTGGCCCTTCCGTTTCCCCGGTTGAGTCACAGCAATTCGACAAAGCGTACCGGGGAAATTTGTAGCTGACGTGAACTTCCGTTAGAAAGTGCAGCGCCGCTCAGTTGCTTTCATTGGTCGGACTCAGAGGAACGCCCGCACCTCGACGGGCGCCCGACACGCGACGGTGGCCTTGCGCCCCCACGCCAGCGCGGCGTCCATGTCGGCGGCTTCCAGCAACCAGAAACCGCCCACGTGCTCCTTGGTCTCCAGGTACGGTCCATCGATGGTGAGCACCTCACCATTAGGCTGCGTCCGCAGCGACTTCGCGCTGCCTGCCGCCGACAGGCCGCCAGCGAAAATCCTGACGCCAGCTGCCTTCATCTCCTCGTTGAGCGCGTCGATATCGCGGTGCATCGCTTCGTCCTCCAGGGATCCGTCGTAGCCGTCGGGGTGGTGGATAGCGACCAAATATTTCGGCATTGTCTTCTCCTGTAATGGTCTTCAGCCGGGCCGGCTGCCATGCCTTCACTATAACGACGAACGGCGGGACCGGAATTCGACAAATCGGCCAGGAAATTTTGGTTCTTGTTGGGCTTTAAGGAATTCGTGGAGAGCATCTTGGAAGTAGCTTCTCCGCTTGTAGGGAGGAGTTGCACTCCTCGCCTGTCTCCAGCCGCTTCGTGTCTTCCTCCACCAACCACAGCGGGCCTGTTCGAGGGCGTTACGAAACTCCCGACCAGCACTCCGTCGGATCGGATGACTGACGAGAAGACGACTTCGCGGGTAGGGTCTCAGTTTGGATTTCCGCTCACGACCTAAAGTGGACCTGATGCGTCGGCGCAGTCCGTCGGGCGAGTGGCGCGATTAAGCAGGAACGTACGTCAACCTGATTACATCCCCGCCAATGCGGTCGCTGGCCACAAGGCGGAGCCGCGGCCGGGGGCTGGCGAAGAACGGCTGGCCATGACCAAGCACGATGGGATGGATGTAGAGTCGATACTCATCAATCAGACCAAGGTTGGTCAGGCTCCCTGCCAGGTTTGGTCCGGCTACGTCGATCTCCCCATCCAACTGAGCCTTCAGCTTGCGGATCACCGCCTCGAAGTCATCCTCGATGAGTGTGGCGTTGGGTCCGACCGACTTCAACGAGCGCGACACAACCCACTTCCGCTGGCTCCGCCACACCCCCGCGAAGTCGCGATCCTCCGCGTCCCAATCCGGAAGATCATCGTCCCAATAACGCATGATCTCGTACATGCGGCGACCGTACACCGCGCCCGTCAGGCCGCGCGCCTGCTCGATGAAGTGACGAGAGAGCGCGGGATCGGGTGGCCCGATTTTCATGTGGTCGACGTAGCCGTCCAGGGACTGGTTCAATCCATACACGAGCTTTGCCATGCTACAAATCTCCTTCCCAAGTTCTTCAGAATAGCTTGAGCCGGCGGCGCGCGGAGGTGAGGTTGAACACTCTCTGCGCGGCGCATTATCGGTGTGACCAATAACCAGAGGCCCGCTCCCCATTCCCGAGATTCAAACTGAGACTCTACCACTTCGCGGTACTGATCCTTGGGACCGCCCTCATCGCGCGACGACCTTTCGCCGTCGCTGCTCGCTCGCCTGAATCATTTCACTCATATCGAAAGTTGGACGTATGTCGAAGAACGACCCATACTTCATGGACGGATGCTGCGACATGAGCTGAATGGCATGATTCATGTCCCGCGCCTCAAGCACGAGAATGCCGCCCAGCGTTTCCTTGGTCTCTGTATAAGGGCCGTCGGTGGTCGCAACTTTGCCGTTCTTCCAATAGACGGTCAACGCGGTTTCAGGAGACTGAAGCGCTTCGCCACCAGCAAAGTGCCCGTTGGCGCGCAGATGATCGTCGTATTCAAAGCATTCGTCGAACATTGCGTTTCGCTCGTCCTCGGTCATGGCGGCGTGTTTTGCAGGCTCGTAGTATCCCAGACAGATGTATTTCATTGCACATCTCCTTTTGTTAGTGGTCAGCAGCGAAACCTTGCGTGCTGGATCGTTCACCTTATAGTCGTCGGGTGTAGGAAAAATCGACAGCAGAGCCTTATTTTTTTCAAAATTCTGCACTCATTTTTATTTCAATACTCTGCGGCCATTTTTATTTCAATTCCCGCAGCCGCCCGGCGAGGAAACGGCGCTCCGGCTCCTGCCGAGCCAGGGCCAGCGCCTTCTCATACGAAGCACGGGCCTCCGGAAGCCGTCCCAGTCTGCGACACAAATCCGCACGGGCGGAGTGCGCGAGATGATAATTGGCGAGTTCCTCGCGCGCCAGCAGGCCATCGATGAGACGAAGACCATGCTCCGGACCTTCGCACATGGCGACGGCAACTGCGCGGTTGAGTTCGACGACAGGCGATGGCTGAATACGAATCAGCCGGTCGTACAGCAGCGTGATCTGACGCCAGTCCGTAGACGCCGCCGAGGGAGCCTCGGCGTGAACTGCCGCAATGGCCGCCTGCAGGGTGTAGGCACCGAAACGGCGTGATGCAAGTGCGCTCTCGGTGAGAGCGATGCCTTCGACGATCTGATCCCTGTTCCACAACAAGCGATCCTGCTGGTCCAGCAGAATCAGGTCTCCCTCTGCAGAGCTTCGGGCGGCGCGGCGCGATTCCTGCAACAGCATGAGCCCCAACAGGCCCATCACCTCGGGTTCCGGAAGAAGGTCGAGGAGCAGTCTACCCAGACGGATCGCTTCGCGGCTGAGTTCGGCTCCTGTTGCCTCGGCCGAATAACCCTCGTTGAAGACCAGGTACACAACCTGAAGTACGGCTCCTAACCTTGCCGATAGTTCCTGAGACACGGGCACCTGGTAAGGAATCGCCTTATCGCGGATGACGGCTTTCGCGCGAACGATGCGTTGCGCAAGCGTCGCCGGCGTAACGAGAAATGCCCGAGCAATCTCTTCTGTTGTCAGGCCGCAGACTTCACGCAGTGTGAGCGCAACCTGTCCCTCCGGTGGCAGAGCGGGATGGCAGCAGGTGAAGATGAGACGAAGGCGATCGTCTTCGATCTCCTCTTCCTCGGACGTTTCGTTGATACGCGCTTCGTTGATTTGCGCTTCAAGGTGCAGCGCAAGATCTCTCTGTGCTCCGTCGAAGCGGGCGCGACGGCGCATTCCGTCAACGGCCTTGAAGCGTGCGGTTGAAATCAGCCAGGGGCGCGGTTTGTCCGGAATGCCGGCCTGAGGCCATCTGTCCAAAGCGGCGGCAAAGGCCTCGTGCATCGCCTCTTCTGCTACATCAAGATCGCCGAGCAGGCGCACCAACGTAGCCAGAATCCTGCCCGATTCAGACCGGTAAAGAGTCTCTATGGTCCTGCTCAGATTTTCGGGCGCATTCGGCGGCATGCATGTCAAACTAGCAAACGGACTGACTCGGCACAACTGGCCGGCCGATGCGCTCAGAATCAGCTCGCCTCGGAAACTTATCCGAGTGAGCCTGCGTAACAACTTCAGACCAGGAGGTTCCCATGATCTGGATCTACAGATCTTTCTTTCCCGTCGTCTGGATTACCTTTTTGATCTACTGGCGGATCAAGGCCGCCGATACCAAGAGCACCCAGCGCCTCGAACCGGCCGCCTCGGGCATTCTGCGCGCCCTGACCGTCCTCGTCGCGATTATCCTCCTCTCGACAACCTGGATCCCGCTGCCCTGGCTCTACCGACCTGTCTGGCGCGCTGGATTCTGGCCCTTCTGGCTGGGAGCCGCAGTCACCGTCAGCGGCCTTCTCTTCGCCATCTGGGCGCGTGAGCACCTCGGCCGCAACTGGAGCAGCCAGGTCAGTATTAAGCAGGATCACGAGCTGATCACCACCGGCCCGTACGCCGTCGTGCGGCATCCAATCTACACTGGCATTCTGGTCGGATTCCTCGGCCTTGCGATCGCCCTCTCCGAGGTGCGCGGGTTTGTCGTCTTCGTCCTCTTCTTCCTGGTGTTCTGGGCCAAGCTCAGCAAGGAGGAGCAGTGGATGCGCTCTCAGTTTGGAGAGACGTATGCCAAGTATGTCCATCGGACCGCCGCCCTGGTGCCTTACGTCTTCTGATCGCGAGTGCCTTGACCCAACCCGCGCTGACGCTCTCAGGAGCGACCGGCGGTAACTTCCGAGATGTCTGTGATCACGCGATCTGCTGAACCCATTGTTTCCGCCAGGCTGGCGCCTCGAAGGGATCGGCGAAATACTGTGTCTCGTGCACGACCTTACCGTTGCGGAACTCCATGATGCTCACCGTGTATGCCGGTCGCCCCTGGTAGGTGATTGTGTATTCCGTGACCCAGAGATCACCTTTTCCGAGAATTCGCTTGACGGTGAAACCTGATGGCTTGCCGGGATGATGACTTCGCAAGGCCTGCAAATTGGCTCGGCCGAGAATTCGCTCGCCTGACTGGGGATAGTCACAGATGGCATCGTCATCGTAGATATCGTGTTCGGCGTTCGCGTCGCCGGCTGCCGAGGCGCGCCAGTGCAGATCGAGGGCTTCGCGTATTTGTTCCTCTTGCATGGACTCCTCCGGTGTGGTCTCAGTTTTTATGTTCGTGTACTTTGCGGAATGAAGCCCGGGCTGCCAGTATTCACCACGTCATTCAGCCTCTGTCTCGTCTGGATGCCATTGATTTCGTTAAATGCGTCTTGCGGAAGAGGTGAGATGTTGAAATTTTCCTTCGCGCGAGCCGCAGTTCTGGGCGTGGTAAGCAAAGCCGTGCCGCGCTGCACTGCCCAAGCCAGCAGAACCTGTGCCGGCGTCTTTCCAACGCGGGTGGCGATTGCCGAGATGATTGGATCTTCGAGCAGCCCCGGCTTCATTCCATGACCCAATGGCGCAAAAGCCAGGAACACGATGCCCTTGTCCTTGCAGAATTCCAGAAGCTCGGTCTCCGGTAGATACGGGTGGGATTCAACCTGGACGACGGCTGGCTTGATTCTCGCGGATTCGTAGATGGGGGCCAGTTCATTCAAGGTGATGTCAGACAGTCCGATGGCCCGACACTTGCCATGGTCGATGAGGCTTTCCATCGCCCTCCAGGTGTCGAGCAAAGTCACGCCACGGTCGTAGATAACATTGCCGTTTTGATCCCGCGGATCCTGGTCGTCTCCCGGTTGAAATGCAAATGGAGTGTGAATGAGGTAGAGATCCAGATAGGATAGCTTGAGTCTGTCCATACTGGCATTGAAGGCCGGCTCGACGCGCTCGGGCCGATGGTTGGAGTTCCACAACTTCGTGGTAACGAAGATCTCTTCGCGGGCGATTCCGCCAGCGGCTGATCCTGCCTGCAACGCCTCGCCCACTTCACTCTCGTTCCGGTATCGTTCTGCGCAATCGAGGTGTCGAAATCCGGCTTCCAGTGCGTCTCTGGTAGCGCTTATCGTTACGGCTGCATCGGGAATCAGGGTGCCAAACCCGACTGCGGGGATGTGGCCGACTCCGTTGTTGAGCGGTATTCTCGTAGTTTGAAAATTGGAAGATTCAATCATGATGATGCCTCGGCATGAACTCGTGTTCAGCATCACCGCCCAAATGGGCAATCACTTGTCAGCACTGGGGTGAATGCTCAGCTTTGATATTAGTCCTGATTGCTTAGCGACATGTTAATCGAGATCGCTATCGAGAAGCAGACCGAATCGGCACGGTACTCCAGTCGATGGCAGCGGGAATTGCACTAAGGATTCATAGTGTCGTTCTGCGCAAAGCCCTTCTCAAGCTCGCGCCGTATTTCGGGAGTGTCTTCCTGCAGACCGCATCGTTCGAACCTGAGTTGCGAGTCTTTTGTTACGAGTTGATCTCTTCTGTCATTCCCAATGGCAAACACGATATAGCGTCTTCCGGGAACCAGGTGTTCGGCTTCGATAGACGGCGAAGCATCGTTGAGCCAATAGAGCGAATAGAGGGAGCGGGCACTTACGATCGCGCCGGGCAGCCACGGAGCAGGCTCCTTGAGGGAACTGACAATCCGGACGTTTGCTACCCCGCCGTGGTAGTCGGCGTCGTTTACGGTCTTCGAAGAAAGTGCCTCGACGGCCAGAACATAGCGGGCGTCCCGCGCCTGCGCCCAAACAGGAATGTTGCAGGGTATCGGCGGGCTTGGCTTCGGTACAGAGAGGCCAGGTTCGGGCCTTGGTGGTGGAATCATCACAGTGGGGCTGGACTCATATGGGTTGTCATAGAGGTGCCACTCCTCGGCCGCGGGCAGCAGATCTACGATCTGGGCACAAGGGTTGAACCGAGTAAAGCAGGAAAAATTATAGGAGGTTAGACGCTCGATCTCGGCCGGCGGAGTATGGGTGGAATAGTAGACAGACACTATCTGGCAGAGGATCATGCAGCCACTCGGCCTCCCCACTTTGTAGTATGGGTGTTTGGCTAGTTCCTCGTCGGAGTCGACAATAAAGGGCGTCCAATTCTCTCGTGTCCGGTGAAGTCTCTGGTAACTCTCGGCACCGACAGAGAGAGTCCAGTCGAAATCGTTCTCCCTTCGCATCCTCCTTCTGGGGACGCTGACGCCCATCGCAGCGCTTTCCCTCCAGATGGTTCCGTCGTGAACCGTGAAGGAGGCTCTAACCCCTGAGTCACGTCCGCCGAACCACTGATAGAGATTGAACCGGTCGTGGGTGAGAAGCCAGACCCAGGCGTGGCGTGGAACAGGGAGGTTGTAACGGGCGATGCTGTCCATTTCGATCTCGTACTTGCAACTGGCAGCCGTGCAGCTTCCGTCGTAGTGACCCCACGCTCCCCAGCGGTGCATCAGCCGCTGCGCATCGGCCCAGGTGCTCTGGTAGAGACGAATCTGGTGCATGTCCGCGGACAGCCGCTCAGCGTGCCAGCGCAATGTTCGTTGCTGAATCTGTACGGCCAGAAAAGTCAACAGCACGAGAGACAGAAACGTCGCACTGGCAAAGAGGACAGTGCGTATAGCCAACTTTCTAAAGGTCATATTTTGAGTTAGACACCGAGGACAGTGAAAGTGCTCCGAGTTGATCAACGGTGCGACGTAGAACGGATTGCACGGACAGTCTTGCGTAGACATGGGTGGCTTGCGATCATGGATGCGTGCGAACTGTCTTCGAGGCAGCGGGTGGTGATGACGGCCTGAGGCGTCTTGCCGAGACCTGGCATCGTCGGGTGATGGCCGACGAGGTTGTTGCCCATGCGTTCAGCCACGGCTTCCATCCCCAGCATGTCGAGCGACTCGCCGCTTACTGGGCCGAGGCGCTCGGTGGGCCGACCACGTATTCCGATTCCTATGGTGACGAGACCACCGTCGTCAAGATGCATAGCGGGAACGGAGAACACGATGAGATGGATCGCCGCGCAATTGCCTGCTTCGACCAGGCTCTGGCCGATGTGGGGCTAGCCAACGATGGTGCTTTGCGACAGGTGCTGCACGACTACTTCGCCTGGGCGACCACGACAACGATGTCCCGTTATCACCGGTCCGCCGATGATGTGCCGAACGGACTCAGCATCCCACGCTGGTCATGGGACGGACTCCAAGAGTAAGGGTCTACGGCTGACGCTGGGGTATTGGCCCCGCCTTCGAACTTTCCTACTGACTATTGTGGTAGAACCACGCTGCCAGCCGAGGACGTAACAGTCTTGTTTGTGGTGGCAGGCCTGCCTTAGCGGAGATGAATCCATCGCCAAGATGGGGTACCCGGCTTTATGGTGCCAGGTTAAGATCGCGGGCTATCGCCAGGGCAGCGGCGTAGCTTTGGCCGGTGGGGACCGCGGCGTAGTTTGTTGATTTGCGATTCCATTCGTCGCCGAAGGCGTACCAGTCGATGGGCTTGGGCGGGGATTTTGTATCGAGGGCGGTGGAGAGGGTGTCGAAGTATAGCTTCCACCTTGGCAGGTAGTAGTCGGCGGTGAGGCCGGCCCAGTCGCGATTGGCGTATTCGTGGAGGCCGTACTCGCTTGCGTGGCGGTCTCCCCATGTGGTCAGGATCGAGCGGGCGTCGTAGTTTAGCCGGGCGAGTTCCGCGGGTGACGAGGCCCAGGGTGGGACGTACTGGAGCCATCGTCCTAGTAGGAAGTATTGGTTTGTCTGGAGGAGGGTGTCCAGGAGCTGCATGCGATGGAGCCAGCGGGTTGTGAGTTCGGCGAATTTTGCGCGGTCGCCTGCGTCGTAGGCTGCTTTGATCTGCGGCAGCATGGTGCGGCTCTCGTTTGCCATTACCTGGCGGGCCAGATCGACGAGGTCGAATTTGTAGGTGTCGCTGGTGCGCAGATGTGGGGCTACCTGCAACATCTCGGTTAGTGCGGGTTGGAGGTCTTCGGGGCGGTACCGCATCACGTCCGGCGACCATGTTGCGGCGCGCAGGGTTGTCAGGGACGGTTGTGCGCTGAAGAGCGAGTCGTGAGAGGCGTCGCGCTCTCCGTGGCTCTTGTTGCCATCGGCGCGGTATCCGTAGGCTGTTTTGAGGATGATTTGCCATGCGCGTTTTGCGTGTGGGTCTTCTGCGCCGTAGCGTCGCAGCGCGTAGTCGTCTGTCCATGTGGCTAGGTCGACGGGATCGCTGTGCCAGGCCATTTCGGTGTAGAGGTCGAAGGCGAAGGGATTAGTGTCGAGGCCTTCGGTGAACAGAGCCGTGCCTGCGATGCGGCTGCCGGGGAGCTTTGCCATTTTGGGCATGCGTACGGCGTAGTCGTAGAGCGGAGCGCCCATGGTGGTGCGGCCTCCGAACTCCCACAGGCCGCCGTAGAGCCATTGGGCTCCGCGGAACTCACGGTCGCGATCTTCGCGGGGGATGCGGCCCTGCTCGATGTCGGCGACCAGGACGCGGCTGGTGTCGACTGCTTCCATTACGGCGGGCATGGGGTTGTTCTGCCAGCCCATCATCATCCAGAGTGCTCCGGGATGGGCTTTTTCGAGGGCTGACTGGACGCGCTTTGCGGCCTCGCCTACGGGGACCTCGCCTGCGGCTCCGCCCTCTTGAAAGATTTCCATGTCGTAGATGGTCGAGTCGCCGTAGAGCTCGTGCTGATGACGGTAGAAGGATGCTGCGAGGGTTGCGAAGTTGGGGTCGCGTGGGTCGATCCAGCCGGGGCGGGTGAAGCCGTTCCAGTCGCCTTGCGTGATGACGTGTGCGCCTTGATGGAGGGTCGCGAAGTCCGCGGGGACGATGCCGTAGTAGCCGGGCAGGACGGGGGTGATGCCGAGTTCGCGGAGCATTGCGATGAGTTTCTTTGCTGATTCGGCGCGCTTGTGGAGCAGCTCCATGGAGATGGGCTCGATGAAGCAGCACATGTTGCCCATGAGTTGCCAGTTCTGGTGGGCGGGCTGGGTGATCCACTGGCGGATGGCGGTGTCGCTGTAGCCTGCGTCGCGGAAGGTCTGGTAGAGGACGAGGTCTGCGCCGCGCTCGATGAGGATGGCGTTGGTGCCGGAGAGGGCGAGGATATCGATCTCGCTGCGCCAGCGGGCTTCGTCCCAGTAGGGCGCGGAGTATCCGTCGGCGTTTTCGTTCAAGGCATAGCGGAGCTTGTAGAGGGCGGGCTTTTCGATTGGTTGCTGCGGCGCTGGCAAGACTGTTCCAGCGTGGCCGAGCTGCATTCCGTTGGTTGAGACTTGCAGGTGGGCTACGTACTTCAGGTACCAGTTCACGCCGTAGAGGAGCGTTGGCAGGGTTGCTGCTTCGACTTGGATGTGTCCTGCGGTGCCTGAGATTCGAAAGGAATCGCCTTCTTTTGATATGGGTCGGAGTTTGAGTTGAAACTGCGGCGCGAGGTTTGGCATGACTCGCTGGAGAACTTCTTCGGCTGGTTTGGTTGAGCTTTGCGCGTTCGCAGAGCCACACAGCATGATCAACAAACCGATGCAGCATAGGGATAGGGTCCGAAACATCAAAACACTATATAGGGTGCGGAAAGTGGATGTCTGCGGCGGACCAGACGAAAGGCCGATGGCTGGTGCTGGACGTGCGGTGGTCCAGTTACGCGCGTTTCGTTGCAACGCGGGTTCGGCGATGGCTCGGCCTGAGAAGGATCGCTGTGTTGTGTGATAAATTGGGCGCGCCGGCGCACCGATGAAAAAACTCTGAAAACAATCTTCCGCCTCAGATATCTCAACCGATCTTAGTAAGTGACAGGAGTTGCTATGGGAATGTTTGTTGATAGCGGCATACCGAATGATGCGCATACTTTTATTGGCAGTTGCATGGGCGGGCCGGGGGTTTCGGTTGTCGCCTTCACGCCGAGCGGCGGCTGGGTGGTTGTAGCGCCGAATGGCTCTTATATGGCGGAGGGGATTCCGCAGGACTGCTTTACGCAGTTGGGAACGGTCCTCAAGAATGGCTGGACGGTGCGGTCGATCGCGTTTCCCCCTGCCGGTGGGGATAGCTGGGTGATCGTTGCCGATCAGGGATATTACGCGAGCAACATTCCGAATGAGTGTTTCCAGACGATCGGGACGTATTTCAAGAATGGCTGGAAGATATCGTGTGTTGCGTTTCCTCCTGCGGGTGGCGATAGCTGGGTGATTATCGCGAACAATGCGATGAATGCGAGCAACATCGACGATCAGTGTTTTCAAACTTTGTGCAACTATACGCAGGGCAATCGGCGTGCGACGCAGGTGGCATTTGGTCCGAAGGGTGGCTGGGTGATCTATGGCGATGAGGCTTACTTCGCGAACGGCAGCTTCAACGCCGCGTGCTTCGCGCAGATTAAGACATTCGAGAACCAGAATTGGCTGGTTGGGCATGTCGCGCTTACGGCATCGGGCGGGTGGTCGGTTATCTGCAATGCTGTGCTGCCCCAATCACCTGATCCGCTGCGCGTCTTTGAAAACTTTTTTCTTCAGGACGGGAGTAACCAATGGCACACGATCTATGACCGGATGAGTTTTCATGGTGTGGCGGGAGCAAGCGTGGCGTTTGTACAGAACAATGCTGTGGCGTGGCGCACATCGTATGGCGTGCTGCAAGCGGGTGGCAATCAGTACGTTTATACGAACACACCGTTTCAGGCGGCTTCGATCAGCAAGCCACATGCGGCGATTGGAGTGCAGCTGCTGGCGCAGAACAACAAGATCGCTCTGACGGACACGATAGGCAGCCGTACGACGTGGCCTGTTGCGAAGCGTGCGTGCGCGCAGGCAGCCTGGGTGCAGCAGTCGACCATTCAACTGACACTGGAGCACAAGGGCGGGTTTATCGGACGAGGGAACACGGACCCTCCGACTGCATGCTCCGGGTTCAATGGGGATGGAGGCGGGTTTGGCGGATACACGAATACTCCGGGAGTGACACTGCCGACGCTTGATCAGATATTGAGTGGGACTTCGCCGGCGAACTCGCCACCGATTGAGATTTCGACACAGCCTGGCAGCTTTTACTACTCGGGTATGGGTTATGTGGTGTTGATGCGGATGATTCAGGATGTGACGGGTACAGACTTCCGGACGTGGATGCAGACGAATGTGCTGACGCCGCTTGGCATGACGGCGTCGACGTATGCTCTGAACCTGCCCGCGGGGTTGTCGCGCGCGGCGGCAGGCCATGCAACGAATGGTCAGCCTATTGCAGGGCTCAGGAATCTTTATCCCGAGGCATCTGCTGCGGGTCTTTATACGAATGCGGGCGACCTGTGCCAGATCATCATTATGCTGAACTCGGGCGGCAAGGTGAATGGCACGCAGTTGCTGAGCGCTGCGCAGGCGAAGGCGATGCTAACGAGCCAGATTGGCATCTTCGTGAACTCGGACCAACCGAATCAGCCGGGATATCTTTTTAATCACAACGGGGAGAATTATGGCTTCACGGCGATGATTCAGGGGTATCCGAATCAGTCGGCGGGTATGGCGATTATGGTCAATCGCGATGATGGCGATGGGAATGCGAGCGCGTTTTACACGGAGGTGATCAACGCGTTGATTCGTGTTTATGGTTTACAGACGTAGCGGAAGGGAACGAGTTGTCTTTTCGGAAGCTTTCATGATGGGCAGACGTTTTGACAGGTGAGGCATTCCCTCAGGGGCCAAAGCCCCATGGAAGTTGGGGCACTTACGGCGCGGCTAAAGCCGCGCCCTTTCAAGGCAAGGATTGTCGTGGCCTGTGAAGCAGCCCCCTTCAAAGCAAGGACTGTCGTGGCCTGTGAAGCAGCCCCTTTCAAGGCAAGGACGGTCGTGGCCTGTGAAGCAGCTTCTTCAACGCAAGGACTGCCGCTACGTGTGAAGCAGCCCCTTTCAAACTGGATTCTGCTTGAGCTTATTCAGAGATTCCTTAGGTGAGTTTCAATGGGGGACCTACGAGTTCCATGTCGTACTTGCGGAAGAGGGCGGCGTCCATGAGATCGGCTTTGCCGTTGGCGGTGTCGTGAAAGAACTGTTCCATCTTGCCTGCGGGGGTGAAGGCGATGAGCATCTTTGCGGGCTTGGTTCCTGCTCCTGTGAAGGCGTGGGGGACTTTGCGGGGCGCGAGTACGGAGTCGCCTGGTTTTAGCCGCAGCCGTTTCTCGCCGACTTGGAAGAGGACCTCGCCTTCCATGATGTAGAACCACTCGTCCTGCGCGAGGTGGAAGTGCAGGGGCGGCCCGCCGGCGAGGAGGTTGGTGTGCTCGATGATGAAGAGGTCGCCGCCGGTTTCCTGGGTGGAGGTCTTGAAGGCGATGTGGCTGAAGCCGAGGGTGCGGTTCTCGCCGAAGATGTCTTGTCCGGCGGGGACCATGTGCGCTTCTTTCAAGGGGGTGTCGGTGGCGGCGGCGGCGAGGGCGAAGGGTTGCGTGAGGGCGAGGGGAAAGGTTGAGGCGGCGGATTTGAGGAAGTTGCGGCGTTTCACGGTGGATCTCCTTACTCGCTGGGCACGGAATTTCGGTGAGGCTAGCGCATCGCAGGCGCTGGGCAATAGCGTTGGTGGGGCTGTTCTCAGGCGGAGGCTGGCGGTTTATAGCCGGTGGTTGCGGCGGCTTTCATTGCGGAGATGCCTTCTTCGACGGAGAGCAGTGGGGTGGTCTTGACGTTCTTGCAGGCGCCGCCGGCTCCGATGGCCATGGCAAACGCCGCAGCGGCTACGTTGTCGGGCAGGTGCACGATGAGGGCTGTGTCGTACTCTCCGAACGAGAGCCAGCCGTTGACTACCTTTCCTCCCAGCTTCTTGACTACTTTGGAGACGACGACGATGCGGTCCTGCGGATTGTTGACGAGGGTGGCGATCATCTCAGAGGTATATGCGACCTGCACCAGATACTGAGCCATAGAGTTGCCCTTTCGTTCGACGAGATCGGCGCGGGCGAATTATGGTTCTGGGGAGAGCCTGAAGTATGGGCTTGTTGTGCCCTGGAATCAAGTATTTTCAATGAGATATATTTTTGCCCCGCGACGGCTGGACAAAGCCGACGTTCGTGGAGCACGATGTTGGAAAAACGAGGTAGTTTTTCGTGAGGGTGGTGGAGCACAGGTGGTGCAGAACAACGCAGCCTGATTGATACTCCGCCACCCTTCTTCTTTGTGTGGGTGTTTACGCTTTGGGAAGATATGGATCGGGCTTTCAGGGTGCCGAAAAAGTGTGTCTGTGGCTGAACAGGCGAGAGGCCCGGGGCTGAAGCCCCTTGTAACTCGCCGATATTTCGCAGGGCTGAAGCCCTGCGCTAATCCCAAAAAGCAATGACAACGACTTTTTCCGTAGCCTGTGAAGCCGGGTCCTTTCAAAATAAGTCATAGGCTGCGCTGTTGGCTCTCCTTGCGAAAGGCTTGCTCTACCATCGCGGAATTTGTTCTAAGGGGTGGTGGTTGTGATGAGGCGGCGGGTGAAGTCGAGGAAGACGAGGGCGGCGGGGGAGTAGCCGCTTGGGTCGGCCTGGGTGAAGTCTCCAGTGAGGGGGTCCATCTGCTGGCGGAACTCGGTGTGGCGCATGATGGCTTCGCACCACTGGCGCATGAGGTGGTTGAGTTCGGTTTGCTTGCCGTAGTAGGTCATCCAGCGAGGGGCTCGGAGGGCGGTGAGGGCTTGCGAGGGACCGGCCCAGACGTTGCGGGGCCAGGGGGTGGGTGGGGTGGGGCGGTTGAAGGTGGGATCGTCCATGGCGATGGAGGTTAAAGGGTAGGGCGCCCAGAAGGCCTTGGCGTTGTGGATCTGACGGGACCAGATGGATTCGAAGATGGCTTTGTCGTGAGGGTCGGAGCGCTTGAGGACGTGCTCGCCGAGGACGCGGGAGATGACGTCGGAGCGGACGCGGACGAATTTGTTCTGGGCATCGAGGTCGTAGAAGGCGGCGTCTTCGGGGCTGTAGAGCTTTGTGATGATGAGCTGGCGGATCTTTTCTGCGTCCTCGTGCCAGCGGCTGGCTTCATCGCCTTTGCCGAGCGCGGTGGCCATTTGGGCGAGGGCGACGCGGGCTCCGTAGACGGTGGCGGAGAGGTCGGGGCAGAGGCGGGGCATGGAGGGGATGGGCGGGACTTTGCGGGCGTCGCCATCGGGGCAGCGGTTGGGGATGCCGGCCCAGCGGGGGGAGTTGTCGTGGCCGGTGTCGTAGGCGCAGAAGCCTTCGACGAGGCCGGTGTTGCGGGTGTCGCGGTATTGGCGGAGCCAGGCGTCCCAACGGCTGCAGGCGCTGTAGGCGGTTACGAGGAGCTCATCGTCGTCGGTGAGTTGGAAGAGCTCCCATGCTGTGGCGGCGATGGGGACGACCATCTGGATCTGGCCGAAGCCCACTTCGGTTAGCTTGATGGAGGCGGGGATCTGGCCGGCGGACTCGTGACCGATGGGGCGCTGGAGGGCGAAGAAGGCCATGTGGTTGTTGCGGGCGATCTCGAGTGGGGTGGGAGCGCCGTCGTTTTGGGGGATGTACTGGGCGAGGGTTCCATAGACGAGGCCTTCGTGAGGGCCGCATTCCTGCCAGATGCCAGGGTAGACGCTGCCTTCGAAGAGGACGGGGCGGTCGTAACCGGGGACTAGATGGATGTTGCCGGCTAGTGTGGAGAGGGCGGCGTCCCAGGTGCGCTGCCGGACGGGGTCGTTTATGGGGAGGCGGGAAGGTTTAGCGGGGGGTGCGGTCTCGGCGTGAGCAGGCAGGAGAGCGGCTCCGGCAGCGAGCGCGGAGAGCTGGAGGAAGTCTCGTCTTGGGAGTAAGTGCTTTCGCTGGGTTAGACGCGACGACATGGTGAGGATAAGTGTAGATCGTTCATCGTGGATGGGCAGGTGGACAGGTAGACTGACAGCCATGCGTGCACATGCAAGAGCGGAACGCTTGAACGACTTTGAGGAAACGCCGGTGGTTCCGGTGGATGTGGGTTTCAGGGATAGAAGTCTGGATGCGGCGGGTTTTCGGCGCAAGCTGATGAACTGGTACCGGGTCCATGCACGCGAGTTGCCGTGGCGCGGGATCAGCGATGCTTACCGGACGTGGGTGTCGGAGGTGATGCTGCAGCAGACGCGGGTGGCTGCGGTGATTGAACACTACGAAAATTTTTTGCGGCGGTTTCCGACGATTGTGGCGCTGGCGCTGGCGAGCGAGGCGGAGGTGCTGGCGGTGTGGTCGGGACTGGGGTACTACCGGCGGGCTCGGATGCTGCACAAGGCGGCACAGTTCATCGTGAAGGAGCGGGGTGGAGTGTTGCCGGGTACGGCTTCGGAGTTGAGGACACTGCCGGGAATTGGGGAGTATACGAGTGCTGCGATTGCGAGCATTGCGTTCGGCGAGAGTATTGCCGTGGTGGATGGGAATGTGGAGCGGGTTCTGCTGCGGCTGACAGGACGGGCGGAGGTGGGAACCGCGGCGGGGCGGACGTTCGTGCAGGAGCAGGCGGCGGCACTGGTTCCGAGGAAGAAGGTGGATGAGCGGGGCAATGCGGCAGGGGATCATAACCAGGCGATGATGGAGTTGGGGGCGACGATCTGTCTGCCGCGTGCGCCGCTGTGTCTGCATTGTCCGGTGTACGCGATGTGCAGGACGCGAGGGGAGCATGTGACTCCGCCACGTGCGGCGCAGAAGAGCCGGCCGGCGGCGTATCTACTGAGTCTGCGCAAGCGGGGTACGGTGACAGAGGTGTTGCTCGAACGCAGGGCCGACGACGCGAGCCTGATGGCGGGGATGTATGAGCTGCCTCCGCTGCCGCAGGATGCTGTTCAAGGACGGGAGCCGCTGCTGCGGGTGCGTCATGCGATTACGAATACGAACTACTACGTACAGGTGTTTGCGGCGAGCGGGCCTCAGGATCGGGGGCTGCGGCGGGCGGTTCCGGCGGCGAAGGGCGACCTGGAGTGGGTGCGGACGAGCAGGTTGGGCGCGGTGCCGCTAACTGGGCTTGCGAGGAAGGTGTTGCAGCGGCTGGATGTGATGGAGGTGAGGCCGGTGCGGCTGCCAGAGGCAGAGAGCTAACTTGATCTAATTTAATCGTTTTAGTTATGGGTTTTTGATGGTGTAATGTTGTGTGTCTCACGCGGGAGTCACAATCATGAACCGTCGCCAGTTCATCAACAAATCCATCGCCGCCGCTGGTGGCGCATTCCTTCCAATCTCCGGTCTGCCTGGGCAGGTTCCTGGGGCAGTCTCGCCTACTTCGATTGCCAGTGCTCGGTTTCCCAAGGATTTTTTGTGGGGCATGGCTACGGCTTCTTATCAGGTGGAGGGAGCGTGGAACGAGGATGGGAAGGGCGAGTCGATCTGGGACCGCTTTTCGCACACGGTTGGGAAGGTGAGAGGCGCGGCGACGGGCGACGTTGCGTGCGATCAGTATCACCTCTACCGGCAGGATATTGCGTTGCTGAAGCGGCTGAATCAGAAGAGCTATCGCTTTTCGATCTCGTGGCCGCGAATTCAGCCTTCGGGTACGGGGGCTGCGAATCAGAAAGGCATCGATCACTACAGTCGGCTGGTGGATGCGGTGCTGGAGGCGGGACTGCGGCCGTTCTGTACGCTCTATCATTGGGATCTGCCACAGGTGCTCGAAGATCACGAGGGTTGGCCAAATCGTGATCTCGCAGGATACTTCGCGGAGTATGCGGGGATTCTGGCGAAGAATCTTGGCGATCGCATTACTGTCTGGGCTCCGTTCAATATGCCGTGGTCGTTTACTTACCTGGGTTATGGAGTCGGAGTTTTTCCTCCGGGTCGGTCGAGTTACGGTGATTTTTTGAAAGCGATGCATACGGTCAGCCTTGCGCAGGGGGAGGGGCTGCGGGCGATCAAGGCGGCATCATCGAAGGCTACGGTGGGGAGTGCTTATGGGATGGCTCCTGCGTATCCGAAGACAGACAGTGAAGCGGATCGGGCTGCTACGGCGCGGTATCACGCGATGAATAATGTCTTTTTTCTTGAAGCGGCGATGAACGGGCGGTATCCGAAGGCGTTTGTGGGGGAGATTCCTTACGAGGCCATGGGATACCGGCCGGGAGACGACAAGATCATGAAGGCTCCGCTGGATTGGGTGGGGTTTCATTACTACACGCGGCGCATTGTGTCCGATGCAAGTGGGAGCTCACATGCGGGTGGGGCTAGCTTCGGTACTGAGATCGAAGGGGAGACGAGCGGCGGGAGGGATCCTTATACGCGCTTCCACGCGGTGATGCCGACGGAGGGGCCGCTGACTGAGGCCGGTCTTGAGGTTTGGCCGAAGGGTATCTACGACCTGGTTATGCAGATTACGCGCGAGTACAACCATCCCATTATTGAGTTGACCGAGAGCGGGTGCAGCTATCTGGATAGTCCCTTTGAGAAGGATGGCGGGCGGGTTCCTGATGCACGGCGGGTCAGTTTCTTTCGCGATGAGTTGGCGGAGCTGGCGCGAGCAATTGCCGATGGGGCGAATGTACGCTCTTTCCACGCCTGGAGCTTGATCGATAACTTTGAGTGGGCCGATGGTTATAGCCAGCGCTACGGTCTGATTTATGTGGATTTCCGCGATCAGAAGCGGACGATCAAGGACTCGGGATATTGGTATGGGCGTGTCGCTGCCTCGAATCGGCTGGAGGGATAGGAGCTAATGCGGCGTTTGTGTTGTCACGGGTTGGGGAAGGATGATGCTCTCGACGATAACGCCTTCGGTTTCGAAGTGGGTGACGCGGTGGTCGGTGCTGTGTCCCATGAAGATGGCTTTGGCGAGGAGGGTGATGAGGGGGCGGGAGTCTTCGGGGAACCAGCGGTCGATGGATTGGTCGTAGTCGACCATGAGGTTGTAGGTGGCGTCGCACTTGGGGCAGATGAGTGGGGTTTCGAGGGCTCGATGGAAGGAACCGCCGGACAGTCTGCGTACGGGGTCGGAGCCTGAACGAATCGCTGCAATCCTGAGCGGCATCTATCTGTCAGACTATCACTCGACCTAGATGGTCGAGGCATCGTGATGGTGTAACGATACCGTGTTAGATTTCGAACCTAAGGATTACGAGGAGACATTCAATGAACGCTGCTGTTGTCCGCTCTTATGATGCTTTGCCAAGCTACACGACGTTTGATGAGCCTGTTGCCGGTGAGGGAGAGGTGTTGGTGACGGTGACGGCCGCGGGGCTGCATCCGATTGTGAAGGCGCTGGCGAATGGAACGCACTATGGGAGTACAGGCGTGCTTCCGTTTGTGCCGGGCGTGGATGGCGTGGGGCGCTTGCAGGATGGGAAACGGGTTTTCTTCGGCGTTGCGCGGCCTCCGTTTGGCACGTTCGCTGAGAAGGCGGTGACGGGGGCGGCGGCGTATATTCCCCTGCCGGATGGTTTGTCGGATGAGGCTGCGGCGGGGCTCGCGAATCCTGGGATGTCGTCGTGGGTGGCGCTGACGGCACGTGCGAAGTTTGTGGCCGGGGAGAGCGTGCTGATTCTTGGTGCGACGGGAGCGGCGGGACAGCTTGCGGTGCAGATTGCAAAGCGGATGGGGGCGCGGAGGGTGATTGCCGCGGGACGAAATCCTGAAGCGTTGGCTAAGACGAAGGATCTGGGTGCGGATGAGACGATCTCGCTGGAATTGGGACGCGATGAGTTGGTGGCTGCGTTTCGGAAGGAGATTGTGGGAGATGGGGTGGCTGTTGTGCTGGATTATCTGTGGGGCGCGCCTGCTGAGGCAGTGCTCGCGGCGATCGCGCAGAAGGGGCTGTCGCACGCGGCTCCGCGGATACGGTTCGTTCAGATAGGGTCGAGTGCCGGACGAACGATTTCGCTCGACGGTGCTACCTTGCGGAGTTCAGGTTTGGAGTTGCTGGGGAGCGGGTTTGGGAGTGCTTCGATGAAGCAGCTACTTACGGCGATTAGAGAGATGTTCCAGGAGGCCGCGACGAAGCCGTTTGTGAATGGGGTGAAGCTGGTTGCGCTGCGTGATGTAGAGGCACTGTGGACGAGTAAGGAAGAAGGCGTACGGCTGGTGTTTCAGCCGTGAATACAAAAGGCGTAACGGTGATCAAAAGAAAAGAGAGGATAAAAAAGGACAAAACTTCGAGTCAGGGCAGTCTGGTTCAGTAGCCCTCTTTTGTTTCTATTGATTTGTTTTGTTCCTATCGGCCTTCATCGTCTGTGTCACCGTTACGCTGTTGTGGGACTAGACTGGATGGTCGTGTGTTTTGAGGAGAATTGAATTGCGTAAGAATTTTTTTGCTGCGGCTGCGATGGCTTCGTTGCTTGGTGCTGCGTGTGGGTTGGTGGCGCAGGAACTTCCTCCGGCAGTGAAGGCGGCTGAGGCTTCGATTGATGGGGAGAAGATTCGGGCGCATGTGAGGTTTCTGGCGGACGATCTGCTGGAGGGGCGTGGGCCGGGGTTGCGTGGAAGTGAGCTGGCGGCGAAGTATATTGCGACTCAGTTTGCGCTGTATGGGTTGAAGCCGGGTGGGGATAACGGGACTTACATGCAGCAGGTGAATTTTGTGGGGATGAAGGCGATTCCTGAGAAGACGACGATGTCGCTGGTTCCGAAGAGGCCTGAGGGCCAGATGTCGATCGCACTGTACTCGATTGATTTGAAGTATGGCGATGACTTTACGGTGAGCAATCGCACGCTGACGCCAGTCGTGGAGGTGGATGCGCCGACTGTGTTTGTCGGGTTTGGGATAACGGCTCCGGAGTTTGGGTGGGATGACTATGCAGGCGTGGATGTGAAGGGCAAGGTGGTGCTCGTCATTGTGGGGGATCCGCCTTCGGATGATCCGAAGTTTTTTGGCGGGAAGGCGCTGACGTACTACGGGCGGTGGACGTACAAGTTTGAACAGGCGGCTCGGATGGGTGCGGTGGGCGCGCTGATTATTCATCGCACGGATCTGGCCAGCTATGGCTGGGATGTGGTGCGGAATTCGAATACTAGCGAGAAGACGTATCTGCGGGATGATAAGGATCCGCAACTGCAGGCGGCTAGCTGGATTCAGTTGGATGTGGCGAAGCAGCTGTTTGCGGCTGCAGGAAAAGATGTTGACGCGGAGATGACGGCTGCGGGTAAGCGCGGTTTCAAGGCGGTGGAGCTGCCGGTGCGATTGCATGCACGTGTCGAGAGTGTGGTGCGGCCTTTCCAGTCGCCGAATGTGATTGGAATTTTGCCGGGGCTAGATCACAGCATGATCTACGCTGAAGGCCACCCAGTTAATGACAAGAAAGCTTTTGGATACGTCCCGACTAACACGAAGGACCAGGCGGTGCTTTATACGGCTCACTTCGATCATCTGGGATTTGTCCCAGGTATGCCGGGGGACAACATCTACAACGGTGCGGCGGACAATGCTACAGGCTGCGGGATGTTGATTGAGATGGCGCGGGCGTGGACGTCGATGGGTGTCAAGCCGCCGCATACGGTGATCTTTGCGGCGGTGACGGCGGAGGAGCAGGGGCTGCTGGGGAGTGAGTATCTGGGGCAGCATCCTCCGGTGCCGGCGGGGCAGATTGCGCTGGGGATCAACTACGACATGATTCTGCCGATTGGGGTCCCGCAGCAGGTGAATTTGAATGGGGCGCAGCGGATGAGCTTCTATCCGGTGGTGCAGGCTACGGCGAAACGTTTTGGACTGGAGATCGTTCCTGATCCGCGGCCGGAGGCGGGGAGCTTTTATCGCTCGGATCACTTCAGCCTGTCGCGTCAGGGGATTCCGGCGTTTTCAGTGGATACTGGCGACCTGTTTGAGGGCCATGACGCCGCGTGGGGGCGGGCGAAGCTGGAGCACTTTGTCGCGAACGATTATCACAACTTCAGCGACAACTATCGCGAAGACTGGGACTTCAGAGGGAATGCGAAGCTCGATCAGTTTGGCATGGCGCTGGGGTGGGAGGCTCTGACGGCTCCGAAGATTATTGAGTGGAATGCGGGCGACGAGTTTGAGGCGGCGCGGAAGGCGAGTCAGAGATAGATATGTCACTTACATTGGATCCTCGTTCCTGCGCGCTGGTGCTGATCGATCTGCAGAAGGGCATATTGGGTGTGCCGCTCACTCCATATAGCGCGGCGCAGATTGTTGAGAACGGTGTCGCGCTTGGTCGAAAATTTAAAGAGACAGGCGGGACGGTGGTTCTGGTGAACGTTGCGTTTGCGAGTGACTCTGGCGACAGGTTGAAGCAGGAGGTGGATGCTCCTACGCCTGCGCCGGCTGGTGGACTGCCTGCGGAGTGGTCGGAGTTTGCTCCGGAGGTGGGTTCTCTGCAGGCGGATGTGATCATTACGAAGCGGCAGTGGAGCGCGTTTTACGGGACGGAGCTGGATCTTCAGCTGCGTAGGCGCGGGATCAAGACGATTGTGCTGGGTGGAGTCGCCACGAATTTTGGGGTTGAGTCCACGGCGCGGGATGCGTGGCAGCATAACTATTCAGTTGTGATTGCGGAGGATGCTTGTTCTAGCATGGGCGCGGATCTTCACCAGTTTGCAATGGAGAAGGTGCTACGGCGTGTGGCGCGGGTGCGATCCACGGCGGAGATAATGGCGGGGCTTGCGGCAGGTCGGTAGCGTCGATTTTGTTTAGCGAAACGTGAGGCGAAGAGTTTCTCTTCGGGAACGTCTGTCCAAAACACGTGAACTTTACCCCACATAGAATGTCAGCGTGCGATTTCTCCACCTGTACGAGAAGCCGGTTTTCGGCCAGGTGAAGCGAACGCATTCGTACACACTGGCCGACTTGTCATTACCAATTAGACAAACCTGGAGACGTTTAGCCAAGCAGGCACATCAACTTTACGTGGCGCCTTTCTACGTCTTCTACATAACAGCGATACGGCGGAGGACGGTGATCGGGATAGAACCATCGGGGCGGGCGGGGACTTTCCAGCTGAGAATGTCGCCCTTAAATTCATAGGCGCGCACTTGAGTGGCGTCGTCATAGTTCGGAAAAGTTGAGCGATCAATCTTCATGGTGACTTTGCTGGATACCGGGTCGACGCTGTAGGTGCCGAACGAGCAACTGGCGCTCAGAGACGCATCTTTGTACTCCTCGGGTGAGCCCTTGGCCCGGTCCTTGCTGGCGAACTTCACGCGCACATCCCGGAAGACTTCAATCATGAAGTGGCCGTCGGCGGTAAACATGGCCAAGCCGTGCGGCTGAGTTCCATAATCGGCGGCTCGGGTGCCGTCCGGGAGGAGTTTGTCCGCAGCGATGAGCTTCCATGTGCCGACAAACGAGTTCCCGGCAGGTGTCTGGGCATGCACGGAGGAGATAGCGAATATCACGGTAGCAATGAGCGAAAGGACGCGAGTGATCATGAGTGCACCGTACCATCCGCATGAACGCTGCACAATTTGATTGTTCTTACCGAAGGATTAAGTGGCGCTTACGCTTTCCGCAATACGTGGGAGCGCTACGGGTGCGTGAGTTCGGCCAGAGCGTCTCGTGTGGCCGCGCCAAGCAAAGAATGGAAAGCATCAAGAGCAGAGTTAGCGGCGTTCGGGCCACGGTGCAGTGCCACGGGAAGAGTTGGAAGGGTAGGCAGGCGATGCAGCGACCTATTCGCCACTAGATGAGCTGGCAGTTGCATAGCGGTGCGTGCGGTAATGCCAAGCCCTCCTTGAAGCGCGGCCCATAGGCCGTCCAGGCTTGGGCTGGTGGCCGCGATACGATGCGGGATGCCGGCGGTTTCGAGCTGCTGTACTGCGGCCTTGCGGAAGGCGCATTGAGGGCCAAGTACAGCAAGTGGGAGAGAACCATCTTGTGTGCGGAAAGCTCGGCTCGCGATCCAGAGCACAGGCAGTTCGCCCAGCAGCAGAGCGTCCTTCCGATCCGCGAATCCAATTGTCAGCGCGAGATCAAGCTGACTCTTGTCAAGGGCTTCGATGAGAGCGCCGTTACCCTCAATACGCAGCTCTATTTGAGTTCGTGGATAAAGAGCTGCGAACTGCCGCAAAGCATCAGGCAGCAGCGCCGCGAAATCCTGCGGAGCACCAATGCGAACGGTGCCGGCTAGCGTCGCGCCCTGCATGGTTTGCAGCAGGTCATCGTTCAGGGCAAGCATGCGCCGAGCGTATCCGAGGGCGGTCTGTCCGGCTTCTGTCAACTTCAGAACCCGGCCGTGCTTGCGAAAGAGCGGTGTTCCTAGTTCCTCTTGCAGGCGCTTCATCTGCAGACTGATCGCGGCTGGTGTCCGCCCCAGACGGTCTGCCGCCTGCGCGAAGCCGCCTAGATCATGGGCCGTGATGAGGGTCCGTAGAATGTCGAGATCGAGGTTACGCAGAAGCATCCCTGACGTGAGGGTACACGAGCTCACGGGCCTACGAAAGTAAGAGAGCCACGATGTCAGTCCTGAGAAACGCCGTAGGGTTATTGATTTCCAGTGGGTGACTTTCCACTTGGACGAAATGTTTGGATGGATAAGTCGCGGAGTTGAGGAGCACATGGTGTACAAGGGCTGAACTCAGCGATTACTTGCTGATTCAGAGACATCCAAGGAGGCTCCTCGTGACCAGTATGCACTTCATCGGGTTAGACATCCACAAGAAGACGATCAGCTATTGCGTGAAGGACGTGAGCGGTACGGTTCTTTCTGAAGGCACTATTGCTGCGACTAGAGCACAGCTCGACGATTGGGTGAAGACGTTACCCGTTCCGTGGACCGTGGCCATGGAAGCAACCATGTTTACCGGATGGATCTATGACCATCTTCTGCCTCATGCTGCAGCCGTGAAGGTGGCGCATCCGCTGATGCTGCGGGCGATCGCAGTGGCCAAGAAGAAGAGCGATCGCATCGATGCGAGCAAGATCTGCGACTGTCTTCGATGTGACTTCCTGCCCGAGTGCCACATGGTCTCCACCGAGGTTCGGGAGCGACGTAGGACACTACGCTACCGTAAGCTACTGGTCCGGCAGAACGTACAGTTGCGCAACAAGGTCTCACAGATGCTGATGGAGTCAGGCGTGGTTTACAACAAGCAGAAGCTCCACAAGGTCGGCTACTTCAAGGAACTGATGGAGACCAACCCGGATATCAGCCGCGAGCTGAAGCCGCTGCTGGCGATCTGCCGTGAGACCATCGTCCGGATCGGCAAGACCGAGAGTGCATTGATTCGTTCCCTGCGCCGTGACCCGCTGCTTCATGCTCGTGTCGAACGCCTGATGACTATCCCTGCGGTCGGGCCGATCACCGCTCTGACCTGGGTGCTTGAGGTCGACGATGTAGCTCGCTTTCACTCGGTCAAGCAAGCTGTCAGTTACTGCGGTCTGTGCGGTGCAGAGCGAAGTTCGGCGGAGACGATCAAGCGCATGCCCATCTCTAAACAGAGGAACAAGCATCTGCAATCGGTGTTGATCGAAGCAGCTAAACTGGCTCCTCGCTTGAGCCCTGAACTGGCGTTGGTCTATGACACGGAAAAGCAGAAGGGCCATGCCAATCGAGCCTCGATTGCGGTTGCTCGGAAGCTTGTAGCCTATCTGATTGCGGTGGACCGCAGTGGACGAGAGTTCGTAGTGGCAGGAGAACGAAGAGCAGCGGCCTGAAGCCGCTACGAAGAACGAGCAGATTCATCGAACGCAACCTGCCAGGTCCCGCAGAAGCCGACTGGGCGACGGAGCTACGCTCCCAATGCCTCCTTCGAAATGTTTCGGGACTGGCAGGAAACACTCACTCAATCTTCTGTGACGGTCTCAACAACCCGATACAGCGAATGGATGTCTGGTTCTGCGTTACGCGCAGGAACCGCGCCGAGAGGCACAACCGCGAAGTGATGAACACGCTCAGTGAAACAACCAGGCGCTCTCCTGAGCGCTACGGGAAAGCCTTGCCCCACTTGACAAAGACTTATCATGGAAGTCGGCTATTCGGACAGATGGTGCTGGCGATTCATCACACAATCCGAATTCTAGGCCGGTTTCTTTTTCCAGCCGCCGAGGACGGCTCCCATGATGATCATGCCGGTGAGGATGTAGCCGGTGTTGATGACGAGGATTCGGAGGCCTCGGGCTTCGAAGGCGTACTCCGTGGACCAGGTTGGGAGGACGACGCCGATCCAAGTGACGATGGCGATGAAGATTCCGCCCTTTGTCGTCTGGTGGCCGGTGGTCTGGATGATCCAGGAGAGGAAGAGCGCCAGAATGAAGGTTCCGACCAGAGCGATGGCATAGATGAAGAACGGGCTGCGGCCGGTGGCTGTGAGTTGCTGCATGGTGCGGCCGATGCCGTCGAGCCAGGCTTGGCGGAAGGCGGTGAACCAGAAGGCTCCGAGGACGAAGTAGAGGAGTGTCGCGAGGAGGATGGCGATGGGGTTGTGACGGATGGGGTGCATGGCGCCTTTCTGACTGCTTGCGTGAGTTCAGGCCCGGGTGCGATGTGCGAAATTGTAGCGGATGGGTGAGGATTTGGCTCTAGTAAAAGTCGGCGCAACTGAGGAAGTAGCCGCAGGTTCGGCAGACTAATTTGCAACGATTGTCTTCGAGGCGGGAGGAGCAGGTGGGGCAGAAGACGGAGTGATGCTCGCTGGTGGTGAGGGGGCACTCGGTGGAGGCCGCGGCGGGGTTTGGGGTGGGTTCGGCGACTTCGGGTGTGCGGGGCTGCATTTCGATAGCGTAGCGCAGTTTGCGATTTTTTCAACTGTCGTTGCGGGCTGGGATGCATCGAATGATGTACGGTTTGATAGTAGATAAATTACGAAGGAGAACTACGATGGATCGCAGCGCTAGCGCAGTGTGGCATGGCAGTTTGAAAGAGGGCAAAGGCACGATTACTACGCAGAGCGGGACGTTGAAGGAGACGCAGTATGGCTTTAGCTCGCGGTTTGCGGATGGCGTGGGGACAAACCCCGAGGAGTTGATTGCGGCGGCTCATGCGGGCTGCTTCACGATGGCGCTGAGCGCGCAGTTCACTCAGGCGGGCTTTACGGCGGACTCGATTGAGACGACGGCGTTGTTGACGCTCGATCTGCACGGAGAGGCTCCGACGATTACGAAGATTCATCTGACGACGAAGGCGAAGGTGCCGAATCTCGATAAGGCGAAGTTCGATGAGCTGGCGCACAATGCCGAGATTGGATGCCCGGTGTCGCGGGTGCTGAAGGCTGCGGAGATTACGCTGGATGCGACGCTGCTGTAAGGCAGAGAACAGGGAGTAGGGAACAGGCATATGCTTGTTCCCTTTCCTGTCTAGTGAGTGTGGCCGTGGTGATGGTGATGATGGTCGTGGGCGCCGACGGCTTCCAGTTCGGGTGGGGCGCTGCAGCCGTGGGTGGTTTCGCAGCCGGTGGTTTCGAACTGGATGGTGGTGTGGGTGATCTTGAAGCGGTCGCGGAGGGTGCAGTTGATGCCGTCGAGGATCCCGCTGCACTCTGACATGGGCATCTCGGCGATGGTGACGTGACTGGCGAGGGCGTGAGAGTTGGAACCGAGGCTCCAGACGTGGAGATCGTGGACGTCTAGGACGCCGGAGACGGATTGCATGGCGTCGCGAACAGAGGCCAGCTTGAGGTTGCGCGGGGTTCCTTCGAGGAGGATGTTGAGGGTTTCGCGGATGATGCCGATGGAGCTCCAGAGGATCATGGCGGCGATGATGAGGGAGAGGATGGGGTCGATCGAGGTCATGCCGGTGAAGAGGATGGCTGCGCCTCCGACGATGACGGCGGCGGTGGAGAGGGTGTCGCCGAGCATGTGGAGGAAGACGCTGCGGATGTTGACGTCGCCGGAGAAGCGCCAGAGGAGCGTGGCGACGGTGCCGTTCATCAGGACACCTGCGGCTGCGACGACCATCATGATGCGCGGCTGGACGGGGACCGGGACGGCGAGGCGGTGGAGGGCTTCAAAGGCGATCCAGGCAGAGAGAACGACGAGGGTGGCGGCGTTGACGAAGGCTGCGAGGACTCCGGCGCGCTGGTAGCCGAAGGTCTTTTGTTCGGTGGCGGGACGGGCCTGGAAGTAGACGGCGACGAAGGAGAGGAGGATGGCGAAGAGGTCGCTGAGGTTGTGGCCGGCCTCGGAGATGAGGGCCAGGGAGTGGGCGCGGAGGCCGAAGATGAAGGTGGCGATGACGTAGGCGAAGGTCAACACCATGGAGAACTGCAGGACGCGCTGCATCTTGCGGTTCGGGGTGGCGACCATGTGCATGGTTTAAGTGTAGTCCCTACGGGGGTAGGGTTCAATCAGTGGCTTTGACGGGGTTGCGAGAGGCCTCGATCTTGCCGAGTAGCCACTGAAGGCCTGCAAGATGCTGCTGATCATGGCTGCACAGGTAATGGACCAAACTGCGCAGTGATAACTCACCATATCCTTCAAATACAGCGGTTCGCGCGAGCTGTTCCGGGCTTAGCTCCGAGATCAGCTCAACTGTCTTGATGCGTGCCTCGCGAAACGCGGCGAATACTTCGGGTGCGCTTGAAGCGGCATAGGATTTTTCTTTGGCAAGTGTCTCGCTGTCGATTGACGCGAGAGTCGGGCTGGATTCGTTCAGAATGCGATGAAAGCGCACGTGATACCCGTCGATTTCAATGTCGCGCACGTGACAGATCTGCTCAATGGGAGTGAAGTGTTCGCTGGGGACGCCTTCCCAGGAGGCTGGAGCCCAATTCTTGAACTCCGCAGGAATGGCGGCGTAGTGGGCCTCAAGTTCCTGCGGAACGTTTGTGAGCGCGCTTAATGTTGTGGCGTTCATCGCATGGCTAAGAGGGTTATTGGACATGGCATAGGTAGAGATGTTTCACCTCTGCAGTAGGTTCTCTTTAAACGAGGCTTTTGCGTTTGCTGTCCATCGGAAGCAGAATCGCGGGTATTCCGATTGCGTTATCTATTGTTGTGTTTCGATGTTGGATTCGGTGGGATGGGGGTGGTGGGTGGTGAGGCGAAGGCCGCTCCAGGATTCGGAGACGACGATGCTGTTGGCGGGGTTGTGGAGGTCGTAGCGGACCTGGATGGGGAGGTCGGTGCGGATGTCGCGGACATGGTCGGCGAGGGTGGTGACGTCCTGGGCGCACTCGTAGGTGACGCCGGCGATGCGGTAGTCGTACATGAGTAGGCGGGGGGTGTGGGTGGGGTCGTCGGGGGCGAAGGGGGCGTCGGTGATGGTGCCGTCGGTGATGCGGCCCATGGTGGCGAGGAGATTGCGGCGGGCGCGTTCGATCTCTTCGGGGGTTGGGCGGGGGCGGCGGACGATGTACCAGACCAGACTCAGGATGGTAGCGGCGCCGACGGAGATGGCGGCGATTCCTTGCGGGGTGCGAAGGTCGAGAGGCAGGTGGGTTGGAAGATGTGGTAGCACAGGAGTCTGGCCAAAGGATAGTCTATTGCCGGTTGATCGGGGGATGAGGGAACCTGCAATAGAACCTCTGTTCTGGATTAGATTGAAAGTATGCGAGTTGCGATTGTTACCGGAGCGGCGCAGGGGATCGGGCGCAGAACGGCGGAGACTCTTGCCATGGCTGGTTATTCAGTTGCGCTGATGGATATCCAGAGCTGCGCTGCGACGCTGGCGGCGGTTCGCGGTGCTGGCGTTGATGCGGAGGAGTTGGCCGGCGATATCTGTGATGAAGATGTGGTGGCGCGTGCGGTGGAGACGGTTCGGGGGCGGTGGAATCGGGCGGATGTGTTGGTGAATAACGCTGGAATCAGCTTTATCTCTGGTGCGGAGAGCGTGGAGGCGCGGGCGTTTCGGCGGGTGCTGGAGGTGAACCTGGTTGCTCCGTTTGTTCTGGCGAAAGGGTTTGGAGCGCTGATGCTGGCGCAGGGTGAGGGCAGCATTGTGAATGTGGCGTCGATTGCCGGGCTGGTGGGAGTTTGCGATCGGACGGCTTATAACGCTTCGAAGCATGGGTTGATTGGATTGACGCGCACGCTGGCGGCGGAGTGGGGTGGCCGCGGGGTTCGCTGCAATGCGGTGTGTCCGGGATGGGTGAAGACGGAGATGGATGTCGCTGATCAGGCTGGGGGGAGCTATACAGATGAGGACATTATTGGGGTGAATCCGATGGGGCGGTTTGCTTCGCCCGATGACATCGCTCAGGCGATTTTGTTTTTGGCTGACCCGGCGAAGAGCGGCTTCGTCAATGGGCAGGCGCTGGCGGTGGATGGTGGGTGGACTACGGATGGGAGCTGGCGGAGCTTGCGGATGCGGCATCGCTGAGGTTGCCGGGGGTTTCGGGCGCGGGCGAGAAACTAGCTAATTTTTATAAGGTACAAGCTTGTGTTTGGGGTATAGAATTCCGGCGAAGTTCAAACTAAATAACCGGGGTGGCTGAATGAAGGTGCGTTCTGAAGGCGGCGTATTGGCGGCTCTGGCGGTATTTGCGAGCGTTGTGGTTACACCGAATATCTTCGGGGCTTCCCCAACCCCGGTAGCACCAGCGAAGATGCCGCGTGTGGGGACTATTGACGAGAGGTTCCAGTCGTTCAATATTGAGATGGTTGAAGTGACGGGTGGAAGGTTCTGGGCTCCGTATAAGAAAAGTGCGAACGCTGCCGAAGAGCCATCCGCGGCGAAGCTTTCTGCGCCTGCCGGGATGGATCCGTCGTTGTACCGCTACAGGTCGCCGGTTGATCTGACGAATGCGAGGTTACGCAAACTGGCGGCGGCGCTGGGGCCAGCCTATGTGCGGGTGAGCGGGACGTGGGCGAACTCGACGTACTTTCAGGATTCGGATGAGGCGGCGCCGGCTGCTCCGCCGACAGGTTTTGGCAGTGTGTTGACAAGGAAAGAGTGGAAGGGCGTGGTTGATTTTGCGCACGCGGTGGATGCGAAGATCGTTACGTCATTTGCCGTGAGCGGAGGGGTTCGTAACGCTGAGGGTGTGTGGACTCCGGATGAGGCCGGGAAGTTTCTGGCGTATAGCAAAAGCATTGGCGGAAACATTGCCGCTGCGGAGTTCTTCAATGAACCGACTTTCGCGACGATTGGCGGCGCTCCGAAGGGTTACGATGGCGTGGCGTATGGGCGCGATTACAAGGTGTTTCATACCTTTGCCAAAGCGAACGCGCCGGGGATGGTGATTCTTGGGCCGGGGTCGGTGGGGGAGACGGGGCTGGCTACTGGATTCACTCTTATTAAGACGGAGGACATGCTGTCTCAGCCGGGGTCCGAGGTGGATGCGTTCTCGTACCATTTTTATGGCGGGGTTTCGATGCGCTGTTCCCGGCCGGGGATGGGTTCTCAGGTGACGGCTGAGGCGGCGTTATCGGAGGATTGGTTGACCCGCACGAGCAGGGACCAGGCCTTTTATGCCGCTATTCGTGACAAGTATGAAGCGGGTAAACCGATGTGGCTGACCGAGACGGGAGAGACGGCTTGCGGGGGAGATCCGTGGGCTTCGAGTTTTATTGATAGCTTCCGGTACCTGAACCAGCTTGGCAGTCTGGCACAGCGCGGCGTGCAAGTGGTGATTCACAATACGCTGGCGGCGAGCGACTATGCGTTGATCGATGAGAGCACGCTGGAGCCACGGCCGAATTACTGGGCTGCGCTGTTGTGGCGGAAGCTGATGGGGACGACGGTTCTGGATGCTGGGCCATCGCCGGCGCCGAATCTGTATCTGTACGCTCATTGCCTGCGGGGGCGTCCGGGTGGGGTGGCTTTGCTGGCGATCAATGCTGACCGCACGGCTGCACACGAGCTTGCTGTGCCGGTGAAGTCGGAGCGCTTTACGCTGACGGCAAAGGATCTGATGGATAACAGAGTGGATCTTAACGGGCGTGAGCTGATGCTGGGGGCGAACGATGCGCTCCCTCAGATGAAGGGCGAAACTACCAAGGCCGGTGCTGTTAGTTTGGCGCCTGCAAGCATTACGTTTCTGGCGATTCCGGATGCGGGGAACGCGGTTTGCCGGTAATTGACGTGCGGAGAGGGCGGCGGGGATTGGCGATATACTGAGGAGTGCCAATGTCTCGTCTTTCTTCCTCTGCCAAGCCGTCTGTTCGCCGAAATAAGTCTTCCCTGCTGAATCTCGCGCATCCACTCGATCTGGGTGAGGGGCGGCGGATTCGTTCAACTACTGTGATTTGTGTGCGCCGGGGCGACTCGGTGGTGATGGCTGCGGATGGGCAGGTGTCGATTGGCGCCACGGTGATGAAGGGGTCAGCGAAGAAGATTCGCAAGCTCTATAACGACAAGGTTTTGGCGGGGTTCGCTGGATCGACGGCGGATGCCTTCAGCCTGTTTGCGCGGTTTGAGACCAAGCTGGAGCAGTATGCCGGAAATCTGGGGCGGGCTGCGGTGGAGTTGGCCAAGGACTGGCGGACGGATAAGATGCTGCGCCAGCTTGAGGCCCTGCTGATTGTGACTGATGCGAAGCAGACCTTTCTGCTTTCGGGTACCGGCGATGTGATCGATCCGGATGAGGGGATTGCGACGATTGGCTCGGGCGGAAGTTATGCTTTGGCGAGCGCGCGGGCTCTGATGGAGAATACAAATCTGAGTGCGCGGGAGATCGCGGAGAAGAGTCTAAAGATTGCTGGGCAGATTTGTATCTATACGAATGACCAGATGACGATTGAAGAGTTGAAAGCAGAGCCTGCGAACCAATAGCGGCGCGGGTTCGTACTTCACTTTGGATATGCCGTATCGTTTTTAAATTTTAGGAGTACCGCATCATGGCTATTTTTTTACCGGGAACGGCTGACGATCAGGCGCTGGCGCTGGATGAGATGACGCCACGCGAGATCGTCGCGGAGTTGGATAAGTACGTTGTGGGCCAGCATGCGGCGAAGCGGGCCGTGGCCATTGCGCTGCGCAACAGGATGCGCCGGCAGAAGCTTTCGCCCGAGCTGGCGGACGAGATTATGCCGAAGAACATCATCATGATTGGGCCGACGGGCGTGGGTAAGACGGAGATCGCACGGCGGCTGGCGAAGCTGACGAATTCGCCGTTTCTGAAGGTCGAGGCCTCGAAATTTACCGAGGTTGGGTATGTTGGGCGCGATGTCGAGTCGATTGTGCGCGATCTGGTGGAGATTGCGATCGATATGGTTCGCGAAGAAAAAATGGAGGAGGTCGAGGACAAGGCGGAGATGGCGGCCGAGGACCGACTGATCGATCTGCTGCTGCCTCCTACGCCTGCTGCGGCTACTGCGGCTGCGGCGACGCATGAGCCGGGGAGCAACGTGATTCAACTGCCTGCGGCTACGGCTGCGGATAGTGGCGAGGAGAAGCCGGGGGATCGCGAGCAGCGGACGCGGGAGAAGCTACGACAGCAGTTTCGCGAGGGCAAGCTGGATGAGCGTGTTGTGGAGTTGGATGTGCGGGATCGCAATACGCCGAGCTTCGAAGTGATCACGAATCAGGGCACGGAAGAGATGGATATCAACCTGAAGGACATGCTTCCGGGGCTGTTTGGCCAGCGTACGAAGAAGCGAAAGATGAAGGTTGTTGAGGCTTTCGATTATTTGGTGCAGGAGGAGGAAAATCGGCTGATCGACATGGATCAGGTGACGCGGCTGGCGGTGGAGCGGGTTGAGGATTCGGGGATGGTTTTTCTGGATGAAATCGACAAAATTGCTGGTCGTGAGGGTGGGCACGGGCCGGATGTTTCGCGTGAGGGTGTGCAGCGGGATATTTTGCCGATTGTTGAAGGGACTACGGTTAATACGAAGTATGGGATGGTTTCGACGGATCACATTTTGTTCATTGCTGCCGGGGCTTTTCATGTGTCCAAGCCCTCGGATTTGATTCCGGAGTTGCAGGGCAGGTTCCCGATTCGTGTTGAATTGCAATCACTTACGGTGAATGATTTTGTAAGGATTTTGACGGAACCTAAGTCTTCGCTGGTGAAGCAGTCTACGGCGCTACTGGAGACGGAGGGATTGAAGCTGGAGTTCACGAAGGAGGCGATTGCGGAGATGGCGCAGTTTGCGTTTCGGGTGAACGAAACTACTGAAAACATTGGGGCTCGACGGCTGCATACGATTCTGGAACGGGTGCTGGATGAGATCAGCTTTCAGGCTCCGGATTTGTTCAAGAGTCCTCGGGCTGAGGTAACGGAAGAGGGTGTGGTTGCGGAAGTTCATGTATCTGCGCCGCTTACGGGGGAGCAAAAGCCTTCGCCTCCGCTGCCGGTGATTGAGCGGCAGACGGCTACGGGCGTGGAGAAGGTGATCGTGGTGGATCCTGAGTATGTGAAGCAGCAGGTGGCTTCCATTGTGAAGGATCAGGATCTTTCGCGGTACATTTTGTAGCGTTTTTTTGGTGTGGTGGAGTGGCGTTTTTGCTGGGGGTTTTGCGAAATCTGCGTGCCAGAACGTGGTAAAAAGTGTGGCTAGCGTGGAAGCTTCGTGGTGAATTGTGGACAGCGGGTGGACACTTTTCGACGCTCGAAAATCGTGCCACATTTTTCGAATTTATTTTGGGCGACCACCGCGTCATCGCTAAGCAGGCAGGTGTCCGGATAGCCGGTTTTTCGGCCACTTGCTAAAGACATCGGTCCGTTTGAATGGCTGAATGAGTGCCTTGGCCTGTTAGCAGTAACTGAGAGCCAAGCCGCGACAGGCTGAACGATTGGGAGTCAACACAAGCCTACTAGCGCCGATTCTTGCACTCTTGCGAGCGGTGCCGACGTGAATGCATCACGTCGGCACCGCTGGTCGATCCAGAGAACCAGAAACCCGTCAATTGACCGTAATTCGCGTGGCTGCCATCGTGCCGGTCACTTCAACTGGTGTGGGGCTTCCGTCCAGGTTCCACACTTTGAAAGTGAAGCGGCCGCTGTAAGATCTGTTGTCCTCGGCCACCGTAACTTCCTCATCGAGGGTGAAGGTGTTGGTAGCCGTAGCCAAAGGAGTGCTTGGAGTGAAGAGCCAGCCAATGTGATGGAGAGTGAAACTCCGCGCGCCCGTCGGCCTCCATACTCCTACGCACACGTTGCCGCCCGCCGGGGCTAGAAACGCACTTTCAAACTCTGTCCCGTCGGCGTGCCACATGTCGAAGGTGTCGTTGAAGGTCGACTGATCGACGCTGTTGGTGTAGATCACATGCCAGAGGCCAACGACCGTTGGCCTGGCTTCAAAGGGTGAGGGGAAATCAAAAGCGGCCTGCGGAACCGCGGGCAATTTAATCACGGAGTGCAGGCCTGGTGCGTCGAACCTTCCGCAGGCTGCGTTGGCACCGGTTGGGAGAATAAAAAGGCATAGGGCGGCAAGCAGTGCCAGGCCGCCGCGGAAGAGCCGCACCCGTAACCTGCCGTCCGAGGTGATTGAGACTACTAAGTTCCTGACGATTCGATCCATGGTGTTTCTCCTTTTCGGGTCTGGTCCAAACCAGCGACGTTGCCCGAGTCTGCGGCACCGGCACGATTTAGAGCAATGGCCGCGGGGCGATTTGTTTGTCCCCGTGCAATCCCTGTTGCTGCAAGGAATTAGGCGATCTTGTCCCCAGTCGACAGAGGATCAGAAGGGTTCATGCATCCGCACCATACGGGTGTAAAATCTGTTCTTCACCGGTACGGGAGGTGCGGAGTGGCTGTTTTGCCGACCCACGAGATGGTTCGCTTCGGCCTCTTCGAGCTCGACCTCAAGCCGCGCAACTGACCAAAAACGGAATAAAGATCCGGCTGTCGCAGCAGCCTCTTCAGCTTCTGTCTGTCCTGCTCGAATCGCCCGGCGAGATCGTCACCCGCGAACAGCTCCGTCAGCGACTTTGGCCCTCCGACGTCTTCATCGACTTCGACCATGGACTGAACAAGTCCATCCAGAAGCTTCGCGACGCGCTCGGCGACTCGGCCGACTCTCCCCGCTACATCGAAACCATTCCGCGCGTCGGCTATCGCTTCATCGCTCCAGTAAAAGACGGAACACAGCCACTGGAGTCCGAAGCACACGCCGAGATCTCTCAGAGGCCGCCAAATCGCATTGCTTCTTCTCCGGCGCTAGTTGCCGGCAACCAAAGAGTGCGATGGCTCCTCTTCGCAACAGGAGTCCTCGCGGTAATCGCCACAATCGGCATCCCGATCTATTTCTCCTTCCGCGCCCATCCGGCCGTCGTAAAGTACACACAGCTAACTGATTTCACTGATTCTGCTTCAGATCCCGCCTTATCGCCAGATGGTCATATCCTCGCGTTCATCCGCGGAGATAGCTCTTTCATGCCGGCCGGTCAAATCTATGTCAAGATGCTCCCCGATGGCGAAGCCAGACCTCTGACCAATGATGCGCAGTCGAGATATGGCCTGGCATTCTCGCCAGACGGCTCGCAGATCGCCTACACGGTCTTGGAGGGTTCCTCCTTCGCCACCTACACCATCTCGGTATTAGGCGGCGACCCGCATCTTCTCCTCAACAATGCGGCAGGACTGACCTGGCTCGACCCACACTACTTTCTCTTCTCCAAAATCCGTTCCGGCCTACATATGGGGATCGTCACCGAGACAGTAACGGGCGACGACTTTCGCGAACTCTATTTCCCCCCTCACGAACGGGCCATGGCCCATTACTCATTCGCCTCCCCTGATCGCAAATCAGCTCTTGTAGTCGAGATGAACGGACAGGGAGATTGGACGCTGTGCCAGCTCATCTCTCTCGTCGGCAAGTCCGCTCCAAAACTAATAGGGCCAGACGGTGCCTGCACCGCCGCAGGTTGGTCTCCCGATGGTTCGTGGATGTACTTCATCGCGATCGTTCAAGGCCAAAGTCATCTCTGGCGTCAGCGATCTCCAAACGGCCGCCCGGAGCAGATCACCTTCGGCCCGTCAGAAGAGGAAGGATTGGCCGTCGAGCAGGATGGCCGATCCGTCATCTCCTCGATTGGCGCGCGTGAAAGCTCCATCTGGATCCACGATGCTGCGGGGGAACGATCCCTATCGTCCGAAGGAGAGATCGTCGCGGACCTCTCGCCTCCGTCCTTTGGAGCGGACGATAAAACCCTCTACTACCTTCTGCGCCATCACGACGCGAATGCTGGCCCGGAACTCTGGCGTTTGACGCTAGACACTGGCAAGAGCGAAGCGGTCTTTCCCGGAACTTCCATGACCTCCTACGATGTGTCGCCGGATGAAAAACAGGTTGTCTACGCCAGTCTGGGCCGCGACGGCAGGTCGCAAGTGTGGCTCGCCCCGATTGACAGAAGATTCCCTGCCCGGCAGATCGGCCATTCCGGGGAAACAACACCCTACTTCGGCCCACAGGGGCAGATTCTGTTTCGGCTTGCAGAGGGAAACGTCAATTATCTGGAACAGATGAATCAGGATGGCTCCGGACGGTCCAAGGTCCTTCCATACCCAATCAGCGAAGTGCAAAGCATCTCGCCAGGGCGAAGGTGGCTGATGGCAGTCGCTCCTTATCCTGAAGGCAACAGCGTTATACCCATGGTCGTGGCGATTCCGCTCGGCGGTGGATCTCCGCGCCGTATATGCGTAAGCGATTGCGTCCCGGTATGGTCGTCGAGCGGGAGATTCCTGTTTGTTCCGATCGAAGCCTCCTCACCAGCGACTCCGGGACGAAGCCTCGCTATTCCGGTTGGCCCCGGAGAAACCCTGCCGGAGCTTCCTCCCGGAGGCATCCAGCCGCTTGCAGAACCGAGCATAGTTCCCGGTGCCCAGTCGATTAGCCGCGCAGAACTCGTCCCCGGCAAAGACCTCTCACACTATGCCTACGTGAATACTGCGGTGCACCGCAATCTCTATCGCATCTCGCTTCCCTGAAGTCATGGTATTTGGGAGTGTCAAACCCGCTATAAAATCCACTAGACACGACGTCAATCTTTGGAATTCCGGAGATTGGTGCCGCGATCTGGCTGTCTCGCTTGGTGCCAAATCGCCATCCATGTAAGTCATCTGTCAAGAAAAAGCGCGGGAGTCCTGGGCGCGCTCGGGAGAGCGCGCATTTTTTCTGATCCGGCCATCCGCCTGCGCGCGTTCCTCTCGGCTGTTGGTCCCTGCTCCTGCAGGACCGGACATCCATTTGCTGTCTCAAGCTCCGAAGAGCCGTCGCAGAAGATTGAGTTTGTGTTCTCTGCCAGTCCCGAAACAATGCGAAGAGAGCCTCGGGAGTTTCCTCCGTCGCCCGGGCGATTTACTGCAGGACCTGGCAGCCTGCGCATCGAATGATCTTGTTTTTGTTCTTCCTTATCAGGAAGGTTTTTTCAAGCCACTGCTTTGGCCGCCAACTCTTCGGCCGGCACGAAGTCCTGTTTCCTGCGGTCCACCGCAAGCATGTAGGCCACCAGCTTCCTGGCTACGGCCAGGGTGGCCCGATTCTTGTTCCCTCGCTGGATTTCCTTCTCCCGGAGCAGGGCCAGCTCGTGGGAGTACCGGGGCGCCAGCTTGGCGGCTTCCACCAGTACGTGCTGGATGTGCTTGTTCCTCTGCTTGGAAATCGGCATGCGTATCACCTTGTCGGCAGAACTCTTCTCAGCACTGCATAGTCCGCAGTAGCTGATGGCTTCCTTCACCGATGGGAAGCGGGTGTAGTCTCCGATCTCCAGGGCCCAGGTCAGGGCGGTGATGGGGCCCACTCCGGGGATCGTTCTCAGCCGTCTCAGCCGCTCCGATAGCAGCGGATCCCGTTCCAGTGAACTGATCAGCGCACGGTCCAGTCGCTGCCCCCGCAGGATGTGTTCGCGGCCAACCCGAAGCAGGGGCCGGATACTGTCGCTGATCTCCTCGTTGGTCGAGAGCAGTTCGGTGAAGTAACCCATCTTGTGCAGCCGCTGCTTGTCATAGCTGACCCCGCTTTCCATGAGCAGCCCCGATACACGGTTCTTCATCTGCACCATCTGCCTCACCACCAGGTGCCGGTAGCGCAACGTACGGCGCCGGTCCCGGATCTCGGTCGAAGCCATGTGGCACTCGGGCAGAAAGTCGCACCGCAGGCAGTCGGCGATCTTGCCGGGCATCGATCCGGTCGTTCTTCTTCTTGGACGCGGCGATGGCCCGGAGCATCAGCGGATGGGCCACCTTCACCTTCTCGGCATGCGGAAGCAGGTAATCGTAGATCCAGCCGGTGAAGATCGTCGCTTCCATGGCCATCATCCGGGGTTGAGGTAACATCTGGATCCAGGCATCCAGTTCGCGCCGGGTCGATCCGATCTTGCCTTCCCGGTGCACATGACCAGCTGCATCCTTCACGCAATAGCTGATCGTCTTCTTGTGAACATCCAGTCCGATGTAATACATATCGTCTCTGAGGAGCCTCCGAGGTAGTTCTCTGAATCAGCCTCACAGCTGAGTCCAGCTTTTCGCAACACCTCGTGCTCCTCCTCGACTTAGCATTCAAACAATGCGCGTTTCGAAACATGGAATGGGAGCCACTTGGACGAGTATGTATGGTCCGCCGTCCGACTGCAAGGAAAAGCTGAGGGCGAGAAGACAAGTCTGCGCAAATGTATTCGGCCTTTAGTGGAGGGTAAGGCTCCTGGCCAGGATGAGTTGCGCGCGTATCTGTCCTTATTAGTCGGTCGGTCGTCATCAACCAATTCGTCCAGCAGGTTTCCAGACATGCCGTTGTGACTGTTCTTTCGTCCTTGCCGTTCTCATGCAGACCTTGATGGGTAAGGTTCAAGCCGTCGTCGCAGTGCGGTAAAGTGGGAGCGCGTCAGCGCTTCCAAGCCGCAGGCGTCTTTTCCGCGCTGGTCTATGATGCTGTGATCATGTTGCTGTTCGGTCGGTAGTCTCCTCCGCTGGATAGCACCGCCCATGCGATGCGGGCCAGCTTATTGGCCATGGCGACCACGACGACATTTTTCGGAGCTCGGGCATCGAGCGCATCCAGCCAGGCTCCGATCGGCGATCGCCTCTGCGTCCACGAAGTCGTTCTTGTTGGACTTTACGAACGGCTTCACAAACTGGGCTGCGATCAGCCGCACATCATGGCCTTGCTTCCGCAACGCGCGTGCAAGAAAATGCGCTCCAGAACATGCCTCCAGTCCGATCAGCGATATCTGCATGTTCGCGGTGTGCGTCAGCAGTTGTCGTTGCGTGAACTTCTTCTTCACCAGCACCTTGCCGGCCGTACCGAGCGCCACCAGGTGAAAGGTCGTCTTGCCTAGATCGATGCCAACCGAGTGTATCTTCATAACGATGATCCTCCTTGTTAGAAGCTGCCAACACGTCCTCCTGCCCGAGCAGGGGAATCAAGCGGCGGACCATCTCATTAGTCGGCGTGTCGTACAAGTGGCTTCTCAGCGATTCAAGTGTCCGAGATGACCGTTGTACGCCCAAGTGGACTGCGCATAACCCGAGCTCGGCCCCCCCTAGGGAAGAGGTGTAATCTTGCGCACAGCGCCGTTTCCGTAGTCTGCGATGTACATGACGCCTTTGCTATCGAAGGTAATGCCGTGCGGAGAGCTCAGTTTGGCTTGCGTTGCCGTACCGCCATCGCCCGCATACCCCTGCGTCCCACTGCCGACAACAGTCTGAATGATGCCGGTCGAGACTGTTATTTTGCGGACACGTTCATTTCCCCAATCTGCTACATACACGTTTCCTTCACTGTCCAGAGCAACATCGGTTGGGCCGTTGAATTTAGCAATTGTGGCAAGGCTGCCGTCACCAAAGAAGCCCCCGTCCGCACCAGCGGTCCCCGCTATCGTGCTGATGATGCCGGTAGCGGCGGTTACTTTACGAATTACATTGTTGGCTTCCTCAGCGAAATAGACATTTCCTGACGAATCGACGGCAACGCCCTCAGGGTTATAGAGCTGGGCGCTGGTTGCCGTACCGCCATCGCCGCTGTACCCAGCGGTTCCTGTACCGGCGATTGTCGTGATGATGCCTGTGGCAGCCGAGACCATTCGAATCCGCTGATTATCTGTATCGGCGACGTAGAGGTTCCCGGCGCCATCTACGGCGATGCCGTATGGATGGTTAATCCCCGCAAGCAGCGCGGAACCACCATCGCCAGAGAAGGTCCCCGTCGGTGTTCCTGCATCCAGACCGTTGCCGGCGACCGTAGTGATGATCACCGTATTTGTGCTGACTTTGCGGATGACGTTGTTTCCAACGTCGGCTAGATAAAGGTTTCCTGAGGAATCTGTTGCGCAAGCGGTCGGGCCATACATCCGGGCGGCGCTCGCGGGTCCTTTGTCGCCGGAATAGCCGGCAACGTGTATGCCCGCGTAGGTTGTGATAATGCCCGTGGCCGCCGCAACCTCGCGAACGTCGTTGTTGGGGAGATCTCCGATGTATAGGTTTGCCGCACTATCCAGCGCGGCACAGCTTGGGTCCCCCAACTGCGCCGCTGTGGCCAGACCCCCGTCGCCGGAAAAGCCAACCTTGCCCAGGCCAGCAACGGTAGTGATGGTGCCATAGCTTACGCTCGCCGGAGTCGAACTGCATCCGGTCAAAATAACGGTCAGAGTCACGACTATAAATATCGTAACTGCACATAACCATGGGGCCCGATCCTGCTTGTTCAATCAATCCCTCACACGCTTATAAAGCTCCCCACGTCAAAAAACGCAGGGTAGAAATCATGCAGGCTTTCAATGCATCGCTTTTTCTGCGGCACAGAATGTGGCACATTCTTGCTGAAGCTAGCTGAGATGGCTCAGTGAGTCAAGTAGAAGGCGCGCCACGCTTCCAGCTTGGCACCCCACACCACAATTTCGCTAACCTTGTTCGCCGACTGCCGCTTTCAATCACTTCCTAGGCCGACCTTTTTGAGGGCTTATTCGCACCGTGCCTTCGATCGGCGGAGTTTTTTTGGAGAACGGTGGGGCCGGAATCACCGGGGCAGACGATTTGAGAATCGCTCGCAAACGATTGCTAACGACTTTGTATTGCGTCGTGAACGCGAATTCGATAGCTTTGTGCCATTACCAAAATTTAACAAAGTCCTCGCGACAGCCTACCGTGCTGATCCCGCAAACCACTTCTCCAGCTGCTGCTACTCAGATTTCCTTTTGTTCTCTTAACCCCGATTTCCCTTTTTGAAAGCGAGAATCTTCATGAATCTGCACCGCTTCAAGCAGGTTGCCGTTATGGTCACGGCCCTGCTGCTCATCTCGTCCGCAACTGCGCAGGAACAAGCAGGGGACAAAGTTGATCTGGATGCCCTAGCACAGATCAAGAACGAGGCCTATCAGCACTCTCAAGTGATGGAAAACCTCTACTACATGTCCGAGGTGTACGGTCCGCGCGTCACCAATAGCCGCAATCATCGCGCGGCCGCTGAGTGGGCCATGCAACAGATGAAGGACTGGGGACTCAAGAATGTCCATCTGGAAAAGTGGCCCTTCGGCTATGGATGGCAAATCAAGAAGTTTTACGGCGCGATGGAGACTCCGGCGTACGCTGCGCTGATCGGTTTCCCGCTGGCATGGACGCCTGGGACGAACGGTCCGATCACGGCCGAGCCGGTGTGGGCGCCGATCCACTCGAAGGAAGATTTCGCCAAGTACCATGGCAAGCTCAAGGGCAAGATCGTCCTGATGTTCGACCCGGCCCCGCTCAGACTCCACACGACTGCGGACGCGCAGCCTAGTCCGACGGATGAGGAAATTGAAGCACGCGCGGCCTCCAACGCCCCGCGTGGCGGTCGCGGTGGCGGTGCTGCTGGCTCCGCTGCAGCCAATCGGGACCCTAGCGGACGCGGCAGACCCGGAGAAGGCACGTGGGATTACACGCCGACGTCGCTAGCCCTGGCAGAGGCAAAGAACCACAATCTGCGCAACGAGGTCAACGCCTTCATGAAGGAAGAAGGTGCGGCTGTGGTCCTCACGCCGGGTTACAACGGTGACGGCGGCACGATCTTTTCAACGTACGGTGGGTCGCAGGATCCCAAGGATCCGGTTCCGCCTCCGATGGTGGCCATTACGCCAGAGCAGTACAACCGCATCGTTCGCCTGCTGCAGCACGGCACCACGCCAAAACTGACCTTCGATATTGCTGTCGACTATCAGAAGGATGACCAGGATGCATTCAACGTTATCGGTGAGATTCCAGGTACGACCAAGGCGGATGAGGTTGTGATGCTCGGCGGTCACTTCGACAGCTGGCAGGGCGGCACTGGCGCCACCGACAACGGCACCGGCTCCTCGGTAGCGATGGAGGCGGTACGCATCCTGGCTACGCTGCACAAGCCGATGGCTCGCACGGTCCGCGTTGCTCTGTGGGGCGGCGAAGAGGAAGGTGTCTATGGTTCAACCGCCTATGTGCAGAAGCATTTTGCACCGCGCGACACCATGAAGAAGACTCCGGAGTACGACAAGCTGGATGTGTACTTCAACGACGACGGAGGATCGGGCCGGTTCCGCGGAGTATCGGCGGGGGGCAGTCCGGAGATGGCGGCCATCTTCAAATCCTGGATTGAGCCCATCAAAGACCAGCACATCGTGGCTGTTTCTGGCGCGCAATTCAGACCCACAATGTCACCCGGCGGAACGGACTCGAGCAGCTTCTCGTGGATTGGCCTGAACGGCATTGGTTTCCAGCAGGATAGCCTGGAGTACGGCACACGTACCCACCATTCCAACGCGGACCTCTATGACCGCGTGCAGAAGGACGATGTGATGCAGGGTTCCATGATCGAAGCATGGTTTACCTACAACGCAGCGACCCGGCCGGATATGCTGCCTCGCATCCCAACCCCCGAGCCTGAGAAGAAGTAACGAAAGCAACGGGAACGACAAAAGGGTGAGGCCTAAAAGCCTCACCCTTTGTTATTGCGTCGATTGCCCAGGCTGAAATGGAGAATGACGATCTGAAACAAAAATGTGGGGCGGGATATCGGACCCGCCCCATGCGACTTCCCGACATGCTACGGTTGAACCGGGTTTTGGCTGGTGCTGTTTGCCGAAGTCAGCGGATTGAAGTTAATGGTTATCGGTGGGCCATAGAAGCTGCCCAGCCCGCTCTTGTTGTCGAGAATGTGGAACCTCGTACTAAGAGGATCCGTGACGTCGGTGGTCAGGAAACCAGGTCCTCCGGGGTTGCCATCTCCGTTTTCGGATAGTCCTGTGGCGGTGAAGTAAGCGTTCGTCGCTATACCCGCAACGCATGCCCCAGCTGGAGGGGTGGCTGTGGCCGAGCCCTGAAAGACAAGCGAGCTGGACGGATTGGGTGATGGCTGCGGCGAGTTGTCGCCGGCGGCAATCGAATAGGACTGAGCCGGGAGTGGGATGGTGAGGGTATAGGAACTGCCATCGCGACAGGAGATATCCGTCGTTATGTTTGCCCCGCTCACCAGAGACACGGTCGCCGCAGGGTGGTTGCCGCCCAGCGTCAATTCGTAGCCTCCCGCAACGGTGTCGCCAGAATTAACTCCCAGAGGGAACAGACCGAATGGACCCACACCGATGTGGCCCAATGACGCCACTACGGTTCCGCCTGTGTTCCAATCATCCGGGAATACCGGATTGTTAGTCCCCCACCAATCTGTCCACCGCCGGTAATTCATGGTTGGAAAGTAGTAGGCGTAGTTGCCACCAGCAACCACAATGGGGTACCCGTAGTCAGTCGTGTTGGCGGGGTTCGGGTAGACATGAACATCGGTATTGACCGATGCCTGACCGAGCATGAATTTGTCGACGAAGGCTGTTATCGGCGCATTCTCGGCTGGCAACGTTGCACAGTGCCCATGGTTGCCGTCGAGATAGAAGCCGTACCGGTCTCCGATGCCCAGCGTGTCGAAGATTCTCTGCGTCGCGCGTGATGCGACATAGTTGGATCCATTGGACAGGAAGTAAAACTCGGTATTCCCCGTTGACAGCAGGGCCCGGGGCGCGATCATGGCCATCAATTCATGTTGATCCACGGGCATCTTGTATACGTTGGGACCGGCAAACTGCATCATCTGCCCAGCCCACCAGTCATAGTTCGTGTCGTCGACATCTTCGACTGTGCCCTGGGCCTCGATGTCGTGCGAGACGCGCCACGAGGTTGCGCCGCCGCCGCCGCTTTCCTGGGCAATCGTAAGAGCAATTCGCTCGTCGAACGCACCGGAAATCAGCGCCATCTTTCCGGCGTAGGAGCATCCGGTGACTGCGAGGTGTTTCATATCGATGGGCAGTGGATTAACGGACTGGTGGGTAGCGATCTCCATGCCATCGATGAGACGGCTCACTCCCCAGGCCCAGGCGGCGTAGATGCCGGAATTACTGGTACCGGTGCATACTCCGGCGCAGAGTTCAGGGTATAGCAGGTAGAACGGATCCTTGGTATGGTCTGTCGGTGCAGAAAACGCGTACTCGGCTACCTGGGTGGCGACGTAGCCGACCGTTGCAATGGGGAGCCCTTGAAAGACGCTGGGCGGAAGACTGCCATAGTCGGGAGGCGTGGGGGGAGGAAAACTAAAGTCTGTGCCAAAGAAATTGATAGAGCCAATCTCCATGGGGATCATTGCCGGAAACGGACCGCTGCCCATACCTTGTGGGATATAGATGCCTGAGGTCAACGTGAGCGATTTCCCATTCCTGGTAACGAGCACTGTCAGGGAACCATTGGTTGATCCTGCCACTGGCGGCGTATAGGTAGCAGTAATGGTGCAGTCGGAGCAATCGGGCTTTGGACCAAGCTCATACTTTTCGACCGCAGCCTTGATCTCGTTGCGGCGCTGCTCCCAGGTCTGGAATGAAGGGTCGCGCCATCCGCCGGAGAACTGGAACGGATCCGGCAAGGGGCGAATGATGGGGAGTTGAGCGAACGATGGGAATTGCGGTGCCCGGAAGGTCGCACCGGTATTCTCCACGGGATAGACGAGGGGAAGGAACGAGTCGCCGAAGGTCTTGTCCCTGTCCTGGGCGAATTTGTCCTGGGCGAAGGCTCCCGGCGTGGCGGCGGCCAGCACGAGCGGCAGCAACATCAACGCAAACGATGCTTTAGCAACACTGGCCTTGTTAAGGGACGCAGGCATGGCTCTCCTCCGTCCTTTTGCGCTTCCCTTTTTTCCTTCTTTCGCATTCCGAACGAACGTCGTGAGCCGCAGGAATGCCGGCTCAATCCATGTCAAGCGAAGACTTCTCATAGGTTTCCTCACTCGGGGCGGTGTCAGGGGAGGTCTTTTCCACTGGCCCGGTTAGGGGGGCGAAACGTGCTCAACGCCTCTTTAAGGTTAAAGCTCCGTCACGACCGAAGCCTGCGACGGAGCTGTTGAACGCCGGGTGCGCTGGTTTGCGACCTGCGCTGCAGCAGTTTAATTTGCGTCGCAAACTATAGGTAGGCTGTCTTCGCGTTGTCAAGAGGAAATCGTGACAATTCTGGTAAAAAAATCAATCTGTTGCAAAATCCGTGGCTCGAATCATTGGCCCGATCTGGAGTTTGCGGGGCGTTATCGCTTCTCTACGCGGCCGTGTCTTAAGATCATTTCGATCTACCGCAAGGTACTGCCCTCTAAATTGCACAGGATTTTAGCGAGGAGGGAGCGCATCCATCGGTCCTCTGATGCCAGGTCGTGAGGAGGGAGGCCGATGGATGCGTGTCTGCTATTTGTTCTTCAATATTTCGGCTACGCGCTGGGCTAGTTCTTCGACGGGATCGCCGACTGGGCCGGTGAATGCTTTCTCCTTGATTGTTTCTTTGTGTTCTTTGGCGTAATCGGGTTTGTAGAGTTCTGGTTTGTAGAAATCAGGTTTGTAGAATTCGGGTTTGTAGTATTCCGGCTTTAAGTACTCGCGGTTGGCTGCGGCGTGTGCGCTGAGATGGCCGAGCAGTTCGCCTAGCTTCATGCCGGAGACGGGCGCGTCGTAATCGATTGCTGTTGGGCGGCTGGATTTGCCGATCATGGGTTCTTTCTTCGGGTCTGCCATTGGTGTCACTCCTTTTAAGAGGTATGAAGTGGGTCATGCAAAGACGTTGGTTTCGGTGGCCTGATGCCGGATAAGGTAGTCCACGACGGCTCGCGTGATGGGCTGGCCGGAGCGGCGGTCGTAGAAGGTGAATTGCGGATAGGGGTTCAGCTCTAGTGCAACGAGGCGTCCGCTGGCCTGTTGTTTGAAGTCCATGCCGCTGGCGGCGAGACCGAGGCTGTGGGTGAAGGCGATGCAGCGGTCGACGATGTCGGGAGGCAGATTGCCGGCTTCAACTTGAATCTCGCCGCTCTCGATGATGGAGGTGCGGCGGTAGTCGACGTTTTCTGCAACGATGCGGGTTACAAATGCTTCGTCGCCGATGACGTGAACGCGATAGTCGTCGCCGGCGATGTACTCCTGAAAGTAGGTTGGGCTGCAGGAGAGGTGATCGAGGCGCGGGAGGGTCTCGGGGGTTAGGAGCTGGGCGAGAGTAGTGACATTGCTGACGCCTTTGAAGACGACCTCGCGGTTACATTCTTCCCAGAAGGAGCGGGCGGCTTCGGGGATGTTGGTGACAAGAGAGCGGGGGACGTCGAAGCCGGCTCGGGCGAGCAGTGCGACCTGATAGGCCTTTGAGTAGTTGGAGAGGGAGTTGGCGGGAGGATTGAGGATGGGGCAGCGGGCGACGCGGAGCATGAAGTTGAGCTCGGCTTGCAGCTGTCCCATCTGCTGGAGGTACTCGGGTTCGAGCTTGCGGGCTACGGCGTGGCGGACGAAGATGGATTTGACGGGGGTTCGGCCGTCGCAGCCTTCTCCGACGATGCGGAAGATGGAGTTTCCGTTGGCGGGCTCGCGCTGGATGGTGTAGCGGGTCGGGGCGTCTTCGTCGATGGCGAGGAAGGGATGGCCGCTCTCGCGCAGGTGGTGGGTGAGCTGGGGGAAGACGTGGTCGCGGCTTGAACCGAGGACGAGGATCATGTGAGCATCTCCACGGTGGCGGCGGCGATCTGATCGATGAGGGCTGGGGGTTCGTCTTCGAGCCAGGGGAAGAGTTCTACATGGTGGAGGGAGTAGGTGGTGGGATCGGTGGCTTCGTGGTTGAAGTCGAGGCGGGAGAGTTGTGCTCCGTTTTCGTGCTGCCAGGCGGTTAGCGTCGAAAGGTTCTGGACGAGCCAGTTGGATATGGCGTGGTCTTTGGAGGATCGCGGGATGAGGGTGCTGCCTGCGAGGTAGACGGAGAGGCAGGATGGCTCCGGGGGTTTGGGAACGATGCGCGGCGGGAGGGTGGAGTCCGGGGGGGCGGCGGTGGCGTGAAGGTTGAGCTTGCGGCCGAGGTCGTCGATGAGGGTTGCGGGGTAGGTGATGTCGTTGAGCCACCAGGCGAGGTCGAAGCGGTTGACGACGGGGCAGCTCAGGCCTTCGAGCAGGGCGAACCATGCGGCGGAGCTCTCGTGGTAGACGAACATCTGGTCCTGAAGGTCGAGGTCGGTGGAGGGCCACCACATGCGGGGCAGGCGGAGGAGGACGCCGGAGAGCTGGTCGAGACGGAGGGTGGTGGCGTCGGCGCTTCCGGTTTCGTCAATGCGAAGGTAGCCGGTGGATGAGGCGCCGCTCTGCTCGAATGCGAAGGAGACGGAGGAGAAGAGGTCAGGCTCGTCGATGCAGTGGATGGGGGTGTCGTCGCTGAGTGCGCGGCGATAGACGTGCTGGATGAGGAGATCGTCGGGATGTCCGAGGACAAGAAGCATTTGGCGGTCTCCTGGGGAAGATGACCGGATGCGAATGATTCTGCTTTGTTGCTGAGGAGGGCCGGGCTTCCACGTGAGAAGCCAAGGCGGAATTGTACGCCTGTTCGTTGCGTCATTGCATGACTGCTGTGGGCGTTTCAGATGTGCGCGGTGGTGACGTGTTGCGGCTCACTGCTCGTGGATTATGGCGACGTAGAGGAAGCAGCCGATGATGACGACGGCGAACCAGATGCTGGGCTGAGCGTCGGCGGAGAGATGGTTGAGGTAGCGGAAGCCGATGAGGAATCCGGGCCAAAGGAACAGGGCGCCCATGCGGAGGTCGGAGTCGCTGTTGGTGAAGACGTAGTGGATGCCGCCCAGAAGCAAGCCAAGGCCGATGGAGAAGCCCCAGACTGCGGTGGAGCTGTGGAAGCCGAAGATGGAGCCGTTGCTGATGAGGGAGGCCCAGAATCTGCCAAGATAAAAGAGGCCGACGTTGATCGCCAGGACTATTCCGACGACGATTGCGACCTCGTAGCCATCGATGGACGTGTCCGATGTTTTGGGGGTGGAAGTAGCGGCCTTCGGCTCGAAGGATTTCAGAGACGGCGCCGGGTGTGCGAAGGGCGACTCGAAGGATTTCAGAGTCGGCGCCGGGTTTGCGATGGGCGGCAGGAAGGATTTCAGAGTCGGCGTCAGGTGTGCGATGGGCGGCTGGAAGGATTTAGGAGGCAGCGTCGGAGACAGCGTGGGGGGGCCGATGGATTGACGGGCGGCTTTGTCGCGGGCGAGCTTTTGGGCGCGGGCGAGTCTTCGCGCCTTGGCCTCCCGAAGGATGCGGTCGGCGGCGGCTTCCTGACTGGCACGTTTGCGCTCGGCTGCCTCGGTCTCGCGTTCGGTTGGTTCGCGTTCGGGTTTGTCTTTGGGGCGGAATATCGCGGGGCGTTCTGGCTTGGCGACTTCAGCAGCCTTTTGCGGAGGGCGTTCGTGCCTGGCTGGTTCGGCGGCTTTTTGCGGGGGGCGTTCGGGCTCGCGGATGGGTTTGGCTTTGACGCTTGCGGCTTCGGGTGGCCCAGGAGAAGCGGGTTTTTCCCTGGGCGGTGCGGGCTCGGCGGCGGGGAGTGAGGGAGCGAGTTTGAGGGCTGCTTTCGCGGGCTGAGGCTCGGGTTGAGGTACGGGACGAGGTTGTATGGGCGGCGGAGCCTGCTGCGGTTCGGGCTGCACTGGCTGCACGGCAGCTAGAGGTTTGGGCTCCTGCTGCACGTCGAAGAGTACGCCGCTGGAAGGGCGCATGTAGAGGACGGGCGTTGCCCACTCCTGACCGAAGCGGCCGGTGAAGAGCGCTTTGCGGGCCTCGGAGACGGCGGCGTCAACGGGGTATCCCTCGGCAACGGCCTTGTAGAACTCTTCGGCGAAGGTTTTGGCTGCGTCATCGCTGATCTCAAACTGCATGGCGACGACGGCGGGCAGACGCTGCTGACACAGACTCTGGGCGATGCCGGAGAAGGGGTCCTGATCGGACTGGCGGGCGCCTTCGCAGGCGTTGAGGATGGCGAGCCGGAGGCTGGCGTGATCGCGGAGAATGGCGCCGAGAAACTGGCCGCGAACAGGGTTGGACATGCCCCTGGTGTCTACGAACTGGAGAACGCCGTCACCTGCGGCCTGGTCGAAGCCGCCGTGACCGATGAAGTGAAGGATGTGGAATGGCTCACCACGGGCGCGGTAGCGAAGGTCGTCGAGGGCTGCGCCGGGCAGGCGTTCGAGTTGGATCGCGCCACTGGTTTCGAGTTTTGCAAGCGCGGTCTTGAGGCGCTCCCATTCGCCCTCTGCATCGAGGCGAGGGAGGTTGCTTGGGCCAGCAAGGACGACGAGGACACGGAGTGGCGGGCTGACCTTGAGGGTGGGGACGCTCTGCGGAAGGTCGAGATAGCGGACCATCGGCGTGGCCGCAGAGGTGGCGAGGAAGTGGTTCTGCGCCCTGTCGTAGAGGAACTCCCATGGAAGCTCGGCGAGTGCGGGGACACCTTTGAGGCGCAGACGGATGCGAAGGCCGCGGCCGTGTTCGTGACAGCGATCCACGCTGGTGCGGAGCTGGCCGAGTAGCTCGCCGGTGAAGACAGCCTGGAAGAGCTGTTCGCCGAACTTCTTTGCGGCCTCGAGATCGGGTGAGTCGCCGCTGCGCGTGTTGCCGCGCCTCTGGCCGATGCGGCCGTAGAAGTTGGAGAGCTCGATCGGGTTAAAGGGCGGGATGAACTTGCCGCTGGCCTGGCCGGCCGGGGAGTTGAGGAGCTGGATGTCGTAGTCCTCGCCGGCGGGTTGAAAGACCAGCTCGAAGTCGTCGTACTCCCTGAGCATGGCTACTCCTTTGCGGGGGCCGAGGAGGTGTTCGATGCGGCGCGGGTTCGCTTGAGCTTGCGGTTGGCTTCGGCGGCAGACGAGCCGGAAAACGAGAGGGTGAAGGGCGATACGCTCATGGCGGGTTCCCTTTCGGCCACTGATGAGTGCGGCTCTCATTTTAGGCCCGTTTGCTGGTTTTGCAGGATTTTTATCGGGAGATAGGCTCTCCTACAAAGACGAGGCATTCGTTGGGGTCGGAGATATGGAATTCGGTCATTCCATATTCGCGGTCGAAGAGATCTCTGATCTTGTAGCGATCTTTGAAGGTCTTGACGTGCTCCCACAGAGAACGGATGCCGGAGACCTCGATATAGATCTCGGTATGCCCGCGGACGCAGTTCATGACTTCTTGGGAGTCAGCTTTCTGGAAGTGGATGGTTTGGCCATCGCGCTCGATGATCGAGTACCCCGGCGATTTCAGGATGGGCGTGAATCCGAGGACATCCTGGTAGAAGAGGATGCTTTGTTCCATGTCGGCCACGGCCAGCATGGGGCTTATTTTCTTTGCTATCGCTGAATCCGGCATCACGAGCCTCCAATGTCTGATGGGTGGCCTAATGATTTTCGCAGGTGAACCATACTGCCACAGCGTCGAAGTGGGCGCGAGACGTCAGCGGGCGGCTATGCGTTCCTTCACCTGATCGGTGAGGAGGCGCAGCTGTTCCTGGGTGATGCGGGCTTCGCCGTCGAGGACGACGAGGAGGCGTCCGTCGCCGGCGTCATGGAATTCGGCGCTTTGAATGGTGACGTAGTCCTGGACGGCGGGGGGCAGCGTGGCGGCCATGTTCGTGGCTTTTTGCAGGGCGGATTGGATGGCGTTGTGGACCTTTTCGCGGATGGCGTCGCCGAGGACGCCGGAGCGGAGGAGCTCGCCGAGGGAGCCGTCGGCCTGGATTTCGCCGACCTCGGGGACTAGGCGGAGGCTAGTGTGGTCGTCGTCGACCTGCGGGGTGAGCTTGATGGGGATCTGAGCGTCGCCGCCGACCAGCCTTTTGGCTGCTTGTTTGCCCATGACCTTGATGCAGGCCCAACGCTCGACGTGGAGTTGAACTACGGCGAGGCCTGCGGGATCGGCGGGGGTGAGGGTGGCGTTCTGGATGGCGATGCGGTCTCCGCAGTGGTCGTCTTTATCGAGCTGAGAGCTGAGAAGAGGGGTGAGGTTGCGCTGCAGGTCGGCGAGATCGCCCGTGAGCGCGAGATGGAGTATCCGCAGGTTGCGGTCTTTGGAGGAGGAGATGGTCAGGACCGCAGAGGTGGCGATGGTGATGTGCTGGTCCTTGACGTCGAGCGGGATCTTGACCGGGGGAATTTTGATAACGGCGTTTTGCGCGCGCGCACTGAGCGGCGAGACTGCTACGGCCAGCATCATGAGGAGTGCGACGGAGGCGAGACGTTTGCGCGTCGCTGATCCAGAAGAAAAACGAATGGAGGTGAGTGAGGAATAGGTGCACGAATTCAAAAGAAGCAACTCCTGGGGACGTCGGACAGCTGCGGCTCGTTCGGTTGCGATACGGAGGCGCGGCTGCTTTGTTAGACGGGAGGATGCGATTTAAGTTTTGACGTTCGAGTTGCCGGGGAAGGTTTCGGCTATTGCGTTAGGAATGGGTGAAAAGTTGGAGCGGGCGCAACATTGTGGGAACTTTTGGTTAATTCAGCATGGCGGGTGGCTGACGGATTCGGCTGCGGACCTATACTGACGCAGCGTGGCCCGTGCCTGGGCGCGCATTCCATTTTTACGTTTGATGTTTCATGATGCCGATCCCTCAGAACGACAGGAGAGCCATGGCTGACAATTGGACCAACGGAACCTTTCACATTGGAATTAATATGGCCGGCGCTGTTTCGGCTGGCGCGTACACGGCGGGAGCGCTGGACTTTCTTACGGAGGCGCTGGAGCAGTGGTACGAGGCTAAGGCTGCGGCGAATCCGGCGGTGCCGCTGCATGATGTTTCGATCGACGTGTTTTCCGGGGCCTCGGCCGGTGGGATGTGTGCGGCGATTTCGGCGGTGATGCTGCAAGGGAGCTTTCAGCACATTCGCAATCCAGCCGACCCGAATGTGAAAGACACGACGAACAAATTTTATGAGAGCTGGGTGAACAGGATCGACATCGAACCTCTTCTTGGGGTTACGGATATTGCGGAGGGAAAGCCGGTTGTCTCGCTGCTGGACTCGAACATTATCGATGAGATTGCGGACTACGCGATTGCTCCGGGAGCGACGACGGTGCGGCCGTATATTTCGGACTCGCTGACGCTTTATCTGACACTGACGAATGTGCGCGGCGTGCCGTTTTCGCTGTATGGCGCGGCGGATGGATCGGCGGAGGAGCAGATTGCGTACTACGCCGACCGGCTGCAGTTTGAGACGGTTCGGGGTGGGAATGCGCCGCGCTCGTCTTATGCAAAGGCGCTGCCGGTGGGATCGAATGCCGGTGCGTGGCCGCTGCTTAAGGATGCGGCAAAGGCTACGGGAGCGTTTCCGCTGTTTCTGGCGCCGCGGAAGATCGACCGGGTGGCGGGGGATTATATGTGTTCGCCGTGGCAGTCGGTTGCAGGCGGCGATCCGACAGCGGTTCCGCCGATGTGGAAGCTTCATGCAGACGACACGTTTACGACGCTCAACATCGACGGGGGTGTAACGGACAACGATCCGTTTCAGCTGGCGCATGACTATATGGCGGTTCACAATCCGCTGGCACAACGGAATCTGACGACGGGGAATCTTGAGAATCCTCGGCCGGCGGACAAGGCGAACTGCGCGGTGCTGACGGTGGCTCCGTTTCCTGCGAAGGCTGGTTTTGAAGGGAACTACAAATTTGACGAGCAGGGATCGGTGTTGGGGATGTTGCCGAATCTGTTCAATGTGCTGATCGCGCAGTCGCGGTTTCAGGGGGAATCTCTGACGGCGGTGATGAGCGGGGCGTCGTACAGCCGTTTCGTTCTGGCTCCGTCGGATAGCGACAACCCGAAGGAGGATGCGCTGCAGTGCGGACTGCTGAGCGCGTTCGGAGGCTTCTTTGAACGCGGCTTTCGCGCGCATGACTACCAGCTTGGCCGTCGAAACTGCCAGAAGTTTTTGAGTGATCACTTCCGGTTGTCGATTGGCAATCCGATTATTGCTGCGGGATTGGATAAGCTGGATGCGGCGACTCGGTCGGCGGTGGTTGCGGCTTTCGATCCGCAGGGACATGGCTTCATGCCGATTATTCCACTGTGCGGCACTGCTGTTGCCGAGGTGCCAGCGCCGGCTCGAGCCACGATCAGTTCCGCGCGCGTGGGGCATATTCTGAACTGGATTGTGGACCGGCTTCATGCGGTGACCAAGCCGCTGGTGGAGAGCACGGTTGGAGATGGATTCGACGGCTGGGCTGCGAGAGCTGCTGCCGATACGCTGATCTCAACGTGGGGTAAGGCAAAGCTGAGGGAAGTGCTGCAGAACGAGTTGAAGGACGTGATTGCGGATTGAGAGGACTGTATTTTGCGCGGAAAGATTCCCTCCGTGGCTAAAGCCACCGCGTAAGCAAAACACTACGGCGCGGCTGAAGCCGCGCCCCTTCAAAACACGCCTTGCTTTAACAGGGCAGCCAGTCCACGTTCTTCGCGTCCAGCATTTGCGACAGCTCGTTATCTGTCGAAATGTAGCGTTGGGCGGCCATTCGCATCGCCCTGGCTCTTGAAGTGCGGCGCACCACTGCCAGGTCGGTCAACATCTCGGGCACAAATGAAAAGCGGATAGGGTGGGGCGTGCCTCCTTCGATGTACATGCGCCGCGAACCGTGGGTGATCTCGTTTTCGATGAAGTAGGAGCGCATCACGGTGCTGAGCGAGTCTGCGGCGAATCCGTCGCGGTTCATCTGCCAGAGTATCTCGGAGCGATTGTTATAACGGCGGGCTCCCAGCATACTCAGCCAACGGCCTTCGTTGTCCTTGATCCCCATCAGCAACGGGTCCGACAGGTTCCGCAGCGAGTCGTACCGCCAACCCGCGACATCGTCAGCGACGGCATACATGCAATGCCGGTTGAAGGTGAGCACCTCGGCGCGCGAGACCTTGATCTCAGGTATGAAGGTGCAACCCAAACGTGTCTCGGCGCGACGCCGATAGTAACGCAGATTGCTCCGGGTCCGTTGACCAATCGCCGCCAGAGTGGCGTCGACGGTCGTCTCCAACGGCAGATAACCTGGGATCGTCCGCTCGCGCTGAGCCCAGTTCGCAACAGGTTTGCGGTGGTGTGTCGATTCCTGGAGATGGCCGGCCATAGAGTTGTTCTCGTCCAAGGGATTCTCTGTACGGAACGACATCAAAATCAGATGGGCTCCACGGTTGAGAAGCGCCCGGGAGGTCAGCGCGGCAACCCGTGACCTGTGCTCCGGCAGCGCGATCAGGTTGCTGCGGCCGGAACGATCGTTGGTCGCAAACGCGCCGGTTCCTATGCCAAACCGGCGAAACTCGAAGATCAGCAGCAGACCTACAAGATCATCGAGATTCGGATGACTCGTATCGAGATCGGCAGTTCGGGAGACCAGCAACAGGTGCGGCATTCGAGGGAGAGCGCCAGGTTTCGACAGAAAATAAGCGATGTCCTGCATGGCGCCGGTCTGGCCGCACCGGACACTGAACTCAATCAACTGGCTCGTCAACCGAAGAATGGCGTCGCGCCCCTTCACCGTATGGAGCGCCCAGGTGTCTTCTTCTGCCTTTTCCGGGTTACGTAATAGTGGAGCCAGTGTCTGCGCAATCATTAAGCGAAAAAGTTCTCGAGTGGTTCAGTTCTGGCATGCCCGCGTGGAGCGAGCTGAAGACCCTAACCTTATTAAAAAGTTGCTGTAAACAAATTATAACTCTGGTTGTTGGCATAAATTTGCATCTTTAGTGCAATTGTTTGCAATACCCGAAAGTGGCATCCCAGCGATCAACATCGATAAACCACTGCCCACCAGATACATCCGAGCATTCACCCGGTGCGATCCTAAGCAAAATGGATTTTGTGGGTCGGGAGCAAAAGGAAAGACCGCGCTTTTGGGCGCGGTCTCTTTGGTGGGACTTGATGACCCGGACTAACTAGGCGCTGACTGGCTGGCTGATCTCGGCGAGGCGCTTTTCGAGGGACTTTTCGAGATCTTCGAGCGCCTTGGAGAAGCCTTCGATGCCTTCCTTCAGCTTGTCGTTCGCCATGCGGTCTTCGGCGTGCATCTTGTCGAAGGTGGCCTTGTCCATCGGGATCTTTTCGATGTTGAGGTCCTTGGCCTTGGCCGGGTCGAGCTTACGGACGAGGGTGCCTTCGGTGGACTCGAGTTCGCCGAGGAGCTTAGGCGCGATGGTGAGGAGGTCGCAGCCTGCGAGTTCGATGATCTCGCCGGTGTTGCGGAAGCTGGCGCCCATGACGACGGTCTTGTAGCCGAAGTGCTTGTAGTAGTTGTAAATCGTGGTGACGGATTGGACGCCTGGGTCCTCGGCTCCGGTGTAATCCTTACCAGTGTCCTTCTTGTACCAGTCGAGAATGCGTCCGACGAAGGGGGAGATGAGGGTGACCTTGGCTTCGGCGCAGGCGATGGCCTGGTGGAGGCCGAAGAGGAGAGTCAGGTTGCAGTGGATGCCTTCCTGCTCGAGGATCTCAGCGGCGCGGATGCCCTCCCACGTGGAGGCGAGCTTGATGAGGACGCGGTTGCGGGAGATGCCGGCGGCCTCGTACTGGGCGATGATGTCGCGGGCGGTCTCGATGGAGCTCTCGGTGTCGTAGGAGAGGCGGGCGTCGACTTCAGTGGAGACGCGGCCGGGGACGATCTCGAGGATCCTCTTGCCGAAGGCTACGGCGAGGGTCTTGAAGGCGAGGTGGGCGACGTCGTTGTCGGAGGCGTTGGGGCCGGCGGTTTCACGGGCCTTCTTGAGGACGTCGTCGACGATCGACTGGTACTCGGGCATGGCGGCGGCGGCGGCGATGAGCGAAGGATTCGTGGTGGAATCCTGCGGCTTGTACTGCTCGATCGAGTTGATGTCGCCAGAGTCTGCGACGACTGTGGTCATGCCACGAAGCTGTTCTAGTAACGATGCCATTTTCTTGCTCCTTCGCTGTCTTACGTTAGATTTTATCAAGCTCTGGGGGGTTGCGTTTGGGTGAATTCTTGTGCGACCGCGGATCTTCGCGGATGAACGCGGATTTAAAGGCGTAACGATGATCACAGGGATAAAGGCTGATAAGACCAAAGACGATTGATTTTGTTTGGTTTGGGATCAGCGTTCGGGGGCGAAGGTGTTTTGGAGGACGCCTAAGCCGTCTATTTGTACTTCGACGTGGTCGCCGGGTTGGACAGGGCCTACGCCGGCGGGGGTTCCGGTGGGGATGAGGTCGCCGGGTTCGAGGCTCATGGTGGCGGAGATGTAGCGGAGCAAGTCGCCGATGGGGAAGATGAGGTCGGCGGTGGTGCCTTGCTGCTTGATGGTGCCATTGAGACGGGTGGTTACGGTGACGGGGGTCGCGGGGATGTCTTTCAATCCGCCGGGGAATCCGCAGGGGTCGATTTCGTTGGAGACGATGGGGCCGGTGGGGCAGAAGGTGTCCCAGCCTTTGCCGCGGGTCCATTGGCCGTCGGATTTCTGGATGTCGCGGGCGGTGACGTCGTTGACGATGGTGTAGCCGCGGATGTAGGGGCGGGGGTCTTCGTCGGGGCCCAGGTTGCGGCAGCGCCGGCCGATGACGATGGCTAGTTCGCCCTCGTAGTCGACGCGCTGGGAGAGGGCGGGCATCAGAATGACTCCATTGGGGGCGAGGAGCGCGGATGGGGGTTTGAGAAAGAGGAGCGGCTCTTTCGGGACTTCGTTGCCGAGTTCCGTGGCGTGGTCGCGGTAGTTGCGGCCTATACAGAGGATCTTGGATGGGGTGACGGGGGCCAGGAGGCGAAGGTCGGTGAGAGGGGCTGGGTTCAGGGGAAGGATAGGGATGGAGCGGGCGAGGTGGTCCTCTTCGGGGGCTTCCATGGGGGAGACGGCCCAGAGGATGGAGTTGCGCTCTTCGACGAAGGCGTAACGGGGGGCGGGGGCTCCGTGTTCGGTGGATAGGAATTTGCAGTAGCGCATGGTCAGGGCTCTCTCAGGGTCTCCTGCACTTCGGTGCTGGGAGGGGATTGGTTGCCGGTTGCGTCGATGGCGGTGACGCGGTAGGTGTAGGTATGGCCGGTTTGGGCGGTCTGGTCGCTGAAGCCGGGGCCGACGACGGGGGTGATGGTCAGGCGTATGAATTCCTGCGAAGAGAGTTCGCGCCGGTAGACGTGGTAGCCGATGAGGTCGGGGTCGGCGCCCGGTTGCCAGGAGAGGTCGATAGAATTGGCGGAGGGGACGGCGGTTAGTCCGGTAGGGGAAGCCGGTGGGAAGATGTCAGTGACCTGGAGGCTGACGGGCGGTGAGATGGGGCTGCGCAGTTCGAGGGTATGGCCGTCGAGGGTGACGGTGCGGACGCGCTGCGCGGTATAGGTGTAGGTCTCGCCTTTTAGGGCGGTGGCGTCGAGGGTGCCTCCGGTGTCGGGGTGGTCTTTGGCGGCGAGGAGGCGGACTTCAGCGGCGGTCTTTCCGTTGAACTGCAGCGGCAACTTCGAGGGTGGTTTCGATTCGGGATTGGGTGGTGTCGGGGCTGAGGGCTTCGCTGGCGTTTTTGGAGGGGCGGAGGGGTTCGCGAGGAGTGTGCGGTGGAGTTCGACGGGGAAGGTCTGCTGGGGGGGCTGCCACTCGATGGTGGCGCCGATGCGGGCGGGGGTGACGCGGAGGCGCTCGATGTGGGGTGGTGCGGCTCCGGCGGCGGCGAAGACCTGCAAGGAGGGTCCGGCGGAGTGGCCGGCGGCGTTGAGTATCTCGATGTGGTAGGCGAGCAGGGTGACGGGATCGGTGGTGAGGTTGGAAGGGAGGCGATCGATGGTCTGCGAGGGTCCGGGGCGCACGGAGAAGCGCGGCAGCGGAGTGCAGGCGTTGGATCGCGAGTGATCGGCGGGATTGACCTGGCGGCAGAGCTGGGCCGTGAGCGTGCCGGGGATGCTGACGCCGTCGGTGGTGTTGGAGGGGGTGGTCCAGTGGAGGTGGACCGAGTCGCCGATGCGCTGTGCGGCGAGGTCGGTGACGACTTCGGGCAGGTGCAGGGATGGCGGCCGGGGCGGGCCGGGGCTGGCGCAGCCGATGAGCAGGATGACCAGAGGGAGAAGGAGGGTTGCGGCGGTTGCGCCGAGGACTCGTCCGGTGGGGGGGCGGTGAGGTTTGGCTGGGAACGTCACTGGTCACAGCCTAGCATTTTCAGCAGCATGGGTCGTAACGGCGAAGTGTGCGGTGTTGGGCTGAGGGGGTCAACAGCGGCGTCGATGTGGAGAGCAAGAAAAAGATGGATTGTCAGGCATCGTTTGCTTGCATCAGGCCATCTTGTTAACCATCTTGTTATTTGATGGCGTCACATTGTCGTTTTATAGCCTGAATATTTTGGGGGCTTTATGGCTAAAAATGGTTTTGCACCTGGGCCCCGGGTTATCGCAGAAGTAACAGATATCGGGATGGTTCCGCTCTCTTCGGAGGCGATGATTCCCAAAGAACCTTACTCGACGTTCGATGCCAGAAATCTTCAGGTGGATGGCGGTGTGGTCGAGGATTTTATCTCGGAGAAGCACATCGGGGCGCGGATCAAGGCTTTGCGCTTGAAGAAGTCGATGGGGCTGGTGGAGCTGGGACGGCATACGGGGCTGTCGGCAAGCTTTCTGTCGCAACTGGAGACGGGGCGGGTGGTGCCGACGCTGCGCAATCTGGCGCGGATTGCCATGGTCTTCTCGAAGGATCTCAGCTACTTCTTCGAGCCGGAGCCGACGACGCTGTTTCGAGTGCATCGGCGCAAGGACCGAGTGCGGCTGCCGCAGACGGGAGCGGATGACCCGGCGTACTTCTTCGAGAGCCTGGGGTATCTTGTGCCGGACCGGCAACTGGATCCTTATTTTGCTGAGTTTCTGCCGGTGCGAGCGGGACGGGTTCCGAGGCCGCACCAGCATGCGGGATGCGAGTTTCTTTACTTGCTTGCGGGCGCGCTGGAGGTTCGACATGGCGCGGGGAGCTACAGGCTGGAGCCCGGGGATGCGGTGTACTTCGATGCGAACACGATCCATAGCTATGTGTGTTGCGGTGAGGAACGGGCGACGGCGGTGATTGTGACGCTGCAGCATCCGTTGATGGTCTCGCGTGCGGGTAAGGCTCGAACTGGTAATTCGGCTATGACGCGGCCGGCTCAGGAGAATGGTTCGGCGCGCAGGGAGCATCCTCGAATGCATTAGGCCGGGTGGTTTTTCAGAAGGTGCGATGCAATAAAGTAGGGAGATGTCCTTTCTTGTACGAGCGGCGCGCCCCGAAGATGCGCGGGCGATTGCGGCGATCTATGCGCCTTTTGTGCTGACCAGCGCGGCTACGCTGGAGCTGGAGCCTCCGGATGCGGCGGAGATCGAGCGGCGGATGCGTTCGGTGCAGGATGCTGGGCTGCCGTATCTCACCGCTGAGGCTGATGGTGGAGCGGTCGCGGGGTATGCGTATGCGACGGCGTTTCGGCCACGGGCCGGGTATCGGTTTACGGTGGAGGACTCGGTTTATCTGGACGCGAGGTTTGCCGGGCAAGGGCTCGGGCGGCGGTTGCTGGGGGAGTTGATTGCGCGATGCAAGGTCGCGGGTTGTCATCAGATGGTCGCGGTGATTGGCGGGGAGAATCCGGCGTCGGTGGCGATGCATGCGTCGCAGGGTTTCGCGCATGTGGGGGTGCTGCGTGACGTGGGGTTCAAGTTTGATGCTTGGCAGGATGTTCGGCTGATGCAGCGGGAGCTTTAACGGCGCATCGTTGGGGCGGCGGTTTTGGTATGGTTGTCCGCATGTGGATGAAGCGGATTGGTGCGGCTTTGCTTGCGGTGGGTTTGGTTGCGATGGCTGGTGCTCAGGATAAGGTGCTGGCGCCGACTCCGCCGATGGGTTGGAATAGCTGGGATTCGTATGGACTGACCGTGACGGAGGCGCAGTTTCGCGCGAACGCAGATGTGGTGGCGGCGAAGCTGAAGGTGTTTGGGTGGCAGTATGTCGTGGTGGATGAAGGGTGGTATCTGCGGAATCCCGAGAGCGCGACGAAGCCGGAGACGCTGGAGTACACCGCGAGTGCCGAAGGGCAGTACACGCCAGCGACGAATCGGTTTCCTTCGGCGGCGAGAGATGCCGGGTTCAAGCCGCTGAGCGATGCGGTTCATGCGCAGGGGCTGAAGTTTGGGATTCATATTATTCGGGGGATTCCGAAGCGGACGGTTGCGGCGGATACGGCGATTCCGGGGAGTGGGTTTCGTGCGAGTGAGGCGGCGGATACGGCGGATGTATGTCCGTGGAATCCGGATAATTTTGGCGTGAAGGACAATGCGGCGGGGCAGGCGTGGTATGACGCGCTGATGAGGCAGTATGCGGGCTGGGGCGTGGACTACCTGAAGGTGGACTGCATTGCTTCGCATCCGTTCAAGGGCGCGGAGATTCAGATGATTCATCGGGCGATTGTGAAGACGGGCAGGCCGATTGTGCTGAGTCTTTCGCCGGGGCCGACGGCTCTGGAGAATGCGGCGCTGGTGGGGGAGAATGCGCAGCTGTGGCGGATCTCGGATGATGTGTGGGACAGGTGGGAGAAGGGGAAGGAGTGGTCGCAAAGTTTGAAGGCGCAGTTTCCGGTGATCGCGAGCTGGCAGAAGCGTGTGAAGCCCGGGAACTGGCCGGATGCGGATATGCTGCCGCTGGGGCATCTGGGGCCGGTGCCGGGGGATGGTAAAGAACGGGATACGCGGCTGACACACGATGAGCAGCGGACGATGGTGACGCTTTGGGCGATTGCTCGGTCGCCGCTGTTTCTGGGGGCGAATTTGACGCAGATGGATGAGTGGCTGGAGTCGCTGGTGACGAATGCTGAGGTGTTGGCTATGAATCAGCATGGGCATGAGCAGCGCTTGGCGGGTGAGGATGGCGGGTTGGTGGCGTGGGTTTCGAAAGGGGATCGCGGGCAGGAGTATCTTGCGCTGTTTAATTTGGGAGATGCGGAGGTGCGGGTGGAGGCTCCACTGGCGAAGTATGGGTTTGGGGCGGAGAAGTATGCTGCTCGGGATATTTGGGAGAAGAAGGATTTGGGGAAGGTTGGGAAGGTGGCGGGAGTGGTGGCTCCGCATGGGGTTTTGTTGCTGGAGTTGAAGAGGTAGAAGTGACGGGTCGACAATGGCTGGAGGTTACATTCTCCCTTCAGATGTTAGTGGGGCAATATTCGCCGCTTCACACAAGTTTGGAGCGGTGGGAGGTTGCGATGAGGCCGTAGGTGGGGTTGTGAACGATGCCTTTGCCGAAGGTTGAGAGCGAGGCGAAGGTGCTGTTGGTGCTTAGCTGGCGGGCGGCGCAGTTGTCCGGGCCCCAGGACCAGACGAGCCAGCCCAGGCCATCTTTTTGCAGTAGCGTCAGCAGCGACTGGTACGTGAAGCCGTTGGTTTTTCCGAGGCCGGCGTGGGTCCCGTCGAGATCGTAGTAGCAGTAGGCGGTGGTGCCGTTGACCTGTTCGTCCTGCTTGTTGGCTACTTCGCCGAAGACGATGGGGAGTTTGGCTGCGATGCACTTGGGAATGAAGGAGAGGCCATCGTAGGCTGCCCAATAGGCGTGGGCGCTGAGGAGAAGATTGTGGCTGGGGTCGGCGGTGATGAGCTGTGGGCCGGCGGTGAGGAAGGCATCGAGTGAGGTTCCACAGTCAGGCGCGTCGATCATGAGAGGAACGGTGAGGCCGGCCCGGCGGATGCTGGCGATAGCGGTTTTGTAGGCCGCGACGTAGGAGGTGAGGGCGGTCTTTGGGTTATCGGCCCAGCGATAGAAGCCGACCTCGTTGGCGAGGTTGAGGATGATATATTTCGCGTGCTTTTGGAGGACTTCGACGACACTGGCGGAGGTCCACCAGGGGATGAGCTTTGAATTGACCAGGCCGGCGTCGGATGCGCAGGTGAGGTCGGAGAGCATGAGGATGGGAATCATGCCGGCGGTGGCGCAGCGGAGCAGGAAGGAGTCGAGATCGTTGAGGGAGTAAGGGGGCCTGTCGGGGCTTCCGTAGTTTATGTACCACTGGATGCGGAGGGCGTTGGCTTTGGTCTTCGCGATTTCGGCGAGAGAATCTTTGCCGGGGAAGTTCCAGTCGTCGAGCAGAGGATAGTTGACTCCGCGAAGGATGATCTTTTTGCCGTCGAGGCCGCAGAGATTGGCGCCTGAGGTGTAGAGCGTTGTGTGAGTGGCCATGGAGCCTCTTGGTGAGACAGGATACTCGCAATACACTTTGCTTCGCGGATGGTTTCGCCTTACTATCGCCGTAGTGGACTTCCCGAAGAACAAAGCGAAGGTGAATTTGAATGGCGGCCGGTCGGCGGAGGCGGAGCGGCTGGTTTCGGCTGGCAAGGTGGAGGATGATGCGGCGTTTGAGCTGAAGCTGCGGCCTGCGAGGCTGCAGGAGTTCATCGGGCAGACGAAGGCCAAGGAGCAGCTGGCGATTGCGCTGGAGGCGGCGAAGTCTCGGGGGGAGGCGCTGGATCATGTGCTGTTGTTTGGGCCTCCGGGGTTGGGGAAGACTACGCTGGCGACGATCATTGCGAATGAGCTGGGTGTTGGGTATCAGCAAACGAGCGGACCGGCGTTGCAGATTCAGGGCGATCTGACGGCGATTTTGACGAACCTGCGGGAGAAGCAGGTGCTGTTTCTGGATGAGATTCATCGCTTGCAGCCGGTGCTTGAGGAGAAACTGTACACGGCGCTCGAGGACTATAAGCTCGACATCATTATTGGGCAGGGGCCGGCGGCGCGGACGCATGTGATGGAGATTCGTCCGTTTACTTTTGTGGCGGCTACGACTCGACCGGGGTTGCTTTCGTCTCCGCTAAGAAGCCGGTTTGGGATTCTGCTGCGGCTGGAGTTTTATACCGACGATGAGCTGCGGTTCGTGGTGGAGCGGTCGGCGGAGGTGCTGGGGGTTCCGATTGATCGCGATGGGGCGGCGGAGATTGCGATGCGTTCGCGGGGGACTCCGAGGATTGCGAACAGGCTACTGCGAAGGGTGCGGGATTATGCGCAGGTGCGGGCTGCGGGCGTGATCGATCGGCCTACGGCGAATGCGGCGCTGTCGTTGCTCGAGGTGGATGCACATGGGTTCGATGAGCTGGATCGGCGGCTGCTGAGGACGATCATCGAAAAGTATGATGGCGGGCCGGTGGGGTTGAATACGCTCGCCGCTGCGCTGGCTGAGGAGCAGGATGCGCTCGAAGAAGTGTATGAGCCGTTTCTGATTCAGATTGGATTTTTGGATCGGACTCCGCGGGGACGGGTGGCTACGCGGCTAGCTTATGAGCATCTCGGGATCGAGATGCCTCGGAAGCTGAGTTTGTTTTAGCGGATTTTCAAGGGGGGCGGACGGTACGTCGAAACTATCCACTATTTGACCGCAAAGAAATATTCCGTGCTAGATGGTCGATCCATTGCGGTGCTGAAGTAGAAGAAGACGATAACCGTGGTTCTTCCTAACGGTCTCTAGATAACTGGACATTGAGTATTAACATCATCTTTGGCTTTTTGCTGGGTATCGATAACCGTCTTGCCGCTCAAATATTGTTTGGAACTGAGCGATCGAAAAATCGCATTTACTATCGCCGAATTACAGACTCTAACCTGGTCATATAGTTCATTTACAGAGTTCAAGTCAGAGTCGAACATCCTCACACCTTGCTTTGGGTTGTGAAGATACGCATCGGTAATGCTTGTTAGCTTCTTATCGAGAAGGCTTAGACGGGGCTTCAAGGCGTATTGATAATGGGTCTCCCAATCGTCATAATCCTGCTCTTTAAGTGCCTCCCGAATTAGAAGGTGACTACTGAGAACCGTACTCTCCTGTTGGACAAGCGCCTCGTCATAGAGATCCTTTCGATGCCGTATTTCGGCAGATGAGGCTCCACGGGACAGCGCCGACTTTAAGCATCCCGGCCCGAACATAGCGCAGATATAACGCATTGGAGAAATCAACGATTGCTTTCGTGCTCGATTCGTAATGTCGAGTTTCTTGATCGTGTTCAGCATCGAGCTTCTGGCGTTCGCGATCTCTTTGTAGCTGCCGCGATTGAATCGTGGACGAGATCAATGTTCCTAGAACGCCGGTAAATAGAAATCCAATGACGAGCAAGGTCAGTGGGTGCTCCCAACGTGAGCGGATATGCACCGTGGACGTATCTTCTGGCGGCGTCTCATCAAGTTTCTGGCGGATGGATATATCTGGTAAAGCATCCATAGAATTCCAGCCTCGTCGATTGAGACAGGCTAGCGATTAGCCACTAAGAATGCAATCTGCTCATGCAATTGAATTTACGAAGAAGATCGAATTGCGGGGCCTTCATTGAAGACCTAGTAAGTGCGCGGTAGTGGTGGGTCGTGTGCGGGTATTCAGACCTTAGCAGTAAGACCAAGGGTCAGACGTCAGAGGGAGGTGAATGAGAAGATGACAGCATGAAGGCGCTCACCTTTGACGCGTTTGGGGATGCCGGGGTTCTGCGATATCGGGAGATCGACGAGCCTGTGTTGGGGGCCGGGCAGGCGCTGATTCGCATGAAGGCCATTGGGTTGAACTTTGCCGATATCTATCGGCGAAGAGGAAACTACCATCTGGTTGGAGAACCGCCCTACATTCTGGGTTACGAGGGTGCAGGTGTTATTGCTGCGATCAATTTAGACGTGGGTGCGGCGACGCGTTATAAGGTTGGCGATCGTGTGGCGTTTGCGGATTCTCCCCATGCGAATGCGGAGTATGTTGCGGTTCCGCTTGATCATCTTATTCCGCTTCCAGATGACATCTCGTTTGAGACGGCATCGGCGGTTCTTCTTCAGGGGCTTACTGCGCAGTATCTTTTGCGTGACAGTCACCGTCTGGTGAAGGGTGAGAGTGTGCTTGTCCATGCGGCGGCGGGAGGCGTGGGCTTGTACCTGACGCAACTGGCGAAGAGTGCGGGGGCGTTTGTTGTGGGGCTTGTTTCGACGGAATCGAAGCGGGAGGCGGCGCTCGGGGCTGGGGCTGATTCGGTGCTGCTGTCGGGTTCGGATTGGGTTGAGGGGGCGCGGGCTGCGACTCCGGGTGGGCGGGGTTTCGATGTGGTGTATGACTCGGTGGGGGTCACGCTTCGCGATAGCCTGCGGGCTGCGCGGATGGGTGGGCATGTGGTGTTTTTTGGAATGTCCGGAGGCGACCCTGAGCCGGTTGATCCGCGCTTGTTGATGGACGAGTCAAAATCGCTGACTGGAGGCGATCTTTGGAATGTTCTTACAAGCGCAGAGGCGCGAATCGCGAGGTCGCAACGGTTGTTTGCGAAGATCCGGGAAGGAACGCTTAAGGTTCAGGTCGCGAAGAGCTTTGCCTTAAGTGATGGCGCAGCGGCCCACCGGTTTCTTGAAAGCCGGCAGG
>CAVSOH010000018.1:0-1187368 GCA_963729555.1 uncultured Acidobacteriaceae bacterium | reverse complement strand
CCGGCGGAATAATCGCCACCGCACACAGAGGCAATAGCCCTACCATCACTTCAACTTCAGCCGGCATGCCGGTCCGTCCGGCAAATTCAGCACGTCATAGAAGAAGCCATCCTGGTCATCCCACAACTCATTGTCGAAATCGCCCGCCGGATCCATTGCCCCGGCATCGAGAAAAAGTGCTCCAGAAATTTGTCCGCAATCTGCTCATAGGTCGGATCCGCCGCAAGCAACTCCAGCGAGATGCTCAACATGCTCTGGCAGAACATCGCCATCCAAGCCGTCCCATCCGCCTGCTCCAGATACCCGCCATCGGGTAGCGATGCACTCCGGTCAAAAACCCCGATGTTGTCCAGCCCCAGAAACCCGCCTCAAAGACGTTCTTTCCCGAGCGGTCCTTTCGGTTCACCCACCACGTAAAGTTCAGCAGCAGCTTCCGGAAACACTCTTTCAGAAACTCAACATCTCCCGCCTTCCGGATACTCTTCTCCGTCAGGTATACATACAACGTCGCCCACGCATGCACCGGCGGATTCACGTCCCCGAAGTTCCACTCATACGCAGGCAGTTGCCCATTCGGATGCAGATACGACTCGCTGACCATCAGCCGCAGCTGTTCCTTCGCAAAGTCCAGATCCACCATCGACAGCGAAACCGTATGAAATGCCAGATCCCACGCTGCATACCACGGATACTCCCACTTATCCGGCATCGAGATCACATCTTCATTCAGCATGTGGAACCATGGCGCATTGCGCATCGTCTGCGTGCGCCCCACGCCCGTCGCGTTATATCCATGCTCCCTCAGCCAGATATCCAGATGAAAATAATAGAACTGCTTCGACCAAAGCATCCCGGCCAGCGCCTGCCGCACGATCCTCCGATCATCCTCAGTCGTGCAAACCTGCATCACCGACGCATAGAACTCATCGGCCTCCTTCAACCGATCCGTGAAGACCGCATCAAAGTCCGAACCACATCCTCCACCCTTCAACGCATCGGCCCGCGTCAACCGCACCCGCACCTCCGAGCTCTCCCGAGGCCCCACCGTCACCTGATAGTGCGCCGCAGCCTTTGTCCCCGCACCCTCAGGATTCACCGCGTCCTTTTCCCATGCACAACGAACTCGTGGAAACCATCCTTCACATAAGGCGAAGCATTCGTCCCACGGCAAACCCTATGCTCATTCGTCTCGTTGTTCGTAAACAGCAACGGAACCCCACCCTCGCAGTGCAGATAAAACCGCCCCATCGTCTCATGCTGTGCGGCAATCACCGACGCGTTGTTCTTGGCCTTACTCGCCACCGCGCGCAGTTCTGGCACCTTCGCATCGCGACTCCGAAACCACGTATTCCTAAACCACACCGTCGGCAGCAAATGCAGCGTAGCCACCTGCGGCCCGCGATTCGCCACCGTAATCTTCACCAGGATGTCGTCCGCATCGGCCTTCGCATACTCCACAAACACATCGAAGTACTCGTCTCGATCGAATACTCCCGTGTCGATCAGTTCGTACTCCTGCTGCAGCCGCGTGCGCTTACGGTTCGTCTCCACAAGATCTTCATATGGGTACGCACCCTGTGGATACTTGTACAAATACTTCATGTACGAATGCGTCGGCGTGCTGTCCAGATAGAAGTAGTACTCCTTGCAATCCTCCCCGTGATTGCCCTCCGAGTTCGTCAACCCAAACAGTCGCTCCTTCAGAATCGGATCGACGCCATTCCACATCGCCAGCGCAAAACAAATATGCTGCTTGTTATCCGAAATCCCCGCGATCCCATCCTCGCCCCACTTGTAAGCCCGCGATCGCGCCTGATCGTGCGTAAAGTAATTCCACGCATCCCCATTCGGGCTATAGTCTTCCCGAACGGTACCCCACTGCCGCTCGCTCAGGTATGGACCCCACTGCTTCCACGCCTTCACCCCATCCTTGCTTTCCCGTAAACGAACCTGTTCAGCGTCGGCCATACATCACCTCACTTCAACGTTCGAATCGATCCCAGCTTGTGAAATGACACTAGGACGATCCCCAGCCCACGTCAACTCCGCCATCGCCTTTCTCGTTTGTCATCCCCCGAAGAGAATCTCCTGTCGTTGTCGTTGCCTTGTCGTTGTCGTTGCTGTTGCCATTGCCATTGCCATTGCCTTTGCCTTTGCCTTTGCCTTTGCCTTTGCCTTTGCCTTTGCCTTTCTTGCTTGTCATCCCCGAAGGGGATCTGCTTTTTGTCGTTGCGGTTGCCTGTTCTCCCTGAGCGAAGTCGAAGGCCCCCCCGCATTTTCCCTTCTCCCTCCTTCAAAAACGAAGACAACAAGCCGAAACCCATAAACCATCCCGATCCCACCATTTACCCCAACCCTGCATCCAACCTCCCGACTCAGAAACATATCGACCCGGGCCCCCCAGCAAGCAAAAAGACCGGCGGTGATCATGCACCCTTCGAGACTTTTCTGCTCTTTGCTCTTTTTTACCTTCGGGCTTAGCTTGACTCCGGCCCACGCCTTCACGGTCATCAACGTCCCCGCCGACCAGCCCAACATCCAGGCCGCCATTAACGCGGCTAGCCCGGGCGACACAGTCCTCGTCGCCCCTGGAATCTATCCCGGCATCATCGATTTCATGGGCAAATCCATCACGGTCACCTCGATCCCCACCGGCACCACACCCCCCGTTACACCTGTAGCCACCATCGACGGCCAAAACCAGGGCACCGCCGTCACCATGCTCATCCCCGCCTCAGGCCCTCAAGCCATCCTCTCTGGTTTCATCATCCAGAACGGCAGTCCCGGCCCTAACCGCCAATCGCTCGGCGGAGGCATCGTCGTCAGCGGCAACGCCGCCATCCAGCAGAACCAGATCCAGCAGAACACCTCCTGCGGCATCTACGTTCGCTCTGGAAACGTCCTCATCGCCAACAACCTCATCACCAACAACAAATTCGACGGCGGCTCCGGCAGCAACTGCCAGATCAACGGCTACGGCATCTTCGTCGAGCAAACCGCCACCCCCACCAGCCCCGTCATCCAGCACAACACCATCGACGGCAACCAGTTCGGCGGCATCGTCGTCACCAACAACGCCTCCGCCCAGATCCTCCAGAACATCATCCGCAACTCCACCGGCTATTACCCGCCTGGCACCTACTTTGGCGGCTACGCAAACGGCAACGGCATCGTCAGCTCCACCTCAGGCCAGCTCAACATCGACGACAACCTCATCTACAACAACGCCGCCACCGGCATCAGCTTCTACGAGCCCACCGCCGCCACCTCCATCACCAGCAACACCCTCTACGGCAACGCTACCTTCCAGTCCATCTCCTTCACCGACATCGGCGCCCAGATCTCCCTCTTCGCCCCGTCCGTCCCGCCAATCCTCGTCAACAACATCATCGTCAGCGCCACCGCCAATCCCACCGTCTACTGCCTCGCCCCCACCACCCCCACCACCGATCCCTCCGTCTGGGATCACAATGACGTCTTCAACGCCGCCCTCACCCCTGTCCCATCGCCCTACTGCGACTACACCTCCGGAACCTACGGCAACATCGCCGCCGACCCGCTCTTCAACTCGCCCTCCACCGGCGACTTCCACCTCCAGAACGCCTCCCCAGCCATCGACGTAGGCAACAACAGCGCCATCTCCCACACAGACCTCGACGGCATCACCCGCCCACAAAACTTCCTCGGGAAGACACCCTACGCCATCACTGACCTCGGCGCCTACGAGCGCGCTGGCACCCTCTCTGCGCCCACCAGTATCCTGCTCACACCCTCCGCCATACACCTCGCAGCCGGAGCCAGCCTCACCCTCACCGCCACCGTCAGCTATACCCTCAACAACATCCCCTCCGGCACGCCCATCACCTTCCTTCAGGATCTCCAACCCGAAACCCCAACCGAAGCCCTGGACTCCACCGACACCGCCACCTACACCATCCAGCATGTAACCCCTGGCCTCCACACCTACCTCGCCCAATACCCCGGTACGGGAGCCGTCGATCCCGCCTTCTCCGTCAAGGTCTACGTCCTGGTCGACCCCTACCCCACCAGCCTCACCCTCACCTCCACTCCCAACCCCTCTGAGGTCGGCCAGTCCGTCACCTTCACCGTCACCAGCACTGCCCCGGACGGCACCAACCCCGGTCCCATCCAACTCACCGACAACGGCGCTCCCCTCGCCACAATCACCACTCCCAACGCCGCCGGAGCCTACACCTTCAGCACGACCACGCTCACCGTCGGCTCCCACCCCATCCAGGCCACCTTCGCCGGCGACACCAACTACGCCGCCGCCACCTCCAACATCGTCATTCAAGTCGTCACCCCGACCACTCCGACCAGCCCATACTCCGTTACACTGACCGCCGCACCAAACCCAGCCCAGGCCTTCCACCCCGTCATCCTCACAGCGCACGTCTCTACTACCGGCACCACCACCCCAACCGGCCAGATCAGCTTTACTGGCCCCATCACCGTCACCTGCGTCCTTGACATCACCGCCACCTGCGCCGCCACCGTCGTCCTCGCCGGAGGCCCGGCAACCCTCATCGACCATTACGGCAGTGACACCTCCAACCCAGTCACCGTCAACGTCAATCCCGCTCCCTCGGAAACCAGCCTCACCGCCGGGCCAAACCCCGCCCCCCAGCGCGCCATCATTCAGTTCGTCGCAACCATCAGCGCCCCCGGAGCGACCCTCCCCACCGGATCAACGACCCTTCCACCCGCCACCGGCTTCGTCACTCTATATGAAGGCGGCACGGCGATTACTCCAGCCGTTCCCTTCAACAACGGCTCCGCCACCATCCAGATCTCCAGTCTCGCGCCCGGAACCCACCTCATCTCCGCCTCCTACTCCGGCGACATAAACTACGCCCCTTCCAACTCCGTGCCCAGCTCCGTCGTCGTCAACATCTCCGACTACACCCTCACCACCCCCAGCCCCAGCATCACCCTCCAGACCGAGCACCACGGTACCTTCCCGGTTGTCGCCACCTCCCTCGGCGGCTTCACCGACAAGATCGCCCTCACCTGCAGCAACCTCCCACCCCACGCAACCTGCCTGCCCATCAACGGAACCCTCGACCCCAGTTCCACCCTCACCCTCAATCTCTACATCGACACCTCGGACGTCATCGGCTACGCCCGCCTCCACCAGCCTGCCAACCCACTTGCCCCCGCACACCCATCCGGTTCCTTCCCAACCCAGCCAACAGTCACCTTGGCCACCATCCTCGGCTGCATCGCCCTCCGCCGCCGAACCCTCGGCTCAACTCGTTCCCTCCTCGGCCTTCTCCTGCTGGCGGCCCTCACCGCGACAACCCTGACCGCCTGCAGCGGTAAGTACCCAGCATCCACCGCCCCCGGCAGCTACACCTTCCAGATCACAGCCACCGCCCAGAACACCGGCGTAACCCACACCATCCCTTACACCCTCGTAGTCACCCCATAAAAATGCTGTCAAGCCCCCTAAAGTCTAAATTCGACATATATATTTGAAAATAAACACCTTATATTCGCTATAAATTTGGCCGAATTACCCACTCAACTGTCTACAATAGAGATAATTGCCTTTCTTGCTTGTCATTCCCGCGAGGGATCTACTTCTGGCTGTTGCCGTTGCTTTTCTTGTTTGTCATCCCCGAAGGGGATCTGCTGTTGTCGTTGTTCTGTCATTCTTAGACGGACGACTCGTCCTATAAACCGTCTGTAATGAATACTTTGCATGTAAACATTTTGTTTTGAATGCTTTACGCCATAAGTCCAAACGCAACCACCAAAGAATCAAGACTTTAGCACCAAACCATACCAGGGGACACACCCTCAAAAATGCCCCTAGCCAAACTAACCATCGAGATCGAAATCCCTCACGCGCAATCCCTCAAGGACCGCCGTCAGGTCATCCGCTCCCTCAAAGACAAGCTCCGCCACAGCTTCAACCTATCCATCGCCGAGCTCGACGACGGAATCGTCTGGAACCGCGCCACCCTCGGAATAGCCGCCATCTCCTCCTCCACCAGCTACCTCACCGGCCAGATCCAGCAGATCGACAACGCTGTCCACCGCCTCGCCAACACCCTGGGAGCAGAAATCACCGACTCCTACGCCGACATCCTCCCCGAGTAACCCGCAACCTCCGCGGATTCATCACCGTTCATATTAAACTAGAGTGAATTCCCATACTTTGGTATGCTCAACCGTTCACCCAGTAGAAAGCACTATGCCCGAGCAACGAGCCAGAACGTACCACCGCAACCGAGTCGCGAATACCTTCTCTGAAGAGATAGGCGCAATGCTCGAAGGCGAACTCTCAGACCCACGCATCGCACCAAGCTACGTCACTGACGTCGTCCTCGCACCCGGCGGCAAATCCGCCCGGATCTTCGTAGCCGTCCACGGCACCGAGCAGGAAGAAGCCTCCACCCTCGAAGGCCTCATGACGGCCCGCGCCTACATCCGCTCCCAGCTCCGCGACCGCATGGGCGTACGCCACGTCCCCGAGCTGACCTTCGCCATCGACCGCTCCGAAAAGATGACCGGACGCATGGACGAACTCCTCGGACGCATGCGCAAACGCGAGAAGAAGCGCACCGCCGCAGAAACCCAGGAACCGACCGCACCGATCTCCAAACCATGACTCCAGAAGCCCACATCGAAGCGCTCCTGGAGTTCTTCCGCTCCAACCGCCGCCTCCTCCTCACCTCCCACGCCCGTCCAGACGGCGACGCCATCGGCTCCGTCCTTGCGCTCGCCGAAGTCCTCGACCAGCTAGGCTGCCACACCGACATTATCCTGGCCGACTCCATCCCCTTCATCTACCGCACCCTGCCCAACATCCATCGCATCCACCACACCCACTCCGCCAACGACATCGACCCCAATGGCACCCACCCCGCCATCGTCCTCGAGTGCGACGGCACTGCCCGCACCGGACTCCTCGGCTTCGAAAACCGAACCCTCGTCAACATCGACCATCACGCCAGCGGCCGTCCCTTCGGCGCCCTCAACTGGATCGACGAACACGCCTGCGCCGTCGCCGCCATGGTCTACCGCATAGCCATCGCAGCCAAAGTCGAGATCACTCCCTCGATGGCCACCTGCCTATACACTGCTATCCTCTCCGACACCGGCTCCTTCACCTACCCCAGCACCAACGCCGAAACCTTCGCCCTCGCCCACGACCTCGCCGCCCGCGGCGCCAACCCCAGCCAGATCGCCCGCGACCTCTACTTCTCCAACCCGGCCAGCAAGATCCGCCTCCTTGGCACGGCTCTCTCCAACCTCCAGTGCGACGGCCCCCTTGCATGGAGCTGGGTCACCAGCGACGACATGGATCAGGCTGGCGCCGGCGCCGAAGATTGCGAAGGCGTCGTCAACTACCTCATCAGCATCGCCGGCATCGAGTCCGCGGTCTTCCTCCGCGAGCTCCCCTCCGCCGATCAGTTCCGCCTCAGTATCCGCAGCAAAGGCAAGGTCGACGTAGCCCAGATCGCCGAGGGCTTCGGCGGCGGCGGCCACCGCAGCGCCAGCGGCTGCACCCTGGACGGCCCCCTCACCGAAGCAACCGACAGAATCCTGGCCCAGCTTCGGACAGGACTCTGTTAGCCTTGTCTCGCTCCACGAATCAAATGAACGATCTTCAACAATCCGCCGCTACCAGCGCGCCGACACATCCTGCACGCTTCGCCTGGCTCCGCCGCTTCTGGAAACACCCCGAAGCAACCGCCTCTCGCGAGATGGTGATCCTGATCCTCGTCAGCGGCTTCCTCCTGCTCTACGGCCTCGTTCCCCTCTTTGGCGGCGATCAACTAGGCCTCGTCGGCGCCGATGAACCTCGCTACGCCCAGATCGCCAGCGAGATGCTCACCGCGCACTCCGCCGCCTGCCACGAAGTCAACGCCAAAGTCTTCCCCCGCAGCCTACGTCTCACCGATCTACGCAACTCCTTCCACTGCCTCGCCGGGGGCACGATCACTCCAGTTCTCTACGGTCAGCCGTGGCTCGAGAAGCCCGCCCTCTACTACTGGCGCGCCATGGGCTTCTTCAAGGAGTTCGGTGTCTACGACTGGTCCGCTCGACTCCCATCCACCTCCGGCGCCTTCGTCCTCATCATCTTGATCTTCCTCCACATGCGGCGATTCCGCCCGGGAGGCCACCTCGACGCCGCGCTTATCACCGCCTCCTGCGTCGCTATCGTCAGCTTCTCCCGCGGAGCCTCCACCGACATGCAGCTCGCCGCGCCCTTCTGCATCGGCATGCTCGGCTGGTACGCCTGGTACGAGACCGGCAAGAAGTTCTGGCTCTTCGACCTTTACTTCTTCGGAGCCGCCGCCACCCTCGCTAAAGGTCCTGTAGCACCCTTCCTTGCCCTCGCCATTATCCTGCTCTTCGCCGGTCTTCGCCGAGAGTGGTCGCTCCTCCGTCGCACTATCTGGCTACCCGGTGTCGCTCTTTACTTCGCGATGGTGCTTCCTTGGTACATCGCGGTTCAGCGGCACAACCCTACCTTCTACCGATCCTTCTTCCTCGAACACAATCTCGAGCGCTTCGCCACCAACCGCTATCAGCACCATCAGCCCTTCTGGTACTACCTGGCGATCCTCCTCATCGGCCTGATGCCCTGGACCGTCATCTCCATCCGCGCGCTCGTCGATTCCATCCAGGTCTCCATCGCCGAGTGGAAGGTCCGGCATAAACCCCAGCGCTACCTTGGCCACTCCCGCGCAGGCGACGCCTTCCCCGAGTTCCTCGTCCTCTGGGCGCTCTTCCCTATCCTCTTCTTCTCCTTCTCCGGATCGAAGCTCCCCGGCTACATCCTTCCTTCGATCCCTCCCCTCACCATCCTCACCGCCGACTATTTGAACCGCATTCGCCGCCAGGGTCTACCAAATTGGCTGCTCTGGTCACACGCCGCGATCTGCGCCATCCTCGTCTTCGTTCTCACCCTTGCCCCGCAGCACATGAAGTACGAGACACTCGTGCCCCCTGCACAGTGGTTGACGATTGCAGGTGTCGCAGCCTTCGCATTTGGCCTCACGGTCTTCCTGCTCGTCCGTCGCTGGGGCATCTCTCTCATCAGCTACGCGACCCTGCTTCCTGTAATCGCTATGCTGGTGTTCCTGCTCGGCTTCAACGGCCGCGATCTGGACCTGAGCTATTCGGCACGTCCCCTCGCACAGGAGATCCAGCGGCTGGCTCCGGAAGTGAAGCCCCTCGCCATCGAAGGCGTCAAGCGCGACATGGACTATGGCCTCGCCTTCTACCGCGACGAGCCTCTGATCCACTACAGCAAAGACGGCGTCCCCGATGAAGAGCATCTCCTCGTCATCCGCGCCAACGATACCGCCGCTCGGGACCATTGGCTTGCAGGCCGCGTCTATAAATCCTTATTCCTCTATGACTCGCAAGGCCTCGAAGTCTACCGAGTCTACGCCCGCCCGTAAGTAGTTAGACACTGGCCGTTCAATCGCGTGCCTGCGCCGCCACGATTGCTATAAGCTCGACAAATACTTTTTGACGAAGCAATGGCAGTCGACACCCAACTCGAGATCCTCGACCTCAGGCACTTCTCCGCACGCCAACTCCGTCCGCTGCTGGAAACCGAGGCTCGCGTCTGGGAGCAGCAACTGCGCTGGAACTACCAAAGTTCGACCGAATTACTGCTGCAATACCTCGACTCCCGCATCCTGCCCGGCTTCGTCGCGCTGGATCGCGGACGCGTCTGTGGTTTCACTTTCTGCGTCTACGAAGGACACAAAGCCGTCGTCGGGGACGCCTACGCAATAGCCGACGACCCATCCGTAGCCCTGAACATCACCCACACCCTCCTTCGCCCCCTCCTCGATCTCCTCCTGCACTCGCCCAACATCTACCGCATCGAGTCGCAGCTTCTCCTCTACAGCGCCGGTTCCATCGAAGAGCCCTTCTTCCAAACCGGCTTCGTCATGCATCCGCGACTGTACATGGAGTACGACTTCCCACGCTCAGCCAAACCCGCTGTCTCCTCCAACGAAAGCCCCTACGCATCGCAGCTCCCGAACCACATCGAACTCTGCCGATGGTCTCCAGCCCACTACCAGCCAGCCGCGGAGCTGATCCACGAGTCCTACATCGGACACATAGATGCCCTCATCAACGATCAATATTGCTCGCTGCACGGCTCACTCCGCTTTCTCCACAACATCGTCCGTTTCCCCGGCTGCGGCGTCTTCGACGCAGACCAGTCATGGGTCCTGCGAGACAAAAAGAACGGCTCCTTGATCGGGATGGTCCTATGCTCCCGCGTAGCCGAGAACGTCGCTCATATCACGCAGCTCTGCATAGCGACCGCCTATCGCGGCCACAAACTCGGAAGCTCTCTCCTGAAGCACTGCCTGAGCCATCTCGCAGCCTCAGGATTCGCCGCAATCACCCTGACCGTGACCGAAGCCAACACCCAGGCCGTCCAGCTCTACGAGAACCTCGGCTTCTTCACCCGTCATCGCTTCGATGCAATGGTCCTCGACAAGACGCAAATGCCGTCGCCCCAAGGCTGACCGCCTGAGGAAGTTCTGATCAAGTCGCTGTTTTGGAGCGTGGCTTCAGCCACACCGTAAGCTCAGAAAAGTCAATGGGGCCGTAGCCCAATGCTTTAGCTTTGGTCTCCCCTGAGGGGAATGCCTTACTCAACGTGATAGTTCGGAGCCTCACGCGTGATGATCACATCATGCACATGGCTCTCACGCAGCCCAGCATTCGAAATGCGTATAAACCGCGCCTTCGTCTGCAAGTCGGCGATCGTAGCGCAACCCAAATAGCCCATCCCCGAACGCAATCCGCCGACCAGCTGATAGACCATACCCTCCAACGGTCCACGATGCGGAACCCTGCCTTCAATCCCTTCCGGCACAAACTTCGCCAGCCGGTTCGAGCTCCCGTTCTCCCGCGCAGTCAGCGAAGGCCGCTCAGTGCTGGCTGCGTCCTCCATATCGTCCTTGCCCTGGAAATACCGCTCACCTGAGCCCTGCGCCATCGCCGAAAGCGAACCCATGCCGCGATACGCCTTGAACGACCGCCCCTGATACAGAATCGTCTCGCCTGGGCTCTCGTCCACCCCGGCAAACAGCGATCCCATCATCACGACACTCGCACCCGCCGCAATCGCCTTCGTCACATCGCCCGAGTACTTGATGCCACCATCCGCAATCACCGGAATCCCATGCTGCTTCGCCGCCCGGTAAGCCTCTGAAATCGCCGTAATCTGCGGCATCCCAGCACCCGTCACCATACGCGTCGTGCAAATCGATCCCGGCCCAATCCCCACCTTGATCGCATCGGCACCAGCCTTGATCAGCGCAAGCGCACCCTCATAAGTGGCGATGTTACCCGCCAGAACAGCAATCTCCGGAAACTTCTTCTTGGCCTCAGCGACAGCTTCCAGCACACGCGATGAGTGCCCATGCGCGGAATCAATAGCGAGCGCATCCACCCGATTCGCGACCAACTCCGCGGCACGCTCCAGAAAATCTCCAGTCGCCCCAATCGCACCAGCCACACGCAACCGTCCCTGCGAGTCCTTGGACGCATTCGGATACTTCAGCTTCTTCTGAATATCCTTGACCGTGATCAAACCCTTCAACTCATAGTCGTCGTTGACGACCAGCAGTTTCTCCACCCTGTGCTGATGCAGAATCTGCTCCGCCTGCTCCAGCGTCGTTCCCACCGGAACCGTAATCAGATTCGTCTTGGTCATCACCGAATCAATCGACAGATCCGTCCGTGAGACAAACCTCAGGTCGCGATTCGTAAGAATCCCCACCAGCTTCTTATTCTTCGTCACCGGCACGCCCGAGATCTTGTACCGCCGCATCACATCCAGCGCCGCCGCAATCGTCTGCTCCGGAGCAATCGTCACCGGATCGACGATCATGCCGCTCTCCGACCGCTTGACCTTGTCAATCTCCCCAGCCTGTTGCTCAATCGAAAGATTCCGATGCACCACGCCCATCCCACCCTGCTGAGCCATGGCGATGGCCAGACGCGACTCGGTCACCGTATCCATGGCGGCCGACATCAGCGGCGTATTAAGAGTGATATCGCGGGTCAGCTGAGTCTGAGTATTTACCTGGGTCGGAACGACGTCGCTATAGGCAGGAACCAGGAGGACATCATCAAATGTAAGGGCTTCGGGAACGGGAATCTCAATCATATTTTTATAGGCCGGGCGGCTGCTACGGGTTTACGTGCGGTTGCCATGAGTTTGATTGATTGTAGAGTTGCGCGGGAGGCAGGGCAAATGGATCCCTTGTAGACCAGGCTAACGCCTTACGCTACAGTCTGGATGGCCCATTGAATTCGTGCGAAAATCGGTGTAACATCAGGATTGCAGACGATTTTGTTCCGTCGTACGGATGGCCGTGACCGCACCGGCAGATTTGGCGGAGGAGATGAGTGGGCCAGCGCCCACTTTTTATTTGCTCCAAAGAGCGTTCTGCGCAAGCAGCAAAACGAGTGAATTTACCGTTATGGCAGTGCAGTTAGACTCAATTCGGGCCACGGCAGAGCGCATCGCCGCATCGCATAACCTGGACCTCGTCGACATCGAGTTCCAGGGCGGCGCGAAGTTTCGCACATTGCGGATCTTCGTCGAAAAGAACGCCGCCGAGCGTGCAAAATTGGCTTCCATCGCCCAATCCGGCGAAGCGGAAGACCTGCCGAAGGGTGTGCCGGTCGAAATGCTCTCCGGCGTAACCCACGAGGATTGCGCCACCTTCGCGCAGGATTTCGGCACCGTACTCGACGTCGAAGACCTGATTCCGGGCGCCGAGTACACCCTCGAGGTCTCGTCTCCGGGGCTCGAACGCAAGCTCCTGCGGCCCGAGGACTATACGCGGTTCCAGGGCAGCCTGATCAAGCTGCAGACGTTTTCGCCGGTCAATAAAAACCGGCAGTGGCAAGGTCGTTTGACGAAGTTCGCGGACGGAGTTCTCACGATCGACCTCTCCGCGGTGAAGCAGAAGGGTAAAGCAAAGAAGGCGGCGACAGAGCAGATCGTAGAGATCGCTCTGGCCAACGTCGAGAAAGCAAACCTGGTAGCGGAAATTTAACAGCTTCGACACGCGGCGCGTGTAACAACAGGTTCGAGGCAGTCGAACCAACGATGAAGGAATAAGCGATGGCAAGTGTTTTGTATCAATCAATCGAGACGTTGAGCCGGGACAAAGGCATCGAACCGGACGTAGTCGTTGGCGCCGTTGAGGACGCAATCGCCCTTGCGACCCGCAAGTACTACAAGACGCAGGAGAATATGCGCGCCGAGATGGACCGCGAAACCGGCGAAATCCGCGCCTACGTCTTCAAGACCGTCGTCGAAACGCCCGAGCAGCTTGAAGACGAGATCAACCAGATGACGCTCGAGCAAGCCCGCGAACTGGCCCCCGAGGTCGAAGTCGGCGGCGAACTCCGCTTCTACAAAGACACCACGCCCCTCGGACGCATCGCCGCCCAGATGGCCAAGCAGGTCATCTTCCAGAAGGTCCGCGAAGCCGAGCGTGACACCGTCTTCAACGAATACAACCACCGCGCCGGCGAAGTCCTCACCGCCACCGTCAAGCGCCTCGAACCGATGGACGTCATCTTCGATCTCGGCAAAGCCGAAGCCCGCATGCCCAAGCGCGAGCAGTCCCGCCTCGAGCAATTCGCCGTAGGCGAGCGTGTCCGCGTCGTCCTCCTCCGTGTCGACCGCGCCGCCAAGGGCCCGCAGGTCATCGTCTCCCGCGCCGCCCCGGCCCTCGTGCAAAATCTCTTCCAGTCCGAAGTCCCCGAGATCTACGACGGCACCGTGACCATCCGCGCCATCGCCCGCGAGGCCGGTGAGCGCACCAAGATCGCCGTCATGAGCCGCGACAAGGACGTCGACCCCGTCGGCGCCTGCGTCGGCATGAAGGGCATGCGTGTCCAGTCCATCATCCGCGAACTTCGTGGTGAAAAGATCGATATCATCGAGTACTCCGACGAGATCACCACCTTCGCCGAAAAGGCCCTCCAGCCCGCCAAGGTCAGCCGCGTCTCCATCACCGACCTCGGCGAAAAGCAGATCGAAGTCATCGTCGACGACACCCAGCTCTCGCTCGCCATCGGCAAGAAGGGCCAGAACGTTCGTCTCGCCGCCAAACTCCTCCAGTGGAAGATCGACATCAAGAGCGAAGAGGAGAAGCGTCAGGAAGTCGAGCAGCAGATGCAGGCCATGTCCGGCGGTCCGACGACTCCAATCGAGCAGGTCACCGAGCTCGGCGAAAGCGTTCTCGAAAAACTCATCGCAGCCGGCATCACGACGGTCGAAGCACTCGCGGACATGACCCCCGAGCAGCTCGAAGAGGTCCCGGGCATCGGCGAGAAGACCGTCGAGAAGATCTCCGTTGCCGTGCGCCATTACTTCGGCCAGTACGAAGAGGGCGAAGAGCGGCCCGTAGTCGCAGCGGTAGAACCTGCATCTGAGGAGTCAGGAGAGATCGCCATGGCAAAGACGCCGGAAGCAATTCTTGAAGAGATTGGAAAAGAAGCCGGCACTGGTCGGCCATCGAAGAAGTTCGCGACATTTCGACGGAAGATATCGCAAACGCCGAAGACGAATTTTCGGCCAGCGATGCTTTCAGCGACGCCGATGCACGGGAAGAACAGATTGAGTTGGACAACGACGCCGTAGACAGCCTGGTCAACGAAAGCCAGGATGTCTCCGACGAGGGCATCGACAACGAAGGAAACGATCGTGGCTAGCAAGCGGAGCCACGCAGGACAGCAATCCCGAAGCCGCGAAGACCGCGATTTCAGGGATAATACATATAACAACGATTCCTACCTCGATGAGGCTGATATGAACAGCTAAGGGCGCAGGGAAGCGAAAAGGGACGGATGAGCAAAGTTCGAATCAACGATCTGGCACGAGAACTGGAAGTAAAGAGCAGGCCTATTCTGGACGCGCTCGAAGCAATCGGCGTGACCGGAAAGACCCACTCCAGCTCCATCGAAGCCGACCAGGCAGAGAGAGTACGCGAGTATTTCAGCGGAAACCGAGGCTCGACCGCAAACAAACCAGTTGTCGAGGCGAAGCCGAAGTTTGACCTCTCGAAGGTGTCCAAGCCCGGCGACGCACTCAAGGCAATCCTTGAGCGCAAGCAGGCCGAAGCCGCCATCAAGGCTGCTCCGCCCGCCCGCCCAGCCGCAGTAGTCGCGCCGCCATCACCAGGACACGTAGCCGCCGCGCCGCCCCGCGCTGTCGCAGCCGCTCCGGCCGCCCACGCCGCATCAACTCCCGCAGCGTCGGCAGCACCCGCACCCCGCCGCATCGTTCCGCTGCCTCGTCAGGGCGCGAATATCGTCGCGCCGCCTCAGGCTCCGGCAATTGCCAGCAAACCCCCGGTCGGCCCTGTCATCGCGCGTCCTCCCGTGGGTGCACCAGCCGCTGCCCATCCAGTCGTTCATGAGCGCTCCGCAGTAGTAGCTACTCCTCCTGCAGCCGCGCCGCCGACCGCACCGAAGCCCACCATCTCCGCCGCTCCGCCTGTCGAGGCGCCAGAGACGCCAGCCGCACCTGCTCCTCCAATCGCCCCCGCGGCGACCGCCCCCGAGCCGCCGGCTCCAGCCGCAGCAACACCCGAAGCCGCACCCGCAGCTGTTGCGGAACCCACACCAGCAGCCCAGCCCGGAGCTCCCGTCCGCCGCGTCATCATGCCGCAGACTGGCCCGCGCCCCATCTACACCGCTCCAGCCGGTGCCGCTGCAACACCTCAGCGCGGACGTCCCATCTTCGAGCGCCCACGCCCGCAGACTCCCGGCGCGCCCGGCTCCCGTCCGCCGTCAATGGCCCCGGGCGCACGGCGTCCGATGCATCCCACCCGCACCTTCCCCGGCGGCCCAGGTGGTCCCGGCGGAGCCCCAGGTCGTCCCGGCTTTGCTCCAGGCGGAGCGCGTCCAGGTTTCGGAGCCCGCCCCGGCTTCGGCGCACGTCCAGGCGGCGCCCCTGGCGCTCCGGGCATCTTGCCCGGACCCGGCGAAGCCCCAACAGGCATGCGCCCAGCGGCCCGCCCAGGCCAGCGCCGCGGTGGTCAGCGCTACGAGAAGACCAAAGAAGGCCCGATGAAGGGCTTCCAGCCGCCGCCACGTTTTGGCGGTGTGCAGCTCTCGCGCGAGCCTCTGCCGATCACCAAGACCATCACGGTTACCGAAGGCATCAGCGTCAAGGACCTCGCAGAAAAACTCGACGTCCGCGGCAAAGACCTCATCGCCACTCTCCTCATGCGCGGAGTCTTCGTCACCGTCAATCAGTCGCTCGAGGGTGAGCTGGTCAAGGACGTCGCTCGTCAGTTCGGCGCCGACGCCAACATCATCACAGTCGAAGAGCAGCTCGAGAACGAAGCCATCGAAGGCTTCCTCGAAGACACCACCGGAATGGTCGAGATCGACCGTTCACCGGTCGTCACAGTCATGGGTCACGTCGACCACGGCAAAACCTCGCTGCTCGACGCCATCCGCTCCACCGACGTAGCCTCGGGCGAAGCTGGCGGTATCACTCAGCACATCGGCGCCTACAAGGTCAAAATCACCAAGCCCGACTCCCCCGCCTTCGGTCGCGAGATCGTCTTCCTCGATACCCCCGGTCACGAGGCCTTCACCCGCATGCGTGCCCGCGGAGCCAAGGTCACCGACATCGTCGTCGTAGTAGTCGCAGCCGACGACGGCGTCATGCCCCAGACCCTCGAGGCCATCGACCACGCTCGCGCAGCCAAGGTGCCGATCATCGTCGCTGTCAACAAGATCGATAAGCCCGAAGCGAACCCCTCGAAGGTCATCCAGCAACTCGCTGTTCGTGGCCTCCAGCCATCCAATCAGGGCGGCGACACCGAATTCGTCGAGGTCTCCGCAAAGAAGCGCATCGGTCTCGATCTCCTCGAAGAGATGATCTGCCTCGTAGCGGATATCAACGCTCCCAAGGCCCAGCCCGACCGTCCCGCCGTCGGCACAGTCATCGAAGCCAAACTCGATCGCGGCCGCGGAGCCGTCGCCAGCATCCTCGTTCAGAACGGCACCCTCCGCACCGGCGACAGCTACATCGTCGGCAACACCTTCGGTAAGATCCGCGCCATGTTCGACGACCGTGGCCGCGCCATCGCCGAAGCCGGCCCCTCCACCCCGGTCGAAATCCTCGGCCTCGAGGGCATGCCCGACGCAGGCGACACCTTCCTCGTCATGGCAGACCGCGACAAGGCCAAGAGCATCGCCCAGTACCGCAAGATGAAGGAGCGCGAAGCCCAACTCGCCAAGAGCTCCCGCGTCTCGCTCGAAGGCCTCGCCGAGCAGATCAAGCAAGCCGGCATGAAGGACCTCAACCTCATCCTCAAGGGCGACGTGCAGGGCTCAGTCGAAGTCCTCGCCGACTCCCTCGAGAAGATGTCGACCGAGAAGGTTCGCGTCCGCGTCCTGCGTGCAGGCGTCGGCGCGATCACCGAATCGGACGTCCTCCTCGCCTCAGCCTCCAACGCGGTGGTCATCGGCTTCAACGTCCGGCCCGACCGCAAGGCCGCCGAGATCGCCGAGCGCGAAAACGTCGAGATTCGCCTGCACTCCATCATCTACGAGTTGCAGGACGAGATCACCAAGGCGATGTACGGCCTCCTCGAACCCGTCTTCAAGGAGAACTACGCCGGCCGCGCCGAGGTGCGCAACGTCTTCAAGATCACCAAGGTCGGCCAGATCGCCGGCTGCGTGGTCACCGACGGCCTCATCAAGCGCGAATACCAGGTCCGCGTCCTTCGCGAAGGCAACGAGGTCTGGAAGGGCAAGATCTCCTCGCTCAAGCGCTTCAAGGACGATGTCTCCGAAGTCCGTCAAGGCGTCGAGTGCGGCATCGACCTCGCAGGCTTCAAGGACATCCAGGTAGGCGACCTCATCGAAGCCTTCACCACGGAGAAGCTAGCCGCCGAGCTAGGCCAAAACTCAGCAGCCGCCCGCAAGGCCGAAAAAGCCGCCCGCGAAAAGGAAGCCTCCGAAACCTCCGTCAACGCCTAATCTCCACCCACCATCAAAAGGAAAGGCCGGGAGCAATCCCGGCCTTCGTCTTTCTTAGCCACGTTTCAAAGTCACCGTGCTGATCGAATCCCCCAACAGCTGCGCTGTCACCGCACTCCCACCCGTACGAATCTCCACCGTCTGCACACGCGAAGACGCATTACGCAGCAGCAACACCACCGTACCATCCGGATTCAGAAACCCGAGCGCATCGTCACACGTGCCTGTCGTCTCCACTCTCTTAGCACCAACCTCCGCAAAGTGGCTAAGGTGCTTCATCAAATAAAAATCGTGGTTATAGCGAAAACTCTTCACCGCATCATCCACACTCACCAGCGAGTTCTGCGCCCACCCCCACGTACTCGCCTCGCCCTTGTCGAGAGAGATGTTCCAGTACATATACGCACTCGCACCCGACCGAATATAGTGCTTCATCAACTGCCAGCAATAGCCCGTATACTCCCAGCTATTCGACCCATCCCCGCACTCCTGTTCCGACTGATACACCGTCAGCTTTGGAAACTCCCGATGCACCGCCGGCAGCGCATTCTTCCCTGCCCACTGCATCCCGACGCCGCTGATATACCGCCCCGCCTCAGGATCAGCCATCACCGCTTCCAGCATCTTCGGATCGCCCCGCTCCAGCGTCCCAAAGAACACCGCAACCTCCCGCGCCGACATCTCCGGCCCCAGGTGCCTGATGAACTTCGCAAGCCCCTCCGGCGTCCACGTACAGCTAGGAAAGTTCTGCGCCGAGTTGAACTCATTCTGCGGCATCACCATCCCCACACGAATCCCCTCCGCACGATACGCATCGATGAACCGCCCAAAGTACTTCGCATAAGCCTGCAGGTACGGCTCCTCGAGGATGAACATATCCTCACCCTCATGACCCACCTGGTCCGGACGAATCCCATTCTCCTTCATCCCCGCGCGCCCCGGAGCCTCCGCATAAAACCCATTCCTCTTCATCCAGCTAGGCGGCGACCACGGCGAAGCCCACAGCCGCAGCTCCGGCTGATACCGCTGCGCCGCATGATAAACGGAATCAGCGTCGCGCGATCGTTCTCAATGCTGAAGTGCTTCAACTCGAAGTCACCCTTCGTCTCGTCATACGAGTAAGGCCCCAGCGCAAAATCATTCGCTCCAATCGGCATGCGGCAAAGCGTAAACCGAGCACCCGCACTCGGATCAAACAACTCCCGCATCACGCTCTCACGATCCCCTTCACTCAGCTTCTGGAGCGACGTCCACCCAAGCTCATTGAAGCATCCACCAAACCCCTCCATCGTCTGCGCCGTAGCCGAAACATCGGCATTCAAATTCAGCGCATCCCACCGCCACCCCGGCTTAGCCAGCGGCTGCACCTGCCACGCGGTATCCTTCGTAGTCGTCACACACGAAGCAACGACCTTCCCCTCCGCACCCGCCACTTCTTGCGCACACCCGCACCGAGCGGCATCGCAGCCCCCACCGCCAAAGCCGAACCCACTCCCTGAAGAAACTGCCGCCGATTCAACCCACTTTTCATCATGGCTGAACAGCATATCTCACAAAGTGCCATGAATGAAAAAGCCGTTTCTTGTTTCTAATCTGGTTGGTGTACCCGCTTTGTGGGATGCTGTATATCTATCGTGACTCTAGACTTCGGATGCGATAAGGGGACGCGTAAGGACCAGCATGCCGATTAAGGCTTATTACAATTCACTCGTATCCAATTTTCTGAAGGAGGACTCTCAACGCGTTCTCGGTGTTCTAACGTCGGAGCATCATCACGCCCTGGAAGAGCCACAGCGTTGGGCATGGCTTCAGCAGCTTTCGATTCTCAAGGATGCTCTCGCCGGCCGAACGGACGGGCGAATCTTTCTAGAGTTCTACATTCCGAGAATGGGTAAGCGCGCCGACGCGGTGCTGATATCTAGAAAACATCGTGGTTGTGATCGAGTTCAAAGTAGGAGCAAGCGGACACACCTCAGGCGCTTTCGATCAAGTGCAAGACTATGCCCTCGATCTAAAGAATTTTCACGAAGGTAGCCATGCTGTTCCAATTGTTCCGGTACTAGTCTCAACGAATGCTGAATCTCAGCCGATATCTGAGCTTAAGTTTGCTGACGACCTCGTCGCTTCACCTGTCGGGATAAACAGGACTGGTCTAGGAGCTCTGATCGACGCCATTTGCGCTGCGCGAGCTTTTCCAGTCCTCGACATCGACAAGTGGATGACCCTAGGCTACAGACCGACGCCGACTATCGTTGAGGCGGCGGAGATCCTCTATCGCACCCATGGCGTGACTGATATCTCGCGAAAGGATGCTGGTGCGAAGAACCTGCAGGAGACCAGCGAATGTCAGCGCAGTTATCGACCGAGCTCGCCAAAACCGAACGAAGGCCATTTGCTTTGTGACAGGCGTACCTGGCTCTGGTAAGACCCTAGCCGGCCTAAATATCGCAACCCGACGTTCCGACGAGCACCGTGATGAGCACGCGGTATTCCTATCTGGCAATGGCCCACTCGTCCACGTGCTCCGGGAGGCTCTTACTCGTGACAAAGCTCGGCGCGAGCACATCTCCAAGGAGGTAGCCGAACGCGAGGTACGCAGCTTTATCCAGAATATTCATCACTTTCGAGATGACTACGTCGGCAATGAAGATATCCCCGTCGAGAAGGTTGTCGTATTTGACGAAGCCCAACGCGCCTGGACCCGCGAGAAGGCTGCAAGCTTCATGCAACGCAAACGAGGGCAAGCTGACTTCGACATGTCAGAGCCCGAGTTCCTTATTAGCGTGATGGATCGGCACACAGATTGGTGTACAGTCGTATGCCTAGTCGGCGGGGGGCAAGAGATCCACACCGGCGAGGCCGGCATATCCGAATGGATCAGTGCTCTTGAAACTCGGTTCCCCGGTTGGGAAGTCCATGTCTCACCACGCATCTCGCTCCCGGAGTACGGCTCCAAAATCGAGATGGAGAGGTTTCTCGCATCGCCGCGAGTTCGCTCCGACGAATACCTTCATCTCGCAGTATCAATGCGTTCGTTTAGGGCAGAGGCTCTCTCAGAATTCGTCGGGCACATCGTAGAGAATGACCCGGACGCCGGAAGACTGCCTACAAGATCGTTCAGGCCACATACCCCATCTATTTGACCCGCGAACTTAACGCGGCCAAAACTTGGCTACATAGCCAAGCACGTGGAACGGAGCGTTTTGGCTTGGTCGCGTCCTCAGGTGCTCAGCGCCTTCGACCGGAAGGGATATATATCAAAGCAGAAATCGAACCGGCAAACTGGTTTCTGAACAACCGAGCAGACGTCCGATCCTCTTACTACCTAGAGGATGTGGCGAGCGAGTTTGCGGTCCAAGGTCTTGAACTGGATTGGGTCGGCGTATGCTGGGATGGAGATTTCCATCACAAGGACGGAAAGTGGATCTCTCAGGCCTTCAAAGGCACAAGTGGCAATCCGTCAATGACGAGTCCAAGCGGCTTTACCTGAAGAATGCTTATCGAGTGATTTTGACACGAGCCCGGCAGGGAATGATCTTCTTTGTTCCGAAAGGCGATGTATCAGATCCCACGCGCCATCCGTCATTTTACGACGGCACCTTCGACTTTCTTCGCTCATGTGGGATTCCCGCGCTCGACTGAATAACGGGTTGGCGATGTGTTCGCTTTATCCCTTAGAAGTGCCCCACTCATGCGGTTTCATGCTTGAGCGGGCATTTGCGCGAGTGGCTTCGCGCTTCGCGACCAGGGGCTACGATTTCTTATTGAGGTCGTCGTCCTTGTAGTACTTCGTACCCTGCAGAGTCAACTGCAGGGCGAGACCATTCTTGGTAATTTGATAGACCCAGACGCCCGGGGAGACCTCGGTCGCTCCGGAGAAAGCTCCGCCCGATTCGCCTGCCTTGGCTGCCGCGTCGGCCTGCGCTGAACCCGACCAGCCGGAGTTCAGGAAATCGTTAAACGCTTTATCGTTTTCAAACACGAAGATCACGCTATAGTCCTTCACCCCCACACCCAGGCCGGCGCCCGCCGAAACCATCTTCATGAAGGTTTCCTGCTTGCTACTGGTGTCGACGGCGATGCCCGAGCCACGCGCTGTGCTCAACACGAAGAGGTTCGTCCCAAAATTGTCGAAGACGGCATACCCCGCCGACTTTTGGATAGCCCCCTGAGCTCCGGGTTTCAGCTTGTAAAGGTCCTGCAGAGTTTTATTAGCCATCTTGCGAGTCTTGTCCCGCTTCTTATCGGGGGAATCACCGGCATTTGCCAAACTCGTAGCCAGCAGAATCAACGCGAGGCTTGTAGCGATTGTTCTAAATCTCATTTGGCGCTCTCCTTATTTTTGAGGAACCGCTTGCGGTACGTCACGACGTCCGGTCTTCCTGTAACCGTCACTACTCACCGGAACAAGACATAAGGCGACTTCTATTGCCAAGATTGCCTGTTGTTTTGCGCAGGACCCGCGCAGCACTCAGGTCACAACGCGAGCGAGCCCAACTGCAAATAGCCGATCTCCATCAGCACAGACGATGGCAGGCTAGTAGATTGGTCCTCGGAACCCTTTACAGCGGTATTCCCCATAACCAAAGCAGATATTTTTCCGGGATAAAGCAAGGATTCGATACGTTCTAAACCTGACCGAACACTCTACGCCCAAATTGTGCTGAATGTCCAAACTTGGAACCGTGTTCTCACTCCTGAGGAGATAAAACAGATACCGTGTGCCCATCCATTCGGTTTCATCACATGAGCGGGTAAATAGCTGGGTGCCCCATTCATGCGGTTTCATCGCATGAGTGGGCAATCGCGCGAAGCGCGATCCGTTTCGCTTACCGGGCACCGCTTCAGCCAGCGAATTACCACCACGTTTCCACAGCCAATCCTTGACACACCTGATAACCTTAAATCTAGAGAAGAAAGCCCGGCCAACCGCCGGGTCTTCACATTTAAGCCAGCCAGACATGATACCGAAGTCCGGACTCATGTCTCTTGTTTTGAAGACTTTGCGTACTTAAGTACGGGGAGTGGGGTACCATAGGGCAGACCACCATCGAGACCAAAACCATGGACCTCGCAGCCATCCAATCCGCCCTCCGCGAAAATAAACTCGACGGCTGGCTCTTCTACGACCACCATAACCGAGACCCCCTCGCCTACCGCATCCTCGGCATCCCCGGCGGCCACATCACCCGCCGCTGGTACTACTTCATCCCGGCGCAAGGCGAGCCGAAAAAACTAGTCCATCGCATCGAGTCCGGCAAGCTCGATCTCCTCCCCGGCACAAAAGACCAATACTCCTCCTGGCAGGAGCTCGAAGCCATACTCGAATCCATGCTCACCGGCGCGACAAAGATCGCCATGCAGTACTCCCCGCGCAACGCCATCATGTACGTCTCCCTCGTCGACGCCGGCACCATCGAGCTACTCCGCGACATGGGCAAGCAAATCGTCACCTCTGCCGACCTCATCAGCCACTTCGAAGCCGTCCTCACCGACGCCCAAATCGCAACCCACTACGAAGCCCAGCGTAAGCTCGACGCGATCCTCGCCGAAGGTTGGCGCGAGATCGGCACCCGCGTCCGCGCAGGCGGCACCGACGAGTACGCCATGGTCCAGTTCCTCCAGCGGGCCATCGAGCGCGAAGGCATGGTCACCGAGTTCGGCCCCAACGTCTCCGTCGGTCCCAACTCCGCCGACTCCCATTACCAACCCACCGCCGAGACCTCCAAACCCATCCGCCGCGGCGACTTCGTCCTCATCGACATCTGGGCCAAACTAGCCAACCTCCCCGAAGCCATCTGGTACGACATCACCTGGACCGGCGTCATCGACCGCGAGCCCACCGAACGCGAACACCTGATCTTCAACACCGTCCGCGACGCCCGAGACGCCTCCATCGCCACAGTCCAGCAAGCGTTCACCACCGGCACCCCCATCGCAGGCTGGCAAGCCGACGACGCCTCCCGCGCCATCATCCGCACCGCGGGCTTCGCCGATTACTTCACCCACCGCACCGGTCACAACATCGCGACCGAACTCCACGGCAACGGTGCCCACCTCGATAACCTCGAAACCCGCGACGTCCGCCTCATCCTCCCCAACACCTGCTTCTCCGTCGAACCCGGCCTCTACTTCCCCGGCGAATTCGGCGTCCGCAATGAGGTCAACATGATCACTCGCCCCGGCAAAGCCGAGGCCACCGGCCGCATCCAAAATGAACTCATCCGAATCTAGTAATTCCCGCTGTCCCAACGAAGTACACCGCAACTGATATCATCAGGATTGAAATGACGAGCAACGTACAAGCACCGGCGCGCGCCGCTGGCAAAACGACAACGATGCCGGCTGCGATGATTCTGCTGGCCGGATGGCTGGTCCCTGGCGCAGGCCACTTCCTCCTCCGCAAGTGGATCCGCGGTTCCCTCATCTTCATCTCCATCGTCGCAATGTTCGGAATAGGCCTGGCGCTCAAGGGCAAGATCTACTCGCCCAATACAGCCGAGCTGCTCGACATGCTGAACTTCGCTGGCAACCTCGGCACCGGCCTCCTCTACGTCATCGCCCGCGTCTTCGATCTAGGCCAGGCCTCCGTACAGGTAGCCACCGCCGACTACGGCACCAAGTTCATCGTGGTAGCCGGCCTACTGAACATCATCTCGGCCGTCGATGCGCACTCGCTCGCAACTGGAAGGAAGGCCTCGTGACCATCTCGCACTTCGGCGCCGTCCTCCTGTTCTCGTTCTTCACGTCAATCATCTTCGGAATCACCCAGCGCTCCGACCCACGCATGATGATTCGCTTCGGAGCCTTCTGCTTCGCCCTCTTCGTTGGTGGTACGATTACAGCAAGCTGGCTGATGTGGCTCATCAAACACTAGCTCTCCGTTCCGCATAAGTCCTACGATCCCGTCAAAAGAGCCGCAGCAATGCGAGGCTCCGGTTCGTTCTAACTCGTTGGTAATGCACGTTTGGGTGATTGACCAATTCCCCTCCCCGGGTGCCTCATAGACAATTCAAGGCTGTCTCAGCCGGTTTTGCGGACGACCTCTGACCCAGGCAGAAAGACCATCGATATGCCGCGAAAGGTGCAGTTACTTTGGTCAGCAAAAAGAAAAAACCGATGGTATTAAGACCTTTGTGCACGCTATCCTAACGATTCCACGGTGAATGATGAGCGTCCGTCGATCAGAGTCCGAAGAAGCAAGAGCAAGGGCCCTCTGGACTCGTGAGTTACTAAACTCCCAACCCGAGCCGGAGTGCGACGAACTCGTGCGTCTCACCGCCGCCATCTGCGGCACTCCCATCGGGCTGCTCACCTTGCTCGACGAGCGCCAGCAGTGGTTCCGCGCCTCCGAAGGCCTCAAGCTCGGTGACACGCCCCGCGAGATCGCCTTCTGCGCCCACGCCATCCGCCAGCCCGAGATGCTCGTCGTCAAAGACGCCCTCATGGACGCACGCTTCGGAGCCAACCCTCTCGTCGTAGGTGAACCAACCCTGCGATTCTTCGCCGGCGTCGGCCTCCACACCACCGAAGGCCACCCCCTCGGCACCCTCTGCGTCATCGATACCACCCCCCGCATCCTCACCGCTGAACAGGCACAGGCCCTAGCCGTCCTCGGCCGCCAAGTCAGCGCCCGTCTCGAACTCCGCGTCCAGCGCAAGATGCTCGAAGAGGTTGTCAAGGAGAAGGAAAAAGCCACCGCAGGACTCCGCGCCAGCGAAGAGCTCTTCCGCGCCTTCATGAACGCCAGCCCCTTCCTCAGCTACATCAAGGACGCCGCAGGCCGCCTCCTCTTCTACAACCGCAGCTTCGCCCAGCGCTTCGGCGTCAGCGAGTACGCCTGGCTGGGCCGCACCGACGAGCAGCTCTGGTCCCGCAAGCTCACCAAGTCCGTCCGCACCCACGACCTCGAAGTCATGGCCGGCGGTCGCATGGTCGAGACCGAAGAACACATCCGCGGAGCCGACGGCACCATCAGCTCCCTCCGCTCCTTCAAATTCCCCTGCCATGACTCCGCAGGAAACGTCCTCCTCGCCGGGGTCGCCGTCGACGTCTCCGAAGAGGTCGCACACAAAGCCGAGCTCGAGCGTTACCACCGCGAGCTCGAAGAGGCCAACGATCAGCTCCGCCGCCTCGCCGTCACCGACGAGCTCACCGGCCTCCGCAACCGCCGCGCCTTCGAAGAGCGCCTCGTCATGGAGTTCTCGATGGCCCGCCGCCGCAAACGCGAGCTCGCCGTCCTCCTCCTAGACGTCGACAACTTCAAGATGATCAACGACCGCTTCGGCCACGCCGCCGGAGACGAGGTCCTCCGCCGCCTCGGCATGATCCTACGCACCACCGTCCGTCTGCCCGATCTTCCCGCCCGCTACGGTGGCGAAGAGTTCATCGTCCTCCTCCCCGAGAGTGGTGAAGACAGTGCCATGGGCCTCGCCCGCCGCCTCATGCAGCGCGTGGCTGAAGAAGCCTGGGAAAACGGACCCGTCACTATGAGCATGGGCATGGCCGCCATGAACGAAGCCCTCCTCAACGGCTACCAGCTCGTCGAACTAGCCGACGAAGCCCTGTACGCCGCCAAGCGCGCCGGCAAAAACCGCGTCATGGTCCACAGCGGCAGCCTGACCTGAGCGAACTGTGCCGCTTTATTTAGCGAGTCACCCTGACCACAACGGATACCGAAAAGTGTCCGTTTGGATAGGCACGGTCTTGCGAGCGGTTGATATCACTTGGAACCGTGAGGACATACAGCCTTGCGTAATTATGCGTTTTCGGTCAATTCGGATTTCTTCTTGATGAAGTATGTTGGTTGATTGTTGAACCCATAAACGGAAGGCCGGATTGAAGTGAAGATGTTGCGTACTTCTAAACCTTACCTCACAACGATGGCTGTGGCCGCGACCGCCGCCGCGACTTATCTGGTCCCAATCCGACATCTAAAACCGGCATATGCAGCGGTGGTCTCCGCAAGTAAAACCTCAGGCGGCTGGACAGCATATAACGGACAGCAGACAGGTGATCATTACTCCCCCCTCAACCAAATCAACCGAGCCAACGTAGCAAAACTGAAGGTCGCGTGGACATTCGACACGCACGAAGAAGGCGGCTTGCAGACAAACCCGCTGATCGTAGGCCACACGCTCTTTGCCTATACACCTTCACAAAAAATCGTCGCTCTGGACGCAACATCGGGCAAAGTGGCATGGACCTTTGACCCCGGAACACCCGGACAGCAGCCGACACGTGGGTTCAGCTACTGGACAGACGGAAAGAGCAGCATTCTATTTGCGGGAGCTGTCACGAATCTCTATGCGCTCGATCCCGCAACCGGTAAGCCAATTCCCACGTTTGGCGTTGACGGTAAGATCGACCTTCGCAAAGGCCTCACAACGGGAGACTACTCCAAAGAGTTTGCGGCTCTAACAACGCCGGGCGTGATCTATAAGGACATGGTCATCGTTGGCTTCAGGGCTCCGGAGACGGAACCTGCTCTCCACGGCGACATTCGTGCCTTTGATGTGCACACCGGCTCTCTTCGATGGAGCTTTCACACGATTCCTCTGCCCGGTGATGATGGCTACGATACCTGGCCAAAAGATGCATGGAAAGTTACGGGAGCCGCCAATAACTGGGCAGGAATGTCGCTCGATGAAAAGCGTGGAATCGTTTATGTTCCTACTGGTTCTGCCGTCAATGATTTCTATGGCTACGATCGCATCGGCAACGATCTCTTCGCAAATACTCTGCTTGCACTCGACGCAAACACAGGGAAGCAGCTCTGGCACTTCCAGGGTGTACATCATGACATCTGGGACCGGGACTTTCCTTCGCCACCTGCTTTATTGACCCTTCACATCGATGGCAAATCAATCGATGCTCTTGCCCAACCCACCAAACAGGGCTTCCTTTATGTCTTTGATCGAACAACTGGGAAGCCACTCTTCCCGGTTGAAGAACACATATTTCCCCCATCCAACGTCCCTGGCGAACAGACCTCTCCGACGCAGCCAGTCCCTTTATCTCCAGAGCCCTACGCCAGACAACTCCTCACAGCAGACATGCTGACCAACCGGACACCGGAAGCCCATGCGTGGGCAGAGAAAGAATTTAAGACCTTCCGCAGCGCAGGGCAATTCATTCCATTCAGCGTGGACAAGCAGACGGTCGTCTTCCCTGGCTTTGACGGAGGAGCGGAGTGGGGCGGCCCGGCGGTCGATCCACGCACCGGAGTCATCTACATCAACGCGAACGATATCGCCTGGACTGGCGGACTCACCGAAAATAAGCCGGGCGGAGTAGGGTCCAGCATCTACCTGAGCCAATGCGCTCTCTGTCACGGCGGAGACAGGAGAGGATCGCCTCCATCATTCCCCACCCTTATTGACATCGACAAGCGCCTTACCGCCGATGCGATCGTCGACATTATTCATAGCGGAAAAGGCCGCATGCCCTCCTTTCCCAACGTGACGGATACTCGCCTCGAAGCGCTTCTCACCTTCCTGAAGACTGGCCGTGATCCAATCTCCTCCGCGGCACAGGGCGGTGCGTCGGAACCGCGAGTTGCGCAGCCTCTCCAAACAGGAAAACGCACCGAGGTCGTCGGAGCACGGCTTTATCAGAAGAACTGCGCCATCTGCCACGGTGACGATCTTCTTGGTGAGCCATCGAATGAGCCTGCACTCATCAGCGTTCGTTCTAGGTTGGGAGACAACGCGATTCTCGAAAGAATTCACAACGGTAAGGGCAGAATGCCGGCGTTCAAAAAGCTAACAGATGCGGACACATCCGCAATCCTTCGTTTTCTCGGTGACAGCACGGCGCCAATCACAAGTCAGGACGGAGGGTCGTCGAAGCAGGAAGCAGAATCGACCGGCACGCCAGCAGTCACCGCAAAGTACGTGTTTACAGGCTATCGAAAATTTCTCGACCCCGATGGATATCCAGCGATCGTTCCTCCCTGGGGCACCCTCAATGCAATCGATCTCAACACAGGCAAATATCTGTGGAAGATCCCTTTGGGGGAGTATCCGGAACTCGCTGCGAAAGGAATGAAGAACACAGGATCAGAGAATTATGGCGGCCCGGTCGTCACCGCAGGCGGTCTCGTCATCATCGCTAGCACCATCTTTGACAGAAAAATCCGAGCCTTCGACAGCAAGTCCGGACAGCTCCTTTGGGAGGCTGAACTTCCTTATGCCGGCAATGCGACACCAGCGACCTACATGGTCGATGGAAAGCAATACATCGTGATTGCCGCCAGTGGTGCGCGTGACCGAAAAGGACCGCAGGGCGCGGCCTATATTGCCTTCGCACTTCCGTAACTGTTTCATCGAAGATGATTGAATGACTGAGCAGAAAAAGATTGGCATGGACTGATCGGTCCGAAATTTATAGCATCCTATTGATGTCGTCCGTCGCCTCAACAACGTCGACACCATTCAATCGCAGAAACGAGAGTTTGGATGAACTTCTCATTACGCCTTCGGCTTAGTTTCATGATGCTTCTCCAATACTTCATCTGGGGAGCCTGGTACGTCACCCTAGGAACATGGCTGGCTACTTCTCTGCGCTTCTCAGGACAGCAGATCGGCCTGGCAGCCGGGACCACCGCAGTCGGCGCAATCATTGCGCCCTTCTTCGTCGGTCTTGTTGCCGACCGGCTCTTCAAAACGCAACAAGTGCTGGCGGTCCTTCACCTTGCCGGCGCTGCCTTGCTCTTCTTTGCCTCGCTGCAGACGAGCTTCCTCTTGTTTTATTTGATCGTGCTCATCTATTGCCTCTGCTTCATGCCCACGCTTGCTCTCACAAACTCACTCACATTTCGCCACATGCAAAGCCCGCAAGAGCAGTTCGGTTCCATTCGAGTCTTAGGAAGCGGCGGGTGGATTCTTGCCGGTCTGCTCATCGGCACTTTGCGGCTTGAGGCTACAGCAATTCCGATGCGTCTCGCAGCCGTTGCCTCGCTGCTCATGGGAATCTACTGCTTCACTCTACCGGATACACCACCGCTCGCTCGCGCGGTGAAGCTCTCTCTCGACAGCATCTTCCCGCGCGAGGCCGTCAATCTGCTGCGCGAACGCTCCATGCTGGTCTTCGCTCTTGCATCATTTCTTATCTGCATACCGTTGCAGTTCTATTACGCATTCACCAATCTCTTTCTTAATCAGGCCGGTGTGCACAACGCTGCGGGCAAGATGACCGGCGGCCAGATCTCCGAGCTTCTTTTCATGATTCTGATCCCGTGGTTCTTTCGTCGTCTGGGCGTCAAATACATGCTGGCAGCAGGCATGTTCGCCTGGGTCGTGCGATATCTCTTCTTTGCATACGGAAATGTGGACGAAAAGATGTGGATGCTGTGGGCTGGAATTCTTCTACACGGAATCTGTTACGACTTCTTCTTCGTCACCGGTCAAATTTACATCGATCGCAAGGCGCCCGTAAGCCTGCGAGCCTCTGCACAGGGAATGATCACGTTCATCACTTACGGACTTGGGATGTTCGTCGGCTCATGGCTCTCAGGTGCGGTAGTTAACCGCTACGCTCTCTCGATTCCTCGAGGGGGCCTGACCTACGACTGGAAGGCGATCTGGATCTTCTCCGCGTCTGCCTCGGCTCTGGTCCTCATCCTGTTCTTATTCAGCTTCTCCGACAAGACCGCAGACGCAGACGCTGCCGCGCTCCCAGGCCCCGAGGAAGCATCTCTTCAAATTCAACAATGATTCACGGCATAATACGATGCAATCAAAAGCCGTAATCTGGACCAAAGCGCCGAAGAAATTCTTGCGTAACTCACCTGCGCTGGATTGGTCGCCCTCGCCGGGACAGCACTGCAAGAGGCTGTAGCAAAGGTGTCGTACGCATGTGGATTTTAGTCGTCGGCAAGCCGTCGATGGAAGTATGATTCGTGAACGTTCCAGGATCGAGTCTAGATCTGGAGCAATACGGGCCGCAGGTTATTAGTCGCGTGAACTTCGACCGAGGCCGCGTCTTACCACTTTCAGTGAACACTTCTCTCGGAGTCGACCTGTACACAAGCGAACGCGTCAAGGTACGCTTTCAGGCTGACGGGGACAATCTCAACAATCGCCTGAACGTTATCGACTTTGGCGGACTCTTCTCCGGCAACGCAATCGGCCCCGCGCGTAGCGTTTTTGTCCGCTTCAAGAGGAGCTTCTAACTGTTACCTTGCAATGAAGTTGATGAGGATGCGCACAGGAATGTTGCTGTCAGTTGGTCCCACCGGCCATCATCTCTACTGTGAAGATATCGCTACTCAGCCAGTTTAAAAATGCGTATCTGTACCAGCTTGCTGATCGTCAGGTTATTGAACCCCATCGCCTGCATGCGCTGAATAAAGTCAGGCGTGACCTTGAAGATGCACATCTGGATCAGCTCATCGACGGTTGGCTTATACCCCATCGCCTGAACCTCCTTGATGTCAGCTGTATCCACACCATGGACGCTCATTGCGATAAGCTTCTCCGCCGGAAGCTTCGGATATCCAAGCGCTGCAAGTCTTTTCACGAAGTCTGAATTGACCTTAAATATCTTTAGCGCAATCAGGTTGCTGGCGTCGATGCCGGTGACGCCAGCCTCCTGCAGCGACTTCACCCACGAGGCCTCGATGTGAAACAGCGTGTACGCCTCAAGCTTTTCCGAGTCGATGCCGGTGATCCCCAGCTCTTTCATCCGCGCCACGAAAGCCGGGTTCGGCACAAACGTAAAGTCTCCCGTTAGTTTTGAATCGCGAATGCTTCCCGAGCAAGTTAGCCGGCCAGCCTCCGCCGTTAGTACTGCATCGATGTGCGCGCCGTCTCGACGCATATCGTCGATCGTCAATCCGGCGAAGGCATTCAGTGGCTGCTGCATGTTGCTCTCGTGGCAGTCTCTGTGATCTACGCACGTACCTCGATCCAGTCTCAGGTCGAAGCGATCCGGCTCAGTCGAAACAGCGATGCTGCATGTGCCTCTAAGCGAGTTGAGTATCTCGTCCGCGCGCAGTGAGACGATACCGAGCACGATCAGCAACACGCCGAGAAATTGGTTGCGGGATCTCATCATCTCTTCTCCGATCTCTGATTGTCATCATCCAGCAGGCCTGAAATACGAAGCTTTACGAGCTTCTCGATGGTGAGGTTGTCAAAGCCATGGCTCTTTGCCGACGCCATAAACGCATCGTCGATGTGAAAGATGCGAAGCTGTACAAGCTGATCCAGCGTCACGTCGGGGAACTGCCGCTTTGTTGTTTGTATAAATTCTGGCGTGACGCCATGAACGCGCAACGCCACCAGCTTCTTCGAAGGAATCGAGCTGAATCCGGCAGCCTTCATCGCAGCAACAAACTCGGGCGTAACCTTGAATATCTTGTAAGAGGTAAGGTCCTGAATGGACGTCGCCTCAATGCCCATGCCCTTCAGTTCTTTGACGTACTCCGGTGTTACACCAAAGATTTTCAGCGACACCAGCTCATCGGCTGTCGGCTTGCCTAATCCGACCTCGCTCATGCTCCGCGCGTACTCTGGCGTAACGCCCTGAATCTTCATCGCCACATACTTGTCCAGATCGACGTTGTAGCCGGCAGCGCGCATCGCGGAAATGTAGTCGACCTTTGGAGAGGCTGTGCCCGCGGTGCCCTGCTCTGTCATCAAGGCCAAAGCTGGCATGGGTTCAGGTGCCGGCAGGGGCTCAGGTGTCGCCAGGGGGGCCAACGCTGGCCGTGGAACGGCGATCGCTGCCTGCTGCATAAAGAGAACCCTCACCGCCGGCGCGATCGCCGGACTCATCGGCAACGCTGGTCTGGCTACAGCAGCTACAGTCGGAGCAACCGATGGTGCTTCCTTGTGAACAGGCGTCTGCGTGAACGCCAATTTTGGCGCACACTTCACACTCTCGGGCACGGCTATGTGCGTTCGCTGTTCGGGAAAGACCGTCGCAGCCAGCAGCTCTGGCCTCGCCGCAGTAACGTGGTCTGCAAAAACATGAGGCAGCGGCAACAGGAACAAGCCAACCATCGCGCAAACTCCGACCAGCGACAGGGGCGCAATCTCACGCCGCCTCTCCGGAGCATCGCCGAGGATGCGAACGATGCGCTCCCGTAGGCTCATTCCCGTGCGGTGGCCATCCAACGCCATCGCAAGATGCAGGTGCGAACTGCGCTGCTCTTCTAAACGAAGCAGCGCTGTAGCGTAGACAACAGGGTCAGAGCAGCACGCCAGCGCAACATCGTCGCAGCAAAGCTCACGCTGCTGGCGAAGATTATTGCCGACCCACCACACGGCCGGATGGAAAAAGAACAGCGTCTCGACCATCGTTTGAATTATGTTCCACAGATAGTCACCGCGACGGATGTGCGCCAGCTCATGCGCGAGCACAACCTCCAGCTGATCCGGGCTGAGCGCAGTCAGCGCCGAAGCAGGCAGCAGCACCAGCGAGCGAAACACGCCCATCGCCAGCGGCCCGGAGATTCGCGGGCAAACATACAATTCGATTTTCCGCCTGATGCCGATACGCTGAGACAGGCGCTCGAAGCTGTTGCGGACGCGCTCGGGAATCTCGATGAGCCCTGCGTGGCGCAACTGGCGAATCCGTCGCCACCCTCCGATAGTACGAGCCGACAAAATGAATACGCCAACGAGCCACATAGCATCGACCCACGGCATCGCCTTTTCCACTGTAGCCGAAAGCGCCGAAAGATCGGGCCGTGTGATGGGCTTCGCTGCTACTGCATCGGCTGTCGTCGGAGCAGACTCTACATAGTTCATGACACCGTGAAGGGTCTCAGCGATTCCGGCGCTTTGAGTCACCGTGCTTTGCGACATCTGCATCTCTTCGTAGCCGAGCGTCACCACCGCCGCCGCGAACATACTCATCAGCGCAACCAGCGCTAGCGTATAGCGAACGTGGCTGCGCGACTTCGCAAATGCCAGGTCGACTACGCGATAGAGCAGCGCAATCACCGCAGCCTGCCAGCAGAAGTGTACGAGTGTCCAGCCCAATGCTTCCATCGAGTAGCTCATTGCCTCTCCCTTTTCTGCTTGATGATCTTCCGAATCTCTTCCAGCTCTTCCGCGCTGGCCGCCTGCATCGAAAGCGCATGCATGGCGAGCTGAGCCGCGGAGCCCGCAAACAGCCGCTCGCTCAGATCGCGCAACAGCTGGCTCTGCGTCTCCTCCTGGCTTGCGGCGGCGCGGTAGATGTGCGCCTTGCCCGCCTCCTCCCGCTCCACTAGCCCCTTCTCCGTCATGATCTGTAGAGTCTTCAACACCGACGTATATCCCAATGCGCGCTGCTGACTGACGACCTCATACAACTCACGCACCGTAGCGGAGTCTTTGTCCCACAGAGCCTGCAGTAATTCCAGTTCAACTTCCGTGGGCTTCGGCAAATGGCGTTTCGTTTCCATGTCCGGGACTTTATACGAAGAGATTCGTAGATGTCAACGAAAACCTTCGTAGAACGACAAATATTAACGACAGATATTTTTTGAAGGCCTCACTCCCGTCGTCTTGAACCTACCGGCGCGAGCGGATCGGCAAAGGAGAAGAGTCCCCGTCGAATCGTCTGGAACGATACCCCAAGATCACAAAGGAACGATTGAAATTTTGTGGAAGCGGAAAATCTGCAGGTAGAGATTCGCTGACGCACAAGTCGTTGATTTGGGGAGCTGAGCAGGATCGAACCGCTTCGAACTGGATCGTGGCGGATATAGTTCGAATGAAGGATGGAATTCTCGCGGAGCACTGGGATGTGATTCAAGATGAGGCCACCCTGCGAGTCATCAAAGAGCGGTCTTCACATGTTCGGCAAAAAAAATGGCGGTGAGCGGCGCTCGGGGATCGGCCGCCGGTTAGGTCCGACGCTTCGAGCGCTTTCATGGATTGGCGCAACGCACAGAAATCCTGTTCGTAACAGGTGATGGCCGAGGGTCACTTGTCCGAAATGGCGACTTTTCGTCCAAGTGGAAGGTACCTCAGTGGAAGCCGTGAGCACTAGCGTGTTCGTCGGTAGTAATCCCACGAGTCAACAGTATTGGGTTAATCGGTCAAACATCGAGCCATGTCGCTCTAAGTTTCACTTCACTCAGGCCGTATATCGAGCAACATACCGACCACCTTCGTGGAGCGGGAGGGCGTCTGCGTTCCTCGCCGTGGGTGTCATTGATAGCATTCTGTAGTACAAGAGTTTCACGATTGTCTATGCCGGTCTTGAGGCGGGTTTCATGTTTACTCCAGAAGAGTTGCGGCAAGCCAAAATCTTTGCATGTCTTGACGAAGCCGAATGCGCTCGCTTGGCGCATACTATCGCCGATGTGCAGCTTGAGCCGGGAGAATGGCTTTTTCGGGAGGGTGCGCCCGCCTCGTTCTATGTGGTGTTGGATGGCTGTCTGCGGATAGTTCTGGATGTTCACGGAAAGCAGACCGAGTTTCCAGAGTACGAATTCACACAGGGCGATTTCTTAGGTGAGGTGCCTCTTCTAATGGGCACACCAACCTTCGGCTCATTGCGCGCCTGGATAAGCAGCAGTTTCGTCACTTGATTCGGGATTCAAAAGAGGCCCGCACCCTCATTCTGGAGACGCTGGGTGAAAGACCATGAAGGATGGGAAGATCTATAAGAACACGCTGACGAAATGATTAGGGCGCTGACCTGAAATTCGGCCAGCGCCCGCTAGCCAGAGGGTTTCTCTAGATTGTCTTCCTTGCACACCCTGTTCGGTTCGGCCAGAAGACGAACATCAATTATCCGATTCAAGGCTACCAAGGCAATCACGCCGTTCTACGCCCATCGAAGGCTACCTCCCGACTGTGTGCCAGGATGTAAATGGTGCCCCGTGTTTCGTCCGTCTGCCATGGAAACATAAGGCCGTCGGTTAAGAGAGGGGCATTGATTCCGAGAATGTCCAAGTATCTCTTGGAAGCGCGAACATGCTGGGGGCGTCCGCGATGGGGGCGCAGCCGGATAAAGATGCCCGGTATACCATCCTGTCGCATGATCCGATAGCAATTCGATACGACTCAGGTAGAATTACGCAGACCATACAGCGGAGGCGTGAAATGCGCATCGCGCGACCAATTACCGGCCTCATTCTGGCGCTTGTTTGCGTTTATTTGCAGGCGCAGCCATCAGAGCAAAATATAGACGTAACCGGGAAGCTCGTCCGAGCAATGGCCATCGGAGGAGGATCGATAGGCTGGATTCTTGAACTCGAATCCGCGGTCACTTTTCGACAGTAAGCCGGTGAATTCGATTCTAGTTAGTTATCGCAAAGCCGAACAATTGGAAAAATTGGAAAACACACGTGTGAGGGTCACGGGGAAGATCGTCCGTCGACATGGGGTGGAGGAGGGTGAGCACCTTGTCCTAGAAGTTTCCTCGATAAAAGAAGCCAAAGCTACGGCCCAACCGGCACCAGGGCAACCGGTTTCCATACAAAAAAAATAGCCGTAGCCGGTAAGCTCGTCCGAGCAATGGCCATCGGAGGAGAATCGACAGGTTGGATTCTTGAACTCGAATCCACAAACACTATTGACGGCAAGCAAGTGAATTCGATTCAAGTTAGTTATCGCAACACCGGAGAATTGGAAAAATTGGAAAACGCACGTGTGAAGGTCACGGGGAAGATCACCCGTCGACACGGGGTGGAGACGGGTGAGCACCTTGTCCTTGATGTTTCCTCGATAAAAGAAATCAAAGCTACAGCCCAACCAGCACCAGCGCAACCGGGGCTTCCTTCGCCTTTCAAATAGCGAATGGATCATGGAAGAGTAACCGTCGGTTGTGACCAGGCGTCCTGATCTGGCCAGTTGCCGGAACGACTCGACCGTGCTTGTCGTGCAGAAGGAGATATCCGTTCGTTCGGCAAGTTGCCAAAAATCGGCTATCCTCCAAAACAGGTTCTGTCCGAGTAGTCGACCATCCGACCGCGAATAGAGATGAGGACACCACCACTCAAGCGGTCTTGGCAATCTACAAGGGATCTCCAAAGTAGACCTCTCGGGTCGGACCTCCAGAAAAAATCGGATAATCTCCTCTGGGAAAGGATACCGATCATGTCGCTGCACAAGGGGTTGCTGTTCGCGATCATTGCCTTGGCCGAGCCCGGAAGGGTCAACGTTTACAAGGCGGAATTTGATGTGCCGAAGCCGAATACGTTGTTGCGCGCTCCTGCGCCTGCCACTGCGGCATTGCCTTGGTACGGCAGCTGGCAGACAAACAAGCTAAGTCGATGGCTCAAGGCATTCCACAGGAAAGACGAATTGCTGCCGGCGACATTTTTTCCGATTCAATTCAAGAACCCCAAAGATTTAGGTATTGGAAAGTTGCTCGTCGCTAGCCGCGGCCTCGGCGACCCGCATTTCGCTAGAACAGTAATCCTGCTAGTTCACTACGATGAAAATGGTGTAGTCGGACTATTTCTCAACCGGCGCACCGATGTGCCGCTTTCTCAAGTTCTTGATCTCAAGGCCGCGAAAGACCGCTCCGACCCGGTCTATATCGGGGGTCCTATGGAGCCTTCGGCTGCATTTGCACTTTTTCAGTCGTCGGCCAAGATTGAAAAAGCTGAGAACATCTTCGGTGGTGTTTATTTGATCTCCGACAGAGGCCTCTTCGAAAAAACAATTTCGGCCCGGCCTGACCCTAACGTTTTTCACGTTTACCTGGGATATGCCGGATGGACGCAAGATCAATTGCGGACCGAGGTGCAATTGGGCGCGTGGTTCGTTTTTCCGGCAGACACTACCACAATATTCAATTCCGATCCGGATTCTTTGTGGTTGCAGATGATTCAGAAGACAGAGTTGCGATTGGCGAAGACTGAGCCCTTCGTAGAAATCTCCCAGCCAGTAGAATTGTTTGATAAATCCCGAGTCATTCACCAAACCGATATTTCGCACGATACATCTTCTGGGAGACTCACCGCCGACCCGTCAGTTTACTGCTTGAGCAACAGCTCCGAAAGGTCAGTCTCGTCTGGAGAGATCAGTCCCGACGAGTCGGCTGGAGTTAACGAATGCGGTCGGATCCACTTGGACGTAATGTATGGTCCGCCGCGCGGCTGCAAGAGGAAAGTTAGAGCGAGAGATAGTCTGCGCAAATGTATTCGGCCTTTAATGGAGCACAGCAGCTCCTGGCCATGACGAGTTGCGCGCGTGCCTGTCCTTATTAACCGGGCGGTCGTTGTAGACCTATACGTCCAGCAGGCTTCAAGCACGCCGTTGTGACTGTTCTGTATTCCTATGCAGACTCTGGTTGGAAATCTGGTTGTGAGTCGTAAAGCGCTCTGTCAGGCTGATATCGCAGCAGAAGTGCAGGGCCGGTATGGTTCACCACTGGACAACACGGCCCATGCAATTCTTGCCAGCTTGTTGGCAAACGCAACGATGAGCACATTGCGATGAGCCCTTCGTTCAAGTGCGTCCATCCATGCTCCGATCGGTGCTTGGTCTCGCTTGATACGGAAAACAGCGGCGCGGGCGCCATGCACCAGGATTTTTCGCAGGTATGGGTTCCCGCGCTTGCTTATACCCAGCAAGCGGGCCTTGCCTCCTGTGGAGTATTGCCTGGGAACAAGCCCGAGCCAGGCGGCAAACTCTCGTCCCTTGCGCAAGGCGACTCCGTTGCCAATTGCCGCGACGATAGCGGTGGCGACGATCGGCCCGATCCCTGGAATCTGCTGGATGCGGCTGCAACCGGCATCGGTATCAGCGATACGATTCAGTTCCTGGCTGAGTACTTCGATCTGTTGCTCGACCAACCTTCGCGCAAATGGGGGCGTCCCTCAGCGCAAATCTGAGCCTAGGCGGCAAGCGCCCCCGTCTGTTGCCAAGTTTGAGGGAGTTACGTAAGCAGCTCAGGCGGTTCGACGTCACTTGGAACCTTATCCCTGTTGAGTCCTCCGAGATGGAAAGTCTCTTGAAGTGGGGCGGATAGAAGCAACCCAAGTAGCAGTGGACAGCGTTCAAGACTCCGAACGGGTCATCAACACGATTACACGGCAGGAGGCCCATGAACATGAGTGCGACCTCGTCTGCGACATCCAAGCCGCTGCCGATGAGTTCTCTTTCGAGAAACTATTGTCCGCTAATGAAGCGGCAGAGCTACTTCGCATCCACGTCAACACCCTTCGCCTCTGGTCAAGGGAAGGCAAGGTGCCGTCTCGTCGCATTGGTCGTCGCCTGATGTTTCGCACTTCCGTTCTCAATCGCTGGCTAGAAGAGTCGTACACTAATAACGCCGTTCGCGCTGCCCAACCCGAAAGGACGGCAGCATGAAACATACTCGCAGACGCTATCAGCAAGGCTCTTTGACAATTGAAAAAAGGAAGAACGGGTCTGACGTATACATCTATCGCTGGAGAGAGACAGCAGGTAACGGAATATCCGTACAACGTAAGGCCGTGCTTGGCTCTGTCAAAGAACTGACAAAGACGAAAGCCCAGAAGAAAGCTGACGAATATCGGCAGAAAGCGAACAATCCCGCTACTCCATTGGCAGGAGATCACTCGCTTACTGTGGCAGGACTCGCGGAGCATTACACCGACCGCGAGTTGTCGGAGTCATCCGGCAAATCTGTGAAGGTGCGAAAAGTATATCGCTCCATCCTCAAGAACTATGTCCTGGCGCAGTGGGGTACTTACCCGCTGCGCTCAGTGAAGGCGGTTGCGGTCGAGGACTGGCTCAAGTCGTTGGATAAGGCCAACGGCACAAAGGCCAAGATTCGAGAAGTATTCGGAGCAACCTTCCGCCATGCCATGCGCCATGAGTTGTACCCAACCAACCCAATTGCCAATGTACGGCAGGTGAGAAAGCGTGCATCCGAGTCATCCATCCTAGAGCCGGGAGAGATCGCCGCAATCCTCAGTGAGCTTGACTGGAGGCGGTTCGGGCGGCTTCCTGGCTTTACGAATTGCAAGCCCAAATACCGGAAGCCTGACGGCCTCTTCCCTTTCGTGCGCCTGCACAGCCACAGTGGACAACAGTACCCGATGGCGGAGGCCTTCGATCAAGAGATAGCAACGCTCTACAAGGCCCGCGAGCAGGAACACGAGGCGAGGCGTCTACAAAGTTCTCTTTCTCCCCACAGGGGACCGAGGTTATCGAATCTGACCCTTGAGAGATTCCGAACTTCGATCAAGTACCAGGACAGGCCCGCCGCCGCTGACATCGCGTTCTGTGTCGCCGCCTATGCCAATGGCATGAGTGAGGACCGGATTGAACGTGCTCTTGAAGACGACTATCTCTCCCGCGATCCCAGCCCTACAAAACGAGCTGCCTACGTTCGCAGAACGATGGAGAAGGCGAGGAGATGGATCGAACGATGAGAATCGGTGCTGCATTTGCCTTTGTCATTCTTCCTCCTGATTGTGGAATGATTCTTCTAGTTTCTGAGCTGGCTTTTGCAACTCGCGCCATGAGAGAGGCCGTTGAACAGTGAGGCTCCCTTCCGGTTTGCCTTTCTATCTGCGTTCAGCGTGCCGCGCTCAAAGCACCCCCGCCCTTCGGACGCACGCTCTCCTTCCAAGATTCCACTGCGCGCCTCTTCGAGGTGCGGACTCCTGTCCCCATAGCAAGTCTGGGTCCCCTTCCGCAGATTCTATCCAGTCGCCGAGGGAGTGGGTCGCGACGGCACACCCGTTGGGCAAGCATGTACCGCAGACAGCGGACAAACCAAAAGAAACGGAGCTAAATACCATGTTCAACAAAGTCATTCTCATCGGCCGCCTCGGACAGAATGCCGAAGCCAAAACCGCTCAGAACAACAAAGAGTACGTCGTCCTCAACATCGCAACCCAGGAAAGCTGGAAGAACGACAAGGGCGACTACGAGAACCGCACCGAATGGCACCGCGTCTATGCCTGGAGAAATCTCTCGAAGTTCGCCAAGACTCTCCAGAAGGGGCAGCTCATCACCCTGGAAGGCATTCTCCGGTATCGCGAGGTAGAGGATGAGGTCAACGGGACTACCTTCAAGCACCGGATCGCCGAGATCCATGCCATCAGCATGAAGCGGCTCTCGAAAGTAGAGGCCGCCGATGATCCTTCGGATGGAGCCGACGACGAGTAGTCGTCGTCCTGGGTGGGTGAGCCACTCGGCTCATCCACTCTCAAGGAGGCCCGTGGACTGAACCCATTCAACTTCCGGTTACGATCTCACTTTCCTCCTGAATTTTGCCGCTTGACATGTACTAGTTAAATAGTACATTATCTGCCGTGTGAGAAAGACGCCAAAAGTCGAGAAAGCCCCATTCGCCTTCCGTCTGGACTCCCACAGCGGAGTTCCCGTGTACCGACAGATCATCGATCAGGTTCAGGCAGCAATATCCGCAGGGGTACTGGCAGTTGGAGACCAACTCCCTACCGTGCGACAGGTAGCCGTCGATCTAGTTATCAATCCCAACACTGTTTCGCGCGCTTACCGCGAGATGGAGATCCGCGGCACAGTGGATACACAGCAAGGCTCAGGCACGTTCATCGCCAACAAGAAAATCGAATACGCCAAAGGCGAGCGCGAGCGGCAGCTAGGGCAACTGGTTAGGGAATTCGTTTCCCGGGCAGGCTCAGCAGGTTTCACCGTCGAGCAACTAGCGAAAGCCTTGCGGGAGCTCTCATTTGAAGTCGAACCGACGAGGAGATAAACATGTTAAACTTTAATCACTTCAATAGCGTTGGCCTTACCGTATTCCTGATTTGCATCCTGGGTGGGATAACGGTTGAGAGGTTCACGAACTCTCCGCTTGTCATCATACTGAGCGGCCTTATCGGCGTTTACTTCCTCTTCGCAATCAAGGTCGTAGACCAATGGCAGAAGGTGGCCCTCCTGCGCTTCGGCCGATATCGGGGCGTACGCGGTCCTGGCCTCTTTCTCATTATCCCGATTGTCGAAACGTTGAGCCGTTATGTGGATCAACGGGTGCGCGTTACAACAGTCAGCGCAGAATCGACACTCACCCGCGACACCGTTCCCGTCAACGTCGATGCAATCATCTTTTGGCTTGTCTGGAATGCGGAGAAATCCATTCTCGAAGTGGAGGACTTCATTCAAGCCATCACTCTCGGCTCGCAGACCGCGCTTCGCGAGTCCATCGGTCGCCACCAGCTCGCAGAGATGATCACCGACCGCGAAACGCTAGGCCAGGAGCTGCAAAAGGTCCTCGACGAGAAAACAACCCCTTGGGGCATCACCATTCAGTCCGTTGAGATACGCGATGTACGCATTCCTCAAGCGCTGGAAAATGCCATGTCCCAACAGGCACAAGCTGAGCGTGAGCGCCAAGCACGCGTCATTCTCGGGGAAGCTGAGGTACAGGTCTCCGAGCAGTTCGCACAGGCTTCGCGTGTTTATGCAAATAATCCGGGCGCCCTTCATCTGCGCGGCATGAACATGCTTTACGAAGCGATTCGCGAAAAGGGAGCGATGGTTATTGTTCCATCCTCCGCAATCGAGACGATGGGCCTCGGCGGGACGCTTGCCACAGCTTCTATCGCCAAACAGCAGTAGACGCAGGAAGAACACACATGAAGAACATGATGCTGTGCCTTGTCACTCTTATCGTGCTATCTGCAAGCGAACTGTACGCGCAGGATCAAGCCGATCATTCTCCACATACCGTGCAGTTTGTCGCTGTCGCACAAGGTATCAAGCTTGAGGTGCTCGATTGGGGAGGGTCTGGCAAACCACTCATCTTTCTCGCCGGCGCTGGAGATACCGCGCATCGCTACGATGGCTTCGCTCCGCAGTTCACCGATCAACATCATGTCTACGGCATTACCCGAAAGGGATCTGGCGCATCAAGCAAACCATTCCCGGCAAACGGTAACTATTCAGCGGACAATCTCGGGGATGACATTGTCGCCGTTATGCACGCACTCCACATTGAGCGTCCTGTGCTGGTGGGACACTCTCTCGCCGGCGAGGAATTGAGTTCTATCGGCAGCCGCTTCCCAACGAAAGTCTCTGGGCTAATCTACCTCGACGCGGCAACAGGCTTCGCTTTCTACGATCCGGCACATCCGCCGATCGAGATCGAGATAAACGACATCAAGAGGCGTATCGACGAAATCGAAGCCGGTGGAGTGGATGAGCAGAAGAAGCTATTGGAACTGGAAGCGGCCATCGCAAAGTTTGAGACCATCCTTCACCAGAGCAATGCGGCGATCGCGAACATGCCACCATTGCCGCCGCGCTCGCCAATTGGAGCCGCAGTCAACTTCGGCATGCAGAAGTACACCGCCATTCCGGTTCCCATGCTCGCGATCTATGCGTGCCCGCACAACTGGGATCGCTTTCCTGCCAACGACCCGACCCGAAAAGCTACTTTGGTGGCGGACGATAAAGCACGCTGTAACGCCTGGGCCGATGCCTTCAGCCGCGGCGTTCCGACTGCCCATGTGGTCCGAATCCCAAATGCGGATCACTACGTGTTCCTCTCCAACGAAGCTCAAGTCGTCCGCGAGATGAATGACTTCCTCGCGAAGCTTCCTTGATCAGCAAGTAATCGACGTTCTGGAGGAGTTATGACGGCACTTCGTGCAGTTCTTCTTATGGCTTTATTTATGCGCTGTTGCCCCACACTCTGTTCTGCCCAGACAGGCATCTTTGCAGCTGGAAGCCGTCACTTGTACCTTCACTGCGAAGGGAACCGTCATGGTCCGGTTGTCATCCTCAGCACTGGTCTTTACCGCGAAGCAAGCGACTGGAGACTGATTATGCCTGAGATCGCTCGCTTCACGCAGGTCTGCGGCTATGACAGGGAGGGCTTAGGGCAAAGTACGGTCGATCACGATCCTGCCCGTCCCGAGAGTGAGAGCACGGACGAACAAGTAGAAGACCTCAAGAATCTTCTGGCTTCTGCGCACGTCGATGCTCCCTACCTCCTCGTGGGCCATTCGGCAGGGGGTATTTTGGTGCGCAGATTCACACGATCCTTCCCTGACAGGGTCGCCGGGTTCGTCTTCATCGACTCAGCCCACGAAGAACAGATCTGGCGTTTTCAAGCAATCGATCCGCGGTCGGTTCAAGGGCCGCCTGCTGATCCGATTTTGGTGAAGCGCAATGGAGGTCTCTCACCCGGCGAGCTGTTGATTTGGCACTACGACAAGCCATTGATAGTCCTGGAACACGGAAAACCGCTAACTTTCGAGGGGCCATTGGCTGCTCACACCACAGAGTTCAATGCGGCTGTTGACAGTATGGCGAGAGACCTAGCCGCCCGCTCCTCAATGGGACAGTTGCGAATCGCAATCAGGAGCGGACACGAGATTCTGCTGGATGAACCAATGGTTGTAGTTGAAGCCGTGCATGACGCTTGGAGCGAAACGCTAATTTTGGAGAAGAAGTAGATCGGCACGGTCCTGACCATTAAGCTGACGCGTGGCCACTGGTCCTGACAAGTCGGCTTCTCGGAAGTAATAAGTTCATTCAATGAGTGCATTGGCGATTTCGCGGGAGCTGAGAACACTGAGCGGCTCACTGACGAGAACTGCGTTTATCAGGACTTGAGGGAGCAAAGTTGACGCCACTCAGGAACGCACTCAAGGTGGCTCGATTGTGGCTGAAAACGCTTTGTGATCTCAGTTATTCTCAGAGTCATGCCTGGAAAAGAGACGATTGCGGGATACATCGCACAAGCTGCAAAGCTGCTCCGCGCGGAATTCGAGCACATCCGGACGACCAATCCGCACGCGGGCGAGGGTGGAAAAGAAGTTGAAAATATCGTCAAGGAATTCTTGAACCACCACATGCCCCAGCGGTTCCGGGCGACAGCCGGCTTCGTGATCGACAAGTTCAGCGAAATGAGCGGTCATGAGGATGTCTTGATCTACGACGCTCTCTCGAGTCCGGTGTATCGGTACACGGAGGAAAATCAGATCATTTCGGCGGATGCGATCGCGTCCGTGATCGAGGTCAAGTCGCTACTCAACAAGAAAGAGCTGGAGAACGGGTTCGAGAAGATCGCACAGGTCAAGAAGCTTCACAAGAGCCCCATCTCTGAGATGGATCAAAAGGCGACGGGAAGCAACCTGACCACGCATGGAACGCTGGGCGTCATTTTTGGGTTCAGTACGGACTTGAATTTTGCGACCCTGGCCGGGCACTGTGCCGACCTGAACGAGCAGTACGACACGTATCTCAGACCGGACATTATCGTCGTACTGGATGTGGGCGTAATTAACTACACAGCAAACATCGTCGGTAGCAGTCAGATCGTTGATTTCGCCACGACATCAGAAGAGGATGTTCCGATTCCTCCCTTCTTTGTGCATTTATCGGCGCGCGAGGATGGCTCCTATGCTCTGAACAGGTTCTTCGTTCATCTGATGTCACACTTGGCGTTCTATCCCCGACGCCCCAGCATTCCACCATACTCGGTGATGCTTGAAGGTGCAGCTAAAGTGGCTGTCATGAGTGCGACCTACCAGTACAACACCGAGGCTCGTCTTGTGCCTTACGTGCCGTCGATTCAGCCACCTACGGAGACGCTTCGTGAGATCAAGCTCACCAAGAACAAGGAGCTTTTGGGGACCCTTACCTTCATCCCGTGGCAGGATGGCGGCGTGATTCGCTTGAAAGGAAAAATTCCTCTCGACCCGATTTTGGCCATCGCATATCGACAACGGCCCATGGTCATTCCTTCGGACGGATATCAATATTCAATGGTGTTGAAGGTCACTCGCCGGGACTTCGAGAGCTGGGTGGAGGTGATCGAGAAGCAGAGCGACATGAAGGCGGAACTCGTTGTGCCTCCGCTCTTTGAAGTGAAGCCACTCTTCAACGAGGGAACGAGCGAACCGTTCATGGCCAGACTCTTCCTTGCGCCTCTGGATATGCAGCAAGCAATCATGGGGCCGGATACGAAGGCACCCTTTGACGAGCACTGGAGCGGCTGTATTTACCCGGCGCTTGAGATGCGTAAAGCGATGCTGGCAATCAGGGATCTGGTCGGTAAACATAAGAAGGCTCTCGAAAAGAAAAGTATTGTGCGGAAGAAAGGAAACCAGTTCCATCTCACGGAGAGAATCGACAACCCATTGCGAAGCCAGGTAGCTCAACTGCTCGAGATGGCTTCCCACGTCCTTGATCACATTCCGGGCGTGATGAAGTTTCTGGGAGTCGAGATGTCGTTTTACGCAGAGAAGGAAAGCCGCTTTCTGAAAGGGTTGGAAAGAGCGCAGAGGGACCGGCCGGAACTGGGGGATTACTTGCTGCGTTGGCGGCCGAAAGTCATGGCCATAGAAGAGCAATTCCGGCAGATGCGATACAGCGCCTGGCATCTTCCAAATATCGAATACACCCAAGACGGCGATGCGTTTGTGATGAAGGAACCGAAGATCGACAACCTACCGGTAACCGAATATGCAGAGAGAGTTTTCAGCGACATTGCCGTAGGGCTTGAGGAACTCATTATGCACGCGCTTCAGGGGCAGACGAAAGGCAGCTTGATGATCGACGAAATTCCACCCGTCTCGCGTGATCCGCAAAATCCTCAGCGTTTCAAGAGAAACATGAAGGGCATGGGGTCTCCGTGGCAGTTGAAATGGTCCGGCAAGGGCTTTTACGAAAGCTAACGGGGAGATAACGCAGCGATTAGCTCCGAGATCGTGCATAGCACATTGGTCTTGATAAGTCGGCTTCTCGTCAGTGATCCGGACCGGTGCCACCCTGAATTCGGGGATCGCCATTCCGAACAGTGCGTTTATCGTGACTTAGCTGGCTGGATGGATGCTCCGCAATCATTACCGCAATAAGAATTCAGGATCATCGAGAGCATGGCCATGTAGCTAGGAAATGAGACCGAGGCGTGTGGGTTCTTGTCTCGGTCAACCTGATGGACAACGACGACTGAAAACGCAGGTATGACGGTGATGAAGTTGCCCCCAGTGCCCATCGCCGAATATGCCCCTTGGAAGAATCCATCGTAGTCTCCGTCGTGTGCGTTGGGAGGAGCGGGTTCATCCCAAACCCACCAGAGATAGCCATAACCCCACCGCGCTGGATCCTCTGCTTTACGCAGTGAGTCAGGGTGAATGTCAGGAGAATGAGTGACGATGGAGGTGCTGGCTTCTATCCAGTTTGAGGGAATCACTTGCTTGCCGTTCCAGCGGCCATTGTCGAGCATTAGTAGTCCGAGTCTCGCCATGTCTCGGGTAGACAAGCTCATGGCGTACTCGCCCAGGCTGCTCTCTGGCATGAACTCCTTCTTCTGGTCGGCGGCCCTGTAATCTTGCATGCCGATAGGACTAGCAAGATCAGTTTGTAGCGCTTGGTAGATGCTATGCCCGGTGAGTTTTTCAAAAGCTACGCCAGCGGCATCGAAGTCCCAATTGTTGTAAACGTAGTACGCTCCGGCGGGATGGGAGCCCCGCTTGGGCATGTAGTCTGCTTGGCCGAAGCTTCCAGACGGATGGTAGACCCCCGATCGCGACGCAAGCAGTTGTCGAAGCGTGGCGGTTTCTTCGGCGGGGAGTAGTGGCTGCTTGTCGGTGATGCCAAGCTGTTTGATCGTCTTGTTCAGGTCGATCGTGCCGTTTGCTACATAGTTCCCGTAGAGCATCGCGAGGACGCTCTTTCGAACGGAGTAGACGTGACTTGAATGACTCAAATCCCCGTAGGCAAAGATGGGATGTCCGTGGACCAGCACTATCATGGACGAGGTCTCGTCTGCTTCAACCCACGCACGGAGTACGTCCAGTTTCCGGCTGGAATACCCCAGTGACTCTGGCTTTTCCAAGTGCCATTCTGAGCTTGGAACAACATCGGTCTTTATGTACGCGGCAGGCGATTGTGCGGACACAGCGACATACGTGATTGGCAGCAGCAGAAAAGTGAGTGAGAAAAGCCGCATTGACATCCTCGATTAGCTCAGAAATTGCAAAGACCGAAGTTTACGTTGTTACGATTATGCTCAGCAATAGGTACCCAAAAGACGGCTTCCGTTTACTAATCTCCTACCGGAAATCTCAACTGGCGCGAACAGGGTAATGCACTCATCGAGGAGCCTTTGGATCGTTACGAAACCGTCGTTCCATTCGCAAGCCAGGGGTTCGATTCGCCTTGCAGAGCATTCGCAGCACTCCACTGAGCCGCTTCAATAAAGTCAGTGAATTTCCGTCGCTCACCCGAGGGCATGGTCAGTTCGCAAGCAATCCTTTTCTGTTCTTCGGAGCGCCGGGGATTCGTCACAAAATGCACTGCCCATAGACAGAGACACCGTGCGTTGCAGAAGTACATCTCTCCCTGCTCTTCTGCCAGCACATACCCATCAGGCGGCACCTCCGCCATATCAAAGGAACAGACTCGGAGTTTGTTTGCGGCGCACATTAGTTGTCTGTCTCAGATTCGAGCTGCTTTGCGAGATTGTTTCGTTCACGGTCAAGCTCAATTCGTAGCTCGTCTTCTGAAGGCAGGACGAGCTTATATCGACTGGCGAAAATCTGTTCGTTCTCATGAAGAACGGAGTAACGAACAACAGACGCATCCTTTTGAGCACAGAGAATGATTCCGACCGTGGGATTGTCGTCCGGCGCGCGTTTGAGATCGTCCATCATGCGGACATACATATCCATTTGCCCAATGTCCTGATGGGTTAGCTCGCCTGATTTGAGGTCAAACAATACGAAGCACTTGAGCAAATAGTTGTAGAAAACCAGATCAATGTAGAAGTCTTTGGATTCCGAACTGATGCGGTACTGTCGCGCAACGAACGCGAAACCTCGCCCAAGTTCCAGAAGGAATGCCTGCAGATTGTCCAACAAGGCTCTTTCGAGGTCCGCTTCTAACAACCTGCCAACTCCGGGAAGACCTAAAAACTCCAGCATGACCGGATCTCGAACGAAATCTCGTGGGGTTTGGGAGGGTGCCAAGTTGCCTCTGGCTTCGCTCTCGACAGCAGTTCGGTCTGACGTTGCCAGAAGCCGTTCGTAATAAAGAGTGCTGATTTGGCGCTCAAGCGAGCGCGTCGTCCAGCCCTGGCCCGCAGCTTCGTTCATATACCATTGCCGAGCGGAGTCGCTTTCTACCCTCAGAAGCGTGCGGTAGTGTGTCCAGCTCAATTCATGACGCAATGCGTCACGAATTGGAAAGGCCTGATAGAAAAGCCGCATGTAGCGAAGATTCGAGGTGTCGAACCCTCGCCCGAACTCTGCGGCGAGCGCCGTGGCCAGGGTTTGCAGCAGCCGGGTCCCGTATTCCGCCCGGGTAGCTCCGCCCTGTTCGAATTCGATGATGTGCCGGCCGATTTCCCAGCAGGTCTGTACCTGAACGGCGTCGACCGCCCGCAACGCCCTCTGCCTGGCATTTTTGATGAGGTCGCGAAGATTGTGAAGAAGCTGGGATGCACCTTCATCGGGTTCAACGGTTTTGCGCAATTCTTTTGTCATCGCACCATCCCTTCTTATCGTATCCGCTCGTAAAATTGTCGCGCCCTCAAAATCCCACGGAGAGCCGGACTCTCAACTACAGTCCCAGGTTGTCGTTTACAGCGATCTCAATATCTTGCTCCGACCCCAGATAGCGTTCAGTAGTCTGGATCGAAGAGTGGCCGAGTAGGAATTTGATCTGCTCCAGATCCCCGCCATTCTTCCGGCACAGTTTCGCGCAAGTGCGGCGCAGGTCGTGGGCGCCGAAGTGCTCGATCCCGATTTGTTTCGATGACTGTTCAACTATTGACCAGACCGCCCAGTCGCTCAGGCTGTCGCCGACCTTCCCGCCCTTCGAGATCGATCGCAGCAGTCGGCCGTCCTCGATGCCGGCAGCGGTCACCCAGGCGTTGATTCCCTGCTTGACCCACACGGGGACTGCCACGGTACGAATGCGCCTTCCCTTCCCTTCGAGATCAGCCAACACCCAGCGCCCCTCTCGTAACTGGATGGTCTCAACGTCCAGGGTGGCCAGCTCCTGCCGGCGAAGCGCGCAACCAACCAGCAGCCCCAGGATCACGTAATCCCGCTGTCGTTTTTCCTTTACCTGTAGAACGGTCTAATTGATTCCATAAGGCTTAGGCAATTCCTAAAGGTGTAGAAATTTGCTCTAACCTGTAGAAAAATTCCTTTACCTGTAGAACAATTGCGCATGCGTTTTTCATGGCAAAACCGCCGTTGAAGCCGGCCGGGGACACTGCGAGCGATGCCGACTGGCAGATTGCGAGCCAACGCGAGGGCGCGCTCAAGATGCTGCTGAGGTCCAGTTCGCCGACAGCCGTCGCCGAGGTTGCGGCGGACCTCCGGCTCAGTTCCGCCATGGTGTATAGGCTGCTGGCCGTATATCGTCGCGATCCATCGACCAGTTCCCTTCTACCCAATCGCGGCGGCCGTGTCTCGGGAACAAGACTGCTCAGCACAGAGGTCGAGACCGTCATCCAAACGTTGATCTCCGGGTACTACTTGAAGAGGCAGCGGCCGCGTGTTGCAGATCTCCACCGGCAGGTCATCCTGGAATGCCGAAAAGCCAAACTTGCACCTCCTTCGTACAAAGCGGTGTGGGTTCGGGTCAACTCCGTCGACCCAGCGCTAACAGTACGGAAAAGAGAAGGAGCGGAAGCCGCACGCCACAGGTTTGCGCCAGTCAAGAAGGGGCTGGCTCCGAAGCACCCGCTCGAACTCGTACAGATCGATCACACACTCGCGGACATCATGGTCGTAGATGAGGTCGAACGACGTTCGATGGGACGTCCGTGGTTAACTCTGGTCATCGATGTGGCAACGCGGGTGATACTGGGCTTCCACTTGTCGCTCGATGCCCCGTCATCAACATCCGTGGCCTTGGCCCTCAGCCAAGCTGTCCTGCCCAAGCGATTGTCTCTCGAATCAGAGGCAATCAGCGGATCTTGGCCTGCGGAAGGCTTGCCGGAGACGATTCACCTCGACAACGCCAAAGAGTTTCACAGCAACGCCCTCAAGCGAGGTTGCCGAGAGCACGGCATATTGCTGACATACCGCCCTCCTCAGACTCCCCATTTCGGGGGCCACATCGAACGGCTCATTGGCACCATGATGGGTGACCTCCATCTGCTGCCGGGCACGACGTTCTCCTCTATCAGGGACCGGGGCGAGTACAAACCAGCGAAGATGGCGAGCCTGACGATGCGCGAGTTAGAGAGATGGCTCACCCTACAGATCGTTGAAATTTATCACCAGCGTGTGCATAGATCGATCGGAGAGCCGCCCATCAAAGCTTGGGAGAAGACGTTGGCTTCGGAACAGGTAACGATCCGCCATCCAGCCGACACCCAGAAGTTCTATATCGACTTCCTTCCTGGGGAACTTCGCTTGATACGGCGGGATGGAATACAACTGTTCGGCATTCATTATTGGGACAATGTCCTCAGTCCGTTCGCTGGCCGCTCGACAGATCGGAATCTGATTCGCTACGATCCACGGGACCTTTCGCATGTCTATACAAAAGCCACTTCCAACGGCCACTATCTGAGGGTGCCTTACCGGGACATCGGCCACCCACCTATCACGCTGAATGAACATCGTTCGGTCGTGAAACAGTTGAAGCGGACGAAACAACTGGCGATCAATGAAACGACAATCTTCGCAGCTGTTTTAGAGCAACGCGAGTTGATCAAACAGGCCTGTAAGGACACGACGTCTGCAAGACGTGCACGCGAAAGGGCCGGGAAGCTTTCAACCAGAATTAAGGAGAAGGGGCCGATCTCCGACTCTGAATCAAAGGCCTTGCTGGAGCGGATCACACCCTACAAGGTCGAGGTTTGGGAATGAGCAAAGAGTTTGAACATCTCTCCTCCGAATCAAGAGAAGAGGCTCACCTGCCTTCAGAGGAACGCATCCGGAGAATCCAGGCGGAGCGATGGATCGGCTACGAGCGGGCCGAGACAATCCTCGGCCGTCTCGACGAGTTGCTGCAGTATCCGCAACGCGATCGGATGCCCTGTCTGCTTCTGCACGCCGCTACTGGCATGGGCAAGACGAAGCTGCTTCGCAAGTTTCGAAGGACGCATCCTCCGGTCTTTGACTCGACTGTCGGTGTGCAAAGGATGCAGATCGTCGCGATGCAGATGCCGCCAGAACCGGATGAGAAGTCGTTCTACACTCAGCTGCTGTCTTCGCTGGATGCGCCTGTACGGACCTCAATGAATGTTCATCAGATGCGCCATATCGTTCGAGATCTGCTGGGCTTTGTGGGCGCCCGCATGCTCATCATCGACGAAGTACATACGCTGCTCGCGAGCACCTACCGACAGCAAAGAATACTGCTGAACACATTGCGGTACATGGCCAATGAACTGCGCATCCCGCTGATTTGCGCCGGCACCTCAGACGCCAAAATCGCACTTACTACTGATGAACAGCTCGCCGATCGGTTCGAAGCTTACGATCTCCCACTATGGCAGAACGATGAAGCGTTCATGAGACTACTTGTGAGCTTCCAGTCGACGTTTCCGTTGCGCAGAAGCTCGGACCTCACCAGTTCCGCGTCTCGCCGTGTGCTTCTTGATCGCACGCACGGAGTGACTGTTCGAATTGTCCGTCTCTTGGAGGCGTTGGCTGTCGACGCAGTCAAGACAGGCAAGGAACAGATTGACCTCGATAGTCTCTCGAACCTCCGAGTGTCCTCTCAGTTGCTCTCCATGGGAGATCAGTTTGACGCCACGACCGCCCCGTAGTCTTCCGGTCGCCCTACGGCCTTACCCAGACGAGGGGCTTGGCTCATGGTTGTCGAGGACGGGAGCTATATATGGCTGCACTGCCGGCGAACTGCTCTCTCAGTTCGTCAAGTCTGAGCGTAAACCGTTTGACCCGATCGATCTCCAGCCTCCTGGCAGTGTATTGAGCCATATCGGCGTCATGCTGTCGACGACAGCGTTTAATCTCGAGAAATGCACGCTCGCCCAAGCCCATCCAGAGTGGCTGGTCCGGTGGATCAGTCGCACCCAACCTCGATGGCACATCACCGATCATTGCACCTTCGACCGCCCCACGGTCCTTCCAGCGGTCTGCCCGCTTTGCCTATCGGATGATCTCCGAGCTGGTCATAGTCAATATCTTCGGCTCGCGTGGTACTGCTCGATCCTCACGATCTGCCCAGTTCACCGAACACCGATGGTCACATGCTGCTCAGCCGAAGTCTGGCACCACCGCTTTGCGACCAAGGCAGGCATGCCGATACATCGATCGTGTTGCTTAGAATGTCGCCGTCATCTTGACGGCCCCCAAAGCTGGGGGCCACACGTCGATCAATTTGCGATCTCGGCTCTGCTGTTCTTTGAATCCCTGCTGCGCGATGCGATCGCCCAACGGCGGGAGGCAGATGCGTCTGCCTCTGGCTTCGCGATCCTGATTGAGCCGATACAGGATCTCGCATGGGCATTGATGCGGCCGGTTCCGGGGAGTTCTCTGCGAGTGCTGCACTTCATGCAGACCCAACAGTTCAGAGTGCCATCAGGGCTGAATACCCCGATCGAGTCTTCGAATTGGCTCGCTTCGGGATCAATTGGCTTGCGCCGATGCCTCTTGGCAGTGATCGCCAGCCTGATACTGTCCCCTTCAAAGTCCAGCACGCTGACCTCGGAAGCCGGAAAAGGACTGCCGTTCTGGACGAAGATGCGGGCCTTACACGGCCCCGAGGACCGGAGCGAATTCAGCCGGAGAACTGCAACATGGAGTCGGCTCGCAGCCGCCGGACTGGAATTCTACAGGTAAAGGAATTTTCTACAGGTAAAGGAATAAAACCGCCCATCGAAGCCCGTTTTCTATAGGTAAAGGAAAAACGACACCCGGCCAAGAGTCCCGTACCGCAGCCTAGCCACAGAACGAGAACAGCCCGAAGGCGGATCATTAATCCCCCTATGGCTATTGCCAAGTCAGACAGAAACGCTCGATTGTTTGCGGCTCATAGCCGCTTTCCTTGTTGCCTCAAGTAGGCCGATCGCAAGAGTCCCCACAGTTGTAAATAGAAGGACGTCTAGTACGAAATGCATTGCATCGGGCGCGAGGTGCCCAGGTGATGAGGGAAACATCTTGTATGTTCTTTCAAACGCCTTTGCGTTCATGAGGGCACGTTGATCTGGCCCAAAAAACCACGGTATCCACCAACTCTGGATCTGAAGCGCAGCCCATGTGCCGTAACCAATCAGGCTTAACCACGTCAGCCAGAGCCACTGTTTCCAGAGGGCCAACGCAAAGAGCAGTAAAGGAAGTAGCATCAGAAACGCGAAAACCAACACCGGCCCTGCTTGACCTTCGTGAACTAGTTCAATCAAGCGTTTTCCCGACTGATCGTTCCAGGATCCCAGCCGAAACCAGAGAATTGCCTGAAAGTACGATGCGAGAACGAATTGAAGGATCAACGATATTCTCAGCCAGCTCATCGGCGCAGTATATATTGCAGATCTAAAATAAACACATTTGGACTCAAAGAACCTGCTCAGGCAGTGCGGAGCGAAAAATGGCTATGGCACTTTGCGGGTGCGCACTCTTCAGTGCGCATCGTTAATTGGCACGAGATGTAGCCTCACCCGCCGTGATCTTCGGCCAAAGCCAGCTCCCACTCCTTCAGGTAGTTGTTTACATAATCTGCTGCCTGTCCCCAGTGTTTTGCATGCGCGTCAGCATGCAGATGCGCCCAGGGCTGGTCTGCGATCATCTGGGGCAATTGCTTGCGCTGCGCTCGGTCAAGACTGTATCCGTCAACCAAGAAACGCAGGCGTACAGCATCCTCCGCAGCTTTGCCCCCATGTACCAGTGCTCAATGAGCGCATTTGGCGATTTGGCGCCAATTAACAAAGGCAATATACGACTCAAGCGTGCTTGGCGGTTCGAATAGCTGCTGAGAAAAGGAGCACGTCTCCAAATTGAGCTTTTGTTCAGGAGTGCTTCGTTAGCTTCTAATGCTGACTTTCCGCATCATTATCGAACCGGGCAATTAACGTCAGGCCCATCGGTTGGAGGGGCGACTAGCTTAATTGCCAGATTACAATCATTTCCCGCCTGGCACGTCAAATTTTCCGGTTGTCGAAAGCTACGAGTCCAAGAGGCGAGGAGCCTATAGCGGCCTGACTCCACCATGCCAAGGTCGAACGTTCCAGCATCATCGGTTGCGACCTGACGCACCGTTTTTTGAGTTGTTGGAGATTTGTAGCTTTTTAGAACAACCGGCTTTCGCGAAAGAGGAGTTCCAGCCACGTCGGTTATGGTGCCGTGTATACGCACGTTATGTTTGATTGTCAGATTTGGGTGTAAGTGCTCGATCTTCTCACAGTAGTTAGGATCGATTGACCCAACAACTACCTGGCTTTCGGCAGGCAGACAATTTTCTGCCCAAATGAATGCCATAAGACTGGCGACAAGACCAAACGAAATAATTTTCTTGACTAAAGCCGGAACCATGTTAGCCTCCAAGCCACTCGAAAAATGAACCGATCGAGTGTGTTGACCGGTAGCTTCACTAAGCCATGCCTACTCTATCAGAGAAAGTCCACGGGAGGATAAATGAAGCACAAAAGCGCCCCTTCTAAAAGTCATCTTTTAATCAATCTGCTGCGTTTCGCAGCTATTGCGTCATGCACCATAGCTGCTGTTCTGTATGTCAACCGAAATAACCGAATATTTGGGCAACGAGCGACAACATTACGCACTTTGCCGCTCCGATTAGGCGCACATTCTGCAAATCCCTCCTTGGCTTACTTTGAAGGTTTTCGTGATCCGATAAGCGATCAGCTGAACTCAATGCACCGTGCATCCAAAGACTTGAGAATGAGGGACAGTCATAAAGAACTACATGACCCCGGTTTGGTAATCAATGGGCGTAGCCACGATCTATCTATGCGTGTTATCGACTACGAAACGCCTCAGGAGGCGTTGCCTAGTCAACACGCCACTGCGATCGTTATAGGGACTTTGGCGGCATCTCATGGTTTTGTGGGTAGCGAACACACAAGTGTCTATACAGAGCACCAGTTCAACGTTGAGCGAGTCCTCAAGTCGGATGATACCTCGCTCGTACCTGGTTCACAGGTGATCGGAACGCGGCTCGGGGGCACGGTTGTATTTCCTTCAGGGCATCTAAAAGACTATGTAGTCTACGGTGAAGGTATCCCCAAAGTGGGTGGCCGATATCTGCTTTTTCTCTGGCGGGCGGCAGGTCAGAGCGAGCCTGATTACGGTATCTGCACGGCCTATGAACTCTCCGATGGCAAAGCATACGCGCTTGACGCCGTAAAGCCGTATACGCAGTATGAAGGAACTGATGAGGCTGCACTCTTGGCAGCGACCACAGTATCGTTCCAGACTGGGGGCAACTGATGCTTTTTAGATGCTTTTATCTACTAACTAGCGGGGCATTCCTCGTTTGCAGCGCGATAACCGCAACCGCTTGCAGCCAACCCGGTACTATAACGGCCAGTTACGCGTGGGCTCCAAATGTCACTGTCGCCGTAGGCATCTTCGGCTTTCCAAAGCCTCAAGATGTGCAGAATTCTCTGGATAATTGGAACTGGGCTCTGACCAACCAAGGTTATACTTGCGCCGCGGCCACATTCGATAGCACGATCTCTAGCAGCGGATATAGCCTGTCAATTACATATGGTCACATTAATACGGGCACTAGCGGGTCGGTCATTCGAGGCTTAACTGATCACGATAGCTTCGATGTTAATAATCGCCTTCAAACCGCAGACACAACGATTAACAACAACGTGACGGATGACACTACTATCACCCAGGTCGTTACGCATGAGATTGGACATACTTTTGCGCTAACGGACTGTCCCCTGTGCGGGGTTAACAGCACAGTCATGGAAACGGGTGATACGATGCCCAGCATAAATGGTCAGATTAGCCCAGTCGCTCCAACAAACTGTGATCTAGCGGCGATAAGCGTGGCTGGCTTCTATCCATGTGGTGGTGGCGGAATTGCAAGCGGCGGAGGTGGGGCACCTAGTGACTGTACATATGGCTACGATCCAACTACCTTTGATTGTTACTATACCCCCATAATCATATCGCTAGATGGTAAACATCCTGAGCTGACCAACGCCCAGAACGGCGTTATGATGTCTACATTTCTGGGGAGCACTAAGCTACAAATGGCGTGGACTCCGCCTAATGTAACATCCGAAGGCTGGTTGGCACTTGACCGAGACGGGAATGGACTGATTGGTTCGCTGTCAGAGCTGTTTGGCAATTTCACGCCTCAACCCAAGGGAGACCCGCAGACCTACAACGGCTTTAGAGCTCTAGCAGTCTTTGATCGCCGGGACGCGGGAGGAAATGAGGACGGTCGCATTAGTGAGCAAGATGCCATCTTTTCCCGCCTTCGAATCTGGATTGATCGTAACCACGACGGCGTCTCACAACCCGACGAATTGCTAACTCTTAAAGAGGCCGGAGTAGTAAGTATTTCGTTGGACTATCATGAGTCACGACATTCCGACCAGTATGGCAATCGCTATCGTTATCGTTCTGCGATAGAAGGCGATCGAGATCTATTTCCGTGGACCTACGATGTCATTCTGACTTCAATACAAAACGGAAAGGCGCACTGAAAATAACGATGGGTACGCGATTGGTGTTCTGCGTGAGACTTGCGTTGGCCACTATCGCGTGCCTATTATTTTGTGTTGACTGCCATATTCTTACGGTTACGCCTCTCCCTGGTGTTGACTCATATTATTATTTGGTCCAGGAACGTCACCTAGCGTTGTCTGGGACTCTCTATTATCCCTGTTTCACTCCCCTCGTATTTGTTCTGCCAGCGATTCTCATATTCTTTAGAGTATCTCCTGAAGGAGCATGGCAAATCGGCACTATCTCAGCGCTGCTTCTGCTATGTTCTGGGTTATATGCCTGTTCTTGGAGGATAAGCAGGTCAAGAGTTCGTGCCCTTCTAGCGTTAGTCCTGCTCTTAGCCTCGCCCTCCGTTGACTTCTTAATAGTAGAGTTTGGTAAAGAATGTCTTGCGTTGGCCTGTCTGCTCTGGGCTGTCTATTTTTATTATGAAGCCTCGGCAGCAGGCTGGACGTCCCGCCCCCTCGCACTATTCGTGCTGATTTGTTGCGCAGGTCTGATGAGTCATAGCCTCTTCGGTCTTCTCGGAGTTTTCTTGCTAGGTACTGAACTAGCCACTCGAATCTTAGAAAGACAGTTTTGGCTCGGGGCGACCACAGTAGTTGGGTTCCTCATTAGCGCCATCTATATCGACATTGCAATAATGCGATATCTGGCTCCGACAGCAGGCAGTTGGCGTGTATTCGCGCTCCACAACCCAGTCTGGGGAGTGTATAGTCGGGAATTAATTGTGTTGGAAACAGTGTTGCCAGTATTGATTCTAGCGGCAACAGTCTGTCCAAAGCTTGTGCATGGTCGGATCGTACTCATAACACTTCTGATAAGTCTTGTGACAGTGCTTTCGCCAGTTTTTGCACCAAGCGATCCAGGATCGTTCGCGTCACGCTTGAAAGGAATTACTTTCCTCTATATCGCATTCATCTTACCAAATGTAACCAAAGGACAAATTCTATCTATTCAGGGATTTATTGTTGCTGGTGTGGTGTGTCTTACACTCTGGACGCAACATAGAATCCCAATCGTACCAGGGGAAACACAGAGCTTTTTGCTTGATCGAAAGGCTTTGTATAACGCTCTACGTGGTCGGAAGCTAGACCTGCCTCCTGAGTCAATCATAATTGCGGACCACGGAACTGAATTCCTCGTAACCTACCTCACTGATAAACGATCGGCCCATAGCGTCCCGAGAAACCAGGATAGAGTGTGGTTGGTCCGTTATATACCGGTAACCCACTCATCGAACCCTGCACTTCTGATGATGAATGAAGGAACTGCATATGCAGCTGTGTTGACGGATGCACAACTCGAGACACTATTGAAGTCCTGCACTGAGTTCGAACGATGGACCCTCATTCACCGAAACTCAGCTGCGTTGCAAGCAGAATACTGAGACCATGGCGCATTGCGGGCGTGGTCTTTTGAAATAGCGTTGCATAGATAGGGATCACCGAGTAGCAATATGAGTTACTCAGATAGTCTGCCTTTACAGCGCAGCGATGTAAGGATTAAGTAGCGAAAAGCCGACGTCAGGCAACTGAACTAGGCACCAAGAGCGCAGAGTTCTGTATTGCCCCCGGTTAACGGGTTTGAGTCTCAGTTGGCGATACAGGTCTTAGGACTCATCCGGTCCAGATTCATGGCAGAACACCGGCGCGCCGACCCGTGCGGTCTCTTCCTTATTCCGACAGCCCAGGAGCCTTGCCAAGACCTGCCAATGCCGTGGATGTGGCACTCGACCATGTCGAATCTCGTTTGCATAACCACGCGAAACTTTAAGATGACGGGCTATCGTGCGGCTCGATAGAGGCGTAACTAAGGGTTGAATCTTTTCTGCATAGAACTTCGCTGTTATCCAGGATGGCTGGTCTGAAGAGGACCATTCGCGGCGACTAGCGTGATTGGCAACCGACACAGTTTGCCCCAAGGGAGCAATTCGACTTCGAAGTCCCCGCTTGCCCGATGCCGCTGGTTGATCTCGGGGACCTTTCGTTGCGCATGAGTGAATACTTTGCTGTCGTGAGGATGCCAGACTTTCCAATCTTGAATTGAAAACCGAGGGCTGTGATTTGAGGAATTATTTGTCGTAGTTTTTGTGGTGATATCTGTCGTATGGCCCAGCAAACCTCCGTCCAGCGAGCTGTCGCTCGACGGCCTTAAGGGCGCGATTACAACGGGTTAGCGTCCGATTTCAGAGATCGCCGCTCTCCCGCGGGCAGCTCGTGGCCGACGTTTACGCCAAATAGCGGCTCAACATCTATGTCGTTTTGCTAATTATTTGGCATACATTTTGCTAATTATCTGGCACACTTTTGCGTCTGGACGAGCTTTCCGCCATACCGCAAGCGTCGCGTGAGATTGCCCTCCAACGCCTCCAACTGCTCCGGCCACACCTGGAAGAGGCGCGTCCGCTGCGTACTGTGGCTTCTGAAGCGTCGATTCCCTATCGAACAGCATTGCGTTGGGCGAATGGATATCGCAAGGATGGGCTGGCTGCCTTGGCCCGTCGGAGCCGGAGTGATCAGGGAGGACGAAGGCTAGCGTCGACAACGTTGGTAAAGGCGATCGAGGGTCTCGCGCTTGAACGACCACCACTCCCGATGAGTTCTATCCACCGGCAGGCAAGCGCGATAGCAGAGACTCTTAAAGAGAGCAAACCGAGCTATGCAGTTGTTCGGCGAATCGTACAGACCCTCCCAGCTGGGTTGGTTATGCTGGCGCACCGAGGCAACAGGGTATACAGCGAGGGCTTCGATCTGGTTCACCGGAGAGAAGCGTTCAGGCCGAACTCGATATGGCAGGTCGATCACGCGCAACTCGACATCAAGCTGCTGCGCGACGATGGTTCCGTGGGGAAGCCCTGGCTGACCATCGTCATCGATGACTACAGCCGAGCCGTGGCGGGGTATTATCTCGGATTCGAGCCGCCTTCTTCCCTTCGCACAACCTTGGCGCTGCGTCAGGGTATCTGGCGTAAAGGTGATCCCCATTGGGAAATCTGTGGCATTCCAGACCATCTGTACACCGACAACGGTTCCGACTTCCGCTCAAAACATCTTGAGCAGGTGGCGGCGGACCTGAAGATCCAGCTTGTATTCTCCACGCCAGGGCAGCCTCAGGGTCGAGGCCGCATCGAGCGATTCTTTCGCACGGTAAACGAGATGTTTTTGTGCGACCTGGATGGCTACACCACAAGGAGCGGACGAAAGCCTACGCTTACGCTCGACTCTCTCGAGAAACAGTTCCACACGTTCCTACTGGAGGTTTACCACCGGAGGCCAAGCTCAGAAGGCAAACCGTCCCCCAAAGAGCGATGGGAACAGGGTGGCTTCTTGCCGCGCATGCCAGACAGCATAGAACGACTGGACCTCCTGCTCATCCACGAGGTCCGTACGCGCAAAGTCCGAACTGATGGCATTCACTTTCATAACTTCCGCTACCTGTCGTTAACACTGGCGGCCTACGTCGGGGAAGATGTCACGATTCGCTTTGACCCCAGGGACATGGGCGAGATCCGCGTCTTCTACCGTGACCGCTTCCTATGCCGAGCCATCTCGGCCGATTTGGCCGGCCAAACAGTACCGCTTCGAGACATCGTGAACGCTCGCAAACGTCGCCGGGAGCAACTGCGAACCATCGTTAGGGATCGACTGAAGACAGTTGACACTTTGCTGGAATTCAGAAGAGGTATGCAAAGAGAGGACGTCCATGCAAGCATGGTCACACCAGTCGAATCCAAGCGCTCCAAGCTCAAACGCTACTTCAACGAGTAGCGAAGTCCCAGTGTTTGTGGAGACGCTTGAGTACAAACGATTCGTGGAGTTTTGTGAGGCGTGCCGGCGAGACCGCTACATCGGTCTGTGCTACGGTCCCCCGGGCGTCGGAAAAACACTATCTGCCGTTCACCATAGTCGCATTCAGAAGATCGTCCCTTTAGACCGCTGGAACGCAGAGGCTTCCGACGCCAAGCCTATCGACACAGTGTTCTTCACCCCTGAAGTCGTCAATACGCCGTCTCGAATTGAGCATGACGTAAATCGCGCTCGTGGTGTTCTCTGCAGCGTCGCCAAGCGAGCGACTCGGGTCGAACAAAGAGCAACGCTTGATGTTCTTCGCAATCGCGACGAGGCTTGGCGGGTGAAGCATCGGGAGGATCCCGATTACCGACCCAACCAACCCCTGCCACTCAAGCCAACCTACTACGACACACTCCACGAATACGAGGCCAGGCTCGAAGCGATCCCGGACCCCACGACACTAATTGTCGTCGATGAAGCGGACCGTCTGGCAATGAACAGTTTGGAGCAGTTACGCTCCATCTTCGATCAAAGCGGCCTCGGAATGGTCCTCATAGGCATGCCCGGTATCGAGAAACGTGTCGCTCGATACCCGCAACTCTTCTCGCGAATCGGCTTTGTTCACGAGTTTAGAGCGCTTAACGATGCTGATATTCAGGTGCTGCTGGAGCAACGATGGGCCCCAGTCGGCATACATCTACCTGCCTCATGTCCAGCACCGGAGGTCATCGCCGCGGTCATTCGACTCACCCGTGGCAACTTCCGCCTGCTCGTTCGCTTGCTCACCCAAATGGAACGCGTACTTGCAATCAATGGCCTCGAGACCTTGTCGGTGGATGTTGTCGAAACGGCTCGTGACAATCTGGTGATTGGCCAAGCTTGATGGATGCTGAACTGAGCTAGCGCTCTGTGTGCCAAATAATTAGCAAATAGTGCGCCACTTAATTAGAAAAACAACAGCACTATGCCAGACGACGTTGCATATCACTTGAACAAGCGGCCTGAAAAGACGTACGTGACAAAGCGTATCCCCGGGGAGATGAAGGATGGTAGCGAAGGACGCGGAATACGCATTGCCTCAAAGGTGTTCGACACGCCTGAAAACCATGCTTTTTCAGTGGAGCGAGGCCAAGTGGTCATTAGGGTGACACCTGGAGGCCGCGAAGAGGTCGTCGCCAAATTCTATGAAGATGATCGAAGCATTTTCCAACTCGTAATCCAGCGTTTTAAAAGAATTAACCTAAAACCAGCAAAAGAGAGTTTTAGCTTTCGAGGACCAGAGATAAACAGATTGCTTGAATTTCTGGTCAACCTCGGTCGAATGGACCTCTCCGATCCCGGCTCTGTAAATCTCACAGACCAACAGCTTTTGCAGAAAATTATCACATCACAAGATCAATTGAGACGGTTGGTCTCGCAGAATCAGGAGATCTTTCTAACTGTAGCGAGAACGGAAATCACCGAATCCGATGTAATTGCGCTGGGGTATCGAAAGAAGCAGTTGTCGATATTTGAAACCTTGCTTGCTAACAGTGCGACGACTGAAGCGAACTGGCAAAACTTCTTCGAAGCTAACAAGTGGGTATTCGGATACGGCCTCACCTATATCTGGACGTCGGCCATAGGTGATAAAAAATTGGAGCAAATAGTCGCCGGCAATGACCTTTGGCAACGTGGAAAAAGGGCAGACGGTGTCCTGAAAACTAAGGGGGCAGTGGAAGCTCTATGCTTCGTTGAAATTAAAAAACATTCCACGCAGTTGCTGAAGAATCAATACAGGCCTTCTTGTTGGTCTCCCTCGGATGAGTTGATAGGTGGCGTCATTCAATCCCAAGCGACAGTGGAAGCGGCACTAAGGCATGTTCGGGACCGTTTCCGTCCGCAGTCTGAAACAGGCGACCCTACCGGAGAAGAGTTTTTCGCGTTCGAGCCGCGCTCGTTCCTGGTAATTGGTTCGCTCACGGAATTCCATACTGGACTCGGGATCAACATCGATAAATATAGATCCTTCGAGCTTTTTCGTCGCAACACAACTCGTCCCGAGATCATCACGTTCGACGAACTATTCGAACGCGCCGCAGCTATCGTTAGACATGAAGAAGCACCGATGACGTGACTTTTTGCTAGACCTGTCAGGATAGACAAAGCGCTGCAAAAGTGAAAGCTACATTGATGCGGCAGACAAACAAAGATGGTCGCTAACTTTATCGATTAATGCCAAGCTGCTCTGATGAGATAGTTGGGACTAGATCAAGAGAAACTATCCGGAAATCTGAGTATGTTTTGAACTGACTCATCTTTCGACCTCGAAGGAAAGTACCATTGATAGCCACTGGCTGATTCAACTTGTGAGCATCGCATGCTTTGTTGTAATCAACCGCTTCTAACCAGACCTTTGCCTTGAGAGAAGTCTCGTCATCGAGAATGTTTAGCACAGCATCGCCTTCCATTTCATTGTCAGAATTTAGCCCACCCCTGAGCGCGCTCACCTTAGCAATGAATCGACCATCGGAAGCAGTCCGTGATGGCCTCAATTGACGAGCCACATCTTCTAGAGAAGGAAAAAGATCGTGCCTCAGATCAACTCGATCTGGGACAGATGGAATCGGCAGTGCTGTGTCCCAACTAGTCGTAACGTACAGAGAAGTATCTTCAGCCGAAACTGGAAATCCTAAAAGCGATTCAAAGAAGTTCCCGCTGATCGTTATATCGCCTGGTTCAGGATTCACCAACCGGTCGGTCTGGTCGGCCAGTACGAAACTGTTTATCTGAGTTAAAGATTCCATGAGGCGTTCTGTGACCTGTCGACCAAATGCCGGAGCTTCAATCTCCCCGTCATCTCCTTCGGAAGCTGAAAGTTGCAGTTGGCTATCTGGTTCAACGGGACAAATGCATGAAACGATGAAACTTGAAAACTCCGTTTGGCCCATCCTGCACGATTTTATATAGGCTTCTGCTTCAGGATTGCTCATTCGAGCGTGAAACTTCTCCGGGCGAATGATGTCGTAGGTTGTCGCCGAAATCGCCCTGAGCGCTGCATCGAAAAGATTCATCCCATCAGGAAGCGCTATCGTTCCTAGTCGAGTATCTGGACTCTTATATCCGAAACGAACAGTATCAGCCGAAGGGAATATAAGCGCGTTCAAAACCTCATTCATACTGCGCCTTTCGGCGTTTGCAACTGCACTAACGAAATCCGCCATACGGGCGACGTAGTCGCCAACCTCGGGACTTTGAGGAACTATTACTTCTTTCGTTGGGTCGGCTGCCAATCGGTATAGAGCGATAGAGAAGCGCGGCGGCAGGTTGACGCGATTCCAGCCATGTCTCGTCGCATACCGTTGGGCTGCCAAAGGTCCGACGCGTCGAAGAAGGTTTTCGGAGATATGAGTGCTAGACATGTCCGATCTCCAATCTCGAGGCTCGCGCCATCAGCGTGGTCAACGCCTCTACAGTTAATACGTTACATCGTGGAATGCTTATTGTGCGGCTTGTTTCGTTTGAAACTTCCTGGGAGCCAAATAGATCAAGCCAGTATGCGCAGCGTCGTTGAATGAGATGCTCTTCGGGTTCATGGTATGTCAGCCAATGTGATGAATCTTGGGGCATTACGTAGACTACGAGAAGACGTGGAATCGTACTTGGAAGCCTGAGATCGTTGTAATTCTTTATTGGAAGAGGGTATGTGAACTCGGGGGTGTCCGTCAGAACCTCTGCAGAAGTCGCTTTCAGCTGAAAGCCTAGTTGCGCATTGTGCCTTATCGAATCGAAACTCACTGCTCCTTGCGAGCTGATCATTACATCAAGACTCTCATAGTCTTTCTGAGGGCGATCGCAAGCAAAGCCGGCCCGCGCTGCGATCGCATGAATATACGCGTAGCTCAACTCTTCTTTAATTTGGTTCAGGGGTAAAGGCAAGGGCTCTCCAATCGCAACATTCTATCTCGTTCATCAAACGTTAGTTACGGCTATTTTTCTCGAATCTCTTTAGAAACCATCGCTAGCAATGCCGTTCGAAGTCTTCACAAGCCCAAGTTGTCATTGACCGCGATCTCGATATCCTGTTCGGAGCCCAGATACCGCTCCGTGGTTTGTATCGACGAGTGCCCCAGCAAAAACTTGATCTGCTCCAGATCCCCGCCGCTCTTGCGGCAGAGTTTGGCGCAGGTACGGCGGAGGTCGTGGGCGCCGAAGTGCTCGATGCCGATTTGCTGCGATGACTGTTCAACTACCGACCAGACCGCCCAGTCACTCAGCGTGTCGCGATTCACCTTCCCGCTCTTCGAAACTGAACGCAGCAGCCGGCCATCTTCGATACCGGCCGCCGTCATCCAGGCGTTAATTCCCTGCTTGACCCAGATGGGGATGGCGACGGTGCGGATGCGCCGGCCTTTGCCCTCAAGGTCGGCCAGGACCCATCGCCCTTCGCGTTGCTGGATGGTGGCGACGTCGAGCTCGGCCAGCTCATTCCGCCGGAGGGCGCAGCCGACCAGCAGGGCCAGGATCACGTAGTCGCGTTTTCCCTTAAGGGTCGACCGGTCAGGAACGGCGAGAAGCTCTTTCGCCTGCTCGCGGGTCAGCCAGTTCCCCAGCCGGGTTCCCTTCTGCCGGATGTTGGGGATATCGGTCAGGCTGGCCGCCTCCTCCTGGCCGATCATGCCGGCGCGCTTGGCTTCGCCCACCAACTTCCGCACGGCAGAGAGTCGGACATTTATAGTGGAGGGCGAGAGCGACTCCATGCCCGCCCGCCACTCCATTAATAAGGACCGGGAGAGAGGTCGGCTGGCACAGAATTGGAACAGATCGTCGAGGGCTCTCCCGTAGTTGCGCTTGGAGTGGGGCGACGGGACGGTGTCGAGGACCATCTTGCGCAGCAAAGCCTGGGCCGGGGTGAGGGCCGCGGGCTCCCCTTCCCTGCCTTCGGGTGCTTGAGGCGCCAAAATGAGCTCATTCGTCATGAAATGATATTACCCCTGACAAGTGACATTGTCGTAGGTAAATTATGCTCATTATAAAAGAGTTAGCTCTTTCCCCGACTCACCTCGATGAAAGGACTCAAATGAAATTTGGGTTCCTCCGGACGTCACATTGGCGAACCAGCGTTCGATTGATTTCGCAGCCGCAGTCAAGTTCGGCTCCGATTCGGATGGCCATGCGACAAAACCATCGGACCTCACGGATACGACGGTTAGGTCCTTATCGTCTTTGGTCGGCGTGGAGGCATACTTCAATCGTTCGTTCCAGGTTTGACCGAGGTTGCGGAGTTTCTCGTCTTCCGATGCCTTCAAGACAGGAATACTCTGCCTCTGTTGCAGAAACGGAACCAAGGAGTCAAGCCGACGCATGATTACGACTACAACTTTCATGTGATTCATGAAACGCGTCGACAATAAGAGGATCGGACTGAAGAAATCGACTGATCGATTGCAACATTTGGATTGACCTGCCTGGTATGAATTCAGAAAGACAATGGGTTAGCGCCCATATTTGTCCCAAATGCGGAAGCACAGTGAACTTGGCCGAGATCGACCTCAACGCGATCACAACGGGGATATTTCCATGTCCACGTTGCGATTGGTCCGGACCGATCCGAATCCAGATCGTTGATGCGAGCAGTTTAACTAAGTGAGACGGGAGGACGCGCACGGCGATTGACTACCTCTGATGCGACCCTACGCGGGGATTGGTAACGAAAGCTGTTTGTCTCGATTCCAATGGGATAACTTCCGCATGAACGCTCTTACTAACTCGCTGGCCACCTTTGAACTGTTGTCGGCACGAGATGCCATAAAAGTTCTCAAGAGCAATGTATCTTCGGTGAGCGGGCGAACAGTCACACCGTTTCTGGCCAACCGCAACGCACCCGCCTTCACAAAAAATGCCAAGGATGACCCATCGGCTATCGTTGGAAACGCTTCTTCAGGAGCGATCACGTGCTTGACTCTGGTTGGGAGAATTCCCCGAGCCTCAGCTCCGCGCATAATCGTGTCATAGAGTGCTGGATGCAATCTGCGCTCGAATAGAACCCAGCAGCGTCCGGCCATGTCTTCGAGACTGACCGAAGGGCGTGTGGCCAATTTATCCCTTTCTGACATAGCGATGTAAAAGGGAGCTTCGTCGATCTTGACCGTCGTCATCAATGGGGATTCGGGAGGCTCAGTCGCTATCGCCAGATCGAGTCTCCCTTCGAGCAACTGATGAACTAGATCACACGAGAACTGGCTAGTGAGGTCAACTCGCAATCGCGGGAACAATGGCAATTGAATGGACAGTAGCGTTGTGACCAGAAACGGGTCGGTGTAAGGAGACCTGCCAACGTTGAGGACAACGTCGACACCCCGCGCTGCCCTTTGCGCAGCTTGAAACGCTCGCTCGCCGTGTAGTACTGACAGGCGAGCCTCCTCAACGAAAGCTTGCCCCGAGTCATTGACGTCAACCATCTGGTGATCCCGAGTAAACAGCGAGATGCCAAGACGGTCTTCGAGCTCGGCTATTCTCTTGGTCAAAGCCGGTTGGGTTATGTGTAGCTTCTGGGCGGCTCTCGAAAAATTTAGCTCTTCCGCGAGCGCAATTGCAGCTTCCATCAACTTTATGTCACTTTGCCCCATCCACAGCCTCCCTTAACTGCTCCGCGTGGGAGATTCTGACCGCCGATGCTTCCTCTTGGATGCAGATTGAGCACTCGAACGATGCCGCGCCGCGGCAGGTTCAGTGTCATCGTTATTCCTAACGGGAATAACGTACTAACTATTTGGAATTGGACGCCACCCTAATTGTGCGTCAATGCTTATCGTCAACGTTCTGCCGGATACAGCACCACCGTTACGGAGACGATATGCCATCAACAGAAGCATCTTTTTTGACCATTCGTGTCGCAGAGATCGCGACTGCGCAGCCGATCACATTGAATTGCCCTGGTTCGCTGTGCCGCAAACCACCGAGGAGTGCTAGCGAGTGCCACTCTTCCGGGGGTGATCTCCTGCTTACGGACGACGACGGCGCTCGACGGCTCAACGTCAGCAAAGTCTGGGTTTTGGGATCCCCCGTAGTCCTCCGTTGGTACGCATGGATATCCCTGACATCCGTGGCAAGGAGAGGTTTGCGATGAAAAGCGAGTGGCTAACAGCCCGAGAAGCAGCCGGAATTGTACGTGTCCACCCCGTCACATTGCTGAAATGGGCGCGACTAGGAAAAGTACCTCACCGTCGCCTTAGTGCTCGAAAGATTGTCTTTCCGCTCTCTCAACTCACTGCGTGGCTTGAGACTGGGAGTTACACTGATCCTGTCGGTCATGCCGCCCAACCCGAAAGGACGGCAGCATGAATTACAAACGTGAACGCTATCAGCAAGGCTCTTTGACAATTGAGCGAAGAAGCAGCGGACCCGACGTTTGGGTCTATCGTTGGCGGCAATCAGGAGTACGCCGCAAGCAACTCCTGGGCAATGTGAAGGAACTCACTAAGACGCAAGCCCAGAAGAAAGCGGCAGCCGCTCTGGAACAATTCCTGGCTGTTCCAGAGCCAACCAAGCTTACAGTCGCGGAACTTGTGGAGCACTACAAGGAACGTGAACTCGGAAAAGACTCAGGCAAAGCAGCGAAGCCTCGCAAGACTTACCTGTACATCTTCAACAACTATGTTTTGCCCAAGTGGGGTTGTCTTCCGCTTGGACAAGTGAAAGCAGTAGCAGTCGAAGACTGGCTGAAGACTCTCCCGTTAGCCAACGGGTCAAAGGCAAAAGTTAGAGAGGTCTTCGGAGCAGCATTCCGCCATGCCATGCGGCATGAACTGCACTCAACGAATCCTATCGCCAACGTTCGACAGGTAAGGAAGCGGGCAACAGAACCGTCTATCCTTGAACCGGCCGAGATTGTGGCTATCCTCAAACAGCTTGAGGGAGTCGAACCGGTACGTACAGCATTCTTCATCGCTGCTGTGATGGGTATGAGACGGGGAGAAATCTTTGGCCTCAAGTGGGCAGACGTAGACTTCGATCGTGCAGTCTTGTCTATCCGCAGGTCATATGTTGATGGAATAGAAGGACCACCGAAAACAGAGTCCTCACGTCGTCCCCTCCCCTTGCCTCCCCAAGCAATCGAAACTCTGAAGGCTTGGAAGGAAAAGTCACGATACACGAAGCCAGAGCATTGGGTATTTGCTTCCGAGTTCCATTTCGGCAAGCAACCGTTATGGCCTGGAACGCTCTGGCGTCGTAACGTCGTCCCGGCGATAGAGGCAGCAGGTATTAACAAGTCCAAGCTAGGATGGCACACACTTCGCAGGAGCTACGCTTCCCTTCTGCTTTCCAGCGGAGTGAGTCTACGCGTGAGTATGGAGCTAATGCGTCACTCAACGGCGGAGATGACATTAGCAACGTACGCGCAGTCTGTAGGCGATGAAAAGCGAGAGGCAGGAGAAAAAGTAGCGTCTCTCGTTCTGGTGAAAAAAGAGAGTGCAGCGTAATGGACCCAAATTGGACCCGTGCTGAAATTTCTCTTCTTATTGGACCCAAATTTTCGATGTAAGTCGTTGATTCATTTGGTGGAGCTGAGCGGGATCGAACCGCTGACCTCCTCGTTGCGAACGAGGCGCTCTCCCAGCTGAGCTACAGCCCCCACCAGACGCGCATCGCACACTGCTCATGCAGAAGCCACGCCGTCTAACGACTCCCTTAAGTGTACCAGCAAGCGCCTCCACCCTCAAACCTCCCGCGCGCCCACCTGTCCAGAAACGGCAGTTCCCGTGGCCAGCGGCTTCTCCACCACATGCCACACCTCGCCCGCTGCATCCACCTCCACGCCGAGCACCGGAACCAGCAACCGCGCCCCGCTCCGGGCAACAGCCTCCAACTCCCCAACATCGCCAGCACGAAACTCCGAGCGGTCCAACGACATCTGCCAGCGCTGCCGACCCGCAACCCGTGACTCCTCGCGAATATCCGTCACCACCGCCGTAAACGCAACACTCTCCGCACGACTCATCAGATCGGCTCCGCTCGCAACGCTTCCATCTCGCGCTGACTACCCACGCAGAACGGCGTCCGCTGATGAATCCCCTCAGGCTTGATGTCCAAAATTCTGCTAACGCCAGTCGTGGCCACCCCGCCCGCCTGCTCCGCGATAAATGCCAGCGGATTCGCCTCATACAGCAACCGCAGCTTGCCCTTCGGCTGCTTCGACGTAGGCGGATACAGAAATATCCCGCCCTTCAGCAATGTCCGATGAAAGTCCGCCACTAGGCTCCCGATATACCGCGAGCTGTACTCCCTGCCCAGGCCACCCGTCCGCAACATCTCCAGATACGCCCGATACCCCTCCGGCCAGCTCGCCGCATTCCCCTCATTCACCGAGTAGTAGCTTCCCTGCTCCGGCATCTGCATCCGCTCGTTGCTCAGCACAAACGCGCCAATCGCAGGATCGAGCGTGAATCCGTACACGCCATTGCCCGTCGTATAGACCAGCACGGTCGAAGGCCCATACAACACATAGCCCGCCGCCACCTGCCGAAAACCATGCTGCAGAATCGACTCCTCAAGCGTGCCATGCTCTGGCGGTAGCCTGCGCAGCACACTAAAGATCGTGCCCACGTTCACATTCACATCGATATTGCTCGACCCATCCAGCGGATCGAAGACGATGATGTACTTCCCCGTCTCCGGATCGCGATTGAACGTCACCGGCTCTTCGTCCTCTTCGCTCACCAGCGCAGCCACGCTGTCGCGCAACCCAAGACAATGCAGCAGAGCCTGATTCGCATAGACATCCAGCTTCTGTTGCTGTTCACCCTGAACATTCTCAGCGCCAAACGCACCCAGCACATCGATCAGCCCAGCCGAACGAATCTTCGCCTCGACCATCTTCGCCGCCAGCGTAATACCACTCAGCAGCCAGCTGAACGTGCCCGTCGCCTCGCGCCCGGTCGCCTTGAGCATCTCCTGCTGCTGTTGCAGAATATGCTGCTGCACCGTCGTAATCATCGCCATTGGCAATCCACCTTCACAAAAAATTTGTCTAGGGCTCCAGAATCGAAGCGTACCATCCGTGCGAAATGGAATCCACTTCACCGATTACCGAACTCATCTGAAAGGAATAAGTTACCCTATTTCGTAAAAGGATGTCGTAATACAGAGCGTTGTTGCTACTCAAACGCTAGGACCTTTCTCAATTTAAAGCTGCCGCCGGTCCGATTAGAGCTAGCTAACATTTAGCACGGGCATTTTTTTTGGCCTGAGCCGCAGCTTCGCTGAAATAGTATCTCGAATTGCTAGTATTGTTGCTTATTGTATTGTTAGTGCTCGTGGCCTTGATATTGAGATTAATCCCAATAACAGCAGTGTTTTGATAGTCAATCGATGTATTTCCGGAAACCGTTATACAGTTGGTCGTGTCTGCAGGCGAAGCGCCGCAGATATCCCCTACAGCAATTCCAGACCTGGTATAAGCCGCCTTTTGACCAAAAAATTTGGGGTAATCAGAAGTATATTCGGTGTAATTGCCTGAGACAGCCGCTTTCTGTACGCAGATAATCCAAATATTATTTTCGAGATTATCAATCGCACGATTCCAACGATAGTAAGAGAGTTTATGCCATTCCTCGCGCTAACATGCCCCGTCACGCCGCTATCTATTCCCCGATTCCAGTTGTTTTAACAACATTATGGATGATCTTATTAAAATTCTGAAACGCTTCCATTCCCGCCCTCATAAATACCGCTCTGCCCATTATCTTCCACAGTATTGCCTTCAATGAGAGCATAGCTTAAGCCTTCAGAAGCAATTCCATCCCAATAATGGACAGCAGGGGCTTCATATCTGGAAGCGGCGGAATAGTGATTGCTAAGATAATTGTGCTTGGCTGTTTGATGGCTCCCGGTTAGGCCAAGACAAAATGTGCCGTATTGAAGATCAGAATTAGAAACTGCATTGTAACTTCCTTGCACATTAACCATTCCGCCGTAACCCCAGAAGTGCGCAACATGCACTTTGTCAAGTGTGCTAAAAGTACCTGCTATCGAGATAGCGAAGTTCGAGTTGTAAGATGGAGGAACTCCGATTGTCTCTGGCCTCCCGATCACTTGAAGGTCATGTATTTTGACCTTCGTAGTCACACCTTTCGCGGTAATTGCGGTTGTCCCTGAACTTCCTTCATAGTTCAGCGTGGAAAGATATTCCCCTGCACCGTAGAGTTCTACGTTTGATGCGAGCACGATCGGTGAGGTGAAGGTATAGTTGCCAGCTGGGATAAATATCTGGCAATGGAGTCCCCCGCATCTGACAACCAGAGAATTAATTTTCGCTCCGATATCCGATCCTGTTGCAAGCGAGGCATCGTAGACGCTTCTGCGAAGCGCCGTAGTCTGCCCTCCTGCCGATGTTTGAACATAGGCCGTATTTCTGGCCTGGTTCCAACTTAATTGTTGCGTATGAAGAGAAGCAGTCAAGAACAAAAAGTTGATAAAAAATCCTCGCATAGAGAATCCCTCCTACCTACGGCGGCACCATGCCTCAATGTTTGTAGTGGACCGACTCTGGAAATTTTTTCTTGCCCAAAGTGCCACAGTGGCCCATGGTTATCGTCATTCAATAGTGGGTTTGATGTGTAGATCAATGACCTTGAAAACGCGATTAAAGATAGCCATGTCCCACACAACTTGCCCCGGGTCAATCACCTACATCATTAGGTAACCTAAAATTTAACTAGGCTACACCTTCGACCATATGCAGATGACGCTTTCCTCTTTGCGATAACACGCGCGGAGAAAACCCACCAACAGGGTGCATCTATTGTGCAGAAGAGTCTACTCAAAACTACCGTTTCGATGGAGTTTAGTCTGACGAGACATGGTGCGAAATGGAATCCACTTCACCGATTACCGCCCATTTCGCGCCACTCGCACGTTACAATCCCCTCATGCCATCCAGACGAAGCTTCCTCCTCGCCGCCACTGCAGCAGCCGCAGCACCGTCCCTCTCCCTTCAAGCCCAGCGCCCCTCCGCAGCGCCACCCTCCGACCTCAAGCTCCCCGCCCCAATCGCCGCGCTCACCAGCCGCCGCTCCGAAGCCGTGCCCATCACCCTCAACGAGCGCGAGCAACGCGTCGAACACGCACGCCAGCTTCTCGCCCAGCACAAGATCGACGCCCTCGTCATCGCTACTGGAACCTCGCTCAACTACTTCACCGGCCTGCGCTGGGGCCAGTCCGAGCGCTTCTTCGCCTGGGTCCTCCCTGTCAAAGGAAGCCCCTTCATCGTCAGTCCCGTCTTTGAAGAGGGTCGCGTCCGCGAGCGCATGGAAGCCAAGCCCGCAACGCTCCCCGCCGCCGCTACTACCAAGGTCTACACCTGGAACGAAGACGAGAACCCCTACGCGCTCGTCGCCAAAGCACTGAAGGAAGCGGGCATCACCACCGGAAAGATCGGCGTCGAGGAGCGCACACAGTTCGCCTTCTCCGACGGCATCGCGCACGCCAGCCCCACCCTCACCGCCGTCAGCGGAACCCCCATCACCTTCGGCTGCCGCGGCGTCAAAACTCCCGCCGAACTCGCCCTCATGCGCCTCGCCAACGACATCACCTTCAACGTCTACGAGGCCGTCTACAAATCCGCACAACCCGGCATGACCAACCGCCAGTTCAGCCAGCTCGTCGCCGCCGCCTACAATCGCGTTGGCTTCCCCGGCAACGCAAGCTGCCAGGTAGGCGAGTACTCTGCGCTCCCACACGGATCCCTGCAACCACAGGTCATCCGCGAGGGTGAAATCATCCTTATCGACGACGGCTGCACCGTGGAAGACTACCAGTCCGACATGTCCCGCACCTTCGTCCTCGGCAAAGCCACCGACAAGCAAAAGAAGGTCTTCGACATCGTCCACAAGGCCCAGGCTGCAGCCCTCGCCGCAGCGCACCCCGGCGTACAGTGTCAGGCCATCGACGCCGCCGCCCGCAAGGTCATCACTGACGCAGGCTACGGCCCCGACTACAAATACTTCAGCCACCGCCTCGGCCACGGCATCGGCATGGACGGCCACGAGTGGCCCTATCTCGTTCGTGGCAACACGACACCGCTCGTCGCCGGTATGACCTTCTCCGACGAGCCCGGCATCTACATCACCGGCGAATTCGGCGTCCGCCTCGAAGACGACTGGGTCGTCACCCCCAACGGCGGAGAGATGTTCACCCCTCAAAGCCCGTCGCTCGAAGACCCCTTCGCCAAAGCCTAAGCCATCCGGGTAGGCGATAATAATCCGGTCGGCAGGCAAGCAAATCCAGGCCTGCCGACCGGAGCAAACAAGATGAATCTCATCGCCCGCAGCCTCCTCCTCACAGGCAGCCTCCTCCTCACCTTCAGCGCCGCCGTTCAAGCCCAAACCGCCGAAAAGAACGCCCTGTCCTCCTCGCCCACGGCATCGCCATCGCCAACATGGACACCTCTGTCCGGCCCGGCGACGACTTCTACACCTTTGCCAACGGCGGCTTCATCGCGCACACCAAGCTTCCCCCGACCGTGCCACCATCGGAGTCTTCACCGTCCTCTCCGACCTCAGCTTCGAACGCACCGCCAGCATCATTCAGGACGCCGCCAAAGCCAACGCAGCCCCCGGCCCTAACAAAGACCCAGATCAGCGCAAGATCGCCGACCTCTACCACTCCTACATGGACGAGGCCGCCATCGAGACCCACGGCCTCGCCACCCTCAAGCCCCACCTCGCCGAGATCGCCGCCATCAACTCGCCACAGCAACTCGCCCATGCCCTCGGCCTCTCCCTTCGCTCCGACGTCGATGCACTCAACAACACCAACTTCCACACGCCGAACATCTTCGGCCTCTGGGTCGCGCCCAGCTTCAACGATCCCGACCACTACGCGCCCTACCTCCTGCAAGGCGGCCTTCAGCTCCCCAACCGCGACTACTACCTCTCCACCTCCCCGCGCATGCAGGAGATCCGCGCCAAGTACCAGACCCACATCGCCTCCATGTTCCGCCTCGCCGGGATCTCCGACGCTGAGGCGCGCGCAACCCGCGTCCTCGCCCTTGAGACCGCGATAGCCAAGGTCCACATCTCTCTCGCCGACAGCGAAGACATCCACAAGGCCAACAACCCCTGGAGCCCCGCCGACTTCTCCACCAACGCCCCCGGCCTCAACTGGCCCGAGTTCTTCCGCGCCGCAGGTATCGACAAGCAGACCACCTTCATCGTCTGGCAGCCCGTCGCCTTCACCGGCGAAGCCGCACTCGTCAGCTCCCAACCCATCGACGCCTGGAAGGACCTGCTCGCCTATCACCTCATCGAGGCCTACGCCGTAGCTTCATCCAAGGCGCTCGCCGACGAGAGCTTCGCCTTCTTCGGCCAGACCCTCTCCGGCACGCCCCAGCAGCGTCCGCGCGATATCCGCGGAGCCCGTCTCGTCTCCAGCCTGCTCGGCGACCCCGTCGGCCAGATCTTCGCCGCGCGATACTTCTCCCCCGAAGCCAAGGCCCAGGCAGAAGCCCTCGTCTCCAACCTCATCGTCGCATTCCGTCAGCGCCTCGAGAACCTCACATGGATGGCACCCGCCACCAAAGCCGAAGCCCTCGCCAAACTCGGCACCCTCCAGGTCGGCATCGGCTATCCCGACCACTGGCGCAGTTACGCCGCGTTGGAAGTTACTCCCGACAATCTTTTCCTGAACCTCTGGCGCAGCGGCCTCTTCGAATACCACTACGATGTGGGCCGCATCGGAACCACCGTCGACCGCCGCGAGTGGACCATGAACCCGCAGACGGTCAACGCCGTCAATCTTCCCCTTCACAACGGCCTCAACTTCCCCGCCGCCATCCTGCAACCACCCTTTTTCGATCCCAAGGCCCCGGCCGCAGTGAACTACGGAGCCATCGGCACCGTTATCGGCCACGAGATCAGCCACACCTTCGACTCCGAGGGCGCCGCCTTCGACTCCAAAGGCCGCGTCCGCAACTGGTGGACCCCCGAAGATCTCGCCCACTTCAACGCCGCAGCCGCCGCACTGGCCGCGCAGTACGACACCTACAGAGCCTTTCCCGACGTAGCCGTCAACGGCCGACAGACCCTTAGCGAAAACATCGCCGACGTCGCCGGTCTCACCGCCGCATACGACGGCTTCCACGCCTCCTTGAACGGCAAGCCCGCGCCCATGGATGGCAACTTCACCGGCGACCAGCAGTTCTTCATCGCCTTCGGACAGAACTGGGGCTCCGTCGTCCGCGACGCCACCCTCCGGCAGCAGATCCTCACCGATCCGCACGCTCCCGGCCGCTTCCGCGCAGCCACCGTCCGCAACAACGACGCCTGGTACCCAGCCTTCAACGTCCAACCCACCGACAAGCTCTACCTTGCCCCCAAAGACCGCGTCCAACTCTGGTAGCCACAAACAAAAAGGACGGCAGGTTGTAATCCCCGCCGTCCCCGTTTATCTCCATCGATCCACCTACGGATTGCTAGGCGTATCAGGCGTGCCAGCAGGCTGCGCGCCTTGCAGAACCAGGAAGTTCTTAACGTCCAGAGTGCTGTTACCCAGCACCTCGCTGTACGCCTGTCCCGGCTTCACCGTGTAGAAGTTATTGTTTCCGTTGATATTCCGATGGAAGAACTGCAGGTCTTTCGGAGCATTCGCGCCGCCAGCAAGCGTCTGCACCGCCGACAGCGAATAGATCAGCGGATTGACATTGCCCAGCCGTCCGCCATTCAACTCGACCGCAAGGGCCAGCACACCGGCAAACTGCGGCGACGACGAACTGGTGCCGATCAACAGCCACAGCTCGCCGCCGACCCATACGAGCGCAGCGCTGCGCGGCAACACTGTGCAGTCCTGCTTCGCAAGATCAGCATCGCTGGGACAACCGCCCATCATCAGCGAAACATCCGGCACCGCGCGGTGCGCAAGGCTCCCCGTATTCACAAGGAACTGGTACGCAGGCTTCGAGAATATGCTGCTGAATCCGCCGCCCGAGCCCCACGTGTTGTTACCCACGCTAACGATTGTCGTAGGCCCAACCTGGAACTGCGCTGGCACACGCGGATCGAAGTCAGCGTTCTCACTCACATAAGTCGCGTCATCCACACCAGGTGTCGCTGCAGTCTGCAGGTTCGTCCCGCCCACTCCCGTTACATTCGGATCGTCTGCCGGACTCTCGACTCCGGGAACAAAGTTCGTCCCGTTCGTCGGATTGTTGCTAAACGCCGCCGTATAGCAATCGAGCGCGCCATTGTCTCCCGAGCTCGCCAAAAACGTAATGCCCTGCGCATTCCCCTGCTGGAACAGCGAGTGGTACGTCCGCAGAATGCTCGTGAAGTCCGTGCCTCCGTTATAGCCCGCCGTGTAGTACAGCTCGCACAGCCCAAACGACGAGCTGACCACATCAACCGTATTATCCTCATTCACTGCCGTATAACCGGCAATGATCGAGTCATCGTTCAGATCCGGAACATTGTAGAGCGTCTCCTGCGCGCCCGGCGCCGTCCCCAGCGACATCTGCGTATCGAGCGACGCCTCAAACGCGTCATCACTATTCGGATCGAATGCACCGCTGCCGCCATTCACCGCACGGATCGTCACCGCAGGAACCGGCAGGTTCGAGTTCGCCGAGTAAGCCTGAATCAGGTGATCGCCACCCCCCAGATTCACGTTCGAGTTGAAGGTCTTCGCCAGATCAGCCGGGCTGATCACCGACGAGATCACAATGCCGATGTGCGAGCCAACCCCGGCAATCTGCTTCTGATGACGCGAGAACAGCGGCGTAATCTCCGTCTGGAACGAGGGCAGTTGATACGCCTCATTCATATCGTTCGGATAAAAGAAGCTACTGTTGCTGCTCAACCGGAAGAGCGGCGAGGCAGACGCGAGAGGCTTCAACGGCCGCGCAGAGTGTAGATGCGACTCCAGATGAGCCGTAAACTCCGGCACGACTGCGCCCACCGAGGCCAACTGATCAGGCAGCGTCAGGTGATGATTCGCCGCAGCCAACCTCACATGACCCCTCGGAGTTCGCACCTGCTGCAACTGCGTCGCAAACAGTTTGTCCACAGCCGACACAGGCCCTTCGACCTGAAGATTCTGCGTCTGCTCACCCGTCACCGTAAAGCCCGCGGCCTCCAGCGCCTTCGTCACTTTGGCCACATCGGCACGGCTAGGTCCAAACTGCGTCTTGAACTGCGCAGGCGTCAGCCACTGGTGATATCTCGCTGAACTCGAATCCGTCTGATCGCGCAGCAGTTGATCGAGGTCAGTCTGATGTGTCAAAGGCAAATACACGTTGAAGTGGGTTACTGCGCTCTGGTCTGCCGCGCCAAGTGTCTGCACCTGCGCAGCCGTTTGCGAAAAACCAATTGTCGTGAGTGCACCAAATAGCGCACCCGCTGCAAGTAAATGGATTCTCATGATCCTCACCTTCAATTGAAATGACGTTAGGGTAACCAAGGGGACGAACCGCGTCACTGGCCCATGCGCGTCGCGCCTAGCGACACACTATATCCTCCCCCGTGCGCTTTGCCTAGATGAATAAGCCCTTCGTCACCTGAGACGGCCACTCGTCCCAAAAGAAAAAGGGCCACCCCGGCCTGATTCTCCAGGGTGGCCCGCATACCAATGCTGCTTACGGCATCACCAACACTTCAACTCCACTGGCAGCATCCGCATTGCGATACACACTCTCCGTAGCCTTCACAAACTGCTCCGGCTTAGCCAGCGGAATATCCACAAACGTCTGCGGATTCCGATCCACCAGCGGGAACCACGAGCTCTGCACCTGCACCATAATCCGGTGCCCCGTGCGGAACGTGTGGTTGATATCCGGCATCTCTGCATTCACAGAAGCCATCTTCCCCGGAACCAGCGGTGTTGGCTTCTCCCAGCTATCGCGGAACTTCGCACGCATCGGCTCCCCGCGCACCAGCTGCTGATACCCGCCCATCACCACCGGAGCCGCGCCAACAACTCGCTTGTTCCCCGCATCAGCGCTTCCCGGATAGTCATACGGATACACATCGATCAGCTTCACCACAAAATCCGAGTCCGTTCCCGTCGAAGCAATCTTCAGCTTCGGCCGCACCGGCCCGACAATCGTGACATCCTCCTTCAGCGGCTCCGACATATACACCAGAACATCCGGCCGCGTCGAAGCGAACCGCTGATCATCCGCCATATAACGCTGCGGAACCGTATCCGTCGGATACCCCACAAACGGCACCGGATGCGCCGGGTCGCTCACATACTCATCCACGCCGGCCTTCTCCGTCGGCGCATCGAAGCTCAACTTCCCACCAGCATGGAAGTAAAGCGTCTTCGCCACCGCAGGCTTCGGAGGCCAGGCATCATACGTCTTCCAGACATTGCTGCCCGTCTCGAACACGTAAGCCTTAGGCATCGGACCGCCATGGACACCCTTCAGGTAGTACTCAAAAAACGGATACTCGATCTTCGCCCGATAGAACGGCGCAGTCTTCGAATTGAACGTCACATCGCCTAGATGATCGCCATCCGTCCGCGCCCATCCGCCATGCGTCCACGGCCCGATCACGATCGTATTCACCGCACCGGGATTAAATTCATCAATCGCATGAAACGTCTTGAACGGCCCCGACAGATCCTCTGCATCGAACCACCCGCCAACCGTCATCACCGCCGCATGAACACCCTTCATATGCTGCGACAGATCACGCTTCTTCCAATACTCGTCATACGTCGTGTGCATCACCTGATCGTGAAACAGCCAGTTGCTGCCGTTCAGATACTCCTTGCCCGTATCCAGATTCCCCGTCGGCCCCGCAGCCAGCAATGCCGCATACGTATCCGGATTCTCATCCGGAGAGCCTGCACCACCACCCCTCGGTCCACCCGACGGAATCACCGGATTCTTCTGCGGCGCAAAAAACCGATAAAACCCATAGTTCGCGCCCAGCATAAACGCGCCGCCATGGTACCCATCGTCATTGAAGAACAGATTCGTCATCGGAGCCTGCGGACTGGCCGCCTTGATCGCCGGATGCGAATCGATGATGCTAGCCGACGTATAGAACCCCGGATAGCTGATCCCCGTAATCCCTACCTTGCCGTTATTGTTCGGCACATGCTTCAGCAGGAACTCCACCGTGTCGTACATATCGCTCGACTCATCCACATCCTTCGACGACTTCTTCTCATCGATATGTACATTCATCTCCTGAAACGCGCCCTCGCTCGCCGTTCTCCCGCGCGCATCCTCGCAAACAAAGATGTAGCCCGACTCCATCAACTCCTGACTAGGCCCAATCCTTGCCGGAAACTTATCCTCGCCGTAGGGAGCGCAGCTATAAGGCGTCTTCGTCATCAAAAACGGATAAGGCCCCGCATCCTTGAAAGCCCCCGCCTGCGGCACATACACCGAAGCAAACAACTTCACCCCATCCCGCATCGGAATCCGATACTCATACTTCGCATAGTGCGTCTTCACAAAATCGTCCGCCGCCGCAGGAGCCTGCGCATTCACACGCACAGCCGCCAAAAGACACACCACTACCAGCCCAAGCCTGATCCTCATTAAGTCCCTCTGAAGAAATTTCAAGATATCCGCAGTCTACCCGCGAAAGCGCCCTAATCCAAAGACATTCCTTAACTCTGGTAGCGCAGTTTTGTATCCACAGCCGTACAATCCGATGACAAGGGTGCGGTATGGCTAAACAAAGAGGTTATCCCGACCGCCGAGGTATGGGAGCACAGAGCGACTTCATAGCTGAACAGTTCGTACCGAATGAACATTACAAAGCACAACAGATGGCGATGGTTCAGAAGTTGATTGCAACAGGTGTGAATCCTGAACAGGTCGCAAGTATGTTCTTCATTCCATTTGACCTGCTTTCAGACGGAGTCACCGAACCGGAACCCCATCCAAACTCCCAAGCCGTCCCACCGGATACAACCCCACCCGATTCACCGCAAACCACGGCGACCGCTCAGAAAAAAACTCCAGCCGAGCCATAGGACTCCCCGCAAACGCCGGATCGCTCCTCACCTTCTTCTCAGACTCCGCCTTCATGGTTCACCTTTTCAAAAAGAAGATGGGATGGTTTTCATCCGCAGTCTGTCGGCCAATTCATCCGTGCGCACTCAAAGCTTGTAGGCTCTCACCGATGGGCGTAGTAACCCGTTCTCACATCGAAGAACGCCGTCCTATGTGGGCAGTCTAGCTTGATTCGATGAAAGACCCCATCCGCCTTTAGGTTCAGTGGTTTATAGACAACCTCATATTGATTCCTTACGTCGCCTTCGATCAATCTCAGGTTTTCAAGCTGCCCCTTGCCCTGGTCGTAGAGCACCCTCCCTCCGCTCTTCGCCGCAAGCTCTTGCAGTACCTTCTGCCCTTCTTCATGCGACGGTTTTGGCTCGTCGCTAAAGACGTAGATTGACGTATGCGATTGCTGACACCGGTTGATCACATCCTCCATGCGAGCGTGGCTCTCGTTGTCCAGCCCGTCTGAAAAGAGCAGGATGAAGTTGCCTGTCCTGCCTGACGCAGCGCCTCCAAACTGATCGCGGCACGCAATGTAGATCGAATCGAATACTCCCGTGCCTCCCAACCTGCTCCGCCAGTCCTTCGCTACACCATTCATACTCGCGGTCAAAGCCGCGCTGTCCCGCGTCCAGTCCTGCTTGATCCTGGCCTGAAAATCAAACTGCATCACGAATGCCTCATCCGACCCTGACCGCAAAACGTGCTCCGCCATCTCCGACACAATCAGCCGATTGCGCGGCATATCATGCACCATCGACCGGCTCGTATCTACCAGAATCCCGGCATGCACCGGCAGGTTCGTCAGCTTCTGAAAGCTGAGAACCTTCAAGGGCTTTTTACCGTTATCCAGCAATCTAAGGTCGGGAAGCTGCAGGTCGTCAATCCATCGTCCTGCCTCATCCTTCACGCTAAACGTGAGATTCACCTCATCAACATTCACCGGAATCGTATATGGGACCAGAGTCTCCGGAGCCTGCGCATAGATGGTCACTCTCGCAGACCCGATCGCACACAAGATCCAAGCCGTCGTTGCGAGGCCCCGAGTCAACGTCACTGAACCGGAACCCCATCCAGACTCCCAAGCCGTCCCACCGGATACAACCCCACCCGATTCGCCGCAAACCACGGCGACCGCTCATAAAAAAACTCCAGCCGAGCCATAGGATTCCCCGCAAACGCCGGATCGCTCCCCACCTTCTTCTCAAACTCCGCCTTCAGCTTCGGATCCTTCGCCATCATCTCGCGAGCCAGCTCCTCCAGCACATACGCCTCGCCATACTCCTTCTGCTCGAAGATCGGATCGAAGAACCCCCACTGCAGCGCCGAGTCAGGCCCCGCCGGCTCCAGCCACTGCACCGCAACCCGCGACAGCCGTTGATTCAGCCGAACCACCGCCGACCCCGCCGGAAAACTCATCTTCTCCCGCACCAGCGCACAGCTCCCAAACTTCCCCGGATTCCGAATCGCCTCCCCATTGAACGTCGGATGCCGCCCCTCAAACGGAGGCTCCTGCCAAGTCATCCCCGCGCACTGATACGTCTCCACATCGCCCGACCACGCCGCCGTCGTCCGCTCCATCTCCACCTGATGCGCAGCCAGCACATCGATCACCTTCGTCCACTGCGCCGGAATAATATAAGCAGCCGGCAGCGTAGTCTCCGCCGTCACCTTGAACCCTGTCTGAAAAGGCAGCGAAACATTCCACAGCTCATGCGAATACTTCACCCACATCGCACCCGAAACCTCGCTCAGCGACCGCTGAAACGCATACCCCCGAAACAGAAACGGAGTCGTCTGCCCACCCCAACCCAGCGCCAGCGGATACTTCACATTGCTCAGCGGATGCGCCCCCATCCCCTCGGCCTCTTTATCCGCCGCCGCATTCAGCGCAATCACCTTATCCGCATCGCGATTCATCAGCTCCATCAGTCCCGCAAGAATCTCGTAGTTCCCCGTCACCCGAGTCTTGTAGTCCTTCAGCATATGCAGTTCGACCAGCATCCCCGGCCGCCCCTCAAGAATCATGTACCCCGTAGAAAACCGCGGCGGATTGTCATTGAACGACAGCCCCTGCGCCGGATCATTGTCATTCACCAGATTGATATACGTAGGCGAAGCCAGATGCCCATGATCATCCACATACTTCTCCAGCGTCGGCGTAGCCACATCATCCACCCACTTCGCCGTACCGCTCGGTAGATTCGGCCCGTCATCGATCGTGAACGTAACGTCGTACTGATAATCCGCACCATCCGTCACATGGTCATCGACAAAAAAGTCCGGCAGCCAGCGATGAAACATCGCCATAAAATCCCGCGTCTCCGGAGCATCCGCCTTCAGATAATCCCTGTTCAGATTCAGATTCGTCCCATTCCCACGCCACCCCATCTCCTCCGGCCCATTCTGATTGATGCGGTTATAAGCGCCTCGCCGTTCATGCCCATCCGCGTTATAGATCGGAATAAACACAAACACCGCCCGCTCCAGCAGCCCGGCCTTCGTCTTCGAGATCACCATATCCCGCAGCAGCGCAAGACAAGCATCCTTGCCATCCATCTCACCCGCATGGATCGAGTTCTGCACCAGCACAATCGGTCGCTTCGCCGCATGAATCGCCGCCGGATCGAACACCCCATCCCGCGAAGCGATCACAATATCCAGCTCCCGCCCCTCACCCGTCTTCCCAAACGACTCAATCCGCACCTGCCCCGGAGCAGCCGTCTGCACCCGCCTCAGATAAGCCATCGTCTCGTCATGCAGCGGAGTCGTCGCATAGCAACTCTTCTCCGCCGGAGTAGACCACTCATTACTGGCCGCACACTCCATCGTCCGCGGACCACTCATCAACGGAGGACGCGCCACCGTCTGTCCAACGGCCACCCCAGCCCACACCACCGCAACCACCAACCCTGAACCAATACGCATCGGCGCTCCTTGTGAGGCCGATTCTAAAGGAAGTTCCCTGCAGAGCGGAGCCTGAGGCAACCAAAGCCAACCGACGGATCGATCATCGCCACCTTTGAAATAAATTGGTCCCTAAAGAAGTGTCATCCTGAGCGAAGGCCATCGCAGCCTCATCGCGATGGCCGGAGTCGAAGAGCCTGCCCTGAGCCTGTCGAAGGGACCTGCGGTTCTCTTCCGGGGTACACGTTGATTCGGACCGCCCCTACGACTGCGCAGGCGCTTCCGTATTCACCATCCACGGCACATCGAACTTGTCCACGCACATCCCAAATCCCGGAGACCAGAACGTCTTCTCAAACGCCATATGCGCCTGTCCGCCGTCAGAAAGCGCCTTGAAGATGCGCTCCCCTTCCGCAGCATCCTTCACCGTCACTGACACGCTAAACCCCGACGGCTTCGTCGCTCTTCCCTGCGGATTGTCCGATCCCATCACAAGGCCGCCCGGTGTCTGCAGCGTCGTATGCATGATCTTGTCCTTCCACTCCGGCGCGGTCTTATCCGCCATCGGCGATTCGCCATGCGTCATCATGAACAGGATCTTCCCGCCCAACGCCCGCTCATAAAACTGAAAAGCGTCCTTACAGTTTCCGTTAAATACCAGATACGTATTTACCATCATCGCGAATTATCCTCCTCGACTCTTCCGAAAAACTCTACCCGGATACACCCAAAAGCGCAATTAACCCCGTCACAAAATTCAACGAACATAAACCAGTTATCCTCTCCCCATGAGCCACGAAAAAACCGAAGAGAAAAACAACGAACTCTGGACCGCAGTCGACACCTACATCACCCAAAACCTGATCCCCTCCGACCCAATCCTCGAAGACACGCTCAAGGCCAACTCCGAATCCGGCCTTCCCTCCATCGACGTCTCGCCCACACAGGGCAAGTTCCTGTATCTCCTTGCAAAGATCAAAGGCGCAAGCCGCATCCTCGAAGTCGGAACCCTCGGCGGCTACAGCACCATCTGGCTCGCCCGAGCACTCCCCTCTGACGGCAAGCTCATCACCCTCGAGGTCAACCCCAAACACGCCGAAGTCGCCGCAAAAAACATCGCCCGCGCCGGCCTCGCCCCACTCGTCGAGCAGCACATCGGCCCCGCACTCGACTCCCTCGCCCACCTTCACGCCGAGCACGCCGCACCCTTCGACCTCATCTTCATCGACGCCGACAAGCCCAACAACCCCAACTACCTCGACTGGGCCCTGCGCCTCTCCCACCCCGGCACCATCATCATCACCGACAACGTCATTCGCGAAGGCGGCATCGTCAACGCCGACGACCCCGACCCAGCCATCCAGGGCACACGCCGCCTCTTCGAAAAGCTAGGCACCGAGCCCCGCCTCGAAGCCACAGCCCTCCAAACCGTAGGCTGCAAAAAACACGACGGCTTCGCCATAGCCATCGTCAAAGGCTAAGGTATTTCAACCTCTACGCGTCCTGGCCACGAGTAGGTGCTTTTGCTGTTTGCCTTTCTCACTTGTCATCCTAGTGGCGCCTCTCGCAGAGTGGGCGCCACAAAACTAAGTCAGATCATCCGTATCGAACGCAGGCTTCCGCCCCAGCGCCGACACATCGTGCGACTCGCCCACAAGCCCCTTCACCACCTGATCGATCTCGTCCTCCACATCAGCCGCGGCAACCATCCGTGCAGATGACTCGGCAAGCCCAACGCTCTCCAGCAGCACCGTCGCATGAGCCACCGCAACATGGTCCTGATTCAAACCCTCGGGCGTCTTTGCCTTGATCCCGACCTCACCCGGCTTCACGCCCAGCAGCTCTGCCACACGCTCCCGCAACTCACCGGCAATCGGAACAATCTTCGGCTTCGCCAGCACCAGCACCGTATCGATATTGACGATCTTGTACCCCGCAGTCGCCACCTCTTCCAGCGCCGTCTGCAAAAACACACTCGAAGCCGCACCCTTCCACCGCGGATCGCTCGGCGGAAAGAAAGTCCCAATATCCCCCGCCGAAACCGCACCCAGCAAAGCATCCGTAATCGCATGCAGCAACACATCCCCATCCGAGTGCCCAGCCAGCCCCTCAGGATGCTCAATCGCCAACCCGCCAATCACCAGCGGCACGCCGGGCTTGAACGCATGCGAGTCAAACCCATATCCAATTCTCATGCTCATACGTTATCTTCCCATGTTCTCCAGAGCGTTAGAGGGTTCCATCAACATTCTCTTCTTCCGATCGTTCCGCATCTCGATCCGCCGGAATCTGGCAACCGGTCCGAAGTTCATGACCAACCCAACTTCCATCTCAGAAGCATGCAGATAGTGCAATACCTGAGCCTCATGCGCCTTGTTAATCGAATCCGCGGTCTTCAGTTCGACGATGATTTTTCCATCCACAACAATATCGGCCCGAAATACCCCAACAAGTGTCCCGCGAAAGCTAACGGGAACAGCCACCTCTGCCTCAGCCCGAAACCCAGCCTCGCGAAGCGCGATCCGCATAGCCTCGCGGTAAACCGATTCAAGAAATCCAAATCCAAGTTCGTTATAAACCTCATAAAACACCCGAATAATCCGTTCGGTAAGCGGATCATTCTCCCCAGAAAATTCAACCTCCATCAAGCCCCCAACAAGAAAACGCCTTTAGCTTTTGCTTTTTACCGTTATCGTCTTTTAGCTTTTGCTTTTTACCGTTATTTGTCTTTAGTCTTTACCGTTTTAGTTTTTCTCAGCCTTTATCCCTTTGATCACCGTTACGCCTTTCCCAGGTAGAACTCCGCCAGCTCAATATCCCCCGGCTGCGTAATCTTAAAATTCCTGGCCGACCCCGCCACGACAGCCACCTCAATTCCCGCCCGTTCCAGCAGACTAGCCTCATCCGTCCCGGCAAACCCATCCGCCTCGGCCTCCAGATAAGCCCGCCGCAACAACCCCACCCGAGCACCCTGCGGAGTCTGCGCATGCACAATCCGTTCCCGCGGAATCGTCGCCGTCACAATCGCGCCATCGGCCGTCCGCTCCACCTGCTTGATCGTGTCCACCGCCGGCAGCCCGACAATCGCCGCGCCATGCTTCACCACCGCATCGATCGTCCGCTCAATCGTCGCCGGATCGATCAGCGGCCTTACTGCATCATGCACCAGCACCACATCATCCTCATCGCACTCAAGCGCAGCCAGAGCATTCCCCACCGACTCCTGCCGATGATCGCCGCCCTCGACCATATGCACCAGCGGCCCCAGCTTGTACTCAGCCACCTGAGCCTCCACCCGGTCCTTCTCGGCCCCGCGCACAGCAACACAAACCGCATCCACCCGAGGCACCGCCAAAAATGCCCGCAGCGACCGGATCAGCACCGGCACACCGCCAATCTCAAGAAACTGTTTCGGCGCCACCGTCGACGCACCACCCGCGGCCATCCGCGTACCAATACCCGCTGCAGGAAGAATCACAAAAACTCGCATAACCAACGGAGTATACAAGATATTCTGGGTTACCATTGCAACCGATGCCAACCGCTACGCCCCAGTCTCTTCAATCACTTCGCGTCACCGGACCATGTACTCAACCTTGGGACACGATGACAGGCACGTCGATCCAGCGTCATTGTCAAGCTTGCAATAAAGATGTTCACAACTTCGCCGCGATGAGCCCAAAGGCCATTGAGAGAGCTATAGCCGATGGGCAGGGTCGCTTATGCGCACGTGTCGTCCGTCGATCCGACGGATCTCTTGTGACTGCGGACAGTTCTAACCGATCTCCGCTGATGTCACGCACCACCACCATCCTGCTGAGTACAGCCATTTCCACCGGAATCGCTTCTGCTCAGCAAACTCCACAAGACAATGCAAAGGCCATCGTTACCGGTACAGTTCTGGCACCAAAAGTAGAACCTCTTGCCTCACCAGCCCACGTAGCCTTCATTGCAAATCAAGAACTCGTTCTTGAAACGGTCAGTGACTCGACCGGCAAATGGAAAGCTGAACTCGCTCCGGGTACTTACGATGTCATCTTCCGCAATGGGCCGTTGATTGGAGAACGGGTAAGGTCCGTTCAACTTCATGCCGGAGAGCAGAGCTTCTCGAATGTCGTGGAACAGTTCGCTTATGGTCATCTTGGAACAGCAGAAAAACCCGAAGAAACCGTTACTCTCGGCGAATTGGTAGGCACCTACCGATATCCCATCTCATACTTCTTAAGCACCCGCTCCTCTATCTGAAACACCTCCCGCACAACTTCAGCTAGCTTCAGCCAGCACGATTAGCATAGAGTTTCATGCCCGCACCCCCCACCCTCGCCTTCGACCGCACCCACATCCACCCCGGCGACCGCATCTGCGTAGCCATCTCCGGCGGAGCCGACTCCGTCGCCCTACTCCTCACCCTCCACGCTGCCAACTCCACCCCACGCGAGTCCCTCGGCGTAGGCCTAAGCGCCGCCCACGTAGACCACGGCATCCGCCCCACCGAAGAATCCGCCGCCGACCGCGAATTCGTCGAAGCCCTCTGCACCCGCCTCGACATCCCCCTCCACATCCACCAGGCCAACGTCCCCGCCCGAGTCGCCCAAACCCGCGCCGCCGGAAATCCGGAGACCATCGAAGAAGCCGCCCGCACCATCCGCTACGACTTCTTCCACACCCTCATCGCCTCCGGCCAGGCCGACTCCATCCTCACCGCCCACACTCTCGACGACCAGGCCGAAACCGTCCTCATGAAGCTCCTCCGCGGAGCCTGGACCGAGGGCCTCTCTGCCATCCACCCCATCGTCGTCGTCAACAATCCAGGCCAGCGCCCCGGAAAAATCCTCCGCCCCTTCCTCCAAACCCGCCGCGCCGACATCGAAGCCTACCTCCGCTCCCTCAACCAGCCTTGGCAAGAAGACGCCACCAACGCCGACACCGCCTACACCCGAAACCGTATCCGCCATCACCTCATGCCACAGCTCCGCGACTACAACCCCAGCATTGACCAGACCTTAGCCAATCTCGCCGAGCTCGCCCGCGAAGAGGAATCCCGCTGGCAGTCCGAGCTCAGCCGCCTCCTCCCCCAACTCCTCCTCCCCGGCAAGCCCGTCCGTGGCGGAGGCCGCGCCGTCAGCACCACCCCCGGCGAGTCCGCCATCTCCATCGAAATCGACCGCCTCCGCACCCTCGACCCCGCCCTTCGCCGCCGAGTCCTCCGCGCCGCCGCCCGCCAGCTCGGCGCCCGCCTCACCTTCGACGAGACCGCCCGCCTCCTCGCCCTCTGCGGATTCCAGACCATCCCCACCGTCTCCTCCCGCCCCGGATCCACCCTCCATCTGGCCAACAACCTACGCGCCGAACGCTCCCCCCGCGAGCTCCGCCTCTACCGCGATCTACCCTGACCACCGCACCCTCACCCCTTAGTTGCAGCAACAATCCCGTTTTAGAAACCCCTGAATCGTTCCCCGAAAGAGTAGAATCTTATTAGCTGACGGATAGGGCAGTTACTGAGGTGCTGAGCGTCTCCCGCCAGCTCCCCAAGAACCTTCCCTTATTGATATCGTCTAATGATTGGGGCTTCAGGACATGCAGGTGTCCGGCAGCCGGGTCTGACAGCAAAAACTTCAGCTTCAGACCGGAAAAAGAGGAAATTCGCTTTGAACTCGACCGTCAAACAAATTCTGATCTGGGTCTTCATGGCTACATGCCTGGTCTTCCTTTGGCAGTTCGTCGTCAAGGGCACCGGAGCCAGCCAGGAAAAGAACATCAGCCTGACCCAACTCCTCAACGACGCCGACCAGGGCAAGATCAGCGAGGTCACGGTCAATGGCGCTGAGGTCACCGGCAAGTATCGCGATGGCAACGTACAGTTCCGCACCACCATTCCGGCCAACTACCCGGATATGTACAAGACCCTGCGCGATCACGGCGTCAACATCACCATCAAGGACCAGAACTCGAACGCATGGCTCGGATTCCTCATCCAGCTCGCGCCCTTCGCCCTGCTCCTTGGTCTCTGGTTCTTCCTCCTGCGCCAGATGCAGTCCGGCGGCAACAAGGCCATGAGCTTTGGCAAGTCCCGCGCCCGCCTGCTCTCCATGCAGCAGAAGAAGATCACCTTCAAGGATGTCGCTGGCGTCGACGAAGCCAAGGAAGAGCTCAAGGAGATCATTGAGTTTCTCCGCGAAGCGCAGAAGTTCCAGCGCCTCGGTGGCCGCATCCCCAAGGGCGTCCTGCTCGTCGGACCTCCGGGAACCGGCAAGACCCTCCTCGCCCGCGCAGTAGCGGGCGAAGCCAACGTTCCCTTCTTCTCTATCTCCGGTTCTGACTTCGTCGAGATGTTCGTAGGCGTCGGCGCATCCCGCGTCCGCGACCTCTTCGAGCAAGGCAAGAAGAACGCCCCCTGCATCATCTTCATCGACGAGATCGACGCTGTCGGTCGTCACCGTGGCGCAGGCCTCGGCGGCGGACACGACGAGCGCGAGCAGACCCTGAACCAGCTCCTCGTCGAGATGGACGGCTTCGAGTCCAACGACGGTGTCATCCTCGTCGCCGCGACCAACCGCCCCGACGTTCTCGACCCCGCTCTTCTCCGCCCCGGCCGCTTCGATCGTCGCGTCATCGTCGATCGTCCCGACATCCGTGGCCGCGAAGAGGTCCTCAAGGTCCACTCCAAGAAGGTCCCCATGGCCGAAGACGTCAATCTCAACGTCCTCGCTCGTGGAACACCGGGCTTCTCCGGTGCCGACCTCGCCAACATGGTCAACGAGGCCGCCCTCACCGCCGCCCGCTACAACCGCAAGTCGGTCCACATGTACGACTTCGAAGTAGCCAAGGACAAGGTCATGATGGGCGCCGAGCGCAAGTCGATGCTCCTCACCGACGAAGAGAAGAAGGTCACCGCCTATCACGAAGCCGGTCACACCCTCGTCTCCGCACTCCGCGAGCACTCCGACCCCCTCCACAAGGTCACCATCATCCCCCGCGGAATGGCCCTTGGAGTTACGGTCTACCTGCCCGAAGAGGACCAGCACACCGTCACCAAGGAATACCTCGAAACGCGCCTCGCGACCCTCATGGGTGGCCGTTGCGCCGAAGAGATCTTCCTCGGCAAGATGACCACCGGTGCCGGCAACGACATCGAGCGCATCACCGAACTCGCCCGCAAGATGGTCTGTGAGTACGGAATGAGCAGCCTCGGGCCCATGACCTTCGGCAAGAAGGAAGAGCAGATCTTCCTCGGCCGCGAGATCGCGCAACACCGCGACTTCTCTGAGGACACGGCCAAGCAGATCGACGTCGAGGTTCGCGCCTTCGTCGATACCGCCTACAAGTCGGCCTACAACCTGCTCAACACCAACCAGGACATCATGCACCGCATGGCAGCCGCCCTGCTCGAGCGCGAAACCCTGGACGCCGCCGAGATCAAACTGATCATCGAAGGCAAGGAGCTCTCGGCCGTCAAGTCACCCCTCTCCGGAGTCGACCCCGGCTCGGGCGAAGCCCAGAAGGTCCTCAAGCCCGAAAGCGGCCGCAAACCCGGCTTCGGCGAAGGCCAACCTTCCCCCGCATAAACTTCTAACCCAGCATCGAATAAGAGGCAGCCCCCGTGGCTGCCTCTTATTTTTGCCTTTGCTGTTGCCTTTCTTGCCTGTCATCCCCGAAGGGGACCTGCTGTTGCACTTCCAACTCCCCCTCCCCCCTGCTAATCTCCTTCAAATGCCTCCCCGCGAATACCATTTCTGGGTCTATATCCTCTCCAGTCGCTCGCGAAACCTATACGTCAGCATGACAAACGACATCCACCGCAGGGTAATCATGCATCGCGAAACTCGCCCCAACACCCACACGGCGCACTACAACATTCACCGTCTCGTCCATTGCGAATACTTCCGCTACGTCCGAAGCGCCATCACTCGTGAAAAAGGAGCTCAAGCGTTGGACAAGAGCGCAAAAGATTGAGTTAATCGAACGCACGAATCCCACTTGGGAAGATATCCTTCCATCCCAGCCGCTGTAACCACAAAGGAAGTCACCAGAGAAAGGAACCAGGGGATGAAGCTACACGTTCACGAGTGGGGTACAGGCGACAAGATCGCCATCCTGATCCACGGCCTCTTTGCCGATCACCAGAGCTGGTGGCGACTCGGTCCCGCCCTCGCAACCCGAGGCTACCGCGTCCTCGCGCCCGACCTGCGCGGACACGGCCTCAGCCCCCGAGGCCCCTACTCCCCCGAACACTGGGCCGCCGACCTCGTCGACTCGCTCCCCCACCACGCAGACCTCGCCATTGGGCACTCCCTGGGAGGAATGTCTCTAGCCCTGGCCGTCGAATCCCTGCAACCCAAAAGTGCAATCTACGTCGACCCCGCATGGAAGCTCACCCCAAACCAGGAAATCACCTTCAAAACTGCATGGTCCCCTGAACTCGCCTGGACCACCGAACAATGGCTTGAAGCTCATCCACTCTGGGCCGCCGGCGACATCACCGCCCGCCTCCGCTCCATCAAATTCTTCGACCCCGCCTGCATCGACGGACTCCTCACCGGAAACGGCTACGACCACATGCCACGCACCATCAACGGCCCCTCGCTGGCCCTGCTGGCCCACCCAAGTGAGTTCGTCAACCACGACGACGCAGCCCACCTTCAGGACATAGGAATGGAGGTCTGGGCCCTCCCTCACACCACCCACTCCATGCACCGCGAAGACTACGAGCTCTTCCTGCTGGCCATCGACCGCTGGCGCAACCACTCCTAAACAACCCACCCGCATTTCTCCCTAACCGCCAAAAACGACGGGGTGCCCCATCCATGGCGCAGCCTCACCGCGACATGGGTGGAAAAGTATCCCTTTCCCCCGCCAGCCCTTGCACTTGCCTTTCTTGTTTGTCATCCCCGAAGGGGACCTGCTGTTGCGGTTGCGGCTGCTGTTGCTCTTGCTCTTGCCTTTCTTGCTTGTCATCCCCGAAGGGATCTGCTGTTCGCTCTCGAAGAAGCACCTCTCCCAAAAACCGTGCCGTCCGCTAACCACGAATGCCACACATTTCACCATCAACAAACCACCAAAAACCACGTTCTACAGCCCTTTTCCTCAGCAAAAACAAGGTTCCACCACGTCAGAATTTTCCAGACAAATTCCCACCAATGCGACAATAGAAAAAGCCGCATGAACCTCCGCACCCTAACGCTCCTCTTCCTCACGACCCTCACCGGATGCGGCTACCACCAGGCCGGCTCGGCCACCCACATCCCCGCGAACGTCCGCACCCTCGCCGTCCCCATCTTCGCCACCAAAGCTCAGGCCTATCACACCGAAATGGCCTTCACCCAGGCCGTCATCCGCGAGCTCAACACCCGCACCCACTACGCCATCCTCAACACCGACTCCCCCGACGCCGACGCCACCCTCCGCGGCACCATCCTCACCCAGACCGCCTCTCCCCTCACCTACGACGCCACCACCGGCCAGACCTCCAGCTACCTCGTCGCCATCACCGCCAAGGTCGTCCTGACCGCGCACGACGGCCACATCCTCTACCAGAACGACTCCATCACCTTCCGCGACCAGTACCAGTCCACCGAAGACCTCAGCGGTTTCATCCAGGAAGACTCCGCCGCCGTCCGTCGCATCGCAAAGGGCTTCGCCCAAGCCATCGTTAGCGATATGCTGGAGTCCTTCTAATGCCCTCACTCCGCAGCTTCGCCGCAACCGACCGCTTCATCACCGAAATCGCCGCCCCCGCGACCCTCCGTCCCGGCTACGTCCTCATCGGCGACGAAATTTTCCTCTACGACCGCTGCCGCAAAGCCGTCCTCTCCACCCTCATCCCTCCCGACACTCGCGACTTCTCCCTCCACGACATCGACCTCGCCGAAACCAGCATCTTCGAAGCCCTCGACCGCGCCCAGACCCCATCCCTCATGGCGCCCTTCCAGGTCCTCTTCCTCCGCAATTTGAAGAGCCTCTACACTCGAGGCAGTAAGAAAGCCGAATTCGACGCCATCGACAGCTACTTCCGATCCCCCAACCCATCGGCCCTCATCCTCTTCGTAGCCGACCATCTCCGCATCCCCACCGACCTCCGCAAGATGGACTACCAGGACAAAGACCGCTTCGAAAAAATCCGCGAGACCCTCGGCGACTGGTGTGGCATCATCGAGCTAGCCCGCGTCGACGAAGCCGACGCCATCAAGTGGGTCACCACCACCGCCGAATCCCGCAACGTCCGCTTCGACCCCGACGCCGCCCGCGAGCTAGTCGACTCCCTCGGCGCCGACATGATGCTCATCGCCAGCGAGTTCGAAAAGCTCCTCCTCTACGTCTCCGCTCCCGCACCAGTTGCCGCCCCCAATAACGCCGTCATCCTGAGCGAAGCCTCGCAGACCACAATGCCGCCCCAAATTCCCGTCATCCTGAGCGGAGCGCACAGCGCGCAGTCGAAGGACCCCGAAGGATCAAATAGCACCACCAACCTCCCTCCCTTTCAGCCACGAGCTTCAACCGAAGCGCCACAAACTCCACCCCTTGCCCGCAACCGAGTAACCCTTGGCGACGTAGAAACCATGGTCCTGGCCGCCAAGCAGCGCAGCCTCTACGAGCTCACCGACGCCATCTCCGCCAAGGACCGCCCCCGAGCCCTCCTCCTGCTCCACGGCCTCCTCAACGCCTCCGACGGCGGCGAAGACGCAGCCATCGGCCACCTCTACATGCTCGCCCGCACCTTCCGCCAGATGCTCATCATCTCCGAAAAAAACGTCCGCGACCCACGAGCCATCTGGCAGGTCCTCTGGCAAGGCTTCCGCATGCCCCCCTTCGCCGCCGAAGATCTCATCAAGCAAGCCCGCCGCTACAAATCCCGCCGCGAACTCACCCGAGCCATCCGCCTGGTAGCCCGCGCCGACCTCGAACTCCGCAGCAGCCCCGCCAACAAACTCCTAGTTCTCGAGCGCCTAATCCTAGACCTCTCCACCGAACCCAAACCCACCCTCTACGAACCCACCCACCAATTCGCCATGGAACTCTAGCAGAGAGTTATCTAAAGAAGTTGCGCTGATAGATTGATAATGCGTTCAAGGGGGACTAGTGTCTTCGTGGAAAGTTTTCATCGACGACAGCGCAGACGCACAGAAAAAGCAATACGTTATCGCTGGAGCATTACTAGGCAGAAAGGATGAATGGCATAGCTTCACTAAGAAATGGCGCAAAGTACTTCATACCGCGCCTCGAATCGAATACTTCCACCAAAAAGAGTTCTCTTATTCGAATGGTGAATTTTTACAGTTCCGCAATCAGGACATGTGGCCTCAGCCTCTTGGTCGACAGACTGCCCTCGCCAAGAGGGATGCACTGAGGGATGTTATCAGGCAGTCCAAACTAGTGGCTGTAGGGATAGGAGTCTTGGTTCCTGACTATGAAAAAGTACGAGAGACTCACCCTCGCGGAAAAGTATTCATGGCAAAAGATGTTTTCGAATGGGCGCTTCAGAATGTAATTTCGCAAGCGGTTGCCGCCATCAAGAAAGTAGATCGAACAGCACTGATCGCTTTCATCTCCGATAATTCCAATAAAGCCCCGCGTTACAGTGAAGTGTTCGGTAATTGGAAGCAACGAAATCCTCAATCAGCTGAATTGATGCTCAACATAACTCACATAGATGACGAAAAATGTCCCGGGCTCCAAGCCGCCGATATGATTGCTTCAACGACAAAAAAGGCTTTCGATAATCAATTTTCTACTGGTCAAGTCGACTTCAATGCACCGCTTCTCTCCGAGTTTTGGAGGATTGGCATTGTCAACGAAGATTACCTGATAACCGTCCTCGACAATCAGTCTCTGACGGATGCTGAGATTCGCTCCTTTGGCCAAAGATAAACTGCCGGGTGCCAGTGGGACATCGTCCGAAGGACCTCCAGAAACTATTCCGTGATCACGCGATCCGCCCATTCAACCAGCGACACGAATATCGTCGGATTACCAAACTTCGCCCCATAATTATTCAGATCCGCTTCAGTCACACCCCTCGCTCGGGAGCACGCACCACAAGCATAGATCTGAACATGCTTAGCCGCCACCTTATCCAGCGTCTCGCCCAAGGGAGGCCATCCGACCGGAGTAACCGCGTTAGCGAGCGTCTTTCGCATCAGCCCAACCGCCTCTCCCAGCAGGAAAATCTGCACCTCGTGTCCAGCCTCGCAAGTGCCAACCCATGCAGGAACGGAAACGCCGCCTTGGTTGGATCGTCAGAGCCCCACGCGCTCTTCATCACAATCTTGAGCGGCTTGTGCGCAGCTTGTCCCTCGAGAGAACTGCCAGTCAAAGCAAAAGGCAGAGCCGCCAATTGCGCAAATCGTGACAGGAATAGTCTACGTATCATGAGCTTCTCCTTAGGTGGAAGAATCTTACGCCGAGCACTCCACATCTCAATCTTGAAGATGTAGATATCGTCATAAGAACGACCCTATTCTTTTCCATCTACAATCCACGTCGTCCTCACGAGCTTGAGAAAACATGCCAGAGCTACCCGACATCACCGCCTACATCTCCGCCCTAGAATCACGCATAGTAGGCCAACCCCTCACCCACATCCGCATCGCCAGCCCATTCCTTCTCCGCACCGCCCATCCCCGCATCGAAGAGATCGAAGGCCACACCGTCACCGCCCTCCACCGTATCGGCAAACGAATCGCCATCGAATTCGACAACGGCCTCTGGCTCGTCCTGCACCTCATGATCGCCGGCCGCCTCCACTGGCGCCCCGTCGAAGCCAAACTCGGCGGCCGAAACAACCTCGCCGCCTTCGACTTTCCCAACGGCTCTCTCGTCCTCACCGAAGCCGGCTCCAAGCGCCGAGCCTCCCTCCACCTCTTCCCCAACGAAGCCGCCGCCAAAGAGATCGACCCCGGAGGAATCGACGTCTTTACCACAGACCTCGAAGGCTTCCGCGCCGCCCTAACCGCAGAAAACCGCACCCTCAAGCGAGCCCTCACCGACCCACGCATCCTCTCGGGCATCGGCAACGCCTACTCCGACGAAATCCTCCACGCCGCCCGCCTCTCACCTATCCTCCAAACTCACAAGCTCACTCCAGCCCAGTGGCAAAGCCTCTACACCGCCACCCGCGACACCCTCCAACTCTGGATCGACCGCCTCACCACCGAAGCCGCCCAATCCTTCCCCGAAAAAGTCACAGCCTTCCGCAAAGACATGGCCGCGCACGGACGCTTCGGACAGCCCTGCCCCACCTGCGACCAGCCCATCCAGCGCATCCGCTACGCCGACAACGAAACCAACTACTGCGCCCAATGCCAGACCAACGGAAAAGTCCTCGCCGACCGCAGCCTCTCACGCCTCCTCGGTGCAGACTGGCCCCGCACCCTCGACGAACTCGAAGCTCTAAAAAAGCGGTAAAAATTAAATCAACGGTCCGCCCCACACTCCATATCTCACCAGTTTTTCTGGACTCCCCACCCCACCCGGCGTATCATTCCGGCCCATGAGCCAACAGGACTACCAATCGACCGACACCTACATCACCGTAGTGCACGAGCATATGCTCCCCGTCGTGCTCGTTGCTCTCGTGGCATTTCTTATCGTCGTCATTCCTTACTGGAAGATATTCGGCAAGGCAGGTTTCCCGCGCGCCTTGAGCATCCTGATGCTGGTCCCCCTCGTGAATCTGATCGTCCTTTATGTCGTCGCCTTCTCCCAATGGAGAGTCCCTCCACCGCGCCCGTAAAACCAATAAGCATTCCTCCTCCAAAGGTGTCACCCTTGACATCACCGATACAGTTGACTTGACAGTAGAAGCACAGGCCCGGCACAGCGCCGGGTATTTTTATTTAACCGGTACCCACAGGAAGTCCGGACCTAAGTCATTTCCTTCTAAGACTTTAGGACTTTTTAGTAGGGGAGGGGGTACTATCAACCCGTCGAGCCAACAACCCGAATCCACGAGCGAGCAACCAAATGCAGATGGACCTTCACCAGCCGGCACAAGATACCGTCCAGACCAATCTCTGGAAGCAGATCACCCTCTACCTCCTGACCTTCGGCGCGATCAGCATCTGCTTCTTCGTCGTCTACCCGTTCCTGTCTGGCATCATCGGGGCCATCGTACTTGCCGTTATCACTAAGCGACCTCACCTTTGGCTGTCCCACAAGATCAAGAACCGCAGCCTCTGCTCCGTGATCGCAGTCGTCCTCGTTATCCTCAGCGTCATCATTCCCAGCTTCTTCATCCTGCAGGACCTCCTCGAGGGAACCACTACCATAGTTATCTTTCTCCGCAGCGACATCCCTCAAAAGACCCTCGCAAGCTTCCTTGAAGCCCACCCCAGCATCGCCGCGGAGATTCATGTCGTCTCCAGCACCATCAACATCCAGAACACGGTTCACACCATCGCCGCCATCCTCGGCAACCTCCTTGCCAGCTTCCTCAGTTATTCCCTCGGCGCCACCACGCAACTCGTCATCATGCTCTTCATCCTCTTTTTCCTATACCGCGACCAGGAGATCGCAATCTCCTTTGCACGTTCTCTTTTGCCTCTCAGCGATCAGGAAACCGACCATTTGCTCGACAACATGGGCAGCACGATCAACGCCACCGCACTCGGCAGACTCGTCATCGGCCTTATTCAAGGCGTGCTCGCCGGCCTTTCCTTCTGGGTCCTCGGAGTTCCCAACCCGATGCTATGGACGGCTGTAACCATCGTCGCTTCGATCCTTCCCGTCGTGGGCGCAAGCATTGTCTGGATCCCTGTTGCTGTGTATCTCGGCCTCATGGGCCACTTGGGCAAGGCCATTCTTCTTACTGCCTGGGGAACCTTCGTCGTCAGCAGCATCGACAACTTCCTCTACCCCGTACTCGTAGGATCCAAACTTAACCAGCACACTGTCTCCGTCCTTCTCGCCATCCTTGGCGGCGTCGTCATCTTCGGATTGTCCGGCGTTATCCTCGGCCCTCTGGCCTTCACCATAGCGGCCACGCTTCTCGACATCTGGCGCGCACGCAACAATAATCTCCAACCCACTCCAACCATCACCCAAAGTTGACAGCCCCTCTGTGGAGGCGAACACTTATCTAGTGAAGGAAGCACCTCTTTTTATGAAGACTGAAACGGCCATCGCCACCGCAACCCTCGCTGTCCCTCCCACCACCAACAAACACCTCATCCGATGGGTCGAAAAAATGGCAGACCTCTGCCAGCCCGACAACATCCACTGGGTCGACGGCTCCAAAGCCGAGTACGACTTCCTATGCGACCAGCTCATCCAGGCCGGCACCTTCACCCGCCTCAACCAGAAGCTCTGGCCCGGCTGCTTCTACGCCCGCTCCGCACCCAACGACGTCGCCCGCGTCGAAGATCGCACCTTCATCTGCTCCCTCTCCAAAGACAACGCCGGCCCCACCAACAACTGGGAAGACCCCTTCGCCATGCGTCGCAAGCTCAAGCAGCTATTTCGCGGCTCCATGCGCGGACGCACCATGTACGTCCTGCCCTACTCCATGGGCCCCGTGGGCTCGCCCATGTCGCAGATCGGCGTCCAGCTCACCGACTCCGCCTACGCCGTAGTCAACATGCGCATCATGGCCCGCATTGGCATGCCTGTCTTTGCCGAGATCGACAAGGACGAGAAGCGCGTCGTCCCCTGCATGCACACCGTCGGCGCGCCCCTCGCGCCCGGCGAGCAGGACGTCCCGTGGCCCTGCAACGACGAAAAATACATCGTCCACTTCCCCGAAACTCGCGAGATCTGGTCCTACGGCTCCGGCTACGGCGGCAACGCCCTTCTCGGCAAAAAGTGCTTCGCCCTCCGCATCGCCTCCAACATCGCCCGCGACGAGGGCTGGATGGCCGAGCACATGCTCATCCTCGGCGTCGAATCCCCCACTCACGAGAAAACCTACGTCGCCGCTGCCTTCCCCAGCGCCTGCGGCAAGACCAACTTCGCCATGATGATCCCGCCCAAAGGCTTCGACGGCTGGAAGGTCTGGACCGTAGGCGACGACATCGCCTGGATCAAGCCCGACGCCACCGGCCAACTCCGCGCCATCAACCCCGAGGCCGGCTTCTTCGGCGTAGCTCCCGGCACATCGGCGAAGACCAACCCCAACGCCATGGCGACCCTCGCCCGCAACACCATCTTCACCAACGTAGCCCTCACCCCCGAAGGTGGCGTCTGGTGGGAGGGCATGACCGACACACCACCCGCCGAACTCATCGACTGGCGCGGCAACAAGTGGACCCCCGAGATCGGCAAAGCCACAGGCCAACCCGCCGCCCATCCCAACGGCCGCTTCACCGCTCCCGCCAGCCAGTGTCCCAGCATCGACCCCGACTGGGAGGCCCCCGAGGGCGTCCCCATCTCCGCCATCATCTTCGGCGGCCGCCGCGCCACCACCATGCCGCTCGTCTACCAGGCCTTCAACTGGTCCGGCGGCGTCTACGCCGGAGCCACCATGGGCAGCGAGATCACCGCAGCCGCCGGAGGCACACTCGGCAAAGTCCGCCGCGACCCCATGGCCATGCTCCCCTTCTGCGGCTACCACATGGGCGACTACTTCCGTCACTGGATCAAGATGCAGCGCACCCTCTCCGCCACGCCACGCGTCTTCCACGTCAACTGGTTCCGCAAAGACGAAAATGGCAAATTCCTCTGGCCCGGCTACTCCGAAAACATGCGCGTCCTCAAGTGGATCGTTGATCGCGTCCGAGGCCGCGCCCAGGGCAAAGAAACCCCGATCGGCTGGACCCCCCACTTCGAAGACATCAACTGGAAGGGCCTCGACTTCCCCCAGGCCACCTTCGGCCGCCTCCAGGAGGTCGATCGCACCGCCTGGCGCCGCGAAGTCATGGACCACGAAGAGCTCTTCCTATTGCTCCACGACCATCTCCCCCCCGAGATGATCTACGAACGCGAACTCCTCATCTGCCGCCTTTGAAACAGTTTCGAGTTTTGATCTGCTCAAAACAGAACTGTCATCCTGAGCGGAGGCTCTCGCAGCTTTATCGCAAGAGCCGAAGTCGAAGGACCTGCGGTTGTCTTTTCCCGGAGTACGCTTCCCGCAAGGCCCCCAACACTTCCATCCATCTAAATGAAATAAAGTGACTTACACTAACCACCCTCAACCCGCCCATTCCACCCCCTATCACCGCGGGAACCACCCCATTTCTCCACAATCTCACCCTTGACTCCATATGAATTTCCCGATATCTTTACAGAGTGGCAAGACTCCCTTCGGGTTGAGTCGGTCATAACGAAGTCCACCCACTTCGTTGCTTTACTGGAACACCCACGCAACAGCCCCCACCGCGCTGCGTGGGTTTCCACTTTAAGCCCCTTTATCTTTTCGCAGCTCCAGCACGCCGTCTGCGCTGTCCTTCATAGGGGACGCCCATTCACCCGGACTTGACGCGCAAACCCAAACCCTCTAACCTTTCCCCATGGGATTGATGCGCACCGCAGCCTGTACTTGTTGCCCTTGTTGTAAGGGCACCTGTTGCTGCTGCGTTGGACTCTCCCTCACCTAAGCGAACCGAACCAATTCGGCCTTAGAGGATCTCAGGAACCCACGTATCAGCGCTAGCCGCGAACGTGGGTTTTCTTTTTGCCCGACACCAACTCAAACATTCGGAACCCAGGAGCCACATGGCACCCCTTCACCAAGCGCAAAACAGCAAGCCGCATCAACGTCGACCTCATCGCCGTAGCCATCGCCCTCACTCTGGCTGCACTCATCCGCTTCAACGTCATCCCTCCCATCTCCTTCTAGCAAACACAGAAATGTCCGCCACCCACACCATCCCGACACCGATCGCCATCCCGGCCCCATCGCCCACGGCCCGTCTCGTGCGCGCGCTCCCCGGCATCGGCCTCCTCTTCGGTATCGGCTTCCTGGGCAAGTTCCTCGAGCACACCTTCACCCAACTTCGCACCGCGCACCCGGGCATCCCTTTTCCTCACCTCGAATACGTCCTCTGGGCCATCGTCCTCGGCCTCGCCATAGGCAACGTCTTCGGAGTAGCCGAAATCTTCCGCCCCGGCGTAGCCACCTACGAGCTCTGGCTCAAACTAGGCATCGTCCTCGTCGGCGCCCGCTTCCTTCTGCAGGACATCCTCCACATCGGCGGCCTCTCCCTCGCCCTCGTAGCCGTCGAGCTCATTCTCTCCCTCAGCGTGATGCACCTGTTGGGACGCATCTTCAAACTCCCGCCCAAGCTCACATCGCTCCTCGCCATCGGCTCCAGCATCTGCGGAGTCACCGCCATCATGGCCGCCCAGGGAGCCATCGAGCCCGAAGAAGAAGACACCAGCACTGCGATCGCCGCCATCCTCACCCTCGGAGCCATCGCCCTCTTCACCTTCCCCGCCATCGGCCACGCCCTCCACATGAGCCAGCAGGGCTTCGGCATGTGGGCAGGCCTCGCCGTCGACAACACCGCCGAGTCCCTCGTCACCGGCTCGCTCTTCGGCGAAGAAGCCGGCCGCTGGACCGTCCTCGCCAAGACCGCCCGCTCCGGCTTCATCGGCTTCGTCGTCCTCGCCTATGCCGTCTACTGGTCCTCGCGCGGCCTCGCCCCCGACGTCGAGCACAAGGGCGTCTTCCTCTGGCGTAAGTTCCCCAAGTTCATCCTCGGTTTCATCGCCCTCTCCATCCTCGCCACTAGCGGATTCTTCACCCACACCCAACTCACCAGCCTCACCAACCTCTCCCGCTGGGCCTTCCTCCCAGCCTTCGCCGGAGTAGGCCTACGCACCAACCTCCGCGACCTCGGAGGCCAAGGCTGGCGTCCCCTTATCGTAGGCATCCTGGGCGAAATCTTCATCGCCCTCATCACCTTGGCTCTTGTCTATTGGAGCTTCAACCACGGAGTCGCCCGATGACTCCTACCCAAACGCCATCCCACCCGCCGGAGCACGCCATGCAGGAAACCAAGCGTAAACCCGCCCTCTCGCCCGCCGAAATCCTCGTCTTCGGAACTCTCATCGTCTATTTCACCCTCACCCTGCTTCACGTTCTCCCCGTTTAGACCAGCGATGGCAACCCTCCCACAACCCGGACGCCTCACCTTCGCCCAGCACTCCGCCGCGAAGAAATGCATCCGCGTAACCACTCCCTCTCATCCGGGCACAGCGGGGTGCCCCATTCATGCGGCCTCATCGCATGAGTGGGTCATTCGCGCGTCAGCGCGAACCGCTCCCGCCCATCCCTCCGACACCACACGCTGTCGTTGTCGCCATTAAGCGAGAACCAGCCCCTCCATCCTTAAAACCCAGCCCCCGCGACTCGCCCCACAAAAAGCGAGCGCCCCCGCCTATCTTTCGGAGCCACTATGCACGCCCGCACCTTAGCGCCCTTTGCCAAACTTCTCCTCATCGCCACCTTCGCCCTCACCACCCTCCACGCCCAGGTAGTCGGCGGAACCCTCTCCGGCACCATCACCGACCCCACCGGAGCCGCCCTCACCAACGCCCAGGTCCTCGTCCACAACGACGAGACCGGCAACGAGCGCCGCCTCACCACCGGCCCCGACGGCCGCTACTCCGCCCCCTCCATCCCCATCGGCACCTACACCATCACCGTCCAGCTCGACGGCTTCACCCCGCAACACCGCACCGGAATCCCCCTCACCGTAGGCCAGAGCAAGCAGATCGACATCCAACTCACCATCAACTCCGTCGATCAGCAAATCTCCGTCGAAGACACCCCAGCCATCGTCAACGTCTCCACCCAGCAAACCTCCGGCCTCGTCGACGAGCGCCAGATCAAGCAGCTCCCCCTCAACGGCCGCAGCTACGACCAGCTCATCACCCTCAACCCCGCGACGGTCAACTACACTGGCCAGCGCTCCGGCTCCATCGGCACATCAAACTCATCCGTCGGCAACATGTTCTCCATCTCCGGCCGCCGCCCGCAAGACAATCTCTTCCTCCTCAACGGCGTCGAGTACACCGGAGCCTCCCTCATCAACGTCACCCCCGGCGGCACCAGCGGCCAGCTCCTCGGCGTCGACGCCGTCCGCGAGTTCAACGTCGTCACCGACACCTACTCCGCCAGCTACGGCAAGCGCCAGGGCGCACAAATCTCAATCGTAACCGCGTCAGGCACAAATAACCTCCACGGCTCCGCCTACGAGTTCATCCGCAACTCCGCCCTCGACGCCCGAAACTACTTCGACCAGTCCCACATCCCCGCCTTCCAGCGCAACAACTTCGGAGGCTCCCTCGGCGGCCCCATCCGCAAAGACAAGCTCCTCCTCTTCGCCAACTACGAGGGCTACCGCCAGAACCTCGGCCTCTCCGACGTCACCCTCGTCCCCGACAACGCCAGCCGAGCCGCAGCCGCAGCCAGCGTCAAGCCCCTTCTGCAACTGTGGCCGTTACAAAATGGCCCCGAACTCGGCAGCGGCATCGCCTACGCCTACTCCAACCCCATGCAGCGCATCCGCGAGGACTTCGGCACCACCCGCTTCGACTACAACATCAGCCCCCGCGACCTCTTCTTCGCCGTCTACACCATCGACGACTCCTCGGCGAACACCCCCTCCGCCAACCCTTTCTCGCTCGTCAACGAAACCCTCCGCGAGCAAGTCCTCAGCCTCCAGCACCAGCATGTCTTCTCGCCCAACCTCCTCAACACCGCTCGCTTCGGCTACAGTCGCGCCGCCTACTTCTTCACCGGCAGCGTCCCGTCTGAGATCAGCGCCAACATCCCCGGCTGGGTTGCAGGCAAAACTGTCGGAGCCATCGTCATCGCCGGCTCCACTGCCTCCAACGGAGCCTCTCAGATCACCGGCGCCGGAGCCAACGTAGGCAGCAACAACACCACCGCGCGCAACCTCTTCACCTTCGACGACCACATCTTCTTCACCCGCGGCCGCCACCAGATTGAAGCCGGAGTCTGGCTCCAGCGCCTCCAGTCCAACGACAACCTCGCCCAGAACCAGTACGGCCAGGCCAGCTTCTCCACCCTCTCCAGCTTCCTCGCCGGAACCGTCGCCACCTTCACCGTCGTTCCGGCCCCAACCGAACTTGGCTGGCGCTCCACCGAGTACGCTGGATACCTCGAAGACACCATCAAGCTAACGCCCCGCCTCGAACTCCGCGCCGGCTTCCGCTTCGAAGGCACCACCGGCTGGGACGAGTCCCAATCCCGCGCCGCCAACTACGCCATCACCAACGGCGTCATCGCCACGAATCCCACCGTCGGCTCCAGCGCGCTCGCCACCAACAACGCCAAATTCCTCCCCGAGCCCCGCATCGGCCTCGCCTGGGACCCCCAGGGCAACGGCCACACCGCCTTCCGCTCCGGCTTTGGCATCCACCGCGCCCTCCTCGACAACCTCGACTACCGCCTCGATCAGTCCGCTCCTTACAACACGACCGTCTCGGTCAAAAACATCGCCGTCAGCACCCTCCACTTCACCACCACCAGCACACCACCCGCCGGAAGCCTCGTCTCCCCCTCCAACGTCCAGCCCGACATCGACACCCCCACCGTCCTCACCTGGTACTTCAAAGTCGAGCAGCAACTCGCCCCCAACACCTCCCTCACCGTCGGCTACATCGGCTCCCACGGCTACCACCAGATCCTCTCCGAAGACCAGAACGAGCCCATCCCCGTCACCTGCCCCAACCCCGCCTGCCCCGCGACCCTCGCCGCAGGCACGGTCTACTTCCCTTCGACAGTCAAAGCCAACCCGCTCGTAGCCAACACCACTTCCTGGGTTTCTACCGGCACCAGCCTCTACAACGGCCTCACGGTCGACGTTCGCCGCAGCTTCTCGAATGGCCTTCAGTTCCGCGGAAACTACACCTGGTCCAAAAACCTCGACGACGGTTCCGCCTGGAACACCAGCGTCAGCGGCAACACCCCGGCCTTCGTCTCCAACCCCTTCAACCCCAAGGCTGACTGGGGCCCCGCCGCCACCGACGTCCGCCACCTCGTCAGCATCAGCGGCACCTACGACCTTCCCTTCGGCCGCGGAGCCCTCACCACCAACAATGCCTTCACCAACCGAGCCATCTCCGGCTGGACCCTCAGCAGCATCGCCGCCCTCCAATCCGGCTTCCCCTTCACCCCGCAGCTCGGCTACAACCCCACCGGCTCCGGAGACACCCGCAACCCCGTCCGCCCCGACATCAACCCTAACTTCAAAGGAAACCTCTACCCCGGAGCCCCCAGCCAATACTTCAACCCCGCGGCCTTCCTCACACCAGCCGCTGGAGCCATCGGCAATCTCGGCCGCGACACCCTCACCGGCCCCAACCTAATCAACCTCGACGCCTCCCTCATCAAATCCACCCAGATCACCGAGCGCCTCCGCGTCCAGTTCCGCGCCGAATTCTTCAACGTCCTCAACCACACCAACTTCACCACCCCGAACCCCGTCATCTACAGCTCCGGTCCCACCCCAACCACTCTCACCGCAGCCCCGACCCTAAGCCCCACCGCCGGAGTCATCACAGCCACAGCCACCACCTCAAGACAAATACAGTTCGGCCTCAAACTCCTCTTTTAGAGGTGGTTGCCATTACTCTGGCCGCTGCCGTTGTCTTTGCTGTTGCTGTTCTTGCTTGTCATCCCCGGAGGGGATCTGTTGTTGCTGTTGCTGTTTTTGCTGTCATCCCCGCAAAAACTTGACATACAGGGCCCTCCAAAGCCCAGGACAAAAGCGGTTACCTCACACCGCGAAACCGAAGTCCAGACCTAAAGTATCTGAATCGAATACTTTGCACAAAAAAGTACCGGAAGGGGGATACTGATGAATGCTCTACGCCACAGGGCTAAACCGCAGCTCCAGCCCATCCCCCGTCACAGTCACTCCCAATCCTTCAAGCGAATCCACCACCCAATCCGCCTCCCCCAGCTCCTCAGCCGAGTGCGTACCCAGCACCCCTAACACCCGACACCCCGCAGCCACACCAGCGCCCACGCCTGAAGGAGCATCCTCCACCACAACGCACTCCTCCGGATGAAATCCAAGCAACCCAGCCCCTCGGCGATACGGCTCCGGGTCCGGCTTCCCCCGCTCCACCATATCCGCGCTAATCAGCCGAGCCGGCACCGGCAGCCCAGCCGCCTCCAACCGCCCCAGCAGCAGCCGAGTCGTAGCCGAAGTCACAATCGCCCACCGATCCAGCGGAAGACTCTCCATCAACTCCTTCACCCCCGGCAGAACCTTCAAATCCGCCGTGTCCTCCATCTCCATGTCCTCAATCACGCGAAGTCCCTCCTCCGCGTCGATATCGGGCCTCAGGCTCCGCACAATCTCAATCGCCCGCATCCCATGCGGAACCTCATACGTATCCGCGTTCGGAATGTCATACAACTTCGCCCACCGCTGCCAGCACCGCACCACCGAACCGATGGAGCTGATCAGCACCCCATCCATATCAAACAGAATTCCCTTCGTCTCCACACAAACCGGCTGACTCAAACAGCACTCCCTTGCAATACAAACTGTTGCGCCGCCTCAAGCACCCTGGCGACCGACTCCGTCGAACAACTCTCGCAGTAAACCCTTAGCAGCGGCTCCGTCCCCGAAGCCCGCAACAGCAACCAGGTCTCAGCAGCATTTGGCTTACTCGCACAATCAGGATTCTCCAGGAAGAACTTAATGCCATCCATCGTCTCCACCCGCAGAACCTTCATTCCCGCAAAATCCCTCACTCCAGCCTTCGCCCGAGCAATCGCCGACTGCTTCAGCGCCTCATCAATATGCATGTCCACGCGCCCATACTGGTGCTCGCCAAACTCCTCCTGCAGCGCGGCAACCAGCTCACCCAGCGTCTTCTTCTCATCCGCCATCACATTAGCCAGCAGAAGCGAATTCAACAACCCATCGCGCTCCGGAAGATGCCGGCTGATCCCAATGCCACCCGACTCCTCGCCCCCAATCAAAATCTCTTTCTCCAGCATCAGGTCGCACACATACTTGAACCCGATCCCATGCTCATTCAGCGTCCGACCATACTTCGCCGCAATGCGATCGATCATCTTCGTCGTATTGAAGGCCCGCGTCACCTCACCCGGCCACTTCTTCCGCTCCAGCAACCAATACATCAGGATGGAAAACACCTTGTGCGCGTCGACAACATTCCCATGCTCATCCACCGCGCCGATCCGGTCCGCATCGCCATCCGTAATCAGCCCCGCATCACACTTCTCCGCAACCACAGCCTCTTGCGTAGCCTTGATATGCGGCAGAATCGGCTCCGGATTGATCCCCGGAAACAGCGGATTCACCTCATTGCGAATCTCCACAAACGGAATACCCGCCCGCGTGAATATCCCCGCAATCACCCCACGCCCCGCGCCGTACATCACATCAATCAAAAACTTATAACCCGAAGCACGAATCGCATCAAGATCGACAAACCGCTCAATCGCCGCAATGTAATCCGGATTGAAGTCCAACTCTTCAATCTTCGCCTTCGTCGCACTCACCGCCAGCGGCTTCTCCAGATAGCTCTCGATCGAAGCCATAATGGAAGGCTTGCCCGACCCGCCATAACTTGCCTTGTACTTAACCCCATTCCACTCCGCAGGATTGTGGCTCGACGTAATCATCACGCCGCCAGCAGCCTTCCTCTCCCGCACCGCATACGACAACGCAGGCGTCGGCGTAATCCCAGCAGCAAACGCCACAGGAATCCCCGCTCCAGCCAGCACCTCAGCGACAACCCGCGCAAACGACCGCGACCCAAACCGCGTGTCATACCCAATACAAACACCCGCCGAAGCATCCTCATGCGCCAGCACATAGTTCGCAATCGCCGCCGCCGCCACCCTCACATTGGCATAGGTAAAGTCGTCCGCAATAATCCCCCGCCACCCATCGGTTCCAAACTTCACCACCGTCTTCGTCTCAGCCATATTTATTTTTTCTGCTCCAGTATTCAGCGGCTAAATAAGATCTTCCCGACCAGCAGTCTTCAGTTGCGCAACCACCTTGCCCACATCCTGCGATCGCTCTCGCGTAGTAATCAGCAAAGCATCCCCGGTCTGCACCACTACCAGATCGCTCACCCCCACCAGCGCAATCACTTTGCCTGGAGCATAAACATAGTTCCCGCACGAATCGATCGAGATCGTCAGCGGGTCCTGCCCATCGATCACATTCGCAATCGACACTTCTCCGGGAGGACACGCCGCCACATGCTCATGCAGCGCCGACCAGCATCCCAGATCGTTCCACGCAAAATCCCCTGGCAGACAATAGATTCCCGAGCTCATCTCGCCCTTGGCCGACCGAGGCTCCAGCACCGCATAATCAATGCTGATGCTCTCGCACTTCGGATACTCCTCCGCAAACACCCGCCCAAACTCCGGCGTCCCATACGCAGCGGCAATCTTCTCCAGCAGCGGAGCCATCGCCGGACGAAACTCCCGTATCGCCCCGGCAAGCGTCCGCGCACTCCACAGAAAAATCCCGCCGTTCCAGGCGTAGTTCCCCGAAGCGACAAACTCCTCCGCCCGCGCCCGATCCGGCTTCTCTGTAAACCGCTTCACCCGCCGTACTTCTATCCCACTATCAGCCACCGCAGGATCATCCACCACGCCACCCAGCTCGATATACCCATAGCCCGTCTCAGCCCGCGCCGGAGGTACCCCCAACACCACAACCTTGTCCCCACTCGCAGCCAGCGCCACACCAGCCCGTACCACCTCAGCAAACCGAGCCGTGTCCTTGATCGCATGATCCGAAGGAAAGATCCCGATCACCGTCTCCGGAGCCGTCTTCTCCAGCAAAAACGCAGCCAGCGCACACGCAGGAGCCGTATTCCTCGCAGCAGGCTCACTCAGAATCCGCTCCCGAGGCACCTCCGGCAGTTGCTCCCCAATCACATCATCCAATAGGTCGTTCGTGACCACCCAAACATCCGACGCATCCGCCAGCGGCAACAGACGATCCAGCGTCTGCTGAATCATCGTGCGCTGTCCATCCAGCGCCAGCACCTGCTTGGCCTTAGCCTTGCGACTCCGTGGCCAGAACCGCGTCCCACTCCCCCCTGCAAGAATCACAGGGGCAAACCTTACCTCGGATTTACTGCTTCCCATTGGCATATGGCTCCTGGTCAAGAAAAAGACCGCACCCAACCTTCCTTGTGCGGCCCCTCTCACAACTTCATTTCTAGCCCAGCGTAGCGAAGTACTTTCGCATCCGCTTCACACCCTCATCCACAACATCGTGCGACACCGCATACGACAAGCGAATATGTTCGCTGGTCCCAAACGCCTCGCCCGGAACCACAACCACATGCGCCTCGCTCAACAACTTCGCCGCCAAGTCAGTCGCAGACTTCACGCCGCCCTTGCCGATAAAGTTCTTCACATTCGGATACACATAAAACGCACCCTCAGGCACCGTGCAAGTCAGCCCCGGAATCGTCTCGAACCCTGCAAGAATCTGATCCCGCAACTTGATGTAATCCGCCCGCATCTCACCGACGCAATCCTGCGGTCCGCTCACCGCAGCAATCGACGCCCGCTGCACCATGCTCGCCGTATTCGACGTGCTCTGCGACTGCAGCTTGCTCATCGCCGCAATAATCGGCTTCGGCCCCAGCGCAAACCCCGCTCTCCATCCGGTCATCGCATACGTCTTCGACAGCGACCCCAGCACCACCACATGCTCCTTGCAGTCCGTGAACGATCCACCGCTCACAAGCTGCCCGGTAAAGTTCAGATACACATAGCACTCATCGAGCAGCACATAGATCTCACGCTTATGAGCCAGCCGAACAATCGCCTCCAGATCCTCAGGCGAAACCACCGCTCCCGAAGGATTCGACGGCGTATTCAAAATAATCGCCTTCGTCTTCGGAGTAATCGCGGCCTCAATCATCTTCGCCGTAATCCGGAAGTTCTCCGACTCCTGGCTCTCCACTGGAACCACCACACCGCCCGCATACTGAATGATGTCCTTGAACGACACCCAATACGGCACCGGCAGAATCACCTCGTCACCATGATCGACCAGCACCTGGATCGCATTGAACAGCGCCAGCTTGCCGCCCGTCGTAAACACGCACTCTTCCGGCGTGTAGTCCGAGCCAAAATCGCACGCATGACGATCCACAATCGCCCGCCGAACCTCCGGAATCCCAGCGACATTCGTATACCGGGTAAAGTTCTTCTCGATCGCGTCAATCGCCGCGTCCTTGATGTGCCGCGGAGTAGCAAAGTGAGGCTCGCCCGCGCCAAAGTCCGCCAGGTTCACACCTTCAGACTTCAGCTTTAGCGCCGCCGCCGTAATCGCCATGGTTGCCGAAACTTCGATGCGGCCGATCCGGTCCGCAAATATCTTGGTTGCCGTTGTGCTCATACCTCTAGTGTGTCAGATTTGCCCCCCGAGATAAAGCCACCCGGCCCGTCATCTGCACCTTACTGCTCCAAACTCCCCAGCAACCTCAGCCGGTGCTCGGCTTTATCCACGCTATGCACCCACCCATCTTCGATCAACAGAATCCGGTCAGCCTCCTGCGCCAGCCGGTCATCATGCGTCACCATGATGAACGCCACCCCGCTCTCCCGGTTCATCTCTCTCATAATCTTGAACACCTCATCACCCGATCTGCTGTCGAGATTCCCGGTAGGCTCATCAGCCAGCACAATCTTCGGCTGGTTCGCCAGCGCGCGAATAATCGCACACCGCTGGTTCTGCCCGCCGCTCATCGTATCGGGATTCTTATTGAGCTGCTTCCCCAACCCCACCCTCTCTAGCAAACCAATCACGCGCGATCTGTCCTCCTCGCTGGCCTCGCCCTTGCCGATCGTAATCGGAGTCAGCGCATTTTCCAGGCAGCTCAGCTCATCCAGCAGATAATGAAACTGAAAGACGAACCCGACCACTCTGTTCCGCAGCGCCGCCAAACCATCCTCGCTCAGCGTCGAGATATCCACCCCATCAATCAACACGCTGCCCTCTGTCGGAACATCCAGGGCGCCCAGAATATTCAGCAGTGTCGACTTCCCGCTTCCCGACTGCCCAATAATGGCCACAAACTCCCCGGCGAAGATCTCAATGTCGATCCCATGCAGCACCGGCGTCTCAACCTTCCCGAAGTAGGTCTTCTTCAGCCCCCGCGTCATCACGACAGGCTGCTCCGCCCGGACTAACCGCTCACCCGCTGCCATAATCTCCATCCGTCACCGCATCACATCCACTGGATTCATCTTCGCCGCCCGTCTAGCCGGAAACAGCGCAGCAAAGACCGTCGCGATAATCGCCGCCACCATCGCGCCAATGATGAACTCCGGCAGAACCCTTACGGGAAACAACTGATCCGGCGCATGGCCCGGCCGTGACGTCGTCTGCAGCGGCAGGCTGATCAGGTACACGATCAACGTGCCAATGATCGCCCCGCCCAAACTTCCCGCAATCGCAATCGCCAGCCCTTCCAGCGTGAAAATCCGCAGAATCTGCTTGCGCGTCGCGCCAATACTCTTCAAAATCCCAATCTGCTTTGACTTCTGCAGCACCGACACAATCAGCACCGAAGCAATCGCAAAAGAAGAAGCAATCAGGCTGAACCCCGAGATCAGATACGCAGACGCAGCCTGCACCGTCAACGACGAAACAAAACTCGGAAATTCCCTCGACCAGGACCGCGCTTCATAAGGCAACATAGCCTCGATCCGGTCCGCCACCTCGTCCGCCCCGAACAGCTTATTCACCTTGACCAGAATCACATGCACCGAATTCCCCACCCCGAACAGACTCTGCCCCGTACGCAGCGTCACATACGCCGCACCCCGCCCCTGCCCGCGGCTGTAAATCCCCGCAATCATCAGCGACTCCGTATTACCCGCGCTCGACGTTACCCGTATCCGGTCCCCCACCGAAACCGACAACTCCTTCGCCAGCTCATAATCGACAACAACCTCATCGCTCGCCAGCCCAACATATCTCCCGTTGATCAAATTCTTCGTCACCGGCGAGACCTCATCCTGCTGCTCCGGGTCCGCCCCCACCACCGTCACTCCGAGCGGATTCCCACCCCTCGACGCAAACCCCTGTCCCTGCACCGCCGGTAGCGCAATCCGCACATTCGGAACCGTTCGTATCAGGTCCACCACATGCTGCCAGTCATCGATAAACTTCAATTGTGGTGCCTGCCTCTCGATGCGGCTGCTGCTCATCCTGTCCTCAAGATTCTGAATCTCCGACAGTGGCACCGGCTCATGCTCACGCACCCTCACAGTCACATGCGGAATCGACTCCGTCAGCATGTCCGTCAGCCTCGCTCGCATGCCAAAGATCAGCGCAGTCAGAAAGATGATGACGATCACCCCGGCGGCCACAGCCCCCATCGTCAGTACTGTCTGCCCGCCTCCCGTCGTCAGGTGACGCACCGCGAGCGTCGTCTCAAACCTCCACTTCACCGGAACCATCGAGAACCCGCTCATCGTTCTCAGCTCCTCGTCCGCACAGCCTGTCCCACCGTCACCGACCCCGGCTGGACGATCACCTCATCCGACTCCGTCAACCCGCTCGATATCGGAATCCCCAGCGACACCGTCGGCCGAGTCGTTACCAGCCTCTCGACCACCTTTCCATCTTCCACCGTACGGACAACCGAGCGGCTGCCCTGCCGCAGAACAGCGGTCGCCGGAACAATCAGCCGGTCAATCTTCTCGTTCGTCACCAGGTTCACATTCACCGTCTGCCCCGGTCGCAGCCAATCCGGCGGATCGACGGGCGTTATCCTCACCGTCACAATCCCACGCGCCTGGTCCACCGCCGCCCCGATATCCGTCAGCTTGCCCTGAAAGGTCCTGTCGCCAAACGCTGCCGACGAAAGAATCGCCGTCTGTCCCAGTTCAAGCTCGGCGAGGTTGTTCTCATCAAGATCCACCCGGATCTCCAGGCTATCGCTCACCATGCTCACGACCCCCGCCGCCCCAACGGTCTGCCCCTCCTCCGCGTTGATAGCGGTCACAACGCCATTAAACGGAGCCATGACCGTAGCCTCTTTCGTCTGCTGCACCGCCACATTCAACGCCTGCTCCGCCTCGGCCAGTTGGGCCTTTGCCACCATCACGTCCTCCGGCAGGGGAGTGTTTTTCAACGTCTCCAGCTTGGCCTCCCGCACCTTCACTGTGGCCTTAGCCGCCTCCACTCTCGACTTCAGGCTGCGGTTGCTTAACTGCGCCGTATCAAAGTCGCTCTGTGGAATCAGCCCCTGCCGATGAAGTTCCTGGCTCCGCTGATACTGCCTCTCTGAAAGTTGCAGGTCAGCAGCAGCCTGCGTCGCCTGTGCCTTCGCCTCCGTCACCTGGTGACTGGCCTCATCGATCTCGGATTGCAAAGGACGTTTGGAAACCTGTGCCAGCCGCGCCCGCGCCGTCTCCACCGCTACCTCCGCCTGCGCCCTCTGCGTCTGCGTCACGTTGTTCCTCAGCGTAGCCAGAGGCTGGCCCGCCTTCACCTGCGCCCCCTCCCGGACGAAAAGACGTTCCACCGTCCCGCTGAACTGCGCACCAACCCCAGTCTCCTGCACCCCGCCTACACGCGCACTGCTCGCAATCGTATCCGTCAGCGAATGCATCTCCGGGTGCACCACCGTGACCGCCGTACGTGATCGCCGCATTAACCAGAAAACGCCCGCTACCACCGCAAGCGCCACCAGACATCCCACAAGCCACTTTGGCCTTCCACCCGCTCCCTTAGGCTCTGCCAAACCGCTACCTCCCAGCACAGCATTCAGGCCCACTTGCGAACGAGAACAAACCAGCGAACCTTCCCCCGTTCGCCACTTTCGTCCAGCACATTATAGGTACAGCCCTGAGCAGCAATGCAAATCCACGCCATCGAAGCCGAAAGGATGCTCTGAACAAGTTCCGATCCGAATCGGTTGAAAGGGCGCAGCTTCAGCCGCGCCGCAAATGGCCCGAAAAGCTTGTGTTTTAGCCCCTGAGGGAATGCTTCTTTTTGTCAGTATTGGCAGGTCATGAGACTTGTTCAGAGCTTCCGAAAGCTTCCTACCATAGGCAAACGAATCCACCCCACACTTGACAAGACCACCCCCTCCAAAACAGGAGCCGACGAACCACCGCACACACGAAGTCCAGACCTAAACATCTTGTTTACTATACTTTACGCACTCAAGTACAGGAGGGGAGGGTATCTAAACCTGCCCCGGCCCCTTAGCCTTCAACCGCTCCACCACCAGCGGAGGCACCAGCGCCGTCACATCCCCACCCAGCCGAAAAACCCCCTTGATCAGCCGCGAACTCACATACGTGTACTTCTCAGCCGGCATCATGAAAAGCGTCTCCAGCTCCGGATCCAGCTTCCGGTTCATCATCGCCATCTGAAACTCATACTCATAGTCCGAAATAGCGCGAATCCCCCGCAAAACAGCCTTCGCCCCCTGCTGCCGTGCAAAATCCACCAGCAGCCCATCAAAGGTCGTCACCGACACATTCCCAAAGCCCTGCGTGGCCTCAGTGATCATCTCCTCGCGCTCCGGAACCGAAAACAGCGGCGTCCCCTTCTCCGTATTCCGCAGAATCGCTACCACAAGGTGGTCAACAATCTTCGCGCCCCGAGCAATCAAGTCGAGGTGCCCATTCGTCAGCGGGTCAAACGTCCCGGGATAGATCGCCTTTACCGTATGCATCATCAGAAAGCATACCTCTTTCATCAACACAGGAAAATCACAGAACTAAAGACTTTAGAAGTCTCCCCCCAACAATTTCCCCATACGATGTAGTCTTCCCACCAGACACTCACGTCTCTCCAGGTAGCAGAATGGCAGCCGATCCTATCAGCCCGGTCATCACGGAAACAATGCCCGCTCACGCCACCATCGCCAGCACGTTTGATACAACGGACCAATCCCCGGCTACCCCATTCGACGATCTCGCCACCGTCATCGCTCTCTACGAGCAGCGCGTTTACCGTTTTCTTCTCGCCTCCGTCCGCGACCGCGACCTCGCCCAGACCCTCACGCAGGAGACCTTCCTTCGCGCCTGGACCTCCCGCGCCAGCTTCCGCTCCGACTGTTCCATCGCAACCTGGCTCATCCGGCTCGCCCTCAATCTCGTCCGCGACCACACCCGCACCGAACGCTTCCGCTTCTGGAAGCGCGCCTCGGCCACCGCAGTCGACGTCTCCGAGGTCTCCGCGCACATTCCCCATCGCGAAAGCTCACCCGAAGCACGCCTCATCGCCAACCAGCAACTAGCTCTCGTCTGGGAAGCCGTCGGCCAGCTCTCCGAGCGCCAGCGCAGCATCTTTCTACTTCGTTTCGTCGAAGAGCTCGAGCTCTCCGAGATTGCCCACATTACCGGCCTGCCCATCAGCACAGTCAAAAGCCATCTCTATCGCGCGCTCCACTCCATTCGGGATCGTCAGAACACTCCCGCTAAGAAGGAATCCCTATGACCCCACATCTCACTCACGAGCAACTCTGCGACTTCGTCCTCGACCTCGCTCCCCATCCGTTGAGTAGCGACTTCGCCGCCCTCCAGCAGCACCTCGCCAACTGCCCGGCCTGCACTGCAGAACTGGCAACCCTGCGCAGCTCCATCTCTCTCTTCCGTGATACGACGACCGCCTGCGCACGCCAGCAACTGGCCCAGTTCCACGCCAATAACACACTCACGCCACGCCCGCACGCCTTCTTCCACCCCATTTACTGGGCAACCGCCGCGGCCATGATCGTCGCCGCCGCAATCCCTCTCACCCTCCACCGCCCAAACCAGCCGCCACCGGCTCCCGTCGCCACCGTTACCACAGCCGCACCTACGGTTCAGTCCGACGAGGCCCTGCTCGACGAGATCAACCAGGAGATCTCAGCGCCCGTCCCGTCGCCCATGCAACCCCTCGCCGACCCCACCGCCGATTCCACCACCGCACAAAACACTGCAGCTCAAAGGACAAACTGAACATGCGTCACCCCCTGCATCATCTCCTCCGAGACTCGTTACACGCCGCTGCTTGCGCCACCGTTCTCCTGGGCACTCTTGCTTTCGCGCAGCAGCCGGAACCCCCTGCTGCTCTTGCTCCGCCCCCCACGGCCCCTGGCCAGCCTCCTCGGCCAAAGATGGATCGCGACGTCCGCAGCAGCAGGTCAGACAGATCCGAATCCATGCGCTCGGGATTCCGCATGGGACCTCCCGGCATGTGGTGGAAGAACCCTGACCTCGTCCAGAAGCTCGCACTTACCGCCGACCAGCAGAAGCACATGGACGACATCTTCCAGCAGAGCCGCCTCCAACTGATCGACCTCAAGGCCAACGTTGAAAAGCAGGAGGTCACGCTCGAGCCCATGCTCGACGCCAACCCACCCGACACCACCAAGATCCTGGCCCAGATCGACAAAACCGCACAGGCCCGCGCCGAACTCGAAAAGGGCAATGCCCGGATGCTGCTAGGCATCCGCAACGTCCTCACACCGGACCAGTGGACCAAGCTCCAGGCCGCCCAGCGCGAAAGCCGCGGCACAATGATGCGCAAAGGCTCCCGAGCACCGGGAGCCTCAGGTGAACCCGGCGGTCCGGGCGGACCAAGCTTCCGCGGCCCATCCAACTTCCACAGAAACGGCGACCAGGGCCCCGAGGGAATGCTCCTTCCCCCACTCCCCAGTGGCCATCCCCAACCGCAACCCGAGCCTGACACCGCCCTCGCCGAACCCTCCACCCAGTAACAATTGCTTTTGCATGTTGCAGTTGCAGTTGTTTTCTTGTCGTCATCCTCGCGGGGAATCGGCTTCTGCCATTCTCGTTTTGTCATCCGGTAGGGAATCTGCTCTTGCCTTTCTTGTTTGTCATCCCCAAAGGGGATCTGCTTCTGCCTTTGTAGTTGCTTGTTCTTTCCCACAACCACCCACCCTGTCATTTCGACCGGAAGCAGCTCACGCCTTTGTGAGCTGCGTAGCGGAGAAAACCGCTTCTCTACCCACGCTATTTCCTCCCCCCATGCGGCACTCACCACAAAAACCTGTCAAGCCCAAAACCCATTAAACCCTTTTATTATCAGTAATATATAAATGGCATTTAACCCCACCCAATCTGCTAGACTTAAAATAGAGAGCAAAGCCCCGGACAACCGGGGCTTTTTCCTTTAATGCCTCACAAACCGAGGTCCAGACTTAACCCTAATAAAACTAATACTTTTGCAGGAAAAGTAGGGAGAGGGGGCCCTATAACCGAATCATGATCTAGGATGGGTGGCGCACTCCAGCCCCATCCATCTTCGCCACGCAGGAGCAGACCGCACGATGGCCCCGCCAATTGATCAGCCCCTTACCACGCCCAAAATCGCCAACCCAGCACCCTTAGGACTAGCTGGCTTCGGCCTCACCACCGTCGTCCTAAGCAGTATCAACGCCGGCTGGCTTCCCCCAGAAGCCGTCCCAGTCGTCGTCCCGCTCGCCTTCGCCTACGGTGGAGTCGCCCAACTCATCGCCGGTGTCCTTGAGTTCAAAACCGGCAACACCTTCGGCATGGTCGCCTTCACCTCCTACGGCCTCTTCTGGTGGTGGTTCGCCTTCCTGCGATGGACCATCGGCGCAGGCTGGCTCAAAGCACCACCCGCCTCAGCCGTAGCCGTCACGCTCCTTATGTGGGGAGTCTTTACCTTCCTCCTCTGGATCGTGACCTTCCGATCGAACAAAGCGGTCTGGAGCATCTTCCTCCTGCTCTGGATCACCTTCTTCCTCCTGGCCGCGGGCGACTTCGGCTGCACAATCGGCAGCTGGAGCTGTGGCAAAATAGGTGGACTCTTCGGCATCCTCACCGGCCTCGACGCCCTACTCGTAGCCTTCGTCGAGATCCTCAACGCAACCGCCGGCCGCGAAGTCATCCCTCTAGGCCGCCCTATCCTGCACAATTAAACGAAAAAGCGCCGTAGCCAAGCTCCGGCGCTTTTCCTCAAATTCTCTCGACAGCAAAGACTCTTACTTCTTGCCTCGAACCGCCTCTTTGGCCTGCACTTCACCATTGACCGGAACAGGCGGAACGTCAACGCCCGCGCCGCCACCGATGCCCAGTTTCTTGCGAATCTCCGTATCGATGCGCGTAAAGATCTCCCTGTTCTCCTTGAGGAAACCACGCACATTCTCCCGTCCCTGACCGATACGCTCGCCCTGGTAGCTGTACCACGCACCGCTCTTGTCAACGATGGTATGCAGCACCGCAAGATCGAGCACATCGCCCTCACGCGAGATTCCCTCGCCGTAAAGAATGTCGAACTCAGCATCGCGGAAAGGAGCCGCCACCTTGTTCTTCACAATCTTCACCTTCGTCCGCGAACCAACCACCGAATCGCCATCCTTCACCGCGCCGATACGGCGAATGTCGATACGAACGGAGGAGTAAAACTTGAGCGCTTTGCCGCCAGTCGTAGTCTCAGGATTACCAAACATGACGCCGATCTTGTCGCGAATCTGGTTGATGAAGATCAGGCAGGTCCTCGACTTCGAAACCGTTCCCGTCAGCTTACGCAGCGCCTGGCTCATCAACCGAGCTTGCAGACCCATGTGCGAATCACCCATCTCGCCATCAAGCTCAGCCTTCGGCACAAGCGCCGCAACCGAGTCCACCACGAGCACGTCAATCGCATTCGACCGAACCAGCGCCTCGACGATCTCCAGCGCCTGCTCGCCATAGTCCGGCTGGCTCACCAGCAGATTGTCGATATCCACACCCAACTTGGCAGCGTAAGCAGGATCCAGAGCATGCTCGGCATCAACAAACGCGGCCAAACCACCAGCCTTCTGCGCCTCGGCGATGATCTGCAACGTAATCGTCGTCTTACCCGAAGACTCCGGCCCAAAGATCTCGATAACACGCCCACGCGGAACCCCACCCACCCCCAGAGCGGCATCAAACGAGATCGAACCCGTAGGAATGACCGAAATCGGCACAACGTCCTTCGACCCCAACCGCATGATGGAGCCCTTGCCAAACTGCTTCTCCAGCCCGGAAAGAGCCAGCTCTATTGCCTTGCTACGGTCGTCTGCCACGTCGTAATTCTCCTAAAGGTATGTCAAAGCGGATTCTAGCATCAAAAACGAGAAAAGCAAATAAAAGGCGAATATAACTACCGTCGCAACAAATCCACAGGCTCGTTCACATCCTCGATACGGAAATACTTCGCCAGCCCGGGATGCCTCGCCTCGACAGCCTTGTACATCTCCCACGCCACGCGCCGGTAGCTGAAGTGCCCAGCCACCCCCGACCGCAGCTCGGAGATGTAAAGCGCCTCCGCAAAGTCCATCTTGAACATCGACCGGCATCGCGTCCCCAGAGGCAGGCAGTATTGCGCTGACTGGGCCGCCTCCGGAACCCCACTATCGCGTAGCTGACGATACGCAGCCTGTGCTGCATCCATCGCGCTCGTGTAGACACCTTCAAGCCCAGCCTCAACGAGCGAAGGCTGTCCGGGGCAAGCAGGTTCCTCATAGCCATGAACGTCGGTATAGCCCTGCAGCAGCTGAACACAGCGTCGATGACGGTGCATATCGCGGAAGCCACCGATATCCATCAGGATGTCGAAGCGGAAGCCACGACCCGCGCTGAAGGCCCGCAGAAGCTCATCGTGGCGTCCACGGTGTTTCGTGCCTAGTGTGATCAACTCCGAACGGCGCGCATCGCTCAGGGCAGCTACGTGGCTGCGAAGCTGCCTGTAGGAGTAGTGACAGTGTGGATAGAGGAGCGAGGTAGCAAGCTCTACCTCGATAGGTTCATCGTCATCCAGCAGGTCGACGACGGGGGCAGGATCGATCGGCTGGCCTGCCATCAGCTCCGCTGCAGCGACCGTCAGCTCTCCACGACTACCATCCAAATAGCCACTTCGTACCGCGTACTTGACCAGCGTTGGAGCCGTCTTTACGGGGCGCAGAAGGGTCTCGGCAGCGCGCTCACCGCAGGCTGCGTCAACGGAGGAAATCTCCTCGCAGAGTACCTGCGCAGAGGCCTGGTAGACGTTCCAGGCGGGCTCAGTGGCTGCGATGCGGAGCTTCTCGGCAATCTGGCGAACCTCAGCGAACTCGCTGCTGAGCAGGCGGGAAACCTGCGTCTCCAGCGTGCGGGCGTTGACGATCTGCCCGAGCGAGGTGTTGGTCGCGAGCGGCAGCAGATAGCGGGCAACGTCGAAGGCGCGGGCCTTCAGAGTGCGCTCGTAGGCCTCGGGCTTCATCGACTCCGGACGCGCGATGGCGGTCTTCAAGGCTTCCAACATTCCAGCGCCTATGCTGTCGTAGGCGGTGAACATGGCCTCGATGGCGGCAGTAAAGGCTGGCGTTTCAGCTCCCAGATCGGGCGTGAACCAACCCGATGTGCGGAAGTTCTGGTAGCGTGTGGAGCGTTCCTGGCCGTCCCATCGCTGCTCGTCGACCAACTCGATGGCAGCGAGGAGGCTGAGACGCTCGATGGCGAAGGGAATGTGTGCGAGGTCGGCTATGGAGCGATGACCATACTGGAAGTAGAAGGTGTTGAGGAACTGCTCAGCGCGCTGGGCGCTGATCTCGGCGAGCGACTCCTTCATGGTCAGCGAGGAGCGCGAGTACTTCGCCATCGCGTAGGCGAGGACTTCGGGATCGGCTCCGTGGATCGCGTAGACGTCGGTTTCGGAAGGCTTGTTCTGGTTCTTGGACATGGGGAGTTCAGAATACGTCATGCGGCTGAGGATGTTTGAGGGCTCAGGGCTTCGTATAATTCTGGAGCAAGGCTTCACGGAGGTTCATGAGCACTCTCGCTGGTCGTATCGCATTGGTTACTGGGGCTTCACAAGGGATTGGGCGCGCTTGTGCGCTGGAGTTGGCAAAGGCAGGAGCGACGGTCGCGCTGGCTGCAAGGAACGTCGAGAAGCTGGGCGAAGTCGCGGCTGAGATTGCTGCGGCTGGCGGAACGGCTCAGGCCTTCGCGCTGGACGTTTCGAGCGAAGAGTCGATCAAAGAGTGCGCTAAAACTGTAATTGCGCAGTTTGGCGCTGTGCATATTCTGGTGAACAATGCTGGAATTACACGCGATATTCTGGCGTTGCGGATGAAAAAGAAGGATTGGGATGATGTACTGATGACTAATCTAACGGGTGCATTTTTGCTGACCCAGGCCGTCATGTCCTCGATGGTGAAGGGCCGGTGGGGGCGGATCATCAACATCACTTCGGTGGTCGGCGAGACCGGGCAGGCCGGGCAGGCGAACTATGCTGCCTCGAAGGCTGGACTGATTGGCCTCACTAAATCGTTGGCTCGAGAGCTGGCCAGCCGGACCGTTACGGTCAACGCGATTGCTCCGGGATACATCGAGACTGCAATGACTGCCGTGCTGACCGACGACCAGAAGAATGCGATGACGCAGCATATTCCATTGGGCCGTGTAGGGACGGACATGGATATCGCCCATGCCGTCGCGTTTCTGGCTTCGGAGGCGGCTGGATACATCACCGGTCACACGTTGGATGTGAATGGCGGCATGTACATGGGGTAGCCCCTCCCACCCATAAGTCCGTAAAGTACGGTCAATGACAATTTGGGTGTCAATTAAAAAACCATAATAACTACTCCTTCCAATTCGCTTTTGTCGCGAAAATGGTCAACGGACGGGGTCGCAGGAAGGGTGTTGACAGACCATAAAATCCAACAACGTTGGTGACAGTCGAGTCACTCATTGACACTCGCGATCGTGATGTAAGCGCGAAGATCGCTATCTATATGCGGGTTTTCGGGACCAATGATAGTCTCGGAAATTCGTGCAAGTTCATTCCTGAATTCGCCTGCTCCCCTATAATTACCGCGATGAAAGCCCTGGCATCTCTAGTGTTTCTACTGGCTCCTCTCCCGGTCGCAGCCCAGACGATGAACCACTCGTCGATGGGTTCCGCTTCTGTCGCCCCGAATGAACGGCTTGGCACGGTGTCGTTTCCCGTCTCCTGTGCAACGCCATCGCAGGCGCCCTTCAACCGCGGCGTGGCTCTGCTGCATGACTTCTGGTATGAAGAGGCACGAGCCCAGTTCGATCGGCTTGCCAAGAGCGACCCAGGCTGCGCAATGGCGCACTGGGGAGTGGCGATGAGTATCTTCCACGAGATATGGGACCGCCCCGATGCTGACAGCATGCAACTCGGATGGGCGGAGATGCAGAAGGCGCAATCGTTGGCTGCGGGCACCGAACGCGAACAGGCTTATATCGCCGCACTCGCCGACTTCTATCTTCCCGGCGCGCGGGATTATCCGGTCCGCATTGCGGCTTACTCTATGGCGATGGGCAGGCTGTGGCCCATGGACACCTGCGCCAGTCGGAGCAGGCGCGAGCCGACCTTGCCCACTACGGCGAGCTGTTGGGGGAAATCAGGAAGGGCAAACGAGCCTACATAGCCGAGGGTACCTTCACGAAGATCGAACACGCCGAAATCCTGGGGTGGGTCGCTTTCGCAGAAGGCAAGCAGGACGAGGCGTTCACGAACATGAGGACGGCGGCAGACCTACAGGACAAGGTGGGCCAGGCGGAGGTCGACATTCCGGCGCGCGAGATGCTGGCTGACATGCTACTGGAGTCCGGCCACGCGCAGCAGGCTCTCAGTGAATATGAGATCGCGCTCAAGCTCAGCCCGAACCGGTTGAATGGCCTCTACAACGCAGGCCGTGCAGCAGAGGCTGCGGGAGAGCGGTCGAAGGCGCAGTTCTATTACGCGGCGCTGATGAAATCCACAAACAACGGCCAAAACTCCACCCGCCCCGAGCTAACACACGCCAGGCGGTTCGTCTCCGTCACCCAGTCGGCAGCTAATTAAAGTAAGGAAAAATTCAGGACCGACAGGGTTGACTGCCGTTCTGATTTTCCGGGGCCACAGCTTCACAACCTCCTGCGGAGTCATCTGCGATACTGTTCATCGCTTACCTGTTCCATCCAGTCGACAACCTTCCCGTCGTGTTTTTCCTGAATGGCGATGTGCGTCATGGCCGTGGCGGGTGTGGCACCGTGCCAGTGCTTCTCGTTAGGAGGAAACCAGACCACATCGCCTGGATGAATCTCTTCGATTGGGCCGCCTTCGCGCGCTGCCCAACCGCTTCCTGCCGTAACGATAAGGGTCTGACCTAGCGGGTGGGTGTGCCATGCAGTCCGTGCACCCGGCTCAAACGTAACGCTTGCACAGGAGACAAGCGCGGGGTCAGGCGCTAGAAACAGCGGATCGACGCGTACGGTGCCTGTAAACCACTCTGATGAACCCTTGGCGGACGGTTGCGAACCAACTCGTTTGATCTTCATACTTCATATTCCTCCCTTGTGCTATGAGTTTAAACCGCTCTTGCCTTGCAGGTCGCGGCACGTGTGTTGGTAACCATCAGCCCGCTTTTCCCTGACGATCCATAGACACAAGCAGTGATACCCTGCTGGAATTATGGCTGAAATTCTGATCCGGGAGGCGGTTGGGACAGAGGACGCGGCTGCCGTGCGGCGGCTGATGCAGGCCTATGGTGAGCATCTGGCGGCCAATCCTGCGGGGGCGGCGAGTATCTGCCTTGAGGGGTACGAACGGGAGTTGCAGGGGCTGCCGGAAGGGTATGCTGTCCTGCTGTTGGCGCTGGTGGAGGAAGAGGCGGCAGGATGCGTTGCATTGCGGTCCCTGAAGCTGGACGAGTCTGCCTGCGAGATGAAGCGGCTTTGGGTGGATGGCAGGTTTCGCGGTCTGAGGCTGGGGCGGCGGCTGGTGGAAGAGGCGATCGGCTGGGCCGAACGTATGGGCTTCAAGGCGATGTACCTGGATACGGTTCCGGCAGCCATGCCTGAGGCAAACCGCCTCTATGAGGCCATGGGATTTGTGCGGGTGGAGCGGTACAACAAGAACCCTGTGGCCGATTTGGCGTTCTTTCGGAGGGAACTACAAGGGAACAGGGAGGGAAACAGGGAATAGCGCGTAGCAAACTAAAAATGGGTTCTCTATGCCCCATTGACTGCTTCCTTGCAGCACACACCATTCGCTGTTCCCTGTTTCCCTGCTCCCTCGTTTACTTTGGCATTAGTAATAGGTTTGCTAATGTTCCCGGTGGTTCCCAGGCGGTGCGGGGTTCAAGTAAGGGTTCAGGGTTTGCGGGTAAGTGGCTGGTAGTGAACCTGGGCAGGTACCAGAATCCACTGGCGGCGAAGAATAGGGATTGACCAAGTGTTTGCATCTGTTTACTTTGTGGCTAATGGCTGACATGCAAACACTTCCGGTTGAAATGGAGGGAGAGTCCCCCGAGGCTCTCTCAATCTCGATGAACATTGGCACGACCATCCGCGGCTACCGGTTGCAGAAGGGGATGTCGCAGGGCGATATAGAAAAACGCACGGGGCTGCTGCGTTGCTACCTGTCGAGGGTGGAGAATGGGCACACAGTGCCCTCGCTTGAAACACTGCAGAAGATCGCGCGGGCGCTGGATCTACAGCTCTCGGAGTTCTTCGCGGAAGAAGTTGTGGCCAAGGAAATGTCTACGTTGAACCTGGGCGAAGACGAGATTCGTTTTTTGACCCAGGTGCAACGGTACTCGGCGCACCTGAGTGAAAGCGACAGGCGGCTGCTTCTGGCCATGGTCAGGAAGTTTGCCCAGACGACGATGAGCTAAAAGCTGCCTGGATGTTTTCGGGCCAAGGGGTGCCAGATAAGTGATTCGGCGGGAAATATTCCCGCGACGACTAAAGTTGCATCAATTTGAGTCCACACACGGCGCGGCTGAAGTCGCGCCCTTCAAAGCGAAGACTTTTCAGCGTCCAGGGGCCCTTTCGGGGCCCCTTTCGCTTTTGCGCAATGTCCCATGTCAAGACTAAGGGACGTCTTGAATGGAGATGAGGAGCAGAGTGACGCTGCCGGACGTGCTGCGCTTGTGGGCCATGCCGCGGGGGATGACGAGCATGTCTCCTTTGTTGAGCGTGACGGATTTGGCGCCTTCGGAGCCGGGGGCCAGCCACTCGCCGGGGCCCGTGCTGCGGGGGTTCTGGGGAGTTCCGCCGAGCTGATACTGTGTGGTGCCGTCGATGATCTGAAAGATGTGGTCGCGGTGCTCGTGGTACTCGAACTCTTTCGCGCTCTTGTTGGTTTCAACGGTGAGTACTGAGGTGAAAGGAGTGGTCTTTGACCCTGAGAGCTGGTGGTTGCCGGGTGCGGCTTGCAGGCTCTTAACGTAGCCCTGGAGAGTGTCGGCGCTGAAGAGTTGGAACTGGCCGGGGGCTGGGGCGTCGGTGACCTGGACTGCACCGGTGGAGGCAAAGAGCATCTGTTCGGAGAGGGACAGGGTGGCTGCGGCCGCCAGGGGCGCAGTCAGAAAGAAGTCACGGCGGGTTTGATTTTTGGCCATGCGAAAGTGAACCACACTCAGCGGATGAAAGTGAAGTAGTGTCTATGAAGAACGGTCCGCTAGCGGAGGTTGGCTACCCAGTAGCCGAAGAGCGCGAGGAAGAAGGCAGCACCGGTAAAGGCGATCTTCTGACGTTGGAGATAGCGGGTGCGACCGCTGGTCATGCGTGGGACGAGAGGCACGCCGAGGCCGAGGCCGAAGAGGAAGCCACCGAGGTGGGCGGAGTTGTCGATGCGGATGCCGACGGGCACGACGGCGGTGCCGAGGCCGATGATGAGGTTGAGCGCGGCGAACTGAATGACGGATCGGCGGAGACGCTTGAGTTCGTAGACGGGGATCGGCAGCTTGTGGTTCGAGAGCAGCACGATGAGGATGCCGGCGATGCCGAAGACGGCTCCTGAGGCTCCCGCGCCGACGGAGATGTAGTCCCGCATGACGACATTCCAACCGAGGCTGAGAAGGTTGCCGGCGATGCCTGTGAGCAGGTAGACCGCGACCAGACCGAGTGGGCCGAGGAGTGGTTCGCCAAGCAGACCTAGGTTCCAGAGGCACCACATGTTGGTGGCCAGGTGGATGAGACCGACGTGGACAAATGTGGCGGTGAGCAGGCGGTACCACTGGCCGTGGAGGACGAGGACGGGAACGTTGGCTCCGAAGTGGATAAGCTGCTCGGGTGTGGGCGAGGTGGGGGAGACGTTGTGGAAGATCATCCAGAGGAAGACGGCGCAGTTGATGGCGAGCAGAACGTAGGTGCCGGGTGCGCTGAGGACGTTGCGGCCACGGGTGCGAACGGGTGCGGTCTCCTGGGCGTAGTCAGGCATGGGACGCGCGGAGGCGTCGTTGTAGGGGGGGATGATCTCGCCTTCAGGTTGGGGTGAGGATGCCATGGATGCTTCTTCTACGCTATCGCAAAATTGAGATTACGGCGTGGACGCCAGGGAAACGACTGCGGATATTCACGGAGTACGCGGATTAAATGCGCAGACCCAGAGTTGTCTCTGGGCCTTGGATTTCTATGCACGTAAGAAACAATAGTCAGGCGGCTTTGGTGAAGCGGTCGCGCAGCTCGGCGGGGATGCGCTGCTGCACCATGTCGCCGAGGAAGCCGGGGAGCGGCGTTGCAATGGCAACGAAAACCCAGAGAAGTGCCGACATGACCAGACCCGTAACGGCTACAGCTTCGAGCGAGATAGCGACGACGTGGGCGTGGTTGAGATGAACCTGAAGCCTCGCAATGTGGGTAATCAGCTCGACGCGACGGATGACGACAGCGGCCAGCAGAAAGGCCACGATGGAGAGCGTGCTGACACAGATCAGAAGGAGATCGATAATCCGGGCGACGTGCTGGCGACGGCGGCAGTGGGCGCACTCCGAGAGATGCTGCTCGTAGTCGGTGCGCATGGCCGGGGAGAGACCCGAAATGTCGTACCGCCAACCTGAGAGAATGTCGCCAACGACCTGATCGGTGCAGCTGCGGCGATTGGCGGGAAAGGCTAAACCTGCTCTTTTCATTGTTCTATGAGACTTCATTCTATCTCCTTTGATAGCCAGGGAACGAGGAAAGATTCATAGGAACGTAACTTTCGTGAGGCCAGATATTACCAGATTTTTCCCGTAAAGTACTCCAAAATAAGGGCTCGATGCATAAGAAATTAAAAACTTATTGGTTCGAGCGGCGTGGCCTGTTCGGCCAGCAGAATCCGATTACCGAGCAGCGTCGGGTGGTTGGCCAGGGCCTGTTCGGCAGCGAGGCGGGCCAGCTCAGGGGCATTGTTGGACTCGGAGAGGTGGCCGAGGACGATCCAGGCGGCGGTGCCGTCGTAGTCCTTCTGGAGAAACTCGGCGGTGGCATGGTTCGACAGATGGCCGACGCGGGAGAGGACGCGCTGCTTGACGCTCCAGGGGTAGGGGCCGTCCTTGAGCATCTCTAAGTCGTGGTTGGACTCGAGCAGGAGGACGTCGATGCGTTTGAGGGCCATCTTGACATTGGGGGGCATGTAGCCGAGGTCGGTGGCAAGGGCCATGCGGATGCCCTCGGACTCGAAGACGAAGCCGCACGGATCTGCCGCGTCGTGGGGGATGGTGAAGGGAGTGATGGCGATATCGCCGATAGAGAAGTTGGCCCCAGCGTGGAAGTACTCGACCGCTGGGAGGTCTGTGGGATCGGCCCTTTGCCGCACGGCTTGCGGGGTCTCGGGGTCGCAAAGGGCTGCGTCGGGGTCTTCGACGTCTTCGTCGGCTTCGATGACGGCGGTGGGGTTGAGGGTGGCGTCCAGGGCGGCTGCCTCGGCTGAGATGTGCGCGATGGAAGCGGCTTCGACGGCCGGGTCGTGAGTGAGGGCTGCTGCGGCTACGTTCCGCGCGCGAGCTTCTTTTTCGCGCTGGAGGTGATCGAGCCACTTGGCGTAGGTCATGGTGGTGCGCGGGGTGAGCATGCGGACCCAGGCTCGGTGCGTAGGCTCGGTGAAGAAGACGGGGATGCGGAGGCGGCGGGCAAGGACGCCAAGGCCAGCGACGTGGTCCTGGTGCTCGTGGGTGATGAGGATGGCGTCGAGACTGGATGGGTCTTCGCCAGCGAGGGCCATGCGCTTGAGGAGCTCGCGGCAGGAGAGGCCTGCGTCGACGAGGACGCGGGTGCGGGAGCTGGAGATGACGGTGCTGTTGCCCTTGGAACCCGAGGCGAGCACGGTCATACGCATCATTTCCCTAAGATACGCCTATATCTTGTGAGTATTTCAGCCAGATGTACCGTTGAAGATGCCCCGGAAGAAACTTGACGGCACACGGAAGCTAGCCAGTTGTTGTTCCTGTCATCAGAGCAAGCCATTCCGGACTATAGAGTGGTCCGAGATCACTGAGTTTTACGGTTTTGCCGGTCTCGGTATTGACCAAAGGGAGCGCAGAGATATATTTCAGCCGGTCCAGGCCACCAATGTAGTTCCGTTGGCCGGATTCTTGCATGCCCTCGCGAAACAGTGATGGCAGCGCGCGGATATGCTGCAAGGAATTGTCGACGAACTGCTTCGCAAAATCCTCACGTACGAAGAAAGCATCGTTTCCTGCGGATGTGGTGCCTACAAACCTGTATCCCTTGCGAGCTCCCAGGGAGCAAAGCGCTTTGATCGAGGCCCCGTAGTACAAGTTGCTATCGTGAGCTTTGGTACGAGAAAAGGTGGGATCGTATGGAACGGAGACCGGGTGCAGATCTCCGAAGGCGGCGTTGTATTCGCAGATGCAGATAATTGGGCGAACAATCTCAATGGCTTCCCACACCCAGTAATCGTTGCCATCAATGTCGATACTCAAGAGTCCGACCTCGCCTGAGAAGCCGGAGCTGGAGATCAGCTCATTGATGTTCTCGCGGGTGATAAACGCCTCGCAAGCGGTGAGATGATGTGCCAACGCCAGTGAAAGATAATTGGCCAATGCCAGTGGCTCAGTCGTGATCGTTTTCACCATGGCGGAGTCACCGTCCATGATGAGTCCTCGCCAGTTTCGGTTCTGGAGAATAAACCGGGTATTGGCTTCCCGATAATCTTCAACTCCGAACTCGATAAAGGTGCGGGAGTTCGGGGGGATATTGGCGCGTTCCACCAGCCAGTCGATGATTCCGTCTTCTCCCCATTGAGAGCTTACCTTGAACTCAACATCCTGAAGGGAGGAGATGACCTCTCTAGAGCGTACATTCCAGCTTGCCATCGTTCCCTGGAGCAGGAGGCTTACGTTCAATGCAGTTCGTGTTTCCGCAGTGAGCCACGACTTGAATGGCGTTAAAACCTTCTTGACCGATTGCTTAAACAACCACTCCTCCAGATCAGATGTACGGTGAACACGCTATGCGGAATTTATCAGGTTGGCGGCCCAAGCGGGCAAGGAAGTTGACAGTTCCAATGCCTTGGAACCTTAGGCAGCATTGTCATATGCATCATCTCTGTTGGTTGAGAGATGATGCGCAAATTAACTAGTTTGGTTCAAAGAGCGGGAGGCAGGTGGACGGCGACGATGTCGGAGAGAAGAACCGAGTAGCCGGCGGTTCCCTTCTCAATGCAGGTGCTGTCGGGGCCGGGCTCGACTTCGAGGTAGAAGACATCAGGAGTGTCGCCTTCATCGAAGACGACGAGCGGCTTGGCGAAGATGTGCTCGCCCTGGACGGTCTCAAGAACGACGACCTCGTCGATACGGGATTTGAGGAGGGCAAGATCGTCGGCGGTCATTTGGCGGTGGGACGGACGGGGGCGAGGAAGTTGACGGTGCTGCGCATGACGACCTCGTTGTTCTGGTTGTAGGCGAGGGTGCGGGTGCGGACGACGCCGTAGTCTTTGCGGGAGTTGGACAGGCGCACACCGACGACCTCGATCTCGGTGCGGACGGAGTCACCGGGACGCACGGGGAGGGTCCAGCGCATCTCTTCGACCCCAGCGCCGATCATGCCGCCAGCCACAGTGATCGATTGCACGCGGAGGCGCATGACGATGGCGGCGGTGAGCCAGCCTGAGGCTGCGAGGCCCTTGAAGAAAGAGTTTTCGCCGGCAGCCTCGTCGAGGTGGAAGGGCTGGGGATCGTACTTCTTGCCGAACTCTTTGATTTCTTCGGCTGTAACTTTCGCGCTTCCGAGCGAATTCATCTTTTGGCCAACGTAGAAGTCTTCGAAGTACATCTCTTGCGACATGGTCTCTCCTAATGGGTAGTGTACCTGTGCGGAACGCGACGATTAAGTGTAGCTGTAAAAACCGCGGCCAGATTTGCGGCCGAGCCAGCCGGCGTCGACCATGCGAATGAGCAGTGGGCAGGGGCGGTATTTGGGGTCGCCGGTGCCTTCGACGAGCACACGCATGATGTCGAGACAGACGTCGAGGCCGATGAAGTCGGCAAGCGTGAGCGGCCCCATTGGATGGGCCATGCCGAGTTGGAAGACCTGATCTATGGCCTCGGGTGTGGCGACGCCTTCCATGACGGCGAAGATCGCCTCGTTGATCAGCGGCATTAGCACGCGGTTGGAGACGAAGCCCGCTGCATCATTGACCTCGACCGGAGTTTTGCCGAGTTGCCTTGCGAGTGATTGGACGGTGTCGAAGGTAGCCTGCGAGGTCTGCATTCCGCGGATCACTTCGACCAGCTGCATCACCGGCACTGGGTTGAAGAAGTGCATGCCAATGACCTGCGCGGGGCGGTTGGTCTGCGCGGCAAGTTTTGTGATCGAGATGGAACTGGTGTTCGAGGCAAGGATGGCTTCCGGCGGAAGGATGCGATCAAGGTCGCGGAGGAGAGCAGATTTGATCTCGAACTTTTCAGTCGCTGCTTCGATGGCGAAGTCACAGACGGCCAGCGCCTCACGGTCGAGCGTGGGTGCGATGCGCTCACGGGCTTCCTGGGCCTCCTGTGGCGTGATCTTTTCCTTGGCGACTTCGCGAGTAAGGTTCTTTTCGATCGCTGCCAAGCCGCGATTCAGGAAGCCTTGCTCAACATCGCAAAGCAACACGAGAAGGCCGGAGCGAGCGCAGACATGGGCGATACCGTTTCCCATGGTTCCGGCGCCGAGGACTGCGATAGTTTTGATATCAGGCATAAGCGTGTTCCGTGCGACTCCGCAGTGTAGCAGTTGGCGTTGCTTGTCGATCCGCACAGCGAACAGACGAAGGGACTCAGTTCGAAATTGCTGAAACCTCCTGCCTCACCGACTCGGCCGATTCGATCACTGATCCGAGACTCCTTGGCCCATCTCCCCATCTTGTTCGGAGCCATCGATTGATCGGCTCTGAATAGATTCGCGCCACAAGTTCGCCCAACAGGCCAGCGATGAGAATGACGATTACGAAGAGAGCTGGCACGGCTTTCATTGGCTTATTCGCTGCCACGAAAAGAGAAAAAAAGCCCAGCACAACAAAAATGTGCGTCAGGTAAACCTCATAACTGCGCCTCCCAATTTGGAGGAGTGGCGTCAATATTCGCGGGGCTTGCCACTGTGTCTGCGCGACCGCAGCAATGACCATACATGCGCCCGCGGCGAGGATCGTCATATTCAGTCCATTGCGCCCGAGACCCCACGTATAAGCACGGATTGAAAAACCGAGACTGAATACAAGAAGCGCGGTCCCCAGGATGCCAAGAGCCAAAGAACCTTCCGCGTAAGATGTTGCCTCGCGACAAAGAACGCCGTCAGACAGCCCAGAGCGATGGCATCCATCCCACCGAGATAGGAGTACTCCCTCCAGACTGGATTGGGGTTGAACGCGCGGGACCGAGCGAAAGGGCCCAGCGCAACAAAGATGAGCAGGGGGATCACAAGAAACCTGCCACGACGGAAGATCAAGCAGGCCAACGGAAAGAACAGGTAGAACATCTCCTCGATGGACAGCGACCACAGTATGTCCCAGCTCGCTGGAAGATACCCTCTTCGCGCCTCAAGCAAATTGACGTGGAAAGTAAGCGCAGCAAGGAGAGCGCGACCCAGGCCCCCAACTTTCTGGCTGATAACAAAATCTTTGATGTGCGCGAGATGAAGAATGCTGAGGATTACAAGCAGCCCCAGCAATAATGGTGCGATTCGAGCAAGCCGGAGTTGGTAGAACTCGCGCACGTTCACGCGCGACAGCGAACCCCAGCGCCGGAGTGTCATCGAAGTGATAAGAAACCCGGAGACAGCGAAGAACATCTGCACGCCAAATTGACCGTTCCAGACGAGCGAAGACACCAGTTGCGGCGGCAAACCCCTCGTATATGGAACCTTCGCAGAGAGCAGGCGCATGTTGACGTGATTCATCAACACAAAAAAGATGGCGAGTCCCCGTAGCAGATCGACTCCGTCGAGCCGCGGCCAGCTAGACGTTGGTTTTGTGAGCTCCGTTGAGGTCATGTCTCATTGTGCACAATCGCGGTAGACGTGTTTGTGGAAGTTTCCGAAAGCGGCGTTCTGGTAGGCTACGCCGCATTGAGAGCGACGAGCAGGACGGTGATGTTGTCGTTGCCACCATGGGCGTTGGCTGCGGTGACGAGCGCCTTGCAAGCCGCGTTGAGGCTGGCCTGAGTAGCGGCGACAGGCACATCAGCGAGGATGGCGGCGATGTCGTCGTCAGTGAGTTCGCGAGTGAGACCGTCGGAGGCCAGCAGGTACAGGTCGCCTGACTGCGGGCGGTGGCCGTGAATGTCAGCGTCAACCGTAGACTGCGATCCGATGGCGCGAGTGATGAGATTCCGCATGGGAGACTGTGCGGCCTGCGCTGCTGTGATCTGGCCGGCGCGGAGTTGCTCCTCGACCAGCGAGTGGTCATCGGTGAGCTGCTCAAGGCGACCTCGGCGGCGGAGGTAACAGCGGCTGTCGCCGACGTTGGCGAGCCAGAGTGTGGGCGGATCGGAGGCGCGCGAGAAGAAATGGGTGGCCGCAGTGCGCATGGCACCGGAGTCCCCGCTACGGGAAGGGATGGGAGCGTGCAATATCGCCACTAGCGTCGTCCCCATGCCGGCAAGCTCCGGAGACTGGCGAGCCTGCTGGAAGACCGCTTGGTTCGCGGCCTGAATCGCAGTGTTGAGACGGGTTTGCGGCCGTGGGGTCGCGCCTCCGTTGGGCGTAGGTGGCGCGAGGTGAGCGAGAAAGGTATCGACGGCGAGGTGGCTGGCGACTTCGCCACCGGCGGCTCCTCCCATGCCATCGCATACAACGAAGGCCCCGGCTGCGAGCGAGGCGGCGCAGGCGTCCTCGTTGCCGCGGCGAACCTGACCGCGGTGGGAGAGCATGGCGTAGATGAGTTTATTGGCAGCCATAGTACGAAGCACGAAAATCTAGTCCGCAGAAAACAATACACGCTGCGGCGGTGAAGACCAAGGGTACGTTAGTGTTAGGTCTGAGGGCAACGAATGAACAGGGTTGTGCATAGTGACAATCTAAAGGTGTTACGCAGCCTCGAGGCCGGTTCGGTGGAACTGATCTACGTTGATCCGCCGTTCAATACGGGCAGGCGGCAGTCGCGTATACAGATGAAAACGGTACGCGATGAGGCCGGGGACCGCGTGGGGTTCGGTGGACGGCGGTACAGGACAGAGCTGGTCGCTGGAGAAAAGACGGGGGCCGGGTATGGTGATCGTTTCGAAGATTTCATTGGCTTTCTTAGACCCCGGATGGAGGAAGCGCGCCGCGTGCTGTCGGAGACGGGTTCGCTGTTCTTCCACATCGACTACCGCGAGGTGCACTACTGCAAGGTGATGCTGGATGAGATATTCGGACGCGAATGCTTCCAGAACGAGATCATCTGGGCCTACGACTATGGGGCCCGCTCGACGAAGCGATGGCCCGCGAAGCACGACAACATCCTCTGGTACACACGCGATCCGGAGCGATATACGTTCAACCTCGGCGAGTGTGACCGGATTCCGTACATGGCTCCCGGGCTAGTTGGGGCTGAGAAAGCGGCGCGAGGCAAGACTCCAACCGATGTGTGGTGGCACACGATCGTCTCGCCCACGGGCAAAGAGAAGACTGGCTATGCCACTCAGAAGCCTCTGGGCATTCTGGAGCGCATTGTAAAAGTTCACTCAAACGCGGGAGATCTGGTGCTGGATTTTTTCGCAGGAAGCGGAACTACAGGCGAGGCCGCAGCAAAAAATGGGCGGCGGTTCCTGCTGGTGGATGAGAACGCAGAAGCAGTCAAGGTAATGAAGAAGAGACTGGCGAAGTACAGCCCCCGGCTGGTGGATGGGTCACCTTCCGGGAGCGTTGAGGTCTAGAGGACTAGCTCCGGGCTAGCTTTTCGGCGAAGTCGCCGATGATGGGCAGCTTGTACCACTCGCCTTTGCTGGCCTTAAGGATTAAGACGAGCCACGCGACGAATAGCCCGAGGCCGAGAAGAAGATGGCAAATGGAAAATAGCATCCAGCTTCCGGGAATGAAGCGCAGCAACCCTTCGGCGATCATGAGGACGACCTGCAAGACAAACGCGAGGATGCAAAAGCCGATGGATTGGAAGGAGTGGAAGCGGACCAGCGGTATCCGGCTGTAGGGTTCGAGGACGAGGAAGATGATGGCGGGAAGGATGGTGACGTAGGCGAGAGCTGCGGCGATATTGTCGGAGAGTCCAGACGAAGCTGCGGCTGGAGCAGGTGGAATGTAGGCAGGCGGCGGTTGTTGCGGCGGAATCGGGTCCTGCATGGGATCAGACATGGGCAAACTCCTGATTGCGGCTTAGCAAATTGGAATCAGCGAGAGGCTGCTCGATCGGACGCGCCTTCGCAAAGTGTCACCAAGCATAACCGAGGATGCACGGAGATCAACCTGTTTTTTCGCTTGCAGTCAGAGCGTCATGGGCGCGAATCCGCTTGCAGCGGAAGGGCTTGTGGCTGGGATGCCTTCGAAGTGAGGGCTGGGGGCTTGAGGACAGTATTGTGTATCTGTTGATCTAGGTGTTGTTAGGACTGATGGATTTGAACCCGTAGGTCTCGTACCGCGTGGTCAGTTTATTGTCGGCCACGGTGACGACGGTAAAGCCTTCAGGCGTTCCGAGATGTGTACCCTGCCACCAGTTACCGCAGATTGCTCCGCTCGTGATGTAGGGGACACCCTTCCACCGGACCGTCTCGTTGACGTGGGTGTGACCTTGCAGCACTCCAAGGACGTTCTGCCCTTCAAAGAGCGCGAGAACCTCGCTGGCGTTGGCCACAGTAAGCGAATGGTGAGCCGGGGCTTCGGAACCTCGGGCAAATAAGAGCCATAAGCCGAGACCAGCGGGATGTGCACCGTAACGATGATCGGCGTGCCTGCAGGCAGCGCGGCAAGGTCAGTGGCGAGCCACTGGAGCTGCGCTGCATCGATGCGGCCCTCGTAGGCGTGGTCGTCGGTGATGCCGATCGAGTCGAGCACGATGAAGTGGTGGCCCTTGTGATCGAAGGAGTAATAAGCCTTACCGAAGCGATCTTCGAAGAGCTTCTTGCCGTAGAGCGGGTCGGTGGCAGGGATGCCGCTGGCGGTATAGATGCCGAGAACGTCGTGGTTGCCGACCGTGTGATAGACCTTGAGGCCGAGGTCCTGCTCGGTCTTGCCATAGAGATCGAAGAGTTGGAGAGCGCGCTGCTTGGGGACGCCGAGAGCATCAAAGACATGGTCGCCGCCATTGATGGCGAAGTCTGCCTTGATGGTGCGCGCCTTTTTGAAGGCCATGTCCGTGCCGATAGCGGCGTTGAGCTCAGGCTGGATATGTGCATCCGTGACGAAGAGGAAGGTGAACGGCTCGGGGGCCGGCGCAGCGAAGAGCGAGGAAGGAGTCGCAGCAGCGAGGCCAGTGGCTCCGAGAAGAGTGAGAAATTGCCTGCGGGTGGTCACGTCCTTGATGATATCGCCCGACGGTTACGAGATGAAAAATCTTCGCACGGTAGAATCTAACGATGAAGTATCTGGTCGCTTTGCTGGCAGTTGCGGGAATTGTTGTGTCGACGATGGCGTTGCGGGTTCACTACATGGATCCTGCTCTAGCTCCCCCGTGCGCGGTAACGGAGAAGTTCGACTGCGGCGCGGTAAACCATAGCCGTTTTGCCGTATTTCCTCCGCGGACGTTCGATGAAGACCCGAAATCCGGGCACCACATTCCGGTGGCGGCGCTTGGGATCGTGGGCTATGCACTGATCGCCGGGCTGGCGCTGACAGGGCGATGGTGGCTGGTGTTCCAGACCGCGCAGATCGGCTTTCTCTTTGCGGCGTTCTTGAGCTACCTCGAGGCATACGTCCTGGAGAAGTGGTGTATCTACTGCCTCTGGTCGCAGGGGATTATAGCGACGATTCTGATTCTCTCGATTGCGGCGTTACTCATGCGGTGGCAGGCTTCAAAACGGCTTGTGGAAGCGGGAAGACAGGACAAATATGTGGCCTAAATTACTTGCGCAGTTATTCGAGCTGCTTCCCCACGTGAGTCGGTTGATACCGATGGCTGACAGATTCTTTGCCTCACGAGCAGCAACAGACCGCGCGACCGAGGCAGCAATGGCTGCCATGGCCGAGGGCGTCCGCGGCGACCTTGGGCAGGTGACCAAGGCCCACGCCGGGCTCTACCGGCAACTACAGGAACAGGGTGCGCAACTGGATGAGGTGCGCGACGATCTCAAACGCGTGCGGACGGTACTCGAACAACGCGAGAACCGGATTGAGACACTTGAGGCGCAGGTGACTTCGCTGGGCTGGTGGGTGAAGCTTGGGGTTTCGCTGGTCGTGGTGCTGCTGGCAGTAATCCTCTGGTTGCTGGTTCGCACACGCTGACAGCGTAGAATAAAACCATGGGAATCAGCCGCGAACAAGCCCTGGATTGCTTTAACAGCGACGACCTGATCGGGATTGGCATGGAGGCCGATGCGGTGCGCCGCCGGCTGCATCCTGAAGGCGTGGTGAGCTATATCATCGACCGGAACATCAACTACACCAACTTCTGCACGGAGTACTGCACCTTCTGCGCCTTCTATCGTCCGCTGAAGGGCAAGATGGCTGCGGAGGGATACATCCTCGACTTCGAGACCATCTACGACAAGATTCGCGAGACCGTCGAAATGGGCGGCACCGGCGTGCTGATGCAGGGCGGCCTGCATCCTGACCTGAAGATCGACTGGTTCGAAAAGCTCTTCCGCGGCATCCGCGAGCGCTTCCCTTCCATCTGGCTACACTGCCTGAGCGCGAGCGAGATCCTCGCCATCGCCGAGTACAGCGAACTAAGCCTGCGCGATACGATCATGCGCCTGCGCGACGCAGGATTGCAGTCGATCCCCGGCGGCGGCGCGGAGATTCTGGACGACGAGGTCCGCCATCGCATAGCCCGGCTGAAGTGCAAGACCCAGGATTGGGTCGATGTACACCGCACGGCCCACGAACTCGGCATGCGAACAACTGCGACTATGATGTTCGGTGTCGGCGAGACCTTTGAGCACCGCGTTAATCACTTTGAGGTCGTCCGGCGCCTGCAGGAAGAGACCGGAGGCTTCACAGCCTTCATCCCCTGGAGCTTCCAGCCGCACAACACGGCCTTGGGAGGACGCGGCTGGGATGAAGCCACCTCGGTCGAGTACCTGAAGACGCTGGCGATCTCCCGGATGTACCTCGACAACATCGAAAACGTGCAGTCCAGCTGGGTCACCCAGGGCCTGAAAGTCCTCCAAATGGGCCTGCGGTTCGGCGGCAACGATGTCGGCTCGGTAATGCTCGAAGAAAACGTCGTCAAAGCCGCCGGCACCGCGAACTGCACCACAGAGGAAGAACTAAGGCGAATTATCCGCGATGCAGGCTTCAAGCCGGTGCAACGGGATACTTTGTATCGGACGATGTTTTTGAATTAGGTAGAATCGGTTCGATAGAGTAACCGCTCCGGAGCATTCCCTGTACCCTTCTCTTCAATCATTGGTGTCCACTCTCGGACTGCTGCTCGCACCGCATGGCTTGGGTCATTACTGGCGCTCGCACTACATGGACCAGACCTTTCGGGGCCTCTACCGATGGAACGCATTCGATGTCGCGCTGCTGATTCCCTATTTCATCGTCATGCTGATCCTGGCGTTCTATGGAATACACCGCTATCAGCTGGTCTGGCTCTACTTCAAGAACCGGAAGAACGCAGCGAAGTGGGATGAACCGCCCATGCGGTATCCCGAAGGCGAGTTGCCATTCGTAACGATTCAGCTGCCGATCTTCAACGAGCAGTTCGTGATCGATCGGTTGATCGATGCGTGCTGCCGTCTGGACTATCCGCGTGACCGCTTCGAGATCCAGGTGTTGGACGATTCGACCGATGAGACGACGATGGTGGCGCAACAGATCGTTGAGCGGTACGCACGCGGATTCGCCGGCATGGAGCCGCAGCCGATCGCTTATCTCCACCGCACGAACCGCTACGGCTACAAGGCTGGGGCGCTGGACGCCGGATTGAAAACAGCACACGGCGAGTTGGTCGCGATCTTCGACGCGGACTTCGTCCCTCCGGAGCAGTGGGTGATGCAGGTAGTGCATCACTTCGCACAGCCCGAGGTAGGAATGGTCCAGACACGCTGGACGCATCTGAACCGCGACTATAGCTTCCTAACCCAAGTGGAGGCGATCCTGCTGGACGGGCACTTTGTGCTTGAGCATGGCGGTCGTAGCCGTGCTGGAGTTTTCTTCAACTTCAACGGCACGGCAGGCATGTGGCGAACCCGCGTGATCGGAGAAGCCGGCGGATGGCAACATGACACGCTGACTGAAGATACGGACCTCAGCTATCGCGCACAGATGCTCGGATGGAAGTTCAAGTATCTGCAAGACGTAGAGTGCCCCGCCGAGCTTCCCATCGAGATGACGGCTTTCAAAACGCAGCAGGCGCGGTGGGCCAAGGGATTGATTCAGACGGGAAAGAAGATTCTGCCTCGCGTGATGAAGAGCGACCAGCCCTGGCACACCAAACTCGAAGCCTGGTATCACCTGACGGCAAACATCAGCTATCCCTTGATGATCGTGCTTAGCGTTCTGCTGATGCCCGCGATGATTATCCGCAGCTGGCAGGGGCTGATCCAGATGATGCTGATCGACCTGCCGCTGTTCATGGCAAGCACGATGTCGGTCTCATCGTTCTACCTCGTCAGCCAGAAGGAGCTCTTTCCGAACAAGTGGGGCAAGACGTTCCTTTACCTGCCTTTCCTGATGGCTCTCGGCGTCGGACTGACCATTACCAACACCAAGGCCGTAATGGAGGCCCTGTTCGGCGTGCAGAGCGCCTTCGCGCGCACTCCAAAATATCGCGTTCAAGCGAAGGGTGAGAAGAGCCACGCGAAGAAGTATCGTAAGCGCCTGGGGATCATTCCGTGGATCGAGCTTGCGATTGGCTGCTACTTCGCCCTGACCGTGTGGTACGCCCTCTCTACGGAAAACTTCTTCACCGTGCCATTTCTGGTGTTGTTCGTCTTCGGCTACTGGTACACGGGCCTGTTGAGCCTGCTGCAGGGACGGTTCGAACGGTTTGGAACGGCAGGTCAGGAATTGCGCGACAAGCCGTATCCCGTGGGAATCTAATTGCGTTTTTGCCGAGAAGAAGTTAAGGCCGCAAAGAGAATGACTCGCGACAAACGAAGCGAAACATCTGTAAGGGGACTCTATGAAACTACGACTGATCGCGATACTGATCGTCTTTGCAAGCGCCATCTCACTACAGGCATTGGATTCCGTTCCTAAATCCGAATACAGAACGCGCCGTGTAGCGCTGGCGGACAAGCTGAACGGCGGGGTAGCTGTAGTGTTTGCCGCTGAGGAGCCTGTTCTGGACTTCATGCCCTACCGGCAGGACGAAGACTTCTACTACCTGACCGGCTGGAACGAACCAGGAGCCGCGCTTGTAATCATCGGTCCGGGGCCGGAGACGAAAACCCGTCTGGGCGACATCGTCCCCGCGCATGGATACCGGGAGATTCTGTTCTTGCCGGCGCGAAACCTCGTTACGGAAAAGTACACCGGCGTGAAGATGGATGCAGCGACCGCCGGCGTGGCTGCATCAACCGGCTTCGACACCGTCATGCCAATGACCGCGCTACCCGAAGTGATGACCAAGTTCCTTGGTGAAGATCGCCGGCGTGCCATGTCGGTGTGGTCACAGTTGGACAGTCCACAGGCAAAGGCCAGCGTGGACTTCTCGGCGGCGTCACTGGGCATCGGAACCGGCATCGAGTTGCATCATGTGCGAACGCTGACAATGGCACTCAGAAGCGTAAAGAGTCCGGCTGAGATTGAGCTGCTTCGCAAAGCGTCGGATGCGTCAATCGCCTCGCAGCTGGCAGGCATCCGTACCATCAAGCCTGGAGTACGCGAGCGGACGATTGCTGGAGTTGAGATCGCAAAGATGATGGAAGAGGGCAGCGAACGGCCTAGCTATGCGCCAATCGTCGGATCAGGCGCGAACTCGACTACGCTGCACTACGCCGACAATTCGGCGACGATGAAGGCAGGCGATGTGGTTGTGATCGACGCGGCGGGCGAGTACAGCATGTACGCCTCGGACATAACGCGCACGATGCCGGTAGACGGCAAGTTCACGCCCCGGCAACGCGAGATCTACGACATAGTCCTTGGCGCACAGCGAGCCGCCGCAGCCGCTTTTGTCGCGGGCAAATCAAAACTGGGCAACGTGAACCAACGAGGTCCCGAGGTAACGGACACGCTCGATAAAGTGGCCTACGACTACATCAATACCCACGGCAAAGATCTGCACGGAGAACCTCTGGGCAAATATTTCCTGCATGGTTTGGGACACTCGGTTGGGATCAATGTGCACGATCCGATGGACTATTCCAAGCCACTGGATAAAGGCAATGTGTTCACGATTGAACCCGGAATCTACATCCCGGAGGAACAAATTGGGGTACGCATCGAGGACGTGTTCTATGTTGACCAGCAGGGCAAACTAGTAGACCTGATCGCAAAGCTTCCCCATGAAGCGACAGAGATCGAAGCAGCAATGAAGCATTGAGATTCTGATGCCGAATAGAAAAAGGCCCGCAGATAACGGGCCTTTTCTATTGCAAGGATCAGAATTCGCTTAGAAACGAATACCGAAAGTAATGGGAATAAAGCTTGTCGGGTCGCTGTTCTGCGGAAAGGCGTTGAATGCTGTGCTGCCCGGAGGAGTGTTCTCAGGAGTCGTTCCTGTCTCGGCCCGCCGTGAGTTGAAGGTGTACACATAGCGCGCCTCAACGAAGAATGTCTCATCGGCGAAGCGAGAGAACCTATAGGTGTAGCCAAGGCCCAGATTAACGCCGAAGGCATTGCTGGTGTACTTATCGATCGTCTGATTAGCCTGAAACTGGAAGCAGTTGCCGAATATGTCGCAGGTGATACCAACTGCGGGAATCGAGAAGTTGGCAGTCTTGTGATAAAAACCGACACCGCCGGTACCATATACGCCCGACCTATCGCCCTGTACGAAGGTATAGCGCGGGTCAAGGCTAAAGGACCAGACATGGCTCGTACCGTCGAGTTGGGAGAGTGCGTTGCCATTCTGATCAGTCGCGCCAAGGCTGTTATAAACGGCCAGCAAGTTATTTAGGGTAGCGGTCTGGACGCCAAAGTTAGCCCAGTTGAACTCCAAAAGAACTGCGAGTTTCTTGTTGAAGGCCCGTCCGCCACCGGCCTGGAACGCATAGCTTGGCGTTAGGGAGCCGTGCGTGCCACCAACTGGCAGTGTTAAGCCTCCGCCGATAAGGAACGTGTATTTATTCGAACCGTCGGGGTTGTGCGTGGAATCGTTGTAGTTCGGGCGATGGCTGTACGGCCGGCGCGGAGGCGGCTGATTTTCCTCACCACCGCTGAGATCGAAGTCCTCCGCAGAAGCAGTCTCATCGGCTCCTACGCTGCTGCTGTAATTGAGCGAATCGGGCCTTGAGAGGTCGATAGGCGCATTGAGCAAAGCTCGAAGATCAAGTACCGGAGATGATTGGGCAGTGTTTACGGTCTGCTGGGCCAGGCAGACGGCGGAGCCAGCAGCAAGAAAAGCGATAGCTGCCGTACAGGTAAAGATGGAGAGCCGATTTCTATTGATCGTCAAATGCATTCTGATTTACTCCCTTGGTGCTGTTGAGTCCTTCTACCGCTTGAACCCAGACAGTGTTCCGTTGTTGTGTAAGACGCTTGAAATGACAATCAGGATGACGCCAGAGACAGTTTTTTGACACTAGCAAAAACACTTACGGGCATCCTCCCCGTGCAGGATGCCCGTAAATTGATTCGATTATCGCCTAGTGGATGTCAAACTGCTCGGGGTGGAGCGCCGGATCGGACTTGACCAGGATCGTCTTGCCCACCATCTCCTCCATCTCCTGCAGCCAGCGCGTTCCCGGCGCCTTGAGCTGCTTGACGACCTCCGGATTGACGCGGAGCATCACGTCACCACGATCCAGATGCTTGTTCATCTTGCGCATCTCGACGTAGATGTCGTTGCAGACGGTGACAGGCGACTTGACCATGCCCGTACCGGTGCAGACGCCGCAGGTGGTCGACAGTGTGCGCTCGAGCGACTGTTTGACGCGCTTGCGGGTGATAGCGACCAATCCGAAATCATTGAACTGAAGCACCTTTGATGGAGCGCGATCGGTCTTCAATTCTTCCTCCAGCGCAGCCATCACCTTGTGGCGATTCTTGCGCTCATCCATATCGATGAAGTCGATGATGATGATGCCGCCAAGATCGCGCAGACGAATCTGACGAACAATCTCGGGAATCGCGTCGAGGTTGGTCTTGACGATCGTGTCCTCGAGCCGCGCCGTCTTGCCGACGTACTTGCCCGTGTTGATGTCGATGGCGACAAGAGCCTCAGTCTGGTTGATGACAATCGATCCACCCGACTTGAGCCATACCTTGCTACGAAGCGCCTTGTTGATCTCTTCCGTGATACCAAACTGTTCAAAGAGGGGCGTCTCCTTGGTGTAGAGCTTCACACGGCGAATCAGCGATGGCTGGAAGCGCTGCAGGAAGCGCAACACGCGCTCATACTCGCTCTCACTATCGACCCAGATCGCCGAGAAGTTGTCGGTAACCTGATCGCGAAGGATGCGCTCCACAAGATTGAGATCGTGATAGATCAGCGCCGGTGACTTCGACGACTCCGACCGCTGCTTGATGTCGGCCCACAGGTTCAGCAGGAACCGCAGGTCGCTGCGCAGCTCTTCTTCGCTGGCTCCCGAGGCCGCAGTGCGAACGATGAAGCCGCCAGTTGCCTCGCCCTTCTCGCTCAGCAGAATCTCCTTCAGGCGGCGACGCTCGCTATCCGACTCAATCTTGCGCGAGACACCAGTGTGATTAACCGTCGGCATGAAGACCAAAAAGCGCCCAGGCAGAGCGATGTGCGAGGTAATGCGCGCGCCCTTCTTAGCGATAGGCTCCTTCGCGATCTGTACCAGAACCTCTTGCCCTGGCTTCAGCAGATCGCTGATAGCAGGCAGATTGGTGCTCTGCATGGAACTGCGCCCGCCGCGACGATCGCGACCGCCGCTGCGATCATCTCCTGCTCCGCCTGTGTGTCGCGAACGATCACGGTCGCGTCCACCACGACGGCCATCGCGACGTCCGTCACGACGGCCACGGCCACGGTCGCCCTCGCGGCGCTCACGGCTTGGCGCTGCCTGATCGCCACCATCGGCGGCAATCGGCTCAGCACCATCAGCGAACTCTTCCTGAATCAAAGTATCTTCAGGCTCTGCATCTTCAGACTCGTCGAGATCCTCTTCTTCAGTCTCAATCTCGTCGAAGGCACGATCATCGATGGTGTCTTCCTCTTCGAGATCGTCCTCTTCTTCCTCTTCGACACCGGAGCGCGTGATCTGATCGATGGACATCTCGCGAAGCATGGTGCCGAGATCGGCAGCCCCCTCAAGCGTCTCCTCTTCGTCAAGATCGTCCATCTCTTCAATGGCGCTGGCGTGCAGCGTGGCGCGGAAGTCTTCCTCCTCGAGGATCTCTTCCTCCGTCTCGCCGGACACAGGAGCGAAGTCCTGATGGAAGGCCTTCGCCTCCACCTCAACCGGATCGGCAGGCGTCTCGGAGATCATCTCTCCCGTCGCATGGAGTGTCGTGACATCGTGCGCAATCGGCTCACGCTCGCTGTACTGTTCGGCATGATGATCGATCTCGCGCTCTTCGACGTGATCGAAGACGGTACTAAGCGTTGAGGGCGGAATCGCCTCCACCTGCTCGACAAAATATTCGATCTCTGCCACGACTTCCGGCTCCGGCTCTACATCGGGTTCAATAACCGGCGCGCTGTGGCGAAACTCGCTCGGCGCAACTGGATCGATACGATAAGAGGCAGAGGCCTCGATCGGCTCATACTCAGCAGGAACCACGGGCTCTACAAACTTTGGCTCTTCTACGACGACAGGCTCGGCAACGGCTGCCTGATCGAGCGGCGAAGTCACAGCAACTTTCCCTTTCTGCGCAACCGGAGCTGCTGGCGCTGGAACAACCTGGCTCGTAAATTCCTGACGCGACTCCTGGCGCGGTTCAGACCTGCGGTGACGCGAGAGAGATTCACCCGGCAGCGTCGAACCGCCATCCCAGCCTTCGGGAATGACGTAGCTGGCCACTTGCGGGATGATGACGTTCGGCGCAACGGCTTTGGATGTTGTGGACAACTGCGATGCAGCCAGTTCCTGGCCACCGGTGCGGTACTTGGAGAGCGACTCTCCCGGCAGCACAATCGGCTCCGGCGCAGGGCCGTCAGACGCTGAGGTTTCATCGTAAGCGGGAGAGTTGTCCACGCCGTAAAGGGCGGTCTTCGGAGCAAAGCCACGCGGCACACGACGCTGATCGCCACGTCCACTACGCCCACGTCCATCACGATCACGTCCACCGCGATCGCCACGGTTCCGGTCGTCCCGGTTGCCACGCTCTTCACGCCCACCGCGGTCTCCACGATCCACCCGATTGAAGTTCTCACGTGGAGAGTCGGCCACTACCGGAGCGGATTCGTTCGAGACCGGATGCTCAGCAGCGCCATCAATCTCAAAGGTCGAGTCGTACTCAGTCTCGTTGGAAGCAGACTCTAACGGAACATCCACGCCAGTCTGCGGCTCGGATTCGACGCGCGGGCCACCACGACCACGACGGCGGCCACGACGGCCACGCCAGCGGCGGCTGCCATCGGCTCCCGGCGCTCCTTCGCCAATGTCCGAAACATCCGTGCGCTCGGTAAATGTGGCTTCTGTGGCCGGAGCAAACTCATCCGTCCGGTTGAAGTCGGCAGCGTAACCGTCCTGGCCCTCCACCGGCTGCACGTACTCCGTGCCTGGTTGACGGTCGCGGTTGCCGCTGCGATCGCCACGACCACGACGGCCACGTCCACCACGGTCTCGGTCGCCACGGCCGGAGCGGCTCGAGTCATCGGCGGGCGCAGCTTCGATCGTCTGGGGTTCGCGATTGCTGCTACGGTCGCCACGACCTTCACGCCGCGGGACTCGCTGCGAACTGTCGCCATTCGTATCGAAGTCGGCGGAGTCGCCGGCCTCTTCCATAAAGTCAGTGATGTAAAGGAAGGCATCGCGCTCGAGGCCGATGTCCACAAAGCTGGACTGCATTCCCGGCAGTACGCGGGTCACTTTGCCGTTGTAAATAGATCCTGCGAGCGTGTACTCGTTCTCGCGCTCATAATAGATTTCGGCTAGGGCGTCATTTTCGACGATGGCAAGCCGCGTCTCATGCGGCGTGCTGGATATATAAATTTCTTTCGACATTCTCTGCTCTTTCTGCCCGGCCCCCTTAGGGTGCGCGAGCGGCAGACGAGCCGAAGACGAATCGAGAGTGCGTCCAGCCCCAAGGCTAGGTGCAACTCACCGCGGGTGCGGACAGGTGTTGGGTGCAGAAGCTCAAGTGAACGATGCCCAGTGCGAGTTGTGAGTACAACCCTGCCGTGGCCGGGCTCCGAAAGAGCGCGGGGGAGGCGACACAGGATGAATCGGGTACACAAGGGGGTGCTTCGAGCGCGAGCTGGCATGCGGAGTTTGTGACCAATTCAACCTCAAGTGCTTGAGGCGGGGCCGTTTGCCTTCCGGATGCAATCATTTCCCTGAAACCTGTCCGGCCAACGGATCGAATCGTCTCAGGCTGGCCGGCCTTTTCTTCTAAAAATCTTGTTACCGCTGCCGGCGCCGTGCGCCAGAGGGAGCGGGTTGTTTCGCTGATCGGCATCTGGCCGAATCAGGTGATACAGATAGTATTGCACCAAACCCGTTGCAAGCGGTGGAGTTGCGCAATACGCGAACCAGAAAAATTCTGACCGGTTTCCTGATTCAACACTGGCCCTTGCCATTAGAAGGGAAGAAACCCCTTTACTTCTGACACTTGCGACCTTGCAGCAGAGTGTCTCGGGCCTAGTTCACAAACCGGCGCATGCGTATATTCATGATGATACCCAGCGCGAGGAAGGTGAACAAAATCGACGATCCACCATAACTCATCAATGGCAGCGGGATCCCGGTAACCGGCATCAGACCAACAACCATGCCCACATTGACCGCTATCTGAAATACAATGACGGCGACGACCCCCATGATGATGAAGGTGCCAGGCAGGTCTGATGCTGTTTGAGCGTTCTGAATCAAACGCATCAATATAAGAAAGTATAACAGCAGCACACCGAGCGCGCCCACGAACCCATGCTCCTCGCAGAAGGCGGCAAAGATGAAGTCGGTATAGGGGATAGGCAGGAAAGTCGCCCTGAGTCTGCGTCCCCTTATTCGCCCCCTTACCCCAGATCCCCCCTGAACCCACCGCAATCAGTGACTGCCGGATCTGATACCCCGACCCACGCGGATCGGAGTCAGGGTCGATAAAGGACGTAAGCCGGGCCTTCTGATATGGCTTCAACAACTTACCGGCCTTCCACGCCCCGCCCACCAAAATAGCCAGGCTCAACACGATGATCGCTGCCTGCTTGAACCGGATGCCTCCAAGGAAGAGCCCGCAGACGAGAATCGGCAGATACGTCAGCGAAGTCCCCAAATCCGGCTGCTTGAGCACCATCAAAAACGGCACGCACACAAGCGCGAATGCCTTGCCGATATCACCCCATGTAAGCTCTTTGCCCGCTAGATTCCAGAAATACCGCGCAACGGCAACGATGAGTATCAGCTTGATCCACTCCGACGGTTGAAAATGTATTCCTCCCGGCAGCTTGATCCACCGCCGCGCCCCCAGAACCTTCGTCCCGACCAGCCTGACCGCAATCAGCGAGACGATGCCGATCCCGTAAGCCCAGGGCACGATATCGATCAGCCGGTGGTAGTCGATCAGCGAGATTACAAACATCAGCAGCAGCCCAACCGCCAGGAAGCCGATCTGTTTAGTTTCGAAACCATGGAACTTGGTGTGCAGCGTAGCCGACTTGATCTCGAGGACGCTGATCAGTGAGAGCAGCAGGACGAAGCCCAGGAGGACCCAGTCGAAGTCACGATATGAAGAGAGGCGTTGCATGGTCGCTGGAGTTAGGTTACCTGAATCATGATTCCACGCTAATTGGTCGCTGGTTGTGGGGAGTTCGCCGATGCCGTCGCGTCCGCACCTGTAACCGTCGCCGGCTTCGGCGTTTCGGCGACGATGCGGAGATTATCCGCGCGCCTCCGCTGCTTCTCCACGAAGGCATTGATGACCTGCGCCCCCAGCTTAGCCGAGTTGTTGCCCCAGTTTCCGTTCTCCCAAAGTACCGCGACAACGATGTCGGGGTTGCGGCGCGGCGCCATGCCGACGAACCACGCATTCGGCACCGTCTTGTGTCCGCCGCCGGAGCGGGCAATGGCGTCATGGCTCATGACCTGGGCCGTCCCGGTCTTCCCGGCAAAGTCGATTCCTTCAAGGTGCGCGGCAGCGGCGGTGCCGGTAAGGGTGACCGCCGCCATACCGTCAGTGATGATCTGCCAGTTCTCCGGAGTCAATGAAATCGTCTTATCTCCGGAGCCGGGGAAAGTCTCGTGAATTGCCTGGAGTTGATCGGCTGGAACCTCGTCGGGGAAAACGACATGGGGGCGACGAAGGACACCGCCTGAGGCTATGCCGCCAAGGGCGCGTGCAAGTTGGAGAGGTGTGGCGGTGACCGCTCCCTGGCCTATGCCGACGGAGATGACCTCGCCGGCGTACCACTTCTCATGGAAATTCTTGAGTTTCCACTGAGTGGAGGGCATCGTGCCGGAGGCCTCGTCAGGCAGGTCGATGCCAGTCTTCTGCGAGATGCCGAGAGAAGTGGCGTACTTCGCAATGGTGTCGATGCCTAGCTTGTTGGCGAGGGTGTAGTAGAACGTGTCGCAGGAGTAGGGGATAGCGTTGTGGATGTCAACTGCGCCATGATGTACGTCGCAGGCGAAGAAGTGCCCATAAAAGCTGGCGCCACCGTTGCACTGGACATGCATGTCCTGAGCAACATTCTCCTCCAGACCCGCCACCGACATGATGATTTTGAACGTCGATCCCGGAGCAAGCTGCGCCTGTATTGCCTTGTTCAGCAGCGGATGGTCCGGGTTATTCAGAATCTCATTCCAATAGCTCTTGCTCAGCCGGACGGAAAACTCGTTGGGGTCGAAGGTAGGCCTCGAAACCAGAGCCAATATCTCACCAGTGTGAGGGTCCATCGCCACCATCGCTCCGGTCTTACCCTCCATCGCCTTCTCAGCCGCCATCTGGACATCGAGATCGATCGTGAGCCTCAGGTCCTGCCCCGGCTTGGCCAGCGTCTGCCCCAGGTGGCCGATCTCCTTGCCGTGGCTGTTCACAATCACATCGCGGCTGCCATCTACGCCACGCAGCAGAGCATCGTAAGTCGCCTCTACACCGGACTTCCCGACCACATCCCCCGGCTGATAGAACGAGTACTTTTCCTTGTTCAGATCGTCTTCCGATATCTCGCCAACATAGCCAATCAAATGAGCCGCAAACCCATCACGCGGATACAGCCGCCGCTGCTCGTCCAGCGTCTCAAGCTCCGGCAGCTCGTTGCGGTGCGCCTCGATGAACGCCTGCTCGTCCGGCGTAATGTCCTGTTTCAGCGGTATCGGCTCGTACTTCGGCGCAGCCTGAAAGCGCCTGAGCGTTGCATGAATCTGCTCCACCGGAATATGCAAACCCTGCGCGATCAACGGCAGGTCGGTGTTCATATCCTTCACCTGCTCCCGCAGCAGATAGCACGTAACCGAAGGATAGTTGTCGACCAGCAGACGGCCCTCGCGATCGAAAATCTTCCCCCGCGGTGCGAGCACCGGAATCTTGCGGATACGGTTCGCTTCAGCGAGCGCACGGAAGTTATCCGCGCTAGCCACCTGCAACCGCCAAAGCCCCGCCACCAGAACCACCAGCATCAGCGCAATCAAATACTGCGCAGCCGACAGCTTTCCGGGCGCAATCTTCTCTGTCTTGCCATTGGCCCCCATGTCGGGCTGATCGGGGTGGGTCGCTAGTTCCATGCTTATATCCAGTGTAAGCCTGCTGTTTCGGTGGGTTCAGATTAGACGTTGCTGATAACTACTCGGTACGTTTAAAGCGATCGAGCAGAAGAAAGATCGGGATGGCGACCACCGTATTCACGACAGCCCGCACCAGCTCGTGCAGCCACAGAATATGGTAGTCCGGCAGCCCAAGCAGCCTCCGGTTGATCAAAAACAGCAGCGCCGAGTTCAACAGCGAAAACCCGAAGTTGATCAGAACACGCGTCGTAATGTTCTCGACATCTACCTGCACCCCAATGCTGGCCGCAACGTACCCGATAACTGATTTCGCCATGCCGTTGACCCCGATCGGCTGGTTCGTCAGCATATCCTGAAGCAGCCCGATCGCCGCTCCCGTCAACGTCCCCGCGACCGGATTGCGCCGCGATACGGCAAAAAACAGCGTCACAATCAACGGCAGGTCAAGGATCGCCAGCCGAGGCATGGGCTTTGGCAGAAGCGCCTGCAGCACAATGGCAGCCAGCGGCACCAGCAGCGTAACGGCGGGTGGAAAGCTGTGCTGCTCTAGTTCTCGGCGTGAAGTGTAGCTATGTGTGGCCATTTATCTGGGCTGACTCTCCGTCTGCGGTTCAGCAGAATCCGGCGTCTTCTCCGGAGCAGGCGGGTTCGAAGTTGCAGGCCGCGTATTGATCGTGTCGTGCGTCGCCCCCGGCGTCAGCGACGAAGCCGAAGGCGTAGCCCCCGGCGAATAGCGGTCCGGATGCAGCGGAGGCAACGGCTTCGGCACAACCCCGCCAGGAACTGCGGTCTTCGCATCCGCCGCAGCCTTGACAGGATCCGACTCCGCAGCATTCTCGTCGTGCAAACTCGGCAGCCGGTCCGCCACAATCTGTGCAGCCGACTTAGCCGCCGCCTCAGCCGCAGCAACCCTGGCCGCTTCGGCCTGTTCCTCAGCCGTCGCAACCCCTGCAGCCAGGTCTTTCTTAGCCTGCTCGGTCAACTCAGGCTGAGTACCCGTAATAACCAGCACTTCCTCCAACTGGAAGAGATTCGCCGCTGGCTTGACCACAATCAACGTATACGGCTGATGATCCGGATCAGGAGCAATGGACTCAATCGTCCCGACCTTCAGCCCGCGCGGAAACACCTGATCGCCGCCCGAGGTCAGCACCTGTTCACCCGGCTTGATCCGCGAGTCCGGCGTAAGGTTCATGATCTGAATGCGCCCCGTCGTCGACCCCTTCAAAATGCCGCGAATCCGCGTCGAAGCCAGCAAAACCCCTGCTCCCGACGTAGGATCGTTCACCTGCAGCACCTGAGCTGTATGCGGAAACACATCCCGCAGCTTGCCCACAATCCCATCCGGCGTAATCACCGCCTGGTCCGGTTTCAGTCCATCAGCAGATCCTTTGTCGATGTACAGCACGCGCGATAAATCATTGCCGCTCGTTCCGATCACCTGCGCTGCAACCGTCTTCGCCACATAGTGCTGTTGAAAATTGAGCATCGCCTGCAGCCGATGTCCCTGAATCGCATCCTCGGCCATCGCGGCCTGTTCCAGCCGAAGCCGTGCGATCTCCTGCTGCAACTGCCCATTCTGCTGGCGGACGTTCCGGAGGTACACGTAGTTCGACCACCCGCCCCGAATCATGTGACCGAAACCAAGGAAGAACCGCTCGACAGGCGTAACCGTCGACACCACCCAATAGCGCATTAACGTGACACTGCTGCCATCCGGCGCGCCAGACTCGATAGGCCGGCGCACCTGGATAGCCAGTCCGATGGTCTGCATCAGCAGCACCACGACCAAAACGAGAACGTTCTTGAAACGGACAAAGAAGGATTCCATGCGCTCTATCTATTATCCGCGAGACAAGCCCCTGCGCGGGAGGTAGCACGGCTGGTGCACAACCACTTCTTTCGAAATAAGCCCAGCCAGCCACCCAAATCGGCACAAAACCCAACCAATCCCTCTTCCGGAGCACTCCAGTCCACCGTGCAAAACCATCAAAACCTTCGCCTTTCCGCCCTACTTATCCTGAAACAACAACGGCGCAAAATGCGTCAGATTATCCCGCCACACCATCCACGTGTGCCTGCCAGGAGTCTCGATCTGCGTAACCGGCATCTTCTTCGTCTCAAGCCAGCTGATCAGTCCACGGTTGGCCGTAATCAGCGAGTCTTCCGTCCCGCAAGCGATCCACAGTAGCCGAAGGTCCGCTCCCTTCGGGTCGAGCGCCGCGAACTCCTTACCGTAATCGAGTTTATGAACGGCAGAGCTGAAACCCCCAACATAAGCGAACTTGTCCGTATTCGTAAGTCCAATCGAAAGGCTCTCCAGTCCTCCCATCGAAAACCCCGCGATCGCCCGTCCCTCCCGATCACGCGAAACGTTATAGTCCGACTCCACCTGCGGCATTACCTCTGTCAGAAAAGCCTTCGTAAACAGTGTTGTATTGTGGTCGATGGGAACCGCATCCTGCCAGATACGGAAGCCGTGTTGGATAAACGCCATGTCGCCATAAGCACGTGGCATAACGACAACCATCGGCTTCATCTTGCCCTGCGCGATGAGGTTGTCGAAGATGAAATTCGCCCGCCCCACAGCAGTCCATCCCGGAGCTCCATCGCCCCAACCATGCAGCAGATAGAGCACAGGATAGGGCTTCTTCGCCCTCGCATCGTACCCGGGCGGCGTGTAGACAATGTAGTCGTCCTGATTGTTCTCAAGCCCAAGAGTCGTGGTCGTCGTGTACGTGTGATCATGCAGCGTCCCATGAGGCACATTCGTCTCATCCCAAGGCTCCGGCGTGTCACCTGGGACGGTCAGCAGGTTCGATAGATTCACCAGGTTCGTCGAAACGTGAACATTCGCCAGATCCAGCCGAGGTTGACCATCCACCTCGAAGTGGTACAGATAGATCTCCGGCGCAAGCGGCTTTGTCGTCACTGTCCAGATCCCGGCCGCATCCTTCGTCATCGACACTGGCTTCTCCAAACCCTCAAGGCCAAGCAGCACCGTGGTCGCTCCATCGTCCTTGTAATGAAACGTGACGCTGCGGTCCGAATGAATCACAGTCGACGGACTATGAGCAGGAACCTGTGCCTGCAGCAAACCGGGAACAAACAACAGGCAGAGCTTCAGAACGAGGCGCGCAGGGGCTGAATTCATACGCGACAGTGTAGCCGACGTCAGCAAACCCCAGCGGACGGAACATACAAGCCCAACAACAGCGCATAATAAAGAGAATGGCCTTCCGCTCAGGTTTCGTCTCCATCATCGGCCGCCCCAACGCCGGCAAATCCACGCTGCTCAACGCCCTGCTGGGCCAGAAGCTGGCCATCGTCACGCACAAGCCCCAGACCACCCGCACCCGCATCCACGGCGTGCTCGAAGTCCCGCTCAAAAAGAAGACCAAGACCGACCCCGGCCATCCCGCCGCGCAGATCGTCCTCGTCGACACCCCCGGCGTTCACAAGCCCGACACCCAGCTCGACCGCCGCATGATGCAGGAGGTCCACGACGCTCTCGAATCCCGCGACGCCGTCCTCTTCATCGTCGACGTGACCCATCGCCTGCCCCGCGCCGCAGGCGATAGCGACGCCAAGCCCAAAAGCTTCACCGAAAATCGTCGCTCACTCTCCGCAGCTGAGGACGACTTCGCCCTCTCCCTCATCAAAAAGCTCGAGTGCCCCGTCATTCTCGTCCTCAACAAGATCGACGCCATCCCCAAGTCCGACCTCCTCCCACTCATCGCCCACTGGAGCGCCCTCCACCCCTTCGCCGACGTCATCCCCATCTCCGCGCGCAAAAAAGAAGGCCTCGACCTCCTCCTCGAAAAGATCATCGGCCAGCTCAAAGAGGGCCAGCGTTACTTCCCCAAGCACCAGCTCACCGACCAGCCCGAGCGCTTCCTCGTCGCCGAGCTCATCCGCGAAAAGATCCTCCTCCTCACCGGCGAAGAGGTCCCCTACGCCACCGCCGTCGTCATCGAGCGCTACGAAGAGCCCGCCTCCCTCAAAAAAATGAAGGACGGCAAGCTCCCCGTCACCAAAATCGCCGCCGCCATCTTCTGCGAGCGCACCGGCCAAAAAGCCATCCTCATCGGCAAACAAGGCGAGATGCTCAAACGCATCGGCACCACCGCCCGCAAGGAGATCGAAGCCCTCCTCGGCACCCGAGTCTTCCTCGAACTCTTCGTCAAAGTCCAGGAAGAGTGGCGCAGCTCACGAGGCTTCGTCGAAGACCTAGACTGGCGCCGCCAACTCGAAGAAATCGCCGCCAAACAAATGGCCGAAGAAAAATAGAACTTCCCTACGCTGCTAAGCCCTAAAGTCCGTCATTCTGAGCGCAGTTAAGAACTGCATGTATTTTGCTCGGAGCGCCTCGCTTTATAGCAAGGGAAATACTCCAAAGCTGCTACACTCAACCCCTGCCTATGACTGCCTGAATCACGCACGTTCGTCGCTCCGCCAAGCCGAGCCATTCCCTTGGCCGAGCCCCTCACGACTGCCAACCGATTCAGGAGATCTCCGTAATGACATCGCCTCTCACCTCAGACATCCTTACTCCAGACATCCTCACCGCACGCCTCACTCTCATCGCTATCACTCCCGAAGCCATCCGCGCAGAACAGTCAGCCCGCGAACACCTCGACCACCACGCACTCGCCAACCTCATCGACTGCACTATTCCAAAAGAGTGGCCGCTCACCCACTGGGAGCCGCACGTTTACGACTTCCTGCTGGATCAGTTCGCCCAACATCCCGATCAACTCGGCTGGCCACGCTACATCGCCCTTCGTTCTTCCAACGGATCACGCACTCTTATCGGAACTCTAGGCGCATTCTCCAAAACCGATCCGCCAACCGTATGCGAGATCGGCTACGGCATCCTTCCACCCTTCGAAGGTCGCGGCTTCGCCACCGAATCCACCCAGGCCCTCATCGAATATCACCGCAACGACCATCGCATCCAGACCATCATCGCCCACACCTTCCCCACGCTCCTCGGATCCATCCGAGTCATGGAAAAGTGTGGCCTCACCTTCGAAGGCGACGGTGAAGAAACCGGAACTATCCGCTACAGTCTTACTCTCAGGCCATAACAAATACTTTCTGCAAAGGCCGGCGGAGCAATCTGCCGGCTACTCCTTCACACTCACACCCAGCGCCTTCATCTTCCGATACAAATGACTCCGCTCCAACCCAAGCCCCTCCGCAGCGCGACTAACATTTCCATGAAACTCATCGAGCTTTTTCAGAATGTAATCCCGCTCATAAGCTTCCCGAGCCTCCAGCAGGCTTGAAAACTCCTCACCCCGCGTATTGATACGCCCCGACTCCGTCAGCTTTGGCCCGCGATACACCAGCATCGGCAGATGCTTCCGCTCAATCTTCTGAATCTTCGGATTCAAAATAATCACGCGCTCCACAAGATTCCGGAGCTCCCGGACGTTCCCCGGCCAGTGATACTGCCGCAACGTATTCAGTGCATCCTCCGACATCTCCACATGCGGCCTTCCATACTGCGGCCCAAACTGCTGCAGAAACTCCTTCACCAGCAGCGGAATATCTTCCTTGCGATCACGCAGCGGAGGCACAAAAAACGGAATCACATTCAACCGATAAAACAGATCCTCGCGAAAATTCCCGCGCGCAATCTCCTCCTCTAAATCCTTGTTCGTAGCCGCAATCACCCGCACATCCACATGCACCGGATGCGAAGCCCCCACCGGCAGAAACCGCTGCTCATCGAGCGTACGCAGCACCTTCGCCTGCGTCTTCAAACTCATGTCGCCAACTTCATCCAGGAACAGCGTCCCCCCATCCGCACGCTCAAACGTCCCGCGCTTCTCCAGCGGCGTCCCCGCCGTCCCCGCACCCTGCGGCGCAGCACCATGCCGATACCCAAACAGCTCGCTCTCGATATAGTCCTCAGGAATCGCCGCGCAATTGAGCTCCACAAACGGACGATCACGCCGCAGACTCTCCGCATGCATCGCCCGCCCAATCAGCTCCTTACCCGTCCCGCTCTCGCCATAGATCAGTACACGCCCATTCGTAGGAGCCATCAGCTTGATCTGCTGCCGCAGCGCCTTCATCGCCACGCTCTGGCCCGTCACCGTTCCCTTCACAGCAAGCTGCCGCGAAAACTCCGCGTTGTCCTCGCGCATCTGCCGCGCCTTCATCGCATTCTTCACGACGATCAGCGTCCGCTCCAGCGACAGCGGCTTCTCCAGAAAGTCATACGCTCCCAGCTTCGTAGCCCGCACCGCCGCCTCAATCGTCCCATGCCCGCTGATGATGACGACCTCTGGAACATTCTCGCTCTCCAGCTGACGAATCTCCCCCAGCGCGTCCAGCCCATCCCGATCGGGCAACCAGATATCCAGCAGCACCACGTCATACGCAACATCGCGCAACAACTCAAGCGCCTCACCCGCAGTCGCTGCGGTAGTGACGAGGTAGCCCTCCTCGCGCAGAATGCTCTCCAGCGATTCGCGAATCTCAGCCTCGTCATCGACGATCAGTACATGATTCAAACAGCCCCTCCCCTTCCCTGCCCGTTGCCGACCGAAGCTGCAGCACTCAGCTCCGGATCACTATCCACCACCGTAGCCGCACGCAGCTCAATGATGAACCTCGCCCCCGCCGGAACATTCTTCTCCGCGCGAATCGTGCCTTGATGTTCCTGAATAATCTTCGACGCAATCGCCAGTCCCAGCCCCGTGCCCCGTTGCTTGGTCGAGAAATAAGGCAAAAACAGCCGCTCCCTCATCTCATCCGTCAGCCCAGAGCCAGTATCGGCAACCGTAAGCTCCACCATCCCGCTCTCGAGCAGCGCCGTACCAATACGAAGCTCCCTCAACAAACTCTGCTGCATAGCCTCAGCAGCATTGTCGATCAAATTCCCCAGCGCCCGCTTCAGCGCCTCAGCGTCCGCCATCACCAGCGGCAGATCAGAACTCATCTTCTTCACCACGCGAATCGTCTGCATGCGTCCCGCAAACAGCGCGAGCGAGTTCTCAACAATCGTGTTCAAATCAGCAGGCTTAGGCTTTGCCGTAGGAAACTCAGCCAGCGCCGAAAACTGATCGACCAGCGAACGCATACTCTCCACCGACGAAGTAATCACCTCGCTGCACCGCCGAATCACCCCCGGTGACGGCGACTCAATCGCCTGCTCCTCAAGCGTATGCGCAAGCCGGTCAATATGCCGTCGAATCTGCTCTGCGCTCAAACTGATCGGCGTCAGCGGATTCTTGATCTCGTGCGCCACCCGCCGCGCGACCTCTTTCCAAGCCGACTGCTTCTGCGCCCGCAGCAACTCCGTCGCATTCTCCAGCACCAGCACATACCCCTGATGCTCCCGCCGTATCCCGCCCGGCATCTCCAGCAGCGCGACCGTAGCCAGCAGATTCATCGTGCCGCCAAAGCGATCGTTCGCTCCACCCGAAACCTCAAGCTCGCTCGAAGCTGACCCCATGCGATGACTCCGCTTGATCAGCCGGTCGATCACCTCCACCACCTCCACCGGAAACACCTCCGCCATCGAGCGCCCCACAAACGACCGCTGCCCACCCGGGTCCATCATCTCGCTCAATGCACGATTGGCCAGCACAATCCAACCGTCAGCGTCGAGTGTCGCAACGCCGTTCGGAATCGTCTCCAGCATCGTCTCCAGCTCGCTCCTCCGTGCCTCCAGCGTTGCGTTCGCCGCGCTCAACTGCACCGTCGACTCATCCACCGCACGCCGGCTGCCCTCAAGATCGGCAGCCATGTGATTGAAACTCCGCACCAGCTCGCCAAGCTCTTCCGTTGCGCTCTCCTTCACGCGATGCCCATAGTCTCCTGAAGCAATCGCATCCATCGCATCCGCCAGCGCCTCCACCGGCTTCGTCACCTGCTTCGAAAGATGCAGCGCCAGCCATGTCGCAGCGAACAGCGCCAACCCCGTCATCATCAACAGCAGAATTGTGTATAGGCTCCTGACCTGCCGCCGCTCACGAAACAGCGTCCAGTAATTGTCGGCTGCCGTGCGCAGGTGCGTCATCGTAGTCGACATGCCATAGGGCATCGGAAGTCCGACAACGACCGTCCCGCCCTGCTTCATCGTCGCCGTACCCAGGGCGAAGTCCGTCTGGTTGAGCGAGAAGACAGGCTCATCGTTACGCTGCGCCGCGGCAAGAATCGCGGCATCGGTCGGATCGCTGAAAGCGCGCCCATCCGCTGCTGCCTCGGAGGTACTGTTGCCGTCCTCGTCCACCGTCTTCTCCGGCAGCCACGGCTTCACCTGCGCCGTCGCTCCATCGCGTTGCGGCATCTGGAACGAGGCTACGGCCTGTCCGTTGCGATAGACGATCACGAAGCCGTTCTGCAACGTGATCTCATGTTGGCGCAGAACCCTCTCGACCGTCTCGCGGTCATGGCGGGCCGCGGTAGCAACATGGGCCGCACTGTGCCCCGTGTCCGCAGTCGGTCCGTTCCCCGCGTGAGATGGTGCAAGCTCCAGCAGACTCGTTGCAATGGACTCCGCCTCGGCCCGCGCATTTGCCGTAGTGTAGCGAGCCAGTTCCAGCGCCATGCGGTTACTGTCGTCGCGCATCTCATTCACCGGCTGCGAAAACCACCGGTCCACCGCGCGATTCATCAGGCCATAGCTGAAGGCAAACATGAACGCAATCGGCACCAGCGAGACCAGCACCGCCCCAGTCAGCATCCTCGTCCGCAGATGCGAACCCAGCACGCGGCTACGCTGTTCGGCATAGAGCTTCAACAAATTGCGGACCAGCAGGACCAGGACCGCGACAAACAGCAAAAACGCCACCGCCGACAGCCCCGTAAACACAAAAGTCTGCTCCGTGGTCGAGGGCGTAAGAAAGCTCACCTCACGATTGAAGGCATTCAATGCAATCAGAGCAATCAGCAGCACCAGCAGGCAGACGCCAAGCACGATGCTCAGAATCTTTCGATTCACACGGATCGCCATGTGTCGCCCTCCTCAGTCTCCCGATTATAGGCGTGGCCCATCGGCCCAGAAGCAGCCTGTTCCCCAGCTACGCCAGCCCCGCCACGCCCTTCCACTCCTTCTTCTGCGCCGCCGCAACCGCCTCATACGTCAGGACACCCTTGAAGGTATTGACCCCTTCAGCAATCCCCTTATCTTCACGGATCGCCGCCTCAGCGCCCAGCTTTGCCAGCTTCAGCACATAGGGAAAGGTCGCATTCGTCAGCGCCAGCGTCGAAGTATTCGGCACCGCCGCCGGCATATTCGTCACGCAGTAGTGCACCACGCCATTCACTTCATACGAAGGATTGCTATGCGTCGTCGGATGCGCCGTCTCAATGCACCCGCCCTGGTCGATCGCCACGTCGACAATCACCGCGCCCTTCTTCATCTTGTAAACCATCGCCTTGGTAACAATCTTCGGCGCCGCAGCCCCCGGAATCAGCACGCCCCCAATTAGCAAGTCCGCCTCGCACGTCGCCCGCTCAATGTTGTAGCTGTTCGAAGCCATCGTGAACACGCGCCCGTTGAAGATGTCGTCCAGCTCCCGTAGCCGATTCAAATTCAAATCGATCAGCGTGACCTTAGCGCCCATACCCAGCGCAACCTTCGCCGCATTAGTCCCCACAATCCCGCCGCCGATGATGCAGACATTCCCCGGAGGAACCCCCGGAACCCCGCCCAGCAGCAGCCCACGCCCACCATGCTCCTTCGTCAGATACTCCGCGCCCACCTGCACACTCAACCGCCCCGCAACTTCGCTCATCGGCGTCAGCAGCGGCAGTCCCCCTATCCGGTCACGAACCGTCTCATAAGCAATCCCCGTAACCTTGTTCGTCAGCAGAGCATCCGTCAACTCCGTCAGCGGCGCAAGGTGCAGGTACGTAAACAGCACCAACCCCTCGCGAAAGTGCCGATACTCCTTCTCGACCGGCTCCTTCACCTTCACGACCATCTCTGCCAGCCGCCAAACATCATGTGCCGAGCCCACAATCTCCGCCCCCGCAGCCTGATACTCATCATCCGGCATAGCCGAAAGCACCCCGGCGTCATGCTCCACCAGCACCTTATGCCCGGCCTCCACCAGAGCCTTCACGCCCGCAGGGGTCACGCCAACGCGGCTTTCGTTGTCTTTTACTTCCTTAGGTACACCAATGATCATTATTTCCTCCGCTACGCCGATATTTGATTGTATCTACGGAGGGAATCCCCTGTACTCTGGCGTTTATCGCACACACACGTTTCAAGCCGTACAATAGAATTCACACTCTTCCCGAGGAATGATCCAGCCGAATGTCTTCGAACACGTTTCAGACGCGTTACTCCCGCATCCACAACATGCGGTCTCTTTTCAGCCTTTTTTCCAGCGACCTGGCAATTGACCTCGGTACGGCGAACACCCTCGTCTTCGCCCATGGCAAAGGCATCATCGTCAACGAGCCCTCCATCATCGCCGTCAACAAAATCACCAACGAAGTCGAGGCCGTCGGCAAGGAAGCCAAGGAGATGCTCGGCCGCACTCCCGGCAACATCGTCGCCATCAAGCCTATGAAAGACGGCGTCATCGCCGACTTCCGCCACACCGAAAAGATGTTGAATTACTTCATCCAGAAGGCCCACAACCGCAAGATGATGGTCCATCCCCGCATCGTCATCGGCGTCCCCTCTGAGATCACCCAGGTCGAAAAGCGCGCCGTCATGGACTCCGCCTACCGCGCCAAGGCTTCCGAGGTCCACCTCGTCGAGCAGGCCATGGTCGCCGCCATCGGCGCCGGCCTCCCGATCACCGAACCCGGCGGAAACATGGTCGTCGACATTGGCGGAGGCACCACCGACATCGCCGTCATCTCGCTCGCCGGCATCGTCTACTCGCGCTCCGTCCGCATGGCTGGAAACCAGATGGACGAGGCGGTCATGACCTACCTCAAGCGCAAATACAACCTCCTCATCGGCGAGCGCACCGCCGAGCAGATCAAGATCCAGCTCGGTTCCGCCTTCCCCCTCGACAAGCCCCTCGAGATGGAGGTCAAGGGCCGCAACCTCATCGAAGGCGTCCCCAAGACCATCACCATCGAGGACTCCGAGATCCGCGAGGCCCTCTCCGAGTGCATCGCCACCATCATCAACGCCATCCGCGTAGCCCTCGAGCGCACCCCGCCCGAGCTCTCCGCCGACATCTCCGACCGCGGCATCGTCCTAACCGGCGGCGGCGCTCTCATCAAGAACCTCGACAAGCGCATCCGCGAGGAAACCGGCCTTCCGGTCTCCATCGCCGACGACCCCCTGGCCTCCGTCGTCCTGGGAACCGGCAAGATGCTCTCCGACTTCAAACTCCTTCGCAAGATCTCAATCGACTAGCATCGCAGTCACTTGTCTTTTACCTGGCTACAACCGCACGGGTGCCCCATCCATGACGCAGCTTCACCGCGACATGGGTGGGAATGTATACCGTCACCCCGCCAGCCGTTGCAGTTGCTTTTCTTGCTTGTCATCCCCGAAGAGCCTGCCCTGAGCGAAGCCGATGGGGGATCTGCTGTTGCAGTTGCTTTTGCAGTTTGTTTCCACTCCTCTCCCCCCACCCAAAAACCGCCATCTCGACCGGAGCAGTTCCGCGCTTTTTGCGAACTGCCGAGTGGAGAGACCGCTTCTCTACCCATACCTCTGAAGCTCGCAAAAATGCCTGTCAAGCCCCCAAAACGTCTATCTATCATCGAATCAATGAGATTCACATTGCATACTAATTCCATCCATTTCGCTATAATGAATAGAGAGAACAAAAAGCCCCTGAGAGCACTCGGGGGCTTTTCTGTTTTTGCAGCAAAATCGTAACTAAATCATTTGAATAGAATACTTTGCGGCACCGGAATGCCTGAAATCAATACTTTACTGAGGAGTCAAATCGAAGTCCGGACTTAAGTCACATGATTCGAAGACTTTAGCACTTCAACCGGGGGAAGGGGGAGTACCACTAAGCCGCAGACGGATGCTGCAGACTCACCCGAATCCGATCAATCCGCCGGTCGGTCGAGGCCAAAACCTCCAGCCGCAACCCGTCCTCCTCTACGACCTCCCCAGGCAGCGGAATGTGACCGGCGATCTCGGAGACCAAGCCCCCCAGCGTAGTGGACTCGTAGTTCTCGGAGAACCGCAGCGCCGCAGGCTCCTCCCTGGAGTCGCGAAGGTCATACTCCTCCGGTGAGTCGGCAGGATTGTGCGCCTCCCCGTCCTCCATCCCCCGGCGCCCCGAAGCCTCGAACTGGTCCGCAAAAAGATCGCGCAGCCGCGAAAGCTCAAAGCTGCCCGAGACAACATACGAGCCACCGGCCTCGCGAACCGGAGTATCGTCTGCCTCGGTCTCATCGTGCTCATCTGCGATGTTGCCTACGATGGCCTCCAGCAGGTCTTCGATCGTGACCAGTCCGGCCACACTGCCGTACTCGTCGATCACGATGCGCATATGCTGCTTCTCCCGCTGCATCTCGCGCAGAAGCTCGGAGACCTTTTTGATCTCGGGAACGAACGCCGCGGGCCGCTGTATCTCTGCAACCCTGCGGGTTCCCGCCTCCGCATCCAGCACCTTCAGCAGATCGTGAGCAAAGGCGATTCCGGTCACCTGATCGAGCGTCCCCGAATAGACCGGGACCCTAGAGAAGGCGCTCTCGTTAATCCGCGCGGTGAACTCCCGCAGCGTAAGCGTGGCCGGAACGGCAAAGATCTCCGGCCGGGGTGTCATCACCTCGCGCACTACCTTGTCCCCGAACTCCACCACCGAGCGCACAAGCTCCCGGTCCGACTCCTCGAGGATGCCCTCCTCCTCCCCGGCCTCGAGCAAAGCCTCCATCGCCTCGGAGGGGTGCTCCTGCACCTGCGTGTCTTCAGGCTCCGCCAGCGCGGCGATCGAGAGCAGCAACTGCAGCAACAGCGTAATCGGCAGCACGAGATAGAAGAGCGCTTGAACCAGGAGTCGAATGCGGGCCACCCATACCCCCCGCGTCCGAGTAAAAAGCAGCTGCGGCAGCAATCGATCAAAGATAAGAATCAGCAGGATCAATTCGAACGCAGTCCGCACAATCTCCCAGAATCCGGGATTGTGATTCGCCGAAGTGTAAAGATGTAGCCCAAAGAGCAGCGCCAGCGCCGTCAACGCAAATTGACGCAGAACCGAAGCCGAAAGTGCAATCGACTCGCGGCCTAAGCGAAGCCGCGGCTCAACAACCTCTTCCCATGCGTCGATGTTGTCCTGATACTCTCGCGACAGGAACTTGCCCATCTCGAAATAGACGCGGTCAACATAAGCGGCCAGCGCCAACACAGCAAGCAGTACAACGATGGTAAGCAGGTATCCAGGAGTCATACTCGCCGTCCACTTTTGGAAGTAATAGTACGAACCTGATTCCGTCGCTTCCTGGCCTTCGGCTTATGAACCCGCTCGATCAGGGTCGTCGGAAGCCGAAGCTCGCGACGAAGTTCGGCCTCACGAGCGGCCATCTCACCATTATCGGTCTCATGATCGAGCCCGCTAAGGTGAAGCAAGCCATGTACCAGCAGGATGCGAACCTCGTCGCGCAGATCATGCCCATAGGTCGCGGCCTGACGCGCAGCAGTCTCCAGCGAGACGGCAAGATCGCCAGCATGAGTCCCAGCGATCTCCTCTGGAGCCGGAAAGCTAAGAACGTCGGTCGGCTTGTTCTTGCCACGAAAAGCTCGGTTCAGCCGCTGGAGAGTCGAATCGTCGGCCAGCAGAACGTCAACTTCACCCTCAAGCCCCACGCCGAAGCGGGCGCGGTTGAGGAAGCGTGTCAGACCAGCCTTTGACAGCGCGGAGTTGGAGAGACTACTTGGAGGTTCGATGGTAATCATCGGCGAGGAAGCGGATCAAACATCGACAGAGGGTTTGAATTAGCCCTCTGTCGATGATGATATCGCATGTCACTCAATTACTGAGGTTTCGCAACGGCCTTGGCAGTCGAATCTGAGGCGATCGGCTGATCGGGCAGCACATTGTCTCCCAGCGTAAGCGGCAGTTGCTGCGCACGTCCATAGCTGTCGTAAGCACGGACGATTCGCTGCACAAGATGATGCCGCACGACGTCGACGTCTTCGAAGTGGCAGAAGCGAATACCTTCGACGCCATCAAGAACGTGCAACGCCTCAAGCAGGCCGGACTTCTTCGGATTAGGAAGGTCGGTCTGCGTCAGGTCTCCGGTGATGACGGCCTTGGAGTTGTTGCCGAGCCGCGTGACGAACATCTTCATCTGCTCGGTCGTCGTGTTCTGAGCTTCGTCCATGATGATGAACGCATCGTTGAGTGTGCGTCCGCGCATGAAGGCGAGAGGTGCGACCTCGATAACGTTCGATTCGAGCATCTTGTCGACCTTCTGCGGATCGAGCAAGTCATAGAGCGCGTCGTACAGGGGACGCAGATAGGGATCGACCTTCTCCTGCAAAGAACCTGGCAGGAAGCCGAGGCGTTCGCCTGCCTCAACAGCGGGACGGACAAGAATGATGCGGCTGACTTTCTTTGCCACCAGGGCCGAGACCGCCATGGCAACCGCAAGGTACGTCTTGCCGGTGCCGGCCGGGCCAAGCCCGAAGGTCATGTCACCCTGTTCGATGGCTTCGACATACTTGCGCTGGTTCGGCGACCGGGGCTGAACCATACGTTTGACCCCAGCCGACCGCTGCTTGCCGGAATCGACTAGTGAGCGAAGCGTAACACTGGGGTCGGCAACAACCAGTTTGAGCATCCCGTGGAGTTCTCCGTTGCCGAGCGTAACGCCGGATTTGCGGAGGGAATCGAAATCGGCGAAGACGCGCTCGGTACGGGCGATGCTCTCTGACTCGCCGGTAACCTGGATTGCATCGGAGCGGAGGTCGATGGCGACGTGGAGGCCATCTTCCAGTAGACGAAGATTCTCGTCGTGGGTTCCATACAGGGTCTCAATACCGGGAGTGATGTCCAGGGATTTTTTCATCAATGAGGGTGCTGACCTCCGTCAGGCGAAGCTTGGTTATTGGATACAGAAGATGTTGGAAGAGATGCAGCAGGCTGAGACTGACGCGCAGCGCGGGGAGTGCGCCTTTTGACTACGACCGGGATGGCTAGAGTGGCCAATTTGTCGAAGATGGGCACAGACTAGAACTTGCGGGCGGGTGCGTCAAGAGCCAAATGATGAATTTTATGGCGTGGGACTAACCAGCGAAGGCACAACTTGCCATCAAGGCGCAGTTCGCGGAAGCCGTCCCTTTCTAGGTCGGGCTGATGCATAGACGCAGATCGAGACGGATGATCCTTCTGGGTATACCCCCCTCCCCTGTTATAAGTGCTAAAGTCTTCGAATCATGCGACTTAGGTCCGGACTTCGTTTTGCCTCGCCGTAAAGTACTGATTTTAGGTATATCCACACCGCAAAGTATTCCATTCAAATGGCTTATGTTCTACCTGCCGTAAAAGAAAAGCCCCGAATCTCTCCGGGGCTTTGCTCTCTTCTATCTATTATACCGAAATGGATGGAATTACTATGCACATGGATCTCATTGATTCGATGATGGTTACTCGTCTTAGGGGCTTGACAGGTTTTTGGGGTCTGGAGAAAGACATGCCTTGGGGTGCCTGAAGGCAACGGCAACAGCGAATGTCCTGGCTTGTGAGCGGCTTGGGTAGAGAAGCGGGTTTCTCCGCTTCGCAGTTCGCAAATGCGCGAACTGCTTCGGTCGAAATGACAAGATTTGGGTAGACGTGAGAGAGAACAAGCAACGGCAAGAGCAGAAGCAGATCCCCTCCGGGGATGACAAACAAGTAAAAGCGTGATGAGCAGGAAAGGTATGACAAGTAAGAAAGGCAATACGGTTGACCTTAGGGGTTAAGTTCCGTAGACTTAGAGATTGCAGGGGATGTGGCGGGCTGTGTTTCTGGCCAGCCCCCGGACTGCATCCTAAATTTTCCCGACAAAAGAGCGGGCTAGAGAAGAGAGTTCAGAATGGCAAATCATGTTTCGTCGTTGAAGCGCGCACGTCAGACCGAGACCAAGACCGCGGTAAACCGCGCCAACAAGAGCAAGCTGCGCGGTACGCTGCGTTCGCTGCGCGAGGCGATTGCCTCGGGTGATGCAAAGACGCTGGGCGCTGCTTACAGCTCGACGGTGTCGGTGCTCGACAAGAGCGTCCAGAAGGGCGTTCTGCACAAGAACACCGCGAGCCGCTACAAGAGCCGCCTGAATGCGCGTGTGAAGGCCGTCGTTACCAAGAAGGCTGCCTAAGACTCCCGGTAAAGCGGGGTCGTAGCGTGTGGCGTTTGGTGGTCAACTAGCGGTAAAAAGAGTGGGAACGTGGTCACTGGAAACACGTTTTTCAGGTTTTGAGACCGACAGACAGCAGATCAAGTGAGAGGGCCAGCATCCGTATATCGGAGCTGGCCCTTTCCTATTTCGGCGACTCGGCTGGGGGCGCATCGGGGTGCGGTGCCTCCGGAGAGTAGAGGCTTGGCGGTCTGCGGTTTTGCTGTTCGGGCGGGGCGGCGGAGTTTTCGGCGGGGGCGGATGGGGGGTCGGCCTGAGGGGGTGCCGGATATTGGGTGCCGGGATCGGGGGGCGTGGTGTTCGAGGCATTGCCGGTATTCGCCGGATTCGACGTTGAGCCGGAGGGCTGAGCACCTGGGGTCTGAGATTCAAGTGGCGAGGCGGCGGCTTCGGGAGATGATGACGACGCAACAACGGAACGAGAGAGGCTGACTGTGGCGTCTGTCTCCGGGGGGGCCATTGCCTGGGCTTCTTTGATTGCGGCCTGGTCCTTAGGGGTCAGGGGCGGCAGGCTGTATATATCGATCTCGTCGATATGTAAGACAGCGAGATTCATGCCATCCGGGGAGAGCGTGAAGTTCTGACCGGCGCGCTGGACCGGCAGCGATTCGACGCGGAGCAACTGCTTGCCGCTGTCAATCTGGTAGACGACGACGCTCTGCGGGCCAAAGAACTCGGGCAGGGGGAGATCCATGTTACCGATAGACCCACGGGTGGTAAGACGGCTGAGAGCGAAGCGGCCACTGGCAGGAGCGAAGACGGCGGAGGGAGCGACATAGGAGTCGAAGATGTTCTGCTCCCACATCTCCTCGCCTCGCATGTTGAAGGCGCCGATGATCTGCGATGAGCGCCCGCCATGACAACCGAAGGCGATGAACTCGCTGCGGCTGACGAAGAGCGGCGAAGGGCGGCAAGTGGAGTCGAAGGGAGAGAGTTCCTTTACCTTGCCTCCTCCATAGGAGTTGAAGTCGAAGGCCCAATGGTCACGGCCCTGGTCGAGGATGGCAAGATACCCGGCAGCGTTGGCGGGAATTCGTACCGGACCGCGGGCGCGGCCTTCGCCGGCGGGACGAACCCGGACTTCATCGTTCCCGGCCGGCATAGACACCCTGAAGAAATTGATCTGCACCCCATTTGCGCCGATCTCAGATTGAGGATCTGAAGAGGGCGGGCTTGCAGCCGAGGTTCCGGTAAATATGGATCGAACCTGGGAGGTCATGGAGGTAGTCGCTGCGCTACCAGGGGAAAGTTCGGGAGGATGATCTACGGTTTCGATGATGAGCAGGTCTGCATCGGGTGAGAAAAATAAGGCTGCGATCCGTCGATCCGTTGAGATGAATGGGCGCTCGCGGAACGGCTGGCCAGTGGATAGGTTCGCGAGCGGAGCGAAGGTTGTGAGGGTGTCCCTGACGCGCAGCAGGAAGCGTCCGTGGCCGAGGCTCCAGAGGTACTGGCCGTGATCGTGCAGACGCCAGGCGGTTCGGGCCAGAACGCGGCCGGAAGGGACCTCGATCAGGACGGCGTCAACGTTGCGGTCCTGGTCTTCGGGTGGATCGTTGGGCAGGCGCGTCAGGAGCCGCCGGCAGTTGAAGGTGAGCAGGAGATGCTTGTCGTCGACGTAGTGGAGGGTCAGCATCGAGCTGCCTGCAAGCAGGAACTGAGGAGAAACGGGCAGAAACCCCGTCTGCTCCAAGGGAATGCGGGTGGCCGGTTCGGGGCCTTTGGCGAACAGGGGTGCCGTCGCCAGGCTGAGCAGGAGAAGAGCAAGCCCACGGCGGAACTGGATAGACACGCGGTTTTTGGCGGGAACCGACATGGCAGAGGGCGCGTATCTCTACTCTTAGACGACGCGTGGCATTACTGTTTCACAGATTGTGGCGTGTCGACAATGGCCTGTGTGTTGCGTCGAACGTAATGACGGTTTCTGGTTGTCAGTGTTACAAAGACATAGTCGCGCACCTGAAGCGTAAGGTGCGCCTTATTGAGGAGATTTGCATGTTGAATGGACGGAAGATGTTGCTGCAGCGCCACTTGGGGCGAACGGCAGGGTGGGGCGCGACAGTTGCGCTGATTGCGGCTGGCGCCGGGAGCACGGGCTTTGCCCAGCAGAGCGTGTCTGTGGCACCACCTGAGAAGGCGGGGGCGAAGGCTGAGGTGTATGTGCCGATTCCCGGCTTCGACAAGAGCTCGATCGATGCCTCGGTCGATCCGTGCAACGACTTCTACAAGTTCGCCTGCGGCAAGTTCGTGGCAAATCATCCGATTCCGTCGGATCAGCCGAGCGTGGATCAGTTCTATGCGCTTTATAACGTGAACACTCAGTCGCTGAACTGGATTCTGGACAAGGCTGCGGCGGGGGGTGCGTCGCGTTCGGCAGATGAGCAGAAGATTGGCGATTACTACAAGAGCTGTATGGATGAGAAGGCGATTGAGGCCAAGGGACTGGAGCCGGTAGAGCCGTATCTGAAAGAGATTGATGCCATCACGGGCAGGAAGGATATGCTTCCGGTGATCGGCACGCTGCAGCGCTATGGCGTCGACGTCTTCTTTGGCTATGGCGAGCAGCAGGACTTCAAGGACGCGAGCAAGCAGATCGCTTCTGTCGACCAGGGTGGCCTGGGCATGCCGGAGCGGGACTACTACGTGCGTACGGGGGCGAAGGACGAGACGCTGCGGCAACAGTATGTGGCTCACGTGGCGAAGATGCTGGTACTGGGCGGAAGCACTCCTGAGCAGGCGGAAAAGGATGCCAAGGGGATTATGGCGTTCGAGACAGCACTGGCGAAGGCTTCGATGCCGGTGACGGAGCGGCGCGATCCTGAGAAGGTCTACCACCTGCAGACGATTGCGACGTTCGAGTCTGAGATGCCGGGCGTGAACTTTGGGGGGTTCATGGATGCGGTGCACTCGCCTCGCGTGACGGAGCTGAATAATGCGAACCCGGAGTACTTCCCTGCCCTGATGAAGGCGATTCATGAGACGGACCTGGGAGTGCTGAAGGCTTATATGCGGTATCACCTGCTGACGGCGGCTGCGAATCGCTTGCCGAAGCAGATTGATGATGAAAACTTCGACTTCTACGGGCGCAAGCTGTATGGGCAGCCTGAGCAGTCGGCTCGGTGGAAGCGCTGCTCGAATGCGGTGAACGGCGCGCTGGGCGAGGCGCTGGGCAAGGTGTATGTCGACCAGTACTTTGCCGGAGACAGCAAGAAGAAGATGCTGGAGATGGTGAACGACATCGAGGCCGCGATGGACCACGATATCGATCAGCTGGACTGGATGTCTCCTACGACCAAGGTGCGGGCCAAGGAGAAGCTGCATGCAGTGGCCAACAAGATTGGCTATCCGGAGAAGTGGCGTGATTACAGCACGGTCGATATCAAGGCTGATGATGCACTGGGCAACAAGTTCCGCGCGACGGCGTTTGAGAACGATCGCGAGCTGAACAAGATCGGCAAGCCGGTGGACCACAGCGAGTGGGGCATGACTCCTCCGACGGTCAATGCGTACTACGACCCGAGTATGAACGACATCAACTTCCCTGCCGGGATTTTGCAGCCTTCGTTCTATGACTCCAAGCAGGATGATGCGGTGAACTATGGCCACATCGGCGCGGTGATTGGGCATGAGCTGACGCACGGCTTCGATGATGAGGGCCGCAAGTTCGACGCCAAGGGCAACATGACCGACTGGTGGACGCCGGAGGATGCGAAGAAGTTTGAGACCCGGACGGACTGCCTGGTGAATGAGTACGGCGGGTTCACGGCTGTCGACGACGTAAAGGTGAATGGCAAGCTGACGTTGGGCGAGAACACTGCCGATAACGGCGGTCTGGTGCTGGCTTACATTGCGTATCTCGAACGGGCGAAGGCTAATAAGGTGGATCTGTCAGCCAAGGTCGATGGCTTTACTTCTCCGCAGCGGTTCTACATTGGGTATGCGCAGAATTGGTGCGAGAATTCTCGGCCCGAGGCGGTGAGGCAGCAGGTACTGACCGATCCGCACTCGCCGGATCACTTCCGTGCCAATGGCGCGATTGTGAATCAGCCGGGGTTTGCGGAGGCGTTTGGGTGCAAGAAGGGCTCGCCGATGGTGCCTGCGAATAGCTGCCGGGTTTGGTAGTTCGCCTCTCATTGCTGCAAAGACAGGAAAGCCCCGGGGTATGTCCGGGGCTTTTTGCTTGCTCTTTCAGCATGGCGAAATGAAGGTAATTGATTGGCCTTACAGGCAAGACGTATCGGCTGGGAAGAGGCTTGGGTCGAGAAGCGGGTATCTTCCACCCCACCGAGTGAACTCGGCGGGGACCCCGGTTCTCCGCTCCGCAGTTCGCAAAAGGGCGCGAACTGCTTCGGTCGAAATGACAAGGGTTTGGGTAGGGTGAGAAAGAACGAGCGACGGCAAAGGCAGAAGCAGATCCCCTGCGGGGATGACAAACAAGAAAAGCAATAGCAGATCCCCCCATTCGGCTTCGCTCAGGGCAGGCTCTGCGGGGATGGCAAGCAAGAACGGCCAAGGCCCACAGCAACGGCGGCTGATTGAGGCGTGGGGCTTGTTTTGTGCGAGAGTGGGTGTATGGCTTTGGAGGAGAAAAAGAGGGCGCTGGGGTTTGGCGCTTGCGCGGTGGCTAGTTCGCTGTGGGGGTGCGGGTTCTTCTTTGGGAAGATTGCGCTGGCCGAGATGGGCTTTGGCCATATGGTGCTGTATCGGTTTCTGTTTGCGATGGTCGCGCTGGTGCCGCTGCTGGTGACGCATCGGCCGGGGTTGAATCGGAGGGAGTGGGGAGTGCTGGCGGTGGCTTCGTTTCTAGGGGTGCCGATGCAGTTTTTGATTCAGTTTCATGGGCTTTCGCTGACTACGGTGAGCCATGCTTCGTTGATGGTGGGAACGATGCCGGTGATTTTGGCGGTCGGGGCTACTCTATTTGCGCATGAGCGGATGGATGCGGTGGGGTGGGGTGCGCTGGCGGCTTCGACTACGGGTGCGGCGTTGATTGCGCTGGGTGGAAAGCATCATGCTGGGGCGGGTGAGGCTTCTCTGGCGGGGGATTTGCTGGTGGTGCTTTCGCTGGGGATTGCGCTGTTCTGGATTCTGTTTAATAAACGGCTGATGGAGAGGCACTCGGCGGTGGTGGTGACGGCGTACGGGTTGCTGTTGGGGACGCTGATGCTGATTGCCTGGGTTCCGGTGCGGTATGGGATGCCGCCGGTGGCGGGGGTGTCGCTGAAGGCGTGGCTGGCGCTGGCGGCGAGCGGGATATTGTGTACGGCGACGACGACTCTGCTTTGGAACTGGGGGATGACTCAGGTTCCGGCTTCGCAGGCGGGTGTGCTGCTGAATATGGAGCCGCTGATCGGGAGTCTGCTGGGGGTGTTGGTGCTGCGGGAGCGGTTGGGGCCTAGTGCGTGGGTAGGCGGTGGGTTGATTCTGGCGGCGGCGTTTACGTTGACGACGCGGTCGACGACTCGGGTGCGGGAGCAGTTGCCGGTGACTTAGAGGCGGCTCATGAACAAGTTTCATGGCGGACAATTCTCACAAGAAAAGCATTCCCTCGGGGGAGACCCAAAGCTAAAGCATTGGGCTACCAGCCCCAGTTTTTTTGGGCCGTTTGCGGCGCGGCTGAACAGGTTGAGGAAAAGTGTTTCTGTGCCTGAAGTGAAGAAAGGCTCGGGGCTGAAGCCCCTCGTAACTCGTTAATGTTTCGTAGGGCTAAAGCCCTACGCTAATCCCAAGAGCAACAGCAATGACCTTTTCCGCAGCCTGTGAAGCTGCACCCTTTCAAAACGGATTCGGATCCGAAAGTCTCCTTGAGCGGCATGATATGCTCCGCGCATATGAATAAGACTGGGTTGGCTCTTCTGCTGGTTGTGGGTGCGGTGTGTTCGGCGGCATGGGCGCAGGGTTCTTCGCAGGCGATGGCTCCGGCGGAGAGTGCGATGGTCAAGGCTGTCGATGGGGAGACGCCTGGGGCGATTGGGCTGCTGGAGAAGCTGGTGAATATCAACAGCGGGACGATGAATCTTGCTGGCGTGGTGGCGGTGAAGGATGTTGTTGCGCCGGAGATTGAGGCGCTGGGTTTCAAGGTGCGATGGGTGCCGTTGGAGAGCCTTGATGGGCGTGCCGGGGATCTGGTGGCGGAGCATGCTTGTTCGGCGGGTGCGGGTAAGTGCGGGAAGCGGCTGCTGCTGATTGGTCATATGGATACGGTGTTTGAGCCGAGTAGCAGCTTTCAGCGGTATTCGATTGTGCCAGGGACGAATGGCAATGTCGCTACGGGGCCGGGTGTGGTCGATATGAAGGGTGGGCTGGTGGTGATGCTCACCGCGCTGAAGGCCATGAAGGCTGCAGGGACGTTGGATGACGCCGAGATCAGGATTGTGTTGAGTGGCGATGAGGAGCGGCATGGGGAGCCGGTCAGCGTCAGCCGGAGTGACATGATTGCGGCGGCGAAGAAGAGCGATGTGGCGCTGGAGTTCGAGAATAGCTTGCGGATCGACGGGAAGGACGCGGTTCGGGTGGCGCGCAGGAGTGCGAACACATGGGAGCTGGAGACCTCGGGCCGGAGCGGGCACTCGTCGCAGATATTCAGAGAGTCGATGGGTTATGGCGCGGTCTATGAGTTGGCAAGGATCCTGGATGCGTTTCGGAAGGAGTTGCCGGAGACGGGGTTGACGTTCAATGTTGGGCTTGTCCTGGGTGGAGCAACGGCGAAGTGGAATGAGACGAAGACCGGCGGCGAGATCACTGGCAAAACAAACGTGATTCCGCCGGTTGCGCTGGCGAGCGGGGATTTCCGAACACTGAGCAACGAGCAGACGGAACGCGTCGAGGCGAAGATGCGGAAGATTGTGGCGGATCACCTGCCGAGGACCGGGGCTACGATTCAGTTTGTGGAGGCGTATCCGGCTATGGCTGAAACGGAGGCCTCGCGGGCGCTGGTGGGGAAGTTGAATGAGATTAATGCAGCGCTTGGGTTGAAGGAGGAAGTGGTGGCGGATCCTATGCAGGGTGGCGCGGGCGATATTGCTTTTGTTGCGCCGTATGTTCCGGGGCTGGTGGGGACGGGTGCGCTGGGCGAGGGAGCACATGCGGAAGGGGAGACGGTTTATCTGGACTCGATTCCTACGCAGGCTAAACGTATGGCGTTGCTGATGTATCGGTTGTCGAAGGACTAGTGGCAACGGCAATAGGTTGGTCGTTGCGGCTTCGCCTTCACTTCGGCCTTCGGCAGAGTGGTGGCCGCTTCGCGGCGGCGATTAGACGCGGGGCTGAAGAGGGTGCTGAAAAAGTCTGATTTGGCCGGGAAAGATTCCCTCAGTGGCTAAAGCACATTGTGAATAGGACATTTACGGCGCGACTGAAGTCGCGCCCTTTCAAAGCGAAGACTTTTCAGCGTCCTCTGAAGCCCCGGCTCTACCTAGAAACAGGAGCAACGGCAAGGGCAACGACAGAAGCAGATCCCTACGGGATAACAAGCAAGAAAAGCAACGGCAACGGCAAGAGCAACGGCAAGAGCAACGACAACAGCAACGGCAAGAGCAACTACAACGACAAGGGCAACAGCAACGGCAGAAGCAGATCCCTACGGGATGACAAGCAAGAAAAGCAACAGCAACGACAAGTGTAACGGCAACTGCAAGTGCAACTGCAACTGCGATAACTGTCTTTACTGAGTGGCGATTTTGGAACTTGTTGTGTCGACTTGAATTGGCTGCGGCTGGTCTCGCAGTTTTTTGGTGGTGCGGTGCCATACGGTGGTGAGGGAGGTTCCGGCTACGATGAGGCCGACGCAGAGGCCCAGCCAGAGGCCTACGGCTCCGTGGTGGAGGCGGAAGGCGAGAAGGTAGCCGATGGGGAGGCCGATGATCCAGTAGCCGACGATTTGAACGATGAGGCCGGCATGGGTGTTGCCGGCACCGCGGAGGGCTCCGGTGGCGGTGATCTGGAGGCCGTCGAAGAACTGGAAGAGCGCGGCTACGAAGAGGAGCGGGATCGTTGCGGCGATGACGTCGGGGTCGGGCGTGAAGGCTCGGGCGATGGGGTGGGGGAAGAGGAAGAGGATGGCGGAGAAGGTCGCCATACAGGCTGCTCCGAAGAGAATGGCGGCCCATCCGGCGGCGGCGGCTTCATGCGGGGCATTGCGGCCGATGGCTTGTCCTACGCGGACGGCGGCGGCGGCGGAGATGGCGAAGGGCACCATGAAGGTGAAGCTGGCGCAGTTGAGGGCGATCTCGTGGCCAGAGAGAGGGAGTGGGCCCATGGTGCCGATGAGGAAGGTGACGGTGGCGAAGATGGCGATCTCGACGAAGATCTGGGCTCCGGCGGGGGCTCCGAGGAGGGCGAGGCGGGTGAGGCGGATGCTCTCGATGTGGCGGAGCATGGAGCGGAGGCCATAGTTGTGGCGGTGCTCGACTCGCCAGATGACTATGACGAGGAAGAGGGCGAGGTAGGCGCGGGAGATGGAGGTGGCGAGGCCTGCTCCGGTGACGCCAAGGGCGGGGATGTGGATGGGTCCCCAGGAATGGCCATAGATGAGGAGCCAGTTACCGACTACGTTGCAGAGGTTCGCGGTGACGAGGGCTACGGCGATAGGGCGGACGTGGTTGAAGGCCTGAAGGTAGCGGCGGAGGGTGAAGTAGAGGAAAAGACTCGGGGTTCCCCAGTTGAGGGCGCGGAGGAAGGCGATGGCTCCGGTGATGACCTGATGGTCGATGGGAAGGCGGAGCATGAAGATGGGCGCGACGGCGATGAGGCCCATGAAGATTGCGGCGAGGATGGCGGCGAGAACGAGGCCGTGCAGGAGCCAGCGGTTGGCTTCGTCGTAGCGGCCTGCTCCGTGGGATTGGGAGAGGTAGGTGTCGAGGCTGAGGAGAATCCCCGCGATGCCGAAGGCGAGGGTGTTGTAGAGGACCTGTCCGAGAGCCGCGGCGGAGATGGCGAGGGAGGGGTTGGCCATGTGTCCGACCATCATGGTGTCCACGATGCCCATCGACATCCAGCCTAGTTCGGCAAGGATGAGCGGGAGGGCTAAGGTGAGGACAGGTCGGATTTGCTGACGGATCGACATGGCTGGCTGTACCCCTCCTTCCTTGCTTTGGTCATAAAGTACTGATACCAAACGGTTTGCTCGGGCACCTGTCGTGCAGAGTGCTGATTCTAGATACTTTACCGGCAAAGTATTCAATATAAACAAGATAGCCCCGGTGGTGGCCGGGGCTTCTTCTATCTCTATTTCCATTATAGCTAGTTGGGTGGAATTACTATGCCACGCGAATCTCCTTGGTGGGCGCGGAGATTTGGCGTTTTGGGGTTGACAGGTTTTTCGGGCAGATGAGGCGCCGGTATAACTCTCACGAAAACGAAAGTAGGCTGTGCCCGTAGCCGACTGTGCAATTCATTGGATGTCGTTGTAGGATGGCTCCAGATTGTGGGCTTCTGGTCGTAGAGGCTCGGTCTTCCGGCCAGTCACGTGGGGGCCCGGATTCCATGCAGGTGTGCCGAATGGATTTTCTGCGAGGCGCTTCTGAGATCTTTACTGCATTGGATGTGCCGCGCTGGTCTTCTGTTTGCGGCCCTGACGACCTCGGACCTCGCCGCCAGGGCGGACATTGGGGTGGTGCTGGCTGATCCCACGAACGTCGGGGTTTCGGTTTATACGCATGCGGGGCACTCGCTTGTGTACCTTTCGGGGGTATGCCCGGTTTCTCCGATACGAGCTCGGTTGTGCGGGGCGGGCGAACAGGGCTCGATCGTCACGACGTATCCCGACTTTCGTGAGGCACAGGCGTATCGCTGGAACCTTGTTCCTCTGAGCCTTTATCTGCGTGGGTCGATGGCATCCGACGACCGGCTACTTTATGGGTCGCGCGTGGTGAAGGCAGCCCTAGAGGCGCATGCCCGCGATGGCTTTTTTCAGGATGTCTGTACCGGTACAAACTGTCCGCAGGTTGCGCATAGTTTCTGGCGCGACCTTGTGGCTGCGAATGTGGTTCGCGACATCTTTATCTTCGCCGTGCGGACGACGCGGGCGCAGGATCAGGCTGTTGTGGACTGGCTGAATGGCGACCCCAATGTAAATCATTACAACGGATTCACGAATAATTGCGCTGTGTTTACGCGGTCGCTGGTGAACCTGATCTTTCCGCACGCGGTGCATCGCGATTTTCCGAATGACCTTGGGATGATGGCTCCGAAGGCGGCTGCGCGCTCGTTTACGCACTGGGCACTGAAGCGTCCGGAACTGGGTTTTTACAGCATGCACTTCGCGCAGCCGCCGGGCGATCTTCCTCGCAGCGGGCTGGCGCAGAGCGGCACGGAGACGGCGATTCATATGAAGAAGTACCTGATTCCGGCGGCGCTGATTGGCGATCATGAGGTTGCGGGATCTTTCTTTGTCTCTTACTTCCTGACGGGACGGTTTGGTTTGTATAAGGAATTTTCGCATCATCCTACGGCTTCGATTGTGGAGTTTGAAGCGGATGCGAAGGCGGCGAAAGAGGATCGGGACGAGGCGGTGCGGTCTTCGCTGAAGGCTGCCGTGGAGGATGCTCGTGCAGGCGTGATGGGGACGAAGGATGGGTGGGAAGACTACCGCGAGCGGTTTGCGATGATGAGGGACTCGGTGGAGGTGCGGGAGTTTACGGATGGGCACAGGGGGCTGTTTCCGCAGGGGTATGACAGGGGCAAGGCCACGATCGACGGCGAAGGAGAGCCCTGGTTGACGATCGAGGTGGATGACTCGGAGCGGCGAGTGGGTATTGGGAGTGAGAATGTGATGGCGGCGGCATCGGATCCTGAGCTTGCGTTCCAACTGATGCTTGGGCGAGTTGGGTATGTGCTGCGGGCGAAGAATCACATGCGGGAGACGATGGAGGAGTTTCAGAAAGACTGGGTGCTGCTGGAACAGACGCGGGATCGGCTGCTGTTTGGGCAGGAAGAGCATTTAAGGGTGGCGAGCGCCGTTCGGTGAGCGGCTGTTATTGATTTCGCATTGGAGTGCAGTTGCCAAGAGAAAGCGCCAATCCACGAGATTCGCATGGAGTGGCGCGGGGATTTGCGCTTTGCGTCTTCTGCGCTTAGGCGTTCTGAGGCATCGGCGTTCGTGGATGATCATCCAGGAGGTGCCGAACTTGTCTATTGCTTTTTGCCCTCGTGCGTCGTTCCGTTCTGGTAGATGACGAGGCGGGTTACGGCGTGGGTGGTGGGGTCGCGGAAGAACTCGACTTGAGCGTCGACTGGCTTGAGGAAGAATTTGGTTTCGGATTCGGCGAAGAGGTCGACTTCAGGTTGCTTGCCGAGTTTGCTGGTGAGGTGACCGTCCTTGATGGCGATGACGTTGTTGAGTTCGGGAGCCATCTGGTAGGTGCCAACGTAGTCGGCGAGGATGGTTGGGGAGACGGTGATGGATTTGCGCTCGGAGGGTAGGATTACGGGCTGGCCTAAGGCTACTTTGGCGAGGTTGCTGGCGATCGGGTCGGTGGCTCCGTTGAGGTTCGCAAGGACGATGACGATGAGCTTGTCGTCGGGGTAGTAGTCGAGCGAGGTATTGAAGCCCTCGATGCCTCCGCCGTGGGCGATAAACCGGTGGCCGTTACTGTTGCTGATGAAGAGGCCCAAGGCGTAGTCGGACTTGAAAGGCGTGGTCATTTTGGTGAGCGAGGCGGGGGTGAGGATCTTGCCGCCGAAGAGGCCCTGCTCCCATTTGAGGAGGTCGCCCGTGGTGGAGTAGAGGGCGCCGGCTGAGAAGGGGATGGTCATGCTGATGTAGCCGGCGTGACGGATGCCTTTCGAAGACGGCGTGTAGCCTTGCGCGCGTTGCGGGATGATGGCGGCGTTCGAGTCGATGCCGGTATCGGACATGCCTAGCGGAGTGAAGATGTTTTGCTGGAGGAAGTCGGCGTAGGTCTGGCCGGAGATTTTTTCGATGAGATAGCCGAGGAGGACATAGCCGGAGTTGCTGTAGCTGAACTTGGTGCCGGGTTCGAAGTCGAGGGGCTTGTCGCGGAAACGGGCGACGAGATCGGCGGGTGTGGTGTCCTTCCACTCGGTGGTGGAGTAGTCGGGGAAGCCAGTGAAGCTGGGGATCCCGGAGGTGTGAGTCAGGACGTTGTAGATGGTTATCTTCGACCAGGCTGCGGGAGCGTCGGGCATGTACTTGCTGATGGGGTCGTCGATTTTGAGTTTGCCGCGCTCTTCGAGCAGGAGGATGCTAGCGGCGGTGAACTGCTTGGTGAGCGAGCCGAGGCGGAATTTTGCGGAGGGAGTGTTGGGGATGTTCCACTCGAGGTCAGCTGAGCCGTAGCCCTGGTTGATGATGGTCTTGCTGTCTTTGACGACGAGCACGGTGCCCATGAAGGCTTTGTTGTCCACGGAGTACTGGATGATCTGCTGCATGCGGGCCGTGGGGTCGTCTGGGTCTGGGCCGAGCGAAATGAGGCTAGGCAGAGGAGGGCTATGGCGGCGATTCTGCAGAGTCATGGAACTCCTTACGGCGCTGGATGGAAAGTTCTTTTAACGCAGGTTCTGCAGTTAGACGTGGGGGCCTAGCCTTTAGTGCGGTCGGTGAAGCGGAAGAATAAGGATTGTTTTGCTACGGGGGCGGCGAGGTCGTTGAGAGAGACCATCTGGGTTTGCGAGAGGGGAGTGAACTCGCGGGCGATCTGGACGTTCTCTTCGAGTTGGGGGATGTTGTCGCAGCCGATGATGACCGTACTGACGGGGTGCGAGAGGGTGAAGCGCATAGCCTCGCGCATGTTCATGACACCCGAGCGCGTGGCTATTGCGGAGCCTTCCCAGGACTGTTGTTGCTGCTCGAGGGATGGGGGTGTCCAGGTGGAGAGGAGACGGCCGCGTGCGGGGACCTTCATGCCGATGATGCCCATCTGCTTTTCGACGACTAGGGGAAGGAGCTGGTCGGTGAAGCTGTGGATGTGGGTGTCGGCGGCGTTCATTGCCATGAGGATGGTGTCGAAGGAGTAGCGGTTGACGGCGTCGATGAGGGCTTCGGGGCGGTAGTGGCCGGTGACGCCGAGGAAGCGGACGACTTTTTGGTCGTGCATCTCGATGAGGGCTTCCATTGCTCCGCCCTTGGCGAAGATGGCGTTGACGTCCTGGGGGAGGCCGACGTCGTGGAGCTGCCAGAGATCGACGTGGTCGGTGTTGAGAAGCTTGAGGGACTTTTCGATCATGCGAAGGGAAGCTTCGCGGGTGCGCTCCTTGGTTTTGGTGGCGATGAAGGCTTCGTTGCGGCGGTGTTGCATGACGCGGCCTACGTACTGCTCGCTCCAGCGGTCGGGGCCTCCGTAGATGGAGGAGGTGTCGATGTAGTTGACGCCGAGGTCGAGGGCTCGCTCGATGATGGGGACGGCGTTGTCGAAGTTGTTGGCTTTTTCGAGTGCGGCTTGGCCACCGAGGGAGAAGATGCCGACTTTGTAGCCGGTCTTGCCGAGGTTGCGGGTGGGCATTGCGGCTTGGTGTTCGTGGGTTGGCTGGCAGGGCGGGAGCTGGGGTTGTGGCGGCCTGCGCCGGTGCGAGGTGAGGGAGGCTTGCGGCGAGGGCGCCTCCGGCTTTGAGGAATTGGCGGCGGTCGGGGGAGGTGGGTGGCTGTTTCATTTCGGAGACCTCGGAGCGGCTAATGCCTTGCTACGCGCCAATTATATGGCCGAGGTTTCCATGTGTTGAACGAAGAGGTGTAAGCTGCCATTTTGCGGAGGGCACAGATGATTCTTGTCGTTGGTGCAACCGGGCTGGTGGGAGGTGAGGTCTGCAAAAAGCTGGCGTCGAGAGGCGAGAAGGTGCGGGCGCTTGTTCGTACGACGAGCGCGAAGGAAAGAGTGGGGGCTTTGCGTTCGGCGGGTGTTGAGCTTTGCGTTGGCGATTTGAAGGATCCTGACTCGCTGGCTGCTGCGTGTCGTGGGGTGGATGCGGTTATCTCTACTGCGTCGTCTACTCTTTCGCGGCAGGCTGGAGATTCGATTGAGTCTGTCGACGGTGTTGGGCAGATGAATCTGGTACACGCGGCGAAGGCGGCTAACGTTGGCCGGTTTTTGTTCGTTTCTTTTCGTCGGCCGCCTGGATTTTCTTTCCCGCTGGGGGATGCGAAGCGCGCCGTTGAGGAGGCGATTGCGGGGATGAACTTCACCGTGATTCAGGCGAGCTATTTCATGGAGGTTTGGTTAGGGCCGGAGTTGGGGTTCGATTATGCGAATGCTGCGGCTCGCATCTGCGGACCGGGGACGAGTCCGGTCAGTTGGGTTTCGTTTGCTGATGTCGCGGAGATGTGTGCCGTGGGGATTCGCCATCCTGCTGCTAGACGCAGGACGATTGAGTTTGGTGGGCCTGATGCGATCAGCTTGATGGAGGTGGTGGGGCGGTTTGAAAAGATCGGTGGAAAGACGTTCAAGGTGGAGCATGTTCCTGAAGAGATGCTCCTCGCGCAGTTTGAGGGCGCGACGGATTCGATGCAGAAGACGTTTGCGGCGCTGATGCTCGGGTCGGTGCATGGGGATGCGATGGATGGGGCGGTGGCTGTGGCGGAGGAGTTCGGGATCAAGCTCGCTGGTGTGGATGGATATGCGCAGGCGGTAACCCGTGCAGTCGATAAAGGCATGTGTGGTTTATGACTCGGCGACTGGCCAGATTCATCATCTGCACCACGTGTTGACACTTGTTGGTGGACGCGAGCCAGCAGAGGATGAGATTGCGAAAGATGCGCTTCAGGCGGTCAAGAGTCGGCATGACGCGCCCAAGGGTAATCTTCAGGTGCTGCACGTTCGGTATGACGCGATGGAGAAGGAAAAGAAGTATCGGGTAGACGTCGAGAAGAAAGAACTGGCCTTGGACTAAGTTTCTGAGTGGGTGAAAGAGAACGGACAACTACAAGGTGGGGGGAAGAGTTTACATTCCACCCTTTGCGATGAAACCGCAAAGGGTGGGGTACCCGGCTCTCAGTTCTAGCGAGACATGAAGCAACCAACAGCGTCACCTCTGACCCCAATGCTGTGAACAGTTTCTTTGAAAAACTGCGCCAACAGAAACTCATCGGTTGCGGAATCAAAAACGAGTAGGTAACCGTCATTTGCGTCCGCCACCACCACACAATGACGAGCTTCATGAATATCCGTGCCAATCAGATTGTAGGGTCGCTCCATTTTGACCTCGACTAGGTATGGCACGACCAAGGATCGCCGCATTAGGGCCAGCTGTTCATCTACGCGTGAAGGAGACCATGGATGACCGATAGCCTCAGGTGAAAGACTGTACGAGTAGTTGCTAAGCTCTTCTTCAACCCGCGCCTTCAGTGCTTCAAAATCACATAAGTTTTTCATTGCGGGGTGATGATGCCTCCTACGGGGAGGCTGGTGGGTAGGGTGCCGGGGCGGCGGAGGTGCATGGCTTCGGCGGTCATGTCGACGTATTTGAGGCCGGCGCCGGTGTTGAAGAGGACGACGCGGTCGGTGGGCTTGAGGTCTCCGGTGGCGATGAGCTGGTCGTAGGCGGCGGTGGCGGCGGCTCCTTCGGGGGAGAGGAAGATGCCTTCGTGCTTGGCCCAGTCGAGGATGCTGGCGAGGATTGCTTCGTCGGTGGCGGCGATGGATTTGCCGCCGGATTGCGCGAGGATGTCGAGGATGATGTAGTCGCCGTAGGGCTTGGGGACGCGGAGTCCGGCGGCGAAGGTGGCGGCGTTCTGGTAGAACTCGCTGGCGGGCTTGTGCTGGTCGTAAGGCCGTGGTGATGGGGGCGCAGCCGGAGGCTTGGAGGGCGTACATCTTCGGGCGCTTGCCGGCTGACCCAGCCGAGGGCTTCCATCTCTTCGAAGGCCTTCCACATGCCGATGAGGCCTACGCCTCCGCCGGTGGGGTAGAAGACGGCGTCGGGGTAGGTCCAGCCTAGCTGCTCGACCAGTTCGTAGCCCATGGTCTTTTTGCCTTCTACGCGGAAGGGCTCTTTGAGGGTGGAGATGTCGAACCAGATTTGCTCGGCGGGGGTGTTGGCTTCGCGCTGGGCCTTGATATTTTCGCCGACCATGCGGGCGCAGTCGGAGATGAGGCCGTCGACCATGGTGACGTCGGCTCCGTAGATGATGCCTTCGAGGTAGTTGGCGAAGGGGACGTCCTGGGGCATGAAGATGTGGGCTTTGATTCCGGCGGCGGCGGCGTAGGCTGCGAGTGCTCCGGCGGCGTTGCCTGCGGAGGGGACGGCGAGGTGCTGGAGGCCGTAGTGCTTCGCCATGGTGACGGCGAGGCCGAGGCCTCGGGCTTTGAAGGTGCCGGTGGGGTTCGCGCCTTCTTCCTTGATGTAGAGGCCCGGGTAGCGCTTGCTATGGAGCATCGGGGTCCAGCCTTCGCCGAGCGTGACGGGGGTTACGTCGGGGAGGACGTCGGCGTAGCGCCACATGCCCAGGCTGGCGGGGCTGGCGGCGGCTTTTTGCGCGGGGGCTTCGCGGCGGGCGGTCTGCTTGAGCTTGTCCATGTCGTAGCGGACGTAGAGGCTGCCGGCGCAGAGGGGGCAGAGGGTCTGAGGGGTGTCGGCGGAGACGTGGTGGTGGCAGCGAGAGCACTCGAGGGAGGCGATGGAGGGCATAGATTCAATCGTACTAAACCGTGGGAGGGCGGGTCTCTCGATAGAGGAGAGGTTGGTAGAGAAGCGGCTTTCTCCGCTACGCAGTTCGCAAAAAAGCGCGAACCGCTCTGGTCGAAATGACAATTTTGTGCGCATGGTAGCGGCGAAAAAGCAAAGGCAACAGCAGATCCGCTTTGGGGATGACAAGCAAGAAAGGAAACGGCAAGCAACGGCAAGAACAACGGCAAGGCAACGCAAGACAATAAGCGCGCTTACTAATGGCGCTGGAGCCAGCGGCGGGCGGAGAAATCTGTGGCTATGCTGGCTGCCAGCAGGGTTAGGCTGATGGCGAAGGCGCTTGTGACCCAGCCAAGTTCCATGCGGCCCTTGAGCATGAAGCGGTCGAGGAGGGCCAGGACGAGGACCAGCACTGCTGCTTCGGCGAAGAAGGACGAGCAACGGTGCGCGGAGATGGCGATCAGCTCGACGAACGGGGTGGGGCTCTTTGCCGGGGTTGGGTCTCCACCTGAGGGGACGAGTGTGAGACGGGCTGGGAGCGTGCGGGGCTCGATGCGGATGGTGGTGCCGGTTCGGGGTTGGGTTCGGGTGGTGTCGGGAGCTACGGGGGAGATATTCCTTGCGGGGTTGAAACGATGATTGTGAAACATAAACAAGCCTTTGTGATGCCTGTATTGAGTCTGGCAGGCGGGGCGGCTGAAGTCCAATGAATTTCCGGTAACTTATTGATAATTGGTTATTTATGGATATTTATACAGGGCGGATGAGAGAATATACAGGCGAGGATTTTTCTGGTGCGAATGATTGCTGTGGATATGGATGGGACTTTGCTGGGGGCTGATGGGCAAGTGAGCGCTCGGAACCTGGCGGCTTTGAAGGCGGCGGAGGCGGCGGGGGTGGAGGTGGTCGTCGCTACGGGGCGGCGGCACTGCTATGCGATGCGGCAGCTCAGGGGGCTTGGGCTGGGGGAGGAGAATGCGCTGATCAGTTCGAATGGGACCGTGGTGCGGACGATTGGGGCGCGGTTGCTGGAGCGGACGTTTCTGCCGACGGCTACGGCTCGGTGGCTTTGTGGGCATGTGGAGGAGTTTCAGGAACTCGCTGGTGATGACGTTCGACAGGGTGGGGCCGGATGGGGAGGATGACCGGGGGGCGCTGGTGGTGGAGGAGTTGGAGGAGTTGAACGGGAGCATCGGGAAGTGGATGGTGGCGAATGAGCCTTATATTGCGCATGTGAAGCCGATTGAGAAGGCGCTGGAGGGTGAGGACCCGATCCAGATGATGCTTTGCGGGACGGTGGAGAGGATGCGGCGGGCGGAGGCGCGGCTGCTGGAGCATCCGGGGGTGTCGGCTGTGGGGCTGGGGCCTCAGGAGTGGGCTGCAGGGGTTGAGGTTGCGCTGCACAGGACGGAGTATCCGGCGCGGGATTTGAGTATTGTGGACATTTTGCCGGCGGGGTGCAGTAAGGGGTCGGCGCTGCTACGGCTGGCGGCGAACAGGGGCGTGGGGGTCGAAGAGATTGTGGCTATTGGAGATAACTGGAACGATGTGTCGATGCTGGAGGTTGCGGGACGGGCGGTGCTGATGGGGAACGCTCCGGAGGATTTGAAGGAGATGGCTGTTGGGCGTGGGTGGGCGGTGGGTAAGAGGCATGATGAGGATGGCGTGGCCGAGGTGGTAGAGGCGGCGCTGGCTGGGAGGTTTGCCGGGGTTTTGCAGGTGGCTCGATAGTGGGAGTCGCGAGGCGGGGCTGCGGTGGTAGGCTTTGAAGGTGGCAATTCGGTTTAGTTCGGTGATGTTGCTGGCGCTGGCGGTGTGTCCTGTGGCGCGGGCGGCTGAGCATGTGACGCTGAAGAATGGGTTCGAGCTGGATTGCGTGCGGCGTGAGGTCGTTGGGGATAAGATCCGGCTTTACCTGGTGGGTAAGCGGTCGGAGACGAACTACCTTGAGGTCGCTGGGGACGCTGTGGCTCGGGTGGAGACGATTGCGGACTTGCCGCTGACTCCTGAAGATTCGCCGGAAGTGGCGAAGACTACTGTGGCTCCAACGGCAGCGGCGCCTGTGACAGCTCTGACGAAGGCGGAGATGCGGGAGATGCTGGCTCATGCGGGTGGGGAGCACAACATCGATGCGGATCTGCTGGCGAGTGTCGTGCGGGCTGAGAGCGGCGGGCAGGTGCGGGCGGTTTCGCGGACGGGTGCGAAGGGCTTGATGCAGTTGATGCCGGGGACTGCCGGGGAGCTTGGGGTTCAGGATGCGTTTCGTCCGGAGGAGAATATTGCCGGTGGAACGGCTTATCTGGATTCGCTGCTGACGCGGTATCACGACAATCTTGCGCTGGCGCTGGCGGCTTATAACGCGGGGCCGGGAGCGGTGGATAAGTATCATGGGGTTCCTCCTTACAGGGAGACGCGGGCTTATGTGGCGCGGGTGATCCGGGAGTTCAATCGGCGCAAACAGATGGCTCAGGCAGAGCGGCCGAGTAGGGGATGAGGCGGTTGCGGTTCTCCCTTTGACGATGAGAGATAACGATGAATAAGAAGAGTGGTGTGCTCTGGATTGTCGCCATTTTGGCGCTTGTGGCGGTTGTGTATGTGTTCCGGTATAAGGTGCAGTTCGATTGGGCGATGTTCTGGCAGCAGCTTCGTCATGCGAGTCCGGTGCATATTGGCTTTGCGATTGTGCTGATTTATGCGACGTATTTTTTGCGGGCGATGCGGTGGAGCGTGTTTGTTTCGCCTACGAAGAAGGTTGACGCGATGTCGTTGCTGGGGTCGCAGTTTATTGGGTTTACGGCGGTGGCATTGTTTGGGCGGCTGGCGGATTTGACTCGGCCTTATCTGGTGGCTCGGCGAACGGGGCTGCCGCTTAGTTCGCAGGTGGCGGTGTATACGATCGAGCGGATGTTCGATCTGGGCGCGGCGGCGTTGATCTTTTCGACTGCGCTGGCGTTTACTCCAAGGGACCTGCCGCATCATGACGTGTTTGTGCGAGCCGGGGCGCTGAGTCTGGCGGCTACGCTGGCGATTGCGGTGTTTGCCGGGGTGGTGCGGGTTGCTGGCGGTGCGGTGGCTGGGTTCGCTCGGGCTGCACTGGGGGTGTTGTCGAAGGGATTAGGGGAGAGCGTTGCGACGAAGGTTCTGGGGTTTCGCGATGGGCTGAATGCGATTGAGTCGGCGCGTGACTTTGGTATTGTAACGGCGATTTCGTTGTTGATGTGGGGGATGATCGGAATGGCGTACCTGCAGACGGCGCATGCATTTGTACACACGCCGGAGCTGGCTGGGCTGACGTTCTCGCGGACGATGCTGTTGATGGCGGCTAGTATCGGCGGTTCGTTGTTGCAGTTGCCGATCATCGGGTGGTTTACACAGATTGCGGTAACGGCTGCGGCGATGCATACGCTGTATGGGGCTCCGATTGAAGCGGCTACGGCGTGTGGAGCGGTGCTGCTGGTGGTGACGTTTCTTTGCATCATTCCTACGGGGCTTATCTATGCTCGGGTGGAGCATGTGAGTTTGAAGAGGGTGGCGAGCGAGAGTGAGGCTGCGGGGCATGCAGTGGTTGAAGCCGACCACGGATGAACGCGGATCGGCACGGATGAAAAGGCAAAAATACGGATAGGGCAAATACGGGATTCGTTGTTTTTGCACTTTTGCTTTGATCCGTTTTTGTCCGCGCTTCTCCGCGGTCGACGATGGTGTTCATTGCGCTGCTAGAATCGAATTATTCCGATGAAGTGTCCTTACTGTGGATTTGCCCAGGATCGAGTAGTTGATTCGCGCGAGAGTAAAGAGGCGGACTCGATTCGCAGACGGCGTGAGTGTGAAGGGTGCAACAAGCGCTTTACGACGTATGAGCGGATCGATGAGATTCCGTACATGGTGGTCAAGAAAGATGGGCGGCGGGAGAAGTTCGATCGGCAGAAGGTGCTGAGCGGGCTGCTGCATGCGTGCGAGAAGAGACCTGTTTCGGCGATAAAGCTGGAGCAGATCGTCGATGAAACTGAGGCGTATGTGGTGGATTCGCCCGAGCGGGAGCGGTCGACCAGCGAGGTGGGCGAGCTGATTATGGCTCGGCTGAAGGATATCGACACGGTGGCTTACATACGGTTTGCCAGCGTGTATCGGGACTTCAAGGATGTGCGGGAGTTCAAGCAGGAGCTGGAAGAACTGCTGAGCGGAAAAGATCACAAGAAGAGAAAGTAGAGGATTTCTGAATGGTCGCGCAGAAAGATTCCCTCAGCGGCTAAAGCCGCACTACGAACCTGGCATTACGGCGCGGCTAAAGCCGCCCCTTCAAAACGGCGATTTGATCAGACTCAAAAACAACGATTTTCACAAACATCGATAGGTAGGAAAGTATGACGACAAAGCGAACGCACAAGATTACTTTGATTCCGGGCGATGGCATTGGGCCGGAGGTTTCGAGCGCGGTGGTGAGCATCTTGGAGACCGCGGGTGCGGCTACAGGTGTGAAGTTTGAATGGCACCGGCATCTGGCAGGCGCGGAGGCCTTCGAGAAGACGCGGGAGTACATTCCGAAGGAGCTGTACGAGTCGATTGAAGAGAACCGCGTTGCGCTGAAGGGGCCGGTGACGACTCCGGTAGGCGGCGGGTTTGCTTCGATCAACGTAACGCTGCGGAAGAAGTTTGAGCTGTTTGCGAACTTCAGGCCGGTGAAGAATCTGCCCGGGTTGAAGACGAAGTATCCGGATGTCGATTTGATTATCGTGCGCGAGAACATGGAGGACCTTTATGCGGGGCTGGAGCATGAGGTGGTTCCGGGTGTGGTGCAGGCGCTGAAGGTCATCACGTCGAAGGGTTCGACGCGGATTGCGAAGTTTGCGTTCGACTATGCGCGGAAGCATGGACGGAAGAAGGTGCATGCGATCCATAAAGCGAACATCATGAAGCTGTCGGATGGGCTGTTTCTGCGCTGCTGCCGGGATGTTTCGCTGGGGTTTCCGGAGGTGAGTTATCAGGAGCACATCGTCGATAATGCTTGCATGCAGCTGGTGATGAATCCTTACCAGTACGATGTTTTGCTGACGGAGAATCTGTACGGGGATATCCTGAGCGATCTTTGCAGTGCGTTTGTGGGTGGACTGGGGCTGGTTCCGGGTGCAAACCTGGGGACGGAGTGCGCGATCTTCGAGGCGGTGCATGGGTCGGCGCCGGATATCGCGGGTAAGGATATGGCGAATCCGACGGCGCTGCTGCAGAGCGCGGTGCTGATGCTGCATCACATCAATGAACCGGAGACTGCGGAGCGGGTGCAAGCCGGGCTGGAGCAGGTGTATCGCGAAGGCAAGGTGCTGACGAAGGATGTGGGCGGCACGAGCGGGACGAAGGCCTTTGCGGATGCTGTGCTGAAGGCGATGGAGGCTCCGGTCGCGGCTGGAGTTTAGTTTTTGAAAGTAGATGTATTCCCTCAGTGGCTAAAGCTACATTGATGAGGTAGGTTTTATGGCGCTGCTAAAGCCGCGCCCCTTCAAAGCGGGCCGTTGCCACAGGGCCGCTGCTACATGCCGGGTCGTTGCCGGACGATTGCTTTCGCAGGTAATAAAAGGACGGATCTAGTCGCGTAGTTTAGGAGTGGATTGCATGAGACGGATGTGTGGTTGGCTGGTGATGGGTGCGGCCCTGGCTGGGCTGGTGGGGTGCAAGCCGAGTGATGCGGTTCGGCAGGCTAAGCCGATTGGCGATGAGGCCAGAAGAACGGAGCCTGTGGTGCCTGTTGCTGCTCCGCTCGATCCGGCAACTCTGGGGACGGTAAGCGGGACAGTGCACTTTGCGGGGAAGGCTCCGCAGCGATTGAAGATTGATATGAGCATGGATCCGGTGTGCTCGATGCTGGGTGGGGATAACTTTGCCGAGCAGTTTGTGGTGAAGGACGGCAAGCTGGCAAATGTGTATGTGTATGTGAAGGATGGGCCGGCGGCGGCCATGACGGCCCCGGCCCTTTCGTCTGAACCGGTAGTGATGGACCAGGTGGGGTGCCGGTATACGCCGCATGTGATTGCGGTGATGCGCGGGGGGACGGTGGAGTTCCGGAACTCGGATGCGACGATGCATAACGTTCACGCCATGCCAGCGGTGGCGGGGAATGAGACGATGGATGTTTCGCAGGCAGCGAAGGGCGCGCCGCAGCAGAAGCGGTTCGATCAGCCTGAGGTGATGATGCCGGTGCGGTGCAATAACCATCCGTGGATGAATGCGTTCATCAATGTGTCTGCGACGCCGTTTTTTGCGGTGACGGATGCGGAGGGGCGGTTCGAGATTAAGGGTCTGCCGGCGGGAACGTATACACTGGCGGCTGTCCACGAGAAGATGGGCGAGCAGACGATTAAGGTGACGGTTGCACCGAAGGAGTCGGAGAAGGCGGAGTTTACGTATTCGATGAAATAAAAGGAGATCGCAGATGATGATGGCGGCGGTTCTGGCTGGTGCAGCGATGTTGCAGCAGGTTGAGGAACACAGTTTCAGTCTGGTTCTGGTGATTCATCGGCTTCCTTTGTGGTTTCTGGTCTTTTCGCTGTTTCTGCCCCGGATCGCGCTGCTTGTGGCCTGGTTTCAGGGTGTACTGCTTCCCTTCCATCCGCATGGCTGGATTCCTTTGATAGTGGCAATCCTGCTGCCGCGTGCGCTGGTTCTTTGGCTGATTTATCTCGATCAAGGGGTGAGTCTGTGGTTCCTTATTCATCTGGTTGTGGCGGTGCTGGTCTGGAGCGGCGGCGGACATCAAATGAAGCGGCGGGTGAGTCACTAAGCCTGGCAAATTGAGAATCTGACGCCGTTTAGAGCAGTGATCCCAAATTGTTATCAAAATTGCTCTGTTTGGCGTGTCGACGGTGACGCTGGGGAAGAGACCGCGTTATTCTTAAAAGACTATGGAACGGCGCAAAGTTGGAATCCTTGGCGCGACCGGAATGGTCGGGCAGCGGTTTATTCAGTTGTTGAACAATCACCCGTGGTTTGAGATTACGTGGCTGGCAGCGAGCGATCGCAGTGCGGGCAAGACGTACGGCGAGGCGTGCCGGTGGAAGCTGGATACGCCGCTGCCGAAGAAGATCGCCGAGATGACGGTGCAGCCGAATGTTCCGGAGCTGTGCGAGGGTGAGCTGCCGAAGATTATCTTTGCGGCGCTCGACGCTGACATTGCGCGGGATCTGGAGCCGAGGTTTGCGGCGGCTGGGTGTGCGGTGATCTCGAACTCGAGCGCGTTCCGGATGGTGGCCGATGTGCCGCTTGTTGTGCCGGAGGTGAACGCGGATCATCTCGATTTGATCGAGACGCAGAGCTGGCGGAAGGCCAATGGCGGTAAGGGCGGGTACATCGTCACGAATCCGAATTGCTGCGCGATTGGGCTGGTACTGGCACTCAAGCCACTGGAAGAGCGGTTCGGGATTGAGAGTCTTTTCGTCAGCACGATGCAGGCGGTGAGTGGTGCAGGATATCCGGGCGTGGCTTCGTTGGATATTTTGGGAAACGTCGTTCCCTTCATTAAGAATGAAGAAGAAAAGCTGCAGGAGGAGGTCGGCAAGCTGCTGGGTCGCCTCGATGGCAATCGGATTGAGCTGCTGGATGCGAAGCTAAGTGCGCACTGCAACCGCGTGGCGGTCGAAGACGGCCATACTGAGTGCGTGAGCATCAAGTTCAAGCGGAAGGCTACGCGGGAGGAGATCCTGGCGGCGTGGAGTGAGTTTGCTCCGCTGCGTCATTTTGTGCAGGATCAGCATCTGCCTACGGCTCCGGAGCAGCCGGTTGAGTATGCTGCGGCGGTGGATCGGCCGCAGCCCCGTCTGGACAAGATGCGTGGGCGTGGCATGGCGGCTACGGTTGGGCGGCTGCGCGAGTGCTCGTTGCTGGACTGGAAGTTCGTGGTGCTTTCGCACAATACGATTCGTGGCGCGGCCGGCGCGGCTGTGCTCAACGCCGAGGTGCTGGCGTTGCTGGGCAAGCTGGATAAGCTGGGCGTGAATCCGAAGCCAGTTGCAGCACAAGTGGCGGTGACGGCTTGAGTACAGTTCGGGAAAAGCTGGTAGTGATGAAGTTCGGCGGGACGTCGGTCGAGGATGCGAAGGCGATCGAGCGGACGGCGGCGATTGTGGGTGGACGCAGGAAGCGCGGGCTGGAGGCTGTAGTCGTGGTCTCGGCCATGGCGAAAGTGACCGACCAGTTGCTGGCTGCGGCGAGTGCAGCGGGGCGCGGCGACAAGGCTGGCGCTCTGGCGATCAGCGCGCGGCTGCGGCACAGGCATATCGATGCCGCGGCGGAGCTGCTGGAGAACGGACGGTTTGTCGCGATACAGCCTGCTCTGAATGTGGAGTTCGATGCGCTGGATGATCTGTTGCGGGGTATTGCTGCGGTGGGTGAGTTGACGCCGCGGACGAACGACCTGGTGGTGAGCTTCGGCGAGCGGCTTTCGAGCAGGATTGTGGCGGAGGCGTTTGAACAGCGTGGTTTGAGTGGCGCTCATGTCGATGCGCGTACATGCGTCATCACCGACAGCAATTATGGCAAGGCTGCTCCGCTGGAAGACGCGATTGAGAAGAAGCTGACAGATCTGGTGCTGCCGTTGATTCTAGCGGGGAAGACTCCGGTGATGGGCGGGTTTATTGGGTCGAACGTCGAAGGGATAACGACTACGCTGGGGCGCGGCGGCAGTGACTATACTGCGGCTCTGGTGGGCGGCGGGCTTCATGCCGGTGCGATTGAGATTTGGACGGACGTGAACGGAATCATGACGACCGATCCGCGGATCTGTCCGGATGCGCTGCGGGTGAAGACGATCAGCTTTGAAGAGGCGGCGGAGCTTGCTTACTTTGGAGCGAAGGTGCTGCATCCGGCGACGATTCTGCCAGCGGTGCAGAAGAGCATTCCGGTGTGGGTGCTGAACTCGCGCAATGCGGAGAATGAAGGCACGAAGATCACGGCGGTTCCGGCGAAGTGCGAGAGCCCGTTCAAGAGCATCGCGGCGAAGAAGCGGCTGACAATCATCGATATTGTGGCGAGCCGGATGCTGATGTCACATGGGTATCTGAAGGCTGTGTTCGATGTGTTCGACAAGTATAAGTGCGCCATCGATATGGTCTCGACGAGCGAGGTGAGTATCTCGCTTACGGTTGACTCGAACGAACGGTTGCCTGAGATTTGTTCGGAGCTGGCGAAGATTGCCGATGTGAAGATGGAAGGCCACAAGGCGCTGGTGTGCCTGGTGGGCGAAGATATTCGCGGGCATAACGGCATCGCGGGGCAGGTGTTTTCGTCGATCAGCCATGTGAATGTGCGTATGATCTCTCAGGGCGCAAGCGAGATCAACATGAGCTTCATGATCGACGAGGAAGATGTGGAGGAGGCGGTGCGGAGTCTGCACGGATACTTCTTTGCGAATCCTGATGAGACGGTGTTTGATGTCGCGGCGCGCGTACCGGTCGAGAGCAAGGCTTAGGAAAGGGACGCATGCGGGTACTGGTTCTGGGACAGGGTAAGACAGGGAAGCTGGTAGCCGAGGTTGCGGCTGAGCGCGGCCACAGCGTGCATGTGCTCGACGCCAAGGAGAATGCGCATGCATCGGCGCTAACGCCGCCGTTTGTGGCGGGGTTTGATGTGGTGATCGACTTTACGTCTCCCGAGGCTGTGGTGCAGAACATGAAGGCGGTGCTGGCGACCGGCGCAAAGATGGTGGTCGGCACGACGGGGTGGTATGACAAGCTGCAGAACGCTCGTGAGCTTGTGGAGCGCAAGCAGGCGGGGCTGCTGTATGGGACGAATTTTTCCATCGGCGTGCAGGTGATGCTGCAGCTTGCTTCGAAGATGGGTGAGTTGCTTAAAAGCGCCGGATATAAGTTTTCGATTGAAGAGACGCATCATGTGACGAAGCTGGATTCGCCTTCGGGAACGGCGATCAGTCTGGCCGAGGTGGTGAAGCGGTCGACGGGGGTGGGCGAGGTTCCGATTATTGCTCATCGCGTGGGCGATGCCGCGGGGACGCATGTTCTTGATGCGAAGAGCGATGCGGACAAGCTGGTGCTGACGCATGAGTCGTACTCGCGGCGTAGTTTTGCTGAGGGCGCAGTGCGAGCGGCTGAGTGGTTGTCGACGCGGACTGGCTGCTACGACTTTCAGGATGTTTATTCGCAGATGTAGGTGCGTTTGGTCGCGATGGAAGGATGATCATGAGTGTTGCAGAAGCAGTAATAACAACTAAGTTTACTGAGTTGACGTTGGACGAGAAGCTGGACCGGCTGGCTGAGGTTGCTGTGCGGGTTGGGCTTGGGCTACGGGCTGGGCAGGAGTTGATTATGTCGGCGCCGATGGAGGCGCTGCCGCTCGCTCGGAAGATTACGGAGCAGGCGTATAAGGCTGGGGCTCTGCTGGTGACAACGTTATATTCGGACGATCCGAGCGTGCTGGCGCGGTATGAGTATGGGTCGGATGCGAGCTTCGACTTTGCTCCGGTGTGGCTGCACGATGGGATTGCGGCGGGGTTCAAGGGTGGGGCAGCGCGGCTGGCGATTGCGGGGGGAAATCCAGCGCTGCTGGCCAAGCAGGATCCGGCGAAGGTGGCGCGTGCGAATGTTGCGGCCTCGAAGGCCGGTAAGCCTGCGATGGAGCTGATTACGCGGCACGAGATCAACTGGACGATTGTGGCGTGCGCGACGCCGGAGTGGGCAAAGCTGGTGTATCCGGGTGAGCCCGAGGATGTTGCGATGGCGAAGCTTTGGGAGGCCATCTTTGTTTCATCTCGCGTGAATGTCGATGATCCGGTTGCAGAGTGGCAGCGGCATGGCGAGCGGCTGAAGAAACGCGTCGAGATGCTGAATTCGAAGCGGTATTCGGCGCTGCACTTCAAGAGCCCGGTGACGGATCTGACGGTTGGATTGGCGGACGACCATCTGTGGGCTGGAGGCGGGACTACGGCAGGCAACGGGATTTATTGCCAGCCGAATATTCCGACGGAGGAGTGCTTTACGACTCCGCATAAAGACCGCGTGGATGGGACGGTACGGGCCTCGAAACCGCTGTCGCACCAGGGCACGCTGATCGAGAACATCGAGGTGCGGTTTGAAGGCGGGAAGATCGTCGAGGCCAAGGCTACGGCGGGCGAGGATGTTTTGAACCGGCTGATCAGCACCGATGATGGGGCTCGGCGGCTGGGCGAAGTGGCGCTGGTGCCGCATGGTTCCCCAATTGCACAGAGTGGTGTGCTGTTCTGGAACACGCTGTTCGATGAGAATGCTGCGAGCCACATTGCGCTGGGGCAGGCTTACTCGACGTGCATCATCGGCGGGGACAAGATGGATGCGGCGGAGCTGGCGGCGCGTGGGGCGAATGAGAGCCTGATCCATGTGGACTGGATGATCGGGTCGGGCGAGATGGATGTGGATGGCATCGCGGCGGATGGTGCGGTCGAGCCATTGATGCGCAAAGGTGAGTGGGTGTAGACGAAGCGGCCCGGTCGCCGAGGATATGGCGAACCGGGCCAATGGCTGTTATTCGTTGCTGGACTCATCTTCTTCAGAATCACTTTCAACTTTGACCGTCGTAAGGAAGCCTACGGTCTTGTAGGTGTTCTTCGGAGTTACGGGCAAGGCGACGCTTTTCCATCTGGTCCCAGGTGGGGCGTGCCTTGTCGTGGTGGTTGGAGCACGACTTAACCTTGAATGAGACAAACAAGGCTCGGTCGTAGGACGCATAGGTACAAAGCACTATCGCTTCGGATTCGCGATAGCCTTCGACTATATGTGCGTGAGTGCATGTGGTGCACAAGGACGTTGCGCCGATCGGCGTGCCGTTCTTGACGTAGATACTGCCCATAACAGACCTTTCTAACCAGCAGCGATGCTGGAGGCAGAGGACCAGGAAGGACATTGGCGCATCGCTGCTACGCGGCATCCATGTCGGCGACCAGGTCGATTGAAATTTGAAAGTGGTGCGGTTCCCTGCCCTGTACTATGGCTAACCGGGTGGGAGTGACGCTTCAGTTCGCGTGGAGCAGCTGAGATTAGCTGAAGAGAAAGCAGGCTGCCCGATTATGTACTGCATAAAACAGACGGGTATCGCGCAGGCAAGCTTGCGTGTTTTTCGTCATCGAGCATCCTCCTTTTCGAGTGGTTAATATCTCATACGGCTGGTCGCGAGACAAGATGTTTCCTGTGTTTACTGTCGCTTCTAACCTGCGCAGGTGCGGTCGTATATGCGTGCGGCTACAAAACCGCTCTTTAGAAGGTTTTAGCGACTGATAGAAAAATTTTCGTGGCGTTTGCAGGAAATTCGCGCTACATTGAGACTCAACGCGCATCCGGTTCGTCTGTATTCGTGTTTCCGCCAAAAGTTATTGCTGCTGAGTGAGTTCATCCGCCGGCAGGGAATATGTATCTGGTCCGCAGTCGGTATTCGTCCTTCTGTCGTTGCGTTATCGCATTCCTACATCTCAACCAAGTTTATTTTCGTAGAGGAGAACCACATATGAATTCCGCTAACAGCACAGGTGTATCGCGCAGATCGTTCATGCGCATTCTTGGGGCAGCCTCGGCAGCCGCTACCTCGTTTCCGGCGCTTGCCGCGGTGCAGAACGCAACCGCGGCCCCAGCGCAGAGCGGGCGTCGCGGCATGGGAGGCATGTCGGATATGGGCGAGATGCGTCAGCTTTCGCCTGACACAGTCATCATCAGCTCGAATGAAAACCCGCTGGGGCCAGCGAAGTCCGCGCTGGATGCGATCTGTACGACTGCCCCGTTGGGGGGCCGCTATCACTTCGACGAGACGATGAAGACACTGACGGTCTTCAACGAGTTGTTTGGTTTGAAGCGCGGGTACTCTGCGCTGTTCCCCGGATCGGGTGGACCGTTGGATCTGGCACTCATGTCGAACATTGGCCCGGACAAGCCACTGGTGTACGGCGATCCGAGCTATGAGCAGGGTCCGCGCGCGGCCGATACAATGAAAGCCCCGAAGTTCCCCGTTCCTCTGACCGCTACTTACGCTCATGACGTAAAGGCGATGCTAAAGGCGCATCCTTCGCCCGGTGCGTACTACATTGTGAATCCGAATAATCCGACCGGTACGATGACGCCGAGAGAGGACATCGTCTGGCTGGTGAACAACAAACCTGCGGGTTCGGTCGTGATCGTAGATGAGGCTTATCACCATTTCTCGAACGATGAGTCGGTGATTGACCTGGTCGCGCAGGATAAAGACATCATCGTAATGCGGACGTTCTCGAAGATCTACGGCATGGCCGGTCTGCGGGCGGGCTTTGCGGTTGGACGGCCTGATCTGCTGGCGAAGTTTGGGACCGTCGGCGGCCCGAGCCGGAGCCTGGCGAGCATCTCCATTACCAGCTCGGCCGGAGCGCGCGCCAGCCTGCAGGACAAGGACCTTGTGCCGCTTCGCAAGAAGATCAACTCGGACGTACGTTCGGAGACGCTGGAGTTCCTGACGAAGAAGGGTTACAAGATCGTTCCTGGCTCGCAGGGCAACATGTTCATGGTGGATGTGAAGCGTCCGGGCCGGGAGTTCCAGCAGGCGATGTTGAAGGAGAACGTCGCGATTGGACGTACGTGGGCCGCAATGCCAACCTATGTTCGCGTAACTGTCGGAACCAAGTCGGAGATGGAGAAGTTCCAGACTGCCTTCGTCAAGTGCATGGATATGGCACCGGGAACGGTGAACGGCGCTTCGCTGTACATGCCGGAGTACCATGTGCCCTCGGAGCTGCATCGCGGGCTGATTATGGCTTAGTTGCTGGCTGGCGGAGAAGGGGCCTCGGCGAACGCTGCCGGGGCCTTTTCTATTTGCTATTTCGAATTGCATGCGGGAGACGATGAAATCTATAGTCGCGAGGTTGTAAACTTGCAATCACTATGGATTTGATGGGTTGTGGAACGGCGCTGGTAACTCCCTTCCGAAGGGACGGCGCGATTGACGAGCCGGCGCTTCAGTCGCTGGTGAATTGGCAGATCGAGAGTGGAATTAATTTTTTGATTCCCTGCGGGACGACCGGCGAAGCGGCGACGTTGAGCGAGGTCGAGTGGCTGCGGGTGATCGAGGTCGTAGTTGAGACGGCGGCAGGGCGGGTGCCGGTGTTTGCAGGCTGCACGCACAATGCTACGCATGAAGCGGTTGCGCGGGCGAAGAAGCTTCATCGGGTGCGCGGGCTGACGGGCGTTCTGACGGCGAATCCTTATTACAACAAGCCGGGGCAGGAGGGGCAGTATTACCACTTCCGCGCTATCGCTGAGGCGACCGACCTGCCGGTGCTGCTGTACAACATTCCGGGGCGCACGGGCGCGAATCTGGAGCCGGCGACTGTACTGAGGCTGGCTGAGTTGAAGAACGTGATCGGCATCAAGGAGTCGAGTGGGAACATTGCGCAGATTACGGAGCTGATTACAACTGCTCCGCAGGATTTTAAAGTTTTTGCCGGAGATGACTCGGTGGCGCTGCCGGTGATTGCGCTGGGCGGGACGGGGCTGGTGTCGGTGGCTTCGAATGTGATTCCGGGGCACATGTCGCGGATGGTGGGGGCTGCGCTGGATAATGACTGGGCGACGGCACGGCGGATCAACCGCGAATTCTTTCGGTTGATGCAGGCGCATTTCTGGGAGGCCAGTCCTGCTCCGGTGAAGGCCGTGCTCTCGATGATTGGGCGGGGCGAGGATGTGCTTCGTCTGCCTATGGTTCCTGTGTCGGATGGCACTCGTAGCAAGCTGGAGAAGCTGGTAAGCGAGCTCGGGTTGTTGGTTGGTGCTGTTGCTGGCCGGTCGTAGATAACGAATAAAGAAAAAGGTGATGTGTGAGTTTGCAAGAGCGGATTGAGTATTGGTTTGCGCAGGGTATGGCGGCTGTTGGGAATGGTGAGGCGGAGACGGTTTTTTTTGAGCTGCGGAGTGCGCTGGAGAGTGGCGAGTTGCGGTCGGCGGAGCCGGATGCTTCTGAGCCGCTTGGTTGGCGGGTGAATGCGTGGGTGAAACGTGGGATTTTGCTGGGGTTTCGGCTTGGAGCGCTGGCGGAGATGGGTTCGGCTGAGGGATTGTCTTTTGTGGATAAGGGGACTTATCCGGCGCGGCGGTTTACTGTTGCCGATGGGGTGCGCGTGGTTCCCGGTGGGTCGAGTGTTCGGTCTGGAGCCTTTGTTTCTAAAGGGGTTGTGATGATGCCGCCGGCTTATGTAAACGTCGGGGCTTATGTGGATGAGGGGACTATGGTGGACTCGCATGCGCTGGTGGGGAGTTGCGCGCAGATCGGGAAGCGGGTGCATCTGAGTGCGGCGGCGCAGATTGGTGGCGTGCTGGAGCCGGTGAACGCAAGCCCCGTCATTATTGAGGATGATGTGCTGGTGGGGGGAAATACCGGGGTTTATGAGGGGACAGTGGTGCGGAAACGCGCTGTGATCGCGGCGGGGACGGTGCTGACGCGGGGTACTCCGGTGTATGACCTGGTGCGTGGAGAGGTTTATAAGGCTACGGCTGAGGCTCCGCTGGTTATTCCTGAGGGCGCTGTGGTGGTGCCGGGATCGCGGGCGGTCAGCAAGGGCAAGGGAGCGGAGTGGGGGTTGAGTGTGGCGGCTCCGGTGATTGTTAAATATCGGGACGAGAAGACCGAGCTTTCGCTGGTTTTAGAGGATATCTTGCGGTAGGTGGCTGGTAGCTGACGGTAAAAAGGGTGGCAACCGTGGTTAGCGGATGTCACCTTTTTTGTGTGGACTCGGACAGGAGAGCATACCCCAGGGGCTAAGGCCCCTGTCCGTTTGCGTGGGCTAGAGAGACCTAAGGCTGAAGCCTTGGGGTGTCTAGAAGCGACAACCCTTTCTCGCCGGTTGCGTTGGGGCTGGGAAGTCTGCTTCGGGACGATTCCCTCAGCGACTAAAGTCGCGTTGATTTGAGACCACTCATGGCGCGACTGAAGTCGCGCCCTTTCAAAGCAGAAACTAGGAGAGCTGAGGGACGGCGGAGAAGACGCCGACGAGGGCTTCGGACAGGGTGGGGTGGGCGATGATGAGGTCGCGGAGAGCGGTGTAGGGCAGGTTGTGGGCCATGGCGAGCTGGACGGCTGGGAGGAGTTCGCCTGCTTCGGTGCCGAAGGCGGTAAAGCCCAGGATGCGGTCGTCGGGGGCGATGAGGGCCTTGATGAAGCCGCGGGTCTCGGAGAGGGTGCGGGTGCGGAGGACGGTGAGCATGGGGATCCTGGCAAGGCGGTAGGCGGCTCCCTGCTGCTTCGCTTCGGTTTCGGTAAGGCCGACGTGGGCGAGCTCGGGGTCGGTGAACATGCAGGAGGGGACTTGGCGGCCAGTGGTGGAGCGGTTGGCTCCGGCCAGGTTGTCGCGTACGGTGCGGAAGTCGTCGAAGGAGATATGGGTGAAATGGGGGGCGCCTGTGCAGTCGCCCATGGCCCAGATGCCGGGGACGGTGGTCTCGAGGCGGTCGTTGACCTTGATGTGGCCGCTTGGGGTGGTCTGGACTCCGGCGAGTTCGAGGCCCATGTTTTGCGTGTTGGGGGTGCGGCCAGTGGCTACGAGGAGGTGCGTGCCTTCGATGACGGCGTCGCCTGTGGGTTGGTGGATGTGCAGCTTTACGGTTGCTCCTGAGGTGCCTTCGACGGAGGTGATCGTGGCATCGGTGACGATCTCGATGTCTTCGTCGCGAAAGAGCTGGTGGAGGGCTTCGGAGATGTCGGGGTCTTCGCGGTGAAGCAGGCGTGGGTTGCGTTCGACGATGGTGACACGGGCGCCGAAGCGTCGCATGGTCTGGGCAAGCTCGAGGCCGACGTAGCCTCCACCGGTGATGAGGAGATGCCCGGGGAGGGTGTCGAGTTCGAGGGCCTGGATGTGGGTGAGGGGCTGGGCTTCGGCGAGGCCGGGGATGGGATCGATGGTGGCTCGGGAGCCGGTGTCGATGAAGATGCGGTTGGAGCGCAGGGTGCGCGTGCCTCCGGCGCTGAGGTCAACCTGGACGGTGTTGGCGTCGAGCAGGCGTCCGAAGCCCATGATGATTTCGGCGCCGCTCTTTTTGAAGTTGTTGAGATGCACCTCGTGGAGACCGTCAACCATTTTTCGCTTGCGAGCTCGGACGGTGGCCATGTCGACCTTCCATTTGCCGTGGTCGATGCCGAACTCGGAGCCGCGCTGAAAGTAAGAGGCTACCTTGGCGCTGTGGACGACGTTCTTGGATGGAAGACAGGCGACGTTGGGGCAGGCTCCGCCGATGGCGTCCTTTTCGATGGAGGCGACACGCTGGCCTTGCGAGCCGAGATGCCAGGACATGAATTTGCCTGCCTCTCCCGTGCCGATGACGATGGCGTCGTACTGCTCAGGGGTGGACAAAGGAGACCTCCGTAACTCTCGTGGATTTGCTTGCCGGTGGCCCAGAAGGCTATGTACAGAGATAGAATCTCACGCCGGCAAGCCGGTGGCCTATTGCCCAAATAAAACTGATATTCTCCGGCGAACCGGAACTGATCTCATAAATAAGCCTCACGCGGGGAAGATTCGCGATCCTTCTTCAGATCGTCGATGCTGATTCGACCGGCTCCAAACTGCGTGATAAGAAGTGCTGCACCGAGCATGGACAAATTTTTGGCAAACATTGCCTGCTGTACGCGAATCACAGCCGGATCACTCTGTTTCCAATATGCGTGCATCATCCATGTGACGGGCACGAGGAACGCTACTAAAACCCAGGCTCCCCAGCGTGCTTTGTAACCGAGGGCGACGCTCAATGCGCCGACAATCGCCATGACTCCGGACAGTGGAACGAGCAGGTGAGCAAAAGGCACGCCTAAATTTGCGGCGTGTCCTATTCCCTCGCTTGAGAAATGACGGGGAGCCGCGATGATGAAGATCAATGAAAACATGATTCTCCCGATAGGGAAAAGTATGCGCATGAATCGCCTCCGTATGAGACAAGTTTTAGTGACGTTTGTATCACTATAAGTGATAGCACTATCATTAGTACTTGAGTGTGTCAAGATTCTCATGACGAACAGCAGGAAGAAAAAACTAAAGGCTGACCGTCCCAGACGGGGCACACCAGAGCAAACGCGCGCGCGTCTTGTGGCCACGGCGGCGGAGATTTTCAATCGTGTCGGCTATCACGGAACCGATTCGAATCGGATTGCGAAGGAGGCCGGATATGCGACCGGCACTTTTTATAAGCATTTCAAAGACAAGCGTGAAGCCTTTTTCGCTGTTTACGAGAACTGGGTCACGTCCGAGTGGGCCGCGATCGATTCGGAACTGTCGGCCGGCAGAAAACCGAAAGAGACCGCACGAAGACTGGTTGAGTTAGCCATCGATTTCCATACGAAATGGCGCGGTCTGCGAGCATCATTGATGGTGCTGGTTTTCACGGATGACGAAGTGCGGCGGTTTTATCGGAGCCAACGTCGCAGACAATTGGATGTCATTGCTCAACTCCGTCTCCGCCACGGAATTCCCGCAGGCCGGCGAGAGGATGACGCAATCCATCTATTCACAACAGAACGAACCTACGATGCGATTGGACAGGGCGAACTCCAGGCCCTCGGTCTCGATCGCGACATCGTTGTCGAGGCGATGGTCGAGCAGGTGTTTGCGCTGTTAAGTTGACCGCCTACCATTCGGGATGTTGTTCGCGTGTGGGTGGGCAGGCAGAATGCTGGCGCTGGTCGCGGATGGGTTCTAGCCCATGCCTAACTTGCGCATGTAGTCGGCGTCGATCTTCAGGGACTGCATCGGGGGTACGTTGAAGGCTTCCTGTTCGACGAAGCAGTGCTTTATGTTTCCGGCCTTCGCTGCTTCATGGAGGATGGGAGCGTAGTCGATGGTGCCCTGTCCCAGTTCTGCGACTGCCGGGCGATTCGTGTTGGACGGCGGAGTGTCGGACCGCTTGAAATCCTTTACGTGCAGCATGCTGATGCGGTTGGGGAATTTTTGGAGATACTCGATTGGGTTGCCGCCTCCTACGATGACCCATCCGCAGTCCAGCTCCATAGTGACTTTGGAGGGATCGGTGAGACGCATCAGCTCGACGTAGGGGACTACGCCGTCCGTTTTGTGAAATTCGGTGATGTGGTTGTGGTAACCGAACTTCATGCCAGCGGCATGGACTTTTTCTCCGAGGGCGTTGAATTCGTCGGCGTTCGAGCGCCAGTCATCGAGCGTGAAGGGAGTGGTGGCCCGGGCTTGCGATGGATCTTTGCGGCGAGGCGAGGAACAGATGATGTAATCGACTCCGAGTTCTTTGTTGAAGGCGATGATCTGGTCGAACTGCTTGTGAAGGTCGTTTGAAGGGTAGTGCGCGCTGACGAGTTTGAGGCCGGCGTCGTTCATGGCCTGCTTGACCTCTGGTGCAGTGTGGTTGAAGTAGCCAGCTGATTCGACTTCACGATAGCCGAGGGCGCCAAGCTGTTTGAGCGTGCCTGCGTAGTCAGTGGGGAGAAGTTCGCGCACGGAGTATAGCTGAAGGGCGAGTGGGAGATGGAGCGTCTGTGCGTAGAGTTTGCCGGAGCTGAGCAATGTGCCGCAGGCGATAGACGCTGAGCTGGCTTTGAGAAAATCCCTTCGTGAATGCTTCAAGATAAGACCTCGCACATTGATTTTTTATAGTCGCGTTTCTGTTAGACGTTTCCTTGACGCACTTGCTCGGCCAGATACTCTGAGGATCGCATGGCTAACGCCACGATGGTCATGGTCGGATTTTGCCAGCCGGAGCTGACGAAGCTGGCTCCATCGACGACGAAGAGGTTTTTGTGGTCGTGGCTCTGGCACCACTTGTTGAGGACGCTGGTTTTGGGGTTGTCGCCCATGCGGCAGGTGCCTAGCTCGTGGATGCTGTAGCCGGGTGGATTGGGATCGTAGTTTTTGGAGAGGACTTCAAAGCCTGCGGCTTCGGCCAGCGCAATGCTGGTGTCGACGGCGTCGCGTGCCATGTTGACCTCGTTGTCGGTGTACCTGGTCTGGATGCGGAGGGCAGGAATGTCCCAGGCGTCGACTACTTCTTTGTCGATGCTTACGTGGTTTTCGTAACGCGCGAGGACCTCGGCCATGAGGCTGGTGTAGAAGCCGCTGCCGTTGTAGCTTTCGAGCTTCTTCTGGAGGTCTTCTCCGTAGGCTGCGAAGTTGCGCGGGTCCATTGAGCCCATGCTGCTATGTATGTTGAGAGCATAGCCGCGGATGAAGTTCTTCTCCCTGGTGTTGATGTTGCGGAAGCGGGGGATGAGTGCGTTGCCGCCGATTAGTTCCGATGTGGCTTTGCCGTCGCGAGCCTCGGGTACGGAGCAGACGATGCCGGGGCCGTAGACCTGGTCGATGAGGTAGTGGCCCATGACTCCGCTGGTGTTGGCCAGCTTTGAGTTGAGCAGGAGGCGCGTGCTTTCGAGAGTTCCGGCGGCCAGGACGACCACGCGGGCTTTGACGGACATCTCTCGCCGCGAGATGCGATCGACGAAGTGGGCTTCGTTGACGAGGCCGGTGTTCCTGTCGACGCTGAGTTCACGCACGACGACGTTGGGGATGGCGCGGAGTTTGCCCGTGGCGAAGGCGTCGGGCAGGAGCAGGTTGACGGAGCTGGCGAGACCGTCGACTCCGAGAGAGCTGCGCGCTTTGCAGACGGGAATGCCTCGCTGTTTGCCGGCTGCTATGAAGCGCTGCATGGCAGCTGACCATGGCGAGGTGTCGGGGACGAAGTTGCCGTCGGGATATTGCGGGAGGCCGTCGGCGCGTCCCTGCACGCGAAAGATTGCCTCTACGCGGGAGTAGTAGGGGGCGAGGTCGGCGAGACTGATGGGCCAGTCGTCGCCGTAGCCGTCGTGGGATTTGCCTTTGAATTCGTAGTCGCTGAGACGGAAGGATTGTCGCGACCAGAAGAGGGAGCGGCCTCCGAAGAGACGCACGCGCACCCAGTTATACGGGTGTTGCGGATCGTAGGTGTAGGGGACTTCCTTTTCGTCTACCCAGGTGTTTACGTTGAACTCGTTTGCCTGAAAGACGTGGGGCAGGACGCCGGGCTGTTTGAAGCCGCGGAAGGGCAATGCGTAGGCAGGCTTGGGTTCTGTGTCCTTGTGGACATCGGCGACGGGGCCGGCGTTGAGCATGAGGCAGGAGATGCCTTTTTCTGTGAGGATCTTTGCGGCCATTCCGCCAGAGTGACCGGAGCCGATGATGAGGACGTCAACGATTTCTTTTGCCATGGTTTCTGTGTTTTCTTGGTGTGGCTCTTTGTTACGAATGACGTTTGGCCGGTGTGGGCCGGAGCGTTGGCGTGGCAGCGTCTCGGCGAATGTCGGGATCGACGGGGAACCAGTACAGGCCCACGTCCGGTGTTTGCTTTCCCTTTGCGATGGCTACCTGGCTCCAGGCTTCGGAGTTGATGGTGGCGGTGCGAATGTCACTGTGGGCGATGTTGATGAAGTATGCGTATGGCTCGGTTGGAGGGTGATCGGTCATCCATGTTCTGAGCCAGGGTTGGAGCAGTTGATCGGCTTGTGTCTTGTCCAGCGCGGCAAAGGATGTGCCGAAGTGTTGCTTCGCCTCTGCGTCGAGACGATCGAGACCGGATTGGTATGTCTGTTGGCGATCCGCGGGGGAGGCACCGATGAGGAAGTCGAGGAACTCCGGCGTTCCGGCGTCGATAGCTCCGGGATAGCCTTTGAGTGGAGGCAGGAGGATCTCGCAGAGTCGGCGTAGCGTTGCTGTCTGCTGCGTGGTGAAGAAATGCGCGTCGGTGTGCGCTACGACGTCGGGGACGATCTCGGTTATCGACAAGGGCTTAACTTCCATGAGCCCTCGCATCCATGGGACGGGGCCAGGGGCTGTCGGCGCGGGTGGAGGTACGGAAGGCGCCACCTGAGTGGGCACCTGTTGTCCTAAGGCTGTGCTGGCGGTCGCTGATGCGGCCACGATGGCTTTGACAAAATCACGCCGTCGCATGGTTGTCATTGCTCTCCTCCGATGTGCTCATCGAGCAAACTACTGCAATCACGGCATGCTGAATTGCGTGCTCACAACGATGACTTCATATGTCTTTGGGTTAGCCGGAATGGCCTCAATTGCACCCGACTCAAGAGGTTAAGGGCCGCGGCTGCCAATTGCAAGTTAACCTCTCATTCCGCAGTTAGTTTTGGATTGTTGCCGGGGCTGCTCCACAGCACAGTGGCTTCACGACGACATGCACATGGAGCCCGCCGAAAACGGTGCAATGGCTCTTTCTAAAGGGGATAGGGCTACGGTGCTAAGATTGAAGATTCATGGCACAAGATAAATTGAAGATGATTCCACTGGGGGGCCTTGGCGAGTTCGGTATGAACTGCATGGCTCTCCGCTGGCAGGATGACATTATCGTCATCGACGCCGGCCTGATGTTTCCTGAAGAAGAGTTGCTGGGTGTGGATATTGTCGTTCCGGACATCAGCTACCTGACTGAGAACCGCGACAAGGTAAGGGCGATTCTCCTGACACATGGGCATGAGGATCATATTGGCGGCTTGCCGTGGATTCTGAGCGAGCTGAATGTTCCGGTGTATGGCACGGAGTTCACGTTGGCCCTGGTTGAGGGCAAGCTGGAAGAGCACCGGCTGCTGGATGATGCCGATCTGAACGAGATGCTTCCGGGACGCCGGATTACTCTGGGGCCGTTTTCGGTGATGCCGATCCGCGTCACACACTCGCTGGTGGATTGCGTTGCGCTGGCGATTTATACGCCGGTGGGCGTGGTGCTGCATACGGGCGACTTCAAGGTGGATCTGTCGCCTCCGGATGGGAAGCCGTTCGATCTGCATGCATTTGCGGAACTGGGCAAACAAGGCGTGCTCGCGTTGCTGCAGGACTCGACCAATGTGGACCGCCGTGGGTATACACCGAGCGAAAAGGCTGTGCGGCCGCGGCTGGATGAGATTTTTGGGCAGGCTAAAAAGAAACTGTTCTTTAGCTGCTTCTCGTCGTCGATCCATCGGATTCGGCTGGCTATGGAGCTGGCGCATAACCATGGACGCAAGGTTGCGATTATTGGGCGTTCGCTGGATAACACCACCGAGATCGCACAGGATTTAGGTTATCTCGATCTGCCGCAAGGGTTGGTTATCAATCCGGGGCAGATCAAGGACACGCCGGCGAACAAACTTTGCATCATGATCAGCGGCACGCAGGGTGAGCCGATGAGCGCGCTGAGTCGTGCGGCGGTGAATAATCATAAGTTCGCGCATATTGATGCGGGCGATACGGTATTGATGAGCTCGCGGGTGATTCCAGGGAACGAGAAGTCGATCTATCGGGTGATCGATCACCTGGAGAGGCGCGATGCCAACGTGATCTATGACGACGGCGCTTCGGGGCTGATTCACGTGAGCGGGCATGGTAGCCAGGAAGAGCTGCGGCTAATGATTAATCTTGTGCGGCCGAAGTTCTTTATTCCTGTGCACGGAGACTATCGCCACTTGAAGCGGCACGTGGAGCTGGCTGGCTCGATGGGTGTGGTGGAGAAGACGATTCTGCTGGAGGACGGCGACGTTCTTGAATTGGATAAGAACTCAGCCACGAAGACCGGTAAAGTGACGGTGGGGCGGGTGTGCATTGACTCGGGTGGAGCGGCGGCGGATGTCGTCGAGGACTTGGTGATACGCGACCGCAAACATCTGAGCGAGGACGGAATTGTGCTGCCGATCATTGCTATCAACAAGCGAACAGGCAAGCCGGAGAATGCCCCGGAGATTGTGATGCGCGGGATGGCAATCGATGATCCGGAGATGATCGCCGAAGCGCGGCAGGTGGTACAGCGGACTCTGGATGGCTCGTCGGGTGAGGAGAAAGCCGATTATGGTGTCATCAAGGAGAAGATCCGGACTGACCTGAAGCGGTATATCCAGAAGAGCACAAGTCGTCGGCCTTTGATCATGCCGGTGATCCTGGAGATCTGAGAGTCTCCCCAAAAGACGAGGCGCCCGTGATGGGGGCCTTTTGTTTTGTTAATTGCTAAGTCCTTCATAGCAAGGAGCGTTCTTGCTAACGTTAGCAAAACAATAAAAAGCCCCATCCTCGAAAGGATGGGGCTTCTAAATTATGCCGGCGATCACCTAATCTCCCACACACTTACGCGTGCAGTACCATCGGCCCAACGAGGCTTAACTTCCGTGTTCGGGATGGGAACGGGTGTGACCCTCGCGGTAAACTCACCGGCAAACTTGAGAATTTCGCTCTCGCGATCTTCCACAACTGAATAGATTGAGCAGACATTTACCAAAACGTATTAGTTATATCTCGTATAACTACAAAGCTTGTATTGAATGAACTCTAGAACAGTGGACTTCACTGCGCAGAGTAAATTTTATGGACAAGCCGAACGGGCGATTAGTACTGGTAAGCTACACGCATTACTGCGCTTCCACCTCCAGCCTATCAACCTAGTGGTCTTCTAGGGCCCTTCATTTCCCTTTTGGGTTGGGAGATCTCATCTTAGAGCGTGCTTCCCGCTTATATGCATTCAGCGGTTATCACAACCGAACTTCGCTACCCAGCCGTGCCTTTGGCAAGACAACTGGAACACAAGAGGTTCGTCCATCCCGGTCCTCTCGTACTAAGGACAGCCCTCTTCAAATCTCCTACGCCCACAGCAGATAGAGACCGAACTGTCTCGCGACGTTCTGAACCCAGCTCACGTACCGCTTTAATAGGCGAACAGCCTAACCCTTGGAACCTTCTACAGCTCCAGGATGCGATGAGCCGACATCGAGGTGCCAAACCATTGCGTCGATATGAACTCTTGGCAATGATCAGCCTGTTATCCCCGGCGTACCTTTTATCCGTTGAGCGATGGCCCTTCCATACAGAACCACCGGATCACTAAGGCCTGCTTTCGCATCTGCTCGACTTGTAGGTCTCGCAGTTAACCACACTTATGCCTTTGCACTCGACGGTCGATTTCCAAACGACCTGAGTGTAGCTTCGCGCGCCTCCGTTACAATTTAGGAGGCGACCGCCCCAGTCAAACTACCCGTCTTACTATGTCCCTCTCCCAGATAATGGGAGCAGGTTAGAATCACAACAATCGCAGGGTGGTATCTCACCGTTGGCTCCACCGAACCCAAAAGTCCGGTATCAAAGCCTCCCACCTATCCTGCGCAGCAATTGCCGTAACTCATAGTAAAAGTATAGTAAAGGTGCACGGGGTCTTTTCGTCTAGCTGCGGGTAACCGGCATCTTCACCGGTACTACAAGTTCGCCGAGCAACTCGTTAAGACAGTCGTACGATCGTTACTCCATTCGTGCAGGTCGGAACTTACCCGACAAGGAATTTCGCTACCTTAGGACCGTTATAGTTACGGCCGCCGTTCACCGGGGCTTCAGTTCAAAGCTTCGAGCTTGCGCCCTAACCTCTCCCTTTAACCTTCCGGCACCGGGCAGGAGTCAGCCCCTATACGTCGTTTTAGACTTTGCAGAGACCTGTGTTTTTGTTAAACAGTCGCCGTACGCGTTTCACTGCGGCCCACCTAGGCTATGAACCCAGGGGGCGACCCTTCTCCCGAAGTTACGGGTCTAATTTGCCGAGTTCCTTAACAAGCTTTCACTCGAGCGCCTTTGGATATTCTCCTCGTCTACCTGTGTCGGTTTGTGGTACGGTTCCCAATTTCTCTCCTTAGAGGTTTTTCTTGGCAGCATGAAATCAGCAGCTTTCAGCCATTCGGCTTACTGCTTTGCGCCTCACTGTTAAGTCTCTCCGGATTTGCCTAGAGAAACCAGCTTACGCGCATCGAACCCCATAGCCATAGGAGGTCCTGCTTATCCTTCTGCGTCACCCCATCGTGATAACGAAAAACTGGGAGGTCCGGAATATTAACCGGATTTCCATCGCCTACGCCTCTCGGCCTCGGCTTAGGGACCGCCTAACCCTGAGCGGATTAACCTTCCTCAGGAAACCTTAGACTTTCGGCGTGAAGGGTTCTCACCTTCATTATCGCTACTTATGCCGGCAGGGTCTCTTCTGTAATGTCCACGTATCTTCCCAGTTACGCTTCATCCACGACAGAATGCTCTCCTACCACGTCTCTTTCGAGACATCCGCAGCTTCGGTATACAGTTTTAGCCCCGTTGTATTGTCGGCACCGGACCTCTTGACCAGTGAGCTATTACGCTTTCTTTAAAGGATGGCTGCTTCTAAGCCAACCTCCTGGCTGTCTGAGAGTTCCGACTTCCTTTCCCACTTAACTGTAATTTTGGGACCTTAGCTGGCGGTCTGGACTGTTTTCCTTTTGACTGTGAAGCTTAGCCCCCACAGTCTGACTCCCGGGCTGGTTGTAATTGGCATTCGAAGTTTGGCTGGATTCAGTAAGCCGGAAAGCCCCCTAGTCCAATCATGTCTCTACCACCAATCCAAATCACCCGAGGCTAGCCCTAAAGCTATTTCGGAGAGAACGAGCTATCACGGAATTTGATTAGCCTTTCACCCCTACCCTCAGCTCATCCGAGCTTTTTTCAACAAACACCGGTTCGGTCCTCCAGTAGGTGTTACCCCACCTTCAACCTGGCCAAGGGTAGATCATCCCGCTTCGCGTCTATTCCTGCCAACTTATCGCCCTATTCAGACTCGCTTTCGCTGCGGCTCGCTCACGCTTAACCTTGCTGACAAGAATAACTAGCCGGCTCATTATGCAATAGGCACGCGGTCAGACATTCCCTTACGGGCATAGTCCTCCCACTGCTTGTAGGCACACGGTTTCAGGTACTTTTCACTCCCCTCAAAGGGGTGCTTTTCGCCTTTCCCTCACGGTACTGGTTCACTATCGGTCAGAAACGAGTATTTAGCCTTACGGGATGGTCCCCGTGGATTCAAGCAGGGTTTCTCGTGCCCCGCCTTACTCAGGTACCTGCTTCGAGTCTGGATCAATTTCGCCTACGGGTCTGTCACCCTCTATGGAGTCCCTTTCCAGAGACTTCAGCTATCGACCAGATTGGTAACTCTACTGTTGCAGGCCCTACAACCCCCGAACTACCGAAATAGTACGGGTTTGGGCTGTTCCGATTTCGCTCGCCACTACTATCGGAATCGAGGTTTCTTTCTCCTCCTGGAGGTACTGAGATGGTTCACTTCCCTCCGTTCGCCTATTCCAACCTATGAATTCAGTTGGATATACCCAGGTTTTACCTGGGTGGGTTTCCCCATTCGGAAATCTCCGGATCAACGCCTGTGTGCGGCTCCCCGAAGCTTATCGCAGCTTGCCACGTCCTTCATCGCCTGTTTCTGCCAAGGCATCCACCGTGCGCCCTTAGTAGCTTGACCATAAAATTTACTCGCACGCAGCAGAGCAACAACCTCTGCAACGTAGAGAATTCTACGTTTGATATAGTCCACGCCTGTGTCGTACAACCTTCATCTCAACTTGCGAGACTTAGGCTGGTAACACGAAAATTATTCTAAAGACACTCAATAACTGACAGCTTTCTTCGGAAACTACCCGAAGACATGCTGCTCAGCCTTGTAGTTATATTTACCCAATCTATTCAGTTGTCAAAAATCATAAGAGCGAATCGCATTACTGCGTCTTCACTATCGCGCCCTCAGGCGGCTCGAGCATTCCTGCTCAAGGTTCAAACTCCGCTTCGCAGCAGAGTCTCAACCTCAAGCAGACATCGCTTGATGAAACCTCAATCGATCTATCGAGTGGTGATGGTGGAGCTGAACGGGATCGAACCGTTGACCCCCTGCTTGCAAAGCAGGTGCTCTCCCAACTGAGCTACAGCCCCATCCCTATCAGTCTACCCGATAGTTACGACAAAGGTGGTGGGCCTGGGTAGATTCGAACTACCGACCTCACCCTTATCAGGGGTGCGCTCTAACCAACTGAGCTACAGGCCCGGCACTACGCCGATAGAAACTCTATCGAATCGCATGCTGCTCTGTTGTTGACTCTTGCGAGTCAAAGTCGAGCTCTCTCGAAAAAAGGTTTCGAGGACACAGTTGAACGTGCAAGGCAGCTACGCTGCCTTTGACCATCGGTGTTGACCGAGTAACGAAATAAAGAGGGTCTAGTTCAGGCTCATCTGTATTCGCTTGCGCTTATACAGATGGTACTCGATCACTACTTCAACTCGGATGGTCGTGAAACCATATCCGCCTGCATTCGCAGGGCGTTGAAATATGCCGAGATGTTCTCTTTAGAAAGGAGGTGATCCAGCCGCAGGTTCTCCTACGGCTACCTTGTTACGACTTCACCCCAATCATGAATTACACCTTGGGCGGCTGCTCCCTTGCGGTTAGCGCACCGACTTCTAGTGCAACCCACTTTCGTGATGTGACGGGCGGTGTGTACAAGGCCCGGGAACGTATTCACCGTGGCATGCTGATCCACGATTACTAGCGATTCCAGCTTCATGGAGTCGAGTTGCAGACTCCAATCCGAACTGAGGCCGGCTTTTTCCGATTAGCTCCCCCTCGCGGGTTTGCAGCGGTTTGTACCGGCCATTGTAGCACGTGTGTAGCCCTGGACATAAAGGCCATGAGGACTTGACGTCATCCCCACCTTCCTCCCCGTTATCCGAGGCGGTTTCGTCAGAGTGCTCAACTAAATGGTAGCAACTGAAGATAAGGGTTGCGCTCGTTGCGGGACTTAACCCAACATCTCACGACACGAGCTGACGACAGCCATGCAGCACCTATATAGCGGTCTATTGCTAGACGCCGACGTTTCTGCCGGATTCCACTACATTTCGAGCCCAGGTAAGGTTCTTCGCGTTGCGTCGAATTAAACCACATGCTCCACCGCTTGTGCGGGCCCCCGTCAATTCCTTTGAGTTTCAGCCTTGCGACCGTACTCCCCAGGCGGATTGCTTATCGCGTTAGCTTCGACACGGCAGGATTGGGTACCTGCCACATCAAGCAATCATCGTTTAGGGCTAGGACTACCAGGGTATCTAATCCTGTTTGCTCCCCTAGCTTTCGCGCCTCAGCGTCAGTTATGGTCCAGTGAGCCGCTTTCGCCACAGGTGTTCCTTCCGATATCTACGCATTTCACCGCTACACCGGAAATTCCACTCACCTCTCCCATACTCAAGCCCGACAGTTTCTAATGCAGACTCTGGGTTGAGCCCAGAGATTTCACATCAGACTTGTCAAACCGCCTACGCGCCCTTTACGCCCAATAATTCCGAACAACGCTTGCCCCCCTCGTATTACCGCGGCTGCTGGCACGAAGTTAGCCGGGGCTTCTTCTATAGGTACCGTCATAATCTTCCCTATCGAAAGGAGTTTACATCCCAAGGGATTTCATCCTCCACGCGGCGTTGCTGCGTCAGGGTTTCCCCCATTGCGCAAAATTCCCCACTGCTGCCTCCCGTAGGAGTCTGGACCGTGTTTCAGTTCCAGTGTGTCCGTGCGCCCTCTCAGGCCGGATACCGATCATCGTCTTGGTGGGCCATTACCCCGCCAACTAACTAATCGGCCGCGAACTCCTCTCCAAGCGCATTGCTGCTTTGACTCGTAAGTGTTATGCGGTATTAGCTAAGATTTCTCTCAGTTATTCCCCACTCGGAGGTAGATTATTCACGTGTTACTCACCCGTGCGCCACTTTACTCAGAGCCGAAGCCCCTTTCTCGTGCGACTTGCATGTGTTAGGCACGCCGCCAGCGTTGATTCTGAGCCAGGATCAAACTCTCGTTTAATCTTGGTTTGCTTGCCACCCATCGACAGGGGTCGGGATGGATCAAGCGCCTCCACTCGCCCGAAAGGAGCGGAGGATATAACTAGTGAGAATGACTAAACCAAATTTCGTATCATCTCACGACTGGCACGTTCAACTATGTTGTCAAAGATCCTGACTGCATCCACCTAAGCGGGCAGCTTTGGATCAAGGACCTACTCGGCTCAAAGCCTGAGTCGTGTCCTCGAACTTGATTGCGCTGTTTTCGTCTTGTTTTGCCGCTCGGCAGACCACTCTTTCGGCCTTGCTCGTACCACTCAGCAGCGTTCGACGTTTTAGCGAACTTTCTGAGGTTATCAACGTTTCAACCTCGTGTCAACTTGTTTTTTGCTTTTCTTGAGATTTTTCGATCTCAATCAGCCTTGCAAGCGACGTTCGCACAGCACAAAATGTCAAAACATCCAGACGGCGCAAAATCGACCGCGGAGCCTAAGCTCCTTATATTTTATTGCAGTGGCTTGGGTTTGGATTCGGCTGGCCTGAGGCTCAAAACCGCGATCAAACGCTTGGACTGCGCTCCGACTTCCTGTCTTCGCCCTCACTATTGCCGGGGCCCAGGTGCGAAGCTCATTACTGCTTATTCAGAGTATCGTGCTTTCCACTTCCGTGCAAGCTCGACGCTCATTTGCGACTTCCTGAGAGTATCAACGACTCAGCCCCGGCGCAACCCCGCCGCTGTGAATAACTTGCATTTCCTGTAGAAAACTCGATTAAGTCCTTGTAAATACAGGGCCAAAAAAATCGCCGCCTTACCCCATTCAGTCTTCAATCACCTCCGCAATCGCTTTTTTGCTGACAAGTAGCCACTGCGCCGGCAATCCACTCTCGCAGGTTTTACAATCACCCATCATGGAGCCGAGTGAAGTTCAAGAGTTCGCACACAAGTTGCAGGAATCCGGCGAGTCAGGCGGGGAATCGCTCAAGATAATCTCGCTCGCCATCTCCATTCTTGCCGTTCTCGTTGCCATGGTTACCGTCCTCGGCCACCGCGCCCACACCGAAGCCATCCTGATGGAGACCCGTACCAGCGATCAATGGAACGAGTACCAGGCCAAGAAGATCCGCATGGACAGCCTCTCTGTCGCCATCGATCTTCTATCCGTTCAGTCTGGCGCTGATTCCGCTGCAATTCGCGCGAAGACCGCTGAATACAGCACCCACATCGCAAAGCTGAAGACTGATCTGGTCGAGGAGCAGGAAAAGGCCCACGAATATGAAGGTGAAGTCGCCCATGCCGAAGCCAAAGCCGCCCGCTTCGATCTGGGCGAAGCGCTCCTCCAGATCGCCGTCGTTCTCTCCTCTATCACTCTCTTCACGCGCAACAGAACATTCTTCTTCGTCGGTCTTGTCCTCGGAGCAGCCGGCCTTCTCGTCGCAGCATCAGTCTTGCTCCTGCACTAACGCACCCGGAAGCTCTGCACCATCGTCGAAAACACCGGCTTCAGCGCCGCAAAGTCCGGCTCCGGCGCCACGAATATCATGTAGCTCAAGGCTCCATCAGGCCGCGCTACGGTCACCAGCCAGTCCCGCTCCACCAACACCGATCCACCATCTGCAACCGGCGACCGCCCTCGCAACTCCACAGCATTCCCCGGTTGTCCACCAATCGTGACCGCCACAAGCTGACTAGCTTGCTGCATCCCGCCATTTTGCTGGCTCATCTGCCGCGCCACGGCCGAGGTCGCCTGCACCAGTGAGTTCGCATCCGTTATCGCAGTCTTGAACCGCACTGAATCGATCAGCGCGCCATACGCAATCCCCGCCTGCCCCGATCCATTCGGCGGCACAAACGCCACGCTGCCATTCTGCCCTTCGCCCTTCTGCCAACTCGCCGGATAGCTCACCGAAAACCCAGCCCCCTGATACGCAACCATCCGGTCATTGAGCCCCAACGCGCTCTGGCTCAATCGCACACCAGCAGCCCCGCCCTGCCCACGACCTTGAGGAGCCGCCGGAATCACCTGCGCGGGCCCACCAGCCACCAACGCATACTTCCCCGTCTGCCGCCAAGTCCCCGCCTGAACCTCTTTGGCGTTGTAGGTCTTCTCTTTGGCCGCCAGCGCCCGAATCTTCGTAAACTCCGGCGAAGTCACCGTCGCATTCGCCCGCGGCGGCAGCGTTGCAATCTCGACCTTCACATACTGCGTCCTGTTGCCGGGATTCGGGTGATCGCTGAGGATCTGCGCCCCGCCCTCGCCATACTTCGCCTGAATCGTCTCGAAGAACTGCGGCAAGCCTCGCGGATCATATCCCGCGTCATACAAGATCCCGACGCCCAATAGATCCGCCTGCTTCTCGTAATCCCGGGACATCCTCAAAAAGCCGAGTCCCGTCGCCATACCAATCCCCTGATTCGCCACCGAGCCAAGCGCACTATCCCCTAAAGCGATCGCCGCCGCCAACTGCCCCAGCCCTGCCCACGTTCCAATCTTCTGCTGCTTGGTCAGATTGCAGGTCGAGTGCCGCATCACCACGTGCGAGATCTCATGCGCCATCACACCGGCCAGCTGCGCCTCCGTCTCGGCCGCCTGAATCGTCCCCAGGTTCACAAACATCGCCCCGCCCGGCAACGCAAACGCATTGATCTCCTCGCTCGCCACGACGTGAAAGTTGTAAGGCCACTTATACCCCGGCGCGACTGCCACCAGCTTCGCCCCAAGCTGTCGCACATACTGCGATACCGGCGAGCTGTCCGGCAGCACCGGCATCTGCTTGAAGACCTCCGCCGCCACCTTTCCGCCTTCGGCAATCTCCTGCTGCTCGGTAAACGAGTTCTTACAGACAACCGGCTGAAACCGCGCCCACGCCGCCTCCACTGACATCCCCACCAGAAGCCCCACACCCAGAAGCAACCGCGCCATTCGCATCGTCTGTCGCATGCGCCGCCCTTACCGCCTTTCCGCTTCGAGATCTCGCCTATGTACCGTGAGAGTCCCCACCCCACCATCACGTTGCCTCACGAGGGCTTGGCAATCACCCCGAGGTCAGCCATTCCATTCACGAAATACTGCACTGCAAGCGCCACCAGCAGCAAACCCATAATGCGCACCAGGATGCGGATTCCCGTATCCCCCAGGGCCCGCGCCACCTTGTCCGAGTTGCCCAGTACCAGGTAGCACACCACCGCCGTAAGGAAGATCGAACCCAGAATCGCGACCATCTGCCACTTGCGTCTGCGCCTGACCCACCAGGACCATCACGCTGGTAATCGCGCCCGGCCCGGCCAGCATCGGAATCCCCAACGGAACGATGCCCGCATCTTCTTTGCTCGCCGCCTCATGCGCTTCTTCGCTCGATTCCTGCGTGGCCGACCGCTTCGCCTCCAGCATGTCCAGCCCGATCAGCAGCAGGATCACTCCACCCGCAATCTCGAACGCGGGCAGCGTAATCCCGAACATCCGGAAGATGTACTGCCCAGCCACCGCGAACCCACTCAGAAAAAACAACGCCGTCAGCGAAGCCTTCCAGGCCATCCGCCTGCGCCTCGCATCATCGCTTCCCGCCGTCACGGCCAGAAACGTAGGCAACGCCGCAAACGGATCGACCAGAAAGAAGATCGAGCTCAGTGCCAGCACCGAAAACCGCACATACACCGAGTGCTGCAGATCCTGAAAGCTCACGGAATGAGGATCAAACGCCACGCTCCATTCTCCCACGCCACAAATCGAACGAGACGGCGGAGACCGCAAAAGAAATTTTGCAGGCTATCAAAGTGATATCATTTCAATAGCAATTGTTAATGTCGAAGGGAGCACCATGAAGACAGTTCAATCAGCAGTCAATCGGGAACGGATCATAAAAGTTCTGAACGGCTGGGCAGTCCTGATCCCACTCATCGCAATTCTGGCAGCAGATTTCGCCTTGATCATCCTCTACAAAGTGCAAGGAGCCCTACTTGTTCTTTGCTTCGCTGTTCTGGCATGCAGCATATTGGCACTGAAAGGCTTTTTCACCCTGCAACCAAATGAGGCTCGCGTCCTCCTTTTATTCGGCGCTTATAAGGGCACGGTCAGGACAAGTGGTTTTCACTGGACCAATCCCTTCTATGCTGACGGACAGCAGCCAGCCCCGCCCGCTACAACCAGGTCGCCAGCGTATGGAGTTGCAAGAGGACTCTTCGCTCGAAACAAAATCTCGCTCCGAGCCCGCACCTTCAATGGCGAAAAGCTGAAGGTCAACGACAAGCGCGGTAATCCAATCGAGATCGCGGCGGTCATTGTCTGGCGTGTTCAGGACACGGCACAAGCTCTCTTTGACGTGGATAACTATGAGAACTACGTCCCTATCCAAAGCGAATCCGCGCTGCGCCATCTGGCCAATATGTATTCCTACGATGACGGTGAAGGAGGCGAGACCACGCTCCGCAGCAACCTCGACGAGGTGGCCCAAACCCTTCGCAATGAACTACAGGAGATGCTCGCCAAAGCTGGCGTTGTCGTAGACGAGGCGCGCCTCACTCATCTCGCCTATGCACCGGAGATCGCCCAGGTCATGCTTCGCCGTCAGCAGGCGGAAGCGGTAATCGCCGCTCGGCAAAAGATCGTGCAGGGTGCGGTTAGCATGGTCGATATGGCACTCAGAGAACTCGCCGACAAGGACGTAGTACAGCTCGATGACGAGCGGCGTGCAGCGATGGTCAGCAATCTAATGGTCGTACTCTGCAGCGAGTCCGACGTCCATCCTGTTGTGAACACCGGAACGCTATACCACTAAGGTCACGGAATGGCAGAACGCAAACCTTTTCTCATGCGCATCGATCCTGCGATCTGGGCCGAACTCGAAGCCTGGGCACAGGACGAACTGCGGAGCGTTAACGGCCAGATCGAATTCATCCTTCGCCAAGCCGTCCAGAAGCGAAAAGGACCGGCGACCAAAGCGAACCCGAAAGCAGCCAAGCCAACTGCGAAGTCATAAAGCTTTCAGGCTCAATCGCCTTTTGAATGTGAATGTTTAGGGAAGCCCTCAGCCATATTGCCTCAAACCCGAGGCGCAGCTGACTTCGCTATAATTAACCTTCCACTTAGGAGCCAACATGCCCGTCCAACCTACAGCAAACATCTGGCACAACGGACAACTGATTCCCTGGGACAAAGCCCAGATCCATGTCATGAGCCACGTCGTCCACTACGGCTCCTCAGTATTCGAGGGGATCCGCTGTTACTCGCAGCCGAACGGCGCCGGCGTCTTCCGCCTTCCCGAGCACATGGCCCGCCTCATCGACTCTGCCAAGATCTACCGCATGCCCCTGCCCTATACCGTCGATCAGCTCTGCTCCGCAGTCGTCGATGTGATCGAGGCCAACGGCATCGCGCCCTGCTACATCCGTCCCATCGCCTTCCGCGGCTACGGCGAAGTTGGCGTCAATCCGCTGAAGTCTCCCGTCGAGGTTTATATCGCGAACTTCCCCTGGGGCAAATATGTCCCGGGCAACGACGGCGCGGATGTCTGCGTCTCCAGCTGGTCGCGTCTCGCACCCAACACCATGCCCTCGCTCGCGAAGGCCGGCGCCAACTACATGAACTCGCAGCTCATCCGCATGGAAGCCGAGATCAACGGCTACTCGGAAGGCATCGCGCTCGACGTCAACGGCTACCTCTCCGAGGGCTCCGGCGAAAACCTCTTCATCGTGCGCGGCGGCGTCCTCTACACCACTCCTCTCGCCAACTCCGTGCTGAGCGGCATCACCCGCAATTCTGTGATCACCCTCGCCAAGCAACTCGGCATCGAAGTCGTCGAACAAGCTATGCCCCGCGAACTTCTCTACATCTGCGACGAAGCCTTCTTCACTGGCACCGCCGCTGAGGTCACTCACCTCCGCTCGGTCGACCGCATCATGGTAGGCGACGGCACCATGGGCCCCATCACTACAGCTCTGCACGACGAGTTCTTCAACATCGTCAACGGCCTCAAGCCCGACCGTCACAACTGGCTCACCCCAGTCAACGTCAAGGTGGGCGAGCCTGTAGCCGTCTAACAAGAGCCCATCGCAATCAAAAAGAGGCAGCCTATCAAGGCTGCCTCTTTTCATTGTCTTAGCTACGACACCTTTTCGCCTTCAATCCGCGCTCTTCCATGCCGATCCGCGGTCGGGTCATTCTCACCCACGCAGCACAAGCTTCTTGTTCAGCAGAAACAGAAGCTCACTTAGCTGCTCCGGAGACATCGCCCGTTTCGGCACGATAAAAAAGATGGCGGGAGCAATATAAATCAACAACACCTTCTCATCCTCACGAAACTTCTTGATCGCCGCCCACTTAGCCACACTCCTTGCAAACTCCGGCCATTCCGCAACAATCTCATCCTCTTCGACATTCAGCAGGACGCTCCCATCCCCGCGCCGCGTGTTGACGTACTTGCTCTTCGCCCGCCCCAGCAGCAGCAGGCGGTAACAGACAAGAAACAATCCATACACGAACACGACAATCACCGTCACCCACGGCGACCCTTCACGCCAAAGCATAATCGAGCCAAGCACCAGCACCAGTCCCAGCAGCGGAAAGAACCACCAGTTCAAAAATCGCAGAACACGCGTCTTCGTACAACGGTTCTCATGAACCCTCTGCCCCTCAAGGAACTCCTGGAACGTCAGCGTATAAGCAATCTGCATCAACCCACCTCAAACACGCCGTTCGGACAGCACAAGTCTACATCCCAGCCCCAGAACCCACGAAACCTCTAGGCCTTCTCCTTCTCCATCCGCACCACGCCAATCGGGGCCGCCAGGCTGCTCCCAGCCTCCTCAACAATGGTTAATATCTGGAGCATGATCTTCTCCTGCTCCCCCAGAAAAACCGCCCAATCCGCGCCCGGCCTGCGAAAGTAAGCAAAAACCTCAATCTGCGGCCCTGATGGGGTGAGGTTGATCAGCCGCGCCCGGGTTGAATTCTTATTGAACTCCGGATGCTCCAGCAGCAACTGCACAATCTTCTCCAGCACCTCCTTCACAACTGAATGAGGCGTATCGAACCGCAGCGTGAAAGTCTGGTTCAGCCAGAACTGATCGCGCATTGCAAAGTTCTCGAGATTCACCTCCGCCACCTTCGAATTCGGAATCGATACCACAGAGCGACCCAGTGTTCGCAGACTCAAAGAGCTGGTCCCGATATCTTCGACAGTCCCGGTGAGCCCATCGATCTGGCAGAAGTCGCCCACCCGTACCGCGCCGCGCATCACGATGGAGAGTCCGCCAAACAAATCCGCCAGGGTCTTCTGCGCCGCAAGAGCCAGTGCAACGCCGCCGATACCTAAACCGGCAACCATAGCAGAGACATTCACGCCGGCCTGTGCCAGCAGCACAAGCACCAGCACAAGCCCGACCAGAATCGTAAATATCCTCCCCAGCAGACTGACAAGCGTGGCCCGCTCCACCTGCATCTTCAGCAGGAGCTTGTGACGCCACACCGAGACGAGAATGTTCGTGATCCGCACCAGCAGCCACGCCCCACTCATCCACAACAAAATAAGTCCGGTGATACTCCAATAGTGCCGGCTCAGCGCAGTACGGGCGTAGCTGGCCGCAGCGCGATTCATAATCGCACCCAGAACACAGAAGATCGGCGTTTTCAGCGCGAGAACAGACTCTTCTACGCTCGCAGTCAATCTATTTTTGAACAGCCGCCGAAACAACCAGATCATCGTTCTTGTAATAAGGCTGGCCGCCAAAAACACCATCAGCAGGTAGACGAGCATCGTGCCCCAGCGCCACAGCGGGACAGAGAGAAAGCGAATGTTTTGAGACCATACCGGAAAGTAATCCTCTATGTCCTTGCGGTGCTCGCTGGAATAGGCTTCCGGAACGCGGTTCAGCGTCTCTTGCGAAAAGAGCCAGATAGACGCATCCCCTGGTCTCTTTATGAGATCGAGCAGCACCTCCATTTCACCATCCGGGGTCTTTAGAAGACCGATCCGCTCCCTCGTCACCCGATGCTCGTCCTCAACATCTTTTTGGGGCGAGCGCGAAATGTCGTCAAGGCTGGTCGAAAGCCCCTGATCCAGCAGATACTTCAGCTGCACAACCAGCTCAGTCGCCTGCTCCGGCGACCGCTTTCCATCAAGAAATTTCGCAGCCTTGGTGTAATCCTTCTCCTCCGCCGCCCGCAAAAACCCGAGCACGGTCCCATGCGGCGAAGTCCGCCCCAGCGGATCAACAGGAACAGGCGGCGGAGTCACCGCAGGCGCAGCAGTCGCATCAGCAGGCGGAGTAGTCTGCGCTGAACCCCCACCAGCAGCATTCTTTATAGCCGAAGGCAAGCCCTGCCCCAACACAACTCCCCAGGGCGAAAGCAGCACAAAGAGGACGCATACCCAAATTCCGGTTCGGCCCCATCCCACTTCAGGTTGCGGATAGCTTCTCAGCATGACCCTCCACGCAAATCGGCTTGCCTGGCCCCACACCTACGGCAAGTGTAGCGCGACTCAACCCCTCTCATCTCAAAGCCAACCCCTCCCCAAAATCCCTCATCAAAAATTCTTCCTAACCGCCAACCCAAAACCCTGTCTAATGCGCTGAATGGAAGAGAACGACCACTCGATCATCCGGGCGGTTCTAACCGGAGACAAAGAAGCCTACGGCGCGCTCGTCGTACGCCACAGCCACGCCGTCTTCCGCGTAGCCTTCCGCATCACCGATGACGAGGCCGATGCCGAAGAGGTCGTTCAGGAAGCCTTCCTTCGCGGCTATCAGAAGCTCGAAAGCTTCGAGTCGCGCTCCGAATTCGGGACCTGGATCTACCGCATCGCCGTCAACTGTGCCCTCAATATGAAGAACAAACGACAACCCGCCGCCAACTACCAGATCGCCGAAGACGCCGACCCCACTCAGCATCAAGTGCAGGTCGCCGACACCGCCGCCGATCCCGAACGCCTCCTCCTCAGCCAGGAGATCGAAGCCCTACAGGCCCGTGCCATGCAAAAGCTCACCGCCACCGAGCGCACCGCCTTCGTCCTCCGCCACATGGAAGCTCGTTCCACCGAGGAGATCGCCGCCACACTCCACATCGCTCCCAACGCCGCCAAGCAAGCAGTCTTCCGCGCCGTACAGAAGCTCCGCCGCGGCCTCGCACCACTCAAGGTAAACGCATGAACCATCTCAACGAAGAACAACTCGTCGCGTACTTCTACAAGGAATCGCCACACCGCGAACACATCGCCAACCACCTGCGTAAGTGCCATGAATGTGCTGACATCTACGCCGCACTCAGCCGCAGCCTGGCGCTCATCAAGGTGATCGCATGAACCATCTAACGGAAGAACAGCTCATCGAACACTACTACGGCGAGTCCCCGCAGCCCACGCGCATCGACCATCACCTGCGCGAATGCAGCCAATGCGCCGAAACCTACGCCGCTCTCCGCAACGACCTCGCCGCAATCGAGCCCATCACGCCTCCAACGCGAAACGCCCAATACGGCGAACAGGTCTGGCAGTCCATTCGCAACTTCGTGCCGGTCTACGAACAGAAGCAGCATAGTATCTGGACCCGCTTGACCAATCTGAAGGCCCTAGCCTTCGCCACAACCTGCGCCATCCTCGTCGCCGTAGCCTTCTTCGCCGGACGTCAGTGGGAGAACCATCAGCATCCTCCGCAAATCCAGTCAGCAGCGAACAATGGACCTCGCCAACCCATCGTCCTCGTAGTCCTTGGCGACCACCTCGACCGCTCCGAGCGCCTTCTCGTCGAACTCAAGCACGCCGACTCCGCCGAAGCCGCCGCACCTGTAAAAGCTGAGGCACAGGATCTCCTCTCCGCTAACCGTCTCTACCGCGAGAGCGCCGCCAAGTCAGGCGATCCCGCTTTAGCCGCCGCTCTCGACCGCCTCGAGCGCGTCCTCGTCGAGATCGCCAACGAACCCGACAACGCAAGCCCAGCTCGCCTCGCCGAACTGCAAAAAGAACTGAACACCGACGGCCTCCTCTTCGAAGTCCGCGTCCTGCGCTCCCGCGTGCAGGGTGACGAAAAACAGCAGCAAACCGGGGCCGTCCGAACGAAAGGGGTATCCATCTAAATGAAAGCCACATCACTCTTCCTCGCTGCCGTCCTTATCTCGCCTGTCATTTCCACTCAGGCCTTCTCTGCCGAGCTCGTCAAGCCGGAGCTCATCGCCTACGAGTTCTCCCCCGCCGCCAAGGATGACGCCCTCTACGCCGATGGCACCCGCGCCATCAACGAAGGCCGCTGGTCCGACGCCGTCGACCTCTTCAACAAAGTCGTCCAGATGCACGGCGAGCGAGCCGAAGGCGCTCTCTACTGGCGTGCCTACGCTGAAAACAAAGAAGGCCAGCCAGCCCGCGCCCTCGGCACCTGCGCCGAGCTCCGCCACGCCTACCCCAAAAGCAAATGGCTAGACGAGTGCGGCGCTCTGGAGATCGAAATCCACAGCCACAGCGGCCAGCCCATGTCGCCCCAGGCCACCCAGGACGACGAGCTCAAGCTCCTCGCCCTCAGCGCCATCATGCAGCAGGACGAGTCCCACGCCATCCCCGCCATCCAGCAAATACTCGCTGGCAATAGCTCCGACAAGCTCAAGGAACGCGCCCTCTTCGTCCTCTCCCAGAGCGACTCCAAGCAAGCACAGGACCTTATCGGCCAGATCGCCCGCGGCCAATCGAACCCCACCCTGCAGATCAAGGCGATCCGCATGTTATCGATCCGCGGCAGGCAATCCGTCGATGTCCTCGCCGACATCTACCAGCACACCAGCGACATAGGCGTAAAGAAGGCGATCCTCCAGGCTTACCTGGTCACCAACAGTCCCGACAAACTCGTCGAAGCCGCCCGCAATGAGACCGATCCGCAGCTCGTTCGCACCGCCGTGCAATCGCTTGGAGCGATGGGTGCAACCGCGCAACTCCAGACCCTTTACAACGAAACAAAGAGCCACGAGGTCAAGGAACACATCATCAGCAGCCTCATCGCCGCGGGCCGCAAAGGCGCCGAGGTCCTCGGAACCATCGCCACCACCGAGCAGGACCCTGACCTTCGTCGCAAAGCCATCCGCAACCTCGGCATCGCCGGAGGCCCGGACATGGCGCCCAAGCTTGTCGCCACCTACCAAAACAACGCTGACCCCGAGACCAAGAAGGCCGCTGTCCAAGCCCTCTTTCTAGCCAACGACGCGCATGATCTCGTCACCCTCGCCAAAGCCGAGAAGGATCCCGCCCTCAAGCGGGACATCATTCAGCAGCTCAGCATCATGCACAGCCCGGAAGCCACCGACTACATGCTTGAAATCCTCAACAAGTAGCCGACCCCAGCAATCGCCGCCAGATTCGTCAGGAGGAACTCCGCCGTGAAACATTTTGTCCTCGCCCTCATCCTCAGCGCATCCGCGATCGTCGCGCAGCAGCCTAAAGTCGTCAACACGCAGTTCAACACTGAGCCAGCAGGCGCAGGACTGTCCGCGACGGTGGCGCGATTTCAGCGCTCAACTCAGCCCCAATGGATTGGATATGAAGTGCCTGCTCTTCCACGAACGAATTTCTCTTCATGTTCAGATTCTGAAGGCACATCACAGTCTGAAGATGGATGCTGTGGTGAATATCAACTCGAGTCCACGCGAGACGGCATGAGCACCACCGACCAGAAGCCCTCCCCCGCCAACATGTACGTCCTCCTGCGCCTCGATCACGGAGCCATCATCAAGGTCCGTCCCACCAACGTAGGCTGCCGACTCAACGCAGGCGGCGTACCCTTCACCTGGCTCACCGGCGTCCAGCCCAACGACAGCGTAGCCTTCCTCGCCAAACTGGCCGCCCAACCCGAAGACGACCAAGGCAAGCGCGTAACTGAAGACTCCCTCGTCACCCTCGCCATGCACGCCACACCCGCCGCGACGAACGCATTAAGCTCCCTCGCCGCACCCTCCAACACCCCGCGCCTCCGCGAGAAAGCCGCCTTCTGGCTGGGAGCCAAGCGCGGACACGAAGGCTTCCTCGCCCTCCAACAGCTCGTCACCAGAGAACAAGACCCTAAGCTCCGCGAAAAACTAGCCTTCGACCTCTCCATCAACTCCGACCCCGCCGCGACGGACGAAATCCTCAAGATGGCCAAGTCCGACTCCAGCCCGCAGGTACGCGGTCAGGCCATCTTCTGGCTGGCCCAGAAGGCCGGCAAGAAAGCCAGCGCCGCCATCACCGACGCCATCCAGAACGACCCCGAGCTGCAAGTCAAAAAGAAAGCCGTCTTCGCCCTAAGCCAGCTCCCCAAAGACGAAGGCGTCCCCCAACTCATGCACGTGGCCGACACCAACTCCAACCCCGCCATCCGCAAGGAAGCCATCTTCTGGCTAGGCCAATCCCAAGACCCCCGCGCCCTCGAATACCTCGAAGCCATCCTCAAGCGCTGAGAGCTGTTTTGTTCTTGCTTGTCATTCTGAGCGGAGCGAAGAACCCCCGCATTTCGCTCGAAGCGCCACCAAACACCACCCATCCAACCTCTGCCGTTCTTGCTTGTCATACTCGAAGGGAACCTGCTTCTATCGTTGTTTTTTGCCCTTCTGACCATAAAACGAAGCTCACTCAAGCGAAGCATGAATCCCAAGCGACTCAGCAATCCCCCGAAGCCGCTTGTCCCGAGTCCACAACAGCGTATGTGGAGTGAGCAATACCGAGGCAATCAGATGCACATCGATATACCCGATGCCGCGGCTGAAGAGCACCCGTTGCTCAATCAAAAGCCGCACCTCTTCGACACGAGCCACCCGCGCGACCGGCAGCGAATCGATCTCCGCAAGAATCTTCTCCCGCTGTGTCATTGATCCCAGAGCCAGTTCACCCGCGATAAACGGATGCATCAGAACCGTCCCGCGATTAAGCTCGTTGGCTAGCTCAGAATCACCCGAACGAAGATGGTCGACCCATATCGACGTGTCAGCCAGAATCATGCTTCGTTCAATCTGCGGCGTGGAGGCGCCTCAAGATCCGGAGCGACCCCGCCCATTCGCGCAAGCCTCCGAGCACTCTCACGCTCAATCAGGGCCTTCATAGCCTCGCGCACAATAGCAGTCTTCTCCGAAAGCCCTGTGTATTCCTCAGCCTTCCCTAACAACTCGTCGTCTAACGTAAGGGTCGTGCGCATGCATCAATCATAGCATCATTTGATGCTTTTATTGATGCCTAATCTTGAACATCTCTCCCGAACCGGGAAAATCCGCAGTCGAGTTCTTCATCGGTGTGATCGGCCGCAAATCGGTGTTAGGCCTTTCGCCACGGGCAGCAAGCAAAATCAGTTAGACTCCCTCTGTTCGCTTTACCGGAAAATCGTCGTCGCTAAAAAGTAACCGCTTACGAACCGGACAGAACCCAAAGGAGTCGCACTTGACTGTCATCGCCTCTCTGCGCCGTATCAGCACGATTCTTCTCACCGCCTTCGTCACCGCTGCCCTGATCCCCGCCCACGCGCAATCCCCCAAAGAGATCGCCGACATCATCGCTACCCTTCCCTCCAACTCCCAGAAAGTCATAGAACGCCTCGGTACCCTCGACAATCTCCCTGCCGACGAATGGCGCTCCCACGTAGGCGACCTCGCCCACGGCGAAGACCCCTCCCTCGACGACTCCTCCTGGCCCATCGTCAAGCCCCGCAGCCACGCCCCCAACGACGCCGTCTGGTTCCGCCGCCTCGTCGAAGTCCCCAAAAACCTCAACGGCTACGACCTCACCGGTGCCCGCATCTGGTTCCAGTTCCGCGCCACCGCCAACGGCCCCATGCCGCAGATCATCTACTTCAACGGCCGCCGCGTAGCCCTCGGTGACGACCTCGAGCCCATCGTCCTCTTCGACCAGGCCAAGCCCGGCGACAAGGTCCTCATCGCCGTCAAGCTCCTCCACACCGTCGACACCAAGACCTTCGACCGCGCGACCATGAAGATCGACTTCGCCCCCGGCCGTCCCAACCCCTCCGACCTCCGCACCGAGTTCTTATCCAGCGCCGCTCTCTTGCCCTCGCTCTCCAAAAACCCCACACAGGACCTCGCCACCCTCAACCAATCCATCACCACCGTCGACCTCGCCGCCCTCGACGCCGCCAACCAATCCCAGTTCGATTCCTCCCTCACCGCATCCCGTCAAAAGCTCGAGCCCATCAAGCCCGTCCTGCAACAAGCTACCTTCCACCTCACCGGCAACTCGCACATCGACGCCGCATGGCTCTGGCCAGTCTCTGAAACCATAGACGTAGTCAAGCGCACCTTCTCCACCGCGCTCCAGCTCATGAACGAGTACCCGGACTACACCTACACCCAGTCCGCCGCCGCCTATAACGAGTGGATCGCCACCAAGTACCCCGCCATCAACGAAGAAATCAAAAAGCGCATCAAGGAAGGCCGCTGGGAGATCGTAGGCGGCATGTGGGTCGAGCCCGACCTCAACATGCCCGACGGCGAATCCCAGGTCCGCTCCCTCCTCATCGGCAAGCGCTTCTTCCAGGAGCAATACGGCGTGGACGTCCGCATCGGCTGGAACCCCGACTCCTTCGGCTACAACTGGCAGCTCCCCCAGATCTACAAGCGCTCCGGCATGGACTACTTCGTCACCCAGAAGATGACCTGGAACGACACCAACCAGCTCCCCTTCAAACTCTTCTGGTGGCAGTCCCCCGACGGCAGCAAAGTCCTCACCTACTTCCCGCACGACTACGCGAACAATAACCTCAATCCCATCCGCCTCTCCGCCGACCTGGCCGTAGCACGCCAGCGCGCACCCGGCATGGAAAAGATGATGGACCTCTACGGCATTGGCGACCACGGCGGCGGCCCCACCCGCGCCATCCTCGACGAGGGCAACCACTGGGCCCAGCCCGGCAAGATCATGCCCAACATCCAGTTCGGAGTCGCGCAATCCTTCTTCACCAGCTCCGAGCAGAACCTCTCTCCCAACTCGCCCGTGTGGAACTACACCTCCATCGCCAAGGGCTACACCTTCCCCACGCCCGACCCTGGCAAGATCGCCATCCCCACCTGGAAGGATGAGATGTACTTCGAGTACCACCGCGGAGTCATGACCACCCAGGCCCAGCACAAGCGCAACATGCGCGAATCCGAAGAGCAGACCATCAACGCCGAAAAGTTCGCCTCCTTAGCATGGCTCGAAGGCAAACCCTACCCGCACGATGAATTCACCACCTCCTGGAAGAAGATCGCCTTCAATGGCTTCCACGACCTGGCCGCCGGCTCCGGCATCGGCATCATCTACAAAGAAGCCCAGGCCGAGTTTGATCAGGTCCGCCTCTCCAATAACGAAATCTCCAGCAACGCGCTCAACGCACTCGCCGCACGAATCAACACCAAAGTCGCCGGCGACGCTCCCGTCCTGGTCTTCAACCCGCTAGCGTGGAGCCGCCCCGGCATCACCACCGTCACCGTGCAGATGCCCTCCGCCGCACCCAACGGCATCTCCATCCTCGACTCGCACGACAACGTCGTCCCCTCGAAGATCCTCTCCAAGGACGCCCAAACCAACACCTATAAGGTTCTGATCGAAACCAAAAACACTCCCGCACTCGGCTACGAGGTGCTCCACGCCGTCACAGGCGAGCGCACCTTCGCGACGGACCTCAAAGCCAGCGGCACCACCATGGAGAACGCCTTCCTCAAGGTAGTCGTCGACCCCGCCACCGGCTGCATCACCAGCCTCTACGACAAGAAGTCCAACTTCGAATCCCTCGCCAGCGGAGCCTGCGGCAACCAGCTCCAGACCTTCCACGATCTCCCCAAGGAATACGACGCCTGGAACATCGACCCCGGCACCCTCGACCACATGACCCCCATCACCAACGTTGACTCGGTCAAGCTCGTCGAGAGCGGCCCCATGCGTGCCGTCATCCGCGTCACCCGCACCTGGCAGTCCTCGAAGTTCGCGCAGGACATCCAGCTCTACGCCAATACCGACACCGTCGACGTCATCAACGACATCGACTGGCACGAGACCCACGTCCTCCTCAAGACAGCCTTCCCACTAGCAGCCACCGGCCCCATGGCCACCTACGACATCCCCTACGGCAACATCGAGCGTCCCACCACCCGCAACAACACCTGGGAGCAAGCCAAGTTCGAAGTCCCCGCCCTACGCTGGGCCGACCTCGGCGACGGCCAGCACGGCTTCTCGCTCCTCAACGAAGCTAAGTACGGCTACGACGCCGCAGGCAACGTTCTTCGCCTGACGCTCCTACGCTCGCCCACCTGGCCCGATCCCGAAGCCGACCGCGGCCACCAGCACTTCAGCTACGCCCTCTACCCGCACGCCGGAACCTGGAAGCAGGCCCTCACCGCCCGCCGCGGATACCAGTACAACTACGAGCTCCGCGCCGCACAGGTCGCCTCACACACAGGCAGCATGCCGCTCGAACACTCCTACGCCTCCGTCACACCGGAGAACGTAATCCTCACCGCAATCAAAAAAGCTGAGGACGACAACGGCCTTATCTTCCGCGTCTTCGAGTGGGCAGGCAAGCAATCCGACGTAACTTTCACCGTCCCACCAGGCGCCACCGCCGCCACCGAAACCAACCTTATGGAGAAGCCACAAGGCTCCCCCCTCACCGTAACCAACAACAAAGTCACACTACCTATCACCCCCTACGAAATCCTCTCCATCCGAGTCGATTACCCCCACAACTAATCCAGTCGATCCACTACCCCACTAACCAAGAAGGGCGAGCCGCTAAGGCTCGCCCTTCTTCCGATACCCGCCAATAAAAGTAGCCTAGAAGATGTCATCAAAAAGTGTCATTCTGAGCGAAGCAAGCAACTCGCGCATTGCGAGTTGCGGAATGACTGTTACCGGAGATAGCCGAATGGCGGAAAATAAAGTTAGAACACTTTCAATGTTATTTGTTCTTTTGCTTGCGATTGGTTTGCCAATGAAAGCGCAATCCAAACCGTGTGGGAGTGGAGGTCATGAAAGTCAGGCAGAGATGAACCAATGCGCTATCGATGAATTCAAGAACGCTGACAAACGTCTCAATGAAACCTACAAAGAGCTACTGGACAAACTTAAGAGCAATAAGACTGCACTGAACAAAGTGATTGCCGCAGAACGGGCGTGGATAGCGTTTCGCGATGCCGAGCTAGCTGCAAGATGGCCGCTCGCGCCTAGTGAAAATCCCCAGGCACTTGGGTCCGTCCATCCATTTTGTTTTCACGAAGCACTCACCGAGATGACTAATCGACGGACAGACGAGTTACGATATCTGTTATTCCCTGTAGAAGGCGATGTCTGCGGCGGTCCCTTGGCTAAGTGCGCCATGCAACTGCCTGACAAAAGGCAGTTCGGCTACTAGAAAGCCGGGTGCCCCATTCATGCGCGCTTTTGCGCATGAGTGGGTTCGTTCGCGCAAAGCGCGAACCGTCTTTTCTACCAATCAATAAAATTGTCATCTCACCCGAGCCGTAATTCTGACCCTGAGCGAAGCCAAAGGAGAAGAATCTCCTGTATTTTGCTCGAGTGCCACTGAGCTGCCCCTTAGCTGGGCCGTTACGTTCACGTGTAATTTGCAACGACTCTAACAACTCTTTGTTGCGCATTTAATTCCATAAACTCGCCAGTCTTCGTGCCCTTCTGATTTCGGTAGCAGAGAACGACGCTTGAGATTCCCCACATCACATCCAGAAGTTCGAAAGCGAGATTCGGGTAGGCCTCAAGCCCGCGCTCGAAATAGCTCCGCACGCCTTCCTTGCCTGTAACGGTTCCTGAGGCATCACTCAACAGCTTCGCCGCTGTGGGCGACGTCAGAACAACCTCCGGCGCATAGTGAGACATGACAGCGTCGAGATCGTGAGAATTCCAAGCCAGAATCCAGCTATGCGCAAATTGCCGAGCCTCGGTCTCTGAGAGCATCCAGTCGTCCTTTCGGGAAGATATTCAAGTGCCCAGTGTACCCGTCTGACTTTCCAACTCACTTCCATCTAAACTACAGAAAGGAGACAGCATGAGCTTCGTAAAAAACCAGGACCCCAAGACCTTCACCCCCGAGCCCGGCATGCGCCGCCAGGTCCTCGCCAACACCGACCAGCTCATGCTCGTCCGTCACTACTTCGAGGAAGGCTGGGTAGGAGCCCGCCACAGCCACCCCCACCACCAGCTCGTCTACGTCATCAGCGGAGCCATCCGCGTCGATATCGACGGAAAAGTCTTCGACGCCCACGCCGGAGACAGCTTCATCGTCGACGGCAACGTCGAGCACCAAGCCTCCGCCCTCGAACCCTCCGAAGTCCTCGACGTCTTCACCCCCACCCGCGAAGACTACCGCGACCTCATCAAATAGCCTGTCAAGCCCAAAACCATCACATCCATCTCAAAACAAATAAGTTACCAGTTGCCGGTTCATTCCCTCGGGCTTGCTAAACTAGAAGTAGAGACAAAGCCCCCGGAACAACTCCGGGGGCTTCCACTTTAACCCGTACCCGAACACAGGAGGTCCAGACTTAACTCATCTAAATCGAAGACTTTGCGCAAAAAGTACGGGGGGGGGTACCTCAGACCTGACCCCTAGCCCGAACAAACCGCACCGAATACACCAACACCCCAACCAACAGAATCACCCCCGCCGTCCGCATCTCCCTGAGGAAGTTCGGCCGCGAAAACAGAATGAAGCAGAACCCGCTGAGCGCCAGCAACACAGGCAAAGGGTAAAGCGGCATCCGAAACCCCCGCAGCTTCCGTTCCCTCCGATGCTTCGGCAGCAACACCGCCAGCCCCTGCAATAAAAACTGAAACAGGATACGAATCACGACCAGCGTCGTAATCACCTCCTGCAACCGGAAGATGCAACAAACCAGCGTCACCGCTCCCAGCGCCAGCAAAGAATGTTGCGGAATCCGGTGCTTCGCATGCACAGCCCCAAACCACTCAGGAAAGTTCCCATCCCGCGCCGCTGCAAACGGAATCCTCGAGTACCCCAGCAGCAGTGCAAACACCGAAGCCAGCGCCGCCAGCGAGATCAGCACCACAATCACGCCCGCCGCCGAGTGCCCATACAACCGCTCCATAAACACAGCCATCGCGAACATCCGAGCATGACTGTCCCCACTCACCGCCATCATCTCCCGCCACGGCAACACACCCAGCACACTCACATTCATCAGCAGGTACAGCACACCCACAATCGCAATCGACCCAAGCACCGCCCGGGGAATCGTCCGCTGCGGATCCTTAACCTCGGCCCCCAGAAAGCAAACGTTGTAATACCCCCAGTAGTCATAAGCCGAGATCAGCATCCCGGCCCCCAGTCCGACAAAAAAAGCACCATCCAGACGAAACGCCCCCGCAGGAAAATCAAAAGCCTGGCGAGCATTGAAGTGCGTCAACCCCGCAGCAATGATGAACACCAGCGTCAACCCTACAGCCAAACCAAGCCACCGAACAATCCTGTCGATCTGAACAATACTGCGATAAAGCACAATCAGCGCCGCAACACACGCACCCATAGCAATCAGCGTCTGCCCACTCAACACAATCGGAACACCGAGTAAACTCGCCGAGGCAAACGGCTGATAAGCATTCGGAAGAAAGAACGAGATGTACTGAGAGAATCCAATACAACCCGAAGCGATCGAAAGCGGTGCACTGAACAGAAGCTGCCACGCATACAGAAACGAGAACGCCCGCCCCAGCCCATGCTCGCCATAAAGATGCTTCAGATATGCGTACGACCCACCAGCCTCCGGATAAGCCGTCCCCAGCTCACTCCATATCAGCCCGTCGCATAACGAGAGCAGCGCCCCCATCACCCAGCCCAGCATCGCCTGCGGCCCACCCATCACGCTCACAATCAGCGGCAGCGTAACAAACGGCCCCACGCCGACCATATCGATGACGTTCAACCCCAGTGCGGCTACCGTCGAAAGCCCACGCTGCAACTCAGGCGGCCTACCCTCCGGGACATGACTCAATCCTGCCTCCATTTCGCAAGTTGCCGAAAAATCAGCGCATTCGTGCTCGCGCTCACTTCTCATGGTATCCATTACAAAACGCCGATTTTATACCCTGTAAAATAGTCAGGAGTCCTGCCCCCATGCGATTTGACCTGTTCCGCGGGCCCACCCTGGGTCTTCTCATCTCTTCTCTCTGCCTCAATGGAACCGGCGTCGTCGCCCAGCAGCCCGAAGCTGCCCACTACCAATCGGCCTTCGCGCGCCCACTTCCTATCGATCGTGGCTCTGCCGCATTGTCTCAGTCTCTTCGTAAACTCCACACCCGCGCCTCGCTCGCCATGGTTGTAGCGCACCCCGATGACGAAGACGGCGCCATGCTCGCCTATGAAGGCCGCGGCAAGGGCGTCGACACCACCCTCCTTACCCTCAACCGTGGCGAAGGCGGTCAGAACGACATGACCTCCGACTACTGGGACGAGCTCGGCACCCTCCGGACCCAGGAGCTCCTCGCCGCCGGCGATTACTACGGCGTCCACCAGTACTTCACCCGAGTAGCCGACTTCGGCTTCTCCAAGACCATCGAAGAGGCTCTCAAGACCTGGGGCAAGGACCGCGTCCTCTACGACGTCGTCCGCGTCATCCGAATGCAGCGCCCGCTCGTCATTAACTCCACCTTCGTCGGTAACGTCTCTGACGGGCACGGCCACCATCAGGTCTCTGGAGCCATGGCACAGGAGGCCTACAAGGTCGCCGGCGACCCCAACATCTTCCCTGACCAGATCAAGGCTGGCCTCCTACCCTGGACGCCGCTCAAGGTCTACGGCCGCGTCCCCTTCGCTCGCATCACCGAGAAAGGCGTCTACGACTACGCCACCGGCCACTGGGAACCCGCACACTTCCGCAACTACGCCAACGACACCTGGATCGAAGGCGCCCCCAAGACCACCGTCGAGATCCCCACCGGCACCTACAACCCCATCCTCGGCTCTTCCTACATGCAGATCGCCCGCGAGGGCCTCAACCAGCAGAAATCCCAGAACGGCGGCATCGCCATCCCCCTGCCGCGTTCCACCTCCAGCCCCTATCACCTCTACGCCTCACGCGTCTCCAGCGCCGAGAAAGAGTCCAGCTTCTTCGACGGCATCGACATCACCCTCGCCGGCATCGCCTCCTACGCTCCTGAAGCGCAGCAAGCACCCTGGCGCGAGAAGCTGAACGCCCTCAACGCCACAGTCGAAACAGCCATCCGCGACTTCAACGCATCCTCTCCCTCCGCCATCGCGCCGACACTCGCCAAAGGCCTCGCCCAGACCAACGAGCTCCTCGACGAAGTCAGCAAGAGCAACCTCCCCGCCGAAGCCCGCTACAACATGGCGCACGAGCTCCAGGTCAAGCAGAGCCAGTTCAACGAAGCCCTGCGCCAATCCCTAGGGCTCTCCCTTCTTGCCAACGCCACCGACGGCGATGGCGCCCAGCGCGTAGGCCCCTTCGGCGACATGTCCATCCAGATTCCCACCTCGCAGAACGTCATCCCCGGCCAGACCTTCCCCGTCGCCGTCCACGTGGCCAACCAGGGCACCGAACCCGTCTCCCTCTCCGAAGTGCACGTCAAATCCCAGGCCGGCCCTGACTGGACCATCACCCCCAAGGACTCCATCACCGGCGCGATGGCTCCCAGCGACTCACGCGACCAGCTCGTCGAAGTCACAGTCCCTCGGGACGCCGAGCTCACCAAGCCTTACTTCAGCCGCCCCAACCTCGAACAGTCTTTCTACGACATCGACGATCTTCGCTTCCTGAACCTACCCAACCGCCCCTACCCGCTTCTTGCTGAAGCCACCGTCGCCTACCACGGCGTCAACATCAACCTCAGTGGAGTCGTCCAGACCATTCACCGCATCAACGGCGAAGGCCCCGTCCTCGAACCCCTCCTCGTAGCGCCCGCCATCTCGCTCACCGTCTCACCGCTGGCCGGAATCGTTCCGCTCATGAGCACCACCTTCGAGCTTCACGTCACCCTCCACAGCAGCGTCAAAGGCCCCGCCAAGGGCCAGGTACACCTCGATCTCCCCAAGGGATGGACCTCCACCCCCGCCATCGCTGACTTCGCCACCGCACGCGAGGGCGAAGACCAGAACCTCGTCCTCCGCGTCCAGCCCGAGTCCGTCCAGCCCAAGCCCTACATCATCACCGCCGTAGCCGAGTACAACGGCGAAAAGTACACCCAGGGCTTCGAGACCGTAGGCTACACCGGCCTCCGCCCCTATCCCTACTATCGTCCCGCCACCTACCGGACCAGCGGAGTCGACGTAAAGATCGCTCCCAACCTCAAGATCGGGTATGTCATGGGCACCGGCGATGACGTAGCCACGTCTTTCGAAAATCTCGGCATCCATCCAACTTTTCTTTCTGCGCAGGACATCGCCACCGGCGACCTCTCCCAGTTCGACGCCATCGTTCTCGGCATCCGCGCCTATGCCGCCCGCCCCGAGTTGAAGACTTTCAATCACCGTCTCCTCGACTACGCAAAAGCCGGTGGCACCGTCATCGTCCAGTACCAGACGCAGGAATACGACCACAACTACGGCCCCTATCCCTTCGCTCTCTCCGGCGATCCCGAGAAGGTCGTCGAAGAAGACTCGAAGGTCCGCTTCCTCGCCCCCAGGGACCCCGTCTTCAACTGGCCCAACAAAATCACCGAGGCCGATTTCGACAACTGGGTCGAAGAGCGCGGCCACGGCTTCATGCATACCTGGGACCCACACTACGTCGCCCTCACCGAGATGCATGACGTAGACCAGGACCCACAAAAAGGCGGCCTCCTCTACACCCGCTACGGCAAGGGAGCGTACGTCTACATGGCCTACGCCTTCTTCCGCCAGATGCCCGACGGAGTCCCTGGCTCCTTCCGCATCATGGCCAACCTCCTCAGCATGGCTAAAAACCCGAGCCTCGCCTTAGGCAAAGACCCCGAACCAGCCGTCAACGCCGCGCAATAGAATACGGTGCAGCGCAACTCGCATCCCGCACGCACCGGAAACTCCACTACACCGGTACAAGAGGTATAGACAACTCATGTCGCTCAACACCAATACCCGCAGCTTTCCCCACGCGATGCTTCGCGAGATCTTCGAGCAGCCCCACGCCATCACCGAAACCCTCGCCGCCTACGCCGACGGCAACAGCCTCCGCGAAGAGACCTTCATCGCCGCCCGTCAGGCTCTCGTAGGCCGCGAGAGTCTCCTCATTTCTGCCAGTGGCTCCAGCCGCCACGCAGGCCTCGTCGGCGAAATCCTCTTCGAAGACCTCGCCGGAATCGCCGTGGACGTCGAATACGCCAGCGAGTACATCTACCGCTCGACCCAAACCCTCAAGAACCCCTGCTTCCTCGTCATCTCCCAATCCGGCGAAACCGCCGACACCTCCGAAGCCCTCCGCGAAGCCACCGCACGCGGCAGCTCCACCATCGCCATTACCAACAAGCCCAACTCCACTATGGCGAAGCTCGCCGGCTGCTCCCTCCCCACTCTTGCCGGCACCGAGCGAGCCGTCCCCGCCACCAAAAGCTTCACTACCCAACTCGTAGTCCTGTCGTTACTCTCCCTCTACGCCGCCCGAGTGCGCGGCCGCATGACCCGAGCCGTCGTCGAGTCCTACCTCCACGAGCTATACGCCGTCCCCGCCGCCATGCAAGCTTCGCTACCCCGCTGGGAGACAAAAGTCGCCGAGCTCTCCAACACGCTCCAATCCGCCGAATCCTTCCTCTTCCTCGGTCGTGGCGTCCACTATCCCATCGCCCGCGAAGGAGCCCTCAAGCTCAAGGAGTCCGCTTACATTCAAGCCGAAGGCTACCCCACTGGCGAGCTCAAACACGGGCCCAACGCACTCGTTGATCGCAACACCCCACTCGTCGTCCTCGCCACCCGCGACCCCCACGCCCCCGACTCCATCCTCCGCTACGAAAAAACCGCCAACCTCGTGCGCGACATGGATAAGCAGGGAGCCGAGATCATCTCCATCGTCAGTGAGGGCGACACCGAGATCGCCAAACTAAGCCGCCACACCATCCACGTCCCCAAGTGCGCCGAGTACATCTCGCCCCTCTACGAGGTTGTTCCCCTTCAACTCCTCGCCTACTTCATGGCCGTCGGCCGAAACATCGACGTAGACAACCCCCGCAACCTCGTCAAAGCCGTAGTCCAGGAATAATCGAAGTCCGATTTTTCTATAGCCAAAGTTGGCCAAGGCGAAGTTTGCTGAAGCACGCTTTGCATCTGTTCTGTGTTTCTGTTGCCTGAAGCAGTGTCATCTCCTAGCGCATCACAAAGCCACCGTCGACCGAGATCGACTGGCCAGTTACGTAGCTGGCTGCTGAACTGCAGAGCCATAGAACGGCATCGGCGATCTCCTCAGGCCGTCCCAGTCGTGCCATTGGCACATAGTTCTTCAACATCGCATTCAACTCATCACCCTGACCTTCAGCGATCATCTTGTCGGACATGGGCGTTTGAATCATGCCTGGACACACGTCGTTCACGCGAATGCCGCGCGTTGCGTATTCGAGGGCCGCGCTCTTGGTGAATCCGATCACACCATGCTTTGCAGCATGGTAGGTGCCGCGACGGTTTCCGCCGATAAGACCTCCAAGTGAAGAGCAGTTCACGATGGCACCACTACCTTGCTCACGCATCTGCTGCAGCTCGAACTTCATGCAGCTCCAGACGCCACGCAAGTTGATGCTCATGACGCGGTCGTAATCATCTCGGGGAGAGTCAGCCGTTTCAGCGAGAACGTTTTGGATACCCGCGTTGTTGTAGGCTGCGTCAAGCCGTCCAAAGGTGGCGACGGTCTGCTTCACCATGGCTTCCACCTGCGCGTCGTCCGATACGTCACAGTGGACAGCCAACGTTTTGTGACCTTTGTTGGCAATGTCTTTGGCTGCGGCCTGTACTTCCTTCTCATTCCAGTCGGCCAGCACTACGGAAGCACCCGCTTCGGCAAAAGCCTTCGCTGTCGCGAGACCTAATCCAGATGCAGCGCCCGTAACGAGTGCAACTTGGTTTTCAAACGATATCTTCATGATGATTTCCTCTCCTTGAGAGCCCTGTTTTCTTATTTCACGATCCCGTAAAACTGGTCACAGCAGCGACCACACATTAGTTCCAGTGTTAGAGCGTCGTTGTCGTAGCCTTTCACAGTACGGAGCGTCTGCTCCATCCCAAAATTATTCCCCACTTGCACCAATCCACCCTCAAATCCCGACTCGTACTCAATCCAACCAGGAAAGTACCCACGGGCCACTTCCTCACATCAACAACGGACAGCTTTCCTGAAATCAACGCAGGAGACGAAGTCATGCACGCACCAAACGAAATCGAAGTAGCCCATCCCCTCGAGGAGACCCACCCAGCGCTCTCCAGACGATCCTTCCTCAGAGGCGCCACGCTCGCCGGAGCCACCACCCTCACCGCATTCAGCGGCATCATCACCCCAGCCTCCGCCCAGCAGGAAGAAGACGCAAACACCATGAAGGCCGAGAAGGATCACCTCAAAAAAGGCGATCGCGACATCCTCGTCGCAGCCGAGATCGCCGAAGCTCTCGCCGTCACCACCTACAGCAACATCATCAACACATCTCCGTTCTTCAAAAAAATCCCATCCGACGATCAAGGCTACCTGGCCGCCGCCCTCCAGGAAGAGATGTCCCACTATCTGCTGGAACAGTCCGTAACAGACCAGCCCACGCCCTTCACGTCCTTCTTCTACCCACCCAACATGTTCGCCGACGCGCAAACCACCCTCAACATCCTCGTCACGCTCGAAGACGCCTTCATCGCGGCCTATCTCGTCGGCGTGCGCAACTTCAGCACCCGCAACCTGCGAGTCACCGCAGCCCGCATCATGGGCATCGAGAGCGACCACCGCACGCTCGCCCGCGTCATCGGCCCCGATATCACCAAAAAGTTCGGCGGTCCCATCGAAACCATCACCGGCATCAGCGGAGTCGCCGAAAGCGTAGACCCGCCCAACAACAACGGCTACGAAAGAACCCTCTGCTGGACTTCAATCGACCAAGCCGTGAACGCACTCCTACCCTTTGTCGACATGAACGCAGCCAACACGGCAGGCTTCGACACCTCGAAATCCTACCCATTCGAACCCTTCACCCCAACCCTGCCGTCACCACTCGGAGCATTCGTCTCCTTCACCGGCTGCTGACAGCCACCCTCAACGCATCATCGCAGCAAGGTCATCCGGGAGGCTTCATCTTCGCGACGACAGTATCGTCGCGAAGATGAAGATTAAGCCCAGCCCGGTCAGCCGCTATGCCCCGAAATACTGCACATGCACATAGGTTCCTAGTCGAGTGTTGTAGGCCAGATACCAATCCGGATGATCCGGATCCTCGTAGATCACAATCTCATCCCCGTACCAGTTCCAGCCATTGACGAAGGCCAGATCATACGGAGCCACGCCAAAGTAATATCCGCCAAACCAGAATCGCGAAGGCCCGCCGCCAACCAGACGCCACGCATGGGAAGGCCCAAACCCACCCACAAAGTGCCCATGCTCCCACGGATGGTCGAGATGATAATGCGCATCATTCGGTCCCGTATCATGCCCCACCCACTCCCCGTTCGGGTGAACGTGCGGAGCATTCGGATGCCCGGGAGCATCGTTGAAGTTACGATTCGGCTCAACATGCGGCGTCCCGTGATACGCAGAAGGCCCATTCGCAGGAGCAGGATGCCCGCCTCCCGCATGACCACCACCGCCACCCGGATGTTGCGCTAACGCTGGGAAAGAAAGAATAAGGAATACCGCCAACGCTCCAAAATATCTATTCATGCACATCACTCCTTAATTCAATAACTTACGTTGTGATGATCCAATGGTCGCTACAAGTTGGCCTTCCCATCTGAAACATCGTCGGCATCCGCTCTCAAAAACCTGTCAAGCCCCTGAATCGCTTATCTACAAGGAAACAAATGAGATGATTTTGGCATATTAATTTCACCCAATCCGCTAAACTAGATATAGAGATAAAAGATGAGTGGCTTGTTGTCTCGGGAAACATCTCGTTATAAATGAATACTTTACATGTAAAGTATCTATAATGAATACTTTACACGGGGTATGCTAGCAAACTATTGAAAATAGATACTTTACATACTTAATGGCGGGGGTGGGGAGTACCCGTTTTACAGGCGGTCGGGCTAAGCCAGTGTCTTCTTCCGCATCTCGTACAGCTTGGCATCCACCAGAAAACGAAACCAGAACGTTTGTAGCACGTAAAAGATGAACCCCTCCATGCCGTCGAGGAAGCCAAGACGCACCACGTACCGGTAGAAAAAGAGCGCGAAGGGACGGGTGAACGCTGGCGCGTTCGTGTAGAACCGCCGCAGAAACCGCTTCCTCTCAACCGGATTGCCGCCAATGCGCCCCTGGATGCGCCCTTCGCTGTTCCGCAGCGACATCTCGCGGACTTCGGCGTCGGACCAGCGGTTATGCCGGTAGGTCCACTCGGTGAGCGTCATGCGGATGTCGTCGATCATCGGGTGTCTTAGCCTCTGGGTCTCCCCGGTGCACAGAAAGTGCTGGTCGTACTCGCGAGCCTCACACCGGCCCCGGCCTTTCACAAACAACCGCATGTGCCATGTAGGGGACATGCCGCCATTCCGTAGCACCCTACCCATGAACTGAAGCATCCGCGGCAGAAAATAGCCCGAACACATTGACTCCTCAGGCAAGGCAAGGATCTCCTGCCGCAGTTCCGGAGTCAGGCGCTCATCGGCATCCAGGTGCAGTTGCCACTTGTAGCGGGTCGTAAGGTGGTCAATCGACCAGTTGCGCTGCGCCCCATAGTTCTCGAATGCATGATGCACAACCGAAGCTCCGGCGGCCGTAGCGATTTCAACAGTCTTATCCGTACTGCCTGAGTCGACAACGTGAACATCGTCGGTAAGGCCCTGAATACTGGCGAGAGTTGCAGAAACAGAGTCGCTCGAGTTGAAGGTAAGAATGATGACCGACGGACGCACCGGTACTCCAGGGAAATATTTACTGCAGTTACCCCTACCATACAGAGTTTCAATGTTCGAGCTGCGGTGTACTCGGTTGCTGACCAAAGTTCGTTACGAGCAGGCGAGGAATGGGCTTGCGGCGACGGCGCGGCGGATTGGTCGGAGTCGCCGGATCGAGCCGGTACAGAATCAGCAGGTTGCGTTCAGGGTCGTCCATCGCCGGGAACGCCGCCACGCGCTGCAGGTGATACAGCGGAGTCAGCGCGTCCATCTTGTCATCGTCCACCTGGTTCCACGTGACATACCAACCAGGCCGGTACGCCCGCACACGGTCAGGAAGCTCCATCGTGCCGAAGTCGTCGCAGATCGAGGGCAACCCGGTCATCAGCGACAGGTCCGAACCGCTGATCGACAGCACAAGCGGATTGTGGGTGCGATCGGCCATCACAATATCGTGAATCTGCTCAGCCGCCTGCGTGAAGGTGTACTCGGGAGTTCGGACATAGTGAAGCGTCTGACGTGCATCCGTCACCACAAGGACAGCCAAAGCCCCGACCGCGAGGACAGCCGCAAAACGGTGCAGCGGGGCAATGATCCGCGGGCCGTTCCAAATGCGCTCAAAGATGATAGGAACCAACAGAGTAAGCGGAACCGCAATCACCAGGTAGTAACGGGGCTGCAGGTTATTGTGATAGGCCAGAAAGGCTCCATACCCACCCACCCAAAGCAACAAGGCCGGAATCAGCGGATTGCGCAAAATCCGTGGCATAATCAGCAGTGCAATAGCTGCAGCCAGCAGCGCTAGCGGGTAGAGTAGGTGTCCTACCCATGCTCCATCGAAGAAGGCGTCGCGTAACACGGAGAGGGCGTTCTCCGATGTGATGCCCGTATAGGCATTGGCGCTGAAAAGGTACCGGTAGTCGCTCAGGAAGTACGGACGGACGATGAATCCGTAATAGCCAAGCCAGACGATTGCGCCCAAAAAAGCAGCAGGTACACCGAGTTCGAGGAAGGGCTTCAGACGGTATCCAGCGAAGGCCCACAGCAGCCACGCGATGGCCGGAAGCAGAAAAATCGCGGTGGTTTTAGTAAGCACCATCAGAGGCAGCAAAAGGCCCAGCGCAAGGATGGGCGCAATATACCGGATGCGGGTTCTCCATCCGGCAGCCGCACCCCGAAGATCCGTTGCTTCATAGGGATGTGCCCAGGAGGCCGCCAGCATCGCAAGCAGAGTGAGCAGAACCAGTAGCGGCTCGAGGATGGCCAGCCGGCTGAAGGCGTAACAAAAGGGACTAACGGCCAGTAGAAGCACAGCGATAGCTGGGGCAGAAGAGGAGTGGCGTCTCCCCCTGACGCTTTGGCTGAGACTATGGCATCGGCTCAATAGCAGATAGGACGCAAGAAGTATCCCGGCAAAGATACCCACCGTAAGAGCGCGTGCGGACTGCAGACTGACTCCCGTGAAGCGAAAGACGAGCGACTCGAGCAGCGGCCAAACAGGAAGCGCGACGGCAGGATTGAAATCCCCGGGGATGTACCAGCGCCCGCGTTGGAAGTGACGGATGGCGGCGTCGCCATACCAACCTTCATCCGTATATTTAGCCCAGTCCATCCAGGGCGCGTGGTTGGGAAAGTCGGCGTTGAGATGGACCGCGTGCAGAGCGAGGAAGATTGCAGCCACAAGAAGTACCACAGCCTCAATGGCTTTAGCTGTACGCGACGATGTTGTTTGCAACTGGCCCATGGGAGGAAAGGTGGTACGTAAGATCTTATCGCCTGAGTTTCAGCGCATTTTTAAATATTACAGAAGCACATTGGAGGAGAAAGTTGCTAAAACCTCCTCATTGCGGATCCGTGAACCGTCAGAACGGGACGACGGGCTGGTAGATTTCCCCCTAAATGCAGATAGGCGGATGCTGTGAAGAAGGAGCAACACATCGAGTGGAATTCGAAAACGAGGATCGGAGTTGGTAAGCAGAAAAGGCAGAACATAAGCGGCGTAGACAATAAGGAGCAACCGGTCGACGCGATCGAGCGGAGCTCGACCAGGCAGCATGAGCAGGAGGAGGAAAAAGACGACCGGCAGGGCAAGAAAGTACTTCACAACGCCCTCGGCAACATGCAGGGGATGGATCCGGATTCCAGGGCGGAAGAAGGTGAACATCTTGATCCCAATCAGTTTCACTTCGGCGACCGGATGATGCCGGGCATATCCGACGGAGCTGCGTAGATAGAAGTTACTGAGGGAGGGGTCACGAAAGTCGGGCGAAGGGGCTGAGGGGCCAAGTTCGGGATGTTGTGCGCGGTATGCGGAATTAATCGAGAGTTCCCCATTGAAATTGGCCAGGAAAGCGGACGCAGAGTAAGGATTGCTTCCCGCAAAGAGATTGTACGAACCGTTATGCGGGAAGAAGGGGGAACCATGGCCGACAGTTCCCAGAAGAATATATGTGGAGATGGCGGAGACCGCGAAAACAATGAGGGCAAGGATACCGGTCCGAACAGTCGTCTTCTTTGGGATGGTGGAAAGGGAAGCTAAGTCGAGCTGCGGCTTCCCTTCGGATGAGAGCGCGTAAAGCAGAGCTACCGCAATGAGGACATAGTTAGGCCGGCAGAAGACAGCAGCGGCAAAGACGACTCCGCAGACTAAACTCACCTTCAGCCTTGGCCCTAGGATCTCCAGGCGCAGAAGGAGTAGAACGAGGAGCACGAGAAGGAATGTGCTCAGGGCGACGTCCCATGATCTGGTGATCGAAGCCAGAAGCTCAGGATGGAGTGCTACGGGAAGCGATCCGAAGAAGGCTGTGCGCGCGGAAACACCCAGTTGAAGAAGAAAAAAAAAGCACGTTGCTACGAGGGCAATTTGAAGCGCTGTCTGCAAGGCAATGATTCCGCGGATGCCCCCGACACGATACGCAGGTGCGATCAATAAAGGATAGGCAATGGGAGTGAAGGTTTCAGCAATATGCCCAGAGGAAACCCATTCTTCGGCCTGCCTCATGGAGTCAGGCTCGGGTTTCGAAAAAGGCGCCTGTATTGAGACGGCTACTGCGAGAACGGTTGAAAACGCGAGAAGACCCGCGAGAAAACGGTACTTATGACGCATGTGTGGCCCAGGCTCCCAGGATCCTTTTTCAAAAGATATAGCAGGCTCGGCGCGAAGACAGAGGTTCGCCCGTTCTCATTCGTAGGAGAGGGCATCAATGGGATCTTTGCGGGCGGCCTTGAGTGCGGGATAGAGGGCTCCGAGGAGTGCCCCGAGGAAGGCGATGGCCACGGCAGAGGCGACCCAGTGAGGGGTGACGGCGAAGTCAAGTGTAGGAAATTTCATATGGAAGATAGATCGCATGAAGTAGGTGGCGCCTACGCCAAGGGCGATCCCCACGGCAGCCAATAGGCCGGTCTCGCGTAGGACGATGGCTACGATGTAGAGGCGAGACGCGCCTAGAGATTTGAGAATGCCGATCTCGCGGGTGCGCTCCATGACGGCGGTGTACATGGACTGGAAGATAACGAGGAACCCAATGATGACAGCGATCCCGATAACGACGCGGAGACCGATGTTGAAGCCGGGGAGCCTCTCTGGAGTAAGGGTTGACAGGAACTCGTCGAGCGTCTGGATGTCATATTGCCCCATGCCCGGGGTGGAGAGGATCTCGTTGCGGACGGCTTCCTGATTCTTAAGATCGTCTGTCTTGAGATAAAAGACGCTGGCTTTTCCTGGGGTTCCACCGATCTCGTTCATGGATTCGATGGGGATGAAGGTGCGACCGCCTTTGCCGTGCTCGACGATGCCACTAATATGAAACGGGTGGTGGAGGACGTCAATCGTGTCCCCAACCTTGTAGCCCTTGGCAGCTTGATAGTCATCAATAATGACGTCATTTGGATGCTGAAAAGAACCGCCGGCGACGAAGACGAAGGGTCGAAGCGCGTTGTAACTCTCGAAGTCGATGCCGTAAATGTTTTCGAGACTCTTTCCGGCGGTGAGCTGGATGTTGACGGGCGCGGCGACGGCGACGTGTGGAAGCGTTCGGAGAACGTCCGCGACCTTGATGGAGGCGGAGGCGCCGGACATGCCGATGAGGTTGGTCACCGTTCCGGGATGGGTAATCATGTCCATGCCGATGCCGCTCTGGCGGGTGCGTTGGCTGTTGAGCTGGCCGAGCATGATGGCAGCGATGGAGAGGATCATGATGACTTCAATCGCTACGGCGAGGGCGCTGATGAGCGAACGCAGGGGACGATGGACGAGATTACCAACAACCAGTTTGTTCATACGTATATCTAGTGTATGGGAGAGAAGCGAGTTGCACGGCGGTAGCTCTTTACCGACTCCGTTCGGATGGCTGGACGCCTGCCCTCTTGAGCTGGGCCAGTTGGATATAGACAAAGAATAGACAGAGCAAGAGTGGTACTAGCAGGCGAAGTTCTCGAATCTCCCCACCGATGAGGATTGTAGCAATATACGGAACACTTAGGCCAAGTAGCACTATGGATGGGCTAAGAGCAGCGTATTCTCTCATAACAAGACTGACTCCAACGTAAAACAGGGCGCTTACGACGACGAGACTCTCAAGAGGCCACTTGCCGCCGAACGTGAATCCAGCAACTACCGTGGCAGATCCTGGCATGAGGGCTCGGACCCCCAGGTAGCATGCCGCAAACAGGACCAAATGATAGACGCCCGCCCGGGAGTATCGTTTGGACTCCAGAGAGGGCGTAAAGAGCGCCACCGTCAACAATGCAGGAGTGACCAGGAACTCTGTTTCGCGATTGATCCCACCAGCAACAGCGGCAAACGCCAAAACAAGATATGAGATCCAGGGAGTCCGCAATCTAACGGATAGAAAGCCAACAAACATCAGGAAATAGGCAAGTTGATCGTAGGGGGTCACGACATAAGTCGACAAAGTCAGGACGAGTATTAGAAAAAAATAACAGGCAAGATGTAAGTCACTGATCCCCTTCTTCCAATCCCACAAAAATAAGAGCAGAAGCAAGTTGGAAAAGAAGAACAAGACGGCATTCAGTACGGCATATGACCCATAGAACAAGAGGGTCGCCTGCGCATCAGTCGGCATCGAAAATGGCTGATCCCTAAAATGATTGGCAAGAAAGCGGTAGACCGTGAGGAGCAGCTTGGGCCCTAAAATCCGATACCGATATATACCAGTACTGTATTGATTGAGAAATCCTTGCAAATGAAATACCTGAGAGGTATATGCACTCCTTAGCCAGAGGTGTGTGGAGATTACTACCAGGAGCGGGATCACAGTCGCCAGCGTCAAAAAGAAGCTGAGCTGCGCTGGCCCTCTATCAAAGGGCTTAGGATTTATAGCTGTATCTGGTTCCGCTTGAAAGGTGACAAATGCTCTTCCGAGCCCTCTGACCATCACTGTTCCGGGTTGATTCTCTGAAAACTTTCGCATTAAATTAATGGCGTGCAGACAACATAAAGCCGTAGTGTTCCCCATTGAAAACATGCAGTTTTGATATCTTCTCTTTCTCGCGGACCACATGCCTTCCTAAAAACTTCGCTTGTCTCACCAGAAGAGACCATTCATGGGTCGGATACAGGTAGATCGAGAGAACTATGCTTCCGAGGGGGCAATGGAACGAACGGCGTGGACGAACGGCGGACTGAATCGATGAATTGGATCGGCCTTCTATTGGGGCCTATCACCAGGTCACCGACAATCGGCATGAGGTAGGCGGCCATATATGCGGAGAAGAAGAGAGCTGCAGTGATATAGCCCATTGCATAGACCATGCCGCCGATTCCACCTTCCGGGGCCAAGTGTGAGAATACGATGATAATAATCAGCCCCCACGGGGATTTGCGCACGTCTCCGCAAAGTGAGTCGAATAAGGTAAAGGTTACGAACCAAAACAAGGGCGCAACGATAAAAACGCCTGTCCATCCTGCCAAACGAAATGCCTCGCCAGTCGGAGAGAACGAGATGCCCGTCGTTATGTCATCTTCCGCGAGATTACCCATTTCACGGGCGTACATGTTCCCGCCTCTCCAAACTGGCTTATTCGGCCAGATGAAGTGAGGGACAAGATTCGCGAACAATATCGGAATCGGATAGAGACCAATGGGGCTATGCTGTTCGGTGAATGAGATGAGAGAGTCATCGGGACCAATCATCTGGAGGCGTTCGAAAAAACCCACGCGATTCGTGAAGTATCCCCGCGCCAGATCTTCATTCGCATCCATTTCGCTCTGAATATATTGACTGCGAACATAGCCTAGGTTGGAAAAAAAATTGATTGAGATGGCGAGGTTCTCGGAAAAGGATTCTGTGCGGTAATTCCGCCCATACTGCGAGTAAGGGACCAGATACTGAAAGATAAAGAAGGTTACTAAGATGCCGCCCATGATCTGCATGAGGGAAACCTTATAGAGCCGTGACGCTGCTGCCAGTAGCCAGCATAAGAAGGGAGTAATCATCCCTTCTTTTGAAAAGCCCAGGACTCCACCAAAAAATATGATCGCGCCCGATAAGAAAACGGGAATGCTAACGCCTCGTGTCCCACCGCTTTTTCGGATCTCATGGATCGTTCCGAGGATAATTGCCAAGGGAAGAAATCGGTTTAGTTGGGCGAGAGCGCTCAAAACTGATCCACTTTCGCTAGGCACTAAACTAAAGATCACAGTAAGGGCAATGCCAACAACCATACAGCCCACAGTGGCACTCTGCATGTTGGCGTCTGTAACCAGGTTGTCCAAAAGAGACCGCTTCGGGGTCAGTTTGCGGCTGATCCAGACGGCGACGAACATCGAACATATACCGGCGAGATAGACGCGGATGGTTGTAGAAGGGGCCGACAGGTTGGAGTCGGCGGGTTCACCGACAACTGCTTTCCAGCACAGTCCAACGATGACAACAAGGACAGCGTAGAAAAAGACGTAGGCGCCCGAGGGGCGGCTCAATCCGCCGGCAAGGTTGAATGTTAAAGGTGGCGACGACGATGAAGAGAATGCAGCAGATCGAGAAGTAAAGTGATGTTCCCTCAAGTAGTTGCGCGGTGCCGAGTACACCGGCGAAACAGACGGCATGCCATAGGCGGATGTGTACGGGAAAAGGGATGCGCACTCAGTCTCTTTTCTAAAAAACCAATGGCTGTCTTCGTTGTCGAAGGATATAGGCCGCAAGGCCGTGGCAGATAAAGTCCGATGATAGTGAAGTCGAACCGGGAGCGTCAAAGAAATTTCCGATGGCGCAGGTTCCTATCTTGAGACCTCTTCTGGCTGAGCTAAACGACCTAACTACTTTGGTTCCAATGACCTGTCTTGTATCGTTGAAGATCAGAAACAGCTTGGACCAGAGATCGAGCCGCGCTATTCTTCCATGGACCGCGGGAGAGAGCGCGGGAGCAGATCGACGATAAATGATTTAAGCTGGGCGGAGCGAATGGAAAGATTCTGCGACGAACTACGGCTGGAGCGTGAACGGCGAAATGTCTCGATTGACGAGATATGCGCTGTGACCAAGGTGTCGCCTCGTCATTTGCACGCTCTCGAGGCTGGCGAGTACCGCGCGCTGCCTGGTGGCGTGTTCCGTAAGGGCATCGTTCGCAGCTATCTCAAGGTGCTTGAACTCGACGAAGTGCCCTGGATCGAGCGGTTTGAGGCCAGCCTGCGAGAGAGCGGCGAGAGTGAACCAGATAGTGAGGACTGGGCTGAGTTCGCCGAGAATGTGCGCCGAAATCGCGGTGGGTCTGCTTTTAGAATCGATCCGCGCTGGATGGGCGTCGCTATGATGGTCGTAACGCTGGTGGTTCTTGGGTGGAGCGTCTGGAAGTTTGTCCTGCATGGAAGAATGCTGTAGCAGGTGATGAGATTTCCTTTGATCCCCCCCCCCCGGGGGATCGATTTGTAAGTCTCCTTTTTTCAATAATATATAGAATTTGTTGGCGCTAAAATAGTCCAAATAAAATGGTTACGGGCAAAATTTTCATTCTAAAGGCTTTACACCGATTTTTACCGAGAACACCTGATTTGAAACGATAAAACGGAAGCCCTGGTGTGCTGGCCAGGGCTTTCTCGATCTCTATAACCATTATAGCGGATTGGGGGAAATTACTACGCACGCGGATCTTGTTTATTTGCATAGAGATACGTGGTCATGGGGCTTGACAAGAAAACAGGGGACGGGACAAACGGGGAAGATCTGATTATGTGTGCGGACTTGTATTCAGCAGGGAACAGGCGAGAGCCCGGGGCTGAAGCCCCTTGTAACTCGCTGGTATTTCGCAGGGCTGAAGCCCTGCGCTAATCCCCAAAAACAACAACAAAGACAGCTTGGGTATGCAACTGGGCTCCTCCTCAACTTTTCGCAGCCTAAGCTCCGATCAAGACAAGAGGGCAGATTTCCCGACGAGGTGTCCGAGAGATACTCATCTGGTTCGTGACGAATGGGTGCTCCGTGGATTGAGGTTGGGAGAGCATAATTAACTCAACGTTCGTCAGTTTTTAGCCTTTGGTATTGCTGAAGATTTGATCGCGATGTTTCCCGGCTTGCTTCTCCCTTAGCCGTTCCTTCCTTGGTCAAGATGGTTTCCATGAACACCGGCTTAGCCCGGTGACTTTGGGTTGATGGATCTTCTTCAGGAGACGGTCAGATGACAATATTCAGGCAAATCAGACGCTGTGCAGTGGGTTTCGTTGTGGCGGCAGTCCTCGCAATGGCCTCGGGAGCCTCGGGCCAGGAGGTAACGGGCAGCATCAGCGGAACGATAACCGATTTGAGCGGCGCGAATGTGAAGGGCGCTGTGGTGACGCTGACGAATACAGACCGAGGACAGGACCTGCGAACGATTACGACAGGGCCCTCGGGATTTTTTACGGCGACTTCCCTGCCTCTGGGCACGTATACGGTGAAGGTCACGGCGGGCGGATTCAAGACGGAGATAATAACGGGACTCGTTCTCCACGCGAATGATGCACTGACGGTGAACCGGCAACTGGCGGTGGGCAGCACCGATCAGGAGGTGACAATCACTGCAGATGCCGTGCAATTGAACTTCGAAAATGGGACCTCTCAGGGCCTCATCAGCGGCACCCAGATCCGTGAACTTGTCCTTAATAATCGCAATTATGAGCAGCTACTCCAGCTCCAGCCTGGTGTTGCTTATGGCGGCGCAAATGATCAGCTCTATATCGGCGTCTCGATTCCTGCAGGCACTTCGAACCAGGTGGCATTCTCTATCAACGGCCAGCGTTCCACGACAAACAACTGGACCATTGATGGAGCCGACAATCTCGACCGCGGCGCGAATCTGACGCTGCTCGCGTATCCCTCGGTCGATGCCATTGCCGAGGTCAAGACTTTGCGCGGCACCTATACCGCAGAGTTCGGGCGAAGCGCCTCCGGAGCGGTCAACGTCATCACACGCTCCGGCACGAACGCCTTCCACGGCACGGCCTATGAGTTCTTCCGCAATGATGTCTTCAATGCGAATAACTACTTCAACAAGGTCAGTTCACTGGTTCCGCGATCACTGCTCCGTTATAACGACTTCGGCTATGCCATCGGCGGACCGGTTTGGATCCCCAAGGTCTATGATGGCCGCAACAAGACCTTCTTCTTCTTCTCGCAGGAGTTCCGCCGCGTCATCAACTACTCCATCTCGCAAGTTCTTGTGCCCACCGCTGCCGAGCGCGCCGGTGACTTTACCAACAGCTATCTGACCGCAGCAAATGGATCGTATACGGGCGCCACTGGGCCGGTGGCTGTCTGCGCTACCTTTTCCTCCACGGGCTCCTGCACCAGTTACGCCACGAAGACGCCCAGTATTTCCCCGCTTGCGCAGCAGTACCTGAAGGATATCTATGCGAATGTGCCGCTTCCGCCCACTGCAGCGAACCTCGCCGCAGGGCTTGACCCGCACACCTACATCTACAACCAGCGCAATATCTTCAACAACACCCAGGAGTTCGTCCGCATCGATCAGGCTGTAGGCCATAAGATGAACCTTTTCTATCGCTACCTGCACGACAGTCTGCCTTCGCAGGAGGCCGGCGGTCTGTTTGTCGGCGGAGGGTTGCCGGGTGTCCAAAACTCCGACACAAGGGCTCCGGGAACTCAGCATCTTGGTCACATCACCTACATCTTTACGCCTACGCTGCTCATGGATGCCGGCTATGCCTACTCCTCCGGCGCTGTGATCAGCACGCCTGTCGGCCTTGTCGCGTCTGCGAACTCGCCGGACATCAGACCAACGCTGCCTTATCCGGGAACGCAACTGGGTGTTATTCCCAGCCTTTCCATTACCAACGTCACCGGCGTCAGCAGTGCAGGCATCTACGACGACTTCAACCGCAATCACAATGTGTTTGGCAACGTGACGAAGACGCTTGGGCCACACACGCTGAAGGCCGGCATTACTTATAACCACTACCAGAAGACCGAGAACGTAACCGGGAACGCTTCACCATTCCCGCAGGGGAGCTTCGGCGTCAACGTCGCTGCCACTCCAACCGCAGCACAACTGCCGCCAGGAGCGACCGCACCGAGCCCCTTCGATTCTGCCTTTGGCAACTTCCTTATCGGTAATGCGAATAATGGCTTCACTCAGGGTTCGATCGCCGCAACTCCCAACATTCAGCAGAACCTCTTCGAGATTTACCTGCAGGATGATTGGAAGGCCACGCGTCGCCTTACCTTGAATATGGGGCTTCGTTACAGCTATTTCTCTCAACCGACCGATGGAAACAACCAGCTCAGCAACTTCGATCCAGGCACATGGGTCGCCGGTAACGCGCCTGTTGTGGATAGCAGCGGGTCGCTTTGCGTCACTGGAACGTGCCTCAATGTGAACGGGCTAAATCCGGGCGTTCCGAATCCAAGCTCGGACTTCCTTAACGGCATCATCCTTGGCACTCCGGGCTCTCATGGACATGCCTCACCGTTCGGATCGCAGGTCAGCAGCACTCCGACGAAGAATCTTGCTCCTCGCGTTGGTTTCGCAATGGATGTGTTTGGCGACGGCAAGACAGCTCTGCGCGGTGGTTACGGCATTGCTTACGACGATTCTTCCGCTAACCCCTACGAGACCAATGTCTTTGGGAATCTTCCCTTCGTGACGGTCGCAAGTTTTGCCAATACCACACTCGATAATCCCGCGGGTGGAGTTGCGTCGGTGCTGGCGGCGCCCACATTGGCGGGAACTCCCGTCAACTACCACACACCGTATGCGCAACAATTTTCGCTGAACGTGCAGCAGGCGATCACCCCGACTTTAATCCTGGACGTGGGCTACTTCGGCCATCATGGCACGCACCTGCTGGGTCGGGAAGATATCAATCAGCTGCCGCCGGGCGCTTTTCTTTCCCACGGTATTGCTTATAACGGGGTTTCCAGCCTCGGCTTCACCAGCCAGACTAATGAGAGACAGCTCAATCAGATCCGTCCGTATCGCGGATACACGTCGATCAATGTGGCTCAGACGATCTTCAATTCCAACTACAACAGCCTGCAGGTGTATGTGCAGAAGAAGTTCAGCGGCCTTAGCTATCTCTCCGCAAACTACACCTGGAGCCGCGCACTAACGAATGCCCAGGCGGACGGTTCGGCTCCGCAGAATATTTACAACATCGCGGCGGAGTATGGCCGCAGTACCATCGACCGCACCAACATCCTTTCCTTCAATGGCGTTTGGGAGCTTCCCTGGATGCGGGAGCAGAGGGGGGTGGTAGGCCATATTGTCGGCGGGTGGGAGGTGTCGGGTGTCTATGCCATCAACTCCGGCCTGCCTCTGACCACTACGATGTCTGGGGGCGGGACGGTGTTCTATGGCAGCCAGGCTAGTGGTTCGGGGCCGGCCAACGGCGGCGTCGCAACGGATGCGGCCGGTCTTGGGATTCTTGGCCCGAGTGTGCAGGGCTTACGGCCGGACATGATTGCCAACCCCAATAGCAGCAATGGTCAGTTTCAGATTCACACGCGTCTGAATTGGTTCAACCGCACAGCGTTCAGTGCGCCGCCAGCGAACTCGTTCCGCGTTGGCGACGAGAAACGTGGCGTTATCCAGGGACCAGGCTTCAATCGCCTGGATCTGGGTCTTTTCCGCAACTTCAAGATTTATGAGCGAGTTGTCTTTCAACTCCGCGGGGAAGGTTTTAACGTGCTGAATCACACCAATTGGCAGGCAGTCGGGACCACGGCAACTACCAGCAGTTCCTTTGGTCAGGTCACCTCAACCCGCGACCCGCGCATTCTGCAAGTTGCGGGCAAGATCACTTTCTAATATTTCTACATCCATTTGAACGGCGTTCGTCCCTGATGGCGGACCGCCTTCTTTTTGTGTTATTTGCCGTTCGATGCGGGATATCGCCGTTGGCTGCTCGATGGGGCTAAGTGGGTGTAGAGTTTTGCTGCGGCCAGCGACAGACAGGTAAAATAGAGAGGCTATCTACTGCGCGGGATATATTGGCCCGCAAAGACTTTGGAGGAGTTCGTTTTGTCAAAACGCGACCGTTTTTTGTTTACCAGTGAGTCTGTAACCGAGGGGCATCCGGATAAGATTGCCGACCAGATCTCTGATGCGATTCTGGATGCATGCCTTGCGCAGGATCCTTATAGCCGTGTGGCGTGCGAGACGCTGACCTGCACCGGCCTGGTGGTGATTGCCGGCGAGATCACGACGAAGGCTTATGTGGACTTCCAGAACCTGGTGCGCGGAACGGTCGCGGCGATCGGGTATGACAACGCGCTGTATGGGTTCGATTCGAACACGTGCGCAGTGATCTCGACGATCAATAAGCAGTCGGGCGATATCGCGATGGGTGTCGATACGGGCGGCGCGGGCGACCAGGGCATGATGTTCGGCTATGCGACCAACGAGACGCCGGAACTGATGCCGACGCCGATCTCATTGGCTCACAAGCTGGCTCATAAGCTCTCCGAGGTTCGCAAGAATGGATTGATGTCGTACCTGCGGCCTGATGGCAAGAGCCAGGTGACGGTGGAGTACGACTCGAATCATAAGCCGGTGCGTGTGGATGCGGTCGTTATTTCGACGCAGCACGCTGAGACGGTAGGCAATGACGAGCTGCGCGCTGACATTCTGAAGAACGTGATTCAGGCTGTGATTCCGGCGAACCTGCTCGATGAAGATACGAAGTATCACATCAACCCGACCGGGCGATTCGTCGTCGGTGGACCGATGGGCGATACGGGACTTACGGGACGCAAGATCATCGTAGACACCTACGGCGGCATGGGTCGTCACGGCGGCGGAGCTTTCAGCGGCAAGGATGCGACGAAGGTCGACCGTTCGGCGGCTTATATGGCGCGCTATGTGGCGAAGAACATCGTCGCCGCTGGACTGGCTGATCGGTGCGAGGTGCAGCTTGCCTATGCGATCGGCGTGGCTGAGCCGGTCAGCGTGCTGGTCGATACGTTCGGTACGGGCAAGGTCGATGAGACGGCGCTCGAGGCTTTGGTGCGGAAGAACTTCTCGCTGACGCCGAAGGGTATCATCGAGGGTCTCGACCTGCGCAGGCCGATCTTCAAGGCCACAGCTGCTTATGGGCACTTCGGCCGCAAGGGCGAGGGCTTCAAGTGGGAAGAGACAGACAAGGCTGCCGCTCTTGCAGAGCAGGCTGGCGTCAAAGCTGTAGCTAAGTAAACCGGAAAACGCTGTAGGATGCGGGGTGGACTCTATGAGTTTCACCCCGTATCGCATTTAAGACGAAAAAGCAGGTTAGACTTGCCGCTCAGGAACTTTTCGCATCGCAGTAAGAAGGGCCTTTTGAGATTGGCCGAGGATACCTGTGCTGATACGTTCCGAGTTCGATATTCAGTTTCATCTTCCGCAAGAGCTGACGATGGTCGCCATGTTGCGACTTCATCCTTCGGTGGATCCGCTCGTGCGCGAACCGGAAGAGTTGACGCTCGAACATATTGAAACTTGTCCTCAGGGGTTGGAGTCGAAGAGTTTGATTGCAGCGGAGGAGTATTTAGACAGCTTCGGCAACCGCTGCTCCCGGTTTGTGGCGCCGCAAGGAATGTTGCGGGTGAGTGGCAGAAGTCTGGTGGAAGACGACGGCCAACCCGATCCGATCTTTACCGAGGCCATTCAGCATCCTGTAGAAGAACTTCCGCCGGAGACGCTGCAGTTTTTGCTTAGCAGCCGCTACTGCGAGGTGGACCAGATGTCGCAGGTCGCGGGCGATATGTTCGGGCACACGACACCGGGGTGGGCGCGCGTTGTGTGGATTCGCGACTGGGTGCACAACCATGTGCGCTTTGACTACAACACGGCGCGCCCGACGAAGACCTCTCTGGATGTATTTACGGAGCGCGTTGGCGTGTGCCGCGACTACCAACATCTGGCGATTGCGATGACTCGGGCCATGAATATTCCTGCGCGCTATGTGACGGGCTACCTTGGGGACATCCGCACGCCTTATAGCGGCCCTGGCGACTTCAGCGCGTGGTACGAGGTCTTTCTCAGCGGTCGATGGTGGACGATGGACGCGCGGCATAATGAGCCGCGTATTGGGCGCGTGCTTATGGCGACCGGGCGCGATGCGACGGATGTGGCCATCACGACCAGCTTTGGGGTCGCGGAGGTAAAGAACTTCTATGTCGAGAGCTACGAGGTGGACGAGCAGGGGGTTACAGTTCCACTGGTGGGCGGGGGAACGCGTGACCGGAAGTGGATTCCTCCACTTGGCCTTTAGCCAAGATCAAGGTTTTGAGGAATAGAAGGTGTACGTGGCCGTATAGGGCACGCGGGAGACCGCGCCTAAATGCTCGGCATCGCAGCCTGTTGCAGGAGCGACTCCTCCGTGTGTATCCGACCGCCGAATGAATTCGATCCTGGTCAGAATACCGCTGCCCTCTGTTTCAAGGGCCTTCAATAGAAGCCATGGTATGGCTCCCGCCTGCGGAGCCGGACTCTTTGTAACGACCTCGCCCTTGACCAGACTCCCGTCCTGGTATTTCCAGACTGGTCCCGCCCCATGTGTTCCAACCCTGGCACCCGCAGCGTCAAAGAGCGCGGCCTCGGGTGCCTGAAACGCCCACTGCGGAACCTCTCCCACCTGCTGACAGGCGTAAATTTGCACTCCCTTGCCAAGAACTGTAAGGACGGCATGTTGCGTCGCGGGAGCATCGGTCTGGTTCTGCGCCTGCGCGGTAAACGCGACGGCAAGACCGCCAGCAACAAGGACCAGACCGAGTTGTCTGCTACAGAGCATGGGGGAGATTTTACTACTCGGCCTTACGATCGCTGTCGTTCCAAGTCATTCCTGCATAGCCATTTTCATGCCTTCGAATTCGGGTGAACGAAACGGAGTGTGACGACGGGCGACTGGTAGGAAGATACTGGAATGACGATGACTAGAGCTAACAACATTCCGAGCCTCTTTCCTGGCAAGCAGTGGCAGCAGGTACTGGAGCGTGATGCCAGCGCTGACGGTCAGTTCTTTTATGCGGTGAAGTCGACGCGCATCTTCTGCAAGCCGAGTTGCCCGAGCCGCAGGCCTACCCGCAAGCAGGTGCAGTTCTTCCCGACGACGGATGCAGCGCAGGCGGCGGGATACAGACCATGCAAGCGATGCGAACCGGAGCGGACGACACCGAAGGCAGACCCGCAAGCCGTCGCGATCGGGACGGTGACGAAGTATCTGCGGGAACACGCGGACGAACGGATGAAGCTGACTGATGTGGCTAAGGCTACCGGCGTTGGGCGACTGACGATTCTGCGCGGATTCAAGCGTGTGCTAGGGGTTAGCCCGGGACAGTATGCGAAAGCTCAGCGGCTTGAGAAGTTCAAGGACAAGGTGAGGGAGCCGAAGATGCGGGTTACGGATGCGATCTACGATGCAGGATTCGGGTCGAGCAGCAGGCTGTATGAGAACAGCGGGGCGCGGCTGGGGATGACTCCGCGTGAGATGCGAAATGGTGCGGTGGGACTTGCGATCCGATATTGCATTGCAGATAGTCCGTTGGGCCGGATGCTTGTGGCAGCGACAGATGTGGGCGTGTGCACGATCGCGTTTGGAGACAATAATGCCGAGGTGTTGAATATCCTTCGGGGTCGCTTTCCTAAAGCCGAGCTGGTGGCGGAGAAGGGCTCCACGGGGTGGTTGGCTGAGGCTGTGGCCTTTGTGACGAGCCAGATGGGCGAACATCCGCTGGCCGCGAACTTTCCTCTCGATGTGCGTGCTACGGCGTTTCAACAGCGGGTGTGGAAGGCGCTGCAGGAGATTCCACGCGGGGAGACGCGGAGCTACTCGGAGCTTGCTATGCAGCTTGGATCGCCGACGGCTACGCGAGCCGTTGCGGGCGCGTGTGCTGCGAATCCCGTGGCGGTGATTGTGCCTTGCCATCGAGTGGTCGGGAAGAGCGGGTCGCTGACAGGCTATCGCTGGGGCGTTGAGAGGAAGCGGAAGCTGTTGGCTGCTGAGAAGAACTGACCTGTTCCACCCCTAACCGGGTACAGTAGAGCGATGGTGCAAGCGACGGCGATTGATGGACGTGCACTGTACGCGAAGATCACGCGTCGACTGATTCCCTTTCTCTTTCTGCTTTACATCGTGGCCTATGTGGATCGCGTGAATGTTGGCTTTGCCGCGATGGATATGAAGCGGCAGTTGCACTTCAGCGATACGGTATACGGCACGGGTGCGGGAATATTCTTTCTTGGCTACGCGCTGTTCGATATGCCCAGCAACCTTATGCTGCGGAAGGTCGGCACGCGGCTTTGGATTGGGCGCATCATGATCACGTGGGGGATCGTGGCGGCTTGCATGATCTTCATTCATTCGCCGCGGTCGTTCTATGCGCTGCGTTTTTTGCTGGGAGTGGCCGAGGCTGGGTTTGTGCCTGGGATGCTGCTCTATCTGACGTTCTGGTTTCCTTCGCATGAGCGGGCGCGGGCGGTGGCGAAGTTCATGACCGCAACTTCACTTGCCGGAGTTGTTGGAGGACCGGTATCGAGTGCACTGCTACGGCTGGATGGAGTGGGGGGATTGAGCGGGTGGCAGTGGCTGTTTCTGGCGGAAGGGATGCCGACGGTTCTGCTGGGGATCTCCGTGCTGTTTGTCCTGAAGGATGGACCGGATAAGGCGGGGTGGCTTGAGCCGCAGGAGAAGGTTTGGCTTGCGGGTGAACTCGAGCAGGACCGCGTGTTGTATGGTGCTAGCGAACACCACAATCTGAAGGATGTTTTCAAGATGCCGGCGGTTTGGATGCTGGCTGCAGTTTATGTCGTCATTCAGATCGGCGTGTATGTTGTGAATCTTTGGATGCCGCTAATTCTGTCGAGTCTTGCTGATGGGGGGATGGGGCGGGATGCGAGTCTGATTGCTCGGTATGCTACGGTGCCGTACGTGCTGGCCGCTATCTTCACGGTGATTATTGGGTGGAGTTCGGACCGGTGGAATGAGCGGCGGGGGCATCTGGCGGGGTGTATGGTGCTGGTTGCTGTAGGGTTCGCGTGGGCGGCAGTGGCGCATGATGTGGCTGTGGCGCTGTGCGCGCTGTCGCTGGCGGCGATTGGGCTGTGGAGCACTATGGGGCCTTTCTGGGCGTTGATGACTCGGATGGTGAAGGGTGCGGCGGCTGCAGGCGGCGTAGCGATGATTACGACTCTTGGCGGGTTTGGCGGCTTTGCCGGGCCTTATCTGACGGGCAGGTTGCGTGATGCGACGCACAGCTTTGCCGGTGGACTTTACGGGATCAGTGGGTTGGCGTTGTTTGCCGCTGTGCTGAGTTTGTCGGTCAGGCAGCAACGAGCGCCTCACGAGAGGCTGGCAGCGGCGGATTAGAAGTCTCCGCTGGCTCCTCCGCCTCCGCTGTTGCCGCCGTCGAAACCGCCGAAGTCCGAGCTGCCAGTATCGATGCTGCTTGTGTCGATGCCGCTTGTGTCTGGGCTGGAGTCGAAGATTGGCGCTGTGTCGGAACTCGGGTCGTAGTTTGAGCCAGTATCGATGGGGTCTGATGTGTTGACGTATGTTTGGCGGCGCCGACGGACAATCTGGCAGGCTTCGCAGTCTGGCTGAAAGGTTGTATGCAGTTCGCAGTGGTCGTCGTGGGAGAAGAGGTGCCGGATTCCATCGATGAGAGACATGCGGGAATTGTATGTGAGAGAAGCTTTGTTGTTTGATGAATTTGGGTGGCATATACGGTCGGTTTGTGGCTGTAATATGGGGCCCGAATGGTATCCTTTAGATAAGTCAGATTGGTCCATCACAAACGACATTTGAATCAAGGAATGAGGTGCCGTAATGGCGACAGCAACTATAGATAAGTCTGTACTGGCGACGGAGTACAAGGTCGCGGACATTTCGCTTGCGGAGTTTGGGCGCAAGGAGATTGAGATCGCCGAGCAGGAGATGCCTGGCCTGATGGCGATTCGCAACAAGTACGCTCCGTCGAAGCCTCTGGCCGGCGTTCGCGTGACGGGATCGCTGCACATGACCATCCAGACCGCCGTGCTGATCGAGACGATGGTCGCGCTCGGCGCTGACGTTCGTTGGGCCAGCTGCAATATTTTTTCGACGCAGGATCATGCGGCAGCGGCGATTGCTGCGGCCGGTGTTCCCGTGTTCGCCTGGAAGGGCGAGACGCTCGAGGAGTACTGGTGGTGCACGGATCAAGCGCTGCGGCATAAGGGTGGCCTGGGTCCGCAGATCGTGATCGACGACGGTGGCGATGTTACCCTGCTGATCCACAAGGGTGTGGAGTTGGAGAAGGGCGACGGTTGGGTGAATACTCCCTCGGGCAATCAGGAAGAGGGTGTCATCAAGGACCTGCTGAAGAAGATCCATGCTGAAGATGCTACTTACTTTACGAAGCTGGCCAAGGAATGGCGCGGTGTTGCTGAAGAGACGACGACTGGCGTTCACCGCCTGTACAAGATGATGGAGCAGGGCAAGCTGCTGGTTCCGACGATCAATGTGAACGACTCCGTTACCAAGAGCAAGTTCGACAACCTGTATGGCTGCCGTGAGTCGCTGGTCGATGGCATCAAGCGCGCGACGGATGTGATGGTGGCGGGCAAGGTTGCTGTGGTTTGCGGCTACGGCGATGTGGGCAAGGGCTCGGCGGCTTCGCTGCGTGGGCTTGGCGCTCGCGTGCTGGTGACCGAGATCGATCCGATCAACGCGCTGCAGGCTGCGATGGAAGGGTACGAGGTCACGACACTTGAGGAGACCCTTGGGCGCGGCGATATCTACGTTACATGCACCGGCAATGTGGACATCATCACGTTCGAGCACATGCAGCAGATGAAGGATCAGGCGATTGTCTGCAACATCGGGCACTTCGACAACGAAATCCAGATGGATCAGCTGAACCACGCCAAGGGCGTCACCAAGCTGAACATCAAGCCTCAGGTGGACAAGTACACGTTCCCGGGCGGCAACAGCATCTTTGTGCTGGCTGAGGGTCGTTTGGTGAACCTGGGCTGCGCTACGGGCCACCCAAGCTTCGTGATGTCGTCCAGCTTCTCGAACCAGACGCTGGCTGCGCTCGACCTTTGGAAGAACAAGGACACGTACAAACCGGGCGTCTACATCCTGCCGAAGAAGCTGGATGAGGAAGTTGCCCGTCTGCACCTGGAGAAGATCGGCGTGAAATTGACGACGCTCTCTCCGAAGCAGGCCGAGTATCTTGGCGTTTCGGTTGATGGTCCTTATAAGGCTGAACAGTACCGGTACTAATGTCCCCTTACCCCACGAAAAGTGGGCAAAGTATAAAAAGGAAATGCCCCGGGGTTGCCGGGGCTTTTTCTTTCTCTTCTAGTTCTACTTTATCGAATTGGGGAAATTGATCGGGCAACTCTATTTGCTTTGTTTTGTTGGAGCTAGCCAATTTTTGGCTTGACAACGATTTTTGCGGGTTCCGGAATAAGTGGCTGCCGGAATGATCTACGGCAGCCACTTGGGCAGCCACTTGTTGGATGGAATGGTGGACGAATTGACTAAGCGCCGGTCTTTTTGGCGTTGTGCTTGTCGCGGTAGATGCGCTTGGACTCCTGGTTCTGCTGCTTGTTGACGAGCGATTTATCGGCCTTGGTGAGGTGGCCGTTGTCCTGAGCGCGCATTCCCTTCTCTTCTTTGTTAATGCCAGCTTCCTGATGCTCGAGCTTTGCGGTTTCGCCGGGGGTGAGTTGGCCGCTTTTTACACCCTGAGAGATGCGGTCCTGCTGGTTCTCTTTGCGCTGGGTGATGCTGGATGACGTGGGTGCGGCGGCGGGAGTAGTTGCTGTGGTGGTGGCTTGAGCAAGGATGGCGACCGGGGAGAGGATAAAAGTGGCTGCGAGTGCGAGTCTGGTGACGTTCATGATGGAGCTCCTGTGTTCCTTTTTTCTTGGCGGCCGATGTTGCTGCCGTTGCCTACGGTGGGAGTAGACACAGGGACTGAGTGGGTGTTGCGGAGGTTGTGAGAAGTATATTTTTCGCGTTTGGCGCGACTTTTGAAGGGGTCGTGTGTAGCGTACTCGGAGAAAAACCGCAGGTCCTTCGACTGCGGAACTCGCAAAAGCGCGAGTTCCTTCGCTCAGGATGACACTATCTAAGAAGTGAGGAAGACGAAGAACGACGGACTGGCATCAACGCCCCGAGCTAGCTTGTGGCGGTTGGGGAGACGAAGTCTGGGGCGGTGATGACCTGGAGGCCGGGGGTGGTGAGAAGCTGCTGGTCGATCAGGATGATGGTGCTGGCCGAGCCGGCGGTGTAGGTGACCTGCGGTCCGGTGTAGGTGGCTACAGTGGTGCTGGTGGGAATCGTTCCTGTGGGCACCATGACGAGGCTGTAGGTACCGACGGGGATGTTGAGGTAGCCGGTGTTCACGCCGAAGCTGAGGTTGGTGTAGAGGGGCGTGACGTCGGTGAGCTTTGAACCGGAGGGGATGAGATAGATATCGACGGCGGCGATGCGGGTGGCCTGGTCGATGAATCGGAGGGCGATCTGGCCGGAGGGCGCGGGCTGGCTTTGGTCCTTGAGAGTGAGCTGCTGCAGGCTGGCGGCTACATTGCCGATGAGCACGGTGTACTGGCTGGCAGTGACGAAGGTCGTCTTGGACGAAGAGAGGATCTGCTTGGTTCCGGCTACGGTGGCGGTGGTAGTGTAGGTTCCGGGATCGATGGGGACGTAGGATGTGATGGTGCCGAAGCCAAGGTTGTAGGCGATGGCGGTCGAGTTTTGATAGATGTCGAGGCCGGGCGCGTCGGGCGAGGCGTTGATGATGCGGACCTGGGACATCGTTGGACTGTTGACGATGCCTTGGCAGCCGGAGAGCGCAGCAACAATGGAGGCAAGGGCTCCGAAACGGCCGGCTTTGCGTACGAGATGGATGAATGACATAAGCCGTTGGCCCGGGTTCAGCGTCTTAACAAAGGACATCGATATGAAACACTCTAAACGATTTCAAGCGGATAGGCGACGGCACGTTTGGGTGATAAGGACCGCTGTACTGGTGTTGATACCGGGTGTCGGAGCGTTTGCCGGGGCGCAGACGGGTTCGACGGCGGTTCCTGCTGCTCCTGTCAATACGGTTCGGGTGAGTCCGCGGGTGGAAGCGGTGGTGAGTATGCGGGACAGGCCGGTGATCAGCGCGGCTGCGGTTCCAGCGCATAAGCAGAACTATGAGTTCGCGCTGAAGGATGGAGAGTGGTTGAATACGGGCGTGGTGTTGGGATCGGGCGAGACGGCGGATTTTACGGCTACGGGGAGTTTTACGTTGTCGGATGGGCGTGAGGTGGGGCCGGATGGGCTGGCTCGGGGATGGAAGGATTTGTTGCGGCAGTTTCCACTGAATCAGGCGCAGGTCGGTGCGCTGATTGGACGGGTGAGCGATATGGGGGCCTCAGTTCCCTTCTCGATTGGGGCTAATGGGAATGTGACGATGCCGACTAGCGGGACGCTTTATCTGCGGGTGAATGTGAGCAGCGATCTGACGGCTTCGGGGAGTTACACGGTGAAGGTGAAGTTTGCTCCGGCGGTAAAGGCGGCGAGTGTGACCTCTACTGCGCCAACTACGCCGGTGAGTTCGCTGGTTTCGGCGGCGACGTTCGCGGATGTTCCGCGGCGGGTGACGGATCAGGCAGCGCCGGGGGGGAATGAAGGGGATATGGTTAATTTTGCCATGGTGGGGACGCAGGAAGAGGTGGCGGCGGCGTTCAAGTCGGCGGGGTGGGTTGCGGTGGATAAGTCGGTGCAGGATGCGATTGTGAGTGGGTTGATGGCTACGCTGAATAAGGAGTCTTATACGGCTATGCCTATGAGTACGTTGTACTTATTCGGGCGGCCGCAGGATATGTCGTATGCTCGGGCGGACCCGTTGATGGTGGCGGCGGAGAGGCATCATCTGCGGGTTTGGCGGACGGCGAAGATGATCGGTGGGCGGCCGGTTTGGGTGGGTTCCTCGACGCATGATATCGGGTTTGAGAAGGATCAGCGGAATGGAAAGGTGACGCACAAGATTGATCCGGAGATCGATAAAGAGCGGGAATATTTGCTGCAGAGCTTCGATGCGGCGGGAGTTTTTTCTAGTGCGGCTTATGTGATGCCGGATAGTCCGATGTTGGAGGCGAGGACGGCTACCGGGGGGAGTTTTCATTCGGATGGGCGGATTGTGGTGATGGATCTGAAGTGAGAGTTGCATCCTGCGCGTGGTGTTTTTTGGTTTGTTGCTGGTGAAAAGGGTGGATAGGCTGGTTTCCGGATGGCGACTTTTTTGAGGGCGGGTACGACAAAAAACTAACGAGGGAAGGCAAACACAACTGCGCGATCATCGTTCCCTGCTTTCTTGCGGAGGGGTATGATGTGCGGCATGCGACGAGACCAGATCCATCCGTTCAGAAGCTATCTCCTCCTTCTGCCCTTGCTGGTTCTGCCGGTGGTGATTATTGCGGGTGTGGGAGTGTTTGCATACAAGGCAATCAACCACGTCGACAAGCTGACGTTTCGGGAGGACTACTCCAGCGCGGGAGACACAGAGGAAGCGCGAAAGCTGAAGGAGTGCGTCAAGGGGAAGACAGGAGCCGATAACAAGATCAGCAGTAGCGACTTCGAGGCCTGCACGGCGCAGACGGCGCCCTCAACCCCGATGGATCAGCAGATAAAGACCCGGATCGACGAGTTGAAGTGGATGCTGACCGTGATCGGAACGATAGGCGGGTTCTTCGTGATTGCCCAGGCAGGCGCGGCGTTCTTCAGTGCTGTGACCTATACCCAGCAGGCGGAGAAGGCGCTGAAACATATCAGCGATACGGAACAGGAGATTCGATCGCGGTACCCGGTCTTTCGTTTCATCGAAGAGCAGCGGTCGCTGGCGCTGGGGGAGCTGGAGCAGGATGTCAAGACGACCTCGAAGGCTGATGATCCTGCGGCCGATCCGACGGAGGTGCTGGACTACGACTACAAGACGATCCTGTATCCGTCGATGGATTTAAGGAGGCGGCAGCGGCTGCTGTCGATTGAAAGCTTCGCGTCGATCGATCTGCATCCGGGCCCACTTGGGCATAAGTCGTACGCGGATAATCTGAGGCGTTTCGCGATCTTCTATCAATCGAAGTTTCATTATGAGAAGAGCGCGGGATTCGGATCGCTTGCGGATCTTGAACGGGCGGAGAGCTATCTGCGGCTGTCGGCGGAGAAGTCGAGGGGCGACTTTACCCTGCAGAACGACCTGGGTGTTCTTTGCATGAGCATGAACAGGCTCGTGAAGAAGACGTCGAACGAAGCTGACGGTCGCTTTGACTATGCGAAGGAGGCCCTTACCGCCTTCACCAGGAGCCTGATCATCGAACCGAGGCAGCAACGTGCCTATTACAATCTTGCGGTTCTGAAGGCCGGGCACTACGAACCGAAGGACTACAAAGGAGCGTGCGAAGACCTGGAGAGCGCTCTGGAACAGGAAAACTGGCAGCGCCTGCCGTGCCCCAACGCCGTGAAATCTTTCATTTACTACAATCTAGGGTGCTATCGCGCACAGTTGCTTGACTCCAACAAGAAGAAGATTGTGCTCACTCCAGACGCCGCGAAGGATTGCCTGGATGCGCTGAATAAAGCCGCGGAGCTGGGGGGGATTAAAAAGAAGACCATCGAGGATGAATTCGAGGCAAAGGGTGATCTTTACGGGATTTACGGAAGGAGCGATGCCGCGCTGAAGGGTCTGCTTGACCAGGCGAAGAAGGCCCTTCTGGATAGCTCGGCCCAATGCAAAGCGGCACAGAAGCCACCAAGCCTCCGTACCGCTATTCAGGAACTTACCACCGCTATTGCGGAGAACTGGAAAAAATACTGGGATTCGCCAGGGAAATCCTGACTACCACTCCTGTTCACCATAGTTAGTCATTGAGCACCCCCGTTTCGATCGTTCGCCTCTATTGTAAGGCGGTGCTGTTTAAGATGCAAGTGCTGGTGTGAATGATCCGGGATGGTTTTCGAATCGGGCAAAGGTGCTTGCCGGAAGTCGCTAACTAATTGATATACGTGGCGTTTGATCCAGAGGAATGGAATCTGCCCGGGGACTATGACTCTGCCTTTGTTGGGGTGGTTCGGAAGTTCGGCAGCAACGACAACGGGCTGGGCTGGCTGAATGGTAGAGAAGCGGGTTTCTCCGCTGCGCAGTTTGCAAAAGCGCAAACTGCTTCGGTCGAAATGACAGGGTTTGGGTGGGGTGGGAGAAGCAACGACAACGGCAAAGACGATAACAGCAGATCCCCTTCGGGGATGACAAACAGAACGACAACCGCAAAAGCAACGGCAACAGCAAAGAGGTGCCCGGGTGAGGGGATACTTCCCACCCATGTCGCGGTGAGACTGCGCCATGGATGGGGCACCCCGAACGTTCGTGGCAACATTGGCGACGACAACGGCAACGGCTCTTGTTAGAAAAGCACGCAACGACAATAGCAACAGCAACAGCAACGGCAACAGCAACGGCAACAGCAACGGCAACAGCAACGGCAAAAGCAACGGCAACGGCAAAAGCAACTGCAATTGCAAAGAGGTGGCTGGGTAAGGGGATACTTCCCACCCATGTCGCGGTGAGACTGCGCCATGGATGGGGCACCCCGGGCGTTTGTGGCGACATTGGTGACGACAACGGTAGCGGCTCTTGTTAGAAAAGCACGCACGGCGTACTATGAGCGCCACTTTCCAAAATGGTTACCAGCAGTGGGCCTGCCTCATTGATCGTTGTGTGTAAATTCACAAATCATCGCTGGAGGTTCTTTCTATGGGAAAGATCGCTCGTGTTCCGATCACTAATGTCTATGCGGATGGCGACTATACCGGTCGCATCAATGTTGGCCCGAAGAAGCAACCCATGAATGTGCTTCTGGATACGGGCAGTAGCACGCTCGCGTTCGACGCTAAAAAGTATCAGCCGAATGTGGCCGGCGGCGATAAGACCACAGACCTGGCGCAGACCGATGCCTACGGCGATGGAAGCAACTGGACCGGTGCGGTCATAACGACTGATTTATCGATTGGAGATGGCAGCTCCGCCGTTGACCTTCCTAACGGTAATGCCGCCATTGCCTATACCGCATCGAGTGACATGTTCGGACTTTCCGACGGCATTCTGGGCCTTGCCTATGCGCCGCTCGATGACGCCTACACGATGCCGAATAATACCTGGACTACTAAATATACGGAGGTGCAGGTTCGTACCGGTAAGCATGGCACTATCCCGCCATACCTCACGCAACTGACGGGTGAGAACGTAGTCTCGGACATCATCTCGTTTATCACCCATCGTTCCTTCATCCATGTAGGCGGAGGAGGTGCGAACGATCCGCTCAATCAGGGGGTGATGGTCGTGGGCGGCGGCGTGGAAGCCACTGACCTCTATACCGGCGCTTTCCAGGTGGTGAAAGTGCTTGCCGACGAGTGGTACAACACGAACCTGAAGGCTGTGATTGTGGGCAACACGGATCCGATTACGGCTCGTTTAAACGGCCCGAAAGGCATGCCGTCGAATTCGATCGTCGATAGCGGAACGAATAGCCTGAATCTGCCTCCGCAGATGCTGAAGGCGGTTATATCGAAGTTCAGTACGGCGCAGCAGGCACTGCTGACTCAGTCGATCCTCGACAACAAGCTGGTCTAACTGCGGCGGACGTTCAGACTGGCTGGCCGACTCTGACCTTTATCCTCCAGGGCGATACTGCAGACGTTACGCTCCAGGTGGCACCGTCTGATTATTGGCAGGTCAATTCGGAGAAGGTGGGTTCGGCGATGTCGGCCATCACCAAGGGGAGTCCGGGGCTTTCTATTCTCGGTTTGCCGATCATGAATGGGTATTTCACTATTTTTGATGGTGAAGCGGATGGCGGGCGGGGGGTTATTAAATTTGCTGCGAAGGCGGCTTAGAACAACGACGGCAAAAGCAAGAGCTGGCTGGGAAAGGTTTTACATTCCCACTCATCGCGATGGGACTGCGATGAATGGGGCACCCTTTTTTTGTGGCTGGTTCGGGGAGAACAACGGCAACTGCGACAGCAGATCCCCTCGGGGATGACAAGAAAGAAAAGCAACAGCAAGGCCAACGGCAACGTTCAGCAGCGGAATCGGTGTGTATGGGTTAGTGGATGGTGCAGATGAGTAGGGTCATGTCGTCGTGCTGGGGGGCTCCGGCGGTGAAGCGGTCGGCGGCCTGGACGATACAGTGTAAGAGTTGCTGAGATGTCGTGGAACAGGCGGGTTGGGTGAGGAGGGATTGGGCTGCGGCTACCATGTTGGCTTCGCCCCATTCCTCGTCGGCGGCGTTCATGGCTTCGGAGATGCCGTCGGTGAAGGCTATGAGGACGTCTCCGGGTTGCAGGCGAATGGCGGAGCGGGTGTATACGACGTTGGGGAGCAGGCCGATGACGGTTCCGGTGGCTTCGAGGGGGATGGTCTCGGTGCCGCGGAGGATGAGAGGTGGGTTGTGGCCGGCGTTGACGTAGGTGAGGACGCGGGTTTCGGGGTCGAGTTCGGCGTAGAAGAAGGTGGCGTAGCGGTTGGTGGTCGAGGACTCGTAGACGAGACGGTTGACGTGGCGCATGAGGGTGGCCAGGTCGCCGGGTTGGAGCTGGGCGGCAGAGCGGAGGCTGGCGCGGAGGCTCGCCATGAGGAGAGCGGCGGAGATGCCTTTGCCGGAGATGTCACCAAGGGCGAGGGCCAGGCGCTCTTCGTCGCCGCGGTACGGGGGAAGGATGAAGAAGTCGTAGTAGTCGCCGCCTACGGCCTGGGCGGGACGGCAGAAGCCGGCGAGGTCGATGCCGGGGAGGTTGGGGTAGACCTGAGGGTAGAGGCGTTCCTGAACCTCGCGGGCGATCTCCATCTCGCGGGAGATGCGCTCGCGGTGGGAGATTTCGGTGGTGAGGTGCTCTAGGAGCTCGGCGTTTTCGAGGGCGAGGCCGGTTTGGGAGGCGATGGACTGGAGGAGCTGGCGGTCGGTGCGGGAGTAGGGCTCCTCGGAGCGCTTAGGGCCGAGAGTCATGACGCCGACGAGACGGTTGCGGCCAGGGAGGGGGATGAGGAGTTCGGTGGAGAGGTCGGCTAGAGTGGTGCGCTCGACATCAGTGGCGTCCACCAGCCAGCTGGATGGGTCTTCGCGGTTGACATTTGTCGGTGTGCGGCCATGGGTGAGGCGAGAGATAGCGGCGAAGGTCGAGGATAGAGCGAGCGAGCCGGGAAGAAGGGGTGCTCCGGTGGCGAGCTGGAGGCGGTAGGTGTCGCCGGAGCGGAGGAAGACGGCGATGCGGTCGACGTGGAGGGTGTCGCCGATGCGCTTGGTGATGGTGTTGAGGAGTGGAGTGACTTCGGTGAAGGTGCGGGCTTCGTCGGAGATCTCCGAGAGGAGCTGTTCGGTGGAGTAGGCCTCGCGGAAGAAGCGCTGGTCGATTCTCTGCTGAAGTCGCTTGGAGAGGACGAAGCGGAAGGCGAAGAAGAGGGCGATGATACCGAAGATCTGGACGATGTCGACGGCGCTCCGATGTTCTGGACTCGAGAAGAAAAGGCTGATCTTGTACGACATCCAGATGGTGAGCAGGATAGAGACGATGACGATGGATTGGCGGGCGAAGAAGTATTTGGTGCCCTGTCGGATGAGAATGCGGACGTCCATGGCTCGCTGGACGACGACGACGTAGGCGAGAGTGAGGGGGAAGAGGAAGAGAATTCCTACGACGGTGAGAACGATCCATTCGGGCATGGCCTCGCCGACGTCGGTCTTGCGGACGAGAGCGATGAAGAGGAGTACGAAGAATGGGGCGAGCCCGATGGAGGTTCCGAGATAGAGGATGCGGAGGCGGCGGCGAGCGTCTCCGCTGGCGGTGCGGATTCGGGGGAGGAGGCAGATGAAGAAGTAACAGATGGCGAGGAAGCTGGCGATGGCGTCGATGGCGAAGATGCGGGTCAGATAGGGGTCTACCCAGCGCACCAGGGCGAAGTTGTAGTTGTGGCCGAACAACTGCAACATATCGAACGGCATGAGCGAAACGATGAGAAGGACGAAGAGCCACTTGATCCAGGGGAAACGGATGTCAATCGTTGACCGGTCGGGGAAATAGATGCCGAAGCCCATGAGGCAGAGGGGCATGGCGGTCTGCGATATCACGGACCAGATGATGACGATGGGCATCAGCGGGCCGAGCAGCGAGGAGGGCGAGACGAAGAGAGCGTCGAAATAGCCAAGGATGCCTAGGATCAGCCAGGCGTGGGGGTTGCGCGGTCTCGCCAGAACGACGTAGAGGCCGGTGAAGAGGCAGAAGGCAGACAGGAAGGAGACGACGATAAGGGTGATCCACTGCCAGAGGGTAGTGTCCTGGGCGTGGATGGGCGCGAGGACGATGCCAGCGTGCGACGGTGCCGGGTTGCCGGGGCGGACAAAGGTGACGTCCAGGAGCTGATTCGGCTTGCTGTGACGGACCTCTTGCGAGAGGACTATGTTGCCGGTGAAGGGGCGACCGTTCACGGTGAGGATGGTGTCGCCTGTCTTGAGTCCGGCGGCGGAGGCCTCGGGCAGGAGGGATGTTAGAGAAGATCCGCTGGTACCACCAAAGAAGGGTACGCGGGCAAGGGAGCGGCCGTTGGCCTGGGCGTAGAAGTTCTGCTTAAAACCCAGATAGAGGTGCGTGAGCGCGAAGAACGCCACGATTGCGAGAAGGAGATATTGGAGGCGAGCCGATCGTTGCAGCATAGAGAATGGCAAAAGATAAAGGCTGGCTGCATGGTAGCAGTCAGCCTTATGGGTGTGGCAGAGATTGTTTTGATTACTTGGACGGCGCGTGCTTGGCGATGATGAGGTTCTTAATGCCGTCGTAGGTCTTCTGGGGGATGATGCCCTTGCTGACGAGCTGGTCCTTGCTGGTGTAGGGGCGGTTGTCGCTGATGCGCTTGGCGTAGGCGTCGCCGATGCCGGGGAGGGTCTTGAGCTGGTCGGGGTTGGCGGTGTTGATGTCGAGGAGGGTGGTGGCGGCGGCAGGCGCGGGGGTCTTGGGGGCGGTCTGGGCCACGGTAAAGATGGGGGAGGTGATGAGGAGGGCTGCTGCGAGAATCTTGTGGCGAAGCTTGAGCATGGGGTGGGTCTCCTTGGGAGCTGCTGACTGCTTTCTTGCCGAAGGGTACGAGAGCGAAGAGGGCTCGTCAATGACCTTTCCGGGGAATTTATAGTTAGATGCGTTGTCGCGATTTGACTTATGTGGGCGCGAAAGTTAGGCTGAAATGGAGATGAGTTTCGCGAAGCACCATCACGGGCATCACCATCATCATGCGGAGAGCGTGTTGGCGGCTGTGTCCGGTGTGGCGAAGTAACGAACGCTTACTAAGGACTTCTGAAAGGCCCGCTGACGCGCTAACCGCGAGCGGGCCTTTTTCTTTGTGTTTGCAGGACAACGAAATGGAGATTGTGATGGCAGATGCTGTGAAGATTGATTTTGCGAAGATGGATGGATTGGTCCCGGGGATCGTGCAGGATGCGAAGACGGGCGAGATGCTGATGCTCGGGTTTCCTGAACGAAACGAGCTATGCGAAGACGCTGGAGACAGGATTTGTGACGTTCTGGAGCAGGACGCGGAGCAAGCTCTGGATGAAGGGCGAGACGAGCGGGAATCGGCTGCGGGTGATCGAGGCTTCGACTGATTGCGACAACGATGCGCTGCTGTTCAAGGTCGAGGTTGAGGGCGATGGGTTGGTGTGCCACGAGGGTACAGTGAGTTGCTTTACGAAAAAGATTGGGACGGAGACGAAATGAGCGACACGAAGAAATTGAAGCTGGGGATTCCGAAGGGCAGTCTGCAGGATGCTACGGTTGCGCTTTTTGAGCGAGCTGGGTGGAGGATCTTCGCGAATGGGCGGAGCTATTTTCCTTCGATCGACGACGAAGAGATTGAGTGCATGCTGGTGCGGGCGCAGGAGATGGCTCGTTATGTGGCGCATGGGGCGCTGGATGCTGGACTGACTGGCAACGACTGGGTGATGGAGAATCAGCACAGCGTCGAGTATGTGACGAGCCTTACGTATTCGAAGCAGAGTCGGCAGAAGGTGAAGTGGGTGCTCGCGGTACCGGAGGATTCGCCGTTTCAGAAGCCGGAGGATCTGGCGGGGAAGATTATCGCTACGGAGTTGGTGGAGTTTACGAAGCGGTATTTTGCTTCGAAGAATATTCCGGTGACGGTCGAGTTTAGCTGGGGCGCTACGGAGGTGAAGCCGCCTACGCTGGCTGACGCGATTGTTGAGGTGACCGAGACGGGGTCTTCGCTGCGGGCGAATCGGCTGCGGATTATCGAGACTCTGATGGAGAGCGAGACGCAACTGATTGCGAATAAGGACGCTTTCAAGGATGAGTGGAAGCGGAAGAAGATTGAGAACATTTCGCTGATGCTGAATGCGGCGATTGCGGCGCAGGGGCGCGTTGGGTTGATGCTGAATGCTCGCGCGGCTGATTTGGATGCGGTGGTGGGCGTGCTGCCGGCGCTGAACTCACCTACGATCTCGCATCTGAGCGATCCAGAGTGGGTGGCGCTGAATACGATTCTGGATGAGAGCCTGGTGCGGGATGTGATTCCGAAGCTGAAGGCTGTGGGCGCTACGGGGATTGTGGAATATCCGCTGAGTAAGGTGGTTATTTAGGAGACAAGGATGGCGAACGATTTGAGGGCCAGCAAGGCATTAACGACAGCAAGAGCATTTTTAAGCGGCCAGATTGGTGCGATCGAAGCTTGCTGGGCCCTTTCGTCGTTCGCATATGACACCGATTGCCCCGTCTCGCAGGTAGATCGAAATCTTTATACCGCCATACAAAGTGAGACTGATGATCTACCGGTCGGCAATCTGAAAGACAATTGGCACCCAGATTTTCTCCCAGCCAAATTGGAGCAACTAGCGAAGTACGAAGCGGCAGTTTCGAACGACGTAAGAGGTGCATGTCAGCGCCTAATTGCCGCTATGGAGACAAAGGTGACTGAGGCTGAGTCGTAATGAAGATAGTGAAAATATTTGGACGGAGCGCGGAGACCGCTGCGTCTCTTATTGAGTCGCTGGAGCAGCGTGGTGCTGTGAGTACGGCCAGGGTGGAGCCTGTGGTGCGGCGGATTCTTGCGGATGTTCGCAAGGGTGGGGATGCCGCGTTGGCGCGGTATGCGACTAAGTTCGACGGGTTGGGTAAGGGCTCGGCGCTGTTGGTTTCGCGTGAGGAGATGCGGGCGGCTTGGGAGGGTACGGCTCCTGAGTTGCAGGCGGCGATGATGGTGGCGCGGGGGAATATTCTGGCGTTTGCTGAGGCTCAGATGCCGAAGGAGTGGGCGTTCGCTCCGGTGGATGGGGTGAAGACGGGGCAGATCGTTCGGCCGCTGGGGAGTGTGGGTTGTTATGTTCCAGGTGGGAGGTATCCGCTGCCTTCTACGTTGTTGATGACGGTGACTCCGGCGCAGGTGGCGGGGGTGGAACGGATTGTTGTGTGTTCGCCGAAGCCTGCGAAGGAAACGATGGCGGCGGCATGGCTGGCGGGGGTTACGAAGTTTTATCGCGTGGGTGGTGCTCAGGCGATTGCGGCTATGGCTTATGGGACGGAAACAGTTGCGCGCGTGGACAAGATTGTGGGGCCAGGGAATCTATTTGTAACTGCGGCGAAGACAATTGTTTCGAGCGAATGTGGGATTGATATGCCTGCTGGGCCTACGGAGATTGTTGTTACGAGTGAGACGGGTGATGCGGCTGGGATTGCGGCGGATCTGGTGGCTCAGGCGGAGCATGATCCTGAGGCTCTGGCTGTGTTGATTACTAGCAATGAGGCTTTGGCTGCGGCTGTGTTGGATGAGGTAAAGGTTCGGGCTAAGGGGAATGCGATTGCGAAGCAGTCTTTGGCAGTGCAGGGTTGCATATTTGTAACTGAAACGATTATAGAAGCGCGGGAGCTGACGAATCGACTGGCGCCGGAGCATTTGACGGTGGATTCTGCTTCAGATTTGAAGTGGATTTGCAATGCGGGAAGTGTGTTTGTTGGGGCTTATGCGCCGCAGTCGATGGGGGATTATGTCTCGGGGCCGAATCATGTTTTGCCTACGGGACGTGTTGGGCGTGTGCGGGGTGGATTGAGTGTGGCGGATTTTGTGAAAGTGATTACGGTGCAGGAATACACGCGCAAGGGGCTGCGCAAGATGGGGCCTCATGCGATTGCGCTGGCTGAGGCCGAGGGTTTAGTTGGGCATGCTGAGAGTGTGCGAGTGAGGATGCGATGACGACTGCTGCAGAAGTGAAGACTGTGAGGCCGCGCAGAGCGGTGCTTGAGATGCCGGAGTATCATCCGCCACTGGCTGGGCGTGAGGCGCTGCGGCTGGACTTCAATGAGAATACGTTGGCTCCTTCTCCGAAGGTGATCGAGCGAGTGAGGCAGATTACGGCTGAGGGGTTGACGAAGTATCCGGAGCGCGAGCCGGTGGAGCGGATAGTGGCCGCACACTTTGGGTTGCAGGCGGAGCAGGTGCTGCTGACCAATGGGGTGGATGAGGGGATTCATCTGATGTGCTCTGCATTTTTGGATGAAGGCGATGAGGCTTTGATTGCGCCGCCTACGTTTTTTATGTATGACGTGAATATCAGCATCATGACGCGTGGGCTGGTGAAGGTGCAGTCGGATGAGTCGCTGGAGTTTCCGTTTGAGCGGTTTAAGGCGGCGATTACGGAGAAGACGAAGCTGATTATGGTGGCTACGCCGAATAATCCGACAGGCGCGCCGGTGAGCCGGGAGCTTCTGCTGGCGATTGCGAAGGCGGCTCCGCAGGCGGTGTTGATGGTGGATGAGGCTTACTATCACTTTCATGGCGAGTCGGTGATGCAGGATCTGGCGGATGTGCCGAATCTGATTGTGGCGCGGACGTTTTCGAAGGCATATGGGCTGGCTAACCTGCGGGCTGGGATGCTTGCGGGTAATGCTGAATTGCTGCGGTATGTGCGGAAGGTTTGCTCGCCTTACAACATCAATGGTGTGGCGTTGGATTGCCTTTCGGTTGCGATTGAGGATGAGGCTTATCTGGCTTGGTATGTCGATCAGGTAAAGACTGGGCGCGAACGGATGATGGCGGGGCTGGCGGAGTTGGGGGTTCCGTTCTTCCCGAGTGAAGCGAACTTTGTACTGATGAAGATTGGGCCGAAGCATAAGGAGCTCGTGGAGGCAATGCGTAGACATGGCGTGCTGTTGAGAGATCGGTCGGCGGATCCTGGGTGCAATGGGTATGTGCGGATCACGATTGGTGTGGAGGATCATGTGACTCGTGGGTTGGAGGCGCTGAAGGCTTCGCTCGATGAGATCGGATGGAAGAGGCAGCAGGTTAGCGAGTCGGCTGGTCAGCAAGTCAGCAGCGATGAGAGGGAGTTTTAGTAATGGCGAAGGTCAGCAAGTCAGCAGGTCAGCGAGTCAGCAAGTTGGTAGGTGTGCGTTCGGCGACGATCAAGCGAGATACGACGGAGACGCAGATTGCGTTGAAGCTGGTTGTCGACGGGCAGGGTGTTTATCAGGTTTCGACGGGGATTCGGTTTTTCGATCACATGCTGGAGTTGTTTACTCGGCATGGCGGGTTTGATTTGACGTTGAAGTGTACGGGCGATCTGGATGTCGATCAGCACCATACGGTGGAGGATGTCGGGATTGCGCTGGGGGAGGCTTTAAATAAGGCTCTTGGTGACAAGAAGGGCATCATGCGGGCCGGGTACTTTGTGATGGCGATGGATGAGACGCTGGCTGTGGCCGCTGTGGATTTGAGTGGGCGGGTGGCTTATGTCGTCGATGACAAGGTGAAGGTGAGGCTGGTGGGGGATTTTCAGAGTGAGTTGCTTGCGGATTTCTTTGATGGGTTTGCTCGGGGCGCGAAGGCGAATGTGCATGTGAAGACGATGTATGGGCGGAGCAACCACCATAAGATTGAGGCGATTTTTAAGGCGTTTGCTCGGGCGCTGCGCGGGGCTTGCTCGCGGGATGAGCGGATGCGGGAGATGCTGCCTAGTACGAAGGGTTTGCTGTGACGCCTACGATCAATACCAATTGGCGAGGATCCCTAACAGGGGCTAGTTGGGCAGGAAGCTCTCTAGGGTTTCTCGTAGGAGCCACAACTTTATTGGGCGCGATGGTTATTCCTGAACGATTCCTGCTCAATTATGTAAACCAAATTCAGAATATAGTTCGATTCTCTTTCGCCGTTGCGCTGCTGGTGACGGCAATTGCATTTGTTCTCTCATTTCTCGGTGTGCGCGGAAAGCGATTCGCGCCTGCAATAGTTTCCGTCCTCGTCCTTGCTTGTCTCTTTTGCGTGATGGGCGCTGGTGAATAGATATGATTGCAGTGATTGATTACAAGGCGGGGAATTTGACTAGCGTGGTGAAGGCGCTGCGCTATCTGGGGGCTGAGACTTTGGTGACTCAGGATCCGGAGGTGGTGCGCTCGGCGGCTAAGGTGGTGTTGCCGGGGGTTGGGCACTTTCAGGCTACGCAGTTGTTGACTGATCTTGGGTTGACTGAGGCTGTGCGGGAGAGTGTGGCTAAGGGGGCCTGGTTTCTGGGAGTTTGTGTGGGTCTGCAGTGGTTGTTTGAGGGGTCTACGGAGGCTCCGGGAGTGGCTGGGCTTGGGCATTTTGCGGGGATGTGTGAGCGGTTTCCTGCCCTGTTTGAGGGGGCGGAGTTGAAGGCGCCGCATGTGGGTTGGAATTCGCTGGAGGGGGTACGGGCGGATTCGCGGTTGCTGCGTGGCGTGGAGGATGGTGGGTTTGTGTATTACACACACTCGTGGCGGGCTCCGGTGGTACATGCAACTGCTTCGGTCACGAATTATGGCGGAGCGTTTACGGGAGTGGTTGAGGGTGGGAATGTGATGGGTGTGCAGTTTCATCCGGAGAAGTCGAGCGCTGTGGGTTTACAGGTTTTGAAGAACTTTGTGGAGTTGTGAGATGCCGTTTCTTTATGAGTTGATGCTGGATGAGAATGAGCCGGAGTATACGGTGGTGCAGCATCTGGTTCCTCCGGGGACGCTGGTGGGGACGGGGCAGGCTGTGGCTGTGCTGTCGGATGGGAAGATGGAGTTTCATCTGCCTGCTCCGAAGCAGGGTTTGCTGGTGGCCTGGTTTGCGGAGGATGGGGCGAAGGTGGATGCTTCGCGGCCGATTGCTCGGATTGTTTGTGAAGGGGCGGAGGTTGCGGTGCCGGGTGCTGTTCCACAACGGTTAGGGTAGAGTTTCGAAGAACCTTCGGGAGTAGTGATGACACACCAAACCTTCAATTCTGAATTCTTTCGCGCGTTCCCTTCTTTGAAGGAAGTTGCATCACAAGTGTTCATCTACATGGGAGACGAGGAGCCAGGTTCTTATTTGATTTTTGAAGGGGTACTCGTTCCTGAAATCGACCGTGCCGCCGCCGCCGACCCTGAGTACTTGGAACAGCTGATGAGTTTTGTGGAAGAAGTTGCTCAGCCCGGTTTTGGTTCCTGCAATGATCTCGTTCAGATTGGACTGGGTGAATGGCTTCCATCCAGTGCCAACGCCGACAAAATACGAGCGGCGGCTGGCCCTAATACACGGGAAGCGTTGTGGCGTGCCGAGCGTTATTTGGTGCAGGCAGAGCGAAATCAAAATGGATCACCGCTCTTGTCATTTCTTCGCAGAGTGATCTTGCCACGTAAGAAGGGGTCGTAATGCTGACGAAACGGATTATCGCTTGTTTAGATGTGCGCGATGGGCGTGTGGTGAAGGGTGTTCAATTTGTGGACATCGTGGATGCGGGTGATCCGGCGGAGTTGGCGCATCGTCATGCGGCGGCGGGGGCCGATGAGATTGTGCTGCTGGATATTACCGCTACGCATGAGGGGCGCGGGACGCTGCTCGACACGGTGAAGCGGACGGCGGCGGCGTTGTTTGTGCCGTTTACCGTGGGTGGCGGGATTCGCAGTGCGGAGGATGCGGCGGCAGTGTTTGATGCGGGGGCCGATAAGGTGAGTATCAACTCGAGTGCGATTGCGCGGCCGGAGTTGATTGGGGAGATTGGCGGGAGCTTTGGGGCCCAGGCGGTGATTGTGGCGATCGATGCTCGGAGGGGGCCGCTGGGTGTGGAGGATGCCGAGGTTTATGTGAGTGGCGGGCGGAAGCCTACGGGGCGGCGGGTGGTGGATTGGGCCAGGGAGGCTGAGGAGCGCGGGGCGGGGGAGATTCTGCTGACCAGTATGAATACGGATGGGATGCGGGCCGGGTTTGATTGTGAGTTGACGGCGGCGGTTTCGGGGGCGGTGCAGATTCCGGTGATTGCGAGTGGGGGCGCTGGGTCGGCTGCTCACTTCGTGGATGTGTTTGGACGCGGGCGGGCGGATGCTGCTCTGGCGGCTAGTATTTTTCATTTTGGGGTTACGGATTCTAGGGAGCTGAAAGGGGAGTTGGCTAAGGCGGGGGTTTCGGTGCGGCTTCCTTGCTGAGGGACGCGACCGCGGATTTGCGCGGAGGACGCGGATTTAGAAACAGACAACTACAACGGCAGAATCAGATCCCCTTCGGGGATGACAACTAGAAAAGCAACGGCAACGACAAAAGCAAGGGCAACGACAAAAGCAAGGGCAACGGCAAAAGGCAACAGCGGGTCCTTCGACTCGCGCTTTGCGCTCGCTCAGGATGACACTTTTGGATAGGGATAAGGGGAAAGAACGATGTTGATACCTTCGATTGATTTGATGGGTGGGCGGATTGTGCAGCTGGTTCAGGGTGAGAAGCTGAAGCTGGCTTTTGATGATTTTGAATATTGGATTGAGCGGTTTTCGAAGTATCCGGTGGTGCAGTTGATCGATCTGGATGCGGCTATGCGGCAGGGGGAGAATCGCGCGCTGATTGAGATGGTCTGCAAGCGGCTGCCTTGTCAGGTGGGCGGTGGGTTGAGGACGGCGGCGGATGGGCGGGCACTGCTCGATGCAGGGGCTAGGCGGGTGATCTATGGGTCTAGTTTGTTTGGGGCTCCTGAGGAGGATGAGGTTCGGCGGCATAAGTTGATCCGGCTGGAGTTTGCCGAGGAGTTGAAGAAGACGCTGGGGGAGGACGCTCTGGTGTTCAGCGTGGATACGAAGGGTGGGCAGGTGGCGGTGAAGGGGTGGAAGGATTCGGTTGCGCTGACGCCGGAGGAGGCGGTGACTTGGCTGGAGGATTATTGCGCTGCGTTTCTGTATACGCATGTCGACACGGAGGGGACGATGACTGGGTTTCCGATTGATGTCGCGGCTATTCTGCGGGCGACTACGGCGAAGCAGTTGATTGTGGCGGGGGGGATCAAGGAGCGGGCTGAGGTGGACGCGCTGGATGCCATGGGGGTGGATGCGGTGGCGGGGATGGCGGTTTATTCGGGGGCTATGCAGGCTTGATAGCAAGTTAGCGGGTTAGCCAGTCAGCTAGTTAGCGGGGGTGTAGGCGCTAAACTTGCTGACTGGCTAACTTGCTGACTCGCTAGTTGTTGTCGGGGCTGTCGGCGATGGCGTAGTAGCCTTTGCGGGCCTGGACTTTTTGTCCGGCCTGGCAGGTGATGTTGAGATTGCGGAAGGTGCCGTCGGCCTTGAGGTTGAGGGGGGTGTAGCTGGCGAGGTATTGGGTGCGCAGCTCGTCCTGAATCTGGTTGAAGGCGTCCTGGAGTTTTTTGCCGTTGTTGCCTACGTTGATGACGCGGCCGCCGGTGTCTTTGGCGAGGCGCTCCATGGCGGCGGCGCCGGTGTCGGCGAGGTTGATGCCGAAGCCGCCGTAGAAGCCGCGGTCGGCGATGAGGATGACGTAGATGATGGCGTTGGCTTTCTGGGCGGCTTCGGTGGCGGTCTTGAGGGTTTCTTGTGAGCCCTGGTCCCCGCCATCGGTGAGGAGAATGAGAATCTTGCGGCCGGCTTCCTGGCGGAGTTTGTCGTTGGATGCGAGGAAGACGGCGTCGAAGAGCAGGGTTCCGCGGGGGTTGCTGTTGCCGGTGACGGATCCGGTGCCGGCGCCGGTGTTGATGACGGCTTTATCCATAGCACGCTTGATCTCGCGGGGGCTGTTGGTGTAGTCGGCGAGGAGATCCACGTTGATATCAAAGGACATAAGGAAGGCTTCGTCCTTGGGGGTGAGGACGTCGCGGAGGAATTCGGCTCCGGCTTGCTGCTCAAGGGGCAGGACATTCATCTGGCTGCCGCTGGTGTCGAGGAGCATGCCGATGGTTAGCGGGAGGTTCTTTTCCTGGGTGAAGTTCTTGGTCTTCTGGAGAGCTTTGTCCTCGAATATGCTGCAGTCCTCTTTTTTGAGGTTGGTGATGTATCCCTCTTTGTCGCGGACGGAGAAATAGACGTTGACGAGGTTGACGTTGACCTTGAGGGTCTCCGTTTCGAGGCCTGCGATGGGCTGGGGTGCGGCTTCGCTGGGGGGAGGCGGACCGCCGGGGGAGGGGGCCTCCTGCGCGTGGAGGACGGGGATGAGGGAGAGGCAGAGGGTCGCAGCGGCGAGAGCGGAGAGGCGCATATGCCTCATTAGACGATGAACGGGGCCTTGGAGTCAGCGGGAAAATGGTTGGTCGGGGAGAAAGGGGAGGCGTGTTGATGCATAGCGCAACGTTGGGGGTGGGGTTTACGTCCAAGAGAAGTGGCTGGTGTAGGATGGCGGCGCGGTGTGTGCGCTGGTAATCTGGTACTTGGCATAGCTGTGACTGGGAATCAGCCGGCTGGAAGAGTATGGGGGTTGTTGCGTGGTAAGGACTGGTTTATTAGCAGGTGCTTTGGCGTGCATGGTGCTCGGGCAGCCTGCTCAGCAGACGGCGGCGCAGGATTTAGCGCAGCAGGCGATCCCTGATGCTCCGAAGCCGCAGGGTTTGCCTGTCTCGGGGGCGCGGCCTGGTATGGGAACAACGGCGACTTCGAATGGAGATGAAGCACCGGATCCACAACAGCCGAACGCACCGACGACCAGTCTGCCGCAAACCAAGCCAGCTGCATCGACTCCCGATGAGGGAACTGCGCCGGAGGTTCCGGCTGCGGGTCAGGGCGCGAAGGCGTTTACACTGCCGTCGATACAGGTCAACCTGGTCGAAGTACCGTTTACGGTGAAGGATAAGAGTGGCAAGCTCGTGCCGGGACTGACCTGGCGCGATGTTCGGGTCTATGAAAATGGACTGCGGCAACAGATGAGGCTCTTTACCGTGGATCCATGGCCGCTGTCGGTGGCAGTGGTGATCGACCAGAGCCTCACCGTCGACAACATGGCCAAGGTGAACGCTGCCATGACCGCGCTGTCGAATGCGTTTTCACCCTATGACGAGGTTGCGGTCTTTACCTACAACAATGGGCCGCAGATGCGTACTCCCTTTACGGCGGGACAGAGTGACCGGTTGAAGTTTGTGCTGGATCAGTCAAGGACCACGGGCCGCGAACCTCTGGCACCGCTGGGAGGACCGCTGGCACAAGGGATTGTGCGTAATGACCAGCAGTTTGACCCGAACACTTCGCCTAACCGGAACCGCGCGAGCATGCAGATCAATCCGCCCAGAGAGGTTCACACGCTGAACGACGCCATTCTGGCCGCGGCAATCGCCACGTCGAAGGCAGGTAAAGGACGGCGGCGCGTGGTCTATGTGATCAGCGACGGTAAGGAGTATGGTAGCCAGGCGAAGTATAAGGATGTCGTAAAGTATCTGCAGACGAACAAGGTTGCCGTGTATGGAACGCTGGTGGGCGATTCTTCCCTGCCGGTGGTAGGGTATCTCGACAAGATCCACTTGCCACTGATGATGAAGGACAACCTGCTTCCGGCTTATGCGAGCGAGACGGGCGGGTACTTTGACGCTGAGTTCCGGCAGAAGGGCATTGAGCAGAGCTTTGCCCGGATTACAGAAGAGGCTCGGAACCAGTACACGATTGGGTATTACACGCACGAGCCGTTTATCGATGGGAAGTATCGCCCGATCGAGGTCAAGGTGCTGAAGCCAAACCTGCAGGTGATCGCGAAGAAGGGCTATTTCCCGTCGGCCACAGATATACGCCCGCCGAATCCGGTTACGCCACAGTAGCTTTGAACAGTTCGAAGTAAAGACGGCGCAAGACGGCGAGTGCTGTTTTGCGCTGGTTCTTTTTGATGTGTCGTCGAAAACGGTCCTGCTTTCCTGATTTGGAGATCTCTGGATGGATATGCTGCTGCATGGGAATGCCCTGCTGGCGTTGGCTGCGGCTGTGCTTTGGGGTGGTGGGGACTTCTCGGGTGGCATGGGAGCGAAGACCGCCGGGGGCACGATGGGGGCGGCGCTGCGGGTGGTTCTGCTAAGCCACGCTTGCAGCTTTAGTGTGCTGCTGGCGATTGAGTTATTGCGGGGCGATCCGTTTCCGCATGGTGCGGCGTTGTGGTGGGGCGTGACGGCTGGGGTGATGGGCGGGCTTTCGCTGACGGCGTTTTATGTTGCACTGTCGCGAGGGGCGATGGGGGCTTCGGCGGCTGTGAGTGGGCTGCTGGCGGCGGCGATTCCGGCTGGGGTTTCGATTGCTGGCGAGGGTTCGCCGGGATTGCTGCGGATGGTGGGGTTCGTGGTGGTGGGGCTCGCGATTTGGCTGATTGCGGCGGGGAAGAATCCGGAGGCTGTCCCGGCCTCGGCGGGTACGGTTTGGCTGGCGGTGCTGGCAGGGGCGGGATTTGGGGTTTATTTTGTTGCGTTGAAGTTTGCCGGGTCGGCGGGGGTGATCTGGCCGATGGCTACGGCGAGGATGGGGAGTTTGACTGTCTGCTCGGTGATGCTGGTTGCGACGATGCTGTTTGGGTCGGAGGAGGCGAAGCGCGGGCGACTGACGCGGGTGGCGGTGCTTTGGGCGATGGGGACGGCGCTGCTGGATACTTCGGGGAATTTGCTGTTTATTGCGGCTACTCGGGCAGGACGGCTGGATGTGGCGGCGGTGCTGGCTTCGCTTTATCCGGCTTCGACGATCTTGCTGGCGGCGTGGACGCTGCATGAACGGCCTACTCGGCGGCAAGGGGTGGGGATGGTGGTGGCGGCGGCGGCTGTAGTGATGATTACGTTGTAGCTGGGATACTAAGAGACGACTGCACTGGGTCCCCTTCGACTCACTTCGTTCGCTCAGGGGCCCCTCGAAAATGCGGGGGTTCTTCCCCTTCGGCTTCGCTCAGGGTCAGAATGACAAGCAACAACAAACAACAGCAAAAGCGACAAAGACAACAGCAGGTCACCTGCGGGGATGACAAGCAAGACGCAAGGGCAACTGCAAAAAACAAATGCGACCGCAGGTCCTTCGACTGCGACGCGCAAAGGACGCGCGTCTCCGCTCAGGATGACAATTTTTTGGGGGGTTAGAGTTTGATTTTGGTGGGGTCGATGGTGGGTGGAGGGTATTCGAGCTTTAGGCTTTTCATGGTGTCGACAAGGATTTGGGAGATGGCTACGTTGCGGTACCACTTGTGGTCGGAGGGGATGATGAACCAGGGGGCGTGCTTTTTGCTGGTGGCGGGGATGAGGTCGTTGTAGGCCTCTTCGTATTGGGGCCAGAACTTGCGCTCCTTTAAGTCGGACAGGGCTAGCTTCCAGTGCTTGTCTGGATCATCGATGCGGGACTGGAGGCGGGCGGTCTGCTCCTTTTGGGAGATGTGGAGGAAGAATTTGAGGATAAGGACATCGTTGTCGAAGAGCATGGCTTCGAATTCGTTGATGTCTTCGAGACGGCGACGGACGGTTTTGGGCGAGATGAGCTTGTGGACTCGTGGGGCGAGGACGTCCTCGTAGTGGGAGCGGTTGAAGATCTGGATCATGCCGCGGGCGGGTACCTGGGCGTGGATACGCCAGAGGAAGTCGTGGCGAGATTCGATGGGTGTGGGGACTTTGAAGGCGGCTACATCGCAACCCTGGGGGTTGATTCCGGAGAAGATGTGGCTGATGGTGCCGTCCTTGCCAGCGGTGTCCATGCCCTGGAGGACGATGAGCAGGGCCTTCGTCTGGCTGGCGTAGAAGAGTTCCTGAAGGCTGGCGAGTTGCTCACGGTGCTTGGTGAGAACGGCGGCAGCGGCGGTGTCGGTGTCGAAGCCGCCTGTTTCAGCGGTGGAGAGACGCGACAGCTTGATGGTCGCATGTGGCTTGATCAGGTACGGCGACTTCAATTTCATGCAGTTGGTCTGGCCTCGATGGAACCGGACGACACAAGAAGTGAGCGCGGGACTGAATCACCATTCCTAAAGCATTCAGGAGCTAGCCAAGAGAAGATTCCCTCAGCGACTAGAGTCGCATTGATTTGAGTTCACTTGCGGCGCGACTGAAGTCACGCCCTTTCAAAACAAAGACTTTTCAGCATCCTCTCAACTAAGGAATGACCCGATTACTTGACTGATTCTTCAGGCTTTGGGGTGACGGCGTGCGTGTCCGCGGGCTTGTTGACCTCTTCGGTGACGCCCTTCATGCCGTCCTTGAAGCCGCGAAGTCCTTCGCCGAGACCTTTGCCAAGCTCAGGCAGCTTCTTGCCACCGAACAGGACCAGGACAACGACAGCGAGAACGATGAGATGTGTTGGTGTAAAGAGTTCGCCCATTTGTAGATCTCCCTGCAGCCGGACTTTTACTTGCGCCGACCGGCACCCACTATTGTCGCACAGCTGCGATCTACTGGCAGATACGTTGCTATGAACGGGGCAGATGGGCTCCGGACGTTATATCTTGGATAAGTGGCCGAAACGCAGGAGAAGATGTTGGAAAAGAAGATGCGGGGAATGGTGTTGCAGCAGAAGATGACTGAGGCGCGGAAGAACGGGATTCGCGCGGTGACTGGGATGCTGGCGGCGGCGATGCTGCTGGCGGGTTCGGGACGGGCGATGGCGCAGGCAACACCAACGGGCAAGAGCAAAATTGGCCCGTCGGCTCCGGTGACCTACGACAACAAGTACGAGATCTATGGTGGCGCCAACTTCATGAACTTCATGGCGGGGCAGGATCTGCCGAAGCGTGTGAACATGGGCGGCGGCGAGGTTCTGGGAACGTATTGGCTTACGCCCAAGCTGGGCCTGGGCGCACAGTGGCGCGGCGAGTGGGGTAACACGCCTGTGCGTGCGAATCCGTTCGTCACGAACCGGCCGCTGGTGTCAATGCAGATGGCGCTGTTTGGGGTTCAGTACCGCGGGCCGAAGAACCACTATGCGGCGATCAACTATCACGCTTACGCGGGGCCGGCGTTTGGTAATTTCACGCACAGCACGGGGCATGTTCCGCCGACGGCTCTGCCGTTGCTTGGCCTGTATACGAATCGGACGGCGCCGATTGTGGCGCTTGGAGGAAGCGTCGATTTCAATGTGAAGAAGAATCTGGCAGTCCGGTTTTCGCCGGACTTGATTCTGGAACACTTTGGAAACGATACGCGTGAGTTCTTTGCGATCTCGGGTGGAGTGGTTTATCGGTTCGGGAAGCGGTAGGAATCGGCCGCGGATTTGCACGGATCAACACGGATCAAAAGTCTGTTTACTAAGGCTTTTGATCCGTTTTCATTTGTGGCCTGCGGCCGTGTTTTTTGTGGGCTACCAGTGGCTTCCCTGCTGGAGGAAGTCGGGTGAGACGGGGTTCTCGTAGACGGAGTAGTCGCGGGTGACGACAGTGAGGCCGCTGGCGGAGACGAAGTAGTTCTTCTTGTCTTCGTTGGCGTCGTAGCCGATGACAGTTCCGTCGGGGATGTGGACGTCGCGATCGATTATGGCGTGTCGGATGCGGCAGTGGCGTCCGATGTTGACGTGTGAGAAGACGATGCTGGAGTCGACGTCGGCGTAGGAGTTGACGCGGACATCCTGCGAGACAACGGAATTGCGGATGACGGCTCCGGAGACGATGGAGCCGGCGCAGACGATGGAGTTGATGGCCATGCCGGTGCGGCCGGGCTCGCCGAAGACGAACTTGGCGGGCGGGTACTGGTATGGGCGGGTGCGCATGGGCCAGGATTTGTCGTACAGGTTGAAGGTAGGGGAGACGTTGGCAACGTCCATGTTGGCCTCGTAGTAGGCCTCGAGGGTGCCGACGTCGCGCCAGTAGAGGGCCTTCTGGCGGTTTTCGTCGACGAAGTTGTAGGCGTGCATCTTGAAGCGGCCGAGGATCTTTGGCAGGATGTCGTGGCCGAAGTCGTGCTTGGAGTCGGGGTCTTCGGCGTCCCTGATGAGCTCGGGGAGGAGGATATCTGTGTTGAAGAGATAGATGCCCATGGAGACGTCGACCATCTCGGGGTTAAGGGGGAGCGGATGCGGGTCTCTTTGGGCTTCTCTTCAAAGCCGGTGACCTCGCCGTTGCGGGCTACCTCGACGACACCGAAGGCGGAGACCTCGTTGGGGCTGATGGGCAGCGTGGCAAGGGTGACGTCAGCGCCTGATTCCTCATGCTGCTTGAGCATGAGGCCGTAGTTCATCTTGTAGATATGGTCGCCGGAGAGGATGAGGACGTACTTGGGCTCCTCGGAGCCGATGGAGTAGATGTTCTGGTAAACGGCGTCGGCGGTGCCCTGGTACCAGCTCTTGGAGACGCGCTGCATAGGGGGCAGGATCTCGATGAACTCGCCGAGTTCGTTGGCGACGACCGGACCCCAGCCCTCGCGGATGTGGCGGTTGAGCGATAACGCCTTGTATTGCGTGAGGATGTAGACGTGCCGCAGATCGGAGTTGATGCAGTTCGAGAGGGTGATGTCGATGATGCGGTACTGGCCGGCGAAAGGAACGGCGGGCTTGGCGCGGTCTCGGGTTAGGGGGAATAGTCTTTCTCCGGCACCACCGGCGAGCAAAACACCGAGCGTATCTCTCATAACCCGAACACCTCGAACCTTGAACTTAGAGCCACTTTCCTCGGATGCACGAAAGGAAAGCCGTGTCTCACGAGAAACGCGAGTCTACCACGATGAGATTGATTTTGTGATCTTTCGCGGTGCGGGGCAGGCAAAAACGGAAGCCCAACGGTGGATGCTGGGCCTCAGCCGACGTCGGGCGGCAGCTTATTCTTCGGGTTCAGCAGCCTCGGAGGTCTCTGCGGCAAGGCTGATACGCAGGGATTTCAGAAAGGTCAGGTCGCTCTGGGTGAACGGGCCCTCTGCTGTTTCATCTGAAGTTTCCGCGGACTCTGCAGTCTCCGGCTCAACCTCGTTCAGGCCGATGGTGGCCTCTAGCATAAGGAGGACATCAAAGCCTTGTTCGCGAATGTTTTTGACAACGCCAGCGATGTCCTCCGACTCCGAAACAGACTCGTGGATCGCTTCGCCAAGTTTCTGGATAAGGTTTTTGACGTTCTGGTTCAATGCCACCTCCGGCTTCCCTACGTATGCATCCACCGCGCATCGGGTATTCCCGGCGAAGACCGGCGGGAACGGCATTGCGGGTACTGCGATTTACTGGATACAGAATACGCCCGGCTTCTACCGGCTGCAATGACATTTGAATTGTGTAAATGTACCGAGCTAGACGACCGTGCGGTGGCTGAGCCGGGCCACATCAAGACGGCGGGCCAGTTCGTTGACGGAACGTGTGCCAGCAGGACTCCAGACCACGAGGCCTACTACGGCGGCGCAAAAGTCACAGACAACCAGGGCAAGATTCTTCATAAGCATTCGCCTCCCTGCTCGGGGCCCCGTTTACTGCTGACAGGATGTTGGATGCGCGCAGAGGCGATAGCGTTTGATTGAGGAGGACACTACCGCGGAAGCGGGGGAGCGGCTACACTTTCGGTATGGACTCGGTTCGCTTCGGTCGTGCGCTTGGAATGGGGGCCCGTGCCGCTGCGAAGACGTTGGTAACTGCTGTAGATGCGGCGATTTCGCCGAATCCTTCGGCCCCGGCGCCTCAGAGCGGGGGTGGGACGGTTCAGGAGAGGGCTGCTGACCCGAGACCGACTGCCGCTGGGGGACGACTGGTGGATCAGGCCGTCAAGACGACGGTGCAGGTGCTTCAGAGCAAAGAGGGTTTGGCTCGCGGGGGCAAGCAGTTTAGCCAGACGGTGTGGGGAAATTTTACGAGGTTGTCCGGAGTTCTCTGGCTGGAGTTTACTGGCGTGTTCTTTGGGATCTTTGCGCTGTTTGCGGCTACGGGGGCGTGGAAGCTGCGAGGGAGTCTGCATGAGACGGCGGCGAACCATGACAATCATGTTCATCTGCTGGTGTTGATCGGAGTGGCATTGGGATTCGGATATTTCTTTGTCAGCAGCTTTTTGCGGGCGAGTCGTAAGGGTCGCGGACGCTAAAGCTTGACGCTGACGGTACACTACAGCGTCATGACGGAGAGACCGAAAACCAGTTCTGGAATTCCTGTTGAGCTTGTCTATAACGCTGAGAGCCTTGATGGGTTTGACGCTGCGGCACGGGTGGGTGAGCCGGGGGCTTATCCGTTTACGCGTGGGATTCAGCCGACGATGTATCGCGGGCGGCTGTGGACGATGCGTCAGTATGCCGGGATGGGGGATGCCGAGGAGTCGAACCGGCGGTATAGATTTCTGCTGGCACACGGGACGAAGGGGCTAAGCGTAGCGTTTGATCTGCCTACGCAGATTGGATATGACTCGGACTCGCCGCTGGCGCTGGGCGAGGTGGGAAAGGTCGGGGTGGCGATCGATTCGATCGAGGACATGGAGCGGCTGTTCGATGGAATTCGGCTGGATGCGATCTCGACTTCGATGACGATTAATGCGACCGCTTCGATTCTGCTGGCTCTGTATGTTGCGGTAGCGCGGCGTCAGGGTGCGGAGGTGAAGCGGCTGAATGGGACGATTCAGAACGATATTTTGAAGGAGTACATTGCGCGGGGGACGTATATCTATCCCATTCGCCATGCGATGCGGCTGGTGACGGATATCTTTGCGTGGGCTGCGGAGGAAGTGCCGGAGTGGAATACGATTTCGATCTCGGGCTACCACATGCGCGAGGCAGGGTGCACAGCAGTGCAGGAGGTGGCGTTTACGCTTGCCAACGGTATGACGTATGTCCAGGCGGCTATTGATGCGGGTTTGGATGTGGATGGGTTTGCTCCGCGGCTGAGCTTCTTTTTCAACTCGCATAACAATCTGCTGGAAGAGGTGGCGAAGTTTCGGGCCGCTCGGCGGATGTGGGCTCGGATTATGCGGGAGCACTTCAAGGCAAAGAAGGAACGGAGCTGGATGCTGCGGTTTCATACGCAGACGGCAGGGTCGACGCTGACGGCGCAGCAGCCGGAGAACAATATTGTCAGGACGACGCTGCAGGCGCTGGCGGCGGTACTGGGTGGAACGCAGTCGCTGCATACGAATGGGTTCGATGAGGCTCTGGCTCTGCCGACGGAGCAAGCGGCGCGGATTGCTCTGCGGACGCAGCAGATTCTGGCGCACGAGAGTGGTGTGGCGCAGACGGTGGATCCGCTGGCGGGATCGTACTATGTGGAGTCGCTGACGAATGAGATCGAGCAAAGGGCGGATGAGTACATGGCTACGATTGCTGGGTTTGATCGCGATGGCAAGTATGGGATGCTTCGGGCGATTGAACAGGGGTATGTGCAGCGGGAGATTCAGAATGCTGCTTATGCTTATCAGCGAGCGGTGGACGAGAAGGACGCTGTCGTTGTTGGAGTGAATGAGTTTGTTTCCGAGGAAGAGGCTGGAGTGCCGATCCAGCGAATTGATGGTGAGTTGGAGAAGCGCCAGGTGGAACGGGTGCGGGCTTTGCGGGTGCGGCGGGATGCAGGGATTCATGCGGCGGCGTTGCGTGGAGTGGAGGATGCTGCCCGGGGCGGGGAAAATCTGATGCCGAGGATTTTGACGGCAGTGGAGAGCTACGCGACGGTTGGGGAGATTGCGGATGTGCTGCGACGGGTGTTTGGGGAGTATCGGGAGTCGGTGGTGGTGTAGAGATGCAGTTGCGGACGAAACATTCCAGGAAATGGTTTCGTCTGACAGGGCGAAGTCAGACGAGGTTCGGCCTTGCGGGAGGTGTCATTTGAAGAGCATGAGATGTGGATCAACTGCCTTGTTGTTAGTAGTGATGTTTTCTCTGTTTGGTGTAGCTCAGGATCAGTCGAGCTCGCCTGCGGCGGCCCCTATTCCACAGGGGATCATGACGGCGAAGAAGGTATTTATATCGAATGCGGGCGCGGATAGTGGCCTATTCCCTCACCCGTTCAGCGGCAGTGCTGATCGGGCATATAACCAGTTCTATTCGGCGGTAGGCGCGATCGGCAGGTACGAACTGGTGGCAAACCCGGCGGAGGCTGATCTTGTTCTCCAACTGCGGTTGACCGCTCCATACGGCCCTACAAATGCGGATAAGCAAAAGGGTGCGTCGGATCCGCTGCCGATGTTCCGGCTGGAGGTTATCGATGCAAAGACGCATTTTGTGTTGTGGGCGTTGACGCAGTCGATCGAACGGGCGGCTCTGCAAAAGACGCACGATCACAACTTCGACGTTGCACTGACGGCGATGGTGGATGACTTCAAGAGGCTTTCGGCAACCGGGACGACAGGAACGCCGTGAGGTGCGCGATTACTGGACGGTGGTGCGTTCGACCTTGTGCGAGTGCTATCGTTGAGTGTTGCGGGTTGATGTTTTCCAGAGGGAAATAAGCGTATGGCTGAGACAGGAACACTGCGCAAAACTGCGCTGAATGCGGTGCATCGGGCGGCGAAGTCCAAGATGGTTGATTTTGGCGGCTGGGATATGCCGGTGGATTGTTGCGGGCTGACGGCGGAGCATATTGCTGTGCGGACGGCTGTGGGGGTGTTCGACGTTTCGCATATGGGCGATATTCAGTTGCGCGGGCCGGGGTCGCTGGCGGCGGTGCAGAAGCTGTGCATGAATGATGCTTCGAAGCTGCAGGTGGGGCAGGCGCATTACTCGGCGATGCTGTATCCGAATGGGACGTTTGTCGATGATGTGGTGGTGCATAAGCTTTCGGATAATGACTATCTGATCGTGATTAATGCAGGGACGCGCGAGAAGGATGTTCAGTGGGTGCGGTCGCAGATTGGCTCTATGCCTGGCGTGCACGTGAACGACTTCAGCGACTACTACACGCAGATTGCGATTCAAGGGCCGCGGGCGGCGGAGACGCTGCAAAAGCTTACTCCTGTGGATTTGGGACCTATCAAGAACTATTGGTTTACGTGGGGGCAGGTCTGCGGTCTGCACAATGTGATGATTGCTCGGACTGGCTACACGGGCGAGGATGGGTTTGAGATTTATATCCCGAGCGACGAACCTACGAGCGCACGGGTTTGGGGCGAAGTTCTGGAGGCGGGTAAGGAGTTCGGGATTCTGGCTTGTGGGCTGGGGGCGCGAAATACGCTTCGGCTTGAGGCTGCGATGGCTCTGTATGGGCATGAGATTTCGGACACGATTAATGTGTTTGAGGCTGGGCTGGGACGGTATGCGAAGCTCGACAAGGGTGATTTTGTTGGGCGGGATGCTCTGCTCGCAATTCAGGCTGAGGGTGGGCCGAAGCGGAAGCTGGTTGGGCTGGAGATGATCGAGCGCGGGATTGGGCGGGATGGGTATCCGGTGCTCTCGCTGGATGGCACACGGCTGGGAGAGATCACGAGTGGCTCGCCTGCTCCATTTTTGAAGAAGAATATTGCGCTGGCTTATGTGCCGGTGGAGTACTCGGCGCTGGATACTGAGGTTGCTGTGGAGATTCGCGGGCAGATGGTGAAGGCGAAGGTTGTGCCGACCCCGTTCTATAAGCGGGCTAAGAAATAAGGAGCGAGCGTGCAATTTCTTTCTGTAAGCAGACGCCGGACGGAGGCGTTTCCACCGGAAGCCTGGACACCGGAGTTGCTCGAAGCTGAGGGGCAACATGTGCGTGAGATGTATGTGGCGGGCGTTGTTCGCTCGATATGGCGACGCAAGGATATGCCAGGCGCAGCAATGTTGATCGAGGCCGCAAATGAGGAAGAGGCGCGGGCTGCGGTTGCCAGCCTTCCTTTGGCGAAGCTCGGGATGCTGGAGTTTGTGGTGCTGACGGCGATTGAGCCTTATCCTGCTTTTGGGCCACGGTAAAACGGTCTCCGATGCACCTGATTTGCGGCTTGAACACACTACAATTGAAGATGGAGAGAATGCCAAAATCATGACTTATCCTGCCAATTACAAGTACACGAAGGAACATGAGTGGATTGACGTCAACAGTGCGAAGGGCACTGTGGGCATAACGGATTATGCGCAGAACTCATTGGGCGATATTGTGTTTGTCGACCTGCCGAAGGTGGGCGATACGCTCGAGGCTGGCAAGATCTTTGGATCGGTGGAGTCGGTGAAAGCGGTTTCGGACTTGTATTCGCCGGTGAGCGGAACTGTGACGGCGGTGAATGAGGAGCTGAAGGACGCTCCGGAGAAGATCAACGCAGACGCGAATACAACGTGGATGCTGAGGCTGGATGTGAGCAATGCGTCGGAGTTGGATGGGCTTCTGTCTGCGGCCGACTACGAAAAATTCATCAGCGAAGAGACCGGACACTAAACGATATGCGCTATTTGCCGAAGTCCCCTGCCGATCGCGAGGAGATGCTCGCGGAGATCGGTGTCGCGTCGATTGACGATCTGTTTTCCACGATTCCTGCTGAGTACCGGCTGACACGCGATCTGGATGTTCCGCGACAGCATGGCGAGCAGGAGGTGATCGAACACTTCAAGGCATTTGCTGAGAAGAATGCCACGGGCTATGCGAGCTTTCTGGGTGCGGGAGCGTATCGGCATTATCGGCCTGTGCTGATCGATACGGTTGTCTCGCGCGGCGAGTTTTTGACAAGCTATACGCCTTATCAACCGGAGATTGCGCAGGGGACGCTGCAGGCACTGTTCGAATTTCAGACGATGATCTGTGAGCTGACGGGCATGGAGATCGCGAACGCGTCGATGTATGACGGTTCGACCGGTGTGGCTGAGGCTGTGATGATGGCGGTACGTGTGACGGGTCGCGATGGCGCGGTGGTGGCGCGAACGGTGCATCCGGAGTATCGCGAGGTGCTGACGACGTATGCGCAGCATCAGGAGATTCGGGTGACGCTGGTGGACTATGCCGAGACGGGCTGCGTTGATCTGGCGAAGCTGGATGCGGCGATCACGGACGATACGGCTTGTGTGTTGATTCAGTCGCCGAACTTTTTTGGGACGATTGAGGATGTCGCTGCAGTTGCTGAGATTGCGCACAGGAAAGGCGCGCTGCTGATTGTTTCGATCGCAGAGGCGGTTTCGCTGGGGATTGTTAAGCCTCCTAAGGAGGCTGACATTGTTGCCATGGAGGCCCAGGCGTTTGGCGTGCCGGTGGGTTATGGTGGGCCGTATTGTGGCGTGATTGCGTGCAAGGAGAAGTTTCTGCGGCAGATGCCAGGACGGCTCGCGGGTGAGACGAAGGATATGAGCGGCAGGCGTGGGTTTGTGCTGACGCTGTCGACGCGCGAGCAACATATTCGGCGCGAGAAGGCGACCTCGAATATCTGCACGAATCAGTCACTGGTTGCGCTGATGGTTACGGTGTTTCTGACCGTATATGGCAAAGGGCTGAAGGAACTCGGAGAGCAGAATCTGGCGAAGGCGCACTATGCGGCTCAGGCGATAGGCAAGAGTGGCAAGGTGCTGTTTGGCGGGGCTCCACGGTTCAATGAGTTTGTGCTGGATCTGGGCAAGGATGCTGAGCAGGTGAATGTAGGACTGCTTGAGAAGAAAATTATTGGCGGATTGCCGCTGGCGAAATGGTATCCGGAGCTCGGAGCAGGCGCGAGTGTGTGGTGCGCTACTGAGTTGACGACCAAGGCGCAGATCGATGCTGCTGCAGCGGTATTGAAGGGCTAACGCGGGATGGATATCTCGGGCATCGTCGGCGAGGAACTGACTGCAGTGGAGTTTGTGCAGGACTATTTGCAGCTTCGCTTCGATGGGCCGCTGTTGACACTTTATGCGTGGCCGCATGTTTTGTTGAGCGAGTTTTCCGTGGCATTTGGAGAGCCGGAGTATCGGAATGCGCTGTGCGCTCAGATTGGCGAGAAGGTTGAAGAGGCGGAACTCGATGAGGGTAGCGCGTTGACCGTCAGGCTGGAGAACGGCACAGTGCTTGCGCTCTCGCTTCGTGAAGAAGATTTAGACGGACCTGAGGCAGGTAGTTTTTCGGAGACTGGTATCGCAAGTGACGCGGAGGAGTTTTAGCGGTGGGACACCGAACTCGAATCATGTACATCGAGTGCAAAGGAGGCGAGTATGTACAACAATGGGGTCTTCAAGTGCCCAGTGGCGGCGAACTCACCGGTCCTGCACGCATTGGTCGCGTTACATTTTCCAAGACTGGCAAAACAATCTATTTCGATGGTAAAACATTCAACCGCTCTATTGGAATCAAATCGAACTACATTTGCGAAGAGACCGGCGAGAGCTATTGGATCTCGGGCCCGAAAAAGAGGGGCGGAGACTCGTTGTATGCAACGAATATCGCGACTCAAATCGACGATGACATTCGCGAAGAATATTGGACAGTGATCAGAAAGCAGCCAGATAGAACGAAGGAAGCCGAAACGCTATGACAGAAAAGTTTGTAGGAACACCGAAGAAGGCAACGACACACGTCAATCAGAATGAGGATTTGATCTTCGAGAAGTCGTCGCCTGGGAAGAAGGCTTATCGGTTGTCGGAGCTGGATGTTCCGGCGGTGGATGCCGCTTCCTTGCTGGGCGATGCAGTGCGTACGGATCTTGGGGTGATGCCGGAGCTTTCGGAGATTGAGATCGTTCGGCACTTTACACGGCTTTCGACGTGGAATTACGCGATCGATCTGGGGATGTTTCCGCTGGGAAGCTGCACGATGAAGTACAACGGCCGCGTGAACGAACTGGTGGCGCGGCTCGAAGGCATCGCCGAGGCGCATCCTTATCAGCCGGAGTCGGTGTCGCAGGGCGTGCTCGAGATCATGAAGATGCTGAGCGACTGCCTAATTGACATTACGGGCATGGACGCGATTACGCTGCAGCCTGCTGCGGGTGCGCATGGTGAGTTTACGGGCATTCTTCTGGCGCGGGCCTATCACGAGAGCAAGGGCAATGCTCGGAAGAAGGTCTTGATTCCGGACTCGGCGCATGGGACGAATCCGGCGACAGCCGCCGTTGTGGGTTATCAGGTGCAGAACCTGAAGTCGAACTCGGAAGGCATGGTGGACCTGGCTGAGTTGGAGAAGCTGGTCGACGAGGATACGGCTGCGCTGATGCTCACGAATCCTTCGACTATCGGGGTGTTTGAGAGCGAGATTCACAAGATCGCAGATATCCTGCACGCAAAGGGTGCGCTGCTGTACATGGACGGCGCGAACATGAATGCTCTGGTGGGCAAGACGCGGCCGGGTGACTTTGGCGTCGATGTGATGCATTTGAATTTGCATAAGACTTTTTCCACTCCGCATGGGGGCGGGGGGCCAGGGTCGGGTCCTGTGGCCTGCAAGAAGATACTGGAGCCGTTTCTGCCTACTCCGGTGGTGGTGACGCGGGGGGATGGGTCGCTGGGTTTCGAGTACAACCGGCCGCAGACTGTGGGGCGGGTACGGATGTTCTATGGGAACTTCGGTATGTTCGTAAGGGCGCTCGCTTACATCCTGGCGAATGGGCCGGATGGGCTGCGGCAGACGACCGAGGACGCGGTATTGAATGCCAACTATATTCGGGCGAAGCTCGAGGGAACGTTTGAGCTGCCGTATAAGACCCGGTCGCTGCATGAGGTTGTGTTCTCGGATAAGCTGCAGTCTCGCAATGGTGTGAAGACGGGCGATATGGGCAAGCGGCTGATCGACTACGGCTTCCATGCTTATACGGTTTCGTTCCCGATGGTGGTTCAGGGAGCGATGATGATCGAACCCACGGAGAGCGAGAGTCGCGAGGAGTTGGACCTGCTGATCGACGCGTTGAAGCAGATTGCGCGCGAGGCAGAGGAGAATCCTGAGTTGGTGCAAACCGCTCCGCACTCAACGCGGGTGCAGCGACTGGACGAGACGACGGCGGCGAGGAAGCCGGTGCTGCGCTGGAAAGCTCCGGTTGCATCTACTCCGCTGGTTCCGGATACCGCGGCGAAGGAGTGGTAGCGTGTCCGTTTTTTATGACAGGCAGGATGAGCTTGAGAAGTATGAGTTCATGATGGGCGAGGCGAGGGGGCGGCTCGCCGTCACGCTCGATGTGTTGACGGATGCGCTGATTCTTGTGGGGCAGCATGGGGTTTACTGCACGAGCACACGGAATCCGAATGTTCCGGCACTCGATCTGCAAGCAGTGCTGGCGAACATTACGGGGGCCAAGGAGTTGGTGGCGTCGGTGATGGAGCGGCTGCGGCTCGATGGCGAGGCTGCGAAGGCTAAATAGCGCTACTGGGCAATGACGGCGATGTACTGGTTAGTTGTATCCCATCGGATGTGCAGTTCGGTGACGTTGCCATGAGTGTTTTCAAACGTGATTGACATCTTTTCCTGGGGTGGGGAGAGCGGTTTGGACTCCATCGCGACGCGGGTGAGATCCATTGGCTCGTTGTAGAGAGTTCCCCATTGACCAGTCTGCTTGTTGATGATGAGGAGCCAGCGGGTGGGGTTGGGCAGAGTATAGAGGGTGTAGCTGCCTGCCGGAACCGTGGCGCCGCCGATCTTGAGGTCAGCCTGGGTGACGAAGGAGGTGGCCTCGTTGGCTCCGGTACGCCAGACCTTGTCGTAGGGGACGAGCCCGCCGAAGATCTTGCGGCCGCGCATAGAGGGGGCTCCGTATTTGATCGTGACATCCTTGCCATTGAGAGAGACCGTGGCAGTGGCCGGTGGGCTCGGGACGGCTGCGGGCTGTTGGGCGACGGCCTTCTCGACGGGCGCCAGGGGCATTGGGGTGAGGCCCGCTGTGGCAAGGATACAGTTACAGGTCAGCGTTGTGATGGTGCGGAGCTGCATGGATGTATTCCCTCCACGGAATTCCCGGTAACGATGGTGAACCCGAGGAATGGGCGCTGTCAAGATGCTCTCGAAGGAGGGGCCGTGCTAACCTAAAGGTATGCGCCCGTAGCTCAGCTGGATAGAGCGGCAGCCTCCGAAGCTGTAGGTCAGAAGTTCGAATCTTCTCGGGCGCACCATTCCTCAGTTTTGGCTCTTTCGAAGATATGGTCGGAGGGCTTTCTATATACAGGCCAATGGTTTACGCCATCCGTCTGACAGTTCGAAACAATCATTTTGAGCAATTTGGCCTGTTCGTCTGGATTTTGGGTTTTGTACAGTGCTGGCTATTTAGTTTGTCTTCGTAGGTCTGCTGTTTCTTTCGGCGAACCTCCTGAAGGTACGCGTCATTCAGATCGGCCATTCCGTACTCTTGCTTGTAGATGATGTGGCCATCTTTGTAGACACCCAGCGCGCTGCCCGGCGAATTCTGCTTATCCAACTTCTCAAAAACCTTGTCTACCTGCTTAGTGGCATCCGGTGGCAAAGTCTGTGACTGCCCCAGGATGAAGAAGCCAGGAAAATTGCCGGTAAAGCTACACTCAATCGCACCAATTTCATTGTGCCGTCGCAAGCTCTGCGATAACGCTGTAGGTGAGGTCTACCCGATTCGGCCGGACGCCGCTGGCCTCATTTGGGGAGTCCACAATCCTGCAGCCGTACAGGAATCTAATCGACTGCGGATTCCATTATGCATTTTCAATGCTATTTCGCAGAATCGCTCTTAGTGCTAGTAGTTTTGTTGGGACGGGCGTTCGGCTGCGTGATTGGTGGGGGCATTTACCGACTAGCCCTTCTGCTCCGTACGGCTGGTTCTATGGCGTCATCTCGTACTTCGTAGGCCAGCGCACGCGAGAGATTGGGCGAAGCGCTAGAGGGTCTTAAGATAGGCAACCAGATCATCGTTCTGTAGTTTGTTGAGTGTGCTGAAGGCGGGCATCCTGCCCTTGCCCTGTTGAATGATTGAGCGCACGGTGTCGTCGGTGGGGCGCGGCTGATGGCGATAGTAGTTTTTCAATTCGGGGCCCGGCTTTGTGGTTGTGCCGAGTGTGTCATGGCACGCAGCGCAGGATTGATTGAAGATGCGCTTGCCGTTGGCAACAGCTGGAGGCAGGGGCTCTTGTGAGGTCAACGCGGGCGGGATTGCAATGGCGAAGAAAGGAAATACGAAGATTGCGAATAGTGCTCCGGGTGAGACCTGTTTCACAATGACACCTCGTCGAGTTGAAAGGGGAGCCGGCGCAGACGTTTTCCAGTAGCGGCGAAGATGGCGTTGCCAACGCTGGGACCGATGAGCGCGAGCGGCGGCTCGCCGATCCCGCCGGGAGGACGGCCACCTTCGACGAGGTAGGTCTCGAGCCGCGGGACATCAGGCATTCGAAGCAGGTCATAGCTATTGAAATTCCGTTCCTGAATCGTTCCGTTCTTGACGGTGATTCGCTCTTTAAGAGCGGCGCTTAGACCCATGAGTACAGCGCCCTCGATCTGCGCACGGATGCCGTTCATGTTGATAACCCGGCCGGGGTCAACGACCGTGATAACGCGATCGACGCGGATGTCGCCGTCCTTGACCGTGACCTCGGCGACCTGGGCAAGATAGGTGGTCTTCGAGAAGAAGCAAGAGATGCCGCGACCATGATTGGGACCGAGAGGCTTATCCCAGCCGGCCTTCTCTGTGACGAGGTCGAGCATGTGGATCATCTGCGCGGGATCGGCGAGCGTGCCATCGAAGTTGGATCTGGCCACAATGGAGTGGGCGGCAGCGTTCTCAAGCAGACGGCGGCGGTAGAGATAGGGATCCTGTTTCGCGAGGTGCGCGAGCTCGTCAATGAAGCACTCGACAGAAAAGACATTGAAGGCGATCTCGACGCCACGCCAGGCTCCGCGCCTCACACCGCTTTCGACAGGCACGTAGGACATGCGGAAGTATTGGGCAGCATACGGCTGGTCGATCGCTCCCCCAAGCTCGTAGGCCTGTGCTTGCCTCGGATCACTTTGGCCGATGATCGTGGTATCGGCGATGCGGTCTGTCCACGAAACAATGTTTCCTTCCCGATCGATGCCGGCGCGGAGGCGGTGCATGCAGGCGGGGCGGTAGAGATCATGAGTGAAGTCGTCTTCGCGGGTCCACATCAGTTGGACGGGTCGTTGGGTAAGGCGCGCGATCTGGAGAGCCTGATGATCATAAGGTTCACCGAAGCGGCGGCCCAGTCCTCCACCCATGAAGGTGACGTGGACAGTGACGTCGCTCTTGTCGATGCCGAGGATTTTGGCGGCGCTCTCTTGGGTTCCTCCGCCGGCCTGGGTCGGGGACCATATCTCGCAGCGGCCACCTTCGAGCTTGATCGTGATGTTCATGGGCTCCATGGTTGCGTGGGCGAGAAAAGGAAACTCGTAGACGCTCTCGATGCGTTTGGCAGCAGGTACGGTATCGGGGTCGAGTGTCGTATTCGTGGAGTTCCAGTACTCCTGAGCGTCCAGCCCTGCGCGTAGCTGCGCGGTAAGGGACTCGGTGGATTCGTCGTTGTACTGCCCGGGCTTCCATTCGATGTCGAGCGCATTGCGACCCTGGATCGCGGCCCACGTGTTGGTAGCGACGACGGCAACCTCGCGCGCGTTCTTGTTGGCCGAGTTGGGATCAGTAGGAATATCGAAGACTTCGAGGACGCCAGGCATTACCTTGGCTTTGGCGGCGTCGAAGCGGAGTAGATCACCGTGCAAGTAGGGGCACTGAGCGACGACTGCGTAGACCATACCCGGCAGACGAACGTCGAGACCGAACCGGGCTGCTCCCTTCACCTTGTCGGGAATATCGAGGTGAGGGACAGAGCGGCCAAGGAGCGTGAAGTCTTTGGGATCCTTCAACGGGACAGTGTTGGGATCCGGAAGGGGAAGCCGCCGGGCGTCTTTGACGAGCGAAGCGTAGGAGAGGATGCGGCCAGAGGATGTGTGGATGACCTGACTATTACGGGCGCGGCATTCGGCAATGGGAACGCTCCACCGGCGCGCAGCGGCAGCAATCATAGTCTCGCGAACCTGTGCTCCCGCCTGCCGCAGAGGTTTATAGCCTTCCCATACTGATCCGCTTCCTCCAGTGCCATCGGCATTGTCTGCCTGAACGACGGTGATCTGGGAGAAGTCGATCTCGGCTTCCTCGGCAAGGATCATGGGAAGAGCGGTGAAGACTCCCTGCCCCATCTCAGATTTGTTCAGAACCAGTTGGGTCTGTCCATTGGGATCGATACGGATCCAGGCGTTATAAGGGTTTCGTGAGGCGTCGGAAGACGGATGATGTAGACGGCTGCGGAGCGTGAGGCCTATGACAAGGGCTCCGCCGGCCGCCGCCGAGGAGACGAGGAAGGCCCGGCGCGAGATGGCGGGGCTGCTCTTGACTGGCTCAGGGCTGGGTTTGGTCCTCACGAGTGCGTCTCCCCTGCGGCGCGGTGGATGGCGCTGCGAATGCGGAAGTAAGTAGCGCAACGACAGAGATTGCCCGCCATCGCTTCATCAACCTCAGCATCTGTCGGTCTGGGAGTTTGAGAAAGCAATGCAGCTGCGGACATGATCTGTCCAGGCTGGCAGTAACCGCATTGCGGCACTTGTTCTTCGATCCAGGCCTGTTGCACAGGATGCAGCCGGTCTTTCCCAAGGCCCTCAATTGTAGTGATCTGCTTTCCCTCTACCGTTGAGACAGGAGTCTGACAGGCGCGCACTGCGGATCCGTCGATATGGACTGTGCAGGCACCGCATAGTCCAATACCGCAACCGTATTTCGTGCCTGTCAGGTTGAGCAGGTCGCGAAGCACCCAGAGCAAGGGCATCTCTGGATCGGCATCTACGATTTGTTGGCGGTTGTTAATCTCGAGCGTTAACCGGGCCATTTGTCGACTCCGGGTTCAAGGTTCAGGCAGTCAGAGAGTCTTGGCCAGCGGTTTGCAGGAAAACGAGCTGGAGTTGCAGGGAAGCCTCGCAATGGCGCAGTCAATGCGATGGAAAAAGCTTTTGTCTATGAAGAGGAAGGACTCGGTAGAGCATGTTGAACTCGAACCGGGTGTAGGTTGGTACTGCCAAACGCCGCATCGAAGGCCTCTAGTTGTCCGGGTTCCGGGCGGTTGACAGTCTATCCGGAAACGATACGGATTGATCTCTCTTCCACTTCCGGGTGGATGACCATCCAGGAGTTAACTTCAAATCGATGCACTTACTTTAAAGTGGTTTTGTCACCAATCCAATAGCGAGGACCGGCACCGAGTCGGCTGGCCCGATCACCAGGGTTGGCAAGTTGACAGTCTTGTAGTGACAAGCAGCCGCAACCAATGCATCGGGTGAGGCCTGCACGGAGACGTTCGAGCTCAGCAATCCGCTCATCGATACGCCTTGTCCAACTCGCAGAGATTTTCGCCCAATCCGTGCGTTCGGGCACACGGTTTTCCGGTAACTTCGCCAGTTCGGCGCCGACCTCTTCGAGCGTGAGACCCATTTTCTGTGCGAAGACAATGAACGCGATACGCCGAAGAACCGCCCTCGGATATCGGCGGTGGCCTGAGCCTGCCCGTTCGGACTTGACCAGGCCTCGCTCTTCATAGAATCGGAGCGCCGACGCTGCAACGCCACTTCGGCGTGAGACCTCGGAGATGGTAAGCAGGTCTGGCATGAGGAAAGACTAATTGGAAGCGGTTCTTGACTTCAAGTTAAACTTGAACTTTTAGTATGAGTTCGTGCCACAACTTAACGCCACTTCCGAGGACGAACTATCATGAAGATCCATCTCAAAGCGCCCGGCTCTATTCCGTCTCCGCTCGCTCCGGCAGACGAGCATCTGTTCAACCCGTTCCCGCGTAGGCGAGTAGCCATTACCGGCGGTACTTCCGGCCTTGGCCAGGCCCTCGTCCGCGAACTGCTGAATCGCGGTGCGGAAGTCGCGTTCGTCGCGCGTAGGCGGGACAGGGTAAATCTTGCCATGCAAGAGCTATCGGACGCGCACGGCATCGTTGGTGACGTGTCTAGGAAGGACGATATACACCCCATTGCGATGCAGATCGTGGGTGCACTTGGAGGACTTGATGTTCTCATCAACAATGCATCGGACCTGGGGCCGGCGCCATTGAAGTTATTGGCCGATACGGAGTGCGAAGAGTTTGAGCGCGCACTGGCGACGAACGTCCTAGGCCCTTTTCGGCTAACGAAGGCGTTGCTTGGCTCGCTGGGGGCGTCCGCGCGGGAGGGCCGCGGAGCGGTAGTGGTAAACGTGTCGAGCGATGCCGCGGCGAACCCTTACCCGCGCTGGGGCGCCTATGGCGCGAGCAAGGCAGCACTCCTTCATTTGAGCCGCATCTGGGACGGAGAACTCAGCTTGGAGGGAGTCCGCGTTCTCTCAATCGATCCAGGCGATATGGACACATCATTACATGCCGCTGCCGTGCCAGATGCAGACCGCTCAACGTTGAAGCGTCCGGAGATGGCAGCACGCGAGCTCGCGGACGCCGTTGCTGCCGTGCTGTCGAGGCATGCCTCGAATTCGGATTTTGAGGCGATCGTACAAGAGGCAATTGGATGATAGCCGCCAGTCTTCCCGTTCAGCGACCGTCCGATGCGAAGATACTAGCCGCTAACCGTTGGGGTAATATCGAGCACCGGGCTCGGTCCGAGGTTGTGAATCTCTTGCGTCCCGGCGATGTGGTGGTTGCGAATGACGCTGCTACCTTGCCTGCGAGCCTTTTCGGCCAGCATAGCCGCACCGGCCTCAGGATTGAAGTACGTCTTGCGGGCCGTGACTCACTCGATGATGCCAGGCAGTTTTCTGCTGTTGTCTTTGGGGAGGGTGATTTCCGCACGCCTACAGAGAATCGCTCTAAGCCGCCAGCATTGAAGCCGGGCGACCGGCTTGAGTTAGGACACCTGCGGGGAACTGTCGTACGACTGCTGAATCATCCGCGCTTCATTTTGCTGCAATTCGAGGACTCCCCACGGGAGATATGGGAAGGGCTAGCTCGGCACGGACGACCTGTCCAGTACGCACACGTTCCGACCCCACTTGCCGTTTGGGACACCTGGACACCAATTGCTGGGCCGCCAGTCGCGTTCGAGCCGCCTTCAGCCAGTTTCGTCCTTGACTGGAGCATGCTCGCATCCATGAGCGCACGGAAAATCCCGTTCGGAACAATCACGCATGCAGCTGGGCTCTCATCGGCCGGCGATCCAGAACTGGATGCGCTTCTGCCTTTAGCTGAGCCGTACCGGATTCCCCGATCAACCGCATTGATGATAAAGCACGCTCAAGCGTCAGGTAGACGTATTATTGCGATCGGCACTACAGTTGTCCGGGCACTGGAACATTCGGCTGCAATGTTTGACGGCGTCGTGCCGTTCGGCGAGCGGGTCGCAACGCAGAGACTTGGTGCGTCCAGCAAGCTGCATATCGTCGATGCAATTCTTTCCGGTACTCACGAACGGGGCACCAGTCATTACGAACTGCTGCGCGCTTTCGTCGATGATGAAACGCTTGACCGCATCGATCAGCAACTGAACGCTCGCGACTATCGCACACACGAGTTTGGCGATTCGGTGTTCCTTGAAAGAGCCGCGACCCGTAGCGCATTGGCGATTTGTCACTAGTCGACCACGGTTGAGGGGAATCATTGACGTGAAGCGGGCTACGCCAGCGCTACGGCGGCTACCCATCAACACACATATCCACAGTCCGCTTTTTCGGGCAAGTAGCGACATTTGCGCTCGCAGCGTCGCCACGCTCTGGCTTTTCATCCAGGTATGCCCTGAGACCAACTGGACCATGCAGCGTATCAACGATTCGTCACAAAAAACGACGCTCTATGTTCACGATAGGCCAACAATTCCTTATATTTGCTCAAAATCTTGACGTTTTCGGGTCTCCTTGCAAGTTCAAAGGAGTCTACACATGAATTGCCCAATAGTCGGAGCAACCTCCGCGGTGCATCTGGGGCAGCCAGCCTCGAGTTTGGTGCGCAAAGCCTTCCTCCTCCTCATCTTCATTGCGAGTGGCTCGGCGATCTCCCCACCGATGTACGGCCAAGGAACGGGAAGCTTCTCCGGCACGGTCGTAGACAAATCCGGGTCGAACGTCTCGGGAGCCCAGGTAACAGCCACCTCGGCAGCTACCGGCCTTGCTCGGGCAGGAAAGACCGATGACGCGGGTCACTATCTCATCCCGCTGCTTCCTGTAGGCAATTACATGGTGCGCGCTGAATCCACCGGGTTCCAGACAGTCGAGGCAAAAAACCTCACGCTTCAGGTGGACGAGGTACGCGAGCTGAACTTCACGCTGGCCCTCGCCAACGTCACCACCACCGTTGAGGTCAGTGCGACTGCTGTAGCAACCGAGACATCGAATCCCTCTCTTGGTCAGGTCATCACATCGCAAGAGGTCTCGTTACTTCCGCTGAACGGCCGCAACTTCGTGCAGCTTGCCACACTCACTGCAGGAGCCACTGCCGAGACGAACCCCAACAGCTTCTTTACCTCTGCAGCCAGCAGTGAGGTAGCTGCCCGCGGCGCATTCTCTCTATCGGTCGGCGGGTCGCGTCCAAACAGTACTGATTGGTTGCTGGACAACGTCGACAACAATGAGCTGACTGCGGGCGGCATCGCCATCTTCTCTTCTATCGATTCCATCCAGGAGTTCAAGGTGTTGACCTACACCTACTCGGCCGAATACGGAACCCGCGCTGGCCCTACCGTGCTTGTCACCACCAAGTCCGGCACGAATGCGTTCCATGGATCTCTCTTTGAGTTTTTCCGCAACACTGCACTCGATGCTAAGAGCTACTTTGCAACCCAGGCAGAGAAGTTCAACCTCAACCAGTTCGGAGGCTCAATCGGCGGCCCTGTTCGCAAGAACAAGACGTTTTTCTTCGTAGACGGCGAACAGAAGTATCAGCGGCACGGCATCGTCTTTACAGGCCTGATTCCCTCTCTGGCTATGCGCACGGGGGATTTTTCGGCTGACGCTTTCGGCAATCCGGTCAGTGGCCTCCAGATAGTGAACCCGAACATGATCGGAGCCTCTACCAATCCCAGTGTCTATCCCAACGTTTACTTTCAGTGCAATGCACTGGGGCAGCCCTTGGCTTCCAATCCTGACGGAAGCCAGCCGCACGGAGTTGGGTGCAACAAAATTCCATCCGGCCTGATCAACAACATCGGACAGGCAATGATGAACCTGTATCCGACGCCGAACGCAAGCAACGCTAGCGCTGGGTACAACTACGTTAATACGCCAGTGCGTGAGCTCGACAACACGAAGTTTGATATTCGGATGGACAACAACTTCACCGATGCCGACTCCGCCTTCGCCCGCTTCAGTTACGATCAGGCGTTCTCATTCGTGCCGGGCGGCTCACCGGGATTTGCAGCAGAAAATGCATTCGGCACGAATCAGGACATTACCAATCACGCTCGCAACCTTGCCCTGGGCTGGACGCACGTCTTCTCGGCCAACATGGTGAACCAGTTCAACTTCGGCTATAACCGCATCTTCAACTACATCACCTCGTATGGCTCCGGCACGTGCGCCTCGGCGACCATTGTGCCGGGCGGTATTCCCAACGCCAATCTCGGATGTTCGGGCACACCTCCAAAATGCGCCCCTGGGGCTTTTAGCTGCGGCCTGGTCTCTAGCATCGTTGCTGGGGGCTTCTGGGTGGTCGGCGATCGCGGCTATTCCCCGTTCCAAGGCGGAAAGAATATCTTTTCGTACAGAGATTCGCTCGATCTGACACACGGCAGACACAATCTTCACTTTGGTATCGACTTCAGAGCAAATCAGATGAACGTGGGCACCGAGGCCTTTCAGGATGGCTTCTGGATCATCGGCAATGGCGGCAATTTCAGCGGGCTGAGCACTGCCAACATACCAGGCAGTCCGCCGGCGGATTTCATGCTCGGCATCACTGGCTTAGCCATTCACGACCAAACCTTCAACGGCCCCGTCACCGGTCGCCGCTGGAAGGTCTTCCGCCCCTTTGCTGAGGACGACTGGAGAATCACCAACTCTCTCACGCTCAACCTCGGTCTTGCGTGGGATTTGACATCGCCGATCTCCGAAGCGCACGGACGCCTCGCAAACTATGTTCCCGCCACTGGCGATCTTCTCATCGCTAGCAGAAACGGTGTAAGTTCATCGGCGGGAGTTGAGAGGGACTGGACCGCGCTGGAACCGCGCGTCGGCGGTGCATGGAAGGTCGTGTCCAACGGCAATACCGTACTTCGCGCAGGCTTCGCGATATTCCACGACTCCGCGTGGAGTCAGGGAGCGCAAGGCCTCTGGCAAAATCCACCCTTCTTCGGCGAATCAGACGCATTTGCCACTGCAGGCTGCGCCTTTCCAACCTCGTACTGCGCTACCGTGCTAGGTCAAACTCCTTCGGCCATCAGTCTCTCCGACGGATTCGAGGCCATCACTGAACCGCCAACGGTCGGAACGTTCACCGGCTCGTTTTATACACAGCCCACGAACTTCAAGTTGGGCAGAGTTCGGCAATATAACGTGAACGTTCAGCAGGTAGTGCCCGGCAACGTCGTGATCACAGCGGGTTATGCAGGCTCACGCGGCACTCACGTTCTTGTCGCAGGAAATAACCTCAATACCGCAAGCCCGTCAGCCTGCGTCGGATCATCTTCCTACACGCTCGGCTGTCTGCCTGGCGGGGCGCCTTATATTCCTCCCTACAATACGTTCTCCACCATCTCGCTATTTGGCGATGTCGGCAAAACGAATTACGACTCCCTGCAGATCAAAGCCGAGACGAAGGCGCAGAAGCATGGCCTCTATGCCCTTATCGCCTACTCGTACTCGCATACCTATGACAACGGCCTCTCCGATGGCTTGGGCTCGTTGCTGAGCGCTCCATACTTCCCGCTCCCCAACTGGCAGAACTTGGATTGGGCGCTGTCGCAAATCAATCTCAATCACAGTTTCACAGCCAGCGTGATCTACGATCTCCCGTTCGGACGCGGCAAACAGTTCGGCAACGATTGGAATACTGCTACGAACGCCTTCCTCGGCGATTGGCAGGTGACCGTTATCCAGAGAATCTCTTCGGGCTTCCCCGCGCCTCTCATCTATAGCAACAATCAGTCTGGCTCGTTCTTCCAGAATGGAGGCAACGGCAATAATTGGAATCGCCCCAGCCAGGTCTCAGATTGCAACGTCCATGGGGGCAACCATGCCGCGAAGCAATTCATCAACCCGGCATGCTTCGTCGCTCCACCAATTGGACAGCTCGGAAACGCCTCGCGCGTTCCCGTCTTTGGTCCCGACTTTGTGAACACTGATTTTTCGGTTATCAAGCAATTCACACTACCGAGGGAGATGGGGCTCAACTTCCGCGCAGAGTTCTTCAACCTGTGGAGTCACGCGCAATTCGGTCTGCCGGTCAACGATTTAGCTGTTGCCACCTTGAATCCCGGCGGCACCATACAAAATAGCAACGGCTTCGGCGCTGCGAACTCCACCGTGAACAACCCACGGCAGGTGCAGTTCGGGCTCAAGCTCACTTTCTAAACCGGCTCAGATCGTCTACTTTTTAAAAGGGGGCGATAGTATTCGGCGTCGCGGAAGTTGCTTAGGCCGATGTTCGATGAGTGCATTGCCCTTCCATGAGAAGGCCGGTCGGTGTCAACCCGGTTTTGTGTAGTTGGGGACAAAATTCATCTCCTTGCCGGTCTGAACGCGATTGCTTGCACGCCGAGCTGCTGCTATTGTCGCCACCCTTCCATCCGCACTCTGGTGTGAGCGTTTGCTCGCTCGGTGCAAGTTGGGTGTTCTCGATTCAGCCGGTGCTGCCACCTGTTATTGCGACCTTTCACTCAATCTCACAGACGGAGTGTTGGGCCAGGCCAATGACGCAGTCACCGGAACTCGGCTTATGACGCTAAACCTCCATACATCTGGAACTGAACTATGCAACCGCCGGCAGTGTAGCCCGACCACCTGGTCGTAGCGGCATATAAACATCTCCGCTCACCCATAGTCGATGCAGCAGGACGGCCAGTTTACGGGCGACCGCTATCACTGCGCGTTTCTTCCCGCGTTTGCCTCCGTGCTCAGCCAGCTTCATGCCCCATCGGCGCAGGTCGCTGTCGACTCCCCAGGGGCCGAGAACGTGGTGCGCAGCCTGCACCAGGAGTGTTCGTAGGTAAGGATCGCCCTCTTTGCTGATGTGCATCTGCGGCTCGCTCTGGCCAGAGTTACGCCTTCCAGGTTGGAGACCCACGTAGCAAGCGGCATCCCGGCTCTTGCGAAAACGGTGTGGATCTTCTAGCGTCAGCATATAGGTGAGGGCTATCAGCGTTCCCACTCCCTTGATCTGCTTCAGCCGCTCCGCTTCTGGATACCTGTTCCGCGTCATGGACTCAAGCAGGTGGTCGTACTCGCAGATCCGTTCGCTGACCGACTCTATCTCGCTCATCATCGGTTCCAGTGCACGCTTCAACTCCGGACTCAGATCCTGGGCCGCCTTCGGCTTCATCCCGCGTGCGTTGCATCCGCGGAGCCGCTCCCCATAAGACTTCGTCAGGCCGCGTGCCGCGTTGACCAACATCGTCCGCGTACGCACCAGAGCGGCTCGCGCCCGGATTACCGTCAGGTCCGCTTGGGCCTCGGCGCTTCGATGCTTCACTGGACACAACAACTGTGGATCGATCCGTACCAGTCGTGCAAGCGTTCTAGCGTCGATCCGATCATCCTTGCGCCTGCTCTCCCCGATCAGTCGCACGCTGCGAGCGTGCGCCACGATCGCCTCATGACCGAGCTCGCTAAGCAACCGGCTTACCCACGGGGAATGCGTTCCGGTCTCCAGTGCCATACGGCTCCGAGGCATCGCTCCGAAGACCTCTTTTATCGCCTTGGGCGTCGTGCTCACCTTCTGCTCCATCAGGACGTCACCTGCTTCATCGAGCACGCAATAAAAGCTCGACCTGTCGCCCAGATCCAGACCGACGGTCAGGTGTCGGTCCTGCTTGTTGAGTGTCTCCTGCATCATCGTAGTGGTAAGCTTCTTCATCGACGGTCTCCTTGTCTCCCGCGCTTCAAGCGCGTCGATAACTTGGGAGCTTAACGCATCCCGCTGGAGACCGGCCTTCTCATCCCATCTGTTGTTGCCAACTGAGATTCACGTTTGGTTGCCCACCAGGCACACAAGCCCGACTTTGTAGTTACTAAATCGGTTCACCGACTTATCCACAAGCTGTGGGCTTGCGCGAACGGTTCGACGCAAGATATGGTAGGGACTCCACGGTTTCTCCGCGAGGAGAATGAAAAGGGAATCCGGCGAAATTCCGGAGCTGCCCCGCAGCGGTAAGCAGGTACGAACGCCCAAGATGACACTGGAGTGACCAACTCCGGGAAGTCCGGCAAGTAGGAATGAGCCTGCAAAGTCCGAAGACCTGCCATGGAAATTTACGCTCGCGCCTCCGAGGGGAGGCGAGGTGGCAACGGTCTGACTGCGCATCTCGGGGTGGATTCCGTTGTTTCTTCGCAACACTCAGAGGCCAAGGAGATTCATCCATGGCCGCCGCAGATCACATCATTCAAACCACCCTTGCCGATATCACCCCCGGTTTTCCTGTTCGGGAAGAGACTCCGGTGATGCACGTTCGTAAGCGCAACGGAGCGCTCGAACCAGTGGACGTCGACAAGATTGTGCGGGCAGTTCAGCGCTCCGCCTATGGTTTAAGCCACGTTGATGCTATCCGCGTTGCATCGAAGACCATCGGCGGACTCTACGATGGGGCGACGACACGTGAGCTGGACGCCATCTCCATCGACACCGCTGCGTCGTTGATCGCCGAGGAGCCACAGTACTCGCGCCTGGCGGCTCGCTTGCTACTTGCGACGATTGTGAAGGAGGTGTCAGCGCACAATCTACATTCGTTCTCTCAAGCGATAGCCTACGGTCATCAAGAAGGCGTCGTGTCGAAGGCGACAGCAGAGTTTGTCCAGATGCATGCACGCAAGCTCAACCATGCCATCGACGATTCTTTTTCCGATCGCTTTGAGTATTTCGGCTTACGCACGGTCTATGACCGATATCTCCTGAGGGATCCGCTCTCGCGCTCAATCATCGAGACACCGCAGCATTTCTTCCTGCGTGTTTCCTGCGGCCTGGCTGGCACCGCACATGAGGCCATCGAGTTTTATCGTCTCATCGCCTCTCTCGACTACATGCCGTCGTCGCCGACGCTCTTCAACTCGGGGACCAGGCATGCACAGATGTCGTCATGCTATCTGCACGACTCGCCGCTCGACTCACTCGAGAGCATTTATGACACTTACAAGAACGTTGCGATGCTCTCGAAGTTTTCAGGTGGCATTGGCCTGGCCTTCCATCGCGTCCGCTCCGAGGGCTCACTCATTCGCGCCACAAATGGCCTTTCGAACGGCATCGTTCCCTGGCTGCGTACACTGGACAGCTCTGTGGCAGCCGTCAACCAGGGCGGCAAACGCAAGGGAGCGTGCTGCGTTTACCTCGAGCCATGGCACGCCGATGTGGAATCATTTCTGGAACTTCGTGAAAACACCGGCGATGGCGCCAGACGAACTTATAATCTCAATCTTGCAAACTGGATTCCCGATCTCTTCATGCAGCGTGTTGAGGGCGATGGCCTGTGGTCGCTCTTTGATCCCAAAGATGTTCCGCAACTTCCCGACTTGTACGGGGAGGCCTTTACGGAAGCTTATGAGAAGGCCGAGGCCGACAAACTTTATCATCGTCAAATCAAAGCCAGGGATCTCTATGCGCGAATGATGCGTTCGCTCGCCGAAACCGGTAACGGCTGGATGACGTTTAAGGACTCAACGAATCTCAAGTGCAATCAGACGGGGAAGCCCGGTAACGTCGTCCATCTCTCGAATCTTTGCACTGAGATCACAGAGGTGACATCGAAGGATCAAACCGCGGTCTGCAATCTCGGTTCGATTAACCTCGCGCGTCATGTCACTGCCGATGGCGAAGGCAGGCCGATCTTCGACTTCGAGAAACTCGGTGCAACCGTTCGCACGGCAGTACCAATGCTGGATCGCGTCATTGATATCAACTACTACCCGATCGCACAAGCTGCCAGTTCCAATGCTCAATGGCGGCCAATCGGTCTCGGCATTATGGGCCTCCAAGACGTCTTCTTCCAGCTGCGTCTTCCCTTTGATTCTGCTGAAGCCATGTCGCTTTCGACAAAAATTCAGGAAGAGATTTACTTCCATGCCCTATCCGCCTCAGCCGACCTTGCAGAGAAAGATGGCCCTCATCCGACCTTCAACGATACGCGGATGGCTGAAGGCCGGTATCAGTTCGATCTTTGGAATGTCGAGCCTGCAGATGCCACAAGGTGGGTAGCCCTGCGTGAACGCATCAAAATCGTCGGCCTCCGCAACTCACTCGTCATCGCCATAGCTCCAACAGCGACCATCGCCTCCATCGTGGGTTGCTACGAGTGCATCGAGCCGCAAATCTCAAACCTCTTCAAGCGTGAGACGCTCTCCGGCGAATTCCTGCAGGTCAATCGATATCTCATCGACGAATTGCAAACGCGTGGCCTTTGGACAGAAGAGATGCGGATGCGACTCAAGCTGTCAGAAGGTTCGGTACAAAGCATCGACGGTCTGCCTGACGATATTAAGCTGCTCTACAGAACGGTCTGGGAGATTCCAATGCGTTCCCTTATCGACATGGCCGCCGCGCGCAATGCGTACATCGATCAATCTCAGTCGCTCAACCTGTTCGCGGAATCGCCTAACATCGGCAAGCTTTCCAGCATGTATATGTACGCCTGGAAGAAGGGTTTGAAGACCACGTACTATCTGCGGTCGCGGCCCGCAACCAGGATCGCAAAGACGACCGTGCAAAGTGCCTCAACTCATGCCGGCGCAGCCGCTTCCAATGCGCTTCCTTCCATTTCTGCAGAAGCTGCAGTCGCTTGCTCGCTCGAGAATCCAGAGTCCTGCGAAGCCTGCCAGTAGCGCCAACCATTTGAGGAGTGAATACCATGTCCGAACATACCGTCGCAGTTCCCCACACTTCCCATTCCTCGGTCATGGCGCCGACTCACATTCTGGATCCGGGCTTGTGCCTCACGCTCCGTCCTATGCGCTACCCAGCCTTCTATGACATGTTTCGCGACGGCATAAAAAACACCTGGACGGTTGAAGAAGTCGATTTTCAAACAGATCTTGCAGACCTGAAGCAACGGATTACGCCCGCCGAGCTTCATGTAATCCAGCGGCTGGTGGCTTTCTTCGCCACGGGCGACAGTATTGTCTCCAACAACCTTGTGCTCAACCTCTATAAACACCTCAATTCGCCCGAGGCGCGTTTGTATTTGTCGCGTCAGTTGTTTGAAGAGGCGGTTCACGTCCAGTTTTATCTCACACTGCTCGACAACTACGTTCCTGATCCAGATGAACGCGCCGCTGCATTTGCCGCAGTGGAGAATATTCCTTCCATTAGCAAAAAAGCCGACTTCTGCATGAAGTGGATGGATTCGATCCAGCAGCTCGACGCACTGGAAACATGTGAGCACCGCCGTCAGTTTCTGCTTAATTTGATCTGCTTCGCTGCTTGTATTGAGGGCCTCTTCTTCTTTGCAGCATTCGCCTATGTCTACTTTTTTCGGTCAAAGGGTCTGCTGCATGGCCTTGCCGCAGGTACGAACTGGGTCTTTCGCGATGAAAGCTGCCACCTGGAGTTTGCCTTTGAAGTCGTGCACATAGTCCGGAGCCAGGAACCCGATTTGTGGGACGCCAAACTTGAGGCCGATATCGTTACAATGCTGCGCGAAGCTGTAGATGCTGAGGCTCAATTCGCCGAGGACCTGCTTGCCGGAGGAGTTGGGGGACTTTCACTGCGTGATATGCGCCAATATCTGGCATATGTCGCGGATTCGCGCCTGCAACGCCTCGGCATTCCACGAGTCTTCAACGCCAAAAATCCGTTTAGTTTCATGGACCTTCAAGATGTTCAAGAATTGACGAACTTCTTTGAGCGTCGCGTATCGGCGTATCAAAGCGCCGTTGTGGGCGAAGTTGGTTTCGGGGAGGACTTCTGAGGGTTTGGGTTTGCTGTCCAAGCAAATTCCATTGTGGTGGGATCTAAACAGCCCTAAATGCACAAAATCTCACATCTCAGTGATCGGTAACAGCGAATGCGCTTCAGTGAACTAATCGCAGTTCGAGGTTTCACTCGAGAAACAGCTTTCTCGGATTCCTGAACACTAGCCGACTTCAGAGGAATAATCGGGTTCCGCAAGTGCCTCGACGATAGTGAGCTCATTGATGCCCTCCCAAGAGATCGCAAGGGCAGAATATGGCCGGGCAGAGCCTTGGCTCACCACCGTGATAAGTTCCATTCTCGGATCGGCGATTTCGGCTGGGACGAGATGCTGATGGCATGGGCCCGGAGGATGTTTTCCCATAGGGCGAGCGTGGTGCCCTTTCCGATATCCCATTTTTTTGCGACTCCTTGTGAGTGAGCAGGAGGTATTTGCCGATTGTGATCACGGTCAGTCGAGCCGATGTAGCTGGTTCAATTCTTTTGGCAGTCACGGTGACGGTCGGGCCTCGAGTTGAGATCTGCGAGACGGTGAAGGTGGTGTTTCCCGAAGCCTCCGTCAAGGTCGTTGATCCAGTTGAATTGATTTGTAACTGACCGAGGTACATAGCGGTTACCTTGGGGGCAAGGTCGGTCTGGGACGAGGTGCGGCGGACCATCAGGGCGGGAAGATTGGCGACACCTTGATTCCATCCGCTGAGAGGAGCTACTTCGAGCAGATAGTCCCACGCTGGTGATGATCCGGGGACACTGAGGCTGGCGCCGAGGAAGGCCCGGGATCCGGCTTCGGTGTTGGGTGCAAGCTGGAAGGTGATTCCGGCGGGTTTTTGACCCATGCGCCGGTGTCGAAGAGCATCCGCTTTTTGTACATCCACCCCTGCATCATGAGGTGGGGCAGGCAGAGGGAGGGGCCGAAGACAACTTCCCAAGGCCGTATGGAAAATGATCCGCTCTGGCTCATGATGCAGCATTTGTCGTGATATTTTGTATCTCCCGTTACATCGGCGTCGTGTTCCATGCCCTGACTGTGCCCCATCTCATGTGCGGTCACTTCGCCATCGAAGGGCGCGGTGAGGTTGGTCTTGTTCGAGATGACGTCCGTACTGCCGTCGATATTCTTTCCTTCTCCGTTGTCCCGGTATATGTAGCAGGAGATCTGACTGAAGAAGCCGGTTATGGGATCTCCAGGTTTGCCGGTGAGGGGAACCTGTGCACCTGCGCGCTCTCCCGAGCGCTCGGATTTCAGAGTCGCTATGGCTTCAGATAGAGGTTATTCCGTCTGAGTAAGGGTGGTCTTTGAAGTCTGAGCAGATTCTGAGGATTTTACAGTTAAAAGCGAAACGGCTCCGGAGGATCGGAGCCGTTTTCGACTTGCAGCTGAGGGTTAGAAGAAGAGTTTTCCGGAGATCTGTAGCTGACGAGCTCCGTAGAGAGTGTTGCTGGTGGTGGAGGGAGCGCCAAAAGCCGACGCGCCTGTTGCAGTGTTGGGTCCGATGCAGCCCTGGAGTGGAGCGCTGGCAGAACCGGGCGTCTGTATATTGACGTTGCAAGCTGGATTTGGTGTTGACGTCGTTGGTGCGACAGCCGCGTTGTAGAGGGAGTAGGTGCCGTTGACGCCGGTGATAATGTGGCGGTTGAGCAGGTTGAAGGCCTCGGCGCTGAACTGGAGACGGATGCTTTCGTGGATGGGCACATCGCGCGAAACACGCATATCCAGATCGTTGAAGCCGGGGGCGTAGATGCTGTTACGGCCGATCTGCGGCGGCCGGCCGTTGGTGGCAAGACCGGAACCGGAGCTGATAGCGCCGCCGTAGATGCCTCCTCCTGCTGCGTAGGTGCCTGCGCCGCCAGTGTAGATGGTGGAGCCGCCGAGGCCGAGGAAGATGGGCTGTCCACCGGAGGCGGTATAGCTGCCGGAGAAGAGGAAGTCGTCGAGGATGTTCTTCACCCAGACGTTGCCTTCCATGATCTTCGGCTGGTAGGTAAAGCTTCCGACGAAACGGCTGCGGATATCGAGATCGGAGTTTCCGTTATCGCGGCTGGGGTTGTTGGGGTCGAGCGGCGTGTCGCCACCGTAGAAGGTTCCGTTGGTTCCCTGAACCTGGCCGGTATCGGTTGCGTGCGACCATGTGTAGTTGCCGATCAGTTCGAGCCCGTTGGAAAAGGGACGACGGACGCTGACAGCCATGGAGTTGTACCAGGTGTTAGCGACCGAGAAGCCGGTGTTGTAGGACTGCAGGGTCGGGATGGCACGGTCCTGAATTCTATAGACCGGTACGGTCAGCTGACGGATGACATTGTTAGAGGCGTCGACCACGTTGTAGGTTTTTGCGCCGGTGGGTGCCCGACCGATAAGGTTCGCGTCGACGAAGATGGGCAGACGCATGCCGCGAGTTCCGACATAGCCAACCGAAAGAGACATCTTGCCGGGCAGAGCCTGCTCGATGCCGAACTCGGCTTCGTGGGCATAGGGCGGAACAAAGTTGGGGTCAAGACCGTGGAAGCTCTGCGCTCCCAAGGCACCGGAACCGGAGATTTGGGGAAGATTTGCACCCGAGGGGGTGAGCGCCGAGGTGAGCGGTGGTCCTGGGGGAGCAAAGGGAACGTTAGGGAACTGAAGACCTACTGCAGCACTGTTTGCAGGGGTGCAGGTGGTAGAGCATCCGGTGAAGTTGTAGTTGAGCTGGATGACGCCGTTCTCGACGCGCATGGCGTAGTAGGTCGATCCCTGGTTGAGACCGGAGAAGAGACCGTAGCCGAAACGGACGACGGTGCCGTTATAGGGCGACCATGCGAGGGCAACGCGTGGCTGGATGCGGTTGGTGTTCTTAATGCTGCTGCTGTAGTAGGTCGACAGCGGCGCAAAGTTGGTGTTGTTCTGGATCGGCGCTGGAGTGATCTGAATGTCGTAGCGAATACCAGCAGTAAGAGTGAGGTTCTGACGGATCTTCCAGGAGTCCTCGGCGAAGCCCGCGAACATCTTCATCCAGAAGTCATCGAGGCCCGCCTTGCTAGCAGGGTTCAGCTTGTCGATGGTCTGGACAAAGGTGGAGAAGTGATAGCCAGCGTATGTGTCGGTATCGCCGGGCTGTCCGCGGAAGCTATCGGCTGCCCAGCTGCCGAAGGCCACAGAGGGGGTGCCCGAGTAGGAGTAAAGGCCCCCGCCCTGGTAGAGGTTGATCATGACTTCGTGGACGATGTTGACGTCGCCACCGAACTTGAGGGTGTGTTTGCCGCGTGAGGTGGAGAAGACGTTTGTGATCTGGATACGATGCTCGTCGGGCTCAGCGGTACGGGGCAGAGCGTTAGGCATGCCATAGGTGAAGGCTCCGATGCCTACGCTGGGACCTGCTGCGTTGGCACCAGCGGTCTCAAGGTCGCGACCGTACTGGAAGTGAACCTGATTGATGGACCTGCCAGAGACCTGAGTTGTGATACCGCCTACGAGGAAGCGCTCGTGATAGCTGGTAGGTCCGTTTGTGCTGGGTGAGCTGCCGCTGAAGGTATTGGAGCCGTTGTAGCCGTAGGTGGAATCGAAGTTCGCCCAGTTGTAATTGACGAACATGTCATTCTTCGAGTTGATGTGCCAGTCGAGGCGCGGGAAGAAGATGTCCTGCTTGGAGAAGCGAGAGGGGGCGCCAAAGGCGTTTGCCAGAACAAAGTTGATAGCGGAGGTACACTGCGTCGAACTGATGGCTGTCGGGCACTGCGTGGGGGAGATGACGGTGCCTCCAGAGTTGCTCGCCGTAGGGGCAAGGGAGATGGTGTTGCTGTTGTAGTAGAGAGCCTTGCCCACGCGACGGAAGCCGTCATAAGTGAAGAAGTAGAAGAGGCGATCCTTGATGATGGGGCCGCCGATGGAGCCACCGAATTGCTGCTGCTGGTGGATGGGCTGTGTCAGAAGGAAGGCTGCAGCCGAGGGATTGGAGGTGTTGTACTTCGCGGTCCACTTGGTCTGCGGATCGAGCGCGTTGAAGGTTGGGTAGCGGAGGTAGTAGAAGGCGTCGCCGTGGATGGCGTTGGTGCCGGACTTGGTGATGGCGTTGACCTGACCGCCGGCGGCCTGACCGAATTCAACGGAGTAGTTGGATGTCTCGGCCTGGAACTCCTTGATCGAGTCGAGGGAATAGACGTAGGGAGCACCTGAGGAGCGGCCGCGGGCCTCGGAGAAGAGCATTTGGTTGTTGTTGGCGCCGTCGACGTAGTTCTGGTTGTAGAGGCCAGAGATGCCGCGGAAGCTGACGAGGCCGCTGCCGCCGTCAGGGACGACGTTGGGCGTGAGGAGGACGAAGTTGCTCCAGTTGCGGCCATTGACCGGGAGGTTGGAGATGAGCTGCTGGCCGACGGTCTGGGAAACCTCGGTCTTCTCGGTATCGAGGATGGGGGTTTCGCTTGAGACGGTGACTTCGGCGGCGACGGTGGCGGCAGGAAGGGCGGCGTCGACGGTGAGGGTCTGACCAACGGTGAGGGTCAGGTTCTTGCGATCGATCTTGCCGAAGGCACCTCCGCCGAGGATGAGCTCGTACTGACCTGGCTGGAGGAAGGTGGCACTGTAGCGACCGTCGGAGTCGGTTTTGAGAGTACGCGAGATGCCAGTGTCGGTGTCGAGCACGACGACGGTCGCATTGGTGACGGTCGCGCCGGTAGAATCGGTGACGGTGCCGGTGATGTTACCGACGCCTGAGGTCTGCGCCGAGGCGGGTCGGGCAGCAGAGACGGCCAAGAGAGCCGCTGCTGCGAGAGTAAGTACTAACTTATTGCCGGAGTGACGATTCATGGATTACTGGGCTCCTTTAAGCAAAACGCGGTTCCAGATTCGGCTGTAGTGTCTGCCGGAAGGGGTTCGGTCGCAACCGAAGAGTGAATTTTTGTATTACTTCTACGGTCAGGCCTGGGGGGTGGTATGTCAAGGCCAATTCGATCAACTTTTGGTAATAAAAAAGTTTTGGCCTTCGATTTTTTGGGCAGGTTTGTGGTGCGGCGCTGTGGTGTCGCAGAATCGGGCGTTGGCCAAAACGCGACTGACTTTAGTGCAGCCGGTCAGGGATTACGGCGTTGACGCAAAGCGCGTTGCCAACTTTAGTGGAGCCGGTCAGGGATTACGGCGTTGACGCAAAGCGCGTTGCTGACTTTAGTGGAGTCGGTCAGGGATTACAGCGAATTGGATCAGCACTTCGAAGGGGACGATCTTGAGGGTGGCCTCGTGGGTGGCTTCGAGGACGATGGGGCAGGCGGCTCCGGCTTGCTGGACCTGGAGCCAGCGGGCGGCACAGACGCACCAGCGATCGCCGGGTTTGAGGCCGGGGAATCCGTACTGCGGCATGGGTGTGCTGAGATCGTTGCCAAGGGCCTTGGAGACGCGGAGGAACTCTTCGTCGACGATGCAGCAGATGGTGTGGACGCCGAGGTCGTCGGGGCCGGTGTTGCAACAGTCGTCGCGGTAGAAGCCGGTCGTCGGATTCTTAGGCTCGCAGCCGCAGATGTCCAGGGGCTGGCCGAGGACGTTGCGACTGCGGGCTTTGATGGGTTCGGTGATCGGCATGTCTGTTTATCAGTATCTTCTCTTAGTGGGTTAGAGACGGTCCAGGACGTGCTGGAGGCGGTCGGCGGCCCAGAGGAGTTCTTCCTTCTCGATGATGAGGGGTGGGGCGAAGCGGATGATGTTGTCGTGCGTCTCCTTGCAGAGGATGCCTTCGCTCATGAGGGCTTCGCAGATGGGGCGGGCGGGGGTGGTCAGCTCGATGGCGATCCAGAGCCCGCGGCCACGGATTTCGACGATGTGCGGGCTGTTGATCTGCTTGAGGCGGTCGAGGAAGAAGGTGCCTAGTTCGGCGGAGCGATCGGCGAGGCGCTCTTCGACGATGACCTTGAGGGAGGCTCGGGCTACGGCGCAGGCCATGGGGTTGCCGCCGAAGGTGCTGCCGTGGTCGCCGGGGGTGATAACGCCGAGGACCTCGCGTGAGGTGAGGACGGCTGAGACGGGGTAGAAACCTCCGGCAAGGGCTTTGCCTACGATGAGGACGTCGGGGGTGATGCCTTCATGCTGGTAGGCGAAGAGTTTGCCGGTGCGACCGAGGCCGGATTGGATCTCGTCAGCCATGAAGAGGACATTACTCTCTTTGCAGATGGCGAAGGCCTCGGCGAGGAAGCCGTCGGGCGGGATGAGGACGCCGGCTTCGCCTTGAATGGGTTCGACCAGAAAGGCAGCGGTGTTTGGCGTAATGGCTGCGCGGAGGGCAGCAGCGTCACCGAAGGGGATGATCTTGAAGCCGGAGAGGAAGGGGCCGAAGCCGTCGCGGTACTGCTCGTCGGTGGAGAAGCTGATGATTGAGATGGTGCGGCCGTGGAAGTTGTTGGTGCAGACGATGATCTCGGCTTGATTGGCGGGGATGCCTTTGACCTTGTAGCCCCATTTGCGAGCGACTTTGATGGCGGACTCGACGGCTTCGGTGCCGGAGTTCATGAGGAGAGCCATCTCGTAGCCGGTGAGATTGTGGAGGTCTTCGAGGAAGCGTGGGAGTTGATCGTTGCGGAAGGCGCGGGAGGTGAGGGTGACCTTGTGGGCCTGCTCGATCATGGCAGCCATGATGACTGGGTGACAGTGGCCCTGGTTCACGGCGGAGTAGGCGGCGAGACAGTCAAGATAGCGGCGGCCTTCGACGTCGTAGACCCAGACACCTTCTGCGCGCTCGACTACTACGTCGAGGGGCTTGTAGTTGTGCGTGCCGTATTGGTCCTCTAACGCGATGAGGCGCGCGGTAGTGGAGGCTTCGTGAGAGAGATCGTCCGCTGTGTCGCTGTGCAGAACGGAAGTTGCCATAAGGGAACCGCCTGAGCCTAAATTGAGAGGTTGGAACGCTTCTTAGTGAGTTCATTATTTCACGAGCGCGCAAGAGAACGTGTACGGTAGATTGCCAGATCAAAAGTAAAGGGTGGATTTGGGAGCTACAAACGGCCGACGGGCATGAGGTATGCGGCGTCACCGAGCTCTTCTGCGGAGCCCGCCAGCGGCCGTTCGAACAACTGCATGGTTTGCGCTGATGCTTGATAGTATTACGTCGCGGAGGGGATGTTAGCTATGCTGCACGCATGGTCGGCTTTCGCGGTAGCTCTCCACATACTCTTTGGAGTAGGTAAACGCAGCTGTTCCGAATTCAAAATTCGTTCCCGTTGAATTTCCAGACGAGTCTGCCCCAGTTTATGCCTTAGACGATGCTCCTTTGCTGAAGCAGGTTCGGCAGGAGATTGAGCGAGTTGTCGATGTTACGAATCCACCCATCTCTGCGGATGGCTACCATCGAGATGAAGAACCGCGCATTGAATTCCTCAGTTTAGCTATCAATCACTCGCCGCAGATTGTCGTGTATCTAGGCAACGGCGGAGAAGGAAATAAAGACATCTGGATCTTCCAGCAGGTCGGATACCATGCGGCGACTTTGATGGATTACGCAAATGGATCCATGTTCGTTACCGACCGTCCGGTACGTTATGGAATGCATGACTTGGGATGTTCCTGAATGGTGGCGGTGGAACAGGTCGCACTGAGGTCTTCCAATTCGATGGCAAGAAATATCGATCGGCTTACTGCTATGAGACAAGGAGAGTTGGAGACAATCTAGAGGGATGGCATGGACCCCATCACCCATGTAAACACTAACGAAAGTGGTTGCTTCCGCGCACGATAACCCCACCCTGCGATAATCGGCGAGGATCGGGCATCAGGTTACTTTGCGGCGAGGGCGAGTTGCTGTTGGTATTCCTCGTAGGGGTCCGTATCACACGAATCCCCGGTAAATATAGGGAATTCTTGATACGAGAAAACCTGTTGTACACTGGTTGTACACCAAGAGGGCTATGTGACAGAGAATCATCTGAAGAATGAGTTTGGGTCAGTTCGGCCATACACCCGGCACGGCAAAACCTGCACAACAGACGGCGAAGGAAACAAATGCCGATGCCCGAGATGGCTTTATATCTGGAATGCTCGCACTGGCGAGAAGCTTCGCAGGAGCATCGCGACGACTTCCTGGACAGAAGCTATGTCCGTTGCAGCCGAAACTCTGCGGGGCATGGACCCAGAGATCGCAGCCGCTCGCAAGATCATTGAGAAGGATGAGACGAAGACCTCTGTCTCGGATGCGATGAAGTTGTGGATGGAGCGTTCCGAGCGCGAAAACGGTAAGGGCAGTAGCACGCTCGCGCAGTACGCAACGCTCACAAAAAAGATTAAGGCTTGGGCCGAGGCCAACGGCCTCTACTACGTGGATGAGATCACTCCGCTGCACCTCGGTACGTGGTACGGCTCCCTCGAGTGGGGTCAGCTCGCCGATACAACGAGAGCGCAGCGATGGGGCTGCCTGCGCAGCATCTTCCAGTTCCTCGTAAATCAGGGTGTACTCGTTAGGTCGCCCGCCGCTTCCATCAACAGAGTGCGCGTCGCCCGTGGTCATGTGCAAGGACCCTACACCCCAAAGCAAGTGGAGAAGATTCTGGCGAGCGCTGCCAATCTCGTCATCCCCGACAACATCGAACTACACCGGAAAAAGACATACGCGCCACGGATCAACGTCTTCCTCCGGTTGCTGCTCGGCACCGGTTGCGATGTTTCAGACGCGACTCTGCACACAGCCGACCGCATCGAGCGTAGAAAGGTCGGCAGGAAAACGGTCTATGTGTACCGCTATTCGCGGCAGAAGACCGGGGTGCGAGCCGTGATCCCGATTGCCTCCGACCTCGCTGAGCTCCTGCTGGCAGTGCCTAACGAAGCAGGTTGCGATCCGGAGATGCCTTTCCGCACCGTGGGTTTGAAGCTCAAGAAGGACCAGAAGAAATGGTCGGCACGGATAATGATTGTCATCGCTGCGGCAGGAATCGAGACGATCCGTGTTCCCTCACCCGACGAAGATGGGAGCTGGTCCGAGAAGGATGCGAACGTGAAGATGTTGCGGCATACTTTCGCGGTTGAACAACTCAAGGCCGGTCAGCGCGTCGAAGATGTGGCTCGCATGCTCGGTCACGTAGACACCGAGATGGTGCGCCGCCATTACGCACCGTGGGTTACCGACCTCGACGACGCACACATCACGCGAGTCGTCGAGGCTTGGGGGCAGCGGTGAGGCGCTGGTGTACGCGGATCACGACGGACTCGGGGACACGGAGCGAAAAGTACCGCCGCGTCAGCTTCTTCCCTGCACGTCGTGACGGTTCGCCGAGGCGGAGTACGCCCGGTTCTTCGGTGAATATCTCGCGGACCTTAGACGGTGCAATGTTCCAAAGTACAGATATTTCGGTGGGCGTGTAGTGCTTTTCAACGGCGGACATGTAGATCAATACCGTCGACGTCGGCACTTACCCCATTATTGATTTGCGGCCCAAGGCAGTGATGCCTTGGGCCGTCTTTTTATTTCGGCCTCATGTAGCTGAAGAACACGTCAGTATCGGCATCGGTTGGTGTCGGTGGTGCGGTCACAGAGCCGTACAGCACCGCCCGTGTTGTTTCATCGAGTGACTCCATCACCGGTGCCGACGGGGAGGGGTAGAGCTCAGGAAAAAGTGAACGCCGCTCCTTGTCCCTTACAGCGAGCCACATCCTCTCCGCTCCAAGCCACTCCACTGCCTCCTGAACGCTACGCTTTCCCGTTGAAAGCATCATGGAAAGTTGTGTTCGGGTAACGTAGTCTTCCGCTTTCTCCGCGATCGCCATCTGGTCCATCATCTCGAAGTAGTAGAGGTTGCGTACCTCTTCCTCGGTCAGGCCCCAGGGACCGAGAGGCCACGGGGGTGCGGCATCGAAACGGAATTCCTCGGAGTACATGGTGGCGAGGGTCGCGGAGTCGAACTGCCATTCGGGCAGACTCTGCTGAGACTGTTCGATCTTCCGTTCGTATCCCGCGATCATCTCTTCCTCGGTGGGTGCACTCACGTCGACGACGCCGCCCCATCGCTCCACCTGCTCCTTGAAGGTCAGCTTCTTCCAGATCTCCATCGATGGCCAGCGACCGGTCTTCTCGTGCAGGAGTCTCTTGAGCGAACCGAACGTCTGCTCGCTACATTCGTCCGAAAAGCAGCAGAACCCGATCGAGTCCGGCGTGAGGCGGATCGTCGTCTTGCCGTACCCGACGCCCGCGCCCGAATGCGCCCGCCCCGCGAATGGGCACTCGAGCAACTCGAAGTATGTGGCGTCGCCGGTGTCAGATACGCGACCGAGGTGCAGGATCTCGTCGAACTCGTCGATGAGTTCCATGACGCCATCCTCGTCGATGACCAGATCCGGCCTCCTCCGCTGCTTCTCGTCGTGGCGACGGAGGATGTCGACGCGCTCGATGGCTGCGAGCATCTCCTTCGTGACCGGCATGAAGGTATCGGGATAGCTGAGCACCTTCGCGCGACGATGTGGGCGATCGGTGGTGTCCTCACCCTTGCGATTCCAGGTGCCCGGCAGACGAGAGATCCGCGCCGCGTTGCCGACCGAGGTGTCCACTTTGGCAGCATCGCTCGAGAAGGTCCGGCTGAGGTATCTCAGCGTGTCGACCCAGCTGGGATCCCCCGCGTTGCCACCGCTGCCCTTGTAGAGCAGCGCGTAGCCGTTGCCGAGTCCATGACGATCGGCTCAGGGAATCCCTGGTCGGTGAGGTAGTCGCGGACCTTCTCTGCCAGTACGAACGCCTGCGCCTTCTCCTCATCCGTCGATGAGGTGCCGGAGGGCCGCTCGACATCAATGTCGACCAGGTAGAGATTGCGGCGAAGGACATCGATGTCGCGGGTCGAGCGGGCCTTCGACTTCATCAAGTTCATCTGCCAGTGGCCGATGTACTTGGCCTTGGCCGGATCAAGCGTATTCAGCGTGTAGTAGATCGCCTTCACGCCTGGCTCGCCGTCCCAATAGGCAGCCTGGTGGGCGAGTTGGGCGACGTCGTCGAAGCGGCCAGAGACGACGCCGTCACGATGCATGACGCGCATCTCGGCGATGTCGCCGGGGGCGAAAACGTAGCGCAGGAACTGCTCGATCTCTGCGTGGTTGCTGGAGTCACTTTTCATCTGTTTCCTTTCTTAGGCGACGCGGTAGAGATTGCGGGGCTTCTCGGTTACGGGGTCGATGTCCTGCTCGAGGAGACCCAGATGCACCAGGGAGCGGAGAGCGGTCGAGATCTTGTCGGCCCCGTATGTCGTATGCCAGCTATGCTTGCGCGTGAGCAGGTACGGCCTGATCCAGCCGTGATTGTCGATCAGCGGGTTCTCTCCGGGGCGGGGGCGGTAGCGCTTTTCCTTCCACTCCTTCGTGACGGCTTCCATGGCGTTCATGATCAGGGTGGTCACGCGCCCACCTTCGTTTTCACTGGCACCGGGGACGTAGAAGGCACGGACCTTCATCTGCCACTCCGCGAACCTCAGCGCCGCCGCCATAGCCTCTTCAGTGACCTCGGGGTCACCGTTGGCGGATGCGGTGATCACGGCGACGCGGATCGCGATCTCCGTGAGGCGACCAGGACGCACGCCCAAATCCTTCTTGCGCCTGGCCCAAGCCATTACCTGGGCGAGGCGGGCATCGGGCATCGTAACTCCCTTGGGGCGGGGAGCCCGGGCCATGGTGGGCGCGAACGTCTCGCCGTCGAGCGTGACGGATCCATCATCATGCTTCGGAGCCTTCCAGAGGAGGTCGTACTCCCAATCGGGAGCGGGCGGTGCGTAAATCGCACGGTCAGAGAAACCTCCGGCGGACTCTGCCCCGAATACGGTCGTAAACTCGGCCTGGTTTTCGATCGCGACGTTGCCGACCAGCGACATCCGCGCATACATAGAGTCCGAGCCCTTCTTGTCGGCGACGGAGAACGAATCGTTCGACCAGAGTTCGCAGAACGCCTGTTCGAGGGTGGAGCCCAGGATCCGCATCTTCTTGAGCACTCCTTTCATTTCGTCGACGACGAGGCAGGCGGGGACAGGAATCTTCATCTCGTTCGTGTCCTTGAAAATCTTAATGAGGCCACGCTCGGAACCGGGGACGGTACAGCGGATGTCTTTTTTCCCGATGCCCATGGTTTCCCGAACGCGATTGGTGGCCGACGACTTACCTGCACCGACAGGACCAACGAGCAGGGTGTATGCTGTGGGGCGGCTACGGGGGTTCTCATCCGACATATTGATTCCCCGACCGGCCTGCAGAGCGATTGCGATGGGGTACGCGTAGGACAAGGGTGATTGCGTCAACGAGACCAGGCGCTTTAATTCACCGTACATCGCGTCATCGGGAATCGAGAGGTGGTATTCGAGGGCGTTGCCCATCTCATCGATGTTGGCGGCAGCGGCCACGACCGCCTCGCGGCGGGGAAAGGTCTTGACCTGCGCGGCGCTCACTTGCTCACCTCACCGGCGAACGTGAGAAGGAATAGCGCCTAACCTTCGTACGCACGAGATGTCCCTCATGGACAAGCTGCTGGGTAACGTTGCTGACGGTGGTGGAGGGTGTGCCCGTGGCGGCGGCAATCATATCGATCGACATCGGTGTGGATGTAGACCGCACGGTCATGATGACCAAGCGTGCGGTGGGGGTCATGGCGGGGGGAAGCTGCTGCATTTTTCTCTCCAGGGGCGATTTGCCTATAGAGGGCTAATACTCGGCTGGAGAGAAGGAGGGGCAATATTAGCCCCCATCACACCAGCAAAAAAAAAGCTCTCACCCATCGAACTGATAGTTGAGTTTTGGTTTAACTGGATATTCGCGTTGTCAGGAAAACAACGTTTGTATCAATTTGTAGGGAAAATAGCGGTATCGCGGTACGAAAAGAGAAAAGCGTACCGTTAAGACATCTATCTTGGTATCAACAACTTACAGGGCTTAGCGGTACTTGACGGTATCACGATACCACTGCGAGATTAAGTCTTCTGGTTTCAATGGTTTACGGGGTATAAAGTTAGAGAGAGAGGAAAAAAGATATATATGGGTACTAAAAATTCGCCTCTACCCCTTAAGGGGGGTTTTTATGCTGTAAGTGATTGATTCTACGTAAGCTAACCAGCGGTATCCCCCATACCGCTAAACCACCAACTCATCAATGGCCATCTGTAAGTTACTGATGTGTACGTGTTTACGTGCTGAGCTCCTGTCGGTAATATTTTGGTTTTCCATACCGCTATACCGCTAAACTCGTCCCCCCGTGCGCCTGCGATCCAGCGAAAATTCAATGCCTGGCCGTCACGAGCCTCAACACCTAACCCACCAACCCGGAGCTCGGCTCACCATCAACATGTGGGCTGGGCTTTGCTTCACCGATGATGATTGGTATGGGTATACCAGCGTCCTCCATCAGCTTCCGGTACCGTTCGTCGTACAGTTCTTTCGTCTCGTAACTCCCGCACATGCTCTGCCAGATGTGCACCAGTATCGGATCGATCAGGGGGTCATTGAAGCGAAAGTGTACTTGTATCTCCGTCAACAGACACAGGAGAATAGTGCACGCTCTCATGATGTGAATCGTCATTGCTGACGGGTAAGCGGTGTCTATTTGGTCGAAACTGCACGCTGCCTACATCCTTGATGAAGAAGCCAGCGACATGGCGGAGACCGTCGTACCCACCGTGAGAGATCGCTATAGTTCTTGCCACGCACCGTAAGTGAACGTGCCGAGGAAACTTGGTGCGGGGTTGAGTCCACCTTTGGCCTTCCGCGTGGAATATCTACCAAGGGTGGGCCATTGTGCAGGCGTGGTCATATTCATGTTAGCTCTTCGATCAGCATCCAGATTTTGACGCTGCTTCGCTAGATGATTTTTCCAATCAGGCTTGTCCCTATATCGCTCAACGTCACGCTTCAGCGCTTTGTCCGCCTGCTGGTAACCGTACGTTCGAAACGCGACAGCTTCGATGCTCGGGTTCTGCAAGATGCGCGTGACTGTGTAAAGGCAATCGATTACCGTCCGCACCACAGGTAGGACCGCGAATGTCTCTATCCCTTCATGCACATTTCTTCTCGCTTTTCGTCCGCGTGCAGGTAAAAGAGAAGGTCGACTGTGGTCATCGCCTGTCTCAGTAGAACGAATAGATCCTCCGCTGCATACTGGGGTTGAGGAATGAAGTTGGGAACCTCTCGATGTATTTTTTGTGCGATGTTTTCGGCCAGCTTCGAGAGGTGTTGCTGGAAAGTGCTCACGTCAATCCGCGTGAGCCGCTCTTGAGGTCCTTGTCCATAGTCATCGAGGCTATGCGGAAAAACCACAGTGCGCAACACTTGGACTTTCGGACTGTGTGTAGGAGGGCATCCCCACATGCCAAAGAAGAAGCCAGCACCACCCGCAAGATCACCTGGCGCGACTACAGCGACGCATCACACCGAACGTTCACCCGCCGTCCAGGCCCAGAAAGTCTCTGCCCGACAACATCCACCATCCACCGCGCAATCTCCGGCGATCCCACAGCCCGGATTGTCATCGACAGCTACGCCTTCCGTTTTCCCGTCCGGATCGTGGAGGTGCTCGAATGCGCGTAAGTGCAAGCCTGACCCGCCTCGTCAACAAGCTGCGCACAAAGAACTGGCCGATGCGCAAATTCGTCCCCTGCTGGCCAACCTCCCTGCGGAGATCGTCGAGAAGCTCCTCGCCGACAAGGACGTGCCGAGTGACCACTGCGACCCTTAACGCCCTGCACAACCAGTACGTCACCGGCACCGACGCCGACAACACCACAGCCCTGCACGAAGCAGTCCGCAAGTATGTCGCTCAGATGACATGCAACCATCATCTCAGCGACGCCGAAGACGTGACCGGTGACATTGTCGCGGAAGTATGGCGTTCCCTGCCGAACTTCCGTGGCGACTCATCCTTCAGCACCTGGCTTCATCGCTTGAGCAACTCAGCGATCATCGATCGTATCCGCCGGGAACGTCCAGGCCGAATCTGATCACCGAAGATGGTGAGTACAGCGTCGGCACGGTATCGTCCGGCGCACCTCTATCCATGGATGCCGACGACCTGGTAGCCCTGTCCGAAGACGAGCGCCAGTTGGTGCGTCAGCTTATCGCCCGCCCCGATTACGACGAACTCGCCGCGCAACTCGGCATGTCCACCATCGCCCTCCGCTCACGCTTCGCACGGATCAGAAAAAAGTGTGATGCACAGCGCTGCGTTTCCGTCTCAGCGGACGACTAATGAATATAGAGAGGCGATTAACAGCTAAAGTCGCCCTACCTCGCACCGGTGCTTATCTATGCGCTGCTTCCCTCCCCGGGTTGAGCAGCGCATCTCCCTCACCAGACACAAAGGACAAACTACATGACTGAATTCATCGCAGGAGTGGAGGGCGCCGGTGCGCACCATCGCACTCATCGCAGATTACTTCATCACCAAGTACCTGGCTAAGGTTGAGGCAAAGATCAAGGCCGACACCAAAGCAGAAATCGCTGCCGCAGAAGCACTGAAACAGTCCGCTGAGAACGAACTCGCTAACGTCAAGAAAGACGTCCAACCCGTGAGCATAATTACCACCATCACCGAGCTGCCGAACAATGCCGTGAGCCTCTTGAAGCAGGTCGGCGAGATTCCCGACCATGTTTGGCATATGGGGATTGTTGTGTCCGGCGTGGTCCTGGCACTTTGCCATCAGAAGGAACTCGGCACGTCGCTTGTGATGACCGGAGTAGGTATGTTCAAGGGTAAACAGTAAGTGCCGTCGACACCCAGCGGCATCTGTCGCTCATGCTCGCGTCGGCAAGTACCAGGCACCAAGTACTGCGACCTGCATCAGGACTCAGCCAACGAGCACAAGCGCCACTACGATCGGTACCGCAGCGACGATCCGATCCGAAAGTTGTATAAGTCGCGACGCTGGCTCAAAGGAACACGACTCATCGTTCTGCGGCGAGACATCCTGTGCCGGTCATGCGGCCATCAGGTAGCGACTGAGGTTGACCACATCCTGTCAGCCAGACTGGTGATCGACAACTTCGGTCTCGATGCGTTCTTCGATCCGGATCGTTGCCAAGGTCTCTGCCATAACTGTCACAGCGCGAAGACAGCGTTGGAATCTGGTTGGGTGAATCGCAACGGCTCGAAGCTGACCGACTTTGGTGATCGTAACAACACCACCGTCGTCTGCGGACAAGCTGGCAGCGGCAAGACGACGTTAGTTGCAGACCACAAAGCAGACGACGACTTGGGTGCTGGGACTACGACGTGGTGATGCACGAGATCACCGGCTTGCCAATGCACCAGGGACTTCAAGGTGCGATTGGTAGCGTCCTGGCTAACCGGGATCAGTGGATCCAAGCAACCGAGCACACGACGAAGCATTGCTGGCTGATCGTTAGCAACCCTGATGCCGGGATCGTCAAGCTGATGGCCGCTGCTGGTGCCGCCGTAGTCACGCTGCAGACCACTGACGAAGAGTGCCAGCGTGGTCTTCGTGCAAGGTTTGAAACCGAAACGCTGGCGCATTGACCCCGTACGGGGCGGTGGTCCCGTGCGGGGGGGTGCACCCCTACCCCGTGGGGGGTCGATTCTCTGGGCCTCAATGGGTTCCGCCCCGACGCCAGCCGTTTTCACACATATCCACAAAATTCGCAGTTCAATGGTGAAGAAAAATGACCACTCCACGAACTCCAACCGCCGTGCTCGATGCAAAAGGTGCGTTCCGGAAAAATCCCGACCGTAAGCGCAGCGCCGGAGCCAACGACCGACCAACCCATCGGCAATCCGCCAACCTACCTGTCGAAGGACGAAAAGAAAATCAGGAAGGAGCTCACCAAACAGAGCCTCCCGGGTGTGCTCAAGTTCAGTGACCGCGCCTCCTTCGAACTTCTGGTTCGGCTGACCTCAACCATGCGCAGCAACTACGCCAACATGCGGGTCGCGGACAAGTCCCTCTTCGTCTCGCTCTGTTCTCGGTTCGCACTCACACCGGCTGACCGATCAAAAGTCAATGTGGAGCAGCCGAAGAAATCCAACCTACAGGCATTCCTGACGCGCAAAGCGTCGTGACTCCTGACTGTTCAACCCTCCGTCAGATGCTGCTGAGTTGACTCCATCGAGTTTGATTACGCGGCCACGAGCCATCACCCTCCGACGAGCGGGCTGGGCTACATCGATCCACAACAGGGACACACCCATGATTCAGATTTTGAACGCCCGCAAGAAAGAAATTCTCTACCAGCAGGAGCGGATGCTCAACGCTGCATCCGAAGCTAAGGTCCAGTTGACCGCCGTCGAGAACGAGACCTTCGAGAACCTGACCAAGGAACTCGACGCGACCAACTCCAACATCGTCCGCCACGAAGCGATTGCAAAAGGACGCGCCGAAGTGGTCAGCCCTCCAACCGCATCATCGTTCCCGATTCCCGCGTCGCCAGCCGCTATAGCAACTGCACCACCGAGTACGCTGATGCCTTCTGGAAGGGTCTGGCAACTCGCAACTTCACCAACGCTGCTCTAAGCGAGGGTGGAACGGCTTCTGATGGCTCGTTCCTCGTCCCCAACCAGACTGATCCATCGATCGCCGCCCTCGCGCCGATCGAAGCTTGTCGGCCCGTGGCCTCTCTCAGGTCATCACGACCGAAATGGATATCAAACTGCCCTTCCAGGCGAGCAAGACCGTCGCCGCGCAGAAGCTGGAGTCGAAGGACACTGGCGTGAACGCATTCGCCTCGAACGTGCCCACGTTTTCCCGACCACGCTGACCGCCTATCTGGCCGGTGACTCGATCCCTGTGTCTTGGGAGTTGATGGAAGACGTGAAGGCCCTCTCGCAGTTCCTGACCGCCGACCTTAATCGTGCAGTCTACAACTACGAAGAGTCGATGTTCATCAACGGCACCGGTACGGGCCAGCCGCTGGGTTACCTCAACGGCGCGACCGTATCCTCGACCGCAGCGCTGAGCATCAACGGCGATCCTCGACCTGGAGTCTTCCCTGAAGGCTGCTTACTACCCCGGAGCGAGTTTATTCTTCAACCGCCAGGAATTCAACCGCCTCCGCAAGGCGCAGCTCGCTGCGAACCAGTTCCAGAGCTACATCACAAATATTGGCAAGGACTTCTTCCTTGACGGTTACCCGGTGAAGTTCTCGACCGTGATGCCCGTCTACGTCGCCTCCCCTGCAACCACGGGAGCAGTCCTCTTCGGCAACTTCGCCGCAGGCTGGACGATCGGTGACCATGGCGACAGCAACATCCGCGTCAAGGTTCTGGATCAGGTTGCGGCTCTGAACGGCCAGACGATCGTGCTCGGCTACCGCCGTACCGACCAGCGCTGCCGCATTCAGGAATCTGTTCAGCTCCTGAACACCAACGCCTAAATCAACAACCAACCCATCGATCGCCTCAGCCTTCACCGGCTGGGGCGATCGATCTGCGTGAAAAATGATCCCGATCCTCTCTTTCAGCCCAACAATATATCGACGCCGTGCTCTCCGGTGAGCAGGTTGTCGGTCAATGGATTCGTAAAGCCAACCAGCGGCATGTGCGGGACCTGAAGCGGACGAGGACTTCCGGTTTGATCCCGAGGCTGGGCAGTTCGTCATCGACTTCTGCGAGAGCTTCTGCATTCCCTCTGCGCAATCCGAGCCGATGCAGCTCATGCCTTGGCAGCGGGCATTTCTCTATATCTCGTACGGATGGAGGAAACGGCTCGACGGCACCCGACGTTTCCGCCGCGTTTACCTCGAAGTCGCCAAGAAGAATGGCAAGACCGGACTGGCTGCGGCTTTAAGTTTGTTCCACCTTATAGCAGACGGTGAACTATCAGCTCGCGTCTTCGTCGCGGCAACCGCCTTGAAGCAGGCTCGCGAATGCTTCCTCGAAGCGGTTGCGATGCGCGACAAGAACCCCGATCTCTCAGGGGAACTAAAAAAGTACGGCGCATCCCCCGTGCTGTCACTGTTCGCTCCGGAGACCAACTCCCGCCTGTCGCCGATGACGCGCAAAAGCCGACTCGCAGGATGGCGCGGTCGTCAGTGCGGCAATCCTCGACGAGCTGCACCGCTGGAAAATGACCGATTCGCTCTGGTCGATCTTGCGTTACGGCGGCGACACACGTAAGCAGCCGATCCTCATCTGCATCACCACGGACGGTACCTCGCAGGGTAAGTCCACGCTGTGCTGGGGCGAGCACGAGTACGTCACACGCATCCTCGACGAAATGATCGAAGACGATCAGGTGACCGGCTTCATACTACTCGCTCGATCCGAAAGACAACTGGAAGGATCGGCGTGCTGGGTAAAGGCTAACCCCTCGCTCGGTTCCATCCTGCCGCTGTCCGCCCTGCAGAACCAACTCGAGGAAGCCGTGGGCAAGCCGACAGCGACCGGGCAAGTACAAACGCTACCGACTAAACATCTGGACCGATGAGACAGACAAAAGCCCGCCCTCGACATCGAGAAGTGGGATGCGTGCTGCGTTGAAGACATCTCGAACCACCCTGACCCCAAGCGCCTACGCGCCGAGCTCATCGAGTCGCTGAAGGGCCGCGTATGTTTTGCCGGAGTCGATAGAACATACGAAAATTGAGCACGTCCGCCCTCGTTCTGATGTTTCCGCCCGCTAAACCGGGCGAAAAGTGGTGGCAGTACTTCAGTACTTCTGGTGTCCCGCCGATAACGTGGCCGACCGCGTCAAGCGCGACAAGGTGCCGTACAACACATGGGCCGACGGCGGCTTCATCACCCTGACGCCAGGCAATCTGACTGATGTTCGGGCCATCGCGGATGAAATCACGCTAATGAGCAAGCAGTTCGACCTCAAAGAGGTCGCCTACGACGCCGCCTGGTCATCTGAGTTGATCCGAATGCTCGGTGAGTCGGGATTCGACATGAAGAAGTTTGTCGATTACCCGCAGAGCCACATCCGCATGAACTCTCCCTGCCAGGAGATGATGCGCAAGGTCCTCCGCCAGGAGTTCGCGCAGGGCAACAACCCAGTGATGCGCTGGCAGATGTCGAACCTGCGTTGGAACACGCAGAAGGGCACTGCGTTCATAAAACCTGCCCGTGATCGCAAGCGGGAAAAGATCGATGGTTGCGCCTCTCTCATCATGGCGCTCGCCCGCGCGATCGACCCTGACAACGCGATCAAGCCAAAAACCAACTTCTGGTTTGTCACCAGCAAATAATTCCGCTTTTTCCACACACACAACGAGGAACACACGCATGCGCGCAAAGGTCGTCCCCGCTCCCATAACTACACGGACATCGTCATGTACGTCGCACAGAACCCCCGATCTGAATCAGGCTGCCGTCGCTAAGCGTTTCGGTATTACTCAGAGCCAAGTGAGTCGCATCCTGTGCGTCTCCGGTGTGGAAGTTGACCAGCATCAGCGCCGGGGTCGCAACATCGTCCGGAAGTCGGGGCAGACAGACCTCGAACACAAGTGGGAAGGCATCCTGCACCAGGCGGGCCTCGGTATGGATCGTGGGCTTCGCCTGCATGGACAGCGCATTTACTACGGCTTCGACCCGCGAAAAGCGACCACTCTCGACCGCAGCGCAACACTTAACGCTGCATAACCCTTACGTGGAGCTCTAATGAGTCTTTTTTCCTCGATCACAAAGCGGTTGTTTAGCAACGTTGGTGAGAGTTCCTCGCGGCTCCCGATGCGGACCTCGTTCAGGCTCTGATCGGTATTCCGGCAGCAGCTCATAACTTCGTGACTCGTGAAACCGCGATTCGAGTGGCCGCATTCCTCGGCGCAGTCAAAATGATGTCAAACGACATCGCGAAGATGCCGCTCGTCCTGCGTGAAACCAAAATTGTCGGCGGTCGCCAGCGCACAAACCCTGTCCTGACGAACCCACTTTACACGCTACTCAAGGACTGCCCCAACTCCTACCAGACGAGCTACCAGATGCGCTGGTTCCTTGCGAGCCAACTCATCATGGCGAGCAACTGTTTCTGCCAGATCATCCGTGACCAGGCTGGTGATGTGGTTGCGCTCGTCCCGCTCAATGCGTGGTATATGACTCCGCATTGGGATCGGACCACTAGTCCGCCCACTCTGCTCTGGCGCTACACCGATGGCATGGGCCAGACTCGCGAGTTCAAGCAGAGCGACATCTGGCACACGTCTTCCATGAACATCGAAGGTTTCGGCCTCGAAGGCAGCGCGATCATCACACTCGCAAAAGAGTGCCTTAGCGTGCTCATGGCCGCCGAAGAGACCGCGGGGCGTAACTTCGCCAACGGTCTCGGCATGGGCGGCTTCATCTCCCTTCCCACCCGAGACCGTACTGGAAGATAAGGATGCTCAGAACATCGTCGACCGGATCAACACGGGACTTCGCGGGCAGCCATAACGCTGGAAAGTTCACCATCGTACCCAAGGGCGGTACTTGGCAGAAGATGACCTTCAATGCTGCGGAGTCTCAGCTTTTGGAGAGCCGCAAATGGAACGAGCAGGAGATCGTACGTCTGCTTGGCGGAGCTCCACTGCTGGTCAAGCTGGGACTGGGCGGAGCAGACTCTACTTTATGCAAGCTCGTCAGCGTTCCTGGATGAATACTTCAACACCACACTGCTGCCATTCACTACTTCGATCGAGCAGTCGATCACACGTGACCTTATTCCCCGTAAGCAGTGGGGCACGCTGTACGCCAAGCACTCCGCTGACATCATCCTGCGTGGATCTCCCAAAGAACGCGCGGAGACGAACCAGGTTCTCATCAACTCGTGGCAGATGACGCCCAACGAGGCCCGCATCCTTGAAGACCGTGACACGATCGACGGCGGCGACTTCCTCTCCGGCCCAGCCAACGGCGCAATCTTCGATCCGGTTAATGGTGAGTTCTTCATCCCCGGACAGAAGCCTCCATCGCAAGCTGATCCTGATGACGCCAACGAGAATGCACAAGGCAACGAAGATCAAGCAGCGACCGAAGGCGTTGGTCCCGACACCGGCGGCAATGGGGATGGTAATACGACTCCGGCTCAGACCACCAAACCTGCTAAGCCCGCGAAATCGAGTAAGGCAACGGCGCGGCTCACAGCTCTGGCTAACTCAGCGGTTGAACGCATCCTGCGCAAAGAGAGTAAGGGCGGTCCCGACGCCAGGTTCGTCGCCGAGCTGCTACACCTCGATGCTGCTGACGCTGAAGCATACGTCGCCAGCCGCAAAGAATTGAACGACGAACAGGCCCGCGCTGCACTCATCGCACTGGCTACCGGAGAAGAAAATGAGCAAGCCTAACAACAACCGCTTTTTCAACGTGACCAACTCGAACGGTAACCTCACGCTAGACCTCTATGACTACATCGGCGCGGTGGACTATGACGGCTCCGGCATCACCGAGGGCAACGTAAGCGAAGCGCTGAAGAACTCAGACGCCGACTCCGTGACGCTCAACATCAACTCACCCGGCGGTGATGCGTTCCAGGGCGTAGCGATTCACAACGTGCTCGCACAGTCGAGCAAACAGGTGCATGTGAACGTGGTCGGTCTGGCCGCTTCAGCCGCGTCGATCGTAGCGATGGCTGGCGACACTATCACCATGCACAGCGGCTCAATGCTGATGATTCATCCTGCCCAGGCTATGGGTATGGGCAGTGCTGACGATATGCGCAAGCTTGCCCACACTCTCGACACCGTCACCGGATCGATCGCCGACATTTACGTCGCTAAGACCGGCCTCGCCAAGACCAAGGTCCTAGACCTGATGCAGGCGGAAACATGGATGGACGCCACAGACGCCGTCAAGCAGGGCTTCGCGACCACAACGGCCAGCGATAAGCAGGCCGTCCAGAACTCCTGCGACCTGTCGATCCTCAACTACAAGCGCGTGCCAGCAGAGATGGTCAATGTGGCGAAGACCGAGGAAATTGACGCCGAAGACGTGACCGCTGACGACGTGAAGAACGAGGTCAGTCTCGATCTGCTCACCAAGCAACTGGAAATCAACAAGAGGAAGTAAATGTACGAGCAAATTCCTCACACACCTCGGCAGTCACCCGTCGTCACAGTCAACCAACTGTGCAATTTCGCTCGTGTCGATGTTCCCCCGCAGTATGTGACCGGCTCGTCCCCAGCAGCTTTGACCGACGACTGGAACACAATGGCGCTGTTCATCGAGGCTGCGACGACACCATCGAAGCTATGGCCGCACAAGCCTGCCTGAACGAGCAGGTACTGCTGACCTTCGACTTCTTCCCCGGCCAGCAGGATCCGCGCAGCCACGAGTTGGCCTCGAGGAGCCGCCGCCGCCGGCGCGAGCAGGTGTATGAAGTAACAGATTTTTAAAACAGCCAGTGGTGCATGGTGGTGGTATGGATTCCCCAGCAAGGACTCGATCGAGTTGGTGCGCCGCCCTGTGCTCGTGCCTGGCGGATCACCGCTCACTAATCATGTGCTGGTGCAATACAACGATCCCAACGGCGTCCTGCAGACGATGGACCCCTCCACATACACCGTGTTCGCCAACAAGATCTGCCTCAACGTTGGTGAGCAGTGGCCGCTGACGGATCGTCGCCAGGATTGCATCCAGATCACCTACTGGGCCGGATACTCCCCGGACGATCCGACGCAGGTGCCCCCACGGTTGCAGATGGCGATCCTGTTCCTGGCCGCGCACTTCATCGATAACCGGTCGCTCGTCTCAGTCGAGCCCACAAGCGAGATCTGCATGACGCTCGACAAAATGCTTTGCAGCTTCCGTAGCTGGAGGATTCCGCGCTAATGCTCCCCAAAAAACTATCTACGGGTGTGCGGTACATGAGCGGGTCGCAGTTCAACACCGCGATTACCATCACACAACCAAACGCCGGGCAGGCAGCGGATGGAACCCCTGTGCCCGAGCAAATCGTTGCGCAGACGCACGCGAACGTAGCGCAGTGGCGCAACAAGGAAGTGGATAAGACGGATACTCGCAACGCGCAGTCGAGCTACAAGCTCACCGTCCGCTACCCCAAAACTTACACCCTCGACGCAGGGATGAACATTCTGATCCGGGGTCAGCGACACCAGATAGACAGCTTCTCCGACCCTGACGGCCAGAATGTTGAGCTGTGTATCTGGACCTTCGTCGAGAACGACACAATCGCGGGAACTGCTACCGTCCCGACCACACTGTTCGAACCGGTTGGCATCATCGACGGCGGGAGCTTCTAACATGGCGATTCAAATCCTCCTCAACCACGGCGATAAGGCCGAGCTCCCTGCCGTTGCAGGGGAGGCTGAGCCGCTCTATACCACCGATACAGGCGAGTTGTTCTTCGGGAACGGCACCGATCCCATCTCTCCGCTGAAGCTCGATTGGAGCAACCTACTGAATGTCCCAGCAGGGACGGGGACGGGAGGGACCGGAACTGGAGAGACAGGTCCAACCGGCCCACAAGGCCCCGCTGGTCCAACTGGCGCAACCGGTCCTATTGGATTGACTGGCGCAACGGGTGCCACTGGCGCAACGGGACCAACGGGAGCTACTGGCCCAGCAGGACCGCAGGGTATTGCGGGACCAACGGGAGCTACAGGGCCACAGGGACCAACCGGTTTGACGGGAGCTACTGGCCCAATCGGTCTAACAGGATCGGCTGGCCCCACCGGCCTTACGGGAGCGACTGGTCCCATTGGACCGGCAGGACCAACCGGCCTTACGGGGGCTACCGGTACAGCAGGTGCTGCAGGTCCACAAGGATCAAGTGGAGCAACTGGGCCTCAGGGTCCCATCGGTCCCACGGGTGCGACAGGGACCGCAGGCGCAGCCGCAACTGTCACGGTGGGAACCACGACGACCGGCACTTTGGCGGTTACAAATTCGGGGACCTCAACCGCCGCAAGACTTAACTTCACAATCCCGCAGGGTGTCACTGGAGCTACAGGTCCAACTGGTGTCGCCGGAGCTACCGGAGCGACGGGTCCGAACTCGGTCACCACCTCGACCGCGACGACGATCAGTGGAGTGCTCGCTGGCAATGGCACCACGGTCGCGGCGGCAACATCAGATCAGATACAGGCTGCGATCGGCAGCAGCGTCTACGCTGCATTCGGCGCGGGCGGCGGCGGTAACGGGCTCCTCAACATTCAGGTGTTGACCTCGGGCACGGCGGCTACCTACACGCCCACCGCAGGTACCGGATCAATCTTGGTGGAGTTGATTGGAGCGGGCGGCGGCGGCGGCGGCGTGAACCAGGGGACGGCTGGAGCGAACGGTGGCTTCGGTGGAGGCGGAGGAGCAGGTGCACGCGTTTTGTATTTCGTCGCCAGCGGTATCTCCGGCAAGACCGGCACGTACACGGTCAGCAACGCAGGTGGTGCGGGCGGTTCGTATGGAGGAACCACTCCTGGCACGACCGGAGCCCCAACGACATTCCAGTGGAACGGCGGTACTACAGTCACTGCTGGGGGTGGTGCAGGTGGTGCCGGGCAGGTTCCTTCCATCCCGAAGATTTCTACGGGCGGTGCAGGTGGTGCAGGCTCAAATGGCACCATCAATGGTGCGGGCGAGCCAGGAACTCCTGGTCTGCTTATCTCAGGCTATGTAGGCAGCAGCGGCAATGGCGGCTCTACAGTCTATGGTGGCGGCGGAGTGGGCGGAACCACCGGTTATGGTGCCAATGCAGGGACAGGCTATGGTGCAGGTGGTGGCGGATATTACCAGGCCGTCGGCGGGGGACAACAAGGTAACGGCGGAGCTGGCGCACCCGGAATAATCATCGTCTACGAGTACGCGTAGTACCGCACCATCGTGTCAATTAACTGCGGCTGCGGAGAATAACAATCATCATGATCGAACAAGGCCTTTTTCAACTCATCCAATCGAACACGAACATCGCCAAGCAGGTAACCACGGCCAATGGTGCGGGCGTCTATTGGATGCTGATGCCGAAGGGTGCAGCGGTGCCATGCATCGTGCTCTCCCGGACGGCGACAACGGACACGCTCACCATACAGGGTGCCACGCCACTGCGCGGTGCTCTGATCCAGTTGGACTGCTACGCTTCCACCTACTACTCGGCTCGCCAGTTGTCCACTGTCGCCCGAAAACTTATCGAGTCCTTCCAGGGCACGCTCCCTGACGGTACCGTCATGCAAGGTGCTTTCATCAAGAAGGACTGGGACATGCCTTTCCAGGAAGGCGTTCTGGGGTTTGTCTACCGAGCCCTGCTCGAGTTCCGCGTCTGGTACGTCGAGAGCTAATTCTGGCTACCTGACCCCTATGGTGAAGCAGTGGGCAACACCGTAAGCCGCAAGACGCAAGACAGCAAGGCGACCATCAAGAAGGCTGACTTCATCCCTCCTGTTGTACCCCCACCTGTATACCGTCTTTCCCCTACGCCACCGCTCGCCATCAGCATGAGCGCCGCCATCCAAATCGAGGGCTTGAAGGACCTAAGCGACCTTCTGACTGAGCTAACCCCGCGTGCCGCCAAGCGGTACCTGCGTCGCTGTGCTGAGCCAGCAGCGGAAGTCGTGCTCACCGCGCTCCACGATACCGTGCCGGTCGGCGTTGGCATTCTCGAAGAGCAACTGAGCTACTCCGTCAAGTTCCTGAACGATGGCGATGAGACCACGATGGAAGTCAAGATCGGTCCGGAGAAGCCTGCGTTCTGGGGCTCATTCCAGGAGTTCGGCACCGAAACACAAGTCGGCCAGCATTGGATGGGCCGCGCATGGGAAGGCTGTAAGGACGAGGTCCTGAACGTCTTCGCCACCGAAGCTATCGGTCTGTTGCAGGACCTGGAAAACAAGAAAGGTTAACGGATGTCTGATCTGCCTAAAGTGAGTGGTCTTCTGGCCGTGGGGTACGGAGACAAGTACTTCCGCGTTGCAGCGGACGCCTTTCTGTCCTCGACGTATGAGGGCGAACTCGAACTCATTATTCTCGACAACAACGAAACCCCGCTCGACCCGAGCCTGATTCCTGATGACCCGCGTGTGAAGTACTACCACTGTGACCGCATGCCGGTCGGCGCTCTCCGCAACCTCGCAACGTCTTACGCCTCCGGTGATATCTGCGTCTCGATCGATGAAGACGACTGGAGCCATCCGGAGCGCGTGAGCCAGCAGGTAGGACGGTTGCTAGGGACCGGGAAAGCAGTCACCGGATTCCACTCGATCTACTACTTCAACGAGAGCGATCGCTCCACTTTCAAGTACTGGTACGAGCCGCAGGGCCGCACCCATCCCCCCTACGCCTGCGGAAGCTCGCAAACCTATCTGAAGTCATGGTGGGAGCAGCACAAGTACCCCGAGACCGGAATTGAGGATTACTCCTTCCAGCTCGCGGCGCTCCATGCCAACCAGCTGGACAGCGTGGACGGTGCTGAACTGCTCGTCGCCCGCGCCCACCAGGGCAGTATGTCTTTCCCCACGCAGCTCGGAAAGCATAGGCAGTTCCCGGCGGTACGCAAGGAAGAGTTGCCCGAAGAGTTTTACCTCGCAATAGCTCCAAGGGCCGAGGCCAGCAAAGCTGCAGCGAAACCCAAAAAGCAGAAGACACAGGAGACGATCTGAATTCCATGTCCACTTACTCCCATCGTAGGTATCAGAGCGACGGCTTCGAGTTCGCGTTCATCACGTCCCCCACCACCTTCACCACCCTGGCAGGTATTGATTCCTTTGCACGCTCAGCGGCGTCAAGGTCGCCACTGAAAAAGACAGCCACAATGGCCAGGACCGTGATGGTATCGACGCCTACGTCTCGTCTACCGGGAGCCCGGCTCCGTCGACGTGGAGGCGTTTCTTCCTCCCGGAGACGGGACTCAGTTAGCCCTGAAAGCCGTCCGTCTCGCCCGTACTACGATCCCGATCAAAGGCCTTTTACGCTACTTTCCCAGATAGCATCGCCTTCACCAGCATCGTCAGGTCGATCACCAGAGCTTCACACTTGAGCAGGCCGCGCGTCTTGACATCGGGGTCAAGAGATCAAGCGGGCCCGAAGAACCTACCTCTAAACAGTCCCTGACAAGGCAGGTGCAAACAGAGCCCCCACCCCTCACCCCCTTCCCCGATTGGCCTGACCACGCCACGAAAAGGAACAATACATATGAAACAGAGAACACTGAGAGTAGGCAACCACACTACCTTCAGCCGCACTGGTTCCGAGACACAGAGGAATGTAGCGCGGCGAAGACGTCGAAGGCGCCCCCTACGCCTACCAGGCCATTGCCAAGGTCGGGACGCCCATTGGCCAGGACATGGAAGAGGTTCCGACTCGCAGAGCCTCTCCTTAGGCAAAGACTTGCAGATGATCGGTCTCGGTCGGCCTGGATCGGTTCAAACCAGAAGATAACGATCGAAGATGCACAGGACATCTCGACCCTAAGAGTGCAGGTTCTTCTTTCGGAGCGCCAGTCTTTGAGTTGATCTTTCCCGGCATGCGCGAACCCTATCAGGAACAGCTTGACGATCGATGCCAAAGGTACGGGTGCAACTGCCGACCCGAACGTACCAGCGTCACGACGACCGCATCGATCACTCCCCGGAGACCGGGCCGAACTTTGGGCATGGGCCCGCTACGCTTTTCAGTCTACTTGACACAGTTCGAAGAGCTCACACCGGCGGCTTCAACAGCTCGCGAAACGGCGGAATGTATCCATCCGTTACGAGCGATACGCCAACGCACTGACCACCGCCGCCGTTTACAACGTGAACCGTGGGAGCCAGACGACGCTGTTGTGACCGCTTCGACTTTGTGAGACCGGAAGAGGATGCCATCCGGCTGGAGAAGGTACGGGAAGGTAAGCGGTACATCAAGAAGGTCATTGGTGGGCTGCCGATGACCACACCTCGTTCGAAGTTCCTCGAGGTGCGACGTAAGGCCATCGCAGATTTACAGACCAGTGGCTACAAGATCCGGAAGCACTGTTCGATGAAGTCTGGCCCCACCTTAAGCCAACCGCAGAAGAGAGCAAACAAGCATGAGCGAAGTCGGCGCACTGATCGTCAGATTGCAGGCTCAGACCGCCCAGTTCCGCTCGGACATGGGAAGGTGAAGTCTGACCTCGACGACCTGAAGGACAAGGCTGGCGACGCCGGTGATGGGATTGACTTTCGATGACCAGGGCCCGTGGCGGCCTGATGCTGTCGAGAATGTGGCGGGTGTCAGGCTCCCGCGTGCCCTTAACACTCTCCTCGCTGGCATCCCCGGTGTCGGTGAAGCGTTTCAGATGATGCTGCGATCGCTGGCATGCTCGTCGCCATCGAGGTTGTTAGTAAGCTCATCGAGCACCAGCGCGCACTACAGGAGGCCGCTCAACAGCTCAAGGGAAGTCAGGCCAGTCTGGCAGGCACGATCGCCTCGACCTTCGACGGCCTACAGGACAAGCTTCTCCAGGCCGGTATCGCAGCAGATGACCTCAATGGGAACCACCTGGCAGCTGTGAGGAAGCAGCTCGAACTCATCGACCACCAGTCGCTGAATGAACTGGCTCAGACTTCGACACTCTCGCCAAGGCCGCCGATGCCTCGTTCGCCCGGCTAAAGCTGACTGGTACGAGTTCAGCTCGGGGTCCGAGGGTGCCAAGCACTCCCTCATCGCGTTTCAAGCTCAGTACGAGATGCTGCTTAAGACCGGCAGACCGGGAAGGCCAACAGGCTCCTCGACGACAAGATCGCCCGTGAGCGACCATTCTTCAGCTCCAGGAGCAGGCCGCCAGTAAAGAAGGCACCGGCATGGAGCAGATGAAATCGGCGCGCCAACGCCATCAAGCAGATGGTGACTCTGACCGGTCAGGTCATTGACTACGATGAGAAATTCTATCACCGCCGAGCGAGACTTGGTGGACATCCTCCAGGCGCAGGTCGCTGCCCGTACGACCATCGTCAAGACCGCAGCCATCCAGAGCAACACCGCAGAGCAAAAGGGTAATCTCGCCTCAATGGCTGAGGAAGCCGCGTACCAGAAGGTGCTTGCCGCCGGTGTGGAACAACACTCTCGGGCACTCATCCAACTTGTCGCACGCAGGCCGAGACCGTGCTTCCGCCAATAAGGGTGGTGAGGATCAGAGCAATGGCGGTCAGCTTGCTGCACAGAAGGCCGCAGTAGAGGCCGGGCGTGACGACTCCATCGCAGCCGCCAAGGCTGAGCTGGTCGCGAAGGAAGCTGTGTACGACGCCGACGTAAAGGCCGCTGGCCAGAATGTCGCCAAGAAGAAAGAACTCAATGCCCAGTGGACGAATGAGCAGAGAGCCACGGCTGACTCTATCGTTCAGATCACCGCCGAGGCCAACAAGCAGATCGTCGCCCTCGACCGCGAAGCCGCCAACCAGAGTGCCGCTGCTGCTAGAGCTGCTGCACAGCAAGGCTACGACGACATTTTGCGCATGGCCATCTCTGCTGCTCAGCGTCGGGAAAAGCTTGAGGAAGAATCGGCAAAGGACCTCGAGGCTATCCACCGCAAGACCGACGCCGAAACTCTGGCCGCTCAGATTCAGGCTGTCCAGAACGAAACGAACACCGAGGTGTCGGCCTACAACCAGCGCATCAAGAATCTCGATAAGTTTGCGAACGACTATCAAAAGCGATACCAGGAGCTGCAGGGCAAGATTCAGCAAATCGAGCAGCAGGGTGACGACCAGGTTACGCGCCTTAAGCAGCAAGCACTTCAGAAGCAGGTGCAGGCCGTACGCAGGCGGAGAACAGGATGGAGGAGGCTATCGCCACCGACATCGCCCGTTCCATCGTCATGAACAAGAGTCTCGCCGCCGCCTTCCGTCAGACCGGTGAGGAGATGGCCGAACAGGCGATCAAGAACCTCATCATGATGGAGCTGACCGGCGACAAGCAGAAACTGATCAATGCGAAGACCGCTTATGGCAATGCCTTCGCGGCCATGTCAGGTATTCCGCCTTCTCCTATGTGGGGCTATGCGGCGGGCGCGGCGGCTTTCGCGGCGGTCATGTCGTTCGAGACTGGCGGCAAGATTCCTGGAAACGCCACAGGTGCAGCCGGTGCAGTTCCGATCATCGGGCACCAGGGCGAAACAGTCATCACCAAGTCCCTCACCGATCGCGTGGAGCGTGCCGAATCCTGGGGTGGTGCTAAGGGTGGCGGTGGCAACCACAACTGGAGCTTCGCGCCCACGGTACACGCGATGGATGCCGAAGGTGTCGACCGAGTCCTCACCAAACACTCCAGCCTATTCCAGCGTCACGTGGCTTCGACCATGAGAAAGATGAACCGCTAATGGCCTATCCGATTATGCCGACGATGCCGCTGAGCATGGCCGCTGGCCTCAAGAAATCGCCGAGCTTCAACACCGTCCAGCAGAAAGGCTCCGCAGGTATCAACAGCGGTATCGCTCTGAAGCCATACCCAACGTGGGATTTCCAGTTCAGCCTGGATAACATCACCGGCCACGAACACACCGCTTCGTCTGTGGTGGCGCATTCTTCGGGACCTTCATGGCGACCGCTGGCGGTGCCGGACTGTTCCTGTTCGCCGACCCCCAGGACAACACCGTAACTGGAGCGCAGTTCGGAACCGGTAATGGGACCACGACGGCGTTCCAGTTCAGCCGCAACATCTTCGGCTACCCCGACATCACTCAGAACACGGTTGGGACGCCGACGATTTACATCAATGGAGGCGTCGCCGCTCCGTCCAACATCTCCGCGACAGGTGTCATCACGTTCGCATCGGCCCCACCGCCAGGCTCCATTCTGACGTGGACGGGCAGCTTCTACTACCTGTGCCGGTTCTCCGAAGACACGATCGACTCTAGCCGCGTCTTCACCATCAACAGTGGTATCGATCAATGGATTTTCCAAGGTGTGAAATTCAGCAGTGAGTTTGCTCCAGCCTCAACGTTTGGCGCGATCGCCGCACCGGGAGGCGTGTGATGAAAAGGCTCATGCCGAACTCCCTCATCAATTTCCTGAGCACGAACCCGAACTGTGTTCGCGCGGACGTGTTTACCATTCTGCTGCCCAACGGAGAGTTTCTGCGGGCGACGGATGGTCAGTTCGACATCACCATTCCAGCAGGCACGCCGGGATGGACCAATCCGACCGAGACATTCTTCGCCTCACTGTGGGGTACCTGGTCGAGGGGAGCCATCACTTCGGAAGCGAGCTTCGACCTTAGCTCGAACACGATGGGCCTGACTTGCATTCCGCAGTTGGGAACCACCTACCCCGGTGCGCCGACCGGCATACTGAACGGTGCTCTGAACGGCCTCTTTGACGCGTGCGAAATCTTTGTGCAGACGGTGTACATGCCGATCGGCCAATGGGGAAACGTCAGCGACGGAGTCGAGACAAAGTTCTGGGGTACAATCACCGACATTACCGCCATCAGCCGCAACAAGGTTGAATTCAACTGCGCCGACTGGACGTACCTGATGGACATGAAGATCCCCTCTCGCCTTATCCAGTCCAATTGCCCGTGGGGTTTCGCGGATGCCAACTGTAGCCTGACCGCATCGAACTACACCACCAACTTCACCGCTGCTGCAGGCACGACCGGCTGGGTGATGGTTCCTCAGACCGCATTCGGCGCAGGAGCGGGCTACTTCACTCAAGGCGTCGTGAAGTGTCTCTCAGGCGCGAACATCGGCCTGAGCCAGGCTGTGAGACTGCACGACACCAGCGGACACCTCCAGGTCACATCACCTTGGTTGTTCGCGCCATCTATCGGCGATACCTTCTCGGTCATCGCTGGCTGCGACAAGTCCATCACCACCTGCAATCAGAAGTTCAACAATCAGATCCATTTCGGCGGGATGCCATTCGTTCCTCCGCCGCAGAACGCGGTGTAACGATGATGAACAAAGAACAACGCGACAAAGTGGTGGCCGAGACCGAAACCTGGATCGGCACACCATACCGGGGATGGTCCTGTGTGAAGGGCGCTGGCGTGGACTGTGGCCAGCTTATCTATGGCACCTTCCGCAACTGCGGACTTATTCCTGAGATCACAGACCTGCCCAAAGATTACCCGCTCTTCATCGGACTGCATCGAGCGAGTACTGAATACGTGGACCTTGTGTTCGAGGTACTTCCGTGAGATTCCGGAGTCGGAACTTTAACCCGGTGATGTGGTGGTGTGGCGTCTGACCGGTAGCAAGTCGTACTGCCACGGGGCCATCGTCAAGTCGTGGCCTGACTACATCATCCATGCTTACGGCGACCAGGTAAAAGCTGCGAACGCCAAATCGCGTCTGCGTCTCCAGAAGTCGGACAAGTTGTTTTTCACACTGCAGGATAAACATTGCGGGGCCGAGTAAATGAGTAACATCTTTAGCGCGGGTAACAACCAGTCGGAAAAATTGTTCGGCGTAAAGGTCAACTCCTCGAAGTTGGGTGACCCGGTCCCGGCTGCGATGGGCACTGTCCAGGTGTCGCAGAACATCTTCTGGATCGACGGCTTCACGAGTCAGCCCGACGGAGGTAAGAAGGGCGGTGGCGGTGGCGGCAAAGGCGGCGGAAAGGGAGACGGTCAATATCTCTACTCGGCTGACGTCATCGCCGGACTTTGCGCCGGACCCATCATCGGCATCGGTGACATTTGGACGGGTCAGTCATGGCTGGGTTCGCCGAAGGCCGCTGAGAGTTACACGATTGCGTCTCCGTACACTTACACGCCGACCAACTCCAGCACGTTGATGAACGACTATGGCGTGTCACCGGCCTCGACCTATTCGGCTGCCTATACCGACTACAGCGCCCCGGGTGCGACCAACGTCAGCAACACCACCTCGATTCCGTTCACCAAGGTGGCGTTTAACAGCACGCTGAACACGGGCCAGTGCCTCTCGCCACCCAACATACATAGGCGTCGGGGACATGTGTTCCACGAGGCGACACGTAACGTCGGAGAGGATTCGCGACTTCTCCGCGCAACTAAGAGTTCGAAAATTATTGGCTTCCATATAGGCAGCCTACCACCGGAAAGTGAGCCTCGACCATGCGCTGGGCGATAATGGATCGGATCTGAACTTTGTGGAATAAAATTATGGCCTACTGCCACTACTGGCATCGCGATGTCGAGATCGAAGAGGCTTCCTTCTTGCGGTCGTCGAGGACTTTCAGCGCATCATCCTGGCCCTCGATGATCTCGGGGTGCGCCTGGCCGGATCGCTCGGTGAGGATTTGCCTGAGATTACTTCGAACAGCGTCCGCTTCAATGGACTCGCCCGTTGTGGACATCTTAAAAACGATGAGATCTCCATACCGTGTCCTGCACCTGGTGCGTCCGGAATCGGCAGTTCAACGACCGCCGTTACAGATCAGTACTTCATCGGAGTCGAAATAAAGCACCGAACCTGTAACGGTGATTGCAGCTACCAGTCACTTATATTTGATCATTATGAGCCCAAGCGCGACGAGATCTCTGGCGGCAGAGCTGCCAGTAGTTGCAAAACAGCGTTCCGGCCTTACGATCTTGCGGTACAGTGCTTGCTCCTGATCGGCAAGCACCATCTCGAGGACCAGCTGGACGTCTGGTCGCCGGGCACCGACTTTCATTGGAATGATCCTCGTCGCCTTCGCCATATCCACTTGGGCTACCACCTCAATGAATTTCGTATGACAGAGACGCTGGCCTGATCAGGATATTATCTCTTTTGACATCTCGGTTCACTTCTGGGGATTGGACGGAAGAGTCGAGTCGGTCCTTCGGGTCTTCGCCCGATACCGGGGTACTTTGAAAAATGCTTAGCAAGTGGGTAGCATATCCAGTCCACCATTCATCGATGGGAGTCTCGGACGTCCAATCCCGAGGTCTTCTCTCGCAATATTGGGCCAGTCACCTGATTCAGGGCTATTCCGGGGGATGTCGGGCAGACACATTGACAAGACCGATGTAGTGGAGGGCGTTTGATTTCTTTTACTGGGACCTCCCGGGTTCAGAATGACCCGCACATCCATTGAGTTGCTGAAAGACTACTAACAGAGAGGCAAGGCATGAGACAGTTTTCATGTTGCCCCATGATTCTCGTCTTGCAACCACCGATGCAGCAGTTTCTTTGTGATTGTGGTCATATGCCGCTGTGCTGGATCAGGGGCTGCGGCTTTGCCTGAGGGCTGACTCTTGGGGCCAACGCGTTCAGCATATCGTCTTCCCAACCGACGAAGTGGATGACGATCTCAACGTAATCGCCTCCAGCATTGAACAGAGCTGTCTGGCAGTCCTTCAGGGACGTGTCCAACTCAAGCAGGGCAGTGATGTCTGTCTCTATGTTCGGCTACGGTGTTGAGGGCAGTCTTCAATACTTCTAATCGCGTTGCAAGCCACGCCGACTGCGAAGTTATTGGCAGGGCCTCAGTATGGCCACCAGGATGCGTCCACCAGCTTTATCGGGGTTGTCAGCGATGACAAGACCCGTCAGACGCTGTGCTGTATCCAGCGTGTCCATATCTTCTTCTTGTAGGAGTCGACTGCAATCGAGGCTTCCAAAAGCGGTAGCTTTGTCGTGCCGGGAAGCTTCCGCAGGTACATTTCGCGGCAAGTATCGAGAGCTTTGTTCATCGTCTAGAGATAGAACGATGGCATCACGCGAGGGCATGGGGAGGGTGGAGGGAGCCTGCGCCGACGCAGCCCCGGAAAGCAGGAGGGCAAAGCAGAGGCTTCTGAGCATGTCGCGAGTCTATCACGCGCTTGATCGAACAGGCCGCTGTCATTCTCCCTGTTCCAGCATCTCGGATCCTTTGTTGCGCCAGTTGCCGACGGCGGGATTGGCGGGGATCATCTTCATCTCTTCTGAGTCGAGGGGATGGAGAAGCTCGAGGGGGAGTCGTGGATCTTCCTCGTCGTCTGTGGTCAGCCAGCGATCGTAATCCCTGGGTTTGAGGATGAGCGCCAGACGGTCATGGATCGTGGAGACGAGTTCGTTGGGCTCGGTCGTGACCAAGGCAAACGATTCAGGTATCTGCCGTCGGGTTGCTTCCAGTAGTCCCATAGACCAGCGAAGGCGAAGGGAGTCGCTGTGGGGTCGGCAGGGTGATATTGAAGACGCGCTTCACCGGCTTCGCCGCCTTCGGTGGTTTGGCGGGACCGCCGAAGAGATCGCCTGTCGAATTCGAGTCCCCACAGGCTCAGGTGTGTAGGTAGGGGATATGGTGTGGCCGGGCTTGGGCCACTCGTAAAGCCCGTCAGCCGGAACCAGACAGCGCCGTCGCTTGAATGGTTCGCGCCACGTCGGTCTCTCCAGCAAGGTGGAAGCCCGAGCGTTGATGGTTGAAAGATCCTTGAACTCATCGGGGCTGTTCGCAAAGAAGGGAATCAGACCCCATCGCATCAGAGTGAGCTCACGATCGCCGGTGTCGCGGTTGTGGCGGATGACGGGCTGGTGGGTCGTCGGAGCAACGTTATAGTCCCAGGGTGGAAGGACGAAATCATCGACCTGCGCGAGGTGGAAGGCTTCGGCGATCTTCTGTTTATCGGAACGTCGGTAGTAGCGGCCACACATATAGGCTAACCACTGAGCGAATTTCTGCGCCCAAGTTCTGAATTGAGGACAGCTCCTACAGGTGTACCATTTCACGACATGGACAAAACGGGAATTGTTATCAGATCTTGACGATTGCGGCGATAGTCTCAGGACCAATCTTTGCCTTGCAGGTCAAAACGGTTAGATAAGGAACGCGAGGCTAAAAATCGGAAATTGTGGGTGTTCAAAACGCTGATGTCTTTTTGTGCCACGGAATTGAACCCCTCGTTTGTTCAAGCACTCAACCTGATCCACGTTGAATTTGATGCCAACACCGAAAAAAGAGAGGGCAGTCCGTAACGCTTGGAATGTTCTCTTGGATCATTTTTATGATCTTGGCCGCTCGGACTTCAAACCGAGTGAAGCATCCGCCGAAAAAAGCGTGCAGTTGAAAGCAAATCTACTTCTTGTGATGGGAAAAGCTTTGGGATACGAGTTTGACGAGGTGCAGATTAAGAAAGGTTCGGCACCATCCGACAGGTCTAGGCGACGTTGAACGTGAGCAACATGCGATACGACGCGGAATCTGTAACATCCTGTCAGGAAGAGGGCGGGTTCCTGTCGGTATCTTTGAAGACAGGTTTCCTCCGATATCACTGGAACCACTGCCAACTGTTCCAGATGAATCTCCAGTAAAGGAGCTAGGGCGTTAGGCCGTGAACTTTCGTGAACTTAGCCACCAATCCCGGACCAGCCTGATTCACGAAACTTGCATATGCCTTGATTGTGTTGCCCTCGATTTTTCCTTGTAACGTCAGCTCGAAATCCCCTTGGATGCCCAAAACACTGGGTACCATTGGGGAGAAATTCCGTATCAGTACTCGTGCGGAGATTCCTTTACCGTCGCTCTCGTATGTCCCTGCGTAGACGAATCCGTTATCGCCTCCGAGCACTTGCCCGTTAATGACCAACCACCCCTCCGTCGCTACCTTTGCACAGCCTCGTATTGAACAATCCACAAGCCTTCAATCATGTTGGAAGCCTATCACTGTAAGGCATCAGCACAAGGCTACACCTTGTTGCATTTGGGGCAGGTGGCGCGGTGGGCGATCAGCTCTTTGTGTGCCCGGATCATGGTGTTGCGGGCGGCGATGATGTTGGCCTCGTCGAGCCTGTCGACGGCCTCGCCAGCGCGTTCGAGGAACAGGCGAGCCAGTTCCATGCCGTCGTCACATGCGGGTAGTTCGTCAAGTTTCCAAAGGGCGAGTAGCTGGGCGCGGTCGATGGGCATGGCAGGGTCAATGGTAGCAGCGGAGAGGGTCGCACCTCATGACGTTCTTAGCTTGGCGTACTGCTCTGGAGTGAGGTTGAGGCCCACGTCGCCGAAGTTACGCTTCAGTTGCATCTCGAAGATGTTCCGATCCTCCAGCGTCTTCAGGCCGCCGCCGCGACGGATGAACTCGGTCATGGTCTCTTCGCTGTTGAAGAAGGCTTTGCGGGGAAGCATAGCCCTGCGGCGGTCACCATCAAAGAAGGTGGCGTGCCAGTCGTTTCGGTAGGTGAAGGACAAGATGACTCGAGGCATGGGGCAGGGAACCGTTAGGCTGAATAATAGGCGAAGACAATGTGGAAAGAAAAGCCCGGTGTTGGGATCATCGGACAAATGATCAACGCGAGGATTTGATCCGTGAGATCGGGTTTCGGGCTGGCCTGGACGGGGAACCGAACGACGTTACCAAGACCCTAGCGTGGCAGCGCGGGTGGGCAGATACTCTCAGGATAATCCCTGACAACCACTTGCGGCGTGCTAAACTGCTCGACACACGTGCAACGGTTCCGACTGCAAGGCATCCAACTGTCAAGGAATCGAAGCAACGTACTTGATGTGTTTCTGGACGGGGCAACTGGAGCTGGGTTGTTCGGAAAACTGCGTTCGCCAGGGTCTCCTACGGAACTGATCGATTCTCGAAGTGTGGGGGAATTTCTCGCTTCCGGTGAGTTTGATCGTTCGATGGAGCGGATGGGATACCACGAAGAAGAAGTAGTAGTAGAAGCGAGTGGCCAGAGAAAACGGGTACCTATGTTGGTCCCCGCATATCCGAGTACCCGACCGCTCACCCCAGATGAGGAACGGGAAGAGGCCGTGAAGTTGGCGGCGTTCCGTGACCGCGATGTGTTTGTATACCGCGGACCTTGAAGGGAATGCCATAGCGGACACCGTAAGCGGGAAGGGACGGAACAGGAATCCGAGATACACGACCATGTCGGCGGGAAATAGGAATCCTGCGTGGCTAACAGTCCAATCGTCCCGACCAGTGCCGTCGTGCTTAGTCCGGAACTACTGGCGCTCTATGAGGACGTTCATCCTGATACACCAAATCAAGTTCTAATATCCATTCGCGAGTGGCGTCGTAATGAGTTTATCTACGCCACACTTTCCCTGACCTACGGCGTTATCGCCTTTGTGCTCGTCATGATTCTGACCTTTAAGCTGATGATGGCTGGACACGATGGTGCTGCCAGATGGATACTGGGCGGCGGCGTAATGAGCGTTATCATCGGATTCATTCAGGCTAGGCTGAGGGGTCAGCAGTTCAAAGCTGCTCCAATACGCAAACCACGCAAATCCAAGACAGCAGCCGCCGAAGCAGAATAGGTGCCATGTGTGGTCGATACGGGAGATCGTCGAAGAGGCAAGACGTGATATCGCATTTTCGCGTCAAGTTCCCAGCTTCACTGATTGAACCTCCTGCCGAACCCGTTGGCAGGTGGGGGGCAAGCCCTCAAACGAGGGCTAAACGGGTAGTGAGAAGGCGTGGGGGTAGATGTGCGCAGCAAATCAACGATAGTACATCCGGCGTACAACGAAGGCCCCGAATGTACACCCGCTGTACACTGGGAGCCGGTTTATGCGCTTTTTACGTTTTTTGTGATCTTGTTGAATCTATAACTTACTGGAAACACTGGAAGCAGATAGGTATTCCTCGTATGGCCCCTTATGGTCGGTGATGTGGAAGTCGGTGGGGCCGCCTTCGAAGTGCCAGATGCGGGTGCCGGCTTCTTCGATCAGGTCCTGGTCGTGGGTGACGAGGAAGACGGTGCCTTCGTACTTCTGGATGGCCTGGTTGAGCGCGTTGATGCTCTCGAGGTCGAGGTGGTTGGTGGGTTCGTCGAGGACGAGGACGTTGGGCTTCTGCAGCATGATTTTGCAGAAGAGCAGACGGGCGGCCTCGCCTCCGGAGAGTGCGTCGGTCTTCTTGAGGCCCTCTTCGCCGCGGAAGAGCATCTGGCCGAGGATGCCGCGGATGTCTTCCTTGGTGGCCTGCGGGTCGAACTGGTGCAGCCAGTCGCTGGCCGTCATGCCGAGTTGGATGGAGCCCTTGTGGTCCTGAGCGAAGTAGCCGATCTGAACCTCGTGACCCCACTTGACGGTGCCGGAGTCGATGGAGACGTCCTTCTCTTCGATACCAGGGCCGTTGGCGAGCAGGGCTTTGAGGAGGGTGGTCTTCCCTTGTCCGTTACGGCCCATAAGGATGATCTTGTCGCCACGGCTGACGGCGGCCGAAAAGTTGTTGATGACGTGCTCGGTCTTGCCGTCTTTTTGCTCGTACGACTTGTTGACGGCTTCGAACTCGAGGACGTTCTTGCCGGAGGGACGCTCCATCTTGAAGGCGATGAAGGGACGGGCGATGTTGGAGCGCGCTAGTTCGCTGGTGGCGAGGCGTTCGACTTCCTTCTTGCGGGAATTCACCTGCGAGGACCGCGTGCCTGCGGAGAAACGGGCGATGAAGTCGTTGAGTTGGGCGATCTTCTTTTCGCGCTGCTCGTTCTGGCTCTCGATGCGGGTGCGGATGCTGGTCTTCTGGAGGACCATGTCGTCGTAGCCGCCGTTGTAGGTGATGATGGTCTCGTAGTCGATGTCGGCGGTGTGGGTGCAGACGTTGTTGAGGAAGTGCCGGTCGTGCGAGATGGTGATGACGGTGCCGTTGTAACGATTGAGGAAGTCTTCGAGCCAGTGGATGGATTCGAGGTCGAGGTAGTTGGTGGGCTCGTCGAGAAGCAGGGCCTCGGGGTTGCCGAAGAGAGCTTGCGCCAGTAGGACGCGGACCTTCTGGCCGCCCTGAAGCTCGGACATTTTGCGCTCGTGAAGCTCGTCAGGGATGTCGAGGCCCTGGAGAAGGACGGCCGCGTTGGCTTCGGCCTCGTAGCCGTCTTCGTCGCCGACGATGCCTTCCAGCTCGCCGAGGCGGGAGCCGTCTTCATCGGTGAGCTCGGGCTTCTCGTAGATATGCTCACGCTCTTCGAGGGCTGCCCAGAGGGCTTTGTTGCCCATGATGACGGTGTCGATGACGCGGTAGGCGTCGAATTCGTACTGATTCTGCTTGAGGACGCCGATTTTTTTAGGGCGGACGACTGTGCCCTTCTGGGCGTCGATCTCGCCGGTGAGGACCTTCATGAAGGTGGATTTGCCGGCTCCGTTGGGGCCGGTGAGGCCGTAGCGGCGGCCTGAGGTGAAGGTGACGGAGACATCCTCGAAGAGCAGCTTCGAGCCATAGCGCATGGTGACGTTAGAGACTGAGATCATGGGATTCCCTATATTTTACAGGGTTTCGGAGATTTTCGTGCAGGAGGCTCTATGAAGTGTCTGTGAAGCGAATGAAGCGGTCATCCAGGTGCGTTTATAGCGGGGTTTATCTCGCTACGGTGAGAATCTCCGCTTCGGTTTCGGCGACCGAAGATCTCTGCCCTTCGAGGTCAGATAGTGGGTTTGAAGGCAGCGCAGGGGGTGTAGGGGCGATCCTCAAGAGATGTTCGAGACGCTGGCGGATTGTGTCTGTTCGAAACTCGGTAAAAAATGCCAGCACATATGAGTAGAGAAGTACCAGGAACAGAATTCCCATGGCTTTCAACAGGTTTAGGGGTGCCGGGTACCAGCGTGAATCGCGAATGAAAAGAGAGGCGGCGAAGACCAGCAACGGTATGTGTGCGGCGTAGAGCGTGTAGGAAAAACGGGCGAGTTCTCGAGGTGCGCGGGCGCTGCGAGTTCCTTGCTCGAAACGCTCTTTGGCAGAGAGCAACAACCAGAGGAAGAGAAAAGTGGCGACTGCCAGAAGATAGTCGTTGATGCGGTCGGGGATTGAGTGGATTTTGTTTAGAACAAAAAAGACGGGTAGATAAATGAGAGTCGCGGCCACGCGCAGATACTTCGCCGTGCGCGGATTGAACGTGGGCGGCGGTACTTTGAACAGGGCCGCGCCTGCGAGCCATATGGGAAAGGACACCAGGATACCGCCACGAATGAACCACGCGGTCGCAACAAAGAGCGCGGCACAGATCAATCGATGGACCCACCGTGCGCGAGGCCATAGAGCGACTGCTGCCAAGGGAAACAGGATGTAGTACCAGAATTCGTATGCGAGACTCCATAGCGCGGTATCCGAGCCAAAGACCGGCGTGAAAATACCCTGAAGGAAAAAAAGGTTGCCGAAGAAGATATGTGGGGCCAGCAACTGAGGGACATCGAGTAGGAGGTGGTTCGAAACGCGGCCACCATAGAGAGCAGGAGCGTGGCCGAGATGGATCCCAAGCCGGTCCCAGAAGAGACAGAGCAATAACGCCGGCAAGAGAACGGTCCAGAGACGAACGATGCGACGCATCAAGTAGCCGCGCCACCCCCACTGATTGCGTTCGATGGCGCGAAATACAGTACCGCCAATGAAATAACCACTCAAGACGAAGAAGACGACGACGGATTGATGCCCTACGGCAGATAGAAGATACGGTATCGCCAGCACGCTACGGTATGCGGCTAGCTGGGGGAAGTCGAGGAAAAAGATGTTGCGCCAATGCCCGAGCAGAACAAAAAGGGCGGCCATCCCGCGCAAAAGATCGAAGTGAATGGAGGCCCATGAGTCGACGAAACGGACTGGAGCTCTTGGCGGATCGGCAGGCCTCATGAACCGCGCACTCGAAATGAGGGTGTCGACGGTTGCACGTAGTCCTCTGGGGCCGAGATCATGTCTTCCATCCTAAGCTATGACCCGACTCGGTGTGGGAGGGAGTGGAGGAAGCTGCGATGGATGGTTACGGAGTCCCAAAGACGGACGCTCCGCCTGCTGCTGGTTGGCTGGCAGGCGGAGCGTTTGGTCTGATGCGGTTCCCGAGTTAGCGACCGCGGTTGCCGCGGGTTGGGCGTGAGCCGGAGTTACCGCGGGGGCCGCTGGAGCGACCGGCGTTGCTGCGACTGCCGGAGAAGTTTCCTCCGCTGTTGCCATTTCCATTGCGGCGTTTGCGGAAGCCGTTGTTGCTCCGGTTTGGGCCGGCTGGCGCTCCGGTTGGCTGAGGAGCGGATTCGCTGCGCCAGGAACGGCTCTCGAGAGCCATCAGGTCGTTGATGCCAGATGTTTTGAGATCGACGGGCTTGTTGCGCTCCTCTTTCTCAAGGTTCTTATCGGCTTCGCGCCACTCGAACTTGATTTTGAGTTCGCGCTCGAGCTTGCGGGCGTCGTATTTTTCCTGTGGCATGACGAAGGTGGTTGCTACACCTTTCGCGCCGGCGCGGCCTGTGCGGCCGATGCGGTGGACAAAATCCTCGCTGGCATTGGGGAGATCGTAGTTGACGACGTGGGCGATGTCAGAGACATCGATGCCGCGGGCCGCTACGTCAGTGGCGACGAGGACGCGATGCTTGCCGTTCGCAAAGCCCTTGAGGGCGGCTGTGCGCTGCGACTGGCTGCGGTCGCCATGGATGACGTCCGCGTCGTGGCCGAGCTTTTCGAGCTTCTTCGAGATGCGGTCGGCTCCGTGCTTGGTGCGGGAGAAGACGAGGAAGGTTCCCTGCTCTTCGCGCAGCATCTGGTCGAGAAGACCGAGCTTCTGGTCCTGCATGACGGTGTAGACACGGAGTTCTACGCGGTCGGAGGGCTTGGAAGTGGTGCCGATCTCGATGCGGACGGGGTCCTTGACGTAGTCACGGACGATCTCGCGGATGTTGGCGTCGAGGGTGGCCGAGTAGCACATGGTCTGGCGCGTCTTGGGGATCGCCCCAACGATGCGGCGGATGGCTGGAAGGAAGCCCATGTCGAGCATGCGATCGACCTCGTCGAGGACGAACATGTCGACGGCGCCGATGTTGACCTCGCGGCGGCGGAGGAAGTCTTCGAGGCGGCCGGGAGTGGCGACGACGAGGCGCGGGCCACGATCGAGGTTGTCGAGTTGAGCGCGCTCAGAGAGGCCGCCGCAGACCAGAACAGCGTCATGACGGGCGTTCGGGACGAGCTTCGCATGAGCCTCGAGTACCTGCATGGCGAGTTCACGCGTGGGCAGGAGGATGAGGGCACGGATGGGATTCCGCTTGCCACGGGTGCTGGGCACCGAGGTCGCTTCAAGGCGCTCGATGATTGGGATGAGGAAGCTGAGGGTCTTGCCGGTGCCGGTAGAGGCGGTGGCGAGAATGTCCTTGCCTTCAAGGGCTGGCGGTATGGCTCCGGCCTGAACCGGCGTTGGAGTCATGAAGCCGGCGTTGGTCAGGCGGTTCTTCAGCGAATCCGAGATGTCGAAGTCGGTGAAACGAACTTCGTTGTTGGAGGGGAGGTTATTTGAGGCGATTGGGGCAGCCTGGAGTGTTTCCGGCTGCTCGAGAGTTGCTGTAGTCAAGAGGTTTCCTTTGGTTAGTAAAGCGGCGTAGTGACGCAGGGGCACCAGTTAGGGCACCATGAAGTTCTTTTTGATCAGCATTGCTGTCGAGGGTAACTCGGAGCGCTGCTGCTGCACGGCGAGACTCGTCCGATGACGTGTCTTCCAGCCAGAGCAACCAGCGCGGCTTCCTTCGGTTTGGGAAGAGATGCGGTTGGGAGAGGCGAATCGCAGTCTCTGGCCAGATTCCGAATTCCACTAGGAGTCTTTGCCTGCGATGCCTGCACTCTTTTAATTCAGGGTGCAATACCAATATAACACAGAGCGGGCTACTCTTTCATCGGGCTCTATCCTGGTACTGCAAATAGTACAGATACAGCCTCCGTCTTCTGTTGCATAGACGTATAGTGTCACTGAGACACACGCAATAGGGCCACCCGTATTGAATCTCCACCGTACCGGGAGGACTAATGCATTCTGTGCTGATCAGTCTTGTCGTGTTTGGATGCACCTTTGGAGGAGCGTTGTTTGGTATGTTTCTTCACAGCATCCTGCCGAAGGAACATTTCCAACCCGGTACAACGGATGTGGTGAAGCTGGCGACGGGATTAGTTGTAACAATGACGGGGCTGGTTCTTGGCATGCTTGTCTCTTCCTCCCTGACCTTCTACAACACGCAGCACCGGGAGATACAAGACCTTTCCGCCAAGCTTATTCTGACAGACCGCATTCTCTCCGAATATGGAGAAGAGACGCGAGAAATACGATCCAACCTGCGCGATGTGGTCGCGACTACGGCAAATCGCATCTGGCCCGAAGATCGGTCGCTACGAACTGATCTAAAACCAAATCATACCTTTGCAAATGTTTACGCCCAACTACAGGCGCTATCACCAAAGAACGAGCAGCAACGCACAAACAGAGCCGAGGCTCTTGGATTGATGCGGGCGATCTATGAGACCCGCTGGTTGATGTTTGTTGAATCGGGGGGAAACTCTTTCTCGATTCCTTTGCTGACGATCCTGATCTCGTGGCTAACTGTTATCTTCATCAGCTTCGGCCTGTTGGCTCAACCTAATGCGACCCTGATTGGCAGCCTCATCGTGTGTTCACTTGCGGTTTCGGCCGCAATCTTCATCATCCAGGAGATGTACGATCCTTTCGAGGGTTTGTTCAGGATGTCTGCAACTCCAGTACGGAGCGTCCTCGACCAAATTGGCCGCTAGGCATAAGTCCGAAACCCCATACCTAACGCATTGAAGCATTAAGCATGGGACTCCAGATTTGAATATGGCTGAGGTTAAATGTGACAGTGGACCATGCCACGTTTTTCAAGATAACGCTGGTGATACTCCTCGGCCTTCCAAAAGGTCTTGGACGGCTCTATTTTGGTTGCGATGGGCAGGCGGTAGGTGCCGGAGGCGTTTAGCTCGGCGACCTTGGCGCGGGCCTGGAAGAATTGTTGATCGTTTTGGGTGAAGACGACACTGCGGTACTGGGTGCCGAAGTCCGGTCCCTGTCGGTTTACCTGTGTGGGATCGTGCATGGCGAAGAACGCGTCGAGAAGCGCTTCGTATGAGATTCGAGAGTTATCGAAGGTGACTTGAACGACTTCCGCGTGGCCAGTGCGGTCGGTACAGACTTCCTTATAGGTTGGGTGTTCGAGATCGCCGCCTTCGTATCCTACGGCTGTGTCGATGACTCCAGTGATTTCGTCGAATCGTGCTTCAATTCCCCAAAAACATCCTGCTCCAAACGTTGCTTTTTCGATTGCCACTCTTGTTACTCCTTAGCTGCCAACTGCACCAGACTGCTGGTTGACTACGACTGCCGTGCCGAGTTTCCGGCACCCTGCTATTGGATGCTCTCGAAGGTTGGTTTGTCATCCCCCGAAAGATGAATAGCGGGAGTATTTTGGGCGCGCAGATCGATGTGTGTCAATGGGGTTGTGGAGAACTTTTGAGGGGGTGTAAAAGAGTCGTAATAGTAGGGCGAAATTGGTCGGAAATGAGAGATTTTGCGGGGTATACAGGTTGGTTCCCAAGGACCTCTGACAAAGTCCACGAACGCCGTAGCACTACCGCTTCGAAACCTTAGCTGGGGCGACGACGAGGGCTTGATTTGGCAGCGAAGGTGCGACGTGGCAGGCTGGGCTTTTTCTTTGCGGGAGACTTGAGCTGGGCGAACTCGGGCGTCTTTTTCTTGGGGACGACTTTTTGGCCCTTGGCGGCGCGGCCTAGAGCGGTGACCTCACCGGGGGTGAGTTCGCGGTATTCGCCGGGAGGAACGTCGAGACGGAGGGCTCCGTAGCCTATGCGGCGGATCTTTTCGACGTGGTGGCCGATCTCTTCGAACATCTTGCGGATCTGGCGGTTGCGGCCTTCCGTAAGGGCGAGCTCGTACCAAGGGTTTTCGCCGCCGCGGACCAGCTCTACCTTTGCAGGGGAGGTGATGACGCGGTCGCGACGTCCACTGCGGACTTCGTTGAGGCGGCCACGGTCGATCATGATGCCGCGACGGAGTTGGTCGATCTTTTCTGGCTCGGGGACACCGCTGACTTTGACCAGATAGGTCTTTTCGACTCCGGCTGCGGCCTTGGAGAGCTTGTTGGCCAGATCGCCGTCGTTGGTCATCAGGAGGAGGCCCTCGCTAAGGTAGTCGAGGCGGCCTACGGGATAGAGACGGACGTGGTCGCCGTGCGGGCCCTTCTGCTTCGTCATGAGCTGCATGATGGTGGGGCGCCTTTCGGGATCGTCGAGGGTGGTGACGTAACCGCGAGGCTTGTTGAGCATATAGTAGCGCTGTTGCTCGGGGCCGTGGAGGAGCTTGCCGTCTACGCGGATGTGGTCGCGGGTGAAGTCGTGGCGGGTGCCGAGCTCCTTGATGACGACGCCGTTGACCTGGACGCGGCCGGCGAGGATGATCTCCTCGGCTTTGCGGCGGCTGGCGATGCCGGCTTGCGCGAGGATCTTCTGGAGGCGGTCGCCCTTGGGTTCGTCGCTAATCTTTTCGGTAATTTCGGGCTTCGAAGAAGCGAGAGATTTGGTCATTTTGATTCTGGCTTTCTGACTGCGGAGGTGCTCATCGCGGTCGGGGTGATCTTGATCGTCCAAGACTGAAAATGGCTCGAACTGGAGCGAAAAATGCAGCCTTCGTCTATTATCTCCTGTTTTCTTCGGACCGTCGGCTTTTACGACTGAGTCCTACGTCGAGCGAAAGTAAGCAAACCAAACAGACTCGACCCAAAGAGGGCGATGGTCGATGGCTCGGGAGTGATAGTTGTAGGAGTTATCGGTTCATTAATGTTGATCGTGTCGAGATCGACGTCGTAGTTACCAAGGCTGGAAGGTGCGTTTTCGAAGAACACGGCGTCAATATTCGTCCAATTCAAGGTCAGAAGACCGAGATCATTGGTGGCCGAGGTCGATGATTGATCGACTAGAACACCATTTCTGTATCCAAGGATTGTGACAGGATCTAGAGCATCGATCAACATGTTGTTCAACGTAAAAGGCTGCAGCGAAGTGGAATAGAAATTGGATACCTCGACAGAGAGGAAGGAATTTCCGTTTTGATCCAAGAGCGTAGCGTAAGGATAGGACGGCGGTTGAAAAGGGTAGTAGTTGCTGAAGATAGATTGAGTTGGGTCGTCAGGAATTTGATTGGGGGCGTTATCGGAGGCGTTAAGGCAACAGCTGAAGTAGTAAAAGGTGAAATTGCCGTAAAAAAATACCGGGTCAGCCTGCCCGGGTAGTGAGTACAGGTCGTCGAAGGTGAGCGTCTCTGCAGTGACGAAGTGGCCAGTAATGAATACGAGCAGGAACAGAGTGAGGGTGCGAAGGGCTCTCAACATAAACCTCCCGATCTTACGAACACATTTTATGAACGACCGAATGAAGGAACCGTTTGCGTCGAGCAGCGGCGACAAGGCCGAGAATGCCTGCGCCTACGAAATCGAATGTTGATGGTTCAGGAATTGCAGTGGTGGATGTTGGTTCGTTAATGACGATCGTGTCGATATCTATGGTGTTGAAAGAATCCCCACCAGGAAACAGAATCCCGTCAATATCGGACCAGTTCAATGTGAGCAAGCCGTTGGAGTCTGCTGCGGATGTCGTTGTTTCATCGACAACAACCCCTTGCCGGACGCCATAGATCGGGACGGGGCTGAAAGCTGAGACGAGAAAACTATTTACGGTGAACGTTTGGCCCGACACCGGATGGAAACTGGGAGCAGTATCAAGATCTACGGGCTCCTTATTAAAAATAATGGGATAAGGGTATTGCACGCCATATTCGAATGGCTTGTAGCCCGAAGTGATGAAAGCCGTGTTGTCGTTTGGGAATGGTGATGGCGGACCCGCGTTAAGAAACAAATAGAAGTAAAAGCCATCATATTCCTCCACCCCGTGGTCTCCACCAGGTATGGTGGCCAAGTCGTCGAAGGTGATGGTCTCGGTGTGAGCAAACTGACCCATAGCGCAGATGAATAAAAAGAAGAAGGCGTGAAGTCGTCTCGGCATAAAACCTCCGGATCGTTTCAAACACATCTCTGTGACGGAAGAAATGAAGAGGCCCAATGCTCAGCTGGAAGGCAACGGCAAGACGCTGGGGGAGTCGACAAGCTTAGATGCGACCGCCAATAGCGGGCGGCTACGAGATTTCCTTAATGGACACCTGCCAACGATCCTGCCGTTACTGCGTACTGTACACCAGAATGATCAGCGCAATGTGGTAGAGAAAAGACACTGCCAGAAGAGTGAGCTGGATGCGGCGATTGCTGGTGAACATCGCGATCACGCAGATGGTCAAGTTCGCGACAATGCGGATCGGGTACTCAATGCCGAAGGAGTGGAGGTAGGCAGAGCCTTTGAGGCTGGTGTCGATGACGTCGGCGAGAAAGGTTGCCGCGAGGATACCGAAGAACCATTTGCGGCGGGAGAGAAAGTAGTCTTCGTAGCCGGAGTAGTCCTTGAGGTCCGACGGGAAGAGTAGAGTGCAGAGGAAGTAGAAGAGGATGGCGTAGAGGATGACGAAGAAGTAATTGGCAAAGGTCCACTGTGGAACCATCGAAAGGCGAAACTCCCACCACCAGAAGTGGATGATCCAGAGCAGAAGTGATACTGCCCAGCCGAGGTGAAGGATGGAGACACGCTCACGCCGTGGGTGCTGGACGAAACGGGCGAATCCGCTGAGAAGCGTGGTGATGCAGAGGCCAACGATAATAGAGATGACAACCCGGACGTGAGAGTAGAGGTCCGGGTTTGGGGGTGCAGTCATGGACGAGGCTTGCTGCCGGGAGGCACCTGAAGCCCTTCGAGGCTGTCCTCAACGATGGATGGAGTGAGAGGAACGTCGCCGGGATATTCGTTATCGCCCTCGGGCGTGGCCACGGTGTCGGGTCCTTCGTCTGCTGGATCGACTGGGGACTTGGGGCTCAGGTTTGGATCGAGCCTTGGATCGGACATAGAGGGTTAGCCCTCCTCGGATTCTCTCTGGAGATCGGATTGGACTTCGGCGTCGTGCGCGGGGGATTCGACATCACCTGTGGCGGATTCATCATAGACGGGTGGCGGACCGGAGATGCGACCATCTACCGGGAGTGTGCCGGGAACGACGTCTTCTGAGCTGTCTCCGTCGGCCTGAGGCTCTACAGCGTCCCTTTCTTCTTCTAGGTTGGCCTCGGTGATGCTCTCGGGAGAGGTTTTTGGGGCCTCGTGATCCATGGGAATCTCCTCCTGCTCGGCGAGTTCGCCGGCCATCTTCTCAAACTCTTCGATGCTGGGAAGCTCGTTGATGTCTTTGAGGCCGAAGCGGAGGAGGAAGTCCTTAGTCGTCTTATAGAGGATGGGACGGCCGATGACCTGCTTGCGCCCGGCGGTGGTGACAAGCTTGCGGGTCATGAGCGAGCCGAGGACGCCGCCGGAATCGACGCCGCGAATCTCGGAGACCTCGGGGGCGGTGACAGGCTGCTTGTAGGCGACGACGGCGAGGGTCTCGAGGGCCTGGAGGGAGAGCTTCAGGGGCGGCTTGAGGGATTTGACGAAGCCTCGGACTGCGTCGTGGTACTCGGGCTTGGTGGCGAGACGGTAGCCGCTGGCGACCTCGCGGATCTCGAGGCCACGGTCGCCATTGGCGTAGTCGCCGATGAGTTGGTCGAGAATGGAACGGAAGTATTCGCGGAGGCGACGGGCGCGCTCCTTGTCCTCTTTGGCCTCGCGGGCGGCTTTTTTTGCGACGGTGTCCTCGGCGGTGGCTTCGCTTCCCTGCTCCGGTTCGGCGACGATGGCTGAGGCGACCGCGGGCTCAGTTATCGGTTCGTCGAGGGTGTCGCTGGTGCGCATGGCTGCGGCGTCGGCGATGGCGTGCTGGTGGGCGGCCCTCATTTGAGCGGCCTCCTCGGCGGCGGCGAGGTGCAGGGCGCGGTCGAGGGCGGCGGCGTGCTCGGCTTCGGCAGCGGCAGCGTCTTCGGGTGTGCCTGTGGACTCGTCACCGGCCTCGAGCGAGAGGGACTGTTGGGAGGCGTCGAGATGGTCCAGTTCGGCCTGAGCCTCGTGGCCGAGGAGCCCGATAAGCTGGGCGAGGGTTACTGGTTCTTCTGAGGCGTAGATGACGGCTTCGATCTTTGCTTTAAGACTCATAATTGGTGACTCCCCTAAGCATACCAACCATAGGTAAGATTTTTCTTGCACAGGGTCGGAGGAACGAATGACGATGACGCGTAGGGAGTATCTGAAACAGGTTGCGGGAGTTACAGCGGGTGTGGCCTTGCCAGAGCTGCTTGTGGGTCGCAATGTGGAGGCGATGCGCGGCGGTGCAGAGGACATTACGGGGAAAGGGTCGCTGAAGACTCGCGCCGCTGCTCGGGGGATGTTGACGGGATGTGCCGTGAATGCGGAGTTATTCAGGCAGGATAAGGAGTTCAGGAATCTGCTGGCCGAACAGTACAGCATCCTGGTGCCTGAGAACTGCCTGAAGTGGAATATTTTGCGGCCCACCCCGGATACCTACTCGTTTACAGATGCGGACAGCCTGGTGGCGTTTGCCGAAGCGCATGGGATGAAGGTTCGGGGGCACAACTTTGTATGGCATGAGGCACTGCCAAAGTGGTTTGCATCGACGGTGACCAAGGAGAATGCGCGGAAGTTTCTGGTTGACCACATTACGACGGTGGGTGGGCGGTATAAGGGGAGGATCCATAGCTGGGATGTGGTGAATGAGGCGATATGGGTGAAGGATGGGCGGCCGGATGGGATGCGGTCGTCGTCGCCGTGGTTTGAGATGTTGGGGCCGGAGTACATCGACATTGCGTTCAGGACAGCGCGTGAGGTGGATCCGAAGGCTCTGCTGACTTACAACGAGTATGGAATCGAATATGGCACGGAGGAAGAGGGGCGGAAGCGAGCGGTAACGTTAGCGCTGCTGCAGCAGATGAAGTCCGCGAATGTGCCGCTGGATGCGCTGGGGATTCAGTCGCATCTTCATGCAGATGGGAAGGCTGATTTTAGCAAAGGGATTCGCGAGTTGATGGATGGTGCGCGGGCGCTCGGCCTGCAGGTGTTTGTAACGGAGTTGGACGTTAATGACGACGAGGTGACTTCGGACGATATCGCGCAACGTGACCAGGCCGTGGCGGATGTGTATCGCGACTACCTTACAACGGCGCTGCAGGGGCCGGAGATCAAGGCCGTGCTGACGTGGGGAGCAAGCGACCGCAACACATGGCTGAACCATGGAACGAAATTTCGGCCGCTGCATCCGGATAGATTGCAGCGGCCACTTCCCTTCGATGTGGACTATGCCCCGAAGAAGTCGTTCTTTGCTATGCGGGACAGCTTTGACGGAGCGAAGAAACGATAGCGTCCGCTCCCTACAGCTATTTGGCGACGAACAAGTTGAAGAGCCAGAAGAGGGATCCGGAAAGGGCGGCTGCAGCCGGAAGTGTGAAGACCCATGCCAAGGCGATGTCTCGCAGAGTAGACATCTGGAGGCCACTCTTGTTCGCAGCCATAGTGCCGGCTACGCCTGACGAGAGAACATGTGTCGTGCTGACCGGGAGGCCAAGGTGGTCGGCCCCCCAGATGGTGCACATGGCGACCAGCTCAGCAGAGGCTCCCTGAGCGTAGGTAAGATGGGTCTTGCCAATCTTTTCACCAACAGTGACTACGATGCGTTTCCAGCCAACCATGGTCCCCATGCCGAGTGCAAGGGCAACGGCGACCTTAACCCAGGTGGGGATGAACTTGGTGAATGTGTCGAGCATAGACCTGTAGTTAGCGAGAACCTTGTTGTCGCCGTCGGACATCTTGGGGCCGTACTTAGGTAGCAGGCGAAGCGCTTCACTGGCCAGGTACATCTGATTACGTACGTTTGACTGCATATTCGCGGGAACCTTGCCGACCGAGCCGTAATGGAACACTTCGTTGCGAATGTCGTTAACTATCATTTGCAGCGCCAGCATCGTGGTGGGGTGGAACTCGCGGGTAGCAATAAAGTGTTGAAGCTCAGGACCGCTGTCGGCGATGACGGCATTGGGATCGACGTAGCGACCGATCGTATCGGATGTCTGCTGAGAGACTGCAGCGAAGGTCTGAACCTGTGAAGCGCTGACGGCGTGGTTGAGCGCGTAGGCGGTGGGCACGGTGCCGACCAGGATGAGCATGATGAGGCCCATGCCCTTCTGTCCGTCGTTGGAGCCATGGGCGAAACTTACACCGCCGCAGGTGAGGATGAGGAGAATACGGATGTAGAAGGGTGGCGGTGCGGAGCCTTTTGGAGCCTCGTAGAGACGAGGGTCGCGCATGACTAGTTTGAAGAGCAGGAAGAGCAGCGCGGCACCGATGAAACCGACCAACGGTGAAAAGAGCAAGGCCTTGAAGACCTTGGTGGCCTGGCTCCAGTCGACGCCGCTGGTTCCGGTTGTGCCGTGCATGAGCTGATTGGCAAGGCCTACACCAATGATGGAGCCAATCATGGTATGCGAGCTTGAGGCGGGGAGGCCACGATACCAGGTGGCGAGGTTCCAGAGGATCGCCGCTACGAGGAGGGCAAAGACCATGGCGAAGCCGGAGCCTGCACTGACCTTGAGAATGAGCTCGACAGGAAGCAGCGTGATAATAGCAAAGGCAACTGCACCGGAGCTGGTGAGGACACCGATGAAATTCAAAATGCCGGAGTAAACCACCGCCACATGCGGCTCTAATGCGTGCGTGTAGATACAGGTGGCAACGGCGTTTGCCGTATCGTGGAAGCCGTTGACGAACTCAAAGCCGAGAGCGATCAGCAGGGCAATCCCCAGGAGGAAGTAGGGAAAGATCGACCCAGTGTGGACTGGAGAGAGATCCTGGGCGAGCTTACTGACGATGTAGCCGACGCCGCCAACAAGTATGAGCGCGAAGGCGATGATACCTATCTTGCCGGGTGAGGACTTCTTCAGTTTCTCGTCAAGAAGGGAACCGCTTGGTACTGTTGCTGGCGTTGCCATAAGTCCGTTCACCTGGTGCGCGAAATGATTTCTCGGTGAGATGAACGATAGGCGTGGTTTGCGAATGGAGTGTTACAAGAATGTGAAAGATGATGCTTCTCTTTCGCCTGATGGGCATCCGAAACCCCTGTGGTCTAACGCCAGTCGTCGCGGGCTTGTTGTTGGTCGGCGAAGACCTGGTCGAAGGCGTCGGTCTTCTTGATAAGGATGTCTCCCTGCTGGGTGGGTTGGTGCAGCAGGACGGCCTGTAGACGAACTAATTCCAGCATTGCCAGGAACATGCAGATGAGGGCGCGTTCGGTGTGGGTGTTGTGGAGGAGACGGCGTAGGCTGACGGGCTTGTCTTCCATGACGAGGCGGCGTTTGACGTAGTCGATCATCTGGGCGACGGTGACGGACTCCTCATCGACGTCGAGTACGGGGCGCTTGCGGACCCGCTGGAGAATGTCCTGGAAGACGCGGACGAGGTCTACGGTGTCTGCGGCGATCTCTCGCTCGGCGTCGGCGGAGTCCTTGAACTCGCGCATGCCGGGGTTGGACCAGGTGGCTTCTTCGATCTGCTGTTTCTGGAGGAGCATCTGGGCGGCGGCCTTGAAGCGTTCGTGTTCGAGGAGACGTTCGACTAGCTCACGGCGGGGGTCTTCGGCGTCGCCACCGAGGACGTCGGAGGGGTCGCGGGGGAGCAGCGTCTTCGACTTGATATGGATCAGCAGCGAGGCCATGTAGATGAACTCGCCGGCGGAGTCGACGTCAGTTTGCTTGAGCTGATGCGTGTAGTCGAGGAACTGCGCGGTGATGCGGGCGATGGGGATGTCGTAGATGTCGATGTTCTGCTTGCGGATGAGGTCGAGCAGAAGGTCGAGGGGGCCGTCGTAGACCTGGCCTACGGTGACGGAGAAGGGAGATTGTGACGCCTCTTCTTTCTCTTTGTCCTTCGCGGATGTGCGTTTGGGCGCGGGTGCTGGCGCGGGGACGGGGTGTTGCAGGGCGAAGGGCTCGTGTGGCTGCGGAGCATCTACGTCCGATGCGACAGATGGTTCTTCCGAAGGTGGTGCGGCCTCATTCTCAGACACCGGACTTGCGACGTTCGATTCTTCGGTGGGGTTCGCTTCTTTTGCGCTCGGCTCGGGATGGATGATTTCGTCAGACATGTTCTTTACTCGAGGCCCATGGCCTGGCGGACGTGCTGGAGGGTCTGGATGGCGCGATGGCGGGCACGGGCGGAGCCGTCCCAGAGGATGGCGTCGACTTCGCTGGGGTTCGCTTCGAGGGCTCGGCGGCGCTCCTGGATGGGGGTGATCTCACGGACGATGGAGTCGGCTAGCCAGCCTTTGCACTGGATGCACCCGATGCCCGCAGTGGTGCAGCCCTGGCGAACCTCTGCCTGCGTCTCCTCGGTGGAGAAGACCTTGTGGAGGTCGAAGACGGGGCACACATCGGGATTGCCGGGATCTGTGCGACGGATGCGCGCCGGGTCTGTGACCATGGTCTTCAGCTTGGCGCGGAGGTCCGGCTCGGGCTCGGAGAGCATGAGGGTGTTGGCATAGCTCTTGGACATCTTGCGGCCGTCGAGGCCCGGGAGTTTAGGCGAGGGGGTCAGGAGAACCTTTGGTTCGGGAAGGATGCCGTTTGTGACGTTGTTGGCGGAGACTTCTGCGGCGATGATCTCCTTGTCGGAGTGGTCTTCGCGAGCCTTCTCGATCGCTGGGGTGGGTTGGGAGCAGTAGAGCGCGTTGAAGCGGCGGGCTACCTCGCGGGTGAGCTCGACGTGGGCAACCTGGTCTTGTCCGACGGGGACGAAGTCTGGCTGGTAGAGGAGGATGTCGGCGGACTGCAGGAGGGGGTAGCCGAGGAAGCCGTAGGTGTTGAGGTCTTTCTCGCGGAGCTGCTCCTGCTGATCCTTATAGGTGGGGACGCGCTCGAGCCAGGAGAGCGGGGTAAACATGCTGAACAGGGTGTGCAGTTCGGCATGCTGGGGTACGTGAGACTGGATGAAGATGGTCGAGCGTTCCGGGTCGAGGCCCGCGGCGAGGAAGTCGAGGGCTACGTCGCGGATGTTCTGACGAAGGGATGTGGGGTCGGCGTAGTCGGTGGTGAGGGCGTGGAGGTCGGCGATGAAGAAGTAGCACTCATACTGGTCCTGGAGCTGGACCCAGTTGTAGAGGGCGCCCATGTAGTTGCCGAGATGGAGACGGCCGGTGGGTCTCATGCCGCTGAGGACGCGGGGGCGCGAAGTGATAGGGGTCTGTTCAGTCATCTGTGTCAAAGAAAAGGTTACAGGAAATACGCGCCTAGACGCTGAAGAGGATGTGCTGGAAGAAACCCAGCAGTGGGAAGAAGAAGACGCGGAAAATTATCCCTCCCCCGAGGAGGAAGATCAGGAAGAGACCGATCGTCCCGATGCGGTCGTAGACTTGCAGCGCACCGTAGGGCAGATAGTGCCGGAGGATACGGCTGCCGTCGAGCGGTGGGATGGGGATGAGGTTGAAGATGAACAGCAGCAGGTTGATGAAGATGATGTAGTAGAGCAGTAATGCGAGGGGGAAGAGCGTGGGCAGATTTTCGGTTGAGACACCGGGAATTTTTGAGGCAAGGGCTACAGCGGTGGCGACTGCTACGACTCCGCCGGGGATGACGTATTTGAGGACGATCAGCAGGATGAGCGCAACGGTCGCCATAAGCAGGTTGCTGGCGGGACCGGCCAGGGTGACGAGGATGTCGTCGCGCCGGTAGTTCTTGAAGTTGCGGCCGGTCACTGGGGTGGGTTTGGCCCAGCCGATCAGCATGCCTCCGTACATCAGCGAGATGAGCGGGAAGATGACGGAACCGAAGATGTCGAGGTGCTTGATCGGGTTGAGGGTGACTCGACCCAGCATCTTGGCTGTGGGGTCGCCCAGACGCCAGGCAGTCCAGGCGTGGGCGCACTCGTGCACGCTGAAGGCGAGGATGAGAACAACGACCTGAAAGATAACGAGAACGACGTCCTGATTCATGCTTGCTCAAGGATACATAGGTTGTGTGAGTTAGGCCTCCCCCAGGGGTCATTTTTCATGCAAAGTCTTCGATAAAAATGACTTAGGCCCGGACCTGGGTATACCGGGGAGATGAAAAGTCTCTGGATTCAGGGGGTTGGCAAATTTTGTATCTGTAAAGTATTGATTTCATGAATTTTACCGGACGAATTACTTTCTAAATTGATTGTGGATTAAAAAGGAAAGCCCCGGTTTTGCGCCGGGGCTTTCCTTTTCATCACTATATTCAGTGTAGCAGGTTGGCGGCAATTATCTGGCACATGGATGTTGTTGATTTCGCGCGGGATAGATGGAATTGGGGCTTGACATGGTTTTGTGGATACTGAAACCCCTATTGAGCGAAAGAGGATGTGAATAGTCTTCCCCAGAACAAAGCACCTCAGCGGCTAAAGCCGCAATGAAAATAAAGCATTTTGTGGCACGGCTAAAGCCGTGCCCTTAAGCAAGGCGCGGCTCTTCAACATCACCTACTCCTATACGTCTTGTTTATTGTGATTGCTTTTGGCGTTTGACGTGGGCTGGGATGCCTACGGCCACGGTGGCCGGGGGGACGGGCTTGGTGGCGAGGGCCATGGCACCAAGCATGGCGTTTTCGCCGATGGTGGAGCCGGCCAGGACGGTGGCGTGGTAGGTGACGCGGGCACGGGGGCCTAGTTCGGTGACTTTGTTGGTGACGTCGGCCTGGGTGTTGATGTCGTGGGTGTGGCTGTAGATGTTGGCGTAGTCGGAGACGCTGGTGCCTTCGTGGAGGATGATCTCGCCACGGTCGTCGAGCATGACGTTTTTGTGGATGGTGCAGTTGTCTTCGATGGTGAGGTTGTAGCCATAGGTGAATTCGACGTTGTGGAAGATCTTGACGCCTGTGCCGAGGTGGCGGAAGATGTGGCGGCCCAACATGCAGCGGAAACGGAAACCGAGCCAGTGGTTGAGGCCGAGGGGAGAGCGATCGAACATCTGCCAGAACCAGATGAGCGGTTTGCGGAGGTTGTATTGTTCGACGTTTACGTCGCCGTAGTATTCGGGCTCGAGGGTGACGTTGCGGGGATCGAAGCATTCGGCCAGGGCGTTGGTGGCGAGTTCGCTGATGAGGGTCGTCTGTTTGCGGCCGCCGTGGGTTTTGGAGAGGTACATCTGGTAGAGCTCGTCGCGGACGATGTCGGCGCGGCGCTCGAAGTTCTGGTGGCGGGTGAACTCTTCGTTGAGGTTCGAGAGCCAGCGGCGGTAGATGGCCTCGGCTTCTGGGGTGGGCTTGAGTTCACGATAGGTATGGACTGGCATGGGGCCTCTTTCTTCCTGGAACACGAGGGATCGAACGCTGGGAGGAAGTTTACTCGATAGCGAAGACTGCGTAGACGGTGGCGGATTTTTCTATCTCGCGGGGATTGATGGCGAGAGGTTCAACCTTGCTATCTGCCGCCATGCCGCCCGCGCGCATCATCATGGGGCGAACGATTTCTGCCTGGGTCTGGTTGCTGGCAAAGAGGAGGGCACCGAGCTTTGTGTTCAGGCTGGTCGCCATCTGTTCGGCCTGGGTGCGAGCGCTCTTGAGGGCCTTGGCAGCGGCTTCGGCCTCGGGGGCATGCTCGTCCCTGAAGCTCCACTCGATCTGGCCGGACTGGTTGGCTCCGGCTTTGACGGCGATATCGAGGACCTTGGCGGCATTGTCTGCGCGGGTTCGAACCGTCCAGCTCTGATTCACCATGAACTGACGCTGTGCCCGTTCGGCGGGGGTGAGTCTGTCGACCTGGAAGTTTTGGAAAGGGGCAAGACTCTGGTTTTCGCTCTGGATAGTCTCTCTCGGAATGCCTGCCGCGGTGAGCGCCCTCATGATGGCGTTGGAGACGCGAGAGCCATTGGCGTAGGCGGTGTCGCTGTCGGGGCCGTAGGCGACGAAGCCGATGTGGACAGTGGCGGTGTCGGCCAGCACGGAGACCCTGTCGGTGGCGGTTACGGCGATGGTGCGGTTGTCGCGGTTGACCTGAATGGTCTGGGCGTTGACCTTAGCTGCGATTGTGAATGCGCAAAGGGCTAGAACGCTGAGATGCAATTTAGTCATGATTCTTCTCCTGTGGTGCTGATGAGGTCAGCCAGCGTCTTTTTGTGCTTCGGTTTGGCGGCGAGCTTCTGTTTGGGGTCGGGGAGAACGCGCTCAGGAGGTGGAGTGCCCACGCGAGTGCGGGCGTTGGCCTTGACGGCTTTGATCTTTGAGAATGTCTGTTTCTTTGGCTTACTCATAAAGTGTTTGGACGACGGCGCGAAAAGAACCGCAGTGGTACCCCGTGATTATGCAATACTCTTGCCCGCAGAGGCTCCACTGAGGCAGGATTGCATGGGGGGTGCGTGTGCAGGTTGCACCGCATCCGGCGAGGTGGAGCATGGAAGAGCGCGATTTTTTCGACGAACGGCCCGAACAACGCACACATACGATGACGTGTCCGCACTGCGGGCAACAGGCTGAGTATGAATTGGGATGGCTGGTGAGGCGGAAGAAGGCCCAGCTGCCGCGCGGTGCTGACGATCGTGACCGGGCTCGCTTTGCCAAGGCGCAGAGCTATATGGTGCGGCGGGACGATATGGTTGGGTGCAAGAATGTCCGGTGCAGGAAGCGGTTTGATGTCGCCGGGATTCAGTCGGTGGCCTTCATCTAGACGGCCAAACAAATAAGAAATCAGATAGAGATCGGCTGGAGACGCCCCTTGTAACCAAGGGCGTCTCCGGATGCGGGCTTTCGGATCAGACTGCGCCTACTCCTTGGCTGGCCCGGCGAAGATGAGTAGCGTCCCGCGCTGTGGGGGCGTGGCAACGGCGCCTGAAACACTGGTCTGATTGGAGTGAGTGTGCTGTTCGTTGGTCCTGACCACAGTGGCGGATATTCTCATGCCCGGGCGCAGATCGGATGGCCTGACATCCCTGCCATCTACTTGAATGTTTGCGTGCGGCGGAATCGTGAAACGGTCTACCGTGTTATCGCCAAGCCGTAGTATGACGGAGTTGGGCGTAATGAAGCGCATCACCGTTCCGTCGATCTGGGTGACGTTTGTGACCGTGGAGGTTTGCAGGCTTCTCATGTGGACATGCGTCAGTGTCGTGCCGGGCTTGAGGTCTCTTGGAGCGACGGGTTGGCCATTCACTGAAATGGTTTCATCTGCAGGCAGGTCAAGAAGTTGCAGGCCGCCGGCGGCGTTTCTGATGACGATGGTGTCTCCCGAGACATAGAGTACGGTGGAGTTTTCGACCTGAACGTCTTTTGTGATGCCCTGGGGGGCTGTTGTCGTGGTGGTGGTTTGCTGGGCCAGGATGGTTGGGACTGCCAGGAGCAGAAGTGTGGCCACGCGATGGGTTAGATGGCGGGCATGGATGGTGGGCATGGAAGGTTTCTCCAATGTTCGAATTGAACTCAAGGCTTGTGCAGCATTTCGACCGGGGAAATTTTTACCTCTCGTTAGGATGCGGAAATGTCGAGTTGGGCCATCCCAGGAACGCGCTTTTGGTGGTTAGGTCGTGGGGAAAAGTGTGGGAAGGCTGGTTTGCGGACAGTCGATTTCGGAGAGCGCTTTACGAATGAATGAGTATTCATTTATGCTTTCGGCTACGTAGACGAAGCTGTCTTTTGCGTGAGGATTTCGGGAGCCGGATGCTGTGATTTAATGGAGTTGCTGTTGTCCGGCGGGGCGGCAGCCCTTCGAACCGGAACAACACGCAGGAGACGAGTACAAACATGGCAAACACACTGCTGCCCCTGGAAGAACGTAACCTAACGCCCGAGCAGGTTGAATTACTGGATAAGCGGCGCCGTCGCGGCCAGCTGTTTTTGGTGATCTGCTTTCAATGCCTGATCGTGGGGTCTTTGGTCACGTTGTGGGCCGGGCAGGACTGGACACTGTCGCCCGGATGGTTTAAGCCGATGGTGTACTGGAATGCGATCCTGTTTGTCCTTGCACTTGTGTTTGGCGTTGCGGGCGTGCGTCTGCGCCGCGGAAGCACCGAGTTCATCAGCTACTAGCTGAAAGGACACCCGGAGCTGCTGCGGAGATTGTTTGGGATGCGAGTGATGCGCTCCTAAGGCGTCGCACGTGGATGGGTTCGGATGGTCGATGGGTCGCTTGTGACGGCGGTGGGCTCCCGTTTTGCGGGATCGATGCTTCTTTCAGGGTTGCGGGTCTCGGCTACGCTGGCTGAGCCGGAGCGCTTCTCGTGGTTTGAGATTGGGCTGTTGGTTGTCTGCGTGGTGGCGTCCGGTGCGCTGTTCTTCTGGCGGTTCGGGCCGATCCTTCGGAATATTCTCCGGTCAAAGAAAGATGTGGATTTCTCGCTGCAGCCGATTGGGCGGCGGGTGTGGGACTTCGTCTGGGAGGTGCTGTGCCAGGCGAAGGTGATTAAGCAGCGGCCTCTGCCTGGGTTGGCGCATGCTTTTGTCTTCTGGGGGTTTCTGGCGTTTGCGCTGGTTAGTCTGAATCATCTGGCGAATGGGATTGGGTTGGGATTTCTGCCACCTGCCAGTTATGTGGGTGGGTTTTACTTTCTGTTTGCAGCTGCGTGGGCGCTGCTGGTCGCGGTGTCGATCTTCGGGTTGTTTGTGCGGCGGTTCTTTGTGCGTCCGGTGTGGTTGGGTGAGAAGGTTTCGTATGAGTCGGGGTTTATTGCTTTCCTGATCTTTCTGCTGATGGTGACTTATCTGGCGGCGTTCTTTGTGGACGCGGGTGGGACGGCGGTGAAGGCGCTGTGGTGGACCCATACGCTGGCTTTGCTGGTGTTTCTGCCGCTGATTCCGCATACAAAGCATCTGCATCTGGTGCTTAGTCCGGTGACGATCTTTCTGAAGCGGGATGGGTTCTCGAAGATTCCTCCGCTGACGGGTGATGAGGACTTTGGGCTGGTGGCGGGCAAGGATGTGACACAGCTGATCTCGCTGCAGGCTTATAGCTGTGTGGAGTGCGGGCGGTGTACGGAACATTGTCCGGCTTCGACTACGGGGAAGGTGCTGAACCCGAAAGAGATTATTTTGGGGATGCGGTCGTATCTGAATGAGTTTGGGCCGACATCGGAGATGGCGCTGCTGACGGAGGGGCGCGTGACCTCGCCGGACAATCCTCCGGCGGAGTACATGAGCATGGAGGCCGCGTTTGAGTGCACCACGTGCGGGAGTTGCGAGTATCAGTGTCCGGTGGGGATTCAGCATGTGCCGATCATCGTTGGTCTAAGGCGGGGCGCGACGAATACTGGCGTGTGGGAGGACAGCTATGGGACGAAGCTGTTTCTTGCGCTGGAGAAGAACGGCAATGCGTTGGGTCTGAGCGCGATGGAGCGCGACAAGTTTATTCAGAAGCAGGGGTTCCCTATCTTCGATGGGTCGCAGGAGTACTGCCTTTGGCTGGGGTGCATGGGTGGTTATGATCCGAAGGGGCGCGAGATTATTGCCGACTTTGCACGGGTGATGCAGCATCTTGGAACGACGTTCGGCGTGCTGAAGAAGGAGAAGTGCACGGGTGATCCTGCGCGGCGGCTGGGGAATGATCTGGTGTTCCAGACGTTGGCGGAGGCGGGGCTGAAGGCGTTTGAGACGGCGAAGGTGCAGAAGATTGTGGCGATCTGTCCGCACTGCGTGAGGACGATTGCGAATGACTGGCGGGAGTATGGAGTGGCTCCGGAGATTGAGCACCACTCGGAGTTTATGGCTCGGTATAAGGACCGGCTGCCGAAGCAGGCTGGCGGGGAGAGCATTGTGTATCACGATCCTTGCTACCTGGGGCGATATCAGGATGTGTATGAGGAGCCGCGGGAGATTGTTGCTAAGGCCGGGGTGCTGGTGGAGGCTCCGCGCTCACATGAGCGGAGTTTCTGCTGTGGGGCGGGTGGGGGGTTGGCGTTTCTTGGTGAGGAGCAGGGTGAGCGCGTGAGCCATGTTCGTGCGAAGGAGCTGGTGGGAACGGGGGCACAGGTAGTGGGCACGGCTTGTCCCTTCTGCAATACGATGTTTCGCGATGCGTTGTCGGCGGTGAGTGATGCTCCGCCGCAGTTGCTGGATATTGCTCAGTTGACGGCTCGAGCGTTGCCAGCAGTGGGTGGCGATGGGTGAGGTTTTAGCGAGAAAGCTGGTAAAGATGTATCTTCCGAAAGAGAATGGCGGGTCCTTCGACTGCGGCGGCAACTGCGCCGCCTTCGCTCAGGATGACGCTTCCCTTAGGTAACGCAAACTAGATGGCGCTTCCTTAGGTGGCACAGAAATATTAGAACTGCTTAGAGAGGGATGATGAAGATATTGGTTGCGATAAAGCAGGTGCCGGAGCGGGATGCGCAGATTCATGTCGCGGCTGACGGCAAGTGGATCGATGAGAGCGATTTGAACTACACCATCAACGAGCCGGATGCGTATGCGCTGGAAGAGGCGCTGCAGTTGAAGGAGAAGAATGGCGGCGAGGTGGTGGTCGTCTGCGCCGGGCCGGAGCGGGTGACGAGTACGCTACGTGAGGCTCTGGCGAAGGGGGCGGACCGGGCGATTCATATCGAGGCCGATGATCTGGGCGAGCGGGATACGCTGGGCGTGGCGCAGATTCTTGCCGATGCGATGAAGGCTGAGTCGCCTGATCTTATTTTGACTGGGTTGCAGTCGGATGATCTGGGGCTGGGGCAGACGGGTGTTGTGCTGGCTGAGTTGCTGGGTATGCCGCACGCGACTCTCATCATGCATGTTGAGGTTACGGGCTCGGGCTTGAAGGTGAAACGCGAGTTGGAGGATGGGTGGTTTCAGCATGTGGAGATGCCGCTGCCGGCGTTGCTGACGATTCAGTCGGGCGGCAACAAGCTGCGGTATGCGACGCTGATGGGCATCAAGAAGGCCAAGACGAAGGAGACCAAGACGGTGACGCCGTCGGCTGCTGCGGGCGCGCAGGCGATTGCGCTGGAGAGGGTATATCTGCCGGAGAAGCAGAAGAAGACGGAGATGCTGACGGGTTCGCCGGCTGAGGTCGCGGCAAAGATCGTCGAGAAGCTGAAGTTTGAGGTGAGGGTGATATGAGCGGAGTTCTCGTAGTGATGGAGCAGCGGGCGGGCGTCTGGAACAAGATGAGCTTTGAGGCTCTGGCGGCGGGGCAGCAGTTGGCGGCGAAGCTAGGTGTGGGCTTGTCGGCGGCTGTGGTGGGGGAAGGGTTGCAGGCGCTGGGTGGATGGTCGTCGAGCGGGAAGTTGGACGCGGCTTATGCGGTGGAGCATGCGCTGCTGAAGGAGTACACGGCGGATGGCTATGTGGCCGCTCTGGAGCAGCTGGTGAAGAAGGTTTCGCCTGCGTATGTGGTGTTTCCGCATACGTACCAGGTGCGGGATTTCGCTCCGGCTCTTGCGACGCGGTTTGGGCAGGTGCTGATCAGCGATGTGGTTGCGATTCACGATGGGCCCGTGTTTGTGCGGCAGCTGCTGCAGGGCAAGCTGAACGCGGACTACAAGCAGACGGGTGCGGGGCCTTGCTTTGTTTCGGTGCAGGCGGGGTCGTTTCGGGCTCCGGAGGGGCAGGATACGGCGGTTGCGATGGAGACGTTTGCGCCGGTGATTGAGGCTGCGCAGATTCGCAATAAGCCGGGCGAGCTGTTTCGAGAGTCGGCGCAGACGGTGGATTTGAGTGTGGCTCCGGTGATTGTGTCGGTTGGGCGCGGGATTGGGGAGCAGGAGAATATTGGGCTGGTCGAGGAGCTGGCGGCGGCGCTGGGGGCTGAGCTGGCGGCTTCGCGGCCGATCTGCGACAACGGCTGGCTGCCGATGGAGCGACAGGTGGGCAGTTCGGGGCAGACGGTGTCGCCGAAGCTGTATCTGGCGGTTGGGATTTCAGGGGCGATTCAGCATCTGGTGGGGATGAAGGGCTCGAAGGCGGTGATCGCGATCAATAAGGATGAGAATGCGCCGATCTTTGAGGTCGCCGATTATGGTGTGGTGGGGGATCTGTTTGAGGTGGTTCCTGCGCTGACCAAGGCGGTAAGAGAAGCCAAGGGTTAGGAATAGGTCTTTAGTCGTACGAGGAGGTGGCATTTTTCTGTGCCACCTTTTTCATTTGTAACCGTGAATTTTTTAAAGACGGCTATACTTGAGGGACTGTATCCCCTGTAACTCTGTTTCCATCGCCGACTCGACGCATCTAAATATCAGTAGTTTGAGACGAAGCCGATGGCTGCGATGGCCCCATCTATGACGATTGATGATGACTCGACAGCATTGCTGGAGCGAGCGGCAATTGCTGCGCCTCTAAGGCTGCAGGACAGGTTTGGGCGGGCCATTACTGATCTGCGGGTTTCGGTGACTGATCGGTGCAATTACAAATGTGTGTACTGCCGGACGGGGAACGAGGGTGCTCAGTATACGGAGCTGGCGATTGAGGATTACCTGCGGATGGTGCGGGTCTTTGTCTCGCTGGGGATTGAGAAGATTCGGCTGACGGGGGGCGAACCGCTGCTTCGTTCGGGCCTGGTGGAGATGGTCGGCGAGCTGGCGAAGATGCGGACGGCGTTTCTGCATGATGGGACTCCTGCTGAAGATGGCCTGCCGCTGGATATTGCGCTTACGACGAATGGGCATCTGCTGGAAGGGCTGGCGGCTCCACTGAAGGATGCGGGCCTGGGTCGCGTGACGGTCAGCATGGATGCGGTGAATCCGGAGATCTTTGCGGCGATTACGCGGGTTCCTCGCAGCTACGAGAAGGTGCTTGCCGGGGTGCGGAAGGCGCAGGAAGTGGGGCTGGGGCCGGTGAAGGTGAACTGCGTTCTGCTGCGCGGCTTCAACGATGGAGAGATTGAGAAGTTTGCAGAATTTTCACGGCGCGAGGGAGTCATCGTCCGGTTTATTGAGTTCATGCCGCTGGAGGAAGACAGAAGCTGGAAGCCTGAGACTGTGGTTCGCATGGACGAGCTTGTTGATCGGCTGAATGCGTTTCGTCCGCTGGTTGAGCTGCCGCCGCACGCCGCAAGTGAGACTGCACGGCGATTTACGTTCGATGACGGCGTGGGCGAGATTGGGATTATCGCGCCGGTGTCGCGACCGTTCTGTGGACACTGCAGCCGGGTGCGTCTGACGTCGGATGGAAAGATTCGGACGTGCCTGTTCTCGCAGAGCGATCATGATCTGTACGGCTTGATGTTGCGTGGGGGAACTGACACGGAGTTGAGCACGTATGTACGGAAGGTTGTCCTGCGCAAGGAAGAGCGTCACCACATCGGCGAGCCTGATTTTGCAAAGCCGTCACGAAATATGGTTCATATTGGTGGCTGAACGTTATTGTTTTGCCGAAGTTTGTCGATCCTGTAGTGTGAAGCGTTTGCATCAAATGATTACTTTCCCGGGGAGAACTTTTGAAGGATAGGCGACAACAGTTCGAGGTGATTGAAAGCCGGCAGATGGACCATCTGCGGGTCTTTCACGACGTAGCGCGCGCGTTGACCTCAAGTCTGGAGTTGGAGGAGATTCTGGGCGCCATCATGGACAAGATGGCGAACTTCTTCGGGCCGGAGCGGTGGTCGATGCTGATGGTGGATGAAGCCGCGGGGCAGCTCTACTATGCGATTGCAGTGGGAGAGAACGCCGAGAGCCTGAAGGGGCTGCGGGTTCCGCTGGGTGAAGGCGTTGCCGGATGGGTGGCGGCGACGGGCAATCCGCTGGTTGTGCCCGACGTGGCGCTGGACGCGCATTGGTCTGCGTTTGCGGCCAAGCATCCAGACCTGAACATTCAGTCGATTGCCTGCGTGCCAGTGCGCTCCGGGAATAAGACGTTGGGCGTAATTCAGCTGTTGAACAGCAAGCTGGACCTGCTCTCGGAGTACTCGATCTCGTTTCTGCGCATCCTGTGCGATTACGCGGCGATTGCGATTCAGAACGCGCGGTCGATGACGCTGATCCAGGAGCTGACCATCACGGACGACGTGACGGGCCTGTTCAATGCCCGGCATCTGTATACGATGCTGGATGAGCAGGTCACGCAGCACAAAGAGTTCAGTCTGCTGTTTGTCGACCTCGACTACTTCAAGTCCGTGAATGATACGCATGGTCACCTTATCGGGAGCCGTCTGCTGGCCGAAGTGGGTAACATGCTGAAGCGTGCCGTGGGACCGGCGAATGCAGCGTTCCGTTACGGCGGCGATGAGTTCGTTGCGCTGATGCCGGGCATGGGTAAGGCTGCTGCGACCGGAACGACAATGGCGTTGTGCAACGATCTGCGGCTGACGCGCTTTTTGGAGGGCGCGGGACTCTCGCTGGCTTTATCAGGGAGCTTCGGTCTGGCGACCTACCCCGAGGATGGTGATACCGTAGCCGCGATTCTCAGGGCAGCAGACACGATGATGTACGAGGCCAAGACAACGCGCGATAACGTAGCGGTGATGGGCCGCGGACTCATGATGGAACGCGAGCGGACCGTAACGATTCCCAGAGGTTCACGCCAGTCGGTCTCGGCACTGGGAAGTGCGGTCGATGTTCTCAGGGGATAGAGCTACTTCCCCATTTTACGGATGCTTATTCGGGCCGGCGGTGTTCGAGTGTTAGAGGACGCTTTGGCTCCGGCTTGATGACGTCGCGGTTCTCCGGAGCAACCGGATGGATGCCGAAGTCCCACACGCCGAGATTGACCTCTTTATCCGAAATGACCTCCATAAGAGCGTACTCGCCAAAGCTCAACGACTGGCGTGGGGTGAGCTTCATCCAGTGACCGCCGGGAAGAATCTCAGAGGTGGTTTCGATGACGTCCTCCTGCCGCTGCCCGCCGCCAAGGAGACTGATCTTGAAGCTGGAGATGACACGAAGGCCGGTGCGCACATCGGCGCGGACGATGACATAGCGACTGTCCGCCGATCCACTTGAGGGTGCACTCTTCACAGCGCTGCTGGCGCCATGAGTGTCGACCGTGAGCGGTGTTGCACCGGTGGGCGCGGTCGTGGCATCCCCAATCCTGATGTAGAGGACCGGTGTTTCGACATGGAGTTGGATGGCCGACTTCTCCCCCTTGAGCTGAACGATCTGGTGAGCGCTCGATAGAGGATTGATGACGGCACGCACGATATTGTGACCTGTGCTCCGGTTCAGATCGCCCTCGGTCTGGCCCAGCGGGACGAGTTCGGGCGTGTCCTGATAGTCGTCCAGGATGAGCGTGCTCTCCTCCTCCGGAAGGCGCAGGTCTTTTGCGACCTCCGGCGTCAGGGCTGCGCGGTCGGCCTCTTCCTTGAGTAGTTCGGGGTCGATCGCGGGCACCTGGGAAGAGCCTGATTCGCCATCTGCCGTGGCGGGAGCAGAGTGTTGCTTCTCCCATCGACGGGTCGCCTCAAAGTCGACCAGATCGGCTGGTATCTCCTCTTCGGCACCACCGCGCTCCGCACTCACGTAGCGAACAACATTGCCGACGACGCGGTAGCTCATGATGATTTGATAGCTGCCGTCCTTGAGAATCAGTCGTGTGCGATGAGGGTTCGTCGCAGGGTCCAATGGGGGCAGCGGTTTCTGGCTCTGGGCGGCGGCAGGCGAGGCGAACGATGCGGCAGAGATGGCCACAGCGCAAGCCAAAAGAAGCCGCGCGACAGCAAACTTTGTGGGCCACTGCTTCGTCTTACCTTCAGGCTCGTTTCTTTTGTTCATCATATAGAACGGTTTTTGCCAGTTTAGTGCCATCCCGTTAGACGTGCACGCGAGCCAAGGGGGAGATGGGCTATTTTGGTGTCTCCCTGCAAATGTGCAAGACTGGTAATAGCATCTGAAATCAATGCCGACCTACTTCCAAACCGGAGATAGCGAGCAGCGGCGGCCCGTGTGGCTTCGGCTGCTTGCGATGCTGTGCGTTCTGGTGGTCTGCATGATGAGCACGGTGCTGGCGTACCACACCCACGCCGACTTCTCTGCGCTGAAGCAGAACTCGCAGCACAATAGCCCGGCTACAGACGATCATTGCCCGCTTTGCGTCGCGATGCACTCGGCGTTGCCGGAATCACTGCATGTTACCCCTGAGCCCATGCTACAGATTCAGTCCCTGCACTCTGTTGCTGCGGATGGGCGCCGGATCTTCCGGTGGCGATTCGAGATGGCCAGTCGCCCTCCTCCTCTCCATAAACTCTGCGCTTAGTTCCTCTTCAGGCTTCAGAAAGCTCCAAACGAATTTACAGCTTTTCCGACCTGTCTCGCGTGCTTTGTACGCGCTTAGCACTTTTTCCAGCACGATGCTCACTGGAGCACGACCGGAGTTATTTCATCCTATGCGCGGACCTTTCTTTACTCGATTTTTCTCATTGGCACTTGCTTTGATGTTGCTTGGTATCTATGCGGCGGCGCAGGGTACGGCAGGAAATGTTACAGGCACGGTGACCGACTCCACGGATGCGGTGCTCCCCAATGCGACGGTGACCCTCCTCAATCCCTTAAGTGGGCACACGCAGAAGACTCAAACCGATGCGGCCGGTCAGTTCAACTTCAATAATCTGCCGTTCAACAGCTATCACATCACCGTTGAGATTCATGGCTTCCAAACCGTCACACAGGATGCCGTCATCCGCACCGCAGCCGCGACAACAGTGAACTTCAAACTGGCGATCGCCGCGAGCGATGAGGTCATCAGCGTAAAGGCAGATCCTCAGGACATGGTCAACAACGATCCGACCTCCGCTACCGCCGTTGATCGTGATCTGTTTTCGCGGCTGCCTACGGAGAGCGTGGGCGCTCCGCTGAGCTCTCTGGTAACACTGAGCACGCCGGGGATTGCGTCTGACTCAAATGGCTTGTTTCATCCCATGGGTGAACATGCCGACACCACCTACTCCATCGACGGCCAGCCGGTGAGCGACCAGCAGAGCCGCGTCTTTGGCAATCAGCTTTCGGTTAACGCGATCCAGTCGATCAACGTGGTCAACGGCATCGCTCCGCCAGAGTATGGGGACAAGGCCTCGCTAGTTGTGCAGACGACGACTCGTTCGGGCCTGGGGCTGCCGCAGCCGACGGGATCGCTCTCGGTGGACTATGGCTCCTTCGGTACCACAAATGGGAGTGCAACACTCGGATTCGGAACGGCTCGCTTCGGCAACTTTGCGACCTTCGACGCCGTGGACAGCGGACGATTCCTGGATACCCCGGAGTATCAACCACTTCACGCTCATGGTAACAATCAAAACTTCTTCGACCGCGTCGACTATCACGTGACCGATGCCGACTCGCTTCAGTTGAACCTTGGGCTGTCGCGAACCTGGTCTCAGAATCCGAACCAGTATGACCAGCAGGCATCGGGACAGGACCAACGCAGCCAGATCTTCTCGTACAACGTGTCGCCTTCGTGGACGCATATCATCAACGCGCAAAGCCTGCTCTCGGTGAATCCCTACATTCGGCAGGACAATTTTCACTACTATCCGAGCAAGAATGCGTTCGACGATACTCCGGCGACGCTGGCGCAAGACCGCAGTCTGCGGAATCTCGGCATCAAGGCAGATTACAGCTACTCGCATGGCATCCACACCTTCAAGACCGGCGTGATGTTCTACCACACGTTTTTGCATGAAGGATTTCAGCTTGGGATTACGGATGCAGCCTTCAATGCGCCGTGCCTGAACGCGAATGGCACTCCGGATACGAATCCGGATGCTAACGATCCGGCGAACTGTCCGGAGGGCGATACGCCCAATCCCAACTTCAACGCCGGAACCGCTCCGTACGATCTTACGCGCGGAGGCAAGCTCTTCGACTTCAATGGCCGTACGGACATCAAGCAGCAGGCGATCTATGCGCAGGACAATATCGTCTGGAAGAACTGGTCGTTCCTGGTTGGCGGTCGCTTCGACAACTATAACGGCCTCAGCAGCCGATCGATGGCGCAGCCGCGGTTGGGTGGAACCTATAACCTGAAGCGAACCAATACTGTCTTTCGGCTTGGCTATGGAAAGCTCTTCCTGACGCCGTACAACGAAAATCTGCTCGTCTCCAGTTCGACCGGAGTCGGTGGGCTGGAGGGTGCAGGGGCTGCCGTTCCGCTCAAGCCGGCGAGCCGCAGTCAATACAATGCTGGGTTTGAACAGGGATTTGGCAGGCACCTCGTTGTCAGTGGGGAATACTTCTGGAAGTACACTGCTCGCGACTACGACTTTGACGTTCTACTGAATTCACCTCTGGCTTTCCCGATCCAATGGGAGAAATCGAAGATCGACGGCTTCGGCATCAAGCTCACGGTTCCCGAGACGCATGGCCTCTCCGCATACTCTGTGCTGGGGCACACGCGATCACGCTTCTTTGGTCCTGAGGTTGGCGGCATCCTGTTCAACAATTCCAATGTGGCGGCTGGGGTTCCCTTCCGTATCGATCACGATCAGGCCTTCCAGCAGACGACGCACCTGCAATACCAGCCAAAACCAAATTCCCCATGGTATGGCATCACGTGGAGGTATGAGAGCGGATTGGTGGCAGGCAATGCGCCGATCGACAACGGCCAGACTCCAACCGATCTGACCTATCTGACACCGGACCAGCAGACGCAGATACTGCTTACCTGCGGAGGTGTGCAGGCAACTCGCACTGCACCGCTGACGAGTTGCCCGACGGGACAATTGTCCTCTCCGCTTCTCTCTCTACCGAAGCCCGGGACGGAAAACGATGACCGCAACCCGCCACGTGTTGCGCCACGCACGATGTTCGACATGGCAATGGGGTGGGACAACATCCTGCACCGTGACCGTCTGAAGACGAACGTGAGCGTGACAGCAGTCAATGTGACGAACAAGTACGCGTTGTATAACTTCCTGTCCACGTTTAGTGGAACGCACTTTGTGTCGCCGCGGACCGTTAGCGGGCAGATCTCGTTCAACTTCTAGCCGTAGAGTGCAGGTAAGGGCGACATCGTTGATCGGTGTCGCCCTTATCTTTTTGCCTCTGGTTCGATTAAGTTTGCCTTGCTAACGCGATGCACTCTTCCAACACGTCGAGCGCGATGTCGGCCTCCTGCTGCGTGACGATTAGCGGCGGACAAAGACGGATGCTGGTCTCACCGCAACCCAGAAAGAGCACGCCGCGTTCGAAGGCTAGCTCGACTATCTTGTCGCGCATTGCGCCAACAGGTTGACGCGACTGCTTGTCTTTAACGATCTCGACGCCGATCATCAGGCCGCGACCGCGCACCTCGCCGACTGTGGGATGCTTCGTGACCCAGGCACCCATGCGCTCCATCATCTTCGCGCCGACGGTTCTAGCGTTCTGCAGGCCCTCGCGTTCAATGACATTCATCGTCGCCAGTGCCGCTGCGATGCAGACAGGATTTCCACCGAAGGTGCTGGCGTGCGAACCGGGAACCCAGTCCATGATCTCGGCCTTCGTCATGCAGATGCCGAGTGGCATGCCGGAAGCGATTCCCTTCGCGATGCAAACCATGTCGGGCTGCACGCCAGAGTGCTCGATGGCCCACCACTTCCCTGTTCTGCCCGCGCCGGACTGTACTTCGTCGGCAATCATCATGATGCCGTGTCGATCGCAGATGCTGCGGATCTCGCGCAGGAAGTTATCGGGCGCGACGACGTAGCCGCCTTCGCCCTGAATCGGTTCGAGGATGATAGCGGCGACCTCTTCTGGCGGCAGAATCGTCTTGAAAAGTTTTTCTTCGATGTAGCGCGCGCAGCCAAGGGCAAACGCTTCTGCCTCCTGTGGGCCGCCGCTGCAGCCGCGATAGGCGTAGGGATATCGGACATGGTGTACGCCCGGAACAAATGGTGCGAATCGACGCTTTTGCTGAGGCTTCGATCCGGTCAGCGAGAGCGCGCCCATGGTGCGTCCGTGAAACGCGCCAAAGAAGCTGATGATGTTCTGCCGTCCGGTGTGGTAGCGTGCGAGCTTCATGGCGCACTCCACCGCCTCGGCACCGGAGTTGCCATAGTAAAACTTATGTGGCCCGGGCATGGGGGCTACTGCGCTCAACCGCTCGGCGAGCTTGACCATGTGCTCGTAGTAAAAATCCGTGCCGGACATGTGCAGCAATTCGGCGGCTTGATCCTGAATCGCCTTCACGACCTCAGGGTGACAGTGCCCTGTTGAGTTCACGGCGATGCCGGCGGAGAAGTCGAGAAATTCGTTGCCGTCCACATCCGTTACGCGAACGCCGCGGCCCGACTTCGCCACCATTGGATAGCTGCGGGTATAACTGGGCGACATGAGGCGGGCATCGTCGGCAATGATCTTCTGCGCAAGAGGGCCCGGAATCGCGGTCTTCAACGTGGGGCCAAACTGAGCGAGTGTGGCTTCGCTGGCAATGCGTGTGGTCTTTGAAGTCTCAAGAGCGGCGGGACTCATGGGTCTCTCCTTGAAATTCAGCAGCGGTGAGTGGATCCGTTTTGGGGTCGGCCATGCATGCGATGCGATGTGACCCGGCGCCTTCCGGAGATAAGGAGGAGCGCGGGTCGCTGGAGACTATATCTTCGCTGACTGGAGAATGGGGATTGCGCTAGTCGCCGGAGAAGAGACCGGGTCGCGAGCGGCTCGGCAGCACACAGAGATAACGGCGCGGCATCGCATGCGTCCTGAAAAGACGGCGCGGCGTTCCGGTTCTGTCGCTGTGGCAATCTGCGGTTGTGAAGAGGGTCTTCATGGAAACCTCTGCCTGTGCCGCAGAGTATAGCGCAATGGATGCCTATCGGAGAATGGTGCCAGGAATAAGCGACTGCAGCGACTCGCCATCGAACTGCGCCGAAAAGGCGAACAGCCGTGGAAGAAGATCGCGCCGCGTCGTGGTGAAGTCGAAGCAGACGACCTGTTTCGGAGCCGAATCGTGCCCGGTGCTGGGGCTACCGGCGAGCATGCAAGCCTTGGCGGCGTAGGTGGTTCCGTCGCTGTTCTTCTTTTGGGTACCAGCCTCTTGAGTGTCCGCAGCCTGGGCCGAAGCCAGCGTGACAGCAGCCGGGTGGCCCGCAATGGTATATCGCACCGGCTCATGCGTAATAGCGGGTGTGCCGTACCGCTTCATCTGACGCAGGATCTGCGTACGCGTGAACGAGCCCAGTTGCTGAGCATCTTTCAGCACCCCGGGGCATGCATTGTCAATCAAGGAGAAGACAAACGCAGAATTTCCAGCTGCGGGATCGGATCCTCCCGAAAAAGATGTCCGAACACAATGCGGTGAAGCGCTCGCATCCTTCGCCGGCGGAGCGGGTATGATCGGCTTGAACTCGCCCGGGTAAAAGTAAGTAATCCCGGGTGCGGAATCGTGAAAGCTCTTCAGCGAGAAAGTGGAGGACGTCTGTGGAAGAGCCGAAGCACAGATAAGAAGCAGGGACGCGGCAAACCGGGGCATCATGACCCCATTTTAACACCGCTGCCCGAACTATTTTATGAACCAAAGCGGAGTGCGGTCCAATCAGCTATAGGTACCATGGAGAATATGCCGCAACAGCGCTCAGCCTACACGACGCAGGTTCTGATCGCGTTCGGCTGCGTCTATTTCTTCTGGGGATCGACCTACGTTGCGATTCGCTTTGGCGTCGAAGTCCTGCCTCCATTTCTGCTGGCGAGTGTCCGGTTCCTGATCGCCGGGCCACTGATGCTGGCGCTCTGCGTAATGCGCGGAATGAGTCTGCGACTTACGCGGCGGGAGTTTGCACTGCTCGCTGCCATCGGCATCCTGATGCTCGGCGGCGGCAACATGGGCCTGGTGTGGTGCGAGCAGTACCTTTCGAGCGGCCTGGCTGCGCTGATCATCGCGGTCATTCCTCTGTACGTCGCGATCTTTGAAGCACTGCTGCCAAATGGTGAAGGCCTGCGCGCCAGAGGTTGGCTTGGCATCGCGATTGGCTTTGCAGGACTGATCGTACTTCTGTCTCCGGGATTGCGCGAGAGTCTGCACGGCAATACGCGGCAACTCGCCGGGGCCGCCGTAGCGCTCGGCTGCGCACTCAGTTGGACATGCGGGTCGGTGTTGGCGCGACGAGCTAAACTTCCGGTCAGCCCCTTTGTCGCGGCTGCATGGCAGATGTTCTTCGCAGGGCTGTTCAACGCCTGCGTGACTATCCTCGTGGGAGAATACCGTGGCCCACAATGGGGCTTGCAGGCGTGGGCTTCAATCCTGTATCTCGTTACCTTCGGCTCGCTCGTGGGATATACAGCGTATATCTATCTGCTAGAGCATGTGCCTGTCGCGAAGGTGGCCACCTACGCGTACATCAACCCGGTGATCGCGGTGATCCTCGGCGCGATATTCCTTCGCGAGCGGTTCGTCGCAATCGAATATGTAGGGATGGGCGCGATCCTGCTCGCCGTGTATCTGGTGACCAGCTCGAAGCTCAAGAGCGGTGCACCTACGGCTGAAACAGAGTGCGTCGCAGTGGAGCGAGAGGCATAGTCATGGCAAAGTTGATCAGCTCACTCGAATTGCCGCTGAGCCCACGGCCTGCAAACAAGTCGCTCACCGACTGGCTGTATGCCGAGCTGCGTTGCGCCATCCTTGATGGTCGCCTGAAGCGCGGCGTTCGTCTGCCATCTACGCGAGACTTCGCCCTGCAGCATGGTGTCTCACGCGGCATCGCCATGCTCGTGATGGAGCAGCTTCGCGACGAAGGTTACCTTACAAGCAAAACAGGTGCCGGCACGTGGGTGAATGAAAGACTCCCCGATGATCTTCTTACTGTCTGCGCACACATGCCCGTGCAGCCTGAGAAAGCTCCGGCATTTCTGTCGACGACGAGGCGAGCGATACGGCCGTTTCAATCATCTGACCCCGACGTGAATCTGTTTCCGATCGACATCTGGTCCCGCTTGAACTCGCGCCACTGGAGGCGGGCGACGAAGGCGCTGCTCGGCGGCGGAGAGTCCGCAGGATACGCTCCTTTGCGCAACGCAATCGCCGAGTACCTCGGAACATCGCGCGGCGTACAGTGTCAGGCGAGTCAAGTCATCGTCGTCACTGGCACCCAGCAGGCGCTCGATATCGTCGCCCGCATCTTCGTTCGCCCAGGCGAGTTCGCATGGATGGAAGACCCCGGCTACTTTGGCGCAACCTGGACGCTTCGCAATGCGGGAGCCAACATTGTCCCCATTCCGGTCGACGCCGATGGAATGAACGTGAAACGAGGCATGCAACTCGCGCCACGGGCAAAGCTCGCTTACGTGACACCCGCACATCAGGCTCCCCTTGGCGTTACGATGTCGCTCGAGCGGCGCATCGCGCTGTTGCGGTGGGCACAATCTGCAAAATCCATCATCGTCGAAGACGACTACGACAGCGAATTCCGCTTTACCGGCGTACCCATCCCGGCGCTGCAGGGTCTCGACAAAACTGGCTCAGTCATCTTTATTGGCAGCTTCAACAAGGTTCTCTTTCCGAGCCTGCGCCTCGGCTACATCGTTGTACCGGAGCGATTGGTGGACAAGGTTTTGCGGATGAAGTACCAGATGGATCTCTGGGCCAACTCTATCAATCAGGCCGTTCTCGCAGATTTCATTGTCGATGGGCATCTTGGCCGACACCTTCGCCGCATGCGTGAGACCTATGCCGAGCGCCGGTGCGCACTCCAGGATGCTGCTGTAAAGTACGTAGGCGACTCGTTGCAACTTTCTGGAATGCATGCCGGCCTGGCAACCCCCGCCTTCTACAGCCTTCCTGTCGCATCACGCGATTTCGAACGCGAGGCGGCCAACCAGGGAATCGACGCGACCGCTCTGGAACGCTACTCCGTAAGCAAGCGCAGGATTCGCGGAGTGCTCCTGGGGTTCGCCGCCTTCGAATCGCGCGAGATCAATCAGGGCATGCAGAAGCTCGCAACGGTGATCGAGAAGTTTGCATGCAACGGTAAACTCTAGTCGCAAGTGGCCCATAGCAAATGTAAAAAATGGACCTTCTCGCAGGTCCGTTTTCCGCCTATCGTCGAGTCATGATACCGCGAAGGGATGTACTCGAAGGCATTTTCAAGACAGGACTAGCAACACTGGGCTCCTCCATCGTTGGCAGCACCGGGGTTCAGGCCGCGAAGACCTGCACCGTCTTCAAGCAACAGCTGCCATCCATCTCGCTCGATCACTTGAATCTCACCGTGCTCGAGGTTGATTATCCGGCTGGCGGCTTCTCGCACTCGCGCTGTTATCCGGGCTTCGTCGTTGGCTACATCCTCGAGGGTGAGGTTCGCTTCAAACTCAAAGGACAGCCAGAGAAAACCTACCGCACGGGTCAGGTCTTCTATGAACCGCCGGACAGTGTGCATCAGGTTTCAGCAAACGCAAGCATGGCGAAACCGGCGCGCGTACTCGCCCTGATCTTCGCGCAGACCGGCGGCCAGGACAATATTCCTGCATAAGCCATGCGCAAGCCGCCAGCGCAATGTAGATCGCGCTGCGAATACAGTTCACCTCTAATTGATTCCTTCGGAGATATCCATGAGTCGGCGTGACCTCGTCCAACTGCTTCTGCTCTCAGCCGTCTGGGGAGCATCTTTCATCCTCATCGAAATCGCCGGACGCAGCTTCCCTCCAGTCTGGGTGGCTCTTCTGAGACTTACCTTCGGAGCGACTTTCCTCTGGGCCGTGCTGAAACTGAAGGGCCGCTCTCTGCCACCCGGCAGATTGATCGTTCCGCTTCTGCTCGTGGCTCTCTTCAACAACGCAATCCCATTCACTCTCTTTGCGCTCGGCGAACGCACTGTCCCCAGCAGCATCGCCGCCGTGCTCAACGCTACGACCCCCATCTGGGCGCTGTTGCTGACGATGGCAGTGCAAAGCACCAAACCCAACCGGTTCACTATTGCCGGTGTCTTGCTCGGCTTCTCCGGCGTGATGATCGTGGTCTTCAGCCATGGCAACGATTCACCCGGATATGGTCACGCGGCGCCCTTCTTCCGCGGAGTCTTCTTCATCGCGCTGGCCAGCCTGGGCTACGCTATCGCCACTGTGATCGCCAAGGTAAAGCTCAAAGGCCTCGACCCCATCGGCCTCGCCACGACACAGCTCTCGCTCGCATGGATCATGCTGTTTCCCCTGGCGATCTTTGGCCCGCACCCCGATGCAATCCATCGCAACTCCGTACTCGCTGTGATTGTGCTGGGAGTCGCAGGCAGCGGTCTCGCCTACCTGCTCTACTATGACTTGCTGACACGCATTCAGCCGACACACGTCACAGCTGTTACTTATCTGCTGCCGATCTGGGGTCTGTTCTGGGGCTTCATCGCCAACGAACCAATCCTCTGGACCGCCTACATCGGAGTGGCCATCGTCATATCCGGCCTCATCTTGCTGAACATGACGCCATCGCCGAAGACCAAACCAGTTCCGCCCGAAAGAGAGTGCGTCGCGGCAGAGTAATCTGCTCCGGTGCACATCGATCAACAATAAATGCGGGTGGAGCGTTTGTTAGCCCCCACCCGCATCATCGTCTGCACCTTATTCAATGGTTTAGCTGAGATTGCCCATCTTCCCAGTCCTGTAGTCCAGGAAGGCCTGCTTCAGCTCGTCCTCAGTGTTCATCACGAACGGACCATAGCTCGCGACAGGTTCGTCGATCGGTTCGCCGCTGAGAACGAGCAGCGTCGAATCCTCCTTCGGTTCAATCGAAATCTCTTCGCCTTCATCCGAGAGAACCGCAATCTTCGCAGCGCCCTGCAATCCTTCAACACCGTTGACGACAACAGCGCCCCGCAGCAGAATCACCGCTGCATTATGACCGTCGGGCAACGTAAACTTCACCGGATCACCGGCCTTCAAATGCAGATCGAAGACGTTGATCGGAGTGAAAGTCTTCGCCGGCCCCTTCGCACCGTTCAACTCTCCGGCGATGACTCTTGCCTGACCATTCGCGCCAACGTCACCGCAGGAATCTGCTCCTTTGTGATGCCCTGGTAGCGCGGCGTCGACATCTTCGCGGACTTAGGCAGGTTCACCCAAAGCTGCACCATCTCGAACGTCCCTCCCTTCTCCGAGAACTCCTTCGCGTGCATCTCCTCATGCACAACGCCCGACGCGGCTGTCATCCACTGCACATCGCCGGGATAGATCGTGCCTGAGTTCCCAGCGGAGTCGCGATGCGAGACCGATCCCTGATACGCGATCGTGACCGTCTCAAACCCGCGATGAGGATGCTGTCCTACTCCATGCGCGCGCTTCGAAGGCTCGAAATGACTCGGCCCGGCGTAGTCCAACATCAGAAACGGATTGACTTCATCGTTCACGCCGTTCGACGGAAACAGGTTCCGCACAGGAAAGCCATCCCCTACCCAATGATCCGATCCAGCCCTGTAAATTCCTTTTACCTTCTTCGTTACTGCCATGCTTCCTCCATATGACGCCCCTTAGCGCCGCTTCCCTTCTTCTTCTTTTCCAGTTGCGAACCAGCGCCTTGTCCCAGTCGGCGGAGCAACTCAACCAACTGCGCACGATCCTTCGGGTCTAACCCCGAGGCAGCCCCCTCCATCGCCAACTTATGCTTCGCAAAGGCTTTCTTGATGACCGTCCGCCCGGTTACAGTCAGCCGCACAATCCGGCTGCGGCGATCCTGCTTGTCATTGAGCCGCTCAACCATGCCCTTCGCTTCCAGCCGATCCACTGCAGTCGTGATCGAGCCGCTGGTCAACAGCACCTTCGCGCCTAAGTCTTTGATCGACAAAGGCCCCTTGTGCAGTAACGCCTCCAGCACGCCAAAGTCACTCAGCCCCATGTCGAGACTCGCGACGTTACGCAATGCATGCGCCTCAACCGCACGAGACGCCTTCCACAACACAAGCCAGACACGTACGCCGCTGGTATCAATTTCCGGACTGGTTCGTCTCTCAACTGGCATGATTCATCTTCCTTGATATAGAGATGCTTGACATCAAGTAAAGATTCACTTCCATCGACCTAAAAGATGACATGAGCCCGACCAAACGCCTTTATGAATCCTTTACGGATTTCCTATAAATCTTTTATGCCGAACATACGCCTCTTTTATCTGGCCGCTGTTTCACTGTGCACAGTGCGAGTTCTCCCGCCAAAAAGAGGAAACCATGTACGTTCAATCTGCTCTCCTTAGCCATAGACCATCACCTCTTTCCATTGAAAAAGCGCCGCTGGCCCTTCTCATCCTGCTGTTTTGTTTTGCGATATTTGCGAGTCATCCAGCGTATGCCCAGTCCACCTTTGGCAGCGTCCGCGGAGTTGCCCAGGACGACTCCGGCGCTGTTCTGCCTGACACAGAACTGACGCTTCACAGTCTCGACGAAAACACCGAACGCACGGTGAAAACAGCCTCTGACGGCTCCTTTACCCTGGAGAACGTAAAGCCGGGCAAATACACCGTCCACGCACATCACGACGGATTTGCAGAGACAGTCATGAATGGCGTATCCGTTGAAGCAAGGCAGGATGTGCGTCTGACCGTGGCGTTGTCTGTAGCCGCACAGACCTCGACCGTTGAGGTCAGCGCCGCGGCCGACCAGATCAATAGCGAAAACGCAGCCATCGGTGACTCAAAGAGCAACTTGCAGATCACGCAGCTGCCTCTGAACAATCGTGCAACGACGACGAGCCCGCTTGGAGCGCTGGGCCTCTCGCCGAACGTACAACAGGACAGTCAAGGCAATATAGCCCTCGGAGGTGCAAGTTCCTCCATGGTGAACTTCTCAGTCGATGGCATATCGACAGCAAACGTCCGTCAGAACGGCGCGCTGCAGGATGCCTACCCATCGCAGGAGGGTATCTCCGCCGTCAAAGTAACAGCGTTCAACAACAGCGCAGAATTCTCGCAAGTGGGCGATGTCACCTTCACGACCAAGAACGGCACCAACACCTATCACGGCAGCCTATTCGAGTATCTGCAGAACCAGGCGCTCGATGCCAGCCCCTACGGCTTCTCCGGCAAAGCTCCCAAGAAGTTCAACACCTTCGGCGGATCGCTCGGCGGCCCAATCTCGATACCGCACCTCTTCGACGGCCATGACAAAACATTCTTCTTCGTCGACTACGAAGGCAACCGGCGCACAACGGCTGTGACACAGCAGCTTGTCGTTCCCACACAAGCCGAGCGCGACGGCGATCTCACCGGCTTCGGCACCAATCTCGTAATCCCGCAGGCGAACATCAGCGCCACGGCAAAGGCGCTCCTGAACTACTACCCGCTGCCCAATGTCTCGGGCCAGAACGGCTTCAACTATGAAAACTTCCAGTCGACACCTGCACGGACCGACGGCGCAGACATCCGTATCGATCATGCGATCACGTCCAAGCAGTCAGCCTATGCACGATTCAGCCGCAAGAACATCACATCCGACTTTGCGAATGCCTTTCTGCCCAACGACGTGGACAGCATTCACAACCGCAGCCTGCTTGTCTCGCACACCTACACCATCACGCCGAAGCTGCTGAACGAGTTCCGCTTCGGTTTCACAAATGTCATCACGAGCGTCGGCTTTCCGATCTCCGGCGCAAGCGCGTTGCAGCAACTCGACCTTCAGGGCGTCGACATCAGTCAGCATCCGACCACGAATGCCTTCCCAACCTTCAACTTCAGCGCCGGCACAGGGCTGACGCCTATCGGCCGCGACAAGACCGGCATAACCCAATCGAAGACGATGCAGTTCAGCGACAACGTAACCTTCACTCTGGGCAAGCACACCGTGAAGAGCGGCATCGACATCCGCAAGGTACGCTACTTCGACGTAGAGCTCTTTCTTCCCTCCGACGACTTCGGCTCATTCACCTTCCAGCCGACATTCACCGGCAATGCCTTCGGCGACTTCCTCGAAGGCGCACCCACCACGCTCTTCTTCGCAGTATCAAGCCCTGACGTAGGCGGTTCGGCCACCCAGTACAGCCTCTTCGCGCAGGATGAGTATCAAGTGAACAGCAGGCTGACGCTGAGCTACGGACTACGCTGGCAGATACTGCCGGGCTTCCACGAAGATGGCGGCAACCTCGCAAACTTCGACCAGCGCAACAACTCCATCGTTGTTCCGGATGAGCTGTCGTCGTATCTCAGCAAGAACAATCTGCAGTCCTCGAACCTCGCCTTCCAGCAATCGTTCAACGCCTGTAATCTGGGCTATACGGCTCTCGCCTGCACAAACTACGTGACCGCGAGCCAGGACAAGTTGCCGCAGAGTCTACGCAACAGCTACAAGGGCAACTTCCAGCCGCGCGTCTCGCTGGCCTATCGTCCCTTCAACGACACGAAGACTGTCGTCCGCGCTGGCTTCGGCATCTACACGATGACGAACCTCGGCCCGCTCTCGTTCAACAACAGCGGCAACCCAACATCGAACCTCCACACTTATTCCAATGCCAACGTAACCGACTCCACTGGAACCCATCCCCTGATCCAGTTTCCGCAGACCGCGCCCCCCACAGTAGGCGTGCAGTACGGCGGTGGCGGGCTCGACCAGGGCGTCGACCCCAACTACCGCGACCCGCAATCAAACCAGTGGAGCGTCACCGTCGAGCGTCAGCTCAACGACTCCACATCCCTGCGCGCCAGCTACGTCGGCATGCACACCTACCGGCTTAGCATCACCGAGGATCTCAACCAGATCCCCGCCAGCACCACTCCATACGCAACCACGGCGGCAAGCCCTTACGTCGATCCACGAGCACCTTACGCGAATTGGACGACGCTCTACAGCACCTTCAACGCCGGCAAAGCGAACTACAGCGCGTTCGAGCTAGAGGCAACGCGACGCACGGCACACGGCCTCTACTTCGATGCGAACTACACCCTCGCAAAAAATCAGGCCGACAACCAGGGCGACGCACCGAACAGCTTCGCCGGAGAGGTGAACTACGGCATCCCCATCGCAGACCGCTTCCACATCACACAGGACTACGGCAACGTTCAGGGCACACGCCGTCAGCGTCTGTTACTCAGCGGCCTCTACCAGCTTCCCTTCGGCTCCGGCCGTCAGTTCATGACCGGAGGCGGCTGGATGAATCAGCTCTTCGGCGGCTGGGACCTGACCAACGTGACGCTGCTTGAGACCGGCCCATGGCAGACTCCCTACATCAGCGCCTCGGCCGATCAGTCCAACACCAACGTCGCCAATCGTGGAGCGATCCTGCGCCCCGACGTCGTCTCAAAGAACTACTACGCTGGCCAGTCGAGAGCGCAGTACTTCAACCTCGCCGCCTTCGCGCCCACACCAACAGGAGCAGGCCGCTTCGGCAACGCCGGCGTCGGCATTCTGCAGGGCCCTGGGACTGCAGCCGTGAGCCTTGGGTTAGCCAAGTCGTTCCCCATCACCGAAAGGTTACACGCGCGTTTCGAATCCACCTTCACCAACGTGCTGAACCACACCAACTTCGCCCCACCAGCAACGGCGATCGACAGCCCATCAACCTTCGGTGCTTTGATCGGCCCACAAACCGCAGAAAACGCAGGCAACCGCACAGGACAACTGGCGCTCCGGCTGGACTTCTAACAACCAGCGGAAACACAACATGGGCGGGACAGCGATATGCTCTCCCGCCCATGCTTTTTTAATCAGCGATATTGAAGCTATTTACGCTTCCATCGAACTCCATCCTTCGAATCTTCAAGAAGGATGCCTTTCGCAACCAGTTCGTTACGAATGGCATCGGCTCGGGCAAAGTTACGCGTCTTCTTGGCCTGCGTGCGTTCGGCGACCAGTGCGTCAATCGCCTCATCGCTTAATGCAAGCGTCGCAACCAGCGAAGCATCTGCCTCGCCGATACGACCTTCGGCCTCAGCCCATGCAATCGCAGCGCGAGTCACGATCGTATCGTTGTCCTCAAGTATCGCGAAGACCCCATCAAACAATGCCATCACCTTCAAAATCTCCGCAACATTGTCACCACGTAGAGTCCCCGCATCAGCAGCAGAGTTCGCCGCACGCACAAGATCGAAGATCGCCGCTCGTGCCTCGGCCGTGTTCAAATCATTGGCCAACGCAGCGGTAAAGTCTGCACTCGCCGTAGCAGTCGCAGCAGCAATCTCCGGATTCAGCCCTTCCGGGAAGCCGCCCTTCAGCATCCGCTGATGGAACATGCGCAACCGCTCAACGGCATTGGTCGACTCCGTAAGGCTCTCGAACGTAAAGTTCATCTGTTTGCGATACGGCACCGAGATCAGCAGAAAACGTATCGCCGAAGCGCGATGGCCCTTCAACAGCAGATCGCGCAACGTGTAAAAATTGCCCTCCGACTTCGACATCTTCCGGCCTTCCACCAGCAGGAAGCGCACATGCATCCAGTGCCGCGCGAAGGTATGACCAGTGGCCGACTCCGACTGCGCAATCTCGTTCTCATGATGCGGAAACATCAGGTCTTCGCCGCCAGCGTGCAGGTCGAAGGTCTCGCCCAAAAACTTCATCGCCATGGCGGAGCACTCGATATGCCATCCAGGCCGACCCGCACCAAGCTCCGTATCCCAGCTCTGTTCCCCAGGCTTCACTGCCTTCCACAGTGCGAAGTCCCGCGCCGCATCCTTCTCGTACTCGTCCACATCGACGCGAGCGCCGTCCTCAATCCCCTCAAAATCCTTCTTCGAGAGCTTGCCGTACTCGGGAAACCGATGAATCCGGAAGTACCAGCTTCCATCCTCGGCCTGATACGCGATGTCCTTCGCCGCCAGCTTCTGAATCAAAGCCACCATATCTGGAATGCAGCTCGTCGCCCGAGCAATCTCCTCCGGCCGCTCGATCCCAAGCGCGTCCGAGTCTTCAAAAAATGCACGCTCATACTTAGCCGTGTACTCCCCAATCGGTACACCAGCCGCAGCAGCATTGCGGATAATCTTGTCGTCCACATCGGTGACGTTCATCACGTAATCGATCGCCATGCCCTGCTGGCGCATAAATCGCCGCAGCACATCCACATGCAGAAACGTGCGGAAGTTCCCGATATGTCCGTAGTCGTAGACGGTCGGGCCGCAGCAATACATGCGAAGCGCCGGAGCGCCCACAGGAGTCAGCGGCTCAATCTTTCCGCCCAGAGTATTAAAGAGTTCCATTGTTGCCACGTGCGATATAGACCTGCCGCAGCCGAGCACGTAGCGCGGTGCAGACTGCTCTCCCTTGGAATTCCCTGTTGATTTTAGCTGATGTCCGCCCTATTCGCGCACCGAGGGCCCTTACGCCGACCCAAGCCTCAGCTGAGGAGTCGCTCCCAGCTCCTCACCTGCAAAATCTCCCGCCACAAACTTAGGCCACGCCGCCGCCGCGATCATCGCCGCATTGTCCGTCGAAAGCGCCAGCGAAGGAAAGGCCACGGGCAATCCGCGCTTATCCGCCTCTGCTTTGAACCGCCGACGCAGTTCACTATTCGCCGCTACCCCTCCCGAAACAACCACCCCACGCGCCCCAAACGCCTCCGCCGCAGCGAAGGTCTGGCGAAGAAGATTCCCCACCACCGCATATTGGAACGAAGCAATCAGGTCGAGCGTTCTCGCATCGCACAACGCCGCCATCGCGTCCGACTTCGGCCTCAAGTCCGGGTCAGCAGCCAGAGCAGCACGTCGAGCCTCGATACTCTCGCGCATGTGGTGCGTCTCGACGTAGCGCAGCACCGCCGTCTTGATACCACTGAAAGAAAAATCAAAGCTCGGCCCTTCACTCTTCGGCGGTGCTTTCTTATTCGGAAACGAAACTCCCTCGCGATGAGCACGCGGTTTGATCTGACCAAACTGAAACGGCACCGCCCGCGGATTTCCCCTTACCGCCAGCGCATCGATCCAGGGCCCCCCCGGATACTCCAACCCAAGCAACTTAGCGACCTTGTCATAAGCCTCGCCTGCCGCATCATCCACTGTGCGGCCGACGTTGCGATAGCTCCATGACTCCCCACTTTGCCGAGCCAGATACAAATGCGTATGTCCCCCCGACACCACCAGCGCAAGCAGCGGCAACTCCATCGGAGCCTCCGCACGCTGCCGAGCCTCCATCAACACCGCATGGATATGCCCCTCCAGATGATTGACCCCAATCAGCGGCTTCCCCACCCCAAAGCTCAACGCCTTCGCATACGTAATCCCCACCAGCAACGCGCCCGCAAGCCCCGGCCCTTCCGTCACAGCAACGGCATCCAGATCATCGAACGTAACACCAGCCCGAGCCATCGCCTCCCGCACAACCGGCACAACATTTCGCAGATGCTCCCGCGAAGCCAACTCAGGCACCACACCACCATAGTTCGCATGCAGCGCCATCTGCGAAGCAACCACATTCGAAAGCGCATCGCTCCCGGCACGAACCACTGCCGCAGCAGTCTCGTCGCAGGAGCTTTCGATACCTAGAATCAGGCCCGTACCCGTGCCATCGCGCATCTCTTTATCATAGAGGCTGGATCATGAGACACGCATGGGCCACCCAACCATCGACAACCCGGCATACACCGCGGCGCACAACATCGTGCTGACCCTCCGCTCCGTCTGGCCACCAAGCCTACTTCGCCGGAGGCTGCGTGCGGGATCTCCTCCTTGGACTCGAACCCAATGACTTCGACGTAGCCACCAGCGCCCCTCCGAACGCCGTGCTGAATCTCTTCCCCAACAAAAAGACCCTCACGGTCGGCGCACACTTCGGCGTTGTCCTCGTCTGCGAAGACGACGGCACCTCAACCGAAGTCGCCACCTTCCGCCACGACGGAGCCTACAGCGACGGCCGCCGCCCCGACGCGGTCCAATTCTCCACCGACCCCCGCGAAGATGTCCTCCGCCGCGACTTCACCATCAACGGCATGCTGCTCGACCCAGCCATCTACGAAGCAACCGGCGACCCCGCAGCGGCCACGCTCGACTACGTAGGCGGCCGCGTCGACCTCGCCGCGCAAATCCTCCGAGCCATCGGCGACCCGGCCCTGCGCTTCGCCGAAGACAAGCTCCGCATGCTCCGAGCCGTCCGTTTCGCCGCCCGCCTCGACCTCTCCATCGAGCCCCGCACCATCGCAGCTATCCGTAACGCCGCCGCGCAGATCGACCAGGTCAGCCTCGAGCGCATCCGCGACGAACTCACCCTCATGCTCACCGAAGGCCACGCCCGCCGCGCCTTCGAGCTGCTCGACACCACCGGCCTCCTCCAACACGTCCTCCCCGAAGCCACACGCATGCACGGCGTCCAGCAGCCGCCCGAGTTCCACCCCGAAGGCGACGTCTGGGTCCACACCATGCTCCTGCTCCAAAAGCTCCCGCCCAACGCCTCACCCACACTCGCATGGGGAGCGCTCCTGCACGACATCGGCAAGCCCGCCACCTACCGCCCGCCCGACCCCAACGACCCACACGACCGCATCCGATTCAACGGCCACGTCGAGGTCGGCGTCCGCATCGCCGAAGCCATCCTCGCCCGCCTCCGCTTCTCCAACGAAGACACTGCGCAGGTCCTCGCCCTCGTCAAAAACCACATGCGCTTCGCCGACGTCATGCACATGCGCGAGTCCACCCTCAAGCGCTTCCTCCGCCTCCCACGCTTCGACGAGCACCTCGCCCTCCACTACCTCGACTGCACCTCCTCCCACTGCGACCTCACCCTCTACAACTTCGCCCGCCAGCACTATCGAGTCCGCCCCGCCCGAGGCCATCCAGCCCAAACTCCTCCTCACCGGACGCGAACTGATCGCCGCCGGATACCGCCCCGGCCCCCGCTTCAAGTCCATGCTCGAAGCCGCCGAAGACGCCCAACTCGAAGGCACCGTCAAAACCCCCGAGGAAGCCATGGCCTTCGTCCGCCAACGATTCGGCAAGCCACCGCTGACTTCGCCCTGACCTGCGTCTTCCGGCGAAGTGGTACGTCCAATTACCGTGACCCTACGCCCGTTCGTCCTAAGCCTGATCGCCCTTGCCCCCCTCCAAGCCGCAGTCATCGGCACCAGCAAACCCGCCGAATCGATCACCGCCGAGCGCATCGCGCAGCTCCCGAAAAAAGATCGCGCCGCCTGGACCGCCTACCTCCAGCGCTCCGAAAAGCAGCGTCTCGCTGATCAGGCCGCCCTCGCCGCCGAGCGCACCCCCGGCGCCCCCGAACCCGCCATCCCCAAAGAGAGCTTCGGCACCCGCAGCATGCCGCTCGACCGCAGCCCCGACTGGTACGGAACCCCCGAAGCCCGCCACACAGCCGACGTCATCGTCAGCTTCCAGACGCCCGCAGGCGGATGGAGCAAGAACCTCGACATGAGCGCCACTCCCCGCCAGCGCGGACAGGCCTACACCACCGACAACATCTCCAAGCACCTCGGCCCCGACGACTTCGACGCCCCACGCGACCCGCACTGGAACTACGTCGGCACGCTCGACAACGACGCCACCACGACCCAACTCCGCTTCCTCGCGCTCGTCTCCGCAGCAACGCCCGGCCCCGAGGGCGACCGCTACCGCGCCAGCTTCCTCGCCGGCATCCGCTACCTGCTCGCCGCACAGTTCCCCAACGGAGGATGGCCACAGGTCTGGCCACTCGAAGGCGGCTACCACGACGCCATCACCTTCAACGACAACGCCGTCACCCAGGCCGCTGAACTGCTGACAGCCGTCTCCACTGGCACCGGCAAATACGCCTTCGTTCCCGCCGATCTTCGCAAACAAGCCGCCGCCAGCGCCGACCGCGCACTCGCCAACGTCCTCGCAACCCAAGTCGTCATCCACGGCCACCCGACCATCTGGGCGCAGCAGCACGATGCCCTCATACTCGCCCCAGTCTCCGGACGCAACTTCGAACCAGTAGCCCTGGCCACCGGAGAGAGCGCCGACATCCTGCTCTACCTCATGCACCTTCCCAACCCATCGCCGCAGGTCGTCGCCTCTGTCCACGCCGCAGCAGCATGGCTCAAGAGCGCCGCAATCTACGGCGAAGACTGGACCGGCGGCCGCAACACCCCCGGCGGGCGGCATCTCGAAGCCAAGCCCGGAGCAGGCCCCATCTGGGCTCGCTACTACAGCATCGACACCGAAAAGCCCATCTTCGGCGACCGCGACAAGACCATCCACGACGAAGTCAACGAGCTCACCCTCGAGCGCCGCAACGGCTACGCGTGGTACGGAACCGGCCCGCAACAAGCCCTCGAAGCCTACGCCGAGTGGAGCAAGACGCACGCACCGTCAGCAAACACCCGCGCATCTAAGCCAGCGGCATCTAAGCCCGAATGACCGAACCCGAAGTCCTGATCATCGGAGCAGGCATCGCCGGACTCACCGCAGCCCGCGCCCTTGCCGAGTCCGGCGTCTCCGTCCTCGTCCTCGAAGCCCAGGACCGCATCGGCGGCCGCATCCACACCCAGCACATCGGCACAGAAGCTATCGAGCTGGGCGCCGAGTTCATCCACGGCCGCGCCCCCGAGCTATGGGCCCTCATCGAAGAAACCAACCTTGAAACCTACGAGCGCGGCGGCGCGCAAATCTGCTTCGACGACTCCGGCCTCAACGCCTGCCCCGACGAACTCGCCGACCTCTTCGACCCACTCGAAAAACTCGAAAACTTCACCGGCCCCGACCTCACCTTCGCCGAATATCTCGACCGCGAAGCCATCCCTGCCGAAGACCGCTACCCCACCATCAGCTACGTTGAAGGCTTCAATGCCGCCGACCATCGCGAGATCAGCACAGCCTCCCTCGGCGCACAACAAAAGGCCGAAGAATCCATCGAGGGTGACCGAACCTACCGCCTCCGCAACGGCTACGACCAACTCCCCGCCTACCTCGCCAAGCGCATCGCCGAATACAAAGGCTCCATTCGCCTCGCAACTCCAGTCCGCGAAATCCGCTGGAGCCCAACCCAAGTCGAAGCTATCACCGACACCCAAACCTTCACCGCGCAACGAGCCATCATCACGCTCCCACTCGGCGTCCTTCAAAGCGGCAGCGTAGCCATCACCCCGCAACCCTCGAACATCCTCGAAGCCACCTCCCGCCTGCGCATGGGCAACGCCCTCCGCTTCACCCTGCTCTTTCGCGAACCCTTCTGGAAGCACCTCGCCCATCCTCCAGCCATCGCAGACCTCAGCTTCCTCTTCAGCTTCACCGAGATGCCACCCGTCTGGTGGACCCCACATCCCGATCCCAGCAACACCATCACCGGATGGGTCGGCGGCCCGCGCTCCGCAAAGCTAGCCAACCTCAGCCCTGATGATCTCGCACAATCAAGCCTGTGCCTCTCTGGCAAAGATCTTCAGCCTCGAACCCACACAAATCCAAAGCCAACTCCTCAGCATCCACACCCACAACTGGCGCGACGACCCATACTCCCTCGGAGCCTACAGCTACGTCGCCGCCGGAGGCCTCGACGCCCCGCTCCAAATGTCCGAACCCGTAGCCAATACCCTCTTCTTCGCCGGCGAACACACCGACACCACCGGCCACTGGGGCACAGTCCACGCCGCCATGCGCTCAGGCCTACGCGCGGCCACGCAAATCCTTACCCTCACTTAGCCTCAGCCGAACTTCACACCCACAGCACAAACCTCTGCTATCCTCCTCAGCATCAGAAAGCGCAGGGTGCTATGAAATCTCTACTGAATACCCCCGCTGACCACTCCCCCAACATGCAGCTCACCATCGACGGCATCGCCGTCCCCGCGCACTCCGGCGAACTGCTCATCGACCTCCTCAATCGCCGCACCGAATCCGGCGTACAGAAGCCCGTCCCCCACGTCTGCTACGTCCAGCAGATGGGCCCCATCCAAAGCTGCGACACCTGCATGGTCAAAGTCGACGGGCAACTGGCACGCGCCTGCGCCACCCCCGTCACCACCGGCATGACCGTCGAGACTGCAGGCGAAGCCGTCGACATCGCCCAGCGCGAAGCCTTCGACCGCATCCTCAAGAACCACATGCTCTACTGCACCGTCTGCGACAACAACAATCAGAACTGCACCATCCACAACACCACCAAAGACCTCGACGTAAAGCACCAGGAGCGCCCCTTCACCCACAAGCCTTACCCGCAAGACCACTCCAACCCCTTCTACCGCTACGACCCCGACCAGTGCATCCTCTGCGGTCGCTGCGTCGAAGCCTGCCAGAACGTCCAGGTCAACGAGACCCTCACCATCAACTGGGAGAGCGCCCACCCTCGCGTCCTCTGGGACGGCGGCGAAAAAATTGACGGCTCGTCCTGTGTCTCCTGCGGACACTGCGTCAACGTCTGCCCCTGCAACGCGCTCATGGAAAAATCCATGCTCGGCCAGGCTGGCTATCTCACCAACCTGCCGCCCAAAGTCCTCGACGACATGATCGACGTCGTCAAAGGCGTCGAGCCGCCCATCGGCTACGGCCCCATCCTCACCCTCTCCGAGATCGAATCCGCGATGCGCAACGAGCACACCAAGCGCACCAAGACCGTCTGCACCTACTGCGCCGTAGGCTGCAGCTTCGACGTTTGGACCAAGGACCGCCACATCCTCAAGATCGAGCCCATGCACGGCCCCGCCAACGGCATCTCCACCTGCGTCAAAGGCAAGTTCGCCTGGGGACACATCAACTCCCCCGACCGCCTCACTAAGCCCCTCCTCCGCGACTGCGACACCTTCCGCGAGATCACCTGGGACGAAGCCCTGGACATCATCGAAACCAAATTTAAGCAGATAAGGAAAGACCATGGCCCCGACGCCCTGGCCTTCATAGCCTCCTCCAAATGCACCAACGAAGAGAGCTTCCTCATGCAGAAGCTCTCCCGTGCCGTCATCGGCACCAACAACGTCGACAACTGCGCCCGCTACTGCCAGAACCCCGCCACCATGGGCCTGCAACGCACCGTAGGCTACGGCGGCGACTCCGGCTCCATCGCCGACATCGAAAAAGCCGGGCTCATCCTCATCGTCGGCGCCAATCCCGCCGAGAACCACCCCGTCCTAGCCACCCGCATCAAGCGCTCGCACAAACATCGCGGCCAGCGCCTCATCGTAGCCGACCTCCGCAAGAACGAAATGGCCGAACGCGCCGACATCTTCATCCGCCCCAACCCCTCCACCGACGCCGTCTGGCTCTCCGCCATCGCGAAATACATCATCGACAGCGGCCTAGCCAAAATGGACTTCGTCAACAAGTGGGTCAACAACTTCGACGAGTACAAAAAATCCCTCGAGCCCTTCACCCTCGAGTACGCCGAGACCATCACCGGCATCCCCGCCACCACCCTCGTCACCGTAGCGCACGAGATCATCCAGGCCGACGGCGTCTGCATCCTCTTCGCCATGGGCGTCACGCAACACTGCGGAGGCTCCGACACCGCAACCGCTCTCTCGAACCTCCTCCTCGTCACCGGCAACTACATGCGACCCGCCGCGGGAGCCTACCCACTCCGCGGCCACAACAACGTCCAGGGCGCCAGCGACTTCGGCTCCATGCCCAACGTCTTTTCCGGCTACCAAAAAGTCGACGACCCCGACATCCGCGCCAAGTTCGAAGCCGACTGGGGCGTCACTCTCCCCACCTCCAAAGGCCTCGACAACCACGAGATGATCCGCGCCATCCAGGAAGGCAAACTCAAGAGCCTCTACATCAAGGGCGAGGACACCATCACCTCCGACGCCAACGCCGGCGACGTCGGCGACGCACTCGGCAACTGCGAGTTCCTCATCGTCCAGGACATCAACTTCTCCGCGACCTGCCGTTTCGCCGACATCGTCCTCCCCGCCGCCGCCTCGCTCGAAAAAGACGGCACCTTCACCAGCACCGAACGCCGCATCCAGCGAATCTACAAAGCCATCGAACCACTCGGCGAAGCCAAAGCCGACTGGGAGATCATCCAGCTCATCGCCAACCGCATGGGCGGCAACTGGAACTACAGCCACCCCTCCGAGATCATGGACGAAGTCGCCCGCCTCACGCCCATCTTCGCCGGCGTCAACTACAACCGCCTCGAAGGCTACAACAGCCTGCAGTGGCCCATCGCCGCCGACGGCAAAGACTCGCCCGTCCTCTTCACCGAAAAATTCCCCTTCCCCGACGGCAAGGCCCGCTTCTACCCCATCGAGTACATCCCCCCGTGCATTGAGTCCAACCCCGAGTTCGACCTCCACCTCAACAACGGCCGTCTCCTTGAACAGTTCCAACAGGGCAGCATGACCTACCGCACCCCCGGATTCAAAGTCCTGTCCCCCTCCACCTTCCTCGAAATCTCACCCGAGCTCGCCACCGAACGCGGCATCACCACCGGCCGCTACGTCCAGCTCATGAGCCCCTACGGCATCGTCCGCGTGCAAGCCGTCGTCACCGACCGAGTCCAGGGCAAACAGCTCTACATGCCCATCAACTCCGTCGAAGAGCCCGTCAACCGCCTCACCAGCAGCTTCACCGACCGCAACACCCACACACCCGCCTACAAGGAGACCGCCGTCATCATGACCGTCCTCCCTGAACAAGGCGACGACCCGCTGCCACGCCACAACTTCCGCTACGGCAGCCGCACCCCACAACCCGGCCTCGAAATCGAACGCAAATGGGCCCGCACCGACTACCACGTCCCCGGCACATCCCCCGCCGACAAACTAGTGCAAATCACCTCCACCACCGTATAGCCGCTGTCGCAGTTGTTGTTCTTGCCTTTGTTCTTCTTGTTTGTCATCCCGTAGGGATCTGCTGTTGTAGTTGCTGTTGTAGTTGCTGTTGTAGTTGCTGTTGTAGTTGCTGTTGTAGTTGCTGTTGTAGTTGCTGTTGTAGTTGCTGTTGTAGGAGTTGCTGTTGCAGTTGTTTTGCCGTTGCTTTTGCTTGTCATTCTGAGCGCAGCGAAGAACCCCCGCATTTCGCCAGTGTCGCCACAAATCTCGATTGAGGTCCAAAGAAACAAGGAGCACCCATGGCCAAGCCAATCGCCTTCAAACCCGTCCCCGTAGACTTCAAAGCCGACCTGGAGCGCCGCCTCGAAAAAGCCCCCGCAGAGCACGCCGCCGCACTCCTCGAAGCCCTCGAAGTGATCGCAATCGCCCACCGCGAAGGCGTCCTCGACCTCCTCCACGGCATGATCGGCGCCAAAGACACCATCGCCGCCGAGATCGCAAAGTACGCCAAGCAGCCCGAAGGAATCGCAGGCCTCCGCAACCTCCTCACCGCCGCCAAAATCCTCACCGAACTCGACCCCGAAGTCCTCGATCACGTCTCGAGAGCAATGGCGAGCGCAACCGAAGAACACAAGCGCGAGCAGCAGGCACCCAGCCTCTTCGAACTTGCAAAACGCGCCACCAGCGAAGACAGCCGCCGTGGCCTCTCCTTCCTAACCCTCATCCTCTCCAGCCTTGGCCGCTCACTCAAGACCTAGCCTCGAACCCTCCCATCGCCAACCGATGAGATATTTGACAAAATCAAGTAAATTAATTGACACTGTCAACCATCCACCGGAGATCCGTGATGCCCACCACTGCCTCCAGCATCCAGCCTCAGAACCATCCAACCTCAAACCATCCAGCATCAGATCGACTCCATCCGCCGCTTCAATCGCTTCTACACCCGCGCCATCGGAACCCTGCAGGCTAGCCTCCTCGATAGCCCTCTCACCCTCCCCGAAGCCCGCGTCCTTTACGAGATCGCCACTCGCGACCAGCCCACCGCCTCCGAGATCGCCATCGCGCTCGACCTCGACGTCGGCTACCTCAGCCGCATCCTCCGCTCCTTCGAAGCCCACCTGCTCATCAAGCGCAGAACCTCCCCCGACGACGGAAGACGGTCCCACCTCACTCTCACAAAGACGGGGCAAAAGCAGATCGCAATACTGAACCAGCGATCCAACCAGCAGGTCCACGAGATGATCCAGCCATTCTCCCCCGACCAGCGCACCCGTCTCGTCCAGGCCATGTCCACCATCGAATCCATGCTCAGCGACCCTTCGCCAAGGCCATCGCCACCGTATATCCTCCGGCCCCACCGCCCCGGAGACATGGGCTGGGTCGTCCAGCGTCACGGCTTCCTCTACGCCGAAGAGTATGGCTGGGACGAACGTTTCGAGGCCCTCGTCGCCCGCATCACCGCCGACTTCATCGACCACCTCAACCCCCTGCGCGAGCGTTGCTGGATCGCCGACCGCAACGACGAGCGCCTCGGCTGCGTCTTCCTCGTTCAAGACACCAAAGATCCCGACACCGCCCGCCTCCGTCTCCTCCTCGTCGAGCCCACCGCACGCGGTCTAGGCCTCGGCAGCACACTCATCCGTGAGTGCACACAATTCGCCCGTCACACCGGCTACCGCAAGATCGCCCTCTGGACCAACAGCATCCTCGACACCGCTCGCCACCTTTACCAGCGCGAAGGCTACCGCCAAGTCGCCGAAGAGCCGCACCACAGCTTCGGCAAAGACCTCATCGGTCAACACTGGGAACTCACCCTCTAACCCGGATCCTAATTTGGCGCGCTTCCCTCCGCCGCAGGCTGTGGCCTCATCAAAACTCGCAATCCCGTAAACGGCCCCAGCGGAATGTACTCCACATCCAGATACCCGGCCTTCATCGCCGGCAGCCCCGCGATAACCTCCTTGGCCTCATCCACGGTCTTGCAGTGCAGGATAAGGACAGCCCCGTTGCCATCAGTCCGCGTATACCACCGGTCAATCTTTCCATCCAGATAGAGCTGAACAGCAGTGCGCACCTCCTCCGGCGCCAGCTTCGTCACATCCGCAATCGTGACTCCCGGCTTCCGACTGGTCATCACCATCACCTCAGTCACTGGTGCCGAAGCAGGAGCCGCGGCGGCAGTCTGCACCTGCATCTGCAACCCTGCGCCAAGCACAAGAGCGGAAAGACTGAGCAGGATCATCTCAAACCTCCTGAAGTTGTATTCGCACCAATGTTCTTGCCTATACGACTATCTCTCCCGTCTGTCCATTCCCTCCCCCAACTATGGTCAAATAACACATGTGACCAACCCCTTCGATATCGGCAACGTCCCCGTAGGCCGAGGCAAACTCTTCCTCATCGCCGGCCCCTGCGTCATCGAGTCCGAGACCCACGCCCGCACCATGGCCGACGCCATCCAGCGCATCACCTCCGACCTCGGCGTCCCCTACATCTTCAAAGCCAGCTACGACAAAGCCAACCGCACCTCCATCCGCAGCTTCCGCGGCCCGGGCCTCGCCGAAGGCTGCCGCATCCTCCGCACCGTAGCCGAAACCACCGGCCTCCCCGTCCTCACCGACGTCCACACCCCACAGGACTGCGGCCCCGTAGGCGAAGCCGTCGACGTCCTCCAGATCCCCGCCTTCCTCTGCCGCCAGACCGATCTCCTGATCGCCGCCGCCGAAACGGGCCGAGCTATCAACGTCAAGAAAGGCCAATTCGTCGCTCCCCTCGATATGCGCCACGCCGTCGAGAAGATCCGCGACTCCGGCAACCCCCGTGTCTCCCTCACCGAGCGTGGTGCCAGCTTCGGCTACAACAACCTCGTCGTCGACATGCGTTCGCTCCCCATCATGCGAGCCTTCGCCCCCGTAGTCTTCGACGGCACCCACTCCGTCCAAACCCCCTCAGCAGGCAACGGGGTCTCCGGCGGCCAGCCCGAGTTCATTCCCGTCCTCGCCCGTGCCGCCGTAGCCGCAGGCATCGACGGCATCTTCCTCGAGGTCCACGACGATCCACCACACGCCAAATCCGACGGCGCCAACGCCCTCCACCTGAACCACCTCGAAGCCACCCTCGAACAACTCCTGGCCATCCACGCGGCCGTGGCCTTTTAGCCACGCTTAGCGGTTGCCGTTGCTTTTCTTGCTTGTCATCCCCGAAGGGGATCTGCTGTTGCATCTGCTGTTGCATTTGCTGTTGCATTTGCTCTTGCATTTGCCGTTGCATTTGCCGTTGCTTTTGCCGTTGCTTTTGCCCCTTTGAAAGGGCGCGGCTTCAGCCGCGCCGAAATCGGAATCAAATCAATGGGACTTTAGTCCCTGAGGGAATCTCAAAAGACGCACCCCCGCCAAAATCACCGCCGCCGCCAGAACATCCACCACCCCGCCCCACCCACCCGAATCACCTGCGCATACGCCACATCCACAGGCTGCGGCTCCTTCTTGGCCTTCAACTGAAACTTCTCTTCCCCAATCCACACAATCTCCCCACTGACCGTCGAGCCGTCCCCCAGACTAACCTTCAAGTCTTTGCCGACCCCTCGTTCCTCTACCTTCTGCTTCACAATCGCAGCATCCAGAGGCGTTGCAGCCAGCGCCAGGCCGCTACCGGCTACCGCAAGCCCCACCACCAAAGCGACAATCCGGACAATCCAAAAGCCCCGCCCAACCCCAGCACCCATTTTCAGCTCCCCTATCACTTCAACCCATAACCTCCTCCCATTGCAACCGATTTCTCCGGATTTCATACCGTCAACAAACCACACTATCCACACTTTTCACCATCAACAAACCACCCGCTACCATCCGTTTTCGCCCAAAAACCACAGATTTTCGCCTCCCACCAGGTTAAAAAAAACGGCCCCTCGCATGAGGGGCCAATCTGCCTTGGTTCTCTCTGGTTAGGAGAGGTTTTTGCGAGAGCGCTCTTGGTCGCTTCTCGACAAACTTGCGGGCGGCTTAGAGATATAGCTCCAGGCCGCCCTTAGGGGAGGGCCTACCTACTACTGGTTTGCCTCGGGTGGTGCACTCACTCCCGTTGTCGGGGAGGTCTTTGGGGGGGCCGGAACTGCATTGGATGCCGAAGTAGAGTCCATCGTTGCCAGGCTGTTATGCAGCAGCGTGACGCGAACTCCATTCGTTACAGCAACTTCGCCTTCAGCCGGCGTCGTCGTATTTCTTCCAAGCCCCGTACGATAAATCCGCCAAACCGGTATCTGATGCTCCACTACGAGATACCGAACAACCGCATCCGCCATCGCCTGCGAGGTCTGCACCCCGGAGCGGCTCCAACCCTGCACTTCGACGATGTAACCCTTCTGATTGGCCAACTGGGTCGCTACGTCATCCAGTTGAGCCTTCGCCTTCGGCCCGAGCGTAGTGCGTCCTGCAACAAAAGGAACCGACGTCGCCGATATCGTCTGGAACTGATCCAGATTGCTTACCGTTCCATGCAATGCATCGGTCCGGGTGCTCGCGTTTCCAGCCAGCGTCTGCGCGGCGGTCGCACGATTGTTCGCGTCCGTTGCATGCTGATCAGCCGTATTGGCCGCAGTCATAGCCTTGTTGATTCCCGCTGTCGCCCGCGCATCTACGTCGCGAATATCGTTTGCATTCTTAGCCTGCAGCTGATCCAACTCATTCGTACGATCCTTGATTGGATCAACCTGCCTGTGTACCCATCTCTTCCGAGCCAGGGGATTCATCTTGCCCCAGAAACCCTCTTTTGACTGCGTCTCAAGCGGTTGCCCCGTGGCGTAAGTACCCTTGTCATCAACATTCATTCCCTTGGAGGAGGTAGAGGTAGCTGCCGCCTGGTCCGTCGCCGGAGGAGGAGGCGTACTTGTCTGCGCCAACGCCGTGACCCCCATCGCACTCCCAAGCACCAGCACTGAGAGACCAAATGTATTTGTTGTCTTCATCATGAGTCTTCGCTCCTTAGTTACCTGTGCGCCTTATTCAGACGTCAACACGCATTTCCTAAGAGCAACTACCATGCCAAACCGCAAAACCGACTACGCAGATTGAAAATACTGGACTTAGTCGCCCAATCCACCCACCAGGCACGAGCACCATTAGACCCGGCTCACGCAAAATCTTCCGGGTCACAGGTAACTATTGCCGGCACCGCCACCCAGCTTATTTGGTATCCACCCGCACTACGTGAACCTCAGGCATCTGATAGTTCCAGTTCGTCGGAATCGACTCAAAGATAAGCCGGAACTCCCGCTCATCCCCCGGCTTCAGCGGAGCGGCACTTACCATCTGCGTATCCACATACGGCTCCCGCGTCCGAATCAGTGCCAGCGGCACCGTCTCCAGCTGAGGCGGCATCGCCTCGTCATTGTGAAAGATCACCTGCACCGTCACACCCGTCACTGTCTGGCTGCCCGTATTCCGGATATGACCATCCACAAAGGTCGACTTCCCCCCGGACAAACTCGTCGACTCGCTCATCGCCAACTGCGACAAAGGAAGATTCGCAGCATAAGCCGCCAGTGGCAGAACCGTATTCGTCGGCGCTTCCACCTTCTTCCGTCCGGCGAACACCAACCCGGCCACCACCGCCAGGACCACCAGCCCCGCGATAATCCATGCACTTACAGGCATCCTGGGTGTCGCCGCCGATGTCTGCGGCGCAAATATCTCCGTCGCGCGATCATCCTTCTGCACGTAAACCGGCTCACTTCTCTTATCGCTCTGCTGTCCGCCCTGCTGCCCGAGTTCGCTCATAAGCCGAAATTTTATACCTGCACCGCGATTCTTCCCGCTCTTTCGTGCATCAAAAAAGAGTCAACCAAAAGGGAACCCGGAGCGGCACTCCGATGCGAAGTTTGCATGATTTTTCATCAGCCACCAGAACTATTTAGCTCATTATCGCGTTAACCAGACATCGACTCCTCGAGAAGGAGAGACCAACATGAATACACAGAGCGACAAATCGCCGAGGTCAGTTACTCCGATCAGCATTTCAAATCCCTATGTCGCGGCCTCTGCCCCAAAGGCACCGCTGACATCGGCTGATTATGCCTATCGTATTGCTGCCTTGACCGCAGGAATTATTCTTCTGGCCACCGTCGTCTAGCACCACGCCAGACGACGTTACGCCATCAGGCAAAACTGGCGCGCTTCACCTTCTGCCGGAAGTCTTCTCCCTGCATCTCCACCACAACGCACATCTCCTGCAGCCGTGACCGCATGCGTTCGCCGATCCGATCGCCCAGAGTCTCTTCCCGCATGACCCCTCTCGGACCGGACTCGGTACCCAGCGGTCCCGCATTCGCATAGTTCGTCGTAATGATCGTCGTGCGCCGGTCGTTATACCGCGTGTTCAGGATATGCGCGACGGTATCCCACACCCAATCGGTCGGCTTCGACGCTCCCAGTTCATCGAGCACCAGCACCTCGGCCTCAAACACCGGAGCCAGAATCTCCAACTCCGTCGCAGCCACCTGCTTGTTGTAGCTGTGCTGCACCTGCTTCAACAAATCGCGATAGTCATAGAACAGCCCCGTCGCCCCCCGCTCCTGCACCAGCGCCTGCAGAATCCCAACCGCCAGGTGCGTCTTACCCACGCCAATGGATCCCGTAATCAACAGCCCGGTCCCAGTCGTCTTCTCCACCACATAACTCTCCACGAACCCGCGCGCCCGCAGCAACGCCTCAGCCTGTGACTTGTGCGACGAAGGAAAATTAGTGTGATAGCTCTCGAGCGAGCAGTGCTCATACCGCCGAGGAATTTGCGCCCGCTCCACCCTCCGCGCCGCCCTCTGCCCAATCCTGCACTCGCAGTCCTGGGCAAACTGCCTGCCGTCCCGCTGCACTACCCGCAACCCGGCACCCTCACAAATTGGACAGATCTCAGCCATCACGTCCTTCCAGTATCGCAGCTTCCGCGACCCCACGAACCCTGTGCGAATCAGGGTCACAAATGCTAAAAAACTGAACGGAAATGCTAGAATAGAAGAAGCGCTTGCACGCCCCGGAAGTAGGAGTGTGCCCGGCATCGCGACAGGCCTTCGATGTGACGTGACCGCACCGTCGCAAGCGATCCGCGACCCGACGAGCCAAAATCAGCCAAAGGATATCTTTCATCATGCCGAAAGAGGGAATTCACCCGAAGTACAACACCATCACCGTCAAGTGCGCCTGCGGTACTCACTTTGAGACCCGTTCCACGCACAAGGGCGACATCGTCCTCGAAATCTGCTCAGCCTGCCACCCGTTCTTCACCGGCAAGCAGAAACTGGTCGACACCGCAGGACGCGTCGAGCGCTTCCGCCGCAAGTTCGCCAAGTCCGACGCGGGCAAGGCCGAAGCCGCCGCAAAGTAAGCGGAGCCCACAACCTCAGAGGCCTCCGCCAACGCGGAGGCCTTTGTATTTACCCGATACCTAAAGCCTGATACCTACTACTTAGAAACCGTCACCGCCATGAAGAAGCGCTACACCTTAGAGCAGAAACGCTGGGACTCGCCGGTCGAACACACCATGCCCGAGCACACCCGCGTCCCTGCGAGCTTCACCATAGGCAACGTCACCATCGCCCCTGCAACCGTACTGGCCCCCATGGCAGGCGTCACCGACACAGTCTTCCGCCGTTTCATCAAAAACGCCAGCCAGTTCACCTCACCCGCCCCGCAAAATTGTCATCCTGAGCGAAGCGGAGCGGAGTCGAAGGACCTGCGGTTCGCTTCTGAAGCCACCGACGTCGAAGCCGAAACCACCAACCAGCAATCCGGCTGCGGCCTCATCATGACGGAGTTCACCTCAGCCGACGGCCTCTCCCGCATGCGCGAGACCAAGCGCAAGCGCTACCTCACCTACTACGACGACGAGCACCCCATCTCCGCGCAGCTCTTCGGCTCCAACCCCGAGACCCTCGCCGACTCCGCCCGCATCGTTCAGGACGCAGGCTTCGACCTCGTCGACCTCAACCTCGGCTGCCCTGCCAAGCGTGTCGTCGCCTGCAACGGCGGCTCCGGCCTCCTGCGCGACCTCCCGCAGATCGAGCGCATCTTCAAAGCCATCCGCAGCGCCGTCACGATCCCCTTCACCGTGAAATTCCGCATGGGCTGGAACGACAAGGACATCGTCTGCGTCGAGCTAGCCAAACTAGCTGAAGACTGCGGCCTCAACGCCTGCGCCCTCCACGCCCGCACCCGCGAGGACGGCTACACCGGCCAGGCACGCTGGGAGTACATCGCTGCCGTCAAAGACGCCGTCTCCATACACGTCATCGGCAACGGAGACATCCGCACTCCCGAAGACGCCGCCGCCATGGTCGAAGCCACCCACTGCGACGCCGTCATGATCGGACGCACCGCCCCGGCAAACCCGTGGATCTTCCGCCAGATCGCCCAGTACACCGCCTCGAAGGAAGCCACCGGCATCGGCACCTACGACCACCCCACCAACGACGACCGCTACCGCATGATCCGCACCTACTTCCAGATGCTGGTCGACGAGATCGCCATCGAAGAGGCCGCCGAAGCCGCTCGCGCCGCCGCCATCGAAGCCTCCGGCCAGATCGCCCGCGACCAACGCCACCGCGACTGTGTCGGCAAGATGAAGCAGTTTGCCAGCTGGTTCACCCACGGCGTCCCCGGCGGAGGCGCCCTCCGCAAACAGATCTTCGAATCAAAAAACGGCCCCGCCGTCCTAAGCGCCATCGAACGCTTCTTCGAAGCCCAGGCACACAACCCCGACTCAGAAAACGCAGCCATGGAGCCTGACGAATCGATGCTCACCTCAGCCGCTTACTGCGACTAAAACCGGCAGCCTGTATAAACGAGACAATGCTCTCACCCAACAACATCCGCGTAGCTACAGCGCAGAGTGCTCCCATCTACCACAACAAACAAGCCACGCTCACCAAAGCCCTCAATCTCATCCAGCAAGCCGCCGCGAAAGGCGCGCAACTCCTCGCCTTCGGTGAGACTTGGTTCCCTGGCTACCCCGTCTGGCTCGACGTCTGTCCCACCGCCGGCCTCTGGAACCACGAGCCCACCAAGCGCGTCTTCGCCGAGCTCCGCCAGAACAGCATCTCCGCCACAGGCCCCGAAGCCAAGGCCATCGCTGAAGCCGCCGCAGATCTCGGCATCGGCATCGTCATCGGCATCAACGAACGCGTCGACGAAGGCCCCGGACAAGGCACCCTCTACAACTCCCTCCTGACCTTTTCAACAGAAGGGCTCCTGACGAATCACCACCGCAAACTGGTGCCGACATTCACCGAGCGCATGGTCTGGGGCAACGGCGATGGCCGCGGCCTCAACGCCGTACCCATAGCAAACGCTCGCGTCGGCGGGCTCATTTGCTGGGAGCACTGGATGCCGCTCGCCCGCACCGCCCTGCACCAGTCCGGCGAGCATATTCACATCGCCCTCTGGCCCACAGTCAACGAGATGGCCCAGCTAGCCAGCCGTCACTATGCCTTCGAAGGCCGCTGCTTCGTCCTCGCCGTCGGCCTCATGATGCCCACCACAGATCTCCCGGCAGAACTCCCTCATGACGTAAAGCACGAATGGGTAGAACGCGGAGGCAGCGCCATCATCTCACCGAACGGCGCCTATCTGGTCGAGCCAATCTACGATCGCGAAGAGCTCATCATCGCCGACCTCGACCTCTCCATGATCGACCGCGAGAGCATGGCACTCGACGTAACCGGCCACTATGCCCGCCCGGATATCTTCACCTTCTCGCATCGCACTTTGGCAGACTAGTCTAGGCCACGCTATCGCAATCCCTACCGCAGGGCCTCACGCTGCGTCCGCACCTTTTCAAGCGCCTGGTCCAGCGTCCCCCGGAAGATCAGGATCTTCACCTCGATCACCGCGCTTCCACCAGCAGGCAACGGCTTTGCCGGGTCCACATGCTGACATGTCAGTTCCGGATTGCTCCACACATTCCCCGTCGTCTTCGTAAAGCTCGCCGCCACCCACTTGCCGTCCGTGGAGACCGTCGCAACCATCGGCTCATCCACCACCCGCGACTTGTTGTAATACGTAATCCCATCCGCACGCTTCTCCACACGCTGTGCAGGCACCGGCCACGTATACGAAGCCATATACCGCACAGGAAGCCACTGCTCTAACGGCATCGTAAGCCTCTCCGGAGTCTCCGAAGCCAGCAGATCAAATCCCTCCTTGTGATGAACATACGTCCGCTCCAACCGAACATCGTGCAGCGTCGAAACCATCCTCGGATCCGTAATTGCCAGAGCCATCTCGTAGTCCGTGTTCGATCCGTTGCGCAGCTCATAGTGAAACAACACCCCATCCTGTTCCATCGTCGCGCGCGCGAGCATATGCACACCCTGCTCCAAATCCCTCTCGTATTCAATCGACTGCCCCACCGTCCGCCACGCCGGACGCTCCCCGCTCTTACCGGGCCGATACAGATACAGATGTTCTCCCTCGGTGCCCCCTCGCCTCCTGACAGTCACGTGCTCCGGAAACACAACCTTCATCACCACGCCCGGCCCGTCAGGCAGCACAACATCCAGCGCAGGCTGCGTATCCTCCGCCGCAACCACAAGCCTCACTCCCAAAGCATTCTGCACACCAGGTAGTGTCTGTCCGTGCAGCAGCGCCGTCGACGCTACAACACCGGCGCACATCAGCATCCATCTCACGACCGCGCCTCATACACCCGCACATAGTCCACCAGCATCCGCTGCGGAAACGCCGTTCCCTCATCCGGATTCCCCGGCCAAGCCCCACCCACCGCCACATTCAAAATCAAAAAAAACGGATGGTCATACACCCACTTAGCCCCCGCAGGAAGATCAGCCGGAGTCCGTTCCGCAATCAGCTTGTCATCGAAATAAAACCTGATCTTATTCGGCGACCACTCCACCGCATACACATGAAACCCATCATTCACCGCCTCCCCCGCAGGCAGATTGTACTTGGCCGAAATCCCACCCGCTCCGCTATACCCCGGCCCATGCAGCGTGCTGTAAATCCTCCCAGCCTCGCCGATATTCTCCATGATGTCGATCTCGCCCGACTTCGGCCACCCAACGCTCCCAATATCATCCCCGAGCATCCAAAACGCTGGCCAAATCCCCTTCCCCAGCGGCAACTTCATCCTGGCCTCAACCCGCCCATAAGCCTGCGAAAACAGCCCCTTCGTCTTGATCCGCGCCGACGTATACGGTCGCGCCACCCCATCCTTCCCTGTGTAATCCTCCTTCAACGCCGTGATGACAAGATTCCCACCCTCCTGCCGCACATTCACCGGCCTCGGCGTGTAGCTCTCAAGCTCCTTATTCCCCCATCCTCCACCACCGACATCAAATCCCCACTTCGCCGGATCAGGCGCCGTACCATCCGCCGCATTGAACTCATCGCTCCACACCAGCTTCCACTTCGCAGCATCAGGCTGAGAACTCCCATGAACCGGCAACAAAACCACGGCCAGCAGCGCACCGAGCAACCGTATTGTCATAACCCTCCACTTCTCTTTCGCCAAACCACCTTCACCTTCGCCCGCCACCGTTCATCCAGAGCCACCAGCACCCATTCCACCCGAGGCGAAAGATACCGCAGCACAACCTCCGTCGCCGGATGCACCCTCAACGCAGGCGCAACCAGATAAAGCCTCGGCGCAGACTCAGCCAACCTCACCCCACCAAAATACCCGTTCCGCTGAAACTCCCCCAACCCACTCATCTGGTCAGGGTTCTGCAGATGATGCCACCGCACCCTCACCCAGTAATCCAACCCCTGCAACGCAAGCTGCAAATCCTCATCGGCCTTCAACTCGATCACAGCCAGCCGCCCATCATCGCTCACACCCAGCAGGTCGAGCATCCCCCGATCCCCCGCCGCAAACGCCGGCACCTGCGTATACACATGTGCCAAATCGAGATGAGCATCAATCGTCGCAATATCCCGCCGCAACACACTCTCCAGCCACCGCTCCGGCTGCATCCTGTACAGCGGATCGCGCTTGTCCCCACTCGCATGCCGCCGCTCAAACAGCCGCGCCACCAACTCCCGCAACTCCCCTTCATTCTCGTCACTAAGCAGAGTCTCATTCGCCCCCGCGCCAAACGTAATCTCCTGCAAGCTGTTGAACGAGCTCCCCGCATAGCCCATCCGCACCCGCGCAAACTCCAGCCCATGCAGCAGAAACGCCAGCTCCGTCCCGCTCCTCACCCTCTGCTCCACGACCTCCCGCATCCCCTCCGGAACCAACGCCATCACCCGCGCCGCCGACTCCGCAAACCTCTCTCGCGCCGCCGCTTCATTTGGAGCATGAATCAACCGAGTCGTCAGATTCCCATGATCCGCCGCCTCCCTCTGCCCCAACTCCTCAGCCGCCTGATCCAGCTCCCAAAGCTCCCACTGAGCCGCCTGCGGATGCAGCCACGCCAGCCGCGAAACCGTCAGCGCGGCCGCCCCCCTTGGTACCACCACCTTTAGCCCCTGATACACCCGCCGCCCATCGCCCGACTCCCGGCAATGATGCAGCCACAAAATCCCCAGCGTCAGAATCCCATCGACAGTAGCCTGCGTCTCCTCCTCATTGACGGCAATCACCGCCCAGGCCTTCTGCCCCTGCACCAGCGACCCGCGCGCATACGCCGGCCCAAAGCTCTTCTCCAGATCCATCGCGGTCCGGAACCCATCCCCCTTCCACTCCGGAAACGCCCGCCCCAGCACCCGCTCCAGCACTCGCAGATACTTCACCCGCGTAGCCTCACGCGTCGAAGGCGTCCGACGGTCCCTATCCGCAACTAGTTCCAGCGTCTGCGGCTTGGTCTGCCCAAACCGATGCGTACTCAGCCGCAAACTACCATTCCGCGAGACCGTCGCACTCACCCGCCGGACAAGATTCCTATCCTCACTCCAAAGATGCAGCGTGCACCGCCCATGCTCGGTCGCCAGCCGATACTTCGCCTCACGCATGTCGAAGATCGCCTTGCCATCCTCCAGCACCACCGCCCGAGGATGCTCCGCAAGAAACCCCTCCAGCGCCCCCGATATCGCATCCACACTCTGCTCAGCCTCAGCACCCCGCAAAGCTGTCCCTGACCTTACCTGTAACGGCATAGCCGAACCCTAACACACCACAAGAGAGCTCCCATCCCACCCGCAGCTCTTATCAGCCTTTATCCTTTTGATCACCGTTACGCAGTTATCCGCGCTGGCCGCTACCAGCCTTCCTTCGAGCGCAAATGCGTGATGTGCGCCACATGGTGCCGCGAATGCCACGCGTACACCAGCGTCGCCATCTCCACGGACATCGGCCCGTGCTCAGGATGCCTGAACCCACGCATCCACTGCTCCTCGCTCAGCGACTGCAGCAGCATCACCCAACGCGCATGCAGGCTCTCAATCAGTTCCAGCGACCACTCCACCGGAGCCGTCGAATCATGCAGCACCGCCCACGCGTTCTCGTCATAGGTCGTGATCGTCGGCCAATCTTCCGTCAGCGCCAGCCGCACCCGGATAAACGCATTCATGTGACTATCGGCGATATGGTGCACCAGTTGCCGCACCGTCCATCCGCCCTCTCGATACGGCGTATTCAGCCGAGCCGAATCCATCCCGTCCACCGCATTGCGCAACTCCTCAGGAAGCTCCGCGAGCGAAGCAATCGCGGCCAGCCGGTCATCCGGCGTAATCATCTCCGGCCTCTCGAACTTGCCAATCGGATACCTAGCGTCCACCACCGTCAGCGCCATCGCCGGACTCCTTTTAAAACTCTGTAAAAGCAAGGTAGCACAGCTCTTTGTATAACCTGAGTTAAGAATATGCCTTCACGCTCCTCCATGCGCCTGCTCATCACCAGCCTCGCTTTTGTTCTCATCACCTTCATCATGAATACGCAGCAATTATCCCTCGGCCCGGGCGCAGCTCATGGCAACCAGGCCCACATCGGATTCGACCGCAACGACTACCCCGGCGACGCCGCGCTTCCCACCCTCCGCCAGCACTTCGCCTTCACCGGATACTGGCTCAATAACCCGCCCGGCGAGACGACCAACACCTGGGCTGGCAAGCGCGATATCCTCCTCCGCAACAACTTCGGCTTCCTCGTCCTCTTCAATGGCCGCCTCGACGCCGAGATCCGCAAAGCCCAAAAATCCGGCACCACCCCCGCCGCCCTCGGCCAAAAAGACGCCACCGCAGCCATAGCCGCCGCCCAGCGCGAGCACTTCCCCGCCCACACGATCCTCTTCCTCGACCAGGAAGAAGGCGGCCGCCTTGAAACCACACAATCCGCCTATCTCTTCGCCTGGACTGAAACCATCGCCCGCTCATCCTTCCTCCCCGGAGCCTACGTCAGCGGCCAACCCGTCCCCGACGCACCCGGCCAGACCATCACCACCGCCCAAAACATCCGCGAACAAGTCGCCGCCCAACACCTTCATCCCATAGCCCTCTTCATCTACCAGGACGCCTGCCCCCCCTCCAACGGCTGCACCCTCCACCCACCCCCGATCACCACCGCCGGAACCCCCGACATAGCCGCATGGCAGTACGCCCAATCCCCCCGCCGCCCCGAGATCACCCACGCCTGCGCCAAAACCTACGCCCCCAACGGCAACTGCTACGCCCCCAACCTCCCCAACCTACACCTCGACCTAAGCGTCTCCACCTCACCCGACCCCTCCCACGGCCGCTGATATCGCATCACCCTCAATATCGTCTACCAGATACACTTTGCTGGAGTGCCAGGGCCATGAAGATCCGTACCATAGCCGCGCTTGTCTGTTCGGCATTGATTCAGCCCGTGCACGCTCAAACCCCCATCCCTCCTCAAACCACTCTCAGCGCCCACTCCACCCTGGTTCTTGTTCCCGCGCTGGTCCGCAATAAAACCGGAGAACTCATCTTCACCCTCGCCGCCGACGACTTCGCGCTCTCGGACGATGGCGTTCCGCAGAAGCTCACGCTCGAGCAGGATACTGGCGGTGCTCCTCTCGCCCTCGTCGTCGTCATCGAAATCGGCGGCGCCGGTGCTCGCCAGTTCAACAAATACAGCTCCATCGCTCCTCCACTGGCTCCAATGCTCGAATCCATCGTCGGCAACGTCCCTCACAAAGTTGCTGTAGTCGCCTTCGACAGCCAGCCCACGCTGCTTCAGAACTTCACCTCGGACATCGACACAGCGGCTGCCGCTATCAGCGACCTCACTCCCGGTTGCACACGCCAACATCACCTTGATAACTGCGCCTCGCCACTCGCCGTCCACAACCTTCCTCTCGGAGACAACGGCGCCGCCATCCTCGACAGCCTCGGATTCTCCGTCGACCTCCTGCGCAATCAGCCCTCGCAATACCGCCGCGCCATTCTGCTGATTAGCGAGACCCTTGACCGCGGCAGCAACCTCAAGCTCGAAGACGCACTGCGCGCCATCAGTGACACCAACACCGTCATCTACAGCATCGGATTCTCAACCGGAAAGTCCGAGGCATCGCACTACGCGGCCCGCGAGCTCCCCACCCAGCCGGGTGGCCTGTGGATGGAGAACCACCACCCCAACCCACCGAACGGGTGCATGGGCAAAGATCCCGATCCGGACCCTGACGCGACTCACAACAAAGCCGTCCAGGCCTACGACTGCCTCACCCAGCTTCTGCCGCCTCTGGCGCTCGCCAAAATGGCCGCCATCGCCGCCACGGACGGCCTGCGCCGCAACATCCCCGAGACCGTCGCCCACCTCACCGGCGGCGAGTACTTTAGACTCACCGACGCCAAAAGTCTTGAACGCGACCTGGCCACCATCTCCAATCACATACCCAACCGCTATGTCCTCAGCTTCCAGCCACAGTCGCCCCACCCCGGCCTGCACGCCATAAATCTGCAATTGAAGAGCTATCCAGGGCTCCAGGTCACCGCCAGAAGCAGCTACTGGGCTGACACCGACACCACGCCCACCAGTCCAAATACGTCGCCCAAATGATCTGACTTCCTTTCTTTGCGACCGTCTCGCGTACAATCCCCACCAGCGCCATTTGCCGCATCCTCCCCCAACGCCTATCATCTAGGTAGATGACAATTCCCGCCCCGGACCACAAACGCTATTTCATCGAGAAACTCGGTCTCTCCGAACGCCTGATGGAACGCTGTCTGGGCGAAGCCCTCTCCGCCGGCGGCGACTACGCCGACCTCTACTTCGAGTCCGTCACCTCCACCTCCCTCGGCATCGACGAATCCCTTGTCAAATCAGCCTCTCAGGGCATCTCCGTAGGCTGCGGCATCCGCGTCGTCTCCGGCGAGCGCACCGGCTACGCCTACACCGACGACCTCTCCTCCGACCGTCTTCTCCGCGCCGCCCGCACCGCAGCCCTCATCGCAAGTGGGCCAGCCAAAGAGCTTATGTCCGGCTTCCGCCACACCGAAGCCACCTCGCTCTACCCCATCGCCGGAGCCACCTCCGACGCCGAAATCGCCGCCAAGCTCGCCCTCATCGAACGCGCCGACAAAGCCGCCCGCGCCTACGATCCCCGCATCACCCAGGTCCGCGCCGGCTTCTCCGACGAGCTCCGCCGCATCCTCATCGCCGCATCCGACGGCACCTTCGCCTCCGACACCCAGCCTCTCGCCCGCCTCAACGTCTTCGTCATCGCCAAGGACCCCGCGGGCAACAACGGCGCCGGAAGTACCGCCCGAGGCACCAGCGGCGGCGGCGGCCGAGTCACCATGGACTTCTTTGAAAGCGCCGGCGGCCCCGGAGAAACAGACAAATCCCCCGAGCACTTCGCCCGCGAAGCCGCCCGCACCGCCATCCTCCAACTCAACGCCATCGAAGCCCCCGCCGGCGAGATGGAAGTCGTCCTCGGCCCCGGCTGGCCCGGCGTCCTCCTCCACGAAGCCGTAGGCCACGGCCTCGAAGCCGATTTCAACCGCAAAAAAACCTCAGCCTTCGCCGGACTCATCGGCCAGCAGGTCGCGTCAAGCAAAGTAACCGTAGTCGACAACGGCCGCATGCCCAACCGCCGAGGCTCCATCAACGTTGACGACGAAGGCAACCCCACCCAGGAGAACGTCCTCATCGAGAACGGCATCCTCAAGGGCTACCTCTCCGACAAGCTCTCCTCGCGCCTCATGGGCACGCCCAACACCGGCTCCGGACGCCGCGAGAGCTACCACCACATCCCCATGCCGCGCATGACCAACACCTACATGCTCAACGGCGACGACATGCCTGAGGACATCATCAAGTCCGTCAAGCGAGGCCTCTACGCCGTCAACTTCGGCGGCGGCCAAGTCGACATCACCAACGGCAAATTCGTCTTCTCCGCCTCCGAGGCCTACCTCATCGAAGACGGCAAAGTCACCAGCCCGGTCAAAGGCGCGACCCTCATCGGCAACGGCCCTGAAGCTTTGAAATACGTGTCGATGGTCGGCAACGACCTCGCACTCGACGAGGGCATCGGCACCTGCGGCAAATCCGGCCAGTCCGTACCGGTCGGCGTAGGCATGCCCACAATCAAGCTCGACCGCATGACGGTCGGAGGAACGGGACAATAATGGCAGCCGAACGCGAAAAGATCTATGAATGCGAAGTAAAACGCCGTCGCGTCAAAACCGGCGGAGGCTACGAGCCCTTCTGGAAGGTCAAACCCGTCGCCGTAGCCCTGGCCGACAGCGACACCGAATTCCGCTGCAAAGACTGCTTCGGCGAAGTCAAGCTCCTCGGCCGCAACAACAAGCTGGGCAATCCGCCCTACGTCGAGCACAAATCCGCCGCCGACTCCGAGTTCTGCGCCAACGGAATCCTTATTCAGGAAGGCCACCGACGGCCGCGAGCCAAAGCTCTCCGAGCACCCGGTCCTATAACGGAACTCTGATCCATTCGCTGTTCTGATTCGATTCTGTGTTTTGATTTGATTCTCTGTTTTGATTCGATCCTCTATTTTGATTTGATTCTCTATTTTGATTCGATTCTCTGTTTTGATTCGATTCTCTGTTTTGAAAGGGCGTGGCTTCAGCCACGCCATAAGTGGAGACAAATCAATGGGGCTTTAGCCCCTGAGGGAATGCTGATACAAGCCACCAAATTTATACAGCCGTTCCCTGGCTATTTCCAGCATCTGCATGACATCGGAAAGTACCAATCAACGAACCACAACCGTACTTAATCGAGGTCAATCATGGCAGTAGCCGAGCGTGAAAGGTTCTACGAGTGTGAAGTCAAGCGTCGCCGCGTCCGTGCCGCGGGTGGCTACGAACCTTTCTGGAAGGTCAAGACCATCGCCGAGGCCCTCGAAGACAACGACACCGAATTCCGTTGCAAGAGCTGCGGCGGAGCCGTCAAACTCTTCAAACGCCGCTCCGAAGACGGCCCAGTCGCCCACATCGAGCACAAACTCAAAAGCGACTCCGAGTACTGCGCCGACGGCCTGCACTTCCTCAAAGCAACCGACGGCCGCCAGCCCCGGCCATCCTCATCCCCGGTTCACTAAGCCCCGGGAATCGCTCCAAGCTGCTGCATCATTCCCATCGTATCCATCAAAATGCGGCTGTCCGTCATCATCCCGCCAATGATGCGGTCGATAACCACGCCCTTAACAACGACGCCTCTGCCCGTAGCAGGAATACCCATAAACGTTCCCTGCTGCGTGCCCGTCCACGTAAATCGCGTGACGACCTTCTCCCCTTCGGCGATCATCTCTTCCACAACCCAATGCATATCCGGAAACGCCGTCCGCAGCATGCCAATAACTTCCTTCAAACCCTCGCGCCCCTGTCTCTGCCCTGGAAGAGGATCAAGCTCAACAAAATCCTCGGCGACGATCTCATTGGCTTGCTCCAACCGCCCCTGGTTGATGACCTCTTCCAAAAATCTCTGAACGACCGCCCGATTTCCCGACTCCGACATTCTCTTTCCCCTGCCCATTGAATAAGATGACCCCGCACATCATAAATGGAGAAACCCACCCGATTGCATACGCATTCCGCAGGCGCTCCATGAGAGTCACCTCCTAGAAGTAAAGATTAAGAATCAATCCAACCTGGTTTAGCTGCTGATTGGGGCTCTTGCCCGTCTGGTTTTGATGTACATAGTAGGGGTCGAGCTGAATCCGTTTCCTAATCGGCAAAATACAACCGGCATAGATAGCAGTCTCGCTCCATTTCCCATACTGACTCTGGTAGAAAGGCTCGACACTCGCATATGGCGTCAGGTGGTAAGAACCAATCGCGACCGGCCCTTCCACCTGAAGCCGGTTGCGATACCGCCACGTGAAACCACCGCCCTTCCAGTCCAGATCGAACCGATTCCTGGTAGTCAGCACAACCTTCGTCGACACAGGAAAGCGGGACGTCACAACTGGCATCAGCCTATTCGTTGGCACTCCGCCATTGCCTTCCGCAAGATAGCGATATCCGATCGATAGCACCAATGGCCGCGATTTCGCATCATCGAGATCGAACTTCGTAGCCTTGGCCAGCCGTAGCAGGGGACGAAGGTAAAAATCGACGCTCGGTCCTATCTCCGCCTGAACTGGCTCACCGCCTTCACGCGTTTGTTTCGCTTGCAGTTGGATTCGCGTACCGGAACTCAGCTTGTAATAGAAATTCACCTCCGGCAAAAACTGATCCTGCGCAACCGCAGGCAAACAAAAACAGATCAGCCCAAGCTCAATCACGAACTTCCGCCACCTGTTCCTCTCACACATCGTCCACCCGCCACATTCGAGTCAAGAATAGCGACTTTCCCACGCAGCGATCCATCGCGTCACTCGCAAAGCCGTATGCCGGGTGCCGGGTGCCCCATTCATGCGGCCTCATCGCATGAGTGGGACAATCGCGCAAAGCGCGATCCGCAATTGCAGTTGCACTTGCTTCTAGGTACCCCAAGGCTTCAGCCTTGGGTCTCTATCCAGAATCCGAACAAAGGGGGCTTTGGCCCCTGGAGTATGCCTTCCTCCCATATCACGGCGCGTGGGACAATCGCACCGCAAGACCAAACCAAACCAAGTATCCTTGAAGAACACATGCCCACCGAAACAAAGACCGACCTCCAGCAGCTAGCCTCCGAAGTCCTCACCCGCGCCCTCCGCGCCGGAGCCACCGACGCCGAAGCCGTCGTCTACGAAGGCGACGAGTTCAACGCCAAGGTCCGTCTCAATCAGGTCGAAACCCTCAAAGAATCCGGCTCCCGCGCCGTAGGTCTCCGCGTCTTCATCGGCCAGCGCACCGCCAGCACCTCTTCCTCCGATTTCTCCAGCGACTCCATCGCCCACCTCGTCGACGGCGCAATCACCCTTGCAAAAATCACCAGCGAAGACCCCTTCGCCGGCCTCCCCGAGCGCGAAGAGTTCGGCCAGTTGGAAGGCGACCTCAAGCTCTACTTCGACGACGTCACCGAGCAGCCCCCCGCCACCCGCATCGAGATCGCCCGCCGCGCCGAAGCCGCCGCCATGGCCTACGACACCCGCATCCAGAACTCCGGCGGCGCCGACTTCGAGGCCGCCACATCGCACAAAATCCTGATGAACTCCCGCGGCTTCACCGGCGAGTACCGCCGCTCCTACTGCGGCTTCTCCGCCGTCCCCATCGCCATCGACGAAAAAGGCGGCATGCAGCGCAACTACTGGTACTCGAACTCGCGCTCAGCCAGCAAACTCGAATCGCCCGAAGAGATCGGCCAGGAAGCAGCCCGCCGCACCCTAAGCCGCCTCGGCGCCCGCCAGGTGAAAACCCAAAAAGCCCCCGTAGTCTTCTCGCCCGAAATCTCCCGCTCCATCATCGGCAACATCTTCGACGCAGCCAACGGCGACGCCATCTACCGCCACGCCACCTTCTTCGCCGACATGCTCGGCCAGCAGGTCGCCGGCGAAAACGTCACCGTCATCGACGACGGCACCCTCATCCATCGCTTCGAGGATGGAGCAAGCATCGGCGGCTTCGGCACCTCGCCCTTCGACGGCGAAGGCCTCCCCTCACGCCGCACCGTCCTCGTCGAAAACGGCATCCTCAAGAACTACGCAATGAACACCTACACCGCCCGCAAGCTAGGCATGAAGTCCACCGGCAACGCCTCCCGCGGCCTCGCCGGCAACCCCGGCATAGGCGCCGGAAACTTCTACCTCGAACCGGGAACGCTCCGCCCCGACGAGATCATCGGCGACGTCCAAAGCGGCCTCTACGTCACCGAGACCATGGGCTTCGGCGTCAATCTCGTCACCGGCGACTACTCCCAAGGCGCCAGCGGAGTCTGGATCGAAAACGGCGAACTAACCTACCCGGTCGAAGAGATCACCATAGCCGGCAACCTCAAAGACATGTACCGAAACATCGTAGCCATAGGCAACGACCTCATCTTCCGAGGCTCCAGCGCCGCCCCCACCATCCGCATCGAAGGCATGACCATCGCCGGAGCCTAAGCACGAAACCGGGTGCCCCATCCTGAGCGCGCCTGATCGCGCGAAGGTTGGGGAGTCAAAAACACAGCTGCCACAAACCTGGGTACCCATCCACGCCGCAGTCTCACCGCGACATGAATGGGATGAAGACACTCTCCTCGGCAACGCTCACTACTGCGCTCCGGCACCCGCCGTTGCGACAGCAACCACCATCTGCGTGCCGCCGTCCAATTGGACATCTTGCTTCGCGCCAAGCAGAATGCTGGAAGTCTGAGCCATCCTGGGGTCCTGCTGTCCTGGAGCATTGTTCGCCAGCAACACGCCTGGAATCGACGTGGTGCTGATCGCTATGTTGCCGCTTCTGGCTACGACCGTCCCGGGTGCGGGAGCGCCGCTCGCAGTAGGAGCCGCCGCAGATTCGGCCCTCGTACCTTGCGGTGCGCCACTGCTGCCGCCATTAGACCCAGCCATGCTCGGACTAGAAGGGCTGGCTGCCGGAGGCTCGCTCATCGATGCCGCGCCTCCCTGTGGAGCGATTGACTGCACCTGCGAACGGACCGCCACGTTCTGGCCACCCTTCAACTCAAGGTGATCAAACAGAAGCGCCACTTGAGAATTCTCGCCCTGCCCGCTCGGCTGCACGCCGATGACATGGCCCACCAGTTTCGACCCCTTCGGAATCTCAGTCCCGTCGGAAGTCTTTACGGATGCCTTGGTCTGGACAACGACACTGTCGCCAGTCTTGGCAGTCTTTGAGTCGAGCTTGCTTACAAGTTCGCCGTTGACTGGACTCATCCTCACCGCAGATATTTCCGGGCTCGTCGCCGGCCTATTCGCTGGCTCCGCACCCGATGGGTTCTGCTGAGCGGGGCTGTTCGGTTGGTCAGCAGTGGATGGCTGCTGCGCAGAGAGGGGGAAGCTTGCTACGGCAAATAGGGTCGCCACGAGCGCTATGTTTGTTTTCATCAAGAAATCCTCCGTCGGTCCCTCATTCCGCATCCGTACGTCCGCGGCCCGGTCACGAGGTTCCAGATACGTTGCAAACACCGTGCCAAACCACAGCCTGCGTGCAGATAGCCCCAAAGGACTGACATAGAATCGATTACCTTTCGATAGCGCACGATGACCGGTAATTCCAATCGACACCGGACCGAATTCTCTTAAGATCGAGTAATTCTTTCCGGGTCACATCAGTCCCAAAAACCAAATAGAACCTTCCGAAAAAATAGTTCGAAAAAGTGCCGATTTTTCACCACTCCCAAAAGTAGCGTCAACAAACCAGCCTAGCCACACTTTTCACCACCTGTTGACCACAAAAAACCATCTCTCACCACCCACTTTCGCCAAAACCCCCAATAAAAAAACGAAAAACCACCTCACCACCACATCCAAAAAAATCACAAAAAATCCACCATAAAAATCCCCCGACTACAATTCTCCCAGTGGCCACCACCTTCACCTTCGACCACACCATCGACTTCTCCCCCGAGAACGCCGACGCCATCCTCCGCACCATCCCCGCCCTCCCCGGAGTCTTCGCCCTCCGTGGCCCCCGGCCCACCGACGAACCCTATCTCACCCGCGCCGCCGACCTCCGTCGCCGCATGCGACGCCTCCTCAATCCGCCCGAATCCCAGTCCAAACGGCTGAATCTAAGGGACAAAGTAGCCCGCATCGACTATTGCATCACCGGCTCCGACTTCGAGTCCTCACTCGTCCTCTACCACGCCGCCTCCGCCCTCTTCGGCCACGCCGAAGCCCGCCGCCGTCTCAAACTCCACACCCCCACCTTCCTCCGCTTCGCCCTCGAAAACCCCCACCCCCGCGTCTACGCCACGAACCGCCTCACCAAACGCTCATTAGACAACACTTACGGCCCTTTCCCCTCGCGCCTCGCCGCCGAACGTTACTGCGACGCCGTCCTCGACCTCTTCAAACTCCGCCGCTGCCACGAAGACCTCCACCCCTATCCCGAACACCCCGGCTGCGTCTACGGCGAGATGAAAAAATGCCTCGAACCCTGCAAACAAGCCTGCACACCCGAGCAGTATGACGCAGAAACCAAAGCAGTTAAAGCCTTCTTCGACACCCGGGGCGAAAGCATGCTGGCCGCCATCAGCGCCGACCGCGAACAAGCCTCCGCCGAGATGGAGTTCGAAAAAGCCGCCTCCCTCCACGCCCAATGGCAAAAAGTGAAAGCAGCCGCAGCGTTAGCGGACGAGATCGTACAACCCATCCCGAATCTGGACGCAGTAATCGTTCAGGAAGCCACCATCCCCGAAGAAGAACACCCAGAGCAAGCCGCAATTTTCCTGCTAAAAGGCGGCTGCTTGGCCGGCCCTAAGCTACTGTCAACACTGGGAGTTAGGGCAGTCAAAGAGCAGACGAGCGTAGGCAGCTCCCTGTTCGCCCAACCTTTAATGCTGCAAGCCGTTCCGCTGGAGGGCGAGCCAACACCAGCCTCCGAGTCGCCCGAAGAGCGCGCCAAAACCGTTCTCGAAAACCTCGATAAAAAAATCGCCCCAGCCAGCGATCTAGCCCTGTTGAGCGACCATCTCTCGCTCTTCCGGCGCTGGTATTACCGCCCCGAGAAGCAGCGAACGGGCGAAATCTTCCTGCCAAATCTCGACGGCACATGGCCAATTCGCCGCATTCTGCGCGGAGCCGCACGTATGGTTCTTGGAGAACCTAAGCCCATGCCCGACGTCCAGCGCGAAGCCGTAAAAGAGGCAAAAGTCCGCATCCTGCACGAAGGCCGTCCCGACGTCGAGCGCGCCGTTCCTGTTGCCGCGAAGCGCTCCGATAAGCGAAAGTGACGCCGCAGCCTGATCTTCACAATGCGCTGATAAACTCACAGGCAGGAGCGAACCCTTTGATTGAACTGGCATTTTCGATACTGGCCTCTGACTTCGCGCACCTGGCCGACGAGGTAGCGGCAGCCGAGCGCGGCGGCGGAACAATCGTCCACGTAGACGTGATGGACGGCCATTTCGTGCCAAATATCACCTTCGGGCCGCCGATGGTCCAGGCACTCCGCCCGATCACGAAACTCCCGCTCGATTGCCACCTGATGATCGAGAACCCGGACGCCTTCATCCCAGAATTTGCCGCCGCAGGCGCAAGCATGATCAGCGTGCACCAGGAGGTCTGCCGGCATCTCCACCGCACGCTCCAACTCATTGCCGATCACGGCGTTCAACCCGCAGTGGTAATCAACCCGGCGACCCCGGTCGAGACCCTGATTGAAGTCCTCCCGATGGTGCACCATGTCCTCGTAATGAGCGTCAATCCCGGCTTCGGCGGCCAAAAATTTCTACCGCTCGCGCTGGACAAGATCGCCTACCTCGCCGAACTTCGCGAGGCACTTGACCTGAACTTTCGTATCGAAGTGGACGGCGGCGTTGCTCACGATACGGTCGCTCTGGTGGTCGAAGCAGGAGCGGACATGCTGGTGGCGGGCTCGGCAATTTTCAATTCGGGCAAGGCTGAACATAACGCCCGCGAGTTCCTGAAGCTGGCAAGAGCAGTCAATGCCCCAAGTGTGGCAGGAAAAGACTAAAATAAAGGCGAGCCTGTGCGCCCACGCGCGAGGCCGACGGGGTTATAGCTGATGAGTGATCGTTCCTTCTTCCCAAATCGCAGAGCCGGTGTGGTAGCCGGGCTTACTGTTGCGAGCCTTCTGGCCTTCTCCGCAGCCGCAGTCGCTCAGGCGACTGATGGATCGCAAGCGGCAGCGCCAGCCAGCCAGAGCCAGGATGTCACCCTTACGAACCCCACCAAGTCCTCGAAGAAGGACGACAAGGTCGTTCCGTCCAAGGACACCAAGAAGGAGATCCGGAAGGAGAAGAAGCTGGATGCGCAGACGTCCGATGATTCCAGGCTGCCGGACCGCCAGCTTTATGACAAAGCGCTCGAGGCCACGAAGAAGGGTCACTTCGACGTTGCGCGGCTCACGCTCCAGACACTGCTCAATACCTATCCGGATTCGCAATACCAGATGAAGGCGAAGCTCGCGATTGCGGATAGCTGGTATCACGAGGGCGGCACGGCAGCCCTGACCCAGGCCGAGAGCGAGTACAAGGACTTCATCACCTTCTTCCCCAACGCGCCCGAAGCGGCCGAGGCCCAGATGCGCGTCGGCGATATCTACTTCCGCCAGTTGGACAAACCGGATCGCGACTATTCCAAGGCCGTCCACGCGCAGGAAGAGTACCGCTTGATGCTCCAGCAGTTTCCTGAGTCGACGCTCGTGCCGCAAGCAAAGCAACGGCTTCGCGAGGTGCAGGAGGTTCTTGCAACCCGTGAGGCTAATATCGCCTCCTACTATGCCTCGCGCGAGAACTGGCCGGCGACCATCGCTCGCTACCAGACCGTGGCAGATACCTATCCGCTGTTCAGCCACATGGATGATGTTCTGGTGGGGCTGGGCGATGCGTATGAGGCCGAGGCGCGGTTTATCCGTATGGCGAAGCTTCCTGAAGACGCCAAGGCGAGGCTCGAGAAGATTTATGACGAGCGGGCTGCCAATGCATATCGTAGGGTGGTTCTTGAGCATTCGGCGTCAGCACACGTTGAAGATGCGCGAGACCGTCTGGCAGCGATGAATCTTCCCATTCCGAGTCCGACTCCGGAGCAGGCCGCTGCCAGCGCAGCTCTCGAAAACAGCCGCCGGCAATACGCTCTCAAGGATCGCGCCAAGTTGCTCATTTTGCGCCAGCCTGACGTTGTAATGGCAGCACGCGATGGCGAACCGCCGCTTGCCGATCCCAAGCCTACGCTTGCGCCGGCGGTTACCAAGCAGCTCACCCAGGACTTTAATACTGCGATGAATCCTGGCGGAGCACCCGCGGCAGCCGCTGCCAAGCCGGCCACGACGGACACGCCAACAGCTTCCGCCAGTGAAACCCCTGCAACACCAGCCGCGCCGGCTGCTCCCCTGCAACTGCAGGAGGTTCCTGCTGCTGCGACCGGGAGCGCCACCTCCTCTGCGGTCATGACGAATGTGCCCGGAGCCACGGGTGCACCGGCAACTACGGGCGGAGGCAGCAACTCCATGGGCGTCGAGATCGTCTCGCCCTCGGCCAAGCCCGCCAGCAACGACAATGGCGGACTCAAGGCAGTTGGACCGCCAAACGCGAATGCTATACCCGCCATCGAGAAGCCCGCCGCTGCTCCTGACCAGGTGAATGACGTTCCGGCGGGTTCGCAGCCGGCCGCGCAGGCCGCTGGGGCAAAGAAGACCAACCCGAGCTTCGACAAGAGCGAAGAGTCTTCAAGCAAGCACAAGAAGAAGAAGGGCCTGTCCAAGCTCAATCCCTTCTAGCTTCGGATTGTCACAAAATTTGAAGAGGGATGCGGCCAGCACGGGGCATCCCTCTTTTTATTTGATCTGACTGATTCGAAACAGTCTGCACTCGAATCAGATTGTCTGATTCACAGCCGGTCGGTGCCTCACACGCGGAAAGAAGAGAACTGACAAGAGCAGAATCACAAGAATGGCCAGACCCGTGAAGACCGCAGGGCCAACAGAAACCCGGCGGTGCGACGTTGCGTGTCCTCCCATCTTCGAGAGATGGCCGCCTAGGACATAGGCACTCCCGGAGATCGAATCGTCTGTCTCGTAGACTGCGTTGCCGCCGAGCACTACTGCATTGCCGCCGATCCGCGCCTGCGAATCGACCACGGCATTGCCCCATACAACGGTCGCTCCGCGCTCCACCCGGCCCGTGACGTTGAGGTTGCCGAAGAGCACCAGTGCGCGGCCCGTAAGGTCGCCTTCCACCTGCACCGAACAGAAGACGCACACCGCGTTATGGATCTGCTGGCCCGACGCCACAAAGACATCCTGCCCAAAATAGACTCGATTGCCCTGCGCCTGGGCAGACACGGCGGGCGCAATCAGAAGCAGAAGACCAAGAAACCGCATCAGGGTAGTGAGCAAAGTTTCCCCCAGAAATTAAAGCGACGTGCCTGGTGATACTACGCAAAGCCGACCGACCGGGTTCCGACATTCGTTGCGGTCCTGCATGTGTCGGCTAAATCCCACGCCCTTGCGGATAAACCGGAAACTGGTAGCGCCGGCGCCGCACCAGATAGACGATCAACCAGATGATCCCGATGGGAACGAGCAAGGGAAGTAACGGCAGCAGCAGCCAGAACCGTCCCGGAAGGATCGTCTGCGAGCCGTGAATTACAGCCCCCGAAGCAAGATTCGCATCGCCGGCCATAACTGAGACATCGCGTCCAACCGAAGCTTCTTCGCCGAGGTTCAGGTCGCCGCCCATGATTGCTGTATCGCCGTGAATGCTGCGCCCCGCATCCACCGTTACGCTACCAAGGAACACCGCAACGTCTCCCGATACATCGCCATGCACGCGAACCGAGCAGAAGGCGCAGACGATATCTCCGCCCGTCTGGCCCTCGGCGACCGTGATGTCCGAGCCCACGCTGACGCGATCATTGTCTCCCCCTGCAAACGCCGGAATCGTGACGGCCAATAAAAGAACAGCGACAAGCAACAATCTCTGCATGATGCCCTCGTGCAGCTAGTGTACGGCGCGAGTCAGCTGTCTGGAAGATCTTCTGCCGCAGCTATGTCGCGCAGGCGAAAGGAAGCAATGGCCCATCCGATGCTACCCTTAAAGTACCGATGAGCCACGAACTACCAAAAGCATACGATCCGTCCGTCATTGAAGAACGCTGGGCCGCCTACTGGGTCCGCGAACACCTGTTCGACGTCCCCACGCCCAAAGATACGGATGGGGCGACGAAGAAGTTCACCATGCTGCTGCCTCCCCCCAACGTCACGGGACGGCTGCACATGGGCCACATGCTCAATCAGACCGAGATGGATATCCTTACGCGCTGGCACAGAATGCTCGGCGAGGTAGCCCTCTGGGTTCCAGGCACCGATCACGCAGGCATCGCCACCCAGATGATGGTTGAGCGACAACTCGCGGGCGAGGGCACGAACCGGCAGGAGTTGGGGCGGGCGGCTTTTGTTAAGCGCGTGTGGGAGTGGAAGTGTGTGTATGGGGGGGCCATCCTTGAGCAGATGAAGCGGCTGGGGGCCAGTGTGGACTGGAGCCGTGAGTACTTCACCATGGATGACCGCCTCAGCGTAGCCGTGAAGGAGGCTTTCGTCCGGCTGCATGAGCAGGGGCTGATCTATCGCGGAGCATACATCGTCAACTGGGACCCCAGTGCACAGACCGCAGTCTCGGACCTTGAGGTCGAGCACGAGGAGCGCGTCGGCAAAATCTATCACGTACGGTATCCGCTGGCCGATGGGTCGGGATCAATCGTCGTTGCCACAACGCGGCCGGAGACGATGCTGGGCGATACAGCTGTCGCGGTGAATCCTACCGACGAACGTTACCTTGCAGTGCAGGGCAAGCTCGTGCGGCTGCCATTGAGCGGCGTCAACGGCGGCTCGGACCGCGAGATTCCGATCCTCGCCGACGACTGGGCCAAGCCGGAGTTCGGCACGGGCGCTGTGAAGGTTACGCCGGCGCACGATCCGAATGACTTCGCCATCGGACAGCGGCACAACCTTCCGAACGTGGCGATCCTCGATGAGACGGCTCATGTGCTTCTGCCTGGCTCTCCGTATCATGGTCTCGACCGGTATGAGGCTCGTGAGCGCATCGTTGCCGACCTTGAGGCAGCCGGGCTGCTTGTTGCGGTCAAGGAGCACACGCTCTCCATCGGCCTCAGCCAGAGGACAGGCGTTGTCATTGAACCGCGGCTCTCGCAGCAGTGGTTCGTCAAGATTCAGCCGCTCGCCGACAAGGCCATTGAGGCTGTCGACAAGGGCTACATCAAGTTCACTCCCGATCAGTACCGCAAGACCTACGACGAGTGGATGCGCAACATCCATGATTGGTGCATCTCGCGGCAGCTCTGGTGGGGGCACCGGATTCCAGCCTGGCATTGTGCTTCGTGCGCCAAGATTACCGTGGCACGCGATACTCCGGAGGCCTGCGAATACTGCGGCTCGGCCAGCATCACGCAGGAGACCGATGTTCTGGACACGTGGTTCTCGTCGGGGCTGCTTCCCTTCACCGTCTTCGGCTGGCCACATCAGACGCCGGACCTTGCTGCTTTCTATCCCACCGATCTGCTCGTTACGGGCTTCGACATCCTGTTCTTCTGGGTCGCCCGCATGATTATGCTGGGCTGCCATTTTATGCTCGATGTGCCGATGCCTGACGGCAGCCCGCGCGCCCTTGCCGAGGCTGTGCCGTTCCGCGAGGTCTATATTCACGCTCTGGTGCGCGATGCCGACCGGCAGAAGATGTCGAAGACCAAGGGCAATGTGATCGATCCGATCGACATCGTTCAACGGTTTGGCACAGATGCTGTGCGGTTCACGCTGGCTAGCATGGCTTCGCCGGGAACCGATATTGCATTCAGCGAGGCTCGTACGGAAGGCTATCGCGCGTTTGCGAACAAGATCTGGAACGCAGCGCGGTTCCTGTTCATGAACATCGACCGCGCTCAGGAAGCCGGTTACAAGGTATCCATGCGCGAGAGCGGCGTCGTACCGGAGTTGCCGTCCGAGACTCCATTGGAGACGCGGTGGATCATGGCTCGCCTCAGTGCCGTGTGCGGTGAGGTGGATCGTGCGCTTGCGGCTTACCGGTTCGACGAGGCTGCCAATGCTATCTACCAGTTCTTCTGGGGCGAGTTCTGCGACTGGTACCTCGAGTTGGTGAAGTTGCGGCTCGATTTTGGCGAAGCTACTCCGAAGAACGAGGTGACAGCAATCACGCTTGCCTCGCTGGTCGGGGTCTTCGAGAGCGCGCTTGCGCCTGCTAAGTCCGTTTCATGCCCTTCCTGACCGAGGAGATCTGGCATGCGCTCTACAACAACGTCACTCCTGCGAAGTCGATTGCGTTGACTCGCTACCCGCAGGCTGCGGACTTCCCTGCCGATGCTGCGTCCGTGAGCGCAATGACCACGCTCCAGGAGCTGATCGTTACCGTCCGGGCACTGCGTAAGGAGCTTGGCGTGCCCGAGAAGGAGGCTGCGTCGATCCTGCTGCATGCCGACAACCGCGTTATTGCTCTGGCCGATGCCAATGCAGATATGCTCGCGCGCATGGCCCGCGTTTCGGCGGTTGAGTTCTCCGGCGAGGCGCTTTCTGGGTCTAACGCCCGTTCGACGGCTGGCTTCGATGTTGCGGTACTCTACGAACGCCAGATTGATGTTGCCGCCGAGCGTGAGCGGTTAACTAAGGAGATCGTCAAGCTCGAAAAGGTGCTTGTCTCTGCCGAGCGCCGGTTGAGCGACGAGGCTTTTATGGCTAAGGCTCCGGCGCACATCGTCGAAGGGCTACGGAAACAATACGCTGAGACTAAGCTGCTCTACGATAAGGCGAAGTCGGCACTGGATAACTTGCCAGGGGAATAAGAAGAGTACCCTCTCTTATTTTTGCGCAAAGTATTAGAAAGATTAGGCTTAGGTCTGGACCTCGGGCGAATTGGGTCTGTGAAGTCTTGATCTTCGCGGGTTGCTCCTTGCAAAGTATTCAAAATATATAGGTTGTTCTTCCTGTTAAATTCAAAAAGCCTCCGGCAGTTGCCGGGGGCTTTTCTTGATTCCTGTTTTAAGTATAACGAATCGGAGGGAATACATTGGCACTTGGATGTTGTTGGTTCTGTTGGGGATAAGGGGCTCCAGGGCTTGACAGGTTTGTTCGGAAAGAAGAACAAACAACCGCAAGAGCAAAAGCAGATCTCCTTCGTGGATGACAAATAAAAAACCACAGCACAAATAAAACGCATTTGCCTGCCTACGCGCAGCGTTCGATTTTACCCAGGAGGAAGATATAGCCTGCGATGCCGATGAGCAGGTAGATCGCTGAGACTCCGAAGGCCCAGGCGAAGGATTGGTGGGCTGCTACGAGGTATCCGGTAACGATGGGGGCGGCGATGCCGGATAGCTGGTTGGAGAAGTTGATGATGCCGCCTACGCTTCCTACGCTGCTGCGCGGCACGATGAGCGAAGGGATCGTCCAGCCCACGGGCGACGCCGCAGAGAGACCGCCGATGGAGATGCTGATCCAGATGAGGGCGCGGGCAGGCGTGTGAGCGTGGGCCGCGCCGAGGATGCCCAGACCGCAGGCGGTTCCTACGATGAGGGTGGTCTTGCGGACGCGGTTTGCGTTCCAGCCGCGGCGGATGAGCTCATCGACGAGCCAGCCACCGATGATCAGGGCGGCTGCGGTGGCGAAGAGCCAGGGGACTCCGGTGAAGAGGAAGGAGTGCAGGAGATCGATGTGGAGGGCCGAGTACAGGTAGCTCGGCAGCCAGGTAAGCAGCAGGTAGAAGACGTAGTTGTAGGAGCCGAAGCCAAGAGCGAGTCCGAGGACCTTGCGCCGCCCAAGGAGATAAGGGAGAGGGAGAGGAGAATTGGACTTTTCTTCGAGCGGAGCGTCGGTGGGTTCGGCGATGTACGCGCGCTCCGATTCGCTGAGTTGGGTGTCTTCAGCGGGGTCGCGGTAGATCTTCCAGAAGAGGAGGAAGTAGAGGAAGCTGATGATGCCTGTTGCGGCAAAGCTCCAGCGCCAGCCCACCTTGAGCAACAGCACACCGAGCAGCGGGACGCCGATGCCCGAGGCGAACTTAGCGGCGGAGTCAAAGATGGAGGTGGGGAAGCTGCGCTCGTTTGCCGGGAACCATTGGCCTATGGCTTTGGCGTTGGCGGGGAAGGTTGGGGCTTCACCGATGCCCAGAAGGAAGCGGGCGGCGAAAAATCCTTTGATGCTGGGCGTGAGGGCTGCCGCAAAGCTGGCGACGCTCCACAGCAACGTGCTGGCGCGACCGACGCGGCGGATGCCCAGGCGGTCGAGAAGGACGCCGACAGGTGGCTGGCAGACGGCGTAGGTCCAGTTATAGGCGCCAGAGAGATAGCCGAAGGTGACGGCCGAGATGCCGAACGTTGTGTTGAGAGCCTCGTGCGAGACGGAGAGATTTACCCGGTCGAAGTAGTTGACCAGGACGCCCGCGCCGAGCAGCCAGGCGATGCGCCAGCGGCGTCGTGGGACTGGTTGCGGTGGAGTGGGCAGCGTGTCTGTAGAGGTCACGTTGTTTGGGGCTCAGGCTGCTCGACAAAGGGCCGCCCGCGCATGCCAATGCTACATGAGGTTAGGGTGATCGTTAGCGCGCAGGTATCGGCGGAGATAGCGGAGCTAAGGTTTGTTTACACGTCTGAGCTCCATTTTGTTATTTTTGGTGGAATGCGATCTACCACTCCACGAACATTGACGGCTAAACCAGCGGCCAAGAGATACTATCCGACTCCCGCGCTGGAGAAGGGCCTGGACATCCTGGAGCTCTTTGCCAGTACCCCCCAGGGCCTTACCGTAAGCGAAGTTGCGCGAAGGCTGGATCGGACGATGTCGGAGATCTTTCGCATGCTGCTGTGCCTGGAGCACCGGGGTTATCTTGCCCAGTCGGCAAACAAGGATCGGTACCATCTGACGCTGCGGCTGTTCCGGCTGGGACAAGAACATCCGCCGACGAAACGCATGGTCACGGAGGCGCTCCCGATTATGCACTGGGTAGCGCATGAGCTTCGGCAGTCGTGCCATCTGGGCGTACTGGATGGCGGCCATGTTGTGATTCTGGCGCAGGTGGATTCGCCGGAGTCTACTGGGTTTTATGTGAAGGTGGGGTCGAAGGTTGACCTGATGCATGCCGCTACCGGCCACGTGATTCTGGCCCACCAGACCGAGGATGTACGGGAGCGGGCGATCGAGGAGTGGTCGCTCGAAGCAAAGAAGAAGAAGCCGGCAGACCTTGATGATCACCTGGCGAAGATTCGGGTTCGCGGATATGAGCGGCGCGCCAGCTACGAAGTAACCGGGGTGATGAATATCAGCTTTCCCGTGGTGAACTCCCAGGGGACCGCTGTGGCCGGCCTGACGGTTCCTTATGTGAAGCGCATTGAGGACACCATTGGCGTGCAGGAGGTGGTCGCTGCGCTGCGGAAGGCGAGTCAGCAGATATCTGAGGCTTTAGGCGCGCAGCCGGCGCTTGAAGATGAACCGTCGACAGAAAAGCGACGGGCGGCGAAGGCCAAAAAATAGGCTTCGCCGGAGTGATGACTCGACCAGAGTAACGACTCGATAGGATCATCGACTTTTTCGTACGGGGGGCTATGTGGGCGGCGGGTTGTTCTGCCGATTCACGGTATCCGGTGTAGCATGTTGCTGTTCATTCAAGGCCTGCTCAACGAGCACCTGGCAATCAGCCATGGGAGGGTATCGCGGTGAAGAACATCATCTTTTGCGCCGACGGAACGTGGGACCATCCAAAGGAAGCCGATAAGGTCTCCGTGACGGATACGAACGTCTACAAACTGTACAAAGCGTTGCCCACGACTGCGACGCAATGTCCGCGCTACGACGATGGAGTCGGCTCCGGCGGATCGGTCATCAGCCACTTGCTGGGCGGAGCGTTTGGCACCGGCCTGTTCAATAAGGTGAAGGAAGGCTACACCAAGATTGCTCACGATTATTCCGATGGAGATCAGATATTCCTGTTTGGTTTCAGCCGTGGCGCTTATACAGCCAGGAGCATCGGTGGGATGCTGTCCGCATGCGGATTGCCGACCAATCTGACCGACGACGCCATCAACGACGCGTTTAACACGTATCGGATGCCGCCGGGTTCTCCCGCGCGCGCGGCGGCCAAGGCAAACCTGACGACGAAGTACGGCAATAAGCCGGTGACGATCGCGATGATCGGGGTTTGGGACACTGTAGGTTCGCTGGGTATACCGAGTTTATTTGGCGGCGTGGATCCGCTTCTGTATGGCTTTCTCGACACTCAGTTGAGCGTTTCGGTGAAGGCCGCATATCACGCCATCTCGATCGATGAGCGGCGCAAGGCGTTTCCCCCGACCCTCTGGGTAAGCCAAAACGTTCCGGGCCAGATCCTCGAGCAGGTGTGGTTCAGCGGGTGCCACAGCAGCGTGGGTGGTGGATGCAAGGACTGCGGTCTCTCTGACATTACTCTGAAGTGGATGATGGGCAAGTGTATCGACAACGGACTGATCATCGACCCCGTAGTTTGGAAGAAGTATCAGGATCTGGACGCCGCAGCGCATGGGCTGGATGAGATTGATGAGTCGTGGAGTGTACTGTGGGGGCTGCCTCATATCCGGGAGGTCTCACCGGATGCCAATGTGGCCAGCACTGTGGCGTGTCGGTTGCAACATCTACTCAGCTATCTGCCTGTGAATCTTAAGATCACACCGCAGCGCGCACTGGAGCCTACTTATAAGACGGTTGCTATATAAACGCGGGTCCGCGTTTAGCTACAGTCGGCTCTGCAACGGTATTTTTGTGTCCAGAAATGGACACTCCAATCACGCTCGCGGACAGTACGGGTGGTATGGGTATTGCAAGTAATTGAAAACGCGTGTGCGCCGTTGGCAGAGGACGTGCTCCTACTGTGGGCGCAATGGACATTTCGAGACCAGATATCAAGCAGAAAAAGATGCGCCGCCAGTGGCTCGCAACCGGGGTTGGCGTTTTGGTGCTGGCTGGCGTCGCGCTGTTTGTGTCGCGGCTCAAACCTGCGGCACCTACGGTAGATCGGGCCACGGTCTGGACGGATGAAGTCAAACGGGGGCCGCTGCTCCGGCAGGTGCGCGGGCCGGGCACTCTGGTTCCGCGCGAGGACAAGATTCGCCTGATTCCGGCTGAGACGGAGGCCACGGTCGTGCGCATCCGCGTGTTGCCGGGAGCGAAGGTGGAACCGGATACGGTGCTGATGGATCTGGCTGATCCGACGGTGCAGCAGGAATTGCTGGACGCCCAATTGCAATTAAAGGCAGCGCAGGCCGACCTGACGAACGTTAAAGCAAAACTGCAGAGCGACCTGATGACACAGAAGGCCGCGGCAGCGACAGTGGGCGCGGACTACAGTCAGGCAAAGCTGCAGGCGCAGACGGACAAGTCGCTCTATGACCTGGGCGTGATCAGCGGGCTGACGTACAACGCTTCGAAGGGTAAAGCGGATGAGCTGACGACGCGGGATGGGCTTGAAAAACAGCGGCTGACGCTGAACGAAAAGGCCATCGAGACTCAGATTGCCGTGCAGCAGACGAAGGTAGAGCAAGCTCAGGCGATGCTGGCGCTGAAGCAGAAGCAGCAGGATGCGCTGAGTGTGCGCGCGGGAATCAGCGGCGTTCTTGTCGACCTGCCGCATCAGGTAGGCGAACACGTGGATCCAGGGGCGACGCTAGCGAAGGTCGTTCAACCAGATCAGCTGAAGGCCAGTTTGAAGATCGCCGAGACGCAGGCGCGCGATATCCAAATCGGCCAACCCTCAGAGATCGACACTCACAACGGCGTGATTTCGGGCAAGGTGATGCGAATTGATCCGGCGGTAGTGAACGGAACCGTGACCGTTGACGTAGAACTTGCAGGAGCTCTGCCGCTTGGCGCCCGTCCGGACTTGAGCGTCGATGGGACGATCGATCTGGACAGGATGGCAAACGTGGTCTACGTGGGCCGCCCCGCGTTCGGCAACGAGAACAGCACCATCAGTCTCTTCAAGCTGAGCACAGACGGCAAGACGGCAGTTCGGGTTCCGGTAAAAGTTGGACGAGCTTCAGTGAACAGCATTCAGGTGATTGAAGGTCTGCAGGAGGGCGACACCGTCATTCTGTCGGACATGAGCAGATGGGACAACACAGACAGGATCCGCCTGGAATAGGCAAGGAGAGCATAAGCATGGCAGAGACGATTATCGAGATTGAACAGCTGACGAAGATCTTCTATACGGACGAGATCGAGACCCATGCGCTCTCCGGCGTTCACCTCAACATCGCGCGCGGCGAGTATGTGGCCATGTCGGGCCCCTCCGGATGTGGCAAGTCGACGCTGCTGTCGATCATCGGCCTGCTCGATACGCCTACCAGCGGCAACTACACGCTGAACGGCAAAGCAGTAGCGAATCTCAACTTCGCCGACCGCTCGCGCATACGCAACCAGGAGATCGGCTTCATCTTCCAGAGCTTCAATCTGATTGGCGACCTTACTGTTGCCGAAAACGTGGAGTTGCCCCTGACCTATCGCACGGGCATGCCTGCCTCGGAACGCAAGAAGCGTGTGCAGGAATCTCTGGAGCGCGTCAACATGGCGCATCGCATGAGGCATTATCCGGCGCAGCTCTCGGGCGGTCAGCAGCAGAGAGTCGCCGTAGCAAGAGCATTGGCGGGTTCGCCGTCCATCCTGCTCGCCGACGAGCCGACTGGAAATCTGGACTCGAAAAATGGCGAAGCCGTGATGACGCTGCTGAAGGAACTGCATGACGAGGGAGCAACCATCTGCATGGTGACGCACGATCCGCGCTTTGCGGCGCATGCGGAGCGGCAGATACATCTGTTTGATGGCAAGGTAGTAGCCGAAGGAGAGCTGAGCCAGCTACTAGCGGAGGTAGAAGGATGATCGCTGAGATCGTGAATGACGTGAAGGCTGATTTTCGCGAGCAGCCTGGATTTGCCGCGGCGCTGATTCTGGCTGTTGTGATGGGTGTCGGCTTCAATGCGGCGTTCTTCTGTATGGCGGATGGAGATGGCCTACGGCTGAGCGCAAATGGCGGCGATCCCGTCGAGAACCAGATCAATGCGATGCGGTCGCATGTCTGCTCGGCCGAGCCGAAGCCCGGATTCACCGTAATTATCGGGACGCGGCAGTACAGCGTTAAGTTGAGCGTGCCCCTGCCCAGCGTGAACTCAAAAGCTGTACACGCCGATGTTGCAAGTGCGCTGCGCTGCAATCGAACAAGACAAGCTGCCTGATAGATCGCTCGCGAAAACGAGGACAAAGCGATGAATCGATTGATACAGGACGTGCAGTACGCGCTGCGTCAGCTGCGGAAGGCTCCTGGATTTACCCTGACGGCGATCTTGACACTGGCACTTGGGATTGGCGCAAATGCGGCCATCTTCACGCTAGTGCATGCAGTTCTGCTGCGGAGCCTGCCTGTCGCCGACCCGAAGAGCCTGGTGCGCGTAGGCGATCGGGACGACTGTTGCGTCAACGGAGGAACGCCGGACGAGAACAATTATTCCCTGTTTGCTTACGAGCTGTACAAGCATCTTCGCGATAACACGCCGGAGTTCGAGCAGTTGGCGGCAATGCAGTCTGGGTTTGGCTATGGATCAATTACGGCACGAAGCAGCAAGCCCGATGCGCTTCCGAAGGCGCTACGGGGAGAGATCGTCTCTGGCAACTATTTTCAGACCTTCGGATTGCAGCCCTACGCCGGGCGGCTGATGACACCGAGCGATGACGTCGAAGGCGCTCCCATGACCGCGGTGATGAGCTACCAGACGTGGCAGCGCGACTATGCGCTCGATCCGACGATTGTGGGGAGCACGTTTGTGTTGAATACGAATCCGGTGACGATCATCGGCATCACGCCGCCTGGGTTCTACGGGGATCGGATGACGGACGCTCCGCCGGATTTCTTCGTCCCGATGGCGATGGAACCGTTGATGGGACCGACGAGCCTTTTGCATCGCCAGGGAGCCAACTGGGTTTACATATTAGGCCGCGTGAAGCCGGGCACGGCGCTGGTTCCGTTGCAGGCGAAGATGAGTGCATCACTTCGCGACTGGCTAACGCAGCTTCCGCTTTATCAAAAGGAAGATGAAAAGAAAAACCTGGCGCAGTCGCATGTGGTGCTTACGCCGGGAGGAGTCGGCATCGCGAGTATGCAGCAGGAGTATGGAAAGGGACTACAGCTTCTGATCTCGATCTCCGCGCTGGTTCTGCTGATCGCATGTGCGAATATAGCGAATCTGGTGCTGGTACGCGGGATGGCGCGGCGTGCGGAGACATCGATACGTATGGCACTGGGCGCACAGAGAAGGAGGCTGATCCGGCAGATGCTTACCGAGAGCGTGGTGCTATCGTGCATGGGCGGTCTTGCCGGATTGGTTGTGGCCTATGTCGGAACAAAAGTGCTTCTGGCTATGGCGTTTCCGGACGCGACGAATCTACCCATCCATGCGAGTCCTTCTCCCGCCGTACTGGCGTTTGCGTTCGGGCTGTCGCTCGTTACGGGCCTGATCTTCGGCATCGCCCCGGCGTGGGTGACCTCTCATTCGGAGCCGGCGGAGGCTCTGCGCGGATCGAATCGATCGACGAAGGATCATTCTGGATGGCTGCAGCGATCACTGGTGATTCTGCAGGCGGCGCTTTCTCTGGTGCTTCTGGTTGGCGCAGGATTGATGGCCAAGAGCCTGAATAAACTAGAGCGCCAGGACTTCGGAGTCGAGACGGACAACCGCGTTGTTGCGCACTTCAGCCCAGAGAGTGCCGGTTACAAACCAGAGCAGTTGCAGGCTCTGTATGAGCGAACCGATCAGGGTCTCCGGACGCTGCCGGGAGTCCAACGAGTTTCTCTGTCTCTATACACACCACTTGAGGGAAACAACTGGGGCGAGGGAGTCTTTATTCAAGGACGTCCCGAGCCGGGACCGAATGACCAGATAGGCGCTTCGTGGGTGCGTGTGGGGCCGGAGTTCTTCGACATTATTGGGCAGCACGTTCTTCGTGGACGCGGAATAACGGAGCACGACACAGCCACATCTCCCGCCATTGCAGTTGTGAATCAGACGTTCGTCAAGAAGTTCTTTCCCAAGGGAGAAGACCCTATCGGAGTTCGCTTCGGAGTATCGGGAGTGAAGAGCTCGAGCGACTTCGAGATTGTTGGAGTAGTCTCCGACGTGAAGTACAACAACGTGCGGCAACCAGTGCGTGCCATGTACTTCCGTCCACTATTGCAAGTTGCCCACACGAAGCCCGAGGACGACATTCGCTCGTTGTACGCCGACGCGATCATGCTGCAAACCAAAGGTTCGGTGCAAGGGCTGGAGTCGCAGGTGCGGCGAACGCTGGCCAACATTGATCCGAACCTGACCTTGACTCGCTACGACAGCTTCGCCGGCCAGATCAGCGGGCAGTTCAATCAGGAGCGCCTGATTGCGCGGCTGACATTGATGTTCGGCATTCTGGCTCTCATCCTTGCTTCGGTCGGGCTTTATGGAGTGACCGCCTATACGGTTGCGCGGCGGACACCTGAGATCGGTATTCGAATGGCGATGGGAGCAGGCCGCGGCAGCGTCGTCGGCATGGTACTTCGCGAAGCAATGCTGCAGGCAGGTATAGGTCTCGCGATTGGAATCCCCGTTGCAATGCTGTGCGTTCGCTTCGTGCAATCGCAACTCTTCAACGTCGCTGGTCATGATGCGACGGTGCTCTCCGTAGCGATTGCGACCCTGATCGGTTCAGCATTTGCAGCGGGACTCATCCCGGCGCGACGAGCCGCTTCAACCGACCCGGTAAAAGCATTACGGGCCGAATAGGAGAGCAGATGACGCATGAGGTGCTACGCGGATGCTGCCCGATGCAGCGGCCAGGAAAACTATGCGCTTGAGCTATATGATACCAACGCAATTGCTAAGGATGGGAAGATCATGATCGAACTGAGAAACCTGGAACGCAGCTACAGAGCGGGCCATACAGAAACCTGGGTCTTGCGGCGTGTAAATCTGACGATTAACGAAGGCGAATTTGTAACCGTCATGGGTCCGTCCGGAGCGGGGAAGTCGTCGCTGATGAATGTGCTCGGAATGCTCGACGATCAATGGAAGGGCGAGTTCGACTTCGACGGCGTCGCGGTACAGACAATGAACCGCAAGCAGCGTGCCGATCTTGCCCGGCGTCGAATCGGCATGGTCTTCCAGAGCTATCACCTGCTGGACGATCTAACAGTGGCCGAGAACATCGACCTGCCCCTGTCATACAAAGACATTCCCAAATTCGAGCGGCAAGCGTTGGTGGCCGACACGCTCGACCGCTTCAACATTGTCGGCAAGAAAGACCTGTACCCTGGCCAGCTCTCCGGTGGACAGCAGCAGTTGGTTGGCATCGCTCGAGCGGTCATTCACCGGCCATCGCTGCTGCTGGCCGACGAGCCTACCGGCAATCTGCAGTCTGCACAGGCAAAGGAGATTATGGAGTTGTTCCACATGTTGAATCAACAGGGCACAACGATCGTGCAGGTCACGCACTCGGAGGCCAATGCCAAGTATGGAACGCGCACCATCGAACTGCGTGACGGATGGATGTACTCCGACACTGCCGCAAGTACAGAGGAGGTCCATTCGTGAGAAGGTCTGCTTCCCTTATGGCCCGCACGAGTCTGGTTGCTCTTCTATCCTCGTTCGCAATCGCACAGGAGACTACTGCGCCAGTGCTTCGACTCGACATTCCGCACTCGGACAATCCAATCGATACTTACCGCGCGACGAAAGTGCCCAGCCCAAACCTTGCGAACTCCCCTCGAATCGATGCGCTGGTGCACGACGGCGTTCTTGAATTGTCGTTGAAGGATGCCATCGCCCTCGCCCTGGAGAACAACCTCGATCTGGCGATCGCACGCTACAACATTCCGATTGCACAGGCAGACATCCTCAGGACTCAAGCCGGCGGAACCTTCCGTGGCGTCAACACGGGCGTCGTGCAGAACACGCCCGGCGGCGGCGTAGGTGGCTTTGGCTCGAGTTCGGCCGGCGCTGGTGCTGGTGGAACATCAGGTGGCGCGGGAGGTGCCGGTTCGGGCGCATCGGGGCTCGTGCAATCCACATTGGGAACTGGCACCAATGTCGCCTCCTACGATCCTGCCCTGACGGGCTCCTTCAACATCGAGCACTTTACTCAGCCCCTCTCGAACACATCCCTCTATGGAACTCAAACCCTGCAGCAGAACACGACGAACGGCAACATAGAGTATTCACAAGCGTTTCCGACCGGAACTATGTTTTCTGCACTCTTCGAAAACAGCCGCGGCTCAACGAATAGTCCGAACAGCTTTCTGAATCCGACATTGAACTCGTACTACCACATTGCTCTTCAACAGCAACTGCTCGCAGGATTCGGCTTTGGGCCCAACCTGCGCTTTTTGCGAATTGCAAAGAACAACCAGAAGATCTCCGACGCAGCCTTTAAGCTGCAGGTCGCTACGACGATCACCCAGATCGCCAACATGTACTGGGACCTGGTGGCAGCCTACGAGGACGAACAGGTCAAGACCCGCTCCCTCGATTTTGCCAACCAGACATTGGACAATGACCGCAAACAACTTGCCTTGCAGGCCATTCCTGCAATGGACGTGATGAAGGCCGAAGCCGAGGTTGCCAATCGCGAACAGGACCTCACCATCGCGAAGTCAACACTACAATTTCAGGAACTGCTTATTAAAAACGCGCTGACAAAAAATCTAGACGACCCGATTCTCGAGGCGATGCCCGTGCGCCCGACCGATCAAAGCACAATGCAGGATACGACTGTCAAGGGCCCGACAGAGGACATCATCGCGCAGGCCTTGCGTGACCGCCTGGAATTAACCGAGTCCAGCATTGACCTCGACAGTCGCCGTATCAGCCGCGACGCCGCCCGCAATGCTCTGCTCCCATCTGTCGCTCTTACTGCTTTCTACGGCGGCACAGGGCTTGCTGGACCAGCGAATCCTGTCTCGACCGAGATGTCGACCGCGCCGACCGACTGGGGAGGCGCTGTGAGAAACGCGTTTAACGGCACGGCCCCTGACTACTACGTCGGACTTTCAGTCAACGTTCCCATTCGCAACCGCGTAGCGAAGTCGGATCAGTATCGTTCCGAATTGGAGACACGACAGTCAGAACTGCGCCTGCAGCAGCTGAAGAAGCAGATCCGCATCGAAGTGCGAAACGCTCAGTATGCCTTGGAGCAAAGCGAGGCCCGCGTAGTCGCCGCGCGAAAAGGACGCGATCTGGCGCAAAAAACCTTCGACATCACCAGTAAGGAGCAGGAGCTCGGCGCAGGTTCCAGCTACCAAACCTTGACCGCACGCCGGGACTTCGCCGAAGCCGAGTCCACACTGGTCGCCGCGATGACCGCATACCAAAAGGCTAAGATTGAGCTGGAACGCTCGGTTGGGTCTACGCTGGAAGCCAATTCGATTTCGATAGAATCGGCAAAGACAGGCATTGCACCGGGTGGACAGTAATCCGAGTGGAGTAAAGGGATGATAGTGGAACGCATGGCCACTGGCGACAAGGCGACAACAGCAGCGGAGACGCCTTGCAGGCTTCTGATCGCCGACGATCAGCCACACATTCTTGAGGCTCTGCGTCTGCTACTGAAGCCGGAGGGTTACGATCTCGAGATGGTGCGCGCGCCAGCATTAGTGCTCGACGCACTGGCCCACGAGAGCTTCGACGGCTTGCTGATCGACCTGAACTATACCCGCGACACGACCTCTGGCCAGGAGGGACTGGACCTCGTCTCACGCGTGCGGGAGATCGACGCGCAGCTTCCCGTCGTCGTGATGACCGCATGGGGCAACATCGATCTCGCCGTCGAAGCAATGCGTCGTGGAGCGGGCGACTTCATCCAGAAGCCATGGGAAAATGCTCGTCTGCTCAGCGTTCTAAGAACCCAGATGGAGCTGCATCGCAGTCAGAAGCGGGCGCAGTGGCTTGAGGCGGAGAACCGCATCCTGCGGGCAGCGGGAGCTCCGGACTTTATCGCATCGGCCGCCTCCATGCGGCACGTACTCGATACGATGGCGCGAGTTGGCCCGTCGGACGCGAACGTCCTCATCACCGGCGAACATGGCACGGGCAAAGAGGTCGTCGCACAGACGCTGCATCGGCTATCGTCGCGCGCAACGCGTTCTCTGGTAGCAGTGAATACGGGCGCGTTGCCAGAAGGAATTTTTGAGAGCGAGCTCTTCGGCCATGTAAAGGGAGCATTCACCGATGCTCGAGCCGACCGCATCGGACGTTTTGAACTCGCCAACAATGGAACCCTGTTTCTCGACGAGATCGCGAATATCCCGGTCCGTCAGCAGGCGAAGCTGCTCCGCGTGCTCGAGACCGGCGAGATGGAGCGCGTCGGCTCGTCGAAGACTCAAACGGTCAACGTCCGCATGATCTCCGCAACCAATGCGGACCTGCGAGCCGAATGCGCCGCCGGACGCTTCCGCGAAGACCTTCTCTTCCGTCTGAACACCGTGGAGATCAGCCTGCCGCCGTTGCGAGAGCGTCGCGACGATATACCACCTCTCGCCAGCCATTTCCTCGCACGATATGCCGCTCGTTATCGAAGAGTCATTCAAGGCTTCGAACCGGCCGCACTGCAACTGATGCTGCACCACAACTGGCCCGGCAATGTTCGCGAACTGGACCACACAGTTGAGCGCGCCGTCCTGATGGCCCGCGGAGACCGCATCGAATCGGCAGACCTCGGTTTGAATACACAGCGAGCTGCAGTGCAGAGCCTTGATGAGTTGAGCCTTGAGACCGTGGAGGCTATTCTCATCCGCAAGGCATTGGCGCGCGCTTCAGGCAATGTAAGCCATGCCGCCGATGCACTGGGGCTGAGCCGTGGCGCCCTCTATCGAAGAATCGAGAAATATGGCCTCTGACGAGCGGCCCGGCACCACGTCTCAGCGCACGCGCCTGCCTCTTGCCGCATCCCGTCGCCGTCTCAGCTTCGAAAAACGTCTGCGGCTTTGGCTCTACCTGCTGGGCCTGCCTGCGCTCGTGCTCTGCTGGGTATTGTTATCGCAGCATTCCGTTGAGGTCTCCATTCAGTGCATCGTCTTGCTGGTCTTCGCGGCAGGATGGGCCTTCGCTGTCTCGCTGCTGGCCGAGCAGATCACTCGCCCCTTGCAGACGTTGTCGAACGTAGTCGCGGCACTTCGCGAGGACGACTACTCCTTTCGCGCTCGCGGCGGACGCAGAAATGATGCGATGGGCGATCTCGCACTGGAGATCAACGCACTGGCGGCGATGCTGCAGAATCAGCGGGCAGGCGCACTGGAAGCGATGGCTCTCGTCGAGCGCGTGATGAGTTCCATGCAGTCGCCTGTACTCGCCTTTGATCCGCAGAACAGGCTGAAGCTATTGAATCCAGCGGGCGAACGCACCTTCGGCCTACGTGGACGGACCGCGCTCGGCCACTCCGCCGAGAAGCTCCAACTCAGCTATCTGCTCGACTCGAGCGACGACGATCTCCTCTCGCTCGGCGGCAGCCAACAAGCCGCACGCTGGGTCGTCAAACGGTCCAGCTTTCGTCTGCGCGGCGTTCCTCATACCCTGCTGGTCCTCTCTGACGTCAGCTCCGCCCTGCGCGAAGAAGAGCGCATGGCATGGGAAAGACTGATCCGCGTTCTCGGACACGAGATCAACAACTCTCTGACGCCAATCAAATCCATCGCCGGCAGCCTGCGTGCGCGACTCTCTTCCCTGCACGCCATCGACAACGATGACCGTGATTTTGACAGTGGCCTGGAGGTTATCGAAAATCGCGCCGAGTCTCTGAACCGCTTTCTGCAAGCCTACCGTCAGCTGATGGGCCTGCCCGCGCCAAAGCTCGCGTCCGTCTCGTTGGCAGCGCTCATCGAGCGAGTGGCCCGGTTGGAGACTCGCGTCGCTGTCACGATCGCTCACGCGGACGACGTAACCCTGAGAGTTGATGCCGATCATATTCAGCAGGCGCTTATCAACCTGACGCGCAACGCCGCAGAGGCCGCGCTAAGCCCCGACGCAATAAGCGACGGTCCTCCCCGCGTCGAGATTGAATGGGAGCTCACGGCCAGCGACGTCGTAATCGCCGTCACCGACAATGGCACAGGATTGACCAACGCCAGCAATCTGTTTGTACCCTTCTACACGACGAAGCCGAGCGGCACTGGCATCGGCCTCGTACTTGCACAGCAGATCGCGCAGGCACACCGCGGCTCCGTTCAGCTCACCAACCGCAGCGACGGCGAAATCGGATGCAGGGCCGAGCTGAAACTGCCCCTCTACTAACGCCTCCCTGCAAAAAACAGCAATTGCTAGGAGACCTTCCACTTCGTAGCTAGCATGTTGAGCTTTTCGCCGAGTGTAGGCTGTGGCTTCTGCGGTTGTCGCGTTGCCTGAGGTCGTTGTGACGGCCCCTGAAGCGCTTTGATCGAAAGTGCAATCCTTTTCGTCTTGGCATCCGCGCTCAGCACCTTTACCTTGACGATCTGCCCCGTCTTCACTGCCTCCGACGGGTCTTTGATGAATCGGTTCGATAGCTCGCTGATGTGCACCAACCCATCCTGATGAACTCCGATGTCGACGAAGGCACCGAACTTCGTAACGTTGGTGACGATGCCCTCCAGGACCATCTCCGGATGAACATCCGCGAACTCGCGCACGTGTTCATTGAAGCTCGGAGCTACGAACTTGTCGCGTGGATCGCGCCCCGGCTTGCGCAACTCTTCCAGAATGTCGTTCAGCGTGAACGTCCCCGCCGACAGCTTCTTCGTGCCGACTTTAGAAAGCAGATGCGGGTTTCGGATCAGCTCATCGAGCGGAGCTTCTAGCAACCTAGCCAGTTCCTCGACCACCGGATACGACTCCGGATGCACAGCCGTCATATCCAACAGATTTTCTCCATCCCGAATACGCAGGAAGCCGGCGGCCTGCTCAAACGTCTTCGCCCCAATGCCCGGGACCTTGTTGAGCTGCGTGCGTGAGCGAAACTTTCCATTCTCGTTCCGGTAGCTGACGATGTTCAAAGCGATGCGCTCCGTGATGCCCGACACGAACCGTAGCAGCGTCCACGACGATGTGTTCAGATCGACCCCCACGCGATTTACGCAGCTCTCAATCACAGCTTCGAGCGATCGTTGCAACTGACGCTGATCCACATCGTGTTGATACTGCCCCACGCCAATCGACTTCGGATCGACCTTCACCAGCTCAGAGAGCGGGTCCTGCAGACGGCGAGCAATTGAGATAGCTCCGCGCACCGTCAGGTCCAAATCCGGAAATTCCTGCCGGGCAATCTCCGAGGCAGAGTAGATGCTTGCCCCCGACTCGCTCACTGTCACCGAGAAGATATTCTCCAAACGCCGTTCGCGCAGAAACTCCCGAACGAAAGCATCCGTCTCGCGCGAGGCCGTTCCGTTGCCGATCGCGATGGCGCGAACATTGTGCTGGAGCAGCAACGTCTCCAACGTCTTCGCCGCAGGCCCAGCGCTGTTCTTCGATGTATGCAGATAGAGAACATCATGCGCGAGAAACTTACCCGTCTCGTCGACCACCGCGACCTTGCATCCCGTGCGCAGTCCCGGATCGATGCCGAGGATTGAGATCGGGCCCGCCGGCGCAGCCAGCAACAGATGGTGCAGATTATCGCGAAATACCTGAATAGCGTCCGTATCCGATCGCTTCTTCAGTTCCAGCCGAATCTCGCCCTGGATCGAGGGATTCAGCAATCGCTTCCACGCGTCTTCAATCGCCAGCTCAAGCTGCGGAGTCCAGTCGCCCTGCCGGCGTATGATCCCGGAACGCAACACGGACGCAGCGCGCAGGGCGTCGAGCTCAATCAGGAAATATAGTACCGATTCTGCTTCGCCCCGGCGGATCGCCAGCATGCGATGCGACGGAATCGTCTTCACCGCCTCACGATACTCGTAGTACATCTTGAATTTTTCCTGCTCGTCGACCGCGTCGATAGCCTTCCTACTGACGATCACGCCCTCATCAAACATCAGTTGACGCAATGCCTTGCGCAAGCCTGCATCTTCGCTGATCATCTCGGCCACAATATGCCGCGCGCCTTCGAGCGCCTCGTCGATGCTGCCTACCTCCTTCTCCGGGCTCACGAATCCAGCTGCAAACACGGCCAGCGATTGCTCAGCAGGCTCCTGATTCCAGAGATAAAGCGCCAGCGGCTCCAAACCCTTTTCGCGAGCGATGGTTGCTTTCGTACGGCGTTTAGGACGGTAAGGCAGATACAGATCTTCGAGCTCGCTCCGATCAAGCGTCGCTTCAATGCGAGCCTTCAGTTCATCGGTCAGTTTGCCCTGCTCGAGGATCGACGCAAGAATCGTCTCGCGTCTCGCCGCCAGATCGCGGAAGTACGCGAGCTTCTCTTCAATGTCGCGAATCTGCACCTCGTCGAGGTTGCCCGTAGCCTCCTTGCGATACCGCGCGATAAAGGGGACGGTTCCACCTTCGTTCAATAGCTCGATAACGGCAATGAGCCCGCGCATCGGGATGTTAAGTAATTGACTGATGTGAAGCAGAACTTCGGGGGAGAGAGATTTTTGTTCGGACATGGTTGCTATGTCCATCGTAGATGCTTCGGCTCTGGAAAAGCCTGCTTCCATTCTGCAGAAGAAGAGGAGTTCGGCCCATAAGATAAGAATCGTTCTTTAAAAAAGAAGAAGGCCGCCAAAGAGCAGCCCTCTCCGTTCTTACTTGTACAAATGTCAGAAGATCAGCCGCAACGACATCTGTATCTGTCGTGGACTGCCGATGGCGCTGGTGACGTAGCCTAAACCGCTGGGCGCATTGAAAAAACTTCCTGCCTGATCGAGAGACGGAAAGCCGTTGTAGGCCTCGTTTTGCGAGACGTTGTCTTTAGGTACATCGAAGCTTGCCGTATTAGTCAGGTTGAAGATATCGAATGTATAGCGGAGAGACATGCGTTCCGTAACATTCATATCCTTGATGATGGAAAGATCAGAGCGCTTTTGAGCAGCCTGGCGGAAGATGTTGCGCTGACCGCTGGTGAAGTCGGTCTCGAATGGATCGTTGGCTGGAACAGCGCCGTTCAGTCCTCCTGGATTGATGAGCGGCAGGGTGAAGCAATCGGCCTTCAGCGCTGGCTCTCCAAACGCTCCTGAGACACCGGTCTTCGCATTCTGAGGGGTGCATCCAGGAGCGAGAGGCACGATGGGGTTCGTGATGCCGTCAGCTACGCCGTAGTAGATGCTTCCCACAGCACCGGAGTAGTCGATGACACTGTAGGGCTGACCGCTTTGAAGAATAGTGATTCCACTGATGGACCAACCATCTGTGATCTTGCCGGCAATTGTGGTCTTCGGGAAGAAGGTGGGTAACTGATAGAGGTAGGTAAAGTTGATGACGTGAGTGCGATCGAAGTCCGAAGAAGCGTAGCCATCGCGAAGGTTGAGGGGATTGTTGCCGTTGTAGAAGAGACCCATCCCGCTCTGCTCGTCGAGCGCATGGGAATAGGTGTAGGAGACTCCAATCTGGAAGCCGTGAGTCAGGCGCTGTTCGACATGGACCTGCAGCGCATTGTAAGAAGAGATGCCCGATGCCTTATAGGTTTCCGATTCGGCGGAGTATCCCAGGTACGGAACGCGAAGGTCGATGTTGCCTCCCTCGTAAGTAGCCAGATACGGATTGCCGTTTGGCAGGTTGGCTGGCGCGCAGTTGTAGAAGCAGAAGGAATTTCCCGCTTCCTGCACAGCATAGCCATAGGTATAGACCTGGCCGTTGATGGGTTTAGAGGCGGAGGCGATACCGGCCTGGTTGAAGGGAACGGGTATGACCTGATGGCGGCCGAGGTTGCCAACGTATCCCACCTCGACGGCGAGGTTATGGCGAGGCTGCCATTGGACATCAAAGGTGTAGTTGATGGTGTAAGGCAGCTTGTTATTCTGAGCGTAATTGGCGAAGGAAAACATCTGCGCGCCGTTCTCGATCTGGGCAGGTGTCGGAAGGTAGTTGGTGATATCGGCGGCTTTGCCGGTGGGCTGGTTGGGAGTCGAGGTGCCGAATGGAGTAGATAGGCTGAAGGGACCTTCGCATGCAGAGGCTACTGTAGGCTGCGGGTCGTCAGCATTGCACTGTACTGCGTTGACGAAAGGCGGAGCCTGGACGACGCCAAACGGACCGCCCGTGACTTCGCCGGCTGCATATCCCGGTGAGAGATAGGTGAAGAGCTCACCGCGGTCATAGTAGATTCCAGTGCCGGCGCGAACGACGACTTTACTGTCGAACATCTTCGGCTGCCACGCCGCACCGATGCGCGGACCAAAGCCCCATTGACGGCCGGTCAGAGTGCTTTTGCTGGCTCCTGGCGTGGCCTGCTTGTTGTTGCTGGCGATGACGAAGCCGTTGTTCGGATAGCAGTCCTGCGAGGATTCGTCACCATTGGTGAGACAGGCGGTGTTGAACTGGTACGCCGAAGGATCGAAATTGAAGATGTTGCCGTACTTCTCGGTGAGTCCGCCGTTCCAATCGTAGCGAATGCCGACGGTAAGCGAGAGGTTTGGCTTAACCTGAAACTTATCCTGAAAGAACGAGCCGACCTGGTTAGCGCGATAGTAGCGATTGGCATTGCCAACAAGAAAGGTCGTGGTTGTGAAGTCGTTGTTCTGGTAAGAAATGTTGCCTTCGAGGAAATTGGCGAAGTCCTGCGTCGAGATCATGCCCTTGTTGGTGCGCTGGTTGCGGATGTTGAGCTGCGTGTAAGAGTAGTTGCCGCCAAAGGACATGGTGTGCTTGCCCATGATCCACGTAGCGTTTGCCGATGGCATGAGCCGATTCTGGAAGAGGCCGGTAAAAGGTCCTTGAGTGAAAGCCCCTGGCCCAATGTTGAGAGATTGATCGTAAAGACCATCCGGGTTCTGACCGTGGCAGGGAGGTGGGGGATTGGGTGGCACCGTTGGCGGGCAACCGTTGTTATTGCCAAGAACGTCAACAATGCTGATGCCGGGGAAGTAAGTGGACCCAAAGGTGCTGATGCCAGCCTGGTCAGGACCAAAGGGCTGATCATTGACGCTGTATGCCTTCTGGCGCACGAAGCCAATCGTTTGCACAACAGACAGGTTGGGCTTGAGCAGTGTTGTGTTGTTGATGGAGAAGACTTGGCTGCCGGCGTCGAGATGCTGAGTGAAGCCGGGAACATTGGAGAAGGCGTAAGGCGCGAGGAGTGGATCGTGCTGATAGTAGTACTTGAGAGCGAGGGTGTTCCTCGAATTGGCATTCCAGTCCAGATCTGCGACCGCTTGGTCGGCATGGAAGTACGCAGTCCCGGGAATCGAGGCGTTAAACGGAACGTTCTGTGTTGGAGTAACACCGGAGGCCGACGGGATCATGTACTGCCCATTGGGCATCTTGTAGTTGAGGAGAAAGAGAGCTACAGGGCTGACGGCGCTGGGCTGGATGGCACTATCGCCCGTGAGGCCGAAGTTCAGATTAGCCAGTGCTGCAAGTGTACCGGCGCTGCGGTCGTCAGTAAGTCCAGGAGGAACAGTGAGGCGAGAGATGCCGATCTCCTGATCGCTGACGTGGACGTGCTGGTAGGCGATAAAGCCGAAGAGCTTGTCCTTGATGATTGGCCCGCCAAGAGTAAAGCCGGCATTGTAGCGATGAAGCTGCGGGACCTTCTCGTTCTCGGGAATGCTGTCGTCCTGCTTGAAGAAGAACGGCGCGGCGTTGAGCCAGTCGGTGCCACGGCGGAAATATCCGCTGCCGTGATAGCCGTTCGTGCCGGAGGAGGTACTGAGGTCGATGTGAGCACCCGAGGTCGAGCCCTGTTGCGCGTCGTACATCGAAGCGTTGACGCGAACCTCCTGGATGGTCTCCGGAGCTGGCGTCGGGAGCGCCTGTCCGATAGCAAGGTAAACCGAGGCACTGCTCTGTTGTGTTCCACCAGCACCTATGTTGCCTACACCGGTGTTGTTGACGATACGCGCCGACGCGACCTGGCTGGTGCTTTTACCGTTGAAGAGATTGCTGCTGTCGACGCCGTTGAGTTGAAACGAATTGCTGGTGTCGCGCTGGCCGTTAGCCCATATAGGCTGATTGCCAAGTCCGGAGTTGGCACCTGTGCCGCCGGGAAGTTCCGCGCTGACACCAGTCGAAAGAATCGCCAGCCCCGTGAAACTCCCCGTCGGCAACGGAGCCGCTTCGATCTGCGCCCTGTCCAGAACATATCCGTTCGTCGTATCGACAGCGTTCATCAGAGGGTTCGCCTCAACCGTCACAGCTTCCGTGACCGAACCGACGGCCATCTGCACCGGCAACGTCACGGTACGATCTGCCTGAACAAGAATCCCTGGAAAGTGTGCCGTAGAAAAACCATCGCGCGTAAATGTCAACGTATATGTGCCGATGGGCAGGTTCGGAAAAGCATAGCTGCCAGCAGAGCTCGACTGCGCGGTCCGGGTCAGGTGCGTTTCATCCTCGATGGCCGTGACCGATACTTCCGGCAGAATGCTGCCCGAAGCATCCGTTACAGTCCCGACGATTCCACCAAGCGTCTGCTGAGCGCCAGCCGTCTGCATCAGGAACAGGCCCATAACGACAACGAAACAAAGAACCACAGTAACTTTGACTTTGGAATACACCACGGCGTCACCTCGCAGAGATGGTTGCGGCTATCCGACTTTTAAACGCAGAAAAGGTTTTGATCAGACAGCGGAGAGCTGTCCGTAGATGTGGCTTTTTAGAGAAACGCAACGCTGAGGCTCGAGCTTCAGCAAAGTTAACGTCACAGCCCAATCAATTTTGTCGTCAATAAACCAGAGCATAATCGAAACCACGCCGATGTCAATTGGAAAATTTACCCCATCGCAATCTCGCATAGTCATGCAAACAACACTCACCAGACTCTGGCCCGCGCTCACTCGCACAGTTATGCTGATCCCATGTCAACCCAACCAACCCTGAACTACGCTGCAATGCTTCAAGTTGCGCTCACCGAAGCCCGCGCCGGCCTCTCAGAAGGCGGCATCCCAATCGGCGCAGCCATCTTCAACCGCCGTGGCGAACTCATCAGCTCGGGGCACAACCGCCGCGTCCAGCAGAACGACCCATCCATTCACGGCGAAACCGACGCCTTCCGCCGCGCAGGCCGTCAAACCTCCTACCGCGATCTCATCATGGTCACCACACTCGCGCCCTGCTGGTACTGCAGCGGCCTCGTACGTCAGTTCGGATTCCGCACCGTCGTCGTCGGCGAGTCGCAGAACTTCTCCGGCGGCATCGACTGGCTCCGCTCCATCGGCATCGAAGTCATCGATCTCGCCTCACCCGAATGCATCACCTTGCTCGCCGATTACATCCGCGAAAACCCACACATCTGGAACGAAGACATAGGCGAGCCAGCATCCTAAGAAGTCTTCGTTTTGAAAGGGCGCGACTTCAGTCGCGCCGTAATTGTCCTACTTACAATGTGGCTTTAGCCACTGAGGGAATCTTTCCCGGCCAAATCAGACTTTTTCAGAACCCTCTTTAGCCCCTGAGAGAATGCTGATGCAAGCGAGCAGACGTAATCAGACCTTCCTTAAATCACCCACCCTCTAAACAACCACAGCACGCCGCCGCGAAACCGCATACCACGCCATCCCGCCTGCAAGATACGCCACATACACATACGGCAAATAACGATACGGCGCAGGAGGCACTGGAAAGACCGTTCCCACCATAGCCAGCAGCGTGGCCACCGTCGCACTCACCGAAAGCACAACCCCACCTAAGCGCAACCGTCCCCGTCGACGCAGATGCACAGGCAGCGCCACCGCCACCAAAGCATAGGCTGTCAGAAACCCATACACCGCCAGCGTCCCCATCCATCCATACACATCCGCGCCGCTCGATCCCCGCTCCACCAGAACCGCAACCGGAATGAACGCCAGCACACCTGCAAGAATACTCGCCGCCCCTGGAGTCTCCTTCTGCGCATGAGTCTTAGCAAACCTGCCGTGAGCCAGACCATTGTGCGCCATCAGCATCAACACACGCGCCGCCGCAATCACACAAGCCAGCGTCCCCGCGAACATGCTCACCAAAACTCCCGCATCGATCACCGGCCCGGCAACGCTCACGCCCGCCCTCTCTGACAAAAACCGCATAGGAGCCGTGCTCTCACCCAACCCCGGATTCGCCCCTTGAAAACTCAGCACCTCTCCATACGCACAGACGATAAAAAACACTCCCGCCAGCGCCGCACTCTGCAACACCGCACGAGGAATCGTCTTCAGCGGCTCCTTCGCCTCGGCACCCAGCGTCGTCGCGCTCTCGAACCCTACAAAGCTGAACAGCGCCAGCATCACGCCCAGCCGCACACCAACCGGAGTCACTCCACGAAGCCGCAACTGCGCCTCATCGATATGCAGCCCATGCTTCCAAAGCAAAAGCCCCACCACCAGGCTGATCAAGCACACCGAAACCGCCTCAATCCAAAGCATCGTCTGCGTCGAAATCTTCACATCCCGCCACGCAATCCACACCGCTCCGCCCGCGCACAGAGCCGCAAGCAGCCCCGCCGAAACATGCGGCCCAGATCTCCCCAAAAACACATACGCATAACTGACGAAGCCGCCGATCACCGAAGCCGCCGTCATCACATAAGCGAAGAACAGCGCCCACGCAGCCACCGCAGCAAACGCCGGAGGCAGCGTCTCTCGCGTGTAAACATACAACGACCCAGGCGAGGCCGAGTCTCGCGCAAAGACCGCAATGCACAACGCCATCAGTGCAATCCCCGCCATCGCAAGCGCATACGCCAGCCACGTGCCATTCCCCGCAAGCGCAAAGACCAGAGGAATCGTCAGCGTAGGCGAAGTACTAGGCGCCATGGTCGAAACCGACTGCGCCAGCGTCTCCGGCGGCGACAGCACGCCCCGCCGCAACCCATAAGAAGCCGTGACGACCGCAACCTTCTCGTTGGCAACAACTCCAGAAGCATCCATCCGATCGCCTCACCGTCACGCATGGAACAAGCCATCACGCCAGAGAACACCCGCACAAGCGCAGCAAGAGCACCCTCGAAAAATCGCCACCGGAAAGCTAGAGTCTGAACCCTCCGCAAACCCGCGTCAACCGTTTTCCATCGCTACCCGGCAGATCACAACTATCGCTTCCTCGGAATCACAACCTCCGCCCCAGCCGCCACAGCATTGATCTCCGCAAAGTTTCTCTGATTAATCCCCACACTCAGCCGCCCACGCGAGTCGATATACAGCAGCCCCTTCCCCACTGCCACATCGCTGAAAGTCTTCACAAACGGAAACTCATACCGCTTCCCGCCAATCTCCACTGGAACCACATCGCCCAGCCCATACCCAAGCTTCGCAAACGTCTCCGCCGGAACATTCAACACCAGATTCCCAAATGGCCCATCCGTGCCGATCACCTGCCCGCGCAGCCCCGCAGCATCCACCGTGGCAGACCGAATATCCAGCCTTACCAACTTCGCGACATCCACCTCCGGACCAGCCGTAGTCCAGTCATCCCCGCGAGCCAGATGCGCCCCCGCAGGCGAAAAGATATCCCGCCCATGAAACGTCGACGACATCTTCGCCCCAATCATCCACTCAGGATTCTTAATCTCCCTCGCCCCCACAATGCCATCCCGATCCTGCATCAGCGTCAGCAGCCCATTATCCGGCAGCACAAAAAACTGGCCCTTCTTCGACTTCGCAATAATCGCCTTTCGCGCGCTCCCCACCGTCGGATCCACCACAACAACAAACACCGCATCATCCGGAAAATAAGGAGCCGATCCCGCCAGAAACCGCGCCCCTTCCGCGATATCGTACGGAGTCACCTGATGCGTAATATCAACAATCCGCACCCCGGGAGCCACGCCCTCCATCACAGCCTTGCAGATTCCCACCGCATCATCGCGAACATCGAAGTCCGTCATAAACCCGATCGTCCGCAGAGCCTTCCCATCCCGTTGCCCTCGCGCAACACCCGGCGACATCAAAGCCACCAGCAAAATCCCGCAAAGCAGATCGCGTCGTCTCACCAATCACCCCGCATAATGAAATTTCCTCAACCATACAGCAACTACCTCGCAAAGCAGCTTCCATCAAGCAACAGTGATATATTTCCCCGACCGGAAGAATGATCAACCAGAAGGATCTCCATGCGGAATCTTCTAAGCATCGCGTCTCTCAGCCTCATCGTCGGCACAACTTTGGCCCAGACGCCCCCGACAGCAACACATCCACCGCGCCCCACCGCGCCCACTCGCGATCCTCAACACCCCCGGCTACGTCAAAGCCCATGAGCTAGCCCGACGGCGCCAATGCTCCCGCGAACATCGACGGCAACTTCATCCTCGGCCCCACCCACAACCCCGCACCCGAAGTCTCTCCGCAGCCGGGCGTACCGCAGGGAACCGTGTCTGAGTTCATCATGAACTCGACAGACAGCAAGCTCTATCCCGGTATCGCAAGAGAACCCGACACCTTCGGCACGCCCGATCCTGCCGACCCCGCCAAGCTTGTCGTCACCACCAGCCACCCCGCTCCCTACATGCGCCGCGTCACTGTCTATGTGCCCAAACAATACGTCCCCGGCACCGCCGCGCCCTTCATCATCGGGGCAGACGGCCCCGACCACGACCTCTTCACCACCCTCGATAACCTCATAGCCCAGCACCGAATACCCGTAATGATCGCCATCTCCATCAGCAACGGCGGCGGCGATGCCCAGGGCAGCGAACGCGGCCTCGAGTATGACACCATGTCAGGCCGCTACGCCGAGTTCGTCGAAACCGAAGTCCTCCCCCTCGTGGAAAAGCAATACCAGGTGAAATTGGCCAGCGATCCCGACGGCCGCGCGACGATGGGCGGCAGCTCCGGAGGCTCCTGCGCATTGATCATGGCGTGGTATCACCCTGAGCTGTACCACCGCGTTCTCACCTATTCCGGCACCTATGTCAATCAACAGTGGCCCTATAACCCGGAGACCCCCCACGGCGCATTGGAATTTCATGAGCACCTCATCCCGAACAATCCAGCCAAGCCGCTGCGAATCTGGATGGAGGTTGGCGACAGAGATCTCCTCAACCCGAATGTCATGGCCGATCATATGCACGATTGGGTTGTCGCCAACGAAAACATGGCCAAAGTGCTGGCCGCCAAGGGCTATCATTACCAGTTTGTCTTCGCCCGCAACGCCGGACACACCGACCGTGCCGTAAAACAACAAACCCTCCCCCAGGCTTTGGAATATGTGTGGCAGGGCTATCCAATCGCAGGAGTGAAGAAGTGACTAGGCAATGAGTTCCCGACCGGGACCCAGAGTTTTCCACAGAAAATCTGTCAAGCCCCCAAACCCATTATCTGGCTGATAACAAACAACATCCGCGGTGCCGTTTAATTCCACGCCACTAGCTATACTTATTACAGAGCTTAAAAAAGATAGCCTTGGCCACCAGCCGGGACTATCTCCTTTAGAAAGACGATTTTAGCTGTAACCCCAATGGTTGCAATATTTTAGCGGGACCAATTCCGCTAACTCGTTGCAACCATTCGACTTTTAAATCGATCCCCCCAGGGGGGGTCCCCAGAAACGGAGACAAGACGATGCAGTACGACCTATGCCGACACATCAAGACCAACGGTGTCCAATGCCAATCACCCGCTCTCACAGAAAGCCAGTGGTGCTACTTCCACTCCCGCCTGCATCAGAGCCATCAGCCGTACCGCTATACGCCCCAAACCCGCGGATATCTCATCCCCGGCCAGCACATCGAACTCTGCGCTCTCGAAGATCGCGAGTCCGTCCAATCCGCGCTCTCCATCGTCATCAACGCCCTCGCCACCGGCAGACTCGAGCCGCGTCGTGCGACCGCCCTGCTCTATGGTCTCCAGCTCGCCGGCTCCAACGCCGGCCGCATCAGCGACCCGATTCGACGGAATGTAGTCCGCACCGTCGAATCCAGTCCCGAAGGACTCGACATCGCCGAACCCGGCGCCATGCTCGAAGAACTTCCCTACCTCGACAACCTCGGAGGCGAGGAAGACATGGAAGAAGACGAGGACGAAGACGATCGCTATTGACCAACTATGGGACGCCAAAGTTCCACGTGATGCATCGAACACCGCACCAACAGCCCCGGCCGCGTCTAAGCAGCCGCCACCAAGATGCATGCCGACGGTGCAGCCCTTGGCATACTAACCGATTGCAACCAGGACCGCAGCCTCGGGTAACGCCCGTGATTCCCGGAGGTTGCGGTCCCGCTGGGAAGACAAACGCACCGTAGAATGAGACAACACGGTTGTTGTTCAGGAGGTATCTCGGCTCATGAACCCTTCTCTCCGTCTGTTCTTTCGGCGAACGCTTACCGTCTTCCTCCTGTTCAACCTGAGTCTCAGTGCAACCCAGGTCAGGGCACAGCAGCCAGCCACCAGGAAAAGGCAAAGCATCGGATTGGTCTTCGAAGGCGGCGGCGCGCTGGGCCTTGCGCACATCGGCGTGATTCGGTGGATGGAGGACCACCATATTCCCGTCGACTACGTCTCCGGGACAAGCATGGGTGGACTCGTCGGCGGACTATATGCTGCGGGATTCACGCCCGAAGAGATGAAGATATTCGTCGATGGCATCGATTGGCATAGCGTCCTGAGCGGGCAGGTTCCCTTCCAGTCGCTGGGCTTCCGGCGCAAAGAAGATAAGCTGCTCTACCCCAACCGTCTGGAGTTTGGACTGAAGGGTGGCAGGTTTAACCTGCCGAATGGGTTGAACTCCGGCAATGCCGTGGGTTTACTATTCGACCGCACGCTGCTTCCCTACTACGATCTACAGAGCTTTGACGATCTGCCGATCCCCTTCCGCTGCGTCGCGACGGAGATCATCTCCGGACAGCCGCACGTCTTCAAAGATGGCTCACTGCCGCAGGCGCTTCGAGCGACGATGGCGATTCCTGGTGTCTTCGCTCCAGTGCATCACGAGGATTTGATCTTCTCTGACGGCGCGGCTGTAGATAATATGCCGGTGGATGTTGCCCGTCAGATGGGTGCGCAGGTGGTGATTGCATCCTACCTGGACTCAGGACCGACGACTGCTGCGACCCTGACTTCGTTGGTAGGCGTCGCAGGAAGAAACGTCTCCATTATGACCGCGGCCAACGTTGCGAGGAGTCTGAAGAACGCCGACATTGTGATCTCTTCCGATGTCAGCAAATTCGGCGCGCTGGAATTCACGCGAAGCAACGACATCATCCCGATTGGTGTGAAGGCCGCCGAAGCCCAGTCGGAGCAACTGATGAAGTACGCATTGAATGATGCCGACTGGGCCGCGTATATCCATGAACGCGAGTCACGGCGCCGAACGAAGATACCAGTACCGCAGTTCGTCGATATCTACGGAGTTGAGGGATCACGACAAAAAGATCTTGAGGTGAAGTTTGAGAAATTCGTCGGTCAACCCATCGATCTCGACAAACTGGAGCGTGCGATATCGGACGCGCTGGGCACAGGGTTGTATGCGACGATCAACTACACCATCGTAGAGAGAGATGGAAAGCCTGGACTGCGGATAAGGCCACGCGAGAAAGATCACGGCCCGCCATTCATAAACCTCGGCCTGACCATTCTGGCAGACTCTGCGAATAATGTTCAGTTCGGCGTGGGGACGCGCGTGACGTTCTTTAATCCGGTGGGACCGGGATCAGAGGTGCGAGTGGACGGAACGGTAGGTCAGCCTGCGACACTTGCAGGCGAACTCTACAAACCGATCAAAGCAGGAAGCCGGGCGTTCGTTGCACCACACGCGTACCTGAACCAGCAGATCGTTCCGTACTACGAGGGCACTACCCAGTTGGATCAGTACAAAATGAGGCAAAACGGACTGGGAGCAGATGTAGGTTTCCAGTTCAATGCAAGAACCGAGTTGAGGTTAGGCCAGGACTATCAGTGGTACAGCTCGGTACGAACGATCGGACAGCCGGTTGGGAATGAGTTTCATCTGAATCCGTTTGTGTCTGCGGCGAAGTTTCAATACCTGGGACAGGACGACATGATGGTCCCAACACGCGGCACAACGATAGGAACAATCTACAACTACTTTACGCAGAGGCCGAACGAATCGGGCGGCTTCTCGCAGCTGACGGGTAGGATTCAACATTTCATTCCCATACGCGAGCGCGGAATTGTGTTTACGGCGGTACAAGGCGGGACAAGCTTTGGCGCGGAAAATCTGGGGCTCGCGGGCCTCTCGCTTGGCGGACCGCTACGGTTGAGCGCCTACAGCCGGGATGAGTTGCTTGGGACGGACTTCTACCTCCTCCAGGGAGGCTATCTATACCGGCTCGCACGCCTCAATCCCGTAATCGGAGACGCAATCTACGCCGGCGGCATCTACGAGATTGGCAAGATGTATGGAGGCAATCCGCAGACGCCCTCTCTGCCAAACGACTTTGCTGGCTTCGTGGTCGTAAAAACACTAATTGGCCCAGTCTTAGGCGGACTCAGTATCGGCGACGGTGGCCGCTGGAAGTGGTACATCGGGGTGGGACGGGTGTTTTAATAAGATCAGGCTGGATTGCATTGTTGCACTTTGATGGATTCAAGCTGCCGGGGTAAACAATTGGGTTGGAAGAGGATTGGGGCGGTCTTTGCCGCTGTGTTGTTGCTGTTGGGGCTCGCGACGTGGCCGGTTATTCGGACTCATCTGCAGGCAATCGCCATTTTGAAGTTGGTGAGCGGGGAGCCAGTCCCAAGGCTGCTCAGCGCCGTGATTCAAGAACCGGTTGAAAGCCGGGAGATCGAGTTCCCTGCCGGGAGCACGATGGTACGCGCTCGAATGTACCTTCCCCGGAACCGTGCGCACGCTCCAGCGCTGATGGTGCTGCATGGCGTGCATCATCTGGGCATGAATGAGCCGCGGCTGATGAGCTTTGCTGCAGCGATGGCAAGTTGCGGGCTCCAGGTGCTGACACCTGAGCTTCCGAACATCAAGGACTATCACATTGACGCAGATTCGGTGCAAACCATCGCAGAGTCTGCTCAGTGGTTTGCAGCGAAGACAGGTGGCCCAGTGGGAGTAATGGGATTGAGCTTCTCCGGCGGACTGGCATTGGTGGCCGCTGCCGATCCGATGTACGAGCCCAGCTTTAAATTTGTCTTCGCAGTGGGTTCGCAGGACGAGATGAGCCGTGTGGCGCAGTTTTATCTGACCGGACGTGAGTTGCGGCCGGATGGCACGGTGGAAGAACTCTCTCCGCATGAGTATGGCGCGCTGGTGCTGGAGTATGAGCATCTGGACGACTTCGTACCTGCGAGCGATGTAACTGCGGTAAGGGCAGTCCTGCGTGAGCATCTTTACGAGAATAAGCAGGCAGAATTGGGTGCAATGAATCAGGCTACCGCAATGCAGCGCGCAGAAGCTGTGGCATTGATGGATACAAATTCGCCAAAGACGCGCTCCAGGCTGGCGGCGGCGGAGATTGTGCGTCGAAAGGAGATGGATGGCCTGTCGCCGCATGGGATACTGAAGACGATGACGACTCCGGTCTACCTGCTGCACGGAGAAGCGGATAACATTATCCCATCGGCAGAGACGCTGTGGATGGCGCACGAGCTGCCCAATACGGCGTTGCGTGCCGCGCTGGTAAGTCCGGTTCTTTCGCATCTGGATCTCGATGGCATAAAGCCTGGGGTTTGGGATGAGTTGAAATTGGTTCACTTCTTTGCACTGGTGATGCAGGCGGCCGAGAGAAATTGAGGGAGATAATGAGCGAGTTTGTAACGCTGGATGAGATACGAGCAGCAAAAGAGCGGATCGCCGGGGTCGCGGTGCGGACTCCGCTCTATCGTGTGGAGCGCGCGCGGTTGCGTATGGCGAAGATTGCGGAGCCGGAGTTTGATCTCTACATCAAGGCAGAAAGCGAGCAGCCGATTGGAAGCTTCAAGCTGCGCGGAGCGTACAACATGATGGCGCAGCTTTCGCCTGAGGCGCTGAAGCGAGGAGTGATTACATACTCGAGTGGAAACCATGCGCAGGGTGTGGCGTATGCAGCGCGGGCTCTGGGAGCGAAGGCTGTGATCGTGATGCCGTCGAACGCTCCTGATGTGAAGAAGGCAGCAACTCGGGCGCTGGGAGCGGAGATTGTCGAGGTGGGGCCGGCTTCGTCTGAACGGCGGATCAAGGCCGAAGAGCTGGTGGCAGAGTTTGGGTACGCGATGATTCCGCCCTACGATGCGCCGGAGATTATCGCCGGGCAGGCGACGTGCGGGCTGGAGATTGTGGAGCAGCTGCCAGGAGTTGAGTTGGTGATCTCGCCGGTGAGCGGTGGAGGGCTGCTGAGCGGTGTTGCCGCGGCTGTGAAGCTGGCGGCTCAGGCGGGTCTCGCGCGGCCGGACGTGCAGGTTTGGGGAGCGGAGCCGGAGCTGGCGGCAGATGCGAAGGAAAGCTTCTACTCTAAGACGCTTGTGGAGTGGCCCGCAGAGAAGACGACGCGGACAATCGGCGATGGGCTTCGAACGCAGAGCCTTGGTGTGTTGAACTTCGAGCATGTGCTGCGGCATGTGGATGGGATTGTGTCGGTCACCGAGGACGAGATTTTCGAAGCGATGCGAGTGATGTTGACGGTCACGAAGCTTATCCCCGAGCCGAGCGGAGCAGTGACATTGGCGGCGGCGCTGTTCCACGCGGAGGAACTGCCGAAGGTGAAGAAGGTCGCCGTGGTGTTGAGCGGAGGAAATCTGGAGCCTGCACTGCGTGAACGTTTGGAGAGTGAGTTGGCTGAACGTGTGCTGTAGGTGCTTTCCGCGGGATTGACGAGGCGTCTAACTATGATGGTGCAGGTTGATTCTTCGATGCGTGATCGTTTGCTGAACTGGTTTGGCTGGGGCGTAATGATCTTGCTGGCGAGCTGCGGCACTGCGCTTGGGCAGAAACAGAAGGACAAAGCCGGGTATGATCGGGCGGCGCGTGCGACGGTGCTGCATGAGGCCAACGTGTATGTGGCCGCGGATGCGGATTCGGAGCGGATTTCGCTGGTGACACCAGGGCATGAGGTCGTCATCGTCGAGCGCAGCGGACCGTGGGTGAAGGTGTTTGCGAATACCGATATAGAAGATGATGCAGAGGAGAAGCCCGAGTTCAGCAGCGATGAGAATGCGATGCCAGCTTCGGGGTGGATTCGGGACAAAGGTGTGGTGGGGCTGACGACTGCTGGCGGCGATGCGATTTTGTATGGAACGGCGGCGGGCCTTGAGGACGAGGCTTCGCGACCACATGCTCCCAAGGGTGCGGCTCCGGCGGCGCATCTGTTGTATCGGCGGGTGGCTGAGTATTATCCGGATTCGCCGCTTGCACCGGAGGCAGCGTGGCGGTCGGCGGACATTCGGTGGCAGATCGACAAGCTGGATATCAGTTCGCTGCCGAGCGCGAAGGAGCAGGATGCCTCGTTGCGCCCCACGATCTACGATGGCGAGATGAAGAAGGTGATCAAGCGGTATCCGGGCACGAAGTATGCGGCGCTGGCAGTGTACGAGTTGCTGGATAACAAGCTGTGCGGCGATTGGCAGGGTTTGCCGAAGTGTCCGGAGATGGAAGCCGGACTGTATGAGAAGTACGCGCAGCAGTTTCCAGATGGGCCTAAAGCTGCCGAGGCGCTCTACAACGCGACGTACCGCGAGGGCGTGGTCGTAACGATGTACACCGTCCAGGAAGACAAGAAGAAGGCCGATGTAGCGGCGGCGAAGACTCAGATGCTGGCGCAGGAGCTGAAGGCAAAGTATCCGCAGTCGGATTATGCGGCTCGGGGGGCGAGCGTAGCGTTTCGGGTGGCGCAGGGAATTCCTCTTTTTGGAAATGATCGTGACTAACGATTCCCTTCCCCGGGATCTGATGTTTGAGAAGGTTCTCTCCTGAAAGTCAAGGTGTTTGCGGAAACGGCATATTCATCCGGAGGATTTAGGATGGGGCTATGCCGATTTTAAAAGTGATTATTCTTGCCATTGTGCAAGGCCTGGCAGAGCTGCTGCCCGTCTCAAGTTCCGCTCACGTTGTAGTGACGGAGAAGCTGATGGGGCTTGATCCCTCGGCACCACAGATGACACTGCTGCTGGTGATGCTGCATACAGGCACGATGTTTGCCGTAATCGCATACTTCTGGAACCAGTGGAAGAAGACGTACTTTTCAAGCAGCGATGCCTTCAAACGATTTGCGATCCGCGTGATCTGGGCGACGATCCTTACGGCCGTGATCGGCGAGGTGATTAAGAAGCTGATCGAGAAGACCTTATTTCACGGCGCTCCGAAGGCCGAGATTGAGGATCTGTTCGGGCGGCTGGATTTGATCGCTCCTGCGCTCGCTGCGGTTGGGGTTTTGATCTTGATCGCGGGACTGCTGGAAAAACGCCGCATGGGCGCGCATCCCAACGTCTACGGCGATAGCGTGACAATGCGACAGGCTGGATGGATCGGCGCGATTCAGGGACTGTGCCTGCCGTTTCGCGGGTTTTCGCGGTCAGGCGCAACGATCTCAACCGGAATGCTGACAGGCGCGAGCAAGGAGCGTGCTGAGCGGTTCAGCTTTGCGCTGGCTGTGGTGTTGACTCCGCCTGTGGTGGCTCGAGAGGCTCTGCGACTGATGAAAGCCTCGCATGAGGCTGTTGTGGCTGGTGCGCCGATCGATTTGCACGGCAGCGTGGTAACGAGTCTGCTGGGCGCGGTGTTTGCGTTCTTCGCGGGACTCGTAGCCTTGAGATGGCTTAGCAGTTGGCTGGAAGAGGGACGTTGGTATCTCTTCGGAATTTATTGCCTGGTGGCTTCAGTGGTTGTGTTTTATCTGCATCACATTGGATATTGAATCCACCTTTGCAAACAGAAAGGGCGGCTGACGTAATCAGCCGCCCTTTCTTTACGTCTAGAAAAATTACTTCGCTGCAAGCGCGTCGCGGTGGCTTCGGACGTAGTCGTGGGAGGTGAGGATGTGGGCCTGTTGTTCTGCGAGAAGTTGACGTACGGGAAGAGGAAGATCCTGATCCAGCGCGTCCTTATAGGCCTTCTTGGCTTCGTCTTCGCCTTGTTCGGCGGTCTCGAGAAGAGCATGATCTCCTCCGCCCAGTTTGGCCTTCAGATCACCCCATACGCGGTGCAGAGTGCCGGCTGTGGTGCCTGATTCTTTGATATCGTGGACGCCATTCTGGTGGAGGATCTCTTCGAGGTCTCCCCGGAAGCTGGCACGTTTGAGAGACTCGGCGAGAAAGTACCGCTTCAGGGATTCGTCTTTCAGGTGATCGCCGATGTCGGCAAAGCCTTTCTGGCTGTCTAGAAGGGTGCTGATGAGCGAATTCAGGGCGCGCTCCATCTCGTGCTGCTTCGATGTGTCGGTTGGCATAGGTTCCTCAGATTCTGTGGATTGACTTGCGTGTGCGGTTGGAGCAGGGTCCGCCGGCTGCGCGCGATTCTCCTTTGCCGGCGGCAAGCAGGAGAAATCGCGAAAATCCCGCGCCCCTGCCAACCGATACCAAGGACCGCCGGGCCCGAATGCGCCCAACGGCGAGTGTTGTAGGGATAGATGCAGGGTTGGGACGTGGGTTTGCATCCGGATACCCCGTGCAGCAGGATTGGCGTAATTTCTGTTGCGCTCTGGGATAATCGGAGATGCTCTGGTGGTTCACGGCCTTGTTGCAGACGGCGCTGGTGTGCAGGTTGCTGCGCTGGTGCGAAAGAGGTTGCGCGCACTCCGGAATGAAGGCTCCCCAATGAAAAGCTTACGACTTGTTTCGACACCGACGCGCAATCGCCGCCTGAACGAGATTATCGGGTTGACCGTGCTGGTGGGCGCAGGACTGCTGCTGCTGGCGCTGGCTAGTTATACGCCGTCGGACCCCTCGTTCAACACGGTGGGGGCTTATGTCACGGGACGGCCGGCGCACAACTGGACGGGAATGGTCGGGGCTTACCTGTCGGATGCGATGCTGCAATTGATTGGGGTGGCTGCGTTCTTTTTGCCGCTTGTGCTGGGACGGCTGGGGCTTTGCTGGATGCGGTCGCGGCGGGCTGGGTCTCCGATGGCGAAGACTGTGGGCCTGGCGATGTGGGTGGCGTTTGCACCTGCTGCGATTGCGTTGCTTCCGGGTCACCTGATGTGGCGGAGCGCGCTGCACATCGAGGGTACGACTGGGCGGTTGCTGTCGGACTTCATGGTGCACTATCTCAATCTTCCCGGCGCGTCTATCGTGCTGGCGTTGATGGTTGCGCTGTCGCTCTATCTGGCTACGACGTTTACGTTCAATACGGCGCGGGAGTGGGCGACGATTCGGTTCAGCTTTATACAGGCGATGTGGGACCGCTGGGTCCGGTGGCGTGAGAAGCGCGCGGGTGCGAATCTCGACGTGGAGACTTATGGCAGCAAGCGCGAACGGGCCGATGCGAAGGCTCGGCGAGAACGTGAACTGGCCGAGGCTGCGGAGAAGCAGAGCGAGGAGGCAGAGCGTACCACGCTGCTCGGCAGCCTCTTTGGATGGTTGGGACGGAAGAAGAGGATTGAGCCGATCACGCTTGCGCCTCATGAGGCCGTTGAACAGGCGTCGATGTGGCGGAATATGCCGCGGACTTTGGTTGATGCTCCTCCGGTAACGCCTTTGAGCACTGCGGCAGCGGCAGCGGCTCCCTTTGCAGAAGCGCTGGCTAAGGCTGCGTCGCCGAAACATGCGCTCGATGACGAATCGAACTTCGCTGATGGCACCTTCAACTTCGGCTCTAAAAGTAATCCGGTTTTGTCAGAGCCGGTTCCGATACGCCTGGCGAAGAAGCCGGTGGAAGCGCCTGCTCCTGTTGCTCCGGTTGCGGAATCGAGCGAGGAACATATCTCCTTCGGCAAGCGAGCTGATGCGGACATCAAGCCGGTGACAATTGTGCCTAAGAGCGTGCGCGGCTACAAGCTGCCGCCTTCTTCGCTGCTGCATCGAAGCGAAGAGCAGACTGCAGTGCGTGAAGATGCGCTGCGCGAAGAGGCTCGTGTGCTGGTTGAGAAGTGCGCGGAGTTCGACGTTGATGGGCAGGTGACGCACATCAATCCTGGCCCTGTTGTGACGACCTTCGAGTTCAAGCCTGAGGCTGGTGTGAAGTACGCGCGCGTTACTGGTTTGGCCGATGATCTTTGCCTCGCAATGGCCGCTGAGTCGATTTTGATCGAGCGGATGCCGGGTAAGAGCACGGTTGGGATTCAGGTGCCGAACAGCGAGCGAGAGACGATCTGGCTGCGCGACGTTGTCGAGTGCGAGAGCTTCGCGCAATCGAAGAGCAGGCTGGCGATTGCTCTGGGCAAGGACATCAATGGCCGCATCGTCACTGCGGATTTGGCTAGCATGCCGCATGTGCTGATCGCAGGTTCTACGGGTTCGGGTAAATCGGTCGCGATCAACGCGATGATTATGAGCGTGTTGTTCAAGAGCACTCCAGAGCAGGTTCGCATGATCCTTGTCGATCCGAAGCGTGTTGAGCTTGGGATGTATGAGGGAATTCCACATCTCTTTACACCGATCATTACTGAGGCGAAGCTGGCGGCGAATGCTCTGCGCAATGCCGTGCGCGAGATGGAGCGGCGGTTGAAGCTGCTGGCGGCGAATCACGTTCGCAACATCGATCAATTCAATAAGCTCTTCGATCACGGCAGCGAGTATCTCTTCGAAGACGTGAACCAGGAGCCGCTGCCCTACATCATCATCATCATCGATGAGCTGGCGGATCTGATGATGCTTGATCGGGCGAATGTAGAAGAGTCGATCACGCGGCTGGCCCAGATGGCGCGTGCGGTCGGTATCCATTTGGTGCTGGCGACGCAGCGGCCTTCGGTGGACGTCATCACCGGATTGATTAAGGCCAATGTACCGACGCGCATGAGCTTCCGGCTGGCGACCAAGGTCGACTCACGCACGATCATCGATTCGAACGGCGCCGAGAGCCTGCTGGGACGCGGCGATATGTTGTATCTGCCACCGGGAACGAGCCGGGTGCAGCGCGTGCATGCTCCTTTCGTTACAGAGAAAGAGATCTCCGCTGTTACTGCTTTCTGGAAGGCACAGGGCGAGGCCGAGTACGTCCACGGCTTCCTCGAAGGACCGAAGGAAGACACCGGCAAGGACGGCGACGGCGGCGCGGACGGCGACAACGACGATCCGATGTACGACGACGCAGTGCGGCTGGTCTTCGAATTCGGCAAGGCGAGCACTTCCCTGCTGCAACGGCGTCTGCGCATCGGTTACGGACGCGCGGCTCACCTGATCGACATGATGTACAACGACGGTCTGGTAGGGCCGGCGGATGGATCGAAGCCGCGCGAGTTGTTGAAATCGCCGAACTGGATCAACGAAGTCGATACGGCGGTGCGGTAGTACCGTTTCCTTGAGGGACGGTCTTGATACGTTACGACCCCCTCCCCCCCGGGGTGATCGATTTATAAGTCTCCTGTTTGCAATATGATAGAAAAATGGGTGCTGCTAAATTCGTCCAAATAAAAGGGTTACGGGCAAAATCGTCTTTCTAAAAGACTTAACGGCAATTTCACCGATTCCACTGATTTGTATGGATAAGAACGGGAAAGCCCCGGAGGTTGGCCGGGGCTTTCTTGATCTCTATTCTTAGTTTAGTGGATTGGATGGAATTAATCGGCAACGCATATCTCATTGATTTTAAAATGGATACGCTATTTATCGACTTGACAGGATTTTGGGGTGAGTTATGAATCGGGCTTTCAGCCCCCTGGTGCTTCGCTATTGGGGCCATGGGGCTTCGCCCCCATGCTGATATAGACGACGCCTACAGCGCCCCCCTCAATTTTTCTCCATAGCATTGTGAATGGCTTAGGTCCTGGAGTTAGTGAGAGCGGACAGTTACCTGGGCAGTTTTTTTGAAGAGTGAATCGCCACCACGCCGAGGGCGCAGATGACAACGAGGAGCACGATCCACAGGAGATCGGGATACTGCTCGGTGAAGGGGCGGGTGTCCGGGCGTGGATGATAGGCGGGGTTCGGAAGCTCCGGACCAAGCTGCGCGGCGTGTATCGGGGTCGCCGGGGAGAAGAGCCGGGCGTAGTCATATCGGGGAGCCGTCAGAGTGGAGTCACCGTAGAAGAGTGTGAATGGTCCGGCGCTAGGGGCGTCGAAGCACAGCTTGCGCTCTCTCATCTCCAACTGCACAGCAGTGATGGGAAGTGGCGCATCATCGCCGTTTTGAATGGCGACCTCTACCGTTGCAGGGCTCTGCAGGTTGGAGCCGAGGGTGGCCGGGATGCTCAACTGCTGCTGGCGAATTTCGCGCCCGGATTGGGTGAGGTGAACGCGCAAAATTGTTCCGGTGATCGTCTCGGCTGACGAAGCAGGATTGCCAGCGGGGCGATCTGTGATCCGCACGTCGCGGCTGAAGTTCGACTTGAAGTCAGGAGCGAGCGTGAAGGAGACGCGCTCGATGGGAACGCGCTCGGGCAGATTGAATGTTGCGACGGTCTCTCGTCCACGCTGCGTGATCGCGGCGGTTTCGGCGGCGACGGCGTAAACAGACTGGGCCTCGCGGCTGGGCGGAACTGTGGCTCCGCGAACCATACCGGGGGTGGGGGCGAAGTTGCGGTTGCCGGGTGCGGGCGATGCGTTCAACTCGATGTGAAGGTAGGGAAAGCTCGACTCCTGCAGGCGAAGCGTGGTGCTGCGCGAGAGGTGCTGCGACGTGAGGTCAAAGAGAGTGAAATCGCCCAGGCTGGTGGAGGCTGTGGCGTTCGGCTCGCTGAGGCCGGAGACGGTAGCAGTAGCGAGGAAGTCCTTACCGTCGAGATCAAGTGCAACCTCAGTGTAGGGACGCGCTGGCATCGCGAGGTCGAAGACGATGGTACGTCCGCGCATGCCGAGATTCATTACACGCGCCGATTCGCTGTCTTCTTGAGTCGATTCGCTAAGGGTGACGGCGTAGGGAATTTCGCGGTTTTGATTTCCTGGAGACAGCTGGTAAATGCGTAGGTCTTTGAGCGACGGCGCTGCATGGGGGAATATCCGAGGATCGATCGTCACGCACATTGATCCAGCACCAGCAGGCAGCGTGATCGCCCGCTGGTAGCGGAAAAACTGGGGGTCGGCCATCGAGGAGTGCAGGCCGGCATCGTTAGCTTGCCAGAGGAGAAACGCAAGAAGGACGGACTTCACTGGCCCGCCTTTGGGGTGGGTTCGGAGTGTGATTCGCGGAGCGCCAGCCAGTCCTTCTGGTAGGCGAAGCTGATTGCCATCAGCAATGCTCCGAGGCCGAGAAAGCTGACGACGCGGTATCCCTGGCTGAGGTCACGCATGTCGTAGAGAAAGGTCTTGACGATGGTGAAGACGAGCAGCAGAAGCGCCTGCCACCGGATGAAGGCAGTGCGTTTCCAGAAGCCCACGGCAAGCAGCGCTGCTCCATAGAGCGCCAGGAACGCCGAGATAGCGAGCGATCTCTGGAGGTCTGCCTCATGATTTACGGCAGCGGCGCTCCATGCGGTGTCGAGCTCGCGGACACAGGCCAGGATGGCGACCAGGTTGAACGCGATGATGCATCCACCGGCGATCTGCCGCCAGCTTGGAGAAGACTCATCCGGGTACTGGCGCGCATGAAGCGCAATCCAGGCAGAGGCGGCGAGCGCGGCGACTCCGAACAGCGATGTTGCAAAGCGTGAGTTCAGGAAGGCGGTCTGAAGATAACGATCGAAGAGGTATGGGAGGCTGAGCAGGCCCAGGAAGCCCAGCATCAACGCGCCGATCGCAAGCCAGCGAAGCACACGATGGACGCGGATGGGCGTGTCTTCCGACTTAGGGACCGAGAGATATGCCGAGACCGAGAGATATGCCGAGACCCAGAGCAGCGCTACGCCTTCTGCGAGCCAGCCAATGGTGATCCAGCGGCCGCTTGCCTTCAGAGGAATTGCGATTGTGAGAAAGACGATGGCGAGCGACAGATGCACGGCCGAGGCGACGCTGGTCTCTGGCAGCCGCATCAGGCCGAGGTACAGCGCGGCGAAGAGGACCATCACCCATGGCAACAGATCGTGATGGCCTGCATCCTGCAAGAGCGAGTAGAAGGCCAGAGCAGCGAAGGCGGCATTGGCCAGCGGGAGCAGGATCTCGGTGATGATGCTTTCTGCGCGCTTCGACTCAGGCGAACGTGCCAGTGCAACGCTGGCGAAGAGGACGAAGAAAAGTCCCACAAAGAGGATCGATGATCCGAGCTGATCTGCGGAATTGAACTGAACGTACCAGCCGAAGAAGAAGGCAACGGTTGCGGGGAATGCTCCCAGCAATAGTCGTGGCCAGGGTTTCAGGCGGACGAGCACGACGGTGGCAACATCGATCACCAGGATGTAGCTGAAGAGAAAGATCTGATGATTGCTGCCGGTTGAGAGGAGCAGCGGAGTCGCGAATCCTCCAGCCAGAGCATAGGCCGCCAGCAACTCACTGTTCTGCGACCACGCCATATATGCGTTCCATGCGGTGACCAGAATCATGGCGCCGAGCGCAGCGCTCGCAGGCATCAGGTGGTAGAGCTGGAAGGCGGCCCAGAGCGAGAGGTACAGCACACCGCTCCCGACCGCCTTCAACGAGTATGAAAAGACGCTGAAGCCCTGCCGGCGGAACCGTTCCGACCAGAGAATGATTGCTGTCCCGGCGATCAGGCCGGCTAGGATGCGTCCCAGTGGCCCGATCCAGTGGTTGTCCATCGCCAGCTTCAGGAACCACCCGGAGCCGATGAGGAGTGCGAAGATTCCGATGAAGTTGAAGAGACGGGAGCCGATGCGGTTCTCAAGTGAGGATCGGGGCGGAGGTTGTCGCTGCAGAGGAATGTCCGATGTGGTTGCGGCGGCGGTTTCCGTGACGCAGGGCGGTGGTGGCACCGGCTCCTGGGCTGCAGAACGCGACGGCTGGCGCAGCAAGGCCAGTTCCCGCTCGAGCACTTCGACCCGAGCCGAAAGCGCAGCCAATTCTGCGGCGACTTCGCCGTTTGACTGTCTCGGATCTTCCTGCTGGCCCATGGCAACTACTGTACCGCCATCGCAGGTTGGAGTGGAACTGGAGCGTTTCAATTGATACTCTTTGCCAACATGAATAATGGTGCAGCGCGGGTCCGGGTACTCGTAGTCGATGATGATGCAGTCAGCAGGGAGGTGCTCTCGCTTCTGCTGACCAAGCAGGGGTACTCGGTGGAGGCGGCTGACTCCGGGGATGCGGCGCTGCACCGGCTGCAAGAGGCGCAGGGCTCTCTGCCGGGTGTCGTGCTGACCGACCTGCAGATGCCGGGTTTGGCGGGCGTCGAACTGGCTTGCCAGATGCACGCGGTCTGCGGCTCACAGGTAATGCTGCTGGCTATGAGTGGAAGTGAGCCTGGGCAGGAGGTCCGGGAGGCTTTCGATGGATTTCTGTTGAAGCCTTTTTCTATGGAGACACTTGCGGAGGAGATCGCGGGACGTGCAGCCACTCCGGCAGGTAAGGCGATTCTTGAAGATGTAACGGTGCTGGATCAAGCTGTTTATGAGAAGCTGGCCGCGTCCATGCGTCCGGAGCGGATCGGTCAGCTCTACGTACTCTGCCTGGACGATGCGCGGCGGCGTATCGAGGCGATGCGGCTTGCGGCATCCAGAGGAGACGACGATGTATATCGCAAAGAAGCGCACGCCATCAAAGGGGGTTGCGGCATGGTGGGTGCCGCTGAACTGCAAAGACTTGCGACTTCAATGGAGACAAGGGGTCTGGACGCTACTAATCATGTAGCTACGCTTGATGAATTCCTGCTGGGTTGCGAACGGCTGGAGGGTATGCTGGTCGCACACGAAATTGAACCTAAGAAGTAACTCCAGAGTTATAAGGAGATAGCACGTATGAATGAAGTACTGAAGAGATATGCCGAGGGACAAGCTGTTATGACTGCACCTATCCGCATCGTCGTCGCTGACGATCATCCTGTCGTGCGCTTTGGCGTGAAGAACATGCTGGAGAGCGAGCCCGGCTTCGAGGTCGTCGGCGAGGCCGAGGACGGCGATGTTGCCATTACACAGACGCTGGAAGTTGAGCCGGACATCCTGCTGCTCGACCTGCTGATGCCGCGTCTGCCGGGCCTGGAGGCGATGCGCGCGATCATGAGCAAGTCGCCGCGAGTGAAGATCATTCTGCTAACCAGTACGATCTCGACCCAGCAGATCATCGAGGCGCTGCAGATCGGCGCGCGGGGCATCGTGCTCAAGGATGCAGTGGCCGGCGATCTGTCGAAGTCGCTGCGGGCCGTGCTCGCGGGCGATTACTGGATTGGCGGCGAGCGCGTTGCCAACCTGGTCACGGCACTCAATGCTCTGATGAAGCAAGCCGCTTCAACGCCGGAGAAGAAGACGTACGGACTGACTCCGCGTGAGCTTGAGGTAGTGACCTGCATCGTCGAAGGCTGCAGCAACAAGGACGTTGCCAAGCAGTTTGCCATCAGCGAGGAGACAGTGAAGCGGCATCTCTCGAACATCTTCGACAAGACCGGCGTATCGACGCGGCTCGAGCTCGCCTTGTTCGCCATCGCGCACAAACTCGTCGTACTCGACTAGGACGGCGTTTGCGACAACGGATTCAGTAAGATGGAAGCATGAGCGATCATGCTACGGAAGACATTGTTGATTTGCTGGTGATCGGTGCCGGCCCCACCGGGATGGCTTGCGCCATCGAGGCACAGCGGGCGGGCTTCACTGCTCTCCTGGTTGACAAGGGCTGCCTGTGCAACTCGTTATTTCACTATCCGGCCAACATGACCTTCTTCACCACGCCGGAGCTGCTGGAGATCGGCAACATCCCGTTTTCGAGCCCTAACCAGAAGCCGAATCGCAGCGAAGCACTCGAATACTACCGCAAGGTCTCCGAGCACTACGCGTTGGATGTTCGGCAGTACGAGACGGTCGAGCGCGTCACCGGCAGCGACGGCCGCTTCCTCGTCCACACTGTCGATCGGTTCGGGAGAGTGTTGGAGCACAGAGCGCGCAAGCTCGTCGTCGCTACGGGCTACTACGATCTGCCGAACTACCTTGGCATCCCCGGCGAGGAGCTCAATAAGGTCAGGCACTACTACGACGAGCCGCATCCGTTCTTCGATCTGGATGTCGTCGTGATCGGCGGCAAGAATTCGGCAGCGATTGCAGCGCTGGACCTCTGGAGGCACGGAGCACGCGTGACGCTGGTACATCGCGGAGCGGAGATGCATCGCCACGTGAAGTACTGGATTCTGCCAGATATCAGTAACCGCATCAAGAATGGCGAGATCTCGGCCTACTTCAGCAGTACAGTCGCCAACATCACGGAAGACGAGGTCACCTTGGCGACACCGCAGGGCTCGCTGATCCTTCCCAACCACTTCGTCTTCGCGCTCACGGGCTATCATCCGGACTTCGACTTCATTGAGCGGCTCGGGGTGACGCTGGATGAGGAAAACGATCGCGTCCCGGTGTGCGATCCCGCCACGCTTGAGAGCAACGTCCCGGGGATCTATCTTGCAGGCGTCATCGTCGCCGGCGAGCGGACCAACGAGATCTTCATCGAGAACGGACGCTTCCACGGCCAGTTGATCGCCGAGGCTCTGCGCGGAAAGCTGCAGCCGGCCTAGCCGATCACGCGACGCAGAAATCCTCTGATACCAAGCCAGGTGAGCAGAACAAGAAAGAACGTCAGCATGCTCAGAATGAGGGCATGCGGCATGTGCGGAAGCGTTGGAGTCAGTGCCGAACGCAGCCCTTCGCTCATGTAGACGATCGGATTGACGAGTACGCCGATCTGTAACCAGCGAATGTACTTCAGGGCTACCCACGGATAATAGACGCAGCCGAGGAAGGTGATCGGCATGACGACCACGCCGAAGATAAGCCCGATCTGCTGCGGCTTTACGCTCGTGCCGATAGTCAGGCCCAAAGCTCCAGATGTGAGGCTCGCCAGAACCAGCACGACGATCAGATAAGGCCAGCTACTGACATGCGCGACGACCGGCGTCGCCGGGATGTAATACGCCAAGGGGAAGACGACAGCAGCGGCGATCACGCTCTGGATCGCGGAGAAACAAATCTTCTCGATCGCGACCGCAGATACCGGCAACGGACACATGACTCGGTCGTCGATCTCGCGCGTGATGCCGAACTCCTGCGCCAGCGGCAGCGCGACCGCCGCAATCCCGCTGAACATAATCGCCACCGCCATCAGCCCCGGCAGCAGCACCGTGCTGAAGTTGCCGCCGGCAATCGCAGCCGTGGGGTTCATCGCAGCGCCTCCGCTCATGTGCGGCATGATGAAGGTGAAGACAAACAGAAACAACAAAGGATTCATGCAGACGCGGATGACGAAGGGAAATAATTCACGCCGCAGCACGTGCAGATCGCGAAGGAAGAGCCCGACGAACGCGCGAATGTATTGCATCGTCTTCGAGCTTTCCGCGGGACGGCTGAGTCCGGATTGTGTCGTTTCCAGTTGCGCTGTCTGTGTCATGGTGCCTGCCTATTCGCGAAGGTCGCGCCCGGTCAGTTGGATGAAGACTGTCTCCAGACTGGTTTCAGTAATGGTCAGATCGCGCAGCCCGTACGGACTGGCCGTATGCACGACCTCGGACAGAAGACCTTCAGTTCCTTCCGCCAGGATGCGGACACCCTCAGTTGTCGTCTCCACGCTGGCGATGCCGGAGAGCCCCTGCAATTGTTGGACGAGCAGCGGGACGTTCTGGTGGCTCCGCAGGTCGAGCTCGTAGACTCGCTGCGCGCCAACAGAGTTCTTCAACGCGGCGGGCGTATCTTCGACGAGAATCTTGCCGTGGTCGATGATGGCGACGCGATCGCAAAGTTCGTCGGCCTCTTCCATGTAATGCGTCGTCAGGACGACTGTGATTCCCTCTTCGCGCAGCCCGCGAACTGCGTCCCACATGGCGATGCGGCTCTGTGGGTCGAGACCGGCGCTGGGCTCGTCAAGAAACAGCACCTTCGGACGATGCGCGATGGCGCGAGCGATCTGGACGCGCTGGGCAAGCCCTCCGGATAGCTGCGCCGGGTAGGCATCGGCCCGCTCGGTCAGGTGAAACTGCGCCAACAGCTGATGGGTTCGCTGCTTTGCCTCCGCACGCGAGAAGCCGAAGTAGAGGCAATGGAAGTGGATATTCTCGTAGATCGTGCAGGCGCGGTCGAGCGTGTTGTACTGCGGCACAACACCGATGCCTCGCCGGGCCAGTGCAGGTGCGGCAACCACGTCGATCCCTGCGATCCGCACCCTTCCAGCCGTGGGCAAAGCGCGCGTGGTGCAGATGCTGATCGTCGTCGTCTTACCCGCTCCGTTGGGGCCAAGCAGACCGTAGAGCTCGCCTGGGTGAACGCTGAGGTCGATACCGTCGACGGCGACTACGCGCTGCTTGCCGTCGTATACCTTCCGCAGGCCTTCAATCTCAACGATCACGAAAAATTCTCCGGGTCACAACCCTACAGATTATACGCAGGGAGCCGTCACCTACTGCTGCATACTCGGCTCAACCTTCGCCCCTTCGACAACAGCGTCTCCTGGGCTGAGCACCACAATATCGCCAGCCTTAAGACCGCTGGCGACCTCCGTTGCGTTGCCCAGATCGCGTCCGAGCACAATTGATCGGAAGTGGACGACGTTGTTGGCGTCCAGTACAACGGCCTGCGGACCTGCTGTGCGGATCACGAGTGCATTGGTCGGCAGCAACACCGGAGCGACCGTGCCACGGGGCAGATCGAAGATGGCCGTCGCATACATGCCTGGCAGAATGCGGCCATCGTTCTTTAGATCGACCTCTGTGAGCAGCGTCCTCGTCCCTGGGTCGAGGCTCTGGCTGGTGCGGGCGACCGTGCCGGTGTAGACCTGTCCGGGCAGCTCGCGAAACGTGACCTTCGCTACATGGCCGGCGAACAGACCACCAGCACTGGACTGAGGCACACTGGCAAACACGCGGACCGTACCGGACTGCCCAATGGTGAACATCTGCGTGACACCACTCTGGCTGCCGGAACTGATCAGCGAGCCCGTATCGATGGATCGGGAGAGGATAACCCCGGCGAAGGGTGCCGTTACACGCGAGAATGACTCTTGCTCAGCAAGATTTCTTACATTGGCCTCGCCAGCTGCTATGTTGGCCTGCGCTGCAGCGACGGTGGCAACATCGGCCCCGGCCTGCGCGTAACGCTGGTCAGCGTCCTGCTTAGAGACCACTCCCTGTTTGACTAGTCCCTGCCAGCGTTCGTTCGTCACGTTAGAAAGTTGCGCGTTCGCCTGGGCTTGAGCGAGTTGTGCTTTGAGCTGCGCCAATGTTGCCTTGGCCTGCAACAAAGCCTGCGCGGTCTGCGGGTCGTCGATCACTGCAAGCAGCTGACCCTGCCGCACGTGGTCACCAATGTCGACGTACCGCGCCTTTACATATCCCGAGGTGCGCGCGAAGACCGGAGTCTGGTCAAACGCCTGCACGGAGGCCGCGATCTCCAGATGTCCGCCGCCTTCGCCCGATTTGAGTTTTGTGGCTAAAACAACAGGCGGTCCTATAGCTTCCTGTGCTTCGACTCGCAACTCGTCCCTGTGGCGCAACTTGGGCATCAACGCCAGCACGCCAATGACGAGCAGGACAAGGAAGAACAGGGCCGCACTGACATACGGGGTGCGGCTGGAGCGTTGGGGTTCGGCATGGGGGGTATGCGTCATCTTCGTCTCTCATGGTACCTGCTGCGTACTATTCAGGAACCTCTTCCATCTGCATTGCATCGGGATCGTGCTTGCGCAGACGGCTGTAAATGATCGGCACGATCAGCAGTGTCGTGACGGTAGCGACCATCAATCCGCCAATCACGGCACGGCCCAGCGGAGCGTTCTGCTCGCCGCCCTCGCCCAGTCCGAGCGACATGGGCAGCATGCCGATGATCATCGCCAGCGCAGTCATCAGCACTGGACGAAGCCGCGTCGCACCCGCCGAGGACGCCGCATCAATCGAATTCATCCCAGCCGAGCGCTGATCGTTGGCGAACGTGACCATCAGGATGGAGTTAGCCGTCGCCACGCCGACCGTCATAATCGCGCCCATCAGCGACGGGACGCTGAATGTTGTTCCACTCAGGAACAGCATCCACAGAATCCCGCATGCGGCCCCCGGCAGCGCCGTAAGAATGATGAACGGATCGAGCCAGCTTTGAAAATTGATCACCATCAGCAGGTACACCAACAGCACTGCGAAGATCATGCCCAGGCCGAGCCCCGTGAATGAGTCGTGCATGCTCTGCACCTGTCCGCGCACCGTCACCTGCACGCCCGGCGGAAGATGCTGGCGATACTTATCCAGAATGCGATTGATGTCGGTCGAGACGCCGCCCAGGTCGCGCCGCCGCACATTCACGAAGACGTCGAAGACCGGCTGCACGTTGTAGTGGTTCGTCACCGCGGGGCTTGTAGCATGTTCCACCTGAGCCACGTTATTGAGTAGTTGCGCCAAGCCGACCTGATTGGCCGAACTCGTCGAACCGGCGGTTACAGGAATACTCTTAAGCGCGTCCACCGAATCGATCTTGTACTGCGGCGTCTGCACCACGACCGAGTAGTTGACCCCATTTTGCGGATTCAGCCAGTAGTTCGGGGATGCCTGTCCACTGCCCGAGAGCGCATAAAGCATGCTGTTGGCAACGTTACCTTCGGTAAGTCCGATGAGTTGAGCCTTGCTGCGGTCCACGTCTACATGCAGTTCTGGCGCGTAGACAACCTGGTTGATATGAACATCCGTCGCGCCGGGGACACCGGCTACATCCTGCCGTATCTTTTGAGCAAGCGCGTAGTTCTGATAGAACTGCCGCCCGCTGATCTGAATGTCGATCGGCGCAGGCAGGCCGAAGTTCAGGATCTGATTCACAATGTCCGACGCCTGGAAATAGAACACGACATCGGGAAACTTCTTGTGCAGCCTGTCGCGCAGCAGTTCGCGGTAGCGCGGCGTTGGGTGGTGCTTCTCGGTTAACGCAACAAGAATCTCGCCGTCCTGCACATCGGTCAGGCTGCCGTCGCCAAAGGCCAGGTTGAAGGACCCGTTCGGGATACCGATATCATCGAGCACCATCGCGAGTTCGTTCGCTGGCACCACCTCGCGAATCGTCGTCTCCACATTCTTGAAGACATTCTCTACCTCTTCGATGCGCGTTCCTGGAGGTGTCCGCACATGCAGCCGAAAGGTCCCGGCATCAACGCTCGGAAAGAAGTCCTGGCCAATAAAGGGGATCAGGCAGGCTGAAAGGACGAGGAACACCCCAAAGCATCCCAATGAAAATCCGGCGTGAGCGAGCGCCCAGTCCAGAGCGGCGCGATAGCGCGCCCGAAATCGCTCGAAGGCCGCGTTGAAGCGGAAATGGATGCGCCATATCCAGCTGGCATTCGCTGGCATTTCCTGGTGTCCCGCCTCGTGGTCCTGGTACATATCGACCTCGCTGGCCAGGAGGAACTTCACCATCGTCGGCACCAGCGTACGTGAGAGCAGATACGAGGCCAGCATCGCGAACACAACCGCCATGCCCAACGGAGTGAACAGGCTCTTCGCCGCACCCGAGAGAAACACCACCGGCACAAACACAATGCAGATGGCCAGCGTCGAGACAAAGGCCGGTACAGCAATCTGCGCCGCTCCATCCAGAATGGCCGGCTCAATCTCCTTGCCCTGTCCCAGATTGCGGTGAATGTTCTCGATCTCGACGGTGGCATCGTCAACCAGGATGCCGACCGCAAGCCCCAATCCACCCAACGTCATCGTATTCAGCGTCTGGCCAAAGGCCTTCAGCACAATGATCGACGTCAGAATCGACAGCGGAATCGAGATCGCCACAATCACCGTACTGCGCCAACTCCCGAGGAATAGCAGAATCATCAGCGCCGTCAGCGTAGCCGCGATGACCGCCTCTTTCACGACTCCCTGCAGCGCAGCCCGTACAAAGATCGACTGATCGAACATCAGCGTGATCTTGAGCTCTGGCGGCAGCCCCGCAGCGATCTTGGGTAATGCGATCTTTACGCGCTTGACGATATCCAGCGTCGAGGCCGAAGCCGCCTTCAGGATCGTCAGCAGCGCCGCCCGCTTACCGTTGATCCGAACGATGTTCTGTTGGATCGCAAAGCCCTCGTGAACCTGCGCCACATCGCGCATATAGACGATCGCGCCGTTGTTGCTCTTGATCGGAACATCGTTCAACTGCGCAAGAACCGTGGGGCTGGCATTGGTTCGGACGATGTAGTCGGTCGTCCCCATCTTCGCCGTTCCGGCAGGAAGAATCAGGTTCTGCGCCGTCAGCGCCTGCACTACATCCGATGGCGACAGCCCCTTCGAGTAGAGCTGACCCAGATCAAGATCCACCATGATCTGCCTGGCCTTGCCACCGTAGGGTGCGGGCACCTGCGCGCCCTGTACTGTCGCCAGTTGCGTACGCACAAAGTTCAAACCGAGGTCGTAGAGATCGGCTTCCGACAGCTTGTCGCTCGATAAAACTGCCTGAAGAATCGGCACATTCGACGCACTGAATTGCAGGATGAACGGTGGTGTTGTCCCCGGCGGCAGGATGCGCAGAATCGTCTGATTCACAGCCGTCACCTGCGCGACCGCCGCTTCAATCTTCGCCCCCGGCTGGAAGAAGACCTTGATGATGGAGATGCCGCTGACCGATTGCGACTCGATGTGCTCGATGTCGTTTACAGCCGTCGTCATCGAGCGTTCGCTGATGGTCGTGAAGCGCTTCTCCATCTCATCGGGACTTGTACCGGAGTACGTCCATATCACCGTGACCACGGGAATATCGATCGTAGGAAAGATATCCGTGCTCATCGTCTCAATGCTGACGATGCCAAGGACCAGGATCAGCACCGCCATGACGACGAAGGTGTACGGTCGCCGGAGTGCCAGTCGAACAATCCACATAAACAGTATTCCTTCTCGAGTGAGCCTTAGTTAGGACGAAGGTGGAAGCTTCATTGTTTCATGGGATGGGTTTAGGTAGCGGCAACCCGGATCACGATCTTGCCGAAGTGTCCTGCCGACTGCATGTGCACAAACGCATCCCTGGCCTGCTCGAACGCAAACACCTGATCCACGACCGGGCGCAGTCGCGCATCTGCAATCGCCGCATTCATCTGTTCGAACATCGCACGCGAGCCGACGTAGATTCCCTGTACGCGCAGTTGTTTATGCAGGATGGGCGTCAGCGCAAGCGACTCGGCAGTCGTGGCGCCCGACAACACACCAATCTGCGCCACCATGCCCTCTACCTTAGCCGCTCGCAACGACTGGCCGAACGTGCCCGCACCGCCGACCTCGATAATTCGATCCGCGCCCAGCCCATCCGTCACCTCCGTCACCCATCGGGACCACTCCGTCCGCTCGCGATAATTGCAACCAGCGCTGAGCCCCAAGGAATAAGCCCGCGCCAGCTTCTCCTCGCTCGACGAGATCCCAATAACTCGCGCCCCCAGCAACTTCGCAAACTGCAGCGCAAAGATGGAGACCCCACCCGTCCCCTGGATCAGAACCGTCTCTCCCGGCTGCAGCGGACGCGCCGGATTGCCTCCATGATGAAGCGCATTCCAGGCCGTCACACCCGCACACGGAAGCGTCGCCGCCTCTTCGTAACTCAGGTGCTCAGGAAACCGCACCACGCCGTTTTCTGAGAGCAGCACATACTCAGCAAGCATCCCGTCGATATCGCCGCCCAACGCTTCCTTTGACTTCTCCGCCGTCAGCGGCCCATCCAACCAGCGCTGCATGAAGATGCCGCACACCCTGTCGCCCACCTTCACCCGTCCCACCCCATCCCCGACCGCAACCACCTCGCCCGCCCCGTCTGAACACGGGATCCGCGGCAACTGCATCTTCGGGTTGTATTGTCCCCTGGCCATCAGCAGATCGCGGTAGTTCAGCGAGACCGCATGCATCCGAATCAGCACCATCCCCGGCGCTACGGTAGGCTCAGGCTGCTCTACCGACTTCAAATGTTCCAGACCAAACTGTGTCACTTGAAAAGCTCGCATGTAGTCCCACCTTTCCTCGGAGTGTTCCTAAAAGATGCAGCATAAGATACTTCCGGCGCAAATTCACCAAGGTTTCAGACCGGCGGCGTAAACTAGATGCATGTCGCGTGGATGGGAGAGTAAATCCGTGGAAGAACAGCAATCGCAGGCCGCTGCTCCAAAGCCTAGCCCCGAACAAGCCAGCGCTGAAGCTGCCGAACGCAAACGCAAGCTCCAGGCCCTCGAACTGCAGCGCGAGCGCATCCTCTCGGAACGGACATCCAGTCCGCACCGTCGTTCTGCGCTTGCCTACGCGCTGGCCGATATAGAGGAGAAGCTGGCCGAGTTGGGCTGGACCGTCCACATGTAGACCGCACAGCGCGCGGTTTTATGGGAAGACGGCCCTTTCGCGCCTTGCCGCGTAAGCCGTTCAGCTGTGCCGGTGAAAGACCACCGAGTTCGCCTGGTCGATCGTCGTCATCACAATATTGTGGATGTTCACGTGCGCCGGCCGGCTCGCCGCCCAGACGATCGTCTCCGCAATGTCTTCCGGCTGCAGTGGCGTAATGTTCTGATACACCTTGGCCGCCCGCTCTTCATCCCCACGAAATCGCACCACGCTAAAGTCCGACTCCACCATCCCCGGATCGACCGACGTCACCCGTACCGGCGTCCCCATCAGATCGATCTTCAGTCCCTCGCTGATGGCCTTTTCCGCCGCCTTGGACGCGCAATAAACCGCTCCATTTGCATAGGTAATATATGCCGCCGTCGACCCCATATTGATGACATGGCCGCGCCCGCGCTCCACCATGCCCGGCACTACAGCGCGCGTGACGTACAGCAGCCCCTTCACGTTGGTGTCGATCATCTCTTCCCAGTTTTGCGGATCATCTTCGTACAGCTTAGTAAGGCCTCGGCTCAGACCGGCGTTATTCACGAGAATATCAATCTGGCTCCAGTCCTCCGGTAGCCCGAAGATCGCAGTCTCCACCGCCGCCCGGTCCTGAACATCCAGCGGAAACACACGAGTGGCGGGCGCATCGACTGCGGCCAACTCCTGCTCCAACTCCACCAACCGGTCTAGCCGCCGCGCACAAAGCAGCAGCCGACAACCCTCCCGCGCAAAAGCAAATGCGGTTGCCCTGCCGATTCCTGAGCTTGCACCCGTAATCAGAACAGTCTTTCCAGTAAGAGATGACATACATCTCTTATAACGAAAAACGGGAGGCCGCATCAGCCAGCCTCCCTTTTTTTATGAACGGATAACCTACTGCTGAGGCGAAGATGTTCCGGTGGTGACGGCTGGAGTTGTTGAAGCACCTGCACGCACGCCAATCGCGTCGCCCGAAACAACCATCTCGACACGCCGATTCTGCTGGCGTCCGCTGGCAGTATTGTTGTCGGCCACCGGCCTCGTCTTGCCGAAGCCCGCCGCTGTAATGTTGTCCGGCTGAACCCCTTGTTTCACCAGGAAGTCCCGTACCGCCTGTGCGCGATTCTCCGAGAGCTTCTGGTTCATCTCTTCGCTGCCCACGCTGTCCGTGTGACCTTCCACCTGCAGCTTCAGGCCGGGGTAAGACAACAAAATCCCGGAGACCTTCGCCAGACTGATCTCCGTATCCGGCTTCAGCGTGTACTTACCGGTATCGAACAGCACATCCGACATATTTACGATCAACCCGCGCGCCGACTCGCTCGTCGCCAGCACGCTGTTGAGTTGCCCGCGCAGCCTTTCACGAGCATCATTTGCGCTCTGAGCGCTCTTCGTCGCTTCAGCCGCAGCAGCCTCAGCACGAGCACGTTGAGCATCCGCCTCAGCCTGCGCTGCCCGCGCTCGCTCAGCCTCAATCTGCGCCTGCTGGCTCTGCAATTCAGACTGCTGCGCTTGATTCTGAGCATCCCGCTTGGCGATCTCAGCGTTCAATTGGCGCTCGGCTGCCTGTTTCCGCAGTGTGACCAGACGCGCATCCTCAGACCGCTGCACCGCCTGACGCGCAAACGTGATCTCCATCTTGCGATCCGGTTTCTTGCTGTTGTCGATGTCGGTGGCGTTCTTCATATCCCGCCTCGCCTCTTCCATGATGTCCGGAGCATACTTGTCGGCCCCGGACGCCTGAGCAATCCGAATAGCATTGTTGGCCTGATACAGCTCCAGCGGCGACTTCTCATCCCGCGTAATCGGGTTCGCGACCGTCTTCGACCCTTCCGTATCGGCGTAGGTCCCGCGCGGTAGCAGAGAGTAGTGCGCATTCACCTTCTCCAGCACGCCCGTCGTCTTGTCTTCAATGATCACGTTCTGCAACACCACCACGTCGCTCGGCTGCGTTACCGAGAAGTAAGGCTCGGCCGTTACGATCAGCCCAAACGATTGCAACGCCGTCGTCACTTCAATATTGTTCTTCGTACCCGCCGGCAAAACCTCGCCCAGATTATTCGGACGTCCATCCGGCGTGATCGCCCACAGCACATACGTCAGATACTCCGGTCCAAAGCCGTTGGCAGGCGTCAATCCCTCAAACCTCGCCTCAATCGTTAGGCCGCCGCGCTCGCTTGTTACCTTAGCCTCGCCTTTTGCCAGCGGCAGCAGCGTGGTCCCTCTGAAAGCAATCCGCGTAGAACCGCTGCGATGCAGATAGTTCACCGCGTCCAGATCGCGCTGGACCACTTTCACGCGATACAAATAGATACCGTTGTCCTGCTTCTTGATCTCCTCCTGCGTCTGCGTGGATGGCATCTGGGACGTGGGATTGGGTTCCTGGGAAAACATCACCGACGGAGCAACACTGCAAAGCCCCGTCATAAGAAGGGCTGAAAAGAATTTCTGGCTGCGGTTCATACGCAAATTCTCCTTGGACGTTCACACCGCGATATTCGGCATTCTTACTGAGTGCCTGATATATCGCACCGTTCTAATGCGATGCGCCGGAGATAGAAAAAGGTAGTACGAAATCCCTTGCGCACAAACGCACAGGAAGAGGCGCAACCTCGGGAAAGGTTGCTCGGAAATCAGGAATTGTCGCGGAGAACAAGCATCTACGTCACTTCCGTTGCCCTCCCCTTTTCCCAACCAACCGATTGAGAAAAGGGGAGCGCAACAGACTTAAGCGTGCGGCTGCGTGCTTGAGCGATGCACAAAGTGGTACGGAGGCCACGGACCCGACAACTGCATGTGGCATTCCTTCAACTGCTGTGTAGCGGAGGTGTACTTGTTCTGATACCGCTCCACCGTCTTGTTATCGATCAGGTGTGCGATATCCAGAAGCATCTTCCCCGAGTCCATACGCTTGCACGTAATCTCCTCGGCAAGAGGAAGGAACATGCGATGCATCTGGACCGAGAGGGCGCGAGCCTTGGACTGGCGCTCCCGTTGCCGGGCTGCACTCTCTCGGAGGCTGGTCAGGTATTGCTGGCCGACCGTCATGTCCCGAGCCGAATTGCCGGGGCATGTGTCGTCCACCAGGACCTTCAGGTGCATCTCCGCCTTACCGCGCAGACGCTCCACGTTGGCCATGAAGTGACGTTGATTAGAGCGGACCGAGCGGCGCAGCGCGTCGTCGTCAGCAAAGGTTGTGTTGAACCGAAAGGGCAGAACAGTTGAGTGCTTGAAGCATTCAGCGATGACCCGGGCGTGGTCCTTGGCAGCCTGCTGGTCCATCCGTTCACTGTCTTCGGGCGTGTGCTCGGAGACGATCACGGCCAGATCGCTGGCTGGAAAGAGGAATGTTTGATTACCAAATAGACCCGAAACTCCCGTGAGGGGCATCGGGCGGCGGTGCCGGCAAAGTTCCGGAAAGGCCTGTCTCTCTGCAATACAGTAGGCGTACCATGCCATGTCGTTACCTTCCAAAACACGCTGAGGGGTCTGACCGCCCCATCAGGGTAGTTGTTTGTCATACTCACACTGAAACGGAAGTTGTCTGGAAACGCTTCATTTCGTAAATGGTTTGGTTTCTGGCGCGTGCGCGATATGCGAACTGTACCGAAGCCGAGAGGGATACTATGCCTATCCAAATACGATTGGCAATACTTTCGTCAGAGAAATTTGCACCGCGCACGATGCAACCTGAACACTCCTATTGAAATGGCTGAAAATGCAAGGGATTGAAGGATTCGTAGCTGCAGTATCTAAGTGGTGGGACCTCTTGATTTATCAGAAACGGGGGCGTCGGATAGCAGTCGCAGTCTTTGTTTGCTAAACCGGTCGCATCCTATGAGGCCCCCACGGCCCAGGTCACCCTTCCAAACGACGTCAGGAAGAAGCCTTATCCGGCTTCTCCCCGGAAGCTTTGGCTGTCTTCCACGAAGGCGGATCGGAGGGCGTCTCACGCCTCGGCATCGAATCCTCCGGACTCGATATCCCTACTAGACGCAGCACTTTTCCCATGGCACGAACAACCGGATGCATAGAAGTCCTATCTAAATTCAACGTTACGCTATTTTTAGACCCTGATCTAAATCCTATGAGCATATACAAAAAAACCACGCATCCCCGCACGCGAGGTCTAGGGATCCTCATTTTTCTGTGCCTGCTCTCAGGCGTTCGAACCCGCTCGGCGATTGCGCAAACGAATGCAAAACCGCCTGCCCCCCCGCCGGACGTCGTCGTGTTCCAAAACGGCGACCAGCTCACCGGAACTCTCGTACGCGGCACAGGCGACAGCGTCACCTTCAAAAGCGACGTCGTTGGCGAGGTCACCATTCCCTTGGACAAGGTGAAAGAACTGCGCTCCCAAGGCAGCTTTATCCTCCTCCGGAAAGACGAGAAGATTACTCGCACCTCCAGGCAGCCCGGCACTGTCACTGTCAACGACGCCACGGTCACGGCGGCCCCAGCCAGCGGACCTCCGCAGCCGGTCCCGGTCAAGGAGCTCGGCTACATCATCGACAGCGCGACCTACAACAAGGAAGTCACCAGCAACCCAGGCATCTGGTACGGCTGGAACGGATCGATCACCGGCGGAGCTAACGTTCTCCAGTCCACCTCCTACGGCCAGACCCTGACCGCTGGCATCTCTCTCATTCGCGCCATTCCCACCGTGTCCTACCTGCCGCGCCGCACCCGAACCACGTTCAATCTGCTCCAATCCTATGGCAAACTGACCCAGCCTACCGTCCCACAAACCACCCCACCCATCCCCGACTCCGTTGCCAAAACGAACATCTTCCATACCGACTTCGAGCACGACAAATACATCACCTCGCGCGTCTTTCTTCTGGCCGGCCTCTCCTTTGACCACAACTACTCTCAGGGCCTGGACTTTGCCCAGCTCTACGGCGGTGGTATCGGCTGGACGGCGATCCTGACCCCGACCCAGGAACTTGATCTCAGAACCGACGTGCACTACCAGCGGCAAAACTTCGTAGCACCCACTCCGAACGAGGACCTCATCGGTTCGAGCTTCGGCGCAGCCTACAGCCACACGTTTCCACACAAGTTTCTCTTCACCAGCAGCGGAACCTACATCCAGTCATGGAACAACTTCAATGCCTACTCGGCCATTGGGGCAGCCGGCCTTGCAGTACCGGTTTACCATCGCTTCAGCCTGAGCCTGAACGTGCTCAACACCTACCTCAACAATCCCGCCATCGGCTTCAAGAGGAATAGTTTCCAGTTCGTAACCGGAGTCACCTACACCCTCCACTAGTTCGATTTTTTAGGCGTGTTTTTCGAGGGGGCTTTGCGGAAAATGGGCGGAACTTGATGGTTTTGTGTGGTTAGCGGGTGGTAAACGTGCGGTAATTTGTGGTTTGTGGATGGTTGGTTTCTGGCTTCTGAAAACATGCCAACTTCTGGAAAGATTTCTGTGGAAATCTCCCTGCTTGGGGCGGGCAGGGACGATTCTGCGACGGGTGGTAGATGCCGGCTAGATTAGGGATACTTTTCCGACTCGTGCCGCAGTGAAGCTACGCCTGAATGGGGCACTGGCAAAAACAATGGGGTTTATCGGTTGAAGGTTCGAGCGGTTTTGGTGGTGTCGTCACCCTCTGGGTCCTTCGGCTGCCCCTTCGATTCGCTACGCTCACTCAGGGTCCGCTCAGGATGACGCTTTGCGAGGGTGGGTTATTCATTTACAGGATTACTGCAGGATGGGGACTCCGGCGAGTTCCCCGGCTATGCGGGCCTTCCACTCGGCGGGGCCTGTGTTGTGGACGCTGGTGCCTTTGCTGTCGACCGCTACGGTTACGGGCATGTCTTTGACGTCGAATTCGTAGATGGCTTCCATGCCCAGGTCTTCGAAGGCGAGGACCTTGCTGCTCTTGATGGCTTTGGAGACGAGGTAGGCTGCACCGCCGACAGCCATCAGGTAGACGGCCTCATGCTCCTTGATCGCATCGATCGCCGCCGGCCCACGCTCCGCCTTGCCCACCATACCCAGCAGACCGGTCTCGGCCAGCATCTGGCGCGTGAACTTGTCCATGCGAGTCGCCGTCGTCGGCCCTGCAGGCCCAACTGCCTCCTCGCGGACCGCGTCCACCGGCCCGACGTAGTAGATAAACCGGTTACGAAAGTCCACCGGCAGCTTTTCGCCGCGTGAGAGCATGTCGGTCATGCGCTTATGGGCCGCATCGCGCCCGGTCAAAAGCTTGCCCGAGAGCAGAATCACCTCGCCCGGCTTCCACGTCTTCACGTCCTCGTGCGTGACCGTGTTGAGATTCACGCGACGCGCCGTGCTGACGTCGTATGTGAGCTTCGGCCAGCTTTCGAGCGACGGCGGCTCCAGCATCACCGCGCCCGAGCCATCCAGATGGAAGTGTGCATGACGCGTCGCCGCGCAGTTCGGAATCATCGCAATCGGCAGGTTCGCCGCGTGCGTCGGATAGTCGAGGATCTTGATGTCCAGCACCGTCGTCAGCCCGCCAAGTCCCTGCGCTCCGATGCCGAGCTGGTTGACCTTGTCGTACAGCTCGATCCGGAGTGCCTCGATCTTGTTCTTCGGCCCGCGCGCCTTGAGCTCCTGCATGTCGATGGGGTCCATGAGGGACTCTTTCGCCATCACCATCGCCTTCTCAGCCGTGCCCCCGATGCCGATGCCCAGCATTCCCGGCGGACACCAGCCGGCCCCCATCGTCGGAACCGTCTTGATCACCCAGTCGACGATGGAGTCCGAGGGATTGAGCATGGCGAACTTGCTCTTTGCCTCCGAGCCGCCGCCCTTGGCCGCAACCGTAACATCGACATCGCCACCGGGCACCATCTCGATGGACACAACCGAAGGCGTATTGTCGCCAGTGTTCTTGCGCGAAAAAGCCGGATCGGCAAGGATGCTGCCGCGGAGCTTATTGTCCGGATCGAGGTAAGCGCGACGAACGCCCGCATCGACCATCTGCTGCACGGTCATCAGCGGCTGCCCATCGTTGTCCCAGCGCGTCTCCATGCCGACCTTGACGAACGCGGTCACGATGCCCGTGTCCTGGCAGATCGGCCGATGCCCCTCGGCACACATGCGCGAGTTGATGAGGATCTGGGCCATGGCGTCTTTGGCTGCGGGAGACTGCTCGAGCTCGTAGGCGCGGCTGAGGTTGGTGATGAAGTCCTCGGGGTGGTAGTAACTGATGTACTGGAGGGCGTCGGCTACGGACTGGATGAAGTCGGATTGGTTGATGGTGGCCATGGGTCTTTTCAAAATTCCTTCGACTAGTTAATGGTAGCAACGCAGCCTGTCATTATATTGCGTCTCGCTTGATGTTTCGCCGTTGCCACAAAAGCCGCACTCCAGTTGTGATTATTGAGGTCAATACACCTATGGGAAGTCCAAAATAAAACGCGGGTAGTCCAGCCATCGAGTTGTGTTCTGGATAAAGTCGCTCGGCGCGGATGACGTATCCGGCGACAAACGCGATGAAACCTGCGAGGAAGCTAATCACGGCTATAAGCAGACTGGAGCCAACGAGCCACGTCATTGAGGTGCGAAACTGTCGCCGTTGTTCTGCGATCTTTTGTAGTTTTACGGCATCGCTTCCTATTCCCTTAGCATCTTGCATAAAAGAAGGATAATCCTATGCCAACAGTTCGCACAGAAACTGATTCTCTCGGCCCTATCGAAGTTCCTACGGATGCTCTTTATGGGGCGCAGACTACGCGGGCGGCGGGGAATTTTCCGATTAGTGGTTTGAGGGCTAGTGTGTTTTTGATTCGGGCGCTGGCTATGGTGAAGCTGGCGGCTGCGGAGGCGAATCGGGAGTTGGGGTTGATTACCGAGGAGCAGGGTGGGGCGATTGTGCGGGCGGCGCAGGAGGTTTTGGACGGGAAGCATCATGAGCATTTTGTGGTGGATGTGTTTCAGGCGGGTGCGGGTGTGAGCCTGCATATGAATGCGAATGAGGTGCTGGCGAATCGGGCGAATCAGATTCTGGGTGAGGCGCTGGGGAGCTATAAGAAGGTTCATCCGAATGACCATGTGAACTATGGGCAGTCGACCAATGATGTGTTTCCGACGGCTATGCGACTAAGCGCGCTGCTGGCGCTGGAGGGGCTGTATCCGGTGCTGGTTGGGCTGGCGGGGAGCTTTGCGGCGAAGGCGGATGAGTTTCGCGATGTGCTGAAGGCTGGCCGGACGCATATGCAGGATGCAGTGCCGATTACGCTGGGGCAGGAGTTTGCGGCGTATGCGGCGGCGGTGCGAGAGGCCGAGGCGTCGATTCGAAGGGGATCGGTGGGGCTAAGGGCGCTTGGGCTGGGTGGATCGGCTGTGGGGACAGGGCTCAATACGCATCCGGAGTACAGGCAGAAGGCGGTGGCGAAGCTGGCGCGGATCGCGGGGTTGGAGCTGCATCCGGCGTATGACCTGCGGTATGCGATGCAGTCGTGCGCTTGCATGGCCGAGGTGTCGGGTGCGCTGCGCGGGCTGGCGCTCGAGATGGTGAGGATCTCGAACGACTTGCGGCTGCTGTCGTCGGGGCCGAATACGGGGTTCAACGAGATTCATCTGCCGAGTTTGCAGCCGGGGTCGAGCATCATGCCGGGGAAGGTGAATCCTGTGCTGGCGGAGCTGACTGCGATGGTTGGGTTTCAGGTCGTCGGCAATGATGCGGCGGTCGCGGCGGCGGTTCAGGCTGGGCAGCTGGAGCTGAATGTGATGATGCCTGCGATGGCGCACAACACGCTGCAGTCGATCACGATCCTGACCAATACGCTGCGCGAGCTGGATGTGCACTGCATCCGCGGGATTACGGTGAATCGGGAGCGGTGTGCGTTTTATGCGGGAAGTACGATTGCGCTTGGCTACGGCGCTGAATCCTTACATCGGCTACGCGAAGGCTGCTGCGTTGGTGAAGGAGTCTGTGGCCAGCGGGCGTTCCATTGTGGAACTGGCTCGGGAGCAGAAGCTGCTGAGCGAGGAGCAGATCGCGGAGATTCTGGATCCTAAAAACATGACGGAACCCCGTGCCAGGAAGGCCTGACGCTGAGGTTCCGCTTGTTGAAGCCTGCTGCTGGTTTTACTTGATCTTGCCGAAGCGGTAGACGACTCCGACCTTGAATCCAAGGTTGTTCTGCACGGTGCCACCGAAGGTAGTTCCGACATAGGTCGGGCTCACGCGGGCGGCGAAGTTTGGAAAGAAGTTGTAGTCCAGGTTGAGGCCTACGGAGAACGCTGGGCGGGTTTCGCTGGGCCACATGCCGATCTGTTCCGACTTGAGGGGGTAGATGTTGCCCTGGAACAGACCGATAGATGCTCCGCCAAGAACCTGCGCGCTGGCTGAGAGCTTTTCTTTCGCATAGAAGCGATAGGCCACGCCGCCCAGGACGTTGTACTGCTGAATGGACGGGCGGAAGATGTTATTGAGAGAGTAGAAGTTGGAGATCTTGGCACTGCCATACAGACCGCTGCCGTTGAGTACAATTCCGAGCTTGGGGCTCAGGTTGTATTGGCCCCAGGTGTCCCAGCTGATCTGATTGTTGCGCTGGAGGTTCTCGCCGGAGCGGAAACGCAGGTAGCCGCCGCCGCCGCCGACCTCCCAGCGATGGCTGTAGGTCTCCTGGATGGTTCTCGCGATGCGAGCCTTGCGGTTTGCGTTCGATTCCCGGCGCGTTCTGTGCGTCGACTGCGCCTGCGCGGCGCCTGCTCCGCTGGCCATGATGGCGGCCAGCAACACTGCTGCTACATTTTTCACACTTAACCTGAAACCGAACATCAACGAATACTCCTGCTCACAAGCTTGCTTTTGCTATTGTCGAACTCGAGGGCCGCGGTATGAGGGTCAACCGCAGGTCATTTCCTTATTAGAACATCCGCCGCGTCTCTCGGGAGCGGAGAGGCGTCAATACTTGCGAAGGAGAGCTCTACGAATGGCGAAAAAGTCCGGCGGCGGCGGTTTTGGAAAGGTTTTTCTCGGGTTTCTCCTTGGTATTGCAGCCGTTGCTGCGGGGCTGTTTCTGTATGTTCGCTTTGGCCCGCTGCCTGTAGCCGTCGCGGACGCGCCGTTTCCGTTTGAGAAGCATGTCGTGAGACTGCCGCTGAATGCCCGGATCGAGCGCGAGATGAAGACCGCTCCTTTTGGCACCAGCGAGGATGTTTTTGAGGCTGGCGCGCATACCTACCGCGCTCAGTGCGCGAGTTGCCACGGTACGCCCGGGCATGATGTCGCTTATGCGAAGCATATGTTTCCGAATGCGCCTCAGCTTTGGAAGAAGCATGGCAAGAGCGACGTAGTTGGCGTTAGCGACGATGAACCGGGCGAGACGTACTGGAAGGTCGCCCATGGAATTCGGCTGACAGGTATGCCTTCGTATGATCATGTGCTCTCGGATACCGAGATGTGGCAGGTCAGCCTGCTGCTCAAGAACGCCGATAAGGAGCTGCCGGATCCGGTGACGCGGATTCTTGCCGGGCAGTGACGGGAGCTTCTCCGGATGTCTCCCTCTCGATCGATTTGCAAATATCTTATTTTCAGCTAGATAAAGGATCTGAGAGCATGGACGGCAATGATCGCCTCTTCAACTAGAGAACCATCGCCACTTGGCGAATTGCTCTTCGGGCTGCTCATGTTCCTGATTGCTGTGGTTGGAACTTTCACGGAGAAGGTGTTTGGCAGGGGTGGTCAGCATAGATCGCGCCAAAAACCCCGTTGGTTATTGGATTGCGCTCGTCGTGCAATACGCAGTTGCCGCTCTTTTGCTTTGCCATTGGGCCGCGATGCCACAATAACGCCTGGGTTAAGTTGCCTATTTTTCCCGACAGAATATTCATTTTGTTACGTTTACGGATACATTCTCCGAGTAAAAGCAAAACCGGACTGGATAACCGGAGCTTTCGATTTTTGGGCTGGGACAGGCAAACCGCAGGTCCTTCGACTCCACAACTCGCAAATGCGCGAGTTGCTCCGCTCAGGATGACACCTTTTCGGAGCTCGGGCGATTTTGCGGGCTCAGTGGTCGGTTAGGAGATGCGGGAGGGGTGTTCGGCGGGGGGCGTGGGCTTCTGTTTGCGGCTCAGGACGAAGCTGCGGCGTTTGCGCTTGCGCTCGGAGGCGTGGTCGATCTTCTTCCAGAAGCCGACGAAGTAGTCGACCGCAGAGATGATTGAGACGGTGGCCATCCAGTAGACGGCGGTGACGGCGATAAAGTGGACGGCAATGATGAAGCCGCCCCAGTTCCAGTAATCCCAGCGGTGGGCCAGGATGGCGGCGACGACAGAGACGATCTGGATGACGGTCTTGAGCTTGCCGATCTCGCTGGCCTCGATGGTGAAGCCCTCGGCGGCTGCGATGGAGCGGAGGCCGGAGACGAGGAACTCGCGGCCGATGACGAGGACGGCGATCCAGGGCGGAACGATGCGGGGATTGTAGGCAACCAGGACGATAAAGGCCGCTGAAACCATGAGCTTATCGGCCAGCGGGTCGAGGAGCATGCCCATGGTGGTGATCTGGTTGCGGCGACGGGCCAGGTAGCCGTCGAGGCCGTCGGTGATGCTGGCCAGAATGAAGACGAGAGAGGCGATGATCTCCTGCTCACCACCGCGCAGGCCGGTGGCGCCGTGCCCTGTCCAGGGGAAGGCGGGAGAGAGGATCCAGATGAGCAGGGGCACGCATGCAATGCGGCTCATCGTGATGGAGTTAGGCAGGTTCATCGGCGCGATGTCTGAAAGATAGCAGGTCGAGCGCGCGAAGATGCTCCGAACAGACACTAGCATTTTGCCATATCGGGGTGGTGGTCTGGCAGAGGGTGCTGACGGACGGTGATTTTGGAGGGCGACCACGGATAGACGCGGATTGAAACGGATAAAGACTCAGAATCTGAGTTTTAGGCAAAACCTAGCTTCCTCGGTTTCTTTAAGGCTTTTCATCCGGGTTGATTCGCATCTATCCGCGGTCGGTTTGTGGGGTCTTTGGTTACGAAATACCAGGTCCGGAACGCTTTTTCAGCTAAGCGCTTTGGTTTCATGGTCGACTCTCTTTTTGGCCGAGTCTGCCGATATAGGGACTGTCTCAGGATGGAGCAGCGGTCCTATGTCGATTCGAAGCCTTATTTTCAAGACGGTCGGTCTTCTTTCGCTCGGTGTTGTGCCGGTGGCGGCGCAGGGGATTGCGAGCACCGTGCAGATGACGGTGACGCCGCCGCTGACGATCTATTACGGCCAGAATGTGGATGGGTACGCGAACGTGAGCTCGAGCGATGGCAATCCGTTGACCGGGACGATTACGTTTTATGACGGGGCGACGAACATCTGCGTGATCTCGGTGACGAATGCTGCGACATGTCCGCCTACCACGGGGTCCGGGTTTGCCGCGGGGACGCATGTTTTGACTGCGGTTTATTCGGGCGATGCGACGCACCTGGGGTCGACCTCGAATGCCGTGACGGTAACGGTGCAGCCCGATACGACAGCAGTGAGTGTAACCAGCTCGGTGAATCCGGCGGCGGTTGGACAGAGCGTTGTGTTCACGGCCACCGCACAGGGAGCGCATGGAGCGATTGCCGGGACGGTCGTGTTTTTAGATGGGCCAACAGTGGTTGGGTCGGGTGCCTTGAACTCATCTGGCATGGCTTCGATTTCGACAGCGGCGCTGACAGCGGGGACGCATTCGATTACTGCGGCTTATGGAGCGACGCAGAACTTTGCGGCCTCGACGAGTGAGGCACTGAGCGAGGTGATTCAAGCTGCGCCAACGTCGGTTGCAACGACGACGATGCTGGCTTCGAGCGCGAACCCCGCAGTGAGCGGGCAAAGCGTGACGTTCACGGTGACGGTCGCGCCGGGGCCAGCGGCGAAGACTCCGACGGGGTTGGTGTCGATTCTTGATGGAGGCAAAGCGCTGTGGGCGGGGATGCTGGATGCGACGGGGTCGGCGAGTTTCACCACGGCCGCGCTGGGGATAGGTACGCATAGCTTGACGGCGAACTATGGCGGGGATGCTTCATCGGCGGGAAGCGCATCGGCGGCGATGACGCAAGTGGTGAACGCGACGCCGACGGGGCCGGGGAGCTTTACGATTGAGACGTCTCCGGTGACCGTGGTGCTGGGCAAGATGGCGAGCGTAACGGTGAAGGTGATTCCGGCGAACGGATTCAGCCAGACCGTGCAGCTTGGGTGCAGCGATCTGCCGAGCGAGTCGGCTTGTACGTTTGGGTCGGGGATGATTCGGATCGGTGGGGGCTCGACGACGCTGCAGCTGAGCACGATGGCTCCGCATGACTGCGGATCGACGACACCTTACAGCGCGGCGTTGCCGTTCGCGGGGCCTAGTGTGGCCGCGTTGCTGATGCTGTTTGTGCCCGGCAGGCGGCGAGGACTGAAGGGAATGCTGGTGGCTTTGGTTGCGCTTGCCGGTCTGACGGCGATGAGCGGATGCGGAAACTGTACGGATCTTGGGACGAAGCCGGGGACGTATAGCTTCAACGTGACAGGAACCGCGATGGGAACGTCGCCGACGGTGGTTTCGCAAAAAGTAACGCTTACGGTTACGTTTTAGCGCTTTGCGGTTCGACGCAAGGAGACAGCCTAACAGCTGCCTCCTTATGGTTGACGTACGAGTTAGGCGTAGATGCCGCGCTGCTTGGTGGTGTAGGCTACGCGATCGATTGCGAGCATGTAGGCAGCGATGCGATTGTTGACGCTATGAGTTTTGGCGTAGGCGATGACGTCGTTGAAGCTCTCGGTCATGATGTTGTCGAGCCGCTGATTGACCTCGGCCTCGGTCCAGAAGTAACCCATGCGATCCTGCACCCACTCGAAGTAACTGGTTGTGACACCACCGGCATTCGCGAGGATGTCGGGGATGATGAAGACGCGCTTGTCGGCGAGGATCTCGTCGGCAATGGTGGTTGTAGGGCCGTTAGCGCCTTCGCAGAGGATGCGGCAGCGCAGGCGGTCAGCGTTCTTGCTGGTGATGACGTTTTCGGTTGCGGCGGGGATGAGGATCTCGCAGGCGTAGTGGAGAAGCTCGTGCTTGTCGGCGGCCTCAGCCTCGGCGAAACCGGTGATGGTGCCGGCGCGCTTGCGGTGCTCCATGAGGGCGTTGATGTTGATGCCGTTTGGGTTGTAGAGGCCGCCATCATACTCGGCAATGCCGATGATGGTGTAGCCCTTATCCGCAAGAAGCTTGGCCGCGTTGGAGCCAACGTTGCCGAAGCCCTGGACGATGACGCGGCAGCCTTCGATGGGCATGCCTAGCTGCTTGAGGGCCTCATCGCAGACGACGGAGATACCGCGTCCGGTGGCCTCGCGGCGCCCGCGCGAACCGCCGAGGTTGATGGGCTTGCCGGTGACGACTGCGTTGACGGTCTGACGCATGTGCATGGAGTAGGTGTCCATGATCCAGGCCATCGTCTGCTCGTCTGTGCCCATGTCGGGGGCGGGAACGTCTTTTTCGGGGCCGAGGAACTCAATCAGCTCGGCGGTGTAGCGGCGAGTCATGCGCTCAAGCTCACCCTGGGACATTTTTTTCGGGTTGCAGATGACGCCGCCCTTGGCTCCGCCGAAGGGAATGTTGACGACGGCGCACTTCCAGGTCATCCAGCTGGCAAGCGCGCGGACTTCGTCGAGCGATACATCAGGAGCGTAACGAATGCCGCCTTTGGCCGGGCCGCGAGCGACTGAATGCTGGACGCGGTAGCCGGTGAAGACTTCGATGGAGCCGTCGTCCATGCCTACGGGAATGTGGACGATGAGTTCGCGGGATGGTTGACGCAGGACCTTCCAGATGCCTTGATCGAGGTTGAGTTTTTTTGCTGCGAAATCGAATCGAGCGGCCTGGGCCTCCCAGGGATTTGTCTCCTGCTCGAGGGTAAGAGTCTGCATAACGGATTCACTTCTTTCGGTTGGTGGTATCAGCGATTCTCCGGCCATCGTTTTGACCTCTCATGAAAGCCAATATTAGTTTGAACCAGACCGGTCTGTGGCCAAACTGAGGGAGTATAGGCCTCAGAAAGGAGGATGTGCAAATAACTGCAGCGGTTGGATAACACCTGCATTGACTGGTTTGATACTGCATTGAGTTGCGACGGCGCACAGTTATGATGAAAGCAGCATGCCCTCCAACCACGCTACTTCCCTGCCCTCTGCCCGCGACTTTGTGAAGTTGAGCCGCACCCATACTCTGGTACCGGTTTATCGGACCGTAACGGCTGATCTCGAGACGCCTGTGTCTGCTTTTTTGCGGATCGCCGCCGAGGAGCCTGAGGCCTTTCTGCTGGAGTCGGTCGAGGGCGGCGAACATGTAGGACGTTATACCTTCATCGGAATACAGCCCTATAAAAAGATGGTCGCGCGTGGACGTGAGATTACGGTGCAGGAAGGGCGGCGCAAGCGTTCTTTCACGGGCGATATCTTTGAGGAACTGAAGCGTGCACTGAGCGGACATACTCCGGCTCGACTCACCGGGCTGCCTCCGTTTACTGCCGGAGCCGTGGGATTCTTTGCCTACGATGTGGTCCGCCAGATCGAAAAACTACCCTCACACCGCGAAGGATGAGCTACGCGTTCCAGATGCCTGCCTGATGTTCTTCGATCAGGTGCTCGCCTTCGACCATGTGAAGAAAGAGATTCACCTGATGGTGACAGCCGACCTGACACGCGAGGCTCGCGAAGGAGCGTACGAGCGTGCTGTGCGTCGTCTGAACCGTCTGGAGAAACGGCTGGGGAATGCTCTTCCTATTAACAGAAAGAAGAGGCCCGAGGGCGCGCTGAAGCTGAAGGCGCGAACTCCGAAGGCGACGTTCCTGAAGTCAGTGGAGAAGACGAAGGAGTACATCGCTGCGGGAGACGTCTTTCAATGCGTGCTGTCGCAGCGGTTCGACTGCGAGCCGGGAGTGGACGCTTTCGACGTCTATCGCGCGCTGCGGATCGTAAACCCCTCGCCGTACATGTACTTTCTGCGGTTTGGACTGGAGGATGCAGCGGGAAAGAAGCCGAGTGTCTCGCACATCGTCGGCTCCTCTCCGGAGCTGCTGGTGCGCGTACATGGGCGTGCCGTCGAGTACAGGCCAATCGCCGGAACCCGGCCGCGCAGCGCGGATGAAGCCGAAGATCGCGCCATCGAAGCCGATCTCCGCGCCGACACCAAAGAGGTGGCCGAACACATCATGCTGGTCGATCTCGGCCGCAACGATGTCGGCCGCGTCAGCGAGTTCGGCTCGGTAAAGGTGAAGGACCTGATGTTCGTCGAGCGCTACAGCCACGTGATGCATCTGGTGAGCGCGCTCGAAGGCAAGCTACGCGCAGGGCTGGAGCCGATCGACGCATTTCGCGCCTGCTTCCCCGCCGGAACGCTGAGCGGCGCGCCAAAGGTTCGTGCGATGGAGATCATCGAAGAACTGGAACCGTCGCGACGTGGAGTGTATGGCGGCAGCATCCTCTACGCGGACTTCAGCGGCAATCTGGACTCGTGCATCGCAATCCGCACGCTCTATATGGACGGCAAGCAAGGATACATTCAAGCCGGCGCGGGCATCGTGGCGGACTCGGTGCCCGAGAAAGAGTTCGAGGAGTGTGGAAATAAGGCCCGCGCGGTAGTACGGGCTATTGAGCGGGCTCGACAGGTTTGAGGCTTGCCTCTTCCTCTTGTTCCTGATGGAGCGCCCACCAAATGCCACCAACAATCTGCAAAACTCCGACGGTACGCGTAAGAACCGGACGCTCCTGTAATGTGCCCATGAGTTGTTTCCATGGCCTCGGCCCATGCTTCCATGCGAGCGCGTCATTTTCCGGTCGCAAAACCGCCATTACGCCATCGCCGATAAGGGCCATGGCTGTGAAGTGCTTCCACCGTCTCGATGCAAGGGACATCTTGCTCACCGCCTGATGAATTAGAGCTTCAGTAGAGCCGCTCTGTTGCCTGCTGTATCCTTCGATGTCGCGCAGCGTAGAATCAAAATCAGCCATGGTCTTCGTTCTCGACAACTACGACTCGTTTACCTACAACCTCGTGCAGTACATGGGCGAGCTTGGCGCCGAGATGATCGTCCGGCGCAACGATGAGCTGACGCCTGCCGAAGTGGAGGCGCTGCAGCCCGAGCGGATTCTGATCTCTCCGGGGCCTTGCACGCCGCAGGATGCGGGCATCAGCATGGACCTGATCAAGCACTTTGCGCAGCTCGATCGGCGGGTTCCGATTCTCGGGGTCTGCCTCGGACATCAGGCGATTGGCGCCGTGTTTGGCGGCGAAGTCGTACGGGCGCCGAAACTGATGCACGGCAAGACGAGCGAGATAGCAGCACGACGGCAAGACCATTTTCGCCGGAATTCCATCGACGATGACGTGCACGCGATATCACTCGCTGATCGTTTCTAAAGATGGCCTGCCGAAGGAGTTGGAGATTTCGGCGCGAACAGCGGACGGCGAGACGATCATGGGGCTGCGGCATCGCGAGCTGCCCATCGAGGGAGTGCAGTTTCATCCCGAGAGCGTGCTGACCGTCCACGGCAAGCAGATCATCGCAAACTTCCTGAAGATGTAATCCAGCAGTTTAAGGACGCTTGCAATCGACGCCGAGACAGTTGGTCCAGCGCCCTTCCGACTCTACTTCACTGAAGCGCGGGTCAGACGAGTCGCCTAGCTCGGCGCGGCGGATGTCGGTAAACCCAATCGCGGCAAGCTGCTCTGCGATTCCCTTGTAATCCCACATCCAAAGATGGCGTGAGCGGCCGAAGAGGGCGGTGGGCAAAGCACGAAGGCCGCGTGAGAGCGCCTGTTCCCCAAGATAGCTGTCCCGCATGAAGCGCGATGCCGCTCCGGGTGTGCCGTCGGTCATATAGACCTTGATGAGCTGCTCGAGATCAGGAAGGACGAGGCGAAAGGTTCCGCGGGGACGAAGGTAGCTGAAGACATTCCGAACAGCAAGGCGGAACTCTTCAAGCGTCAAATGCTCAAGCACATGGGAACAGTAGACGGCATCGACCGACTGTTGCGGGAGCGGAAGCCCTTTGATGACATCGCCATACTGAATGTTTTTGGGATACGGAGGGAAACCTTTCTTCACCAGAAGCGGCGTAAGAAACGGAAGTCTGCTTTGCAGCCAGAAAGCGGGGCCCGCATCAAAATTTTGCCAGGTTTCCGGGGCACACATGCCACAGCCAAACTGCACATACCGTTGATCCATGGCCGTATTATAAGAGCAGGAACGATGCCGATCGGCAGGCCACGGCATGCAACTTTCGCGCCAGATGATGACTACTTTGGGACGTTTGTTCGGCCGCACGACAGGAATAGAGGGATGGGATGAAGGCTAAGATTTTCGGGATTTCGCAGCTCTCATCTCTCTTCCTTTGCTTGTCGGTCATGCACGCCCAGCAGCCTATCGGTACGGTTGGCGTGCAGGACGCCACAGTAGCGGGCGCGCTCGAAGTAACGAACGGCCGCGCGGTGCTGGTAGGCAATACAACGGTGACTGCAAGAGAACATGCGGCAGAGATATCGCTGAACCGGGGCGGCACGGTGCGGGTGTGCTCGACCAGCGGACTGCATCTCACAGCAGGAAAAGGTGGCGCCACGGCTCCGCTGATGCTGGCTCTCGATCGCGGCGCAATTGAAGTGACGATGCCGGCAACCACAAACGACGTTGTGATGACGCCGGACCTCCGATTCACGATGAAAAGTGAGGGGCCGCTGGATCTGCGATTGCGCGTGGCGCGAAACGGCGACACCTGCGTAGAGAATCGCGGCGAGAAGGCTCCCCTGTTGGGTGTAGCCGACCAGTTCGGCGAAGCGACCTACGAGCTGCGGCCTGGACAGCATGTACTGTTCGAACGCGGCAGCCTGAAGGAGGTCGTCGATCACGAAAGCTCGGCGTGCGGCTGTCCTCCCGAACCGGCGATCTCAGTAGCGGATGCAGGAGCGACAGGCGGGACTCCGGCTGCTCCAGGGAGTGCCGTGGCTGCGAAGTCAGCGGAGGAGCAGCATCCCTTTCCCGAGGCTGTGAGCGCAGGACTGGCTCCGGCTCCCTCGGTTCCACAGGCTCCCGCTGGCGTCGTCCATGCCCAGGTTTCGACGACTCTGAGCTATGGTGCAGACAATGGCGGCAGCCCCACTGCTGGCGCTCCCGGGAATGCTGGCGTCGGCAGCGCCAGTACCGGCAGTGGAACGTCAGCAAAGACGGGTACACCGGCTACCGCTGCGGCTTCGGCTCCGAACCCGGCCGCCACTATGGGAACCGCACAGGTCCCTCCGCCGCCCCCAGCGCCTCCTGCTCCCAACTTCTTTCATTCCATCGGCCACTTCTTCAAGCATCTGTTTGGCAAGGATTGAACGCCTCCCGCCCCCCTTCCGCTGCGATACAATAGAAGGGTTGTGGACTGCCCGGCACCATGCTGGTGCGTCCACGGGACAAATCTCAAACACAGCTGAACTCAGCACAGATCAGGGGTTTTTATGTCGATTCCCGCAACGCAGATGCGCCCGGGCATGGTTATCAAGTTCAAGGACGAACTTCACCTCGTCTTCTCCGTCGAGCACCGCACACCGGGCAACCTCCGCGCCTTCATCCAGGCCAAGCTGCGCAACATTCGCACGGGCGCCATGTTCGTCGAACGCTTCCGTTCGCCCGACCCCATCGATCGCGTCATCGTGGACGAAGTGAAGATGGAATACCTGTACAGCGATGGCGATGACTACTACTTCATGGACATGGAGACCTTCGAGCAGACGCACCTCAAGCGCGAGACGCTGGGCGACGCCGTCGACTACCTGCTGCCTAACCTGACCATCGCCGTCAGCTTCCACGATGGCAAGGCCGTAGGTATCGAGCTTCCCACCGTCGTCGAGATGACCGTTGTCGAGACCGAGCCTGGCATCAAGTCGGCAACAGCCTCTTCGGTCACCAAGCCAGCCAAGCTCGAGACTGGCCTGGTCGTGCAGGTTCCTCCGTTCATCAATGAGGGCGAAAAGATTCGCGTTGATACGGCCGAAGGCGCATACATGAGCCGCGCATAAATCGACAATGAACAGGGCCGATCTCCAAAAGCTATCAAACGCCAGAATTCGAGAGGCGAAAATTCTTTTCGATGCTGGAGAGTATAGCGGTGCATACTATTTGGCAGGATATTCTGTAGAGTGTGCTCTAAAGGCCTGCTTCGCAAAACGAGTAATGCGATACGATTTTCCCGATAAAGAGGGTGCAGGGAAGATATTCACTCATAAGTTTCGGGATCTCGTGAAGCTTGGAAAATTGAGTGATGAACTTGCCAGAGCAGAGCAGGCAAATTCAAAATTCGCTGCAGGCTGGGAGCTGGTTTGTAAGTGGACAGAAGAGAGCCGCTATTCCATATGGACGAGGGATGACGCAGAAGCGATCCTCGATGCCATCGTGAGAAGAAAGGATGGGGTGCTGCCATGGATCAAGCGACGTTGGTAAGTCCCGATGTGAGCGCGGGAACTAAGGCATTGGCTGCTCTCGACGCGGCTGGCATCAGACAAATTGTGGCTCTCCTTGCCGTCTTTCCGGAGTATGACGACTGGAGGATGGTTATATCTTCGCCTTCACTCGATCAGACTCGTCAGCTTAAGGCTTATGAGCAAGTTACCAAGGCGTTGCAAGGTCGGTTCATCTACACCTTGCCTACCATCATGGTGCTGCCAACGAAGGACCCGTTCATACGTGAACTCCGTAGTCTCTTTGGCAAAGCAAAGGATGTTACAGGAATGAGGCTCGGCGGCCAGCGGATGGGTAATCGATTTGTCTCGAACGCTTATATTTACCGGATATCTCCCCTATAGGTATGGTCTGCCACTACCTTATAAAAGGCCGCGTACAGGGCGTTGGCTTCCGCTGGTTTGTGCAGCGGGAGGCCGCAGAGCTTGGCCTGCGCGGCTGGGTTCGTAACACCGACGACGGCCATGTAGAAATCGTCGCCGCGGGCGAACCGGATGCGTTGGCTGAGTTGAAAGTTTCGCTGCACAAGGGTTCGCGCGGCAGCCGCGTAGATGCTGTAATCGAAGACGAACTGGCCGAGAGCGAAGGCGAGCGACTCGGACCATTTGAGATTGAAGGAGCCTGGTAAGACATTGATGACGAAGCCGATTAATTGCGAACCGCTGAAGGAACTCGTACGCACCGTACCCGACTTCCCCAAGCCTGGAATTCTTTTCTACGACATTACGACCGTTCTGAAGGACAAGACCGGATTTGCGCAGCTCATCGACGCCTTTGCCTCGTACTACATCGGCAAGGAGATCGATCTGGTGCTGGCCATCGAGGCGCGCGGATTCATCTTTGGGCCTGCGCTGGCCTACCGGCTGAACGCGGGGTTCGTCCCCGTGCGCAAGCCGAAGAAGCTGCCCTCCAAGACAGCACGCGTGAGCTACGACCTCGAGTACGGCACCGACTCGCTCGAGATCCACCTCGACGCAATTCAACCCGGCCAGCGCGTCGTCATCGTCGACGATCTATTGGCCACCGGCGGCACCATGCAGGCGACGGTCCAGCTTGTGCGTCAGCTTGGCGGCGAGATCGCGGGCCTCGGCTTCGCCATCGAGCTCGACTTCCTGAAGGGCCGCGAGAAGTTCAAAGAATACGACGTCCTCAGCCTGCTGCACTACGATGAATAGGGAATTGCGTTCTATGGGACGGTATCTCATGGCAGCGGCGATGCTCTGCCTGTCCGCAGGGGTTGCGTATGGGGACGTTTTGGTCAGGACGCTCACAGATGACCGGCTGCACGCGCTATTAGCCTTCGATAGTTCTCTTGATGACACCTTCTCTGAAGCCGTGGCTTCTGAAGCTCAGCTTCCAGCTGTTCGACCTCGAAAGGACATCCCGACAGTAAAGGGAACGATAGAAGAGATGGTGGAAATCGCCAGCGCTACAATAGGCGGTTCATTCACGCTCCCCTCTTACACAAGCACGGAAATACAGACACAAGATGGTCTCTTTCGCAGCAAAGAGATCCTCCTCTGCACCGTATCTATTGGACTTGGTCCTTACAGCAGATCGTGCATCCGATGCCGGAACAACAAAGAATTCACGATGCTAAAGCCCGAGATATGCGGAAGGAGACCATCAGTTGCTTCCCGATGGACCGCATCATGCTATCCCAGGTAATCAAGAGAGTCTCCCTATTCACCGTTGGGACTTTTCCCTACCTATTGTTTTGATCATGAGGCCGACACGCTGCAATCTCTTATGATTTTGCTCGCAGATGACGGTGTTGAACCGTATTGGCAGCTTTCAGCAACATCATGTCGCCATTGACCAGACGACATCGGTGAATGATGTGACCGTAGTTACCGGACACATCAATGTGCTGCAAGGAATACCGCTGCAGGAAGCTGATTTTGTTCCTTCGGCTGATTTGGAAAAGGCGGGCCTCGATCCGCTCAAATCAGCAGCGGAGTTATTGGTGGAATCGCCGTTAGCAAACCAAAGCCGATCTACCCGGAAAGTGCTAGGGTAGGTCATGTCTCGGGCACAGTTGTGCTTGGCGCGATCATTGGGCGCGACGGACGAGTACATTCGCTAAAACTGCTCACAGCACCAGATCCGGATCTGGCGATCGCGGCGATTGCAGCGGTACGGCAGTGGAGGTACAAACCGTACCTCTTCCAAGGCGAGCCAACCGAAGTCCAGACGAAGATTACAGTGAACTTTAACTTCGGGCCACGGTAGCGTTATACCAATCGCCATTCGAACAGCATCTTATTGAGAAAGCTAAAGGAGCCTTCAATAAATGAAGTCACACGGTTACGCCGCCCACGATAAGAAATCGCCGCTCGTGCCCTTCAGCTTCGACCGCCGCGACCCCGGCCCAAACGATGTCGTCGTCGAGATCGCCTACTGCGGCGTCTGCCACTCCGACATCCACCAGGTGCGCGACGAGTGGGGGAACGCAATCTACCCGATGGTGCCCGGCCACGAGATCGTCGGACACGTGACAAAGGCCGGCAGCTCGGTGAAGAAGTTCAAGGAGGGTGACCGCGCTGCCGTCGGCGTGATGGTCGACTCCTGCCGTGTCTGCGACAACTGCCGCGCCGGCGTGGAGTGCTACTGCGCCAAAGGCATGGTCGGAACCTACAACGCGCGCGACTACAAAGGTGAGCTGACATTCGGCGGCTATGGCAATAACATCGTCGTCGACGAGCGCTACGTCCATACGCTCTCGCCGAAGCTGGACATGGCTGCCGCCGCTCCTCTGCTCTGCGCCGGCATCACCACCTACTCGCCTCTGAAGCACTGGAAGGTCGGGCCGGGCAAGCGCGTCGGCGTCGTCGGGCTCGGCGGCCTGGGCCACATGGGCCTCAAGTTCGCGCACTCGCTCGGAGCGCACGTGGTGCAGTTCACCACCTCTGCCAGCAAGATCGACGACGCAAAGAAGCTCGGCGCCGACGAGGTGGTCGTCACCAAAGACCCCGATGCCATGGCCAAATTCGCTGGCAGCCTCGACTTCGTTCTCGATTGCGTCTCCGCTCCGCACGACATCAATGCCTACCTTGGCCTGCTGCGGCTCGACGGCACGCTCTGTTCGGTGGGGCTCCCCGAGCAGCCGCTCTCCGTCGCACCCTTCGCCATCCTCGCGAACCGCAGATCGCTCGCCGGCTCCATGATCGGTGGCATGCCCGAGACCCAGGAGATGCTCGACTACTGCGCCGACCACGGCATCGTCTCCGACATCGAGCTGACATCGATCGACAAACTCGGCGAGGCCTATGATCGCGTCGTGAAGAACGATGTGAAGTATCGCTTCGTCATCGACATGGCGACGCTGAAAAGTTAGCTGGAACCCTCAACGGGCGGGGCGGGTTCCGTGATGCGGAGCGTCTCGCCCGGCCCCAGGTAGCTCTTGCGCCGAAACCAGTCTTCCATGCTGGCCTGAAGCCGGTCGAGAGGCACGCGATAACCCGCTTCAAGAACGCCATCGGCAATCGGCAACGTGTCGTCAAAGATGGCGTCGTTCGTAAAGTTGCGCATGGAGAAGCTGTCGATCCACTTGATCGGACAGAGATGCGCCTGCCCGGTCGAGTCGATACGTTCGACGGTGAGCGTGCGGGCGAACATCGTCAGGCGAACATCGTGAAGAACGGAGATTCGACGGCCAGGGTCTGGATGGGGCCAGTGAGTTTGCCCGTTCCAGCGTCGCGGCGAAAGACCGTGACAGAGCTCGAGCCCTGGTTGCCGCAGAGAAGAAAGCGGGCCGTGGGGTCGAAGGTGAACTGGCGCGGAATCTTGCCGCCGCAGGAGATACGCTGCACCAGGCTAAGGTGCCCATCCTTCGGGCGAATCGCGAAGACGACCAGGGAGTCCTCGCCGCGATTGCTGACATACAGAAAGAGCCCGTCGGGAGAGACGGCGACCTCGGCGGCGGTGTTCTTATCGGCGGGAAAATCCGGCGCGAGGGTCGTGATATGGAAGTTGGCGTTGACGAGCAGGCCCTGGGGATTCTCCTGCGAACTGGTCGTGGTCCAGAGGAAGTGGTCGATGGTGGAGTCGAGCTCGTTGACGCCATACACCCACCGTCCGTTGGGGTGGAAGGCGACGTGGCGTGGACCGGAACCCGGACGCACACTGAAAAGATGAGGATCGCTGGTCGTGAGGTGGCCTGTCTCGTGATCGATGACAAAAACTGAGATAGCGTCGCTGCCCAGATCGCAAACGAGCAGAAAACGGTTGTCCGGTGAAATGGTGGCGCAGTGGGGATGTGGCAGATCCTGCCTACCGGCGTTGGGGCCGCGTACGCCGAACTTTTGGCGGTCCTTGAAGTCGATGCGGTCGACAGGCTGGCTCAGTGTTCCGTTAGGCAGGACACGATACGAGGCGACACTGCTACCGGCGTAATTGGCCACAAAAGCGGCGTGGCCGGTGGCATCGACCGAGATGTAGGCTGGCCCAGGACCGCCGGCTGAAACCTGGCCAATCTGGCTGAGAGCGCCTGTGCCGGGATCCTGAATGAAGGTGGTGACCATCCCTTCCGGCTCGATCACTTCATTGACCGCGTACAGGAAGCGCTTCTGTCCGGCGCGCGCAGGCGAAAGCGCCATGAAGGATGGCTTCGCGGTCGTGGCAGCGAGGACTGGCGGAGTGAGTTGGCCAGTTGCCGGGTCAAATCGGGACTGGTAGATGCCCTTGCCGCCCTTGCCGGTGTCGGTCCCGAAGTAAACAAAGACGGGAGCCGGCGGCGGCACTTTCTTCTTTCTAAGTGGAAACGAGGCAAAGTTCTGCGTCGTCGTGGCAAGAGCCGGAAAGAGCACGAGAAATCTACGGCGCGTAAACATGGCGGCTGGACCTCGCAGAGCTAGGCTGGTTCTCCTGGGAGATGGATCTGCATTTCATCCTCGGGCCGCAGGTCTTCGTTGATCACGGGGAGGCTGGGAAGATTGTCGGTGCTGCCGGCTTCCTTGACGACGGCATCGGCGTGTTCGAGTACCTCGTCGATGGTCATCGTGTACATCTCGCGGCCGTTGTCGTACCCGGACTGGATGGCATGCTGGAGATAGCGCCCGGCAGTCTGTGCGGCGAGATAGTCGGTGATGACGTAGCCGGTGCGGCGCTTGTGCTCAACCCAGGCCAGGTTGGGCATGGCGATCCAGACGGGCTTGCCGTTGACGGCAAATCGGATGTCGGTGGCGTCTGCGTGCCTCGTGGCGATGGCGACGACGGTCCCCTTCCAGAGGCAGTGGAGCTCTTCCCCGGTCCAACGGTCGGTCACTTTAAAGTCTTCATACATGATTGGTTCTAGATTAGTTCAGCGTGGGGGGATGGGCAAGGTGAGGGGTGCGCCTGGGGAAAGCGCGTCAGCCCGTTTTCTTGATTTCCTTGAATAACCAGATCCGCGCCAGGGCCCAGTCGCGCTTCACCGACCGCGGAGCAACCCCCAGAATACTCGCGACCTGTTCGATAGAGAGTCCGCCAAAGTAGCGAAGTTCCACCACCCTCGCCTGTCTCGGATTCAACGCCTCCAGTCGTGTAAGCGCATCATCCAGCAGCAGCACCTCCTCGGAACGCTCCTGCGAGACCGCCACGTTGTCCTCCAGTTCGACTCGCACGAGGCCGCCTCCGCGCATAGCCGCGTTGCGGGCCCGCGCATGGTCGACAAGTACCCGGCGCATAACATTCGCAGCGACCCCGATAAAGTGCTCGTGATTCTGCCAGTCGATATCCTCCCGGGCAAGCCGCAGATACGCTTCATTGATAAGAGCCGTCGGCTGCAGCGTATGGTCCTTACGCTCGCGATGCATATACGACTCAGCCAGCCGATGCAATTCCTGATAGACAAGTGGAAACAGCCTATCCGCGGCAGACGAGTCCCCACCCTTCATCGCTTTCAAGAGAACGGTGACCTGCCCATCTGGAATAGACATAGGTCTGACTCGCAGCTACATCAAGCCGGCATCCAACCTACCTTATCAGGCTTGACTAAAACTTGGCCCGCCCTTCCGCTTCAGCACTGCAAAAGGTTCAAATCCCCAGCTCCGCCCGAATCGCATCCGCAATGCTATCCGCATGATGCCGCATCAAAGGCTCCGACTCCGCCTCGATCATCACCCGCGCCAGCGCCTCGGTCCCCGAGTAGCGAATCACCACCCGGCCACAGTCGGCAAGCTCCCGCTCCGCCGAAAGGATTGCCGCGACCACCGCGGGAATCGTATCCAGCGGCCTCTTCTCCCGTACCTTCACATTCACAATCACCTGCGGAAAAACCTTCAGGTCTGCAACCAGCTCCGAAAGCGTCTTGCCGCTGCGGTGAACGATATCAAGCAACAGCAGCGCCGTCAGCAACCCATCGCCGGTGGTGCCGCGACCGGTGAAGATAATATGCCCGGACTGCTCCCCGCCCAGCGCCGCGCCGGTCGAGATCATCTGCTCCAGCACGTACTTGTCGCCCACGGCAGCGCGAAGCATCTGAATCCCACTTCGCTTCAATGCCGCCTCAAGCCCCATATTCGACATCGTCGTAGCAACAACCGTGGAGTTCGTAAGCAGCCCACGCGCCTGCAGATCACGCGCCGCAAGCAACAGGACGGCGTCTCCGTTGACGACGCGACCATGCTCATCGGCAAACAGCGCGCGGTCAGCGTCACCGTCGAAGGTGATCCCCATGGACGCGCCCCGCACCTTCACCTGCGCGGCCACAATCTCAGGATGCAACGCCCCACAGTTCCCGTTGATGTTGCGGCCATCAGGGCTGGCATGCGTGATGATGATCTCCCCGCCCAGCCCGGCGAAGAGCTGAGGAGCAACCGCAGAAGCCGCTCCATTCGCGCAGTCAATGACGATGCGCTTGCCATCAAGCGAAAGACCCGGCACCGCAGCGAGCAAAAACCGAACGTAGTCAGCCCGGTCGCCCTCGTTAACCTCCGGCGGAGCAGTCTGCTCAACTGGCGGCGCACCCGCATTTGCGAGCCGGCGGAAGATCTCGTCTTCAATCGCAAGCTCAGTAGAGTCGGGAAGCTTATAACCATCCGGCCCAAAGACCTTGATGCCGTTGTCCTGCCAGGGATTGTGCGATGCCGAAATGACGACACCCGCGGAGAATCCATGCGTGCGAGTAAGGAAAGCGATGGCCGGCGTCGTAATAACGCCAGCGCTCTCAACCGACGCTCCGCCATCAGTAAGGCCAGCCGTAAGCGTGGCAGCGATCCAGCTGCCGGACTCGCGCGTATCCATGCCGAGAACAACGCGCGGTTTCGGAGACACAGCGGCAACCGAGTGCGCCAGAGCCAGGCCGATGGCATAGATGGTGGGTGCGTCGAGGGGCGTCTGGCCGGCGACGGCGCGGATGCCATCGGTTCCAAAGAGCTTCTTCATGTGTTGCTGGTCTCCGTTGTTTTAGTATCCGTTACTTGTGCTTCAAGATTGCCCCTGGAGAGGCGAGCGCGAATCATCTGTCCTGCGGCAGTGTCCGATGCAGAACGCAACACCGTCCCGTCAGCCGCATAAACAATGGCATAACCGCGCGAGAGAACCGCAAACGGCGAAAGCGCCTCAAGCCGGGCAGAAGCGCGGTTAAGGCGATTCCAGCGCGGCGACAGCATCAGTGACGCAGCGCGCTCAAGGCGAGCGTTAGCCTGCTGGAGTTGTCGATGCGTACGAGCAATGCGTAGCGAAACATCCTGACGCCGAAGCCGTTCCGACAACCCGCTGAGACGAGCCACAGGAAGCCGCAGACGACGCGCAGCAGCAGACTCAAGCCGCATACGCAGCTCATCAATGCGCTGATCGCGGCGACTGACCGCATCGTGCAGACGCGTCAACACAGACTCAGCCGAAAGCCGTGCATACCGCTGACGAGCATGCATCAGGTGAAACCGCCCAGCCCGATGCACACGCATCGCAAGCGACTGCACCCGCTCCTCGATCCGATGCTGCGCCGCAGTGACGAGTTCGGCAGCCGCAGACGGCGTAGGCGCGCGAAGATCCGCAACAAAATCCGCAATCGTGAAGTCCGTCTCATGACCGATCGCGGACACCACAGGAATCTCCGACGCCGCAATCACCCGCGCCAGCCCCTCATCGTTGAAGCCCGCAAGGTCCTCCATCGAGCCGCCGCCCCGCGCAATCACAATCACGTCGGCCAGAGCCCGATTCGCATGGAACCAGCGAACCCCCGCCGCAACCGACGCCGCGCAGTTCACGCCCTGCATCGTCGCCGGATAGACGAGCAGATTCAGTCGCGCATGACGGCGACGAATGACCGTGACGATATCGCGCATCACTGCACCTGTGGGCGACGTAATAACGCCAACGCACCCAGGAAACGCCGGCAACGCACGTTTGCGCGCCGCATCAAACAGACCCTCAGCAAGCAGCCGCGCCTTGAGCTGTTCAAAAGCCAGTTGAAGCGCACCAGCCCCGCGCGGCTCCATCGTCTCGGCCACAAGCTGCAACTGGCCCCGCGTGTCGTAGATTGAGATGCGCCCCCGCACCAGCACTGCAAGCCCATCTGCCGGACGAAACCGAAGCAGCAAAGCCTGCCGCCGAAAGAGCACGACCGGAAGCTGCGCCTCCCCATCCTTCAGCGTGAAATAAACGTGCCCCGAGGGAGCAATGCGGCAGTTCGAGATCTCCCCCTCCACCCAAAGATCCGTGTAAGCCGTCTCGACGTGCTGCCGGATGTCCGCCACCAGTGTGCGAACGCTCCATATCCGCCGCTCGGCCGAGACCGGACGCGCCTGCGCGATGGGCCGCGCAATCGATGGCGCAGCGATAGCCGGAGCCGCAGGTTCGGTCGGGATTTCGGGCGGAGCGGCTTCGGACGAAACATCATTCAGATCGCTGCTCAGATCAAAAAGAAGACCGGCCTGGCCGAACGATTCACTGGCAGCCGCGACCGACGATGGAGCAGACGTCCGCCGCGGCGCGCGCACCTGTCCCCGCCGAGCGCGCAGGCTCGCCAGCGTAGGCAGATTGTCTTGCTTTTCGGACATCCCGACCTGAGTCTAGCATCGCGGCCACCCTTTCCGGGCTAGCGGCGGAAGTGGTTGATAGCCCACAGGATCAGGCTCAGGATGACACTCAGCAGAATGGAACTTGCCAGCGGAAACGACACCGACCACCCGCGGCCTCGCCAGGAGAAGTCCCCCGGAAGCCGCCCAATCGGCAAATTAAGCCGGCCCATCACGACGACAACAAGCCCCACGACAACCAGGAGCAATCCCAGAAAGATAAGGATGCGGCCAAGATCGGACATGGGATCAGACTACGCGCTGGCAAGCATCGCAGCAGCTTGGCGAAGAAGCTCCGCCGGCTGGCAGGGCTTGGTCAGAATGCCAACGGGCCGCGGAAGCTTGTTCGACTGCTCGCGCACGTTCACCAGGTTGGAATAGAAGCCGGTAAGGACAATGATCCTGCACGCAGGCAGCTCGTGCGTAATATCGATCACCAGCCCAAGGCCATCCCTGCCGGGCATCGTAACGTCACACAGCAATAGATCGGGAACAAACTCGCGAGCATAGGCGAGCGCATCATCGGCAGAATAGGCAGCACGCGCATCGAAGCCGTTCTTTCCGAAGATGAGCGCGAGCGTGTCGGCAACCAGACGGTCGTCATCTACGATCAGCACTCGCTGCGTGTTTTCAACACTCTGTTGCATTCTTTAGCCACAGTTCCAAACCTGTTGCTTTCAGCTTAGAGCGGCAAAAGTACCGTTGTCTAACGAAAATGAACGATTTAATACAATCAAAACCTGAAAGTCGGTATACCGGGTAACCACTCCACCACAAAGTTGCTATCCACCGCTCTGGTATGGTTTACCTCAGAAGCTGAAAGATAGCCATATAAAGGACTTCGCCTTGCGCTTCCTCGCTCTGATCGCCGGAATTATCTGCTGCACGGGAGTCGCGCTCGACGCCTTCCAGACGATCATCCTGCCTCGACGGCCAACGGGGCGCTTTCGCATCACGCGCTTGTTCTTCATCGCATCATGGGACCCGTGGGCCGCCTGGGCGGAGAGAACCCGCAACAAGGGCATGCGGGAACAGATCTACAGCGTGTACGGTCCGCTTTCTCTCCTGCTGCTTCTTCTCCTGTGGGCCGTTCTACTTATCTTCGGATTCAGCTTCTTGTTTTACGCGCTCGGATCGCCCTTCACCGATATCATGGGCGTGCAGACGGCATCAGGATTGCGCCAGTATGAAACCGGCCTGTACGTCAGTGGAACCACGCTCTTTACGCTCGGACTGGGGGACGTGCTCCCGCATAGTCTTTCGGCTCGTGTGCTGATTATCGCCGAGTCTGGCGTTGGGCTGGCCTTTGTCGCGTTGGTGATTGGCTACCTGCCCGTGCTGTATCAGGCGTTCTCGCGGCGCGAAGTCAGCATCGCTCTGCTCGACGCGCGTGCCGGCTCTCCCCCTACCGCCGGGGAGCTGCTGCGGCGCCACAGCTTCGAAGGCGGCGAAGAAGCCCTGATCGACCTGCTTGCCGAATGGGAGCGATGGTCCGCCGAGATCCTCGAGTCGCACATCTCCTACCCCATTCTTTGCTACTACCGCTCCCAGCACGACAACCAGAGCTGGCTGTCCGCGCTGGTGGCGATCCTCGATACATGCTCCTTGCTGATCTCAGTCGTCGAGGGGAAGCCCTCGCGGCAGGCACAGCTCACATTCGTGATGGCGCGCCACGCCCTGGTCGACCTTGGCCATGTCTTCCATCAGGAGAAGAGGACGGCCATCCTGCGGCAAGGCTGCCCCGAACGTTTGCCCGCAGCGGAGTTCGACCGGCTGTGTAGCGCGCTTGGTGAGTTTCACCTGCGCCTGTGCGGCGACCAGGCCGCGGCAAACAGGCTTCACACAGTGCGGGGGCTGTACGAGCCGGAGGCCATTGCGCTGTCGACCTATCTGAGGATGCCGCTGCCGCAATGGTCCTCAGAGCCACGCGAGAAGGACCAATGGCGAGTGCTGACGAAGCTCCGGACTGAGGCTGAAGCAGTCAGTGGCCGTGGCGAATCGGCATTACTGCACGATGACCACGGCCACTGAGGCTTTCGTTGATTTGTTTGCGATGGACTATTACTGCACAGCCGGTCCGGCAGCCGCAGGATTGAGCTTCTGCGCCGCCAGCATTCCAGCAGGCCCCTTGGCGTCCTTGTCCTTCAGCTGCGCATAAATCTTCTTCGCGGCATCCGGCTTGCCCTGACTCTCATAGAGCTCGGCAAGCTGAAGCTGTGCGGTGCCGGCCGAAACGGTCGTCGTAGGCTTGGCAATAATCTCGTTGTAAAGATCGATCGCCTGGGCATCGCGGCTTGTCTGGCGATAGAGCTGAGCCAGCGCAAGCTTGCCAAGAGCAGCCAAATCGCTGTCCCATCCACTGGCAACCTGCTTCAGCGCAACCTCTGCCGAAGCGTTCTGCCCCTCTTCCATGGCCGTGAGACCGGCAAAATACCGGGAGAGCTTGCCGGAGGGCGTCAGGCTGTACTTGTCAGCCGTAGCGGTGAACAGTGTGTTGGCAGCCTTCGCGCGATCCGCAACCGTTGCGAAGGTCTTCACCCCAGGAGGCACCTGCTGGCCGGGCTGGGCAAGCGGTGTCTGGTACGCCTGCATGGCCCCGCCGAAGGCAACAGAAGCCTGATCGGCGCGATGGTTATAGATGAGTGCGCCCACAACGGCGACCACGATAACGGCGAGCACAATCGCGCCGGTAACGATAAGCGGGCGGCGGTTTTCGCTGGCCCATTCGAGGCCTTGGTGCGTAGTGTCGATGAACTGGTCGTGCTTGAGGGCGTGTCTGGTCTGCTGATCCACTGGTTCGGTTTCCTTTATGCTTCGCCGCGGTCTGTCCGCTTCGAAAGAACTGTTTGCGCAAATACTCGACGCAGAACTTTAAGTCTATCAGTCAAGAGCGCTCCGGAAGCGCGTGGCACGCCCCGTCAAGCGAAACTTGCTCAAAAATCAGGGCTTTTCGGGCCAATCTTTATCTGGACTGACAGGAAGAGGCTGGTTTAGACCAAGGTTCGCGGGATTGATAGCCGCAAAGATGAAGTTTTCCGGAGCAACCGGGTCTCCCGCGAGCCGCCGCAGCATCGCCAATTGACCGGCATGCGTCATCGCATCAGAAAACGGCCCCTGAAGAAGAACCTCCGCCGTGATGCCCTGAAACTCTGTTCCCTCTTCCAGATGACGCGCAAGATCCTCCAGAATCTCGTGGAAGTGCGCCACCGCCTCATCGAAGGGCAGCGTAGGCGGCCGATAGCTCCCACCAATAAAGAAGGTTCGCGAGTACCCCAGGACACTATCCATATGACTGACAAGTTCATGCGGCGTACGAACCTTGCCACCCGCATGAAACTCGGCAAACTCCGCCGGAGCATCGCGGAGAGCCTTCTGCGTTCTATAAGCAAGCGCCGCCAGAAAATGCCGCAGCATCATCCGCTTCTCATCCATGCCTGAGTCCCCCTGATTTCTCCTGACTCTAAATCAACAGGAAGATCAGGGCTTCGGCTTCCCCCAAACCGAATCGAGGAACACATATCGCGGCCGATACGGATCAGGCCGCGCCTCAGGGTTCGCATTCAAATACATAACCTGCCACTCAGTCGGCCCTGTAGTCGGCCACTTCGGCAGCCCCGCCCCATTCGGATCGCCGCTCCGCGCAAAGTTCGTCCAGTACTGCCCCATCATCTCCGACAGCTTCCGATCCTCCGGCCGCAAGACCGTCTCCTGCCGCGAGTCCAGCGTCCCAAACACATACTCAATGTCATCCGAGTGGAACGCCCCCAGGATCGCCGGATGAAACTTATCCCCCGGCGACCCCAGATTCAAAAAGTACCGGTACGTCGGAGACTTCCCCGTCCCCACGTGCGACTCGATCCATCGCCACGTCGAGTACGCAATAAAGCTGTCCCCGCCAAAATCCCCCGCCGAAGTCTTCGCCTCCTCATCCGTCGTCCCCGGATAGACCGCAAGAAACTCCTGCGCCCGCTCCCCAAACGTCTCCCGCGCCTGAGCCGCAAAACTCTCGACACTCACCGGCGGCTTCGCAAACAGAGCAACCGCACGCCCTTCATCCGCGTTCCATCCAGCCAGCAACGGCACATGGGCCTGCTTCCCCGCAGCAAAGATATTCGGCACCGAGTCCGGCAAAAAATACCCATCCACATCCGGCCCAAACCGCGGAGGCGGTGGAGTCGTCTTCGCCGTCGCAGCCTTCACCAAATCGTCAGCCGAAACCTTTCGCAGCTCCACCAGCTTCGTCGTCCCAAACGCCGCCTGCGCAAACCGACTCCCCTGCTCCTCGGCCACCTCGCGAGTCGGATACCCAAGCCCGCTGCTATGAAACGCCCCGCCGCTCTCCCCAATCGCCTTCGAGATCGAATCCTTCGACAGCGGCGAAGCCATCAGCGAACTCACCGAAAACGACCCCGCCGACTCGCCAAAGATCGTAATATTCTTGGGATCCCCGCCAAACCCAGCAATATTCTTCTTCACCCACGCAAGCGCAGCCGCCTGATCCATCAGCCCATAGTTACCCGAAGCATGATGCGGAGACTCCGCCGTAAGCTCCGGATGGACAAAGAACCCAAAGATCCCCATCCGATAGTTCATCGACACAACAACAACATCCCGATGCGCAAGAAACTGCCCATCCTGCCGATTCTCCGAAGTACTGCCGCTCACAAACCCGCCGCCATAGATCCACACCATCACCGGCAGACTGCCATGCTTCGCACCCGCAGGCGTCCAGACGTTCAGCGTCAGGCAGTCCTCACTCGGCCCGGGATCATGAAAGATCATATCCGGATAGCCCGAAGTCTGTACGCACCGCGAACCGAAATCCTTCGTCGCCCGCACGCCCTTCCACTTAGCCGCAGGCTGCGGAGGCTGCCACCGCAAACCACCCACGGGAGGCGCCGCAAACGGAATCCCCTTGAACGCCACAACCTTGCCATCGGTAGTGAGCGCGCCCTCGACCTTACCCTTATCAGTCTTGACCTGAACAGGATTGCCAGCATACACAGGCATCGCAACTACCAGCAGCGCTGCAACCAGCGCCGACGAAAATCTCACAGCGGATAAAGGCATCCATTTTTCTCCGCCGCCCAACTTACCACACAAAACGCGCAGACCGAACAGATTCGATGCACGCTACTTTATATCCCGCCAGTTCTGCCCAATCCCAACCTCCGCCACAATCGGCACAGAAAACTCCGCCACATGCTCCATCTCATGCCGGACGATCCTCTCCAACTCGCCCGACTCCTCCGGCACCACATCAAACAGCAGTTCGTCATGAACCTGCAGCGTCATTCGCGACCGCATCTTCCGATCGCGAATCACCTGGTCGATCCTCAGCATCGCCAGCTTGATCAAATCCGCCGCCGTCCCCTGCAGCGGAGTATTCACCGCCGTCCGCTCGGCAAACCCACGCATATTCGGATTGCGCGACTGAATATCCGGAATCGGCCGCACCCTCCCGAAATAAGTCCGCACCGCCTGTTCCCGCCGAACCGTCTCGAGCGTCTCCTCGATAAACCGCTGCACACCCTTATACCTGTCGAAGTACCGCTCAATATACTCGCGAGCCGTCCGCTGATCGATCCCCAACTGCGCCGCCAGCCCAAACGGACTGATCCCATAAACAATCCCGAAGTTCACCGCCTTCGCACGATTGCGCGTCTCCTTATCCATCGTGGCCGCGTCTACCTCAAACACCTCGCTCGCCGTCAGCGTATGGATATCCTTGCCCGTGCGATACGCATCCAGCAGCAGCGGGTCCTGCGAAAAATGCGCCATTAGCCGCAACTCAATCTGCGAGTAGTCCGCCGACATCAGCACATTCCCCGGCGCAGCAATAAACGCAGCACGAATCTCGCGCCCGACAGCCGTTCTTACCGGAATATTCTGCAGATTCGGATTCGTGCTCGAAAGCCGTCCCGTCGCCGTCCCCACCTGATTGAACGTCGTATGCACCCGACCCTCCGCATCCGCCACCGCCGGAAGCTGATCGAGATACGTAGACTTCAGCTTCTGCAGCTGCCGATGCTCAATCACCAGCGCAGCAATCGGATGACTCTCCGCCAGCTCCTCCAGCACATCCTGCGCCGTCGAAACCACCTTGCCCTTGCCATACTTCATCGGCTTAGGCAGCAGCATCTTGTTGAACAGCACATCGCCCAACTGCTTCGGCGAATTGATGTTGAAGCGATGCCCCGAGTCCGTATAAATCCGCTCCGCAAGGTTATCGATCTCCACCCCAAGCCGCGTCGACATCCCGCGCAGAAACTCAGGATCGATCCGCACCCCGGCCTGCTCCATGCGCAGCAGCACAGGAACCAGCGGCTTATCGATCGTCTCGTAAACCTCCAGCAGCGCAGACTCGCCCTTAGCCGCCGCAGTCGCCGGAGCCGCAAACAACATCTCCGTCGTCATCGCGCCGCCAAGCGATGGATCGTCAGCAGGGATATGATGCTCCACCGGCCCCGACTCAGCGATCTGCTGCCCAATCGCCGCCGCAAGCCGAACAATCGCCGCCGCAGCCTCAGGCAAACGCTTCGGGTCCGCAGGATTATCCTTCGTTACCTGATGCACCAGCGCACGACTCGTAGTGCGTGCAGCAATATCCGGCAGCGTATGCGATCCATGTGTCGGATTCACCAGATAGCTCAGTAGCATCACATCATCCCGAACGCCATGCAAAGCCACCTTGTGCGAAGCAAGAGCACGCAGAATCGCCTTCAGATCGTGAACATCCTTCGGAAACGTCGGATCAGCAAGCGCCTCCTTCACGCCCGGCGAATCAAGTGAAACCTCCATCGCAAGCGTGTCCGAGACAGCAAGACCAAGCCGGGACACAGGGTCCTCCGCCGGCTTCGAACCCAATGGCTGGCTGCGGCCGCAGGCGAAGGCTCAGGAGCACCAAACAGAGACATATTCTCCGCAGGAGGCGGCTCAGGCTCCATCCTTCATCCAAAGGCTCAGCCGCAGTCTCCTCCGCAATCGCCCGCGCATCCTCAAAGATCGCAATCGCAAGCCCTCTGGGAAGATTCGTCTCCGGATTTACCGCGCGAGCCTCGCTCAACAGTTGGCCAATCTCGCTGTCCGAAGGCTTCAGGTTATATGTAATAACCGTGTTATCCACCGCAGGAGCAAGCTCCTTCAGCAGCGTCGTAAACTCCAGCTCGGCAAACAACTGACGGCAAGCCGCATTATCCACCGGCTGAGTCCGCATCGCCTCAAGCGAGTACTCAATCGGCACACTCGTGTGAATCGTCACCAACTCCTTCGACAGCATGATGTTCTCGCGGTTATTCTGCAGCGACTCCCGATAAGTCTTGCGCTTCACCTGATCAGGCGTGTTCACCGCCGCATCCAGCGCAGCCTCAACCGTGCCGAACTGCTGAATCAGCTCAACCGACCCCTTGTCCCCAATCCCCGGAGCCCCCGGAATGTTATCCACCGAGTCCCCTCGCAGCGCCATCACATCAACCACCCGCTCCGGTGGCACCCCCAGCGCAGCCTCCACACCCGCCGGATCCAATATCAGATTGTCCTTCGTCGGATTCAGGATGGACACGTCTTTATTCACCAGCTGCATCATGTCCTTGTCCGACGACACCACATAAACGTGATGCCCCAGAGCTGCCAGCTTCGCCGACAGCGTCCCAATCACATCGTCTGCCTCAAACCCCTCGTAATAAAGAATCGGAATCCGAAACGCCTCCAGCGCCCGCCGAATATAGGGTTGCTGCTGAATCAAGTCCGGCGGAGTCTCCGTACGGTTCGCCTTGTAACCGCCATACTCAATAGTCTCGAACTGCTGCGTCTTGATATTGAACTTCTGGACATCCTTCAACTGTGTCGCCAGCTCATTCCGATGCACCGGCGCACCCACGTCATACACCGCCGCCAGATACTGCGGAGAAAAGTCCTTACGCAGCTTATTGATCATGTTGACGAAGACATATGTCGCCGCCGTCGGAATCCCCGTCCGCGTAGACATAGGCCGCTGCCGCTGCATGGCGTGATACGCCCGGAAGATAAACGCCATACTGTCCAGCAGATAAATAGGAGGCTTAGCCCCGGTCGCCGATGGGGTCGCAGATAAGTTCGCCGGAGAGGTCTCGGTCTTGTTCGGTGTCTTCGCCATAAGTCTTTGATGGTATCGCGCCAGAAGACAACCCATCCATTCGCCTTTATACCGCTGCTGTCGTCTCTGCCGTTGCCGTTGCTGTCGTCTCTGCCGTTGCCGTTGCTGTCGTCTTTGCTGTTGCTGTTGCTGTCGTTTTTGTTGTTTGCTGTCTGCCGTTGCCTTTGCCGTTGCCTTTTTGGTTGTCATCCCGCAGGGATCTGCTTCTGTCTCTGTCTTTGTATTTCGTTTTCCCCAACCCGTAACCCTGTCATTTCGACCGGAGCTGCTCACGCTCTTGTGAGAGCGGAGCGGAGAAACCCGCTTCTCAACCCAGACCCTTCCCACCCCCGATGCCTTTCTGCTTATCCCGCCCGCCAAAAGATTTCCACAGAAATCTTTCAAAAACCTGGCATGTTTTCAGAAGCCAAAAACCAACCACCAACAAACCACACTAACCACACTTTTTACCGCGTACTAACCACCAAAAACCATCAAGTTCCGCCCATTTTTCGCAAAACCCCACGCCAAAAATCACCTCAAAAAAAATCACAGGATCAACATGCAATCCCCATAAGAGAAAAACCGATACCGCTCCCGAACCGCATGAGCATAAGCAGCCAAAACCGCCTCCCTACCTGCAAACGCACTGACCAGCATAAGCAACGTAGATTGCGGCAGATGGAAGTTAGTCAACAACCCACTAACAATCCGAAACCGATATCCAGGACTAAGGAAGATACTCGTCGAGCCCGAATGCGCCTCCAGCCGCACACCAGCATGAGGCTCAAACCCAAGCGAATGTTGCGCACAATGCTCCAGCGTGCGCGTGGTTGTAGTCCCCGCCGCAATGATCCTCCTGCCCTCTCGCAGCGCAGCATTCACGGCCTCGGCCGTAGCAGCAGGCAACGTGTAATGCTCCGCATGAAGACGTATATCTTCAACATTTTCCGCACGCACAGGCTGAAACGTCCCAAGCCCAACATGCAGCGTAATCGTCTCGATCTGCACACCACTCTGACGAAGCTCGGCAAGAATCTCAGGCGTAAAGTGAAGTCCCGCAGTAGGCGCAGCCGCTGATCCCGGCTCATGCGAAAACACTGTCTGATAGCGGTCTTTGTCCTCCTCGCTATCGTCGCGATGAATGTAAGGAGGCAGCGGCATGTGCCCAATCCTGCCGAGAATCGCGTGAAAATCCGCCACAGGATTGAACCGCAAAGTACGCTCGCCAAAATCACCAGCCGTAAGAATCTCCGCCTCTAACAACGGCTCTGACTCATTAGCCGCCGCGAAATGAAGGTGTTCTCCCGGCTGAACCTTGCGGCTGGGGCGAACGAGAGCATACCAATCTTCTCCACCAATATGTTCGGTAAGGAGGACTTCGATACGGCCTGTTGGGTCCGGGGAACTGAGCTGCGTGTGAGGGCCGCGGGCGCGAGTAGCAAAGAGACGAGCAGGAATAACACGGCTGTCATTGAGGATCAACAGATCGCCAGGATGAAGCAGGTGAGGTAGATTGCGGAAGAAGTCGTCGCGGTATTCGGCGGCGGCGCGGTCAAGGACGAGCATGCGGCTGGTGCCGCGAACGGGCGGCGGCGATTGGGCGATGAGTTCTTCGGGGAGATCGAAATGGAAGTCGGCTACACGCACTGCTTGATTCTAGTGTGCGGAGTGGTGGCTATGCTTTGTGGGATTCTGCGAGTTCCACTGCGTGGTCGAGCGCGGCCTGCACGGCGGCTTGTTCGGCTGGGACTTGAGCAGTCCACGCGACGGTGACGCGGGAGAAGGGCTTCGGAATGAGGAAGCGATCCCAGGAGCGCAACTGCCAGGCTCGTTCGGGATGGACATAGAAGGCGCTGACAGGGCTTCCGACAAGTTTGGCCAGTTGGACGATGCCGGGTTTGGCGATCTGAGCAGGGCCACGGGGACCGTCGACGGTGATGGCGCAGTAGTGGCCATCGAGATAGGCGCGCTGCAGGTTGCGGAGGCCGACAGCTCCGTCGCGGGAGCTTGAGCCTCGGATGGCGATGAAGCCGAGTCGCTCGACGGTGCGGGCGATCAGTTCGCCGTCGAAGCTGCGGCTGATGAGGATGGTGACTCCGCCGTTGCGAAAACGCCACGCGCTGGCGAGCAAGCAGCGGTGCCAGAGGGCATAAATAACTGGAGGCTGGACGTAGTAACCAGGAGTAGCTCCTGGATCGCAGATGTCTTTGTAACGAAGGGTGATTCCGAGACAGCGGATAGCCAGGCTCGCGATGCGCGGGACGATGGCGAGAGCTATTCGCTGCTTCAGGGTGTAGGTTTTGGGCACGAAGATGAGTTTACCTTTGTGGTGTGCGACTGCGGATTGGGCAAATGTCCTCTGAAACCTTCGTCGAGCTATTCTCAAATCTGATGCTGAATTTTTCCTTCCATGTGCCGGTCGTTTTTGCAGCGCTGCTCACGCTTCTGCCGTTTTTCTTCGCGGCGTTCTGGCAACGCAGCGTTCAGGCGGCACAAGGGCTTCCCTTCACTTTTCGGATGCTGGCTCCGGCGTTGCTCTGCGTTCCATACGCGATTGTTGCCAGTTCGTATGGTCAATTTCGCTGGAGTTGGCTTGCGCTTTATCTTCTGCTGCCTGTCGTGATCAGTCTGCTGCTTTATCGCGCGAATCTCGCGGACCCGGATCAGCGGGGAGAATGGCGTGATTTTCTTGTCCTCGCGGTACTCGGCGTTGCTGTTGACTTGCGCTGGTTCGAGCCTGCATGGCCGCCTCATCTCGCCGTGTTTAACAAAATGCTGTTGCTGGATGCGGGGATCTATGGCTTCCTTGTGATCCGCAAGTTGCAGCATGTTGGTTTCGATCTCCGCCTGCGTCTGGCTGACCTCCGCATCGGGGCGCGAGAACTCGCGTTTTTCGCTCCAATTGCTATCGCGCTCGGATTGGCGCTCGGTTTTCTTCACTTTCATGCCGATGTTCCTTCAGTGTCCCAGGTTCTGCTGGCGTGGATCTTTACGTTCTTCTTTATTGCCGTTCCCGAGGAGCTTTTCTTCCGCGGCTGGATACAGAACCTTCTGGAGCGTCGCATTGGCCGGCGCTGGGCGTTGACTGTTACGGCTGTGCTCTTTGGGCTGTCGCACTTCAACAAGCGTGCGGTACATTTCAATTGGCGCTATGTCCTGCTCGCAATGCTGGCGGGAGTTTTTTATGGCCGTGCGTGGCGTCAGCAACGCCGTGTTGGGGCATCGGCAATTACCCATGCCTCGGTCGATAGTCTCTGGTCAATCTGGCTGCGATGAGCCCCCCCCCCCGGGGGGATCAATTTGTAAGTCTCCTGTTTGCAGCTAGATAGAAGAACGCGTGCCGCTAAAATTGTCCAAATAAAAGGGTTACGGGCAAAATCGTCATTCTAAAGGCTTAACGCCGATTTACACCGATTCCACGGATTTGGAGCGATCAAGATGAGAAAAACCCCGGTGATTATCCGGGGCTCTCTTTACTCTCTATAACCATTATATCGGGCTGAATGGAATTATTACGCAACGCGAATCTCCTTGATTGGCGCGGGTATTTGCTGTTTTGGGGCTTGACAGGTTTTGCTGTGGATAACTTTTGCGGCTGTGGAGGCAGGTTCCTTGAATAAGGAAGTGGACGTGCGATGTAGATGGACCCGATATCTGTAGTATCCGAGCCCAACACGCATGTGGTGATGCAGCGAATTTGGCACAGTCACTGCCACGCATAATCCGAGAATCCCATGGGCCAGTCCAAGTGTGTAGATGTTCCGATACCGCAGAAACAGCATGCAGGATATGACTCCCCAAACCAACGTGATAGGTGTGAGTACGGGATTGGGCAGATGCGCCAGCGCAAACATGACGGCGGCGGCGGCAATCGGCAGTGCTTTCCCCGGTAGCAGTCGCAGCAACCGCAGCAGGAAGTAGCTCTGGAGGATAAACTGCTGCATCATCGCCCATACCAGGTATCCCCCCATATGTGTGATGAGGGGCGTGGGTCCGTGCAACCGGTGCAGCGTGTGCATCCGGGAGGCAAAGAACACCGCCAAGCCCGTGCCCAGCAATGCGATTGCTACGACCCAAAGCGACTGTAGCAGGCCTGTTGTTCCAAGCCCAAGTGTCTTCCAGCCTTCGCGTCGCGCCCATGAGGTTGCGAGTATCCAGGCGAAGGCGAGCCAGTAGAGAACGCGCTGCGTTGGATTCGTCGTCCAGATTGTGGCCATGATCAGGGCGTACGCCACCCCAAGCTCCACCAAATCTCGCCGGACGACTCGAGTCTGGGTTGCACTGAAAAGCGTTGATGCTGCTTCGGCCGCCACTGGAAAATCCTAGCCCATTTCCTGCGCTTCTGCCGCAGATGCAGGCAACAACAGAGACGAGTTTCGCCAGATCAGAGACGCATGGTTCGCATAGAAGCTAGCTGTATTTGAGCCAGCGGAGGATCTCGGGCAGATTGGGCTTTTTACCGTACATGAGGATGCCTACGCGGTAGATGCGGCTGGCTACCCAGAGGATGGCGTAGATGGTCACCATCATCAATGCGATGGAGAGGGCGATCTCCCACGCGGGCGGCGTGGCGAGCGAGATGCGCAGATACATGATCAGCGGCGTGCAGAACGGAATGAACGAGATGATGCGCGCGACGGGACCATTGGGGTTCGTGATGACCGGAGCGAGCGCGAACATGCAACCTGCGAGCGGCATGACCAGGATCATGTTGAGTTGCTGAAGCTCCTGCTCGGAGTTGACCATGGCACCCAAGGCGGCTGCGATGCTGGAGTAGAGCAGGTAGCCGAGCAGAAAGTAGACGACGAAGAAGATGATCTGCATCGGGTTGAGCGAGACATGCACGTTGCCGCCGGCGAGCGCTCCGACGATGGAACTGCTGGTGAGAATGACGGCGGTCAGCAACCATACGGCGACCTGGGTGAGGCCCACGGAGCCGACACCGATAACCTTACCGGCCATCATCTCCTCGGGCTTGATTGTGGCCAGCAAGACCTCGAAGACGCGTGATGTCTTCTCCTCGATGATCGAGCGCGCGACGTTCATGCCGTAGAGCAGGATGACCATGTACATGAGGAAGAAGAGAACGTAGATGGCGACGAAGCTGGAGGTCGTGTCGGCGTTTTTACCGGCCTGGGTGGTGTCGACCTTGACGGGCTGCATGAGCGAATCGACGTCGGAGGCGACCATGCCCTGGTGGGCGAGGCGCTCGCGCATGAGGACGGTACGGAGGGCTGAACTGACGACGCCCTTCGTGCCGATATCGGCGGCGGAGCGAGGTGTGAAGGAGAAGCTCGGTCGCTCACCGGAGTTGGCCGCGGGAGTGATCCAGAGGTAGCCGTCGATCTGCTTGTCGGCGAGCATGGCATCGAGGGTCTTGCGGGTCTGGTCATTGCCGGGGGAGATGACATCGACAGTCATTCGGCTGTCTTTGCCGCTCTGTAGCTCTGCTTGCAGGTCGGTCGCGAGCTGTTGGTCCTGCGAGACGATGGTGATGTGCGAGGTCGATTTTGCCCTGCTGCCGGAGACGATCGAGCCGACGATGCCACCGCCCATCAGCAGGGGGATGAGGATCGTCGAGATGAGGAAGGCTTTGGTACGGACGCGCTCGAGATATTCGCGCTTTGCGATGAGCCAGACATTATGCATCAACTTTGCCTCCTACGGTCTCAATGAAAATCTCTTCCAGGGTTGGTTCCATCACTTCGAAGCGAGTGATGCGGGCTTTCGTGACGGCCTCGGCTAGCAGGGCCTGGGCGTCGGCGCCGTCGTGCAGTTTGATCTCCGCGATGCCGTTGTAGTTCTTTGCGGAGTCAATGGCGGGGTTATTGAGAAAGGATGCATCGCCGGAGAAGACCATCTGAACGCGATTCGCGGGGTAGCGGGACTTGATCTCGCGCATACCGCCGGAGAGGACGAGGCGTCCATTGTGGATGAGGCAGATGGCGTCGCAGAGCTTCTCGACCTGGTCCATGCGATGGGTGGAGAAGAGGACGCTGCGGCCTTGTTTGCGAAGGTCGACGAGCGTGTCCATGAGGAGCGCGGCGTTGACGGGATCGAGGCCGCTGAAGGGCTCGTCCATGATGATGAGCTCGGGTTCGTGCAGCAGGGCGGCGATGAACTGGATCTTCTGCTGCATGCCCTTGGAGAGCTCTTCGGTCTTCTTGGGGATGGCCTCGGTGATCTCCATGCGTTCGCACCAGACGTGGGCGCGCTTGGAGGCGGTGGTCGCGTCGAGGCCGTGGAGCTGGCCGAGGAAGATGAGCTGGTCGATGACCTTCATCTTCTTGTAGAGACCGCGTTCTTCGGGTAGATAGCCTACGCGGTGGAGGTTCTTGCGGTCGAAGGGAGCGCCGAATAGCTGCACGTTGCCGGAGTCGGGTACGGTGATGCCGATCATCATGCGGATCGAGGATGTCTTGCCGGAGCCGTTGGGGCCGAGGAGGCCGAACATGCTGCCGGGCTCGATCTTGAAGGAGAGATTTTCGACCGCGATTTTGGTGTCGTAGGCTTTGCGGACCTGCTGGAGTTCGACGATGGCCATGGGTTCTCGAATAATGGAGTAAGGCCAGTTTAGCAGGGGTGGTTGGGCCGATTATTCGATCTGCTTATACATCGTCATGAAGTCGAAGTTGTTCCAGGACTCAATGATCTTGCCATCCTTCAGGCGCACCATGGTCATTCCTGTGAACTTTACCGGCTTACCGGTGGGCGGCTTTCCGATACCTTCTCCTGTGTGCACACCGGTCACGAGGCAGCGCGCTACATGCTTATCGCCCTCGGTCACTGTGTCCTCGACGTCGATATGGATGTCGGAAAAGGCTGAACGGAAGGTTTTGTAGAACTGCCTGAAGGCCGCTCGGTCGGTTACTTCCTTGCCGTCCGGATGCACCAGCCCGCTGCCTTTGGTATCAGTATGTGTCATTTCATCGATGAAATTGCTCGTTGCCTTTGTTCCAGACTTCTTCGAACCAACGCTCAAGAAATGACATGGATCTCTCCGATCAGAATGGATTCGCTGTGTGGCCGGAAACTTACGTTTGCAGAAGTGTAGGCATTATAGGACTGGCCTGAGTCGTTGAGCGGAATATTTCTGGATGTTGGTAGCATCGGTCTGTGCTCGAACTTTCTACACCAATCAAGTTTGTAAAACGCGTGGGGGAGCGCGTTGCCGAGGCTCTGGCCAAACGGGGCGTCGAGACCGTGGAGGACCTGCTGTATCACCTGCCGTTCCGGTATGAGGACAGGCTGAATCCGCTGCCGATCAGCGCGTTGAAGGCGGGGACGATGGCTTCGATCATCGGCGAGGTGCGGGGAAGCGTGCTGCTGCGTACGCGGTCGATGCCGCTGTTCGAGATGACGGTCGGGCAGGGTCTCGATACGGTGAAATGCCTCTGGTTTCACGGCAGCTATTTGAAAGACAGATTTCGTGCCGGCCGGATGGTGGCGTTGTACGGGAAGCTCGAGGCTTCGCGGTCGAGCGCCGGCAAGTTCAAGATGATTCAGCCGCAGTTTGAGATTCTGCCGGAGGCAGGCTCGCCCGAGGCCGAGTTCGTGATGCTCGAGGTGGGGCGCATTGTTCCGGTGTATGAGTTTCTCGGTGGCACGACGGCGTGGGGCGCGAAGCTGACTTCGCGTTGGCTGCGGCGGGTGGTGTGGGGTCTGCTGGAGGAGTTGGGTGCGGGTGAGACCAGTGTGCCGGAGACGCTGCCTCGGGTGCTGCGCGAGCGGTTGCGACTCCCCGGGCGGCTTGAGGCTCTGCGGGCCGTGCATTTTCCTGAGGCGGGAACGCCGATCACTGAGTTGATGTCGGCGGCGACGCCAGAGCACAAGCGGCTGATCTTCGAGGAACTGTTCTATCTGGAGCTGGGTCTTGAGTTGAAGCGGCGGCGGATGCGGGAGCGCGAGGGTACGGCGTTCGCGACCAACGTGAAGGTGCGCGAGGCCATCAAGCAGGTGTTGCCGTTCCATCCGACTGCGGCGCAGAAGCGTGTGCTGGGTGAGATCGTCGCCGATATGCGCAGACCTCAGCCGATGCGGCGACTGTTGCAGGGCGATGTGGGCTCAGGCAAGACGATCGTCGCGATGCAGGCGGCTTTGGTGGCGATTGAGAACGGATATCAGGCGGCGTTGATGGCTCCGACCGAGATTCTGGCTACGCAGCATTATCTGTCGGCTCGGAAGCTGCTCGGCGATGTGGTGTCGCCGCGAACAGGCAAGCCGTATCGGGTGACGCTGCTGACGGGTTCGCTTGATGACGCGGGAAAACGCGAGGCTCGCGGCAAGATTTATCGCGGAGAGACCGAGTTGGCGATCGGGACACATGCGCTGATCGAAGAGAAGGTCGACTTCGACAACCTTGGGCTGGTGATCGTCGATGAGCAACATCGCTTTGGTGTGCAGCAGCGGTTCAAGCTGATGAAGAAGCCGGGCGCGCTCGATCCGGATGTGCTCGTGATGACCGCAACGCCGATTCCACGAACGCTCGCGCTGACTCTATATGGAGACCTGGATGCCAGCGTGATCGATGAACTGCCGCCGGGACGGACGCCGATCATCACGCGCCGCACCACGGAAGAGCGTGCAGAGGATGTGTGGGGCTTTGTGCGCAAACAGGTGGAGGCGGGACGGCAGGCTTACATCGTGTATCCGGTGATTGAGGGGACAAAAGACGATCAGCCGGAGCTGGACTTTGCGCGGGATGAAGAAGTAGAGGCCTCGAGTACTGGGGCTGGAAAAAAAACCGCAGGTCCTTCGACTGCGCTACGCTCCGCTCAGGATGACACTTCTTCAAAGGGTAAGAAGAAGACGAAGGCAGCGAAGACGGAGAAGTTGTTTGCTCCGAAGAAGGCTCTGCGGGCTGCGACCGATATGTACGAGGAACTGCGGGCGGGCGCGTTGGCGGGACTGCGGCTCGGGCTGCTGCATGGCCGGTTGAGTGCGGATGACAAGGAAGTCGTCATGCGCAGGTTTCAGCGCGGTGATATCGATGTGCTGATTGCAACGACGGTGATCGAAGTTGGTGTGGACGTGCCGAATGCATCCGTGATGGTGATCGAACATGCGGAGCGATTCGGGTTGGCACAGATGCATCAGCTGCGCGGACGGGTTGGCCGCGGTTCAGCAAAGAGCTACTGCATCCTGATGACCGCCGGCAATGTAAGTGAGCAGGCCGAGGCTCGATTGGATGCTATGGTGCGAACGCAGAATGGCTTCGAGTTGGCTGAACTCGATTTGCAGCAGCGCGGGCCGGGAGAGTTCTTCGGCACGCGGCAGGCTGGCATGCCGGAGTTTCGGGTTGCCAATCTGTTGCGTGATCGAGCTGTACTGGAGTTGGCCAAGACCGAGGCTGCGCGTTTTGTTCAGCAGCCCGATCCTGCTATGTCACGCGATGAACTTGATGCAGTGTGGGCCAGATTGAAGCAGCAATGGCAACGGCGGTATGGACTGGTGGAGGCTTAGGGCTTGACGAAGGTCTATGACGACCATGGCTGTTCCTAAGCCTCTGTGAGTGGCATTCAGGACGCTATAGCCGTCATCATGTGATTCACCGGCTGAGCGTAGTGAGCTTTCTTGGGGCCGCGCTTGCGGGCTACGAGGACACGGATGCGCTCGATCATCTCCGCAGGCGAACTGGCACCCTTTGGAAGAAAGACATCAGCGCATGAGGCGCGGTCGAAGGCATTGACGGTGCCGGAGACAATCATCGCGGGCAGCCCTGGATGCAGCTGCTTAGCGCGTCGAACAAGTTCGTTACCGTCCATCTGGGGCATGATGAGGTCGCAAAGCAGAAGATCGAGCGATCCGGGAAGCGACTGCTCTACAACCTCCAGGGCCTGTTGTGAGGAGAGGGCCGGGATAACGCGGTAGCCGCGGGTTTCGAGTAGAAAGGTGCGGACAGAGAGTACTTGTTCGTTGTCGTCTACGCAGAGGATCGTCTTCTTGGGCCGCAATGCAATCTCAATTTCTGCCGGACGCCGCCTTGTGGCGGGCTCCAGCCGATGGGCCAGGCCGTCGCGTCCACTGGTTTGCAGGCGCGACGGTCCGGATGTTCAAAAACAGGCCCCGCGGCCCGGCCGGATGCGTACTCCGGCGCATAGTGGGTCGGCTGCTCCGGTGGGAGGCAGACGAGAGAGACGAGGCTCTCCTGTCTGCGCCACGGAGGAACAGATCCATTTGTCCGGCGAGCAAAGCTGCCGAACCACGGGGTGAGAGAGATGCCGAAGCCCGCGCAGGTTGCCACGCGAACTCCGGCGAACGCAAAGGATCGGTCTGCCGCGGATGCAGTAGAGCCAAACCGAAGACGGTTCAACCCTCGACTGCGTTTTGCAGACAGCGATGGTGCGCTGGGCGGAGGCCGCGACTGCGAGGCAGTACAGCGTCTCTCAACTCAAGTTGTCGGTAATACCAGGCGAAAGATCTCACCGATGACGACCCGGCACGTTGCATGCAAAGTCATCGTCGACGCTTGCCAAGAGTATGAAGAGTTGCCCCGCTTGGCAAGTGGCGAACCTACGGCGAAAATGGCAAATATTAGAGCTTGCTCATCCACCGTTTTTTGCAAAGGCGCGTCACTGCTGAAGATTGAAGTTACAGTCCTGTTGAAATCGAGTGCATCACGGCAGGAAAAAGCGTCCCATTGCAACGGGAATGGTGCGGCCCCCAACAAACACTTCCGACACTGTATCGCCTGTGATCTTTGCAGAGACGTGAATACGGCTTGGCCGACGCATCTCAATTCCCTGCTCGATCACGACCTTCTGACCGCTCGCAGCCAGACCATGCCGCACAAGCCACGCAATGGTGCAGCCGGAGGCCGAGCCGGTCGCTGGATCCTCTCCGTTGTAGAACTGCATGCGCGCGTGCCAGTCGGCCCCTGAAGCTTGATCGGCACGTGTAATGCAGTGGAAGAACTTTGCATCGCGGCGGTCGAGATACGCCTTGGCAGCGTGCTGCGGAATCGCCAGACGCGAGGCCACCTCAAGCGAGCGCAGCGGCACAATGCAGAAGGCCATGCCGGTCGAGACCGTCTGCGCGGGCAGGTCAGGATCAAGATCATCCATCGAAAGCCCGAGTGCGGCAGCCAGCGCGGCGCGATCATGAACCTCGCCGAAGACTGGGTCGTTCTGTCTCATTGTTCCGTAGACGCCGTGCTCGTTCGGCTGCTGTGGCATAAAGCGCACAGGGATGGGGCCGACTGCGAGTTCGAGCATGATCTGTTCGGCTCCGCGCAAGGCAGGATGGTTCCAGTAAAGCCAGCTTGCCGTGCCAAGTGTGGGGTGGCCTGCGAAGCGGAGTTCTTCCTGCACAGTGAAGATGCGGACCTGCACACCACGCTCGCGTTCGACCTCAGGCTCGCGCGGCAGGATGAACGTCGTCTCGTTCAGGTTGGTCTCGCGCGCCAGCGCCTGCATCTCTTCGGTCGAGAGTCCTCGAGCATCGGTGAAGATCGCAAGCTGGTTGCCTGCGAGCGGGCGCTCAGCAAAGACGTCGACCTGGGCGAAGTCGAGCGCCACGTGCGCGGTCTGAGGCGCTGCGGCAGAAGTTGTAGCAACGACAGTTGACATGGCAGACTCCTCGGACTATGGTTTTGGTTAGACCGCAATCAGGCCAACCTGCTTGATGCTAGCTCGGCTAGCCGCGGTACAAAAAATTTCAACGATGACGATCATGCCCAATTCGAACTCCACCCGTTGCCGCTGCTGTCGCTGTAGCCCGGTGTGGGTGTGCGGATGAGCGAATCGAGGTAAGCATCGTTCAAGAAACGCAGAACCCACCCAGAGCGAATAACCGGGTGGGTTTTTTACTGCAAACAGCAAATCGCAGTTATCTCAAAGGAAGTGTAGGGGGACGCACCCCGGAAGGCAGATTGACCATGTCACTCCGTATCAACGATGTAGCTCCTGATTTCACTGCGGAAACAACACACGGCACCATCCACTTCCACGAGTGGATCGGCGACAACTGGGCCGTGCTGTTCTCGCACCCGAAGGATTTCACCCCGGTCTGCACCACCGAGCTTGGCGCTGTGGCCGGACTCGAAGCCGACTTTGCCAAGCGCGGTGCGAAGGTGCTTGGTCTCAGCGTCGACCCGGTCGAAAACCACAGCAAATGGGCAAACGACATTCTGGATGTAAGTGGCTCAGCAGTTAACTATCCGATCATCGGCGATCCAGAGCTGAAGATCGCCAAGCTGTACGACATGCTCGCCGCCGATGCAGGCGACAGCTGCGAAGGACGTACCCCCGCCGACAACGCGCCTGTGCGGACGGTCTTCGTGATCGGCCCCGACAAGAAGATCAAGCTGACGCTGGCCTATCCGATGACCACTGGCCGCAACTTCGATGAGATCATCCGCGTGCTCGACTCCATGCAGCTGACGGCAAAGCACAAGGTGGCCACGCCAGCAAACTGGAAGCAGGGCGAGGACGTGATCATCACCGGCGCAGTCTCGAACGAAGAAGCGGACAAGATCTTCCCCGGCTACAAGACGGTGAAGCCTTACCTGCGCACAACCTCGCAGCCGCAGTAATGGTAGAGTAAGTTTTCTGCAATGCTCCCGCTGCACTCCCCCTGTGCGGCGGGCAAGAGCACCGATGGCGAAGTGGCTAACGCGCTGGTCTGCAAAACCAGTATTCGAGGGTTCAATTCCCTCTCGGTGCTCCAACAAATCCCCCTCACTAACACCTTTCAAAACTCATCTCGCGCAAATTCTGCGATTTCGCATGCCCGTTTTTATGCGGCTCCGGGCAGCATTTTTTACATGCAGCACCTGACTACTTACTTTTAATATCGCAAAAGTAATCCCGCCCTGCAGAGCACAGGGCACAATAAGCAAGACGAGGTGAGCCATGGCATGTAACCCAGAAGCATTGAAACAAATCCCGCTTTTCGCCCTGCTGGATGACGATGAGTTAGCTGTACTGGCAGCACAGGTCGAGTTGAAGCACTTCGCTCCCCGCCAGCGCATCTACAAGATGGGTGACCCAGGCAGGCACGCTTACGTAATGATGTCGGGGAAAGCGCAGGTGACAACCGTCGACGAAGATCACCAGGAGGTGCTGGTGGATGAGCCCAGCCAGGGCGAGTTCTTCGGATTCGCCTCCATGCTGGAGCAGACTCCGCACCAGACCACCGCACTCGCCATCGAGGAGACCTCCTGCATCGAGATCAGCCGCGACGATATTGCCGTGCTGCTGCAACGCAAGCCCATGGCGGGCATGGACATGCTAACCGTGCTCGGCCGTCAGTTCCATGCATCGCAGCAACTGGTGCGGGGCCGGGCTAACCGCAATGTCAACGAGGTGATCGAAGAGGAGTCGACTCTCGGAGAACGCATCGCCGACACAGTCGCTGGCTTTGGCGGATCGTGGACATTCATCCTGATCTTCCTCTCTGCTCTGGTGATCTACACCGCCGTCAACATCATGCTGCAGCACAAGGCGTGGGACCCGTATCCCTTCATCCTGCTGAATCTTTTTCTGTCCATGCTCGCAGCCATCCAGGCACCGGTCATCATGATGAGCCAGAATCGGCAGGACAAGAAGGATCGCGTGCGCGGCGAGTTGGACTACGACGTCAATCGTCGTGCCGAGTCCGAGATTCAGGGGCTTGCGAACAAACTCAATCTACTGACCGACAAGATCGGCGACGTCGACGACCTGCTCCGAGAGCATCTTAAGCTACGGCATGATCCACAGCAGCCAGCCTGAAACATTCGAGGCGCCGAACAAGTTTCTATTTACAGCGTCGTGAGTTGCCGGGCATACTGAGGCGTCCACTCCACTGGCCTGACGAGGTTTCGCATCGCAGATCTCTTCCTAACCCTGAGCAGTCATCCTCATGGGCTTGCGCGTGCGTCTGCGGCCATCATGTGGCTTGCTCCGCAGGTCTCCACACCGTGGCGCCAGAGCTACGACCCTGCACATCACTGGCTATTGTCCGCCGCATGGGCCGCACTGCCGCTTATCGTCCTTCTCGTGGCGATGGCCGTTCTACACATCAAGGGACATCTCGCCGCACTCGCAGCTCTGGCCACAGCACTCCTCATCGCGCTTGCTGTCTTTCGGATGCCCGCACACCTTGCGCTGCTTGCGGCTGGCCTCGGCGCAGGCTATGGCCTCTTTCCTGTCTGCTGGATCGTCTTTCCCGTCCTCTTCCTCTATCAGTTGACCGTCCGCGCAGGAAGGTTCGCTCTCCTCCAGGAGTGCATGGTCGGAGTCACTCCGGACAGCCGCCTGCAGCTTCTCCTCATCGCCTTTGCATTCGGTGCTTTCTTTGAAGGCGCCGGCGGTTTCGGAGCACCCGTTGCCGTTTGCGGAAGCATCCTCATCGGCCTCGGCTTCGCTCCGCTGGAAGCTGCGGGCCTTTCGTTGCTGGCCAACACTGCGCCTGTCGCATTCGGCGCACTCGGCATCCCAATCGTGGCGCTCCACGGAGTCACCGGGCTAGACACCCTTGTACTCTCGCGCGTGATTGGCCGCCTCCTCGCACCCTTCTGTGTGCTGATACCGTTCTGGCTGATCTGGGCGTTCGCCGGCTTCCGCGCGATGATTGAGGTCTGGCCCGCCATCCTTGTCGCGGGAGCAACCTATGGCACGACACTGCTTCTGGTTTCGACCTTCCATGGCCCGTGGCTGGCAGACATCGCCGCCTCGACTCTAACGATTTGTGCCCTCATCGCGTTCTTCCGATTCTGGAAACCAAAGCGCATCCTCAACCCTGCCCGCGAAGAGGTGACGCATGTCGCGCTTACAGCTTCGGCCCCCTCAGCCGCGATTATCCGTCGTGCCGTCATGCCTTGGATCATCCTTGCCATCTGTGTCGTGTTCTGGGGAGTACCCTACTTCGCCCAGTGGCTCGACGCGGCCAGCAGTGTGCGCATACCCATCAACGGACTCCACCAGATAGTGTTGCGCATGCCGCCGGCAGTCCCGGTGCCCGCAGCTGAGCCCGCCATCTTCAATCTCAACCTCCTCTCCGCAACAGGCACAGGTATCCTCGTCGCCGGCCTTCTGGCTGGATTTTTCATGGGCCTCAAACTACGCGCCATTGCCGCCGTCTTTCTTGAGACCCTCATCTCCATGCGATTCGCCATCATCACGATCTCCGCCCTTATGGCCATCGGCTTTCTCACTCGATATTGCGGAATGGACGCGACTCTCGGCCTCGCACTCGCACGCACGGGGGTCTTCTATCCCTTCTTCGGAACCTTGATCGGCTGGCTCGGGACCGCATCCACCGGCTCAGATACCTCCTCGAACGTGCTCTTTGGCAGCCTGCAGAAGCTCACAGCCCAGCAGCTCGGCATCTCGCCCTATTTGATGACCTCAGCCAACTCCACCGGAGGCGTCATGGGCAAGATGATCGCGCCGCAGAGCATCGTTGTCGCCACAACGGCCACAAATCAGTACGGCAGCGAAGGTATCATCCTCCGCTTCGTCTTCCTGCACAGTCTCGCGCTCGCCTGCCTGATGGGCCTCTTGGTCTCGCTCATAGCCCATTGGCCGCTACTGACAAAGATCTTCCTTCGCTAACCTCTAAGGCGCCAGCAGAACACGCAGATCGCGCAGATTGTTCCCCGTTGGGCCAGTCACTATTGTGTCGCCTAATCGCTCAAGCAGAGTATGCCCATCAAACGTTGCGAGCGCCGCGCTCACCGGATAGCCCATCTCTTCTGCACGGGCTGTGGTCGCGCCATCGACGAGCGCACCGGCAGCCGGACTGTTCCCATCGATCCCGTCACTGCCCCCGCTCAAAACCACGATGTCGCTGCCAACGATCTGTTCGCTCGCAATCAACGCAAAGTGCTGATTCCGTCCGCCCTTGCCTTTGGCGTCCCGCGGAACCTGCACCGTCACCTCTCCGGCCGAGAGAAGACACACCCGTTGCCGCACACGCCGTAGTTCACTCAAGCGCTCCAAGAGATACTCCGCAGCTTTCTCCGCGCTCCAGTCATCGCAGAGGTTATCGATCTCGACATGCCAGCCAAGTTCCCTGGCCCGCTTCGCCCCAGCGTTTTCCAGCGACGCACTATCCAGAAGCACAGCCCAGCGCGAGCGAGCAAAAATCGCATCGCCTGCCTTCGGAGTCTCTACCAGTGCACGCGCCACCATCTTCTCCGCAATCTCTGCGGGCAGTCGATCCTCAAGTCGATATTCCTTCGCGATACGATACACATCCTCCACCGAACTCCGATCCGGAAACGTCGGCCCCGACGAAAGCGCATCCAACTCACCCGCCGGCACATCCGACACAAAGATCGTCAACTGTTCAGCAGGAGCAGCCGCAGCTGCAAGCCGCCCACCCTTCACCGCAGAGAGATGCTTCCGCACCGCATTGATCGCAGCAATCGGCGCGCCGCTCTCGACCAGTGCCTTGTGGGTCGCCGCAATGGTCTCCAACGAAGTACCAGGCTCCAGAAACTGTTCCACCAGCGCAGACCCACCACCGCTGATCAAAAACACAACCAGGTCTCGCTCCGTCAGCCCCTGCAAGGTCTGCAAAATATCCGCCGCAGCCTCCATCGAACCTGCAGTCGGACTAGGGTGGCCACCCTGATACACGCTAAGCCGCGGCGATGGCGCAGGAATATTTTCCGGCCCAGCGATAATCCCCTCAAACCGCTCGCACGCATCATCTACCTGGCGCAAAAACGCATCCGTCATCGTATGAGCAGCCTTGCCAATCGCAATCAAAACCAGCCGCCCATACGCGCCCAGCACATAGCGATGCCCATCGATCTCCACCACGCCGTCACGACAGACAAGCCGCTGCTCCATCGCAGGCTCGACACGCGATGCCTTCAATGCATAGTGGAAAATATCGAGCGCATCTTCGCGAGCAGTACTCATCTCTAAGTCGTCATCACCTGCAGCGTCGGCGAAACGATCAGCCTCGCCTCCGTCCGCGCCTGAACCTCAGCCGCATCGATACCCTCGGCGACCTCGGTTAACACCAGCCCTTCCGGCGTTACACGAATCCACCCAAGCTCCGTCACGATGTCGTGCACCACCCGCGTTCCCGTCAAAGGCAGCGTGCATGCCTTCAAAATCCTCGATGCGCCATCCTTCGTCTGATGTTCCATCGCCACGATCACCCTCCGAGCCCCCGCCACCAGGTCCATCGCGCCACCCATCCCCTTCACCATCTTGCCCGGGATCGTCCAGTTCGCGAGATTGCCCTGCTCATCCACCTGCATCGCGCCGAGCACACTCATGTCCATATGCCCGCCACGAATCATCGCGAACGATTCCTCACTGGCAAAATAAGAGCACCCCGGCAGCTCCGTCACTGGTTGCTTGCCAGCATTGACCAGATCAGGATTCGCCTGTCCCTCAGCTGGCGGCGGTCCTACGCCCAGCATTCCATTCTCCGACTGAAACACCACATCGATCCCCGCCGGTAGATACGCCGCAATCATCGTCGGCAGCCCGATGCCGAGATTGACATAGAAACCATCCTTGAACTCCCGCGCAATCCGGCGCGCAATCCGCTCCTTGCCGCTCACGCCGCGCCTCCCATCTGCGCCCGAATGAACTCCGACTCGATCGGCTTGCGATACGCCTTACCCACCACAACACGCTTCACATAAATCCCCGGCGTCACAATATGATCCGGATCAAGCTCTCCCGGCTCGACCAACTCTTCCACCTCAGCAATCGTCAGCTTCGCAGCCGTGGCCATCACCGGATTAAAGTTCCGCGCCGTCTTTCGATAGATAAGATTGCCGAGCCGATCGCCCTTCCATGCTTTGATGAGCGCAACATCCGCATGCAACGCCTTCTCCAGCACATACATTCGCTCGCCAATCTGCCGCGTCTCCTTACCCTCGGCAACCACCGTGCCCAACCCCGTCGGCACATAGAACGCCGGAATCCCCGCGCCACCTGCACGAATCCGCTCCGCCAGCGTACCCTGCGGAATCAGCGTCAGATCCAGCTCGCCCTTCAGCACCAGTTGTTCAAGTCGACGATTCTCGCCCACATAGCTACCGATGTGCGACGCAATCATCCCCGCCTCCAGCATCAACCCCATGCCAAAGCCGTCGACACCCATGTTGTTGCTGATGGTATGTAGTCCGGTAATTCGCCGCTTCACCAGCGCAGCGATCAGGGTCTCCGGAATCCCGCATAGCCCGAAGCCGCCCAACATAATCGTCGAGCCGCTAACAATGTCGGCAATCGCAGCATCCGCTGAGAGGACAACCTTATCCATGCCTCAAGATTCCGCGCGGCGGAAGCACTCACGCCGCGCGCTCCATTGCGCTCTTACTTGGCCTGCGTCGTAAAGGTAAACGTCGTCATGCTATGCCGCGTCTCACCCGGCTTCAGCAGCGTCGTCGGAAACGACGGATGGTTCGGCGAATCCGGGAAAGTGCTGCGTCTCCAGGCACAGTCCCGAGTTCTTCGTGTACGCTACACCGCTCTTGCCCTTGAACGATCCATCCAGAAAGTTGCCCGAGTAGAACTGCACGCCCGGCTCCGTCGTTGTCACGGTCAGCACGCGTCCGCTGCCCGGATCGTACGAACGCGCCGCCGTCTTCGTCTCTCCAGTTGCACCGCGCAGCACCCAGTTGTGGTCATAGCCACCGGCAATCTTCAACTGCTCGTTGTTGTCATTGATCCGCTTGCCAATCACGGTAGGCTTGCGAAAATCGAATGGCGTTCCCTCCACCGGAGCCAGCTCGCCCGTCGGGATAAGACCCGCATCCACCGGCGTGAACTTATCAGCGGCAATCATCATCTCTTCACTCAAAATCGTCCCCGACCCTTCACCCGCCAGGTTGAAGTACGAGTGATTCGTCAGATTCACCACGGTCGTCTTGTCTGTCGTCATGCTGTAATCGATCCGCAGCGCATTGTGATGGACGGTATATCGCACATGCGCCGTCATCGTCCCGGGAAAACCCTGATCCCCATCCTTGCTGACCAGCGTCATCTCTACGCCATCGGCAATCGCTCGCCCCTGCCACACCATCCGGTCGAAGCCCAGCGTCCCGCCATGCAGCGAGTTCCCGTTATTGTTCTTCGGAACCTCGTACGTCTTCCCATCGATCGTGAAGGCTCCCTTTGCAATGCGGTTCCCATAGCGTCCCACAATCGCGCCAAAGTAAGTCTTGTTGTCCGCGAGGTACTCCTCCAGCGTGTTGTAGCCCAGCACAACATCGCCCACCTTGCCATCGCGATCCGCCGTCTTTATCGCAACGACGCGCGCACCATACGTCATAATGCGGGCTTCAATTCCATCGCTCTTCAATGTGTAAATGTCTACGGCCGTGCCATCCGGCATCTTGCCAAAATCTGCTTTTGTAACAGAACCATGTGCTGCCATCGCGGTTGTCATACTAAGCAGCATAACCTTTAGCCATCTCGTCGTCATGTATCCCTCTGTTCTCGTGATTTGCGGTTCCTAAAGCGCATTAGTTCGCGAGTTTGCGCCTCGTACAGCAACCTCGCCACTATACTGCAACGCCCGCAAAGCCGCGAAACAGCGGTAAGGCGGTAAGATAGACCGGCAAATCCCATCGAACCAAGGACGGTCATGAACCATCGCGTCAGAACTCTGCCACTCATCGCTCTCGCGCTCTTCTGCCTCTCCAGCATCAACGAAAAAGCGGCAGCCGCAGCCGACCACTGGGTCGGCACCTGGGCCACCTCGCCCGTAGCACTCCCCAATCCCAACGCCAAATTCGGCGCCGCCGATACCACCTTCCGCGAGATCGTCCACGTCTCCCTCGGCGGCTCCCGCGTTCGCATCATCCTCTCCAACGAGTTCGGCCTCGATCCCCTCACCATCAGCGCTGGCAACATCGCGCTCCGCACTACCGGCAGCGAAATAGACCTCGCCTCGGCCAGCGCCCTCACCTTCGGCGGACGCACCTCCGTCACCATCCCACCCGGAGCCCTCACCGTCAGCGACCCCGTCAACCTCAAGCTCCCCGCCTTCGCCGACCTCGCCGTCAGCCTATTCGTTCCCGCCCAACCTATGCAGCAGGTCACCCACCACAGCTTCGCCGATCAGACCAGCTACATGGCCGCAGACAACGTCGTCAACGTCAAAGCCCTCGACACCCCCGCAGAGATCACCTCCTGGCCCTTCCTCAAGGGCGTCGACGTCATGGCAGACGACAAAGCCGCCTCCATCGTGGCCTTCGGCGACAGCATCACCGACGGCGCCCACAGCACCCCCAACGCCAACTCCCGCTGGCCCGACCTCCTCGCCCATCGCCTCCAGGCCAACAAAAAGACCGCCGACCTCGGCGTCTTGAACGAAGGCATCGGCGGCAACCGCATCCTCCACGACAACACCGGCCCCAGCGCTCTCGCCCGCTTCGACCGCGACGTCCTGGCCCAGGCTGGCGTCAAGTACCTCATCCTCCTCGAGAGCATTAACGACATCGGCCACGCCCGGGACCCCGTCAAGCCCTACGACGTCGTCACCGCCGAAGACCTCATCGCCGGCCTCAACCAACTCGCCACCCGCGCCCACACTCACGGAATCAAGGTCTACGGCGCAACTCTCACCCCTTACGTCGGAGCCAAATACGCCTCACCCGCCGGGGAAGCAATGCGCCAGGCCGTCAACAAATGGATCCGCACCACCAACCAACTCGACGGCTTCATCGATTTCGACAAAGCCACTCAAGACCCCGCCAATCCCACAGTCTTCGCTCCCGCCGCCGACTCCGGCGACCATCTCCACCCCAAAGACGCCGGCTACAAATCCATGGCCGACTTCATCGACCTCACCCTCTTCGCAAGATAATCGCCCAAAGAATTTGACCCTTCGACGCCATGGAAAGACCGCGTCAAACCTGAAGCAGGTATCCGGCTGGATGCGGCGAACAATGAAAACATTTCCGCGCCGAAGTTGAAAACGGGGTGACAATGAGCATAATTGTTGGGAAAATCCTGGGTCCGAGGTTACGGATATGCCATCCACTCGCGATTTTGAGGATCTATATGGTGTCACGGAAGAGCGAGCCCTTAACTTCTGGGCATCGCATCTCCGCGAAGCGATCGGAAGCAAGCGGTGGTCCCAGATTTGCGACTCGACCGGGGTGTATCTTGCAAGCGTGCTCGGTCACTTTTGCCTGCAGTCAGTAGATCGGATGGCGACCCTTTCTCCTGATTACAGCCCAGGCGATCAGGAGTTCCGCCAGTTCGCGGATCTGACCCAGATCGCTGAACTCATGATGCGGCAACTCACCAGCGCAAAGAACCCCCTCTGGATGGAGTCAGCCGGTGCGCACATTCTCCTCTATGCCGGATTCTTTCAAAGTCAAAACAAGAACCGGCACAACATTGAGTTCTATTCGACCATGGGCAGAGAATGTTATCTCATGGCTGCAGTGGGAAAGAGGGAGAGAATGATGAAACTAATGGCGGCAGACTTTAATCAATACCTCTTTCATTTGGCCAATCTTCATCGACATCTGCGAGAAAGCAGCTATCTGATAAGGACAGTGGACTAGATCGCTTATTACGCGTGTAGCATAGCTGCCCGAATCACCCCACCAAAACAACCCGCTCCAGAGGCCCCGCTACTTTCACCGAAGCCATCCCCGCAGCGGTCGCAGCTTCAATCCCCATATCTGTATCTTCAAACACCAGACAAGCCTCGGGAGCGACCCCAAGCCTCTCAGCCGCCATCAAAAACGGCTCTGGATGCGGCTTGCTTCTCGTGTAATCCCCCGCGCACACAAGCGTCTCAAACTTGTCCAAAACATTCAGCGAGCGCAACGACGCCGTCACGCAACTGCGCGTCCCACCCGACACCACCGCAAACGGAACCTGCCCATGGCTCAACTCGATATGCTCCAACACCTCGGGAATCCCCTTCAGCAGCGAAAGATTCCCAAAGAAAAACTCCTCCTTGCGCTTCCGAATCTCATCCACCGGCATGCTCAGCCCATGCTTCTCATTCAGCATCGCGATAATCTCCGTCACCGGCATGCCGCCCAGTGAGTAGAAGTGCTCTTCCGCAAACTCGCAATTCCAATCCGCCAGCACATGTTTCCATCCCAGGTAGTGCAGCGGCATCGAGTCCGCAATCGTTCCATCGCAATCGAACAAGTACGCCTCAAATGGCCCATCCGGCAACGTCAACTTCATGCTCTCGGTCTCCTGAATAAATCAGGGGCGGCAATAGGCCGCCCCTTTGTTTGATGCAAGACAAAACTACTTCAATTCATAACCTGCGAAGAAGTATCCGATCTCAAACGCAGCCGTATCCTCTGCATCCGAGCCATGGATCGCGTTCTCGCCAATCGACGCCGCAAACTGCTTGCGGATCGTTCCCTCTTCGGCCTGTGCAGGATTCGTCGCGCCCATCAACTTACGCAGATCGGCAATGGCATTGTCCTTCTCGAGCACCATCGGGAAGATCGGCCCGCTCGACATAAACTCCGTCAGCTCGCCAAAGAACGGACGCGCCGCGTGAACGTAATAGAACCCCTCGGCCTGAGCCTTCGAGATCGAAACCTTCTTGATCGAAACAATCTTGAACCCCGCCTTTTCAATCTCGGCGAGAATAGCGCCGGCATAGCCCTTGCGGACGGCGTCCGGCTTGATGATGCTAAATGTGCGCTGTGACAACGTAGTTCTCCAATATTCGGTTTTTCTCAATTTCCAGTGAGAAGTATGTATCTCTAGTCTACCTTTTTGGCCAAATTTGAGCGCGAAACGCCATAAATCTCCTAATACCGCCAACTCGTCACATCCGCCCCGACCGGAGCCGTCTTCGCAATCCGCTCCATGATCTTCGGCAGATACATCGTGTTGTAGTGCAGTCGCGAGTACGCATTCGGCAGCTTCGGATCGCCGTTCCAGCAATGCTCCGCCCGCTCGCCATACTTGATCTCGCCCTCAAACGGAACGCTCCCCGGAGTCGTCCCCGTCGTCCTCAGAAAATCTTCCAGCAGATAAACAGCATTGTTCAAAAAATATGTATCCGCACTACCCACATAAATATTCAGCTTGCCCCGCAGCTTCGGCCCAAGCTTCGGCCAATCCCGCTGCAATATCGCATTCAGGTCGTAATGTTCCTTCCAATACTCCGCGACCTTATTGTCGATCACGCCCGTCTCTTTATCGAAGATCTCCGCCGGATAACCATCAGCGCCCACAGGCCCATACACCGCCTGCCACACATCGAACTGCTCGCCCGACCGACCATGATCCCCCAGCGCAGCCTCATACGCCGCATTGTCGCGAAACGCCGCCAGCGTCTGCCCCAGGTAGTTCCGCATCGAAGGCTGCTCAATCTCCTTATGCGCACCCTCCATGAAAAACGCATTCTTCCGGTTGTATATATCCACCGTCATGTACGCATGAAAGTCCACTGGATCAGGACAAGCCGCAAACGCCCCGTTGTAGTCCTCCGGATAGAAGATCTGCGCCGCCAGCGACTCCCACCCGCCCGTCGATCCGCCATACAAAAACCGAGCCCACCCCTGCCCGATCCCACGAAACTGCTTCTCAATCGCCGGAATCAGCTCCTTCTCAATCGCATCCCCATACGGCCCCAGGTTCGCCGAGTTCACCGCATACGAATCATCGTAATAAGGATTCGCATGCTGCAGCTTCGCGACCAGAATCCGCGGAAACCCCGGACTGATCCACTGCTGGTACGTCTTATAACCCTCCTCCTGCTGAATCCGGTTATATCCTGCCAGATGAAACCGCTCCGAATAATCCGGCTTCAAATTCGGGTCCGGCGGCGTAGTCCGAAAATCATTGAACTCCGACACATAATGATCGTGAAAGATCGCCAGCGGATACCGCGCATTCGGATGCTCATCAAACCCCTCCGGCACCAGCACCATCGCGCTCAAAAACATCGGGGTGCCCCAGAACTTCGTCAGCAGTTCACTCTGTATCCGGATATGCCGCACATATTTTGTATCCGCCACAGGCGCAATTGGCGGAATCACCTGATCCATCACCATATCAATCGGACCACCCGCCCCAACATGAATCTTTCGCGGCTTGCTATACAAATTCCCCGGAGCGATGTTCCAGTGCTGCCCCTCCCCACGATCCGGAGCCAGCTTCACCGTCTTCCCATCCGCACGATGAAACGTCTGATACACATTCAAAACCGCCTGCACCGTATAGTCCCCCGCAGGCACATCCTTCAAACTCCGTATCGGATACCCCGTAGACGAACCATCCACCACCGCCCCCTGCCCAGGCTTCAGCCCATCCACCGTCACCCCAAACACCATCTGTGTCCGCGGCGTGTCATCGATCTGCATCCGCGGTTCCTCGGAGTCATCCGTCGAGAGCAACAGCAGCACCCTCCCATCCAGCGGCTTCGCAGACCGCGCAGCAGGAAAACTCACCGAAAACGTAGTCGCAGTCTGGGCCTGCAAAACCCCGGACGCAACCAACAAAGCAGCAGCGGAAATTAAAAGAGAACGGCGCATGCGGCCAGTATATTCGGCCCACATGCGCTCGTCTTTCTTCTTGCGCTTTCGCTTAACGTCGAGCATCCTAAAAAAATGCGCAACACCGCATGGCTATGGTTCGCAGGCTGCGTGGCATGGGCAGTGGACGGCATCGTGAGCCTCCACTTTCACTCTCTCCAGCACGCCCAACTCGCCTTCATGGTCTCGCTGGTCTTCCTGGCTGCCGGCTTCTTCTACCGCAAACAGAAACGGTAAACCACCTAAAGACTCTCGCTTTGAAGGGGCGGGACTTTAGTCCCGCCATTACCTCAGCCTTTTCCACGTGGCTTTAGAAGGTACTGAAAAAATCCCTGTTTTGAAAGGGCGCGACTTTAGTCGCGCCGCAAATAGCCAGATTTCAACGGGGCTTTAGCCCCTGAGGGAAGCTATCCGCGCCCAAAGCCCTAAGCCTTCCCCAGCAACCGAGCCATCGCCTCGCCGATATCCGCCGGCGACTTCACCACGGTAATCCCTGCCTCGGCCATCGCCTTCATCTTCTCGGCCGCAGTCCCCTCGCCACCCGAAATAATGGCCCCAGCATGGCCCATCCGGCGTCCCGGAGGAGCCGTCTGCCCCGCGATGAACCCGACCACCGGCTTCTTCACGTTCTCCTTGATGAACTTCGCCGCCGCTTCTTCAGCAGAGCCACCGATCTCACCAATCATGATGATCGCCTCGGTCTCAGGATCGTCGTTCAACAGTCGCAGCGCATCAATGTGAGTCGTCCCAATAATCGGATCGCCCCCAATCCCAATCGCCGTCGACTGGCCGATCCCACGCGTCGTCAGCTGATACACCGCCTCATACGTCAGCGTCCCCGACTTCGACACGATCCCAACCGAACCTTCCTTATGTATCCGCCCCGGCATAATCCCGACCTTGGCCTTACCCGGCGAAATAACCCCCGGGCAATTAGGCCCAATCAGCCGAGACCCCTTGCCGTGTGAACCAGACCGCTTCACGATCTCCCACACCTTCACCATGTCGAGCACCGGAATGCCCTCCGTGATGCAGATCACCAGCGGAACCTCCGCAGCCGCAGCCTCAAGAATCCCATCCGCAGCAAACGGCGGCGGCACAAAGATCACCGAAACATTCGCGCCCGTCTCCTTCACCGCCTCCTCGACAGTGTTGAAAACAGGCCACCCCTCATGCGTCGTTCCGCCTTTACCCGGCGTCACCCCACCCACAACCTTCGTCCCATACTCCGCACAGGCCTTCGCATGAAACGACCCCTCACGCCCCGTAATCCCCTGCACAATCAGCCGCGTATTCTTATCAACCAGAACTGCCATGTCACTCTCCTATCCAATGCCCACGTGATTCGCGACGTATTTTCGCTTCAATGCTTTCTTCTACGTATGCAGCTAAAGCCCTGCGTCAATGCTCTGCCATGGAAGAGGCTCCCCCAAAACTTTGAAACAGTCCCACAACGCGCTCCGCTGCATCCGGCGCGTAGAACATCTCGGTATTCATCATCGTGTCTTCCGTCATGCGCTGCATGCGGGCGAACATCTCGGCCTCGTAGGCGGCAATCGCGCTGGCGGCATCCGCTTCGCTCAGGAGTGCCCGCGACAGCACCAGCGCATCGAGCATCGCCATGTTCACACCTTCCCCGGCATACGGCGGCATGACGTGTGCAGCATCTCCGATCAGCGTTGCATTAGCTTTTGAATCCCAATGCTGATCTGTCGGACAAACCAGCAGCGGACGCCACACCATCGGCGCAGCCTTCTCCATCAGCGGCGTCCACAGCTCACTCCATCCTTCAAAGTTCGCATGAAACCACGCCACGCGCTTCTCCGTGACGTCCGCCTCTTCGAGAAGAGATTTTCCGTCTGGATCGTTCGTCTTCAACCCTGCATAGAACAGGATGCTGCCGTCGGGCTTCGTTCCCATGCCCAGGGTTCGCTCGTTCCCTAGCGCGATCAGCGCAGCTCCACCCACCAGTTCCCAGAGTTCCGGCACTGCGTCTTTCGCCGCAGGCACGATGCCTTCGACTAGCGTGACCCCGACATACTCCGGACGGATTGGCGTCACCAGCGCACGCAACCGCGAGTTCGCGCCATCACAGCCAATGGCGATATCTGCCACAATGCTGTCCCGCCCCGCAAAATGCAGCGACACCTTGTCGCCGCTCATCTCGGCAGACTCCAACTTGCAGCCCCACTGCACTGTGTCCGGGCGCAGCGAATCCAGCAGCAACTCACGCAGCGGGCCACGCTCGATTTCGGGACGCTTCCCAGCGCCTGCCATCTTGCGAGCATGATCGTGAAGGATCGTTCCGTTCTGGTCCGTCAGCCGAAGACGGTCAAGATCCGGCCGGTGGTTTGCCCAGAAAGCGTCCATCAAACCAGCCGCCTCCAGCGCCGCCAGCCCCGAGTCCTCGTGCAGATCCAGCGCGCTGCCCTGCACACGGGCCTCGCGGCTCTGGTCCCGTTCGTACACTGCAATGTCCACACCATGTATCTGAAGCAGCCGCGCCAGCGTCAGTCCTCCCGGACCTCCGCCAACAATGGCGATCTTCTTCCCTTCTATTGCGCTCATGCGTGACACCCAGTGAACTCGATTGGCAGCCTAGGCCTTCGCGGCGGCGACAGCAAGGTCGGCAGCTTCTTTCATCGTTGTGCCTACTTCAAATTTCAGGCCCGACTCGGCCAGAATCTTGCGGCCCTCTTCGACATTCGTGCCTTCGAGCCGCAGAATGATCGGAACCTGCACATTCAGCTTCTTCGCCGCCGCAACAACCGCAGTCGCGAGAACATCCACCCGCAGAATCCCGCCAAAGATATTGATGAAGATCGCCTTCACATTCGGATCGCTCAGCAAAATCCCGAACGCATTCTCGATCTGCTCCTGATTCGCCCCGCCGCCCACATCCAAGAAGTTCGCCGCCGACCCACCCGCATACTGGATGATGTCCATCGTCGCCATCGCCAACCCAGCGCCGTTGACCATGCAGGCAATCGTGCCATCCAGCTTGATGTAGTTCAGCGCAAACTTCGACGCCTCAACCTCCAGCGGGTCTTCTTCGGCCAGATCGCGCAGTTCCTTCAAATCCTTATGCCGAAACATCGCATTGTCGTCGAAATTGATCTTGCAATCCAGCGCCAGGAGCTTGTCATCCTTCGTCGTAATGAAGGGGTTGATCTCCATCAGCGTCGAATCCGTCTCAACAAATGCCTTATACAAACCCGTCATGAACTTCACGGCGTCGTTCACCTGCGTCGGCTTCAGCCCCAGCTTGAACGCCAGCTTCCGCGCCTGATACGGCTGAAACCCAATCGCCGGCTCGATGTACTCCTTATAGATCGCGTCCGGAGTCTTCGCTGCGACCTCTTCAATCTCCATCCCACCGGCCTGCGAAGCCATAAACACGATCTTCGCCGAAGCCCGATCCAGCACCAGCCCCAGATAAAGTTCACGGTCAATCGCCGATCCCTCTTCCACCAGCAGCCGCTGCACCTTTTGACCCTGCGGCCCAGTCTGGTGCGTCACCAACTGCATCCCAAGAATCGCCTTTGATGCGGCCGTAGCATCGGCCAGCGACTTGACCACCTTCACGCCGCCGCCCTTGCCTCGCCCACCCGCATGGATCTGCGCCTTCACCACGACGACAGCATTCCCCGCGTCAAACAACGCCTTGGCAGCCGAGTCGGCCTCCTCCAGCGTGCTCGCCATCTCGCCGCCCGGAACCGGCACGTTGTACTTCCGCAGAATCTCTTTAGCCTGATACTCGTGAATTTTCATAGGTTGTCGTCGGAAACTGCCCGCGCGAGAAGTGTAGCGGACGCCCGCGATGAGCCGCAATCCGAAACGCGCACAATGGTGCGGTTATCGTCCTTGCCCTGCTCATCTCCAACAAACTAGCGCAATCCAGCGATACCAAAATCTCCCGGCCCTTGCAGCGAGTGAACATCCACCACCGCCTCCGCCTGCCGAATCCGGCGCTCCACCTCTTCCGCCTCGTCCGTCCGTTGGCTCGCCCGCAAAAAATGCGCATAGTGCCGCATCGCCGCCAGGGAAATCGGATGCGTCCACCCAAGTTGTGCATTGATGACCTCGGTCCCCTGCTTCATATTCACAGCCGCGTCCGGAAGATCACCCGACTTCCAGTACGCATATCCCAGCAGAAACTCACCAAGCCCAAACGGAAAGTCATGCGTCTGAAAACTAGTCTTCGCCTCCTCAATCGCCTCTTTCAGCGGAGCGACAGCCGATGGGCAATCCTTGCTCGCGCACATGGTCAGTGCCAACGTATACCGTGCCGAGATCTTGTCAAACGAATCTGCTCTCTCCTCCGCAGCGAACGCGTCTATCGCTTCCCGTGCAGCGTCTCTCGCCTTGGCGTACTTCTGTTCCGCAAGGTACAACTCCGCCAAATCATCCTTGCTGCGAGCCACCAGCAACCGATCCCCTAAGCGCTCCCTCAGCTTTAGCGCTTCTACCTCTTCCTTCTCGCATTCACGCACCTTCCCCATCGCGATATGCACCCTCCCCAGCCCGCTCAGAGCTGTCGCAAGGTCTGCGTTCATCTCCGAGCTGCGCCGAAAATACGCAATCGCATGTTCCAGGTCCGCCTCAGCCCGATCCCACTTCCCCACGTCGGCATACAACAGGCCAAGCGCTGCATACGTCCTCGCCACCTTGATATTTTCCGTATGCTCCGCCTCTGCCTTCTGAATCGACTCCTCATGAACCGCAATCCGATGCATGAGCTCGTCTTTGTAGGCGAGCACTGCTCCTCCCTTCGCAGAAGCGTTGTCGGCAGAGTCACCAGCCTTCCCTTGAACAGCACCCTGAGCCGCCGTGCTCGCCCCCTCGCGCACCACCTCGCTCTGCGTCATCTGCATACTTCGAGCACTTGGAGAGACCAGCAGAACAAGAATGGGGCTGAAAAAAAGACAAAGCTTCATCACGACCTCCCATATCTCTTATCGCAGCGCCGACGAACCAGCGCTTTGAAGACAGAGGTTCCTTAAAGCGTTCTCAAGCGTGGCCCTTCGCCACACTCAAAACACGCGCCGAGTTTTTCGTCGTTCAGAGGCCTCACCTCAACGCATGACGTCGAGGGATTATCACCAGGAACCCGACCGCCAATCAGTCGCAGTCACGTCAAAACTTCCACGCCTCAGCAGCGGTATGGTCCATAACCGCATACGAAGCCATTCCAACGGCGGTTCATACTTTGTGACGAATGGGAGCCAAGGCCCGTAAAACAGCCCCACACGTAGGCCCGAGTCGTCTTTACTAGGATGCAGAATCCGTGTCCCTTGGGATGCATCGGGGCGAAAATTTCGCGTTGACTTGCCCTTTAGGCGATGGGACGATGACCTGATCTGAACTTTGGAGGCGCGGATGAATCGTCTTATGGCCAATTTCCTGGCGATCTTGTTTTTAGCGGGAGTGCCGCCTGTACTCGCGCAGGGGCCGCCAGTGGTGCGCGTACTCGACCCGAATGAACCGATGCGCGTTTCAGCTGGTGTCATGGCCGGGCAACTTGAAACGAAAGTCACGCCGATCTATCCACCTGAGGCCAAAGCTGCCAAAGTCCAGGGAGTAGCGGTAATGCACGCCATCATCGGGAAAACCGGCCTTGTAGAAGAGCTCACCGGCGTAAGCGGACCCGAAGTGCTGCGATCTTCAGCGCTTGACGCGGTGCGGCAGTGGACTTACAAGCCGTATCTGTTGAATGGCAATCCGGTCGCAGTGGAGACAATAATCGTAGTCAACTTTTCGCTGAACCAGTCGGCACCCGTAACTCTTCCAGGGGGCGGTGTCATGGGTGGATTGGCCACTGGAGCGCCTCCATCCACTCCATCATTATCACCGTCGGGCCGCATGAGAGTCTCTTCCGGCGTGATGGCTGGATTGATCGACACCAAAACAACCCCCGTATACCCAAAGGATGCAAAGGAAGCCCACATTACGGGAGCCGTTGTCCTAAGTGGCGTCGTCGACACACACGGCAAAGTGACCGAACTAAACGTGGTCAATGGGCCGGAAATGTTACGTCAGGCCGCGATCGATGCAGTGTCTCAATGGACATATAAGCCATATCTGCTCAACGGCAAGCCGGTCGAAGTCATCACGACCATGACCGTGCACTTCATGCTCCTCGATTAGCGCCTGACAATCCGCAGAGGTGATGATGTATCGTCTTGTAGCCTGTTGCTTTGCGATTCTATTGTTCGTCGTAGTGCCGCCCATGCTGGCGCAGGATGCACCGAAGAAGGTCTGGTCCGGCGTCATGGCCGAACAGTTTGTAACGAAGGTCGTCCCGGTCTACCCGCCCGAAGCCAGAATTACCGGAGTCCAGGGAACCGTGGTGATGCACGCCGTCATCGGAAAAATCGGCACCATCGAGAGCCTCGATGTTCTAAGCGGACCCGAGGCGCTGCGGTCTTCAGCCCTTGATGCGGTACGGCAGTGGACATATAAACCGTATCTGTTGAATGGCAATCCGGTGGCGGTCGACACGACGATCACAATCAGCTATTCATGGAGCAGGCACGCACCTGTAGAACGCATCAGGGTGTCGTCTGGCGTTATGTCTGGATTGGCCAAGACGCAGAAGATCCCAGAATATCCAGAGGCGGCAATAGCAGCTCACGAAGCCGGAGCGGTCGTCTTGCGTGCCGTCATCGACACAACCGGCAAAGTGATCCAGCTGGACCGGATGTCTGGGCCGAAGATATTCAGTCAGGCCGTAATGGATGCGGTGTGGCAGTGGACGTATAAGCCATATCTGATAAACGGCGAACCAGTCGAAGTGGAAACACAAATAGCCATAAACATCTCGCACGGGGGCTAGTATGTAGCAGCTCACCTGCTACCCCTAAAAGAATGCCCCTCCAGCCCCGTCTCAAGCACCTCATCGAGGCTCATCCCATCTACCGCAGCCCCGTAATGCTCGGACTCCCTGCACTGAGCGAATGAACATCGACGACTACCTCCGCTCGTCGAATCTTCCGTTCCACCTCCTCCGCGTCTTCTATTCGCCGGCTCTCACGCAGAAACCGAGCATAATACTTCAAAGCGGCCAAATACATCGGATGCCCCCACCCAAGCTGGTCATTCATAATGTTTACCCCACGTTCCATGTAAGTCCCCGCATCCACCAGATCGCCGGACTTCCAATAGGCATAGCCCAGAAGAAACTCGCCAATACCAAGCGGAAAATCGCGCATCTCAAAGCTGCTCTTCGCCTCCTCAATTGCTTCCTTCAGAGGAGCAACAGCCGACGGACAATCCTTGCTCGCGCAAAGAGCCAAAGCCAGCGTATATCGTGCCGAGACCTTGTCGAAGGCATCCGCTCCCACATCTCCAGCGAACTCGTCGATCGCCTGTCGTGCAGCATCCTTCGCCTTCGCAAACTTGCGCTGCGCAAGGTAGAGTTCTGCCAAATCATCCTTGCTGCGGGCAATCACCAATAGGCCCCCCTTGGCCTGCCTGAGCCGCAACGCCTCCTCCTCTTCCTTTTCACTCTCTCGCAGCTTCCCTTGCGAGACATGCACCCTTCCCAGGCTACTAAGAGCAGTCGCCAATTCATCGTTCTCTTCAGGGCTATGCCGGAACAACGAGATCGCGTGCTCCAGGCTTGCTTCTGACTTATTCCACATCGCAACATTCGCATATAACAGACCCAGCTGTTCATAGATCCACGCCAGGCGGGCATCAACCATCCCCGCAGATTCCGCCTTCCGGACAGCCGCCTCCTGGAGTTCTATCCGATGCATAAGTTCCTGCCTGTACGAAAGCCTACCGTCCGCGACGGACAAGCTTCCGGCCGCAGCATTGCTCTCGTCCGGAACAGCACGCGGAACAGTAGCATTTGGCGTTTCGCGCAGCGCGTTACCGCCTCCCTGAGGCATCGGCTGCCCCGGAGCGCAAGTAGTAAGTAACAGAGCAAGAATGGGGCTGAAAAAAAGACGAGACTTCATCACAACCTCCCATATCTCTCGTTGAAGCGCGCACGGTGAGCACGCGCTGAAGACAGAGGTTTCCTTTAGCGTTTCTCGAGCGTGATCCTTCGCCACACCAGAAAAACGCGCCGAATTTACATTTCCAAATGCCTCACCTCAAAGCGTCACATCGAAGGAATAGCGCCACCAGAGCACCTGCCATTCATAGAGCCCAGCCACCAATCAGGCGCGAAAGCAGCGAAAATTTCGTGCTTCATTTCACCGCATACGAAGCCAATGCAGCAGTAGTTCACACTTTGTGACGAATGGAAACAACCAGTCTGGACATCGCTTTGCCGCGGTCAGGAATCCCACATCTGCTTCAACAAAATCTCGCCATTGCCAGACCTGCTACGCTTAAAGGAATGCCCCTCCAGCCCCATCTCAAGCACCTCATCGAAGGCCGCGCCACGCTCTCCCGCGAAGACGCCCGCGACCTCATGCAGCAGATCCTCTCCGGCCAGCTCACCGACATCGAAATCGCCGCCCTCCTCGGAGCCCTCGCCGCCCGCGGTGAAACCCCCGCCGAGATCGCCGGCTTCGTCGAAACCATGCGCGCCGCCGCCACTACCTTCCCCCTCTCCCCCGCCGAGCGCGAACTCCTCGTCGACACCTGCGGCACTGGCGGAGACGCCTCCCGCACCTTCAACATCTCCACCGCCGCCGCCCTCGTCGCCGCCGCCGCCGGAGCCACCGTAGCCAAACACGGCAACCGCGCCATCACATCGCAGACCGGCTCTGCGGACGTCCTCGAAGCCCTCGGCATCCCCGTCGGCCTCTCGCCCGTCGAAGCCACCGCAGCCCTCCGCGCGCATCGCTTCGCCTTCCTCCACGCCCCCAGCCTCCATCCGGCGATGAAGGCCGTCATGCCCGTCCGCCGCGCCCTCGGAGTCCGCACCGTCTTCAATCTCCTCGGCCCCCTCACCAATCCCGCCGGAGCACCCGCGCAGGTCATGGGCGTCTACGCCCCGCACCTCGTCCCCCTCGTCGCCGAAGCCATGGCCCAGCTCGGCACCCGTCACGCCTTCGTCGTCCACGGCACAGCCGCCACACCCAATGGCCCCGGTCTCGACGAAATCTCCATCTTCGGCCCCACTCACATCGCCGAAGTGCACAACGGCATCGTCACCCTCTCCACCATCACCCCCGAAGACGCCGGCCTCACCCGCGCCCCTGCCGAATCCCTCATCGGAGGCGACGCCCAAACCAACGCCGCCATCCTCTCCGCCATCTTCTCTGGCGAACCCGGCCCTCGCCGCGACGTCGTCCTCCTCAATGCCGCCGCCGTCCTCGTCGCCGCAGACCTCGCACCCGACCTCCGCACCGGCGCAGCGCTCGCCGCCCGCACAATTGATACCGGATCAGTTACAAATCTGCTCACGAACCTACGCGCCTAATAAAATGCCCGCCAACACTGGCCGCCGGAGTACAATTCCCCGATAAGCAATCAGGAGAATCACTTATGTCCTCCTACCCCCCGGCACCCGCGGTCTTCGACGCCACTATGGTCACCACCGCGCTCGAGCTGCCCGGCTACCGCGTCGTCCGCAACCTCGGAGTCGTCCGAGGCATCGTCGTCCGCTCCCGTTCCATCTTCGGAACCCTCGGCGCGGGCCTGCAGACCATCGTAGGAGGCAACATCACCATCCTCTCCCAGCTCTGCGAAAAGACCCGCCAGGACGCCTTCGCCACCATGATGCAGCACGCCGCCGAGCACGGCGCCAACGCCATCATCGGCGTCCATTACGACGCCAACGACCTCATGCAGGGCGTCACCGAAGTCCTCGCCTACGGCACCGCCGTCGTAGTCGAGCGCATTTAGGGAGACTTTGAACAAGTCCCAATCCGAATCCGTTTTGAAAGGGCGCGGCTTCAGCCACGCCGTGAGTGCCCTATAAGACAATGTGGCTTTAGCCACTGAGGGAGTCTTTCCGAGTCACAACCCTATTTAGCGATCATTCCATCCTCAACGCCTGCACAGGGTCAGTCGAAGCCGCACGCCGCGCCGGAATCATGCCGGCAACGCCCGTCGCGACCGCCAGTGTCACCATCGCGATAATCATCACCGTCGGATTCGCCTTCGTCACCTCATAAAGCTCCGCTCTCACATAGCGCACGCCCAGCAGTGCTACCGGAACCCCGATCATGAGCCCAACCCCGGCCTGGGCAACCGCCCCCCGCATGATCATCGCAATCACGCCCGCCCGGTCCGCACCCAGCGCCATCCTGATACCAATCTCCGAAGTCCGCCGCACGACGGTATACGCGGTCACGCCATAAATTCCGATCGTTGCCAGCAACAGCGCCAGCCCTCCAAACAGCATCGTCAGCCACGCCAGCATCCTCTCCTCGATGAATTGGTTCGCAATCTGCGCATCGAAGGTCTGGAACTTCACAATCGTCAGATTCGGATTGATGCTCGCCAGCGTCCTCCGCGCCAGCGTCTCCATCTCGCTCATCGGCCGGTCGGTCTGCACCACAATCGCCCCCGCATACAGATTCAGATCGTCCTCGATCGGTTCCTGCGTATTCACCGGCCGCTGCATCATCGGCACAAAGACCATCAGGTGATCTTTCCATCGCACGCTCTGATAAATCGTATCCTCCACCACCCCCACAATCTCAAAATTGCCCGGCGAATCCGAACTGCCAATACGGCTCCCAAGAGGATTGCGCGACCCAAAAAACTTCTTCACAAACGTCTGATTCACCACTGCAACCGGCGGAGCCGTCGACGTATCCTGCACGCCGATCCCGCGCCCCATCACCACACGCGTCCCCACCGAGTCGAAGTAATCCGCATTCGCCTTCACGAACGAAGCCTCCAGCGTCAGATTCGGCTGACCCTGCACCTGCCATCCAAGGCCGTTGTTGTTATCCTCCATCGGCGTATACGACGAGATCCCAACCTTCACCACCCCCGGCAGCGCATGGAACCGCTCTTCCATCGTCCGGTACAGCGCCTCCAACTGCGTCTGCGAATACCCCGCCGCCTGCGGATTGATATGCACTATGTACCGATTCCTCGCATCCAGCTTCATGTCCGTGTTCTCAAGCTTCCGCAGACTCTGCGAAAACAGCCCCGCCCCCACCAGCAGCACAAACGACAGCGCCGCCTGCAGCATCACCAGCCCCTTCTGCAGCCGCGAAGTCCCCGCCGATGTCGTCCTCACTCCACTCCGCAGAGCATCCGCCGGCTCCGCCCTCGACGCAATCCACGCCGGAGCCACCCCAAACACAATCCCCGTCACCAGCGACAGCCCAATCGCAAACCACACCACCGCGCCCGAAGGACTAGCCCCAATCGGCACATTCCCCTCCCCCGGAAACGCCAGCCCCAGCAACATCCGCGTCCCCGCATACGCGACCACAAGCCCCGCCAGGCCACCCATGGCCGCCAGCAACACACTCTCCGTCAGCAACTGGCGAATGATCCTCCCCCTCGCCGCCCCCAACGCCGTACGCAACGACATCTCCATCTTCCGCGCCATCCCACGCACCAGCAGCAGATTCGCAATATTCGCGCACGCCACCAGCAGCACCAACCCGGCGATCCACGTCAACAAATGCAGATGAGCCCCATACTCCTCCTGCATCCTCTGAATCCCCGCCCCACCCGGCGTCAGCGTCACATGCGCCCGCTTCAGTGCCTCCTTGCCCCTGCTGCCCGAGAAGTTCTCCGTCGTGGCAAATGCCTCCCTGAGCACCGCACTCAACTTATCCTGCAGCGGAGCCAACCCCACCCCGGGCTTCACCCGACCCACGATATAAATCCAGTTCTCCTCCGGATTGTGCACATACCGCACATTCATCAGCACCGGCATCGTCTCAATCGGCAGATAGAAATCCGGCGGCGTGGTCATCAGCCGATCGCCATAGAATCCCTGCGGAGCAATCCCCACCACCGTCACCGGCTTCGTATTCACCCAGAACGTACTCCCCACCACCGAAGCATCACCCGCATAATCGCGCTGCCACGTCCTGTAACTCATCACCGCCGTCATCGGCGCGCCCTTCACATCATCGGTGTCGGTAATCAACCGTCCCGCCCGAGGCTGCAGTCCAAATGTCCGGAAGTAGTTGCCTGAGACGTACTCGCCCATCACCGACTGCGCCACCGCCCCACCCACATCGCGCCTCACCACAACCGGCCGATACCCAAACCCCGCCTGTATCGCCGCCAGCTCTTCAAACTCCGGCGCACCCTTTTTCATCCGCTCATAAACATCCATCGAGAACAGCGAATAATCGCCGCTATCGTTCGTCCCGGAACCCACACAGCAATCGTTTCTATCCCCCACCCTCACCAACATCTTCGGATCAGCAACCGGCAGACTCTTCAACAACACCGCATGCACCAGCGTAAAGATCGCCGCGTTCGCCCCAATCCCCAACGCCAGCGTCAGCAGCACCGTTACCGTAAATGCAGGCGTCTTCCGCAACTGCCTCAGTGCATATCGAACGTCCTGGATAAGCGTCGTCATCGTCGGCTCTCCCCTTTTTGGTTCTCCCAGGAACCGTCAGGATTTGCGTAGTGCGGGATCTTCCATCAAATAAGCTGCACGCCGCTCTCCAAACCACGAAGCCCCTTACCGCATAACTTATCTGCAACTTACAAAATCACCCACCCGCTCCCACTGTTCATTCCCGATCCGCACCGTCCAAACGCGGACACTCCTGTATATATTCGTCTCAGTTCCTCTCAGTTCACGGAGACACCCATGGCTAGAGTCACCGGCATCGGCGGCATCTTCCTCCGCGCGAAAGACCCCAAAGCCCTCACCGCCTGGTACGCCAAACACCTCGGCATCGCACTCAGCGACTACGGCGGAGCCACCTTCCTCTGGACCGACGAAGTCCCCGCCACCACCGGCATGACCACCTGGTCCATCTTCCCCGACGACACCACCTACTTCGGCACCGGCAACGAGCGAGGCCCCCAAGCCGCCATGGTCAACTACCGCGTAGACGACCTCGACGCCCTCCTCACCCAACTAGCCGCCGCCAACGTCCCCATCGACCCCAAGCGCGAAGACGCCGACTACGGCCGCTTCGCCTGGATCACCGACCCCGAAGGCAACCGCATCGAACTCTGGCAACCCCTCGTCAGCTAGCAGTAGAGAATCTTGAAAATCTTGCCTTGAAAGGACGCGACGTTACTAGAGGATGTTGAATATCTTCGCCTTGAAAGGACGAGACGTTACTAGAGGATGTTGAAAATCTTTGCCTTGAAAGGGCGCGACTTTAGTCGCGCCGCAAGCGGCCCATTTTTCAAGGGGCTTTAGCCCCGTCAAGCGAATTCCACCTAAAGAGGCTGCCAAAAGTCGTCGATTTGAAGGGGCGCGGCTTCAGCCGCGCCATAAGCGCCGTTGTTGCATTGCGGCTTTAGCCGCTGAGGGAGTCTATCCCCGTCAATACCGCGAAGTCATCGCACGCGGCATCCAAGCCCGCGAACCCTTCGTCGGCAACGCCATGTGAGTCCCAGGCATCTTCGACCCAGACGCCTACAAATTAGACTTCGAAGCCCCACCGACGTCCCCGAAGAGACCCTCTACTCATCCATCCTCCGCGCCTGATCTGGCGATCCAGCGCAGTGCAAAACCAACATTCGACCGTGTAATCGCATTCATCAAAGACCGCTGGAAAATCGTTTGTCTTCAAGACTTACCTCTCGGTCTTTTATCTTGACAGCCCTGTATGCGGATGCTTCCATGGTCGCCGGTCGATTTCGGCCATAGTTCAAACTATCTAACCCGTTTCACCTTTAAGGAGATGTCCATGTACGTCAGGAAGTCTGCTGTAGGTATCGCCCTCTTATCCGGCGCGTTGTGCGCGGCGTTATTCTCCTCCCCAATAGTCCAGGCTCAAACATGGACCCATCCCGGCATCGTCGTAAGCCAGCAACAACTAGACGCAACCCGAGCCGCCTATCAGGCCGGAAACTCCGTCATCATCTCGCAAGTCAACAAAGCCATGGCCAGCAACTACGGCTCGCTCACCTACACCGTGCAGGGTCCCTGGTCCGGCGGCATCAACCAGTGCGGAGCCTACTCCACCCCCAACAACGGCTGCTCCCAAGCCGACAGCGACTCCAACGCCGCATACGTCCAGGCGCTGCTCTGGTACATCACCGGCACCCAAACCTACGCCAACAACGCCATCAACATCATGAACACCTACGCCGCCAACTTCAAAGGCTACGCAGGCACCAACGGTCTCTCCTGCCCCAGCGGCACCGACTGCTCCAACGGCCCCCTGCAATCCGGATGGGACACGGAAAAGTGGCCACGCGCCGCTGAAATCATCCGTTGGGGCAAGCCCGGCGGCGTAGGCTCCGGATGGTCGTCTTCCTCCATCACCGCCTTCACCAACATGCTCAACAACGTCTACCTCCCGGTCATTCAGAACGGCTCCGGCACAAACGGCAACTGGGACATGTCCATGATCGACGGCATCATGCAGATCGCCGTCTTCACCGAGAACGCCTCGCTCCTCGCCACCGGCCGCAGCTTCTGGCAAGGTCGCGTGCCCGACCTCTACTACCTCAACTCCGTAGACGGCAGCACGCACGCAGCATCGCCGCGCGGAACCCCCAGCTGGTTCGGCCAGTCCGTCTTCAACTCCTCCACCACCAACGTCGCACAGGAGACCTGCCGCGACCTCACCCACACCGAAGACAGCATCGCCGGAACCATGAACGCCGCCGAGACCGATTGGATCCAGGGCGGCAATCTCTACCAGGACGCCGGAAGCTACGCCCAGCAGCGCATCGTCGGCTCCATGAACCTCATGGCCGGCTTTGAAGGCCAGGGCGGCGGACAAAACGCGATCATCACCGCACCCTCCAGCTTCTGCACCAGCTCCGGCGCAACCAACATCGGCGAAATCACCCTCGGCGCGGGTTCCACCTACGCCATCGGCTACAACCAGTACCACAACCGCCTCAACGATCCCAACATGGCCACCAGCTCCGGAACCACCGGACTACGCGGCACCTCCAATGTCTACAGCTGGATTCAGAACGGCCTGCTCAATCTCACTGAAACCACCGACTACGGCAACCACATGACGCTCTTCGAAGCGCTCACCCACACCATCAACCTCTGCCAGACCGCCACCAGCTCGTGGTCGAACACCTCCTTCACCGCGCAGACCAGCACCTTCACCGCAACCTTCGACGCCACGCCCTCCGGCAACGACATCAACACCGTCGTAGGACTCAGCAACGGTGCGCAGACCGCCTACACCGGCCTCTCCGCCATCGCCCGCTTCAACCCCACCGGCGACATCGACGCCTACAACGGCACCGCCTACGCCGCCGCATCCACCATCCCCTACACCGGAGGCCAGACCTACACCTTCGAGTTCGACGTCAACACCGCCGCACAAACCTACACCGTCTGGGTCACGCCACGCGGAGGCAGCAAGACCCTCGTCGGTCTCAACTTCGCCTTCCGCACCGCCGCCTCCACGCTCAACACGCTCACCCTCTACGCGCAGGTCGGAACGAACAACGTCTGCGGCTTCGCAGTAAACGCCAGCTCGCCGTCCTGCCAGACCGCAAGCACCACCTGGGGCAACACCACCGTCGCCAGCGAAGCTAAGACCTTCACCGCAACCTTCACCGCAACGCCGTCGGCCACCGACATCAACACCGTCATGGCCCTCAGCAACGGTGCGCAGACCGCCTACACTGGCCTCCCAGCCATCGCACGCTTCAACCCCTCCGGCTTCATCGACGCCTACAACGGCACCGCCTACGCCGCAGCCAACAGCATCCCCTACACCGCAGGCACAACCTACGCCTTCGAGTTCCTCGTCAACGTCCCCGCGCAGACCTACACCGTCTACGTCACCCCAGCCGGAGGCACCACCACGCTAGTCGGACAGAATTACGCATTCCGAACCAGCGCCTCGCCTCTCAACAACCTCTCCCTCTACGCGCAGGTCGGCAGCAACAACGTCTGCAGCGTCTCCCTAAGCAATCACTAAAGAACAAGGCAGTTCAGGCAGCCGAAAACCTATTCGGCTGCCTGAACTGTTAGTGGCAAAGGCTGCAACCATTGAAAGAGCACCGAGGCCGCAAACGCTCCGGCGATCTGTGCGATGATGAACCCCAAAACATCACTCGGCCGGATACCGGAAAACGTATTGGTCATTGCGCGCGCCAGCGTAACTGCCGGGTTCGCAAACGATGTGGATGCGGTGAACCAGTAAGCCGCCACGATATAAGACCCGACCGCATACGAAACAGCGGCAGGACGCGACCTGCCACATCCCAGGATCACGACCAGTAAACCGAAGGTGGCGACAAATTCGCTGAAGAGTTGAGCAGGCCCACTGCGTACATGTGTGGAAGCCAGAAACAGCGGCTCACCGAACATTACGTGAGCCACTGCCACTCCTGCAACGGCGCCAATGATCTGAGCCGCAATATATATCGGAACATCTCGCCAGACCGTCTTACCCTGCCACGCATCGGTAAGTGTCACGGCAGGATTGAAATGCGCACCGGATACCGGACCAAACGACAGAATCAGGGCCACCAGAGCCGCGCCAGTGGCAAGGGAATTCGCCAGGAGTGCCAATCCAACATTCCCCGCAGCTAGGCGATCACCCATGATCCCTGAACCAACTACCGCGGCCAGCAGGAACATTGTCCCGAAGAACTCCGCTGTCGCTCTCCGTCCCAGCGTCGTCTTCATTGCTGCCCAATCCGCTTAAGCTCTTGCTGCAGGGTCATCTTCTCAAGGGTCGCCAGCGGAAGCGAGAGGAACAGAGATATCCTGCGTTCCAAAGTGGCAAAGGCATTGCAAAAGGCCCGCTGCACCTCTTCCGGCGTACCTGTCACCGTAGCCGGGTCAGGCACACCCCAATGCGCTGTCATCGGCTGTCCCGGCCAATAAGGACAAGTTTCGTTGGCGGCGTTGTCGCAAACCGTAAAGACAAAATCCAACTCGGGAGCGCCTGCCCGCGCAAACTCGTCCCAGGACTTGCTGCGCAACCCATCCGTTGAGATTTCCGCAGCTTCGATCTGCTTCAACGCCTCAGCGCGAACCGCACCAGTCGGATGGCTGCCTGCGCTATACGCCCTGAACTTCCCCTTGCCCTTATGGTTCAGAATGGCCTCCGCCATAATCGAGCGCGCGGAATTACCCGTGCAGAGAAAGAGAATGTTGTAATGCTCTTGCATTGTTTGTCCTTTCAAAATGGCCTTCTATGAGCAGCATCCGGGCGCGCAGCACGCCCCGGCAGGCTTCTCCGCCCGAATAAACGCGCTCATGAATCGGCCGTCCACCTGGGGCGCAATGGCATCGACATCCACTCCAGCCTCAGTCAGGAATTGCCGTGCATCCTCGATGTTGTAAACACGCGTCGGCTCCGCCGAGATACCGCCAAACCCGGCAGCGGCAAGCTTCTCCCGGTACTCCCTCTCTTCCAGAGCTCCTGCGATGCACCCCACCCACAACAACATGTTCTTCCGAACCTCCTCATTCACCTCGCCCTGCACCACCACATCCGAAACAGCAAAGCGTCCGCCCGGCTTCAACACACGGAACGCCTCCCGCAACACACGGTCTTTGTCGGTCGAGAGGTTGATCACGCAGTTCGAAAGGATCACATCCACAGAGTTGTCAGGCAGCGGGATGTTCTCAATCTCGCCCTTGAGAAACTCAACATTCTCAACCCCAGACTGCCTCTGGTTCTCACGCGCCAGCGCGAGCATGTCGTCCGTCATATCCAGCCCATATGCCTTACCCATCGGTCCAACCCGCCTCGCCGAGAGCAGCACATCAATGCCGCCGCCTGAGCCGAGATCAAGCACGATCTCCCCCGGCCTCAGGTCAATCAACGCCGTAGGATTCCCGCAGCCAAGCGAAGCCAAAACCGCGCTCTCGGGCAGCGAGCCCTTTTCGGCATCGCCGTACAGGTCTCTCGTTATCGGATCGCAGCAGCTCAGCCCGGAACCACAGCAAGCTGCCGCCGCGCCGTTCTCTCGCACAGAACGCGCTGCGGCTCCATATTTCTCTTTCACAAGGGTCTTCGTATTCATCGGGGTCCTCACATTCGTTAAAGCGAATATATCTCTGGCACCATATATTCGTCAAACCGTATATGATAAAACCATGGCCCGACCCTCCAAACCCTTCGATCTGGTCCGCCTCTTCGCCGCCCTGGCCGATCCCACGCGCCTCCGGCTCCTCAACCTGATGGCCGGGCGCGAGGTTTGCGTCTGCTACTTCGTCGAAATCCTCCAGCAGGGCCAGCCCAAAATCTCACGCCACCTCGCCTACCTGCGCAACGCCGGAATCGTCAGCGCACGCCGCGAAGGCAAGTGGATGCACTACAGCATCCAACGGCCCAACGACGCCGCAGCGAACTCAATCCTCGATGCAGTCCTCGACACTCTGGCTCAAAACGAAGTGATGCGAACCGACCTCTCCCGTCTCGACCGCGCCTGCTGCGAGCCACAGAAGCTCGTCACCCCCAAGGGAGCACCTCTGCCAGTCACGCTGGAAGCGTAGCCATACGGCTACTCCCCCAGAGATCACTCCGAAAATAAATCCTGAAAAAGTGCCGATTTTCTCGCGTCACAAAAACGACCATCCGCTAACCACGTTTGCCACACTTTTCACCGCTTACTGACCACAAAACCACCACATCTACGCACCACTTTCCCCAAAAACCCCTGCAAAATCACCCTTCCACCACACCAAAAATTTCTGCCAATTTATCCACCGCCCCAGCCGTTTAGGATAGCCAAAGACCACCGAAAAGAGCTCTCCGCACATGACCGCACCCACCCCCGGCCGCCTCGAAGTCATCACCGGCCCCATGTTCTCCGGCAAGTCCGAAGAGCTCATCCGCCGCCTCAAGCGCGCCCGCATCGCCCGCCAGCGCGTCTCCTGCTTCAAGCCCGACATCGACCTCCGCTACCACCGCACCTCCATCGCCAGCCACAGCGAGCAGACCCACGCCGCCTCCACCGTCGCCAACGTCGAGCGCCTCCGCGAAGCCCTCTTCCCCCTACTCAATGAAATCGACGTCATCGGCATCGACGAAGTCCAGTTCTTCGACGAATCCGTCATTCCCCTAAGCGTCGAGCTAGTCCACCTCGGCAAACGCGTCGTCATGGCTGGCCTGGACACCACCTTCGCCGCCGAGCCCTTCGGCCCCGTCCCCAACCTCATGGCCATAGCCGACGAGGTCACAAAACTCTCCGCCGTCTGCATGGTCTGCGGCCAACCCGCCATCCATACCCAGCGCCTAGGCCAAAGCCAGGAGCTCGTCGTCGTAGGCGCCGTCGGCCTCTACGAAGCCCGCTGCCGCGCCCACTTCCATCCCTACCTCGACGAACATCAGTCCGAACAACTCGAATTCCCCTCCGTCAACACGCAACCATAAACATTGCGGTATCCTTGTCCCTGCACGTGTCCCAGGAGAAGAAGCCCATGCGCCTTAGCCTTACCACCGCTGCACTCACTCTCACCCTCCTCGCCGTACCCGCCCTCGCCAAATCCAAGACCACCGTCACCGTTCCCATCAAGACCAGCGCAGGCGAGGACGCCGGCAAAGCCACCTTTACCCCCGGCAAGAACGGCGAAGTCGTCATCAAGGTCAGCCTAAAGAACCTCCCCGTCGGCGATCACGCCGTCCACATCCACCAGAATCCCAAGTGCGACCCACCCGACTTCAAAACCGCCGGCGGCCACTTCAACCCCGACGGCAAGCAGCACGGCACCTTGAATCCGAAGGGTCACCACAACGGCGACATGCCTCAAAACATCACCATCGGCGAAGGCCACACTGGCGAGGCCACATACAAGGTCAGCTACCTCTCCATGGACCCCGCCGCGCCCAACTCCATCTTTGCCAACGGGGGCACCTCCATCATGGTCCACGAGAAGCCCGACGACATGAAGACAGACCCCACCGGCAACGCGGGCAACCGCATCGCCTGCGGCGTCATCACCGCCCCAACCCCCTAAATTATCTGTAACCTGCCGTTGAACTACCCGGAACGCCCATGCGTATAAAGAAAACATGGGCGTTCTACACATGGCGATTCCTGTAACAGGTCGGCAAATTATCCGAACCAGACCCGTTCTCCGGACCTCGCCGCGAAATTCGTTATCCCTCAAGACCGTGGCCCGATCCGGCCCCATGCCAGCGCCGGCACCACAAACGGACGCGCCTTCCTCTGCCCCACGCGGTACACTTCTTCCACTGTCAAATCCTTTAGGGGCAACGTTGGAGCGCACGCCAGAACAGGAAGCCGCACAGGAAGCCGTAGCCAAACTGGTCCGCCAGTGCGTGGCCGGTGATTCGCAGGCCTGGCAGCAACTCGTCGTCTCTCAACACCGCCGCATCTACGCCATCTGCTACCGCTTCACCGGCTCCGGCTCCGACGCCGAGGATCTTACCCAGGAAGTCTTCCTCAAGCTCTACAAAAATCTCTCCAGCTTCGACCTCCAAAAAGGCAGCTTTCAGACCTGGATTACCACGCTGGCCCGCAATCTTCTGGTCGATCACTTCCGCCGCACCCGCCAGGACCGCGTCACCGACTCGATCGACGCCAGCTTCGACGGAGAAGACGACGGCCCCACCATGGCCGATCGCCTCGCCGACGACCGCCCATCCCAGGAACAACACGTTGCCGGCCTCGAGCTCAAGGCACGCATCCAGGGTGCGCTCAAGCAGCTCTCGCCCGAACTCCGCGAAGCTGTTATTCTGCGTGACCTCGAAGATATGGATTACAAAGAAATCGCTCAGGTTCTCCGCATCCCCGAAGGAACTGTCAAAAGCCGCATCAGTCGCGGCCGCGGGGAACTTGCGAAGCTTCTGCAACGTATAGAAAAACAGGTGATGTAGGTGCTAGAAAGACAGGTGATCTAAGTGGCAGACTTCAACCAATTCGGCAGCGCAAAGCCCCCTCAGTCGGCAGACGCACAACACTGCGCTCAGTGCGAGGCCATGCTGACCGACGCTCTCGACGGCACCCTTTCGGCAGCCGACCAGGCAGCTTTCGATCTCCACCTGATCGGCTGCCCCGCTTGCACCATCATGCTCGCTGAAGCCCAGCGTGGAGCCGCCTGGCTCGAAATGCTGAAATCTCCCACCCCCGAGCCTCCGGCTACCCTGCTCAACCGGATCCTCGCTCAAACCAGCGGGCAGACCAGCACCGAGGCCAAGCCGACCATCGTCCTGGGCCCCACCGACTATATCCGTCAGCCCAACACTTTGCTCGGCCAACCGGCGCTCACCCCCATCTCGGCCCCGTATCCCGCAGCAGTCTACACCTCCGGCACCACTGCGAAGGTTCTGCCCTTCCGCCAGCGCGTCGCTGCCGCCTTCCGGTTCCAGAACATCGGCCACACGCTGATGCAGCCGCGCCTTGCCATGACAGCCGCTATGGCCTTCTTCTCCATCGCTCTCACTCTCAATCTCACGGGCGTACGCCTCAGCCAACTTCGTGCCAGCGACTTCAAACCTTCCAATATCAAGCGCAGCTTTTACGACACCAACGCCAAGGTCGTCCGCTACTACGACAATCTAGTCGTGGTCTATCAGCTTGAGTCACGCGTCCGAGATCTCCAGCGCTCGACCGAAAGCGAATCCAGCAGTACCCCGACCCCTCAGAACTCTCCTGAAACATCCCGGCCCTCGAACCAGCAGCAAAATCAGCAGCCCGACGACCAGAAGCCCCAGCAGCCCGACCAGAAGAAAGCAAACCCGCGCCCTAAGTCCGGCACCAGTCGGCGTGAGAACCCCCAGGGCGGCAACACACACTTCGTCGGTTCCACTCCGGCTCGCGGCCCCAGTCCCGCCGCCACCGAAGCTCTTGCTCTCTTTACGCCTAACGTCTTCAATCACATACAGGAAGGGGGACTGGTATGAACTGCGCAAACCATCCTGACCGTGAACGAACTGCCTTTTGCCAGAACTGTGGCAAGCCTCTCTGCCAGGAATGCACCCGCGTTGTCGGTACCGCTGTCTTCTGCGAGCCATGCCTTGCTGCCAAATTGAGTGGAGTCGGCGCCCCTCCAAATGCCGCCCCTGGCGTTTATCCCAATCCTGCGGCCTATAACACCAGCATTCCCGCATTCAATAGCGGAGAGCCAAATCCCGGCCTGGCCGCCCTTCTCGGCATTATCCCTGGTGTCGGTGCCATGTACAACGGGCAATACGCAAAGGGAATCGTTCATCTCGTTGTCTTCGCCATCCTCGTCACGCTGTCCCACGAAAATGGCATCTTCGGCATCTTCATCGCCGGCTGGGTTGTCTATCAAATTCTCGAAGCGCACCACACCGCCCGCGCCCGCCGCGACGGGACCCCTCTTCCAAACCCTTTTGGTTTGAACGATCTGGGCGAACGCCTCGGCTTCGGCAAAGCGTGGCCTGGCGGAGCCTCGAGCACAGGCGGAACTGCTGCAGCCTTCACCCCGGACCCGACCATTCCTCCAGCAAGCAGCTACGTTCCACCCGCGTCCGGTTACCCACCGCCCCCTCAGCAGCCCCCAAGCGGTACCACCCCCTGGGATTGGCAAAACTACGTTCCACCAGCCTCCCCCTATGGAGTCCCATATCCCGGTGTCGATCCTAATCTGCCCCCCGTGCGAAACCGTTTTCCCGCCGGGGCCATCTGGCTCATCGGTCTCGGCACCATCTTTCTGATCGGCAATGCCGGCCTCTTCAGCGGTTTCCCGGTCCATAAACTCGTTCCATTCTTCCTCATTGGCTTAGGCCTCTGGCTCTTCGTCCACAAGATGACGGGCACAGGAGCCACTCTCGCCGATGACGGTACAGCCCTCTACCGCATGCGCCTCTTCAGTGCCCTCCGGGGTTCGGTCTGGGTCGTTCTCATCGGTGTCATGTTCCTGCTCTCGACCTTCAACATTCTCTCCTGGGGCCGCAGCTGGCCGCTCTTCATCATCGTCGCCGGGCTCATGACCATCTTCGAGCGCACTGCCTACAGCAACGCAGCAGCTTCTATGCCCGTATACCCTACGCCGCCTGTCCCTCCCCCGGGCCCCGCTTCGACCTCCATCGTTCCCACGAACACGCACGATCAGGAAGGGCGCTAACACCATGGCCGGCTATCCTCCACCCTATCCTCCGCCTACCCCTCCTCCGGGCCCACCTTACGGCAACGACTGGAGATACCAGCGTCGCATCATGAAGGACCAAGCCCGGATGCAGCGCGACATGCTTCGCGCGCAACAGCAGGCTTACCGCCAGCAGTTGCGCGGCATGCGACGGGGCTCCGTCCTTGGACCCCTGATGGTCATCGCCATCGGCATCGTCTTTCTGCTCGTCCAGATGGGCCGCATTCCAGCCCACGATCTCTGGCTCTGGTATGGTCGCTGGTGGCCCGCCCTGCTCGTCGGTGCCGGTCTCGTCATGTTGCTCGAATGGGCCTTCGACCAATACACGCACGCTGGAGAGACTCCTTTGCGCCGCCGCAGCATCGGCGGTGGCGTTTTCACCCTTCTGCTCCTCCTCGGCATCGCAGGAATCTTCGTAAGCGGCATGAGGGAAGGGCGTTTCTTCGGCAAGGGCATGAACATCAACCAGGACAACCTGGACGAGTTCCTCGGCGATAAGCACGAAAGCGACCAGACTCTCTCGCAGGACTTCCCCGTCGGAACCAGCCTCTCGATCGATAATCCACGTGGCGATATCTCTGTCTCCGGCACAAGCGACGACAACCAGATCCACATCGAAGTCCACAAACAGGTCTATACCCGCTCCGATTCCGAGGCCGACAACAAAGCTCAGCAACTCAGCCCCAAGCTGACCCCTAACGGCACCACACTCAACCTCTCGGTGCCCTCAATCGAAGGCGGTCGCGCTGATCTTGTCATCACCGTTCCCGCCACCGCAACTGCTACGGTTACGGCCAATCACGGCGATGTCCACGTTACCGAGCTTAAGGCCCCGGTCAATGTCACGGCCAATCACGGCGATATCAATATCAGCGCCATCACCGGACCGGTAGGCACCCACATCAACAACGGCGACTCCTCGTTCTCGGCCCACAGTATCACTGGCCCCGTCAGCGTCGAAGGTCATGGCCGCGACCTCACCATCTCCGATATTTCCGGTACCGTCGCCATGGACGGCGACTTCTACGGCACCACTCATATCGAGCGCGTCCGCGGCGCGGTCCGCTTTCACTCCAGCCGCACTGACCTCCGGCTGGCCCGCCTTGATGGTGAGATCGAGTTCAGCCCTGGCTCGGACTTCTCTATCGACCAGGCCGTAGGCCCGATCATCCTGTCGACCCGCAGCCATAACGTGACATTCGAACGCGTCTCGGGCGATATCTCCGTCACCAATCGCAATGGCTCCGTCGATATCACCAGTGCGCCGCCTCTCGGCAACATCGCCGTCGAAAACCGCAACGGCAGCGTCAATCTCAGCGTCCCCGATCAGGCCAGCTTCACCGTTCAAGCCGAGACCACCAACGGAGACGCCGAGAACGATTTCTCCGTCCCCGTTCAAGAAAGTGATAACCGCAGAAATTTCGGTGGAATCGTGGGTAAGGGGGGGCCAACGGTCCGCATCACTACCACGCAAGGAGATATCGCGCTCAAGAAGGACGCCGTCGCGCCCCTACCGCCTCTTCCTCCTCTGCCTCCACCGATCTCCATCCATGGATCTGATGGCAGTAGCGTCGTTATCGGCAATGGCGGCGCCAATATTCACTCGAGTGATGGTTCGAGCGTCGTCGTTGGTAAGGATGGTGTGCGCATCATCACCGGCCCCGACGGTGGCAGTTCTTTTACGGCGAAAAACGGAGCCACCCTCACTATCTCACCCGACGGCGGAAAAGTGTACGTCGGCCATGATGGGACCCGATATACCATTAGCCCCGACGGGGGAAAATCCTACTCCGGCCACGACGGAACCCGCCTTACGGTTAGCCCGGACGGTACCCGTGTCGGCATCGACCCAAGCGGCAAAGCCCTCTCCAATGCCCAGATCGACGACCGGCTGCGCCAAGCCGACGAAGAAATTCGCAGAATCACCCAACAACGGGACGCAGAGCGTCGTACGCACTAAGCCCCCTTCGGCGTTTGGCACTCTGCGCCAGACGCGCGATGGTCCTGCGCTAGGGGGTCCCCCCACCCAAAAGTCCTAAAGTCTTAGAAACAGGCGAGATAGGTCCGGACTTTGACCTGTACCTCACTTCAAACAGAACATCCGGCAATGCCGGACGTTGTTTGCTCCCCTATCCTTAGCTATATCGGCCGTGTCAAGATGACGGCGAAGTGATTGCCCGCGCGGCCTTCTAAAGACTGATTTGGCGGCCGGAATCGATGTCTATCCCCAGACCGCTCGGTAAGTACGCTCTCAGCACCGCTAACTGGTTGTGGTCCTCGTACCTGCCGGGGAAGATTCGAGCACTGGCGGCAAGCTGGAGCGCAAAAGGCCCGTGCGACATCAGGCCTGTTGGCATGTCGCCGAAGGTTGCTCCTATAGCCTTGATCATCTGTTTATGTCGACCAACGGTATCGGTCTCTTATAGACGACGAAACGCCCGGATGGTCTGGTTTCAGCATGAACACGTCATGCTAAAACCGACCATCCGGGCGTCTGTTACGGTTGAGATTAGAAGGTCAGCTTTGTCTTGAGCTGGACGATGCGGGGGGAGTCGTCTCCACCCACACCGCTGAAGACACCAGACGGGTTGACGGTTGATGTGATTGTGCCGAACGTCGATGAGGTGGTTGAACTCGAGCCCGGACGAGAGAAGTTGGGGTGGTTGAGCACATTGAAGGCCTGTGCGCCGAAGCTAAACGAACCGCCCTCAAAATGAATCGGAATCGTCTTTGTGATGCCGATGTCCGTGCTGATGTAGTCCGGCCCATGAAATCCGTTGCGGGGTCCGGTGGAGGAGATACTTGTCGCGTGCGAGAACTGGCTGGCCGACAGACACGGTGTCCCTGGACGGCTGCACGCTTGCTCACCACTATAGTTATAGTTTGCAATGAGCGTGCCACCGTAGAAACCACCAGACGCTGCCGATCCAGAGATGCTAGAGGTGGCAGAATCCATTACAGAGAAGGGAAGCCCTGAGTACATAAACGCCGCTCCCGAGACCTGCCATCCGCCATAGAAAATGTTCTTGAATGGAACTTTGTAAACATAGTTGAGAGTCAGATAGTTGCGGATATCCGAGGAAGCCAGCGCGTACCGCGACACCGGATTGTAGGGATCGAGTGAAGACGTGATATCCGTCGTTCCGGTCGTCGTGGAGCTCAAGCCAGTTGTAATGGTGTCCATCGACTTACCGTAGGTGTATCCCGCCGTGAAGAGGCTTCCCCCGCGGAACCGCTGTGTAAATGTCGTGACCAGACCGTTATAGTTCGACATTCCACCGGACGCGATGTAGTTGACCTGACCAAATCGGGGATCCGGCGCCGTCGTCGGCAGTCCCGCAAGGGTGGTCGAGTACGCATTGAGCCCTGCATTCGTATAGGGCTTATTGATACCGTGGTTGCCCATATAGTTCATAGAGAGAGTCGTCGCTCCCTTGAAGAACGACTTCTGTACCTCAAGGTTCCACTTGTAGATCTGGTAGAGCTTGAAGTTGTTCTGTGGACCATACAGACCGGGAGGCGTAAAGAACTTCTGCAACGCGGTTGGGAGGCTGGCCTTGACCGAGGCAGCAGTACCTCCGTTCGTGATGCTGCTGCTGAACGCCGTGTTCAATGCAGCTGCATCGTTGTACAGGTTGGACGTTTCGGTCTGGGCCAGATTGTCGCCGGATGGTTTGAAGGTGTTCTTCACGGGCGAGTTCTTGACGATGGATTCAACGATGTTTCCCGGAAGACCGTCGAAGAAGATACCAGCTCCACCGCGGACCACCAGTGTCTCGCCGAGTATGGGAGGGTTGTAAGCAAAGCCCACGCGCGGTTGCCACTCCAGGCTCTGAAGTCCGGGGAGGACATTCTTCTGGTTGAAGGCGAGGGCCTGGTTATAAGGAGTTGCGGCGCTGTGAGTGAGCGTCGGGAATGGCTGCAAAGGCAGCGTCAAGCAGTTGTCCAAGCACTGAACATTGTTCTGGTGCTCGAGCCTGAGGGCAAACGACATGCTGAAGTCGCGGCGCGCCTTCCAGTCATCCTCTGCATAAAAACCAAGCTGACCGTACATGATGGGATGGTTGGGCTTGGTGACGAACGACTGCGCTAGCGTAGTGTAGTTGCCGGTGTTGTTCGGATCGACGCCTCCGTGAATGAAGGCTCCGAGCGTTGCTACGGTCTCCAAAGGAATGGTGCCAGCTGTGAAGTAGTTGTCGTTTTCCTTGACTACGAAGCCGATGCCTCCGAACTTGATCGTATGATTGCCGGCATCGATCGCCACGTCGTCCTGCAACTGAATCGTTGTGATGTTGCGCCCTGTTGGAAAAGAAGCATTGCTACCGCCAAGACCGGTGAAGGCTCCGTCCGTGAAAGACGTCTGCGCCGGGAAGAGTGCCAGCGTTGCGTTCAGGTTGGACGGCCCGAAGAGCGCGCCATACCACATGCCGGAGAGGATTGCGTTATTGACGACGCGTGATCCGAAAGTATGGGTCTCGTTGAGCTGACCTGAGTGCTGGGGCTGGATGCTGATCGCGCTGAAGAGAGGGTTTATCTGATCGGTCGTCGTGGGCTGGCTGCCTGTGTCGTGTTCATAACGGATAAAGCCCTTGTCATGAACGCCGATGTTGGCGTCAACACGCGAAATAAGAAGCCATTCGTTGGCGAAGTTGGTTGCTGAGCCCTGATAGGAGTTTGCGCAGGCTCCCGATCCGCTGCCCAATGCGCTCGCATCGGTTGAAGAGAGCGCCGAAGTTGGGCATCCAGTAAGCTGTGCTGTTCCCGTTGCATTCGGATTTCCAGGTTTAGCGTTATGCGCCTGGCCGGCAGCGTTGTAGATCGCGAACATGTTTTGATAGAACGGAATCGACTTTGACAGACCGCTGTTCGCGAGAGTCTGCAAAGTATAGTTCTGAAGTCCCGTCGATGGAAGCAAAACCGTGGTCGTGGCAGATGGCAGAACAGCGCGAAGTCCCTCTGTATCCACGTAGAAGAAGAGCTTGTTCCTGATCGCAGGACCGCCGATAGATGCCGACCACATATTCGCATTTTCGAAAGGTCGGGGTGTGTTGGTGTGGGCGTTGAACCAGTTGTTCGCCACCAGCGAGCGACCGGTCCAGAACCACGAAGCGTCGCCATGGACCCGATTGCTGCCGCTCTTGGAGACGAAGCTAACCTGTGCGCCTACGAGTCCACCAAACTGGCCAGAGTATCCATTACCCGTGACGGTAGCTTCCTCCACGTTATTGATGCCCATCATCAGGTTCGATGCACCCGAGTTTCCGGCATTGTTATAGGGATCATTGTTGCGCATGCCATCGACTGTGTACAGCGTCGTGCTGCCCGAAACCCCGAAACCCGTTCCCATGCCCGGCGTAATGCGGGTCACGTAGGTCATGTTATTGCCGGAGTTGGGGACCTCTGCTATCTGGGTCTGATTCACGTTCGTGGCAACGTTTCCGTTCTCCGTCTGCAACGTTGAGGCGACGGCGTCCACGTTGATCAGCTCCGTATTGGTCCCGAGCTGTAACTTGAGGTCAGCACCCAAGACCTGCGCGTTTGCGACGGCAACATGCGACTCTAACCTCGCGAACCCTGGCTGACTGAGAGAAATGACATAATTACCCGGCGGTATAAGGTCAAAACGGTAGTCCCCCGAGCCGCTCGTTTTCGTCTGATGCACAGCGCCGGTGGCAACGTTGGTAAGGACAACAGTGGCGCTCGGAACTATGGCTCCCGTCTGATCCGTAACAACGCCAGCTACTGCGCCGGTTGTGCTGGTCTGGGCGAATGCTGGTGTAAGACCCAAGAGAATGATCAAAAGAAATAGGACAACAGATACACGTTTCAAAACGCTGGCCTCCTGCAAGGTGAGTCGGTTTCTAAAGCTTTTTATCTGTGTAGCTGCGGTGTGAGCCTTAGAGGAACTTGGGTCCACGTTCTACGCCGAAAACGACGCATCCAGCAGCACGGTGGTTGAATAAACACACAAAGGGCATCTCTTCAGACATCTTCATCTTGAAAAGCTTCGTTAACTGTTCGTTTAATCTTAGGTCTTACATTGATAACACAAAATTGATGTTCCGCTAACGAAAATCTGATTCGACACATCCGTGATTCGCGATCATTGTGAGAGACGATGAATCACTGACACTCCGAGGGCAGAGCAATCTCTACCGCCGGCAGTGCTGACAGCTTTTGTTTTGCCAGTTGGTCATTGAGCATAGGAAGATCCTGCTTGATAAGCCCGTTCCATTTGTCCGCGACCGAAGCAAGATCGTGGCAGTAGTCGCGGTAGGCTGTCTCCATAGCGGGCGTAGGTTCACTGTCCGAGCTATCGACGACGGTGGCCAGGGAGCCCATCTGCTGGTTCGCCATCATGAAACTGGGAACAGAGCGGCCAGCCCCTGGAGCGCCACCGCGTCCTTCAGCACCTTGCAGGCGCACAACCTTCATGTCGAAGTCGCGTAGCGTTTTCACAGTGTCCTGGTCCTGATTCTGCAGCTTCTTTTCATCGCCCGCGACGGCTTCGCGCAGAACAAGCGACTGATGATAAAAGTTGTACGTCGTTGTGATCACTGCAGACGCCTTACGATGAAGGTCTAATTGATGATTGAGCGCTTCAGCTGTAACGTGAACCCGCGGATCGAGCGTGACTTCAAGCGGCTGCTTATAAACTTTGCCGTCGACGGTAAGCCGCACTTCATACATCCCGGGCACAACAAGGCCGCCCTGGGGATCTGCGGGAGTGTTCTGATAAAGCGCTGAGATCGCATACTGGTGACGAAGCGCGAGCGGTGGCGCGTACCTCAGGTCCCAGACGAACCTATTTTCGCCTTCCTGTTTCGTCAGGGGCTGCGGAAGAGCCAGCCAGTAGTCGGGAACATTCGGCGGCGGTTCTTTGACATCTTCATTAGGCTTTGACGATAACTCGCGTACCAGTCCACCCTTGCTGTCGTAGATCGCCAACGAGATGTCGCCCTGAGGCGCGGACTTCAGGTAGTAGTCGATCAAAGCTCCGTCTGGAGGGTTCTGACCTGCAGGCAGCTCCGGTGGAATCGGCGTGTCGCCGTTGAGATCGAGATGTACGCGCAACGCCTTGCCAGGCTTGTAGAGAAATGTCGGCTGGCCAAGAAGCTTCGAATTGATCTGCCGCAAGGGGCTGATATCGTCGAGGATCCAGAACGAGCGGCCATAGGTGGCAGCCACAAGATCGTTGCCATTGATCTGGAGATCGCGCACTGAAGCTGTCGGCAGATTGAGCTGCAGGGAGCTCCAATGGTCGCCGTCGTCGAACGAGACATAAGCGCCATTCTCTGTGCCCGCATAAAGCAGCCCCTTTCGCCTGGGGTCCTCGCGCACCACGCGGACGAAGTCGCCGTCCGCGATGCCGCTGGCGACCTGCTGCCACGTCTTTCCGAAGTCCCGCGTGCGATAGATATGTGGCTTGAAGTTGTTCTCTTCATGTCGATCCACTGCCGCGTATGCGGTGGCAGCGTCGAAGTGCGACGACTCAAGAATGCTGATGTTCGTATACTGGGTAAGCCCTGGAGGTGTTACGGTCTGCCACGTTGCACCGGCGTCTTTGGTCAGTTGCACGAGGCCATTCGTTGTGCCAACCCAGATTTGCCCAGCTGCAACCGGTGACGGCGAAAAGGTATTGATCGCGCTCCGGTTCGGCGGCGTCAGCGTCTCGTTTGCCTCTTTGGTGCGCAGCCGCCTGTCCTGCTGCTCGTCGGACTTTGCCTCTTCCTTTTCCTTCGCGTTAACGGCTTCGCTTCCCTGCCGCGCCGTCAGGTCCGGACTGATTTTTTTCCAGTTCGTCCCTGCGTCGCGCGTTTCCATCAGAAACTGCGTGCCCTCGTAGAAGATGTGCGGATTCTGCGGCGAGAAGGCCAGCGGAGGGTTTTGCGCCATACGAAAGTCCCCATCGCGGCTAACATTGGGAGAGATCGTCTGGACTTGACGGTTCGCACGATTGAGGAGCACCAGACCGCGCCCCGGACCACCGGCGTAGATCATGTTGGGATCCTGTGGATCCGGCACGATATAGCCGAACTCATAGGCCGCGACAGGATCCCAATCAAGAAACGTAATCGCGCCATAGTCACCGCGGCTTAGCGTACCGACGCTACCCGAATCCTGCTGGGTGCCGTACACCCAGTATGGGTAACGGTTATCCGTCGACATGTGATAGATCTGCGCCGTGGGCTGGTTATACCAGGAGCTCCAGCTCTTGCCCGAGTCCATGCTGATCGTTGCGCCCTGGTCGCTGGCCATGATCATGCGCGACGGGTCGGCTGGGTCGATCCACAGTGCATGGTTGTCGTCGCCACCCGGCGCGCCTTTGAACGAGATGAACGTGTGGCCGCCATCGACCGAACGATAGAGCGATGTCTGCGCAACGTAAATGGTATCCGCATCCTTCGGATCGACGAAGACGCGGCTGAAGTAGCCGCTGCCTGTGACGCGAGTATCGTTCGTGCTCTTCTTCCAGCTATCGCCACCATCGTCGGAGCGATAGAAACCGCCTTCGCCGCGAGCCCCTGCGATAACGGCATACACCCGCTGACCTCCCGACGTCGTCGCAACACCGATACGGCTCATCTCCCCCGCGGGCAGCCCGGGCGACTTTAACAATGTCCAGTTCTCTCCCCCGTCGACTGTCTTGTAGATCGCGCCGCCCTTCGTGCCGTTGATCAGATCCTGGGTGTCGCCGGGCTTACAGTAGTGGTGCCACAGCGCTGCGTATCCGATCTTCGTATTCGTGGCGTCGAAGACTACGTCGATCGCGCCGGTCTCATCACCTCCGGCAAGCACCTTGCGCCAGGTCTTGCCACCATCGGTCGTCTTGAAAACCCCACGCTCCGGATTCGGCGAAAACGTCTTGCCCAGCGCCGCAACGAACACCACATTCGGATCTTTCGGATCGATCCACATCGCGCCGATGTGCTCGGTCTCGGCGAGACCGACATGCGTCCAAGTCCGCCCGGCATCAATGGACTTGTAGACACCGTTCCCCATATTCACAGCGGCGCCAACCATGCTCACGTCGCCCGTACCCACGTAGATCACATCCGGATTTGAGGGTGCGACGACGATGGCTCCGATAGAAGCGACCTTCATCTGGTCGAAGATCGGCGACCACACCACGCCACCATCGACGGTCTTCCACACGCCGCCGCCGGGACTCCCCATGTAATAGACCGCCGAGTTACCCGCAATTCCAGCAACCGCGGAGACACGTCCAGCGCGGAAGGGGCCGATCGAGCGCCACTTCATACCAGCGTAAAACGAGGGATCGACCTGCTGTGCATGGAGCCCACCGCTAAGCAGACCAGACGCAACACAGAGAGAGGCGAGGTACAGGGTTCGCTTCATAAAATTGTTCATTTTTTGCTTCAGAGACGCAGGGGTGTCGGGTTTAGACGCAGGTTTGAGGAAAAAAGGTGAGATTTTCAGATGAAGGAACGCCAGGATGCGAGCCTCTCGCATCCTGGCTATTGCTGCTACAGGTCGTCATCCTCGCCACCCAATGCGGCGTCCGCTCCCTGGGACAGGTTGCGCGGGTCGGGGTGTATGGTAACCGGCTGGGTATACGTCCTGCCGTCCACAGTGAGACGTACTGTGTACTCTCCAGGCTGCAAGCCGGCAGGACCGCCCCGCCCTCTGCGAGCCTGCGATTCTTCCTGCGCGGGCGGAGGCGATCCCGCAGGGTGACACGCGTCAGCTGGTGGCGGAGTCACAGGGCCGCGCCGGCCGAACCCACGAGGCGGGACAACATTCAACGCGATGCGGTGCATTCCGGTCGAGGCGGAAGGTGGCAGAGTCGGCTGCTCCCATATCGCCTGCACATTGATCGCCTCCGTATCCACCGGCTTCACCGGAGTGTCGCTGGCAACACAGGCCTTCGCGGCACCGCTCGCATCGATAAGCTCCAATTTGATCGGCTGCGAAGGTACCGACTTCAGCCAGTAGTACGCTAATACACCCGCGGGCGGATTCAGCTCCTGCGCCTCTTCGTGAGGAAGTGGCGTGCCGTTCATGCTGCCGTTATGAATCGCATACGTCTCTCCCGGAACAAAGAGATACGCAGCCGCGGACTCGATTTGGTTGCCCTTCGCGGCAAGCTGACGTAGAGCCGTCATCTGATCCATTAGCCAGAAGCCGCGCCCATAGGTAGCAATAGCAAGGTCGTCACCATGTACGACGATGTCCCGCACAGAGGTCACAGGCATATTGTTCTGCAATGGCTGCCACTGGTCGCCATCATTGAACGAGACATAGACCCGCAGCTCGGTTGCGGCATACAGCAAACCCTTCTGTTTAGGGTCTTCCTTCACCGAGTTGACGAAGGCCCCCTCCGGAATTCCCTTCACAACGTTCTGCCAGGTCTTCCCGCCATCGTGCGTGCGGTAGATGTAGGGCATGTTGTCGGCAAGCCGGTGACGGTCGATCGATGCATACGCCGTCTCCACATCGAAGTGGCCAGCCTCGATCTGCGAGACCTTACTCCACGCAGTCATCGCCGGCGGGGTGACTTCCTTCCAGTTCGCGCCATCATCGCGCGTTACATGGATCAGGCCGTCATCGGTTCCAACCCACACCGTCTTCGCCTCTATCGGAGAGGGGCCAATCGAGTAGACTACGCCGAACTGGTCGGTCATCGGCTGATCGATGTCCTTCGCCGTTGCCGCATCGAGCGTCTTGGGGACCTCAGGGTGCAGACGAGCCAGATCCGGGCTGATCTTCTCCCAGCTACGACCGCGATCGCGACTGCGGAAGACAAACTGATTGGAGTAGTAAAGTGCCTCATCGGCCAGCGAGAAGACCTGTGGCAGCGTCCACGTTCGGCGGGCAGGATCATTCGGATCAGCCGTTGGCAACTCGCCGCCAAGCGGAGCAGGCAGATTCAGCGCCTGGTCGCAGCGGCCATCGCCGCCACCGTAAAGAATGTTGCCGTCTTTAGGGTCGGGCACGACCGTATTGCTCTCGCCGGCCAGGCATGTGGGCTCCCAGTTGCGGAACGAGAGGACACCCTGCCGAGACCACGTGCTCACTCCAACGCCGCCCGAGTCCTGCTGCGCGCCGTAGAGCCAGTAGGGGAAGCGATTGTCGGCCGCGACATGGTAGATCTGCGCCGTAGGCTGGTTGTACCAGGTGCTCCAGGTCTTCGCCCCGTCAACGCTGACGACCGTTCCCTGGTCACTGCTCAACACCATGCGGTTTCCGTCTTTCGGGTTGACCCATAGCTGGTGGTAATCGTCTCCGCCCGGCGCTCCCTTCACAGGAACGAAGGTCTTGCCGCCGTCCGTGGTCATGTATGTCGCCGTATTGATCACATAAGCCCGATCGGGATTGACCGGATCGACTGCAATTGATTCAAAGTACCAGCCACGGCTCCACAACCGCTGCTCCGAGTTCACCCGCTGCCATGTAGCCCCAGCATCATCGGAGACATAAACGCCACCGCCTGTCTCATGCTCCCGACCTGCCGCTGGCGGTCCCCCTCGGATCGGCCGAGCAACCGCCGCGCCCAGGTCATCGACAACCGCCCAAACCCGATTCGGATTACTGGGCGCGACCGCGATGCCGATCTTGCCGACAAAGTTATCCGTTGGAAGCCCTCCGGCAAGCTGCTTCCACGTATCTCCGCCATCGGTAGACTTGTACATGCCACCTCCAGCCATGTTCGACGGCGCATACACCGACCATGGCGGACGACGCGTGGCCCACAGAGACGCATACAGCACTCGCGGGTCCTTAGGATCAATCGCAAGGTCCACTGCGCCCACGTTCTCCGGGTCGTTCGCCTTGAAAAGTACCTTCTTCCAATGCGCTCCACCATCGGTCGAGCGGTAGACGCCGCGCTCCGGATTCGCCTTGTAGACGTGTCCCAGCGCCGCGACGTACACCCGGTTCGGGTTCTTCGGGTCAACAACAATGCGCCCAATCTGCCGCGTCTCCTCCAGGCCAATGTGCTTCCACGTCTTGCCCGCATCCGTCGACTTAAACACACCTATGCCATACGAGTGCTGGCTACGGATGTCCGGCTCGCCTGTGCCAACATAGATGACGTTCGGATCTGAGGGCGCTACAGCAATGGCCCCGATCGAGCCGATCGGAATCCCCTCATCGGCAATGGGAAACCACGTGCGCCCGGCGTTTTCCGTCTTCCAGACGCCGCCGCCCACCGAGCCCATGTAGAACGTGTCGGGCTGGTCCGCGTTGCCCGCAACGGCATAGGTTCTGCCACCACGCATCGGCCCAACATCACGCCAATGCAGCCCGGAAAGCAACTCCGCCGGGTACTGACCCGAGGTATTTGTATGCTGTTGTGCAGGAAGGCTTGGCGCAAGAACAGTCAGCAAAAAGAACGAAAGAGACACGACGAGCAGACGACATGACACGGCCATTAAAAGGCTCCAATGCGTTCAAAGGTGCTGTAATAAGAACGGAAGCCCGTGAAGACTATCCGGAATAGCAAGATTGTAATTGAAGATTCATTGAGGCACGCAAAAGAGATTAATCGGCGTACTCGTGCGAACTGCCGATGCGCGACCTAGAAGCCTACCAGACGCACCGTAAACTGCACCTCGCGCGGACCACCCAGGCGAGTCACGCCAGGCGCAAAGAGAGGCTCGCCCGCTGCGAACACCGGATGCGCCGTATCGCCGAACAAGCTCTCACCGTTGTTGTCAAAGCGCAGGTTCTGCGCGCCAACAATGTTGAAGACATCCATGAAGAGATCAAGATGATGGCCCTCTCCCTTCAGCGTGAAGTCCTTCACCACGCGCAGATCGAGGTTCGAAAATGCGGGCTGCCGCGATGAGTTCCGTGCAACAGCCACTCCGTCGATTATCGCGCGGGCGTTCCAGTCGTTGGCATCGTTCTGCGTATCAAAACCCACGATGGGTGTATACGGCAATCCCGAACGCGCCACAAACAGGGGGTTCAATTTGAACCCGATAGGCAGGTTGAAGATCGCATTCAAATTCAGCGCCTGCCGCGCGTCGAATGAAGAGTCTGCACGCTCCTGCCGCAGATCAAATGGATTCATGGTGGTCACAGGCCCGTACGGGTCCGAGCCCGAGGCATCATCCATGCTGCGCGAGACCGTATAGTTGATCAGCAACTGCGAACGTCGCGATATCTGCGAGTTCACACTGATAAATCCGCCGTCATAGGTGGAGTGCGCCGTCGACTGCTCGACCACCAGCCGGCCCACACCCGCAATCGGGCGCGTCGACGGAAAGATGAGAGCGCCGCTGCTGTTGATCATAGGCGCAAACAGGTTCTCATCCAGTCTGCGTTCCAGCCCCCACGTACTGTTTCGGAGATACCCGACTGTAAGCCCCAGCTTCGCCGCAACCTGCCGGTCGACGCTCGCCGCCGCTTGAAATGACATCGGATTGCGGAATGACGGCGCGATCCCGGCAACAAACGCGCTCGGCATTGTGAACCCTGAAGGAGCTGCTGCCAGTGCATGTGGCGACGAGGTGTTGGCCCCCGTCAGCGTCAGCAGCGCTGGGTCAAAGTAGCTGTCTGCGGTAACAGTTTGGGTGCCGTTATCCGCAAATACGCGGTGAAAGTAAGTCGCGGGTGTCGCCGCACTGTAAAGCCCCGTCGAGACGCGCACCACTGTCTTCGCATCCGCGCTCCATGCCAGACCTACCCTGGGCTGCCATTGCTTGAGGTCGTTCGGGACACTCTGTGTCACCGGAAGTGCCGCATTTGGCTGGCTCGGCTGTGGATTCCACTGCCCGGCCCAGCGCAGTCCCGCCGTGAGAAAGAGCCCGGGATGCATCTGCAACCGCGCATTGGCGTAGAGTCCCAGTTCGCTCACAGTCCCTTGATACCGCGCATCACCGGTCACAAACGTCTGCTGAAACCGCCGCGGATTGTTGTTCAGATAGTCCGTAAGAGAATCGTAGTCAAACCGTCCATTTAGATTCAGTTCCTTTTGCTCATAGGCAGGAGAGGCAGCAAAACGCCCGCCGAATGAGAACCCATTACGTCCACGGCTTAGCGTAACGTCGTCCGAGACCTGTGTTTGCTGCGATGTATAGAGATGCTGTCCTGCGCTGTCGCCACCAAGTACTCCAAAGCCATTGACAGAGAACTCGGGTGCTGAAGAGTTCGGCGTTCGATTGCGATGGTCGCCCGACCATGCAACCACAGCCTGATTGAACGCGCGCGCACCAAGCACAGTCGTAAGTCCGACGCGACTGGTGAAGCTCTGCCCACTGAAAGACGCTGCGTGGACTGCCGTCGCCAGAGACCGCGTCAGCCCATCGCCTGCATCGACTGTGTGAACGCGGTTCAGGGCTAGCTCCGTGCTTAGCGTATTTGCTGTGTTCAAGACCCAATCCACACGTCCAAACCCAGCCGTGGGCGACTGCCTTTCGATGATCTGGCCTTGCTGCGCCGCCACAGTTCCCGGCACGATCGTTCCCGGAGCCTGTGGCGCGAACTGCGCATAGTAAGGCGCATGCACAAAGTCCTGCTCGACGCTGAACAGAAAAAAGCTCCGGTCGCGCCGGATCGGCCCACCATAAGAGAGCCCAAAAGCATTTTGCAGATTATCAAGCGAGTTGCCAAAGGCATCGGCTGAGGTAAGCGGCGCCGGCCTGCCGGTGTAGAACGCTTCGCCCCTCGGACGATTTGCACCCGCCTTCGTCGCAACGTTGATCAACCCCGCATTCGTCTCCCCCGACGAGGAATCCACGCCAGTACGAAGTACCTCGAACTCGCGCACCGCCGTAAGTGGAAGAAACAGGCCGCCATCCTCCGCACCGCGTCGACCGCCCAGCAAAGGATCGTTGAAACTCGTGCCGTCCACCTGCGTCGCGACGGCGTTGCTCCGCTGGCCCGCTATGGTCACGCCCGTCCCGTCCGCGTCGGCCTGCGCCCCTGCAGCCTGGCTCGTGAACTGCGTAAAGTCGCGATCGCGATTAGGGAGATACGTCACCGTCAGTCCAGGCAGGAAGCTGCCGACAGAGCCCTCCGAGGTATTCGCCACCGGAGCCACCGTATTGCCCTCAATTGTCCCACGCCGCGCCGTCACCGTCGTGCTTTGCTTCACAGCTGCAACATCCAACCGCAGCACTATCTCCGTGCTGCTGCCAAGTGTAAGCGTCAGCCGGACTGGACGCTTCAGTGCAAGCCCCTTCGCATGTGCCTCAACCGTGTAAGCGCCGGAGACGAGCCCGCTCACACGAAACCCACCCGCGCGATCGCTTTGAACCTTTCGATCTGACGAGACATCCGTGTTGCGAATCATCACCTCTGCATAGGGCACGGCCGCCCCCTGCGCATCCATGACGCGTCCTGCAATGGATCCGGTCACGGCCTGCGCCATCGCGGGCGATGCACCAGGCAGAGACATCAGGGCCTGCAACCCCAAAGCGAATACGAGCACGCCACGCGATCCTAGACCGGCCATCCAGCATCTCTCCCGCATCAGAAGCTCACTTTAGCGGAGAACTGCATAAACCGCGCCGGAAGCTGCGACGTAACCCCAGGCAGCGGAGCCCCTAGACTCGACGGTGCCGTTGCGGCGTTCCCGTACGTGCCGTTGAACCCGACGAAATTGGCGTGGTTCAACACGTTGAACGCCTCCGCGCGAAGATCAACCTTCACCAGTTCGCGATAGATCGGGAAGACGCGGCTCACAAACGGATCGACCGAGTAGATGCTCGTGCCGCGCCCCGTATTGCGCCCGACGACTACACCATTGATCACCGGACGATCTGTAGTTCCACCCGTGTTGCCGCTGTTCGTAGTCCCCGTAACAAGGTTGTACGGCAGACCACTGGCGAACGTGGTAACGCCTCCGATATTTATCTTGAGCGGTGCGACATAAACGCCGCTCAATACAAGTCGATTGCGCTGATCGTAGATCGCATTGCCATACTCCTGGTGACCGGTGAAGTTCGTATCGTTCGGATTCTGGCTCGTTGTATCGGGATCCACATTGTCCAGCGTATGCGACCACGTATAGCTCGCCAGCACCTGAAAATTGCGTCTGAAGTTGTGCGAAAGATTCACATCCAGCGCATCGTAGTGCAGAAAGCCATTGTTCACATCAGTCTGAATCACCCCATAAGCAGGCTGCGGATTGCTCGCCGCCGTGCTGCACGTCATCCCATGCTGCGAGTACCAGTAGCTCCAGTACGGCCGTGTGCAATTGGCCGCCTGAGCTGAACGCGTCTGGTTCTGCGCTGTGCGGATGAACGGCGAAGGCCCATCCACATCCAGCGGACGGATGATTCGCAGCGTATGCGTGCCAACATAGTCCACGCTAAAAATCCAGTTCTCCGGAAGGCGCTGCTCCACGCTGAGCGTCCACTGCTCTGAGTATGGATTCAGCAATGCACTTGGATATCCATTCAGCGCTGAGGTTGGAAACCACTGGCTCAAATAGGCGGATTGACCGGGCCGCACATACAGACTGCGCACCGGCGCAACCGCTCCCTGAGGAAACACCGGCAGCGGAGCCGCCGCGATGCTGGTCGGAAAGCCCACCTGTCCCGGGGTCGCCGTGTACGTGAACACACCCGTCGGCTCACCCAGAGCATAGCTCGCAGCCGAGTTGTCCACGATCTGCGAGTAGTAGATCCCGAAGCCGCCCCGTACGACGGTCTGTCCATCGCCTCGCGTGTCGAATACAAAGCCCACGCGCGGTGCAAAGTTCAGCTTCGCATCGGTAAACATCTGTCGCTCATACCGAAGCCCCGCATTCAGCGTCAGCCGGTCGCTCGCGCGAAAATCGTCCTGCACAAACAGCGCCCAGAATGGATCGTCAACCGTATAGCTAGCGTTGCCATAGCTCTGCTGATAGTTGGCAACATTATTGGTGTTATTCAGGTAGGCCGCGCTCTCGCATACTGAAGCCGCAAGGTTGCAAGTGTTATAGGTAAACTTACCCAGGAAGACCGGTCCGCCAAACTCCTTGCTGTTACCTCCGTTGTGCGCATAGACCACGCTACCGCCAACTGCAATCTGGTGTCGCCCCCGTGAGAACGCAAGCGTATTCGACCCCTCATACTGGCGATTCATCAGCAGCGCCGACTGCGAAGTTCCCGACGTGAATGTCCCGCAAGCCAGGTTGCCGCACGAGGACGAGATCGGCACCACAAACTGCGTGCTGTACACCACAGGGTCGAACTCCGTGATCGGTGACGCAAGCTGAAACAGCACTCTCGCATTGTTCACCAGGTGCGGGCTAAGCACTGCCGTCTCGCCTAGTTCCCCGGAATATGTCCGCCGATGAAAGGTACGCGCCACATTTGCCAGGCTGTTGCCGCCGACAATACCATTCGGGTTCGTATCGGTGAAATTGTCGAAGTTGACTTTTGCAAACGCATTGTTGTTCTCATTGATCTGCCGGTCGAGCCGCAGAGACCCAAGCCAGCCGCGGTAATGGCCGACAAAGCTTCCCGGCGCCAACAGCGAAGTGATGGGTGAAGCCTTCGCCTCGCGGTTCCACTCTCCCGCAACAAAGAAGTGCGTCCTCTTCGTTGAATCCAGGGCACCCGACAACTGCGCCGCCGTCTGTCCCATCACATCGCTCATAATTTCATTGCCGCTGGTCGCATTCCCGCTCGTAAAGCCGGCCAACGAGGCCTCCATCGCCGCCGGACGCCACGACTCCAGAAACTGGCCATGCAGCCGATCGCCTCCGCTGCGCGTAACAATATTCACCACGCTACCAGTGCTCCCGCCATACTCTGCGGAGAAGGCATTTGTCAGCACCGCCATCTGATCAACCGCCATCAGGGGGATGTTGGTAAAAATCGTCTGGCGTCCCCACATATCGACGCTATTGCTGCCGTCCACCTCGAACCATGTCTGCCGCCGCCCTGCGCCGTTTGTCGTGAAGAGGTTCTGGTTCATAAAGATGTCACCCTGGTTGATGGCGGGACGATTCGCCGCACTCAGCAAGGGCAGAAACGTGATGCGCCGATTAGGCAAAGGCGTCTCCTCCATCTGCGTCTGGCTCAAACGAATTCCCGATTGCGGCTGATCGATACGAACATCACTGGCCGAACCTTCCACGACCACCGTAGAAACAGTGCCCGCCACACTTAAAGTCAATGCTAGCTTTGCGCTGTTGCCGCCACTAAAGCCTACGTGCTGCACACGGGCCTCAGCGAAGCCATGCTTCGCGACAGCTACGTCGTACAAACCCGCAACAGGCAGGCCTGACAAAACAAAGTGCCCGCTGGCATCGGTCTCCGTTGCTCGGATGATGCCAGTTAGTTCATTCGTCGCCACAACATGCGCTCCAGCAACGAGCGCGTGCGTAGAGTCGGCTACAACTCCATTCAGAACAGCTGTATCTGGCGTCTGCGCCAAAAGAGAAAGACTGCACAGCGAGACCAAGGAGACAACAACTGCACGGAGCCGCGACATAAACCTCCAAAAGGGGGGTGAGTTTGTGTTGAGAAAGGATGATTCAAACGAATTTAAAACAAAATGCTCTCTACTACCAGCAGTAGTAGAGAGCATTTCGATGCGCTGCAAAATACAGTTACTCGTCGTCCCCCATCTCGATCTGATCTTCGACATCGTGATCGATCTTGCTCGTATCGAGACGAAGCAGCGGCAGATGGTCGTGCTCGAGGCTCGCGTTCAACGCCTTCAGGTCCGTCTGCTTCAGCTGTTCCCACTGCTGCAGCAGATCCCCCAGAGGCTTACTCACAACCTCATAAGCCTCCACCTGCGCTGCAGTCGGAGCCTGGTCGGCATTCTGGATCTGGTGCTCTACACGCGCGAGTTGCGTGCGCACCGAACCAAGGTTTGGCGGGCCCATCGGACCACCGCGCCCACCACCACCGCGACCACCGCGCTCCGAACCCGCGATCTTGTCCAGCTTCACCTCAAGCGAGTCACCTGCGCCCGCAACCGGAGCCTGTTTCTCCCTCGCCTTCAACTGGTCGCGCAGCACCGTAATCTCATGGATTGCCGATGTTGCCCGCAGCAGATCGTCGTAGATCGCCTTAGAGACCTTGAACTGCTGCTCAAGGTCCGTCGCAGGTGTCTTCACCCGTGGATCCATCACGATCTTCAGCGGCTCCGACATCGTCTTTCCACCCGCGATCAGCCGCACCGTATAGTTGCCTGGAAGCACCCACGGAGCAGTTGACACTGAAGGCGTGTTGTACGGTACAGCCTGGTCCGCATCCGGCCCCGTCGACATACCCGGCACCTGCTGATACTGCATGTCCCACAGGAAGCGGTGATGGCCCGGCTCAGCTGAGACCACGCGCGGGGGCCGCGCCCAAAGCGTCGGGTCTGGATAGCGCGGATCAAGCGGAGGCACCGGATCGGTGCTCTTGAAGCGTCCGACGACTTCGCCCTTGCTGTCCACCACCTCAAGCGTCACTGCGCCCGAGAAGTTCGGCCCAATATAGTAGTCGATCATCGCGCCATCCGGCGGATTCTCCCCTGTTGCCATATCCGGAGGCCAAGGCGTTGGAGGATTCATATTTCCACGAATCCGGATTGCAGTCTGCGGACCATACAGATGCGCATTCTCCTGCGCCGTCTTCGCCGCAATCTGACGCAGCGGGGTCACGTTGTCCAGAATAAGGAACCCGCGCCCATGTGTACCCGCAATCAGATCATCATCCTTGATCTGGAGATCCCGCACCGAGCTCGCAGGCATGTTGAGCCGCAGCGATTGCCAGTGATCGCCGTCATCGAAGGAAACGTACACCTGCGTCTCCGTACCCGCATACAGCAGTCCTTTACGCTTCGGATCCTCTCGAATCGTGCTCGTCGCCGCGCCATCGGGAATGCCGTTGTTGATTTCCTTCCACGTCTTGCCGCCGTCGTGGGTGCGGAAGAGGTGCGGACGCATATCATCGAGCCTGATCGTATTGATCGCAGCATAAGCTGTCTGTGCGTCGAAGTGCCCCGCGTCCATATTGAAGACCTTCCAGAACGGCTTCAACTCCGGCGGAGTCACATTCTTCCAGTTCGCTCCTCCATCCGTCGTCGTCCAGATAAGCCCGTCATCCGTACCAGCCCATAACCGATTGCCATCAAGCGGCGAGAGCCCCAACGCATAGATCACGCCGCGCCGGGTAGTCTTCGCCATGGGCGAGTCCTTATAGAAGTCCAAAGTCGCAGGTAGTTCATACGTCTCACGGCTCAGGTCCGGACTGACTTCTTTCCAACTCTTGCCGCCATCGGTCGTGAGCCAGAGCGTATTCGTCGCAAAGTAAAGCTTGTGCGGATCGACGGGTGAGAACATCAGCGGTTGTGTACGCAACACGCGATAGCTGCGCAGAGGCTTAGGTTCTACGTTCTGGATTTGCCCTGTACGCCTGTCATACTTCGTCACCTTGCCGCCATACACAATGTCCGGATCCAATGGATCAGGCGCTGCATAGCCATACTCCTCGATGCCGACCGGATGCCAATCGTTGAAGGTGATGCGTCCATCGTTGCTGCGGCTCGATACGCAAGCACTGCCGCTGTCCTGCTGCCCGCCGCACACGCGATACGGGAACGCATTGTCCGTGGTTACGTGATACATCTGAGCCGTCGCCTGGTTGTACCATTGCGTCCACGACTGCCCACCGTTCTGCGAGATGATTACACCCTGGTCGCTCGCCAGCGCAATGATCTTCGTGTTGTTGGGATTCACCCAGACATTCTGATAGTCGTCCCCACCCGGCGCACCACGCAGGCCGTACCAGCTCTTTCCGGCATCCGTCGACTTCCACGTCACCACACTGGCAACATAAATCGTGTCCGGGTCCTTCGGATCAACCTTCGGCACCGGCACGTCACCACCGCCGATGCGGGCCTCCGCACGCGAATCGTCCACCGGAGCATGGACCCAGTTCACACCCTCGTCGTCCGAGCGATAGATGCCAATACCGCGCTGCGTAGCAATCGCCGCATACACGCGCCGCGAATCCGACGGCGATACCGTAACATTTACCTGGATAATATCGTCCGGAAGCCCATGTCCGGTCATCTTCGTCCAGTTATCTCCGCCATCGGTCGAGCGATAGAATCCGCCTTCCGATCCAGACCACGCACCGTTCTCCCACGGCCCCTCCTGCCGCTGCCACATCCCGGCATAGACAATGTTCGGATGCTGCGGATCGATCTGCACCTCCGATGCACCTGTGCGTCCGTTGATATAGAGCACCTTTTTGAAGGTCTTGCCGCCATCCGTCGTGCGGTAAAGGCCGCGCTCCTCATTCGGTCCATAGGGATGCCCCGTAACCGCCACAAATGCGCGATTCGGATCCCTGGGATCTATCGCGATCTGCCCAATCTGCTGCCCGTCTTTCAGTCCCAGGTGTTGCCAGGTCTTACCCGCATCGGTTGACTTATACACGCCATCGCCCGTCGAAAGATCCGGCCGCGCCAGGCCTTCGCCCGTAGCGACGTAAACAACATTCGGATCGCTCTCCGCCACCGCAATTGACCCGATCGAACCCGTCGGCTGGTTGTCCCACACGCTGCGCCACGTCGCGCCAGCGTCGGTCGTCTTCCAAACACCGCCGTTCACGGCGCCAAAGTAAAATGTCGCCGGTTGGTTCGGAACGCCGGCCAGTGCGCGCGTGCGACCGGCCCGCATGGGGCCAATCTCTCGCCAGCGCATGTCAGAGTACAGCTTAGGTTCAACCTGGCCCGTCTGTGCCACAGCAGCGGCGACAGACAATCCAAACGATGCAATCAAAACGAAAGCGCGGCACCGGATCGTCATAGTTCTCCTGTAAAGATTTACACATAAGTCTGCTGTCTTATGGCAGCAGACTGTCCTATTGATGGATGAAGTTAGTAGACGAACGGTCCCGCAGAAAAGACGCAACCAGGCGAGAAGATTGCCTCCATACCAACGATCATTCGTTCTACGGTTCTACAGCTTATAGAAGACCGCCTTCAACTTGCAAATTGCAGTCGAGCGAGCGCTTCTTTTTGCCGGCGCGGCAGGGAAAGTTTAACGAACCCCCTCATAGATCCGCGCAGACTGGCGCGAAACTAAGGGGTCCGTCGGGCCGTATACTCTCCTATTATCGTCATGCCTCGACCCAACGATCCCAAAAGCGTCAATGCGCTGCATGAGCAAGCGCCTATCCGGCGCGCCCACGCCGGGCCCACGTCCGCCGCAGTTCGCCTCGGGGAGCGCGAACGCGAGGTCCTCTCCGTCCTTTGGGCCGAGGGGAGCGCGACCGTCCAACAGGTATCCCTGCGCCTGCGCTCCTCCCTCGCATACACAACGGTGATGACGACACTCGACCGTCTTTTCAAAAAAGGCCTGCTGGTCCGTGAGAAGCGCGACCGCGCCTTCCTCTACACTCCGGCGATCACGTCCGACGACCTCGAGCACAACCGCGCGAGCGCCCTGGTTCATCGCTTCTTCTCAGGCTCAGCAGCAAATAACGATGTCCTGCTCTCCTGCCTCGTCAATGCCGTGCAAAGCTACGACACCGATCTCCTGAATCAACTCGAAGAGAAGGTCCGCATCGCCAGGCAGCAAACCACAACTGACCCTGTCGACGATGGAGGCGCCGAATAACATGCTGCTCTCCTATTGGTGGCGTCTCGCATGTCTCGCTCTCGTCAGCATTGGCGTCATCCAGATTCTTCTGGACGCCTTATTGTGGCTCGTCTCTCCCATCATCGCGCGCTTTTTAGAGGCCACCGGCATCCGCGCAAAAGAGCGAACCTTCTTCACGACGCAGATCGCGACGCACCTCCTTGCCTGCATGCTGACCTTTTTCTTCCTGGTCCCGCAATACATGCGCCGGGAGACAAACCTCGAGCAGGAGCGGGTGGGAATCCTCTGCATCCTCATCGCAGCGGCCGTTTTCGCTCGCTATGCTCACGCCGTTGTCCGCGCGCTGACAATCTCCGCGCAGACCATCCGCTGGCACAGACGCCTCGGAACCCCGCTCTTTCTGCCAGCAGCCGAGGTACCGGTCTTCTGCGTTCCCGCACACCCTCCCCTCGCCTTAGTCGGCCTCTTGTCGCCGCGTATCGTCATCTCCAAAGCATTGCTGAAAGAAAGATCGCTCCCGCCGGCAGCGCTCGATGTAGCGATTGCGCATGAAAACTCTCACGCAAGAAACCGCGACAACCTCAAGCTCCTCCTTCTCTCTTGCCTTCCCCACCTTGGCCTAAAAACGGCACGCAGGCCATCCGTTCTCCGTCAATGGCAATCTCTCGCCGAGTTGGCCGCTGACTATGACGCCGTCGGGGAAAGTCCCGTCCGCGCCATCCTTCTCGCAGAAACACTGCTTGCCGTCGCACGAACCACCTCGCAGAATCCCCAGCGCATCTTCTCCGCCGCCCTCCTTCCCCACGAAGAGGATCTGCAGAACAGGATTAACCATCTGTTACGTCCCACTCCTCTCACCTTCGCTCAAGACCGTCCTGCGGAACGCCTCATAATGATGAGCGGTGCAGTCTTTGTGCTTGCAACAGCAGTCGCTCTGTTTGCATACGTCGTCTCGCTCTGGCATCTCTTCGCAGAGTGCCTTCTACACCTCGGGTGAAGGCCCGGGCTCACTGAATCCATGACACTACTCGATCTCTGCGCCTACCTTGGTCTCGCTGCCGTTGGAGCCGTGACCATCAACCTGCTCCTTGGCATACTCATCTCACTCCGCTATAGTCCGCTCCGGCGGTGGCCCTACCACCACATCAACCTCTTCGGACTTCATCAGTGGACGGCCTACTGCGCCATCTTCTTCACCCTCAGCCATCCGTTCGTTCTTCTCTTCCTTCACACACCGCGCTTCGGCCTCATCGACATCCTCTGGCCCCTCCACTCCTACCTGCAGCCAAAACTAAACCTCGCCGGAGCCGCCGCTCTCTATCTCCTCGCCTTCGTTCTCCTCTCTTCTCTTCTGCGTACGCAGATCGGCCGCCCACTCTGGAGAAACCTCCACTATCTCGTCTTCCCCGCGGCCGTGCTTCTTTTCCTGCATAGTATCCTCACCGATCCGAATTTAAAAGACGGACATCCCGACCTTCTCGATGGCGGCAAAATCTTCGTCGAAGCCGCAACTTTAGTCAGCCTGTTCGCCACCCTCATGCGCATACGCCTGCGAGGCCGTGGGCTACGCCCCGAAGTTCCCCGGGCTCGCCCCGAATAAGCCTGCTACTGAGGCGCAAGTGGAGATGCTTTCCCTAATGACAGTTTATTTTTTCCTGTAAGAAATCACTTTCTGGTCCTACCTCTTGCATGCTAGGATGGCGTGCCTATGGACTCTTTCGCCTCCGCTCGCCGTGAACTTCTGAAGATGGGAGGCATGGGATTGGCCGCTGCTGCTACCGCCGCCGTGCCCTCCGCTTATGCCGCCGCCACCAAAACTTCCCTTACTGTGACTCCGAACATCTTCAACATCCGCACCTTTGGCGCGATCGGCGATGGCAAGACCGTGGACAGCCCGGCCATCAATAAGGCCATCGAGGCTGCCGCCGCGGCGGGCGGTGGGACAGTGCTGTTTCCGGCTGGGACGTGGCTCTCGTTTTCGATCCGGCTGAAGAGCCATGTGAACCTTCATCTTTCGCAGGGCGCTACGCTGCTGGCTGCGGATTCACCCAAGGCGGGAGAGACCACGGGATACAACGGTGGAACCTATGACGCTGCCGAGCCGAAGACAGAGTGGGACGCCTATCAGGACTATGGACACAACCATTGGCACAACTCGCTGATCTGGGGCGAGGGCATTCAGGATATGTCGATTACGGGGCCAGGGCTGATCTGGGGCAAGGGGTTGAGTCGTGGCGCCCGCACAGGCTTCGTCGCCGAACAGGCAGGGGTGGGCAACAAGGCAATTGCGCTGAAGAACTGTCGCAATGTGATGTTTCGCGATTTTTCGATCCTGAAGGGCGGCCACTTTGGTCTGCTGCTGACGGGTGTCGACAATATGACCATCGATAACCTGATGATCGATACGGATCGCGACGGGATCGACATTGATTGCTGTAAAAACGTGAGGGTTTCGAACTGCTTCGTGAATTCGCCGTGGGATGACGGCATCTGTCCGAAGTCGAGCTACGCGCTGGGGTATGCGAAGCCTACGGAAAATTTGACCATTACGAATTGCGTGATGACGGGCTACTACGAGCTGGGTACCGTGATCGACGGCACATTCAAGAAGTTTGCACCGGACTTCAGGGTTTCGCGCAATGGGCGCATCAAGTGCGGAACGGAGTCGAATGGCGGATTTAAGAACATTACGATCTCGAACATTGTCTTCGAAGGCTCGATGGGGCTGGCGCTCGAAAGCGTGGACGGCGCTCTGTGCGAGGACGTCGCGATCTCGAACATCACGATGCGCGATGGGGTGAATGGACCGCTGTTCCTGCGGCTTGGCACGCGTCTGCGCGGTCCCAAGGAGACCACAAAGGTAGGGACTTTGCGGCGGGTGGTGGTAAATAATCTGGTGAGCTATAACGCGAGCTCGCACATCGGTTCGATCATCAGCGGCATACCGGGATATGCCATTCAGGATCTCAAGTTGTCGAACATCTATGTCCAGCATGTGGGAGGCGCTGCAGCGGAGACGGCAAAGATCGTGGTGCCGGAGAATGTGGAGCAGTATCCCGATCCCCAAAGGTTCGGCACCGATACTCCGACGCAGGGATTCTTCCTGCGGCACCTCGATCACCTGGAGATGAGCCACGTAGAGGTACAGCCAATGCAGCCTGATCCGCGGCCGTCTTTTTATCTGGATGGGGTCAACCGGGCGGACTTTATTGCAGTAACAGCTCCGACCAGCGCTGAGGCTCCGGCATTCCGTCTGAACAAGGTGACCGATCTGCGGATTGCTCTGAGCCGGGCCGCGAAGGACACACAGCTGGCGACGGCGGACGATCAGACGTTGTAAGGTTAATTGCTATTGAATGGGCCCGGGCTTCGGTCTGGGCCTTTTCATTTTGGGGTTGGGCGGACGCGGAATCTGATTGTGTGGAAGCTCCGTCCGTGTTTTCATCAGGTTGCAAGCCATTGAGGAGGCAGCTATGCCCTATCAGATCTCACGCGGGGGCCAGATGTATGGTCCGTATACTCTCGAAGATCTTCAGCGATATGTTGCTTCGGGCAACGTTCTGCTCACTGACCTGGCCAAGAGTGAGGAGATGGCCGACTGGTTGCCGGTCTCGCAGATACTTGGCGGAGCGCCGGCAGCCGCTGTTGCACCGGTGTATTCCTCGGAACCGGTCTATGCGCCGACGCCGGGTTATGGTGCGCCTGCGGGCGTGTATCCCGACCCGCCAAACCTGAACTGGGGGCTGGTGCTGCTGTTTGGGATTCTGACGTGCGGGGTCTTCTTTCCAATCTGGGAACTGGTGCAGACACTATGGATGAAGCGGGTGCAGCCGCAGACCAAGGCGATGACGTACTACATCGTCTATATCGTTCTCTGGTTTCTCAATCTTGCGACCTCAGTGGGGAACGCTGCGATGATGCATGGTGAGGTGCCGCAGACCTCGCCGATGGCGGTTCTGATAGGGCTGGCCACGCTGGTTATGGCGATTGTTTACCGCTTCGCGATGCGCGCCTCGATCGAGCAGCACTTCAATGGGCCTGAGCCGATAGGTTTGCGTCTGGGTCCGGTGATGACGTTCTTCTTCGGCGCGCTCTACTTCCAATACCACTTCAACAAGATCAACGAGATGAAGCAGGCTGCGCGTTATCGGAGCTTCGGGCAATGAGGTCGCGCGGCCGGATCGCGGTTACGGCTGCTGCGCCTTTGATCTGTGTGGGGCTCGCGGCAATGGTACTGCTGCTATTTCCACCTGGGCAGTACGGGTTCTATCCGGTTTGCCCTGTCTATCGGTATCTTCACGTGCTTTGCCCAGGGTGCGGGGCGACGCGGGCGCTGGCGGCTTTGCTGCATGGGCGGGTGGGTGAGGCTCTGCGGCTGAATTGGTTGATTGCGATATCGCTACCGGTATGTGGGGGGTATGCTGCGACGGGGTATCGCCGATGGGTGCGGGGCGATGGATTCGGCTGGCCGCGGGTTTCGGCGGCGGCGATCTATGGAGCGCTTACGGTTACGGCCATCTTCGGGGTTGCGCGCAATCTGTAGCGGTACGCAGAAAAGCCCCAGCGGGCGCCGGGGCCTTCTTGATTGAGCGAGAGATCGCCTGCGTTATGCTTCGACCGTTACGGGCTCGGCCACTGGTGTCGCCGTGCCACCCTTCAGGTCGGTGCCGCCGGGTTTGCGGATGTCGATGCCGCCCTTGAAGAAGGCGCCGTCCTCAATGGAGATGCGGGCTGCGATGACATCGCCGGTCAACGAGCCTTCACTGCGGATGTCGACGCGGTCGCTGGCCTGGCAGTTGCCACGCACTTTGCCAAGCACGACGATCTCGCGGGCAACAATGTTAGCGGCAACCTGTCCGTTGCGGCCCACGGTGACGCGGTTGCCGGGAAGGTTGATTGCGCCCTCGACCTTGCCGTCGATATAGAGCGACTCGGATCCGGTGACCTCGCCCTTGACCACGAGAGATTTGCCGATGGTGGCCTGTTCGCCGGTGGGCACTGCCGTCGTGGAACTGCCGACGGTGGGACGTGTCGGGCTGGCCTCAAAGCTCGAAGCAGGAGGCGTCGGACGCACCGGTTCGGGGGTTGAGGGGCTGTTGCTTCCGGGCTGATTCGGTTTCCACATATTCGTTTGTATCCTTTCGTCACTGCTCAGATGTCCCGATGCGGGCTGCATGGACGCGCCACCGCATGGCAGCACGCATTCTTTCCACGATACTACTCTGGAGTGGGCCGCGGAGCGTCAGAGATCAACAAACAATCCACAGTTTTGGCCCATAGTTAGGCACCTCCGAAGGTCTTTCCGAATGCTCTGTATTAATTTCCGCAGGTAATCCCTTTTATTCCAACTCCCTGAAAGTGTTAGTGGTATGGTAGATCGGCTCGGCCGAAATCAGCGTGTGTAAAGTAGCATGACATCACTTGAAATCCGCGCGTGCCTGGAATGATCCTTGCTTGCGTTTCTTTCTCCCCAATCCCCGGGCCTGTGTGGGCCGGATAACTTTCAGCGAGTTTGCCCTTGAATCGGTTTATGCGTTTTTGTCGGCCTTGTCTGCGGGCGGTGGTTGCTTTTGCTCTGTTTATGTTCGCCGTGGGGTCTGCGGTGGCTGCCGCGCCCAAGGTTCATACCGTCACTCTTGGCGCTGTGCGGAAGGTTCCGTATACGCAGCCGGATGCTACGCCGGATACGAAGTCGGATGAGACTTCCACCCTGAAGGTGCGGGCGTTGTTTGTCGACGACCGGCAAAAGGAGTGGACGATGGGTGAGTTGCACGACATCACTGACCGTACATTTGCGATTCGGCGGGCGCTGCGCATCAATGATTCGCTGTCGACGGACACGACTGCCCGCTGGATATGGCAGCCGGGGCCGTGGATCACGGTCGACCGCGTGACCGGACATATTACTGCGCTGCATCTGCCGGACTTCGATCCTGTGGTTTCGAACGCAGTGTGGTTTCGCGATTACGCAGCATACTGCGGAACGGCTAACACGGCCAAGGGCGGGCTGTTCGCTATCGTCGCGCAACTTGGGGCGAGGCGGGCCATCGTGCAAAAGCTTATCGGCAAGTGGCCGCAAACGGACCACTTCATCCCGGGGTGCCAGTCGGCGCAGTGGCAGCGGCTTCCCATGCGCGTGACCATCAAGCCCACAGGCGGCGAGGCGACGACCTACGATGTGGTGGGTACGGCTTCGATCATCGAAGAAGGCGACAGCTCGGACGATAACTGAACGGCTGTCACGCCTGATTGTGCTCTTACCGCACGAAGGGAACGTAGGCCGAGACGGTTTGACGGTAGCGGTGAAACTCGTCGCCGAAGCGGGAGGCCAGAAGGCCGTCCTCAGCTCGCACGCGAATCTCGGTGCCCAGCAGAAAGACGATGAGAGCAGCAAAAAGCAACAGCGGAGGTGTGACGAGAACGCCGGTGCCCAGTAGGATGCATAACATCGATGTGTAGATGGGGTGGCGGATCATGCTGTAGGGCCCGGAGCGGACGAGCTGGTGGTCGTGGCTAAGAGCTGCATCGAACCGTAGATGTTTACCAAGTGCGCGAGTGCTCGTCCAGGAGAGCAACGCAGCAAAGAAAAAACAGAGAAGGGCAATCGCGATTTGCCAAGGCGCGGGAGACAACATCCAGAAACGTCCCTGCCAAAGGAGGGCGTAGGCGATCACCTGGAGTAGCAGACCCCAGCGCCAGCGGTTGTCTCTTTTCTCGGGGGCAGACCAGTTCCAACCGCTCAAAGGAAATGGCAGTAGCCAGAGTATCCAGCCCACCACGAGAACGATGTAGACATAAACAGGCATGCGCAGTCAGCTCTGGACTAGCTGGCTCTGCCGCAGATGTAGGCCTCGAGATGCCGGATCGTCGTCTCCTGCTCGCTGATGACATAGTTCACGAGGTCGCCGATGGAGACGACACCGACGACCTTTTTTTCTTCGCATACGGGAAGGTGGCGGATACGACTATCGGTGATGATGCGCATGCAGTCACCTACGGTGTGGCGCAGGGATACGGTGATGACGGGGCTGCTCATGATCTCGGCGACCCGGGTGTCTTTGGAGGACCGGCCCTGCAGGATGACCTTACGGGCATAATCGCGCTCGGAGATAATGCCAACGAGTTCGTCCTGCTGTAACACAAGGAGCGCGCCTACCTGTTTCGCAGCCATCAGCTCGATAGCCTGATAGACGGAGGCATCAGGGGGAATGGAGGCGACCTGCCCGGCCTTCTGCTTGAGTAAAACGCCGACTGTCGTTGCAAATTCGCTCATCAGGCACCTCAGGCGGAGAATAGTACCTCGGGCACAGGACTACGCGCAATAAAACTTGGATCCTGTTGGATCTAGGTTGGATGCAGAACGGTTGCGAGAAGTGGAGACAGGCCGTTCCACGCTATCTGGACGCCGATACACAGTAGGATAAAGGCGATGACCCGTAGGATGCCATGAACCGTCGAGGGAGAGATTGCCTGCGTAATCTGGGGCGCATAGGCATAGGAGACATAGACCAATCCGGCGAGCACAACAGCAGCGAGCAACAAGCCGGCTCGTGCCAGCAGATTTCCACTGAGGGTACTCTCGGTGGCATGCGCGCTTAGCGTGAGCATCACAACGATGCAACCGGGTCCCACGGTCACAGGAAAGGTAATGGGATAGAACGCGTTGTCCTGGAAGTTCGCGTTCATGGCGTCGGCTCGATTGGCCACCTGGGCCTGCGCGTCACTCGTCGCGTCCGGAGCTTTCTGGTTAAGTCAGCGACCACCCCATCGCAGCCAGGACGAGCCCTCCAGCCAGTTGCACGATCGCGAGCGAGATCCCGAAGAAGCTCAGCAAGTACGATCCGGTCAGTTCAATGACCACAAAAAACAGAACAACGTTGATCGCGATTTGACGCGCGAGAGACTTGTATACCGCAGCAGGCTGCAAGCCCACCAGACCAAGAAACACCAGTGCTGAACCGAGCGGATTGACCAGCGGCAGCAACGCGCTGAACCCAATGGCGAAATGTTGCCAGAGCAGAAGCATTTCAAACCTTTGTTGCAAGCTGCGACTGAGCTCGAACACATTCGCTCAGGCGATCGCCGCTGCAGATGGATAGACAACACCGGTCAAGCTGGTCAATCGGAAGTGTAGCGCACCTTCTGATACATGACGGCAGTATCATGGCCTTATGCAGACCTTCGAAGCTCTGCTTGGCGAAGCGGAAGTGGCCCACGGGCATCTGTGCGCGGGACAAATACTCGGCGTGCGCATGGCTATGCTGGGGTGCAAGCGATTGGGTATCGACGATCCCAAGGGCGCGGACCGCAAACGGCTGGTCACCTTTATCGAGATCGACCGCTGCGCCACGGATGCCATCGGTGTCGTCACGGGCTGCCGGCTGGGCAAGCGTGCCCTGAAGTTTCGCGACTGGGGCAAGATGGCCGCGACCTTCCTCGATCTCAGCACCGGCAAGGCTATTCGAATTGCGGCGCTGGAGTCGTCGAAGCAGCGGGCGCGAGAACTCTACCCGAATGTGGAGCCAAAGAACAGGCAGCAGATGCTGGCCTATCGCGAGTTGCCAGACGCGGAGCTCTTTGCCGAGCAGTGGGTGCAGGTTCCGATGCACGCGCGTGAGCTGCCGGGTTATAAGTCCGAGCGAATCGCCTGTGCGGCGTGTGGCGAGGGCATCAACTATGATCGCCAGGTTGAGGTCGGCGGCGAGATCCTGTGCCAGGGTTGCGCCTTCCCTGAGACACGCTACTACCAGCCGCTCGGGCCGGAGTAGCCAGCCAGAAACAGCAAGGCCGGCGCGGAATCTCTTCCGCAACCGGCCGTCTGAACCTCTATCGACGATTAGTAGCGGTAGCCATAACCGTAGCGGTGATCACGCTCCCAGGCCGGGTGACGGAACCATGCCTGCTGGCGGAGGCAGGCATCGCGGCGCTCTCGTTCGAAGCGGAGACGCTCGTAGTAGTCGCGGCTGTAAGGGGGATAGCCTATCTGCACGCGGACGCCAACTGCCTGCGCCTGAGCCTTTGCCGGAGCGAGCAGAATGAACGCGCCCGCCAGCATGCCAACCGTCATCGCCTTTACAACCATCGCCTTTACGTTTGTGAGCTTCATAACAACCTCCTGCCTACGTTTGAAATGAACACTCATTCACTGCTACGGTTGCGCGCAACCTTTTTACAAAACTGGTGTATCTATTGCTCTTGGACTGCATCTGAGTGATGTAGACTACAGCCACCATGACGGTCGCCAGCCAATTCGCGATGCTGTACTTCATGCCTACCAGTTGTTGTCGCTAGTTCCCTCCGCGCTCTTCCCCTTTCTTCAAAATCTCAAGCAGCAGCCTACGCATAGTTCGTTGGGCGCCGCGCCTCCATAGGAGCACTTGATATGTCTTCTTCCAAACGCCTCCATCTCTCTATCGACGCCTGGGCCATCGTTCTGTCGCTGACGCTTGCCCTGTTAGTGCGTATCGGCCTGATCAAGGTCGTCGCCTGGTAGTCCAGCAAAACTCCAAGGAGAACGACCCCCATGGCCACCTCAGCTAAAGTTCACGACCTACGTACCGAGCGCCCGGCTCGTCTTGGCGAAGAGCGCGCTTCGCTGCCGTCCCTACTGCCCGGCATCGCATTGCTCTTCGTCGTCGGCTATGCAGGCAAGTTTGTCGAGCACTTTCTCAACACCTACACCAAGACGCACCACATTACTTTTCCCAACATCGAGTACGTTCTATGGGCCATCGTCTTTGGCGTTGTGATCGCCAACACGGTGGGGGTGGCGCGTATCTTTCGTCCGGGTGTGGCGACGTACGAATTCTGGCTCAAGGCCGGGATCATCCTGCTGGGAGCGCGGTTTATCCTCGGCGACATCCTCAAGCTCGGCGGCATCTCGCTGATTCTTGTCTTCGTCGCGATCACACTGTCGATCACTTTCATGACATGGCTGGGACGTCGATTCGGTCTGAGCCCAGCGCTGACGACGTTGCTTGCGGTCGGCTCGTCCATCTGCGGTGTATCGGCCATCATTGCGACGCAGGGAGCCATCGATGCAGATGAGGATGACTCTGCCACGGCTATTGCGGCGATCCTTGCGCTGGGCGCTATCTCGTTGTTCGCATTCCCGTTGATCGGCCACGCGTTGCATATGTCGGATCGAGCCTACGGTCTGTGGGCTGGTCTCGCTGTAGACAATACTGCCGAGGCCACCGCAGCCGGAGCCTTGTTCTCGGATGCAGCAGGTAAATATGCCGTGCTCGCTAAGACCTGCCGCAACGCATTGATCGGATTCGTAGTTCTGGCATATGCGATTCAGTGGGCGCGCAAGGGCCTGGCCAATGCAGCTACGACGACGCAGCTCGAAAATAAGGCCGCGTTTCTCTGGAAGAAGTTTCCGAAGTTCGTTCTGGGCTTTCTCTTCATCTCGCTGCTTGCGACGCTGGGCAGCAGTACGAACCCTTCCGTGGCTGCGCTTGGCTTTACCAAGCCACAACTGCTCGCGCTGGGGAACTTGAGCCGCTGGGCCTTTCTGCTGACCTTTGCCGGAGTCGGCCTTCGAACCAATCTGAAAGATCTCTTCCGACAAGGCACTCGTCCGTTCCTCGTTGGAGCTGTGGGCGAGATTGCAATCGCAGCGATTACGCTAATGCTGATCCTTGGGGTTGACCATTTCTATCACCTGTAAAACCAGCTAGTCGAATGCTATGAGGGGATACGCGACTGCAGGAATAATCCAGCGATAGCGTGCGCGAGGGTGCCTGTCATTCAGTCGAGCGCGGCATATAGTGGATTTCCTTAAGGTCGCGAAGCACATCACGCACTGAACCTTAAACTCACCTGAATGTGTGTCAAGAGAAGCATCTATTGGTGCTTCGTCGATGGGCGATAGGGAGGTTCTGCTATGGTAGCCTCGTTTAAGTGGTTGCAGTATTCGCTTGCGCTCTGCGGCCGTGAATCTCCCTATGCTAGTGGCCCCCAGAATACTGTCCGCGTACGTTTGCCTTACAACGTCTCTCTTTCTGACTACGAATCGGTTGTGCGTTGCACAGAGCGCCGAATTTCGTGCTGAGTCCGGAGTCTCGAGCTCGTTGCCGGATGCGCCGCAACCACAAGCACCAACCACGCCGACAAACTCATCCGCCCCGGTACCGTCGAGAGTGCCCGAAGAGATCACGCTCTCCGGTACCCCCAAACGCTTCCTGCGTGATCAGAAGGCGATCTGGACCAGTCCGCTACACGTGCAGCCGCTCGATGCAATATGGCTTGTCCCTCTGGCCGTATCGACTGGCGTGTTGATCAACAGCGATCAGCATACGATGACCCAGGCCCTTCACATCAGTCCGAACGACCAGAAGACAGCAAACAATATCTCGAACGGAGGCATTGTGGCGCTGGGAGCGATTCCCGCGGGGGCCTATACGTGGAGCCTCTTCAACCACGCTCCACAGGCGCACGAGACAGGATTGCTGGCGGGCGAGGCGGTAGCTAATGGTCTGGTCGTCAATGAAGCGCTCAAATTTGTCTTCCGCCGAGATCGTCCGCTGGTTAACAACTCTCAAGGCAAGTTTTTCAGCTCTGGAATTACGGATTCGTCCTTCCCGTCGAACCATGCGACGGCTGCCTGGGCCATAGCCGCCGTCGTCGGCGAGGAGTATCCCGGCTGGCTTCCGCGATTGACGCTATACGGTCTAGCCACGACTGTAAGTGTCAGCCGCGTCCTCGCGTATCAACACTTTCCGTCCGATGTTCTCGTCGGCAGCGCAACAGGATGGCTGATCGGCCACTACGTCTATCGTGCCCACCATAACTACAGCCTTACGCCGTTCAGTACCCGGCCAGAGTTTGAAGATTATCTCGCCCATCACATTGGCAGAGCGACGCCGGCAAATGCCGGCTCTAGCGCTGCTCCCGCGCTACAGGACTCTATCGCCGATCTTCCGCCAGACCCAATAGCCAACCGCAGGCCGCTGCCCTTTAATCCAGATCCAGACACGATCGGATCGACCAATGTTCCAATGGACAGCTGGATCTACCCTGCGCTGGAGCGTCTGGGTTCGATGGGTCTGATTCCGACGCAGAACGTCGGGATCCGTCCATGGACCCGTCAGGAGTGCCTCCGTCAGCTCCAGCAAGCCGAGGAGCTGGCTGACCGCCCGGACGGTTTCAGTCCGGGCCTGGTGGCCGAGGCTCACCGTCTGATGACGGATCTGCATCACGAGCTGGCCGATGAGCCCGTCTCCTACGAGGCGCTGTCGCTGGAGTCGGTCTACGCTCGCTATGGAACGATTGCGGGACCTGCCCTGGCCGATAGCTTCCACTTCGGCCAAACCTGGTGGAACGACTTCGGCCGTCCCCTTGGCCGCGGCAGCAGCTTTATCGGAGGGGTCTCCTACCGCGCTCACTACGGCCGCCTCTTTTTCTACGACCGGCAAGAGCTGCAGCACAGCCCAGGAAATCCTGCACAGTCGCCGGAGATCAACGCACTTATCAACCAGCTTGATCGCTTTCCTCCCGGCGGCGATGGCGATCCAACTATTCTGCCGATCGCCGCTCGGGCCGCATATGATCGTCAGCGCCCGATTGAGCTTTATGGAGGCGTCGCCTTCGCTGGCAATGCCCTCTCCCTCGGCAAGCAGGAGCTGTACTGGGGGCCGACCACGATGGGTCCGCTTGCACTCTCAAGCAATGCAGAGCCTAACTATAACCTGCGCTTTGTATCCACACGCCCTCACCCGCTGCCTTTCGTTCCATCTCTTGGGACCTACCGCTTCGACCTGGTATTGGGCAAGCTGTCGGGACACTCGTATCCGGCGCGTCCTTGGTACAACGGACAAAAAGTAAGCTTCAACTTTGGCGATAACCTGGAGATCGGGTTCACGCGCTGGTCCATTTTCTGGGGTGAGGGGCACCCCATTACGCTTCACAGTTTCAAGGAAAATGTCTTCAGCTTCAATTCGACCGGAAGCTACACAGGGAACGGCTTTTCGCTCTACGGTGATCGCAATGATCCTGGCGACCGCAAGAGCAACTTCGACTTCCGCTACAAGCTACCATTTCTCCGCAAAGTAGTTACGTTGTATGCCGATGCCTATTCTGACGATGACCCAAGCCCCATTGATGCCCCACGCCGGGCTGTCTGGAACCCGGGGATCTACTTCGCGCGGTTACCCTTCCTGCCGCACATGGATCTGCGCATGGAAGCTGTCAGTTCTACCGGCCTCCCCAGTGACTTCGGCGGGCAGAATTTTTTCATCAACAATCAGTATCTGGATGGCAACACTAACAAGGGCTTTATGCTGGGTAACGCCATCGGTCGCGATGCCAGGGCGATCGAAGGCCGAACCGGCTATTGGTTCTCAGCCCGAAGCCGGATCGAGGCCGGCTACCGCCAGAATAAGGGTGGTACAGGCTTCCTGCCCGGTGGCGGCACTATCACGGACGGCTTCGTAAATAGCTCCTATGCCATCAACCGCCATTGGACCGCCCAAGTCTTCGCTCAATATGAGCGTTTTCTGATTCCGTCCTATATGAAAGGCTCCCAGCACAATACCAGCGGGTGGTTCCAGATCACGTGGAATCCCGAATTGAGTCTGCATCGCTGATAACGTACATACAACTTGCGCAAAGCCATATTCGCATGGCCATCGAAATGATGCAATAACGGCACCCAATTTTAGCTGTACGCTAACTGCCTTTTTTGTACACGTGCTTGTTCTCGACGATTCCTTTTTGAAAACCGTGCGAACTGCTTGGCGCAATGCAATGTCACCCTGTAAGACAATGTCACGCACTGGCTGCTCTGGCCGACCTCGGAAGGAAGTGACATGGAAATATTCGTGATCCTCTAAAGGCTTCGCTGAGAAATAGTAGTTCGATACGCAACAGCGTGAACGATCGACAACGACTTGGCTCACAGAGTGCCAGGACTTTTCATGAGTCGCCATGATTGCAAGCCGGTTGAACTTGGCCATTATGACGCGCTGCGGCTCCTTGGGGCCGTTGTCCCAAAGCTCCAGATTGCCGCCTAGTTTCTCACTCCAATTCGGAGTTACATAGTAAAGAAGATTCAGCACGCGGTACATCTGGCGATTTTTGTCATGGGAATTATCGAGATGGGGATTCAGAAAATTATCTTTTGCCATCAGGCTGATACCCCCGGCATAAAGTGCTCATCAGGCACCATCTCCTGATATACCAGTGATTTCTTCAACCGCCTTTAGAACTCCCGGGTCCTGAAATGCATAGATGATCTCTTCTAGGATGGAGGCATATTTATCCATTTGAGCCGCTACATATTTATTCTCGCGAAGGCTCTTCTTGAGCATCATCGTACTCTTGTCAGGAAACGCCTGAAAAATCTCTAAAACCTTATCTTCAGGCAAGAGATCATCGACAATACAACTCTGGACAGTATTCTGGTAAAATTCGCTTCGAAGTCGAACGAGTTCGATTCTGAGCTTTTGCTCAATAATTTCCCCATATTGTTTGCGATTCACTGTAAATGCTCCTATCCTGGCGCTTTTACATCAACGAAGAAGTGGCTCACAGAATAGTGAGCGTTTTTTGAAAACTAAGGGGTGATTATATATGCAATCATTTCCAGAATCCAGGATGCATGCTCAGACTGCGTTTCCACTTGATGCTCAGTTTGTCTTCACGCTTGCCTAACTTGTAGCCTGCAAATTTAAGCACAGTGCGAATTAGCGCTGACGGGACCAGCCACCAAGATCTAGGGCAAAGATATGCCAGTTCGGAGACAACAAATCGACGCCCTTCTCCCGCCGCCCCCCCAAACTTTTTTACTAGCCAGTTTTCGCGAGCGTGAAGAACACCAATATCGAAGTAGCGTTTAAAATCCTGCGTCCAGGTATAGCTGTGGGAGTGATAACCTGAGCCTTGGCCGCATAGACAATTTTCCAACCAGCGAGTAAGAATTTGGCGGCAGTCACTGTATCTTCCCCGAAGATGACATCGCACGGAAATCCTCCGACAGCCATGAGAGCGCTCCTGCGATACGCTGCAAATGAATTGGAGATAAAGATGGACTAATTCCTAGCTGTCTCCGACTAGCTAATGTACGGGTGCTTGACTGCGCGGGATAATTGAAGTATCGAGAATGAGCCTCAATAGGTGTCGCTCCTGGGCGAGGCACTTGACGTCCAAAAGCAGCGGCTACGTTTGGATCTGTGAAGGATGTCAGTAATTTGCTGACCGCGTTTGCCTCGACAAGTTCTACATCCTGGGTCAGAAACACGAGTATCTCAGCGTCGGGCAACAAATCCACCGCTAATTGACGCGTACCACCATGGTTAAGTTCTTCTCGTGAAATGGTATGCACCCGAAAACCAGCTGCCTGTGCCAAATCCATCGTTCCATCGGTAGACGATAGTCCAGGATTAGAATTGCTTCTTTAGAAAAGAAAGCCGACAGTACCGACACAAACCCGAGCCAATCTTTACCAGGGTTGAGCGTGGGGATGACGATCGAAATCCGCGAAAAATCAGTCACTCAATTTACCAATCTATATTTACGACTACGATAGCGTCTATAACTCGATGCACCATTTAATTGGTACTACCATTGCCTCCGCCAACGTGAAATCAACAGTAACTACTCACTTTAGCTAGTGTGATGCCACCCGGAGAATCGAACCAATCTCAATTTTAAACCACGCCATTTGCACATAAACCAAGCGATAAGTACCCACCTCCAGCCATGATTCTCAGCGATGACCTTGAAAAACGAGGAATCAGTAGAAGCACTGGGAACACTTGATATACCGCCAGAGAGATGCAGAGCAACCACCCGATAAAAATTGCCATTCGCGCGCCGTCACGTGCTAAACGCTGATTCACATCAAAATCGGCAAATATTTTATACTTGATATTGTATTCAGGAAATATTCTCTTCGAAAAAAAGTCCCTTGATGGTGAAGCGTATTGGTGAACTTTAGGGTAATTCCGTGAGATGGCCGAAAGTCGTATTTTTTATCGATTGAAACCCTGAATGCGGCGGATCCACATTCTGAGCCCTTGCCATTTTGAGTTCCTGTATGGGAACGTGTAACAGCCTGTCGCCAGAATTCAGATGAAATAAAAAGGTTACCTGGGCGGCATCATGCCTTTATTCATTGCATCATAAATGCCCCGATCAGCTTCGCTCAACCAGTAATCAATCTCCCCATCATGCTCACGGAGGAGGTCGATGGTACCGTCGTTCAATCCGCCATCGATCACGATCAGCTCAATGCGCTGATCTTTTAGTCTAAAAACACTTTCCAGGAGCTCGCACAATTAGTGGCGGGGAGAAAGACGACCGTTATAATCGAAACCAAGGGAGGAGATTTTAGCGTGCCCCTTCCCAAGCGGCACCCACCCTCTATTCTGGTAGACATCGCATAAGTTTCGCATTAGAAGGAGAAGGGTTCTATCATTTCGTGCACGATTTGCTTCGAAGGTGCGCTCATATTTCAGTGAGACTATAGCGCCTGTCGATTGTGAAATATCGCTAGCAAGACCCAGCGCAACTAGTTCAAGGAGGATAATTAGAATAGTTAAGAAACCGGAAAAAAACATAAACCCCATACAGCCTAATAAAACCGCCGAAGTAAGATAGTTTCAACTTATACGGTCACCGGCAGCCATATAGCCTGATATCAACCCCCAAATATAGTTGATAACAAATATACCGAAGACCCAAAAGTCTAAATAATATTTGGCAATATATGTGTGAACACCATCAATAATTTTCTCGCTACCCAGATCACCTGTCTCGATGAATGTAGGTGCCCAAAAGCCGGGTAGCGCGGAGTAAAGAAAGGCACCTGAAGGGTGATCGTAATGATATACATGAATGATCCAACATAAGTTCGAAAAGGGCGTTGAAACATAAGAAATCACCCAAACATACGCCGCGGGCCAATCGTAATAAGCCTTCTTAATCTGCATGGCGGCAAACATAACTTCACTGCCCAAGCTATTACGACTGTTTCCAATCACGTTTGATAGCAAAATGGCACTACAAAGTGTTCCCACTGCAACCAGGTAGATTTTCTTCTTGCTTAAGGTCGTTCTAAGAGAAAAAACGATCAATGTCTGAAAGAGCATGATGAGCAGATACCCGCGCGAGGCATATACGATAAACGCGACAGGTCCAAAGATGTAAAGACACCACCTGCGTATCGCAGAAGATTCCAATGGCGCCGAGACAAAAAGCGCCATAATCGCCGGGAATAGCACTTGTCTAAGAGAGCCGTATTCCATATAACTAAGAGTTTCGATCCCAAAAAAGCCAAATACTGGCGGCAGACCATATAGCTTCCAATTCATGACGATGATAGCGATCGCCGTTCCAAAGGCAGCTAAATGGAAACGCCTTAATCTGGTTATATCAATCTGGTAATATTTGGCACCTAATGGTCTATACCCAACAGCGAAGTAGGCAGACCGCACTGTAACAAATCCGATCAGAAATGAGACCAAAGAACAACCGAAAATTATCAGCGCGAGCGATAAATCTGGATAGGACGTGTACGAGATGCGAATCTGGAAGCTTGCCAGCATAAGCAGCCAGACAGAAATAAACAACCATAATGGACTGCAATAGAAAGGCAATGCCGACCTTTCTCGAATTTTGAATATAGCTGAAAGCATAGATTTACTACTCACTTCTCGTGGAACATATCGAACTGAAGTGACTGCGCCCGCCCCGAAGCAGAATTCTCTATACTATTATGCCATGCATCGTTATTCCCTTGATTCCATCCTTCACTAGGCTGGTTTAACAGTTGGCTTCTCCGATAAGACCTCCGTATAAACCTTGAGTGTAGACATCGCAGTTTTTTGCCAGGTGAACTGAGCGGCCTGATGAATCGATGCGTCACGCAATCTTAGTCTAAGCGAAGGGTCCGATAGCAATTCTTCTATCGCGTGCGAAATTTCGATGGTACTATTCGGATCAACCATTAGTGCTGCATTACCTGCTACTTCAGGAAGTGCAGAGGTATTGCTGGTTACAGTGGGTACACCGCAAGCAAGCGCTTCAAGAACTGGAATGCCGAATCCCTCGTAGAGCGATGGGTAAACGAAAACCTTAGCAGAAGACATCAAAAAGGCTTTGTCCTCTTCGGCAACGAACCCCGGGAAAATAACTCGCGAATCAAGGTTTAGTTTGTAGACTTCTTCTAAAAGTTGATCGTACATCCGCCATTTCATGCCGGCAATAACCAACGACAGATCGGGATAATTTTGACGACGGATGCAAAGGCGCTCACCAACCTCATCAGATTTTTCCTCGGCTCAATCGTGCCTACGTACAGAATGAACTCCTGCGGTAGTCCGTATTTATTTCTTACTCGAACCACCGAATCGGGATCGGGGGAAGGGTTGAGCGCTTCGCTTTTCCCATGATGAATCACAGTGCTAAATCCAGAAGGCAAACCCAGGCGAGAGCGAAAATCTTGCCTAGCAGAATGCGAAACAAAAATCAGGCTATCTGCACGACTCAGTGATGCCCGTATGAAGAGGCGAAAGTAAAATGCCTTGAATGTAATATGAACTTCTGGCATGTCGAAGAAGGTCATATCGTGCCAGTCACTACCTGTTTCGCCCTAAAATGCATCAGAGGAAACGTGTAATGTAACGAGTGCACAACATCTATTCGATATTTCAGGACCAAGAAGGGGATACCTAACTGCTCAAACAAAATGCGCAGGGGCAGCTTGCGAAAGAGCTTTGAGGAAACCCATATCATAGTCACATTTGGTTGACCGCTATAGTCAAGGTCTGGATCGTCATCCTGCGCTGCGACAAACAGATGCAAGCTAGCGTGAAGGCCACCCAATTCATGAATAAGATTCTTAGCGTAGACACCTACACCGGCTTTAGTCTTTGTAACACCTGTGGCATCGATTAAAACATTCATATATCGAATCAAATTAAATGCAATTCTTGAATTGGAGCTATAAGTCCATTGAAAATGCTCAGCATCGAAACCAGGACCGAACACCTTTTCTATTACACATTGTATCTTTCTCAGAAAGTTGCCGCGGCACGAAATTATCACTTTGTTCGCTTGTTTAAGGGCTGAGCGGCAGTACGGCCTTTTTGAGGTAAACTGTCGTTCGAAATTCGTCAGTTCGTACGATCAAACGTCGATCATTTGGCCGCTATCTCCCCTTTCGCAAGCTGTTGCGTGTTTTTTAGAAGAATCGCGATGCTCTCGTTTTCGCCCAGCTTGCCCACTCAGTGACACGCTGTATTCTTGGCGTTAGCAACCTCCGTTTCAACTCTGCGAAGGTTGCTTTTCGGAAGGCAACCTCTTCAGAATTCAAGGATTTCTGTATGCTCGACCTGCAAGGCGCATCATTCGCTCTAGCCTTGCAAGAGGCTTCATATTGAGGTCCCAAAAGGCGCATTCATCAGACAGCATCTCCTGATACCGTTCGATATTCATTCTTTCATGTTTCTTCAGAATAGCGAATTCATGATGAATGAGGATGTCACCAGCCACAAAGACTCTCTTTCCAGAACGGTGGAGTTGATGGAAGAAATTTATATCGCTAATATCAAGCGGAAAAATGGGATTGTAGCCGCCGATCTGACTTACCGTTGATACTCGGAGGATGGCTGCTGAATTCACTGCATACGTCGCTTGTTCGGATGCCCCGATAAATCCGGAGGAGAATCGGCGAGGCAGTACCCCTCCCACAAAATAAAAGGGAGATAGTATTCGACCGTCGCCGACAACCTGAGGAACGATTGCGGCGATCATCGGGTACGACTCAAATTCGTCAGCAAGTGCTCCGACCCTCACCAGAAAATCTGACGGGAGTGAGGTGTCCTGATCGAGCGTTATGAGCCAATCATATTGCTCCTCTTGAGCGATCTCCAAGGCCCGATTATAAGCCTGCGCTAGTCCCGGATTACTCGGGGCCGTCTCATATCGTACTCCTTCGGGGATATGACCTGGATCTTGACCTTCTGGAGTATTGTCCGTATCAAAATACCAAGGCTGACTGAAGTTTCCGAGACCAATGTAGATGCATCAAGCAGTGTTCGCAAGCTTGGTGAATCACGCAGAGGGCGCTTATAAATTACGATTACAGCCAATAATCTGGCGGTTGATTTCTTGTAGTGCGTCTGCGTAGACTCGGGCATCACTAGCTTAAGTCTACCCTATAGTAGAACTCATATTCTGCAGTCAACTTTGAGATCAAGCTCTAAAGCTTCACGACTACAAGCGAATATGAAGCGCCCCCCTGAGTTGATCCAGTTTTGCCGCAGACTCGGGTATCCGCCGCATACGTACAAATGCCTCGCTAATAAATACCCAAAGGCAGGCAATAGAAAATCCGATGGCGCCGAAACCTAAAGTCATTACCATACGGGGCGGTCCGGATTTCTTATCGCGCAGGCACGGCGTGATCGACTACCTGGATGATCGGGGCAGATTTCGCCTCATCCATCCTGCCGGCCTCGTATTGCTTGGATAACAACTCCAATAGGCTCTCGTGATATCTCACTTCACGTAGTTTCCTCCGGTACTCCAGGCCTCCCGCAGGAAAACGACTTGTAGTCAGTTCGATATCTCCGGGCCGCATGTCCTGCCGGCTATTCTGAAGATCTGTCAGTTGCTGTTTCAGGGCGTCAATCTCCCGCTGAAGTCGGTTGAGGTTGGGGTTCTGATCGGTAGCAAAGGTACGCATCGCTTGCATTTCAACTTCTCGGGTTGAGATCTCCGCCCGAATTTCTGCGATGCTGCGGATAGCCTGTGCCTCTTGTCCGGATAATGCGATCAGACCCGTCTTTTCCTGTGTCTTTTTCAAATCATCTTCAGCAACGTCCAGGGCTCTCTTTTCCTGGGTCAATTGCTGATCAAAAAATGATCGGCGTTGCGCCGCCTCGGTAACCGCCAGCGTCGAGTTCAGACGGTAGAGTTCATCGACAAACGCGTTTGCAAGGTCACTCGCGAGCTCGGGATCATGTTCTTCCACAGTGATTTTGATCGTCCCATCCTTGGCCGTCTCGAATTGAACATGCGCCCACAGGGCTTTACGCGCATCCTCCAATGTTTTCAATTTCCACCGAGACTGTAAACCCAATTTCTCAATCACATCATCGGCTATTGTTCGACTTTGCAAAATCCCCACATACATGTCAGGCGGATTTCTTTGTAGACTCCCATTCCGTCGCCTAGCCCAGCGAACAAACCTATTTGCCCAACTAAAGCCGATGCGGCGGATTGTGGTGCCTGCGGAGGAAGAATTGTCGCCGACGCAGTAAAGGTCGGTGTCATCAGAAAAGGAGTGCCTGCTCCGAGTACTAGGGCGAAGGACGTAATGACTGCAATAAGCCGAAGGTTTCTCACGAGAATGAGCAGCATAGCAAGAGCTGGATTGCCCACTTTACCATGCCAAGAAATCTGCTCGTCTCTAGTTCCGATGCCTTGAGCGCGTCCATGATACATAATAATACTGCATTGACGGGCAGGTTTGTGCATCCACCAATCCGCATGGTGCTGCAGATTAGGTCTGCCGAGCACCGATCTCTCGACGACTGTGCGTTATTCGCCGTACTTTGAGTGTCTTCAATTCTCCCGACATCGTGAGAGATATGACCCCAAAGCGGTTCCGACCGCGCTCAAGGCAAGAATCTTGGACGAACTCTCATCCGCGGTCCGCTGGATAACTGATTCCCTTTCGTAAGGTGTAGGTAAAGCGACCTGCAGCCCTAAATATGATGATTGTTGATCGCCTCACCGCCGCCATTGGCTATGATGCGGCCCTTTTAGATCGGCCGCCTTATAACCGCTTGTACAGTCTGTACGCTTGCTCCCGGATGAACCAAGTATCATCAATGTGCGCTGAATCACTGTTGTTGATATCGACCTACAAGTCCGTAGCAGTAGAGGCAACGCCAGGGAATAGCGGGTCTAATACGTAGCCAATATTGAAGTTGGCGCCCCAAATTCTTCTCCCATGTAGCAGAGTCAATCGAGTCATCTAAGAACCCTCTCTGCGACTTCCTCGATACAGATAATGCTGTGCTAATGTATCTACTGAATCGGATCGCGGGCGAAGCACTGAAAACTATGCGTATTTGAGAGGAACATTTGGCTTACCTTCTGGCCAAATATTTCAAGGTCAGGTGTCACAAGCTTTCCATGCACGCCACGGCTGTATCGCTCTTCCCAAGCGGCACGTCCGGTAGGATTTATCGGTATCCGTGTGGGCTCAAGGGTCTCTACCTCACGAAAACGCTGCAGCAGTAGATCTCTTAGCTCGGAGTAGGTGTTTTCCTTCGTATGGAACGGGTTATTGTACCCAACGAATAGTTCGGGATTAGGAGTCGCGACGAAGCAAAATCCTTCCTTCCGAACTACGCGAGCCAGTTCCTGCACATGCTTTGCCTGGTTCGGTAGGTGCTCGAAGTTTTCGGTGCTGACAATCACATCGAAGCTCTGCGACGGAAACTCCATATTCTCGGCGTCCATCCTCAGAAATTCATTGGCAGGATACAGTCGAAACGCTTGATCAATCGCTACCTGTGCTAGGTCAATTCCCACCGCGCGAGAGGCTGTCCTGCTTAGGAAATCAGTCCCGTAACCAACTCCACAGCCAACATCGAGCACCTCTTTTCCTTTGGTGAACTGGCTAACGAACTGGTAGACCCTGAGGTGGTTTATATAGTTATTTGTTACGAACAGCGGGTGAAGACGCTCACCAGTGACCCAATACCCGCTTACCCCGTAATAAAGGACCTTTTGCGCCTTGACGCGGACGCGATGCGCTATCGACTCGGTTACGGGAAAATGCTGTGCCGGAATCAGGTCCCTGTCCATTTGCTTGTCTCTCAATCTCAACGCAAATTTTTAGGTACGCCAGCGACCTTGGGAGGGGGCGATTATTTCTCTAGGTTGCTGTATTAGCTCTCCGCCATGCGATTGCCCTGAAGCGTACCGCACGTCGTTGTCGCTGATTGCGGCTGTTGCGATCAACATGATCGCCATATTTTGTCTCAAGTTTGCGCCAACCAGGTGCTGAACATTTACTCTATGCTTTTGCGAGTAGTTCGTCGATGCGTTTCGGCAGGAACTCTTTGACGAGCAGCCATTTCTTCAACTAGTCCGGATGTTTACCCTACGCACCCCCCGCCCGCGCTTATCCTCGGCCACACTCTAAAGCTAGGCATCAATTGCGTGAAATAATTTTGACATTGACAAATCGCAATTAGCCCTGGTGCGTCACGGCGGCGAAACATCAAGAGCATATCTGGAGGAGACCCAAAGCGTCGAGGCGATGAAAGATCCAAATGACGCGCGACTCCCCAGCGACAAGGCGTAGCTTCACCGGCGTAACCAAAGGGATTGGCGACCAACGAAATATTGCATCCCATAGTACAGACGTGTCAACATGTAAATTGATGAGCACTTTCCTAAAAAGGCAACTCTATCTTACCGGATTCCGCCCTAAAATCTTATTCCGGAACCTCAAGGGAATTTCTCCCTTTCTGAAAGATTTGAGAACGTACAACAGGATGAACAGCGGTTCTGCATTTCAGGTTCGCATGAGAGATATCTTTCCAATTTTGTCAGACAAAGAGGACAGCGCAGGATTCGCAGGGGGGCACTATTTTCATCAAGATTTGTGGGCAGCAAAGAAAATCTTCCAGCGGCGTCCCATGACCCACGTAGATATTGGCTCGCGGGTGGATGGTTTTGTGGCCCACTTACTGGTCTTCATGCCAGTGACCGCCGTAGACATCCGCTATCTCGAGAGCAATATAGAGGGGCTTACCTTCGTGCAGGATGATGCGACGGAATTGAGCCGTATGGAGAGCAATAGCGTTGATTCACTTTCAACCCTCCATGTTGCCGAACACTTCGGCCTAGGACGGTATTCGGATCCTATTGACCCAGATGGTTGGCGTAAGTTTATGGGCTCTCTTCAGCGGGTGCTATCACCGGGTGGCAGGTTGTATTTCTCGGTTCCGATTGGTCGTGAACGCGTCGAGTTTAATGCACACCGAGTGTTCTCGCCAAACACGATCCTCGACGCCTTCGCCGCTCTTCAATTGGTCTCATTCTCTTTAGTGGGAGACGATGGCTGTCTCTATGAAGATATAGATCCACCCACTTGGTATTCCTAACAGCGACTGGGCTTGCGGGCTGTTTGAGTTCACTCAGCAAAATGTTTAAATTGCTATCCGCCAATCATTTTTGTCTGTCCTGCTTTGTCCCGACTTGCAAGTTGATCTATAAATAGATCGGCAGACGAACGAACAGCAAACTGAACTTGTACCCAGAAGCGGTATCATAAATGTCTGAGCATCACTTTCCAGCGTATTTGGTAGCGGCGCAGTTTACGTCCGTCTTGTGTCGCCCATCTGCGTCCGCCCCGATTGGGCGTAATCAGTTCGATGCCTTATTCGGTGTCGAGCTTTCATCGAGTGGTCAGAGTCCTAGACCTTGTCGACGATGAGCCGAGCGGGAAGTTCATAGAGAGGGCCACACAGGGCATCTTGAAAATGCCTATTTCAAAGCATTCAGAGAATGCTGATATAGCCTCGGATGCCATAGGATTCGAACCGTGACCTCCAGAAGAACTTTTTTCCAGAATGCCGCGCGCCTCGCCGGCGCTCTCACGGTCCTACCACGTGGACTACGCGTACTCAGCCCTGCCGGTACCACCTATTACGTTGACACCGCCGGCGATAACCACGACTCGGGCACGTCTGCCACGCAGGCCTGGGCGGACTTCACCAACATAAATGCCAGAACCTTCCAGCCCGGCGACTCCATCCTGCTTAAGCGGGGCTGCATCTAGCACCAGCGGTTCACGCTTAGTGGCGCTGGAAGCCCCGGCTGGTTTATCACCATCGCTGCGTACGGCACAGGAAACCGGCCTAGGATCCAGCAGTCGGGAAATCAGGCCGACCGCTGCATGCGACTGAACAACGCCTCTTATGTTAGGGTCTCGAGTGTTGAGGGTCTGCAATGGCGGCGTCGGTATCCTGACTCTACTACGACCGCTCCTACAACAACCGCTCTGTCGATCTAGACGACATCGTTGCCCACGATTTCCAATGCACGGGGGTCGCGCGGGAGGATTCTCGCGACCGCGTCAGCTGGTGCTACGGCATCGGAATTACCGGCGCAGACAATCCCGTCAACGATCAGGATCGCGTCCTGTCTGATCTCAGGATCACCAACACCGAGGTCTACAACACGGTTGGCGGCATTGCCCTCGACTGGGCCAATCACCACACCCTCGATGGCAAAATCGCTCTTCGCAATAATTGGCGATGTGTATATGGAGAACCTAAAGCTGCACGACAACACCGTCGAAGGAGTCGCCTTCGTCAGCCTGTTTCTCACCAGCGTTACCAACTGCACCATTAAGAACTCGATCATAAACAAGGGCGCGCGCTATGCGCCTACCGGATCTTCCGCTCTCCAGGTCATGTATTCAAAGGGAGTGACTCTCAAAAACGTGACCAATGCAACACGCCGTTCGATCCGTGTCCGGACAACACTGCCCTCGACTTTGAATGCGACAACGAAGACGCTCTCGTGGATGGCTGCACCTTTGAGCATAATGCGGGCGCAGCGATCGAGTTCCTAGCCACCCCGGGTAACGCAAATGCTTATACGCGCAACTTCATTGTCCGGAACTGCACCTTCATCGGCAACAACTGGGCTAAAAAGCTTGATAATTTCCAGATATCCGTGCCCGACTGGCAGAAGGGCAACACTTCGAGCGGCAGAATCTACAACAACAAATATCAGAACGCACCGGGGACAGCTTTCTTCGGTGGAACCGGCAACAAAAGCCAGATTCAGCTGGCCGATAACACAGCGATTGGCTGACCGGCGACGTCAGCTGACCTCCTCACCTCACCCCGGAAACGACTGAACATGTAGCGTTCTACTGAAACGCCAGATCAACACAAAACATCTAAAGCAGGTCAGGGTGTCTCGCTCGTCATCGATGCACTCGCCCAATTTTCTTCCGCGGGCAACGCATTAGCTTTCAACAAGCGGATATCGTCGCGGTTATACTGCGAGTCCGCACTGAGTCTGCACATAGGGGTGGCTATTTACGCCCCCTCGGCAAATGCCTCTGGTCGTTGTCATCGGATGTTATGCTAATTCTGCATGCCAGACGCTTTTCAGTTTCCCTTAGGGTATCAAGAGTTCCACCAGGAGTTTAGAAAACGTAACCATTCCTCTCCTGTTCGGGCTTCATTGACGATCAGGCAGGGACAGCCTTGCTCGACTGCTCGACCGGTGAAGATATAACCAAAAGTTTCAAGGGAAAAGAACGGGATGTGGACGTCGCGGCGGCTGACCAACGTTCTTCAAATCGAGTTCACTGGGGTGGAAGGCTCAGTCCGCACAATTTTTGCTACATCCGTTCCTTGGCAGAGGCATGGCTGGAGCCAGAGATTTTGAAACAGGTCATTGCAAAATTGCCCTCGGGTCACTATGTCCGGGCTCTCGACCACGTCAAGGATCGGCGAACGCGAGAGTGGATTCTCCGACCGATAACGACGAAGATTCTACGGCCCTGATGTCACAAAGTTCTATTTCCTTTGGAGTGGCAAGCATGCGCTGGAGTCGCATAATCGGTGTCGTGACGGCCTTTTTGTTTGGTCAAGGGACGCTACAGGGGGTCAATGTTCTTGCGGCACTCTTTCTTGTGCGCGCCTTGAGCGTAGAGCATTATGCTCAATTTAGCCTCGCATTTGGCTTTCAAGCCGCTGTTGCCTTATTATGGACTTGGGATATACGAGCACGATCATTCCCTTGGTAGGTGAACGTCATGATGACCGTGCGCGTGTTGGTAGTTATTTGCCGCAGCGAAACACCTCCGGGACAGCGCATTCTGGATTCTTAGCCCATTTGCAGCGTTTGCTTTCCTGGCGATCATGCATAAGCATCACTGGAGTTGGACTACCCAGGCCGTGCTCTTGCTGTCGGTGCTCCTTTCTCCTACTCAAGTGGACCCGTTTCTTACTATTCGGCTCCTTTGTTTCTTTATGGCCGATACTAGAATTCTACGTTCCACAATCCCTCGCGGGTGTGGGCCGGTTAGCCACCTACATCGTCCTATGGATTGTTGGTGGTTTGAATGATGTAAGTAACGGGACTAAGCGCTCTCAACGTGCTGTTTATGCAGTTCGCCTCCGAAAAAGAGGCCGCTTGTACGTCGAATGGCCAAGGAGCAGTGAGCCTGAAGTGAATCGAGAGGTTCTCAACTACATTCTTCCAGCAATTCCAACGTTTATTTTTGCGGCTTTTCAATCACAGTTTGCTCTTTTTCTTATAAACGCCTTCGGTCAAACTGTTACGTAGCTGAAGTAGCAGCACTCAGCAGGCTTGGACAGCTCTTCCTAGTTTTTACGACTTTCAACCTGATAATTATTGAGCCACGCATCGCTGGGCTTAAGCCCGAAAGGCTGCTTCGCACTTACTTGCAATTAATTTTGTTAGCTTGTGTTTTTTGCTTGTCGATCGTGCTCTTGGCGTTTGCATTTCCGACGCCGCTCCTGTGGTTGCTTGGACCAAAATATAGCAGCCAGCCACAGTCGGGTGGGATGTCCTCACGGGGTGTCTTAACTACGAGTGAATTAATTTGGACTATGAATCGGGCCCGAAGATGGATCTTTTGGCGTGGAACAATTCTGGACATCGCTATGATGTTTTTGTAGATGTCTCCTTTGTCGTTTTCTTTGGTGTTCGTGACACGCGACATGCGATTTTTTTCACGTTGGCATCAAGCATCAGTGCCGTATGCACGCACACCTACATTGGCGTATATGGCTTTTTAAAGGGAGACCGTAATCTGCCAAAAAACTCTTCGTCAGTTCTAGAACTTGTTGAAGAAGTAGTTTCCCTTGCGACTGGATTAAATTCGCATTCGTCTATCGAGTATGGGTGGTGACGAGCGGGTTCAGGGCGGGATGTTTAGCTATGTGACGCTGGAGCAGCATGTTCCTCGGGAGCATCGGTTGCGTGAGATTCGCAAGCTGACGGACGAACTTTTGAGGTCGTTGAGTGCGGAGTTCGATGCGCCTCATTTGGACTTGGGGCTGCGCTCGATCGCGCCCGAGTATGTGCTGCGGGCGCTGCTGCTGCAGGTGTTCTTCTCGGTGAGGTCGGAGCGGCAACTGGTCACAGATGATTACAACCTACTATTTCGCTGGTTCATGGGCCTGGGCATGGACGAGGTGGTGTGGAACCATGCCGTGTTCTCGAAGAACCGCGACCGTCTGCTCACGTCGGAAGTGGCGCAGCGCTTCTTCGCCGAGGTGAACGAGCGGGCAAAGCCGTTCCTGTCGGACGATCACTTCACCGTGGACGGCAACCTGATCCAGGCGTGGGCCTCGCACAAGAGCTTCCGCCCGAAGGACAGCTCGGACGATGAGGGTGGCGACGGCTCGAACTTCCACGGCCGGAAGCGCTCCAACGACACCACCAATCGACCACCGACCCGGATGCGAGGCTGTACAAGAAGAGCTATGGCAAGGAGTCGCATCTGGCGTATCTGGGCCACACGCTGGTGGAGAACCGCAACGGACTGATCGCGGCGGCGATGGCGACTCAGGCCGACGGCTACGCCGAACGCGAAGCGGCTCTGTTGATGCTGAAGGATAAGCAGAAGGGCTGTAAGCGGCGGATCACGGCGGGCGCGGACAAGGCTTTCGACAGCAGGGATTTCGTGGACGCCGCGCGCAAGTTGAATGTCACCGTGCATGTGACGAAGAACGACAAGAAACGCCGCTCGAACCTCGACCGGAGAACTACCCGGCACCCCGGCTATGCCATCAGCCTGAGCTGTCGCTGGCTGGTCGAGAAGGGCTTCGGATGGCTGAAGCAGACCGCCCCGATCCGCTAGGTGAAGCTGCGCGGACTGCACAAAGTGGATTGGCTGTTCGTCTTCAGTTGCGCCGCGCACAACTTGTCCAGGCTGCCCAGGCTGATCGCACAAAGACATGCGGCAAGGTTCGGGGAGAACTGCGCCTGAAGACCTCCCCAGAGCCTGAAACGGCTCTGGGGAGGGATGCAAAAGGCGCCTCAACACAAAACAAAACTGAGTCTTGAGCAAACAACAACCTCAATCCCTCCACAAAGCCCAACGAGGACAAACAACTCAGCCCTATTTCAACAAGTCCTAGACCACGTCATGTCCCGGCTGACCTGACCGGCCATCAAACTGATGAAGAAGTCTGCCCAACAGATATCCGATAAGACAGCGTTCTCATTTTCTGCATACAAGCCAGCTCTGAACCGGGTTGAGCAGGAAGTCGATTTTCGCGAACCCTGCTGCGCGGGCCACTCCCTCCATAAAATCTTTGGTGTAAGCCACCGCAGCCTCGGGATACTTGAGGTTTTCAACATACGCGTCACCGATTTTGTGTTCAAAAGTCCATCGGCCGCCGCGTTCTATGCTGTCTAAGCAAAAGAATGTCATACACATGACCCCACCATCCCGAAGGACTTTGAACGATTCAGAGGTGTAGTTTACTAGTTGAGGAACCAACAGATGCGTATAAAGAGAAGTGGAATATATAAAATCCCTACTACTGCCTCTCCAAAAACGAAGTCTGTCGCTTTGGAAGAGATATCGGAAGTGTAGGTTGCACTCTTATGGTTAGAGGCTAAGAATGTAAATTTTTCTTTTGGAAAATGTCCGCTACACCATTCAAGTAACTCTTTATCTATATCGATACCAAGGTAAGTTCCCGTAAACCAGTCGTTACGCAGTGGGTGCGCGATACGTCCGCAGCCGCAGCCTATCTCCACAACATCAGAATCTGGTTTGACATAACCTTTAGTTAACCAGCGCACCCAATACTGCATGCCAAGCCAAAGATGGTAGGGTTGGTTGAAGAGGAGCTTATTGTTTACTCCGACGCGTACCCGCATATGATTGGGCGGGAGTTCTCGATACTCCGAGAAGAACATGTCAGGTATACCTGAGATTGCATTTCCTACAATTTTAAAAATTGGATTATAGCTAAGGTGAGCTGCGGATGGGACAACCTTACGTACAAGCCGATCAAAACCACTCATTCGAAATGCTTCCTTTCTAATTTACAGATGTCCTAGGTGCTTGTGTGTATATCTGGGCGCTCCGCTTCGCCGTCCAGCGGTCGTTCTGTCAATGTCAAATCCGAAGTATTTTAACAAATTCGCCCTTGCAAATATATCGCCCCATCCCCGAATATCTGCCAATGAAATATCGCTTGCATGTTGCCGAATCGTGCGATTGATATTTTCAAGAATCGGGCGCCGCCCTGGGTGTCCGTGCCATACTGCACAGCATTGAGGATGGAAGGTATCGAAGGCTACACAATTTTCGAACTTGCGCGCAGCCAATCGAAGTCTCCATAACTCGTAATCGTGAAGAATGACGATCGGCCTTTCCCCGCACAGTCGCGAAACCTCCTTCACAGTAGGAACTCTAGTTTCCGCCGTAGGCGAATCATCAAGGAAGATCATATCGGCGTCGGCAACATTTGCACTGGCGACCGCTCGATACATATCTCCCTCGATGTACTGAAGATTCACCCGGGAACTATGGTGAGATCTCTCCCGAATCTGTTCGAACCACTCCTTGTCGTTCTCATATGACCTGACTTCTTGGAGGGATGGAAATGCAACTTCGTCCAAAAAGGAAAGGGTACTAAAACTGCCGGCTCCGAATTCGATCAACAGTTTTGGCTTACACGTTGCCGCCACACCCACTAGGACTGGGACGTGGGTGGCGTAAGGCTCTTTCGACCGGGGAGCTAGATCTATGACTCGATTAAAGATTGCTCGAGCGTATCGTTTCAGAAGCATAATTTATGATAAATTCCTCGCCGCATGAATTACTAAGTGCAAGCTCTTTCACTTGAGATCTGCCTTCACTTCAACTAAGGTGAGGTACTTCTCCAACTCACAGCTTTCCAGCTCAGCAACGACAAAGACCGCATCAACGTGGAGTGATCTACCACGGCATATCTGACATTGCAGCCGTATAGTCCAAATAAACCATCCTCTGCAAGCAGGCTCCTTTTGAAGGATGTCAAACAATCCTGATTGCAAATTCATGCATAAACCATTCACCTTGTAATCTATTGCTGTCCTGTGCTGATCGGGAATCGTCGGCATGCCGATCCTTACTTAGAACGAATGCTCCGAACAGAACGTGACGCGAGAAGCTGCATTCTCTAGCGTCTCGGTAGCGCGGCCTGCCGCAAAGTCTCAAGCTGTGCAGCCTTCAAGGGATCCTGCTGAAGGGTACTTATAAAATTCCTCAAAATAACCCAGCTTACTCCTGCAAACGCTCCTAATATGCAACTGGCTAGAATAAGAAGCATCCGCGGCGGCCCGGATTTCCTATCGGGAGTTTGTGCGCGATCCACCACCTGAAGTAAAGGTGCCTCCCGCGATTCATCGAGCCTTGCTGATTCGTATTGTCTTGCAATCAACTCAAACAGAACTTCATGATACTTGACCTCGCGCTGCTTCCTGACATATTCAAGGGCGAGTTCGGGAACTTTTGCTGTTGGCAGCTGTATACTGCCAGGCTGTCGCCTTCCTGAATCGTTCTCCAACTTTTGCAACTGTTGCTCCAAACCTGTAATTTCCGTTTGAAGACGTACGACCGCTGGATTTTGATCGGTTGCTCCTTGCGTCAATGAAGCGAGCTCAACTTGACGGCTCGTGATCTGAGCACGTAATTCCGCGTTGGTCTGAATTTCCATCTGAGCCTGACTACCAGGGACGATCAGTCCTGTTTGCTCTTGTGTTTTTTTCAAATCGACTTCAGCATCTGCCAAGGCATTTTTTTCACGTTCAAGCTGTTCTTCGAAGAAAAGCCTTCTTTCCGAAGCGTCGGTCAATGCCAGTCTGCCATTCTGCTCGCGCAAAGCATCCATATAGCCATTCGCCAAATCAGCAGCCCGCTTTGGATTGAGATCCTCGACACTAATCGTGATCAGACCATCTTTGCCCAAAACAAATTTGCTGCTGCTCTTCAGTGTCTTCTCGGTGTCGCTGAGCCTCTTCGTTTTGTACACCTTCTGCAAATCAAACCGTTTAACCATCTCATCCGCAACTGTGCGACTTCCCAGAATGCCGACGTATACTTCTCCAGGACTTTTCAATCCTGCGAGTCCTCCAATCGCACCAAGCGATCCCAGTTGACTTACAAGCTGCGACATACTGCTGCCTACGGAGCCTTGTGGGGGCAGAAAGACTGCTTCTCCCGTATATGTTGGCTTCATAACCAAATAGACCATTATTGCTGTGAGGACTGCAGCCACCAAAATGAATCGCAGGATGGTTTTCTTTCCTTGCAGCAGCAGAGTAACCAATTTCACCAGATCAATCCCCTCTTCCGCTGAAGTGCTCTGGTGCGAGTCCGTGAACGGCAGTTCGGGGGGAGAGGAAATCTCGGGATGATTTAATACTGTCTCTTGTGCCATAGCCTAATTCTCAAAAAAGTGTGTTAGTCGCCGCGATCGCAATTCCGAACTGGCCAACAATCTGCGCGATATCAACAAGTAGCCGCATTCCCCTGCCCCTATCCAGGTTCAGCGGGATTACGACCGTATCCCCAGGGTAAAGCCGCAGAGAATCAAATCCGTTTCCACGCAACAGTGTCGAACTGTATTGCCTGCTGACCACCGAGCCTCCGGCACGAATCACATAAGCACGGTTCGCGTCCGCATCGCGGTTCGCGCCACCGGCCAATCTCACATAGTCGGCCACGCGGCGCCGCGGATCATACAAAAATGTATTCTGATTGTAGACCGCTCCGTCCACACTCACGGTCGAGGGCACTCGCGGCACAATAAATCTATCTCCATCTTCCAACGGAAGTTCCGGCAACGCAGACACATCGCGGCTATCTGGCGGCATTTCCAAAACGATGCGTCCCGTGGCGCGCGCCTGGCGCAGGCTGTTAACGATGTTTTGGTTCTGCGCCGCTTGTGCAGTCGCGGCGGCAGCGTCTGCCGCGCTGATTGACCGATTCGCATTACCCGATGCATTTGTGCTCGCCTGCAGAGCAATCTGGTCGACATACTCATTCAGTCGCTGCTGCTGTACACGGCGTGTCGACTCGCGCGTAAACTCCGACCCATAAAGATAGGCCTCGGTCGTCAACCCTCCAGCCCGTTGCACCAGCTGCCGCAACGTTTCACCCGGCTTCACGCTGTAAACGCCGGATCCGACGAACTCTCCCTCGAGCCGTACCAACCGCGTTTGTTCGGCCTGCGGCACGTGAATATCAGCCTTGGAAAAGATCGTCACCACATCACCCGGCTCCAACTCCAGATTCTGCGCAACATCTCCTTGCATCACAACCTTACCAAGATTGAACGGTAACAGTCTGGTGGTTAAATCCTCTTTGCCCTGTCGCTCAATGACAGCGTAACTCCAATTGATATCCGGCTCACTCAATTTCACATCAAAGCGCGCGCGAAACTGCGTTGAAGAAGCGCCCACACTCGCCTCCGCCGTGCCCACACGATTCGAGGCAGCAGAGTTCGTCGGCATCTGCGATGGGTTCTGAGTCGTAGTGCTGGGACCCTGTCCTGGCACCGGTACGCCCCCCCCCGCCACTGGCGGCGTATACCGATCATTCATTCCACTGGCAGATGTCTGGGACTCATTTGGTATCCCGCAATCCGGTCCACCGTCGGTCGTCGGCCCATCAGTCATTGGGGTTGAGGTCCCCTCTACATTCCCAAAGGGCAGGCCGAACAGGTTTGGATTTCTTGTAGAGGAGTACCTCCAGTTAGGATTATCCCCTTCCTCTCCCACAGGAATCCCGTACCGCAAGCTTGGAATGCCAAAAGGCGTCCTTGGTGGGCACGTTGGGATAAAGGTTAGCCCAGGCTGTCCCAACTCTGCGCGCTTCAGCCAGTAGTCGCGAGTAATCAGCGCATCCTTGTCGGGAATCAGATCTTTGACACGCATCCCCGGCTTCCACGTATAGCGTCCAGGATTCGCCACGTTCCCTCGCAGCGTAACCGCATCCTTGTACTGATTGGGGATCGCAATCATCGACAGGATGTCGCCATCCTGCAGCACCGTCGCTTTGCCTTGCGCATCGATCCCAAGCTCAAGAAAACTGCGACCGCGCCCCTCGCTTACGCGCTCCAGCCGAATCTTCTCGCTCGCGGCCACATTCGTCAAGCCGCCTGCCAGTTCAATCATCTCCCCTACCGTCGTGCTGCCTGCTGTCTTCAACTCATAGATCGCAGGTTCGTTCACACTGCCGGTCAAAGCCACCTGTGGCCCCACAGATGGAATAAAGATGACGTCGCCGGGAAGCAGTTGCACGTCCTTCGACTTGTCTCCGTGAAGCAGCAGATCGTATAGATCGAAGTCGACGATAACCTGGCCGCCCCGCTTCAGCTGGATGTGGCGCACACTACCCTGGGGCGTCGGTCCACCAGTCACAAAAAGAGCATTCACCAGCGTGCTCAAGGAACTAATCGTATAATTTCCGGGCCGCCGCGCCTGCCCCACCACAAATACCTGGATCGAACGCAACTGCCCCATGTTCACGTTCAGGTCGAAATTTCGGAAGACTCTACTTATTTGGTTCTTCAGACTGTCCTGCAACTGCATGAACTTCAGTCCCGCGACATGTAATGTTCCCACCTGCGGGATAAAGACGTTGCCCATCCGATCCACCATGAAGCGGCCGTTGAGCGTTACCTGCCCCCATATCTGTACCTGTATCTCGTCACCCGGACCCACCACATAATCGGGAGTCACTGGCACCATGTTCAATGGCGCAAAGGTTGAAGGCGGGTTGCGGAAGAGTTTGGCCCCATAGATCGGCAGCATCTTCCCGGTCGCATTCGCCACCATGTTCTGAAATTCCGTCGGCGAATCCAGGGGAAGTTTCGGCTCAACAGTATTCAGATCCTGCATCTGTTGGCGTTGATTCCCTGTTTGCGCGTTCGGATTGTTCTGATTCGTCTGGTCCGATTGCAGCACGATCCCCTGAGAAGGCGCCGACTGCACATTCACCTGCGGGGGATTGCGCCCCTGATAGTCAGTGGTCTGGCACCCCGGATCGGTCGGATTGCAGGCCTGCTGCTGTTGCTGCCCCCCAGTTCCCCCAAGAACCTGAGATATCTGTGCTGACACCCTGCCCACTCCGAGCATGGTAACCAAAACAACGCATCCAACCTGAAATACTCTGGGAGAGCCGCCAAACTGCATCTGCCGTAATCCTCGCAAATCCTCTAAACTTCAACACGTGTTCGCGCCATAAGACGCCGCACTAAAATCCGGTGTGGAACCTCTCGCTCCGGACAAATCCCAAATAAAATCGCTACCTTGAGCATACCTGAATGCATTCTCTAGACTACAAAGAAGTACGAATATGCACCTGCCGCATCATCCTCGATTACAGCAGCCTCTGACACCAGCATCCCCGCGCTACCGCTGCTGAGATTCCACCGCCTGTGCCACACGCAGCATCGTCGCCTCGTCGAAGTGCCTGCCGATGAGTTGCACACCAATCGGCAATCCACCCTTCGTCTCTCCGCAAGGCACGCTCACGCCGCAGACCCCAGCCAGGCTCGCCGCCACTGAGTAGATGTCCTCGAGATACATCTGTAGAGGATCGTCCGTTTTCTCTCCCAGTTTGAACGCCGGGGTCGGCGTCACGGGAGCCACCAGCACGTCGACTTCATTAAAGGCCGCAAGGAAGTCCCGTGTCAGCAACGTTCGTACCTGCTGTGCCTTCTTGTAGTAAGCATCATAGTAGCCGGCGCTCAGCGAATACGTTCCGAGCAGGATCCGTCGCTTCACCTCTGCCCCAAAGCCTGCATCTCGCGTCTTGCGGTACATCTCCGACAGCGTCTTCGCCTCGGCATCCCGCACCCCAAACCTCACGCCGTCGAAACGCGACAGGTTAGACGAGGCCTCGGCCGTCGCGATCACATAGTAGGTCGGGATCGCGTATTTTGTGTGAGGTAAACTTACCGGCTTTACCACGCATTTTGCCATCTTCAAACCATCTAAAACCATCTCGATGGCACCCCGAATCTCGGGATCCAGCCCCTCCCCGAAGTATTCCTCCGGCACTCCGATCCGTAGCCCTTCTACTGGTTTGCTCAGCGCGGCCACATAGTCATCCACAGGCCGATCGGATGAGGTCGCGTCCATATGGTCTTGTCCTGCAATAACTTGCAGCACTATCGCCGCATCTTTCACGCTCCGTGTAAACGGCCCCACTCGATCTAGAGAAGACGCAAACGCAATCAACCCATACCGACTTACACGCCCATAGGTCGGAAGCACGCCCACTACCCCGCAAAATGCTGCCGGTTGCCGGATCGAGCCCCCCGTGTCAGTACCAAGCGTTGCCACCGCAAAATTTGCTGCCACCGCTGCCGCCGAACCACCACTGGATCCACCTGGAACCCGATCCAAAGCCTTTGGGTTCAATACTGGACCGTATGCTGAGTTCTCGTTGGAGCTTCCCATTGCAAACTCGTCGCAGTTCAGCTTCCCAAGCAGAACCGCACCAGCAGCCTCGAGTTTCGTCACAACGGTGGCATCATACGGCGGTCGATACCCCTTTAGAATCAATGAGCCAGCGGTGGCAGGAGCGCCCTGCATTGTCAATACATCCTTGATCCCCACCGGAACCCCAGCCAAAACCGGCAGCACCTCTCCTTTGGCGGCCATCGCGTCGATCTTTCCTGCCTGAAGCAAAGCCCGCTCACGGCTCAGGGCCAGAAAACTATTGATTTTGCTATCTTTAGCCCCAATGTTGCCATAATGCAGCTCCGCCAACGCTGTGGCCGTCGTTTCGCCCGACGCAACTGCTGCCCGCACGCCTTCAATCGTCAAACTCTCTAATTCCATTGCCTTTACGCTCACAGTATCTTCCGCTGTTCTCAGGCTTATCGCTCAATTACTTTGGGGACCTTGAAGAACCGGCCATCCGTCTCGGGTGCCGATGCCATGACCGTCGCACGATCCACTGAGGGACGCACGGTGTCTGTCCGCAACGTCTCCCCACAATAAAGCGCGATCCCACCCAGCATCTCGCCCACCTGCGCCATAGGGGGAATATCTCTCGTATCCAGTTCATTTAACTGTGTAAATTGATTCAGAATCGCATTCAAATCCCGCTGCATTCGCGGTTCTTCTTCCGAGGTCAACTCCAGATTTGCCAGCTCTGCCACCCGCCGGACATCATCGATTGTTACGCTTGCCCGTTCACTCATTGCCGGTCATTCCTTTTCCAAAGGCCTCTTCCTCACGGCGGTCTTTTTGCCCTTTCACTTCAAAGTGTATCCCGACAACCTTCACTCCCGCGATCCGCGCCATCTCTCCAGCAAGTTGCGCCCGCATACTCATCATCTGACGCAACCAAGCTGCATCAGCTACCTCTACATAAACCACCCGGTCGGCATAAGCCACCACGACTCCCCGCTCTGCCAAAGCCTTGCCGCAAGCCACTGGCCACGCCGCCGCTAGTCTATCCGCATCCTGCATTGCTCCAAGGCTTCGTCGCAATGAGCCTTTAAGCAAATCTCGCATCCCTTCCATCACCATTAAAAACTCCTGGAAGCAACACCACGGCCGCGCCGTCTATCACCCTCGGATTACGGGTTATATCTTTTGCAATCGGCAAGGAATAGACCGGTAAAAACCAGTACAAGAACAAAGCGCCAAGCCTGTGAACTACTTCCGAATAGTGGTGTACATCATCAGCAACGGTGACTCCGGACATGATGTTTCCGACTACAACTACTCGGTTAGAACGCACCGTCCTGTTTCAGTACAGTCGAGAATGTTTTCAACAGAATCACGCCATCTCTCCGCAATGTCCATCGATTGACATAATCACAATCGAGAGCGACGCGTGCGTCATAGCTAAGCTCGCTTCGTCCTGATACCTGCCAAAGCCCTGTCAATCCGGGCTTTACCCGGCAGTAGCAGTCGAAGTAATTACCGTACTTCTCAACCTCCGCCGCTACGATCGGCCGTGGTCCCACCAGACTCATCTGTCCGGTCAGAACATTCCATAACTGTGGCAGCTCGTCCAAGCTATAGCGACGCAGGAAAGCTCCAATTGGGGTAATTCGTGGATCATTTCGCAGTTTATGCGTCTTGTTCCACTCCATCCTTGCCTTGGGATTTCTGGCCAGGTACTCCTCCAGCAACTCGGCTGAGTTGAGGCACATCGTTCGGAACTTCCACATCGAGAAGAACGCCCCATTTTTCCGAATCCGTCGGTGAGAGTACAGAACCGGTCCGGGCGAGCTCAACATAACCATCACCGCAACGATTCCCAATAGGGGCAACATCACTGGGGCTGATACCAGTACCAACACAACGTCGACGAAGCGCTTAAGTACCTTATACCGGAAGAGGTCCGAGGGTGCACGATCCACCGGCCTAGACTTGATAACCGGCAGGTTAACCGTCTCCGTATACGAATAAGAATCTTCGATAATCGCGGCAGGCGACTGGGGAGATTGATATTCACCCTGCATTGAAATCCTGTATCTGTATGACGACCTCCCAAATCCATATGGTGACGCCGGCCATACGGTTAACAACCACATTTTTTGCAGCGGCTGGATTACTCCATCACCGCCGCGCTTCCGCTTCCGAAAATGCTGTTTCTCTCTGCAATAGTCTCTTCTGTACGACTGCCGCTATTTACATCGACAACCCGGAAAGGAAGTTCAAGTTTTTCATACCAAAAGGTTATTGGCTCGTTCAGTCTACTAGGTCAACCTCTTGATGCCAAAAGAAACATTCTGAGGTTCGTCTTTTATTTGCCGTTCCCGGGAGCCCTTTGGCCGGTTTTGCCTCTGTTGGCCTTCCTAGCTAAACTGCTTGGATGCAAGTTATAAATACCCCGCTGCACGATGTTAAACTCCTTGAACCCCGGCGCTTTGGGGATAGTCGCGGCTGGTTCGCAGAAGTATTTAATCAGGAAACCTTTGCTGCGGCTGGGCTTCCGGCCAATTTTGTTCAGGATAACCAGTCTTTCTCTGGAAAAGGGGTTCTTCGTGGGCTCCATTACCAACTTGGTAAGCCCCAGGGGAAGTTGGTGCGCGTGCTTTCTGGGCATATTTGGGATGTGGCGGTGGATTTGCGGCGGGATTCTGCTGACTTTGGGAGGTGGGCGGGCTTCCATCTTAGGCCGCTGAATGAGGCCGGGGAGATGCAGTTGCTCTGGATTCCGGAGGGATTCGCGCACGGGTTTCTGGTGCTGTCGGAGACTGCGGAGGTGCTGTATAAGACTACGAATCCCTACTATCCACAGGGGGAACGCTGCATTCTCTGGGACGACCCTACGCTGAAGATCGACTGGCCGCTGGAGGCGCTGGGCGGTCTGGCACCTTCGGTCAGCTCCAAGGATGCTGTTGGGGCGCTCTTCGCGGAGGCGGAGGTGCCGCCGGTAGGCTGAGAATTTGCCGCATTTTTTTGTCTCTGGTAAAGCCTTGTTTTTGTTGAGTTTTCTGTGAAAATTGAGCGTAGTATGTGGTGGTTTGTGGTCAGCTAACGGTCAAAAGCGTGGCAAAGCTGGTAACTGGACGCATGCTTTTCGGACCGAGAGAGGATCTGCGCGCTTTTCCACAGTCTTGACAGGGCCGTGCCGGGGAATGCCTATGGTTGATCTGGGAACGATAGTTCTTGCCGGGTGCGTGGCTGGAGCGCTGGATTTAGCGGCTTCGACGACGGTGTTTCTGGCGCAGGACGTCCCGTTTGAGCGGTTGTTGGAGGGGATCGCCAGTGGCGTGCTGGGGCCAGCGGCGTTCAAGGGCGGTAGGTTTGCGGCTGCCTTGGGCCTGTTCTTTCACTTCCTGATCGCCTTTGTGGTGGCCGCGCTTTACTATGCGGCCAGCCGAAAGTGGGGGGCTCTTGTCGAGAGTCCTGTGTTTTATGGGGCCTTATACGGGATTGTGGTTCATCTGGTGATGAGCCGGATTGTGGTTCCGCTGTCGCGGGCTCCGAAACGGGAGTTTTCGGTTAAGGCTTTTCTGATTCAATTGGGGATTCATATCTTGTTTGTGGGTTTGCCTATTGCGCGGATTGTGAGTCTGTCGTGATCCCTGCCCTTGCTTTTGTGGCCTAGAGACCCGGGGCTAAAGAGAGTGCTGAAAAAGTCTGATCGGGGCAAGGAAAGATTCCCTCAGGGGCTAAAGCCCAGTTGAAATTGAGCCGATTGCGGCGTGGCTAAAGCCACGCCCTTTCAAAACGGGGACTTTTGTCAGCACCCTCTAAGGCCCCTTGTCGACATTCTCTTGCGCTAATAGCCATTGCTCTACTTCGGTTAGGGTTTCGATTTTTAGGTAGTCGCCGGTGCAGGGGGAGGCTTCGGTTCCGTGGATGAGGAATGCCTGACGGAGGCCGGCGGCGTTGGCGGCGGCGATGTCGGAGCAGCGGTCTCCTATCATGATGCTGTCTGCGAGCGAGAGGCCGAACTCGCGTGCGCCGCGACGGAGCATGCCGGTGCCGGGTTTTCTGTCCTCGTGCTCGCGTTTGTAGGGGCCTACACCGTGCTCGGGGTGATAGGGGCAGTGGTAGACGGCATCGAGCTCGATGCCCTCGGCACGGAGGGCCTGGCACATCCATTCCATGAGGGTCTCGAAGTCGGCCTCGGTGTAGAAACCTCGGGCGATTCCAGCCTGGTTGGTCACGACGATCAGGCGGTAGCCGAGGGAGACCGCCGTTCGGCAGAGGGAGAAGATTCCCGCGACAAAACGGACTTCTTCGGCGCGGTGGAGATAGCCGACCTCTTCGTTGACAACTCCATCACGATCAAGAAAGAGGGCTCGTTTGCTCATACGCGGTAATCCAAGAATAGTCTGTCTGGTTCTGATTTGGCCGTCACTTGGAGATGATCCGCTGTTTCGCATGAGCCGATTCTGAAATCGGTCACCAGTTTTCCGGTAGAGTTGTACACCCTATCTGATTTCGGTCTCGATTCGCACGCTGTTGTTGATCCCTTCCCCAGTCTGAACTACCTCTCTTCGTCGGCGAGAGTGACATCTGAAATATCGAAATTGGCCCCTTTCTATAGTCTGCCGCGCATTACCAGCAGGGACGAACCGTTTTGCGGTTTATCAGAGGAGGTCTTCCCCATGAGACTAAATTACCGTGCACAGCCACTTATAAGGGCAATATCGCCAATAACCTTCTGTTTCTTGCTGTTGATCTGTGTGGCAGGATTCTCCGTCGTTGCCGGGGCGCAACAAGGCTCCCAGGACACGGTGAAAATCACCGTTCAGGTTCTGGATCCGACAACGAAGGAAGCAAAGCAGCTTCCGAAAGCCACTCAATTTCAGGCAGGAAATCCGGTTATCCACCTAATACTGCCGGCGCAAGCCGCTACGTTCCAGGTGCTTCCGAACTCCATGCTCATTCTGCATGCCGACCGAAGAGCCCGCTTTGCAATCGAGCACCCGGATGTGCTGGTGGTTCCACCGGGAAGATATGTCTTTTCAAGTGATGAGCAAGGCATCTTTCAGGCCAAGAAGGTGGGGAGCACCGCTGTCACGATTACTTATTCCGCTGCCCTGCCGGATTGCCAGAACGCTCCTCACTGCAGTCCAAACTGGTCGGGATACGTGCTGCTGGATAGCCTGGAGACGTTTACAGGAGTGACTGGCCAATGGACTGTCCCCACCGTTGCCCCCAATCCACATGGGGCCTCGTCCACGTGGGTCGGGATTGGCGGATGGAAGAGCACCACGAATCCAGGAAACAGCCTTATCCAGGCGGGCACGGAGCAGGATTACGCTCCGCAGTACAACCCGTTGAGCGGCGCCACTTACTACGCATGGTATGACCTTCTTCCGGGCGGCCAGGTGAAGATTCCAAACAAGGTATCGCCGGGAGACGTCATCCAGGTCAGCATAACCCCAGCTCCAGGCACTGCTGCCCCTCCTGCCGGAGGGACGGGCAAGTGGCTCATCAAGATGAACAACCTTACTCAGAAGTGGACGTACTCGACGACGCAAAGCTACGCGAGCGATCTGTCTTCGGCAGAATGGATTGAGGAAGCCACAACGGAGATAGCTCCTGTCGGGCCGTTCAGTACAGTGGCCATGGCCAACTATCAACAGGTGGAGTTCAATTTCAACGATCAGGTCGCTACAAACAACGGCGCCCTTGCCCCGGTTTATTTCGTTCAAGGCGAACAGGTTTGGTTGAACGAAAGCGGAATCAATGGAATCTACTCCACACCGTCGAATCCTTCCGGAGACGGCAAAGGATTCTACGTGACCTTTACGGAGGGAGTTCCAAACCAGGTGTTTCCTCCGGGACCCTGGATCCAGACAACTTCCCTGCCACCAGCGCAGGTGAACCAGTCCTACAGCCAGACGCTGCTGGTAAATGAAGCAACATCCCCGGTGTGGTCGCTGAAGAATGGGTCGCTGCCACCGGGTTTGACGTTGAGTTCTTCCGGCACGATCTCCGGGACGCCCTCGCAGTTGGGGCCCTATGGTTTCTCGGTCGCCGCGACGGATACTTCCACCGGTGCGGCCACGGCAAATGTCGGGCTCACGATCCAGGTACTGGCGGATCCTCAAGGAGCTTTGCAGGTGAACTGTTTAGGGGTTACGCCTCCAACGGCTGTGCTCGGCTTCACGATCGATGGCACTCCGTCGGTGTGCAATGTTGCGGTCAATCTTGTGCCTGGTATTCACACCGTCGTGGCGTCGGTGATGGGAACCACGCAGCAATACAAATATACCTATGCCGGTGCGTGCGGGCCTTCCGGTCAGGTGACGCTTACACCGGGCAACACGGCGATGTGCTCTATCTCGGCTACGCTGCTTTCAATTTCTGAGGGCGCGTGTCCGAGCGGACAACGTTGCTGCGAGCCTACATCGACCGGATGCGCCAAATGCATACCCGCTAAAATGTCGTGCCCCTAGGGGAGCACCGATAATTCGCAGCAGCCTTAAAGTTCGGCGAGGACGTGCCGGAGTGACTCGCGCCATTCCGGCATGCGCCAGTTGAATCGTTGCTGGAGTTTGGCGCAGTTGAGGCGGGAGTTGGCGGGGCGTTTGGCTGGGGTGGGGTATTCGGCGGTGGTTATGGCTTCGATTTCGGCGAAGCGTGTGTTGGGTTCGCGTTCGCGCTGCTGGCGGACGGCTTCGGCGGCGAAACCGTGCCATGTGGTCTCCCCTGCGCCTGAGGCGTGGTAGATGCCGCTGGAGTCGGCCAGGGCAGCGGCCAGGTTTTGTCCGTTGGCGGCCGCTTCGGCTTGCTCGATGACGTGAGCGGTCATGCGGGCGAGGTCGCGGCTCCATGTTGGAGCGCCGTGCTGGTCGCCGACTATGCGCAGATGTTCTCGTTCGCGGGCGAGTTTCAGGATGGTCAAGAGGAAGTTCTTTCCGCTTGCTCCGTAGACCCAGCTGGTGCGGAAGATCAGGTGAGCGGCACCGCTGTGGGCTAGTGCCTGCTCTCCGGCGAGCTTGCTTGCGCCGTAGATGCTGACTGGGTTAGTGGGATCGGTCTCGATGTATGGTGTTGTGCCGGTGCCGTCGAAGACGTAGTCGGTGGAGAAATGGATTATGCCTGCGCCGATAGTCGCGGCTTCTTCGCCGATGGCGCGGACTGCGTCGCGGTTGATGGCGTAGGCGAGTTCGGGCTCGCTCTCGGCTTTGTCGACTGCGGTGTAAGCTGCGGGATTTACGATCCATCGGGGGCGTAGGGTACGGATCGTGTCGCGGATGGAGCTGGGGTCTGCGAGGTCCATGGCGGAGCGCGGGGGAGCGACGACCTCACCGAGCGATGACAGGGTGTTCAGGAGTTCGCCGCCGACTTGTCCGGTTGCTCCGGTGAGGAGGATGGGGCCTGTGCCTATTTTTGTAACGCTCATTCGATGTGTTCTTTCCGATTTCTATGGTATTTCACGTGGAGCCCGTAGAGATGGCGGTCGGCGGCGGAATCATTGCGCCGGCCCATATCTTCGGGCCAGCATAACAATCTTCTCGTTACCAACTCGGGGTTGCCGATTGGCGATGAGAGGCCACGCTGCTCCTTGAACCCTGAAATTCATTAGCAGGAGATACAGTAATTGCAATATCCTTCCGTTTACTGAATCTCTCCCAAGCTCTAAAGAAGATTGATTCTATCCCTCGCCATTCATCGAGCGATAGCGGTTCAGACCGGACCTGTTCCGTAGTTATTGGATCGCGGACTCCTTACCCGCAGCGGTTCCCTGTACTCCGAAAGGAAATCGAAAATGAAGCGTACGACGAGGCTGTTAATAGCTGCCCTTGCGATGTGTGTCGGCAGTTGTATACCCGCAACCGCCCAACATGAATTCACCTACAACGGAGATACCGGCCCGGGGTATTGGTCCGATCTCGAAAGTGACTTTTCGGCTTGCGCTCCATCGCCAACGGGACACCAGTCCCCTATCGATATTGACTCCGTGGTTCTGGATCCGGGGCTCGGCGGTCTGAACCTCATCCTGAATAGGATGCCGTATACGTTGATCAACAACGGTCATACGATCCAGGCCACGCCCCAGGAGGGGGGAACACTGGCGATCGATAGCGAGATCTACACGCTCAGCCAATTTCACTTCCACACGCTCTCCGAACATACCATGCAAGGAACGCATGGCGTGATGGAGCTTCATGCGGTATTCATCGATGCAAAGAACAACTATGTGGTGATTGGAATGTTGTATAAGATCGGCAAGCAAAACCAATTCCTGGGGAATTTGATCGCCGCCGGCTTACCGAAACTAACCACATCCGCACCGGTAACAATCAATAAACTTGATTTCGAAAAGGCTTTTACCGACACGAATAGGTATTACACGTATCCGGGATCCCTTACTACACCGCCATGTACCGAGTCGGTGAAATGGATTGTCTTGAAGGAGTGGGCTGAATTGTCGTCGGAACAGTTCGACGCTTTTCGGACTATTCTGGGCGACGACTTTCGTCCATTGCAAAAGCGCAACAAACGCGTGGTGCGGGCCACGATATGGTAAACGCCCTTTGACGCATCGTTAATTTGTCGGGCTTGGAAGAGACTGATTGAACCTATAAGTCACAAGTAGGTCATCAAAAAGTTACAGCCGACGATCATCAGGTTTAACGGCCATTAGCCCGTTAAACCCGATGATCGCGGCGCCTACCGGAGTCCTTGCAGTATTTCGTTCCAGCAACGCCCGTGAACATAAGCCGAGTTAGCTCAACGCCGCAGAGAGCTGAATTAATGCTTGCCGAATCGCAGTCTCAGTGTGCGCAGCAAAGCCCAGGAGCACACCCTTAGGGTCGGGACGTTTCAACGTGTATCGGTCGATACCGATGGCCTCAACCCCTCGAGCAGCCGCTGCCTTCTCTGCCTGCCGCGAAGTCATCCCATTCTTGAGGAACCCGACAGTATAGAGTCCTGCCCTGACGTTGGAAATTTCAAGCACCCCCCCTAAATACTCATTCCCGCCTTCGATCAATGCTTCGAGGCGGCTGGCGTACAGATCACGCATCCGTCGCAGATGACGAGCCAGATGCCCATCCACGATGAAGTCGCAAAGCACCGCCTGATCGAAATTCGAATTGCGGAAATCAGTTTGATAGCGGAAGGCTAAGAAATTGTCCACTAAGGACGAAGGCAAGACGATGTAGCCCAAACGTAAAGATGGGAACAACGTCTTGCTGAATGATCCGATGAGGATAACGTTTGAATTTTCGTCCAGGCTTTGCAACGCGGGCACCGGCTGACCTTCGAACCGGTATTCGCTGTCATAATCGTCTTCAATCACGAAAGCGCCGGCACGCGATGCCCAATTGAGAACGGCCATCCGCCGTTCCAACGACATGGTCACACCCAATGGAAATTGGTGAGCCGGCGTTAGATAGACACCCTTGGCGTGCGGACAAAGTTTTTTGCCGGCTGAGACCGACAGTCCTTCTTCGTCTACTGGCACGCCGATGATCCTGGCGCCCGCATTGCCAAAAGCGACGCTCGCCCCAAAATATCCAGGATCTTCCATCCACACCGGATCACGCCGCTTCAGCAGAAGGCGTGCCAACAGATCAAGCGCCTGTTGTATTCCGGAAACCATCATGATCTGTTCCGAGCTACATCGCACTCCTCGTGACGCGCGCAAATAATCTGCAATCGCATCGCGCAATGGTTTATAACCGCGCCCATCTCCCGGTGTATCAAGCCATGACCTGAAATTCCGGGCGTGCTTTGCCGAAATACGTCCCCAAACCTCAGACGGGAATTCGGCAATGGCCGGATCCGCCGCGCGGAACGGATGACTCTCTTCTTTCCAAACCAGGTCGACGTAAGGCTTCGGTCGCACATATGCCGAGATGACACTGCGAATGTAGGCGGGAGGTGTCGAAGTCGTCTGCTGGTTCGGTTGAACTGGCACAACCCGATTGACCCAAGTACCAAATCCAACTCTGCTGGATATGTATCCCTCGTCTAGTAAACGCTCGAAAACGCTGACCACCGTCCCGCGCGAAAGTCCATATTGGCGGGCGAAATCTCGCGAGGCTGGCAGCCTGGTGCCAGACCCAAGTCGGCCTTCGAGAATAGCGTTGCGCAGTTCTCCATAGAGCCAGTTCGTTAGCGTCTGATGCTGCGGACGATTCTTGAGAGTGAACTCAAACGAGCTGATGGTTCGTGGCATGAGTTTCTGATTGGTCTAACAATCTTAGGTCAAAATGGCTCTACCCAACGTACCAATGCCAGTCCATAGTATCAGCTATGGACTTTGTTAAATCTGGCCGTGCTTTTAGCCGTGCTTTTAACCGGAAGTACTTAAATGAAGATGGACCAAATGAGAGTCGGGGTTTGGTTATACGGATTGGCAACAATCGCAACGGGAATCCTGGATGTTGTTTGGCGGGAATTCGAAGCCTCCCATCAACCGATAAAAGCCCTCGGCCAGCATATCCCCGGCGAACAGGTGCTAGCGGTCATCGCCGGTATTTGGCTGATCGCTGCTGGTATCGCTATCCTGTGGCGGTCGACCGCGCGGATCGGGGCCGCAGGAGCAGCCATGATCTACCTTATCTTTGCTCTGTTCTGGGTGCCTCGGTTCTATGTGTTGACTCATCAGTTGGGCCTTCGAATCGGTGTCATAGTTTTCGTCTTAGGCGGGGTCGGCGCACAGGTGCTTCTGGCCGCCCCGGCTCCAATCGTTTACGTTACGACAGCAACACCCAATGCAGCATGGCGAGACAAAGCGATTATCGCCGCTCGTTGGATGTTGGGATTGCCTCCCATAACCTTCGGCTTAGGACACCTCATTAATCTTTCCGCCTACGGGCGCTTCGTCCCGCATTGGGTGCCGTTTGGTCTTTTTTGGGTAGCGCTGACCGGCATCGCTTTCCTGCTTGCAGGCGGTGCCATTATCTCGGGAATTCGGGACGTGTTGGCCGCGAGGCTGCTGGCGCTAATGCTCTTATTGTTTGAGTTCATGGTAGAAATACCCCCAGTCTTCGCCCACCCACGCAGCCAGGGAGCATGGGGCGGAGCCGTATACAACCTCACCGCAATCGGAGCCTGCTGGATATTCGCGGAGTTTGTAGGTGGCCGCTTGGTAAAGCAAAAAGAAATCGATTTTGCCGTCTCATCCATCTGAGCTAATTTGTCTCGTTCGTTCCTGTCAAACAAGCTCAATGAACGCTTTCAGTTCCTGCTTCAGGACTGCGGAGACCCGGGCAGGCGTGCGCCGGGGCCAACCCGATACAATCATTATCACGACGCTGCCACCTGGCGGTTTGGGTTGACACAGATACACGCGCCGTTCTGGAGCATCTGAAGGAGTGCATAATCGCTAATGCACTCATCGACGCCCATTCGTCTGGCGAAGTCGGTCCGTTGGATTTAATCTGGCGATCCACTTGTCCAAAAAACGGGCTACTCGGAAACTAGTCCAGCCTGCTTTCGCCCATAGAGCACTTCACGCCAATATTTGGTCAACGCTCAGTAGACAGTGTCTTCGAGGATGCGCAGGAGGTATTGGCCGTAGGTGCTCTTGGAGATCTTTGCGGCCAGGGATCGTAGCTGGTCTGCGGTGATGTAGCCGAGGCGGTAGACGATCTCTTCCGGGCAGGCTACTTTGAGGCCCTGGCGCTTTTCGATGGTGTGGATGAAGGTTGCGGCCTCGAGGAGCGAATCGTGGGTGCCGGTGTCAAGCCAGGCTATGCCTCGACCGAGGACTTCTGTGCTGAGTTGGCCTCGTTCGAGGTACCAGCGATTGACGTCGGTGATTTCGAGTTCGCCGCGGGGGGATGGCTTGAGCGATTCGGCGATGCCGACTACCTGCGAGTCGTAGAAGTAGATTCCGGTGACGGCGTATCGCGACTTTGGTTTGGTGGGCTTCTCTTCAATGGAGATGGCGCGGCGTTGCGCGTCGAATTCGACTACGCCGTAGCGTTCGGGGTCGTCGACGGGATAGGCGAAGACGGTTGCGCCCTGCTTGTTGAGGGCCGCTTGCTGTAGGGTCTTCGGAAGGTCGTGGCCGTAGAAGATGTTGTCGCCCAGGACGAGGCAGCAGGGGCCGCCGGCGAGGAACTCCTTGCCGATGAGGAAGGCTTGCGCCAGGCCGTCGGGTGAGGGCTGGACGGCGTAATTGAGCGTAATGCCCCACTGTTGGCCGCTGCCGAGGAGTTGCTCGAACCGCGGCGTGTCTTCGGGGGTGGAGATGATGAGGATCTCGCGGATGCCAGCGAGGAGCAGGACCGAGAGCGGGTAGTAGATCATCGGCTTGTCGTAGACGGGCAGGAGCTGCTTGCTTACCGCCTGGGTGACTGGATGGAGCCGGGTGCCGGAGCCGCCGGCGAGAATAATCCCCTTCATCGTGCACCCTCCGCGGAGACTGCGGCTTCGCGGCCGGCGTAGTTCTGGGTGACCCAATGGTGATAGGCTCCGCTGGTCACGTGCTCGACCCAGGTGGCGTTGGCGAGATACCACTCGACGGTTTTGCGTAGGCCGGTCTCGAAGCTCTCCTGGGGGAACCAGTTGAGGTCGCTCTGGATCTTGCGGGCGTCGATGGCGTAGCGGCGGTCGTGCCCGGGGCGGTCCTGCACGTAGGTGATGAGCTGCGCGTGGGGCTTGTGGGGGGATGTGGGCGCGAGCTCGTCGAGAAGGGTGCAGAGGGTGTGGACGACGTCGAGGTTGGCACGCTGGTTGTTGCCGCCGACATTGTAGGTTTCGCCGATGCGGCCTTGGTTGAGGACGGTGCGGAGCGCTCGGCAATGATCGAGGACAAAGAGCCAGTCGCGGACTTGCTGGCCGTCGCCGTAGACCGGGAGTGGCTTGCCCTTGAGGGCGTTGGCGATCATCAGGGGGATGAGCTTTTCGGGGAACTGGTACGGGCCGTAGTTGTTCGAGCAGTTGGTGATGATGGCGGGGAGGCCATAGGTGTGGACCCAGGCGCGGACGAGATGGTCGCTGGCGGCCTTGGATGCGGCGTAAGGGCTGTTGGGCGAGTAGGGAGTGTCTTCGTGGAAGGCTGGGTCGTTGGGGGCCAGCGTGCCGTAGACCTCGTCGGTGGAGACGTGGAGGAAGCGGAAGTGTTCGCGCTCCTGGCCTGCGAGTGAGGCGTAGTAGGTGCGGGCCGCCTGGAGAAGGGTGAAGGTGCCGTCGATGTTGGTGCGGAGGAAGGCTTCGGGGCCGAGGATGGAGCGGTCGACGTGGCTTTCGGCGGCGAAGTGGACGATGGCGCGGGGGCGATGCTTTTCGAGCAGGCTTGCTACGAGGGCGGCGTCGCAGATATCGCCCTGGACGAAGGTGTAGCCGGGGTCGTCTTCGACAGAGGCAAGGTTTTCGGGGTTTCCGGCGTAGGTCAGCTTGTCGAGGTTGATGACGGGGCCGTTGCCCGTGGCCAGCCAGTCGAGCACAAAGTTTGAGCCGATGAATCCAGCGCCGCCCGTTACCAGGATGGGGGCCTTGTGGGTGACTGCGCTCTCTTCCAACTTTTGATTGAAGCTCATGCCGTTATCACTGCCTCCGCAGACCTGCCTCAGACGTTATTGCAGGGATTTATCGCTCGGTCGATGAACTAATACAACGACCTGCACGTCTGTACAGAGTACCGGAGTCATACCAGTTGCTCAAAGCGGCAGGCAACCATGGTTGCGGAGGGCCTGTCCTAACAGAACTGAGATTCGTGAAAGGGGCCAACCATGCCAGTAGACGATCGTGCGACGAAGTCCGGGGTCCAGACGCACCCTCCCAGTGAGAAGGAGGCCGCGGTGCAACCATCGGGACCACGTGGAGATAACCCTGCTACGGCAGGGCCGGGTCAGACTGGGGTGCGGTCTCACACTCCCGAGAATGCCCTGGGGCACATCAATCCTTCCGCTCCGGAGGATGCCAATACGACGCCGGGGACGACGGGAACGAAATAGGGGTTTTGGCTCCGTCCCTGCAATCGAACTTACCCCCTTGCCATCGGTGTTTGCGCGGAGCAATATGGGAGGGCATTAAGAAACTGGGCCTCGTCTGAAACCTGCAATCGGTTGTCATGCAGCAGTGGAGGAAGCTATATGGCCAGTCTGAATCCCAACCCCGTCATCGATGAAGCGAAACTCAACGCCTTTATGGGCAGGGCCGTGCAAGACATGGGCGCGGCCATGCACGCCTCGCTGGTCGTCATCGGCGACAAGCTTGGTCTCTATAAAGCCATGGCCGGAGCCGGTCCGCTGACACCGGGGCAGCTTGCGGCAAAAGCCCATACCGACGAACGCTATACACGCGAGTGGCTCAACGCCAATGCAGCCAGCGGTTACGTTGACTACGACGCCGCCACGAAGACTTACACGCTGCTTCCAGAGCAGGCCTTTGCGCTTGCACAGGAAGATAGCCCCGCTTTTTTGCCGGGAGCATTCCAGATCATCGAGGCTCTGACGCGCGATGAGCCGAAGATCACCGAGGCCTTCCGCACAGGGCGCGGCGTTGGCTGGCATGAGCACGATCCGGAGATGTTTCAGGGGACGGAGCGGTTCTTCCGTCCTAACTATGCTGCCAACCTGATCTCACAGTGGCTGCCTTCGCTGACCGGGGTTGTCGCGAAGCTTGAAGCTGGAGGGCGCGTCGCCGACGTCGGGTGCGGACATGGGTCTTCGACGATCCTGATGGCGAAAGCCTTTCCGAAATCCACCTTCTTCGGCTTCGACTACCACGCGCCTTCGATTGAGTGGGCACAGCGAACGGCCAAAGAGGCAGGGGTCGGCGACCGCATTACCTTTGCCGTCGCTTCGGCGAAGGGATTTCCGGGTAACGACTACGATCTCGTCACGTTCTTCGACTGCCTGCACGACATGGGAGACCCCGTGGGCGCGTCCGCTCATGTTCGAAGCGCTCTGTCCTCCGATGGGAGCTGGATGATCGTTGAACCTTTTGCGAACGACAACGTGGAAGACAATCTGAACCCTGTTGGCCGCGTGTTTTATTCGGCTTCTACACTGGTGTGCACTCCAGCTTCGCGGTCGCAGGAGGTTGGGCTCGCTCTTGGCGCTCAGGCCGGCGAAGCGCGCATGCGGGACGTTATTTTGAGCGGAGGCTTTACCCAGTTTCGACGCGCCAGTCAGACGCCGTTCAACCTTGTCTTCGAGGCCCGCGCTTGAGCCGCTCCCTTATCGCAATGGTTGCTTTGATCGCGGCGTTTGTCGCTACGCCTCTGCATGCGGCTGAAAAGTTGAAGGGCTTCTACTCCGGCAGCGGCGGTATTGCCGCAGATGTACATCGCGTTCTGCTGGTTCAGTTCGCCGCCGACGGGACGGTGATTCTGCAACAGACCTGGGAGAACAAACCTACGCAGACGTGGCACGCTCATTGGGCGCAGGACGGCAAGGAGGTCAAGATTACCTTCGACCCCGTAAAAGAAGGGGCAACGCCCACTCCCCTGAGCATGAAGATCGATCACGGCACTTTGACTGCTACGAATTGGGACGCGACGGCACTTGGTCTGCTTGGCCCACCCAAGCTCGCGCCCTTCGGGGGCAAGAACGTTCAAAGAACCACCGTCTCAACCTGCCAGAGTTTGAACTCCCGTGATCCAAGTGCGGACTGCATTACCTGGGGCACGCACCAGTGAGATCGAGACCGCAACTAAAAGTGCAATAAACGATATCCGGGTCAGCGAAGATGTTGCATGCTTCGCAGGGTGAATGCCGTCTCTTCGAGGAACGTCTCCTTGCTCATGGCTGATGGTATTTCGAGGTTCATCTTCCGGGATATGTTTTCGGCTAACTTATCGGCCAGGCGCGCGCGCGTTTCGATGGGGACGTCGAGCCGGCGGGTCAGGTAGCTTTCGATGGTCTGCAGGTCAGCGAGTGTGAGTAGAGCTATTGCATCGGCTGGTAGTTTGCTCTCACGGGGTGGTGGGGCGGTGGGTTTAAAGGCGGGAGCCGTGAAGGTACGCGATCCTCCCATACTTTCGAGCGGCGCCTCGATGTCGCGTTCGTGGACGACAAGAGTGCCCGCGACGAGATCGCCGAGCCGCTGCTGGCGGCGGGTAAGAAACATCACGATGACGCCAACAATGTAGAAGGTCGGCAGCATGTCGATGATGCGCGTGAGGTTCCGGCCCAGGGATTCGAAGACGCCTACGGGTCTGCCGGTCTGCTGTATGACTCGGATACGCATGATGCGCTTGCCGGGCGTCTGGCCCCGCCAGAAGGCTTCAAAGAGAGTGAAATATCCCCACTGGAACAGGAATGGAATCGCGATGGCTATGGCGATTGCCCACTTGCCTGATGAGTTGGGACTGCCTACGATCGAGCTAGGAACGGGCTGGCTGCCCGCTGTGGCGGAGACGAAGAGGACAAAGATCAGTATCAGGATGAATGCCGCCGCTCCTTGAATGAGGTAGTCGATCAGGAGCGCGACAAAGCGGCTACCGATTCCGGCGAGGGGAAACTCGATAGCAACGAGCTCCGGAGTGCGAATGCTAAGCTGGTCGCGGGAGAATGAGTCGGTCGTAACGAGTGAAGAAGGCTGCATCATAGTTTGGAGTTTGTACCGGTTTGCCGGTCTGCCTCATGATAGCGAAGAGCGAAGGTTTTGCCAGATAAATGATCACGAATCGATGGATTGAAAAACGGCGGCCGCACTGGGATCGCCTGAGCACTCTGCTGGCTACCGCCAATGCCCATGGACTTCGGCGATTGCCGCATGCGGAGTTGCGGGAGATGGCGTTCCTCTACCGGCAGGTTGCGAGCGATCTTTCCGCGCTTCGCCAGGACCGGTCGTCCCCTACGATTGAGTCGTTTCTGAATCAGTTGCTGGCTGGGACGCACAACTTCGTCTACTCCGGCCGCAAGCCGGGGCTGATGACGGCGCTGCGCTTTCTCTGGTTCGATTACCCGAAGCTATTTCGTCGACTGCAATCGTTTGTGACAGCATCGCTTGTGCTGTTTCTGGCCGGAGGACTGTTGGGAACCCTGCTGACTCTGGCGCGACCGGAGTTTATGCGAACTATGCTCGGGCCCGCGATGGTGGCGACGATTGAACGGCACGAGATGTGGACGCATACGGTGTCTTCGATGGCGCCGCAGGCATCGAGTGCGATCATGACCAACAACCTCAGCGTTACGTTCACCACGTTTGCCTCCGGCATTTTGCTGGGGTTAGGGACGCTCTACATGATTGGGTGGAATGGCCTGCTGCTGGGAGTGGTGGCGACAGCCTGCGCCAAAGCGCATATGTCTCTGGGGTTGTGGAGTTTCGTCGCAGCGCATGGGTCGCTGGAGTTGCCGGCCATTGTTCTCTCCGGTGCGGCGGGAATGCGGCTGGGCTATGGATTGCTATTTCCCGGCTGCTATAGCTGGAAGCATTCGTTCACCGAGGGCGGCAGAGACTCCGTCCGGCTGATGGCCGGCGTGGTTCCGATGTTGGTGGTTGCCGGAGTTTTGGAGGGGTTCCTTTCGCCCTCCGGAGCACCGGTAGCGGTAAAGTTCGCAGTGGGGGCGATGCTCTTCAGCCTGCTGCTGTTCTGGTTGCTTCCGGAACGTGAAGCTGCCAGGGGCTGAACCGGCTTATTAGAGCAGGGAGTGTTCCTTCACTTCCAGATAACGGTTGAGCACGGCTGAGGTCAGATTCTCCGGTTCGGTTTCGATCGTCAGTGCGCCCTGATCGCGCAATTGAGCTAGCAGGATCGAGCGGCGATGGACCAACTCCTGCGCGGCTGCAATATCGAACATCTGCCGAGGATCGTTCGGGCGCTGCGCGGCCAAGTTGATCAGGTCGGTCTGGCGGATGGTCACGAAGAGAACGAGATGATGGCGCATGAGGTGCACCGCGCCATCGACAACATCCGGCCGCATCGAGGTCTCGGCCATGTCGGTGATCCAGAGAACGAGGCTGCGGCGCGGCTGCATTCGGTTCAGAGTGACGGTAGCGTTAAGATGATTGGCTTCGCCGGATTCTCCGCGGATCTGGGCGAGGGATTCCATAAGCTGACGGAGGTGCGTGGCTCCGCGGCCTAGAGCGACGCGCTGGCTGACGGCATTTCCATAGGCGAGCAGCCCAACGCGATCACCGGATGCCAGCGCGAGCTGCGAGAGAGCGAGAGCGGTGGTGGTGGCGTAGTCAAGCCTTGTGAACCGGGAGTATCGCGCCTGCATCAGCCGTCCGGCATCCATCAGTAGCCAGACGGGCTGACTTTTTTCGGTCTGGTATTGGCGGACAATCGGCGTGCCGCGGCGGGCGGTCGCGGTCCAGCAGATGTCGCGGAGATCGTCGCCTTCGTGGTAGTCGCGGAGGCTTTCGAAGTCGCGGCCGAGTCCGCGCTGACGATGCAGCCGTCGCTGCAGTTCAATCTGTTTGCTGCGGGTCAGGTAGAGCGACTGCTCTGCGGTAGCGCGAATGGAGGGATAGACGCGAACGGGCTGGCAGAGATCCGCGACGGCCCAGCGCTCGACCAGACCTGCTGCGGCGCTGCGATAGCGGAGGTAGAGATTGCCGGTGGTGTGGTCGCCGCGTTCGAGAGGGCTAAAGCGGTAGCGCGTGCTCGATTGACCGCCAGGGTACAAATCGAGAGTGACAACGGGTGGAGCTTCGACGAGTGCGGCGGTCAGGTCGTCGATTGCTGTGCAGCGGAGGCGCATGGTTCCCTGCTGCGTGAGGACGATCTCAACTTCTGTATCGTTGCCGAGCGCCGGAGCATTTCTCCAGATGCGCTCGACGAGCAGCTTCGCCGGTTCGGGGAGGCGCATTGCGTCCAGGATCACGGCCACGACGAGAATCGCGTCCCAGGCGGCCATTCCCCATGCGAACCGGGGAATGAAAAAGCCGGGGACGAGCCACAGCGCTCCAGCAAGGAAGAGCAGCAGTGTGCGGCGCGTCAATCCGAATGGCATGCGACCTCGCCGCACGGCAGTTGCGGAGATCGACGGCGGCGCGAGAGAAGCGGAGATCATCCCTTGGGCACCGGGACTGCGGCGAGAATGTCCGAGAGAACACGGTCGGCATCGTAGCCTTCGAGCTCCGCCTCGGGTCGAAGCACCATGCGATGACGCAGAACCGGAAGGGTAGCCTGCTTGACGTCGTCCGGGACCAGATAATCTCGTTCTTCGAGCGCGGCGTAGGCCTGTGCGACGAGCATGAGGCTGAGGGCGGCGCGGGGACTGGCGCCTAATGCGAGTGCGGGCCACTCCCGGGTGCGGCGAACAAGAGCGAGGATGTACTCATAGAGCGCGTCCTCGACCGTGACTGCGCGTACCTCGCGTTGTGCGTCGACGAGCAGTTCCGAAGCAATAGGCGAGATTGCGATCTCATCCAAACCACGGGGGTGAAAGCCATGATGATGGCGCTGCAGGATAATCCGTTCCTCGTCGAGCGGAGGGATAGCCGACGCGAATCTTCAGGAGGAAGCGGTCGAGCTGGGCTTCCGGCAAGGGATATGTCCCCTCCGAGTCGATGGGATTCTGTGTGGCGAATACGGTGAACAGGTCCGGCAGCAAGTGGCGTATGCCGTCGATGGTTACCTGGCGCTCTTCCATGCATTCGAGCAACGCGGCCTGCGTACGCGGCGGCATACGGTTGATCTCGTCGACGAGAAGGAAATCCGTGAAGACGGGTCCGCGATGCAGCGTGAACTCCTGTGTCTGCGTGCGAAGAATAGTAGTGCCGAGGATATCGGCGGGCATCAGATCGGGTGTAGCCTGCACCCGATGGAACTGAATCCCGAGCAAGCGGCCCATCAGTTTGACGAGCATGGTCTTGGCGATGCCGGGTACGCCTTCGACAAGAGCGTGACCGCTGGCAAAGCACCGTGATCAGTGACTGATCGATGAGTTGATGCTGACCGGCGATGACTTTGCCCAGCTCGGTGCGGGCATGCTGGAGAAGCAGCGCTGTCGATTTCATGGTTGTCTCGGCTTGTATGCTATGTTCGTCCACTGGTCTCTTCTGTCTCCTGTGATCTCGTTCGGCGATGCTTCATCTGTTGTTCGTGCTCCCATAGCGACCGCACCAGCGACAGCGCACGACGTGGAGATGTCGACTCCGCATCAGACGCCGCGTCTTCGCAGCTTTGAATCTCAGGTTGCAGACCGGAGACGGCATGGCCTGCGCGTGCGTTGACCAGACTGACGACCTCCTGAGTCCTCTCGGCGACGCTTCCCGCCCCCGACGTACCCGCGCGCAGGCCAAGCATCAGGCGGAAACGGTCATAGGCAATCTTGACAACGGTGTTGGTCGCGCCCGCTTTGTGGTAGAGCGCTCCCAGGGAGTGGACAAACTCGAGCTGCACATCACGCGCTACGACTGGATCCGGCAGCACGGGGCCGCTTCGTCGACCATAGCTGAGCACCAACAGGAATGCCACCAGCGCGAGCTGCGCCCAGAGCAGATACACGGGCGTTCCTTTTGCATAGGACCACAGACCGCGCGCCTCTGCATGGAGGCTTTCGTCCCAGACGATGCGCGTGTTCTCCGCTGTACCGATGCTGTTCAGAAGCAGGGAGAGATTTCCATCGCGTGCGATGGCGGCGTTTTCAAGGGGCAAGGAGCTTGCCCACCAGATCACTTCCCCTTTGCCAACCGGGTAGCTGACGATGACTGCGTTTCCGGCACAGGTGTACTGCGCGCGCTGCTCCGTCCGGGACGTGTGCCAGAGTGCGGCTGGGCGAATGTGGATGCTGCCGGAATCTGCGAGCGGACCGAAGCCCTCGGGCTGCGCCTGGCACTCAGGCAGGTACGACTGCGGATTCGGTGCGGCCTGTTCGTCTGGCAGGAGCGCTGCCCCGGCGAGGCCGGTGGTTAGCACACGACCGCCGCGCTCGAGGATGGTGGAAACGGGTTTCCTCGCAGCGGCAGTGTTTCCCGGATAGGGCTCCGTGAGGATCAGCACCGTGTGCGCGTCACTCTCCGCGGCAAGTTCGTCAAGCGGCCGCTCCCACCGCTCCACGCGATAGCCGGATCGTGCCAGTGCAAGATAGGCCGCCTTCGCGCCGTGCGATGAGCTGGAGAAGCTGGAGGGCGTCGGATCGCCGTCGTCTTCGCGAGGAGCGATGACCGCTACGACAACGGCGAGTAGGGCAGCCATCGAAAAACAAGCGAGCAAAAGCCGCCGGTCACGCTGATTGAGCGAGGCGAAGAAGCCAGGAGCACGGCGAACGGTCGGCACGGATTCGTTCATCGCGGCATCAGCCTCTCCATCAGCGCGCGGGCTTCGCGGTATTGTCGCTCCTCCGCGGGGCGGTTGCCGTACCAGATGCGCTCGAAAGCCTGCGTCAGACGGCGCAGATCCGGCTGCAGGTTGTGATCGCGATGGAGGAGGGCAAGGTACTCGCGCGGAGTGCGGGTCCGATCGGCGGGCCACATGCCGCGTGCTTCCATGCGGCTTATCGCAGCCCAGTAGACGTGATGGATAGCCTCTCGCCAGCGCTGTTCCTGGGCGAAGGCTTCGGCCTCCTGCATCCAGCGCTGCCATTCACGAGCGGAGGGGCCGGCCGTTTCGATTGGTTCCGTAGAGACTGCCAGCGCATGCGGGCGGCGCAACCGGAACATCACCCACAAGGCAAGCAGAACGCACGGGAGAGTGACGCTGGACCACAAGAACAACCGGGCAACCCAGGGATTGCTATAGCCGTAGTCAGCAACGCCGCGGAACCTGTCGAAGAGCCATTGCCACGCCGCTGCTTCGGCGCGTTCCAGCTCGTTGGAATCCTGCGCTCGACTGAACTCGGGCTGCGCGAGGACGGTGTTCAGATTCCTGCGAACCTGTTCGTTGGAGGATCTGATTTCTGCCGCAGGCTGCGCGTCTTCGGCCAGGCGCTGTGTCGCCAGCTGCAGACGCGCCGAGTTCTCGTTAAAGTGTTTTTTTGCGGAGGTGTTGTCGGCCTTCCCATCGTTATCGCTGGCCGCGTCCTTCAATGTTATTCGCAGCCAGTCATATCGCACATGATGCAGGCCGGAAGGCGCAACGACTGACTCATCAGGACCGACCTGACTGGGGTCGCAGGCAGTCGCATTCCTCTGAGCGGAACAAGTCGCGACGATACGCTGCAGCTTCTGCAGATGGAGCTGATACTCCTCCAACGTGAGCTTACCCGAGGACCCCGAGTCCGACGGTTGGGGCCGTTCGACTTGTGTACGAGCAGACAAGGCACAACCGCACCACAACGCAGCCAGTACGATGTACGCGACAAACGGTGTTCGCATGCAGATTCTCACCCGAGGCTGGGTTCTGCGGGAGGATCTAAAGGCGTCGCATGCGGTGTTTCAATCTCGATGGTCCGTTGCATCATCCACTCAATGTCAAAGCCTTCTTTGCGGATACGTCCGTCGTAGTAGAAAAGCGTGAGGCCGATTCCGTAGATGGGCGTCGTCAATGAGGTGATGACAAAGCCGACGATCAACGAATAAATCGTCATGAAAAGCGATACGTGGCCACGGTGCTTGAAGACTACGACCATCATCGGTGTTTCCGCGCCGACGGCAAGCAGCGTGATGACGATGGATACCAAAAACAACAGGACGAAGATCTTGCCGCGCGAACCTTCCGACAGGAAAACACTGCGCTTGAGCGACTCTCTAATCGTGAGGTCTTCCGAGACACAGGCCGCATTGGCCAGCGAGTACCGCAACATCATCCATAAGCCAAATGGGACCACAAGGAGCATGCTTAGACCAAGCACTCCCGCGTAAAGCGCCGTTGCTGCCCCGGCAGCATTTTTCGCTAGAGTCGTCATCACGGTGAGGATCGCGATGAACGCAACAATCGCCGGGCTCCACGCAATCAGGAAAGCTACGACATACAGCCGCACGTAACGGAACCAGCGGTCTTTGACCTCTGTCAAAGCCTGGGCGATGCCGGTAGTATGTCCCAGATAAATGGCAGAGACCGCGCGGTTGATCGCGGCCATAACCACGGCGCTCGCAATCATATACACGGCCAGATTCACCAGGGAGAATCCGAGGTTGACGATGGCAAGCCTGGAGATGGAGACGTGGTGCCCCAGGAAACGTAAAACGCCTGTCTCGGATAGCTTCCACACCAGGTCCACGGCAGCCGCGAGAGTCGAGATTCCCGAAAACATCAGGAAGTGTCCGCGATACAGTTGAAAAGTTCGGTCGAGAATCTCACCAAAGTTGAGTGGCCGCAGTTCGCTGGTCATTTACGCCTCTTGCACATAGGTTTTTCTGGTCGTACGAGGTTACCATGCCTGTCAAAACCGACCGGCGCGATGAGCAGGGTGGTCACATCTCCACTCTCAACCTACGGTACACTGCCAATGGTGGCTCGAATTCGATTCTCCGATCGCTTGCCGTCACCTTGATCGGCGTCGGGCCTGTAGCTCAACGGTTAGAGCAGGGGACTCATAATCCCTTGGTTGGGGGTTCAAATCCCTCCGGGCCCACCACAGATATTTGTAGCTCGGTAACCGTCATGGGGGTTCAAATCCCTCCGGGCCCACCACAGATATTTGTAGCTCGGTAACCGTCATGGGGGTTCAAATCCCTCCGGGCCCACCACAGATATTTGTAGCTCGGTAACCGTCATGGGGGTTCAAATCCCTCCGGGCCCACCACAGATATTTGTAGCTCGGTAACCGTCATGGGGGTTCAAATCCCTCCGGGCCCACCACAGATATTTGTAGCTCGGTAACCGTCATGGGGGTTCAAATCCCTCCGGGCCCACCACAGATCCCCTTATCCTATAGAAGACAAACCCCATCGCGACACTGCAAACCATTGCATTTTCATCCGTGATACGTTGACCTCATGGACCTCAACCCGTACGCTAAATTCCTTGACGGTCGAGACCCCATTCCCGTCATCACCTCGACCGCTGATCATCTCCGCGCCCTTACCGAACCCCTCTCCCCCGCCCAGGCCGACACGCCGCCCGCCCCCGGCAAGTGGAGCGTCCGCGAGATCATCGCCCACCTCGCCGACTGCGAACTCGTCTTCAGCTTCCGCCTCCGCCAGACCCTCAGCGAAGAGCACGCCATCATCCAACCCTTCGACCAGGAGGTGTGGGGCAAGCGCTACGCCGCCTACGACCTCCCCTCCGCGCTTGCACTCTTCACCGCCGCGCGCAACTGGAATCTGAAACTCCTCACCACCGTCGACGAGGCCGACCGCCACCGCCCCACCACTCACCCCGAGCGCGGCACCATGACCCTCTGGACCATCGTCGAGACCATGGCCGGCCACGACATCAACCACCTTCAGCAACTCGAACGAATCGCTTCCGCCGCATAGTCACGCCAGCCCTACCCTTCGCGAGAAAGACTACAGCCCCAGAGCGTCATTCACATCGCGAACCAGATTCCGCAGATAACTCCGCTTGTTCAGCAGCGCCACCATCGCATCCCGTACTCTCCCCTTGGCCGCCTCATCCCCGGCATCCACGGCAGCATCCCACGCGGTCCAAAGTCCTTCCAACTCCGACTGCGTCTCCACCATCTTCGCGTCGAAGGCGTCCTTGGCCGTCATCAAATTGCGTCGCAGCTCTGGCTCATCCTCACCCATCTGTTTGGCGGCGCGCATCTCCTGAAGCTGCATGTTCAGCTCGAAGACCTCCTCCAGCAACTCCGGCGGAACCACCTGCTTCTTTTCGACGCCGCTAGCCCGAGCCGCATCCGTCGCGGCCTTCGATTGCTCTTCCAACTCCACACCCTCGAGCTTTAGCAGATACTGCGTCCGCAGAATCGGATCCTTCAACGTGCGATAAGCATCGTTCAGCCGCGAACTCGCCGCCAGCGCAGCCTCCTGTTCGGCAGCAGGCTTCGAAGCGAACCGGTCCGGATGCAGCTTGCGCGACAAGGCATAAAACTGCTTCTCGAGCGCGGCCGCGTCAAGGTGTAAATGTTGAGGAAGTTGAAAAAGAGTGAAGTAGCTGTTCTGCGAATCGTGGCTCATCGCCCTTAAGCTTACGCCGTAAAGCTCGACCCACAGCCGCAACTCTTCGTCGAATTCGGATTAATGAAGTTGAACCCCTGGCGCATCAGCGTCTCTTCAAAGTCCAGAACCATGCCATGCAGATAGATGAAGCTCTTCGGGTCGACAAAGATCCGAATCGGCGTGCCATTGGTCGGATCGCCCACCGTCTGAATCCCCGCGCCAAACGTATACACCCGGTCCCGCTCGCGAGGCTGCGAATCAAACCGAATGTTGTAGCTCAACCCCGAGCATCCGCCACCCTGAATCCCAACACGCAGCCCGCCCGCGGTGGGCGAAACACCCTCCTTCGCCATCGCCACGCGAATCCGCTTCAGCGCCTTCTCGGTAATCTGAATGCCCTTCTGGTTCGGCTCCTGCCCCTCAGCCGTCAGAACATTCATCCCAGCCAGCGGATTCTTCGGCTCAGACGAAGCAGTCTGCTTCCTGCTCGCTTCCATCTCCGCCGCGGTTTGTAAACTCACCATCGCCATTGAATCCCGCCTGCCTAACGCCGTTGCTCTTGCTTTTCTTGCTTGTCATCCCCGCAGGGGATCTGCTTCTGCCGTTGCCTCTGCTTCTAGGTACCCCAAGGCTTTAGCCTTGGGCCTCTCAACTCATGCAAAAATGCGGGGCTTCAGCCCCTGGGGTATGCCTTTGCTCGGCTTTGCCCAGAAAACCAAATCCCCGCACGACCTTAGTGAGCGGCAACCGCAACGTTCGCCGTCTCGGTAACGTTGTTCTTCTTCTTCCAGTCGGTGATCGCCGCGTGGATGGCATCTTCCGCCAACACCGAGCAGTGAATCTTCACCGGAGGAAGCGCAAGCTCCTTCACGATGTCCGTGTTCTTGATCGACAGAGCCTCGGCTACTGTCTTGCCCTTGACCCACTCTGTCGCGAGTGAGGAAGAAGCAATCGCCGAGCCGCAGCCGAAGGTCTTGAACTTCGCGTCCTCGATCACATGAGTCTCAGGATTCACCTTGATCTGCAGACGCATCACGTCGCCACACTCCGGCGCGCCAACAAGCCCGGTGCCAACCTCGTCCGAAGACTTGTCCAACGTGCCGACGTTCCGTGGATTGTCGTAGTGGTCAATTACCTTGTCGCTATATGCCATGATGTGTTCCTCGTCTCTACTTAGATGATACTCTGGCGCAATTCGCTGCGCCAATATTGAATTTCAGAACCCTGGGTTCGTTCGACGTATCTACGCATTTCGAGCATACGCATGTTGACTGCATCGTTTATGCGAGCCAACATGCCTTCTCGCCTTAGTGCGCCGCCCATTCAATCTTCGACAGATCAATTCCCTCTTTCACCATCTCGTACAGCGGACTCAACTCCCGAAGCTTCGAAACCACATCGATGATCTTGTCCGAGACGTAATCCACTTCAGCCTTCGTATTGAACCGGCCAAGCCCAAAGCGGATGGAGCTGTGCGCCACATCGTCGCCCAATCCCAGCGCTTTCAGCACATAACTCGGCTCAAGCGTTGCCGATGTGCACGCCGAACCCGACGAGACCGCCACATCATTGATGCCCATCAGCAGGCTCTCGCCCTCGACATACACAAAGCTCATGTTCAGATTGCCCGGCAGATGATGCTCCATGTTGCCATTGACATGAACATAATCCAGCGCCTTCTCAAACTTCGCCCGCAGATAGTCACGAAGCTCGATCTCACGCTTCGCCTCGGCCGCCATCTCTTCAGCGCAGATCTCACAAGCCTTGCCTAATCCGACGATGCCCGGCACATTCAGCGTGCCCGACCGCATCCCGCGCTCATGGCCGCCGCCGTTGATCTGCTCCGAGATCTGCACACGCGGATTGCGCCGGCGAACATACAGCGCGCCTACACCCTTCGGCCCATAAATCTTGTGGCCGCTCAGGCTCAGCACATCGATGTTGTCCTTCTGGACATCGACCGGAATCTTGCCAACAGCTTGTACGCCATCGGTGTGGAACAGGACGCCCTTCTCGTGACAGATCTTGCCAATCTCAGCAATCGGCTGCAGTACCCCAATCTCATTGTTCGCGTACATGATCGACACGAGAATCGTCTTGTCCGGCCCCTCGGTCACGATCGCCCGCTTCAGGTCTTCGATATCGATCAACCCATCGGCCTGAACCGGCAGATACGTCACCCGATAGCCCTGCTTCTCGAGCTTCTTGCACGTATCGAGCACCGCTTTGTGCTCCGTCACCTGCGTGATGATGTGGTTGCCCCGCTCGCGGTACATCTCCGCGATGCCCTTCAGCGCCAGATTGTTCGACTCCGTCGCGCCCGACGTGAAGATGATCTCCTTGGCCGTCGCGCCGATCAGCTTTGCTACCTGCTCGCGCGCGTTCTCCACCGCCTTCTCGGCCTCCCAGCCGAACGAGTGATTGCGGCTCGCCGCATTCCCAAAGGTCGACGTGAAATACGGCATCATCGCCTCAAGCACTCGCGGATCCAGCGGCGTCGTCGCATGGTTATCCATATAGATCGGCAGTTTCACACCTGCCGGCAAAGGCGTCGAAGATTCCGTCACTACCACTCCCGTTCCATTTCCGTTGCTGCTCATATCGTTCCCCGCTCTAAAGTTCAATCTGTTCTGTTTCGTCTCAGTATCTTCAACGACAATCGCCGCACGCAAACCCTAAACCGCGATGCTCACCAAGCCGCCGCCCACCGCAGTATGCTCCGCATCCCCGGCCTCGACCAGGTCTGCAATATGGATGCCGCTCAACAGGTCTTTGATGCTGTCATTCACCTTGCGAAGCGGTTCTTTGATCGTGCACGTGCTCGTCAGATCGCAGGCTCCGTGAATCGTAATGCAACTCGTAATAAACAGCGGCCCGTCGATCGCCCGGATCACCTCAAACGCCGAGATCTCTGTCGCCGGTTTCGCCAGCGCATACCCGCCATTCGTTCCCGCATGCGAGACCAGCAAACCGGACTTGGCCAGCGTCTGCAGGATCTTCGCCAGCAGCTGAGGAGGAATGTGATACGCCTCAGCAATATCCTTGGCACTGTGAGCACCACCGGTCTGCTCGGCCAGGTACTTCAAAGCCATCAGACCGTAGTCCGCTTTTTTGGTCAGGCGCAGCATCTCTAAGTCTTGAGTCTCCCGCTCAGCGCTGAAATGCCCCGAATGCCGACAATTCCAGTCCTAGATAGTGTACGTCTGGAACAACCGGCACGCAACCAGCTTTACCAATCTTTCTGCCGCTAACAAACCACCCGCTGACCAGCGAAAATAACGGAAAGGACGGTTGACAACCTCGTTCAATACGGGCAAAATCCATACCATTCGCACCTCCCCATCCATGACCGCCACCTGCAAACACCCCATCGTAAAAATCGTCTCGCGCGACGAAGATGCCGAGTATGTCGAGTGCCAGCAATGCGGAGAAGTCTTTGATTCCGCAGAGTTTAACGACATAGCTATCGAAGAGGAAGAAAGCGTCGCCGACGACGAACCCGGCCGCTAGGCGGCTGAAGGCTGCGAAGCATTCACGCGCCGAAAAACTATCCACGCATACTGCGCCGCCGACAGCGGAGCCAGCCACGCAATCGCCTGGATCAAAAAGTCGCGCAACGGCCCTATCTCCATCAAAGGAAAGACCTTTTCGGAGAGCACCGCGACCAGCCCAAGAATCTGCACCAGCGTATTCAGCTTGCCCAAAAGGCTCGGCCGGAAGTCCCGCAGCGTCCCGGTAGCAAATAACAAAGTAGCTATCAGCAGAATCCCCAAATCCCGGCTTAAAACAAGCACCGTCACATACCGAGGCACCATCCCCACATGCGTCAGCACCACAAAAAGCGTGCTCATCAACAACTTATCCGCAATCGGATCCAGGTACTGGCCCAGCGTCGTCTTCTGGCTTAACCACCGCGCCAGCAGCCCATCCAGAGCATCGCTAACCCCTGCCAGCATAAAAAGCGCGAACGCCATCCTGTAATGCCCATCCAGGATTTCGATCACCAAAAAGGGAATAATGAACAGCCGCATCAGCGTAAGCAGATTAGGAGCGGCTCGGAATTGACTCAGAAAGGGCACGCGGAGGATTCACTCAATCGTAAACTAAGTTCACGGAATGATTTGAGATTGCCCTCACAAGTAACGCGTCAGAAGCCCTGTAAGTGAAGAAAAATCCGCAACCTGAATAACAGCGATCCGACGTCTGCGCTGATCCAATCGTTTGCCTGAACCCACCGTTCCATTTAGACTAGAACTTACGCAGGCGCGTAGCTCAGTTGGTTAGAGCGCTACCTTGACACGGTAGAGGTCAGCGGTTCGAATCCGCTCGTGCCTACCATTCCTTTCAACAACTTACCTCCTCAAGGTCTCCACTCCGAGTAACAACTCAAGTAGCAGAAAGCAGCGATAACGAATTTTCCGTTACCTCTGCCCCTGTGTTTGTGTTCCTGTGCCGCCCGTGAAGACCGCATTTACACTGCCCATTGTCTTGCTCCCGATACATGGCCCATACCGCAAAAAACCCAAGGACGTAAATGCCCTCGCAACACATGGCTGCGTGGTTTATGGGATCGCTGTCGGAGATATTTTGCGACGGACTACGGTGGTCAGTCCCGACAGGCCGGTGGCGAGGAGCAGGAAAGTTCCGGGTTCGGGAACGGCGCTGGGTGAAGCGACATCGACTTCGAAGTTTGCGGTGTCGAGGGTGTTGAGTGTGTCGCCGTCAGGTCCGCCGAGGATGGAGAAGGAGCCCAGATAGGGGCCGGTCGCGGTTCCGTCCGGGATAGAGACCGTGAAGAGAAGCCCGTTGAAGCTCGTGCCGGGGTCGAGGAATAAAGGGAAGTTATTGAAGAAGTCGCTGTCGTCGAGTGCCAGCGGCGAGTCGAGATTGAAGGAATCGCTGTTGAGAAAGATGGTGCCGGTGTTCGTGCCGGGAGCAATGGCTGTGGCTGTGAAGGAAAGCAGCAGGTCGCCTGGTGCGCCAGATTGAGTGGCGTTGTCCAGCATAAGGGTGAGGGTGTCTGCCTGGGCCTGGGTGGACAGAAGCATCGCCGCTGCAAGCGCGAGCACCGAGAGAATCAGGGATTTCTTTTTAAACATGGTTGGATTCCTTCCATCTGAATATATTGCTTGCGAGGTTGGTGTACCCGGCTGATTCGAGGTTCTTCGAACAGTCGCTCGTGCTCTGTCACTCTTCTTATCAGGGCAGGGTTGCGCGAATGCTTCCACCGAAGCTCCCTCCTGTGTAGGTGCCGGAGTATCGTTCGGCTGCAGCAGCGCCATCGGCTCCGGCCGAGGAAGAGAAGGTCACTACCGTGATGGCTGTGCCTCCGCCGGGCGCGATGTTGCCTAGCGAGATGGGAAGTGGCGAGCCCGTGGCTGAACCGAGGGTTGCGGCGGTTAGCTTGACGTTCTGGGCTGTGCCGGTGCCGTTGTTGGTGATGGTAACGACGGCCTGGTAGCCGCCTCCGGACTGCTTGCTAAGCGCCGCGGTGGTGATGAGTTGGACGGTGCCGGGGATGGGTGCGTTGTCGCCGGTCTGGACGATCTGGAGCGCGGCGGGATTGGCGAGGGCTGCGTTGGCCGCGTTGCCGGAGAACGTCGCGGTGTTGGTGAAGTTGAGGAAGGAAGTGGGTGTGAACTGCGAGTTGATCTGGCAGACTCCGCCGACGGCTACGGTAATGGAAGAGGCTATGGCGCAGTCGGTGGTGGGTGCTGGGGTAAGGGCGAAGTTGGTCTGGTCGGGGTCGTTGAGGGTGAGGTTGGCTGCTGCGTTGCCGGTGGAGAGCAGGCTGACGGTGATGGGCGGTGCGCTGGTGGATGTGAAGTTTGTGAGGGCCTGGGTGCGTTCGAGCTCGAGGACCTGGTTGGATGGCGAGGCGGCGTAGAGGTTGCCGATACTATCGAGCGCTAACGCGTTGACCGATGGGACGGGCGCGACGGTAAAAGGTGCGCTGTTCGAGCTGGCGGGGACGGCGATGATGCTGGCGGTGGAGGAGTCGGTGAGGAGCAGGTTGCCTGCTGCATCGACTGCGACGGCTGTGGGCGCGGCTACGGCAGAGGTCGCCGTGGTGCGGGCCTGGGATTGGGCGTCGAAGCGATAGACGGCTGCGGCGGTGGGGTCGGCGACGAAGATATTGGCGTTAGTGTCGATGGCGATGCCGGTGGGCGTGGAGAGACCGGTGTTCGCGATGACGTGAGAGGCGAACTGGTTGGAGCCGATCTCGGTGATGGTTTTTGCGGATGCATCGGAGACGTAGAGGTTATTGAGGGAGTCGGTGGCGAGACCTTTCGGCGCGGTGAAGGCCATTGGCAGGGTCTTTGGTGTGCCGGAGGGTGGGAGCTGGGTGATTTCTCCGGTGGTTGCGTCGGCTACGAAGACGTTGCCGATGGAGTCGACGGCGAGAGCGGAGGGGTTGGGGAAGGTGCCGAGGGTGGTGGAGGCCGCGGATGTGCCGGAGCCGATAGCGCTGGAAGCAAACTTCAGGATGGATTTGCTGTTGCCGTCGGCTACGTAGACGTTGCCGGCGTTATCAGTTGCGAGCGCATTGACGGCGAGATTCTGGCCGAAGGTTATCTGACGGGCCGGGTCGAGGGTGGCTCCTGCGCCTAAGCCGGTGCCGGTGAGGCCTAGATAGGCGGGATTGTTGAGTGCTGTGTTGATGGTGAGAGGAGCGGCGCGTTGACCGGCTACGGCTGGCTTGAAGGTGGCGGTGTAGAGGCAGTCCTGGGTTGTGTCGGGGTTGGTGGTGCAGGCTCCGGTCGAGAGGGTGAAGTCTGGCGACGACAACGCGATGGTGGATGGCGCGTCGGATGGGATGAAGTGGAGCTGGACGGTCTGGGCTGCGGGCGTGCTTACAGCGGTAGAGGCAAAGCGGAGGTTGTTCGAGACTTTGCGGATACGGATGTTGGTGGAGTCGCTGATGTAGAGGTTGCCCTGCTGATCGAGGCCCACGCCCATGCCGTTGCCACCATTGGAGCCGACGATGGCCTGGGTGCCGACGCAGCCGTCGCCGATGGGAGAGGCTGTACAGCTTGTCGCGGTGCCCCCGCCGGCGATGACATGGGTGTATCCGGTGCGCCCCTCGAGGAACCAGACGACGTTATTGGAGGAGTCGGCGATGTATAGGTTGCCGTCAGCATCCATGGCGAGTTTCTGCGGACCCATGTTTACAGCAGTGCTGAGGCCGGGAGTGAGGGACGAGTTACCGGATGTACCGGTGCCCGCGAGGGTGTAGATATCGCCATTGATGGGAGAGGCCACGCCGACTGTGTTGAGCAGGTTATAGAGATTGCTGCCCGGGGTGCAGGCGACGCAGACGACACGGACCTTGGATGACTCTGCGATGTAGACGTTGCTGCTGGAGTCGACGAGGACGCCCTGGGGGTTGTTGAGGGTCGCGAGGGTGGCGAGGTTGCCGTCGCCGGTAGAGGAGGTGGCTCCGCTGCCGGCGATTGTCTGGATGTTGCCCGCACCCGGGAGACCAGAGGCTGGGTTGAGGACTTCGCGGATGCGGTTATTGCCGGAGTCGGCGATGTAGATGTTGCCTGCGGGATCGGTCCAGACGCCTCGGGGAGTTTTGAGCGTAGCACTGATTGCAGGACCGCCGTCGCCTGAGAAGTTAGAGCTGCCTGTGCCGGCGATGAGATACATTTTGCCGTCAGCGACATGGACGACCTGTATCTTGTTGTCGTTGTAACCCCCGATGTAGACGTTGCCCAGGGAGTCGGCGTAGTCGCCGCGCGGTTTGTTGAGCTTGACCAGCGTGGGTGTGCAACCGACCGTGGCGGTGGGGACACAGGCGGTTCCAGTGACGAAGCCGGCGAAGTTGGTGACGATGCCTGAGGTGGAGACTTTGCGGATCTGCGAGGCGTTCGCATCGGTGAAGTAGATGCTGCCGAAGGGATCGGCTGTGACGCTGCGGAGGTCGGCGGCGGTTCCGCCGGTGATCATGATGGCGGTGGCCTGGCAGCCATTGCCGAAGCTGTCGATGGAGCCGGTGCAGGTGGTGTTAGCCGATGAAGATGCGGCTCCGCCAACGATGGTGGTGATGGTGTAAGGCACGGCCACGGGTGCTGTGGACAATGGGATTATGGGCGCCGCGTTGACCGTGATCGTGATCGCCGGGCTGGAAGTGGAGGCCGCGAAGTTTGCGCTGGCGACGTAGCTTGCGCTGACGCTGTCGACTCCTTGCGGAAGAAGTGCGCTGAAGACCGCGGTGCCGTTGGACAGGGTTCCCGAGCCGATTAGCGTGGGTGTGGAGTTGCTGCTGGTGGTGTAGCTGAAGCTGACGGATCCTGCGGGTGTGCCTGCGACGGAAGAGACTGCTGCAGTAAGCGAAACCGGGGTTCCTACGGTGGTCGTGGTCGTGGACGAGGTGAGTGTCGTGAGGGTCTGGGCGGGGCTGATGGTGACTGGTGTCGCGGCGGAGAAGGAGCCTGCGTTCGACGTGTCGCCGTTGTAGACCGCGCCAAGGGAGTACGAGCCTGTGGGCAGGTTGAAGGTGAAGGAGGCCACACCGCCGACAAGGGGAGCCGTTCCATAGACTGCGCCGTTGATGAGGAAGCCGACGGAGCCGGATGGGTTGGAGGAGCCGGAGACGGTTGCCGTCGCGGTGAAGCCAGCTCCGAAGGTTGAGGGGGAGACGACTCCGCTTAATGAGGTCGCCGTGGATGACAGGCTACCCGCGCCTACCGTGACTGTGTAGCTGCCGAAGGTTGGGATGGCTGCGTAGGGCGCGCTGCCGGAGAAGCTGGCGGTGTAGGTGTGGGTTCCGGCGGGAGCGTTAGTGATGGGGATGAAGACGGTGTCGCTGGTTCCGGGGAGGCTGGCTGTGAAAGTTCGGCTGGCCTCGTCGGTGAGGGTGACGGTACCGGTTGGGTAGGGATACGAGGTGCTGGCGAAGGCTGGAGTCAGGATCACGACGGCGGTTGGGAACTGTCCAGCGGTCACGTTCTGGCTGGATCCCTGTGGGCCGGTGAGCTCTGGCGCGAGGAAGGTGAAGTTGCAGGCTGGTGCGACGAGCGCAGGGGCGGTGCGGTTGTCGATGATGACGTTGCCGTTGGTGCCGTTGTAGGCGTTGAGCAGGGAGACGAAGGTGCTGGAGACTTGTCCGGGGCCGAAGGTGATCTGGGCGTTGGAGGGAGCGACGATGTTGGAGGCGGCGACCGTGTCGACGGTGACGTTGTCGAGGGTGACGATTAGTGGGTTGATGGTGCCGTTGTTGCTCGCTCCGAGGAAGGTGAAGGAGCCGGTGGCGGTGGGTCCTTGATTCGAGAAGCGAAGGTTCTGGAGCAGGATGTTTTTGAAGTTGGGGGTAAGGGTGCCGGGGTTCGTGTTGTAGATGGGCGTGAACTGGATCTGGGTGCCGTGGTCGGCGAAGCAGGAGTTCGAGTACTGGATGTTTTGGACGGTGTTGCCGCGGTCGTTTGCAGATTTTATGCGGATGCCAGTGGAGTTGCTGCCGTCGACCTCGGCGTCGCCGTACATGAGGTTGTTGTCGTAGAGGACGTTGTTGACGCCGCCGGTGGTGAAGCTGCCGATGGACTCTCCGTGGCCCGCGAAGAAGTGATTGTTGATGACGGAGATGTTCGACGAGGCCGAGTTGGGTGCGCCGACGGCTATGTTGTCGTCGCCGTCGGAGATCCAGGAATTGGTGATGGTGGCGTTGGTTGTGTTGCCGGGATCGATGCCATCCGTATTACGCGCATTGTAAGGAGTCACAATCTTGACGTCCCAGGCGGTGAATCCGTTGATGGTGTTGATGGCGACATGGAAGTTGGGCGAGTTCTTGAAGGTGATCTTGTAGAGGGTGATGTTTGTGGAGTTGGAGATCTGGATGCCACGGGGGTTCTGCTGGCTGGCGCTGAGGCTGTCGGCGTCGGTGGCGAGATCCCACCAGCTTTTACCGGTTGTTGAGCCTTCAAAGCCGGCGGTGGGGAAGCTATTGAGGACAATGTCGCCGCCGCGGCCATTGAGTTTACCGTAGCCCATGATGCCGGAGTTGTTCGCGTTGCTGATGGTGATCAGATTCTGGCAGCTTGCCGTATTGCTGTTGTTGTTCACCGTGCCGCAGGTGTGGGTGCCGGGGGTCGTGTCGTAGTCCTGCGCGTTGCGGGAGAAGTAAAGGGTCACGCCGGGATCGACGAGGAGGATGACGCCAGTGGGAATGGTGATGGGGCCGGTGAGGAAGGCGTTGTTGCCGGAGGCATCCATGGAGAGTTCAACCGCCTGATTCGTGCCCTGACAGGCATTGAGTGCGGTCTGGAGGCGGGACTGGTCGAGCTCGGTGCTGGTGGCTTCCACGGAGGCGGGGACGTCTTCACCGACATCGTGAAAGGAGGCCGTCAGGGTCTGGCAGGTGGATGGAAAGGTTGGTTCTACCACTGTACGGGTGTCGCCGGTAGCGACAGCCGGCGCCTGAGCGAGCAGAGAGGAGCAGAAGGCTCCGGAAAGGAGAAGAGCTGCGAGGCTGGAGCGACGAGCGAACGCCGTAAATTTCATATTTCTCCTGACTATTGTTGCCTGATCCTGAAATCTGCGCGAAAGGTCACACAAGGAGCCTTCCGGTTTGCAATTTAAGTGATCGCTGAAGCACTGGTATGACCACATCTCAACCGCGAGCGAAAATTTATCGACTCTAGCGATGGGTTGTCAACTGGAAATCGTCATGACGGTGCGTAAAGGAATGGATGACCCCCGTCGGTGCCTCGCAGCGGGAATCCGCCAGAAATAATTTCCCGGATCGTGTCTTGAATGATTTGTGATATCCGCCTTAACGGGTGAAGGCGGATAGGTAGGCCCTCTTCCCTGAAAGGAGGACATCACGAAGATCCGCCATGAATGGTGAAGCCATTCACAATCGAGGCTCAGTTTCCCAAGCTGGCCCCACTGCTGTCGAAGAACCAGGAGAACCCGGTCAACGTCCACGAACCTCCAATTGGACCGGACGAGCCGACGAAGTCACATCAGGATCGTAGTATTCGTATACGCGGGATTGGAAGGTGCGGGCGCGAATGGGATACTTTGCTCGCAAACGAAAGGTAAGAGTTACAGTTTGCTTCGGTGAGAGCGCATTGAAGTAGAGGATCGCCTGAGTCGCGGTAAGGCTGAACTTCTCCAACCGGCCACTTCCGGCGCGTGCAGTTTTCTCCTGGAACGATTGCAGGTCTTCGCTGAGCAGATCGAATCCGGGTGGGATACCGAGGTCGACCATGACCATATTGGCTGTTTTTGGGAGATTGTTCCTGACACTGACAGTGGCGGTGGCGATGTCATTCTGGGCAAGCTTCGTGCGATCGTAGGCAACTTCGATCGAGAGCGGTTCAAGGGTTGGCTTTTCCTCCCACGGGGTGAAATAACGGCCCACAACCTGGTAAGCAAGGCCGCCGGTGCCCTCAAACTTGAGCTGCACCGAAACGGGTTTCTGTGTACCGATGCTCTTGAAGACAAACTGATGAAGGAGATCATTGTTATCGGGTGTCAGGCCGAGGGTTTCGACAGTGCTGCCGTCGAGAACGATCTGGACGGAGCCGCGAACATCGGATGTACTGAGCTGTGAAGCGAGCAGAAGTGAGCGCAAAGCCATGATGGTGGCCTGCGTCGTGCCCCAGTTGCCGGAAGCCTGCTTCTTCGACGAGATAAAGTTGAGAGCTTTGCGGGCAGTTTCGGATGCCTGTCCCCACTTGAGGAGGGCCTGAGTAGCGAGGCCGGTAGTTTCGATCGCTGCGCTCGATCCGGTTGAGTAGACGCCGGTCTCTTCGACGGTCCAGTAGACCTGATCGTCCTTTTCCGTCCGGGCGTCGATAAGCGCGTGCATGGATTGGCGGGTGAAGTCGCGGTCTTTGCCATAGTCAGCAGCGAAGTTGGCGATGATGGCGAGGGTGTAAGGGTCGGGCTTCGAGTTGGAGTGAGATTCGATGAATTGTTTGGCCCTCTCGACGGCGGACCCTTGGTAGCCGGTGTTCGCGAGCGACCATGCAAGATAAGCCGTGATGCGGAGGACGTCGGAGTTGTAGCGATTGGTCGCTCCCTCGTTGATGAAGGACGTGTCAGGCTTCCAGCTGCCGTCGGGTTGTTGTTGACTGGCGAGCCAGTCGCGCGTGCGCTCAATAAGTCTGGGGTCCACGTCCGACACCTTGGACATGTCATTGAACTCCATGAGCCCGTAGGCGGTAAGGATTTTGTTGGCGGGGGCTTGGCCAAACCATGAGAAACCGCCGCCGGGGACCTCAAATGTGAGCAGGCGCTGGTAGCCGTTGGCGATGTAGCCCTCGGCCTTGGCGTGGACTTCTGGGGTGAGCTTCTTCGTGCGCTTCATGTAGTCGAGCGCCAGGACGTTGGGGTATGTGCTGGAAGAGGTCTGTTCGAAGCAGCCGCCCGGCATGCGGAGGATGCTGTCCATGCCTTCGATAACCTGACTGAGTGGGCCGGGGTAGAGACGGACAAGGATGCTGGTTGCGTCGGGGATAGAGACCGCCGGGAAGTGGAGATCGTGCTGGGCAGACGTTTCGAGTCTTCCGTTGAAGACGAGGTTTTGTTCGCGACCATTGGGAATGACCTCGATCTCGCGGACGACAATATCTTCCCGGGTGTCGCGGCCTGTGTCACCCTTCATGTGGGCAGAGAGGGTGAGCTTGAACTTGCCGATGCGTTTGGCGGTGAGGGTAAAGTTCGAGCTGCCGACGCGACCCGCTTCGACGCGGACGATCTTCTCGGATCTGTCGTTGTCCAGCGAGAACCAGCCTTCAGGCTGAAGCTTGAGGCTGACCTCGCCCGGCTTGCCGGAGTAGTTGTAGATGGCGACGGGAATGGATACCTGATCGCCTTGGGTGAGAGTTACGGGAAGGTCTAGCTCGACGAAGAAGTCCTGGAAGACCTTGAGGCTTGAGGTGCCAGTGCCTAGCGAGCCGGATTGCGTGGAGGCGAGCATTGCCATCCGCCAAGTTGTGATGGAGTCAGCAATCGGAATGGAGACGGTCGCATTGCCCTTCGCATCAGTGATGATCTCGGGGTTGATATAGAGGGCCTCGGGAAAGTAGGACCGAACGTGCGGGGCATCGGATGAGGCTGTCTTCCGAACAGCTGCGAAGGAGCGGCCATTGACCACCAGGTCCGCGGCAAATCCATTGACAACGGCTCCTGCCTGGAAGTTCCGGGCGAGCGGCATCGGCGCGGCGACCGGGCCGCCCACGGCCACCTCGCCAGCAACGCGCAGTTGCCCAGTCATTAGCATGAACATCGGTGATCCATTGACGTCTACGGTCTCGGTTACGCTGCCGACCGCTAGGGTAGCGGAAAGGACGGCGCGGTCGCGTGGCTGCAGAGAAAAGCTTCGAGAGAGGCTGAAAAAGCCGGGTGAGGTTATGTCGGCCTGATAGCGGCCAGCGGGCAGGGCCCCGAAGGTGAACTGCCCAGAGCCGTCGCTGCGGGCGGTGCGGGTGCTTTGTGCAGAGAGTTGGTGGAGAGTAATCGTTGCCCTGGGAATGACGGCTCCGGTTTGATCGACGATCGCGCCTGTGACCTCCGCGTGATCGCCAAAGGGGCCGCGATCATGTTCGACTTTTACGTCAAGCGAGCCAGCGTGGCCGGGCTGATAAAGGATGCTTCCAGAGCGATCTTCGATGTAGACGGTGAGATCGTCAGCACTGTCGAACTCGCGATCGGGGCCGGCGCTACGGATGCGGTAGAAGTGATTCCTGCCTTGGCTCCAGCCTGTCGGTTCTATGCGAAAGGGTGTGTGCCAGGAATCGTGCGGTCGTGAACCGTTAGTGAGGGTGACCTTTGCGAATGCCGTTGTGATGTCTTCGTCCGTTGGATGCTCCTCGAGACTCTGGCTAAGTTTTGCGGCGAGTTCGTTGATCTGCACGATGAAGGCTGCATGATACCGCTGCTGGTACTCAGCGTGTTTGTCCTGCGGCAGGCTGCGGCCGAATTCGGTATCGAGCCTCGCGGGGTTGGCCATCTCAGTTGCAGAGAAAAGAGCGCGGGCGGCAAGGTCCTGCTGCTCGTTACGGGATGAGTCGGAAGATCCGACGACGCTCGACATCGAGAGGGAGTGAATCTCATAGCGAGGCTTCATGACCTCCTGCTCGAGATAGAAGAAGACCTTCGCGAAGCCGGGCTGCTTTTCGGCAAGAGCAAAGACGGCTTCATCGACAACCTGTAGACCGAGAGCAGCACTCACGCCTTCACCACGAGAGTTAGTGACGTGGAAGCGTACGCGTGCATCGGAGCCCGGTTTGTAGACAGGCGCATCGGCGGTGGTCTCGATCTTCAGCTCATCGGCGGGCTGTACGAAGATGAGGCGATGGTCGGCGACCGGCTGGGCGCCACGACCAAAGAGATAGGCATCGATGTCGAGCGTCCCCGTCATCTCTGGCGTTGCGTTGAGGGTGAGGTCGGCTTGTCCGTTCTGCAGGTCGAGGTCGCGCGTAAGGATGGTTTGGCCGTTTTTGACGATGTCGACGTAGGCGGAGCCACTGGTTCGCGTGGAGAGGATGTTGAGTTGAATGCGGTCGCCGGCTTTGAGGACGCCGCGGTTGGTGCGGAGAAGGACCTGGTCGGTGCCAGCTCGGGTCTGCAGAGGAACAGCCGTGGAGGTGCGGTTTCCGTGATGATCGTCCGCCTCGATGTGGAGGGATTCCGTACCGGAGCCGGGGTTGAAGCGAACGACAGCGATGCCGCCGCTGTCAGTAGAGACCTGCTGGTCATCAATACCGGGAACGTGGACCGTGAGGGCGGTGTTGGCCGGTGTACCGTCGGGATAGGAACTGAGAATGAAGACCTGGTTTTCGATGTGCGGGATAAGTGCGCCGCCCTCAGGCACTGCAGTGATTAGCAGAGGCGACTGACTGATCGTGATGGGTTCGCCGCGAGTCTCCGTGTGGGCAGCCGAGTCCTTCACGGCAGCCTCGACAAGAGCACGGGCAGCGCCCTGATTAAGCGGTCGCCCGGCGAAGTATGTGGGGAGTTTGAGATCAAAGTGGAAATCACCGTCGCTGTCTGTCGTGCCGCTTACTGAGGCTGCCTCGAAGAGGGTGACATCCATGGCAGAGGCTTTGACAGTAATATCAGCGTGGTCGACAGACTTGCCGAAGAAGTAGTTGGCGCGGACGGTGCCTGTAACGTGATCTCCCGGCCGATAATCCCGTTTTGGCTTGTTATCCTTTTGGGAAAATTCGACGGCAACTTTGAATCTGGGCAGGACGTATCGTTCAACGTTCAGGGCGATCTCGGAGGTGCTAGACGGTGCAGATGGCTCACCTATGAGGGCGCGGAGGTGATAGGTACCGAGGTTTACTTCATCCGCGAGCGAAAATTCGGCGGAGGCAACGCCAAATTTATCGGTTGTAGTGGACTTTCTTGAAGACCTTGTTACCGCGGGAATCCTCGAGCTCGAAGGTCAGTTTACGGTCTGACACGGCCCTGTAATTGGAGCGATCAAGCGCCAGCAGTCGGGCATGAATGGTCTGGCCGGGCTGATAGATGGGCTTTTCGGTGGTAAGGAGGATGGATGCCTTTTCTTCGATTTGAATGGGCTGGGTGAATTCGGTCGAGCCGATAGGTGTCTCAGCCACGTAACGCATCTCGTACTTGCCTGCAATATCTGCGGGAAAGCGAAACTGGGCTTCGACCGTGCCTCGACGGTTCAGGCGTCCGGAGAAGAGCATGCGTGGTGATCGATTCGGGATAAGGAGCTCCATGCGCAGGGTGCCGGTTTCTGAGATATCGCTGTCGTTGGCGTCTGAGACGATGACACGAATTGCGGCCTGACTACCTGCGAGATATTGGGTTTGCCCAATGACGTGAACCACAGGTCGCCGCAGGATTTGTGAGATGGACTCAATGCCCTCAATTGCGGGAAGGGTATCGTCGTTGTACTCGAAGCGATAGCGGACGCGCTGCCAAACGATATCGTCAAAGGGGATGAGCGTTTCGGGAGTGATGACCTCCGCCCACGCGTCGTCACCTTTAGCTATGTCCACGCCGCGTTCGGTCCGGCCCAGGACGTGGTCTTCGGGGTCCAGGATCTCGGCGATGAGCCTGCCATGTCCCTCGCGCGTTGAGTGGTACGGGATGGTAACTGACAGGTTACCGTGGGAGTATGTCGCGGCCAGTTGCAGTGTTCGTGCATGGGCCAACGAAAGTAAGCCTGCAGCAACAAGAAGGACAAGAACGAAAGGCAGTACAAAGCTGAAAAAAGCGCGAGAACGCCTAATGGGCATGCAAGGTTCTCCTGGGCGACGCCGGTGCAACGTTCGCCGGCGACTGTCTGACTGGAGAACGCGGGGCTTCTTAGAACTTGCAGGAAAAGATGAGAAAAAAATCGCGGAGGCCCCCGCAGAACCTTACTTGTGTTTCCAGGTCTGACCGTCGGGGCTAGTCCAATGATCCCCGTTTTCGGTCGTGATCTCAAAGAGAGGAAGCTTCGCGCTAACGGTAGAAGGTCCGGCGACCTTTTTATTGGTGACGAAGGAGTCGGCAAGAGGGATGGGAGGGACGGGCGTCGCCTCGACCGCAACGGTTTCGCTGGCCTGACCGATGGGAAGGATGAAGTTAGTGGGACCGTGTTCCGATGCGGTAACATTAACCGCAGACACCTGCTCCTGGAAGCCGGTTGCCCGGGCCGCAATCTTATATTGGCCCGGGACAAGATCATCAATCACGTAACTCCCTGAATGGTCCGTCTTCACGGTCCGGGCCTTTGCCGTTTCGGTGTTGGTGACAACCACGTCGGCGGCGGGGATGGCTGCGCCGGTCGCATCAGTAACTTTCCCGGCCAGAGTGGAGCCCGCTATCTGGAGTCGATTTCGAACGGGGCCAGTATTCGGATCGAAGCTTGTGGAGGTCGTAGCGCCGCCCACCATTCCGTAGCTTTGCCCGACAACGAGCGCAGAAGTTGCCAGCCTGACTTTTAGAGCGCGGCCTTGCCACTGGGGCGGATCGCCTTCCAGCTCTTCCCATCATCTCCACTGAAGAAGAGCGTGTTCTGCGTATCGATGGCGAGTGTCTGATGGCCGGCTGAAACTATCGAGATAGCCGGAAGACGGCTTGGAAGAGATGGTCGGATAAGGACACCGCCAGCTTGATTGAACGAGGCCCCGTGAACACTGGAAGACGTCACCGCAGGCGCGACGCTCGTGACCGCTACATCCTGATTGAGGGCGCTCAGCTGTGGAGCGTCGCTAGCAGGTGATGCAGGTGCCACAACTTGAGACTTTGTTAGAGGACCGCCGATCGGCGCGGGCGCGGCAATCGGTGAACCAGAACGTGCCACGGCAGCAGCGTTCCCCGCGTTAAAGAGGTTCTGGTGAAGAGGAATTGCAGGCGTGGCTGACGGATTCAGTGACAATGGAGCGCCATTGGAGACTTCAACTGCGCCTCCTCTGGGCGAACTCGACGGCTTGCCGACAATTGATGTCGTTGCGGAGCGAGATGCTGACGAGGCAGAAGCCTCTAGATCGAGGCTCCGACTCGAGAAGTTAGGGGCGCTTCGAGATTTCGCGCCGCTGGAAGAACTCGCAGGACCCCGGACGAAGAGCGAGTCAGGTTCCGCCTTGGAGGAAGGAGGAGGCGCCTGTTTGGAAGCGGGTATAGGTCGCATTTCCGGCGCAGGAACTTGTGCAGGGGGATGAGAGTCTGCCATCTCGGTCATCGACACGGCGGTCTCATGCGACGCCTTCGTGTTGCGTATGTGAACGACGACAACAGCGAGCGCAGCAACCGCCGCGGCCGCAGGCCACACGAGCTTCCACCCAGAGAACCATGGCTTGCGGACGGTCTCGGCTTGCGGATCTCCAGCTTCCACGGACGGCGGCATAGAGAACGCCACGACTGCGCGGCAATCAGGACAGACAGACAGGTGAGCCAGCATCTGTTCGTACTCGTACCGAGGTAGAGCGTGTTCGATGAAGGCGTTGAGCTGGTCAGCGTCTGGATGATGCCCGGATTGGAGGAAGTTGCTCATGTTGGATCGGAAGCCGCGCTAGTGGTCGAGATCGTCTTATCTGAGAACGACGAGGTTTGAGAAGTTTGCAGCAGGGACCGCAGATTTGTCTCCACGTCACGGGGATCGGTGCCGAGGGCTTCCTCGGCCGCCCTTTTGCTGAGGCCACCCGACTGAAGGTTGTGTAGAAGCTGCTTTCTCAGGTCGGCGACGAGGCGCTTGAGCCTACGGCTGATCGTTGCTTCGTGAACGCGAAGGAGACGGGCAATCTGCAGGAGCGTTTGGCTGTCAAGGAAGTACGAGACAAGAAGAAAGCGGTCCCCAGGCGCGAGAGCTTCAAAGGTACGGGCAATAGCTTGCTCGAGGAGAGTGAGTTCGGGGCCGATCGGCGCAGAAGAAGGTGCTTGCGTGGCGACATCGAGCGTGTCGAGCGGAGCCTCGCGGTAGGTGCGGCGGTGGTAATCTACATGCCGCTGAGCCAGGATTGTTCGGAGCCAGCCGAGAAGTGAGCCCCTACCGGAGTAGGAGGCCAGTGGGGAACGGCGCTGGCCATCGACCTGACGAAGGCCGTAGAGCTCGGAGTAGAGTGAATCGGCGAGATCGTGACCGAGAGTGGCTGACCCAGTCATGGCGATGGCAGCCTGAGTGAGAGGAGCGCGGTAGAGGCTAAGGAAACGCTCCCATGCAACCTCGTAGCCAAGAGCACACGAGTGCGCGAGGACGAATTCAGAGAGACGAAGTGAGTGGAAAAACGAGGCTTTCTGGGTGGGATCTGGGCGAACCCCAGAAGGCAGACTGTAGTTAAGTTTTGCGCCTACCGAGGCAAGGGCAGCACTGAACTCCTCCAAAGTCAGGCCGCAGGTGTCTCCCTCAGCGATCAGCCATAGCTCACGAAGAAGAGCCGTCGGAAACTCGGAGAGAGAAAGGGTTTGGTAACAGGCAGCTGTGGATTGCTGCCTCGTCGACAAGGGAAGGACAAGATCATCGGGCTGTGACGAGGTCGTTCCCACGTCCCTGAAGATACTGCAAGCACGCACAGACTCTCTACTTCGTTCCGCACGAGTTCCGCTTTCGACACGGATCATGACGGGTTAGTGCGGATTTTGGCAGTCCCAGATAGCCTGTAAGTTGTTGAAATACCGAATGCTTGATCTTTGACACAGTAGAGGTTCAACGGTTCGAATCCGCTCGTGCCTACCATCCCTTCAATCACATATGCCCTTCAAATCTAGGCGCTAGCTTTCGCTTTGAGGCCTCATACGGAGACGCCCGGTTCGCGCGGGCGTCTCCGATGTTTCGATTACACGTTTCTCTTTTTCGGAACGATCGAGTGAGCAAATCAAAGAGGGCCAGGTCGCACACCTTAGAAGGACAGCTTCATCGCCAGTTGCAGACGCCGTGAAGCATTGCCTCCATTTCTGGCGGTTGTAATCGCGGCGAAATTGGTAGTAGTGAAGTTGCCAAGGTTCCCCGGCTGGCCGAGAGGAGTTGTGTTGGTTAGGTTGAAGGCCTCGGCCCGGAACTGCAGGCGGATCGTCTCGGTGAACGAATAATTCTTCAGCAGCGAAGCGTCCACATTGTTCAATCCGGGGCCTCGGGCCTGCTGCGGACCCCAGCCCAGTGGAGCGAAACTGGACTGCCCCACTACAGTAGCAGCAGGAGGCGGCGAGAACGCCTGCGGGTTCAGCCATTGAGCGAAGTTGTGCTGGCCGCCGTAGATGTTCGCTCCCGGAACCAGATTGGCGAAACAGCCAAAGGCGGACGTCGCCGTCGGACAGGTCACAGTGACCGGCTGGCCTGTCTGGTGTGTATAGATGAGGTTGACGTCCCATCCGCCAAGCAAAAGATCGGCAGCCTTGTTGATGTTGCTCATGTACGCTCGGCCGCGACCGAATGGTAGCGCATAGGATCCTGACGCATGCCATACATTCGTGGAGTCCGTATCACAAAGTCCATAGTCTGCTCTGATTCCCCAACCCGGAAGCCACTGAGCCCTGTATTGCTGGTTCTGCGAGGCCTGCGTATGCTGGTTCGACATGCACTTGCTGTAGGTGTAGTTGGCAAGAACAGTCAAACCACCGCTCAGCTGATGCTCGTATGTGGTTTGAAACGCGTTGTAGCTGCTGGTCGCGTTCGTCGTCTCGTAGGTAGAGTTGCGGGCAAAGGACGGGAACGGAACGAAGTTCTGAGGATTGGCGCTGACCGGCAGAATCTGACTTGGCGAGTTGAAGTAACCAAGGTTATCCAGATGGCGTCCTGTGGAACCCACGTATCCGATCTGGATGGAATCGTGGTTCGTGAACTGATCCTGGACCGTCAGATTGAAGGTCTGGATGTACGGGGTTTGGAAATTATATTGCCGCCCATATAGATTCAGCCCCTGACCGCTGTTGAGGGTAGGATCGCCTATGTTGATCTCGTTGAAGGCATTTTCCATCGTCGCAGTCGCGCCGCTGGGGAGCTGCAGCGGATGCTGCGAATCGGGACTATTGAAGGTAGACACATAGACGAACGGGTAGTTCGTGCCGAGCGTACCTCCGTAACCCAGGTTTCCGAGCGCACCGAACGCGATGCCATATCCGCCGCGTACAACGAGCGTCGGTGTCGCGCGATAAGCGAATCCAACTCGTGGAGCGAAGTTAGTCGCCTGCGCATTACCCAGTGTCAGGCCCGAGACACAGTTCAGCGGAATATTGTTGGCCGTCAGCAGTGCGTTGAAGGCTGCCGAGCGCGGAAACTGACATCCTTTGTTGGGCATGTAGTAGATACCGGGGGCGCTGTTTCCATTAGCCGCGACGAAGTTTGCTTGCCTGCCCGATGTTTCAGCATAGGGCGTGAAGTAATCCCAGCGCAGCCCGAGATTCAGTGTGAGATCTGGAATGACCTTCCAGTCGTCCTGGAAAAACGTTCCAATGTACCAGCGGTGATCATTGGTCGCCGCGATGTTGCCACCGGAGAAAGTGCCAAGGCCGCCCACGTTATTCACACCGCCGGGAACGGTCGAAGCGATTGGCGTCAGCAGCAGGTCACCGAGACCGGTGAGGCTGGTGTTGGCGTTCGGGATATCCGTGTACTGGCCGCTGAAGGTCATATTGCCGCGGCCCTGAGGAGGCTGCGAGATGTCGCCCTCAATGCTGATCACTTGAATCCCCGTCTTGAAGACGTGATTGCGGTAGACCTTGGTGACGCTGTCGGCGCCCTCGATGCTGTAGACGTATTGCAGCGTTGGTGTGAAATTTCCAACTCCGATGTGAGTCAGACCATTGATCGTAGTCGGAGGAATCCCGCCATTATTAGCCACCTGCGGAATACCCTGGATGCCGAACTGCGCCGGGAGTCCAAATACGTTCCCGAAGACCGAGCGCTGCAACTTGTCGGCATGCACCATACCCACGTGCATCTCGTTCGTCAGCGTTGGAGTGAAGATGTGGGTGTATCCCACCGCAAAGGCATAGGCGGGCAGGCTGTCATCGCGCCCGCCGGTTTGGGCCACGGCCACGCCAGGCAGCGATGACGGAACCGTTGCAGAGTACAGACTTCGATCGAAGGTTCCGTATAGGATGTTCCTCTGGTTGATGTTGTAGTCGATGCGCACATCGTAGGTGTCGATGTTTAAATCGGTTCTCGGAGTCCATGAGAAGTTATTGTTCAGCCCGGCCGCATTCGCCGCGGGGTAGACGCCAAGTAGCTTCACTGCATTTGGATCGATGCGGCTCACTGGAATGATGTTGAGCTGAGACGTGACGCCGGTAAAGTTCTTCATCCCCCCAAGGCTTCCGGTGAAGAACGGATCGCGCACGTAGCTGCCCGGGGTTCCGGACAGGCCCGTGACTGGATCGACGCCCGATGCCGGAATCTGCCGCGTTGTGGCTGGGTCGAGAATAGTACCGTGGGGAAAGACGCGGCTCAGTGCGTCGGTCCCAGTGTTGTGATTGTAGGTGATCAGGTCCTGCAGATTGGTAAAGCCGCTGCTCACCATATTCGGTGTAGGCACCGTGCTTGTAGCAGGTGTAGGCGTGACATATCGTTGGCCCTGGTAGGCAAAGAAGAAGAAGAGTTTGTCCCGAACGACCGGACCACCGATCGTGGCGCCAAAGATGTTCTGCTTGTACGGAGGACGCGGCAGGTTTGCGACCTTATTGAAAAAGAGATTCGCGTTGAAGATTTCGTTACGGACATACTCCCACACATTGCCGTGAAAGTTGTTCGTGCCGGACTTAGTTGTAGCATTCACGACGCCCGCGGTGGAGCGTCCGAACTCTGCGCTGAAGTTCGCGCTCTGCAGCTTGAACTCCTCGATCGCGTCCGGTGGAGGCGTGATGGCGGCGTTGCTGTTGGTGTAGGAGCCGCCATACATCTCAATATTGTTGTTAATACCGTTCAGCCGAAAGTCGTTCTGCCAGAGGTTCGCGCCGTTCACGACAAAGTACGCGCTCGTGCTGCTACCCGAGTCGGCGCTGGGCTGCCCGACTGGCGCCGTAGTAACGCCGGCTGCAAGCTGTGCGAGAGATGCCCAGTTCCTGGTCTGCAGTGGAAGATCGTTGATCGTCTGCGTCGTAATCGTCTGTCCGACCGTACCGTTCTCGGCCTGAAGAAGCGGGGCGGAGCTGGTGACGTTCACTTCCTCCGATACCGTGCCGGCCGCTAGCTGCGCGTCGAGGGTCAGAATATTTTGGACGTGGACTTCAACCCCACTGCTAATGAAGAGCTTGAACCCCTGGGCCTCAATCTTCAGGGTGTAGCTTCCCGCCCTTACTCCCGAAAAAGAGTAGTTGCCGGCGGAGGTGGATTGCGTCAGCTGCACAACCCCCGTCTCTGCATTCGTCAACGTGATCTGAGCGCCAGAAACGACGGCTCCCGTTGAGTCAGTAACAGTACCGGTAACGCCTCCTGTATCAATCTGAGCGTGAAGTAAACCGGAAAATAAACCAAACATCCAAAGAAAAACAACGAATGCTGCCTTCTGAGCGCGTTTTACAGAGTTCATGAGAAGACCTCCTCCTGAGTTGTTCTGGAAACTTTTGATGTGTGATTTTCTTTCGCCACGGAATCACAACAAAGTCGGACGGGCAAACGAGCACGCGTTAGCGGTAACTCATTATCGAAGAGGAAGGCTACTACAGTATTAACGAGGGGGAAAATTTAGGGCCTATAGCGATAAGCCTGATGGACTTCTTTGCTTCGGGAAAACCCAGCCATTGGTCATACGGCACGATTTGCCATACGTATCCTTCATCTCATTCTCGTGACGCTAGGAATGATTTTTCGGTAGTATGAGTTTTCGGTCACATCGGGCTTGAAAAATACGGATGAAGAGACATTTGGTGGTTAGCGTTTCTCTGTTGGCGATCATAGTCGCCACTGGTATTTCCCTATACTTATCAAACAAGAAAAAACCAGATCCGACGGTGGCAAACGCTTACGCCGACCCGAAAAGCTGCGCTCAATGCCATGTTACCGAAGCGGCGGGATACGCAACCACCGGCATGGCGCACGCGTTCTATAGGCCGCAGGGCAAAGATACCGTCGAGATCCCGGTTAAAGATCGCCAGTTTTTCCATGCAGCATCCGGTACGTACTACAGCATGACGGAACGTGGAGGAAAGTATTTCCAACGTCGGTGGCAGCAAGGATTCGATGGGAAGCCGGAGAACGTCGAAGAGCTGCAGATTGACTACATCATGGGTTCTGGAAATCACGTGCGCACGTACCTGCATCGGGAAGAGGACGGCACTCTGATCGAACTTCCGCTGGCATGGTATGCGGAGTTGGGTGGTCGCTGGGGGATGAATCCTGGGTATGACAATCCACACCCTATGACGCGCCGACCGATTGCGTACGAATGCATGTTCTGCCACAACGCGTATCCAGAGATTCCTGCAACGGCACATCGCGACCTTTCGGCGAATCCCGTCTATAACGATCCCTTGCCGGAAGGTATCGACTGTCAACGTTGTCACGGCCCCGGGGCGGCGCATGTGAAAGCCGCGCAATCACCTGGCTCGTCTGGTTCGCAGATTCGAGCTCTAATCCTCAATCCAGCGCGCTTGAGCAACGAACGGAAGATGGAGGTCTGCGAGCAGTGCCATCTCGAAACTACGAGCCGCTCGCTACCGGACCGCATACGGCACTACGATCAGCAGCCTTTCGGATATATGGCGAATCAGCCACTCGCTAGCTTTAACTCATACTTCAGCAGAGATCCTGAACACGGACGCACCGACAACTTCGAGATCGTGAATGCTCCATACCGGTTGAGACAGTCGCAGTGCTATCTGAAGAGCGAAGGCGCTCTAACATGCGAGACATGCCACAACCCGCATGATCTGCACAAGGGTCCTGAATCGGCTTCGTACTATACAGCCATCTGTATGAAGTGTCATGGCGCGAATCTTCCTGAGCAGATTGCTCTCCACAAGCATCCTGCTTCTAATGACTGCGTGTCGTGCCACATGCCGAAGCGTCGCACCGAGGATGTGGTGCACGCGATTATGACGGACCACTTGATCCAACGCCGTCCGCCACCATCCAAAGAGCTGCTGGCAGAACGGCAGGAGATTCCTGCGAATGCCGAGAACACCTATCACGGTGAGGTGAAGCGCTACCTGCTGGACCATGAAAATCCCACCCCCACGAACGATCTCTATGACGCGCTTGCCCAGGTAATTGATAGCTCCAATCTGGAGACAGGTATCCCACGTTTAGAAGAGGCGATCCGTCTACAGCATCCCGATCAGCCCAATTTCTATGTTGAACTTGGCGATGCGATGCGGCATACCGGGAATCTTTCAGGAGCGATAGACGCCTATCGACAGGCGCTGGTATTCGATCCTCTTTCCTCACGCGCTCAAAGACGTCTTGGAGCGACTCTCGGAAGCGCTGGGCAGGAAGACCAGGCATTGGCCGTTCTGCAAAAATCGGTTGAAGGCGAGCCGACCAACGCCCTTCTGTGGTACGAGCAGGCGTTGATTGAATTGAGAGTGGGAAAGCGGGAACAAGCAATAGAACATCTGAGGAAAGCGCTCCAGCTCAAGCCAGATTTCGCCGACGCACAGAACAATCTGGGGGCAGGTTTGGCACAGATGGGAGACCAGCAGGGTGCAGAAGCGGCCTTCCGTGCTGCGTTGACTACCAATCCATACGACGCCGAAACCCGAGCTAACCTTGGCCGTCTGTTAGCCGGCAGAGGTGATTGGAAGCAGGCCGCCTTCCATCTTCAGAAAGCTGTTCAACTGGATTCCACGGACGCGAATGCTCACATGGCCTATGCTGTGGTGCTTCTGCAGATGCATCGCTTGCCTGAAGCAGAAAAAGAGGCTGAAGCCGCCGTCAAGGCCGATCCAAAATCTTCGCAGGCACAGGATCTCCTGGAACAAATACTCGCGCAAAGAGGTTACGCGCAGAGTTTGAATCGGCACTGAAAACTCACCACAGAACCGAGTGGCTGAACCATGCAGAGGCTAATTCATAGATACCAAAAGAGATTTTGTTCCTAGTTGCTACAAAATTTGGGCATTAGCGAAGTGTGTATCTTTTGCAGACAGAACAGACTTAGTCTTGCCGGGAGTACTCAACTGAGCCAATTCATCGCTGATTACGAATGATGAGTTACCTCTCAGCATTCAGACCGCAAAGAAGGAGTTGACAACGCTTCTTCTTATGCTTTCTTATGGAGTCCGCAATTGTTTCATCTGCAAACTTATCAAGACAAACGTTTGCTCCTGACGATAATGCGCGACTTTTTGGAGATACGTCCCCCTCATGCGATGCGCTTATTTCCCCAGATAAAAACGTAATGACACGAAACTTCGTTTACGCAGAAGTTAGTACCTTTGGAGGCTTTATCGTGAATTTCACTAAGACAATCAAAAAAACTCTATCCCAGGTCGGATGCATTCTACTCAACCCGACTGCCCTGGTGATGCTGGGTCTTCTCGGATGGGTCATGCTGCCTGGTATTTCATCAGGCTCCGGTGTAGCGTACGCGCAAAATACCAATGCGACCATCCGTGGACAGGTGTTGGATCCTACCGGCGCTCTGGTGCCTGGCGCTAAGGTCGTCGTTGTCAACCAGGAGACCAATGTCATTGTATTCAATGGCGTGTCGGACTCCGCGGGAGCCTTCGTAGCACCGCAGGTAATTCCCGGCACCTACCGGATTACCGTCACGGCGGAAGGTCTTAAGCAGGCAGTGATCACTAACCTCGTTGCTACGGTGGCGCAGGTTGCCTCAGTAAACATCGAGCTGCAATTGGGCGGTACCACCGAAGTAGTAACGGTTGAGGCCAGGGGCGAGCAGCTGGACCGCAGCACATCAGACGTCTCGACGCTTATTTCTCCAAATGAAGTTCAAAATCTGCCTTTGCAGCAGCGCGCCACGGAAAACCTGCTGTCATTCATCCCGGGTGTAGCGCATGGTGGCGCTGCCAATCAGCCGTCGACCTCACAGCTCTCGATCAACGGTAGCCGCACCCTGAACACCGAGGTGCTGCTCAACGGCGTTTCGACGATCGTTGCTTCGACCGGAACACCGGCAACGCTGCCTTCGCCGGATGGTGTCGATCAATTTCGCGTAATCACTACCAACGCGCCGAGCGAGTACGGTCGCACATCAGGCGCCGTGATCTCCGTAAATACCATCTCCGGCACTAACACCTATCACGGCAATCTCTACTTCCTCTTACGCAATGAGGCGCTCGATGCCAATAAGTTCTTCAATAAGCTCACAATCAGCTCGACGACGGGCAAAATCACACCGCGCGCACGCGATCGTTTCTTTCAGGGGGGTGGTTCAGTAGGCGGACCGGTTCGAATACCTTTCCTCTACAACGGCCGGGACAAGACCTTTTTCTTCGTCAACTATGACCGTACCATCTCTCCGTCCACGACAAACCTTTCGTTTACTACTCCAACGGCGGCCCAACGTACGGGTGACCTCTCCAACGCACCGCAGAAAATTTATCAACCCGGAAGCTTAAGTTCGCCAGCGTTCGCGAACAACCAGATCGGCCCCATCGATCCCGCAGCTGCGAAGATACTCGCCTTGCTGCCACTGCCGAACACCCTCGGTTCGCCCGACGCGGCGAACGGACGGTATACCGGTAACTGGACGTCGCAGCAAAACTTTCAGACCACAATAGTCAAGCTCGTAGCCCGAGTGGATGAGCAGCTTACAACTAAAGACAGGGTGTCCTTTAACGTCTACCGCTTCACTACTTCGACGCCAAACGCGATCTCCTGGAACAGCACTCTGCTCAATACAACATGGGACTGCACCTGCAACAATGCATGGCTGCCCTCCATCGATTACACCCGTGTATGGACCCCAACCCTGGTCATGGATTTGAACATGGGCTTCTTCCGCAACGTTGTGCTCCGCAACCCTCCGGGAGCTGGCCAGAATGCATCACAGCAGCTCGGGATCGCATCGCTGCCCCTGGATCAGACGCCGGAATTTATCTTCGGCGCCACTACTGGCGCTACTTCTACCAGCGGTACAAATGCGATCAGCGACATCGGTGCGGATACCAACACGAACCAGGTCAATATCACCAACACCTATTCACCTTTTGGTACTGTTACAAAAACAGTCGGTCCTCATACATTCAAGTTCGGCGCATCACTTCGCAAAAACCAGTTCAACTCGTATAACCCAGCCACAAGCCCCGAAGGGCAGTTACTCTTCGACGGCACTATCACGAATCACGGCGCCCCTGGCAATCCCAACACGCAAATTGCCGACTTCCTTCTCGGCAAAATCAAAACTTCCCAGTACGAGCAGTCCCAGCCACCGACCGGCAGGCGCAACACCAATTTCGGAATCTTTTTACAGGACGACTGGAAGGTCACCCCGAAGCTGACCCTCAACGCAGGAATTCGCTACGAGTACGAGTCGCCGCTGACGATCGCCACCAATATCTACAGCCGCATTGACCCTGTCAGTGGTAATTTGTGGGCGGCTGGCCTCAATGGCGTCTCCCGTTCGCTCAATATCACAACACCGAAGGCCAACTTTTCACCGCGCTTGGGCCTGGCTTATAGCGTCAACGATAAAACCGTCATCCGTGCGGCATTCGGCACCTTCTACGGCACCATCTTCCAGAATCTCGGCGGCCAACTCGCCTACCCGGGATTTGACAATGTCATCAGCAACAACAATCTGGGAACGGGAGTCGCTCAGCCCTTCTCACTTTCGCAAGGTCTCCCGATCGCACCTCCTCCAAATCTACAAAACCCCTTTGCCGCCCTGGCGACTTCTTCAGCCAGTAACCCATACAGCGTCGGCATCTCGTTCAACGACCAAAGCCACATGCCGCTGGTGCAGCAGTGGAACGTCGGTGTCCAACGTCAGCTGCCTCTCTTGCTTACTCTTGAGGTCAACTACGTCGGAAACCACGCGCTCCACCTCTCCTACAACCTGAACGAGAACGCCGTTCCCCTCTCATCGGTACCGGCGGTAACGCTCGCCAACACCAGCCTCGCAACTCAAAATGCATCACCATTTCCGAATCTCAAACAGTTCACGGTAAATAACAACTCAGGCGGCTCCAACTACAACGCGTTGCAGGTAACAGTTCGCCGACAGTTCAACACCCGGCTTGCTGTCCTCTCCAACTACACCTACGCCAAGAGCATGGATGATGGCAGCACCATCTACAATTTCTCGGCTCCGAATGGAACCGCGAACTCACAATACCCTGTCGCTGGTCCGAACTTCATCAAGGACCTCGCAGTCAGCAACATTGATGTCAAACATGTAGTGAACATCGCTATGATCTACACGACCCCGGGTCCGTGGTGGCTGCGTAACTGGCATATCTCGCCGGTCTTTATAGGCCACACCGGACTGCCCATCAACATTACACAGACGAACGAGATTCCGGGCTCATCGCAGCGCCCCAACGGAAACGCCCAGCTTCTCAAGGTGGCGCATCCGACTACGAACGGACCCGCGCTGCAATACTTTGTCTCCGCATCCGATCCAAACTTCCCGCTAACGGCGTCAGGACCGGTCTACAACACCATTAACGGCGTGCGAACACAAATTGTCTCTACGGGGTTTGGAAATGTTTCGCGCGACTCTAACCGAGCACCTGGCGAAGTGGACTTTGATGCCTCGGTCTCGAAGGACTTCAAAATCCTTGAGGCCCTGAAGTTCCAATTCCGCGTGGACGCCTTCAATGTCATCAACCATACAAACTTCCAGTCGCCCAGCGGATCCCTTTGGTAACGGCGGCTGGAAACGCGGCAACATTCGCTACATCGTCCGGCTTCGGCAGAATCACGGGGACGCAACTTCCTCGCAACATGCAAATATCAACGCGCTTTTTCTTCTAAACTTTTTACTCTCCGATATACCTACCGGAAGGTCACCCAATTGGGTGGCCTTCTTTTTCTCAGGGCAACACAGGCAACTTGAATTGTGTGATGTTCGATCTCGAGTGAGGGCACTTCTCCACATAAGGAGTTTGATCTAGGTGAAGGATACAAAGATGAATAGACTTACGCGATTCAACGATCTGATCAGCAATAGCTATGCCAGGGGCCCCCGCTACGCTATCTTCCCGGTTCTGCTTGCTGCCTCACTTCCGGTTTTCGCAGCGCCGGCGCAATCTCTTCGTTCTCCCTGGGATGGGAAGCCCGTCACTATGACGGACGCTGCCTTCACATGCCCAGCCATCGCGCATATAGCTCCGGATCTGGTAACAGACGGCTTCTACAGGCTGGACGATCCGACCCACTCCATCATTGACCCAGTGCGGCAGGAGGCCTACCGCAAATCGAGCGACGGAGTAAAGAATGTTGGGATGGCCATCGTCAAAGCGGCCGACGTCTACCGCACCACAGGCTCGCGCAAGGCAGCACAATGTGCGATGGCCCAGATCCTGACACTCGCGCAGGAACACTCATTGGCTGGAAAGATGTCATCGAATCAGGCGTACTACGTGCAAGGTTGGGTCGTCGGGGCCATTGCAATTGCGTATCTCAAGATTCGCGAGACGGGTTTGGCGACGCCGCAGCAGACCGAAACTATCGCCAACTGGATGCAGAGCGTCGGAGAGCAGACAATTGCCTATTATGACGCGCATAAGAGAGTGGGCCATGGGGATAGTCAAAACAACCATCTCTACTGGGCCGGGGTCGAACTTGCCGCGATTGGAGTGGCAGCAAATAATCGCAAGGATTTCGATTGGGCGATGTCAACTTACGACAATGGAGTCGACCAGATACAGCCCGACGGTGCGCTTCCATTAGAAATGGCCCGAGGCGGCCGAGCCTTGCACTATCATCTTTATGCCCTTGCACCTCTCGTCCTGCTGGCAGAGTTTGGAGAAGCAAATCATCTTGATCTTTATGCCCATGCAAACGGTGCAATCCATCGGCTCGTCAACTTTTCGGTCGCTGGCCTCCAGGATCCGACGCCCTTCGTCAAAGCGACAGGCGTGCAACAAGAGATCCCGAAGACGATCAATGGAGACCAGATTGGCTGGGCACCTCCCTACGCGCAGCGTTTTCCCAATCCCGCACTTCAGCGAATGATAAAAGCTGCCACGAATCTAAGCGTCTACTACTTAGGCGGTCTCCCTCCAGGCGCATGAAAATCAACCGAATTCTTCAAATCGCACTTTTGATGGAACTGTCTCTGGGCACCCTCGCGGGTGCTCAAGCGGCACCCGTCTCGGACCAATCGCTCGACCCCCGCCTTTTCCTGACACTACAGGATTTCGAAACGCGAAAAGCGATGGTTCAACACGAACCCTGGGCCAGGGCTGCCTTGGCATCTCTTTTGAAAGAGGCCGATGGATATCCGCAGGACTATCTTAAGAAATTCGGCCTCACCAGGGTCGCCGCGCCCGACAAGGCCGCCCAGTGGGCACATTGGTATGTCTGCCCCGAAACCGGGACCCACCTGGAGTTCCATCCGCCGGATCACAACATCTGTCCGGACACGGGAAAGGACTATCAGGACTGGCCGATCAGCGATGTGCACTATCACTACATGCACGACATGCTGAGCCATGACGCATTGTTCTTAGGCATTGCGTACCGTATGACCGGCAAGGAGATCTACGCACAGCATGCGGCAGAGATCCTGAAGCTCTATGCGGATAAATACAAGGACTATCCAATCGTCGACAACTACGGAAAGCAGTCAGACTGGGGCGCGCGCGTCTATTCACAAACGCTGAACGAGTCCATCTGGCTGATCGACATGACCTTCGCTTACGACCTGGTGCGAGGATCAGGCGAGCTCAGCGCAAGCGATCGTGCGCATATTGAAAAGGACTTGCTACTCCCCAGTGCCGCGACGGTTGTGCGAGGACACAAAGAGCCAACCAACAATATCCAAAGCTGGATCAACGGAGCGCAAGCGGCTGTCGGGTTTGAACTAGGTGAAAAAGCGCTTATCGATGAAGCCATCGACGGGCCGCTTGGTTTTCGATATCAGATGAAGAACTACGTGCACGAGGGGTTCTGGATCGAGGGGGCTTGGGGATATCAGTTCTATGCGATGCACCCCTTGACGGAGACCGCCGAGATGGCAAAACGCCACGGGATGGATCTATGGAAACAGGAGCCAGCATTGGCAAGCATGTTCCACTCTCCGCTTGGAATCGTGCTACCCGACGGAAAACTCCCCGCATTCAATGACTCCGAAGAAGTACGCTTGTACGCAAATGCCCCGCTCTATGAACTGGCTTACGAAAACACGCACGATCCCGCTCTCCTTGCTGTCCTCGACAATGCTCCTCGAACCAGCAAGGAATCGCTGCTCTTTGGCGTAGCCACTTTACCGGAGAGCAAGACCTCATCACTCACGAGTGCCGTTTTTCCCGAGTCCGGTTACGCGATGTTGCGGGCAAAGAACAATGACCTGAGCATCATCTTGAAGTTCGGTCCGCATGGCGGAGGGCACGGACACTACGACAAGCTCGGCGAAATCATCTACGCCGAAGGCCAGACTCAGGCTGTTGATCCCGGCACACAGCTATATGGAATGGCTTTGCATAAGGAGTGGGATCAGATGTCCGTCGCACACAATACGATAACGGCCGATGAATTGCGGCAAGACCAGGCAACGGGCAAGCTAATCGCGTGGAAAAACGAGAACGACTACGTCGCTGTGACAGCGAATGCCGGGCCGGCATACAAGTTCGCCGACCTCACGCGAAGCATTTTGGTAACGGACGAATATGCGTTGCAAGTAGACCGCGCGCATTCTACCGATGGCAAACCTCACGTCTTCGATTTCAACTATCACAACTACGGCAACCAGGCGATGCAGTTGCAGACGACGCCGTATAGCGGACTTCCTGGTGCGAACGGATACATGCATCTGGAGCAGGTGCGCCGCGGAGAAACTAACGGCAACATAACGACGCGCTTCGATAACGAAGGCACGGTCTTATCGCTCGAGGTGCTGGGCGGGGTTCCTACAGAGGTCTTTCAGGGAGTAGCGCCAGGGCCGCATCCTGCGGTGAAGGTGCCCTTTGTGATTGTGCGCCGCAAAGGCGCGGATGCCGAGTTTGTTTCGTTATTCGTTCCTCATAGAGGGAACACCCCGGCAATCACAGCGATAGCTGGCGAAAACGGCACCATAGTAGTGCACGGACCGCAATGGGTAGATACCGTGACGCTGGGCGACGTGATCCGCTACCATCGCTCGAAGCAGGCAAAGGAAAGCGGAAGTCATGGGCGCGGCAACTGAATTCGCCACTTGTTCGCCCCAAAATACAGCCAATTGCAGGTCGCGGGGGATGAGAGCAATTGAGCGATCCCCCCGGCGCATGATACTATAGAGGAATCAGCAGACTACCCTCCGCAGGGTAGAGGGCCAGCGGCTATGTCCGCTCTTCCCCACCACTTCCAGGCATCCCGAGGTTCCACTCACTCAGGTTTGAACTCTGGGAAGTCTTCTGCGACTCGAGATTGGAGTATTTCGTCATGGCTCAAAAATGTGAACTCTGCGGCAAGGGACCGCAGTTCGGCAACAACATCTCCCACGCCCACAACACGACCCGTCGTCGCTGGAACGTGAACCTGCAGCCGGTCAAGGCCGTCGTTGATGGCGTCAGCAAGCGCATGCGCGTCTGCACCAGCTGCATCAAGACCGGCAAGATCGTCAAAGGTTAAGCTCCAAATACCCCTGGAAACAAGTCGCCCCAGCCGCATCACAGCAGGCTGGGGCTTTTCCTGTTTTTCTATAATTTGAACCCGAAATCGACCACAGATAACAACGAAGCGTCTTTAATCCGTTGTTCCGTGCCGATCCGTGGTCGTTACTGCTTCTCAAATCCCAGCGAAGCGCTATTGATGCAATACCGCATCCCCGTAGGCTGAGGCCCGTCCGGAAATACGTGACCCAGATGAGCGCCGCACTTCGAGCAAGTCACTTCGATCCGCCGCATCCCCAGAGTGTTATCTTCATGTGCTTCAATTACGTCAGCGGACACTGGCAGCCAGAAGCTCGGCCAACCGCTTCCTGAATCGAACTTCTTGTCCGAGGTAAACAGCGGAGCATGACACGAAGCGCATTGATAAACCCCGCTCTCGTGATTATTCAGCAGAGCCCCGGTAAAAGCCCGCTCCGTTCCCTTCTCCCGCATCACATGAAACTGATCTGGAGTCAGCAGCTCGCGCCACTCGGCCTCCGTCTTGTGAATCTTTTCACCCTTCGTCGTCTCAGCCATTCCTCTATCCTCCTCGTATCTAAGGATTGGATGCCCCAAGGCGATTTAAGCTCCGCCCGACCCCTTGGCAACAACCTCGATCTCCACCAGCGCATCCTTCGGCAACCCAGCCACCGCAACCGTCGACCGAGCCGGCGGAACCACTCCCTCTGGAGCCAGATAGGTCGCATAGACCTCGTTCATCGCCGCAAAATCGCCCATGCTCTTCAGAAAGACCGTCGTCTTCACCACATGCGTCAGGTCCAGCCCGGCCTTGGCCAGCACCGCCTTGATATTTTCAAACACCCGTTTGGTCTGTTCCGCCACACCCCCCGCAACCAGCTGCCCGGTAGCGGGATCGAGCCCGATCTGCCCGGAAGCAAACAGCGTATCGCCGGACCGAACCGCCTGAGAATAAGGGCCAATAGCGGCCGGAGCTTCCTTGGTAGAAATCGCTGTCTTCGCTTGATCGCTCATATGTAGCTAAGTCTATCGTCTTCTGCGCGGTTCAGTTCAATTTGAACCTGGGTTGCGGCGTAGTCAAAGGGGTCGACGGTATCGGCGAAATCTGCAGTTCCTTGGCCTTATGACCCGGAACACGCGTCGCCTCAAAGCTTGTAATCTTCCATCCCCCGGACGGCAATCTTTGATAAACCCTCGTGTACCGGTAGGTTCCCTTAACCGAAGCGCCCTCGTTGGTCCCCTCCACCTCGGCGCGAGAAGTCACGATGGCGATCCCACCAATCAGCTTCACCTTCATATCACTCAGCTCAACTTTGCTGAGGGCCACTTTATGGGCCCGCACCCGGTCCAGCAGCTGCGCCTTGGTATTCACCTGACCCGACATCGAGATCCCGATAAAGTCCTCGGAGAGCATCTTGTCCATGGTCGCGATATCGCCCGCCAACTGGGCCGTCCGCCACTGCTCCTCCAGCGCCTCGACCTGTTTCTTGGCATCGTGCTTATCGAGCGCCTCAGCAAATGCCGGCCGCGCACCGGCGCCCAAAATCAGCAATGCCACAAGTACGGACGAAACCACCGTCAAAGCGCGATTTGTAGGACAACTCCAGAGCATAGGGCGTACCGGATAGTAGATCGCTCCCCCCTAAGAGTCAAAACAACTTTCGTTGTATCCATATTATCGGCTCAAAGCGACCATGAACCACAGCGCCGCCGGAATCCTCAGCTCACAGCCGTCAGATTCTCCATCTGCCGGTCCCGCATCCGCTGATATAGTCCGCCGATCGCATATTGATGAAAGTGCGGCGCATTCCGGTGGTGGTCCAGAGCTGCCTCATCCGCATACTGCTCGTAGATCAGCACCGTGCAGGCGTCGCCCTCAACAAAGTGAGGAATATAGCTCACGCACCCCGGTTCCTTGCGAGTCTCCGCCGTCAACTGTCGCAACATCTCCGCCACATCTTCGTGATCGGCCTGGTCAAACGTCATCCGTACAGTGAAACTCAACATAACTTGGCCTTTTCTTTCCTATAGATGCTGAATCCAGTCGCTGCATGAATCGGCTTTTAAGCTTCTAACGCCTCGGCAAACTCCGGCAGAGTAATCGTCTGGTCACGATCCGGTCCGGTCGAAACCATACCAATCTTCGCACCGGACTCCTTCTCCTGGAACCGCAGATAATCCTGAGCCAGCTTCGGCAGCTTATCAAACTCCGTAATCCCCTCCGTCGAGGTCTTCCATCCCTTCAGCTTTGTGTAGACCGGTTCAATCGACTCAAAGCCGCGAATGTCAGCCGGAATCACGTCGGTCAGCTTGCCATCGATCTTGTAGTGCGTGCACACCGGAATCTCGTCGCACTCATCCATCACGTCCATCTTGGTCACGACGAGCCATTCAGTCGAGTTGATCATGTTGCTGTAACGCAGCAGCGGCAGATCGAGCCAACCGCAGCGCCGCGGACGACCCGTCACCGCACCATACTCCTGCCCACGCGCTCGCAGCAGTTCGGCCGAACCATCATGAATCTCCGACGGGAACGGCCCTTCCCCCACACGCGTCACATAGGCCTTGGTGACTCCAATCACCGTGCCAATCTGCGTCGGCCCTACGCCCGTTCCGGTCACCGCTCCACCGGCCGTAGCCGAAGACGAGGTAACAAACGGATACGTCCCATGGTCGATATCCAGCAGCGCGCCCTGTGCGCCCTCGAACATCACCTTCTCGCCGTTGCGGATCGCGTCATTCAGCAGCACAGCCGTATCCGTCACAAACGGAGCGACCTGTTCCGCCAGCCGCGCATACTCCTCATACATCCCCTTCGGATCCAGCGGCTCTGTCCCGAACAGCGCATGCGCAATCGTGTTTTTCTCGTCGCAGGCATTCTTGATGTGTGTCCGCAGCAGCGCCGGGTTCAGCAGGTCGACCACCCGCAGCCCATTGCGATGAACCTTATCCTCATACGCTGGCCCAATGCCGCGCCGCGTCGTCCCAATCTTCGTCCGTCCCGGAGCCGTCTCGGCTGCCAACTCGATCATGCGGTGATACGGCAGAATCACCTGCGCCCGGTTCGAGACAAACAACTGCCCATTTACGTCCAGGCCGGCCTCCTTCAGCTTCTTCACCTCGCCCAGAAAAGCCATCGGATCGAAGACCACGCCATTGCCGATCACGCCCTTGCACTCTGGCCGCAGCACGCCGCAGGGAATCAGCTGGAGCACGAACTTTTTGCCACCGATGATCACCGTATGCCCGGCGTTATGCCCGCCCGCGTACCGCGCCACAACGGAGAACTTCTCCGACAGCACATCCACAATCTTGCCCTTGCCCTCATCGCCCCACTGGGCACCCAAAACGACCGCTGATTTGCGTTGACTCACGACGGATATGTTCTCCAAAGGATTGGTTTCTGGCCGGATAAGCGCACACCGCAGAGGCGAACGCGCCTCTACCATCATATCGCGTCCCGTAAGATTGCCTCAGGAGCCAACCCATGAACGTGATCCTCTTCGGCGCAACCGGCATGGTAGGCCAGGGCGTGCTGCGCGAATGCCTCCTCGACCGCGATATGCAACAAGTCCTTACAGTCGGACGCAGCGCCACCGGCCAGCAGCATCCAAAACTGCGCGAACTGACCGTGCCCGACCTCATGGACCTCACCGCCGTCGAACCCCAGCTCACCGGCTACGACACTTGCTTCTTCTGCACCGGAGTCACCTCAGCCGGAATGACCGAAGAAAAATACACCCGCCTCACCTACGACCTAACACTCTCCGTCGCCCAGACCCTCGCCCGCCTGAACCCCAGCATGACCTTCCTCTACATCTCAGGAGCCGGAACCGACAGCACCGAAAAAGGCCGTAGCATGTGGGCACGCGTCAAAGGCCGCACCGAAAACGCCCTCCTCCGTCTCCCCTTCAAATCCGCCTACATGTTCCGCCCAGGATTCATCCAGCCGCTACACGGCATCCGCTCCAAAACCCGCCTCTACCAGTTCCTCTACGACGTCCTCGCCCCCATACAGCCCCTGCTCAAAGGCCGCCTCCCCAAATACATCACCACCACCGAGCAGCTGGGACGCGCCATGATCACCGTCGCCAAAAACGGCTACTCCAAACCCATCCTTGAATCCCTCGATATCAACGCCGTATAGCCACTTCACTTGCCCGCCACCGCCTGAGGCTTCACCGTCAACGGAAACTCAAGCGCCCCCATCTTCCCCGAAGCCACGTCATATACTCCGATCCGCACCGTCACGTCCCCATTCGGAATATCCAGCTCCTGATAAAACGGCAGTCCGGTCCGCAGCGCATCCGCATACACTTTCGGCTCAAGATCCAGCTTCTGCGTATTCAAAATCGAATTCAGAGGCTTGCCCTGTTGATCGTACGCAATCACCATCGTCATCAGCATCCCATGTCGAATCCCATCCTCGGTCTGCACCATTTGGGTATGACCAACATCTGTGGCATAGCCGAAGACATATCGCGTCACCGGCTTCGTTGTCCTGGGATTATCTCCCTTGATGGCGTCGGAGGCCATCGGCTGCTTCTCCTCCACAGCAGACTGAATCCTGAAGAGCAGCTCCGACGACGGCGGCGCTCCCGGCTCCATCTCCGCACGAAAGATACCGCCCGCCCGCGTGCTCTGTTCCTTATCCGGCTGCAGCTTCCCCTTCGCCACAGCCTTCGCATCGGGAGCAACATACCCGTGCCGGTACAGCAATTTGTACCCCGGCTGTGCGAGCCTCACCTCGATCTTGTGAAATTTCCCATCCTGCTTAACGCTAGCCGGGTCATACGCGAGCGTGTAGTACTGATCGCCGTTCTTGATCACATCGGCCATCGCGCCCTTCAGATCGTTCGTGTTGTAGATCGCCTTGCCTCCCGTATCCTGTGCGATCGCATCCATCGTGTCGTGCTCTTTCGTCACCTGGTCGAACGCCAGGTCCTCCGCCTGGGACTGGTAGTAGCCATTCCTCAAAGAGCTTGCCCCGCCATGCGAAGGCGCCAACACCGGATTCTGAAAGAACCTCCGCGCATCGATCGGATAAACCGCCACCCGTGCCGCCGCCAGCCGCTGCGCCGTGGCCCGCACATCCATCGAGTAGTCCCGCATCATCCGGTACGCATCTGTCTGGTTGAAGTCCGGGTCCACACCAATCGGGAACGACGCCGAAAACCAAATCAAATTCTTCCGCCCCGGAAAAGGGCTCAGATATCGCCCTAACTGGTCCATCGCCGCCAACGTCTCCTTCACTCGAATATCGTCGTTGAACGAACCAGTGTCAGACACAAACTGACGCATAGTATTGATCTGTGCAAGCGCCGCCATTCGCTGCTCTGGCGAGCTGTTAGCGTTGCCGATATTGCCCGCCGACAAAACCTGATCCTGACGCTTCTCCTGCGACTGCTGCTCCTCCGGTGTAATCAGGATCGGCGAAATATCTACCCCCTCGATCCCGCCCTTCCTGTTCAAAGCGTTCAGCAGAACCTCCGGATCCGTCGTAAACCCATTCACCATCCTCAGGTGCGACGCCAGCGTAAAGATCGCAATGCGCGTCCCCGGAGGAATCGCCTTCAGATACGCGATCATCTCCTTGCGCACCATCATCTGATCCTGTGTTGGCGTGTTCAGCGAGTCCAGCAACACAACATTTATAGCGTCGCTCTTTACCTCCGCCGGAAAGTTCGAGTACATCCCTTCCGGCAGCTTCGGCACAGTACCCACCCTCGTTGCCGCCCCGCCATGTGCCTCAAAATAGGTAATCGCCTGCGGCTTGCCGTCCTCGAAGACCGCAAAGTCACCCTGTTTCAACGCCGGCACCGCACGCCCCGAACCATCCCCCACCACCACATCAACAAGAACCGTCTGCGTTCCCGTCTTAATCGTCGGCACAGCGGCACCCGTAGCTGTAGGCGTCTGCCCAACGCTCACCACACAAAAGAGCGCACCACTCAATACGTAAAGGAAGCCGTCTCTAAAACCCCAAAGAGGCATACACCCTCACAACCTCCCAAACGTAACTCGTGGGAAGACGAGGACAGTTTATAAAAACTCAGTCCTTTATGCGCTATGGCCCACAAACCCTAGTGTCATCGATTGCCCTCGCTCACCTGCTTTGCGTCGGTTATGCTTCCCGTGGCCCCTCATGTCCTCATCTCGCGCGCTGTACGCCATCACAATCTTCCTCTCGGCCTTCCTCCTCTTCCTGGTCGAGCCCATGGCAGCCAAACAACTCCTCCCCATCCTCGGAGGCTCCTCAGCCGTCTGGCTCACCTGCCTTGTCTTCTTCCAGCTCACCCTCCTGGCCGGATACCTCTACGCCCACTGGCTCAACCGCAGTCGAATTCAGCCGCCCCCGCCAGCGACTCCACGTCGCGCTGTTGACGCTGGCCGTCCTCGTCCTGGCCTCAACCCATCTCGTCCATCCCAGCCTGAGCAACGGTACAACCCACCCCGTCACCACCATCTTCGCCTCGCTCACCCTATCGATAGGCCTTCCCTTCCTCCTCCTCGCCTCAACCAGCCCACTCCTCCAAGTCTGGCTGGCAAACGCCGACAAAGGCCCCGTTCCCTACCGCCTCTTCGCCCTCTCGAACGCCGGCTCTCTCCTCGCGCTCCTCGCCTACCCCACCCTCGTCGAGCCCCATCTCACCCTAAAGATCCAGCGAGCACTCTGGACCCTGGGCTTCCTCCTCTTCGCAATCCTCTGCGCCATCCTCGCCCGCCAAAACCACCCCAAAACACCCCAAAACACCCCACCCGAGCAAGCCCCAACCACCCCACTCACCACCAAGCTCCTCTGGTTCCTCCTTCCCATGGTCGCGGCGATGCAGTTGGCCGCCGTCACCAGCCACCTTACCGTCAACATCGCCGCCATTCCCCTCCTCTGGATCCTCCCGCTAGCCGTCTACCTCCTCACCTTCATCCTCGCCTTCGAGTTCCCCGCCCTCTACCGCCGCGGAATCGTCGTCCGCCTCCTCGTCCTGATGCTGGCCAGCCTCGGCTACGCTCTCTCTAAAACCGAAACCTCCTTCCCGATCCTCATCAGCATCCTCTTCTTCCTGGCCGAGTGCTTCATCGCCTGCTTCTTCTGCCACGCCGAAACCTACAATCTCCGCCCCCTCCGCCGTTCCGAAACCACCCTCTTCTATCTCCTCATCGCCGCCGGCGGAGCCACCGGAACCTTCTTCATCGGCATCGCCAGCCCACTCATCTTCTCCGCCAATTACGACCTCGCCATCGCCTTCTTCGTCACTGCGGTCATGGCCCTCGTCGTTACCTGGCCTGAAGGCTGGCCCCAGCGACTCCTTTGGTCTACCAGCAGCATCCTCCTCTTCGGACTCCTCGTACTCCTTCACGTCGGCTATGGCCGCCAAACCCTCGTCCGGGTCCGCGACTTCTACGGAACCCTCCGCGTCAAGCAAAGCGTCACTTCCCCGCAGGGCACCACGATGCGCACGCTCGTCAACGGAACCATCCAGCACGGAACCCAGCTCTTCTCCCCAGACCTGATGCGCGTCCCAACCACCTACTACGCCCGCGACTCCGGCGTAGGCCTCGCCCTCCGCTACTGCTGCACCACCCTCAACAACGACACCATCCGCCCACGCAACATCGGCGTCATAGGCCTCGGCGTCGGCACCATCGCAGCCTACGGCACCCCCGGCGACCGCATCCGCTTCTACGAGATCAACCCCCAGGTCCAGCCCATCGCACAGAACCTCTTCACCTACCTCCGCGACTCCGCCGCCCAAATCACCTACGCCGCAGGAGACGCCCGAGCCTCACTCACCCACGAAGCTCCAAACCAATTCGACGTCCTCGTCATCGACGCCTTCTCCGGCGACGCAATCCCCCTCCATCTCCTGACCACCGAAGCCATCGCCCTCTACAAAACCCACCTCACCCCCAACGGCATCCTCGCCTTCCACGCCTCCAACCAATACCTCGACCTCGCCCCCGAGATCGCCCTCCTCGCCGCCTCCGCCAACATGCAATCCCGCATCGTCGACACCCCCTCCAACGACGCCATCGGAGAATTCCGCTCCACCTGGGTCCTCGTCACCAACAACACCGCATTCCTGACGAGCCCCGCAATCGCTCCCTACGCCCTGCGCATCGACCCCATCCCCACCCTTCGCCCCTGGACCGACGACTACTCCAGCCTGCTACCGCTCCTCTTCCGCGGTCACGACTAAACCACGCGATGAATCCATGAGCGCCGGCTTTGCGGTTGTCGTTGCTTTTCTTGCTTGTCATCCCCGAGGGGGATCTGCTTTTGCCTTTTCCGTCCGCAGCACCGAGACAACTGAACCGCTACTGCCCCCAGGCCAACCCATCCGCAAACTTCCCCGCATCGATCAACTTCTCCATCTTCCACCCCGCCAGATCGATCACCGCCACCTGATTCGAGAAATTACAAGCAACATAAGCCTTCTTCCCATCCTCGCTGACCAGCACCTCCGCCGGCCCATCCCCAACATCGATCACCCGCGCCACCTTCATCGACTTCAGATCCACCACCGCCACCTGCTTCGCCGTCCGCAGAGCGACCAGCAGCCATTTCCCATCCTTAGTCGGAGCCGTCCCATAACCCGCACTCGGCAGATCCACCCACGCCTTCACTTTATTCGTAGCCGTATCGATCACCGCCAGCCGAGGCGTCTTCTGATCCGCCGTAAACACCATGCTTCCATCGTTCGACATCGCGATCCGCTGCGTATTCCCCGAGATCGGAATCACCGTAATCGTCTTCCGCCCCACCATATCCAGCACCGACACTGTCCCCGGCCCAACATTCGCCGTATACCCACGCTTCCCATCCGCCGACAGCACCAGCATGTGCGACTGCTCCTGCCCCGTCGGCACCGCACCCACAACCTTCAGCGATTTCGGATCAACAATGCTGATCGTCTTATCCAGCTCCGTCGTCACATAAAGCATCCCGCTGTTCTTGTCATAGATCGCGCAATGCGGCCTGACCCCATGACCGAACTCCACCTTCCCCACAATCTTCCGGCTCGGCAGATCAATCACCGAAATCTCGCTCCCATCCGTCCCCGGCCTGCCCACACCGGCATTCCCATAGATCGGCACATAAGCCGTCTTCCCATCCGGAGAAGTCGCCAGCTCATGCCCCGTCACCCCACCCACCGGCACAGTCGCCACCTGCTTACCAGAACTCGTATCGATCAAGCTAATGTCCTGGCTATGCTGATTCGCCACCACCAAAGTCTGAGCTCCAACACTGGCAGCGAACCCGACCAGACACATCTTCAGACAACAACCCAATCGTCTTCTTCATAGGCCCACAAGTATACCCACACGAAAATATGTCTTTAATCCGCGCACTCCGAAAAATCCGTGGTCGGCCGTCCAATCGGTGTCATCGGTGAAGATCGGTGTTAAGCCTCTGCCCATATACTGCAAAGGCATGCCCGAACTCCCCGAAGTCGAAACCATAGCCAACGGCGTCCACGAGCGCATCCACGGCGAGACCATCCGCTCCGTCTGGACCAGCAACAAGCCCCAGACCTTCAAATCCCCACCCGAGACCATCGCCGAAACCCTCACCAACGCGCGCATCGACCGCGTCCACCGCGTAGGCAAAACCATAGTCGTCGACCTGACCCACAACCAACACCCCGCCCAATTCCTAATCCACCTGGGCATGACAGGCCGACTCCTCGTCTCCCCTCCCGAAACCCCCATCCCGCCCCACACCCATGCCATCCTCACCCTAAGCAGCGGCCGCGAACTCCGCTTCGTCGACGCCCGCCGCTTCGGCCGCCTCTCCATCGCAGCCGACACCTACGCCGGCCCCGGCCGCGAGCCCCTCACCATCCCCCTCGAAGACTTCATCGCCCTCTTCCGCAACCGCAAAACCCCCATCAAAGCCGCGCTGCTCAACCAATCCCTTCTCCACGGCGTAGGCAACATCTACGCCGACGAAGCCCTCTTCAACGCCAACATCCGACCCCTCCGCCACGCCGGCCGACTCACCCGCGCCGAGCTCACCCGCCTCCGCGCCGCCCTAATCAAAGTCCTCAAGCACGCCATCAAACTAGGCGGCTCGTCAGTCTCCGACTACGTAGACGCCGAAGGCGTAGCCGGCTTCTTCCAACTCCACCACCACGTCTACTCCCGCACCGGCGAGCCCTGCCGCATCTGCAAAACCCCCATCAAGCGAGTAGTCGTAGGTGGCCGCAGTACCCACTTCTGCCCCACCTGCCAGAAATAGCCTCGCAAGAATCCCCAACCGTTCTACGCCCCGAACATGCAAAATCACCTCATCTTCAGAGAGGTAAGGTATGATGGCGCCCATCCTTATGGAGGACCTATGGAAGACGCCCGATCAAAGGCCCTTGCAGAGCGGTGGCAGACCAACTTCGAAGGTCCCCTTCTAGCGCCACACCACGACAACTACAAAGCGGCTTGCTCCATATGGAATGGAATGATCGAGCGCACACCAACACTAATTGCGTGCTGCGCCTCCCCGACAGACGTAGCCGTCGCGATTAAGCTGGCGCGAGCCGAGGCGTTGCCGCTAAGCGTACGCGGCGGAGGACATGGCGTAGCCGGCAATGCAATATGCCAGGACGGCCTCGTGATCGACCTCTCTCACATGAAACAGATCTCCGTCGATCCCGATGCCCGCGAGATCACCGCGCAGCCCGGTGTCCTCTGGGGAGAGTTCGACCAGGCCGCAGAGATCTACGGACTTGCCACAACCGGCGGACAAGTCTCCCACACCGGCATCGCTGGCCTCACCATTGGCGGCGGTCTGGGCTACCTGATGGGCAAACACGGCGCAGTCTGCGACAATCTGCTCTCTGTCGATCTTGTCACAGCCGATGGTCAGCGAATAACCGCCAGTGAAACGGTCAATTCGGAGCTCTTCTGGGCCATGCGTGGCGCTGGTGCAAACTTTGGCGTCGTCACCTCGTTCCGCTACCGCCTCCATCCCCTTCCTGGCGTACTCGCTGGACTTCTTATCCATCCCCGAGACCGCGCCCCCGAACTCATCGACTTCCATCGAGAGTTCCTAGCCAACACCCCCGACGAACTCGACACGACCCTCGCCTTCCTCAACACACCCGACGGCCTTCCCGCCGTTGCAATCATCGCCGTGTACGCCGGCCCAATCGCGGCAGGCGAGCGCGTCCTCGAGCCTCTCCGCAAGTTCGGCCCGCCTCTCGCCGACCTTATCCGCCCCATGCGCTACACCGAAGCGCAAAAAATGGTCGACGACGCCGTCCCCACCGGAAACCGCTACTACTGGAAGTCAAACTTCGTCGACAAGCTCAGCAACGACCTCGGCAATGTTCTGCGGCAAGGTGCGGATGCAATGCCATCGCCGCGCTCCATTATTCTTTTGTTCGAGATGAAGGGAGCAATCCGTCGCGTCCCGAAAGAGAAGATGGCCTTCGATCACCGCGATGCGAACTTCGAGATGTCCATCATCGCCGAGTGGACCGACAAAAAGGACGACGCCGCCAACATCGCCTGGGCCCGAGACATCTGGACGAAAACTCAGCCATTCGTCCTACCCTCCGTCTACGCCAATCACATGACAGCCGATGAGCCCGCAGACCGCATCCGCGCAGCCTACGGCTCAAAGTATGCTCGGCTGGCCGCGCTGAAGGCCAAATACGATCCTACAAACCTCTTCCACCTGAATCACAACATTCCCCCACAAGCTTGAACCTCGATTGTCTTCGATAAACTTCCGGCGATCCGCAGCAAGCTCCAATGGAGCTTCATCCTTGATATCATCGCTGGTCAACACGGAGCATCCATGCGCAAGCTGATTTCCCTCGTCCTTCTGGCGTTCTCAACCACTATTGCGTCCGCACAGCAATACGATCTCGTGCTCGAAGGCGGCCGCGTCATGGATCCCGAAACCGGCATGGACGCTATACGCAACGTAGGCATCCGCGAAGGAAAGATCGCCCGCATCTCATCTGAAGTGCTAGCCGGACGCCGCACCATCCATGCCACCGGCCTGGTAGTCGCTCCCGGATTCATCGACCTGCACCAGCACGCCCAGGACCTCGCCAGCCAGCGCGTCAAAGCACTCGACGGCGTCACCACCGCACTCGAGATGGAGATCGGCGCCCCCGACGTCGCTCAGTTCTTGAAAGCGAAAGAAGGCCACTCGCTGATTCACTACGGCACCTCAGCCAGCTACGTGGCAGCGCGGTCCCTCGTCTTCGGCGCCCCGCTACCAACCGGAACCATTCTGCCTCAGACCGGACCAGCAACCGACCAGCACGCCACACCCGAACAAATCGAGAGCATCCGCCAACGCCTGCGCACCGAGCTGGACGCAGGCGGCCTCGCCGTTGGCATGGGCATCCAGTACACGCCCGGAGCAACCCGCCTCGAGGTCATCGACATGTTCCGCCTCGCCGCCGAACGCAGCTTACCCGTCTACACCCACATACGCAGCGCAGGCCGCGTCGAGCCCGGCTCCTCAATCGAATCCGTCAGCGAAGTCATCGGAGCCGCCGCCATCACTGGCGCTTCCCTGCACATCGTCCACATCAACAGCTCTTGCATGCGCGACGCGCTCGAATGCCTCTCCATGATCGAAGGAGCGCGCGCCCGCGGCCTCGACGTCACCACAGAGGCCTACCCCTACATCGCCGGCATGACCGCCGTGAACTCAGCCGTCTTCAGCCCCGGCTGGCAGGAACGCATGGGCATCAGCTACGGCGACCTCCTCCTCCCCGAAACCGGAGAGCGCCTTACCAAACAGCGCTTCGATGAGCTGCATAACTCCAGCACCGCCCACTGGGTCGTAGTCTTCGGCAACTCGCAGGAGATAGTCGACAAAATAATCCCGCACCCTCTCGTGATGATCGCCAGCGATGGCGCCGAAGGACATCCTCGCAACGCCGGAACCTATTCGCGCGTGCTCGCCCAATACGTCCGCGAAAAACAAACAGTCACCCTAATGGACGCCTTGCGAAAGATGAGCCTGATGCCCGCACAGATGCTTGAGCATTCAACTCCCGCAGCACGGCAAAAAGGCAGACTGCAGCAAGGCGCCGACGCCGACATCGTTGTCTTCGATGCCAATACCATCACCGACCGCTCGACCTTCGAGAAACCCATGGAGCCAAGCACAGGCGTCCGCTACCTCGTAGTAGGAGGAACACTGCTCGTCGACGAGGGCAAGCTAGTCCCGGACGTATTCCCAGGCCGCGCCCTACTGGGGCCGGGCAAGCGATCTGCGCACGACTAGCTACCACCAGCACTAATGTCGACATCGTTCCTACCTGAAGTCCCGTATCGTGGTGGACATCCGGCGTGATGGCTGTAATCGTAATAAGGTCTATGAAATCTTGGCTAATCCGCTGCATTCGCCTCTGTTGTCTTCTTCCACTACTGCAACTCGGCTTCGCGCAGGATGTCAGCTTCCGCATTACACCTCTGCGCCCCGTGCAGGAGTTACGCGAAGAGGCACTCAAGGCGCAGCCGCCACACCAGCAGGGAAGCTTTCGCGAACCCGAACTGGTGGAACTGGTCAAACTCGATCCCACGATCAAGCTCGACATCCGTTACGCCACTACGAACAATTTTCTCGGCACTCCCCTATACACCCAGGCCCGGGCCTTCCTTCAGAGGCCAGCGGCAGAAGCGCTGCTCCGCGCCCATCGCGAACTCAAGGCTCGCGGATACGGCCTCATCATCCACGATGGCTACCGCCCGTGGTACATCACGAAAATCTTTTGGGATGCCACGCCCGACGACAAAAAGGTTTTCGTCGCCAATCCGGCAGCGGGGTCCCTGCATAACCGCGGTTGCGCCGTGGACCTCTCTTTGTACGATCTGGCAACAGGCAAAGAGGTGAAGATGCCCAGCGGGTACGACGAGATGAGCGATCGCGCCTATGCCGACTACGCTGGCGGAACGGCCGACGAGCGCGCTCGCCGCGACCTCCTGCGCCAGGCTATGGAAAGCCAGGGTTTCAAGTTCATCCCTGCCGAGTGGTGGCACTTCGACTACAAGGATTGGAACCAGTATCCAATCCTGAACGTGAAGTTCGAAGATCTCGGAAACTAGAGATTTCGCGCTGCTCAACGCGGACGAACATCGTCTCAGGAAGCTCTGATCAAGTCGCTGTTTTGAAGGGCCGTGGCTTCAGCCACACCGTAAGTGCACAAAATCAATGGGGCCTTAGCCCTGATGGAATGCTGTTACAGGCCGACAGAGTGAATCAAAACTTCCCCAGTGCCGGCAACTTCCAGCGATTGATCAGCCGTCCGTATTCCGATGCCGGCAGTTGTACCAGCAGTGGCTTACGCGTTGGATCGAGCCAGGTGAGCAGGGTTTCCAGTTCGATCTGCGGCATGGCAGTGCATCCGGCCGTGCCATGTCCGGAGTCCCGCCAAATGTGAAGAAAGATACACGAGCCGCCTCCCGGTGCAGGCGGATTTCGGCGGCCCTCCGTGACAATGCCATTGTGATCCACGACGACGCCCCACCGGTAGGCCTCGCCCGCGCTCCGCATCTGCTCTGAGCTGTTCCAGTCGGGAGCGACGGCGGAGCGATCAACCACGCGGTTATAGTACTTCGAGCCAATGTCGTCCACACATTCGATCGACGGGGTCAGGTTCAGATACGGCATCTTTGATCCCCGCAGTGGTTGTGGCGCATAGCCGAACGCAGTCCCCAGAGCGAACACACCAGCCGGCGCCCTGCCGTCTCCTTCCTTTTTGACAGGGTCGGAAGCGACGCGAACATTAGGGTTATCAGTCGCAATGATGCCGTTGCCCCATCCCAATCCATTCTTGCCGACCACGATGGAGATCGGCTCACTTACGGGCCGCCACGTCTCACGCGGAGTAGTGCGCTCGTATCGCTGCAGCCGTCCTTCGACTGCATTCCAGTCCGAAGTAGTGACCACAATCATCTGAGTCGACCGCGCAAAGGCATCGGGTTCGGCAGCGCTGACCTGAGCCGGGGCGACCGCCCTCCCGGCACCGATCGAAAGGAGGCAAAGAAGAAAGGACATGGGTTTCATCAAACGCAGTGTAAGGCAAAGACCATCAAAAGCATCCTGCTCTGGGCAGATTAGCCCGTAAAGGCAGCTTCAATCCAATTAACCACCCTGTTTGCCCGTCATTCGGGAATGGCCGTAACTTCCCACAAGCCGACTTGTGAGGACTGATCTCGATGTGTCGGCGTGTAGTGAGTGGAATCGCCTTGATCGCCGATCCTGGGCGTGGGCCAAAGAATTTCCATCATCGAACGCGGATAGCCCTGCATCATCGTGGTGCTTCGGGGATTATGATTGTGTGCAGGAGCGAAATCGCACTGCTATTTCAACTCGCATTGCTCGTCGTAAGCGGCAGTCAGGTTGCCGTCGGTAACACTTTCGTCAAGTGACAGTTCCCACCGTGGCGGACCGGATGATCGCAGTTGCGGTTGTGAACCACGACCGGGATCCTGATATCTGGTCGCGAATGCCGGTTTAGCAAGCGACGACTCCGGCTCTATCACTGTGCTCGGGGATGGACATGGAGGGTTTCATCCCGCATCAACTCACCGTTCCCCGCCGGACACCTTCCCAACGACATTGCCACGGCTGACATGAACAACGACGGAACCTCGATATGGTCGTTGCCAACCATCAGTCCCCTTATCTGCGCGTCTTTCTTGGTGACGGTCACGGCGGCTTCAGGCTCGCGCCCGATTCACTCGTCGACGTCCATTCCAATCCTCATCCGCAGCGTTGTGGTTGCCGATTTTGACTCCGACGGCAAACTGGACGCCGCCACCGACAGCTGGGGCAACAACGAAATCGAAATACTCCGCGGCGACGGCATGGGGCGTCTCATCACGCCGGCAGCTTTTTCGCGACCGGGCGTCGTCCCTATGAACGGCTCCGCACTGCGGACTTCAACCATGACGGCCACGCGGACCTCGTCACCACCAATCTTGACGACAGTACGGTATCCATCCTGCTGGGCGATGGCCGCGGCGGACTGCGGAACGCGCCCGGCTCGCCGTTCCCTGCGGGGGCCAAACCCTGGGAGCTTGTCATTGACGACGTCAACGGTGACGGCAATCCCGATCTCATTATCATCCCTTATCAGCGCGACATCAGTGGACCGTCAGAGAATGTCCTGACTGTCCTTCTCGGTGACGGTCACGGCACCTTTCATACCATGCCTGGTTCACCGTTTCCGCTGGGAGATTGTCGTGGTCCTAATAGCGTCTCTGCAGGCGACCTTGTCGGGGACGGGACCCAATCGATCGTAGTCGCCTGCGCAGAAAGCCGAACGATGCTCATCTATCGGCGCCCGGAGGCCGGGAACTTCGTTGCTACGACGATGCCGATCGCCGGTGGCTGGGGTTCTGTCGCTGTCGCCCGCCTGACAGCCGATACGCGAAGCGCAACATCACTGCGAACCACGATGCCGGTTCCATCACTATCTATTTTCCGGATTAGCACGCAATACCGCGATTTTCCTAATTCACTGATTAGTCCTGAGAAACGAGTTCGTGGGAACTTACGGAGCATCTGCTCCCGGTTTGTCGGCCATTCGGAAACTATCTAACCCGCGATCCTCTGCGCAAATCCGCGGTCGCTAAAGCCCGCAGCCCGTTCCGCCGACACCGCCGCACTCACTTCTACCCCATCCGCCAGAAAGTAATTCCATCACCGAGTCGAAGTCCCTTCTTTCTTCTCTGCAGCAACAAGCTGACGCACGATCGCTGGCAAATCGCTCAGATCGATAGCTTTCGAAGGATGATCGACAGTAAGGCCACTACAGACAATCGTGTCGGCAATATGCGTCGGCGAAGGCCGTTCGAGCCGACAGGTATTCGTCATCAAAGGTCCGGGAAGCGGCCCTTCCGGAACGGGCTTACACGAAGAATCGCCCCCAGACTTACAGATCAGTTTTAGAAGTTGCTTCTCCCGCACAACCTCTCGGCTCTCAACGCGGATCAGAACGTCGTCCGCCGTTCGACTCCATGTCCCAAGCCGTAAGACAAACCCCTCATTCAGATTCAATCCAATCGGCTGCTTCCCCTCGCTCTTGATGAACGAAGCCCGCACCTCCGCATACACGCCTTCCAGATAGAGAATAGTCAGCGTTCCCTCAGCTGACCTGGTCTTAACATCGCGCGGAGCACCCGCCACCCTCTCCCACTTCAACGGCGTCACAAAAATCCGATTCGGATCCGGATCCAGCTCCTGCGCCGCGACGACACGCCCCGCCAAAATCAGTGCAAGCAAACCCACCAGCGAAATCCGCCCCATCCGCGACTCCCTGTTCCCTGTCGTTAAATCCCTGCCGCCTGCTCCGCACTCACCGCCGCGCCAATCACCCGAATCTCGGGCTTATCCTCCACAATCTCCATCGAATAACTCTGCAGCGGACTCATCTTCACCATCTGCTGCATGTAATCCCTCAGCATCGGCATATCCACAAACCGCACATTGAACCCAGTCAGGAAGAACTTCCCCGTCCCCGCCATGTGGATCGACGTAGCCGTCGCCGCAGCCAGTGCCTTATGCCACAGCCGCTTGAACTCCACGCACCGCGCATCGCCCTTCTTCGCTTCCTCAAACACCTCTTCCGGCTCCATATCCAGAAACCGCAGTCGCATCGCCCTGTGGCCCATGATCCCTTCCATGTGCCCACGGCCGCCGCACCCGCAGAACCGCTCCTTCTCGTCCAGCGTCACAATCGAGTGGCCACCCTCCCAAACTCCTTTCGTAAACGGATACCGCCCATATCCAATCCCCACGCCCAGCGTCCACACGCGAATCATGCTGTCCAGCTTCCCATGCACCGAAGCCAGCCCCGCCGCCATCGCATCCGCATCGTTCGTCACCAGAACCGGCGCATTGATGTCACGGCTCCTGAGCTGCGACGCCACCAGGTCTCGCAGCCGTGCCCCCTTCAACTGCGGCAGATTCGGAGCCTCCTCCACCACGCCGCTCTTGATCAGCCCCGGCACAGCAACCCCAACCGCATCCAGGTCTTGGTGCCCATTCGCCGCCAGCATTACCTCCTTGCAGATCGTCTCCACAAGGGCGTCCGTGTGCAGCTCCACCAGCGCATCCCGGTCTTCTTCATTATCCGGAAAGCGCCGCAGCCCACCCTCCAGCTTATGGTCGACTACAAGCCCCGCTACAATCCCATCCGACAACGTGACGCCAATCGTCTTCGACATGCCTCATCCGCCTAACTGGGCCCGCGCTTCTATTCAAACTTGCTCACGCGATTCAACCCGTTGAAAGCAGCCACTTTATAACATTCCGCGAGAGTTGGGTAGTTGAACACCGTATCCACGAAATATTCCAGTGTTCCGCCCAGCGCCATCACGGCCTGCCCAATGTGCAGCAGCTCGCTCGCACCCTCGCCAATAATGTGTACCCCAAGAATCGAATGGTTCAGCCGATGGAAGATCAGCTTCAGCCGACCCGTCGTATCTCCGCGAATCTGACCACGCGCAATCTCGCGGTAATACGCCACGCCGACCTCGTAAGGAACGTCCTCCTCGGTCAGCTGTTCCTCCGTCTTGCCAATAAAGCTGATCTCCGGAATCGTATAAATCCCATACGGATACAGCCCCGGGTTCGACAGAATCTTGTCGTCCCCAAACGCCCGTGCCGCACCCACCCGTCCCTGCTCCATCGACACCGAAGCCAGCGACGGAAACCCGATCACATCGCCCACCGCAAAGATCGTCGGCACCTTCGTCCTGAAGTCCTTATCCACCGGAATACGCCCACGCGAATCAGCCTCAATCCCCACCGCTGGCAGATTCAGCTCGTCCACGTTCCCCTGCCGCCCAACCGCATACAGCAGAGCATCGCCCTGAACCTTCTTCTTGCTCTCAAGATTCGCAACGACGGTCCCGTCCGGCATCTCTTCGACCGACTCCACCTCTTCATTCAGCCGCATCGTCACCCGCGAATCCCGCAGATGATAGCTCAGCGCCTCGACGATCTCCTGATCGGCAAACTCCAGCAGCCGAGGCCGCCGTTCAATCAGCGTCACCCGCACCCCAAGCGCCGCAAACATACACGTGTACTCCACCCCGATCACGCCGCCGCCCACCACAATCAGCGTCTTCGGCAGATTCACCAGATCCAGCACCAGGTCGCTGTTGACGATACTCCGCCCATTGATCGGCACCTTCGGCGAACACGCTGGCTTCGTCCCGGTCGCAATCAGAACGCTCTTCGTCTCATACACTGTCGAGCCGCGCGAGTTCGTCACCTTCACATGCGTCGCGTCTTCAAAGCTCGCCACCCCCACCAGCATCTCGATGTTGTTCCTCGAAAGCTGTGCTTCGGTAACGTCGATCTCTGTCTTGATGACGTGCTGCACCCGGAAAGCAAGGTCCGCCATCGTAATGCGTTCCTTCACCCGGTAGTTCATCCCATAGATGGACTTGTAGTTATACCCCGAGAGATGCAGCACCGCCTCCCGCATCGTCTTCGACGGAATCGTCCCCGTATTGATCGAGGTCCCGCCCACCACCTCGCGCATCTCCACCAGCGCGACCTTCTTGCCAAGCTTTGCGGCATAAATCGCGGCGCGCTGCCCGGCCGGGCCGGACCCGATAACAATCAGATCGTACACACTACTCATATTCTGGACTCTTTGCGCCTAAGCGTCGTTGGGGTTCCCGGTTAGCGGCCCGTGCAGCAAGCATCGAGGGCCCGTCACTTCAAAAGAAGACACTTCCTGCCTAAAAACTACCACATAGCCGTTAACCGCACGACCCACCAGCCAGCCCTGGCGCTGGCCTGTTGTCGCCAACTGAGATTTTGACTGTAAGCGCTTCGGCACAGAAGCCGGCTCGCCAATACCGACCCCTCATTAGCTTGCACACACCCGCGAGTGCGCGTCACACCAGGGTCCAGCGCCTCGCGATGCATTGGCAAACGCGGGGCGCTGTATCCACCATTCCTAGAACTTCACGCTTGCCCCCAGCCAGAGAGTTCTGTTCCCAGGGTCCGGACCGAAGAAGCCGCCCGGTGAGTTAGTACCGGTAATCACGCCGAAGTTGTTGTTGGTCCCAGTGCTGCACAACTGTCCGCTGCTAGGAACCGGACCGACAGTTGTGGCATCGCCCGGGCATGAGACATTCGGGTTGGCAAAATGGGGCGTGTTCGTCAGACTGAAGGTGTCGGCACGAATCTCCACGATGTACCGCTCCCTAAACCTGAAATCACGGATCACGCTCAGGTTCAGGCTGAAGTATCCCGGACCGCGGAACTCATTGCGGTTGGTGTTTCCGAAATGAGCGTTAGCCGGGCTGGTAATGAGCGGTGCAGCAAAGGCGGACGGGTCGAAGAAGTGACAACTTAGGTCGCCCTGGCCGCAGGTCTGGCCGGTGCGCTTCGGCTTTCCATTCGTTTTGTGATAGATGCCGACGAGATCGGCACTCTGCGAGGCGCCATTCGCGTTCAGGGTGCCCCCCGCGGTCACGGTGAAGGGAGCTCCCGTCAGAATGCTCATCAGAGGGTTGATCTGCCAGCCTCCTAGGAGCCAGCTGCCCGGACCACTCTGCAACCAGCGCTCGTTTTTGCCGAATGGTAGTTGCACGACACCGAAGATCTGGACATTTTGGCTGCGGTCAAAATTGGCCACCGAACGATTCTTTTGCCAATACGCCGGATACGGGAAGGCAAGCGAACCAAGGTCTTCATTGTCCGAGTAGCTGATCGCCTTCGACCATGTCCAGGCGAGGCCAAGGGAAGAGGAGCCGAACCGCTGCGTAACTTTGGTCTGCAACGAGTTGTAGAAGTTGTTCTTGAACGGAACCAGGGCATTGATGGTTCCGGTGTAGTTCTGGCCGAGTGCGACACTGAGGAGTCCGCCGGCAGTACCGGTGCCGGGAGCCGAAGCGTTCACATTCATGTTGACCAGCGGCCGGATCGCCCGCGCGCCCACATAGCCGGTTTCGAACACAAGCCCCCTCCCCATCTCCTGCTGGAATGTGAGGTTGTAGGAGTTGATGTAGCCGCGCCGGAAGGGATTCTGGATCGTGGTGGTGCTGATATTGGTGGGAAGCGGGATAACGCCGCTCGAAAGATCTGGAAGCGGCGCGAGCACGATGCCCGATGGAACGGAGTAGCTTCCGCCCCCTAACCCGGTGCCGTTCAACCCGGTCAGGCTGGCGGCGGCGATGAAATTCGCAGGGTTGGCCGGTGTGTTCGTATCCAGCAGCACAGCCGGATACGCATTGCGGAAGTACCGCCAGTTGTTCGGATCGGAGCTTATACCGTAGCCAGCGCGAAGCACCGACGACGGCGTTATACGCCAGGCGGCGCCCACTCTTGGCAGGAACCGCCCGCCTCCTACATCAACATTAGAGTCGCGTGGAACGTTGCCGAATCCGCCGATCGAGACGTTGCCAGTATTCAAATTGAGGACGCGAAGACCTTTGCCGTTGTCGCTGTATCCGAAGGGATAGAACTCCCAGCGGAGGCCCAGGGTAAGCGTCACGCTAGGCGCCACTTGCCAGTGATCCTGTACGAACCATGACCACTGAGACCAACGCAGCGCAGTTGGGTTGAAGAGCGCTCTGGCTTTGCCGGTTACACCAGGAAGACCGAACAGGAAGTCGGCCCAGGAGTTGAACCAGGTCGGGGTTGTCCCCTGCTGAGCAGTGACGAAGCCATTGAACGCGAACGCTCCGCGAGGCTGCTGAAACGTGCCGCCCTGCGGCTGGAAGTGGTTGAGCTGGGTGTGGTTCCATTCGATGCCGCCGCGGAAGGAGTGCTTGCCCTTGTTCCAGCTCAGGTTGGCGCCGGTGACGTACTGCTGGTCGCGGAAAAGGAACGGGTTCGCGGGTTGGGCATTGCCCAGGTTGACTTGGTTGTTCGGTACAGTGCTGCCCGGCGGCGTTTGGCCCGTGGGGAAGATGAATCCTGGATACCCATAGTAGAGGGACGGGTCGCCGGGAGCATCTGCGTTGTTGGTTCCGGGGATGTGCAGGTCATTGAGTCCCCGCGCCGAGGTGAGATCAAAGGTCGACCCAAGTCGCTGGCGGGTGAACCCGAAGTTCCAATCCAGCAACAGGGACGGAGTGAATGTGTGGGTAGCTCCGAGACCGACTTGCTGAATCAGGCCGGGAGCGTTGCCAAGCTGCCCGCCATTGGTTGCATCACCGATCGCGGCCCCTAACAGGGGAGGATCGAATATATAGCTCTTTGAGAAGCTGTACCTGCCGAAGACGGTGGATTTGGATCCGGGAATATAGTTGACCTTGAAATCGGCATTATCGCGAGTGAACGACGCCGTTCCGCTTCCGATCCAGTTGTTCAAGCCATTTGAGGTCGGGAAGACCTGCGGGATATCCGCCTGAAGCAACGTGACCATCGCTGCCGCCGCAGGATCGATGCGGCTCGGACATACGACGTTCAATACGCCATTGCAGGAGACCTGCTGCTTGTTCGCTCCCTGGGCATTGCCGGTTGCGGGATCGTAGATGATCGGGTTTCCCGGAAGAGCACGGAAGTCGCCCGATGCCATGGCCGCGGTTGGCAGCGTTCGGGTATCCGGCCCGGCCAGTTGCCGTTGCGTTGTGCGCTCGTAATCGACAAAGAAAAATAGCTTGTCTTTGACGATCCGGCCGCCGAACGTACCGCCAAACTGCTGCTGATTATTCCTGTTTTTCTTCGGGAAAAGAGTGGGGTCGGTCTGGAAGTAGTTGCGCGCAGCGAAGGCCTGATTGGTAAGGAACTCGTGAGCGCTGCCATGGAACCCGTTCGTGCCGGACTTAATCTGCACGTTCACAGCCGCGCCGCCCGCCATGCCCTGCTCGGCGTCGAACGCGTTGGTAACCACTTGGACGTTTTCAATTGCATCCGCCGGGGGAACATAGGCAACATTCGCCGGCAGCCAAGGGTACGCATTCTGCGCGCCGTCGATTCGTGTGTTGACCGTCTGGTTGGACTGCCCATTGACGTTGACATTGATGGATCGCTGCGGGTTGCCGGCAGGCGAGTTGGTCTCTGCCATCAGTCCCGTGCCGGGTACGGTTTGCAGAAGGCGCTGGAAGTTTCGCCCCTGTGACCCCATGACCGGCAGATTGCTGATCTGTTGCGATGTCAGATCGGTATGGACATCGGCTCTGTCGGTTTGGAGTATCGGCGCCTCGGTAGTGACCACAACATTTTGTGTTGCACTCCCCACCTTGAGTGGTGCGTCCACGCGAGCCGTTTCATTCACGCGTACCAGTACGCCGTTGGTCTCCTGAGTCGCGAAACCCGACGCGCTGATGGTGACTTTGTACGTGCCCGGCAAAAGTGCCGTAAATCGATAATTGCCGCTTGAGTCACCGGTCGTGGTCTGGCTGATGCCGGTCTGGACCTCTAACGCGACTATCTGAGCACCGGGAATTGCAGCGCCGCTGGGATCCGTTACTGTGCCGGTCAGCGTGCCGTAGAGCACCTGCGCCCTCGCTGCCGTAGCTGCGAAGACTCCAAAAGCGAAGATCAGGAGCAGCATGCCGCGCGCACATTTTAGGGCGGTAGGTACAGTTTTACTCACACCTGCAACCTGCTCGCTCACACCTGTAATTAGGTCGTTCGCTAAAGGAGAATACCTTTGCTTATTCCAGCCTGGGGCCTTAGCCATGTCGCCTCCTAAATTGCGGAAAATTCGCCGCATTTACGTGTTTCAGGGCAATCACTGACAGGATCGGGGGGCCTCGTGTCACAAGCCCGGAGTGTCCGTCTTAGCTTGTGATACGTCGCACGTGCTGGATATCTCTCACGTGCTATATGTTTGTTGGCCCGAACTATATGCATTTCAGCGAAACATTGTCAAGGCAGAAGTGATGGGAGTCACTGGCATTTTTGCGAGCGCTTGCACTTTCCCGCCCCCCGGAGGCCGGGATCCCACCACGTCAACAGCACTCTTTCGCGGCAATATTATGTGGTACCCAAACAAAAGGATTATGGGATACCCAAACGAAAGGTCAGTTTGCGTTACTCGGAGCCGACAATCCCGGCAAGGAACTGTTTGGGATGTTACGGGCTGACTGTATGTTCGGTTCCATCCAGAACGCCGGGCGCGCGCATTAAGACCAGGACGGATTGTCAGACGCCATAACATGCTTTGTCGTTGCCCTCCAACAGTTGAAGAATCCGTTACATGCCCCTCCCGTACACTCGATAAACATGCTCCGCTGCGCCATCACCAACCGCACTCTCTTCCCCGGCGACGACGCCCACCAACAGGCCGCCCTCGTCCGTCAAGCCACCCTCTGGGCCCAACAAGGCATCGATCTTATCCAGCTCCGCGAAAAAGACCTCCCCGCAGCCACCCTGGCCACCCTCGCCCGCCAGATCCTGCAGGCCATCGAAGCCACCCCCATCCGCCTCCTCATCAACTCCCGCCCCGACGTAGCCCTCGCCGTCGCCGCCCACGGAGTCCATCTCACCTCCGCCCCCGGCGAGCTGACCCCCACCCAGGTCCGCCAACTCTTCCAGCAAAGTGGTGCCGGCAAACCAGCAATTACCATCTCCTGCCACACTATTTCCAGCATCCTGACCGCCAAAAATCACCAGCCAGACGCGATTCTCTTCTCCCCCATCTTCGAAAAAAACATTGCAGACAAAACGATTCCCGGACAGGGCCTCGCCCGCCTCCACGAAGCCTGCCAGGCCGCCGCCCCCATCCCCATCTACGCTTTAGGAGGCATAACCCAGGCAAATTCAGCACAATGCCAGGAGGCCGGAGCCGCCGGAATAGCCGCAATCCGCCTCTTCCACCAAACCCTAAGCCAATGAAAAGGGCAGCTCAGTGGCCGCCCATCTCACCAGCTAAAACTGAAACTTCTCATCCGCCGAAGGCCCATACAAAGCCGGAACCGCCGCCTCATTCAGCCGCAAATACACCGTCAACTGCCCGCGATGATGCGCCCAATGGCTGAGCACCCCATGCTGAATGTTGATATATCGCGGCTCCTGGGCAATCAAATGCCCAGCCGCCTTCAGCTTCCACAGCGTCATCAGATGCTCATCCGTCGTCCCCTCGAGCGCCGCCCGCGCCTTGGCCATACTCTCATCGAAGATCGCCACCAACTCCGAGCTCTTCTTCCATTCGATAGGCTTGTTCTTGTTCTCCCCAACCGGTGCAAAATCCAGCTCATCTTGATTGATCATCAAATCGATCCACTTCGGCATCGACGCCACAAGCGACGCCAGGTAGCCCATTTTCATTGACTTCTCATGCGGAGCCCAGTCGTTCTGTCCTTCTGGAACCCGCTCCAGCGCCTTCCTCGTCCCCACCTCATCGCGCTTCAACGTCTCCAGAAAAAGATCCTTCATCCTGACACTCATCTCGGAAATCCTCCAATGGAGAGTTTGATTGACCACGACATCAGCAGATCTTTATTTTTTTTGCACGCTTTCCAACACGAATTGAAAACTCTTCGCCGCCGAACAAAACGACTTCTATCACTCCGCGATCCTTGCCCTGAATCTGGACAGAATCGTCAGGTTTGGCAGCTCCAGCCTTTATCTTTCGTTCACCATCGTTATTCGACTCAGCTAAACCAGATGCCACTAGCAACTTGCTAAGCCTCACTACAGCTTGACGTCGATCATTGATCGGCTCTTCCCAGCGCGGCGCGAGGGACTCGAGAGGAATTTCAACTATCTCCAGGTCACGAGAGAGTCCTCCTCGCTGAAATTGCAAGCTCCAGTTTTCAGCTGCAGAGTCCGCCTCAGCCTGCGAGTGGAAGTCTGCGGTAATGGTGTGCGCAAGATTTTTCTTCGCCTGCATGGGATGAAGCGCACCGCTGGCTACTTCGGCCTGCATCTGCGCGATCTCGGATCCGCGGAGGTCGGTGAGCAGCGTCCAGTACTTCCACATCAGCTCGTCGGAGATCGACATAAGCTTGCCGTACATCTCGGAGGCAGGCTCGTGAATGCCGATGGCGTTGTTGAGAGACTTCGACATTTTTTGCACGCCGTCGAGACCCTCGAGGATGGGGTTCATGAGGATGATCTGCTGTGGCTGACCGAAGTGTCTTTGCAGATCGCGGCCACGCATGAGGTTGAACTTTTGATCGGTACCACCTAACTCGACGTCGCATTGGAGCGCAACCGAGTCATAGCCCTGGGCGATGGGGTAGATCATCTCGTGGAGGCCCACGGGGATTTCGTCATTGAAGCGCTTGTGGAACTCTTCGCGCTCGAGCATCTGGGAGAGAGTGAACTGGGCAAGGAGCTTCACGATGTCGTAGTAGGAGAGCTTGTCCAGCCACTCGGAGTTGTAGCGAACCTCGGTCTTGATGGGGTCGAGGATCTTGAAGACCTGCTCTTTGTAGGTCTCGGCATTCGCGGCGATCTGCTCAGGGGTAAGGGGCTTCCGGGTGACATTACGCCCTGTGGGATCGCCAATCAAAGCGGTCGAGTCGCCGATGAGAAAGATAACGGTGTGGCCGAGCTGCTGGAAGTGACGCAGCTTGCGGATCAGGACTGTGTGGCCTAGGTGGAGATCGGGCGCAGTAGGGTCAAAGCCGGCCTTGATGCGCATCGGCTTTCCGGATGCAATGGATTGGCTGATGCGCTCTTTGAGAGCTTCAAGGGGAAGGATCTCGGCGGCGCCTTTGGCGATGAGGTCAAGCTGGTCTTCAACGGAGGGGAACGTAGACATGTCGTTTTTAAGTATAAAGATGCTTGTTGGGAACGGGATTGGTCGGAGGGTTTTGCTGTGCCAGATAAGAAGCGCAAGCCAGAGCGGAAGACTCCGCATAAGGACAAAATTTGCAAGACGTGCGGACGAGTATTTGCGTGGCGAAAGGAGTTTGAAAGGGACTGGGATGTGATGAAGTATTGCAGCGATGCGTGTCGCGGATACCGGCCGGGCGAGGCGGATGCGGCGCTGGAGGCCGCGATTCTGGCGTTGCTGGCGGAACAAGATGCAGGAGAGACGATCTGTCCGTCAGACGCAGCGAAGCTGGTGGGTGGTACAGAAACTCGGCGGGGGTGGGAGGGCTTGATGGTGCCGGCGCGGGCTGCGGCTCGACGGCTCGTGAAGGCCGGGAGGATTGTAGCCACGCAGCATGGGAAGGTGGTGGATGCCTCCACTACAAAAGGAGCGATCCGTCTGCGATTGCGCTGACTATACTTTCGGCATGGATGTTGAGCGGATTCGCGGGTTTCTGCTGGAGCTCCCGCACGTTGTGGAGACGATGCAGTGGGGCGCGAACCTCGTCTTCTGGGTGGGGGATAAGGCTATTGGGGGAAAAATGTTCGCGCTGGCGAACCTGGATGGCGACGGCCGGGCGGTGATCTCGTACGCTGCTGGGCCGGAGCGGTATTCGGAGCTGCTGGAGATCGAGGGAGTGATTCCGGCTCCGTATATGGCGCGGATCTTCTGGGTCGCAGTGGAGCGGTGGGATGTCTTCCGCTGGGCCGAATGGCAGCAGGAGCTGACGGCGGCGCATGCGATCACCTTCGCAAAGATGCCGCCGAAGACGCGCGCAGTGCTGGCCTTGCCTGCGAAGGAGCAGAAGAGGCTGATTCGCGAGCGCAAGGCTCTGTTGGCAGAGCGCGCGGCAGCGAAGGGGTAGCGGGTCAGACTCGCCTGCGCCTAGGCCTCGGGGTGCTTGGCGGAGAAGATGTCGCCGAAGTGGTTGCGGTAGGCGTAGATGAGGAAGATCTCGAGCGCCGCCACGACCAGAGCCAACCCGATACCCTGCGGCAGCAAAGTAATGTGGAAGAGCAGGATCACGACGATGATAGGGCCGAGGATGGTCAGCGCAATACCCACGTAACGGCCGATCAGCAGGAGTACGCCAGCAATGACGTAGAGAAGACCGATGAAGTTGAACCATCCGTGGGCGAACATGAGAGCCGAAATGGCTCCGGCGTCGCCGGGGGGCGGTGTCATGGGGAGGAAGTGCAGGAATATGTTGAGACCGAAAACTGTGAATATGAGGCCCAGGAGAAGACGGGCGATGAGGGTGGCGATCTTCATGAGCAAACTCTCCTTTATCAAAAGAGTGACTGCTACGTTCTGACAGACCTGGAAACTTGCACCTCCATACTAGATTGGTTAGCGTCAGCATATGGAGAATGTTTTGGATGCGGGCGTTGGCTTGTCACTTGCGGGCCGGGTGGCGTTGATTACGGGCGGTTCGCGTGGGATTGGCGCGGCTGCGGTGAAGATGTTTCGGCAGGCGGGTGCTCGGGTGGTATTCAGTTATCGTGCCGCCGAAGATCGGGCTCGGGAGTTGGTGCAGGAGTGCGGCGGAGAGGATGTGTGTCGCGGGGTTCGGCAGGAACTGGCTACGCCGGAGGATGGTGCGGCTTTGGTTGCTGCGGCAGTCGCAGCGTTTGGGCGAGTGGACTGCCTGGTGGTGAACCATGGAATTTGGCCTCCACACGATGCGCCAATAGCGACGATGACCGTGGAGCAGTGGCGTGGGACGCTGGGAATTAACCTCGACAGCGCGTTCGGATTAGTGCAGGCTGCGGTGGCTCAGATGCAGCGACAGAACGCGAACGGCGAGGCTCGGGGACACATTGTGCTGGTAAGTTCGACAGCGGGGCAACGGGGCGAGGCCTTCCATGCCGACTATGCAGCGAGCAAGGGCGCGCTGATCAGCCTGACGAAGAGCCTGTCGAGCGAGCTTGCCGGCCAAGCGGATCTACTGCAACTGCGTGGCTCCGGGATGGGTCGAGACCGAGATGTCGGCCGCTGCCCTCAAGCATCCGGAGACGTCCAAGAGGGTACTGGCCACGATACCGCTGGGGCGCCCTGCCCGGGTGGAGGAGATTGCCGGACCGATATTATTTCTGTGCACGCCGCTTGCGGGGTTCGTCTCGGGCGAGATCTTCAACGTGAATGGCGGCGCTGTGCTGGTTGGTTAATGGAGCTGGAATGAAGAGAATTGCTGTTTGCCTTGTTCTGATTGGCGTGATGGCTTCACCGCGGCTGTTCGCGCAGGCGAGCGATATTCCGAGTGCGGCACCCTCGCGGCCTGCGGGACTGACGCAGGAGCAACTGGGACGCAAGCTGCTGGACGAGATGGTCGAAGCCCTGGGCGGACAGGCGTGGCTCGACCGCAAGGACATGCAGGTCTCGGGCAGGACCGCAGCCTTCTTCCATGGCCAGCCGAACCTCAACGTAATCGAGTTCACAGGGTGGCGGCAGTTTCCTGATGCGACTCAAAAGGGTGCAGAGCGCATTGGATTTCTGACCGACAAGAGCATGATTCTGCCGGGCAAAAAGATCGACGTAGTTCAGATATGGACCACCGACAATGGCTACGAGGTGACATACAAAGGCAGGACGACGCTGCCGAAGGAACAGGTCGAGGATTACCTGCGCAGGCAAAATCACTCCATTGAGAGCGTCGTGAAGAAGTGGCTGAAGGCTCCCGGCGTGATGGTCATTGCAGAGGGCACGGATATGGTGGAGCGTAGGATGGTGGATAAAGTGACGGTGCTCAGCGCGAATAATGACGCTGTGACGATCGATCTCGACTCCACGACACACCTTCCAATGCGGCGCAAGTTCGAGTGGCGCGACGAGACCTTCAAAGACCATGACGAAGACGTCGAAGAATACAGCGACTACCACACGATTCAGGGGCTCCCAACGGCATTTACGATGACGCGCTATCGCAACGGAGACATCGCAAATCAACGGTTTCTGACGAAGGTGGAGTACAACCAGGGACTATCCCCAGACCTCTTCAATCCGGACAACCTGCTGAAGAAGAAGTAGTCCGCGGTTTATACTCAGGGCTGCTATGAGTGATACAGAACAGAGCCCTGAAGCCGCGCCCGAGCCTGCGCCGAAGCAGACGATGGACATCCTCGAGATCATGTCCATCCTGCCGCACCGTTATCCGTTCCTGCTGATCGACCGCGTCGTTGAGATGGAGCGCAAGCAGCGCATCGTCGCCATCAAGAATGTGACGATGAACGAGCCGCACTTTCAGGGACACTTCCCCGACTATCCGATCATGCCCGGCGTCCTGATGGTCGAGGCGATCGCCCAGACCGGCGGCGCTCTTCTGCTGACCGAGATCCCTGACCGCGATTCGAAGCTGATGGTCTTTACCGGCATCGAGAATGCGCGGTTTCGCCGCCCGGTAACACCAGGAGATCAACTCCGCATCGAAGTAACGGTGCTGAACTGGCGCAGTCGCGCGGTACGGATGCAGGGCAACATCACCGTCGACGGCAAGCTTGTGTGCGATGCGATTGTGATGTGCCAGGTGGTGCCGCGGGCTGCGAAGAAGGCCGCTGAGGTGCCGGCTGAGTGAGCATCCATCCGACAGCAATCGTTGCGGATGGCGCGCAGATTCCGGCCAGCTGCACGGTGGGCCCCTACTGCACGATCGGCGCAAACGTGGTGCTGGGCGAAGATTGCGAACTTATCTCCCACGTTGTGCTGGATGGGCGCCTGACGATGGGGAGCAGGAATCGCGTCTACCCATTTGCCTGCCTCGGAATTGCGCCGCAGGATTTGAAGTACGCCGGTGAGCCCACGCACTTGGAAATCGGCGATGGGAATACGATCCGCGAGTATGTCACGATCTCCCGGGGCACGGCGGGCGGCGGCGGAATTACCCGCGTGGGATCGGGCTGCCTCATCATGGCCTACACCCACATCGGCCACGACTCCTCCATTGGAAATGGATGCATTCTGGCGAACTCGGCGACCCTGGCTGGGCACGTCATCGTCGAGGATTATGCCGTGGTGGGCGCGCTGTGCCCGGTGCACCAATTCTGCAGGATTGGGAAGTACTCCTTCGTCGGCGGCGGAACGACGATTACGCAGAACGTGCTGCCCTACTCGTTGACTTCAATCGAACGCAACAACCACGCCTACGGTCTCAACAAAGTCGGCCTGGAGCGAAAGGGCTTTACCCCGGACCAGCTGAAAGAGCTGCGCGCCGCGTATCGGCTGCTTCTCGCTTCGAAGATGAATACATCGCAAGCGCTGGAGGCGATGCGCGAGATGATCGCTGCGGGAAACGCCGGCGAGCATGTTGCCTATCTGGCAGACTTCATCGCGAACAGCGAACGCGGGATTATCAAGTAGAAGCTCGGAGATCGCTTTTTTCTTGTCAAGCCCCCAAACAGCGAATCCCCGCGCCAATCAAGGAGATTCGTGTTGCCTAGTAATTCCACCCAACCCGCTATAATGGTTATAGAGATCAAGGAAAGCCCCGGCACACCCACCGGGGCTTTCCTGTTTTTATCGCTTCAAAAGTGCAGCTCGAGATGAAAATCGACGTTAACTCTTTAGAATGACGATTTTACCCGCAACCTATTTGTTTGGACGATTTTAGCGACACCCGTTTTCTATCTAGCTGTAAACAGGTGGTTTACAAATCGATCCCCCCGGGGGGAGGGGTCATCTCGCATTGGGCAGCAGACCTTTTTCAACAAGCACAGGCGGCCTGCGATGCTGCGTACCCTGCTCATAGGCATACGCCCAGCTAAGCAGGTCACCGTCTTTCCAGGGTCGAGCTGACAGCTCCAGCCCGAACGGCAAGCCATCCGGGTAGAAACCGCCCGGAACGACTACTGCGGGAACACCAATCATGTTCACCCAACCCGTGTCGCTGTGCGGACCTTCACTGATCTTCCCGTCCTGCGGCATGGTCTCATCGGGCGGAGGCATCTGTGTCGCTGGATAAACAAACCCGTCAAGGTGCAGCCGATCCAGTGTTTCGTTGTAGGCGTCGAGCGCCTTTTGTCGGGGACCAAAGAAGTTCGCTTCAGCCTGCGGATCGGTCTCGATCATGGCCTGGGGCAAAGATCTGCCCCCCGGATTTATCGAACTTGCACCACCGCCGCCGATGATGGTGTGCGGCAGAGGAGAGCCAACAACCTTCTCGTACTCCTCGGCCGAATGGTATTGAGCAGGTCCGTACTCTGCAAGGAACTTTTCTGTTCCTTCGCGAACGTAAGGAAATGTGCCGACGCGAGCCACGGTCACGGCAAAACTGTCGGGCAGGATCGAATCGTCGAAGATGACAGTCGCACCAGCGGCCCGTAGTCCCTCGATGGCCTTCATAAAGGCGTCGCGTGTCTCCGGTCTGAGCGCAAGCCGAGAAGCTTCGGTATCTGCCGCGACCTCGCTCGGCGACTCTGCGGCAGGAATACCCTGAAACGGAATTCCCGCTCCTTGAAGGATGAACGCAGGCACGCCGAAGCGCTTTCCTTTGAGTGCGTCTGGCTTGAGGTACTGGGTGTATGGACCGCGTTGGGCCTGGGCAGCGGATCCGATTGTGCGGGAATCGCGCGGATCTTCGCCAGCCATGACGTCAAGCGCAATGGTGGCATCGGTCACGTTGCGAGCAATCGGACCTGTGTTGTCGAGCAGCCAGTCGAGCGGCGCGATACCAGCGATGCTCACCAGGCCGCGCGTTGGAAAGACGCCGACGACAGAACTCGTCGCAGACGGCATGCGAATCGAGTTGCCGGTGTCGGTCCCATTGCCGAGCACTGCAAAGTTTGAAGTGACGGCCGTGACAGTACCTCCCGAGGAACCACCAGGGCTAAAGCGCACATCATAGGCGTTTCCTGTGCGCCCGTAGGCAGTGCTGCGATTGGTATCGCTGGCTGCAAAGTCTGGCATGTTCGTCTGACCAAGAATGACGGCACCCGCAGCACGCAGCTTTGTGATGATCGTTGCATCTTTTGGCGCGACCAGCTCATGGCCAGGAATGAGGTAGCCCTTCCATCCATCCGTCGTGACGAGGCCCTTGATGCTGGTGTTTGCCTTTGTGACAATCGGAACGCCCCACATGGGTCCGCGCACAAAACTGCTGCCACCCGCTTTCGCCTCTGCATCTTCGCGAGCAGCGGTAGCGAGAGCGCCCGACACATCCATGTTCTGCACTGCGCGGTATATCCCGTTATATCTCTCAATGCGCGCGATGTGCCAGCGCACGACCTCTGTAACGGTGTATTTGTGGCTGCGATACAGCTGTTCCAGTTGAGGGATAGTGATCTCGAGCAGATCGCGATCCATCGCTTCCTGTGAGGCACTCGTTGTGGTGGATGGAACTGTGGTCTGCGCGTGCAAGCAGCCGGTTGCGAAGATGATAAGCACAACGAGGAGACACCAGAAACTGGCTCGGATCTTCATCAGGCCCTCTGAATGGAATGATGCTTTCTATAAGAACATACAGATGCTCATGTGCCGGGAGAATAATGACGGTTAATCAAATGGCAAGTCAGGCAGATTAGAGTTGTATGTTGCCAGTTGATCGGTGCCTACTGTGTTGGTTGAAGCGTCGTCTTGAAAGGCAGCATGGACTCACGTTTGCAGGGAATGAAAGTGGCCGACACCGAGAGCGACAGCATTGCAGCCGCAGATCTGGATGCGACGGCGAGTCTTCGCAAGCGCTGGTTGTATCTTCTGCCTGCTGTGTTCGTAACCTATAGCCTCGCCTATCTGGATCGAGCGAACTATGGCTTTGGCGCTGCAGCAGGACTGGCGACGACGCTGCACATCACCGATAAACAGGCGTCTCTCCTCGGCAGCTTATTCTTTCTCGGCTACTTCGCCTTTCAGGTGCCCGGTGCGGTCTTCGCAAGGAAGCGCAGTGCCAGCCGCCTGGTCTTTTTCGCTCTCATTGCGTGGGGTTCACTCGCTGCGCTCACCGGTGTCGTTCGTACCTTCTGGTTGCTTGCCCTCGTTCGCCTTCTGCTCGGCATAGCAGAAAGTCTGATCTTTCCGGCCATGCTGCTTCTGCTGACGCGCTGGTTTACGCGTGCCGAGCGGTCGCGCGCTAATTCGGTTCTGATTCTGGGCAATCCTGTTACGGTGCTTTGGATGTCCGCCATCACCGGTTACCTCATTCAAGGGTTCGGCTGGCAAAAGACATTCATCATCGAGGGCATCCCGTCCATTGTATGGGCTGTGGTGTGGATACTCTTCGTGAGGGACAAACCTTCGGAGGCCAGTTGGATGACGCCAGGCGCGAAGGAGTCTCTCGAGAGGCAACTCGCACAGGAGCAGCTTACCGTCGCTCCCGTGCGAAGCATGCGGATCGCGCTGCTGCGCGGAGATGTACTCCTGCTCTCGGCGCAGTATTTTTTCTGGAGCCTTGGCGTCTACGGATTTGTGCTCTGGCTGCCGACGATCGTGCGACAGGGGAGTGCATTCGCGATGGGCAAGACAGGGTTGCTCTCAGCTCTTCCGTATTTGGCAGCAATTATCCTTATGCTGCTGGTATCGCAGATCTCTGACAAGACCCTCAAGCGGCAATCCCTGGTGTGGCCCTTTCTACTGATATCGGGAATTGCGCTGCTCGGCTCGTTTTTGTTTGCGCAGAAGAGTTTTACCATCGCGTTTATTTGTCTTATTGTTGGAGGCGGTTGCATGTATGCGCCCTATGGTCCGTTCTTCGCCATTGTGCCGGAACGCGTACCGCGCAACGTAACGGCTGAGGTACTCGCAATGATCAACAGTTGTGGCGCTCTGGGAGGCTTCTTTGGCAGCTACTTCGTCGGGTTTCTTCAGGCGGTTACAGGCAACTCGCGCGCTGGATATTTGCTCATGGCGCTCTCGTTAGTGTGCTCTTCAATGCTTCTGCTCTGTTTGCGTCCCGCACCAGGCGTCTCAACGCTACAACATGTTCGCCCTGAGATTTCATAACGAGGTATGACGATCAATCCAAAGAGTTCCGTAACTGCAGCACAGGTTTTCGAGAGTGAAGCCTCAGTGTTTCGCGAAACCAAGACGCATGCGCCAGGTCCTGAAGGGGCGTTGCCGATCACTCCGGAGATGTTGCTGACCCAGCCTTCTGGCAATCTCTTCGGACTCTCGCAGAACGCCGGAATGGGATGGGAAGCCGCGCGCTTGCTTGATCCCGAATTTTTAATTTTGAGCACGCACGGAGGAATGCGTGCGCAGGATGGAACGCCCATCGCACTTGGTTTTCACACCGGTCACTGGGAAGTTGGATTGCTCGTGGCCGAAGCAGCCCGCGAACTTCGCAACCGCCATGCTGTGCCGTTTGCCGGAGCCTGTACCGATCCATGTGATGGCCGAACTCAAGGCACCGATGGGATGCTGGACTCACTGCCTTACCGCAACGATGCCGCTATCGTTCTGAGACGGCTTATGCGTTCGCTTCCTACACGGAAAGGCGTGATTGGCGTGGCGACATGCGACAAAGGCCTGCCCGCCATGATGATGGCGCTCGCATCGTGCGGCCCGCTGCCGAGCATCCTCGTCCCCGGTGGAGTCACTCTGCTCCCTGAAAGCGGTGAGGATGCAGGCAAGGTGCAGACCATTGGCGCACGTTACGCGCAGAACCAGATCACGCTCGAGTATGCTGCGGAGGTAGGCTGCAGAACATGTGCGACGCCCGGTGGCGGCTGCCAGTTCCTTGGCACGGCTGCCACATCTCAGGTGGTCGCGGAAGCTCTGGGACTATCGTTACCCCATGCCGCGCTTGCGCCGTCTGGTCAACCGATCTGGCTGGATGCAGCTCTGCGTTCCGCCCGCGCCATGTTGAGAATGGCCGACCTCGGCATAAAAACGAGCGACGTGCTAACGGACGCAGCAATCCGCAATGCGATGGTGCTGCACGCGGCCTTCGGCGGATCGACTAACTTGCTGTTACATGTTCCTGCCATCGCGCACGCAGCCGGACTGCGACGCCCATCAGCAGCGGACTGGGCCTCGATCAATCGCCGAGTCCCAAGGCTCGTAGATGCACTTCCGAATGGGCCGAACAACTTTGCCACGGTTCAGGTATTTCTTGCCGGCGGCGTGCCAGAAGTCATGTTGCATCTGCGCCGGGCCGGGCTGCTGGATTGCGGCGTACGCACTGTCACCGGCGAAACGCTCGACGAAAACCTCAACTGGTGGGAGCAGAGCGAACGCCGCAGGACGCTAAAGGAACGGCTCCGTGCGCTGGATGATGTCGATGCCGACGACGTAATTCTTTCACCCGATCGCGCGCTGGCTAGGGGACTATCGGCAACGATCTGCTTCCCGGTAGGCAATCTTGCGCCGGACGGATGCGTCATCAAGAGCACGTCCATCGATCCTTCTCTTATTGATCAGAACAACATCTATCGCCACATCGGCCCCGCTCGCGTTTTTATCACTGAAGCAGCCGCGATCGACGCTATCAAACGTGGCGTGATATCGCACGGAGACGTGGTCGTACTCATCTGCGGCGGGCCTGCTGGTGCCGGAATGCAAGAGATTTATCAGGTCACCTCGGCGCTGAAGAATCTTCCTTTCTGCAAGCATGTGGCCGTACTTACGGACGCTCGCTTCAGCGGAGTCTCGACAGGCGCTTGCCTCGGGCATATCTCACCGGAAGCACTCGCTGGTGGGCCAATTGGCCGCGTACGCGAGGGAGACATGATCGAAATCGTGGTTGACCGAGCCGGCCTCCATGGCACAGTTAACCTGGTCGGCGAAGGTGACAACCTTTTTTCTGCTCACGAGGGAAGCCGTCGTCTCGCTTCTCGTTCACCTCATGAAGACCTTGCGCCTCATCCTGCGCTGCCTGATGACACGCGTCTTTGGGCGGCACTCGTTCAGGCGAGCGGGGGCGTTTGGGGAGGCTGCGTCTACGATGCGGATGCCATCGTCGCACAGCTTGCTCGAGGTGCAATCAAGACAGACCAGCATCCTCTTCACTCACAGCCTGCAAAGACAGAAAAGGTAATCCGTTGAAACTCTATCGCACAACTCACGGCATCTTCGTTGAGGAGAATGACAACTTCTACCCTGTAGATGCGGCGGACTGGGACGAGCTAATGAGCAGCGTCGACCTGCACGCGCGCGTTGCCGCTGCAATCAGTACTGAGGCAGTGAAAGCCTTTGATCCCGCTACCGCTCTCGCACCCGTTGTAAGTCAGGAAGTCTGGGCAGCCGGTGTGACATACTATCGCAGTCGCAGTGCGCGCATAGAGGAGTCCAGGGACGCTGGTGGCGGTAATTTTTATGATCGTGTTTACTCTGCCGAGAGGCCTGAACTCTTCTTCAAAGCAACGGGACGCCGCGTAATCGGACCCCGTAGTGCCGTGCGTATCCGATCAGATGCCAAATGGTCTGTTCCTGAGCCGGAGCTCACTCTGTTGATTAACCCCGCAGGCGCAATTGTGGGATACACCATCGGCAACGATATGAGCTCACGCGATATCGAAGGTGAAAATCCTCTTTATCTGCCGCAGGCGAAGATATATGACGGAAGTTGCTCATTGGGTCCTTGCGTTCTGCTCTCCCCCGAGCCGATGCCCAAAACAACCACTGTCAAGTTAGAGATCGAGCGGCAAGGTAAAACCGCTTACACCGGAAGCACGACTCTAGCCGAACTTAAGCGCGATCCACAGGAATTAGCCGGATTTCTCTTCCGCGACAATAGCTTTCCCCAAGGCGTTTTTCTCATGACCGGCACAGGCGTCGTTCCAGCCGATGATTTCACGCTCTCAAGTGGAGACATCATCCGAATCAGTATTGATGGGATCGGAACGCTCGAAAATTACGTTGCATAGAGGATGGATCGGCACACCTGCCCTTCCTTTGTCCTGGCGATTTTTACGTTGACAGAGCTGCTTAAGGATTAGACAATCCTCCCATTCTCAAACGGGCCCCGGACAGATTCCGTTGGCACCATCCTCCCCTCGACGGTTTCTCTATAAGAGTTAGTCTGTCTCGCAGTACCTGCGTGCGTTTTTCTAGCGCAGTCCGCGGCGCACGTTTGAGAACTGAAATTTTAGGAGGAGGACAGCGCGCGATGAGACCCTTCACTTTCCTGCGTACGATCGTCATCACAGCATGCACCGTAGCGGCAACTTCCGATATGCATGCCCAGACGAACTCCATCCTGCTCTTTAGCCCCACCAATGTTCGTTTATCCGCCAGCGGCACAGGGTTCGGCTCGAATCAGACCGTCTTCAACAGCTCGACCCAGTCCCTGAACTGCGGTGCCACTTCGACAATTAGCGCCGTGCTCTCCTCGACTCCCAATGGCACTGGAAATGTTCTCGTCGATAACTTCATCAACCTGACGGTTACCACAACCAATGGCTCCAGCGGTCCGGTCAATGTGTGCCGCGGCGGAGTGTCAGACTCCACGCCAAGTGGCAATCAGCCTGATTGCTTCACTACGAGCTATCAGTTTCCTGCGGGGCAAGGTCAGCTCACCGGCCAGAACCCTGACACCTTTGTAAGCACTGGCGGAGTCGCTCCCATCGACATCAGCGGCAGTTTTCAATCCGGCTCCATACAGGTAAAGATTGACCTGGTCGATACTGGCTCCTACCTGACAAATTCCACCGTTTATCTCAATACAAGCTGCACGCAAGCAGGAGTCACAGGCCCGGCCAAAGTCACCGGCAACCCCATTCCGCAGAACAACCCTCCTCCTTCAACGCTCACGCAGAATTTCCCTTTTGACTCTTCCACAAACCAGCAAGTCCAATTCACCTACGACCTCTCCGTAGCGCAAGCCGCAGGTAGTCTTGCGATTACAGACGGCACCATCCCAAATACTGCCGATCAACCCATCGATCCATCGATCTTCCAAACGGTCTGGGTTCCCGGCACGTCATTCGCTACTTCAAGCTGCCTGGTTCACACCGGCGAACTGCTGCCAAATGGCCAGTCGGCATGCAAGCTCTTCACGCTCGAGTGCCAGGTCGGTACCAGTTCTAATGAAAGTGGCGCGCAGTGTCCTATATCACAGCTTCGTAATGAGATCTTCGAGGACATCTTCGACGGGCCAGCCTTCACCCTTCCTGACATCACCATTCCGAACGGTCCAACCTTCCATCAAGGCATCGGCTTCCTGATGGCCACCGAAGGCTGGACCGGAGGCCCCTGTATCTTCGATCCTGCAGCGGGCCTCGGCACGGAGCTCTGTCCACAAAACCTGCTTACAAACTTCTCGGGACCCGGCCTTTACGCGATGGATGGAACTGGCGACCACCCCAATTCAACCTTCATCCCTGTGGCTGATGTTCCAGAGGACCTGACTACCGTCACTGTCGAGGGACAGCAACCTGGTGGATGGATCAATACCCAGTCGCCAACGGTGAATTTTTCCAGTCAGCCGCCGGACCTCTCCACCCTTGTGCCTGCCTTGCCGGGACAAAGCAGTTTCGTGGCAGCTCCTATTCAAAGCATCACCTATGGCACTGCTCTCGCCTCGGCCGTTCCTCAACCGTCTCCCAGACTGGCGATTCCGACCGACACTGTGCTGACAAACACGGTCTCCTGCCCAACATCGGCCGCACCCACCCTGCCTGCAGCTTCCGTCTTCGCTCCATCCCCGCAAACAGTCTCATTCAACGCAGACGGCCAGTATCTCCTTCACTACTTCGCTCAGGATTGCGCCGGCACCGAAGAGCTGAAATTCACTCAGGACGCAAACCTCAGTTGGTCGACGTCTTTCTATACAGTTCCGATCAATATAGACACCGTGGCCCCAACTATCTCCAGTTTGAATTTCTCGCTCGCACCGTCCACCAATAACGGCGTTGCAGACTCTTATACGCTGAATCAGCACGTCACGGTGACCTATAGCTGTAGCGACGACCGTTCAGGAATCGTCAAGTGCGGCACATCAACCTTTGCCCCCGGTACAACCCTGAACACGGGACCAATCATGAGCACGGTGGACACCTCAACCCCCGGCAGCAAGACGTTTCTCGCTAACGTAGTCGATGCTGCCGGAAATCACGCGTCTGTTTCGGCAACATACCAGGTCGTCGCGCCTTCAGTTAATCTTGTGCTGGCTAAAGTGGCGCCGCTTCTTGTCCGTCACAATGACTCGTTTACATACGACATCGCTGCAGCCAACCTGGGTGACACCGGGGCCTCGAAGGTTGTCGTGACCGACCCACTTCCTACCGGCGTCACTTTCCTCAGTGCGACCGCTCAGGTTTTTTCCTGCGATCTACGCGGTTGCTCTACTCCTTCAGGAAGTGCCCGCTGTTCTTTCGCGGGTAATATCGTCAGCTGCGCCGCAAATTCACTCGACCCACTGAAGCTCTCACATTTCTCCGCATTGGTCATTCAGATTGTTGTTCGAGCCGACGCCACAAAAGGAGCGGTGATAAAGAATACCGCCACTGTAAGTAGCGCCAACCCCGACTCACATCCGGGCAATAATCAGTCGACCGCAACCACGCTAGTGAGGTAATTCGCGCACGTTCAGCGGCTAAGTGCTTACACCTTCCATTGCTTTGCATCATCATGGATCGTCTTAAGGTCGGCGCGATGCAGAACGTTCTCTGCGCCTGGGTCCGCTCGAATCGCATCGAGCAACCGTAGCGTCTCACCGTAGTAGTACGAGCTGCGCCCCTTCTCCGCAGCACCACGGAGTCTCAGCGACGTACCCAGCAGATAGTTGATTCTGGCTGAATCGAGCCGTGTGCCCGCCTTCTCTGACCGAATTAGGCTCTGCTCAAGATCGCGCTCGGCCTTAACATAATCTCCGGTCTCGACCTCGGCTTGCGCATACGCAATCGCGAGTTGCAACGACAAATAAGCATTCGCCGTGTTGCTCGAATTCATCAGTGGGCGCAGCATGCCAAGCGCATCTTTCGAACGGCCCTGGGCCATCGCCATTCTTGCCACATTCAACTTCGACAACACAAGCGTGTCATTGTCCTTGGCATGGGCACCCAATGCGAGGGCTGACTTATAAAACTGGTCCGCACCTTTAACATCTCCTCGATAGAACGCCGCGTCGCCTCTTGTATTCAATATCTTCGCCATTAACGTATCGTTCTTCACTTCACGCGCAATAGCCTCCGCCTCATCCAGTGGCGTGGATGACTCGTCTCCTTTACCAGCCTTTGCCAGAGCTCCGGCCAAATCATTCAGGAGTACCGCCATATCGCGACCATGTTCCCCCCGGTCGCGAAAAGTCTTCACACTCTCCTGCATTGATTTCACCGCCGCTCCGAACCGGCCCTGGTATTCAAACACCAGCCCGATCTGATGCGAAAGCAACGCCGTCTGACGAGCATCTCCAACCTGGCGGGAGAGCTCCAGCGCTCGCATCAACGATGTGAGTGCAGTGTCGTACTGGCCTGTCTGGGAATAGGCCTCTGCCAGCCCTCCCAGTGTCTCTGCAATACCGGCGGAGACCCCCAGCTTCTCGCGCAGCTGCAGCGATTGCTGGTAATTCGTAAAGGCATTGTCGGCATCGCCCTTCGCGAGATACACGGAGGCAATATAGTTCAAACAAAGAGCTTCGTAGTTTTGATCTCCAGTCTCGCGCTGGATTTGTAACGCTTCCTTATACCGCTGGAGCGCCTGATCATACTCCCCCCGATCCTGATAGACGGTTCCCATGTCGGCCAGCGTGTCGCCAGTCTCCTTCTTCATCCCGATCTCGCGTAGCAGCGTCAGCGACTTGTTGAAATCAGCCAGCGCAGCGTCCGTATTCCCTCTCTGCGACTGGAGATTCGCCACTTCGGCCAGTGCCGCGGCAACTCCTCTCTTCTGACCGATCTTCTCGTTGATCGCAATCGACTCCTCGAAATTGCGAAGAGCCTCCTCCGGTTTGTTCAGCTTCCGATATGAAATCCCCGTTGAAAGCAGCATTAGCGCCTGCTGTTCCTGGTTATCCACCTGGGTCGCCAGGCTCAATCCTTTGCTGAGCGAATCCAATGCCGCCTGCGGATTTCCCAGTGTGTTTTCGACGACCCCCATCTCCCACAGCGCTTTGATATTCTTCGGATCCGTCTGCAAAATCTTCGCAAACACGTCACGGGCCTTGGCATAATCACCAGTCGCCACATACAAGGCGCCGAGGTTGTACTGAACATCCACATCGCTCGGCCAACTCACCGCCAGATTCTTGTAGGCCTCAATCGCCTGTTTGTCGTCTTTGATAATGCGAGCGTGATTCGCTGTGATCAGATACTTCTCCGGCAACGGCAGGTCTTCGCTGCTGGCAAGCTCCACTGCCCTGCGAGACGATTGCTCTGCATCGCTCTCAAACCCAAGCTCCGACTGCGCTTCAGCTAACCTCGACAGAGCCAGGGCAAACTGAGGATCATCCTTGATAGCCACCTGAAAGCTCTTGGAGGCATCCAGATTCTTGCCCTCGCGCATCAACGCTAGCCCCTCGTTATAACTCCGCAGCGCGTCCACTGAAGAGGAGTTCGGCTTAAAGGACTGAGCTTTTAGCTCTTGCACCACATCCGGAGAAAGCGACAGGTTCTTCCGCACGGAGTCCGCGAGGCTATCGATCGCGACCGGAAGATCTTTCGCTAGCGCCTGAGCCTTCACGGCCACACTTTGTCCACGCTTGATGTCCCTGATCGTGGCGTCAATCACAATTTGATCGCCAAACCGCGCGTACTGCCCTGAAACGACAACGTCGGCATTGCTGAACTGTGCCACGCGCCGCACCGTGTCAGGATCGATCGCTGTATCCGGGCCAATCCGCAGGTCCGAAAGCACCTGATGAAGGCGATCAGTAGAAACAGTGCGCAGATGTGCCGATTGGCCGATGTCCGTGCTCAGCATGTCAGCAATACTTGCCCCGATCCACGCGTCATTCGCATCTCCCGACGAGTTGCGGAACGGAAGAATCGCCAGCGACATCCCCTGAACCGCGACTGCCGGCTCTTTCGCCGTCGGATTGGCCGACGTCGAATGGACTCCGACATATCCCGCAATACTAAGTACCAAAGCAAGGGCAGCCGCACCCCACAGCCACCATCGCTTCTCCCATAACCACAGAGACAGAACCGGCTGACGCCGCGCGCCCTGCGAGGTCACCATGCTCACTACGCCTTTGCGCTGCCACAGCTCAAGATCAGCGAGGACCTCCGTGGCACTCTGATATCTGAGCTCCACCTCGCGCTCCAGACAGCGAGTCACGATCTGGTCCAGGGGGCCAGAGATGTTACTCGTACACTGCGATAGAGGTATTGCCCGTTCCTGAGTCCGGCGAATCAGACTCGCCAGCGCGGTGTCGGCGCGGAAAGGCGACTCCCCGCTTAGTAGTTCGTAAAAGATCAGGCCGAGCGAATAGATGTCCGACCGCTGATCCAGACTCTTCGACAGCGCCTGCTCCGGCGACATGTACTCCATCGTCCCGACGAGCGCGCCCGACATCGTCATGCCGTCGCCTTCCAGCGTGCGAGCCAGTCCGAAATCCATCACCAGAATGCGGCCGTTCTGGTCCCGCATAATGTTCTGCGGCTTAAGATCACGGTGGATCACGCCCACGCTGTGCGCCGCATCCAGCGCGCGGCATACCTGCGCGATAATATCGACGACCTCTTCCGGCGGAAGCTTCCCTCGCTCATAAATGAGCGTGCGCAGGTCCTTCCCTTCGATGTACTCCATCGTGATGAACTTCATGCCATCCGATTCACCCAGATCGAAGATGCGGACGACATTCCGATGAGTCACCTGCGTGGACAGGATCAATTCCTGCTTGAAACGCTCGATGATGGCCAGGTTCCCACCAAGTTCGTGGCGTATCGTCTTCAGGGCAATCGTTCGGTTCAGCTCAACATCTCTCGCCTTATAGACAGCCCCCATGCCGCCTTCGCCGAGCAACGCGGCCACTTCATATCTGTGTGCCACCACAGATCCCACCTCGAGGATGGGTTGCCCTCCAGAGCCCGAGTAGCTCCGGGACCCATCTTGCGAAAAGCGCGAGCCCGCATACGTCTGGCTCGATTCCTTCTTATATCTCTCAGCGTCTGGCGCACCGAATAGCGTAGGTGCATCGCTTGATAACTCCCCTGCAGACGAACTCTCCCCTTTCAGGGGTGTGCGCACACCGCCATCTCCCCCTTTCGAGGGATCATGTTTCGGGAGAACTGGTCCGTAGTCTTCCATGGTTCGGCACCCGACCGCTGGACGAAACTAACCGTGTACTTAAACCCACAGGAATGTGGTTTGTAAGGCGAGTATACAGTGTGGAAATCTTTGTGTCAGTAGATGTTCCGGGGGACACCATGAGCAATTTTCAATGTTGGAGACCACCTTATCTCGCCCGAAGGGAATTGATAGGAATTGATAGTATGAAGCGAATCATCGTTTGGGAAGGCTGGCTGGCAACGTAGCGAATGTTACGAGACAGGACAATGCGCTCAAGCGGCACCGAACTCGGTAACCTGAGAAATTCGATAGCGCCTCGCCCAAAACTAATTAGGCTCAGGCTGCTCATCCTGTCTTTTGCCATGGCCGCAGGGCCGGCACCAACAGGGCTTGGACAGTGCTCTGGCGTTGCATCCACTCCTCGCTCGGCAGCCGATTGCGTCGCTCGTGCCACTCCACAAGACAAGGCCGTAACCCTCGACGCTACACACTCTTACTCGCTGGCTGAGCTCATCGACATCGCCGAACACAACAATCCGCACACTCGCATTGTCTGGGAACGAGCCAAGCAAAAGGCCGATGAACTCGGCATCGCAAGGAGCGCCTACTTTCCGGTTCTTGTCGGAGTGGCTGCCTTTGGAGACCAGCGGATCATCAATCCGTTTCCGAAGCCCCTGGCTCCTCGCGGCTATGTGATGGTTGAGATACCGGCGGTAGTCCCTGAAGTGACGCTCGATTATCTGATCTTCGACTTCGGCAAGCGCGAGGCAAAGGTGGATGCAGCGACCGCCGAAAAGCTGGCCGCTGGCGCAAACTTCATCCAGGCAAACCAGGAGGTGGCCTTCCGCGTGGCCACCTCCTACTACAAGCTGCTAACCGCTCAGGAACGTCTACAAGCCGCCCAGGAGACGCTTAAGACGGCGCAAACAACACAAGATGCCGCCGAAACGCAGTTAAAGAACGGACGTTCAACACTACCCGATGTGTTAAATGCCCGGGCCGAGACCTCGCAGGCCGTCTTCGATATGGAATCGGCAGACGGCGACGAGAAAATCGCGCGAGTCGCCTTGACCGAAGTGATCGGCGTCGAACCATCACCCAACATCACAATCGATGCGCAGAAGAGCGCTCCGCTGCCTGAGTCCTTGACCATGTCTATCGACGCGCTGATCGATCGCGCAATCGCCGACCGCCCCGACCTCATGGCGCAGGCTGCCGAGATCCGCGCCGCAGACGATGCCATCCGCGCCGCCAAAGCAGAGTACAAACCGAAGATCGTTCTCTCCGGAACCGCCGCGCAAACGTCGATATGGCCGACTGCGGACTACGGTCAACTTGGCAATGCGAGCCAGCCAACATGGTCCGCTACCCTCGGCGTGGAGTGGCGCATCTTCGACGGCGGAGCGCGCAAGGGCGAGGTAGCCATAGCCGAATCCAGACGTCGCGAAGCTCAGGACGAGATGACCGAAAAGCGTGATCAGGCCACGCGCGAGATCTGGACCGCCTACATCGCCTTTCGTACCGCACTCCGAAAGCAGCAGGCGGCGGTGGCCTTGCTCGATTCGGCCAACTCCTCTTACTCCGCATCCCTGGACGCTTATAAGTATGGGGTAAAGAATCTGATCGATGTCGTTACCGCTGCAAGGCAGTTAGCGCAAGCGCGGCTTTCAAGCGTTTCAGCCCGATCGCAGCTCTTTCTTGAGGCGGTTGATCTGGAGTTTGTAACAGGCAATCTGCTGCGCACTCAGCCACCCGCTACAAAGACTTCGACACAGGACGGTCCTCAACGATGAACCAGAAGACAACTACACCAAGGACGAAGCCGCTTTGCCTCGCGACAATCTGCCTGTTGTGCGGCGGCTGCGGACGCGCGCCCTCGGTCGACGTCCTGGGATCCTTCTTCCCGGTCTGGATGGTATGCCTGACGATTGCCATAATTCTTGCCTGTGGGTTGCGGGTCGTACTGTTGCGCTATCGGCTTGAGTCGGAGATCGGCCCCGTAGCACTCTTTTACCCAAGCGTCGTCATTCTTCTCACAAGCCTGTTGTGGCTGATCTTCTTCCGATAAAGGACAAGCACATGGATCAGGCGACTGAAACTCTCAAACGCAAGCAACTCGGCAGATGGATCGGCATTGGTGTCGTCGTGGCTGCTGCGCTGTTGTTGCTGGTGGTCATCTTTCAGACCAATCGAAACCCGCGCACTGACGACGCCAGCGTCGTGGCCAACTATATCGAGATCGCCCCGGAGGTCAGTGGACGCCTGATTCAACTGGCTGTAAAAGACAATGCCTTCGTGAAGAAGGGTGACCTCTTATTTGTTATCGATCCCCGGCCATATGAGTACGCGCTACAGCAGGCGCTTTCAGACCAGGAAGCGCTGGAACAGCAGATCGTCGACGCTAAGCGCAGGATCGCGGCCCAGCAGAGCGCCGTACAGGCAGCCACCGCAGCAGTCAGCCAATCGAAGACCGGAATCCAGACCGCCGGTAGCAGCGTTGATGTCGCAAAAGCCGCAGTAATGCGCGCGCAGGCCGCAGTTCAAGCCGCCGAGGCGCAACTAAAACTCGCGACGAACAATCTGCATCGCATTGAACCCCTGTTGCAGAAACAATATGTAACGGTGGAACAAGTCGACCAGGCCAACACCGCCGTTGTAGTTGCACAAGGTAACTACAACGAAGCCCAGGCCGCGTTGGCTCAAGCACAGGCACAGCAAACACAGACGGTTCTGCGCCAGCAAGAGGCTGATACCATGGCCACCGAAGCTCAGGCAAAGCTGGGCCAGGCAATTCATACAGTCGACACGGTCGATACATTGATGTCACAGCGACCGGCGAAGGCTTCAAGGGTCGAAGCAGCCAGGCTTGATCTGGAGCGCACGCGCGTCCTCTCGCCATTCGATGCTTATGTAACAAACATGAACATCTCCGAGGGTGCCTATGCTCGTCCTGGCGCCCCGATATTCACGCTCATCGATACACGTACCTGGTATGTGATCGCAAACTATCGCGAGTCCAAGCTGAAGAACGTTCGTGTGGGTACGCCAGTGGATGTTTATCTCATGGGCCATCCGGACAGACGATTCAACGGCGTGGTCGAGAGCATTGGATACGGCGTGTTCCCAGAGGAGGGCAGAGTGACCGGAGGCTTGCCGCAGATCGGGCGAACCCTCAACTGGGTGCATCTATCGACACGGTTCCCAGTTCGCATACGCGTCGAAGATCCGGACCCTGAGCTATTCCGGATTGGAGCGACCGCCGTCACGGTGGTGAGATAGCCGAATGGACACGACCGTCACCTCGTGGACGCGGCGCATCTGGCAGGATCTGCAACCAACGCCGGGACGGCTCAGCGGCACATTGAGGATCGTTCTCGCGTCAGTCATTACCTTGCTGTTCCTGATGGCCTTGCGCATGCCGTTTGCCTCCCTCGGCTTGTACTACATCTTTCTGATCGGGCGAGACTCGCCTTCGGTGTCTCTTCGATCGAGCATCTACTCGCTCATTGCTCTGGCCTCGTCGGTTGCGTCTGTGTTCGCAGTCGTCATCCTGACTGACAATGACCCCATGGCGCGCGTCCTCAGCGTGGCAATCGTCACGTTCATCGCGGGTGTATTGATGCTTGCGAGCACAGTTTCAGTGCTGGCGTCGACGTGGGGCTTCATCTTCGCCACCTTGATTGCGCTATGGGAGACGCAAACTCCAGCTGACACCCTCGTCAAAACCTCTCTCTACCTGCTCGGAACCATTGGCCTGGCCGTCGCCTGCTCCGTAGCCGTGGAGTATATCTTCGGCTCGCGGCATCCCGCCCAAGAGCTGCAGGAGCAGCGCCGCATCCGCTATGAAGCCCTCGAGACAATGTTTTCGCTATACGCGCGTGGCGCAGCGCCGGACGAGATATCCCCCGCTGTAATCCGTGTCTCGCGTCTTGCGGCCGCCGGACAAATGAAGATGCAGGACCTGTACAACGCCATTGTCGATCGCAATCTCGACACCGGCAATCTTCCTATTGGAACGCGTGTGCGCCTGACAATGCTCGCACAATTGATGGACGTAGCTGCCGCCTTTGGATCGCAGACTCCAGCCGCGACCGACCCCGTGATTCGGCGACGCTGCGCCCATATCGCCGAACTGTGCCGGGAACTCAATCCGAACATCGTTCCCACGACCGAGCGTGAGTCCGAACTCACAATGAAAGAAAACCCAACCCTGCTCGATCGTGTGGATTCAGCGCTACACGCCATCGTATCCATGCCTGTCGGTAAAGCAACCGATGGAGAAGCCAAGGATAAAGAATTGGTTGCGCTGCCCTCGAAGAAAGTTCCGTTTTTGATCCCCGGCGCAATCAACAGTAAAGACACTCTCGCCTTCGCCCTGAAGCTCAGCCTCTGCGCCACGATCTGTTACATCATCTATAACGCGCTCGATTGGCCAGGAATCTCGACATCCGTAACAACAGTATTGATCACCGGATTGAGCAGCAGCGGAGCTATCAAGCAAAAGCTGATCTTCCGACTGCTCGGTTCAGCTATCGGCGGTCTTATCTTTGGCTTGGGAGCTACCGTCTTCCTCTTCCCTTACATGGATTCGATTACGTCGCTGGTCGTGCTCATCGGCGCTGTTGCGTTCATCGCGGCTTGGTGGGCGGCCGGACGACAGTTCAACTATGTCGGACTGCAGATTGCATTCGCGTTCTACATCGTGGCCTTTGAGGGCTTCAGCGCCCCCACAGAACTGGCCCCGGCCCGAGACAGACTGATCGGGATTCTGCTCGCACTCGTTGTCATGGCACTCGTCTTCGATCTGCTCTGGCCCGTTCGAACAGTTACAGCAATGCGCAAAGCCCTGGCAGGCATGCTTCACAGCGAGTCCAGCTTCCTTCGTCTACTTGAAACGGAGACCGAACACAGTGAATTTATTTTTCAGGCCGACATCTTACGCGACCAGATAGGTAAGTCGGTCGCCGGCATCCGCTCTATGGGCGAAGCCGTGGAATATGAGTTCGGCGTTGACCGAAAGGAGCATGAGCGGTCAAGCCAGATGATCATTGGAACGGCATTAACCTCCATTGCGCTCTTCTGGAACCAGTTCGCTTTTCTCCACCGCGAGCAGGATATAGACTTCCTGACCCAGCCCGCATTGGGCGAGATGCGTCGCAATCTGGCGGACCGTATCGATGCCATGGCTACTGCTGTTGTCGAAAAAACTCCCCTTCCCGCAACCAGCACGCCGATTGTCGACACCTCCCTGCTCCACGACAGTCGTTACGGCGAATATGTACGAAACTCCGTAGCCCGCTATGAAGAACTTCGAGCGGCTGTCTCCAACCTGAGCCATCATGTATAGCAGCACCCAAGAAACGGTTCATTGGACTACTTTGCATCTCATTGTCTGACAGTAAAGATCGAGGAAGGAGTCACCATGCGCTCTCGTGTCCTGACAATCGCAGCTTTGATATTCCTCCTGCTAACCTCCGGGGGGGCGCAGGCACCCAGTCAGCCCCCCACCGCCACAGGCTCCCAGAGCGACGTGATTCGAATCGATACCAAGGCACTCGTAACTCCGTTTCCGCATTTCTGGGAGCAGATGTTTGGCTCTGGTCGCGCCGTGCTTGCACTGCGTGACAATTATCGCGATGATCTCCGGACGGTAAAACACGCAACAGACTTCCAGGCTGTACGGTTTCACGCCATCTTCCATGACGAAGTAGGATTCTTTGATCTTGATTCCAACGGACGGCCCGTCTACAACTTCTCCTACATCAATCAGATCTACGATGGCCTTTTGGCAAACGGAGTGCGGCCCTTTGTCGAACTAAGCTTCATGCCCCTCAAATTAGCCTCGGATCCCGCCGCTCTCCACGCGTTCTGGTACAGACCGAACATCTCTCCGCCGAAAGATTATGTGTTATGGGATGGCATGATCACGGCCTTCGTAGAGCACCTCGTGGAGCGCTACGGAATCGATGAAGTCTCGAAATGGTACTTCGAAGTATGGAACGAGCCGAACCTGGATTTCTGGGGCGGTAAACCCGCACAGGCGACCTATTTCGAGCTATACAATCACACCGCTCTCGCCATCAAAAGGGTAAACAATCGACTTCGAGTCGGCGGCCCATCCACGGCTCAAGCGGCTTGGGTAGAAGCATTTCTCGAGCATTGCAGACAAGCGGGTGTCCCAGTAGATTTCGTCAGCACCCACGTCTACGGGAACGACTCAGCCAAAGATGTCTTCCAGACCGATGAGACAATTCCGCGCGACCAGATGGTCTATCGCGCTGTCCGCAAAGTACACGATCAGATCGCGGCGTCTTCTCTGCCAGACCTCCCTCTCATCTTCAGCGAATACAACGCCAGCTACGCCAATGAACCGAACGTGACCGACACCGTATACATGGGACCGTGGCTGGCAAATACAATTCGCCAGTGCGACGGCCTTACCGAAGCGATGAGCTATTGGGCGTTCTCCGACGTATTTGAAGAACAAGGCGTGGTAAAAACTCCGTTCTACGGTGGCTTCGGCCTCATGGCTGTGAACAACATTCCGAAACCCGCACTAAACGCCTTCGCCATGCTGCACCAGCTCGGCGATCGCCGCTTCCCGGTCGACTCAGACTCAGCGCTCGCAACCAGGCGGTCTGACGGCTCCATTGTGATCGCACTCTGGAACTACGCCCCACCCTTTGGCACAGGCGCGAAGTACACTCCGCCGCCAGCCGACCCTGGGCCCGGCCGCACCTTTACACTGAAGATTAACGGCGTGGCAGCCAACGCCCGCGCACAGCTTTGGCGGCTTGACGCCGACCACGGCAACGTCGTGAAAACCTACGATGCAATGGGACGCCCGGCATTTCCTACTCACAACCAGATCGTAACCCTCAGGACAGCCGCCAAACCCTCGCCCCCGGAAGCGGTTTTTTTGAAGAATGGAACCCTGTCGATTCGCATTCCTCCACAGGGGCTTGTTCTCATCAAAATCAGCAGTGCGAGGGCAGCACACTAACTTTTGCTCCCTATCAGCATCGAACATGCGAGGACCCACGAAACATCGGCCCGGTGAAATCTGCATGAAGTCTCCCTGCCTTGCCCACATAACGCGACGCGACGCGACGAAGCTGTTGGGCGCCGCTCTTCTCTCAAGGTCCGTCCCTTTGCCCTTTGCCCACGCGCAGGCCTCGAGCCAGCAAAGTAACGCCGGAGAGAACTGGCCAACCGAAGCTGACATTGACTTCCTTGATGAGATGCAGCGCGCCGCATGTCTCTACTTCACCGAGCAAGTCGACGCAGCGAGCGGACAGGTGCTTGATCGCGCCCTCAACCAGAACCCAACAGGCGTGCGCGACAGCCGCTTCGTATCAAGCATCGCTGCAACAGGCTTCGGCCTGACCGCACTCTGCATTGCTGAAAAGCGCAGATACATCACGACCGCCCAGAGCCGCAGACAGGTACTGGCGACGCTAAGGTTTCACTTCAATAAGCTCCATCATGAGTACGGCTTCTTCTATCACTTCAATAATGTCGAGACCGGCGAACCCGCTATCAACAGCGAGATCTCGCCGATGGACACAGCCATCCTTTTATGCGGCGTCCTGACCTGTCGCGCCCACTTCAGGGACCCGGAGATCGCTCGCCTCGCCACACAGTTGTACGAACGCGTGGAGTGGCCGTGGATGCTGAACACCGGCAGAACATTCTCCAAAGGATGGCGTCCCGACATCGGCTTTATCTATTCGCGCTGGGATCACTACTCCGAGTTGATGATGATGTATCTTCTCGCGATCGGCTCCCCACGCCACCCCATCGGCGCCGATCATTGGAGCAGCTTCACTCGACCCCGCATGGAGTTTCGAGAATATCAATACATCAGCGGCCACGATCCACTGTTCGTGCATCAGTACTCCCATGCATGGTTCGACTTCGCGCACAAACGCGACGTTTACACCAACTACTTCACCAACTCTGTGATCGCCACCCGCGCACACAAGGCCTTTTGCCTCAGCCTCAATCGCGGCTACACAGAGGACTTTTGGGGCATCTCCGCATCCGACTGGGAGCACGGCTACACCGCCTGGGGCGGCCCGCCGCTCATGGGCCCGGTCGATGGATCCGTAACGCCATCCGCCACATCCGGATCACTTCCCTTTCTTCCCAGGGAGTGCCTCCGCGTCCAACGATCCATGAAGGAGAACTACGGCGAAAATGCATGGGGACGATACGGCTTCTCCGATTCATTCCATCCAGCTCTATCCTGGTTTGACCCCGACGTGCTCGGCATCGATCTCGGAATCGGTCTGCTGATGGCTGAAAATCTCCGCACCGGTTTTGTCTGGAATACGTTCATGCAAAATCCTGAGGCGGTCGTAGCCATGAAGATGTGTGGCTTCCGCGACGAACCGAATCAGTAGCTGCATCTCGCTATACGATCGCGTCGTCTGGCTTCTTAGCATCGTCACGACTGACGGCCTGGAGTGTGGATTGTCTCTTTAATTCGCGAAGCGTGCTCTTGCTCAAGGGCTTCTCATGCAGAAGAAGTTCTGCCGCTCGGACGATAGCGTTGCTGTGGAACCAGCGTTGAACGATGTTGTCATGAAGCAGATTCGTGAGCGCGAGCAGCGACATACCCTGATGGTGCGCCATCCACGAACGCACCAGCCTCGGCTCGCTGCTCTCTCTGTAGTCCGCCGCTTCATAAAGTCCATAAGCTCCGCTCCACCCCATCGAAGTCATGCGGCGCAGGTTCGCCAGCGCCTCGTCTCGCAACAAAGGCAACGCAAGATAAGTGGAATAAGGAGAGATAACCGGGCCATCTTCAGCTCCATATTTCAGTGCGAGTGCAGGGATACCCCACGCCTGATAGCCAAACCGGCCCTGAGCATCCGTCTTGGCGAATCCTGACTCGGAGATCCCCCACGGAATCTTCCGCACGTGTTCGCGTTGAATATGGACGACCGCTTCGAGCGAACGCGTGACAAGACTGTTTGAATAGGCGCGCATCCAGAGAGCGGGCATCATGTACTCAAACATCGTGCCAGTCCACGAGATCAATGAAGCGCGTCCTTTCACGAACACATGGGAACGATCCAGACGAAACCAGCTCTGCTGCGGTATGTCTCCCTTTGCAACGGCAAGAAAGAAGGCCATACGAGCCTCGGAAGCAAGAAGATCGTAACAGGCCGAGTGCAGCTCCCCGGTGGAGCCGTCATAACCGATCGACAGCAACTGCCGCGACGGGACAAGCAAAAAGCTGTAGTCCATTGCATCCGCGTACTGCTCCGCCTTCTCTGCGATAGAGACGATCTCAGCCTGAAGTCGCGAAAGATTCTGCTGTGCCGCAAGTAAGCTGGAGCGAAGTTCAAACACAAGAGAACTTACTTTGGACATCTCGTTCTCATTGATTGCAGTACCCTCCAGTCTCCCTCTTAGATTCGCCGCATATTCCGACGCCTCCCCCAACGCCGGAATCTTCTTGTCTTCCGGACCAGCAAGTTGTGGAAGTTCAAACAAAGGAGCAAACCTGGGCAGCAGCCACGGTGCGAAACGTTCGATGAATTGACCAAGCGCACTATGACGGCGCACCGATTCAGCCACCAGCCAATCCCTGTCTGTGTCGCCAGCCATAAACACCGTTTGAGAATGATCCAACAACAGCCGAACCTGGTTGCGCATTCCAGAAGCATCACTCGAATCGAAGGCACTCTTGCTATTTCCGCGCTGAAGCATCTGTTCAATCGCGATGAAGCTCTGTGTATGGAGCACTGGACGCTTGAGTAAATCCAGCCCACCTGCATGCACGGTATAGAGCGCGGCCGCAAGATTACCGCTGTCAACCGCAGAGATTGTAAAAGGCGCAATCGGATGCAGGCTCTCGATGTCATACCAGTTATAGATATGGCCACGATGCTTCTCCAGGCTTTCATACGTCGCTAGTGTCCCCAGCGTGGCTTCAGCAAATTCAGCCAGCGTCAGAAAGCCCAACTCGTAAGCAGCTTGGCGCGCATTGAAGAGCATGCCGAGATTCGTGGGCGACAACTTCCGCACCTGGAGCGTATCTTTCTCCTCCACATTGTCCGGGATAAGCCAGTGATTCTCAGGTCCGCCGAACTCCGCAAAGTAACGCCATATCTCGAGTGCCTGACGCTGCAGAAAAACCCTTTCTTTTGCCGGGAGCGGACCTGTTGCCGGCTTGGGCGAAGAGTTCAGCCACGATGCTGCCAGCGGCGCCAATGCCCAGAGAACAAGTATCGGAGCCGCCGCAATGAGTGCGTGGTTATGCCTCGAAAGCAAAGCAAATGCAAGAACAAGAGCTACCACTGGCGAGAGCTTGAGATAAAGATCGAGCGAACTAGCGGACGTACCCGCCTCCGATTGAGCTGCTGTCTCCCAATCAAGAAGATGCCGGCCTGAAATCAGCGTCCTGCTCAACGACCGCACGATAGCATCCAGTGAGAGCAGCATGTGGTGCGGCAGAAATATGAGATTAAGAAGAGTAATTCCAAACGAAGCAGCGAACGTGGAGAACGCATCGCGTATGCCCGCAATACTCAACTTCAGGACAGCATTAACGAAATTAAACCCAAGCTGCACTATTCCAGGAAGCAGAAGAACAACAAGAGTCGCTATCGTCCAATAAATCGCGCCGCCAGGAAGGAAAAACCATCCGAAAACAAAGAGCAGAAAAGTAATCGGCTCAATCAGGCTGCGTCGAAGATTATCCAGTATCTTCCAACGCGAGATCGTACTGATAGGGTTTGGCACCGATCGTCCAGACTCATCGGGAACAGTATTGAAAAGCCATCGGGTGACCTGCCAATCTCCGCGTAGCCAGCGATGTTTCCGACGAGTATGCGCCGAATAATGCGAAGGGTAGTCATCAATCACCTCGACATCGGTAACGAGCCCCACGCGAGCATATGCGCCTTCTATCAGATCGTGCGACAGTAGAGCGTTTCGAGGGAAGCGATGGTTCAACACCTCATGAAAAATCCCGACCTCGTAGATCCCCTTGCCCGTAAAGATTCCCTCGCCAAACAGATCCTGATAAGCATCTGAGACAGCGCGGCTGTAAATATCAAAGCCGGTCTCACCCGAATAGAGTGCGGCAAAGCGAGAGCGCGAAACCGAAGCGACGCTGACACCGACACGAGGCTGCAGAATGCCATAACCAGCCGTAACGATACGCAGCCGCGGGCTGACGATGGCCCGATTCAATGGATGCGCGATTGTGCCGATCAACCGCCTGGCCGCATCACGCGGCAACTGCGTATCGGAATCCAGCGTGAGAACATAACGGACTCGCTCGAGAACATCAATCGGTCCAGCCTTGACTGGAAAGCTGTCGTAGCCATGCAGCAGAAGCGAGTTGAGGTCGAGCAGCTTTCCACGCTTTCGCTCCCAGCCCATCCAGACACCTTGCCGCGCATTGAAGACACGGTGCCGATGAAGCAGAAAGAAAGATCCACCGTGATGTCCCACGTATCTTGTATTCAGCTCGTCGATGGATCGTCTCGCCAGCGCGACCAGCGGATCGTTGCCTTCTGGCTCGGGCCGGGTCGGCGTGTCAGGCAAGTCCGTAAGCAAGCCGAAATGTATATTGGGGTCTTGGTTCGACAGATACCGCGCCTCGAGCTGTTCAATGAGCTCCCTGACTTGTTTCTCATGCAACAAAAGCGTGGGCACAACCACAAACGTGGACGACTCATCAGGTACTCCCTTTGAAAAATCAAGCTTTGGGAGCGCTTCTGGCTTGAACAGTGTCGACGCAACACCATTTACAAGATCTACTGCGCCTTGAGTTGCCGGCAAAAGCGCAAGCAGCAACGCACCGATGACGGCCCAGAAATCGTGATGTGGCACCAGCGGAAGAATAACTGCGGTTATCAGCAGAAGCGAAAGTGTAAAACTCCCCAGTATGTAAAAGCCTTCATTCGAGCGGCGAATCAAACGACGAAAACGATCGATCGCAGGCGGGTAATAGCCGATAAGATGTTCGAGCTGCTCAAGCCCTTCGGCAAACAGATAGTAGCCGATATGAGTCTTGCGAAGAGCAAGGCGTGGATCGTGATCGCCCACCTGGCCTGCCTCCCGCGCAAGATCGAGTGCAATCTGCGCCGTCTGCACTTCGCTGGCGTCGGCATGTCTGGCCAGTGCAGCCACCCGCGCCCGGTATGCAGCACGCGTCTCCTCGTCCATAGCTGCAAAAACATTGCCCGGATCCTGCCGCAAGATCGCGTTGAAGGCAACAAGCGGTTCCAACAGGGCAGACCATTCTGTCTGATTCAACCGTCTCAAACTATGAATAGGCGCAGAGAACGGCGACCGCTCAATCGGCGGCATCTCTCCTGCGGCGAATGCCTCGTCTGCGCGATCAAGAATGAATTGAAGCTGTGCAAGCCTCAGAGACTCAGGCAAAAGCAGCACTTCCTGCAGAAGAAGCGGATGATCCCGCTGAACCTCCCCCACATACATCTCGAGAGACTCAGGCGACCATATACCACCGACTGCCGCAAGATACCCCATCGCGAGATGAATCACCTGAGGCATCTCATCACCAGACGTCACCCGGATCCAGGGCAACTTGCGAAACTTCGTTGCAACATCGTCCGCGGAAGGAATCGCAAAATCGAGCATCTTCTCACTTTCAAGCAACTCGAGCTGCGGAGTGAGCTGATTCGGAGACGCAATCCTACGACACGCAGCGAGCCGTTCGGCCAACCGTATACGCAGCTCCGTCCGGCGCCTTACAAGGTTGTCACCAATCGCAGCGGCAGCCACGGGCTTCCAGCGAGCCACCAACTCATCGGCATGAACGCGCAGATCTGCTTCAGTCACCGCCGGGCACTCAGGCAGACCTTCCGCAGGAACCTCCGGCACCGGTGCCGTTAGCGGCGAAGCGTGTTCGAAGCTGATACCTTCTGGAGACAATGCCATGACTGCACTTTCTGTATGAACCTGCGGTTTATCAGCGGACATCTATCGATAGCTCGCGGCCTGCATTTCAAACATGCCTGCGTAGACTCCACCCTTCGACATCAGTTGTTGATGATTCCCTTCTTCAATAAGACGTCCACCGGATAGCACCACAATCCGGTCGGCCATCTTGACCGTCGAAAATCGGTGCGAGATAAGAAGCGCCATCTTGCCTTCGGTAAGTTCAGCAAACCGTTCAAAGACTTCCAACTCACTCCGCGCGTCGAGCGCGGCAGTTGGTTCATCCAGTATCAGCAGCTCTGCATCTCGCAGATAAGCCCGGGCGAGAGCTATCTTCTGCCACTCTCCACCCGACAATTCAACCCCGCCCTCAAAGCGGCGTCCGAGCATCTGCTCGTAACCACCAGCAAGATGCTCCACGACCGTATCGGCGAGACTCTTGTGTGCCGCCACTTCTATACCAGCCAAATTCTGCATCTCGCCGATCTGACCGACCGCAATATTTTCACGAGCCGTCATCTCGAATCGAACGAAGTCCTGAAAGATGACGCCGATATGGCTGTGCAGCTCCTCAAGCGAATACTCTCGAAGATCAACACCGTCGAGCAAAATCTGACCTTCCGTCGGATCGTAAAGCCGCGTGATTAGCTTGACGACCGTCGTCTTTCCCTGACCATTCTCGCCAATCAGCGCAATCCGTTCCCCCGGAGCGAGTGTCAGATTGAAGTCCTTCAGAACTCTGCGCTCCGTCCCAGGATAAGCAAACGAGACATTACGGAACTCAAATCCGGCCCGCACCGGCGAAGGCATCTGAAGACCATCTGGCTTCGAATGCACCGTAGGCTCCATATCGAAAAATGCAATGAGATCGGTAAGGAACAGCGCCTGATCCGCAATGCCGGACGCAGTAGAAAACACCTGTTGCAGGTTCGAGCTGGCCTGCTGAATCGCCGTCGTCAAAAAAGTGAACTGGCCGATGTCATACGCGCCATGGAGAGTGCGCCAGATAACGTAGATATAGGCGCCGTAATACCCAAGAGTCCCAATGACACCAAGCAATCCGCCAACAATCAGCTTCGAACGCGAGAGCGTGACATCCTCGCGATAGATCTGATCTGCAAGCGACTTGAATCTGTTCGTAAAGAATTTATTCAGCCCAAAGAGCTTGACCTCCTTGGCCCCTTCGCGGCTCCCGGCCACCTGCCGCAGATAGTCCATCTGGCGCTTCGCTGGCGTCTGCCGAAAGTTCTTGGCATAACCCAAAAACGCATAATGCGTCTCCCCCACAAACGACGGCAGCACACCGATCGCAAGCAACAGCACAAGCCACGGAGACGCCCACGCAAGCGCCGCAGAAAAAACCAGCGTCGTAATCACCTGCTGTATCAGGCGCCCCATCTGTTGAATCATCCCCAGCCGGTCTGTAGCCTGCACGCGCGCCCGCTCAAGCCGATCGTAAAAAACTGGGTCTTCGTACGTCGTCAGATCCAACCGGGCCGCCTGCTCCATCACACGCACACTCACATATTGGGTGTATCGATTAGCCAGCAGCGAATCGGAATAGTCGATCGCCCGCGTCAGCAAGCCCATCAAAACATTCAGTCCAACTTCAATACCCACCAAAGTCCAAAAATTCTGGCCAAGAGGTTCACCCCGCAGAACCTGAGCAATATTGTTAATGATGAACTGCGCCACCTTGGCGACGCCGAACGGCATCACCGCGACGAAGACGCGCAGAACAATACCCCACGTAACAACCGCCGCCCCGGAATCCCACAGAATGCGCAGCACAGGCGGAACATTCCGCAAGGAGCGCAGTCTATCGAGCCACGGGCTCTCCATCTTCGCGTGGTTTTTGGAATCACTCATACGTCTCAATCAGAACGCCACCCGGCTGCTTGAATGGATGCGCCAAATCTCCGCTGCGTTGGATCAATCTGGAATAGCCGGCCCTACTTTCAAACCCAATCCGGTGCGATATATTTTCTTGAGTCAACTTCGAGAGAAAAATCCAACCGCAAGAGCGTAAAAGATGCCAACAATCAGCCCGACCGAACTAGCAAAAAAGATTGGCGAGGGCCTTCTTTCCTTCCCCGTCACACACTTCACACGGGACCTGGCTTTTGACGAAGCCCCCTACCGCAAACACATCTCATGGCTGCTCGATCATCATCCATCCGGACTCTTCGCCGCCGGTGGAACAGGCGAGTTCTTCTCCCTCACGCTCAGCGAGTTCTCCTCCGTAGTCCGAGCCGCCGCACACGAAACCGCAGGCCGAGTCCCCGTACTCGCAGGATGCGGCTACGGAACCGCGATGGCGAAAGAGTTCGCCAAAGCAGCCGAAGACGCCGGAGCCGACGGCATCCTCCTACTACCCCCCTATCTACTCAATTCCGAGCCAGCTGGACTAGCAGCACACGCCGAAGCCGTCTGCGCATCAACAAAACTCGGCGTCATCTTCTACAACCGCGACAACGCCATCATCGACGACACCACGCTCGAGCGGCTCTGCGACCGCTGCCCAAACCTCATCGGCTTCAAAGACGGCGTCGGCGACATCGAACTCATGACCCGCATCCACGCCCGCATGGGCGACCGCCTGACCTACATCGGCGGCCTCCCCACAGCCGAAACCTTCGCCCTCCCCTACCTCGAAATGGGCGTCACCACCTACTCCTCCGCCATCTTCAACTTCCTCCCAAACTTCGCGCAGGAGTTCTACACAGCCGTCCGTCGCCGCGATCACGCAAAGGTCTACACCGACCTCCGAGACTTCGTCCTGCCCTACATTGCAATCCGCAACCGTCGCAAGGGATACGCCGTCTCCATCGTCAAAGCCGGAATGACCGCAGTCGGACGCCCCGCGGGTCCAGTCCGTTCCCCTCTTATCGACCTGGCTCCATCAGAGTTTGAAGACCTGAAGAAGTTGATCGGAGACCGCTCCTGACCAACGCCCCCATCAACGCCTCTGAGACAAAGCAGACCCACGTCCGCTATCTCGTGGTCGCGATGATCTTCATCGCCAGCTGCTTCAGCTATGGAGACCGCGTCGCCCTCTCCGTTGCTGGCACCGCGATGCAGAAGCAGCTCGCCCTCAATCCCGTGCGTTTCGGCTTCCTCCTCTCCGGCTTCAGTTGGGCTTACGTACTCGGCCAGCTTCCCTCTGGAGGTCTCCTCGACCGCTTCGGCTCCAAGCGTGTCTACGGCATCAGCATCTTCGCATGGACCATCTGCGCCTTCCTCATCGGATTGGCCGGCTATCTCCCCACTGCCTACATCTTCAGCGTAATCTTCGCGCTCCGCCTCCTCTCCGGCCTCGCACAATCGCCCGTCTTCCCTGGCAACGGACGCATCGTCGCTGCCTGGTTCCCCACCGCCGAACGCGGCACTGCCTCCGCGATCTTCAACTCCTCGCAGTACTTCGCTCTCGTAGCCTTCGCACCCATCTTCGGCTGGCTCACACACAGCCATGGCTGGCAATGGACATTCTGGTTCATGGGCATCTTCGGCCTCGTGCTCGTCTTCGCCTGGTCGAAGATCATCTACAACGTCCCCGATCACCCTCTCATCTCGCAGTCCGAGATCGATTGCATCGAGCGCGGCGGCGGCCTCGTCAACATCGACCGAGCAGCAGGAAAACCCGCCGGCCGCGCCCTCACCTGGTCCGGCGTCGCGCAGCTTCTCCAGCAGCGAATGCTCGTCGGAATCTACATCGGCCAGTTCTGCATCACCACCCTCACCTACTTCTTCATCACCTGGTTCCCCGTCTACCTCGTTCAGGCCCGTCACATGTCCGTCCTCAAAGGAGGATTCGCAGTAGCCCTCCCCGCTCTCTGCGGCTCCGTGGGCGGAGTCCTCGGCGGCATCTGTTCTGACACTCTCCTGCGCCGCGGCCACTCCCTCACCTTCGCCCGCAAGCTGCCCATCATCGCCGGCATGCTTCTCTCCGTCACCATGATCGCCTGCAACTACGCCAGCGCTCAGACCGTAGTCATGTTTTTCATGTCGCTCGCCTTCTTCGGCAAAGGTTTCGGCGCACTTGGCTGGACCGTCATCGCCGATACCTCGCCCAAAGAACTCATCGGCCTCAACGGTGGCCTCTTCAACCTCTTCGGCAACACCGCCGGCATCACCACGCCCATCATCATCGGCTTCATCGTCCAAAAAACAGGCTCCTTCAACGGAGCACTCATCTTCGTCGGCATCACCGCTCTCATGGCCATCTTCAGCTACGTCGTCATAGTCGGCGAAATCAAGCGCCTCGAACTAAAGCCAACATCAACATAGAAATAATTGTTTTTGCACTTGCTGTTGCACTTGCACTTGCTGTTGCTATCGCTGTTGCACTTGCTTTTCTTGTTTGTCATCCCCGAAGGGGATCTGCTTCTGTCTTTGCTTCTGTCTTTGCTTCTGTCTTTGCTTCTGTCTTTGCTTCTGTCTTTGCTTTTGCTTTTGCAGTTGTCATTGAACGTACTCAAGAAAAATGTGTCATCCTGAGCGAAGCCCGAAGGGCGTAGTCGAAGGACCTGCGGTTTGCCCTTAGCGCCGACAACCTCAACCGAAACCAACAAATATGCCCCTGCAAATAAATCCGACCCAAACCCCCACCATCACCACCATGCGAGTCATCCCCGTCGCCGGCCACGACTCCATGCTCCTCAATCTCAGCGGAGCCCACGCCCCCTTCTTCACCCGCAACCTCATCATCCTCACCGACAACTCCGGCCACACCGGCGCAGGCGAGGTCCCCGGCGGCGAAAAGATCCGCAGCGTCCTCGAAGAATCCATCCCGCTAGTCCTCAATCAACCCATCTCGAACTACAACGCCATCCTCAACACCATCCGCCATCGATTCGCCGACCGCGACGAAGCCGGACGCGGCCTCCAAACCTTCGACCTCCGAACGACCGTCCACGCCGTCACCGCCATCGAATCCGCCCTCCTCGATCTCCTCGGCCAGTTCCTCAACCTACCCGTCGCAGCCCTCCTCGGAGAAGGCCAGCAACGCACCAGCGTAGAAGTCCTCGGCTACCTCTTCTACATCGGCGACCGCAACAAAACCGACCTCCCCTACCTGAGCGCGTCGCAAGCCGAAGACGACTGGCTCCGTCTCCGCCACGAAGAAGCCCTCACCACACAATCCATCCTCCGCCTGGCCGAAGCTGCACACACCCGCTACGGCTTCAACGACTTCAAACTAAAAGGCGGAGTCCTCCCCGGCACACAAGAGATGGAAGCAGTCACAGCCCTCGCAGAACGCTTCCCCCAGGCCCGCATCACCCTCGACCCCAACGGAGCCTGGTCCCTCGCCGAAGCCATCGCCCTCTGCACCAACAAACAAAACGTCCTCGCCTACGCCGAAGACCCCTGCGGTGCCGAGCAAGGCTTCTCCGGCCGCGAAATCATGGCCGAATTCCGCCGCACCACCGGCCTCCCCACCGCAACCAACATGATCGCCACCGACTGGCGCCAGCTCAAGCACGCCACCCAGCTCAACGCCATCGACATCCCCCTCGCCGACCCCCACTTCTGGACCATGCAAGGCTCTGTCCGAGTAGCCCAGTTCTGCCGCGACTGGGGCCTTACCTGGGGCTCCCACTCCAACAACCACTTCGACATCTCGCTCGCCATGTTCACCCACGTAGCTGCCGCCGCCCCCGGCCGCGTCACCGCCATCGACACCCACTGGATCTGGCAGGACGGCCAGCACCTCACCACCGAGCCCCTGAAAATCATCGGTGGTACATTGACCGTACCCGAGCGCCCCGGCCTCGGCATCGAACTCGACATGGCACAAGTCGAAGCCGCAAACCGTCTCTATCAACAAATCGGCCTCGAAGCACGTGACGACGCCCGGGCCATGCAATACCTCAAGCCAAACTGGCAGTTCGACCCAAAGCGCCCCTGCCTCGTCAGATAAAGCACGATAAGCGCATCGAAGGACCCAATGAGCACCCCGCAGCCAGACCGTCCCCTCTACATCCGCATCCACGAGCGTGACAACGTCGCCATCGTCGTAAACCCCGGCGGCCTCCCCGCAGGCACCCGCTTCGAATCCGGCCTCACCCTCACCGAACCCATCCCCGAAGCCCACAAAGTAGCCCTCACCGACCTCCCCACCGGAGCTCCCATCATCCGCTACGGAGTCACCATCGGCTACGCCCAAAAGCCCATCCTACAAGGCAGTTGGGTACACGAAGGCCTCGTAGCCACGCCGGACGCTCCCGATCTCAACTCCCTGCCACTAGCCACCGCCGTGCCACAACCCCTCCCTGCCCTCGACGGCTACACCTTCCAGGGCTACCGCAACCCCGACGGCACCGTCGGCACAAAAAACATCCTCGGCATCAGCACAACGGTCCAGTGCGTAGCAGCCAGCGTGGACTACGCCATCCGTCGCATCAAAACCGAAATCCTCCCCCACTACCCCAATGTCGACGACGTTATCGCCATCACCCACAACTACGGCTGCGGCGTAGCCATCAACGCCCCCGGCGCCGAAATCCCCATCCGAACGCTGCGAAACCTCAGCCTCAACCCGAACCTCGGCGGCACTCCCCTCGTCGTCAGCCTCGGCTGCGAAAAGATGCAGCCCTCCCGCATGCTCCCCAAAAGTGCCCTGCCGGTTGTCACCGACGAGCCCTACATCATGCGCTTCCAGGACGAAGAACACCGCGGCTTCGGCGACATCATCGCCGCCATCATGCGCATGGCCGAACGCCGCCTCGAGCAGCTCAACCGCCGCCAACGCACCACCTGCCCCGCCTCCGATCTAGTCGTCGGCCTTCAATGCGGAGGCAGCGACGCATTCTCCGGCGTCACCGCCAACCCCGCCGTAGGCTACGCAGCCGACCTCCTCGTCCGCGCCGGCGCCACAGTAATGTTCTCCGAAGTCACCGAAGTCCGCGACGCCATCCACCTCCTCACAGCCCGCGCAGCAAACGAAACCATAGCCCGAGATCTCATCCACCAAATGGCCTGGTACGACGACTACCTCCACCAAGGCCTCGTCGACCGCAGCGCCAACCCCACACCCGGCAACAAAGAAGGCGGCCTCGCCAACATCGTAGAAAAGGCCCTGGGCTCCATCGCAAAAGCAGGCAGCACACCACTCGCAGGCGTCTCCGGCCCCGGCGAGCGCGTCACGCAAAAAGGCCTCATCTTCGCCGCCACCCCAGCCAGCGACTTCATCTGCGGCACCCTCCAACTAGCCGCCGCGATGAACATGCACATCTTCACCACCGGCCGCGGCACACCCTACGGCCTCGCGATGGCCCCTGTCATCAAGGTAGCCTCACGCACCGAACTAGCCGAGCGCTGGCCCGACCTCATCGACATCAACGCCGGAACCATCGCCACCGGCCACGCCACAATCGAGCAAGTAGGCTGGCAGATCTTCAACCTCATCCTGGAAGTAGCCAGCGGCCACAAACAAACCTGGGCCGATCACTGGGGCCTCCACAACGACTTCGCCCTCTTCAACCCAGCCCCCGTAACCTAACGCACTTGCGCCGCGCCGTTGTCGGAGCCGTTGTCGTTGTTCTTCATCCAACGAGCCACAAACGATCGGGTGCCCCATTCATCGCAGTCTCATCGCGATGAGTGGGAATGTAGAACTCTCCCAGCCAGCTCTTGTCTTACAAAATCACCATCCGCAAATCACTTCCCTGCAGCCACCACCAGCGCCCGCATCGAAGGCAGAAAAGTAAACCGCACGAGCGCAGCCGGCTTCTCCGCATCCGAAATGATCTGCAACTGCTGCTCACTCCATCCCTGCGGAGGCTTCTGCCCGGACTGCAAATACCCAACCGCCGACAACCCCACCTTAGCCAGTTGATCAAGCTGCCCGACACGCGTTCCAGCCTCAGGCATCCGCGGCGACTGACTTGCCAACACCGTCAACTCCGGCACCGCCGCCTGCCACGCATGGAACCTCACAGCAAGAGCATCCCCGCTGGCCTGCGCCGTAGCACCGCCACCGACCAAAGCATCCACCTGCGTACGAATCTCATTCCGCGAAGGCGGATCCGGCACCACAGCATCCACCAACCCATCCAGCGGAGTAGTCGCATCCGTGTGCTGCATCTTATAGCGTTCGTGGAAGCTGACCGGCTCAATCACCGTAGCCAGCGTATCGAGAGCAACCGGATGCAGCGAGCCCGCAAGACTACGCCGAGCCACCTGTGGCCCCGAAATATGCGTCAGCCCTGCCATCTCAAGCTGCAACGAGGTGCTATAAAGCCGCCGGTACATATCCGCGACATCGCGACGATCCGCAGGCGACCAGAAGCGCTCCGCAATCGCAGCGGTACGCGGCCATATACGCGAGTCGATCGTCCTCTCATTCAACTGTTCAGCCCACATGCAGACCTCGCCGCCCAAAATCAAAGCCTGCTGCTCAGGCGTCAATTTCGTATCCGCAGGCACAGGATCGGCGAGATAATGCTTCCTCCGCACTCCTCATCCCGTCCAGATAGAAAGGAGCCGACAGGATACCCATATAACCTTGGACCGCACCTTTATCCAGCGACGCAACGCCACGCCACGACTGCACCATCACGTCCTTCGGCAGCCCGGGAGTAAGCACCTCATCCCAGCCAACCATGTGCTTTCTATGACGAGTAAGGATCGGCAGCAGTCGCTGATTGAAGTATGCCTGCAACGCATCCGTGTCCTTAATGTTCTTCGCCTGCATGAACGCGGCGATCTTCGGATTCTCCCGCCACGCCTTGCCCGTATTCTCGTCACCACCGATGTGAAAAAACGGATCAGGGAATATCTCGCTCATCTCACCGATAAACGCATCCAGAAACTTGTACGTGCTCTCCTGCGTCGGATCCAGCGAGTCATCATGAATCCCGAACACAACAGGAAGCTCGGTAGGAGCGGCAGAGCTTCCAAACTCCGGATATCCAATCAGCCAGCTCGCACTATGCCCCGGCATATCGAACTCAGGCACCACACGAATCCCGCGAGCCCGCGCATAGGCAACAACATCACGCATCTCATCCTGCGTGTAGAACTGCCCACCCGACCCCATGCCGGTCAGCTTCGGAAACCGCTTGCTCTCGGCCCGGAAACCTTGATCGTCGCTCAAATGCCAGTGAAAGACATTCAGCTTAACCATCGCCATGCCATCTATGTTGCGCTTGATCACGCTGATCGGCTCAAAGTGTCGGCACACGTCGATCATCAGCCCACGCCACCGAAACCGCGGCGAATCCTCAATCTTCACAGCAGGCAGATGACAAGCCGCGTCTCTGCATTCAATCAGTTGCAGCATCGTCTCCATTCCACGAAGCGCACCAACCACCGTAGGAGCCGAAAGCTGAACCTGCGAAGCCGTAACAACAAGCGAGTAAGACTCATCCTCATCAAGAGACTGAACAGCCTGCCCTGCACTCTTCACGTCGATGACAAGCGCACCGGAACCAGAGGCATCTTTAGCGCCGCGCGACTGCGGCAGACCAGTCACGTATTGCAGCCGCGACAGCATCCGATCGACTCCCGCCTCCAAACGAGCATCATGGAAGTGCGGGTACGTTACGCCGAGCCTTGCCGTCAGCGAAAACGATCCCTCTTCCTGATGAACAGAAGCCGGCACAGGCATAAGCGCTAAAGTATCCACGGCTGAGTATCCATAAAGAGTTCCCGTAAACAACAGCCCCAAAGCGGCAACGAATAATCGCACAACAGAGAAGGAGTGAAGGCACGGCCGCAAAGAAGATGAAGATGAATACATGAACTTCCTTTCACAACAAGTGGTCGCCACAACTATCGACGCTCCCGAGTATAAGGGCTTCATCTCAGAACAAAAAGATCAACAGACATATTCAGATCTTCCTTAAAGCATTGCCATCACCGCGACATTCCGAAATAATCGCGCCATGCGAATCTGCCGCCTCAGTCTGCTTGCCCTTCTGTTGATCGTCCCCATGGCGCTGCAAAACCCAGCAGCCCTCGCTCAAACCCCACCGGCGGCCTCAACCACAAACTCCACGGACATCATCCTGCACCCGGCCGATCTCGATGCCCTGATTCCCCCATCCGTCTTCTTTCGCGGCCAGACCGCAACCGTGCAGAAGCGAAACTCAGGAGGCGTGCACTTCGCCGGGGGCCCTTTCATGTTCGCCGTGAAGGTCGACACAGGCGGCTACTCCACCAGCATCCAGGAAAAGTACCAGACCTACTTCATTACAGAAGTTGCGCTCAACATCGGCGGACACACACTCCCGCCCGGCGCATACGGAGTCGGCTTCATCGCCAACAACAAATTCCTGGTCATGGATCTCGGTGGCAACGATCTCTTCACAGCCGCATCACAGCATGACGAAGCCATGTCAAGACCGACACCTCTACAGGTCCAGGCCGATCCCACCCACGGCTATCGACTCTACAGTGGCCGCGACTTCATCGTCTTCAATCGCTCTGCCAAATAGCCCCGCCTATCGAGGCGCCGGACCAGTCGACTTCCGCACCACAAGATCGGGTTGAATCAGATACTCTGCCCCGGTGCCAGGCTTCGTCGCTCCAGCTTCACGCGATTGGAACAGCGCCCGAAAAGCTGCCGTAGCAATCTCCCCACGCGGCAGCCGCAGCGTAGTCAACGCTGGCCGAGTAAACGCGCTCAGCAGAATGTCGTCGAACCCGATCACCGAGATGTCTTCCGGCACACGCAATCCATGCTCGTAGATGGCGCCCATGGCTCCGATCGCGGTCAAATCGTTCGAGGCTAAAATCGCAGTTGGCTTTGCCCCCGAACTCAAAATCCGCTGCATCGCCTCATGACCGCCATCCACGCGATGGTTGCCTTCCTGGATCATATTGGGATTTCCCCTCAGGTGGCTTCGCTCCAACACCTCCGTAAAGGCATGGAAGCGAGTCCGCGCCGAAGCCAGCCTCAGCGGTCCACTAATAAACGCGATCCTCTTATGCCCAAGTTCGATCAGGTGATCCATCGCCCGTGCAACACCGGCATGATAGTCGATCCGAACGCTGCTCACCCCCGTCCCCGGCACCCCCGCGTCCATAAAGACCAGCGGCACATGACGCCGGCTGAACACCTCAATCAGCCGGTCATCCATCTCCGACGTCATAATGGCAACGCCGTCCACCTTGCGCTGGAGCATTCGAATAACGCAGCTCTCCATCCGCGCAGGGTCGTAGTTCGTATTGGCGATCATCACTTCCTGCCCGTGCTCCACGGCGATATCTTCAAAGGCCTTCACCAGCTCAGGAAAAAACGGATTCGTAATATCCGAGATGATCAGCCCATAAAGCCGGCTCCGCCCCGTGCCGAGAGCGCGCGCATTCGTATCAGGATAGAAATTCAGATCTTCGACCGCCCGAAGCACTCGCGCCGCCGTCTTGGGGCTCACCTTGTCCGAGCCATTGATGGTTCGTGACACCGTAGCCGTGGAAACCCGTGCTCTCTTCGCTACTGCTCGAATATTCATACGTTGCAGCCCAATGTACCCGACTTTCACCAGAATGAAAATCTCGCTCTGGAATCCTCCGTCCCGCTCTCCTGAAATCCCGAACCTGAGGCCCTTCCAGTGAAGTCCTGCCAAATCATAACGCTGCACGAACAAACGATTAGCCTGGGTTATTTCATCGACATCCGAAACCGCCGTTTCCTTGACAATGGTTTTTCCCGTGTGGCCTACTTGGTCCGCAATTAATTCGATGTTCACCGTTAATGCAAAAGGGGCCCCGCAATCCGAGGTGGAGTCTAGGTCGGAGGCAGCCCAGCCTACCTCGCAAACAAAACTCAAAAATACAGAGGATATTCATATGACGAGATATCTCAAAGGAATGCTCCTGTTCCTGGTACCGCTGATGCTGGCGTGCCTAAGTGCAACAATGCATGCACAAACCTCGTTCGGACAAATCGCCGGCAGCGTCACCGACGCATCCGGCGCCGTAGTTCCAGCCGCTACCGTCACAGTCACCAACGTTGGAACGCAAGTCGCTCGCACCGTCACTACTGACGAGAGGGGCTATTACATCCTCACCAATCTTCCCATCGGCGATTACTCCATACAGGTAACGGCTTCCGGCTTCCGTGGCGAGAATCGTACCGGCATCGCCATCACTGCCGACGCCCACCTTACCTCCGACTTCCAGCTCCAGATAGGCGGCGCTACCGAAACCGTGACCGTCTCAGCCGTGTCAGGTGAAACCCTCAACACCACCAGCGGCGAACTCGCACACGTCATCGACCCCAAGCAGGTCGCGAACCTTCCCCTCAACGGCCGCAACTACATTCAGCTGATGACACTCATCCCCGGTGCCATCACCACTAACCCTGACAACTTCGCCATCACCACCAGCCTCGCGTCCAACACCCAGTCCATCAACGGCAATCGCGCCGACTCTTCCAATCTCACCGTCGACGGCGCCTACAACCAGGTCGCGGGCAGCAACTCGAGCTTGATGAACAACGTCAGCCCCGACTTCATTCAGGAAGTTAAGATTGCAACTTCGAACTTTTCCGCAGAGTACGGTCGCACCTCCGGGCCGGCCTTCAATATCGTGACCAAGAGCGGCACGAACGGCTTCCACGGCGGTGCCTTCTACTTCATGCGCAACAACTACCTGGATGCCCGCAATTACTTCGCGGCCACAAAGACCCAGCTCATCTATAACGACTTCGGTTACAGCGTCGGCGGCCCTATCTTCCGCGACAAGCTCTTCTTCTTCGGCGGTGAAGAGTGGAGGCGTCTACGCCAGCAGGCAGCTCCCACGCGCTTTACCGTTCCCGACTCAGCCGAGCTCGCCGGCAATTTCGGTGCCACCACCCTCTACGTGCCTGGCACCTTCGGCACTACCAAGACTCCCATTCCAGGCAACAACATCAGCTCCATGATCACCCCAGACGGACAGGCCATTGCCAACGTCTACAAGACGATGGTCGGGTTAGCGCTTAGCTACTCCGACACACCCACCGCGAATAACCTCACGCTGGCTCCGTCCAACCCGCTCAACTTCCGGCAGGATTTCGTTCGCCTCGACTACCACCTCAACGACAAGCACTTCCTCTACGGCCGGTGGATCAACGACAACAACTCCCTGATCGATCCTTACGGAACCTTCTCAGACTCCGGTGTCCTGCCAACCACACCCACGCAGCGTAATCGCCCGGGACAGAGCTATCTTCTCGCTCATACCTGGAACGTCACGCCAACCATCATCAATCAGGCGCAGGTGAACTTCAGTTGGGCCGCACAGCGCATTCCTCCCTATGGCGTCAACTGGGAGCGCTCGACCTTCGGCTTCCAGTATAACCGCCTCTATCCAGGTGGCGGCTCCTACCCTAACGGCATTCCCAAGGTCACCATCACCAACTTCGCTCCATTCCAGGGCCCCAACTTTGCCCTCAAATCACCAACGACTGATATCGAGCTAGGTGATTCGATCTCCTTCATCAAGGGCAATCACCTCATCAAGGCGGGCGTCATCGTCATTCGCGATCGCGTCGACCAAAATGGCCGTCCCTACTACACCGGTAACGTCAACTTCAGCGGCAGCAACGCTGCATTGACCACGGGCAACTCCATCGCAGATGCTCTGCTTGGCAACTTTGCCAGCTACTCAGAGGCAAGCTCCGATCCAACCGGCCACTTCCGCTTCACTCAACCAGAGGCCTTCGCTCAGGACTCCTGGAGAATGCTCCGCAACCTCAGCATCGAGTACGGCATCCGCTTCCAGTACATTCAGTCCATGTACACACAGGGCAACAACATGGGCAACTTCGATCCGGCAGTCTACGCCGCTGGTACCCCTGTGCAGGTAAACACCAACGGTACCCTCGTTCCCAACTCCGGCAATCCATTCAACGGACTCGTCCGAGCGGGAAGCGGTGTCCCCGCCGATCAGGCCAGCCGAGTGCCGAACATCAACACGGCGCTATTCCCGCTCATTCCTGCCGGCGCACCTCGAGGCCTCTACAACATGAACGGAGCGGTTGGACCGAGGTTCGGATTTGCCTACGCTGCGAATGACAAGACCTCCATTCGCGGTGGCTACGGAGTCTTCTTCTTCCGTCCCGAAGGCAACCTGACCTTCAGCCAGGTCAACGTTGCGCCCTTCCTCTCCAATACCGAGTTCGACAACGGCAACCTGGGAACGCTCGGCACCGGTACGCCGAACACCAGCGCGCTGCAGGGCACCATCACCGCAATCAATCCCAATCTGATCAACCCCTACATCCAGCAATACAGCCTCGGCGTGCAGCGTCAACTGCCCTACGACATACTGCTCGAAACGTCCTACGTCGGAAACGTTGGCCGCCACCTGGTACGCCAGCCAAACATCAACTTTCCAAGCCTCCCTGGCGTCGCTGCGAATCCCAGCTTCAGCACCAACTATTTCAATCCCTACAAGGGCTATAGCACGATCAACGGATGGCGCAGCGACTCCACCACCAACTACAACTCGCTGCAGATATACGCCTCCAAACGTGCCGGCAGAGTCACCTTTACCGCTGGATACACCTACGCTAAAAACCTGGGCGATTCTTCCAGCAACAATGGAACGCTCGAAAACTGGCAGAATCTTCAATACAACTATGGCTCTTTGAGCATCGATCGTAAGCACGCCTTCGTCGGAACAGCCGTCTGGCAGATCGCTGAACTCCGGGGCCAGAACATGTTAGTCAGAGAAGTACTTGGCGGATGGCAGTTGAGCGGAGTCGGTCGCGCTCAAAGCGGACCGTACTACTCCATCGCCGGCAGCACGACCACTGGCAACCGCCGCGCCGACTTCCAGGGCGGTCCCTATCTGGTGCAAAGCGGCCGCAACGCAAACAACTACATCAACAAGTCTGCATTTATCGCTCCCAACGCCGGAGTATTTGGGACCTCGGGTGTCGCTCCAGTTGAGGGACCAGGACTGCAGCAGATTGATGCCACCCTCGCCAAGACCTTCGCCGCTGAGAGACGCGTAAAGGCTCGCTTCCAGTGGGACATGTTCAACGTCCTCAACCGCACCAACTACTCCAATCTCAACGCAACACTACCGACCCGTACCTCATCGCTGGCGGGCAATAGCTTCGGAACGATCTCCGCCGCCTATCCCCCAAGGCAAATGCAGTTCGGACTCAGAATCATCTTCTAACCTCTAACCAACACCAATGGGCGGGGCTTGCGTCCGTACGCACCTCGCCCATTTTTCTGTCGTTGCCCTTGTCTTTGCCGCTGCTCGTTCTTTCGGTTTGTCATCCCGCAGGGACCTGCTGTTGCGATTACAGTTGCGTTTGCCGTTGCAGTTCTTGTTTGTCATCCCGTAGGGATCTGCTTCTGTCGTTGCCTTTGCTCTTGCTCTCGATTTTGCTCTTGCTCTTGTCTTTGCCTATCTTCGCCAAACCCCACCGAAACTCTGTCATTTCGACCGAAGCTGCTCGCAGCCTCATCGTGAGCAGCGCAGCGGAGAAACCCGCTTCTCTACACACGCCGTTCCCCAGCCCAGACACCGCCTTTGCTCTTGCCGGATACCCATCCTTTGCAGTTGTAGTTCTTGTTTGTGTCATCCCGTAGGGGCTGCTATTGCAGTTGCTGTTGTCGTTGCTGTTGCCGTTGCCGTTGCAGTTGCAGTTGCCGTTCTTGTTTGTCATCCCGTAGGGATCTGCTTCTGTCGTTGCCTTGCCCTTGCCCTCGCCTTTGCCCTTGTCTTTGCCTGTCTTCCTCAAACCCCACTGAAACTCTGTCATTTCGACCGAAGCTGCTCACAGCCTCATCGTGAGCAGCGCAGCGGAGAAACCCGCTTCTCTACACACGCCCTTCCCCGGCCAGGACACCGCCTTTGCTCTTGCCGGATACCCCATCCGTTGCAGTTGTCGTTCTTGTTTGTCATCCCGCAGGGATCTGCTTTTGCAGTAGCTGTTGCTTCTAGGTACCCCAAGGCTTCAGTTTGTTGCTGTCGCAATTGTTGTTGCCTTTGCTTTTCTTGTCATCCCGGAAGGGGACCTGCTTTTGTCTCATCGCCTATCGCGCACTAGAGAGATCCCGCATTTGCTTTGTTCGCTCTTATCCGCCTTTATCCTTTTGATCATCGTTACGCCTTTATCCGCGCCCGTCCTCGGTCGCCTTTCTTTGGGTCTCTCCAGGTGCTAAAGAGTTGGGGACCGATTTTTGCCTATCCCCGCCAAAATGGCGCCATCCGCTAACCACGCTTGCCACACTTTTCACCACTTGCTGACCACAAAACACCACGCACAACACACCATTTCCGCAAAAAACCCAACAAATCCCTCCTTCCACCACGACAAAAAAATCCGCACAAAAAAATGAAGGCCGCGAGGGGCACCTCCCCTCGCGGCCTCCGTCACCTTGAAGCCTTACCCCAGTACAGGCACGTTGATCTGCTGCCCAGCCTGAATCCTGTCCGGGTTATCGATCCCATTCGCCGCTGCTATCTCATTGTATTTATTGGCCGTCCCATAGAACAGCTTGCTCACCTTCGACAGATTGTCCCCCGACTTGATGATGTAAGGCTGCTCCGCCCCACCCGTCGTCACAATCTCATGCTTCAAATCCGAATACGTCGGATCCACCTGCTTGATCACATCCCAAACCCGGTTCGCAATCACCGTCGAAGGCACAACTGCTTTCAAATGAAGCTGTTCCCCGTCCAGCTCCACCGCCTCAACCTTCGCGCCGATACTCCGCATACCCTTCAATCGTCGCAATCACCGGATCATACTTCTGCTTCAACGCATCAAGATCAGCCATCACAACTCTCCCCTGTCAGCCTGCGCCAACATCTCAGTCGTGCCATTGAAAACCCATGCCGGGAAGACCCACGCACGCATGCAGCCCAAAATCGCTCGAACTAAACCAACTTGCCCAGAAACTGCTGTGCAAGCCCGCTCAGCGAGCCCTGCTCCGCGGCCTGTCCATTCGGCGCAAAGTGCTGAATCGCCATGGGTAAAATCGTCGCCAGCGCCGTCTGCACAATCTGGGGCGACACACCCGCGCGTTCCGCCGTCTTCTCAATAAGACCCGTTCCACTCAGCCCCTGCTGCACCTGCTCAGGAGTAGCCGTAGCCGCCTGGCCCGTGCTCCACGCGCCGACGTGCTCGGCCATGCCGTTCTGCTTGAAGCTGTTCAGCAGCCCCTGAATCCCCTCAGGATGCTGCGTCAACGCCTCAATAAAACCGCCCGCTACCTTAGCCTGGTCCGTCCCGGCAGCCTGTCCAGCCTGCCCGGCCAAAGACTGAATCGCATCCAAAATTCCCATGTCAGACACCTCAACACCGTTGAATTTTTGATCGGAGAAATACCCACACTTTCAGATGGCTGCTTTTCTCACCACGCCGTCCGCAAGCCAGTAATATTTATCAACCCGTCATCATCCAGCCCCACCAACGTCGGCATCGGAGGATCATCGCGCGCCCAGAAGTCTTTTTAGCAACGGCCTTCTTCACCGGCTTCTTTGCTACGGTCTTCTTCGATGCGTTCTTAGGAGCCATTTTCTTTGCTGCCTTCGCCGGTGTCGCCTTCTTACCTATGGCGCTCCTCTGAACAGGAACCTTCCTTGCATTTCCCCCACTCTGCGCCGTTGCGGCCACCATCGTTCCGCTCCCGTTATCGGTCGATTTTTTTGCCTCATGCGAATTCATTAACTGCTCTATTTGTTCCAGCAAAATTCGCGTATGCATGGGCTTCACCAGCATCTTGTCGGCACCCAACTCCTGCCAGTCCTCATCAGCGATCGGAAAGGCCGTCAGCAACGCGACCGCAGGATGATACGCCGCCTCACGCGCGGTCCGAATCACGTCAGCTCCCGCCTCGTCATTCTCCATCCGCATGTCGGTGATCACCATGCTGTATTCGCTCTTGCGGAGTTTCAATTTGCCGTCGCGTGCGGAAGCGGCCGTATCCACATCAAACCCGCTGATCTCCAGGATCGCCTTCATTGTCAACAACACAGCCACTTCATCATCCACCAGCAGAATCCGGCGTTTCATTCCTTGTCCCCTTAAATTCCAATCATTACCGACCACGTCAAAATACCCGTCAATTGCAACCAAGATCTACTCAAAGAGCCGTTCTTACAATACACACATTAATAAAGACCACGTCCTTGGATGAGGTCGATCATCGAACTGTTGTCCCCACCCTCCTACGGCAGCATTCCCATACAACCAACCGCAGGTAAAAAGCAGCTAAGTGTTATACTTGTTGTTCCAGCGCAACCGAGCAAGCAAGGTGTGCCAACCCAAAAACAACGCATGGCGAGCCCGACAGAGCCGCTGTGGAGGGACCTATTCCACCAATCGATAAACGTTCCGCCAAGTCTTTCATCCGCACCAACGAACGCATACGCGCACGCGAAATCCGCGTCATTGACGAGAACGGGGAACAACTCGGCGTCATGGCCCCCTTCGAAGCTCTTAAAATGGCCCGCGAGCGCTCCCTTGATCTCGTAGAAATTTCTCCCAACGCCGTCCCACCCGTCTGCAAAATCCAGGACTACGGCAAGTTCCTTTACGAGAAGGACAAAAGCGACCGCGCTGCCCGCAAGAAGCAGAAGGTCATCGTAATCAAAGAGGTCAAGTTCTCCGTCACAGTAGACGAGCACGACTACCAGACCAAAAAGAATCAGGCGGTCCGCTTCCTCGGCGACGGCGACAAGGTCAAGGCATCGCTCCGTTTCAAGGGCCGCCAGATGGCCCACCGCGACCTCGGCTACAAGATCATCAACCGTCTCATCCTCGATATAGGCGACGCCGGCACAGTTGAATTCATGCCCCGCATGGAAGGCACAACACTCCACGCTATCCTTGCACCTTCCAAAAAAGCGGAGGCCGCCCCAAAGAAGCCGGTCACTACCTCGGTACCTTCTGGTTCAAAGCCAACCGAGCCAGCAGCACAACCTGCGCCGACCACCGCTTAGCCTGAACAGACTCAAATCCTTATCCTCAAACGTGGGCTAAGTCCTCAGGGGCTTAGCCTTACGCAAGGCCGCGCAACGCTTCGACGCGACGCGGCTCGTTGCGCGTCCATCCCCCCAAAAATGCCGCATATCTTTGCACATCAGCCAAAACCCACGCTGGCTTGGACCAAATCAATCCCTTGAAGTTTTGAGAAGACGGCTCCCACATTTGGATATTGACCAATAGGATACCCGGAAACCACCTCTTCCAGGCTGGCAAGACCACCTTCAATACCCCGTTCGACATCCAAAGATAATGTTACTTCAGTAATTTTGAATGTTTGATATTGCTTTATATATCTCATTACATTGGACTTATCAGTCTTTACATCCTATGGTTACTTTAGCTCGTTTGTCCAGAAAAATCTGGAGAAGTAAATACAACATTAGGGGTATTCCATCATGAAGCTTGTCATCCGCGCAGTCGTCGTCGCCCTCGTCCTCACCGGTGCAGCAGCCTCCACCCAGATCACCTCCGCCAGTGCCAAGGTCACCATCGCAAAGAACAGCGCTATGCCAACCCCCATGTGCGCACCCGACGATCCCAATGCCTGTGGTTTGCGCTAAACGCAAGTTTCGGTTCACGACTATCTCTCGCAGTTATCGGCTAAATATCAGAATACAAAGGTCAATCCCATGAAGCTTATCGTCCGTGCAGTCGTCGTCGCCCTCGTCCTCACCGGTGCAGCAGCCTCCACCCAGATCACCTCCGCCAGTGCCAAAGTCACCATCGCAAAGAACAGTGCCATGCCGACCCCCATGTGCGCACCCGACGATCCCAATGCCTGTGGCCTGCGCTAAACGCTAAGTTTCGGTTCACGAAAACCATCTCTCGCAGTTATCGGCTAAATATCAGAATACAAAGGTCAATCCCATGAAGCTTATCGTCCGTGCAGTCGTCGTCGCCCTCGTCCTCACCGGTGCAGCAGCCTCCACCCAGATCACCTCCGCCAGTGCCAAAGTCACCATCGCAAAGAACAGTGCCATGCCGACCCCCATGTGCGCACCCGACGATCCCAATGCCTGTGGTTTGCGCTAAGGGGCAATTTTCGTAAGGTTATCAAAGTAACTGAGATATTTATTGTAACCGCCATGAAGTTAGGCTACGCTGATGGTAGTCATTGGGAGGCGGTCAATGTCTCAAGGCATTTTTGTTGCGACGTTGTCTTACGTTGAACTAATTTTTTGCGCAGTAGTCCTGCTGTCCCTGGTGCGTTCTGGGTCAGTGCGCAAATATATCTTTTTGACTTCGTTGCTCGGCATAAAGCTCACCTCTGGGTTAGCGGGCTCGATTATTCTCGGTTTGTCATCACGAGGCATCGAGCGACATATCGCGTATCAGATGTATTTTTATGTCTATTGGATTTCATACGCTCTAGAGGCGATCTTTTCCCTCTTAGTCATCTACAGCATCTTCAAGCTGGCGATGGCCCCACTGAAGGGATTACAGACATTAGGCATGCTGGTCTTCCGCTGGGTGGCGGCAATCTCCCTGGCAGTTGCCATCGGCGTTGCATTCACGCCGCACCTGTCCGGTGTGAAGTTCTTGGTCTCCATGGTCACGCAGCTTCAACAGACATCGAGCATTCTTACGCTTTGTCTATTGCTGTTCGTCTGCTTTGCTATCCGTCCAATGGGTCTTTCCTACCGTAGCAGGATCTTTGGCGTGAGCTTTGGACTTGGTTTCCTGGCAGCGACGGATCTGGTTCGTTCGGCATGGCTCTCGCATAACTCTAATTTGTATTCCACTATCAACATCGTCAATGGTATCGCGATCTGCTTGACGCTCCTCATCTGGTCCGCTTACTTCACCTTCCCGGAACCAAAGCGCCGTTTCATCGTTCTGCCCACCACTTCGCCGTTCCTGCGGTGGAACCAGATCTCGATGGCTCTGGGCGATGACCCCGGCTATGTCGCCATCGGCAGCGTATCACCGGAGCTGTTTGCACCAGCAGAACTCGAGATCATGCGACGTGCATCCTCCAAGATGCCTGCAAATCTGGAAGGCCAGGCGGGAATGCACCACTCCATCTCCGCCTAGCATCATCTGTACGACATACTGATTTATCAGGACAACAAGAAGGGCCATCCCAATCGGAATGGCCCTTCTCTCATTTTGCTTGCCTTGAGTGTTTGCGCTTACTCGCGTTCCGACTCAGACCGCTTCCAGTTGATCAGGTCGCCCAGTGTGGTGCTGCTGCTGCTCGAGGAAGAAGACGAGCTTGAAGAGCCCTTGGGAGATTTTTCGCGCTCCTTGTAGCTCTCGACCTCTGCACGGCTGGCCTCTTCGCCAACGGCCCGGATGCTGAGACCGACCTTCTTCTCGTCCTGGTTCATCTTGACGATCTTGAACTCGTGTTCGGAGTCAACGTCCAGCTGCACCGGCTTGTTGTCCGCACCGACAGCCTCGGACACATGGCACAGACCCTCGACACCTTCAGCGATCTCAACAAAAGCACCGAACTGAGCCGTACGCAAAATCTTGCCCTTGATGACGTCGCCCACGCGATGCTGCGCGAAGAACGTCTCCCAGACATCAGGCTGCAATTGCTTGACGCCCAGCGACAGACGGCGATTCTCAGGCTCAACGCCCAGAACGATTGCCTTGACCTTCTCACCCTTCTTCAGAACCTCAGACGGATGCTTAATCCGCTTGGTCCAGCTCAGGTTCGAGACGTGCACCAGACCATCGATCCCGTCCTCGATCTCGATGAACGCGCCGAAGTCGGTCAGGTTGCGCACGCGGCCTTCAATGATCGCGCCGGTAGGATACTTGTCCTCCAGCTGCTCCCACGGATTCTCCTGCAGCTGCTTCATGCCCAGCGAGATGCGCCGATCGTTCGGGTTCACGCTCAGGATAATCGTGTCGACCTCATCGCCCGGCTTGACCATCTTCGACGGATGCTTCATCCGCTTCGACCACGTCATCTCGGAGACATGCACCAGACCTTCGATGCCCTGCTCCAGCTCGACAAACGCACCGTAGTCAGTGACGGAGAGAACACGACCGCGAACCTGCGCTCCAATCGGGTAACGCTCAATCGCATCCAGCCACGGATCAGGCGTCAGCTGCTTGAAGCCCAGCGAAACGCGCTGCTTATCCTTGTCGAACTTCAGTACCTTCACCTGGATCTCGTCGCCGACGTTCACCAGATCGCGTGGATGCGTCAACCGGCCCCAGCTCATGTCAGTGATGTGCAGCAAGCCATCAAGGCCGCCCATATCGACGAACGCGCCGTAGTCGGTCAAATTCTTCACCGTTCCGGTCAGGATGCTGCCCTCTTCCAGAGTCGCGAGCGTAACAGCCTTCTTCGCGTTCTGGTCTTCCTCGAGCAGTTCCTTGCGGCTGATGACGACATTGCCACGCTTCTTGTTCAGCTTGATAACACGGACTTCGATCTCCGTGCCGATGTAGCCGTCCAGATTGCGAACGGGACGAACCTCGACCTGCGACCCAGGCAGAAACGCCTTGATGCCGATATCGACGGTCAGGCCACCCTTGACGCGGCTCAGAACCATGCCCTTGACGGGCGTCTTCTCGTTAGCAGCCTGTTCCAGCTTGTCCCAGACCTTATGGCGCAGCGCCTTCTCGTAGCTGACCAGGTAGCCACCCTCGGGCTCCTCGCGCTCAACCACAACCTCAACAGAATCTCCGGCCTGGAACTTGGACACACCATTGATGTCCAGAACCTGGTCCAGCGGAATCAGACCTTCAGACTTGAGCCCGATATCGACAACGACATGCTTGTCCGTAATCTTGACCACGGTGCCAGTAACGATGACCTCTTCTGCGGTCAGGCTCTGGGCGGCGGCGGCATCAGCGGCCTGCTCGCGGTCAAAATTCGCCAATGCGGCCGCAAAATCAGCGGCATCATAGTCAGGCTCGTCGTGGGCGGCGTCGATCGCAGTGGCGACATGGCCATGCTCTTCGCTCGCAGTTGACGTGCCGTCGGCGATCTCATGCTGTTGGGTTGAGGTGGATTCAGAAGACAGGGAGACGTTCTCCGCTGTCGCTTCGGGCGCTAGGACTTCCAGTTCTGTGGTCAGGGGTTTGCTCTCGGTTTGTTCAGGATGATGGTTGTCTACCATGTGATTGCGGACTCCGGGATCCAAGGACTTCATTCCATCTCGGGCGTCGCTTCGGGAACCATCAGCACTCTGATTAGGAGGCTGGCTGGTCTTCCATCCCGTAAAAACTCGTCAGGCAGGAATGAACGACATCTAGCAGAGGAGCGGCTGCACTTGGGTCCCCCACGCAGTGGCTCACCTAAAATCATAGAACTTCGAGCCCGATACGTCAACCAAACCGCCCTCGCGCGCCAGCATTTTCACCGCCATGTCATCGATTTCCGCCGAATCGCCCTCAAGCACACCTGCTCCTCCCAAAGCGCCAGGCAAAACACCCGCACCCGCTATACTCGCCCATATATGGATCGCCTCTGGACCCCCTGGCGCTACAGCTACATCACCCGTGCCGACGAGCAGGCCCGCACCGGCGTACCTCCAGCGCTCGCCGACTGGCCCGCAGCCGAAGATAAACACTGTGTCTTCTGCAACATGATCGCAGCCACCGACTACGCCATCGCCCGCGGCATGCAATCCGAGATCGCCGAGCAGGCCGCCCGTATCGTCTACCGCGGCCAGCACTGCTTCGTTTGCCTCAACGTCTATCCCTACTCAACCGGCCACGTCCTGATCGTTCCCTACCTCCACATCGACTCCCTCGCCGCCCTGCCCACCGACGCCGCCCACGAGATGATGTTGATTACCCAGCAGGCCGAGACCGCGCTCCGCCACGTCTACCACCCCGATGGCCTCAACCTCGGCATGAACCTGGGCGAAGCCGCCGGCGCCGGCATCGCTGACCACATCCATCTCCACGTCCTTCCGCGCTGGAGCGGCGACGCCAACTTCATGACCGTTATCGCCGAAACTCGCGTCCTTCCTGAAGCCCTCGACGTCACCTGGACCAGGTTGCGTGAAGCCTTCAACAATAAGACAACTTCCTCGACGCCTGCCTCATCCAATCCTCTATAAAACCCAGGCGAAAACTTCGCCCTGATTGAGGGGATCCCATGGCAAATCTTCCTAAGTACCCTCCCGCTTCTGTCCGGCCGGGCTCATCTTCCTCTCGCACAGGCATTAACCGCGACTCGGAGCCACGACCTTACCTCCTCACTCTGCAGCTTCGGAAACCTGGTTCGCTCGAGAAACGCTTTCTTCCTCTCTTTCCCCATGAGTCCGAAGATGCACGCCTCACTGGTTCTACTCGTTCTCTCTACCGCAGGTTGCTGGCCCTGAATCTTCCTGGAGCCAGCCGCGAAATCGAGGTCTCAGCCAAGACCACTATTGTCAGCTCAAAGATAGCCTGAACCTCTGAGCTGCAACCGCAGATACAAAGTCTTCGCCGCTCACGTTGAGTTGGCTGGATGAGATAAAGATGGCCCCAGCGAAAGGCTGGGGTCATCTTTTTTACAACAAAATTACATAGACGTGACAGCTTCCTGCTTCGTCCACTGTTCTTCGCACACAACGTAGGACTATACTTGCGACGCTCTCAGAAATATCTCCTGAGAACGGTTCTTCAGTAGCCCGTGGAGGCGACATGACGACCACCTCTGGATCCATCGCAGCTTTGCTGGCCATAGCTCTGTTCGGAACTGCTTCGCGAGCACAGGAAGTCTCCAATCCAATCCAAACCGGAGACAAGACCGAAGCCTCCACTGCAACAACACTCCCGCAGACTTCGCCCACAGCCAACGGTGCTTCCGGAGTACGTATCGTTCGCCTCAGCCAGGTAAACGGCGATGTCCAACTGGATCGCAAGACTGACCGCGGATTCGAAACGGCATTCGCCAATCTTCCCATTGCGCAAAGCCAGCGATTACAGACACACGAGGGTGTCGCTGAGGTGGAATTCGAAGACAACAGCACACTGCGCATCACGCCCAACACGCAGATCGAATTTCCCGCTCTTCAACGCAACCCCGCCGGAGCCACGATCACCACCGTCAAGCTGTTGAGTGGCACTCTCTATGTAAGCCTCGCTGGCACCAAGGGGAACGAGTTCACCGTCGCCCTCGGCAACGACACGATCACGATCAATCCCTCAACTCACATTCGCATCGACACCGATGCTTCCAAATCGAAGCTCGCCGTCTTCAACGGCACCGTCCAGGTCACCAACTCTTCAGGCACGACGACGGTCGCCAAAAACAAAACCCTCGCCTTTGACGCCACCGCACAAACTCCCGCCACAGTGGCAAAAAACGACGAGCCCGGCACATTCGACGCATGGGATAAGAAAGAGGCCGACTACCACAACCTCCGTTCTGTTCCTGCGTCCTTCGGAAGCGGAAGCTCATCCTACCTCTACGGCATCAACGACCTGAACTACTACGGCAGCTTTGCAGATACGGGATGCGGCTCCATGTGGAGACCCTACCTCGCCAGCGCAGCATTTGACCCCTTCGCCAACGGCGTCTGGGCCTGGTACCCCGGAGCAGGCTACTCCTGGGTCTCCCCCTACCCGTGGGGCTGGACCCCCTTCCACTACGGCAGCTGGAGCTACTGCTCCAACGGCGGCTGGGGATGGCAGCCAGGCGGCCAGTGGACCGGCATAGCCAACTACCAGACCGCCCTCAACCCCGCCAGGTGCACTACCTGCCCGAGGCCTCCACGCGCTCCGGTCACTGGCCAGTCCACGCTCGTCGTCGTCAATTCCAAACCCCTTGCCGTCTCACAGCTCTCCAAGTCCGACACATTCGTCTTCCACAAAGACTCCGCTGGCCTTGGCGTGCCGCGCGAATCCTTCGGCAGGCTGGATAAGATCTCTGCGGGAGTAGCCCAGCACGGTTCCTTATCGACCCCCGCATTCGCATCTAATCCAGGCGGCGGGCCCAACGCACATGAAAACAATTCATGGGCAGCCTCGCACAATGGCGAAGTTCAAAACAGATCCAACACTGCATCGTCACACGCCGATCAGGGCTCTCGATCGGCCGGATCTTGGTCGAACGCATCCCACACCTCTTCTCCGAACCAGTCATCCGCTGGTGGCGGCTGGTCAGGCGGCTCCCACGCATCTTCACCATCCCCTTCCTCCGCATCGCCCTCAAGCGGAGCCTCGCCCGCTGGCGCCAGTGCCCCCAGTCACCACTGATCGCGCCTCTCTTACCTCGTCCGGAGCAAACAAATTCCGCGATGGTGTAGAGCAAATTTCTCGCCGTGAGCGCCAACAGCGCGCCTCTATATCAGCCTGCGGGCTCATGCCATCAGTCTGCGGGCCCACGCCCACGTCTGCTGAAAAATCTTTGCTTTGAAAGGGCTGAAAAGTCTTGGCTTTGAAAGAAATGAAAAGTCTTAGCTTTGAAAGGGCGCGGCTTCAGCCGCGCCGCACGTGTCCTCTTCACAACGTGGCTTTAGCCACTGAGGGAATCTTTCCCGCAAGATCAGACTTCTTCACCACCCGCTGAAAGCCCGATCCCCATCATCTTCCCCATGACTGACACCTCGGGAAATTCGGCTAAACTCCATCACTCAGCCGTATGCGCCTTGATGTAGTTCCTCAGCGCAAGATTGGTGTCCATAGCCTTCTGGACTCCGTTATCCATCATCCGCAACCAGCCCGACGCCGGCTCCTTCTGCTCCGTCATGCTCAACAGGTAGCTGGTCTGCACAATGATCTCCAGCGCATTGCTCAGCTCATGTGCCAGCTTGCGAATCTCAACCGCAACATCTTCGGGGATAGTTTCGGCATCAGCCGATGCCTGAACCTTGTTCATAGGGTCTGTCATGATTGAGTCGTTTCGTGTATCTCGAAGGTAGACGTGCCCGAACGCAGATAAGTCTACTCAGACCGCGCCAGAATTGACAGCGCGCGCCAGCTTTGAAACACTAAAGACTCGCGGTTAGCGTGTTCAGGCCCCTGGCCAACGCGACCACCGTGCCGTAGTGGCGGAATTGGCAGACGCGCATGGTTCAGGTCCATGTACTCGCAAGGGTGTGGGGGTTCGAGTCCCCCCTTCGGCACCAAAAATTCAAAAGGAGCACTCCTAAAGAGTGCTCCTTTTTTTCGCTCGCCGTAGAATGGCTTTATGCCGACCCAGCTCGACCAGATTCTCGCGCATACCCTCCTGCAGGTGAACGCCCGCAAAGCAGTCGCAGACTATGCTGATCTGGAGCGCCGCGCCTCCCTCCACACCCCCCGCGGATTCACCGCAGACCTTCGCGCCGCCTCCGATAAGGGCCCGGCCATCATCGCCGAGATCAAGAAGGCTTCCCCCTCCAAAGGCCTCATCCGCAAAGACTTCTACCCCGCCGACCTCGCTCGCGGCTTCGAAGCCTGGGGTGCCGCCGCTCTCTCCGTCCTCACCAACGAGGAGTTCTTCCAGGGCTCCCTCAACGACCTCACCGTCGCCTCCACCCACGTCCGCATACCCTGCCTTCGCAAAGACTTCATCCTCGACCCCTTCCAGATCCTCGAAGCCCGGGCCGCCCACGCCGACGCCATCCTCCTCATCGTCTCCGCCCACACCGACGCCTCCCTCAGCGACCTCCGCGACGAAGCCCACAGCATCGGCCTCGATGTCCTCTGCGAGACCCACGATCGTCAGGAGCTCCAGCGCGCCATCGACCTCGGCTTCGACCTCATCGGCGTCAACAGTCGCGATCTCCGCACCTTCACCGTACGCCCCGAAGTTTTTCTGGAACTCGCCCCTTCGATGCCCCGCCAGACCGTCATGGTCGCCGAAAGCGGCCTCCGCACCGCAGACGAGATCGTCAAACTCCGCGCCGTAGGCTACGACGCCTTCCTCGTCGGCGAAACACTCATGCGCCAGCCCGACCCCGCCGCAGCCCTCGCTCTCCTCCTCGACCGCGAGTACTCCAAAGAGCACTAGGGACCAACGAATCGACTGGCTGAAAGTCTTTGCTTTGGAAGGGGCTGAAAGTCTTTGCTTTGAAAGGGCGCGACTTCAGTCGCGCCGTAAGAACTCAATTTCATGCGGCTTCAGCCGCCGAGGGAATCTTTCCCATGTGGATCAAAATCTGCGGCAACACCAACCTCGATGACGCCCAATTAGCCGCCGAACTAGGCGCCGACGCCCTAGGCTTCATCTTCGCTCCCAGCAAGCGTCAGGTCACCGCCGCCGAGGTCGCCCGCATCACGCCGCACCTGCCCCAACACGTCGAGCGCGTAGGCGTCTTCGACTCCCACAACCCCGACGAAATTGCCACCATCACCCGCGAAGCCGGACTCACCGCCATCCAGTTACACGGTGGACTCGATCAGTCGCTGGTCCATCGCCTGCACGAAATCTTCGAAGATAAAGTAAAACTCATCCAGACCATTCACTGGACAATTGAATCCACCGACAGCGCCGCAACTGTAGCCTCACAGCTCAAGGAAATAAACCAAGCAGCCATCGTGCAAAGAGTCCTCATCGACTCCAAAGTAGGCCACGCAGGCGGCGGAACCGGCATCAGCTACGACTGGAGCGCAGCCAAGGCCGTTCTGGCCGAAAACGCCGACGGCCTCAGCATCATCGTCGCCGGCGGCCTGCGCCCGGACAACGTAGCCGACGCCATCCAGGGCCTCACGCCCTGGGGAATCGATGTATCAAGTGGTGTGGAGAGAGAACCAAGGAAGAAAGATCCAGCAAAGCTCGCCGCCTTCATCAAAAACGCCAGGCAAGCCAGCCTGACAACTTAGTGGTGCGGACCAACCTCATGCACGTGCGCCTTGGGGACGCGATTGCGAACCACCTGCGGTCGCATGTGCGGCCCACTCATGCTCGGCCTTGCAAAAGCCAACGCCGGAGCGAGCAGTAGCGATAACGCGATCAAAGCTTTCAATCTCATAAGGCCCCTTCTGCTACATCTATAGGACGCGCAGAGCCGCCACTCGGATTCATTTTCGCCGCAATCCTATACCCTGAAAAGCAGCTCGAAATCCATCCCCAAAACGGGGAATACACAGCAGTATGAACCCAAAACCCTCTTCCTGCTACAAAATACGTAGCCCGGGATCCCACTCATCATCCCGGGCCACAATCTCAAATCACGGCTGTTCCACCCGCATGCCCAGCTCTTTCACCAGAAACGCATACTGATCCACAGCCAGCTCCACACGCTTGCTCAGCGGCATCCCGCCCCCATGCCCGGCTCGCGTCTCAATCCGAATCAGCACCGGATTGCTCCCCGCCTGATCCGCCTGCATAGCCGCCGCAAACTTGAAGCTATGCGCCGGAAACACCCGGTCATCATGGTCCGCCGTCGTAATCAGCGTAGGCGGATACGTTACCCCAGCCTTCACGTTATGCAGTGGCGAATACTTATAAATCGCCGCAAACTCCTCAGCATTCTCCGACGGAGCGCCATAGTCCGCCTTCCACGCCCATCCAATCGTGAACTTGTCGAACCGCAGCATATCCATCACACCCACAGCCGCCAGCACAGCACCAAACAACTCCGGCCGCTGAATCTCGCAAGCCCCCACCAGCAGCCCGCCATTGCTTCCGCCCGAGATCGCCAGCTTGGGAGTAGACGTGTACTTATTCGCAATCAGCCACTCCGCAGCGCCAATAAAGTCATCAAACACATTCTGCTTCTTCAGCTTCATGCCTGCCTGATGCCAGTCTTCGCCATACTCACCTCCGCCGCGCAAACTAGGCTGCGCATACACGCCGCCCATCTCCATCCACAGCACATGCGAAGCCGCAAATTCCGGCAGCAGCGAGATATTGAACCCACCATACCCATACAGCAGCGTAGGATTCGCCCCATCCAGCTTCAGCCCCTTCTTGTAGCTCAAAAACATCGGCACCTTCGTCCCATCCTTGCTCGTATAAAACACCTGCTTCGTCTCATACAGCGCAGGATCGAACTTCAGCTTCGGCTGCCGATACAGCGAACTCTTCCCCGTCTTCATATCCAACCGATAGATCGTCCCCGGAGTCGTAAAGTTCGTGAACTGGAAGAACGTCTCCGCATCCTCCCGCTTGCCGCCGAACCCAGCCGCAGTCCCAATCGCCGGCAGCGCCAGCCGTTCAATCAACTTCCCATCACGCGAATGCATCTCCACCATGCTCTGCGCATCCGCCAGATAATTCGCAATCAGCGTGTCATGCACCATCGACACGCCATCCAGCTTATTCTTCGTCTCCGCAATCACCGTCTTCCAACTCGCCCGCTCCGGATGCTTCAAATCAATCGCGATCACCTTCCCATTCGGAGCATCCAGCGTCGTATGCACCCAGAACAACGTACCGTCGTTATCGATCGGCGAATACACCGCATCCGCCACCGTCACCAGCTTGACCACCGCCGCATCCGGATGCTCCAGATCCTTCACCCACAGCTCATTATTCGGACTAGTCCCCTTCGTCATATACAGCAGCAGATAACGCCCATCATCCGTCACCTGAGCCCCGACATTCAGCTCCTTGTCGTCCGGCCGATCGAAGACCAGCTTGTCCTCACTCTGCTTCGTCCCCAGCTTGTGAAAGAAGACCTTGTGGTAGTAGTTCGCCGCCTTCAGAGCATCCGCCTTAGGAGCGTCATACCCCTCATAGAAAAACCCGCTCCCATCCTTCAGCCACGCAGCCCCGCTGAACTTTGACCACTCCACCAGATCCGGCAGATCCTTACCCGTAGCAACATCCCGCACATACCACTTCACCCAATCGCTTCCCGCATCGGCAATCGAGTAAGCCGCCAGCTTCCCATCATCCGTAATACTCAACCCACTGATCGCCACCGTCCCATCGGCCGACATCGTATTCGGATCCAGCAGAACCTTCGGCTCGCCCGTCAGCCCTTCCTGCCAGTAGATGACGTTCTGGTTCTGCAACCCCGCATTGTGCGAGTAGAAGTACCGCGTCCCCCGCCGCGCCGGAGCCGTATACCGCTCAAAGTTCGTCAACTCCATCAACCGGCTGTGCATCTTCTCGCGACTCGGCACCGTAGCCAGATACCCCTGCGTCAGCACATTCTCCGCATCCACCCACTGCTTCACATCCGCCGAGTCCACATCCTCCATCCACCGGTAAGGATCGCTGACCTTCGTCCCAAAATAATCATCCACCTGCTCCACCGTCTTGGCCTTGGGATACACCAGCCCAGCAGCCTTATCCGCCCCGGCAGCGTGAGACATCGTCAAATCAGTAGAAAGCAGTGCAGCAGCAAGTATCGGCTTCATCAATCGCATCTCTCGGTGAACTCCAACGGCAATCATGCCGCCACTCGGAGAATATCGCAGAAGCAGACCGGTCGTCAGACACAAACTGCTCGTACATTTTGCGAAACGACGGCGGATTCCGTGCTATTGTTCGAGTCCTACCGTATTTACTGCATTTTCCGTGACGAGACGGAGACTCGCTTAGCCTCGCAACAGGCTAAGACTGCGCATGATAGGAGATGTATCATGATCGATCAGTTAGTAGCAGCAAAACCTAAGGTTCTTTCTTATCCCGGCCTTCGTAGAGCCGGCGGATATCTCGGAATCGCTCTTCCCTTTGTTCTCATTATCGGACAGATGATTCTCTCGCACAGTGTCACGATAGAGCGCTCTCTCAGCGCTTACTACTACACGGACATGAGGAACATATTCGTAGGAGACCTCTGCGCAATTGCAGTCTTTCTCGTCTCCTGTAAAGGCTATAGTCGGCCTGACGCAATCGCCGGAGATCTGTCTGGCCTTTTCGCTGTTGGAGTAGCGTTCTTTCCGACAAATCCTGGTGCCGATAAAACATTGATCGGCACATTGCACGGCATCTTCGCTTCCCTGCTCTTTCTGACGCTGGCTTTCTTCTGCCTCGTCCTCTTTAGAAAGACTGCCCCGGGCAATACTCCCACTCATCGAAAGCTCAAAAGAAATAAGGTCTATACCATCTGCGGGTACACGATGGTTGCCTGTATCGTTCTCGCTCTCGTCACTGGAATATCCCGAATCAAAGACTTTCTTGGATGGGAGAACAGGCTCTTTTGGTTCGAGTCCATCGCTATCGTCGCCTTCGGCATCGCCTGGCTCACGAAAGGTGAAAAGATTTTGAGTGATAATGGAGAGCCTTCTGCGGTCACATCAGACTGAGCTAACTCTTGGAACCCATGGTGCCTGCTCCCGATTCGACTTCGTCAACAAAATCGCCAGCGAACTCCTCCTCTACGCCGTTACCACAAATTGACCGGGACAACCCTAACGAAACGAGCCACACCGCTCTGTTAGCCTAAACTCCATGCCCGCAGGCAAGTTCAACCGGATCACCCTCACCCTTCTCGCTCTGACCCTCTCCCTTCTGCCGCAATACGGCCACGCACAGGACAACCAGCCCTACACCCTCAAAACCCAATCCAACGTAGTCCTCGTCCCCACCACCGTCGAGACCAAACACGGCGACATCCTCTACACCCTCAAGCCCGAGCAGTTCGTCGTCGAAGACAACGGCGTCCCCCAGACCATCCACCTCGACCAGGACACCGACGCCCTCGGCCTCTCCCTCGTCGTCGTCATCCAGTGCAGCCGCTCCGCCATCATGGAGTTCGCCAAGCTCCGCGGCCTTCTCACCATGATCGACGCCGTCGCCGGAGACGCCCCTCGCGAAGTAGCCGTCGTCACCTACGGCTCCACCCCCGAACTCCTCGGTGGCTTCTCCGCCGACCCCGACGCCGCAGCCCACGCTCTCTCCCAGCTCGAGCCCTGCGACGACGACCCCAACGCCGCCACCCTCGACGCCGTAGCCTACGCCACCGGCCTCCTCGAAGCCCGCCAGAACCACTACCGCCACGCCATCCTTCTCATCAGCGAAACGCGCGACCACGGCAGCGAGATCAAGCCCGCCAAAGTCATCGCCGCCCTCGGCCGCACCAACACCGTCGTCGACTCCGTAGCCTTCGGCCCCGCCAAAACCGAGATCCTCAACGACCTCCACTACGGCGGAGGCAGCGGCCCCTTCGGCCTCCTCATCATGGCCGTCAACGCCCTCAAGAAGAACGCCGCCCACGAACTGGCCTCCCTCTCCGGCGGCGAGTACATCAACTTCACCACCCAAAAGGGCTTCGACAACGGCCTCCACCAGCTCTCCAACCACATCCACAATTATTACCTGATCAGCTTCCAGCCCCATGCCGAAGCCAACGGCGCCCCCGCCCCCGGCATGCACTCCATCCGCGTCAAAATCCCCGACTACCCCGACGCCCGCATCCGCTTCCGCGAAAGCTACTTCAGCGGCACCCTCGACACCATCCCACCCGAAGCCCAGTAACCCACCAAATTTTGAGAGCGCGATAGTCGAACAGCGCTTGCCAAGAGTCGTGCGATGCGCTTCAATCAAGCCAGTGCGGAAACTTCTCTCCATTCTGCTGCTGGCCGCGTTCGGTCTCCCCTTCGTCTCGCCGCTCTTTGCGCTCGGAGCGAACGGAGACACGAGTCTGCCCGCGTGCTGCCGCCGGAATGGAAAACATCACTGTACAGCAAGCACAGGCGAGCGCAGCACCCTTGCCAGCCTCGATCCTCAGTTTCGTGCCCCCGCTGAGAAGTGCCCATATTATCCGCAAGCTTTAGCCGCCGCGCATCCCAACCTCTATACGGCTCCCCGCGCCGATGAGGTCATCGCTTCACTTGCGAGTCATCCCGCCGGCATAGCGCAGACCGAGTCGAAGTGGCGCATCGCGCGCGACCGATCCCGCCAAAAGCGCGGCCCTCCCACCGTTTAGAACATCCTTCCCTCTGCTTCGACCCGAGTCACAGCGTCGTTTTAGCGTTAGCCGGGCGTAGCTGTCCCCCATTTCCTTTCATTATCTCGATCCGGGACCAGGATGTGTCTTATGCGCAAGTTCGCATCGTTTTGCTTGTTTCTCTTGCTGCTCCAAAGCTCTCTCGCCCATGCCTCCGTCTTTGGACAGGTGAAGGGCATTGTCCATGACCCTCAGCATCGCCCAATCCGCGGAGCTCAGGTGACTCTCCGTGCTGCAAATTCCGCATTGGTCTTTAGCGCGATTACGAATGAGTCGGGAGCTTTCACCATACCCGCAGTTCCGCTTGGGGACTACACCCTGACAGTCGGCAATGCTGGTTTCTCAGAGAGCCATCAGAGCCTCACCCTTGCCTCCAATACCTCGCCGGAGCTTCACTTTGAACTCCAGATCAGCAACGTGCATCAGTCGATCACGGTCAATGCCCAAGCCGACGCCGCAAACGTCAACTCTGTCACTCCGACCACTCTCATCAGCCGTCTCGACATAGCGAATACGCCCGGCGCCGACCGCACCAACGCAATGCAGATGATCACCAACTACGTCCCCGGAGCCTATGTCACTCACGACATGCTCCATATGCGCGGAGGCCATCAGGTGAGCTGGCAGATTGACGGCGTGCAAATCCCAAACACCAACATCGGCAGTAACCTCGGCGCGCAGATCGACCCCAAGGACATCGATTATCTTGAGGTCGAACGAGGCAGCTATACCGCCGACATCGGCGATCGCACCTATGGCGTCTTCAACGTCGTACCGCGCACCGGCTTCGAGCGCGACAACCAGGCCGAGCTTGTACTCAGCCTCGGCAGCTTCTTCCAGACCAACAACCAGATCAACTTCGGCAGCCATACCGAGAAATTCGCCTACTACACCAGCCTCAACGGCAACCGGAGCGACTATGGCCTTTCTCCCCCCATCGCACAGAATCTCCATGACGCAGCAAATGGATTCGGCGGCTTCGGCTCCTTCCTCTATAACCGCACCCCGCAGGACCAGTTCCGTCTGGTGACGCAGCTGCGAACCGACTTCTACCAGATCCCCTACGACCCCGACCCCAACAGCGCCGGAAATCAACAGTACGACTCCAGTGGACTCCGCGACACACAGCGCGAAGTGGACGGCCTCGCAGCCTTCTCATGGATTCACACCTTCAGCGCCTCAACCGTCCTCCAGGTCTCTCCCTTCTACCACTACAACCGCGCGGACTATCAACCCAACGTCGCCGATCAACCGGTAGCCACTACGTCCGATCGCACGTCGAATTACGGTGGCATGCAGGCATCCATCACGGGCCAGGTCGCACACAACACAGTACAGGCAGGCCTCTACTCTTTCGGCCAGCACGACAGCTATCTCTTCGGCTCTGTCTTCAACGATGGCAGCTCCGATAACTTCAGTACCAGGGACAACGCCAGCGGTGGAGTCGTCGAAGGCTTCCTCTCCGACAACTACAAAGTCCAACCCTGGCTGACCCTCATCAGTGGCCTGCGAGTCTCGCACTTTACGGGCGCCTTCACCGAGACCTACGTCTACCCCAGAGTCGGGATGGCGGTTCAGATTCCAAAGCTCAACTGGGTCTTCCGCGGCTTCTACGGACGCTTCTATCAACCTCCGCCGCTGCTAACGGCAAGCGGCCCGGTCATTCAATTCGCTCAGGAAAACAACACTACCTTTCTGCCCTTGCACGGCGAACGCGACGAAGAACATCAGTTCGGAGTGCAGATCCCCTTCCGTGGCTGGCTCCTTGATGCCGGTACCTTCCGGACCCGCGCCAACAATTTCCTGGATCACTCCAACATCGGCGAATCCAGTCTCTACTATCCGGTCACTATCGATGGTGCGCTTATTCGGGCATGGGAACTCACACTTCGTTCTCCCCGTATCGCCCATTTCGGCCAGGCCCACCTTGCCTATTCCAATCAGATAGCTGAGCAGCGCGGACCCATCACGGGCGGCCTCGTCTGCTATCCGATCACCTCACCAGACTGCGTAGCCGATTTCACGTACACTCCGGTCGATCACGACCAGCGCAACACCCTCAATGTAGGCTTCGACGCCTCGCTGCCCGCACACATCCGCGCCTCAACCAACGTCAACTACGGCTCCGGCTTCACCAACGGCTCCCCCAACCAGCAATACCCCGGAGACTATCTTCCCCAGCACACCACCTTCGACCTCGCGGTGAGCCGGCCGTTCGGAGAGAACACAACGGTCTCTGTCAACGCGCTCAACGTCGCCAACCGCAGAGTGCTGCTCGACAACAGCGTCACCTTCGGCGGCTTCCACTACAACGACCCGCGCCAGATCTACGCCGAGGTCCGCTACCGCTTCCACTACTGACCGCTCTGCTTTGCTCAAACAAAACGACAGGAGCGTCGCATATAAAAAGGGACGCCCCCACTGATCGGGGGCGTCCCTTCAAAACCACTGCTGTAAAACAGCTACTCGACAACCGGCAGGCTGATAAAGCTCGCCGTACCTGGAGCACCCCAGACACGCTGCGTAGCCTTCTGGTAATCCGTCGGCTTCGCATCGAAGATATTCGACACAAAAGTCTGCGGATTCCGGTCGTACAGCGGAAACAGCGTCGACTGCACCTGCACCATAATCCGGTGCCCCGGCTGGAAGACGTGGTTCACATTCGGCAGATCGAACTTCACCAGCTCCGGCTCATTCGGTTTGAACGCCTCCGGATGTTCGAAGCTCTTGCGATACCGTCCACGGAAGATATCCAGCGATATCGGCAGCTCATAGCCGCTCATCGGTGTCGTCGCTGTCGCATCGTCCGGGTACACGTCGATCACCTTCACGACCCAATCGCTGTCAGTACCGCTGGTCGACGCATAAAGGTTCACCTCCGGCACGCCACTCACTCGCGTCGGCGCGGTCAGTGGATCGGACACGTAGGTCAGCACGTCGGGCCGGTTATCAACAAAGCGCTGATCCTGCACCAGCCATGTCTGCCAGGTGCCGACGTCTCCCGTGCGCGGCAAAAACGGCACCGGCTTCGCGGGATCGGAAACATATTCCGCGAACTTGTTCCCGCCGGCAGCAGGCGCGTCGAACGACAATTTCCCATTGGCCTGAAGATACAGCGGCTTCGACTTGCTCGTGCAGCCCGCGTCACAGCTCAGAGGCCACTTCTGCAAGCGGTCCCAGTGATCCTCGCCTGAGTTGTAGATCAGCACCGGCGGAGTGTTCGCCTTCGGTGCGCCCTCCCTCAGATACTGGTCCATAAACGGGAACATGACTGAGTTGCGAACGTCCGCCGTCGTGTCGCCGTCCCACGTGAACGGCCCCATCACGTGCCCTTCACGGTTGATCTGGCTGTGGAACCACGGCCCAATCACCAGGAAGTTCTTATCGTTGTTCTTATCCTGTGACTCCCACTGCTTGTAGGCATGGTTCGCGCCATACATGTCCTCCTGATCCCACAGGCCCTGCAGCCACATCGTCGGGACCGTCAATTGCGTCTTTCCGATCAGCCTGTCCAGACCTTGGCTCTGCCAGAAGCCGTCGTACGCAGGATGCGCCTCTACCGTCTTCCAATACGGCAGCTGATCCTGACCCTGCGAGCGCGCGAAGTTGCCCGCCGAGCCCGCTTCCAGGAAGTTCGCATAGTCGTCATGGTGCTCATGCAGAACCCTCGGACCCGCGCCGCGCGCAGCCGTCTGCGAGACGAAATAGTCCAGCATGCGCTGCCGGAACGCGCCATAGTGGAACCAGTCGTCGCCCATCCAGCCATCGACCATCGGACTCTCGGGAACGGCAACCTTCAACGCCGGATGCGGATGCAGCAACGCCATCACCACCGTGTAGCCCTCGTACGACGAGCCGATCATGCCCACCCGGCCATTGCTCTCCGGCAAATTCTTCGTCAACCACTCGATCGTGTCGTAAGCGTCCGTCGTGTCGTCCGCGCCCGTCGGGTTGTACGGTCCAACCGGCGGAGGCGTCATCAGGTACACGCCCTCCGATCCATACTTGCCGCGAACGTCCTGATAGATGCGGATATACCCAGCCTTCACGAAAATCTCATCGGGCAGCCCCAGCTCATCGATCATATGAGGCGACTCCGCCTTTGCCGCAGCCCCTCGCCCTCCGCGTCCTGCCGCAGCAGCCGGTGGTCCAGCAGGAACCAGCGCATTCCCCGCAGTCGTACGCGCAGCCGAAGCGCGAGCCGCAGCGTTGTAGCACGTCCGCGTCATCACGATCGGCGCATTCTTCGCACCCTTCGGAATCACGATCACGGTATACAGCTTCACACCGTCGCGCATCGGAATCATCACCACGCGCTTTTCGTAGTCGAACTCCACCTTTGACGTCTTGTAAGGCGTCCGCTCAGGCGGCGTAAAGCTCGCCGGAATATCGTTTAGGACCGGCTTCTCCTGGGCGATGGATGGAAGGGTGCACAAGGCAATAGCTAGCCCTGCAACTGCAACATGGCAGAACAATTTCATGGAAATTTTCCTTGGAGCCCGCCTGCTGACGAGCCGATGAAAGTTTTAAGAACTATACCATCGCGCAGGAAACTAACCGTACGCGCACGGATTGAAGATCAGAACGACACGGCCTCCGTCGACGAACCCACGACTGCAACACTCTACGCATGAAAATCTCGTGCACTTCTACTTTTGTATTTGACAGTCGCTCTCCGTATCAGGCTAAATGTTGTTCGTTATTTAGTCCGCTCTACGAACATAATCTAAAAACCCGAAGACATCCGTTTGTCTAACGAATCTCTTCTCATGCTCCGCCTCGGCTGCGACATCGCAGAACCGCGCCCGGACGTCTCCCCGCACGCACAAAATAAAAGTCCAATCAGGAGTAATGATCCCAATGAGAGCTTCACGCAGAGTCGTTGCTGCATTCCTCGCAATCGTCGCAATCGTCTTTGGGGCCTGCCACATATCCGAGGCCCAGACCACTCCCTTCCAGCATCCTGGCGTCCTCGTCAGCAAAGCCCAACTGGACTACATCAAGACCATGGTCGCGGCGCACACCGAGCCCTTCTACTCCGCATTCCTCAAAGCACAAAACAGCAACATCGGTTCTCTCACCTATCAACCCTACGGCCCGCCATCGGACGGCTTCATCAAGTGCGGTCCCACCTCGAATCCCAACATCGGCTGCTCCAACTCCGACAATGATTCCAGCGCCGCCTACCTCCAGGCTCTCCTCTGGTACATCACCGGCAACCAGCAGTATGCGACGAACGCCATCACGCTTCTCAATCTCTACGGCTACAACCTGAAGGGCTACTCCACCGGCTCGACCTACTCCAACGCTCCCCTTCAGGCAGCATGGGATGGCCAAAAATGGCCCCGCGCAGCCGAAATCATCCGTTACAGCAACGCAGGCTGGGCAGACGCCGACATCACCGCTTTCAAAAGCATGCTGAACACAGCCATCCTCCCGCAAATCATCAACGGCTCGACCTCCAACGGCAACTGGGAGATCAGCATGATCGAAGCGCTCATCGGCATCGGCGTCTTCAACGACGACCAGGCCACCTTCAACACCGGCATCACCTACTGGAAGCAGCGCATCCCGGCCTACTTCTACTACCACACCGACGGCGCGGCACCAGTTCCTGCTCCTCGCGGCACCGCAAGCTGGTACGGGCAGACCGTCTACGACGCCTCCGTCGACGGCATCTCTCAGGAGACCTGCCGCGACTTCGGCCACGCCCAGTACGGCATCTCCGGTGCGCTCGACGCCGCCGAGACCGCATACATCCAGGGCATCGATCTCTACAACGACGGCCCCAGCAACGCCCGTAACCGTCTAACCTCCGCGCTTGAGTTCAACGCCTACTACCTCATGGGCAACCCCGTGCCTTCCTACGTCTGCGGCGGCACCGTCACCCTGCAGGTCTACCCCACCGACGAGATCGGCTATAACGAGTACCACAATCGCATCGGCCTCGATCTCCCGCTAACCCTGCAGTATCTCCAGACCGTTATCCGTCAGCTCGCCAACCCGACCGAGTATCACATCATGGTCTATGAAACCCTCAGCCACGGCGGCGACGCGTCCATGCTGCAGCCCTTCCTGATGCGGACCCCATCCAGCGCTGCATCGGTTCGCGGCGGATCCAGCACCAACTTCACGATCAACGTCGTTCCCGGCAGCGACCCCAACCCAACCGTCGCATTCAATGTAAGCGGACTCCCAGCAGGCGCATCCTACAGCTTCAGCCCCTCAACGGTAACCGGCGCCGCCTCTTCCACCCTCACCATCACCACCGACTCCACAACCGCCTCCGGCGTATATCCCCTCACCGTCACCGGCGTAGGAGCCACCGCCCTTGAGACCTTCAACCTTCCCCTCACCCTCACGGTCAACGCGGCCTCGTCTGACTTCACCATCGCAGCCTCGCCGTCAATCATCACGGCAGTCGCTGGAGACGTCGCTAACTTCAACATGACCTTCGCAACCTCCACCAACTACCTGGGCAGCGTCGCGCTCAGCATCACCGGAGGCCTCCCTGCCGGAGCAAACGCAACCTTCTCCTCGGCCACCGTTAGCAGCGCGCACTACCTGTCTCAACGCTGTCCGTCTCCACTCTAGGCACCACCACGCCCGGAGCATACCCAATCACCATCTCGGCAACCGACGGCTCCACAACCCACTCTACGACTGCGCTGCTCATCATCAACTCGCTGAGCAACGCCTGCATCCAGCAGCTCGGCAACAACTGGATCAACGGCACCATCCCCACCCAGACCGGAACCTTCACTGCTGAATGGGACGCAACCCCCTCCACAGCGCTCAACAACTCCAACGTTGGCCTCTCGCTCGGACCGCAGGCTGCCTTCACCGGTCTTGCCATCGCTGGCCGCTTCAACCCAACCGGCCAGATCGACGCGCGCAACGCCGGAGCCTTCGTAGCATCCAGCACCATCAACTACGCCGCCGGCGTGAAGTATCACTTCCGCGCTGTCGTCAACGTCCCGGCAAATACCTACTCGATCTACGTCACGCCATTCGGACAGAGCGAGCTCACCGTCGGCACCAACTACGCCTTCCGCACCGAACAGCAAGGCATCACCAGCCTCAATTACTGGGATGCCATCTCTCAGGTCGGAACCGTCGCTCTCTGCAACCTCGTAATCGACACGCCTCCCACGCAGGGCACCGTCCAGTTGGTAACGACTGCTGTGCTGAACCAGTTGGGAGACGGCACGTACGAAGCAACGGTCACCGTGAAGAACAACGGCACAGGCACAGCGCCTGCTGTGCAACTCACAGGAGCGACGCTGGGCAGTGCAGCCGGTTCGCCTCTGCCTGTGGCGCTGGGCGACATCCAGCCTGGAGCCTCTGCCATCACAGCCGTCGTCTTCCCATCCTCGGCAGGTGCACCGGGAACGGCAGCAGCGGAGCGTTACACAGGAACCTACACCGGAGGAAGCTTCGGCGGAAGCATCCGTGCAACCCTTCCCGGCGGCAAATAAACCAGTACGTCTACAACCAGCGAACAACTTTAGACCAAAGGAATAAACGATGAAGAAAACGGCCCTTACCCTCTCAATGTTCGTGCTCGCAGTGCTTCTGCTGGTCATGCCAGCCTCCGCGGACACGATCAGCCTCGTCCTCAGCAACCCGGTGCAGTCCGCTGTACCGGGTTCCACCCTCACGTTCGACGCCACTGTCTCAGCTCCACTCGACAACGTATCGACGATCTACCTTAACGCCGACGCCTTTGACATCACGATTCCCGGCTCCAACCCAATCGACGATTCCGGCTTCATATCTACCTTCCCGTTGTTCCTTGATCCCGGCGACACCTTCACCGGAACGCTGTTTTCCGTCACCCTGCCTCCAGACCTGGCAATCGTCAACTACACCGGAGACTTCACCATCATCGGAGGCGGCCCAACCGACCTCAACAATCTCGCAACGGTCGACTTCCAGATCAACACTGTCCCCGAACCCGGCACCTGGATCATGCTCGTAACCGGCCTCGGCGCAATCGCAATGGCGATCGCTGGCCGTCGCTATCTAACTCAACCCATCACGACATAAACAAGACAACCGTGCCACTGGGACCATCGGCCACCTCGGCGAGCATCCTCCATATGACAAAGAAAGACCCGGCTTTCGCCGGGTCTTTTTCTTTGCAAAACATTTGTCTAGTGGCCGTGGTGCTCATCATAGTGATCGCCATGGTCCTCATGATCCCAATGGCCCTCATGCATGTGCCAGCCGTCGTTGTAGTGGTCGTAGTGCGGATGGCTCCAATAAGCTCCTGCATACGGAGGCCGCTGCCACACGCCAGGAAACCAAACATACCGTCCGCCCCGAACTCCCCAATAGCCGTCAACCCACACATAGCCTGGAGCGGGGATAGCAGGACGCACCTCATACCGGATCGGTGGAGGAGGAGTGCCAATGGTGACTGAGATCTGCCCAAACGCTGGGATCGCAATAGCTGCAGCCAGGATACCGCCATAGAACCATTTTGCTTTCATAGTGTTAGTCTCCATTTTTCATACTGCCTTTTGACTCAGATGCCTCTCCACAGCAAGCGGCTGTTCGCAAACAGACCACTCCTTCGCTCTAAAATCTGTGGATAAATAAAGTTGCCTGAAGTGCCGATTTTCTACTCCCCGGAAGTTGTACATCCGCTAACCACGTTTGCCACACTTTTCTCCACAAGCTGACCACAAAACCACCACAAGCTGCACCTCTTTTTCGCAAAAACCCCAGCAAAAATCCCACTCCACCACACCAGAAAATCGCAAAAAAATACATCAAAAGTGAACAATAAACCGAGTCACCAGAGAGCCCTCCGACCCCAAAATCCGGACCGTGTACTGCCCCGGAGAAAGCGAACCTGGCATCAGGTTCATCTCGACATACTGGCTATCATGATCGGTCACGCAGGCAAGGTGATCAAAGTGACGGTCCGGAATCAGAGCCGTCTCCGAGTGAATAGTGACGCTGTAGTCGCAGCCGCTCCCAGAGGACACAGGTATCTGCAAAATAATAGGCAAATCAGCCCGAATCGCATAGACAGAAGGAATAATGGCAGGCTCCGATTCACTATGCACACGCGCAGGAACGAGCCGCATAATCATCGACGGAACACCACCGGGAGCATCTGGACTAGCGATCGCAGCGGGATCATCTAAGGATAAAGGCTCGCTGGGCGCAGTAAACGTGGGCGGAGGCGGTTGGTTGACGTGCGCCGTTGAAGATGCCGATGTGCTTTGGAAGTATTGAAGAGGATGCAGCAAACGAAGCCCCACCAGCAAAAGCACGCAGGCAGCAGCGATCCCCACACACAGTCGTACGACAATCACCCTCGAACGACGGGCCCTGTAGAGCAGATCGGCCGTGAGCTGAACGTGCTGGCGGCGTCCAGAGGAACTGAAGACCCAAGGCCTAAGCTGCTTATGATGTACAGACGAGAGGGTGCCAGCGGCATAGTCCTCGAGGAGTTCCTGCTGAGCTTGATGTATGTGTTGGGAGAAGGCATCGTCATCCAGCAAACGATGCTCAAAACCTTCGCGCTGCGCCTCAGGCATAGTTTCTGCGAGGTACGCAATCAATTGGCCGCGAAGAGCACTGCGCTTTCGATCGCTGAGCGGTTTCGTCACGGCTTTCTTCTCCTGGTCTTCGAACGCCGTGAGGTGTTCTCCTGCTTCCGCCGCACGCAGGACTCAATCTGAGCGCGCGAACGAATAACCCTGTTACGCAAGGCGTCGAGGTTGAGGCCAAGCGATCGCGCAAGCTGTAGATGGTGCTCAGCTTTGTTACTTCCACTCCAGCCATAGTAGGTCTCGAGCAGATGACGCCGTTCGGGAGAAAGATGAGAGAGGCAGGATCGGAGGATTGCCTGTCGCCGCTCGCGGTTGGGGTCGGGAGCATTCGTTGAATGAGCGAGCCACTCGCGTACTGCATGATCGTTGGGCTGGCTTCGACCCAGGTCCTCCTGCAAAACCTCTCGGGCGACACCGAACGCGAGGGTTGCCTTAGAGTGGATTATTGGCGACTGTCCTTCAGCGATAGCGGGATCGTTTGCGTTGTCAGCCGGGACTACAGCTGCGTCTTCGGTGGCACGCTGTGCGAGGCGTTTGATCGTCTCTTCTGCGAGTTCCTGAGGGGCGGAGGCGGCGGTGAGGCTGAAGAAACGGACTAGTCGCTGCTCTAGACGACGGTAGGCTTCTGCGGCCTCCACAGGGTCGGAGTGAAGGAGCGCAAGCAGGGCCGAAAGCGCGTTCGATTCCACCATCAGCTACCTCGTCTCGACGATGCGAGCAGGAGAGCCCAGGATGGAATTTGCCCCTTCTTTCAGGCAGGCAAGAACATATGCAGTCATGCAACGCCAAGGATATCGGGATTGGCGCGCGTGTACAGTAAATTCTTCGCGAGTTTCGGTACTTCACACGAACGTGGCCGGTGCAGCCTCTTTCTCGCACCGGCCTGGAATATTCGTAGCAGACTGGCTATTTCTCCGTAACGCGGAGTGCAATGCGGCGATTTTTGGCGCGACCTTCTTCGGTCGAGTTGTCGCCTACGGGGAACTGGTCGCCGTAGCCTTCGGAGGTGAGCCGAGAGGGGTCAATACCGGCGGAGACAAGCGCGTCCATAACGTTCTTGGCGCGTTCTGCGGAAAGAGTCATGTTCGCCGACGGATCGCCGGTGTTGTCGGTGTAGCCGCCAATCTTGACGTGGACATTGGGGTAGGCCTTGAGGATGTTGGCAATGTTATCCAGCTGCTCCTGTGATGAGGGCTGGAGAGTCGCTTTGCCGGTGTCAAAAAGGAGACGGTCAAAGTTGAACCAAGTGTTGTCGTCAACCGGCTTGGAGGTGTCCTGAATGAAGGTGAGGAGCTTGTTCTCGATGCCGAACTGAGGAATGTTGAGTTCGACGCCGTTGGGTAGCTTGGTCTTGAAAAAGTCGCCGAGCGCGGACATAGCCGAGCCGGCAGTGTTGGCGGCGTTTTGCACGGTTTCGGTGACGGGAGCTTTGGCGCGGTTGAAGAACCACAGGACGCCGAGAAGAAGTATGGCAAGCAGGATAACGGGCCAGAGCCAGCGATTTGCGGCTCCTGCGGCCTTCGCGGTCTGGTTCGCCACGTATGCTGGCGCTGCTGTGAGCGAGGAGAGCAGGCCAGCGGGCAGGAAGCGCTGCAGACCTGAGGCCTCGGTTTTGAGCGAGTTTGCCAGACCGCTGGCGCTTAGGCCGTTTTCGCGGACGTGGTTGCCGAGAGCGCCGAGGACGAGCGGGGCGGCCATGGTGAGGAGACTCATCGCCTTGCTGCTGGGGAGGCCGGAGGTCTGGCCGATAGCGTCCGCCACGGCCGACTCGCGAGACCCAAAGATGCTGGAGAGAAAACGACTGCCGAGGTCGGTGAGGGAGGAGGCGGTGCCGGTGGCGGCAGAGCCAAGATTGGAGGTAAAGCTGGAGAGAGCGCCCGCGCTGTTGGCGGGATTGGTGATGAGGCCGAAGATCTGGCTGAGGAAGCCGGGCTCATCGACTTTGGCGGCAAGGCCGGATAGCATGGCGGCGGAACTGCTTTGAAGACCGCGTTGAACAGTATCGGTAGATTCGCCCAGTCGCGAGGCCAGTGGGCCGGCAACCTGGGGACCCAAAAAGCTCATTACGCTTTCGACGATGGACGCTGCCATAAATTTCTCCTTAAGAGGCGGGTTTTACATTTGTTTGGCTCTCCTGGTTCGGCCGGATGGATCGCTCCGATTGGCGGGCCACGTCACGACGCGACACACGCGCCAACTCCGGCGACAGATGACTATAGACCTACGGTTTATTCGGTTGCAATTCAGCCCTTCGTCCTCTCAACGCGTATGAATGCGGATCTAATGACTATGATTTCTCACTCTGTACCCCTCCCCCCCGGGGGATCGATTTATAAGTCTATTGTTTGCAAGCATTTATAAAATGCTGTATCGCTAAAATCGTCCAAATAAAAGGGTTACGGGCAAAATAGTCATTCTAAAAGACTTGACGCCGATTTTCACCGGTCCCACCGATTTGGAGGGATAAAACAGGAAAGCCTCGGTGGTATGCCGAGGCTTTCCTTTAGCTTCTATATCTAGTTTAGCGGATTGGATGTAATTACTCGGCACCGCGAATCTCCTTGATTGGTAAGGGGATTCGCGGTTTTGGGGCTTGACAGAGTGTTTTTGCTGGAGTTTTTGGTGTGTTAAATTGTAAGTTGCTTGTTTGCTTCTGGTTATCCGTCGTTTTCATCTCGTCGACGCTAGGGTGAAATGCGTGGGTGGGTTTTACGGGAACGAAAGACAACGGCAGAAGCAGGTCCCCTTCGGGGATGACAAGCAAGAAAAGCAATGGCAAAGACAAGATGCGAGTCCTTCGGAGAGGACAAGCAAGAAAGGCAATCGCAACATCAAGTATCTATTTGATGAGACTTCAGTCTTCGGCGTCGACGTTGACGGGACGCTTGGCTGTGGCGAGTATCTTTTCGGAGAGGAGTTGTGGGACGACGTCGTAGTGGTCCATCTCCATGCGGAAGCTGCCTCGGCCCTGGGTGATTGAGGTGAGGGTGGTTCCGTAGTTGAGCATCTCGGCCATGGGAACCTCGGCTCGGACGATGGTTCCGGCACCGGCGCTCTCCATGCCCTGCACGCGACCGCGGCGGCCGTTGAGATCGGCCATGAGAGCTCCGGCGAATTCGTCGGGCACCTCGATTTCAACGCGCATGACGGGCTCGAGGAGCGCGGGTTTGGCCTGCTCCATGCACTTGCGGAAGGCGAGGTGAGCGGCGAGTTTGAAAGACATCTCGCTCGAGTCGACGTCGTGGTAGCTGCCGTCGAAGACCGTGACTTTGATGTCAACGACCGGATAGCCGGCGAGGAAACCACGAGCGGCCGACTCCTGAATTCCTTTTTCGACGGCGGGGACGAACTGGCGTGGGATGGCGCCACCGAAGATGTCGTTCTCGAAGACGACGCCGCTGCCGCGCGGCAACGGTTCCATGCGGAGCTTGCAGTCGCCGAACTGGCCGTGACCGCCGGTCTGTTTTTTGTGGCGGCCCTGGGCTTCGGCGCGGCCGCGGATGGTCTCGCGGTAGGGTACTTTGGGAGCCTTGAGAGTGACCTCGGTGTGGTAGCGGCGCTTGAGCCGGGAGACGACGACCTCGATGTGCTGCTGACCCGCTCCGGCGACGAGGAACTCGCTGGTCTGGGGGTCGCGGAAGAAGCGCACCATGAGGTCTTCCTCCATGATGCGGTGCAGGGCAGGCGCGAGCTTGTCCTCATCGGCGCGGGATTTGGGCTCGATTGCGTAGGTCATGGCAGGTTCGGGAACGGGCACGGGCTCGAGGAAGATTTCGTGCGCCTTGTCGCCGAGAGTGTCGCCGGTCAACGTTGTGCGCAGCTTGGGGATAGCTCCGAGATCGCCGGCGTGCAACTCCGGAACCTCGACGGCTTTGCGACCTTCCATGATGGAGAGATGGGCGAAACGCTCCGACTCCTGCCGGGTGAAGTTTTGTACGGTCGAGTCGTTTCGAAGGACGCCGCTGATGACCTTGAAGAAGGAGATACGGCCGGCGAAGGGATCGCACATGGTCTTGTAGACGTAGAGGGCGAGCGGTTCCTTGTCTTCGATGCGGCGCATGACGGTCTCTTCCATCGGCTCCATGTTGTCGGCGTGGCCGTTGGCGGACGTGGGGCGGCGCATGGCTCGGGCGGCCATGGGCTCGCGTTCGGTGGGAGCTGGCGCATAGACCTTGAGGAAGTCGAGGAGGTGGTCGGTGCCTACGTTGCGCAGGCCGCTGGCGTAGAGGACAGGGAAGATGCGGTCCTCGCGGATGGCCTCGTGGAGGGCGGTGATGAGGTGCTGCTCGGGGATGGTGCCCTGAGCGAAGAACTCCTCCATGAGCTCGTCTTTGCCCTCGGCTACGAGCTCGACGAGGACCTCGTGCGCGGCCTTGGCGTCGGCGGCAACAGAGTCGGGGATCTTGCCGATCTCGCCGCGGCCGTCGCCGTCGGGCTTGTAGAGGAAGGCGTTCATGGTGACGAGATCGACGATGCCGTGGAAGCCATCCTGATCGACGATGGGCAACTGCACGGGGATAACCGGGCGGCCCCATTTGGCCTGCATGGCCTCGATCATCTCGTGGCGGCCGCTGCGGCTGTCGGCCTTGGGATGGTCGACCTGGTTGATGACGATTACGCGGGGCAGATTGACCTCGGCGGCGTACTTCCAGACGCGGTCGGTGACGGTCTCAACGCCAGAGCGCGCGTTGACGACAATCAGGGCCGATTCGACGGGCAACATGGCGGCGCGGGCATCGTGGACAAACATGTGAAAGCCGGGGGTGTCGAGCAGATTGACCTTCACGCCGTTCCACTCGGCGAAGGCCGCGGCGTTGGACATCGTTGTCCTGCGTGCGACCTCTTCTTCGTCGTAGGCGGTGACAGCGGAGCCATCTTCGATGCGGCCGAGGGACGACGTCATCTTCGCAGCGTGCAACAGCGCAGCGATGAGGCTGGTCTTGCCGCTGTGCGAGTGCCCGACGACAGCTACGTTGCGGATCTCACTTCCGGGATAGATCTTCATGCTCAGGCTCCTCGGTCCCTCTTTCGAGAATTGGTCTTCAGCCGCTCGGGTCTACCTGCCTCTTCTTCGCGCCCGGCGAATTCGGCCATAAACTGCAGTGCACAGGCGTTCGTTTCAGACCGGCCGCTGCGGACTTCCCAAGAGAGAGGGATGCTATCACACACGGAATCGGCTCTCAACGACGGATGTGGGGGAAGCTGGCAAGCTGCGATTTCGCAAGGTGTTAGACTTCAATCCGATGTTGAGCGACGGCTTGTGGCTTATGCCGAACGGAATGGATGCCGATGGTCCTTGAGGAGTCTGCCTTGGAGACTGCGAAACATACAGCACGGTTTTTGGTTCAGGATGGCGATCAGAGCCGGACTGTGCCGATCGAGACATTTCCCTTCACGATCGGCAGGCAAGCGGACCGTGATCTGTCTCTGCTGAATCCGCAGGTCTCGCGACAGCATGCGGTCGTCGAGCGCGAGGGCGATGGGTTTGTGATCCGGGATTTGGGAAGCCGCCATGGCACGCTGGTCAACGGCGTGAAGGTCGAGATGGCGCGGCTGCAGTCTGGGGATCGGGTCCAGCCCGGGGCTTCGAACGTGGTTCTGGTGTTTGTCATCGCGCAGGACCACACTTCGACACGCCAGTTGCTGAGCCGCATTGCGGGCGAATCGGCGGTCTCGCAATTGGAAAAGCTTTCGCTGTTTTTGCAGGCGGCGCAGAGCTTCAACAATACGCGCGTGCTGAATGAAGTGCTGAACACCATGGTGGAATACACGCTGCGGCTGACAGGGGCCGAACGAGGATTCGTGTTTCTGGGTGACAGCGTTGCCACGTTTCGGATGGAATGCGGGTTGAATAACGAGGGCATGCCGCTGATGGACGACTCGAAGATCTCGCACTCGATCGTGAGAGATGCAACGGAGTCGGGGCAGGAGTACATCGTTGGAGATGTGAGCGGCGACGGGCAGGTGATCGGGCGCGAGAGCATGGTGGCCCATGAACTGCGGAGCGTCATCGCGATCCCGCTGCGGGGAAGGAGTTCCGAGCGGCTGCTGGGACTGCTGTATCTCGACAGCCGATTGCGAACTAGCACGCTGAATCGGGTGGGGCGCGACATCCTGCAGGCAATTGCATCGGAAGCGGCGAACCTAGTGGAGAACGCGAGGATGATGCAGGCAGAGCGCGATGCGGAGCTCCTGCGCAAGGAGATGGAGATCGCCGCATCGATCCAGCAGAGCATCATGTCGCGTGAGTTGCCCGACTTTAGCTATGCGAAGGTGATGGCGAAATCGGTACCGTGCACAGAGGTCGGCGGGGACTTCTATGACGTCATACCGGTTGAGGATGGGTTCGTGGCGATCGTCGCCGATGTTTCGGGCAAAGGTATGTCGGCGGCGCTGCTCGCCTCGATTATCCATGGCATGATGTATGCGCAGATCATGAGTGGAGCGTCGCTGGTGGATACGGTGAACTCGGTGAACTCATTCCTGTGTGCGCGGGTGTCGGGACAGAAGTATGTGACGCTGGTTGCTGCGCGCTATCACGACGGAGGCTCTGTCGAACTGGTGAATGGCGGCCATGTCTCGCCCTTTGTCGTCGGTGTGGATCGACAAGTAGATGAGATTACGGACGGCGACGTGCCCGTTGGGCTATTTGAAACGGCTTCGTTTCACTCGGTTGCACTCACAATGCCGGTGGGGGCACGGTTGGTCCTGGTAAGCGATGGCGTGACCGAGGCCGAGAATCCATCGGGCGTGCAGTTCGGCTCACGGAAACTGGAAACGGAGCTTACGGCTCCGAATCCAATCGAGTCGGTCTTCGCTTCCATGCATTGCTTTTGCGAGGGTGTACCGCCGTTCGACGACCGTACGCTGCTGGTGATGGAACGGACGGCTTAGGTCGCACCCTTGGCCTGGATGACCGTGCTCGTTGAGCAACTCGTTGTATCTAACAGCGGAGCGGGCGCCCGTGGCCTCGATCGCCGTGGTGGCCTCACCGCTGCGAGCTTGAAGTTGATAGTTTTACCCTGCGAAACATTCAGACTGAAGTTCTGCACCTGGCTCTGGAAACCAGCCGCCTGAACGTCAGCCTTATAGTCGCCAACTGGCAGAGCGCTGACGGTAAACTTGCCAGCGCCGTCAGACCTGGTCTTGAAGAGAGCCCCTGTCTTGAGATTTGTGACCGTGATGGCCGCAGCCGGTATTGCGGTGCCAGTCGTATCGGTGACCGTACCTTGAATGCGAGCAGTATCCGTCTGAGCGGGGACGATCTGCACCAGAAGCAGGAGCGTGCCCAAAGCTAAGACGGTTGATAGAAGACCAATCTTATTCATTCCCGATTCTCCTACAGTGGAATCAGCATGATCAGTACAGGTCAGTTGGAGTTTCGTCGATGCCCATTTTTTGAATCGTTCCGAACTCGCGGCCCTTTAAAAATAAACGCTCGTCAATATGACGGGAAAACGAGCACGTGCTCACTTGCCCGTTGTCACATCAAGCTGATATCTCTTCACCATGCATATCTGGCGCAGGTTACTGCTCTCGTTCAGCCTTCTTGTGGCGTACCACCCTATCGTTGGTTACTCGCAGGTTGCTGATCAGACGCCCCTTACGCTTTCCACCGTGGAGAGCGCAACGCCGCTGCCCAACGGATTCGCGCTGAAGGTGAGCGGTGCGGCGATGCAGATTACTGCGCTCCGACCGGATGTTCTGCGAGTGCGCGTTGGCCGCAACGGAACTTTGCCCGAAGATGCCTCGTGGGCCGTTCTGCCTGCGGCGCGAACTTCCACCAGCCAGGTGCAGCAGGAGTCGAACTCTGATGCCGTGGGATTCAGCACCACAGCGCTGCACGTTACGGTCGACCGCCGGACAGCTACATTGCGCGTCACGGATCTCGCTGGCCATTTGCTCCAGCAGGACTACCGGCCAATCGAGTACCACGGAAATGGCTTCAGGCTTTACAAGCAGATGCAGGCCGATGAGCACTTCTTCGGCTTGGGTGACAAGGTAGGCCCACTCGATCGGCGTGGCATGGCCTTCACCGACTGGAACACGGACACCTTCGGCTATCAGGAGTCGACCGACCCGATTTATAAGAGCATCCCCTTCTTTATCTCGATGAGCGGAGGGCGTGCCATCGGCGTGCTCTTCGACAATACCTGGCGCAGCAGCTTCGACTTCGGTAAGGAGTTAGTGGATGCATACTCGTTCGGCGCACCCGACGGCCCTATCGACTACTACCTGTTTTACGGGCCCACTCCCAAACAAGTCGTCGAGACCTATGCCTGGTTGACAGGTCCTTCGCCTCTGCCGCCGCTGTGGTCGCTTGGTTTTCAACAGTCGCGCTACAGCTACGAATCGCAGTCGCGCGTGATGGAGATCGCCAACCGTCTTCGTGCCGACAAGATTCCTGCTGACGCGCTCTACCTCGACATCGACTACCAAAAGAACAATCGACCCTTCACGGTAGACACGACGCGCTTCCCAAACTTCAACGGAATGATCGACGAACTTGCGAAGAAGCAGTTCCACGTCGTCGCCATCACGGATCTGCACATCGCCTATCTGCCGGATCAAGGTTATGCGCCGTTTGATACAGGCATGGCGGGTGACCACTTTGTGAAGAATGCGGATGGTTCTCTTTTTATCGCGGAGGTATGGCCGGGGCCGGCGGTCTTTCCCGACTTCACTCGTCAGCAGAGCCGCGCGTGGTGGGGCACTTTGTATAAGGACTTTTATACGGAGGGCGTCTCGGGCTTCTGGAACGACATGAACGAGCCGGCGATCTTCAAGGTCTCCACCAAGACGATGCCTGACACGGCGCTGCATCGCATCGACGAGCCGGGATTTGTTCCGCGCACCGCGATGCATCTCGAGATCCATAATGTTTTCGGCATGCAGAACACGCGGGGGACCTACGAGGGCCTGCTGAAGCTCAAGCCCGATCAGCGGCCATTCGTGCTGACGCGCGCGAGCTATGCCGGAGGCCAGCGCTACTCGGCCACCTGGACCGGTGACAATAGTTCTACATGGAACCATCTTCGCCTGACCACGCCAATGTTGCTGAACCTTGGCCTGAGCGGCTTCGGCATGAGCGGCGCGGACGTGGGAGGTTTCGCGGGAACACCGCAGCCCGATCTTCTGACGAAGTGGATTGAGCTTGCCACCTTCCAGCCCATCGACCGCGATCACACCGCCAAGGGCACGGGAGATCAGGAGCCGTGGGTGCACGGGCCGCGTCAGGAAGAAATTCGTCGACGCTATATCAACGAGCGGTATCGCCTGATGCCGTATCTCTACACGCTTGCTGAAGAGATGTCGCGAACTGGTGTACCCATTGTCCGTCCGCTTTTTCTCGAGTTTCCAGCGGTGGCTTCGGATGGTCACCCGATCGATCTCGACGCGGGTGGCGAGTATATGTTTGGCCCCGATCTTCTCATCGCGCCTTCGCCTTATCCCGACGAGCTCGATGCGTACGACCTGCAACTGCCGCCTGGCGAGTGGTTTGATTACTGGACCGGCGATAAGCTCGACCGCACTGGCCACATCATCAGCCGCGATGCAGAGCAGCCGAAGCTGCCCGCAGGGGCTGGACAACCCATCGCGACACCAGCAACTGCGGCACCCACGCCGATGCCTCTGCTCATTAAGCCCTCACTTGAAGAGCTTCCCGTCTATGTACGCGGTGGCAGTATCGTACCGATTCAACCGCTGGTTCAGAGCACTGCAGAAATGCCGAAGGGACCACTTACACTGCGTGTTTATGTTGGCGAAAACTGCCACGGAACGTTGTATCAGGACGACGGGATCTCGTTTGCTTATCGCAACAATGCGTATCTCCGCATGGAGTCCACCTGCGAGATCAGGGACGGCGCGCTACGTATTCACATCGGAGAGCATCAGGGTACGTACCGGCCGTGGTGGAAGGAGATCGCCATAGAGGTCTATGGCTGGAGACCTGCCGCCGCAACTACGCCGACAGCAACAGCAAATGGCAGGGCGCTGACTCCGACTTCCACGGCGAACAACGTGTTCACCCTGACAATGCCCGACACGGGCAAAGGCGTCGATCTGTTGCTGAAGTAAGTGCTACTTCTTGTCTGAGGAATTCGCCGGCCCCTGGTCAAGCAATTCGAGCAAGCCTGCCTCGTCGAGAATCGACACACCTAGCGACGTGGCCTTATCCAGCTTTGAGCCAGCTTCTTCGCCTGCGATGACGTAGCTTGTCTTTTTGCTGACACTGCCGGAGACACGTCCGCCTGCGGATTCTATCTTCTCTTTTGCATCCTCGCGGGTGAGGTTCGGCAGCGTCCCGGTCAGCACGAAGGTAAGGCCCCCAAGCTTCGAGCCACGGACGCGCTTCTCCGCAGTGAACGTAAGGCCGGCATTGCGGAGGCGCTCGACGAGATCGAGGTTTCGCTTGTTGTCGAAGAACTCGCGGATGGCCTCGGCGACCTTGGGGCCGACGTCGTTGATGCGAGTGAGATCTTCTTCCGTGGCAGCGATGAGCGCATCCATACTGCCGAACTCTTCGGCAAGGGCCTGCGCGGTGCGCTCGCCGACGTGGCGGATGCCGAGGCCAAGCAGAATGCGGTTCAGTGGTGCCTGCTTCGAACGCTCGATCTGATCGAGAAGCGAGTCGGCAGATTTTTCGCCGATGCGTTCGAGGGTGAGGAGATCTTCTTTCTTGAGGTTGTAGATGTCGGCGATGGAGTGGACGAGGGCCTTGCGTGTGGGAGCTGCGGCTGGAGCATCGTCTATCTGTTCATCGTCGGTTTGATCGACTGCCTCGTGTTCAGCAATGGTGTGGCCGAGCAGTTGCGCGACGAGAACCTCGCCGAGGCCTTCGATGTTCATGACCGAGCGCGAGGCGAAGTGGCGCAGCTCTTCTTCGAGGCGCGCCGGACAGCTCGCGTTAATACAGCGCCAGTCGACCTCGCCCTCTTCGCGGACAAGCTCGGTCTTGCAGCGCGGGCAATGTGTGGGGAAGGTGATCGGGTGTCGCGGAGTCTGTGAGGTTTTTTCTTCGACGACGCGAGTGATCTTGGGGATGACGTCGCCTCCGCGTTCAACTTCGACGAGGTCACCGATGCGGACTCCTAGTCGTTCTATCTCGTCGGCGTTGTGCAGGGTCGCGCGGGTAACGGTTGTTCCCCCGACGAAGATTGGAGCGAGTGCGGCGACTGGGGTTACCTTGCCGGTGCGGCCTACCTGAAAGAGCACATCTTCGAGCCTTGTGGTGGCCGCCCGGGCTGCGAACTTATACGCAATGGCCCAGCGCGGCGCCTTGCCCGTAAAGCCAAGCCGACGTTGCTGCGCCGTGGAGTCCACCTTGATGACGACTCCATCGATCTCATAGCCCAGCGTGTCGCGCAAGGGCTCGGCCTCGACGATAAACGTAAGGACATCGTCGATAGTCTCGACCGTGCGAGCATGCTTGTTGACGCGGAAACCGGACGTCCGCAGAGCCTCGAGTGTCTGCGAATGAAACGGCAGCAGGGTATCGCCGTCGCGCAACAGAAAGTACGCGTAGAAGTCCAGACGCCGCTGCGCCACGATGTTCGGCTCGAGCGTGCGGATGGTTCCGGCTGCGGCGTTGCGCGGATTGACCGCTGGGGCGAGCCCATTGGCTACGCGGTCTTCGTTCATCTTGACGAAGGCGGCTTGCGGGAGGATGACCTCGCCGCGCACCTCGAAGCTCTGGGGTAGCCCTGCGGCCTTCAACTTCGCTGCAGCGATGCTCAGTGGGACTGAACGGATCGTGCGAACGTTCGAAGTCACGTCTTCGCCTATGGTGCCGTCGCCTCGCGTCAGGCCTCGCTCTAGTTGAGCTGAGTGATGCGGTCCGGCTGTGTAGTGCAGCGCGAGGGAGAGTCCATCGAGCTTCAACTCGCAGACGTAGCGGATGGTCTCGGTTGCGGGTAGAGCGTCGCGTACTCGCTTGTCCCAGGCGCGTAGCTCGTCCTCGTTGTAGGCGTTGTCGAGGGAGAGCATGGGCCGGGAGTGGGGTGTCTTGACGAAGCCCTCGCGGGGTTTACCTCCGACACGCTGTGAGGGCGAGTCTGGCGTCACTAGATCGGGATGCTCGGCCTCGAGTGCCTTCAGCCGGTTCATCAGCACGTCGTACTGCGCGTCGGTTACTTCGGGTGCGTCGAGAACGTAGTAGAGATGCTCGTGGTGGCGGAGCTCGTCGCGGAGGGCCTGGATCTGTTGGTCGGGCGAAAGGGTGTGCGCCATAGCGAGGATTATAAAGAGCGAGCGCGGCTCCTCAGTCGAGGGGCTGCAAGGTTGGCTCAATCCACGCCAAACGAGCTTCTCTCGAGGACACCAGATCGAAGTCATAGTGACGCTTGAAGATGTCGCGCTGTGGCGAAAAATGTTTGACGGCCAGCGTTGCGAAGGCTGCGCGCTCGATTGGCTGGGAGCGGCGTAGTAGCCCGGCCAGGAGTTTGATCCAGGCGATCGTGATGGTCTCGTGATAGCCGCTGCTCTCGGTGTTTTTGCCGCCTACTGACTCGTTGTAGCGGCGGACACAGGCGCGCATCCGGTCGATTGCGGCGCGCTCCCCGACGGCGTGGACGTAGCAGGCGCCGGTGAGCAGATGCGCTCCGTGCGTCCAACGTGACTTGGGCAGGGTGCAACCTTCAAAGGCCGCGAGAAAGTCCTCTATCTCCGGCTCAGTCGATGGAAGTCTGGTCATAATATCCAGAATAATTCCTTGTCGCGTCAGCTATGCTGATCGCCATGGACCCGATAACCCATTTCATGACCGGAGCCTGCCTGGGGCGTGCCGGCTTCAATCGCAAGGCGGCCTATGCTACGTTGGCCATGACGCTCGCGGCCGAGGCGCCTGACCTCGACGTACTGTGGCTGTTCAAAGGCCCTGTCGCCGCCTTCGAGCATCATCGTGGATGGACCCACGCGCTGATCGGTCTGCCGCTCGAAGCTGGAGTGGTCGTCGGCTTCGTCTGGCTTATCCATCGCTGGCGGATGGGAAGGCGTAAAGCTGCGGATCACCAGTCCCATTCGGCGGACAGGCAGGCTGCGCCCGTGCGCTGGGGTTTGCTGTACCTCTTCTCGTTGATCGCTCTTCTAAGCCACATCCTCCTTGACTGGACTAACAATTACGGCGTCAGGCCGTTTTTTCCGTTCAACCCGCGCTGGTACTCGGGCTCGATTGTCTCCGTGATCGAACCTGTGATCCTCGTACTGCTGTTTGCGGGGCTGGTGGCGCCGGCTCTCTTTGGACTGGTGGGCAGCGAGGTCGGGGCCCGCAAACCTGTTTATCGCGGACGCAGCTGGGCCATCTTCGCGCTGGTTGCGATTGTTGCGTTGTGGGGGTGGCGGTGGGTCGAACGCCAGAAGGCACTCGATCTCGCCCGCGCGGCTGACTACAACGGCGCGCAGGTGCTCCGCGTGGATGCGAACCCTCACTTCATCAACCCCTTCCGCTGGCAGACCATAGCGGAGACGCCGATGTTCTACCAGATCTCCTCGGCTGATACGCTCAACGGCACGATCACGACTGACCAGCAGGCCGACCTCTTCCATAAGCCTCCGACCACGTTGGCTACGCTAGTCGCCAAACGGAGCTGGCTGGGCAGGGTGTACCTCGACTGGTCGAAGTACACGCTGGTTACCGAGACGACGACCGATGAAGACGGCCTGACCTCGGTCACCTTCCGCGATCTGCGCTTTATGTACGACACGCCGTTGCAGCAAGGAAGGCGCGAAGACCCTCCGCTTTCGGGCGTTGCCTACATCAACGCGGACCGTCGTGTGGACCATATGACGATGAGTGGACACGTCCAGCGGTAGCCCGTTTGTTGATCGCAGTGAAACCAAATTGCGATGATGGGTTGACCCCGATGCCCCGAAGCCGGAGAATCATAGAACGCACGTTCTTCGAATGTGCTCCCGTGACATTGAGGCCCCGTTATGATCGCTTATCTCGTTCTTCTGCTCGCCATTCTCAGCCGTATTCTGCCGCATGCATTCGGCACGACCAGCGTGGGTTTCACCGCTGTCGGCGGAGGCTTGTTGTTCTTCGGCGCTCGCCGCAGTCGCTGGCAGACGATCATCGCCGTGCTCGCTTTGATGGCGACCGATTTTTATCTGACCGTCTACGTCTATGGCGCGGCCTTCCATGCCAGCGCCTACCTGGTCACCTGGGCGTGGTATGCGGCCATCTGCCTCCTTGGCCATCAGATGTTGGCCGGCAAGCCTTCCATGCTGCGGGTTGGCGGAGCCGTTCTGGCCTCCTCAACGTCGTTCTTCATCCTGAGCAACTTCATGGTCTGGGTGGGCAGCGGTATGTATCCCCACTCGCTGGCCGGTCTTGCGGCCTGCTATGTCGCGGCGATTCCGTTCTACGCCAACGACGTTATGTCGACAGCGATTACGGCAGGGGCGCTCTTCGGTCTCCCCGCGCTGGCTGCGAGCATCGCCGAGAGTTTGCGCGAGTCGGAGCACCGGAATCTTCCGCTGGCCTGATTTCTCATTCCCTACCGAATCCGGACAGAAGGGCTGCGATGCGCTCTCGCAGCCCTTTTTGCGTGGTGCCCCTTCTATACCCATAAGTCCTAAAGTATTATAAACAAATGGAATAGGTCCGGACTTCGGTCCGGAGCCATGGTCAAAAGGAAAAGCCCGCTCGTGGCGGGCCTTCTTTTTTGCTCTGTTTCCAGTATATCGGGTTTGGGGTAATTGCTATGCAATATTATGTTGTTGATTATAGATGCTTTATAGGATTTTTACTTGACAAGATTTCGGACCACTGAAGACGTGGCCTTTGGACAGGAGGCTCCCACATCTCGCGATTCTTTGAGGCTAAAGAGGGGGTTGAAAAAGTCTGTTGCGGATCGGAAAGATTCCCTCAGGGGCTAAAGCCCATTGAAATTGAGCCACTTGCGGCGCGACTAAAGTCGCGCCCTTTCAAAACAGAAACCCTTCCGCTGCTTGTGAAGCCGTGCCCTTTCAAAACGAGAGACCGCGGGAAACAAAAGAAGGACTAAGCCGAGGGTTCGTCCTCTTCGATCGGGAAGCGCGTGCCGCGGCGGCGGTCGAAGAGCTTTCGTATGACCCAGAATGCGACCAGGCCAAAGAAGATTCCACCCACCCCCAGGACAACTTGGAGATGCAGGTGTATCTCATGGGTGATGCTGTGCAGAATCGCCGGGCCGTACAGGATTGTAATGATGGCCCAGACCATGAATCGCAGGAACTTGCCCACCAGGATCGCGCTGAAGAACCACAGCACCCTCATCTCGAAGACTCCGGCGGCGAACTCGAACAACTTTACCGGCATTGGAGGGGGCATCATGGCCGGGATCATGATGGCGAGGAACTCCTGCTTTTCGAAGCGGTCGCGCAGCTGCTCGTAGCGCTTCCGGTTGATCCGCTTGAGCAGGAACAGTTCGCCGCCGGCGCGACCCAGATAGTAGGGCAGCAGGGCTCCGATAGCCGAGCCGAGGGCCGCCATGAAGCAGATCAGGATAAACCGTGCGTGATCGTGGACAACGTAGTCAATCACCAGCGCGTCGATCGGCACGGGAATGGCTGCCGAGTCGATAACGGCAAGGGCGCCGATGCCCCACACACCGAATGGCTTCAACAGGGCCAACATTCCGGCGTTCAGCTTACTAATGAGGGCAACGGGAGAGATCTTCACGGGGTTCTGTCTATTTTACCTGCTGGACGGTCCCATCAGGGGTTTGCGGGGTGCTCTGTGTGTCCGGCCAGCAGGTCGAGGGCGTGGGGCAGGAGCGGAAGAATCGCCGCAAGTGAGCTTTCCGCCCCGGCGGGACTGCCTGGTAGATTGACGATCAGAGTGCTGCCGACGTTTCCGCAGACCGCCCGGCTCAGCGCGGCGAAGGGGGTGTGGCGCAGCCCTTCGGCCCGCATGCGTTCGGCGAGGCCGTCGATCAGCCGGTCGCAGACCTGCCGGGTTGCCTCGGGGGTCACATCGCGGGGCGCAAGTCCTGTGCCTCCAGTGGTGACGATCAGCCGGGCTGTTTCCGCATGAAAGCGAAGGGCTGCGGCGATCAGATCGAGTTCATCCGGCAGGATCGCCGTCTTGATGGCAGATACCCCTGCGGACTCGAGTACGCTCCGCACGGCCGGGCCGGAGAGATCGACCTGCTCGCCCCGGAAGCAGCGGTCGCTGACGGTCAGGACGACGGCGCGGAGATCGGCAGGAAAGGTTGGGGTCATCGTGATTAGTGTACGGGTCCGCGTAACCGCTCCCGGAGAATCCGTTACCAGAATTGTCCCAAAAGATGAGAAAATGGTAAGTGACTATGCACTCCGGGCGGGGCTGAATATTGCAACCCGGATGGGTTTCTCTGTGGTCTTACGCAACTTTCGCGTTCCGCAGCCGTCACAACAAGATAGCTCATGCCCTCTCTCGAAACGCCGCCCAAGTCCGCGCCGCCCAACCCACCCGTCAAGGTGCGCACCAACCGCTATGGCGTACTCGAAGAGCAGGAACTGATCCACCTCCTCGATGCGCTCGACGACGAACGCGCCCGTGCACGGTTCCGGGAGTCGGTCTACATCTCGATCATCATCTGGCTGGCGATCGGCTGGTTCGTGTTGTACGGGCCACAGGTGATCTTCCATCAGCCCCGGCTCATCAACCCGGCGGACGTGCTTAAGCAGCGTGACAAAGAGCTCACCTTCCTTGACATGCCCAAAGACGTGAGCAAGCAGCTGCAGAAGAAGCCGACGAACGTGATCAGCGACAAGGACCGCACGCAACAGGCTGTGAAGCCGACGCTGGATCGGAAGACGCTCGAGCAGTTGCAGGCGATGCGCAAGGCCGGACCTCCTGACAGCGCCCCCACACCTCCCGCGCCCCAGCCTCAACAGGCCGCTCCGGCTCCGCAACAGCAGCAGCCCGCTCCTCAGCCTCTGCCGCAGCATCCACCACAGCAGCAGGCCATGGTAGAGGGTCCAGCGCCCGCGCCTACCCGGCCTAGCTTCAACACACCGAGCCAGACCGCCGGCGATGCCATCCGTCAGGCAGCCCAGCAGGCAGCGCGGAATCGTGGCCAGGGCGGCGACTATGGAGCCGGTATTCCTGTACAGCACCAGGGCCTTAACACGGGCGTCGATGTCCTCTCCGATACGATGGGGGTCGATTTCGATCCTTATCTGAAAAAGATCATCCGGGAGATTTACAACGCCTGGCTCCCGCTGATCCCTGAGGAGGCGCGACCGCCTCTGAACAAGCAGGGCGAGACGCTGATCCGATTCACAATTCTTCCGGATGGCCGCATCGGCCCGATGAATATTGACGCCTCAACACAGGACACAGCGCTCGACCGTGCCGCGTGGGGCTCCATCACCGGAGTGGGTCAGTTCCCACCACTGCCCAGCCAGTTCCACGGCCCAAATCTCGAGCTGCGCATCCACTATCTCTACAACAAGCGGCCTGAGTAGGCGCGGATGGCTGCGCCTGGTCCAACGCAGATGTCGCATGCCCGGCAACAGGAGCGGCGGCGTCAGGTTCGCGGGCTTCTGCTGTTCGCGCTGGCTCTCTTCGTCTTCAGCCTCATTCGCGGAGGCGTGCACCGCATCTTCACTCCGGGCTGGTGGCGCCTGTGGTGAAGGAGCCTGATCAGCCGCTGATCGTGCTTGTCGGCCCTACGGCCAGTGGGAAGACTTCGCTGGCGATTCGTCTTGCGGAAGAGTTCGATGGCGAGATTGTGAGCTGCGATTCGGTTGCAGTCTATCGCGAGATGGAGATTGGGACCGCCAAGCCCTCGCGGGAAGAGCGCGCGCTGGTGCCGCACCACTTGATCGATATAGCGTGGCCGGACGAGCCGTGCACTGCAGGGGACTACAGCCGGCAGGCTCGGGAGGCTCTTGCTGGTATTGCCGGACGGGGACGGCTTCCCATTGTGGCCGGGGGGACGGGGCTCTACCTGCGCGCGTTGATCGATGGCCTCTTCCCGTCACCGCCTTCACAGCCCGAAAGACGCGAACGCCTCCGCACGCTCGCCAGTACACGAGGGCCGGCGCATCTGCACCGCATCCTCATGCGTCTGGACCGAGTTGCTGCGGAGGCGATCCACGTCAATGATGTTCCGAAGGTGATTCGGGCGATTGAGGTCTCGCTGGCCGCCAGCCAACCGCTGACAAAGCAATGGGAGAAGGGGCGCGACAAACTTACCGGCTATCGGATTTTGCGGCTGGGGCTGAATCCGCCGCGTCCGCGTTTGTATGAGCGCATCAATCAGCGTGCGGCTGCAATGTTCGACCGCGGTTTGGTCGAAGAGACTGAGCGGCTGATTGAACGCTACGGCCCCGACTGTCGCCCGCTGACTTCGCTCGGCTATGCTGAGGCCTCTGCCGTGCTGCGCGATGAACTCACTCGCGAGGAGGCGGTCGCACAGGCGCAGCAAGGGCACCGCAACTATGCCAAACGTCAGATCACCTGGTTTCGTCGCGAGCCTGACATGCACTGGCTCCCCGGCTGCGGTGGAGATGATGATGTCGTGGGGCAGGCGCGGGAGATTGTGGCGCGGCATCTCGACGGCGAGTGAGTGACCTTTGCGCCCCTTTATAGCGGTATGGCGTAGAATAGACACTACTGGGAATGAGGTCTCCCATAACCGCCCGCAAGGGATGATGACTTCTGCCAATTGCTTTCGCGTAAGGAAAGATTGAGGCAGAAGATCATGACCTATCTCTGGATCACCATTGGGAGTGCCCTGGGCGGCCTCCTTCGCTACACAATCACACGCGCAACCATCAATTTTGACAACGGGTTTCCGTTCGGTACAGTGCTGGTCAATGTGCTCGGCTGCTTCCTGATCGGGTTCTTCGGAACTTTTACGCTGCCGGGTAGCCGGTATGCGGTGCCGGAGAACATGAGGCTTTTTGTGATGATAGGGGTCTGCGGCGGCTTCACAACCTTCTCGGCCTTCAGCCTGCAGACCTTCGATCTGGTGCGATCCGGCGCATGGGGACGCGCTCTGGCGAACGTTATCGCCTCGGTCGCACTCTGCTTCGTTTCGGTGGCGGCAGGCCATCTTCTTGCGCACCGTACTGTAGCGCGAACGGAGATCGCTCTGGATCGCGTGGAAGAGTACACGGGCTGATAGCACAAACGAAAAGGCCCATCCATCGTCGGATGAGCCCTTTCTGTTTCCTCTGTATGAGCTAAGACGGCTGAACCACGAGGTCGTCCGCAAGCTTGAAATGCACGATGGATTCTGCGGGAATATCGATGTCGCGATTTCCGGTGAGGCCAGCCGCGGCCGTGCCAGCACCTGCGCCGGCGAGACCGCCGATCAGAAGGCCGGCGCCGCCGCTTGCCACTCCGCCGATCAGCATGCCAAGGCCGCTGCCACCTCCGATGATTGCAGCCGATCGCTTGCCCTTGCCCTTCTTCGTGCGGGTGAGGCTACTGGTGTCGAGTGGATAGCGTGTTCCGTTCAGCGTCATCGAGGTCAACCGAAGCTCCAGTATCGACTGACCCTTGAAGTGTCCTCGTTTGTGCGACGCTGCGACGATCCCACCTACGGGCGTCCCCTTCGGAACGATGACGTGATCATTGGCTCCCATGACCGGCTCGACCAGTTCTCCATCAAAATGGTCGCCTGCCTCGCTGGTCTTCACGCTTAGGTGCTGGTTTATGCGAATCGACAGTGGCGTTCCAGCGGGAATCTTCACGTCGGCAGGAACAATGACCGGGTTGCCGCCTGGAACAGGAGTAGTTGCAGACGTTTGGCCAGACGCGACTGCCTGATCTGTACCTGCGGGCTGCCCAGCTACGGCGGGGGTATTTGCCGGGACGGTGGCCGCTGGAGTCACGGTCGTTGTTACGGTTTGGGCCGTCTGGCCCGGTGCGGGAGGTTGCACAGTTGCCGTGGTGGTGTTGCCATTCTTATCGACCGTCACAACCTGCTGGGGCTGTCCGGTAGCAGCGGCCTGCTTCTTTGCCTGCTCGATCGCCGCATCCTGTTTCGACTGGCAACCAACGAAAAGCGTACAAGCCAGCGCCATTATGGCAACAGGCTTCAATACCTGGGGAGTGTTCATTGTTCTAGGGCCTCATTTCTTGCTGAGTCTCATTATTGTCGAATCTAGCGCAGTATGATGAACTTCGATCGCTGTGCCGTTATTGTTGGATGCTTATTCGCTACCGGAGACTGCCCGCCTCCAAAAGGTTTAAGATGGTCTCTATGTCTACCGCAGCTTCAACTCGTCCGCAGCTTGCCCATTTGACCGAACAACTTAACGATTTGAAGCAACGCGGAACATACTTCAAGCTGCGCATCCTTGAAGATGAACAAGGGCCCGTCTGCACCTATGACGGCAAGAAGGTCATCAATCTTGCCTCCAACAACTACCTCGGTCTTTGCGATCATCCGAAGCTCCGCGAAGCTGCCATCGCTGCGACGGAGAAGTACGGTGTTGGGTCCGGGGCCGTCCGCACGATCGCGGGCACGATGCGGATTCACATGGAGCTTGAGGAAAAGATCGCCGCCTTCAAGGGGGTCGAGGCCTGCGTCGTCTTCCAATCCGGCTTTACGGCCAACGCCGGCACTGTCTCATCGATTCTTGGGAAAGAAGACTTCATCCTCTCCGATGAGCTCAACCATGCAAGCATCATCGACGGCGCCCGGCTCTCGCGCGCAAAGATCAAGGTCTTCCGCCACAAGGACGTCGCCCACGCCGAAGAGCTGCTCAAAGAGATCCAGAACGAGCCTGGACGCAAGCTCCTGATTACCGACGGAGTCTTCTCGATGGACGGCGACATCGGCCCCGTGGACAAGCTCTGCGACCTCGCCGACAAGTACGGCGCCATCATGATGGTCGACGACGCCCACGCCAGCGGTGTTCTTGGCCGCAACGGTCGCGGCTCGGTCGATCACTTCCACTGCACCCAACGCGTCGATGTGCAAGTCGGCACCCTTTCTAAAGCCATCGGTGCACTCGGCGGATATGTCTGCGGGTCGCGCGATCTGATCGACTATCTTTACCATCGCGCGCGGCCCTTCCTTTTCTCCACCTCGCACCCGCCTTCGGTGGCGGCAACCTGCATCGCGGCCTTTGATCTGCTGGAGTCGGAACCGGAGCGCATCGAGCGCCTGTGGGACAACACCCGCTACTTCAAGCAGCAGCTTACCAATGCTGGATTCGACGTTGGCGGACGCACTACGCCGGCGAGCGAGACTCCCATCACGCCCATCCTCATCGGCGACGGCCGTAAAACGATGGAGTTCAGCAAGGCGCTTTTCGACGCCGGAGTCATGGCGACGGGTATCGCATTTCCGACTGTTCCTGAGGGGAAGGCTCGCATTCGCACGATCATGACCAGCGAACATACCCGCGAACAGATCGACCAGGCGCTCGATACCCTCGTCACAGTGGCCCGCAAGATGAGCATCCTCAATGCTTGATTCCTTTAGCGGCCAAATTTCACGCAAAACAAACGCGGGATCGCGTCTATTCCAGCGGATTCGCGTCTTACTCTTTATGCATCTTTTTTGTTCGCAGGAACCGAAGCGTTTCACCACGCTTGTGGCGACCGCTTTTCTCCTCTTTTTTGCAGTTCCTGCATCCCTTCAGGCCCAACAACTGATCGCCAGCGACTCAGTGAGTTCCAGTTCCAGCCTTCCCGACGCTCCCAGCGCGCTGCTCGAACTGCAATCCGGCCAAACAACTCCTGCTCCAGCCCCGCAGACGTCGAACAATCCTGATGCTGGCAACCCCAATGGTCCCCAACAGACCAAGCGCATCCTTGGCATTATGCCAAACTTCAGCGCTGTGTCCGCAGACACCAAGCTTCCGCCACTTCCGCCGAAAGAAAAATTTCACCTGGCGGCACGCAACAGCTTCGATTATTCGTCCTTCCTGATCGCAGGCTTCCAGGCGGGCTTTGCCATGAACGGCAAATCCTACCCTGAGTTCGGGCAGGGCATGGTCGGTTACGGCCGTTACTACTGGCACACCCTTGCCGACACCGCGAATGAAAACTTCCTGGTCAGCGGCGTCTATCCCGTCCTCTTTCGCCAGGACCCTCGCTTCTACACTCTCGGGCATGGCGGATTCCGCAAGCGTGCCTTCTACGCGGCCACTCGCGTTCTGGTCACCCGACAGGACAACGGCGACAAGATGTTCAACTTCTCTGAAGTCGTCGGGTCAGGATCTGCAGCCGCCATCTCCAGCCTCTACTATCCCACTAAGTACCGCACGTGGACCAAGATCGGTCAGAGGTGGCTTACGAGCGATATCATCGATGGCGCCAACTTCACGTTTAAAGAGTTCTGGCCCGACATCAATCACAAGCTCTTCCACACAAAGTAACGCGTGAAGCAGTTGCTCCTTGCTCAGGCGCGATAGACAGCCCGTCCTTCGCAGATCGTGGCCATCACACGGCCTAGCATCGCCGCTCCGTCGAATGGAGTGTTCCGCGACTTCGATCGCGTCTTCGCGGCATCATAAGCCCACTCCGCCGCTGCATCGAACACCACGACGTCAGCGAAGCTCCCAACGCCGAGGGTACCGCGATCTTCGAGCGAAACGATTCTCGCAGGAGCCGTGCTCATCAACTGCATCACGCGGGCCAGCGGCATTCCCTGTCCCTTGTGCAACACGCGCAGCGCCAGCCCCAGCGCGGTTTCGAGGCCGGTGATTCCGTTAGGAGCTCGCTCGAATTCCTGCTCCTTCTCGTGCGACGCGTGGGGTGCGTGGTCTGTTGCGATGCAGTCCACCGTGCCATCCATCAAACCGGCGACCATCGCCATGCGATCAGACTCTGTGCGTAGCGGTGGGTTCATCTTCGCGTGCGTGTCGTAGTCGCCGATCGCCTCATCGGTCAAGGTGAAGTGATGCGGCGCCACCTCGCATGTCACATGCAAACCTTCGCGCCTGGCCTGACGGATCGCCTCCATCGCCCGCGCCGTCGACACATGCTGCACATGCAGGTGCGGTCTCAGCCCCTCGGCTTTTTCGATTTCGCGCAGCAGCCGGATGTCACGCTCCACAATGCGCGCCTCTGCCTCTACTGTCATCCCGCGCAGCCCTAGCCGAAACGCCACAGGCCCAGCGTTCATGCTGCAACCGCCGGTCAAGCGCGTGTCTTCTGCGTGCTGTGAGACGGGGACACGGAGTCGAGCCGCAGCCACCAGCGCAGCTCGCATCACATGGTCTTCCAGCACCGGCTTGCCATCGTCGGTAAAGCCAACAGCGCCCGCTTTGTGCAGCGCGGCGAAATCAGACAGTTCACCGCCCATGCTCCCCATCGTTGCGGCGGGCATGGCAAACAGTTTCACGACCGAGCCGCGTGCTGCATCCAACATCCATTCGAGGCTTGCTACCGAATCATTCACCGGGATTGTGTTCGGCATGGCCACCACAGTCGTGAAGCCGCCCGCAGCCGCAGCCGCAGTTCCGGTCGCGATCGTCTCTTTGTATGTCTGACCGGGCTCGCGCAGATGCACGTGGACGTCCACCAGTCCGGGCGCGACTACCATTCCGGCGACATCAAGCGTCTCCGCTACGCGCACGCCGTTCAATCCACCGGGAGCCTCCACAGCAGCGACGCGGCCATCCCGAAGCAACAGGTCGCGCGGTGCATCGACGCCAGCAGAAGGATCGATGAGGTGTCCGTTCACAATTAATATGTCACTCATACCGTTACACTTTCAAATCCGCCCGCGCTCAGCGCTCGCACCAGCAAGGCCGAACGCACTGCCAGCCCGTGTCGCACCTGATCCTGAATCGCAGACTGCGGCCCATCCGCGACCTCGCCTGCGATCTCGAGTCCACGAATCATTGGGCCCGGATGCATCACCAATGCTTTGGGTGCACTCGCCGCCAGCCGCTCTGCGCTCAATTGATAGCGCGCGATGTACTCACCCAGATCCAGCTCCAGTCCAGCTAGCCGTTCACGCTGAATCCGCAACATCATCGCCACTTGAGCCTGCTGCAAAGCGCGATCGAAGTCCCGCTCGATCTCAACGCCTTCGCCTAACTCCCGCGCAAGCTCCGGCAGTAGAGGCTCCGGTCCGCACAGCAATACTCGCGCACCAAGCCGGGGCAGCAACATCGCGTTCGAGCGTGCTACGCGGCTGTGCAGGATGTCGCCCGTAATGACAACGGTCACACCGGCTAGCGTCTTTGCATGCACTGTCGTCGGATCGAGGCCCGGCAGCCGTGTGAGCATTGTCCGTAGATCCAGCAGCGCCTGAGAAGGATGCTCATGCATCCCGTCGCCCGCATTCAGTACGGGCAGTCCGGTCTCGCGCGCGAGTAGAAACGGCGCTCCCGAAGACAGGTGCCGCAGGACGATGCACTCCGCACCCAATGCCCGCAGCGTCAGCCCCGTATCCTTGAGGGTCTCGCCCTTCTCGATGGAGGAGCTTTTATCGCTTACCAGCGTTGTCGTGGCGCCTAGCGACTTGGCCGCCAGTTCAAATGACGTGCGGGTCCGCGTGCTCGATTCGTAGAACAGCAGCGCAACCTTGCGGCCATCCAGCAGGGCGACGCGCTCACTATGAGGCATCTGCTCGATCCGCGCCGTCGCGCCAAGAATCGCTGAGACCTCCTCGACCGTCAGGTGCGTAACGCTAAGCAGAGATCCTGGTGCGTATATCGAAGTCGGCTTCAAAACACGAGCCATCGGCTAGTCCACCAGCTCGACCAGCAGAACCTGCTCCTGACCGTCCACTTCGTTCAACTTCACCTCGATGATCTCGCGGCTTGAGGTGGGAATCGAACGCCCGACAAACGTCGCCTCGATCGGCAGCTCGCGATGCCCGCGATCGATCAGCACCAGAAGCTGAACACTTTTGGGCCGTCCATGATCGAACAGCGCATCGAGCGCCGCGCGAATCGTCCGCCCCGTGTAGAGCACATCGTCCATCAGGATGATGTCCCGGCCTGTTACGTCGAATCCGATCGCTCCGGGCGTCACCGTTGGCCGCGGCCCATCTGTCGTCAAGTCGTCGCGGTAGAAGCTGATGTCGAGCACGCCCGTGTCCACCGGATGCTTCTCGATCTTCGCGATCAAATCGCCGATCCGCTTCGCCAGGGGGACGCCGCGGCGCTTGATGCCTACCAGCCCGAGGTTAGCGCCTCCGTCGTTCTTCTCGACGACCTCGTGGGCGAGCCGCACCAGGGTTCGTTCAATCTCCGAGGCCGACATAAGACGGCCCTTCTCGCGAATCTTCGGCTTTCCGGTTTCCGTAGTCTCACTCATAACGATTCGGCTTGATGATATCAGCAGCGCACTACTCAAGTCGCAAAACCTCCCGATATCCGCACCGATCCTGCGATCGGACGAGACGAAACTGTCCTTGGAATACAGCGGCGTAGGGGATGTCTTATAGTTTCTGTGCAGTGGTGTGCCCAGAATCATCGTCTTGCTGACGTGCGCGGACGGGCCGAAAGACGGGCGGAATCTTATGTCAGGCAAGGAGCCTCAGTCATGCAGAGCAATAAACCCCGGTCGGAGAAATCCGTTAACCGCCGTTCTTTTTTAGGAGCAGCAGCCGCCGCCATCAGCGCTGGAACCGTTATGGCCAGCCCGTTCGTCGCGGCACAAAGCAGAAGCGAGATCAGCAAAGGTGAGCAGAATCACTCCGCCAGCAATCCCGGCCCCGTCAACCGGCCAGTCGCCGGGGAAAACATCTCATCCGAAGCTCCTCCTGTTACCGACAGAGGCGACGTTGGCCCCTTCTGGTACTCCTTCGACCTCTCGCATCGACGCATTCAGGACGGCGGATGGACCCGTCAGGTCACCGAAAAAGATCTACCGATTTCAAGAGACCTCGCCGGCGTCAACATGCGCCTGACCGCCGGAGGCTATCGCGAGTTGCACTGGCACACCGCCAACGAGTGGGCGTTCATGATCCATGGCAACGCCCGCGTCACTGTGTTGAATCCCGATGGCACTATCTTCATCGATGATGTCAGCGAAGGCGACCTCTGGTACTTCCCCGCCGGCTATCCTCACTCCATCCAGGGCCTTGGGCCCGACGGCTGCGAGTTCCTCCTCGTCTTCGATGAGGGTGGCTTCTCCGAGTACCAGACATTTCTGATCTCGGACTGGCTCGCCCGCACCCCTCCTGAGGTAATTTCCAAAAACTTTGGGCTTCCCGAAGCCACTTTGAAGAACCTTCCTGACGACGAGCTCTACATCTTTCAGGGCCAGGTTCCCGGCTCGCTTGAGGACGACAGAAAAGCGGTCGGCGGCAAGGCCGTGGAATCGAAGATCACCTACACCTTCCGGATGAAGGCCATGAAACCAACGCTGGAAACGGCGAGCGGTGAGGTGCGCATCGTCGACTCTACTGTCTTCGGAGCTTCCCGGGCGATCGCCAGCGCGCTCGTTCGCATCAAGCCCGGCGGCATGCGCGAACTGCACTGGCATCCCAACGCCTCCGAGTGGCAGTACTGGATCAGCGGCTCCGGGCGCATGACCGTTTTTGCCTCCTCCGGCAAGGCTCGCACCATGAACTTCAATCCCAACGACGTGGGCTTCGTCCCGGCGGTGGCGGGCCACTACATCGAGAACACTGGGACCGACGACATCGTCTTCCTCGAGATGTTCCGAAGCAGCACCTACTCCGATGTGTCATTGAACCAATGGATACGGCGGGTCCCGCCACAGATGGCAAGGGAGCATCTCCGCCTGGCGACCTCAGACATCGAGAAGATTCCCAGCAAGAACAATGCGGTTATCCCGGCCAGCCGATGAACCGCGTGCCCGTCGATGCCTCACACTACGGACACCAGTCTGAGCACGGACGTGTCTAAACCGAAGCCGGTCGTCGCGTCCGCAGCATCCCGCCGACGGCTCCGCCCAGAGCCGACAGCAGCAGCAACGCGCCAGCCACCATAGCGAATCCCGCCAGCATGATGCCGGCGCGAAACTCCGGCGAATACATAAACCGGACCACCTCAGGAGGCGCCGGATTCGCGGCAGCAGCCTTCTCGATCTGCGTATGAAGCTGCTCGGTTAGCTGGGCATCGAACGCTGCCATGCTGTGCAGCCCATAGCGCGCGACCAGCCCGACCACCGACATCGACACCCCAAGGCACGTTATCAGCGCCAGCCCCGCCACCAGCCCAATCCGCGCCCCGACGCCTGCATCCATCAAGGCCAGAGGCCGACGCCGCTGATAGAGCCCCACCGTGATCAGGGCTCCGCTGATGATCCAGAGCGAGCTCAGCGCCGACACCATTGGAAACCGCGTACCCGCAACACTCAACGCAGCCGCCACGATCGCCACCAACGCAGCACAGCGGATCGCCGTCTTCCACTCCACCAGCTCGGGTCGCGGCGGAGGTAGCGTGCCGGTCGTCCCGTCCTCGGCAGTCGCAGAAGCGGGCTCGTGGTCAGGCAGATATATCTGTGGCGCTCCACAGTGAGGACAAAACGGAGCACCCCCGTCACCGGTAGGGAGCTCGCCGCCACATCGGTGACAAAACTCATGCATACACTTATGAAGCTACCTGACCCCGGGAGGCGCGGCAAGCACAGGGCGCCCCTGCCTAGACTGACAACTGGCAAACGCGTTACTGCTTGTCGTCATCGCCTACAGTAATGTGCCCCGGCAGGTCCAGCGCCACCAGACCAAATTTTGTACCAGTGCCCTCGGGTTCCACGGCGACGATGTGCTGATGCTGCTTGGATCCTGCCTTTAGCTGCATCTTCTCGGACATGTCATCGTTTTCAGTAACGTGGTGGTTATCCTTATCGTCGTCGCACGCAAGTCCGTCGGCAGTGCGCGTCGGCGATCCTACTGGTTTGTGGTTCTCACACTGAATCACGTCGCCGTATCGCGCAAGGGCGGCTCGGTAAAACGCCGATACTTTGTCCGGCGCATCGGGCGTGCTGTAGTTCGCAGCCTTCACCCGAAGCTGAAAGCTCCCGAAGCTCAGATTCACGTCGGCGGCACCTTTATCCTTGTCATTCTTTTTCACGAACTCCGCGCCGGGATAGATCGGCAGCCCTATGCCGGTGATTGCAGCCGACTCGTTCGTCTTCACCTGCATGCCGCCAAAGGGAGTAGCGATCTTCACATTCTCATTGCCGTCCCGTTTGTCCGAATCGAACTTGCAGCCGCTCATCACAACCACACCAAGGATCATTCCCAAAGAAACAATGCGTTTCACCTGTATTCCCTCCGGTCTATCTTTGAAACGATACGCCACTTCCTACTCGGTAGTTCCCCACGCGACCCAGCGAGCTGATCGAACCATACTTCCGCATGGGTTTCGTTATCAGTATCCACACCCTAGAGCATTGATAAAGTTGATTCACACCCTCGCCTCTGGCCTATACTTACTACCAAGCCGGACCGCCGGCGATCCTGGAGTTTTGGCATGGCGCAGCACCAGCCTATCCGCAAATCGCCTCCCCCAACCGGATCCGATATCCCGGACAAGCTCTACTTTCGCATCGGCGAAGTCGCGAAGCTCTGCGACGTACCTGCCTACGTCCTCCGCTTCTGGGAGAGCGAGTTTCCTCAGCTCAAGCCACACAAAGGCGGAACCGGCCAGCGTCTCTACCGCCGCCGCGACGTCGAGACAGCGCTCCATGTGAAGTCCCTTCTCTACGATCAGGGCTACACTATTCCAGGGGCCCGTCAGGTCATCAAGTCCGAGCTGAAGCAGAAGGAACCACAGCTTGCCCTCGGTATCGACCCTGCGGCTCAGAGCGTGAACCCGCAACAGCTCCGCAAGCTCCAGAAAGAGCTTCGCGATCTACTGGCCATCCTGACCAAGCCCCCAGCCCGCGGCGCTGTTCACAACATCCGCGCCCCACGCCCCGTTGCGCCACGCCCCACTCCGCCGGTTCGCGTCACGGACAAGCTCTTTGACCTGCCACCGTCGCCACCCGATCCCAAAGACTAGCCCGCGTCACGAACAATCGCCCTACAACGCGATCCATCCTGCGTGGATCGCCCATAGCGATACGCTCGCCACCGCGATCCACAGCCCTATTCCCTGCAGCAGAGGCCGTATGCCCACCTGCCGCAGTGTGCTTCGAGATATCCCAGTTCCGATCAAAAACAGCACCACCGTCAGGCCCGAGCGACCCAGACGACTTAACGCCGCGAACAGTCCCGCGGTCTGCGGCAGAAGCCGAGGAACATAGCTTGCCAGCACGGCAGCCACACAAAAATAGAGGATGAACCACGGCCACTGCACCTTCGTCTTGCTCTTCTTCAGCATCGCCGTTGCTACCGTGAGCGGCACGATCCATAACGCCCGAGCCAGCTTGACCGTTGTTCCGACCGCCAACGCGGTTGCGCCATACTTCGCGCCAGCTCCTACGACAGAGCTTGTATCGTGAATCGCCAGCGCGGCCCACAGTCCGAACTGCGTCTGCGATAGATGCAGACGCAACCCTATAAATGGAAATAACAGCAGCGCCACCGAGTTCAGCACAAAAACCGTGCCCAGCGACACGGCCATCTCCTCTTCGTTCGCTTCGAGCACTGGCCCCATCGCGGCAATCGCGCTGCCCCCGCAGATCGCCGTCCCCACGCTGATCAGCAGCGATTGAGTTTTACCCACCTTCAACGACTTCCCTAGCAACACACCCAGCGTCAGCGCGAATGTAATGCTGATCGCCGTATAAACAAATCCCGACCGCCCCGCATGAACGACCTCGCGCAGATTCATCCCGAACCCCAGGCATACAACCGCAGCTTGCAGCAGAAACTTCGAGAGCCGCCGACTCTCCGCAGCCAGCGGATGCACCAGCGTCAGCCCAAAGACCAGCCCCAGCGCCAGCGCAAATGGAGGCCCGATCAACCCGCTTGCTGAAACAATGATCCCGACAAAGAAGAGATTCCGTATCATTTCTGTCTTCCAGAATGAGCGCATTCAACGCTCAGGTCGAGACGTACTTTTGAATAGCCGATAAGTATTTCTTATCGAGCCGATTTCCTACCCTCAAACGGTCGCTGCCGACCCCATCGCAAACCGCTGAAAGGCAGCGGCAGTCCCCACGACCTCCGTCCCCGCGAGCCGCACAAAGCTGAAGTCCCGCAGAATCTCCATCCCCTGCACCGGGACGATCCGCACCGTCCCCAGCCGCAACACCTTTCCCACGGCCCAGCGCGAGACGAACCCCACACCCAACTCAGCCTCCACGCCCGAGATGATCGCCTCCGTCGAATCCAGCTCCATCGCCACCTTCAATGATCGCAACGGCAGCCCAACCTGCTTCAGCGCCCGCTCCACCACCCGCCGAGACCCAGAGCCACGCTCCCGCAGCAGCAGCGGCACGTTGGCCAGATCCTCCGGCTCAATCGATCCCGCCTTCGCCCAGGCATGATTCGGGCTCACGATCAGCACCATCTCATCGCGCACCATCCGCTCCGTCTTCACATCTCGCCGCATCGCCGGTCCTTCGATGATCCCCAGTGCCACCCGCTCCTCCGCCACCGCCTCCACAATTCTCTCCGTGTTGCCGCTCACCAGCGACAGATGCACATGCGGATATTGCTTCAAAAATGCCCCGAGAATCCGCGGCAGGACGTACTGCGCCACTGTCGTTGAAGCCCCCAGCCGCAGTTCACCCACCACCTCGTCATTCAGTGCAGCCAGCGCCCTTTGCGCCTCGGCCATCGTCTCGGCCGCCTTCGTCGCATAGCGCAACAGCACACGCCCGGCTTCAGTCAAAGCAATCTGCGTCCCGTGCCCTTCGCCGCCAGCGCGATCAAACAGCCTCGCCCCACACTCTTCTTCGAGGGCGCGAATCTGCTGGCTCACCGCAGGCTGGCTCAGATGCAGTACCTCCGCCGCCTTGCGAAAGCTCATCTCTTCCGCCACCGCGCGGAACACCCTAAGCCGAAAGTTCTCCAATCGCTCTCCTCAACAACGAACCATCCCAGCCACCCCATCAGCATAAGCCCAACCGATAAAATCAAATCAGCCACCCTGTGACTGCAAACGACGAACCCAATCCGATCCTTGAACCTTTGGAGGCCATCGCTGCTCCCGAGCCGGTCAAGCCACGCCGCAATCCGCTGGATTTTCTTCATCCATCGCATCGCCACACTGCCGCGTCCGCGACCCTTCTCCTTACCCTGTCCGCGCTCCTCTCGCGCGTCATCGGCCTCATCCGCGATCAGTTCATCGCCTACAAGTTCGGCGCAGGACACAATACAGACGCTTATAACGTAGCCTTTTACCTCCCCGAACTCATCAACTACCTCCTCGTCGGCGGGGCAGCTTCCATCACCTTCGTCACCATTCTCGAACGCTACCGCGCCAACAACAACGAGCGCGAAGGCGAGCGAGCGCTCTCCGTCATCCTCAACACCATGGTGCTCGTCCTCGGCACCGCTATCATTCTCGGCGAGATCTTCACTCGTTACTACATTCGCCTCTACTTCGATCCAAACTCGCCCGAAGGCATCCTCTCCACCCAGATCACCCGCATTCTCCTGCCCGGCCAGCTCTTCTTCTTCGCGGGCGGCGTCCTCACCGCGGTCCTCCTCGTCCGCAAACAATTTACCTTTCAGGCGCTCACCCCTCTCATCTACAACGTCTGCATCATCATGGGCGGAGCACTCCTCGCCAGCCGGATGGGCATCGCCTCGCTCGGCGTAGGTGCCCTGGCCGGGGCCTACCTCGGAGCTTTTCTCCTCAACGCCTACGGGGCCTATCGCGCGGGCATGCGCTACCAGCCCATCCTCGACCTCAAACATCCCGGCCTCCGCGAATGGGTCCGCCTCTCGCTCCCACTCATGCTGGGCGTAACCGTCATCACCCTCGACAGCCAGATCCTCGGCTACTTCGCCAAGCACGGCGCCGGAGATATCTCCCGACTCACCTACGCCAAACGCCTCTTCACCGCCCCCATGGCCATCATCGGACAGGCCGCCGGCGCAGCCTCTCTCCCCTTCTTCGCCGCGCTCTACGGACGCAACCAGTTCGATGCCTTCCGCTCCGCTGTCAACCGCTCCGTCTCCCGCCTCATCGCCTTCTCATTTCTGGGTTCCGCCGCGATGATCGCCCTCGCCCGCCCCGCAGTCGACATCATCTTCCGCCGCGGCTCTTTTCACGCCACGGATGCCACGGCCACCGCCAGCTACTTCGCCATCTTCGCGATCTCACTCGCCCTCTGGACCGCGCAGGCCATCTACGCCCGCGCCTTCTACGCCGCCGGCGAAACGTTCATCCCCATGCTCGCCGGGACCATCGTCACCCTCATCACGATACCGATCTACTGGACGCTTCATCAGCACTTCAACGTCATCGGGCTCGCCTGGGCCTCCGACCTGGCCATCACCCTCCACACCGTCACGCTGGCCCTGCTGCTCCACCGCCGCAACCTGGTTCCCCTCTTCGGTCCATCAGGCGGTCTCGATCGCCCCGAGATCCTCCGAGCAGCGGCAGCAGGCATCATCAGCTTCGCCGGAACTTATTTGATCCTCCATCTCTTCCCCCAAAAACAGACCTACCCCGGCGATATCATCTCCCTCACCCTCGGAGGCATTATCTGGGTCACCCTCGCTGTAGCCACCCTCCACCTCACCGGCTCAAAGCTCCTCATGCAACTCCGCTCCCGGGTGGCATAGTTGTACCTTTACTTCGCATCCTCATATTCTTCATTCCAGGCCGTCTGGATCGCCTCCAGAATTCCCTCATTCGACTTAGCCGGATCGCCCACGAATCCCGGCAGCGCTGTCACATACTTGTGCAGGTCAGTAAACCGCACGGAGTAAGGCTCAATCTCCGGATACTTCTCCTGCAGCAGAATCCCAATCTCTTCGGAATCGGTCCAATCGATCTCACGCGGCATATCTTCTCCTCACTAAACTAATCTCAACGGCAGCGGCCATTGCTCTCAAAAAAGAGTACAGGAACCTGCCGCAATTGTTATGAACAAGCTGCCTCCATGGACGGCATCGCTTCTGCGCCGCGACCTCAATGCTCGCGCCCAGCATCTAGCCACCACGGAACGCCTTCTTCATGAGCAGACCACCGGCAACCAGCCCAGCATCATCTTCGGCCGCGACGAACAATCCCGCCACGGAAACTTCCACCCCGAGAGCTACACCGCCATCTGCGCCAATCCCGACTGGGCACGCCGCCTCACCAAGGTCCACACCGCCCATCGCCGCGTTCGAGCACGCGCAGACTGGCCATGGATGGAGCTCGACTGCGCCAACAGCTCCGACGCCCTCCTGATGAACATCTTCTGCCACCCGCAGGTCTTCCACGGCGACACCCTCGCCGCCCCCGTAGCCAATCTGCTGGGAGTCGAACCCACCACCCAACCCAACTTCGGAATCCACCCCGGCGTCCCCCTCCGCCGCGGCCTCAAAGACCGCACCGAGATCGACCTCCAACTCGGCAACCTCTTCGTCGAGGCCAAGCTGACCGAAACCGGCTTCCAGAACGCAAAACCCAGCCTCATCGAGCGCTACCGAGACCTCGAAACCGTCTTCGAGATCGATCGCCTGCCGCGCAAAATCCTCTATTCCTCCGCAACCCATCCACCTACAGAAGACTTCACTCAAATCGAAGATTCCACAGAGCCGCCACCGCCACTAAGTCCCGCATCAACCACTTCGCGCACCCTGATCCAGGGCTACCAGCTCATCCGCAACGTACTCGCCGCCTACGCCTCGGAAGCATCCTTCTGCGTCCTCTGCGACGCCCGCCGCCGCGACCTCATCGAGACCTGGTACGCCGTCCTCTCAGCCGTCCACCGCCCCACCTTCGCCGCGCGCTTGAAGCTCCTGACCTGGCAGGAACTAGCCGCTACCCTACCGCACGACCTCAAAGAATTCCTCGACACCAAATACGGCATCACCCGCAGCTAAAGAAGCCTCCACGAAAAAGTCGGCAATGGTCGTCCATCGGTAGACCGCTTCTCCGTTTGCATCCGGGTATCGTGCGACCAAGTTCGCCATCGAGGGGCTGTCGGAGTCGCTGCGCTACGCAGCTTTCGCTGCACGGAGTCCGTGTCAAGCTCATCGAGCCATCGCACTTCAAGACGGGCTTCATCGCGCGATCACTTTATTGCACGAACATCCTGCTTACGATGCTGCCTTCAAGAACTATATGGGTTGGGTTCATCACATCCCTTACTAAAAAACTATGCCCCGGGCCCATGAGCAGGCTTACCTTCCTGCACATAATTCCTATTCCACTTAGGAATCTCCACCACATAAGTGCCCGGCTTTTCGATAATGGCCTGGCAGCCCAACCGTGAATTCAGTTGAATATCTGCTGCCGTCTCCATGCGGTCCAGTTCTTTGTCCTCTGCCTCGCTGATACCCTCCGCGCCCTCCTTCACCCATAGGTGACAGGTCGTGCAGGCGCACACTCCGCCGCAGGCATGGTCGAGAAAGATATCGAAGTTCTCCGCGACATCAAGAAACGACATCGGCTCGCCATGCCCCTCGTACGGCAGCGAGTCAAACGGAAACTCCACCGTCTTCCCCTGCGGCTCGAACGTAACTCGAACCATTCCCTCGCCCGCAGGCTTCGACAAATCCACTTCCATACTCTTCTCGTCACTCATATCTCAATCTTCCGTCGACTCTCCGGCCGTAGCCTCATCCTTCACTGAATCTTCAATCTTTTCCGCCTCAGCATCGGCGCTCAAAACCTGGGCCTTCGCAAACGGATGCGGCGCAGTCACGCCTTCTCCTATGCTCTCACCTGCGGCCTCCATCGTCTTGCCCTTCATCGCGCCCGAGACGGCCGAATCCATCATCAACTCCGCAAACCGCCGTGTCGACTGATCCAGAGCCTCAATCGACTGCCGGATAGCCTTGTAATCGCTCCCCTTCGTCGCCGCCTTCAACTGCGAAACACCCTGATCGATCTTCGCGATCTCATCGGACGACAGCATCTGCCACGCAGCATGGCTCCGGCCCTTCTCCACCGCGGCCAGAATCGTATCGGCCTCGTTCTTCGCCTCAATCACCTGCCGCTCGCGAATGTCCTCCTCCGCATAGTCGAACGAAGCCAGAATCATCGACTCCACCTGCTCATCCGTCAGTCCATACGTCGGCTTCACTTCGACTTCGGCCTCCTTCCCGCTCCGCTGCTCCCGCGCACTGACATGCAGAATCCCATTTGCATCGATCAAAAACTTCACTTCGATACGCGGCAGTCCCGCCATCATCGGCGGAATCCCCTTCAAATCAAATCGCGCCAGCGACCGGCAATCCTTCGCCAGTTCCCGCTCGCCCTGCACCACGTGGATCGCCACATTCGCTTGTCCATCCACTCCCGTTGTGAAGTGCTCCGTGGCGCTCGCCGGAATCGTCGAATTCCGCTGAATGATCTTCGCCACCACACCACCAAGCGCCTCGATCCCCAGCGACAGCGGCGTCACATCCAGCAGCAGCAGATCCTCCGTAGCCGCCGAACCGCCAGCAAGAATCTGCGCCTGCACTGCCGCCCCCAACGCAACAACCTCATCCGGATTCAGCTCCGTATGCGGCTTCTTTCCGCGCGCACCTAGTCCGAAGATGTCGTCCACCAGTCGCCGCACAGCCGGAATCCGCGTCGACCCACCCACCAACACCACCTCATCGATCGCAGACGCGTCCAGGCCGGCATCCTTCAGAGCCTGTTTGCAAGGCCCAGCCGTCCGAGCAATCACACCCGCGGTCAACTCCTCAAACTGCGCCCTTGAAATCTCTCGCCGGTACCGCTTGCCGCTTGGCAGCAGCACATCCAGAGTCGCCGCATCCGCAGTCGAAAGCAGAATCTTCGCCTCAATCACAGACTTGCGAATCGCCTGCACAGCCTCGCCGTTGCCGCGAACATCTTCGCCCAGATCGCCCGCGATATCATCCAGCGCAATCGAAATCAGCAGATTGTCGATATCATCCCCGCCCAGGTGCGTATCCCCACCCGTAGCGATTACCTCGAAGATCCCCTCATGCAGCTTCAGGATCGAGATATCGAACGTCCCGCCCCCAAAGTCATACACCGCAATCAACCCATCGCGATTCTTATCCAGCCCATAAGCCAGCGCCGCCGCCGTAGGCTCATTCACCAGCCGCAGAACCTCCAGACCGGCAATCCGCCCGGCATCCTTCGTAGCCTGCCGTTGCGCATCGTTGAAGTAAGCCGGAACCGTAATCACAGCCTTCGTCACCGGCCCGCCAAAAAATCTCTCGGCATTTTTCTTCAACTGCATCAGCACATAAGCCGAGATCTCCGGCGGCGTCAGCATCAGCCCACCCACGCTGACCTTCAGCACCTCACCGGGCTGCAGTCCCTCCGCCAGCTTGAACGGAAACAGCGTCAGTTCTTCCTGCACATCCGCAACGTCGCGGCCCATCAACCGCTTGGCCGAATACACCGCGCTCGCCGCATCCGACATCAGCGTCCCGCGCGCAGCATTACCCACCACTACACCATCATCTGTCCAGGCCACAACCGACGGAACCAGCCGTTCTCCATCCTCGCCCGGGATCACAGTCGGCGTATCTCCCTGCATATACGCAACAAGGGAGTTCGTCGTCCCCAAATCAATCCCTACCACCCGCTCATCCGCCATTGTTTCCTGTCCTCTATCAGTTCCTCTTCTATTGTCCTACAATCACATAACTTAGAACCCGCCGGTGCGACAATGCGCTTGCCGGTCATCGAGGAATTCGGTTTTCTGCGAGATCTGCGATGCACACCCCGATCAGATTTCTACTGCTCTTCCTTTCCGTCACTTCACTACTTGGACAACTACCGTGCTCGAACACGGTCTCGGCCAACAATATACGAATCAATAGATTAGTGATTGAATCGAACAGCCTACCGGAAGCAGAACGAGAGCAGATCATTCGCTTGTTCCAGCAGAAGACATATCCTCAAACAGAAATCGGCGACCGCATTCAAAACGCCTTGGGAAACATGGGTTATTTCAAGACAGTTATCCGTGAGTCTGACCTTTCGTTTTCTCGACGAGAAGACGGAAAGACTGCTGATGTTACCGTCAAAGTGGAACCAGGAGCCCAATATCGCCTTCGGGAGATTCACTTTGAGAATGCGACCATCTTCCCCTCCAGCCAACTGCGGGAGCAGTTTTCCTTACAAAACGGCGACATCCTAAACCTAACCAAAGTTGGCGAGGGGCTGGAGAATCTGAGAAACCTCTACGCGACGCGAGGGTATGTCGATTTTGTCGCAACACCTCAAATATTGGCCGACGAATCACGCCACACAATTGATTTGCATCTCGCTGTAGACGAAGGGAGTCCATTCAATTTTGGTGAGTTGTATCTGGAAGGTGTGGAACCTCATGCAGGCGCAAGTAAGGCGCTCAGGGATTCGTGGAAACCGTTGGAAGGCAAGCGATACAGTTCGCTTGAATTGCAACGCTGGTTCACGGCCAATAGATCCACTTGGCACGCAGGCCCGCAGATGTCACAGTCAATATCGTTTACTCGACAACCTCAATCTCACCTGATGAATGTCACGCTCACACAACCGTGCCGGTAGCACCCTGCACGCGTATCTGAGGTTTACAATCGGGTTTTCCAAGGTCGATGGCATGATCTACATCGAGCGTCTTCCCTATCCCGCACTCGCGCCCTTCATCAAGACGCTATGGTACGCCCGTGACCCCCACGCCACCCACTGTCACCAGCGTATCCTCCCCACAGGCCACGCCCAGATCGTCATCTCGCTAGCCCATGACTACCTCACCGATGCCAACAACCTCATCGACCCACTGGCCCACTCCCCCGCAGCGATTTTCCTCGGCCTCTACTCCCGGCACCAGCAGATCGACGCCATCGACCTCTCCGAACTCATTGGCGTCTCCTTCCACCCCGGCGGCACCATCCCCTTTCTCCCCGCCTGCACCGATGCCTTCACCGACCGCGAGACATCTCTTGAAGCCATCTGGGGCAGAGCATCCGAAGACCTCCGCTCTGATCTCCGCGAAGCCCCCACCGCTGCCGAAAAATTCACCCTCCTCGAAGCCGCCTTCCTCGACCGCCTAAACCGCAGCAAAGCCCAGCGCCGCTTGCCCATCATCGACTTCGCCCTCACCCACCTCCACCGGTCTCCCGGCACCACCACCGTCACCGAACTCACCCGTCAGATCGGTCTCAGTCCTCGCCGCCTCTCCCAGCTCTTCCGCGAACAGGTCGGAGTCTCCCCCAAACTCTACTGCCGGATACTACGCTTCCAGCAGGCAGTCCAGGCGATGCACCGCGGCCTCGACATCCCCTGGGCGGAGCTAGCTCTCACCTGCGGCTACTATGACCAGTCCCACTTCAGCAACGACTTCCACGCCTTCTCTGGGCTAAGCCCCACAGCCTATTCCACCTCCAGGCGACCGTGGAGTAATCACATCACGCTCCATTGAGGCCGCGAGGAATCCAGCGACCGTAGCCACCGGAGAAAGATGACTATTGGTTCCAGTGATAGCCACGCTCGCGTGCGCTTGGCTTGTATGCCGCATTCTCACCATGCTTCAGAAAAATCGGGCCCGCTTCCGTTTTTTCCAAGACCAATCCACTCCACCGGGAGCATCCTTTCAACCATGAGCGATCAAACGAAATCCCGCACCTCCACCGTAATCCCCAGCCTCCGCTATCGCGATGCTCTCGCCGCCATCGACTGGCTCGTCCGCGCCTTCGGCTTCACCAAGAACGCCGTCTACATGGGTCCCGACAACACCGTCGGGCATGCCCAGCTCACCTTCGGCAATGGCATGATCATGCTCGGCTCCGTCGACAACGGCAGCGAATACGGCAAGCTCATGGTCCAACCCGACGAGATTGGCATGCGCGAAACCAAGGGCATCTACCTTGTCGTCAACGACGCCGATGCCGTCCACGCCACCGCTAAAGCAGCCGGAGCAGAGATGATCCTCGACATTCGCGACATGGACTACGGCGGACGAGCCTTCACCTGCCGCGACCTCGAAGGCCACCTCTGGAACATCGGAACCTTCGACCCCTGGCAATCAGCGTCCTAGTTCCGATCGCGCAGCCTAATAGTCCAGGTTGTAAGGAGCGGGATACGTTAGCGTCCCATTCGACTTCTCATACCACATGAATAGCTTCTTCGGACTATCGTTCACCCGTGCCGCTACGATGACTCCTGTCCCGGTCCGCTTCGAAATATCGACATGATGCGACTTGATCGGCCCCCAGTCGCTCTCCGTCGTCCAATCCTCCGTAAAGCGCTTCAGCGTGTAGTCATACTTCTGCGGATGCTGCTTCCAGTCAGGATCGTTCATCCAGATCGCGTAAGCCTTGTCGTAGTCCTTCGCCTCCAGCGCCGTCAGAAACTGATCAACGCGGTGTTCGGCGGGCAGCGTCGAGAAGAACCATCCATGCCCCAGCAGGAAGCCTCCCACGCCAATCACCGCTGTCAACAGCACCAGCACCCCAGCGCCAATCAGCAGATTGCGCTTCGTATTCTCCTTGCGCTTGTCATACTCCGGCGCATTCAACAAAGTCATCGCTTATTCCTCAAAACTCTCGAACCATATTAGACGCAGTTTTTGTCTCCCGCGAATAAGCGTCTCAACTCATCCCCGGCTCCGCCCACCCCTTCATCGCCCGCAGGTGATGCTGCATATGCGCCACATAATCTTCAATCAGAAACCCAAGCGTAATCAGCGATCCTGCAACCTCGCCACGATGTGTCAGGCTGCTCCTCTCCAGATGCGCAATCGTCCACACCATGTGCTCGTTCAGAGCGAACCATAACCCCAGCACTTCGGCCCAATCGCGTTCAGCATAGTGCTGCGCCCGCACCCACTCCATCTGGTCGTATCCCGGCAGATATTGATCCGCATCGCGCTGCATCCGCACAATGCGCCCCAGATTATTCACCGCCGAATCAGTCAAGTGTCCGATCACCTGCTTCCTCGACCACTCATTCTCGCTCTCCGTATAGCTCGCGTCATCCTCCGACAGCGTCGCCAGCCACGGCATTGCGCCGCGCACCACCCTCGACAGCCGCTCACTCAACTCCACCGGTTCAAGCCACAGCGGATCCGTTCCTTGCGTATACGTCACGCCCATCCGAACGCCCCCTTGTACACCTCAAACTCAGCCCCCGATTCCTGCAAGTATACCGACACTACATCGAACCGTACCGGCACCTCCTCCTGCAACTCTTTAGGAAATCCCCACAGATACGCCCGCGCCATCCTTCGTAACATCCTCTGTTTATCGTGATCCACGGCCACCTCTGCCGCAGCGGAATCCCGCCCCGTCCGCGTCTTCACCTCTACAAAGCAAAGCCACTCCCCATCCCACCCGATCAAATCCACATCGCCCCGCAGCTTCCCGCTCGTCCACCGCTGCGCCACCATCGTGTACCCCAGCTTCCTCAGATGGAACAGCGCCTCCCGCTCCCCCCGTGCCCCCGTCACCAGATTCCGAGGCTCCTTCGCCCCTCGCCCCAGCCGCTCCAGCCATCGCAACATTCGCGCCTGTATCTCTATCCACACCAGCCGCATCCGCTCGGTCATATATCCTTCATCGAACCTTCCCGAACTAGAATACGACCCCATCCAATTTTTGTATTTTCCTCGTCGTATCAGGAACTTCGTTGTCCTAATGGGTCGTCGTCCCTCCGCCGTTTTAGCCGCCCCCAAGTGAAAACGGGATATTGATCACGGCCCCTGCTGTTCCACCAAACGTAACCCCTTTCGTCGATCCCGAAACCCCCGCCGTCCCCAGCACCTGCACGCCAACCTGCAGATGGCCATTCAGGAAATCCAGCGGCCCTCCTCTGAAGTTGGGCGTCACCAGCACCTGTCCGCCAGCCGCAGCCTGCAGCCCCCACGTGCTCGTCGCAGATCCAGTCATCGTCCTGCTGAAATTATCCGACGCCGTCAACTGCGCCAGCCCGCTCACCTGAACCCATCCACGCAGGAGCGGTTTGACGATCGCCTCCTGCGCTGTGCCCTGAACATTTAATATGTTCCAGCTGCCATCGAACGTAACGCTCCCTTGAAACGAAGTCTCGAATCCCGAGTCATCGTTCTCATGATGCTGCCGCGTAATCTGAAACGAAAACTGATGCTGTCTCGGCAGAGAACCCGCAGCGGTCGAAGCCTGCAGCGCCTTCGGCGTCAGTGTGTATCCAAACACAACCTGCGTCGTATGCCCGCCACGCGACACAACATACTTCTGCCGCAGATGCGTCAGCACCTCCTGCCGATTGAGCGCAGGGTACGGCCCCAACGACTGCAACACACGGTCCGCCACACTCTCAACGGTCGTGTCATGTCCGTCCACGACTACCTTGTCGCCAGTCGGATCGCGCACCTCCGGAGACGTGAAACCATGTTCTGTCAGCCATTTATCCACCTTGTCCAGTTCCTGCGCCTTCAGGATCGCAAGATTGTCTTCATCAGTCTCCGGCATCAGTTTCAGCCCTGGAACCCGATTGCCCGGACCAACAAAAGTAGCCGCTTTAAAGCTCACCGGCATCGGCGGACCAAGCTGCGCCATCATGGTCGTCCGTATCAGATCTTCCGGCTTCTTCAACTCATCGACCGCCAGCTTCACCGCTGCCGACACCGTCATCTCTTCCCCGTTCAACAGAACGTGCTTCTCTCCTTGAGTCTGCTGATCCGCTGGCTGAGCAAACTGGTGCTTCTCCATCCAGGCCCGAATCAGGACAATGTCTTCAGCCCCCGGCCCTACATCCCCCACTTTGACCTTGGAAAGATCGTTCGCTTTGTCGCGATCCGTCACAGTAGGTGTCGTCTGCGGAGTCTTTCCCGCCTCCTGCCTCTGAATCCCCACCGGCTCTGGAGCAACATCCGCCCGACGCCCCGCGACCAGCAGATCCGCCGCTCGATCCGCCGCCGACTCCCCGGCATCTCCCGAACGGCTCATCTCCCGCGAGGCACGCATACCCGAACCTTGCTGCGCCACATGAGCCAGTTCATGCGCCAACAGCCACTCCCCCGCAGCAGTCCCCGGTTGATACCGCCCCTCGCCAAAAACCACATCGCGCCCCAGGGCGTAAGCATCCGCGTTCACAGATCGCGCGGCCTCCGCTGCTCGTTCGTCCGTGTGCACGCGCACATCCGCTAGACTCCGTCCAAGCCCAGGTTCATAACGAGCCCGAACCCCGGCATCCAACGGAGCCCCACCCTCAACCTCTTCCCGTCGTCCCGGAGACCGAACTGGAATCGCACTGAATCTCGCAGGCAAAGCGTTCCGGGTCTCCCCACCAGACTTTGCGTTTCTCTCCATCGAAGACCGAGCGCCGGCAAACTTCGCCACGTCACTCCGCTTCGAATTCGATACCTGCAGATTCGGCTTGGCGGCAAAACGCTGCATCGTCATCCCCATGCAATGCCTGGCCCATCCCACCCATACGCCCGAAGATCACCCAGCTACCAGCGAACAGGCCTCCATCCTACAACGAATCACGCACTCAAAGTTAGTTCCCCACAGCAGATGCCTTCATGGACTTCTGCGCCGCAATCCAACCACTAGTACGTGCGTCGAGCATATCGAGCGGCAGCGCCCCGCCACTCAGGATCTCGTCATGGAAGGTGCGTATGTCAAAATTGGGGCCAAGCTCCTTTTTAGCCCGCTCGCGGAGTTCGAGGATCTTGAGCTGGCCGAGTTTGTAAGCGCAAGCCTGCGCGGGCCATGCGATGTAACGGTCAGTCTCGGATTGAATCAGCGGCTCGTTCACATCATTCTTGCGCATATACTCGACAACCTGATCGCGCGACCAACCCTTCGCATGGATGCCTGTATCGACGACAAGACGAACCGCACGGAAGAGCTCAGAGTTGAGGCGGCCGTAATTGCTGACCGCGTCCTGGTAGAAGCCGACCTCCTTGCCCAACTGCTCGGCGTAAAGAGCCCAGCCCTCGGTGTAGGCGTTGAAAAAGCTATGCAGCCGAAACTTCGGCAGTCCGGTGAGCTGCTGCGCAACCGAGATCTGCATATGATGGCCGGGAATCCCTTCGTGGTAGGCGACAGCCTCGTCGTCCACCAGCGTTCTGTGCGCGAAGTCGCTGGTAGCGACGACGACCCTGCCCGGACGCTTACCGTCAGGAGTTCCGCCCTGATAGTGAGTGGAGTTTGCGGACTGGAAGGCGGGTATGGCCTCAACAGTAACGGGACTGCCGGGAATAACCGTGAAGAGCTCGATCAGCTTCGGCTGCATCTGCGCGATGTAGCGGCGATAATCGTCGAGAATCTGCTCTGCCGAAGCAGGCGTCCACTTGGGATTGCCATTGATGGAGGCCCGGAAAGCGGCCAGGTCCGCAAAGCCTGCCTTGTGGGCGAGCGTAGTCATCTCGGCAGTGATGCGCGCGACCTCGTTGAGACCAAGCGTGTGGATCTGATCAGGCGTGAGGTCCGTAGACGTACGCGCGCGGATGTCATTCTGGTAGCGCTTGTCGCCTCCGGGCAATGAGGAGACGGCGAGGTTGGTACGGCCATGCGGTGCGTAGTCACTGGCGACGAACGCCGCAAAACTGCGGTAAGCAGGGAGAACGTCGTTATTAACGGCTGCCGTGATCTCGGCGGTCAGGCGCTTCTGATCCTCAGCCGAGATGCTCGCCGGAAACTTCTTGGTAGGGATCAGGAAGGGATCGGCCTCGACGATGCCGTTGCACTGGCCGGGAACCTTCTCGAGCAGGAAGCGAACAGGCATCAGGTTATCTTTTAGCCCTGCGCGAAGAACCTCCGTCGTCTGAGTCAATACGCGGGGAATCTGGTGGAGACGCGCGATGTAGTCCTCATAATGCTTAACCGAATCGAAGGGCATACCGAGCGGAAGATCGGCGAGGCCCGTGTGGATGCCGTTCATCTGGTCGACAGGCATCTCGTACTCTTTGAGGTCGTAGTCGCTGAGCCGCTGTCGAATGACACGGACAAGCAGGTCATGGGAGAGCTGGTCCTGCTCAGGAAAGCCAGTAGTGTCGATGGCCGAGAGGCGCCCAAGGGAGGCAATGTCGGAGTCGTGGCGTCGCGCGGTGGCAGCCAGAGAGTAGTCCGAGAGGCGATCGTTGTAGCGATAGTCTCCGAAGGCAGTGGCGCGTTCAGGGTGCTCTTTGAGGTCGGCCTGATACATCTCTTCAAAGAAAGCGTTCTGAGCCGCAACACGAGTCCCAACGGGCTCGGGCGTGGCAGCCAGAGCAATGGTGGCAGACAAAGAGACGCAGCCGGCAAGGAAGAGAGTCAGGCTTCTGATGTGCATACAGGGGAGGGTAGCAGATGCCCGCGCCAGTTCCTTCAGAAAACCAGCAGGTTAGAACACCTGAATGATCGCTCAGAGGGTGTTCCTGCAATGACACGTCCTTGTGACCCCTGGACAGTTGCTTCAAGTCGCCGACCCTGCGATACTTAATCGTGCACACCACGCACAAACTTCCATTCCATTTCAAGAGGTCGCGGACATGTCTGCAAAGTACATCTTCGTAACGGGCGGCGTCGTGTCTTCGCTCGGCAAGGGTCTCGCCGCAGCCTCTATCGGCTGCCTGCTTGAGGCCCGCGGGCTCAAGGTCAATCTCATGAAGTTTGACCCCTATCTCAACGTCGATCCGGGCACCATGAGCCCCTTCCAGCACGGCGAAGTCTTCGTCACCGACGACGGGGCCGAAACCGACCTCGACCTCGGCCACTACGAGCGCTTCACCCACGCCCGCCTCACCCGCGACAACAATCTCACCACCGGCCGCATCTACGAGCAGATCATCACCAAGGAGCGCCGCGGCGACTATCTCGGCAAGACCGTCCAGGTCATCCCCCACGTCACCAACGAGATCAAAAACGCCATGCGCAAGGTCTCGGCCGACTGCGACGTCACCATCGTCGAAATCGGCGGCACCGTAGGTGACATCGAATCCCTCCCTTTCCTCGAAGCCATCCGCCAGATGCGCCAGGACCTCGGCCGCGACAACACTGTCTTCGTCCATGTCACCCTCATCCCCTGGATCGCCGCGGCACAAGAGCTCAAGACCAAGCCCACCCAGCACTCCGTCAAAGAGATGCTCTCCATCGGCATCCAGCCTGACATCCTCCTCTGCCGCAGCGACCGCGCCGTCCCCCGCGAGATGCGCAGCGAAGATCGCCCTCTTCTGCAACGTCGAAGAGCCCGCCGTCATAGCCGCCCGCGACGTAGCCAGCATCTACGAAGTCCCGCTGAACTTCGCGCAGGAAGGCGTCGACACCCTCGCCCTCAAGTACCTCCGCATCGAAACCCCCGCACCCGACCTCTCCAAGTGGCAGGACATCGTCTACCGCGCCTACAACCCCAAGGACGAAGTCTCCATCGCCATCGTCGGCAAGTACGTCGAGTACGAGGACTCCTACAAGTCCCTCAAGGAAGCCCTCGTCCACGGAGCCCTCGCGCACAATCTCAAACTCCGCGTTACCTGGATCGAAGCCGAAGGTCTCGAGACCAAGGACCCCGACGGCCGCCCCACCCTCGACTATCAACACCAACTCGCAGGTTTCGACGGCATCCTCGTCCCCGGCGGCTTCGGCAAGCGCGGCATCGAGGGCATGCTCAACGCCATCCGCTACGCACGCGAGACCGGCACCCCCTACTTCGGCATCTGCCTCGGCATGCAGACCGCCTGCATCGAGTACGCCCGCAATGTCTGCGGCCTCAAAGACGCCAACTCCGGCGAGTTCGACCCCGCAACCCCGCACCGCATCATCTACAAGCTCCGCGAACTCACCGGCGTCGAAGAGATGGGCGGCACCATGCGCCTCGGAGCCTGGGACTGCGTCATGGAGCCCGACTCCCTCGCCGCCCAAGCCTACGGAACCACCGAAATCTCCGAACGCCACCGCCACCGCTACGAGTTCAACCGCGAGTACGAAGCCATCCTCACCGGCGGCGGCCTCCGTCTCACCGGAACCACCCCCGACGCCACCTACGTCGAGATCGTCGAGATCCCCACCCACCCCTTCTTCCTCGGCTGCCAGTTCCACCCCGAGTTCAAATCCAAGCCCCTCGAGCCGCACCCGCTCTTCCGCGACTTCGTAGCCGCCAGCTACCAGAACCGCCTGCTCCAGCACCACCAGCACACCACCGAATCCCACATCCCCCAGACCACGTAGTCAAAAAGAACCGGCAGATGCACAGCAATCGCATCCGCCGATTCTCTTCAACGCCTCATCAATTGCACCTAATCCACAATATCCACCACAACCTTCCCTAACGCCTTCCCGCTCTCCACCAAGTAATGCGCCGCGAGAGCCGTACCCAGCGTAAAACGCCGCTCATCCACTAAAGGCGTCAACAGACCTGCCTCAACCAGCCTGGTAGCCTCCCGCATGATCTCTCCATGATGCGCCCGACCTCTGCCCGTCAAAATAGGCAGCAGCGTAAACACACCAGAATAAGTAGCGCCGCGAAACGACAAGGGCGCGAGCTTATGCGTCCCCCATCCCAGGGAACTCAGTACATGACCCGTATAAACCTTCGCCGCGACGAACGAGTCATCCAGCGTAGCCCCGCCCACAGTGTCGTACACCACATCGAACCCCTCGCCGCCCGTATGCGCCGCCACATACTGCTCGACATTCGAAGAGCGGTAGTTAATCGGCACAGCCCCATAACTCTCGACAATCGCCTCCTTCTCCGGTGAAACCGTAGCAAACACCTCTGCCCCGCGAGCACGTGCAATCTGCACCGCCACATGCCCCACCCCGCCAGCGCCGGCATGAATCAGCACCTTCTGCCCCGCATGAACATTTGCGCGGTCAACAAGCCCCTCCCAGGCGGTAATAAACGACAATGGAATCGCAGCCGCCTGACGCATCGTCACATTCGTCGGCTTCTTAGCAAGCAGATCCGAATCCACCGCCGCGAACTCCGCCAGCGATCCCTGCAACCCACCTACGCCACCCGTCAGCCCATACACCTCATCACTCACGCTGAACCCAGTCACGCCAGCACCCAACTCCTCGACGACTCCGGCCATATCCATGCCGAGAATGGCCGGCAGCGGCTGCTTCGCGTGAGCCCCATTCCCAGTGCGAATCTTCGTATCCAGCGGATTCACCCCACTGGCCTTGATCCGCACGAGCACCTGCCCAGCCAAAGGCTTCGGCCGCTCAATCTCCGCGAAGCGAAAGGGGGAGTTGTACTCGTCCAGAACTGCCGCACGCATCGTCGATGAGCTTGTCATATTTCCCAGATTCTATCGACCCAGTTCCGATTCAACCAGCGCGAAGGCTTCAACCCTGATCCATCCGCAGACCCAGCCCCTGATACACCACCTCCACATCCTCCAACTCAACCCGCCCGGCCTGCTCATTCACAATCCTCCGGTGCCTACGCCGCAACATCCCATGCACAATCGCAACGAAGCACACGGCATACACCAGATGCCTCCCACTCCGCTCCATCCAACCTTCCAGATCCACCGTGTACATAACCAGCAGCGGGAAATAGACCAGATACGGAATCACCAGAAGCGCCAGATTTCTCTGCCCCGCCGACTGCCACTTGGTGAATGGCACAACCTTCACCTTCATGAAGAAAGCATCTGTCAGCAGCAGACTCAGCCCCACCGCCACCACGACCTGCACAGCCGTAACTCTCCATCCCCGCAAAGCCACCGGCCCAATCACACGCGCCCCCGCAACCGCCGCCAAACTCAGCGCCGACGCCCAAAGAAACACCCACACCTTGGTCGCCACTAAATGATCCAGCCGAGGTCGCCCATGAATAATCCCAAACACCCAGCTCCCTCGCGCATCCACCGGAGACACCAGAGCCATGCGCAACCCCGCAACAATCCAGAACGCCAGCATAGGAATCGCCGCGCGCAACCCATACTCCGTAACGCCAAACCGGACGTACTCATGCCCGGGCGTAATCACAATCGCGCTGGCAATCATCAACGTGATCCCGACGCCTCCATACATCGCGAGATACACGCGATGCCGCTGCGTCCGCAACAACGTCTGATTGATAAAGTGATACACCGCCCGCCGTTGCGGTATTCGCAGCACAACCGCATGCAACAGCCCACCAATCCATCTTGAAATCCATCTCTGCCTGACGCGCCGCAGTGAAGCCTTCAATCAACTGCCGCGTCCGTCGCCTGTAAGCCAGCGGATACGTCACGACCACCACAAGCATCGCCAGCAAAGTCGCAATAAATCCCGTCCGCGCCAACGCCGTGAACACCGGCAACGTCGACGACCCTGCCAACAGCCACTCGTAAATCCCCAGAAACCAGAACGGCGGAAAATACCGCACCACCAAGCTATCCGACTCCAACAACGGCCGAAGAAACATCATCACCATCGGAGACAGAATAAAGACCGTAAGTAACAGCATCATCGAAGCGCCCTGCAGAAGCGGCGAAAAGCTCCGCGACAACCGCTGCCCCACCATAAGGATCAGCACTCCCTGCAACCCCAGAAAGAACGCCGCAACAAACACTCCCGCCAACCCAACCGCCACAACGTGAGCCGCGGCATACCGCACAAGCCCCGGCATATCCGCCACCAGCGGAAAGAACACCGCACCCAGCAGATTCATCCCAACCAGAAACATCGCCAGAAAGATCACCATCGCCGCTATCCTCGCCCAGAACAACCTTCGGCCCGGAATAGGCAACGTCGACAGCACAAATACATCCAGCAGCTCAGGAAACAGCAGCTCCCACTCAAACACCGTCACCGCCCCCATCACCACAAACGAATACATCACATAGAAGTAATGATGATTCACCTGCGACCAGAATGGCGGCTTCAAAGGACGAATCGGAGGCACCCCGTGATAGAGCGGATACAAAAATAGCGAGAAGATCAGCTGAGGCACCGCGATCACAGCCGCCGCCAGAATCAACCGCTTCATCATCTCGCCTTCAACCGACACCATGTCGTTGTTGAAGAACCGATCCAGCAGATGCCGCACCAGCATCTCGAACTGGCTCCGCTCCGGCTGCACCACCGGACCCATCGCCGCCTGCACCTCCAGCGAGAGCACCGCATGTTCCGGCTCATCAATCTGACGAATCATCTCTTTAAGCATGGGTCACCCTCATCACTTCGACCATCTCCCGCGCCACAGCCCGCGTGTCTTGCTGCTGCACCAGCTGTGCAAACACTCGTTCCAGATTCGGCAGTTCCATCAGCTTCGTCAGCTCACCCGGAGCAGCATCCGCAACGATCCGTCCCCTCGCGATCACAATCACGCGATCACATATCTGCTCCACCACCTCCAGCACATGCGAGATATACAGAATCTCCTTGCCCTGCGCCGCCAGTTCCTGCAACAAATCCTTGAAGAGCCGCGCCGTCACCACATCCAGCCCCGACAGCGGCTCATCGAACACCAGCAGCTTCGGATCATGCATCAGCGCCGCCGCAATCAACACGCGCTGCTTCATTCCCTTCGAGTACAGCGCAATCGGCGAATGCCTCCACGACTCCAGCGCCAGCAGCTTCAGCAGCTCCGTCGCCTTCAGCTCGATCAACCGCTCCTGCATCCCACGCAGCCGCCCGACCAGTTGCAGATACTCCAACCCCGTCAGATACGTGTAGACATGCGCCTCCTCCGGCACATACCCAAACGCCGCGCGAAACCCCACCAAGTCATCGAGAATATCCTTGCCCTCAAACAGCACCCGCCCATCATTCGGCTGCAATATTCCCGTAATGATTTTCACCGTAGTTGACTTCCCCGAACCATTCGGCCCGAGATACCCCACAATCTCACCTGCCTGCAATCCAAAGCTCACATCCTGAATCGCCGGAATCCCTCGATAACGCTTCGTCAACCGCTGCAACTCGAGCATAGGGTTCATCCTCCACCCACCCTATGTAGCAAACTACTAAGCCACTAGTCAAGTAGCATGCTACATAGGTACAATTCTCGCCATGGCAGCCGAGACAAAACTCTCGCATACCGCCGCGCTCATCCTCCAGGCCATCCACTCTGGCTCTGTCTACGGATTCAGCATCATGGAGATGACTGGCCTGCCCAGCGGAACCGTCTACCCCGCCCTCCGCCGCCTCGAGCGCGACGAACTCATCCGCTCTCACTGGGAGCAGCAATCCATCGCCGACTCCGAGCAGCGGCCCCCGCGCAAATACTACAAACTCACCCGCGCCGGCAAAGTCACCCTCGAGTCCTCGCACAAACGCTACCCACTCCTGGCCAAACTGATCCCCACCCCTGAAGGCGAACCCGCATGAGCCTCCCCGAAACATCAACGAAGATCATGCACCTCGCCGCTCTAAAGTGTGCCGCGCTCCTCGTCCCCACCCACCAACGTCCCGAGTGGCTGCAGGAGTGGACCTCTGAGCTCTGGTACGTCCATCAAACCTGCATCACCGAGCTTGGCCCGTCATGGCAAGCCGAGAGGGAGATAACCGCCTTCTGCCTCGGCGCATTCAACGACGCCATCTGCCTCCGCTGCAACGAGCCCCGAACCAAATCGTCCAAATCACACCCACTCCACTCCGCCGCGCAGTGCGCCTTGTTCCTTACGATCCTCGCAGCCACAACCTGGTGCCTCGCGCTCCTGCTGCCCGGCGTCCGCACAGCAATCCAGCCCACGCCCTATCGCGATACCCATAATCTCATCGCGATCTCGGCCAACGGACGCTCCGAAACACCCGTTCCCACCATCAGCGCAGAGCAGTACCGCATCTGGCGAAACCGCACCCAGCATCTCTTCACCGACTTCGCCTTCTACCAACCCTCCATCAAGCTCCTCCACATCGCGCCCCACCAGGCACCCCAGCTCTCCGTGGCCCGAGCCAGTTCCAATCTCTTCGACCTGCTAGGCGTCTCCCCTTCGTTCGCAACCCAACCCGCACACGACGGCATTCCCACACTCGTCCTGAGCGAAAAGCTCTGGCGCACTACCTTCAACGCTGACCCCGAGATCATCGGCCGCACCCTCAAGCTAGGCCTGCGCCCCGTCAAAATCGTCGGCATTCTCCCCGACGGCTCCTGGCAACTCCCCGGCAAAGTAGATGCCTGGCTGCTCGAGCCCGACGATCACGCCGCCGCAATCCCCGCAACCACTCGCGGATACGTCATCGCCCGCCGCGATCCGTCATCCTCGCAAACTCCCGCTGCCGGAACCTGGCGTCTCTTCATTCCCCAACCCGACGACGAGCCAGCCAGCTTCGACTGCGTCTCCCTCGCCGATCGCATGCCGGACACCTTCGGCATCTTCACCTTCACCCTCTTCCTCGCTCTTCTCGCCCTGCCCGCCACCACCTCGCTCCCCCTCGGCGAGTATCCCGCAAAACCCCACACTCTACGCTGGTTCATCAAGCTGCGCCGCTGGATCTTCCTCTGGAGCAAGCTCGCTCTCATCCTGCCCATCGTTTACTTCGGATCGCTCGACCTCGCCCACTTCAGCACATCCATCACACCGGAAGCCTCTCAGTATCTCCAGGGCATCAGCTCCTTCTGTGCGCTCCTCTTCGCCTTCCGCTGGACCCTCCGCGATCAACGAAAGCGTTGCCCCGTCTGTCTGCGTCTGCTGACTAACCCTGCACGCGTAGGTCAGCCCTCCAGAAACTTCCTGGCCTGGAACGGGACAGAACTCATCTGCGCCGGCGGACATGGCCTCTTACACGTTCCCGAGATCGCAACCAGTTGGTTCAGCACGCAGCGTTGGCTCTATCTCGACCCCTCATGGAAGGGCCTCTTCTCAGAGACGGCCCCCGCATCCGCAGGCCTATTCTGAACTGCAACGTCTTTTCCAGCCAGGACTTGAAAAATTAACCAACATTGAACCATGCAATATATTGCACATTAAGGTCCCTGACTACCCCGAGTAACCCCATTACTTTCAATAGCGCCCTTTGTGAAGGTCCACAATCGACTCGGCCTAATTCCCCAAATCCAGCAAAAATGCAAAAGTTTGCATATTACATAGAAAATTCTTTCCCGTTGACCTCCCATAACTCATGGTTCAGCCTAGAGATAAGGCTTTAAGCTGCGAAATTCTGTATCGTCCGAAAGGGCCCCCTCACGCCATGCGTAAACTTCTCTCTGCTTTCATTCTCACTGCCGGCCTCCTTGTTGCCCCGGTCGCAGCGCACGCTGACTCCATCACCTACAACCTCGTTCTCACCCCCACCGTCCCAGGCTCCAATGTCGGCCCCGGCAGCGGCACCCTGACCGTCGATACTACTCCCGGCGTTTACAACTACACCGTCGGCAGCGGTCTTATTGACTTGACCTTCAACATCGGAGGGGACTCATTCTGCCTTAGCACCGATAGCTGCGGTGGCACTCCCTTCAGCGGCGACCCCAGCGTTTTCATCCTCGGCTCGAATGTGTATATCACCTATCTCGGAGGCCTCATCAACCCCAAGGAGGGTTTTGACTTCTCCCTGAGCGCGGGTGGCGGGTTCTATACCTTTTCTGACGCCTACCAGACCGGCGACGATGGCTTAGCCGAGTTTTCTTCGGGCACCCTCACTTCTACGATCGATCCCCCTGCCGTACCTGAGCCCTCGGCTCTCCTCCTCTTCGGTACCGGAGCCCTCGGCCTCGCAGGCATCGTTGCTCGCAAGCTGACCGCCTAATATCCTTCAAACGCTTCTACGCCCGCGCTGGTTCTTTACAGTGCGGGCTTTTTTATGCGCTGAATTCAATCAGCCTCTACCGAACCTCTACGTCGAATGCCCCTGTCTCCACCGTATCCCCATGCTTCATCTGCACGAAGACCCTGTACTGTCCCGCCGAAGGAAATCCATAAGGAAACTCCACCGTGTTGGACATCGGTGCCGCATGCATCGGCATATCCATCTGCATGTCGATCGGTGCAGCACCGCTCCCATCCCCATTCGCGAGCATCACCGCGGCCATAGCTGCCGATCCCTGCGGATGCGTATGCGCAAACACCGTGCCATCGGTCTTCACAAACGCCGCATGTCCCGCCATCCCGAGGTAAGGCTGCATATCCGCCGCAGGCTTCCCCGCAGCATCCAGCAGCCGAAAGCGCAGCGCGTAAGCCGTATTCGCCGTCACCGTCTCCGGACGATCCCACACCATGACATACCCATCCGGCAGCGTATATGAACTCCCCAGCATTCCCCGGCTCAGCGGCTGCGGCGATCCCACCGCATCATCAGGAGCCAACGCCCCACCAGCCATCCCCTCCGGCACCGTCACACTCGCAACCAGAGTCTCGGGAAACCCCGTCGCGTGCACCACATCGCCATAAAGCTTGTACTCACCCGCAGGCATGGCAGGCAGCGCGATACGAAAATCCCCCGCTCCAACCAGCACCGGATGCAGATGAAACACCGCATCCATCTCCGGCCGCCGAATCGCATACAGGTGCATCAGGTGCCCATGGTCCGGAAGAAAGTCATCATTCAAACGCCATCGTCTTTTCCGAAAATCATCACTCGGCTCATACGCCGTCACCCGCAGATCAAGCTGATTCCCCACCAGGATCGGCTCCACTCTAAGCGGCTGATAGATATCTGCCGAGTAGCTCGCCGCCTCGACATTCCACCACTTCGCCCCACCCCAAACCATCAGTCCCATCAGCACCAGACTCCCGACCGTCGCAAACGCAGCCCGCCGCCGCCGCTCAGACGAAGCCACAGCCCCCGGCTTCAATCGAGCCTCTCGCACCGCAGCCGCCACAATCCCCGCCATGCTGATCACCAGAAACAGCCCCAGCACCCCCAGCACGGTACCCATCCCGCGCTGCATCTTCAACGTACTCAGCGGCACCGCAGGCACCGGCACCGACACCACCTGCACCCCGCCCGCGCCCGACACCTCGAATCGCACCTCCCATGACCCCGCCGCCATCATCCACAGATTCCCCGTAAAGAAAGCAGGATCACTCGCAGACCGGACCATAGCGTCCGGCGTAGGCGGATGCTTCGAGGCCTCCCCCGTCATCGGTAGCGGCGTAATCCGTATCCCATCCACCGCAGCCCCGCTCGACCGCACCTCAATCGCCGCCACGCCAGGAATCACCGTGGGCGTCCGCACCGTCACATAAAGCCGGTAGGGCCCCGCATCCACCTGCTCAAAAACATCCTTGCTCCCCACATGCGCCCACGCACCACGCGGAGCAGCGAACACAACAAGCAAAATCAGCAGGCCTACCCAACCTCGCGAAAAAGAAGCCCTCACCGTTGCACGCTCCGCATCCAACGCCCAAAGAGCAGCCCAACCCACGTCCCGATCGACGCATAAATCGCCGCCCGAAGCAGACCGAAATAAAGCTCCAGCCCATAACTCGGCTTATAGAACTGCCTCAGCCGATCGATCCCATCCGGCCGCGAGTTGTAATCAAAATAGATCGTCCCGAAGAACCGGTTCTCCGAAGCCTTCGAGAGCAGAAACGAAGCAAACGGCCACTCCACCACCGTGAGCACCGCAACAAAGACAACCCCCGAGACCAGCGCAATCTTCCACGCCTTCCACTCCCGCGTCCGCTGCCACAGAAGATCCAGCGCCAACGCCGGCACAAGAATCAGAATCGGAAATTTCGCCGGAACAAAATGGGTCACCGGAAAGAACACCGGCCCCAGCTTCGGCTGCGCAGGAAACAGCGGCAGAATCAGAATCTCGCCGATCACAAAGATCGTATACACCGAAGCCGCGGCCGTAGCGGCCCACCGATACCGCGAAGCCTGCGAGAGCAGCACCAGCAATAGCGGAAGCCCAATCGCCATCGCAATGTACGCGCTCACCGTGTGCAGGCTGACGTCCCACGTGTACTCCATCAGAAAGAACATCTGCCCGCCCACCATCAAGCCGCCCAGATACAAAAACAGCCGCTGCAGTGCCTTGAAGCTCCGCTCCCCCGCCTGCCCACCCTCAGCCGCCGCACGATTCATCGCCGCAAGAATCAGAAACAGCACACCCACTGCGACCGCGCGAATCCCCATGATCAGCAGCGTATGCGGCGGACTCACAATCTTTACATCCAGCCCATACGCCGCATGCCACCAGTTATCGAACGGAGCCGACGTCAGCATCGCGATCCCGCCCCATGCCGCGATAAACGCTCCCAGCGGCGCGCGGAATCCCAGCACACTCACCGAAGCCGCCTTCATCTCCGCCGACCGTCCAAACGTCGTAGCAAAGATCAAATATCCGCAAATAACCGCAGCAATCACCCCACACGCATAGATCGCCATATGCGCCGGCGTCCAGAACGTATCCCTCCCAATCGACCGGTGCCACGAAACATCCCATGCCCCGCCGATAGAAGCCGACGTAGCCGCCAGCACCCCCCACCACACATACCAGGGAACCGCCGCTCCCACCGCAGCGGCACGCTCCTTGCCCAAAACAGCCGTTTGACTCGCGGACCAGGCAGGACTAGCCATGAATCTCCTCCATACTCCCGATAATCGTTATGCTATACCGAACCCATCCGCCGAACCACGCCCTTCAGACAGTGCTGGAAGAGGTATTTGTTTTGAAGGGGCGCGACTTTAGTCGCGCCATACGTGGCAAATCTTCAATGTGGCTTTAGCCACTGAGGGAATCTTTCTCTGACCAAATCATTCTTTTCAGCACCGCCTTTCGCGCACTCCTCACAGTAAATCTCTACGATTCCGCGCACCAACCGGTTCCCCATGTCATCATGGGACACCGGCCATCGCCGATCCAGCGTCCAATCAATCATGACCACCCAATACACCTCAGGCCGCGGCTCCTCTGGCACCTTCTTCGCCTTTCTGCTCGCGCTCGTTCTGGGAGCAGCCGCCATGGTCGTCTTCGTCCGCCAGGCCACCACCGGCATCCTCGCCCGCGTCGCCGACCGCATCACCGGCCGCACCGCCATCTTCGACACCTCCGTCCCCGCCGTCGTCCAGCGCATCCAGCGTCTCAGCCGCCTCGAGACCGTCGTCTACTCCATCGACACCGTCGTCGAAGGCTCCAAATCCAGCGTTGTTCTCCCCGACCTCCTCGCCGGAGACCGAATCCTCCTCGTCGTCCACGGCCAATCGATCGCCGGCATCGACCTCGCCCAGCTCAAGCCCGAAGACGTCCGCATCGACGAGAAGAACGGCACTCGTTCCATCCACGTCACCCTGCCCGCCTCGCAGCTCTTCGCCACCACCCTCGACAACCAGCACACCCGCGTCTACGCCCGCTCCACCGGCCTCCTCGTCCCCGCCGACCAGAACCTCGAATCCGACACCCGCGCCAAAGCCGAACAGCAACTCCAAAAAGCCGCCCTCGACGACGGCATCCTGGACGCCGCCCGCAAAAACGCCCGCGCCACCATAACCACCCTCCTCTACAGCCTCGGCTTCAACCAGGTCGACGTCACTTAGGCAAGGCCTCCAATTCCCATACTGCGCTTCGCGTCCACCAGGTCGATGTCACCTGGCGATGTTCTTGCTTTGTCCTTGTTTTCCTGTTTGTCATCCCCCGAAGGGGATCTGTTTTTTGCCTTTGCCGTTGTTCTTGCCTTTGTCCCTGCTCTCCCCCTCGCCTTTGATTCGTCCAATCCGCAGCCGCCATGTACCACGCAAGAGTCACCCATCCCCCTAATGTGTTATCTGCCATACGACCTCAACGTGCGCTATCATCCATAACATGAAGCTCCTCTCCAATCTCCGCATCTTCGAAACCAGACCCGAAGAGGATGTCCCTGCTAACGATATGAAAACGCTTCCATTCCCCGAAGAACAAGAAAACGAAGAATCGGCCCTCATCAAGACCGTCGGATGGGTATCTGCAGGCCTCGGCGCAGTCGCACTCGGTCTCTTCATCGGCCGAGAGATTCGCCAGCGCTATAAGTTCAACCGCCGCACCCCATACGACTTTTACTCCCACGCCGGCGACGAAACCGACGTAGAGGTAGGCCTCGGCATCTAGTCCGTCCCGAATCGAATCCGGCACAACGCGCGATCTGGCGTAATCGCTTGCCAGTTGCAAGCACCGCAGCGCGGAAATGATATAAACTCCCCCAATCGGAAATTTAGCGGAGCGCTATAGCAGAGCTGCCCGCTAAGATGCGCTACGACCGCATCCGGCCCGTTACAGCATCCAGGTTTCGCGGGAGGATACTCATGGCGTTCGAGCCGGGTAAACGCATCGGTGATTATGAAGTAATTGAGTTGCTCGGTACCGGCGGAATGGGTCACGTCTACCGCGCTTGCAACATCATCTCCAACCGAACCGAAGCCCTCAAGATTCTCCTGCCGGACCTCACCGCCGACCGTGAATTCGCCGACCGCTTCCTCTCCGAAATCCGCACCCTCGCCAGCCTCGACCATCCAAACATCGCCTTGCTCCACACCGCATTTCAGGCAGACGACCAGCTCGTCATGGTCATGGAGTACGTCAAGGGAAGCACCCTCGAACAGCGCGTCTATCTCAACCCCATGACGACCTCGACCGTCGTCGAGTACATCACCCAGGCGCTCTCCGCCCTCAGCTACGCGCACGCCCGCAGCATCATTCATCGCGACATCAAACCCGCCAACCTGATGGTGACATCCGGCGGCGTCGTCAAGCTCATGGACTTCGGAATTGCCAAATCCAAGCTTGATATCAACCTCACCAGAACAGGAGCCACCGTCGGCTCCTTCTACTACATGTCGCCCGAGCAGGTGAATGGCTTGAAAGTCGATGCCCGTTCCGATCTTTACTCCATCGGAATCGTCCTGTACGAGCTACTGGCCGGACGCCGCCCCTTCGAATCCGACTCCACCTACGGCGTGCTCGATAAGCAACTCCACTCCGCGCCCCAGCCCCCCATCGAACTCAACCCCGCCCTGCCACCCCAGCTCAACGCCATCATCCTCAAAGCCCTCGCCAAAGACCCCGCCGAGCGCTTCCAGACAGCCGACGCATTCCGCGATGCCTTGAAGCCCTTCTGCACCGCAACGCAGCCCGGCCCAGCGACGTTGCGTGATCCAGTACCGGCCACCTTTGCTGCCGCAGCCGCACCGCCGCCACCACCCCCTTCTTCTGCTTATCCCCCATTCCAACCCGTCTCACTACCCCAACAACCAAATGCCGCATCCAACACGCCAGTCCCAGGAAACAGCAGCAAGCCATTGTGGATCGCAACCGGAGCCATAGCCGCGTTGCTCGCTCTGTTCGCCGTAGCCACGACCCTACCGCGCCTGCTCAAGGCACATGCATCGGAAGCCGTTCCCCAACCAACACCCGCTCCACCCTCAACACAACAGGGAAGCACCCCAGCCCCCCAACCAGCGACCGATCAGCCACCCGCGGCCACATCCAATCTACCGAACGAGCCTTCTCACCCGACGCCCCCGCGCCAGCCATATCAGAGCCTCACGTCACCCCAGGCCGGAACCACGGCCACACAGGTCATAGCGTCCCAACCAACTCCAATCAGCGCGGGGCCATCCGTGGCCGAAATCGAACAACTCCAGGAGCGCCTCGTCCAGCTCGATGCCCGGGCCCAAACCGTAGACCGTGCCATCGCACAGCTACGCCACCAGCAGGAAGCCGACGGCCTCGGTCTCCGCAACGACATGGAGACGGCCAACGTAAAGCTCAATTCCTACATGCAAATCGCAAGGCAGGATATGCAGTTATCCAAAACCGCCTCGGCCCAGCTCGACATGGACAAGGCCGAAGCAGAGCTCGACACCCTGGAGAAGTTTTTAGGAAGGTAAACCCGATACCCAAGTCAGGAGACCGTCTCATGCGTCGTGCCAATGCATCTCTCGCCGTCTTCCTTCTCTTCACCGCCTCCCTCATCGCGCAGGAGAAACACCGCGTCGCCGTCATGGACTTCAATTACGCCACCGTAGCCACCAGCGTCCAGGCCATCTTCGGCACCAATCAGGACGTCGGCAAAGGCATCGTCGATCTCCTCATCGACCGCCTCGTCAACGACGGAACCTTCCGCGTCATCGAGCGCCAGGCCATGAGCAAGCTCCTCGCCGAGCAGAACTTCTCCAACAGCAACCGCGCCGACCCCGCCTCCGCCGCCAAAATCGGTAAGCTCCTCGGCGTCGACACCATCATCGTCGGCGACATCACCCAATTCGGCCGCGACGACAAAAACACCAGCGCCGGCGGCATCGGCGGTGCCTTAGGTCACTACGGCCTCGGCGGCGTAGGCGTGCACAAAGCCAAAGCCGTCGTCGCCGTCACCGCCCGCATGGTCGACGTCAACACCGGAGAGATCCTCGCCTCGGTCACCGGCACCGGTGAATCCTCCCGCTCAGGCACCGACCTCGCAGGCGGGGGAGCCTCCGGCTGGTCCGGCGGCGGCGGCCATCTCGACATGGGCAGCTCCAACTTCGGCGAGACCATGATCGGCGAAGCCGTCAAAGCCTCCGTCGCCCAACTCGCCACCGGCCTCGAATCCAATGCCCCCAAGGTCCCCGTCGCCGCCGCGCCCGCACCCGTCCCCGTCTCCGGCCTCGTCGCAGACGCAACCGGCAACGACATCGTCATCAACGTCGGCTCGTCCTCAGGAGTCAAGGTAGGCGACAAACTAGCCGTAACCCGAGTCAGCCGAGTCATCAAGGACCCAACCACAGGCAAGCCCCTGCGCTCGATCGAAACCCCTGTCGGCCAACTAACAATCACCAGCGTAGACGCAGGCTCCGCCGTAGGAACCTTCACCGGAACCGGCCCCGTCAAAGTAGGAGACACAGTAAAAACGCCCTAACCCATCCACTACACCCACCTAATGCCACCCTAACGGATTAGAAGTGTCATCCTGAGCAAAGTTGGGAAGCTCTGATCATCCCGGCCGAATCCGTTTTGAAAGGGCGCGGCTTCAGCCGCGCCACAAAATGACCCAAAAATCTGGGCTTTAGCCCCCGAGGGAATGTTTCTCCTGTCAGAATTATCGTCATGAAAACTGATTCAGCAGTTTTCCCTAAGAAGTGTCATCCTGAGCGAAGTCATTCAGCCACTTCGCGACTGACGCAACCATGAGCTTGCCGAAGGACCTGTGGCTTGACCCAAACGCACCCACTCCCTCTTCCCTCTTCCCTCCAGTCATTTACGATAGTCACGATGACCAAACCAGCCTTCCTCTTCCCCGGCCAGGGCTCCCAGTCCGTAGGCATGGGACGCGACCTCTACGACAACCACCCCGCCGCCCGCGCCATCTTCGACGAGGCCGACGAAGCCCTCGGCTTCCCTCTCTCCAAACTCATCTTCGAAGGCCCCGAAGAAACCCTCAAGCTCACCGAGCACACCCAGCCCGCCATCCTCACCGTCTCCGTAGCCGCCGCCCGAGTCTTGATGCCGGCCCTCGCCGAAAAAGGCATCACCCCCGCCTTCGCCGCCGGCCACTCCCTCGGCGAGTACTCCGCCCACGTCGCCGCCGGAACCCTCACCTTCGCCGACGCCGTCCGCACCGTCCGCGCCCGAGGCCGCTACATGCAGCAGGCCGTCCCCGCCGGCGAAGGAGCCATGGCCGCCATCCTCGGCCTCTCCGCCACCCTCATCGCCGAAGTCTGCGACCAGGTCTCCGACCAGCTCACCCCGCTCCCCACCATCCCCGAAGCCAAAACCTTCAACCCCAACCTCGCCGTAGTCTCCCCCGCCAACCTCAACTCCCCCGACCAGACCGTCATCTCCGGCGCCGTCGGAGCCGTCCATCTCGCCGCAGACCTCTGCAAGCAAGCCGGAGCCAAGCGCACCGTCATGCTCCAGGTCAGCGCCCCCTTCCACTGCGCCCTCATGCAGCCCGCGCAGGACGCCCTCGCCGCTGACCTCGCCTCCCTCACCTTCAACGACCCCACCGTCCCCATCGCCGCCAACGTCGACGCCCGCCTCATCACCCGCGCCGCCGACGCCCGCGACTGCCTCATCCGCCAGGTCACCGGCCCCGTCCGCTGGGTCGAGTGCATCCAGCTCCTCATCGCCCAGGGCGCAACCCACTTCATCGAAGTAGGCCCCGGCAAAGTCCTCACCGGCCTCATGCGCCAAATCGACCGCACCCAACCCACCGCCAACGTAGAAGACACCGCCTCACTGGAAAAGACCCTCGTCCACCTATGGCCGTCCTTGCCGCTGAGAACAATCCCGCGCTTCCTCTCGAATGCAGCCCATGTCGACGTTACGCAGACTGCTCGGTGTCATCCATCTACACGATCTATCCTGAGCGAACTCGATGCGGCTTGTGCTCATCAGCGAGTCTGGAAGACCTTCGATGTTGTTCTAGCAAAGGTGATTTCGTCCATTTCAGCTGTGAATGCGCTGAAACCCCTGCTTTCTGACGATTCTTGGCTGATTACAGTTTCCGATATCGCTGTGATCCGATCGGAATCGCTTGGAACGATTCGGGCGCTCTACTCGGACCGTCCATAATCAGCATGTACTTCACTAAGCCAATCAGGAAAGTGGAAATCTTCGACTGTTGCCGTGAAGACGATGAAGATTCTGGCGAATCAGTCCGACTACTGATCAGGCATATCCTGTTTCACTTGCGAGGATCACGCAGTTTCTGCCATCTGCCCTGCTGCCTCGATTGCTCCAGGGATCGCTGGTAGTCTCGCATTGGTTACGGTCTGAGGCACTAGCATACTCGGAGTGCTATGTACCCGGAGATTCTTTTCGTCACCCTTTCATGTAGGACTAAGCCCGACATGTTTCTCTGAAGCTGACAGGCAGACTGGCATTGCGTTCCTTCGAGGTGCGCCGGGTGCCCATTCATGCTGCCTCATCGCATGAGTGGCCATCGCGCAAAGCGCGACCCGTTTTTTCCGACGATTCTATACACACCACCTCAACAGCCGTTCAATAATGGTCAGGACACGAAAATCCATCGCGTTTTTACCACGCACTAACCACACTTGCCACACTTCGCTCCGTTAACAAACCAGCGAAATTTACCAAAAGGAGACACCATGAAACCCGGCGACAAAGTAGAAGACTTCACCTTAAAAAATCAGGACGACCAGGAAGTCTCCCTCACCGACTTCAAAGGCAAGCCCGTAGTCCTCTTCTTCTACCCGCGCGCCGACACTCCCGGCTGCACCATCGAATCCTGCGGCTTCCGCGACGCCTTCGAGCAGTTCCAGAAAGCCGGAATCGTAGTCCTAGGCATCTCCCGCGACACCGTCAAAGCCCAGAAGAAATTCAAGGACAAATACGACCTCCCCTACGACCTCCTCGCCGACCCCGACATGGTCCTCATCAACCGCTACGACCTCATCAAGCCAAAAAACATGTACGGCAAGCTAGTCAAAGGCGTAAAGCGCACCACCTACCTCATCGGTCCTGACCAGCGCCTCATCCACATCTTCGAAGACGTAACCCCCAAAGGCCACGCCGAAGAGGTCATCACCCTCCTAAAATCCCACAAATAACCCGCCTCTGAAATCTGTCATTTCGACCTGCGATGCTCACAGCCTCATCGTGAGCACCGCAGCGGAGAAACCTGCTTTCTCTACCGATACCGCGTCCTCGCCAACGCAGCCATTGTTTTTTCCGTTGCCGTTGCCGTTGTTGTTGCTGTTGTTTGTTTTTGCTCGTCATTCTGAGCGCAGCGAAGAACCCCCGTATTTCGCTTTTGCTGTTGCAGTTGTTCTTGCTGTTGTTCTTTTGGTTGTCATCCCGTAGGGATCTGCTTCTGTCTTTGCCTTTGCTTATTTCCTTTAGGCACCAGTAAGAAACATCGTCATCCCGCCCAACCAACATCCAACCTCATGGACACCAAGGGAGACCGCACACCCATGCAACGACTCCTAACCACCCTCTTAACCCTGACGATCCTGACCCTCCCAGCCGCAGCCCAAAAAGACGCCCCCGCCGCCGAGCAAACCCTCCTCCAGCTAGTCAATCAACACCGCACCGAAGCCAATCTCCCCCCTCTCACCACCGACCCCACGCTCCAACAAGCCGCCCGAGCCCACGCCCTCCGCATGTCCCAGGAAAAAGGCGACGGCCAGCACCAATATCCCGGCGAGCCCGACCTTCCCACCCGCGTCGCCCAGGCTGGCGGCCACTACACCATGGTCTCCGAGAACATCGCCTCCGGCGGGTTTCGCCTTCCCGACCTCGACCGCGCCTGGATGAAGTCCGAGGGCCACCGCGCCAACATCCTAAACCCCCGCGCCACCGTCATCGGCATCGCCGTCATCGACAACAACGGCACCCTCTACGCCGTCGAAGACTTCGCCCAAACCACCCCCACCCTCTCCCGCGAAGATGTCGAAGCCAGGGTCCGCCAGCTCCTTACCGATCGCGGCATCAAGCCCGCCGAAGTCTCCGGCATCATCGAGGACGCGCGCACCGCCTGCGTCTCCCACGGCAACTCCGCCCCCAACGCCACCGCCGTCATCCAGTGGCAAGACCCCGACTACACCAAAATCCCCGAAGCTCTCCTCCAGCAGGTACCGCACAATCGCGAGTACACCAACGCGGTCGGCGCCTGCCCAGCCAAACCAGACTCACAAGCCTCCACCACCTACCGAGTCGCCATCCTGCTCTATTGACGAACCTGTCAAGCCCCAAAACCGCCAAACCCCGCGCCAATCGCGAACAATCGCGTGCCGATCAATTCCACTCAACCTGCTAAACTAGAACTAGATGAAAAAGAGACCCCGGCCCAGCCGGGGATTTCTCTTTAGCAGCAGAAAATATCCGTCAAACCATTTATCTTGAATACTTTACAAAGGCAGTCCCTTCAAATCCAATACTTTAGACCCGAAGTCCAAACCTAACCCAAATAGATAGAATACTTTAGGACCACAACGTCACCCCTGGGGATACCCTCGAAAGGAGAGGACAGCCATGGCATCTACAACCCTGACCGCCGCAGCCGTCCTCACCGCCGCCGCAGGAACCCTCACCTACGCCGCCCTCTCCGCCCAGTCCCAGCTCTTCGGCCCAACCCTCATAGCCCCGGCCAAACCGAACGAAATCGCCCTCACCTACGACGACGGCCCCAACCCCTCTGCCACCCCCCAACTCCTCGAAGTCCTGGCCCGCTATGAACTCCGCGCCACCTTCTTCCTGATCGGCAACTTCGTCCGCCAGTGCCCGGCCCTCGTCCGCGAGATAGCCGCCACTGGCCACCTCATTGGCAACCACACCACCACCCACCCCTGGCTAGCCTGGCAATCGAACGCCCGCATCCGCGAAGAGCTATCCGCCTGCAACAAAAGCCTCGAAGACATCCTCGGAGCCCCCGTCCACTACTTCCGCCCGCCCCACGGAGCCCGTCGCCCCTACGTCCTCCGCACCGCCCGCGAACTGGGCCTCATCCCCGTCCAGTGGAACATCCTCGCTGGCGACTGGAAGCCCGTCGACGCCACCACCATAGCCGCCCGCGTCACCGCCGGAATCACCCGCAACCAACGCCGTAACCGAGCCTCCAACATCGTCCTTCACGACGGAGGCAGCCTCCATCTGGGCGCGCCACGCATCCCCACCGTCGAAGCCACCGCCCAACTCCTGCAGCACTACAAGCCCACCGACGCAAAATTCGTAACTCTAGAATCCTGGGTCCCAGCCGAACCATCCCATCCACAAGCCCACACATGAGCACAACCGCCACCAATCCGACGCCGCCCGTCATCGACCCCGAGCTACCGGCTCCAATGTCCATGGGCGCAGTCCTCCGCATCTCCATGATGCGACGCCTCTGGTACGCCCAGATCATCTCCGTCTTCGGCGACTTCCTCGCCCTCTTCGCAGTTATCGGCGTCCTCACCTTCAAACTGCATGCGACGCCCCAGCAGGTCACCGGCGTCTCCATCGCCTACATGCTGCCCATCGCCGTCCTCGGCGTCATCGCCGGAGTCTTCGTCGACCGCTGGCCCCTCAAGCCCACCATGGTCTCGAGCGACTCCCTCCGTGCAGCCCTGGTCCTCCTGCTCCTCTTCGCCCACCAGACCTGGCACTTCTACGCCATCCTCGCCGCCATCAGCGTCGTCTCCAGCTTCTTCGGCCCGGCTCAGGGAGTAGCCATCCGCTCCGCCGTCCCTCTCCACGGCCTCCGCTCCGCGAACGCCCTCATGCAGCAGGTCATGTTCGGCATGCGCATCATCGGCCCCGCCATCGCAGCATGGCTCGTAGCCACCTTCGGAGCCCGTGTCTGCTACCTCGCCGATGCCACCAGCTTCGTAGGCTCCGCCCTGCTCATCGCCTCTGTCCCCTTCGTCGCTACGCCCAAGCACGCCCCCACCCCCACGACACCCACCGAACAATCCGCCCTGGCCCGCATCTGGACCGACATGAAACAGGGCATCAACTTCATCTTCCACCACGCCGGACTGCTCTTCGTCATCCTCGCCATGGCCTCGGCCATGTTCGTCGTCGGATGTTTCGGCCCGCTCATCGCCGTCTACGTCCGCGACAGCCTCCACGCCTCCGCTAACGTCTTCGGCATCGCCAGCGCCCTCATCGGAGCCGGAATGTTGATCGGCATCAACGCCCTCAACGCTCTCGCAAAGAACGTCAGGAACACGGTCCTCGTTTACGCCGGACTCTCCGGCATCGCCCTCGGCCTGCTCTTCCTCACGATCTTCACCCACGTCTGGTCCACCATGCTGGGAGACTTCATCATCGGCGTCGCCATAGCCGGAATCATCATCCCCGCCCAAACCATGATGCAGCAGGAGACCCCACCCGCCCTCATGGGCCGCGTAGGCTCCACCATGATGTCACTCATCTTCGGAGCCCAGATCCTCGGCCTCATCCTGAGCGGCATCCTGGCCAACCAGATCGGCGTCCGTTACGTCTTCGCCGTCTGCGCCGCTCTGCTCGCCATCCTCATCACCGTAGGCCGCCTCTGGATGGAACCCAAAGGCGAACCAGTAGCAGCAATCTCGTGAGGCTTTCTTACCGAATACAAACCAAATAGAACACGAATAAATACGCCGCTAGTATTCCAAATCGGAACCATTCTTTGTGCGTTTTGGGCCACCATAGACAGGTCATCGCAAAACCCAATCCACCGTGTGTCACCATTACGATTATCTGAAGCCAGTGAGGCCAATGATTGTATTTAAGCACTCAGCGCCTTCCGAGCCGCCTCAACCACCGCCTCAACCTCCGCAATCCCATGAGCGGTCGAAACAAAAGCCGCCTCAAACTGACTAGGCGGAAGCCAAACCCCAGCCTCCAGCATCCCTCGGTGAAATTTCCCGAAAGCCGTAGTATCTGAAGTCGCCGCACTAGCAAAATCCGTTACCGGTTCCTCAGTAAAGAACCACGTAAACATCGACTCCACCCGATTCGTAGTCAACGTCACACCAGCCTCACGAGCCACCGCAGCAACCCCATCCGCAATCGCTTTGGTCGTCTTCTCCAGCCCCGAATAAACCTCACCCTCCCGGGCAATCAACTCCTGCAGCGTAGCAATCCCAGCAGCCATAGCCAGCGGATTCCCACTCAGCGTCCCCGCCTGATACACCGGCCCCAGCGGAGCCAGCTTGTCCATCACATCCGCCCTCCCGCCAAACGCCCCGCAAGGCAGACCACCACCGATAATCTTCCCCAGCGTAGTCAGATCCGGCTTCACGCCATAAACCTGCTGAGCCCCGCCCAGCGACACCCGAAACCCGGTCATCACCTCATCCAGAATCAGCAGCGCCCCATCCCGAGCCGTAATCTCCCGAAGCCCCTGCAGATACCCCTCCGCCGGAGGAATCGTCCCCGCATTCCCCACCACCGGCTCCACGATCACGCACGCAATCTCCCCCGGCCTCGCCGCAAACGCCGCCCTTACCGCCTCCAGGTCGTTGAACGGCAGCGCCAGCGTGTGCATCGCCGTCTCCGCCGGAACCCCCGCCGACCCCGGAATCCCCAACGTAGCCACCCCACTCCCCGCCTTCACCAGCATGGCATCCGAGTGCCCGTGATAACACCCCTCGAACTTGATCACAAAGTTCCGCCCCGTAAACCCACGCGCCAGCCGTATTGCCGACATGCACGCTTCGGTCCCCGAACTCACAAACCGCAGCTTCTCCACACTCGGAAAGCACCGCCGCACCAACTCCGCCAGATCCCCTTCAGCCGCCGTTGAAGCCCCAAAACTCGCCCCCTTACCCGCAGCCTCGCAAATCGCCTCCACCACCGGTGGAAACGCATGGCCCAGAATCATCGGCCCCCACGACCCAAAGAAATCCAGGTACCGGTTCCCGTCCGCATCAAACAGATATGCGCCCTCCGCCCGAGCCACAAACGGAGGATCACCCCCCACCGCACGAAACGCCCGTACCGGCGAATCCACGCCCCCTGGAAGAAGTTGTTCAGCACGAAGTTGCAACAGCCGGGAACGAGTCAAAGAGCGTGTCATCCCTCCAGTATAAAAGTCACAGCAGCAAAGCCCGATTCACCGAATCAATGACCGACCCCGAACGCACCCAGCTCGCCTTCCACCCCGTCCTCCTCTACGACGGCGTCTGCGTCCTCTGCAACGGAGTCGTCCGCTTCCTCCTCGGCCGCGACACGCAGGACACCTTCCGCTTCGTCCCACTCGAAAGCCCTCTCGCTACCGAACTCCTCGCTCCCTTCGGTCCCCAGCCCACGCAGGAAGGCGTCGCCCTCATCACCTCCGCTCTCAGCCCCGTCGAGCGTCTCTACCGCCGCTCCGACGCCGTCGCTCAAGCCCTTCAACTCCTCCCCAAACCCTGGCCACGACTAGGCCGAGCACTCGCCCTCATCCCTTGCCCCCTGCGCGAACTCGGCTACACCCTCGTCGCCCGCCTCCGCTACCGCCTCTTCGGCCGTTACGAAACCTGCCCCCTCCCAACCCCCCGCGAGCGAGACCAAATCCTGAGCTTCGATCCCCACAAAAAATGAACATGCAAACCCCCGCCGCAATAAGGTCCCGCCCTCATCCTGCTAAACTAAAATTCTTCTTTCTCAAGACAATGGAGCACAATGACCTTGCCGGATGAGACCTTTCCCACGCCCGTTGAGCCATCACCCCAGCCGGACCCCCGCGCCAACTCCCTTCACACCACCGCGGCCCGCAAAAAGACCGCAGACGTAAAGAACCCCGGCAGAAAACTCGTCTCCACCGCAAAGAAGCCCATCAGCTACGCCGACGCCGGCGTCGATATCTCTTCCGGCGACCGCTCCAAGCAGCGCATCAAGATGCTCGCGCGCAAGACCTTCAACAAGCACGTCCTCAGCGAGATCGGCGGCTTCGGCGGCCTCTTCGGCCTCGACCTCCAGAAGTACCCCAATCCAGTCCTCGTCTCCTCCTGCGACGGCGTAGGCACCAAACTCAAAGTCGCCTTCGAACTCGGCATCCACCATACCGTCGGTCAGGACCTCGTCAACCACTGCGTCAACGACATCGCCGTCCAGGGTGCCAGCCCCCTCTTCTTCCTCGACTACCTCGCCACCGGCAAGCTCGACAACGCCGTCATCGAGACCGTCGTCCAGGGCCTCAGCGAAGCCTGCCGCGCCAACGGCTGCGCCCTCATCGGCGGCGAAACCGCCCAGATGCCCGGCTTCTACGCCGACAACGAATACGACCTCGCCGGCACTATCATCGGCGCCGTCAACCGCGACAACATCATCACCGGCGAAAACATCCAGGTCGGCGACATCCTTATCGGCCTGCCCTCCAACGGCCTTCACACCAACGGCTACTCCCTCGCCCGCAAGCTCCTCTTCGAAGTCGCAAAGTACGGCCCCGACCAGTACGTCAACGAGCTCAAGGACAAGACCGGCGCCGCCCTCATGCGCGTCCACCGCAGCTACCTCGCCATCATCAAGAAGCTCACCGGAGCGGAACTCGTCAGCGGCATGGCCCACATCACCGGCGGCGGCATCACCGAAAACCTCCCCCGCATCATCCCCAAGGGCATGGGCGCTGTCGTCGACCTGGCCTCCTGGCAAACCCCACCCCTCTTCGAACACCTGCAACAGCTAGGCAACGTCGAGCGGGACGAGATGCTCCGCACCTTCAACATGGGCATCGGCGTTATCGTCGTAGTCCCCGCCGAAAAGGTGAAGAAGGCCAAAGCCGTCCTCAACCGAGCCAACGAACGCCACTACATCATCGGCCGCATAGTCCGCGGCGAACGCAAAGTCACCTACAACTAGCCATCATTATTTTCTTAAAAGGAACTTACCGAAGACCCGACTTGTCACGCACTACGAACTGGCTATTTCGGTACGGGCTGTGTTTGCGGTTCACGTTTCGCCTGCCGCTCGAAGTAAGAAGCAATGCCTAATGCAAGAATTAGGGCCGCAATTCCGAACAGCGTCAGACTAGGCACTTCGTTCGGCTCTTCAATAATTACCTTTCGCGCCATCGCAATCAGTGCAACTTCAAGAACAACACGAACGTGAATCGCATCTTTCTTCACGTATGCTTTCAGAGTTTCTATTAGCTCTACGCCGATCAGTACCAAAAGGAAGTATCCAAAGATCTCCAGCAATCCCTGGACTGAAATCAGGAACCGCGGCGGCTTCAATATCTCCTCGCCGATCAGCACACCCAGGTGAATCGTCGAAAGAACCATTACTACGACAAGCATTCCAGCGAGAATCAGTACAGTGAACTTCTGGACCTTCGTCAATACTGTTTCCATGATCGCTCGAGGCTCTCCATTGGATAGAAGACCGCTATGTTCAAGCGGAGGATATCAGAGACTTCGCCCCCAAAGATAAAGCTTCCCATCCACCCCCTTAGGCATAAGATTCCGCCGACAACACAGGAGCCTCATATGCCGCGGTCATTGTTCGTCCTCTCCGCGCTATTGCCGGGTGCCCCATTCATGCGCGTTCCTTGCGCATGAGTGGGACATTCGCGGGTAAGCGCGAGCCGCTCTCCTCAGCGAAGGACACTAATCCCTTAAGTCAACAGCCCCGGCAGATCGCGTCCTCCAAACACCACACGCTCAATCCGGACGCGACGCTCAAGAATACGGAACAGAATCACATAGCGGCCCACAACCGCCAACCGCGCATCCTGTCCAATCTCTATCCGCACCTGATAGTGCAGTGGGTTCCGGCCTATCCGTCGAATCGTGTCATGAATCTCGTTCACGAGCCGGAGCGCGCTCTCCACGCTATCCTGTGCTATGTAATCTGCGATCTGTTGGATATCGCCTTCAACATACTCCGATAGTTCAACACGCATTACTTCGCCGCTCGCGTCGTCTTCCTGGCACCGCTATATCTCTTCCTGAGCCGCGAAAAAACCTCATCGACTGGAACACCCGGGGCTTTGCTCTCGACCGCCTGACGCCACATCCTACGCAGTTCCTTCAGACCCTCCTCGCGTAGGTTTCGCCGCTGCGTCCACTCTCTCAACGCATCACGCACCACTTCGCTGCTCGATGCATATTCACCTGTTTCGACAGCGTGGCGTACCTGGATCACCATCTCCGAGGGGAGCGCAATGCTGACCTTCTCAATTGGAGACATAATCACCCCTTCTTGCAGTAGGAATAATTCCTACCATAGCCTACCACCAAGAGGAAACCGCCCTCTCAAAATGACCAGCAAAACCCGCCCAATGATGATGATCGAGCCCCTCTGAAGATAAAGCTTCCCATCCACTCCCCCAAGGCATAAGATTCCGCCGACAACACAGGAGCCTCATATGCTGCGGTCATTGTTCGTCCTCTCCGCGCTATTGCTCTCGGCCCTCTCGCCGCAACAACCCGCCGCCCCAGCCGCACCAAGCATGCCCCCGGATGCCAAAACCCTTGTCAACCCCGTAAAACCCACGCCCGAATCCCAGGCCCACATCAAAAAGGTCTACGGATACGACTGTGCCATGTGTCACGGAGCCAACGGCAACGGCAAAGGCGACGTCGTCGCCGACATGAAGCTCACCCTCAAGGACTACACCGACCCTGCAGCCCTCAAAGACCTCACCGACGGCGAAATCTTCTACATCATCAAGAACGGCAAGGGCCAGATGCCCGGCGAAGGCGACCGCGCCAAACCCGACGACCTCTGGAACATGGTCATCCTCGTGCGTTCCTTCTCCAAAAAATAAGCTCCCGAACACACCTACCCGCGCGCCTCCAACTTCCGAGCCATTGCCGCCCCCATCCGGTCATGTTTTGCTACCAGTGGCCACGGCAGTAAAATCTCCGGAGGGGCACTGTTTGAGAGGTTCATCGAAGCATCTGGGGTTCCCGCGACATCCCGGCAAACCCGCCTCTCGCCCTCGTTGGCGAATCTTCGCCTGCCTTGCCCTCTATCTCGCCCTGCACAGCGTCTCCAATCCCGCCCAGGCCCAGCAGCAATCGATGCCTCCCCCAGGCACTCAACTCCCCAGCGCACCCCAACCCGTCTCCGGGACCATCCGCGGCACCGTCACCGACGCCGATGGCGCCATCATCGCCGGAGCCAGCATCACCCTCCACGAAACCCAGCCACCCTCCGAATCACGATCCCAATCTGAATCTGCATCTAAATTTAAAGACCGGCAAACCACCTCCGCCCCCGACGGCCGCTTCTCCTTCCCCAACGTCCCTCCCGGCCCCTTCAAACTCACCGTCACCGCACCCAGATTCTCTCCGCTCCAGACATCCGGCACCCTCCACTCCGAAGAAAGCTACGAAGCAACCGACATCTCCCTGCCCGCAGCCTCTCTCGCCATCGACATGCAGGTCACCGCCTCCCAGCAGGACATAGCCCAGGCCCAGATCGAGATCGAAGAGAAGCAACGCATCTTCGGAGCCATTCCAAACTTCTACGTCAGCTACGCTCCCCACCCGGTCCCGCTCACTCCAAAGCAAAAGTTCGAACTAGCCTGGAAGACCCTCATCGACCCCATCACCTTCACCGCAACCGGCTTCATAGCAGGCCTCGAGCAGGCACAGGACGACTTTGGCGGCTACGGACAAGGCTCACAGGGCTACGCCAAGCGCTACGCCGCCGCGTACGGAAACGCCATCGTTGGCACCGCCATCGGCAACGCCATCCTGCCCTCCATCCTCAGGCAAGACCCACGCTACTTCTACAAAGGAACCGGCACCACCCGCTCCCGTGCCCTCTATGCCATGGCCAACTCTGTCATCTGCAAAGGCGATAACGGCCGATGGCAGCCCAACTACTCCGCCATCGTAGGCGGCGCTGCGGCAGGCGGCATATCAAACTTCTACTACCCATCAGCCGACCGCAACGGCACCACACTAACCCTCGAAAACACCGCCCTCGGCATCGCCGGCAGCGCCATCCAAAATCTCTTTCAAGAGTTCCTCGTCCGCAAGCTCACCCCCCACCTCCCCGAATACAAACCCCAATCCGGGAACTAGACCTTGCAGAGACGTGCCCGGCGAAACAGAGAGGGCCAGAAGAACGGAATGAACATCTTCACTGTATTGGCTCCAAACGGCCCCTGCTTTACGACCCTGCTGTAAAGAACAAGGACTATCGCCGCATACGCGATACCGATAGACGCACCGACCACGAGGACGACGATAAGCACCACTGGCCATTTCATGAAGTCATAGTTTGCGAAGTACCAAGCTCCATTTCTTTTCACAAATTGAGCTGTAGCGTTGGTATCCAGCGAGTTGTCGTCCTCAGCTTTGTAGTGAATCCGGACAGGAACCGAGGCCGTATCTCCAGAAATCAGTGGCGCACCGTTCGGAACGAGAGTCAGTTCGAAGGGAGTAGCACTGAAGTGTCTCAGATTCTTCTCCCTCTTTGCCCCTGTAATTGTTGGATCAAGAAAATCAGCGAGCGCTTTCGAGCGATTCGATAGGCTGGCCATCAGTCCGTTGATCTGGTCAGCGTCATTCGCAGTTGTCCTTCCCTGTGCGACGACCAAAATCGCCACACCCAAAACGCCAACCAGCATCGCTATATTGCCTACTACGTTGCATCGTCTTCGAAGAGTCCATAGATACTTGATTCTCACTTCGGCCCCCACACCCGAAACTCACCGCTGGCATGGAGCAGACTCATCATGTACAGCATCCCGTCGTAATACCGGCTATACCCGGAAGGAATCGGAGCATTCCAAAGTGCATTCACAAACAACCGTGCCTGCGCCTTATCCTTTGCCGCAAGACTGGCCACCGCATTCGTCCCCACCAGTCCAACCGGTGAAGGCGTCTCCGGCGTAAATCCCGGCGTCGATCCCATAGCCTTTCCATCCAGCGAATAAACCGGGCTGTACTTATCTATCCCCTGGCTCACAAAGAACGTCTGAATCCGATCGCTCAGCACCTGTTCCTCAGGATCCTTACGCCACCAGGACCAATCCACCGACCAGTTGCTAGCCGTCCGCCACGAGTCATACCCAAACTCCCCCGACTGCACAAACTTCGTCTCATGCGGCGTCCCATCGAAGTTCGCATACACCGGCGCCAGCCCCGTCTTCGGATTCGTCGTCTTCACAAAAAACTCCCGGCTTACCTCCGCCGACTTCGCCCAGAACTCACGATCCTCCTCTCGGTCCCCACCTCGACCAAAGCTCATAAAACGCCGGCAGATGATACGAAGGATCGCTGAACGGATGCTCCATCACACTCGGCACAAACAGGATCATCGCGTGCTCTTCATTCATCATCGGCCCCACCTTGCGCGGTCCAAACTTCGTCTGCCCGCTCTTCACCTCACGATGCCGCATCGCCCGCAGCAGCCGCTCCGCCTCCGCATGATAGTCATAGATTCCCTTCCCGCTGCCCCACCGATTCGCCGCAAACAGCAGCGACATCGCAAAATACTCTTCACCATCCGGAGCGGGCGTCTCCTCTCGCGCCTCCCCACTCGTCTTCGCCGACCACGAGAAGTACCCATATGAAGGATGCGCCGGGTCCGAGATATACATATGCGTCATCGCCCAGTTCCACAGCGCATCGAACTCGTCCTTCTTGTTCATCTGCACGGCGATCATCATTGCGTACGACATACCCTCAGTCCGCACGTCATGGTTCGCCCAGTCGGTCACATAGGCAAGCGGCCCACTCTCATTCTTCCCCGCCGCAAAAAACAGCGACTGCGTCTCACCGTCGCCATGAAACAGCTGCTGATAAGCAGCATTGATCTTCGCGTCAATCTCAGCCTGCGAGTGCCCCGCCTCCGCAAACAGATTGCGATACTTTCCCGTCTTATAAGCACCCTTCCCATCGCTATCCACAGCATGCGACGACTGAGCCCATGCCATACCGCCACAGAAAAGCGCGGCGAAGACCATCCCCACTGCAGAAAAAGATCCGAAAAGCCGAGCCGCGTCAATGCAAGACGGGGTCAGAAGCGGGAACACCCGCGAGCGAAAAACCTTAAGCATGTCTGTATTTATCCTCGCCGGAAAACAGCCGCAATAACGCCGCTCCCTCGCTAATAAGCAAGTGTAAAGTATCTGAAACTAATACGCTTAAAGGAAGGTTTTTAGCGGCATCGTGCCCTTGAGAAACAACTCGCGACTCTCTCAGAGACTCTAATTTGTAGGATTTAGGAGAGACATATGTCCCGATGGAAATCGCTTGCTTTCTTTGCTCTCACTGTTGCGCTGGTGAGCAGCGTGTCCGTGGCACCGGCTCAGGTCTCCATTAACATCGGACCAGCGCCTATATGCCCGTATGGGTACTTTGACTACGCCCCATATAACTGCGCTCCGTATGGCTACTATGGGCCGGATTGGTTTACTGGCGGGGTGTTCATCGGAGCTGGCCCCTGGTTCCATGGCCCTCACGGCTTCTACGGCCACGTCGATAACCGCTACGATCCTCATCACGGTTACAACGGACCAATGCCGGAGCGCAACGCGCAGGCGTTCACCCACTTCCAGGCGAACGAGGCGCGGGATGGACAAGGCCACGTCGGCACCGCAGGCCACAGTCCAAGTGGTGAACATAGCGCCGGATTTCAGGGCCACGCCGGCGGTCATGGCGGCGGCGGTCACCACTAGAGAGCAGTCAATTGAGTGAACGAAGAGACCACTTTCGTCGCGTTACTGCAACGCGACGAAAGCCTCTACGCCATTTCCCCACCATTTCCTCGTCTAATCGCCTGACATATACTCCGTACAGATGTCCCGCACGCGCGTTTTCTGCACGCAACTCTTTGGTCTCGCGACAGCCGTCCTCCTGGCAAACTGTGCCGTTGCAATCACGGCTTTCGGCCAGCTAACACCCGCCGAACTTCCCGCTGACTGCTCCGCATACGCATCCACTCCGCTACCCGCAGAGGCAGAGAAAGCTTCTGTTCCGAAGACATCCCCGGCATGTGCTTCCTACCGCTCCTATCGCGGCATCGGTCGCCCGGTAAATTATTCCGAAGCCCGCGCATGTGCATGGCGGGAACGACTTGCCCAAAAGGGTGACCTGGGACAAAATCGAGCAAGAAGCCACTGCGTGGGTCGTTGGCGGTTCGCTCATCCTCGCCGACATCTATTTCAACGGTGCCGGAGTCAAGCGCAACATCCCGCTGGCCATGCGGTTCGCCTGTGAGTCCGAAGAAGGCATGGCAATGCTTGCGCTGACGGACATCGTGAAACTCAACAGTGCACCTCGCGCTCAAGGACCTTTCGAATTCTGCGACTATGCCGCGTCAACCTTCACGATGAACTTCTGCAGTGGCTACGCATCGGAAATCGAGGATGACCGTAAAAGCCATTACTACAGCTCACTGAAATCCTCCATGACTCCGGAGCAACAGGCAGCTTTCGAAAAGCTCGTTACCGCCCAGAACGCATATGTCGAGGCACATGCCTCCGAGGTTGATCAAGGTGGCACCATCCGCGCGATACGAACCCTCGGCTCCGAGGGCATCCTCAAAGATCGGTTTCACGTAGAGGTAGTTCATTTCGAGCGCAAGAAATGGCCCACACTTTCTGAGAATCAAATTGCAGGCGCTGATGCCTTACTGCATCGCGAATACGATAAGAAGCTCCAGCAACTACGAACTCAGACAAAAGACGAGATCGATCAGGGTGCCGTTACGGCCGATAATCTTTCCAGCGTGGAAAAAGCTTGGGAGATCTACCGCGATGCTTGGGTCGCATTTGCGCGTCTTCGCTATCCTGCCGCCGTCTCCGTCATCCGCGCCGAAATCACTCTCGACAGGTATCGTCTTCTGAAGACCATCTCGTAACTGCAAGTAGGTGATCTGGACGGGTGCCCCATTCATGCAGTTTCATCGCATGAGTGGGACATTCGTGCGGAGCGCGAACCGCATTTCCTCAACTCAAAACCAAACCCGCATAATAGAAGCATCACTATGCACCGACTCGGCATCCTCCTCTCCGGACGCGGCTCCAACTTCCTCGCCATCCACCGCGCCATCACCGAAGACCGGCTCAACGCCGAAATCGCCATCGTCCTCTCCAACATCGAAGCCGCCCCCGGCCTCACCGCAGCCCGTGACCTCGGCCTCCCTACCCTCGCCATCCCCTCCGCTGGCCGTAAGCGCGCCGATCACGACGCCGAAATGATCGCCCAGCTCCATCACTACGACGTCGACCTCGTCTGTCTCGCCGGATACATGCGCATCATCTCGCCGGCCTTCGTCGCAGCCTTCCCCAACCGAATCCTCAACGTCCATCCATCGCTGCTCCCCGCCTTCCCCGGCCTCGACGCCCAGCACCAGGCCTTCAACTACGGAGCGAAAATCGCCGGTTGCACCGTCCACTTCGTCGACGAGGCCGTAGACCACGGCGTCATCATCCTGCAAAAAACCGTCCCCGTCCTCGATGCCGACACCCCCGAAACCCTCTCCGCCCGCATCCTCGAGCAGGAGCACCTCGCCTACCCCGAAGCCATCGCCCGCGTCTTAAGTGGTAGTCACATCATTCAAAACCGCCGTTTCCTCCCTCGCGCCTGATTCACCAGCGAACGCCTGCGCGTTACAATGCGTCTAATCAGCACAGGAGTCGAAGTCAATGCCTGCACGCGTTCGTTTTGCTCCTCTGATCTCTGTTCTCCTTCTCTCCCTGACGGCGATCTCTCTCCACGCGCAGCATCAGGATCCCCACGCGCAAGCTATCGTGCATGCCGCCGTACAAACCGAGCTTGCCGCCGACCGCGACGACCACTCCCGCTGGCAGTACCGCGACCTCTACCGCAATCCCGAAGGCGAATCCCTCTTCCAGGTCGTCGAGACGGACCACGGCTCCGTCAAGAAGAAGCTGAAGTCCAACGGCCAGCCCCTCACCCCCGATCAACTCCGAGCCGAAGACGCCCGCATCCAGGCCTTCGTCCACGACCCCGCCCTGCAGGCCAGACAGCGCAAAGACGGCGAGCAGGATGACAAGCGCGCCGAGGAAATGCTCCGCCTCCTCCCCGACGCCTTCCTCTGGACCCTCAAGAGCGACGCTCCTGACGCCATCACCCTCGCCTTCACGCCCGATCCAAACTTCACTCCACCCTCCATGGAGGCCCGCGTCTTCGCAGCCATGGCCGGCGAGATCGTCGTCACCAAGCCCCAAAATCGCATCCAGTCCCTCAAGGGCAAGCTCATCCGTGACGTCAAATTCGGCTACGGCCTCTTCGGCCGCATGTACCAGGGCGGCACCTTCAACGTCGAACGCCGCGAACTCGCCCCCAGAATCTGGCAGATCACCGAGTCCCACATCCACATCGACGGCCACGTCCTCATCTTCAAAAACATCAGCGAACAGGAGGACGATGTAAAGACCGACTTCCGCCGCACCCCTCCCGACACCACCCTCGCGCAAGCCGCCACGATCCTCAAAGCCGAGCCCACCGCCCTGGCCGCCCAACGCTGACACCCGCTTTGCCTTTGCCGTTGCCGTTTGTACTTGCTTCTGCTTTTGCCTTTCTTGCTTGTCATCCCGTAGGGATCTGCTTCTGTCGTTGTCGCTGCCGTTTGCACTTGCTTTTGCCTTTCTAGTTGTCATCCCCGAAGGGGACCTGCTTCTGTCTTTGCCTTTCTCTCCCCGCCAAAACCCTGTCATTTCGACCGAAGCTGCTCACAGCCTCATCGTGAACAGCGTAGCGGAGAAACCCGCTTCTCTACCCACAGTGCTTGCTCTGTCATCCACGGCGATCCGATCTGTCGTTACCCACCCCTCACCCACACGCGCTATCCTCATCAAAGATGCCCGGCCACCCCTACCCACAAAGCGACCGCGAACTCATCCGCCGCATCGAGCGTTCCGCCGGACACCGCGCCGGATACAAACAGCTCATCCGCGAACTAGGCCTCGGCGGTGGCCGCGAACGCCGACTCCTCCTCGAACAACTAGCCCGCATCACCGCCCGCGGAGACCTCATCAAAACCGAGAGCGAGCAATGGGCCATCCCCTCCGCCGCACCCGAACGCACAGCCCGCCCACCCCGCAACTCCGCTGACCTCCCACAGGAAAACCGCGCTACCCGAGACCGCCTGGTAGCCGGACGCATCGACATGCACCGCGACGGATATGCCTTCGTCCGACCCAACGGCAGCACCAACCGCGAAGACGACCTCTTCATCCCACCCAACGAGATCAACGGAGCCATGCAGGGCGACGAAGTCCTCGTCGACGAAGCCCCACGCGACCGCGAAGGCCGCCGCTCCGGCCGCGTAGCCCGAGTCCTCACCCGCCGCAACCCCACCGTCGTCGGCATCTTCCACTACGCCCGCTCCCACCGCCGCACCAACACGTGGGAGCACATGCCCCTCATCAACGGAAACTACGTCACCCCCCTCGACGAGCGCATGACCCAACCCATCCTCATCCCCGAAGGCATGGAGATCCCCGCCACATCCAAACAAACCCCACACCGCGTCCTCGGCGAAGAAGCCCAGATCCAGCAACGAAGCTGGGCCGACCCCGAACGCGACGCCAGCCACAACCCACTCGAAGGCCTCGCCGTCGACGTCGAAGTCACCGACTTCCCCACCCCCGGCCGCCCCGCCCGAGGCCGCATTCTCGAAGTCCTCGGCCCCCCCGACGCCTTCGGTGTCGACGTAGAAATCATCATCCGCAAGCACCACCTCCCCCACACCTTCCCCACCAACGTCCTCGCCGAAGCCGTCCAAGCCGCCGCCCTACCCATTGAAGAACCGGAAGCCAAAGAACCGGGTGCCCCATTCATGCAGTCCCACCGCATGAGTGGGCATTCGCGCGAAGCGCGAACCGCACTCCTTCAACCAGCCAAGGACCGCCGCGACTTCCGCCACCTCCCCATCGTCACCATCGACGGCGAAACCGCCCGCGACTTCGACGACGCCGTCCTGGTCCAACCCCTCCCCAACGGCAATTTCGAATTGCAGGTCCACATAGCCGATGTCAGCCACTATGTCCGCCCCGGCACCGCGCTCGACCTCGAAGCCCGCCTCCGCGGCACCAGCGTCTACTTCCCCGACCGCGCCATTCCCATGCTCCCGCCCGACCTCTCGTCAGGCATGTGCAGCCTGCGCCCCAACGAAGACCGCCTCGTCCTCTCCTGCCTCATGGAGATCGACCCCCGCGGCGAAGTCCTCGGCTACGAGATCTGCGAAGGCATCATCCGCAGCGCACGCCGCATGACCTACACCGAGGTCCAGGCCATCCTCGACAGTGCAGAATCGAACTCATCGGACGGCAAAGATAACCCCAACAAAGAAAGCCGAAACAAAGAAAGCCTCGTCATCTCGACCGGACCCCGAGCTCAGTCGAGGGGGAGTGGAGAGACCCGCTTCTCTACCTCCACTCTCGACCTCCCTGCACTCGTCCATCCGATGTACCAACTCGCCCTAAAACTCAACGCCAAGCGCCACCGCCGCGGCTCCATCGACTTCGATCTCCCCGAGCCCGTCGTCCAGTTCGACCCCGACGGCAACATGCAGGCCATCGTCCGCTCCGAGCGCGGCTGGTCCCACCGCCTCATCGAAGAGTTCATGCTCTCCGCCAACGAGTGCGTCGCCCACTGGATCGAAGCCCAATCCATCCCCGGCATCTACCGCATCCACGAAACCCCCGACCCCAAACGCATCATCGACTTCGAAGACACCGCCGCCCAATTCGGCTACTCCCTCGGCTTCTCCAGCCTCCCCGTCAAGCGCATCCAGACCAAAGGCGACCGCCGCGACGCCCGCAGCAGAAGCGACCGTGGCACCACCCGAGGCCAGTCTGTCAAAACCCACGAAGTAGCCGAATCCATCCCCGTCACCCCACAGATGTACCAGCGCCTCACCGCCAAGATCGCCGGCAAGCCCGAAGAGCGCATCCTCTCGTACCTCATGCTGCGCTCGCTCAAGCAAGCCCGCTACAGCGAAAAGAACGTAGGCCACTTCGCCCTCGCCTCCCCCAGCTACACCCACTTCACCTCACCCATCCGCCGCTACCCCGACCTCATCGTTCATCGCCTCCTCCGCGCCCTCCTCCAAGCCGAAGCCCACCCCCAGGGCGACCCCATCCTAAGCACCGACCCCCAACCCTGGGGCGAGCAGTCCGCCCGAACGGCCACCAAATCGGGTGCCCCATTCATGCAGTCTTATCGGATGAGTGGGCGTTCGCGCGAAGCGCGAACCGAACCACCCCTCCCCGCCGAAGAACTAGAAGCCATCTCCACCGAATCCAGCCAATCCGAGCGCCGAGCCGACGACGCCGAGCGCGAGCTCATCGAGTGGAAAAAAATCAAATTCATGCAGGACCGCATCGGCGAGGACTTCACCGGCATCATCCTCTCCTGCACCAAGTACGGCTTCTTCGTCGAACTTGACGACCTCTTCATCGAGGGCATCGTCCCCATCGCCACCCTGCAGGACGACCGCTACTTCTTCCGCGACACCGACCGCACCATCGCCGGCGCCCGCAACGGCCGAGTCTTCAAAATCGGCCAGCACGTCCACGTCCTGCTCGACCGCATCGACCGCCCCCAGCGCCGCCTGCAGTTCGCCCTCCTCGAAGAAACCACAAAATGCCCCATCTTCGGCTCGCCGGACAGGCAGATCCGGTGAGACGAAGGTGGCCCGAAGCGCCACGGACTCCGAACGCTCCCATAAGCCCAGCCCCAACCGCTCTGGCAAAAAGGGCAAGACCAAATCCAAAGCCCGCGAACGCAACAAGAAAACCAAGGGCAAGAGAAAGTAAGTGGCGAGTAACATTCGGCTAAAGAGGCGCGGAAAGATCTCTGTTTTGAAAGGGCGCGGCTTCAGCCGCGCCGTAAGCGGCTCAAATTCAATGTAGCTTTAGCCACTGAGGGAATCTTTCGCCGCCGCAATAGACTTTCCGCAGCCTGTAAAGCCGCCTCCCGTTACAAGCTACCTTTGTCTTTCAACCTTTCGGACTACGCCCGGCAGAGGCTCAGTTCCAAAATGCCCGGAGGCCGGACCAGTAAAAGTCAATGTGACATTGGAATATTCGACGTCGTCCGGACCCGTGCCGCCTCCAGTAATGACCACCGTCAAAGGCGACTGTTGTGCAAACGGCGTAGGCCCGCCATTGAGTGTTACCGTGGCTGTACCTGATACTTGGATTACGTTATTCGGAAGCTGCGTAACCTCGGCATCGGTCATCGTGATGTGGTGAGTATGGGCGTTTCTGGTGCTCGGATCAAAATTGGGCGGTACAGTGGAGTTCGTCAAGACCCAGCCATCGGACAGGATCATGTTCACGGCAGCGGAAAAATCCGCCTTCGTCCCTTCTCTCTTTAACTTCAAGGACCATGACCCTCGAATCTCATACGGACCAGTTGGGGCTTTGGTCGTTGTCGGTGTATAGGCATTGATCTGCCCGCTAAATCTCTCCGGTAATCTGTCTGACGTCCAATTTTGGGCCAGCGCGCCTATGTTTGCCGCCAGCACGAAAAGCCCAACCTGGGCTACGCACTTCAAATACCTGCTCTTCATGACATACCCTCCAAGGCTCAGTTATTGCTGGCTCGCTTATCGCCGAAAGCCGTCTGGAATGCCATGCACGCCCCCTGAAGAAGAGGTAAAGATCAGGTAACTTGCTAAGTTGCTGATGCGGTTGCTTCTTACCGAAGAATGGGGCATCATTCCCGCAACGCACGTCGGACAAATATGCGGGGGATTTACGCCCCAGGAATTCCATTTCGGCGATTTCACCCTCGATCAGTCGAACTACCGGCTGCAACGAGGCACGCATTTTCTGCGCCTCGAAAAACTCCCCATGGACCTCCTGATCCTGCTGGTCCAACGGCGCGGCGAGTTAGTATCGCGCGAGGAGATTGCTGAATCCCTCTGGGGCAAAGACGTCTTTGTTGATGTGGATCACAGCATCAACACTGCCGTCCGCAAGATCCGCGTGGTGCTGCGAGACGACCCTGACAAACCTCGATTCGTGGAAACCGTAGTCGGGAAGGGATACCGCTTCACCGCCCCGGTGATCACCAACAATGGCAACTCCAATCTGCACGTACAGCCGCCACCACCCGCTCCGGCACTTACAAGCCCTGTCGTTCCACCTACCCCGCAGAGAGTTCTTTCCACCCGCATCCTGGCACTGCTCATAGGAGCAGTCGTGCTGGCCATAGCCGCCGCAATCCTCTGGCTTCAAAGAACGGAGCACTTCTGGCGAAACCCAATCGCAGACGCACGATTTCAAACCGTCACGGACTTCAGCGGAGTCGAGCAGGCCGCTGCGGTCTCACGCGACGGTCATTTCGTAGCGTTCCTGTCGGACCGGGACGGACAGATGGACGTCTGGGTGACGCAGGTCGGTTCCGGGCAGTTCCACAACTTGACCCGCGGCAGCGCGCCGGAGCTCGTCAACCCATCGATCCGCACCCTGGGGTTCACGCCCGACGGCTCCCTCGTCACTTATTGGGTTCGCAGGCAGGAAGGCTCGGGCGGCTATAACATCAGCACCTGGGCAGTTCCCACGCTAGGCGGAGAGCCGAAGCCATACCTCGAAGTCGCCGCTGAATTCGACTGGTCGCGCGACGGATCACGACTCGCCTACCACACCCCCGGCCCCGGAGATCCCTTGTTCGTATCAGACGGCAGCCAGCGACCCGAAGATCGGCCCATCTTCACTGCGCCTGCAGGACTGCACTCTCACTTTCCTTTGTGGTCGACCGACGCAAAGTTCATTTACTTCGTCCAGGGCGCCCTCCCAGACAAATTGGACATCTGGCGCATCCCTTCAGCCGGCGGAACTCCCGAACGGATCACGTCGCACAATACGCGTGTAAGCTATCCGGTCCTGGCGGATCAGCGAACGTTGATGTACCTCGCCACCGACTCCGATGGTTCGGGGCCGTGGCTTTATAGCGTGGACGTCGAGCGCCGCATCCCCCACCGCCTGACCTCTGGTCTCGACCGGTACACGTCGCTATCGGCCAGCGCCGACGGTAGCCGTCTGGTTGCCACGCTCGCCAGTCCGAAGAGAACGCTCTGGCGCTTGCCGATCGCTGATTCATCCACCGGGATGTCGGCGGCTGTTCCAATCTCGCTGACGACCAGCACGGGCTTCTCCCCGCGACTAGGTTCTGATTATCTCCTCTACGTTTCTACAACCGGCACAAGCGAGAGTATCTGGAAGCTCGCCAAAGGAACTGGCACCGAGTTGTGGAGCGGACACGACGCGCGAATCTTTGGCGGCCCGGCAATCTCCTCCGATGGACGGTCCATCGCATTCTCCGTCAGCCAACACGGCCAAACCCTCCTGTACGTGATGCAGGCCGACGGCACGAACGCCCGGATCGTCTCCGATTCGCTCAACCTGCAGGGCGCTCCAGCCTGGGCACCCGATGGACAATCGATCACCTCTGCGGTCGTTGATCACGGCGTCCCACATCTCTTTCGAGTGCCGCTCGACGGTCGCCCTCCCACTCCTTTTGTCCGGGAGTATTCGGTCGATCCCGCGTGGGCGCCCGAAGGACACCTCGTCGTCTACTCGGGACCCGACATCGGCACCAAGTTTTCAGTGAAAGCCGTCACGAGCGACGCCGCACCCCATCCTCTACCAGCTCTGACCCTCACTCGCGGGGCCCGGCACCTCGCCTTCCTTCCTGGAGGACGCACACTCGTCGTCCTGCGAGGAGACATTGAACATAAGGATCTCTGGTTCATCGATCTGGAAACAGGTGCCGAGCGGCAGTTGACCCATCTACCTTCAGACTTCGATATCAGCGACTTCGACATCTCCCCGGACGGCCATGAAGTCGTCCTTGAACGAGTGCAGGAGCGCTCGGATGTGGTGCTGCTGGATCTCCCCCGACCATGATCCAGCATGACCGGGTAAGCGCCGATGGACGCGATGTCCACCCTCCGTCGTAAAATAAAGCTTCCAAGGAGTCTAAAACGAATGCCGCACACCGTATTCTGCACAAAATACAAGGCCGAAATGGAAGGACTCGACGAACCACCCTTCGACTCCGACTTCGGCCAGAAGATCTACAAAAACGTCTCTAAAAAAGCCTGGGGCGAATGGGTAGAGCGCCAAAAAATGCTCCTCAACGAATACCGTCTCCAGCCCTGGACCCGCGAAGCCCAGGAGTTCCTCGTGGAGCAAATGAACGAGTTCTTCTTCGGCGAAGGCGGCGCTCTGCCCAAGGAATACGTCCCTCCAACAGCGTAATCGCTCTTAAAATCTGTTGAGGAAGCTCTGAAAAGTCTTTGTTGAAGCTCCGATTAAGTCTCTGTTTTGAAAGGGCGGGACTTCAGTCCCGCCGCAAGCGCAGAAAAATGAATGGGCTTTAGCTAGGCCCCCACATCTCGATTTTGAGATGTGGGTGTTAAGTTGCCGTTGCCTTTCTTGCTTGTCATCCTCAAAGGGGACCTGCTTCTGCAGCTGCTCTTGGCTTTTGGAGTTGCCGTTGCCTTTCTTGCTTGTCATCCTCAAAGGGGACCTGCTTCTGCAGCTGCTCTTGGCTTTTGTAGTTGCCGTTGCCTTTCTTGCTTGTCATCCCCGAAGGGGACCTGCTTCTGCAGTTGCAGTTGCTTTCCTCCCCACCACTCAAAAAATCTCGATCCACCAGACAATCGTCATCTCAACCGAAGCTGCTCACGGCACCATCGTGAGCAGCACACCGGAGAAGCCTGCCCTGAGCAAAGCCGAACGGGCCACATTTCGCCTTTGCCGTTGCTGTTGTTCCCTGTTCCCTGTTCCCTACTTTAGCGGTAGAGCCGATGCGCCTGAATGTAGTCCGCGATGGCCGGAAGTAACAGTTCCGTACATCGATCGCCCTTCCGCAAACGCTCCCGCAGACCGGTTGCAGCGATGTCATAGTGAACCGTCTCGAGCATATGAACCCGCGCGCATTGTTCTGGAGTAAGGCCCAGCGCAGAGAGGCCGTCAAACGGATAACCGGGCCTGCTGACGACGATCCACTCGGCCAGTTCAAGCAGCCGGCCCGGATCGCGCCATCGAGGAAGGCTGAGAAAGCTGTCGGCACCGGCGAGGCTGAAGACGGTCACGCCCGGCATCTGTCGCCGAAGCGTCTCGAGAGTGTCGATCGTGTAGTTGGGCTCGCCATCCTCACGCGGCGCGTCGAGGCTCGAGGGAGCAAAGCGCGAGTCGGCGGCGCAGGCCAGCGCGGTCATGGCAAGCCGGTCCTCGAAGGCAGTCGCGTCGCCGTCTCCCTTGAGTGGTTGACGGCCAACGGGTGCGAACAAAACCGTGTCCAGGCTGAAGGCATCCGCCGCCGCTCGCGCAACTCCGATGTGGCCGAGATGCGGCGGGTCGAACGTACCGCCAAAGAAAGCTACACGCATGCCTGCCAGTAATCGTACCTTAGTCATCCTGGAGTGTCGGATTCCCTTCGCTGACCGCAGGAAAGCTCGGATCAAGTCGCTGTTTTGAAGGGGCGTGGCTTCAGCCACGCCATAAGCACACCAAAATAGATGGGGCTGGAGCCCAAGCTTCAGCTTTGGGCTCCTGAATGCATTCGCATTTGTCCGGTCTTTCGTTTTAATCCGCGCTCTTCCGCGTCCATCCGCGGTCGATTCCCGTCACCAGAGCCGCAGCACCAACCCGGTGGTAAAGATCTTGGCGTCGACCGGGCTGCCGCTCGTGCCACTGTAGGCGAACTCGATCACGCGCCAGTCGACGTGGGGGAGAATGGTGGAATCGAGCCCACCGATCACCTGGTAGTTGAGCTTGGTCGTGCTGGATGTGCCGCTGCCGCTATTGAAGTTGGCCGCTCCGACGAGCCCTTCGATGTAAGGCCGCAGCGGAAGGATCGGCGTTCTGAACGACACTCGCGGACCGGCCGCTCCCGTATAGTAGCGGAAGCCCTGGTGCGACAGAAAAGTGCCGCGCGCGTCGCCCCCGAAGGAGAGCGCGATGAATCGGCTGCCCTGAATATAGGCGCCGACGACAGGCCCATAGGCCGCAGAGACGCCGGTTCCGCCCACCGGCCCGCCGCTGAAGCCCGCATAGAAGGCTAACTGCGCGCGTGCAGTTCCGGTGGCAAAGGCAAAAACAAAGAGCGCCGAAAGAAGAAGGCGCCTGTGATGCTGCAAAGTATGGAAAATCAGAGTCATCATGGGGGAGGGCCTCTTTTTAAGAGGCTATCGCAACCGCGACGCAAAGTTTTGCATATTTGCTTCGCCTGAACCTGATTGAAAACGTTCGCCCCTAGTAGCCGCGGCGGCGGGCCGAACTAGGCGGCGGCGGATAATGCGGTTTGATCTTCACAGGAGCAATCGCCTCCGTCTCAATGGGCACAGGCCGATGGATCGCGACCATCTCGGCGATGGCATACTTCAGCGCCTCCACTCCCTCACCCGTAACGGCTGAGATCGCATAAAACGGCAGCTTCCGCCGCTTGGCAAACGTAGTCAGCTTCTTTAGCTTCTCCGGATTCGCGACATCCACCTTAGCCGCCACCAGAATCGTTGGCCGCGTCACCAGTCCCGGATCGAAGCTGCGCAGCTCCTCCGTAATCACCTTGTAGTCCTCGACCGGATCAGGCCGTTCGCTCGAATCCGACACATCCACCAGGTGCACAATCACGCTCGTCCGTTCAATGTGCTTCAAAAACTGAATCCCCAGCCCAGCCCCAAGATGCGCGCCCTCAATCAACCCCGGCAGGTCCGCCACCGTAAACGACTGCTCATGCGGCCAATCTCCCACCGACACCACGCCCAGATTCGGCTCCAGCGTAGTAAATGCATAGTTCGCAATCTTCGGCCGCGCCGCCGACAGCCTCGAGATCAGCGTCGACTTCCCCACATTCGGATACCCCACCAGCCCTGCATCCGCCAGCAGCCGCAGCTCCAGCCGATACGTACGCTCTTCCCCCGCCCGACCCAGCTCATGCTCCCGCGGAGCCTGATGCGTCGACGTAGCAAAGTGCTGATTCCCCCGTCCTCCGCGCCCACCCTTGGCGATGACAATCGTCTCGCCGGCGCGTGTAAAGTCGTGGATCAGCTCACCCGTAGCGTCGTCATACACCAGCGTACCCACCGGCACCTGCAGCGTAGTCGACTCACCCGCATAACCCGAGCAGTTCGACCCCAGCCCATGCCCGCCGCGCTGAGCCTTGTGTTCCGGGTTGAACCGAAAGTGCACCAACGTGTTATGGCTCAGCGACGACGACATAAGAATGTCACCGCCATGCCCGCCATCGCCGCCCGAAGGCCCGCCGCGCGGGACGAACTTCTCACGCCGGAAGGCCATGCAGCCATTGCCCCCATCACCGGCCTTTATGCGGATTCGTGCCTCATCAATAAACATTTTTCAGTATCCAGTGTACTAGGCGACGGGCTAAACTGCTGGCATACACAATCGCAAGGTGAATCGGCTCTGCTCATTTGCGGCGACGCCAGATCTCACGACACGAAAGCGATTCGGCCCTTTTGAACGGTTTATCGTGCATTCATCACGATATGCGACTCTGATGCGCATACAGGGATAGGCTAGAGGGTGTCCTCGATAACAGGCCTGACGACCGGCCCCGAGCGACAAGCCCCCCACGACAGACCCCCTGAACACGACAGGCCCCTGAACCACGGCCCCCGAACGACAGGCCCAAAACCACAGCCCGAACGACAGCCGCCGATTCCAAACGCGAGCCTGTCGCGGTGCAACGTACTTCCAAGGAGACCATCATGATGAAGCAAATCACCCAATGGGCACTCGTTGCGATTCTGTGCGCCGGTTTCGCAGTCCAATCGCACGCACAGTCAGCTGTCGATGGAGCCATCGGCGGCACCGTGCAGGACGCAACAGGCGGCGCGATTCCAAACGCGACGATAGTCGTCCGTTCCAACGCAACCAATGCCGAATCGACAACGGTATCAGACGGGCAGGGCTACTTCCGCGTGATTCATCTGCAGCCCTCCACCTACACCGTAACCGTTACAGCACAGGGCTTTCAGACATTCAAATCGCCTGAGGTCACTGTGCAGGTCGGCTTGCTGACCGATATCACGCCGAAACTCCCCGTTGGCGGCGCAACAGAGACGGTTGAAGTTCTCAGTGAGTCACCGGCCATCAATACGACGTCTCCCGACTTCGGCGGCCTCATCGACCAGCGCGTCCTCCGCGATCTTCCCGTCAACAACTACCGCTGGTCCTCCTACGCGCTCCTCACCCCCGCCGTCGTCAGCGACACCAGCGGCTTCGGCCTCCTCAGCTTCCGCGGCCAGAGCACCCTCCTGAACAACGTCACCATCGACGGCGCCGACGACAACCAGGCCTACTTCTCCGAAGAGCGTGGACGCACCCGCGCCGGTTACTCCACCGCAAAGGCCGCCGTTCAGGAGTTCCAGGTCAACACCTCCAACTACACCGCTGAGTACGGCCGCTCAGCAGGCGGCGTCGTCAACTCCATCACCAAGAGCGGCGGCAACCAGATCCATGGCGAGCTCTACTTCACCGATCGCGACGCCTCCTGGGGCGCGGCCAACGCCTTCACCACGCGCAGCGTCCAGTTGACTCCCGGCGGCCCCTTCGTCTCGCAGAACTTCAAACCCACCGACGTCCGCAAGCAGTTTGGCGGAGGAATCGGCGGCCCCATCATCAAAGACAAGCTCTTCTTCTTCTTCGCCGGTGACGGCTTCCAGCGCAACTTCCCTGGTGTCGCCGTCGCCAGCAATCCGTCCAGCTTCTTTGCCCTTCCCGATACCACCCTGCCCGCAGGTAAAGTCTGCGGTGGAACAGGTGCAGCCGCCCCCAGCACCATCGACGCCGCGGCCTGCACCCTCCAGACCAACCTCGGATTGCCAACCTACACGGCCGCAGCCAACAACTACATCAGCGGCATCACAGGCCTTAACACCATGCTCGGCACCGTACCCCGCCGCGGCGACCAGACCATCCTCTTCCCCAAGATCGACTGGCAGGTCAACTCCCGCAACCACGCCTCGTTTGAGGTCAATCGCCTCCGCTGGTCATCTCCCGCTGGCATCCAGACTGCCTCCACCGTCACCGACGGCATCGCCAGCTTCGGCAACGACTACGTGCGCGTCACCTTTGGCATCGCCAAGCTCGACACTGTCATCACCAACCACATCACCAACGAGGTTCGCTACCAGTACGGACGCGACTTCGAGTTCGAGTTCAATCAGACACCTACTTCCTATGAGCAAACCAACCTCGTCGGTCCCACCGCCGGCGGATACACCAATCCACTCGGCCTCCCACCCAGCGTCACCATTACGAATGGGTTTAGCTTCGGCACGCCAAACTTCCTGAATCGCCAGGCTCTGCCGGACGAACGCCGCTGGCAGGTCGCCGATACCGTCAACTGGCTCCATGGACGTCACAACTTCAAGTTCGGCGGCGACTACATCCACACCAACGACATCGTCAACAATCTCTTCTCCGGCTTCGGTGTCTACAGCTACTCCACTCTCCCCAGCTACTTCACGGACCTCTCTCTTTCGCAGAATCCGGCGACGGCTGGCCATGCGAAGAACTTCAGCAGTTACACCCAGGGCTTCGGCATCCCGGGCCTCGAGTTCCAGACCTCCGACTTTGGCTTCTTCGCAGAAGACAACTTCAGAGCTACCCCCAAGCTGATGCTCACCATTGGCTTGCGGTATGAGTTCGAGCGGCTGCCCTCGCCCGTCAGCAGTCTCGTCATTCCTTCTATTCCTCAGACCGGCGTCTTCCCCGACAACAACACCAACGTCGGCCCGCGTATTGGTTTTGCCTACGACGTCTTTGGCAGCAACAAGACCGTCCTGCGCGGCGGCTACGGCATGTTCTTCGCTCGGATCCTGAACGGCACCATCTACAACGCACTCACCAGCACTGGATCGCCGGCTGGCCAGTTCACCGTAAGCCCAACCTCCACGTCGGCAACCGCGCCGTCCTTCCCCCAGATCATCCCGCCCGCCGGCCTCACAGGCGCGCCAAACTCGGTGTTCTTTGATCCCAACTTCAAGGCCCCGCAACTCCATCAGGCCAACCTGACAGTCGAGCAGGACCTCGGCTGGAACACCATCTTCAGCCTCTCGTACCTTGGAACATGGGGCCGCAGGCTTCAAAACTTTGACGACATCAATCTCCCGACACCAACCACAGTCAACTACACCGTCATCGATACCTCTGGTAAAGGTCCTCTCGCACCCGGCTCCATCTTTACCTCGAAGTTCTATGCCAAGCTGCCCAACACCGCCGCGGCTCCCTGCATAAGCCAGCGTCCGAACTGCGCCTTCGGCTCGCTCACCGACATCTTCAGCGGAGTCAACTCGAACTACCAGGGCATGGTCGCCCAGATCAACCACCGTTTCTCCACCCACATTATGTTCAGCGCCAACTACACCTGGTCCCATGCGTTGGACTTCGGCCAGAACAACCAGACCGCCACCGTGGCCAACAACCTGCTCGATCCCGCAAACCTCCGCGCAGAGTACGGCAACTCCCTCACCAACGTCACCAACCGCTTCGTGATCAATGCCGTTGCCACTGCTCCCTGGCAGTACACCGGCTGGGTGGCCTGGCTGGCCAACGACTGGGAACTCGCTCCCAGTTTCCAGCTTCAGAGCGGATTCCCCTACTCCATCGGCACCAGCGGCACGCTCTCCTCCGCGTTTATTGCCACGGGTAGCCCAACCCTCAGTGCAGTCGGCGGCGGCATCAACGGTTCGAACGGAACCTTCCGCGTACCTGGCTTCGAACGCAACGGCTTAACACAGCCCAGCACGAACACGTTGGATCTCCGTCTCTCCAAACGCTTCACCATATATGAACGGCTCAAGCTGGAGCTGATGGCCGAGAGCTTCAACATCCTCAACAAACAGAACGTAACCGCGGTCAACACAACCGGCTACTTCCTGGGCAACAGCAAAAACTCAGCCAATGCCATTACCGGCAACACGCTTACCTTCAACACAAGCAGCGCGAACTCCGCTCTGCCTCTCTTCCAATCCACAACCAACACCAACTCGAGCGGCTTCTCCTTCGCCCCTCGCCAACTCCAACTAGGAATCCGAGCCCAGTTCTAAGCGCCACAGACTGCGTAAAGAGCCTCTCGTTTTGAAGGGGCGCGGCTGAAGCCGAAGCCTCGCCCCAAGCCTCCTGTTCTAAACGTGGCTTTAGGGATGCTCTGAACAAGTTCCAATCCGATTCCGTTTTGAAGGGGCGCGCCTTCAGCCCGCACACCTACCTCCTGTTCTAAACGTGGCTTTAGGGACGCTCTGAACAAGTTCCGATCCGAATCCGTTTTGAAAGGGCGCGGCTTCAGCCGCGCCGCAAATGGCCCGAAAAACTTGGGCTTTAGCCCCTGAGGGAATGCTTCTCTTTGTCAGTATTGGCAGGTCATGAGACTTGTTCACCTTAGAGGGCCTCTGAAAAAGTCGACACTGTTGCTTTTGGGTGGGAGCGCAGTGCTTAGCCCTGCGAAATGTCTTTCACGCCGCCACGCCCCAGGCTTGGAGAAAATGGGCAAGGTTCGGTGGGACTTATCCTCAGGGTCAGGTTTATTTGTGCCAAAAAAGTGGCATGTTTTTCGTCGTCGAAAACGTACCGTCCCGCTAACCACGCTTGCCACACTTTTCACCACTAACACACCACGAAAAACCACAAGCAAAACGCCACTCCCCTCAAAACCCCCTGAAAAAACGAGAAATCCACCAACCATCACCAACCGAAAAAATACCACCGTTCCATCAAAAAAATCCTCGCATCTGTGCGAGAAGCTATGATGATGACAAACGCTCTACCCGGATGCTGTCTTCCCGTGGTTGTGCTGCTAAGTGTCTGAGATCACGGGAGAAAGCATAGTGTCCTTTCTGAGACGCGCTGCCTTCAGCGCGTTCCTCCTGAACATAATTCTGCTGGCGCACGCCTACGGCCAGACCGCAGTGGATGGAGCCATTCGCGGCATAATCCTCGACCCCACCGGCGCAGCCACGCCCCAGGCCGAGGTCCACGCCGAAGACCTCTCCACCCGCCTCATTCTCCACACCACAAGCAGCCGCACAGGCGACTTCGTTCTGCCCAACGCCCCATCCGGCGAGTACCAGCTAACCATAAGCGTGTCAGGATTTTCCAGCCTCACCCTGCCCCCGATCCACGTCCAGGTCGGCGCCGTAACCGAGGTCGAAGCTCACCTCAAAGTAGCCTGGACCAGCAAGACCCTGTCCGTAACCGCAGCTCAACCCAACCCACCCGCCACCAGCCTCGAAGAGCCTTCCGCCACCGCCATCTCCAACTCCATCACCGGGAGCGACATCGAACACCTACCCGCCAATGGCCGCCAATGGCAAGACTTCGCCCTTCTAACCCCAAACGCCAACCCAAATGAAAACACAGACTTACTAAGCTTCAACGGCCTTCCTGCTACCCAGAACAGCACTCACATCGACGGGGTCGACGACGATCAAAGCTTCAGTGCGGTTCCACGTGGAACCGCCTCCGAGACCAACGGCCAACCCGAAGAAGACGCCGATCAAACCCCAGGCGCCAACTCGCGCCACCGCATCGGCGCACCCTATACGTTCTCACAGGAAGCAGTCCGCGAATTTCGCGTAAGCAGCCAAAATTATTCCGCACTATACGGCCACGCCCTCGGCGGCGTGGTGACCACCGTCTCAAAAAGTGGAACAAACACCCTTCACGGCACCGCCTTTTATCTCGCCCGCGATAGCGCCTGGGACGCGGCAAATCCCTTCTCAATAGCCACGAACTACGCAGACGGCGTCATCACGAATGCAACCGTGAAACCGCACGATCTGCGGCAGCAGTATGGCGGCAGCATCGGGGGCGCTGCTGTGCAGGACAAGCTGTTCTACTTCTACGCCTACGATCAGCAGCGGCGCACATTTCCCGCAATATCAGCGCCAGACGATCCGGCCTTCTACTCGCTGACGGCGACACAGACGGCGTTGCTCGCCAACCGTGGCGTAACCTCCGCAAAGGTGAACGCAGCGTTGAATTACCTGAACAGCCTGACAGGTACAGTGCCAAGACAATCTGATCAAACAGTGAACTTCGGCAAATTGGACTGGCAAGCCTCGAAAAAAAATCATATAAGCACCCAATACAACCGCGCACGGTCAAGTGCCCCCGCCGGGCTTCGATTGGCCCCGGTGGTGGATCGTGGCACTGCTAGCCTGGGGAGCAGCTTCGCCAAAGTAGATGCGGTGATGGGGCGTTGGGTATGGGTAGCGAGACCGCATATCACAAACCAAATCAGTCTCCAGTACAGTCGAGACCTCCAGTTCGATCAGGCGCAAAAGCCGTTGCCGCAGGAGCCAGCGGTTGGGCCTGGAGGATATGCGCCCGAAGTTTCGATCGGTCCACAGGGACTCATCTTCGGAACACCCGCAACGCTTGGACTCAAGGCGTTCCCCGATGAGCGCAGGGTACAGATGAGTGAAATGGTGACATGGGTACACGGAGGCCATGTGGCGAGGTTGGGCGCGGAGTTCAGCGCGGTGCATGACCAAGTGGACTCTCTGAACAACGCCGAAGGGACGTTTCGGTACGATAGCGGCGCGACGAGCGGCCACGCGGGTGGGTTGGCGGACTGGATCACGGACTACACCTTCAACGTCAACGCGTATCCGAACGGTGGATGCCCGTCGATCCACGCTGCTGTGCATGACTTCTGCTTCCGGTCGTTCACGCAGAGCTTCGGTGAGCAGTTGGTCACGTTCAACACTCAGGAGTGGTCAGCCTTTCTGCAGGACGACTGGCGGGTGCGACCAGGGCTGACTGTAAACGCAGGGCTGCGTTATGAGTACGAATTGCTTCCGTTCCCACAACGACCAAACGGAGCGTTGGATGCAGTGTTCGGTAAAGTGGGCGCAACAAGCGTCTTTCCGGAAGACCGCAATAATTTTGGCCCGCGGGTAGGGGTGGCATGGGAGCCTTTGGGAGATGGGCGGGGTGTCGTGCGCCTGGGGTACGGTCTCTACTTCGGCAGGCTTCCAGGGGCAACGATCAGCACTGCTCTAGCGAATACAGCGCTGGTGAGCTCGATGCTCAATGTACGGATTGTGCCTGGAACCATTACAAATTGTCCTCAGGTAGAGAATCAGGGTTTCGGTTACGCCTGCGCTTACCTTGCGACTCCGCCAGCTGCGGTCGGGACGACGACCTCGGCAATGGTTTTTGATCGCAGGTTCCGGTTACCAACGGTACAGCAGGGGAGTTTCTCCGTTGAGCGCGAGGTGGGTGCGGGGGTTGTGGGGAGCGCGACTTACTTGGTGAATCTCGACCGGCAACTCCCGAACTCGGTGGACATCAACATCGCTCCCTCGGAGGCGTTGGGGACGTTTCAGATACAGGGTGGAACGGGTGTTCCGGGGCTTCACGATGGGGAGACGTTTGCGGTACCTGTCTACACGCAGCGGGTGAGCGCGAACTACGGGCCGGTGACCGACATCGTGTCGAACGGGAATGCAAGCTACAACGCACTTGTACTCGAGGCGAGGAGCAGAGGCCGTCGAGGGCTCGAGTTCCACGTAAGCTGGATGTGGTCCAAGGCGATCGACTTCGGGCAGAACGGCGGGGCAACTCCTCGGATCAACGGACAGTTCGATCCGTTTACGGTGCAGTATGACAAGGGTCTCTCGGCGCAGAACTTTCCACACAAAGTATCGGCTAGCGCAGTGTGGGAGCCGAAGCTTGCGTCCGATCTCCATTGGCTGCAGACCGTTGCGAATGGCTGGCAGGTCGCTTCTTTGTTTACGGAGCGGAGTGGGAGGCCGTATAGCTATGACATCTTCGGCGGCACGCAGCTGGCAGGTGGGCGCGAGAGCATCAATGGGGCGGGTGGCGCGGTGTATCTGCCAACGGTGGGGAGGAATACACTGCGGCTTCCGGATGCCTACAACCTCGATCTGCGTGTGAGCCGCACTATGCGTATGACGGAGGGGGTTCACGTTCGCGGGACGGCGGAGGTCTTCAACCTGACGAACCACGTGAACTACTCGGGCGTTACGCAGAGGGCGTTTCTTGTGGGTACAGCTGTGAACGGCGTTACGCCGCTAATCTTCCAGGATGCTGCGACAGTGACGGCGGAGGGTCTGAACACCCGGCCATTTGGAGCGTTTACCGGAGCGGCGACTGGCAGCACGCAGGAGCGCCAGATGCAGCTTGGGTTGAGAGTCCAGTTCTAGGTCGTCGCTGTAGCCGGCGCATCTAGTCCTCCGAGATTGACAGCGTGTTGCCGTCGGGATCGAGGAACCAGGCGACCTTCGCGCCGTTAGGTGCTGTCCAGATTCCTTCGGGGCTCTGGTCGAAGTAGGCGTAGCGGGCGAAGACGAGTCCTTTGCCGGTAAGCTCAACTACTGCCTGGTCGATGTTTTCTACCTTGAAGCCGAGGATGGTAAAGGGCATTGGGGTGAACTCGCCGACACGGACGATGCGGATCATGGTGCCGTTCGCGTCCATGACGATGGCGAAGGCATCGTCGGTTACGAAGCTCAGGCCCAGGACGCCCTCGTAGAAAGTGCGGGCGTTCGCGGCATCCCTGGTGGGGATGAAGGCGATGACCGGACATTTACATAGCATGGTGCTTCTCCTCTCTTAGATCCACTGGCTACATTGCTTGGCTCCTTGTTCAGTACCTTCCCCCACCCCACCCTCTGGCGCAAATTATCTATATTCAATCACTTACACCAGTCGTACTTCCATGCAAAGTATTGATTCAGATACTTTACACGCAAAGTATTCATTATAATAAGCTTATGGGTTCTTTAACGACGAAAGCTCCGGGTGGGGGCCCGGAGCTTTCTTTTAGCTCTATATCTAGTTTAGCTGATTGAGCGGAAATTAGTATGCCATGCGTATCTGTATGACGGTTTTTGGTTATGGCTTTTGGGGGCTTGACACTGATTTTCCGGCAAAAAATGGGCGGATGAATGGAAAATGCGAGGCGGAACAACCTGCGCAGAGGTCTGATTATTTTGCGGCGTGAGGCAGCGGGTGAAGGAGGGCCTTGTCCACCTTGAGGGCGATGCCGGCGTTGCGGTCGGCGACCTCGGCGACCTTATATTGGGCAGCGGTCCCGAGGACCTGTGCGACCTCAGTGGGGGTAAGGTTGTAGTCGTCGGTGAGCCACTGGGCCATGTTGGAGGTGGCATCGCGAAAAGCGGCGTCGAGTGAGCCGTTGTAGCCGAGGGCGATGATGGCGGTCGAACTCTCAACACGCGGGCTTGGCAGATGTTTGTCCGGAATGACGTCGACGGTGAACTCGACGTCCATGGAGGTTTCGAGCGCATTGCCGTTGAGCTCGCCGTCGCCTTGCAATGCGTGGCCATCGCCGAGGTAGAGGAGCGCGCCGGGGGTGGAAACGGGAAGGTAAACGGTGGCGCCTTCGGTGATCTCGTTGAAGTCCATGTTGCCGCCGTAATAGCCCGAGTCGCCAGTGCCCGGAGGGGCGGAGGCGAGACCTGTGGCGGTAGCGATGCAGCCGAGCATTGGTTTGAGCGGCACGGCGTAGTGGGCGAGGCGGTCAGAGGCCTTGGCGGGTGAGGCGGTACCGTTGGCGAGGTCAAGATGCCAGATGATGGTCTTGCCGGCGTCTTTCATCTTGACGGCGAGGTTGCTGTTGGTGGCGCGCTCAACGAGATCGTCGTCACTCATGGCCCAATCGCGGTTGAGGCGTAGGCGGTTGATGTGGACGGCGAGGGTGTCGCCGGGCATGGCGGTTTGGATGAAGAAAGGGCCGGTCTGCGGGTTTCCGCCCATGACGCGCTTCTGGCTGTTGTAGTCGTTACCTCCGGCGTCGACGGTGGTGGTGTGGACTGTATCGCCGGGGTTGATGGTGAGGACGGGCTTGTTGAAGGGGGAGAACTGGCGGTAGAAGACGGTGGGGGTGAAGTCGTGGCTCTGGGGCGCGGCTGAGGAGTGGAGTGGACGCTGAATGGCAGTAAAGGCGTAGCTGGCAGGTTTGGTAGGCGTGGAGCCGTCGGTCTCGATGACTTCGCCGTGGAGGGTGTTGTTGACGATGGTGCCTTTGACCTGCTCGGTGCCTCCATCGGTGTCTTTGGCGACGAAGTTGAAGGAGGAGCCGTCGGTTGTGCCTTCGAGTGGATCGCCGCGGAATTTGCCGGTGAGCTTGTCGCCCTGCTGGGTGAGGTCGAAGCCGAAGTTGGCGGGGGTGCCGTAGTAGTCGAAACTGGCGGTCCAATGGCCGGTGAGAGTGGGTTTAGCGTCGGTGGATTGGGCCAGAGCGGAGGCGGAGAGTACGAAGAGGGCGGCGAGGATTAACTTGCGCTGCATGCGGTCTCCTGAGGCGGACTTGAACGCGGGGCCGAAGGGCGACGAGAGGCGTCGCGATGTGAGATACGGGGAGCTGGATCTACTGGTTCCGAGAAAAGCGAGTCGAGAGTGAATTTTCAGCCGAGGGCTGGTTTGAGTCGGTTGAGGTAGGGACAGCGATCTCGGGTAAGGCGGTGAAGCGGGTGATGGGGAAGGCGTTGGGGTAGTTCTGCTGGATCCACTCGGTCATCTTTTCGCGGACGAGGCAGCGGAGGTCGAAGCTCTCGCTGGAGTTGCGGGAGCTTGTGAGGCAGCGGATCTCCATGGCGCGCTCGGTGAGATTGGTGACCTGAAGCACGCAGGTTCGCCTGTCCCAGAGCGGCGAGCTGTTGACGATGATGTTGAGTTGCTGTCGCAGGGCTTCCACGGGGATGGAGTAATCGACGTAGAGGAAAGATGTGCCCATGATGTCGGACGCCTCGCGGGTCCAGTTCTGGAAGGAGTTTTCGATGAAGAAGCTGAGGGGAACGATGAGGCGACGCAGATCCCAGATCTTGACGACGACGTAGGCCGAGTTGATCTCTTCGATGCGACCCCACTCGCCCTGGATGACGACGACATCGTCGATGTGGATGGGTTCGGTGAAGGCGATCTGAAGGCCAGCGAAGAAATTAGCCGCGGTGGATCGAGCGGCAGTCGCCAGGATGACGGAGGCGACGCCGGCGGAGGCCAGAAGACCGGAGCCCCAGCGCCAGATGCGGGCGTCGTTGAAGGTCCAGAGCAGAACGCCGATGCTGATGATGACAACGAAGGCGATGAGCACGCGCCGGAAAAGCTGGAACTGCGTGTGGACGCGGCGGGCCTGGATGTTGTTTTCGGCATTGAGGTCGTAGCGGCGAAGTATGGCGGCCTGAAAGGCGTAGATGCAGCCGATGGCGAACCATCCGAGTGAGATGACGATCGCCATACTGAGAGCCTGGCGGATAACACCGGCGACGCCTTCGGAGAGCCTTGGAATGGCTGGCAGAACGATGCGCAGGCAGGTGATGAAAAAGATGGCGCGCGCGGGATGGCTCAAATACTTCTGGACGCCCCATCCCATGATCTTGTTTTCGGCTGCTTTGCGGCGAAGGATGCGGAAGATAACGTAATGCGCGATGTTGGCGATGACGATGACGGCACAGAACAGAAAGATGGCGAAGAACCAGGGGTGGCGGAAGTGTTCGGCGATGATGGATGGTATGTCCATGGCTAACGGTAGTTTGGCATAGGTGTTGGTAGGACGGCAGGTCTCTCCCTGCATGATTTGGATGCGGGAAGAGACCGGGGATGGCGATGATTGCGGCTAGTTTTGCTTGAGGAAGTCGAGAATGGCTTGTTGAAGCGCGATGCGATGGTCGGAGTAGGCGTGGTCGGTGGCCATGTGGATCTCGTTGACCTGCTGATTGCCGGCTTTGTGGAGGGCTTCGACGAAGGCGTCGTTTGCGGGGGCGAGGCCATCGTCAGAGGTGATGACGAGGATGGGGCGGGTGGCGAGTTTGGGGGCGAGGTTCGCGAAGTTGAACTTGGCGGCGTTGGTGATGAGTTCGTTGGCAAGGGATTCGGGTGTGGTGCCGGCGAGTGGGGCCATGCCCTCCTCGGCGAGGTGGCTGGCGACGGCTTTGACGGTGGCATCGTGCTTGTCGACAGGGAGTGATTGCAGACGGCCGGCGTTGAAGTCGGCTGCGGAGATGGTGGCGATGGCTTTGATGGCGGGGTCGTTTGCGCCACCCTGGATGGTCATGAAGCCTCCCATGCTGTGGCCGATGAGGACGAGGTGAGCGGAGTCGACGCGGAGCTTTTTGGCGTTGGCGGGATCGCGCAGGTAGGCGATGGCGGATTGGACGTCTTCGATGCAATGGGTGAAGGAGAAGTCGCCGGATGAGCCCCAGGAGCCGCGGTAGTTAAAGTAGAGGACGTTCCAGCCAGCGCGGCGAATGGATTGGGCGAGGTCGAGATTTTTCTCGTTGCCGGGGAAGCCGTGGAGGAGGATGACGGTCGGGTGCGGGCCTGCTCCCGAGGCGATGTATACGAAGGCGTTCAGGAGTGCTCCGTGGCTGGGGAGTTGGAAGGACTGCATCGCGGCGGGGTTGGCTTTGTCGGGGGGCGGATCAGTGGTGATCGGGGATTGCGCGTGGAGGGTGAAGGACGTCAGCAGTAGGGTCGCTGTGAAGAAGAGTTTTTGGATGCGCATGTGGGGATTGTAGGGGAAGATTGCGAGATTCATCTCCACTTCTTGTCGGAAGTGCCACGCGTGTAGTCGGCAACAGACTTGAATCCTGCGCTCTCCAGTTTTGTAACCAATTCGTTTAGAGCGGACTGGGTTGGGGTGTAGAACGTCGTGTATTCGTCATGATCTGCGTAGATGGCGAACGATTCGGTGGTGGGGACGAAGACAAAATCAATCCAGTCACTGAGGACAGCTTCGAGCAATTCTGTTACTTTCTGCTTGCCCTTTACTTTAAGTGTGAACCTCCAAAAGTTGTCGAGTTCAATCGAATTGTCAGCGAAGAGTTGTAAGACATTTCTCGGTTCGAATACGACTTCATCCGTGCCTAGGACAGCCTCTTCAGCCGGGAACGAGGCGTGAATCGTCGATACGAATTGATCTAGCTTCTGGAGAGGGGTTACGAATGTGTGTTGGTAGGGCCACGGGTTGGCACGGAATCGGAAGATCTCGTGTGGTCTTTCGGACAATACTGTGATCAATCTCTTTACCTCGGCGCTCACCAGCGTACTATGCGTGTGAAATATGCAGAGTTAAGGCGGTATTTGTGCAGGCTCAGTAGAATAGAAGTGTGAGTTTTACGGAACAGTACGATGTAGTGGTTGTTGGTGCTGGGCATGCCGGGTGCGAGGCGGCGGTGGCTGCGGCGCGCATGGGGTTGCGTACGGCTATTTTTACGCTGAATCTGGATTTGATTGCTCAGATGAGTTGCAATCCGGCGATTGGTGGGATCGCCAAGGGGCATCTGGTGCGTGAGGTGGACGCGCTGGGTGGCGTGATGGGCGAGGTCGCGGATGCTTGCGGGATTCAGTTTCGGCTGCTGAATACGAGCCGGGGGCCAGCTGTTTGGTCTCCTCGGGCGCAGTGCGATAAGGCGCTGTATCGCGTGAAGATGCGTGAGGTGCTGGAGGGACAGAGGAACCTGTTCATCAAGCAGGCTGAGGTTGTGGATCTGGTCATCGAGCAAGTCGGCGAGCCAGCGAGTCAGCGAGTCAGCGGGCTGAAGCTGAGGGATGGGCGGGTGGTCTATGCTGCGGCGACGGTGGTGACTACGGGTACGTTTTTGAATGGATTGATTCATTGTGGGGAGCAGCAGTACACGGCGGGCCGTAGTGGGGAGCCGGCGAGTGTGTTGCTGGGCGAAAGCTTGAAGCGGCTTGGGCTGCGGGAGTGCCGGTTGAAGACGGGTACGCCTCCTCGGCTGGATGGGCGCACGATTGATTGGGAGAAGTTTGAGGAGCAGCCGGGAGATGTGGATCCTACGCCGTTCAGCTTTCGGTCTCTATTTGCGAAGGGCGGAGAGCCGCCGCTGCGGCAGATCAAGTGTCACATTGCGCATACGACGGACGAGACGCTGCGGCTGATCCGCGAGAATGTGCATCGTTCACCGATGTATACGGGGCAGATTGAGGCGATTGGGCCGCGGTACTGTCCTTCGATTGAGGACAAGATCGTACGCTTTCCGGATAAGACGCGGCACCAGTTCTTTCTGGAGCCTGAGGGTCTGAATACGCATGAGGTCTACATCAATGGCATGAGCACGAGCCTGCCGATGGAGATTCAGGCGGCGATGGTGCGGTCGATTCCGGGGCTTGAGCATGCGGAGATGCTGCGGCCCGGCTATGCGATTGAGTATGACGCGATTGATCCGACCGAACTGGATCGTACGTTGAAGGTGAAGTCGTTTGATGGGCTTTATCTTGCCGGGCAGATCAATGGCACGAGTGGCTATGAAGAGGCTGCGTGTCAGGGATTGATGGCGGGGATCAACGCAGCGCTGGCGGTGAAGGGTGAACCGGGATTCACGCTCGACCGTACAGAGGCTTACACGGGCATCCTGATTGATGATCTGATCAGCAAGGGGACGAACGAGCCATACCGGATGTTTACCTCGCGCGCGGAGTTCCGGCTGCATCTGCGAATCGATAATGCGGACCGCAGGCTGACTCCGCATGGGCGGCGGCTTGGGTTGATTGATGATGCGGCGTGGACGGAGTATGAGGCCAAGCAGTCGCGCGCGCTTGCGTTTGAGGCGCTGTTGAGTAGCTCGCGTATTCGTACGGGTGAGTTGTCGGAAGAATTGATGGGTCGTCTTGGCGGCGACGCGTCGAGTATTGCGGGACAGAGCTTCGCGCAGTTGATCAAGCGTCCGGAGATGGATATTGAGGCCTTGGCTCCGCTGCTGCGTGATCGACTGGTGGATGCGGGAGAGGTCTTTGCGGTTTGGACTACGGCGATGGATGCTGCTGGCGGTGAACGGCTTCCGGCGTGGGTTCGGAACGAGATGAAGACGGTGGAGACGGAGATCAAGTACGCGGGGTATCTCAACCAGCAGCGGCGGTCGATGGAAAAGATGCGTAAGGCCGAGAAGATGGTGATTCCGGAGTGGTTTGATTACAGCGCGGTGAGCGGACTTTCAACGGAGATGAAGCAGATTCTGACGCGTGTTCGCCCCGCGACGCTGGGACAGGCTAGCCGCATCGCCGGCGTGACTCCGGCTGCTATAAGCTTGATCCACGTGTATATCGAGATTCAGGGCCGGCGGCTTAGTGTGGCGTGAGGGCAGTCCGGTACCTTCGGGCAGGTAGGCGCATCTAATCGCTACTGGGTCGCAGATGGTGCGAGGAGCAGGCGATGACGAGCGGTGTGGTTCGACTTGGAATTGGAGTGGTAGTTGCAGCGGCACTCCTGATAGGAGTTCGAAAGATGGTGATCGGCGCGGAGACGAGGAAGGAGCCAATTCCGGCTCCTGTGGTGGACGAACAGGGAGCAGCGCATGGCCAGGAGACGGCGGTGTTTGCGGGCGGCTGTTTCTGGGGAGTGCAGAGCGTGTACAACCGCGTGAAGGGGGTTACGGCTACGACGGCGGGCTACTCGGGCGGCACAGCGAATACGGCAAACTACAGCGATGTCTCATCGGAACGGACGGAGCATGCCGAGTCGGTGAAGATTGTCTTCGATCCGTCGAAGGTGAGTTACGGTACGCTGTTGCGCATCTTCTTCTCTGTGGTGCATGACCCGACGCAGTTGAACCGGCAGGGGCCAGATGTGGGCACATCGTACCGGTCGGCGATCTTCTACACAACGCCGGAGCAGCAGAAGATTGCTGCGGCGTATATCGACCAGCTTGATGCTGCGCATGTGTTTCCGAAGAAGATTGTGACGCAACTGGTTCCACTGAAAGCTTTTTATAACGGCGAGGACTACCACCAGGACTATGCGGACAAGAATCCGAATAATCCGTACATCCAGGTCTGCGATGTGCCGAAGATGGCGGCGCTGCAACAGCAGTTTCCGGATCTGTTCCAGAAGTACCACGGACATTGAGGCGGGTTCCATCTAAGTCGCTCGTTGAAACTCTGTCCAGTTCAGTGCCCCTCGCTTATTGAGTGACTTCGCCCTCGGGCTCGTCAGTGGGAGTATCGATCTCTGCGTTGAAGCCTTCGAGCAGGCGTTCGAGGAAGACGTCCTTGTCGATACCTTTGCTATGCAGCGAGTGGGCGAGGGCGATGTGGCGGGCAAGGTCGGCCAGGACGATGCCCCAGGCGAAAGGGTCCTCCCACGCGCCGCTGCGGATGCTGACGTGTTGGCCTTGTTCGGCGACCCAGACGCGGAAGACCTCGAAGGATCCCTTGTCGCGCTGCGCTACAGGTGGAACGCTCAAGGATTTGCTCAAGGATTTATTTGAAGCCATGGCATGCCTTCCTCTCTTCTCAACCTATTCTCTTTGGCCTAGAAGCAGTCTCATAAAATGTCTGAGCTTAATGTAGCGGTTCAGGGCCTCTTCCAGCTTCCCGCTGCGAATGAATCTCTCGGTCGCTTCAGTTTCCTCTGCCTGGTAGATATGACTCCGGTCTTTACAACCGGCCATATTCCTGGATATGGATTTATCGTACATTCCAATCCGTGAATCGCTTTGATGCGAATGATTGGACCTTGGGGACGACACCAAGATCTTACTGACGCGGATCGATCAGCTAAGCCAGAACTCTCATCACCTGGCACGACAGACCCTCAAGCGGAGCCACTTTCTTTCACGGAAGCTGATTTGCGAGTAAAGTGTTGTCCTTGTCAAAGAGGAACCGAGAGATGAACTGCACGAACAATGAGGCTGAGCTGGTTCTAAAGCGGTGGAACCGCAACCGCTCCAACTTACTTCTAGTCTTTCAGTCATGTGTCAATACGGAAACCGTTCGCATGAGAGGGCTGATTTCCCGTGTGGACGCCGACGGTTTCTTGTTTGGGAGCAAGTCGTGTAGTGTTTCGATACCGTTCGACTTCACTGTATTTGAGTACGAAAAAGGGCACAAAGGAAGAAATGATACAGGGGAAAAAACCACAAGGCGCCTTCTGTCGTCTCCGATTGCAGCTGCATACAGAAAAGGCAATGGCAGCCACATCTACTGCCATTGCACTTGCATCAACCGTCCTCAGCATCACTGAAAACAACTCTTTAGGCTTGGAAAGAAATCGATAGAGGCCTCTGCATTGGGATACTTCGCCATGGAATTTCATATTGCCCGAACCGCTCGAGAAAAATTTGATATTGATGGACTCATCTTTGGTTACACCGGCAACGTAGTTTTCGGTGATGTAGCGGCAAGCCGCGAACTGGCACGTCGGCTCAACAACCTTCGCGGACCTGAAGCAGATCCGGGGAATACGATCAATGCGGGTGCCCTATTCGCAATGGGCCTGATTGACGAGCTCAGTCACGCCCTGGTTGCCCGCTATCGCAAGGAAATTGATCCATCTGTCCACTCGGAGGCGATCCGCTGGTTTGCGTCGAAACTGGAACCCACCAAGGTGGAACAGCTACTGCTCGCCTTCGTTGAGCAATTTCCCAGTGTCGCGGTCTATCGCCAGGAATTGACGGCGCAGGAGTGGCTAAACGGAACCACAGAGGGAATGCCTAACCGCGAAGCGGCCCTCGAAGAGCTCATGCTATTGTGGCTAGCCAACAGCAATCCAGCGTTTGGCCCGTTCCGCGACTTGTTTGACGATAAGGACCTGAAGACACAGACGATTTATCAGGGCGTGACCTCAGTCCTTCCTGACTATCTGGCAACGCGGCCGCCTGTTGCGCCTGAGGTAGGAAGCCTATTGGATGCCCTGCGTGCGCCGATGCTTGCCTCGCCAGACTCGATTGCCGGACAGCTTGAGTTCATTCGTGAAAACTGGTCCGAGTACCTACACCAAGATCTGCGCAAGATTCTGCTGGCGATCGACGTACTTCGCGAAGAGGATGTCGCAATCTGGCTCCGTTTTCATCCGCCCGGACCAGACAGGCACCGTCACGGCGCGCCAACGTGGGGTGGCGAAGGCTTTATTGGCGACGAGTTCGTCGGTTTCGACCAAGACTTCGTCGGGCCTGGCGCAGATCGCCGCTATCCTGCCGATTATCAGGCTCCCTTACAAGAGTACGAAGCCTTTAGCTCCGATTACGCCTGGATGCCCAATGTGGTATTAGTCGCGAAGAGCACATATGTCTGGCTTGAGCAGCTGTCCAAAAAGTATGGACGACACATTCACCATCTCAACCATATTCCTGGTGAGGAACTGCGGCTCCTCGCCGACAGGGGTATCACTGGACTATGGCTCATCGGCCTGTGGGAAAGAAGCATCGCTTCAAGGACAATCAAGCGGCTACGGGGGCAGAGCGATGCGGTGGCGTCTGCCTATTCGCTTAGGGAATACAACATCGCAGAAGACCTCGGGGGAAGGTCCGCCTATGAAGATCTGCGAGACCGTGCCGCTGCCGTGGGTATCCGGTTGGCGAGCGACATGGTTCCAAACCATATGGGAATCGACTCTGAGTGGGTTATCGAACATCCCGACTGGTTTATCTCCAGATGGAATAGTCCGTTCCCCTCATACAGCTTCTCAGGTCCGGACCTTTCGCCGGATAGCCGCGTCGAAATCAAGATCGAAGATCATTACTACGACCAGAGCGACGCGGCCGTGGCGTTTCGCCTGCGGAATTATCGCGATGGAACGACGCGCTATATATATCACGGCAACGACGGAACATCTTTTGCATGGAATGACACAGCCCAACTCGACTATTCCAAACACGAGGTGCGAGAGCAGGTCATCCAGACGATTCTGCACGTTGCGAGACAGTTCCCCATCATTCGCTTCGATGCAGCGATGGTACTGGCGAAGCGCCATGTTCAGAGGCTATGGTTCCCGTTACAAGGTACCGGCGGATCGATCCCTTCGCGTGCTGAAAGCGCGTTGTCTCAGCAAGCGTTTGATGCTCTTATGCCGCATGAGTTTTGGCGTGAGGTCGTCGATCGTGTCGCTGCCGAAGTTCCCGGAACCTTGTTGTTGGCGGAGGCTTTCTGGCTTCTTGAGGCATATTTCGTTCGAACCCTTGGAATGCATCGCGTATATAACAGCGCATTCATGAACATGCTGCGAGACGAGGAGAATGCGAAGTATCGATCCTATTTGAAAAAGACGATCGAATTCGACACTGACGTGCTGAAGCGCTATGTCAACTTCATGAGCAATCCCGACGAACGTACTGCCATTGACCAGTTCGGGACGGGCGACAAATACTTCGGCGTATGCACGCTGCTCGCTACCCTCCCCGGCCTACCGATGTTTGGCCACGGTCAGATAGAGGGCTTCACCGAGCGCTACGGGATGGAGTTCAAGCGCGCTCGCATGGACGAATATCCGAATGACGGACTGGTCGCGCGTCATCAACACGAGATTGCTCCCTTGCTCAAGGACCGCAGACTCTTCGCTGACAGCACCAACTTCGTACTCTACGATTTTTGGACCGAGCACGGAACAGTCGATGAAAATGTCTTCGCCTATTCCAACCGCTGCGACGGACAGCGAGCGCTCATCGTTTACAACAACAACTACGGCACCACCCACGGCACCATCCACGTGTCGGCCGCTTTCATGAACAAGGCTGACAACCAGTTGATACAGAAGAACCTGGCTGATGGCCTGGCGATATCCTCAGAAGACTCGGTTATCTATGCATATCGTGACACTGTCCGTGGCCTCGAATACCTTCGTCGCGCAACGGACATGTGTCATCACGGTTTATGGATGGAATTGCGCGGGTATCAATATGTAGTCCTGCTACATTGGCGCGAACTCCGTTCCTCTGCGGATCAACCCTGGGCAACGCTCTGCGACGCCTTGCATGGCGAAGGAGTTTATAACGTCGAGGAGGCGCTTGCGAAGCTGCGCATGCGTCCTGTCCATGAAGCGCTTCATCAGGTAATCAACGCAAACACCGTTTGTCTATTTGCAGAAATAGCTGGAAAAGATACAAGGCAGCGCTTCGCCGAAACTGGCAGAAAGCTTCGAGCAGAAACTCCAACCATAACAATTGAACTGCCTAAGGAGGCGTCCATAGAAGTAACAGAAGGGCGAGTCATCCATACCTCCGAAAAGAAGTTGGGCCCTCCCACTCTCGATCCGAGACTTCACACGTTCCTTGAAAAAAGCCGGCTATTCTTCGAAAGCGTAATCAACACCCTTTCTGCCGAAGATCAAGAGGCTATGGCTTTGCGTATAACGACGACCTCCGATGGCGTCGCGAAGGACCCTGCCGCAAGACACGCCACTCCATTGGATCTCACATTGAGCTTCAGGAAAGAGTGCGAAGCACTATCATCAGCCGCCATTCATCTGCCTCGGTTAGAACAGAGCTTTTCAATCGTGTGGCCGGCGGCTGTTCGCTACATGCTACCGAGCAATGAACCTGGGATATCCATCGAACAGACATGGTCCCCTGTGCTTGCGTGGATTCTTCTGCGTAGTTTTCCGCCTCATGGGATGAGCGCCTCCCTGTTCGATAGGCTTCAGTTGCGGTCGGCTCTGGCGGAACTTTTTTCATCCCTGGGAATGGAAGGTGAAAAAGCGTGGAGAGCTGCTGCACGAGTAAGACTTCTGCTGTCATACGCAGATTTGTCTTCCAGTTCGTTGATTCACTCAGAGGCGTTTTGGGCTGACCCCGATGTTAGATGGCTTACAGGCATCAACGAGGTCTCCGGCACCACCTACTTCAACAAAGAACTGTTCGACGAAATGCTAAGTTGGGTTCAACTGCCTACGTTGTTAAACGTTGCGCGGCAGGATGGAGTCATGCTGTTCTCTATCAATGAAATTGAGCGCTCTGTATCGAGGGCTTGTTCCGCGGCAGAAATTGTGGGGTACAAGTTGGATAGATATCTCAACCTCCTGAACCAGTAGGTACCCCCGCCCGGGGCTCTGACTAGCTCTCTTGATCTCCGTTTCAGTTAGCGTCATTGTGTCCTCAGGAATACCCTTCTCAGAAAATACTCCAGCCTCGAAAACAAAATACCCCCAGAACTACCCCCGCCACATGTTGGCTTCCACTGCACCGTATTGCACACCAAAAACATAGAAGCCCAGTATTTACTGGAGCTTCTATGGGCCTATTTGGATTTCCTTGGACGTTCTAGAACAAGTCAATGGCGGTCGATGCAGTCCCAATCGAACTGCTCTCTGCGATCAATTCCCTATAACAGGGAAGGATACAGGGAATTATCCCAATTTTGGCTTTGAGTGCTTCTGCGCAGAATCCTTCTATTCTTTGAATTCACGGCATTTCTCGCCTCTAAATCCTGATCAGCTCTCGTAATGAACAGGGAATTATCACTCGTGATCAGGGAATTGAATTCCCTGTTGTCAATCGACACACCTAAACTCCGGCCAAACGATATTCAACACCGATACCGCGAATGCTCGCTTTAGATCTCTTATCGCAGATTGAGTGCCGAACCCAAAATCCACGTTGGAGCCAGCTGAATCCGAGGCAAGCAACACATTCCACTGCCGTGCACGGCGAACAACACACTGCAGATATATATGGGCGCGAGTTTACACCTAGGTTGCTCTGCTCGCTGATGAACGATTCGACGCCCTGAGCTTCTCTGTCATCAATTGGGACGAATTGCACTGAAACTGGGGCAGGAAGCGGTTTTTTGTTGCCGGAATGTAACGCCTCTGACATATTAGCTTCACGCTGTTTCCGAAATTTTTAGGTCTGCGTCTTGGTGAGATATACACACGATCCAGATTTCTACGGTTCGCGTGAGCGGTGTTGGTGTAATCGCATTTCTTGCGAGGCCACATGCGACTTCTTCGATATTCTCTCTTTCTTCTAGTTTTGTGTCTTTCGCACGCGGGCTTTGGCCAGAGTGCCAGCACCTCGTTGCGGGGACTTGTGACCGACTCAACGGGAGCTGCGATTCCCGGGGCTTCGGTCGTCATCGTGAATGCAGCAAATGGTGTCAAGGCCGATGCGGTGACGAACTCTCAGGGAGAGTACTCGTTCCAGCAGATTGCGCCGGGCACATACACGATTACTGTGACGGCTTCAGGGTTCGGTAAGTTCACCACGACGGCTCAACTGCTGGTAGCTCAGCCTGCGACGGTGAACATGAAGCTGCAGGTGAGTGCAGATGTGGTGTCGGTGGACGTCTCGGCCGCGACAGAGACGATCAACACGACAGACGCTACGATCGGCAATGCGATCAACAATGAGACGATCATGCAGCTGCCGAGCGAGGGACGCAATCCGCAGACACTGCTGGCACTGCAACCGGGTGTTCTGTTCATCGGAAGCAACACGCAGTCGACGGAGAGCCGGAACGGTGTTGTGAGTGGAGCGCGCTCTGACCAGACGAACATTACGCTGGACGGCGTGGACAACAACAATCAGGTGAATCCTGCTGCCTTCACTGGGGTTCTTCGCAACAGCCTGGACGCGACGGAGCAGTTTCGCGTGACGACCTCAAGCTCGAACGCTGACACAGGACGGTCTTCGGGTGGACAGGTGAATCTTGTGACGAAGTCGGGAACAAACCAGATCCATGGGTCGGCGTATTGGTATAACCGCAGCAATCTTGGCGTGGCGAACGACTGGTTCAACAAGGCGGCGCAGATCAACTCCGGGTTACCGAATACGCCTGGTCATCTAATCCGCAACACCTATGGAATTTCGCTGGGCGGCCCACTGAAGAAAGACAAGATCTTCCTGTTCGGAAACTACGAAGGGAATCGCCAGAACGAGGCGGCGCCTACGGTCCGGACGGTTCCGACCGATTCGCTGCGAGCGGGGAACCTGTTGTACACCGCCGACGATGGGAGCACTGTGACTCTAACGCCGCCCCAGTTTGCGAGCATGGATCCTAACTGCTCCGCCAACGGGACCTGCCCATGGGGACCGGGTGTTAACCCGAATTCCATTGCGCTGTTCCAACAGTACCCACATAGCAATGGGTTTACAGAGGGGGACGGTCTTAACACCGGCTCGTATAGCTTCGCTGCTTCGGTGCCGGAGATTCAGAACGTTTACATCGCGCGGCTGGATTACAACATCAACGAGAGGCATCGCGTCTACGTTCGAGCGAGTATGCAGAACGACGCTGATTCGTTTGCGCCCTATTATCCAGGCCAACCAGCTAGCCAGAAGAATACGGACAATTCGAAGGGCATCTCCGGCAACTACACTTGGACGCCGACGGCGAACATTGTGAATAACCTGCGATATGGGTATATCCGCCAGAGCATTGCATCGACGGGCGCAGGCAAGGGACAGTATGTTACCTTCCGATCGCTGGATACGCCTGAGGCGAGGACACGCAGTAGTTCGACGATCGTGCCTACGCACAACATCCTCGATGACTATACCTGGACCAGGGGCCGACATACGGTGCAGTTTGGTGTGAACTATCGGCGGTTCACGTATCAAAATAGCACGGACGCTAACTCCTATTCGGGCGCGTCTGCGAATTATGCCTGGATGCTGGAATCTGGCTTCGCCGGGATCGGCGGTAGCTTCGATCCAGTTGCATTCGGTTTTCCCAACGTATCGGATGGCTTCGGAACCAACTACAACCTGGCGGTTAGCATGCTCGCCGGATTGACGAACGAGGAGACTGCAAATTTCAACTACAGGCTCTCTGCCGATGGCACGACGGGAACATTACTTGGGGTTGGAACGCCGGTGGATCGCAACTTCCGCTCGAATGAGTTTGAGTATTACGTGCAGGACGCCTTTCGTCCATTGCCGAACCTGACGCTTACTGCGGGCCTTCGCCACACCATCTTGCAGACGCCGTACGAGACGAACGGCCAGCAGGTTCAGCCGACGATCGATATGCACCAATGGTTTCTAACGCGTGGCCAACAGGCAGCAGTCGGCAACAGCGTACAGCCGGAGATCTCATTTGCGCCTTCTGGCCAGGCACGTGGCGCCAAGCCGTTCTATCCGATGAACTGGCACAATATCGCACCACGCTTTGCAATCGCCTTTGCGCCTGCGCCTGATAGCGGCACGTGGCTCAACAAATTGCTGGGCGGCGCCGGAAGGAGTTCGATCCGCGCCGGCTACGGCATGTACTACGATCACTATGGGCAGGGCCTAGTGACGAACTACAGCAAGTCCGGATCGTTCTCGCTGTCGAGTTCGATTACTAACCCCGCAAGCGTACAGACGGCGGACACGACGCCGCGCTTCACCGGCCTGCATAATCTTCCCAATCTGGTTCCTTCCGCGCCATCGAGCATTGGATATCCGCAGACGCCTTCCAACGATCCCACCGGTACGGGGTTTGCGATCACATACGGTCTGGACGATCATCTGCAGACGCCGTACTCGCATGTCTTCAATCTCTCATTCCAGCGCGAACTTCCCGGTGGATTTACGATGGAGGCCAATTATGTAGGCCGACTGGGCAGACACCTGCTCCAGTCGATCGATATGGCTCAGCCTCTGGATCTGGTGGATCCAAAGTCCGGCATGGATTACTACACTGCCGGGACGATGATGTCGCAGTTCGTCGACCAGGGACGTACTGACGTGCCGACGATTCCTTATTGGGAGAACCTCTTCCCGGATGCAAAGGGAACGTCTGGGGGCGGAGTGGAAGGTTCTTCCGCTACGCAGAACATCTACGACAACGAGTGGGTGTTTGCCCGTGGAAACGAAACCGCAGCCCTGTACGATCTTGATATTGCGTGCACCATGGGCTGCCCTACTGGACCGGGACGCTTCTGGCCGCTCCAGTACTCCTCGCTGTATGTGACCTCGTCGAACGGAACGAGTTCGTATCACGCGGGCCAGTTCGTTCTTCGTCATCCGATGGCGCACAATGTGCAGATCGATTTGAGCTACACGTACTCGAAGTCGATGGACTTAGGTTCTGACTCCGAGAGCAATCCGACGAACGTATTCCTTCCCAATGGGGCTGCCGCGAACTTTGGCATGATTCTGGACGCCTGGAATCCCCGCAAGAATTACGCTGTCTCGGATTTTGACACGAGGCATCTGCTGACGGCGGATTGGGTATGGCTGATGCCGTTCGGGCGTGGACAGCATTATGGCGGCAACGTGAGCCATCTCGTGGATGCGCTGATCGGCAACTGGAACTTTTCAGGAATTGCGCGCGTATCGAGCGGGCTGCCCTTCGCCATCACGGATGGCCTTGGATGGGCGACAAACTGGGAGTGGGAGAGCAACATGGTGCAGACGGGGCCGATTAAGATGCGGAAGCATCAGGATGCGAACGGCAGTCCACAGGCGTTCGATGACCCTATTGCTGCTCAGGCAAACATGCGCAGTCCGTATCCCGGTGAGGCTGGCCAGCGCAATCAGTTCCGTGGCGACGGGTACTTTGATGTCGACCTCGGACTGCATAAAGGGTTCCATTTTGGCGATCGCTATCTGCTAAACCTGGCTGGCGAGGTGTTCAATTTGACGAATTCCGCACGGTTCGATGTGCACTCACTCGATACCGGATCAACCGATGGGCCACAGATGGGCGTTTACAGTGCGACGCTGACACAGTATCGGCGCGTGCAGGTGTCGGCTCGGTTCCAGTTCTAGGGGTCGTCATCATAGTAGCTAGATGTAGAACTTCTGAAAATGCGAGCGATGTGAATGTGTCAATAGATAAGCTTCAAAGAGAATTGAATTTGACGTGAGTTTCCCGCAGTTTTGCTGATCACGCCGAAACCGGCACCTTCAAGTGTGTTCGCGGGAAGTCCCATCGTCACGATGTTGAAGATATTGAAGAACTCCGCACGAAATTGCAGGCTGACGAGATCGCCTCCGCTCGATCGCTTACCGAACGGCGTGTCCTTGATGAAGGCAAAGTCATAGTTGTAGAAAGCTGGCCCACGAAATGTGTCTCTGCCGAGGCTGCCAAATCGGCCCTTGTTCGGCCCCGTGCCATCAGGCAGGTTTATTGGGATAGAAAAGTAAGAAGTATTGTTCGCGCCCATTCCGAAGTAGTCTTCCCGAATCTTCCTCGCCGTAGAGAGGTTAGGCGTCGCAATCTGATCCGGGCGATCTGCGCCGTTGGACCCAGCACCTGTCTGCTGGACTCCCGAGTAGACGGTAAAAGGCAGGCCACTATTGATCGTTGCGATGCCCATGATCTGCCATCTCCCTGTCACCTTGGATGAGACACTATCAAGAGCGGCCAAGTCTTCGAGATGAAGGTCCTGCACGGCGCTCAATGTAAATGCATGTCCAACATCAAAGGTCGATGGACCCTTTTCGGGGCGAGTGTTGAAGGGGTCCTGTGGATAGGCTTGCGCGACAGCACCGGTCGCTCCTAAACCACCCGAAACGGAGCTGGTGTCATCGAGAGATTTGCCCCAGGTATAGCTGGCCGAGAGGCTGGGCCCACGACGGCCAACGTTTCCGGAGAGTGAGGTTTGGAGTGCATGATAAGTGGAGTGGGACGAGGCCGTGATGACACTCTCGAGGCCAAAGCCGCCGATAGGCACGCCCGAAGAATCGAACCTCGTATGACGGGCAAACTCAGGACCTGCGCCGGGATAAGCATTTGGAAAACTTGTGCGCGGCAGTTTCACCCCCGCCGTTCCAACATAGTTCAAGTCAGCCGTCAGGGTTCCAAAGGCTCGCTCAAGACCTGCAGTCCAGGTATAGAGGGTGCCGTTGCCGAAAGATCGATCGATTCCGCTAAGGCCAAGAGGGCTCACCGCATGGCTTGGGGTAAGAGCGGCAACGTCGTTCTGATAGCGATCAATATCCATGACCGTATTGGGTGCTACATCCTTTGTATTGCCACTCGCAAAAATATCTACGCCAGCCGGTGTATACGCGCGCGGCAACTGCGCCGGCGTGACCTGGAAGCCAAATGGAACAGGGGCACCCTTGGCCGCCACCAATCTGGGATAGACGGCAAACGGCGTAGAGCCCGTAAGGAAGTTGTCCTGCCAGATGTTGGGCGGAATAACGGTAATTGCACCTCCCACATGAAACTGCAAGAGTTGTGATGCGCGCCATGTCAGCTGTGCCCGAGGCCCCCAGCCATTGAGGTTGAGCTTGTATCCAGGTTGCGGATTGACCACATATTCTTGCAGATTTCCCGTATTCAAGAAGCCTGACGTTCGTTTTGCGCGCTCTGTGATCGGCGTATAAATCTCCCAGCGGATTCCGTAGTCGAGCAAGAAACGAGGATTCATCTTCCAGCTATCCTGCGCATAAATAGCTCCCGCGTTACGATTGATCGCGGCCGGCCCAATGTGTTCTCCATTGGAGAAATAGCTGGGCGCGACAGCCACCGTATAAACAAACGGGCTTCCTGAGAGCAAGCCCGTCAACGTGTCAGGCAGTGGGTCGCCGGCATGGATATTGTGAGTTCCGCTCACCGACGGGATATCGGTTCTCGCATAGGCTGTTCCGCCGCCGAAGTCATACTCTCCGTTCGGGCTAATGCCAAAGTAAGTAGTATCCCTGTTGAAGCGAACTTCGCCACCAAACTTCAATGTGTGGGATCCCGTTGCTACGGTAAAACTCTGTTGCGCTTGAAACAAATTTCCAAACGCTGTCATCACTGATCCTGCAGCCGAATTGAACGCTTCGTATGACCCGTCACTGAACTTCAGAGCGGGGTCGGTTCGGTTCGGCGTTGGGAAAGAGGGTGTGCTCCGCGTAACACTTAGGGACGACGTCATCGACACGTTAGGCGATATCGTACGGGTAAAGTTGAACACGAGATTTCTCTGCCGATCGATGTACTGAACCCCGAACGAGGGATCTATGGCGGTCTGGTCAGGATTCGTAGTAGGGCCAGTTAGGTCATTGAAATTGAACCGCGCTAAAAAGTGATTCTTATCGGAGAAATCGTGATCCAGGCGTATGGAGAACTGGTCCGCATCGGTCACCACTTTGGACGAAGTCGCATACGTATGCACTCCATAAGAACCGGTGGGGAGGTTGGGCAGCGGATATCGTGCCAGAATTTTCGCGATCCCGGCGTCCACCGGCACGATAAGCGTATCGCCGGGATAGGCCGTTGTGTCTATTCCCTGGCGCTCTTCTGCCGTCGGAACAGGAAAGACCTGCGTGGTCCCGAGTACCTGGCGAAAGCCCTGATATTGTCCAAAATAAAATGTCTTTCCCCTACCGTCGTAAACGTGGGGAATCACAACAGGGCCGCCATTGGTAAAGCCAAATTCATTGCGTCGAAAAGGCGGAATTCGTTCAGGATGCTCGGCTGTTGCATGGTCAAAGTAGTTGCGCGCATCGAACGCAGAGTTTCTGACAAATGAGAAGACCGAACCATGAAATCCGCTGCTCCCCGACCGGGTGATGATGTTAGTAAAGCCTGCCGCACCGCGGCCGATCTCAGCGGGCATCCAGCCGGAACTCGACTTTATCTCCTCGACCGCGTCCACATTGAAGTTAGAGAAGGTCGAACCGCCCATCTCGGGATCACTGATGTCGGCTCCGTCCATTGCAAATACGGCTTCCACGCCACGCTGGCCATTGATGGCAAATTGCTGCGTGAAGTTCGTGGCGCCGTTTGCATCGGTCATCGTGCCGGCGGCCAACAACAATAGCTGGCTAAAGTCCCGCTTGTTGAGCGGCAGCACACTCACCGTCTGGCTCGAGAGCGCTTCCCCACCAGTGGATGTACCCAGGTCGTTCGCCGAAATTACAGAGAGGTTTTTCTGGGCAGAAAGCGTAATGGCAACTGTAGGAGAAGTGCTCACTACGTTGACGGGGACTGCATATTGAATCTTGTCGTGATTCACATCAACTGAAAGCCGATACTGCCCGGCGGGTATCAGTTCAATCCGAAACCGTCCATCTGTGGCTGTCGTTGCATTGAAGGTTCTACCCTGCCCTTTAAGGTGAATCTCTGCGCCCGAAATCGGCACGCCTGCAGCGTCGCGTAGGACTCCCTGCCAGAAAGGGAGTGCCGTATTCTGCGCCAGGATCCCCACCGAAGATACAAAACAGGCTACAACTGTCGCTGCCAAAATTTTGGAATACCGCATCATCACCAACTGCGAGACCTGAGATTTTGTGGCTGCATCATTCGCGAAAGCCCAAGTAACGACAATCCTGAATTACTAGTTAGCAGAAAATCTACGTGATCGAGCAGTACGATGGACAAACAAATTTTCTATTCCGTTAAAAATTCTGGATCGACGGGAACCTGGAGTGCTGTTGCCAACGCGTTGGTTTCTGCTGCCATGCCGACTACCGCGAGAAACTCAGCGTGCTGTTGGTTAGTAAGACCCTTAGCCCGGGCCGCTGCGGTGTGGGAATGCACGCAGTAGCTGCAGCCATTGATCGTAGATGCGGCAATATAGATCAATTCCTTGGTAAGTGGATCGAGCGCGCCCGGCTCAATCATAACTTCTTTGATGCTTGACCATGTTCGTTCAAGAAGTGCCGGTTGATTAGCGAGTGCTCGCCAGAAGTTATTTACGAAATCAGATTTGCGGATGGAGCGTATCTCATCGAAGACTGCTTTTACGCGAGCATCGGCTGAGACTTCCTCATCTGTCCAGAGCTTTACGGTTGCCATAGTAAAAACCTTTCAAGAGTGACATAAAGCATGTCTCGAGCTTGCTTTATTTACAAGGTAAGGGGACATGCACTCAGAGATCAATTGTTCAGGCTCCGCGAAAGGCTTATGAATTAAGCCCGGGTATCCAGATCAATTGCGTGAATCAGTGAGATCGTCGTCTTTTGTTTCGCGGATCAGGAGCAGGCCGAAAAAGGTAAGGACAGCGGAGGCTGTGAGGTAGTAGCCAACGTATTGCAGCCCATAGGTCTTGGCGAGCCATGTAGCGATATAGGGAGCGAGCGAGGCACCCAAAATGCCCGCCATACTAAAGGCAAGTGAACTGCCGGTGTAGCGAACCGGAGTGGGAAAGAGTTCTGACACGATCGTGCCAAGCGGACCGTAGGTAAGTCCCATGAGCGCGAGACCCACTGTCATCATGACGACGGTTCCGGTGGTGCCGGCGGTGAAGAGTGGCGCGAGTATAAAGCCAAAGAGGGCGATGAGCGCCGTGACCCCGAACATGACAGGTCGCCGTCCACGTTCCGCCAGCAAGGCGGAGATGGGGATCGTGAGCGCGAAGAAGAGGATGCCGAAGAGCTGGATGAGCAGGAAACTGTCGCGGCTGTAGTGGAGGGCGGTGGTTGCCCAGGACAGCGCGAAGACCGTCATCAGGTAGAAGAGGACAAATGTCGCGAGGCAGACGAGAATGCCGGCCAGCAGCGCGCGGGTGTGGTGGCGTAAGACGGTGAGCATGGGGACGCCAACCGGCTCGTCACGTTGGATCGAGGCTTGGAAGACGGGCGTTTCGGTGATCGTCAGGCGAACGTAGAGCCCGAGCAGCACCAGCACGGCGCTGGCAAGGAAGGGCAGCCGCCAGCCGAAGGCGAAGAATTGCTTGTCGGTCAGCCAACGTGAGAGCAGAAGAAAGGTTCCTCCAGAGAGGAGGAAGCCGATGGGCGCACCAAGTTGTGGGAACATGCCGTAAAGTGCGCGCTTGTTGGGGGGAGCGTTTTCGACTGCGAGCAAGACGGCGCCGCCCCATTCGCCGCCGAGCCCGATGCCCTGGCCGAACCGGCAGAAAGCAAGTAGCAGAGGCGCCGCGAGTCCGATCGCATGATAGGAAGGTAGAGCCCCGATTGCGAAGGTCGACACACCCATGGTCGACAAAGCCAGGACCAGAGTCTTCTTGCGACCGATGCGGTCGCCGAAATGGCCGAAGAGCGCGGAACCGATGGGGCGTGCGAGGAAAGCGATCCCGAAGGTGGCGAGTGAGGCTAGCGTAGACGAGGTAGGATCGGATGCCGGGAAGAAGAGGTGAGGAAAGACAAGCACCGCTGCCGTGGCATAGATGTAAAAGTCGAAAAACTCGACGGTGGTTCCGACCATGCTAGCAAAGAGGACCTGGCGCGGCGTATTAATGTGTTTTTGTGGCATTTCGTATGTCATTATCCTGGAACTCGAATAAGCCGTCAGCCTCGTCCTATGGTCCTGGAAAAGATGGCGGCTCATCGTCGCGCCCCACACCCCAACTCTTGTTTGGAAGATCACCTAAATCGAACTCGAGGGTTCCTCCTTTGAGGGAAAAACTTTCTGGCAGCCACGTTTTTGAACTCGGCTTTCCGTTCACCTTCACCTCTTGGACATAGAACCTGTCCGGCGCTGCGCCGGTGGCTCGGATATGGATATCTCCATTCGGCCGATGGATTGTCAATTTTGAGAAAAGGGGACTGGCGAGTACTAGCTCTGCCCGGCCCGGGATCTCGGGGTAGAGTCCCATCGAAGCGAATACGGCCCACGACGACATCTCTCCGAGATCGTCGTTACCGGGAATGCCATCCGGCGTATCTTTCCAGATTGTGTTGAGTACCTGTCGTACAAGTTGCTGTGTCTTCCACGGCTGCCCAGCAAAATCGTAGAGCCATGGTGTCTCAATTGACGGTTCGTTGGCCAGTTCTGCGTGCAACGGTCCAGCCTTGGTTACTGCCGGAACACCTTTCTCGTCATAAAAGAATTTGTCGAGTCTGGCGACTGCCTTGTCTCTTCCACCCATCTGTTCAAACAATCCGGCAACGTTGAACGGCACCATCCATACATATTGCGCAGCACTGCCCTCTACGAATCCAGCACCAGTTGAAGGCGTAAAGGCATGTGGTGTCGGATCATTGTCTTCGTCGTCATCTTTATGAACCGGTGGCCAGCTTCCATCCGCGTTGCGATTCATGAAATACCCACCATCCGGTGCAGCGTTGGGGTTCCAGATGTTCTTCCAATACTGGGCTCTCTCTGCAAATCTCTCCTGCGTGCTTTTGTCGCCGAGATGCCCTGCGAGTGCGGAAATCGAAAATTCTGCGGTTACGTCTTCGAGCGTGTCAGCTGCAGGACCCCAGGCAGGTGCGCCCACTGGAATGTAGTGCAGCTTCAACCATTGATCGAGCCCAGGACGCTGACCTACGCACTCCACCGGACATCCGTCATGGCTTAGATCCTCTTTGGTCGGAACATCTGCCGCCCGGACTAATGACGCAAGCGCTGCCTTGGCATCGAACTCCCTTCCTCCAAAAGCCCAGATATCCGCGATTGCGGCCGCCGCCGGATCGCCGTTCATGACATGGGTAGCACCACCCATGTGAGTCCAACGATCCCATCGCCCACCATCCTGCACCGACTGGTTATAGAGGCTCTGTGCAATATCGCTTCCCAACTTAGGATCCAGCCAGGTCAGCAGTTGGAACTGCGATCGATAGACATCCCATCCAGAGAAGTTAGCGTACTGCACCAACTGTGGCGGCACGATTCGGTGAACCTTGCCATCCATTCCCATGTATTCACCGTTTGTGTCGCTGTACGTGGTGGGGGTCATCAGAGCGTGATACAGCGCCGTCGTGAATATCTTTCGCTGCTCCTCTGTGCCACCTTCGATCTCGATCTGGTCGAGACGTTTGGTCCATGCCGTCCGTGCTCGCGTTGCAGCCTGCTCGTATGTTGTGGTGGTAAGACTTTCCGCATCGAGATTGGCCTTTGCGTTGGCCTCGCTTACGTAGGAGATCCCGATCCGTACGCGAACCGCGCCACCTGTACCGAATGTCACCCAAACCCCTGAGCCACGACCAGTCTCTGGAATCCCCTTCGGTCCGAATCCTGTACCGCCTTCGGACTCGGTTGCTCCTGGATTTACCTTTTCATCTCTCCATGAACCGGAATCAGTGATCGGTCGATCAAACTGGGCCACAAAGTGGAGTGTGTAGTAGGGGCGACGGTCTTCTGTGCCGATGTACCCGCAAAAGTTGCCGCTCTTTACTGACCCTGTAACCGTTCCTGTCTCCAGATTGACTCGGGTCTTTGCTTCGGCGGACCCTGCCTCAGAGTCGGATGTCCGTACCAGCACTCGTGCCGGTTTACCATCTGGAAACCGGAAGGTTGCGACGCCCATGCGTGTGGTCGCCGAAAGATCCACCTCAACTCCGTTGTCCAGCTTTACCTGATAAGAGCCTGGTTCAGCTTTCTCGTGTGCGTGGTTAAACTCTGATGAGTACGCATGCCGAAAGTCAGAAGACGGTGACTTGTCCACGATCTCAGTGATCGGCATGATCGGCACATCGCCGGAACCGCCCGCGCATCCCCAACCCTCGACATTGGTAAGGCTGAAGCCTCTTATTCCGGTGGCGCGATATTCATAGCCACCCGGAGCAGCAATCATTCGCTTGGTATTTACTGGAGTTGCCTCAGGGCTAAACTGCACCATACCAAACGGCATGGTGGCTCCAGGAAAGACATTCCCTCCATTTGTCGTTCCGACAAACGGGTTGACCTCTGAGGATCTATCCGCATAACCAAAGACAGTCTGCGACGGAATGGTGGCTCCCACCACCAAGGCGGTAGTCAGTATGCGGAAGACCAGAGAGCGCTGTGTGAGGAACATTCGTGAAGCGTAAGGCATGCTCCATCTTATTGTCACGATTTTTGAAAATTTGAGCATCATTTCAAATCTTTGCCTGGGGCCGACGAAATATTTTCCGGTTTGTTGACCATCTTGGCCAATCCATCACCGCTCGTACAGTGACAGAAATGTACCATGCCATCCGATAGAGATCAGGGATCGCCATCCACTAGGCAAGTGGTCTGCCTTTCGTCTCGGGAATCCAGACCCAACAAAGCGCCGCTATCACGAATGCCGTTCCTGCCATGGCGAATGCGTTGCCGAATCCGTGCTGTTGAGCCATGCTTCCAACCGCAAATGGTGCGGCGGCACTTGCGATGCGGCCGATGTTATACGCAAAACCTTGTGCCGTAGCGCGGATTCGGGTTTCGTAGATCTCCGCGGTTACTGTGGCGAATCCGGTGTAGTACCCGGTTCCGAAGAATGCAACTAATGGACCGAGTGCGATGAGCAGCCACGGTGAATGGACGCGCGCGTAGAAGAACATGAGAAGCGCCGCCAATATCAGATAGAGGACATAGCAGCGCTTGCGCCCAAAGACATCGCTCAGAAAGCCGAAGCTGACGTAGCCGAGCCACATGCCGGCCTGCATGGCGATCACGGTGGCAGACATCGCATGGGTGGACAGTCCGACTCCGCCTCGATCGCTGGGCAAGGAGAGGTAGGCGGGAACCCACAGATTGAAACCCCACCATGCAAATAGCGTGCAGGAGTTCATGAGCGTGATAGCGATGGTGATAGTCCGCAGATCGCTCCGAAAGATGTGACGAAAGCCGTGCAGGGGACCTTTGCGGGGGAGAGCTGCGCTGCGCTTCCATAGTTCGGGCTCTGCCACGCGACGGCGGATGGCCAGCGTAAAGAAAGCAGGCAGAATTCCGACAAAGAAGACTGCACGCCAGCCTTTCCAAGGCAGGACCAGACCGGCGACCAGAGCTGCGAGAGCATAGCCAATGGCCCAGGAGCTCTGCATGATTCCAAGCGCCTTGCCGCGGTGTTTGTCGGGCCACGTCTCCGATACGAGCGCCGCGCCGCTCGCCCATTCGCCACCCATGCCGAGGCCAAGCAGGATACGGAATATTGCAAGCTGGACGATGTTTTGAGCGAAGCCGCAGGCAGCCGTGAAGACTGCATAGATGAGTACGCTGCCGATGAGAGCTCGCACGCGGCCGTATCGGTCTGCAATAACGCCGAAGACCAGGCCACCCGCCGCCGCAGCGAGCAGCGTGATGGAACCGAGGACCCCGGCTGTTTGTTTGCTGATCCCGAGATCGAGGATCAGGGAAGCCAGAACGAGCGCATAAAGCATCACGTCAAAGGAATCCAGCATCCAGCCGAAGGAGGCCGCGACGAGAGCGCGACGTGCTTCGGGGGGAGCCTGACGCCACCAATCAAAATGGGTTGGTCGTGATGTTTGACTCAGCTGCGATATCTCGCTCATCTCGTACCTTTGGCGGCGGTCGCTGGTCCGAATCCGCCTCCACCGGGCGTCTCGATGCGAAGGCGATCACCGGGTCTGAGTTCGAGCCGCGCTTTGGCAGGAACGAGTCTCCACGGAACCGTCAGCGCGGATGACTGTATTCCTTCCGCAGCCGCCGGGCTCGCCCCCTTGCGCTCCGTAGGGATGGCTGGTGCGGCGTTCGCTGAGCAGCGTGATGGAGGTTTCGGTCAACATCTCATACTCTCGCAGGATGCCTTCTCCGCCAGGATAACGACCGCCTCCACTGCTGTCGTGCCGCAGCGCATAGCGACGGATGCGGAGAGGGAGATAATGTTCGATCGCCTCGATTGGCGTATTGCGGGTGTTGCTCATGTGGGTATGCACACCGCTGAGGCCCGCCAAACCGTTGCGGCCTCCCATACCGCCGCCGATGGTTTCATAGTAGGCGAAGCGAGAGCCATCGTTGGGTCGTCTTCCTCCTAATGTCACATTGTTCATCGTTCCCTGGCTGGCTGCGGGAATGGTATTCGGGAGCGCCTTTGCGAGCGCTCCAAGCACGACGTCGGTAATTCGCTGCGAGGTCTCAACGTTGCCGCCTGCAACTGCCGCGGGACGCATTGCGTTTACGATCGTCCCCGGAGGAGCGATGACACGGATAGGGCGCGAGATGCCGGAGTTGTACAGGACATCCTCCTGGACGAGACATCGAAAACAATAGAGTGTCGCTGACAGGGTAATGGCAAAATTTGCATTCACGCCGCCGTTGGTCTGGAGTTCTGTGCCTGTGAAATCGACCTCGGCCTGATCGTCGGTGATGCGGACTGTAGCGCGAATGGCAATGCTCTCGCGGCTGAAACCGTCGTCGTCCATCACGTCTTCAAAGCTGTATTCGCCGTCAGGAATGGTAGCGATGGTACGGCGGAGGATGCGCTCGGCGTAGTCCTGCGCTGCGCGAGCATGACTTCGAACTCGCTTGAGCCCGTAGCGTGCGACGAGTGCGCGCAGCCGTGTTTCGGCGACCCGGTTGGATGCGATCTGTGCGCTGAGATCGCCTTCGCGCTCAGTGGGCGTCCGCACGTTTGCCAGAATCAACGCCATCACATCCTGACAGATCTCACCACGGCGCACGAGTTTGATTGGGGGGAGGATGAGTCCCTCCTGGAAGACCTCTTGAGCGAGCGGCATCGAGCCGGGGCTGATGCCGCCTACATCGGAGTGGTGAGCACGATTGGCGACGTAGAAGGCCGGGGCCGGTTCTCCATCAAGAAAGACGGGCTGCACGAGAGTGATGTCGGGGAGATGCGTGCCGCCGCGGAAGGGATCGTTGAGAATGACCACGTCGCCCGGCTCCATGATCACGTGCTGGATGGCTGCCTCGACGGAGAGCGGCATGGCGCCGAGGTGTACGGGCATGTGATCGCCCTGCGCGATGGTATGGCCGTGTTCATCGTAGATCGCGCAGGAGTAGTCCAGCCGCTCTTTGATGTTGGGCGAGAAGCCAGTCCGGCAGAGTGTAATTCCCATCTCCTCGGCGATGGAAACGAAGATGTTTTTGAAGATCTCGAGCTCGATGGGATTGAGAGTTTCTTGACTTGATTTACTTTGCTCCGCTGCAGGCCTATCCGTAATTTGATTACGGCCAACCGCCTCGATATGTGTGGCAATCAGGGTGCCTACCCCGTCGATTCGAAAACGATAGTGCGGCGTGACAACCACGGTGGATTCGCCGCTCGTGATGATCGCTGGACCGTGTCCCTCCATTCCGGGGAGCAATGTCTCTCGATGGTAGATCGCAGTCTCCCAGGGGCCGCCTGCAAACCATGCCGAGCGAGTGGCGACCGGCGATGGTAAGGGCTGGCTGACAGCAAGTGGTGAAGGCAACGTGGGCTTCTGCGTTATGCCAGCGGCGTTGACCCGAACGTTGACCACTTCGGTGATTCGCGACGGGTTCGAATAGCCATAGAGCCGCTGGTGTCGACGGTTGAAGTTCTCGTTGAAATCGAGAGTAAGGGGTACATTAATTTCGTAGGCCTGTCCCCGATAGCGCATATCGAGCGAGCACTCGATGACGATAGTCTGCCGCTCAAAGCCCTCCGTGACGAGGTCTGCCTGGGCTTGGCTGACCAGCGGAGCCAGATACTGCTGCAGATCAGAAAATGTAATGGCGTCTGACTGCGTCAGGATGGTCTGCGAGTAATCTTTTCTCACATCTGCGAGCAGCATGCCGAGCGCCGAGAGGACGCCTCCATGCTCCGGGATAAGTACGGTTCCGATTTCGAGCGCGTCTGCAATTTCGCAGGCGTGCATGCCTCCTGCACCACCAAAGGCCAGCACAGCGAACTCACGCGAGTCGTAACCGCGCTGGACTGAGACGGCCCGAATCGCACGCTCCATGTTAGCGTTGGCAATCTGGACGATTCCCTCCGCCAGTTGCGTCGGAGTGATCTGAAGCTTGTCTGCGAGGGCCTGCGCGCGTTCGGACGTGCGCTCGACGTCAAGCTGCATGCGGCCACCGAGAAAATACTTTGGATCGAGGCGGCCCAGCAGCAAGTTCGCGTCCGTGACAGTAAGCTCGTCGCCCTTGCCGTAACAGACGGGACCCGGATCAGCGCCTGCGCTGCGGGGGCCGACGCGCAACGAGCCACCACTATCCACATAAGCGATTGAACCTCCACCGGCGCCGACGGAGTGGATATCGAGAATCGGCAGCCGTACGGGAAAGTCCCCCACGGTTGATTCGTTTGTCGTACCGAGTTGGCCGTCGATGAGGCTTACATCGGTGGAGGTGCCCCCCATGTCGAAGAGAATCACTCGATCAAAACCGGAGGCGCGCGCAACCGCTTGTGCTCCTATAGCGCCCGCCGCAGGACCCGAGAGGATGGTGCGCACCGCGGAATTGCGGGCCTGGGGTGAGGAGATCGAGCCGCCGTTCGATTGCATGATGTGCAAACGGGTTCCAGCGAGCTCCTGTTCCAGCGTCGTAAGATAACGCGACATGATCGGCGTGACGTAGGCGTTGACTACTGTCGTGCTCCAGCGCTCGTACTCGCGATATTCGGGAAGAACGCTGTGTGAGGATGAGACCGTTAAGGCGGCTTGCTGCAAATGACGAGTAACCTGCTGCTCGTGGAGTGGATTTGCGTAGGAGTGAAGAAGGCACACGGCCACACAGTCCACTCTGGCCAGAGCTAGCTTTTCGACCAGATCGTCCAATTCGCGAGGCTGCAGGGCCTCCAGCACCTTCCCATGGCAGTCGAGCCGCTCAGTCAGGCCGAAGATGAGATCAGGGCCGATCATGGGGCGGTTGTCGCGTACCTGGAAGTTATAGAGTTCGCGTCGGGTTTGTCGCCCGATTGCGAGAACATCTTCAAATCCTTTTGTGGTGACCAATGCAACGCGTGCGCCCTTGCGCTCGAGCAGTGCGTTTGTGGCGACGGTCGATCCGTGAATTACTTCGAAGACGGGATCGGTACCCATCAACTGGCGAATGCCGGATAGGATGGGGCGAGCTGGATCCTCGGGAGTGGAACGCACTTTGTGAACTGTAAGCCCGCGAGCATCAAGTCGCACCAGGTCGGTAAATGTGCCGCCTGTGTCTACACCAAGTCGGATCATTTGCTGTCTCTGCTAACCACGGCCGCTGTGAAAACACTGAAGGAGGCAATTTCGGCGCAACCAAACGGATCATACTGGTGTGCGGAGGATGCAGACTTGCCTAACATTTGATTGAGGTGCCGCATAGAACAGGAATCTATCATTCGCATATCAGGGACTCACTTTTCCCTGCAACCGCCGGATGAGCTCATCTCACAATCGCCGAAAATGTGAGTATGCAAAAGGATTCTAACGATCAGCGCAATGGAAGAAAAGACAACGAATCAAACAGGGAGACTTAAATGTCGCATCGGGCTTCCTATGTTTTCTTTTCTCAGTTATTAGGGCAATCCCTCTGCTCTTAACCAACCAAAAATTCCGAAAGATACGATCCCCAACATTTACTCGTATTCTCTTGACTCTTTGCCCGAGCGGAGCGTCACTGGACTCAAACCATCCTCCTGGAGGCTGATTGAGCCCAGCATTTGAGTTACTTGAACGATTGCCGTCCCTTGACCGAGCCGACGTGCTCAATCTCTGGAAAAGGAGTTTTGGACGACCAGCATCGCCTGGTCTTCGCCGCGAACTCATGCTCCCAATCCTTGCCTTCCGGATTCAGGAATTAGCGCATGGCGGCCTAAGGCCCGAAACCAAGGCTACGCTGCAGGAGCTTACGTCCTCTTTGAGCTCCAAGGGGCAAAATGACGCCCGGCGGAGATTCAAATCTGGAACAAGGCTTGTGCGCGAGTGGAAGGGAAAAGTTCACGAGGTCACGATCACAGCAGACGGTTTCGAATATCAGGGCGAAACCTATGAGAGTCTCTCCCCGATAGCTTGCCGCATTACCGGTACACATTGGTCGGGTCCGGCCTTCTTCGGCACGAGAAAAGAGAAGAAGGACCGATGAAGGCGAACAGCCGGTGTGCCATCTATACCCGCAAATCCTCTGAAGAGGGTCTAGAGCAGTCGTTCAACTCGCTGCACGCCCAATGAGAGGCTTGTGAGGCCTACGTACTGAGCCAGAAACATGAGGGCTGGCAGCTACTTTCAGCTAAGTATGATGACGGAGGCTTCTCGGGCGGGAACATGGAGCGCCCTGGCCTGAAGAAACTGTTGGACGACATCGCCGCAGGCAAGATCGATATCGTCTCAGACTTCGAGAGTGCGTTGGGTCACTCCGATGGTGAGTTCTAGAATGTACGTGCGAATTAGTTCCTTGCGTAGACCTAAGGCTATCCCGAACCTACGGACGCTACCTTCCTCAGGATCGGATACGACAAAGAGAGATCGCGCTGAAGAGGCACTAAAGGCCGTGTGGGAGCAATAAACGGTTCTAGGAGCGTATTGGGGGCCTTCAGGGAGCGACGGTGGCCTTCAAAATCAATAAGTTACGTGAATCGCTTACAAATAGCATGGAAGAGGTCATCAGTTCGATCCAATCAGGCTCAAGGGTGGAGAATTAGGCCGCTGATCGAGATATGCAACGGACTGTAATGCTAAACAGAGCCGTGCTTTTTGCCACATTGTATCGAGACAAAGCTATGTTGCAGGTCGGAGAATAAGCCCTGCGATTCGGATATGGAGGGGCGTGTGGAAGTGCGTAATGGTGGTGGTGGTCAGAGAAGGTGTCGAACCGCCGATACCGAAGTGGGACAACGGATATCTCTTGCTTTAGAGAAATTCAAAATGTGACTAGGGGATTGAGTTCTGCACCGCTCTCCGCCATTGAGAACTTTTACCGAAAAGGCGCGGTCCTTGGGCAATTCAGCCGATAGTCAATGTAAGTGGCAAAGAGAGAAGATGAAATGGCGGAAGAGGAGGGATTCGAACCCCCGATACCCTTTCAGGTACGCCAGTTTTCAAGACTGGAGCCATCAACCACTCGGCCACTCTTCCTTTCTGAAGTTTAGTACGCGGCGGGGTGAGGTGCAAAGAGAACCACTCCATGGCTGTAGAGATCGCGGAATATGCCTCAATATAGGTGCAATAGCCGAACATGGTTCAGAGTGACGCTTTTTTGATTTTATGTTGATCTGATCATGAGCGCCTTGGGGTAGTATCCGCGTATGCCCATCATCTCTATATCTCGTCGCCTTGTGTGCGTTCGTGTCGTGCTCGTACTTGCCTTGTTGCTGGTCAACGGTGTGGTTTGGGGAGCTCCACCGACGAACGTGGTGATCTCGCAAGTATATGGAGCGGGCGGGAATGCCGGGGCGACGTTGAATGCCGACTATGTGGAACTGTTCAATCCCACGGGCAACACGCTGACACTGAATAATTACAGCATTCAGTATGCGAGCGCGGCCGGAACGACGATCGCGACCGTGACGTCGCTCCCGGCTACGATTACGTTGGCTCCAGGACAGTACTACCTGATTGCAGCGAGCCCAGGCACGAATGGAACAGCGCTCCCGGTGACGGCAGATTTTACGGGCACAAATATTGCCTTTGGCGCAGCGGCGGGCAAGATTGCGCTGGTGAGCTCTCAAACCAAGCTGAGTTCAGTGTGCTCAGGAACGTCTCCTACGACGGACCCAACGCTGGTTGACTTCGTAGCGTATGGGACCGGGACAAATTGCTCGTTCGGGTCTGCAGCTCCGGCTCCGGGAACGACGACAGCAGATATCCGCACGAATGCATGCGATGTGATTGGCAACAGCGGGATGGAGTTCAAGGCACTCACGCCGAATCCGCATAATACGAGCTCGACCCCGCTGGTGTGCGGCGCTCCAACACCGCTGGCAGCAAAGGGAACAGCGACGCCAGCGACGGTTTATTCGGGGAACCCGACATTACTGACGGTGCAGGTGGTTCCGGGGACAGATCCCACGAGCACCGGCATCCAGGTTCAGGCGGACCTGAGTACGATTGGCGGGTCGACGACACAAACCTTGTTTGATGATGGCAGCAATGGCGATGTGACAGCCGGGGACAACATCTTCTCGTACAGCACGACTGCATCGTCTACCGGCACGTTCGCCCTGCCGGTGTCGGTGACGGATTCACAGCTTCGTACAGCAACAACGACGATTGGGCTAACGGTACAAACTCCGCCGGCTTTTGTGACGATACGGACGATCCAGGCGAACAAGCACTCGACCTATGCGACACAGACGATCACCACAAGCGGCATTGTGATCGGGGTAAAGTCGAATGGATTTTACCTGGAGGCCAAGGACGCGGATACGAATCCTGTAACGCCAGAGGGGATTCTGGTTTATACGGGATCGACGAAGCTGCCAGCCACGATCGCAGTGAGCAATGAGGTGCAGGTGACGGGGACGGTTAACACGTATCCCACGACAGGTCTCACACCGGGGACGGAAATCGATGGGCCGCAGACGTTCACGCTGCTGTCGACCGGGAATCCGCTGCCGGCTCCGGTGACCATCACGGCGGCGATGGATTCACCATCGGGCGGTATCAAGCAGTTCACGCAGTTTGAGGGAATGAGGGTAGCGATTAACTCGTTGACGACGACCAGCGGAACGGACGCGTCGCTGAATGAGACGACAGAGACGAATACATCCAATGGCCAGTTCTACGGAGTAGTTACGAGTGTGCCGCGGCCTTTCCGCGAGCCGGGCGTGTCGGTGACGGATACGACGTATGGGCCGCTGCCTCCAGGCGTGCCGCTGTGGGACTCGAACCCAGAGTTGCTGTTTATCGATAGCGCAGCGTTTGGTGGACCGGCGATCGACCTGACGAGCAATGCGACGGTGACAGGACTCACAGGCGTGATGGACTTCTCGTCCGGGGCACCGGAGATTCTGCTGGATCAGACGGCCACGCCAACTGTGACGGGATTGATGACGGCTCAGCCGGTTCCGGTGCAGGCGGGCAACGAGTTTACCGTGGCCAGCTTTAACATGGAGCGGTTCTACAACGACGTTGTCGATGCGGATAATCCCGGCAGCTCGGCGGTAACGGTGACAACGGCAGCCTATCAGAGGCGGCTGGCGAAAGCGTCGCTGGCGATTCGGAATGTGCTGAATATGCCGGACATCATCGGGACGCAGGAGATCGAGAACCTTGCGGTACTGACTGATCTGGCGAACAAGATCAGTGCGGATGCACAGGCTGCAGGACAGACCGATCCTGTTTACGCGCCCTATCTGTTTCTCGCGAACGACGGTACGGCGATCAACACCGGCTTCCTGGTGAAGACGACACGAGTAAATGTCGTGAACGTCCAGCAGTTTGGCCTGGCGACGACGTTTACGAGTTCGACGGGATCGCAGGCGATTTTGAACGACCGCACCCCGCTCGTGCTTCATGCCGGGATCAAGCGGCCCGGGGGGTCGGACTATCCTGTTACGGTGATCTGCGTACATCAAAGGTCGCTGATCAACATTGACGATCCTACGAGCACGGGAGCTACGGTGCGTCTGAAGCGCGAGGCGCAGGCGGAGTATCTTGCAACCCTGATTCAGGGATATCAGGCTGCAGGTGAGCATGTGATTACGGTTGGAGACTATAACTCGTTCGAATTCTCGGACGGGTTCGTGGATACGATCGGGGTGACGAAGGGCACGCCGGTGCCGGCATCCCAGGTGGTGACACCTCCTGTGGCTGGACTGGCGAATCCGCCGCTGGTGGATCTCGTAACACTGCTTCCTGCTCCGGAACGGCAGAGCTACGTGGAGACCGGAAGCGCGCAGGTGCTGGACCATGTGATCGTGACGAGCGACCTGGTGCCGACGGAGACACGCCTGGTGTATGCGCATATGGACTCCGACTTCCCGCTGGTGTACCTGAACGATGCCACGCGCCCTGAACGGGTGAGCGACCATGATCCGGCAGTGGCGTACTTCTCGGTGCCTCCGATTCCGGGCACGGTGCAGTTGATAACGACGGCGACGCTGACGAAGGTGGCCGGCGGCTATCAGGCTACAGTGACGGTGAAGAACAACGGCACTGGAACAGCCCAGAGCGTGCAGCTAACGGGAGCGACGCTCGGCACTGCAACCGGAGCAGCGGTCCCGCAGTCGCTTGGGGACATTGCACCGGGCGGCGGATCGGTTGTCACCACGGTGACGTTCCCTTCCGCGGCAGGAGCGTCGGGCGCGGCTGCAGCGGAACGATATACGGGAAGCTATACAGGCGGAACATTCGGTGGCAGCATCCGAGCAGTTCTGCCATAACAGTCCAGATTCGAAAAAGAGCAACTAAACCAGTAACAAGGAAAATGAGAAATATGATGAGAAAATCGACCCTGACTTTTTCGACGCTTCTATTCGCTGTACTTCTGCTGGTGTCCTCGCGAGCGTTTGCAGACACGATTAACCTGAGCTTAAGCGATACGGTGCTATCGGGCGTTCCAGGTTCAACCTTGTATTTTGTTGCGACGGTGTCTGCTCCGAATACCAACGGAGCGGCCGTCTTCCTGAACAGTGACTCGTTCGACGTAGATAGCCCCCTTACGCTGGATGACACTCCATTTTTCTCTAACTTTCCGCTTAGCTTGAATCCGGGCGATAGCACAACGGACGTTCTCTTCACAGTCACGATTCCGCCGGATGCTGCGATAATGGACTACAGTGGATCTTTCACCATATTGGGAGGCGCAGACGATCTTGCCCAAGACACTCTTGCGTCAACGACGTTTGAGGTAAATGCCGTGCCGGAGCCGAGCAATGTTCTGCTGGTTGCGACCGGGCTGGCGGGATTGGCGTTGGTGGGCTTTAGCAAACGGTTCGGTCTTTAACTGATAGCGGCGAGTTGCAGCGTTGCGATGAGCCGCTACCCCACTCCCTACCAAGACGACCAGAATGACGACTAAAGTCAGGGGCGTTGGCCGTGGTTAGTTGGAGTGATGGGGGTTGCGGTGGGGGTGGCGAGGCCAATGAATTCGGTGACGGAGTTGTAGGTAAAGTTGGTGATCCACACGTTGCCGGAGTCGTCGATGGCTATGCCTCGGGGGGCGCTGACGCCGTCGGCAGTGTAGCCGGTGGTGGGAGTTATGGGTACACCGGCGGAGGTGAAGGCCGAGATGGAATTGTTATTGCGGTTGGTGATCCAGACACGATTTGAGCCGTCGATGGCGATGCCGGATGGAGCGCTTAGACCGCCGCCGGTGTATCCGCCCGTAGGTGAGATGGGTGTGCCGCTTTTGTTAGATTCGCCGATGGCGTTGTTTTTGTTGCTGACGAACCAGACGTTGTCGGAAGAGTCGATGGCTACGGGGGTGAGCTCATTCGAGGTGCTGGCTGCGGTGGCAGTCTCAGAGAACTGGGTAGTGGTCGATGGCGGACTTAAGCGGTAGAGGGCGCGATTGAGACCGAGGGTCCAGGCGTGGCCGGTGGAGTCAATGGCGATGCCGGAGTCGTAGGCGTTCATGGGGAACTGGGCGACGGTGGCGCCACTGGAGTTGAGCGACAGGGTGCGGGTGGAACCGGAGATCCAGGCGTTTTGGGAAGAATCGAAGGCGAGGAAAAAGCAGGCGGGGCCACAGGGGTATGGCGTTGAGGTGATGGGAGTGCCGGAGGACGAGAATCGGGAGATGGTGGAGGCTCCGATCGGGGCGAAGTTGACGACCCAGGGGTTGTCGGATGAGTCGATGGCTACGGAGAACGGCTGGTTGAGGCCGCCGCCGGTAAAACCTGACAGGTTGGAGAGGATGTTGCCGAACGGATCGAATTCTGTGAGGGTGTTGCTCGCGTAGGCAGGGACCCAGAGGTTGCCGGCGGAGTCGATGGCTGGGAAGTAGGGGCCAGCCATGGTGGGGGCATAGAAGGTGAGGGCGAGGCTCCAGTCGTTGGGTGCGGTGGTAAGGGTGGGTTGGTAGATAGGGGCTCCGCCGATGAGAGAGAAGAGTGGGGCTGCGTTGGCGGCTGGGTTGTGCGCGATGTTGAGGACGGCTGTGGCTGTGTCGGTAGGTGCGAAGCCGTTGGTGTCGCGGGCATCACTAAAGAGGGTGGAACACGTGGCGGAGGTGCCGGTCGAGTTGACGCAGGGGACGATAACATTGGCAAGCGCGTTAATTTTTGCCTGAGGGATGACACCGTTGCCCTGGAGGTTCTGGGTTAGGGCTTGGCTGGTGGTGACGTCGACAAGGTTGTTCACGGCGGCGAAGGCGTTGGCCAGCCCCTGCTGGGATGCCGGGGTTGGGGCGGAACTGACATGCGTGATGTCGCTCATGAAGCCGGAGAGGGCGTAGATACCGGCGACGGTGGAGACCTCGTTGATATTGACGAAGGGGGTGATTTCGCCGATGTCGCCGTCAGCGGGGCAGGGGCCGAGGACAAAGATCAGAGAGATGGCGTCGTTGTTGGATTCACCCGCCAGGCCAGGATTGCCGGTGGTGGAGAGGAGGTAGAGGAGTTGGCCGGGAGAGCAGGAGTAGTTGGTATGGTTGAGGCTGAAGCCGCCGTCGGCGCCGGTGAGGATATAGGTTCCGCGGGAGTCGGTTGCGGTGGTGGGTGCGGAGGGGTTGATGAGCGAAAGGCTGGGGGCTCGGTAGCCTATATTATTGGCAGCAAAGAGGTAGATATGGGCGTTGCCGACGGGCTGGAGGCCTCCGTGGGTTCGGCCTTGTATGTCTGCTGGTTGGCTGTCCGGGGTGGGTGCGACTTGTTGGGAGGCGGGGTTTCCGCAGCCGGCGAGGAGGGTGGAGAGGGCGAGGATAGGCAGGAGTCGGGTCAAGGGGATTGGCTAAGTGTTTATTTATGTTGAGCTAAAGACCGACGGAGCAATACTTTGCGGTAAGGATAGCTGAACAGGGGACGTGGGTATGTCCCACAATCGAGGGAGGATAAACATGAGTAAGTTATTGTCATATTATCTGCATCTTTCCGATCCTATCGTGCGTCTTATTTGTAGCGCGGTCGCTTTGACCGGCGACAACTATCTGTTTGGGAGAAATTTCTATGACCATCACTCGATTTACACCGTTTCGCTCACCGCTGAGCGATGTGGCGTTGTTGCAGAACCGGTTGAACTCGATTTTTCATGATTTTGGCCATGCCTCGGGCGGAAAACGAGAGCCTGACGGCAGGGAGCTTTGTGCCTGCGGTGGATGTGTATGAGGATGCTCAGAAGGTGGTTTTGAAGCTTGAGGTCCCTGGGGTTAAGCAGGAAGATCTCGATATTCGTGTTGAGAATCAGACACTTACCGTGAAGGGTGAGCGTAAGTTTGAGGCTGAGGAGAAGGAAGAGAATTTTCACCGGATCGAGCGGCGGTACGGGAGCTTCGTAAGGAGCTTTACGCTGCCTCAGTCGGTGGATTCGGACGCGGTGACGGCTACGTATGACACCGGCGTGCTTTCGATCTCGCTGGGTAAGAAGGCTGAGGCTAAACCCAAGCAGGTCAAGATTGGCGCGGGTTCGGCGGCCGATAAGCCGAAGCAGGTGGAAGCTTCCGCGGCCTGATTTTTTGTCTCTGGATGGAGCAGGCGGGAGACTAACCGGTCTCCCGCTTTTTTGTATATGGCAATAAAGGGATTAGGATTTTTGCGACTGAATTTGGTGAATTTCGGTGGGTAGCTAACGGAGAAAAGTGAGGAAAGCATGGCTATTAAGTGGGAAAAGCTGACGTTGAAATCTCAGGAGGCGGTCCAGGGCGCGCAGAATCATGCGGCGGAGAACGGGAATCCTGAGGTGTTGCCGCTGCATTTGCTGGCGGCGCTGTTGGAGGATCGTGATGGAGTTGTGATTCCGGTGCTGGAGAAGATCGGGGTGCCGGTGGAACAGTTGCTGAGTGGGGTGAACTCGGCGATTCAGAAGCTGCCTAAGGTTCAGGGTGGGGGGCAGCCGGGGCTTTCGTCTGCCCTGCAGAAGGTTTTGGAGCAGGGTTTCAAGGAAGCGGACAACTTTAAGGATGATTACGTCTCGACGGAGCATCTGCTGCTCGCGCTGGCGAAGGCGAAGGGCGATCCGGTGCAGAGTGCTCTGGCGGCTTTGGGGGCGACGCATGAGTCGATCCTGAAGGCGCTGGCCGAGGTGCGTGGGTCGCAGCGGGTGACGGACCAGAATCCTGAGGGCAAGTTTCAGGCGCTGGAGAAGTATGCGAAGGATCTTACCGACCTTGCGCGGCGCGGAAAGCTTGACCCGGTTATCGGGAGAGATGAAGAGATTCGTCGCGTGGTTCAGGTGCTTTCGCGCAGGACGAAGAATAATCCTGTGCTGATTGGCGAACCCGGTGTGGGTAAGACGGCGATTGTGGAAGGACTCGCCCGCAGGATCTTTATGGGGGACGTTCCGGACATTCTGAAGAACAAGCGGGTCTGTGCTTTGGATCTGGCTTCGATGGTTGCTGGGGCGAAGTTTCGCGGTGAGTTCGAAGAGCGGCTGAAGGCTGTACTGAAGGAGATTGAGGACTCGGACGGCGAGATTATTTTGTTCATTGATGAGTTACATACTCTTGTCGGCGCGGGTGCTGCCGAGGGCGCGATGGATGCCAGCAATATGCTGAAGCCGGCGTTGGCTCGCGGCGGTCTGAGGGCGATTGGCGCGACTACGCTGAATGAGTATCGCAAGTACATCGAGAAGGATGCTGCTCTGGAGCGGCGTTTTCAGGTGGTGTATGTCGGCGAGCCGAATGTCGAGGATACGGTTGCGATTCTGCGTGGACTGAAGGAGAAGTATGAGGCTCACCATAAGGTGAGGATCAAGGACTCGGCGATTGTGGCTGCTGCTACGCTCAGCCACCGTTACATATCCGATCGGTTTTTGCCGGATAAGGCGATTGACCTTGTGGATGAGGCTGCGGCAGCGCTGGCGATTCAGATTGGGAGTGTGCCGGTTGAGATCGATGATTTGGAGCGACGGGCGACTTCGCTTGAGATTGAGCGTGCGGCACTGAAGCGCGAGAAGGATGCTGGATCGAAGGAACGGCTGGTGATTGTAGAGCGTGAGCTGGCCGAGGCGAAGGAGAAGGCCGCGGGTCTGCGTGCTCGGTGGCAGAAGGAACGCGGCGCGATAGGTCGGATTGCGGAGTTGAAGCAGCAGCTGGATGGTCTGCGGTTCCAGATGCAGGAGGAGACCCGCAAGGGCAATCTGCAGCGGGCGGCGGAGTTGCAGTATGGTGAGATTCCGAAGCTTGAGGCGGAGCTGCGCGATCTTACGGCGTTGCAGGATGCTGCGGTTCGTGAGGATGCTGCGGAGGCGGCGACGGGGGTTTCGTCGAAGCCGAGCCGGATGCTAAAGGAGGAGGTCGACGAGGAGGATATTGCGGCGATCGTCTCGAAGTGGACGGGGATTCCGGTGAGCAAGATGCTGGAGGGCGAGACCAAGAAGCTGATGCAGATGGAGGATCGTCTGCGCGAGCGCGTGGTTGGGCAGGATGAGGCGCTGAGCGCGGTTTCAAATGCGATTCGGCGTTCGCGTGCTGGCTTGTCCGATCCTAAGAGGCCGATTGGATCGTTTATCTTTCTGGGGCCTACTGGCGTGGGTAAGACGGAGACGGCTCGTGCTCTCGCAGAGTTTCTGTTTGATGACGAGGCCGCGATGGTGCGGATCGACATGAGCGAGTACATGGAGAAGCATGCTGTGTCGCGGCTTGTGGGCGCGCCTCCGGGATACGTTGGGTACGATGAGGGCGGCCAGTTGACGGAGGCGATCCGGCGGCGGCCTTATGCCGTGGTGCTGTTCGACGAGATCGAGAAGGCGCATCCGGACGTGTTCAACGTGCTGCTGCAGGTGCTGGATGATGGGCGGCTGACGGATTCGCAGGGCCGGACGGTGGACTTCAAGAACACTGTGCTGATCATGACGTCCAACATCGGCGCGGATAAGCTGGCGACGGCTTGGGCTGGCGGCGAAGAAGGTTTTGAAGAAGCGAAGAGCCGCGTGATGGATGTGCTCCGCCAGAACTTCAGGCCGGAGTTTTTGAATCGCGTGGACGATATTGTTGTGTTCCGGCCGCTGGATGAGTCGCAGTTGACGCATATTGTCGATCTGCGTCTGAAGGATCTGCAGAAGCTGCTGGCGGATCGGAAGATTACGCTGGAGCTGATGGATGGCGCGCGGAAGGCGATCTTCAAGGCTGGGTATGACCGGGCTTATGGAGCACGGCCTTTGAAGCGGGCGATTCAGCGGATGGTGCAGGACAAATTGGCGGTGAAGATACTGGATGGTTCTGTGCTGCATGGAGACCATGTGGTGGTCGATGCTGGTAAGGATGGGTTGGAGTTTAAAGTTGCTGATAGGAAGTGATTTTTCGGTGTTTCGGGGCTGGGTCCTTTTGGGCTCGGCCCCTTTTTTGTTACGGGGTATTGGCCCTGTTCGCTGCGCTTGAGATTTGTGGCGGCACGGAGAAAATGCGGGGGTTCTTCGCTTCGCTCAGAATGACAAGCAAAAACAACTGCAACGGCAACGACAGAAGCAGATCCCTACGGGATGACAAGCAAGAAAAGCAACGGCAAGTGCAACGGCAACTACAGAAGCAGGTCCCCTTCGGGGATGACAACTAGAAAAGCAAGTGCAACGGCAAATCAGGAGATCCACTTGAGTAGGCGGATGACGCCCATGGATGCAGGTTTGCGGTGGGTGGAGACGTTGGTGCGGTTGGTGATTTCGGCTCGGTTGTTGGCGTAGTAGTCGTAGGCGCGGAGGAGCATCTCTTCGTTGGTGAGGGTAGGTTTCCAGTTGAGGCGCTGCTTGATGCGGGTGGTGTCGAAGACGAAGCTTTCGGCGATCATTTTGTAGTGGTAGGGGCCGAGCGGGGAGATGTGGAGTTTGTGCGCGGCCATCATCGCAGCGATGGTCGGGGTCTTGGGTAGGGAGCGGACTTTTGACTTGCTGCCTGAGGTTTGGATGACGGCCTCGTAGACCTGGCGCATGGTTTTTACGTCGTCAGAGCCGATGTGGAAGAGGTCGGAGCGGCCGTGGCTGGCGGCCTGGATGCAGGCGGTGGCGAGGTCTTCGGCGTAGATGAATTGATAGCGGTTGCTGCCATTGCCTACGACCCAGACGGTTTTGTTGTCATCGATGAATTCGTAGAGGATGGCGAGGAGGCCGAGGCGGCCAGCGTCCATGACGGTGGGGCTGCGGATGATGACGACGTCGAGGTCGGCGGTGAAGTCTTGCAGGAGTCGTTCGGCGGCTAGTTTGGATTTGCCGTAGGGCTCGATGGGGGCGGGGATGTCGCGGTCTTCGTGGACGGGGTGGCCGAGGTTGGAGGCCCAGAGGCAGTTGGTGGAGACGAAGACGAAGGGACGGACGCCGGCGGCGCGGGCGTGCTCGGCGAGGAGGCGGGTAGCGTCGACGTTGGAGGTCCAGAGGAGATGCTCGTCCATGCGGCCGTGGGCGAGTTGGGCGGCGACGTGATGGATGGCGTCGAAGCGGTGCTCGGCGAAGATGCGGTCGATGAGCGCAGGGTCGCGGAGGTCGCCCTGAATGCTGGTGAGGCCGGGGAGCGAGTCTTCGTCTGGCTCGAGGTCGATGTTGACGACGGTGTGGCCTTCGCGGAGGAGACGACGCTTGAGGACTCCGCCGAAGAAGCCGGAGGCTCCGGTGACGAGCAGGTGAGACATTAGTTTGATTGTATCGGTACCACGTTGTGGCTACGACCCGGGAAGGGCGAACCGTTTATACTCGACGCGTTGGGGCATATTCGGAACGATGGGAACATCTTGAAGAAAACTGCGGTGATCATTGGTGCGGGGCCGGCTGGTCTGACGGCTGGGCTGGAGCTTCTGCGGCGGTCGGACGTGGTGCCGGTGGTGCTGGAGGCGAGTCAGGAGATCGGTGGGATCTCGCGGACGATCAAGTACAAGGGCAACCGGATGGATATTGGCGGTCACCGGTTCTTTTCGAAGAGTGATCGCGTGATGCAGTGGTGGATCGACCTGATGCCGCCTGAGGTGGCCGACGACGAGAGTGCGGCGCCGGAGATCAGCTATCAGGGTAAGAAGCGAGTGGTGGCGGTGCCTGCGCATCTGCCGGAGGAGCCGGTGCTTCGCGGGGTGGGGCCGATTGTTCATCATGTGCCCAGCGAGGACGAGGTGGAAGCGGAGGAGGCTGAAGTTCTGGAGCACGTTGCGGCTCTGGTGACGGCTGAGCCGCCGAGTTCGGATCTGGTGATGCTGATTCGTCCGCGGAAGAGCCGGATTTACTATCTGCGGAAGTTCTTTGATTATCCGATTACGCTGACCGGGGCGACGCTGAAGAATCTTGGACTGGTGAGGACGTTCAAGGTGGGGACGAGTTATTTGAAGTCGCGTGTGAGCCAGATTGGGCCGGAGAAGAGTCTTGAGGACTTTCTGATCAATCGGTTTGGGCGGCAGCTTTATCTGACGTTCTTTAAGAGCTACACGGAGAAGGTTTGGGGGACGCCTTGCGATGAGATTTCGGCGGAGTGGGGAGCGCAGCGGATTAAGGGGCTGAGTCTGACTACGGCAGTGAAGCACTTTTTGAAGAAGAGCTTTAGTGGGTCGAAGAAAGGTGACTTGTCGCAGAAGGGCACGGATACGAGTCTGATTGAGCGATTTATGTATCCGAAGTTTGGGCCGGGGCAGCTTTGGGAACATGTGGCCGACCAGATTGTCGAGAAGGGCGGCGAGATTCACATGGGGTGGAAGGTGGTTCGGATTCACTGCGAGGGGGATCGGGTGGTGTCGATCGATGCAGTGAATGAGGCGGGAGAGACGAAGATGCTTGCGGGGGACTACTTCTTTTCGACGATGCCGATGCGGGAGTTGGTGCAGGCGATCGATGCTCCAGTGCCGGCGAATGTGCGCGAGGTGAGCGAAGGGCTGCAGTATCGCGACTTCATTACGGTGGGGCTGCTGGCTGATCGGCTGAAGGTGAAGGAGCCGGATGGCGGTCTGCTGAAAGATACGTGGATTTATGTGCAGGAGCCGGATGTGTTACTGGGACGGTTACAGATCTTCAACAACTGGAGTCCTTATCTGGTGCAGGACCCGACGAAGGTTTGGATTGGGCTGGAGTACTTCTGCTATGACACGGACGATCTTTGGAAGATGCAGGATGAGGATCTGAAGCGGTTTGCGATTGCTGAGGTGGCGAAGATCGGGATTCTGAATCCTGAGGATGTGAACGATGGGCATGTGGTGCGGGTGCCGAAGACGTATCCGGCTTACTTTGGGACGTATGACCGGTTCGATGAGCTGCGGGAGTTTACGGATGGGTTTGAGAATCTCTTTCTGGTGGGAAGAAATGGGATGCATAAGTACAACAATCAGGACCACAGCATGCTGACGGCGATGACAGCGGTGGATGGGATTGTTGCTGGTCATGTGGATAAGGCTGCTCTTTGGGGAATCAATACGGAGCAGGAGTATCACGAGGAGAAGAAGTAGGTTGTTGGCCGGGTTGCGTAAGGCTTAACACCGATTTGCGCCGATGACGCCGATTTTCTGAGGCTGCGGCGGAGGTGGATTTTATTGGAAAGATTGTGTTTGCCGGGCTTCGGGCTCCCGCGTCTTTAATTGCGGGAAGGAGTTGCGTTAATATCTTCCGTGGGGGCGAGGAGAGGTATGAGCGACGGGCGCGAGGAGCGGGACGAGCAGGAACAGCGGCGTAGGTGGGAGGAGCAGGAAGATGCGGGTGATCTGTTGGAGCAGGGGCGGCGGGATAAGGAGCGGGAGTGGGAGGACTGGGAGGATACTTAGGAATGCTTTGGTGTCCTGGTCGCGTGACAGCAACGACAACGGCGGTTGGCTGGGAAACAGCGTCGGTAGAGAAGCGGGTTTCTCCGCTGCGTTGCTCACAGAAGCGTGAGCTGCTTCGGTTGAAACGACAGAGTTATTGGTTGAGTGGGAAACCAGAAGCAAGGCAAGACAAAAGTTGATCAGGAGGCGATGGTGCCCTGGTGGAAGAGGAGCTGCCAGCGATTGTTGCGCTCGACCCAGATGGAGGAGTGGTGAGAGGTGGAGGTTGCCGTGGTGATGTGATAGGTGGCCAGGGCTACGCCCTCGGCTAGCCGGAGGACGTAAAAGTAGCTCATGGTGGCGGCGCGTGGGGTGCTGGTGAGGAGCGCGTTGGTGAGCTGCTGCAGGTTGAAGATGCGGCCTGAGGTGCAGAACTCCTTGAAGTCATCGGCGAGCAGGGTGGTAAGGGCATGCCGGTTGGTCTCGCGGTCAGGGTGCAGGAGACGTTCTTCCAGGGAATGGAGGTGGTCTTGAAGTTCCGCCGTGGTCATGGTGCATTGTATGACGATGGGCCAGGCAGGGTGGTTTCAAATGTGCATCAAAAAAATGGCCGTCCCGAGGATCCGGGGCGGCCATTGGTTGTTGTTGCTATGGTTGGATTTAGAAGAGTCCGGTTTAGAAGACGATCTTCACTGATCCCTGGAAGACTCGGGCCTGGTTGGAGGTGGTTGAGACCTGGCCGAAGGTGGATGATGTCAGGACTCCGGATCCTCCGGTTGTTCCGCCGAGAGTTCCTACGCTCGTTCCTGTTGGGATGTTGAAGTTTGGGTGGTTCAAGACGTTGAAGGCTTCCAGCCGGAAGACTGTTGATAGGCTTTCGTGGATTGGGAAGATACGGGAGATCTGGGCGTCGAACTGGTAGGCTGTGGGGCCGCGGAAGGAGTTTTTGCTGATATTTCCGTACGTTCCGTATCCAGGGCACGTCGTCGGATTGGCTGGCGATGGACACCCTGCGGTGACCTGAGCGAATGCTGCCGGGTTCAGGTATCCCCGGTTCGTCACGCCGGTCGCGGACCGGAGGGTTTGGTTGAGATAAATCGGTTGTCCGGGAACCAGATTGGGGCGATCGTTGCCAACGTCGGTGAAGGAGTTATCCTGCCCTGCCGTTACGGTGAATGGAGCGCCGCTGACGATGTGCACCAGCGGAGCGATCTCCCAATTGTTGAGGAACATCGCAGCGACTCGGTCGAGGGAGAAGTGGCTCTTGGCAATAAAGACGATGTTTCCGACGTTACGGAAGTCGGAGCCGCATGGACCGTAATCCATACTGGGGTTATTGGGATTCTGCACAGTTGTGCCGGCGAGGTCACCCTGCGCGTCTGCGGTGTTGAGGCACTTCGACCAGGTGTAGTTGGCCAGAAGGCTGAAGTCGGACGAGAGACGATGCTGGATGGTAGTCACAAGGCCGTTGTAGTTGGCCATGCCGTTGTTATTGATAAGAACCGAGCCTCCACCGCCTCCTGAGTACTGATTGCCCTGAGCAGGGTTCTGTGTGGTGAGATAAAAACGCTGGGCCTGATTGGTAGTGGTTGAACAGGGGCTTCCTGCTGCTCCAGCCGGCTTTCCGGCTGGACCTGTTAGAACGACGCCTGAGCAACCAGTACCACCTGAACCCCAGACTCCGGGAGTGAAGACGGCCGGGCTCATCGGGGTCCCCATGGGAGCATGGACGGTGTGGCTTCCGATGTAGTCGACCTGGAGCTGCCAGTCACGTGGAAGCTGCCGCTGAACGCTCCCCGTCCACTGGATGGTATAGGACGGGTGGAACTGGGTTGGCATGACAATGTACTGGGATTGAGCAAAGAACTGCGCTGTGGCTGGGGTCGGAATAACGGGTTGGGGAAAGGGGCTGGTCGTAATCTGGCCGACCGACCAGGGGCTGGAGAAGCTGATAGGACCGGAGGTGGTTGTCTGTGTCTGGCTGATCGCGGTGGCAAAAGGCGGATTCTGCTGGTTGCGCTGGGCCGTGAAGAAGTTGACCATGTCGTAGGCCAATTCGGCGCCACCCCGGATGACCGTTTTGCCGTCGCCGAAGGGATCGAAGGACAGTCCGACGTTCGGAGAGAACTGCCAGGGTGAGTTCTGTGTGAACTGCCTGGGAACGCCGGGATCGCCATAGAAAAACGCTCCGGCAGGCGCATTCGGAAAGACCGTACTGTGCTGGTTGGCCAAAAATCCGGCCATGCTGAAGACGAGTCCCCGATTGAAGTACATCGACGGGCATGAAGTTGGGGCTCCAGCGCAGGCCAGCCAGCATGGTTAGTTGCTTGTTGGCGTGGTAGGTGTCCTGAACGTAGAGGCTGGGAACTGGACCGCGCAGCGCGTTCTGCTGCATCTTGCTCTGCTGGAAGGAGTTCTGTGCTCCCATGAGGAAATCCAGGTTGGGATCTCCGACGGCAGTTCCTCCGTTGGGACCGCTCGCGCTGTAAATGCCACTGAAGCTGAAGACGCCATTGGACTCGTATGCGTTGGAGATGTTGAGCTGATTCTGAACCCACTCGCCACCGAAGACGATCTGGTGCTTGCCGCGGAGCATGGTGACATCGTCACTGACGACCAGGGTGTTGTCGTTGAAATGCGAGACCGAGTTTGTGCCGCCGCCTATGACGAATTTTGTGCTAGTCGTTGTCAGTTGCAGGCCGTTTGGCTCGCCCTGGTAGATATTGACCCCGAGGCTGGCGGCGTTGATGTCCTCGCTGGAATATCCGCGAATGTTACGGCGCCGCATGATGGTGAGGTGCGCTGTATTCACCGTCCTGCTGCTGATGGTGAATGCGTGAGCGAGGGTGAAGGTCTGCACGCGCTGTGAATTACCAGACTGTGTGGTGATCAGAATGTTGTTTTTGTCGAAGAAGGCCGGGACGTCATAGTCGTCGAGGAAGTACCGGGCATAGAGGTTGTTCCTCGGATTGATGGTGTAGTCGACCCGGGTTACGAACTGATTGTCGAAGATTTCCGAGGGGATGGCGTAGGATACGAATCCGCAATTGCCCGTGTCATAGGTGGGGTCGATCTTGGGCAGGTACGCCATCAAGTTAAGGGATTGCGCGTTGTAGGTTGGCGGAGTCGGATATTTGTTGCCCGTCAGTTTTGCGCCGGTCAGGGGGTCGACCAATGGAATGGTCTTGCCGCTTGATGTGCAGTTTGGCCCATCGGAGACGGACCAGTCGCCAGCCAGGTTTGAGGCAGTCGGTATGGTTGCCTTTGTTGCGGCCTGAGACTGTTTGGCCACCCAGCGCTGATATGCGGCGAAGGCGAAGAGCTTGTCATGGAGGATGGGACCGCCGAAGGTGCCGCCGAACTGATTCTGGTGCAGCGTGTCCTTTGTTGTTGAGAAGAAGTTGGTGGCGTCGAGGTAGTTGTTGCGGATGAACCAGAAGGCGGACCCATGATAGGAGTTGGTTCCCGAGCGGGTAACGACGTTTACGAGCCCGCCGGTGTGCATGCCGTTCTGTGAGCTGAGTGCGGTGGATTCGACGCTGAACTGGCTGACGGCGTCCGGGAAGGGAAACGGAAGATTGCCGTTGGCCATGTAGTCGTTGTTGTCGCCGCCGTCGAGTCGCCACATAGTGGTGTTGCCCATGCCGCCGGCGATGGAGACGGAGATAGTCGCGTAGGAGTACTTGCTGCCGGTGAAATCGCCTGCGGGAGCAGAGGTAGAGCCACCCGAAAGGGTGATGAGGCTGGTCATCTGGCGGCCATTGATGGGCATCTCGGTGACGGTCTGCTGATCGATGGTCTGCTTGAAGGAGCTGTCCTCGGTCTGCAGTGCGAGGCCTTCGGCTTTGACCTCGACGCGCTGGTCGTTGGTGCCGACCGCCATGCTCACGTTGATGGCGATGCTGCTGCCAACCTCGAGGACGATGTTGGTCTGGACGTAGGTCCGGAAACCTGACGCAGCTACAGTGAGGGTATACGCGCCGACGGGGACGTTCGGAAAGGTGTACAGACCGCTGCTGTCGCTGGTTACTGTGCGCTTGACCTGGGTCGCGGTATCGATGAGATTGAGGGTCGCACCTGGAAGCACGGCGCCTGTTGGGTCGACGACGCTTCCCTGGATGCTGGCGGTTCCGGCAGCCTGCGCGTGGAGCCGGAGTTGGGGCACACAGAACAGAAGCACTGCAAGCAGGGAGAGATGGAGAAATACCTTACGACTGGGAGCGACGAGTAGTGGGTGGAGAATTTTCATGTCCTCAATACCTCTGTGACTTCGTTTGCCGGCCTGAACGTAGAAAGATGGATTTTTGGATCGGCGAGGACTATATGAGTTTGGTAGGACCAGTGTCAATAAAATTAGCCTTCCATCGGCGGAATTGCCGGGGAGGTATTCAGTCAGTAGACGCTGACTTAAAATCGGCGGGCGAGGGCGACGCGGGGGATCTGCTGGAGGTCGTTGATGAACGTGAGGTCGTGCCAGTTTGCGAGGAGAGCTGTGAGAGAGGGATGCTGACCCTGGCCGATTTCGAGGGCGAGAAGGCCCTGGGGCTTCAGTAATACGTGGGCCTCGGGGATGAGGCGGCGATAGATGTCGAGGCCTTCGGGGCCGGCGAAGAGAGCGGTGGCAGGCTCGTACTCGCGGACTTGTGGATGGAGGTCGGCGCGGTCGGAAGTGGGGACGTAGGGTGGGTTGCTGACGATGGCGTCGAAGGCCGCGCCGGGGGGCAAAGCGGCAAAGAGGTCGGACTGGAGGAACCGAATACGCTGGGCTACGTGGTGGTTTTCCGCGTTGAGCTGGGCGATGTGGAGGGCTTCGGTGGAGAGGTCAAGGGCGGTGATGTGCGCCTCGGGGAGGTGGACGGCCAGGGCGATGGCGATGGCTCCCGAGCCGGTGCCTACGTCGGCGATGGAAACCGGGTGGTTGTGGGGAAGACGGGCGAGGACGGATTCGACGAGATGCTCGGTCTCCGGGCGAGGGATAAGGACGGCGGGTGTGACGTGGAGGGCGAGGCCAAAGAACTCCTGCTGGCCAATGATGTACTGGACGGGCTCATGAGCAAGGCGGCGGTGGATGCTTCGTTCGTAGAGGTAGAGCTGGTCGGAGGTTAGTTCGTCGTCCGGGTGGGCAAGGAGGGTCGCGCGGGAGATTTGCAGGGTGTGGAGAAGGAGGAGTTCGGCGTCGCGGGGGGCTTCGGCGCGGAGGTGCTCATCGGTGGCCAGTTGCTGGGTTGCGGCGGTGAGGGACTGGCGGAGGTTCATGACATGGAAGAGACATCGACCGCAGATTAGAACAGCTGCGAGACCTTAGATGCAAGGATCATGCGTTCCTTGCAATGAATACAGGACGAAAACGGCCTTTGCATTTTATCCGTTGCTTACCAGCGGGCTTCGATGAGGATGATGTTGCCGTCGGGGTCGATGACTGCGAGGTCGTTCTTTAGTTTGGTCTCGGTGAGCTGCTGTTTGTGGAGAAGATGGGAGGCTTTGCTGAGGTTTTTGGTTTCGAGGATGATGCGGGCGCGGGTTCCGAGGGTAGCTGGCGCGATCTCGACCTCCTGACCGGAGTCTCCGGGCATGTGGAGGAACATGGGATCGCCGGCGATGGATTTGAAGTTGAGCTGATTGAGGTAGAAGTCGCGGGCGGCGGCGGTATCCTGCATGGCGAGGGAGACGGAGACCATGCGGTCGGCGATGCGGTCTTCGTCGACGTGCTTGCCCCGGTCGTTGTAGTGGAGAGAGCCGGGCATGTACTGGGTGTACTCGATGTTCTGGTGCTCGGGGCCGACCATGGTGAAGAGGAGGTTTCCGGCGCCGGCTTTGCGGACCGGTGTGGGATTGAGGCCACGGTTGGCGTAGTCGTCGTGGATGGCATTGAGGTCTTCGCCTTCGAAGCAGAGGTGGAGGAAGCCTGCCTTCGGGTCTTTGGCGGTGACGGGGTAGAGCTCGATGAACTGGTGGTCGTTGATCTTGATGAAGGACTCGTAGACGACGCCGTCTTTGGAGAGGTTGAAGGCCTCCTGGAAGCCGAGTTTGGCGTAGAAGTCGCGGGCGGCGGCGAGGTCGTGGACGCGGATGGCTATATGGGCGATGCCGTTGAGCGGCGGCGGAGTGTCGGGCGGCGTGAGGGCGGCAAGGTTCGTGATGAGGATGAAGGAGAGGAATAGCGAGACGATAGGAGGGACGAGGTGGCCACGGTAAGGCTTCATGCAGGACTGGCTCCGTTGGGGCTGAGACATCCTGATTGTCGCCGACTTAAGGGCAGGACGCCAGCCTGGTTGTACTCGTTGGGCGCGGACTTTTTGAAAAGGCACGGACAGCGTCACCCACTGTAGTGAGGAGCTCTCCTCGATCCGCGGAGCAATGTGTTCGTTAAACAAAACACGCAACCGGGTTGGAGCGGACTCCTAACCCGATTGCGTGACCTGCAGTGGAGCAATTGCTGCTATTTGCTGAAGCGGCGACGAACCAGACCGCCGAGGCCGATGAGACCGGTCGACAGCAGTGCCAGGGAGCCGGGCTCCGGCGTCTGAGCGATCGAAACTCCGTCCAGCAGCGCAAACGACGGAACGTTGTTCGGCGTTCCAATCGCAAGGAAGGAGAGGGTTTCGCTGGTGCTGGTCGCGGTGAAGGTCAGGCTCTCGGTGGTCCAGCCGGTAAAGCCGTCGCTCGAATCGTCGAGGACAGTGCTGTACAGGTTCTGGCCACCAAGACTGACTTCCAACTGATCAGTGGAAGCGCCGTTATAAGGATGCTGCTGCGCACCCGCAAACTCGAACGTGATGGTCTCTTGGTCGCCAACCGTTAGACCGGTGACCGTTTGCGAGATAGCACCCTGGCCAAAGTCGCTGTCCAGTGCGACAAAGTTCCCGCCATTCGGACTGCTGGCCGCAGCCCAGAACGTGAGGGGAGTGCCATAAACGTCAGAAGCACCGGCAGAAGGCTGGCTACCATTATAGACATCAGGGGATGTCATGATGAAGTTGTAGGCGCCGATGGTGGTGTTAGTCCAGCCGGTTAACGTTGCCCCGTTGTAATGGTTGTTGCCGGAACCATTGGTGAGTTCGCTGGAAGTCGTGCCGGACTGCTGGGAGAAGTTGCCGTTGATGATGACCGGATCAGCGTACGCGGAAGTTGCCATTGCAGTCACTACCAAGGCAGTAAGTGCAATCGTTCGTCCACGCAGGACAGAAGTAAAGAGATTCGTTTTCATACGTCAGGGACCCTCGAGACAAATTTTTTCCTGCTTGACTTCACACGCCGCCAAAAGCGTAATGCGAATATTGCCAGGTGTGATATGCCTGATACTTAGCAATTGGGGAGCCATTCCCGGAATCTGCAGAACTAGCCCGGAAATGGGTCTTTTGACCGATGTCCCTAGTACTTTTGGCCTCGGACGAACCTGTTGTGGGCAAATATTTGCACACTTGTGGGTAAATGACCCGACCCTTGAGGCTCGCGGTAGAGTGGGGGTTAACTCATGGGTAATCTGCGGCTTATCTGAAGTTACCGGAAGTCTGGTTATCCCCCATCGGGCGAGCTGATCGCTCGAACCCGATTTGGCGGAAGGCGGGAAGAAGGCAGGATTTTGCAGGTATGGCGTTGCCCGAAACCGGTGTCAGGATCCCTCTTCGGGGAGCTGACTGTCTGAGATCTGTCCCGCAGCGACGAGCTCGATCGTCCGATCAGCCGTGAGGCTGGGGTCTGCGTTGTCGGCGGACGAAGGGGAGCTCCGGCGCCAGAACAGGAACGGATCGACCAGTTGGCCGAACAAGGCAGGCGACATGGGTTCGTCGATGCCGTATCTCACCGGCTGCTTGTCGCTGGGAAGATAGAGGGTGCCGAAGAGCCGGTCGATGAACGGCCACATGGGGGCGTAGTTTTTGTTAACGAAGGCCGGTCCGTCGTTGGTGTGATGCCAGTGGTGGAAGGCCGGCGTGGAGATGATCCACTCGAGCGGGCCGAAGCGCCAGCGCAGATTGGAGTGGATGAAGAAGCCCCACATCGTCCCGACAAGGATGATCAGGACAGGAATCAGACTGCCGCTTCTGCCGATGGGCGAGGCAAGCCCCAGAATGTACAGCGGAGTCAGTTCGCAGAGCCGGGTGAAGACCATATCGACCGGATGGGCACGGGTGCTGACGAGAAAGTCGAGATCCTCGGCGCTGTGATGGATGGCATGGAAGCGCCAGAGAAACGGCAGTTCATGGCTCCAGCGATGTCCCCAATAGAAGCCAATCTCGCCGACGATCAGGGCCACGACCACACGCAGGGCAAGAGGCCACGCCGCGATGGCAGCGAGGAAGCCAACAGGAATGAAGCGGTGAACGGTCCAGGCGATGAGGGCAAGGGGGAGGCCCAGCAGTAGGCTCGGGATCAGACTGTTGAGAAAGTAGTAACCCAGGTCGGTGACGATCGCCTTGCGGAAGATCTTCTGCGGATAAAGTGCGAAGAGGCGCTCCAGCGGAGTGAAGATAGCTACGAGGATCACCAGCCATAGACAAAGGCGAAAAATCTGCACCGCATAGAGCAATAACCTTGGATCTAACGAATTGAGCACGTCCATCGTGTTTAAATTCCCTCTACGCTGCGAAATCGCCTGAACCAGATCTATTTTCTGGCCCAACTGCGCGCCCTGTACACCAAGACTATGGGTTTTCTATAGCAATTGAGATACCACTCTTGTTGGACTGAGCTGCGGCAGGAAGGGCTCGTGGACGACGCCGTATTTCGCCGGCGAATGGCCTGCCGGAGGATTGCAAAGCTGGTGAGGTCCCGGGATTGGTCGCTGCTGACTCATGGATGGGTATCTTCTATGGGAAATATTTCACGGATTCAGGTGAATCCAAGTGTTTATTTTCTCGTAGGTTAGGGGTTGAATTGCTTTGAGTGCCGGCCGCTGGGCTCGCGCGACAGAGGATTATCCCGATGACACTTTTGATGGAGATGATTCTTTTTCGCGACACTTTTTTCAACTCGCTGTGTTCGTACGGGTGGTAACGGCAGGTGCAAGAGTTGAATCTCGTGCCGTCATTCGAACTTATTGTGGTATTGAGAAGCGTCGAAGGCCGCGGACAGACTTTGTTCGACCCCTCCGAGTTGCTGTGAGTAAATCACTGATCTGATTGGTCGCTTGGTTCGTGCCGGGGAGGAGATGTCTCCTCACGAGAGAGCCCCGGTGTGCAATTTTTCAACGTCCGCAGGCGCATGTTGCTTTGCGTCTGGATTGCTTTACTGCTTTATCGGAGAGAGGAAAGGTTCGACTATGTCTCATCAAAAATATGGCTTCAGGTCTTTGATCGCATTTTTATCGATGCCGCTTGCAGCAATGCTGGTAGCCGGTTGCTCCGGCGCTAACACTGCCAGCACATCGGCAGCAACGGCGAGCACCGTCACGGGCAATGCTTTCGTGATTGGCACCGATGCACCTGTAGCGGGTATTGTCTCCTTTGCGGCCCAGATACAGAGCGTGAATGCAATTGACTCGAACGGAAACAGCGTGTCTCTTGTCAGCGGCACACCGACGGTAGACTTTGCGCGTTACAACGGTCTTCAGACGCTGCTCGATCTGAACGCTGTACCGGTAGGCACGTACAACAGCGTGCAAATTACGCTTGGCACCACGACGATCGGCTACCTGAATACGCAGGCCGGAGCCGCGCCCACCATTCAGACAGAGCCGGCCACGTTGTCGTCGAATACGATCAAAGTGACGCTGCCGACGCCGCTTGTTGTGAGCCAGACCGGGCCAGTTGGCCTGAGGGTCGACTTCGATCTCTATAAGTCGATTCAAGTGGATAGCACCGGCCAGATCACCGGCAATGTCACACCAACCTTCAATGTCACGGCAGTGGCTCCGAGCGACGCTGGCGGACATATCGATGACTTTGACGCGGCTGTCGTCAGCGTAAATGCGACCGGACAATCGTTCGTCATCCAAGGACCGCACGGACGTCAGTTCACGGTCCAGGTGAACGGGCAGACTGAGTTCGACAACAGCGAGAGCCTTAGTGATCTGACGACGAGCAGCATCGTCGAGGTCTCGGGCACGATTGCGACCGCTGACTCAACGATCACTGCTGACGAAGTGGCGATTCTCTCGGAGGATGGTTTCCATGCCGGAGGACAGGTAACGTACGTGCAGCCGACGTCGGGCCCTGCCACGAATTTCGATTTATATGTGCGTGACTTGTTGCCAACGACGACGGCCCTTTCGCTGGGACAGATTGCCACGGTCAATCTCACCGGCAACGAGAAGTACTTCATCTACTGGATGCATAACCCGTTGACGCAGTTCTTGTTCAACTCTGCGGCGCTGCTGCCCGGACAGCATGTCTCGATTGGCGGCCCAGCCAGTGGAGCGACGAATGCTCAGGCAGTCACGGCGAAGCGCGTGGTGTTACGGAACTGGGGATTCAATGGAACGGTTGTCGCCGGAAGTGTGAATAGTGGCAACGATACGTTCCAGATGAATATCAACGGGTTTGCCGGCGTGTTGGTGCCTGGACCGGTGACGGTCTACATCGGCGGTGCTACCGACTTCCGATATGGACTTACCAGTATGACTAATCTGGCGGCTGGATCCAACATCCGCGTGGTTGGCCTGCTGGTCAAAGATCCTCTATCGGGTAATCCTGTATTGCTGGCCCGACATGTCGATCAACTCAACTAATAGCGTATGAGGCACACGCACTTGGTATAAAACTCAATGCCGGAGCCACGAATTGGCTCCGGCATTTTTTGAATGAGCGAAATAGGTAGTCAAATCTGACGCAGGTTAGGCAGCTGTGGCTTCGGCCTTGAGCTTCTCCGCTGTGTAGTGGGCGATGAGAGCGTCAACGGTCGGCTGCAACATGCCTTCCATCACCATGTTGAGCTGGTGGTTGGTGAGGCCGATGCGATGGTCGGTGACGCGGTTCTGCGGGAAGTTGTAGGTGCGGATCTTCTCGCTGCGGTCGCCCGAGCCTACCTGCTGCTTGCGGTCCTTGGCCTGAAGTTGGTGGATGCGCTCGGCTTCGACCTCGTAGAGGCGGGCGCGCAGGACTCGCATGGCCTTCTCGCGGTTCTTGATCTGGGATTTTTCGTCCTGGCACGAGACGACGGTGTTGGTCGGCAGGTGGGTGATGCGAATGGCCGAGTAGGTCGTGTTGACGGACTGGCCTCCGGGGCCTGAACTGCAGAACGTGTCGACGCGGAGGTCCTTGGCTTCGATCTTGATGTCGACCTCCTCGGCTTCGGGGAGGACCGCCACCGTGATTGCAGACGTGTGAACGCGGCCCTGGGTCTCAGTCGCTGGGACGCGCTGGACGCGGTGGACGCCGGACTCGTACTTCATCTGCGAGTAGACCTTGTCGCCCTCGAAGATGGCGGTCACTTCCTTCATGCCGCCGCCGATGCCGGTCTCGGAGCTGGAGAGGACTTCGACCTTCCACTTGTGCTGCTCGGCGAAGCGGAGGTACATGCGGAACATCTCGGAGACGAAGATGGCGGCCTCGTCGCCACCGGTGCCGGCGCGAAGTTCGATGACGATGTTCTTATCGTCGTTGGGGTCTTTCGGCAGGAGGAGGACTTTGAGGTCTTCTTCGACCTGCGTGAGGCGAGGCTCAAGAGCCAGAAGCTCGTCCTGGGCCATGGCGCGAATGTCGGGGTCCGTCTCGGCGAGCATGGCTTTAGCATCGGCGATGGCCGTCTTAATGGAGCGGTACTCGCGGAACTTTTCGACGGTGGGCTCGAGATCGCGATGCGCCTTGGCGGTGGTCTGGTAACGCTTCTGGTCGGTGACGATGGTCGGGTCGGCGAGCTGGTTGCCGAGGTCTTCGTAACGGGCTTCGAGTTGGTCGAGGCGGTCGAACATGGGGTGTCCTTAGGGCAGGGTGTAGGGGATAGGGTGTAGGGAGTAGAAAGCAGGCGTTGGCGCAGCTAGGCAAAGTCGTGACGATGGGTCACGATGGGCCGGGGGGCCGGGAAGTTCACCGGGTTTGCGGGTGCTTTCATCACACTATTTAGATGTTACTCCTGTCTGTGAGGGTTCGGGAAAGGAGTTTGCGGCGCGTTTTCATGGCTGGATGTAGCATGACTGGTGTGAGCGATCACAAACAGCAACGAAGGTTTAGAGCCGCTGTCCTCCTGATGGCGACTGTTAGCCTTTTGCTTTTGCTACTTGTGGCCCATCCGGCAGATCATCATGGCCTTACTGTCGTTGGCTTCATCCTGATTCCACTCTTCCTCTTTGGAAGAGTCGTTATCGAGGACACAATGTGGCCAACCAATCCGGGGAACGACGGACGCCACTTCCCCATTCTGGCTCGGCCATCGCTGTTTCAGCGTCCCCCTCCTTCTATCTCCTAAAGACTGTCTGATCGAGTATCCCGTGTGCCCGTGTGGCGCTGGGCTGCCTCGTCGTCAATTCAGCACCTTCACAGAAGGTCTTTCGAGGAGACTGCATGGACTTGGACTCTTTGCTGCTCACGAGTTTGTATGCCTTTGGATGTTTATTCTGGTGCGTCTTCATCTATCAGCGTTGGCGATGGCGACAGCGGAAGAGGCTGGGTAGATCAAGTCTGGGGTTCTATCCCAGTACGGCATCTCTGGGCAACGCTCTGCATCAGCTCCACGCTATGGCTGAACCACAGGTAGCGTATGTCATCGAGGAAAAACTCGACGAAGAGGCGGATGAGGATGACGAGGGCGGACCGGACGATCCGGTGAGACACCTGCATCGACAGGCTGCCAGAATACGGAGAGGCGAGAGACTGGATCGGCTGACGGTGCTGCTTCCGAGAGAAAAATACAGTCGTCCGGGATGAGATTCGGAAATTGGCTGCTGCGCCGTGAATACGAATGTGGCATCAACTGAATGGGACCTACTTTAGTAAGGAGGATGAGGGATGGCTCTCTTTCGGAACGTTGCGGAGTTGGCCGAGAAGCTGGCGGGAGAGGCTGGCCGATTGAAGAAGCGGGCTGCGATCGCCGAGGCGATTTCGTCGGCGCATGCGGAGGCTTCCGAGAGTGAGGATGCCGGGTTGTTTGCCTTGTATATGTCGGGAACTCCGTTTGCCGAGGCGGACTCGCGGAAGCTGAACGCGGGTGGGGCGCTGTTGAGTAAGGCTCTGCTGGAGGTGAGCGGGGCTACGCAGATTGAGTTGACAGCGGCTTATAAGCGGCATGGCGATTTGGGTGCGGCTGGGTTTGATCTGTTCGCTGGACGGACTGTGGCTGAGGCTTCGCTCACGCTGGCTGAGGTTGCCGATGCGTTTGCGGCGATGGCGGTGGCGCGGACTACGGCGGTGCGGGCGGGGCTGGTCGAAGCGTTGCTGCGACGGGCTACGCCGTTGGAGGCGAAGTATCTGCTGAAGCTGATGATTGGCGATATGCGGATTGGAGTGAAGCAAAGCCTCGTAGAGGAGGCGATTGCCGTTGCGGCTTCGGTACCGGTCAATGAAGTTCGGAATGCGGTGATGCTTGAGGCAGATTTGAGCGCTGCGGTGAAGCGCGCCTTTGCCGGGACTCTGCGAGAGGCACGGATGCGGCTGTTTCATCCGCTGGGTTTCATGCTGGCTTCGCCGGTGGAGTCGCCGGAGGAGGCGGTAGAACGCTTCTCAGGTGAGCCGGAGGAAGAAGCGGACACTGCACGCATTGAGGCGTTTCTTGAGGATAAGTATGACGGGATGCGTGCGCAGGTTCATTGTGGCGATGCGGAGCGGCCGGAGCGCGTGGCGATCTACTCGCGCAATAAGGAAGATGTGACGGAGAGCTTTCCCGAGTTGGAGGAGGCGTTTGCTCAGATGGGCTCGGCTGGCGTGGGGCCGCTGATCTTCGATGGCGAAATTCTGGGGTGGGATTATGAGACGAGCCGCGCGCTGCCGTTTGCCGTGCTGGGACAGCGGATTGGACGCAAGCGCGTTTCGAATGAGTGGCGGCGGCAGGTTCCTGTGGTGTTCATGGCGTTCGACCTGATGTATGCGAATGGCGAGCTGTTGCTGGAACTGCCGCTGCGCGAGAGGCGCAATCGGCTTGAGGGAGTGGTGGAGAAACTAGTCGAGGTGGTGCGGTCTCCGCTGATGGTGGACGAGCGGAAGAAGGGCGCACAGGGAGTAATGTTTGCCGAGGAAGATGGCGAAGCAGTGGAACGGCTGATGCTCTCACCCTCGCGGCTGGTCGAGTCGGCGGAAGACATTGACCGAGCGTATGCCGAGGCGCGGGCGAGAGCAAATGAAGGTGTGATGCTGAAGGCGGCGGAGTCCGTATATCAGCCGGGACGACGCGGTCTGGCCTGGGTGAAGCTAAAGCGCGAGCTGGCTACGTTGGACGTAGTCGTAACAGGCGCGGAGTTTGGGCATGGCAAGCGCGCGGGGATCTTGAGCGATTACACGTTTGCGGTACGTGGAGCGGATGGCGAACTGCTGAATGTAGGGAAGGCATACTCGGGCCTGACGGATGCAGAGATAGCCGAGATGAGCGCGTGGATGATGGAGCACACGCTCGAAGACCAAGGGTTCTTCAGAACGGTAGAACCGCTGATGGTGTTGGAAGTCGCGTTCAACAACATCATGCGCAGCGGGCGGCATGCGAGTGGTTTTGCGCTGCGGTTTCCGCGGATACTGCGCATCAGGACGGACAAGCCCCTGAGCGAGATCGACACGGTGGAACGCGTCGAAGAGGTATATCAGTCGCAGGTGGATAAGCCAGTAGAGACAGAGATGTGATGTTCGATTCGTGACGATCACGCTATTCTCAGACTGCAGCTTGTGATTCGCGGAGGCGCTTTTATGTATCGCTCAGTTTTGGCACTTTTGGTAATAATTTTAATGTTGGCCGCTCCTGTCGTTGCACAGACGAACTCCATGACCACAGATGATTCTGCGATACGGGCGGTCCTCGCCCAGCAGGCCGTGGACTGGAACCGCGGCGACATGGATGCATTCGCGGCTGGCTACAAGAACTCGCCCGACATACTTTTTATCGGTTCGAAGATCAGCCGCGGCTATTCGCAGATGCTGGAGCGGTATCGTACCGCTTATTCCACGCGGGAGAAGATGGGGACCCTAACCTATAGCGATCTCGAGGTTCAGCCGCTCGATGAGCATTTTGCAACGGTAACGGGAAGGTTTCACCTGGAGCGAACTGCGGCAGGCGGCGGCGACGCGAGTGGGTCGTACCTGCTGGTCTTCGAGAAGACGGCGCAGGGTTGGAAGATTGTGCGCGACGTGACGATTCCCGCAGCGAAGCAATAGAGATTTAACGAAGCCGCAATGAACGGAGCGAGTACTTTGAAACGAATTCGTGCGAGGCGGCATCTTAAAGCTCATGGAATATAGACAGCTTGGCAAATCAGGTTTGAAGGTGCCGGAGCTTTGCTTCGGGGCGGGAACGTTTGGCGCGGCGAACGAGTTCTTCAAGGCGTGGTCGGAGACGACGCAGGAAGAGGCGAACAGGATCGTCGGGATCTGCATGGACGCCGGACTGAACTTTTTCGATACAGCAGATATCTATTCCGATGGCAGCAGCGAAACCGCGCTGGGCAAGGCGCTGTCGCATCACAAGCGCGAAGATGTGTTGATCTCGACAAAGGCTACATTTCGACTTGGTAAGGGTCCGAACGACGTCGGCTCATCGCGGTATCACCTGATTCAGTCGCTCGAGCGCAGCCTCAAGCGTCTGGGCACGGACTACATCGATGTCTACCACCTGCATGCCTTCGATGCGACGACTCCAGTGGAAGAGACGCTGAATACGCTAGACAAGTTCGTGCGCGAGGGCAAGGTGCGGTATATCGCCTGCTCGAATTTTTCAGGCTGGCACCTGATGAAATCGCTGAGCGTAAGCGAGCGATACGGCTGGGCGCGATATGTCGGCCATCAAGCCTACTACTCGCTGGTTGGACGCGACTACGAGTGGGAGTTGATGCCGCTTGCACTCGATCAGGGTGTGGGTGCGCTGGTGTGGTCGCCGCTGGGATGGGGACGGCTAACGGGCAAGATTCGACGAGAGACTGGTATCCCGAAGGACAGTCGATTGAACACGAAGGTAGTTGTGGACTCGGGGCCGCAGGTGCCTGAAGAGTATTTATATAAGGTCGTCGAGGCCATTGATGAGATCGCGAAGGAGACCGGCAAGACGGTTCCGCAGATTGCGTTGAATTGGGTACTGAGAAGGCCGAGTATTTCGACAATTATTATTGGCGCCCGCAACGAAGAGCAGTTGAAGCAGAACCTTGGCGCGATTGGATGGCAGCTCACGCCGGAGCAGATCGCAAAGCTCGATGCTGCGAGTGATGTTCCGCGAGCTTATCCGTACTGGCATCAGGTGCAGTTTGAGGAACGGAACCCAAAGCCGGTGTAACGACCTCATCAAGAAAGGAAAGGCCCGCAGCACCAATGCATGCGGGCCTCTTCTTTGGACTTCGCTTAGAACTTCAACAGGAAAGCGACGGTCATCCGGTTCTCGCTGTTGCGAAGATCCGGAGTCCAGCCCGGTACAACAGAGCCAGGTGCGCCGGTGTTTCCTCCCGGAGGTGTCACACCCCCAGGGCCAGTGAAGTAGGGAACATTCGCGGCGCGATGGTTGTACTCAAAGCGATAGGTAAAGTACTGGCTCGGCATGTAATCCGCCGTAACCGAAGTGTCCCACGCCTTGAACGGATCGCCCGGGTTCTCGGTGAAGTACGGCGTTCCCGAAGCCGCAGTCGCTCCATTGATCGGCGGCAACAGCACCAGATATCGGCCGGGGTTGTTGATCTTTCCGCCGCCAAGGGTCAGGGCGTAACGATCGTGATCGAACCATACGCGGTTGTACGCCATGAAGCCGAGAAAGCTCTGCTTCGGTCCGGTCTTGCCGTCGCCAAAGCAGCTGACACCGCCGCCGCTCTCGCAGCCAGCGTCTCCCGTGAGTGTGGCGGCCGCCTTGCTGATAAAGGACGTGGGGCGGTCGTAGTACTTGTACTGAACGCTATCGTCGGTGTGGTAACGGGTGCGTGTGGGTATGCCAAGCGCATCCTCGCCGTAGCCGTACTGGTTGCCAACGATCGACCAATTGCCGTTGGGCCGATACAGAATCTGTCCACCGAGACCAGGTCGATTATTGAATTTGCCATAGGACTGCCATCCGTTGATGAACCACGGTTCGATCTTCAGCTTCGCCGTCGGAAACCACTGCACGCGCACACCATTGAAGAACCACGGCGTGTTGGACGACACATACGACGGCTGATAGGCCCAGTTGTCGAACTGGTAGTACGAAAACAGGCCTACGTACGACATGAAGATGCCAGCGTCGACGTTCAATCCATGCTGCACATTGAAGTGATAGCCGCCGTAGGCCTCCGAGATATAGCGATATGCATCCGCGAGGTTCCACTGGCCTCGTGCGGTGCTTGCATCGTTGCGAGGTGTGGTCTGGGAGTACAAGCCGAACTGCGTCATCACGCGGGCGCGCACATTGTCGTAGTGGAAGTCGCCGCCGACTCCAAGCTGAGTCAGCTGCACCTCATTCGCGCGGAAGACCTCGCTCGATCCGCTGATGGTGTTGTCCTGCGGATGACGGTAGTCATACGTGTAGTTCGTGTCCGTGCGAATCTCAGGCGAGAAGAATTTAGTTGCGTACGGAGTATCGATAGTGCGGGCATTACCCGTAAGCCATGTGAAATCGGCAAACGCGAACGGCTCCGACTTTGGATTGGAGGGGTCGGTTATCACAGGCTCCTCCGAAATAGCTGGGGGTGGAGCAGATGCTTTAGCCGTTGTGATGTGGTGTGTCTCCGGCTGAGCTGAGTTAGCCCGTTTCAGCTCGATGATCTGCTGCTGAATCTCCTCTAACTTGTCCTGCAATAGCTGAATCTTCTGGTCTTGCGCCGCCTTGATCTCCTCCGCAGTCGGCTGAGGAGCGCGCTCCTGCGCTCGAAGATCGACTGCATTGAAAGTCAGGCCCGCACCAAAAGAGAGCATCGCGAGACTAAGTCCGCAAATGCTTGATTTCATTCTTGTTTTCACTTTACTTCTCCATTCCCGTTGGCGCGTGCAGCCTCAGCTGCGAATCAAGCCGCAGACGCTAACAATTCAGCCTAGTCAGCGGGGAATAAGGAGTTCGTGATGAAACCGTAAAGAATTTGTAACGACGCCGGACGGGCATGATCGGGCTTGTTAGAGAGAAGATCTGCTTTGTTCGGTTGAACTCAGAGATGTATAAGGGTGCGATGGGTTTTGGATTCAGATGTTTAGCGAGGTATATTTTGCGTCTTCGGCTTCTTCTTCTTTTTTGCGTGTTGGGCTTTGCGTTGCCTTCGTTTTCACAGCAGAGTTCGACGCATACGTTTGGTGTGGCCAACGGCCAATTCGTGCTGGATGGCAAGCCGTTTCGCGTGATCTCAGGAGAGATGCACTATCCACGGATTCCGCGTGCTTACTGGCGGGATCGCTTTCGCATGGCGAAGGCGATGGGGCTGAATACGATTACGACGTACGTCTTCTGGAATGTGCATGAGACGCGGCCCGGTGTGTATGACTTCACCGGCAACAACGATGTCGCGGAGTTTGTGCGCGAAGCGCAACAGGAAGGGTTGTACGTAATTCTGCGGCCTGGGCCTTATGTTTGTGCGGAGTGGGAGTGGGGCGGATATCCGGCATGGCTGTTAAAAGACCGCGGCATCGTCGTGCGGACGAGCGACCCGAAGTTTATGGAGCCTGCGAAGCGATGGATCGCTCGACTAGGGCAGGAGCTGGCTCCGCTGCAGATAGGCAATGGCGGCCCGATCATCCTGACGCAGGTCGAGAACGAGTATGGCTCCTTCGGCAACGACCACGCGTACATGGAACAGATCCACAAGGCGCTGGTCGACGCGGGCTTTACGAAGTCGCAGCTCTATACCGCCGATGGGCCCGAGCAGGTGCCGGACGGATCGCTGCCGGAGCTTCCTGTAGGAATCAATTTTGGCGGCGAAAAGGTTGGCGATGCCGAGAAGGCCTTCACTACGCTGAAGAAGTTTCGGCCGGATGGACCTTTTATCAACAGCGAATACTGGGCGGGATGGTTCGATCATTGGGGTGGGCCGCATGCACACACAAATGCTGAGGCGCAGGCAAAGAATCTGGAATGGATGCTGGCTCAGGGCTACTCGGTCAGCATCTACATGTTCCACGGAGGCACCAGCTTTGGCTGGATGAACGGAGCCAACACCAACGGCACAAACTATGAGCCCGATGTGACCAGCTACGACTACGACTCTGTACTCGATGAGAGTGGCAGGCCAACGCCGAAGTACTTCGTGTTTCGCGATCTGATCGCAAAGGCTACCGGCCATACACCGCCTCCAGTCCCGACCGTCGCTGCACCGATGAGCGTGTCTGATATTGCGTTACTCGAGACAGCCTCACTGTGGGACAACCTGCCGAAGCCCATTCATTCAGAGCAGGTGCTAAGCATGGAGGACGTGGATCAGGCCTACGGCTATATTCTCTACCGCACACACCTGAAGGACGCGGCCTCTGGCGACCTCGTACTGGATAAGGTGCACAGCTATGCGCAGGTCTATCTGGGCGGCAAGATGATAGGCGTGATCGACCGAAGGCTCGGTCAGGACCGGCTTGCTATCTCTGCAACCCCCGGCTCTCGACTCGACATTCTGGTAGAGAACACGGCGCGCGTGAACTTCGGCAAAACAATCGGCGGAGAGCGTGCTGGCATCACGAAGCAGGTAACGCTGGCAGGGAAGCCGGTGATGGAGTGGGATATCTACCCGCTGCCGATGACGGCGGTGAGCTCATACTCCTATTCGAAGAAAGCCTGCGAGGGCCCTTGCTTCTATCGCGGAAGCTTTGACCTTGCGAAGACAGCGGACACATTTCTGGATACAAGCGAGTTCAGGAAGGGTCAGCTTTGGCTGAACGGACGGGCGCTGGGACGCATCTGGTACGTCGGCCCGCAGAAGACCCTCTATACTCCGGCACCGTTCTTGAACAAGGGAAAGAATGACGTGATTGTGTTCGACGTGCAGGGAGCGATGGGACGCAAACTGCGCGGCCTGGACAAGCCAGTGCTCGATGGATCGGCGCCTCCTCGCTGAGGAGGGCGCCCCATCCGAAGCAGGCAGTCAGATTTCCACAGAAATCTTTCAGAAAGTTGGCATGTTTTTAGAAGCCGCGCAGCAACCATCAACAAACCACACTTACCACACTTTTTACCACCAGCTAACCACCAAAAACCATCAACTTCCGCCCATTTTTCGCAAAACCCCCTCCAAAAAAACGTACGAAAAAAACTAGTCAATTTAGTGGCCGGCGGAGGGGCTGGCGTTCTTGGGTGGGCGAGGAATGAAGAAGAGCAGCGGCAGCATGAAGGCGCAGAAGATAGCCATGTTCTGAATGATGTCGAGATAAGCGAGCATGCCGGCCTGGCGGTGAAGCTGGTTGTAGATGTAGGCCTGGGCAGCGTGAGATCCGGGTCCGGTGAGAGGATTGCCTCCGCCGTGACCGCCGAAGTGGCCCTTGAGTTTTTCAACCTGATTGACGAAGGCCTGGTTGCCGCCGTTGAGGCTGCGAACCATGTTGGTCTCGTGCGCGGCAGTGCGGCGTATGAGCATGGTGGCGACGAAGGCCGTTCCGCAGGAGCCGCCGATATTGCGCGCGAGGTTGGTGAGGCCAGAGACGTCGTTGCTCTCCGACTGCTTCGCGCCGATGTAGGCGATCATGTTGATCGGGATGAAGAGGAAGGCGAGGCCCGATGCCTGGAAGATGCGCAGGAAGACCAGACGTCCATAGCTGATGCCGAGGTCCATGGTGTGCATGGTGAGGAGCGACAGCGTGAGCATGAGAAAGCCGTAGCCCATGAGCTTGCGTGGATCGACCTTACTCGATAGGAAGCCGACGACGGGCATCATGGCCATCATCATGAGGCCGGCGGGAGAAAGGACGAGGCCGGCGAGTTCGGCGGTGTAACCCAGCAGCGACTGGACGAACTGCGGGATAAGGACAGTGGTGCCGTAAAGAGTAAAGCCCAGCACGAACATCAGAATGAACCCGATGGCGAAGTTGCGTCGCTTGAAAAGCGTAAGGTTGACAATGGGCCGGTGGCCCGTGCGAAGCTGCCGCAGCTCCCACCAGATCATTGCGATGAAGGCGATGACCATAGCGATGGCGAAGAACGAGATGACCGGAGAGGAAAACCAGTCGTCCTCCTGACCCTTGTCGAGGATGAACTCGAGGGAGCCGAAGGTGAGGCCGAGGAGACCGAAGCCAAGGAAGTCGAGCTTGATGCCGCCCTTCCGGGATTCTTTGACCTGCTTTTCGACCCAGGGTGGGTCTTCGACGATGCGCGAGGTGAGGAAGAGGGAGATCAGACAGATGGGGACGTTGATGAAGAAGATCCAGCGCCAGTCGAAGTTGTCGGTGATGTAGCCGCCGAGGGTGGGGCCGATGGCGGGGGCAACAACTACGGCGAGGCCGTACATCGCGAAGGCCTGACCGCGTTTTTCTGGCGGGAAGGTGTCGGCAAGGATGGCTTGCTCGGAGGGGGCCAGACCGCCGCCGCCGATTCCCTGCAGGATGCGGAAGAAGACCAAAAGCGAAAGCGAAGGGGCCAGACCGCAGAGGGCAGAGCTAATGCCAAAGAGCGCGACGCAGATCATGTAGAACTTCTTGCGTCCGATGAAGGTTGTCATGTAAGCGCCGGCGGGGAGGATGACGGCGTTAGCTACGAGGTAGGCAGTGAGGACCCAGGTGGCCTCATCCTGCGTAGCGCCGAGACCTCCGGCGATATGAGGCAAGGCGACGTTGGCGATGGAGGAGTCGAGCACCTCCATGAAAGTGGCGAGCGTGACCGTCATGGCGACGATCCACGGGTTGATGCGGGGCCGCCATGGCTTCTCTGCGGTTTGGAGTGCGCTGGATAATTCCGCGCCGGGGAGTTCTATTGCTGTCGCTGCCATGAGTTAGAGGATTGGATTCCATGGAAGTGATTGGGGATTCAGTTTTTGCAGAGAGCGGTTTGTGTGCGAAACAGGTTGAGGTTTGGCGAAGATTTGGCGTAAATTTGGGGGATGGAAGCGATAACGGTGGTCTGGTTTGTGGTAGGAAGTGTGGTTGGCGCGGTAATCGCGTGGTTGATTTCCGGCAGTAGAACGCAGGGTGCCCGTGTCGCGGCTGAGGCTCGCATAGCGGCGCGGGAGGCCGAGGTTGCCGGGCTTCGTGAGGGACTGGGGATAAAGGACCGGGTGATCGAGGAGAAGGTGCGGGAGCTGGAGGCTCTGCGCGCGGCGGGTGAGACGGCTCGGTTGGAAGCGGCGGGGTTGCGTTCGCAGATGCTGGCGGAGCAGAAGGCGACAGAAGAGAAAATCAAGGCCCTGGTTGATGTCGAGACTAGTTTGAAGACGAGCTTTCAGGCGCTGGCTGCCAGCGCTCTGCATGAGAACAGTCAGCAACTGATCCGGCTTGCAAAGGGCGAGCTTGAGACGCAACAGGTGGAGGCGGCCAAAGAACTGGCGGCGAAGGAGTCGGCAATTGAGTTGCTGCTGAAGCCGATGCAGGAGTCGCTCGCTAAGCTGTCGACCCACAGCCATGAGTTGGAGGTGAAGCGGGCAGGCGCTTACAGCGAGGTGCTGGCGGAGATCCAAAATATGCAGAAGTCGCATATGGACCTGCGCAAGGAGACAACGCAGCTGGTGGCGGCACTGCGGGCACCGAAGGTGCGGGGCAACTGGGGTGAGATGCAGCTGCGCAAGTGCGTGGAGTTTGCCGGCATGGTGCAGTATGCGTCGTTCGAGGTGGAGAAGTTTGTGAGGGGCGAGGATGTGTCGATCCGGCCTGACCTGATTGTGAAGCTGCCAAACGGGCGGAGCATCATCGTGGACGCAAAGACGCCGCTGGATGCGTTTCTGGATGCAAGCGCGTGTGACGATGAGGTATTGCGGTCTGCGCATATGGCAGCGCATGCGGCGAGGGTGAGGAAACATCTGGATGCGCTCGGTGGGAAGGCTTATTGGAAGCAGTTTCCGGAGTCGCCGGACTTTGTGGTTTGCTTTCTGCCGAGCGAGGTGCTCTTCAGCGCGGCGTTGGAACAGGATCCGTCTCTGCTGGAGTACAGCGCGGAGAGCAAGGTACTACTGGCGACGCCGACGACGCTGATCGCACTGCTGAAGGCGGTGGCATATGGATGGAAGCAGTCGCAGATTGCACGGGATGCGCAGATGATTCGCGATGAGGCGCTAAAGGTGCAGGCGAAGCTGGTGGGACTACATGACGCGATTGTGCAACTGGGCAAGACCCTTCGCAGCGCGGGCAAGGCTTATGACGACATGTTGGTGAAGGTGGAGGGTCAGGGCGGGCTGTTTTCGATCTCGCGCAGGTTGCGGGAGATGGAGATTGGCGAGAAGGACCTACCGCAGCTTGAGCCGGTGCCTGTGCAGTTGCGACCGATGACGAGCGACGAGTGGCAGGGGAGGCTTTCGTTGGTCGCAGCTTCGGAGGCGGAGGAAGAATCGTAGGGCCGGAGGTGTCGGATTCACGATGCTGTCGGCGTGACGTTGTTATTCAGGCCTTTAGCGTCTTACCTTGCGGCCCGTATACCTTCTGAATGAACCTGGCCGCCCCCGCGTCAAAAAGCCAGTTACAGGAGCTTTTCCGGCCGCCCTCGCTTACTCCACGACGGCCAGCACCTCGCCCGCCCCCACCGTGTCGTCCACGGCGACCGCGATCCGAATCACGCGCCCGGCCTTTGGCGACTTCAGCTCATTCTGCATCTTCATCGCCTCAATCACCACCAGCCCCTGCTGCTCGGCGACTGTATCCCCCGCGTTCACCAGCACCCGAACCACCCGCCCCGGCATAGGTGCCTTCACCGCCCGAGGCCCCGCCGAGTCTCCACCCGCCCCACGCCGCCCACGCAGCGATCGCGGATCCTCCACCTCAAACCCAAACCTCTGCTCCCCTACCAGCACCCCGTCCCCATCCAGCACGCACCGATACTGCCGTCCCTCCACCAGCAGCGACAACACCCCCGCCTGCAACATCCGTGCATCGACCCGCAACGGCCTTCCATCCACCAGACACTCGAGCGCGCCATCAACAGCGCCCGCAGGCAAGTCAACCCGCCGCTTCTTCCCACCGATCTCGAGCCACACCGTCACTGGCGCAATCCCTCCTGCCGCCCCGCCAGACCCCATCGACTCTCCTGCGCGGCACCCGTCGGCACCGGCGACTTCTCTCCGGCCGCGATCAGCAAAGCTGCGGCCACAGCCGCCACATCCTCAGAAACGCTCTCCCCCTCCGCCACAGGCCCCTCAGCCAGCAGCCGCTCCAGATACCCCGTATCGATCCTCGCCGCCCGAAAGTTCTCATCCATCAAAATCCGCCGGAACAGCGAGAGGTTCGTCTTGATCCCCCCGATCACATACTCTCCCAATGCCCTGAGCATCCGGTCAATCGCTACCTCTCGAGTCTCCCCAAACGCCACCAGCTTCGAAAGCATCGGATCGTACTCCAGCGGCACAACCCACCCCGGATACACCGCGCAGTCCTCCCGGATCCCCGGCCCGCCCGGCTGCTCCAGCCGCGTAATCAGCCCCGGCGACGGAAAGAAATTGTTCTCCGGGTCCTCCGCATAGACCCTGCACTCGATGGCATGGCCGCGCAGTTGGATATTCTCCTGCACGAGCCCCAGCGGCTCGCCCATCGCTACCCGCAGCTGCATCTGGACCAGGTCCAGCCCGGTCACCATCTCGGTCACCGGATGCTCCACCTGCAGCCGCGTATTCATCTCAAGGAAGTAGAAGTTTTCCTCCGCATCCACCAGAAACTCTACCGTCCCGGCATTCACATACCCAGCCGAAAGCGCCAGCCGGACCGCTGCCTCGCCCATCTTCCGCCGTAACGCCTCACCGACAACGGCGGATGGAGCTTCCTCGATCACCTTCTGGTGCCGCCGCTGCACCGAGCACTCCCGCTCCCCCAGATACACGCAGCGGCCATGCTCATCGGCCATTACCTGGATCTCGATGTGCCGAGGCCGCTCGATCAGCTTCTCCAGGTATACCTCACCCGACCCGAAGCTCCTCTCCGCCTCGCTGGCCGCAGCAGCATAGGCCGCAGCCATTTCGTCTGGGCCCATCACGGCCCGCATTCCCTTCCCGCCGCCCCCCGCCGCCGCCTTCAACATCACCGGATACCCTATCCCGGCCGCTACCCTGCCCGCCTCTTCGACACCCGTCAGTCCTGTCACCGACCCTGGCACTCTGGGCATCCCCACCCTGTCCGCCGCCTGCCGCGCCTGTGTCTTCGAACCCAACGCCCGCATCGCGCTCGCCGGAGGCCCCACGAAGATCACTCCCGCAGCCATGCAGGCCTCGGCAAAGGACGCATTCTCCGAGAGAAATCCATACCCGGGATGCACGGCGTCTGCACCTGTCCTCCGCGCAATCTCCAGAATCAAATCGCCGCGTAGATAGCTCTCCGCTGCCGGTGCCGGCCCTAGCCTGTACGCCTCGTCGGCATGAAGCACATGCAGCGCAGCGCGGTCCGCGTCGGAGTATACGGCTACCGTCGCCAGCCCCATCTCGCGGCACGCACGAAGCACCCGCAGGGCAATTTCGCCGCGATTCGCAATCAAGACCTTTTGTATCGTCCGTCGCAAGCGGCAATTCTACCCCACGCAGTCCACACCTTTCCGTGCATCGACAAGCAAAAAGGACCTCCCGTATTGGGAGGCCCTTCTCTCTACTGCAAAGCTCAGCGACTACTGCATGGTTACGCCGCCGCCGGTCTTCTCTTCCTTCTTGCGCTCATTTTCCTTACGAGCGCCCATCGCACGCTGGCTCCATTCATCGGCCTTAGCCAGGTCCGCCTTGCGCGCCGCGTCATCGCCGCACGCCAGGTCAGCCCTGCGTCGGAAGGTCAGGTTCAGATACTGCATCGCGTCGTCGTAGGTCGGATTCAGCTCCACAGCTCTCTGTAGAAACTGGAGTCCCTCATTCACGAGAGCAGTATTGGCCTCCTGCAGCTTCAGGCAAGCCGCTTTGCTCTTCTTTACGTTACCGTTTCCGTCATCGGTGAGGCCATCCGCAGCCAGAATCGTCGTCGCATTCTTGTACGCCTGAATCCAGTTCAGAACGCCAAGTGTGTAATACGCCTCCGGATCATTCGGCGCGAGGGCGATCACCTTCTTCTCATACTCCTTCGCCTCATCAAACTTCTTGATGTTGCGGTCGATCGACGCAATCTGCTTCAGTGCTGTCAGATCGTTCGGATCCTTCGCCAGCACGGCCTGAAAGCCGTCGATGGCCTTCTGCGCGATCTTCAGGTTCTCCGGCGTATCCAGGTTCGGAACCACCTGGTAGGAGTACGCCGTCGCCAGATAGAGCTTCGCCTGCTCGTAGTTAGGATCCAGTTCGATCGAGTTCTGGAAGTGTCCCACAGCTTCTTCATAGCGCGCATTCTTGAACGCCTGAATACCTTTGTTGAGCTGGTCGCGCGCCTTCAGGCGGTTACATCCGGTTGCAGAAGAAAGCAGCAGCGCTAGCATAGCGGCCGTAACCGGAATCCGTGCGGTGAATTTCATTGGACGTGTTCTCTCCTTCAAAAAGGCGCGATGTTTGGAACGGTAAATCGAACTAGGAATTTTCTGCTTGCCGCTTGATTGTAACGGTATATCTGCCAATCTGGCCAGAGTATCTCTAATTTCTGATGCCGGGAAAACTCTTTACGTGCTTCGTTCTTAAATATTGTTTCATGAGGCCAGACTTCTTTCCGCCGGTCTCTCGTGGACCGCTCTTAGCTAAAGGGCTCTCTCCAGCAGCCTTATGTCAATGGAATTGAGACGCGAAGTTTAGACGAAAGAGGGAGGCAAGTAGTCTCACCTCCCTGTCAAACAAATTCACCTGTTGCGCGCCTCGTTCCCCGGAGTGATCAAAGCCACGTTCTCAGCGCCCGCTGCCCCGCCCCGCGTCGATTACCCTCGAAATTGCTCCAAAATCCAATGCCGCATCTGCCTTCAACAGGATTCTCCGGTCAGCCTTCCGTCCCAGCAACTCCAGCAACCTCGGGGCAACTTCAGCCTCACTTACAGAGTGCTCGTCAACAAAATACCGGGCCTCGGCTCCCATAATCTCCACCTGCACCAGAACAGGTCGGTCCGCAACTTCGCTCGGTTGGCTCCCAGTGCTGGCAGACGGAAGCTCCGTACCGAGTCCACGCGGCGAAACAGGCACAATCACCATAAAAATGATCAGCAGCACCAGCAGAACATCGATCAGCGGGGTTACGTTGATCTCAGAAGAGATCCCCGCGCTCTCCGAACCATTCCCCGAACCAGTCGTTGAGAAAGCCATCGCTATCATCTCCCAATACAGAATTGGGCAAGCGAGCACTCCATCGACATCGACCTCAAAAAAAGCTCCGGGCGGCGAGCCAACCCGGCCGCACCGCCCGGGCGGGAGCTTCTTCCAAAACTGTCTTACTGACCCGCTTCAACCCGCGGCGTAATCAAGCCGATGTTGTCCACTCCAGCCTGATGCCCAAAGTCGATCACTTCGGCAACCTTGTTGAAGTCCAGGTCCTTGTCGCCCTTCACAAACATGACCTTTTCCTGCCGCGTGGCAAAGATCTCGGTCAGTTTCGGCAACAGGTCCTGCTTGTTGAAGGACGTTTCGTTGATCATGTACGAGGGCGCGCCCGCTCCATTCGCCTGGATCTGCACCACAATCGTGCGGTCGTTCGGTTGCTCGTGCGAAGGATCCTTGGGCGGCTGAGGTACCAGCGTATCCAGACCTTTCGGCGTCACCGGCACGATCACCATGAAGATGATCAGCAGCACCAGAAGAACGTCGATCATCGGCGTAACGTTGATGTCCGACATCGCTCCACCTTTATTTCCACCGCCCATTCCCATAGCAAATCTCCTTATAACTCCGGCTGCTCAATCCTATTAGGCTGCCGTTCTACAGAATCTCTTACTTCTTCGTGGTAGACGCTTCCGTCTCACGCTTCTCGGTCAACAGTCCAAGCTGGCTGACGCCGGCCGAGCGGATGCCATCGACCGCGTCCATCACCTTGCCGTAGTTCGCACGGGTGTCGGCGCGCATAAACACCTGCTTGCTCGTCTTGTTTTCGAGCTTCGCCGAGATCTTGCTCCCAAGGTCCTCGACCGTTACCTGGTCGCCGCCGAGGAACGTTCTGCCGTCCCGCGTCACCGCCACCACAACCGCGTCTTCCTTGTTCGCGTCTTCCATCACTACCGCGGCATCCGCCTTCGGCAGATCCACATTCACCTTGTTGTTCAACATGGGAGTAATGACCATGAAGATAATCAGCAGCACCAACATTACGTCCACCATCGGCGTCACGTTAATGTTTGAGTTGATCTTCTTGCCTTCTTCCCGCTTATTGATACTCATAACGTCGGCTCCGTCCGGCTTCGCCCGGCTTTTGCTGTCTCTGTACTCTCCTGCAGCTTGCTCTGCCCTCCGGATGCCGTTCGCTGGCGGCATCCGGAGGAACTCAGAGCTGTAACTCTCGCAGGTCCTTACCGTTCGATTACTTCTTCAAACGCTTACCGGTGGCTCTGCTTGATGAAGTAGTCCACCAGCTCGCTGGAGCTGTTGTCCATCTCGACGTCGAACGCCTCGACCTTGCCGGTGAAGTAGTTGAACGTCATAACGGCCGGGATGGCGACGAGAAGACCGAACGCCGTCGTCACCAGGGCTTCCGAAATACCGCCGGCGACTGCACCGATACCGGAGGTCTTCTGCGTTGCGATCTGCTGGAAGGCGTTCAAGATACCGACGACGGTTCCGAACAGGCCGATAAAGGGCGCCGTCGATCCGATCGTCGCCAGACCGCCGAGACCGCGCTTCAGCTTGGCGTGAACGATTGCCTCAGAGCGCTCCAGTGCGCGCTTGGAGCTCTCAACCTGCTCTTCGGTGATGCTGCCGCCCGAACCGAAGCTGCGGAACTCCTGCAGACCAGCCACGACAACCTCTGCCAGGTGCGACTTCTTGCTGCGGTCAGCCACCTTGATCGCCTCATCCAGACGGCCATCCTTGAGCGCGCCGGCAACCTTCGGAGCAAACTCACGCGACTGCTTGCGGGCTGCCGAAAAGTACAGCGCGCGGTCGATGATCACAGCAAGCGACCAGATCGACATGATGAAGAGCAGAATAACGACCGCCCGAGCCAGGTTGCCCATGTTGGACCAGAGCTGCAGCGGGCTGAAACCAACCTGCGCCTCGTCGAAGAACATGGCGAGCGAGGTGGGTACATGAGCGAAGTTTGCGAGATGAGCGAGAATCACTTGGATATTTCCTCCTGGTAGAACTCTAACTTTCCAAATCTTGACCCGTGTATCCCCCAAAAGTTCGCTAACTGAGGAATACGCGAGAGGACAACTGCGATAACAGAACCCCTGGGTTTAGCCTCCGCCGAAGTTGAAGTTCACGGTGATCTGCGTCTCAACCTCGGTCGGTTCACCATTCAACAGATATGGCTTGTAACGCCAGTTCCGGACAGCCTCGACGGCTGCCGACTGCAGCATCTGCGGTCCGCTGATCACCTGCAGGTTCGTAACTGTGCCCTCCTTCGAGATCAGGGCGTGCAGCACAACCGCACCGGACACGTGTGCCGCCTTGGCAATCGGAGGATAGATCGGCTTCGGCTGCGAGATCGCAAGACCGCTGATGACACCGCTCGATACGCGCATCGGCCCCTTCGGCTTCTCCGGGACAACCCTGGGAACAGGCGCGGTTCCGATGCTATTCATCACACCACCTGGGACGCCGTTTCCGCTACCCATACCGCCCATGCCAGCCACGCCAGCCATCTGAGGAGGCGGCGTAGCGTCTTCCTTCAGCATCTTGATGTCCTTGGGAATCTTCGTCGGCGCGTGCAGGCCCTGATCGATCTCCGACACCATCTTGATCGGCTTCACAATCTGCGCCGGAGGCGGTGGTGGTGGTGGAGGTGGTGGTGGCGGAGGAGCTGTCAGCATGGCCGTCATGGCCGTCCTTGGCAGCGCCTCAGGATTTATCAGTGGGATCAGGATCATCGTCACCAGAATCGCGCCATTGAACGCAAACGTCGCGATCATCCAGTACTTGGACTTCGTCTTGAGCTTCCCGCCGGATTCCATCAATGAGTCTTCAAACATATGCAGCCTCTCTACTGGAAGAGCTATTGATACTTAGACACCACATCATTCGGATTTGTTCCCGGTTACGGATCCCAGACAACCCGATTGCAGAATTTTTTTTGAGCTACGCCTTTGCCTTTTTCCCTGCTGGCAACATAGCCGTCTTGCCCCGCTTTGCTCGCCATTCCTGGTACGCCACCAACATCGGCGCCGCTACAGCAATCGACGAATACGTTCCAATTAGGATGCCAATCACAAGGGCAAAGGAGAACCCATGCAGCACTTCACCACCAAATAAATACAGCGACAGCACCGTCAGAAAGGTCAGACCGGATGAGATCACTGTCCGGCTCAGCGTCTGATTGATGCTGCGATTAACCACATCCGCAAGCGACTCTCTCCGTGACAGCGCAAGGTTCTCGCGAATACGGTCGAAGACGACAATCGTGTCGTTCATCGAGTAACCAATCAATGTCAGGAGCGCTGCGATGACGGTAAGCGTAATCTCCTGATTCGTCAAGCTGAATGCTCCGATCGTTATCAGAGTGTCGTGGAACACCGCCACCACAGCAGCTACGCCGTAGATCAGCTCGAACCGGAACCACAGATACACCAGCATCCCGATCAGCGAGTATATTGTCGCCAGGAAAGCCTGCTTCTGCAACTGCTTACCCGCCGTCGGCCCGACAATCTCCACCTGCTCGATCGTGAAGGTCGAGTCATGATAGTTCGACGACAAGGCACTCTCCACGCTCTGCCGCCCGGCATCGTGCGCAGCATCCGTCGCCGACGACTGAGGCAGAGCAATGATCACCTTGTTCGCAGCATGTCCACTCGGGTCGCTGATGCGTTGAATCGTCGCATCATGAAGCCCGGCCCTATCCATCGCCTGCCGGATATGGCCCTCGTTCGGCGCCTGGGCAAACTCCACCCGGATCTGCGTTCCGCCCTTGAAGTCCACACCCAGCGGAAGATGGTGCCAGAACAGCAGGCTAAGGATGCCCGCCACTGAAAAGATCAGCGAAAACCCGAGAAAGTACCACTTCTTCCCAAGCCAGTCGATATTCGTACTACGAAACAGTTCCACGCTCTTCAATCCTCGGCGGCAACCCTTCAAGGGCCCGCAATCTCTCAAAAATCTCTGCTAAATCGACAACGGCGCGCCGCGTTCCTTCTTCTGCAAATGTGAATCGAAGATAACGCGCGACACAAACACCGCGGTAAACAGGTTCGCCAGCAAACCAAACACCAGCGTCAGCGCAAATCCGCGGACCGGTCCCGTACCGAACAGGAACAGGATCGCCGCCGACACAATCGTCGTCACGTGCGTATCGATGATCGTCACCCACGCATGCGCAAACCCCTGCTGCACCGCAGCCGCAGCCGTCTTTCCGGCCCGCAGCTCCTCGCGGATGCGCTCAAAGATCAGCACATTCGAGTCCACGCCCATACCGATGGTCAGAATCACGCCCGCAATACCCGGCAGCGTAAGCGTCGCCCCGGTAAAGCCCATGAACCCAAGCAGGATCACAAGATTCAGAATCAACGCCAGATTCGCATTGATGCCCGCGCCGCGGTAGTACACCAGCATGAACATCATCACGGCCGCCATGCCCGCAACCGCCGCGATAACGCCCTGCCGAATCGAAGCCGCACCAAGGCTCGGCCCAACCACCCGCGTCTCCAGATACGAGATCGACGCTGGCAGCGCGCCCGTCCTCAGCATCAACGAAAGATCGTTCGCCTGCTGCTGCGTGAACCCGCCTGTAATCTCGCCGCTGTCGCGAATCGCCGACTGAATCCCCGCAACCTCACGGACTCGGTTATCCAGCACAATCGCCATCGAACCCGGCGTAGCCGTGTTGGCGCTATGTTCGCTCGTGTACTTGTAGAAGCGGTCACCCGCCTCCGTCGTCAGAGTAAAGCGGATGTTCGGCCGACCGTTCTGGTCCTGCGAAGGCTGCGCATCGCGGAAGTCCGTACCTTCCACCTCGCTCACTCGCTTCAGCAGCCAAACCTGCTCCGGAGCCCCAGCCGATCCCGAACCTCTCACCAACATCGAGTCCGGCGGAATCATACCGTTATTAGCCTGCAGCGCGTCCTGCTCAGTGCCCCAGGGCCCACCCACTACAGCATGAATCTCCAGCTTGGCCGTCGACTGAATGACCTCCTCGACGCGCGCCGGATCGCTCACGCCTGGCAGCTCCACCAGGATCTGGTTCTCGCCCAGTCCATATTTCTGGATCACCGGCTCGGCAACGCCCAGCTTGTCGATGCGCTCGCGGATCGTCTCGATCGACGTGTCCAGCGTTCGTGCCGACAGGTCCCGCACCGCCGCCTGCTTCATCGTAAGCATCAGACTGCCATCAGGCGCAGTCGTCATCTCATAGTTCGCGTAGTCGACGCCCTGCACCAGGTTGTGCACATCACCCAGCTTGCCTGCCGGAATACCCGCCACCACAATCGTCTGCGGGCGTGCCGGATCGGTCCTCCCCGCAGTCACGCCAGTAATTCCGGCCTTCTGCAGGTCTGCCTCCAACCGGGCCGCATCGCGGTCCACAGCCGAAGCGATCGCCTCCGCGACATGGACTTCGAGCACAAGGTGCGTGCCGCCCTTCAGGTCAAGCCCAAGGTTGATGTTATTGGTGATGAGTGTTTTCAGTGACCCCATTTTCGGCGCGTTGAAGCCAAAAAAGATCCCATAAAAGAAGATCACCAGTACCGCAATGATGGATGCCGTCTTACCGGCCAGATTCTTGCCCATGATCTTTATCGAAGGAGCAGCCTGCAACGCGCCCTGTTCCAGCCCCGCCGCCGCTATCCTTGTTTCTTCCTCGTCCGTTTCTAACGGTTGAATCTAAATTCTCTGCTGCTTCTGCTTCGTTACTAAGCCGCCTCGTCCGTAGTCACAGCGGCAATCGAACTCTTCACAAACTCAAGCTTCACGCCATCGGGCTGCACACGCAGCACAACAGTATCGTCCTTGACCGTCAGAATCGTCCCTTTGATCCCGCCATTTGTGGTCACGCGGTCTCCGGACTTCAACTGAGAAAGCATCTCCTGCCACTTTTTCTGCTTCTTCTGGTTCGGAGCGATCATCAAAAAGTACAGCACCGCAAAGAACAACAGCGGCAGCGCAAGTCCGCCCAAATTGCCCAGGGCGAATCCCCCGGCAGTAATTTGCAACCATATTGCCAACATCAAGTAGCTCCATTCCCTACAACACAGCAACGACCGCGCAAACGCGCACCCATGCCTTCAGGCCGAAAAATGACGCCTAGCCCCTAAGCATCGCTGTTATCCCACCCCCATGTCAAGAAACCCACCGCCGGAACACTACCAATCGTCCGTCTCCGTCATACCCATCGCATTCGTGTTTTTGCCGCATTGACCGCTTTTGCAGAACGCATCCGCAGCCGCAATATATTGCGTCCAGTCCTTGGCGATCCCCTGCTGCGCCTCCTTCAGGGACATCGTTCCCTTCCTCACCTGCTCCCCCAGATACAGCTCCACATGATCCTTCTGCTTGAAATATCGTGCACTTAGGGCCACACCATCCGGTCCGCACTGCGGCCAGATATTGTCCAGCGTATCCGCCCCTCCCAGGTACAGCGGCACCAGGTGGTCCAGTTCGCACGCCTGATTCTGTCCTCGATTATCCTCAGGTTTGGATTGCGTATACCACCCATATGTCTTCGCCTTCTCAGTGGGTGAAGTCGCCTTATCCCGCACGCAATCCGTCCGAAAATCAGGATTCTTCAGTACCGCGAGCGTAAGCGTCGAATTGACCGCCCCGGGCGTGCACTTCGGATCAGGCAAAAGATGCCCTTTCTTTTGGTGCGGCTTGCAGGAACCTGCGTTCGGCTGATTGAAGGCCGCTAATGCCTGGTGGTCCTCTACTTTGATCTCAGATGGACAGGCCGGCTGAGCCAACGGAACACTCTGTGCCTGTATCTGCACAGGCAAGCTTGCCGTCAGTGGCGGTGCCGTTGGCGGCTGCTTGTGAGCGCATCCGGACAACCCAAAGATCCAGAGACAGAAAAAAGCAGCCAAAGAAACCCGAACCGATCCCTTTACCATCGCGCACCTACCGTGGGAGCTAACTTCTTCAAAGCATATTCTTTGCTTTGGAGAGTCACTCTAACCGCCCGCCCCGCACGCGCCTAATAAAAAATGAACCACCCCTCTCCGTTATCCACTCTTAAGTGAGGTCGGAGGCCCCTTGCATGAATCAGTCAGCTTCGCCCACCCCAACCGCCCAGCCGCACCTTCCGGCCACCGTTGCAGCCCGCCGCGCCGCCTTCCGTAAACTTCACGAAACCGGCCTCTTCGTCATCCCCAACCCATGGGACATCGGCACCGCCCGCTATCTCCGTTCACTCGGATTCAAGGCCTTGGCCACCACCAGCTCTGGCTTCTCCTTCACCCAGGGCCTGCCCGACGCCGACTGGGCCGTCCCTCGCGACATGGCCCTCGAACACATCGCCACCATCGCCGCCTCCGTCGACCTCCCCGTCAACGCCGACTTCGAATCCGGCTACGCCCACGAGCCCGAAGCCGTAGCCCACAACGTAGGCCTCTGCATCGCCACCGGCATCGCCGGCCTCTCCATCGAAGACGCCACTGGCGATCACGAATCCCCGCTCTACGATCTCCCCCTGGCCGTCGAGCGCATCAAAGCCACCCGCGCCGCCATCGACGCCTCAGGCACCGGAGTCCTCCTCACCGCACGCGCCGAGTGCTACCTCGTCAAACACCCCGACCCGCTCAACGAATCCCTCCGCCGTCTCGAAGCCTACGCAGCCGCAGGCGCCGACGTCCTCTACGCCCCCGGCCCCACCAAACGCGAAGACATTCAGGCCATCGTCGCCGCCGTCGCACCCAAACCCGTCAACGTCCTCCTCACCTCCAGCAAAAACCTTCAGCTCGACGACCTCGCCGCTATCGGAGTTCGCCGCGTCAGCACAGGCTCCGCACTCTCCCGAGCCGCATGGACCGGCTTCCTCAACGCTGCCCGCCGCATCGCCCTCGACTCCGACTTCTCCGGTCTCGACAACCCCGTCCCCTACGCCGAACTCAACAACTTCTTCCGCAAAGACCTCGCCCAACGCTAGAGTCGTTGCAAGAGGCATGAACCCGAAATAGAAGTGTCATCCTGAGCGGAGCAACTCGTGCTTTTGCGAGTCGCGAAGTCGAAGGACCTGCGGTTGTCTTCCTTCCTTGAGATATACCCGCTTTAGCCCACTCACCCAAAAAGGTGTAGCCTTCCTGTGTGAAGCGAGAACCCGCCAAAGAAGAGGCCGAACTCCTCTCCATCGACGGCCACGAAGTCCGCGTCACCCACCCCGACAAGCTCTACTTCTCCAAACAAGTCCAGCTCACCAAGCTCGACCTCGTCCGCTACTACCTCTCCGTCGCCCCCGGAGCCCTCAACGGCATCCGCGACCGCCCCATCGTCCTCAAGCGCTTCGTCAACGGAGCCGAAGCCGAGGCCTTCTACCAAAAGCGCGCCCCGTCCGACCACCCCGCCTTCCTCCGCACCGTCACCCTCGCCTTCCCCTCCGGCCGCACCGCCGAAGAGCTGGTCGTCGACGACCCCGCCGGCCTCGCCTGGATAGTCAACCTCGGCTGCATCGAGCTTCACCCCCACCCCGTCCGCTCCGCCGACCTCGACCACCCCGACGAGCTCCGCGTCGACCTCGACCCCATCCCCGGCGTCCCCTGGCCCGACGTCCGCCTCGTCGCCCTCGAAGTCCAGGCCCTCCTCACCGACCTCGGCCTCCGCGGCTGGCCCAAGACCAGCGGCTCCCGCGGCATGCACATCAACATCCGCATCCATCCCCGCTGGACCTTCACCGAAGTCCGCCGCGCCGCTCTCGCCCTCTCCCGAGCCGTCGAACGCCGCATCCCCACCCTCGCCAGCTCCAAATGGTGGAAGGAAGAGCGCCACGGTGTCTTCCTCGACTACAACCAGAACGCCAAGGACCGCACCACCGCCTCGGCCTACTCCGTCCGCCCCCTCCCCGACGCCCGCGTCTCCACCCCCCTCCACTGGCACGAGGTCGCCGACTGCGATCCCGCCGACTTCACCGTCTTCACCGTCCCCAGCCGCTTCGCCACCATCGGCGACCCCCACGCCGGCATGGACGCCCACCCCGGCTCCCTCGAACCCCTCCTAGAACTAGCCGCCCACGACGAATCCACCGGCCTCGGCGACGCTCCGTGGCCTCCACACTTCCGCAAGATGGAAGGCGAAGCCCCCCGCGTGGCCCCCTCCCGAGCCAAAAAATCCACCACAGAAAAATCCTTCTCCCATCAACTAGGCGAAGGCTTCGGCGCCCAACGCTTCCGCAAGCGCTCCAAAGTCATGGAAGAAGGCGAAGCCACTGTTTCAGACCAGCCTCAAGCAGATTCAGCTCCAAAGCCACGCCGCACACGATTTCAACCCAACCACTCATCACCATCGCCAACTCCCCCGATAAACAAGCCGCCCTCGAAGGCCTCGAACGCTGGAAGGCCGCACACCCCGAAGCCGCAACCCTCCTCGCCATCGACGACATCCTCATAGACTCCATGCGAGGCCGCTCTTCCACCTGGACCCGCATCCGCATCAACCTCCGCCACGTCCCCGAAGACCAACGCCCCCCACAAGAAACCCCCGACCCCGACGAAGACCCCACCCGCGAGTGGCGGACCTTCCACACCGCAGCCAAACGCACCGCAGCCAAAAAGAACCCCTAGCCTAAGCTCAGCGCACCTGCTGTTGCCGTTGTTCCTGCTTTTCTAGTTGTCATCCCCGAAGGGGACCTGCTGTTGCTGTTGTCTCTGCTGTTGCTGTTGCCGTTGCTGTTGCTGTTGTCGTTGCCGTTGCTGTTGTCTCTGCTGTTGCTCGTTTGTCATCCCCGGGATCTGCTGTTGTCGTTGCTTGTCATTCTGAGCGCAGCGGAAGAATCCCCGCATTTCGCCCGAAGAGCCACGAATTCCAAAAAACCGTCGCCCTGAGCAGAGCCGGGTGCCCCATGTCCCGCTTCTGAGACATGGGTTCATTCGCGCAAAAGCGCGAACCGCATCGTCACACTACCGCCCACCAGCAAAGACCGCCCTCAACTCCTCCGGAGCCACCACCTCCAACTGAGCATACGTACAATCTTCCGGCCGCTTATCCTCCCGCCACCGCCTGAAATGCGCCATATGCCGAAACCGTCTCCCCTGCATATGCTCATACGCCACCTCCACCACCAACTCCACCCGCAGCGGCTCCCACGACAAATCCTTCCCCTGACTCCACCGGCTCTGCCCACCAGGCATCCGCTGCCCGTCAGCCTCCGCCCACCCCGCCACGGATGCCCCTCCAGCGCCCGCTCGCGATAAGGCTCCAGAAACCCCACCAACTCCCGCCGCTTAGCCTGCGTAAAGCTCGAGCACACCCCCACATGCTGCAGCGCGCCCTCCGCATCAAACAGACCCAGCAGCAGCGAGCCAATCGCCGTCCCCTCACCATCCTTATGCCACCGAAACCCCGCCACCACGCAGTCGCAATCCCGCTCATGCTTCACCTTCAGCATCGAGCGCTTATTCGGCTCATAAAGGCCCGTCGCAGGCTTCGCCATCACCCCATCCAGCCCCGCACCCTCAAACCGCCGGAACCAATCCAAGGCCACACTCGAATCCCGCGTCGCCGGCGTGATATGAACCGGAGACCTCGCCCCGGCAAGCATCCTCTCCAACTCAGCACGCCGCGCCTCAAACGACTCGCCCCGAAGATCCCGCTCCCCCACACACAGCAGATCGAAGAACACCACCGACGCCGGAATCTCCGTAGCCAGCAGCTTCACCCTCGAAGCCGCAGGATGTAGCCGTAACTGCAGCGCCTCGAACTCCAGCCCACCCGCACCAGCAATCACCACCTCGCCATCCAACACGCACCGCTCCGGCAACTGCTCCCGCAGCGTCTCCACCACCTCCGGAAAATAACGATCCAGTGGCTTCAGATCACGACTCTGAATCAGCAGCTCATCCCCATCACGAAACACCAGCGCTCGAAACCCATCCCACTTCGGCTCGAAGATCCAGTCACCCTCCACCGGGATCTCCTCGACTCGCTTAGCGAGCATAGGCGGCACAGGCGGATTCACAGGAAGCTGCACCGCCCCATAGTAAATCCACTTCCAGCAACCTGCCGCTGTCGTTGCGTCTGTGCAGCGAGCGAAAATGTTCTAAATCTGCGAGTAGCTTGTGGGGCTGAGGATGAGGTTGGTGATGTTGCTGACGATTGGTTCGTAGGCGTAGCGGGGGTCGGCAGAGAGCTTTTTCCAGTCGGGGTTGGTGCGGAACGCGTCCCAGCCAGCGGTGAGAGCGTTCATATCGGGGAAGGTGAGCATATAGGTAAGGTTGGGCATGCGGGAGCCGATGAGCGTGTCGCCGTAGAAGACCGAGGTGCAGCCAGATTTTGCGAAGATCTCAAACTCGCCGTGGTGGAACATCTCGACCTTGCGGACGTGGGCGGCTGGGGATGGGCTCTCGTAGGTGCGGAGCTGGAAGATGCGCTTGGCCTTGGTGTCAGGTGGGGTGAGTTTGGGCCGACCCTCGAAGGCGATCAGGAGGGAGCTTTCGAGGCGCTCAAAGGCGGGAGCTGAGGCTGGGGCGGTCCAGAAGGGCTCGGCTGCTTTCATGAAGACGGGGTCTTCGGTGAGGCGGAGTTTGGAGGTAGCGAGGGTTTCGACGCTGGTCGTCGGGAGGAGGAGATAGAGCGTTGGTGTTTCGGGGCCGATATCGAGGTGGAAGGCTCCAACGGGTGCGATGCCGAGACGGTTGAGCGCGGGAATGAGGGCGTCGGCGATGTAACTCTCGGTGAGCTTGGTCTGCGGTCCGGTTTGCATGTGGTATCTGCGGATTTCGTAGAATTCGCGCTTGCCGGTGGCGGCGGCGGACTGGCCGGATGCCTGCTGAGTTAAGGTGAGAGCGGAGGCTGCGAGGGATGTAGCGAGGAAGTCGCGTCGTTGCATTGGGGGCTCCGGTTGCGCTCTTGTGCAGCGCGTGGTGAGAGTGAATTTTCAGCAACTGAAAGCATACACAATGGGTTGTGCGTCGGCGCCGGTGCGCTGCGTTGCCTGTGCCGTTATGCTTAAGAGACGATGCGTGTTTCTTTGCGGTGTCTGGTTGTTTTTTTGATGGTGATGTTTGCTGCTTTGGGCAGGGCTTCGGCGGTTGAGGTGAAGATCTCGGCGAAGGCTTTGGAGCGTACGCTGAAGGCTCAGCTGTTCAATGGGCCTGAGGGGCGTTATTACATGCGGGGCGATGCGAACTCGACCTGCTATGTGTATGCGGACTCGCCGAAAGTCAGCTTTGTGCAGGATCGCGTGGTGGTGCACGTGCACACGAAGGCAAAGATTGGGACGGCGATGCATGGGGCTTGCGTGGGGATTTCTCTGACGCGTGAGGCGGATGTGTCGGTGATTCCGGATGCGGAAGGCGAGACGATTGGGTTTCGCGATGCGCGCATTGAGGAGTTGAGCGGGTCGAAGGAGCTGGATTATTTTCTGATACCGTTTCTGAGCCATAAACTGCCGCAGCAGATGAAGGTGAATGCGGCGGATTTGATGCGGCAGGCGCTGAGTCGGTCGGTGGAGACGATGGGGTATGCGCTGTCGCTGACTTCGTTGAAGATTCATTCGATGCTGGTGCAGGGGAGCGCGCTCGTGCTGGATGTGGATGCCGGGATGAGCGTGGATTGAGTTCACTTCGATAAGGGCGGATGGTGTAGGGTGAACCTTGCTGTGTCGTTCTGAGGGAGTGGATGAACTGCGCTCGTCTGCCGTGCGATGAAGCTGTCATTCTTGCGGCGCCTCCTGCCGTAGCTGCGCCCCCTGCTGTGGCGACGCAGGCTGCTGCAGCGGTGGCGATGCAGACGGGGGTGTGGGTGCTCGTGGCTACGGTGCTGGGCACGAGCATGGAGTTCATCGACGGCACGGTGGTGAATGTTGCGCTGCCGGCGATGCAGACGGGGCTTGGTGCAAGCGGCTCGCAGGTGCAGTGGGTGGTGGAGGCATATGCGCTGTTCCTGTCGGCGCTCCTGCTGGTGGGTGGGTCCATGGGGGACATCTTTGGGCGGCGGCGGATTTTTGTGACTGGCGTGACGCTGTTTGCTTCGGCTTCGGTATGGTGCGGAGTTGCGCCGACAATCCAGCAGTTGATTGCCGCTCGATGCTTGCAGGGAGTCGGTGGCGCGATGCTGGTGCCGAGCAGTCTGGCCCTGATCAGCTCATGCTTTCCGCCGGAGACGCGGGGGAAGGCGATTGGGACCTGGTCGGGGTTCTCGTCGATGATGACTGCGATGGGGCCGGTGGTGGGAGGCTGGCTGGTGCAGCATGGATCGTGGCGGTGGGTGTTCTTCCTGAACGTGCCGCTGGCCGTAGTGACAGTGACGATTGCGCTGCGGAAGTTGCCGGAGAGTCGCAGCGGTGATGCTGCTCATACGCTGGATTGGAGAGGCGCGGTGCTTGCGACCGCCGGGTTGAGCGGCGTTACGTTTGCGCTGATCGAGTGGACGCAGGGCGGAGTGATTACACGGGTGGCGGGTGTTGTGGGTGTCGCGTTGTTGGCCGGGTTCGTGTGGATCGAACAGCATTGTGAGGCGCCCATGATGCCGCTGAGTCTTTTTGAGAGTCGCAATTTTGTCGGGGCTAATGTGCTTACGTTCTTTTTGTATGCGGCGTTTGGTGGGGCTCTGTTTTATCTGCCACTGAATCTGATTCAGGTGCAGGGCTACTCGCCTACGGCTGCCGGGGCTGCGCTGCTTCCAATGGTGCTGCTGCTGTTTGCGCTGTCGCGATGGTCAGGTGGGTTGGTGGCGCGGTATGGTGCGCGGCTGCCTTTGATTGCGGGGCCTCTGATTGTAGCGGTGGGCTATGCGATGATGACGCGGCCGGGCATTGGTGAGTCTTATTGGACGACTTATTTTCCGGCGATCGTCGTGCTGGGTCTGGGAATGGCGGTGAGCGTCGCGCCGCTGACGACGGTGGTGCTGAACTCGGTGGATGAGAGCAGGACGGGGTCGGCGTCGGGAGTGAACAATGCGGCGTCGCAGGTAGCGGGTTTGCTGGCGTTGGCGGTGTTCGGGCTGATCTTCTTTCGAGTGTTTTCGCCCTCGTTGGATCGCGGCCTGAAGCGGGCTGAGGTTTCGGCTGAGGTGGCGCAGGAGATCGGCGCGCAGCGGGTGAAGCTGGCTGCCATCCAGACGACGGATGGGCAGGGACGCGCGGCGGTGAATGAGGCGTTCGTTGCTAGCTTCCGCGTTGTGTTTTGGCTCGCGGCGGGGTTGGCAGGAGCGGCTTCGTTGAGTGCGGCGATCATTCTGCAGCCGGGGAGGACTGGTGCCGTGGATGCGCTGGTTCGTCGGCGCGCTGAGCGATGATCAGAGCGATGAGGAGCATGGCTGCGGCGGTGAAGAAGGGCGTTCCGGGGATATGGATGAGGGCGTCGGCTCCGATGGATTTGCTGAAGATGTAGGTGAAGATGCCGGGGCCGATGAGTCCGGCGATGCCGCGCAGGCTGTTGATGGCGCCTTGCAACTGACCCTGTTCGGAGGGACTGGTTTTGTGAGAAAGGATGCTCTGCGCAGAGGGCCACGCGAAGGACATCATGTTGAGAAATGGAATGCCGAGCCAGAAGATAATGCCCGTTTTGGAGATGCCGAACATGGAATAGCCGAGCGCTCCGCCGATCAGGCCGATGGTCATGGTTCTGCGTTCGCCCAGCCTTGCGACGACTGGTTTGACGAGCAGGCCTCCGTAGATGATGGTGAAGACGCCAATGGTGGCAAGAGAGAGGCCTACGCTGCGGGTGGTCCAGTGGTAGCGGTAGTCAGCGTAGATGACGTAAACGTTCATGAGCGACTGCTGCGCGATGTATCCGAGGAGAAGAACGGCGGCGATGGCCAGCATGGAACCGCGCTTGAGCAGCGAGAGAGAGCCGACTGGATTTGCTCGCTTCCACGAGAAGGGGCTGCGGTTCTGTTGGGAGAGGGATTCAGGGAGAACGAGGAGGCCGTAGAACCAGTTGACGAGACTCAAGCCTGCGGCAGCCCAGAAGGGCAGGCGCGGATTGACGTTGCCGAGGAGGCCTCCGAGTGCGGGGCCGAGGACGAAGCCGATGCCGAAGGCCGCGTTCAACATGCCGAAGGCTGCGGCGCGTTTTTCGCGGGGCGTCACATCGGCCATGTAGGCCATGGCGGTCGGGATGCTCGACGAGGTGAGGCCGGAGATGACACGGCCGAGGAAGAGCCAACCCAGCGCCGGAGCCCAGGCCATCAGGAGATAGTCCAGGCCGAGGCCGAAGTTGGAGAGCAGGACGACCGGGCGGCGGCCGAAACGGTCGGAGAGCGAGCCAACGATAGGCGAGAAGAAGAACTGCATGACTGCGAAGACTGTGCCGAAGAGGCCGAGCATCTGCGCAGCGGTAGAGGTGTCGCCGTGGAGAAAGCTTTCGATCAGGCGAGGAAGGACGGGTGCGATCATGCCGAGGGCGAGCATGTCGAGCGCAACGGTGAAGAAGATGAAGGCTGCGGCTGCTCTCCGTCCTTTCGGAGCGGATGGTGGTGGTATCACGGCATCGTTGGCCGTAACGAGCTCAGGCTCTGTTAAAAGTGGGTCTGGGCTGGCGACATCCGCCGGATTGTTCGCTGGGTCGGACATGGCAGTTGCGCGTTAGTCTACGTCAGTTTGTCTGTAGTTTCTTGGAGATATCGGCGCAAACAGCCTTCAACCGCTCGTTACGTCGAACATCTGCATCAGACACTACAGCCGACAAAGAGATGAATACCTGCGATGATCCTGACTATGAGATGCGCATTGTTGAATCGACACCGAAAGCAAACTTGGGTGAAGGTTGGAGCACTCCTGTGTCTAATTTCAGCCACAACCGCGATGCGGGCAGGAAGTCTGACCTCGTCGCGGCAAATTGTAGAGACGGTGGTAGCCAACGAAAGCACAGCCGAACAACATCGTGGCCGGTATCTCTATCTGTCTGAAGAACGGTCGGAGAGGACAGGCGGTCATCTCTGGAAAGAGTGGGTGGCGGAGACGTCGATGGGAAAGGTGCGTATGTTGGTCGCCGTGGATGGGCAATCACTGAACGGTGACAGCGCTGCATCGGAAAAAGCGCGACTCGCGGACATTGCAGCGCATCCCGATGCGTTCGCGAAGAAGGAGGAAGCGCTAAAGAACGATGAGAAGCACGCGAAGCAGATGCTGGCGATTCTGCCTAAGGCATTTGATTTTGGCGCGCCGAAGGAGGAAGGTGGCTTTCTGCGTATCGACTTCAAGCCGAATCCGTCGTATGAACCGCAGTCTCTTGAAGAGCGTGTGCTGCATGGGATGTCAGGTTCAATCCTTGTCGACGAGCAGGGGATGCGACTGCACGGCATAGAGGGCAGGCTGCCGGAAGATGTCAGTATCGGGTACGGCTTGATCGCGACAATCCATGCGGGCAGCAACTTCACTACGACGCGCGACCGGGTGTACGGAAACGAGTGGAAGACGGCAATGTTGGATACGGACATCAGCGGGCGCGCGATCTTCTTCAAGGCGATCGGCAAAAAGGAGCATTCGGTACACAGCAGTTTCAAGCTGCTCCCGGATGACATCACCGTTCCTCAAGCGGTGGAAATGCTCTTCAAATAAAAGGGTCGCAGCCACTTACAGTTCCCCGTCCCCTTACAATTCATAGAGCATGTCGATTTCGTTTGATATACAGAAGACGGCCGAGCGCGGTGGCCGCAGGGCCGCGCTAACGCTACCGCATGGTGTCGTAGAGACACCGGTATTCATGCCGGTGGGGACGGCGGCGAGCGTCAAGGCAGTAGAGCAGAGCGTACTCGAGGGGATTGGTCCGGAGGATCGCGGCGCGCAGATCATTCTGGCCAATACGTATCACCTGTATCTGCGTCCGGGACATGAGTTGATCGCGCGGATGGGCGGCGTACACAGGTTCATGAGCTGGGAGCGCCCAATGCTGACAGACTCGGGCGGGTTTCAGGTCTTCAGCCTGAGTAGCTTGCGCAAAGTAACGCAGGATGGAGTGGAGTTCCGGTCGCATCTGGATGGGTCGAAACATTTCTTCTCGCCGGAGCACTCGATGGATGTGCAGATCGCCCTCGGCGCGGATATTGCGATGGTCTTCGATGAGTGCGTGGAGCATCCGGCAACCTATGAGCGCACGCGCGATTCGATGGGACTGACCCATGTGTGGGCGCAACGATCAAAAGATCATTTTGAGTTACATAAACATCGCGTGCCGTGGCATGAAGCTCTGGGCGGCGCTACGCAGAACCTCTTCGGCATCGTTCAGGGCGGCATGTATGTCGATCTGCGGAAGGAGTCGGCGGAGCGGCTCGTTGAGATGGACCTTCCCGGCTATGCGATCGGTGGGCTGGCAGTTGGAGAGCCGCGTGAAGTAACGCGAGAGATGATTGCGCGGACACTCGAGTGGCTCCCGAAAGATAAGCCTCGTTACGTAATGGGCGTAGGCTACCCCGACGAGATTGAAGAGTACGCGAAGATGGGCGTCGACATGATGGATTGCGTGCTGCCTACGCGCGCGGGGCGGCATGGGCTGGTGTTTGCTCGCGATGCCGACGGCAATGTTGTGCGGATGAACATCAAGCGCAAGGAGTATGCCGAGGATGCCGGGCCTATCGATGCTTCATGCGGATGCATGGTGTGTGCGCGGTATTCACGGGCATACCTGCGGCATCTGTTTGTGGCGGGTGAGCCGCTGGGGCTGACGCTGAACTCGCTCCACAATCTGCACTTTTACTTAGCGACGATGGAGCGGGTTCGTCTCGAGCTGGAGACTGCAAGTTAACGGTCCGAGGTTTTACGAAAGACGGCGACGGAATTTCAATAGCGCAAGGGCGATCAAGCCTGATGCGGTTTCGAAGAGTGTCGCTGGTTCCGGGACAGAGGGCGTGATCTCGCCAAACAATCCGTCGCTCTGATCGTTGATGCCGGCGGTGAAATATACCGCGTCCGGGTTAACACCGGGTCCGCCCGTACGGGTCTCGAGAGCCCAGAGAAAGGAATTGACGATCGGGTCGCCACTTGCGTCGTCAAGCGTGCCCAGAAATGCCATCGTGGTTGGGTCATAGGCAAGGATCTCGCCGTTGCCAAAGTTGCCGATCAGCAGATCGTCGCTGAAAGATCCGAAGCCTGACGGAGCCAGAGTGATCCCCCATGGCGCTTCGAGAGGGCCACCGGTTGTGAACCGCTCTATAAAATTACCGCTCGTATCGAACACATCGACGTAACCGCCAGGCAAGGGGGAACCCGTAGAGGTTAGCGATGCATAGGTGACATAAAGAGCGGACCCAACAAGCTGAATGTTAAAGGGGACGAAACCTGACACCGGGTTTGGGTCGACAAACTTGCCGGCGAATGTAGTCCCGCTGACGTTGGCCCAGGACGAATTGAAGACGTCAATGTGCCCGGTCGAGTCCGCCGCATAGAGGAAGGTCGAGCCGCCACTGGTTCCCTGTGCGAGGCCGGTGAAGACAGCACCCGACACCGAGGCCTCCTGAACTGCCGTGGTGCCGGCGCTGCCGTTCCACGCAGCGACCGTGCCATTGAGAGTGCTGAAGATAAAGCTCGCAGCTGTGCCATTCACTGGGAACGAACCGGTGCCGCCGGCGTTGAAGACCTGACCGGTAGGACCGGTGGGAGGATGGGCGCCCGGCGGGATTGCAACAACGAGTGGAGTGATCGCTCCCGCGCCGCTGTAAAGCGTGGAGTTTCCGGATCCTTGATTGGAAACCCAGAACGGCGACGTCGCCGAGAAGGATACGCCCCATGGATTCTTGAGGTTGGGATCGGTTGTGATGGCCAGACCAGGCACGTCGGATACTAGGTTGGTCTGGGTAAACGAGTCGGCAAGCAGGAGCCCGGGAGCCGATGTCAAAGCGATTGCACACGTCACTGCCGCAAAACGATTAAGCGAGCGATGTATCCACATCGAACTGCCTCCTTTGACTGCAGATTTGTATTTGCTTTGGGACCTCCGTAGGCCTGAGGTGGCAGGAGTATACATCCACCCCGCGCCCGCTGGCCGGCGTGTCTCTAATTAACCAAATTCAATCCCGGCATTTGTCACGGAATTGTAAGAATTTGTAAAAACTATGGCTTTGCCTGGGAAAATCAGCCGACATCAGTGGTTATTGCGGCGATCGTCGCGATCGAGTCGTATTCAAACCTGCACCTCTATCTGGCGACCATAGAGGTGGTGTGAACAGCTCTGGCTGGAGCAAAGTCCCACTCCACCTTGTAGGCGAGCAGCCAGTCCTGCTTCTTCGCGCGGGTCAGCGGGACAAAGATGCGGATCATCTGTTGCTGGATCCAGTAAGCGAAGGCTGACATGCGTTCTTTGCGTTGTCCGTTGCGGCGGCCAAGCGCGATGACTTTGTCTGTGCGAGGGCGACGATGCTGCTCGAAGTCGGCGAAGACTTTTTCGAGGGGCTCGCCGTTGGATTCGCAGAGTAGTTTGCCGAGATACATGGCGTCTTCAAGGGCCATGGAGGCTCCCTGACCGGAGTGCGGAGCTACGGCGTGAGCGGCATCACCAATGAGGATGGTGCGACCGGCGCTCCAGCGAGCGAGACTGGGAATGTCGTGAATGGGGATGTCGAGGATATCGGTTGCCGATTGGATGAGCTGAGGGATGGGGCCGGCCCAGTCGCCGTGCAGGGCGAGAAGGCGTTCCTTGAGGTCGGCTATCGTGGTGGCGGCCATATTGTCCTTGCTCTCGAGCGGCGCGGAAGCCGTGCTCCACCAGAGTGTGCGTGGGCCTTCGGGTGTAACGGTATTGAAGTAGCCGAAGAAACCGTTCTGACCGAAGATGAAGTGGACGCGCTGATTGGAGCGGGCAGTAACGCCAGTGTCCATGCAGGGGCTGAAGCCGCCGGGAGCCATCATCCCGGTATAAGAGGGTTTGGGAGCTTCCGGCATTACGGCCTGGCGAACTTGCGAACGGATACCGTCGGCGCCGACGATGAAATCGCCTTCGGCAGAGGTACCGTCGGCGAAGTGCGCGACGATGGGACGGCCTGGGATGTCGTCGATGCCGACGAGGCGCTTGTTGTAGTGAACCGAAATATCCTGGGCCTCAGCGTGCTCGATGATGACGCGATGAAGGGCGGCGCGGGTGATCATGACAGAGGGCTGGCCGTAACGTGCAGAGTCTCCGCCGGGTGCACAGGCGAGGAGTTTGCCGCGCTGATTCTCGAAAGCCCACTCGTTGCCGGTGACGCTGACGGCGCGAACCTGTTCGACGACGCCGGCGGCAGCGAGGACATTCATGCCGTTCGGGGCAAGGCCGAGTGCTCCGCCCGTGTCGCTTGGACCGCTGGAAGCTTCAAGGATCTGAACATCGAAGTCTGACGACTTGAGGAAGAGAGCGAGGACGGGACCTGCGACTCCTCCGCCGATGATGAGAGCGCGTTTCCGACGGATAGACATAACCAATACCTCGATTATTAATTATCTCAATTACTGAGATAATGATACTGTAAACAGAATGGCACCATCGAGCAAGAGAAAAGAATTGGAGCACGTAGTTGGCTTTCAGCTTGGGCGCGAGCTGGGCGCGCGAGGCATCCTGTTTCATCAGGCGATTGCGAACCTGGCAGGCGTATCGGTAACTGACTTGAAATGCCTGGATTATGTAGACCGCGTGGGCGACGTTACGGCAGGCGATCTGGCGAGACTGACAGGGCTAACGACGGGTGCGATCACAGCGGCGATCGACCGGCTGGAGAAGGCGGGGCTGGCGCGAAGAGAACGAAGCGAGACTGACCGGCGGAAGGTGTTCATCCGGTTGTGTCATTCCCCAGCGATGGCCCGCATTGCGCCATTCTATGAGGCGTTGGGACGCGAGTCGGCTCAGATGATTACGCGGTATTCCATGCGTGAGCTTGAAACTATCAGGGACTTCTGTGAACGCTGCATTGAGATGATGCGGCGACAAACAGAAGCGGTGCAAGCCTCGACGAAGGAGTAACTCGGCCGACGCTTTACGGAAAGATCCCAGCCGATTTGAAGTACTGGTAATCGTCGAACTCCCTGGCTTCTTTGAGCATGTCTTCAATCTGTGCGTGCGTGTAGTGCGGGGCAAAGGCCTGGGCTGAGTCGGCAATGGCGTACGCTGTGGCCGCGGTCGTGGCGACGCCCTGGTTGAGGTCGGCCTGCACGACGGAATCGAACGAGTCGGAGGCCTTGTGATGGAGCTTGAAGTACTTGTCGGTGTTGTTCCAGAGCACGAGCGTCGGGACGCCGAGCAAGTCGAAGCTGATGTGGTCGGTCTGGAAGAGGAACTCCGTGCTGGGCGTCGTCTTGTCGGATCCGAGGCCAGTCAGCAGCGCCTCGATGTTGGCGAGTGCCTTCTGCTCGTCGTTGCGGCCCATCACGTACCAGCCTTTTGCGGGCTGTGCGCCGGTATCGGAGATCAGGACAGCGGCAATGCTAGGCATTTCGGCGAGGTGATGCCTGGCGTAAGAGGTTGACCCGATGATGCCCTGCTCTTCGCCGCCAAAGAGGATGAAGCGCATCGTGCGCCGGGGCGGGCGACCAGTGGCTTTGATCGCGCGCGCGACATCAATAACGGTGGCAGCCCCGGTGCCATTGTCCTGCGCTCCGGTGGCCGGGTGCCACGAGTCGAGGTGGCCTGCAACGATGACAACTTCATTCGGCAGCTCGCGGCCCGGGATCTCGGCGATGACGTTGTTGACCTGGGTTGCCGGGCGAATGCGGTTCTTGAAGGAGAACTGAACGGTCACTGAGCCATGCTCGAGCATGCGCTTGATGAGCAGCTCGTCCTCAAGACCGACCTGCGCAATGGGGAAGGGGGAGATCGTGCCATCGAAGGTGAAGGCCGTGGCCGACTCGCTGCCGTTCGGGCCTCCGGCGAACAGGATGGCCTGGGGAACGAAATCGTTGAGGTGAGCCAGCGATTTGAGAATCTGGGTGATCGTGGGCTGCTCGCCGAGGCTGGCCAGGTCGAAGAGGATGATATTGCCGCGCAGCTTGTCCTTCTGCGCATCGAGGGCTTCGTCAGTCAGTTGCGGAAGATAGACGACATTGCCCTTGATACCCCCTTCAGGAGTCGAGGGACTCCAGCCGATGGAGTAGATGTGGAGCGTCTGGAGGCGTGGCTCCAAAATCTTGCCGGTAGCGGCGACTTCGGGCTCCCAGAGTGCAGGCATGGTGAAGGGCTCGGTGTGGACATTGCTGAGGCCAAGAGATTTGAACTGATCCACTGCCCAGGAGACGGCATGGACGTAGTTGTCGGAGCCGGTGAGACGTGGTCCGATATTGTCTGCCAGTTGGCGGTCGTAGTCGTAGGCCTTGCCGCTGACCATGATGTCGCCGACAATCTGGCTGACGGCGGCGCGTGTCTCGGGTGACACCGGAGCTTGCGCAAACGCGCAGGGAACGAGAGCGGCGGCGAGAAGAAGGCTCGCGGAAAAACGCATAGCCGAACGGTATCACAGGCGCCATGGCATAGACTGGGTTGCGTTACAGGTGGTAAGGGCCAGTCAGCATCCGACTCAGCGGGGAGTGAGGGATATGCCGGCGCAAGGAAAGAGGTCCACGGGGTTCTGGGTTAACATCGCGCTGATTGTGCTGGCGGCGGTGGTTGTTGTCGTCTGGCAGCTGTATACCTTCCCGGAGCGCACGAATGAGACGCAGCAGAGTGCGGTCGTCGTGTCGTCGTCGCCGCCGGGATTGAAGGATCTGCATGTCCGGCTGTGGGTGAGCGACAGTGTGGTTGCGCCGGGCGGCAGCGCGAAGATGGCGCTGCGGTTTGAGAATGGCACCGGGCAGGAGTTGACGGCGCTAAGGATTGAGACAACGGAGCCGGGGTTTGCGACGCAACCGTTGGTGCCAAAGAACACTGTGCTGGTGACCGGAGCGACGGAGCTTCCTGAGATCGCCCTGAGGCCGTCGGTGGACCATGGCAGATATCGTGTCACGGTGCGTTACTGGGTGACGGATGCGAACGGCCTGGAGCATGAGGGCGCCATTTCGACGACGCCAATTGTTGTGCGGGACGAGGCCGCCGAGAAGAGATACCTCGTATACCGGCGGGTGGTGTCGCTGTTCAGGGATCTGACTTTGCCGCTGGTGCTGGCAGGGCTTGGGCTCTGGTTCCAGATATCGCAGGCCAAGCGCGACGAGAGGCTGAAGAGCAGGGATGCGGCCGAGTCGCGCCGGCAGGAGATATGGAAGACCATTTTGCCGCAGTTCTACGCGCTGTCGGAGAAGTACTACCTTCCCATCGTGCGCAGCCTGCGGATGATCGACCAGTTCCGGATTGAGACGCCGCACATGGTGCCGGATAAGGCGGAGTCGGAGACGATGAACCGCCTGCTGTTCGAGTATCTGTTTCTGCTCTTACGGATGGATCTGCTGCGCAGAAAGAAGGGGCAGCTCTTCTTCAAGAGCCGCAATGGGGAAAAGGTTGCCACTCGGGCCTGGAGGGTAATGATCCTGGGCAGCGAGAAGCATATCGGACGTGCACGCATGGATGCGGCGCTCGAAAAGATAACCGCTGACACGACGTATAAGCAGTTCAATTTTCTTTTGAAGGGATCCGTCGCGCTCCAGGAGATCGAGGATAAATTTCGCGCATGGAACCTCGACCTGATGAACCAGAATCCCGATTCGAAGCAGGACTTCTACCGATACACCCATCTTGCGGCCATCATGCAGGCGACGATCTACTTTGAGGCCAACCGGCCGTTCGACCGCGACTGGTATGAAGATCCGACCGACTTCACGCTGGATGAGTTGAAGGAGGAACAGTACCCCACCGGGCTCGACAAGAATACCGATAACGCCGTCGCCGAAATGAAAGAAGCCCTGATCGCTTATCGAAAAGAGATCAAGGCTTACATGGATTCGTTTAAGAGACCGGTGCTTAAGATCCCTTCAATTCTTTAGAGGACGTCTGTACCCTTCATTCGCTTTACCTCTCGTTTATTAGGATACATCAGCCGTCAAATGGTTGCCATGGGCGGGGTGAGGGCGGTCTTCCCCGCGGGGTAGCTTGAGCGTGGAGAGCCAGTAGATGACGACGACAACGTACGCTCCCACCAGCACATAGCTCCAGGCGAAGTACCGGCGGGGATGGTCGTGGATCGTAGCCGCGGTTCGTCCTATGTTGGCCACGATGTTGATCAGGCCGTAGATGGCGAAGCCCTGGCTGACGTTCCGGATGATCGTCGAAGACTCGTGAAGCCCGACGCACCAGCCGTACAGAAAGATCATGTAGAAGGAGAACAACATAACGCTGCGTTCGATCTGGACATCTCCGTGAAGCGGCAGTGCTGTTGTAAGGTAGGTCCCCAGCACGGCGGCACAGAGCAGGACGATGCAAATCGTGATGTTGCGGCGGGTCCAGGCTCCATGCTTGACGGCCAGGTGACGGGTGATCTCTACGGCGACGCCGAACTGCACCACCGCGTCCAGCACCAGAAGCAACCGATAGAGTCGCGCGTAAGAGTCCAGGTTGGCGGGGTTCAGAATCAGGAAGAGGAAAGCGGACCGCATCAGGTAGAAGCCGACGAAGTTAGTGAAGAAGGGAACGACGTGTGCGAGCCGGCGAGAAAAGAGCGCTGCGAACAGGGTGAACTCCAGCAGGAGGCTGATGGCCCATACAAGGCCGGACAAGGCCGTGTGGGTCGCCTGCGCCGTAAGTTCGGGCAGCTGGTGCATGGCATGAGTATGAGCCCGATTTGACGCCCATGGCCAGAGATTCAGAACTTAATTGCCGACTTGAACCGGCGGGAGAAACGCGATTTCTGGGGCTGGGAAAGATCTGATCAAGTCGTCATTTTGAAAGGACATGGCTTCAGAGATCGCTGAAAGAGCCCCGGTTTTGAAAGGGAATGGCTTCAGAGGCTGCTGAAAGAGTCCCTGTTTTGAAAGGACATGGCTTCAAAGGTTGCTGAAAGAGTCCCATGTTTTGAAAGGGCGTGGCTTCAAAGGTTGCTGAAAAATCCCCTGTCTTGAAAGGGCGCGACTTTAGTCGCGCCGTAAGTGCCGTTATTACGTCGGGGCTTTAGCCCCTGAGGGAATGCTGGTACAGCCATCAAACTTAATCCCTACATAACCGCAGGCAGGCGGAGCAAGTCGTAGTCGAGGCCCAGATGGAGGCACAGCGCTTCGACAACCAGGTTGTGGTCTTCGCGCTGAGAAAGGCCCGAGACCGTGACGCTACCCAGAATGCCCGCTCCGATAACGTGGAGGGGAAAGCTACCACCGTGGGCCGCATAGTCGGCATCGGGAAGGCTGTATCTTTCGGCAAAGGTGATCTTGTTCTGCTCGAGATACAGGCCAATCCGATAAGAGCTGCGGTGGAAGCGGGCAACAACATTCGATTTGCGCTGAACCCATCGAGCGTTGTCCGGAGTCGTGCCGGCGAGCGCAGTGTAGAACAGCGGTTGATGCGGCAGACCGAAGCGACGGATATCGATAACGATAGCGTGGTTGCGCGCAATGGCCAGGTCGCGAAGGCTCAGGCCAAGGGTCCACGCAGTATCGTTGTCGAAGCTGTGGAGCCGGAGCTCGGTCTCCTGCCGGGTGATGGCTGCAAGGTCTTCGGGAATTGCCATGGGCGAGTTCCTTTGGTCGTGAAGGTCGAGTCGGTTCGAAAGTCCCGTGGTTTGTGACGAGATGCGTGAATGGTATATGCGCGGGGCGTATTCTTTCTATCTTCACACTTTTACCTCAGGAGCTACTGTGTCCGTTAACGGAATGCTTTTTCGCCGAGTGTTGATTCGTTGCGGAGTTGCAGGTTGCGCGGCTCTGCTGGCGTGCGGTTCCGGCCGCGCGATGGGACAGGGAGTTCCCGCTGCGGGGAGCGATCCGCTGCATGCGTGGACCGCAGGGACGGATCCGGCGTCGCTGGAAACCTGGGTGAAGCAGCGGCTGGCAGCGGCGCAGCAGGATGTCGATAAGCTGGTAGCCGTATCGAACGCGCGCACGGTCGAGAACACGGTGCGTCCATACGACGATGCGCTGAACGAGCTGGCAGTCGCGGGGAACAACGCTTATTTCATGTTCGCGGTTGGCAATACAGCGCCGCTGCGGGACAAGGGACAGGCGATGCTGAGTGTGATCTCGTCTGCGTCGACCGATCTTAGCCTGAACCAGAAGGTCTACCATGCGCTGGCGGCGGTGCCCCTGCCGGCGGACGATCCCGCAACGAAGCACTACCTGGAGCGGGCGCTCCTCGAGTACAGACTCGCAGGCGTCGACAAGGACGATGCGACGCGGGCGAAGATTCGTCAGTTACAGGACAAGATCACGGCGGTATCGCTGGTATTTGGCCGAAACGTAGCCGATGGGACGCTAAAGGTTACGGCGATGAAGGCGGATCTCGACGGGCTCCCCGCTGACTATATTGCGCGGCACAAGCCGGCGGCGGATGGGACCTACACGCTGACAACGGATGAGCCGGACTCGAGCCCGGTGTCCAACTTTGCGAAGAGCCCTGAACTGCGATTGAAGATGTATCTCGCCTACAACCAGCGGGCGTATCCGAAGAACGTCGATGTGCTGATGGATCTGTTGAAGACTCGGTATGAATTGGCAAACACGCTGGGATTTCCCACTTATGCCGATCTGGCGACGGCGGACCAGATGATTGGTTCCTCGAGCAATCTGAGGGCGTTTCTGAAGGAGGTGGACGACGCTTCGCGCGATGTGGGTAAGCGGGAGTATGGGCAGCTGCTGGCCTTCGCGAAGCAGCGGCAGCCGGGCTTGACGAACATCTCAGCCGCCGATGCAGCCTACTGGACGGAGCAGTATCGACGCGCGAACTACGACTTCGATGCGCAGAGCGTGCGGCCCTATTTTCCATATGACCAGGTGCAGGCGGGGATTCTGAAGACGGCGGCACGGCTGTTCCATGTGACCTTCAAGCCGGTTGTCGGAGCCAAAACGTGGGACCCCTCGGTCACGACGTTCGACGTCTACGATGCAGCGGAAACCGGCAGTGGGAAGTTGCTCGGGCGCATCTATCTGGACATGCATCCGCGAGAGGGCAAGGACAAGTGGTTCTCCAGTGCACCCCTTGTTCCCGGGATTCGTGGACGCCAGTTGCCCGAGGGCGCGCTGATCTGCAATTTCTCCGGTGGAGTAGCGGGCGATCCCGGCCTGATGTTGTACGGCGAGGTGGTGACGTTCTTCCACGAATTTGGACACCTCATGCACCACATCCTCGGCAGCCAGGGCGAGTGGTCGGCCGCCGGCGGATTCAACGTGGAGGGCGATTTCGTAGAGGCTCCGTCGCAGATGCTGGAGGAGATGTTCCGGAATCGCACGATCATCTCATCGTTCGCGAAGCACTATCAGACCGGCGAGACGATCCCTGCCGATCTCTTCGAGAAGATGAACGCCGCCGGGGCCTACGGGCGCGGTGGCTGGGTGCAGGGGCAGTTGCTCTATTCGACCTTCGCGCTGCAACTGCACGACCGCGCACCGGACAAGATAGACCTGGACGCTCTGCTGAAGGAGAACATGACGCGATTCAGACCGTTCACGTTTGTGGATGGCACCCGCTTCTACACCAGCTTTACCCACCTCACCGGCTATGCCTCGAACTACTACACGTATGTGCTGGATAAGGTAATTGCGGTCGATTTCTTCGCGCAGTTCGATAGAAAAAACCTGCTGGATGGGCCAACAGCGATGCGGTATCGGCGGTCCGTGCTGGAGCCGGGTGCGAATAAACCTGCAACGGAGCTGGTGAAGGATTTTCTTGGACGGCAGCAGAATCTCGATGCGTTGAAGGTGTGGATGAACGAGCAGTTTCAGACTCCGTCGTCTGCGCCGAAGGCGGGCCAGTAGTTGCGATGATCGGAATGAGACAGGTTAGCCAGCTACACTGATGGAATGATTCGGACGGTTCGCGCCACGCAGTACGTCACTGCTCTCAGAGAAGGAGGTTCGTTGCCGGCCATTGTGGTGGCGGACGATCTGGGGATGTACGTGCTCAAGTTTCGCGGGGCCGGGCAAGGCCCGCTGGCACTGGTTGCGGAACTCGTAGCGGGTGAGATCGGTCGAGCACTGGGCTTACGAATCCCTGAGCTTGTCTTTGCCGACGTGGATCCCGCATTGGGCCGCAATGAGCCGGATCAGGAGATTCGGGATCTGCTGAAGGCCAGTGCGGGGAAGAATCTGGCGCTGGACTATCTGCCGGGATCAACAATGTTCGATCCTGCAGCGGGGGACGTGGCCGATGCTCAGACGGCCTCGCTGGCGGTGTGGTTCGATGCGTTTGTGATGAACGTGGATCGCACCGCGCGGAACGCCAACCTTCTCTGCTGGCACCGGCAGCTTTACTTTATCGACCACGGAGCGGCGTTGTTCTTTCACCACAACTGGCAGACCGCAGCGCAGAAGTCCACTGCGCCGTTTGCGGATATCAGGCATCACATCCTGCTGCCGTGGGCCAGCGACTTGCAGGAGGCCGATGCAGGCGCAAAATCGCGCTTGAACCCAGTGGTCTTCGAGGAGATCCTGGCCGAGGTGCCCGATGCGTGGCTCGCGCCGGATCCAAGTGCAGTGGCCGCGGCCAAACGGCGGACCGCCTACGTGGAGTTCTTCGTCAGGCGCTTGCAGACTTCAACGAACTTTGTGGAGGAGGCGATTCGTGCCCATGCCGAGCTCGTTTGACTACGCCGTCGTCCGCGTCGTTCCGCGCGTCGAGCGTGGAGAGTTCATCAATGCGGGCGTGATTGTCTTCTGCCTGGAGCAGCGGTTCCTGGCAGCGCGCGTGCAGATCGATGAGCCTCGCCTGAAGGCTCTGTGGCCCGATGTAGATGTGGAACTGGTGCGAAATCATCTGGAGGCCATTCCAAAAATCTGCGTGGGAAATCCGTCAGCCGGCCCGATCGCTCGGCTAAGTCAGAGGGAACGGTTTCACTGGCTCATCTCGCCCCGGAGCACCATCATCCAGGTCTCGCCCGCACACAGTGGATTGTGCGGAGAGCCAGCGCAGACTCTCGATGAGCTATCCCGCCGGTTTTTGGATGTCGGTGGAGTACCAAGCCGATAGGGTCAACCCCTAAGGAACACGGGTGCTATGAAAGAACTCAATCTTCCACACGCCCGCATCTTTACGAAGAAACGCCGACTCCAGCCACGTAAGACTCTTCGTCCCTGACTCATCCTGTAACGAGCCCCGATTCGTATAAGCAATCCACGCATCGTTGCACCCCAGATGAACCTCCGGCTCTGTCACATTCCACTCGTACCGTTTTCCCGCCTGGTGCGCCCCTTTGATTAGATTCATCAGCGTATCGCCGTCGAAACGCTTGCCCCCATCGAATGCATAAAACTCCGGTGCCGCGACCTTGTGAAAGCCATCCAGATCGTCCTTCGTCGCCGCGACATACATCTGCCGCACAGCCTCAACAACCCTGGCCTTGTCTTCGTCCGTCGTCGAACACGCAGCCGCATAAGCCTTGCCCGCACCGCCAAAAACAACCATCGCAAACAAAAACACGCCGACACGCCAGCCAAAGTTCGTCATCGATTCGAACTGCCTCCAAGGAATAAAACCCCACCGATTATCCCACGCTGCACATTTGCTTTTTGGTTGTCATCCTTCGCGAAGCGGAGGATCTGCCTCCGTCATTCATCGCGCAGCACGGCAAGCGGACTAACGCGAGTAGCACGAACCGCTGGACTCAGGCTGGCCGCGAACGACACCAGAAGTAGCAGCGCGGTCACGGCAACAAGGGTCAGCGTGTCACGGGAACTTACGCCATAAACCATGCTCGTCACCAGCCGGCCCAGAGCGAAAGCCGCAACGAGACCAAGCACGATACCCACGATTGTCGGCTTCATACCCTGCGCAACGACCACGCGCAACACATCAATTTTGTTTGCGCCAAAGGCAATCCGCAAGGCGATCTCCTTCATCCCGCGCCTCACCGAATAAGCAAGCACGCTGTAGATACCAACCGTGCAAAGCACCAGCGCGAGCAGCCCGAAGATCGCAAGCAGCTGCATATTGAAGCTGGGTTGCGTCAGCGTCTGGCCAACAAACTCCTCCAGCGTCAGCACATTATCGACCGGAATATCTTTGTTGATCTGATGCACCGCCTCCGTCACCGCTGTAGCAATATTGTGCGGCGGAACCGCCGTCCTGACGGCAAGAAAGAGAGGCCGCGAGGTCCACGGCCCGGAGGGCACGCCCTCTACTTGTGGAAGCGGCCAGTACAGCGTCGCAATCCCTGCCGAGCTGTCCAGGCCAGCCTGCTTCACGTCGCCTACCACTCCAACGATCTCGCGATCCTTATCCGGGTAGAACGATAGCTTCAGATGGTGCCCAACAGCATTGCCATTAGGCCAGAACTGTTTCGCCATCGATTGACTGATCACCACTACAGGCGCGGAATCCGCCCTGTCATCCGGGCTGATCTCTCTGCCCTCAAGCAGAGGAATATGCATCGCCCTGAAATAACCTGCTGTCGCGACGCGCACAGACACCTCGGGTTGTTCCGACAGCGCAACAGCCGCGTGCCCTTCGACCGCCACCGGCTGATTCGAACCGCCCACAAGAGGAAGGGCGTCCACCGCTCCCGCAGATTCCACACCCGGCAGCGAACGCACACGCTGCAACACCTGATCGAAGAACTGTGCCTCCTGCGTCGCGTCCGTAAATTGCTTCCTGTTGACCTGCACGTCGAGCGTGAGCACATTGTGCGCATCAAAGCCGGGATCGATATTCTGCAGCTTCCACAGACTTCGAATCATCAGTCCAGCCCCAACCAGCAACACCAGCGACAGCGCCACTTCCACAACCACCAGCGCGGAGCGTGTCCTGCTGCTTCCGCTATCAGCGTCCGTGCGGCCAAGCCCCTGCTTCAACGCCTCGTTGACGTCTCCCCTCGTCATGCTCAACGCCGGTATCAATCCCGAAAGAATGCCGGTCACGATCGAAAGCGCAAACGTAAACGCGAGCACAGGGCCGCTGAGCCCAATCTCGCCCATCCGCGGCAGCTTGTCGGCAAAGAACTTCAGCAGCAGCTCTATCCCGAAGTGAGCGGCCACCAGCCCAAGCGCGCCGCCGCATATTGAGATGAGCAACGTCTCTCCAAGAAGTTGCTGAATAACGCGAGGCCGGCTCGCCCCCATCGCTGTGCGAATGGCTATCTCTTTCCTCCGCGCAAACGTGCGTGCGAGAACAAGGTTGGCAACATTCGCACACGCGATCAAAAGCACGAACGCCACCGCTCCAAGCATCATCAGCAAAGCCGGACGAACATCACCGACAGTCTCTTCGCGCATCGAATTGACCACCGCACCCCAACCCTTGTCATCATCCGGATACGCCCGCTCGAGCCGTTGCGAGATCGTATTCATCTCAGCCTGCGCCTGCTGCAGCGTGACCCCCGGCTTCATGCGACCAACAGTGAGAAAGTGATGTTCGCTCCGCACAGCCATCTCCGCCGGAGTCAGCGCCATCGGAATCCAGATCTGTGCAAACCCCGGCTTCGTCATCGCCGGCCCCATCACCCCGACCACGGTATACGGATCGCCATCAAGGTTGATGGACCTGCCGACCACACCCTGATCGGAACCAAAGTGAACCTGCCAGAATTTGTAGCTGAGAATCACCTCGTGATTTTTGCCGGGACCATTCTCTTCCGGCAGAAAGACCCGCCCATGAAGCGGCTGAATCCCCAGCACGGAAAAAAACTCCGGACTAACGGTGCTTGCCGTAACCGCCTCAGGCTTACCCGCTCCCGTGATGTCAAACTGTGCGCCCGAGTAAAGCGCCATCTGCTCGAACACATGATTCTGCTTCTGCCAGTCGAAGAAGTTAGCCGCCGAAACAGAAAAGCGCGTCATCCCCGGAAAACTCGTCTGCGGAGGCGTATGCCACACCTGCACCAACCGATCGACGTCGCGGAACGGCAACGGCTCCAGCAGAACAGCATGGACGATGCTGAAGATCGCGGTGTTCGCTCCAATACCAAGCGCCATGATGATGGTCGCCATCAAGGCAAAGCCAGGGCTCTTTAACAGCAACCGGCACGCGAATCGCAGGTCTTGCATCAAGGCTGACAAGTGTCTACCTCCTGCACCACACCACCAACAAGCAATTCAACCACCACATATCGAAGCCCAAAAGCCCATGATTATCAGCACGTTTTACGACACTACCCAAAACGCAAGTGTCCATCCCCGAGCACAGCCGTCCACTTTCGAACACCGATAGCATCCATCGCCCGAAGTATAGTAGCTCTGATGACCGGCAAGCAGCGCAGCGGCGTGTTCCTTTCCTACGCAAGGACAGACGGCGAAGCCTTCGCCGCAACCCTGCGCGAGCGCCTGCGCCAAGAAGCCCCAGATATCGTCGTCAAGCAGGACCGCCTCCTGCTCGAAGGCGGAGTCGGTTGGTGGAAGCAGCTCGCCGAGGCCATCGATTCGGTCGAATTCCTCATCCTCATTATGACCCCCTCTGCCATGCAGTCGGAGACCGTCCGTAAAGAATGGCGCTACGCTCGGCAAGCAGGTGTGTGCGTCTATCCAATCAAAGCCGCGCCAGACTCCGAGCTGGACTTCTCCAAACTCCCCCGCTGGATGAACAAAGCCCACTTCTTCGACGTCGAAAAGGAATGGGCGACCTTCATAGGTCATCTGCGAAAAGGTTGCGACGCACCGCGCGTGCCCTTCATGCCTCCGGACCTCCCCGATAGTTTCATCGAACGCCCCAGTGAGTTCGGGAGCCTCAAAAATCTCCTGCTAAGCCCCGACCGTAAAGAACCGGTAGCTATTACAACCGCTCTGTCAGGCGCGGGCGGATTCGGAAAAACCACTCTCGCAACCGCCCTCTGCCACGATGAAGACGTTATCCAAAGCTTCGACGATGGCATCATCTGGGTAACCCTCGGCCAAACTCCCAACGTGTTGAATGGTCTGATCACGGTATACGCGGCGCTCACCGGTGAACGCCCCGGATTCGCCAGCGAAGACGATGCCGCATTTCAACTCGGCCAAAAGCTCGAAGACCGCACCTGCCTGCTCGTGGTCGATGACGTCTGGGATGAGTCCCACCTTCGTCCTTTCCTTCGCGGCGGTAAGGGTTGCGCAAGGCTCTTTACCACGCGCAATTCGGAGATCGCGTCCAATGCGCGCCCGATCAATGTCGATGAGATGCGCGAGTCCGAATCCTTGGCGCTTCTCACGAAGGGAGTTCCAGGCCTGAGCACAGCGCTGGCATCTCAACTGTCGCAGCGGCTGGGCGAGTGGCCCATCGCCCTCGAACTCGCCCGTGCCATGATGCGCCAGCGGATCGAACAGGGCGACTCTGCAGAGCACGCAGCTCAACGGCAGTTGCAGCTCCTGGACAAAAAAGGTCTTCGCGGTCTCGCGAAGGGCACTGGCGACCCGCGGCACCGCACGATTGATGCTGTCCTCCAGGGAAGTCTCGAGCTGCTCAGCCCCGAAGATCGTACCCGTCTCATCGAACTATCTATATTCCCGGAAGACGTCTCGATCCCCCTCAGCGCAGCAGCGTCGCTCTGGCGCCTCGACGAATTTGAATCCGAAGAGACCGCGCAGCGCTTCGCCCGCCTTTACCTCTTGAAGCTCGATCTTGGGCATGCCTCCATGCGCTTGCACGATGTAATGAGGAGTTGGTTGGTCACGGCTACAACCAACACAACAGAGCTTCACAATCGTCTTCTCAACGCGTGGCCAGACCGCATGCGGCTTCCAGATAACTACGCATGGCGTTGGCTTATCTGGCATCTGGCTCAAGCAAAGCGTCGCAAGGACATTGAAAGCATCTTGTGGAATCCAGCTTGGGTTCAGGCAAAATTGCGCGGGACTGACGTAAATGCGTTGATCAGCGATTTCGAACATATGGAGACTGCGCGGGAAACGGAGTTGGTGCAAGGCGCGCTACGACTTTCATCGCACATTCTTGCCCGAGACCCTTCACAATTCGCATCCCAGATGGTCGGCCGGCTCTCACCGCTCGATCAGCACGCCGACATCCGGCGATTCACGGCTACTCTCATTACGGCTGCTAACCGTCCTTGGCTTCGACCCTTGCGGCCTTCACTAGAACCCCCTGGTACAGCACTCCTGCGTACCCTCGTCGGTCATTCGAGTGGCGTCAGCAGGGTCGCGTTGAGCAAGGACGGACGCCGCGCCGTCTCCACCTTCGAGAACACACTCAAGGTGTGGAATGTCGACACGGGCCAACTACGCACACTCGCAGGTCACTCAAGCGAAGTCACTGATGTGGCATTAAGTCTTGACGGACGCCGCGCCGTCTCTGTCTCGGCAGACGCAAATATCAAAGTATGGGATATCGACTCAGGCCATGAGCTACGTACTCTTTCCCATCACCCCGGCCGAGTCCGTCGCGTGGCGCTGAGCGCCGACGGGCATCGCGCCGTCTCCACCCTCGACAACACAATCAAGGTCTGGGACATCGAGAATGGCAGCATACTGCATACCCTCGCCCACCGCTCCAGCTGGATCCATGACGTGGCATTAAGTCCTGACGGCCGCCGCGCCGTCTCCGTCTCCACAGACGGGACATTCATGGTGTGGGATGTCGAAAGTGGCCAAAGACTCGGGACCCTCGACGCTCACTCCGGTTGGATTCGTGGCTTGGCACTGAGCACCGATGGACGCCGTGCTGTCTCCACCTTCGACACCACAGTTAAAGTGTGGGATACCGACACCGGCCGCGAACTGCGTACTCTGCCAGCTTCTTCCGGAACCGTTCATGGTGTGGCGCTGAGTCCGGACGGACGCCGTGCTGTCTCCGCCTCCGCCGACAACACACTCAGATTGTGGCACACCGAGACTGGGCAGAGACTCGGCATCTTCACCGGTCACTCCGATTGGGTTCGTAGCGTAGCGTTGAGCGCTGACGGTCGCCGCGCTCTCTCTGCCTCCGATGACAATACGCTCAAAGTCTGGGATATCGAAGCTGGTCCAGAGCGGCGCACAGTCGCTCATCACTCCGGCCCGGTCATCGGTATAGCTGTATGTCCCGACGGCCTTCACGCTATTTCCGCCTCTGCCGACAAAACCATGAAAGTTTGGGATATCAAGACAGGCCGCGAATTGCGCTCCTTGGCAGGTCACTTCGATACCGTCATCGGCATGGCGCTGAGCCCGGACGGGCGTACCGTCTTTGCCTCCGACAACGAGTACTCCAACACGATTAAGGCGTGGGATCTCAAGGGAGGCCATTTATTGTTTTCACTCAGAGGTCACTCCGGTCAGATCCATAGCATTGCGTTGACTCCAGACGGACGTTATGCCTTCTCTGCCTCCGCCGACAGAACGATCAAGATGTGGGATCTCAAGACAAGCCGCGATTTGCAGACTTTCTGGGGCCACTTAAATTGGGTTCGTTGCGTGGTTTTGAGCCGGGACGGGCGCTGGGTTGTCTCCGCCTCCGCTGACAACACCCTCAAGGTGTGGGATCTCAAGAAAGGCGGCGTGCCGCGCACTCTCTCCGGTCATTCAGGCGCAGTCATGAGCGTAGCTTTGAGTCCGAATGGGCGCCATGCCATCTCCGCTTCTGCCGACAACACTCTCAAAGTTTGGGATATCCAGACAGACCACGCGCTGCGCACTCTCTCCGGTCATTCGGGTGCGGTTATGAGCGTAGCCATGAGTCCGGACGGACGCCATGCCGTCTCCGCCTCTGTCGACAACACCCTCAAAGTTTGGGATATCGAAACTGGCGCGGGCCTCGCCAGCTTTACCTGTGACGCAATAGCGAATTGCTGCGCGTTTGCGGACGACCGCACCATCATCGCAGGAGACCATGCAGGCCAGATCCACTATCTCGCGCTCGAACTCCCTTAAACGTCTCTACACAACCCAGCCAGCATCTCCCCCACCGTCACCCCCAGCACCGGATGCACCATCTCCGGCGCAATCTCCATCAGAGGCTCCAGCACAAACCGCCGCCCCTGCATCTCCGGATGCGGCAGCGTCAGTTCCGCCGTATTCATCACCTTCTGCCCATACAGCAGCAAATCCAGATCGATCACCCGCGGCCCCTTCGCCACGGCACCCTCACGCTCGCGCCCCATCCCGCGTTCGATCTCCAGCAGCCCACGCATCAGCTCCAGCGGCTGCAGCTCTGTCTCCAACAGCAAAGCCCCATTCAAAAACCGAGGCTGATCCACATACCCCACCGGCTCCGTGTCATAAAACGACGACACCGCCCGAACCTCACCCAGCCCCCGCAACCGCTCGATAGCCTCCCGCAGGTTCGCCTCACGGTTACCGATCTCTTTTGACTCCAGATTCGACCCAAGCGCGATCGCCGCCAGACTTTTCACCCTTGCACCATCCGTAGTGCACCGAAATCTGACACGCTAATTACCACCCACTCACCGCACTTACCAGTCTTTTCACCGCTTGCTAACCACCGATTTCGCCCAAAAACAGCGAAAAACCGCCCGAAAACAGCGGTCAAAAAATCTGCAAATAACATGGAGAAGAAATCAGGCATGCACGGGCTGCAAATGTCCATTAACCCGTTCCAGTTCAAGCACTTCGTCGTACCCATGCGCCAGCTCCCAGGCGGACCGGTCACGCAAAAGCCGCTGCACAAGAGCCGTATGCATCGCATGCCCCGCCCTCTCAGCCACCACCCGCCCCTGGATCCGTCTTCCCGCCAGCGCCAGATCCCCAATCAAATCAAGCACTTTGTGCCGCACAAACTCATCTGGAAAACGAAGAGGCCCATTTTCAACCCCTCGCCGCGAAAGAATAATGGCGCTCTCATCCGAAACCCCACGAATCAAGCCCATATCCCGCAACATGGCCTCGTCTTCCTTGAACCCAAAAGTCCGCGCCGGAGCAATCTGCTCAACATAATCCCCGACCTCTAGGTCCCCCGTAAACATCTCATATCCAATAGGTTGCGGAAAATCAATGGTGTACCGTATCCCATACCCCGACCCCGGATACACCCCAATAAACTTCGACCCGTCCCGAACCTCAACTTCTTTCAGGATCTTGATGTACTCCCGCCGCCTTCGCTGCTGCTTAAGCCCAACGGAATGAAACGCTTGCACATATGGAAAGGCACTTCCATCAAGAATCGGAACCTCAAGATTGTCGACCTCAACAATGACGTTATCCACACCATAGCCAATCAACGCCGACAACAAATGTTCCGTCGTCGAGATCAGCACACTCCCCCGCATCAGGCTGGTCGCATAGCTGACTTTTGCGACATTGCGCCCAATCGCAGGAATCTCAAAATTATCTAAGTCTATGCGCCTGAATACGATACCGGATCCGGCTGGGGCTGGCACCAATCGCATCGAAACCGGAGCCCCACTGTGTAGGCCGACGCCGCTAAACTCTATCTCCGACCGAATTGTCCGCTCAAAATGAGCTTCCAGACCCACGAATCAGTGTCTCCCAAGTGTGCCATTGTTAAGGTTACAGTCCGGTAAGCGACTGTCGATGTGGTAAATTCGCCACATTTTGTCGGCAAGATCGTCCACTTTTGCGCTTTGGAGAACCTAGCACTAAGCCTTTTTATGCCTATAACATGCATCTATGAATATCAAGACCGTTTTTTCTGCTACAGAAACCCGGCGTGAATGGATAAGAAGCAATCTCCATCAGCTTGTGTTACAGGAGTCGCCAAGTGAAGACAGGGCTTCAGTTAACGCCGCGACGGCAATTGTGGAGCGACTTGCCCGTGGACTAGGTGGTCGCGTCAGGCGGAACAAACAAAAGGAGTTTGGAGACGTCGTCGAACTGCGCTTCGGGCCCAGCCGTTCCGACCGTAAACCCATTCTTTTACTTGGACATCTGGATACGGTGTGGCCGATTGGGACGCTGAAAGAGATGCCTTGGCGGGAGGAAAAAGGCAGATATTGGGGACCTGGTGTTCTGGATATGAAGGCTGGAGTTGTGATGGCTCTGGCGGCCGTAAGTGTATTGAAAGAGTTGAAGTTAGCTCGACCGGTCACCTTGCTTTTAAATAGTGAGGAGGAGGTGGGGAGTCCGGTTTCAAGGGCGATTACGGAGCGGTTGGCGCGGGAATCGGGGGCGGTTTTTGTTCTGGAGCCCGCGCAAGGGCTTGCTTATAAGACGGCTCGGAAGGGTGTAGGCCATTATAATGTGCAGGTTACGGGTGCTGGGGCTCATGCGGGGGTGGATTTTGAGAAGGGACATTCGGCGGTTCTGGAGCTGGCGAAGCAGATCCAGACCATCTCCGGCTTTGTCAATTTCGCACGGCAGCTGACGGTCAACTGTGGTGTTATTGCTGGTGGAACGCGGTCAAATGTCGTCGCTTCCGAGGCCCACGCCGAGGTGGATGTGCGAATATCGAAGGCTCGCGATGCGGCTTATGTGGAGAAGCTGTTTCGTGGTTTGAAGGTTTCGGACCCGCATTGCAAACTGACCGTTACGGGCGGGATGAATCGACCGCCGATGGAGCGGAAGGCGGGGACGATTGCGCTGTTCAAGCAGGCTCGGAGGCTGGCGGCGGAGCTGGGGTTTGAGTTGGAGGAAGCGGCTACTGGGGGTGGGTCGGATGGGAACTTCACGGCTGCACTAGGGGTGCCCACACTGGATGGGATGGGGGCGGTTGGAGAGGGGGCTCATGCAGCCCATGAGTCGGTTGTGATTGAGCATCTGGTGCCGCGGACGGCTCTGCTGGCGGCGATGATTGCGAGTGTGGAGTAGCTAGTCAGCGGCTCGCGAGATAGGGAAGGTCGAGCAAAGTCTGGTGGCTTATAACAACATTCCCTCAGGGGCTAAAGCCCCATTGATTTTTCTTGATTTTTTGCAGTTATGGCGTGGCTGAAGCCACGCCCCTTCAAAACAGCGGGGCACAGTTATGGTGTGCGGAAGGCACGCCTTTCAAAACAGCGGGCGCAGTTATGGTGTGGCTGAAGCCACGCCCCTTCAAAACGGCGGGGCGATCAGGGATCGACCAGCGACTCTGGCGGCGATGGAGGCGGCGAAGCCACGCCCCTTCAAATATAACGGGCCGATCAGAGGGTTCCCTAGAGGCGAGACAGTTTGGATCGGGCTTCTTCGAGGAGGGAGATGGTGCGGGCTATGGGGAGGCCGACTACGTTGAAGTAGCAGCCTTCGATGCGGGGGATCCACCGGGCGGCGTAGCCCTGGATGGCATAGGCTCCGGCTTTGTCGAGGGGGTCGCCGGTGGCGATGTAGTCGGCGATCTCGGAGTCTGTGAGGACGTTGAAGGTAACTTGTGTGACTTCGACGTCGCTGACGATTTTGGCGCGGGTGGCAATGGCGATGCCGGTGAGAACGGCGTGGGTGCGACCACAGAGACGTTGCAGCATGCGGTGGGCGTCGCTGGGGCTGGTGGGCTTGCCCAGGACGTGACCGTCGCAGACGACGCAGGTGTCAGCGCCGAGGACGATGAGTGGGTCATCGGGCCTATCGAGTGAGCGGCGGAGATTCCAGATGGTGTGGGCCTTCTCTTCGGCGAGGCGCTGGACATAGGCAGCAGCGATCTCGTGGGGAAGGCGATCTTCATTAATGTCGGCAGAGTCGACGGTAAAAGTGAGGCCGGCCTGAGTGAGGAGTTCGCGTCGGCGCGGCGAGGCTGAGGCCAGGATGAGCATGCCAGATTGAGAGTATCGGCAGGGCGGATTTCAGGCAAGACGTATGTCGCTCGGTCGGGTTGGCTTGCTGAAGGAACAAACCCGGACTGCGAACCGTATCTCTGAGCAGGAACAGCGCAGCGGATCGTCCTCCCTCGATTCACTACTGTTTTGTCTCACCCTCTTCGCTTCCCGGTCAGCTAGCGAAAGTAGACTCGACAGGAATATTGTCAGAGCTAGTTTTACGACCAGGAAGTCAACAGGCGATGTTCTGCTCGAAGTTTCTAGCAAAAGCTCTGCTTCTTGTCACCGTTCCAGCAGCGGCAGTTATCGTGCTTGCACAAGCGCCTAAATCTCCGGTGACTCCGACGGAGTCCGGCGCAATATCCGGAGTGCGTGAAGACGGACTGCGTGTCTACAAAGGCGTTCCGTTCGCGGCTCCGCCGGTGGATGACTTGCGGTGGCGTCCTCCGGTACCTGTGACACCCTGGAATGACATTCGTAAAGCAGATGCGTTTGCGCCCGCGTGTATGCAGGATAGTGTGTCCATGCCGGGCGAGACGCCGCCCAAGGTGAGTGAGGATTGCCTATACCTCAACATCTGGACACCGGCGAAGAGCGCGCACGAACGTCTGCCGGTGATCGTCTGGATATATGGAGGAGGGTACATTAGCGGTTCGGCCTCGATGCCTTTGTATTGGGGCGACAAGCTCGCGCACAAAGGCGTGATCGTGGCGACCATCGCGTATCGTGTTGGCCCACTCGGTTTTCTTGCCCATCCTGAGCTGTCGCGAGAATCTCCGCACCACTCGTCTGGGAACTATGCATTGATGGATCAGATCGCTGCACTCGGATGGATACAGAGGAATATTGCAGCGTTTGGTGGCGATCCGAAAAACGTAACCATCGCCGGTCAATCCTCAGGAGCGATATCGGTCAGTATTCTGATGGCCTCCCCGTTGGCGAAAGGTCTGTTTCAGCGCGCCATCGCTGAGAGTGGCGGCCTGTTCGAACCGCTCCAACTCGCGCCAAGATATCTGTTGGCCAACGCAGAACACGATGGTGAGAAGTACGCCGCCTCGCTTGGCGCGACCTCAATCGAGCAACTACGGCGTCTGCCAGCGGCTAAGCTCACAGGAAAAGGTGACGGCATTGTTCACCCTGTGATTGAACCCTATGTGCTTCCGGCTTCGCCCTACGACGCGTTCACTTCGGGCCAGCAGAATGATGTCCCGCTGCTTCTTGGTTCGAACGCAGACGAGGCGCGTGCGTTGACAGACGTCTCCCACGTGACGGCCGCTACGTTCAACCATGACCTGGAGAAAAGCGTCGGCGCTCTGCCGCCTCAGCTTGCCGCAGCGTATCCCCACACTACCGACGAAGAGGCGCGGCAGGCACAACTCGACCTCGAGCGCGACCTGCGCTTCGGTTGGGACATGTGGGCCTGGGCGAGATTGCAAGCCGCAACCGGGAAGAATCCCGTCTATTACTACTCATTTCGGCAGCAGCCGCCATTCCCCAGCGATTCCGTCTATGCGGGGTGGGGAGCGAGCCACTACGCTGAACTCTGGTATGTCTTCGACCATCTGGATCAGGAGCCTTGGCGCTGGACCAAGGCAGACCGCAGAGTGGCTGAAGAGATGTCCACCTACTGGGTCAACTTTGCGAGGTCAGGCAATCCGAACGGGCCGAGCCTTCCCGCATGGCCGGCGTTCACCAACACGGATAATAGAGTCCTTTACATCAGCGATCCGATCACCACGGACCGGGTGGCGAATATCAAGAGTCTGAGTGTCTTCGATACTGTTTATACGTCCGTGCGTGGCAAGCCATTTGCCGCGCGGTAGCAGTAAATTATTTATTACAGAAGAGATCATCTTTGAATCGTTGCTAACCCCGCACTTCCAACCCTTGTGAGCGACTGCCGCACGGTGGGACAATAGCCGCACCGGCGGCCAGTTCTTCGTCAGCTGCGGCCGAGGAAATAGGACGTGCGCTTCGGGATTTCGATTCGGACGCCGTGCGAATGTTCGTCTGTGCCAGAAGGTGTGGCGCTCGCGCATGCAGCAGCCGCGAGGGTTCTTACTGGCCTTTACGTCGATAGCCCTGCCTTGCTGCAGAGGGTACTGCAATGTACCTGCGAAGCCGCCCCGAAATCTTCAAGCTGACATCGCATGCGATTCGGTTCTTCGCGGCAGTTTTGATCGCCTTTGTATTTGTTCCTGTTCTCGAGGCCAAGACCTCAACCGTAAGCGGCATCATCTTTACGCTCGGCTCGGACAAGGTCCAGACGGTATGGCCCAACGCACGTGTCACTTTGAAGGACGTCGACACAGGCAGCGAAGCCGCCACAATCTCCAACGATCTCGGGACGTATGCCTTCACCGGCGTGCTGTATGGCCACTATGAGATCACCGTCACGCTGGCTGGATTTGAATCGGCTACGAAAAGCTTGACCGTAGAGACCGAGAACCCTGCGAAGCTCGACTTTCAACTCATCCCAAAGGGCCGGACAGAAACTATTACGGTCAGTGCTGAGGATTCCGGTGTCGATCTCACATCGAGCTCGGGTGGAACGCCGGCACTTAATGCCAACATTCTCAAATCTGTTGCCGTCCTGAATCAGGATTTTCAGGACGCGCTGCCATTGCTGCCCGGTGTTGTGCGTGGATTTGATGGTCTCATTCGCATCAAGGGTGGGCGCACTAATCAGGCCAACACGCTGGTCAACTCGGCCAGCGTATCCGATCCCTTTACCGGACAGGCCGCACTCAGTCTCCCATCTGTAGCGGTCCAGTCTGTCCAAGTTCTCTCCAACCCCTTCTCGTCGGAGTACGGGCAGTTCGCCAGCGGTGTAGTCGACGTCAACACCCGCGGCGGGACCGACGAGTGGAAGTACCTCTTCGAAGATCCCGTGCCGCGATTCCGCTGGATCAATGACCGTACTCACGGGGTCGAGAGCGCGTCCCCGCATCTGACCTTTGCAGGCCCACTTGAAACCGGCAAGCTCTATATCTTTCAGGCGATGATCTACGGCTATGACACCGTCACCGTGCCGTCCCTGCCTAACCCCGACAATGTTCGCATCGTGGAAAGGATCAACACCTACACGCAACTCGATTGGGACCCGTCGCCCAGCCATCGCCTCACTGCCGTCTTCGCGCTCGATCCCCAGAACACCTACTACGCGAACATCAACACCTTCAATCCGCAGCCGGTCACTGCCAACGATCGCCTGCGCGACTACTTCGTCTCCGCCACGCATCGCTGGCTTCTGGCTGACGGCGGTTATGTCCAGACTCTGTTCGCGGCCAAGCAACTCGACTCCCATGTTTACCCTGCCACGTGGACAGGCCAAATGAATCTTGCGCCCGAACAGAACTCCGGAAGCTATTTCGAAGAGCAGCAACGTAACACGCAGCTCTACCAGTGGTCGCAGACGCTCCACCTCCGGCCAATCGAACATGCAGGCAGGCATCTGCTGACCTTCGGCTACTCCTACGCGTACTCTTCTTACGAAGGGCAGGTGACGAACTTTCCCATACAAGTCCTGCGTCAGGACGGCTCCTTGAGCAGCAGCATCAGCTATGGTCCGGCGCTGCCATCGCAAGCCGCAAAGAGCAACGTCGCTCTCTTCGTGCAGGACAACTGGCAGATCCATCCCAGGTTGACGTTTGATCTCGGTGTGCGTCTCGACCACGACAGCTTCTCCGCTGATGCCTTGAATATCGCGCCCCGCATAGGTTTTGTCTTTGCTCCCACACGCGATAATCGCACCGCCATTCGCGGCGGCTTCGGCGTCTTCTTCGACAAGATCCCGATCAACGTCGCCATCTTCCCCAGGTTCCCGGCCCAGACCATTACCAGCTATGCCGCGGATGGCATGACTGTCCTCGGTACCCCGGCGACCTTCACCCATGTCACTCCCGACTCGCTGCGCATCCCCTACAGTCTTGGCTGGACACTCCAGTTCGACCGCGAGCTGCGTCGCAACCTGGTCTTACGCTTCGGCTACGAAGATCGCCAGGCGTTTCGCGAGTTTTATTTGGATCCCGTTCAGCACCCGGATGAGAGCGCCCAGCTACTTCTGATTAACTCCGGGCGGCAAAGCTATCGCGAATTTCTTACGATGCTCCGCTGGCGAGTCAATGAGCGATCTACTGTTTTCGCCAGCTACGTTCACTCGCGCGCTCGCGGTGAGCTCAACGACTACAACCAGTTCTTCGGAAACTTCCCCTACCCCCTGATCCGCCCCAACCAGTATGGTCCGCTCTCGTCCGATGCGCCTAACCGCGGCCTGTTCTGGAATGTGATCGGCTTGCCCCACAAGCTCGACTTTGTGCCCATCCTCGACGTGCACACTGGCTTTCCCTTCTCGCGGCTGGATCAGAACTGGAACTTCGTCGGCCCCGAAAATCAGGCCGGGCGCTTCCCAATTTTTCTGGCGCTCGACACAAAATTGCAGTATCCAGTGGACTTCACGTTTCGTGGTCACCGCATCCAGTTCCGCGCCGGCCTTACTGTCTACAACGTGCTCAACCACTTCAACCCGCGCGACGTCCAAGAACACTACGCCTCTCCGAACTACGGCGCCTTCTACAACTCCATCGGACGACTCTTTCGCATTGATGGCGACTTCAACTTCTAAATTCCGTGGATCTGGCATGCCTCTCCGCAGTTGCGCTTCCGAGATGCAAGCTGCAATCCACGGGGGTCCGCGCTGAGTATTCTTGTCGTACTCTTGAATCCAAGGAGAAATAGTTATGTCGGATGAAGATCTGAAGGCAGAGATTGAACGGTTGCGCGCGGAAAACGATAAGTTGAAGAACAAAGGCGTGCGTGGACTGAGCCTCAAGGTCAGTGAGAAGGGTGGACTCTCACTGTATGGCGTGGGCCGGTTTCCGGTGACACTTTATAAGGAGCAGTGGCGAAGGATTCTTGGGATGGCGCCGGAGATTGAGGCTTTCATCCAAGAGAATGAGAGCTTGTTGAAGAGTAAGGAGTGAAGTTCCTGCACTATGGGGCGTTCACGCGCTCGTACGAATACCCCATCTTAGCGACAGTGAAACCGCTGCGAGATGGGGCATCTGATTCGTGAGTGATCGCGATTTGAAGACTAGACGTTGAATTTGAAGAAGAGGATGTCGCCGTCTTTGACGACGTATTCTTTACCTTCGGAGCGCAGGAGGCCTTTTTCTTTGACGGCTTGTTCGCTGCCGTACTTCAAAAGGTCGTCGTAGGAGTAGCAGTCGGCTTTGATGAAGCCGCGCTCAAAGTCAGAATGGATGACACCGGCGGCTCCGGGGGCTTTGGTTCCGCGCTTGATGGTCCAAGCGCGGACTTCCTGCACCCCAGCGGTGAAGTAAGTGATGAGGTCGAGAAGGCGGTAGGCGGAGTGGATGAGACGGTTGAGGCCGGGCTCTTCGAGGCCCATGTCCTTGAGGAACTCATCGCGCTCGGCGGGTTCGAGTTGGGCGATCTCGGACTCGAGTGCTCCGCAGATGCGGACTACTTGCGAATTCTCTTCGGCGGCGCGCTTTTCGACGGCGGCGGTGTAGTCGTTGCCGGTGATGAGGCCAGACTCGTCGACGTTGGCGACGTAGAGCTGGGGCTTAGCGGTGATGAGGAAGAGATCGCGGGCGGCGAGGCGCTCGTCGTCGGTGAGGTCGGCGGTGCGGGCGGGCTTGCCGGCTTCGAGGGTCTCCTTGAGCTTGGCTACGGCGGAGGCTTCGGCCTTGATCTTCGCATCCTGTGTGTTGCGGACTAGCTTTTCGAGGCGCTGGCTGCGCTTGTCGACGGTGTCGAGATCGGCGAGGAGGAGTTCGGTGTTGATGATGTCGATGTCGTGGAGCGGGTTGACACCACCAGCTACGTGGACGACTTCGGGGTCGTCGAAGCAGCGGACGACGTGGCAGATGGCGTCGGTGGAGCGGATGTGGCCGAGGAACTGGTTGCCGAGACCTTCACCTTTGGATGCGCCTTCGACGAGGCCGGCGATGTCGATGAACTCCATCGTAGTGGGGACGGTGCGATTGGGCTTGACGAACTCGGTGATCTTGTCGAGACGGACGTCGGGGACCGTGACCGTGCCGGTGTTAGGGTCGATGGTGCAGAAGGGGTAGTTCGCCGCCTGGGCTTTGGCCGAGGTGAGGGCGTTGAAGATCGTGGATTTTCCGACGTTGGGGAGGCCAACGATTCCGCAGTTCAATGGCAAGTGAGTAGTTCCTTTTCAGACGAAGACGTCGTGGGCCTGGCGGAGGCCAGGCTCTTTTCGCGAAGCTATCCTCTATAGGATAGTTCATTGGCGACGATTGAGGTTGCCGGGCTGCGACACAGGTTTCGTTGCGACTGCTATGCGCTGTGTTGGGCTTTGAAGCGACGGGCTTTCATGCGGTTCCCGCAGAGCTTCATGTCGCACCAGCGGCGAGTGTGATTTTTGCTGGTGTCGAGAAAGAGCCAGCGGCACTCCGGGTTGTCGCAGGAGCGCAGACGCTGCATGGTCTCTCCGGCGAGAAGGTCGAATGCAGATTGTGCGAGGAGCCAGAGGGGAAGTTGGGCGTCGGCTTGCGTACCGGGCCAGCTTAGTTCGAGACGGGATTGGCTCCATCTGAGGGTGCGATTTGCCTGTGCGTTCCGGATGTGTTGATCGAGTTTTTTTATCGCGCCTACGGACGGGGTTCGGGCATCCATGATGGCGTAGAGGATTTGCGAGGTGGCTTCGCGAAGGTCTTTTGTCGATCGCAGGACTTTGCCAGCGATTGAAGGAGGCACCTCGCGCAGACGCTGGGCCTGGCGGGCGGTGAGCAGCATGGATTGTGCTGAGAAGCGCAGCAGGTCGTCGTAGCCTTCGAGGAGTTCTTCGGGGCCGGTCTCGCGGAAGCGCCAGTCGAGCGTGTTGACGAGATCGAGGACGGGATGGCCGGCGACGAGTTGAAAGGGTTTCGTCACTTTTTTGCGGATAACCTTCTAACATAGATTTACAGGTTAGCTTACTAAATGTAAAGTGATAACCATCTATGGCGAATACAGCGGTTAGTGCGGGCACTCCTTCTTCGAGTACGAGATCGTTCGACCTTCGGGTCGTCATGGCATTCCTTGCGATCTATGTGCTCTGGGGAACGACCTTTCTGGCGATACGAATCGCGGTGCTTGAGGTTCCACCGCTGTTTGCTGCGGGTGTGCGCTTCTTCACTGCAGGAGTTCTGCTGTACTTCTTCACGCGGCTGCGAGGCACGGCTGGGCCGACGCGGCTCGAGTGGAAGAATCTTGCCGTCATCGGGCTGGTGATGTTCGTTGCGGAGTATGGACCGCTGTTCTGGGCAGAAAAATATCTGACGTCGGGTCTGACATCGATTCTTGCGGCCACGATTCCGCTGATTACGATTGCTCTGGAGATGCTTGTCTTCCATATGCAGCCGTTTCGCTGGGGCGTAATGGGTGCGACGTTGCTGGGCTTCTTCGGCGTTGGTGTGCTGGTTCTTCCGAGCAGCGGTGGCAGTGTTGCGCTGGTGCCGTGCATCGCTGTCTTGTTGGGGTCGGTGGGATGGGCGCTAGGTTCGGTGCTGCAGCGGCAGATGAAGATGCCGGCGTCGCGGCCGCTGACCTCGGGAGGGGCGATGATGCTGGGGGGCGCCGGGTTGCTGGTGCTGTCTGGGATGTTCGGCGAGCTGCATCCGTTTCCCCATGTCTCGCTGCGCGCTGCGTTGGCGCTGGGCTATCTGATTACGTGCGGATCGCTGCTGGCGTTTACCGCGTTTGTCTGGCTACTGGGAAGGATGCCGGCGTCGAAGATCTCAAGCCATGCGTATGTGAATCCGGTGGTGGCCGTTGCACTGGGATACTTTATCGCTAAGGAGCAATTGACCGGACGAACGCTGGTGGGTGCGGCAATTGTTCTGGTGAGCGTGTTCCTTATTCTGCGCGCAAACAGGCCCGCTACGGCATGACGGCGGCTCGCTGCGAGAGAAGATGATCGACGCGTGCGTTGACGGCGCTGGTGTCTGACATGTCAATCTTCTTTAGAGGAGAGCCCTGGTAGTTCTCGTACGTGTATGCCGGCAGGTTTGGGGGGGCGGCGACGGTGAGGAACTCGACGGATTTTACGGTTCCGGGGATCTTTGCACCGAACCAATGTGGGTCGTCGCGCTGGGCCCAGGTTACGAGGGAGAGGACTGCTCCGGTGGGATAGTTGTGGTCGGCGTTGGATCGGGCGTACTTCACGGCGATGTCGTTGCCGTACAAAGTGGACATGGTGGAGTCGCGGCGGTTGAGCGATGAGGTGATCATCTTCCATTGAAGCGGATTGGGAAGGGTCCCGTTGAGAGACGCCTGTTGGTTGATGGACGGGGTAACAGGCTTGCTCGTGCAGCCTGCGAGGGGAAGGATTGCAAGTCCGGCGAAGAGGAGGGTGGCTTTCATAGGTCTCACTGTTGTCCTGTAAGAGGGAAGGTGTAGACGTAGTCGTTTTCGCGTAGGGGTTTGTGGCAGCCTGTGCACTCGGAGGTGAAGGCTGCGTCCTTGCCGTAGGGTTTCAGATCGGTGCCTCGCCATCTCGCGAATCCCCAGCCCTCGGTGGAGGCGTACTTCTGGTGGTCCTTGATCATGAACTCGACCTGGATGAATTGGCCGGTTTTGGTGTCGCCGTTTTCGTCGACCTGCTGGGCCCAGGCGCCTTTGGCGAAGATGGTTCCGTCGGGCCATGGATGGATGTTGTGGTCGGCGATGGCTTTGATTGCAACGTCGTTGCCGAAGATGACGCGCATGGTGTGGTTGTCGAAGCGGTCTGTTGTGCTGATGATCTTCCAATCCTGATAGCCGGGGATGTAGGCGATTCCGTTCAGGGCTGGTTGGACGTTGTGTATCGGAGTGCCAGCGTGGATCCACTGGTCGTATTGGTCGTCTGCAGCTGTCTTGGCTGCTGTCTCGGCTGCTGGGTTGGTGGTGTTTGTGTCGGTGGGATGGAGGTAATTCTTCAGGGTGGCGAGGTCTTCGGGTGAGACGTTTGCTTCGGGATGGAGGAGGGTGTAGCTCTTGAGCGGCATTCCGCCGAGTTGGATCTGGTTGATCGCTTCGTAGAGGATGGCGCTTTGCTGTGCGGCGGGCAACTGGGCGATGTCAGAGAAATTGAGGTGGGTGCGGGCTTGTTTTACGTCCGCGGCGGCTATCCAGTAGGCGGGGGCTACGCGGTCGAACCATGAGAGGTGCGTCTCGTTGGAGTGGCAGTTGTAGCAGGAGGTTTTGAGTATCCGCTTGACCTCGGGAGGAGCGTTGATCTCGGCGGTTACGGGTGGATTGGTGAGCTTTGGATGGATTAGTTGGATGGCCGCGAAGACTACAACGCCAACCAAAAGGAGAGATGCAAGGAGACGAGTGCGCGAACCGGACTCTACGACCTTCATATAGTGAGGTTAGACGTTCTGCTTGTGGAGGAGACTCGTTCGGCATTTTTATTGGTCTTCGGGTTTTCGAATGATCGGAAGGTCGAGCCTCCTTCTCCTTCGGCCGCGGGCTTACCTCTCTCTGCGATTCTGATGTTCATGGAATTGATTTCCCGATATTGCTTGCAAGTTCTTGCAAGTACGTTTTGCGTAAATCGCTGTTTCTAGGGATTTTTGCTATTCAAGTTTGGCTATTGACTTGCGGCGACTTTCAGCGATTGCCGCCACGCTGGGGCCAGGGAGGAACATGAGAACTCTTTCGAGACTGTGCGTCTTAGGGATCCTATCCGTATCTTCGGCTGCTATTGCCCGGGCAGACTCCATCAATTCCACGGCCGTCATTTATGCGGCCGGCACCCAATCTTTGGTCGCAATCGGTGCAGGCGGTTCCGTGCCGAACGGTATCGCGGTCCTGTCCGACGTCACTTCTTTTACCTTCTCGGTCAGTGGGACGATCATCCTGAACATCGGCACCGGCAACAACACGAACAATGCGGATGGGGTCGGGGCCGCCGTTACTCAATCGTCCGAGACCGGTAGCGGCAGCATCTCCGGGATAACCGGTCCGGGTGCCGGGTATCTGGTCGGAGTGTTCCTTGGCGCAGGCGGTCCTTCCGGAAGCGCTCCAGCGGCGTTGAACTTTACGAGCAGTGGCATCGGCACCTCCTTTACTTCGTTGTCACCGTTGCTCGACCAGGTGTTTTTTATCGGCGACGGACTGACCGGGAACGGCAGCGGTTCGGTACAGACGTTCGTTGTCCCGACTGGCGCTACTGAACTTTATCTCGGAATCAGCGATGCGTGCGGCTATAACGGCAGCCCTGGTTGCTACGACGATAACCTCGGCAGTTTTACGGTGAACTATGTCACGACGAGTTCGCCCTCGACAGTGCCGGAGCCATCGAGCCTGCTGCTTCTCGGCACGGGTGTCCTTGGTGCGGCAGGTGCCGTTCGGCGGCGGCTGGCGCGCTGAAGACCGACTCCTGGGATAATGGGAACCCCGCTCCCCTTGCATAGTCGCAAAGTCATCGATTGATGAGACTTAGATTCGGACTTAGGTAGAGTAGCCTGTCGATTTTAGCCTGCGATGGTTGCCATGCTGCTTCCTTCCTGAGTGGGGTTAGTTATCGAAAGAAGCCCCGGTGGGTGCCGGGGCTTTTTCTTCTCTCTACTACTAGTTTAACAGGTCGTGTTGAATTGATCGGCACTTGATTGCCGTGGATTGGCGCGGGTTTTGGCTATCTGGGGCTTGACAGGTTTTTCAGGAAAGCGGCATCTGATGGTTGGGAGGCGTGGGATGACTGACCAGTTTGAGCTGGAGCGGTTTGTGGAGGCGCAGGCGGGGGTGTACGAGCAGGTCTGCGCGGAGTTGCGGGCAGGGAGGAAGCGGAGCCATTGGATGTGGTTCGTATTTCCTCAGATTCGGGGACTGGGGAGTAGTCCGATGGCGGTGCGGTATGCGATCTCAGGGCTGGAGGAGGCGCAGGCTTATCTAGACCATCTGGTGCTGGGGGCGAGACTGCGGGAGTGCACGGGGATTGTGTGCGGTGTGCAGGGGAGGACTGTAGAGGGGATCTTTGGGTATCCGGACGATTTGAAGTTCCACTCGAGCATGACTCTGTTTGCCAAGGCTGCGGAGGGCTCTGAAGGGAACGGGGTGTTTCGGGAGGCGTTGGAGAAATACTTTGGCGGGGAGATGGATCGGGGGACTTTGGAGCGTGTGTGACTGTGGCGGTGGTACAGCTCAGGCATGGTTGCCGACGACAGCAGTCTTTATACGAGTCTGATGGAGAGGATTTAGTTCGTCTTCACTTCGCTTCGTCCAACTCGAGTATGTGTCGTGCGCCCTCTAGATTGACGGCGTTTCCGTCTACCGTCATGGCGTATTCGCCAGCGTTTGGTGGTACGACGTGCACATCTTCAACGGTGTGCCCGTGATCTCGGAGCATCTGAACGATGAGGTCGATGTCTACCATGGGCCACAGTGTACAAGAATTTTGTTCTCGCCGATGACTGCTTGTTCCGGTTTGTTCAAAGTCTGCCACCTCTACGGATAAGCCCCAAAACTCAGGATGGAGCGATTAGATTGACTCTGCTGACAGCGAACGATAAAAAGGTCCGCACATGAACCAAGGACTAACGGTCGCAGGAGGGTTAGTTGTTGTGGCGGCCGTACTGGTGTTTGCGGTGGGGTGCGGGAAACATCACGAGGCGGAGGCTACTCCGGCAGCTGCTCCAGTCCCGGCGATGAAGCCTGCTCCTGCGACGCCGATCGATGCGAAGCGAGTGGAGTTAGGTGGGAGGACCTGGGATCCGGAGTGGGACAAGCTCGTGGAGCTGGCTCTGCCGCCAGAGATGCTGTCGCGTCAGGTTCCGCGGGATGTGCGGCGATTCTGTCCGAGGTTTTATGAGATGGCGGAGGATGATAAGCGGGCGTTCTGGGCTTACTTTTTTCAGGCGCTGGCGGGAGCAGAGGCTGGGTTGAAGCCGGAAACCCGCGTTCGACACACGGAACCTGAAGTGGCGGTGAAGGACGATGTAACGAGGCGGCTCGTGCGGAGTGAGGGATTGCTGCAACTGACATATGAGGACCAGAAGCGGTATGGATGCGACTTCGACTGGGATGCCGATAAAACATTGAAGGCGGATGATCCTGGGAAGACGATTCTGCAGCCGAAGAACAACCTGGAGTGTGGGGTGAAGATTCTGGATAACCAGATCATTGAGCAAAGAAAAGCGCTGCTATCGCCGACTGGGTACTGGTCAACTCTACGGCCGGGGACAGTGAGCTATCGGGTGTTTGTGAAGCAGATGACAAACGTTCCGCTGGCTTGCCGGGCGAGAGGCGGGCAGCGGGTGTCGCAGCGGTGATGCTCGCTTTCCACTCCGATGGATTTTGATTACATATTAACCAAGGGCTTCGCGGAAGCCTTGTCTCCAACTGGCCCATTTTGGGGTCCATGCTAGTTCGCGTTTGGCTTTTTCGTTGGAGACTCCGCGAATGTCGTTCATGAGGGCGACGACGTGTTCGCCGACCATCATGCGGGCGATGGCGTTGGGGACGTGCATGGGGGGCTTTGCGCCGACGCACTCGGCGAGATAGGGTAGCCATTCGGAGACGAGGGCGGGGTCGTCGTCGACGATGTTGTAGATTCCGCGCAGGGCCTGGTTGAGCGCGGCGACGGTGGCGGTAGCGGCATCGTGGATGTGGAGGAAGGACCAGACTCCGGTGCCCTGACCGATTAATGGGATCTTGTGGTGGCGAATGTCTTCGATCATGGATCCGTCGGGGAGTCCGTTGCCGCCGACGGCGACGGAGGTGTGTGGGCCGTAGAGGGGGCCGTAGCGGAGGACGATGCCGGTGAATCGGGACTCGCGCAGGACGGTGTGCTCGAGTGTTTCGAGGGCGTCGAGGGAGGGTTTTAGCTGGGGCGGAGGAGTGGAGTCGAGGTCGTCTTCTTCGGTCTTGAGGGTGATTCCCCTGGGAGCGTAGGGCCAGCCGGCGAAGCTCTGGGCTATGAATTTCTCTACGCCTGCGTTGGCGGCGGCGGTGGTCAGGTTACGGGTTCCTTCGGTGCGGAGCTGGTTGGTGAGGGCGAAGTCGCGGTCGAAGTGGCGGAGGTCTATGCGTGAGGGGATGGCGGTGAGTTGGTTGATGACGGCTTGCGGTTTGATCTGGGCGACTCGGTCGGTAACGGCTCGCGCGTCGAGGGCGTCGAGGACCAGTGGGGTGGCGCCGAGACTCTGCACGCGGGCTGCATGAGCGGGGTTGCGGAAGGTGCCGACGACCTCGTGCTGCTGCTGGATGAGGAGGGGGATGAGAGTTTGTCCGATGGCGCCGGATGCGCCTGCGAGGAGGATCTTCATGGGGTTCCATTCTGCCACGTTCGCAGGATGCGTTGTCGAATTGTCGGTACTCCCCACCCCCTACTTTAATGGTGCAAAGTCTTCCATCTATGCGACTTAGGTCTGGACTTCGGCGGATTCTCCGTTAGCTGAGTCTCTGTTAATGGAAGAAGCCCCGGCGTGGCCGAGGCTTCTTTGTGTCTGATTTAAGTATAGCGGGTTGAATGGAATTACTCGGCCGCCTGGAAGATGTTTGTTTTTATGGGTTTAGGTGGTTTTTGGGCTTGACAGGATTTTTACCGGAATTTTGCGCCAGGATTAGCTTCTGCTGCGCCGGCCGCCCATCAGTTGGAGGACGGCAAGGAAGATGTTGATGGCGTCGAGGTAGATGGAGAGGGCGAGCGAGACGGCGGAGCGGCCGTCTCCGCCAGCGCGGATGCGGGCGAAGTCGCCTATGGTGAGCAGGGAGAAGATGCCGAGGGTGAGCCAGGAGAAGGTGTCCGGAGTGAGGAAGTGGAAGAACATGCTGGCGATGCCGGCGACGATGAGTAGGAGTAGCGCGGCGAATCCGATTCCGGCGATGCGGCGGTAGTTGATGTTGAAGAGATAGGCGATGCATCCCATGACGGCCATGCCAGCGGCGGTGGTGGCGGCGGCGTTGAAGACGATGTCAGGGCCGAAGTTGCGGATGTAGTGCTGGATGAGTGGGCCGATCTGCCAGCCCATGAAGTAGGTGAGGGTGAGGAAGAGTCCGAGCGCGAGGGCCGGGCTGGCTTTACGGGTGCGGGAGATGGCGAAGACGAGGCCGAAGACGACGATGAGTCCGGGGATGGTTCCCCAAGCGGGTGCGGTGGCGACGCCGACGGCGGTGATGAGGAATCCGAGCGAGGTGATGCCGAGCACCTTGGCTAGCAAGGAGGAGGTTTCCTCGCGGGCGCCTTCGATGGTGGCAGGGTAGGGGTTCATCTGGTAGTCGTTCATTGCCATGGCTTGCTCCAGTGGTGCGGGTGGCTTCAACACTATGAAACGCCTTTGCGGCGAGTTTGTCATGTTGTGGGCTTGCGTGGGATACATGAGTTGGGACGGATGACTTTGAGTGATTTTGTGATTGGATATTTACATACTTAATGTCAGGTCATCGCATGCGGACGCATATTGAGAACAATGCGGAGTTCGAGAGATCGTTTGGACTCTGGAAGAGGAAGGCTGTTGATGGGTTGCGGTATCAGGAGCAGCTTCGTGCCGAGTGGGAGGTGGAGGCTGCAATGAATGCCTCGGGTTCGCGCTTTTGCGCGAATGACCCACTCATGCGATGAGACCGCATGAATGGGGCACCCGAAGTATGGGTGAGTTTCATGTATGGGCCACCCACCGTTAGAACTTTGGCGCAACTTATCGAGAAGGTTTCGACACCGCCTCTAAATTACTTTCGTCGGCTGGCAGGATTACGATGCAGAGAGAACGATGGATGGAAGGAGGCCCGTGCCCTGCCGGAGGATCATACGGAGCGCTGGGGCCAAAGGGATCGCAGGAACTCCCCGCGGTGTAACCCACCATCATTTTCCTGTCGGCGAGCAGTTGCTCCGCCAGCAATTCCGGACGGTCGCGGAAGATAGGTAACAGGAATTTCCGCTGTTGGCGGAGTTTCAGGTCCAGGACCTGCAGCTCTTTGGTATACGGATCGTGTCCCGGCTTCCCAAATGTCACAAGCCGGTCCCGCGCACGATCCAACAGGTATCCGGATACGGGGTCATCAATCTCTGCCTTCCAATCACGCCGGCGTGACCAAACAATTTTCTGATCACATTGCCGGCAGTCTTCGGCGACTGCGAGGATCGCGTATTCGCTGTCGTCTGTCCAATCCAGTGCCACCTCATTCTCGTTTGTGGTGAAGTCACTTGTGACCGAGTAAGGCGGACCATTGCGTCTTTCCGATGCCACCACCTCAGCGGTTCCAGCCTCCCAGCGCATTGTCTCGATCTCGTTTTCCGGAGGGATAAATTCGCTCGTTTGAAGAAAAACAGAGTCATTCTCCCAGCGGATACGGGGCGGCAGCGCATCGCAGTATTTCGAGGGGAGCTGTGGCTCGATTCTCTCCAGCCGGTCACCGCGCAGATCATAGATCCATCCGACACAACTGCTGGAGATTCCGCGCGTTCCGGAACTGGCTGGAAGCATGCCCAGCAACGCCAATCGCCGTCCATCCGGCGAAAATGCCGCCGCGCGAAAACTGGGCAATTGGACCGGATTGTCTGAAGGCAACGCGAATCCGGCCTGGGCTGCGTCCCCCATCTGCATCAATTTGAGCGAACTGGGCTGGAGAGCGAAGTTACCATCCGGGAGCGAGGGCGCGGGACAATCGGACTTGCCAAAGCGGGCCATGCAGTAGGAAGCAGGCGGTGAGGGCAGCGGTGGAGGGTGATAGCCAGCCGGATGTTCCCCCAGAAACTGACGCGCACTAAGGTAGCCGGGAGCGGAGACACGTACTTCAAAATGGCCTGGCACAAGCTGGGGCAGAGTAAAGCTACCGTCTCCATTGGTGCGAACCTCGCCGTGCATCGAAGGCGGATTCATTGGCCCTCCGCCCAAGCCGTTCAATACGTCTCCGCTTCCGTTGTAGGTGACCAGAGCGTTGACGATCGGCTTGGCTGTCGCAGCATCCGCGACACGCCCCGAGATCGGCTCCCAGATGACTCGCTTTTCAGGCGGGCACGAGTTTGGGCATGTTACAGGACGTGATTGTGAACCAACCTGCTGTGCATGTGACGCCTGCACCGAGACAATGGCGCAACAGCAAACAAGATCGACAAGACAGCGTATGGCGATCCGTTTCATGCAGCCAGTCTAACCGACTAAAGTCTGCAGGAGCGGTGATTTAATATCTCGAAGTTGGCGAGTGACCGCCCATCCAGAAATAACCCACGAATGACGGTAACAGATGGGATGAGAAGGCCGGTCTCCAGCGGGATGTGTTAAGCTCCCAAGTTATCGACGCGCTTGAAGCGCGGGAGACAAGGAGACCGTCGATGAAGAAGCTTACCACTACGATGATGCAGGAGACACTCAACAAGCAGGACCGACACCTGACCGTCGGTCTGGATCTGGGCGACAGGTCGAGCTTTTATTGCGTGCTCGATGAAGCAGGTGACGTCCTGATGGAGCAGAAGGTGAGCACGACGCCCAAGGCGATAAAAGAGGTCTTCGGAGCGATGCCTCGGAGCCGTATGGCACTGGAGACCGGAACGCATTCCCCGTGGGTAAGCCGGTTGCTTAGCGAGCTCGGTCATGAGGCGATCGTGGCGCACGCTCGCAGCGTGCGACTGATCGGGGAGAGCAGGCGCAAGGATGATCGGATCGACGCTAGAACGCTTGCACGACTGGTACGGATCGATCCACAGTTGTTGTGTCCAGTGAAGCATCGAAGCGCCGAGGCCCAAGCGGACCTGACGGTAATCCGGGCGCGAGCCGCTCTGGTGCGTACGCGGACGATGTTGGTCAACGCGGCACGCGGCCTGACGAAGTCTTATGGGGAGCGGCTCCGCGGATGCAACGCACGCGGGATGAAGCCGAAGGCGGCCCAGGATCTGAGTCCGGAGTTGAAGCGTGCACTGGAACCGATGATGAGCGAGATAGAGTCGGTCAGCGAACGGATCTGCGAGTACGACCACCTGCTTGAGTCCATGACGCGGAACAGGTATCCAGAAGCGGAGCGGCTGAAGCAGATCAAGGGAGTGGGAACGCTGATAGCCCTCACCTATATGCTGACGCTAGAAGATCCACACCGTTTTCGCAAGAGCCGGGATGCCGCTTGCTACGTGGGTCTCCAACCTGGAAGGCGTAACTCTGGCCAGAGCGAGCCGCAGATGCACATCAGCAAAGAGGGCGATCCTTACCTACGAACACTCCTGGTGCAGGCTGCGCACCACGTTCTCGGCCCCTGGGGAGTCGACAGCGACCTGCGCCGATGGGGCATGAAGCTGGCTGAGCACGGAGGCAAACGCGGGAAGAAACGCGCAGTGATAGCGGTCGCCCGTAAACTGGCCGTCCTGCTGCATCGACTATGGGTGAGCGGAGATGTTTATATGCCGCTACGACCAGGTGGTCGGGCTACACTGCCGGCGGTTGCATAGTTCAGTTCCAGATGTATGGAGGTTTAGCGTCATAAGCCGAGTTCCGGTGACTGCGTCATTGGCCTGGCCCAACACTCCGTCTGTGAGATTGAGTGAAAGGTCGCAATAACAGGTGGCAGCACCGGCTGAATCGAGAACACCCAACTTGCACCGAGCGAGCAAACGCTCACACCAGAGTGCGGATGGAAGGGTGGCGACAATAGCAGCAGCTCGGCGTGCAAGCAATCGCGTTCAGACCGGCAAGGAGATGAATTTTGTCCCCAACTACACAAAACCGGGTTGACACCGACCGGCCTTCTCATGGAAGGCCAATGCGCTCATTCAGCCCTGGACAGGGAGTCTCGTGGCGTTCCGGGTGGTTTGTCGACGACCCGGAAGTAGCGCCATCGATAGCTCAGTCGTCCATCCAAAGAGTTTCGTAACAAGCTCTGGCCTGGTCCTGCACTGCAATTTCAGATTTGTCCCTATGGATAGATTCGGTTCAAGGTTCTGGCGAAGGGGATGGTTTCGCGGACGTGGTCTAGGCCGCAGAGCCAGGCTACTACTCGCTCGATGCCCATGCCGAAGCCGGCGTGGGGGACGCTGCCGTAACGGCGCAGGTCGAGGTACCACTGGAAGGCGGCTAGCGGGAGGTTGTGGTCTTCGATGCGCTGCTTGAGGAGGTCGTAGCTGTCGATGCGCTGGGAGCCGCCGATGATTTCGCCGTAGCCCTCGGGGGCGAGGACGTCGACGCAGAGAGCCTTGGTGGGGTCGAGTGGGTCGGGCTGCATGTAGAAGGCTTTGAAGGCGGCGGGGTAGCGGTGGATCATGACGGGCTTGTCGAATTGGCTGGAGATGTAGGTCTCGTCGGGGGAGCCGAAGTCGTCGCCGTATTTGTGGGGGTTTTCGATCTTGCCGGCTTTGTAGGCTTCGTCGAGCATGGCGTGGGCTTCGTCGTAGCTTAGGCGGGGGAAGCGGTTCGCCGGGGCTTTTGTGGTTGAAATGGTCGGAGTGCTATTGGCAGGGCTGGCTGCTTCGGGGTTCTTCGACTCCGCGCTGCGCGCTTCGCTCAGAATGACGGCATCAATTTCTGTGGCTGAAAGGGTCTGAGAGGTATGGGTTGGGCTGGCGGCTTCGGGGTCCTTCGACTCTGCGCTGCGCCCCTTCGGCAAGCTCAGGGTCAGGATGACGGCGGGTTGGTTCGGGGCGGGGTTGGTTGCTGGTTCGGGAGCCAGGATGGCTTCTAGTTTGGTGATGTCGCGGCCTATTACTTTTAGGTCGGCGCGGTGGTGTTCGAGGACTCGGGTGACGATGTGGGTGATGAAGTTTTCGGCTAGCTCGAGGAGGCCGTCTAGTTCGAGGAAGGCTACTTCGGGCTCGATCATCCAGAACTCGGTGAGGTGGCGGCGGGTTTTGGATTTTTCGGCGCGGAAGGTGGGGCCGAAGCTGTAGACCTTGCCGAGGGCGAGCGCGGTGGCTTCGATGTAGAGCTGGCCGGATTGGGTGAGGTAGGCCTTATCGTCGTCGAAGTAGTCCATCTCGAAGAGCTCGGAGGTGCCTTCGCAGGCGTTTGGGGTGAGGATGGGTGGATCGGTGCGGATGAAGCCGTTGGTGTCGAAGTACTCGGCTGCGGCGCGCATGATGGTGGCTCGGACGCGGAGGATGGCGGACTGGCGCGGGGTGCGGAGCCAGAGGTGGCGATGCTCCATGAGGAAGTCGACGCCCGCTTCTTTGAGTTGGATCGGGAAGGGGGTGGCAGGGTCGACGGCGGAGATGACGTGGATGTCTTCGACGTCCAGCTCGTAGCCGCTGGGGGCGCGAGAGTCGGCGCGGACTTTGCCGGTGACGGTGAGGCTGGACTCTAAGGTGAGCTCTTTGAGGGTGTTGAAGACTTCTTCGGGGACGGCGGCTTTGGGGACGATGCCCTGGATGGTGCCGGTGCCGTCGCGGAAGATGGGGAAGAGAAGCTTGCCCGAGGCGCGGAGGTTGTAGAGCCAGCCACGGAGGGTGACGGTTTGGCCTTCGTACTGACCGATGGAGGCTATGGTGGCGATGGGAGCGGTTGCGGATTCAGACATGACCTAACAAGTTTACTCGTGGGGATGGTTTCGACGAAGGTGGGGCAGGCGACCGCGGATCTTCGCGGACGGACGCGGATAACGGCGTAACAGTGATCAAAAAGGATAAAAGGCTGATAAGAACGAAACTGCAATGGGTCGATGGCCATGGCGTCGGGACCGATGAGGTGCTCGATGCGGTGCGGTCAAGGAGGTTGACCGGCACTTGCGGAAGACTCGTATTTGAGGGGGTTGGTCACATTTGAGTGGAGTGGTCAGATCGCTCGCGCTATTATGTGCCGTACCGATTTTCTGAGTGCGAGTAGGTCAGATGGCAGCATGGAGGCCCTCGATGAAGATTTATTGTGCGGTTTTGGTTTGTGCTTTATCAACGGCGAGTTGCGTAGCCCAGTCTTCTCAGTCGTCTGCCCCGATCAAGCTGGACCACATCGATGTGACTCTGGTGGATTCTGCGGTGAGTCCCTGCGACAACTTTTACCAGTATGCGTGCGGCAAGCTGAACGCGGCGAACCCGATTCCGGCGGATATGGTCTCGTGGGGTGCTGGTTCGAAGCTTGCGATGTGGAATCGCCAGGTGCTTCGGGGGATTCTGGAGAAGAACGAGGCGGCGAATGCCTCGCGCACACCGAACGAACAGAAGATCGGCGACCTGTATGCGGCTTGCATGGAGCAGGCTAGCTCTGGTGCGAATGATCTGAAGGCGATTCAGCCGTTGCTGGCGAAGATCAATGGGATGCAGGACAAACGCGAGATTGCCGGGGTGCTTGCGGCCATCCATAGCTCATTCGGGCAGGCGTGGACGGGTGATGATAACCAGACCAACGTGGCTATGTTTGGGTATGGGCCTACGCCAGACTATAACGATGTGAGCCGCGTTGTGGCGGGTGTCGATCAGGGCGGGCTTGGTATGCCGGGCCGTGATTTTTATTATCTGAGCAGCGAGGCGGAGATGAAGGCCATACGAGATAAGTATGTCGCTCTTATCGTCACACTGCTGAAGATGGATGGGATGAGTGAAGCCGATGCCAAGCAGAGCGCATCTACGGTGCTTCGCATTGAGACGGCGATGGCGCAGGCCCAGATGGACAACATCACGCGACGTGATCCTAACAAGGTGAACAATCGCTATACGCTGGTGCAGCTCAAGGAGTTGGTGCCGGCTTTTGACTGGGCTACCTACTTCAAGGGTATTGGCGCGTCGGCGGTTCCGCTGTATGAGGTAAGTGCGCCGGAGTATTTTCGTGCGCTGAATAAGCTGCTGGTGAACGAGGATCTGGCTACGTGGAAGCTCTACCTGCGGTGGCAGTTGCTGGCGGCTGCGGCTCCATCGCTGGGCAACGATTGGCGTACGGCTAACTTCGAGTTTGTCCGGTCGCTTACAGGAGCGAAGGCACAGCCGCCGGCGTGGCGTCGTTGCGCGGTAGCCGTGGATCAGTATCTGGGTGAGGCGCTGGGACAGGTGTATGTAGCCGAGGTCTTTCCGCCGGATAGCAAAGCTCGCGCGCAGAAGATGGTGAAGGATATTGAAGCCGCGATGGGCCATGACATCGACGATGTGACGTGGATGCAGCCTGATACCAAACGCCAGGCTCATTTGAAGCTTGCAGCTGTCTTGAATAAGATCGGCTACCCGGATAAGTGGATCGACTATAGCCCACTCACAGTAACGCGAGAGAGCTACGCAGCCAATGTGGAGAGCGCTACGGCGTTCGAACTGAAACGGCAACTCAACTTTACCGGCAAGCCGCTGGATCGCACGCAGTGGTTGATGACGCCACCGACGGTGAACGCTTATGAGGATCCGCAGACGAATACCATTAACTTCCCGGCAGGGATTTTGCAGCCCATCTTCTTCGATTCGTCGCAGGATGATGTGATCAATTACGGTTCAGAGGGAGCGGTTGTGGGGCATGAGCTGACGCATGGGTTCGATGACCAGGGCCGCAAGTTTGATGAGAAGGGCAACCTGCGCGACTGGTGGACGGCAACGGATACGAAGGAGTACGACCAGCGAGGCGCTTGTATCGCGAAGGAGTACACGGGGCCGGTCCCGGGAGTCGCCGGGGTGCAGCAGAACGGGAAGCTGACGCAGGGCGAGGACACGGCGGACAATGGGGGTATTCACCTGGCTCTTGCGGCGCTGACGGCCGATCTGCAACAGCAGGGCAAGACGATGGCGGATACCGACTCACACGGCTTGACCAACATGCAGCGGTTCTTCCTTGCGTACGCGAATACCTGGTGTACGCAGGTTCGTCCGGAGGCGATGCGGACACAGATACTTACTAATCCGCACTCGGTTCCTGAGCTGCGGGTTAATAATGTTGTGTCGAACATGCCGGAGTTCCATAAGGCGTTTAGCTGCAAGGCTGGTCAGCCTATGGTGCATGCCGATCAATGCCGCGTGTGGTGAACTTCGCAGCGAAAGACTGATGCGTCTTCAGGCTCCGAGTTGTTCGGTGAGTCGGAGTTGCTGGTCGAAGGCTGCTATGGCTTTGGTGGTCGCGGAGTCGGCGGTTTCGTTGAGGTCGTAGGCGATCTCGAGGATACCGGGGACCTGGGCGGGCAGTGATGCGGTGAGTTTGGCGAGGTTTGTCCTGTCGATGCTGCCGGAGCCGGGCCAGAGGTGCTCGTCCTTGAGGCCGTGGTTGTCGTGGAGGTGGAGTTCGGCGATGCGGGGACGCAGGAGTTCGAAGGCGTGGTCAAGGCCGGTGTCGCTGAGGTGAGCGTGGCCTACGTCGAGGGTGATGCCTACGTTGCTGAAGTGGCCGACGTGGAGGATCTCGAGTAGGTGCTCGGGGGTGGTGACTTCGTTCTGGAGGTTTTCGAGGAGGACTTTGACGCCGAGGGGATGGGCGAAGGCCTTGATGTGCTCGATGGCGGTGAGGGAGTTTTCGAGGGCGCGGGTGTTCCAGGCGTCGTCCTTGAGGCCGAGGTGGAGGGTGATGGCGGTGATGGGAATCTGCTCGGCGGACTCGAGGGCGCGCTTGACCTCGTCCATAGCGTCGATGCGGTGGGTCTTCTCGGGCGCGATGAGGGAGAGAGTGGCGGCGACGTGGCGGGACCAGTTTTCAGACTGCTCGCGGGTGAAGATGGGCTGGTGAAGGGTGGCCACGGTGCCGGTGTCGCGGAACCAGGAGGCGATCTCGCGGAGTTGGGCGCGGTCGGTGTAGTCGAAGTGATGGCGAGCGGCAAAAAGCTCGATGGTTCGGGCGCCGCTGTTGCGGAGGGCGTCGAGCAGGCCGGGGTGCAGGCGCTGCTGAAGGAAGACGTGGGTAGAGAGGCCGGGTTGCATCGCTTTTAAGCGTACAGCAGTAAGGCTGTGTGTAGGTGCGTGATGGGTTGCGGGTTAGGTTCAGGTTTGCGACGAGGTTGGTGGGTTAGAATCGAACGCGAATCGAGGGGGACGGTGAGGCGCGCGTGAAGATGCTGATACGAGTCAGCTTGCTGGCGGGCTTGGCGGTTTCGGGTGGGATGGGGTACGCGCAGACAGCTGCTGTGCCTGCTGTCGATACGGATAAGCAGATTACTGCGATGAAGGCGAAGCTCGACGATTGGGCTCAGCTGGGACATTACCGGGAGGCGAATAAGGCGCTGGCTCCGGCGGCAGCGGGTGAGGATCGCGTGGTGTTCCTTGGGGCTTCGATGACGGAGTTCTGGGGTCGGAATGGAAGTGTGTTCTTTCCGGGGAAGCCTTATGTGAATCGGGGCGTCAGCGGGCAGACTACTCCGCAGATGGTGGCTCGGTTTCGGCAGGATGTGGTGAATCTGCATCCGAAGGTGGTGGTGATCCTGGGCGGAGGAAATGATGTCGCGGGAAATACGGGGCCGATGACTCCGGAGATGACCGAGGACAACTGGCAGTCGATGGCTGATTTGGCGAAGGAGAATGGGATCAAGGTGGTGTTTGCTTCGCTTACGCCGACGACGGATTTTCCGTGGCGGAGAGGGCTGCATCCGGCAGAGAAGGTTCGCGCGCTGAATGTGTGGCTGCAGGGGTACTGTGCGAGTCATGGGCTGGTCTATCTGGATTACTACTCTGCGCTGACGAACGAGGATGGCGGGATGAAGGCGGAGTATACGGTGGATGGCGTCCATGCGACTGTGAAAGGGTATGAGGTCATGGCTCCACTGGCACAGGCGGCGATTGATAAGGCTTTGGGAAACAAATGAAGAGGGGGAGTGAATGAAGAGTGCGGCGTGTGTGTTTTTGACGGGCTTGATGTTTGTGGGTGCGGTGGGATGGAGTCAGGCGACTGCTCCTGCTGTCGATACAGACAAGCAGATTGCTGCCATGAAGGCGAAGCTTGACGACTGGCCGCAGCTGAATCGCTACAAGACGGAGAATGCGACGCTGGGACCATTGCCTTCAGGTGAGGATCGGGTGGTGTTTTATGGGGATTCGATTACGGATGCGTGGGGGCGCAGGCCGGATACGGGCGAATTCTTTCCGGGGAAGCCGTATATCAACCGAGGGATCAGCGGGCAGACTACGCCGCAGATGGTGGTGCGGTTTCGGCAGGATGTGATCAACCTCCATCCGAAGGTGGTGGTGATTCTGGCGGGGACGAACGATGTCGCCGGGAATACGGGGCCGATGACTCCGGAGATGACGGAGGATAACTTCCGCTCGATGGTGGATCTGGCGAAGGCGAATGGGATTCGGGTGATTGTGGCGTCGATTCTACCGGCGGCGGATTATCCGTGGAAGCCGCGGATGGCTCCGGCAGGGAAGATCAAGACGCTGAATCAGTGGCTAAGCGGGTACTGCATTACGCACTCGATTGGTTATCTGGACTACTACTCGTCGATGGCAGATGACAATGGCGGGATGAAGGCTGGACTGAGCAGCGATGGCGTCCATCCGAATGCGAAAGGGTATGCGATTATGGCGCCGCTGGCGCAGGCTGCGATCGATAAGGTGATTGGGAAGTAGCCTCTTCATAGAGGATGGAACCATGAATCTTAGTAACCTGCGGCTTTGCCGAAGCGTCTGCGGCTGTCGTGGCCGCCGAGGAGTTCTCCGGTTTTGGGATCGACTGCGATTAGTTCGCTGTCTCCCCAGAGGCCGGGGTTTCTGTCGTCGGCTGCCTGATCACGATTAGTGTCGTAGCCCATGGCTTTCAACTGGCTGACGATGTTGTCGGAGAACTTTTTCTCGAAGTCGAGGCGGTCGGGAAGATACTGATGGTGAAAACGTGGGGCGTCGGCTACGGCCTGGATGTTGAGGCCGTTGTCGATGGCGCTGATGACGTCGTTGGCCACGGTGGTGATGATGGTGGAGCCGCCCGGGGTTCCCATGACATAGGCGAGTTTCGGCCGGTGAAACAACGTGCCGTGCGTGGTGATGATGGTGGGAGTCATGGCGGAGAGCGGGCGCTTGCCCGGCTCAATAGAGTTGGCCGAGCTCTGCATGAGGCCGTACATGTTGGGAACGCCGACCTTTGAGGTGAAGTCGTCCATCTCGTTGTTCATGAGGAAGCCGAGGCCTGCAATGGTAACGCCGCAGCCGAAGCCTCCGTTGAGGGTGGTGGTACTGGAGACTGAGTTGCCATCAGAGTCGACGATGGAGAAGTGTGTGGTCTCGGTAGATTCTTTTGTCTTCGTTGCGGATGGCGGAGGCGGGAGGAAGCCCGCAGGACGTACGAGGTTTTTGCTTGGCGTGGGTTTGCCGGGGTCGATGGAGGCCCGCCATGCTGCGGCGTACTTCGGGTTGGCCATCTGCTTCAAGGGGAGGGTGTTGAAGTCGGGATCGCCAAGGTAGTCGGAGCGGTCCATGTAGGCTCGGCGGAAGGCTTCGGTGATGATGTGGACCTGGGCGGCGCTGCGGTCTTTTGTTTCTGCGCCTCCGGGTCCAAGCCTGGTGAGATCGTAGCCGGAGAGGATGTTGAGAATCTCGACGAGAACGATGCCGCCGGAGGATGGAGGCGGGGCGGTGATGATGTCGTAGCCACGGTATCGGCCCCGGATAGGTTCGCGATCTTTGACCTGATAGGCGGCGAGGTCTTCGGCGGTGATGAGGCCGCCACCGGCTTTTTCGAAGTCGGCGATCTGGCGGGCCATCGCGCCTTTGTAGAATTCGTCGGGGTCTTTGGAGATGCGGATGAGGGTGGCGGCGAGTTCGGGCTGCTTGAAGGTCTCGCCTTCTTTGTAGAAGTTGCCGTCGCGCTGATAGATGTGGGCGGATGCCGGGAAGAGTGTCATGTTCCTGCTCTGCAACATGCGCGCTTCGGCGTCGGAAAGGACGAAACCTTCGGTGGCGAGCTTGATGGCGGGGGCCATGTCCTGGGCGAGTGTGAGCTTGCCGAAATGGCGTTGCGCGTAGACTACGCCGGCGACGGAGCCGGGGACTCCGCTGGCCTTGTAGCCGACAAGCGACATGCGCGGGATAATGTCGCCTTTTGCGTCGAGGTACATGTCGCGGGTGGCGGCGGCGGGGGCCTTTTCGCGGTAGTCGAGGAAGTGGGATTTGCCGTGCTTGTCGCGGATGAGCATGAAGCCGCCTCCGCCGAGGTTGCCGGCGAAAGGATAGACGACGGCGAGGGCGAAGTGTACAGCAACGGCTGCGTCGACTGCGTTTCCACCTTTTTTGAGGATCTCGATGCCGGCGTCGGTGGCGTTGTGCTCAACGGTGACGACCATGGCGTGGGGGGCGCGTGTGGGCTCGAGGTTGGGCTGCTGCGCTTGAAGTGAGGAGGCGAAGAAGGTGAGGCCAACGAGAGATGCAGCGATGCGGGTGGCGACTGGGCGCAAGGGGGCTCCGGGGCTTGGTCTGAGTGAGGTGCTGAGATAAGGATAGCCTGATTGTGCGCGGATAGAAGCAGGCTTTACTGACGTTCTGGCGTGACAGGTGATGGATGCTGATCGACTGCTGGTTCGACTTTGCGTCTTCGGACTAGCGGAAGACGTCTCCGAGTGGGCTAGCGCGGTTGAAGACGGAAGAGAAGCAGGTGGGAGCGGGTGGGCTGGTCCATGACGGACCAGGAACCCTGGGGTATGGGCTGGTAGCGGATGAGGAGATCGGGGCTGCGAAGGAAGTCACGATCGTCAGACCAGAGAACGAGCCAGTCTGGGTGATAGGTATCGAGCTTTTCTCCGATGGAGAACGCGCCCATATTGTCCAAAGCGTCGATGCGGGTGAAGAGCGTTGACTCGATGGCTCCGTGACCGAGTACGAGCGGATGCGGATCGCCGCTGTTGTGGATGGTGAGAGCCAGTTGCTGCGCCGCGGAGTCGAATGAATATTGCGGGTGGAGGATGAAGCCGAGGGTTTCTTTGGTGTTGAGTACGGCGGCGATGCAGATGGCAACGGCGGCGAGGCGGTGCGTGATCGGGGAGAGTTGTTTGCTCTCTTCATAGAGAAGGACGGCGAGGAAGGCTAACGGGATATTGAAGACCACGAAGTAGCGGGGGTCCGCGGATAAATGAAGGACGCAAAAGAAGCCGTAGCCGAAGATCCAAGCGACGCAGAAGGGGAATAGCGGGGACTGACGCAAAGCACGGGTGCGAAGGGATAAGACGACGGCGGCAAGTGCGGCGAGGTAGAGGACGGGGTCCGACCAGGTGAACAGGCGGAAGGCGAGGCGCACGATTTTTTCGATGCTGCGCCACTGGAGACCCAGGGGGTTTTCGTTGCTAAGGACGCGGGCTTCGCCGATGTTAGGGAGGATGATCGCCGCGAAGTAGATGCAGAGCAGAGTGGCCACCACAGCGGCAATGGCAAAGGGACGCCGGAGCGAGCGGACTAAGGGCTGGCCGGGCTCGCGGTTCTGCTGCCAGGTATAGAGAAGTATGGCCGGAAGAAGAAAGAGCGCACTCGACTTAATGAGGACGGCAGCTGCGAGGAGCAGCGCGGACAGCAGCATGCGCCAGGCTGTCGATTGGCCGCAGCGGGGAGCGAGCAACGTGCCGGCGAGACAGAAAGCCATCATGGGAACTTCGAGCAGAGCGAGGCGCGAGAAGACGAAGAGGGTAGAGCTGGCGGCGAGAAGAACGAAGACGATCCAACTGCTCTGCGGGTAATGACGGCGGAAGAGCATGGTGGCGAGCACGGTGAGAACGATTCCGAAGAGGATGCTGGTGGTGCGAGCCGCCGCCATACTGACGCCGGTGAGAGTGAAGACGGCATGAAGTATGACGGACCAGAGTGGGACGCAGACAACTGGGTTAAAGTCACCGGCGACGATCCAGTGGCCGGTGAAGGCGTGGTGAATCGCGCCGGAGGCGTACCAGCCTTCGTCAGTGTAGCGGCCGGGCTCGTAAAACCACTTAGAGTGCGCGGGGAAGTCGGCGGTAGGGTGGAGCAGGCGCAAGAGGAGCAAGACCGAAGTGACGATGAGCAAAATTTTCTTGTATCGTGCCGGCAAAAAGAAGGGCCCCACCTTACTTAAGGAAAAGATGCGCTCATTGTAGCAAGCGGGGAGCGGAGAACTTAGTAGCAAAGAGTGTTCGTTCGATTGATCCGTGCGAGTGACAAAACAAAAAGATAGTCGCTGAAAAAATGTGAACGGTTTGGGAACTGGAACGGTCTTAGTGTGTGAGTGGATAGCGAAGGGGTGGGATGGACGTTCCGGTAGATTGGGCGCAATGCGGGCAGAGGGCGATGGCGGCAGCGCGCGGTGACAAGATGACGGCGCGTGATGAAGAATTCGCTGCTTTGGTCGAGCGACAGGCACGGCGGATGTTTCGCGTGGCGTATAGCTTGCTGCGAAATGTGCAGGACGCCGAGGATGCCGTGCAGGAGGCTCTTCTGAAGCTGTATCGGGGTGAGGCCTGGCTGCGGATGGCGGATGAGAGGGCTTTTCTGGCCCGGACGGTTTGGCGGGTAGCTCTGGATCGGGTGGCGCGGAGTTCGGGGATGGAGGATGTCGCGGAGATGGAGATTGCGGCAAGCGGAAAGTCTCCGGAGGACTGGATTGCAAGTGGAGATGAGAGAGCGTTGCTGCGACGGATGATCGATGGGTTGCCGGAGGATCTTCGCAGGCCGCTGGTTTTGAGCGCGATTGAGGAGATGACCTCGGGCGAAGTGGCGGTGCTGATGGGAATCCCCGAAGGGACGGTGAGGACTCGGGTGATGCGGGCGAAGGGGGAGTTGCGGAAGAGATTTGAGGCCATGAAGGCGGTGCAGCGATGAGAGATGAGACAGAGTTTGAGATGCTTTTGAGTTCAGTGCTGCATGAGGTCGCGAATCCTGAGCCCGTAGAGGGTGTGGAGCAAAGGGTGATGCGGAGTTTTGGGATGGTGGAACAGCCCGAGATGATGCGGCTTGCAGTAGGAGTATTGACGTTCGACGGTGGGATAAAAGAGGAGGGGATCCTGGCTTCGCTTTGGAGCAATATGCGCGAACTGGTCTTTCCCCGGAGGCTGCCACCCCTTGTGTTGGAGTCGCGACCAGTGCCGCTGATCGACCGGATGGATGTTGACGGAGGCTACTCCTCGGCAGCTTACGCGTTTGCTCTGCACGCGATGGTGATCTTTCTCATCGGCTTCGTTGTGAGGGCTCAAGTTCGAGAGTCTGACCGTGTGCATGACAGCGTTACACCGCTGATCGATTCTGCAGCGCTGCGCGTCGCTGCCAAGGCGGCGGAACAGATGGGCGGGGGTGGAGGGCAGCGCGGAGAGATTCCGGTGAGCAAGGGCCATCTGCCGAATCTGGAGCAAGAGCAGATTGTTCCTCCCCAGGCGCCGCCTCTGCTGCCGCCGAAGATTGCGATTGAGCCGAGCGTCGTGGTCCAGAATGATTTGAAGCTCGCCGATAACGTGCTGCCGAATCTGGGGGTGCCGAATTCGCCGATCGTCAGCCGGTCGATGGGGAGTGGAAAGGGAACGGGTTTAGGGCCTGGCGATGGGGATGGTCTCGGGCCGGGAAGCGGGGGAAATAAGGGCGGGAGCCTTCGACATGTTGGCGGGACGGTGAGCGCCCCCGAGGTACTGCACTCGGTCGATCCGGAGTTCTCTGAGGAGGCGAGGAAGGCGAAGGTCTCGGGAGATGTGCAGGTTTATCTATGGGTGGATGAGCATGGAAACCCGACGCATGTCCGCGTGATTCGCGGGATGGGAATGGGGCTGGATGAAAGGGCGGTCGAAGCGGTGAAACAATATAAGTTCAAGCCGGCGATGGAGAACGGGAGACCTGTGACGGTAGAGATGTATATCGATGTGACCTTTCAGATTTTCTGAGGTCCGAGAGTGCAATGAAGATTGTCACCTGGAACTGTCAGCAGGCATTCATGAGGAAGGCTGGTCGTATCTTCTCGGACTTGCCCGACATTGCGGTGATTCAGGAGTGCTCGGAGAAGTCGGCGGGGATGCCTGCGTTTGATGGCTACGCGGGCCAGTGGATTGGGAATAATTCGAATAAGGGAATGGCGGTCTTCTGTCGGCGGGACTGGAGTCTTCATGCGCTTGCCGGACCGGATGAGGAGATTCCGAAGTGGATTGTTCCGTTTGCGGTGCGCGGACGGTTGGACTTCACTCTGATTGCCGTGTGGGCGTGTGCCATCAAGGGCAGCCAGCGCGAGAGTTATGTCGGTCAGATCCACAAGGCGCTGCGGGAGAAGCCGGAATGGTTTCGTGGAGACTCGGTCGTCATGGCGGGGGATTTCAATAGCAACGCCATCTTCGACAGGAAGCGGCCTGATGGCAATCACTCGTCGATGGTCGGCGAGTTACGGGATAAGTACGGTCTGGTGAGCGCGTACCATGCGATTCACAAACAGAAGCACGGTGCGGAAGAGACTCCTACGTTTCATCTGTACCGCAGGGCGGAGAAACCCTACCACTTCGACTACATCTTTGTGCCGATTGCGTGGCGAAGACGCATGAAGATTGAGATCGGGAGGCACTGCGACTGGGCTTCGGAGAGCGATCACTGTCCGCTGATGGTGGAGGTGTCTCCAACTGCGCGACGAGACACCTGAGATCTCGGAGGGAACAACGGTAGAATCGATGTCGCATGGCTACACTTGTTCGTTCATTTTCGAAGATCAACCTTGGGTTGGCGATTGGGCCTGTGCGTGAAGATGGGTTCCATGGGTTGACTACGCTGTATCAGACGCTTGATCTGCATGATTTGGTTACGGTTACGGCTCGCAAGGCTACCGGTTCGGCTACGCGGATCTCGCTGACGACGAATGATGTTCGGGTTCCTACGGATGGACGGAATACTTGCTGGAAGATGGTCGAGCGGTGGTTGGAACGGCTAAGGGTGGCGGCTGAGGTCGATATCCATATAGAGAAGCGGCTGCCGGTGCAGGGGGGAATGGGGGCTGGGTCGGCGAATGCTGCGGCCGCTTTGATTGGATTGGAGCGGGAGCTGGGGGTGGCTCTGCCGGGGGCGGAGCGGTTGAAGCTGGCGGGTGAGGTGGGGTCGGATGTGCCTTTGTTTCTGATCGGTGGGGCGGTTTTGGGGCTCGGGCGGGGGGAGTTGGTGTTTCCTATGCCGGATTTGCCTCGTACATGGTGTGTCGTGGCGGTTCCGGATGTGGGGGTCTCGACTCCGGCGGCTTTTCGGGAGTGGGATGAAAGGCAGGGATCAGGGACTAGGGAAGAGAGAGTAGAAGGCGGGGCTGGATTGACTTCGGGGGGTAAAGCCGATAGACTAAATGAGTTGAGTCTTGCTTACGCGTCCCTCTCTGCCCAGTCTGGCGTTAGCCTTGGAAAGACAGGTGATGGTAAGCCCGGCACCTCCGGTATCGTTCGCGATCCTAATCCTGAGAAAAAACAGGGTTTATCTGGTGAGAGCCAGAGTTATGCGCTGAACGATCTGGCCGAGAATACCCTTCTCGCGCTTGTCCGCACCGGGATTGGAAACGACGGTCTTCATAATGACTTTGAAGATGTTGTGTTTCCGCAGTATCCCTCCTTGCGAATAACCAAGCGTCAATTGATGGGTAGTGAAACGGGTGCAACTGACAGCCCTGCGATATACGCGGCTCTGTCGGGATCGGGCTCTGCCTTGTTTGGACTTTACCGGTCCGAGGCGGACGCAGAGGCTGCTCAACGGCGCGTTCAGGCGTCCGGGGTTAAGGCATTTGTAACGAGTACCTTGCCTCGAGAGGATTACTGGACGAGAATGTTCGCAGGGTGACCACGCCGGTCATCGCGATAGTATCCGGCGGTTTACTGGGCGATCGACTAACGGTAGGTCAAGAGACTTTGAATCTCTTTGTCTAGGTTCGAATCCTAGTCGCCCAACCAACAAGTCGACGCCATATGCGAAGGAGCAAGTTAGGGTTCTTTGGCGGCAACAATGTGCCGCAGAAGTTGAACGATTTTTGGATGCCGCAGCCTGCAGGAAGAACAAGAGACGCAGGGGCGGACGAAGAAGTTAGAAGTTTGGAAGATTGATCTTTCGTTTTGCAGGATTCACAACAGGATTTGCAGAAAGAACGGGGCCGCAACAAGGCTCCGCAAGACCAAAGCAGCAGGAACTATTCAAGGTCAACCAACCTGGAGGTTTCAAACGTGAGCAAACAAGACACGACTGCAGTTCTTTCCCCTATTTCAGGGCAGGCTGAGGAGCAAGAAGAAAGCTCCCAGCCTCAACCCCAAGGCTCCGCGCTGGGTCAGCCCGGCGGACAAGCCAAGGCAAGTTCAGACAGGAAGCGGTCTGGACGGATTCCAGAGCCGAAGCGCTTCAAGATTTTTTGCGGGTCTTCGAACCGGCCGCTGGCCGAGGAGATCTGCAAGTTCGTCGGTGTGCCGCTGGGCGAGACCCGGTTGCAGAGATTCTCCGACGGCGAGGTTCACTTTCAGCTGCTCGAGAACGTTCGCGGTGCGGACGTTTTTGTCGTGCAGCCTACGAGTTGGCCGGTCGATCAGCATCTCGTTGAGCTGCTGATCATGATGGACGCGCTGAAGCGCGCATCGGCCGGACGTATCACTGTTGTAATTCCCTACTATGGCTATGCGAGGCAGGACCGCAAGGACCGGCCACGAGTCGCCATTACGTCGAAGCTGGTGGCAGATTTGCTGCAGACTGCAGGTGCGAACCGGGCTCTGCTGGTCGATCTACATGCGGCGCAGATACAGGGATTCTTCAATATTCCGGTGGATCATCTGTTTGCCAGCCCGGTGCTGGTGAGCTACTTCCGGGAGTTGGATTTGCCGAACCTGACGGTGGTTTCACCGGATGCGGGAGGCGTGGAGCGGGCGAGATTTTTTGCCAAGAAGTTGGAAGTACCGTTGGCCATCGTGGACAAGCGGCGGACCGACATTAATGTGACCGAGGTGATGAACGTGATCGGCGACGTACGTGGCCGGACGTGTCTGATCCTCGACGACATTATCGATACCGCCGGAACGCTGGTGAAGACGGCGGATGCGCTGCTGGATCAGGGCGCGGCAAAAGTTTATGCGTGCGCGACGCATGCGGTGCTTTCGGGACCGGCTGTCGAGCGCATTGCAACATCACGGTTGGAAGAGCTGATCGTGACGAACACCATTCCGCTGCGGGAAGATGCGCTGCGGGTGCCGAAGATCAAGGTGCTTTCGATTGCCGGACTTCTTGGAAGGGCGATTGAGAGTATTCACATGGAGACCAGCGTGAGCAGGCTCTTTGATTAACGGCAAGGATTAGGGAACAGGGATCAGGGAGTAGCAAAACATCAGCTACGGCTGAAGGTAGCAAAGGGAGCGAGGCTCAACCTCGTGCCCGAAAGGAAAAGAAAATCATGGCAGCAACAACAAACACTGAAGCAATCGTCGCAACCGTCCGCGAGGGCAAGTTCAACAAGAATGCCGCTCGCCGGGTTCGTGTTGCAGGCAAGATTCCCGCCGTTGTTTACGGTGCGGGCAAGGACGCGGTTGCGGTAACGGTTGACCCCCGCGCGATCACCAGGATTCTGCACTCCGAGTCTGGCCACAACACGATCTTCGACCTGAACGTCGAGGGTTCGGGCGTGGTGAAGGCCATGATCGTTGACTGGCAGAATGAGCCGATCAAGGGCAAGCTGCTGCACATCGACCTGAAGCGAATCGCGATGGACAAGATGATGCGCGTGTCGGTGCCAATCCAACTGATTGGTATCCCAACGGGCGTGAAGAACCAGGGCGGCATTATGGAGCACGTGATGCGCGAGGTTGAAATCGAGTGCTTGCCCGGCGATATTCCGAGCCACCTGGATGTCGACGTTACGGGCCTCGAGCTGCATGGCCTGATCCATGTGTCGGACCTGCCGCACTCGGGCAGCATCAAGTTCCTCGCTGAAGAGAATGCGACCGTGGCTCACGTTACGATCATCAAGGAAGAGGCTCCGGCTGAAGTTGATGCACTGGCCGCTGCACCGGCTGAGCCTGAGGTTGCCAAGAAGGGCAAGACGGAGACTGCGGAAGCAGCACCTGCGGCTGATGCCAAGGGCGGCAAGAAGTAATTTTATGGCGGTCCTGAGGCTCAGGACCGCCAATGCAGTATGGAAGGAAGCGTTCGCGTGAAGTTGATCGTCGGGCTCGGTAACCCCGGTATCGAATATCAGTTCACGCCGCACAATGCCGGGTTTCTGGCGGTGGATCGGATCGCAGAGGATTGCGGTGTAGCCGTCACGAACCGGCGAGGCAGGGCGCTTACGGCCAGGGCACGGCTTGCAGGACAGGATGTTCTGCTGGCCAAGCCTGAGACCTTCATGAATCTGAGCGGGCTTTCAGTGGCCGCGCTGGTTCGTGAGCTTGAGATTGAGAACGTCTCGGAGGATGTGATCATCCTCTACGATGAGCTGGCATTACCGTTGGGTACGATTCGGATTCGCAGGGATGGAAGACCGAACGGGCACAACGGAGTGAAGTCGGTCTCTGGCGCGCTTGGGACCGAGGATTGGTTACGAATCCGGATTGGCGTTGGGAAGCCAGCGCTTGCGGATGGTAGAGAGATTAAGGCGGGCGGCAAGGATTATTTGCTGGCGCCGATGCGCAAGCAGGAGCTTGCGGTGCTGGATGAGGTGCTCGACCGCGTGGGAGATGCTGTCGAGATGGTGCTGACGCAAGGTGTCAGCGCCGCGATGAATGAGTTCAACCGTCGGCCGGCGGATCCTGAGAAGGATTCGGACGAGCCAAAGGAGAAGTAAGCAGTACAACGCAGTAGATTCCAGACCGGGTTGGCAGAACAGACGCCAGCACGGTGCGAAGCAGAACTTCGCAGAAAGAAGTAAACGAATGAATCGCACTTACGAAATTATGTTCATCGTCCGGCCGGACGTTGAAGAAGCCGACCTCGACAAGCTGATTGAAGGTTTCTCGGCCAACGTCACCAATGGTGGCGGCGAGATCAAGAGCGTGGAGAAGATGGGCCGTCGCCGTTTGGCTTACACGGTCCGCAAGTTCAACGACGGCTTCTATGTGCTGCTGACGATCGTTGCTGCTGGCTCGCTGATCGCTGAGATCGAGCGCAGGCTGCGCGTGTCCGAGCAGGTGATCAAGTTCATCACCGTGCGCATGGATGAGGAAGAGAAGCGTCTGGCGAAGGTGAAGGCGATCCGCGATACGAAGGTTAAGCGTAGCTCGCTGCCCGCTGCTGCTCCGGCACAGGTACAGGTACAGGCTGAGGCTCCGGTTGCTGAAGTGGCCGACGTTGTCGCCACCGAAGCTCCTGCCGCTGACGCAGCTGCTGTCTAAGAGACTTTCGCAAAGATTCGCGATGCCGGTTGAACCTGCTTCGCACAACGTAGCATCATCGCCGAACCCCGCTTCCGCTCGACTGTAGCTGGTCGAATGTTCAGAGACTCCAAAGCGTGTCTGGAGCGTGGAGAGGCACAACGTACCTGAGAGGAATTACACATGGCTGACGAAACAACCAGCACGCAATCCACGGAGCAGCAGGCTCCTGCATCTCGTCCCCACTCCGGCCCTGGCGCCGGTGCACCGCGCGGTCCGCGTCCGGCTGGCGCTCCCGGCGGCGGTCCTGGCGGACGTAAGTTCTTCCGCCGCAAGAAGGTCTGCAAGTTCTGCACGGAGAAGATCGATGCGATCTCCTATCGCGATGTCCGTCTGCTGCAGGGCTTCGTTGCGGAGCGCGGCAAGATCGTTCCGCGCCGCCTGACGGGTGTCTGCACCCGCCACCAGCGCCGCCTTAGCCTGGCCATCAAGCAGTCGCGCAACATCGCCCTGCTTGCCTTTGCCGCGCGCTTCTAACTTACGAGACACGAAATCGGAGATATGCAATGGAAGTCATTCTGAAGGAAGACGTAATTAAGCTTGGACATCGCGGCGATGTAGTGAAGGTCGCCGACGGCTACGGGCGCAACTACCTGCTGCCGGGCAAGCTCGCCATTGAGGCGACTGCGGCCAACAAGGCTGTCATCGATCAGATGAAGTCATCCGCTGTTCGCAAGTCCGCCAAGGAGAAGGTCGAGGCGGAGCAGCTTTCGACACAGCTCGATGCCCTTGAACTGGTGTTCGAGCGCAAGGTTGGCGAGCACGACCACCTGTTCGGTTCAGTCACGTCGGGCGACATCGCTCACGCGCTTGAGGCGAAGGGTTTCACGATCGATCGCCGCAAGATCTCGCTTGAGGATCCGCTGAAGACGATCGGCGAGTATCACGTTCCTGTGAAGCTGCACCGCGAGGTTACCAGCCACGTGAAGGTGACGGTCAAGGGCGATCAGCCTGAGGCTGTGGCTGTTGCCGCCGCTGAGTAATTTGTAACGACGTAAGATACAGACGCATCTGTCTCCACGAATCATGTTTGTGGAGGCGGATGCGTTTTATTTTTGCGCGCTGTTCTGGATTTGGTTGTAGCCGCGCAACAGGATGATGACGCCGATGAGGTTCAGAATTGGCGGTGGAAGCAGGAGCATCCAGCCGATGGGTGTGAGTGACGGAACGGCGAGGATGTATGAGATATCGGTGAAGAGGTCGGAGAAGCGAATGCCAGCCGTGATGGGCAGCCAGACCGGTTGCTTTTGCCAGCGCCAGAGCGTAATGGCCTGAGCGAGAGCGAATGCCGCCCACTGGCCCGCGGAGCGGCGTAGGAATGCGACCTCCAGGCCTGCCGGCACCGATGCATGGAAGACTCTGAACCAGAGGTCGGGGGCGAACCATGACATCAGGAAGAGGAAGGTATCTTCCAGTGTGGCTACCCACAGGAAGATGAGGATGAGGATTTTGAGTCGTCGCTCGATCACGGGCACTTCCAAAGTTTGTGGTTTGGATGAGACGGGACCCAGGTACAAGGCCTAGAACAGAAGCAGGATAACTGCACCCAGAGAGAACGAACAAACAAGAGCAGGGCAACGACAAAGATAGAAGCAGATCCCTACGGGATGACAACTAAAAAGGCAACGGCAACATCCAGTGCAACTGATCTGTGCTCTAGCTTGCGGTGATGCTACTCGTACTTGAGGGTTTGGACGGGGTCGAGGCGGGCGGCGCGGTTGGCCGGGAGTGTTCCGAAGAGTACACCTACAAGGACCGAGGTCGAGAGCGATATGACGGCGGACCAGGATGAGATGGGGATCTTGAACGGCGTGAGGAAGCTGACCGACATGGGGATCGCGAGGCCAACGAGTGTGCCGATGATGCCTCCGGAGAGCGAGAGGAAGACTGCTTCGGTGAGGAACTGGAGGCGAATCTCGCGGCTGGTGGCTCCGAGGGCCTTGCGGATGCCGATCTCCTTGATGCGGGACTGCACGTTGGCCAGCATGCTGTTCATGATGCCGACGCCCGAGACTACGAGAGTGATGGCGGCGGCCAGCGTCAGCACGATGGTCAACATGTTGGCTATCTGGGCCATTACGTTAAGAACTTGCGTCAGATTAAAGGCCGTGTAGACGGACGTGGCGCGGTGGCGGCTCTTGATGATGTTCAGGATCTCTTCGGATGCGGCGGGGACGAGAGTGGGATCTTTCATGGTGAAGAAGATCTGCTTCACGGTGTCAGTTCCAGTGAAGTAGCGCGCGACCTGGTAGGGGATGAGGATGGTCTGGTCGCTAATCTCAGACTGACCAAAGGTTTCGACGCTCTCCTCGAAGACGCCGATCACGACGAAGGGAATGCCGCTCACCGTGATGGTGTGGCCAATGGCAGCGGTAGGGCTGCCGAAGAGCGCGATAGCAAATGGCTTAACAATGACAGCCACCTTGGTGTGAGCGATGGCGTCCTGATCGTCGAAGAAGCGGCCAGCCCGGATGGCGAGGTTGCGAACCTGCTTGTACTGCGGAGAGACGCCCAGGAGCATCGTGTCTTTGACGATGCCGCCACCCAGGCTGATGCGATCATGAAACTCGAGCATCGGTGACGCGTAGGTGATGCCGGGAACCTGCTCAACGACCGTGTTCATGTCGTCGCGTGTCATATAGTCGGGAGCGGTGGTGTTATCCGGACCGACTACGGTGCCGCCATCGTATTGCATCTCGATCATGTTGGGGCCGATGCCCGAGATAAGGTCGAGCGCGTATTGCTTGCCGGTGAGGCCGAGAGTGGTGACGAGGATGATCGACGCGGAACCGATGATCATGCCCAGCATGGTGAGCAGGAAGCGAACCTTACTGGCCTTGAAGCTGTCGACCGCGAGCCGCACGACTTCGCTGAACATCATGGTCGAGCGCGCGCTTTGCAGGGTGCGGTCGAATGAACTCAGCTTCGGAAGTTGGGCGGTCGCCATACTGATGAGTATTAGACTCCTTTTCGTATCGCGGCGGTGCGGGTTTTCCTGCTAAATACGCGGAGGCGTTCTCTTCAGTCTACGCGACAGATGAGGCACTTAAGGTAGCTGGTCTCGGGCAGGGTGAGGACGGCGGGATGGTCGGGCGCGGCGCCGTGGGTTTCCAGTAGCTGGACTCGCCGTGCGGCGTCAGAGGCAGCGGATGCGACTACGTCTGTAAAGTCGGCCAATGCGATGTGATGGGAGCAGGAGCAGGTTACGAGTGTTCCGCCAGGGCGCAGCAGCTTCATGGCGCGAAGGTTGAGCTCCTTGTATCCGCGCAGTGCGCCTTCTGCGGCGCGTTTGGACTTAGCGAAGGCGGGCGGATCGAGGACGATGGTATCGAACTGCTGGGCGGTAGCCTCGTACTCGCGGAGGAGTTCGAAGGCATCGGCTTCGATCCAGTCGACCTGAGCCTGGAGGGTGGGGTTTAGTTCGAGGTTGCGGTCTGCAACGACAAGTGCTGCGCGGCTGGCATCAACGCCGGTGACGCGCTCGCAACGCTGGGCCAAGTGCAGCGCGAAGCCTCCCTGATAGGTGCAGATATCGAGTGCTGTTCCGTGTGCATATCGCGCGGCGGCGGCGTAGTTGAGGCGCTGGTCGAGGAAGGCTCCGGTCTTCTGTCCGGCGCTTGCGTCGTAGTGGAAGTGCACGCCATTGATGGTGAAGATCGTGGTCAGTTGCGGTGAGTCGGGATTGCTGGAGTACAAAGGTGACGATGGTGCGGGGGCGAGTTGTTCGAGCTCACGGATCTTGGGGTCGGGCCGCTCGACGATGGTGGCGGGCTGCAGGTGTTCGCGAAGGACTTCGGTCAGAGTGTGACGGACGTCGTCCTGCGCGGTGCCCTGGGTTAGTAGTTGGAGGATGATGAGGTCGTTGTAACGGTCCGCGACAACTCCAGGGAGATTGTCAGCCTCGGAGAAGATGAGCCGGCATGAGTTGTCGGTCGGTGATGATGCGGCGAGTTCCTCGCGTAAGGCGAGGGCTGTGCGTGCTCGTTCCTGCAGGTGATCAAGGTAGACCGACCGGGTGAGCGGCGCTTCGGTGGAGACGATGCGAAGCGTGAGCTGCGATGCGGAGCTGTAGAGGGCTGTGCCAAGGGGGATTCCGCGACTGTCGGCAACGGTAACGAGTGCGCCGGGAGGGATCTCGGAGCTGTCGGAGTGTGGGATCAGCGAGGTGACGTCGGAGCTGTAGACCCAGAGGTGTCCTGCGCGGAGGCGGTCGGCTGCGCGGCGGGTGATGATGGCTGCGGGGCCGTGCGGCTGGCCTGCGACGATTTGTGGGCCGCGAGTTTGCGCCTCTTTAAGCATGGTTAATCGTCGCACAAACGACGATGGCGCGTTGAGGTCGAGCCTGCGGTGGGTTATCCCGCAGAATTACGGGCGTTGGTTGAGCGCGTTGTTCTGGATGGCGATGGAGACCGGCGTCACGACGGGTGCTGCGGCTCCGACGATCTCGGTAATAGTGCCCTGGCCTGCTGTCTGGGAGCCAAGGTTGGCTACCCATATATTGCCTGATCTATCGAGCGCGAGCCGGAACGGGTTGGTCAGCGCGGAGCTGCCGTATCCTGTTCCGCCGGACTGCGGTCGGCCGTTGCTGAGGAACTCCGAAACGGTGTTGCTGCCGGAGTTGACGAGCCAGACGTTGCCAAGGCCGTCGACCGCCATGTCGATGGGCGCGTTGAGGCCTGCACCATAGTAGGGGCTTCCCGCCACGGGGTCGCCGAAGCTGGTGAGGCGGCTGAGACTGCTGCCGAGGCGATTGGCGATCCAGGCACCGCCAGATGAGTCGATGGCTATGGCGAATGGGCCGTTGATGCCTCCACCGGTGTAGGGCGAACCGGGGATGGGGGCTCCGGAGTTGCTGAGGACGGCGATTCCGTTGCCGCCGCTGTCGGCAATCCAGGCGTTGCCGGAGGTGTCGAGCGCGAGAGCCGAGGGGCTGCCTGTGCCGCCGGTACTGAAGGCAGTGGGCGATGTGGCGGCTCCGTTGGCGCTGAGCTTACTGACGGTTGGTCCGCTGTTGGCGATCCAGACGTTGCCTAGACCGTCGAAGGCGAGGAGGCCGGGGCCCTCGATTCCGCCACCGCTGAAGGGGTTGAGTGTGGCGCGGACTCCGGCGCTGTTGAGTTCGGTGACGCTGGAGGTGATGCTGTCGGTAAGCCAGGGATCGTCGTATGGATCGAGCGCGAGACGGGCGAAGGCTCCTCCGGTTTGAGGGAAGGTCGAAGTAATGCCGGAGGTGCTGTTGAGCACGCTGACACTGCTGGAGTTGCTGTGGTTACTAAGCACCCAGGCGTTGCCCTGCGAGTCGATTGCCATGTCGGCTGGCGTACTGAAGGCAGGCGCTGTGTAGTTGATGGCGAGGGTCCAGTCGCCCGGCGAGGAGCTCAGCGTTGGCTGATAAGGGCCGTTCGCGACGAGCGTGCTGAAGATGGACCCTACACTGTGGCTGGGATTGCGGGCGATGTCGAGAGCTGCGGCGACGGTGTCACTCGGAGTCGTGCCGCCGACCGGCGTTGCGGCTGCAAAGAGACGTCCGCAGGGGGCGGTGAGTGATGTGCTGCCGTTGGAGTTGATGCAGGAGGATAGGATGTCGCCGAGCGTATTGATCGTCGTGGAAGGGATGTTGGCGACTGCGGGTGCGGTGCCGGGGGAATGTCCGCTGAAGACCGATACCATGCTCTGCGCGGTGGCGAAGGCGTTCAGCAGACCCTGCACGTTGCCGGGACTGGTGCCGATGTGCGCATAGTCGACCATGAACGGCGCAAGGGACCAGACGGCGGAGACGGTGGTTAGCTCTGTGATATCGAAGAAGCCAGACGACAGATCTCCACAGGCTCCGAGCAGCCCCATCAGCGTAAGTGCATTGTTGTTGGTGCCAGCGGCCAGACCCGGATTGCCGCCGGTGACGACGAGGTAGACGGGCGTGGATGAGGAGGGACAGGTGTAGGCTCCGCTGAAGGAGAAGCCGCCATCGGAGCCGGTCGTGACGGTGCGAGTGAGCAGGGGAGTTGCGGAGGTCCCGTATCCGTTGGTGCTTGGGGCGTAGATCTGGATGTTGGCGTTGGAAACGGGTTGATTGCCGCCGTGGATTCGGCCTGCGATGCTTTGGCCGGCAACAGGTGAGGATACGGTGGGGGAGGCGCCGCAGCCAGCGATTCCGGCGGCGATCGCCGTCGTCAGCACCGCGAGAGTGGCGGAGCGGGGCCACTGGTTTGGGATGTGCATGGCCGGGGCTCTCCTTTTAGCTGCTGATTCAGGTGTAAAGCATGCAGCAGGGTGTCTCAATGACCCTAAAGTTGCACCGGAGGGCAATCGATGGAGGAGTGCACGCGCGTGGCCACTCTGGCGGGGCTGTCGATGAGAGGAACCTTAGAATGGAAAGATGGGGAGTGGCGAGCAGATGGTTGATGTTGCTGTGCTGGGTGCGGGCGCGGCGGGGATGATGTGCGCGCTCGAGGCGGGGCGTCGCGGCAGGCGTGTGGTGGTGTTCGATCATGCGGAGAAGATTGGGAAGAAGATCCTGATCTCGGGCGGCGGGCGCTGCAACTTCACCAATATCCATGCGCGGGCGGAGAACTTCCTCTCGGAGAATCCTCACTTCGCCAAGTCGGCGCTGGCGCGGTTCACGCCTGCGGACATCATCGCGATGATCGAGAAGCATGGGATTCGTTATCACGAGAAGACTCTGGGGCAGCTTTTTTGCGACCGCTCGGCGATGGATGTGGTGACGATGCTGGAGCGGGAGTGTGCGGGGGTGGGGGTTCAGGTGAAGGTTGGGGTGCGGATTCTTTCGGTGGTTAGGGATGGGAAGTTTCTGGTTGAGACGACTGAGGGTGTTTTTCGCGCTGAATCGGTAGTGATTGCTACGGGTGGGTTGTCGATTCCGAAGATGGGGGCCACTGGGTTTGGGTATGAGGTGGCCGAGCAGTTTGGGCTGCGGATTGTGGAGTGTCGGCCTGGGTTGGTTCCGCTGGTGTTCAGTGCAGAGGATCGAGAGCGGTGGTGCGATCTGTCGGGTGTGTCGACCGAGGTGGTGGCGACGGCAGGAGTGGCGAAGCGGCGTGGGAACTTCCGCGAGAAGATGCTGGTGACGCATCGAGGGCTGAGTGGGCCGGCGATCTTGCAGGTTTCGTCGTACTGGCGTCCGGGTGAGGCTATTGAACTCGACATTGCGCCGGGGGTTTCGGTGACTGCCCCGCTTTTGGAGCGTAATGCTCGGCGGGATCCAGGTTCGGCGACACAGGCTTTGCGGGCGGTTCTGCCGGGGCGGATGGCCGAGCGCTGGGTTACGTTGAATGAACCGGCGGATTGGACGAACAACTCGCTGGCCGCGATGGAGCGGGGGCTGCATGCGTGGTGGGTGACTCCGGTGGGGACAGAGGGCTATGCCAAGGCTGAGGTGACGGCCGGAGGCGTGGACACGGCGGAGCTGGATGCGAAGACGATGCAGAGCCGCAAGGTTCCGGGGCTGTACTTCATCGGCGAGGTGGTCGATGTGACGGGATGGCTGGGCGGATACAACTTTCAGTGGGCGTGGGCCTCGGGGTTCAGCGCGGGGCAGGTTGTTTGAAGTACTCCCCTCCCCTGCGAAGCCGCTGGCAAGAAATGACAGGCAAAGACAATGGCAAAAGCAGATCCACTTCGGGGATGACAAAAAAAAGCAAAGGCAACAGCGTTCCGGTCTCGGTGGTTACTGAACGATGAGGGTGAGGTTGATGGTGCGGGTAAGCCCGGCGCTGGTGGCTGAGGCGACGATGGTGTAGGTTCCGGCGGGCGTTGCTGTCTGGCTGGACTGGGTCGGATCGGAGTTGCCGGAGCCGGGGATGCGGCGGCCCGCTCCGCAGCCTGAGCTTGCGAGAAGGAAGCCGAGGGCGAGGACGCAGATCAGGTGTGGGATGCGGCGTCGGGGGTAGCGGGTCAGCAGGGTGATGGGAAGGAGTAGGGCGAGCCAGAGGATTCGGTGGGGATGCGCGCTCGTCTGAGGGGTGGTTTGGGCAGTGGTGGCTACCCCGGTGAGGATGGTGACCGAGATCGTTGCGGGGGCGGCGAGGGTGGTGGTGGAGGGGTTGACCGTGCAGGTGGAGTTGGCTGGGGCTCCGATGCAGGTGAAGGCGGCGGTGAGGGTAGGAGGGGTGTTGGCGGCGGGACTGAGGAGCAGGGGGAAGACTGCGTTCTGACCGCTTAGCGTGGTGACGGTGGTGTTGCCGTCGGGGGTCAGGGAGAAGTCGACCCCGTTGCCGGTGAGCGGGAGGGTGTGGGGTGAGGTGGGGGAGTTGTCGGTGAGGGTGAGGGTGCCGGTGCGCGGGCCTGCGGCTGTGGGGGTGAAGGCGAGTTGCACGGTGCAGGCTGCGGCGATGCCGAGAGTGGCGGGGCAGGTGTTGGTTCCGGGGACGATGGCGAAGTCGCCGGTGACGGTTGTGCTGCTGATGGCAAGGGGAAGGCCACCGTTGTTGGTGAGGGTGACGATGGGTGAGACGGCAGTAATGCCGACTCCGGTGTCGGGGAAGTTGATGGCTGTGGTCGGCGAGAGGGAGACGCCGGGCGGGGCTACTCCGGTGCCGGTGAGCGAGAGGGTTTGGGTGCGGTACTGGTCGGTAACGGTGAGGGTGCCGGTGGCGGGGCCGACAGCAGTGGGCTGGAAGGTGACGCTGATAGAGCAGGTGGCGTGGGCGTTGAGCGAGTTGCCGCAGGCGTTGACGACGCTGAAGTCGCCGGTAATGACTTGAGCGGCGATGAGGGTGAGAGCTACGTCGCCGGAGTTTGTCACCGTGATGGTTTGCGGTGAGCTGGAGGTGGCGAGTTGCTGTGGGCCGAAGGTGAGGGATTGGGCCGAGAGAGCGTCGGTTGCAGGGGCGGTTCCGGTGCCGAAGAGTGAGGCGGTCTGGGTGCCTGCGCCGTCGGTGATCGTGAAAGTGCTTGTGCGGGCGCCGGAGGCAGTGGGGGTGAAGGTGATGGATACGGTGCAACCGGTGTTGGGCGGCAGGGTGGAGGCGCAAGTGTCGGCAGCGATGTGGAAGTCGCCGGCGGTGGTGGGGGTTTGCAGGGCGAGCGGCGTAGCGCTGGTGTTCGAGATGGTGATGTTTTGTGCAGCGGCGGTGGCGTTGACGGTAGTGGCCGGAAAGGTGAGCGCGAGCGGTGTGAGGACGATGGGCGCGGCAGGGGTGCCGGTGCCGGAGAGCGTGGCGGTGGCCTGGCCTCCGGGGACGTTGCCGTAGATAGTGAGGGTGCCGGTGCGTACTCCGGTGGCCGTGGGGGCGAAGGTGATCTGGATGGTGCAGGTGGTGTTGATCGTGATGGAGGCCGCGGTGCAGGTGTCGGTCTCGGTGAAGTCTCCAGCGACTGCGACCTGCGTCATGGTGAGAGCTGCGCTGCCGGTATTTGTAACCGTGATGGTCTGCGGTTCGCTGGCTGTGGCGACTGCCTGGGCGGCGAAGGTCAGCGAGGCGGGGTTGAGGGTGATGACGGGCTGGGTGGCGGTGGCGGCGGTGAGGAGCGGGATCTGCCAGAGGCCGCGTCCGTAGGTTGCGGCGCGGAGTTCGCCGCGGCGACCGTCTCCGGTGGGAAGAGTTGCCGATGCCGCGAGCGCCACGATGGGTGCGTTGGGAAGGGCGGTGCCGTAGATGCTCCAGCAGTTGGTGGTGGCGCAGGTGGCGACCTGGGTAGTGACATAGATGCCGGTGTCGAGTGCGACGTAGAGGGTGTTGGCGTCGTTGGGATCGATGACGACGCTGTTGGCTGGAGCATCGGGGAGGTTGCTGCTGATGTTGGTCCAGCTCGCTCCGCCAGTGGTGGAACGGTAGAGGTGCACTGCGTTGATGCCGTTGCCGGCGAAGCCCATTACGGTGGCGTAGATGGTCTTGCCGGTGGCGTCGTGCGGGTCGGCGGCGAGGGAGGAGATGTCGAAGTTGCCTGGGTTGAAGGCTCCGCCGGTGACATTTGTAACGGAGGAGGTGGCAATATCGGTCCAGGCGGTCGTGGTGGTTGCGGTGGCCCCGCTGGTAGTGGTAAAGAGGTGGCCGCCCAGGATGCTACCTCCGTCAAGTGCTCCGGCCATTCCGGCATAGAGGATTTGGGAACCGGCATTTTGTGCGGAGGCGGAGTTGCTTGCTGGGCCGGCGGCTGCGAGGGATCGTACAGCGGAGTTGGTGGCAGTGCAGGCGGTTGATTGCGAGCCTCCAAGCATCCTGCTGATGGCGTTGGTGGATGACCAGGAGATGCCGGTGGAGGCGGGGCCGCGCCAGACGCGGCAGGTACCGAGGATGAGGTTGGAGGTGAGGGCCGGATCGAGGAGCCAGGGGGCGTCGATGAGTGAGGCGTCGCTGGAGGTTTGGGTGGGGCCGATCGTTGGTGCGCCTGTGAAGTTGACCGCGGTGCAGTTGGCTCCGAGGGTGCATTGGCGGATGCTGACTCCGGCGGCGGTGGAGACGTACCAGAGCGAGGGATTGGCGGGGTCAATGGCGACCGTGCCTCCTTCGCCTGCGGAGAGCTGGGCCCAGGCTCCGGATATCGAGGCGGAGGTGGCTGCGGTGCCGTTGGCTCCGACGCCGACGAGCAGGGTTGCGGGATCGGTGGGGTGCTGGGCGAAGCTGACGATCTCGGCGAGGGAGCCCAGGCCGGTGTTGAGGTTTTGGAAGTGGGTGGCGTCGTCGGGGGAACAGGGGGTGGATTGCTGATTGACGCCGTCGAGGGAGCGCCAGAGGCCGCCGTCGTTGCCGAGGTAGAGGAGGGGTTGGGTGGATGTCGCGAGGGTGGCGATGGCGTGTTGTGCGGGCGCGACCATTGCGGGGGCGGCGCATCCGTTGAGGGCGTTGGTGGTGTTGCGGAGGGCGCATCCAGCGGCGAGCGAACAGCGGTAGAGGTCGATGGTACCGGCGTAGAGGACAGTGTCGGGGGTTGACCCGGAGTTTGAGGGCACGGCGGCCAGGGCGAGGTTGTAGTCGGCTTGCGGGATTGTGGTGTTGCCGTTCCCGGTCTCGAGGGGGGAGGACGGCAGGCGGGTGGCGAAGGTGACGGCGCTGGCGCAGGTCGATCCGGAGAGCGCGCATTGATCCTGCCAGAGGCCCTGATCGGCGTTGGTGCGATCGACGGTGAGGGCGAAGGTGTCGCCGGTAACGGGCTGGACGGCGAGGGCACCGCGAAAGATGGGGCAGGCGACGCTGCCGGTTGTGCCGGGGCTGGTGGGGCAGGCGGTTGTGGTGAGCCCGGTGCCGGGCTGGTGCGTGAGGCGCGTCCAGGTGATGCCGTCGGCAGACTCGTAGTAGCCGTGGTAGCGGACGGCGGCGTAGAAGCGCTGGCGGATGGGGTTCCAGACGACTGAGGTGGCGGCGTTGCCTCCGGCGTCGAGGCCAGTTGGCTCGGGGGTCTGCACGGTCTGGCTGCCGTCCATGATGGTGGCCATCTGCCAGGTAACGCCGGAGTCGGTCGAGTAGTAGAGGCCCATGACGCTGTTGGTCAGGTCTGGTGCGTTGACGAGAGTGCCTTCCGCGGCTTGCGAGAGGGCGGCGACGACGAGTCCCGAGGTGCTGCTCCATGCGAAGCCGGAGAAGCCGAGGCCAACGAAGAAGTGGTTGCCGGCCAGGCCGTCCTGCGAGCCCTGGATGAGGGTCCAGGTGAGGCCGCCGTCGGTGGAGCGCAGGATGCCGTCGCCGTAGAAAGAGTCGGTGGCGTCGTTGGGGTCCCCGGTACCGGCGAGGATGACGCCGGAGTTTACGCTGATGGCTCCGATGCTGAGGGACGGGATGGCGCCGGTGTCGGCGTTGGCGCTGAAGACAGGGAGGGTGTCGGTGAGTGGAGCGAAGGTGACGGCGGAGACTGGGCCTGCGGCGTTGGTCGACTTCCATACGCCTCCTCCGGTAGTGCCGAGGTAGACGGTATTGCCGGTTGCATCGGCTGGGTCGATGGCGATGGCGGTGACGCGGCCGGTGACGTTGCCGTAGGCCGGGGTAGCGATCTGGTTTGGGCCGATCGGCTGCCATGCGGCGCTGAGGCTGGTGACGCGGGGTTGACCGGATTGCTGGGTTAGCGCGAGGGCTTGTTGCCGGCGGGCGGCATCCATGGCTTGCGCAGGGGAGGTGTTTTTGCCGACAGTGCGACCGGCGAGAAAACGCCGAGCACGGAGAGTGTTGACTGGAGTCGCAGAGGATGGCTGGGCTTCGAGTGTGTTGGCGGGAGTCTCTAAGGGGATCGACTGGGCTTGCGAAGATGCCAGCGGAGAGATGGCAACAGAGAGCAGGACGAGTCGGGCGCTTCGGCTCAGGCGTGGAAGGTGGCGCGGCGCGGGTTGAGGAAGAACGAACAGGCCCATAGCGCTAGATCAAGTTATGTGGCGAACATCAGATTTCGGTGATGCAATCCGATGTCCAATGAGTCAACGCTAGAGCTGGTCAAAAATTAAGACACTTGCAGAAAACGATGAGAGTTTTCTCAGGAATTTCGACTCTCTTAGCAGCGTGCGATCTCAGTGCATTGATCGCGGCGCGTTTCTTGAATCTACCATCAGCCAGGAGCGCGTCACAATGTCGCCGTAGTTGTATGTACCTAAAATTTCAGCGTGGTTTACGGGGGCAGTCGTCCCATCTGCTCGATGTAGCGTTCGGAATCGAACTTTTTTCCGGTCGAGACGCCGGACATGTAGCGGATCTTGCCGAAGACGGGGCGCTCTCCCCAGGCGCGATCGAACTTGCCCAGGAGCGCCCAGGCTATGCCGGCGTATCCGTTGGGATCGCGGCCGTCGAGAAAATATTTGTCGTTGAGGTGGATGCAATACTTCATTGCCGTGGCGATGTCGGGTGTCCACTCGAGGATTTTCTTGGCCCAGTACATGCGTATGGAATTGTGCATCCATCCGTGACGAATCATCTGTAGCTGGCCTGCGTTCCAGAGAGCATCGTGCGTGTGGGCGGCCTCGAGTTGGCGCAGAGTATAGAGGTGTTCGCGCTCGTCGCGTGCGTGCTCGGCGATGGTCTGCTTTGCCCAGGCTTCGGCGCAGCCGGGTGAGTCGTAGTTGGGGTTGTAGCGGACGAAGTTGATGGCGAGTTCGCGCCATACGATCAACTCGTTGAAGTAGCTGTCTCGCGCAGGCCGCAGTGTTTGGTCCGCCTTGGCCGCGGCTTCGACTGCGAGCGCAATCGTGAGGGGACCGACGTGTCCAAAGTGAAGGTAGGGCGAGAGGCCGGAGGTGCAGTCGGTCTCGGGATGGTTGCGTTGAGCTTCGTAGTGGACGAGCAACTTCCCTGTGAAGTGTCTGAGGCGCTTGAGGGCAGCGCGGGTTCCGCCTTGCCAGGCTTCGACCGGAGCGACGCTGCGATCGAAGCCTGCCCAGTCGCGGGTGATGTCTTCGTGCACGGAGTCGGAGTAGAAGCCGTTGGTGCACTTCCACGCATGATTGACGTGTGGGTTTTCGTAGAGGTTGAGGTAGTCGGGCATCAAGCGGTAGAGACGCGGACGGATGGTGTAGGCGCCATACTGTGCCTTCTCGATCAGGTTCGAGGGAATGACTACGTCTGTGTCCACTGTCCAGAACGGGATGGCGATGCGAGATGCGAGTTGCTTGCGCCACTGTTCAGGCACGCGGAGGGGGTTTTCGTCGCCGATGAGGAAGGCGGCGCGGACGTCGGAGAGGAGTTGCTCGTGCGACTCATGTGGGGCTCGTCGCATGAGGAAGGTAATGTTCCTTCGCTGCAGGTCTTGCTCGATGTCGGCTAGACCCTGATTAAGGAAGGCGTAGTGGCGAAGGTTGGCGTGAGGGAAGTTCGAGATGGCGGCGAAGTACACGAGCAGCGGCAGCTCCAGCAGATTGGCAATGTGTACTGCCAAGTCGACGGCGTGGTTGTCGATTCCGCGCTGCGCCCGTTGCATCCAGTAGACGACGCATCGGCCCTTGGGATCGGGTGGCCCATCCCGCCGCACGGTGATTCGCGGATCGTCCGACAGCGCACGAATCTCTTGCGATAACCGGGACTGTCGCTCAGCCATACATGCAGTTTACGGGCGAATTTCTGCACGGTTTTACGGCAACAAAAATGCGACCCGAAGGCCGCATTCTCGTCAAAACGAGGATTCGATTACCAAAGGCCCCACGCACGGCTCATGTAGTCGCTGAGCGTCATGATGATCAGAACGAGGAACGTGAAGAACCCGGCTGCCACGGTCATCTTGATCAGCTTCGACTGGAAGAAGACGTGCATGAAGAAGAGGATAACGATGACGGCCTTGGTGCAGGCGATGGCAAGCGCCACGATCGGGTTGAAGATACCCATCTCGAATCTCGCCGCGACGATCGTCAGGGCAGTACCAACCAGAAGCGCGAGAAAGACCAGGGAGTAGGTCTTCGGTGTCACGATGTGGTGTTCGCCGTGCTCCGGATTAGTCACATTCGCAGCGTCGTGATAGTGTTCGGTCATTTTTGCTCTTCTCCTCGCAGCAGCTTGTACGGGCCGCGCGCCCTTCGGCCTAAACTGGGTGACGGTTGATGAGGTACAGCAGTGGGAACAGGAACAGCCAGACAATATCGACAAAGTGCCAGTACAGCCCGAAGTTTTCTATTGGCGCCACATATCCCGAACTGAAGTCTCCACGCTGGGCCCTCCGTATCAGCCATAGCAGCAGGCCAAGACCGATGATCATGTGCAGTGCGTGCATGCCAGTCATGGCAAAGTACAAGAAGAAGAAGACCTGGGTCTTCTGCGCCATATCGGGAGCCAGCGGCTTTTCGTTGAGTCCGTAGGCCTGCGGGTTGACGAACTGGGAGACGTCGAAGTGCGCTCCTGGAATATGGTGCTTCTCCCATTTTTCGTGATATTCGACATACTTGATGCCAATGAAAATCGTGCCGAAGATGGTGGTGAGAATCAGAAAGAGAACAAGCAGGCCCTTCTTCCGAACCTCGGCAGCCCATACACCCAGTGCCATAAAGAAGCCGGAGGTAATCAGTATCGCCGTATTCGTTCCTCCCAAGGGCACGCTCAACTGGTTGGACGCCGCGACAAACGCGTCGTAGTACCAGTTGCGGTAGAGCAAATATGCAAAGAACAGACCGCCGAAGAACATGATTTCGGTCAGCAGGAAGAGCCACATGCCGAAGGTTCCGGCTTCGCGCTGCTGCTCCGGCGTCTCGAAGTGATGACGGTGCTGCGGTAGAGCGACGTGGTGTTCTTCCGCGGTGTCGTGATGTGTTGCTACGATCGTATTATCCAACGGTCGTCACCTCTTGTTCCGTCTTGTGGGCCAGCCATTCATAGTCATATGCTTCATGATCCATGATGGGGACCTCGATAAAGTTTTCCGTCAGCGGCGGCGATTGGATCTGCCACTCGAGGCCGGTTGCCTGCCAGGGATTGTTGCCCGCAATCGCACCGTACTTCAGCGACCATGCGAGATACAGCAACGGCAGCATGTAGCCAACACCAAGCACCGTTGCACCCGCGGTTGAGAGTACGTTCAGCACCTGGAACTCCGGTGGGTAGGAGTGATACCGCCGCGGCATCCCAAGGTAGCCGAGGATGAACTGCGGCAGGAAGGTCAGGTTGAAGCCGATGAACGTCGTCACGGCGGCAAGCTTGGAGAGCCCCTCCGGATACATACGGCCGGTCATCTTGGGCCACCAGAAGTGCACACCGGCGAGAAACGCCATGAGCATTCCGCCGACCATGACGAAGTGGAAGTGCGCCACGATGAAGTAGGTCTCGGTGAGATGGATGTCCATGCCCAGCGCGCCGAGGAAGACGCCCGTCATGCCACCGATGGTGAACAACCCGAGGAAGCCGAACGCGTAGAGCATCGGCGTCTCAAAGGTGATCGAACCCTTCTGCAGCGTGAACGCCCAGTTGAAGGTCTTGATGGCGGACGGGACAGCAACAAGCATCGTCAGCAACGAGAAGACCAGCGCCGAGTAGTTCGAGACGCCCATGATGAACATGTGGTGCGCCCAGACGAAGAATCCGAATAGCGCGATGGCCACCGAGGAGAACGCGACCGCCGTATAACCGAAGACCCGCTTGCGGCTGAAGGTGCTGATGACCTCGGAGATCACACCCATGCCCGGCAGAATCATGATGTAGACGGCAGGGTGAGAGTAGAACCAGAAGAGATGCTGGAAGAGCAGCGGATCGCCGCCTTTGGTCGGGTCGAAGACTCCGATGCCAATGGTCCGTTCCAGCACGACAAGTACGAGTGTGATGGCAAGAACCGGTGTGCCGAGAACCATCAGGATCGAGGCCGCGTAGTTCGACCACACGAACAGCGGCATGCGGAACCAGGTCATGCCCGGGGCGCGCATACGGTGGATCGTAACGATGAAGTTGAGGCCGGTGAAGATAGATGAGAATCCGATGATGAAGACGCCCAGACCTGCCGTAACAACGTGTGTGTTCAGGTAGTGGGTCGAGAGCGGAGTCGTGAAGGTCCAGCCCGTGTCGACGCCACCGAGAACCATGGCCGTCAGCGTAAAGAGGCCGCCGATCCAGTACAGATACCAGCTCAGCAGGTTGATCTTCGGAAACGCCAGATCTTTTGCGCCAATCATGATCGGGATCAGGAAGTTTCCTATGGTCGCGGGTACCGAGGGCACCAGAAACAGGAAGACCATGATGATGCCGTGCATGGAGAACAGCTTGTTGTACGTGTCGGATGCGACGAGATCCGGTTGTGGCGTCAGCAGTTCAAGGCGGATCAGGCCGGCGAAGGCTCCGCCGATGAAGAAGAAAAAGGTGATCGAGATCAGATATAGCATCCCGATGCGCTTGTGATCGCCGGTGAACAACCAGCTCAGCAGTCCGTCCTCGGCGTTGATGTAATTCCGCTTCGGCAGTGTCGCTGTCTTCTGGTCGGGCAGGTTCAGGATTGTGGAACTGGTAGCGCTCATGGTTTTACCACCCCCGGCGTTGTCGGCGCCGCTTGGTTCGACTCGGATGTGGTCAGCGTCTGCTGAACACGGTAGTTGGTTTGGAGACCCTTGATGTATTCGACCAGGTCAATCAGGCCATCTTCACTGATCTGTCCCTGATAGGTCGGCATGATCGGCGTGTAGCCCGCCGTGATGTGTTGCGACGGATTGAGGATCGCATCGCGCAGATACGCCTCATTCACCAGCACCTCGGAGCCGTTGGCCAGCTTCAGCCTGGACCCGAACACTCCAGCCAGGTTCGGACCGCGCGCAGTTGCGCTGCCGGAGTGGCAGGCATTGCAGCCCATGCTGGCGAAGAGCCGCTCGCCGTTCTGGGCCAGCGACATACCGCTGGTCGATTCACGCGTCCACTTCTCGTAGTCCTCCGGGCTGAGCACCGTCACTTCGCCAATCATCGCCGAGTGATTCGTTCCGCAGTATTGCGTGCAGAAGATGTGGTACGTGCCCGGGGTCGTCGCCTGGAACCAGACCGTCGAGTAGCGGCCCGGGATCACCTCGCGCTTCACGCGGAAATCCGGGATCGAGAAGCTGTGGAAGACGTCCTGCGAGATCATCGTCAACTGAACCGGCCGGCCCGTTGGAACGTGCAGCGCATTGATCTCATGCTGTCCGCCCGGATGCTCAGCCTTCCACATCCACTGCTTGCCCACGACGTAGATGTTCATCGAGTTGACCGGCGGAGTGTAGATGCGGAAGTACAGCAGCGCACCCCACACGAAGACGATGAGGAAGAGCGCCAGCGGGATGATCGTCCACGTCGCCTCGAGCAGTGTCGAGCCTTCGATTGGCACAGCCACCGGGTGCCGCTCTTTGCGGTAGCGGAGCGCGAAGCCAAAGATGAGGGTTCCGACGACGACGAGGCCGACCACCGTAATCAATAGCAGGAAGAAGTAGAGCGCGTCTGTGTAGGGCGCAATGGTCGATGCCTCGCGCGGAAAGAGCGCCGAAGCGTTGAGCCACTTCACTAGAAATTGCCACAGTACTGGACTGATATGCATCGTTACCCTTTATCCATTCTCTTTCTTGGTCAAGTCGTGGTCGCGCCCGAGCTTCAAATCTCTTCGGAACATCAGGAAGATGAATCCACCCAGCCCCGCCATGGTGATCATTCCGCCAACCTGCACAACGCGCGCGACAATCAGCGAGTGCTTGTTGGTTTGGGGATCATAGTGGTAGCAGTAGGTGAGAATGTTCGCGACAGGAGAACCAATCTTGTTGCCCGATGCTTCGATCAAGCCAAGCAGCATGTCCTTGGGCGAGTACTCAACGCCGAGATAATACTGCGCAAGTTTGCCGTCGGTGGTTGCGATCTCGATCGAGCTGGCGTGGGCGAACTGCGAGAGCTTTCCGTCAGGGCCGGGAACGCGAACATAGCCGAAGCCGATTGCACTGGTGGCCGCGTCGATCGCCGGACGCTGCCCGGTGAGGAAGTGCCAGCCGGAGGCCGTCTCCGGACGGCCATACCTCTTCAGATAGAAGGCCTTCTTCTTCGCGGCCTGCTCAGGCGTGTCGCTCGGGTCGATGCTGATGACGATGACGTCGAAGTCCTTGCCCGGCGTCAGATGCACCATCGAGAGCGCTCCGGTCAGGCCGTCCAGCTCCTCCGAGCAGAGCATTGGGCAGGTGTAGTACACCAACGAAACGATGGCGGGATGCTTGCCGAAGTAGTCACCGAGCTTGACCGCTTTGCCTGTCTCATCGACAAAGGCAGCATCGAGCGGCAGAGGCTGATTAAGACGCTGCGCCACGCCGACGCGCTGCAATACCTGCGGAAGCTGGTCGCCCGTGTTATCGCCGCTTTGCTTGTCGCCGTAGCTTGAAACCTGTGCGAACACGGGCGCACACAGCAGAGCGCAGCAAAGAGCCGCTGCCTGCCAACCGCCTCGAATTGTCCGCCAGTTCCTCATGTGTCTTCTCTCTTCCAGTTCTGCGTCTTCCGCTACTTCGTGGGGGCCAGCTCTGCGTGCGCTGCGCTCTCCGCTCGATTAAAGTCCATCTTCTGTTCGCGTGCTTCGATCGTATCGAGCTCGTATCCAGTGCGGGCAAACCCCGTCGTCAGCGGAGCCTGGACCTCGGGTCTCGCATCGCCAACCATCAGAGGCGCTGAAGTAGCCGGCTGAGTGAACACCGGAAGACCGCGTTGCGCGATCAACTCCATGGCGCGCTCGATAGGGATCCGAATGGCCTGTCCCTCTCCAGATGAGACGCTGTAGTGGTCCAGCAGAAGGTCTTCGCGCGCATGCAGATCGGCTGTCGCCTGATTGCCGTCGTCGATATCCAGGCGCGGCTCAGGGAAGGCGGAGGTCAACCGGTTTAACTCCTTCTGTTCCATCTCCGGATTGCTGGCCAGGTCTTGGCGCTTGTCGTTACCCGCGGCTGCAGACTGATGCCACTTGTCGGCCCTGCCGTCGGCCTCCTGCAACTGCCCGTTGATGACCTTGCCCATGACATAGCAGAAGACGAAGAAGACGACGAGGAAGCCCATCAGTCCCGCCAGGAAGACCACGACACCACCAACGTTGACGTCGGTCGTCTCGTAGCCCGGAGTCTCCGAGCTACGGGTATACTTCTTGCGATGCGGCTGATTCAGATCGTGGTCGTTAGTGGGCATGTTCGGGCTCCAAAATCTCGTCGAGGTGCGGATCGTTCACGTTGACCAGCGGCCGCGCCTTGAGCTGCGTGAGGTAATAGGCTGCCCATACACCGAGCACGGACGCCGGGACGGTGATGTAAGCAAGAATGCTGAAGTTGCCAATCAGGCGCAGGTTCCAGTGCGCGTCCGGGAAGCTCGGTTCGATCATCCAGAACATATCCAGGCAGCGGGCGAAGATCATAAAGCAGGTTAGCCAGATCATCTTCGTCTTATTGCGCTTCAGATCGCGTGACAACAGCAGGCAGAACGGGATCAGCCAGTGGCAGATGAAGTTGAGTGCGCAGATAACCCACCAGCCGCCGCGAATGCGGTTCAGATACCACGAAATCTCCTCGGGCTGATTGCCGGACCACATAATCAGGAACTCGGCGAAGGTGAGGTAGATATTCAGCATCACAAACGCGAGCATGAGCTTGCCCAGGTCGTGCTGCTCGGTAGCGCGCATGATCGTCTTGATCGGCTCATACCGCGAGAGCAGGATCACGGTGAGGACGCCTAGAGCCAGTACGCCGTATCCCTGACCGACAAGAAACTTAAGACCCCACACCGACGAATACCAGGTCACCTCGAGTGACATAATCCACGAGATGCAGCCAATAGTGATCATGAATACATAGATCAGAACGCCGATACCGCTAATGTTCTCAAGCTTGACGCGCCACCGGTCAAAGCTGGCCTGAGTTCCGGCAGCCGGGTCCGCATCGCGCTGGAGCGACCACTTGTTGACAAAGTAAGCGAAGGTTCCCAGAACGAGAAAGATGAACGCGGTCTGCACCAGCACGCTGGTCGGATTCAGCATCGGACGCTTGAAGTTGAGTGCATGCGCCTGCCCCGCTGAAATGACGCCGCTGGCCAATCCCTGCGCAGTTGCTTCGGGAGTTGTGAACGCCGCCCAAAGATACAGCTTCTTCATGAAGAACGCGATCGGCAGGAACATGGCGGCCACTAGCCACAGCGTGCGCGACATCGCCTCCAATGGCCGGCGCAGCAGCAGGCCCCACTTACCGCCCGAAACATACTGAAGCATCAGCAGGCCAAGCCCGCCGGCAGCGAAGCCGAAGCAGAGCATGTAGCCCATCAGGTAAGCGCGGAGCATATGATGCCTGCCCTGAGACGTAAAGGCAAAGGCCAGCGACAGCAAAGCAGCGACAATGGCGACGATCAGCGCCCGCGTCCGCCAGGCCGAGACAACCTCCGGCGCAGCCAGCGACGCAGGCAAAGTCTTCGGCCCGTGATGGTTGTCGTGGTGCCCGTTATGTTCGTGTCCAGATGACATGCGTTTCAAGCCTTCGTTCGGAAGCTTCCGAGGTTACTGCTTCGGTACGGTTTGTCCGGCTGGCGCAACGGCGGCCGGCGAATTTTCTGTTTTTGACTGAGAAGCGGCAGTCGCTCCCGGGCCAGGGTTTGAACTGGTCGAGCTTTGAGGCAATACAAACGTGTCCCCGGTGGGTGTGCCGTGGACAGCCGTCGAGGGTAGCTTCCACTCCTTGGCGAAGCTCTCAGGCAGACCCTCTTCATTGGCGATGCTCTCGAGCGGCACCACATTGCTGCCCGGGGCAACATCGGCGCGGGTCGCATTCTGGCTTAGCTGGAGCGCCCTGATATAGGCAACCACTGCCCAGCGATCGGCAGGGGTCAGCTGCGCCGAGTAGTCAGGCATCGCGCCATAGCCGTTGGTCATCACGTTGAAGAAGTGTCCCAGCGGAGCCGCCTGAAGACGAGCTGTGTGGAAGTTGCCCGCTGGAGCATAGCCGCGCTGTACGATCATGCCGGCGCCGTTACCCACGCGCGAGTGACAGGGTGTGCAGTAGACGTTGAAGCGCTCCTGTCCGCGCTCGAGTACCTGGAGGGTCACAGGAAAGGGCATCGCGTTGCCTTCTTTGCCGTCGACCAGGCCGGTCTCGAAGTAGCTGTCCGTATGTAACTGATCGCGCGCTACGGTGTTCTGTACCTGCGGGCGCGCCGAACGGCCATCCGCAAAGAATTCGGTGCCACGCAGCGGGATGAACTTCGGCTGATCATGCATGTCCTGCCGGCAGCCAATCGTAAACATCAGGGCGAATGCCGCCGTGGCAAGGCCGATGCGCCGGGAGGTTTGGTTTGCTTGCGTATTAATGATCCACCTCCACCACGGAGACCGCGGAGAACTGTTCGAGGAATGCCCGCGTCTCGGTCACAGAAAACTTCGGATCGGCCGCTTCCAAACAAAGAAAGAACTTGTCCGTCGTCGCGCCGGTACGGAAGTTCGGGGCATTGAAGACGGGATGGTAGAGCTGCGGCAGACCGTTCAGCGCGATCATGCCGAAGGCAGCCGAGAGACCGGCGAATAGAATCGTCCACTCGTAGGCCGGGATGATGAACGCAGGCCACGAAAACAGAGGCCGTCCCGCGATGTTCAGCGGATAGGCCCACACCGCAACCCATGTCTGCATCGTGAACGCGGTCGTCACCCCAACGAGACCGCCCAGCAGGCACACCAGTGGCACCCGCGTCTTGTGAAAGTGCAGGGCCGACGCAGCCTCTTCCACCGGATAGGGCGTGTAGCACTCCATACGACGATAGCCCGCGCTGTGCGCCGCCTCTGTCGCATGCACCAACTCACTTGGAGTATTGAACTCCGCCAGTAGACCGTAGATTCCTTCGCGCGGCGGCATTAGGCTGACTCCTCACTGACTTGTTCGGCGGTTGCGCCGCCACGGGTTACCTTGGTCTGCGGCAGCATCATCCGGATCTCGTTCATCGGGATCATCGGGAGGAAGCGCACGAACAGGAAGAACAGGAAGGTGAACAGGCCAAGTGTTCCTACATAGATGATGTAGTCCCACCGCGTCGCACGATATGTTCCCCAGCTCGACGGCAGGAAGTCGCGATAGAGGCTGGTCACGACGATGACGAAACGCTCAAACCACATGCCCGTGTTGACGATGAACGAGAGCACGAACAGATAGCCCACATTGACCCGCAGTTTGCGCGACCACAGCGTCGTCAGCGGAATCGCGAGGTTGGTCATGATCAGGATGCCGTAGGCCCAGCCCATGGGGCCGAACATGCGGTTCCACATCATGAACCACTCCCAGTGGCTGGCCGAATACCACGCCATGAAGACTTCCATGCCGTAGCCGTAGCCTACTATCAGGCCCGTTCCCAGCATGACCTTCGCCATGTTGTCCAGGTGGCGCAGCGTGACCAGATCTTCGAGGTGGTAGAACTTGCGGATCGGAATCGCCAGCGTAATCACCATGGCGAAGCCCGAGTAGATAGCGCCCGCAACGAAGTAGGGCGGGAAGATCGTCGTATGCCAGCCCGGAAGCGCCGCCACGGCGAAGTCGAAGCTGATGACCGTGTGTACCGAGAGCACCAGCGGCGTTGAAAGACCTGCCAGCAGCAGCGAAGCCGACTCATAACGGATCCAGTGGCGTGTCGATCCTCGCCACCCAAGAGAGAGCATCCCGTAGAAGTACTTCGCCAACGGAAGCTGTGCCCGATCGCGCAGCGTGCCAAAGTCCGGGATCATGCCGATGTACCAGAAGACCACCGAGATCGTCGCGTAGGTCGAGACCGCGAAGACGTCCCAGGCCAGCGGCGACCGGAACTGCGGCCACACATTCATCGTGTTCGGGTACGGGAACAGCCAGTATCCGAGCCATGGACGGCCCACGTGGATCAGCGGGAACATGCCGGCGCAGACGACTGCGAAGATCGTCATGGCCTCCGCAAACCGGTTGATCGAGTTACGCCAGGTCTGCTTGAACAACAACAGAATTGCCGAGATCAACGTGCCGGCGTGACCGATACCGATCCACCAGACGAAGTTGATGATCGCGAAGCCCCAGGCTCCAGGAATGGTGACGCCCCAGATGCCGACGCCCTTCAGGACCAGCCAGGTAAGACCGATCACCAGGCCCGTCACGAAGCCGCCCGCCACGAGCAAGCCAAAGAACCATCCCAGCGGCGTGTTCGACGTCAGCACGATCCCGGCGATCTTCTGCGTGACCGACTTGAAGTTGTGGCCCGGGGCGATGACGGCGTACTCGCCGGTACGCGGGTCAATCATCGGGTCGTTGATGGGTCCTTTGGTAGCCATTTATGCCAGCTCCGGATTCGGGTTGATAACGCCAGCGGTATAGCTGGTGCGTGGACGGAAGTTGAGGTCGGCCAGCACCTGGTAGTTACGCTCCTCAGCCTTGCGCTTTGCTACCCTGCTTGCCTTGTCGTTGATGTTGCCGAAGACAATCGCATCGGTCGGGCATGCCTGCTGGCAGGCCGTCACGATATCGCCGTCGCGAACCTCGCGGTTCTCCTTGTCGGCGGTGATCTTCGCTGCTTCGATACGCTGTATGCAGTAGCTGCACTTCTCCATCACGCCGCGCGAACGAACCGAGACGTCCGGATTGCGCATGAACTTCAGGCTCTCCGTGTCGAAGTCCGAGTACAGAAGGAAGTTGAAGCGCCGCACCTTATAGGGGCAATTGTTCGAGCAGTAGCGGGTGCCCACGCAGCGGTTGTAGACCATCGTGTTGATGCCTTCCGGCGTGTGGACCGTCGCACCGACCGGGCAGACCTGTTCGCAGCCCGCATTCTCGCAGTGCTGGCAGGTCATCGGCTGGAAGTGTGCGCGGGGCGCGTGCAGATCGCCTTCGAAGTAGGTGTCGATGCGAAGCCACTGCATATTGCGGCCGACCTTCACCTGCTCGCGGCCGACCACGGGAATGTTGTTCTCCGCGTAGCAGCTCACGATGCACGCATTGCAGCCAACGCAGCTGTTCAGGTCGATCGCCATGCCCCAGGCGTTCTGGACCTTCAGCGTGGACGGGTCCTTCTTCTCGTAGTTCCACGTATCCGGGAAGAAGCTGGTCTCATGCTCTGGAGTCTCCCGCATCGGACTACCCTCATGCGCAAAACCAGGCGTCTTCTTGAACTCCTCAAGCGTGGCATAGCGAATTACGCCGCGCTCCATTGCCTCATTGCCGGGGAGCGAGGTAGCACCGGTAAGGTGCTGGGTCTCGAAGTGGAGCTGGGCGAACTTACCGCGTGTCTCCATCGCGTGAACCTTGGTTACGCAGATGTCGTAGGTTCCGGGGGCCTTGGTCAGCTTCGCGCCACCGGAGAAGAGCGGCGCGTCCGAGGTGCGCACGGCGTACGCGTCGAAACCCACGCCCGCGGCGACACGGCCAGCCTCAGCCCTGCGTCCCAGACCGAGATGTACCGTCACCACACCTGCGGGATGACCCGGGGACATCAGCACCGGAGCGATCACCTTGCGACCATTCAGCTCGATCGTGACCAGGTCGGTCTCCTCGAGCTTCAGATCGCCCATGGTGTCCATACTCATCAGCGCTGCATTGTCCCAGCTCAGATTCGTGACCTGCTTGGGTAACTCCTGCAGCCAGCCCACGTTGGCAAAGCGGCCGTCATAGAGCGAAGGATCGGGACGGAACAGAATTTCAAGACCGTTTGCGCCACCCGGTAGCGACTCCACCGGAACCGCACCACTCTTCGGCGCACCTGTCGTCTTTGCCGCGAACGCCGTGCCTTCCACCCATCCGTCATGTAGCGACTTTCTCCACGTCGGAGCGAAGTCACCCTTAATATAGGTGCGCGCCGTCGTCTGGACAGCGTCGTAAGCCGAGGCCACAGGATTCGCGAGCAGCGTCTGGAAGACATCGTGTGCCGACTTGCCCGAGTACAGTGGATCGATCATCGGCTGAACGATCGAGATCGTGCCATCATAGGCCCGAGCGTCTGACCAGCTTTCGAGATAGTGCGCCTTATTGATGTGCCAGTTCGAGACCGAGCCCGTCTCATCGACATGCGAGCCCAGATGTACCGTAACCGGCACCTTATTGAACGCATCGAGGAAATTCAGGTCAGCCGGGGCCGAGTACAGCGGATTGACGCCCAGCATCACCAGCCACTGAACCCTGCCCGAGTTCATGTCAGCGACCAGCGCCTTCAGGTCGGCCAACTGCTCGCTCGGGAGCGGATTCACCGTATCGGTGTAGATGACCGTCTTACCCACGTTACCCAGCGAAGCGTTCAGCAGATGGGCCGAGGCATGCACCGAAGGCGAAGCCTGCTCACCAGGAATCACGACGCAGCGTCCGCCGCTGGACTCCAGCTCAGCCTTCAGCGTCGTAAAGAACTTTTGCGCCTCTTCGCTCGCGCCAGCCGGAGCCGTGCCGCTCACCAACGCCTGCGCGAAGCCTGCAATCTCACTCGGCTTCAGCGCCAGCCTGTGCTCGGCCTTGAATCCGGTCACCGTAGGCGTCGACTCGACGACATACAACCGGTTCATCGTCTTGCCTTCTTCGTAGCGATGCCGCTCCGCGTAGGCAGCAGCCAGAGGCAGGAAGCCCGGATGCGCGATACCGCCAAGGAAATCAGCATCGAGCGAGAGGATGACGTCCGCCGCCTCCAACTTGTACTGTGCGTCGATGTAGCTACCGAAGACCGCCTTCGAAGCTGTGCGCGACGAGTCTTGATTCACCGGCTCCCACTGCACCAGCTTCGCCTGCGGATACGCCGCCTGTAGCTGCTTCCACTGCTCGGCCAGCGTAGGCGATGTGATCGTCTCGCTCAGGAAGTAGAGGCCCTGTCCGCCGGAGGTCTTCTTCGCGGCAGCCTGGAACGCCTCCTGGAACTGCCCCCAGCTCGAGGTTTGTCCATGCTGCAGGACATGCTGCGAGCGGTCCGGGTCGTACATATCGAGCAGTGTCGCCTGCGTGAACGCGTCCGAGCGGCCCTTCGAGACCGGATGCTCAGGATTGCCATCAATCTTGATCGGGCGGAATGCGTCCGACTTCACCAGCACCGGAATCGCGCCGGTCGGGAACGGATACGCCGTCGCAAAGTACATCGGCTTGCCGAGAACCAGGTCCTCAGGCTGCTTCACATACGGAAAGATCGGCTCATCCGGCTGCTTGGTGCAACCTGCGAGTCCGGCCAGCGCAAGCGACGCGCCCATCACCTTCAGGAAGCCGCGGCGGCTGACAGCATCGACCCACTCGCCCGCGCCGGACATGGATCCAGCCTGGCGGGGGAACTCTTCCCGCATCAACTCCTGAAACGCCGGCGTCTCAGCCAACTCATCCAGATTCTTCCAGAAGCGCCGCCCCGTCTTGCCGTCCAGCTTCGCGCGAACCTCGGCCAGCGTGAGCTTTGCCGGCGCAATCTGGGTGACCACTACTGCGTCCGTCTGTGACTTTGTCTCAGCCATCGTATCTTCTGTTCCAATCCCAGTCGTTTTCATCGGTGGCACGTCTCGCAACTGGAGAGTTCGTTCGGCGTGCGAATGTGGTATTGGGCTGTCAGGTACCTGCCCAGCTCAATCTGGCTCGTGAATTTCTGATAGCTGCCTGGCAAAAGCACAGGCGAAGCCTCACTGACTGACGGTCCTCCGCGCGGCTGCATTCCCTGGCTGGTCGGCGGCGGTGGCGTTAGCTGCAGCGCTGCAAGCTCAGCTCCGGGCTTGCCCGCCGGATCGGTCGTCGTGCAGTTCACGCTTTGCGCTGTCGTTCCATCATTCTGGCCCGTGCTTCCGCACCAGACTGGCCTGCGAGTCGATGGACCAGCCCACGCCATGTTGTAGATCTCGCTCGTGGGCCGCAGATTTACAGCAGGGTTGCGGTGGCAGTTCAGGCACCACTCCATCTGCAGCGTGTTCTCCATATACATCAGCGGCATCTGGTCGACGCGGCCATGGCAGCTCGCGCAGCCGATACCCTTATTCACGTGGACCGAGTGATTGAAGTACACAAAGTCCGGAAGATCATGCACGCGAATCCACTGGATCGAAGCTCCTGTCGCCCAGCTCTGCCGTATCGGCTCAAGCAACTCGGCGTTGGTCCAGATCTGCGAATGGCAGTTGATACATGTCTTCGTCGGCGGGATTCCGGCAAACGCCGCCTTCTCCACCTGCGTGTGACAGTACTGGCACTGGAGCCCGAGGCCCTCGACGTGGTGCTTGTGGCTGAACGGGATTGGCTGGTCCGGCCGCTGGCCCTGCTTCGTCACCCACGGTGATCGCTGCAGCTGGTTCAGAGCGACGCCGAGTGCGATGACGATCAGCCCCGTTAAGACCAGGCTCATACGGGCCAGCGCGTTCGAACTGCGGTCAAAAACTTGCGCCATGAGTGCGTTCCTACTTCCTCTGCGTTCCCTGTCTTTAAGGTCGAGAAGGTTGCTTTCGATGGTTGTGTTTCGTCCTGCTGCTTTTGCCGATGCTTCGTGCGTCGGCCCCGGTGGGCATCGCTGTTAACGACGCCCGAAAATCTTCCCTTGGAAATTTTGAGTATACCAGTGGAAAAGCCCTGCCTGCGTGGTGTTAGCCGGTGTGCAACTGTTTTTTTACCTGCAACATCCGATTATCGAACCCACTCCAAAAGCTCCTGCACTACATCTCGTGCATGGTCCTGTTCCGGGGCCCACTCACCACAACATCTACGTTGCCCGAAAGGTATCGCTCTTGTAAATGCGAACCAATATAGTCCGAATTAAGAACCGACTATAGTCCGAATTAAATCGACCACAAGACTTTACTCCCTCTCCTGCTATACCGTCTTCTCATGCCGCGTCCGCTGACGAGCCCACGCTCCCCTCGCTACGACTCCTCTCTCGCCCTCAACGAACTCACCGCTGCCGATCCCAAGCTCGCCAAACTCATTCAGCGCGCCGGTCCATTCACCCTCCGCGTCGCCAGCGCGCAATCCCCTTTCGAAGCCCTTGTCGAGAGCATCATCTACCAGCAGCTCCATGGAAAAGCCGCCGCGACCATCCATCGCCGCCTCCTCGAGAGCTTCTACCTCGTCACCGGAAACGAGCATTTCGCAGCCCAGCACCTGCTCGATTGCCCCAACGAACAGCTCCGAGCCGCCGGCCTCTCGCACAACAAGTCCCTTGCTCTGCGCGATCTAGCCGCCAAGACCCTCGACGGAACCGTCCCCACGCTCGCCCGCATTCGCCGCATGGCCGACGAGGACATCATCGAGCACCTCATCCAGGTACGCGGCATCGGCCGATGGACCGTCGAGATGCTGCTCATCTTCCGCCTCGGCCGCCCCGACGTGCTGCCCGTCTCCGACTACGGTGTCCGCAAAGGCTTCGCCCTCACCTTCGGCAAGCTCAAGCCCACCGACAAGGTCACCCCTCTCGACCTGCCCAAACCCGACGAGATGCATCGCCGCGCCAAACGCTGGGCCCCCTGGCGCTCCGTCGCAAGCTGGTATATGTGGCGCGCCTGCGACCTCGCCAACGGCAAGCTTCTCTCTTCGGAAACCTAATCACCTGTCGTCATGGCGCAGCTCTCAAAGTGACGAATTCGGCGATACCTAGCACGACTGCGTATGTCGCGAAGAGGAACGCCCCATATCGCCCTCCCGATGATGCCTGAATTCTCGGCATGAACACAGACAGATGCGACAGCACTATTGCCTCTCCGACCATCCCAGGAATGGCCAGCAAAAGCATCGCTGATGCCCACATCGGCGCAGGCACATTCTTCATCCTCAATATCGCAACACAAATCACCGCAGTCACAATGGGAGACACAAAAAAGGCAATCCAGTACTGCAACCGGCTGCCTTCCAACACGCGCTGTCCGCGATAGGCATAGTAGATCGATCCCAGGATCCACAACGAAACCCGATCAGCAGCAGCTGTACGACATCATGTCTTCTCATCTGCGTCTCCTGCATTTACGATGTACCGGATGGTACACGGACATATGTACCACTTGGTACATCCCGATGCAACATGAAACAGAATCCAATCGAAGCGCATCACTGCAGCGGTGTCTCGTTGCCTATGTTCAGGCCGGGACCATGGATCTCAGCCTGGATCAGATGGCAAACAGCGTCGGCATCAGCAAGCGCATGCTGATCCACTACTTCGGCAGTCGGGAGTCGCTCGAAGAGCAGGCGATGACGTTGCTCGAGGAACGTCTTCGCGATCAGTTCGCGCCTCAAAACTTTCCCACCGGCGTTTCTCTCGAGTCAGTCCTGCATGTGCTCTGGGATCAATCGACGAACCCCAGCTCGAAGGGAGTTCTTCTCCTCGTCATGGATCTCTCCCGAAGAGCATGGAATGGATCAGCACGAGCAAAGGCGTTCTATGAAAAGCAACAGTATCTATGGGAGGAATTACTTCTCCAATATCTTCCTGATCCGGTTGTCGTGAGAGATATTCTGCAATCCTTTCAGGGAGCCGTGCTCCGATACCTCATCACTGGCGACCCGGAACCGGGGAGGCGAATGATGAGCCGCTTGTGTACCAAACCCCAAGAAGCCCGGAAGTCACGGACGAAAGCACGAGCCACCCGATGATGCGCCGCTCTCTCACTGCCCTTGCCATCGTGCTCGTCACCATCCCCACCGGCATCGCGTGGCGCATGCTCCCACTTGGCCTGCCATGGTTCTTCTACAAGTACGGGGGCTCCTTTCTCTGGGCGGTCGCGCTCTACTGGTTCATCGCGACGCTGTTCCCAAAGCTCTACCCGATAGCTCTCGCGACAATCTCCGCACTCGCCGCACTCATCGTCGAGTTCTCCCGTCTCGTCCCCGAGCCCACCATCGACGCCTTCCGTCTTACCCTCGCAGGCCAACTTATCCTCGGACGCTTCTTCTCCTTCAAAAACATTGCAGCCTATCTGCTCGCTATTGCCCTCAGCGCTTTGCTCGATCACCGCCTCGCGCCCGGCCGCAAGTTGGCACCCACGTTCTCTTCCGCACACTCCCACAACCCCGCCGCCCGCGATACCCTCTAAACCAGTACCTTATGGCCAAGTCCAGAACATCCGCGAAGACCGCCGCACCCATAGCGCAGGAACCGGAGAAGTTCGTCTGCGTCCACGGCCACTTCTACCAACCGCCCCGCGAAAATCCCTGGCTCGAGACCGTCGAGGTCCAGGACTCCGCCGCGCCCTACCATGACTGGAACGAGCGCATCACCGCCGAGTGCTACGCCCCCAACGGAGCCTCGCGCATCACCGACGCCGAGAACAAGATCATTCGCATCATGAACAACTACGCGCGGATGAGTTACAACTTCGGCCCCACGCTGCTCAGCTGGCTCAACGACAAAGCCCCTCGCTCCTACCGCATGATCCTCGACGCCGACAAATTCAGCAGGCAGCGATACAGCGGACACGGCTCGGCCATGGCCCAGGTCTACAACCACATCATCATGCCGCTGGCCAACAAGCGCGACGCACTGACCCAGATTCGCTGGGGCATCGCCGACTTTCAATATCGCTTCGGCCGCAAGCCCGAAGGCATGTGGCTCGCAGAGACGGCCGCCAACCGCAGCGTCCTCGACCTCATGGCCCAGGAGGGCATCAAGTTCACCATCCTCGCTCCCAACCAGTGTGCCCGCGTACGCCGCATCTCAGGCTCCGGACCCGATACGAACGCTGCCCCTCTCGCAAAAGAGTCCGACGACAACGACGGCTGGATCGGCACTCCCGACGCCACCGTCAACCCCACCCACCCCTACACCATCAAGCTCGACGAAGGACGCAGCATCGCCGTCTTCTTCTACGACGGACCCAACTCCCGCGCCATCGCCTTCGAAGGCCTGCTGAACAGCGGCGTAGACTTTGGCCGCCGGCTCCTCAGCGGCTTCCGCCCCACCACGCCCGAGGACACCGAGAAAGCCCAGATATCCCATGTCGCCACCGACGGCGAGAGCTACGGCCACCATCACCGCCATGGCGAGATGGCGCTCTCCTACGCCATGCACTGGATCGAGGACGAGCACCACGCCAAGCTCACCAACTACGGCGAGTTCCTCGCAAAGTTCCCTCCGCAATGGGAGGCCGAGATCGTCGAAGATACCTCCTGGAGCTGCGCCCACGGCGTCGAACGTTGGCGCTCTGACTGCGGCTGCAACAGCGGCGGCAAACCCGGCTGGAGCCAGCAGTGGCGCGGCCCCCTCCGCGAAGCCCTCGACTACCTCCGCGATTGTTCCGCACCGCTCGCCGAAAAACTGTCGTCTTCCCTCTTCAAAGATCTCTGGGCCGCACGCGACGCCTACATCCAGGTCATCCTCGACCGTTGCCCCGCCAGCGTCGATGCCTTCTTCGCCGCTCACGCCACCCACGAGCTCACCGACGCCGAACGCATCACCGCACTTGAACTCCTCGAGCTCGAACGCCACACCCAGCTCATGTACACCTCCTGCGGCTGGTTCTTCGACGAAGTCTCCGGCATCGAGACCGTGCAGGTCATCGCCTACGCCGGCCGCGTCCTCCAGCTCTCCACCAAACTCTTCGGTGAACCCGGCGCCGCGCTCGAGACCGGCTTCCTCGACATCCTCGCCAAAGGCATCAGCAACGTCCCCGAGATCGGCGACGCCGCCGAAGTCTACCGCCGCTACGTCACCAACATGAAGATCGGCCTCGAACAGGTCGGCGCCCACTACGCCATCAGCTCCATCTTCCGTTCCTACCCCGAACAGGGTCAGCTCTTCTGCTTCGACGTCCACCGTGAGAGCCAAGAAGTTTTCACCTCCGGCCGCGGTCGCGTCGCCATCGGCCGCGCGCTCGTCGACTCTCGCATCACCGAGGAGGCCGAAGACATCTGCTTCGCCGTCCTCCATCTCGGCGACCAGAACCTCTCCGCCGCCGTCAAGCGCTACGACTCCTCCAACGCCGAAGAGGTCGACGCTTTCAAAACCGCCGCCGCCGAAGTTGCCCACGCCATGCGACGCGCCAACCTGGCCGAGGTCATCCGCATCATCGACAAGATCTTCGGCGGGATGGGCTACTCCCTCACCTCCCTCTTCGCCGACGAGCAGCACCGCATCGTCCAGACCATCCTCACCCAGACCCTCACCGAGATGGAGGACTCCCTCCGCAAAATCTACGAGGACCACGCCTCGCTCCTCGACTTCCTCACCGAGACCGGCATGGCTCCGCCACCTGCCCTCGAAGTCGCGGCCAACTATGCCATCAACTCCAGCATGCGTCGCGCTCTCGAAGCCGAGGCCTTCGACGCCGAAGCCATCGAATCGCTGCTCACCCGCGCCGAATCAGAGCACATCAACTTCAACGCCCCCCAGCTCGGCTACATCGGCGGCCAGCGGATGAAGCGCGCCATGGTCCGCCTCGAAGCAGCAGCATCCGGCGACCCGACCGCCAGTGGAGCCCTCAGCAACGCCGTCCTGATCGCCGAAACCCTGCGCAAACTTCCCTTCGAGGTCAACATCTGGCAGGCCCAGAACATCTGGAACGACCTCCTCCGACGCAGCGGCAAAAGCTACTGGACCCCGGACTGGACAGAAGGCTTCAAAAAACTAGGCGAAGCCATGAACATCAAGGTCGACCAACTCGTAGTCGAAGAGGGCGTCAGCGCCTTCTAGCAGCTGCCTTCTTGCTTGTCATCCCCGAAGGGAATCTGCTGTTGTCTTTGCCGTTCTAGTTGTCATCCCCGAAGGGGATCTGCTTCTGCCTTTGTCTCTCTTGCTTTGTCATCCCCGAAGGGGATCTGCTTCTGCCTTTGCCTCTCTTGGCATGAGGAGCTTAATCATCCCACGCAACAGCAAGCAGTAAGCCCCGGCCATCTCAAGCCGAGGCCTTCTTTTCGTCACCGGAACGATCAAGCCATATGTTGATAAGGCCGCGCAGTCTGCACCTTCAGACGAGCCGCATTGATCAGAGTCTCGCGCCCGATCTTCGGCTTGCTCACCGGCTCCGGCGAAGGAGCTTTAGGCTTCGCCGGTCCAGCCCAGGACTCCGCCTCAATCAGAGCCGCAGTCTCGCGGTTGTAGCCCATACGCTCCAGAATCGGCGTCTCCTCCACATCGTAACCATCGTCGACGCTCTGTTCCATGCTCTCGAGCATCTCTTCCTTCACGCCCTTGGTGGCATATTCGCCGGCCATCACCGCCGCCGTGAAGTTCGCCGTCAGATGCTGCACGCACTTCTGTCCACACAGATGCTTCACGTTCTTCCGTGAGTTCTTAGGAGACTCCCATCCCCGCAGCTTCAGTTCACCGCCCTGCTCATAGGCCACGAACCAGTGACTCGTAGCCTCCAGCTTCTCCGCCCCACATATATCGCAATTAATCGCCTGCCGAATCATCTCTCCCCCTGGTGCCGTAGCACACTCCCCTCATCGGCCCTGGCCGACAAATGATGAGATCAAAACACCGAAGTCACGCCTATGCAGGAAAAATTCCCATTTCGGCCCTCGACCGAGATGGATGCGCAACGCGAGCCGCCTTCTTCCTTGAGTCCACCCAATTGAACCCCTAAGGCTCTCCGGGGTAGGATTTGACCACTGCCTGTGCCGTCATGGTCCGCAAGCGCAAAATCATCGTCTACATCGCCACCAGCGCCGACGGCTTTATTGCCCGATCCGACGGCTCCGTCGACTGGCTCGACCGTCCGTCTCCGAAGCACAACTACGGTATGGGTGAGTTCTATAAATCCATCGACACGATCCTGTGGGGCAGGAAGACATGCGATATGGCGCTCGACTTTCAAAAGAAAGGCGTGCCCGGGTCAGCGTTCGATACAAGAGTTAAGAATTATGTCTTTACACGTGGCCCAATGCCGTCAGCGGCGCCGGCAGGCGTGGAGTTCGTTAACGAACCAATCAAAACGTTCCTAAGCCGTCTACGCAAGCAAAAAGGAAAAGACATCTGGATGATGGGTGGCGCTGGCATCATTGGGTCGTTTATCGATGAAGGAGAGATCGACGAGTTCATGATCCACGTGATTCCCACCTTTATAGGTGAAGGCATTCCCTTGATCGCGCCCGCTCGCCGCACTGTGCCGCTAAAACTGGTCTCATGCACGAAGTTCACAGACGGCGTGGTTAAGCTGCACTATGCCGTCCGTAAGCAGGGAAGTGCCGCATAGGTTGCGGTTTGGTGATTTTGAAAACTAACGGAACCTGCGCCTTATTCCTACGATTACCCCGGCAAAGCCGGTGCCGATGAGAACAAAAGTTGAGGGTTCTGGCGTAAGCACCGTTCCGTCTATCTCCATTGCGTACGTACCCGGATAAACGTCATACCGGCTAATGTCTGCAACACAGGTTTGATATGGATCACATGAGAGTTGCTCGCCAAGTAATCCTGCCGAAGTCATCAGGGGTGGGGCGCTGTCCCATTCCACATCTGCCCCGGAAACTTCAAGGTAGTAAACTCCTGGCTCCAATGTGATGTTGAGATTCGAGAAATCGAACACCTCTGAGGCGAAGTCGTCGTCTGGAAGAAATACATAATTGCCTGACCCTATGCCCGCGCCTGAGACTGGATTATATGGGGGGGAGCCCGGAGGAACACCGATGTTCACAAGCGCATTACCCAAAATGACGTTAAAACCCCCATTTTCCATTCCGAGTATCGTCGGGTAACCGCTAAGGGCAACTTTGACATCGTCGATCACCACAGGTGAGAGCAGAGTGAATTGACTTATCCGAATTGAACAATTGGACCCTTGTGGACACAAAACTGGTCCCCCTGTGGGACTAGACAAATCTGTTCCAACCAGGATCGAATCAGCGCGACCGACGGTGGGTATAGCTGTCAGTGAAAGAAAGGTCAGAAAGGCGAGCAGGTTTCTCATGGTGTCCTCTCGAATAGACCTTCCTGAGGGTGCGCGTGTGCATGAGAAAAGTCAACGGGACTTGGTCGCAAGTACTGGCCGATGCGTTCCAGCAGTCGTGAGATCATGGGCCGCGGTTTGGGGTCGCAACGGGTGGTTTTTAGCAAACGCCGAGATAGGATTTTCTGATGGCTGACTTGGATACGGGGCGCAACTGTCCACATTGTGCGGTTGAACTGATCGTCGGAAAACTGTGCCATTGGTTAGATTCACACGGTGGAAGTCGCAGGTTCGAATCCTGCTGTGCCCACCATCCCGTACGAAGGTATTAAATCTTAGCCGCCAGCATTTTCTCCAGCGGGGCGGACCTGCGCCTGATACCCCATTTTCCACAACCCGCGCGCCAAAAAATCTTGTCAAGCCCATTAATGACCTATCTCGCTGTAAACAAATGCGATACGCGTTGCGTAATAATTCCACTCAATTCGCTAAACTAGTTATAGGACTCAAGAAAAAGAAGATACCACGCCCACCGGGGCTATCTCCTTTGGAATGACGATTTTGCCCATAACCCCCATGGAATGACGATTTTGCAGACACCGCAAATCGTAACCAATTGAAAACAAGGATTTTACAAATCGATCCCCCCAAGGGGAGGGGTATCTAGCTGCGCCAATGTAACGTAACCGGCCCACTCAAAGGATGCTCACCGCTTCCCTTCAACCGGGCCTGCTTCAAAGCGAAGTACCACTTCGCCGGCTTGTCTGCGTCGTCGATCAGCATCAGCCCGGGATGAAACCGCAAACCCTCGGCCTGCTCGATCATCGTCTGCTGGTCCTGCCGCACAAACCGAGCACCGAAGAATGTAGCGATGGAAGTCACAAAAGGAACGGCATAAAAGATATTCCACGCCGCGATCACATCAATCCGGCACGTCGAAGCCGTCACCGGAGTCACCGTAGTCAAACTGGAGAACCATTTGTCACCGCAGCGGATCGTCTCGTATCGCCGATTCGGCAGCACAAAGTCGATCGTGGTCGTAATCGGCTCGCCGTAGACGCCAAGCAGCTTGTAAGGAGCGCTATTACCTGAAGGAGCATGCGCCGACATCCTGAAGCCGGAATTTCTTCCACTATTTTCCTGGTCGTTCAGCGGCTCAAAGTGTTTCTCCTTCTCATGAATGCTCGCCCGGCTGCGCCACCACCACGCCTGATGCACAAACGGTCCATGCGCCGGATCCATCAACCCGATGATCCCGTGATCGACATTGCAAGGCAGGTCAGCCACAAGGTGCGCGCTGCGAAAACGCTGCGAAAACTTAGGCAACTCCGGCACCGCAGGCAGCTCAACTCCAACGCGGCCAGTTCCCGGCTCCGGCAGATAAACCCAGGCGTAGCCGTCACGCTCCTCGCAAGGGTAAGCGCCAGCGTAGATCTTCGTCGGATCGAGCGTCTCAAACTGGGTCAGCGAAGGAATCTCCACGCACTGCCCGCCACAAGGCTCGAACCGCCAGCCGTGATATTTGCACTGCACCGTCTCGCCATCGAACCACCCGGCCGACAGCGGAATCCCACGATGCGGACAAAGATCGCGCATTGCGAAAATCTTTCCATCCTTCTTGCGCCCCAGCACCAGCGGAACGCCGAGCAGCATGGCCTTGGTCATCTTTCCGACGCGTAGCTCACGAGCCCGCAGCGCTGGATACCAATCGCCAAAGATCAGCTCCGCAGGCGGCCCGGCAGCACCTGCACCAAGTTGAACCAGATCATTCACCATGTCATCTTATCTGTCTTTATCCTTCGCATCACCGTTACGCCTTTGATCCGCGCCTATCCGCGAAGATCCCTGGCCGTCATGCACATACACTAATCAGGTGCCGACCCCAGCCTGCCCACCACGCAATCGTGCGATCCTGCTCGCCCTTTGGTTCCTGTTCTACGCAAGCTTCACCCTCATCACTCCGCCGCTGCTCGACGACGCCGACTCCGTCCACGCCGAGGTCGCCCGCGAGATGCTCCTCCGCCACGACTGGACCACCCTGTACGCCAACGGAATCCGCTACCTCGAAAAAGCGCCTCTCCTGTACTGGAGTATGGCGGCCAGCATGAAAATCTTCGGCGTCCACACCGCCGCCGCACGTCTTCCACTCGCGTTCGCAGTCCTGGCACTCGCCTTCACGCTCGAAAGCTTCGCCCGCCGCGCCTTCGACTCAACTCGTGCAGGACTCTACGCCGCCCTCATCCTGCTCTCAAGCTTCGGCATCTTCATCTTCACCCGCATCACCATTCCCGATGCAGCAGTCTGTCTCTGGCTCACCCTCGCGATCCTCTGCTACTGGCTGACAGAGCAACAAGCCTCGCCAAATCGTCTGCTCTGCTGTGGCTTCGCTGCCTGCTGCGCACTGAACGTTCTCACCAAAGGGTTGATCGGAATCGTCTTCCCCATCGCGATCGTCGCCCTTCATCTGCTGATGACTCGAGGCTTTCGCGGCGCGATGGTGCGTCTTCGGCAACTGCATCCGCTTACTAGCCTGCTCGTCTTCCTCGCCATCGCCGCGCCATGGCACATCCTGATCGGTCTTGCGAATCCCACACAGGGCAATCCTGGAAGCATCACCTTCACGCGTGGTCATTGGATCGTTCCGCAACCGAGCGACGGCAACGTTCACGGATGGTTCTGGTTCTACTTCGTCAATGAGCATCTGCTGCGTTACCTCAACCTGCGCGTGCCTCGCGACTACGATACCGTTCCGCTCGGGTTGTTCTGGGGACTCGTGCTGGTTTGGCTGATGCCCTGGAGCGGATTTCTGTTCCATGCTGTCGCTGCAGTTCCATGGCGTAAGGCTTTGCGTCGTCATGTGCTCGATGCGCGAGAGTCCACGCTGTGGTTGCTTGGGCTTTGGGCATCGGTTCCACTGCTGTTCTTTAGCCTTTCTACTCGGCAGGAGTATTACGTTCTGCCTTCGTTGCCTGCTTTGATCCTGCTGATTGCTGGTTGGTTGAATCGTGAGGTGGATGAGGCTGAGTCGTTTGTGGTTCCGAATCGTCTGGTTGCGTCTGGGCAACGCGTCTCGGTTGTGTTGCTTGTGTTCGGTTCGGTTGCGGCGTTGGTTGCTGGCTTCTTTGTGCTGCATGGTCAGTCTGCGGGAACGAATACGGATCTTGCGGCGCTGCTGAAACAGAATCCTCAGGATTATGCGCTTTCGTTTGGGCACTTTCTGGATCTGAACGCTCAGGCGATGGGAGCGTTTCGCGCGCCGTTGATGATTACGGCGTTTGCGCTGTTCGGCGGAACGCTGGCCTGCTGGCTGCTTCGGCGGGACTATAAGCCTCACACTGCGAACCTTTGGCTGGCTGCAGCTGCGTTTGGTTTTCTGCTTGCGGCTCATCTTGGGTTGCAGATTTTTTCGCCGGTACTTACGTCGAAGCAGCTCGCGGATGCTGTTGCGCCTGAGCTTAAGCCTGATGATCTGATCGTCATCCATGGCGAGTATGAATCGGCGAGCACGCTTGGCTTTTATCTGCGGCGAAACGATCTTCACATTCTCAACGGACGCAGTTCGAATCTTTGGTATGGCAGTTTTTTTTCTGATGCGCCGCCGATTTTTGAGGATGAGCTTTCGCTCGGTCTGAAATGGACAGAGCCTCGGCGAATTTTCTTGTGGACTGAGCTGGACCACATTCCAAAACTGCCGGGGAAGACTTACTTCATCGCTCAGAGCGGAGGGAAGGAGATTCTGAGCAATCAGCCGAATTCCTACTAGGCTGCTGACGACCCCTCCCCCCCGGGGGGATCGATTTGTAAGTACCTATTTTTTCAGTTACATAGAAAAACTGGTGTCGCTAAAATCGTCCAAACAAATGGGTTACGGGCAAAATCGTCATTCTAAAGGCTTAACGCCAATTTTACCGGGTTATACCGATTTGAAGCGACAAAAACAGGAAAGCCCCGGGTGGTTTGACCGGGGCTTTCTTCTATCTCTATATCTATTATATCGGGTTGAGTGGAATTACCAGGCAACGCGAATCTCCTTGATTGGCGCGGGGATTCGCTGTTTTGGGGCTTGACAGGTTTTTCGCGGGTCAGATTTCCGGGTATCGGCTACGGCTCGGCTCGGTGGAGACGTCCGTCGCGGAGATGGAAGCGTTCGCCGCGCCAGACGATGGTGTCTCCGGCGAAGCTCCAGAGCCAGAAGGCAAGGCCGAAGAAGTCGCGCAGGGGGAGGAGCCAGAGGTCGCGGAGAACCTGGCCATCGCGCAGGACTCCGACGCCGACTGCCAGTGCAACTGAGATTCGGGCAAGCAGGACGACGCTGAGGAGGGTGAAGCTCCAGAGGTCGAAGCCGCTGGCGATGCAGGTCATGACGGCCCATGGGAGCGCGTAGGTGATGACGAGGCCGAGGTAGCCGAACTTGCGGGAGTCGCGCACCGTGCGGGCCCAGCGGAGCTGATGATCGCGGAAGCCGCTGAAGGTATAGGCCGGGATGGTGGTTTCGACGACCTCCGGGCTTAGCTCGATGCGGTAGCCTGCGGCGGCGATGCGTGCGCCCATCTCGTAGTCGTCGGCGAGACATTCGACGAGGGACTCGAGACCCCCTGCTTTGGCCAGCGCGGTCTTACTGGTGGCGAGGGTCGAGCCGAGACCAAAGTGAATTCCGCCTTCGAGCTTGCGCGCGGTGAGGACTCCGGGCATGAAGTCTGTGGAGATGCCGAGGGCTTCGAGCCGTGACCAAAGGGTGAGGCCGGGGCGGCTCAGCGCTGTTCGTCCTATATACGGAGCCGTCACCAGGCCGACGTTTCTATCCGCGAAGCTGGCCATCACACGGGTGAGGTAGTTCGGGGAGACGCGGATGTCGCTGTCGTTGATCAGGACGTACTCGTAGCTGGCCGCGCGAAGCATCTGGATGAGGTTGCTGACTTTGCCGCTGGTGCCGAGGCGTTCGGGGCACTCGATGAGGCGGATGACGATATCGGGGAACTCGGCCTGAAGACGCTTGATCTCTGCTACAGCAGGGTCGTCAAGGGAGCCGACGCCGAAGAGGATCTCGAAGCGGCCTGCGTATTGCTGTTGGCAGTGGCTTACGAGGCCGGCGTACATCTGCGGGTCAACGCCTTTGACCGGCTTGAGGATGGAAACATCGGGCGTGTAGCCGGTGGCGGGGCCGCGACGTCTCCAGTAGTGGTTGAAGTCGCGTGCGCCCAGGAGAGCCAGTAACAGATAGGCGAGGCCTGCCAGCGTAAGCAGCGCGGTGAAGACCTCGATCCAGATGGCGAGCATTCTTTTTAGTTTATCGAACGACGGGTTTGCGGATAGAAAGGCATCCGTTCGGCAGACACTAGCTTCGCTCTACCTGTTCTTATGGTGGCTGTCCGCATGGAGCGCGAGGTCTTCTTTGACGTTGGGGTCGGATTGCTCAAGTTCGGCGAGCAGACCTTCGTCGGATAGATCCAACAGATGGGAGTTCTCCCAGTCCTCGTGGAGCGTTTTGCGAATGCGGCGGATGATGTGTTCGTCGTCGACTTCGATGGCGAGTTCGCGGCGGCTGTCGAAGCTGCCGGGAGCGAGGTTGATGGAACCGATGATGGCGCGGGCATCGTCGGCGAGGAGCAGTTTGGCGTGAAGTTTGATGTGCCTCAGCTTGTGGATCTTGACGCCGATGTCCTGAAGGCAGCGCAGGCCGCTGACGCCTTCGATGAGCTTCTCCTTCTTGAGCTTATGCGGCGGACGAGCCATGATGTGGATCTTGACCCCTCGGCTGCTCGCTCGGATGAGGTGTTCGATGATGACGGGGTCCTGGTAGCGCTCGTTCTGCAGCCATAGAGAGTGCTGGGCGCTATCGATAAGTTGCCCCAGGCGCTGGCGGCCATTGCCGACGCACCAGATGAGATGGGAGTGATCATCGGCGTTGAATTTGGAGCGGTTCCAGTCGGCGTCGAAGCACTCCATCACCTCTTCGACCTCGTGTTTGTGCATGGTGAGGATGGCGTAGTCGCGGGTGGTTGTGAGGTTTTCAGTCTCCCAGTTGAGCGACTGGACGAAGGCGATGGCATCGTCGATGACCATGGACTTCTCGTGCGTCAGGTCAAAGTCCGGACTGCTGTCGATTACTTTGATACCGGCATCGGTGAGCGCCTTGCGGGAGTCAGCGTTCTCTTCCTTGCCGTTGCGGCGCGCGGGATTGAGCATGACACGCACATCGACGCCACGTTGATGCGCTGCGATAACGGCCTGCAGGAGCGCGGGGTCGGAGAAGACGAACATCTTGATGCGGATTGACTTCGTGGCCTGAGCGATGGCGTCGAGGATGGGCTGCGCGGAGTCGTCGGGTAAAACGATGAGGGAGCGAGACATGGTGTTACTGCTCCTGCGGCTGAGGTGACTCTACTTTATCTGAACCGGCGTCGAACTGGGTGCGGTGGAGGTCGGCGTAGAGGCCGTTTTTGGCCATGAGTTCATCGTGAGTGCCGCTTTCGGCGACGACTCCGCGGGCGATGACGACGATCTGGTCGGCGTCGCGGATGGTGCTGAGGCGGTGGGCGATGGCGATGACGGTCTTGCCTTTCATGAGCTTCTCGAGGGCATCGATAACGAGCTTTTCGGATTCACTGTCGAGGGCGGCGGTGGGTTCGTCGAGCAAGAGGATGGGGCTGTTGCGGACCATGACGCGTGCGATGCCGATGCGCTGGCGCTGGCCGCCGGAGAGCGTGGAACCGCGGTCGCCGACAAGTGTGTCGTAGCCGTGCGGCATGGCCATGATGAAGTCGTGAGCGTTGGCGAGTTTGGCAGCGGCGATGATCTCGTCTTTCGTGGCGTGGGGGCGGCCGAAGGCGATGTTCTCGAGGATGGTTCCGCGAAAGAGGACCGTGTCCTGCAGAACGTAGCCGATCTGGTCGCGGAGGGGCTTGAGTTTGTAGTCGCGGACGTCGTGGCCGTCGATGTGGACGGTGCCGGATTGGACGTCGTAGAAGCGCGGGATGAGGCTGACTACGGTAGATTTTCCGGCGCCTGTGGGGCCGACGATGCCTACGAACTGGCCGGGCTTAATCTTGAGGTTGAGGTCGGTGAGGATTGGGTTGTCGGCGTCGTATCCGAAGGCGATGTGGTTGAATTCGATCTCGCCGGCCAGGGTTTCGGGCTCGAGGCCGTCGGGGTTTTCGGGGATGACGGCGTCGGTGTCGAGGATGGAGCGGATGCGCTCGGCACCAACTGCAGCCTGGGCGACGGCGTTGGTCGTGGTGGCGAGATCCTTGACGGGCTTGAAGAACTTCGCGAGGTAGGCGAGGTAGACGGTGAGTTCGCCGATGGTCATTGTGCCGGCCAGGATAAGCGCCGCTCCGCGCCAGAGCACGACTGCGGTGCAGAGCGCGACTGTAATGTTCACGACTGGCGAAAGGATTGCCTTGATGCTGCGGGCCTTGAGGGCTGCGCCTACCGTTGCTTCGCTGACATCGTAGAGGAGCTTTTCTTCTACCTTCTCCTGACCGAAGGCTTTGACTACCTGGATGGATTCGAGATCCTGCTGGGCTACGGCCAGGATGGCGCTCTGCTCTTTGCGGACTTCGTGGGTCGCCTTCTTGACGGCTTTTTTGAACCTCGAAACGAAGAGGAGAAGGAATGGCGTTACGGCTACGGCGATGAGGGTGAAGTCCCAATTGAGCCAGAACATGAGGCCGAGCATGCAGAGGATCGTGAGGAGATCGACGAGGATGCTGAGCGTGGAAGAGGACGCGAAGCCCTGGATGGTCTGGATGTCGGCGGTGAGGGTGCTGAGGATCGTGCCGGTCTCATGGGTGCTGTAGTAGCGGAGGGAGAGGCGCTGCAGGTGCTGATACAGACGCATGCGCAGATCGTGGGCGACCCATTGGCCGACGCTCTCGGTGTAGTAGTTGTCGATGTAGGAGGCGGCCGAGCCGATGATGGCGATCACTACGAGTGCAACGGCAGCAAGAGCAGCGACGTGGAGCTTGTCGCCCCGCTCCAACATGGGCTGGAGCAGATGATGAAGCCAGGGAGTGAGCTTGTGATCGCCGATGACGTTGTCGAGGATGATCTTCAGCGGCCATGGGGTCGCGAGGCTCATCGCCGTTTCGACAAGCATGCAGAGAAGAATGACCGCCAGGGTGCCCCGATAGGGCCGGATTAAACCGCCAACAAAACGCAGCATGAAGTTAGTCCCAGGGAACGGTCGATTGTATGATGCATCATCGTACCCGAAGGGCTGTGCGTGGGGTTAGTGTGCTCGTTTCTCGTTATTCGTAGCGGAGGGCTTCGATGGGGTTGAGGTTGGCGGCCTTCCATGCCGGATAGATGCCGAAGATCAGCCCGATCCCGCAGGAGCTCACGAACGCCGCGCCGATCCATACCGCCGATAGCGCCGCAGGGAAAAAGAAGTGCACAGCATACCCGATCGCACTCCCGCCCAACACCCCGATAATGCCGCCGACAGCGCACAGCGTCATCGCCTCCAGCGTAAATTGCGTCAGGATCATCTGCTTGTTCGCGCCGATCGCCTTGCGCACACCAATCTCCCGCGTCCGCTCCGTCACGCTCACCAGCATGATGTTCATCACTCCCACCCCGCCCACCAGCAATCCCACTGCCGACAGCGACAGCATCAGCGCGAACAGCCCGAACGTGATCTGGTCCCACAGCCGCGTCAGCGAGTCCGTCCCAAAGATCGCAAAGTTGTCGGGAGCCTCGTTCTTCACCTTTCGCCGAAGCCGCAGCAATTCCTCCAACTCATCCTGCACCAGAGCCTTGTTCTTCTGGTCGTCGAACTTCAGGCTGATCCAGTAATCCAATACCTCCGGATGGATCTTGTGGAAGGTCGTCACGGGAAAATACGCCTTGTTGTCTTCCGGGTTCTTCCCTCCCCCAAACGCCATTGGTCGTTTGTCCATCACCCCTACCACCGTGAACACCATGCCCGCGATGGTCACATCCTGGCCCACAGGACTCACCGTGCCGAACAGCGTGTCCGCCGTATCGTTTCCAAGCACGACGACGTTCGCCGCCCGCTCCACGTCGCCATCATTGAAGAACCGGCCATCCTTCAGGTCGAGCTCATACACGTCTTTTACGCTCGCCGTGTCCCCCTCCAGGACCGTTCCCTCCATCTTCTTGGAGCCAAACTTTACTGCCACGGTGCCCTGCACTCCCTGCTGGTCCCGATATTGCAATCCCGGCGTCACCGCCACCACATGCGGCAGCGCCTTCATCGCCATCGCGTCGTCATAGGTCAGCTGTTTCCGCGTCAGCATCTCCGTCGTCGGACGCACCCCGATCACAGGAAACCGGAACACCCAGATCACGTTGGTCCCCAGAGACTCCACCAGGCCGGACACACGCGAGTTCAACCCATTGATCACCGACGAGATAATAATCACGGTCATCACGCCGATCACGATCCCCAGAATCGTCAGTCCGCTGCGCAGCTTGTTCGCCCGCAGCGTATCCAGCGCCATCGTTACCGTTTCTTTCGCATCGGCGACCTGCATCAACGACCTCCTTTCTGTTCCTGCCCTTGCCCGTGCCTTACTCCGCTCGCAACGCCACGATCGGATCTAACTGCGCAGCCTTCCGCGCCGGATAGACACCAAAGAAGACTCCTGTACCAGTGGCCATCACCAGCCCGGCAAACACGCTCCAAAACGCAACGGTCGAAGGAAATCCCGCCAGAATCGTAATCGCCTGCGCCACCAGGATCCCACCTATGACGCCGAACACTCCGCCGACCAGCGCCATCGTCCCCGACTCAATCAGAAACTGCATCATGATGTCCTTCGGCCGCGCGCCCAATGCCTTCCGTATCCCGATCTCTCGTGTCCGCTCGGTCACGCTCACGAGCATGATGTTCATGATCACGATGCCGCCTACGACGAGGGCGATCAGCGCCACCCCCCCGGCCACCGCTCCAAACGACTCCGTCACCATGCTGAAGAATCCCACCAGAGTATTGTTCGTATCCAGCTCAAACGAGTCCTCCTTTCCGGGAGAGTCGTGCCGCCGCGACCGCATCAGCACCCGCACCTCGTCCGCCGCTGTCTCCAGCACCGGTCCAGCCTCACCCGCCTTCACATAGATGGTCAGCGTCTTCGCCGTCCCATAGCTCTTCTGAAACGCCGTTAGCGGCACCGCGACCCAGTTGTCCTGGCTTGCGCCAAACGTGCTCCCCTGCTTCTCGCTGATCCCGATGATCGTGTAGGGAGTGCCGTCTACTCGCAACTCCTGCCCCAGCGGATCCACTCCCGCAAACAGGTGGTCCTGGATATCTGTTCCGATGATCGCCACATGTGAGGCATGTTCTTCGTCTGCCTGGGTAAACCCGCGCCCCTGCACGATATTCAGGTTCTGCAGGGCCGGCATCTGCCACGTATATCCCCGGATGTTGGTATCGGTCGTGGACTGTGTCCCCCGCACGACCTTTCCGGTCACTGCCTGCTGCGCGCCAATCCCGATGCAGTGCTTGCAGTTCGCCTCCACATACCGGTAGTCGGGTAACAGGATGTCCTTCCGCTTCTGAAACCGCTGATAGTCCTCCGGGCTGGTGATGATCTGCGGCATCTTCGACACGGTGAACACATCCGCGCCATAGCTGCTGAACTTGGTCGCGACATAGGTATTGGCACCATTCACAAGGGTTACTACGGCGATCACGCTGGCTACGCCGATGACGACGCCGAGCAGCGTGAGGATGGTCCGCAGCTTATTCGCCCAGAGGGACTGGAGCGCGATCTGTACGGCCTCTTTGAATTCCATAACTTACCGTTTCCGAGGGTTGGCTTGAGACTACCAGCCCTGCGCGCCCAAAGCGAGGCTATCCGTCCCAGGTAATACGCAAATAAGGGGTGGATCGTTCCTCAGGACGCTCGAATGAAGAAGAAATGCACCGTTTCCGATGGATCCCACTACATATTGATTGTTAGACGTTGCCGTGGCGTCAGATCGAAGGAGACGGCAACGAAAGGGTATAGACTACCGATCACTGAGCGCGCACGGAGAACGTGCGGCTCAATCGAATTTCGCGGGATCGTGCAGAGCGAACGGAGCAGACGCTGCCTGCCGGTACCGATGGGTCTCGTCGAGGAAGCCATGAATCGAGTGGCAGGCCGGTGCTGGGTTGGCGCGTTCCTGTTGATGGCGATGCTCGGTCGTCTTTCTACTGCCGTAGCTGCTGTACATACGGCATCCGGCGAATCTTCCATGCCATTTGGAGAGGATCTGCAGGGTAGAGCGTTGCAGCGTCTCGCGCCTCCAGGCACGCGGGTGGTCGTGCTGTATTTCGCTGCAACAGATTGCCCGATCTCAAATCGTTATCTGCCGGAGATAGCGCGGCTGGATGGCCTGTTTCGGCAGCAGGGAGTTGTCGTTTTATCCGTTTATCCCAATTCTCAGGACACTCGCGAGGTTGTCGCGACACATGACCGGCAGTTTGCTGCGACTGGCCAGACCCTGATCGACCCGCAGCAAAGATTGGTCCACATGGCTCGCGCCCGGATAACACCCGAGGCGGCAGTGCTTGTGCCCGACGGGGCCGGATGGCGTGTGGTCTACCTGGGCCGCATCGACGACCGCTATCTCTCGCTCGGCAAGGAGAGGCCTTCGGCGACTCGGCATGACCTTGAAGACGCCGTTCGGGCCACGCTTGCGCACCGGCCAGTACCCTCACCCGGCGGACCGGCGGTTGGTTGCGCTATCGTTCCCCTATCGCGATGAGACGGCCTCATTCGACTCTCGGGCTTTCGCTGCTCTGCGGGACTTTCCTGCTGATCTCACTGGCCGTTTCACACTGGAGCCGCCCTACCCTGGCCCGCGCACGGCTTGAGTCCGATCCGCAGACTGCGGCCCCTCCCGTGATTACCTGGAACGAAGTTGCGCCCATCCTCTACGGAAACTGTACGGCATGCCATCATCCGCACGGCAACGGCCCTTTTAGCCTCCTGACGTACTCCGACGCTCGGCGCAGGGGGCCTCAGATCGTGGAGGTGACCACCTCGCATTACATGCCGCCCTGGCTGCCTGCTCACGGCTATGGCGATTTCGCGGGCGAACGTAGATTGAGCGACGCGCAGATCACGACGCTTGCAGCATGGGTAAAAGCCGGTATGCCCGAGGGCAATCCCGACACGGCGCCAGCACAGCCTGTCTACAGTGATGGATGGGTAGGCGGCAAGCCTGACCTTATCCTCACGGTGGAACGCCCGTTTTCACTATCTGCTTCCGGAACAGACGTCTTCCACAACTTCATTCTGCCGTTCCCACTGAAGGGCACCCGATACGTTCGCGCGATGGAGATCAGACCCTCCGCTCCGGAGGTCGTTCACCACGCGAACGTTTTGCTGGATCGCACAGCATCTCTGCGCCGCCTGCACGCTGCAGATTGGCAGGCGGGCCTGGAAGGTATGGAACTGAACATCGATGCGGGCAACAGCTTTGATCCGGATGGCCATTTTCTCTTCTGGAAGTCGGATTCACCGCTGCTGGAAGAGCCGCCGGAGATGCCGTGGGAGCTCGACGCGGGGAATGATCTGGTGCTGAACATGCACCTGAAGCCTTCGGGCAAGACAGTGCTGATCTCTGCGCAGATCGGCCTGTATTTCACACCCAACCCGCCCGCGAAGCGGCCCATGCTGTTGCAGTTGGAGCACGATCGAGCGTTGGACATCCCGCCGGGCGATGCGCACTTCGTGGTCGAGGACCACCTCACCCTGCCAGTAGCGGTCAGCGTGCTCGGTGTCTATCCGCATGCGCACTACCTCGGCAAGGATCTCGAAGCCTGGGCGATCCTGCCGGATGGGAAGAAGCACTGGATGATCTGGATCCGCGAGTGGGACATCGATCGTCAGGCGGTCTATCACTTTAAGAGCCCTGTCCCGCTGCCAAAGGGTTCAATGGTGTTCATGCGTTACACCTACGACAACACAGCAGCGAATCCGCACAATCCGCACCTGCCCCCCGTACGCGTGAAGGCTGGAAACAGGTCAGAGGATGAGATGGGCCACCTATGGCTACAGGTGCTGCCCGTGGCAAGTGCAGATACCAAGATCGATCCGCGTTTGCCACTGGAAGAAGCCTGGATGCGGCGGCTCCTCGAAAAGCAGCCGCATGATGCTCTCGCAGCATACAACCTGGCCGCTGCGCTTGAGGGTGAGGGCCGCTTTCAGGATGCGGCAGCCGCCTATCAGGCACAGCTCGTCGTTCAGCCCGGCGACGCACGTCTCCTCAACGGCCTGGGCGGAGCTTTGGAGAGCGAAGGGGAGTGGCAGTCTGCCCGGAAGACCTACGAACAGGCCGTCGCCGCATCGCCGGACAACTGCGATGCGCGCTTCAATCTGGCAAGGCTGGAGTTGAAACACGCACTCGCAACCGATGCCGAAGCACAATTCCGCACGATGCTCGACCGCTGCCCTGCCGACGCGGCTGTCTACGATGGCCTCGCCGCGTCACTCGCCGCCCAGGGCAAGACTGACAAAGCACAGGCAGAGTTCGAGCAGGCGCTCCAACTGGATGCGCAGGACTTCACCGCGAACTACTCCCTCGGTGCACTGCACTTAGAGGCGGGGCAGACCGACACCGCCATCGTCGAACTGGGCCGCGCGGTTGAGGCGAACGGCCATGATGCGGATGCGCGCGAACACCTGGCCATGGCCTACGCCCAATCGGGCCGCTCCGCCGATGCAGTCGCTCAATTGAGGACAGCCGTGGAACTTGCACCCGATGATGCCGATCTGCGCGCGTTGCTGTCGCAGGAACTGGCGACGACCGGCCAACTGAGCGAGGCCATTAAGCAAGAGCAGCAGAGCCTCAAACTCCGGCCCGACGACCCTGATCAGTGGAACAACCTCGGAGTCTTTGAGGAACGAAGCGGAAACGCCCTTGCCGCCGAGGCCGCCTTCCGCCACGCGCTGGCATTACGGCCGGGGGATCAAAGAGCGCAGGCCAATCTCGCTCGGCTCCAGGGGAAGTCAGCACCAGCCGTTTCGCCACAATAGCTTCGTATCTGGCCGCCGTCCGGCATGGGACACGGTACACTGAATATGCAGGCGGCTGGATGATCGCTGCCGCTCGCGTTGCAAGGCGTCGAGCGGGGGAGGAAAGTCCGAACTCCGCAGGGCAGTGTGCCGGATAACGTCCGGGACGGAGGTTTCAAGACCTCTGGACGGCAAGTGCAACAGAGAACATACCGCCTCAGGCTGATGACCGTGCAAGCGGCCATGCACGCGGCTCGGGGTAAGGGTGAAAAGGTGCGGTAAGAGCGCACCGCGCGCCCAGTAATGGTCGCGGCAGGGTAAACCCCACACGGAGCAAGACCAAATAGGCAGGGATGTTGCCGCTCCTCTCCAGGCGGCAGCAAGCGTATCGGCCCGATGCGCCCAGGCGGAGAGACCCTTCGGGGAGCCAGAACCTGCGGGTAGGTTGCTAAAGCGCCGCAGTAATGCGTCGCGTAGAGGAATGATCGTCTAGAACAGAATTCGGCTTACGGGCCGTCTGCAAACCTGATGGCCCCGGCAAAGTCCACAAAGACTGCCGGGGCCGCTTACAAATCACCGCACCGATAAAGTCACAGGCCCGCCAAAGGACGTACATCCAAGCCGCAGAAAGACAAGTAAAACCTCTTTGATAGAACCGCGCGCCTCCTGTGGCGACGGCGATGGATTCGGCATCTCAACTCCCCGTTAGACGTAATCGAACAACGTCATAAAGCCGAAGTCCATATGCAACTGCTGGTGACAATGGAAGAGCGTAAGGCCCGGATTATTCGCCACAAAATCAATCTCGGCCTCCTGGTATCCGCCTACCATCACGACATCCTTGATCACCCCCGAGGTCGGCTGCCCTGCAATCTTCGTCAATTCGAAACTGTGCCGATGCAGATGAATCGGGTGAATATCGTCGCTGGCATTTCGCATTCGAATCCGGTAGCGCCTTCCCTCGCGCAGATGAAACGAAGGCGCCCCCATCATCTGGTCCATCTGGGCTACAGGATAAGCCACTCCATTAATGGTCCAGCGATTGAATCCCTGGAGCGCCGCGTTCTCCTTCTCGAAGATCATGTCGAACACCTCGTCTGGCTGTGCTGATCCCGGGCCCGGGTTGCCGAAGCGCGTGTAGTTCCACTTGAAGGGCTTCGGCGGTAGCCACTGCGGCCTGCCTTTATATCCCGCATACTCAACGACGATCCCCATGCCGTGATGGCGGTCGTCATCAGCAAGATCGCCCATCACCCACACTCCCGGATGATTCATCTCAACAACCGCCGAAATGCGCTCCGCTGTTCCGAGCCAGAGGCCAGGGACTCGAACCGGCTTTGGCAACGGATTGCCATCCATCGCAACCACGCTGAAACTGTGGCCCGGAAGAGCGAGGCTGCGGATCTCACCGGCGCTGCCGTTCAGAATGTGGAACAGCACGCGCTCGCCTTGTTTCACGCGGACGGGCTCACCATGGCCCAGCATGCGCCCATTGATGGTGAACGAATCGTATCCGACCTCGTATCCGTGCGGCATCCCCTTGGCCAGCGAAGCCTTCATCCTGCTCTCGCCGGCATCCTTCAGCGCGGGTACGGTCTGTGCCGGCGAAAGAAAATCCATCGCCATATCTCCGCCACGACTTAGTGTCGGCTGGAACTCTTTCAGCGTAAGAAAAATTTCGCGATCGTAGTCTCCGGCGTGTTGTCTCGGCTCAATGTAAACAGGCCCGACGAGCCCGCTGTACTGGCCCATAGCGAGGTTCGCTCCGGCGCGGACATGCGTGTGGTAAAAGCGAAGACCCGAAGGGCCCGGCATAAACGAAATTCTCCGGCTGCCATGCGGCGGGATGAAGGGCGTACCTTCTTCAGCCGCTCCGTCGATATCCGTCGAGACGAATTGCCCATGCCAGTGGAGTTGCTCAGGCGTATCCGTGTCGTTGCGAATGTCGATCGCGACCCGTTCTCCTTCCTTCAAGCGAAGCAAAGGCCCGGGAAACTGTCCGTTGTAGTTGGTGACCGAGATGATTCGATTCGGCGCCAGTTCAATGGGTGTGGTGGCGATTGTGAGGGTGTAGTCGGCCGGTCCCTCATTCTGCAAAGCAGGGTCATTGCCCCGAATCGTTGTTGGCTGACCCAGAAGGCGAGGAAGCGTAAAGAAAGTAGAAGCACCTGCAGCCGCACCAGCGGTTTTCAGAAAACTCCGGCGAGAAAAGTGGGACTCGGACATGGTACTCCGGTCTGCCATCGACACTCCTGGCGACTTCGCACACCGACTATATCGAATTTCGATTAAGGCCACGCAGTCGCCCTGAGGTCGATGATGCTCTCGACCATGCGCAGACGACAACACGTGGAAGTAAACTAGAGTTGACTCCCCATGAGCGAAACCTCCTCCTCCGCGATCCTGCCCGCCCCCGGCCCTGTTGACATCGCGCCCGAGTTCAAAGCTCCGCGCGTTGACGATACCTCCCGCAATCTCTTTCGCGTGCTCGCCGCAGTCAGCTTCTGCCACCTGCTGAACGATATGGTGCAGTCGCTGCTGCCTTCGATCTATCCGATCCTGAAGAGTTCGTTTCATCTCGATTTCACCCATCTCGGATTCCTCACCCTGACTTACCAGGTCGTTGCCTCGCTGCTCCAGCCGCTGATCGGGCGGTTCACCGACGGCAGGCCCGTTGCCTACTCCCTGCCCATCGGCATGACCTTTACTCTCTTCGGACTCATCCTGGTGGCCTTCGCCCCTACTTTTGGCTGGCTGCTCTTTGCTTCATCATTGATCGGCGTAGGCTCGGCCATCTTCCACCCGGAATCCTCGCGAATCGCGCGGATGGCCTCAGGGGGCAAGCACGGCTTCGCCCAATCGTTCTTCCAGGTCGGAGGAAACGCCGGCTCAGCCATCGGCCCGCTGCTCGCCGCCTTCATCGTCCTGCCTCAGGGCCAGAAGGGCATGGCGTGGTTCGCGATTCCGGCCATCGTCGGCATCGCTGTGCTGCTTCGCGTAGGCCGCTGGTACAAGGCCCGGCAGGCGGAGACTCATACGAGCGCAAAGACCGCCGTCATGCATCATTCGCTCTCGAAACTCCAGGTCACCGGCGCAATCGCCATCCTGCTCGCGCTGGTCTTCTCCAAGTACTTCTACCTCGCCAGCCTTAGCAGCTACTACACCTTCTACCTGATCAGTCGCTTCCAGGTGTCGGTGCGACTCTCCCAGATCCTGCTCTTCCTGTTCCTCGGCGCAGTCGCCGCGGGCACTCTCATCGGAGGCTCGGTAGGAGACCGCTACGGCCGCAAGCTGGTCATCTGGATCTCCATCCTCGGCGTCCTGCCCTTTACCCTCATCCTGCCATTTGCGAACCTGTTCTGGACCGGCGTGCTGAGCGTCATCATCGGCTTCGTCATCGCGTCGGCATTCTCGGCAATCCTGGTCTACGCACAGGAATTACTGCCGGGGCGGGTGGGAACCGTCTCTGGGCTTTTTTTTGGCTTTGCCTTCGGCATGGGTGGCATCGGTGCAGCAGTGCTTGGCAAGCTGGCAGACGCGACAAGCATCGCCTTCGTCTACCACGTGTGCTCCTATCTGCCGGCGATTGGACTGCTTACGGGCTTCCTGCCGAACCTCGATCCTCCGCGTAAGAGGCGTTAGCAAACCACACTTTCCACGCTTTTCTCCAGCAAGTGACCAGCGAAAACCACGCGCTACAATCGTTTGGAGAATGATTGCTCATCTGCGCGGCCGTTTAATCGCAAAAAATCCGAACCAGGCCATCGTCGACTGCGGCGGTGTTGGGTACGACGTAACTATAAGCGTTGCAACATTTTCCGAGCTCCCCTCGGAAGGGGCCGAGGCTTCGCTCCACATCCACACGCATGTTCGCGAGGACCAGATTGCGCTGTTCGGATTTGCGGATACGAGGGAAAAGCGGCTGTTCGAAAAGCTTCTCACCATCAGCGGAATCGGGCCAAAGCTTGCAATTACAGTACTTTCCGGGATTTCGGCGGAGCGGCTGGTGACGGCGATTCGTGGGGGAGACCATGCGACGCTGACGAGGATTCCGGGTATTGGGAAAAAAACGGCAGAGCGTATCGTATTGGAAATAAAGGACAAATTGGACGATATGGCTGTGCCGATGAGTGATGCTGGAGGTGCGGCTCATGGACCTGCTGCGGATGATGCTCTTTCGGCGCTGGTGAATCTGGGGTATCCGCGGCCTGTCGCGCAGAAGGCTCTTGAGACGGCGATCGAGAAGAATCAAGAGGTTGCGGGCGATTTCGAGACGCTGTTTCGCGCGGCTATGGCGGCGATCCGGTAAAAAAAGCACCACTTTTTACCGGTGGTGAATGTGCGTTTTTGCTGGGGTTTTTCATAAAAACGGGTGGTTGCTTCGCGGTAAAAAGTGTGGCTAGCGTGGTAACGATGTGGCAATTGGTGGTTAGCAAAATCATGGTCGCTTGACAAGGGTGGGGTCTGGAAGCCACGGTTGCGCGGCTTCCAGCAACAGCAGATCCCCTTCGGGGATGACAACCAAAGAGGCAACGGCAACAGCAGATCCCTGCGGGATGACAACAAGAAAGGCAAAGACAACAGCGGCTCACGGAAGCCGGGGTTGGCGGCTTTTTAGCTCCTGGAGGAGGCGGTCGATCTGGTCTTCGCGATCGAGGGTGCTCAGGCGGTCTTCGATGGAATCGGCCTCGAGGAGAATGTGGCCGGCGGCGTTGGCGGCTTCTTTGCTCTGGATTGTGGAGCGCAGGCGGTGGATGGTTGTGGTGGTCTGATGGGTGGTCGCGGCGACACGGGCGGCGTTGGCCTTGCCGACGGTGCGGGCGCGGCGGTGCTGGGCGATGAGCATCTCGCAGGTGGCGCGGGTCTCGTGCAGCTTTTGCTGGAGGCGTTCGAAGGCGACGCGGAGGGACTCGACTTCGGCTTTCTGGTCTTCGAGTTGCTGGGTGAAGCCTTGTGCCAGCTGCTGCTGGCTGATGCTGCGCTCGAGGGCGGCGCGGGCGAGGTCGTCCTGCTGCTTCTGGACGGCTAGTTCGGCTTTGCGGTTCCATTGGTTCATGGCTTCCTCGTGCTCCTTGAATTTCTTCTGGAGGAGGTGCTGGTCGGCAATGGCGATGGCGACCTGGGTTTTGACCTGGAGGAGTTGGTTTTCCATGTCGAGGACTAGTTGCCTGGCTAGCTTTTCGGGGTCCTCGGCTTTCTCGATGAGGTCGTTGATGTTGGCTCTTAAGAGGGTTCCTACGCGTTCTAGTAAGGACATGGCGGACTCCTTTTTGCCTTGGGAGAGGAAGGCTTGCCTCGGGGCTGATGCCCCCTTTTGCTTGCCTGTAGAGGCAACGGCACTCGGGTCGCTTCGCTCCCCTCGAAAATGCGGGGGTTCTTCCCCTTCGGCTTCGCTCAGGGTCAGAATGACAAGCGAAAAGCAACGACAATTGCTACTACAACTACAACTGCAACGACAACAGCAGATCCCTACGGGATGACAACAAGAAAAGCAACAGCAACTACAACGGCAAACGCAACTGCAAGAACAACAGCAAGGACAACAGCAAGAACAACAGCAAGAACAACGGCAAGAACAACGGCAAAACAACGGCAAATGCAACGGCAAGAAGCAGATCCCTACGGGATGACAAACAAGAAAAGCAACGACAACGACAACTGCAACTGCAACGGCAACGGCTTGCGCTTCGAACTGTTTTCATTCCCACCCATCGCGATGAGGCTGCGATGGATGGGGCACCCTAATATTTGTTTTCGGTTGAAGTTGGGTTCAACGTTCACCTCGGGGGTTGGGGGTCAGGCCTGTGTGTTGTTGTCCTCGCGGGGTTTCATCGCTTTGATGTTGCCCATGAGGTCGTGGAGGTTCATGCCGGAGAGGGCCTCGAAGAGTGCGGGGACCTGGGCGGCTATTTTTGTCATCTCGCCGGTGATCTTGTTGGCGCCGGTGGCGCCGTCGTTGCCGGTGGAGACGATGGTGATCTTGTCGACCTTGCTGAGAGGCTCGGCCATGGCGCGGACTACGTCGGCCATGTTGGTGATGAGCTTGTCGACGACTGCGGCTTGCGACCACTCCTGGTAGGCTTCGGCTTTGACGTTCATCGCTTTGGCTTCGGCCTCACCCTTCTGGAAGATGATGTTGGCTTCTGCTTCGCCTTGCAGTTTTGTGGCTGCGGCGCGGCCTTCGGCCTCCATGGTGATGCGGGCCTTCTCGGCGTTGGCGATGTTTTCGATGCGCTGACGCTCGATCTCGGAGCCCTTGAGGATGGTGGCGATCAGTTCTTTCTCATGGCGGAGGATTTCGGACTCCTGAACTTTGATCTGCTCCTGCTTTTCGATCTGCTGAATCTTGACCTGTTCGGCGATGACCTTTTGCTGCATGACGTTGGTCTGGAGTTCGTAGGCTTTGTCGGCCTGGGCCTCCTGTCGGCGTGCGGATTCGGTGAACTGCGCCTTCTGGATGTCCAGGTCGCGTTGGGCTTCGGCTTGCTTGGCTAGGGAGAGAGTTTCGGCGAGGACGCGCTCTTGATCGGCTGATGCTTTGGCTACTGCGGCTTCCCGGAGTGCTATGGCGCGGCGGATGGCGGTGTCGCGCTCGGCTTCGGCGGCGGCTATTTCAGCATCGCGCTTGATGCGGGCTACGTCGGGGCGGCCCATGTTGGTGATGTATTCGTTTTTGTCGCGGACCTCGCGGATGGTGAAGGAGATGACTTCGAGGCCCATCTTGCTCATGTCGTCCATGCAGGTGGAACGCATGCGCTCGGCTACCATCTCGGGCTCTTTGACGATTTGTTCAACCGTCAGCTGGCCAATGATGCCGCGGAGATGGCCTTCCATGACCAGGCGGATGAGGCCTTCGCGCTGGTCGGGGGATTTGGTGAGGAACTGCTCGGCTGCGGTGAGAATGGATTCTTTGTCGGAGCGGACTTTGATTTGGGCTACGGCTTCGACGGTGACGGCTACGCCTTGCTTGGTGTAGAGGTCCTGCTGGGGGGCTACGTCGAAGCTCATGAGTTCGAGCGAGAGCTGACGGGAGTTTTCGACTACGGGAAAGATGACGGCACCGCCGCCCTTGATGACGCGTGGGCCGCGGAAGCCGTAGACGATGATGGCTTCGTTGGGTCCGGCTTTGCGGAACATCTTGGCCATGAGAAGGGCTAGTGCGAGCGTGGCGAGGACTATCAGACCAGCAATGATGATTACCGAGTTCGGCATATCGTTCCTTTGTCCGAGACGGACTGGAGGGCGTGTGAGTGCTTGCCGCAGTGGATGGGTGGCGGGGATTGCCTCGGCAAGTGAGGCCGCCAGATTGCTTTGGAGATTGCCTCAGGGGCTAAAGCCCCATTTTTTTTGCTCCGATTATGGCGCGGCTAAAGCCGCGCCCCTTCAAAACAACAACGAAGAGCAGGGACAACAGCAAGGACAACAGCAAAGACAACAGCAACTGCAGCTGCAACGGCATTGGAGAGATTCCCTCGGGGGCTAAAGCCCCGATGTTTTTGGCTCCGATCATGGCGCGGCTAAAGCCGCGCCCTTTCAAAACAACGGCAACAGCAACGGCAACAGCAACAGCAACGGCAATAGCAACGGCAACGGCAACGGCAACAGCAACAGCAATAGCAACGGCAACAGCAATAGCAACGGCAACGGCAACAGCAACGGCAATAGCAACGGCAACGGCAACGGCAACGGCAACAGCAATAGCAACGGCAACGACAACAGCAACGGCAACAGCAGATCCCCTTCGGGGATGACAAGCAAGAAAAGCAACGGCAACAGCTTGTCAGGTGTTGGTTAGGTCGTCCCAGCGGCGGACGTAGGCTATGCCTCGTTCGTAGCGGATGACGACTACTTCGGTGCCGCGCTGGATGGCTGTGCCGTCTTCGCTGCGGGCGGCGGCGGCGCGGCGGGCTCCGGTTTGGGAGAAGATGATTTCGCCGGTGCTGGTGCTGTCGCGGATGGCGTCGCTGACGTGGGCGAGGACGCCGGTCATCTCGGTGTCTTCGAGGTTGAGGACGCGCTCGCGGGGCAGGAGCAGCTTGAAGAGGATCGCCCAGAGGAGGGCTGCTCCGGCGATGCCGCTCAGCAGGGAGAGAAGGAGAACAAGGGATGCGGCGAAGACGCTGAAGTGATGCAGGAGATAGCCTGCTCCGCCGAACCAGCAGAGGAAGGCCGTGATGGTGAAGCCGTTGACGGCGGAGAGGCTGTGTCCGTGGGTGTGGTTGTGGGCGGTGTGTCCGAGGTGGAGGCGGCCGAGGTGCAGATGGCCGAAGCCTCCGACTACGGAGATGAGGCTGAGGACGAGGCCGACGCTGAAACAGATGAGATAGAAGGAGTCCATGTTATTTGGTGCTCCGCTTGTTATTGGTGCTGCGCTGAGCGGCTTTTTTTAGGGCCGGTCGAGGGGTGATGGGCGATGACGTGGCGGCTTCGGGCCTGAGGGCTTCGGGACGCAAGACGTGGAAGAGGCGGTCGAGGAGTGCGGGCGTCTCGATGATGGCTTCGATGAGGAGGAAGCAACGGCGCGTGTCGGCGTGGTTGGCCAGAGTGAGGAGCGCCTGACAGAGGGCGGGGTCGCGGCGGAAACGCTCGGCGCCGGCGATGAGCCAGAGGTCGAGCTTGTCTTCGATGGTGCGGAGGTCGGAGAGGAGCTCGGAGTGATAGCCCTCGGGGTCGTCGACGAGGTAGCCGGGGTGGACTTTGAAGAATTTGGCGAGGAGCAGGCGCGTGGTGTTGGTGAGGTGCGGGCGGGCTCCACTCTCGATTTGGGAGAGGTAGGACTGGCTGATGGTGGCTTTGCCGTTCTTTTTGCCGGTGCCGTTTTCGTGCTGGATGGCGCGGACCAGTTCCTGCTGGGTCATGGCACGGTTCAGGCCGCGGAGGTTGCCTTCGACTTCACGGAGGTAACGGATTTTGTCTGCGAGTTTCATGGCTATTGCAAATCGCAATATTTATATCGCTATTTGCAATATTCGTCAAGGGGGTGTTTTAAGGCGGGCTGAGTAACAAGCAACGGCAAAAGACAGCGGCCGAAGCAGATCCCCTTTCGGGGATGACAAGCAAGAAAGGCAAATGCAACGACAAGTGCAAAGGCAAAGGCAACGACAAGTGCTGGCTGGGAAAGGTTTTACTTTCCCACTCATCGCGATGAGACTGCGATGAATGGGGCACCCGATCTTTTGTGGCAGGCTTGAGAAAAACCAAAGAGCCCCGGGGTGGCCGGAACTCTTTTTGGTGCGAGGGAAACGGTTGAGGTTAGCGTTTGGGGGAGAGGCCGAAGGTTACGGAGAGCATGATGCTGCGGCCGGGGAGAAGGGTGGGGTTGTCGGCCAGGTTGTAGCCGCCGGTGTAGGCAGGCGACGACGTGGTGCTGGCGTTGAAGGGATCCACGTAGGTGGTGCCGTTGGTGGAGATGTTCTGGTTGATCAGCTTGCCGCCTGGTGTGATGCTGGTCTGGTTGTGGGAGTCGGTGAGGTTGTTGATGCTCAGGCGGATTTTGGTTTGATCGAAGCGCTCGAAGCGTGAACCGGCGTGGATGGTGTAGTTGAGGTAGATGTTCGAGACCGAGAAGGGATCGACGTGGAGTTGGTCGTGGTAAGCGCCGTTGTTCATCCACTGCGAGCCGACGCGCTTGTTGAAGTAGCCGAGGTTCCAGCCCTTGTCCTGGTAGGTGACGCCTTGAGCCTCGGTGTCGGTGGGGGTTCCGGCGACCCAGAGACCGGAGGGCGCGGTCTGGACGAGTGCTGGTGTGGAGGAGGTGCAACCGGCGGTTCCTGTGGTGCAGGAGGTGGTGAGTGTGCCTACGTAGGTCGCGTTGCCGCGGCTGCCGTTGAGGAAGACGCTGAGACCGTGGGTGATGTAGAGATTGCCCTCTGCTTCAAAGCCCTGAGAGATGGAGCTGGGGGCGATGTAGTTGATGGACTCGCCGTAGGTGGCGGAGCTGGGGTTGTTGTCGGTGGATGAGGAATAGCCGTTCTGGAAGCGGATGTGGTAGTAGTCGGCGTCGAAGGCGAGGCGGTTGATCTTGTAGACGGTGCCGACCTGGTAGGTGGTGGACTTCTGGGGCTTGGGCGGAACGGCGACGACTCCACCGGTTACGTCGAAGACGCTGGTGGGCGGAACGACGCTGCCTTCGGCACCCTGGCCGTAGATCGACAGATTGGGCTTGAGGCGGTAGCTGGCGCTGAGCGCGGGCAGCCAGGAGTGATAGTCGGCGGTGTTGGTGACGGAGGTGAAGGGCTGCTTGGTGACCGGGTTGATGCTGCCGATCTTGCCGCCGTTGTCGGCGAGCTGGGTGAAGTTCATGGTGTAGTAGGCGAACTTTACACCGGGGATGAGGGTGAGTTTGCTGATGGGGTGGAACTCGAACTCGGCGTAGGGCTGGTAGGAGTTGGTGTAGTACTTCTCGCTGAAGTTGGGTTGGGCGTCGTCGACGTGGGTGAGGGGATTGGAGGGGATCTGGTGGCGGTTGGTGCGGGCCCACTCGTACCAGAGGCCGGTGCGGAAGGTGCCGAGCTTTGAGGTCTGGCTGATGGCCGCGGTCTCGCCGTACTTGCGGTAGCTGTTGTACTTGTCGACGGCGCACGGGCTGATGGAGGTGGGGACCTTGACTCCGCCCTCGGTGGCGGTGGCGGACACAGGGGCGCAGTTGGCTGCGTTGATGGCGCCGGTCTTGGGCTGCTTGGCGTAGAACTCGGAGTTGTCGTAGTTGTAGGTGTAGGGCTTGAAGCTCAGAAGCCAGTTGTGGCCGAACTGGTGGTTTACGCCGACGTACTCGAAGTCAGTTGGGACGTGGTAGGTGTTGTAGCGGTAGTAGTTGGCCTGGGTAGGGTCAGTGTTCTGGAGCAGGTAGTTATCGCCGTTGGTGATGAGCTGCTGACGCGTGGAGGAGAGGTTCGGGGAGTTGGAGTCGAGCCAGACGACGCCGCTGTAGCCGGTAAGGACGGTCTTGTCGGAGAGCTTGTACTGGTACTTGAGTGAGCCGGCGTTGCGGGTCTGGTAGTTGAAGGTCTGATAGCCGTCGGAGGACATGTGGTGGACGTCGACGAAGAGATTGGATTTCTTGTTCGCGCCGCCGAAGTCGCCGGAGTTGAATGCGCCGTCGAAGAGGAGGGTGTTGAAGGAACCGTAGGAGAAGCCGCCGCGAATGTTGCGGTTGGGCAGGAAGTCCTGTGAGAGAAGGTGGATGGAGCCGCCGAAGGGCGTGGGTCCGACGGTCGAGGCGGTTCCGGGGCTGCGGTCGAAGTCGACGCCGCCAATCCACTGCGCGGGGAAGAAGGCCCAGGAGTGGTGGGTGGGGGTGTTGGTGTCGTAGAAGGGGATGCCGTCGAAGTCGATGTCGTAGTTGCCGTCAGGGAAGCCGCGGAAGCTGGTGCTGCTCTGGCCGAGACCGACGCCGTTGGAGTTGGTGGTGAAGGCTCCGGGGACCATCTGGACGAGTTCGCCGAAGTCGGCGGTGGGGGCGGCGTAGTTGCGGATGTAGGTTGCGCCGATCTCGCTGTGCGGGGAGGTCTGGCCGAGGAGGGCGTCGATGGGCGCGAGGCGCGAGGCGACGGAGTGGGCGTCGTCGGCCTGGACGGTGACCTGCTGGCTGACGTTGCCGACGTTCAGCGAGAGGGAGACGTCCTGGGGCTGGTCGGCGGTGAGTTGGATGCCGTGGCGGACGGTAGTGGCGAAGCCGGTGGCGGAGGCTTCGACGGTGTACCTGGCAAGAGGGAGACCGGCGACGGAGAAGTGGCCCTGAGCGTCGGTGGTGATGTAGCGGGTGGCTCCGGTGGCCTCGTTGCGGATGGAGATGGCGGCGTTGGGGAGCACACCGCCTTTGGGGTCGACCGCGGTGCCGGTAAGGGTCCCTGAGAGCTGCTGCGCATAGCTGGTAAAGGAGATAAGTACAAATACGCTGACCGTTAGGATCCGGCACATGCGATTGACGAGAGTGTTCACAAGTCCTCCAAAAGACTTCTGCAAAATTGCAAGGTGTGTTTTGCAAACGTAGAAGGCCCGCGTGAATGGGGTGTTACATGAGGAGCTCGGGGTGAGCTGGAGCGGCGTGGGTCTCGGGTGGGATGTTGCGAATGCCTGCGATTTTATTGGGTGTTTGTGGGCTTCAGCGGTAACGGGAGTTGGGCTGGGCGGCTTTGGGGGAGGTGGGGGTTTTTATAAGGTGGATTTAAGATTTCGGGAGTAAAGGCGCTCGGGTCGCCTTCGACTCACTTCGTTCGCTCAGGGTCCCTCGGGAATGCGGGGGTTCTTCGCCTTCGGCTTCGCTCAGGGTTAGAATGACAGGCAAAAACAACTACAACCGCAGGTCCTTCGACTACACCTCTCGCGATGAGACTGCGAGAGGCTCCGCTCAGGATGACATGTTTTTAGAGTCAGGATGACAGTTCTTCTTAGGGTTGGTTAGCGAAATTGTTTGCGACTACTCGTAGCGGAGGATGGTTTGGGGGTCTACGGTGGCGGCTCGGCGGGCTGGGATCCAGCAGGCGACTAGGGCTACGGTGGTTAGGAAGATGGGGACCAGGGTGAAGGTGACTGCGTCGTGGGGGCGGACTCCGTAGAGGAGGGTCGTAGAGAATTTTGCGAGAGCGAAGGCCGCGGGCAGGCCGATGGCTACGGCGATGAGGGTGAGGCGCATGCCCTGGCGGACGATGAGGGTCTGGACGGCGCTGAGTTGGGCTCCGAGGGCGAGGCGGATGCCGATCTCACGGGTGCGGCGGGTGACGGAGTAGCTCATGACTCCGTAGAGGCCGACGGCGGCGAGGATGAGTCCGGTGAGGCCGAAGATGCCGAAGAGTGTTCCGGCCAGGCGCGGGAGGAAGAGGGCGTCGTGGAGGTGCTCTTCCATGGTGGCGATGTTGTAGATGGCGAGGGTTGGGTCGAGGGCGGCGATTTGCTGGTGTACGGCGGTGGCGATGGAGGCGGAGTCGCCTGCGGTGCGGACGAGGAGGGTGTAGCCCATGAAGGCTGGGTCGTAGGAGACGGTCTGGTCGAGTGAGCGGAAGAGGACGTAGCGCTGGTCTTCGCCGAGGGTGCGGGACTTGATGTTTTTGACTACGCCGATGATCTGATACGTGACGTCCAGCGCCGGTGATTTGCTGGCCGATGGGGTTCTGGTTGCCGAAGAGTTTTTGGGCGAAGGCTTGATTGATGATGGCTACCTTGGGGCCGGTGGGGCTTTCGTTGGCGAAGTCGCGTCCGGAGAGGCGGGGGATACCCATGGTTTCGAAGTAGCCGGGGGTGGCCATGTAGAGTTCGGCGATGGGCCAGGGGCCGGTGGGGAGGGAGTGGCCTTCGATCTTGAAGCCGTCGCTGCGGTTGCCTCCGGAGAGGGGTACGGTGTCGGTGGCGACGGCGGAGACAACGCCGGGGAGAGCGGCGATGCGCTCGCGGGCCTGCGTTGAGGAGCTGGACGGTTCGGTCGGGGGTGTAGCCGTTGATGCGGGGATCGACGGACATCATGAGGATGTTGTGAGTAGCGGAAGCCGATGTCGATGCCGGCGGCGGATTGCAGGCTGCGGAGGAAGAGTCCGGTGGCGCAGAGGAGGACGAGCGACATGGCGATCTGGGCGACGAGGAGGATGTTGCGGAGGCTCCAAGTGCGTCCGGGGCGGGCGAGGGCGTCTTCTCCTTTGAGCGCGTTGGTGAGGATGGGGCGAGAGGCGATCCAGGAAGGGACGAGGCCGAAGAGGAGTCCGGTGACTACGCTCAGGCAGGAAGGTGTAGAGGAGGACGCGGGTTCGACGCTGACGGCAGTGTTGAGTGGGATGGGCGCGGGGAAGTGGAAGGAGGAGAGACCGCGGGTGGCGGCGAGGGAGAGCAGGACGCCGACGATGCCTCCGGCGAAGGCGAGGAGGACGCTTTCGAGGAGCATCTGGCGGAGGAGGCGGGTGCGAGTGGCTCCGAGGGCGATGCGAACGGCCATCTCGCGCTGGCGGCTGTAGGCCTGGGCGAGGAGAAGGTTGGTGACGTTGGCGCAGGCGATGCAGAGGACGAGGAGGGCTACGACCATCAAGGAAGCCAGGAAGACGAGGACGGTGGAGCGGTCGCGTGGCGGGAGGGAGCCGGCTTGTTCGAAGGGGAACTCCAAGTTTTTTTCGGGGGCGGCGTTGGTTTCGGCGAAGTGTTTGGCGAGGGTGGCCAGCTCGGCGGCGGCCTGGTCGTGGGTGATGCCGGGTTTGAGGCGTCCGGTGACGGTGACCCAGTGGAAGAGGCGCGAGTTGTGGTCGGGGTGGTTGGGGACGAGCTGGTCGATGTTGCCGAAAGGTACCCAGAATTGGGGGTCGAGGAGGAGGTCGATGCCGCGGAAGGTGGGTGGAGCGACGCCGACGACGGTGTAGGGGTGTCCGGAGAGGGTGACGGATTTGCCGAGGATGGCGGGGTCGGCGGCGAAGCGGTGCTGCCAGAGGCGATAGCCGAGGACGATGACGGGGGATTGCTCTTCGGTGCGGAGGAAGCCTCGGCCGAGAGCCATGGGGAGCTGGGTGACGTCGAAGTAGTTGGAGGTGGCGGCTTGTCCCCAGACGCGCTCGGGGTCGCCGGTGCCGCCGATGGAGGCGGGGACGAGGTCGTAGTAACCGGCCATGTCGGAGAAGGTGTGGGATTGGTCGCGGAGGTCGTTGTAGAGGGGCCAGGAGAAGTTGTTGCAGCAGCGGTCGCCGCGCTCGGTGGTGTGGATGCTCATGAGCGTGGCGGGGTCGCCGACGGGTGCGGAGCTTAGGACGAACTTGCTGATCATGGAGAAGATGGTGGCGTTGGCTCCGATGCCCAGGCCGATGGAGATGATGACCGCCAGGACGAAGGCGGGGGTTCTGGCTAGACGACGGAGGGTGTAGGCGAGGTCTTGTCGGTGAGAGGCCATGGGTTTCTCCCGTGTGGTATTGCTACGTGGTGGGTGGGGGGATTGTTCCGCTTGATTTTCAGAACAGGCCACGGCAAGTGCGAAGGCTTATGGTGGGACGCGGTGTCGGTGAGAAGCGGGTTTCTCCGCTTCGGTCGAAATGACAAATTTTAGGGTTGGGCGGGTGAAGTGGCCAGTCCTTGTGCATCGAGGGTGGCATTGGCGAAATGCGGGGGTTCTTCGCTGCGCTCAGAATGACAGGCAGAAACAAGCAACGGCAACTGCAACTGCAACTGCAAAAGCAAAAGCAAAAGCAACTGCAAAAGCAGATCCCCTTCGGGGATGACAAACAAAAAGGCTACGGCAACGGCAACGGCAACGGCAACGGCAACGGCAACGGCAACGGCAACGGCAACGGCAACGGCAACGGCAAAGGAAGGCAACGGCGAAAGCTACGGCAAGGGCAAAGGCTTTTGGGCCGGGAAACTGTCTTGGTGGAGAAGTGGGTTTCTCCGCTCTGCTGCTCACGGTGAGGCTGTGAGCAGCTCCGGTCGAAATGACAATGTGGGGGAGTTGGGGTTAGCGGAGGGCTTGTTCTTTGGGTTCGGCGGTGGGGGTTGGGATGGTGGTGGGGAAGCGGATTTGGAAGATGGAGCCTTTTAGGGGGGTGCTCTCGACGGTTAGGCCGGCGTGGTGGGCGTTGGCGATCCAGCGGGCGATGGAGAGGCCCAGGCCGCTGCCGGCTTGGGTTTTGCGCTCGCGTAAGTCGGCTTGGTAGAAGCGGTCGAAGACTCGTTGGCGGACGTCTTCGGACATGCCTATGCCGGTGTCGCGGACGGTGACGGTGGGTTCGTTGTCGATGAGGGAGATTTCGGCGCGGATTTCGCCGTGCTCGGGGGTGTAGCGGATGGCGTTGTCGAGGAGGATGCCGAGGAGGCGCTGGAGGAGGAGCTCGTCACCTTCGATGTGGATGGGGTCGCGGGGGAGATGCCAGTCGAGGAGGATGCCGTTGGATTCGGCGAGGTCTTCGACGCGGCGGCAGCAGTGGACGACGAGGTCGGAGAGGTTGATGGGCTTGAAGGCGACCTCGTGGATGAAGTTGTCGCTGCGGGCGAGGGAGAGGAGCGCGTCGAGGAGGGTGGCGGCGGTGCGGCACTCGGTGACGATCTTGTCGAGGTCTTCGCGGTATTCGGCGTCGGTGCGTTCGCGGTGGAGGGAGAGCTGCGCGGTGGCGAGCATGACGGTGATGGAGGTGCGGAGGTCGTGGGAGGCGTCGGCGGAGAACTGGCTGAGGCGGGAGACGGCGGCTTCGAGACGGGCGAGGAGTTGGTTCCAGGCTACGGCGAGGTGCTGGATCTCGTCTTTTGCGGCCGGGACCGGGAGGCGCGCCGAGAGGTTGCCGATGCCGATGCCGAGAGCGGCGCGGGTCATGCGGTCGACGGGCTTGAAGGCGTGGCGGCTGAGGAAGTAGCCGATGAGGGCCGGAGGCCAGGAGCAGGCCGGGCATGAGGAGAAGGAGGACTTTGCGGTAGGTATCGAGGATCTCGAACTGCTCTTCGAGCGAGCCTCCGAGGTGGAGGCGGACTGGTTGGGCTTGGAGTTTGCCTGGGAGTTGGATGATGTGGCAGAGGACGAGGATGGGCTGATGGTCGAGGATGACGGTGGTGTAGGTGGGTTGGGTGCAGTCTTCGCTGTTGGGCGGGAGCCAGTCGGGGGTGGGTTGGTCGGGATTCTTCTCCGCGGGAAAGAGGAAGGAGCCGTCGGCGTGGTGGATGTGGAAGAGGTTGCCTTCGTGGGTGACGAGAGCGAAGTCGCGGAGCTGATCGTCGAGGGGTGAGGTGTCGCCTTTGGCTTTGTTGTCGCTGAGGAAGGTGAGGAGGCGGTCTTCGCGGCCCTGGAGGTGGGTCTTTTTGCCCTGGAGGAGGGCGTATCGGAGGGCTCCGAAGGAGATGAGGCCGAAGACGCAGAGGCCTGCGAAGGTGACGAGCAGATACCACAGCATGAGCCGGGCGCGGACGGAGAGGGAACGCATACAGCTAGGCCGCGACGAACATGTAACCGGCGCCGTGGACGGTGCGGATGAGGGGGCGGCCGTCGGCGTGGTCTTCGAGTTTGGCGCGGAGGCCGTGGATGTAGACGTCGAGGGTGTTTTCTTTGACCTCGGCGAGGTTGCCCCAGCCGGCTTCGATGAGCTCTTCGCGGGAGGTGATGAGGCCGCAGCGGCGCATGAGGGTTTCGAGGAGCTCGAATTGCTTGCGGGTGAGGGGGATGTGTTTGCCGTCGCGGATGGCGACTCGGCGGTTGCGGTCGAGGGTGATGCCGGCGGCGGTGACGGGTGGCTGCTCGATGTTGGAGATGCGGCGGGCGATGGCGCTGACGCGGGCGAGGAGGATTTCGAGGATGAAGGGCTTGACGAGGTAGTCGTCGGCACCGAGGTCGAAGGCGTGGAGGATCTTGGGGACGTTGTCGACGGCGGTGAGGACGAGGATGGGAGTTTTGCAGTGGCGGACACGGACGCGCTCGAGGACTTCGAATCCGTCCATGCCGGGGAGGAGGATGTCGAGGAGGGCGGCGTCGTATTTGCCGGCGAGCAGCATGTCGGCGCCTTCGCGCCCGTTGTGGGAGAGAGTGACGCGGTGGCCGTCGCCGATGAGGGCCCGCTCGACAAGGGCGGCGATCCGCTTGTCGTCTTCGATGACGAGCACGTTCATGTGTTCTTCATGTAAATTAGCGGGTTTTTGCTGGATGGAAGATTAAGATCGGGTTACAGATTGGGCGGAGTGGCTCGGGTCCCCTTCGACTCACTTCGTTCGCTCAGGGTCCCTCGGGAAATGCGGGGGTTCTTCGCCTTCGGCTCAGAATGACGAACAACAGCAAAAGCAAGAACAACGGCAAAAGCAGAAGCAGGTCCCCTTCGGGGATGACAAGCAAGAAAGGCAACTGCAACCGCAACGGCGTAGCATATCAAAGGAAGGTGCTGCGATGAGTGCTGGGCGCGTGAAGGTTACGGTTGGGGTTTGTGGGGGGATTGCCGCTTATAAGGCCGTGGAACTCGTGCGGCTGCTGCAGGATGCGGGACTGGATCCGCATGTAGTGATGACTCGGGCGGCAGAGGAGTTTGTCAGGCCGCTGACGTTTGCGGCGATCTCGGGGCATAAGGTGATTACGAGTCTTTGGGGTGAGGATGCTGGGGCTGCTCCCGTGGATCTGGGAGATGAGAGCGGTGGGGCTTCGGTGATTGAGCATCATTAGTGAAGCTCAGACTACGAAGGTGCTGATTGTGGCTCCGGCTACGGCGGATACGCTGGCTAAGTTTGCGCATGGGTTGGCTGATGATTTTCTTTCGACGATGTTTCTGGCAACGACGGCTCCGGTGATTGTGGCTCCGGCGATGAATGTGAATATGTGGGAGCATCCGGCTACACGGGCGAATGTTGAGACGCTGAAGGCTCGGGGGGTACGGGTGATCGAGCCGGGAAGTGGGTATCTGGCTTGCGGGATGGTTGGTGGTGGGCGACTGGCGGAGAATTCGGCGATTGTTGCTGCGGTGGGTGAGGTGCTCGCTTCGGAGGGACAGGCCGAGCCGGTTGCGGATCTGGCGGGAGAGACTGTGCTGGTAACGGCGGGTGGGACGCGGGAGGCGATCGATCCAGTGCGGTTTATCGGGAATCGGTCGAGCGGGCGAATGGGGTTTGCGGTTGCCGAGGCTGCGGCGCGGCGTGGGGCTCGGGTGATTTTGATGAGTGCGAATGCGGCGGTGGCGGCTCCTGCGGCTTGTGAGTTGGTGCAGGTAACGACGGCGGCGGAGATGCGCGAGGCGGTGATGACGAGGCTGCCTGAGGCGACAGTGGTGGTGATGGCGGCGGCAGTGAGTGATTATCGTGTGGCTAAAGTTGCTACGCAGAAGCTGAAGCGGAATGGCGCGCGGGTGTTGGAATTGGAGCCTACTGAGGACATTTTGCAGGAGATTGTTGAGCGTCGGAATGGGAAGGCTGGGACGCTGGTGATTGGGTTCGCGGCTGAGACGGAGAATGTGCTGGAGAATGGACGGGCCAAGCTGGAGCGCAAGGGCGTGGATGCTGTGGTGGTGAACGATGTTTCGGGTGGGGAGACGGGGTTTGATTCGGAGCGGAATGCGGGGAGCTTTGTGACGCGGGAGAGTGTGGTGGAGATTCCCGCTATGAGCAAGGTGAAGATGGCGGGGCGGATTCTGGATGAGGTGGTGCGGTTGCGTGTGAAGCGGGCCGTGGGGAGCCGGGCGTAAGCCGAGTTATGGCTGCACCCTCATCAAAATCAAAGGCTTCGGCGAAAAAGGCTCAGGATTCTGGCAACGGGAGTGTTTCCTTCTGGAGTTTGGTTTGGCAGACGTGCCTGGCGCATCAGGGGTTGAGCTTTGCGATGTTCAGCGGGCTTTGGGTGCTGGGGCTTTATTGGCGGACGCTGGGGGCTCCGTTTATCTATGACGATCTTGATCAGATCGTGAATAATCCGGCGCTGGCTTCGCTGCATGCGACGTTTCATCGGTTCTGGTTGTCGCCGGTTGCGTTTACGAGTGAGTTTCGCGGGGCTGGAGGTGGGTCGACTTATCGTCCGATTTATTGGTTGAGTCTTGCGATCGATCGGAAGTTGTGGGGGCCGGGAGGCGCGAGCGAGTTTCACTTTACGAATCTGCTGATTCATTGGGCGAATGGAGTTGTTGGGTTTTTGCTGCTGCGGCGGCTTCGTGTGCCTGCTCTGACTGCAGCGGTGGCGGCGATGGTGTGGCTGGGGCTTCCGATTAATTCGGAGGCTGTGGCGTGGGTTAGCGGAAGGGCTTATCTGCTTTGTGGGTTCTTTCTGCTGGTGGGGCTTTGGGCGGCGGATGCTTATTTGCGCAGTGGAAAGTGGCTGGCCCTGGCTGGGTATTTTGTCGCTTCGCTGGCGGCGGTGCTTAGTCATGAGGCTGGTTTGCTCGTTTTGCCGCTAACTCTGCTGGTAGCGTATGCGGGGCGTGTGTCGCGAAGGCTGTGGGGTGGGTTGGCTGGGTCGGCGGTTTTCGCGGGGTTGGTTTATTTCGCGGTGAAGTATTTTGTGGGGGCGTCGGGGGCTCAAGGAGCTGGGGCTTTCTGGGCGATTGGGCTGACGTTCTGGAAGTATGTCGTTTGGATGATTGCTCCTGTTCACATGAGCGTGGAGCGGTCCACTTCTACTCCTGCGAATGTTTTTTCTGTGGCTGCTGTGGTGGCCTGGGTTGGGCTGATTGCTTTGATTGGCCTGGTTGTTCTGCTTCGCAAGCGTGTGCCTGTGGTTGCTGCGGGGTTAGCCTGGGGAGTGATTGCTCTGCTGCCGTTTAGTGGCGTTGTTTTTATCTATCAGGGAATGGCGGAGAGGTTTTGCTATCTGGCTGCGGCTGGGTTTGCGCTGGCGATTGCTTCGTTTGCGCTGGAGTATTCCGGGGTTGGGAAGAAGGTTGCGATCGGGTGTCTTGTGGTCTGGATGGTTTGGGGCGCGGGGCGGGTTTGGGCGCGGGTGTTGGATTGGAGCGATCCGGTGAGGTTGTATCAGAGTTCGCTGGCGGCTACTCCGAAGAGTCCGACGCTGTTTTATAACCTTGGGTTTGCTTATCGGGAGAAGGGTTATCTGGCTAAGGCGGAGGAGAATTATCGCGAAGCTACGAGACTGTGGCCGGAGTACCAGAGGGCGTGGGCGAGTCTTGGCGATATCGAGTCGCAGCTCGGGCGGCCGACGGAGGCGGTGACGGCATACAAGCAGGCGATTGCGCTAAATGCGAAGGATGCGGGGACAACGATGAACCTTGCGGTGGTGCTGCAGCAGACTGGTGATAACCGTGGCGCCGAGGAGCAGCTACAGCGGGCGATTGCGCTCGATCCCAAGGGGAGCGCGGCTTATACCGATCTGGGTGTGCTGTATCGGCAGGAGGGGCGGGTCGATGATGCGATCAAGGCGTTCCAGATGGCGATTGATAACAATCCTTCCGATCCGACTCCGTACTTCGATCTGGCGGTGATGTTTCAGCAACGTGGGCAGGACGATGTGGCGCTGCGGTTTTATAAGAAGGTGCTGGCCTTGCGGCCGGATGATCCGGATACGCTTGTGAATTTGGGCAAGCTGCATCCGGGTGCCTCGCGGTAGTTCGCTACAAGTGAGAACAGATAGCGGCTACTAACAAAACCGCAGGTCCTTCGACTGCGCCTCTCGCGATGAAACTGCGAGAGGCTTCGCTCAGGATGACACTTCTTCATGACACCTCTTCATAAGGCACGAATACGCCAGGGACAATGTCGCTATCTGCCTAGTGGGGTGGCGGGGCAGTGGACGGTGGGACTGGCTTCCCGCTGGCGGTGTTGGGTTCCATGAGTTCGACGCGGGTGCCGTCGGGATCGAAGATGTTGACCTGGCGTTGGCCGTTTACGCCGACGTGCATGTCGAGGGGTTTGCCGTAGGTCTGGTAGGCGGGACGGGTTTTTAGGGTGTCGATGGAGTGCTGGATGTCGGGGACCATGAGGGAGACGTGGTTCTTGCCACCCCATTGCTCCGGTGGCGGTAGGGTGTTGTAGAGCATGAACTCGACGTAGTCCTGACCGTCGGGGACGCGGAGGTCGATCCAGCTGAGTTCTTTGCCGTTGGAGCTGCCGCGCCAGAACTCTCGGAAGCCCAGGAGGGTGGAGTAGAAGTCGAGGGACTTCTGGCTGTTGCCAACCAGGAAGCCGAGATGGAGGATCTGGTTGGAGATGCGGGTGGAGGGGAGGAATTTGCCGGCGTTGCGAGCTTCGAGGCCGTCGGGTTGGGGCTCGACGAATTCGACGAGCGTGCCGTCGGGGTCTTTGATCTCGAAGTTGGCGTCGCCGGTTTTGCCTTTGCCCACTTTGGAGGGAACGGCGATGCCGTGGGAGGCGAGGTAGAGGCGCATCTGTTCGGCGTTGTCGACGATGAAGGCGATGTGGCTGAGATGGTTGCCGGGGGTGGCGGAGGCTTCGTTGAAGAGCTCGATGTGCTGGTGATCGTTGATCTTGATGAAGGCGATGCGGGTGGTGCCGTCGGGTTTCTTGAGGTCGTAGGGCTCGGCGTAGCCTAGCAGGCCTTGCCAGAAGTCGAGGGCTTTGGGGAGATCGGAGACGAAGAAGCCGGCGTGCGAGATGCCGAGGATGTGGGGGCGCTGGACGGTGTTTTGCGCCGACAGGAAAGCAACTGAGAGCAGCAGGAGTACCGTGGCAAGGGTTGCGGCGGTCTTCTTAGGGAGACGGAGGGACGGCATGAGAGGCCCTTTCGTAAGCCTCTCCATTTTCGCTCAAAGATTATTGATTGCGATCAGGGTAGCTTTGCGCGGATGCCTTCCTCCGACGCTCCTCCTGTGCGGGCGCCCAGAGTATCGCTCGGCTGCGGCCGCACGATCGGCTCCGGCCGAGGAGGAGAAGATCACTCCTGCAAAAAAATAATTTCAGGATCGTGGCACTTATGGCCTGTGGTCTCCGCTTTAAGGGGTGAAGGCAGTTATGAAGACTGTCTTCCCAAAAGGAGAACGTCATGAAAAGCTTACGAATCAGTTCCATCCTTGGATCCAGTCTTCTCGCTTCTGCCCTGGCGATCGGTATGGTTGCTTCGGCTCCGACGGCGCTCGCCCAAACCACTCCGGTGGCCAAGGCGGAGATTCCCTTTGACTTTCTGGCAGGCCAACGAGTGATGCCGGCGGGCACCTATGAGATCACCCATTCTGACAACTTGCTTGAGTTGCGAGCGATCGACCAGAAGACGGCAGAGTTTTTGATGGTTCATGCTGCGTACACGGTCCACACTCCGTCTGGTAGTTCCCTCGTCTTCGATCGCCGCGGTGATAAGTATTTCCTGCGCCAGATCTGGACGGCGGGCAACCATGATGGCTACGAGTGCCCGAAGACTCGCATCGAGCAAAAGGTAGAAAAGGAAGTGGCGCAGAACAAGCAGGATGCAAGCCCAGTCGTGATTGCGCTGAACACGGTACGGTGAATATCGCTTTGACCAGATGAGGCGGCCGCGCTGCTCGGGCCGACCGCCCCTGTCTTATCGCTACTCAGAATAGTGCGATTCGCTCGCATACAGGATCGGACTCTATGACTTCCTCAATCAAAATTCCCGCTGAGCAGTTTGCATGGGCCGCCTTCTTCAAGCGGATTGTTACCGATTGGGAAGGATTTGGAGCCAACTACCGTTTTACCCCGTCGCTGGTCTGTGCCGGACTTGTCTTCACAGCAGTGCAGCGGATACAGGAACGTTTTTCAAAACAAACTACAGTCGATCAATCGAATTTCATTCGCTACTGATGCCCTGCGTCGCTGACCCACTTCTCGGGGGAGAGAGGTGGGTCTTTCTTTTTAAAGTTCGATTTGTATGACAGCCGAGACGCATTTGCACTTTTGCTATTTATGATCTTGAGCATGCCTTTTCCAACAAGTAACACTACGACTTGCACGTTGCATCTAACCGGAATCCTGGCACAGTGGCGCGTGAGACGGCGTTCGATGAGTATTTCCGGTATCGCGCTGTGGCTTGCATGCTGCTGCTGTGCGGCGCGGGTCAATGCGGCTACAAAACCTGTGGCTGCAGCTCAACCAGTGATTATCGATACGGATATTGGGGATGATATCGACGATGCTCTGGCGGTCGGGTTGGCTTTGTCGAGTTCGGAGTTGAAGATTGTGGGGATCACTTCGGCTTGGGGGGATACAGAGCTTCGCGCACGAATGCTTGACCGGCTGCTCAGTGAGACTGGGCGCAGCGATATTCCTGTTGCGGTGGGTATCGAGAAACATAGCAAGGGGGGTGGCGTTTTCTCACAGGCTCGATGGGCGCAGCGGCAACCGCCTCGTGAGCATCCGAAGGCGGTGGACTTTTTGTTGGAGCAGATCAGACAGCGACCGGGGGAGATTACGCTGATCTCTCTGGGACCAATGACGAACCTGGGTGCGGCTCTTGACCGCGATCCGGAGACCTTCAAGAAATTGAAGCGCGTTGTGATGATGGGTGGATCGGTGCGGCGCGGGTATGACGATCTTGGCTATCTGCCTACGCGTGGGCCGGAGGCTGAATACAACATCGCGATGGATGTTGATGCGGCGAAGAAGGTGTTTGGGTCGGGGGTTCCGCTGTATGTGATGCCGCTGGATTCGACGCAGCTGAAGCTCGATGAGACGAAGCGGGAACTTCTGTTTACTCAAAGCACGGACCTTACCGACGCTATTGCACTGCTGTATCTGCAGTGGTCGCGTGAGACGAAGAACCAGACGCCAACCATGTTTGACGCTGTTGCGGTTGCTTATGCGATCGATCCGGCGGTGTGTCCGGTGGAGCCTCTGCGGCTTCGTGTTGACGATAAGGGGTATACGCGTGAGGAACCGGGGACGGCGAATACGTTCGTCTGTCTGCGGTCTGATTCGGATAACTTCTTTGGCTTCTTTATGCCTCGCCTGTTGCAGCAGAGACTTCATGGTTCTGCGTCGCTGCTTCCATAGCGCAGAGGGTACGGGGTATCGCGAGTGATGCGGACAAACTGGTAGGATGGTCGTCTCGGTTGGAGGCGCTTATGTCTACGCTCGCCGCACTTAATTCTGTTCCGGCTGCAGATCGTCAGATACGCGAAGTACAACATTGGATCAACGGCCGAATGGTGGCTGGGGCGTCGGGGCGATTCGGCGATGTGTATAACCCTGCCAGTGGTGAGGTCCAGGCTAAGGTCGCTATGGCTACGGCTGCGGAAGTTGATGCTGCTGTTGTCGCGGCGGCTGGTGCATTTCCTGAGTGGTCTGCGCAGCCGGCTTTGCGGCGGGCTCGGGTGCTGTTTCGGTTTCGGGAGATCTTTGAGCGTCGGCTGGATGAAGTTGCTGCTCTGCTGACGAGTGAGCATGGGAAGGTCTTCTCGGATGCGCGGGGTGAGGCTACGCGCGGGTTGGAGGTTGTTGAGTTTGCGACTGGGATTCCACAACTGCTGAAGGGTGAGTTTACGGAGCAGGTGGGGTCGGGGATTGATAGCTGGTCGATGCGGCAGCCGCTTGGAGTGGTGGCGGGGATTACGCCGTTCAACTTTCCGGCGATGGTGCCGATGTGGATGTTTCCGATTGCACTGGCGTGCGGGAATACGTTTGTGTTGAAGCCGAGTGAGCGCGATCCGAGTGCTTCGCTGCTGCTGGCGGAGATGCTGAAGGAGGCGGGGCTGCCGGATGGTGTCTTCAATGTGGTACATGGGGATAAGGTGGCGGTGGACGCGCTGCTGGCCCATCCAACGGTGCAGGCGGTGAGCTTTGTGGGGTCGACGCCGATTGCGGAGTATGTATACCGCGAAGGGACGAAGCATGGGAAGCGTGTGCAGGCTCTGGGGGGAGCGAAGAACCACATGATCGTGATGCCGGATGCGGATCTGGATCAAGCTGCGGATGCTCTGGTTGGTGCTGCGTATGGTTCGGCGGGCGAGCGGTGCATGGCGATCTCGGTTGCGGTGACGGTTGGGAGTGCGACCGCGGATGCTCTGATCGGCAAGCTGGAGACGCGCATCGAGAAGCTGCAGGTTGGCGATGGGATGAAGGAGGGCGCGGAGTTGGGGCCGCTGGTGACGAAGGCTCATCTGGAGCGTGTGACTGGGTATGTGCAGCTTGGAACTGAAGAAGGGGCTCAGCTGGTTGTCGATGGGCGTTCGCATGCGCTGACCCGCGGCGATGGGTTCTTTCTTGGGGCTTGTCTGTTCGATCATGTGAAGCCTGAGATGAGGATTTACCGCGAGGAGATCTTTGGGCCGGTTTTGGGGATTGTGCGCACGAATAATTTTGAGACGGCTTTGAAGCTGATCGATGAGCATGAGTATGGAAATGGGACCTCGATCTTTACGCGCGATGGCGATACGGCTCGGGACTTTGCGCATCGGGTGCAGGCCGGGATGGTTGGGGTTAATGTGCCGATTCCGGTGCCGATGGCTTTCCATAGCTTTGGTGGATGGAAGCGGTCGCTGTTTGGGGACCACTCGGTGCATGGGCCGGAGGGAGTGCGGTTTTATACGCGGTTGAAGACGGTGACCTCGCGGTGGCCTACGGGGATTCGGACGGGGGTTGATACTTCGATGCCGACGCTGGGGTAGACCGCCCCTGGGCAATGAGCAAGAACAACTGCAAGAGCGACGACAGAAGCAGATCCCCTTCGGGGATGACAAGCAAGAAAAGCAAATGCAACGACAACTGCAAATGCAACGCAGTGCGTGTGGCTAGCTAAGCGGATGCGGCTTCGTCGGCTATGGTGAGATGTTTGTCGAGGGTGGCTATGCCTCGGTCGATCTCTTCTTTGGTGACGATGAGGGGTGGGGCTATGACGAAATGGGAGACCCAGGCTTGGATGGTGACTCCGTCGGCGAGCATTTTGGCGGCGATCTGGTCGACGAGGAGGGGTTTGCCGGAGACTTTGTCGGCGTAGGTGTTGAAGGGTTCTTTGGTGGTGCGGTCTTTTACCAGGTCGACGGCCCAGAAGAGGCCTTTGCCTCGGACGTCGCCTATGCTGCGGTGTCTTGATTTGAGGTCGTTGAGTTTGGCTTCGACGTAGGGTGCTAGTTCGCGGGCGCGTTCGACGAGGTTGAGGCGCTGCATCTCGTGGATGCAGGCTACCGCGGGGGCGAGGGTGATGGGGTGGGCTTCGTAGGTGTGGCCGTGGGAGAAGAAGTGGTCCTGGAAGAACTCGGCGATTTTTTCGCTGGTGGCGCAGAGGCCGAGAGGGACGTAGGCCGAAGTGATGCCCTTGGCGGTGACAAGGATGTCGGGGATGACGTTCCAGTGGTTCATGGCGAACCAGTCGCCGGTGCGGCCCCAGCCGGTCATGACTTCGTCGGCGATGAGGAGGACGCCGTTTTCGTCGCAGATGCGGCGGAGTTTAGGCATGTACTCGTCGGGTGGGACGAGAACGCCGTTGGTGCCGACGATGGGCTCGACGAGGACTGCGGCTACGTCGGACTCGTTGCGAATCATGTGCTCGATGTAGTCGGCGCAGGCGATGTTGCAGCCGGGGTAGGTGTGGCGGATGGGGCATTTGTAGCAATTGACTTCAGGGGCGAAGATGATGCCGGGGCCTTTGCCGCCGGGTTCCGTGGCCCATCGGCGCGGGTCTCCGGTGGCGGCGATGGAGCCGATGGTGGAGCCGTGGTAGGAACGGTAGCGCGCGATGATCTTGGACTTGCCGGTGTACATGCGGGCGATCTTGAAGGCGGCTTCGTTGGCTTCGGTGCCGGAGGTGGTGAAGAAGAATTTGCGGAGGCCCTGGGGGAGGATCTCTGCGAGGAGTTGGGAGAGTTCGGCGCGGGCTGTGGTGGCGTAGCCGGGCATGGCGTAGCTGAGTTGCTGCGCCTGCTGTGCGATGGCGTCGATAACGGCTTGATTTTTATGGCCGAGGTTGGAGCACATGAGCTGCGAGGAGAAGTCGAGGTAACGCTTGCCTGCGCCGTCGATGAGGTAGCAACCTTCGGCGTCGGCGATGTGCATGGGGTTCCAGTTTTTTTGGAATCGCCATGTGCCGTAGTTGTACTGGCGGGTGAGGTCGACGACTTGCTGGCTCGTGAGAGTTTGCTGCTTCGTTTCGGTGGTTTCGGTGGGGCTCATGATGGTGATCCTATTCGTTCGTGCTCAGGTTTGTCGCGGCGATGGGCTGGATGGCTGGGCCGTATCGCTGCATGAGGGCGACGTAGCTGGTAGCGGCGACGAAGAAGCCTACGAACCAGGCGTAGTCGTAGAGGAATCGCAGGGATGGAATGACGAGGCCGATGAGGGCGACGATGACGCCGATTGCAAGCGCGATGATGGCTCGGGGATTGATGCCGCGGGTGTATTCGTAGGGGCCATCGCGGTGATAGAGGGAGACGACGTCGAGGCGGGTGCCTCGAATGAAGAAGTAGTCGGCGACCATGATGCCGGCGACGGGACCGAGGAGGCCGGAGTAGCCGATGAGCCATCCGAATATGTAACTGCCAAAGGTACTCATTAGTTTCCAGGGCATCATGGCGAGGCCGAGGAAGCCGGTGATGAGGCCTCCGGTGCGGAAGCTGATGAGGTTTGGGGCGAGGTTGGAGAAGTCGTTGGAAGGGGAGACGACGTTGGCCCCGATGTTTACGTTCAACGTTGCGACGAGTAGAGCTACGAGGGCGAGCATGGCTGCGAAGGGTTGGTGGAATTTTCCGAGCAGTGTGATGGGCGACCAGATGGGCTCGCCGAAGATGGTGACGGATGCTGAGGTGCAGGCGATTCCGATGAAGGAGTAGAGCGTCATGGCCACGGGCAGGCCGAATGCCTGGCCGACGATTTGAGCGTCCTGATTTTTGGCGTAGCGGGTGAAGTCGGGGATGTTGAGGGAGAGGGTAGCCCAGTAACCGACCATTGCGGTGAGTGACGGGAAGAAGAAATGTAAGAAGCTGCTGGTGGTTTTGAATTGGCTGGGTGCGGAGAGCATGGGGCCGAAGCCGCCGGCTTTGTGGAGCATCCAGAAGAGTAGCGTGAGTGACATGATGAGCATGAAGGGCGCGGAGAAGCTTTGCAGAAAACGGATGGATTCGACGCCACGCCATACGACGAACATGTTGAGCAACCAGAAGCCGAGGAAGCTTGCCCAGAGGACTGCGGGCACGTGTGCGGTTGCGGGCCAGAGGACGGCGAGCATGGCGGCTATGGCTTGGCCGCCGAGCCATGACTGGATGCCGAACCATCCGCAAGCTACGAGGGCGCGGAGCATTGCGGGGAGATTGGCTCCCCGGGTGCCGAAGCTGGCACGCACGAAGACGGGGAATGGGATTCCGTACTTCGCGCCGGCGTGGGCGTTGAGGAGCATGGGGATGAGGACGATGAGGTTGCCGAGCAGGATGGTGAAGATGGCCTGCTTCCAGTTCATGCCGCCTGCGATGAGCGAGGAGGCGAGCATGTAGGTGGTGACCTCCATGGACATGGAGAACCAGAGGGCGATGTAGTTATAGGTGGTCCAGGTGCGTTGTGCTGGCGTGGTGGGGGCGAGGTCGGCGTTGTAGAGGCGTGGGTCGTGTGGCGTGTCCTGATAGACGATGTCAGGGCTGGGCGCGGGCGGCATCATTTCCAGGCTCCTCCTCGTGCTTCGCGACGGATGTAATCGCCGCGTCCGGTTGCCGCGATGTATTTGCCGTTGTCGACGATGAGCTCACCTCGGGAGAAGACCTTTTGTGCGTTGCCATTCACCTTCCACCCCTCGAACATGGAGTAGTCGCAGCGCATGCTGTGCGTTGCGGCGGAGATGAGATGTTCGGCTGTGGGATTCCAGAGGACGATGTCGGCATCGGCTTCTGCAGCGATGATGCCCTTCTTTGGATACATGCCGAAGATGCGTGCGGGCGCGGCGGAGGTGATCTCGACGAAGCGCTCGAGGGTGATCTTTCCGGCGTTGACGCCGTGATGAAAGAGTAGCTGCATGCGGTTTTCGACTCCGGGGCCGCCGTTGGGGATCTTGGAAAAATCATCCTTGCCGAGCTGCTTCTGATCGGCGAAGCAGAAGGGGCAGTGGTCCGTGGAAACGACTTGCAGATGGTCGTGCACGAGGCCGTCCCAGAGTTTGGGCTGGTTCTTCTTTTCGCGCAAGGGTGGTGTGAAGACGTACTTGGCTTCTTCGAAGCTCTTGCCGGGCATCTGGTCTTCGATGGAGAGCAGGAGGTACTGCGGGCATGTCTCGGCGAAGGCGGGCAGACCGCGATCGCGCGCCTCGCGCACCTGATTCAGCGCGTCTTCGCTGGAGAGATGGACGATGTAGATGGGCGTGCCTGCGATCTCCGCCATGGCGATGCAGCGATTGACGGCCTCGGCCTCGGCGATGGTGGGACGTGAGAGCGCGTGATAGATAGGCGCGGTCTTTCCCTGGGCAAGCGTCTGCTGCACGATGGTGTCGATGACGGAGCCGTTTTCGGCGTGCATGCAGATGAGCGCGCCGTTCTTCGCGGTCTGCTGCAGCGCCTTGAAGATGGTGGCGTCGTCGACCATGAGGACGTTGGGGTAGGCCATGAAGAGCTTGAAGCTGGCGACACCTTCGCGCACCATGTCGTCCATGTCGGCGAGACCCTGTTTGCCTGCGTCGGAACCGAGGTCGGTGACGATCATGTGCAGGCCGTAGTCGATGCAGGCCTTGCCGTCGGCCTTGGCGCGCCAGATGTCGAGTGCGTCGCGCATGCGTGTACCGCGTGCCTGAATGGCGAAGTCGACGATGGTGGTGGTGCCACCGATGGCTGCGGCGCGGGTGCCGGTGAGGAAGTCGTCGGCGGAGACGGTGCCGCCGAAGGGCATGTCCATGTGGGTGTGCGCATCGACTCCGCCGGGTATGACGTAGAGGCCTGTGGCGTCGACGATGGTGTGGCCATCGGGGGCGATGCCGGGAGCGACCCTGGTGATGGTCTCGCCTTCGATGAGGACGTCGTCTTTCTGTTGGCCGGTTGCATTGACGACGGTGCCGTTCTGGATGAGGGTTCCCATGCTGCGTCTCGTTTCGATGGTTATTGAGGTTTCGCTATCCGTTCGTGAGAGCCTCGCAATTGGATCCGGCGGTGCGCTGCTCCCATGTTTCGGGTGGGAGGCCGGTGTCGATGCGCTCCATGGTGATGCAGTTGTCGACGGGGCAGACGAGTGAGCAGAGATTGCAGCCTACGCAGTGCTCTTCGTCGACGCGTGGGATTCGTTCGAGTGGCGTGACTGCGTTGGTGTGGCCTGCGCCATTTGAATCGAGTTTTGGGATGGGTGTTGTTGAGATGCGGCGTGCGGCTTCGGACTTCTACCATCGCTGGCGTGAGTGTTGTGTCTGGTGCTGGAGCGGTTCGGTCGAGATGGATGCATTGATGGGCGCCGTCCCAGCAGGCGGTGTAGCAGAGTTGGCAGCCGATGCAGAGGTCTTCGTGGATGCGGGCTACGATCTTGTAGTTCAGGTTGAGATTCTTCCACTCGCGCACGTTGGGGAGTGAGAGGCCGCGGAAATCTTCGATCGTGGCGAAGCCTTTCTCTGTCATCCACGCGAGGAGGCCGTCCTGCATGTCTTCGACGATGCGGTAGCCGTAGTGCATGACCGCTGTGCAGACTTGCACTGTGCTGCAGCCGAGGAGGATGAACTCGGCGGCGTCTCGCCAGGTGGCAATGCCTCCGATGCCGGAGAGCGGGAGGGCGGCGTCGGGATCGGATTGGATTTGCTGCATCATGCTGAGCGCGATGGGCTTTACTGCGGGACCGCAGTAGCCTCCGTGTGAGCTCTTGCCATCGACGTTGGGGTTGGGTTGCAGTGTGTTGAGATCGATGCCTGTGATGGAGTTGATCGTGTTGATAGCGGAGAGGGCGTCGGCTCCGGCGCGTTTGGCTGCGCGTGCGGGCATGCGGATGTCGGAGATGTTTGGGGTTAGCTTGACGATGACGGGCGTGCGCGCCTTCTCTTTGACCCATGCGGTGATTTGCTCGCAGTACTCGGGGACCTGGCCTACGGCGGAGCCCATGCCGCGCTCGCTCATGCCGTGGGGGCAGCCGAAGTTGAGCTCGAGGCCGTCGGCGCCCGCGTCTTCCGAGCGCTGCACGATGTCGTGCCATGTCTCGCGCTTGCTTTCGACCATGAGGGAGGCGATGACGACGTGCTTTGGGTAGCGGCGTTTTACTTCGGCGATCTCCTGCAGGTTGACGTCGATGGGACGGTCGCTGATGAGCTCGATGTTGTTGAAGCCCATCATGCGGCGGCCTTCCCAGTCGATGGAGGAGTAGCGGGAACTGACGTTGGTGATGGGCTCGCCGATGGTCTTCCAGACAGCTCCGCCCCAGCCTGCGTCGAAGGCGCGCATGACCTGCTCGCCGCAGTTGGTTGGAGGTGCGGATGCGAGCCAGAAGGGGTTGAGGCACTTGATGCCACAGAAGGTGGTTTCAAGAGTTGGCTTAGGCTTGGACATGGAGACCCTCCAACCACGCGGCGATGCCGATGCCTGCTCGTTTTCCGTCGGCGACTGCGTCGACTACTTCGCGGCCCCCGTTGGTGCAGTCGCCGCCGGCGAAGAATTTTGGGTGCGAGGTCTGGCCTGTTGCGCGGTCGATGAGGATGCGTCCGCGTTCAAGCTGGACTCTTGCAGAGTCGCTTCCGTTTGCAGTAAGGAAAGCTGAGTGGGTGCCTTGTCCGATCGCCAGCACGACCCAATCGGCCGGCAACAAAAACTCTGAGCCGGGTTGTGGAATGATCGAACCATCCTCTGTGGTGGCAAGCTTCATTAACTGAAGTGCTTTCACAGCTTTGTCGCCGTGAATGCCAGTTGGCAGCACATGCCAGAGGAACTTTACTCCTTCGCTCTTTGCATGTTCGTACTCGAACGAGAACGCTGACATCTGCTCGGGGCCGCGGCGATACACGATGTGTACCTCTGTCGCACCTAGCCGAACGGAAGCTATGGCTGCGTCGATAGCGGTGTTTCCCGCTCCTACGACGACGACGCGCTCGGGTACTGTCGTGAGCTCGCCGGATTTGTAGCCTGCGATGAGATCTAGCGCGTTTGTTACGCCGGGAAGCTGCTCGTTGCCGATACCGAGCTTGTGGATTGCGCCAAGGCCGATTCCAAGAAAGATGGCGTCGTGCTCACGCTCAAGTTCCGCGAGTTTGGCAGCATCGATCGTTGTGTCCATGTGGAACTCGACGTCGAGTTGCGAGAGCATTTTGATCTCGCGCACGCTCTCTGCGAATGGGAGTTTGTATTCGGCTACGCCGTAGGTGTTCAGGCCTCCAGGCAGCGGGCGTGCGTCGTAGATCAGGGCGCGAATGCCTCGGCGGCGAAGCTCGGCAGCGCAGGCGAGTGAGGCTGGACCGGCGCCGATCAACGCAACGGAGAGTCCTGTGTCTTCGCCGGGCTCGAATGGCAGTGGAGCTCCGCTTTGATGGAACTCATCCATTGCGAAACGTTGCAGCCGCGCGATCTGGATGGGCTGCTTGTTGTAGCGATGCATGACGCAGGCACCTTCGCATAGCACTTCTACGGGACACGCGCGCGCGCAGCTTGCGCCGAGAATGTTCGCGTCGAGGATGGTGCGGGCGGAGCCAGAGAGATTGTCGGAAGCGATCTTCTTGATGAAGCGTGGCACGTTGATGTGGGTCGGGCAGGCGGTGGTGCAGGGCGCGTCGAAGCAGAAGAGGCAACGGTTCGCTTCTGTTATCGCGGCTTGTGCTTCGAAGGGGGGGTGAATGTCGCCGAAGCGCGCAGTGATCTCAGGATGCTCGTGAACCTGCGGCGGGAAGGCTTGTCGATCGCTCATCGGACGATCTCCTTGCAGCTGGATGTGCTCTCCGAAACTAGTAGACGTTTCGAAATGAAAGACAGCATGATCCTCCTCGGGTGTCGCTCAGTTCAGGACTCAGGAGTGACCATTATGCACCATCGAGGCGCAAAGATAATGCCTTTTCAGCTGCGGTGAAGTGGCTTAGTCCTTCATGTTCAACCAAATCATCGTCTTTCTGGCAAGGCAGTCGAATGCCTGGACTGCGAGTTCGAGATGCTCGGGCTTCGTGTCCTCTGCTTTGTTGTGGCTGAGGCCGGCAAGTGATTGGGTGAACATCATTACAGTCGGGATTCCTGTGCGTGATACTTCGGCTGCATCGTGCAGGGGGCCTGAGGGCAGCTTGTGGGTGGTGCCTGCTGTCTCGCGAATTGCTTCGTCGCAGAACTCGATGAGTTGCGGATGGAACGGGATGGGCTGGATGTTCCATATCTTTGACCACTCGACGGTGCAGCGCTCTTCGGCGGCGAATCTCTCGCTGGCGGCGCGGGCTTCAGCCAACATGGAGGCGAGGACTGTGGCATCAAGGTCGCGCATGTCGAGCGTGGTTTCGCAGCGCCCGACTACGGCAGTTACGATACCGGGGAAGGTTTTCACACTACCCATGGTTGCGACGGAGTCGGGATGTTTGCTCGCGATGGGGCGGATCTCGAGGGCGAGTTTTGCCGCGGCGGCGAGTGCGTCGCGGCGCACAGCCATTGGGGTTGAGCCGGAGTGGGCTTCCTGTCCATGGAAGGTGATTGCGTGGCGTTCGACGCCTTTGGTGCCGAGCACTACGCCGAGCGGAAGTTGCATCGACTCGAGAACGGGGCCTTGTTCGATGTGAAGCTCGAGATAGGCTCCGGCTTTGCCTCGTTCGATGGCGGCGTCGCCGATGCGGTCGATGTTGACTCCGCATCCCTTGAGCGCGTCTTCGAGGCGGATACCGTCGCGGTCGGTGCGGTTGCGGTCGGCTTCTATGGTGTGGGTTCCAGCGAAGGCTGACGAGCCGAAGAGGCTGCGGCCGAAGCGTGCGCCCTCTTCGTCGGCCCAATCGACGAGGCGAATTGTGATCGGGGGCTTGCCGTTGAACTCCTCTGCGATGCTGCGTAAGACCGCGAGGCTGGCTAGAACGCCGAGGGCGCCGTCCAACCAGCCTCCGTTGGGAACGGAATCGAGATGGCTGCCCAGGATGAGGGTTCGATCTGAATTGCCGGGGAGCGTCGTCCAGGAGTTGCCTGCGGCGTCGTAGTGGTGTTCGACGGGGAGGCTTTGCAGCTTAGTCTGGAACCAGGCGCGGGCTTTAAGCCATGTCGGGCTCCAGGCAAGACGCTGGGCACCGTGATCGTCGGCGGTCAGTGATCGGAGTTCCTGTAGATCGGAGATTGCTCGGCGCGAGTCTAACGACATTTGTCTTCTCCTGGGGTGACAGATTACTACCATCACTCTCGTTTTCCAGTTTTACCGTGATGGAGAGGGATTAATATCCAATCCCCTAATAGGCTTATTTTCCCTCGCGGGCTAAAGCCCATTCATTTTTCTGGGCTTGCGACGGGGACTGAGCCCGCCCCCTTCAAAACAAGTCTTAATCAGAGCTTCCTTTAGGCTCTGTGGGAGCTTGATATACGGTTTTCGGTGCTCTGAGCTAAAGTGGTGTTCGCGGAGAAGGAGAGATCTGGCGGTGCCGAGAAGTCGCCTGTAGACTTCGTTTGTGCCTCCGCACGGCGGAGATACCAATGATTCATAAGGGCCCACGGAACCTACAGCGGAAAAGATCGCGCAAAAAGTAATCAACAACTATCAGAAAAGTTGGAAGGACTGGCCGGCGTGCGATGGCTATTTAGAACCGTGTTCGCGCTCTCAATTATTGTTGCTGTGCTCGTGACCGCGTGGGCGGCGGCGGCGATCTACTTCGACTCTCCGTTCGGGTCGCTGCGGGCACTCGTCGCCGTCTTGTATCTCATTACGATGCTGGCAGCTGTGTTTTTTCTGCGGCGCGGTCGTATGGGGTTGATGGTTGCCTTTGCCGGATTCGCGATCGTCGCGATCTGGTGGCTCTCGATCAAGCCATCGAACGACCGCGACTGGAGGCCGGACAACGCCAAAACCGCCTACGCTGACATCAACGGAGCTCAGGTCACCATCCACAACGTTCGCAACTGCGACTACCGCACCGAGCAGGACTTCACCTGCGAATGGGAGGTCCGTTCCTACGATCTGGCAAACCTTCGAGGCGTCGACATTTTTATTACCTGGTGGGGTTCGCCATGGATTGCGCATCCCATTGTCAGCTTCGATTTCGGTGAGCAGGGTCATGTGCCCATGTCCATCGAGACTCGCAACATGGTTGGCCAGACCTACTCTGCCATTCGCGGATTTTTCCGTCAGTACACGCTCATCTACATAGTCAGTGATGAACGGGACGTCATTCGGCTGCGCACTAACTTCCGCAAGGATGAAGAGGTGCATATCTTTCGCACGACGGTTAGTCCGCCTCTGGCGCGCAGGATATTCCTCGACTACCTGGAGCGCGTCAACAGCTTGCACGAGCGTCCCGAGTGGTATAACGCCCTGACCGATAACTGCACCACCAACATTGCCGTGACTACCGCTGAAGCGCGCGACATCCGCATGCGACTCGACTGGCGCATCCTGCTGAACGGCAAGATGGACGAGATGTTGTACGAACGCGGTGCCATAGTTACCGGCGGTCTACCGCTCTCTGCGCTAAAGGAGCAGGCGCACATCAACGCCACAGCGAAGGCTGCCGACCAGAGTCCGGACTTCTCCAAAATCATTCGCGAAGGCCGGGTCGGCTTCGCTAACAACACTTCGAATTCTAAAAGGTGATGTGCAGGGATCGAGTCAAGTCTTCGTCGAGCTGCCAGTAGGCTCTTTTAATTACGCTGCTCGCAGAGAAGTTTCGCTATAGTCGGAGTCATGACTCGAGTAAAGCTACTCGCTGTGACCGCTGCGTGTTGTGCGCTGTTGGATGCTGGCTCGAGTTCGACGAAGCAACTTCTCGAAGTGAAGCATAGCTTCCCATCGGACCTCGAGATCACCGGCGTTGCTCCGGGAACGTTCCGTTACATTTCTTATGAGAAGCTCCTCGCGCCTCCCCAAGCGACGGTTACGCCTGCGGCCTTCGAAGCGTATCTCCTCAGTCCGAAATCAAACTATCACGAGGCATCCAAACGGCCCGGTTCGCGCTTCGACGACGCGACCGCCAAGGCGTTGCAGGCATATTTTCAAACCTTTGCTCCGGGAGGGAGTTGATGGCGGTTCGAATCTCGAAGTGTTTCCTTGTGTTCTCTGTGGCTTTGTTCTACACACTCGTTGTCTTCAACAACACGACAGACTACAACTCCAACTACCAGTTCGTCCGTCACGTCCTTCAGATGGATTCCACCTTTCCCGGCAATGGCAGGCATGTGGCGCGCTATCAACCAGCCAAGCATTCATACCCTCTTTTACCTCTCCATCATCTCCTGGGAGATCGTCACTGTCGTCCTTTGTTGGTGGGGCGGTATTAGCCTCGTGCGCGCTCTGAAACTATCCGCCAATGAGTTCACACGTGCCAAGAATGTCGGTGCCATTGCTCTTACCCTCGGCATGCTGATGTGGTCGGGAGCGTTTTTGAGCGTCGGTGGCGAATGGTTTCTTATGTGGCAGTCAAGAACCTGGAACGGCCAGGACGCCGCCTTCAGAATGTTTGTTGTCCTGGGCATCGTTCTGCTCTACCTCGTCATGCCTGAACCAACGGAGGTAAATGGTTAACTGCACAAGACCGCACAGCTCCCACCAATGTTACGGTCGCCTGCTTGCCGCGCCTGCAATAAAGTAAGGATCGGTAGAGACTGATGCTGTTGAACAGCACGCGAGGTATGATCTGACCCTCCCCAAATACTTTCCTGAGCTTGCACTGATTTTGATCGGAGCGACGAGAGCACGCAAACTCCTATCGCGCGATCCATGAGACGGTACTTGGGGCGGAGCATCTGTTGTTCGGAGAGAAGCGTGGATGAAAGTACTACGCGCATCGTCACTGAGATCGTCCTGAGGGCTATTTTGCGGAGGGCTGATTGCGTGCGGTTATTTCATAGTGGCCGGGATTGGCGAGTTCAACGACTCGCACTCGTTCTCGCGGTCCGTTTGTGAGGCAGGTTGCGCAGCGGGAGAGTCTGCCGTTGACGTAGACGTCGGCGTTGGGGTTCGGTGGTGTGAAACGAACCACGGCTTTGTTGACGCCCTCCGGAAGATCGAGGATGATTCCCCTCTTCCTGTCGACATTGATTTTGATGAGGCCGTGTGGGGTAGGCACTGTGCCGTATGCCCAGGCCAGATCGAGCAGATCGGGGTGAATGTCTACGGTGCCATAGCCCGGTTCGAGTGGGGTGACGCCGAGGATGTTTTCCGTCAGCCAGGCGGTGGGTCCGGCAGACCAGCCATGCGCGAGGGAGACGAAGTAGCCTGAGGTGCCGTCGGCCTGCAGGGAGAGATGTGGGTTGGACTTTGGCCAGCGGAGATCGTAGCTCTCCCAAAAAGAGGTCGCGCCTTCGGCCAGCATTCCTCCCCAGTATTGGCGTATCCAATCGAGGGCTTCACGGCGGTGGCCAAGCGAAGCCATGGCATCCAGCAGGTAGGCGTTGAAGTAGGGAGTGACGATTTGGTCGGTAGGGCTGTTCTGCTTAACGTGGGAGAGGACGTTGTTCCAGATTGCGGTGTCTTTGGAATCGGCTACCGTGAGGGTCGCGAGCGAGTTGACTTGCCAGGTTGTGCCATACGTTCCTGTGTCGGGATCGCGAAAAGCAGCCTGGGCTGCGGCGATGGACTTGCGGGTCCGAGCTTCGTACTTCGCGTTGTTGGCCGTGTCACCCAGATAGGTGAAGATACGGGCAGCGGCGGTGTAGGCCCGGATGTATTGGAGTTCAGTGCCGACGCGCGCCTCGGGAGTGTCGGCGTGAAGACCCGGCGCCCAGTCTACATAGAGCCATGCGCGTCCGTCGTTGGCTACGAGGCCGGTGGAGTCGAGAGTCGCATCCATGCCGGCGAGGATACGGAGGAGGTCGTCGCGCCGGGAGGCGAGAAAGGCCTTGTCTCCGGTATGGAGATAGAAATTGTAGAGGCTGGTGATCCAGAGAGCAGAGTAGCCGGGAATGCCGTTGACCGCGGGGGCAGGACCGATACCTTGCGGCACGAGACCTCGGAGAGTGTCTTCCATGAGGAGTTTGTCGGCGAAAACTGTGGAGATGACTCGGCCGGCGACATCGAGGTCCCCTGCCCAATAACCTCGATCTCGTTTGATGGCGTCCCAGATGCCGTCCTGCATGCAGAGGTGGGCCGTGTAAGCGCCGGTCTCCCAGATGCGGTTGAGCAGAGGGTCGGAGGACTCGAAGTGGCCGGCGTAATTGACGGGGTAATAGATACCTTCGACGCGAATGGATTTGAAGGTCGTAAGTGGTGCTCCGCGGAGGAAGGCAATCCGGACATAACGGAAGCCGGATTTAGGGCCGCGAGCAGTGCCGTGCGCGGGAACCTCGACAATGTTTGTCCCGAGGTAGTTGCCGCCTTGCTGACCCGGGGTGAGGCCAGTGCTCATGGCCTCGATCTCGGACTCTCCGTACGCGATGGAAAGAGTGGCGATGCAGTCGCAGGCGGATTCCACGAGAAGGCGGCCAGAGACCTCGCGGCCGAAGTCGAGTAGGAGGGATGGAGCTTCGGCGTCGGTGGAAGTGTCGGGCAGAGAGATGGTGAAAGGCGTTACCGATGGCCGCGTGAGGGCATCGACGTTGGTCAATCGCGAGTGTGCAGCGTAGATATGAGTAATGGTCTGGGGTTGGAGCGCGTAGACGCGCAGAGGCTCGGACATCCCCATATAGCCGGGCCACGCGTACATGCCGGCGTCGGCGTTCCATTGGAAGAGATCCATGTTGCCCTCGATGGACCCCAGGGACGCGGCGGCTGGCCAGGCGCGGTCGTCGAAGGTCGGGTCTTGCCAGTGAACGGCGCGTGTGGCAGTGGAGCGCCAGTTTGTATCGGTGATGATGAGGCCAGGAGCTTCTACGCCGAATGCTGCGGGGATGATCTTGGCGACGAGAACTTCCCCGTAAGCTAACTGTTGGGTGGCAATAGCGCTGGCGCCACTTGCGACTCCGCGGCCCCGGACAGCTTCAATAGCGAGCGTATTGTCACCTGTCTTAAGCGCTTGGGTTGCATCCGCATGGAAGACGCGGAAGTTGATGGGCGCGTCAATGTTGCTGGTGAAGTCGGCGAGAAGATGGCCATTGAGGTAAACGTGGGCTTCGCGTGGGCCGGCGATATAGAGGGTCGCGGCATCGGGAATCCGGGTGACCTTGAAACGGGCGCGAAAGAAGTGAGGGTCCGTGCGGAGTTGAGTACGATTCCAGGGAAAATTGCTGCGGTCTGGACGGCGGACAGTATTGTCGCCTGATGTCCAGATGTATTGCTCGGGAAGTGGGGTGTGGAGCGGCTGCGATGTGGTATCGGGGTTGCGTGTGGGGTCAAGCCTGCCGTCGGGGAAGATGTTTTGCGCAGGGAGGCTTGTGACGGTGAAGATAACGAGCGCGAGGAGAGGTCGATGGATGGGCATGGCCGTGATTTGCCGAACGACTTGCCAACTGTAAATGAGATGGCAGTGCGCGCATCTGGAGTCATCTGCTGCCGACGCATAGGGTGGCGGTCATGGAAATAATAGTGTTACTTCAACTTGGGAGCCCGACCTTTTATGACAAGCGTGTGGGAGCTTGTCGAACGCTGTTGGAAGTGGGTTTACTTGCCTATGCAGAATTTGCTGAAGATGAGGTGGAGGATGTCGTCAGAGGTGGTGGCGCCGGTGAGGGAGTCGAGGGCGCGAAGGGAGTCGTAGAGGTCGAGGAGAATCATTTCGTGGGGGATTTCGTCGACGGCTGCTTGTCGGGCCTGGGTGAGCGCGGCGAGCGATGTGGAGACTGCCTGCTGCTGGCGAAGATTGGTGAGCAGGGCGGTTTCTGTGGTGGAGGTGAAGCTGGAGATCTGCGAGAGGATGGCGGTGCGTAGTTCGGGGATACCGGTGCCGGTGAGGGCCGAGGTCTCTATGGTGGGGTGGGTGGTTTCGAGTGATGAGGCGGGGCCGGAGGTTAGGTCGGATTTGTTGCGGGCGATGAGGAGGGGGCGGGTGGTTAGGGAGGCGATGGTGGCTTCGTCTTCGGGGTGAGGGGGCGCGGTGGCGTCGATGACGAGGAGGACAATATCGGCTTCTGCCATGATTTCGCGGGACTTAGCGATGCCGATGGTTTCGGCCTCGTCGGTGGATTGGCGTAGGCCTGCGGTGTCGATGAGTTCGACTGGGATGCCGTTGAGGGAGACGCGTTCGGTGACGAGGTCGCGGGTGGTGCCGGGGGTTGCGGCGACGATGGCTCGGTCTCGCTCGATTAAGCGGTTGAAAAGAGATGACTTGCCGGCGTTGGGGCGGCCTACGATCGCGAGGGTGAAGCCGTTGCGGACTATGCGGCCGTAGGAGAAGGTTTTTTCGAGGGCGGTGAGGGGGGCTTGGATCTTGCTGATTTGATTGGTGATTTCGTGGGTGGGGAGGGTGTCGATGTCGTCTTCGGCGAAGTCGATTCCGGCTTCGAGGGCGGCAATGAGGGCTATAAGTTGGTCTTTGATGGGGGTGATCTGGCGGGAGAGGGAGCCACCTAACTGCTGGGCTGCGATGCGGGCCTGGTGGAGGGTGCTGGCTTCGATGAGGTCGCTAACCGCTTCTGCTTGTGTGAGATCGAGGCGGCCGGCGAGGAAGGCGCGTTGGGTGAATTCGCCGGGTTCGGCGAGGCGGGCTCCGCGGGCGATGCATTGGCGAAGAAGGTAGTCGAGGAGGACGGGGGAGCCGTGGGAGGCGATCTCTACTACGTCTTCGGTGGTGTAGGAGGCGGGGGCCGCGAAGTAGGTGACCACGGCTTCGTCGAGGGTTTCGCCAGTGGTGTCAATGACTTGGCCATAGCGGGCCTGGGCTGGGGCGAGGGGGTTGCGAAGGCGCAGGAGAGGTTCGGCGATGGTGCGGGCTTCGGGGCCGGAGAGGCGGACGATGCCGATGCCTCCGCGTCCGGGTGGGGTGGAGATGGCGACTATGGTGTCGTTTTGGATCTGGGGGTCGGACATTTTTTCTGCTTGGTTTTCAGGTTACCGCGTGGGAATTTTTGGAGAGGGTGAAATCGCGGTTTTTCTGGGATTTTGGTGGTTAGCGCGTGGTTTTTGGTGGTTAGTTGGTGGTGAATAGTGTGGCAAGTGTGGTTTGTGGACAGCTCATATATCGACCAGAACCACGATGTGACTCAGGTGCGCGAAGGTACGAATAAGAAGAAATGATCTGGCGTACTGCCTGGCGCACAAGAGGAAGACGGGGGACTTCCACGGGCAGACTCCGATGTTGTGGGGTGCGGACGCTTTGTTGGCGGATGGGGTGAAGTAAGCGGCTTGGTGTGGAGTCGGCCATTTCGGGGGTTATTCCGGGTGGCCGACGATTTGGAAGGAACAGGCCGTTTAGTGAACATAAGCGCGTTTACCAACCCAAGCAAGTTGCCGAAAACCGGACTTTGCAGGAACTTAGCGGAGACAATCGAGACTATCGCAGAATCTATAACGTGAGAACATCCTCTGCATGGCCAGACTGTTGTTAATCGCCGCCGCAATCACAGCCGCCTTACTCTTACTCGCCTTCGTTGGAGGCAAGCTCTTCGAAAGCAAAGTGGTTCGTAGACGAATCATGATCGGAACGGCAGTCACGTGTCTTATCGGATTAATTGTCTATTTTGGGCTCATAGCCTTCATCATGAGTGGCTGCCTCAATTGCTGACGCAGCCAGCACAAGCTACGCTATTCGACTGGGGGCTACGGTAACGTCTACCCCAAACATCCACGTTCGTGAAAAACGGGGTTATCCGAAAGTCGAGGGCGAAGTTTCCGAAAATGCGACTTTGCAGGAACGGCTCGGATTGCCAGCCTGGCAGCTAATTGGGCACTTTCGTGAGACCGAAGTACCGCTTAGCAACTAGTAGCAGGTCTGAATCCGTCATGACCCCGTATTCGACATGCGGACTCTTGCCTGGTGCGACAAAGCAGTAGCCGACACTGGTTGTCGGGTGGAAGGTCTCGGTCTTTCCTCCGACGCGGACGCGAAAGAAATTTGAGTACAGTTCCTCGAACCGGATTCCAGCTTTCGCTAGAGGCTTTTTGACGCTGCTGGCATAAAGCTGAAAATCTATCAGGGCTTCGTTCTCGTCTGCGTCCTTACTCTGCGTTTCAGGGGACGGAACAAAGAAGGCTATAACCGTTGCTCGGTCAACATCAACGAGCGGCGACTCGCCTGATACTTTTTGCGTCCATCCGCTGCTAACGGTTCCAATCATCAACCAGATGCAGGCAATCAACCGAAGTCTTCTCATACTGAAATATTCTCACCTAGAACATGTCGGAACGAACTGCCGGGAAACGGGGTTATCGGCAACTCCAATCGAACTTGCCGAAAACCCGACTTTGCAGGCGCGTTAGACTGTTTCGGGACTCCGCACATGTCGCTCGGCTTTAAACTTCTGCTGTTTTCGTCTTCTTCTTTTCCAGCCTATTTGGGCAGAACCCGGTTGTTTAGAAAACCGGAGATACCAATCTGGTTGTCGCCTACGACAGCGTCAGGGAGACGTTGAACAAGGAGACGCAGGTCGCTCTGCATCTGCCGGTCTTCATTCCTTTTTCAGACGATTCCCGCAATCCCGTTTTTGCGATCTTGGACTGAGCTGATTCGAAGGGCTATGAAATCCAGCTTGCTTGGTCGGCAGACTGTAAAGGTGGTAATTCGTGTCATCTGGGCTCCATTCAAGGAAGCACCGCTCCCATCCCCACAGAGGGTCGCAAGATTCCCGTCTCACTACGCGGAGGGGTTCGGGGATACTTCGTCAGCGCCACCTGTGGCGCCTTCTGCGCTGAAGCGAAGATCATCTGGAGCCAGTACGGAGCCCACTACGCGGTTGGGATCAAAGCTGGTGACGAGAAAATCCTTCTAAAGATGGCTAATTCCGCCATAAGGTGATCACGGAAGCGTAGACGATGAGCCGATGTGCACGAAAATGTATGGTCCGCCGTCTGGCTGCAAGGGAAAAGCGAAGAGCGTATCGACAGATCTGCGCAAATGTATTCGGCCTTTGTGTGGAGAGTGGAGACTCCTGGCCATGATGAGTTGCGCTGCGTGCTCTTCCTGATAAACGGGACGGTCATGGAAGACCATTTTCGGGAGCAGGTTGCGAGCACGCCGTTGGGAACTGTTCGTTCGTCTTAGTTATCCGGTGCAGACCTTGGTTGGAAAATTTGATGCCGGTGGTGGTTAATCTTGCTTAGGCAGTTATTGCGTCCGGAACCGCTCGATAGTCCTGCCCGCTCGAGAGAACGGCCCACGCGATACGGGCAAGCTTGTTAGCTGCGGCTGTGATCACTACCTTGACCGGAGCCCGGCGCTCAAGAGCGTTGAGCCAGGGACCGAACGGCGATCGTTCTCGCTTGACGCGGAGGACGGCAGATCGAGCACCATGCACAAGCAGCTTCCTCAGATAGCTGTTGCCGCGCTTGCTAATGCCGAAGAGCCTTGCCTTGCCGCCGGTCGAGTGCTGTCTTGGGACAAGTCCCAGCCAGGAGGAGAACTCCCGGCCCTTATGGAAGGCTGAGCCGTTGCCGATTGCGGCGACGATCGCGGTCGCAACCAAGGGACCTATGCCAGGGATCTGCCTGAGTCGTTGGCAGGCTGGATCGGAAGAAGCGATCTGTTCCACCTCTTCGTTCATCGCGACGATCTGTTGCTCCAGGTCTTTCCACTCGCTCCACAGCAGGCTGACGAGGTTACGCATGCGTGGTGTGAGGTTCGCATCTGCGTTCTCAAGGATCTCAGGCATCGCCTGCTTTAGCTTGAACGGTGTCTTGGCGAAGACCAGGCCACGCTCGAGCAGGAAGGCTCGCAGCTGGTTGATTACGGACGTTCGACGGGCGACAAGCCGGTCGCGCACTCGATGCATCGCCTGGAGATCAAGCTGGTCGTCGGTCTTGATCGGAACGAAACGCATGTTCTGCCGATCTACCGCCTCGGCGATGGCTTCGGCATCGAGGAAGTCGTTCTTGTTCGACTTCACGAATGGCTTCACGAACTGGGCTGGAATCAGCTTCACGTCATGGCCTTGTTCGCGCAGCACACGTCCGAGGAAGTGCGCCCCTGAACACGCCTCCATCCCGATCAAGGAAGTCTGCATGTTGGCGGTAAACGTGATGAGCTGCTTCTGGGTGAACTTCTTCCGCAACAGTACCTTGCCTGCTGCGTTCAGGGCTACAACGTGAAAAGTCGTCTTGCCCAGATCGATGCCAACCGAACGTATCTGCATGTCGATGATCCTCCTTGAACCTGCCAAAAGATCACTCACTTCACGGTGGAGATCAAGCGGCGGACCATCTCATTAACGGGGTTTTGGGAAAGTTCATCGCCGAGCCGGCATCCAGAGAATCGATTAGTCCCGACAAGTCGCCTTCTGTTTACTGATTCGCTCCTAGTTTCAGTGGCCGAGAAAAACCGGTTTCCTCCAACATCGCTAGCTGATTGCAAGTGTCCGAATAGCCGACTAATGAGATGGTCCGCCGCTTGATTCACCTGCGCGGGCAGGTTGATCGTGGTGGCAGCTTCTAAGAAGGAGGATCATCGATATGCAAATAGCTTCGGTTGGCATCGATCTTGGCAAGACAACGTTTCACCTGGTAGCGCTTGGTGTGGCCGGCACAGTGCTAGTGCGAAAGAAGTTCACACAACGACAGCTGCTGACATACACCGCCAACATGCAGACGTCGCTGATAGGGCTGGAGGCATGTTCCGGAGCACATTTTCTTGCACGCGCGTTGCGGAAGCAAGGTCATGATGTGCGGCTGATCGCAGCCCAGTTTGTAAAGCCATTCGTGAAGTCCAACAAGAATGACTTCGTGGATGCAGAGGCGATCGCCGAAGCGGTGGAGCGCAAAAACATGCGCTTCGTCCCGATCAAGACCGACGATCAGCTTGATTTGCAGGCGATCCATCGAGTTCGCGATCGCCTCATCTCTCGACGCACTGCCGTCATCAACCAACTGCGTGCGTTCCTGCTCGAGCGAGGCCTGGTTTTCGCGAAGACTCCAGCGAAGCTGCGGGCTGCCTTGCCCGACATTCTTGAGAACGCTAACCTTAACCTGACAACGCAGATGCGGAACCTGATCGATCTTCTTTGGAACGAGTGGAAGATAATCGAAGACCAGATTAAAGGACTCAGCCTGGAGCTGGAACGGATCTCCGCCGCCGATCCGGGGTGTACTCGCATCCGACAGATTCCGGGGATCGGGCCTATCGTGGCCACAGCCATCGTAGCCGCCATCGGCAACGGCGCAGCCTTTCGAAAGGGACGCGACTTTGCTGCGTGGCTCGGTGTCGTGCCACGGCAGTATTCGACTGGAGGCAAGGCAAGGTTGCTCGGCATCAGCAAACGCGGCAACGTCTACCTGCGCAAGATCCTCATCCACGGAGCACGGGCTGCAGTGCTGCGGATCAAGCGGGATCGAGCGCCGATCGGAGCCTGGCTGGATGCGCTCGATGCCCGAGCTCCGAAAAATGTCGTCGTGGTCGCCATGGCCAATAAGCTGGCCCGCATCGTATGGGCGGTGCTATCCAGCGGAGAAGACTACCGACCGAACAGCAACATGATCACAGCATCATAGACCAGCGCGGAAAAGACGCCTGCGGCTTGGAAGCGCTCACGCGCTCCCACTTTACCGCACTACCACGACGGCTTAAAGTTTACCCACCGAGGTCTGCACAGAAACAGCAAGGACGAAAGAACAGTCACAACGGCGTGCCTGGAAACCTGCTGGCCGAATTGGTTGACGACAACCGACCGACTAATAAGGACAGATACGCGCGCAACTCATCCTGGCCAGGAGCACTGAGCTCCACCAAAGGCCGAATACATTTGCGCAGACTTGTCTTCTCGCCCTCAGCTTTTTCCTTGCAGTCGGACGGCGGACCATACATATTCGGCCAATTGGCGACAAGCCCGTTTGGCGGTACCAATCAATTACTCGTTTTACAAAACGACAGGCAGCAATAATCGTGACGAGGGAGAGACGCTGTTTGAATGAGTGAGGCCTTCGCTAAAATTGGGCTCATGTCTTTTGTTCAGTGTGGTTTGGTTGCGTTCACCCTCTTCGTTGGGAGTTTCACCCCTGCCGTCTCTCAGTTACGAAACACACGGTCCTTGCCGCCACAGCCGATCGGCACCACGACCCGCGCTCAGGAACGCTGGGCCGATAGAACTCTCAGGCGCCTCACCCTCGAAGAGAAGATCGGCCAGATGATTGAGGTGCGCGGCATCATGGGCTACTTCAACGCCGACGATCCTGCCTGGCAGCAGCTCATCGCCGACATCCGCAAATATCATCTTGGCGCCGTACACCTCTCCGTGAACACCGACGGCCCGTTGCTCCTTCGCACAGAACCCTACGAGGCGGCGATGACCACCAATTTGCTTCAGCAGGAGTCGCGCTCCAAGGTGCCTCTCATCTTCTCTGTCGACTTCGAGCGCGGTCCTTCCATGCGCCTTGCCTCGATAGAGGCCTTCCCTCAGCCCATGGCCTTCGGTGCCACGCAAAATTCGGCCTATGTCGAACAGTTCGCAAAGATCGTTGCTGAGGAGTCGCGCGCACTGGGCATCGAGTGGAACTTCTACCCAATTGCCGACGTGCAGGTTAATCCGGAGAACCCGATCATCAACACCCGTTCCTTCGGCGAGGATCCTGCCGAGGTCTCTTCCATGGTCGCGGCGTACATCCGAGGCTCGCACGAAGGCGGCATGCTCACCACGTTGAAACACTTTCCCGGCCACGGCGACACGGACACCGACTCGCATCTCGATCTGGCCCGCGTGAACGCTCCGCTGCAACGGCTCCATACCGTCGAGCTTCCTCCCTTCGAAGCCGGCATTCAGGCTGGCTCCGACGCGGTTATGATCGCGCACGTCGCCTTCCCAGCGCTCGAGCCCGACCCGACGAAGATTGCGACCACTTCGAGGAAGGTCGTCACCGGCCTGCTACGCGAGCAGCTTGGATTCAAAGGCGTCATCGTTTCGGACGCGATGGAGATGAAGGGCCTTACCAAGCTCTATCCTGCGGACAACAACAATCCCGCGGGCCGCGCCGCCGTCGACGCTGTGAAGGCCGGGCAGGACCTGCTCGAGCTGCCCTCCGATCTCGACGGAACCTTCAACGGTCTGCTGCAGGCGGTGAAATCCGGAGAGATCTCGCGAGCGCAGATCGATGCCAGCGTCCGTCGACTGCTGCTTGTGAAGGCCAAGGTCGGCCTCGACACCCCCGGCCGACATCTAGTCGACCTGAACCAGATTCAATACAGCGTGGGCACGCCGTCGAGCTACGCGTTGGCTCAGGAGGTCGCGGATCACGCGGTCACACTGGTCCGCGACGAAAATCACATGCTTCCTCTTGACCGCGGTGAGCACGGGCAGGTTCTGGTCGTGATTTTTGTGAGCGACGCCCACGGTGATGACGGCCGCGTACTCGAGCACCAGATTCGGTTGCGAATTCCGGGAGCGAGGGTGATCTATGTCGATCGTCGTTCTGCGGGTGTCGAAGCCGAGGGTATTTCGGCTCTGTTGCCGAACGCACGTCATGTCATCGCTGCCGTTTACAGCGTGTCGCAGCCGGGACCAGCAGAGATGGCTGCGACCAGCGCCAGCGGCCTCGCGGCACAGGGCTCCGCCGGAATTTTGCGGAACATTCTGGACGCTGCCGGAGATCGGACGGTTGTGGTCGCCCTCGGCAGCCCGTACTCCATCCTGAACTTTCCTTCAGAACGCAGCTATCTGTGCACCTATAGCTGGCTGCCAACCTCCGAGCGGTCTGCAGCTAAGGCTCTCTTCGGCGAGATCCCGATCCACGGCAAGCTGCCGGTGACGCTGCCGGGCATCGCGAAACGAGGCGACGGAATTGACAAGGAGGCAGGTGTGTCCGCAGTGCGGTGACTGCGCACCCGCAGACTTCCTTCCGTTATTCGATCAACGGCTGGACATTATGGTTGAACTCGCCAATGACGGGCTCTCAGCAGCCGGCTATTCGGCTGGTTTGTGGACTAAGATTCTTGTTTCTCCGGGAGAACAACGGCCGGTCTTGCGAAGTCGGCTTCTCGGAAGTGATCGTTGAGCTGCCGATGTGTGAAGTTGTGTCGTCGCGATTGAGATGGGCGGGAGCGGTTCGAGCTTCGCTCGAATGCCTACATCTCAGAATCGAGATATGGGGCACCCGATTTAGTGGACGATGTTAGATATAGACCGACCCGTTTACCCGGTTTAGTGGCGATGTTAGGTATGGGGCCACCCGTCCACACGATACATTCCCAACCTTCGCGCGGGCGGGCGCGCTCAGGATGTGGCACCCGGATTTTGGCTCGGGATGACGTTTTGTTCAGGACGGCGGTGGGCAGGGGGTTCCCAAACGTCATTTTCGTCCGGTAAACTTTTCCGCGAATGAAATAAACAGAGTTTGTGGAGGCGGGATGAAGTCACGGTTGGTGTTGTGCGGTTGTGTGTTGATGGGTTGTCTGGGTGTGGCTGGTGCTCAGGGCGTTTCGGCGAATGATACCTTTACGAACTGGCCTGCCGGGGTTGCGCCGCAGGATGTGGGGAAGGCGCTCGCGGAGCATTTCGTGACGAGTCCGCATCAGTATACGAAGACGATTCACTACTCGGAGGTTGCGGCCTGGTATGGGGCGTTGCGGTATGCGTACCTGACCCATAACGATGTGCTGCGGGATGCGTTGATCAAGCGGTTTGAGCCGCTGATGCCGGGTGGTGCGGAGGCAGAGCGGAGACCTGTTCGGCGGCATGTGGATGATTCGATCTTTGGGGTGGTGCCGTTGGAGATTGCCCGGCAGACGAAGGACACGCGTTATTTGAAGGAAGGGCTTTGGTGGGCGGATCGGCAGTGGGAGAATCCGCAGCCGGATGGCTTGTCGGCGGAGACACGGTACTGGATCGACGATATGTACATGCTGACGATGCTGCAGCTGGAGGCTTATCGCGCGAGTGGCGACAGGAAGTATCTGGATCGCGTGGCCAAGGAGATGGTGTCGTATCTGGATAAGCTGCAGCAGCCGAATGGGCTGTTCTTCCATGCTCCGGATGTGAAGTACTTCTGGGGGCGCGGGGATGGTTGGGTTGCGGCTGGTATGGCGGAGGTGTTGAGTGATCTGCCGGAGAATCATCCGGATCGGGCGCGGATTATGAAGGGCTATCGGCTGATGATGAGCTCGCTGCTGAAGTATCAGGGCAAGGATGGGATGTGGCACGAGCTGATTGATAAGGATGATGCGTGGCCGGAGAGCTCGAGCTCGGCGATGTTTGCGTTCGCGATGATTATGGGCGTGAAGCATGGATGGCTGGATGAGGCGACGTATGGTCCTGCCGCTCGGAAGGGATGGATCGCGGTGGTGGGGTATGTGGACCAGAACCACGATGTGACTCAGGTGTGCGAAGGTACGGGGAAGAAGGATGACATGCAGTACTACTACGACCGCAAGCGAAGGACGGGGGATTTCCATGGGCAGGCTCCGGTGATGTGGGCTGCGGATGCGCTGTTGGCGGATGGGAAGTAAGCGGGTTGGTGTTGGCGGAGATGGTTGGCCGTTCGGGATTCGCTTCCGGATGGTCGACTATCTCCGATGAACTAGCGAATAATAGGCGCGGTGTCGCCGCTGGGACTGACAAAATACTCGAATAGAACTGGACTGCCCAAGACCAGTTGCGCGTATTGGAGCGCTAATCCGTCACGGCATTGGACTCCTTGGTCGCTTGACGCGCCTCAACCTGCAATTCCGCTGCGGATGCTTTGTTGGCGGAGGAAGTAACCGGGGTTAGTGCTTACATCCCACCCTTCGCAAAAAGCGCGAAGGATGGGGCACCCGAAGATTTGTGGCTGGTTGAGAGTGGAAGGATAAAGTGAGCCTTGGTAAAGTTTCCGTAAACGGGGGACAGATGCATTGGACTTCACGCTTGTTAGTTTGGTTATTTGTAGCACTTTGTCCGGCGGGAACATCGGGCGTGTAGCTGTGGGGTTCCATCTACCGGCTGCCATCCGCTCACGATCCATGGGGCGATGTTTCTGGGTGAGGTACTCAGCGTTCGTCACGACTCCGTGAATACAGCTATAGACAGGCTGCCGATAAGGTCAAATGTCTTTCGTTTTCGCGTCATCGAAACATTTGCAGGCAACCAGCGGAGCGGCGATGAGGTTGAGGTTCGAACCGGTCTCGGCGGCGGCGATTGCGGATACTCGTTCGTGGCTGGGCAGCGCTATCTTGTCGACGCGTATGAGGCTGGCTCTGAGAGTTCCGTGCGACTTGCAACAGGTATTTGCTCCGCCACCGCTCCCGAAGATCGCGCTGGAATCGAACTCACCGAACTTCGAGCCCGTGCCTCCGGCAATCGCATCCCGGATCTTAACGGGCAGGTCAGTACCGTTGAGGGAATCGGCGAGCCGGAATCTGGTGAATCGCAGCCGCTCACGGGTGTCAAAGTGACTCTTACCTCCCAGCCCGAGGGCGTCAGTTACCACGCCGTCACAGACCACTCAGGAATCTACACGCTTCCAGCCTTGTCGCCTGGAAGCTACCGCGTCGACTTCGATCTTCCATCAAACCGCGCCTCATGGGAGGGCGAAGGAGGCAAGCCGCTTCTCATTACGATCCCGGAAGTAGGCGGCACCGGGGCAGGCTGCCACGTCAGCGTACACGCCGCTCCTGCTGGAAATATTGGCGGGCAGATTATGAATGCAGACGGGAAAGGCTTGAAAGGATTCGTAGCTGCATACCCAATCGCTCAAGCCGACAGCAGGAGCTGGGCTGCAGCTTGTGTCACTGACAGCGAGGGACACTTTCAATTGGACTTTCTTCGCGATGGCGAGTATCGCCTTGAGTTCTCCGCTGACCCTGGCTCGAAAACATTTCGATCTCAGGCAACGGTCCAAAACAGTCAGCATACCGGTGGGCTGAAACTCTTAGTTCCTTAACAACTGCTTCATGTCGTAGCAAGTCGAGATGTTGCAGGCCGATATGGATTACCGAGAAGCGCTTGCGCAATTGAAGACTCTGATGGGCGAACAATGAAGGGCCTTGAATCCAGAAGTTAAGAACAATTCCGGAGGAAGCTTCGCCATGCGCGATATGTGATTCTTTCTCCCGAAGGGGTTATGGCTCCAAAGGCGGTAAGGTTAGGGCATGGCTTTAAACGTTCAGGCGCAGTTTGGGCAGATCGATATCTACGTGTTCGATCAAATCCTTCGTGGAAATATAACCTCTGAAATGCAGGTGCTTGATGCGGGATGTGGCTATGGACGCAATCTGGTGCATCTGTTGCGAGAAGGCTGCGAGATATTCGCACTGGACGCAAGCCGCGAAGGCGTAGAGCACGTCCGTCAGTTATCTGCATCGCTGGAAACCGGATTGCCTCCGGAGAACTTTCAGGTGGGACTGATTGAGCAAATGCCATTTCCAGATGCGTTCGCCGATGTCGTGATCTGCAATTCAGTGCTCCACTTTGCACGAGATGATGAGCACTTCAGGATGATGTTGTCCGATCTGTGGCGCGTGCTGAGGCCCGGCGGGATGCTCTTCTGCCGGCTGGGTTCAAGGATTGGAATGGACTTTGAATGGGTACGGGGGAATATCTATGTCATAGGAGATGGCTCGGAGTGGTTCCTGGTGGATGAAGAGATGCTGCTGGAATTTACGGAAGAGATGAACGCTGTTCTCGTAGATCCGTTGAAGACGACGGTCGTCCAGGACTATCGCTGCATGACAACATGGGTGCTACGAAAGCGGCGTTAGATCGGGGCCAACCGCCGTTGCTTACATCCCACCCTTCGCAAAAGCGCGAAGGATGGGGCACCCGAAGATTTGTGACTGGTTGAGAGTGGAAGGGTGGGCTACCCGTCAGGCTGCTGCTGCTCACCGACCCGTCATCTGTTCCAGCTTTTCGGGGTAGCGAGCGCCTTGCACAGTGATTTTCGAGGCGGCGGTATCGATCTCGTTGAGATCGCCGGGCGAAAGTTCTACTGCGAGGGCTCCGATATTCTCGTCCAGACGCGGTAGCCTGGTCGTGCCCGGGATTGGAACGATCCACGGCTTTTGCGCAAGCAGCCACGCGAGGGCGATCTGAGCAGGTGTGGCGTTTTTTTTGTTCGCGATGGTTCCGAGCAGATCGACGAAAGCCTGATTCGCCTTCATCGCCTCCGGGGTGAAACGAGGCAGAGTGCTGCGGAAGTCGGAGCTGCCGAGTTGGGTGTTTTCGTTTATGGTCCCGGTCAGGAATCCCTTGCCCAGAGGGCTGTACGGAACGAGGCCGATGCCAAGTTCCTCAAGTGTGGGTATCACTTCTGCTTCAGGCTTGCGCCACCATAGTGAGTATTCGCTTTGGAGCGCAGTCACGGGCTGAACGGCGTGAGCACGGCGGATGGTCTGGACACCTGCTTCGGAGAGGCCGAAGTGCTTCACCTTACCGGCCTGAATCAACTCCTTCACCGCTCCCGCTACGTCCTCGATGGGCACGTCCGGGTCGACACGGTGCTGATAGAACAGATCGATGGTGTCGATTCTGAGCCGCTTGAGCGAGGCTTCGGCGACCTGCTTGATTTGCTCGGGCCGGCTGTTCAAGCCTTGCCAGCCTGGACTTCCGTCAGGATTGAGATTGAAGCCAAACTTGGTGGCGATGATTACCTGATCGCGCACGGGAGAGAGCGCCTCACCGAGCAGCTCTTCATTCATGTACGGGCCATAGACTTCGGCGGTGTCGAAGAACGTGATGCCTCGCTCCACAGCTGTCCGCAGAAGGGAGGTCATCTCCTGCTTGTCTTTGGGCGGGCCGTAGGAAAAGCTCATTCCCATGCAGCCGAGGCCGATTGCCGATACTTCCAGATTGCTGTTTCCCAATTTGCGCTTCTGCATTGTTCACCTCGAATGTTCAGGGCCGAACCAGTTTTATACCAAATCCGGCTTGTGATGCGCCTCAGCGTCAGTGTTGTGATTCGTCATGACAAGCTCGCTTGTTCCTTGGCGTGGCTGCCAGGACGGACGGGACGATTTTGGGATTCAGTGGGCTTGCTGATGAGGGAGGCTGAGGAGCTCCCTTACCAGGGAGCAGAGGCGTTCGAGGTCGTCGAGGGCCTGGCATCCTACGACCTTGGCAGATTCGCCGTGATATCCCTCGGCTGCGAGGTAGAGGACGTTGGTCAGGCTTTGCAGGGGGTTGTTGTCGTCGGCTGCGACTTTGTTTGCGACGGTTTTACGCCCGAAAATACCGACGTGGGACCGGTTTGTCGCGCCGCAAAAATCGAGAGTGTGATCGAAGTGAGCATGAAGATGATCGCGGACCAAGTGGTCGCTTTCGACAGGACCGAAGCCGCGCCTCGCGGACCGAACGCAGTCTGACTACCTTGTCCGCCGAAAGCTGCAGCTAAATCTCCGCTCTTGCCGCTCTGGAGCAATACGACCGCAATCAGAAAAAAGCATACAATAATGTGGATCAATGTGATCAAAATCGACATTGCGAAAAAAACTCCGTCCGGGCCGCAGGCCCGATTCTAATTTCGTATATTCCCGGAAACTCTCAAGGAACCAATGTCTTGGTGCGGAAGGGGGGATTTGAACCCCCACGCCTTTCGGCGCCACCCCCTCAAGATGGTGTGTCTGCCAGTTCCACCACTTCCGCTTTGAAATCAATCTCTTGCAGACTCTATGAGGGAACGTCGAAGCCTGCTCTTGCGCATCCCCGCCCTTGAAGGCGGCCGGCAATTTGGCGCGCCTTAATGTTTATACACGGTCAAACGAGGTGGTTCAAGTTCGCCGGCCACCCTGTCGACATCGCCCTCCATTGCGCACGATGAGCAATGCGCTTATCGTTGATCGCTTGATCCGCTGTCCCGTGTTTCAGTGGTTCGGCCGCGTCAGCCCTCTTACTTGCCTATGAATGGTCGCGTCTTCTTCTGGTCGCTCACCTCGGCACTCGCGGGATTTCTCTTTGGCTTTGATACGGTGGTGATCTCGGGTGCGGAAAAGACGATCCAGTCGCTTTGGGGGCTGAGTGACAACCTGCATGGGATTGCCATGGCGTCCGCGCTCTACGGGACCGTTGTGGGTCACTGCTGGGGGGTGGCCCGCTGATCGCTTCGGTCGCAAAGCGACGCTGCTCTGGATCGGGGCGCTTTATTTTGTCGGCGCGGTCGGGTCAGGGCTCGCCACCAATGTGGCGCGAGTTCATCTTTGCTCGCGTTATTGGCGGGTTGGGGATCGGCATATCAACGGTGGTCGCGCCGCTTTATATCTCTGAAATCGCGCCACCTAAGTTCCGCGGCCGGTTGGCTGGGATGTTTCAGTTCAACATTGTCTTCGGCATACTGATCGCTTTTGTATCGAACGCGCTGCTCGCCGGCATCGGAGAAAACGCGTGGCGCTGGATGCTGGGATTGCCGCGTTGCCGTCGCTTCTTTACACCGCGTTTTGCTTTGGTATTCCCGAAAGCCCGCGCTGGCTGATTGCGAGAAAGGGAGATCGGGCAGGTGCGTTGAACGTGCTTCGACGCATCAGGCCCAACGCCTCGCCGAACGAGATAGCGGCCGAAGCGAATGACATCGCGGTCGCATCATCAGAGAAGGCGTCTTCGCCGCATTTCTGGACGCGCCGTCTGCGCAAGCCGATCCTGCTTGCGATCTTGATTGCGTTCTTCAATCAACTTTCGGGCATCAATGCGATTCTCTATTTCGCGCCTCGCATTTTTGAATTGACCGGCCTCGGAACGAAGGCGGCGTTGTTGCAATCGATCGGAATCGGCATCACTAATCTCGTTTTCACTTTCGTCGGCCTCTGGCTCATTGACCGGATCGGATCGGCGCACGCTGTTGTTTATTGGATCTTTCGGATACATCGCATCGCTCGGGCTGACGGCCTGGGCGTTCTTTACGCAGCATTTCGCCATCGTGCCGGTTTGTGTGTTTGCTTTTATCGCGGCTCACGCGGTTGGCCAGGGAGCGGTGATCTGGGTATTTATCTCTGAGATATTTCCTAACCGCCAGCGCGCGGAGGGTCAGGCGCTGGGTAGCTTCACGCATTGGATTTTTGCCGCTCTGCTGACTACATTTTTCCCGAAGATGGTCTCGGCCTTTTCGCCGGGATATGTGTTTTCATTTTTGCGGGGATGATGGTGTTGCAGCTGATCTGGGTGAAGACGATGGTGCCGGAGACCAAAGGCGTGGCGCTCGAACAGATGCAGAAGCAACTGGGAATCGAATAGGCCCGAAGTATGAATTTCAAGGTTGTCGGCGTCGGCGAAGTGCTGTGGGATCTGCTGCCGGAGGGGCCACAGTTGGGTGGCGCGCCGGCGAACTTCGCGTATCATGCGTATGCGCTCGGGGCGCGGGTGCAGGTCATCACCTGCATCGGGAACGATGATTATGGGCGCGAAATTATTCGGCGCTTTCATGATATGGGACTGCCCGACGACACGGTTCAGGTGGATCCGGACTGGCCGACGGGAACCGCGACGGTCACGCTCTCGGGCAACGGATCGCTCATTTCACGATTCAGGAAAATGTCGCGTGGGATCTTATTGCGCGAGCCACGGAGGCCACGGCGCGGGCCGCAGATGCGATCTGCTTTGGGAGCCTGGCGCAACGTACCCGAATTGTCGCGGGAGGCTATTCAACACTTATCGCGGAGGCGCCTAGAGCTGCACTGCGCGTCTTCGACGTCAATCTGCGACAGCCATTTACATTCATCGCGTGGTCCATTGAAAAATCGCTTCACTTGGCGAATGTGGTGAAGTTCAATGACGAGGAACTGCCGGCGCTGGCCGCGATGTTCGGCTTGGCTGGCTCAGCGGGAAGCAGATCGAGACGGCTGGCGGGCTTTTTCAATTTGGAAGTGGTCGCGCTTACGCGGGGGGCGAATGGCAGCCTGCTGTATCAGAAAACGAAGCGGATCGATGGTCCGATTGCGCGTCGTAGCCGGTGAAGGTCGTCGATACGGTGGGCGCGGGCGATTCGTTTACCGCCGCACTTGTTTTGGGATTGCTCCATGGGATGGACCTGGACGAAATCAATGCTCTCGCCAACGACGTCGCACGTTTTGTCTGCTCGCAAGCGGGCGCGACTCCCGCTTTGCCGGTAGAATTCGCGAGAAGGTTCGCAGTTCAATCGCCATAAACAGTAACAGTGACAATGCCCATCGCCGACCATTTTCGAATTACCGCCTCCGCGCTCAAGCACTGGGCCATCGCTCAACTCCAGGATTCACTCGCCGTCGGCATTCTGTGGTTGGTTGGGCTGTGGATCATTCGCGTCCCGTGGGCTCCGCTGTGGGCCTTGCTGGCAGCGGTGTTGCAGATGATTCCACACTTCGGACCCATCCTCGGATTGCTCGGCCCGGTTCTGGCCGCCGCTCTTCGTTGGCAAGACTGGCAGCATCCGCTCTACGTTCTTATTCTCTACGCGGTGATCGTCCTGGTGGATGGCTTCCTGCTCCAGCCCTATATCATGCGTCGCACGACGCGAGTTCCCATGTGGGCATCGATCCTCGTACCACTCGTTCTTGGATTTGTCATTCCGTTCTGGGGATTTCTGCTTGCGCCTCCGCTGCTGGCGGTGGTGTATGCGTTTAGGGCGCGGCGGCTAAAGAGTTAGCCGGTCGCGCCCTATCGTTCGCAGTCTTATTTCCGATCAGTTGAACAAGGCTAAATCACCGGCCTCGCCTAGCGCCCATCAATGTGGCTTCCCGCCACCGTTTTCCGCTTTGGATGGCGCTGCTTGACGCGGAGCCTGACGCTGCTCCATTTGCTTCTGTTGGTTCGCATGGGTTTGTTCGAGCTTCTGCGTTTGTTGGGTGTGGCGCTGTTCCATCGGCGCTTTTTGCGCGTCGCTGTAGTTCTTCTTCGTGGCTTGTTGATGCTCTTTTTCCTGCTGATTCTGAAGCTTCACGTGATCCTGTGTTTGCTTGGCAGCCAGCTTGTTTTGTTGCTGTTGATATTTCTGGTCAGTCTTTGCGTTGCCGGTGTTAGGCGGAGCAATCGTGTGCGGCTGTAATTGGTTGGCGTGGTTGTTTGCGTCGGGACGAGCTTCAGTTGCCGGACGGGCTTCATTGCCACGCGCGGCACTCGGGGCAGGAGCTTTGTATTCTCCACCTGCTTCTTTGGAAGCCACTGCGCCCGCTTTAAAGTCGCCAGGTTTAGAAGTCGCCGCGATGGGCGGCTTGCCCTGATTCGCGGACGCGCGCAGTTCGGGATTGCCGCGGGCCGCTTGAACGTGTTGGGTTTGCGCGGCTACTGGGCCGATATGGCGTTCGGAAGCGAAAGTCTGCTCACGCGATGTCGGGCGCGCTTCGACTCCACCCGTACCACCGTTGAAGCTGACTCGATTCTCCGAGACATTCGTCACCCTGACGTTATAGGTGTTGTGAATGATGGTGGTGTTTACATGACTCACGTAGGTGTTGTAGGAGAATCGTCCATCTTCCCAGCGGCCGCCCTCATATCCGTTACCGCCGTAGCCGAAGCCGTAATTTATTCCGCCGTAGAAGCCAACTTCCGAGCCCCAATATCCCTCATGAAAAAGGAATGCGTTGCCGCCCCAACCCCAATAGCCGGGCGTCCAGAGAAAGCCGACTTGAGGTGGCTCGACCCACGTGCCAGGCACCCAGTAGTAGCCATCGCCGTCGTCGTAGTTCCAATAACCTGGTGTCCACAGATAACCGTCTTCGGGACAGATCGGCTGTTCATAGACGGGAATTGCCGGAGGCCCAAAGCCCACGGAAATGCCGACGCCAATTTGAGCGAGAGCAAGCGGCGATAAAGCCAGCAAGATGAATGAGAACAGCAGCGAGCGAACTGCAATCATAGTACGCATTGTGTTTCCTTCTGCCTGCTCATCCATATATGTGTTGCCCGGTACGGCGAGAGGCTCACGGGCCTGGACTTGAGCGGCGGTCGTTGCAGCTTGATTCAGCGCAACATCGCAATGATGAGGGAGTCCGCAAAAGAAAAATGGTCAATTTTGCACAACTGCGCCGGAGGCCGTCGCTGAGTACAACGTGGCTGTTCCGGCGTACGACTTCCGAATTGAACTACCTACGATCCAAGCCGCAACAATTCCTTTCGTAGCCCTCCATGCCGTTGTATGAGATGTAGGTAGAGCATTTCCTGCGGCTTGGGTTTTGCACGGATGATTCGGACCAGATCGTTTTTTTCTTCTCGTGTCCACGCGTCCAAAACCGTCCCATGCGCTAGAACGAGCGCACAATTCTCGAAAGCCGCCTTTTCCAAGGCAGTCCACGAAGATGTGCTAACCGACAAAACGCGTTCCAGCGTTCGCCTCGACTTCTCACGCAGGCGGGTAGCATCCCCGCCAAAATCGCGTGCCATCCGCCGATTCACGCGCAGGCCAATGTTGCGAGTGCTAAATCGATCCCACGCTCCGCGCCCGCTGCCCGGCAATTCGTAAAACGCATGGTCGCTCGCCAGTCGTCGTAACGTTCTAGCAGGCGTCCGGTATTTCGGATCGGCGGCGATTTTGTCTTCTTCGCGCTCCGCTAATTGTTGGAGATCCTCGCGTCCCGGCCGGAATCCGAGCTTGCGGTAGAACCAGAATGCGCCGGATTCGATGGCTTCTTCGTTGTCGTGGCCCAACTGATACGGGTACACGGAGGCGCATGTCGTTCCCATGAGGTGACAGAGACAGCGCAGAACTTGAGCGTAGATCCATCCCGCTTCGCCACCGCGGAAGGTGTAGAACGTGTTGAAGCCGACTTCCATCCATTCGCAGAGGCCGATCGCTTCGATGTAGTTGATGGGCACACCGTTCTTTAGCGTCAGTCCCGCGACATACGCGCGCAGCGGCAGGCGGCGATCGGGCGGCAGATTCCAGAGATAGATGGTCACGCCGCGTCCGACATCCGCCTGCACAACCGACTTCGGATCGCCCAGCGTGGTGCCGTAGAGTTCACGATAGCGGACCAGCATGACTTCGCGGATCAGGTCCATGACCTGCTGGCCCTGCTTCCGCGAAAGCTTCGTCAGTTTCGGCGGACGCTTTGCCAGTTCGGTGGCTAGCGATACCTGGCTCCGGCTGATTAGTGCGTCTTTACCGGACCCGCTGTGATAAAAAATGCTGCGAACTGGTTCGATATTCCGCGTACGCGCGATCGGAGAGTTTTCCAGGTTCCAGCGTAAGGGGACGCGCAAAGATTCGTACAGCTCGGCTTTTTGTTGTGGAGGGAGCGGCAACTGATTGAAGCGTTCGATCAGCCATGCTGGAGTCGCAGACTTTCGTTGCCCGACCTCACCCGCGGCCGCTTCAATCCATTTGCGCCATGGCGTGTCGGCTTCGACAGACGAATCGTCCTCAAGCAAGGGGATAAAGCGCGGGCCAGTAGTGCCTAACTCGCGTCCGGGCTCATAGTTGTCCCAGGCAATTTCTACTTTGCCGGGCGTGCGCTTAATGAGCCAGTGCGCTACATCGAAGCTGAGCGTGTCTTCCATCTGCGTACCGGCGATGCCGGCAAATTCGAAAGTATCGAAGCTGTCCAGGTTGGTGCCTGCTTCACGCAGCGCTTCTACTTTCTTGTGGAAACTATTCAGAATGCGGTTTGTCACACGGACGACGGCTGGTCCTTGGGGAAAGGCGCGAAGAAAGAGGAGCGTCTCGTGGAAACGAATCAGGGACGGGGGATCGGGAAACGTGCGGCGTCTAGCCGCTTCAATAGCTTTATAACGGAAGCGACCTCCTGACGGCCGAACTTATAGCGACAGGCTTCAAGCTGAGCGAGTTGTTGATTGAGAGCTTTTGAGGACATGGCGGATTCGCCCACAAGGGTATCGTAGTCATGCTGAATTTGCGTCCGAAGTTAGGACATGTGGCAGCGAGCTTTACCCCCCACAAGACGGGTCGTAGCCCCGTTGGAGCACAAGCGTCTTTCGGGCCTCGTTTTACCTCTGCATGTTATAATTTGCCTTCGCCTGAACGTTTTACGTCGAGGCTGATGCAGTGATTTCCTCCGCGGGCGGATTCATAATTCCGAGAATCAGCGCAATTTTCGTTCTCTAAATACGAGGTATTGCTATGTCCGGCCATTCCAAATGGGCAACAATCAAGCATAAAAAGGGAGCGCTTGACGCCAAGCGCGGCAAGATTTTCACACGCCTGATCAAGGAAATTGCGATGGCGGCGAAGTCGGGCGGCGATCCTGATATGAATCCGCGGCTGCGGACGGCCATCCTCGCGGCGAAGTCCGAAAACATGCCCGCCGACAACATCAAGCGCGCTATCCAGCGCGGGACAGGCGAACTGCCTGGCCTGACCTACGAAGAATTCGTGCTTGAGGGATATGGTCCGGGCGGCGTGGCTTTGCTGGCGGAGATTTCGACTGACAACCGTAATCGTACCGTGAGCGAAATTCGTCATGTCTTTGGCAAGAACAATGGCAACATGGCTGCAGCTGGCGCCGTCGCATATATGTTCCACAAGAAGGGCGATATCGTCATCCCGAAGTCGGCAGCGAAGGAAGACGATTTGATGAACATCATCCTCGAAGCGGGTGGCGAGGATTTGAAAGATGAAGGCGAGAATTGGGAAATTCTGACCGAGCCTTCGGCCTACGAAGCTGTGTTGGAGGCAGTCAAGAAGGCTGGTATTACTCCTGCGTCGTCGAGTGTGGCTATGGTTCCCGATACCTACATTAAACTGGAAGGGCAGCAGGCCGCGCAGATGATCCGCCTGATGGAAGCGCTCGACGATAACGACGACGTGCAGAACGTCCACGCAAATTTCGATATCGACGAGAAGACGCTGGAAGAAGTTGCTGGCTAATTATCCGGAGATCGGGCCATCGTGTCGTCGGAGTGTTTCTATTCAGCTTCGGATATCCATCAGCCGCGCGCAATCAATTTGTTCTGCTCTCACCCCACAGTTTCGCCGCACTTTTCAACACCATAGAGGAAAAGCTTGTGGAAAAGCAGGGGCTTACTCTTGTAAGCTTTTGTATACCAATCGCTTTCAACATTCTGCACCCCCTAGGGTGCTTGCTGTATTGATTTTGCGCGAAGCCCAACCTTAGTGAAGATCCGTCTCGACAAGTTGATGGTTGATCGAGGGCTGACGCCATCACGCGAACGTGCACAGGCCCTCATCCTCGCCGGAAAAGTTCTTGTTAACGAGCAAAAGATAGAGAAGGCTGGCGCGTCGATCGATCCAGAAGCCAGCTTGCGGCTGCTCGGCGATGATCTCCGCTACGTCAGCCGCGGCGGGCTTAAGTTAGAGAAAGCGCTTGAGCACTGGCACATCGATCTGAACGGAAAAGTCTGTCTCGACATCGGCGCATCCACTGGCGGCTTCACCGATTGCATGCTGCAACACGGCGCTTCGAAGGTAATTGCTGTGGATACTGGCTATGGGCAGATGGATTTCGGTTTGCGCAATGATTCGCGTGTTCTGCTGATCGAGAAAAAGAACGCCCGCTATCTAGAGCCTGCCGATATCGCCGAGCCTATTGACTTTATCGCCATGGATGTTGCCTTCATTTCTGCCACGCTGGTTCTTCCGGCGGTGATTCGCGCAGCTTCATCGTCAGGTCAAATTGTGGTCCTGGTGAAACCGCAATTTGAAGTGGGCAGGGAGCAGGTGGGGAAGGGTGGAATCGTGCGCGATGAATCGGCCCAGCAAGGAGCGGTGGCTCGCGTAGATGCAACCCTTGTCGAACTCGGGTGCACGGGTGCCGAATGGATCGAGTCTCCCATTCTCGGAGGCGAAGGCAACCGAGAATTCTTGCTCCGCGCGGACTTTTCAACGCCAGCCATCCGGTGATTCTGTACAATCGGAAGTCCGAGATCATTATCCGAATACATGCCTGAGTCACCTGCGAATTCCAACCAACAGAAAACGGTCGCGATCATCTCGAAGCCTGGGCGTCCGGAACTGGCAGAGGTATTGCCGGCGCTTGAGAAGTGGCTGCTGCAACGCAACTACGCGCTCGTCTTCGATCAGGAAAGCACAGCTTATTTTCCCGCGCCGAACGTGATGCCGCGCAGCGAACTCGGCTCGAGATCGCCGTATCTTGCCCTGGTGCTCGGCGGTGACGGCACACTGCTGTCAGCAGCGCGCGCGGTCGCCAAGGCTGGAACCCTGATCCTTGGCGTCAACCTGGGCACGCTCGGGTTCATGACCGAGCTTCAACTGGCCGATCTGTATCCTGCTCTGGAGGCTATCGAGAAAGAACGCTACGTGATTGACAACCGGTCCATGCTGAGTTGTTCGCTGGCTCGAGGCGGAGAGGTTGTCGCCACCAACTCTGCCCTGAACGAACTTGTGGTCAGCAAGAGCGCGATTGCGCGCCTGAATCACTTTGAGCTTTTTGTCGACACTGAATTCGTTTCCAGTTACAAGGCTGATGCTTTGATCGTCGCGACTCCGACTGGTTCTACAGCATATTCTCTCGGAGCCGGTGGCCCGATTCTGAAGCCGGATGTGGATGCCTTCGTGATCACGCCCGTTTCTCCCCACGGATTGACGCACCGTCCGGTGGTAGTGCGTGACACCGTCGAGATCGAAATTCAAGTGAAAACCGGGCAAGAGGAAGCGTTCCTAAGTCTTGATGGACAAGTTGGCATGCCGGTTCGCGACGGAGATATTGTGCGTTGCGTGAAGGCGGAACATTCCGCGAAGCTCTTGCGTTTCCAAAAGACATTCTTCGAAGTGCTGGCCAGCAAGCTCAAGTGGGGAGAAAGATGACGGCGAAGGCTAACGACCCCGGGGATTCTCTTGAACAAAAACATTGTTAGCGAACAGCCCTCCGGCCTCGTCGAACACAGCCTGGACGCCGGCGTCGTTCAATTAAATTACGCAGAAGGCCCCGCCAACGGACCGCCGCTGGTTCTGCTGCACGGACTCGGCCGACGCTGGCAGGTATTTCTGCCGCTGATTTCCGCTCTGAGCACGCGCTGGCATGTTTTCGCGCCCGATTTGCGCGGGCATGGCGAGTCGTCCCATGTTGCTCGTGGATACCATGGGCCGGAGTACGCGGAAGACGTTGTGCGTCTTCTTCGGGAGCGCGTTTCGACTCCAGCTGTGCTCTTCGGACATTCGCTGGGGGGCATGTTGGCGATGTGGATCGCCTCTCATCGTCCCGAGCTGGTGCGCGCCGTGATTCTTGGCGACAACAGAATCGTTATGGGGAAGCTGCACCATCCGATGTATGCAGCTCTATTTTCTGGATTGCGCGATTTGGCGCGCAAGGGTGGATCGGTCGAGCAGATCGCCGAGGGAATCGGTGCGATTGTGCTGCCAGCCCCGAGTGGCAATGGGTCGGTAACCATCCGCAATTTGCCCGGCAATGATGAGGCTTATCTGCTTTCATGGGCGCAGTGTGTCCAACGGGCTGATCCTGATACATATGACATGGTCGTGGACGGGTCTTCGGTTGAAGGTTGGGATGGCGAGGCGATGTTGCGCGGAATCAGTTGCCCAACTCTGCTTTTGCAAGGCACTCCGGAATTAGGAGGCCTGATGTCAGACGCGGATGTTGCCTGGCTACGCGGTTATTGCCGCATCATAATCATGTGAAGTTCAGCAATTTGGGACACGCGCTTTTTATTCAGCAGCCGGAGCCAGTGTTGAGAGAAGTAATGAGTTTTTTGGAGTCGATTTGAGTCGCCATTGAGGTAATCGGGCTCCTCGCCCGGTCCGGCCGGCGGGACGCCCGGCTCTCCATTAAAACGTCTCCGTTCTTAATTGGTCCCGCAAACTCTCTCTTCGGCGGATCAGTTTTACTCTTGCGCCATCGACCAATACCTCAGCAGCCCGGCCACGCGTGTTGTAGTTCGATCCCAACACGGAGCCGTATGCCCCCACGTCGAGAATCGCCAGCAGTTCGGCTTCATTGACGCGCCCGAGTTTTCGATCGCGCGCGAAAAAGTCGCCGGTCTCGCAGATGGGACCGACGACATCGGTGATTTCCGTTTCGCGCGAGTCGCGTCGGACCGGAACGATCTCGTGATAGGCGCCGTATAAAGAAGGCCGCAGAAGGTCGTTCATCGCCGCGTCGACAATCAGAAATCGTTTGCGCTTATTCGTTTTTCGGTAAAGGACGCGGGTCAGCAAAACTCCTGCCGGTCCAACGATGGATCGACCTGGCTCGAGCAACAGATGCAAGTCCAACCCCCGTAATGGAGCAATCACTGCTTTGGCGTAAGCCGTTATCCGTTTGTCGAAACCGTCTTGCCTGCCGTCGTAGGTGATTCCCAGGCCGCCGCCAGCGTCAATGTAGCGAATGTCATGGCCCTGCTTGCCTAGTGCGCGAACTAGATCAGCGACGCGCTCAAGAGCGGCATGGAAGGAGCGAACGTCGGTAATTTGCGATCCGATATGGACGCTGACTCCGGCAACTTTCAAATACGGCTGCTTTGCGGCTTGCGCGTACAACGCCCGCGCTTCCGTGACTGGGACGCCGAACTTGTGCTGATGTAGTCCCGTTGAAATATATGGATGTGTTTTCGCGAAGACGTCAGGATTCACCCGCACGGCTACGGCCGCGTGCTTCTTCAATCGCGCCGCAGTTGCTGAGAGCAAAGTCAATTCCGAGGCGCTTTCAATGTTGAACAGCAATATTCCGGATCGCAGAGCGAGTTCCATTTCTGCCGCGGTCTTGCCCACGCCGGAAAACACTACCTTGCTGGCAGCTCTCTTGCTTACAAGCAGAACTCGCTGCAACTCTCCACCGGAAACCACGTCAAAGCCTGCTCCCTCGTCAAGGATCAACTTCAGGATTCCCAAGGTGGAGTTGGCTTTGACCGAATAGCACAGCGTGTGAGAAATGGAGCGAAAGGCGCGACCAAACGAGTCCATCCGCGCTCGAATCATTGCAGCGGAATAAACATATAGTGGGGTGCCGTAGCGCGCGGCAAGCTCTTCGAGACGAACGTCTTCACAATAGAGCGATGAGACCCGTCGTCCTGACTCCGCGACACGATATTCAAACGCAGGAGGGCGTAATGCTTTTGACTCTCGCTTCCGTGTCACTTGCGTTTGCCCGGAGCATCTTTCACCTTGATCGCTACGATTGTCTGATCGTCAAATGTATCGACACCGGCGGCATGTTCCGTAACCGCCTTGAAGAGTTCATTCACCACGCAGTCCGCCGACTTAGTAGCGCAGCCGGAGACGATTGCCTCCACACGATCCTGTCCAAATGAGTGGCCATTGCGGTTGCGTGCGTCGAGAATGCCGTCACTGAAAAACACGAACAGGTCGCCGGGCTTGGCTTTGAAAGTGAATTCATCGTAATCCGCTTCGTCAAACAAGCCCAGGGGAAGTCCGGTCGCGTCAATAAACTCGATTTTGCCTTCATGGCAATAAATGGGACGCGGCAGGCCTGAGTTAGCCACCAGCAGAGTCTGCTTCTGGTCATCCCACACGGCATAAATAATGGAGACAAACTGCGCGGCAATTCGCCGCTCCGCGAGCGAGAGATTCACCGCAGAAAGCATTTCTGCCGGACTAGGCTCGATTGGAGCGTGAGATCGCAGAATGCCGCTGACCAGCGCCGCATAAATGGCTGCCGGCGCACCTTTGCCGCTGACGTCGCCAATCGCGATCCCCAGACGCTGCAGCGAATAAGGAATAAAGTCGTAAAGATCGCCACCGATAGCGCGGGCAGGGGCGAACTTCGCTTCGACTTCCAGATGCTCCATTTTCGGGAGCGAGTGCGGCAGCAAACGGAACTGAAGTTCGCGAGCCAGCGCCAGATCGCGCTCCAGTCGCCGCTCTTGACGAGCTATTTCTTCGTACAAACGAGCATTTTCAATGGCGATCGCCAGTTGTGCGGCGAGCGTGGTCAGAGTGCGCTTATGATCGTCGGTGAAATAGTTGCGGCGGGTATGCTCCAGATCGAGCACGCCAATTACTTTCTCCTGGTAGATCAGCGGGACAGCAAGCTCCGAACGCGTCTCCGGATTGGTCGCGATGTAGCGGGTGCTCTTGGCGACATCAGGAACTAAAACCGCTTCCTTCGCTTGCGCCGCATAGCCCACCACTCCCTTACCGAGCGGGATATCGTGCTTCAGATGTAGTCTCTCTTCGAAGCGCTGGGCGAAACGATGCTGTAGCTTCTCGCCTGCCTCGTCCAATAAAAGAATGCTGAACATCTGGTAATCGATCAGACGGCTGAGCAACTGGGCGATGCGCTTGAGGAGTTCATCCAAATTCAAAATGGAGGTAAGCTCGCGTGCGATCTCGTTGAGTAAAAGCAGCGTGCGTGCCTGCCGCGTGATGCGGGTATGCAAGCGCGCATTCTCGATGCCCACCGCCATGCGCGATGCGATCAACGTCAGAAGACGTTTATGGTCTTCCGTAAAATAACCTTTTTGCCGCGCCTCCAAGTCGATGACGCCAATCAAACGGTTCTTGACGATCAGCGGGATAGCCAGCTCCGAGTGAACGTTGGGAAGGGCCTCAAGATAGAAATCCTCTTGCGTGGCATCGGCCACTAACACGGCCTGGCGAGTCTCGGCGGCCCGTCCGGTAACGCCCTGGCCTACTTTCACCCGAAGGCGATCGGCAACTTCCTGTGGATACCCCACATGGAAGCGCACATACAATTCCTGGCGCTGTTCGTTCAATAGAAGGATGGCAAAAATTTCGTAATCGATGACCTTACGGACGAGTTCCGCGACACGGCGAAGCGTCGTCTCCAAGTCGAGCGTGGTGTTGACCACGTCGGCGACTTCGAGCAGCAGGGGTTCCACCTCAGATGCCGGTAATTTTTGCGAGGCGGTCGTCTTCACAGGTTTCATCATAGCAGCCGATTAGAAAGGCTCTTCCACAGGAAGCGAGACCGGTGCCGCACAAGGTTACCGCTTCCAGGTTAATTGCGCTAAAGGTTTTCGAGAACGCAGATATCTGGAAGATTGCGGTAGCGTTCTGCATAATCCAATCCGTAGCCGACCACATAAGCGTCAGGAATCGTGAAACCGATATAGTGCGCCTGGATCGGCTGCTTGCGCCGCGAAGGCTTGTCCAGCAAGGCCGCGATGCGAAGGGACTTTGGCCGATGCGCCTGCACCAGCTTCGAAATGTAATTCAGAGTCAACCCCGTATCGAGGATGTCCTCGACGAGGATCACATTCCGGTCAGTCATCGAGCTATCCATATCTTTTGTCAAACGGACTTCGCCCAGGGAATCCCAGGCTGCGTGCCCGGCAGGATCCTCTTTGACTGTAGGACGGTTTCCGTAACTCGACACACCGATGAAGTCGAAAGTGGCGTCCAGCGGAATCTGACGCGCAAGATCGCTCAGAAAAATAGCCGCGCCCTTCAGAACGCCGACCAGGATGACCGGCTGCCCGTTAAAATCGCGGGCAATTTCCTGGCCCAACTCAGCGACCCGTTTGGCAATGGTTTCGCGCGACAACATTACTTTGAGGTCAGGCATGGTGCCCAATTTTATACACGAGTTTTCGCGCCGCCGAAACGCCATTTTTCTCGATAGCTTTCCTGGTCGTTGCGCGCTCCTTTCCAAGTAACTAGAATGCTAGTTCGCAGATTCTAAACGGGAGTGTTTCGTGAATCTTAAGGGAATCCAACTGACATGGCTCGGACATGCCACGTTCCGCGTCCAGACGCCGGAAGGGAAGACTTTCTACATCGATCCGTGGATTGCCGGAAATCCCATGTGCCCAGAGAGCGAGAAGAACGTCAAGAAAGCCGACGTGATGCTCTGCACCCACGGGCATGGCGACCACATTGGTGACGCGGTGGACGTGGGCAAGAAAACGAATTCGATTGCCGTGGGCATTTTCGAACTCTGCATGTGGCTCCAGAAGAAAGGCGTGAAGCAGATTGCGCCCATGAACAAAGGCGGCACGCAAACCGTGGCGGACGTGAAGATCACCATGGTTCACGCCGTCCATTCATGCGGGATTCAGGATGGCGATCAGATTATTTACGGCGGTGAAGCCTGCGGGTATGTCCTAGAGTTCTCGAACGGAGTCAAGCTGTATCACGCTGGCGACACCAACGTCTTCAGCGACATGGCGATCATTCGCGACCTTTACGCGCCGAAGATTGTCATGCTGCCGATTGGCGACCACTTTACGATGTCGCCACGCGAAGCCGCGTATGCCTGCAAGCTGCTACAGCCGGAGACGGTCATCCCCATGCACTTCGGTACATTTCCCTGTTGACCGGGACCCCGGCCGAGTTACAGAAACTCGTGCCCGACGTCAAAGTGCTGGAAATGAAACCGGGGCAAACGATTTCATAAACGCAAGGAGCAAGATGACGGATCAACCTGCACCTTCCGCCTGGCGAATGGGCGGAATTACAACTCCCGAAGTTGAAGACTATCTATACGCGATGCTGCCGGCGCGCGATGAAGTTCTCGCCGAGATGGAAGCCCATGCCAGCAAAAACGATGTGCCCATTGTTGGCCCCGCCGTCGCTCGCGTGTTTCATCAACTGGCAACGATTAGCGGCGCCAAAAAGGTTTTCGAAATGGGCTCTGCGATTGGCTACTCGACTATCTGGTGGGCACGCGCCGTCGGCGATGGCGGACGCGTTATCTATACCGATGGCGACCGCAAGAATGCTGAGAAGAGCACGCGGATACTTCGATCGTGCCGGATGTCAGCCAGCGCATTACCGTCCGCGTCGGCGATGCGCTCGAATTTCTCTCCGAGGAGAAAGAGCAGTACGACATCATCTTCAACGACATCGATAAGATCGATTATCCGCGGGCGTTTCGCTTAGCGCTGCCGCGCCTGAAAAACGGTGGCCTTTTCATTACCGATAATGTTCTGTGGAGTGGACGAGTGGGCAAGCCCGAACCCGAGATCCCACAACCAAAGCCATCCTTGAATTCAACAAACTGATTTATGGAGTCGCAAGATCTGTTTACGACGATCTTGCCCATTCGCGATGGCGTTGCCGTCTGCGTAAAGAAGTAGGAATTCCGGTCCGCCGTCCGCTTAGCGCACGATGCTAGAATTGTCGTTTCCCATCACCCTAATGAAGCAACCTACCCTTTTGCCTGTGGAACGGATTCCAGAAACTTTGCCGCGCACCCGAGTGCAGGCGAGTTCGGATCCGGCGGTAGACGTGCTCGTTGTCGGCGCAGGGCCTACCGGGATGGCCTGCGCTATTGAGACACAAAAAGCTGGATTCAAGGCCCTCATCATCGATAAGGGATGCCTCGTCAATTCCATCTATAACTACCCGCAGAACATGGTGTTTTTCACCACGCCAGAGTTGTTGGAGATTGGCGACATTCCTTTCACTACCTCGCTGGCAAAACCAAATCGGCTGGAGGCGCTGGAATACTATCGCCGTGTCGCCGAACACTACCACTTGCCGATTCGCCAGTATGAATGGGTCAGAACGATCACCGGCGCTGACGGCGATTTCCGCGTCACCGCTACCGACCGGCAGAATGCCATCCACGACTATCGCGCGCGCAAGATCGTGGTCGCTACCGGATACTACGATCTCGCCAACCAACTCAATATCCCGGAGAGGAACTGGACAAGGTATTTCACTACTACCGCGATCCGCATCCTTATTACGACACCGACGTCGTAGTGATTGGAGGCAAGAACTCTGCGGCGGAAGTGGCTTTAGATTTGTGGAGGCATGGAGCGCGCGTGACGCTCGTCCATCGCGGAGCGCAGATGCATACCCATGTCAAATATTGGGTGCGTCCCGACATTGAGAACCGGATCAAAGCAGGCGAGATCAAAGCGCACTTCGACAGCACGGTACAGGAGATCGGCGCGGATTGTGTCGTGGTGCGAACACCCTCCGGCTCAATTCGCCTGAAGAATGACTTTGTATTCGCCCTGACTGGATACCACCCTGACTACGATTTTCTGCGGAGCATTGGCATTGAATTGTCCGCCGAGCAGCTTCGCCCCGTGTGCGATCCGGAGAACTTGGAGTCCAATGTTCCGGGTATTTATGTTGCGGGGGTGATCGTCGCGGGCTCCCGGACCAGCGAAATCTTCATTGAGAATGGCCGCTTCCACGGCAAACTGATCGCCAATCATTTGAGCCAAAAGCTGGGCGGGGGAAATCCCAATTTCCCTTTGGACGCCACCTAACGTAGCCCTCCAGGTCGTTGCGGCCCGAGATCCTCGAATTCACTGCTTGACATATTCCTATATAGGTATATATTGTTCTGGAATGCCGCGGGCGACCACAACCTCCGATGCTTTTAACGCTGTCGCCGAGCCTCGACGCCGGGAGATTTTGAACTATCTCGCGCTACAAGAACGTCCGGTCGGGGACATCGTGACGAGTCTCGGAGTTGAGCAGCCTTCCGTATCGAAACATCTCCGCGTGCTGCTGAAGGTCGGGCTGGTCACAGTGCGGCGGGACGGGCGCAGGATGCTGTATCGAGTAAACGCCGAGGCGATCAAGCCGCTGCATGAGTGGACGTCCACATTCGAGAGACTGTGGAGGCATCAACTGCTTCGGTGAAAGAGCGTGCGGAAGGGAAGCGCAATCCATGATTTGTGCGGACTTAGTTTCCACGAAAACATATTTGTAAAGTCATATTTTGTAAATCCCAAGGAGAAAACATTATGCCGGCAACAGCACAGATGACTCGAACGATCGAAGATTTGACGCTCAACATAACTCAGGAAATTCATGTCCGCGCTTCGCTGGAAGCGACTTTCGCGGCGTTGCTCGAGCAGATCGGGCCGCACAACGAGATGCCGGACGGCACGCCGATGAAGATGAAGATTGAGCCGTGGCCCGGTGGGCGATGGTATCGCGATCTTGGTGACCAGAACGGGCACCTATGGGGACATGTGCAGGCCATCAAGCGTCCGACTCTGCTCGAAATCTACGGGCCGCTCTTCATGTCGTATCCCGTCGCCTCGAACGTCCAGTACCGTCTGAGCGAGGTCGATGGGGGAACGCTGATCACGTTTCATCACTCCGCGCTCGGCCTGATTCTGGACGAACACCGCGCCGGAGTAGGGAAGGGCTGGTCGTACATCAACGACAGCATCCGCAAACGTGCCGAGGGAGTGCGGGTGCAGTGAGCGCGACTTGCGGTAGAAGGAGATGCGTATGTGTCCAGCATGTATCGCCAGCGCGGTCTGGATTGCGGCCGGGACAACTTCCATGGGCGGATTGGCGTTGCTTTGGACGAAGACCAAGTTAATCCGCTCGAAAAGCAGTCCCGAGAAACTTGCGTCTGAACCACTTGCGTCTGAACAACAAGAAAAGGAGAAGTAACGATGGCTACGGCAACCAGCAAACTGAATAGCAAAAACAAAGTGGTTTCGCCAGCGGAATGGACTGCGGCGCGCAAAGAACTGTTGCTCAAGGAAAAGGAATTCACCCGTCTGCGTGACGAATTGAGCCAGCAGCGTCTCGAACTGCCTTGGGAAAAAGTCGAAAAGGAATATGTGTTCGACGGCCCGAACGGCAAAGAGACGCTGGCCGATCTCTTCGCTGGAAAAAGTCAGCTACTGGTCTATCACTTCATGTTGGGTCCGGATTGGGCGGAAGGTTGTCCCAGTTGCTCGTACCTGGCGGATCATTTCGATGGCAGCGTAGTACACCTGGCCGCCAGGGATGCCAGGCTGGTGGTGATCTCCCGCGCTCCGCTGGCAAAGCTCGAAGCTTTCAAGAAGCGGATGGGCTGGCGCTTCAAGTGGGTCTCGTCGTATGGAAGCGATTTCAACTTCGATTACCAGGTATCGGCGACAAAAGAGCAGGGCGCCAACTACTACAACTACACCACGCTGCAATCTCCGATGGAGGAGAGGCCGGGAGCGAGCGCCTTCTATAAAGATGACGCCGGCAACGTCTTCCACACCTATTCCACCTACAGCCGCGGATTGGACATCCTGGTCGGAACCTATAACTGGCTCGACATGGCTCCGAAGGGCCGCGACGAAGAGGGAATGAAGCCCCACGCCATGGCTTGGGTGCGGCACCACGACAAGTACGCCGAAAGCAATCTTGTCGATCCAAAGTCGTTGCTGGCGCGCAAGGCGTAGCAGCGACTTCCCGGACTCCGAACGCCCGCGCAGGCTCTCCGCTTCGCTCAGGATGACAACTGGGTAGGGCGGATGCGTCAGGCGCGCGTCAATCGAGAACGATATAGATGCGGAGCAAATCAGTCCTTGCCAGCAGAGGCCTTTCTCACGTCCTCAAACTGGGTGATCTCGACGGTTCCTTCCGGGAAGCGGGCGGTGATGGTTAGTTCTCCGCCCATGGCTTTGATGAAATCCTGAAGCGTGCTTACGTACATATCCGCGCGGCGTTCGAGTTTGGACACGGCGGCCTGATTGACCCGGAGAATTTTGGCAAGATGCACTTGCGTCATGGCGCGTGCCTGGCGAAGTTCGTCGAGGGCCATGCCGGAGCGATATTTGGTGGCCAGACGATGCGACGTTCCTGCGCTGCTGGGGACATCTTGCTCGAAGTGAATTGAGTTCTGGGCACTCGTCTGTTCGGGCCAATCGGCCCTAATGCTGCTTACCTATTTCGTTTTTGCTCCAGCTCTTTAGATGTCGATCAAATAAATCGTCTAACGGTATAATCTTCCCGTAGCACTTTGGATCGTCCGTCTTGTCGCCGCCAAGCAGAGCAGCGCAGTACGGCGAGGATCAAACGCAAAGAGCACCCTCAGATGGCGGTCCTCGACTTTGCCGCGCAGTTCCTTCATGTTGGCGTGGCGAGAAGTGGAAATCACGTCGGCGTGAGGGCGCGGCAGGGTTGGTCCACGCTCCTGCAACAACTCAACCTTGGCGCTGATTTCTACTTGCTCATCTTCGGTCAAGGAATTCCACCAGGTTTCGAACTGGCCGGTGAATTCGACCTGCCATGCCATGCGACTAGTATTCCTTATAAGGAATAGTCTGTCAATGGAATACAACTCCAGAGAACACGCCTCTGAGCACATCCGTTATGGGATCGGCCGCACGGGGAGAACTCCCTGATGCTTCTGAGGTCGGGTGAAGGCGTAGGGGTCCTTCGACTTCGCGGGGACTTCACTTCGTGAAGTCTCCGCTTCGCTCAGGATGACAGATTTGGGGAGTCAGATCCAAGTCAAAATCTACGTCAAGGGCAGCGGACAGGAGTGTCCGCTCCACAAGGGCAGCGCATAGGAGTGTCCGCTCCACATGCTGGTTTATACTGATCCCATGGCGGAGCCCGCTTACAAGACGTTTTACCTGGAAACCTTTGGGTGCCAGATGAATGCGCATGACTCCGAAAAGGTTGTGGGGACGCTTTTGTCGCAGGGATATCGGCAGGTTCCTACGGTGGAAGAGGCGGGGCTGGTGCTTTATAACACTTGCTCGATCCGCGATAAGGCGGAGCAGAAGGTGTTTAACCGGCTATCGGATTACAAGAAATATAAGAAGCAGGGCAAGCAGTTTGGCGTGCTGGGGTGCGTGGCGCAGCAGGAGGGGGAGAAGATTTTTGAGCGCGCTCCTTATGTTTCGCTGGTGTGCGGGTCGGCTTCTTATAACAAGCTTCCGCAGATGCTGGTGCAGTTGGAGGCGGGCGGGCAGCGGGTTACCGGGCTTGACGATCGCTTAACCGACGAGTGCTTTGAGACGGAGTTTACGGCTCGCACCAATCCGCATCGCGGGTACATCACGATCATTGAAGGATGCGACAAGTTTTGCGCTTACTGCGTGGTGCCTTATACGCGCGGGAAGGAGCGCTCGCGGACTTCTGCGTCGGTTATGGCCGAAGCCCGGCAGCTCGCGGATTTGGGATATACGGAGATTCAACTCCTCGGGCAAATTGTTAACTCTTACCGCGATCCTGATGGAAAGAAGTCGTTTGCGGAGTTGCTGGTTGCTCTGGCTGAGATTGGCGGCATCCGGCGGGTTCGGTTTACTACCTCGCATCCTCGGGAGTTCGGGCGCGACATTATTGAGGCCATCGATGCCACTCCGGTGCTCTGCGATCATGTGCATTTGCCGGTACAGAGTGGGTCGACTCGCGTGCTGGATGCCATGGCGCGGCTTTATACGCGCGACGAATATCTGGAGCGCATCTCATGGATTCAGACAGCCAAGCGCGATATTTCGCTTTACCAGCGATTTGATTGTTGGCTTTCCTGGAGAGACTAGAGGCGGAGTTTGAAGAGACAATTGTCTTTGATTGAGAACTCGTGGGATACGACTCCGTGTTTACGTTCAAGTCTTCGGCGCGTCCGAATACTCCGTCGCTGGTGATGGAGGATGCAATATCAGACCACAGAGAAGTTCGGCAAGCTGGCCGGATCAGTTGAATGATTTGCAGAAAATAATTGGAGCGCGCCGGAATGCAGCGAAGCATGTGGGTCAGGTGCTTGAGGTGATGGTGGAAGGGAAGAACGCGGCGCGCGGGCAGCTGGGTAGGTAGGACTTCACAGATCAAGGTGATGAACTTTACGGTAGCCTGCCGGAGTTGATTTGGTAAGTTGGGAAGTTATGTGCCGGTGCGGGTTACGGCTAGGTTTCCCGAATAGTTTGGTGGGAGAGGTATGGCAGGCTAGGCGCTCCATTGGTGTTTGGTACGAGGGATTTATGGAAGTGGAAATGAAAATTCGCGGGCTCATGATGGATCCGAGTATCGAACATGCCGATTGTGTTGCTGAAAGATGTGGGCAGCGATACAGTGCTTCCGATCTGGGTCGGGGTTTATGAGGCGAATGCGATTGCGCTGGAGATCGAGAAGGTCAGCCACGCCGCGTCCCATGACGCATGACTTGATCAAGAATGTGCTTACCGGGTTTGATGCGGATCGTCCACAAAATTGTGGTGACCGAGTTGAAGAGACGATACGTTTTACGCGGTGATCTGGCTGGAGAAGGGAAGGGCGCGTGGTGAGCATTGACTCGCGTCCATCGGACGCGCTGGCGCTGGCGTTGCGGGTGGATTGTCCTATTTTTGTGGATGACGAGGTCTTGAAGAATTCAAAGCAGGCGGCCAATCCTGTGCCTGGCCGCCAGCAGCGAAGAACTGCGGAAATGGCTGGATGATCTTGGGGATGATGATTTGGGCAAGTACAAGATGTAGGTGAGTTCTCAGTTCCCGGTTCTCAGTTCGCAGTGTTGAATCCTGATTGGCCTGGAGAGTGGGCTTGATGCGTTCGTCGAAGACATTTGTTTTCGCGCTGGCCTTGTTTTCGTTGCGTGCACTTTCTTTCGCGCAAACGTCCTTCTGCGCCTTCTCCCGCAGCTCCGGCTTCTCCTGCGGTCGCAACATCACCCACAGCGGTAAAGCCACCAGCATCCGCTGCTGCTCCTGGATCCCTCCTCACTTTGCGGGCCGCATCGTCGATTAATGTCGCGTCGGAGCTTGGCGGAGCCTTCAGTAATCCAGCGAAGTGTGACGGTGATGGCAACCTTTACATCAAGAAGTACGCGATGGATCGAAACATGATGGGAACGGTGGTGAAGATCGATGCTGATGGCAAGAAAACAGCATCGTTTGATCCAACAGTGTTTTCGCAGTTGGAGCTTGGCCGGGCGGACGCGTTTTCGCCGGCACCGGACGGCGGGTTATATGAGATCGCTCAGACGGCCAGTGTGAAGCCGACTATTTATGTGCTGCATTTTGGGTCCGACGGGTCCGCGCTGTCACCGGCGCGTCTTGATGCAGCTTTGAGGTTTACACCTTCGCCGCGTTTGCAAATGGAAACTTCCTGGTGTCGGGACTGAAGCGCGATCCGCAGAATCGGCAGGACCACGGAACCAACATCACGGAAATTTTTGCCGCCGACGGAAGGGAACTGGCGCAGGTGGTAATTCCTTCCCCCAGGGCGGGAGATCACCGGACAAAGCGACCGCTACCGCGACGGCGGCAGCGAAAGCCGACGCGAAGACTGCGACGGAGAAGCCTGTGACAGCTCCAGGCCAAGGCGCGGGAGCGCGCCGGGGGTGGGGAGAAACAAGTTCCGGCGATACGGAACAACGATGCACCTCCAAGGCCGACACCTCCGAGCAATACCTCAGCCCCCCGGCTGTGAAAGCGGCTCGGCCTCTCGACCTGGCGCAGGCCGAAGTTGGCAGTGACGGCAATCTGTATGTGTTGCAGCATTCGGCGCCGGCAGTGGTCTATGTGATTTCTCCGACCGGCGAGATCATCAAGAAATTGAAAATCTCTGCGACCGCGCACGGCGGCGGCGCGGCTAGCGGGTTTCACGTTTCGGGAAACCAGTTGGCGATTTCGTTCTGGAATGAGGATAGCCCGACTCAGATGATCGTCGTCGCGGACGCGCAGACCGGGCGGCGAATCTCCAGCTATTCGGATGGCACCGGCTTCGGGACGACGTTTGCCTGCTATTCGGCGAATGAAAATGTGTTCACATTTTTGAAGCTTGGAAAAGAGAATGAGTTGACGGTAATCCGCGCCGAAGCGCAGTAGGGCTCACTCGACGGCACTTTGCATTTTGAGCTGCGTTCGAGCTAAGAAATTCCTTCCATGCCTGACTCCGCCGAACAGTTACAGCGTCTCTACCTTGCGGGATTCGAACTCCAGACTTTTGAACGCTATCCGAAATGCATTGGCGTGGTACGCGAAGACTGCGTCGCGTTGCTTGTACCCGGCGTGGACGGCTTGCAGGTGTTGGGCACTCCGGGATGGCGGATGGGTGAGGTCATGGGAGTGCTCACGGAGCGGGACGGGCACAAGGTCTTTCAGGCTAAGAGCGAGGTGGTGGAGGCTACGCCAGAACGGATCGCGATGCTGGAAGAGTTTCGAGTAGACCTGGCCGGGTTGATTAAGGGTTAACGGTGCAGAGTCGCAATGATAGCATCAAACTATGGTAATGATGCTGTCTTACTATATGGACATCAATATGTGTATATGACATCATTATGCCATGCGGACGACTCTCAGTCTGGATGATGATGTTTTTCAGGTGGTCAAGGTCTACGCTGAAAACCGGTCGCTTGCGATCGGCAAGGCTGTCTCGGAGCTGGTGCGGCGGGGCCTCAACGCGCCTTTGAAGACCCGGACGGTTAACGGCCTGGTGGTCTTTGATGTTCCGGAAAATGCCGATGCGGTCTCTTCAGAGCTGGTGAAGCGACTGGACGCGGATTTACCGTGAGCTACCTGTTTGACGTCAACGTGCTGATAGCGCTGCTTTGGCCTCCGCATGAGGGGCACACGCGGGTGCAACGATGGTTTGCTCAGAATGCCCGTCACGGTTGGGCGACCTGTGCCATGACACAGGCTGGTTTTATCCGGATCGTTTCGAATCCACTTTTTTCGCGACAGGTCATTTCTCCGCTCGATGCGCTGCAAGTTCTTGAGGGCAGCCTGAAACATCCGAGTCATCAATTCTGGACTGAAGACATTGGAGTCGGTAAGGCGCTCGCTCAATTTGGATCCCGTCTTGTGGGTCACCGGCAGATTACGGACGCCTATTTACTGGCGCTCGCGATCCACAGGAAGGGAAAACTCGTGACTCTTGACGCAGGGGTTGCATATCTCTTGCCGGACCGAAGCGCGGAGAAGAGCCTGGCGGTCCTCTGACCTGTCGGAGCTTTAACTGGAGTAGACATAATACCTGTTATCGGACATTGCTATATTGGCTTATCTTGGGATGTTGCAAGGGTGGATTCTGATCAGTTCTCTCCCGTGAATACGATTCGGGGGTGGAATAGTGTTCCCGCTATGCGGGTAGCGATGGCGATCAGGTCGCGCTGTCCTAAGAAGACCTTAACTTCGGGAGCGCGTGACATTTCCGGAAGATTCACGGCGCGGCCGCTGCGGATGAAAGCGGCATTTTCTTCAGTGGCGGCGACGTCGGCAACAGAGGCACAGCTTGCGGGGATGGACGAACAACGACTCAGCAATTCCCTGCTGCATTGCGCCTTCCAGGGCTGGCAGCGAGTGGGCGTCTTCGACTCCAAATTCGGCAACGGAGGTGCGCCGCAGACTGGCGAGATGAGCTCCGCATCCGAGTTTCCGGCCCATGTCGTGGGCTACCGACCGAATGTAGGTTCCTGAGGCCACGCGCGCGCGAAAAGTCGCTTGATCGGCTGCGATTTCCAGAATCTCGAATTCTTTAATCTCTACTTGAACTGGCTTGAGCTCAACTTTCTGCTTCTTGCGAGCCAGTTCGTAGGCTGGAACTCGGCAATCTTTTTGGCGGAAAATGGCGGCGGCGTCTGCTCAATCATGCCTCGAAATTGGGCGGCTAAGCCACGCACTTCTTCAATTTCCAGCTCTACAGATTGTGGCGGCGTGCTGGCTTCACCCTCGGCGTCGTAGGTGTCGGTAGCGAAGCCGAAACGAATCGCGCCTTCATAAGTCTTCTCCGAATGGGTGTAGAACTGCGCCAGACGTGTCAGGTTGCCGACGACTACAGGCAGCACTCCGGTAGCCATGGGGTCGAGGGTTCCGAGATGACCGACCGAGCGCTGGCCGAGAATCCGGCGCACGCGGTTGACTACGTCGTGCGACGTGAGGCCGGACGGTTTATCGATGACCAGGACGCCATTCATAAAGGTCTGTAATTTGGTAGTTTGTAATCTGGCAATTTGCGGACGGCGGTTGTGGACGGTGTTCAGGGTGCGCTCTTAGATTACCAAATTAACGATCGCCCAATGAACGACTATCCCATTACCAATTCCTTATGATTCCTCTTCGCGACGATCAGCCTATTTTCTCGACGCCGTACGTCAATTATTTTCTGATCGTCTTGAATGTCCTGGTGTTTTTGTGGGAGTGGTCGGTCGGAATGCAGCACCATCGGGAGCTGAATTCATTTCTGCTTGAGTTTGGTGTGGTCCCTCATCATACGCTGGCGGTGCTGGCCGGGCATTCGCGCGACGCCGTGGCGACGGCCATTCTGCCATTGTTTACGTCGATGTTTCTGCACGCCTCATTCCTGCATGTTGCCGGCAATATGCTCTTTCTGTGGATCTTCGGCGACAATGTCGAAGATTACATCGGACATTTCAATTATCTAGTTTTCTATCTGGTCAGCGGAGTGGCGGCGGGGATCACACATATTCTCCTAAGTCAGGGATCGCGTATACCCAGTGTCGGGGCCAGTGGCGCGATCGCGGGGGTTATGGGCGCATATTTCATCCTGTATCCGAAAGCGCGCGTGCTGATCTGGTTTCCACCAATATTTTTCTTTCACGTCCCGGCATGGTTGATGCTTGGCTATTGGTTCCTGGTGAATTTCGTCAGCGGCGCTTCCACCTCGATTGCCGAAACCAGTCAGACTTCGGGAGGGATCGCTTTCTGGGCGCATGTTGGAGGCTTCGTTGCGGGAGTCGTCATGATTAACTTATTTCGCGAACGGCCCGGGAAGATATCGGTATGGGACCTGGTAGTTCAGCATTCAGCCATCAGCATTCAGCCGTCAGTTAAAGGCAAGTCGATCCCACGGGTGATCGTCGATGCAAACCATTTTTTAGCGCCGCGGTGCGGGTGCGGGACCTGGAGGCAGGATCTCTACCTCTGTCGTTTTCACTCTTTGGCGGGTGACGAACCATACGGCAGCAGTCCAGGTTGGGAAGAGATCTGCGCCGGGAATTAATTCCGCGGCTAGTGTTGGCAGAAAGGCCCAGTGCCATCCGAGCAGACGGATCATGACAACGCCGACTACGAGGTCGAGAAGCGAGTCCAATGGCGCCGCGCCGCCTTCGGCGAAGAACGGGAAAGCGGCGATCTGCAGGGTATCGGCGGCGATGGCTACGACCCACGCGGCGCGATGTTCAGGCCGCTCGAGCGATTTGAAGTAGGTTTTGAAGCTCGTAAGCTTTGTAAATAGAGACATGGCTTTTTCCAAATAGCGCTAATGATTCGAACTATACGCTGTTGGTTCTTTGACGAATCAGTGACAGAAATTCCGTCCGCGTTTCCTCTTCGCTACGGAAGCTGCCGGACATGGACGACGTTACCGCCGATGAATGCTGCTTCTCGACGCCGCGCATCATCATGCAGAGATGCCGCGCCTCGATTACCACGCCCACGCCCTGCGGCTCAATAGTGTTCTGGATCGCCTCCGCAATTTGCGTGGTTAAGCGCTCCTGGATTTGCAGGCGGCGCGAAAAGGCCTCAATCAAGCGCGGGATCTTGCTCAGGCCGATCACTTTTCCGTTAGGGATATAGGCCACGTGCACCTTGCCGAAGAACGGTAGAAGGTGGTGCTCGCACAGGCTGAACATTTCAATATCTTTCACGATTACCATCTCGTCGTAGGTGACGCTGAACAGAGCTTTGCGCAACAAGGCTTCTGGATCATCCTTGTAGCCTTTGACCAGAAATTGCATGGCCTTTTCAACACGTGCTGGAGTGCGTGCGAGTCCCTCGCGGTCGGGATCCTCGCCGAGGCGGACAATCATTTCGCGCACCAGTTCTTCGTAGCTGGCGCTGGTCAGGGTGGGTGTTTCAGTGGCTGGTTTCATAGGCAATCAGTCGGGTGGTCGTTTGTCGTTGGTCGTTCGCAAAACCACTAAACCCGAACGACTCACGACCATCGACTAACGACTCTCGTCTCCCGAATATTCAAACGAATTCATCATCGTCTCTTCTATTCTTATCTTCTCTAGATGAGCTTTATTGAAGCCACGCTTCACTATTTCATAGATGGCAATGCAGAGGTTTTCCGTCGTGGGAACAACCTTTATGAATTCCGAGAGCACGTTCAGATTCTGGTGGTCGTAGCGGTCGAGGATTTCACGATGCACAAAGCCGTCCAGATCGACTAGGTCGCAGACCATTCCGGTCCGCGGATCGACCGGTCCACTGACGGTGACCTCAACCATGTAGTTGTGTCCATGCCCGTATGGATTATTACACTTGCCGTAAGTCGCGCGGTTTTCTTCCGGCGACATTTCATCGCTATGCAAGCGGTGCGACGCGGAAAACATATACCTGCGGGTGAAGTGGACTTTCATGCCTCTCCGTAAACATCAACAAAGAGGTCGGGAGTTTCGTAGACGCGTACACGGTGCAATTGCGCCGCCTTGAGTTTCGGCACGAGGCGCTGCCAGATTACGATAGCAAGATTTTCGGTGGTTGGGATCAGGGTCGCGAATTCGGGGACTTCTTTATTCAGGAAGCGGTGATCGAATGCGTCTAACACTTCCCTGCTCATGATTTCTTTTAGCTGCTTGAGGTCAACCACGAACCCTGATTTCGGATCGACTGCGCCTTTCACCGTGACTTCCAAAGTGTAGTTGTGGCCGTGTCCGTTGGGATTATTGCATTTGCCGAAGACGCGCTGATTCTCGTCCGGAGTGAAGTCCGGGTTGTGGTAGACGTGCGATGCGGAGAATTCGGCTTTGCGGGTTAGGTAGACCATAGGATGGCTCTTAGCAATTAGCCTTTAGCAATTAGCTTTCACTCTTCCAATGTGAATTCTCTATTCGCGGAACCGATCTTGCGATCTGTTTCTTCAGCGGATTGATTGTGCTTGGGACCGCGACAATGTAAGCGCGGCCTTTCCACGATACCTGGCCTTTCGCATGAGCGCTTCTCGAGCGTAGCAGCAGATAAGCAAACAATGGGATACCAAAAGCAATCGCGATCAGGTTATTCGCGGCGGCGAAATGTGCGACGCGGATTCTCCGGTACACCAATAACCATGAAACGGCGAATAGGGTCCATGAGTAGTGCCGACTGAGCGCGCCAGACACTGCGACGGCTAATGCGATCCACGCCGCCAGCCACCAGAGCACACTTTGGAACGCGAGAAACCCCGCTCGCGGAAAGAGCAGCGCTAGATTCTTCGTCCAACCCTCGCGAAGTTGAGACCAGTTGCGGTACATGCGAGTGCGGACGGCATCTCCGCCGTAGCGGAAGTGCACGTTGCGGCCAGCATTTCTGAACACGCGTGCCAGCGCTACATCCTCGAGGATTTCGGCGGCGACCGCGGCATGTCCTCCGACGGCGTCGTAGACTTCGCGGCGGACGAGAATATACTGACCGTTGGCTGCTGTGATTTTGGAATTTCGCGTGCGGACTTTGTTCAGCGGATACTGCGCTGCTAGTTCCGCGAAGACTATTGGCATTACTGCTCTCTCGGTGAAAGTGACGACTACCTGCTCAGGTGAGTACGACAGCAGGTCGGCCTTCTCTTTCTCCCCTTCGGTTAGTGCATGCGCCAGCGATTCAGGTAGATGTATGGTGTCTGCATCCGTAAACAGCAGCCAGTTTGCCCGCGCCGCTTTGGCTCCCGCGACCAGCGCATTATTCTTCCCTGTCCAGTTCGGAGGCAGCGGCTCCGGTGAAATCACGCGCACTCCTGTAAAGCTTCGGGCAATTTCGCGGGTGAGGTCGGTGGAATCGTCGTCTACCACAATGATTTCGAATGCTACGCCGGCTTGAGACGTCAGCGAACTGAGACAGCTTCCCAGGCTGGCCTCTTCATTTCTTGCAGGCACGATGATCGAGACTTCGGGGATTGAGGACGGCGGCGGAGAGGGATGGGAATAATCCATTCTGAACTATCTATCAGCTTTCGTTATTATAGCGAGGTGACCTTTCTTTTATGGCTTCTGGCGGTTGCGACCAGAGTTTGGAGCGGCTCAGCCCCTCACGGAGCACTTGATCGCGGTGGGCTTACGGCATCGCTAAAGCGATGCCCTGATACAAAACCGACGCTGATTGGGACTTGTCTGATTATTGGATTGCTGGCTGCGCTCAACGGTTGCTATAGCGGAGGCAGTCCTACACGCATCGGCTCGAATGCTCCCGACTTCACGGTGCAGGATTCCGACCACACGGTCACGCTCAGCCAATTCCGTGGGCAGGTGGTGGTGCTGAATTTTTGGGGGAGTTTTTGCCCTCCTTGTATTGAGGAAACTCCTTCGCTGATTCAGATGCAGTCTCGTCTGAAGCAGAAAGGGATCGTCGTCCTGGGCGTCAGCATTGATACCGACGACGCTGCGTATCACAAATTTTTGAAAGACTACAACCTCAACATCGTTACGGTGCGTGATGGGGCGCAGAAGGCTAGTTCTCTGTACGGCACGTTTGGCTGGCCTGAGACTTACGTGATCGATCGCAATGGAGTGATACGGCGGAAATTTATTGGCGCGGTCGAGTGGACTAGCCCCGAGATTACGGACTATTTGAGTCGGCTGTAGCCCCCGATGTACATTTTGCAGCGAACTGCGGATCCCTCGCTCCGCTCGGGATGACAAAACTTCTCGAGATTCCAGAAAATTATAGTTTTATCTTCCGCAGCCTCAGCGAGTTTGTGATTACTGAGACGGAGCTGAAGCTCATGGCGGCTGCGGCTAGAATTGGGCTTAGCAGCAATCCAAATATTGGATACAGAACACCGGCGGCAACCGGCACGCCTAGCGCGTTGTAGACGAACGCGAAGAACAGGTTCTGGCGGATGTTGCGCATCGTGGCCTGGCTTAGTTTGCGCGCGCGGAGAATTCCTTCAAGGTCTCCTTTAAGCAGAGTGATGCCTCCGCTTTCGATGGCGATGTCAGTGCCGGTGCCCATGGCGATTCCTACTTGCGCTTGCGCCAGCGCGGGCGCGTCGTTGATTCCGTCGCCGGCCATCGCCACAATTCGGCCTTCGCTTTGGAGATTCTTAACGATCTCGGCTTTTTGGGCGGGTAGAACCTTCGGCCTTGAAGTCGTCGATCCCGAGGCTGCGCGCAATTTGCTGTGCTGTTGCCGGGTTGTCGCCGGTCAGCATCACCAGATGGATTCCCTGGGCTTTCAGTTCTCGCAATGCTTGTGCAGCGGATTTCTTCACCGGATCGGCAATCGCGATCGATCCTGCGTAACGATCGTCGATTGCGACGAAAATCAGGTAGACCTCCGGCTGCGCCGCGAGGACTGCTTTCTGTTCTCCTAATGCGCCGACCTGTTTCATCAGAGCGATATTTCCGATGGCGATGCTCTTCCGTTCGACGGTTCCGCGTATGCCTTGGCCTGGTAACGATTGAAAGTTGGCGGGCTCGCTCAAGCTCAACTTTTCTTCGAGTGCCTTTGCGACAATTGCCGCTCCTAGCGGATGCTCGCTGGCCCGTTCCAGACGGCTGCTAGCCTCAGCAATTCGTCTCTTGAAATATCGGGCGGGGTTCCCGGCTGCGAAATCCCTACGACTCTCGGTTTCCCTTCAGTCAGCGTGCCGGTCTTATCGAAGACGATGGTGTCCACTTTTTCCATCGTCTCCAGCGCCTCGGCATTCTTAATTAGGACACCCGCATGTGCGCCACGTCCGGTGCCGACCATAATTGCCATTGGCGTCGCTAAGCCGAGGGCGCAGGGGCAGGCAATGATCAGCACGGCGACGGCATTCACGATGGCGTGGGCAAAACGCGGCGCGGGGCCGAAAGTTATCCAGACAAGAACTGTCACTACAGCAATGGCGATCACAGCCGGAACAAACCAGCCGGCAACTTTATCCGCCAGCCGCTGGATGGGCGCGCGGGTGCGCTGCGCCTGGCTTACCAACTTTACGATCTGCGCCAGCATAGTCTCGCTGCCGACGCGCTCGGCGCGCATTACCAGCGATCCGTTGCCGTTCACGGTTGCGCCGATAACGCGGGAGTCCGCCGTTTTTTCCACGGGGATCGATTCGCCCGTGATCATGGATTCGTCCACCGCGCTTGAGCCGGCGAGCACAACGCCATCCACGGGAATTCTTTCTCCAGGGCGAACACGCAACTGATCTCCCGGTTTGACGTCTTCCAAGGGAATATCGCGCTCCGATCCGTCTTCAATGACCTGGCGTGCTGTTTTTGGGCTTAGATCGAGCAACGCCCGGATCGCGCTCGATGTCTGACTGCGGGCGCGAAGTTCCAAAACCTGCCCCAACAAAACCAGGGTGACGATTGCGGCTGCGGCTTCAAAGTAGACATCGGGCCTGTTACCCATGCTGCGAAACGATGCTGGGAATATGCCGGGTAATACTGTTGCCACTACACTGAACGTGTAGGCGACGCCGGTACCCATCGCAATCAACGTAAACATGTTGGTGCTGCGGTTGACTATGGAGGCCCATCCGCGCTGGAAGAACGGCCATCCACACCAAGCACTACCGGAGTGGCAAGAGCGAGTTCCAGCCACGGGAGTATCGAACCCCACGACACATGCAACCAGATCGAGTCCGACGGCACCGTCCACGCCACCATCGCGTGGCCCCACAACATGCGGCCCATGGAAATGGCCATCAAGGGAATCGTTAAGGAGACGGCGATCCAGAAGCGGCGAGTCATATCCCGTAATTCGGGATTGTCTTCTTCGGCGGTGACGGTGCGCGGTTCGAGTGCCATGCCGCAGATGGGACAGTTTCCTGGCTCGTCCGCACCACTTCGGGATGCATGGGGCAGGTGTACTCGCGCCTGGTCATTGTTGGCGCGGGAGATTCGGGGTCGAGCGCCATCCCGCACTTTGGACACGGACCGGGACCGATCTGGCGTACCTCGGGGCACATCGGACAAACGTATGGGCGCGTGTTTTTTTCTTTTTCCTTGCCGCCCGTACCCGCTGTAATCGCAACTACATTCCCCAGGGGCACTAGTTTTGGTCCCATTGGTTTCGGTGGCGAAGATAGGATTTTCCCGGGATCCGCCTCGAATTTCGCCAGACATCCTGCAGAGCAGAAGAAAAACTCTTTGCTGTTATGCCATGTCTTGTAGCGAGCGGATGACGGATTCACATCCATTCCGCAGACCGGGTCTCTTTGCCTCGCGGCGGACGTAGCGGTGATGGGGTCGGGATTTTCCATTCGGACTTGGCGGAATTCGATGCTTATTAGATACTCAGAGCGTAGTCCTCGAACCCGATTCTTTATTCTTTGTTCCGTGGAGAGATTCTTTAAATGACCTACCTCGAAGTCGTTTACCGCTACCAGACTCCACCCGGAGAAGCTGAGTTGCGCGCCCTTGATAGTGTCCGCGAAGTCTATGGCATTCAGCGCATACAGTTTAACGAGAAAGACAGGACCGTGCGTGTGCTGTTCGATGCTTCGCGATTGAAGGGCGACTCAGTGGCGAAGTTGCTGCGCCAAGCCGGACTGGATATCCAGGATCAATTGGTTCTTGCTTGAGTCTTGCTGTTGGGGTCTTGAAGGAGGCGGCACTCCGCCCGTTTCCGCGCTGATCCTGAATCCAGCAGGACCCTCGGGGGAAGGCCGGGAGCGGAGCGGAGTGCCTTTATATGTCAAACCTTGACGCGTCAAACCGGTGAATTGCAAAGGGGCATTCGAGAAGACCTCTGGCCGAAGTTGATTTCCCAAATGCCCCGATGCGCGCCACTTCGTCTTACCATGAAGAGAAGCATGTCGGCTGCCATCGCTAACGCGTTGTCAACAGACATCTATAGAACGAAGGCGCGGGTAGGTTTTGCGCGGGGGCGGCAACTTTTACTCAAGATTACAAATCGTATACAAATGACAATTTCGAGAAGGCCTCGATTTCCACAGCCAGCGCGGCATTTGGCAGGAATCTGAGGCTCAAATTTTAGTATGAGCGCAGCCGACTCAGAAATTTTTCGGCCTGCAAATCCGGCGATCAGGTTGGTCGAAACGATTCTGTTTCCGTTATAATTCAAAGACGCAATTACATCAGAATGCGCCCGTAGCTCAATTGGATAGAGTGCATGGCTACGAACCATGAGGTTGTAGGTTCGATTCCTACCGGGCGCACCATCTTGCTTTTTACCTGCCTGTCACCGCTGTCAGCACCGTCTCCGTAATCTGTTTAAACGCATCCGACCCGGGATCGATCAGGTCAAAATGACCCGCATGCGCGATCTCAATCAACTGGACTTGTTCGCCTACTTTCTTTTTCTGGACGACATAATCGCGGCTGAACTCCAGAGGCACCGTATCGTCTTCGCTGCCATGGATCAGCCATTGGCGGGCATGGGGAATGCTGAGTTCCAGCGGGTCGGCTTCCCGATAATGTTCGGGAACCGCTTCTGGCGTCCCGCCAAGAAATTCCACGACCGCGTCATTGCTGAGATGCAGTGTGTACGCTCTCTTTAGGTCAACCACTCCGGCAAGCGAGATTGCGTTGTGGAGCGAAGGTTCGTGCGCTGCCAGGCACAGAGCGAGTTGGCCGCCTGCGGAATGTCCCATGACGACCAGGCGGTCAGGATCGAGATGGAATCGGTGCTGCTCCTGCTGAATGAAACGGTAGGCTGAACGTATGTCAGCGAAGGTTCCGGGCCATCCGCCGCCTTCGTTGCCTACACGGCGGTATTCAATGTTGAATGTGGCGATGCCCTTGGCTCGCAGCGCCTCGCAAAGATGTCCAAGGTACGTGAGATCGTACTTCGCCCGCCAATAGCCGCCGTGGATGTTGAGCACGGCCGGATGCAGGCCTTTCGTTCGCGGCAGACGCACTTCGACAAACTGGTTGGGATCGGTGCCGTAGGCTACGCGCTCGTCCGGTGGCGGCTGCGGCTTGGTGAGAATGTCTTCGGCGGACACGAAATCCTCGACCCGTACCAGCTCACTTTCAAACGGGGCGGAGCCCCGTCTCTACTAAACCTCTTTTAGCTTCAGCTTGCTCTTGTTTTCTTCAATGAAAGCTTTAAGGTCGGGAACGGCGTTGAGCAACTTTGTCCATTGTTCGTAATAGAGCGTCACCGGGAAACGGCCCAGGCCATAAACGCTGACTCCGCCCTTTTCGCTGACGCGAAACTCCATGGCGCGGCTCTTCGACTTTGTTTCGACTTGCTTCTCCAGATCGGACAGTCGGGCTTTCAATTCTTCGTAGGTTGGTTCGGTCATAAATGCTCCTCAAGAAAATGATTTCGCTCGTCACTATTTCTCTATCCTCATAATAGGGCGGCCCAGGGAATTCGTCGAGGCGGCTTTCTGCCTGAGGAGGAGCTGAAACTCAATAGCCTTCGGGGATCAGCCTGGATAATCACTTCTCGTCCTCGTACGAACGCGTACCACGGTAATGAGCGGCGGTTACCAATGGGAAAATAAATGAAACGGCGAATGTTAAACTAGACAAGCAATAAGTTCCGAACTGGAGTACGCAAAATGCCTAAAGCCAAGAAATCGATCCTGGAGAGAATACCAACGTTGGTGCTGCTTGGCCTGCTTGCAGGCGCCATCGGGGGCCTGGGAATCGGCCTGATTCAGATGAAGGCAGCGTCGAGCAGTAGTGCGCCTAAGTAATCCTGACCTTGGCGCCCGAACACGACACTCTTTTTTCTTCGCTCGTTCGTTAGAACTTTAATCTTCACTTCTCTCGGAGCCAACGCAGCATAGCGGGATAAGGCTGCACTCCGAGAGCTTCGGCGCGCTTTCCTGTTGCCGTTAGTCCAGCCCATTCCAACATGGGCACGCCGAAATAGTGACCGGCTGCAAAGTTTTCCAGTATCGCCTGGGATCCGCCACGATAGCCAGCCTCGTGAAAAACAACCTCCGGCGGCAGGCCCAAATGGATCGCGGCGGCGTAAGACCAAGCGATGGCCGCCATCTCAATTCCTCCGCTGTCTCCCATATTGCCGTCGGCGCGGTCCCGCTGGCTGGGCGGAAGCATTGCGAGGTGGCCCGCTTCATGCAGCAGATCTCCCGGATACAGCAACCTCGGCTCGTCAATTATCACCCTGCCATTTTTTATGTGGATGCCCGGCAGGAACGGGGCTTCCGGAGCGGCAGCCACCTCAACTTGCAGGCCAATGCTTACAAGGAATCCCGCGATTTTGGCAACCAGGGGATCGCGGATAGCGGTCGGCGCGGTGACGGGATCGTTCATAAACGGTCGCGAAAGCGCCGTCTGCACCGAGACGGGTCAGTCGCGATTTCGGCAAGTCGATTTCAGCAACTCAAGGATTGGGAGTGACTGTTGGGGAAAGACCGGGAGTCGAATGGTTACTTGGATTTCGCCTTCTCCGCTGCTTCCAGCTGCCGGATGGCCGCCATGGTCCGCTGCGCGGGATCTGCCCGCTTGTGCGACTTCGGGCGACGGTTACGCTTGGTGACAGAATGCTGCTTTGACATTGGAATCTCCTAGAGTGATTATTGCAGTGCTTAACAGTACCACGCCATGAATTCACTGGATTATTGGAGCGGGAGACCGGGATCGAACCGGCGACATCCAGCTTGGGAAGCTGGCGTTCTACCGCTGAACTACTCCCGCTCGGGCTTCGTGCTTGAACGATCGTTAGACTTACCATTCCGCTCTGCCCAAGCAACGCTCGACTACGAGTCGGTTTGCTTAGTATGTTTTGCGCTTTCGCAGCGTACTCTTCAGTAACATTCCTGCTCGCAACTTCTCTCGATGAATTAGTATGCTCGTCGGCTCACGCGCAGGAGTCTTCATGCCGACCACATTCCCTTCCGCCTCAAGGCCGAACTCGCGTCGCAACTTCCTTCAGACTGCACTTGGGGTCACAGCCGGTCTCGGCCCGGTTTGCTCTCTCCCGCCCTTGGTTCAGCTCGGGTTGTCGACGTCCTCATGCTCCGGAAGTGAAGCACATCTCGTAGCCTGCGGAAATCAAGAGTTTCGAGCTCGACGAGATCACCATCTGACAGTCTTCAGGAGGGCATGGAGTCCGGCAAGTTTACCGCCCGCTCGCTGGCCGGAGAAATACGCTGGCCGCATTCACGATATTGATAAGCGGGGCCCAGCCGTTAACGCATCCTCGAACTCAATCCCGGACGCTCTCGCATCGCCGAGGCGCTCGACAGAGAGCGCAAGCCAAGGGCCCGCGCGGGCCACTTCACGGCATTCCGGTCCTCATCAAAGACAACATCGATACGGCGGACAAAATGATGACCACGGCGGGATCGCTGGCGCTGCTGGGCTCGCAGCCGGCGAATGACGCTTTTGTCGCGCAGCAATTGCGCGACGCCGGGGCCGTGATTCTGGGTAAAACGAATCTCAGCGAATGGGCCAACATCCGCTCAAGCCATTCCACCAGCGGCTGGAGCGGGCGCGGCGGCCTGACTCGGAATCCCTATGCGCTCGACCGCAACCCCTGCGGATCGAGCTCCGGGACAGGAGCCGGCAGTTTCCGCGAATCTTTGCGCGGCCGGGGTGGGCACGGAGACCGACGGCTCGATTGTGTGCCCCGTCTTCGGCAAACGGGGTTGGCCGGGATCAAGCCTACGGTGGGGCTGGTCAGCCGCAGCGGCATCATTCCGATTTCCCATACTCAGGACAGCGCCGGGCCCATGTGCCGTACGGTGCGCGACGCCGCGATTCTGCTGAGCGCGATGGCCGGCGCCGATCCGAAGATTCGGCAACCGCGCAGCCAGGGCAAGTCATATTCGGACTACACGAATTCTCGATCCTAAGGGCTGAAAGGTGCGCGCATCGGCGTGGTGAGAAAATATGCCGGATTCAGCGATGCTGTTGACGAGCTGATGGACATCGCTCATGGCGAGATGAAGACACGCGGGTGCGGAGCTTGTCGATCCCTCGGACATCGCTACCATCGGCAAGTTCGACGACAGCGAGATTGACCGTCTTCTATTACGAACTCAAGGCCGACCTGGCCGCTTATCTCGCTCTGGCCGCGGGGGATCCGATTAAGACTCTGAAAGACGTGATCGAGTTCAACGAGCGAATCGGCCAGCAGGAAATGCCCTACTTCGGACAAGACATTTTTCTCAAAGCGGAGGAAAAGGTCCGCTCACCTCCAAAGAATATCTGGATGCCTTGCGAAGAATCACCAACTCGCCCGCGCCGAAGGCATCGATGTGGTCATGGGCAAATCAAGCTCGACGCCCTTGTCGCGCCCACCGGAGGTCCTGCCTGGGTCACCGACCTAATCAACGGCGATCACTTTAGCGGGGGCAGTTCAAGCGCCGCAGCGGTCGCCGGCTATCCGAACATTAACGTGACGGCCGGAAATCTTTGGGGACTACCGGTCGGTATCTCTTTCTTTGGACGCGCCTGGAGCGAGCCGACCCTGCTCAAGATTGCTTACTCTTTCGAGCAGTTGACGAAAGCACGCCGAAAGCCGCGCTTTCTGCCGACAATCGATTTCGCGACAACGCGAGCGATCCCTGCCGGACGGTGAAGGTTTGGCACTGGGATTATTTGGCTTGAGAAGGCCGTATACCCTTTGCTTCCACGATCGACCATCGCCAGTCTTCATCGGGTCCGGGAGTGATTCCGATATTTTCGTGAAACGCGGTCGTGCTGAAGGGCTTGGCCGTCGTCTTGAGGTGGTAGAGCAAAGTGACGTCGGAATGACGCTCGACGGTCGTTGTCGTACCACCACTTGCGGCCGGGATCATGCGCGCACCGCTATTCGCATTTAATGAGGCGTTTGCTGCGGGCTTCCGTTCCAGCGTCAGGCCAACCGTGATTTCGCGAACGTCCCAGTCGGTTCCGTTAAACACTTCCAGTTGCAGGCCGTCATCCTGAAAAGAGCCTGGCCCGTCTAGTTTGACCAACTCGTTCAAGGGCAGGTCTTCGATCAACACCGGCTTGATGAGCAGCGAAGCGGCTCGGGCGTTAAAAGATAGGCTACAGGTCACGTCTGGGGAAGACACCTTGACGGTATTGCTGGCGCTGTCGATGGAAAAGACCGTCTTATCTTCCTTGACGGGCTTCGCTTTCTTCGCGTCTTCCATTACCTGGGCTAAATTGTCATTGTCAATGACGGTGTGACTTACGCCCTGCTGCGGCTGTTGTGGTGCCTTGTTCTTGCGCAGGTTGCGGGCGAAGTCGCCGAGCGAGGGGGTTTTTTCCTGGTCGGATTGTGCCGACGCCGACAACGGCGCCAGCACATAAAGCGCGGCAAGGAGCACGCCCGAGAGCGTAATCAGGGACGAAATGGGGAATCTGGGTTGCATGATTTCGGTGGCTGAAGAGCGGGTAGGCGCTCAGCGGGTCCACATAGAAAGTCTAGGTGAAATGGAAGGTAAAAGAGGGTTACGGGAGGTACACGGGAGTGCTAGTACTTTAGTTCAGCGGGAAAGGGGCGCGGGTCGCACATATCGAAGCGACGCGCATCGGGCGGGTCCGCGCCCTTTACCAGTTGCTACTTAGAGCAGGCCAGAGGTACGAAGGCGGTTGATCGGATCAGTTACCTGCATCGATTCGCGCTTAAAAACCCAGCGCGCCACCGCAATGCCTAACGCCGCATAAGCCAGATGCCAAATTTTCATAAATCGCTCCCCACGCCGGTTCCTTGTACAGGGGAGTGACTACGAAGGTTCCGTCGTGAGCTAACAGTAACGCTGGTCGATTCTCGGGTCTAGTCCACGAAGGTGCTATGAATCGGTGCGGAAGTAATTCGCGGTAACCGATTGCGTAACCGTGTCTTGGGCTGGATCCTCTGAACGGGTTCAGGAGGTCGAAGAGCTAGGCTGCGGATTCACTGCGGTTTTCGATCTTCGATCTTCGATCCAACCGCCGCCGACAACCACATCGCCGTCATAGAAGACCGCGGCTTGGCCAGGAGTTAGGGCGCGCTGTGGCTCGTCAAGAAGTCGACCAGGACTTCATTCGGCCCAGCCGATTCGATCACGGCAGGCGCGGGTAGATGCTTGTGACGTATTTTTACCGTCACCCGCATCGGCTCGGACAGTTCTAGCCGTCGTGATCAGATTCACACGGTGCGCCGGAGCGTGCGCGAATACAACTCCTCATCCTTCCCAACCACGACTTGCCGCGTGTCGTTCTTGATCTGAATTACATAGAGCGGCGAACTGGAGGCGACACCCAATCCCTTGCGCTGGCCGACCGTGAAGTTGTGCACTCCCCCGTGCGTCGCCGAGCAGCCTTGCCGTCGGTTGTGACCTCTCGCCAGGCTCATCTCGTGGGCAGATCTCGTGCTTCCGCTGCTTGGCGCCATTACTTTTCCCTGTCGGCGACATAGGCCTCGATGAGGCGCTTGTAATCGCCACCGGGACGAAGCAAATTTCCTGCGAGTCGGGCTTTTCTGCGATCGCCAAACTGTGCTTGCGGGCGAGTTCGCGGACTTCCGGGCTGCGTCATCCCGCCGAGCGGGAATAGCGTGCGGCTGAACTGCTCCTGCGTTAGACCGAAGAGGAAGTAGGTCTGGTCTTTGGACCTGTCGGCCGGACGCTTCAGCAGCCAGCGCCCGATCTGGTCATCGAACACGACTTGAGCATAGTGCCCGGTAGCGACCTGGTCGGCTCCAATCTGCCTGGCCACAATTAGAAGCTGGTCAAACTTCAAGTGGTTGTTGCAGAGACTACAAGGGATGGATGCGCCAGCGAGATACTCCTCGACGAATGGGCGGACCACATCGCGTTCAAAACGCTCCTCATGATTGACCACGTAGTAAGGGATGCCCAGTGTCTCAGCGACGCGGCGTGCATCGTAAACGTCGTCAATCGAGCAGCAACGTCCCTGAACGGATTCGGGCATGCCTACGTGTCCGGCCAGGCGGCGCTGGTTCCAGAGTTGCATAGTCAGCCGACGACATTGCGCCCTTCGGCGCGCAGCATGGCCGCGACGGCAGAGGAGTCGACCCCTCCCGACATGGCTACGGCGATGGTTTCGGCACTTAGCACTTGGCAATTAGCATTTAGCCCACCACGACTCCCGTTCGGCTAAACGCTAAGTGCTAACTGCTAACTGCGGTTCTATTCCAGAGCGGGGACAATTCCCTTAACCGCGCGACCGTCTCCGGGATTAATTTCAAAGCGAATTCGACATCCTCGGGCGTATTTTGCTTGCCCAGGCTGAAGCGAATGTGGACTTTGCGCGATCGCGACTCAGTCCCATTGCGATTAGCACGTGCGATGGTTCTATCGAGCCTGGAAGAACACGCGGCGCCGGTCGAAACCGCCAATCCCTTCAAATCCAAGGCAATGATTAAGGCCTCGCCGTCGACGCCGTCGAAACAAATGTTGGTCGTATTTGGCACACGGGGAGCGCTGTCGCCATTCAAATTGGTGCCTTCGATCTTGAGCAGTTCCCTTTCCAGTGGTCACGCACCGCGGCCATTTTCCGATCGCGCACCGTCCGAAGCCAGGGAGGGCCAAGTCGGCTGCCTTCCCCGACCCTACAACTCCCGGAACGTTCTCTGTTCGAGCGCGCCGCGAACCGCCATGACCGCCTCCATAGAGCATAGGCTCGAGCTGAGTTCCCTTCCTGATGTAGAGCGCGCCACACCCTGCGGTCCGTGAAGCTTGTGGCCGAGATGCTCAGCAAGTCGCATCCGATTTCGTTGACGTCTGACCGGATCTTGCCGGCCGCTTGCACCGCGTCGGTGTGGAAGTAAATGTCGGCTTCGGCCGCAATTTTCCCAATCTCAGCCACGGGCTGGACGACGCCAGTTTCATTATTCGCCGACATAATGCTAATCAGCTTCGTATTCGGCCTTATTGCGCGCTTAACGTCCGCTGGATCTACCAGGCCGCGCCCATCCACCGGAATGTACGTGACATCACATCCCTGTTTTTCGAGGTGCCTGCAAGCGTTGAGCACTGCGTGATGCTCGATGGTCGAGGTGATGAGGTGATCGCCCGAACTTACCATTCCAAATAGGGCCAGATTGTCGGCTTCCGTTCCGCCACTCGTGAACACGACTTCGGAGGCACGGGAGCCGAGTAACGCAGCCACTGATTCCCGCGCACGTTCGACGGCGAACCGAGTCTCCTGTCCATGATGGTCGATGGAAGACGCGTTGCCGAAGTGCTCGCCAAATATTTGGACGCATGGCCTCCATGACCTCGGAGAGCACCGGAGTCGTGGCGTTATTGTCGAGATAGACCCGTCGCATCATGCTGCTTCTATTGTACTGACGGTGGGTCAGTTTATCCGTGGGAATTGTTGGGAGCTAGATGTGCAAGCCGCGTCTCTACGGAAAATTCACGCGGGCCTTAGCGTTTTTCCAACGCAACGTATCTTTGTGGATATTCCGGACCAATGTAGTCGCTCTTGGACGAATCAACCGGTTATCGTCGAGTTGTTCGATGACGTGGGCGGTCCGACCGCCAACCCGGGAGACGGCGAAGATGGGTGTGAACAAGTCCACCTCGATCCCCAGCGTGTGATAGGTGGAAGCCGAATAGAAGTCGACATTGGCGTTGAGCTTCTTTTCCGGCGTGATGAATTTTTCGATCTTCTCCGAATATTCGAACCACTTGGAATCGCCGCTCGACTGGCCCAGTTCACGAGACATCTGCCGCAGGTGCGTAGCGCGGGGATCTTCTGTGTGGTAGACGCGGTGCCCAAAGCCGGGGATTTTCTTCTTCTGCGCCAGCATTGCCTTGACGAACTCAACCGCGTCTTGCGCCTTCGGCGTTAATTTCTTCGAGAATTTTGAATACGGCCTCGTTGGCCCCACCGTGCAGCGGACCTTTCAGTGTCCCGACGGCGGACGTAACCGCGGAATGCATATCGGAAAGCGTTGCGGCAGTGACCCGGGCCGCGAAAGTCGAGGCGTTCAGTCCATGATCGGCGTGCAGAATCAGATAAGCGATGTCCAGAGCGCGTTCCGCAGTCTGCGAAGGCGCCTGTGTTCATTCAGCATCAGCAGGAAATTCGCCGCGTGCGATAGCGACCGGTTGGGTTCGACCACCGGCTTCCCTTTTCGGATGCGATCTGTAGTTCGCCACGATCATGGCGATCTGGGAGGTCAGGCGAATCGCCTTGTTGACGTTGGCATCATGATCGTTGCGGTCGTACTCCGGGTCGTAAAAGGAAAGCGCTGACACTGCCGTACGGAGAACATCCATCGGCAAAGCGTGCTTCGGCGCAGACTGCAATAAAACATTGATGTCCGAATCCATCTTGCGCGCGTCCGCCATGCGCTGACGCAAACCCTTGAGTTCGTCGGCTTTCGGCAAACGCCCGAACCAAAGCAAATAGCAGACTTCCTCGAAGGTTGAGCAAATAGGCCAGATCGTGGATATCAGTTCCCGATATGCAGCACTCCCTGGTCCCCGTCGATGTAGCAGATTCCGGACGTGGTAGCGACAACCCCTTCCAATCCTTTAGGGTAATTCAGGCTGGTAGCGTCTGGACATGTTTCCTCGTTGGCGGTGCGGGATCGCAACACTCTTTTATACGCCAACGCTCCGGTAGTTTCCAAGTACTCGGCTTGGCCTACCGAGTGTAGGCATCGTAGAATATGTGGTTTGCTCTGCTTCTCTTTAGACGAAGCGTGATTTTAGGCAATATCCCAGAGCTGTTCGGAGATTTCGTGAAGACAAGACTGCTGATTTTCGGCTTAATCCTGATGCTTGCTGCTTCTCTCACAACCCCTTTCGCGTTCGCTGACGAGGGCATGTGGTTATATAACGCTTTTCCGAAAGAACGGGTTGAGAAGCAATACGGGTTTCTACCCACGCAGGAATGGCTGGACCACCTTCAGCTTTCGTCGGTGCGCTTCAATAACGGAGGATCGGGTTCTTTCGTCTCCGCCGATGGATGGCATTTACCAATCATCACGTGGGCGCCGACTGCATCGCAAAACTCGCCACCTCGGCCACGATTACATGAAGACCGGCTTTTATGCCAATATCCAAGCCGATGAAGCAAAGTGTCCCATCTTGAACTGAACGTGCTGATTGGCATTGAAAACGTTCGGCCAAGGTGAAGGCTGCCGCTCCCGCCTCCATGTCGACCGCTGACGCCGGCCAGGCACAGCGTTCCGCCATGAGCGCGATAGAAAGAGATTGTGCAGTTTCCGGCCACGCTGCGACGTCATCACCCTCTATTCGGCGAAGTCTACAACCTATACAGGTATAAAAAGTACACCGACGTACGGCTGGTGTTTTCGCCGGAGTTTGATGCCGCGTTTCGGCGGCGATCCCGACAACTTCACCTTTCCGCGGTATGACCTGGATATCACGTTCTTCCGTATTTATGAGAATGACAAGCCGGTCCATCTCGACAATTATCTGCAATGGTCAAAGACGGGCGTCAAGGATGGCGATCTGATTTTCGTTTCCGGGCATCCCGGCGGCACAGATCGTTTGAAAACGGTGGCGCAACTCCAGTATCTGAAAGAGGTCGCTTATCCGTTCATTCTTCCCATTGCCAAGCAGCGGATCGAAATGCTCCAGAAATTCAGCACCGAGTCGCCGGAGAACGCGCGCATTGCGCAAGAAGATATTTTGGCCTCCAGAACTCCCAGAAGGCGATTAAAGGCGAAGACGAGGGCCTTCAGGATATGTCCGTGTTGGCGAAGATGAACACCTCCGAGCGCGAGCGCGAAAAAGCGTACATGGATAAACACCCGGGCGAGCCGAACCCCTGGCAGGAGATTTCCAACGCCATGAAGGTCAACCGCGAAATTTATGCCGAGTGGACCTACGTCGAGCGTATGCGCGGATTCAGTTCGGATTTGGAAGTTCGATGCCCGGACTCTGGTGCGCGCGGCAGAGGAGAAATCGAAACCCAATGGCGACCGGCTGCGCGAGTATCGCGATTCAGGCCTGCCCTCGCTGGAACAGGAACTGTTTAGCACAGCTCCCATCTACAAGAATCTGGAGACGGCAGAATTTCTCATTCTCGCTCGGTGAAATCGAGAGATGCTCTAGGGCCGGACAACCCCGCAGTGAAAGCCGCGCTGGGCAGCAAGTCTCCCGAAGATGCGGCCAAGGCGCTGATCGCCGGAACAAAATTGGACCGATGTCGCCGTCCGCAAGCAACTGTACGAGGGTGGCAAGGCCACAGTCGATGCCAGCACCGATCCGCTGATTGTTCTCATGCGCAACATCGATCCTGAAGCGCGGGCGGTCCGCAAACGCTCCGATGACGAGGCGACGCGGTGGTGAGACGCGACGGCGCGACCATCGCGCGCGCGCGGTTCGCACAGACTGGCTTTACAAAAGCAGCCTCCGGATGCGACCTTCACACTCCGCCTCAGTTACGGAACAATAAAGGGGTACGAGGAGAATGGAAAAACAATACCGCCATTCACGACCTTTGCCGGCGCCTTCAAGCACGCGGAAGAACATGGCGACAAGCCTCCCTACGAACTTGCCGGCAGCTGGCTGAAGATGAAATCGAAACTCAATCTTGAGACGCCCTTGAATTACGTTTCCACGGCGGACATCATCGGCGGCAACTCGGGAAGTCCGACTGTAAATAAAGCAGGCGAAGTGGTCGGCATTATTTTTGACGGCAATATCCAGTCGCTGGTTTTGGATTTCTATTATGACGATCGGCAAGCGCGCGCCGTTCATGTGGATTCGCGCGGCATCATTGAAGCGTTGCGCAAAATTTATGGCGCTGATGGTCTCGCCGATGAGCTCACCGGTACGAAAGCAGCGGGCAAGGCTGCTGGTAAATAGGAGTCCGGGTTCAATCGAGAGAAAGAGGGGTTACCATGCCAAATCCGATCTGTCATTTTGAAATTGGCTGCCGCGACCAGGCCAAGACGAAGGAATTCTTCAGTCAACTCTTCGATTGGAAGATGGAGGAGCATGGTCCCGCTACCATGATCAGAACCGGCGAGGATGTGGGCGGGCATATCACAGCGTTAGGTCACGACCCGCACAATTACACGATGTTTTACGTCAAGGTAGACGACGTGAAAGCGCACTTGGACAAGGCTGCTTCTCTTGGCGGAAAAATGCTGGTACCTCCGGTGGCGATTCCCGGAGGAATCTTCGCCTGGTTCGCCGACCCCGAGGGCAACACCATCGGCCTGTGGCAGGACCAGAAGTAAGTCCTCGAGATGTCAGACCGGTCACTCCGGCCAGAGTGACAGCGCCGTCTTGCTCAGGATCTGTTCCTGCATGGGCGAGCTGATCGGCAGAGCTTTGAATTCATCGAGATTCCGCTTAACGTCCTCGACGCCGGGGCTCGGCCAGTCGGTGCCGAAAAGTGTCTTGTGGGCGATCTCATCCAGCCGAGGGAAATACTTCAACAGAGCTTTGGGCGGAATCCCGCTGATGTCCAGATAGACATTGGGGTGGCGTCGCAGAAGAAAGAAAGCCGTATCCATCCACAGCGGGCGGCCGCCATGCGCCAGCAGGATTTTGAGCTTGGGGAAATCGACGGCAACGTCATCAATATAAATCGGATCGCCATACTTATTCCGCGCGCCCGGAAAGACTGAAGTGCCGGTGTGGAACATCACAGGGATTCCATTGGCCTCGGCGGCTCGGTAGATAATTTCGAGTTCTTTGACTCCGTTCAGATAATCGTTCGGAAACAATAGTTGATGGGGCGGGGGTGAATCTTGATCATGCGCAGCCCGAGTCGCAGGATGTGCTCGACATCCGCCATGATGTTGGTGGTGTGCCGCGGATGCAGGCTGCCGCACGAGATCAGGCGCTTGGGATCGTGTTTCGTGTAATCGGCAACGAACTGATTGACGGCTGGCGTCAATCCGATCACTTCGGGGGCGACGTAATTAATCAGCGCGGCGCGGTCAACGCCGTTGCGGTCCAGATATTTGAGGAAGGCTTTGGGTGAGCGGCTGAATTCAGCGATCTCCTCAAAATTGGCGCGCTTGCCTTTGATCAAGGCCAGCGCCTCCGGCTTAAACATCTCGATCGGCTGAATGTGAATGTGGCAGTCGGTGATGATCATCAGTTGCCACTTCGGCTGTGTGGCGTGGCCGCAAAGTACGGGGTTTAGCTAAAAGCCAATGGCTAAAGGCTAACAGCCGCCTCAGTACAACGGCACTTTCGGATCGACCGTCCGCGCCCATCCGTCGATTCCGCCGCGCATGGATTGAACTTTCTCATATCCTTGCTGACGCAACCAGTTGGTAACGCTCAACGAGCGCACACCGTGATGGCACATGACGACGATGTGATTGTCAGGATCGAGTTCCTGGTGAGCGCGCGATGGAATATCGCCCATCGGAATGTGCGTGCTTTGTTCCAGGTGTGACGCCTCGTATTCCCAAGGCTCGCGAACATCGAGGAGCGTGAATGTATCACCGCTCTTTTGCAGCGACTTTACCTGACCGGGAGAAATTTCGAAGTCCATAAATGAAGTTGACCCGTGCAGCAGAAATCAAACGCCCTTTCCGCGGACGTCACGCGCGCTTCGTAGCGTAGTCAGACTGACCAGCGCCGCTACCGCCCATAGAGCGCCCGTTCCTATTCGGGCGGCACGCACATCGGCAGGGGGAACGTTGTGCCAAAGCGTCAATCCACAACCCACCACAAAATTCACGACCAGCAACCCGAAAAATATGCGCTCGCGAAAACAGCGCGTATCGAACGCCAAGACGCCGAGTAGAAGAATCCACACCACATAAGTCGCGACCGTCCACAGATCGTGGGGCCAGTCGTACTCGTTCCGCGTGATGTGGCTAAAAGAAATCCACGCGAAGTAGGCGCATCCAATGAAGCCCGCCACGCCCCACAATGGCGTGCGGCACATCAGGTGGCGAGAACGGCGCGCAGCCCTCGATCCAGACTTAAGGTTCGTGCTTTCTATTTGCCTGTCCATATCGGTGGTCGTTTTTCAAGGAAAGCAATAATACCCTCGCGTGCGTCCGCGGTCGAGATAAGTTCTTCGAGATAAATCTTCTCGGCTCGGGCCAGCCCTTTGTCAAAGTGAATCGCATCCCAGGTATAAAGTGCCTTCTTGGCGTGAAGAAGCGCTGCCGGGCTCAGTTGACGGAGTTCGTCAAGCGTCCGGTTCACAACCGAATCGAGCTTCTCGGTCGCCACCGACCGGTTCGCTAGTCCGATGGCCGCGGCTTGATTCCCGAGAACTGCCGTCCGGTAAGGATCAGTTCAGCCGCGCGCTTCTGACCAATGATCGCAGCCAACGCGACAGCGGCGACCGGGGGATAGGACGCCAACTTGATTTCAGGGAATCCCCAGCGTCGCGTTTCGCGCGGTGTAAACCATGTCACAGACAGCGGCAAGTTCCGCGCCTCCGCCCAGGCAAACTCCACGGACGGCAGCTATGGCGACGGTGCGCGAAGCCACAATGGCGCGAATCACCGCATGAAAAGCAGCAAGCATCTCGTGAATCTGCTCGGGAAGATGAGCCTTGATGTCCACCCCAGCAGAAAAAGCGCGAGCGCTGCCCTGAAAGACAATTGTCGAAATGTCAGTGCGGGATTCGATCTCTCCGAGCACGTGATGCAACTCCAGCGCCATCGGAAGATCGATGACGTTGAGTGGTGGGTTGTTCAGCGTTATGCGGGCGACCGGCGGATCGGTTACGACTTTGAGCCGAGTTGTGGGGGTGGTCACCATTCATTATCAACAATGTCTCTGCCGACCTTTGCGGAACCCTACAGATTAATCGCCGACTTCCGCGGTTCACCAATCGTCGACAGTGGATCCCTCGCTCCTTCTTTTTCTTTAATCCACTTCTTTTCGTTGCGGATGATGTCGAGCAGCAGCTCTTTATCCTTCGCGCTCGGCAGATTCTCTTCACAGTGCTGCTCGTAGGCACGATCGTCCAACGGTTCGCCGGTTTCGCAATGAAACTTTTGTTCTTTCCATTTCCCGATATTGCGGTTGAAGTGGATGTCGGGCGTGTAGAACTTCTTTTCCCCCGGCTTCAGAAAAGTGTTCAGGCGCTCGACCAATCCGGCGACCTCTTCGCGATAGAGATGGCGGTTGTAGTCGTTGAGGTCGTCGAGATCTGCAACGGTATCGTTCTTGAGTTCGTCGTATCGTCCCTTGATGCCCCAAACGTAGGCCCAATGCGCCGAAGAGGAATGGTCGGTGCCGAATAGATCGAAAGAGCTTGATATCCACTTATTCAAATATTTCTGCAGTAGCCAGCGTGGGATTACGCCTGCTTCAACGACGCGTCGCAGACCGTCGTGACCTGTCCCCATGTGGAACGCTTCCTCGCGCAGCATATAGGAGGTCGAGCGCCCGAGTGGTGCGAACGATGAATATTTCAGCATCTGGAGTTGAAACTTACCGTCACGATCCACAAAATCGGTGTAGGTGAAGAAATCCAGCCAGTTATCGACATCCACGTTGAAAGTGCCCAGCAGACGCTTGTTCTCGAATGCCCGGCGCTCCAGCATCTTTTGCGCTTCCACTTTGCCGGAGGAGCCGAAGAAGTCGATAAGCAGCGCGCACATCTGCCATCCGTGGCGCATCTCTTCGATCATGACGCGGGTGATGGCGCGACGGTCCCATTCGGTGGGAGCGGTCGCAAATAGATTGCGCTGCTGCTCGACGCTGGCAAATTCCGTGTCGCCCTGATAGATGATCATATTCATCAGCGCGTCACGCATCGCCTGCGTAGGGATCTGGCGCAGGTTCTCCCACTTGTTGCGGCCTTTGTAGTAACCGAACTGAATCTCTTCGGTCTCGATTGCGCCGTAGAGGGTATCGAAGTGGAAAGCCTCAACGTCGTCTTTGTCGACGCCGACTTCCTTGCGCCATTCGTTGAATATCCCGACCCATTCGCTGAAGCTTCCGATCTTTGCTACTTTGCCTGGCATGAGTTTCGTTCCTATTTCTGCGGTTGCGCCGCTACACAGCCGTTAGCACTTAGCAATTAGCATTTAGCTACTTCGCATTCACCAACGCGCCATGACCTGGCTAACGGCTAAAGGCCAAGTGCTAAATGCCGCTCTTTCACTTTGCTTTAAATACGGCTGGACGTTTCTCGACGTACGCAGCCAAGCCTTCTTTGGCATCGTCGCTCTGGAACAGAATCTGCTGATTTTCGCGCTCGACCGCCAATGCCGACTCCATCGGAATTTCCCATCCCGTCTGGACCGCCCGTTTGATTCGTCCCACAGCCTTGGCGGCTTTGTTTGGCGGAGTGAACTGGCGCGCGTATTCCATGATGTTCTCCATGAAGCCATCGCGCTCGAAGATGTCGTTCACAATGCCGAACTCCTGCGCCTCTTCGAATGAGAACGTGTTGCCGGTGATCATCAGTTCAATAGCCTTGCTCTTGCCTACCATCCGCGACAGGCGTTGCGTTCCGCCGGTGCCGGGCAGCACGCCAAGGTTGACTTCAGGCAGGCCGATTTTGCCGGCATCTTTGCGCGCGATTCTCAGGTCGGCAGCCATGGCGATCTCAAGGCCTCCACCGACGCAGTGGCCGTTAATGGCTGCGATCACGAGTTTCGGCGTGTGTTCGAGACGCAACAGCGTTTCGTTGGCATGCAGGCAGAAGTAATACTTAAATGTGGGATCGACCGATGCCAGCATCTTGATATTTGCTCCGGCGGAGAAAAACTTGTCGCCGACGCCAGTGAGCACAATGACGTGGACATCGTTATCCATGCGGGCCTTAAGAATGGCCTCGTCGAGCTGCCGGTTCATTTCGTAGGTGTAAGTATTCGCCGGGGGATCGTTCATCTCAATCACAGCTACGCCAGCATCGGTGCGGTAGTTGATGAGTTGCTTGGTGGTTTCGCCAGTGGCCGGCTGTGTCGGGGTATTATTGTCGCCATAGATGTTCTCCTTAAATTATTTCGCGTTTTATTTCTTCTTGCGCGGCTTGTTCCCGCGGTCAATTCCAGTTCCCGATTCCCCGTTCCAATTCCATTGAGAACGATGTCGCCCATCTCGTTGCGCGAGGGTCTCGGCATTGCCGTCCAGGCGCGGGTTATACCAGGTGTAAATCCAGTTGATCATGCCGAACAGGCTCATCACGGCCGTGCGTGCGTTGAAATCGAGGCGACGCTCGCGCCTCGGATATCCTCCATGACTCTCAAGACAGATGCGATAGTACTCGCGCTTGATGCTCGGCGATCTCAGAATTCAAGGCCGTTCTTCAGCGACTTCGTCTTCATGAGAGAGCACTTTCAACCCTTGCTGATTACTCACAAAATATTCGAGATGATTCAGGATAAAGATCCGGATGCGCTGCTCGGGATCGGTCACGCCTGCGAGACGCAGCTTCAGCTTGTCGAGAATTGTGGTGAAAGTGTGCTTCTGCACCAGAAAGAGCAGGCGCTCTTTGGACTCGCAATAGTGGTAAAGGCCGGCGAGCGACATACCAGTGGCGCGAGAAAGATCGCGCATGGAAGCGCCTTCGTATCCCTTTTCGCAGAATACTTCTGTCGCGTGATCCAGAATGTGCCCAAGACGGCGATCGAAGCGGGTGGCAGGAGCGCGGCGCGACGTTGCGGACACTGTCCGCTGGCGGCGAGGGGCTCGGATTGCCGGTAAAGTTCCCATACGTTCGAACGTTCGTTCTAGTATAGGGAAATGAGAACACCGATCACAAGGCGGTCTGAATCAAATTTGCCTGTTCAGGTTGGCGAATTGCCAGTTAGGGAGTACGGGGACGGCGCCCCTGCTTACTTTTTCTGCCCGCTAATCTACCGTATTCGTGACGGTTCGCTCGACTAAAAACATCTTGCGGACTTAATTGCGATCGCAAGGTCTGCTGTTTACCACCACTGTCGATCACAATCTTCTCCAGCGTCATCGACATCACGGCTCCGGTGAGAATTGTGCCGTCGCGCAACTCTACCGTGTCTTCGGTCAATCCACCAAGCGTGATTGTCATACTACCGCCGGGAGCCTCGTCCGGCGCCACTTCCAAGGGTGCGGTGGCGGCGGCAAAACCTTCCTTCATCAGCGTTAACTGGTGGGTTCCCGCGCTTACATTGATGTTTGCCGGAGTTAGACCTTCATCCTTCCCATCCACTTTAAGGGTAGCGCCCGAAGGCACCGACAGCACGGTCATGGGAATAGTCTTGACGGCCACAGGTGCGCCCCCATCGTTCCGTGCGGATAGAGAGAGCATCGCCGGCGCTCCGACTGATTCGCACTGAAACTGGACCTGCGCCAGCACTCCGGGCCGTACGTTATTTGCGACGAGAGTTCCGCTACCAACCTCAGCGCGATTCTTGTCAAGCAGTAACACAGTAAACGACGCTTTCGGAATCGGCTGCGACGAGAGATTCTGAACGATCACATCCGACTGCAACGTCATCTTGCCATTGTTAGACGCCAGATTCCGAAAACGTGAGAACGTCAGTTTAATGATCGCGTTATCCGCTCCGGGCCAGAACATGACAATGCCCACCGCGTTCTGATCCTTGGATGTGTCTTTCTCAGCAGTGGCGAAGGCAACAGAACACAAAGAGGCCAGGACAACCAACGATACGATGACGTTGCGCATGGGAGGGATTGTCACATAGGAATAAGCGGGACGGCAATGATCGAGTAAGTTCGGGTTAGGGTGACTATTCTGAGCTTTCAATTTACCGGATCGCGCTCAGTTAAAAGGATGCGCTTGATTTGGTTTCTGTCTAGAGTTTGAGGAGTTCCCCCGACGCGCACTACAACCTGCATCCCGTTAACCGATACTAGATCTCCCGAGAGAACTGAGCCGTCGCGCATTTCGATAGTATCGTGTGCGGCGCTGCCAAGTTCATAACTGACACTGCCGCCGGAAGCGTCGTCAGGGCCAATCTCGTAGTGGAAACTTTCCGGTGTTGAACCCTTCTTTGGAGAACCCGAGGCTGTGTTTGCCGACCGCCAATTGCACCGACTTTGGCGTGGTGCCCGCTTCCGTACCGTCCACCGAAAGCGCCGCGCCCTGGGGCACAGAGTTCACGGTTATAGAGACTTTCTTTGGCGGAGCAAGCGGCTGTAATTCGGCGGGAACGGAATTAACAGTCAATTCGACCGACACAGGCGTACCAAGAGCGTGCACCGTAGTCTGAAATTTGACGGCTTGTCCTGGAGTTATGTTGTCCACGGTGATCCATCCGTCACCAATGCGGACCTTATTCTTGTCGAAAAGGTAAAGATTGAAGCCGATGTGGGGGATCTTCTTAGTCCAAAGATTGTCGGCGGTGGTGTCGATCAGAATGTGTGCTGACCAGCAATCGTGCTAATTTCTTTAAACTTGCCCAGCGTGATGCGAACGACCGTAGGTCCGGCCTGCGGCCAATTCAGTACCTGAGTGGGGGTATCTTTTGCCACGACTGACGAAACCATAAGCGCCACCAAGAAAGCGGCGGCAATAATCCTGGACATACGATTCTTTGGCTCCAGATTATGCTCGATTCCTCTGCCGCGCAGACAACATTGGCACGCAACGGACGGCAGCAATGCACCAAACGCTCTTTCGTTTGATTGTGAGTTATAACACGAGCATCTGGCAGGGGCAATATAATGTTCGGTGGCTAACTCGTGATGCCGCCATCAGTTTCTCAATCTCAACTTTTTGCTCTCCCGTTAGTGGCAGCAGTGGCAAACGCGCGGGGCCGCCATAGTATCCGTTGAGGTCCATGGAATACTTCACGCCGGGAGCGCCCAGTTCGCCTACTACGCGCTGGGCAGCCAGTTCAGCAGCTTTCTGTTTTTCCCGGGCGAGGGCGGTGTTGCCGTCTTTGAGCGCAGCGTAGATTTCGTAACACGCCATGGGTGCAGGACAAGCGAAGGCTAGAATAGCGCCGACTGCTCCTAGGGCGAGCGAGGATTCCAGTTGATGCGCGGCTCCCACCATGACCTGGAAGCCGACTTCTTTTCTTCTTGTCTTCAATTTCCCGATCACTGTCACTGCCGAGGAGGATGGTTTCGACACCAACTTCTGGGACGGGCGGGGACGCCCGTCGCTCCACTGCTTCCGCATTGCCTGTAAGCGACGCGACGCTTACCAGTTCCCTGCTCTGCTTTTCACTTTCGGTGGTGGCGGCCTTCACCATGCGCGGCGTCACGGCTTCGAACGTGTCGGTCACTGTTGCCTGTCTTTTGACGGGCCGCGTGCCTTCGACTAGCGCTTTTACCTTGTCGAGATTGCCACTCGATTCTTTGATGGCCACAATGTTGGGATGGCCTGCAAGTTCGATCACAATCTCCGCGGGGATATCGTATCCGGTCGCCTGCGGAAAGTTGTAGATGATGATCGGCAGCGCCGAACGGTCGGCTACCGTGCGATAGAAAGCGAGCAGGTTTGCCGGCAGCATCTGCTTTCTGTAGTAGTGAGGCGTGCGCACCATGGCCGCATCGTAACCGAGTTCGGCCGCGTATTCGGTCAGCCGCAAAGTCTCATGTGCAGACTCGATGCCGGTGCCTGCGATCATCACTTTATTGGGAGCGGCAGCTGCCAGCGCGACTTTCAGCACGTCGCGACGCTCTTGATCGGAGAGCAGAATGGCCTCTCCCTGTTGATCCCTGGACGACGATGCCGGCAATCGGCGTACGCGAATAGCGCTCGACGTTCGATTCGATCTTCTTGTAGTAGACTTCGCCGTCAGGATAAAACGGCGTCGAGATCGGCGGAAAAATTCCGGATAATAGCACTGTCAACTCCCCGTAGTTATAGGCTTACGTCACCTGCTTATAGGTTACCGCCGCGGCGAATCGGATGTCACCTCGCCGATCACCGTGTCATGGATGTCGAAGCGATGAACACCAACAGGAAGAGACATCCGTCAACCATGACTATGGCGGACCCGATCCAGATCAGATACCACCATTCGTACTCTATCCGGTGAAGGCGTGGTGATGCCGACGGCATTATGCAAATAGCCGAGCGTCGTGCCGACACTATCTGGTGGAACGATTTTGGTGGCGATGGCGACAGCAAGCAGAACAAGCACGACGTGAAATGTGAGGATGCCAACCATGCAATGAGTCAGCCTCTAGACCGTTAGACCGTTCTGGCAGCTAGCCGCTCCGCGTGTAACGACTGGAGCGCCTGCACGCGCACTTCCCCGCGCTGCAAGGCAGCGATACCTTCAGCCGCAGCCCGCGCAGCCGAGAGAGTAGTGATGGTCGTGATGCGTCCGGTGACGGCGGCGCGCCGGATCGCCTTCTCATCGAAGTAAGGATCGGGGCCGTGAGGCGTATTGACGATCAACTGAATCCGATCGGCTTTGATCAGATCGACTGCGTTGGGACGTCCTTCTTTTACCTTGTAGACCCGTTCGACCGCGAGACCCGATTCTTCAAGGATGTCGGCAGTGCCGTGAGTAGCTACCAGTTTGAATCCCATGTCTACAAAGCGATGCGCCACCTCGACCATCGCAGGTTTGTCGTGGTCGGTGACACTGATGAAAACGGTGCCCTTAATCGGGAGTTTCTGGCCGGCGGCGATTTGCGCTTTGGCGAATGCCTCGCCGAAATTGTCGGCGATGCCCATGACTTCTCC
>CAVSOH010000017.1:0-24980 GCA_963729555.1 uncultured Acidobacteriaceae bacterium | reverse complement strand
AGACATAGACCGAGCTGAATAGTTCGATGAGCGCATTGGGCTGTTGGACTCAATTGAGGATCATGCGGAGGCAGATCGGCGAACGCTGGCCGATTTGCCGTTAGAAAAACGGTCCAGATGTGCGGTTCAGCAAGCTCGCTTTATCAGGTAACGATCACCTCAGAGCCGAGGAGCGCTTTGCTTTGGCTTGCCAGGAAGCTTCGAAAGCGGACATCCGGTCCGCAAATGGACAGTGTGTTGGTGGAGTCGAGATATGGCCCCATGCCTATGTCGATTGTGGATATAGACTTACAGTCATACGTGTTTTGGCACACTGCGTGCCTATGCATATCCGGGAGGAATACTCAGGTTGCCCAAGAGCAAAGTCCCTTAGAGGGAGGTAGGCGTGAGAGGACTGCTTCAGGATCTTCGTTTTGCCTTGCGGCAACTTCGCAAGAATCCGGCATACACGGTCGCGGCTACGGTGATGTTGGCAGTGGCCATTTGCGCTAATGGCACGGTGTTCAGCTGGATTAACGGGACGATGCTGCACCCGATACCGGGAGCGCGAGATATGAGCTCGCTGGTAAGCGTGATGCGCGGGCAGTGGAATATCTCGCCGACTCCGCCATTCTCCTATCTCGATTACCGCGATCTGCGGGACCAGAATCACAGCTTCGAGGGAATCATCGGGTATCACCACGATTGGATTGCGTTGACCGGCGGAGCCAGGCCGGAACGGATCTATATTGCCAACGTGACTGCGAATTACTTTGATGTGCTCGGCGTGAAGCCCCTCTACGGGCGTTTTTTCCGTCCGGAAGAAGAGGCTGCAGGGCGAAGCATTCCGTATGTCATTCTCAGCTACTCGCTCTGGAAGACGCATTTTGCGGGTGACCCCGGGATTGTGGGTAAGCCGCTGGAGATTGCTCACCACCCGGTGACGGTGATCGGCGTGGCGCCGAAGGGTTTCGTCGGTGCGGCGCCGGGACTGCGGCACGATATGTGGATCACGCTCGATCCGCTGGGAACGGGCGGTTGGCGGACGACCGAGCGCAGTGGGAATTGGCTGAACGTGGTGGGAAGGCTGCGGCCGGGCGTGAGCCGCGAGCAGGCAAACCAGGATCTTGAGACCATCATGCGGCGGATTGTGGCGGCTTATCCTGACGATCACCTGGGCACGAACACGATCACTCTGGATCCTATGTGGCGGTCGCCGTTCGGCGCGAACGGATATATGGCGACTACGCTCCCAATTCTGCTGTCCATTGCGGGGATCGTGTTGCTGCTGACGTGCGCCAATGTGGCCACGCTGACACTGGTGCGGTTTGTGTCGCGACGGCGCGAAATCGCAATCCGGCAGTCGCTGGGTGCAGGCCGCTTGCGAGTTGTCAGGCAGATGGTGCTCGAAGGTGTGATTCTTGCCATCTGCGCGGGAGCGGCGGCGTTGTTCTTGACCCTGTGGACGGCGAAGACACTCGCACTGTTCCTTCCGCCGAACGCGATCCCAATCGCGATAAACGGCATGGTCGATCCCGGCGTTGTGATCGCAATTGTGGCGCTGGCAGTTCTGGCGAGCCTGCTGTGCGGGGCATTTCCGGCTTGGCGGTCGTCGCAGGTACCGGCGGCGGAGGTGCTCAAGGAGGAATCGGCGAGCGTATCTGGCAGCAAGCACAATCGGCGGCTGCTTAGCGGCCTGGTGGTGGCGCAGGTTGCGCTCTCGCTCGCTCTGCTGGTTAGCTCCGGACTGTTTTTGCGCACGCTCCGGAACATTGCCCATGCCGATCCGGGATTTGAGCAAGATCATGTTTTGACCGCCTCCGTGGGATTGCACATCTCGGGCTATCCGAATGACCAAAGGCGGTTGATCCGCGACAAAATTCTCCAGCGCGTGGAGTCACTGCCTGGCGTGACCATGGCTTCGCTTACCGACTGGGTACCGCTAATGCTGACGCGAAAGACGGAGGACGCGTATCCGCAAGGATATGCGCCACGGCCGCATGAATCGCTGGAAGTAGGGAGAGCGGATGTATCGCCGCGATACTTCGAGACCATGGGGATACCCATTCTAGAAGGGCGCGGCTTTACGCAGGACGACAATGAGAATGCGCCGCTCGTACTGATCGTGGACCAGACAGCGGCGAACCGGTACTGGCCGGGGCAGGATCCGATAGGGAAAAGGCTGAGCATATCGAGCAACCTGTTCACGGTAGTTGGCGTGGTGAAGAACTCGAAGCACCTGATGATGAGTGAGCGGCCCGGGCCCATGATCTATATCAGCTATTATCAGCAATCGGGTCCCGAACTCATCGTACAAATGAAGACCATGGGCAATCCGGCGGATCTGTTGCAGGCGGCCGAGCGCGCAATCCAGGAGGTTGACAGTCGGCTCCCGGTTTATGACGTGCGCACGATGAGGGAGAACACCGCGATGGCGAGTACCTTCGTCGTCATGCAGAGCACGTTCGCAGGGATATTCGCGGTAATCGCCATGGTTCTGGCGGCCACGGGCATTTATGGCGTGATGGCATACCGCACCGAGCTCAGGAGGCACGAGATCGGCATCCGCGTGGCTTTGGGGGCTTCGCGAACGGATGTGATGAGGCTGGTGCTGCTACAGGGAATACGGTTGACGGCAATAGGGCTGGCGCTGGGACTGGCTCTTTCGTTCGGGCTGACCCGCGTCATCGCCGGTCTGCTGTACGGCGTCGGCGCCAATGACCCAGTGACGATCTTTGCCGTGCTGATTCTGCTCGCGACGATGTCTTTGCTGGCGTCCTATCTTCCGGCACAGCGAGCGATGCGGGTGGATCCGGTGACGGCGATCCGCGAGCTTTAGGCAATGTAATCCGGGTGCCTCATCTACTAGGTCGGTGAGTGCGTTGCCCTGAAGTCGCCAATCCAGAAACAAGACCGGCGGGATCACCGGACACAGGCCGACTTGCAGGGACAAATCTCTTGATCTGCTGCGGGAATTCAAACACCGCTGCGGATTCTGCCGCACGTCGCCCTGAATGATTGCGCCCGGGTGCGGATCGTTGTCTGAATTATCGGCGGTGTGCGGCGCCGAGATACGTTGCGTCCAACTGATCGATCGACGGACATCCCAAAAGGGTGAGAGTGAGATCGAGATCGTCCTTCAGGATCTGGATTGCGCGAGCAACACCGGCCTCTCCCGCGGCGGCGAGTCCATAGGCGTAAGCCCGCCCGATCAACACAGCGCGAGCACCGAGGCAAATCGCCTTAGCAATATCGCTGCCCCGGCGCACCCCGCCGTCCATCAGGACTTCGACTTGGCCACCGACCGCCTCCACAACCTCGGGCAGCGCATTGAGCGGAGCAGGGACGCAGTCTAGCTGCCGTCCGCCGTGGTTCGAAACAACGACAGCCTGAGCACCTTCATCTACAGCACGCCGGGCGTCATCGCCGGTAAGGAGTCCCTTGGCCACAATGTGGCCCGGCCACATCTCACGTATCCATCGCAGGTCCTCCCAGCTCGCTCCCGCGTGTGAAAGCGCGGCTCCCACATCGACCAGGTCCATCGGACCTTTTCCTGGAACCACAACATTCCCTAGTTTTGGAACTCCGCCATCAAGCAGGAAGGAAGCAAGCCAACGGGGATGCGCGAGGATGTTAGGAAGGAAGCGTGCCTTTGGCAGCAGTGCGGGCGCCAGAAGTTCCTTCATGCCGTTACGCGGGTCGCGTTCGCGCTTGCCTGCCAAGGGAGTATCGAGCGTTAATACCAGTGCGGAGTAGCCAGCGCGACGTGCCCGGTCAATGGCGCCTTCGGCTGCGTGGCGACCGCCGATCAGATAGAGCTGATACCAGAGCGGACCGGTGGAGGCGGCCTTCACATCCTCCAGCTTGTGCCCGGAAATGGTCGGCAAAGTGTAGATAGTACCTGCCTGGCCGGCCGCTCGGGCCACGCCTGCCTCGCCGTCTGCATGCATCAAACGGATATAGCTGACGGGAGCAAGGATGGCAGGGAAAGCGATTTCGTGGCCGAGCACGCTCACGGTCGTCTTGCAGTTATAAACCGCAACCCCGCCGCGGGGACGAAACGTTGTGTCGCGAAAGGCGCGACAGTTTTCCGCCAGCGTGACCTCGGCATCCGCACCACCGTCGAGATAGTCGAAGACCGACCTGGGGACTCTTCGCTCGGCCATTCGGCGAAGATCCTCGATATTGACAATGGAAGATGGGTTCAACTTGCGGTTCGGCATGGGCAGGCGAAGGTCTAGGACGTTCTCGAAAATACTACTAGGATTCGCACCAGAATACTTGGTTTCGGATGTGCTGTCGTCAATCCGTCAAAGTACCACGCGGTAAATAGACCATTTCGGCGGAATGTTCAGCAAGCGGCAGCACGCTCACGATCCGTATCAACCGACGCGCTCGACTTCGGTAATCCTTACTGATGACAAGCCGACTTCACGTTACCCTTCGGTGGCCATCTCGTTTCAATCGATATTCAGCAACGGAGGCAATTCACAGTGAGGGTTAACGAGAGGATCGTGCTGATTCAGCAGCTGAAAGATACTGATACTTCGCACGGTTCGCATCGGGTCCGGCGGTGATGCTCTTGTCCAGATGGAGGATGGCGCCATCAGCGTCGTAGCGCGGCCACCTGGGCAACCCCGCTCCGTTAGGATCGCCAGTCTTCGCGAAGTTGGTCCAGTAATCCATCATCTGCTGGCTGAGGGTCCGATCTTCCGGCTTCCAGTTTGCTCCCTGCCGCACATCCAGCGTTCCGAAGACGTACTCTAACTCTGCGGAATGGAAGGCCTTTGCAGTCGGATGCAGGCGCTCCGGTGGTGAGAGCTCGTCGAAGCCGTAGCGGTACACCGGGACCTTGCCCGTCGCCACATCAGCCTCTGCCCAACGCCAGGTGGCCAGCCCGATAAACTGCGCCGTGGTCATGTCATCGGCGGAGTGGACCGCCTGCTCGTCCGTGTCGCCCGGAAACGCCTTTAGAAAGTCATTCGCGCGAGTGCCGTAGTGCTCCGTTGCGTATGCCTGCCACTTCTCTGCGGTCATGTCCTTGCTCAGCGTTCCGGTCCGTTCGTCGTGATTCCAGCCGATGATGGCGGGCACCTGCGCTTGGCGACCGGCAGCGTATACGTCCGGCACCGACTGCGGAAGGAACTGGCCGTCCAGCACAGGCGAGAAGCCGATGCCTCTACTGTTTTTCGCGGCGTCCAGAATCTTGTCTACGGGGAGAGCCCGCAATTCAGCCAGCGTCTTTGCGCCGGTGCCGTCGGCCCACGCCTGATCACGTTTGCCGCGCTGTTCCAGACCGCCCATGGGAATGGCGCCGTTGAACAGAGCGCCACTCTCACCGATCACCTTGTGGAAGAGTCCTTGGGCGCTGGGGACCGCCGTCAGCGTGCTCACCGCGAACGAGCCCGCGCTTTCACCAAAGATAGTGACATTATTCGCGTCCCCGCCAAATGCACCTATGTTTGCCTTCACCCACTTCAGCGCCGCTACCATGTCCATCAGGCCATAGTTGCCTGCGTGACCGCCGTTCTCCTTGGCGAGTTCGTCCGTGGCTAGAAAGCCGAAGACGCCAAGACGATAGTTCAGCGTCACCAGGACTACGCCCCGATCCACCAACGGCGAGTCAGAGTAGCGCGGCTCCGATCCTGCACCGGCGATAAACCCACCGCCGTGAATCCAGACCATCACCGGCAGCTTGCTGGCTGGCTTTGCTTTGGCGGGCGTGTAGACGTTCACGAAAAGGCAGTCTTCCGACGGTCCTGAATCCTGAAAGATGTAATCGTCCCAGACGTGCCACTGTTCGCATCGGGCACCAAACTTCGTGGCATCGCGTACGCCGGTCCAGGATAGCGCCGGACGCGGAGCCGCCCAACGGAGATCGCCCACGGGCGGAGCAGCATACGGTAACCCGAGGAACGCCTTCTGCGTTCCATTGCGGACTAGCTTGCCTACGGCCTTGCCCTGCGCCGTCGTGACAGCAGGAGCCTGACCGAGAGCGCTCCCTAGCAACAATGCAACACTTGTGGCCAACGGGGCGCGGAGGAGATTCATCATCATCGGAAAAAGACCTTTAGGAAATGCGACTACGATAGCCGCTGCAGTGACCGTTTGACCAGCATGTAGTTGGAGGGCGCGTTATATACTTCTGCCTCCAAGCTGAAGGAGTTTTCTATGTCTCGTACCATGATCGCCGAGGAGCGAATGGAGAAGTTCGACTTATATCCTGAACCACGCTCCACAGGCATACTTCGCCTCTGCGTACTTGTGCTTGTCATGACGGCGGGCACTCTCAGCGTTATCGCGCAGTCGAGTGGTGGAGTAGCCGAGCTGAATCTCGACGTCACCCGGATCGTCTCTCCGATCAGCCCAACTTTATACGGCTTGATGACGGAGGAGATTAACCACTCTTACGATGGTGGCCTTTATGCCGAAATGATTCAGAATCGTGCCTTTCACTCCGATTGGGAGGGCACGCCACCGTGGGATCTGGTGCGGCGCGGCAACGCAGCCGCCAGCAGATCTCTCGATACGTCCAACGGACCAAGTAAGGCTTTGTCGTACAGCATGAGACTGAACGTTGTATCCGCATCCGATGGCAACGAAGCCGGTTTGACCAACCCGGGCTTTTGGGGCTTTGGACTTCGTCCTGACACCACATACACGGGCTCGCTTTATGCCCGTGTCGAAGATACGGACATCGGCCCGATCATGGTTCGAGTGGTCAGCAATGCCACCGGAGCCGTGCAGGCTCAGGCGCAGGTGATCGTCATGCCTGGGCCATGGGCTCGATATGAATATAAGCTAACCACCGGAGCGATTTCGCCTTCAATAGCCAACCATCTGGAGTTCACAGTCAGCCATCCTGGCACTATGTGGCTTCAGTTGGTTTCGCTCATGCCGCCAACTTTCAACAATCGTCCCAATGGCAACCGTCCTGATCTGATGAATCGCATGGCCGCCATGCACCCGAAATTTCTGCGCCTCCCAGGCGGCAACTACCTTGAGGGGATGACGGTCGAAGATCGCTTCGACTGGAAGAAAACCATCGGTCCTCTTGTAGACAGCCCGGCCATCAAGGACCTTGGTTTTACTGGTCTACCGATGGGCTTGGCCTGCTTGAATTTCTGGAGTGGTGCGAAGACCTGAATGTCGAGCCAGTGCTTGCCGTTTACGCCGGTTATTCACTCGGTGGTAGCCATGTGGCTACCGGCAAAGACCTTGAGCCATACGTGCAGTCGGCGCTCGACGAAGTGGAATACGTAACCGGAGATGCGAATACCCGATGGGGGACAGAGCGGGCACGCAACGGACATCCGGCGCCGTTCCCATTGCATTACATCGAGATCGGAAACGAGGACTACCTCGACAAGTCAGGCAGCTACCCTGCCCGCTACGCACAGTTCGCTGAAGCACTACACAAGCGATACCCTCAGTACAAACTTATAGCTACGGATGGCAACAGCGAATACGAGACCATAGTCCATCCCGACGTCTCCGATGAGCATTACTACAAGTCGCCCGCAGACATGATGGATATGGCGCATCACTACGACAAGGTTTCGCGAAGTGGGCCGAAGATCTTTGTGGGCGAGTGGGCTACACGATCCGGATCGCCCACTCCAAACTTCGGTGACGCTCTTGGCGATGCGGCATGGATGACCTCCATGGAGCGCAATAGTGATCTCATCATCATGGCGAGTTACGCTCCCTTGCTCGTAAACGTAAGTCCCGGTGCGATGCAGTGGCCCACAGATCTGATCGGCTTCAATGCAGGTACAACCTACGCCTCCCCAAGCTATTGGGCTCAGGCCCTCTTTGCCGCGCACCTGGGCGACGGCACTCCAGATAGTTCGATCTCGGGTGCGAACCAGCGTTTCTTTTACTCGGCTACGGTGAGCTCAAACGAAAAGGTGTTGCACCTTAAGCTGGTAAACGCGTCGAGTATCGGCCAACCAATGTCGTTAAGATTGACTGGCGTCAATGGCGCACGTACGGCCAAAGTGACATCGCTGCATGGTGCAACGTTTGAAGCGACAAACACAATCGACAATCCGGAGGCGATCCATCCGATAGAGTCGACCGTTCCCATTTCTGACAGCCGTTGGGCTCACACAGTGCCGCCGCTTTCAATTGAAATAATTGACCTGCCTTTTTAGTCTCTGATAGCGATAACGGTTAATCCGCTTATGGACAAAGTAGCCGGGAGCTGGTTCCTGGATTAGTACCGATAAATGGGATGAGTTGTTCATGGCCTTCGGTCACAACGACGGATGAAAATGGGATTAGTCTGTTGTGGTCGTGCTTGCATGAGGTCGTGACCTGCAGTGGCGTTTGGAACCCGCTGATGAGTTTGACCCTGGATGCGTTCAGGAACAACGGACTGTAGCCTTCTTTACGGAAGAGCACGCGAGGGAGACTCTCGCACTATGCATCCTTGCAAGCACGGCTAAGGAGGCATGTATGGAAGTGCTTTACGAGAGCTGTTGCGGCATCGATGTGCATAAGTCGTCGGTAGCGGTTTGTATTCTGCTCGAGCAGAAGCACAAGCCGCAGAAGCATCTGCGCCGCTTTGGCTGCACTACGCGAGATCTGCGTGAGCTGGCCGAGTGGCTCAGGAGCTTTGGTGTCCGGCATGTTGCCATGGAATCGACCGGTGTGTATTGGAAGCCTGTCTGGAACGTGCTCGAAGAGCATTTTCATATGGTGCTTGCGAATGCTCAACACATCAAGGCGGTTCCTGGCCGCAAGACCGACATGATGGATTGCCAGTGGATAGCGGAGTTGCTCCGACATGGTCTGTTGCGTGGCAGCTATGTTCCACCGTTGTTGGTCCGCGACCTGCGGGATCTGACACGAACCAGAACTACGCTTTCGCAGGAACAGTCCAGGATCAGCAGCCGCATCCAAAAGCTGCTGGAGAGCGCGAACATCAAGCTTGCCAGCACCGTTACCCACACCATGGGCAAAAGCGGACAGGCGATACTGGACGCGATCGTCCGTGGCGAGGATAGTCCAGAGGAACTGGCCGGTCTCGCCTTGGGTAAGCTGCGGAGCAAGATACCGCAGCTCAAGCTGGCGCTGGACGGCCGCATTCGCGATCATCACCGGTTCCTACTGGGTAGCCTACTTCGGGAGTACCGCTTTCTCGAAGCCGAGATCCAAGCGCTCGACACCCGGCTCCAGCACCTCGGTGCGCAACATCAGGAACTGGCTGATGCGGTGGAGCGCTGGATAACGGTACCTGGCGTTGAGCGGGTCGCGGCCTGGACTCTAGTTGCTGAGATAGGACCGGATATGACAGCCTTCCCCTCTGCCGCACATCTGGCAAGCTGGGCAGGCCTATGTCCAGGCAACCATGAGAGCGCAGGCAAACGGCTCAGCGGCAAAAGCCGAAATGGCAGTCCGTGGTTGCGCCGTATGGCATGTCAGTCTGCGTGGGCAGCAGTGAGAACGAAGAACTGTTTCCTCTCCACCCAATTCAAACGACTCGCGACTCGAAGAGGGAGTAAACGAGCGCTCATCGCTGTAGCTCATAGCTTGTTGGTCATCGGCTATCACCTTCAGAGCAAAGGCTGTGTCTATAAAGAACTCGGCGGCGACTACTTCGATCACCTTCATGAGGAAAGGCTCAAGCGGCATCTGGTGAAGAGACTAGAGAGCCTTGGCCTCAGTGTCACGCTGCAACCACAAGCTGCATAGGTGGTTATTTTCGAGGGAGCAGGCCATAGACATCCAATCGGCCGCGAGCACCGACAAAATTCATTCGGCAGAGTTACGGGATGTTTCTCTTCTCGCGTGTCCCATTCAAGCCGTTTCCGACTCTATCGGGTGTTGAGGTATCCAGCCCTGATTTCGCGGGATCGAGTTCGACGTGGATATATTGAACGAACTTTTCTTTACCGTCTGGTCCCGGAAGCATAGCAATTTCCAGCGTGTCGCCGCTATCCACTAGCAACGGGGTTAGAGAATCGGACAGGATCGGGTGTGGAAGATTACCGTTCATTCTCCCGCCACGGTCGTAAGTGTTATTGAAGGCACTGAAAGTGCACTTTATCTGACTTGACCCAGGGACAGGTTCAAGCACGAGGTCATAACCAAAATACACCCCGTAATGATTGTCCTGTAGGTACCAGTGAACTACTTGCCGGGACTGAACACCGTCCACCTTCATACCCTCGTCCCAGGGGCCGTAATGAGGAACTGTTAGGGACATATGGAAAATGACCCCATTTGCAGACGACTGCCACCTGTGCAACGCGGTAGCGTCCACTGCCTGGGCCTTCTGATAGAACGGGTCATGAGCGAACCTCTGTGCGCCGCTAGCCAAGGGAAGAATCAGCAGCGCTATCGAAAGCAAATGCAGTCTGCGCATCGCATCACCTGAAATGAGTTCTTGATGGACGAAATTTGTTTGCTGAACGCTTTGCCAACAGCAGCTACTGACACGATCGGCACATAGGGGGTCCAGCAAGAATTGGCCAAGCATAACATGGCGTCAATTTGATTTCACAGGTTCCAAATTCTCGCTCGATAGGCTGGCAGGCGTTTCCGCCAGTAGGTTTATTGGCTCACATGGTGACAACAGGCAATCCTTCTGTTAGAAAGAATCGCCAGCCCAAGATAAGGTACGGGAGCATTGATGCGGAATATTCTGCTGCTGCTTTTGACTACAGCTTCATGCGCCTGTGCGCAAACGCCGCAGGAGCTTCTCCGGCAGGCGCAAGACACTTACAAGAGCCCAGAGGGATACCAGATCAACGGTAGAGGCTCAGTGCTGCCTTCAGGGTCCTCCTGGCAGATAAAGTTCGACGTGCTGATTGTGGCGGCTCCTTCTCCTCTGGGCAATCCACAAGTACCTGCCGTTCCTGGCGGTGCTGTCGGTGGCCATATGCAGTTTGTGAATGTACTCGGCGGTACGGATGAGAAGCCGACATCCATAGTAATTCCATTTTCCCTGGCGGGAGTTTGGAGCAAAATTGCGGAGAATGTCGACTCGGTCACGGAAACTGGTTCAGAAACGCTGCCCTTGAACGGAACGCCAACTGCCTGCCGGGTGCTTCAGGTCGAATACAAAGCGCCAGCAGATGATCCGAAACCGTTACCAGCAACCTATTCGATATGCTCCGACAGGCATTTGGTTCTAAAAAAAGTCATAATTTTCCCCACTGGACGCCACGCAACCGATCCACCGGTGCCATGGACGTTTACCTTCGACACGGCAAAGTTCAACCGTCCGGCCCCGCAATGGCTTCTTGATTTGAAGGAATTGTCAACCGTGACAACTCGCAAAGAGTGGCTCGGGCGCCCCGCGCCTGATTTCAAGTTGTCGGATCTGAACGGCAACAGCGTTGCGCTCTCATCCATGCGCGGAAAGGTTGTCTTAGTCGACTTTTGGTCAATCTCATGTGGACCGTGCATCCGTGAGATGCCCATGATTGAAGCTGTCGGTGAAGCTCACAAGGGAGATTTAGTAGTGTGGGGCATCTCTTCCGACCAGCCGGACAGAGACAAGAAGTGGCTTCTTCAGCATCAACGGAGTCTGCCCACACTGTCCGATACAGATTTTGTTGCTTCAGACCTGTACAAAGTGAATGGCATTCCAGCACTGGTCTTAATTGGCGCAGATGGCAAAATCAAGAATTACTGGCAGGGAGCAGTTCCAGAATCGGATCTGGAGGCCGCCATTCGCCAAGCCTCCCGACAGTAACGACAAGCAGCATGCACTCAATTGCCCCAGTGGGCAATCGGGCTTTCCGCAAACCGGACTCTACGGGAACTGGTTTGGGAGCCATCTGCCATTGAGGCATCACGGGGTTTGGGGCGCTTCATACGGCTGTTGTAACAATTTACGAGCCTCATCGACAGCACCCCGAGTGTTGTCATTGGTCTCGATTGCCAGTCGGTATTGCCTTACAGCCAGATCTCGCTCACGAACGGTATCGCAAATCTTACCCAGTTGGAGGTGGCTCCAGACTTTGGTCCAACTCGGATACTCGTCGCCCTTCAAGGCGGCAAAATAAGCAAGCATGCTGGACTGGTAGTTGCGCTGCTTAAGAAGCAACTCGCCGATGCAGTAGTTTGCTAGCGAGCTCCGCGGATCGTTTTTCAGGTCGGTCTGGTATTCAACAAGCCCTTTGGTCTGAACGCACTGCAAGGGCGGCGGGTGCTGCTCCGATTCTTGTGCGGCCAATGGGGTCCGCTGGGTCAGTCCAACGATCAACAGGTTAACTGCACTCCAGAAAAGGAGGTACCGATTTCCCAAATTTAGCTTGGCTGTAAACATGTGGCGGCATTCGGGCACGAACTTGAATCTATTCCACAGCAGAACCTTTGCGATGGTCCACCACCTTGTACCCCTGTGGAGGCTGAAAGAACGAGGGATCAGGCTCCGTGGTGGTGATCTCGGTCACCGTAAAGATTTGCCGCCCGATCTGCGGTGCCTCTACTACAGAACTCAGATTGAAACCCAACTCCGCACAGAAGCGATACTGCCGCACCGTCGACATCGGCATGTCGTTTCCAAGCACGCCCGCATTCAGAGTCGTCGTGTCCTTGTACTCGTGGACCGGCAGCCCCGCGAAATACTGCACGCCGAGATCTTCATGGGTGCGCGTCCCCTTGTCCTCCCCCTTGTTGTCCTTGAGCGGCCCCGATTTGAACCGGGCAGGATCGTACCGAACCGTCACTGAGTCTCCCAGCGTCAGCAGCTCGCAGACCTTTTGCCGTGGGTTGCACTGATAAAGCGTGTGCGCCACAGGATCCGCAATCTGGATCCAGCTCATTTGTGATGGAATATTGCTGCCCTTGGGCGACATCAGCCAGCGTTCCTGGTAGATTCGCCCTACGCTGTCGCGCTTGATCGGCCTGCTGTTAACGGTCGTGAAGGTTCCGCCGTTATTCATAGGCCGCGACCACTCAGCCGCCAGAGTCAAGCTGAAGGGCGAATGTGCCATATAGGGGACGAAGATACTCTGAAGCACCTCCTGCCCGCCGCCATCGAAGCTTACGCCTCCCTCGTCCGGCGTCTGCGCGCAAACCACGCACCCACCGGTCGTCAGTGCGATCACAATCGCAAAAACAGACAGCCGTTTGTAGAGTCCACGCCCGAGATCACGAAGCATGTACACCTCACGGAACAATGTGCAAGGCAGCTTTTAGAATCAACGTCTACGATATAGCATTTCCGCGAGAATGCCTCGTGAATTGAGAAAGAAGCGGCGAAACACAAACGCCGTGAACAGATCTGCCGTTAAACGGGGTTTCGGAAGGTTGAGGACGAAGTTTCCGAAAACCCGACTTTACGGGAGTGACACCAGCGCAAGTAAAATGGGGCACTGAATCGAGGTGGTTTTATGCCTAACAGGCCGGAGGCGCGCGTATGATCTGGCACCTCCTCAAACAATTACTCATTTTTCCAAAAGGACTTCTTGGCGGACTTATTGCCGCAACCCTCATGTGGACGGTAGTCATTTTCTACAACAGCTGGCATGCGACCAGTAGCGTTAGAAAGCTGGGATATGAGGGACCAGTGGCCATCGCCGGAGGCTGGCAATATCTTGTCCAAGTGCCGTGGGTTGTTGTTTTGCTCTCGGTTGCGTTTGGTTTGGGGTTTTATGTAATGGTTTCGTGGATAGCCCGGCATCCCTAACGTCATTTTTGAGGTTAAGCCACCGATCGAAGTTTCCGAAAACGTGACTTTCAGGGAGGTACATCGCTCAGCAAGAAAACTGAGTGTCATCTGGGGGCTTCGCAGTTGAGATGACCTAATCTTTCAATTAGGCTGCCAAGAAAGCCGACGAAGACCTCAATCGTTGATGGCGAGTACTTCATTCCCAAATCACAAACAACGCACGATGAGGATTGTTTGATCGTCCAACTGGTGCCCAAACCCGCACGCCGCAGCAAGAATCCTTGCCGCCAGTTCCGGTAAAGGTTCCTGGGCGTTCGCCGCGATCACTTGCTTCAGTCGTTCCACGCCAAATTCTTCCTGGGGTTTGTTGCACACTTCCAGAATCCCATCCGTTGCAACCACGAGCAGATCGCCCGGCGCAACTTCCAAGCCATGTCCGTCAAAGCTGGAAACCGGCAGCAACCCGAGAGGGAACTGGCCCTCCTCCGTGTGCGACAAGGGCCGCCCGCTCGCATGCCACTGCAGAATCGGTGGGCTTGCCGCCAGGGCATAGAACACGCTGCCGTCCGCTCCTAGTCGGAAGCCGGTGAACGTCGCATACATGTGCGGCTCTTTCACCTCAGGGAGCACTCTGTTCAGCCGATCCAGCAATACCGGCAGAGTTCGATGCGGCTCGCGTCCCTCCGCATCCAGCAGGGCCGTGCGAGTCGCTGTCTTCAGCATTCCCATCAGAATGCCGGCGGGGAGCCCATGTCCAGCGATGTCGGCAACATAGGCAATGGCATCACCGTTCGGCAGGCAAATCGCATCCACCAGATCGCCGCCCACCTTTTCACTGGGGTTCGAAATGCCGTAAATCTCAAAGCGCGACGTTCGCAATCCCACCGGCGGCACCAGAGTCTTTTGAATCCCGTGCGCCAGTTCCAGTTGATTGCGCATGCGGAACGACTCTCTGCCCTCGCGCCGGATATACATAACGAAAAAAACGTACGAGAGAATGATCACAGACAACGTCGCGGTTGCGGCGAAATGGATTCCCAACTCCGAAGGCACTGGCTTCAGATGGAAGCTGCGCGTCAGCCAGTTTGCGATGCCGGCGTTGATCAGATTATTGAAAAACTGCAGCACAATCAGGCCGAGGAGAAACGGCAGCGACAGCCGCGACAGCACTATGATCCACAACGAAGCGTTCAGCCCGACGTAAAGCGCCATCTGCAGCACGACGACATAAGGCAACACTCCCCCGTACATCAGATCGATATAGAAGCCGAACACTGAAAACAAGAGGAAGACCGCCGCTATCAGCACCCATAGGCGCTTCATCGGCACCGACCGAAAGTGGATCCATCGGTTCGAGTACCACTCCGAGGCTCGCCGGTACCAATCCTTCTCTGCCATTGGCATGAACCATATCAGATTAGTTGGAGGGCCTTAACGCGATTCCCGGAAAACGTTAGGACTCTATCGTGACTGGCCTGCGAAGGGAGTGGGAGGGGCGCGGCTGTGTCGGGCAGTTACGATAGAGACGTTTGAAGTGAGCCGCTGGGGTGGTGGATGCGGCGGGTTGCTATGGGATTTCGATGGGCCGGGATCGGTGATGCGGTCCAGGCGTAGATGTCTGGGGGCAGGAACTGCGGCACTTCGATGGGCCTGAGGCTGGGAGCATCGTGCTGGGGGTGACGCGTGGGGTCAAGGCAGCGGGTCGAAGTTGGTGAAGAAGACGCACGGGAGTGTTGCGTGCAGGACCGCGCGTGTGGGGAAGAGTCGGGATGGAGTTGGAGCAGGCCATCGGGCAGCAGTCCTCGGTGCGGGTTCAGGAGCTGTCGAGTGCATACGCCAGTTGCCTGATGGGTATCAGAGCGTAGCGCAGTGCCTGAGCTGTGATGCGCTCAACCACCAGCATGGGGCCGGAGCAGCGGGGGCAGCGCAGTTGGCTGGCAGCCCTGGCGGGCAGTTCGAGGCATGGATGCACTCCGAGCAGTGAGCGGCAACGTGTGAGCGCAGCGGCCCTTGTGCGGTTGGCGAAGAGGCCGAAGTGGCGGATGCGGACGAGGCCCCTGGGCAGCACGTGCAACAGGAAGCGTCGCAGGAACTCATCTGCGGAGAGGGTCATGACCTTCTGCTTGCTGCCGTGAGCGTAGTCCTTCCAGCGGAAGGAGACGTGATCCCGGTCGAAGCCGACGAGGCGATGGTTGGAGATGGCGACGCGATGGGTATAGCGGGCGAGATAGTGAAGCACGTGCTCGGCTCCGCCGAAGGGCGGCTTGGCATAGACGACCCAGTCCTTGCGGAAGAGCTGGTGCAGGAAGTGGCGAAAGTGCTCCTGTTCGACAAGAGGAGTGCACGAGCCATGGAACTGGAGCTTGTTCTGGTGGGAGAGCTGCTTGAGACCGGCGACGAACTTGCCTCGGAAGAGACGGCTGAGCACGCGCACCGGCAGGAAGAAGCGGCGTGAAGAGGCGATCCATCTTCCGTCGGGAGCAAGGCCGCCAGCGGGAACGATGCAGTGGACATGGGGATGGTGTTCGAGGGTCTGGCCCCAGGTATGGAGCACGCTGAGCAGACCGATGTCCGCGCCGAGATGCCTGGGGTCGCGAGCGACTTCGAGCAGGGTAGCGGAGCTGGCGCGGAAGAGCAGATCGTAGAGCAGACGCTTGTTCTGGAGCACGAGCGCGGAGAGCTCGTGCGGCAAGGTGAAGACGATGTGGAAGTAAGGCACGGGCAACAACTCAGCCGAACGCGCGGCCAGCCACCGGGCACGCGCGTTGCCCTGGCACTTGGGGCAGTGCCGGTTGCGGCAGGAGTTATAGGAGACGGCCGTCGTATGTCCGCAGTCGGAACAGCGATCGCGATGACCGCCGAGCTCTGCCGTGCGGCAGCGCACGATGGCATCCATGACCTTGCAGTGCTGCCAGGCAAGATGCGATCTGTAGCGCTCGCGGAAGCTGTTGCCGGAGCGACGAAGGATGTCGGCCACCTCAAGGGTGGGCCGACTCATCGCTTCCTGCGCCTCCCGTCTCTGCCAGTCGGAACCGAAGCTGCGATGGCGAGTGTATCGAGCGGGTTGGGGACCGCATCCATATGCCGCCGGGAGAGGTGCAGATAGATGGTGGTGTGATCGAGCGAGGCATGGCCGAGCAGCACCTGGATGGTGCGCAGGTCCGCACCTGCTTCGAGCAGGTGGGTCGCATAGCTGTGGCGCAGGGTGTGGGGGGAGATGTGCTTTTCGATCCCGGCAGCCCGTGCGGCACTCTGGCACGCGAACCAGACCATCTTGTCGTGGATGGGCACATCGGCTCGCCAGCCATCGACCAGGCCCGGAAATAGGAAGGTCTTCGGCTTCATCCAGCGCCAGTAGCCGCGCAGCTCTTCGAGCAGCGCCGGGCTGAGCGGCACATCCCGGTCGCGCCTGCCCTTGCCCTGACGTACGTGGACCACCATGCGCTGGCTGTCGATGTCCGAGGTCTTCAGCCGACATAACTCGGCCCGGCGAACGCCGGTCGAGTACAACGTCATCAGCATAGTGCGGTGCAGACGGTTGGCGGAAGCGGCCAGCAACCGGCCGACCTCCTCGCGGCTGAGCACCGTCGGAAGCCTCTCCGGCAACCGGGGAAAGGGCAAGTGCTCCAGCATGTGCTGCCGCTTGAGTGTCTTGACGTAGAAGAACCGCAGCGCAGCCACTCGCTGCGCCACCGTCTTCGCAGCAAGCTTCCGCTCCCGAAAGAGGTAGAGCTGGTACTCGCGGATATGCTCCGCACCTAGCCGGTCGGGAGCACGATGAAAGTGTTCGGCAAACTGCTTGACCGCAAATACGTAAGCTCGTGCGGTCCCAGGGGCGTAGTTGCGACGTTCGAGTTCTTCCAGCATCCGGTCTCTGAGATGGGTCACAGGAAATACCTCCTGCTCCTCAGAAACTCACATACGCCTCCGCGCCGCTATCCCCCCAACACAAATGCAGCATCCGCCGCGCCAGCGGCTTCGTTCAAACGGGGTTTTCGGAAACTACAGATTGCCGGGGCTTGCGAGTAGGCGAAGTTGCCGAAAACCCGTGTCGGCTCAACCGGTCGATGCAACACCTATCTAATCACCTGATCTACAAATGCTTACACTGAAGGGTCGACTTGTTTGGCTGATGTGGCCAAAACCTAGCCAGGGTAAGGGTTCCGGCTGGTCTAATCCTAGCCAGCGCTTTTAGCTCTTGTTTTCATTGAATGTGGGTCTGAGCTGAGTGTTGCGTCGACCCATTGAGACCACCCGACTTTGCAGGAACTTCACGATTGCTTGCAGATTGGTCGTAATCCGCATGGGAACCCTACCGTCGTAGAGCAATCTTAGGAATCGCGGCGGCTGAATGGCTAATCCTGGATCTGCGGCGGGAATAGATCGCAGATCAATCGCTCAATCGCATGACTCAAACCAGTCGCACCATGTTCGCGAATGTATCGCTCCACAGCAACTTCGACCGGACTTTTCTCTCGCATTCCGGTTTGAACTCGGACTTCGCACCGCATTGGATCGGAAGTGGGCGCTGCCAGCTGCTGCTGGAACCGATCTGATGACACGACCCCCTTTTGTACGCAGTCGCGTGCACCTTGAAGATTTTCGAACTGATTTGCTAGATACCACACCATCCTGAGTGTTTCCACTGCGCGGCAACCATCGGCCACCTTTTCATCAGGTCCCACTGCGTAGATGTTTGGCATGGTCCAGATGTGTTGACGTCCTTTTCTCCATAGGAGCCGTGCGAAGGTGTAATAACCATCGCGGAGATTGTGAACCTCCGCCACATTTACGCATGTTTCTTGCGGAGCCCCGATCTCTTCCACATATTTATTCCAGGCATCGACGATGCGTTGCTCAGGCACCCACCTTGCTGGATCGGTCGCGGATTCATACTCGGCGTGGGCAACACGATTACGGATGGTTGGTGTATCCCAAGCGGGCGGCAGTACGTCTGCAAGCGTCTCGGCAATCATATCCACTAACCTGCGCGAATCGCTGGGTGATTGAACCTTCCCGGCGAGTTCATTCATCTGAATAGCGTGCTGCCGGTGGATTTCATACGCCGAGTTCATTTGGGGATTCCTGCCTGTGCCGCGCTTGGCAGAGAAAAGAGAGTTTGGTATCAGGGCCGCCAAAAGCATTCGGATTCTGTTCATACCGAGCGTCTTCCTTTGACGGCAATAGGATGGCTCAGACCACTCCGGCAAGTCTATATGGGATTGATAATTTTCCAATCATCGATGGTTGATTCCCGGTCGTATTGTCGGACACCCGCAAACAATCAACCGACGCTCTAACTTGGCGTCGAAGTTCCCGGGAAACGTTAGGACTCTATCGTGACTGGCCTGCGAAGGGAGTGGGAGGGGCGCGGCTGTGTCGGGCAGTTACGATAGAGACGTTTGAAGTGAGCCGCTGGGGTGGTGGATGCGGCGGGTTGCTATGGGATTTCGATGGGCCGGGATCGGTGATGCGGTCCAGGCGTAGATGTCTGGGGGCAGGAACTGCGGCACTTCGATGGGCCTGAGGCTGGGAGCATCGTGCTGGGGGTGACGCGTGGGGTCAAGGCAGCGGGTCGAAGTTGGTGAAGAAGACGCACGGGAGTGTTGCGTGCAGGACCGCGCGTGTGGGGAAGAGTCGGGATGGAGTTGGAGCAGGCCATCGGGCAGCAGTCCTCGGTGCGGGTTCAGGAGCTGTCGAGTGCATACGCCAGTTGCCTGATGGGTATCAGAGCGTAGCGCAGTGCCTGAGCTGTGATGCGCTCAACCACCAGCATGGGGCCGGAGCAGCGGGGGCAGCGCAGTTGGCTGGCAGCCCTGGCGGGCAGTTCGAGGCATGGATGCACTCCGAGCAGTGAGCGGCAACGTGTGAGCGCAGCGGCCCTTGTGCGGTTGGCGAAGAGGCCGAAGTGGCGGATGCGGACGAGGCCCCTGGGCAGCACGTGCAACAGGAAGCGTCGCAGGAACTCATCTGCGGAGAGGGTCATGACCTTCTGCTTGCTGCCGTGAGCGTAGTCCTTCCAGCGGAAGGAGACGTGATCCCGGTCGAAGCCGACGAGGCGATGGTTGGAGATGGCGACGCGATGGGTATAGCGGGCGAGATAGTGAAGCACGTGCTCGGCTCCGCCGAAGGGCGGCTTGGCATAGACGACCCAGTCCTTGCGGAAGAGCTGGTGCAGGAAGTGGCGAAAGTGCTCCTGTTCGACAAGAGGAGTGCACGAGCCATGGAACTGGAGCTTGTTCTGGTGGGAGAGCTGCTTGAGACCGGCGACGAACTTGCCTCGGAAGAGACGGCTGAGCACGCGCACCGGCAGGAAGAAGCGGCGTGAAGAGGCGATCCATCTTCCGTCGGGAGCAAGGCCGCCAGCGGGAACGATGCAGTGGACATGGGGATGGTGTTCGAGTGTCTGGCCCCAGGTATGGAGCACGCTGAGCAGACCGATGTCCGCGCCGAGATGCCTGGGGTCGCGAGCGACTTCGAGCAGGGTAGCGGAGCTGGCGCGGAAGAGCAGATCGTAGAGCAGACGCTTGTTCTGGAGCACGAGCGCGGAGAGCTCGTGCGGCAAGGTGAAGACGATGTGGAAGTAAGGCACGGGCAACAACTCAGCCGAACGCGCGGCCAGCCACCGGGCACGCGCGTTGCCCTGGCACTTGGGGCAGTGCCGGTTGCGGCAGGAGTTATAGGAGACGGCCGTCGTATGTCCGCAGTCGGAACAGCGATCGCGATGACCGCCGAGCTCTGCCGTGCGGCAGCGCACGATGGCATCCATGACCTTGCAGTGCTGCCAGGCAAGATGCGATCTGTAGCGCTCGCGGAAGCTGTTGCCGGAGCGACGAAGGATGTCGGCCACCTCAAGGGTGGGCCGACTCATCGCTTCCTGCGCCTCCCGTCTCTGCCAGTCGGAACCGAAGCTGCGATGGCGAGTGTATCGAGCGGGTTGGGGACCGCATCCATATGCCGCCGGGAGAGGTGCAGATAGATGGTGGTGTGATCGAGCGAGGCATGGCCGAGCAGCACCTGGATGGTGCGCAGGTCCGCACCTGCTTCGAGCAGGTGGGTCGCATAGCTGTGGCGCAGGGTGTGGGGGGAGATGTGCTTTTCGATCCCGGCAGCCCGTGCGGCACTCTGGCACGCGAACCAGACCATCTTGTCGTGGATGGGCACATCGGCTCGCCAGCCATCGACCAGGCCCGGAAATAGGAAGGTCTTCGGCTTCATCCAGCGCCAGTAGCCGCGCAGCTCTTCGAGCAGCGCCGGGCTGAGCGGCACATCCCGGTCGCGCCTGCCCTTGCCCTGACGTACGTGGACCACCATGCGCTGGCTGTCGATGTCCGAGGTCTTCAGCCGACATAACTCGGCCCGGCGAACGCCGGTCGAGTACAACGTCATCAGCATAGTGCGGTGCAGACGGTTGGCGGAAGCGGCCAGCAACCGGCCGACCTCCTCGCGGCTGAGCACCGTCGGAAGCCTCTCCGGCAACCGGGGAAAGGGCAAGTGCTCCAGCATGTGCTGCCGCTTGAGTGTCTTGACGTAGAAGAACCGCAGCGCAGCCACTCGCTGCGCCACCGTCTTCGCAGCAAGCTTCCGCTCCCGAAAGAGGTAGAGCTGGTACTCGCGGATATGCTCCGCACCTAGCCGGTCGGGAGCACGATGAAAGTGTTCGGCAAACTGCTTGACCGCAAATACGTAAGCTCGTGCGGTCCCAGGGGCGTAGTTGCGACGTTCGAGTTCTTCCAGCATCCGGTCTCTGAGATGGGTCACAGGAAATACCTCCTGCTCCTCAGAAACTCACATACGCCTCCGCGCCGCTATCCCCCCAACACAAATGCAGCATCCGCCGCGCCAGCGGCTTCGTTCAAACGGGGTTCTAGATAAGTTCGCAATGGCAAAACTACACTTTCCGAACGAAGTGTTCTTGGAAAAGCTCTTGCGCCTTCTGGGCTCCCGACTCCGTCATTCTCACGGACTTTGCTGCGTTCTGAGGATCGGAAATGTACCCTCTCTTGTAAAGGCGATCCATAGCGTTCCAGTCCTGCCCTTTCCAGGCTCGTATATCCATACCTTCCTTGAAAGTTGTCAGATGTAGGAGCGCGAGAACCATCTCGTCAACCTTGTCTTCGTCATATTCCATACAGACCTCGCTTTGTTTGCAGTATCGCAATCTCAGCATTATGCCAGTGCAACAAACTTCAGCCTAGTCACATAAGGACTACCGAAGGTGTCAGTAGCCGATGGGGATGACGAAAATTCCGAAAACCCGACTTTGCGGCCACTGCAGGATTACTTCCGGATTGCCGGTAATACGACCGGGATAAGGAAGTCTGCCCCGAGCTGGGTTAGTTGCGGGTTCTGCTAATATTTGAGGTCGTCACCACGGGGAGCATTACATGACGACTCCGAAACGAATGGCCTTAGCATTCGCTTGCATGCTTCTCGCATTTGCGGCCTTCGCCCTCCTGGGCATCGTACACACTGCAGTCCAATTCGGACCGAGGTATGCACGGCCGGTTGTTCAGATATTGCCGGTATACCTACTCTTTACGCTCCCAGGTTGGATCCTCGCTCTGCCCTTCGTTATTTACTTCAAGAACGCAGATGGTTGGCGTACCTGGGCCATCTTGGCCATTGGAATGGCAATCGGCCCCTGTTTTCTCTTGGGATGGCCGCTGCTCGAATATCGTCGGATCAATTGGCAAGGTGATGGTGCGGGAGCTTCAATGGCGCTGTTCATCGGCTTTCTCACCACCCTCTTCTATGTCCTGCTACTCAGGCGCTTCACAAAGAAGGCGTTCCCGAATACCTCATCGAGAATCTGAAGCACCTCACACTCGGATTGGTTCAAGCACTAAAACCTGCTTTCCTAAAGCCAATTTCGGGCCCTCCTATTAGGGTCCGTCGAAGCCGACGATCAGCGGTGTATTCATCCCCGATGGTCGTGAATCCGGAAGTAACCTTTTGCAGTGTCGGCATCGCGGGCATCGAGTATCTTCGCAGACTCTGCAGGGTAAGGAAGCCTCCAGTGCCTCTCCTGCACCAAAGGTCCGACGCCGGCGCCTCGCCTGAGTCCGCATCAGGCGATGAGTGGCGATGGGTAGTTATCTTGGACACCAGCAGAGTTCGCCAGCCAGATCGCGGTTAACGGCGATCTGGTTGAACCTTCAACAGGCCGATCTCTAACCTTCTAGCTGGCACAGAAAAATCAGGGCCATCATTGTTCCAGTTTGTCGCATAGTCACTGATACAAAAGCCGCAGGGCAGACGCTTCCGTAGAACCCTGCGGAAGAAGACGAGAGAGTAAGCCTGGGTGTTCGGTCCTGCTACGTTCCGCCCTTCGGACGGACCCGACGACGAGTAGTCGTAGGCTTCCTGCTCTAACCACCCCGCCGGCGAAAAACTCCTCACTATTCTTGACTACATCTTCTGCCTCGTCTATACCTCTTCCATGCGCGTAGCGGCACCGACCGTCGTAGTCGCCGCCCTACTTCTCGGCACCACCCTGCTCGTCGCACAGCAATCCTGTTCCCCGACTGGAAAAGACCACCTCATCCCCACCGTAGGCGTGAGCCTGGGTGGAGGTCACATCGACGGCCAGAGCAATCTCACCATAGTTATGTACGCATCCACCTGCCCAGCGCAGCCGCACCCTGCTGCCATACTCGTCCACGGTGGCGGATTCACCTCCGGCTCCAACAACGACCTCAACCAATATTCACTGGAAATCGCTCTCTTCGCGCACAACTTTGCCGTCTTCTCCGTAAACTACCGTCTCGCCCCAGGAGCAACGATCTCCAATATGGTCTCCGACATACAGCGCTCCGTCCGCTATGTTCGTCATGAAGCCCCGCGCTTCAATGTGGACCCGGCCAGGATCGTTCTCATCGGCGATGAGGCAGGCGGATACCTCGTCTCCCTGGCCGCTCTTACACCACCGCAACCCGGAGCCCCCTCTGGTTACGATTGGGATCGCGAATCGGACAAAGTGCATGCCGTCGTCGTTGTCGCCGGAGCAGGTGACTTCGGCAACAATTTGCTCTCTACCGATAAAACCGAAGCCCACACTCTTTTGGGCTGGACGACGGCTCCAGGCCCGAAACCTGCTTCACCCAACCCACCCGTCAAGACTCCCTATACCGCCCCTCCATCGAGCGCCGACGACCCGCTCTTTCTCGTTTCGACCAATTCGCTTCCCTTCCTCTTCGTTCAGGGAGACGAGGGTGAAGCCGAACCCGCCCAGCGTGCCGCCGCGCTCTTCCAAAAACTGCAGACGGTAGATGACCACCCCGGCCTCATCCTCATCCCTCGTTCTCGTCCGCAGGTTCAAAACCCGTCCGCCGGCCGTTCACTCGAATGGCAGCAGAGCATGATCGGATGGGTGCTTTATGTCCTCGCTCGCCATGCCCTGCCCGACGCCGAAACCGCGCAGAGCCTGCATGTGGTCCAGTAGACGACTTTCGAAGCGATCGCTTCGTCGCGTAACATGGGCAGGCTGAGCGTGACGGGCGTGGCGGAATCAAGGGCGGATGATCTACTTGTTTCTTGCTCTTTGACCTGCATCAGGCGAGGCCATCTCTCGACGCCGCTCACAGGGAGTTTCGAAGAGAGCACTGCCCTGGAATCCGGTTCGTCGGCCCCGTGCTAAGCCGCAGCAAACAAGCAGGATGAACCACTTATGCAGGATTCAAGGCTCTGAGTCGCGAGTTTGCGCTTTTGCAACCCCTTATCTCTGCTGACCTGGTATTTACGTCCCGGGGCGAGAAGATACGGTGAGATGTCGTGACACCAGTCGTTGAAGTCTTCGCGCTAGGTCGCCTTAGGCGAAAGGCTAAGCGTGCGGGCTGTGGCGAGTCTCAGCAGCGAGAGTTGCTCGTCGTTCAGTTCAACTTCCTCGCAGCATGCGGGAGTTCCGGCCGGACCAAAACCTGTTTCGACCGCGCGTTCCAGCGGGCCAATCAATTCTTCCGCTAGACCAGCATGCTTCAGCAAATGGAGAAATGCGTGATCGTCTTGGTAGATCGCGATAACATGAGCTGAAGCACGATTGACACTCGCGCTTACCCTCAGCAGACCTTCAGCAGTCTTGGTAAATGACAACTTGTAAACCATCTCGAAATGCTATCACCGGGTACAAGTTGCTTTCATCTTGCGACTAGATGACACCAGTGTGATCCCGATAATCAATTCCACGATTAGTCGCAAGCTCAGAATTCGCATAAGACTAATTCATACGGCTCTCTCTCATAAGGCGAAGTTCCGAATCGATGGAACCTCTGAGACATACGGCAGTTAGCACTGACAGGAAATGGGTCGAGGGCACAACTCGGTGCTAAGCCGCATCCATCGGAATCACTTGTCCGAATGGCGCCCGGCCTGA
>CAVSOH010000016.1:0-21309 GCA_963729555.1 uncultured Acidobacteriaceae bacterium | reverse complement strand
CTCCGTGGAGGCCCACAACACCGGATAGGCAGGAGCCTCTTTCGGAAATGCGCCGCATAGGTCTGTAAGGAAAACCAGGGTCTGCGGCACAATTCCCCGCTCTTCCAACCAGCGGAAGCAGGGCGCGAAGTTCGTTCCTCCTCCGCCAACTGGGGTTAGAGCAATCGGCTGCCCAGCTTCATAGACCTCGGCCTTGTGGACCTCGGTATCGAAGTAGAGCACATGCACCCGGCTCGGTCGCTGTCCTTCGAGAATGGAGCGAATTTCCGACTCGAAGAGTCCCAGTTGGCGCGCGTTGATAGACCCTGAGCAATCGACGGCAATAGCGATCTCGCCTGCGCCCTCAGACCTGACACCTGGAAGATAGAGCCCAGCCCAGATGTGCCGGCGATTGGGCGGCATCCAGCTGTAGTCAGACGGAATTGTCTCTGACCAGGCGCGGCGCAGTAACTCCCGCCAGTCGACACCTGCCGCCTCCGATTGTTCGAGACTACGAGTGACGCCGGCGGGTAGTTTACCTGCAAGTCTTGCGACGTTCTCTGCCTGCTCGACCGCTATCTTCCATTCCCGGGCCTGTTCAGCCACGCTGTCGCCGTCGTCTCCTTCGGGCTCAGGAGCGTCGAGCACCTGACCAAAGCCACCTGGTGTAACAGGTGCAGTGGGCTCGCTCTCGCCTTGGTTTGGCTGCGATGGCACATCGCCGCTACCACCTTCAGGGGAAGGCTCTCCCGATGTGGACTGCTCGGACGGCGCTGTTCCCTGCTCTTCGATCAGGTTATAGATGCGTTCTGCGCTCATGCCGCGAAAACGATGGTCGATAAGAACATCCTTTGGCAGCGTGAGCCCAGCATCCAGGAGTAAAGGGTTGATGGCATAGTCGCATGCCATATTCCAGCGTTTTCGATTACGGTCTCCGCGACGTGTGTGATGCTGAAGCGCAGGGTGCAGGACTTCATGAGCCAGCGTGCCGATCAGTTCAGCTGCATTCAGCGTATCGACAAAATCCGGGTTGTAGAACAACGAGATCCCGTCGGTGGCCATCGTCTGAATCGAAGTCGTCGGTCGTGCACCGAGACGGAACAACAGCGAACCGAAGAATGGGTGATCGAGAAGGAGTGCGGTCCGGGCCTTCTGGATCCGGACCGCTGGGCTAAGGTTGTGCTTCGTCATGGCGTTGGTGCCTCCATGTACGCCGACATATGCGAGAAGATGTCCTCGACACTTGGCGCGTTCTCCGACCGAGGCTTTCCGTTCGGTTCGGCCGAGTCTTGCTCACGACCGCGCAGGACTGCGTCCATCTGCGACAAGATCTGAGCAGCGTCCGAGGCGGTTGCAACTCGGAGAATCTCGTTCTTCTTCAGATCGTGTGCGCTGAAGTTGCACAGGCGATCCTTGATCTCCGCCGCAAACCGATTCAGTTCCTCGTCCTGGTTCAACATTAAGACGTGGAAGCAAATCGACGAGATCGAAGACATTGGTGACCAACGAAGCGTGGAATCGCGACTCCGGCTCCTTCAGTTTGTCGACCATGTGTGTGACCACATCCGTCAGCCGCACCCACAGGTCCTTGGTCCCACGGTTGAGCGACTGGCGCACACTCTCGTCGATTTCTCGCGCGACCCGTGCCTGTTCTTCCTCCGACAGCGTCACCCGAAAGTCTTCGCCACTGGGAATCGGCAATACTTCGAGCTTCACGCCGAACTTTGCCCGGAGCTTTTCGGCCGATGGATAGTCCTCCTCTCGGAAAAGGCCGTTCAACTCTGGACGAACCTGTTCGATGTAGGAAGGATAGACTTCCAGAAACTCATCGACGCTCTGGGAGAAGGCGTGCTCAAACTCTCGCATCTGAGTGGTGAGTTCAAAATAGAAATGTGCGGGCAGCAGACGATAACCTTCATCGGACCAAGGCAGGGTGATCTTGTAGAAGTGCTGTCGAATCTGTCCAGCGAGCGTCCGTAGTGCGTCAAGCTTCGCTGCACCGCGGAGCAGTTGTTTGTTGTAGCGCCCTGCGCCCTCGCGCGCACCGTGTTGATTGGCAACGTCGCGGCTGATCTTCCGGTCGTGTTTCACTGCAGTCCAGATACTGATATGGACTGCGGCCAGCATGGCTCGTTCGGTAATCATTGCAGTACCTCCGCATGTTCGACACCGAAGCGAACAAACTCCGGCGTGTGGGTGATGCCACGATTCCGCGCGGCCGCGTCGCGTATTGCCAGCACGCGCATCTCGGTTGGCATGCGATCGAGATACTGCATGCCTTTGGCGATGGAGTGGTCGCTGAGGACTCTTCCTAATGCAGTGGCAATCGCGATCTGAGCGGAAGGCTCCCCAGGGAGCGGCGCGCTATCCGGGTTCAAGAGGATTTCATCGATGGATGGCAAGTCACGAAACAGCCGCAGGAAGGCAACCAGTTCCGTCGTGGCCGCGGGCCCAACGGTACCCTCAAGCAACTGCGCTTCGATCTCTGTGGTTCCCGTGAAGAAGCCACTCTTCTGCCGGCGTGCGAAGCCGGTCAATACGTTCGAGGCCATCTCCCAGGAGCGGGGCGTTGGCCACGCATTCACGTCCGACGTTGCGTTGGTATCATGCAGGAGTGCCGGCTTGAACCGCAGGAAGGCAATGATCTCCGGACGCAGCCCGGAACGAACCGCCCACTGGCACCAGTCTTCGAAGTCCGGCTCGAGGCTTAGGTGGACGAAGCGATTCCGCAGCGGCCGGGGCATCGAAAAGTGCACACCACGCTCTGACGCCGGATTGCCGGCGGCCACCACCACCCAACCTTCCGGGAGTTGATATTCACCGAGCTTGCGGTCGAGCACCAGCTGATAGCAGCCAGCCTGCGTCATCTGCGGAGCAGCAGTCAGTTCGTCGAGAAAGAGGATGCCTAGGCCGGAGGTAGGCAGAAACTTCGGTGGCACCCATTCTGCTCGATCTGCGGAGATGCGTGGCAGCCCGCGCAGATCTACCGGGTCAAGCTGAACAGCTCGAATGTCGAGGAACTGCCAGCCTAGATCAGAAGCTACCTGTGCAACGATTTGCGATTTGCCCACTCCGCATGCGCCCCAGATGTGCAAAGGCACACGTTCGGTAATGAGCGCATGGAGCGCTTCCAAGAGTTTAGAGGGTTTCATCGGTTGTCCTTTAGGGGGTGATAGGTCAGGCGTGGTCGAGATGAAATGGAAACGGCGATTCGAACTGCGGCGGAGTCGGCTAATTGCTGGGCTGCGAATCCCTCGGATCACTCATTTGCGTCTTTTCGGAATAGATCGGCGCTTACGGTGCCAATGCGAATGGCTCCGGGCCAAAGTGGCTGCGCCAGGCTCAATGAGCGAGTTGCAGTGATATCGCCAACTCACAATAGATTTTCTGGAATGGATTTTTTGTTCGTTTCTCGATCTGAGCGACGTGTAAAGCCTCTCGCTGGAAGTGAAGGATGTCCACACGCGGGCCCGCATTTGTAGGGAGTCTACAATCAGAGTGTTTGCCCAATGACAATCGAGTACGGGGGAAAATTGCCGGATTTCATAGAATCGCCGCAACATCGAAGTTCCACAGGGGGACGTCGCAAGATCATTTTCTTGGCCGCTTTAGTTTTAGGCGTATTCGTCTGCGGTCGGATCGGATTGTCTTATTGGGTTGACCTTCTCTGGTTCCGGTCGCTTGGATACGGCGAGGTGTTCTGGAAATCGGTAGGACTGCAGATTGCGGCCTTCATGGTTTTTGCTGGGACCACGTTCCTGATTCTGTACGGAGCGTTTTCGGCTATTCGACGGTCGCATGAAGGCGATCTGCCAAGGGCTCACGCGATCGTCATCGCGGGACAACCGATCAGCCTGTCAGTTCAACCGGCCCTGCGCGTCATCTCCCTCGGCATCTCCGTTGTCCTTGCGTGCGTGACCGCCTTGGGGTTAATGGCGGACTGGCCGATACTAGCGCTGTTCTGGTATGCGCCGCATGCAAGGGGCGGCGTTGCTGATCCAATCTTTGGTAAGCCGCTGAATTTTTTTCTATTCACCTTACCTGCGTGGCAGCTTGTCAATAACTGGCTCCTTACGCTGGCGATTGCGATCTGCGCCGTCGCTGTACTGTTCCTCATCATTACGAGTGGTGCCCGTTCCCTAGCCAAGCGGCAGATCACCTACGCCCCGTCGCCGTGGCGTGGGCTTTCGATTACGGTCGCATTCCTTCTCCTTGTCCTCGCGATGAACTTATATGTGTACCGGTTTCAGCTCTTGCTTGAACATCACACGATCTTTGACGGCATCACTTACACCGACGCACACGTCACAATCCACGGACTTCTCATCGTCTGCGCTGCCCTTGTACTTGGTGCGGTGGTCTCAGCATACAACGCGGTTCGGCATTCACGTGGCCTGTGGATTCTGGCTTCAATCCTTCCTGCCGTAGTCTGCTATGGCGTCCTCGCAATAGTCGGCTGGTACGTTGGCAGCTTCATCGTCAAACCCAACGAACTCGTTCGTGAAGAACCCTTTATCGCCCACAATATTGAGATGACCCGGCAGGCTTACGGGCTCAATCGCTTCGCACAGCGAGAGTTTCCCGCGGAGACAACGGTCGATGCAGCTGACCCGGCGAACAACCAGCCCACTCTCCAGAACATCCGGCTGTGGGACTGGCATGCCTTGCAGGACACACTACGTCAGGTTCAGGAGATCCGCACCTACTACGACTTTCCCGACATCGACATCGATCGCTATAAGATCGATGGCACGACCCGCCAGGTGATGCTTGCAGCGCGAGAACTAAACGTCGAAAAGCTCCCGGAAAGTAGTCGTAACTGGATCAACGAGAAACTGATCTACACCCACGGTTATGGAGTGACAATGAACCCGGTCAATGGGTTCACGGCGGAAGGATTGCCGACACTGTTGCTAAGCAACATGCCCGTCCAGAGCACGGTGCCCGGTCTCAACGTAACGCGCCCCGATATCTATTTTGGCGAACTGACCGACACCGACGTGTACGTCAAGACAAGGCAGCAGGAGTTCGATTACCCGCAGGGCCAGAACAACAATCTCACGTCCTATCAAGGCACTGGCGGCATCGTGCTGGGCGGGTTCTTGCGGCGCGTCATCCTGGCGATCGATCGCGGCGATCTTGGGAAGTTGCCGTTCAGTGATGACGTCAACTCGCAGAGTCGGCTCCTGATGCGGCGCAACATCCGCGAACGCGTAGCAACAGTAGCTCCGTTCCTTACCTTTGATCGGGACCCCTACATGGTGGTAGGCGATGATGGGCGGCTTTCCTGGATCATGGATGCATTTACTGTCTCGAGCAACTATCCATATTCGACCCATTACAACCTCGGCGACAGCGCGATCAACTACATGCGAAACAGCGTCAAGGTCGTTGTGGATGCTTATACCGGGGCCACGACGCTGTACGTCTTCGACTCTGAAGACCCTATCCTTGCTGCTTATCGCCGCATTTTTCCGAGTCTTTTCAAAGACGCCTCAGCGATGCCGGCCGACGTGCGCAGGCATGTCCGGTACCCAGAGGATTTGTTCAAGGTGCAGTCGGAGGTCTACGGTCTTTACCATATGACGAATCCTCAGGTCTTCTTCAACCGTGAGGATCTCTGGACGGTCGCGACGGAGACCGGCACCGATAACAACGGTCAACAGACGGTTCAGATGGTGCAGCCGAACTTCGTACTGATGAAACTGCCGGGAGGCACAGAAGAAGAGTTTGTGGAGATCCTGCCCTTTACACCTGCCAACCGGAATAATTTGATCGGCTGGATTGCCGGCCGTTGCGACGGCGCAGAGTATGGGACAGCAGTGGTCTACGACTTCCCTAAGACAGGGCTCATTGATGGTCCGCAACAGATAGAGGCTCGCATCGATCAGAATGCGCAGCTCTCAGGACAATTGACGCTGTGGAATCAACAAGGCTCCCATGTGCTGCGCGGAAGCCTGCTGGTCATACCGTCTGGACGAGCACTCTTGTATGCAGAACCCATCTACCTTCAGGCTCAGCAAAGTCCCATGCCAGAACTACGCCTAGTCGTGCTCGCGCTGCAGGACAAGCTTGCATACGGTACTACATTTCAGGCAGCACTAAGGTCCCTTTTTGGCGGAGAAGTTTCGTCGCTGAATGCAAGCGAGATGCCACAAGCCACGCCTGCATCCCAAGGGACGGCCCAACCTGCGACAGATATCAACGTACTTGTCTCTGAGGCTAGCAAAGACTTTGCCGATTACCAGCGCCTGACAGCCGCGGGCAAGCTCGGCGAAGCCGGGCTGAAGCTCGATGCGCTCAAGGGCGTACTGGACAGGCTAACTGCGCACGGAAAGTAGATTCATTCAGATTTCCCGATTCTGATAAGTGGCGTCAAAGCCTCTAAGCTCAAGTTGCCCTAGTTCGATTGCAAGCGTGAGAGCAGCCTCTCGCAATTCGCGTGCGATCTGGTCGAGGCCAAGTTTGGACCTCTTTTACGGCATTGTGGCTCCCCTCCCCGAACGACGTTCAGCCTTTGGCAGGTGATATTCGTTGGAGGTTCGAGCCCGGCGCCGATTAGTACCCGCAATGTCGGCATCAGGGAAGTGTTGGGGCGCTCCCGAGTGACGGTCAATCCCGGAAGGACCAAATTGGCATCAATTAGTTATTGTGTAGGCCCTACTCACTGACCGATCTAAAACAGTAACCAGGCGCTCTGAATCGGATTCCATGTAAGCTCATCAAGATTGAGATCTTAGGGTTAGCGGGGCGCAGTGATGACGAAGCGCGGGATTCTCAGAGCTGGGTCGTGGGCCTTGGCGGTCGTTATCCTGTTCGCCGGAGTGGCCGGGGGATTCGCGCTCTGCATGTTTCACAAATTCAATCCCGATCCGCCGTCCAACAATTTTCCCAGGCCTGCCAACGCGCTCGAAGCGCAACAGCAGGACATTGAACAATTTTCGCGCCTACTTGCCATGGATCGGTCATTTTCTCCTGCAGCGCGTGCCGAAGCCAACCGCCAGATCGCCGAATTGAAATCCGAACACGCACCGCTCGACAGGGAAAGATTCCATGTTGCGTTGCTGCGCATCACGGCGCTTGCCGACAACGGTCACACAAACCTCTACTACGGTAAAGGCGGCCCGCAGACCGTCATCCCCTTGCGTCTGGTGCTGTTTGCTGACGGGCTTTACGTCCTGCGGGCAAAATCGGCGTATGCGGATCTTCTGGGCGCGCGCGTCGCAAGCATCGAAGGCAGGCCGACAAGCGACGTGATCGCAGCACTCGAACAGCTCCATGGGGGGACGGAGGGCTGGCGACGCACCTCTGCCGCGATCTACGTCCAGTCGCCCGAAATCCTTTACGGGGACGCGATCGGTTCGCGCCCGGACCAGACACATTGGACGTTCCGTCTGCCGAACGGCAGCGAGGTGACGCGCACGTTGCCAGGGGAAATCTCCGGTGAGGACGAGCCACACGGAGAAATGACGCGCTGGCTGTCGCCACAAAAGATGAAAGGCGAGCCTTCGGACTGGCGCGCGCTGGTTTCCGATGACGCGGACTTGCCACTGTCGCTGCGCGACTTCAACGGCACTTTCCGCCGGGCATGGATCGATCACGGTTGCACACTTTTCATACAGCTCAAGGCGATCGCAGATACGGACAAGGAGCATATCAGCGACTTCCTCAGCTCCGCGACGGATGAGATGCGCGCGCATCCTCCCGGCAACATCATTCTCGATATGCGATTCAACACCGGAGGCGACTATACGAAGGCGGCTCGTTTCGCATCGCACCTGCCGGATTTCGTGCCGCCAAGCGGACGAATCTATCTTCTGACGGGCCCACAAACCTTTTCCGCCGCGATTACGACGACAGCCTTCGTGAAGCAGGCGGCAGGATCTCGCGCAATCATCCTCGGCGAACCCGTCGGCGATCGGCTTACCTTTTATGGTGAGGGCAATGAAGGATGTCTTCCCCATGCAGGCCTTTGCCTGCACTACGCAACCGGAATGCATGACTATGCGCATCGCTGTGGTGATTGGGACCGGTGTTATTGGCTGAATTGGATCTTTCCGGTGCAAGTTAAATCACTGGCTCCGGACGAGACGATCAAGATGACCTTCGCCGACTACACGGCGCGGCGCGATCCGGTATTCGAGCGGGCGGTCGCGCTGACGGCCGATTAGTCCCAGCGAGTACCATCGCGAACCTCCGTAAACCAAAATTGGCGGTTCTTCTTAGTTGGTTAGAAATCTCCAATGCTCTCATCGACCACTAATCGGCACCTGCAAGTCGATCAGTTCAGTCTCCCGAATGCACGCTGATGATGTTCATAAAATGACTTCTGCAGTTAAGACGATCGTCAACAGTGGCGACTTACGCCGGCACAGCTACGAAGCGACAATGACCTCGTCTTCTTCCTCCGTTTCCTCATCCTGTTTTATTTCGGCCAGAATCTCGGCTTCTTCGTCCAAATCGGCCGGAGGAATCGGCCTCGGCCCGACTGGAACGGACATATCGAATAGGCTGGGTGCCTTCGCCGGTTCTGCTTCTTTCTGCTCGCACTTCCCTACAGGTACATCGGCCTGAGCGGCTTTCTTCGCCGTCTTCGACTTGTTCCTCGCCTCGTCCTGCACTGCCTTCGCTGCGGCTGCCATCTCCTCTTTGGCACGATCGAGCGTGTTCTTCAACTCCAGATGGCTGGCGACAAAGCTGACAATTGCATTTGGCAGTTGCGCGTCGAGTTCGGCGGCGGTGCCGGTGAAGCTCATCGGAGTGGTGAGGGCAGCGTTTTCGCCGTCCGCCAGTTTCTTTGGTAGGACATTGACGCGGATCTCGTCTTCTTCGAGACAAGTGACCGTCAAGAGCACGGATCTCTGGCGCAGGAGTGGAACGAGTTGCTGAAACATGGGAATCTCCGATGGGTGGGATTGGATCGAGTGCGGAAGGATGGATGACTGTTTGTTAGGCTGCTTCTCGGAGCCGACGATTGCGTCTTCGGACCTTCGCCCACATTTCGGGATCGATCGGCAGAACGCTCATACGCCCGGTTTCAGCGTTGAAAAGGCTCCGTGATGGTTCAGTTTTCCATGGCGGAAGAGCCGCGCCAGCATTGCGAGAGCGCTCGCGGCGAGCGTCTGGTTGATGAAGGGCTCTTGCCGATCGAGAGCTTCGATCGCAGAGCAGCTGGGCAAAGGGTCCTCACCGGCTGCCGCGTCGACGATTTCGGGATACAACTCACTGACGGTGCGCAACCTGTCTGCGGCGCGCCGGTTCCTTGAGTTTAGTGGCTGCCCGAGGATGTATTGTCCGCTCGCCGCGTTGTTCCCAATATCAAGCCAGTAGGTAGTTGCATGCATTGGCCGCGTTAATGCCTGGTCGATGTCCTGCCGCGCCGCGCGGGTGTCGACGCATCCGATAAGCAAATCTGGAACCTCGTCATATGATCGGCGCAGAGTATGTTCGTTGAAAAACGATGGGTCCGCTGACCACTTCGTACCCCAAAACATGTTAATTCGGTTGATCAGCACCGTTGCTTTGTTCTGACCGATGTCCGAGGCGGAGAATGGTTGACGAACACAGTTGTTCTCGGACACAGTGTCGGCATCCATCATCAAGACTTGGAGCCCGCAGGGATGTCCCCACACCCGCATCGCCTGATCGAGATACGGCAGGCCCATGAGGATGGCGCTCCCGGTTCCCCCTGCGCCGACGACCAATACCTGGATGGGTCGTCGGCTCAGGAAGCCTGGTGGCAGCGAGTGCTCGATGCGCATCTCAATTCCTTTCCTCGCGAACGAATTGCGCCAGGGTCTGGGGAAGGACGATCAGAGTCTCCATAGGGAACGATCTTCGCTTGCCTATCAGACCGCTCCAAAGACCCTCGAATCCGCCTTTGTGGCGCGTAAGGCGACCGACGTTGGCATGGGTAAAGGCACTCTCGTAAAAGCCTCGCTCCCAGGCGGAAATAGCCGCGACAGATGCGTTCTCTGGCCGCCGCATCGAACCAGTGCAGACGGTGCCGTTGTCCGAGAGATTCCAGTAGGGCGCGGCAGCAAGCTTCGTCTTTGCCTCGGGACGTTTGTTTTGAGCCAGAGCGCGGATCTTCAATTGTCCGTCAGCGACCCGCCAGACCAAAGGTGGCTGAGGGAAGATGCGGCCATTCAAATCAGCTGCCTTTCCCTCGGAGTTTTGATAGAACATCTGGCGGCGCTGTGCCGGCGTCCACCAGGCGATCATGCGATCACTTTTGGCGAGGATGTTCTCCGGGAACACCTCGGCGGCAACTCCACCACCAAGATAGCGAACGAGCGACTCCACGAATGCTACGGTGAGCGGTTGCGCCGGTCCTAGAGTTGGGGCTGTGTTCTGCCGCGCCGTAACCTCGTGTTTGGTGATGAACGTTGTCTGGTTTCCGTAGTAAACCAACAACGCCTCACGCAGCTCGAAGCGATGGTTCTCCCCGATTGCTATCTGAACCTGCATATTCGCTCTTCTCCCAATCCTGCAACTCTTCAACCAGTTCGAAGAGCGCCGTATTGAACGCAATGAAACGCTCGATCACCTTCATGGCGTGCTGGACTTCATCTGCCTTCTTGGGAGAGAAGACGACACAGACCGTCGGCTCTGATGAGCCTTCCAACATGTGCTGACCTTCCTCGTCGAAGCTGGCGGTGATAGCGTCTCTTTCCTTGAATGAAATGAGTAAGGATGGGAGCGGAGGACTATCGTAGTAGTGGTCTTCGAGCGGCTCCCGCCTCTGTTCAAACCGCAGACGGGAGATCCGTTGCATCTTCCTCAGAAGATCGATCCAGGACCGGTAGGGCCCTTTGCCGTGGGCGCGGAGCAAGCGGCGATCTTCGAGTCTCCACTTCTCCCTAAGTGTTTTCTGGATGTACTCCGGAAGAGCTCTCTCCACCTCTGGAAATTCATACTGGCTGCGATTCTCTTCGTCGTCCTCGTTCGCAGACTCGATCAACATCTCCTCATACATGAGGGCATCGCCGTGATCATAGATCCGCATCACGCGATACAGTGTCTCGATGATGGACCAATAAAATGCCGCTCCCAGCCCTTCCGCTTCCTTCTCGAGGGCGTCGAGTGCTGGCCCGATCTTCAGATACCCTGAGCCGCCGCATTCGATTGTCACTGCCAGCTGTCCATTGCCAAGCGCCGAACCGTAGCCATCCCGTTCCAGGACATCGCTTACCAGGAGATGGAATTCGACATTGCGCTCGAGCAGTTCACCGCGCTGTGCGCCAATCCCGTCCATAATGCTGCGTTGCGCAAAGACAACTGCATTTTCCCCGCACCGTTGCCACGTTTCCGGCGAGCCTAAACCCGCCTTCAGCAGAGCAACGCCGAGATCGTAAAGCAGTTCCGCATTGACTTCGTGGTTGTATGCCGTTGGAACCGTGTCGAGGATGGGAAGAGCCTGGCCGAAGGCAGGTGCGAGGGTTGTTAGCCGAGGGGCGGAAGGAGTTCGGATGGAGTGGCGATCGGTACGCTGCCTGTCCCCGCGAACCGGTCCATCGCCTGCCGAACGGCGCCGGCGAGACGTATCGATTCTTTGCATTGGAGATGCCTCACGAGTAATTTGTTTGCTTCCGGAGGCGGTGCGGTCGCCTTGGTTGCGAATATCGCCACCAACTCCTCTCGTGTCATCTCGGACCGGGGCATGGCTTTAGCCCTTCGAGCCAATGGCTCGGGAGAAGGAGTAACGCAGGCTCGTTCCCGTATCCTCAGGTCCGGTCAGCATTGCCGTAGCGATTTCCGGATACGAAGGCGTAAGCAGGTCGCGAACCTGGTCGATGCTCATTTGTGGATCCGGGTCGGGAATTCGTGAGCCGTTGAAGACAAATTCACGAGCTAAATTGCTCGTTTTGAGCGTAGTGGTCGCCATCTCATTCCTCCAGGATGATCGCAGATAAGAAATTGTTTGTTGGGATGAACTCTCTTCGCCCGATTGGGCCTATTGCCTGGCTTGGCGGACCATCTCGACCAGCACCGGCCGCGTCTCCATCGGGGTAAGTACCTCCTGCGGGAAATTGATGCGAATGCCTCTCATGCCCTCATCTGTTTTCAATCGAAGAGTAAAGCCAATTCGGTCGACTGAAGTCATGGTTGCTTCCGTCGCTTCGATGCCAGCACGAGAACGTGCCAGCAGGATCATCGCATCTACATGGTCAGCGTTCATGTGTGCGAGGATGCCGGGTGCAGCGCCAGCCAGAGGATCAGGAGACGCAACTTGATACTCTCTTGCCTCGACCCATCCCATGACGCCAAAGCCCCCCACGTAATAAAGGTCGACGGGTTGGAGCCGGAAAAAATTGAAGTCGGAGAAGTCGACCCAGTACCGGCTGTTCTCATGACGGACAAGGTAAGCCTCTCGAGCCGAATGAAGTTCGTTCGCGGGAACGGATTCTGCACGGCCGATTAACGTAGCCCGAGCAGTTCCAAGGGGATCGCCATCGGCGTTGGCCTGTCCCACGAAGAGACTGCACCGGGGATCCGCCTTCAGATTCTGAGTATGCATGGCCATATTGCTTATCAGAAAGAGGGGCTGGCCCCCAGGGTCCAGCGCGAAGGGCATAAGAGACCCAAAGGGAAATCCCGGATGCTTGCGGGAGAGCGTCGACAAAGTGCCAACCGAAGTTAGCGAGATGAGGGTACGGATTCGCTCAGCGTGACTGGGTTCAGGGGGTTGCGGCGATGCGGGCCCGCTGGATGCGTGCTGGCGGGGCTCAGTAGTTTCGTTCGAGGACATGGGCTTCTTCACCTTCTCAAACCATGCTATCGAAAGATAGCCGGCAGCGCCCATCGACGGGTTCGTTGGGTCTGATAAATGTACTGGGCGCAATCATGCTTCGGTGATCATTGGGCTTTAGCGGACGGTAAACGCTCCACTGTCACGAGCAGCCGCTCGTTCCGCCGCAGTTGCCGCACTTGAAGCAACTCCCATTTGGCACCATGAGCGAACCGCAGATGGTGCACAGCGGTGCGTCGCCGACCACTTGGCTGTCAGACATGAGTTGTGAGAGGTCCGCAGAAGCCTGGTTTGACTCGCTGCCAGCGCTTTCGCCACCATCCGCTGTCGCGACGAACAGCGGCAGTTGCTTGCCCGACAAAACTCGCAATTCCATCCAGCGAAAGAGGTAGTCCATGATCGACTTCGCATAGCCGAGTTCTTGGTTTCCCGTCCAACCCGATGGCTCAAACCGCGTGTGCGAGAGCTTGTTGCAGAGCACCTTGAGCGGCACCCCATGCTGCAGGCTCACCGAGACGACAGTGCCGAAACACTCCATCAGTCCCGCGATCGTCGAGCCTTCCTTTGCCATCCGGATGAAGACTTCACCCGGCTGCCCGTTCGGATAAAAGCCAACGGTCAGGTAGCCCTCGTGACCGGCGATAGAGAAATGGTGTGTGAGACCCACCCGGTCGTCCGGAAGACGATGCCGGTTCGCGGCCGGTGGTCCCGACAGATCTTCTTGCTGAACGGGTTCACACGCAGGTGCTGCATTTGCCGACTGAGACATAGGCACCTCTTTCTGATATGCAATATGCGTGCCACGCCAAAGCAAAGGTGGAACGACCCCGCAGGTGGGAGTTTCTCCGATCTAGCTAGAGCTATCGCTGAGCGAGTTGGCGATTATGCGCCAAGCGAGATCGGGTCTACGGCAGCGGCATAGCCGCCGCGGCGTATTTGAACAGGTTCAAATATTTCTTGACAAATTGCCGGGCGTCCTTCAAGCTGTTTTTGAACTTGTTCATTTCCTATGAAGCCGATCAAAAAATCCGAAGCTACGAGAGCCCAAATCCTTGATGTTGCGCTGGACTTGTTCCGCCGCCATGGATTCGAGTCGACCACCATGCGCGGCATCGCCGCTGAAGCGGGAGTTTCACTTGGATCCGCCTACTACTACTTCGAATCTAAGGAAGATCTGGTGATGGCCTTCTATGAACGGGCGATGGAGGCCATGGCGCCCAGGCTGGAAGCCACTTTGGCCGCCAATGACGGCGTCGAAGATCGCGTTGCGGCCCTGTTGGAGGTAAAATTCGAGTACTTCCAGGCCAGCCGCACTTTCCTGGGGGCGTTGCTGGGGCACGCCGCCGACCCGCTGCACCGGCTCTCACCGTTCAGCGACGCGACCCGCGCCATTCGCGATCGCGATCAGGAATTCTTCGCGCGGGCTATCGCCGAATCACGCGAAATGCGTCTGCCGGCCGAACTCGCGGCGCACCTGCCCAGACTGCTCTGGCTTTACCAGATGGGATTGATCCTCTACTGGATCTACGATCGCTCACCGGGCCAGCGGCAGACGCGCATCTTGCGCGAAAAGAGCTTGGCGCTTCTTGTTTCTCTTCTCAAAATGTCACGATTTGCGCTTCTGAAACCTCTGCAGTCAAAGATCGTGGAACTGATTGTCCTCGCAGAAGGAGGGCAGAGCCGTGCATGAGTGGACGCCAGGCAACAAACTGATCCGCCTCGCGATTGCGCTGGTATGGCTTTACCAGGGCTTTTGGTGCAAGGTTCTGGGAGGCGTTCCGCGTCACGAGGCCGTCATCGCGGCCGTGCCGTTCATTGGTTCCGCGGCAGGTCGCAGCGCGCTCATTGCGCTGGGCCTGCTCGAATGCGGCATTGGCCTATGGGTTTTGTCAGGCCGCTGGATGTGCCAGGCCGCGATCGTTCAGACCGCGCTGCTTGCTGCGATGAATACCGGCGGGCTCATCTGGGCCACGCATCTGATTCCCGATCCCGCCGGAATGGTCTTGCAAAACTTTACGTTTCTCCTCCTCATCTGGATTGCAACCGAGGATCGCCAACATGCAGTGCCAGTCTGAGATGACTTCGACACCATGGCGGCGTGGGCCGTTTCGCCTTCGGCCGCGAGGTCCGATCTTTGGACAGACGTACGAGGATTCCGCCATCGAGCTTCGTGTGTTCAAGCCGCAAAGCCGCGTGTTCGCGATCGCGGGCGCGGGATGCACCGCGCGCGCTCTGGCTGCAGCGGGGCATTTTGTAACAGCCGTCGACATCAATGCACGCCAACTTGGGTATGCGAGACGGCGAGCCGACGGCGAACCGGCGCGGAGAGGGGTCGTCGAGGATCTGCTGGCTGTTGGCCGCAATCTGGCAACGCTTGCCGGATGGAGCCGGCCCAGGCTGGCGCATTTCCTCAGCTTATCGGATGGGTCCGAGCAAGCTGAATACTGGGATCGCTGGCTCGATACGCCAAGGTGGCGCGCCGTCGTCGATGCGTTACTGGCCCCTCGCCTGCTCGGGCTCTTTTATGCCAGTCCGTTTGTCGGCTCGCTGCCGAGAGATTTCGGGGAGCGAATTCGGCAGCGCCTCCGGCGAGGCTGGAGCCTGCACGCCAACTGCTCCAACCCCTATGCCGCAGCTTTGCTGCTTGGCCAGGCACCTGCGGAGTTCGGCCCCTCGATTTCTCCGATCAACTTCGTCTGTGCCGATGCGGCCGAATTCCTCGAGAACTCCCCTGTGCCTTTCGATGCATTCGCCTTGTCGAACATCGGCGATGGAGCGTCGCCGACCTACCAGCGGCGATTGCGTACCGCAGTCGAACGCGCCGCCGCTCCCGGCGCTGTGCTGGTGACCCGCAGTTTTGCAGAACCGCCACCCTACTCCGCTGCCAACTGGGCAGCCCAGGACCGCTCGCTGCTTTGGGGCGTTGTGGAAGTAAGCCGCCTCGAAGGCGGCCATGCGGGAGACCCACCATGCTCTATTGGTTGAAGCGCCATCCGATTCCGATCTCGGCTTTCTTCCGTCATTCGCTAGTGCTAACCTACGCGTTTCCACCGAAGGTCCTGGAGCCCCTGCTGGTGCCCGGACTGGTGCTCGATACATGGCATGACCATGCCTTCCTGGCCGTCGCGCTGGTGCAGACCGAGGACCTGCGGCCGAGCTTTCTTCCGCGCGCAATGGGCCGCAACTTTTTTCTCAGTGGGTACCGCATCTTCACCAGGCTGGCCGGCAGCCAATCGAAACGCGGGCTGAAGATTCTGCGTAGCGACACCGACATGCCAGTTATGGCGCGCGTCGGCAACTGGTTGACGCACTACAACTATCATCTCTGTCAGTCGACCCTTGAAGAACGCGCCAGTGAACTCCATTGGTCAATTGAGACACCGCGGTGCGAGGCCGATCTCGAAGTCGTGGCGCGTCTGGGCGAGGTTCCGGCACAGCTCCCGGAAGGCTCACCCTTCGCAACATTCGCCGAGGCCAGGCGATTTGCCGGCCCCCTGCCCTATACCTTCGACTACGAAGAGGAAACAGGATCCATCATCGCTATTCGTGCAGTGCGGCAGGAATGGGATCCGCAACCCGTAGAGGTCGACGTCCGTCGGAATATGTTTCTCGAGCGCGAGCCATTCTGCCGGGCCGCGCCCATCCTTGCCAATGCCTTTCATGTGCGCGATGTCCCCTATCGATGGCAACGCGGGAGAGTCGTATGAACGCAACAGCGGTCCGGCGGCCCTGGCAGGGCGTTCTCCAGATTTTGCGGTTCAACTGGCGTTCCTATGGCGCGACCGCGGCGGTCATCGTCGTCGCTCTGCTGGCGGCGCCGTTTCTGCCCCGCCTCTTTCGCGCGGGACTTCTGATTGGCATTGCGCCAGCACTGTTCTGGTTGATGTCTTCGCTGGTGGTGTCCCACTACGTCTACGATCGCTTTCCGCTCTACGATCTAAACTGGATTCCACGCGTTTTATCGCGGATGCCCAGCCGCTGGCTGAACATCCATTGCGGCTTGGATGAAACCAGTGGCCTGCTTGCGGCGATCTTTCCTGGGGCAGCCGACGTGGTTGACATCTTCGATGCTCGAGTCATGACCGAGGCTTCAATCAGGCAGGCGCGACGAATGGAACGCGGGGCGATCGCGGCCACACCGGCACGCTTCGACGATTTGCCCTTTAACTCCGGCACCTTCGACGCGGCCTTCTGTATCTTCGCTGCGCATGAGCTGCGCCGTGATTGGCAGCGCGCTACGCTGTTTCTGGAAATTGCGCGTGTTCTGATTCCGGGCGGCGAACTCGTGCTGATGGAACACTCCAGAGATTGGTGGAACCTCCTCGCCTTCGGTCCTGGTTTTCTTCATTTCTTCTCGCAGCGCGCGTGGCGCAGGACGGCTGCCAAGGCCGGCTTTGGAGTGCAAACCGAGCTTTCCATGACACCCTTCGTCCACGTCTACGTCCTGCGGAGAACGATGTGACTCTCGCCACTCACCTGCACGTCGTCGGAGCCCTTCTGCTGTTGCTCGGCGCAAGCCACATCTTCTTCAACCGCTACTTCGGATGGGAGCAGGAGCTGCAAACCGTCTCTCTGCTGACACGCCGCATCTTCTTTGTGCACACCTTCTTCATCGGGCTTGGAGTGGCGCTGGCCGGCGCAGGGTCGCTGTTCTACGCCGACGCTCTCCTCCGCCACGACACTTTAAGCCGCGCGGTGCTCGCCGCAATGGCGACGTTTTGGTTGTGCCGCCTTTTGGCCCAGTTTCTGGCCTACGACTCAGCTATCTGGCGAGGCAACCGGTTTCGCACATGGATGCACATAGCTTTTGCGATGCTCTGGTGCTACGTGACGACGACATACGGACTGGCCCTGATGGCCGTCTGGAAATGATCGCCATCACCAGCGAGTACCCCGAGTAGAGTGTTCGCGCCTGGATTGCTTTTGCGCTTTTGCTGTTTCCGAGCGAATAACCGCCACTCTGGAATTACCATCGAGTAAACACACAATGCGGCCGAACAGCTGGCGGTAGTCCCGAGATCCATAGTCAGTTAGCGCCAACAGGGTAAAGCACGTTTCCAAGATCAGACGGGCTTGAAATGCAAGTTGGCGATTTTGCATTCCTTGAGGACTTACATGCAAATGCGGGCTGAAGGAGCTAGACTGACGCCATGTCAGACGATCTTCTGGAGAATGCGCGACAACAAGCCGAGAAGGCCGAGCCCTCCATGCGTTCGGCCGCTCTTCTGCGGATTGCCCGCGCAGAATCAGTTGCAAATGCAACTCAGGCGCGAACGTCGCTCCTCGCAGCCGTGGAAATCATCCGTAACCTCCCAAGCCCGAATCGCGAGCATCACTTTGAAGAAGCGCGCACAGTCGCCGCTGCCGTAGATCCAGCCCTGTTAGCGGAAATCCCAGCCAACGGCTTTGACATGCACGAACAACATACAACCTTCCAAATCACCCAGACGATGCTCGCCCATGGCCACGTCGACGCCGCTTTCCACTACGTGCTTTCCCACGAAGCCTCCGCCTCTTTTCCGTTCTCAATGGTCGGAAACGTCCTACACCAACTCGATCCCCAAATCCCGGAATCGGCCGCTCGGCGGATGACACTCCTTCACACTGTAGTCGAGGCTTGGCGCCAGCGCGCTTTTGGCACTCATGATCATGAGCGTGATCACTTCGTGCGGCTATTCAGTCATTACTGGAAAGAGTTCCCGCCAGAAGAAGCTTTCCAAATCACCCGAACCATCGTAGCGCGAGCCACTGAGGAACCAGATACTGGAACCTCCGCCGGCTACCCCAACGAAATCCACTTCACCTCGTCCCGTCAGCACACTCTGTTCCTCATTCTGCACGTCCTGCGTCATTTCGATCCCGCGCTGGCCCAATCGCTGATTGACTCCCACGATCAGCTTTGCGCAGCAACTCGCCGCTATCCCAACGGCTTGCAGACAATGCAAGAAGAAGCCGAGGCAGAAGCGGCACGCCGCAAGGCCGAAGGCGCGACTTGCGGTGGCGGATTCATTTTCGCGGGCGATCCGAAAGATCTTCCCCGTCACCGCAGGCTCATGGACGCTGCTCGAAACGGCGATTTCGGCCCGTCGATCGAAGACGCAATCGAGAAGTATCGCGAAGACACATCCCCTGAAACGCGCAACTACGCGCCCAAAGAATACTGGCCCTCCACAGGATCATGCCGCAGGCTGTTTTATCAAGCCGGCAAGCGCCTGGGGCCTGAGGCCGTCAAGCTTCTCGACCAAGTCCCAGACGATGATCTTCGTCTCTTCGCATCCATCGAACTCGCCGCCGCCTTGGCTGGCGTGCCGGCAGCGTCCATTACCGTCAGAAAACAACCGAACCCACCGGGCTCTCCAAAGATCCGTGGCGGGCGAATCGTAAGTGTTCGTTCGTCGCATGCAGCACGTAGCGGAGGAGCTGCGAGCCCAACGATGCGAAGTCCCAACGGCCGCCTCATCCGTTGCCCCAAGTGCTCTTTCGAGCCTCCGGCGGATACGCGCTGGTGCTGCAAGTGTGGTCATGTCTGGAACACCTTTTGGACCTCCGGCCTATGTCCCGCATGTCACTTTCAGTGGGAAATTACCGGCTGCCATCGGTGTCACGAAATGTCCGAACATCGGGCCTGGTATGCCTCTGAGCCGTAGCCTGATAAAGACAAGGCCAACGGTTTCACATTTTTCATGGTGTAACCACCAGAGAATTTAGTAGCCGTCGTTCCCAATCGCAACAGTTTGGTCTGTATATTCTGAAGCTCGATTCTTGATTGACGACTTCAGGGCGAGTCACTCAGCGAGGTTTTCTGTCAACGCTTCCTCTGAGTTCCGGACGTATGCGTCCCGATTGCAGAGTCATGGGCGATCTTTAAACAGAGTCACAGGCCCGCGCCAGCGCCGGCCTAATCTGCTTGTGGATCAGCGTGAGCGACCCACTATTCGATTCGCAGATGGTATCCGCGTTTGACCGAAGCTCCATCGACCGCACCACCGTTGGCAATATATTGCTTGATGGCGCTATTCGATGGCTCGCTGGATTTGACAGAAGCTGTGAGCGGCTCTGCCAGTGCCTGGGGCAAGGCATCGATCACACCGAGCCAGAGGGGGCCATCAATCTTTAACTCGAAGCGGCGTAGCTCATCGGGAATGCAGTCAGGCTGTGTGATTACCACACTGTCCTGGGAGTTTTTATTCCGCTTCAGCGTGAATTCGTGGCTCTCAACCTTCTTGAGATCGTGGCTGGCAAGGTAGTAAAGGACCATGGATTCGGTTTGTTCGATCTTGTTCTGCGCCCTCCTGGCACGAGCGGCGTACCTTGCCGACTCCTTCTTGCAGTATTCGGCGCGCGTCTCCATGATTCTGAGAAACCTGCCGATCCGGTCGATCTTTACATCCATGGCCAGACAGAACAGTTGGAGGCGCTCCATTGCTTCGGCGGTGGCTTCCCCCTGCTCTTCGATCTCGTCCTGAATCCGATCGAGCAACGCATCAAGCTCGCTGTCTAACTCAAGCAGAGAATGTTCCGTGGCAACCACGGCGGGAGACGACACCGTACCAGTTGTCGCTTGAAACCGAATCAGAGGTGTAGCCTTGCTGGCCATAGGAATCTCCTGTTTTTTTTTGAAAGTTCTAAGCATGTAAGCCTGCGGCCAACTCACAGGCTCACATGCAGTGGCTCAGGCGAACAGGAGCATCTGCTTTGCTTCTGCGTGGCCGGTTGGCCAAAGCGTGGAAGGCTTCTGTTGCCTGTTCGGATCGGACTCGACGAGATACGGTGCAGGCTGCGATGTTTCTCCTGGCACCTGCGGCAGAAGAGGCAACAACGGATCGCCCTCTGCGACTAACTCCGACTGTGACACCGCCGGCATGTGGTGGGTACGTTCGCGCTTGAGATCTGCCCAGACGGCATCGGCTGAATCACCGACCCGCCCGCGCTCGACCAACTCACGCGCCATGGCGCTCATCATGTCGTCGTCGCTCTCGATAGAATGAATGCCTTCGCCCGAGAACTTACCCTCCATCATCAGGGCCACCAGCATCTTCTTCCCCATCAAACGGAGACAGGTAGTCTGTGTCGTGGCCTTGGCGACGAAGAATTTTACCTTCACCGGATGCTTCTGCCCAATGCGCCACGACCGACGCGAGGCCTGTCGCAGCGTGTGGAGTGAATAGCCGGTCTGGTAAAAGTAGAGCGTTGGAAAAGCAAGAAGATCGAGGCCCGTTTCCACCAACTTCGGATGACAGACCACGACGTGGACGCCATCCTTGAGTTGCTTCTCGTACCAAAGCTCTCGCTTGAGCGTCGGCACCGTTGCTCGTAGTACAGCGACGCGCAGCCCGGCCTGTCGAAGCACCCTCTCCAGGCGAGCTGCAACATCGTGCTCTCCCGTAAAGGTCGCATAGACCTGACAACGCCTCCCTTGCCGCAGCTCTCCGCGGATGTCCTCGATGAGCTTTCGCTCTTTGGCGTAAACGAAGTCTTCTGGAAGGTCCGGCGCTGTCGTCACCAGGAAAGGCTCATAGCTTCCGATTGTTGGATTGAACCGCTTGCCCCAGATCTCTCCGATACCAAAGGGATGGTCG
>CAVSOH010000015.1:0-13474 GCA_963729555.1 uncultured Acidobacteriaceae bacterium | reverse complement strand
TCACTGGCGTTCGCGGCGAAGCGCAGGAAAGTGGACGGAGCTCTCGCGATCAGGCATTGCCGCAGGAGATCAGCGCATGGCTGCACATTGATGAAGGCAGCAGGATCACGGTGTTTACTGGCAAGGTTGAGGTAGGGCAGAACATCCGCACCTCCCTGGCGCAACTCGTGGCTGACGAGATTCGCGCGCCATTCGACTCGATCACCATGGTGATGGGAGACACAGAGCTTGTGCCTTGGGATATGGGGACTTTCGGCAGCCGCTCTATGCCGATCATGGGACCACAGTTACGCAACATGGCAGCGGCTGCGCGGCAGTTATTGGTGGAAACCGCGGCACAACGGTGGAAGGTCGACCCTGCCGCACTCACGGCAGCGAGCGGCAAGGTCGCCAATCCAAAAACAGGCCAGTCACTGGCGTATGGAGAAATTACGCGCGGCAAGAAGCTGACGCAGACCGTCGCAACCGACCCGCATCTTACTCCAGTAATCGAATGGAAGATTGCCGGCAAAGCCATCCCGAAAGTGGATGGCCGCGAATTTGTAACGGGGAAACACCACTATCCCTCGGACATTATTCGGCCCGAGATGATGTCTGGCAAAGTGCTGCGGTCTTCGGGGTTCAACGCAACGCTGGTTTCGGTGGATACAAGCGCGACAGATAGGATGCCGGGCGTGCGAGCGGTGCGGGATGGCGATTTTATCGGCGTAGTCGCTCCGGATAACCGGACAGCGGAGCAGGCGATCTCCGCAATACAAGCCAAGTGGAAGGTGCCTTCGCAAATCTCGAATCAGGAGTTGTTTGACTATCTTCGCAGGCATCCTGAAGGTGAAGAACGTGGCCAACCGAGCGAGACGGATTCCATGCAGCCGGCTATTGCCACAGCGGATGTGAAGCTGGAGCAGCACTACACGCTGCAGTACATTGCTCACGCTCCGCTGGAACCGCGCGCCGCTGTTGCTGAATGGAACGGGGACAAGCTAACGGTATGGACAGGGACGCAGCGCCCCTTTGGTGTTCGTGACGAGCTGGCTGCGGCGTTTCGTATTTCGGCCGCAAAGGTCCGCGTCATTATGCCGGACATGGGCAGTGGATACGGAGGCAAACATACCGGCGAATGCGCGGTGGAAGCTGCGCGTCTGGCCAGGGCGGCAGGCAAGCCAGTCAGAGTTGTCTGGACGCGCGAAGAAGAATTCACATGGGCCTATTTTCGCCCTGCGGGATGGATGGGGATTCGCAGTGGGGCAAAGCGGGATGGGACGCTTTTGGCGTGGGAGCACCACAATTACAATTCAGGCCCGTCAGGGATCAACACCCCCTACAACGTGGCGAGTCCGATTACCCAATTTCATCCCGCAGCATCTCCGTTGCGGCAAGGTTCATATCGCGCGCTGGCCGCCACGGCAAACCATTTTGCGCGCGAAGTGCACATGGATGAGCTGGCACACGCTGTCGGCATGGACCCTCTGGAGTTTCGTCTGAAGAACCTCACCGACCCGAGATTGCGCGCCGTTTTTCAGGCCGCGGCGGAGCGATTTGACTGGGGCAAACGAAAGCCCCCGCCGAATCATGGCTTTGGTATTGCCGGTGGATTGGAAAAGGGCGGCTACGTCGCAACTTGCGTCGACGTCGAAATGGATTCTGCCAACAAACACGTCCGTCTCCACCATGTGGTTGAGGCTTGGGAGTCAGGCGCGATTGTGAATCCCGATGGTCTGCGAAACCAGATCTTGGGCTCAGTGGTGCAGGCCATCGGAGGCGCGCTGTTTGAGGAAATTCACTTTAAGGACGGAAGGATCCTGAACCCCCATTTTGCGCAATATCGCGTTCCCCGTTTCAGCGACATGCCGGAGATTGAAATGGTGTTGATTGACAGAAAAGATTTGCCATCGACAGGCGCGGGCGAGACACCGATCGTAGGCCTGGCCCCCGCAGTGAGCAATGCCATCTTTAGCGTGACCGGAAAGCGGCTGCGCGACATGCCTATGGCTGTGGGCGGCGACCTGACAAGTTAATGCACATAAAAATCGCTCATGGCTACCGTGCGCTTGCCTCTCTAATACCAACTAGGAAATAACCGACGGGAGGTTTCTGGCGGCCGGGCCTCGCGACCGCCCAGAACCTTGTTACGGAAATTTGGGATCGAAATAAACACAGCGTTCCGAAAAGTAGATCAACTGCCGGTAAACGTATCATTAGGAGAGCCGGCCGGAAACCCGGCCCAGAATTGAGACAATTTTGACCAGCAAGAAGGCTTCGCCTGAGGCCATTCCGGATGAACCGCAATCACGCCGGAATCGCGGAAAGACAGTCCGTCGTAGTCTCGTCGAAGCAAGTAAGGCCCAAGACGCAGCACTACTCGCCCGGGAACTTCGTACCTCGCAAACTCAGCAGGAACTTGCCGTGATTGTCGTGGTTGAGTTTACCGGAGAACTTCGCAAGCGCAAGCAGCTTACCGCAGCCGCTCGACTTGCCCGCACCGCGGCCGCTGTCGTGGCTGGAGAAGAAGACCTCCCGGTCCATACAGCCTCCACCCTCGACTTCGATGCCAGCCGTGCAGAGTTCGAGGAGCTCGCTCGTTCAGCCGGTGCGGCCATCGCCGCAACCCTCGTCCAGCGGCGTCAGAAGCCAGATCCCTCCAGCCTGGTCGGCCAAGGCAAGCTCGACGAGATTGTTGAGGTCGTAACATCCACCAACGCGTCGCTTGTTCTCTTCGATCATGACCTCACGCCCTCACAGCTCCGCAACATCGAGTCCCGGCTCCCCTGCCACGTCATCGACCGTTCCCAGCTCATTCTCGACATCTTCGCTCGCCACGCCAAGACCAGCGAAGGCCAGCTCCAGGTAGAACTCGCGCAGCTCGAATACCAGTTGCCCCGCCTCGCCGGACGCGGTCGGGCCATGTCGCAGCTTGGCGGCGGCATCGGGACCCGCGGACCGGGTGAAACTCAGCTTGAGACCGATCGCCGCAAGATCAAACTGCGCCTCGACCACATCAAGACCCAGCTCGAGGCCGTCCGCCGCATCCGCCATCAGCAACGCCAGCGCCGCGAGGCAGTCCCGGTTCCCGTGGTCGCCCTCGTCGGCTACACCAACGCCGGCAAGAGCACCCTCTTCAATGCGCTCACCGAGGCCGGCGTACTCGAATCGGCCCGCATGTTCGCCACGCTCGACCCCAAACTGCGGCAGTTACAGCTTCCTTCCCGCCGCAAGATCCTGCTCTCCGATACGGTTGGATTCATCCGCAACCTTCCCCACACACTCGTTACAAGCTTCCGTGCCACGCTTGAAGAGGTCGAGCGAGCCGAGATCCTTCTCCACGTCCAGGATGCCGCCAGCCCCATCCGTGAAGAGCAGAAAACTCAGGTCGAAAAGGTCTTGACCGAGCTTGCCGTCTCGACCAAACCAGTCATCCAGGTCTTGAACAAGGCCGATCTCGTCTCGCCTCAGGAACTCGCCCACCTCTCCAACGATCACGAAGGGATTCTCGTCTCCTCGCTTCAGCGCACCGGCCTTGAACAATTGCTGATTGCCATCGATGCCGCGCTAGTGATCGACCCGCTCGTCGAATCCAGCTTTCGGCTCCCGCAATCCGAAGGCGCCATCCTCGCCTCGCTCGAAGGCGGAGCAATCATCGACGAGAAACGCTTCGAAGGAAACCTCGTCTTTTTCCGAGCCCGCGGACCAGCATCCCTTCTTCACCGGTACTGTCGCTTCCAGGTGAAACATGATCTTTCCAACGAGCGCCCACGAGCGAAGCAGGCGTAAGTCTTGTCATCGGACCTAGGAATACAGGTGCGCTCACGCCTGCCCAAGGGGCTCGCTCCATCGACGAACAAACCAATTCCTGTGCCGACAGTAGACGTCGCTGGCGGAACTGGCCCTGAATAGCATCGAGTGCTGACGAACGCAGCTTTGGGTCGCCGTACTCGCGGCGCCTGACTTCCTGTTTGTCGGCAAGCAGAAAGTTGAGGCCGATTCCAGGCCGTTCCCATTCAGTTGAGTGCGAAATCGTCATTTCATGAACCGGCCACTCCTGTGTGAGTAGGGAATTCACCAGTCGATAATGTTTTTATCTTTGGAGGCAACGTGCGCAATGTTGCTCGGATCAAGTTAGGGTACTACCCTCTGCCGCAGGAGGAAGCGAGGTGCCTGCGGAGACTGCTGGACTTTTCAGCAGCACCAGCCAGCGTCATTGATCCATGTGTCGGCACAGGAGCCGCGCTGCATCAGTTGACCGACGGAGCAGAAGTACAAAAGCACGGCGTTGAACTCGATGCCAACCGCGCTGCTGCCGCCGCCGCTAGCGGGATCACAACGATTCAAGGCGATCTCTTTAATACCATAGCCAAGGTTGAGAGCTTTTCGTTTCTCTACCTCAATCCTCCGTATGACTCCGAGATCGGCTCAATGGATAACAAACGGATGGAGTTTCTATTCCTGGAACATACTTATCGCTGGCTGGTTGAGGGCGGGGTTCTGTTGATGGTGGTGCCTCAGGAGCGGCTTCATTCCTCAATTCCGCTGTTGGCCGAAAATTTCAAAGACCTTCGGGCCTTCAGGCTGACCGATCCAGAATCAGAACGTTTCGACCAAGTGGCTTTGTTTGGGGTCCGCAAAAGAATACGTGGCCAAGACTACAGCCGGAACCGTGCAGGATTGCACGAGATGGTCTGGCGGCGTGATATGCCGACGCTGCGGGACAATCAGACGCCCTATCGTGTGCCGGCGTCGGCGCCTACACGGCTTGTTTACCGCGGCTTGCCTCTCGATCAGATTGAGGACCTCATCGTCCACTCGTCTGCCTGGAAACAAGTAAAAGCTCTCCTACTCCCGAAGGAGGAGATGGCAGGTGGCCGACCGATTACTCCATTGCACGCTGGTCATGTTGGCCTGCTCTGCACCGCTGGCCTGCTCAACGGTGTCTTTGGACAGGGTCATGAGCGGCATATCGCACGCTGGCGCTCGGTGAAATCGGTGACCGTCTTCGAAGTGAAAGAGAAGGGATACACCGAAGTTCACAAGCGCGAGCAGTTTACCAACGAACTGGCTGTGGTCTACGAGGATGGCCGAACGCTTGTACTTGGAGACAAGAAGAGAGAGGACCAGGATGCAGAACGCACATTTGCGGCTGGGGCGGCTTGAGTATCGTCGGAATTCAGGAAAGACTGACACCAGGATTTCGGTACAGGTGGATCGTTATGTCGGCGAGGGAGAGGACGCTCATCTGGTCAGCCTGTTCGGTGGCGATGCTGAAATGGGCGCAGTCACGGCGGCGATTCATGAGAAGCACACGTTTACCTTGATGTTTCCGGACGGCAGGGAGAAAGTAGTAGGTTTTGGTCCAGACGCGGTCTGCTATCGCGGCTCGGTCAATCTGCAAGGGCGCAAGCAACCCCTTCGGCATCTGATCGCGGTCTCAAGCTCTCTTCATGCCAATGGAAGCGCAGGAAGGACATTTATCCTCCACCTCGGGCCAGATACCAGAGAACTCGCATGGGCGACCCTGGTGAGCTTTCTTGGACTACCCGCAGACCCACGCTGGTGCGGTCCTATCCTGGAATCGATGTGGGCTGAGAAGAAGATTCAGCTGCTGGATGGAATCGGCTGCACTCCCGCAGCGATCCACGGTTCACGCGACGAGTTGCTGGCGCGACTTGGGCAGGCACGATCTCTGGGGCTACTGCTGTTTCCTGAGAACAATGGTCCAGTGCTGTGGCCCAGGTACACGATAGGGCAAGCGCTAAAGGCGGCTTCTCTGGCAATGAGCAGTGACGCATAGAGGCTGCTACTCCGCACACGAACAACCACACCAACTTTGCACAATCCACTTCTACCCTTCGAAACGGGCCGGTGAATTCGGTCTTTCTTGCCTGCTCACTTCCATCCCTCTGGAGTCTCACCGTGGATAACTATTACGAATATTTGAGAGCGTTCTCGCAGGAGCTCGGGGCACGTATCGTCGAGATGTATCCCCCGCTGCAAGAACCAAACGACCCGCTGCCTCTAGCGCTTAAGACGCTTTTGCGGCAGCCGCTTCCTGCCCAGGCCCTAACCATCTCCGGTGTTGCGAAGCATCTGAAGACGGCGCGATCGGCGATCATCGTCGGCGAGTGTGGAACCGGCAAGACACTGATGTCGGTCGCTGTCGCCCATGCCGTTGCCCATACCCATTCAGAGAGCCGGCCCTACACGGCCATCGGTATGTGCCCGCCACATCTCGTGTTCAAGTGGGCGCGCGAGGTTTTGGAGACGATTCCGCGAGCCAGGACCTTCATCATCTACGATCTGCGCAATGGCGGCGATCCGGCCCGTCCGCATGGAGTCGTCGAGGTCAAGCAATGCCATGGTCAGATGGTTCACAAAGGGCTGAGGACAACACTCTCCGAGCTGCGAGCCATGGGACGGGCCGAGTGGAAGAAGCTGTGTCCGGGCCCTGCGTACTTCATCGTTAGCCGGGAGACGGGCAAGCTGAGCTACCACTGGAAACATGCGTACCTGGTTGCCGAATCCGGTCGTGAGCAAGGCGCCGTCACCAATCCCGATACTGGTTGCGCAATTGCTCGGTCGGAGGGCGGATACCTCTGCCGTGTGGACTTTGCCGAGAAGAAGATCTTCGAGCACTTCACCCGTGGAAAAGACGGGACTGACGGCTTTTCCGCGATGTGGCAGGCCGACCGCGAGAAGATTCAGCGTATGGCCCCGCTCGGGTACATTGGCCGTCACATGAAGGGCTGGTGGGACTACGCCATCGCTGATGAACTGCACCAGTTGGCACAAGAGACTGCCCAGGGCAACAACCTCGGCGTACTCTATCGCTGCTCTCGAAAGCTGATTGGGCTCACTGGTACCCTCATGGGAGGCTACGCAGACGACCTGTTCAATCTCTTCTACCGGATGAAGCCCCGGCAGATGGTGGCCGAAGGCTTCGCGGCGGGTGGCTCGGGAAGGCGAGACTTTGCCGAACGATACGGCGTGCTCGAATCCATCGAGAAGATCCCGGATGCTGACAACGCCTGCACTCGAGCCCAGAAGACGACAGTGCGACAGGTGCGGAAGCCCGGCGCCTCGCCGCTACTCTTCGGCAAGTTTCTCATGGCGTCGACGGCCTTTGTGACGCTTGAGGATATCGCAGCGTATCTGCCTCCGTACGAAGAGAGCGTCGTCGAGGTGGAGATGGACGCGGACCTCGGTGACGCATATGCGGGGATCGAGAAAGACATACGCGAAGCAGTCAAGCAGAACCGCGGAAACCGAAGCCTGATGAGCCTCATGATGCACCGCCTGCTGCTTTACCCCGATCATCCGTTTGATATCGGAGAGATCTGGGGCAAGCGGTTCAATCCAGCAATCGGGAGTCATGAGCCTTTCCTGGTGACTACGGCGCCGGACCTTCCAGAAGACTTCGTTTACGCCAAAGAGCGAAAGCTCATCGAGGACATCCGCGAAGAGCTGCGGCAAGGGAGGCGCTGCCAGGTCTATGCGACCTTCACGGGGGAGCACGATGTTGCAGCTCGCCTGGAGAGGGTGCTTCGCCAGGCCGGGCTGCGCATCGCTGTACTGCGGGCAACGGTGCCGACGTTCAAGCGAGAGCTTTGGTACGAGAAGCAGCTCAAGGATGGCGTCCACGTCGTGATCTGCCATCCGAAGTTGGTGGAAACCGGTCTCGATCTGCTCTCTTTTCCAACACTCTACTTTTACCAGACCGGCTATTCGCTGCACACACTACGACAGGCCTCGCGTCGGTCGTGGCGCATCGGACAGAAGCATCCGGTGAAAGTAAAGTTCTTCGTCTCCAAGGCCACGACACAGACTACGTGTCTCCGCTTGATGGGGAAGAAGATGCTGGTGGCCCTGATGATGGAGGGCAAGTTCTCGGGCGAAGGCATTCATTCTCTCGAGAGCGATGACGACATGATGAGCGCCATGGCGCGTGAGTTAGTCGAGCGTGGACGAGTTGGTGAGTCCGCTGACGCGGTCTGGGCAGATCTCAAGCGCGAACGTGCCCAGCACATGCCGGCGGTGTCACAGTCGGAGTTAGTGGCAGAGGGCGATTCATTGTTGCCTCTTCTGCCGCTTGTGCCAGGAGAAACATCGCAGCCTGCACCGTATCTCGTTGATTCCGATCCGAACAGGCAACAGAAGCCTTCCACGCTTTGGCCAACCGGCCACGCAGAAGCAGAGCAGATGCTGCTGTTCGCCTGAGCCACTGCATGTGGGCCTGTGAGTTGTCAGCAGGCTTACATGCTTAGAGCTTTCAATAAGAAAACAGGAGATTTCTATGGCCAGCAAAGCTGCACCTCTGATTCCGTTTCAAGGGACAACTGGTACGCTGTCGTCTCCCGCCGTGGTTGCCACGGAACATTCTCTGCTTGAGCTGGACAGCGAGCTTGATGCATTGCTCGATCGGATTCAGGACGAGATCGAAGAACAGGGGGAAGCCACCGCCGAAGCAATGGAGCGCCTCCAAGTGTTCTGTCAGGCCATGGATGTAAAGATCGACAGGATCGGCAGGTTTCTCAGGATCATGGAGACGCGTGCCGAATACTGCAAGAAGGAGTCGGCAAGGTACGCCGCTCGTGCCAGGAGGGCGCAGAACAAGATCGAACGAACCGAATCCATGGTCCTCTACTATCTTGCCAGCCACGACCTGAAGAAGATCGAGAGCCATGAATTTACTCTCAAGCGGAACAAGAACTCCCAGGACAGTGTCGTGATCACTCAGCCGGATAGTATCCCTGATGACCTACGCCGCTTCGAGGCAAAGATCGATGGTCGTCTATGGCTCGACATGATCGATGCATTGCCCCATACGCTGGCAGAAGCGCTCGCAGCTTCCGTCAAATCCAGCGAGCCATCGAATAGTGCCATCAAGCAACACATTGCCAACGGAGGGGAAGTCCCGGGAGCTTCGGTCAAACGCGGATATCATCTGCGAATCGAATAGTGGGTCACTCAAGCTGATCCACAAGCAGATTAGGCCAGCGCTGGCGCTGGCCTATGACTCTGTTTGAAGAATCGCCCTATGACTCTGCAATCGAGACGCATACGTCCGGGACTCAGAGGAAACATTGACAGAAAACCTCGCTGAGTGACTCGCCCTGTGTGCGCCAGTTGAGTTTTGTGAATTCGAAAACAAGGTGCGCTGTAGGGCGGGACGACAGCCGGATTCTCGAGCTGGATGATGTCGGTGACGGGAAGCCCGGCTCCCATTCTCTCGAAAGAACCCAGGAGAGAATGGGAACTAGGTTTTGAGGTCTTTGGAGCAGACCTTCAACGCGGGCTCAAATTCAGGTAGCCCCTCGCCAGCCTTTGTCGAACCTCGTTCGGGAGCTCTCGAGGGGCGATCGCCCGAGAATCGAACTGCACAGGGGGAATGGTTCCGTCGTGCATCCGGTTTGGTATTGCAAGATAAGTGTGGATTTCGCCCGTTGAGGCATCCAAACCCCATCCTGTAATCTCTCCGCGGTTGTTGATATCCGAGGCCCAGAACAGATAAAGATTGGATCCGGCTGCCACCTGGGTGTTGAGATCGACGGGTTTGCCGTTGTGCCAGTACGTGGCTCGAAGTTTACCGGCGGGGTCGATGGAAATGCCGACGATCTCACCCGCATCGTTAATGGCCACAGCGCCGCTTGCCACATCTCCGCGCAGGGTGCCCAGGTTCCTCATCCCTTGCTGTCTTGTCCAGAGAAAGCCGACGGTACCGTTGGAGAGCGTAGCGTCGTCGCGAAGCTGGGACGCACCAACCACGTCCCCACGATTGTTGATTGCGAGACCAACATTCCCTAAAGCAGAGCCGAGGTTTCCGAGGTCGACGGGCGTGCCGTCTGCCTCCCAAAGAATCGCGTGCGATCCATAGGCGATCGGCGGTGGTTCAGTGTTGCTGCACGCGCCCGATGCCCCAACCGCCTGTCCTTTGTCGTTCATCCATAGCGCGACACTGACAGTATCGTTTCCCATGAGGGGCAGAGGCTTGACGCTTCGCAGGTCAGGGCCCCAGATGACCGCCCGGTATTGGAGCTTCTGGCTGGGCAACTTTGAGGCGCAGGAAGCATCCCAAACGGCTGTCTCGGCCACGCCGGGAATCTGTCCCAGGCTGTTCACGTTTCCGACCGTGCTGTTGTTGCCCCCGAGCGTGGGAAGGTTGATAAACCGGCCTCCCTGCCACACAGCCGCGGTGCATACGCGATGGGTACCATAGGCGCAGAAGTCTTCACCGTTCGGGTCGTAGGCTCTGGCTTCAGCCTGCATCGACACCCGGCCAAATGCGTTGATTCCGAACGCAACCGCGTTTAGGCCGTGGTCGTCCGAGTGGTTAAGATCGAAGATCTCGTCACCCACCCACAAGACGGGGTGCTGGATACCGTCCGACGCGACAGACAACCCAGCGACAATACCAAAGTCATTTAGAGTCCCGGGTTGACTGAAACCGCCGCCGGGCAAGGCGCCGAGGTCACGAATTACGTAGCGCGCGGCCGCATTCTGTGCCTGAGCCGTCGCGCAAAGGGTAAGAGCCAGGCTGATACTGGTAACGAGCGGGAAACGAGTATTCATAAGGATCTCCTTTTAGTGTGCTCGGCAGTCATGCCGGGCTGTCGTTCTGCAGGCAAATCAGCAGCGAATGCAAACAGACCATCTGGGGAAGGGCGGCCAGGTCGGAGTGATGGACCGCTCCAGACTCAAGCCACCGATTCAACCTCTCAATTACCACCCCGCAGAGTAGGGGGCCCTGCCGAAATGGCACCATCACGCCCCTGCAAACCGGACACCTTACATGTCCGGAGTCGCCCAAGATAACCAGCGTCTCGGTGGTGGTCCTGATGATGCTTCGTCTCGCCATAATTTGTGCGCCTTCGTGGATTTGCCAGCGAACGTTTGGAGCATGAAGGAAATCCACGAAGAAAGTCCTTGGCCGCAGATTGGAAAGTTCTTGGATTTTCTTGGAGGGCAGGAAATGACTACGAAATGAGTGTTTCACACGACTTTGGCACGAGGCGTTTGATAAAGTCGTGGCACTGGGAGGCGGGGACAATGCCTGGAGTACTCGATGAGTCGCGGCGAGAACTTTATGAATTCGGCCCTTTCCGGATGGATGCGGACCAGGAGTTGTTGTTGCGGGATGGCGAGCCTGTCCCTCTCACGCCGAAGGCGTTCCAGATTTTGCTCGTCCTGGTTCGGCGCGGCGGCGAGGTTGCCACCAAGGACGAGATCATGAAGAGCGTTTGGCCCGATATCTTCGTCGAGGAAACCAACCTCACGCGCAATATTTTCAGCATTAGGAGAGCGCTGGGGGAAGGATCTGAGAACCAGTACATCCTCACGGTATCGGGAAAGGGGTACCGGCTGGCTGAGAAAGCTGTACCTGTCCTCCCGACTGAATTGAGTGTGGTTTCTGCCGTCCGGTCGACCGTGGAAGTCGAAGTCCAGGAGGAACGAAAGAAGAAGCGGCTGGGCTGGATTGCCGCCGCGGCGACAATCGTCTTCGCGGGAGCCGTGGCGGGATACGTAGTTCTACACCGATCGCCCGGTATGACAGAAACTGACACATTGGTGATAGCCGACTTCAGCAACGGCACCAACGACCCGGTCTTCGACCAGACGTTGACGCAAGGTCTTGCCGTGCAACTGGAACAGTCGCCGTTTCTGCAGATCGTGTCTGACCAACGAGTGCAGCACACGCTGCAGTTGATGGGGCACACCAGCGGTGAGCATCTGACAGCAGCTCTTGCACGAGAAGTGTGCGAACGGATCGGCGCCTCGGTCATGCTCGAAGGTTCGATCTCAACTCTCGGCAATGAGTACGTGCTCGGCCTGCGCGCAACCCGGTGCGGTACGGGAGATCTGTTGGATGTGGAGCAAGCGACGGCGAAAACCAAGGAGCAAGTGCTGGATTCGACGACCGAAATTGCAAGGCGCTTCCGGCGGCGGGCTGGCGAGTCCCAGCAAACGCGACAGATGCACGACAAACCCCTGGAAGAGGGCACGACCGCTTCCCTTGAGGCTCTGAAGTCGTTTGGCGCGGGGCGCCGCGCCGCCATGACCGAAAGTTTGGTGGCGGGAATTCCGCTGCAAAAGCGCGCCGTTGAGTTGGACCCGAACTTCGCGCTCGCCTGGGCCTACCTTGCGTTAAGCTACTCCAATAGCGGACAGGCGGAGCCTGGTGGGGACGCAGCCAGGCGAGCTTATGAACTCCGAAACCGTGCAAGCGATCACGAGCGATTCTTTATCGAAGTCACCTACGACCGGATAGTAACCGGGAACCTCGAGCGTGCCCGCCAAACGTGCATGTCCTGGGCCCAGACGTACCCGCGTGACCCGAGCGCACATGCTCTAGCCTCGGGATTGATTCTTCAAGGGCTGGGCGATTTCGACAGCTCTATTGAGGAGGCGAGAAAGGCGCTGGCGCTGGACCCGGACATCGGTCCCGTGTACACGAACCTGGCTTACAGCTACTTTCTCAAAGGCCAGATGAAGGACGCCACAAACGTCGTGGAAGAGGTATCGGCACGCGGCTTCAATCCGCCTGAACTGGTTGTGCTGCGAGATGCGATTGCTTTTGCAGCCGGAGATGCAGACGCGATGAAGCGCGCAGCCGCGCTGGCGACGGGTAAGCTCTGGGCCGAAGACTGGATGTCCCAGGCCGAGGCACTTGCGGCAGCGGACCGGGGACAAATCCGTCTGGCCCGTCAGCTTTCGCGCAAGGCCAGGGAACTCGCGATCGGTGTTGGTCAGCCGGAGCGCGCCGCAGGGTACGAGTCTGGGTTCGCAGTGGATGAAGCTCTGTTCGGATATCCGAGCGAGGCGATTCGAGCTGCGACTGAGGCATTGCAAGCCTCACGCGCCCGCGATGTTGAATATACGGCAGCTCTGGCCTTCGGCATGGCCGGGGATGTCAAGCGGTCCGATGCTCTACGGAAAGACCTGCATGACCGGTTTCCAGAGGACACCATTGTGAGCCGCATTTATCTGCCGGTATTGAGCGCCGTTCTGGCATTGAACAAAGGGAATGCACAAGAAGCGGTGGAGGACTTACAGATCACACGTATCGGCGAAATGGCCATGGTAGGAGACGGCTCAGCGATGCTGGGGAACGTGCATTCGCCCTACACTCGAGGAGAAGCGTTGTTCCGGGCCGGCCGGATACCGGAGGGACGGGCAGAGTTTCAGAAACTAGTGGATCATCCTGGAATCCGATTCACTGATCCGATTGGCTCGCTTGCTTATTTGCAGATAGCACGGGGTCATCGACTCGCAGGCGACCGAATCAGGGCACGAAGCGCGTACGAGTTGTTCTTGAAACGGTGGGCCGACGCAGATCCAGATGTTCCAATCCTCAAGGAGGCTCAACGCGAGTTTCACGCTCTCCCGTAGCTGCCGCGTTCACGAATGGAGCCCTGTCCTTCTCTTCGGCGAAAAAAACGTGGGAGCTGTGGACGCGACCAGAGGAATGTGCATCACGGAAGTCAATGGA
>CAVSOH010000014.1:0-316530 GCA_963729555.1 uncultured Acidobacteriaceae bacterium | reverse complement strand
CTTCTATGTTATTGATTTATAAGTGCTTATCGCCACATGGCGTGAGCGGGTCTCCCGCTCACGCCGGTGTTTGTTCACAGCTTTCTGAGATCTTAGGGATGATGAACACGCAGCCCGAGATATTTCTCGAATGAATCGAAATCACGATCGCGATGGAGAAGTGAGTGCTGTTCAGTCAGACAGAAGGTTGCAATCAGGCAGTCGATGGTCTTCCGGACCGTATGGCCGCGCGATCGAAGGAAACGATAGTTCTGTGCCGATGCCACAGCCAGTGGTTCACCTCCTGTGTCGAACACCTCGAACTTGGACAGATCCCGATGCACTCGCGTGAAAGTTGAATCCCCACGGATTCCTTGCAGAATCTCGCACAGGATAAGATCGGTCAACCCGAGGCGCTGCTGGTTTAGCTCTCGGTCGAGCCAATCTGTATGCCGATTGGCGGTTCCTCCGAGATAGTCAATCCAGACAGTAGTGTCCACAATAGTCATGCCTGCAAATTACTCCTGAACGCGGCCCAAACGAGACTCGTTCAGGTTTCCTTCCCATTGCACCTTGCCCCGGAGCTGGCGGATCGCTGTCTGCGAGTGTGTCTTGACCAATAGCCGCAAACCGGCTTCCACGACCGCCTTCTTGGTGCGAGCACCGCTGCTACGCATCGCCTTACTCACCAATTGATCATCGATTTCGATATTCGTCCGCATGAAGACACCTCAATGTGTAAGAATCTCACATTTATGTGTACCATCTCAAGCATGAAGCTATCCGTCGCGTTGAATTTGCGTCAGACCGCTGCAGTGGCACGGTAGAAGTCCAACAGTTGTGCATGGACAATTCCCACATATCAAGGACATACACATCTCGTCCACGTTGTGGCAGGTTGCGCAGTATGCGTTGAAGAGGTGCGCGCCTTCACTTGCATTTGCCCCAACAACTCCTTCAGATGAGGTTTTCCATGTTTGCTCAGCTCTGAGGTGTTGTTCGGTTTCAGGGCCCTTCAGGCGGCTCAGGTAAGCGACGAGATCGGTGCCGCGACTACCTTCGCCTTCGAAGAGATAAGCGTATGAGGGCATGAAAGAAGCGTGGCACACTTCCTGCGGGTTGTAGAAATGAGCCTTTAGCCAAAACGGCGACCAACGCCACACATACGGAACCACAGGACTGATTGTTCCATCTATCTCTACAATTCACCAGAAGATGCCAGGAAGAGTGGGAAGACCGCGCCGTCACGACCGCAGAAGTAATGCAGACGATGATTTAGGAGGGTCCGTATCCCTGTTCATTGCTGATCGTAACTATGATGTCTGCCACGTCCGGAAACCATCCGGCCGTGCTCATGTTGAAAATAACTGGGGTTGATGAGCCGGGTGCAATTGCAAAAGTCTGTGTCTCGGTGTGTTCACTATCACCGTCATGCGTAATATGGGCAGTCACGAGGCCGGTGACAAAGCCCTTAATCGAAAGGTTTGCGTCAACTTCAACCGTCACCGCTCTACCTTCACTAAACACCATATCTCCGCTCTTCCAAGTTCCAGTCAATCCGGCGGCGTCGGACGGGATAGCAGGATTGCCCCTCGGCCCGAGCGGGATAAAGCCGCTCGAGAAAATTGGAGTCCAACCTTTTGCCAAAATCGTTCCCTCAACCGCATCTCCTTGAACATCGATAACCACCTGCCGGAAATCGATGGGGGGAGGGTTGAGAATGAAATCATGGACAGTTTCCCCTCCGAATTTAATTTTGACCACTTCATTGATCTTCCAACTGTCGCTCGTTTTCGGATCCTGCCACGTTGCGACTGCCCAGTAATTTCCTGCCGCCAAATCCAGTGCATAAAAACCATCATGATTCGTTATTGTTTCCGCGCAGGCGATGCTCACGTTCGCGAACCCTACACCGGCTCCGGTGGTCGGCTGTCCTTTTAGTCGCACCATACCGCTTAGCTGACCGGGACCTGGGCTATATGACCAAGCGCATACCGGTATCGACCCTGGACCGGGCTGCTGCAGTTGCAGCGTAACGTTCTCTCCGTAGATCCCTCTGACTATGGTCTTGTCTTTGGTAGGCTCAAACGAGATCGTCGGTTTGCCAAAACCATATCGTGTCATCGGGGCCGACAGCTCGACCAACGCCAGGGCTCTTCCATGCATCGCTGGTGTAATCGGCAGATCCCGCGTTATCGACTGCAAATGCGTTTACGAGTTGGTTGGCAATATGCTCGGGCATCGACGTAAAAACATCGATGATTAGCTTTGCGCTTGCCTTTGAGACCCCGAGAAGAACACTCAAGCCAGCGACGGACCACAAGGCTGCTTCGGCGGCGCCAAATACAAACCCAATCGAAAATAACAACGGGATCGAGACGGCATCATGGCTTTCGATGTATGTGGCGATACTGTGCCATGGGCCATCGATAGTGCTGTTTATAGTGTCTTGAACATCCTGTTTCAAACCGGCGTGAAAACTGTTTGCAACATTAATACGGTCTGCCTCAGTGAAAAAATAACAGCCATCAGGAGTAATTCCTGCTGGGTCGGGCGTTGCACCCATCGAGGGGGAAGGGATAGTACGGAGGCAGTCGGGCTCTAGTGGTGAGCTCACCGTGGGTGGATAGTATGTGTCAAGTACGATTTGAAATTTATGGTTTCGTGAATTGTAACGGCGGACTGCTAACCAAATCAGAGATGAACACACAGCGGGCACGGTAAATTTGACGGGGGATTGCTGTGCCGGGGTGAGACAGGGGTTGAGCGGATCGAAGAGAAGATCCTCGATAGGCTTCCACATCGTTTCGCCGGGATCCCATCGATATAAAGGCATAGAGCCCGCCGATTGGTAAGCAGGATCTTCAGCGATGGTAGCGTTCGTGTAGGCATAGAAGCGATAATGAGCGGCTATTCCCTTCACCTCTTCTGCAACATCCTCCACGATACTTCTAATCTCGGGGTGCTCTGAAAGTGCTCCTCGGCACGGCCTCACTACCAGAGGATCCCTGCGATCTCCGCCCAAGCCAAACACTGGTACAAAACTAAGTTCGGCCATCTTGAAACAAAAGTTATCGGGGTTTTCTTCGGTGAAGGGAGTCTTGCCATTATCACGATCGCAGTACAGATACGGGGCCGATTGATCCTTCGGCACAGTCAGGAACGAGCCAGGCATCGTTGCCGCGAATGCCTCGTCGACAGATTGTGTTATCGTCCCGGGCCAGCCATATGTCACTTTGTCTTGTTCAAAGCCATCGATAGGCAACGGCAGGTCGAATGTTCCTCCAACGGGATAAGCCTGCATTCGCGAAGCAACAGCCGTGCAATGCCTGATATTCATTCCCTTGTCCATCATTATGCCCATATGGCTATAGACTTGGGGCATCTGTAGCGCTCCCAATAGAGCACCTATACTTCCGGTTCCGTCGCCGGGGCACAGAATTAGGTCTCCTTTGGAAGCATTCAAAATCATCGCAGGTACCATGCCCTGAATCACCCTAAACACCTGACAAGTTACATTTGGATTTATGCGGCAAGAACAGTCTGTCCAATCGCATGACTTTCCGAGGAGATCCCTGGCCTCAGGTGGAAGATCGACTCCAGTTGGCGGCCCGAATTCAACATCCATGGGAGAGTCTAGGTCGTCAGACTTTTGGGCGTTTCTGACACGCGGTTTCTCGATTTTAGGTCTAGATGAAATCTTCTGTTGCTTCTTCTTCGTGCTCATGGGGAGGAGTCTCCTCCTAAACGTGCTCTACTAACTCTCGGCTCCTGGGATTTCCGCGAAAGGAGCCCTTTATCTGCCGCGCACTCTACTGCTACTTCTGGCGTGATGAGGTCCAAGACCATTCAGGAATCAAACTATTCCCGATGATCTATGAGGTTTCCTGGCTGAGCGACGTTATTTTTTCGCCTAGCGCAGCGAGTCCGTCGCTTAGCTTGTCCTCCTGAAATACGCTTGACGTCCCTAGGAAACGGGTTCCAAAAACAAAGAGCTCGACGGGATTCATTTGGTCTTCGATCGGCCAAGGAATTGGCGGCCATGGCCACGGCCCAGGTGGCCATCTTGGACAGATGTCATCAATGTCGGCGATTAAGCTCAATGACTGATCCACAGTTCTTCTCGCAATGTCACCCCCGAACAAAGTTCCGGCCCGATCCAAAGCTATGAACTCTCGAATGTAGGCATCCGCCAGCTTGAATGCATAAAACCAGCGTGGAGGTAATGGCTGGGGATTGAGATCGGATGCACTTGACCCATAGAATGCTTTGCCAACGCCAAACCCACGAAAAGCATTTTCAAGTGGGCCTCCTCCAAAAGGAGGTGCATCGTACAAAGCTGGATACATCTTTGCAAAAATCGCGGCGACAAATCGACCAGACATCCGAAATTCAGGGTTAGGCATAGAGTCTCCTCCAGCTAGATCATTTTGGCCGACAAATCATAGCCAACAATAGACTTGTCATAGAAGGGCCGCCTAGTAGATTTGCGACATAATCTGAATCCGAATATCGTAAAACTGGGACCTGCGCAAGCGTCTCAATCGCACGCCAGGCCCTGCCTATCGGGGGCAAAACAGTGCATATTCTCCAATCAGTTTCTCCGGCGAATGGGCTCAAGGAGTTTGTCCGCGCTTACGCTCAGCGGGATGTGACTTCTCGAGGTTATGAGCTCGTGCAACCGATTCCGGCCTCGTTGGAACATATTCTTGAGTTTGAATTCGCAGAACCACCGGAGATTCAATATTGTGATGGGACGAGGGAGTTCGGGCATAGGATCGCAGTAATCGGGTGTCATACTCGACCCGGCATCAATCTACATCTAAGCGGCAATATCCAATCCTTCGGAATTTTCTTTCAACCTTTGGGCCTGTGGCAGCTTTTTCGCGTGCCTGCGAGCGAGCTCACCGACAGTGCCTTTAGGGGAGGAGATCTGTTGGGGAATGCGATTGAAGAACTGTGGTTTCAGTTGGCAGATTGTAAGACATTCGAGACTAGGGTAGGCACGATCGATCGGTATCTACTGAAAAGGGCGGAGAGAACTTCAGGACGAACAGCCATTATGAAAGCTGCCACTTATCTTTTCGAGCGTCGAGGAATGAGCCGCATCGATGACTTGGCGTTGCACAGCGGGCTTAGCGTTCGACATTTTGAAAGACGGTTTGCGAGTGACATTGGAATGACCCCAAAGCTCTTCGCTCGAATTACTCGGTTTCAAATGGCGCTCGATACGAAACTCCATTTCCCGAATCGAACTTGGTTGACGATCTCTCATGATTTTGGGTACCACGATCAGATGCACATGATTCGAGATTTTGAAGGTTTGAGCGGGGCTTCCCCGGAGCGGATCCTCGCGGAACTCGGGGACACTCGGCCTCCTGCTCTCGCAGCGTCACACCGATGAGCATCGTATCGACATGAATCAAAGCTCCGATGTCACCGGCAGATTGAACTGACTCGATTGGACTCAGTGAACGGTAAAATTCAACGGTGATGACAACAAGCGAATGGTAAAACCACTATTAGTTCAGGCCACCTGAGATTCCAATATCTTTCAAGAACTTCTCATCGCGCTCGCGATGCTCTTCTTTATGAATGGCCAACGCCCATTCTCCGATGGCTCTGTCGTTTTCCCGATGCGGCCACTCTGGGGTATCAGGTGTCCGGCTCAACGCGTCCTGTTGGAAGTCGTCGATCACTTGCGCTAGCGCAAGCACTTCCGTGGCCTTGAGCAAGCCTCCGCGTAAACTTCGGGGGTGACCGTAGCCTTAGCCCTGAGCCTGTTGTACTCGTCTATATATCCTCCAATCTCAACCGCGGCCTCGGCGAGACCATCGCTTGATTCCGTGTCTTCCAATTCGTTGAGTATCTTCTTGCCCTGATCCTTCATCGGCAATTTCTCCTATTGCGAGACAAGCTAACAAGGAAATTTCCGGCTGCAACAAAGAAATCGTAAGTATTGGTCTATCAATAATTGCCGTCAACCTCGAGGTCTCGCTCGAATGTCCTTTGATGCAAGCGCCTCACTCTTGGGCTGTTTGTATCAATGCCGCATCGCCCTTTTGTTAGCCCTGCGCGATGGCGGCGACCGCCCAGATCTTAAAATTTACTGTCGAACTGTTCGATGACGCCTCTATTAGCCACTGTATCGCCTAATCGCGGTTCCACTCATATTGCGGAGCTCATGAGCATTCGCTCAGTACTCGGCATTCCACCGCTGATTCCCTCTTCTAATTTCGCTGTATTTTCGGGCGTCCCTGTACGATCGATTGGGCAATGGGGCCGTTTTGGCCGTTCTAGCATCTTGTCGAATGTGTAACTTACAGATTCAAGACCATGTGGAAAAGTCCGACTCCCGCCGCTTCCACCAAGTCTTTTATTGTCAATAGTTTACAATCGCTGATTCGGGCGGGTTTTCCGCTCGAGTTCGTTTACTTCAAAGCCTTCGACAGAGAAAGATGCCCTGGGGCCACACAATGCAAGGACAGAATGGCCAGAGCGTTCCATGGTGCTGAGGGTGAACCGTACGGATGAATAGTTCATGATGTCGTACGGTGACTGGTCCAGTTCGACGTTATTGGATGAACATTTCCAAAAGACGTCACCCTATTGCCTAAGGCCGGCCAAATCCTTAGGCCGATACCTCTTGAACGTTGCAGCATGCCCCTTCAACTCGGCCGCCATGGAGGCCAAAAAAGGCAGATGCGACAGCCATACCCCGGCGTTCGCGATCCCAGAATGAGGAGTTTTGCTTGATTGCCACGGCCAGATAGCTCATTGGTAGAGTACGCCCTGAAAAGGCCGGCGTTGGCGGTTCGGTCCCGTCTCTGGCCACCACTTCAAACGGCGCTAAGCTAGTAACTCAAAGAATTGATACTTCTTTAGAAAAGTATCGCGTAACGCTTGATCGCGAAAAGCTTCGGTGCCACCTGAAGCCTGGGTTGAAAGAGCGCCTGTGATATTCCCGACGCGCGCGCATGTGATCATGTCTTTGGAGAGAAGATATGCACGGAGAAAGCCTGCATCGAAGCTATCGCCCGCTCCTATGGTGTCGATTGGTACAACGTTGAGCGGGGCCACGTCAACGGCGCGGCCCTGTTCATAGACACGGGCGCCATGGCGGCCACGCTTGACGACGACCGTCGGAATCTTTGCTGCAAGCGACTGAACGGCGTTGTCCAGATTGGAGCTGTTCGCCATTCGGCATATCTCGTCTTCGTTGGGCAAAAATACATCCACAAAGGGCAAAACCTCAGCCAATGGGGTTCCCCAGCAATTTTCCGGATCATCATTCGTATCAAGCGAAATAGTAAGGCCCGCTTGCTTCAGACCACGCAGGAGATCTGGCAGACCTGCATGCATACCTCGCTGCAAATAGAGGGATGAAAGATGAAAATGCCGGGCTTGCACTAGAAAATCGAAGTCAAGATCGGCGACAGTCAACTCGGCGATGGTTCCCGGAAAGGTAAGGATATGACGCTGGTCGCCATGTGGCAGAAGAATGGTTACGCCGGTAGCAACGGTTTTATGCCGAGCGGCGTGCGAGGTATCGACACCGGCCGCGCTCAGGCGGTCGATTGCAAGGCGGCCAAAGTCGTCAGTCCCAATCAGAGTAGTGAACGCCACACGTGCGCCGATGGTCGCAGCGTTATGCGCGACGATTGCGGAAGAGCTTCCAAGAGTCGCCTGGAAATCATTGACGAGCAACTCTCTTTCGGTTTGCATTTCTGCTGGAAGACCGTAGAGAATGAGGTCGAGATTGAGTTCTCCTGCGATGGTAATGTCGAAAGTTTTCATTGTTTTTTACGAAACACCATGATTACTTTAGCCTTCGTTTTATTACTTCGTCCAGCGTGGCTGGAAATGGGACAACTAGCAGGACCCAGGTCGCCATCTAAACACTAGTGATTCTGCATTAAAGAGAATAAATGTTGTACATGAAATGACCGAGCTTGATGTTTCTTTTTGAGTTCTTTTTGCTTGCAAGAATCCTCGAAATGTGGTTTACTTTAGCTTCTTATTGTTTCTTTTTATTGCATCAAACGAGGAACTAGCATAGTGAATCCACTTTCCCGCCTTCTGGCTCTTCCCCTATCTGAAAAAGAGGAGCGCGGACTCCTCTACACTCCAGCCGAGATCGCGCAGCAGCCAGCAACGTGGCGAACGACGCATCGCATCTTTGAGGAGTCCAGACCGGAGTTGGCGAGCTTTTTGCGGCAGGCTCATGAAGAACGGTGGACCATCTATCTTGTTGGAGCGGGCACCTCGGACTACATTGGTCACTCAATCGCGCACCTCTTGCGCAAGCGTTGGTGCTGCGACGTAGCCGCAGTCGCCAGTACGGATTTGCTTACCAATCGCGATGACCTCATTATTCCGGATCGCGATTACCTCTGGATTTCGTTCTCCCGATCGGGCGATAGTCCGGAAGGTGTGGCGGTGCTTGAGCAGGCACTTGCGTCAAGTCCGCGGGTTCGGCATCTCGTTGTGAGCTGCAATAAAAATGGGCGAATGGTGGAACTGGCGCAGCAGAGCAAGGACTGCTTTGCGATGCTCCTTGACGATGCGGTGAATGACCGCAGTTTGGCGATGACCAGTTCATTTACCAACATGGTTTTGTTTGGTCAGCAGCTTGCCCATCTGTGGGACGACGTTTCTTTTGAAGAGATGTTGGATCGGATGACACTTGCCGCAGAGTATGTGCTGGACGAAGGCGCATATCTGGCGCACGATCTTGCGCAAAATGGTTTTCGCAGAGCTTGCTTCGTTGGCGCAGGAGCGCTGGGAGCTACCGCGCGCGAGTCTGCGCTGAAAGCTCTTGAACTAACAAGCGGCGACATACAGACGATGCATGAGACTACGCTTGGCTTACGGCACGGACCTATGTCTTCGCTGAATATGGAGACCCTGTTTATAGGGTTCATCTCCACGGACGGCAGGCGGAGAAGATACGACATCGATTTGTTGAACGAGATTCGCGCAAAGCAGGTTGTGCGCACCATCGTTTCGGTTGGTCAGACGGATGCGGCGAGCGATTACAGCCTTTACTGCGCCGCTTTTGACGATCTGGTTGACGCATACCGGCCGCCAGTGGACGTCATCTTTAGCCAGATGTTTGGGCTCTTCTCTTCAATTGAGCTTGGTTTGAAACCGGATTCGCCGAGTCCTAGTGGGCTTATCAGCCGAGTTGTTGAGAAGTTTGCCATCTACGCCTGAGGGTGGAGCGGCGACGAACTTCGTCGCATTGTGAGGTGTTCTGTTGTCAGAATATTTGCAGGAATTTCTTCGCTCCTCTCGAGGGCGGCGGGGAATTTATTCGGTCTGCTCGGCTCATCCCTGGGTGGTCGAGGCCGCTATGCAGCAGGCTCTCACGGATGATACGCATCTTTTGCTGGAGGCTACCTCCAACCAAGTGAATCAGTTCGGCGGTTACACGGGAATGACTCCCGTGATGTTTCGTGACCATGTTTACGGCATCGCGGCCGAGTTGGGTTTCGATACCTCGCGCCTGATTCTTGGCGGCGATCATCTCGGGCCGAATCCCTGGCAGCATCTCGATGCGGCGTCTGCGATGCAACATGCAGAAGAGATGGTTCGCATGTACGTCGAGGCTGGATTTGCCAAGATCCACCTGGACGCCAGTATGCGCTGTGCGGATGATCCGGCGGTCGTTCCCGACAAAGTCATGGCGAAGCGTGCAAGCGTGCTTTGCAGTGCTGCGGAATCTGCGCGAGGCCGTTTCGGACTGCCTCCAGTTGTGTACATCATCGGGACCGAGGTTCCAACACCCGGCGGAGCTACTCATGAGTTGAACACGCTTGATGTCACGAGGTGCGCGGCGGTTGAGCGCACGCTTGCGATTCATTGTGAGGCCTTTCATGATGCAGGTCTGGATGCTGCGTGGGACCGCGTGGTTGCGGTTGTCGTGCAGCCGGGTGTTGAGTTCGATCATGATTCTGTTGTCGACTACGATGCGGTGAAGGCTGCGCACTTGCAGGGCTTTTTGCAGGACCACCCGGAGCTGGTGATGGAGGCTCACTCGAGCGATTACCAGAAACCGCGAGCCTATGAAGAGCTGATCCGCGACGGCTTCTCCATTCTGAAGGTCGGCCCGGCGTTGACGTTTGCCCTGCGAGAGACGCTTTATTCACTGGCTAGTATCGAGCGTGAACTGGTACCGGATGCTGAGCGTTCCCATCTTGTAGAGACAGTGGAACGCACCATGCTGGCCCATCCTGCAGATTGGCAGAAACACTATCGCGGGAGCGAGGAGCAGCGGAGGATACTCCGGACTTACAGTTACAGCGACCGCATTCGTTACTACTGGAGATTTCCCGAGATTGAGGCCGCTGTCACTCGGCTCCTGGAGAATCTGAAGGGAACGGGACTTCCCGAGACGCTGCTGAGCCAATACTGCCCGCGCCAGTATGACGAGATACGTGCTGGCCGTTTGCAGAATGATCCGAAGGCACTCGTGAACGAGAACATTCGGGCAGTATTGCGTACCTACAGCCGGGCTTGCCTAGGCGACTTGCCAGTACCCCCCTCCCCCTACCTTAAGTCCTAAAGTATTCAAAATAAATGACATAGGTTTGGACCTCGGTATAGACCTAAATATGGACTTTAGCTATAACAAAGAAGCCCGGGCGAGCGCCGGGCTTCTTTTACTCTCTATAACTAGTTTAGCGGATTGAGTGGAATTAATCGGCAACGCGAATCGTCTTGATTGGCGCGGTGATTTGCTGTTTGGGGGCTTGACAGGTTTTGCTGTGGAAAACCTTGAGTGGAGCCTGCCCCTTCGATGAGATCAGCCTGTTATTGCAGCTGGGGCGACGGGTTTTCTGCTCTTTCGCATGAACCATGCTACGAGCAGTCCAACGCCGATCCAGATGACACCCAGTATCTGGGAACTGTGGCTCAGGTGGATCCAGATGAAGGCGCAGACCAGGATTCCCAGCGCTGGGATGAGAAGGGGGAGCGTGACTTTCTCTTTGGAACGGAATTTGTAGTGGACCAGAGCAGCTGCGTTGACTCCGATGAACGCGATGAAGGCGCCAAAGTTGAGCAGCTCGGCGCCCTGCTCGTAGGTTAGGAGGAAGGCTCCCGTCAGGGCGATCGCGCCGACGATCAAAACGTTGTTTCGCGGCACGTGATGCCGGGGATGGATTGCGCCGAAGACTCGTGGGGGAAGCGAATTGTCTCTTCCCATGCTGTACATGAGGCGGGAGGCTCCGAACTGGGCCGCGATAGCAGATCCCATGTTTGCAATCAGGAGGGTCGCGTTGAGCAACTGAAATAGAAATGGGCCACCTACGCGCGCGGCTACGTGCACGAATGCCGTATCGACCATGTATGGCGGGAATGGCTGGGTGGCTGGCCATGCGAGTTGCGCCACGTAGACCTGAACCATGGACAAGATGCCGATAATGAGGCAGGTGAAGACGGTCGCCAGAAGGATGTTGCGGCGTGGGTTTTCGACCTCTTCGGCCATGGTGGATATGCCGTCGAACCCGATGTAGGTGAGGACCGCTACGGAGGTGCCGCGGAAGACGGTCGAGGTGGAGAAGGTCGCCGGATCGTAGAAGGGCCGGAGGAGGTCGCTGACGGTGGGGTGCACGGTGGAGAGGATGTAACGGATGCCTTCGCCAAGGAAGAGAATGACGACCAGGCTCATGGCGATGGAGAGTATGGCGTTTACGCGGCTGGAGGTTTGAATGCCGCGGGTGTTGAGATACGTGGAGAGAAGAGCGAAGGCGACGACCCAGAATGCATAGGGGACGCCGGGGACGACATTACGGGCGGCCTGACTGCACCAGATGACGCAGATGATGGGATTGAGCAGATAGTCCATCAACATGGCCCATCCGACGATGTAGCCGAGTTTAGGGTTGAGTTCCTCGGAGACGTAACTGAATGCTGAACCGGCGCGTGGGTAGACTCGGGCCATGCGTCCGTAGCTGATTGCGGTGAAGAGCATGGCCACCATCGCGATGAGGATCGTGGTGACCACGTGTCCGCGAGCGATGTTGCTGACAACGCCGTAGATGCCCATGGGAGCCGTGGGCTGGATGATGATGATGCCATAGACGATGAGGTGCCATAGCTTCAGCGAGCGCTGGAGTTGGGGAGCCTCGGGTGACACGATCATCTCTTTTTCCACGGACCATGATCCTTGGGGAACATCGTTTGATTATTTCTTATTTCGTTTGTACATGAAAACAGCTGCCGTGAGAACTTATTTCAGTTCCGTCTGAGGGAATATGTCTCCATGAGTTGTTCTCTTCGAGCGACCGGGATTAGCCAGCTATCCACTGATGATGCGATATTTTGCGCCTCAGATAATCATCGATCACGGTGTTATCACCCGTTTAAGGCAACGCTACAAAACGAAATAAAAGTGTTTATATACGACACATTAAATGTTAGAGTTTAGCTGAAACGGGCGCTGCATGGATATTCCAGCATGTGCCCGGACGTCAAATGGGGAGATACGAGTAATGAATCGCCGTCAACTGCTGCGTACAACGGGACTGGGATTGGTGGGTGGAGCGGTGGCTCAGGCTGGTGGGGCCCTTCCGACCTCGGCATCGGAGGCGAAGAGCAAACCCGGTGTGCTGAGTCTCGCGGACTACGAGCCGAAGAGCATGCTCCAGGTGCGAGAGACCTATGTCGAACGGGCGCGCTTTCCAGTGATCGATATTCATACACATATCTCCGTGGCTGCCAAGTCGAAGGATGGCGTGGAAATGGTTCCGGAGCGACAGTACCTTGGGACACCGGACGAGTTGCTTGCAGTGATGGACCGCAAGAACATTCGGTCGATGGTCAATCTGACCGGCGGTTATGGGACAGGCCTTGCAGAGACCGTCGGTAAATATGACCGCGCTTTTCATGATCGGTTCTATACGTTCACGGAGCCGTCTTACTCGATGTTTCTGGATCCTAACTATCCGAAGTTGCAGGCGCAGGCGATTGAGCAGGCGCATAAGGATGGCGCGTGGGGACTCAAGATACTGAAGACGCTGGGGCTGTATTTGCGGTCGAACATAACGTCGGGCACGTTGGTGAAGATCGATGATCCGCGGTTCGATCCGATGTGGGATGCTTGCGGGCAGTTGAATATGCCGGTTGCGATTCATGTGTCAGATCCGGTTGCCTTCTTCACGCCTACGGATCGGTTCAACGAGCGGTACGAGGAGCTCAACAATCATCCGGATTGGTCTTTCTGTGGGCGGGACTTTCCGAGCAATGTGGAGCTGATTGAGGCGCGGAACCGAATATTCGCTCGTCATCCTAAGACGCGGTTTATTGTGCTGCACGTGGGCAACTTCTCGGAGAACCTGACCAATGTGGCGGAGAATCTGGATCGTTTTGAGAACATGAATGTGGATATTGCTGCTCGCGTTGGTGAACTGGGACGTCAGCCACGGACTGCGCGTGCTTTCTTTGAGAAGTATCAAGATCGGATTTTGTTTGGGACGGATGCTTCGCCCCATGGGGATGAGTTTCCGCAGCAGGTGTTCAACGATAAGCTCTACGAGATCTACTACCGGTTTCTGGAGACGGATGATGAGTACTTCGACTATGCGCCGGCCAAAGTGCCGCCGCAAGGTCGTTGGCGGATCTACGGGATCAATCTGCCGGAGTCGATTCTTCGCAAAGTTTACAACGGTAATGCGGCGCGAGAACTGCGGATTTCGGTGTAGTACTTGAGGGGTTTGATTTATGAATTGGTTGGTGACTGCTTGTTTGCTGGTTATGAGTGGGGCGGCGTTGGGTCAGGATATGGGATCGTTCAAGAGTGTGTATGCGGCTCAGGATGCTGCTCTGGATACTGATCCGGGGACGACGTTCTGGCGTGGAGCTTCGCCGGTCTTCGCTGAGGTGGATGGTCATGGGAAGCTGGTTCCGAGCCATCGGACTGAGGTGCGTTCGCGATGGACCAAGGAGAATCTCTATCTGCTGTTTGTCTGTCCTTATGAGGAGCTGTATTTGAAGCCTTCGCCGGATACGGTGAAGGAGACCTATGATCTCTGGAACTGGGATGTTGCGGAGCTTTTTATCGGATCGAATTTTCAGGATATCCGGCGGTATAAGGAGTTTGAGGTTTCGCCGCAGGGGGAGTGGATCGATCTCGATATCAATCTAGCGTTGCCCCGCCATGAGGTGGGATGGACCTGGAACTCGGGGTTTCAGGTTGCGGCGCGGATCGATCACAAGGGCAAGGTTTGGTATGGCGTGATGCGGATTCCGTTCGCGGCTATCGATGAGCGGGCTCCTGTGGCGGGGAATGTCTTTCGCGCCAATTTGTTTCGCAGCCAGGGGCCTCCGGTGCGCCAGCAGTCGATTGCGTGGAAGGCTCCTATGACTGGGACCTTTCATACTCCGGAGCGGTTTGGGCAGCTTGAATTGGTGAAATAGGTTCGTTCTACTTCCCCGATTTTGTGGGTACCCCTCCCCCCGTACTTTACGGTCCTAAAGTCTTCAAAATACATGACATAGGTCTGGACCTCGGTATAGACCTTAGCTAGAGGTACAACAAAGAAGCCCGGCGGGTGCCGGGCTTTTGCTTGCTCTCTATATCTATTATAGCGGACTGGGTGGAATTATTCGGCAATGCGAATCTCCTTGATTGGCGAGGGGATTTGCTGTTTGGGGGCTTGACAGAAAAGAAGGGGGTAGGGAGTAGTTAAGAACCGTAACGACAAAAGCGAAATGCGGGGTTCCTTCGACCGTGCACAGGACAAGCTTCTCCACTGCGCAACGGACACTGAAAACTGTCCGTTGCTTCGGACGATTTTGGTAGGAGAGTTGAGGAGAACAGGCAACGGCGAGGAGAGAGTAACGGGTTATGAGTAACGAGTAAGGGCAACAGCAGATCTCCTTCGGGATGACAAGCAAGAAAGACAACTTCAGCTGCAACGGCGACGACGGCCTGTGTCTAAAAAGTTGTGGGGCTGGCGGAGTGTTTCCCGCCAGCCCCTTGGTTATGCCCCATTGATGGTCTTAGAAGGTGATGCGGCCTCTTAGACGGATGGAACGGCGGCTGTCGACGCCTTCCTGAGAGTAGCTGCGAAAGAGCTGACCGAAAGCGGTGTTGATGTTAACTAAGCCGTCGTTGGGATTGGTGTCGATGGGAAGCAGTCTGGGCTGTTTGCCAGGGGCTGGAGGAGTCGTCTGATCCACACCTACATAGAAGTCGCCGAGTTGAGCAAACGATCCTCCTCCACCGCCATCGTTGGCGTCCGGAGACTTTATCGGATGATTGAAGACGTTGTCGATGTCGGCTCCAAGTTGAACCGCCATGCGTTCGTTGATATGGAAGGACTTATGCAATCCCAGGTTCATACCGTACATGCTGGGACCGATAAGAGCATTGCGCTTCACTACGCCGGCTTGTGTGTACAGATCGGCACCAACCGACGGCATGGTAAAGGCGTTTGCGTTCCACTGGAATCCAGCAGGCGCATTCTTGTAGTTGCCGGTAACGACTGGCCGGAACGAAGGTCCGTTGAAGTCTCCAACGGCGTCGATCGCACCGGAGGCGACGTTGCCAGGGACAACGGGATCGCAGTCGTCGCAGGTCCAGAACGGCGTGAAGCCCGTGCCTGACTTCACAAACATATTCGTGGATGCCTGCCAGCCGCCGACGATAGCATCGGTGAACCGCGAAGAGGAGGAGAGGAAGTGCTTGCCGCGGCCAGTAGGCAGGTCGAAGATGCCGTAGGCCACGAGACGCTGACGGGAGGTGTAGCTTTCCTGGCCATAGTCACTGTTGGGCGAGAATGGGTTATAGGCAGCGCCACCCAGGCTGGTGTTTCCTACGTCGAGGCCCGACGAGTTCTGATCGAGGTAGGTATACGCAACACTGAAGACGAAGCCGTTCGTCTGGCGTTGAGCCTGGGCTTGAAATGAGCTGGTAAAGCTGTGACCGACATTTCCATAGCCGAGGATGTAGTCGCCGAGCGCCGGGAACCTGAGCCGCGCATTGTCGGCCGCCGAGTAGGCGCAGCTGTTATCCGGGTTAATGTTGCCGGTGGGGTCGCAAGGAGTGACTCCATCGCCTGTGGTGGTGCCAAAGGGGTCGTCGTTGGGTGCGATCATGTCGAGATCCTGACCGACGATCTGGCCCGTCTGCTTTGACCCAATGTAGGAGAACCTCAGTGACGACTGCCAGGGAATCTGCTGCTCAAAGGTGGCGTTCCATTGATGCATGCGAGGGTTCTTGAGGTCGACCGGAACATAGTTGGCCGTTGGCGTATTTCCGAAGGGCTTAAGCTTTCCGCCTGCGATAGGACTAGTGCCGGTGCCCCCACTCCCTGTCGGCCAGCCTGAAAGCGACGCCCCAGGTTTGGTCTGCATGGTTCGTGCGGGGTTGAAGGGGTTGGTTGCTATAGGATCGCGAATGCCCTGAGCGGCGGAGGTCGTGTAGTACATGCCGTATCCGCCACGCAGAACGCTCTTTGACGTGAGTTGGAAGGCCGCACCGACGCGAGGACCGAAGCCGGTCTTATCGGTTTGAACCAGACCGCGGCCTACTCCCAAGCCCGACTGGCTCGCGATGACATAGCCGAAGTTGATGATGTTGGGATCAAGATACTGCAATGTCTTGGTCGACGGAATGACAAAGCGGCCGTTTTGTCCCGTTGAGGCATCGTGATAGTTGGGATCGAAGTTGGCCAGCAGATCGTTCTTGTCGGTATACGGAGTAATGAGGTCATACCGCATGCCCAAATTGAGGGTGAGGCGCGAGTTCAAGCGGAAGTCATCCTGAACAAAATATCCCGTTTCCCAATTGTAGGTCTGCATGGGAGGACGCGGATTGAGGACAAAAGTGGAGGAGTTGGCAGGAAGCCCCTGAAGGAAGCTGGCGAGCGCGGTCGGCCCGGTGCCGGAGTACGTAAGAGCTCCGCGGGGGCTGCCGCGATTAACTGCAAATCCGTCGACGGCCTCATTCCGAACGAAGTCGGCGCCCATCTTGATATTGTGCCGCCCCAGCGACCAGGTGAGGGTGTCTCCGAAGGTGATGAGGTTCTGGTCCAATGGGCGATCCGTGTTCCGGCCGCCGTTGCTGAAGGCCTGGAACCCGCCGCCGAAGCTGATAGCCATGTGCCCGTAGGTGTTCAACTCATCCGGTCCGACGACAGCACCATAGGCAGAGATATCCGATGCGGAGAAGCCGATGCTGGAAAGGAAGCCGCTGAGGGTGGTGTTGCTGTGGGTAAAGAGATGCTGCTTGTTGAAGCCTCCGCGAGCCTCATTGACGATATTCGGCGAGAAGGTGTGAGTATAGGAGAGCGAAATCGTGTTGTTGAGACGATCCGTCTGGCTAAGGCCCAGTCCCGTCATCATAGGAACCACGGGATTCATCGCAGTGTTTTGCGCGGAGACGTGGTAGACGCCATAGAGGTGGTTCGCATCATTGAAATCATGATCGATCCGCAAGGTTCCCATATCCTGGCTACCGCGCCCTGGAACCGAATTTGAGTAAAAGGGAATACGGCCGCTCGTTGGATCGATGGGGGCGGACAAACCGATCTTAGGATAGTAAAGGTTGATGAGTTTTGCCGTGACTGGGTTCAACAGCCGTTGAGGAATCTTGATAAACCTCATGGTGCCGTCAGGCGTCGTCACGGTGTCGGTCGCAATCTCGCTGGGAGTCAAAACCGCTGAGCCTACTGCTGGCTTTGCTGAGTCATTCAGGAGAGAGAAGTCGCCAGCCAAAAGACTTGGATGCGGCATTATTTGGGAAGACTGGCTGGTTGGCTCAATCGTCCAGTTGTGCTCATACGACGTGAAGAACCAGGTCTTCTTCAGCTTGGGGATAGGGCCGCCCACTGAACCGCCCACATCGGTGATGTTGAAGAATGGCTTGTTGAAGGTGGGCTGTAAGGGCGTAGGTGCGAAGCCGGCCAGGGTAGCCTTGTCTGCCATCGTCCAGGCAGCCAGGGCTGAGTTCTTGTTGTTGTAGAAGATTGAGCCGTGATAACCGGATCCGCCGCGCTTGGTGGTGACGCGGATGTTGGCGATGCCGGCATACTCTGCACTGAAGGTATCCGAGAGGACATTCAGATCGCTGACAGCCTCGAGCGATGGCTCGGTCTGGGTGGCTTGGCCGAAGATACCGCCGTTCGAGCGTTGGCCGTCCACCGAGAAGCTGGCGCCATAGCTCTGTCCGCCGATGAATTTGAAGTCGCCGGGTTCATCGCTCTGCGTGATATTAGGATTGATGTAGAGAAAGGAGTAGATGTCGCGGCTGTCGCGGGGAAGGTCGATAACCGCCTTTGAGCTGAGGGTCTGGCTGAGCGATTGATCCTGGGTGTTGATGAGGGAGGCCTCGGAGGAGACTTCTACTGTTGTGGTGTTAGCGGAGGGACGCATGATCGCGTTCGCGCTGACGGCATCGGAGCCAGCCAGGACGACGTTGTTGACCACAGATGCACCGAAGCCAGCCGCCGTGATCTTGATCTTGTATTGGCCGCTCGGGAGGGCTGCAGCCTGGTACTCGCCGCGTTCGTTTGTTCTGACACGATGAGAGGTGAGAGTACCGAGGTCGGTGATCTCGACCTGTGCATTCGGAATCAAGGCGCCACTGGAATCCGTGACAGTTCCACGGATCGTACCGAGGTCGGTTCCCTGTGCGTACAGATTGGATGAGCTGGTTCCTAGACCCAGGATAAGGACGAGCAGCAACACTATGAGGTTTCGTGATTTCATGAAAGGCCCTCTTGCTTCAGAATGATTACAAGGGAATATCACACGAACGAAGACAAAGCAAACAAAAAAATCATAGAAACGAATAATACGCAACCTGGAAGAAAGAGAATGCTCTAAAACCCATTTTTTGTAGGGGAAATCGGGGGTTGCGGGACCGTATTCCCTCAGAATTGGTTAGAAAGCAGGCATAAGATCTGTTCGGAATGTGTTCGTATGGTGTGGGTTTCCTAGCTTAGAGATCACCTTATGTCTTGACGGAGGTTTATATAAGGGGCTAGAAACGATGACAACGGTAATAGAACCTATGCTAAAAAAATATTTAAGAAAACAAATAGTAATCTCCCTGTGCCTCGCTGCTGCCTCCCTAGTGGCTCACGCTGACAACTTTACGGTAGTAGGACCTGGCGGCGGCGGCGCGATGTTTCACGCGACGATCAACCCCCATGACGCGAATGAGGCACTGGTCGCCTGTGACATGACGGGAGCTTATATCAGCCATGATGGCGGGCACTCGTGGCGGATGTTCAACCTGCGGGGCACAGTTCGCTTCTTTGCCTTCGATCCATCAGAGGCCAAGACGATCTATGCGGGCACGCAGGCGCTTTGGCGCAGCACGGATGATGGAGCATCATGGAAGCTGCTTTGGCCTCGACCGTCGACGGTCCGCGGGGTTCGGATGAGCTCGGACCACTCGGACGAGACGATTATCTCGGACTCGAATTCTGTGGGCGAGATCGTTGCGCTGGCGATCGATCCAACTGATTCGCATACGCTGATTGCCGGAGCCGTCAAAGATGGCAAGGCGGCTGCATTTGTTTCTAAGAATTCTGGCAGCACTTGGGAGAAAGTCAGTGATTTGCCGGCTGCTCCGCAGCGGATATGGATTGATCCGCGCTCGAGCAAAAATGATCGGGAGATCTATATAGCTGGGAAGAGCGGCGTCACTGTTCGGAGTCACGGGAAGTGGCAGGATCGGCCTGCGCCTAAGGATGTTGCATTTGTTGACGTGAGTGCCGGGTTCTCGGTAGAGCATGGGGTTATGCTCTACGCTGCCTCGGAGGCAGGGATATTTTTATCGAAGGACGGCGGTGTCTCGTGGGTTGCGTCTTCGCTTCCCGGTAGCGGTGCGAAGGTCAGGGCCATCGCGACGAGTTTGAACCATCCTGAGTCTGCTTATGTTTCGTACAGCAATCTTCAACTCGACGGGAAGACGTGGATGGGGGTTGCGCGAACGCATGATGGCGGTCACACCTGGTCGTTGGCGTGGAAGGAAGGCAAGACGTCTGCGCCGAACTTACATGATGCCTGGGTTTCGCAGATCAGCGTGGACTGGGGGGAGAATCCTCTGGGGCTTGGAGTGGCAGATCAGAATCCGGAGTTGTGCTATGGCACCGACTTTGGCCGCACGATGATCACGACCGATGGCGGAGCGAACTGGCAGGGAGCCTATTCGAAGCAGTTGCCGGGCGGAGATTGGGCGAGTACGGGGCTGGATGTGACGAACAGCTACGGCTATCTGTTCGACCCGTTTGATTCGAATCGCCGCTTTCTGCCTTCGACCGATATTGGGCTCTTTCGGAGTGAAGATAAGGGGCGCTCGTGGATCCGGTCCGTTACTGGCATTCCTGAGAGGTGGACCAATACGACGTACTGGGTCACATTCGATCCTGCTGTGAAAGGCAAAATATGGGGCGTGATGAGCGGAACGCATGATCTTCCGCGCCCAAAGATGTGGCGTACCACCCCGGTGACGAAGTATCGGGGTGGTGTGTGTTTGAGCGTCGATGGGGGCAAGACCTGGAAGGTTTCAAATGCGGGGATGCCTGAGACGGCGCCTACGCATATCCTGCTTGATCCGACTAGTCCGGTGGGACGGAGAACTCTATGGGTTGCAGCAATGGGCCGGGGTGTTTATAAGAGCACGGATGATGGTGCGACCTGGACCTTGAAGAATCGCGGCATTACACAGAACGAACCTTTCGCATGGAGGCTGGCTCGGGCTGGCGACGGTACGTTGTATGTCGCGATTGCGCGGCGCAGCGAAGACGGGAGCATTGGTACAAGTGGCGATGGGGCCCTGTACAAATCGACCGATGGCGCAGAGTCGTGGACGCCAGTGAGGTTGCCGGCGCCGGTCAATGGCCCGAATGGGATAACGGTCGATCCGCGTGATCCGAACCGTCTTTATCTTGCGGCCTGGACTCGAGCAACGGGAATGCACGGTACAGGAGGAGGTATCTTTCTTTCAGAGGATGGAGGCAAGAACTGGAAGGATGTGCTCGACCGCGACCAACACGTCTATGACGTCACGATCGATCCTCGCAATCCGGCAATCCTGTATGCGTCGGGGTTCGAGTCCTCTGCCTGGCGCTCGGGCGATCGTGGGGAGCACTGGACGCGTATACCTGGATACAACTTCAAATGGGGTCAGCGGGTTATGCCCGATCTTGAAAACCCGGGGATGATCTACATCTCAACGTTTGGTGGCGGCGTGTGGCATGGCAGTTCCACCGATGATAAGCGGCAGCCTGACATTGCTACCCCGGAGCTGAAGCCCGGGCAGTGATGCAGCGGTTGCGTAGTTCCCTGCCCGGAGTGAGTCGGGGCAGAGATAAACTCTCATTCGATAACTAATGGCGGAAGCGGTCCGGAGTAGTGGTTCTGGACAGCTTCCGCCAATTGCATGGAGTGAGCGGCGTCGGTCAGTGAACAGGTCGATGGAGCGCCTGCGGCCAACAGACGAAAGAACTCTTCGTACTCGCCGAGGAAACCCTCATCGACCAGATGATCGTTAGCAAGCGAGTGCTGCTGGGTGATGGTCTCTGCGGACCACTGACGATCCCCCTGGAAAGATAGGTTGGAGCTATAGCTTGAGCCGAGTGCGGCTTCGGCTGTGGCGCCCGAGGAACTGAGGTAGTAGGATTCGCGCCGTAATCCGGTGTTCAGCATCAGAGAGAGTTCAGCGACGGCTGAATTTGCGAAGTCGAATCGGATGGAATAGTCGCAGGCTGCGGCATTGTCATGCCTGCGTGATTTTACGTCGATGGCCTGCGGATTCCCCATCAGGAAACGGATGGTGTCGATGGCGTGAATTCCAGTAGCAGTGGCGAAATCGGATTCGAGGCGATTTGTGCGCAGCATCTCTGCGCGTGCGAAGCGGATGGGGTTGTGCGCTGACCACTCCTTGAGGCGCACGATTGAGGGAATGGAGCGTCGATTGAAGGCGACAAACGTGAAGGTATCGCACGCGACGGATGCGGCAGCCAGCGATGTTGCTTCGACGAGGCAGACTCCGGGTGGCTTCTCGATGAATAGAGGAATCCGAAGGGGGAGAAGGGATTTCACCAGCGCTGCAGTTGCGGCGGGTTGCACCGTACATACGATTGCGTCCGGGCGGACCTCGGCCAGCATCTGGTGGATGTTGTCGGAAGCGAGGCGATAGTGAAAGAGATCGCGAAACTCGTGGGCACGCTCAAGCTGAAGATCGCATATCAGTTCGAGAGAGACGAGCGAACGCTGGGCCAAGCGTTGCAGTGTGGGTCCGTGGGCGTAACGGCTCCACGATCCTGCGCCTATGTGCGCGATTCGAAGTGGCAAAGCGATTTTCCTCCCTTTTGTTGATTCGTGAGCCTGACACTCGTTCAGGCTTAACACGTAGCGAGATTTTCCCGTTTCTTTCTTTCCGTTTCTCACTGTTTCCTTTTATTATTTTCTATCGATACTTTATCTCGAAGATAACGTGGCAAGGAAATGCTCTCGATGAAGCGAAGAGATTTATTGAAGAACGCGGCCATGCTTCCCCTAGCGGCAGGATTACGTGCAGTTGCCGACAGCCCGAATAACCCGAAGCATCTGTGGCAAGGGTATGACTTTGGCCCTTTCTTTTCAGCGAAAGAGCGACTGAATCAGGGCCCCTTCGATATTGATCAGGATCAGGGCTGGCAGACCGTCTTGTTCACGACTCCGTCGGAGAAGCCAGTGCGCAATCCTGGCCTTGGACTCGTGGGTTATACGTGGGAGGAGGGTGGGCCTTCGGTGGCGGTGCGTGAAGGGCGGCAGACGCTGGCAGATCATGTGGAGAAGATGGCCAGTCTGCCGTTTGTGGATGTGCTGTACATTCGTTGCGACTGGCGGAATGTGCAGAAGCAGGCTGGGCAGCTTGATCTGGATCCTGTGTGGGATTTGACGATGGCGGCAGCGAAACGGCATGGGCTGCGCGTGGCATTTCGGGTTCAGTCGTCGAATACAGTGTTCCAACCTCAGCAACTTGCGTTGCCTGAGTTTTTGCGATCACGTGTTCCTATGGTGAAGATTGGCCCGATGGGCAAATTCGGTGGCAGCGCGCTCTCCGGCGGATCTACGGGGTACTGGGTTGAGCCGCGTTATGACCATCCTGAATATCAGAAGGCTTTGGCGGAGTTGAACCACCTGCTGGCGGAGCGTTTCGATGGGGATCCACTGATTGAATGGGTGGACATGATGCATATCGGGTTCTGGGGTGAAGGACATTTTGGAGGCTATCCAAGCTCCTTCCCTGACTTTGCTACTGCGCAACGTACGCTCAACGAGATGGTTCGCATGCAACTGGCCACGTGGAAGAAGACGCCGCTTGCGATGAACACGCAACCGGACATCAGCAACACGGGGAATCGGGAGGCGATTGAGATTGCTGTACGCCATGGTGCGTGGGTCCGGTCGGACAGCATTATTGTGGAAGAGCCGGTTCAGATTGAAGAGCTGGCTAACAGGCCTCCGTGGCTTGCGGCGATTCTCGAAGATGGGTACCTGCGCGCGTATGACCGGTCGAAGCTGGCAATCGACGAGGTGGGCGTGAATGAGCTGGAGAACTTCATGCTGCACGCGCTGGATCTGAAGGCCAATTATTGGGCGTTGTGGACGGAATCGGAGAACCTGGCCAGCTACAACGAGCGGTTTCCGCGTGGATTTGAGCGTTTGCAGACCAGTTTGGGTTATCGGCTGAGACCGTCGTGGGTGTGGCAAAGGAAGCGAGCGGGAACTTCAGAATTGGTCGTTGCCATTTCGAATCGCGGCGTAGCGGGGGTTCCGGGAGTGCTCTGGCTGCAGGTTTCCAGTCCTGATGGAACATTCAAATTGCGAGGTTCGCTTGATCCTGGATATCCGCATGGCGGCGGTTTGCGGTTGGGTTCGTTTATGTTGCCCGCGGGATACATTGGCAAGGTTCATCTATCGGCAGAGATCGAAATGCGGCCGGGCGTCCTGAAGCCTATTGCCTGGGCGTGCGAGCAGCCTGTCAATGCAGATGGCTCAATATCGATTGATGTCAAGAGGATGGATGATCCAAAGTGGCGCAAGGGAGTCTGAAGATGGACCGCAGGGGTTCCGGCGGCGTTTCTCGGGCTTATTTTCCTTTTACTTTTTGGTGGTTTTGCTACACTTCGGCTGGCCCCTATCAAGGGAGAAAGCTGCGCTTAACTCGATGCCAATTTGAGGGAGGATAAGACCCTTCGCGCGGACAGTGTTGTTCTAACGGAGGCAAAGTAATGAAGAAATCGAAGACCCAACCGCCGATGCTAATTGAAGAACGGCGTCAACACATTCTGTCCCTGATCCAAAAAAAGGGCCGAGTGCTGGTGGATGAGCTTTCAAATGAGCTTGATCTATCCAAAATCACCATACGGAAGGATCTCGATTATCTACAGTCAAAAGATCTATTGGTGAGGACACATGGCGGAGCACTGCCTGCGCAGGCAGGAGCTTTGTCCGATCCGACCATTCAAGAGAAGGAAGAGTTGCACCACGAGGAGAAGGTCAAAATTGCCAAGGCTGCGGCGGCAATGGTCTCCGAGGGACAATGCATCATCCTCGATTCAGGCACGACGACGACGGAGATCGCACGGGCGATTTTGTCGTTTCGGCACCTTACCGTTATCACTAATGCGCTGAACATTGCCGCTGACCTCGCGCGTAGTGATTTCGAGATCATCATGATCGGCGGTACGCTGCGCAAGAATTCGCTGTCGGTCGTGGGGCCTCTAGCGGAAGACGTCTTGAAAGAGATGCATGCGGACATTGTGTTTCTTGGCGTGGATGGCTTTGACATCAACGTTGGCTTGACGACGCCGAATGTGCTTGAGGCTCGTGTGAACCGCGCTATGGTAAAGGCGGCGGAGAAGGTAGTGGCGGTTTGCGACTCGAGCAAATTCAATCACAGAAGCTTGTCCTTGATTGTTGGGACTTCTGCGATCGATCATGTCATCACGGATAGCAACCTTCCTCAGGAAGAAGTGAAGGCGATTCGAGATGCTGGTATCGAAGTGACTGTCGTTTAAGCGGTGGCCTCGAGTGTGTTTCCTCTCGACCGAATTGCTTGGTCACAAAGTGTTCAGATCGGGAGGACGAGGCCTTTGCTCGTGGCTCGCGTGTTGCGAACTAACAGAAGAACGAGCAACATCCCAAGCAGCGGGATGATTCCGCTCGCAATGATGATGGGATCAAAGGCGTGGCCCCTGCTCGATATGCGTGCGTCTGACATATAGCCCACTGCCTTCATGGCGAGGATTGTTCCGATGCCGGAACCAGTGCCACTGAGTCCGCTTACCGTTGCAACGGCGTTGCTATGGTACAGATCCGAAGGCAGAACATTTGCGATCGTACTGAAGCATGCGTACGAGAATGTTGCCATCGCGAAGAGAGCTGTGATCAGGCCAAGATTTTGCGTAAAGACCGTAGGGATCAGCAGCATTGTGCCGCAGCCGCCAAGTACAACTACGGCTTTGCGCGCTCGACCGAGCGACCAGCCTTTGCGGATAAGGTATCCAGATGCAGCGCCGCCGGCGAAGTTTCCGAGATCGGCAGCTAAGAATGGAATCCAGATGGCGATCAGGCCACTTCTGAGGTCGATCCCCTTGGCGACGAGGTAGACCGGAAACCAGTCGGTGACGAAGTACCAGACCGGATCCGTGAATGCTCGAGCCGCGATGATGCCCCATGTCTGTGGCAAACGGAGCAGATCGCGCCAGCGCATTTTTGTGGCGGTACCGGTGGATTTGTCCGAGCGCTTCTCCTGGCGCAACATCTCGAGTTCGCTTGTAGAGATGTGCGGATGCTGTTCTGGTGGAAAATAAAATTTGCGCCACACGATGAGCCAGATGAACCCTAGTATGCCAGGCACAATAAACGCAGGTTTCCAGCCCCAATGGAAATAGATCCAAAGGACGAGAAAAGGAGAGAGTGCTCCGCCGATGGACGAGCCGCTGTCGAAGAATGCTGTCGCGAGTGCACGCTCTTTTGCCGGAAACCACTCAGATACCACTTTCGTAGCGGCAGGCCAGTTTGCGGATTCGGCAAATCCAAGCGCGAGGCGAAAGCCCATAAAACCGAGAAAGCCGTTCGCCAGAGGCGTCAAGATTGAAACGAGAGAGTAGAAGAGAACGGTAACGGTGATGCCGAGGCGTGTTCCGATGCGATCGATCCAACGGCCACAAGCAGTTTGGCCGACCGCATAGGCGACGCGAAAGGCGATGATAAGGTTTGCGTAGTCGCTGTTTGTCCAGTGGTAGGAGACCTTCAAATAGGGCGCCAGCAAAGAGAGTGTCTGCCGGTCCACGTAGTTAATCGCAGTGGAGGCGAAGAGCATGGCACCGATCCACCAGCGCAGCGAGTGCGTCTTCGTCGTATTCTGCAGAGTCTGGGTGGCCACTATTCTTTCTCCAATACTTACCGAGAAGGTCTATATAACTCTGTCAACCTAGCCATTCGTCGAGATGACTTTGCACAAAGGAATCGTCAGAAAGATGCGGATAGGCTTTGTAGATGCGGTCGATCTCCGCACTCTGACCGGGTGAAAGAGATTCGTCTTCGTCGAGACACCAGATTCCATCTAAAAGGCCTTGTCTGCGTAGCACTTCGTGAATACCGGCTATACAGCCAGCGAAGTTGTGCGCTGCATCGAAGAATGCTGCGTTGGCGTCGGTGATCTGTTGCGCGAGTGTGAGCATCTCAACGGGAATTTCAGCGACGCTGCGTTTTGCAAGAGCCAGATGCTCGACCGCTTTATTTGTCCAGACAGCCCAGTGTCCAAGCAAACCGCCTACGATGCGTAGTGTCTCGCCACCAAAGTTCCAGCGCGTCAATAGATCGATGAAGATGTTGTCATCGTTGCCTGTGTAGAGAGCAATTTCGCCGGAGCGGCCAGAGTCGATTACGCCACGCAGGACATCTATCGTCTGGTAGCGATTGAAGGGCGCCATCTTAATTGCGACTACATTTTCGATCTTCGAAAACTCGCGCCAGAATTCATACGATAGAGGCCTTCCGCCCACCGATGGCTGGAGATAAAAGCCTACGACTGGCATTACATCTGCTATTGCTTTCGCATGCTCTACGAGCTCATCCGTCTTGAGATCCTTCAAGCCAGCCAAACTGAGTAGCACGGCATCGTAGCCCAGCAAGTGCGCCAACTCTGCCTCTTTGAGAGCTTGGGGCCGTGGGCCGCAGACGCCAGCAATTTTTACGACGTCCGCCTTTGCGGCCTCCTCCATCGCGAGTTCAAGTACGGGTTTATAAAGACCTACCTCCGGATCACGGATGGCAAACTGTGTGGTGTGGACACCGACGGCGATTCCGCCAGCTCCCGCTGCCAGGTAGTAGCGAGTCAATACCCTTTGCCGTCGTTCATCGAGTTTACGAGACGAGGTAAGAGCAAGCGGGTGAGCGGGGATGACGAGGCCTTCTGCGAGCCTTTGGTGCGCGTTCATCAGAATTTACCGTCCTGCGTCTGAAAGTGCGTCGGCTTATTGCTGAGCGCGCCGCCTGCGGTAATCCAGTCGGCGACCCAGTCGATCATCTCGTCTGGCGTGACGGTCGGATAGCCGAAGGCGCGATGGCACTTTGCTGCGTTGTTGAGCAGAGCGGAGCTTGATTCCTCACCTGTGAAGGTGGCTTTGTGCCCGAAGCGCTCTGCGAACTGTTCAGCGATCCAGCGGGTGCTCAGTGTCTCCGGCCCGGTCAAGTTGAGAACGAATGGCGGTGCAGAGCAATGTGCGAGCGATCTCATGCACACGGAGTTTGCATCTCCTTGCCAGATGATGTTGACCAGTGGCATCCGGAGGTCCACCGGCCTTCGTTCGGAGACGGTACGTGCTATGTCGACAAGCACGCCGTACCGAAGATCGATGGCGTAGTTGAGCCGGAGGAGGGCCACTTTCGTTCCCCACCGATGCGATGCGTGCTCGAAGATCCGCTCGCGGCCGAGGACAGATTGTGCGTACTCACCTTGCGGTCCGACAGGGGTCTGCTCGCTCGCGCCGCCGCTGGTTGTGGGGACAAGCGGATAGACATTGCCACTGGAGAAACAGACTATGCGTGAATCGCGATAGCGATCCGCCACCAATGTGGGGAGCTGTGTGTTGATTGCCCAACTTAGATGCTCGGCGCCTGTAGTGCCGAACTTTCGTGCGGCCATAAAGATTACGTTCTCCGCATCCGGCAACTTAGCCAGTTCTTGAGGCTCCAGCAAATCGCAGGTGATCGGCTCGACTCCATGTGCTCGCAACGCTTCTGGCATCGCCTTTTCGCTGAACCGAGCCACACCGATAACGCGGACCTTCTTCCCTGCAGCATCGGCAGAGCGTCGAATGAGTTGCGCGAGCGTTGGACCCATCTTTCCCCCTACACCGAGGATGATGATGTCGCCTTCCATCTCGCGCATAGCTGCAATATCGGCCTCTGACGGGCGCGACATCCGCTCTTCCAACTGTTCCTGAGTCTGTATCTTCATGTCACCCCAACTCGAATCCTGCAATGGCATAGACCATTGCATCGTTGTTCTCCATCATTTCTCCGCGACGCATGCGCCAAAGGGCTCGGCGACGCGTAAAGCCAAAACTTTCAGCGCAGCGCACTGCTTCCTGATTTGCTGGGAACAGATCCCAATACCATCTGGAGGCTTCCGATTCTCCGTCAGTAGCTGTGTACCCCCCAAAATGAGCGGCAATTAATCGTCTAGCCTCGACTTCCGAATTTGCTATGCATGGGCCGAGATGGCGTGCAGTCCTTCCTGAACGCGAGAGTACGTAGCCGTTTGCCGTGGCATTGCCTTTGCCTGAGTTTGATAGCAGTTTCAGTAACCTTTCACGCGATATACCGAATGCACCCGTATCGAGCACAAATAACTCGTCGGATAAATGGCCACGATGAACATCTTCGTTCAGGGAGGTCGGTTCTTCACCACCGCGTCCCCATCGTTCGACTCTTTTCTCTACAACGAAGCCGAGATTTTCGTAGAGTGGACGGCCTTCATCTGTTGCGTCGAGCTTAAGAGTGTAAATGCCATGGCGCTCCGATGTCACGATGACATCTTCCATCAATCGTCTTGCTAGCCCTCGTCGCCGGTATTCGGGTCGTGTGAGAACCATACCAATCCATGCGAGACGAGCGTCGTATGCCAGGAGAGTTGCGGTCGCAACGATCTTTCCGTCATCTTCTATGCAGCGGCAGCCTTCCGGAGAGAGATGCATAATACGGCGCCAGTCTTCCGGCGTCTGATTCCAGTTCGCGGCCGTGGATAACTCCATTGCGGAAGAGACGTCGCTTGGCATCAAATTTCGCACAGCATTGAACACTAGGCAGCCCCTCTGTTTTTCCACCACTTGATGAAGTGCGGAAGGGCGATTTCCGGAGCAGCCAGTTCAGGATGCCAGTGTTTCTCCCACTCAAAGGAGAGGAAGCCGTCGAAGTCGATGGCAGCGAGCGAAGCGAACATCGTGTTGAACGGGAACGCCCCTTCGCCTGTGAGTATGTAGGAGGTGCAGCCTTGAGCATCCTTCTTTGAGTCCTTCAGGTGCACATGGCGAATTCGTGATGATAGATGTGAGGCGATCAGCGGAGCTTCTCCGCTCTGATCGAACGCATTTGCAGGATCCCATATGATTCCTACTTGTTCGCAGCTCAGTTGCGCAAAGATCTCGCTTACGTCCGCTGCAGATGCAAAATCTCCGTGGGTTTCGAGCCAGACCTGAACCGCGCTTAGCTTCAATTTGTCCGCTAGCCTGGCAAGCGAATCTGCAATCCACGCAGCCGTTTGCTTGCGATCACTGCCGGGCTGAATGTGATCACCGAAGACTCTGATAGAAGGTGAACCGAGTCCCGCGGCGATCTCTGCCATCCGCAGCGCTAAGTCCAAGTTGCGATTTCGTTCCTGGATGTCAGGCGAGTGAAAGCAGGCGCTGCTGCCCATCGAAGCGATGGCGAGGCCGTGATCCTGAATGACAGAGCATGTAGCGGTTAGCGAGGACGATTTAAACTCGGGCAGGTTCCAAAGATCGAGTTCACGCGATACTACGCGCAACTCTACACCGTCGTAACCATAGGTCGCGGCAGCCTGAAGAATTTCCTGCAGGTTCCAATCAGGACAAGCGAGCGTAGAAAAGCTTGTTCTCATCATGTCATTCTGCTCAACATGCTTGTCATGACGCGGTTCCGTACTGCCTCGCCGTTGAAGAAGCGTTGTAGTTCGTCCATAGCTGCATCGGCCAGCTGTCCGCGAGTATGATTGCCACCCCCTGCGATATGCGGCGTCATCATTGCGCCGGGTAGTGTTCGTAATGGGTGATTGATCGGCAGGGGCTCCTCCGGATCAGTAACGTCGAGCGCGCATCGTAGACGGCCGCTCTTTACCTCCTGGGTGAGTGCATCGAGATCAATCAGGCTACCCCTCGCGATGTTGATCACGGTCGCACCATCCTGCAACATCGCCAATCGTTCACAGTTCAGAAGATGTCTTGTCTTTTCGGTGGCCGCAGCCGTAACCGTGAGCAGAGAGCTTCGCTTCAGCACTCCATTGAGCGAATCAAACTTTACATGCATTCCTGCGGCGAGTTCTCTGGGGGCGAACGGGTCGTAGACTCTCCAACGAACGTCGAAGCCGCGAAGCATCTCAATAAGCGCGCGGCCTATGCGGCCAAAGCCTATCATTCCTACTTCTCGCCCGAGCAGAGACTCTGCGGTTCCGCCCGAAAGGTGGACCTCGCTGTAAATGCGATTCGACTTCTTGCGCAGGGCGCCGCGGTAGTGGTCAATGTTTCGTGCGGCATACATCAGAAAGGCGGCACCCAGCTCTGCCGTTGGCCTCGCCATTGGGCCGGGGGTGTTCACGATGATCAGTTTGCGAAACAAGGACTTCTCAAAACGCTTTTTCACTTCACCACCGCAATGGGCGATGATTTGAACGGATTGCAACTGGTTCATCGTATCGGCGGAAAGATACGGACTATCCCATGTGGTTATCAGCGCATCGGCCGTCGCAAGGCGAGATATGGTTGCAGCGTCATACTTTCTTGTCGGGAACAAAGTCCAACGTGAAAAGCTGGCTAGTCGTTTTCTCCGGCGTTCATCGAAGAACGACGCAAAAAGTTCCTCTCCACCCAATACGGCAATGATCGGCTTTCTCATGAACCGTGCTGAGTCTAGCACGAACTAGCCACTCTTGCATTTCGTTTTATTTCCTAAAGTATTGCTTGACACCTTATTGACTGCTAAACGAAAGTATAGTGCATGCTTGTAGCCAACTCGACCGACTACGCCGTCATTGTCTGCTATGTCCTTCTTATGATCGGCGTAGGGCTCTATGTGATGCGCTTCAATAGAACTGCGTCCGAATATTTTCGAGGTGGTAGCCGGATTCCATGGCTAGTGGCCGGGCTGAGCGCTTTCATGTCCGGCTTCAGCGCCTGGACTTTTACTGGCGGGGCCGGTGTCGCCTACGGGTCAGGTATCGTGATCATTGGCCTATATGTGGGTAACGCGCTGAGTTTTCTGCTCGGCTACTATATCTTCGCTTCGCGGTGGCGACGCACACGTATCAGCACTGTGATGGAGTACCTTTCCGATCGTTTTGGCCCAGCGACGCACCAGATCTTTTCGTGGGCGACGATCATCTTCCAACTCTTCACTAGCGCTACCATGCTTTATGGGTTGAGCCTCTTTGTTTCGACAGCGTGTCAATTCTCCGTCACCGCAACCATCATCGTTACGGGAGTTGTGATCCTCTCTTACAGCGTACTCGGCGGCCTTTGGGCAGTGGTGGTAGCGGATTTTTTGCAAGCGTCCATACTGCTTCCGTTCTGCATTGTTCTGACTACTGCTTCGCTCGCGCATGTTGGAGGCATCACAGGGCTTATCCATTCCCTGCCGCCGCAGATGAAGATCATTCCAGTTCATGGCGAGTTTGGGTGGATCTATCTGGCTTGCTGGGCAGTGATGGTTTCTTTCGGATACAACACGTCGGCGATGGCGCAGCGATACTTTAGCGTAGAGGATGAGCGCGCAGCCAGACGTGTCGCACTGCTATGTTGTGGTCTTTTTTCAGTTGGGGCCTTCCTTTGGTTCATCCCTCCAATGGTGATGCGGCTTATCTATCCCGATCTGCATGCAATTTGGCCGCACCTTGCCAATCCCAATGAAGCGTCCTATGTTGCCGCCAGCCTTACGTTTCTTCCGCACGGGCTAATCGGCGTCATGCTGGCCGCGATGTTCAGCGCCACGATGGCGAGTCTTTCCGCCAACTTCAATCTGAAGTCGGCCATCCTGTCGAAGGATATCTATCAAAAGCTCTTTCGTCCGCTGGCCGGTGAGCGGGAGTTGCTTGTCGTCGGTGCCGTCATGACTCTGGTTATAGGCGGGATTACTACAGCATTAGCGGCCGCAATGGCTTATCGCGGCGAAAGCATCTTTGAAGTCATGATGACTTTCAACACACTGATCTCTCTTTCCTACGGACCTCCGGCTCTGCTGGGTCTGGTCTTCCGGAGGACTCCCCGATGGTCAGGTATGGCGACCTTCGTTACTGGACTCGTCCTTGGGATACTTGGAGACTTCGTCTTTCACTGGTCGTTCATCAAACAGATCGTGTTTGTCGTACCTCCAGCCTTTGCAGTGTTTTTCCTGAGCATGTTGTTTGACCGCAGTGAATGGCTTGGCCGTGCGCAGCTCTTCGAGAAACTTGATACGCCTATCGATCCATCTGAGATCAGCGATACTCCGGACTTCAGCGGTCCTGTCTTCCGTTTTCTTAGCCGCACAGTGGCATGTATCGGTCTCGCATCGCTCTTGCTGCTCATCCAAAATCCTCCGGGGGCGCGGATGACAATTTTCTCGTTCAGCGCCATTACTCTCGCTGTGGCCGCATCGCTCTGGTTTGTACCAGGAAGCAGACAGCCTGTACGCGATGAAGTCGAGATCGCTCAATAAAAATGAATTCATCCCAAACTAATTCTCCTGTTCTACGGTCTCAGTTTTCGCGTCGCCGCTTCTCTCAAATGCTGGCGGCTACTGCTGCGTTTGCGTTCTCACGCAACATGTATGCACAAACAAAGAGCGGGCCATCCATGCTGCTGGGTGCGAACGATCCGTTCTGTGGGTTGGATATTCTTCGGGCGCGGTACGCTGTCGGGAAGCGGCCTTCAAATGACATCGCAGGAAATGCGCTCTCATGGCTGGTAAGCGGCCAGGATGAGTTTGCGCAGAAGTCGCTTGCGGAGATGCGTGGCGGAGCCCTACCTGCGCCTGGTTCCCATGCGTGGCTGACCTATGCCAACTGGGCTCTTGCATTTGATTGGCTTTACGAATACCCGGCTTTCGACGAAGCGTTGAGGGGCCGTGTCGCCAAACAACTTGTCGATGGTGCTGTTGTTATGGCGTCGACGCCTGATCTTAAGCATCCAGAACAGGCGTCTTACCACAACTACACGACTCGATTTCTCGGGCTGACTGCGTTCTCGTTGTGTGCTGTTGCGAAACGTCGTCCTTATGATGCGAACGTTAATCAGCTAAAGAACAAGGCCAGCCGTGCCTTCCAGAATATTCTGCAGGTATCCGACATGGTCTCGCCGATGGGCAGCTATCACGAGTCGCTGGATTACATGCGCATTACCTATGTTCCTATGGCGATGCTCGCCGAGTTGCAACGCACGACCACAGGCGTCGATCCGGCGCTCCGCTTTGGAACCTACAGGAGCATCGCTGATACCTATCTCTACAAACTGATGCCAGATGGCACGCCCTCGCGAGAAGGCGATAACGAGTACCCGGTACTGGATGACCGTGACACGGCAGCGCTGGGATATGCGGTCAACCGCTTCAAAGATCCCTACGCTGCTTGGCTTTTGCGTGACAGCGGCTTCGCAGTGTCTCAGTGGGCATTGCCCGTGCTCGATTTTCTCTGGAACGATCCTGATGTATCGTCGCGCAACCCAGCGCTGACAGATTCGGAAGAACTTCCACTTCATCGATACTTTCCCTGGAGTCGATCAGATTGTATTTCGCAATGGATGGGGTTCTGATGCTACGAGAATCGAATTTGATTGCGGCCCTTACTTGGCAAAACACCAACATATGGATCGCAACCACTTCACCATCTACCACCGTGGACACCTTGCCATCGACAGCGGCGCAGATTACACGGACTCCGAGAGCCCTCATTACCTGAACTACTACCGGCGCACCGTTGCGCACAACACCATGTTGGTCTTCGATCCGAAGGAACATTTTTTCTGGTCGGAGAATCTGATGGAAGCGGCGAACGATGGCGGTCAGCGCATGGATTCTTCGCGCTTCTGGAATACCCTGCGTAGCCAGGAAGACTGGGACAGAACCCGCGACCTATGGGAAGTCGGCAAGATGAAGATCGTCGATGATGTTGCCGGAATAAACGGTAAGGGAGGCTATCACTATGCTCTTGGTGATGCTACCCGCGCCTATTCGGCCCATAAGGTCCGCGCGTTTACGCGGCAACTGCTCTATCTTCCTGACATAAATGTTCTGCTGATCTTCGACCGTGTCGTGAGCACCGATCCTGCGTTTCGCAAGACATGGCTGCTGCATAGTGTGAACATTCCGTGGGTTGAAGGGGCTGGTACTCAGGCAAGCAATGGGGAGGAGACCTTCGGCAATGCTTGCAAATTCCGAATGCAGGAAGGCGAGGGCGAGATTTTGGTTCACACGCTGCTTCCTACAACCCACATAACCGCGCGTCGCGGCGGCCCAAGACATGAATTTTGGACGCCCGGCGATGCCAACGGTGGAGCGTGGGGAAGCGGAAGGAATTGGCCGCTCGAGCCTGCGGAGGGTGGCCCTTTACCGGATGATCCCATTGAGCACGCAATGTGGGAGAAATTCTACGACAACGACATTCCACGCATCAAGCGTTCTAATCGCCGTAATGTAGTTCCCGGATCGTGGAGAGTGGAAGTCTCGCCTTCTCAGCCTCAATTGGAAGATCACTTCCTCCATCTATTCGAGATTGGCGATCGCGGCAAGACTGGTCGCTTCAGCGTGAAGCTGGTTCAAGGCTTGGGGATAGCCGGTGCCGGTTGTGCCATAGACGGAGAAGCCGGTGTGACTGCTTTGTTTCCGGCTGGAGAGGCAACGCTTGATTATGTCGAGGCCACACTTCCTTCATTCCCCTGTCACACTCTCTGGATCGCAGGGCTGGAAGCCGACCAACGCTACAACCTCGAACTAGCTGGAAGCAACCTGGCCTCAGGAGATGCTGCCGCGCCCGGCGTTCCTCTGCGCTCGCTTGAAGTTCGCGCGAATAGCCATGGCATCGCGCATATCAAATCGGACGCCGGCTTTTTCCCGGCAGGTTGCCGGATCAGGCTCCGCGCCATCTAAGGCTTCGATGTTATTTGTCCGCGTCGAGATCTGCTATCGCGGCGCGAGACAGATGATGCGACATCATGCTATCCGGAAGTAGCAGCGCCTTGTTGAATGCTTCTCTGGCTTGATCCTTGCGATTCAGCGCGGCCTGCATAGTTCCGATGTTGTACCACCACCATCCAGTGAAGGAGCTGGTGTCTTTTACTCGCTCGGCAGCGGCCACTGATGCCTCAAGCTTCTTCTGCTGTGCTGTCTCATCGTAGGTGCCAAGAAGCTTTTGCGCTCTCGCGACCCACGCAGAATCAGCTCCAACTTTGCTTTCGGCTGCCTTCTTCACTAGATCCTCTGACTGCTGAGGATTCTTGCATATCGTCGCAATAGCAGCCATCCTTACGTAAGGCTGCGAGACCGCCCCATTCACTACAAGGCCGGAATGCCTTGCAGAGAGAAACTCTTTTGCTTCAGCGCAACGTCCCGCCTTAGCATCGGCTTCAGCCCGCATCAATTTGATCTCAAAGAGAACTTGTGCCGCCGAGACACCACCCTCTTCGCTGGGAAAGAAGCGTTCCTTGAAGAGAGTCAGGGCATGGTCATATTCGCCTGCCTCAGCCCGAGTTAGTGCAAGCTGATAAACCAGATTCGCCGGCATTGTGGAAGCTGAAGCGTTGTCGGCTGACGGATAGCGGCCGAGCGCAGTAGCACGTTCTTTTGCCGAGACATTGCTCAGGCTCATCGCAGTATCTAGGCCTACATAGATATCGGAATTCGTCGGATCGTTCTCTGTACCTTCGCGAAAAGCTACAAGTGCACGCTGAGAATCGCCTTTTAGGTGCAGCCATGCCTTCCCCATATCCGCGTCGAGTATCGGCATTTTGGGGTTTAGCTGCTTTGCCTCAGTCCAGTGGGCGATTGCGGGATCGTATAGACCCTTGGAAAAGAACAGTGTCCCGAGCAGGTAGTGTGCTGTTGCGTCGCTGCTGTTCGCCACAAGCGCGGCTTCGAGGACTGCCTGGTCTATGGACGATGACGGAAACACCATGCTCGATGAAAGGTGGGCCGCGGCGTGCCAGTTCTGCGTTGCATCCTTGCCGAGCTTTGCCTTGGAATATGCCGCGTAATAGAGAACCAACTGGTGATTTTGCGGCAGCACCGATCCCGGCTCGCTCTGATCCGCTGGAACCTCTGGATAGGTTCGTTCCAGCACGTTTAGAGCTCGTTCATAGAGCCCGAGGTGGATATACTCAGCGGCAACTCGAAGAACGCGATATGGATCGGCGGCCAGGTGAGGAAGATCGGGTGCGTTTATCTCTTCTTTGAGAAAATCACTCATTGGATCCATAGCCAGGCCGAGGTGCGCTAGCTTGTCGGCATGGACCGTATCCCCTGCCGCACGAGTGATCGCTTCGAGCTGCTCTCTGCTGCGGATATCCGATGGTGCAGCTTCTACTGCGTCTTTCAGGAATGCCTGTGATGCATGCAGATCTCCTTGCTGCGCCCGGAGTTCGCCGAGCCGCGCGGCTGCCCGAGCTCGGAACTCAGCCTGACGATATGCAATCTCGAAGACTGTCTCAGCCTCTCGTGCATGCCCCAAACCATCTTCTGCGATTCCGAGGTAATATGCTATCTCAGCATTCGACGTGTCTCGCTTCTGGACCGCCTGCAATAGAGTCTCTGCTTCAGCGAAGCGTTGCAGCGCTGCGGACAGTCGTCCAGCAGCCATTTGCAAGGTGAGGCTGCCCGGAAACTTCTTAAGTGACGCCTTGTAGGTCTCGAACGCCAGTACTACCTTTCCGTTCAGCTCTTGATCTGTGCCCAGCTTCAGCCAATCGTCTTCTGTTCTGTTGTCGGGATTCGGAGTGTCGTAAATCTGCTGCGGGCCAACGTTGATTGTTGATTCCGGATCCCAATCGTACTTGCCATCGGTGTGCTGCAGCAGCACTTTTCCTTCGTGATCCTTCAGCTCAAACGTTACCTTGGCGGAAGCGTCTTTTAGAGTCTCCGAGTGCGACCACATCTTTTCCGGCGACAGGTTTGCGGTTTCGCTCCAAAGAGTGTGTCCATTTTGAAGCAAGCGAAGTTGGGCACCTGGAATGCGCTCATTCACATTCAGAGATGCAGATACATCGGAGCCATGCGTTTGCAGGGAGAGGACTCCAACTTTATTTGCACGTGTAATGCCTCCTGTGCCACGCACCGGCATCCAATACTCGCTAAAGCGGATCGTCTTGCCAGGGTTGAGAAACGCATAGGTCTCCTGGTTGCGAAAGAGTCCGCCCTGTACTTCCACGTAGGCACTGTCGTTGTCGGAGAGCGCCTTGCGCCATCCAAGCCCATCCGCGTCCGCTCCCCAGGACCATATCTTCTTTGCAGGAAGTTCGCTGTACTCGGCATAATGTACCGCGCCGGCTTGTGTCTTCGGATTCCATACGCCCATAAATGGCTCATGGCTTCCATGCACAAAGAATGACACCGGGCCGCTCTGCTGGTTCTTGATGACGCTAAAGTCACTACCTTCTGGACCGACAGGCCAATGACGTACTTCGGTAAATCCATGTGAAGCTGCAAACTGCATTGGGTATTCAATATGCGAATCGTCCCATACCTGAAGACCCGCATTACTCCACCAATAGAAGCGATGGCGCACGTCACTCCGGTTGTAGAGCGTGACCCGCTCTTCAAGTAGCGTAGAACCTGGCCGGAGAACGAGCTCTACTCCCCACTGCATGCCATACACGCGATCGATATTGCCTACGGTCACCGATGCGCTTCCATCGGGGTGCGCAGCGTAGGCAAAATCAACCGGCGACATGGAGACCCAGTTATGCGAAACGGGAAAGTTGAACTCTATACCAAACGCGGCCCAAGCACCTCGATACCCTATCTGCGCCTTCTTGATCGACGGATTCGCATAGAACATTGACTGGCCGTTGATCTTGTCGACGCAAGTGTATAGATGCCCGCCGATATCCGGCAGTACGGTGCACTTTAGGTATTCGTTTTCGAGAAAAACTGCACGCCAGACATGATCCTTCTTCTGGCCTGTCAGGTTCTTTCTTAATGTATAGGGATAGCTGAACTGGTTTGTCTGATAGGTATCAAACGGCGGGTTAGGATCAGGCTTCCCTTCCTCATACGTCGGAAGCGTGATTGTGCCTTGCCATACCTTTACCTGAGCTGCAGCTGATCCACATGCGACCACAAGCGTTCCAGCAAGCATTGCCACATAGGCAGAAATCGTCTTCATAGATCTCACTTCATCACTCCCGCAGTCTCAGGCGATCGCGAAAATGCCTGTCGCGCTCTTGTATTACTTTTGATGATTCTAGATTTCTTTTTCTTATCTATGAACCATAGCCGACCATGACCCTAGCCTCTTTCATCCGGCGCAAGACTCAACGGCAGGCAACAGAAGCAGCGACGACGATTCCTTGTCCAAATAGATCGTCGCATTCGGATGACGCTGCAGAATCGATGCGGGCGCCAAGGGACTGACCTCTCCGCTAAAGCACGCTTTAACTGCATTCGCCTTCCGCGCATCCGGGGCAATGCAGAGAATCTCCTCGGCCTTCATGATCTGATGGATCGTCATTGAAATCGCCTGGTGGGGAACATCCGCAAGCGTCGAAAACCATCCTTCACCGAGTTGCTGTGTACGGCATGCTTCGTCAAGATTTACGACGATATACGCCTCTTTCGTGTCGAAATCTGCCGGCGGATCATTGAATGCCAGATGTCCATTCTCTCCAACACCCACGAACGCGATATCGATTGGTGCGCTGCGAATCTCCATGCTCACCCGCTCGATCACCGTCGCAGGCGCCTGCGTGCCGTCAAGTAGATGGTACTTCTTCAACCCAACTTTATCGATCAGGCGTTCTCTCAGATATCGGCAGAAGCTGGCGGGGGCCTGATCGGACATGCCGACATACTCATCGAGATGAAACATCTCGACTCGGCTCCAATCGATGCCGGGAATTTTTGTCAGAGTGTCCAGAAAATCGAACTGCGAAGCGCCGGTGGCGGCAATAATGCGTGCCGCCCCTCGCTTGGAAATGGCTTCGCGAATGGCGGCAGCTGCATGCTCGGCCGATGCCTGAGCCAATGCGGCTTTTGAAGGAAATACCTTAATCGACATGTTCACTCCGATGGGATTTGCACCCAGGAAAATTATTCTAAACGATTCGTAATAAAAAGATATAAAAAGAAAGTAATATAGTGCTCAACTCCCGGAGTCGGGTCAGACGGAGATCGTGCGTGTTCCACTCAAAGAGCCTTCAACACCTTGCAGTTGCTGGTTGCTTCATCTCTGCTGCACTTCCGTCCATCGCGTTCGGCCCGAAGACTCCGGCCCAGATTAAGACAGTTGCGCCGGCACCTGACGGACCCATTCCTCCCGCTGAAGCGTTCCGCGTGCTGCCCCACCCTGAAGCCGAAGGTCCGGAGATCACGCCCTACCTCCTCTACCAAACTTCCCTGGCCTGGCATCAGGATGAGCTTCGCCAGGCGCGCTGGTCGCAAGTGAGGACAGAGGGCGATCTGCTGAAACTGCGAGCCAGCTTGAGAAAATCCGTGCTTGAGATGATCGGCGGCCTTCCCGCAGAGAAAACAGATATGCATGCGACTGTTACTGGCCGGATTTCAGGTAACGGCTTCCATATAGAGAAGCTCGTCTACCAAAGTCTTCCTGGTCTCTATGTAACTGGGCTTGTGTACGTGCCAGAGAACGGCGATAAGACCCATCCGGCCGTCCTCGTACCTGCCGGGCACTCGACAAATGGGAAGATTCACTACCAGGAACTTTGTCAGAGGCTCGTCCAGCGCGGCTATCTCGTCATCAGCTGGGACCCGATCGGACAAGGCGAACGAAGCCAGTTCTGGGACGCGAAGGCAAAGAAGAGCCGTTACAACTTGATTTGCGCGGAACATGCTGTGATGGGAAACCTCGCCTATCTGGCTGGAACCAGTCTTGCTCGCTGGGAGGTTTGGGATGGCATGCGAGCGGTCGACTATCTGCTTACTCGCCCAGACGTTGATGGTCAGAGGATCAGTCTCACGGGAACCAGTGGCGGCGGCTTCCAGACTGCTCTGTTGGGGGCATTGGATGATCGCATCAAGGTCATTATTCCGTCCTGCTATATCACGTCTCTCCCTATGCGGGTCGAGAACCGCATCTTCCTCGATCCCGATAGTGATCCAGAGCAAGACCTCTACGGATTCATATCGAGGGGCGTAGATCATGCGGGCCTGTTGCTCATGATGTATCCGCGGCCGGTTATGGTAGCAGCGGCTACGTTAGACTTCTTCCCTGTTCAGGGGACACACAAGTCCTACTCCGAAGTTCGTGCCTTCTACGAGCGCTTTGGACATGCTGATCGTATTGGATTCGCCGAGAGCTACAACACTCATCAGTATTCTTTGAAGAATCAGGAAGCGGCACTAAACTTTCTTGACCGCTTCAATAAGATGCCTCTACGGCATGGCCTCGCACCAGTAACTACATATAGCGATGCTGATCTGACTGTGACAAAAAGCGGTCAAATATCAGTGGACTATGCAGATGCTCAAGCACTTCCACGTTTCATCGCAAAGTATTCTGCCGAAAGTCAGCACAAACATCAGACATTGGCCCAACTATATAGAAGCGAACAGGATCCTGATATCTCCTCCTGGACTGTCGGACGTTTCACAGGTTCTACACCACCCAAGGAAGTACGATGGGAGGCAGTTGGAAGCAGCAGCATTGGAGCAGTGCATATTGATCGCTATCTGCTTCATCACAGCACCTATCTGCAGATGCCCCTCCTTCACTTTCACGCAGATGGACACCACTCCAAAGGAGCAGTAATTTGGCTTAGCCTCCAAGGCAAGGCTACTGAAAAGGACTGGCCCCAAATTACCAGGCTGCTAAGCAGTGGTTACGAGGTATTTTCATTCGACTTGCGCGGCCTAGGGGAAACGCGGATGAATTATCGCGCCAGGTCTTCAGACGATCCGGATCTTGTACAAGGGGACTTCGATCACGCATACGTCAGTCCGTTATCAAGTGTGTTGGCCGGCTACGTCTATAACTCTCTGCTCACAGGCCGACCATATTTCATACAAATGATGGACGATCTTAAGATTGCTGAACTCTTCATCCGCAGCAGAGATACGCCGTTATCTCGACCGCTAACTATTGCTGCGACCGACGATGCGTATGGCCTCGCACTTCGCTTTTCTGAGATCGATCAAGAGACGACAATCCTGCCCAATAAAATCGGGGGCACTGTGGATTGGTCAACGCTGGTCACTCAAGGCGGGGAGTCCTGGCCCGTAGCCTTTCTGATGCCGTCCGGAGCCTTTATTGAATAACAACGATGACTGGGCTTGGAACGTGCTCCATCTCCTCAATGGCCTCAAACAACTCACCGAGAACCGAGTACTTAGCGTGATACGATCTACAAATCATTTAATCAAAACCCTCTCTTCTTCGCCGATCTGGCCAGTTGTGATCCTACTGGCAGCAGCCCCGTTTGGACGGGCGTTGGGAATTTCAGATACTCCTCAGACTGGTCCTGCTGAACTTGTCATGTCGAGAGATTACTATCTGAGCGATCTCATAGAGCCGCATCGCTATACTCCGGGCAAGAATAGCTTTCTCTATCAGACTCTTCATAAGGGAGAAAGAAAGACCGTGCTAGAGCTTGGCGGAAGCGGCTCTGTGCGTCATCTCTGGTCTACCTGGAGCATTCCCGGTAGCGATTCGGTTCCAACAGGACGCATCCTCCTGCGAGTCTTCGTGGACAAGCAGACCACCCCATCGATTGTCGGAACTATCGACGAGATATGTCGAGCAGCCCAAGCAACGGGCACCAACTTCGTACCGTTCCCGGCTTTCATCTATAAAGATGCCTACAACTTCTACCTACCTATTTACTTCACAAATGGCATAAGGATAGAGGTCGAGGCTCTCGACGAAATAAACGAATTTTATACACAGATCGATTACCGCCTCGATCCGAGCGAAAAGCGCTCTGCTCGACTAGTAAGCGAATCAACCAATAGCGGGTTGGCACTGAAATACACCCGCAATGCGCCATCTTTCAGCAAGAAGGATCTCGCTGCAACTAAGTTGCGTCACGCGAGTACTGGCCTGAAATGCGGGCCATCAAGCGATCACTGCGAGTTCGCGATTGAGGGCCCTGGTGTCGTTAGAACACTAACTTTTCGTGGGGATCTTCCGTCAGACTTACAGCTGGAAATCTATTGGGACGACGATACAAATCCAAGCGTTCAAGCGCCCACAAAATATTTTTTCGCCGACTTTGTCAATGCAGCCATGGAATCGAAGCCCGACGAGATGACTTGTTACTTCCCTATGCCCTTTCGCCGCAAGGCCAGAGTAGTACTAAGCAGCGCATCTGCTTCACCTTCGCATATCACCGTCGACTATGCAGTCGAGAACAGATCAATATCCAAAGAAACTCCATACTTCCACGCTCTCTACCACGATACGCAGAAGACGCTTGGCTATTCGCAATATCCAGTCCTCCAGATACGCGGTAAAGGACTATTCGTCGGAATGAATCTCTTCGACAGCGGACACAACCACGGTGGAGGAGATGCAGCCCTGCTCGATGCCGGAACCGATCATCCACGAGTACTGCATGGCATATGTGGCGAAGACTACTTCGGATTCGCATGGCACCACGTAGGCACAATGACACCGCTCACGGGCGCTCCCGTCCACGAGCGTCGCTATCGGCTTCACTTGGAAAATCCGTATCCGTTCAGCGAATCATTCCAATTTCTGTTCGGAACCTTCGCCGGTCTGCACCCGAAAAGCGTGGCGTTTTGGTATGAGGCTCCAGCAAGCGCTCAACAACAATGGATAGGTCCTGACGCACCATGGAAGGCACTGGGCCCTCTTTCTCCTGACGCTCTTCTTCCGAGCACTGTAAGTGATCAGGGCTACGAGACCACCGTAGCAATCAACAAACCCACACAGCTCACAACGCGTTGGCAGGATGCACCTATGCTTTCCGGCTTCGTTGATCTCACGTATCAGTTCCGCCACTATGTGCTAATTGAAAGCGGTTCTGGATTTATTGCAGGAGCAAGTAAAGTCAAGCTAACAACCTCTATTTATTCCGACTCTCATAAAACAGTCAGCGCAATACTAGGCCACGACGACGAAGTGCTCGTGCAAGTAAACGGCGTGACAATCTCGAGGCTTCCACCACATCCAGGGTTCTCTCCCTCCGCTCTGCGTATTCCTCTTAACACTGGATGGAACACGCTTGATCTGGTTTTATCGAATGACGACAACACCAACTGGCGATGGTCCGGTCTATCTTTTGCGCTGCAAAACGTAAAGGGTTCTCAGGGCCTTAAGTTTTCCGCCGAACTACCATCCCGCTTATCCGCGGCTACAAGAACTGCGATCCACTAGTCCATGCCGTTGCCTAAGTTGACCGAGTTATTGGTTAGATGTTCATGAATACAACGTACCGACTCAGGATTACCATGAAAACCATACTCAGCGCCGCGCTCTTCTCTTTTGCCTCATTGTGCATTACCCAGACTGCGTTGACTCAAGGGCCACCACCGCCCCCGGTCTTTTACCACACCAGAAACTCCGATGAATGGGTCGCTCATTCGCTCCATATTCAAAAGACCTACACTCGCGTGCTGGTAGTCGATGCTTCAGAGCATCCTCCGCAGCGAGTCAAAGTTTCGTCGCTCAATCTCAACGCAAAACCAACAGACCAGGCTTCTGCACCTCGCACATATAAGGTGCAAGCTGTCTTCAAGACCCTGCAGGAGGCGGCAGATGCAGCCAAAGGCGGGGATCTGGTCGCAGTCATGCCTGGAACATACGCAGGCTTCGTGCTCGAAGACAAGCCAAGTGCAGGCGATGGACGCTACATCCACTTCAAAGCGATGGGCGAGCCGGGAGATGTAGTCATCAATCAAGCCTCTCGCATTCCAGATTGGATGATACTGTTACGCGCTACGCATCACATCATCATTCAGGGCTTCAATCTGACAGGTCACAACATGCCGGGAGTAGATCCCAAAAGCCCCAGAGCCGGAATCATGCTAGATGGTGACTTTAGTCTTACAAGTAGGCAAACCCATCACATTGTTATTATCGATAACTTTTCGCACAATCATAGAAAATGGGGCCTCCACTCTCGCGATACACACACAGTTCTCATGCAGAACAACCTCTTTGCGCTCTCTGCAATGGAGCATTCCGCATATGTATCCGATGGCTCTGATAACTATGTCATTCGCCGTAATATCTTCTTCGGAAGCAACGCCAGTGGTCTCCAGTGCAATCTCGATACAGTCAGTTCCTTTCATGATTTGATAAAGAACCCTACACTTCGCAGCTATCCAAAAGAAGAGCCTACCCGCGAGTGGGCTGTAGGGCTGGTCAAACTAGCTACCGAACATTTTGGCGAGAACAACTTTCCCGACGGCAAGGGGCTCAACTTCATCATTGAAGACAACGTAATCAATGGAAATGGTAAAGCTGGTGGCGGATCGCTCAACCTGGCTGGATTGCAGGATTCACTCATCCAAAAGAATCTGATCTACGGGAACTTCAATCACGGAATCGCGCAGTGGGGCGATGCAAACCCATACGATCGAAGCCTCGTTGAGCCTGGTCCTACCTCACCCGATCAGGTGAAAGGCCCGCTCGACCTGCCGCTTTGGGGATGCCGCGGCAACCTGATTCGCAACAATACCGTTCTCATGAGCAACGAAGGCCGCGCAGCAATGCAGTGCCGAAACGGCAGTTGGGGTACGAAGACTCGCAATAACATCTTCATCAACGACAAAGCAGCTTCAATTGAAGTGGATAACTCCAGCATCTACCAACTTGATTCTAGCGACAGCGTTATCAACGTACTCACCTACACAGACATTCAAACCGCGCTGAAGAGCCTCGCCATCCACTTACCCGAGGACTCGATGACCGTCTCTGGCATCACTCAAGAGAAGGCGTCACATGAATTCGTTCGCTACAGTAACGAGCCGTGGGTCATCATCGAAGGCAAGTGGTGGAGACTCAATCCAGACCGCCCCGACTTTCGCCCAAAGCCCGATTCGAAGCTTCTGACTCACTGGGGAGATGCACCTTCTCTTGAGGATGAGGGTCTTTCCGGCCATCAGCAATCCGCACCTTTCATCGGCGCCTATGCTCCAGCTAGCCACTGAAACGACTAAGAAAAATCTACAAACGGAGTCGAATGTGAGATCAGCGAAGTCCTTAACCATCCTGTTGCTCGCAACTGCGGTATCGAGTCAAGCACAAGCGCCTCGCCTGAACGACTGGAAGATCATTGGCCCCGGTGGCGGTGGCACGATGATCGCTCCCACGATCAGCCCTCATGACTCACACCTGGTCGTCGAGCACTGCGATATGACCGGCGCATACATCTCCCGAGATGATGGCCAATCATGGCGTATGTTCAATCTGCGTGGCGGAGTTAATACTTTCGCCTTCGATCCCGCAAATGACAAAGTCATCTATGCGGCAAACGCCGCGCTCTGGCGGAGCACCGACAAAGGTCAAAGCTGGGAGATGCTCTTTCCCTCCCCAGCGCGAAATACCATAGAGCATCAGGTCGGCGACCACTCAGAATACAAACTGACCTCGGACGATCCCATGTATCCAGGCGGAGATATCTCCGCGGTCACGATCGATCCGCAGAACCAGAGGCATCTCTATGTCTCGTTTGAGAGTAAAGGGAGTCCTGCCGTCATCGTCGCCTCGAAGGACGGCGGCGCCTCATGGAAACGCCTCGCCACACTTCCCAATCGCGTCCTTCTGCTTACGGTGGGAGACAACAAACTAACCGCACTCGCGGGCGCCGTAGCTTACCAGATTGCGGAGGACGGAACTACAAGTGAAGCAGGCCACATCCAAAGCAACTTCGCCGCAGCCAGTATGGCACGGAGCAACAAAGCGCTGTGGCTCTACGCAACCAATCGCGATGGAAACGTATCTGTTTCGGAAGACGGCGGTCGACAGTGGAGATCAACAACACCGGCGCTAGGACAGAGCTCCGGCCATTTCGAAGCGATCGCTGCCAGTGAACGTCATCCCGAGATCGCGTACGTGGGCTTCCGCAACCTTCAACTAGCGCCCGGCAAGGAAAACCTCTTCAACGGCATTGCGAAGACAGCCGACGGCGGACACACGTGGAAGATCGTCTTCAAAGAATCCACCCATCCCGCGAGCAATCTCACTGCAACCTGGATTGAGCAGCGAGCAACGCAGAACGGCGAGTCGATCTTCTTCGATTCACCCTGGAGCCTGGGCGTCGCACCCACCAATTCCGACGTAGTCTACGCAACCGATCTCTTCCGCACCTATCGCTCGCTCGACGGCGGCGCCACCTGGGAAGAGGTCAGCTCAGCACCCGCAGGTGGCGGCGACTGGATCTCGCGCGGTCTCGACGTCACCACAGATTACGGAGTGCAGTTCGACCCCTTTGATCCGAAGCACGTCTTCATCGACTACACCGACATCGGACTCTTCCAAAGCACCGATGGGGGCCACTCCTGGTTCAGCAGCAGCGAAGGCCTACCAGAGCACTGGAGAAACACCGCCTATTGGCTGGCCTTCGATCCCGCCCAACAAGGCCTCATCTGGGGAGCCTTCAGCGGCGTACACGATCTGCCGCGGCCAAAGATGTGGCGCGGACGCAGCCCGCAACGATACAGAGGCGGCGTCGCAGTATCCACCGATGGCGGACGTCACTGGCAGCCGAGCGGTACCGGTATGCCTCCCACCTCGGTGACACATATTCTGCTCGATCCTGACAGCCCTGTCGGAAAACGAACCCTATACGCCACTGCATTCGGCCGAGGAGTGTTCAAGTCCACCGATAACGGAAACACGTGGACACTTAAGAACATTGGCATTGACAGCGCAGAGCCTTTTGCATGGCGCATTACCCCCGCCAAAGATGGCTCCCTCTATTTGGTCGTGGCTCGACGTAGTGAGAAGAGTGATCGCTCTGAAGCCGGAGCCGGAGCACTCTACCATTCGGTCGATAAGGCTGAGCATTGGCAGCGCATCGCTCTTCCGCAGGGCGTCACCGGACCAACCGGATTGCAGATCGATCCACGTGATCAGCAACGTCTCTACCTAACAGCATGGGGACAGGAGGGAGAGACGGTCGACAGCAACGGAGGCGTCTATGTCTCAGAAGATGGAGGCCAGACCTGGCGCGCTCTCTACACCCAATCACAACACGTGTACGACCTAACCATCGATCCCCACAACCCTGACGTCCTGTACATCTGCGGCTTCGATGCCGGAGCCTTCCGTTCGACCGATCGCGGCGCGCACTGGACAAGGATCAAAGGCTACAACTTCAAGTGGGGTCACCGCGTCATTCCCGATCCGAACGATCCCACCCAGATCTACATCACAACCTACGGCGGCGGTGTATGGCACGGACCCGCAGACGGCGGCACCAACAGAGAGGATGTCATCCACGAAGTGGCGATTGCTCACTAGGATGACCTGCGCTTGGCCGTAGCTATTTGGGGGCCTGATAACGCTCTTTAGCCGAAGGATCGTAAAGCGTCGGCACGAAACCCGTCACAGAGACAGGCAACGTCTGTTGCACGGTACGTCCATTCAAACCGACTGCCGTGATCGCGACGGTATAGCTTCCGGCAAGGGTGTAAGTGTGCGATACCTTCACGCCCTCACCACTTACGCCATCGCCGAAGGTCCATTTATATTGCAACACCGGCGACGCGTCATCACTGGCAGAGACAGAGAACTCCACTGCCTCGCCCGCCTTTGAAGAGCCGGCTCCATGAACCGCAAAAGCCGGAGTGGCCTCGGGGATGGAGCTATCGACGATCTTCAAGACCCTAACAGAGTGCGGCGGTTGGCTCACCGCAATCGCGCCATCTCGAATCGGCACCGTGCCGCCCTGCAAAACATCGGTCACGGTGTACAAGCCGTTCGCCTTCAGCCCCAGGCCACTCAGTTCGAGTGAATGGCTGCGAACCCCCTCAGTCCAGTTAAAGACGGTAAGTATCCTTTGCCGCGGATCTTCCTTCAAAAAGAAGATGCTGGGCTGTCGATCCTCCGGCAGATAGGTCATAAGATCAAGCGGAGTGGCCGCTCGCCCAAGCCGCGCCATATCGAGCAGATCCGGGTTGTGCACCAACGCCAGGCGCTCCGGCGAAGCACCGAGGGTTGGCAGATCATCGCCGATCTCGAACATGCCACCTGACACCGCCGAAAGTGCGATGGACGACTCCGCCTCATCCAATGTCAGCGGAAGTTTGTTTCCATGCCACCCACGGTCGGGAACCGTCTGCTTCGAAACTGTGAACGCATCCGGGTCGGTTATATAGAAGTTGCGATTCATGTAGTAACGTGCAGCCACGCCCGAAGCAGCATCGCGAGTGGACTCGAACGTGTGCCCCGTATCTTGCGAAGTCCTGCCGGCGTTCACGATGCCCACCGGAGTAAGCATCGGGCTGCCGTCCTTATCCAGAACAACGTCATCTCCGACCTCGCTTCGAATGGTCTCAAGACCGATCCGCAGCGCCTCCAGCGCAGTCGTGTTCGGCCGATGGAATACCCCCTCCACCGCCGCGACATCCATAAAGTCCATTTTGATAAAGCGCACACCCCACTCATTCACAAGCGTGCGATACGTATACCGAAGGTAGTCCTGAGCCTCAGGATTGGTAGTATCCAGAACATACAACTCGTCGAAGTTACCAATCTTCCCTATATAAATCGGCTTCCCTTGGAGGTTATGCACCAGCCAGTCCTGATGATGTTCATAAACCCACGACCGCTCCGATACCTCAAACGGAGCCACCCACACACCAAAGGTAAGTCCCATCTTCCGGATCTTATCGCCGACGAACTCCACACCACGCGGAAAGGCCTTGCCATCAGAGGTGGCATATTCCCCACGCGCATACTGATACCCCTCATCGATCTGGAAGTACTGATATCCAAGCGATTCAAGATTCTGCGCCAGCCACGTCGCATTAGTAAGAACCGTATCTTGGGTTACTCCATAGTAGTAAGCCGTCCAACTCCACCAACCAATCGGAGTCGGCGTAGTAACAAGCGCCTTGTGCAGAATGCGAATCGCTCGACCATAGTTTTCCAACTGCTCGTGATAGTGTGGTCCAATCGCAAACATCAACCGCTCCGAGCTAAGGCTGCCTCCTGCAGGCACACGAAGACGAAGCGGAACATTATTTGCCGCCGGATAACGATGCTCGGGGTCCGCAGGAAGTATCTCATTCGTCCCTGTAGCCGCGACATCGTACGATACCACACGCGCCGCTGCGCCGTGGCCGCTGCTCTTCAGGTGAAAGACTGTGAGGAGCTTGTCTGCCGAAAGTGCTCCCAGGAAGAGACTCAGCCCACTCTTCCGGTTATAGATAATCTGACTCCCGAAGGCGCGATGTATCCCATCCGCGGGTTCCGTAAGATCCATCAGTTTCAACTGTGGCGTGTCTTCGCTGAAGCTGTCGGAGAGAACCCGGTCCTGCTCATCCGGACCAGTCAGGTTGAGTACTCTACCGACATCGCTCCGCACGACGCGAATCGAATGCACCTCAATCGGCCGTGACATAGTGTTATGCACACTGACCTGCAGGTCTCCCCACGGCTCGTCGTCATACACGCGCAGGACGGAGACCATATCCGGAGTACCCGACAATCCTGTATGGGTCACAGTAAGGGCGTGTCCTGAACCTAAATCGTCGCGAAATGGAGCAACCGCGCTCACATGCCGCGGATATTCTGACGATTTAATTGTCGACCCGGGAATGTCTACCTCAACTCCGGATCGCAGGACTATATTAGGAATCGCTTTCGAACGTAGCGCATAAGAGCCATCATCAAATGTCGCTATCGAAAGTTCTCCCCCTTGAACGGAGTTGGAAGAAGTGAGCGTAACCACTTTCTGTACTCGGTCCTGTGACCGGACCGCTGGCGCAATTAATAAAATCAACGATGCGCAAATAAGGATTCTGAGCTTCATCGCACCTCTAGATGGGCAAATGGGTTTATAGGATGTCGATACATTTGGTTACAAGCCGTAACCAGTGCGATGATTCCACTACCTGGACTTTTTTAGTCCCGCCATCCTTGGCCGCCCTCAATCGCGAACCGAATAAGGCCATTCGACACGGGGCAGCAAATCACCCTTTGTACATTAGCATGGTCACCGATTCTCTAAATATCACATAAACGAAGATATAACACACACCAAAAAATATATCGTTTATGTCAATAATGAAGCCATCTGCCCAGAAAAGATAATATTCGAAATAATTAAACCGCCTCGCCCTAGCGACGCCAGCGATTATACCGATCATTCAAAGAAAGCGCCTGCGCAACCTCGTCGCGCATGGCTTTGAACGCAGGGGCAATGGTGCCCAGCGCTGCACCCCGTAACGGCAATGAGCATCCGCTCAGTACCCAGCATTCCAGCGCTGATTCCCTCTTCCAATTTCGCTGTATACTTCAGCGTCCTTGTACGATAACTGTACGATCGATTGGGCAATGTGGCCGTTTTGGCGGTTCTAGCATCTTGTCGAATGTGTAACTTACAGATTCTACGCACTGTGGAAAAGTTCGACTCCCGCCGCCTCCACCATTTTCTAACCAACAACTTAACTGCGAGCGGGCTCCACTATGTTGACGCTCATCAACGTCATCGGAAGCGCTGCCCCGAGGCTACTGGAAGCGTTGCTCTTGCCAAGTGAGTAGAGCAGCAGATCGAGTCCGCCGGCGACCCGGAAGGCTACACCCGCGAAACTGGAGCGATCGACTATCAGTGGGCCTCAAATTATTATCGCGGTGCTTTCTATGATCGCGGATCGCGAAAGACTATTCAACAATCCTCACTGCTGCAAGCATTTGGCTCATTTGATGACACCCCTAAGGCAAGTTGTCAAAAAAAGAAAACGCGTGTTCTCGCAACAATACTCCCGCTTGTTTCAAATCTCCCAGCTTCAACGTATCCACAATAGGCTGATGAATCTCGGCTAGGGAGAGCAATCTGTCTTCGTTCTTCTGCAAGTTGAGCCGGGACCGCATCCCGATTTCAAGAGAATCCCAGATCTTCGGCAGGATTTGGTTCGACGCCAAGCCAACGATACTTCGATGAAACTGTATATTGGCGCGAGCAAAGCCATCCAAGTCACCACGCCGTGCAGCCGTCCGCATGATCACCTGCTGCGCCTCGATCGAATCGATTTCTCCCAGCAGCTTCGGTAAAGGAATGAGTTGCGCGGCGATCTCTTCCAGATACCCGCGTAATTGATAGGCGTCCTTTGTTTCTCGCCCGGATATCTCCCTGACCCGTGTTCCGCGATAATGCTCTGAAACCAGCACGCCCAACGCTTCCAACTCGCGAAATGCCTCTCGCACGGGTGCCTGGCTTACTTCAAATTCACGCGCCAGGGTCAACTCTTTGAGACGCTCCCCGGGTAGATATGCGCCTTCGGAGATCCTCTTCAACAGAGCTAATCGAATGCGGTCACGCGTAGACCGATGCATCTCGATCACGGCGCCCGGTGTGATCCGCCCCGGATCCTGAACAGTCTCCGGATCTGGATTCGTCCTGGGGACGTTTCTCGATTTTTCTGTAGACGCTTTAGGCATACTCATTGAAACCCCAGGGGCTACATCTTAGGTAGCTGGCTTATATCCCAGCCGCCGCCAAGTGCCTTGATCAGCTGGACGCTGGCCGTCATTCGCCGCGTCATCAGGTCGGCTGCGGTTCGCTCATTCGAGAGTGCCGTACTCTGCGCCGTGAGCACCTCAAGGTAGGTTGTGATGCCGCGTTTATATCGCGTTGTCGATAGATCGACCGATCTCCGCGCGGAAGCCACAGCCACCTGCTGAGTCGTCAACTCCTGCTCCAAAAGTCGTAGCGCAGCCAAATTGTCTTCGACCTGTTGAAAGGCCTCGAGTACGTTCTCCCGATAGCTCGCGACGGTCGCTTCATGGTTGTCGCGCGCCTGCTGGGTAACAGCTCGCCGACGCCCTCCATCGAGCACCGTTTGCACCGCGGAGCCCCCGACGGACCAAAGCGCGCTAGGCCCTTGTATCAACGTCCCAATAGCGGCACTTTCAAATCCGCCAGCCGCGAAGAGCGATACCTGCGGATAGTAAGCCGCAATCGCCACACCTATCTGAGCATTGGCGGAGGCAACTCGACGCTCGGCTGCCGCAATATCAGGTCGCCGCTCCAGAAGCTCGGAAGGCAGACCCAAAGGAATCTCTGGCGGAGTCGCAGCCAGGGGCGACGGTGGAATCGAGAACGTAGACGCTGTCTCTCCGGTCAAAACGGCAATCGCATGTTCAAATTGCGCTCGCGCCACGCCGGTCTCGATGGCCTGAGCGCGCGTGGTTTCCAGTTGCGTCTCGGCTTGCGCCACATCCACGTCAGACGCAACACCGCCGCGATAGCGCGACTGAGTCAACTGCAACGCCTTCTCAAAGTCGATGACCGTTGCATCCAGCAACTGTCTCTGCAGATCCAACCCGCGCAGGGAGAAGTAATCGACAGCAAGATCCGAGTGCAGGCTGAGGCTGACATTTTCAAGATCTCCCGCACTCGCCTGTGCATTCTCTCGTGCCGATTCAACCGTCCGCCGCACTTGTCCCCAAAGATCGACCTCGTAGGAGATATCGCCCGTGAGAGCGATATCGCTGTATTGGCTCGGGCTCAACGTGGTGAAGGTCGGCCTGTTCTGAGACAATTGGGTGCGCTCGCCCGATGGCTGCACGGCAAGCGTCGGAAACAACTGCGCACGGGCCTGCTGGACCAATGCACGTGCGCTCATATATTGCTGGTAGGACACCTTTAGAGTCTGGTTGGAGACCGCGATCTTTTCTTCCAGCGCGTTGAGCTTCTGATCCCCATAGATCTCCCACCACTTACCCTTTGGCAACTGATCCTGTGGCGTTGCCTGCTTCCAGCTGGACGGCGTCTCCTTGAATGCTGGCGGTGCCGGTGGCACGGCTGGTCGAACATAGTTTGGCCCAACTTTACATCCGCTCAACACAGCCAAAGCCACGGCGGCAAGCACGGTGCGGTGAAATGTCAGGAGCCGCTTCATTTACCGCCAGCCTTTCCCCCTGCTCCAGTCGCGCGCCGGTTTTCTACCTGAACGTTGAGCCGCTCCCCATCGATGATCGAATCCGGAGGATTGGTGATCACGCGTTCCTCTCCCGTTAGTCCGGTTGTGACCTCTGCAACATCTCCGAAGTCGCGCCCCAGCGTAATCGGCAATAACTCCGCGGTATTGTCGCTCTTGGCCACGGCGACCCTCAGTCCTTCGCGACGGAACAAGAGCGCGCTGACAGGGACAACCAACGTTGATCTTATGCCGTCCTTCAGCTTTAGATGGACCTCGGTATAAGCGCCGGGAAACAGCTCACCCTTCGCATTATCGACATCTACTTCAACGTTCAACGTTCGAGAGACAGGATCGATCGCCCTCGAAGTCCTCACCAGTTTCCCCTGAAAGCGCCGCCCGGGAAACTCAGCAAACATCAAATCCGCCGTGAGCCCAGGCGTAGCGGCCTGCGAGTAGATTTGAGGCACGCTGATGAACACGCGCAGTCTGTTGATAGCCGCCATCTGGAATAGCGAGCGCGGCGGGCCGCCAGCGGCACCGGAGTCGATCAACTGCCCTATATCCGTGTTGCGCGCAGTCACGACACCATCAAACGGCGCATAAACCTTCTCAAAGGCAACCAACTGTCTAAGTCTGTCCACATTTGCCTGAGCAGACCTCACCGCTGTTCTCCTTGCGACAAGATCGTTCACTGCATTGTCTGTGTCCTGCTGTGAGACAGCGTCTTGCTTAATCAAGTCTGAGAAGCGATTTGCGGTAATCTCAGACAGATGTTCGTTTGCCTGCGCCGTTCCAAGATCAGCTTGCGCCTGCGACAGCTCATGATCGATCTCAGGTGATTCGATCTCGGCCAGCAGCTGGCCCTGTTTGACGTGGGACCCTATGTCGAAGTACCAGCGCTTCAGATATCCATTCGTTCTGGCAAAAATCGGTGAATCGACAAAGGCTTCAATATTACCCGGCAGCACAATCTCCTGCGAAGGCGCGCCCGGCCTCGGCTGAACCACCAGAACAGTCGGCGCAGCCAGTGCGTTCGTCTCTGCAGCCAGAGCCCTACTCGCACGCAACCTGGGAACGATCCCCGTAATCACGAGTATGGCAACTACGACCAGAAGGACTGCCAGAATCACTACGTAGCGCGCGCGCGAGCCCTTCTTTTCCGGCGTCTCGCTATGGTCCCGGTTCGCCGCATCCGGGCCCTTGACACCTGTTTGGTCGTTCGAGTGTTTCTGTGCTGCATCGTTCGTCATGATATTTCTCCTGCAGGTATGCCAGACATGAAATTAATCGTTGTACTCAACTACCTTGGGCTTGTCCTTTGCATGAACGAGACTGAAGAAGGTCGGCACAAAAAACAACGTAGATAACGTAGCTAACAGCAATCCGCCAATGACGGCGCGTCCAAGCGGAGCGTTCTGCTCTCCGCCTTCACCGAGACCCAACGCCATCGGCACCATGCCGATGATCATCGCCAATGCTGTCATCAGCACCGGACGAAAACGCGTGAACCCAGCAGCCAGCGCAGCCTCCGTCGCAGTCTTCTTCTCCTCCATCTGCTCCTTGGCGAAGCTCACAACGAGAATACTGTTTGCCGTCGCTACGCCCATGCACATAATCGATCCCGTCAAAGCTGGAACGCTCAACGTTGTGTGGGTAAGAAAGAGGAACCATACAATTCCCGCCAAAGCGGCTGGCAGCGCGGCAATAATAACGAACGGATCCATCCAGGATTGAAAATTGATCACAATCAGCAGATAGACCAACACAATCGAAAAGACCAGCCCGCCCAACAGGCCCACGAAGGATGCCTTCATCGTTTGTACCTGGCCGCGGACAATCACTCTCGTTCCTCGCGGAAGGTCTTTCTTGGTCTCTGCCAGGATCCGGTCGATCTCCCTCGACACGCCGCCAAGATCTCGCCCTTGCACTGATCCATAAATATCCAGCACCGGCTGCACGTTGAAGTGCGATACCGTGGCCTGTTCCTGACCGGGGCTGATCGACGCCAGGTTTTTCAGGATTTGCGGTGGCGTGCCAACCGAATTGGTGATCGGTATATTGCCAAGACCCTGCAGCGAATCGGTTTTAAACTGCGGCGTTTGTGCTGAGATGTTGTAGCTCACCCCATTCGCCGGATTCAGCCAAAACGTTGGCGCTGTCTGAAAACTGCCGCTTAATGCAACCAGTAGGTTACTCGCTACATCACGTGCCGTATAACCAGCCCCTTGCGATTTGATTCGGTCGATATCGACCTGGAGCTTCGGCGAATTGAACGGCTGCTGGATCCTCAGATCAGTCATGCCCGGAACGAATTTAACCTGATTGAACAGCTTGTTGGCGTACTGGCGGTTCGCTTCGACGTTCTGTCCAACAATCTGAATATCGATCGGCGCTGGCAGACCGAAGTTCAGAATCTGGCTGACGATATCGGCCGGGAGAAAGTAGAAGGTCAGCCCGGGAAATTCGCTCGCCAGCCTGCCGCGCAGCGCATGAACATATTCGTCTGTGGGCCTGTGCTTCTCTGCCAAGGACACCTGGATATCCGCATCGGCGGGTCCTATGGCGGCCGAGTTGCTATAAGAGGTATTGATGCCCGAGTAAGGCAGGCCGATATTGTCCAGAATGTTGGACAGCTCGCTCGCAGGAATTTCCCTGCGAATGCTGTTTTCTATCAGGTCGCATAGACGGGCCGTTTCCTCGATTCTGGTTCCGGTCTGCGCGCGTACGTGTAACTTGAACTGCCCACCATCGACCGCTGGAAAGAAGTCCTGGCCAAGCCACGGGAACAGAGCAAACGATGCAAGACAGGCCGCAAAGAAGCAGATCGTGAACAGAATAGGATGAGCTACCGTACTCTTCAGCAGATTGTGATACCCACCTCTCAGCTTTTCAAAGCCGTGTTCGAAGGCGAGTTGAAAACGCACAAGCGGATTGCGGCTCTCCTTCTTCTTTTCTACCTCTTGTTCGTCGTGCACCTGCAGCAGATACTTCGCCATGGTCGGCACGATTGTCCGCGAGAGCAGGTACGACGCAAGCATAGCGAAGACCACGGCCTCTGCGAGGGGAACAAAGAGATATTTGGCCACTCCGCTTAGGAAAAACATCGGCACAAACACAATGCAGATGCTCAGCGTTGAGACAAAGGCCGGCACTGCAATCTGGGCTGCCCCATCCAGAATGGCTTGCTCGGTCTCCTTTCCCATTTCCAGATTGCGATTGATGTTCTCGATCTCAACCGTCGCGTCATCGACCAGAATTCCAACGGCAAGCGCGAGACCGCCAAGCGTCATGATGTTAATCGTCTCGCCCAGCGCGCTCAGTGTGATGATCGAACATAGAATCGACAGCGGGATAGACACCGCAATAATGATCGTGCTCCGCCAGCTTCCCAGGAAGATCAGGATCATCATCGCGGTCAGACAGGCGGCAATGATGGCCTCTCTTACCACGCCATTGATTGAGGCTCGTACAAAAATCGATTGGTCAGCGATAGGCGTGATCTTCAACGCCTCAGGCAACGTCGCAGCCACTTGCGGCAGCAGTCCGCGGATTCCCTTCACTATGTCGAGCGTCGACGTATTTCCGTTCTTCAAAACCGTCATCAGCGATCCGCGTTGCCCATCCGAGCGGACTATGTTGGTCTGGGGCGGAAATCCATCGCGCACATGGGCAACATCGCGAACGAAGATTGTCGCACCGTTGGCCACCTTGATTGGAATGTCGTTCAGGTCGTTGACATCCAAAGGGCTGCCATTCGTTTCAACATTGAACTCGAACAGCCCCATCTTGGTCGTGCCCGAGGGCAGAATCAGGTTCTGGTTGCCGATCGCGGTCGTCACATCGGACGGCCCAAGCCCTTTAGCCTGCAACGCCTGCGTATTCAGGTCCACCTGCACTTGACGCTGCTTACCGCCATAAGAGTACGGAATAGCCGCACCTTCGACCGTGATCAACTGCGGCCGAAGAAAATTTTGTCCCCAGTCGTTGAGTTCCTGCTCGGACATCCCCTTTCCCGACAAAGCCAGTTGAAGAATCGGCACGCTGGATGCGTTGTACACAATGATCAAAGGCGGAGTTGTTCCCGCTGGTAGTTGTCTCAACTGCGTCTGAGAGACCGCCGTAACCTGGGCGATTGCCGTGCTGATGTCCACATGTGGCTGAAAGAAAATCTTCACGACGGCGATGCCGGTCATAGACTGCGACTCGACATGCTCGATATTGTTGACCGTGGTGCTTAATACACGTTCTGTCAGAATCACAATACGAGACGACATCTGTTCAGCCGACAGGCCGGAGTACTGCCATATAACGCTCACCACCGGAATATCGATGTTGGGAAAGATATCGGTGGGGGTCCGCAGGATCGTCACGGGCCCCATGATCAGCAACAATATGGACAGAACAACGAAGGTATAGGGGCGTCGTAGAGCTAAACGAACAATCCACATAAGACTTCCTTGTAATTGTTGCGAACGGGTCTAATGGCTCGTAACCGGGTTGCGAACCAGCGAGTTATAGAAACCAAAGGGTAACAATCATGTTGCGTTTCTATCGATAACCGGATATTCAGAATTATCGATAATGCGAATTTTAGACGTGGCAGCTCATTTTAAAGATTCAGAATCCGGCATAAATTATCCCGAAATGTCTGATGCAGCACATATGTTTTGTCGAGGAGCCTCTTGCTATAGTGTCTCAAGAGGTTGATGACATCGAGGCCGAGTGGGTGACGGTTAGCGACTGATTGAGGCTTGCATGGGCAATGCCAGTTGTACGCGTGGGTCCAGGACTGAAAATGCGGGAGGCGATGGTCTCAGGTCGAAGAACTCTTGCGCAAGCGTCTCTACAAACGCTTAGAAACCACGTCGTCTTCTCAAGTTAGGCTTTCGATCAGCGGACCTCCAGCCTGGCTTCGGATTCGTTGGAACTCGCAATAATGAATTGCGCAAGCGCTAGACGGCTAGCTGTCTCTAAAGGCTCATCAGGTCTCTCGTCCGCCTCACTGCTTGGAAGCTGTCAGGTCAACAGGGCCTCCGAAATGGAAAGCCAAAAGCGTGATGTCGTCCTCCGGCTCCCGGCCGGAAGCGAGATTCGACCATCGCGACAACTCTTCAAGGAGCGCATCAACGAATCGCGTCGTTGATAAATCATGATTGTCCTGGAGAAACTGCTTGAAGCGATCTAACCCAAATTGCTCGTCTGAAGGGTCGGTCATTTCCAGGATTCCGTCAGTGTAAAGCACGCCCCAGTCACCCACTTTGAAAGGTATCTCCACCGCAGTGTATGTGGCCTCTGGGAAGAACCCAAGGAACAAGCCGTTCTCGACGAAGTCGCGGGCTTCTCCTCCCGAGCGGTCCATGAAAATGAGTGGCGGGTGTCCCGCACCCGCATAGAGGAGGCTTTGTCTTTCCGTATCCACCACCACGTACGCAGCGGTGACGAAGTGTCCCTGAAATTTTCCACACAACGCCTGATTCAGACCCGCCAACACGCGCGCAGGCTCCAAGGCACATTTAGTTTGACCATCCAGTGCAATCTTCAGCATCGAGGATATAAGCGCTGCGGGCATGCCATGACCCGATACGTCCGCAACCAGAATGCCGATTCGCTTCTCATCGATCAGAATGAAATCGTAGAAATCTCCCGCCACCGACGTCATGGGAAGATAACGGGCAGAAATGTCCAATCCCCTGATTGTTGGGATCTCGCGCGGCAAGATAGACAATTGAATTTGTCGTGCGGTGTCCATTTCACACTGGATGGCGTGCAATTGGCGTGCTAGTTGTTCGCGTATACCGCGGAGCACAAGGTGTGTGCGTACCCTGGCTTGTATGACCGCCGGCGAGAACGGCTTATGGATGTAGTCCACCGCTCCAACCTCGAAACCCTTCGTCTCATCGTCAATCTCAGTTTGACCTGTCAGGAAGATCACGGGGATGTCCCGCGTAAGATCGGCTGACTTAAGACGGGAGCAGACTTCGTACCCGTCCATGTCCGGCATCATGACATCCAGAAGGATCAGATCAGGAGCTGGGACTTGATTGGCGAGTTCCAAAGCTTTCGCACCATTCGTCGCGATACGAGTCTTGTAGCTGTCTTTGAGAATCGAGTTAACGATCTGGATGTTCGCGGGCTCATCGTCGACAAGTAATACGGTCTTCACATCGGCGTTCATCCCTTTACTTCCTCCCGATTTAAGCTACGTTCTTTAACGATTTCGTCCAGCTTCGACAGCGCGCCGGCGAAATTGAAATCGCTTATGTCTACACCTAGTGCATCCAATCGCGCCTTCTCGACATGGCCAGTGAGAACACTTCGCAGAGTACGAAACGTCTCCTCCGAATCGCCGTCACTGGCCTTGAGCTGGTTCCTTAGTCGGGTGATTTGATGCGAAGCTGAGATGGGATCGAAGCTTTTCCTCGGTTCGATTTCGAGTGCGAGTGTTTCCATCGGCAAAGCCTGCTCGATGGCATCGATCTGAGTACGCAAGACGGAAGTGAAATCCTGAAGCATCGTTGGGGCTGCCGAATCACTCTCGCGAATTGCCTTCTCCAACTTCTCGGCAGCGAACTGGACTGGCTTGATACCGATGTTGCCCGCGACTCCCTTTACTGTGTGAGAGATTCGCTCAGCCGTATTGCGGTCACCGATATGCAGAGCGTCTGTGATCTGCAGGCCCGCGTCACTGTATTTCGCCGCGAACTTCATAAGCAAGTCTCGGTATAGGCGGCTGTTTCCCCCAACTCGATTGAGGCCATCCTTGATGTCGACACCGTCAATCTCGGGGAGGTCGGGGATATTTTGTGGGGACGCGACCTCGACCTTCTGAGCAGGAGGTTCGGAGAACCGAGCGTGTTGCGGCTTTATCCACTTCATCACTGTCGCAAACATCGCATCAGGATCAATAGGTTTGCTCACATGGTCGTTCATTCCCGCTTGGCGACACATTTCGCGGTCCGCGTCCATGGCGTTGGCGGTCATCGCGATAATGGGCAGTTCGCGGAAACGTGAATTAGACCTGATCGCCTTGGTCGCCGCGATTCCATCCATTACCGGCATCTGCATGTCCATTAGCACGAGGTCGTAATGATGCTCGCCCACCATCCGTACGGCGACCTCGCCATTCTCAGCCAGGTCGATGGACATATGGGCGGGTTCGAGTAGCCCCATCGCAACCTCTTGATTGAGCTCATTGTCCTCCACGAGCAACACCCGCGCCCCGCGTAGCTGGTCGAGGCTGAGAGCTGGACTGGCCTCAACTTCGAGCGCCGGCTCCTGATCACCACCCAGTGCTTGGACGGCAGAGTCAAAGAGCATCGAAGGAGTTACAGGTTTGATGAGTACGTTGTCGAACGCGGCGTCCTCGGCCTGCTTCAGCACCTCTTCACGACCATAGGCTGTCACCATAACCAAGTGCGGGGGGCTTGCTAACCCCGGCAGTGCACGAATCCGTTTGCCAGTTTCAATGCCATCGAGGCCAGGCATCTGCCAATCGATAAAGACGATGTCGTAGGGCTCCTTGCGGTCAGCGGCTTGCTGCACCATCTCAATACCCTCCGGCCCGGACGGCGCTTCATGCACCACGAACGTCATGCTCGTCAGCATGCTCGACTCAATTTCACGGGCCTGCGCATTGTCGTCTATGATCAGGGCGCGTCGATTATGGAGGTCGGGCCGGGCGAGACGCCTCGCTGTGGCGTCGCCCCTGCCGAGATAGGCGGTAAACCAAAATGTGCTTCCTTTTCCCACCTCGCTTGTGACTCCGACATCGCCGCCCATTAACTGTGCCAATTTTTTGGAGATCGCGAGTCCCAGCCCAGTTCCGCCGTGCTGTCGTGTGGTTGAGGCATCTGCCTGTTCGAACGCCTGGAAGAGACGCCCCATTTGCTCTTCGGTCAGGCCGATGCCAGTGTCGCTGACGGAGAAGTAAACCAGTTGGCCTTTTTCGTCCTCTTCCTTGACACGAGTTTTGACGACGATCTCGCCACGCTCTGTGAATTTGATAGCATTGTTGCAGTAGTTGATAAGGATTTGCCCGAGGCGAAGTGGGTCGCCTTTCGGGTGGGTAGAAACTCCAGGGTCGATGTCGAAGATCAGCTCCAAGCCTTTGGCTGAGGCCTTCTCGGAGATCAGGTTGGCGACGTTCTCAAGCACTTTTTCAATATCGAAGTCGATATTTTCGATGGATAATTTGCCCGCCTCGATCTTCGAAAAATCCAGTATGTCGTTAATTATGCCCAGCAGGTGCTGGCCGGACTGTTGAATCTTTCGGATGTAACCGCTCTGACGAGGATTGAGTTCGGTCTTCAGGGCCAGATGCGCCATACCGATGATTGCATTCATCGGTGTTCGGATCTCGTGGCTCATGTTGGCCAGGAAATCGGACTTCGCCTTCGTGCCCGCTTCCGCTACCTCCTTGGCCTCAAGGATCGCCGCCTCTGCCCATTTACGTTCTGTGATGTCCTTAACATTGGCTACGATAATCTGCTGGCTCAGGTAATCTGCACAGTACAAAGTAACCTCAGCATCGAATACGCGTCCATCTTTGGCGCGATGTTTTGTCTCTCGAGTAAGAACAGGTTTATCCCGAAGAAGCTCAATCACTTCTTTTTAACTTGTCGGCGTCAAACTCAGTGACTTCGCTGATGGGAGTAGCGAGCAATTCCTCTCTCGTGTAGCCAAGGCTTCGACAAGCCTCCTCATTGACATATTCCAACCCGCCATCTGTTGCTCGAATCCAGAAAACCGCATCGGCTGCATGGTCCACGGCATACTGTGTGAAGCGAAGGCGCTGCTCTACCCGTTGACGCTCCGTAATGTCTTCGTGCAACGAGATGACGTATTGCGGCTTACCCTGGGCGCCCCGGATAAGTTTGAATCTTCCACTAGCAACGATGATGCTGCCATCAGACCGGATAAAGTGTTGTATATACTCATCCTCATCGCGCTTCCCTTCAATAAGTTCCGCGTACCTCGCAGTTCCATCGGCACGGTCATCTGGGTGAACAATCTCGTCCCATTTCTTCGTGTCGTTCAATTCTTCAGCGCTGTAGCCCAACTGCTCAAGCTGGGTACGGTTGCTTAAATGCTCCCCCGTATTGACGGCATAGATGCCGATTCCGATCTGCGCATTCTCGAAAATGGAACGGAACCGCTTCTCGCTTTCCTGTACGGCTTGCTCGCTTCGTATTCGCTCCGTGATGTCTTGGATCGCCACCACCGCTCCCACAACCTGATCGCCCTTCCGGATCGGCGTAGTGCTGTACTCTACGGAGAGGCAACTTCCGTCCTTCTTCCAGAGGACTTCGTCAGAAGATACATGGCGTTGCCCGTCGTGGGCGGTCCTGAACATCCAACAATCTTCTGCGGGGTATGGTGATCCATCGGAATAGGCGTAATGAACGGCTGCGTGCATCGGCTGGCCGATGAGTTCCTCCGGCTCATAGCCCAACATTCGAGCGCCTGCAGGATTCACAAATGCAACCGTCCCATCTGCACTGAGTCCCCAGATACCATCCGCTACTGACGACAAGATTAGACGAGACCTTTCCTCTACCGTTGCCAGGGTCTCTGCCTGCTGCTGAGTTTGTTCGAGCAGCCCTCTGGTCTTGATGTTGACAGACAATATCTCCGAGTTCATCGCCAAAACAGGCATGAGTGCTTCGAGCAGAACCTGTTGGCGGTCCGATAGTGCGAAAGTCGGTGCTAGTTCGAGTACTCCCATCACAACGTCCTTGTGGACCACCGGCATTAGGAGGAGAGTGCGGGGCTTGACCGTTCCGATTCCGGTCGAAATATTGAGCTTATCTTCCTCGTTTGTGGAAACCACCAATGTCCGCCTTTCCACAGCCGCCTGGCCGATGAGTCCCTCTCCAAAAATAAATTCCCGGGCCTCATTTGGACCATCGAGAGCAAATCCACCAACACGAGCCAACCGAGCGTGACTCTCGTCTGCGACATAAAGAGCTCCATAGAGTAGCGGGATGGACTCAGAGAGGCGCGAAAACAAACATCTTCCGAATTCTGCAAAATTCACGGAAGATTGAAGCTTCTCCGCGACATCCGAAACCTCAGCCTTCACCCAATGCTGAATCTCGCGCTCATGAGCATAATCCTGCAGTGTTTTTAGTGCGCGGCTGATCGCACCAATTTCGTTCTTCTGGTTGAGATAAGGGATGGATTCATCCAGCCGTCCATCGGCGAGGGCCTGCACGCTGGCTCGCACGGCCAATAACTCGCCAATAACTTGGGTCTGGACGACATAAAGGGTGAAGGCTAAAGTCGCGGCAAGGCCGAGGCAGACAACCAGCCATGTGATCAGAATGGCGCGCTGAGCTTTTCTGGTGAGATCATCAGATCGCTGGTCGACGGAGGCTCGCAGTTCGTCCACCGAGTCGATGGCAGCCAGCCGCGCCTGTTGCAATTCGGTGCCTGCATCGCCACGCATCAGACTTAAGGCCTTTTCACTGTTGTTCGCCAAGGCCGCGGCACGAATGGGACGTGCATCCGACATCGCTTTATCGAAAAGAGCCGACGTGGCCTTGATTTTGTTGGCGTGATCGGGGCTTTGGATCAGTGCTTCCGCGATACGTACTTGAAAATCAGCGTAGATCTTATCTAACTCTCCATCGATCCGTACCTTTTTATCAGGGTCGGGCTCGGCGATCTCCTCGTAGAGAAATAGACCTATTCGATTTGTATGTGCTCGTGCTACCGAGAGATTCTGCAGTGCCTTGACGTCGTGGCCGATCATGTCGCTATACTGGGTGTCGATTCTCCGACTCGTGAACGATGAATAAAACGTCGCGAGGACCACCATCAGCGCCAGAGGAAGTCCGGCAAGAAGCAGCTTGGTCCTAATTTTCAGATTCGCGACTAGAGCCATCGTTTTCTCCTCGGAGACACCTTCAAGACTTGCCGGCAGGATTTGCAGAGAAATACTGGCTGAGCCCAGCGGCAACTTCTTTCAGTCCGCGATCTAGATTTGTATCCAGCGCTGTCACGACCCCAGAAATCTCCTTGCCCTGCGCGGGTTCGGATTGAGAGTAGAAATGCGTCCAGACGACCTTGCCCGACTTTCTGTCATAGAGTTCGAACTCCATGGACACAAGTCCGGCGATATTTGCACCATCGACTTCTGCAAAGTCATAGAGTCTGCCTCGGAGCACGAACTGTCCTTCTGTATTGCTTCCAAGACTGGCAACAGACTGATAGCCACCTGAAGTATTCAGCATGCGTATCAATTTTCTTTTGACCAATTCGACCGGAGGCTCAGCCCAACGACTGTGCTGATACACGCCAATCTGGTTGGTGCCGATGTGATACACAATCGGCGTATCCCTATACATTCCTGCACCCCCAATGCTTCCAACCAGTAACGATACGGGGTGTTCGCTTGTTGTGAGTGTGGGCGCCACGGGGAGTTGTACTGTGTAATAGTGGATCGGCTTGCCCCCGCCGCATCCATATAGGCTCAAGGCAAGTGGCGATATTAGAACGAGTCGTGCCATTCGATGCATAGAGAACCCCTTCCGTAAGCACTCGATATCGATTTAAGGGCGTTGCACTTTATCAACTCCTGCTCTCACCGATCTGTCTCACTTATCGCCTGGTTTTCGATCCTTCACATTATTTCCGCGAATAAGCACTGAAGGGTTGGTCTTCAACGAATCCGTCAGCACTTTCATGTTTTCAGTCGTAACGCGGATATTCTCGAAGATCTGGTCGATGTTGTCCGTGTTGTTGTCCGTCGTATTTTTAAGCTGCTCGATAAGAGCCTGTGCATTGAGCATCGTCCCTTTTAGCTCGACGACTATCGTCCGGATGTCCTGGCGGTTCTCAATCACAAGAGAATCAACGTGCGACAAGGTATCGTTCGCCTGATTCATAGTTGCTTTAAGGTCGTCGAGCAAGGGTACAAGCCTGGCACTCGCCGTTTGCACGTTTGTTAAGCTTCCTGAGATCTTCGGGCGATCTTCAGCGAGCATGCCGTTCAAGTTGCCCAAACTGTTACCTATATTTTGGCGGTTCTTGTCGTTCAGAAGGTCGTTGACACGGGCAATTGTCACTTGCATTTCCGTGAGGCGCTGGTTCAGGGTCTGCATAACCTGATTGGCGACAGGGGTTAGGCTGCCAATCATATCGCCGAGGTCACCAATTCCCAAAGTCTCGACAGACTTTAGTTCACTGCCCGGTGCCGCGAGTTGGCCGCCTTTTGTTCCGGTCCCAATCTCGAGATAGTTATCGGAAAGAGCTCCCAGACTAGTAATCTTCGCGATACTGTCGGTCTTCACTGGGATATCGCGCTGCACACTAAAGTCGATCTCAATGCGGGTCGAGTCTTTGGGATCTACGCGTACGGCCTCGACCTTACCGGCCTTCATGCCTCCGTAGCGAACCTCAGCACCGGGTATGAGACCGCCAGCAGATTTGAAGTAGGTATGGTGTGCAACTCCATCCGAACTGAAGGTGCCGGATACGGCCAGGATTGTCCCTATCAGGAGTGCCGCCGCGACCAACACAAAGAAACCCACCGCGGTCTGCTCGCGTTTACTATTCATACCGTCCTCATCTTTAGTGGCTCCATATTCTCAATCCTTCGCCGTCTTGCGGTCCCCTGTAAGCATCTGCAGATAGTTGAGTTCGTCGAGAACCTCAGGCTCCGGCACTCGGTCCAGGAACTGCCGCACCCGCGGATGAGTGCTTGCCCTGAACTCCTCTTTGGTTCCCATCGCTACGATATGACCTCGGTCAACATAGACCATGCGGTCAGCGATCAGAAAAGCACTGGCCAATTCGTGGGTCACGACAACCATCGTTATGGCATAGGCCTTCTTTAGATCCAGGATGAGCTCGTCAAGTCCCGCAGCGATGATTGGGTCCAGCCCTGCGGACGGTTCGTCGAAAAACAGGATCTCGGGATCCATGGCTAATGCTCGAGCAACTGCGGCACGTTTCTTCATCCCGCCGCTTAGTTCCGAAGGCATGTAGTCTTCGAAATTGCCGAGGCCAACTTGTCCGAGCTTGATTCGCACCATGATCTCAATGGTGGAGTCTTCGAGGCTGGTGTGCTCGCGCAATGGCAACGCAACGTTCTCACCAACGGTCATCGATCCGAACAACGCTGAACCTTGAAACGACATGCCTATCTTCTTGCGAATCGCATCCATTTCTCGCTCGGAAATTTTGGCTGTGTTTACACCTTGGATCCACACTTCGCCCGAACTCGGCTTTTCCAGACCGACCAGAGTTCGTAACAGGGTGCTTTTTCCCGAGCCCGACCCACCCAGGATCACCATGGTTTCCCCCCGGCGGACGTCAAACGTAATGCCGTGAAGGATCTCGCGTTCACCGTAAGACACACGAAGGTCAACTACTGAGATGGCCACCTCGCCAGTGTCGTTAGTCATTTTTGAATCCCGTTATCGTGGCTGGCTTGCAAACTAACTCCGGGATCAGCATATATTGAAGCTCCATGCCTACTCTCCTGCGTTAGGTGGGATTAATAAAATAGAACAAGCTTGTAAACACGAGATCTACAACAATCACAAGAGCTATCGAGGTGACGACTGCCGCGGTTGTCGAGCGTCCGACCTCCTCAGCGCCCGCCCCCGTTGAAAAGCCCTCCTTACATCCGACAGCAGTAATAACCAGAGCGAACAGCGCGCTCTTGATGAGCCCAGTGTAGATATCGCGCGCGACGATCGCGTCTCGCGTCGCTCGAAAATAGGAGGCGATTGTAAAGTCAGCTCCTGTAACGCCGAAGACACATCCCCCAACAATGCCCATGAAGTCAGCCCAGACTGTGAGACACGGCAACATCACCAGCATCGCCAGAAACTTTGGCGCGACCAGGAAGGCAACGGGATCGAAAGCCATCGTTCTGAGGGCATCTACCTCCTCGGTCACCTTTTTGGTGCCGATCTCCGCGGCGAAAGCCGATCCCGAACGACCGATGACGACGATAGCTGTAAGCAACGGCCCAAGTTCTCGAAGAATCGAAACGGCCACGGTCCCTGCCACCAATTGCATCGCTCCTAACCGACGCAGCTCATAGGCGCTTTGTAGGGCCATAATCAAACCAACGAAGAATGTAATCAGCGAGACGATGGGTATGGCTTCGACGCCGACGGCCATGGCTTGATGGATTGCCCGATGGGGGCGCAGACGCCGACCTTGGAAAGGGCCCACAAAGGTAACATGGGCAGATTGGCCCGCGAGCGTAGCCAGGTCTCCTATGTATGCAACGCCACTCATGGTCCAGAAGCCGACAAGGCCTGATACAGATGCGATCTTTGACGTCAATTTCAACGCCATATGCCTCCGATCCAGAAAATTGTTTCAGCGATATGCCAACTCGTGTTTATCGATGGCCGATGCGGAATGTACGATTTCAAGCATCGAGTGCTTGCTCCTCGGTTTCGCATATTTCAAAAACGCCGGTCAGACGCGTAAGTTGTAAGACCTTAAGAACAGCACCGGTTAGTCCAAATAGGACAAGTCTCTTATTGGAATTACGCGCTTCTCTGAGAACCTCCACAAGTGAAGCGATCCCTGAGCTATCGATGTACTTTACGGCGCTCAGGTTTATGGCCACACTTTTTGTCCCATTCAATGACTCCAAAAGTGTCTTGCGCAGCGCCGGTGAGCTACCAAGATCTATCTGACCTACGACGTCCACGATCGTGGTCCCTTTTTCAATCCGCGTCGAAGAAGCCATCTGTCTTTCCATATCCATCCCCTATATTGGTTAGGAACCAGAGATACCCGTTAGACTTCAGTAGCAACTGACAGGCGCTTGATCAGTCTCACTTGATTTCCTCCCGGAACTCGCTCGTAATGCACCTCATCCATAACCGCCTTCATTAAGTGAGTTCCACGGCCGCTTAGCGAGACGTCATCCAACGGCTGCCCGCATATCCTGGCCGGGTCCGGTGGTTCGCCCCGATCGAGAAGTGTAAATACTATCTGATTGGGACCTGTCTGACAGTTCAACTCGATCTCCTGGTCATAACGGTTTTTGTAGGCATGTCGAATGATATTGGCTAAAGCCTCATCAACTGCCAACGTGACTCCTTGGCACAACTCCTCCGACAAACCGCAAATCGCACCTACCTCGCACACCGCGGCGCGGGCAATCGATAAGAAACGAGGATCGCTTGGCACAATAAGCTTCAAATGAAAGTCCATTTGGCGTTGCTGAGCGCCTCCATTGGGAACATCGCACGAGAGATCTACTTACCCGTAGTTCGTTACGTCCAATTGCTGGGCCGAGATGTCGACAATCTTAGATGCCGACGATGCCTTTGTTCTATAAAACTCTTACCACGACGCAACAATTTTGGGCCTTTCCTGTTCGTAAAGGGAATATGGCCCTGTTTGCTGCATGATGTTCGCGCGGTCTTCGCTTAACTTCTGGTTCAAGGCGACGCTGCCGACTGGCGAGGCATAGCCTTTTACCTGAATCATGTAGTCCTTGACGCTTGTGACTTTGTCCGCCAACGCTACCAGTTGGGAATTATACTTCGGATCAATTTTAACCTGACCATGCCGAAGTGGACTCGTTACCTCGCCGAGAATGTAGTAGTCATCCCATTTGGCCGAAGCGCGCATTGACCGCGTCGACGGCAACCTTGTTGGCGGCGGGTCTTCTTCTGCTCTTCGGTCAACTGCTGTTGCTGCCGCCAAGACATGTTCAGCTTTCGCCAGGCAACGGAGACAAACTCATTCAGGGGCTCGCTCAGGCGCGAAAAATCAAAATGGCGGCTGAACACTTTCCACTCGACCAAGTCGCTGAGGCGTACCACCTCCTCCACGACGGCAAAATCCAGGGACGTGCCGTCATCACATCGAACTAGTGAACCAGCTCAAGCTTAGGTTCTTCTACAGAACGCAGCCTTTGGACCATCTGCATCTCTCGATTAGCGTCGTCGGCCCGGCCAACCGCGCGATAGGCCTGCGCCAGAAAGTTGTGAGTCATAGAGTTGCCAGGGTCCATCTTCTCGGCACGCTCAAGGTACATGGTTGCGCTCACGGGGTCCTGGCTCTTCAGAAATGCTTTGCCCAATAGAATGTAGGGACCGGTGGAGTTCGGCTCAAGCAGCAGGGCTTGTTGCAAAACCTGTTGGGCCTTGGTGTAGTCGCCTGCGCGTGTATAGGCGTCGCCCAACCTGTCGTAGATGCTACCCTCAAGCGGATTGCGGGCTCGCTCTTTCTCAAACTCTGCGATGGCCTCGTCGAGATGTTCGCCCGCCAGTGCGATCTCACCGAGGAGTGCGTGCGCGAGTGGAAGCTGCGGGTCGAGTGCGAGCGATTTCCGGGCGAAGTCCTGAGCAACCGGAAGGTACTCGCGACGCAGCAACATCCGAGCGGCAAGAAGGTATGCCGGCGCTGAGTCGGGCGGGAAGCGATACTGCGTGGCAAAGGCTCTGCGTGCATCATCGTAACGTCTTGTGTCGAGGTAACAAAGCGCCAGGACGTAGCTTGGATCGATCTTCGTCTGGGACGTCCAGTTGTGTGCCGCTTCAAGCAGCGAGATAGCGTCCGCTGGCTTGCCCAAACGGTAGAGCGTGAGACCGCGCATCTGAGTTGCCTCTTCGTCGTGCGGGTCCAGCTTCAGAGCGCTCGCGAATGCGGCGTCTGCCTCAACAAATCGATTCTGAAAGTAGAGAGCTACTCCTCGCACCCTATCGACGCCTGCAGGCACGGGATGTTGCGTCGCCAACGCGTCGAGTTGCTTCAGCGCCTCCGCAGCGTGTCCACGGTCGATCATCTGGCGTAGCTGCAAGAGATTTTGCTGATCGTTCGCAGAAGCAACGCTCGGGCTTTGTCCCGATTGCGCGTCCAATCCAGCCGCGGCAATGAAGAGACCGATAACAACAATGGCTACGCGCAGACCGTTCATCGGCAACCTCAACCTGAGTGTAAACGGAAAGAGAAAAAGGGGAGCCGAAGCTCCCCTTTCACCCTGATCACGATCGCAGCGTCAGAATTGTACGCGCAGCGAGAACTGCAACTGCCGTGGATTGGCTGAACCATCCTTGCCAGCTCCGCTGCTGATTGCTCCCGCCTGCTCAATGTTGCCGCTGGGCGACCCGAAGTTGATGTGATTGAAGACATTGAATGCGTCCATGCGGAACTGAATCGCGGCGATTTCATGAATCGGGAAGTTCTTCTGCACCGCAAGGTCCGTGTTGAAGAAATGCGGCCCGTAAACGCTGGTCCTTCCGATACTTCCGATCTGGCCGAGGCCGGGCGCGGTAAACAGCGTGCCCAGTGTCTGGGCATCAAAGAAGCTGAGGCCATTGCCGGGGAAGCCCGTGATGTGGGAGCGGAATGTTTTGGCATCCCCGTTGACGTAGCACGGAGCTGAACTCGGTACGCTATTCGAGCATTCACCATAAGAGAGCGTAAACGGTAGTCCGCTCGAGTAGTTCAGCACCGGGCTCAGCTGCCATCCACCGATGATCTGGTTGACGACACCGTTCACGTTGCTGCCGAACATCTTGTTTTTTCCAAAGGGAAGTTCGTAGAGTCCATACAGGACGATCTGTTGCCTGCGAAGGAAGTCTTCATTCCCTTTGACTGAGTTTATATCCCAGGTTGAGAAACCCGTCGCCCAGCTGACCGCGTGCTGCCAGGCATAGGTTGCGTTCATCGACAGGCCGTGAGTGAACTGCTTGGCGAGCGTGACCTGAAGTGCATTATAGTGTGTGTTGAAGCTGTTGGAATAGTAAGTGATGCCGTTTGTCCAACCGCACTGACCGGGTCCAATTAGCGGATCAGAGATATGGTAGTTGGGGTCTGCGCATGCTGGAAGCTTTCCTCCGTAATAACGTTGCAGATAAGTCAGGTTTTGCGTGCCTCCACTGGGCGAAATACCCGGGACAGGCTGACCATTCACAGCGTGCACACCGGGATAAATCGTCGCGGAAGGCACGGATGGATCGTAATGCAGCGACTGGCCGGTGATGCTGTACTGCGCCGGCAAATTGATCGCCCCTTCGTTCGGATTCGTTGTATTGCCGCTCTGCGCACCAAGAGTGTGTGTTCCCTTGTTACCCACGTAGGCGATGGTTAACGAGAGCGATGGAGTCAACGACTGCTGGAGACTTGCGTTCCAGGCATCAATCGTCGGCAGAAGCAGGCCATTGGGTCGCGCCCGCGAATTGACCGCTGCTCCCGGATTCGGCAGCAGACCGCTGGAAGGAACCGGAATGGGGGTGGGCGCAGGTGGCCCCTGAGCCAGCGTAAAGGCCGAACCCAGCACTCCGGTTGTTGTCGTCACCTGCTGACTGGCAAGGGTCGGAAGATTCTGCGTCGCCGCATGTCCAAAGATTGAACCGAAGACGCCGATGTCGAAGCTACGCCCATAGCCGCCACGAATCACCATCGTTGGACGCGCCTGGTAGGCAAGTCCGATCCTTGGGCTCCAGGTGTTGGTCTGCCGGCCCCAGTTCATATTGCTGGCAACGCCGCCCACGCCGGCTACGTTCAAGTACCCAGTATTCAAGTCCAGTAGTGCGCCGTTTCCTGGGCCGTTGATCGTTTCAGGAAAGTAGAATTCGTACCGAAGTCCGTAGTTGACCGTCAGCTTCGGCGTAGCTCTCCACGTGTCCTGTCCGTAGAAGAACATGCGCTTCTGAAACTCCTTCGCGTTCGTTGAAGTGCTGACGAAGCGCAGGAAGCTGGTCACATCGCCAAGCGCGAAGGTCGCGAAGCCCAACCCTCCGGCATTCGCGAGATTGGGATTGGAGGTTGGCTGATTGCTGAAATAAAGAATTCCTGTACGGTCATTGTCGCTCGGTACACGCAGATTGCGCGCATAACGTAGGTCGGCGCCGAATTTGACCGAGTGATTGCCGATAACTTTGGTCCAGTTATTCACTATCTGATACTGGTCCTCGCGCTCGGTCAGCGGGCAGTTGCAGCGGTTCACGTTCAGGCCGGCGCCATACTGCGGTCCCGTTGCCTGGGCGTTGGCAGGTGCAGGTCCGGTCGCTGAACCAACTTCGGCCAACTGGAAGCTCGGAGCCCCGCCAGTCTCAAATGTTCCGGTATTCATACCAGGTATGCCGAGCTGGTTGGCGAGTTCAACGTTCTGATCGTACTTTACGGTGCCGATGTTATAGCGAAAGTAGCCGAGGCGTATGTCAGTCACCAGCTTCGGGTTCACCACTATGTCGGTGCCAAGCGCAGCGCTGTCGTTGGCCCCATTGGAAGTTCCACCGTATCCGCCGAGTCCAAAACCGGACCCTCCAGCAGGACCGAAAATCGTGGTCCCAGTCAGTATGTCGGTGAAGCGGCTGAAGCGGCCGAAGACATGGATCTTCTCATTCGCCGTGAAGTCACCGCGGACACCCCACTGGTCACTATTAAAGCCGCCTGTACCGGCTCCCGAATAGTTGTTCTGAAGTCCGTTGAACTTGCCAGGCGTATTCGGCTTGTAGGGCTGCAGAAGCGCGAGGAATGCCTTAGCCTGCGGAGACACCAGCGACGCAGGAATGACATTGCTCGGATAGGGAGTGCCGTTTGGCTGGTAGATAATTCCTTGTCCCGTCGGCGTCACATTCGCTGCATACTCGCTGAAGTCGCAGCCAGGAATCCCACTCTTCCCGACCTGCTGGCCGAGACACGTCGCAACCAGCAGAGCTGATGGAACCGTCTGGACGTTGGAGGTTCCGACTTTCTGGCGAACACCCTCGTAGTCGCCAAAGAAGAACAGCTTGTCCTTGAGGATCGGGCCACCAATTGAACCTCCGAACTGGTTCTTCAGTTGGCCCGGGACACTGGCACGGCCTGGTCCCTGCGTAAATGGATCCTGCGCCAGATTCGCCCCGCTTTGACGATAGTTATAGGCCGAACCGTGGAACTTGTTCGAGCCAGATTTCGTCTGCGCCGTTACTACGGATGAAACCGCCTTGCCGAACTCAGCGTCGAAGTTCTGTGTTGTGATCTTTGCTTCCGACAGTGAGTCAAGGTTCGGGTTGATGACGATGATTCCGAGGATGGGGTCCTGATTATCTGTGCCATCCAATCCAAACGCAACTCCGGCAAAGACCTGTCCATCCACCATGATCTGCTTGCTGCCCTGCGGATTCTCGCTGGCTGCGTGGCTCCATCCAAGCTCCTGTGCACCCGGTAACAGCAGCTGCAGACCCGTGAAGTTTCGGCCTTGATTTGGCAGATCCTGAATCTCCCGCGACCCAAATACCGTCGACACATCAGCGCGGTCGGTCTTCAGCAATGGCACCGCATCGGCATTGACCTCCACCGTCTCTGTCGTTGCGCCGGTTGTAAGAGTGACCTGCATCTTTGTCGAGGTGTCTGCATACACCTGGATGCCCTTCTGCAGAAAAGTCTGGAACCCCGACGCCGTCACCTTCACGTCATAGATGTCAGGAATAAGGTGGTCCGCGGTGAACTCTCCGCTGCCGTTCGATACTTCACCACTCGCGGTGCCCTTTGCGACGTTGGTAACAGTGACAGCCGCGTTCGGCACAACGGCACCCGTTGGATCGGTCACAGTGCCAAAGATTGATCCGTAGACAGCCTGTCCATATGCGGTTGTAGAAATGGGGAACAGACAGATAACTGCAAGTAACAACCTGATTCGCGTCATAACAAGACTCTCCTTGAAAGGTGCTCCGTCTTGTCTCTAGTTCCGTGGCGATGCTTTGCGAATGCCGTCGGACGCGCTACTCGGATTGCAAGCTCTCCTGGCTGAGACAGGATGTCCAAACTTGGGAGGTGCAGCCGGTTTTCAATACGAAAGCCATTCAATCAATCCGAGGGAAAACTACTCGTCAGGCATGATCGATGTCAATGCTTTCTATAGCATTTCCACCCAAATATCATTCGATTGACATGTCAAATATTTTAGATTCTAAGCACATAAACACTTACTGGTCGGACCTTATTCTGCATCGCCCATAGTGGAATCCAGCGAAAATAGAGGCTTCGGGCTCATCCAACCCAGGAAGGAGATGGATATCCATCAAAAGGTTGACCAATTTCGGCAGTTACTAAGTTGAAAAATCTTTCGCAGCCATGTCTTTGTCTGTACCTTGTTGACAGGCCCAACCCAATTCATCCAATCGGCCTCGAGGAGAATTCATGAAGACCGGACAAGCTGCGCACGTTGCGGCGCGTCTATCGGGAGCATCTACGCGAGACCGCAAGAAAGAGATAGTCGTCTCGGCTGCTACCGACATCCCAAGATATCGTCAGATCTACGAAGACCTCTTCTCTGCCATCAAGTCTGGCCTTCTTAAACCGGGCGATCGGTTGCCTAGCGAGGCCGAACTCGGAAAGCGCTACAACACCTCGCGGATCACTGTCGCAAAAGCTGTCAATGAGCTTTATCAACATGGAATGGTCTCAAGACGCGCAGGCTCTGGAACGCATGTGCTGGCGCCGGCTGCTTCAAGCGGCCACGTCTTCGGACTGCTGATACCCGACCTGGGGCGGACAGAGATCTTCGAGCCAATCTGCCACGGCATGATGCAATCTCCTTTGTCCAAGCCGCATTCCCTTCTTTGGGGACACTCGATGGGAGAGGCGGCGCAACAGGAGAAGGAAGCCGAGCACCTTTGCAACCAGTATGTCAGTCAGAAGGTCTCTGGCGTGTTTTTCGCTCCCTTGGAGTTCACGCCGGCGAAAGACGCTGTCAACAACCGTATCGTCGCTGCACTCGATAAGGCCGGTATTCAGATTGTGCTGCTTGACCGGTGCTACGCTCCGTATGCGATGCGGTCGAAGTATGACCTGGTAGGCATCGATAACAGACGAGCTGGATTTTTAATTACACAACACTTGCTCCATCACGGACTAAAGCGGATTGCTTTCATGGCCAAACCGCTTTCGGCCTCCACGGTTACTTCGCGCATCGCAGGATACAGAGAAGCCCTATTGGCGCATGGAATCCGCCCGTTACAGGATCTTGTGCGCCGAGGTGACCCCGATGACATCGACTTTCTGCAAAAGATGCTGAAGGAGTGCAGACCCGAAGCCATCGTATGCGCCAACGACTTCACCGCGGCGCGCGTCATGGCTGGCCTGGCGAACTGCGGTATCAGCGTGCCTGGTCAGATGCGTATCGTCGGTATCGACGACGTTAAGTATGCAAGCCTGCTTCCAGTGCCACTCACCACTCAGCATCAGAACTGCGCAGATATCGGAGCCATGGCGATGGCGACAATGTTGCAACGACTGGAGCGACCGGATCTCCCGACGCGCGACATCCTACTCCAGACGCATACTGTTGTTCGCAAATCCTGCGGCGCTCATTTCTCCCATCACAACAAACGTGCATGAAACGCTATCTATCTGTACAGATACATACGCTTCAATTTGCCATATCAATCGCTATCGATTGAGAAGGAAATGCTATAGTGTTGCGAAATCGACGAGGCATGGCCTACGATGACCCAACATAAGCGCCCGACAACTCTCTTCCGCCTTGCGATATCCACGACGCTTGCGATTCTCGTCGCGATCGGTCAAAGAAGTGTTGCGTTGGCGCAGGCAAGCGATGGCCCGTGGTGGAAGCACGCCGTTATCTATGAAATCTATCCGCGCAGCTTTCAGGATTCGGACGGCGACGGCATCGGAGACCTCAATGGAATCACGCAGCGTCTTGACTACCTGCAGTCACTCGGTGTCGATGCGCTGTGGCTTTCTCCCATCTACCCGTCGCCACAGGTCGATTTCGGCTACGACATCTCTGACTATAAGAGTATCGACCCAGCCTACGGCACCCTGGCGGACTTCGATCGTCTGGTTGCCGAGGCGAAGAAGCGAAATATTCGAATCATTATGGACATGGTGATGAACCATACGTCTGACAGACATAAATGGTTCCTGGAGTCAGCAAGCTCGAAGACAAACCCAAAGCGCGACTGGTACATCTGGCGGGATGGCAAACCAGGAGGAACGCCGCCGAACAACCCTCCGAACAACTGGACCAGCGTCTTCGGCCACTCAGCCTGGCAGTACGATCCAAAGACCGGCCAGTATTACTACCACCGCTTCTATCCCCAGCAACCGGACCTCAACTGGCGCAATCCTGAGGTAGAGAAAGCGATGTTCGAATCGGTACGCTTCTGGCTGGACCGAGGGGTTGCCGGCTTCCGGCTCGACGCCATTCCTACTCTTTTTGAAGACCCAAAACTTCACGATGCAAAGGTTCTTGAAGGCACCAACGCTTACGGCGATCAGAATCAGGACGCATCTCTCTACGACAATCTGCCGGAGGTGCATGATGTGATGCGCCGCCTTCGCGCCATGGTCGACAAATATCCAGGAGATCGAGTCCTCATTGGCGAAACATATTTGCCCAACATCCAGGAATTGGACAAGTGGTATGGCAGCACAAAGCACAACGAACTTCAATTACCGATGGACATGCTCGTCGGTTTTACGAACAAACTCGACGCAAATCTCATCCGTCAGCGCATCGAAGATGCAGAGACCAAGGTAAGTGGAAATCAGCCGCTCTTCGTCTTCGACAATCACGATAACATTCGCAGTTGGGAACGCTATGGTGACGGGACTCATAACGAAGCCATTGCGAAACTTATTGCAACGCTGCTCTTCACTTCGCGTTCTACCGCATTGATGTACTACGGTGAGGAGTTGGGGATGGTCACGACGCAGCCTAAGCGCAAGGAAGACGTAAAGGATCCCATCGGCATTACCGGATGGCCACGTGAGAAAGGCCGCGACGGCGAACGCACTCCCATGCAATGGGATGATTCGAACAATGCAGGCTTCAGCACTGCCTCCTCGACATGGCTTCCCGTCGCCGCGGACTACACCGCTAAGAACGTCAAGGCAGAGGAGGGCGACCCCAATTCCTTGCTGAACTGGCACAAGCAGCTGATCGCGATGCGCAAAAACAACCCGACTCTTCGCGACGGCAAGATGGAGATGCTCGATAGAAATAACCCATCTGTACTGTCCTATGTACGGGCGGGCGTAGCCGGTCAGCCCGCGATGGTTGTCGCACTCAACTTCACCGCAGAACCACAAACCATCACACTCGACCCGCGGACAGCCGGAATCTCTGGCGATACCGTCCATACGCTGCTCACGAATGCCTCTTCACTCGATCATCAATCCAGTCTCGCCGACATTACATTGCCGCCTTTTGCGTCATGGATAGGCAGCCTGAAATAATAAGTAGCAAGCATCAGTCGCTATCCTTCTGCAAAATGTAGCTTCTACACCGACCGCTTTGTGAAAGGTGCAGCGATCTCCGCGATGGCCCTATAGTTCTCTCATGCTCCGTCTCACACACTCGCTGCCTACGCTCGGTCTCGTTGTCGCGATGATGCCGTTGGCGAACGCACAAACCTCCACAGCAAAATCGCACGCCTCCGCAGACCAGAGCGAAAGCCTTGAAAGCCGCCGATGCTGCCTTCCGCGCAGGCTCCGCCGCTTTCCAACAAAACGACCTTCACACCGCGCACATGCAGTTCTCTAAGCTTGTTCGTCTTGCGCCACAGGTTGCCGCAGGCCACACCGCCTTCGGCACGGTATTGCTGGCCGAGGGTGATCCCCACTCAGCTGCGGCCCAGTTGGAACTCGCGCGCAAACTCGATCCCACCGATATCAACGCCGCACTCAACCTCGCCCTCGCTTACGTGCAGCTTCGCGATAACGCCAAAGCCGTCGCGATGTTTGAGCTCGCCGATCAGGCGAAACAACAACCATTTTCTCCAGAAGCGACCATCGCATACGCCGCTGCGTTGACCGCGACGTCACAGCTTGCAGTTGCGCAGAGCAAGCTCGAACAAGCCCTCGCCACTGCTCCAGACAACGCCTCGCTCCATGATGCCTTGGGCAGCTTGTTTGCCCAACAGGAACGCTATAACGATGCCGGCTCGCAGTTCCAGCTGGCGCTCACGCTTAATCCGTCCCTCGCATCCGCTCACTACCACCTCGGCTCTCTCTACCTTGCACAAAACGACGCCGTCAACGCCGTCGCCGAGTTGACGCAGGCAAACGCTCTTACAAAAGATAACCTCGATTTCATGCTGCAACTAGGCCGCGCCCTCCGCGCTGCACATCAAGACGAGCAATCCGCCACAGTCTTCCGGCACGCGCTCAAGCTAGACCCCAACTCAATCGATACAAAATACGAACTGGCTCTCACTCTGCAAGCGAGCGACAATGCCCGCGAAGCCCTGCCACTCTTCGAACAGGTAGCTGACGCACGCCCCAAGGATCCCGCGGTTCTCATTAATCTCGGCCTCGCACTCGTACAACTTGGCGATGCGAAGCGCGCGATCTCGTTCTACACCCAGGCGCTAAAGCTCATGCCAGAGAGCGGAACACTTCGCGAGGATCTCGGGGTCGCTTATCTACAGCAGAGTGATCTTGACCACGCCATCGAGCAGTTCCGCGCAGGCCTCGCCGTGGAACCCGACAACCCACAACTCCACTATGATCTCGGCTTGGCCTTCAAGTTGAAAGACAACATTGCCGCGGCCATCCCTGAGTTCGAACAGGCTGCGAAACTTGACCCTCAATTGCCAGACCCGCCATACACGCTCGGTGTTGTTTATATGCAACTCGGGCGCTTCCCGGAGGCTCAGGCCGAACTCGAGAAGGCGACAACTCTGCGTCCGGATAACAGCGACGCCTGGGCACTCCTCGGCAACGTCTACAAGCAGAACGATAACCCGCAGAAGGCCGTAGCAGCATTGCAGCGCACCATTGAGCTGCGCCCTGATCAACCCAGTCCACACATCACGCTTGCCTCGATCCTCAGCCAACAGGGTGATACCGCCGGTGCAGCTGCCGAGCGGAAGAAGGCCGCCGACCTCAGCCGCGTCGCGGTCAACCGCCAGCGTGCAAACTTCGCTCTCGATAGCGGCCGCCTCCTCCTCAAGCGCGGACAGCTCGCCGAGGCCGTCGCCCAGTTCCAGACCGCGGTCGCAGCCGACCCCAACTACGCCGAGGCCCATGCTGCACTCGCAGACGCGTTTGCCCAACAGGGCCGCAACGCTGACGCCGCTCTCGAACGTCAGCAAGCCCAGAAGCTCACGCAGGCGAACTTCGCCCCTCACCCCTGAAAGGCTCGTTGCCGGGCAACTCAGGGTTCTTTATACTCACTCCACCTGTGGCAGACACACTTCGGCCGCAGCGGATTGACTTAGCGTTCTCGGCCTCAGGGGGAGTATCCATTTGACCTGGTCTCGTCGCACCTTCCTTTCCTCCCTCTCGCGTACGGCGCTAGTGCTCTCCCTCGACGACGTTCTTGCGCTAGCCGCTCCCCAAGAACAACAACCTGCTCCGCAGATAGGCTCCCGCCCAACCTACGACGCCAAGCCCCGCCCCGCGCCCAAGGGTGCGCCCTCACCTGTTGCCGGAACGCCACTAGGCATCAGCTTCATTGACGTGGCTCGCCAATCCGGTCTCAACGCCAAGACGATCTACGGTGGCGAGCACAAGAACAGATACCTCCTCGAAACCACAGGCTGCGGCGTGGCCTTCTTTGACTACGACCATGACGACTGGCTCGACATCTTCCTCGTCAACGGATCCCGCATCGAAGGCTTCCCCAAAGGTCAGGAGCCCATCTCACACCTCTTCAAAAACAATCGCGACGGCACCTTCACCGACGTCACAGCCAAAGCAGGCCTTGGCCGCAGCGGCTGGGGACAGGGTTGCTGCATCGGCGACTATAACAACGATGGCTGGAACGATCTCTTCGTCAGCTACTACGGACAAAATGTCCTCTATCGCAATAACGGCGACGGAACATTCACCGATGTCACCGCCAAAGCAGGGCTCCTGCAGCCGAAGACCCGATGGAACACCGGTTGCGCGTTCCTCGACTACGACCGCGACGGCAACCTCGACCTCTTCGTAGCCAACTACATCGACTTCGACATCAAGACCGCCCCCCTTCCCGAAGCCGCCGGTTGCGCCTACAAAGGCATTCAGGTCGCCTGTGGCCCCCCCGGTCTCCAGGGTGGCAAAAATATTCTCTACCGCAACAACGGCGACGGCACCTTCACCGACGTCTCTCAAAAAAGCGGCATGTGGGACACCATCGGCACCTACGCACTCTCCGTCTCCGTCGCAGACCTCGACAATGACGGCTGGCCCGACATCTACGTCGCCAACGACTCCACCGCCGCTACCTTCTACCAAAATCAAAAAGACGGCACCTTCAAAGACGTCGCCATCGAATCCGGCATCGCCTACTCACCCGACGGCAGACCCCAGGCCGGCATGGGTGTCTCCATCGGAGACTTCAACCGCGACGGCCTCTTCGACATCGTCAAAACCAACTTCGCCGGCGACACCGACTCTCTCTACCTCAACCTCGGCGGCGGCAACTTCGACGACCACACCTACGTCTCCGGCCTCGGCGTCAACACTCGCTTCCTCGGCTGGGGCGTGGGCTTCTTCGACATGGACAACGACGGCTGGCTAGACATCCTCATGTCCAACGGCCATGTCTACCCCGAGGTCGAAGGCACCAACGTCGACGCGCCCTACGCCCAGCACAAATACCTCTACCGCAATCTCCGCAACGGCCAATTCGAAGAGGTCACCGCACAGGGCGGCCCCGGCATAACCGACACTGCTCCCGCCCGCGGAACTGCCTTCGGCGACTTCGACAACGACGGCGATATCGACGTCGTCGTCAACTGCATCAACCATCTTCCACAACTTCTTCGTTGCGACTCAACCACTGGCCGCAACTGGATCAAGATTCGCACCGTGGGCGCCAAATCCAATCGCAGCGGAATAGGTGCGCGCATCGCCGTCACAACGCAGCCATCCGCTGACGGCAAGCCATTCACCCAGATCGACGAGGTACGCAGCGGAGGAAGCTACTTCTCTCAAAACGATCTGCGTATCCACTTCGGCCTCGACCGTGCACCTAAAGCCAACATTGAAATTCGCTGGCCCTCCGGTGCCACAGATAAGCTGCCCAATCTTGCCGCGAACCATCTCTACGTCATTCAGGAAGGCGGCAAGGTCCTCAAGACCTTCGCTATGGGGCCGACACCATCCCAAGGCAAGCCATAGCCATGCGCGTTCTGATGCGCACGCTCGTGCTTGTCGCGGCCGCTGCCTCAGCCCAGCAACCTTATGCGCCCACCATCGATCACCCACCACCAGCCTGGTTCGTTGACGTCGCCGCCAAAGCTGGCATCCTGGTTCGCAACGTTAATGGAAGCGTCGACTCCAAACGCTACATCATCGAGGCCACCGGCTCCGGCGTAGCCATCCTCGACTACGACCGAGACGGCTGGCCCGACATCTTCCTCGTCAACGGCACCACTATGACGGACACTAAGCCCAACGAGAAGCCAACCAGCCATCTCTTCCACAACAACCACGACGGCACCTTCACCGATGTCACCGCAAAGGCTGGCCTCGCCTCAACCGGTTGGGGTCAGGGAGCCTGCGTCGGCGACTATGACAACGACGGCTTCGACGACCTCTACGTCACCGGCTATGGCAAGAATCGTCTCTTCCACAACCAGGGCAACGGCACCTTTAAAGAAGTAGCCGAGCAGGCAGGAGTGGCAGACACCGGCAAGGAGTGGGGCACCGGCTGCGCCTTCATCGACTACGACCGCGACGGCAAGCTCGACCTCGTCGTCGCCACCTACGTCCACTTCGATCTCGCCTCGATCCCGAAGCCGGGCGCCGGCCCGAGCTGTATCTGGAAGGGCGTCCCGGTCATGTGCGGTCCTCGCGGCCTCCCAAGTGCGCCCAACGTCCTCTATCACAATATTGGTGGGGGCAAATTCGAAGACGTAAGCAAAGCCAGCGGGATTGAGCGCACGAACGGCCACTACTGTTTCTCCGTCACCACCCTCGACTACAATGACGACGGCTGGCCCGACATCTATGTCGCCTGCGACTCCACCCCGTCCATCCTCTACCGCAACAACCACGACGGAACCTTCACCGACGTCGCTGCCGACTCCGGCGTAGCCTACAACGAAGACGGCCGCGAACAAGCTGGCATGGGCTCCACTTCAGCCGACTACGACGGCGACGGCCACCTTGACCTCTTCAAGACCAACTTCTCCGACGACACCTCCACCCTCTATCGCGCCAACGGTGACGGCACCTTCACGGACGCCACCTTCTCCGCCGGCCTCGGAATCAACACCGATGCCCTTGGCTGGGGCACTATGTTTGCCGACGTCGACAACGATGGCTGGCCCGATCTCCTCATCGCCAATGGCCATGTATACCCCGAAGTCGACTCAGCCAAACTAGGTTCTTTCTATCGCGAACCACGCTTCCTCTACCTCAACCTCGGCAACGGGAAGTTTCGCGACCTAAGCAAGACATCTGGCCCTGGCCTCGCCGAACCCCGTTCTGGCCGCGGTCTCGCCACTGCGGATCTCTTCAATGATGGCCGCATCGAAGCCGTCATCAATAACCTCAGTGACGACCCCTTACTCCTTGTCAATCTCGCTCGCAATCAAAATCACTGGCTCGGCCTGCACCTTATCGGCACCACCTCAAACCGCGACGCCATCGGAGCCCGCGTCACCCTCCACAGCCCCAACCGTGTCTGGGTCGATGAGGTACGCAGTGGCTCCAGCTACAACTCATCGAGCGATCTTCGCCTTCACTTCGGCCTCGGCACGGAGACGCACCTCAAAGACATCCAGGTCCGCTGGCCGAATGGCAACACCGAGCTCTTCGCCCCTCCAACCGACATAGATCGTATCCTCGACTTGACCGAAGGCAAAGGCCACCCGCCCCGCTAGACACGGTTACGAACTTTGATTGAGTAGTTTTTTGAAGAACTGGCAGCGAAGACAACACGATGCACTTGTTTTATCGTATTGCCATACTAATAGGCCCATAAATGTCGAGTGCTAAATACTGCAGACCTTCGGAGGCCAACCTTGATCTCTAAGAACCTTGCGAAACACGCCTCATATGCAGGCAAGCTGATCCTGTCTGCACTCTTGCTCCTTACAACCTCCAGCATTGCAACTCCTGTCCGCGCCCAGTCCGCGCCCTCTGCCACCTACGCAAAGACGAGCCCACAATCTAGCAGCGGCCCATGGTGGAAGCACGCCGTCATCTACGAGATATATCCACGCAGCTTTCAGGATTCAACCGGCGACGGCATCGGCGACATCAACGGCATCACCTCACGCCTCGACTACCTCCAGCAACTCGGCGTAGACGCTATCTGGATCACTCCAATGTATCCCTCGCCCCAGGTCGACTTCGGCTACGACATCTCTGACTACACCGCGATCGATCCGCAATACGGTACCATTGCCGACTTCGAGCACATGGTTGCCGAGGCGAAGCGCCGCAACATCCGCGTCATCATGGACTTTGTCCCAAACCACACCTCCGATCAGAACGCCTGGTTCAAGGAGTCGCGGTCCTCACGCGACAATCCCAAACGCGACTGGTACATCTGGCGCGATCCCAAGGGCTTCACAGCCGACGGCAAACCCATTCCCCCAAACAATTGGCAAAGCTGGTTTGGCCACTCCGCATGGCAGTACGACCCCACCACATCGCAGTACTACTATCACCACTTCTATACCCAACAACCGGACCTGAACTGGCGCAACCCGGAAGTTCAGAAGGCCATGATGAACGTGCTGCGCTTCTGGATGGACAAGGGAGTCTCAGGCTTTCGCATCGACGCCGTCTCACGCCTCTTTGAAGATCCCAACCTCCACGACGACCCCATCCTGCCCGGCACCAACGCCTATGGCGATCCCAACATTCAGCACAAGTACACCGATAATCTTCCCGAAGTCCACGACATGCTGCGCCTCATGCGTCAGGTCGTAGACGGATATCCGGGCAACCCAGTGCTCATCAGTGAAGCCGACGAGCCGAACATCGCCGAACTAACCAAAATGTATGGCCGCAACAACGACGAAGTGCAGCTACCGATGGACTTCCAGGTAGCGGACGTCAACGAGCTCTCTGTTCCAAAATTCCGCGAACTCCTCCAGCAGGTGGAAAACAATCCCGCCAACGGTCAGCCGCATTTCTTCTTTGGCAACCACGACCAGGCCCGCGTTTGGGATAGATACAGTGAAGGCGTAAGCGACCCCGCAATGAAAGCACGCATCGCTCGCATGATGGCAGCGCTTCTGCTCACGTCGCGCGCGACGCCCCAGCTCTACTATGGCGACGAACTCGGCATGGTCACCACACCACCCACTCGCAAGGAAGACGTCAAGGATCCCATTGGCATCATCGGCTGGCCCAAAGAAAAAGGCCGTGACGGCGAACGCACTCCGATGCAGTGGAGCGCAGACAAAAATGCGGGCTTTACCACCTCATCCACTCCATGGCTGCCAATCGCGGCGGATTACCCCGTCGTCAATGTCAGCACAGAATCCTCCGACCCCAACTCCATGCTCAACTGGTACAAGCGGCTGATAGCCCTCCGCCGTTCCAACCCGGCGCTCTTCGCAGGCAGCATGAAGATGATCGACCCTTCGAACGAAAACGTCCTCTCCTACCTGCGCCAGGGACCGCCCGGCAAGCCATCCGTTCTCGTCGCGCTGAACTTCTCCCCTAAACCCCAGGTCCTGAAGTATGACTTCGCTGCATTGGGTCTGGCCAAAGGCGCAACTTCCACACTTCAGACCGATGACCCTGATCTCAACCGATCGCCGCTTACCAAGCCGGTCACCCTGGCGCCGTTCGCAACCTGGATCGCAGAGGTTCAGTAAGCAATGCTAAGTCAAGCTATACACATCTACCCGATCATCATAAGTAGGAACAAATACCTTCCCCCCACTTACTACAGGCACATTGAACTTATTGTGATCAAACGTAATTCCCCATCGTTCGCTATCCCAAAGCACCGCTAACTGCTTACTTCCATCCGGCAGCGTAATAAAATTTTCCGGGTCATAGCAGAGAAACCTTCCTGCAGTTACAGTCTGGTTGGCATCGCCATAAGGAATACTCGCCCATAAGAGGGCTGTACCCGGTGTAGCTCCATTTGCCGAAAGAGTCATAAACCCTCCCGGCATCCCTCCTCCTGGATTCGTCGAATTAATCGACGCCACCTCGGCCGAAGAAGCCAGAAAAGTCAGCGCCCCATTGTTCGCCATCTGCCACGCCCGGAGCTGTGAGTTCTCTCCCCAGCAAAAAAGCATCATCCCGTTCTTCGGGCTCATGTATCTCACTGAAGTTGAGTGCATGTGCCGCGTCTTGTTATCAAAAATAAAGTCCAGATCACTAGGATTCTGCGGAGCCGCATTCACGTTGAATCCGGGGAAATACGTATACCAGAGAGGTGGCTGTTTCAACTTAGCGTAATTATTCGCAGCAACAGCAAAGTCCGTCGGCTTCGTCTTACCCATGTTATTCATATTCACCAGATAAGCGATCCCATCCTTACCAGCTCCCAAAACCACGCCATACTCTGGAATCAGCGACAACCCAGCTGATCCCAGGTCTTCATCGCCGAACCCAGCCGTAGCCGCGGCTGGCTTGGTCACTGTAAAGTGCCCTGCCACCACAGCCCCCGACGTATTTCGCTCCGAGGCCATATTCACGGGCATATGCCCACCCGAAGTAGGATCATGCACTCCCGACAACTTATTCGCAGTGATCGCAGAAGGACTCGACAAAGTAGGATCCTCACCCAGCCTTCCGGCATCCGTATAGGGGCACCACCAATCCACCACACTCAAACCAGCCTTCTTCGCACCCACGGCCGGCGAATATTGCACCTTGAAGATGGTCTCAGCAAAATCAGTCACTCCATCAAAGCTTCCATTCCCAGTCATCCCATACAGAAAGCCATTGCTGTCCGCACAAAGCCCCTGACCCGCCATCCACACCCCGGCGCCGTGCCCGCCGGACATCGCCAGCGCCGCCGGTATCGTATTGGTCGCCAGATCAAAGGCGATAATCCACCCAGCCGCCCCATCTGTCGTCTCCAGCACCGTACCCGAAGAAAAAAAGATCATCTTCTTGCCACTGACATTCGTCATCACGAGCGACGATCGCTGCTTCCGCATTGTGCTGTTATAGACCTGCAGCGGCCTTCCATTCGGTGGCTGGTAGGTCACGTTCGCCAGCGAAACCGGTGGCGCAGCATGGCTCCCGTCCTTCAAGTTCAATGTGTGCACAAAGTGCATCGCCTTCGCCGGATCGCCATTCGCCGAAACCCACGCCACGCCATACCATCGCTGCGTATCCGGATCGATCACGCCCGTACTCAGCAGCCCCCAGTGATCGTTGATGGTGTGCATGTCGATGTTCACCCCACCATTCACCGGCACGCCCAACGTCTGCGTCCACAACTGCTGCAACGTATTAGCGTCAAAAGCCCACACGCTGTTGTTCATCGAAGCCAGCAACACAACATCCCGAACCACCCCATTGGCCATCGTCACCTTTGGCAATATCAACGGCTGAGCCTCAATGCCCCTCGCATCCCCCTGCAAATTTATCGAAGCGTATCTTTTTATTCCCCTGGCCTTGACATTGGCCTGAGTAAGAATCGTCTCCTTCAAATTTGCGCCAGAGCGGTTGTTGTCGAAGGCCCGTGTCGTCACGGCAGTCATCACACCTGAAGGAGGTGCCTGAGCGGGCGCCTGACCCAGCGCAAATCTGCCAGCCAGAACCGCTAGCCCACTCATACCTGTTGTCCTGAGAAAAGTTCGACGCTTCATCAAAGTGTCCTCCGAAGGGGCCCACGATCCGTACAGGCTGGTGAAAGCGCAAAGGCACCGGGCCGCAAAAGCCGAGCCTGAGCCTGCAGTGTACCAAGCGTCCACAGGCCACTCTGGAACTATCTCCATCCGATAGTTACTTCTCCCAGTCAAGAATCGTAGCCATCGGTAAACGGAGGGCGTATACAATTGGGCGAACTTCCGATTTTGACGATCCACTGCCCGCAAAGTCTTGATTTTGCGGCTTCAGTCGTTCGTCGGCAATCGGATGATCCAAAAGGAGATGAAGAGTGTCTACCCAAAAGTCCAATATCGAGCGCCTTGCAGAAGCACACATCCTGAACGCAGATCACTTCTCGGAACACGACAAAAAAACAATCGAAAGCATTAGCCCGGAAGAGATTGAAGTCCTTATAAAGCTTCGCAAAAAACTGGGTGAAGCTCCAGCGGGCAAAGAACATATGCGCCCCAATTTTCCTGTGTAATTCTGAATCACTGCTGCATAGAATCCTTGGTTCGCGTTAAACCGTGTTGCCCGCAACGCGGTTTAGCACACTTAATCTGAAAAGTGTGGGGAGTCCTTTCACTATTATGTCGAGCACCACTCATAGCGATGTCTTATGGAGCAAGATTCGACTTGCAGAAGGCAGGCTAGTCTCAGCCAGCAATCATTTCTGGAAGCATCCAGACCTCGCCGCACTTCTCCCCGCTTTTCTCGTTCAGCTCCATCGCGTCATGCAGAGCGGAATCTCGTTGATGCGCACCGCACGAGACCGCGCCCTTACGCTCCCCAATGACGCTGTCGCCGCCCAGGCCGCAACTTATCTGGAAATGCACATCGACGAAGAGAAGGACCACGACCAGTGGCTCCTCGACGACATCACAACCCTCGGCATCCCCGCCGAAGACGTCTTCAGCGCAACCCCTCTTTCGTCGGTCGTCTCACTTCTTGGCGCGCAGTACTTCTGGATGCTTCACATTCATCCCGTCACGGTCTTCGGCTACCTCATCGTGCTCGAAGGATACCCTCCGCTCGTCGACCAACTGGAAGAAATCAGAATCAGGACCGGACTCCCGGCAACCGCATTCCGCTGCCTGAAGTCCCACGCCGAAGACGACCCCGAGCACCTCGCCGCGCTCAACCGAACCCTCGACAGCATGCCGCTCACGCAGGAGCAGACAAAGTACCTCGCCCTCAGCGCCTTCCATACCATTGACGCAGTTGCCTCGATCCTGGAAGAGTTGACCGAAGCCCACACCTTGTCCGAAAATCACCCGGTCCTGGCGACGCCCTATGCATGAAGGCCAGACCATCTCGCATTACAAGGTCCTTGAGCACCTCGGCAGCGGCGCCATGGGCGTCGTCTGCAAGGCCGAAGATCTCGTCCTCCATCGCCTCGTCGCGCTCAAGTCTCTATCGCCGGCGATGCTCACCGACCCTACGCAGAAGCACAGCCTCCTGCAGGAAGCCCGCGCCGCCTCCGTCCTCGACCACCCCAACATCTGCCGCATCCACCAGATTGAGGAGCTCCCCGACGGCCAGATCATCCTCGTCATGGGCTACTACGATGGCGAAACCCTCGCCGACAGAATCGAACGCGGCCCACTCGACCTCACCTCGGCCTCCGTCATCACGTCGCAGCTGCTCTCCGGCCTTCAACACGCCCACGAGAATGGCATCATCCATCGCGATATCAAACCATCGAACCTGATCATCAACCGCAGCAACGAGGTCAAGATCGTCGACTTCGGCCTGGCCAAGCGTCCCCACATTAGTCAGGCGCTCACCGAAACCGGAGTAGTCGTAGGCACCGTCAGCTACATGGCCCCCGAACAGGTTCTATGCAAGGAGATCGACCACCGGGCAGACCTCTGGGCCTGCGGCGTCGTCTTCTACGAGATGCTAACCGGCACCCTGCCCTTCAGCGGCGATACGCCCTACTCCGTCTTCGACTCGATCCTGCGCAACAACGCCCGCTCCGTCCTTGAGTACCGCCCCGATCTGCCCAAGGCAATCCATCTCACTATCGAGCGTTCCCTTGCAAAGAAAGCGTCAGACCGCTTTCAGGACGCAGTCGAGTTCCTCGTCGCCCTCCGCCCCTACTCCCAATCTCATCTCGATTCACGCTACTCCGTCTCCCTCGGCCGCATATTCGTTAACTACAACGGTCAGGAGTTGAACAGCGCGTCCGTCCTTGTGCTTCCCTTCACCAGCATGGACACAAACGGCGGCGCCGACTACTTCTGCGACGGCCTCACCGACGAGATCATCACCGACCTGTCCAGCGTCCGCTCCCTGCGCACCATCTGCCGCACGTCCGCCATGCGCCTCAAGGGCACCAGGGACACCCCCCAAAAGATCGCCCGAGACCTCAACGTCCGTTACGTCCTCGAAGGCGCCGTTCGCGTCAACAATAATGCCCAAACAGGCTCCAGCAGCATCCGCGTCACCGTGCAGCTCATCGATCCCCAAAGCCAATCCCTGCTATGGGCCGAAAAATACAGCGGAACTTTGGACGACGTCTTCGCCATCCAGGAAAACATCTCCCGCCAGATCGTCTCCGCGCTGAAGATTCAGTTGACTCCCGCCGAAGACGAGCACCTGCTCGATCGTCCCCTGCCCGACATTAACGCCTACCGCTACTACCTCATGGCGAAGCACGAGATCCTCAACTATTCGAGCGACGCTCTGGCCCGCGCCCTCGAGTATCTCCGCATGGGCGAAGCCCTGGTTGGCAAAAATGTCCTCCTGCTCTCGGCCAAGGGACAGGTCTACTGGCAATACGTCAACGCCGGAATCTCCTCCGACCCGCAGTACCTCGTCAAAGCGAAGGACTGCGCCGACGAAGCCCTTCGTCTCGATCCAAACTCTGCCCACGCCTTCCGCCTGCTCGGTCTCATCAGCGTGCAGGAGGGAGAGACCCGGAAAGCCGTTCAGATCCTCAAGCGCGCCATCGTCGCCGACCCCAACGACTCCGACACGCTGGCCTGGTACTCCGCCGTCTGCGGCCTCAGCGGCAAGGCAGACGCAGCCATGCCCATCGCGCGGCGCATCCTCGAGATCGATCCCCTCACACCCGTCTATCGCTTCGTCCCCGGACTCCTCTCACTCATGGGCGGCAACTTTCCCGACGCTCTTCCCTCCTTCGACGATGCCATCAAGATGGATCCCACCAACGCCATGCTGCTTTGGTGCCGCGGCCAGGTCCTTGCGTTATGCGGCAGAACTCAAGATGCCATCACGCAACTCCGCGAACTGGCAAAGCTCCACCCCGACCACTTCTTCACCAAACTCGGCGACCTCATGCAGGCAGCCCTCGTAGGAGACAGCGAAGCCGCAACCAGCATCGCCACGGAAGAACTGTTGCAGATCGCCGGCTGCGACCCTCACTACTCCTGGAGCGTGGCCGAGTCCTACTCCCTCCTCGGCGACACCGCCAAAGCTCTCGCATGGATCGAGAAAGCCATGGCAAAAGGCTTCATCAACTTCCCCATGATCAACCAGTGGGATCCGCTACTTCAGAACGCCCGCAAGGACCCGCAATTCAGCGATCTCGCCGAGCGGTTACACATCCTCTGGACAGAGTTCGAAATCTGATGCCCACCCGCCGCGCAACCCCAGCAAGCAAAGGTAGAGCGCGCCTCAAGGGCTGGGAACACACGCACCTCAAGGGTGCCAAACCAATCAAAAGCTCCGGCGCAGCCGATCCCCTCGAAATCACTCTCGTACTCCGCCCGCGAAAAGCAATTCCCTCACAAAGCCCTAGGCACCTTACGCACAAAAAATTTGAGTCGCAACACCGCGCAAATGCCACCGACGTCGCACGCATCCGAAAATTTGCGGCAGCCCACAATCTCACCGTCGCGCACGACGCATCGCACCGCCGAGTCATCGTCCTGACCGGCCCTCCCCAGGCGGTCGCGCAGGCATTCGATATCGACTTCGCCCACTTCCATCACCCGCGAGCATCCTACTTCGCACCCTCGCGCGGCCCCTCCATACCAGCCGAGCTGAAAGACATCGTCGAGGCCGTCTTTGGCCTCAGCAGTCGCCCCACCGCACGCCGTCGAAGACTTTGGGGCGCGGCGAGCCCCAAACAAACTTCGTGCTCCATCCTCGAACTCGCAGACGCCTACTCCTTCCCTGAAGGCACCGACGGCACCGGCCAAACCATTGGCCTGATCGAGTTAGGCGGAGGCTTCAACCCAACCGACGTCGAAGACTTCTGCGCACGCCTCGGCATCCCAGCCCCGCGCATCACGGTAGTCGGCGTCAAAGGCGGAGCCAACCACCCCGCCCCCCCGCGCGACGTCCGCCGGCTTCTCGACTTCGTCAACGGCAAACGGACACTCTCCGCTAAGCAACAAAACTCCGACGCCATAGCAGCCGCGCAGTGCACCGTCGAAGCCACCATGGACATCGAGATCGTCGCCGCACTCGCCCCCGGCGCACACATTGTCGTCTACTTCGCCACCCCCGACGAGCAGGGCATCTACAACGCCATCACCCGCGCCATCCACGACGAGCAGAACCGCCCCAGCGTGCTCTCCATCAGCTTCGGCGAACCGGAGATCGCTCTCTCCGACGCCTACATCCACGCCATCGACAAAGCCCTCCTGGCCGCCTCCCACCTTGGAATCACAGTCCTCGCGTCCTCCGGAGACGCAGGCGCGCTCAACAACTCACCCGACAAGCTCCCCGCCGTCAACTTCCCTGCCAGCAGCCCCTACTGCCTGGCCTGCGGAGGCACCACCGCCAAACTTTCCAGCCTGCAAACCAAAGAGGAGATCGTCTGGAACTCCCGTTACCACGGCATTAAGGGCGCGACCGGTGGCGGAGTCAGCCGCAAATTCCCCGTACCCCCGTGGCAAAGGCAAGCACGCGTCCCCCTGGGCCCCACCGGCAAGCGCGGCCGCGGGGTCCCCGACATCGCCGGCCCAGCCGACCCCCGCTACGGCTGCGAGATTCTCGTCGCCGGCACCACCTGCACCTCCGCCGGAACCAGCGCCGTCGCACCGCTTTGGGCCGCCCTCATCACCCGCTGCAACCAGGCTCTGTCCACACGATGCGGCCATCTCAGCCCGCTGCTCTACCGCCTCGCACACCGCGGCGCGCCTATATTCAAGCCCGTCACTAAGGGCAACAACGACTTCTACCATGCCACTAAAGGCTGGAACCCCTGCGCCGGCCACGGCACCCTCCACGGCGAACACCTTCTCAGCCAACTCTCCCAAAAGCGCTAGCTCCGTCCAACACTCAGCCCCTCTCATTGAGTTCCGGCAAAGAAACTATTTCCCAATTGCACTCGTCACACTATATAAATCTCTCGCGCCCAGGAATCTCAGCCAATCCTCTCTGAACTCCTCCGCGCAAGACACAAGTATCAGGAGCACCCAGCCGATGCCTCGCCTCCTTACCCTCCTCGCCCTCGCCTCCACGCTTTGCCCATTTACCCACGCCCAGGACCTCCCCACCTCATGGGTCGACAAGGACACCGGCCACCGCGTCATTCGCTTCACCAACGAGCCCGGCTCCTCCGGCTTCTACTTCAACGTCAATGCCTACTCCCCCGACGGCAAGCTGATGGTCTACAACGCCCCCGACGGCATCCACACCCTCGACCTCGCCACCCGCAAAACCCGCCTCCTCGTACCCAACCCGCCGCGCCCCGCCGATGCCGCCCCCGGCACTCCAGCCTACTTCCGTAACTCCGTCCACACCGTCGTCGTCGGCCACAAGACCAACAGTGTCTTCTTCACCAAAACCGACCCCGAGACCCACCTCAGCACGGTCTATAAGGCCGATCTCTACTCCGGCGAAGTAACAAAGCTTGTCACCCTCCCTGCACGCGCCGGCATCGCCACAGTCAACGCCGACGAGACTCTGGCCGCAGGAACCTACAACGAACAAGAGGATGACTCCGCTAAAGACTTCGGCCGCAACGCACCTGTAACCCCCGCCGACCACGCCGCCGCAACCAACAGTACCCGTCCCCCAACCCAACCCGGCTTCCTAGTACAGGCCGAAAACAAGGGCCAGATGATGGAGCGCCGCCTCGCCGCCCGCATCCCGCTCGTCCTCTTCACCATCAACCTCGCCCCCGGCCCAAATGGAGAAAAGACCGGCAAAGTCACCGAACTCCTCCACTCCACCGACTGGGTCAATCACCTCCTCTTCTCCCCATCCGACCCCACCCTCCTCATGTACTGCCACGAAGGCCCCTGGCAAAAGGTCGATCGCATCTGGATGATCCACACCGACGGTACCCACAACACCCTCATCCACAAGCGCACCATGCTCATGGAGATCGCCGGCCACGAGTTCTGGGGCCTCGACGGCAAGACCATCTGGTACGACTGGCAGCCCCCCAAGGGCGAAGACTTCTACCTAGCCGGCTACAACCTCGCCACCGGCAAGCGCACGGCCTTCCACATGCAGCGCAACGAGTGGTCCATTCACTTCAACCTCACTCAGGACCTCGACCTCTTTACCGGTGACGGCGGAGATCCCGGCCAGGTCGCCAAAGCCCCTGACGGCGAGTGGATCGAGCTCTTCCACCCCAAGATGATCACCGGCGAAGGCGCCCTCAACGACCCCGACTTCTGGCAGCCCGGCGTCTTCCACTCCGAGCATCTCGTCAACATGGCCCACCACAACTACCGCCTCGAGCCCAACGTCCGCTTCTCCCCTGACAAGAAAATCGTCTTCTTCACCAGCAACATGTTCGGCCCCAGCTACCTCTTCGGCGTCGAGGTAGACAAGGCGGAAAACCCCAGCCCCACCGAAGTCCTCTCTACACCGGAGCTAGCAGCCAAATTCAACCCCACCAAGCCAACCCCCACGACTACTCCGAAATGACTGGCCCGAACACCTTTGATTGATACATTTGTTGTCACAAGTTGCAGCAGTTAGGAGTTCCATGCAACGCCGAATTCTTCTTCTCGCCACGGTCCTCCTCACGGCCAACGCCTTCGCTGCCCTGCACTACTTGGCACTACCCCGCAGCATCCAGTCGATCGACCCCGACTGGCGATTCTCCCAGTCCGACCCCGCTGACGCCCAATCGCCCGCCTTCGACGATTCCCAGTGGCAAATCGTCAGGCTCCCTCACGACTGGAGTATCGCTGGCCCTGTCTCCCAAACCAATCCATCAGGCCCTGCCGGAGGCTTCTTCCCCACCGGCATCGCGTGGTACCGCAAGACCCTCACCCTGCCCCGTCTCGATCCTGCGAAACGCACCTTCATCGCCTTCGATGGCATCATGGCCAACTCCGACGTCTATTGCAACGGCGAACTCCTTGGGCACCGCCCCTACGGCTACGTCAGCTTCAACTACGACCTAACCTCGCACCTGCATCCCGGCCTTAATACCATCGCTGTCCGTGTCGATACCTCCCGGCAAGCCGCCTCCCGCTGGTACCCTGGCGCGGGTATCAACCGCCATGTTCGCCTCATCACTACCGATGCTGTCCACATAGCCCCGTGGGGAACCTTCGTCACGACACCGAAGGTCTCCGCTCAATCTGCCACTGTTCACGTTCGAACTAAGGTCACGAACGAGTCTGATGTCAGTGCCGATATTGGGCTGACCATCTCCATCAGGACTCCAGACGGCGGCACGTTGTCCGGCTCGTTTATAACCGTTCCGAAACCGCTCACCCTTGCACCGGGTACCGCCGCCGACCTCGAAGCTGACGCCACCATCGCGAATCCCGACCGCTGGGACCTTGACCACCCCGCCCTGTACACCGTCGTGGCGACCATCCTGGAGAATCGCAAACCCATCGACGACGAAACCGTCCCCTTCGGCATCCGCGAGTTCCACTTCGACCCCGACCAGGGCTTCTTCCTCAACGGCCACCATCACAAGATCTACGGTGTAGCACTCCACACCGATGCCGGAGCACTCGGCACCGCTGTCCCTCTAGCCGCGTGGCAACGCCGCCTCACCGCACTCCGCAAACTCGGTGTCAACGCCATCCGCACCGCCCACAACCCACCCGCGCCTGAGTTCCTCGACCTCGCCGACCGCATGGGCTTCCTGGTCATGGACGAGATGTTCGACGCCTGGACCGTCGCCAAGAATCCCTACGACTACCACCTCTACTTCAAGGAATGGTCCCTCCGCGACATAGCCGACACCGTCCGCCGCGACCGCAACCACCCCAGCATCATCCTCTGGTCCGCCGGCAACGAGATCCACGACACCCCGCACCCCGATATCGCCATCCCCATCCTCAAGTCTCTCGTCGAAACCTTCCACCAGAACGACCCCACCCGCCCCGTCACCCAGGCTCTCTTCCGCCCCAACGTCAGCCACGACTATGACAACGGCCTCGCCGACCTCCTCGACGTCGTAGGCCAGAACTATCGCGAACAAGAGATCCTCGCCGCCCACGCCCAAAAGCCCACCCGCAAGATCATCGGCACCGAGAACACCCACGACCGCAACCAATGGGTCGCCATGCGTGACCACCCCGAGTACTCCGGCCAATTTCTCTGGTCCGGCATCGACTACCTCGGCGAAGCCGGCAGATGGCCCGGCATAGGCAGCGGCAGCGGTCTCCTCCTGAGCACCGCGCTCCCCCGCGCCCGCGCCTATGAACGCCAATCCTGGTGGACCGATCCAGCCACTGCCCCCATGGTGAGCATCGCCCGCCGCGTACATCCCGCCCGTCGAGGCCCCATCGACCCAGGCTACCCATCACCCACCTCCAGCAACCAGCAAGCCCCCGCCAATCCATCCACCGTCGTACTCGACCCGACCACCCGCTTCACCCAGCAGCTCCGGCTCGACTGGAACCCGCAGGACCAATCACCCCACACCGAAAACGTCGAGGTCTACACCAACGCAGAAGAGGTCGAACTCTTCCTGAACGACAAATCCCTCGGCACCCAGAAACTCCACCCCGACGCCAGCCCCATCACCTTCCAGGTGCCCTTCGCTCCCGGCATTCTCAAAGCGGTCGCTCGCATCGGCGGTAGGGTCGTGGCGCAAGACGAACTCCGCACCGCCGGCAAACCCGCCCGCCTCCTCCTGGCCACCGAAGCTCCAAACCTCAGCCCCGACTGGAACGACATAGCCTACGCAACCGCCACCCTCGTGGACGCCAATGGCACCGTCATCCCCGACAGCACCACCCTCATCCACTTTTCCATCGGCGGCCCCGGCAAAATCATCGCCGTAGACAACGGCAACATGACCGACCACGACCCCTTCCAAGCCACCGACCGCAAGCTCTACGACGGACACGCCATCGCCATCCTCCGAGCCACAGCGGCCACCGGTTCCATCACTGTCACGGCAACCGAACAAGGAGTTTCATCGGCCACCCTCACCCTCAAAGCCGCTCCACCAGCTCCAACCACCTCAATCCGAAGCTTTTAGCTCCGCCGTTTCGCATCGCAAAAAAACATTGACGCGAAAGCTTAAAGATTTCCACAGACTACACATTTACCTTTCACAAAAGCTGCTAACTAATCCATTAGTTGCTCGTCTGAACCTCAGAGCTTTTGGTCGCCCCGTATCCAGGACCCTATGCCGCCGAAGAAGTCCCTCACACTGACGGAAGCTGAACTACGACTCATGAAGATTCTCTGGCAGCGTGGAGAATCCCTGGTCGGAGATCTGGTCGCCGCCATGCCACCGGACACCGCTCTCGCCTACAACTCCGTCCTAACGACCATTCGGATCCTCGAACAAAAAGGCTACGTCCGCCACCGCCAGGAAGGCCGGGCCTATCTCTACAGCCCGTGCGTCGCCGAGCACGAGGCCAGCCAGTTTGAAATTCGTCACACCATGCAGCGCTTTTTCGGCAACTCCCGTGAACGGCTCCTGCTGTCTCTCCTTGGAGACGACGAAGTAACCCTCGAAGAGCTTCACCGTCTCAAAGAAGCCATTGCCCGCGCGTCGGATGACCGCACAGGAGAGCTCTAAAGCCCATGGTGCCGACCGCAATGTTACCCCTTGAGAACCTGTCGCAGCTCGCCGCCAGCTCCCTTCTCTCCAGTATTTGGCAGGGCACTCTTCTAGCTGTTGGTGTCACCGTATTTCTGCGGCTCGTTCCAAAAACAACAGCAACCATCCGCTTCACCATTTGGACCACTCTCTTTCTTGTCCTGGCTCTCCTACCATTCCTGAACGCCTTCTCCGGCGCACCTACCCGAGCCCTCGGCACGCACAGCGCCATGGTTCAGTTAGACATTCGTTGGAGCTTTGCCATCGCCGCCCTCTGGGCCATGTTCTCTCTGGTTAGTGCAGTAAAACTTGCCATTACGGCCTTCCGTCTCCGTCAGCTTTGGAAGCGCGCAACTCCGGTTGAAACCAGCGCAGACTGGAGCGCCTTACCTGCAAACTCACGCTCCGCGCAGCTCTGCACATCAACCGAGATCGACCGCCCCAGTGTCATCGGCTTCTTCTCACCTCGGATCCTCATCCCGAAGTGGCTCTTCGACAAGCTCACTCCATCCGAGCTCAAACAGATCGTCCTTCATGAGCTTGGTCATCTCAACCGGGCAGACGACTGGCTCAACCTGATCCAGAAACTGGCGCTCGTCCTCTTCCCCCTGAACCCAGCTCTTATCTGGATCGAAAAGCGCCTCTGCTTCGAGCGCGAAATCGCCTGCGACGACGCCGTTCTCCGGCTCACCAAAGCCCCCAAGGCCTACGCAACCTGCCTCACCAGCCTTGCCGAGCGCACGCTCGACCATCGCACCATGTCCCTTTCGCTGGGAGCATGGGAGAAGCAATCCGAACTCTCCCGCCGCGTGCACAACATCCTGCGCCACGCCGAAGGAATGAGCCGCTCACAGGCAGCCCTCGTCCTCGGAGGCGTCGCCCTCTCCCTCGTCGGTGGAGCGACCGGCCTCCTGCACTGCCCGCAGTTCATCTCATTCTCCGGACCGCAGTCTGCAGTCGCAGCCGTCCGCATCGAAGCACAATCATCGCCCACAGCGGAGTTCCACGCCGTCGTCTTCCACCCATCCGCCGCTGGCCCGCGCCCGATCCTGCTGAAGGCCTCGATGCCGGTCACGCAGCCTTCAACCCCAATCACCCTGACCAAGCAGAAACAGCACCGCCATACCAGCGCGCAACGCGTGAAGAAGACCGCGAGCGCCGCCCACCAGGCATTAATGCTAACCAACTGGCCAGAACAGGACCGTCCCAGAATCATCCTGACCGTGACGGACCAACATCAATTTCTCGCTCCTTACGCTGCTATGCATACCGATAGCGGCTGGCTTGTCATTCAACTCTAACCATTGCAATTCACTTTACGGAGAATCAGCATGTCCCCATCAACTAATAAACTAGTAGCTAGCGCGAAGCGTATAGCCGCCCCTGCCGGAGCAGCCACCACCATCGCTCTCGCAGCCGCCTTCCTCTTCCACTACAACGGCGTTCACGCCGCCGCCGGTGCCGCTGCTCCGCTCGACGACAGCAGCGTCTCCTCTCTCGTCTCGCTCGACAGCGCGGTCGAAGCAGTAGCCGCCCGCGTCACCCCGGCCGTCGTCAACGTCGCCGTCACCTCGACCGGTTCAGGCGAAGAGCAAGCCTCCGCTCAGGATCAGGACTCGCAAGAAGGCGGCCTTCCTCCGGGCCTCTCGCAGTTCTTCGGCCAGGGTCGTGGCGGCCGTCAGGCCCCCCAGCAACAGCAGCTCCAGCACGGCATCGGCAGCGGCATCATCATCTCTCCTGACGGCTACATCGTCACCAACAATCACGTTGTCGACGGTGCCGTTCAGATGAAGGTCACCCTCAACGACCGTCGCGTTCTCACCGCCAAGCTCGTCGGCGCCGACAAGCTCACCGACCTCGCCGTCATCAAGGTCGATGCCAAGAACCTGCCCAGCATCCCCTGGGGCGACTCCTCGCAGCTCCACCCCGGCCAGACCGTGCTCGCCTTCGGCAGCCCCTTCGGCTACTTCCAGTTCTCCGTCACCCGCGGCATCGTCAGCGCGACCAACCGCCCCAACCCCTATTCCGATGACCCACGCAAGCCAGGCGGCTACATCCAGACCGACGCAGCCATCAACCCCGGCAACTCGGGCGGCGCTCTCGTCAACGCTCACGGTGAGCTCGTAGGCATCAACACCTTCATCATCTCCAACAGCGGCTCCTTCGCCGGCGCCGGCTTCGCCATCCCCTCGCAGATCGTTCGCGCAACCGCCGAATCCATCATCAAGACCGGCAGCGCGCAGCACGGCTACCTCGGCATCAGCATGAACGACGTAACGCCCGACAACGCCAGCTTCTTCCACCTGCCCGACACCAATGGCGCGATCGTTGCTCAGGTCTCCTCTGACTCGCCCGCCAGCCAGGCAGGCCTCAAGAGCGGCGACGTCATCGTCTCCCTCGACGGCCAGAAGGTCGCCAACGGCAGCGCTCTGCAAGTTGCAGTCAGCGGAATCGCTCCCGGCAACACCATCGCTCTCGGCATCATCCGTGATGGCAGCTCGAAGACTGTCAACCTCAAGGTCGGCTCCTTCCACAAGGACGGCGAGGTCGCCAGCAACGACGATCCCTCCGCCCCCAAGAGCGGCAAGCTCGGCCTCGCCGTAGCTGACCTCGACAAGGATGCCCGCGAGCAGCTCAACATCCCCTCGCAGGTCAAGGGTGTCGCTATCCAGAGCGTACGTCCCGCGAGCCCCGCAGAAGACGCTGGCCTCGCCGCTGGCGACGTCATTCTCGAAGTCAATCGCAAGCCGGTCTCCTCGGCTGAGAACTTCGTCAGCGACGTCCACGCAAACCCAGCCGGAAAGGACCTGCTCCTTCTCGTCTGGTCGAAGGGTAACGCAAGCTACCGCGTCATCCACCCCGACCAGGGCTAAACGAAAGCTACGTCCTAAGTCCGGCGTCACTCCCAGGCACGACGCCCAACCAATCAGGACGAAGCAAAATGGCTGCAACGGCAAACCTGCCCTGCAGCCATTTTCGCTTTAACAATCTCTTTAGACTTTTTGAAAATGGCAGTTATCCCAACCATTAGTGGATACTGTGGGAAGCATTTTCAAAAGCGGGGGTAACGGATGCGTTCGTATACCTACACTGTGCGCGGCACTGTTTGGCTTCTTCTTTATCTGCTCTTCATTCTCGCGCCTCTGTTCGCGCTCCTTGCGAGTTCATTGCCGCCCGCTCGCGATTTCTGGACAGAGTTCTCCGTCGCAATCGGTTATGCAGGCTTGGCAATGATGGGTCTGCAGTTCGGCCTCACAGCGCGCTTCCGCTACGTCACTGAGCCGTGGGGCGAAGACGTCATCTATCATTTCCACCGCCAGCTCTCGCTCATCGCGGTTGCCTTAGTCATAGCGCACCCGCTCATCCTGTTCGCCGTCCGGCCCGAGCTGATCGCACTGCTCAATTCCTTTCGAGCGCCGTGGCGCGCCCGCTTCGCCGCCATATCGACTTACTCTCTCATCGCAATCGTCGTCACCGCGATCTGGCGAGTGAAGCTGCGCATCAAGTACGAGACATGGCACATTACGCATATCGTGCTAGCCATTGTCGCCGTCACAGCAGGACTCCTGCACATGGTCGGATGGGGCAGGTACCTTGTCTCCCCTTCAAAGCGAGCGCTCTGGATCGCCCTGCCAATCTTCTGGATCGCGCTGCTGCTTTACATACGGATCATCAAACCGGTCTTCCTGCTCCGCCGGCCATACCGTGTCTCGGAGGTACGCAAAGAGCGCGGCGACACCACGACATTAGTGATGCATCCCGACGGCCATCCCGGCTTCCGCTTCAGCCCCGGCCAGTTCGGCTGGCTGACGCTCTGGGGAAGCCCCTTCAAGATCACCGGGCATCCATTCTCGTTCTCCTCCAGTGCCGAGGTCACCGACGGCCGAGTCGAAATGTCGATCAGGAACCTCGGCGACTTCACCAGCAGGATCCACAAAGTACCCGTAGGCCAACGCATCTACCTCGACGGCCCCTACGGAGCCTTCACCATCGGCAATCCCGCGGACATGCACGTATTGATCGCCGGAGGCGTCGGCATCACACCCATGATGAGCATGCTCCGCACACTCGCAGACCGCAACGATCCGCGCCCCGCAATCCTCCTCTACGGCAGCAAAGACTGGGAATCAGTCACCTTCCGCGAGGAGTTAGAGGACCTCAAGGCGCAGCTCAATCTGACAGTCGTCCACGTTCTCAGGGATCCACCCGACGGCTGGACCGGAGAGCAAGGCTTCATCACCGCTGAGGTGTTCAAGCGTCATCTACCCCTGCCGTACGCGGACCACGAGTACTTCATCTGCGGCCCCACCAGGTTGATGGACATCATTGAAGAAGCTCTCAGCGACGTGAACGTCCCGATATCGAAGTACCACTCCGAGCGCTACAGCTTTGTCTAAGGAGCCCCAATGCGTCGCATATTTGCTGAAAAATTAGTCCTCGCCACCGGAGCAATTGTGATCCTGATGTCGCTCCTCTTCGCGTTTTTACGCGTGCATGGTTAAGAACAAAACAGTCCTCGCCACCGGAGCAATTGTGATCCTGATGTCGCTCCTCTTCGCGTTTTTACGCGTGCATGGTTAAGAACAAAACAGATGGGATGAGAAGGCCGGTCTCCAGCGGGATGCGTTAAGCTCCCAAGTTATCGACGCGCTTGAAGCGCGGGAGACAAGGAGACCGTCGATGAAGAAGCTTACCACCACGATGATGCAGCAGACACTCAACAAGCAGGACGGATGCCTGACCATCGGTTTGGATCTGGGCGACAGGTCGAGCTTTTATTGCGTGCTGGACGAGGCAGGTGAAGTCCTGATGGAGCAGAGGTTGAGCACGACGCCCAAGGCGATAAAAGAGATCTTCGGAGCGATGCCTCGGAGCCGTGTCGCACTGGAGACCGGAACACACTCACCGTGGGTAAGCCGGTTGCTTAGCGAACTCGGTCATGAGGCGATCGTGGCGCATGCGCGCAGCGTGCGACTGATCGGGGAGAGCAGGCGCAAGGATGATCGGATCGACGCTAGAACGCTTGCGCGACTCGTACGGATCGATCCACAGCTGTTGTGTCCAGTGAAGCATCGAAGCGCCGAGGCACAAGCGGATCTTACGGTGATCCGGGCGCGAGCCGCTCTGGTCCGCACACGAACGATGTTAGTCAACGCGGCGCGCGGCCTGACGAAGTCCTACGGGGAGCGGCTCCGCGGATGCAACGCACGGGGGATGAAGCCGAAGGCGGCCCAGGATCTGAGTCCGGAGTTGAAGAGTGCACTGGAACCGATGATGAGAGAGATAGAGTCGGCCAGCGAACGGATCTGCGAGTACGATCAGATGCTCGAGTCCATGGCGCGGAACAGATATCCAGAAGCAGAGCGGCTGAAGCAGATCAAGGGAGTGGGAACGCTGATAGCCCTCACCTATATGCTGACGCTAGAAGATCCACACCGTTTTCGCAAGAGCCGGGATGCCGCTTGCTACGTGGGTCTCCAACCTGGAAGGCGTAACTCTGGCCAGAGCGAGCCGCAGATGCACATCAGCAAAGAGGGCGATCCTTACCTACGAACACTCCTGGTGCAGGCCGCGCACCACGTTCTCGGTCCGTGGGGAGTCGACAGCGACCTGCGCCGATGGGGCATGAAGCTGGCTGAGCACGGAGGCAAGCGCGGGAAGAAACGCGCAGTGATCGCGGTCGCCCGTAAGCTGGCCGTCCTGCTGCATCGACTATGGGTGAGCGGAGAGGTTTATATTCCGCTACGACCAGGTGGTCGGGCTACACTGCCGGCCGTTGCATAGTTCAGTTCCAGATGTATGGAGGTTTAGCATCATAAGCCGAGTTCCGGTGACTGCGTCATTGGCCTGGCCCAACACTCCGTCTGCGAGATCGAGTGAAAGGTCGCAATAACAGGTGGCAGCACCGGCTAAATCGAGAACGCCCAACTTGCACCGAGCGAGCAAACGCTCACAATAGAGTGCGGATGGAAGGGTGGCGACAAAAGCGGCAACTCGGCGTCAAGGAATCGCGTTCAGACCGGTAAGGAGATGAATTTGTCCCCAACTACACAAAACGGGGTTGACACCGACCGGCCTTCTCATGGAAGGCCACTTACCCCCGGCTAGGAGCCTTCCCCAGCAGCTCCCTCGCGATCACCATCCGCTGAATCTCACTCGTTCCCTCACCAATCGGACACAGCCTCACATCCCGATAAAACTTCTCCGCCGGATAGTCCTTAATAAACCCATACCCCCCATGAATCTGCACCCCCTCATCGCAGATCCTGCAAGCCGCCTCGCTCGCATACAGCTTCGCCATGGCTGACTCCATCGTCACCCTCTGCCCCGCGTCCTTCATCTTCGCCGCCCTCATCGTCAGCAACCACGCCGCATCCAGCTCCGTAGCCATATCAGCAAACTTGAACTGAATCCCCTGAAACTCGCTGATCGTCTTCCCAAACTGCCGCCGTTCCAGCGCATACTTCCTCGCCGAATCCAATGCTCCCCTCCCAATCCCCAAACTCAGTGCCGCAATCGAAATCCTTCCCCCATCCAGCACCCGCATAGCATCCTTGAACCCATCGCCAATCTTGCCAATCAGATTCTCCTCCGGTATCTCGCACTCCTCAAAGATCAGCTCTGCCGTATCGCTCGCCCTGAGCCCCAGCTTGTTCTCCTTCTTCCCCGGCCGAAACCCCTTCGTCCCCTTCTCCACAACAAACCCCGATATCCCCCCGCGCGTCCCCTTCTCGCGATCCGTCACCGCCATGACCAACGCACAATTCGCATACGTCCCATTCGTAATGAATGTCTTCGACCCATTCAGCACCCACTTATCGCCACGCTTCACCGCAGTCGTCCGCATCCCACCCGCATCCGACCCCGACCCCGGCTCCGTCAAACCCCACGCACCCAGCCACTCCCCACTCGCCAGCTTCGGAATCCATCTCTTCCGCTGCTCGTCATTCCCTGCCAGCATAATGTGATTCGTGCACAGCGAATTATGCGCAGCCACAATGATCCCCACACTCCCATCCACCCGCGACAGCTCCTCAATCGCCAGCACATATTCCACATACCCCATCCCCGCTCCACCCAGCGACTCCGGAAAGATCACCCCCAGCAGCCCCATCTCCCCGAGCTTCTTCACCACCGCATGAGGAAACTCACTCTTCTCATCCCACTCCATCACATGCGGAGCGATCTCCCTCTCAGCAAACGCCCGCACTTCCTTCCGCAACTGCTCCTGTTCATCTGTCAATCCAAACATCTCAACCTCCAACACTATAAGCAATGCTTATACGTCTATCACATTCATGCATACCCTGGCTTGCGAGTTTTCCCACATCCTTCGCAAACACTTCAGGAGGCGAATACGCCCAAGCGAAGCCGATCTGCATGCAATCGGCCCAGGCACTGCCTCATCTAGCACTCTTTCTTCCAAAACAATGCAGAATCTTGCACTTACCCACCCCACCCCCTAACGGCATCTCTATGCTTTCAGAGCACTTATTCCTTTGCCGATTTGGCCCCAAAAATGCTCCAAGGCCGACGGGCCCCCAAACACAACTTAGCGGATCTGAGGAGCGCACCATGAGACTTCGTACGAAGGTTCTTGCCTTGGCCCTTTCAATTGTCGGCGCCAGCACCGCCTTTGCTGACACCGTTGTCCTCAACTTTGAAGGAATCGGCACCAGTTACCCCTTCGATAGTACTTCCACATTCATCGAAAATTTCTACAACGGCGGCACCAGCAGCGTCGGAACCACCGGGACCAACTATGGCATCACTTTCACTCCCAATGCATTGGCGATCTGCCTCAACACTCCGGGCGTCGCATGTTCGAACACGTCCCGTGGCGGCCTTGGCGACCCCAGTTCTCAGGAAGCTGGGCTCTTCTTCCTAAGCGGCTCCGACACCTTCATGGATGACCCCGCAGGCTTTACCACAGGGTTCTCCCTGTTCTATGCCGCACCCAACAGCGGCGGGAGCCTCAGCGTCTTCTCCGGCCCTGATGGCACCGGGACTCTGCTAGCAACGCTCGCATTGCCAACAACGTCAAGCACCTGCAGTTCAATCTACGACGCGGGGTTCTGCCCGTTTGTGCCAGTCGGCGTCTCGTTCTCCGGCACCGCAGAGTCAATTGACTTCGCTGGTGCAGCCAATCAGATCGTGTTCGATGACGTAACGTTTGGAAGCGTAACCCCCGGAAACCCGACAGTTCCGGAACCTTCGACCTTTGTCATGATGTTGACTGCGGCCGGAGCAGGGGCTGGTGCACTCCGCCGTAGACTCATTCGGCCGCGCGCCTAATTGCCTCGAACCTTCGTACAGCCGAAGGGCCGGTCCTTCTGTGCATCGTCACACAGGACCGGCGCCAGGCTTCTGCATCTCGTGCCACCAACAGACCGGCCAATAGAAGCACCTCACGCCGGTCGAATCTTCAAATCCCGTCAAGCGCCTGCCCCAAATCCGCCACAATATCCTCAACATCTTCAATCCCCACCGACACGCGCATCAGCCCATCCGTAATCCCCAGCCGCGCCCTTCCCTCCACACCCACAGCCGCATGAGTCATCGTCGCGGGATGACAGATCAGCGTCTCCACCCCACCCAACGACTCAGCTAGAAACCCGAGTTTCAGCCGCGAAGCAAACCGGTTCGCCTTCTCAAACGACCCCAGCTCAATCGAGATCATCGACCCGAACCCCGTCTGCTGCCTCTTCGCCAGCTCATGCTGCGGATGGTCCTTCAGCCCCGGATAGAACACCTTCTCTACAGCCTCATGCCCCTTCAGGAACTCGGCAACAACACGCCCATTCGCGTCATGCTGCTTCATCCGAACCGCCAGTGTCTTCACCCCACGCAACAGCAGATAGCTCTCAAACGGAGAAAGAATCCCACCCGTACACTTCTGCACAAACCGAAACCGCTCCGCCTGCTCCGGCTTCGTACAAACCAGCACCCCACCCAGTCCATCCGAGTGCCCATTCAAAAACTTCGTAGTCGAGTGCATCACAATGTCCGCACCCAGCGCGATAGGCTGCTGCAGGTAAGGCGACAGAAAAGTATTGTCGACGCTCAACTCCACGCCCTTCGCCCTGCAGATCTCGGCCACCGCACGAATATCCGTAATCGCCATCATCGGATTCGTCGGTGTCTCGATATGCACCAGCCTGGTCTCCGGACGAATCGCCGCAGCCACATTCTCCGCCACGCTGCTATCGACATACGTAAACGTCAGCCCGTAGTTCGCCATCACCTTGTCGAACAGCCGCCCCGTCCCCCCATAAACATTGTCCGAGCAAACCACATGGTCGCCCGACTTCATCATCGTGCACATCGCCGTAATCGCGGCCATGCCCGAGCCGAACACATGCGCGCTCGTCCCACCCTCCAACGAGCAGAGGCTCTCCTCCAGCGCATCCCGCGTAGGATTCGTCAGCCTCGCATACTCATGCCCCTTGTTCTTCCCAATCGCCTCCTGCTGATACGTCGACGTCAAATAAATCGGCACATTCACCGCGCCCGTCAGCTCATCCGGAGCCTGCCCATCATGAATCGCCCGCGTCGCAAACCCCATCTTCCCAGCCATCAACGCCTCCTAATCCCCGATACCTAAAACCTGATACCTGATACCCGATACCTGATACCTGATACCTGATACCTGAAAAGCCTCACCCCAGAATCCCCTTCGACAGATACCGCTCCGCCGAATCCGGAATCACCGTCACGACTCTCTTCCCCACCCCCAACTCCCGAGCCAGATCAACCGCCGCGCAAACCACCGCCCCAGCGCTCGACCCGCCAAAAACCCCAGCCTCAGTCGCCATCCGCTTCACCATCGCAAACGCCGGATCATCCATCACCATCATCACCCGGTCGCAGATGCTACGGTCAAACGTAGCCGGCACAAACGACACTCCAATCCCTTCCACCCGATGCGGCCCCGGCTCCCCACCCTGCAGCACCGACCCCTGCGTCTCGACCGCAACATTCAACACCCCCGGCCGCACCCGCTTCAAAAACCTCCCTACCCCCGTAAACGTCCCCGCCGACCCCACCCCCGAAACCCACGCATCCACCCGCCCATCCATCTGCTCCCAAATTTCAACCGCGGTCGTCTCCTCATGGAAGTCCGGATTCGCCGGATTCTCAAACTGCAACGCTGCAAACGCCCTTGGAGTCTCCCGCTCGCACTGCAACGCCCGCCGAATCGCCCCGGCTATTCCCTCACCCTCCGGCGTCCGGATCACCGTCGCCCCCAGCCCGCGCATCAGCATGCACTTCTCTTCCGCAAACTGCTCCGGAACATACAACACAACCCTGTACCCGCGATTCACCCCAATCAGCGCCAGACCAACGCCAGTATTGCCCGCCGTAGCCTCCACAATCGTCCCACCTGCCCGCAGCACGCCTCGCCGCTCAGCATCCAGAACGATCCCCAGCGCAGCGCGATCCTTCACGCTCCCACCCGGATTCAGATACTCCAGCTTGGCCCAGATCTCCCCGCCGCCCCTCGGCTCCAACCCCACCAGCCGAACCATCGGTGTCTTTCCAACTAACTCAAGGACACTCTCCGCAACACGCATCAGGGCTGCGTCCCCGAGTTATTCACGCTCTGCCCACTTAGCGCAGCGGACCCGCCCTTGGCATCTTTATCCGCCTCCTCGCGCACCTTCGGATAGTACCCACTCCGCGTCCTCACCGAAAGCCGCCCGAAGTCCTTTGACTTCGCATCCACATGCACCTGCCTATACCCACCCAGCGTCGGCGACTTCGTCGAATGATACGCAATCGTGTACTGCGTCCGGATATCCTGCGCAACCTCCGCCGCAATCGCATCCACTTCCTTCAACGACCGCGGAAAATAAGCCGCTCCACCCGTCTGTTCACTCAGCGTCTCCAGCACTCTCTTCGCATGCCTCGACTCGCGCTTGTCCGTATCCTCACCGAATAGCAGCCCCACCGAATAGATCACCGGCCCATCCAGATCCTGAATCCTCCGGATCGCCTGCTCCAGCGACGCGCTCGAAGCATTGTCCTCGCCGTCCGTGATCACCAGCAGCACCTGCTTCGGATGCTTCGCGTTCTTCGCCAGATAGTCGGCCGAAGCCACCAGCGCATCGTAGATCGCCGTCCCTCCGCTCGACTTGATATACCCCAGGCCCTCCTGCAGCTTCCGGATGTCGCTCGTGAAGTCCTGGTCGATGAACGCCTCCCACGAGAAGTCCACCACAAACGCCTCATCCTCATGGTTCGAAAGCTTCACAAAGTCCAGCGCAGCCTTCTCCACCGCCGCCCGCTTGTCATACATCGACCCCGAACTATCTATCAATATCCCAAGCGATACCGGCAAATCCTCATGCCGAAACGAAGCAATCGTCTGCGGAACCCCATCCTCATATACATGGAAGGCGTCTTTGCCCAGCGTCTGAATAGACTTCCCGGTCCCATCGAACACCGAAGCATTCAGCCGCACCTCGTACGCGTCCGTACGCAGCGTGTACTTCCCCCCCGCGCCCTTCGAAATCGGCCCCAACCCTATTCCCTGCGGAGCACCCGTAGCAGGCTGCGGCGGCGGATCAACATCCGGCGAAGCTACAGGATCACGATCCACTGTAAGCGATGGCTGAGCAGGCGGCGCAGAAGTTTGCTGTGCCGCGAGTGGCTGCACCCCACTCACAAAGCAGGAAGCCAGTATCAATAATCCCGCCCCTACCAGCGGCAGAAATCCCTTACTGCGAAGGTGCATAGTACCCCTGGCGATTGTGTACCGTCAGCGGGGGAAGCCCCGGTGGCGGCACCAGCCGTATCTTCAATTTACGCCAGTTCCCATCCCGCTTCACTTCCGACGGCCTGTACCCGATAAGGTATTCATTCCGCAGCTCCGCACTGATCCGCGAAGCAATATCCCCCAAATCCCCCACATCCATCACGCGGAACAGTCGCCCTCCCGTCATCTCGCAGATATCGGTCAGCAACAGCGGCCCCAGCTGTTCTTCCTGCGTCGGAGCATACTGATCGAAGATCCCGATCGAATAGATCTGCACATCGCTCTCCCGCACGATCCGCCGCAGTTCGCCCTCCGTATACCGGCTCCGATTGTCCCCACCATCAGAGACGATCAGCAGCGCCTTCCGGTCATACTTCCCCTGCCGCAGCTTATTCACCGCCAGGTACACCGCGTCGATCAGTGCCGTCCGGTTCTCCGGCTTCAGCATCACCATCCGCGCCTCAACATCATCCACGTCCGAGGTGTAGTCCACAATCACGGCAGGCCTGTCGTTGAACCCCACCACAAAAAATTCATCCAGCGGATTCGATGTCCTCAAAAACTCGCTCAACGCCTTCCGCGCCCGCGCAAACTTTGACGTCATGCTCCCGCTCAGGTCAAACACAATCCCGATCGTCACCGGAGCATCTTCCGTCGAAAAGCTCTTGATCACCTGCCCAACGTTGTTGTCGTAGACCTCGAAGTTTTCTTTCTCGAGCCCCGTAACCAGCCGGTTCATCGGATCCGTCACCGTCGCCGGCACCAGCACCAGGTTCACATCCACACGAATTCGAGCATCCCGTCGCGAAGTCGCCAGCGCGGCAGCATTCTCCGCGCCCTCGATCACCGGCTTCGAGTCCTCCGGCGACTTCGGCGGAGGAGGCGGAGGCTGCGTATGCACCTCACCCAAAGGATTCTCCTGTGCCCACCCCGCGCCTACACCCACACCCGCCCACAACCCAGCACAGACCATCACCGCCACAAGCGCCCGAACCGCCCGTGTCCCCATCAACCACCGTTGCTGTCTACTTTTTCCGCTCCGCATAAAAGGGCCCTGCACCTTCTTTGCGACCTGACCGGCCTTCTTCAGCAAGAATCGCACACCAAGTTGAAAACTCCGCATACTATCAGGTTCCGCAGATTAACATCCATGGCCCAACATCTATCAACGCCCCACGAATGATAGACCCATTCATGACCCCATTTGTCATCTGAATGTCACAACCTAATTCCCGTTCCGTTGGATGCAAACTCTTTAGCGAGGTGTGCCTCGATCCCTCCGCCTATCTCGTTCCCTCCATCCCCCCGTACAATCACTCCATACCATTCGTCTGGAGAGATCAAAAAAGCATGGCTCGCGTCTACCCCTTCCGCGCCCTCCGTTACGACCCCGCCCGCGTCAACATGGAAGACGTCGTCACCCAGCCCTACGACAAGATCACTCCCGCCATGCAGGAGCGCTACTACGAGGCCAGCCCCTACAACCTCATTCGCGTCATCCTCGGCAAACACTTCCCCACTGACAACGAGCAAGAGAACGTTTACACCCGCGCCGCCGACACCCTCCGCACCTGGCGCAAAGACCACATCCTCGCCGAAGAGTCAGAGCCCGCCCTCTACGGCTACTCCCAGACTTACATCGTGCCCTACACCGACCCCGACACCCCCGAGGTTCGCGAGCGCCGCGGTTTCATCGCCCTCGGCCACCTCTACGACTACGCCGACAAGGTCGTCTACCGCCACGAGCAGACCTTCCCCAAGCACAAATCCGATCGCATGAGCCTCTTCAAGGCCACCCGCGCCTACTGCGAGCAGATCTACATGCTCTACTCCGACCCCGCCTTCACCGCTGAAAAGCTCATCTTCGGTGCCAAAAGCCCCAACGGCTTCGACGACAACCCAGCCGACCTCTCCATAACCGACGAGTACGGCGTCGTCCACCGCGTCTGGAAGCTCACCGATCCCCATCTCATCAACCTCATCGTCACCGCCATGGCCGACAAGAAGCTCATCATCGCCGACGGCCACCACCGCTACGAAACCTCCGTCGCCTACGCCAAGGAACGCAGCGCCCAGCTCAAGCTCCCCCTCAACCACCCCATCGACCCCGACCATCAGCTACCCACCGGCCATCTCCCCACCCCGGCCTTCCCCGAAGCCGCCATGATGATGACCTTCGTCAACATGGACGCCCCCGGCATCACCATCCTCCCCACCCACCGTGTCGTCCACGGCCTCGAAGGCTTCAGTTCGCCCGACTTCATCATCAAGGCCAGCGCCTACTTCGATATCAAGGAACTCGACACCCCCGACATCAACGCCCTCAATGACACCAAGGGCGCAGCCTTCCTGGCCGCCACCGGCAACGGCAACTACCTCCTGACCCCCAAACCCGACGTAATCGCTGCCGCACTCTCCGACCTCCCCGCGCGCCAGCGCCAGCTCGACGTCGTCCAGCTCCACCGCATCATCCTCGACAAGCTCCTCGGCCTCGATCAGGAAACCATTACACGCCTCGGCAACGTCCGCTACATCCGCGAAGCCGACGAAGCCATCGGCCTGGTCTCCAGCGGCGAAGCCGACATAGCCTTCCTCATCAAACCCATCACCCTCGACCAGCTCAAAGACGTCTCCCTCTCCGGCGATGTCATGCCCCAAAAATCCACCGACTTCTACCCAAAACTCCTAAGCGGCCTCGCCATTTACGCCCTCGACTAACTCCACAGGAAGCCGCCCTCTAAAGGACGGCTCCCCTTGTTTCGCTGTTGACCTTGTCTTTGCCTCTCTTGCTTTTGACCTTGTCTTTGCCTTTCTTGCTTGTCATCCCCGAAGGGGATCTGCTTTGTCGTAGAAACGGCAATCCCATTACCATCCCAGGCAATTGGACTTCCCCCACCACATCGTTACAATCAAATCGCACCTCCCCGACACCGTGACCCGAAGCCGCAACCCAATCCTCAAGGCCGCGACCCTCTCCCTCCTCGCCCTAATCGCGATAACGTCGCACGCCCAGACTCCAACACCCCAGGCACCCCCGCTCCCCTCAACCCAAAGAGACCAATCCTTCTACGTAACCCAACTCCCCAAGCCCGCCCCCGCCCTCTACCGCAACCTCATCTTCCTCGACCCCGCCCACGGAGGCGCCGACACCGGAGCCAGCCTCCCCAACAACCTCCTCGAAAAAGACATCACCCTGGCCCTGGCCTCCCGCATCAAGACCCTCCTCACCGCCGCAGGCTTTACCGTCATCACCTCCCACGAGACCGACACCGACCTCACCACCTACCAGCGCGCCGAGATCGCCAACCACGCCCGCCCTGCCGTCTGCCTCGTTCTCCACGCCACCTCCACCGGCACCGGAGTCCACATCATCACCTCCGCCCTCACTCCCGCCTCCAACCCCACAGCGACTCCCCGCATCCTCCCCTGGGACACCGCCCAGACCTACACCCTCCCGCAAAGCCTCCGCGTCGCCAACCAGATCGGCCTGGCCTTCGTCGACGCCAAGCTCCCCGTCCTCCTTACCCGAGCCTTCGTCCGTCCCCTCGACAACCTCACCTGCCCCGCCGTAGCCATCGAGCTAGCCCCCAACCCCAACGGCTCAGCCTCCACCGCCGTTAGCGACCCCACCTACCAGCAACAGGCAGCCCAGGCCATCGCCACAGCCCTCACCACCTGGCGAACCCGCAACGCCCCACCCCCTTCAGCCACCACCGGAGCCCCCCGATGATCCCCCGCTACCAGCGCATCCTCTTCTGGAGCCTCATCGGCGGCATCGCCCTCATGGCGGCCTTTCTCCTCCACGGCTGCCAGCAGGCCCACAAGCGTCTCACCGCCCTCAACGACGCCACCCCCATCGCCGCCCCCACCACCGCCAGCACCGAAGAAGTCGCCCTCTACCTGGCCAACGATGCCGACGGCACCATCACCTCCACCCGCGACCAGGTCGCACTCCCACAGGACCCGACCCTCCGCGCCCGCACCCTCCTCGAACACCTCCTCGCCCAATACTCCCAACCCAACTCCACTCACCCCCTCCAACCCGGCCAGGCCATCGACGACGTCTTCCTCCTCACCAACCCTGATCCCGCCACCCCCGGCCAGTTAGCCGTCATCAACCTCCATAGCGCATTCGTCGACAACCATCCCTCCGGCATCCTGACCGAAAGCCTTACCATCCAGTCCATCGTCGGAACCCTCCACGCCGCCCTCCCCGAGATCACCCAGATCCGCTTCCTGGTCGACGGCCAACCCCGCGACACCCTCGCCGGCCACGCCGACCTCCACGCCTCCTACCCTGCTACTGACACCACCACCAAACCCGTCCAACCCACCGAAGAAGCCACCCAGCCATAACAATAAGACCAACCAACCCGATACCCAATACCTGATACCTGATACCTAACTACTGACAACTAAGATCTGACAAACTGAGATCTGACAACTAAGAACCATGCCCAATCCCACCATAGGCGTCTTCGACTCCGGCTTCGGCGGTCTCACCGTCCTCCGCGCCCTGCTCCCACTCGTTCCCGCAGCCCACTACATCTACCTCGGCGACACCGCCCGTCTTCCCTACGGCTCCAAGTCACGCGAGACCATCTCCCGCTACGCCATCTCCAGCGCCCGCTTCCTCGCCGACCAGGGCGCCGACCTCCTCGTCATCGCCTGCAACACCGCCACCGCCCTCGCCCTCGACGACATCAAATCCAACCTCCCCATCCCCGTCATCGGTGTAATCCAACCCGGAGCCGAAGCCGCCCTCCAGCAAGCCACCGATTCGCGCTCGCTCCATATCCCCGACAAAAACACCGTCATTTCGACCAGAGCTGCTCGCAGCCTTATCGCGAGCAGCGGAGCGGAGAAACCCGCTTCTCGGCCGAGGAACCGAACCCAGCCCCATGTCCTCGTCCTGGCCACCACCGCCACCACACAATCCCGCGCCTACACCCATGCCCTCACCGCCCTCGGCCTCAAAGCCACCGAGAAGGCCTGCCCCCTCTTAGTCCCTCTGGTCGAAGAAGGCTGGATCGACAACCCCCTCAACGCCGCCGTCACCCTCGAAGTCCTCCGCATCTACCTCCTCGAGGCTCTGGCCGAAGCCCCCGACGCCACCACACTGCTCCTCGGCTGCACCCACTACCCCCTCCTCAAGCCGCTCATCGACACCACCCTCCGCAACCTCCACCACCCCATGCACATCATCGACTCGGCACAGGCCACTGCCCAAACCGTAGCCGCCCACATCCACACAAACACCACCAACACACCACCAATTACCACCAACGAACCACCAATCACCACCACTCCAACCTGCGATTTTTACGCCACCGACTCCATCGAAAAATTCCAACGCCTGGGTTCAAACTTCCTGGGCCAGCCACTCAGCGAAGTCCACCTCATCGATCTCGGCGGTTAAAGCTAAACTGTTCCCTGTTCCCTGATCCCTATTCCCTGGACTTAACATGCCCTACCTTCTAAAGACCGAACCCACTAAATACTCCTTCGACGACCTGGTCCGCGACGGCGAGACCACCTGGGACGGCATCTCCAACCCCCAGGCCCTCATGACCCTCCGCAACATGAAAAAAGGCGACAAACTAGTCATCTACCACTCCAACATTGGCAAAGCCGCCGTAGGCCTAGCCAAGGTAGTCTCCGTAGACGCCACCGACCCCAAAAACCCCAACGTTCGCATCGCCCCCGTCAAGCCACTCAAGCGCGAAAAGCCCCTCGCAGAAATCCGCGAAGCCTCCGTCTTCAAAGGCTCCATCCTCTTCCGCCAGTTCCGCCTCTCCGTAGTCCCACTCACCGAAGACCAATACGACTGGCTAACCCAACCCTAACCGTCTTCGCCCGCCTCAAATCTGTCATCTCGACCGGAGCTGCTCACGCCTTTGTGAGCAGCGCAGCGGAGAAACCCGCTTCTCTACCCGCGCCAATCAAGGCGATTACGTTGCATAGCAATTCCATCCAACCAGCTATACTGAATAGTAGGTATTCCGAAAGGCCCCGGTCACAAGCCGGGGCTTTCCCGTTAACGTGAAACCCAAACCAAGTCCGGACTCCATCCATACCCAAGTCCAGACCTAACCCAAATCTTTCGAAGACTTTAGACCAAAAAATACCCCCGGGGGGAGGGGTACCAACTCCACCAGCCCTCACGCTGCTATCCTTACCAACGGAAACCTACAGGAGCCAAACCGAACCATGATCGATCTAAAAGGCAAAGTAGCCGTCGTCTTCGGCCTCGCCAACAAGCGCAGCATCGCCTGGGGCATCGCCCAGAAGCTATCCGAAGCCGGCGCCACCCTCGCCATCTGCTACCAGAACGAGCGCCTCCAGCGCGACGCCGATGAACTTGCCTCCGAGCTTCCCGGCACCAAAACCTTCCGCTGCGACGTCTCCATCGACGCCGACATCGACGCCGTCTTCGAGCAGCTCAAAGCCACCTACGGCAAACTCGACATCATCGTCCACTCCATCGGCTTCGCTCCCAACATCAAGAACACGGTCCTCCAGACCGCCCGCGAAGACTTCCGCATCGCCTTCGACATCAGCGCCTACTCGCTCATCGCCATCGCACGCGCCGCCGAACCCCTGATGACCGACGGCGGCTCCATCCTCACCCTCACCTACTACGGCTCCGACAAGGTCTTCCCCAACTACAACATCATGGGCCCCGCCAAGGCCGCACTTGAGTCCATCGTCCGCTACCTCGCCGCCGACCTCGGCCCTAAGAAGATCCGCGTGAACGCCATCTCCGCCGGCCCCATCAAAACCCTGGCCGCCCGTGGCATCAGCGACTTCACCAGCATCCTCACCGCGGTCGAGCAGCGCGCCCCACTCCACCGCAACGTAGACCAGCTCGAAGTCGGCAACACCGCCATCTTCCTCTCCAGCGACCTCGCTAGCGGCATCACCGGCGAAATCACCTTCGTAGACTGCGGCTACAACGCCACCGGCCTTAGGCGCGTAATATACAATAAACTGTCACGTCGCGCATTGGTCGCCACTATTATCACGTCAGCTATCGGCGCGTTCATGGCTGCCATGAACTTTCGGACAGAAAATCCATCCGGTTTACTTAATGCTTGACTCTACCGGGGGCAATTGCATTTCTTTTAGTTCCCGGTGGACACGCAGGTGCTCCGCAGTGGGCAACACGCATTGCGCCACCCGTCGCAGTCGTAGTGAACATGATCGCTTACGCAATCGGTGCAATCCGATTTCTAAAATTCGCTCGGTGCCAGAAAGGAAACGAAGCAATGACGATCTCCGAAATCCTCCTCCAGGACTTCGATAACGAGATGAAGGGCACACGCACCACGCTCGAACGAATCCCCGAAGCCAACCCCGACTTCAAGTGTCACGAGAAGTCCATGCCCATGGGCCGCCTCGCCGTCCATGTCGCTACGCTACCCGAGGTTCGGCATCACCATCCTCTCCACCGACGTCCTTGACCTCGCGACTGAAAAGTGGCCATCGATGGTCTTCGAGTCGCGCGAAAAACTTCTCGCCGACTTCGACACCCTCGCTGCGGAGGCCCGCAAACATCTCGCCTCCGCCACCGACGAAGACCTCAAGAAGCACTGGAAGATGTCCTGGGGCGACAAGACCATAGCCGACGCCCCGCGTTCCATCCTCTACCGCACCATGTTCTTCAACCACCTCATCCATCACCGCGCCCAGCTAGGCGTCTACCTCCGCCTCAACGACGTCCCGGTTCCGCCGCTCTACGGCCCCTCCGCGGACGATTCCATGGGCTTCTAAAAAACTGACAGCTTCGCGGTATGCTTCTAGCACCATGAAGACTCTTGTCGGTGCTCTCGCTCTCGTGTCTGCGACGGTAGCCTCTCTTGCCCAAGCTCCTCCCGCCGTGGCAAAACCAGCCATCGTGCTCCACGCTGCGCGGATGCTCGACGTCTCCGCTGGAAAGATCATCACACCCGGCGAAGTTCTCGTCGAAGGCGAACGCATCACCGCCGCAGGCGCGAGCGTAGCGCACCCAGCCGGCGCTAAGGTCATCGACCTGGGCGACACAACCCTGATGCCCGGCTTGATCGACGCGCACGTGCACCTCTTCCTCCACCCAGGAGCCGAAGATCTGCAAACAGTCGAAGAGAGCGTCCCGCAACGCACCCTGATCGCCGCCGACGCCGCGCGCCTCGATCTCCTCGCAGGATTCACTGCAGAGCGCGACATGGGCACCGAAGGCGCAGGCTGCGCCGACGTAGCTGTACGCAACGCCATCAACTCCGGCCTGATCCTCGGCCCTCGCATGCGAATGAGCTGCAACGCCGTCGACATCCTGGGCGGCCATGAAGATGCAAACAACTTCAACCCCGCGCAGAAGGTCCTCTCCAACGCCGATTACGCAAACTCGGCTCAGCAAATAGTCGAAGTCATCCGCCAGCAGCGAAAGGACGGAGCCGACTTCACCAAGATCTACGAAACCGGACCAGACTCCCTCCATGATGGAGTCTTCCAAACGCCTTACCAATACTCCGAAGCCGAACTAGCCGCCGCCGTAGCCGAGGCCGCACGCACAGGCGGAGACCGCACCTCCGGACGAGGAGTCGCCGTCCACGCCACCGGAGAGCCCGGCACAGGCTACGCCGTAGCAGCGGGTGTAGCCTCAGTCGACCACGCTTACCAGCTAAGCGACGCTACGATGAAGGCCATGCACGACAAGGAGATCTACGCCGTCCCAACCTTCGCCATCGCTGAATACTTCGCCGACCACGCCGCCACGCCCGAACGCGCAGCCCATCTCCGACGCCGAGCAGGCCTTTCACGCCGCCGAGTTCAAAAAGCAGATGGCCGCAGGAGTTCCTTTCGCCGTAGGCAGTGACGTAGGCCCCTTCCCGCATGGCACACAAGCCCGCGAGATGGAGCTGATGGTCGAGTATGGAATGAAGCCCGCCGACGTTCTTCGCGCCGACCTCCTCAACGGAGCGAAGCTACTCGGCTGGGGCAGACAGATCGGCGAACTGAAACCCAGCTATTACGCAGACATCATCGCAGTCCAGGGCAATCCTCTGGACGACATCTCAACCCTGCGCAAGGTCACCTTCGTCATGAAGAACGGCTCAGTCGTAAAGCAGTAGCTACCCAGCCTTCTCCGTCAACTCCGCCCACCGCGCATAGAGTCGATCAGCCTCTTCCTGCGCCGCCTCCATCTCGGCCAGCGCCGCCGTCAACTTCGCCGCATCCGTCGCCACGCCCCGATCTTCAACCTTAGCCCTCGCCGCCTGAAGCTTATCTTCAGCAGCTTCCACCGCAGCCTCGATTCCCGCGTACTCCCGAGCCTCAAGGTACGAGAGCTTCTTCTTCCCCGCTGGCGCAGAGGGCGACGTCACCGAAGCAACTGCCTTCCCTGTAGTTCCCGGAGCAATCGGCTCCTCCACGGCCACCCCTCGCCACTGCTCCCACTGCGAGTAGTCCGCGAAGGTCTCGGCGCCACCCTTTCCGTCGAGTCCTAGGACGATGGTCGATACGCGGTCGAGCATGTAGCGATCGTGAGTCACCAGCACCAGAGCGCCTGTGTATTCGAGCAGGCTCTCTTCGAGAATCTCCAGCGTGGCGATATCGAGGTCGTTTGTTGGCTCGTCGAGTAGCAGCAGATCCGCGGGCTCCAGCATCAACTTCGCGATCAGTACGCGGGCGCGTTCTCCACCACTCAGCCGCTCGACTGGTTGATTTAACTGCTCGCTTGTGAAGAGGAATTTTGTGGCGTAGCTTGCTACGTGAATCACGCGACCCTGATAGACCACCGAGTCCGAATCAGGAGCAAGCGCTCGTCGCAGCGTCACGCCTTCTTCGAGTTCGCGTGTCTGGCTGAAGTAAACGATCTTTAGCGAAGCTGCCTTCTTCACCACACCCGCCGAAGCCTCCAATTCACCGGTCAGCAGGCGAAGGAGCGTCGTCTTTCCGCTGCCGTTCGGCCCAACCAGACCGACGCGCATGCCGTTGGCAATGAGGAAATTCAACCCTTCAACGATCTTTCGGTCGCCGAGCGTGATGCTTACATCTTCCAACTCCACCAGGCGCTTTGTCTGTCGCTCGGTCGCCGAGAAGTCGATCCCTGCGGTCGATGTCTGTACGCGGGCGTTTACGTCTTTTAATTGGCCGATCAGTTCGTGGGCGTTATCGATGCGTGCCTTTGCTTTTGTCGCTCGTGCTTTGGGTCCGCGGCGCAGCCACTCGACTTCGGTTTTGACGCGGTTTTTCAGCGATTCCTGCAGCTTCGATTGCGCCTCGAGATAAGCCTGTTTGCCTTCGATGAACTTCGAGTAGGTTCCCTTCACTCGCAGCAGGCCATCGGCGTAGACGCGGTTCAGCTCTACTATTTCTGTCGCAACATTCTCAAGAAAATAACGATCATGGCTGACCAGAACACAAGCAAAATTACCTTCATTCAGCAGCTCCTCGAGCCAGACGATTCCGGCTAAATCCAGATGATTCGTCGGCTCGTCGAGCAGAAGAACGTCAGGGTGCGTTACTACGGCTTCTGCGATTGCCAGCCTCTTTCGCCAACCTCCGCTGAGCTTTGCGGCTTCGGCTTCGAGCGTGGGGAATCCTACTCGGCCGCCGGTTTCGCGCAGTCTGCCTTCGCGCTCGGCTTCGGCGATGCCGCCCTGTTTTAGCGCAGCTTCGAGGACGTCGCGAACGGTCAGGCCTCGGAGCAAACTCCGACTCCTGCTTCACGTAGGCGATGCGGGCGCGCTTGCGAATCGCGACGTCACCTGCATCGGCATCTTCTTCTGCTGCAAGGACTTTCAGGAGGGTACTTTTGCCTGCTCCGTTCGGCCCGATCAGGCCGATGCGGTCGCCGTCGGAGACGGTGAAGGATATATCGCGGAAGAGAGCAGTGGCGCCAAAGGCCTTGGTCAACGCCTGCGCATTTAAGATTGGTGGCATCTCTTCAGTTTACCGTGATGTTTTTGTGCCGATTTTTTTGGATGGTCCGAGTGGTGTTTTTTCGGGGGGTTTCCAGGAAAAAGGGTGGTAGATGTGGTGTTTTGCTGGTCAGTTCGTGGAGAAAAGTGTGGCAAAGCTGGAGAGTTGACGGTCGCTTCACGAAAGCTAAAAATATGCCACTTTTCTCAACTTTATTTGTCGGCCCGCTTAATCGAGATCGAAGTCTCGCAACGGACGCTCTCCAAGCGGAGTTTCCTTAGCCTTCTTGACCGCCTCGGCGAACTTTTTGGCCAGCACGTCGTCCTTGTTCTTCTGGGCCTCGACGCTCTGGGCGAAGATGGAGTCGCGGCGGGCATCGCTCTCGCGCAGGGCCTTCGCCGCTTCGCCGAAGTCTTCGAACATCTTCTTCTTCGGGGCAGACTTGTGGGCGATGATCGCCCTCGTGACAGGATCGATCTTCAGGATCGCTCCGCAGTCTGGACACATTACTTCAAACGGCTGGTCACTCAGGCCCATAACGATTCCCTCAGCAACCATTGTAAGGCGCGTGCCGAACCTTCGGAAGAGGGCGCTCGCGCGGAGACATTCCCTCAGGGGCTAAAGCCCAATTGATTTATCTACACTTTATGGCGTGGCTGAAGCCACGCCCCTTCAAAACAGCGACTTTCGAGCTTCGCTAAAGTCCGTTGATTTCTTCCGATCTTATGGCGTGGCTGGAGCCGCGCCCCTTCAAACAGCGACTTAATCAGAGCTTCGCTAGAGTTCCGTTGATTTCTTCCGATCTTATGGCGTGGCTGGAGCCGCGCCCCTTCAAAACAGCGACTTTCAGAGCTTCGCTAAAGTCCCGTTGATTTCTTCCGATCTTACGGTGCTGCTGAAGCCGCGCCCTTCCAAAACGAGGGCTCTTTCAGCATCCGATGGACCTCTTCCATCTACTTCCGGGTCTCTGCTGAGACCCGGAAGTAGATGGCGATGACGCTCTTTCTCAGCCTGCAGCCAAGATCGTTCGGCCACGCCCTTTGCATATGCTCTTCCGCAGCATCGCCTTACCACGGTGGAGGTGAGCCTTTACGGAAAGGCTGGATTTGCCTCTCAGCTCTGCGATCTGCTGGAAGGAGCAATCATTGAAAAAGTGAAGCCTAATCATGATGCGAGGCTCCGCGGGCAGATTCTCCATGTGCTTGCGTATGAGCGACAGCTCTTCGCTGCGTACAGCTATCTTCTCCGGGTCCTCCACCGCAGAGCTGAAGCTTTGCTCGAAGCTGTGGAGATACTCAGGGCTGTCTTCGAGAAAGACGGTTGTCTTTCTTCTCAGCTTTCTCAAAGCCAGAATGGCACGGTTCGCAACAATTCTTGTGAACCATGTCTTGATGGAAGAGTCTCCGCGAAACCTCCCCATCGCCATCCATGCAGCACAAAAGGCGGTATGGACTACATCTTCTGCCTCGGCTCGGTCTCGCAGAATCGAGGATGCAATTCTCAGGAAATGGTTCTTTTCCGCGACCACAAGCTCTGTCAGTTCGTTTCGACGCAGTTGCAGGGTGAGGTCTTCCTCTTCGCCCCGAAAAGAAGACGGGGGAGAAGATGAAGGACAGACCCTATGGGTTTCAACCTGGGTGAGCATATAAGTCTCCTTGATACGGTGCCGTTCATGCTTAGAGATGAAGCCTCGTCACGCAGAGTGCGCGACAAAGAGAACGCCGAGAGGCGCTAAGCGAGGCTGGAGACTGGCGGAGGACGAAACAGAAGCTGCGGCGACCAGAGACTTGGGCATACAATGCGCCGTATCGCCGGATACAGACGCCACACTCTGACGAGCCTGAAAGAAAACGGGTTAGCAAGCAGAGTAAAAAGGATGAAACTCAGGATGGGTGACGGTGCAGGACGCTCGTCTCGATTTGCCGCGGAAAGGCTGCCGTGAGCCCCTATTGCCCTGCTGGCCGCCCGTAGTGGAATGTGGGCACCTTTGGAGCGTCTACAGACCACACTACAGGGAAAGATTCCCAGGAACAGAAGAACCGAGATCAAAATCCAACGAGGTCGTCGATTTGGAGTGGCGCGGTTCACTAGGAAATTCCTACCCTGCTGAGGCTGTTCGCTTAAAGAGATGCTGAAAAAGTGTCCTGGCAAGATTCCCTCCGAGACTAAAGTCCCATTGATTTTTTTGCCTTTACGGCGTGGCTGAAGCCACGCCCTTTCAAAACACAGACTCTTTCGCAGCAAGATTTCTTCCGGGACTAAAGTCCCATTGATTTTTCTGCCTTTACGGTGCGGCTGAAGCCAGCCCTTTCAAAACAAAGACTTTTTCGCAGCCCCTTAAAGTCCACGGCAGCGTACTTTCTTAGGTAAGAATATCACCACGTTAGGCTCAGAGTCGCACAACCACATGGCCCGGACACTGGTTTCCTGCCACGCCCACCAGGCGCTCCACGAGGCCCTCGCCATATCGCGCCAGAAACCACACACCTGCCAAGACACGCTCCTGCGGATGGCCGTCGGGATAGATGTTCAGCGTGATTGCCTCGGCGTGCTTGCGCAGGCTGGACTCCTTTTGGAGTTCGTAGGTCGCCGCCATGCGCCGCAGACGGTTCATCTGGTAGAGCATCTTCGATCCTGAGCTTTCGGCCGAGGTTCCGAGGCTTTGGTCGATGCCGCTTAGGTACTCGGTAAGGGCCCCGAGTTCGGTATCGAGAGCGTTGCCGACTGCGGCCAGCTTTCTCTTGAGCGGAATGGGCATCGCCCGCGCGCCCAGATGCTGTGCAAGCTCGTCAGCTGTCGTCATAGCGTCGGGGAGTTGCACCTCGTCCTTGTCCATGATGGTGGCGATGGCTGGTTCGATGAGCGTGGCGCTGAGACGGGGCAATACCGGGGTGATGCGCCCCAAAATCTTGTCGTAGATGACGGCGCTTTGCGCGAAGTAAGCGACCTCAGCCGGACCGCCAACGTAAGCAGCCGTCGGAAGAAGCGTGTCTTGAAAGACCGGTCGCAACAAGGCGTTGGGGCTCAACCGCTCAGGCGTCTTTTCGAGGATGGCAAGCAGGTCTTCGGAACTGTAGATGTGACCGTCCGCGCGCCACTGGCCTTCGGCTGGCCTGCGCAAAGCGACACGTTCGCCGGTCTCCTCGTCTACGAGGAAGAGGAGGGATGCGCCTTCCGCGACCATAACCTGTGCGTGGTAGCCCTCGCGGACCAGCGCGTCACTGCGAGCAATCAGGGCCTGTTGCAACTCATCGGCGTGCTCGATTGCGGAGCGTAACGTGGCGGCGCCCAGAAAGTGACACTCCCGCGATGCCGCATCGATGATGATCAACCCCTGCTCGGCAAAGATCTTCGCCATGAGCCGCGCGAACGCGTTCGCCAGCGTCGGCTTATGCCCGTCGTGAGACTGGTAACACTCGCGCAGCCAGTCCGTCACGGGAGCGTAGCCCAGAAGCTCGCTTGCACGCTCGAGTACCGGATCGATCTCCGGCCCCGGAGCGACGCCGCCTACTGGCACGGCATGAGGAACGCGCACTCCGGCGTGCAGCGTCTCGACGGCGGTCTTGGTCAATAGCGATACCTGATCTACCTCGGCCAGGTCATGATCCTCGGTTGCGAGCCAGAAGACGGGCACATGCTCGACGCCGGTCGCGCGCGTCGCCTCTTTGGCCCGGGCAATCGCAGAAGCGGCCTTGAGCAGCGTATACAGTGGCCCCCCAAAGAGCGCTACCTGCTGGCCTGTGACCACAGCTCTTGCCCCGCCGCGTAGCTTCTCAATGTTGGCCATCGCCGCCGCACCTGCGCCGAAGCTCTCGTTCTGCCGCGTTAACTCATCGGCCAACCGATTCGCGTCGGCTCCTGCAGCCGCTGCGCCAATCCATTTGCCAGCAAACGGCTCCGATCCGTACCAACAGCGAATCGCCGCATCGGCGGGTTTCTCGCCCATGGTCAGGAAGTCGCGGTAGATCTGCGACACATGCGGCAACACCGTTATCGGGTAACATTCAACGCTCATCGCGGGCCTTCGTCCTCAATCATCCTTACAGACCGCAGCCCCGTTACCCGAACCCGCGGACACCAATCCAAAATTTTCCGTGCATCCCGTTGGATGCCGCCCACACATCTCCCGATGCAGGATGATACCGTAGCCGTATGGCCGCCACGTCAAAGAAAGCAAAGAAATTGAGTGCACCCACCCCCGTTACAGCCGCCAAACTCCCTTCCAAGCCAAAGAAATCCTCGAAAAAAGCCGTTCTGGTGTCTTCGAAGCTCTCCTACAAGGGTAAGGTCTTCTCCGTCTTTACCGACACGGTGATTGAGCCAACCGGGGTGACCAATGTGCGGGACGTGATCCGCCACAACGGGTCGGTCGTCATTCTAGCTGTGGACGAATCGAAGAACCCCAAAGACCCCGAGATCATCTTGGAGCGCCAGTACCGCCATGCTGCCGGGCAGTTCCTATACGAGCTCCCCGCCGGGCGCGTCGAACCTAACGAGGCACCCCTCGGCGCGGCCAAACGCGAGATGATCGAAGAGACCGGCTTCCGCGCCAAGCGCTGGATGCTGCTGACCAAATACTTCGCCAGCCCAGGTTTTCTTGGGGAGTGGATGCAGATCTACTTGGCCCGGGATATCCGCGAAGGAACCTCGCAGCCCGAGGCCGACGAACAGATCGAGGTCTTCCGCGTCCCGCTATCCGAGGCCATGGCTCTCATCGCGGCGAATAAGATCCACGACGGCAAGACCCTGATCGGCCTTATGCTCTACGACGCCGCCCGCCGTGCCGGTAAATTGTGAACGTCTGGTGATAGACGATTTACAAAGTCGAGACAACCACGAGAAAACCCTACCCGCAACTTCTGCGTCACAGTGAGTTGAGGGGTGCCGGTTCCGATCGGCCGCCCTCGATAACGAACAAAGGGAGTTGGGCACGTGGCACAATACAAGGGAACAGTGAAGTGGTTCAACAATGCAAAAGGGTACGGTTTCCTCGGTCGCAATGAGGGCGCCGACGTATTCGTTCACTACACATCCATACAGCGCGAAGGCTACAAGAGCCTCAAAGAAGGCGATGAAGTCGAATTCGACATCATCCAGGGAGCCAAGGGACCTCAGGCAGACCAGGTAGCTCGCATAGCACATTAGTTTTAGTTTTGCCGCTTCTTCCCAGGGACACGGACTTCAACGAACGGTGCATCGCGCTCTGATATGTGCGTGTGCGCCGTTTTCGTTTGATGTTGCATACTGTCCACGAGCCTGTTGCACTCTTATGGACAACATTTCTATCGCCCGCCTGCTTGACGAGACCGCTTCACTCCTCGAGATCGACTCCGCCGACCCCTTCCGTGTTCGCTCCTATCGCCGCGCCGCCGAGGCCGTCGAGCAGCAGACTACCCAGCTAGCTACCCTCACCGCGCCAGACGCCGATCCTAAGGCTCTCCTTGCCATTGCGGGGATCGGCAAGGGCATGGCGGCTAATATCGTCGCCATCGTCAACACGGGCACTCTGCCTCTGCGGGAAGAGCTTCTGCAAAAATACAGGCCGACTATGCTTGAATTGCTGCGGCTCCCCGGCATGGGCCCGAAGACCGTGGCGCTGCTATGGTCGGCGCTCGAGGTTGCCGACATCGACGCGCTCGAAGCAGCAGCCAAGGCTGGCCATCTCAACAAGCTCCCCCGCATGGGCGAGAAGTTCACTACCAAGCTCATCAAAGGCATCGAGGACTATCGCCGAAACTCCAGCCGCTTCCGCATCGATCAGGCCCGCGAACAGGCCGAACGCATCTCCGCCCTCATCCGCGAATTTCCCGGCATCGACGAGATCACTCCCGCAGGCTCCCTTCGCCGAGGCCGCGAGACCGTCGGAGATCTCGACCTCCTCGTCACCGGCCCTGCCTGCGAGCCTGACGTGGTCAGCGCCGCTGTCGATCACGTAGCCGCACTCCCGCTGATCGACAAACTCCTCGCCAAGGGTCAGAACAAGGTCTCCTTCACCCTCCGCAGCAATCTCCAGGTCGATGTCCGCCTGCTTCCTCGCGCCAGCTACGGAGCCGCGCTGCAATACTTCACCGGCTCGAAGATGCATAACGTAGCTCTGCGCCAGCGAGCCATCAAACGGGGCCTCACGCTGAACGAGTACGCTCTGGCCCGGCTTGAAGACAACACCATCGTCGCCGCTGCAACGGAAGAGGCTATCTACCGTGCGCTCGACCTCGACTACATCCCTCCCGAGCTGCGCGAGAACTCCGGTGAGCTTGAAGCCGCCGCCACCAACGCGCTCCCGCAGCTCATCACTCTCACCGATATCCACGGCGACCTGCATATGCACACCACCGAGACCGACGGGGCCAACACGATCCGCGAAATGGCCGAAGCCGCCCTTGCCCGTGGCCTGAAATACATCGCCATCACCGACCACAGCAAGAACCTCGCCATGACTAACGGCATGGACGACAAGCGCGCCCTCGCTCACATCAAACGCATCCGTGAGGTCGACGCCGAGATGAAGGGACGCATCCGGGTCCTCCCCGGCATCGAGGTCGACATCCTCGCCGAAGGCCAGCTCGACCTCGACGACTCGACCCTCGCCCAGATGGACATCGTCGTCGCCAGCGTCCACAGCCGCTTCGACCAGCCCATCGACCAGATGACCGACCGCATCCTGCGCGCGCTCGAAAATCCCCACACAAGAATCCTCGGCCACCCCACCGGCCGCAAGGTCCTCAAGCGCGACCCTTATGCACTTCACCTCGACACGATCCTCAAGCGCGCCGCCGAGCTTGGAGTAGCCGTAGAACACAACGCCAGCCCAGCCCGGGCTGATCTCAACGACCTCCACCTGCGCCTCGCCAAGCAACACGGCTGCAAGATCACCGTCAACACCGACGCCCACTCAACTGATGAACTCGACCAGATACGCTACGGCATCACCCAACTCCGCCGAGCGTGGCTAACCCCCGCCGACCTCATCAACACCCAACCGACTGCCGAAGCTCTGCTGACCCAACTCCGTCCCAAGCCCTAACGCAACGAATCATACCTTCGCAGCCGAAGTATCCCGTCATTGAGGGCTGCTGCACAAGTGGTCGGAGAAACAAACGACCGTTGAGATACAGATCACAATCACAGCCAATGCCGATGGCTCGGAAATAGAGGCCTCTACACAAGACGGTTACAGTTCTCGGTACGATTTATGTGCCGGCAACAGATACTTGTAAAAGATATACTCAGATTGGTGAAGGTCTCGCCGTCACTGCAGGAATGAGCGGGGTTGGGCACTGATTCCTAAGCCGCTTACACCGGTTCTCGATACGATAGCTGCAATCGAAGCTCTCGCTGGAGGCGGCTTCGTCTTGTATGGCGACATATTTTGCCACAACTAATCAGAAGGAGCAAAGTGAAACTTCTTTCTATCTTTGATTCACCGTGGTTTTCTTTTTGTTTGGGACTGGGGCTCATCCTTATAGGAGCAGCCTATGCCAGACGCAACCGCTACGGAGCTCTTCCGAAATGGGTTGGACTCGCTAATCTCATCGCGGGCTTAGTTCTTATCTTCCATGGGTTCCATGAACTTCATCTTCTTTGAAGTCTGCGAAACAATCAGCGCCACCACAATCCCAAAACTCACCTCCAGAAACCGATCCAGCGCGATCTTCCCGTGCGAAGCCGTACTCGGCACCAGCAAAATAATCGTGGCTGTCACTCCAGCGAGCCGTCCCGCGCCCTTCAGACCTATGACCTCTGGAACCACCATGCAGATCAGCACCGCAGCTGCATACACAATCAAATGACCCTGCCAAAAAGTAGCCACAGACCATCCCACCAGAGCACCCACCGCCGTACCCACCAGCCTGTCGCGCGAAGCAGTCAGGGTCGCCGCCGTCTCAGACTGCATGACCACAATCGTAGCCACGCATGCCCAATACCCTTGCTGAAACCCGAAGACTCGCACCAGCGCCAGGCAAATGCCCGCAGCAATGGCTGTCTTCAACCCGTGCTTCCAGTTCACATCGGCAAGTAGCGTCATCAAAGCGCTCCAGCGGCGATATACGAACAACACCAGCATCTCATCCCCGTAAACGCGATATCCTAGAAACGTGGCTCACTCCGCGACAACCGATCACGTTCTGGCTCAAGCGAAAGCCACGCCGACGCTTCTCGCCGACTACGCGACCCTCTTCAAGCTCCGCGTCTCCACCATGGTCGTCATCACCGCTGGAGCGGGCTTCTACCTCGGCAGCCTTCGCAGCGGCATCAGTCCCTTCCATGCCGGCTTGATACAGGCTCTCGCAGGAATCGCCGTTGTAACCTGCGGCTCCAGCGCCCTGAATCAAGCCCTCGAGCGCCGCACTGACGCGCACATGCGCCGCACCTCCAACCGCCCCATGGCTGCGGGCCGCATCTCTCTTGCGCACGGCCTTCTGCTCGGATTCGCGGCCATCTTTCTCGGCTCGCTCTACCTCGCCTACACGACGAACCTTCTCACCGGAACCCTGACGCTCCTCACGGCCATCGGCTACGTGGGCATCTACACCCCGCTCAAGCGCATCACCCCCATCAACACCTTCATCGGGGCCTTCCCAGGGGCGCTCCCGCCCCTCATCGGCTGGACTGCCGCCCGCGGTGTGATCGAGTGGCCCGCCGTCGCGCTCTTCGCGATCCTCTTCGTCTGGCAGTTCCCGCACTTCATGGCCATCGGCTGGATGTACCGCGATGACTACGCCGCCGCCGGCATCCGCCTTACCCCCACCCAGCCCGACGCGCAGGACGCCGCCCGCTCCACCGTCATCCAATCGCTCTTCTACGCCGTCCTGATGATCCCCGTCAGCCTCTGGCCCACCTGGCTCGGCACTACCGGTAACTTCTACGCTGTCGCAGCCACGATCCTAAGCGCCGGATACCTCTGGTACACCATCCGCTTCGCCCGCATCGTTCGTGCACCGCTGGCTCCCGACGCCCGCACCTACGCCCGCGACCTACTCAAAGCCTCCGTTATCTATCTTCCACTCCTCATGGCCGCCATGATGCTCGACGCGAAAGGACGCCTCCTCTTCTAATGCCAAGTACGACCCCAGCCAACTCCCTGCAGAACAACCAGGTCCGCACTCCACCCGCAATCATTGCCGCCATCATCGCGGTCAGCGCCGTCGCCAGCGCGTTCATCTGCTGGCTCGTCTACTTTCACGCCCCTACCGACGTCGCAGGAACTCAGCTGCGCTCGCTCCCGCTGGTCAACGCAATCCTCAACGCCCTCTCGACCATCGCGCTGATCTTCGGATACCGCTTCATCCGCGCCCGCCGCATCGCACAGCACCGCACGGCGATGTTCGCCGCATTCTTCTTCTCGACGATCTTCCTTGTCTCCTACCTCGTCAATTTCAATCTTCATGGCGAGACCCATTTCAATCGCTTCAGCCCCTGGTGGCCTTTTTACTGGAAGCTCTTGGCCTCCCACATCATTCTTTCGGTGCTGGCGCTCCCACTGATCCTCATCACCTTCTTCCTTTCGCTCACAGGCCGCTTCCCTATCCACAAAAAAGTGGCACGCTATACCTTCCCCATCTGGCTCTATGTCTCCATCACCGGAGTCATTGTCTACTGGATGCAGTCCGCAATCCACTAACTCAGCAATCACAGTTGTTCCCTGTTCCCTAATCCCAGTTCTCTGCCCCTATGCAGCCAGACACAAAAAAACTCCTGACTACCGGCCTCTGGATCTTCGGCACCGGAGTCCTCGCCGCTCTGCTCGCCTTCACCATCTTCGGCGGGATAGGCCGCCAGGGGCCACACACCAACTCCGGCTGGTTGGCACTCGTCCTCGCGCTGGGATGCCTCCCCACCGGCTTCCTGACCCTGGTCCTCGCCGCTATGAAGCTCTTCGCCGACCGACGCCGCTAACGCTCTGCTATTCTTTGCGTTACCCGGAGGGACCGCTTGCGCCAACTCGTCATCCAGTTCACTCTGTTTCTTAGTTCTGCCGTCTTCGCACAGACTCCTCAGGCCCCGCCGCAACTCTCGCCGCAGTCCGCCTACGAACAAGCGACTCGCCCTTTGGAGATCACGCGACGATCCATTGAAAATTGGTCCGAATCCGAGACCGCAGCCCTCGCTGTCGCTGTCCGACAGGCCAAAGAGCAGTGTTCTTCCCGCACACCCAGCCAGTACACCGGCGAAGACCTCATCGCCTACGCCCGCCTCTGCGCGCTTGGCCAGCAATGGCCATCGGTTCAGGAAGCCACCAGACTCTATCTCGACGCTACGCACAGAACAGGTCCGGAGGCCAAGCCCGCCGCAGCGTTTCCCGGCCTGCCGCAGGCCTACGCCTACATGGTCGACTCCAGCCTGCATCTGAACGATGCTGCGACCGCCCTCGTTGCAGCCCGCGAGATGCTCCGCACTGTTCCCTATACCGACCTGACCTCACAGGTGACGAACGGAACCATCCGCTACATTCAACTCGTCCAAACTCCCGATGCACTCTCCCTTCTCTCGCAGCGGCAGACCATCCTCCTTTCGCTCCTCCGCTCTGCCACGACCCCGAATCCCGCCGAGACGCAGCAGCTTCTTTCTCTCCACACCATCTACGCCGATGCCATCGCGCTCGCGGCTCTCCAACAGTTTGCCAACGACCCCAAAGCCGCTGCCGCGACCGTCTCCGAGCTTGACGCCGCTCTTCCATCTAATCTTTCAACCGACGACTCCATCCTCATCGCCGAGTCACGCCGCCAATATGCCCTTCTCGGGACCAAGGCGGCCAGCATCACTCCCTTCGTCTATCTTCTCCACGCATCTGGTCCGTCCTATCGCCGCATCGAAACCAACCTCGGCGGAGCCGCAGCGCTTCTCCTGTTCCCCGATTGGTGCGCGCAGTGCATTCGCATGGGGTCGCAGTTCCTGCCAGCCTTCTTCCGGATGGGCCAGTTCGATGTCCGCTTCTACGCTCTTCTCGCCCAGGCCACACCACCGCCAACTCCCGCACCTGCACCTGCACCCGAAAAGGCCAAGTCAGCAGCTTCTTCCAAAGCCAAGACTTTTCTCTCTTCCGCAACCGCACCATCCAGTTCCACCGATCCATCTCCGACTCAACCTAAAACCGCGGCTGAGCTCCTCCTCGACACTCCAACCTTTGTCGTCTCCAACGACACCCTCACGCGATTCGCTGTAAATGACTTCCCCTTCCTCATCGTCACCGACCACGAGGGCATCATTCGCTTCCTCCAGCCAGCCTCGGAAAACGTCCTCGTCCCGGGCGACCTTGCCGATCAGGTTATCAAACGCGTCCTTGAGCAGTGGCCTGTGCCCTCCGCCAAATAGAACCCGCATCCCCACAGGCCTTACTCTGCTATCCTCAACCTTCATAATCTGCAACGAACCGGAGTATCTCCATGGCAAAAGGCGTCAATAAAGTTCTTCTCCTGGGCAACGTAGGCAAAGACCCCGAAATCCGTTCCACTGCCGGCGGCACCATCGTCGCCAGCTTCTCGCTCGCCACCGCCGACCGCGCAAAAGACCAACAGGGCAACTGGCAGGACAAGACCGAGTGGCACAATCTCGTAGCCTTCAGCCGTACCGCCGAGATCGTCCGCGACTACGTCAAAAAGGGCACCCAGCTCTACATCGAAGGCAAGATCCAGACCCGCTCCTGGGACGACAAGGAGTCCGGCCAGAAGAAATACAAGACTGAGATCCTCGTCAACGAACTCACTCTCCTCGGCGGCGCACCCGGTGGCCGTAGCGAAGGTGGCAGCGGCGGCTACTCCAAGTCCAGCACCGCCAGCTTCGATCAGCGGACCCCATCCAGTCAGCCCGACTATGCCGACCAGGGCATCACCGACGACGACATTCCCTTCTAGTTTGTAAGAAAACCCGACGAACGATTTCAAGGCGTCTGCCACCATCGGCTTTATCGCAATGGTGGCAGTTTTACGTCTCCGCAGAATAGTGCAAACGTCTTACGGCATCGTGACCCGGCGCTGACAAGTCCCTCCCACATACTCACTACTCTCCAATCAAGCCGGACAAGATCGCCTGTCCGGCGAGACCTCTGCGCATCCGGCAGACAGAGAAATGTGAGGAACCATGCAGAACTATCGTCACAGGGAATCATCCGGCGTCAGGGCCACGTGCAAGAGACTTTTAGCCCTCTGCCTCGCGCTCACCGCTTCATCGGGTCTTGCCTTCGGACAAGCAGCCGGGACCTATCAAATTACCAATCTCATCTCCGACGGCTCCGTGCCAGCCATCACCACTGATCCCAACTTCGTCAATCCCTGGGGTATCTCCATCGGCAGTGATTTCTGGATCAACACTGCCGCCACAGGCTTCGATTACGTTGCGCTGACGAACGGCACTATTCCATTCAAGGTCGTCGTTCCAGCCGCATCTGGCGGCACCACCACAACCGGCACACCCACCGGCACGGTATTCGTCGGCTCCGCCAATGGCTTCAACCAGCCTGACGGGTCGCAGGCGATCTTTCTCTTCTCCTCGCTCGACGGCACAATATCCGCCTGGAACCCGGCTCTTGGCACCGCGAACAGCGTCGCCCAGATCACTGTCAACAACAGCGCCGCCGGGGCCGTCTACACCGACATGGCGCTGATGAGCAACGCCAACGGCACCTTCATTCTCGCCTCCAACTTCGGCCCCACCCCCAGCATCGACGTCTTCGACAGCAACTATCAACCTGCCAAACTCCCCGGAACCTTCACCGACCCCAACCTTCCCGCAGGCTATGCACCCTTCGCTGTCCACACCATCGGCACGCAGGTGTTCGTTACCTACGCGATGCAAAGCGTCACCGCAACCTCCGTACCGACTCCGACGTCACCAACGGGCTATGTCGTGCCGCAAAGCGCCTCGGCGAATCCGCGTTCTGTCCAGCAGGTTCCCGGACCCGGCAATGGCATCGTCAGCGTCTTCGACACCAACGGCAACTTCGTGGCCCGCGCCATCACCGGCGGCAATCTTAACGCTCCCTGGGGAATGGCCCTCGCCCCGTCCACCTTCGGCATCTACGGCGGCGACCTGCTTGTAGGCAACTTCGGCGACGGCATCATCAACGTCTACGATCCCAAGACCTTCGCCTACCTCGGACAGATTACCGACACCAACGGCAAATCCGTGATCTATCCCTCCCTCTGGGAGATCACCTTCGGCACCACCAACTACGGCGACGTCAACTCTCTCTATTTCACGGCTGGACTTTCGAGTGAGTCTCACGGGCTTTTCGGTGTTATCTCCAACAACCCAACCCCAACCGGCACGCCGACCTTCGGAGTTAGCTCCTCCAGCTCCGTCTCCACCATTGCAGCCGGATCCTCCAGCCAGATGGTCGTCAGCGTGGCACCCACCAACAACTTCAGCGGGACCGTCACTCTCGCCTGCAGCGGCCTGCCTGCGGGCGCAACCTGCAACTTCTCGCCCAGCCAACTCTCAGTCTCTCCTATGGCTAGCGCTCTCAGCACCGTCACCATTCAGACGTCAAAGAGCGGCGCAATGCTGACCTCACCTTTTGTCATGTCGGCATCCCATGCAGCAGCAATCTCCGCAGCCCTGTTGCTTCCGTTCGGCTCGCTTATGCTTTTCACCAATCGACGGCGGTCCGAAAAGCAGAAGCAGCTCTTTCTTCTAAGTCTCTCAGCCTTCGTTCTCCTGTCGGTGGGGGTCATCGCTGGCTGCTCGAACTCCATGACACCCGCGAGCGCCGCAATGACCCCTGCTCCAACGGCACCCACGACACCAACAACACCAACGACTCCCACGGCACCAACAACACCAACGACTCCCGGTACACCCACCGGTCAATCTCAGGTCACGATCACCGCAACTGCCGGCGCAATCACGCAAAGCACCGTCGTTGCGCTTACCGTGCAATAGACTCTTTCTCAACTCAGCCGGCCGCTCTTCATCGGGCGGCCGTTTTTTCTGCCGAACACAGAAGCTCTGAAAAATGGGTCTCTCGCGCACTCTCCAACTGCTGACTTACACTAGCCACATGCTCGATGAATCCGCCTTCCGCCGCCACTCCGACAATGCCCTCGAATCTCTCAAGCAATCCCTTATCGCCGCCGAAGACGATGCTGACGGCGCCTTCGAGTTCGAGGACAACAACGGCGTCATGAACATCATCTTCGGGGACGGCTCCAGCAAGTTCGTCGTCACGCCTAACACGCCTATCCGGCAGATATGGATCTCAGCCCTCGCCACCAGCTACAAACTCAACTGGTCCGAAGATGCCAGCGCATTCGCCCTTGCCAAGACCGGCGAAGACCTCAAGACCCTCATCCAGCGACTCCTCCGCGAACACCTTAACGACCCCACCATCACCCTGACGTAGTAAACCTACAACGTTCGTAGGAGCATGCAACCACTTGCAAACACGCGGCTTGCTGCTACACTACCCAACACTTAGAGGGAACACCGCTGCCGAACACGCCACTGCTCTCCGTCGCAATCATCACGCTCAACGAAGAGGCTAACCTCGCCCGCACCCTCCTGAGCGTCCAGTTCGCCGACGAGATCATCGTCCTTGACTCCGGCTCAACCGACCGCACTCTTGAGATCGCCCGCTCCTTCAACGCCACCATCATCTCCGAACCATGGAAGGGCTTCGCCGCACAGAAGAACTCTGCCATTGAAAAGTGCAGCGGCACCTGGGTCCTCTCGCTCGACGCCGACGAAGAGCTCACCCCCGAACTCCAGACCGAGATCCGCGCCCTGCTCCCGCGCAACCCCTCCGCCGACGCCTTCCTCCTCAAGCGCCGCAATCTCTTCCTCAACCGCTGGATCCGCCGCGGCGGCTTCTATCCCGACCCTAAGCTGCGCCTCTTCCGCCGCCACTCCGCCAACTTCGCCCCGCCAGCCCGCTTCACCGACCGTCCCGTCCACGAGACCATCGCCTTCAGCGGCAACCTCGAGACACTGCACTCCGACCTCATCCACCACGCTTACCCCACGCTCGAGAGCTACATCGAGCACATGGACCGCTACAGCACCCTCGGAGCAAAACTCCTCGTCGCCAAGGGCAAAACCAGCCGTTCCGTCGTCGCCTTCGCCTACAACGTCTTCATGATCCCCTTCTCCACCTTCGTCTGGAACTACTTCTTCCGTCTCGGCATCCTCGACGGCCGCGAAGGCTTCCTGCTCCACCTCTACCACTCCGGCTACACCAGCTGGAAGTACGCCAAAGCCTGGCAGGCCGCGCGCAAACCCTAGCGTTCTCCGTGCTACAACAGAGGAATGCGCACACGTCTGGCCCTCGGCCTCCTGCTCCTGGCGACCTCGTTCCCCGCCGTTCTCACAGCCCAGTCCCCGACCCCGACCATCGCCAGCAAAACCGCCGGCATGAAGCGCATTGACGGCCTCCTTCCCCTCACATGGGACGCCAAGGCCGGCAAGCTCTACCTTGAAATCCCCCACTTCGACTCCGCCGGCAACAGCCAGGACTTCCTCTACACCCACTCCCTCCCCTACGGCACCGGCTCCAACGACCTCGGCCTCGACCGCGGCCAGATCTCCGAAGGCACCATCGTCCGCTTTCAGCGCACCGGCCCCAAAGTCCTCCTCGTCCAGCCCAACGAGGCCTTCCGCTCCTCGTCCACAGACCTCTCCGAGCAGCTCGCTGTCCGCCAGTCCTTCCCCGAGTCTGTCCTCTACGGCTTCAAGGTCGAGGCGGAAGACCCCAGCGGAGCCGTCCTCGTCGACGCCACCAGCTTCTTCGTCCGCGACGCCCACGGTGTAGCCGAAACCCTCACCCACCTCAAGCAAGGCACCTTCAAGCTCGACGACTCACGCTCCACCATCTCACTCGACGCCACCCGAGCCTTCCCCCGCAACACCGAGGTCGAGGCCATCCTCACCTTCACCACCGACGATCCCTCCAAAGGCGAGTTCGTCACGAACGTCACCCCCGACCCCCACGCCCTCACCGTCCGCCAGCACCAGTCCTTCATCCAGCTTCCCGGCCCCGGCTTCACCCCGCGCCGCTTCGATCCCCGCGCCGGCTACTACCCCATCTCATGGCGCGACTACACCGTCCCCCTAGGCGCGAATCTCAACCAGCAATTCATCACCCGCCACCGCCTCATCAAAAAAGACCCCTCCTGCAAGACCGCCTGCGAATCCGTCGCCCCCATCCAGTACTACGTCGATCGCGGAGCACCCGAGCCCATCCGCACCGCGCTCCTCGAAGGCGCCCGCTGGTGGGATCAGGCCTTCCAGGCCGCAGGCTGGGCTAAGGGAACCTTCCGCGTCGACATCCTCCCCGCCGACGCCGACCCCATGGACGTCCGCTACAACATCATCCAGTGGGTCCACCGTTACACCCGCGGCTGGAGCTATGGAGAAGGCGTCACCGACCCGCGCACCGGCGAGATCATCAAAGGCAACGTCACCCTAGGCTCCCTGCGCGGCCGCCAGGACTACCTCATTGCCGAAGCCTTGCTCTCGCCCTACGTCACCGGTCAGACCATCACACCAGCCAACGACCCGATGCTCCAGATGGTCCTCCAGCGCATCCGCCAGCTAGCCGCACACGAGACCGGCCACACCCTCGGCCTTGCGCACAACTTCGCCGCCAGCTCCTTCGGCACCACCCTGCCCAACGGCACCTCCGTCATGGATTACCCCCATCCCTACATCGCCCTCGGTCCAAACGGCGTCCCCGACCTCTCCCACGCCTACGCCGTCAATATCGGCGACTGGGACAAAGTCTCGATCGACTACGGCTACCGCGAGTTCGACCAGTCAGCCAAGCCCACCGAAGACACAACCGCCCTCAACAACATCCTCGAAGCCAGCCAGAAGCGCGGCCTCATCTTCATCTCCGACGCAGACGCCCGCCCCCTTGGCAGCGCCCACCCCCACGCCCACCTCTGGGACAACGGGGCTGATCCCGCAGCAGAGCTGGAGCGTATCCTGACCATCCGCAAAGCAGCCCTCGCCCGCTTCGGCGAAAACGCCATCAAGCCCGGCGCCCCCATGGCCCAGCTTGAAGACACCCTCGTTCCCCTCTACCTCCTCCACCGCTACCAGACCGAAGCCACCATCAAACAGATCGGCGGTCTCGACTACACGTACGCCCTCCGTGGCGACGGCCAACTCATCACCAAAATCGTCTCCCCCGACGAGCAAAAAAAGGCCATCACCGCCGTCCTCAAGACCCTCTCCCCCGACTTCCTCACCCTCCCCGAGCCACTGCTCGCCATCCTCCCGCCCCGTCCCATGGGCCTCCCCCGCACTCGCGAGTCCTTCCCCACGCAGACCGGCCTCACCTTCGACCCCATCGCCACCGCTGAGACATCCGCCGACCTGACGCTCACCGTTCTCCTCGACCCAGCCCGCGCCTCGCGCCTCGTCCAGTACCACATGCGCGAACCCGCCGCGCCCTCCCTGCGCGGGGTCCTCGAATCCATCTCCAAGACCACCGCCGAGCGCACCGACGGAGGCCACACCATGTCCTCCGAGGTAGGCCGCGCCGTCGAAACCCGCGCCATGGAAGCCATGTTCTCCCTCGCCATGAACCCCGCCGCCTCCAGCCAGGCGCGCGCCATCACCCGCTCCCACATCAACGACGTCTACAAAGAGATCACCACCGCACCACCGCTCACAGACACCGCCGAAGCCATTCACCGTGCCGCCCTCATCGACCGCATTCAGGAGTTCCAGCGCGACCCGGCCAAATTCACCCCAGCCAAACCCATTGAAGCTCCACCCGGCATGCCCATCGGCAACGACAAGGAGATGTAGCGTATCCAAAAGCGATAAAAGCGGCCATAGTGGTGAAAAGGGTATCCTCGTGCGGATACATCAGGTGACCAGTCATGGCTCAGACAAGGTCCTCGATAGCGGAAGATTTCTCGATCACCAAGGGCGGCCCGCTGCATTGGCTCCTAGTTCGCCTTAGACATGCCGGAGACGATCGCAAGCTAGTCCTCCGGAGAGCCTTAGCCGCTGTCGTGATCGGATGGCTTCCTCTGCTCCTCCTGTCACTTATGCAAGGCCTGGCATGGAATAGACAGATGGAAATTCCCTTCCTTCGGGACCTTGCTGTGAACGTACGATTTTTGATTGCCGTCCCGATCCTCATCGTGGCCGAATCAAGAATTGATCGGCGATGGCGCAGCCTTGTTCTTGAATTTCTCCGCTCTGAGTTGGTAGACGAAAAGACGCTTCCGGCCTTCGAAGCCGTGTTGAAAAGAACAATACGTTGGCGTGACCGTGTTCTGCCTGAAGCCTTGTTGGCCTTTGTCGCAATATTCCTCTCCATCACCTTCATCAAAACCGAATTGCTGATGACCGGCACCTCCAACTGGCATAGCCTGGCATCAGGCGAAGTGAGTGCGGCTGGTCGATGGTTCGCGTTCGTTAGTACTCCGATCTTCCGATTTCTCCTGTTGCGGTGGTTCTGGAGAATGTTCCTCTGGGCTTCGTTCCTATGGAGCGTCTCGAGAATCGGCTTATTTCTCGTTGCCACGCATACTGACCTCGCGGGCGGCCTTGGCTTCCTATCGGAGGGTCAAAAGGCATTCAGCCCAATCGTCTTCGCTGGAGGAGCAGTCATTGCTGCTGAAGTGGGAAATGCCATTGCTTATCAGGGAGCTTCACTTTCCTCCGCAAAATTTCCAATGATCGCCTATGGGGTCCTCGCGATCATCTTCCTTATAGTTCCGCTTCTGGTCGTCGCGCCTGTCCTTCTCAAAATCAAAAGGAAAGGCCTGCTCGAATACGGTGCTCAAGTGACAATCCACAACCAGTTATTCGAACAGAAGTGGATTCAGGAAGAGAGACCCGCAGACGAAACGCTCCTCGGGAACCCCGACGCATCATCCCTAGCTGATCTCGGAAGCAGCTTCACAGTCGTAAGACAAATGCGGCTTGTGCCAATCGATAAGCCAACCCTTATCGCATTGGCAGTATCAGCCGCACTGCCTATGGTTCCGGTGGTCCTTTATGCGACACCCACTCCGGAGTTGATTCGCATGCTGAAGATGCTCGGTTAACTCGTTTGCTAATTTCACCGGCGGGTCTCCCGCCACTTCGAATCCGCCAGCACCACAGAAGTTTCAATCTGACGTTCAGGCACAGTCCAATATCTTTTGAGCAGTCGGTTCTTCTCCTCGGAACCAACAATCTCAAAGCCATATCTCTCATAAAATCGGATCGCCCAAACCGCATCGGCCCATGTTCCGATCAACACAGGACTATCGGCTATCTCTCGCAGATGAGAAAGCAGACGCGCCCCAATCCCTTGCTTCTGGCTGCTGGTCCGAACATAAGCATGCCGGATAAGGGTCACATCCTGAACCGGCTGAATCCCCATGACGCCCGCCAGCTCCCCGTCATCCTCGTAGCCCCAAAACACGACGCCGTCATCGATCTCATGCCGCAGCTTCTCTGACGACATGTACGGCTCCGTCCAGCGATCCGCGGGAATGATCCCCTTATATGCCTGCGAGCCATCGTTGATGATGGCCCAAATCGATTCAAAATCACGGTCGTCACACCGGCGGATCATGAACACTCTGCCTCCTGAACTGACCTCTAGGGATTAACCCCTGATCGGTGAGACGATAATACCCGGCCTGAGTTCCCCATCTGGCCTAATCGCGTGAACCGGTCATTCCACGGACGCCGAACCGCTCTGCCATCTCAAACCACAGATCCCGGTCGAAAAATCCTGTCAAGCCCCCACCGCATCTAACCCCTTCCCGCACAACAACATCCAGCTGGCGATTAATTACCTCCATCCAGCTACAATAGAAATAGAGATCAAATGAGCCCAGAACCTCTGGGCTCTCCGCATTTAAACCGGCAACTGGACCGAAGTCCAGACTTAACTCCAATCATTCGAAGACTTTAGGACTTAGAGTATGGGAGGGGGATACCCACGCAACAAATCAGTCCGTATACTCAGACCCGCATGACAAAGCCTCCCATCCGCGTCCTCGTAGCCAAGCCCGGTCTCGACGGCCACGACCGCGGCGCCAAAATCATCGCCCGAGCTCTCCGCGACGCCGGCATGGAGGTCATCTACACCGGCCTACGCCAGACCCCCGAGATGATCGTCAACGCCGCCATCCAGGAAGACGTCGACTGTATCGGTCTCTCCATCCTCTCCGGCGCCCACAACGTCATCGTCCCCCGCATCGCCGAGCTGCTCCGCGAACAAAAAGCCGACGATATCCTCCTCGTCCTGGGCGGCACCATTCCCGACGAGGACGCCCCCGCCTTGAAAGCAAACGGCGTCGCCGCCATCTTCGGGCCGGGAACGCCGCTTGAAACCACCATCAACTTCATCCGCGAGAACGTAAAGCCTCGCGGTCTGCTCACCATCTAACGCCTACCAGGGCAGTGTCTCCCCCAGGTGAACATATCCACCCGTAGGCCCGTCCGCCCCCAACGTAGCCAACGCCACCTCAGTCTTCGCACCGTCTTCGATCTCCATCGGTGCGGCGTCTGAGCCCATGTCCGTCTTCACCCAACCCGGATGAGCCGAGTTCACTTTAATCTTCGTGCCCTTTAGCTCATGCGCAAGATGAACTGTAAAAGCATTCAAAGCGGTCTTCGAAGCGTTATACGCAAACATCTTCGCCTCATAGATCGGCGAGCCGTCAGTAGCATGCAAAGTCAGCGATCCAAGGATGCTCGACACATTCACAATCCGCCCCGCATCGCTCTTCTTCAGCAACGGCAGCATCGCCTGCGTCACCGCAACGACAGCAAAGAAGTTCGTATCGAACGTCTTCCGCAGCTTCTCATCCGAAGTCGTACTCGTAGTGTTTCCGCCAATCGGATCGAAGGCAACGCCAGCATTGTTCACCAGGATGTCCAGCTTTCCGAACTCCTTCTCGATCTTCTCCGCAACCGCCTTAATGTCCGCCGGATTCACCACATCCAGCTTCACCGCCCGAGCATCAATGCCCTCGCTCTTCAACTCCGCAGCGGCAGCCTCACCCTTAGCCAGATCGCGCGCTCCCAGCAGCACCGTAATTCCCTGCTTCCCAAGCTGCCGCGCCGTCTCCAAACCAATACCCTTGTTCGCGCCGCTAATCAGCGCAACCTTTTTTGCACCAGCACTCATTGATCTGTCCTCGTCTGCCATGATATGGCGAATGACTATCTGATGAGATGCTCGGCAAAACGGTCCGCATATTTCTTGGGCAGGGTCCGCCGCTTCATATCCTTGCCCACAACAATATGCACAGTCTCCCCCTCACACAGCAACAGATCATCCGCCGCCCTGACAATCCTGTAACCGAACCGAACCACCGCACCACGAGCCGCCAGCAGCCGAGTCTGTATCACCAACTCGTCGTCATACTGTGCCGGAGCCTTGAACCGCGCCGACACATCCGCCACCGCAATCCCGCACCCTTCCTCGCGCTCCATGGACTTGTAATCCAACCCCAACTGCCGGATATATTCCACCCGCCCCACCTCAAACCAAACCAGATAGTTCGCGTGATACACGACGCCCATCTGATCCGTCTCGGCATACCGTACCCGTACCCTCGCCTCAGCCACAAAGGGCTTCGCAACAACAGCTTTACTCATCAAATCAGTCTATCGAATCCGACCATCACACCACAGACAATCGGTGTCTTCGGTGTAAATCGGTGTTAAGCCTTCCCCCAAACCGGCTTCCGCTTCTCCAGAAATGCCGTCACACCCTCACGAAAATCGTGCATCATCTTCGCCTCCGAGTTCGCCGCCAGCGAGTGTGCAAGCGCCGCATCCAGCCACACCTGATTCTGCGCGGCCAGTAGTTTCTTCGTTGCTGCCATCGACTGCGGGCTGTTTCCCTTCAGGCATCTCGCTAGGTCATAGACCCGCGCCGACAATTGCCCATCCGCAACCACCTCATTTACCAACCCAAGTTCCAATGCCTCCTCTGATTGGAACAACCGCCCCGTCAGCAGCAGCCCGCGAGCCCGCTTATCCCCAATCTGCAGCGTCAAAAACGCTGACACCAGGGCCGGCACAAACCCGATCTTCACCTCGGTAAATCCAAACTTCACGCCCGGAGCCGCCAACGTAAAGTCACAGATCCCCGCCAATCCCGTCCCTCCGGCGATCGCCGCGCCATGCACCATCGCGATCGTCGGCTTCGGCAACTCATACAACATCCGAAACAGCCGTGCCGTCCTCTCCGCATCCGCCACATGGTCCGCCTGCGACTTATTCGCCATGGACTGCAGGTGCACCATATCCAGCCCCGCGCAGAATGCCTGCCCCGCACCCGCCAGCACCACCACGCGAGCATTCCCCGTCGCAGCCTTCTCCAGCGCCGCGATCAGCTCATCCTGCATCTCCGGCGTCATCGCATTTCTGCGGTCCGGACGATTCAGCATGATCGTCTTAATCCCATCTTCTTCCGTCACCAGAATCGTCTTGTAGCTCATTTGGCCCCTTCACTCCCGTGCTGAATCCTACTGCACTTTAGCTCCGTACTTCCGCGAAATCTCCGCACTCGCCGACAATAATGAGTCCAGAGGACCCAACGGAGGCAACTCCGCCCCCAGCGCCTTCAACTCTTCGAGAACAACCTCCGTCGCAAGGTTGCCAACCAGCACATCCTGTGCAAACGGACAGCCGCCCAGCCCTCCAATCGCCGCATCGAACCGCCTGCATCCCGCACTATACGCCGCCCGCACCAACTCTCGCGCGCCGTCATACCGAGCATGCAGATGAACCCCAACTTCAACCCCATCATGCACCGCCATCACATCGGACACAACATCCGACACCAGCTTCGGCGTCGCCAAACCCACCGTATCCGCCAGCGAGATCTGTCGCACCCCCGAATCAATCAACAGATCGCAGGCATCCACCACCTCATCGATGCTCCACGCATCTCCATAAGGATTCCCGAACGCCATCGAGATATAAGCCACCACACCCAACCCAGCCTTATACGCCAGCGTCCCCACCTGCTCCAGCGCCTCCAGCGACTCCTCCGGAGTCTGATTCTGGTTCCGCTGCAAAAACCCCGGCGAGATCGAATACGGAAACCCCAGCGTCCGCACGCTCCCCGTCTTGATCGCCCGCTCCGCCCCCTTGGCATTCACAACAATGCCGATAATCTCGACACCCTCGGGTGCATCCAGGTACTCCAGCACCTTCTCCGAGTCCGCCATTTGCGGAACTGCCGCCGCTGAAACAAAGCTCACCGCGTCAATATGCTTGAACCCAGCCGCAATCAAAACCCGCAGATAGTCCGCCTTCACCTCCGCTGGCATATGCACCGGCAGCCCCTGCCAAGCATCCCGCGGACACTCGATAATCTTTACCAAATTACTCATCGAAAACTGTCGGAACCTTTCGTGAAAAGCCACAAACAAATCGCAGCGTGAACAATAAGGATAGCCCCTACCGTTCGAACCTTATGCGAAGACCAATCGATCAGGAATCCATAAACCGGCCATTGCAGAACTGCCAAACCCGAGAAAACCACAGCCGCTCCGATATACGTTCCTGTAAAAACACAAGCAAAAGGAAAAATCGCGCGCGCCGCAACATAATCGCCGTGTCCGAATCCCGCCGAAACAAAGCCAATCCAAAGTAAAACTGGAGTTATCAAAATACTCAGGACTAAGAACGGATTTTTACGAAACCAGTTACTCACGTCTGCAAAACCCCCGGATTAAACCTAGCCACCTCAGGATTCAAACTAGCCGCCTCCAGCGCAGTCATCAACACACTCCTCGTCTCCACTGGATCAATAATCGCATCGATCCAAAGCCTCGCCGCTCCATACCGCGGATCAGCCTGCGCATCATACGTCGCCTTGATCTCGTCATAGATCCCCTTGCGTTCTCCCTCCGAGATCGTCTTCCCCCCACGCTCCAACTGTTTCACCCTCACCTCGACTAACGTATTCGCCGCCGAAGCCCCACTCATCACTGCATACCGAGCCGTAGGCCAGGCAAATAAAAACCGAGGATCATAAGCCTTCCCACACATCGCATAGTGTCCCGCACCAAAACTCCCTCCCACGATCACCGTGATCTTCGGCACCACACTCGTACTCACCGCCGAAACCATCTTCGCCCCCGCGCGAATAATCCCACTCCACTCCGCATCCTTCCCCACCATGAACCCATTCACATCATGCAGAAAAATCAGCGGTACCAGACTCTGATTGCAATCCATAATGAACCGCGCCGCCTTCTGCGCACTCTCCGTATAGATCACCCCACCGAACTCCGTCCGCTTGCTTCCATCGAGCGCGATCTGCGCCTGATGCACCTTCTGGTTCGCCACAATCCCCAGAGCCCGTCCGCCGATCCGAGCATACCCACACAAAACCGTCCGCCCAAAATCAGCCTTGTACTCATCAAACTCACTACGATCAACAATCCGCGCAATCACCTCGCGCATGTCATAAACATTCGTAGCCGCCTTAGCTGGATCAGGATCAATCAACCCATACAAATCCCCCGCAGCAAACTTAGGCGCATCCGTCACATCGTCATAAGCCACAACACTGAACGGCGCACCCGGCCTCTCACCAATCTTTCCCACTAGAGAGCGTAACCGTGCAAGGCACAAATGGTCATTCGGCTCCTTAAAATCCACCGTCCCCGAGATCTCCGAATGCATCGAAGCCCCACCCAGTTCCTCCGCTCCCGTCTTCTGCCCAATCGCCGCCTGCACCAGCGAAGGCCCCGCCAGAAACAACCCCGACCCCTCCGTCATCAGCACCGTATCCGTCATCACCGGCAGATACGCGCCCCCCGCCACACACATCCCCATGATCGCCGTAATCTGCGGAATCCCCAGCGAACTCATCACCGCGTTATTCCTGAACACCCTCCCAAAATCATCCGTATCCGGAAACACATCCTCCTGTAGCGGCAAAAATACCCCCGCCGAGTCCACCAGATACAGCGTAGGAATCCGATTTTCCAGCGCAATCGTCTGCGCCCGCAGCACCTTCTTCGCCGTCATCGGAAAGAACGCCCCTGCCTTCACCGTCGCATCATTCGCGATGATCATGCACAGCCGCCCGCCCACCCTCCCCAGCCCCGTCACCACCCCCGCCGCCGGAGCCCCACCATACTCCTCATACATCCCATACGCCGCCCAAAGCCCCAACTCCATCAGTTCCGTACCTTCATCCAGCAGCAGCTTCAACCGCTCCCGAACTGTCAGCCGTCCCTTGGCATGCTGCGCCTCAGCCGCCTTCGCCCCACCACCCGTGCGAATCACCGCCTCCTGCTCTCGCATTCCACCCAGCAGCGTCACTAACGCTGCCCTGTTCGCAGCAAACCGGGCAGCCTTCAAATCCACCTTCGACCCCAGCGCATTGTCCAACTTCAAACCCTCCGCCATCCCATCATCCCCCGAAAACCCGTCAGCATAGCATCTTAGTCACAGATCGCATTCGACGCTCTACGCACCTCCCACACAAACGCTTTCTAGCCTATCCTTGAGAGGAATAATCTAGGTTTTCAGTGGAGACGGAAATGAAAATCCGAACCCAACTAACAAGCCTTATCGTCCTGACATGCGTTCTCCTCGCTCACGCGCTCGCGCAAAACAACCCTGCCGACCCCAAAAACGTAGACCAGTCCATCGACACCTTACTCGGAGATCACACCAAAGTCCGTCAGCTCGTCACCGATCTTCAGCAAGCCGTAGCCAAACACGATGCCGCCGCCGTAGCCACCCTCGTCCACTACCCAATTCGAGTCAAGCTCCACGGCAAACCCACCTACCTGAATAACGCACACGCCTTCGTCAAAAACTACGACCGCATCATCACCCCTGACATCGCAGCCGTCATACAAAATCAGAAATACGAAGACCTCTTCGTCAACTACCAGGGAGCCATGTTCGGCAGCGGTGAAATCTGGATCACCGGCTTCTGCATGGACGATGCCTGCAAACCGCCCGACATCAAGATCGGCACCATCCAAAGCACTACGGCCACCAAGAAATAATCTTGCAAGAAAGAAATTCGCTTTCTTGCATATAACCACCAATGCCAATGGCATACTGCTGATATGCTTACGGAACTCATCTACAAATTGCGGGGCATAGATAAGTGGCCCGAAACAACTGCTACAGTGACTTCGATCCAAGTTGTCTCGGAAGGTGGCAGAAGCGGCCTTACGAAAAATATCTACTTCAACTATGAACCGGATAAAACTGGAATACAGAGCGGCAAGCTCTTTGTTGATAGCAATACCTCTGTATATTGGCTGAATGAAAGCGATTCATTCGACATTCAATACAAGCCCAAAAATCCGGGGCAATATTACTGCAAAGAGGCCAAATCTCTGTCTTCTGAAATGCGATTGTTCTTTGCTGCAGTCGGTGTGTGCCTTGTCATTCTCTTCACCCTAGTTCAATTCTTCTCCAAACAATGACTCCTAAACCCACCTACGCTCTCCTCGTTATCGACGTCCAAAACGACTTCATGCCCGGCGGAGCCCTGCCCGTCACGGACGGAGACGCAGTAGTCCCCGTCATCAACGCCCTGGCCCAAAAATTCGATCACGTCATCCTCACCCAAGACTGGCACCCCACGGCACACATCTCCTTCGCCACTACTCATACCAGGCAACCATTCGAAATCATCGAAGCCCCCTACGGCCCCCAAACCCTCTGGCCCGAACACAGCCTGCAACACACCGAAGGCGCAGCCTTCCATCCCGGGCTCTCGATCCCCCACGCCGAACTCATCCTCCGCAAAGGCTTCCGCCGGCATATCGACAGCTACTCCGCCTTCCTCGAAAACGACCACACCACCCCCACTGGTCTAGCCGGCTATCTCCGTGAGCGCAACTTAACGCGCCTCTTCCTCTGCGGCCTTACCTATGACTTCTGCGTCCGCTACTCCGCCATCGACGGCAAAAACTTAGGCTTCGAAACCATCGTCATCGAAGACGCCACCCGCGCTGTGAATCTACCCGGTAGTATCCAAAGTACAAATGCATCCTTTGCCGAACATGGAGTGAGAAGAATCCCGAGCACACAGGTCAACCCATCGTAACGGAGCGCTTTAGCAGAAGAACAACAGAAAATCTCAGCAAGACGTTACTTCGATCAAACATTTGGGAGAAGACTACCGCAACCGTTATCTCCGGCACATATCATTACGCTCGGCTGCTTGATTCCTCTTCAGAAGACTTTCAAGACAACAGTTTTTTCTTGGTTAGTTTCAGCTACGCCGTGAATGGTCAACTCTTCGTTGACGAATACAGGCGTAGCGGCGCACTTGAAACTGGCCATGAGATCGTGATCCTATACAACCCTTCCAACCCAAGACAAAATAACCTCTCCGGTGCTGAGACAGGTTTCGGGTTCCGAACCGTAACCAGACTCATTGGCATCATCATGGCCGCGATTCTGATTTACCTCGCCGCACATTTTGACTTCGATCTTGGCGATCATTAGGCTCTTTCGATCAATTCCCTGCCAATCCCAACTCCTCCGCCCGATCCTGCATGGCCTTCAAACAATTCCCCACATGCTCATCAACACTGAGCCCCAGCAACTCCGCGCCTCCGGTAATATCCTCGCGCTTCACCGCCCGGGCAAAAGCCTTGTCCTTCATCTTCTTCTTCACACCCGCGACCTCAACTTCCATGATCGACTTCGAAGGCTTCACCAGCGCACAAGCTGTCAAGAAACCTGCAAGCTCATCACAGGCAAACAGAGCCTTCTCCAGATGCGAAGCCCGCGCCACACCCGAGTAATCCGCATGAGCCAAAATCGCCTGCAACACCGTCTCGGGCCACCCAAGATCACGCAGATGAGTCACCCCAACAAAGGGATGCTCCTCCAGCGAAGGATGCCGCTCATAGTCCATGTCATGCAGCAGTCCCGCACAGGCATATGGCTCGACAAACGCCTCAGCCTCCGCGCCCGTTAGCCCAAGCCGCCCAGCCTCCATCCGCCCATAGGCCTCCGTGCAGACCGAGACAGCCATTCCATGCTTCCGTAGCGACTCGCCCTTCGTCCACTCCTGCAACAAGGCCAAAGCCTCATACCGTCCGAATCTCTCACTCACCCCGCGCTACCTCCAACCGTTGTCTATAGAGACAGCCTAGTCACTGAGGCCATCCGTAATCCCATACTCCTTCAGCTTACGGTAGAGCGTCGTCTTTCCAATCCCCAGCAGCCGCGCCGCCATCAATTTATCGCCCTTCAGTTGTCGAATCGTACCGAGAATCGCATGCTTTTCCATCTCCGCAATCGAGACGATCCCGCCGTCACCCATCCCGACCCCGCTCCCTTCCACCTGCGCAACAGCATCGGTTTCCGAGCCATACCCCGTCGGCGCCCTTTGCATGCGAAAGTCCTGCAACTGTGTCGGCAGATCGCCCATGTGCAGCACCGGCCCCGACGACAGCGCACACGCCCGTTCAATCGCATTCTCAAGCTCGCGCACATTGCCCGGCCAGTCATACTCCGCCATTACCCGCAGCGTATCATCCGAAAACTCATATGCCACCCCCGACTCCTTCTTCATCTGCTCCAGAAAGTGCATCGCCAACAAGGGAATGTCGCTCCGCCTATCCCGCAACGGAGGAATCCGCAGATTCACCACATTCAACCTAAAGTAGAGATCCCGACGAAACCGCCCCTGATCCACCATCGCTGTCAGATCGCGATTCGTCGCCGCCAGCACCCGCGCCGAGATCGGCCTGGCCTGCGTGGACCCCACCGGCCGCACCTCCTTCTCCTGCAACGCCCGCAGCAGCTTTGCCTGTAGATCCAGAGGCAACTCACCAATCTCATCCAGAAACACCGTCCCGCCCTCAGCCGTCGCCAGCAACCCTTCCTTCGCGCGATCCGCGCCCGTGAAGGCTCCCTTTACATGCCCGAACAACTCGCTCTCGATCAGCGTAGGTACCAACGATCCGCAGTCCACCGGCACAAACGGCTTCGCTGCATTCGGTCCATTGAAGTGGATCGACCGCGCCACGAGCTCCTTGCCCGTTCCGCTCTCCCCCAGGATCAGCACCGGATGTGTCGAGAACGCTACCTTCGACAGAATTCTGTACAGCTTCTCCATCTCCGGCGACTGCCCCACTAGCCCACCCACGCCCTGCTGCGTCCGCAGCTTCTCCCGCAGCAACCGGCTCTCCAGGTCGAAGTGCCGCCGCTGCGCCGCGCGCTCCAGTACCGTCGTCAGTTCCTCCAGCGCAAACGGCTTCGTCAGGTAGTCGCCCGCACCAATCCGCATGGCCTCCACAGCCGACGCCACCGTTGCAAACGCCGTCATCACCACCACAGCCGTATCGGGATAGAGCGTCTTCACCTGCTCCAGCAGCGCCAACCCGCCACCATCCGGCAGTTTCAGATCAAGCAGCAGCAGATCGATCTTCCTATGCTTCAGAATCGCTCTCGCCTGCGCCACGCTTCCCGCCTCGCCAACCGCAAAGCCCTTCCCGGCAGCGATCACACAGCAAGCCTTCCGCACCGCCGCGTCATCATCCACGACCAGCACATGCAGCAAAGGCGTTCCCTCCGGTAAAGCCACCTGCTGCCCACCATCGGCCTCAAGCGGCGACACGCCCACCAGCACACCGGAAGGAGCCACGACAATTCCTGCTCCAGCCGCACCTCGCTCCTGCACAGCACTCGTACCCGTTCGATCAAGGACACTATTCATGGCTGCACTCCTTCGGCGACACACCCAAGCCGAGTTGCAGCCCGCGGCTCACCTGTCCAAGCGCCGCACGATTCTGATCCCATGTTCCCTGAGCATCCAGAACTTCCCGAACACCCACAACTCCTGAGGCTGTACTACTCTGCATTGCCTGCATCGATTCGTAACTCCACTCCGCTTACTCGGTTGTCGGCGGATGCACTTATGTAATCAATCCAAGTGCCAAACTGGGACATTTTCACTAAGTGTATGACCAATATGAGTTTGGCCCGCATTCGCTGTCAACACAATAGCCCAATCGTGCAAGCCACAATTCCCAAATTGAAACCGCCACGCCACGCTGTCCCAATAAACTCCAGCAAAACCCGCAAACCATCTTTTCCCAAAACAGAACCAATCCCATTTCGGAACAAGCTCCACGATCCAACGTGAACCTCCCGCAAACACTCCAGCGCCTGAAAAACCCCAGCCAAAAGCTATAATCACCGGATGTCCGCACCCGCCTCATCGCTCTTTCGTCCAGACCACCGCCCCGCCGACGCTCTCCGCCCCACCCGCATCACTCCCAACTTCGTCGCCACTGCCGAAGGGTCCGTCCTCATCGAATCCGGCAACACCCGCGTCCTCTGCAACGCAACTGTCGAGCAGGGCGTACCGGGCTGGCTCCGCAACTCGGGCCGCGGCTGGGTCACCGCCGAATACGGCATGCTCCCCCGAGCCACCCTCACACGCACCCCCCGCGAATCCGAGCGCGGCAAAGTAGGGGGCCGCACCCACGAGATTCAACGCCTCATAGGCCGCAGCCTCCGTTCAGCCGTCGACATGAGGGCCCTCGGCGAGCGCACCATCATCCTCGACTGCGACGTCCTCCAGGCCGACGGAGGCACGCGCACCGCCGCCATCACCGGAGCCTGCGTGGCTCTCACCCTAGCGATTAACAAACTAGTAGCCGCGGGAACTCTGAAAACATCACCCCTGCGCCAGATGGTAGCTGCCACATCCGTAGGCATAGTCGACGGCAACATTCTCCTCGATCTCGCCTACGAAGAAGACTCCCGCGCCACCGTCGACATGAACGTAGTCATGCTAGCCGATGGAGGCCTCGTCGAAACCCAGGCCACCGCCGAAAAAGACTCCTACTCCCGCAAGCAGTTAAGCGACATGCTCGATTACGCTGAAAAAGGAATTCACGAACTCCTCACCACCCAACGCGCCATCCTCAACACTTCCGTCTAACCGCACCGAGGTCATATTCATGCAAGAAAGCACCGAAGAACAAAAGGACGACACCAAAGAAAGCAGCCTTCAAGGATTCGCTTCGCTTTGTGGCACCTTCGCCGTCGGTCTTTTCATCCTTACCTTCGTCTTTCAGAACTTCGTCATCCCCTCTTCTTCGATGGCGAGCACCCTGCTAGTCGGAGACCATGTGGTGGTCGAACGCGCCACGCTTGCACGCTCCGCCCAATGGGCTCCTTTTATTCCATATCGAGAACTCCACCGTGGAGAGCCCGTGGTCTTTTACAAACCAGTAGCAGATCTAGACGGCGAGCACACCATCCTCGTCAAGCGAGTCATCGGAATCCCCGGCGACCGCATCCACCTTCGCCGCGGCATCGTTTACCTCAACGGCGTGGCCCAGAACGAGCCCTACGCGGCTAAGCCGACGTATGCAAACTACGATCCCTATCGCGACGACTTCCCTTCTATCCCTCCTTCCCGTGGCGCCAACGTCACAGCTGAGTGGTCCCTCGACCTCCCCGCCCACATTCAGGGCGAAGATCTCGTCGTCCCTCCGGGCGGTTACTTCGTCATGGGCGACAACCGCACGAACAGTCTCGACGGCCGCTATTGGGGCTTAGTCCCGCGTAGCAACCTCATCGGGCGCCCCCTCTTCGTCTATTGGTCCTTCGAGACCCCGGAAGACCAGATGTACAAGACGAGCCCCTCGGAACAAGCCAGCTTCGCGCTGCATGAATTCATCCACTTCTTCGACGAAACCCGCTGGCGCAGAACCTTTCACATGGTCGAATAGGCGGCACCCATCTTCGCGACAGTTTTATCGTCACGAAGATGGAGCAGCAAAGCCGCTACTTAAACCCAACCACCATCGAGTCCGGCCCCACCAGATGCTCCACATACGCATCCCGGAACCCTGCCTCTTTCATCCATTCAATACACTCCGCACCCGTGTAGTCGAACCCTCCGGGAGTCTCGATCAGCATATTCAGGCTCATCAACAGTCCAAAGGCGTTCTTTGACCGGTCATCATCGATGATCGCGTCATACACCACAAACGCCCCTCCCGGATTCAGCGCGTCATAAGCCTTCTTCACCAGCATCTTCTTCTCGTCCACATCCCAGTCGTGCAGAATATGTCCCATCGTGATCACATCCACGCCGTCCGGCAGCGCCTCCGTGAAAAAATCCCCCGGCTGAAAACTGACCCGGTCACTCACTCCATTGGCCTCTGCATATTCGTCAAAGATCGGACCCACCGGCGGCAGATCGAATCCAATCCCCGTCAAATGAGGGTTCGCCAGCGCAATCTGCACCGCCAAATCACCCTGCGCCGCTCCCACATCCACAAACGTCTTGTACTTCGCCCACGGAGCCTTCTTCGCGATCGCCATATTCGCGCCGTGACTTATCCCCGACATCGCCTTCAGAAAGCCCTTCAGCCGCTCCGGGTCCGCATACAAAGCCATAAAAGGCGAATCAGTGGAATCATCTTTGGCCTCGTTCTGGAGCCGCCCTCTGCGCAGTCCCTCCGTCAGGTGGTTCCAGTGCCCGAACAACCGGGCATTCGCCATCTCCAGCACCCCGCCGATATAACTCGGCTTGTGCCGGTCCAAAAACAGCTCAGTCTCCGGCGTGTTCGAATACACACCATCCAGTCGCTGCAGAAATTTCAGAGCCACAAGCGCATCCATAAAATCCCGCGCCGATCGCGGATGCAACCCAACGCGCCCAGCTAAGTGATCCAACTCCGCCGGGCCATGCGTCAATTCCGTAAACACACCCATTTCAACCGCACTCAGCAACGTTTTCGAAGCCCAAAAACCCATGCCAATCTGCATGATATGGTCCGGTGAAAGACCCATCTCGTGACTCACTATTCGCTCTCCCTAAATGAGCGATAAGCATAGCATAGCCTCAAAAAATCCGGCCTTCAAACGAGCTGTCAACCTCCGCAACCTCGCCCGAACTCCATCTGGAGATAGCCTGCCATCCCCCCAAGAAAAATCTAATTTCGTCCACTAACCATAGAGCGCACAGACGTGGCAATATTTCGCACAAGCGTAGCGCTCGACCATACGACTCTTGCGTAGATTCGAACGATACTTACAATTGTTCCCTTTTATCTTGGGATGATCGGATTTTTTCGTGCATTGCAAGAAGTCGAAGCCCCGGAGATCATTCAACTTCATGAAAGTGCACCCCAGTCGTTCCAGGAAATCGTCTCCACCTTTTTGGCGATGTGGCATATGTCGACAGCATGGAAGCTCAGATGCGGCGAAACCCCATCTCCCCCGACGTGGCCACTGAGTGTCACAATATCCGTTCTGCTCTCACTGATGGCTCTCTTGAGTTGTGGAATCTCTTCTTCACTGAAGACGCGCAACCGGCAACCATAGCGCTGTCAACTGCATCTATTCGGGCTGGACATTCACTGTACGTGTTGCTCTATCAACGGAAAGACAGCAAGTGCTTCCTGAATTCTTTTCGGGGATTCTTTTTCGGGCTTCGCTCAGAACACAAAAGATAGTCCTCTCTCCAACGACTGATCCCCCGGGGAGAGGTCAGCCCTTGTTTTTGCGGCAGGTCATTGATGCGTTTACTAACTTCAAGAGCGTTCGTTAGCGGGCTCGCCTTGATACTGACCGCGCATTTACCCTGTAGCATTGCTTGTCGCGCGCAAGTCCAATCAATCCTTCTAGATGAGCCTCCGTGGGATGGACGAGGTCTTCATTCCCCGATCACCGCTTCCGGATTGGTGACTGACGGCTCCACTGCTGACAGCGCAGGTTTGCCCAACGGTCCTAGCATGGACGGTGATTCCACCTCCAAGCAACGGTCGGCTCCGTACGATTCCCTGCGCCTGCTCCCGCCGAACTTCGACGCAGACGAAGGCTCTACTTCAAACGGATCCCAGCTCTCAGTCAACGGGATCGATCTAGGGGCTGCAGTAGAGCTTGTCTACCACACCCCAATTCGAAAGCAGTCCCCCAAAGGGGATGATCCATCCCTTGAACCGGCTTCGGATCAGTCTGAGCATTACAATTGGCACGGACTTCTCGCTCAGTCTCTCTTTTTCAACGGGATCGAGAGTACCTTCCGAATCGCTAGCGACGACCAGATTCGCTATTTGCTTGCGACAAAACCATTCTGGCATGACTACTTTGCTTCGATGAAGCAGTTCAATATGCGTCGATGGAATGATGGTGACCCGTTTCTCGTGAACTACGTCGGCCACTCGATGCAGGGTTCTGTCAGCTCCTACATTGAAATACAGAACGATCCCGGCGCACGCCAACTGGAGATCAGCGCGACAAGTGCGTACTGGATGAGTCGCTTCAAAGGTTTTCTATGGGCAACCGTCTACAGCACCCACTCGGAGATCAGCCCCCTCGGTGAGGCTGGAATCGGCAACGAAGGCGGATGGACCTATCCACTTGCTGACTGCCACCGTCCCTGCCCAATTTTCAAGCCCGGCGTAACCAAGTATACGAACAATACGGGATGGGTTGACTTCATCATTACGCCAACCGTTGGCACACTGTGGGTGCTGGCCGAAGATACGGTTGATCGCTACATCAGTGACAGGATCCAAGGGGATGACCGCTCACATATCTTTCCCAAGATTATTCGCGGCTCTCTGAACCCAAGCCGTACCATGGCGAATTTCATACGCTTAAAGAAGCCGTGGTATCGCGACTTCCAGGAGAGTGGACCATACTCGCGGTCCAGTCACGGCATCCATATGCTCCCCTCGGATGAAGCGCGAGCACAAAACCAGCATCTAAAAAGGTTTTCGCTCGCGGCTCACTACCGTACGGCCCCGCTCGGCACCTCTTCTCAGCGATGCGTCTTCTGCAGCGCAGGCCGAGGAGGTGGACTCGAGGTTGACTACGCCGTCACGCCGTGGATCAGCGCCTCCGTCTCTCTCGACAAACAACAAGGTTCACTAGAAAAAGCAGTTCCGAATGGATCGACCTTAAGCGCGGGATTCGGCGTGCGGCTTGTGCATGAGCGTCCGCATAACACTTTCTCGCTATCGCTGCGACCCGGCGTAGTCGTAGACCAGATTCCGGTGCCTGCCCATGTCGATACGGTACATAGAACCTATGTACCTGGCGGCGAGCTCAACGTCGTGCATACAGCCGCAACTATCCTATTGGCCAATGATTACAAGCTAAATCGCACGATTGCCCTGCGATCTTCTTTTGGCGCGACCATTGTCCGCTATCGCACCACACCCAAAGATCCCCCCTATGTAGGCAAGGTCCCGTACTTATCATGGCTGTCACCCGACAGCTATACTAACCGCGCCACATGGATATGGCAGGGTGGACCTGTGTTTCGATTCTGATGCGCGCGGAGACCGAGTCAGGCCGAGCGCGATATGGAACGAGGCTGGGGTTTCAACTCAACGGGATCGGTGACTGGGATCGTCTTCATACCACGTCTCCCTGACAGTGGAGAATGACGTGGAGTGACCGCATAGAGAACCGCCTCCATTCTGGAAGATACTCCCAGCTTGTCAAAGATGCGGAAAAGATGATTTTTGACAGTGTGCTCACTGAGCTTCAAAGCCATTGCCAGTTCATAGTTGCTCAGTCCTTCCGCGAGAAGGTGAAGGACTTGCTGCTCGCGGGCAGTCAGTAGCGACTTGCCCTGCACATCGACAACATTCATGCTCCTAGGGCGCGAAAGGGACGCTACCAAGTGTGCCGTAAGATCGTTACTCGCCCAGATCTCGCCTCGTTGGACACAGCGAATGCTCTTGCACAGCAGGGCGAAATTCAAATTCTGGGTGCAGAGAATACCACGGGCCCCAGCACGAAATAGAGAGATCGCTTCGTCATAGTCTGGCTGTTGCGTCAGCACGATCGCCTTAGGCGCAGGATCGTAATCCATCAGAGGCTCGAGAAATGACAATGCAGTGTAAGTCGTACTCGTCCTGAGGGATCCCAAAAGCACAACGTCCACCGGCTTATTCAGGGCAGCCGGTAGCTGCATGACATCGTTGATTGGCTCGGAGATCACAATGTCATCGACGCTACGGAAGGCATTTCGAAGGAGATCGCTGAGCATGGATGGCATGTTAGCCATCAGAAGCCGAACACTGGAGGGATTTGATACAGATGCAACGGTACTGTTCATTCAAACCACCTTGTAGGTAGAGATGACGTTTCAGGTCTCAGAAAGGGGGGTCAGATTCTCACGATCACTAAATGTCGATACAGGCAGGTACCACTACATTTACGCTTCCCAAAATAAGAAAACGTACGCAAGAAGATCAGTCGCTGCTACCTTTGGATGCCCGAAAGGGCCAAACCGCTGCCGCCATTGTTTCGATCTTACGTGAAGAGCGGGTAAATCATGGAACTTTCTGCAGATATGGCTTCTGTCAAACAACAATTCTCCCTACATTGAGCATTTTAAATGAGTTACTACCCTCACGTATCTCTTGCGAGTGGAGAATAAATACCCCATTTATCAGGACACTACTGATTACCAATGACTCATGAGAAGCATTTCTGGGGTACTTAGCTTCATTGCGGTCGTCGTCCTAGTGGTCGTATCTTGACTAGCAAACGAGCGATCTGTTTCGTTCTCGGCCGAGAACGAAAGGGTGGTTCTAATCAACAGATTCGCAGCCACGGTAATACCCTTTTCTGCTTTGACCAACTTGATTTGTTAGAAGGCACCAATTTGGAGGAACTCCTTTATGACCCCTTCCAACAGAAAGACTTTGATCGAACTGATAAAGGTTTGCGACATCGTGATTTTGTTCTGCTGTCTCGGTGTCGCTTATGCATCAGTAACCAGCCGCGATATATGGTCTCTTCTTGGATCTTTGCAGACCCACCGGCCGATCCAAATCTTCCTAGCTACAGGTGCCCTGGCCTTTGCCTGGCACCTCTCTCTGAAAGCAACCGGGCTGTATCATTCCCAGCGCCTGAAAAGCCTCTTCCAAGAGGTATCGAATGCGTGCTCAGGCATCACCATGGCGGCAGCCTCTGCCTTCATCTGGTTACTGCTTATACGCTCCCACTCTGAACACAAGATGCTAGAAGCGCTTATCACTGCCTCGTTCTTTGCTCTTCTGGCGCTTGCTTGCGTCATAGTAACCAGAGCTGGCAGGCGGGGAGCTACACGCGCTCTTCGACTACACGGATATAACCTGAGGCACACCCTGATTGTCGGCACCAATCAACGGGCTTCGCATTTCGCAACAGAACTGCTCAGACAACCGGAACGTGGCTATAAGTTGCAGGGCTTCGTCGACGATTACTGGTGGTGCGAGGAGACGCGGGAATTATATGGAGCAAAGCTGCTTGGTAATTTCGATGACTTCCCCGAATTGTTGCGAGCATTGCCTGTGGATGAAGTAGTCGTTGCTCTTCCGATTGCCACGTTCTATCAGCAGGTAGCCTCGATTGTCTTTCTCTGTCAGGAACACGGCGTTCTAGTCCGGACGACCGGCACGTTCTTTGACTTTGACCAGCCGCATCGAAGAACGCTGACACAAGGAATTAATAGCACGATCACGCTTCACGATGACTCCTGGGATCCGTGGGCATCTCTCCTCAAACGCACAGTGGATCTCACCCTCTCAGTCGCGCTTCTTTTTGCCCTATCGCCTTTGCTGGCAGTGATTGCCCTGCTGATCAAGATCACTTCGTCTGGACCAGTATTCTTTGTCCAGAAGCGACTTGGTTTGGGCAAGAACCCCTTCAAGATCATCAAATTTCGAACGATGGTCGCTGATGCCGAGAGTCAGATCAGCAAGGTTGAGCACCTCAATGAAACGAGCGGCCCCACCTTCAAGATAAAGAATGATCCTCGCATTACTCCTCTGGGCAAATTTTTGCGTAAGACAAGTCTTGATGAGATCCCACAACTTCTGAACGTAGTGATGGGCGACATGAGCTTAGTCGGACCCAGGCCATTGCCTCTGCGTGATTACGAGGGCTTTTCCAAGGACTGGCACCGGCGTCGCTTCAGCGTAAAGCCGGGCATCACCTGTCTTTGGCAGATTATGGGGCGAAGCTCAATCGCCTTTGAAGAATGGATGGCGCTGGATATGCGTTATATCGATCAATGGTCGGTATGGTTGGACATTAAGATCTTGTTCCAGACTATCCCAGCCGTGTTTCGCGGCTCAGGCGCCGTCTAAACATTCAGATCTGACTTTTTATCAAAATGCATCTAAGTTAGCTGTAAGCACAACGGAGACAAGGCTCATGGATCGATCGCCGCCCAAAGTGTCCATCACAAAAAGAGAGCATAGGAGCGTCCTTGCCGGATTGGAAGCACGAGCGCATTTAGCTCCAGTAAACGCAACCGAATATGAATCTCTTTCTGGATTATTGCGTGTCCTACGCAGGAGATGGCGAAGTGTAGCCTTGGTGGTTGCGGTTGTTGTGCTACTTGGGACTGCCGCTTGCTTATTAATGACACCGCGTTATTCTGCGACGGCAACCATTGAAGTCAACCGAGAAGATCACGAGGAAGCATCTGGCCCCCGGTCAGATAACTCTTCAGATACAGCCGACGATTTGAAGGCGGAGGTTCAGACCGACACGAGCATTTTGCAGAGCGATGGCCTGGCCCTACGGGTTATTAAAGATCTGAATCTGGCTAAGAAACAGCCTTTCTCAAGTGCCATTGCGCGAGGAGAAGCGGATAAGCCTTTGGAAGATGCGCCGCGCACGCGAGAAAGAATGGTCAAACTCTTCCGCAAGAACTTGAAGGTGGATTCGCCCCCCGACACGCGACTGATTAACGTGACCGTTGAAAACCCCGACCCGACTTTAGCCGCTCTCGCCGCGAATAGTTTGGCCAAAACCTTTATCGACGATTACCTGGAACGTCGACATCGAACAACATCTCAAGCTTCTTACTGGCTGCAAAAAGAATTGGACGATTTGAAGAAACAAGTTCGAGAATCTGAGCAGCGGCTTGCCGACTACGAGCGGACAACAGGCTTAGCAGGGGTCCAGGTCAGCGGAACTACGTCGGGCGACGGCACGAGTTCGGTCTCTGTCAACTCACACAATACGGTTCTAGACAGGCTATTCACGTTGAACCAAGAGATGACCTCCGCCGAAGCGAACAGGATCTCAAGTGAAGCTGTGTATCACCTTGTAAAGACGCAGAATCCAGAAGTGGTTCTCGGTTTAGGTTCGATGAGTATAGCAAGCGGAAATGGCTCTAGCTCAGGTGCGCTCACAGCGGACGGCGGCGTTGATTTGCTGCGCTCTCTCCGCGCACAGGAGGCCAGCCTCCGCAGGGAATACGCCAGCTATGCAACAAAATACGGCGAGAAGAACCCGCGACTTCTGCAGCTTCAAGAGCAGATCAATGCAGTCGATGCCCAAATGCAGACTGAGATGGCCAGAATTACAAAGCGGGCAGATAATGCATATCAGTATGCAAAAGAAAATGAAAATTCCATCAAAGAACAGTTTGAAAAGCAGCAACACGAGGCAATTCAACTAGCAGATAATACTGTACAGTTACAAGTACTCGCGCAGGAAGCGTACTCAAATCGCGCTCTCTATCAGAATCTCTTCTCTAAGCTACAGGAAGCTAGTCTGTCTTCTGGAGTACGTGCTACCCGCATAGACGTTGTCAACGAAGCGAGACCTGCCGGTACACCAAGTAGCCCAGACTATCCAAAATACCTTACACTGGTCGCTGGCATTGGCATCTTCCTGGGAATCTCGTCGGCGTTTGTGCGAGAGAGTCTTGATGAGTCCATCAGGACACCACTGGACATTGAAGCTGCCTCTCATCTATCCATGCTTGCCTACATCCCCACTAAATCAAGTGCGGAGACTCTCGCAGCAGGCACAACAGGCGAGTGCGCACTCATAGTCAATCCGTACTCTCCATTCTCCGAATCATTCAGAACACTACGTACATCTATCCTGCACTCAAGCGGCACGACTCGACTGAAAACACTTCTGGTCACGAGCCCACACGGTGGAGATGGCAAAACCACGGTTGCCTACAACCTGGCAGTAGCCTTTGCCCAACAGGGTTCCAGAGTAATTCTTCTCGATGCCGACCTTCGCAATCCTGACCTTCACCGTTTGTTTGGTTGCGAAAAGTCTCCCGGCCTCGGTGATGTATCACCCGCTGGAAGTCACATCGAAGTCGATGGGTTGGTTCAACACTCGTCCATAAAAACACTCTATATTCTGCCGGCAGGGAACAGACCGGAACTCCCATCGGAGTTCTTTAGCTCCGCTACGTTTGACGAAGTTCTCGAGATGTCTGCTAATCGCTTCGACTACGTTGTAATTGACAGCCCGCCTATTCTGCGGGTTACGGACGCCGCAATCATCGCTAAGAAGGTTGACGGAATTATTACAGTGCTACGGTCCCAGGCGACAACCAAATCAATGGCCTCGAGCGTAGCGCAGATCCTTGTACGAACTAACGTCCCGGCACTCGGTTTCGTTCTTAATGGCGTTCACAATCCTTCATTAGATGGCTTCCACGCCTACAGTTATCTAAGAGAGAAAGGGAGTCAGACACATGCAAATGCCTAGACATCTATGCTGTAAATCGAGGCTGCATCCCCTTCTTCTAACCGGTGTTCTGGGCATTGTGTCGCTAACTGCTGGCGCTCAGGATTTACCCAGTCAGAGAGTTGGCGGCGCAAGTACCTTTGACACAAACCCTGGTCTTTCCGGCAATGATAACGCAACTGGACATCAACGAACGTCTTCCTTATCTGTCGTCCCCGAGGACTTCGCCTCCCTAAAACTTGCACCTGGTTTTCTTCTTGGGATGCAGGTCTATGACGTCCCCGAGCTCACCGCAGATCTCCGAGTTGATGGCAACGGCGATATTACGGTGCCGATGGTTGGGCAACTTCACGTCGCAGGCAAGACGATTACGGAGGTTCAATCTGAGATCGCTCTCCGCTTACGAACAGGCAAAATTATCAACGACCCTCGCGTCAACCTGAACATCGAGCAGTATGCCGGCCAAAACATCAGCGTCCTTGGTGAGGTTCATAACCCTGGCCACTTAGAACTGCTCGCACCACGCAATCTAGGAGACGTCCTCGCCCTCGTAGGCGGAGAAACTCAGTACGCAGGAAATGTGATCGAGATACGTCGCCAAGTGAACGGCTCGCCGACTCAACTGCAGGTTCATTATGACCAAAGCAAGAATGATGACTCCTTGAAGAATGTCATGGTAAATCCGGGAGACATCATCACAGTCCGACGCGCTGGTATCGTCTATGTCCTCGGCGGGGTCAATCGCCCAGGAGGATATGTGATGCAGGAAGGCGGCACTTTGAATCTGTCGCAAGCCCTAGCCCTTGCATACGGAACTTCCATGCAGGCAGCAACGGGCTCTATCAGACTCGTCCGCAAGAAGTCAGATGGATCCGTAGAAGAAATTCCCATCCCCTATAAAGATATTACCCGAGGCAAAGTTCCCCCGACCGTCCTCCAGGCCGAAGACGTGGTGTACGTGCCGATTAGCAAGGTCAAGACAGTATTGACTTCAAGCTTACTCGCCTCAACAGCGGGGGCTGCTCTGATCTTCCGCTAAATCAGGGCGTTCAGAATGTTCAACACGACAGACTATGGTCCCGAGCTATTTAGCCACAATCAAATTAAGCAAATGATGCCAATAGGGTCTACCACCACGAGCTACGTTCAGAGAGCCTTTCCATTAAGATATTGGCTCTTTGTCGCGTATGCAGTGGGGGTCCCTACATTCATCAGCTTCGATTCGACAAACCGAACTCATGAATATGGCTTATTCAACGCTTGGTCAATGGCCACTATGTTGCTCACTTTCACCACAGCCTTTCTGTTCTTCATAATCACTTTACTCAGTAGGGTAAGGATTGTTGCACGAAGAGTATATTTTTTAGGCTGGGTCTGGGGATCACTGCTGATTCTATTTCTTATAGCTTCAGTTTTCGAGCCTGCATTCCATACTCAGTCCGACACACGTACCGATCTATATATCAGCATGTACCGACTCGCGGAATGGGTCTTAGCCTTTCTATTGCTTCTTTCTATCTATAGCAGGGAGCCAATTGAGAGTAGCGCTAATCTGATGGCGTCTTTATTAGGCCGCCTGTGTTGGGCGTACATAGCTATCGTTTGGCTAACACTGCCGATAGCTCCACACCTGGCGTATTCAGTAGATGCTAGCGATCTCGAAGGTTCGCATGCTCGTCTTGGGGGCATCCTTATTCATCCTGATTTGCTGGCAACTCTCGCTGGCATTGCCTGCTTTCATGCCTTGCTTCGATTTTCCGGAGTGATGCGGGTGATTGCTTTCAGCATCGCATTTCTAACAACTTTTTTAACCTACTCCAGAAGCGGTGAAGCGGTCCTTTTGTTCGCGCTGGCTTTGTATGTCGTTTTCTTCGGCCGCGGTCTCCTTCGCCTCCTTGGAGGTATCGCTGGAATTCTGATGTTGGGAACCGCCATCTTGTACGCCAATCGTATCATTGACTATTTAGCTCGCGGCAACGGGCTGAATAACATCGCCACGCTGTCCGATAGGACTTATGTCTGGGATGATGCAATCGCGGCAATTAAGCTGAGGCCCCTTCTGGGATATGGTTTCATGGGCGGCGCAAAAAATGCTCTGAAAGAGCATTGGAAATACTCACATTGGATCCCTCCGCACACCCACAACGAATTACTTCAAGCACTGCTCTCCGGAGGAATTCTTGCAGCCATACTTGTTCTTTGCTTATTCGTGAATGCTCTTTGGTGTTCGATTCGCCTATCTAGAATAGGTCCTACATACGTATTCTTCCTATTTGCGCTGGTTCAACTGACTCTTTTCTCAATCTTAGTACCACTACTGACAACCCAATTTGGGGTTATGGCCGCAGCATTCACAATATCGTTTATTGTTGTTATCGACCATAACAAATTGCAAGAGAGAGCATCCCGAACAACATTTCACAATGGTTTTCGCGAAGTCGCTTCACTTATCGCTTGACTTCCATCCTTTATGAGCATGGTGGTTAACCCAATAGGAGAACGCACGATGTCAAAGGAGAATCAGAAACAATTCTCTAGTCTTGAAACCCTGCGCTTCTTTGCGAGCCTAATCATTGTAGTTTTTCACTACACTCACTACATTGGCCAACATGACTGGTTTAAGGGTTATCTGGCAGTCGACTTGTTTTTTGTTCTCTCTGGTTTCGTCATCACTGTGGCTTACCAGACCCGGATTGACAGCGCTCGCCTATATGGCACCTTTCTCAAGAAGCGGTTTGCGCGACTTTACCCTCTTCATCTGTTCATGCTGTTGCTGTACTTGGCCATCGGTCTCGCTGCAACGCGAGGCATGCTTCACCTAGACAACTCTTCCAAGTACAACCTGCATGAGTTCTTCTATAATCTCACGCTCACCCATGCCTGGGGCTTTGCTCATGGTTTTTCCTTCAATACTGTGAGTTGGTCGATCAGTGCAGAGTTTGCTGCCTACCTTTTGTTTCCTCTTATACTTTGGCTTATGAGACGCGGCCTGACCACAGGCATCATTATTCTTTTAACCCTCTATTCTTCGGCAATTCTATTCGCCACATACGTAGTTCACATCCCGCTTAATCAACTGGCATGGCAAGTCGGCGCGGCAAGAGCTCTTCCCGCATTTGCTTTAGGCGTTTGGCTCAGGCTGTATCTTCCCGCTCTCTCTTCCAGACTGTCAAAGCGTACCGCCATTGGGCTTTTTTATTTATCCTTGATCCTGTTCACAACCACTGTTATCTTTTCGTTCAGCGACTATCTCGGCATGGTTGCGGCCTCTGCATTAGTAATGCTAGCGGCGATAAATGACACTATGGGCCAGTCCCATATTATTTCACATCCATTCCTTAGCCAGCGTGGCGAACTGACCTACAGTCTCTACATGGTTCATCCAATAATCGCAACTGTCTTTATCACGGGCATCTTTTTGCGATTTTTTGGGCGATCACCGATAGTTGTTTATGGATCAATTTCCGTAACCTTCGCAATCGCCTTCGTTCTTTCTACGCTTTGCTATAAGCACTTTGAATTGCCACTACAACGTTGGATTTTACAATTAGGTCGAACAAAACACGTACCTGAGCTATCCGTTACTTCTACATCTGATCTGCCAACTCCAGATCGGGTATAACTTCTACCCCCATCGCATTTTCAGCTAGATTGTGCTCGCTGTCGAAAGGACTTTTCGGTATAGTTGCTCGGCCTCTGCAGCCCGAACATTCCAGGTCATGGAACGTGCAAACTCCCAACCAACAATCGACATCTTTGTTCGGTCTGAGCCGGATAGTTTTGCATAGCGATCCACCGCCATGGCCACATCTCTCACAATCTCGTTAGGAGCGGAGAGTGGAACCTTGATACCTGCGTCATCAGGAACCAAATCTCGTGCGCCGTGCAAGTCCAGCGTGATTACCGGCAGGCCGAGAGCCATTGCTTCCAGCAATTGGCAAGCACAAGAATCTCGTAGGCTTGTAAACAGCATGGCGTCATGCTCTAAGTAGGCTTCTCTTACGTCTGCCCATGGAAGCCTCTTGCCCGTCCATATAACTCGCTCACTCAAATTCCGCTCATTGATCATCTCATTTAGAGTTGCGCTCCCAATCCCATTACCGATAATCGTGAGAGTAGATGGATAGCGTACATTAGCCAAGATATCGAGGGTTAAAGACAGCGCTTTGCGCGGATGCATAGTACCGACCCAAAGCAAGCGGAGTGGCCTCGACTGGTCACAAAAACGACGTGGTCTAGGCGCTAAGAAGCTTTCAGGCAGAGCCGCGTCGAACTGGAGCTTAGCATCAGCTCTACCCATGCAATGAATAAGCTCAAGTGTATCCCGATTAGTCGCTAAGATTGCACTCATCTTTCGCAACCACATGCGATGAAGCGGCGAGTACGGAAGTGCTTTCGTTAGCATCGTCCTGAGTCGCTCAGACCTCTGGGCTGCACCGAAGTGCATAAGCATACTCGGCGGCGCCGTTTGACCTCCCCCTACAGGTCCAAATACAACGGGAATACCAACTCGCCATAGTTGCGACGGGACGTGGATGCTTCCATAAGTAACATGATGGGCGATATCGAATCGCTCAGTCTTTTGCAACGCCCTGGCTACCTTGACCGCGCACCACTGCCACAGTGCATAATGCATCCCACTGCATTCCTTGAATCTCTTCGTTGGCACCCTCACATAGGAGAATTGAATTCTTGAATTTGGATGATCCCGCCTGTACTCCTCGATCCTATCCCGCCCCTCCACCACGGTGAGCACGTGCACGTCAATATCACGCTCAGCGAGATGAATCGCCCAGTTCCATCCATTTCCAGGCTCCGTGCCAGCGTTTGGCAGGCAGGCATACGCCGAAAGCAAAACTCTCACAAACAAATCTCCTCTTACCGATAATCATGTCCTCAAGATTCGGATGCTCTTGGGACAACGCGCTTTGAATGTACGTTCGAAGTACTCCGCTTAGTTGAAGCTTCGAGCGACAACGGTGATTCGCGGCAGACCCACATTTTTTCCTCCTTGTGGTTCTTCGCGTTTGGCTTTTCCGTGCTGTTGCCAGCGTTCTTACAATCAGTCCCGGTTTCCCATACTCATAACATTGGCATCTCTATCGAATTGCGCATCTGTTTCAATCCACTCAGCTTCACAATCAGTGAACCGACTAAAATAACTTGAAAGATAATCTGTGTCGCAATGGAGCCAATAATGACGCCGCTCAGTCCAAACCATTTCACAAAAGGCACGGCAAAAATGATCGAAAAAACCGTCATAACACAATACGACCAAAAAATTGGCGCTGTGAATTCGAGAGCCTGCAGCGAAGCCCTAAGTGGGCCGCCAAGGAACGCTAACAAATAGAGAATCCCATAGAGCCTCAAGAGATGCCCATACTCCAAATATTTCGTACCGTACGCGAATTGCAACCAAAAACTCGGGGCTACACTAATTATCAGGATAAATAGCGCAGTAATTGTTCCCCAAACAACTATGATCCGCAGGATGTACTTCTCTGCTGCGTGGAGGCCATGATTGTGCAGCGTTCGAGCTGTCTCAGCTGGAACCACATTCTCAAGGCCTAGAAACCAGATATGAGCGACTCCAACAATGTTCTGTGCTGAACGGAGAGCACCAGCTGCCACAGCACCGAAGTAGATGGGAGCCGCCATCAAGAAGAGATAGCTGGATGTCCACTCCATCATCCCCGAAGGAATAAGCCACCGGGAAAACTTCCAATGCTGTGAGACCACTGAACGAAACTCGCTGCCACTATGAGAAACTTTTTCTAGCCAGATAATACCTGCTGCCATGCCGAACATGGACGTAAAAGCTATGGTCCACAGTGCACGAACAGTTGTTAAGGAGCCTGCTTTAGCAAACAGAACTATGATCAGTAGTTGTGGAACATAACTTATTGCATCATTGAGAAATGCTCGACGGCGCTGCTTTGTTGCAAACAAGTAACGCCGGAAGAAATCTTGAACAAGGTAGGCAAAGACCGTAATGGACAACGGCCAGCTAAGTTGATTCAGATCCGGCTGATGGAAATAAACTGCCACGGCACGGACCGCCAGGTTAATACCCGCAAAGCTAAAAACCGCAAAGCACAATTGCTGTATGACTACCGCGCCAAAGTAATGGGGCCTTCTCTCATCTATCGTTTTCGAGCCAATACTCATCATCGGCGCAACAATAAGCGCGTTCTGAATACTGTTCACGAAAAGCAGAGCCAGCCACGACAACGCGAAGACACCATATTGCGTCACCCCGAGTGCTCGCGCGATCACGACATTTGTCAGAAAGTTTGTAGCACTCACAACTGCCTGATCAGCGAGGGCCCAAATCTCTCTTCCACCTAACAGACTTTGAAATCGTGACATCGACTGATTAGTCAGATGCGCCCCCGTGTGGGACATCAAGATTCAGGCGGGCAACAACCTCTCCTCGAGGATCGCGCGATACCCTCGTGCGCCCGGTAAGTAGTTGCCAGGTGAAAAGGAGAACGAAGCGTGGGTTGTTCTTGAGATAACGCTGTGCCAATCTTCGCGGTTCCGTTGCAAACCGGAATATCCACTCCAACCCAGAATTCATCATCCATCTGGGAGCCTGTTTTTTACTGCCAGCAATGAAGTCAAAGGCAGCACCCACTCCGAACATAACCGCCGGCACCCTTTCACGATGTTCGATCATCCACCTCTCCTGCTTAGGGCAACCGAGTCCGACGAAGAGCACACGAATCCCAGAATCAATGATCTCCCTGACCACTTCGTCATCTTCTTCAGCCGTCATTTTCCGAAACGGAGGGGACATAGCGTAGGGAACTTGCAGTGCAGGGTAGTCGTGTCTTACAACCTGCAACAATGCGTCTAGGACCTCTGGAGATCCACCGTAGAATCCGACCGGAACTCCACGTTCAGCCGCACTCTTCAGCATGGCGATGGTGCAATCAGGACCATAGACTCGCGATGCGTCAGTCCGCCCTAACAACTTGAGAGCCCACACTAAAGGAACACCATCAGGACTAACAATATCCGCTTGGTTCAAACAGTCTCGATAGGTCGGACTATCAACCGCCTCCATCACCACATGCACGTTCGCAAAAACAAGTATCCGTGAATCACATGTCTTGACCCATTCGAGGCTTTTCGCTACGACAGACTCATAGCTAGTTACAGCAACATTTACTCCGAGAATAGTCATCGCGCGTCTTACTCCGATCTTCAGTTGCAGAAAAGGGGAAGCCAAGCGTGAGTTCCAGCGTATTCTGGGCTATCGCCCAAGTCGATGGTGGAACATACCTTACCTCGTATGTTAAAAGCTACAAAGCATCACTCACAAGGGGGCTAACTTCCTAGCACCTTCTTCTCTCTATTCCTATACGGAACGATCTTCATCGAGACACAGAGCATCCTTAGAAAGCCAACAGGGAAATGAGATGCGATCTCCGCCTGAAGCGGTTCCCTCAGATTTAGAAACTAGCGGTTTATACTAGAGGCGATCCAGGAACTTTACGACCAGTTTCGAGAAGGCGAGATTTCCGCCACTTCGGTCTCATCCGAGCCTTCCAGCGGGACGTGATCTGGATCTCCCCCTCCTCGAAATATCTGATTGAGGCGGCGATACGTCTCCTCAATCCTGAACATCTCGATATAATGTTGCCGGCTCATGCGTCCCATATCAAGCCTCAAGCGCTCATCGGACATCACGCGTTCCAAAGCGCGAGCGAGATCAACCTCATCACCCGGAGTAAAGAGCAGTCCCGTCTTCTGATCGATAATCTGTTCCGGTATCCCGCCGCTCCGACTCCCAATCACCGGTGTCCCCAACGCCATGGACTCCATAACAACACAGCCGAACGGCTCAGGTTGAACGGACGGCACAACGGTCACATCAAAGGCCGCATAAAGGGGTTTCGGGTCTTCTACATCGCCTGTAAAGACCACCCGGTCATCTAACCGTAACTCCTGAACGAGCCCACGCAATCGGATAAGGTGATCCTGGTTCCCCGGAGCCACACTGCCCACGATTACATACCTTGCGGTCGGGAATCTATCGCGCAGTAGCCCAGCCGCCTTGACCAATACCTCCTGCCCTTTCCGGACCCATTTGATTCTTCCGATAACCCCGATCAGGAGGTGCGAGTCGCCAATGCCTGATCGAAATTTCGCCACCTCAGCCTCGTCAACAGTCATTGCATCTTCACCAAGCCCGTCGTAAACGATGCTGCAGCGATCTTGTAGTCCGGCTGCGAATTGGCTCTGTACCGTTCGAGAGATCGTGATCACCTTCGTCGAAAGCAGGCACATATAATACTGATATACCCTCCACACAGACGGGAATTCGGAAAGAAATTCCCGAATATGCCACATGTGTCTTCGGCCTGTAAGTTTCGCAGCAAGAGCAGGTGAAGGAAGAACACCCGAGTTTGTATGAACGAGGTCCACCTTCAGCTGGAGAATCAACCTGGTTAGCCACAGAGTTGACAGTGGATATCTCCACAAGAGCGATAGCTTGCCTACGACCGAAGCGAACTGGGTCCTCTCTATGATGGCCAGGTTTTTGTGAATGTGAACCTTGATGCCCTTGTCTTCCAGTAGGCCGACGAGCGGCCCAGTGCACGGCACAACCACGTGCACGTCATGCCCATCCTTAGCAAACAGTTCCATCATCCTCAACAGACAACGGCTCGACCCATAGATGTCTGCGGAGTTGTTAACGGAAAGTATAATCATCGTAACCTTTTAGCCTGCAATCAGGAGGTTTGCGCATTCGCTCTATCGTGTGTACTCAACGATGGAACTAAACTTTCTTATCACGGAGTATATGGGTTTGAAATTCCGTCTTGCAATCACTCTTTGCGCCCCGGACATTCTTCTTAGTTCACACGAGGCCATCTTTCCGCTTTAGATGCATGTCTTTGGCCATTGACAAGAGCGTTTCGCTATCAGACCATGCCTGTGTGTTCAATTTTTTTTATCAGCTCTTTGAAGATGTATATTCTGCCGCACGGACTTGCGGCCGCAGATCCCGCAGGCGGCTGCGAGATCGATAGCCGCACGCTCCAGTCCACGCCCGAGAGAAGTGTCGGGCTACGATGGAGCCAAGCAGCATCAAAGTTCTAAAGGCGTTCGCGATACAACCCATGAGGATTCTCGTCGCCCACAATCGATATCAACATGCCGGCGGCGAAGACACGGTTGTGGCCGAAGAGGTGCGGATGCTGCAACAGCGTGGGCACTGCGTTCATCAATACACAATCGATAACGATGGCATCACAGGTGTCTGGCAACAAACATTAGTGGCGGGACGCTCCTTCTATTCGCGACCTGCTTCTCGGGAGATTTCGGATCTTCTGGCATCGTTCCAACCAGAGATCCTGCACGTCCATAACTTCTTTCCCAGCATCTCCCCCGCCATCTTCTTCGTGGCGGGCAAGTACCGCGTGCCCGTGGTTCAAACACTTCACAACTACCGCCTTCTTTGCGCCAATGCAATGTTGTTTCGCGATGGCCACCCATGTGAGGCTTGTTCTGTTGGGCATTCGTTCCTTCCCGGTGTGATGCACGCCTGTTATCGCGGTAGCCGGGCCGGAAGCGCTATCGTTGGAGCAGCCACCTCTCTCCATGCTGTTCTGGGAACGTGGTCAAACCGCATCGACCGCTATATTGCCCTCACGCAGTTCGCCGCGCAGAAGCTTGGGAACGATCGAATTCCTGCTGAGAAGATCCGCATCAAGCCGAACTTTGTGCCAGATCGAGGCTACGGGGAGGGACAAGGCGGCTTCGCTCTTTATGCCGGAAGGCTGACCCCGGAAAAAGGACTGCGGACCATTCTTGCCGCCGACCGTCTCGGCAATGTTCCGCTTCCCGTGCACATTGCCGGGGACGGTCCATTGCTCACCGAAATAGAGCAGGCTTGTGCACGTCCGGGCTCTCGTCTTATCTATCTCGGCCAATTGCAGCGCTCTCAAGTCGTCGAGCAAATGAAGCGCGCAACTGTTCTCCTGGTCCCTTCTCTCTGGTACGAGGGGTTCCCTATGGTGATGGTCGAGGCTCTCTCCTTGGGTTTGCCGATCATCGCTTCTCGCATTGGCGGACTACCGGAGATGGTCCAGGACGGGCATTCTGGTCTGCTGTTTGAGCCAGGCAATCCTTCTGCTCTGCTCCAGACACTTTGCACCTTTGTAAGTAATACAAGTCGTATCGAAGCAATGCGCGAAGCCGCGCGAAGCCAATTCGACAATCATTACACCGAGCGGAAGAACTACGAGATCCTCATTGCAATCTACCGAGAGTTGCTCAACAACCAGTCGACTCATGCCACCGAGATACCTGCATCTCTTATAGCGAGTGACCTTTGATAGTTCGACGATGAAGCTTATCGTTGAATCTTCTTCGCAGCATTGGACGCAACACTGCCACAACCTGGAGTCCCCACAAACAGTGGCATTCGGAAGGCCGTCGAAGGATTGCTCGTCACCTGCGCCGTTCTTCCGGAACACGTCTCCTGCACTTGAATTGCATACCCGCACGATGCACAATAGACAGCCTCGGAATAGAGATACGAAGTGTTCGCGTTAGAAGAAAGAAACGCTATGTCCGTTGGCGGAACGGCGGTTGCAGGATAAATCAGGGTGCCGAGTATCTCCGACTGACCACCTTGTGAAGTATTCACCTGTGTTCCGATCCCTTCAGTCTTAAAACCCAGCACCCATGCGCTTCCACCTTGGGTAGTGACCTTCGTTCCATTTCCCTCTACATTCAATTGTCGCGCCCACAGGCTCTGGCCACTCTGAACGACAAAGGATCCAGCCTCGACATCCTCCATGTATAAATTCCCTGCCCCGGGTGTGTTCGAGTAGTTAATGAAACTATCCTTCAAGACGACTGGTCGGCTGCCATGATGTTCTACTTTCAATCCGTAACCAAACTGTTCAATGACGAGCGGCTTGGTCGCGTTACTGTTCACTACAAGCTTGATGCCGCCTCCATTCGGGCCGGCTGGTTCACCATTAATGATCGAAGAAAACCCCACGATCCGATTCACCGAGTCTGGAACAGTAACTCTGGCCTCGGCGTAAGAGAAGTAGGACCCAAACGGGAAGTAAATAGTTGTGGCTCCGCTGTTCAATAACCCCTGCAACGGAGCGGTGTCGCCATACCACGCCGGCTTGAAGGCTGCCCACTGTGGCAGCGGATCACTGATCGATAGCGGTGTCTCGCTCACACTCAACTTCAAACTGGCAGGCGTTGTAGTACCCGTGAAGCTGCGCAGCTGCCCCACAAGATATTCGGAGATTGTTCCTTTCACACTAACCGGGGTAGAGCTCGACTTATCCAGCAGTGTCGCAGAATACCCGCTCGATGCGACGTTCCTTAGATAAAAGGTGCTGGTCGTTTCAATCGCGGGCCGGGATGCATCACCACCATTTAGATTCGCATCCAGCAAAATTACAAAGCCACCACCGTTGTTCAGGATCGCCGGAACCGTGTTATTACTCTGCAAACCTCGCACGCTGATCGTCTGCTGGAAGTTTCGGATACCAGCTACCTTTTGTTGATTCAGAGTCAGACCCTCGAACGTCGCACTGTACTCTGCATTCTTCAAGTCGACACCAACATTAAACCCTTGTATCGCAACATTCTTGATCAGTAGAGGTCCTGCATACTCCCCGGTGAGATCAATCCCGGTCGCGCTCACCCCATCTTCACTGGTTATGTTGACGTTGTGTATAGAACCGCTGTTATTGGAGCCATACATCGCCGCAATTGCTCCCGGATTACCCGGTCCAATACTTATCCCCATGTCCCAGATATTTTGATGGAACGATGTATTCCCGAACGGAGTTACAATTAGCGGCTTCGCGTGTGCCGTATCATTAAAACCCCCGGAACCAGGCGCAAGGCGGATGATGCTCGTAGACGAACCGGCGCCTTGCAACGTCACACAGCAACCATTCCACCGCAGCGTATTGCTGACCAGGTAGGTCCCTGGTGGAAAGTACAACGCCTTCGGCCGGCCATAATAATCCGTCGATGGATCCTGACGGCCATCAGCCAGCGCTCGCTGAATTGCGCCAGTATCATCCGTAATGCCGTCGCCCACTGCGCCGTAAGTCTTCACCGAGGGCATAAAGCCATCTGGAAACACGATGGGCCCTGCGATCAGTTGAGCTCCATACGTCGACTGAGCGGAAACAACCGACTGACCAACTGCCTCACTTCGCGCGCCGGCGTGAGTTACATGAAGGGGAGCACACCAGAGCAAAGTAAGGCCAGCCAAGACTAAGACGATAGTGCGAGGGGAGGGCACCATGCGATTACTCTGACACGACTCGGTTAGTTTGTATAGATCGCACGCAAGCTATACGGCATGTGCAACGGAATAGAATTTCCACCGAATAGTTCGTATCCACCTCAAATAAAACGTTGTTAGCCTCATCCGTTAAGAACTCAATAATAGTCATTATCAAACAAAAATTGAACATCGCCCTAGCTGCGAAAGCCCCAAAGGTTATTCCTCCAAACCCCGATCTGGATAAATGGCTGACGATGAAGCCGCTCCGAAGATGGGCACCCGTGTTCTTCGCTGAGTGATGGTTCTGTAGTGCATCAGATAGTACTCCCTTCCCCGGGGGTTAAGTCCTAAAGTATTAGAAATAAAGGTTATAGGTTCGGACTTCGGATTAGAGCTGACGTTAAATGGAAAGCCCGGCTTTTTGTGCCGGGCTTTTTCTTCTCTCTTTCTATTATAAAGTGTGGAGGGGAATGGATCGGCAGGGGTAAGTTGTTGGTAATAAATGATTTTTGGGTGGGTAGGGCTTGACAGATTTTGGAGCGATTGCGGATTGCGCGGATTTCCCGACGAAGTTGTAGGCGGTGGGTGAATACAGGGATTCTTCGCTTCGCTCCGGTAGACTCAAGGTCCAATGCAACATTTCCGAAAAAAGACCACCATACAGCGCCCTACATTTGCCTACTGTCTTGGAGTTGATCCCCTGACGACAGGGCGCTTCGGTGTAAAACCTGTCTCGTAGCGCCTCCTTCCACCCTCCGGATAAGAATGCACTATTTTCACGGACTCGGCACAACCACAGATACTTCATTAGAGGACCCGCTCTCAGCCCCGTTTGTACCCACCTCCGTGACCGTATAGAAATAGGTTGTCCCAGCAATTACAGTCTGATCGGTGTAATTGCTAGGGATTACTAGTGTGCCGTTGATCATGGAGTAGGGGCCGCCAGAAACTGTAGAACGATATACGTTATAGCCACTGATCTGAGACCCAGTTCCATTCCACGACAAAGCCACGGAATGATTCACCCCGGTGCCGGTGCCAGCCAGCGGAACGGTCAGAGTTCCATTTTGAGCATTGCTCATGATCGTCAAGGTACCTGCAGCGGAGCCACTCGTTGTTGGAGCGAAGCCGACCGCCAACTGTATCGATTGCTGAGGCCCTAGCGCAAACGGCGTTGTGAGGCTGCCAAGCGAGAATGCCGCTCCAACCACGGTGACGGCAGAAACGGTGACCGATGCTGCGCCCGTGTTGGTGATCGTCACATTTTGGGATTGCGTGCTATTGACGGTTACATTGCCGAAACTCAGCGTGGCTGGACTGGATGATAAGAGCCCCTGTTGCGAAGCAATGCCGGTCCCGGTGAGTGACACCGTCAATGTCTGACCGGTCGTCGCATTACTGACAAATGTTATGCTTCCGGTTACAGTACCGGTGGTAGTGGGTGCGAAGACCGTCGTATAGTTCAATGTCTGACCGGGAGCCAACGAAAATGGGGTCTCGAACCCCGATGTGCTGTATGGGCCAACGACCTGGACGACGCTTACGGTGATCGTTGTTGGGCAATTGTTTGCGATACTGGCTGAGGATGAGTAGTTGTACCCAAGGGTCGTGTTAGGGAAAGTGATTGAGCTCGGAGTTGCCGTCAGTTGGCAGGCGGGGGAGGTGGACAGTGCGGGGACCGTCACCGGCTGTCCGTTCACAGTGATGTTCTGGACCGTCGTCTGCTCCTCCACCTGCACCGTCTTGTTCACGCCGGGCAGGGGATCTACGTTGTTGAACGCGGCAGAGTTAGCTACTACGGTAACGGTCGTCGCTCCAGACGCGGCAGTAAAGGTCTGGGGGGCGGTCCACGTTTCAGGAGTAGGCGTTCCGGGCCCCCCCGTACATGGGCCGGTACCCGTCTCAACAACACAGGTAGACGCCAGTTGGCCGAAGCGAAGAGTAATGGATCCGGTGGCTGTAATGGTGTCTCCCGCTGCGTTATCAAGGGTGAACCAAACAGATGTGGATGAGGTGGGGAGCGCCGGGACCGTCACCGGCTGACCGTTTACCGTAATGTTCTGGACCGTCGCCTGCTCCTCCACCTGCACCGTCTTGTACACGCCGGGCAGGGGGTCTACGTTATTGAATGCGGCAGCGCCAACTAATACGCTAACGGTCGCGACTCCAGACGCGGCAGTGAAGGTCTGGGGAGGGGTCCATGCCTCGGGAGTGGGTGTTCCGGGGCCCCCGCTACACGGTCCGAAACTTATCTCAACAGCACATGTGGACGCCACTTGGCCGAAGCGAAGAGTAATGGACCCGGTAGCCGTAACGGTATCTCCCTCAGGGGCGTTAAGAGTGAACCAAACGGGCGCGGATGGGATCGTCACTGGCTGTCCGTTCACAGTGATGTTCTGGACCGTCGCCTGCTCCTCCACCTGCACCGTCTTGTTCACACCGGGCAGCGGGTCTACATTGTTGAATGCGGCAGCGTCAGCTACTACACTAACGGTCGTGGCTCCAGACGCGGCAGTGAAGGTCTGCGGGGGGGTCCACGTTTCAGGAGTGGGCGTTCCGGGGCCCCCAGTACATGGGCCGGTACCCGTCTCAACAACACAGGTAGACGCCAGTTGGCCGAAGCGAAGAGTAATGGATCCGGTGGCTGTAATAGTGTCTCCCGCCGCGTTATCGAGGGTAAACCAAACGGGCGTGGATGTTTGGGAGTGAACTATTGCCGGAGCAGCAAGAGATAGAATGGCGAGGATGACTACTGACAGTCTACGCATCAAGTCTTCCTTTCTGAACTTAATCAGATCGGCATGGTTGAAGTATGAGATTTGCTTGATGAATCGGCGGCAGTAGCGCCGGAACTTTCGTTGAAAGACCGGTGTCAGTGAGTCATTTTTCCAATCCGCCGTACAGGGAGTGGAATTGAATCCGCGCCTACGTAATTAGAGGGGAACTGTAGGTTCGAGTGCATCCGAAAAGACGGCCTAGAGGAGCCCGTAATCCAGCCTGTGCTACCGAATTGTAATTGTACCTTGAGTGCAAGGTTCGTTGGGCTTCCATTAATTATTTTGGCCCCGTCGCTTAGGCTAGAACACAGGAAGAGTAGCAGTTTGGTTTATTGCGTGGAGGTGCAAAATGAGTTTGCATGTCAAAGTTCAATAGCCATGTTCCTTTCTGACCAATTTGTGGGATTGCGTTGCCCGCTAAGGGATAGCACTCTTATTATGAGTGAGCAATCTCCACTGTGCCCGGATTCCTGTGGAAATGATTCTCAGTCCCGTATTTTGATATTCTGTAGGAGTGGGGAATGAGAGCTGCCCGAATTGCGTCATAGCTGCCGGATAAGACAACCATTCCACTATCAGGTCCATTTTCTTCGTTTTGCGCTGCCTCTCGACTTTTGCGAGTTCTTCAGTTTGAAGAGGTAATGTTGCAATGTGTATGTACGGTATTTTCCTCTTTCTCGATCAGTTTAGATTGCCATTCCCTTGCGATTCTCGGAGGTATTTCTCAGAATCGAACGGGACTTGCACTAGATCCACCGTGCTTTATGCGGTTGCAATAGCCTGCTTTGCGATAGCGATCATTGGTTGTGGCTCCGGTGTCGAATCGATTTCAGACATGCAGGGGCACGGATTAAACGATGGGTTTCTGTTGGTGAGTGCCACGAACCTCAACTTTGGAAACGTCGCTATCAACTCGGCGCAGATGCAAACAGTGACTCTGACGTCGACCGGGACCACGCCTGTAACGATCAGTTCCGAGGCAACTTCCGGTGCTGGGTTCAGCATCGTGGGCGGAAGCTTTCCCGTTACCCTGAATCCGGCACAGACACTGACGCTACAGGTACAGTTCAATCCTGCGACTAGCGGAGCGGCGAACGGTCAGCTCACGATCAGCAGCAATTCGACGAGCGGAAATACGGTAGTAGTAGGACTGACCGGTACGGGAACATCGGCGACTCCATTGTTGACGGTGAGCACAGTAAGTCTAGGCTTCGGCAGCGTAACGGTGAACACGACGATGACGCAGTCGTTGACACTGACGTCGGCAGGGACGTCGCCTGTGACGGTCAGCTCTGCTTCGATCACAGGTACTGGCTTTGCGATTGTGGGGGGGAGCAGTCTTCCAGTGACGCTGAATCCGACCCAGTCAATGACGCTGCAGGTGCAGTTCAGTCCTAAGGTGATTGGGACAAACAGCGGTCAGGTCACAATCAGCAGCAACTCATCGACCGGAAGCATAGCCGTAGTGATGTTGAACGGTACGAGCACACCGGTCGCGAGTCCGCAGTTGACGGTGAACGCCACGAGCCTGAGCTTCGGCAGTGTGACGGTCAACACTGCAATGATGCGGTCGTTGATACTGACATCGACAGGGACGTCACCTGTGACGGTCAACTCTGCCGCGATCACGGGTACTGGCTTCGCAATTGTTGGGGGGAGTTTCCCGGTTACGCTGAATTCGGCCCAATCTATAACGCTGCAGGTGCAGTTCAATCCGACAGCTACTGGGACAATCAGCGGTCAGCTCATAATCAGCAGCAACTCAACTACTGGGGGCACGGTCTTAGTAACTTTGGGCGGTACTGGTACTGCAGCGAATCCACAATTGACAATAAGCACTGCGAGTGTGAGTTTCGGCAGTGTGGCAGTGAACACAGCGACTACGCAATCGTTGACGCTGACATCGACGGGCACGACCCCCGTAACTGTGAACTCTGCAGTGATCGGGGGAGCTGGCTTTATTATCCTTGGCGGAAGCTTCCCGGTAACACTGAATCCGATGCAGATTCTAACCCTGCAACTACAGTTCGAGCCAGCCACAGCCGGAGCCCAAACGGGACAGATCACAATCAATAGCAACTCGACCAATGGAGGTACGGCAGTAGTTGCGCTGAACGGTACAGGCACCGCGGTCGCACATGAGGTAGATCTCAGTTGGAATGCGCCCACCAGTTCCCTTGATCCTGTGGCAGGGTATAACGTTTATCGGTCGACAGGCAGCGGAACATTTGGGCTGATAAACTCGGCTTCAGTGTTGGTCTATGTGGATAATACCGTCGTGAGTGGTATTAGCTATAGCTATGTAGTAAAGTCCGTTGATTCCGACGGTGTGGAGAGCGTTCCATCGAATCAAGTCACGGTAACAATCCCGTAGGTTCTCCCGAAGGTTGGTTCTTTCCGTCGGTAGGTGACCTTGAAGGCTCACACATACTCCAGCATCTCGGCGACATCCTCGTCCGGTTCGCGCGAGCCTCTGTTCATCTGACAAAGAAAGAGCCGCCTCCGAGGAGACAGCTTTTGGTGATTGCGGTGATGCGGTTTCGGCGGTAGCCCAGGAATGTATCTTGGATGCGCACCAAAGGTTTCCTGCCGCTCTCGATTGCGGCACGAGCGGCAATACATCCCCTATGGTCGGACTTAGATGGTTAACTATTTAACTGTTGTTGCTTGACCTGTCAGCGTCTAATGCTTAGGCTAGTGCCTGAATATTCGGTTTAAAGGTTAAGTCTCCGTTACTTCCATGTACAGCGCGGAGGCATTTTACGACTATATCGATATACGATGCCTTCTCGAGTCAACGTAGCGATCATCGGCGGAGGAATTGTAGGCTTGGCCACGGGCCTGGAAATCCTGCGCCGTTTTCCGCGTGTGTCCCTGACAGTAATTGAAAAGGAAACCGAGGTTGCTGCTCACCAGACGAGTCACAACAGCGGCGTAATTCACTCAGGAATTTACTACAAACCCGGCAGCCTTAAGGCGAGGCTCTGTACTGAGGGAGCAAACGCCCTATTGCGCTTTTGTGACGAGCATGTCATTCCCTACGAGATTTGCGGTAAGGTCATCGTCGCTACATCACAGAATGAGAGCCTACGGCTCGATGAGATCTACCGTCGTGGAATCGCCAATGGTTTGAACGGGTTACGGATGCTAACCTGTGACGAGATTCGTGAACTTGAGCCCCATGCCGCAGGCATTCGTGGCATACACGTGCCTGCAACCGGCATCGTCGACTACGGTACCGTCGCGAGAAAGTACGCCGAACTCATAGAGCGCGGAGGCGGAACAATTCGTGTATCGCATGAAGTGGTTGCATTACGACCCTCCGGTAACAATACGACGATAGAAACAACCCAGGGTCCGATAGAGGCGCAGTTGGTCATCAATTGCGCTGGTCTTCAGAGTGATCGCGTCAGCCGCATGGCGAACGCCAGACTCGATTTGACCATTGTGCCTTTCCGTGGGGAGTACTATGAGCTTGTTCCAGATAAGCGACACTACGTTCGTAGTCTGCTATATCCGGTTCCCGACCCACGATTCCCTTTCCTCGGCGTGCATTTCACCAAACGCATTGGTGGTGGCGTCGAAGCTGGTCCGAACGCCGTGCTCGCTTTGAAGCGTGAGGGCTATGCGAAGACCTCATTCAGTGCAGGCGACGTCTGGGAGTACGCTACCTTTCCAGGTTTTTGGGTCATGGCAGCAAAGTACTGGAACATATCCCTGGACGAGTATTACCGTTCATTGAGTAAAGCGGCCTTCGTTCGATCTCTACAGCGTCTGTTGCCAGAGATCACCGCTGATGCTTTAGTGCCCGGAGGATCGGGTGTTCGCGCCCAAGCGTTAGGAATGAATGGCAAGCTGATCGATGACTTTCACTTTGTTCACACGAGAGGCGTCGTGCACGTGTGCAATGTCCCTTCACCCGCTGCTACCGCGTCGCTTGCAATTGCGAGGCATATTGTAAGTTGTATCTTGGAATATGCCACAGATTGGTTGGCTGTAGGCAGCTAGACAAATCACCCCCCTTCAATCCACGCTTACTTCTTGATTGAGCACTTTAGGGATCATGCGCCAGCCGGTGTCCATGTAAAAGTCACCGAACACCAGCTTACCCGGAGATACGCGTAAAACCGCGCAGCGCTGATGCCTGTCTAAATAGACACCATTTGACTCGATAGAGATATCTACTCGATACCAGCCTGGCTGAATTTCAAGCACAGGACAGTAGAATTCAATCTCACCTGAGCCTGCCGCGATTCGTAGTTGCGGGTCAGATATAGCTGTCGTGAGTTGAGCACAGAGGTAACCGCTCGGCCAGTAAATCAAGACGTTAAAAACAACGTTCTCCAGTGGGACTTGAGCATTAAATCCGAAGCGAGCGAACATCGGATATCCGGTACGTGGAACTTCATCTGTTTCGGTCGAAGAGAATGAGATGCACGAACACGTTGCCGGTTTTTGGGTGGTCTCGTTTAGGTGATAGGTCTCCTCTTCGCCTATCGCCATCTGTTGATAGTGGTCAACAACGCTCATAGGAGTGCCTGCCATGACTACCTGCCCATGATGGAGTAAGATCGCGCGATCGCACAGTCTCTGAATCGCACCAAGATCGTGAGAGATTAGCACGATTGTCCGTCCCTGCTCTCGCAGTTGGGCGATGAGATCTAGACACTTCACCTGAAAAACGATGTCGCCGACTGCAAGCACCTCGTCCAAAAGCAGAATGTCGGGGTCAAGGTGCGCGGCGATCGAGAAACCCAGTCTGACGTACATACCCGTCGAATAGCGCTTCACGGGAACATCAATGTATTCCGACACGCCAGCGAATTCGACAATGCTTTCTACCTTGCGATCAATCTCCGAACGGGTCATCCCGAGCATGGATCCGTTCAGAAAGATGTTTTCGCGCCCGGTCAGTTCAGGATGGAATCCGGAGCCAACTTCGATTAGGGCTGAAAGATGCCCTCTGATAGTGATTTCGCCTGAGGTAGGAGCCGTAATTCTGGAGAGAAGCTTCAGGAGTGTGCTCTTCCCTGCTCCGTTATTTCCGATGATGCCGAGGGATTCGCCTTCTTCCACCACGAAGCTGACATCACGCAAAGCCCATTTTTCCTTCTTGGACCGAAAGGGAAATCTGGGCCAGCCCATTGATCGGGCGCGAGTGCCATTCTGTATGTAATATCGCTTCGAAACATGGTCTAGCCTGATATCAAACATTCCAAGTCATCCTGATCAAACAACATCGGACATCGTTGTTTCTGTCGCCTTGAAATAAGCGTAGGCCAATACAAGGCAGCATAGTGTGACTGCACCTGAGTTGAGGAGCATCGCAACGTCCGGGGTCAATCCATGGATCACGACACGTCGAAAGTTTTCGATAAGGCTGGCTACAGGATTCAGCAAATACAGGCTCTGAAATCGCGATGGAATGGAATCGAGAGAATAGGCAACTGGTGTCACAAACACTCCTATTTGCAAGATGACTGGCAACGCAGCTGCGACGTCGCGAAAACGAACCTGAATGGAAGACAGGAACAGTGAGATCGCCGATGTGAATGCGATCAGTATCGTTATGATGGGCAGAGCGTAAAGAGTTTTCCAGCTGAGCGGGGAGCGATAGTACATCATCAATCCGCTCAGAATGAGGCAGGCAATTGCAAAATCGACAATCGCGGCAAACACGTAGGAAAGCGGAATGATCTCCCTAGGAAAATGCAGCTTAGTTAACAGGTTTGCGTGACCCACCAAACCGTGGCTTGCATTACTAACTGCACCTGAGAAGAAGATCCACGGCAGTAACCCAGAAAATACAAAAAGCGGATACGGCACCCCCTCGCTTCCGACTCTTGCTACTCGAGAGAAGACGAATGTGTAGATCATCATCATGGCCATTGGCTGCAATACTGCCCAAATCCAGCCTAGTATCGATTGCTTGTAGCGAACTGTTAGCCGAAAGAGCGTGAGCGTATACAGTAAATCTCGATGGCCCGCCAGAGTTCTAGTGCCAGACACAATGGTTCTGAGTGAAAATGACGGAGGGCGAATGACTGTCACGATGCGCGGAATCGCAACGCGAGAGCCAAGGAGCGGGTGTTTACGTTCGAGCAGAGCAACCATTGGTTCCTGCGCTTCCTTCGCAGTACTCCAATGGTCGCGAAGTTCTGTGGTCTCACTACGATCGCTACTGGTTCGGAGTGGCGTTTCCATGATGGTTGCGGACACAAAGTCTCCCGATCCACGGTATTCTTCTCGGGAAACAGATAGGCGTTACGTCGAGATTGACTCCGGCTCCTGAAAGCAGGTATGAAAGGAATCGCCATTTTCCATACGGTGCAGCGTGTTGCTTTAGTTGAGCGGCTATTACTTCTAACGGCCGGTTCGCGCAGCATCTCCTCATGAGCCGCGTCGTTTACTGTACAGATCTTTACTCCGGACAATGATCTGGCGCCCCAGCCCATTTCGCGATCTCTCACTTTGGAATACGGTTGTCTGGGTTTCCTAAATAGGAGCACTGGAGCACTAAATTGTTGGGGTTGAAACTCTTTTCCGGGCCAGAAAACCTTGGCCCAAGGGCTAGAGGATTCTGTTTCATGGAGAAGCACTCGACGCAGCCGCTTCTTAATTACTTGTTTGTAATGCGACGCTTGGGCCAAGAGTGGTAGTTGAGAAACATTTTGACGACCGCGGCGGAAAGACCTGAAGATTGGCGAGCCAACGAATATGACTGTTTTGCAAGACGTAATGTATCAATGACGCCGAGGAATCCGACCTCGTGCCCCTGAGACTCAAGTTCCAGCACCATTTGTTCGGCGATATGCACGCCGTAGCACATGCCAACGAGAAAATACGGCCCTTTCGGGTGAACTGCACGCATCGCGGCAACATATTCACGCGCCACCGTCCGCAACTCCTCAATACTTAGAGGAACATTGTGCAGCTGGACTATGGGCCTGTAGTTTATAAAAAGGTTGCGCAGATCCTATGTGACGGGCCAGTAACGCGTAACCGAGAGCATCCCAGCCCGACTGCACGATCGCGAACAAAGGAAATCCCCGAGTGCCTGCGTTGAGTTCCATTACCAGGGGATCGGGACTTAGATTCAGTGCCGCTGCGTACCAATTCTGCGAAGGACTCAATCGTCGAGCCGCGAAACAGCGCCGAGAGGGGAATTGCACGTCCAATTGCCTTCTCGGCCTCGGAAACGAGTTGAGCAGCCAGCAATGAGTGACCGCCCAGATCGAAGAAGTTGTCGTTGACTCTGATCCCGGTAGTGCCAAGCACCCGTTCCCATATTCGCACCAGTATCTGCTCCAATGCATCACCTGGCTCGGCCTTGTCTTTCGAGTGATAGTCTGGTACCCGCAGAGCAGTAAGATCTGCCGCTCGATCACTTAGGATGTTCCCGTTGCGAACAGTCACATCTCCGTTCGTCCTCAACAGTGAAACGAGCGTGGAGATCCGCAGTTCGGGCTGTGCTACGACAGTTCTGAGCAGCCTCAAATAATCATCCATCATTTTCGCCATACGAGCGTAGTCGAAGAGCGAAGTGGGATACCCGACTCGGAGCCACCAATAGTCCTCTGCCTCCTCAATGAACTCCATCGATAGGTCGAAAAGAGATGTGCAACTGTTGAATATGTACGGGCTAACCAACACATTGCCGAAATTCGGAAGTTTCCTGACTTTGACGGCCGAGAACATCACTTGGATTACAGGACTATAACTCAGCGTGCGCTCCGGATTCAGATCTGCCACCAACTTTTCAAATGGAAGGTCAGCATTTGCAAAGGCTTCGAGAGCAACTTCGCGCACCTGAAGCAGCAGTTCGTTGAAGTGCGGATCGCCAGAGAAATCGACCCTCAGTGCCAACATGTTTACAAAAAATCCAACGAGGTCTTCAAGTTCGATGCGGTTGCGGCCCGCAACTGGAACCCCTACCAAAATATCTTTAGCTCCGGTATAGCAATGGAGAAGCGTTTTGAACGCGGTAAGCATCACCATGAACAATGTCGCCCGCTGCGTAAGGCCAAAATCTACGAGACCATCAATGAGTTTTTTGGGAATGGCTATTACATGGTTGGCGCCATCGTAGGACTGCTCGAGAGGCCGAACGCGATCAGTTGGCAAATCCAGAAACGCGGGTGCTCCGGCAAGTTTTTGCTTCCAGTATCGCGCCTGGCCCGCGAGAATGTCGCCCGCTATCCACTCGTGCTGCCACTGGGCATAGTCGCCGTATTGAAGAGGCAGGTCGGACAACGATACGCTCGGTCCGCCGGAGTATTGTGCATAGAAAGCAGCCAGTTCGCGCGCAAATATTTCCAATGACCAGCCGTCACACACAATGTGGTGCATGACGCAAAGAAAGAGATGCTCGTTCGTGGTAACGCGAATCAATTTGAATCGCAGAAGGGGGCCGGCTGCAAGATTGAACGGGAACCGAGCTTCCTGCATTCCTATTCTGTGCACCTCCAACTGGCGGTCGCTGCTTGACATCCCGGCTAGATCAACGAACGGTATTTCGATCGCGAAATCCGCTACCGCGACTTGGACAGGGCGGTCTGCATCGGTTTCAAAGTTGGTGCGCAAAATCTCGTGCCGTTGAATTAGCCCTCGAACACCCAACTCAAGAGCCCTTCGATTTAGATTTCCTCGCAAACGTAAGCCAAAAGGGACGTTATAAACGGGATTGCCTGGATGGAGCCGATCCAGAAACCATAGGCGTTGTTGCGCCAAGGACAGGGGAAATACTCGTTTTGGCCTCTGACTCAGGAGGTCGACGAGCAATTCCTTCTGCTCTAGTGCCGATAGTTTGGATAGATTGTCCGTCACGTCTATGGTCTGTCTGTCACATGAGGAGGAAGGTGAGGGATCGAGTTCATCACCGCGTCCCAGGCGAGTTCGGATTCCGGAAAATGAAATATGATAACCCGGGGGGAACCTTCAGAATATTCTTGGATTCCAATCCGGAGCCCGGAAAATTAAACCTTAAGGATGGAAAATGTTCGCTTTCCAATGGGAGGGATCTTTTCACACGCGAAGAACCGGGCCGTCTGGGCCTCCCGAACGATCATCTCGTGGAATCAAAGAAATCAGGACAGCGATCCGAATGCGTTATGATAGATGTACCGGGTGAATATCTGCGTCCAGTTGGTCAATTCCCATTAATCTCCTGAGTTCGGCAAGTCGATTATGCAAACTCCCCGCGAAGGAAATGTATGAACGATCAGCTTCCAGCATCTTTTGGGCAGCAGCGCCTTTGGTTTCTTGATCAGGTTACACCCGGGACAACAGCCTACAACCTAACGCGAATATTTCGCTTAACCGGATCGCTGGAGCAAGCTGCCTTAGTCCAGGCATTGCAGTCAATCATTTCGCGTCACGAGTCATTGCGAACTGTCTTCGTTTCCCTGGATGACGAAGTCAGGCAAGTCGTATTGCCCGCTCTGCAGTTTGATTTACCGGTTTCGGATGTCAGCGAGCTTCCCCCGGCCCAACGAGAACAAGCTGCTCTAAGTATCGCCAGTGATGAATCCAGCAAGCCATTCGACCTCAGCAAAGGCCCACTCCTGCGCGCAAACTTGCTTCGGCGTCGGCTCGGCGGATCATATTCTCGTTCTCGTTATCCATCACATTATCGTGGATGGCTGGTCCATGAACCTACTGTTTCACGAGATGGGAGAACTGTACGCTAGTTTTACCGACGGCAGACAACCGCAGATCCCCAAGTTGAAACTTCAGTACTCTGACTATTCGCGCTGGCAGCGCGCCTCAGTAACGAGTGACTTCCTTGCAGATGAACTCGATTATTGGAAGAACAAGCTGCAGGGCGCAGAGACTGTCTTGCAACTGCCAACAGATCACCCGCGTCCGGCCGTGGATAGTGGCCGCGGAAAGAGCATTCATTTCGAACTGAGTCATGAGACCAACAAGAGCCTCAGAGCTCTAGCTCAGAGCGAAAACGCTACTCTCTTTATGGCGCTGCTCGCTATATTTCAAGTATTACTGGGACGGTATACATTGCAGGACAACATCTTGATTGGCAGTCCCACTGCCGGAAGAAATGATGTTGAACTTGAAAATCTAATTGGGTTCTTCGTTAATATGCTAGTCTTGCGAGCCGATCTCGACTCAGACAGCAATTTCCGGCAGATTCTGCGGCAAGCACGAACGAACACATTGGAAGCTCTAGCGCACCAGAACGCTCCGTTTGAGAAATTGGTCGAGGCGCTGGAGCCCGATCGCAATCTGAATCGGAACCCATTGTTCCAAGTGATGTTCGTTCTCCAAAATGCTCCAAAACTCAAAGTAGAATTTCCCGGTCTCGTGATGCAAGAAATCGAGTTCGAAAGTCATGTAACGAAATTCGATTTAACTCTCGAGATCATCGACATTGACGATTTGCACTGTACATTTGAGTACAATTCAGACCTTTACGAAGAAAGTACGATTCGGCGAATGGCTGGTCACTTCGCAAAGCTGGCCGAGACAGTTGTTGCCGCGCCGGATGAGAAGCTCTCAAAGTTTTCGTTACTGACCACGTCAGAGGTGCGACAACTCGCGGAGTGGAACAGCAGGAAAAGTGAGTATCCTCGAAAGTTGTGCATTCACACCGCTTTTGAAGAACAGACGATACGCACACCCGACAAAACGGCGGTCATCGATAAAAAAAATCAGTTAAGCTACCGCGAGTTAAACTGTCTGGCCAATCGCCTAGCCCGACGTCTCATCGGGAAGGGGGTGCGCCCTGGTGCGCTCGTAGGCGTTTCGCTAAATCGATCCATCGAGATGGTGATTGCGCTTTTAGGAATTCTAAAAGCCGGAGCGGCCTACGTTCCGCTGGACCCTGCCTACCCAGAACAGCGATTGGATTTCATGGTCGAGGATTCACAGGTCAACGTGGTGATAACCACACCCGAGTTTGCTGATCTATGGCAAAAATACAAGGTCGACATGTTGGCATTCGATGCCGAAAGTCCTTCCACTGAAGCCGGAGATACGAACAACTTATCATTGCCGCTGTCGTCCGAAAGCTGCATGTATGTCATCTACACCTCTGGATCAACCGGTAAACCCAAGGGGGTCGAAGGCACACACCGCGCCAGCATGAACCGGTTTTCGTGGATGTGGGATGCATATCCATTCTTCGATGGCGAAACCTGCTGCCAGAAGACATCTCTGGGATTTGTTGATTCTATCTGGGAGATTTTTGGGCCGCTCCTGCGCGGTATTCGATTGGTAATCCTTCCCGACGAGACGCTCATCGATCCTAAGCAACTGGTTCAACTCCTTTCGAAATACGAGGTCACACGAATCGTTTTAGTGCCATCGTTACTTCGGGTCATCCTGGAAGGGATTGAAGACATTCAGGATAAACTGCCAAAGCTTGGGCTTTGGACTTGCAGCGGTGAGGTGCTCACCACTGAGTTGGCGAATCGCTTCTCGCAGGCGTTACCGAAAGCATCTTTGCTTAACATCTATGGTTCTTCGGAAGTAGCGGCCGATGTGACTTGGTGTGAGATCACGAACGACGACCGCAAAGGGCCGGTGCATATTGGAAGACCGATCAGCAACGTTCAAATATTCATACTCGATCACCACATGAATCAGGTGCCGGTAGGCGTACCTGGTGAGATTCATGTCGGAGGAGACTGCGTTGCACTTGGGTACCTCAGGAGACCCGAACTTACATTCGAGCGTTTTATCGCCCATCACTTTGAACCAGGAAATTCGGTCCGCCTTTTTAGGACGGGTGACCTTGGCCGCTTTTTGCCGAATGGCGAAATAGATTATCTCGGCCGAACCGACAGCCAAGTGAAAATTCGCGGAGTCCGAGTAGAACTAGAAGAGATTGAAGCGGTGCTGGCATCACAGCCTATGGTCCGAGATGCAGTTGTTATTCTCGCAGATCGGTCCGGCCAACAAAAACTCACTGCCTATCTTGAAGTTCGCTCTGGGCTGCATCCGGATGTTGACGAACTGCGCCGATTCATGAGGTCGAGACTGCCAGAGCACATGGTTCCTTTGGACTATCTTATTGTTGACGCATTTCCACTACTCCCAAGCGGTAAGATTGATCGAAAAACGCTGACGTCAAACACGTCCGCGCGTCCAATTGGCGACCGTGCTTATGTTGCTCCTCGGACGCCAACCCAGGAACGTCTTGCTGCTATCTGGTGTAACCTGCTGAAAGTTGAAAAGGTCGGTATCACCGATAACTTCTTCGAGTTGGGTGGCCATTCACTCATGGTTATGCAAGTCGTCGCAAGGATCAGAAAAGAATTGGAAGTTGAGATCCCAATCAGGATCCTGTTTGAAGATCCAACCATAAGAGGGTTGTCGAAAGAAGTAGAAGAAGCTACGGCCAAAGGTATCAAAGCCAGTGCTCCGATTTCCTCATTCGTCTTGGCGCAAAATACTCGCGACGAGCTTAGACTGCAGGTTGAAAAGATGCCGCGAGAAGAAATTGAGGAGATGCTACGTCAAATTCTCAAAGAGAGATCGGCAGGCACATCGGCCTAAATTTCCCCTGCTCTGTACTTCATTCAATCAGAGCAGGAGTGTCAACTAGCGAAGCAGTAGCAAGCGACGCTGGAAGGAACAACATTTGTAGCCAAGGCACCGACAAAACCAAAAGCCGGCCGAAGTTCCACAAGATGCCAGTTGGAGATAAGTCCCGCGTTGGCTCGAACCTCTAGCACCGCTGCATTTACATTTGGGCTCAAAGACACATCAAATGCATCTGGTCTCATATTTAGCCCCAAGCCCTCAGCCTTTAGAATCGCTTCTTTCCTGGTCCAACAATTGTAGAAACCTTCTAGACGGTCAGCGCTCGCTAAGGCTGCGAGAGATGACTGCTCCTGAGTAGAGAAGTACCGCTCGATGGTCTCGTATTCAATTGGAAGAACTTCTTCGATATCGACTCCAATTACAAGGCCATCAGCTATGGCTAAGAGTCCGACACGATTTGTATGGCTTAGGTTGAAAGCCAACTCTGGAACCACTAAATCTTTTACGAGTTTGGGCTTGCCAAATTCGTTCTGATCAAAAGAAATGGAGGATGGCATCACGCAGAGGTAGCGGCCTAGCAGAATCCGTAGAATTGCATGTGATACACAATAGCGGACACGGTCTCTCTCAAAGCGAAACCTCTGCATTCTGAGTCGCTCATCGAGCGAGAGAAGAGTGATGTATCGGTTCAGATTGTCAGGAGAGCACTCGTAATTCCAAGCCCACAGGTGAACCGCGCCAGTGCTTATCGAAGGATTTCGTGGCGGTGAAGGCCATTTGATCGACGCTTTCACCCGCTGAGTATATTCACCTAGCCTATGCAGCATGTGAAGACATCCCCGAAATGCCCTGAGACAATCGGAGGAGCCCCTCGACAGTCACAGTGGTTGCTGAATCGTTTACAAAGTTGTCGCAGATAATTCACACCGGGCTGGCAGCCAGTTTCAGGCTGAGGGCGCTCGTCTGCGAGCCGACCAGAAGTGTCATACTGAAAGCCGCCCGATATATGAGTCGGCGGTAACGGTCGCCTGGGACTCGATCCACGAGAAACTGGTGGCTCCTGCTATCCTAGGTGAAGCCATCCCGGGAAATGACATCTCATTTGAAGGCGACCATTTGCATGACCCAGGAGCCGGAGGAGGTTAACGTCGCAGTGGCACTGTTGCTCCCCGCCGTCGTCACGATCTTGTCCTCAGCAATATCTCTGTCCGGCGTTGTAATCACCCGCGAGGTAAATCCGCTCCCCGCTGCCTTCGTCGTTGTCGCGACCATGTTCGCCCCGAAGATCAGCTCATTGGCACTCGTCGTTGTCGCCGCGCCGCTGCTCGCGCTCGTACTACTCCCGCTCGCCCCCGCCGTCACATCCAGCGTCGTCACTCCCTTGTATTCCAGAATGCGAACATCCGGATACACCGCCGCCTGGCTGAACGTCACCGTCACCGTATTGCTGCCGCCCGTGATATTTGCTGCGTAATAGATCGATTGCCGCAATGCCGTCCCGCTTGTCGGCCCGATCGCCAGACTGTAGGTGTTCCCCGCACTGTCCTTCACCGATTGCACCGTCGCCGTGGTGTCGTTCCAACCCACCACCACCACATTCAGATCCCCTAACGTCTGCGCTCCCGGGTAGCTCACGCTCACCGTTGCTGCGGGCGCCTGCGGCGTGGCCGAGGCTACCTGCGCGAAGCCGATCGCTACCGGCGCGTTGTAGGTAAAGCCGTTGGCCAGACTCCCGGCCTGCCCACCTATATTGGTCACTGTCACTGTCACCGCACCGGCGCTGCCAGCTGGCGTCGACGCCGTGATCGTCGTGCTGTTCACCACCACCACGTTCGTCGCTGCCGCGCTGCCAAACGCCACCGTCGCACCCGCCGCAAAGTTCGTTCCCGTGATCGTCACTGCCGTTCCACCCGCCACTGGTCCGCTGTTCGGCGATACGCTGGTCACCGTCGGCTTCACCACATAGGTGTACCCGCTAGTCAGGCTCCCGCTCTGCCCACCCGCGTTGGTCACCGTCACGGTCGCTGCCCCCACACTCCCCGCCGGACTTGTCGCCGTAATCGTCGTGCTGTTCACCACCACCACGTTCGCTGCCGCCGCGCTGCCAAACGCCACCGTCGCACCCGCCGCGAAGTTCGTCCCCGTAATCATCACTGCCGTTCCGCCTAAGGTCGATCCGTTGTTCGGGCTCACACCGCTCACCGTCGGCTGTCCTATGTAGGTGAATGCACTGGCCAGGCTTCCGCTCTGCCCACCCACCGTCACTGTCACCGTCACCACACCGGCACTGGCGGCTGGCGTTGTCGCCGTAATCGTCGTGCTGTTCACCACCACCACGTTAGTCGCTGCCACACTACCAAACGTCACCGTCGCGCCCGTCGCGAAGTTCGCCCCCGTGATCGTTACCCCAGTTCCACCCGCTACAAGTCCGCTGTTCGGCAATACGCCGCTCACCGTCGGCGACGCGATATAGGTAAACGCGCTGGCCAGGCTTCCACTCTGCCCACCCACCGTCACCGTCACAATCGTGGCACCGGCAAAGGCGGCTGGTGTTGTCGCCGTGATCGTCGTGCTGTTCACCACCACCACGTTAGTCGCCGCCGCACTGCCAAACATCACCGTCGCGCCCGCCGCGAAATTCGCCCCCGTGATCGTCACCGCCGTTCCACCCGCCACTGGTCCGTTGTTCGGAGATATGCTGCTCACCGTCGGCGCCGGACCAGACACAGCCGAGAAGGCGACCATTTGCATGACCCAGGAGCCGGAGGAGGTTAACGTCGCAGTGGCACTGTTGCTCCCCGCCGTCGTCACGATCTTGTCCTCAGCAATATCTCTGTCCGGCGTTGTAATCACCCGCGAGGTAAATCCGCTCCCCGCTGCCTTCGTCGTTGTCGCGACCATGTTCGCCCCGAAGATCAGCTCATTGGCACTCGTCGTTGTCGCCGCGCCGCTGCTCGCGCTCGTACTACTCCCGCTCGCCCCCGCCGTCACATCCAGCGTCGTCACTCCCTTGTATTCCAGAATGCGAACATCCGGATACACCGCCGCCTGGCTGAACGTCACCGTCACCGTATTGCTGCCGCCCGTGATATTTGCTGCGTAATAGATCGATTGCCGCAATGCCGTCCCGCTTGTCGGCCCGATCGCCAGACTGTAGGTGTTCCCCGCACTGTCCTTCACCGATTGCACCGTCGCCGTGGTGTCGTTCCAACCCACCACCACCACATTCAGATCCCCTAACGTCTGCGCTCCCGGGTAGCTCACGCTCACCGTTGCTGCGGGCGCCTGCGGCGTGGCCGAGGCTACCTGCGCGAAGCCGATCGCTACCGGCGCGTTGTAGGTAAAGCCGTTGGCCAGACTCCCGGCCTGCCCACCTATATTGGTCACTGTCACTGTCACCGCACCGGCGCTGCCAGCTGGCGTCGACGCCGTGATCGTCGTGCTGTTCACCACCACCACGTTCGTCGCTGCCGCGCTGCCAAACGCCACCGTCGCACCCGCCGCAAAGTTCGTTCCCGTGATCGTCACTGCCGTTCCACCCGCCACTGGTCCGCTGTTCGGCGATACGCTGGTCACAGCAAGGGGGGGCACATATGTAAATCCGTTGGCCAAGCTTCCACTCTGTCCATTAGCCGACACAGCGACTGTGACCGCGCCTGCACTACCTGCCGGTGTGGATGCTGTGATTGTTGTGCTGTTGACCACAACAATGTTGCTTGCGACTGCTGTGCCGAAGGTTACGGTTGCGCCCGCTGCGAAGTTGGCCCCTATGATCGTTACTGCCGTTCCGCCAGTCACAGGGCCAATATTTGGTGATACGCTGCTCATCGTCGGTGCAGCTATGTAGGTAAACCCGCCAGCCAGGCTCCCACTCTGTCCATTCACTGTCACGGTTATCGTGACAGCGCCTGCATTGCCTACCGGTGTGGTTGCTGTCATTGTTGTGCTATTGACCACAACAATGTTGGTTGCGGCTGCTGTACCGAAGGCTACTGTCGCGCCTACTGCAAAGTTGGTCCCTGTGATCGTTACTGCCGTTCCGCCAGCAACGAGGCCAGTATTTGGCGAAACGCTGCTGACTGTCGGTGCAGCTATGTAGGCAAAAGCGTTAGCCAGACCTCCACTCTGTCCACCTGTGTTCGCGACAGCTACTGTGACAGCTCCTGCACTGCCAGCAGGCGTAGTTGCTGTGATCGTTGTGCCGTTAACCACAACGACATTGGTCGCCGCTGCAGTACCGAACGTTACCGTTGCGCCTGCTGCAAAGTTGGTGCCTGTGATCGTCACCGGTGTTCCACCGGATACAGGGCCGCTGTTGGGGGAAATTCCGCTGACAGATGGCACGTTTCCTGCAGCAGACACCGTGATGCTGACAATGGCTATGTTGCTGTAGGTGATGCCGTCGTTGGCATTGAAGGTGAAGGAGTCGGGGCCTGAATAGCCGGAGTTTGGTGCATAGGTGAGGTTTGGCGGCGAGCCTGAGAGGGTGCCATTGACGGGTCCGCCTACTACAGCATAGATCAACGGAAGACCACTTGGAGATGCTGCCTTGAGAGTGATGCTCAGTGGTGTTCCGTAACTCGTGGTTACTGTCTGGTTGAAGGCTGCAGGACCGGAGGCAGGCTTCAGTCCGACTATCGCTGTCTGCCAGCCTACGGAGGAATCATACTGAAAGTCGCCAGTATAAGAGCCAGTCGCGGAAGCGGTCTCTGTCTCGGCCCACAGATAGCTGGTCGATCCTGGATCGAGCTTGTAGCCGTCGATCGCAGTCGCGTTGGCACTCGTCTCATTTTTTGCCCAGCTGAGCAGAAGCGTGTTGGCCGGTATCGTAATCGGCGCTGTGATTACTGTCGGCGAGGTTGTACCTGGTGCCGGAGAGGTAATTGCCGAATAGATCGGAGGGCCAGTAATGTCTGATCCTGACACCGCAAATATGTCCATTACCAATGGCGCTGGATTGGTGAGTTGCACGGTCACCGTATGTGTGCTGCTCGTGATCGGAACGTTCACATAATAGATAGCCGCCAACATGGGGAACGAGCTGCCGAGCCAGAGCGTTGGACCATCCAGCAGATTCCAGCTATTCCCCTCGTTGTCGGTAACACTGTCGATGCTAACCGACTGACCATTCCACGGTGAATGACTACCGATAAACATCACCAGTGTTGTCGCACCGACTGAAGTAAAGGGCCCTGTCGTATGGGTCGTCAATGCAGTCGAATTGATGTATCCTTGACTGCCAACCTCCGAGGGTAAATATGTAGAGATAACTGTGATGCTGACGGTTGCGATGTTGCTGTCAGTGCTGCCGTCGTTGGCTTTGAAGGTGAAGGAGTCGGGGCCTGAATAGCCGGAGTTTGGTGTGTAGGTGAGGTTGGGCGGCGAACCGGAGAGAGTGCCATTGGCCGCTCCGCTCACTACACTATAAGTGAGTGGAAGACCGGTTGGCGATACTGCCTTGAGAGTGATGTTCAGGGATGTTCCGTAACTGGTGGATACGGCCTGGTTAAAGGATGCAGGGCCGGAGGCAGGCTTCAGTCCGACTACCGCAGTCTGCCAGCCAATAGAGGAGTCATACTGAAAGTCGCCGGTATAAGAGCCAGTTACAGAAGCGGTCTCTGTCTCGGCCCACAGATAGCTGGTCGATCCTGGGTCGAGCATGTAGCCGTCGATCGCAGTCGCGTTGGCACCCGTCTCATTTTTTGCCCAGCTCAGCAGAAGCGTGTTGGCCGGTACCGTAATCGGCACTGTGGTTACTGTCGGCGAGGTTGTACCTGGTGCCGGAGAGGTAATCGGCGAATAGATTGGAGGGCCAGTAATGTCTGATCCTGACACCGCAAATATGTCCATTACCAATGGCGCTGGATTGGTGAGTTGCACGGTCACCGTATGTGTGCTGCTCGTGACAGGACCGTTTACATAGTAAATCGCTGAGAGCAGACCCCATTGACTGCCAGTCCATGAGGTAGGCCCTGTAAGGACGTTCCAGGTGTTTCCCAGGTTGTCGCTTACTCCGCTGATACTGACTGGCTGACCACTCCACGGAGAATTGGCGGATACGAAGATCACTAACGTCGTCGCGCCTACCGAGTTGAATGCGCCCGTCGTATGCCCCGTCAGCGCTGTTCCGTTTATGTACCCCTCACTGCTTACCTCAGCTGGCAATTGCAGTGCATCGACAACTGTGATGCTGACAGTGGCTATATTGCTGTCGGCGAGGCCGTCGTTGGCTTTGAAGGTGAAGGAGTCGGAGCCTATGTAACCTGCATTCGGTGTGTATGTACGGTTAGCACTTGTACCTGACGATAGTGTTCCGTGTGAAGGTGGGCTCACCACGCTGTACGTCAACGAATCTCCGTCGGGGTCGCTAGCGATAAGCATTATCGCCGCTGGGCTTCCCGCGGCAACGGTCACACTCGTACTAGTAGCTATAGGCGGATGGTTCGGCCCGCGTACAGTGATGCTGACGGTGGCGATGTTGCTGTCAGTGGTGCCGTCGTTGGCCTTGAAGGTGAAGGAGTCGGAGCCTGCATAGCCGGAGTTGGGTGTATAGGTGAGGTTAGGCGGCGAGCCGGAGAGGGTGCCATTGGCAGGTCCGCTCACTACGCTATAAGTGAGTGGAAGACCGGTTGGCGATACTGCCTTGAGGGTGATGCTCAGTGGTGCTCCGTAACTGGTGGTTACTGTCTGGTTAAAGGCTACAGGACCGGACGCAGGCTTCAGTCCGACTACCGCAGTCTGCCAGCCAATGGAGGAGTCATACTGAAAGTCGCCGGTATAAGAGCCAGTTGCAGAAGCGGTCTCTGTCTCGGCCCACAGATAGCTGGTCGATCCTGGGTCGAGCATGTAGCCGTCGATCGCGGTTGCGTTGGCACTCGTCTCATTTTTTGCCCAGCTCAGCAGAAGCGTGTTGGCCAGTACCGTAATCGGCGCTGTGGTTACTGTCGGCGAGGTTGTATCTGGTGCCGGAGAGGTAATTGCCGAATAGATCGGAGGGCCAGTAATGTCTGATCCTGACACCGCAAATATGTCCATCACCAGCGGCGCTGAATTGGTGAGTTGCACTGTCACTGTATGTGTGCTGCTCGTGACAGGAACGTTTATATAGTAGATCGCTGATAGCAGACCCCATTGACTGCCAGTCCATGAGGTAGGTCCTGTCAGCACGTTCCAAGTGTTCCCTAGGTTGTCGCTTACTCCGCTGATACTGACCGGCTGGCCACTCCACGGTGAATTGGTGGATACGAAGATCACTAACGTCGTCGCGCCTACCGAGTTAAATGCGCCCGTCGTATGCGCCGTCAGCGCTGTTCCGTTAATGTACCCCTCACTGCTTACCTCAGCCGGAATCGTCGTCTGCGCAAAGGAAGAAACAATTGTGATGATCCCTAGCGTGAAGACTGTAAAAAAATATCGCATGCAGCCGGGAAATATTTTCAAAGTAATCTCACACGATATTCTTTACTAAATGTGAGCCTTCATATTCTTTTTTGCGGCGAATTGCCTATCTGGCCAACCACGAGGAGTGCACCTTATATAAGGTGTCAGAGGTCCTTGCGAATTACTATACCCCTAGCATCAAACGAATTGGGGTTTTCCTTTTCTCCGCTTCCAAAAGACAATTGTGTATCCACAGTATCGGGATCTGAATACGTCCCGAACGAGCGATCCCACACTGTAAAAAAGATTACCTTAAATTTTATCGCTGTAATGAATATGAGAAAATGCGGGAAAAGAAAACGACTGGCTAGAATAGAAAACGGAATACTTGCGGTCCAAGAACATTCTCAATTCTCCCATGGATGACCTTCTCTCAGTCTCGATTCGTACAGGCCGTTAGCAAACTGATTGATGTCGTGATATTTCAGTAGCGGGCTAATCAATGCCACATGTGCCGAATTCCGAATGAATATCCGTTGATTATTTGGAGGAAGGAGGGGATTGCGCGAAGTAACTCTCGTCCAATGTAGGTTCCTTGGAACCTAAGATGTTGTGTAGTTCGTCTTGCATTCTCTGAGAACGTAATGTCGCCTCGATTTCGCCTCGAACTTGCCCTAATGGGAGTACGTCTTTGTTATTGATTTTAAAAAAGACGTACCCGTTGGGGTCAGAAAGCACCAAGGAGATCTCACCTGGTTTTAGGTCCATAACAACGGCCTGATTTGGCGGTAACGAGGTACGCCTTATCGTCATTTTTGTAGCAGGTGCTGCACTCTTAATCCCCGCTGCCTGGTAAGCGTCTGTCTGGAGTTTGCTGAATTTTTCCCCGGCGACCGCGCGTGTGCGCAGATTCTCGACCTCTATTTTCGTTGTATCATCGCGATACTCCGAATTGCTTTGCTGATCAGAGCCGCTCGTTTTTTCGTAAAGAGATAATGGACGATTTTTGGGAACATAGATGCGATCTACTTGAGCCCTTTCGAATCTCGCGATGTTGTTGTCGTAGTAGCTTTCAGTATCCTTGTCATCGATCTGTGAGGCTTTTTCCTGTATAAGTTTTTTAGCGTCTAAGGACAGTACCTGAATTCGCGCGACCTGCATTTGTGTCTCGTAGTTTGCTCCCTTGTTCAATCCCAGTTCCTCTGCTTTCCTGGTCATGACTAAGGCTTCAGCGTAGCGCAAAGCAAATTCTCGACGTGACCGTAGCGGCATGTTGGGCTGCACCGCCTCAATCAGTTTTTCAAATTGGCCCTGAGTGATGATGGTTTTGCAATTCGGCGAGCTGTTGCCGGCCAACAGATTCTCGCAGAGGCCCGCAATCGTGATTAGCGGCTTATCAGTTGGGAGACTTGGTACATCTGATTCGCTATCTAGAGTGGGTGCGGTAGTCTTCGCAGCAGTATGAATCTGAGCCTCAAGCGTTGCACTCGCACTTGTCGTTAGGCACCAAAAGAGAAATATCTGCAATAGATAATCGATCTTATATCTTTTCATTTTCCATACCCGTGATTGTTGAGGTGAGGGACTCATTAGAGTCACCGTGGCAGGTCCGGAAACTACCTATTTGAAGGTCGCCATTTGCATGATCCATGGACCGGAGGAAGTCAATGTTGCCGTGGCACTGTTGCTTCCCGCCGTCGTTACCACTTTGTCTTCAGCGATATCGCCGTCAGGGGATGTGATGAGTCGTGAGGTGAAGCCGCTGCCGGCAGCTTTGGTGGTGGTGGCAACGATGTTGGCTCCGAATATTAGCTCGTTGGCATTTATCGTTGTCACTGCGCCACTGTTCGCACTCGTGCTGCTCCCGCTTGCCCCCGACGTCACATCGAGTGTCGTCACGCCCTTGTACTCTAGAATGCGTACATCGGGATACGCCGCTGCCTGGCTGAAGGTTACGGTCACCGTATTGCTTCCTCCTACGATGTTAGGCGCATAGTAGATCGATTGCCGCAATGCCGTTCCACTGGTTGGCCCGATGGCCAGACTGTAGGAGTTTCCTGCACTGTCCTTGACCGACTGCACGGTCGCGGTGGTGTCATTCCACCCCACCACTACCACGTTCATATCGCCCAGGGTCTGTGCTCCCGGATAGCTGACACTCACGGTTGCGGTCGGCGTTTGCGGTGTGGCTGCGGCTACCTGGGCAAAACTGATCGATGGAGGTGAGATATAGGTGAAGGCGTTGGCCAGGCTTCCGCTCTGTCCGTTCACGGTCACAGTGACGGTGACTGCGCCTGCACTGTTGGGCGGGGTGGTCGCTGTGATCGTCGTGCTGTTGGCCACCATTACGTTGGTCGCTGCCGCGGTACCGAAGGATACTGTCGCGCCTGCCGCGAAGTTGGTTCCCGTGATCGTCACTGCAGTCCCGCCTGCCACAGAGCCGTTGTTCGGCGATATGCTACTGACGGTTGGCAGTCCCACCACATAGGTGAAGGCGTTGGCCAGGCTTCCACTCTGTGGCCCAACGTTGGTCACCGTCACGGTCACCGCACCAGTACTGCCGGCCGGCGTTGTCGCCGTGATCGTCGTGCTATTCACTACCGCTACGTTCGTCGCCGCCGCGCTGCCAAACATCACCGTGGCGCCTGCCGCAAAGTTCGTGCCCGTGATCGTCACTCCAGTTCCGCCTGAGGTCGATCCATTATTCGGCGACACACTGGTCACCGTTGGCTGTCCTACATAGGTAAAGGCATTGGTCAGACTGCCACTCTGTCCACCCGAGTTGGTCACCGTCACAGTCACCGCACCAATACTGCCGGACGGCGTTGTCGCCGTGATCGTAGTGCTGTTCACTACCGCTACGTTCGTCGCCGCCGCGCTGCCAAACATCACCGTGGCGCCCGCCGCAAAGTTCGTCCCCGTGATCGTCACGCCAGTTCCGCCCGCCACCGCACCGTTGCTCGGCGATACATTGGTCACCGTCGGTGAGGCGATGTAGCTAAATCCACTAGCCAGGCTTCCGCTCTGTCCGTTCACTGCCACGGTCACTGTTACCGCGCCGGGACTGCCGGTTGGCGTTGTCGCCGTGATTGTTGTACTGTTCACCACCACTACGTTCGTCGCTGCCGCGCTACCAAACGTAACTGTTGCGCCCGTCGCAAAATTCGTTCCAGTGATCGTCACTCCAGTTCCGCCTGAGGTCGATCCGTTGTTCGGCGACACACTGCCCACTGTCGGTGCCGGACCAGAGACAGCAAAGAAGGTCGCCATTTGCATGATCCATGGGCCGGAGGAAGTCAATGTTGCCGTAGCACTGTTGCTTCCCGCCGTCGTTACCACTTTGTCTTCAGCGATATCGCCGTCAGGGGATGTGATGAGTCGTGAGGTGAAGCCGCTGCCGGCAGCTTTGGTGGTGGTGGCAACGATGTTGGCTCCGAATATTAGCTCGTTGGCATTTATCGTTGTCACTGCGCCACTGTTCGCACTCGTGCTGCTCCCGCTTGCCCCCGACGTCACATCGAGTGTCGTCACGCCCTTGTACTCTAGAATGCGTACATCGGGATACGCCGCTGCCTGGCTGAAGGTTACGGTCACCGTATTGCTTCCTCCTACGATGTTAGGCGCATAGTAGATCGATTGCCGCAATGCCGTTCCACTGGTTGGCCCGATGGCCAGACTGTAGGAGTTTCCTGCACTGTCCTTGACCGACTGCACGGTCGCGGTGGTGTCATTCCACCCCACCACTACCACGTTCATATCGCCCAGGGTCTGTGCTCCCGGATAGCTGACACTCACGGTTGCGGTCGGCGTTTGCGGTGTGGCTGCGGCTACCTGGGCAAAACTGATCGATGGAGGTGAGATATAGGTGAAGGCGTTGGCCAGGCTTCCGCTCTGTCCGTTCACGGTCACAGTGACGGTGACTGCGCCTGCACTGTTGGGCGGGGTGGTCGCTGTGATCGTCGTGCTGTTGGCCACCATTACGTTGGTCGCTGCCGCGGTACCGAAGGATACTGTCGCGCCTGCCGCGAAGTTGGTTCCCGTGATCGTCACTGCAGTCCCGCCTGCCACAGAGCCGTTGTTCGGCGATATGCTACTGACGGTTGGCAGTCCCACCACATAGGTGAAGGCGTTGGCCAGGCTTCCACTCTGTGGCCCAACGTTGGTCACCGTCACGGTCACCGCACCAGTACTGCCGGCCGGAGTTGTCGCCGTGATCGTCGTGCTATTCACTACCGCTACGTTCGTCGCCGCCGCGCTGCCAAACATCACCGTGGCGCCTGCCGCAAAGTTCGTGCCCGTGATCGTCACTCCAGTTCCGCCTGAGGTCGATCCATTATTCGGCGACACACTGGTCACCGTTGGCTGTCCTACATAGGTAAAGGCATTGGTCAGACTGCCACTCTGTCCACCCGAGTTGGTCACCGTCACAGTCACCGCACCAATACTGCCGGACGGCGTTGTCGCCGTGATCGTAGTGCTGTTCACTACCGCTACGTTCGTCGCCGCCGCGCTGCCAAACATCACCGTGGCGCCCGCCGCAAAGTTCGTCCCCGTGATCGTCACGCCAGTTCCGCCCGCCACCGCACCGTTGCTCGGCGATACATTGGTCACGAATGGGACGTTCCCGGCGGCCGCTGCACGAAACGTAACGACCTGCATAAGCCACTGTCCAGACGCGTTCAAGGGGGCCCACGAGTGATAACTTCCCGGTACATTTACCAAGCGATCCGCGGCCAGATCTGAATTGGGTGACGTGATGGTTCTGATATTGAACGGCGCACCTGCCATAATGGTGGTATTGCTGCTGACCATATTCGCCCCGATAATCAACTCATTCGCAGCGCTTGTGGTGACATACCCACTATCGGCGATATTGCCATTTCCACTTGTACCAGCAGAAACATCAAGCGGATTTGATGTAGCCACTCCGCTGTACTCCAGAATGCGCACATCGGGCTTGGTTGCTCCTTGATTGAAGGCAACCGTGACTGTATTGGCGCTGCTGCTGAGAATGTTCTTGGAGTAGTAGATAGATTGTCTCAGACCTGTACCCGTCGTTAGACCAGCCGCTAACGCATAAGTATTTCCGGCAGAATCGGTGATCGACTGCACTGTGGCAGTACTGTCATTCCAACCTACGATTACAACGTTTAAGTCGCCCGCCGTTTGAGACTTCGAATATGCTACGGGAACCGATGAGATAGTTGATTGAGGTGTGGCTGACGCTACTTGAACAAACCGAACTCCCTGGAAGGATGGAGGATTGAGACCATAGACTTGTAATTGCCCGGAAAACGAACCGACATACACTTTTCCATTCGCAATTGTTGGTGGAACGAATTTGGCATAATTGCCGATGTCATCTCGTGCCAGGTTTTGCGTACTGTCCCACAACTCACTCGTGAGATCCGTGGCATCGAAGGCCCGCACGACGCCAGGGACCGGAACGCCTGTAGCTTTTCCGGAAAGTGGTGCCGAAGTCCATATGATGCCCGTACCTGTCAGACTTCCGTTGGCCGAAACAGAAAGGGCTGCGGCATTGGAAAATCCAGAAGAATTTTGGATCGTGCTTTGCGAGACAGCAGTAGTGTTAAATTTTGATCCTGTGAATTGGAACGCCTTCAGAAAATCACCAGGCCCCCAGATATAGACGACTGGCCCGTTGTTTGGGCTGTTCCAGTAAATGGGAGAACTGAAAAAGGGGCCTGTAGTTGCAGTAAACTCCTGCGCATCATTGTCAACACTGGAGTTAAAATGGCCCATATTGGTGGAATTCACTACACGAAAGACAGAGTCCTTACCCTGTCCCACCAGCAGCGAGGTTCCCGGCATCAACATGGGACCGCCAGCCCCCAAATCGGTGTTATCTGCATTCAGTGTAGCTTGATTGGATGGAGCGAAATAGTCCGATACCGTCAGACTTGATCCACTAAACTTCACGAAGGAATCACCGTAGTCTCTTCCTCCAGAGACGTTCGCGGTAAAGTCACCATTTCCAGAAATCATATAGACGTTTGCGGAATCGGCAACCAGACCAGCCCCTGAAGACCAAACTCCACCCTCGTCTCCGTCCGGCGTAACGTTGAAGATAGCCTCCTGCTGCAAGGTGGTAGCGTTGTAACTCATCACCCATCCATGCCACGTACCAATGTCGCCTTGCGAGCCAAAGGCAATGTAGATGACTCCATTCAGAAGGAGTAACGACGGACGCTGAAGATGAAAAGTCGGATCGAATGTTATGATGCCGCCCTGGCTCGCTGTGCCGGTTCCATTCACCTGCCCAACGATCTCCACGGGGCCACCAAGTTGCTCAATTCCAGATGTCAAACTTAACGCGTGAAGGAAATAATGATATGTGCTGTCGTTGGCATTTTTTGTTCTTGCTACAACGTAGATGATTCCCGCTACAGGATCAATTGCGGGCGTACTCGTGACTCCAATCTCCGGACTGATATCGTAATAAGGACAATCAAATGAATTGGTATCACCTGTAATGATGCAGATGTCTTGACTAGGCACAGGATTCCCCAGGTTCACTTGCCATAGCGGAGCCGGGGCGTTGGGATCATCGGCATCAAACGCATAAACGCTGTTATGCTGCGTAGCGACATATACTACATTGTGGGTCGTACCTTGAATATTCAGCCCAGGCACATACAGCGGCTGTGCGTAGATAAAACCGTCTACCGTACGCCAAAAAAGCTTGCCGAAATTATTTTGGTTCACGTTCGAAGTGCTAAGTGCAGTCTCATTCAAGTTCTGACCTGTGCGTGCGTTGTCATTATGCTGAGTCAGAACCGAGACTTGCGCCATTAGCGCAAATTGCACTAAATAGAATCAGCAGACTAATTTTTGCAATCTTTCTAATCTCCATTTTTATCTCCAAGGTGAACCTACGTCGGATGACTCAAATGAATCTCAGCTGTCTCGCTTACACGGGTCGAAAAATTACCGAAAGCAACCCAAGACAAGAAGCCCCAGCGTCAGGTTGATACAAGTTACCTAACTGGCAGTTTTCACAAATATGTAACATTCCCGTTTGGCATCGAGCCGATTGGATATAAGCCTTGTAAGTTTTTCTATTGAGCAGTTACGATTTGTGCATGGGCCTGATATTGATGTCAGTGACCTCAGCGGTGGACGGAAGCATCAGTGCATGAACGATCATCGACGCAACATCTTCCGGTTGCAGCAACGTCTCCGGATGATATGTCTTTCCTTCCGCACGAAAGAGAGCCTCTTGCATCGGTGTAGCAGTGCGTCCGAGATAGGCTGAAAGCACTCGGACCCCTTTTGGGTTGACCTCTTCGCGGAGACTTTCTGCTAGCGCCTTCAAGGCATGCTTTGTGGCGGCGTATTGCCCGATGTTTGACCGATTGGCCGCCAAGCCGACGCTGGAGTTGATGAAAACGATTTGCCCACGCGAGGTAATCAACAGAGGTAACAGCCGTTGAGTTAATAAGTACGGCGCACGAACGTTGGTCGAATATTGCAGATCCAAATCTTGAACACGAGCGTGCTCCATCACATCCTGGTGAATAACTCCGGCGCAGTGAATCAATATGTCAAGGCCGCGGACTTCTTCCAGATGCTGTAAAACCGTTTGCAAATCCTCTTCCAAAGCTGAGTCAATTTGAAAAGCGGTAGCCTGTGCATACTGCTGTGTCGCGGCAACCGTCTCTGCCAAAGCGATGGGATTTCTTCCCAAGGCACACACATGCGCGCCTTCCCGGGATAAGGCAACTGTAATGGCCCGCCCAATTCCTCCACTTGCGCCGGCAACCACAGCTACACGCCCAACCAACGACCTAGTCTTTTGCGCTGCACCGCCACCCATGTCATCCCCTTGAGATTTTCAACCGGAATTGTAGCTATTGCTCCTCGGGTAAATGTGGCGAGGACATTTGGAACCCGGATCTAGCCTGTCTGCCCCTAAGCCTAGACCGGGACTCTCTCTTTAGCTGATAAAGATCCAACGAGTCCGCGAAAGAGGTCTAGGTACAATGACCTCTGCGCGGTGAAAAACATAAGCAGCCCGAAGAACGTAACGAGAAGAATGGTGCATTCGAGAGTGAGGCGAAGCAGAGGAGACACGGATTGACCAAAGGCTAACCTTACCCCAAGAGCTAACCCTCCACCTACAACGCTGGAGATCAGTGGGGGGCTCACGGTTCGCACAACATCGACGAAAGAGATTTCCGTGCCATGTACAGCCCAAGCGATAAGCGGAGTGAGCCACAAGGTCATCACTACCGAATAAGCACATGCGACACCCTTGGGTCCATATGGCAATCCAATAATAAAACCGAGAATCATGATGGGTGTGATGACTAGAGACATCTTCATAAGCCGGTCGATCCGCCCGCTCGCAAGAAGAAGCCAGGATAATGGATTGGCTATCGCGAAGACCAAGATCGTCGGCGCCAACCAGCGAAAAATAGGAGCTGCATCTTTCCACTTTGCCCCTAGAAGAACAAACACCATATCATTCGCAAAAAATGCGCACGCAATCGTGATGGGCAGAGTTACCGCCAGCACCAGAGAAAAACCCTTCAGGAAATAATTCTTGCGGCGAGCGGGATCGTCCTGGAGTCGGGACAACGCCGAAAATGCAACCTCTCCTGCCGCCGAATTTAGATTGCTTGTAGGAATGTTGATGAGTTGGTACGCACGCCCGTAAAGCCCAACCGCATCTACTCCCCAAAAACGGCCTAACAGAACTTTTTCAAAGTTACTAGCGACATAAACGGTGAGACCAGTTAAGGTAAGTGTACCGCCAAAGCGTACCATCGAGCGAATTCCTGTTCGTCGGCGCGGCAACCCAGGGACCCAACGGCTAGCTAGCCATAAACCCACGGTAGTGGCAAGGGGAAAAGTGACGGTCATAACCACCAGCGACCAATATCCGTAGCCTGCTTTGGCCCCGGCTATAGCAATGGTGGTGCTGAAGACCAAGGAGACTACGCCTATCACGGCCAGTGACGTGAAACGCATTTCGCGCTGCAATAGTGCCGAGTGCTGCACGCCCGCCGCGTTAAATACCAGTCCCGTCGACAGGACAATCGTCACCCATAGGAGCCGAGGCTCACGGTAAAAGGTCGCGACACTCGGTGCCATCGCAACCATTAGGAGCGCGAATACAACGCCAACGGTTACGTTGATCCAGAATAACGTCGAAATCTGCTCGTCCGTAACGGTTGCCCGCTGCACTGTAGCCGCCGAAAGACCGAAATCCCGGAATAGATCCAACACCCCTGTGAAAGCGGTAACCATGCCCACTAATCCGAAATCTTTGGGTTCCAGAAGCCGCGCCAAGATCATGAGCGAGACCAAGCGCAGAACAAAATTAGCTGCCTGGGCACCACTTCGCGCAAAACCACCGCGGATCGTCCGCTCTCTCAGATCTTTCATCGGCGTCTTTTAGGATCGATTCGTGGGCCAAGTCAATGTGTGAATACCGCCCCGAAACTACTTGGCAGGGAAAAACTACATAGCATCTCGCAGTTTTCTGATAGCGCTAACTACGTTCGGCTCCCCGATTTCCTAGAGTCCGTAACGAACAAATAAAAAAATATTCCACTGCAAACAAACGACTGATAAAGGGGATATTCCCGTTGATATGCATCTGGATTGCCTTCATGGCTCGCCCTTTAGGCTCGTCGTGATGCCAACGATGTGAGGTTGGAAAAAACCGATCTATGCGGAAAAATTGCTCCAGGCTCTTTTGGAAGTCCTCGAACAATTGAATATTATTGTAGGGCCAGTACACGTTTTTATTTCGGTGATTAAAATTGACGTAAGTTACGACAAGCGTACCATCTTCCTTGAGGACCTTCGCAATCTCGGAAAATTTCTGGGACTGAAAATTCCCGACATATTCAAAAACTCCCTGAGCGATAACAAAGTCAAAAGTTTTATCATAGAATTTGATTGGAGTTTCCAGAAAATCCGCTTGAATCAGGTTCGGCGCCGGGTTGTGTATGGCAATATCAATGCCGTGATAATTAATGTTGTTCCGGAGCAGTTGCCTCAATGTAGCTGGGCCACAGCCAATATCCAGAAGATCGCACTGCTTGTTCCGGGAGATGGAATTTAAGATGCGCGCAGCTTTCTCCATTCGGAAATGGGGCGCTGTATACTTTAGGTTCTCGGAGCTCCAAAAATCCCTTTTGTAGTACGTGTCGGTCGCCTGTGGCATTGATTTCCCTTTCTAATTCGTGTGTAGAACCGACCATTCACAACACGAGCTTTCGACAGTAAAATGCTTCAGCGTAACCGCTTGGCGCGGCACATTCCATTCCGCGCAAGCGCATCAGAGATAGAAAAGTATTCGGCTGAAACCAGGGCTTTGTCTGTTGTGATTGGAATGCCTCCATGAGCAAGCCAACCTTCTTTTCGCAAGTCTCCTGATCGAGTGGTACGAAAACACTCGGCTGACCCATGTCGCCATCATATTTGGGAATCTCGTATTCCAGAATGAAATGGTCACGGAACGTGTTCCAAGTGAGCTGCGAGACCAACTGGTGGTCCTGATGAGCGTCCTTGCCGTTGTGAGTGAAGATGAGGTCAGGAGAAAGCTGCTTCAGATTATTTTCAAAAACGGCTTTAACTTCGCTACCTACATAGGGCATGAATCCGTCCTGAAACGTTTTCAGTAATGGCCCTTTTAAGCGGGGCCCAGCAAACAATTGTGCTGCGCGTCTCGCTTCAGCCTCTCGGGTCCCAATCGCATTGAACACAACCCAGTGAAACTCGCTGTCCGGATACTGCTCAGCCAAACGCAGGAGTGTCCCTCCACAGCCGATCTCTATATCGTCGGAATGCGCTCCCATACATAAAATTTTTAGGCTTCCTCCGGCTTTCACACTCAGATTTAAATGCATCACAGGCGCACCGACACCGCCATCGGTTGCTCCTTGCGCTGGCCCAGAGGCTGACATGTGCAGTCGGCAAGTGAAGCTGTAGTGTAGTTCCAGACTTTCCACGGGGCCGATCCTTGGTTGAGATCCTCCAAATGTTGTTTGTCTTTGAAGGTATCCATGCACTGCCAGAAGCCACTGTACTTGTGTGCCAGCAATGCATGCTTATCAATCAATCGTCGGAAGGGCTCTCGAACCAGTTCTTCCCCGGGTTGAATATAACGAAAAATTTCATTACGCATGGCGAAGAAGCCACCGTTTATCCAGATATCAGTGTCCGTTATAGGGCGGATCTCTTTAACGCTTCCCCCAGATCCCGCATAGACGATGTCAAAACTTGCGGTCGGTTGTACCAGCAATAAGGAAGCAATGGCCTTGCTCTCCCGAAACTTATTGAGCATCGCGGGAAGTGGAACATCGCTCAATCCGTCTCCATAGTTTGCGAGAAACATTTCGTCACCCTGTACATAAGGTTCAATAGCCTTCAGGCGTTGCCCAATATTGGCATTTGCGCCCGTCTCAACAAAAGTGATAGTCCAATCGTCCATGTCGCGATTCAGCAGTTCTACGTTCTTTCCACCATTCGACCATACAAAATTATTGGAGACGGATTCGTCGTAGTGAAGAAAATAGTCTTTGATGCAATTACCCTTATATCCAAGACACAGAATAAAGTCTTTGTGACCAAAGTGTGCGTAGTATTTCATCAGATGCCACATAATCGGCCGCGTCCCAATTTGCACCATAGGTTTGGGCACATCATCAGAGTACCCGCGAAGCCTCATGCCAGATCCGCCGCAAAATAGAACCACTTTCATAACCTGATCACTCCTTCCAATTTTAGACAATGGTCGCCATGGGAATCGGCACTACAAACTGACCACCCCACTCACGAATGAACTCTAGTTGTTGCATGATTTCGCTTTGTAGATTCCACGGTAGAATCACTACGTAGTCCGGTTTGGTCTCTTGGATATGATCGGGATGATGAATCGGGATGTGCGTGCCTGGCAAGAACCTTCCTTGCTTGTGATGGTTTCTGTCTACCGTGTACTCGATTAAATCCTTTCCGATTCCACAATAGTGCAGCAATGTGGCGCTCTTGCCCGGTGCGCCATAGCCCGCAACGCTCTTGCCTTCGCGAGCGGCCTTAAGCAAGAATTCCACCAATGCCAGCTTGGTCTCCTTTACCTGCTGAGCAAATTTCTTGTATCCGTCCACCGTACCGAGGCCAGCCCTTTCTTCGTCTTCAATTACACGCGCTACGCTCGGTTCTACGGGATGGGTCTTTGCCTCTGCGCGACACGCGAACACACGTAACGAACCGCCATGCGATAGCAACTCTTCAACATCAAAAACTCGGAGGCCATGCGCCTCCAGAAGATTTACCGCCGTCAATAAGGAAAAATATGAAAAGTGCTCGTGATAAATGGTGTCGAACTCGTTGTGTTCCATCAATCTCAACAGATGAGGAAACTCAAGCGTGAGTATGCCTTCCGGTTTCAGTAAAATTTTTAAACCTTCGACAAAGTCATTGAGATCTGGGACCTGCGCGAGCACGTTGTTACCTAGAACAAGGTCCGCACTGCGTCCTTCACTCACTAAATCGCCAGCTAACTGCGTCCCAAAGAACTTCACTAACGTCGGAATACCCTTTTCGATTGCGACCTTGGCTACATTTGCTGCCGGTTCAATCCCAAGTACCGGCACATTGCGCCGTACGAAGTATTGCAAGAGATAGCCGTCGTTACTGGCTACTTCCACAACAAAACTTTCCTCGTCGAGGCCGAATCGTGACTGTATGTTGGCGCAATAGGTATCTGCATGTTTGAGCCAGGATTCCGAATATGACGAAAAATAAGCGTAGTCGCTAAAGATATTCTCGGGACTTTCGTATTCTTCGAGTTGAACCAAAAAGCATTTCGAACAAACATAAACGTGAAGCGGAAAGTAGATTTCACCTCGGTTCAAATCGGCCGGGGCAGGGTAGGTTTCGCAGAGAGGAGACATCCCCAAATCTACGAAGGTATGTTCTAAAGCGGCTCCGCAAAAGCGGCACAGTTTAACGGTGACTGACTCTTGCTGGGTCTCGACAGTTATTGTCATCGTAGCCATAGTTTGTCTTCTATCGTGCTGCATGGATTGGTGTATTTAGGCAATAACTGGTGCCTGGACGTGTTGGCTGGTCCAGTGCAATGAACTGTCAAGTTGTCCCAACTTCATCAGCTTTTGTATTTGCGCAATTCGTGTGTATCGCCCCTGCTCTATGTCCGCAGTTGTAAGCTTCGCCGTACGGTAGGCATCATAAAGCTCCTGCGCACCTTTGCGAGCTGTCCACTGAGCTTGAAACCCTGGTAGTAAGCGCTCTATCTTGTCAAAGTTTACGCGATAGCAACGGACATCCGGGCCCCCACCAGGAGCATAGTCGACTTGGCATCCAGGAACGACTTCGGCAACGATATCTGCTAGTTCGCGAATGCGGAAGTTTTCTTCATTACGGCCCACATTGAAAGTCTCGTTATGCACTGTTTCGCGCGGAGCATCGAGTACAGCAATAACAGCTGCAATAATGTCGCGGATGTGGACAATTGGGCGCCAGGGAGTACCGTCGCTCTTGATGTAAATTCGTCCCGTCGCGAACGCCGATGCGACTAGGTCGTTCAGCACAATATCGAGTCGGAGTCTCGGCGAAACTCCATATGCGGTGGCATTACGCATGTAGGTCGGGGTAAAATTATTGCCTGCCATTAAAGCGATATCGCGCTCGGATAAGACCTTCGATTCTCCATAGGGTGTTACGGGATTGAGATCTGAAGTTTCGTCCAAGAAATCGTCACCGGCTGCACCATACGTGCTGCACGAGGATGAAAAAACAAAGCGCGTTACACCCGCCTCTTTTGCAAGTTTTGCCAATTGTACCGACGCTAAATGGTTAATGTCATAGGTGAGCTGAGGATTAAGGTTCCCCACCGGATCATTCGACAAGGCGGCTAAATGTACGACTGCGTTGAAGCCCTCTAGATCGGAATGCTTGAGATCACGAAGATCTTTGCGCACCTCCGGAATAACTTGCGCCTCCCCTCCAAAATTACAGCCTTCATATAAGGAAGTATCTATACCTGTTACCTCATGTCCAACGGCAAGTAACATAGGACCAGCTATGGCGCCAATATAGCCTTTATGACCAGTCAACAACACTCTCATGTTATTCCTCTTCAAGAAAAGGTCGATTTATCACTTAAAACAAGAAATCCCTCGCAAACGTTAGAAAAACGGGTGCCGAAAAAGAGGCCCACAATAGTCCTCAGTTAGGGCCCAAGGCCGGATGTATCAGCGCTTAACATGTGCATCGCCTACATCAGTAAGAGGAGACAGTAGCCCGGCTTGGCTCAACAATTTTGCGGCATCACTAATGGCTGAGAATGGGAGGGCGGAACGCTCTGCAATATCTAATAGCGAGTGCTCTCCATCGGAGAGACTGAGTACCCAAAGGCGAGCGTTAATTTCCCTTCCGATAGACTCTCCGCGCGTAGGCCCGTAAAGGTTTCGCTTTCCAAGCTGTGGTTCGCAGTAGGGATTCTGATTCACGTACCTTTGATTGTTCTCTAGGATGTCTACAATCGCCACACAGGCACGAAGGGATGCGGCCAATGAGACAGGCTTAATGAAATCGAGGTTGTCAGCAGAAGTGTGATATTCAGGAAAAGTTCCCCACACGCTTCTCATCAAACAACCGACAGGGAGATTAAAGCCGGGGGAGCAGTACTGCCGCTCATCATAGCCATAGGGCGAAAAATCTAGAATTTCGAATGATTCATTGCAACCTTTGAGAGCGCATGCCACAGCTCGGTCGATCTCTGCATCTCCCCGACGACTCTTCTTGTAATGAAATCCACCCGCGTCTCCGATGCAGGTTAGCACTAGGCCATGACGGATACGGTCAAGAGTCTCGCTGTTTTGCGCTAACCAAGCGATCGCCCCGATAGTTCCGGGAATAAACAGGAACCTGTAGGAGTAGCGTAAATCGCGTCCTGATAGATGCTGCGCTAGGAACGTCGCGACAGCTAAACCAGAGAGGTTGTCATTCGCCAAGGATGGATGGCAAACATGACAAGAGATCAAAACCTCGTCCGAGGAGCGTCCGGCCAGATAGTATTCTCCATACGTCAGATTCCCCTCTTCGAGCGTAGAGTCGATGCATACCTCGTAATCACCATCCTCGAACCCCAGCATCTGGTTATGAGATAGGCAAAATGCCCAGTCTTCCTTGTAGTATGACGTTCGATATGGGATCCAATCGGGATATTCTGGAATTGTGAATAGGTGCGGCCTGATCTCCTTCAAGGGTAATGTCGCGTGCACTGGCGTACTGTAACTCATTAGGTGCAGGTTGCATTGCTGGAAATCGACAACGCGCTTCCCGTCGGGCGCCTTGACATAGGCATCCCGAATGTTCCACTCCTTGGGCACACTCCAATCAAAGACAGGCGTTCCTGTGGGCACCTCGCAGATGCGGAGCGAAATCTGATCCTGAATCATGGCTAGAGTCTTCCGTATCCCGCTGCCCGTGATGCTCCGGCAGATTGGGTAAAGATTTGCTGCGAAGCCATGCAATTCTTGGCCGATTTCTGCCACATTCCTCCGGTCGAGTTCAGCTAACAGGCTCACAGAATTATTATTCAAATGGAGGGTATGCCTCATCCCGCTGGGAAATTACGTTGACTTTTTCCGGCCACTCAATTCGGAATGCCGGATCGTTCCAGCGCACTCCATGCGCCGATTCCGCGTCGTAGAATTCCGACATTTGGTAGAAGATCTCGGTTTCGTCCTCGAGAGTCAGGAAGCCGTGCCCACATCCTTCCGGGACGTAAACCATATGACGGTTTGTGGCGGTTAAAAGAACTGCGATCCAGTTTCTATATGCTGGTGAGGACGGTCGCAGATCGAGCACGACGTCGTAGATCGCTCCTCTCGTACAGCGCACGACTTTGGCCTCTGCAAGAGCTTGTGTCTGAAAATGCATGCCACGGAGCGTTCCCTTTCGTGTGTTGAACGACACGTTGCACTGCACCAACTTGGGGTTGAGCCCGTGGGCTTCGAATTCCTTCTGGCACCAAGACCTCGCAAAGAATCCGCGGTCGTCGAGATGGGGTTCGAGGTGAATCTCGAACGCCCCCGGCAGTTTGGTTTCATGAAAAAGCATGTCAGGGAAAGGTTCCGGCTCGTTGCCGTTGCAGATTAAATTTCTCTGGAGGTCTCTTAGTTATAGAACGTATTTCACAGCCTGCCTTCTCTGTCGTTCTTTTGCAGATAATTGAGTATCCCCTGGAACGAATCGAATCGTGCTGGGTCATCGAGATCGATCGCAATCAGGAATTCATCCTCGACTACAGCGATCAGGGTCACAGTGGTGACGGAGTCCCATCCTGCGGTTCCAGCCGCGCTTGCATTTCTGACCTCATCAGCACTCAGCTCCGGCAGGACCGACGTAAAGCAGGATGCGAGTCTCGCTTCGATGTCCATTATTTTTCTCCTAAGTTATGGCAGGTTTGCAGATTTGACGAATGCGTGCAATGCGGATGATATGACGTACCATATCATCGCCTGCAGCTAATTAGTAATCGCAGAGTAACCAAGAGCCTGGCAGATGATGCCGTATTGTACGTCGAGAGCAACCCGATTCTGCAGGACTTTTTCGCTCAGATGCGCCGTTATCTTTGCCGCCTCACTCTCCATCGCGCAGAACTTCGTGATCAGCTTTTCCAGAGTGAGCCCATGGATGTCCTGGCAATACTCTGAAACCTCCATCTCCTCCATCAGTCCCGAACACTTGTGGTGAAAGGTAACAGCAATCGAGGGCTTGCTCAGGAGCAGGGCGAGGAGAACGTTATGGAAGCGGGTGCCAACCACCAGATCCGTTTCTGCGAGCTGTTCAACGAGATGCCGGGCCGAGGCCGCCGGTTCGCCGCTGATTCTGATGAGTTCCCCGGGAGTGAGGCTCCGACTCAACTTGGTTTTGAATTTCTCCAGCGCCGGCACATCCATCTGATCGCCGATCAGCAGACGGAGATCGTAGCCCCGGGTCAGCAACCAGCGCGCAAATTTTGCGAGGATAGCGGTGTAGTTCTTGTACTCATCCGAGGAAATGGGCCGGATGCCGTACATTGCCCCAAATCCCATGATTCCCAGCCCAACCACCCGCCGATCAGCGGAATGGCTATCGCCGCGCGGCAGCAGTTCCGTTGAGAGGCTGAACGCGATATCGGGAAAGACAGGGTCCTCGGGGCGACTGAATCCGATGCCAGCGAGGTAGCGCCGTGTCGCCTGGTCCCGATAAGAACGGAAGGTCGCCAGAGACAACGCTGTTTTCACCAGCAGCCGCCCCGAGAATCCGTTGACCGGTCCTGCACCGACGCTGACAAATAGGACGCGGCAGCCGCGCATCCTGGCAAGAAGCGACCATTTAAAAATGCTGTACGGTCCCCAGCCAAAGAGACTGAAGGCGTTCGTGAGCAATCCCGTTCCGACCACGATGAGAAGATCCATATCGCGCAAAGCACGGTCTGCTTCAATCCACCGCGAAATCTCGTTCGGAATACCGACCAAGAGCTTTTTCAGCGCGCGGAGGAAGCGACTCCGCGGTCTCCACCGAACGGCGCCGGGGCTAACCATCGGGACAGCCGCGATTCCGTAATCAGCAGACACCACATCGGGTACGGAGCAGATGCAGCGGACATCAGCTTCGGGCAGCAGACGCTGCAGATTTTCGAGCATCGCCATCAAGGTGCTCTCATTGCCCAGATTACCCGCTCCGAAGTGTCCGAAAAGCGCGATTTGCGACTGCGGCACCGGACCGCTCCGCCGTTGCGGTGCAGGACCTTCCTGAGGGGTAACAGAAATCCGCTGTGAGTTGTCGCAGGCTGCCTCGACCGTCGGCACTTGTGTTGTCTGACTCATTCGATTCACGATCGGATGGGACGCTTAGCGCAGTTTCTCTAACTCGACCGCATGCGCTCTGAAATCCTGTCCGGAGGCGCGCCGGCTCTTGGCCGACGCGGCACGTTGGAGCAGGGCCGCCCGCATTTTGCTGAACGTTTCATAGGGATTGAATATCATTCGGCAGATCCTGCCAAGCGTGGCTCTGACGAGCCGCAGTCGGCTGAAGCCGACGGTTTCATTCAGTCTTGCCTTGTGATAGCTCCAGAATTTGCTGTCGCGGTTGCCGCACAAAATACTCACGGCCAGGAAGTTGTAATACTCGGCCAGCAGGCGATTCTGGCAGAGCTCAACCTCATCACGGCTGAGGAAGTCTGCAGCATGATTCCGGATCGTCAGCAAGAGCGTGTCATAGTGGGTCATCAGATACCAGCCCACCGCGCGAGTCAGCGATCCGGCCGCCAGTCGTTTGAAAGTCAGAATCTGATGAATAAAGCCGAAGTCGCAGTTCTTCAGCAGAGCCACGCAGACTTCGCGGTCTGCGTGGAAATTCGCTTCGTTGAAGAAGCCTGGCTGCTCTCTCACGAGGTCGGCCCGATAAAGGACGGAATTCGGCGTGCCGAAGACATACAAGTCATCGAGAAACATGCGCCGGCAGATCTCCCGGCCCGATATCACCGGCTGGGAGATCGGCAGCCCCTGCCAGGCAACGCGGTCCTCTTCGAGTCCGTAGGCCCCGACGATTCCAACGGAGGGATTCTGCTCTGCAAGCGCGACCATCTCTTCAATGCAGCACGGGAAGAGCCAGTCGTCGGCAAAAACCATTTTGGCGTATCTGCAGTCAGGGGAGATCTGGCGCAGAGCATGATTGTGATTGGCAACGACCGGAAGAAACTGCGAGTTATTGTGAACCTTGATTCTCGGATCTTTGGCGGCATAGCGGCTGGCAATCTCGAAGGATCCGTCGGTGCTGCAGTTGTTGACGATTGTGTAATCCCAATACGGATAGGTCTGCGCCAACACGCTCTCGATACATTCGGAGAGATGCTCCGCATTGTTGTAAACAGGCGTAACGACACTAACAAGGGGAAACACTTTCGAAGTCACAGGTCCTCCTCCGGCGCTGCTGGCGAAGTGGCAGGAGATCGGCGTGCGAACGTCTCCCAAGAGAACAGGCCCAGGATTAGCATGGAATTTCGCAGCGGAGCTAGAAAACCGGTTCGGTCTGAGGCGCGCGTACCGGGCCGGTCACCCATTCCTGCTTGTCCGGATCATATTGCCGGATGATGCGAGCCGGATTACCGTAGAGAACGGAATACGGAGGCGCGCTCCTGGTGACTACGGAGTGCGCGGCGACCACACAGTTGCGCCCGAGGACCAGCTCGCCCTGGGAACAGATGATCGCGGCACCGTGGGCAATGAAGGTTCCCTGTCCGATGCGGATCCTTCCGCCCTCGGTAAAACCCTGATCGCCGATAGGAGTGTGAATGTCCTCGTAGGCGTGGTTCTGATCGACAATCAGAACATCCTGGGCAATGAGAACATCGCGCTCGATATGGATGAGGTTCTTCGCCCCGATCTGCGAACGCCAGTGAATGACGCAGTTGTCTTCGATGATGATGACAGGATGGCCCCCCTGCTCGGGTGGCAGGCTGAGACCGAGGCTCGAATCTTTTTCCATCCGGATATTACTGCCCAGCTTGATGCGGTGCGCGTTCATCCGGTCAATTTTGCAAGTAAAGTGGAACGACACCTTGGAGCCGATGGCCGCAAAAGGATAGGTGAGGCGCAGCCACTCGGAATAAAGCTTCCTCAACGCGCGCGGCGGAAACTTTAAGTGGATCCTGAAATCGCGCGCGTGATCGTGTTTTTCGGTTCATCAGTTCTGGCGCCTTTGAGATGGAAGTTATTGATAAAGCAAGAGGGAAGTGGTTTAGTTCAGGGGTCGTTTAAGAGATCTTCAGTCGCCATCGCCGGGCGACCGCCGGCACCAACCCAGATTCTTCTTTCTGGATCGTACTGTCGAGCCAACCTGGCAGGGTTGCCAACAATGACCGAATACGGAGGGAAGCTCCTAGTCACCAGCGCATTTGCAGCCACAACGCTGTTGCGGCCAATGACAAGCTCCTCTTGATTACACACGATCGAAGCGCCGTGACCGATCCACGACCCCGCACCGATCCGGATGACGCCCCCAGGCATCGGTCCCTGCTTCCGTATGGGACGCTGCACGTCTTCATAGGCGTGGTTGTGATCCTGAATTAATACCGATGTTCCGATGATGACGTCTTGTTCAATGTCGATGAGGTTCTTCGCCGAGATCACATCCTGCGCCCCAATCAGGCAGTTATTCCCAACTCTGATGTTGACGCCCTCGATGGCTTCCGGCAGCACATTGAACCAGGCATCTTTCCGGATGATTACCGAGTTGCCAATTTCAATGCGCTGGGCGATGCGGCGACTAAGTACGCAACTCCAGTGTAAAGAGAGATTCCTGCCCTTGGCGGCAAATGGGTACGTATGAGCTACCCAGGTGCTGTATAGCTTACGGAAAACTCTGGGAAAGATGTCGAGAGGATCTTCAAATGGCTGAGCTGAAGGCATGTTAGGCATTTCAGAAAACATTCACCGGTTGACAAAAATGGTTTCGTTGTTCGCCAGATTCATGTAGAGGCAAGAAGTCATAGTTGGAGAATGATAACTGCTGTTCGCTCATTCGATGCCGATCGGAGCCTTGCGAAAGATCGCATGAATCGATTCTCCGCTTCCCGCGAGTGGAGCAACCGCAAGTAACAACCGCAGGGCAGTCACGCGCACGATCTTCCTTGCCGCTCGCCATGCGAGGCCAGGCTGGTTTCGGTATGCAATAGGCGTTCGCGAAATCCCAACGCGTCTCAGCAGATCGTCGCCGAGATAGCGCAAGCTTGTACCCACCGCAGCATTTCGCCGCGTATGGAGCGAAACTGTTGCCAGCCCCGCCGCTTCCGCCAGACACCGAAGAGATTTAGGACAATAATGGAACAAGTGACGTGGCGCTTCCAAACCGTGCCAATACGTGCCGAATACGCGGCCTTCCGCCGAGTCGATGTTGGGCACCAGAACATAGAAGATGCCGCCGGGTTTTAGCCACTCGGCAATTCTTGTAAGCACCTGACGTGGCTCATAAAGATGTTCAAGAACATCGAAGCAGGTGATGACATCGAAAGATTCCGGTGGAAACGCCGCATCCAGAATATCTCCGATAAAGACTCGCGCTCCTGTTTTCATTTCCGCCCGTTTTGCCGAGTCTCTCGACATCTCGATGCCATACAGATTCCAATCATTGCTGCCAAGAAGATCGAGGAATGCGCCCGAACTGCAGCCCAGATCAAGGATCGTTCCAGACTTCTTCATGGTTTTTACCGTCTGTACGCGACCAGCCCACCGAACCCTAGAATCCTCGCCCGCTCGCCAGATGAGGCGGTCATAAGCGGCAGTGTAATGCAGGGTCATTTCATCGGGCTGCGGCGGGTTGGCAAGCCATACGAGAGAGCAGCCGGGGCAGCGCACCAAGGTGTAGTACTCTCGCCGTCCATGGAAGCGGTCCGGAGTTTCAAGCCATACACCTGCCCCGCACTTACCGCAGATGGGACACGATTTCGGTTTGCACGAATCAGGCGCAGCGGACGTACAGTGCCCATCTAAGCATGACTCTGAAATAGCCACATTCATACTGATACTCCCGATCGAAGCATTATGTCGCGGCGGAGCACTGATCAGTGGACGGAGAACGCTCGCTGTAGAAAAATTGAGCCACAGATTCGATCCATCTTTCTACTGACACATCATTGCAGCTGCAGGTTGCAACTCCGTGTTCTTAATTTGGTTCTTCACGATTGGCACCTTGAATCTCACTATTTGCTCGGCTTCGCGTATCGCCGTGGAGATCATCGCGAGGAGGGCAAATAATTCGATCTGCATCTTAGCCATAAAACTGCACCCGAAGAAGCTTACGACCATCGCGAAGATCGTGGAACCCAGGCACCACAGGAGCCATTCATCTTTCTTTCCTCTGACAAACCTTCGAGCCGTACCGATACCGCCAAAACAACCTACCAGAATCCCAATGAACAGTACCAGGGTTATCAATCCTCCGGTGAGAGCGTTGGCGACGTACTGATCCGAAAGGTCCCACATATCCCATCCCCAGTCGTTGTAAGTCTTCGTGCCTAGTAGCCACCAGTCCCCAAAGTGTCGGATACAGTGATCCACCAGATAGTAGCGATGATAACTAGATGATGAGCCGGTGAGGTCGATTTTTCCGATCAAAGCCCAGACCGGAGCCTTCATCACCAACTGAAGCCCGATCAGCGCTGCAACCAATGCCAATCGGATCTTCCTCATGCGCTCACGGAGCGGCCAGATACAGAGCCCGAAAAATCCGGCGACACCTGCTAGGGACGCGGTGCTCGTGTGGGAAGTGACGCACATGATTGTGGCGCCGATGATTCCCACAGCCGCCCAGCGCCTCGATGACCTGTCACTAGACCAAAGCCAGACGAATGATGGAATCAGCAGGGCGCCAAAAACACCCGCATCGATATACGATCCGAATGCGCCCTGCGATCGTATGTGCCCCTCCCGGATCTGCGGATAGAGTGAAATACCGCCCAATAATCCAAACAGATTGCGGCCAGTGATTTGCTCATTGAGCATGAACATTCCATTGATCAGACAGAGGATGGCAAACACCTTGGTAGCGCGCTTCATATCTCTCCTGTCTTGAATCATGAACCGCAAGGCGAGGAAGCCGCCGAGCCGGTCCAACAGGTCGCCGAGGTTTGCAATTAGCGCTTGAACTTCCATCCACTGAATACTAAGGACGACGAAGGCGAACACTGTCCATAAGACCGTATAGCGGTCGATGCGATTGAAGCCGCCCCTGAACCTCTCTGCCTTCGCCGCTGAAAGCCAGCGAGCAAGCCCAGCGATGATCAGAATTCGCAACACCAAAAAGTGAAGTCCCGCGAAAACGACCTCTTGGTAAAGCGGAATCATAAACGTGGCGGAGAGTAGTGGGATGAACGCGTACTTGCGGGGAAGAATCAATATTAGTCCGAAAGCGAGTACCATCGCAATTGCGACAACCGGGTGGAGAAGTGTGGCAGTTGAACCACCGCCAAATCTAAGATTTGAAGGTTCCATTGGCTAGACACAGTCCTTTGCGCGAACAGGAACTACCACTATTTTCGCTTCTATAGGTAGGAGCCAAGATCGTTGCAGCACATGCCGATCGAGGGCGTCCATTAACTCTTGACGCAGCCGCGGCAACCTCCGCCGCACGCATATAAATGCGCCAACCGCACTCAAGCAAGTTTAGTGACTGTCGAGCGGACAGACAGTGAGCTCTGTCTCTACTTGGAGGCAGCGAAAGCTGCCTGGAATAGTCCCGGACAGAATAGTCAGTTTCATTCCTCAAACATAGAGGATGCACAGGAGAATTGAGGCGATGGGAAATCGCCTCCGTTTCGAACGATGTTCTCCTCTAGGAATTCCACCAGCAGCCGCTTCTTCGTGAGAGCCCAGGCAATACGGCGACCGTTAAATGCCACCGCGGGAACCGGCCGGCGGATAACGATCGTGCCCATTGATTTGCAGAATGCCAAGTGCGCTTCGATTGCTTCAACCTCATAGCAGAGGTGGTGCAGTCCTCCGCCGTGCTCCAGGAAACGCAAGACCGGGGATTCGGAGCCTGCCGGCTCTACAAGTTCGATGAGAGAATCCGTGGCGCTTGCCCCCTGAAGGAAGGTCACCCGGACCTTCTGCAGCGGATCGAAATAGATCTCGCCATTCCAAGTCGCGCCCAGAGAGCGGGCAAAGGATTCAGCACTTTCTTCAATGGATGCCAGCACGTATCCGATGTGGTGCAGTCTGATCCGGCCCGGCGGCTGTGGGAGCTGCGCTGAGCCAGTGGATTTCTTCGGTGCATTCAGCGTGCGCCAATTCAACTCGCTACTCATTCGGCTCCCTTCATACTTCGTCCGGTGTTCTGTCCTGTCTGCGCAGCGGGTCCGCCAAACGCAACCTGCGGGATGGATCCCGATTTTTCAAAACGTGAGATACGCCCCTGTTGGTCTTCGCACTCGATGAGCCACAAAGTAGCGCCCTTTCCCAAGCGCTCGCGGATATTGAGACTGGCTAGTTTGGAATTCCGCAGAACGGGGAGCAGGGGTCTCCAAGCTAGCGACCGCTCCGGAAACCGATATCTGGGTACCAGGTAGATTCATCGGAGGGTCTCGAATTCTCGGGACAACTTGACGCCATGTAATTTGCCGGAGTTATGGCCGGCAATCGTTTGACGATAGGCATCGAGCAGGACCCGACCCGCAGCAGCCCAGGTGATTTCAGGTGCAGTCTTCAGAGATGCTGAGCGCAATTTCTCGAGCAACGCTCTATCCTCATGCAACAGGGTGATTTGCTGGCTAAGGGTCTCCACGTCGCCGATCCGATGAACGAGCCCCGTTTTCATATGGCTACAGATCTCGGTACACGCCTCCGAAGCGAGCGGGACGCATCCGCTGCCCATAGCTTCCGTGATTACGAGGCCAAAGCCTTCCTCGATGCTGGGCAGCACCAATATGTCACTCTTGCGCAGGAGATCCGGCACGTCGTTGCGATGGCCCAAAACTTTCACACTGGGATGGGCGAGCATCGGCGCAAGCTTTTCCTGGTATGCCGGAAGAAATTCACCTGCGATCAGAAAAGTGCCCTTTTTCGAGGCGGGTGATTTTTGCCATGCTTCGAGCGCGTAATGTACGCCTTTGCGGACTGCACATACCCCGATAAAAATCATTGTAAGGCCACGTTTGGGATCGGGTTGTTCGCCCGGGAAATAGACATTCTCGTCGTATCCATAGATATGGCGGATCAACTGCGCTTTTAGAAATCCGCGTTCCAGAAAGGTTTTCACGACGAAATCCGAAGGGCACAGAAGGCGAGTGGCCAACTTGTATTCTTCTTCTTCTTTGTGCAGCTTATACATGTCGAAGGCATGCTCATGGCCGGGTGGCAACGCCACGCCCAGCCGATCGCACTCTTGCTGCACGACCTCCATGGCTAAGCGGGTATGCGCGTTGGGGCGTTCGAGTACGGCCGGGACCCCAAGCTTCTCGGCGGCTTTCAGAGTTTCGAGCGCTCCGGTGTTCCATACATGAACAATATCGATCTGTCCGGCCATTTTTTCGATCCGCCGAGCCACAATGTGATCGTGCATGGCCACAGCTCGCATAGTACCCACCAGCCTGTAAGGTAGGCGGACATTGCCCCTTGCCAGGGTGGGCGAGACCCGCACACCCGAAGGGACGGGCCGTGCTAACGAGGCGGGCATCACGTGCAGATCGGCTCCTGCAGCAGCTAATCCGTTCACTTGCTGCCAGGCGGTGTGGCAAATCCGATCGGCACCAAGACGAAGCGGGAAGCTGTAAAGCGCGCGTATTGGCTGGTAAGTACCCATGGTTACTTGCTCCCGCTTGCAGCGGCTGCCTTGTCGTGTGCCCTACAGTTCAAGTGCAATCTTCAGTCCGGTCTTGACGGCGACTCGCGCCCTTGCCGTGACTGGTATTTCAAATCTGCTACGCCGACCTGACTCTCGAAACCGGTAATCGAGCCTAAGGTCAGTTTTTGGACCATTTCCGGAGTTCGGCAATTAGGTCCTTCGCTTCGGCTTTCCTTGAAGGGATCCAAGACCCTGGCCACTCGTGCCGGATTGCCGATCAAAACGGAATAAGGCGGGTAGCTCTTGGTTACCAGTGCATTGGCTGCCACAACACTGTTTCGTCCCAGAACCAATTCTCCCTGGTTGCAAACAATCGCGGCACCGTGCCCGATCCAACACCCCTTCTCAATGCGGATAGTGCCCCCGGCAGACAATCCCTGAGCTTTAATTGGCCGTGTAATGTCATCAAATTCATGATTGTGATCCATGATCAGCACCGACGCCGAGATCACCACGTCAGCTTCTATATGGATGTAATTCTTTGCGGAAAACTGGACTCGTCTATTGATGATGCAGCCATCATCAATAACCAGCACGGGTTCGCCCTTTTCTCCGTTCGGGCAAAAGACGCCAAAGTGCACATCCTTCCCGATCTCAACATCATTCCCCAGTTTGATACGATGGGCCGCATATCGCCGAAAATCCCACGTGTAATGAAAAGTTACACCGCGACCTAAGGAAGCGAATGGGTAGGTCGCTCGTACCCATGCACTGTAGACCCGGGTGGAAAATCGCGCCAGAAGCCTCAAAGGGTCCTCGCGCCAAACCACACTGCGAAAAATACTAGCCACCGATTCTGTCCTATCTGCCTACTGAAAAAATCGCGACGGCCGTAGGTTCAAATTACGGCTGCGTGTAACAGATACGATCCGCTCCCATCTGCACCGGAAAGTTCGTCGCTCGGGGATGGTGAATATTTCACTCGTCGGGATCATCTGACGTGCAAACACTGGCTCCGCGCTGGAGGCTACAGACACAGTTGCTGAAGCACTTAGTGAGCTCGGAATGCGTGTTACCTGTTCGGATTCCGAGTTGTCACCGAAATACAGGCGATTAGGGGAAAGAATCCCGTGACAAATCGCGCCATGTAATTAATTCCAAAGCGTACAACAAAATGTGGCAAACAAAGTTGATCCGAGACATCAGAGCAACCATTCCTATTGACCATCGCCCGCCACTCTTTTGCGCGCATTGCCGATTGCCCCAAAGCGCCGTCTGAACATTGCAATGTAAAAGACTAGGGTCAGCAGACCTCCGGTGAAGGCAACAGCCAGAAACTAGTTGCAAAGATCCCAACTATCCCATACCGTAGCTGCCCATGAACCACCTTCGAGAAACCCGAAGACATTGACGTGAGTCAATTGTTCATTAATCATGCCGATGCCGAGAATTGGACTGACGGCCGCAAGAACTCCAATCGTTTCCTCTGATGCAGGCCGATCAGGTACAAAATACCTCACAACGAGATGCCCGCCCAGCGTATCGACAAGTACACCGAATCCGTTGATCAGAGCCTGCGTCTGCGGGCACTTCAGATAGAAAGCTACTTGACTATTGCGGTTAAGTTCAATGGAGTCCCCGGTGTGCCCACATTGGCAAACTGATACGCCCCCGCATCCCATGCGCCACTCGCAGGTCGCGCCGCTGCCTTCTGCGCCGGACATATCATCGCATGGGTCGTGGAGTTGTAACTGCACCCATCGGTGGTTCCGTATTTACAAGCGTTGAAGGCATCCACACTGATCGCTGGTTCTCCCGTGTAAGTCGCCAATTTAGCGCACCAAGTTGTCGTTACTGCGTCGGCAAGACTAGAGTTATTGGTCAGGTTATGACCAGTGCCCACCGTGGAATTACCCGGCGCTGTCGATGCACACGGAGTCGTGGAATCGTTCGCGCAAGTGTTTCCTGTTCCTGCCGTCCCGCTCGATCCGGTGGTGTAACCTTGCGTCGTGGCTGTCGCGTCACTCATCTTTACGTTCGAGGAATCGCTGTAGCCCGTGCAGCCAGACGCATCGAACGTCGTGTTAATCATGTGCAGGTTGTAGATCGAGCGGTACGCGCCTCCAGAGGTGTCCGATCCGCTCCCGTGGCAAGCTAACGACCCCGCGTCGACAAACGTCGAATTGAACCAGAATTGGCCGCCCGTTCCCGTACAATCTGAATACAGAGGCGCTCCGGCGACGGCCCACACCTGACCCACAACGTCGTACTCCAGATCGTTGAACCAGTATTCAGGGGTGGTGTTGGGGCAGAACCAAAGCACTTCCCCGCTTCCAAAAGAAGGATCGAAATGGCGAATCACATTGTTGTAGAAGACGTTGGCTGTTCCTGAAGCCTCGTAGTCGGAGTTACACTCTAGCGCATTGTAATGCCCCGAAAGTTCGGTGTAATACATGTGCTGAAGGATGTTGTCGTGGATGTCGTGGCACGAAGAGCCGACACCCTGGCCTGTGTACTGAATCAAAGAATCGCGCATGTGGAAGAAGCTAGGGAAAGTCGCCCACGCCGACACCTCGGGATTGGAATCGCTACCGTCCACCACGATCTTGTCGAAATCCTGAAAAACCCCTCCACTTCCAATCAGGGTAACTGGAACCGCTTGGGTCGTTGTCCCCGCCGCCCTCGTAGCAGACCAGCCGTGAATGTAAATATTCTCGAGGATGGACTGTGGCAGGTTTGAGGCGCTGTTACCATAACCGAATCCGGCAACGTATCCCTCGCCGTTCAAGACGGGGTTACTTACGCAGCCGCCAGTGAGTTCAAAGCTATCGAAGATGGTCCACGCAGGAATAGTGACGATGAGGTTTGTGCCCCAGTTGCCGCCCGGATTGGCAATCTGATAAGCGCAACCGGAAGCGAAGTTGCCGAAACCCGATACTATTGGATTATCCCCGGTCAGGATCGGTCGCGCCCAGGAGGAGCCTGAGTACCAGGTTGTGTCAACCCCGACATAGAGACACGTCGTATTGGTCAACTCCCAGCCGCACCCCGTCGATGTATTGGTGTAAGCATTCGAATACCATCCGTATAAATCCCATGTGCCCCCCGTGTAAGGCGATGATCCGCTGTTGCCAAGGTGCCACGTGTCGCCTCCACGCAGGATGATCCCAATGCCTCCGTTGCCTGCATTCAAGCTAGCGCACTTTCCCGTACAGTTCGGCATCCCTGGCGCATGAAGCCACGGAGAAGATTCACTCGTTCCGCTGTTCGTGTCGGAGGCGCCTGATTGTGCAGAAACGAAATAACAAGAATTCTGCCCGCTCAACGGGGAGTTTGCAGGGCACGGACCGCCTGCCGCAAAGGCCAATGGGGCGAGAAACGTGAACACCAGCAGCATTGTAGAGCGCGATAATTTTCCCATCAACGTAATAACCTCTCTCCCAGTCTATTTGATCACCTGCCGAGGGGCTTTGTCTTTCGCTTGCATGAACTTCGTTTTGACTAAATCAAACCGCGACTTTCGACGACTCGTATAGCCGTCTTGTGTTCAGTCTGTTACGAGCTTACGGGAACCATTCACTATGAAGCCCCAATAGCGGACGAGAAAGAAAAAGCTTCTGCTTTCAGATGACCTTCGGCACCTGAGATGTGTTCCACTTGCAGAGATCGCACGTCTTTCCTCGACCAGAGACGCGCTCCGTGCCGCCGGCCACCCTTTGCTTGCTATCGCGTGAATTCCCTGTAAATTCGAAACAGATCGTAAGCCGCCCATGCAAAATCTCGCGGCTCCAGCTTAGAGCCTTTAACGTCGGCCCATGACTCAAGCGGGAATTCATAGATGCGTCGCGCAGCCTCCTCGTGAGATTTCATCAGCGAAATATAGCGGGCTATGATTTCGACATCAAAAATCCAGCGGCTCAAAAATGGTCTCTCGAATATATGGCGTGTGCGGGCTGTGCAGCGGAAAAGCTTCGCACCACATTGCGTGTCATAAATTGGCAATCTGAGTATCGCGGAAGCTGCGGTAGCAAAAACTCGGCCGGCATAATGCCGGCGTGCACTGCGGTTTATATGATGGCCGAGGAGTCTCACGCGCGAACCAAGAACCATGTCAAGCTCGGCGTCGCTGCTTAGAAGGTCCACGAACGATGTAATGGAGCTAAGTGGTGTGGCCAGATCCGCATCCCAGAAACCCACAAATGGGATCTGTTGACTCAGAGCAAGATTCATCCCGCAACGGACCGCTTCAGCTTTACCACAATTCACTGGCTGTCGGTAAATTACAACTCGGTCTTCATGTCCTTTCTCGATATGCTCAAGGGTAGCTAACGTTTCATCTCCACTCCCATCGTCCACAAAGATTAGAATGCTCTGCGTCTGATCAGAGTTCAGGAACTCTCTAAAACTGCTTACGCGGAGACGCGCGCTCTCGTTGTAGCAGGGTACAACGATTGCCGATTGGGTAGCAGCGGAGAGGTTTTCGGACCTTTTATGTTCGCCATTGGCCTCGGAAGATGGCGAGACTATGCACTGATCAAACGATAGCATCATCATCAGTTCCTTCGAATATCCTGCGCATGATTTCTTCTTGCCCAATCATGCTGTGGGATTGAAGTGCACTTTTTTGCACCCTGCTAGAACTCTGCGAGAGCTTCGACAAAGAGCTGCTATGTTTAACTGTCGTAGCAAAATGATATAGACGAATTGAGCGACCAACCTGTAGGTATGGATAGGACTCAAGCCACTTGTAGCCGATATCTTCTTTTAGCCAAAACTCGCTAATGGCGATCCACCCCCCAGGATTCGTTTCAGGCTCCAGGAAATGGAACTCAGGTAGGCCTGCTCGCTTAAGATCTGCTGTACTTAGCAATTTGATCGAGACTTCCTGAACGCGGAGTGTCCGGAGCGTAATTTCAAGTCGCTTGAGATCTTGTCCCCAATCAAGATCACTGTCCACCAGAAAATAACTGGGGCGGATGGCTCCGGCTTCATTGAAATAGGCTAGGAAATCTGGTTCGTTTGTGAAGCATGCTTCAAGATTCCACCCGATCAAAAGGAGGACCATAACACGTGCTATCAGCCTCTTTACTCCCGTCACATGGAGTCTCCAAAGGCGCATGCCAGCCACCGCACCGATCATTGCGACAAACGGGAAAATGGGCAGAATATGCCGAAGGCCGATATTCAATTGGCCCACCATACCAACGGCGAGGGGACCAATGAATCCGGCTATCAGTAATACCAAAGCTGGATTCTGCTTCCATTCGCCGATAGCCATGAACCAAACAATTCCAACTAGGAAGAGCACCATCAGAGCAATCGGAGTTTTCACCGCGATTGCAACCGGAAAAAAATCCCAACGCCCACCCGTGTACACCTTCCCGAGCAAGTAAGAGGATCTACCACTCGTCCCATAGAAATACCCATGTATTACGCCGGCGAAAAAATCGTTGGCTGGAACGCCGGGCCAGGTTACCACGGATCGCTCCAGTGGTCGAAGTTCTGCTCTTTCGGCCAATTTGTCTTTCGAGACTTCAGTTGCCTCGGCTGCAAATTTCGATACCGGCTCCATAATGGGTCCATACTCGAAACGATAACCCGCCCAAATGACAAAAATGGATGACAGCGCAGCTAGAGCAGTCAATTTCCAGGAAATTGTCCTTCCCTTCCTCCACCAGCTAAATAAAAATAGAGTACCCGCTGCGAGCGCAATGAACGGGATTTCAGTGAATTTTGTTAATATGGCGAGCCCAATAAGACCCCCAGCCCGTACCGAAGTCGACCACTTTGGCCGCCGAAGCAGTGACCACGTCGCAAGGACTGAGCAGAGAAACATGGCCATCAATGGAGCATCGGTGGTAGCAAGTGCCGAGTGCCCTAAAACAACCGGACAGAACGCAAGTAATAGAACCGCCAAAGCTGCATGCCATTCGTCAAACTGCCGCGACATGAAGTACCACACGAGAACGCAGGTAAGCCAAAAAAAAGGCAAAATGCCAAGTCGCGCTATTGTCAGGTTTCTACTGTACCGCCCATTCCAAGCTAGGATCGCGTTTCCTTTTGCCCAAATCCCGGATACGTTCGGATCATGCGCGCCTGAAAGATACAGCAAAAGTGCCGTCGCGATACGTGCCAACGGAGGATGCAACGTCTCCAAGAAAAACGTCCCGTGGTCCAACCATTCCATTCCGCAAGCGATATGAGCAGATTCGTCTATAGTCTGACCAAAGACTGTATAAGTGTGCACAATAAGACAAGAAGCTACGAGAACAGAGAGCACACCGATCAGCTTTGGTAAAGAACGACGCACGAATCCGTTTATCCATTTGGCACACCTCATTGCGCCGGGCCGCATTCGTGCACTTACTTCACGCTGATTTGTGCTCACAATCACTTCCACGAGGATCTCCTATTCGCGGCGCAACATCTGAGGTCGCAAACAATTCAGCTGCGTCTCAACCGCGGAAGTGCAAATTGATTTCCGCGTCAGAGATGCGGCACGCTTTCTCATATACAGTGCAAGGAATCTGGCGTGCTGGCTTTCGGTATCCGTGAGTCGGACTCATCAGGTCAAGATAATGGAACGGACCCCGTTCCCGATTAAGGAGAATCGTACCGCGAAAGTACTGCTGCCCCCTGCCCTCGCGCGGGATCCGGTCGAACGGCATTTGCGCTAGTCGGTACGAGAAAATGGACGTAATAGTTAGAATTCCCGAGCTGCTGCCAGCCCGCCAGGCCATCCGACGGGGTTACTTGTTCGGCCACGATAGCCTCAGCTCCGCCGCGCGCGAATGCGGCATAAACCTGCACTCTTTTGGCGGGATCCGAAATCTGCCAGAACCGTGGCGCGTCTTCGCGCAGCATCTGTGCAACCACATGTACCCGAGCAAGACGCGCCCATCGGCAGCCGGCTGAACTGTCGCCAATGATGCCTATGTTCGTGCCCGGCTGCACACCAGCTTCATTCAGGGAGGTCCCGATCTTCAGGAATAGATTCCCGTTTTCCTCGTGAGGATAACCAGCCCAATGGTAAGCGACCAGAAGCGCGGCGGAAAAAGTCAATCCGGAGGCCACCGCGACGGGCCAGCTAACCCGTTTCTGAGTGTGCGTCGAGCCACGCCTAAGAGCCGCAGGAAACAACCCCAGCAGAACTACTACGAAGAAAGGAGCGACGTATCGCGGTTCAACGGAGATGAGAAGGTAGAGGCATGTACCGATCACGCCCGGAATGATCAATGGCCATGCGCGCCTAACGCTCTTCAGGTAGCTGACCGAGGGTCGGACGAGAATCACGAGTGATCCAATAAGGATCAGCACCCACAGCGGAAGAATGTGGGGATCACGGAAGAGGAGTTGCACGTTATTGACGATTGCAAGAATCTGGTTGCGTGCGTTGAAAACAGCGGGAGTTCCCGCGCACCAATACTGCCAGTCGGAGCGCGGACCGTAGGTAAACGCGAGGGGCTCCCGGAACCCATAAACCTCAGGCTGGGCGTAAAGCAACTTCACCGGATGTTTGAGGTACGCCGGAGGACCGAGCTCAGCCGGATAGAATGGCCCGCCCGCCAATTTCCCGCCACTGACATGATTTACATGCCAGGCATAGTTGAGGCTGCCGACCTCGCTATAGCTGAGCTTCCCGACCTGCATGGACATGGCCACGAGGAGCGGCGCCGAGATAGCACCAAAGATGAGAGATCCCACGACGAGCGGCAGCAGAGGTTTTCTCCTCAGGCGCATCGCGAAAAATGTCATAGCAAGAAAAAGAAAGGCCAATGGAAATAGTATCGCTTTGGCGAAGTATCCAAAGCCGAGGGTAAGTCCCAGCAGAAGACAATTCCGCCAAATGGACTTGCCGGAATTGAGCCGAAGAACAAGGCCGCAGTTGAGATATACGAAGGCAGCAACACACATGTCCGGTGCAATCATCCAGGGAGCCCAGATCATGCCAACACTGGCCCAGATGAAGAAACTGTATCCCAGGATCTGCCACACCCAGACGGGCAGGAGATTAGCTGAATCTTCGCGACGAAATAGGCTAATAACCCCATGCAGAAGGAATTCGAATGAAGCCATCGTTACAACAAATATGAGGAGGTTGATGCCGTGAACCAGGGGAATCTCCCAGCGCGCCAACGGGTGCGCCAGCCATGTACAAATGCCGAGAAGCGAGGGATAGAGCGGACTCCAGATGCCATTCAGCAAAAGGTGCCAATTATGGTGCACCAGCCAATCGCTCATATCGAGATAGGAAACGCCATCCTCATTAAGGAAATTCCGCTGCGACCAAGTCTCAATAACGGCTAACAAAATGCAGACTATTCGGCAGACTGCAATGACGCGATTGCTTTCAGAAGTCACAGTGCCGACACTATGCTGAACGGTTTCGGGTACTTGAGCGATCATTTAACTCTCCGAAATGGGACAAGAACGTCGGCAGCACCCGATACATCAGGAGCCGATGAGGTGGCAAGAACTCCACCAGAAGCTTCTTATTGGTGATTGCCCAAGCTATGTGGTGACCCTCAATGTACGCTGTAGGAATTGGTACAACGATAGTGCCAAGAGATCGGACAAACTCTGTAAGTATCCACCGGCAAAGCCAGTGGCTTTACGGTTGCTGGGCCCTCAAAGGGGCCTGGCCGCAACCGTTGAAAAGTAAGAACAAAAGCAAAAGCTCTACCATTTTTCTGACAGCGGAGGCATCTATTGGAGATGAGACAAAAGCAGAGTCCCGTAAATGTCAAACTTTTACTGCCGCCTCGGCAAAGCCGGGGGATCTGGCGACCACAGCATCAATGTACGGCCCAAAATTCTGCGGCTTTGGACCGTACCGAGACAGTTAAAGCAGCTTTTTGCCAGAGATGCCAGCTGTGAACGATTCCATTCTGCCACTTCGATGTACGCTCGTCCTCTGCCGGTGTAACCCAATTCATTGAGAATACGAGCCATTAGGTAGCGATTTAGTCCACGTCCGCGGAAATTCGGAACGATGTAGAAGTCGAAAAAATGCACGTCGTCCTGGCCCAGCGGGAAGTAATATGGCTCGATGGTCGTCCCTTCCAGTGTCCAGCCGAAGCCAGCCAGTTGATGATCCGATTCGAGCAGCCACAGCGATGCACCCCGTTCAAATCGTTCCCGAATATTCTGCTGCGCCAGCCTGGGATTCCAGAAGCCCGTGATTGCCCGAAAGCGATCCGAGTCGAGCTCTGCCAGGCTCCTGACCCGCTGCACGCAGCAGCCCGCCGGTGCCTGCATCGGTTGGATTTTTCGCGAAGCTAGATCGCAGTAAAACACCACCATACGTCCGGTCAGAAACGCCCGTTTAGCGCCGACCTCTGCGCGCTGCAGCGTAGCCGCGAAGCCATGTCGACGGTAATATTCGGTGGCGCGGGATAGTGCAGTGGAAAGACTCACGATGAGAGATCCCTTAAATCCCGCTGGGCGTAGCGCCGTACAAGAGTTCCCGGAGACATGCGCCGCTTACCTGCTTCCGGGCGCTGTTGCGGGTTCTGCGTGATTTAACAAGTCCGGACGCGGTTGCCATTCCGTAGCGCACGACATGGTGGAACACCATGATCCCGCGGATCCCGAGCACCTCCAGCGAGTTGTGGTACTTCCCCCAGTAACGCAAAATCGAGCGCTGCTGTGCGAGCGCAAATCGTACCGGATACGGAGCCGTTGTCTTTCCGCAGTCGTGGATGGCCCGCGCACCGGGATAGAAGACCACCTGCCATCCCGCATTCCGGGCGCGCCGGCACCAATCTACGTCGTCGCCATACATAAACAGGCCTTCATCGAGAAGTCCCACCTCGTCAAATGCCTCCCGCCGAATCATCGAAAAGCAGCCGACGATTACATCTACTTGCAGGGTTCGATCATGTGGGAAGTAAAACATGTGCTCGCCTGCGAAGATTCGCGAACCCTTGAATACTCGTTCCAACTGGGAAGCCGAACAGAAGTTGTTCCACAGGGTTGGAAAGCGCCGGCATGTGCTCTGCTGGGTCATGTCCGGATAAAAGACACGCGGGCCAACATCTCCAACCTTCGGGTTCTCATCGAGGTAATCCGCAAGCGCATCCAAGCACCCTGGAAACACAATCACATCTGGATTTACCAGTGTGATATAGCGTCCCTGACATTGGCGGATCGCCACGTTGTTCCCGCGAGAGAAACCGAGGTTCTCGGCGCTCTTGATGAGTTTCACCCAAGAGTACGCGGATTCAACCATCTCAGCAGTACCGTCGGTGGACGCATTTTCGACGACAAAAACTTCCAGACTGCGCCGTGGTGGCGCTTCCGCCAGACTGTTGAGACAAAGCTCAAGATACCGCTTTGCGTTCCAGCTAACAATCACAACAGATATTTCGGGCATCCCCGCCGGTGATGTCATGGTTTAGCCGCTTTCAGCGTTTGCTTCGAAGGCCATATTTGTGCGAAAGCATTCAGGGATCCCGCAACCGTGCGTTGCACTGCCAAACCCGTCTTCACCAACCCGGAAGAAGCGGCACTCTCCGACGCAGACAACGGTCTGATTTGGCAGGCATCCTCACCCGACATCCCTTTCTTGAAGAGGTAGACACTCGGATTGCCCTCGGGGTCGATTCCTCCAAGGTCATACCATCTGGTCCCCCTCTGCTTAAGCCAGGAGATCAGGGTCCATTGCAGCAAATAGGCTCCCTTTGCTTTCAGGCCGCTGTCGCTGGTCGCGCCCAGCAGGTAGATCGCCGAGTTGCCCATCGCCGAGGCAACTACCCCGGCTACAGGAACTCCCTTGTCTTGACAGATAAGAATCTGCATGCGCTGCGACTCCGGTAGACTCCTCTGTATTCGCCCAAATTCGTCCACGTCCACCGTCGTTGCGAACATCTTTCTCTTGTGCATCTCTCGATACATCGTGCAGAAAATCCGAAATTCTTCGATTCCCTCGCCCACAACGACAGTTAGTTTGTTCCTTTCCGCTCCGCTCAGCTTATTCCGCCACTTCGCGTCAAGACGGTTGCGCAATTCTTCCAGTGAAGGAGACAGATCCAGAACAAAAGTCCGGTATATTTCTCCCGAATTCCCGTTCTCCTCACCGAAGCTCTGAAATGCCGACTGAAAAAGCCCCGCTCGTGTAGAACCGGTAAAAGCATTTGGAAGAATGCGAACAAAAAGCCTTCTCTTGTGCAGATACTCGTCCCGAATCGATGCCTCAAAGCGGTTGGCAATCTCCGGATCAGGCGCGCTCCCCTTTTTCTCCCAAAGGGGGCCCCAGCGAAGGTATGCCATTCCAAACTTCAGAGGAGTCGGGCGAATGATTCTGAACTGTGCCATACCCACGGGTTGCCCATCCCTCTTCAACACCAGACGGCTCAGGTTCGCTTTACCCCAGCGGCTGTGCCCATACGCAGGAGTCTGGTAAATGTTCGCATCGTCGAACTGATCGAGCAGCTCAGACCATTCACGATCGGACGCCCGATCTACTTCCGCATTCCACATCGACTCTCGCATAGCGTGTGCGTGTTTAGTTTGGTGTTATTAGTCTTAGGCCCGGGTCATCGAGAGCACGTCAGACGGATCGTTCGACACTGGGGATGGGGAATTCGGCTGGACGCCGTCGCTTCGAGTGGCGGGCTTTGTTCGAGCGATGTACCGCGATCGGGGAAGTTCCAGGGGGCGTAGTTCGTAATGGAAAAACTGCCTCCCTTCCCTGTCGTGCTTCCCTGGGGCAAATCCCAGGGTTCGATAATGATCTGCAACCATGCCATTCTTCTTTGACGAGATGTAGAGACCCACGATTTCCCGTATCCCACGCTCGCGGCATTCTTCGAGCAGTGCGTCAAACATTGCGAGTTCCATCTCCCGTTTGAGGACGCGGCAACTCATCAGCCACAGATCCACTTCCACCTTGTCGTCGATCATACGGCCAATCAGCACAGAAACCAGCCCGTTGTCGCCGAATCTGTCCACGAGACGCCCATAGAGAGTCATGAACTTGGGGTCGCGAGCAATCGCCTCCACCTCCGCTCCGGTGTAGCGTCGGGTCGTGAGGTTGAACTGGTTGGTCTTGTTGATCAGCTGGGTAATTCTCTCGAGATAGATAGCGGGAAACCGAGCGATCTCAGCTGTCATCTCAAGAGCGTCCAGAAACTTGCAGTAATCCAGGAAAGCGGCCTGCGACGCGCTCCTTTGCGCATTCGAGCTGTAATAGTCCAAGCGGTTCAGATCGTCTCCGACGATTCTGGACGCTTCGAAATAGCGCTCCGCCTCGAGCACCTGCGCAAAACGGGCAACTTGGGAGCCGATCTCTGGGGTGGCCACCTCAGGCAGTTGCTCGCTGACCAATGCCCGCTCCGCAGGGTTGTCATCGACGAACACCAGGCTGTCCAGCCCGATGTTCAGTTCAGCAGCAATCTCACGGATATTTTCGGGTTTAGGTTTCCAGTTGGCCTTGAATGCGCTAAAGTCGCCCAAGGTCAGAATGCTGTCAGGATGCGAGAATCCTGCTTTGGCATTCTCGATATCGTTCTTCGAACAGACTGCGAGGATGACGCCGCGACGCTGCAGATGTTTCACGTACCGCTGAAAATCCAGGAACGCTTCGCCCTGCGGGTGATCGCGCCCGAGAACCAGATTCTGAACTCCGTCATCACCTACAATCCCACCCCACAACGTATTGTCGAGATCGAGCACCAGACACTTCTTCGACCTGCCATACGCGGATTTGATGATTCCAGCCACATTCTGCGCCAGGGCCACGGTGCCCTTGGGACTGACGGCCATATGGAAGTTGTACCAGTAGGTATCCGCGTGCCATGTGTGCAGGCCCACCTGAGCGCAGAGGTACTGAATATCGTTGATGAGCAGCCATGTATGCTGCCGCGCGTGTTTCGCAAATTCGGCATTCAGTCTGCTCAGGAAATGGATGCGTCCGGAGATCTCCGAAGCCTCAAGATTGCCGAGCGGTCGAAGATGCGGCAGATCGAAGTTGTTTTGGATCACCAGTGCACTCAAGTCGGAGTGGATCTTGTTCCAGAGAGCTTCGAAGCGTGCAACCTCCTGCTGAAGCCGCTGTTCAACCTGCTCTTCCGGTTCCATCAGCTCAGGAAACTGGGTGACGTCGCGCCACGTGGTGTGGATGAAGACAACCTCCGGCTTGAAGTTCCACAGACCCGGGCTCTCGAAGAGGATCTCTTCGGAATACCTGTTATAGCTGGATTCGTAGAAGGAGGGCTGGATTCCCTGAGCCAGCAGGAACAACTCCAGCATGCTCTTCACTTCGGTCGTGGTTGAGCCCCCCATAACCGCAAACCGCACTGGCAACAGATTGGGCTGCGCCAGCAGCTCCTGCTTCAACGCGTGGCGATTGCGCAGGACATTAGCGAGCATGTCCGGATGCCTCATTTTCCTGAGAACCTCTGACGACGCAGTCACATCGATCGATGACATTTGTATTTCCGCTTCAGAATTTTGGAACCGATTCTTACCGAAAGCCACTCGAAAGACAGGCGCTAGATCTGTGCCGACTGAGGATGTGCGGACGACGATGGTTCCGAAACCGTTCTCCGGATATACCGGTTTCGTATCGCTCTAAGCCGTGGTTTGATCTCGAGATCCAGAAACAGATCGGCATGATCGCGGGCGCAGGTACTCACGCGATCCAGATGATATGGGTCGGCATCCCGCCGATTGACCACGCTCTCGCTGAGGAATACTGCTTTGTGCCCTGAAGCCTTCAGATAATTCACCACATCCGGAACAAGATCCTCAGATGACCCATACGGCTGACTGAAGGCGCGTACCGTTTGTCCCGAGACACTTTCCAGTTCTTCCTTATTGCGAGTAATCTCCGCGGCAAGATCCGCGCGCGACAGCCGCCGGCTGTAGGTGTGGGTGTAGGTATGATTTCCAATCTCGAATCTCGCGTCTTGCAGTTCCCGAAGCTGATTGCTGGTGAGATAGAGCTTCGCTGCAGCAGCCATTCCGCTTTCTTCGACTCCCGCAGCACGGCGTATCGCGTCCAGGAACTGATCTCGTTCCGCCAGTGAGAGCGATGGCAGGAAAGTCCCAAACACCTCGTTTAGGCTGGACAGTACAGCGCTCTCAAATCCCGGTACACTGCGCGCCGCCGCCGCCACCGCACTCATTCCTTGTAGGCTCCGCACGTAGCAGATAAGGTTGTCCGGCAGGAGCCGCCGATTATCAAGGCATGAGCCGTTGACGAAGAACACGGCCGGAACCCGGTATTTTCGGCACAGCGGCGCGGCATAGTCGTAAACCGAAGCATACGCGTCATCGAAGCTCACGAGCATCGGCCGCGCCGGCAGCCCTTTGCCCTCGCCGTCGCTCAGAACATCTGTTAAACTGACCGCGGTGTAATGAGCGGTCAGGAACTGCAGGGCATTCTCAAATTCCCTTGGGCTGATCGTAACTCGGATGCCGGCAGTGAACGCTGTTTCGGAATCCGCGATATTGTGAAAAACGAGACAACGCAGACCGCAAGAAGGCCCGACTGCCTGCGCGACGCGAAAACACCCTGGAATCCGGTACAAGAGGTGCACTCCGGCAGTGAGCGCGCCAGCCAGCACTGCACTAGAGGACAACGTTCTCTTTCTCCAGAAACGTCCGTTGCCACAGCTCCAGGCAGAGCAGCGAAAATATGTCCTTGGAGCGATCGCTGCCGTTCGAATTGGCCCGCAGCAGCCCCTCCACTGCTTCTTTGCTAAAGTACCCTCGAGCGATCGTTCTGCGATCCGTCAACACATTCCACACGATTTCCTTGAGATCCTTTCTGAGCCACATCTCATAAGGCACGGGGAAACCAGTCTTTTTTCTGTCTCGAATCTCTTTTGGAATCCTTTCCGATAGCGCCCTCTTCAGTATGAACTTTGTAGTGGTTCCACTCAGCTTGAATTTCGAGGGGAGCGAGGCCGCAAACTCCAGAACTTTGTGATCGAGCAAAGGCACGCGAAGCTCCAGGGAATTGGCCATGGTCATCTTGTCCGCCTTGATCAACAGATCGTCGGGCAGCCAGCTCTTCGTGTCGATGTATAGCATCGTGTCGAGCGTGCTCTTTCCACGCATCTGCGCCTGCAGCATCCGCACTGGCTCCAAGCTGCGCTCGCGGTCAACCGCGTTTCGAAAATCCGCAGAATATACTTTGCCTAATCCGTTGCCCGTGGTGCGGTGTGGATTCGACGTGCGGCTGTAATAGTAGTCTGGAAAACTTTCGCTCAGCAGCGGCACGTACTTGGCCACACGCGAAAGATGAAACAGCGAATTGGCCAGCGACATCCCGCCTGCAAGCGCCTGCTTGAGCCACGGTCCGCCGCGCTTCAGGCGCTCGAGCCACACTAAGTTGCGATAGTTGCTGTATCCGGCAAAGGCCTCATCGCCGCCTTCGCCCGAGAGCAGCACCTTCACATGGTTTCGCGCCAGTTTGGATACGTAATAGAGAGCGATGGCTGGCGGCTCGCAGACTGGCTCCTCCATGTGCCACAAATACCTGGGCAGAAACGTGGCGAAGTCCTCAGGGGTAATCGTAATCTCGTGATGATCGGTGCCGTACTTCTCCGCGGCCAGGCGGGCGTACGGCCGTTCGTCAGTCACCTGCTCACCGGAAAACCCCACCGTGAAACTGCTGATCCGCTTCCCTGTCTCGCTAACAGCCAGACTCAGCACGCCGGTTGAGTCAACACCACCACTCAGCAGGACTCCGACCGGCACATCGGCGATCATGTGCAGACCGACCGTCTCTGCCAGGAGCGCTAGGAGCTCCTTCTCCGCCTGTTCGGCAGATTTCCCCTCGAACGACTCGGTGAACTGCAGATCCCAATATTGCCGGATCGTGATCTGCCCGTCTCGAGCCAGCAGATAATGTCCCGGAGCGAGCTTCCGAATCCCTTTCAGCAGGGTATCTTCGCCAGGAACATACAGGAAGGTCAGGAATCGATCGATCAGCTCCGGCGCTATCTCCCGATCGACGGAAGGATCTGCAAGGATCGCCTTGATCTCCGATGCAAAAACCAGCGAACTCTCGGTCAGGCAATAGTAGAGCGGCTTGATGCCCACGCGGTCCCTTGCGATGAAAAGCGTGTCGGTCCGACCGTCCCAGATAGCGAACCCGAACATGCCGCGCAGCTTGTCCAGACAGGCAGGACCGAATTCCTCGTAGAGATGGACGATAACTTCTGTGTCAGTATTCGTTTTGAAGATATGATCCCGCTGCAGCAGATCGGCGCGGAGTTCCCTATAGTTATAAATCTCGCCATTGAAGATGATCCAGATTGTTCCGTCTTCATTCGACAACGGCTGATGACCGGTGTTGAGATCGATGATGGACAGGCGGCGAAAACCCAGCCCGATCGGCCCAGCGACATGATATCCCTCATCATCCGGACCACGGTGACGAATAGAGTCCGCCATCGTCCTGAGCAGAGAAATCGGCACGGTCGATCCACGTTCAAACACGAGTTTTCCGCAAATTCCGCACATAGTTAAGGTATGCCCGGGTCAGGGCTATCTCCAGATCGTCTTCATTCCCACGAGACGTCTTAATTGCTGGCTGCGAATGTACGCTAAGTACGATCGGTCCTGCAGCCGCTTTGGACGTACCACATAGCACTTCGAAAATCCATACAACATGCCGAGCGACCCGATAACACGCGGCTTGCGTGTCAACCGTCGACAAGCGCTGGCCAAAACGAAGAGCGGGTGATAGCCCGATACATAGCACGCTACCCCGTGCTTCACGCGGTCTCGGTATAAGCCGTCTTCAGTTCCCGTAATTCTGTGGTGAACGAGCGGCAGATCCGGAAAGGCGTAGGTCTTCCAGCCCATCATGTTGGCTTTAACTTCGTCGATCGTGTCCCAGCCGGGCGCCGGCCACAGGCCGCCGATCGCATCCCAGCATGCGCGCTTGTAGATTTTGGTCGCGCCACGAACATGAAAACGGGGATTCTCCTCCGCCACTAGTCGTCCTGCAACTTCGTTCTGGATCTCTCCACCGCCGATCCCGAGTGCAGGATCCCGCCGAAAGCGCTCAAAGCAGCTCTCAAAATATTGCGGAGAGAAGGTGAGATCGCCGTCCAGTTTTGCCAAAAACTCCCAGTCTCTGGAGACTAGCGCGCGGTATCCATCGTAAAACGCCTCCATGACTCCGCCGCCAGATTTTCTAAAGCCTCGATTTGCGCGGTGTACAACGCGGATCCATGCGTATCGCGCCGCGTATCGGTCTACGATGCTGCTCGTACGGTCACTAGAGCCATCATCGACGATGACCCATTCGGTAGGTCGCACCACCTGACAGCAGACAGATTCGATGGTGGTTTCGATATATTTCTCCTCGTCGCGCACAGGAGTTATGATCACGTATCGCGGCATCTCGTTTCGCCCGCAGCTACGTTCGGGTTTGAACTTGTCCATGTTTACGAATTTCACAGCGGCTGTCTTTTCTCGATCTCTCGGCAAATCACGTCAAGAATTCGCTCAGCGCTTCTGCCGTCCCATGCTTCTGGCACGGTGCCCTCCGTTTTCGACTCGAGTTGTTGACGCGTGGCGTGGCGAATGCCTTCTGCGCTCGTCCCTGCAAGAATATTCGTCCCGACTTGGACCGTGATTGGCCGTTCCGTATTCTCTCGCACGGTCACACAAGGAACTCCAAGGCAGGTGGTTTCTTCTTGAATGCCTCCCGAGTCTGTTACTACGACTGCGGCGTGCTCCATCAGACACAGAAAATCAATGTATCCGAGCGGATCAACTAGGTAGATTCGTCCATTCGCGCCGGTCTCTCTTCCATTGGATCCGTTCTGACGGCTAAAGAAACGCTCGAAGCCAAAGTCGGTAATTTTCTTTTGGGTTCTCGGATGCGCGGGGAAGATAATGGGACAGGAATCTGCCAGCTCTTCCAACCCTTCCAGGATGCTCAGAAAGCCATCGCGTTGATCAACGTTGGAAGGTCGATGAAGCGTCAATAAGGCATAACGGACCATTCCGTTGGTTGAATTATGCTGGGAGTCACTGTCCCAAAGGCCTAGTTTGTCCAAGATGGTAGACTGATCGGCTTTGTGTTTGAATGCGAGGAGCGAATCGATCATGGTGTTGCCAACGAAATGGATCTTATGATCCGGGACACCTTCCTGACGGAGGTTTCTGAGCCCGCTCTCCTCAGTCACAAACAATAGGTCGGCAAGGTGGTCTGTAAGGATCCGATTAATTTCTTCTGGCATGCATCGATCGAAGGAGCGAAGGCCAGCTTCGACATGGGCAATGAGCGGTCTTGCTCCATAAATATCGTAGGAGATCTTTGCGGCAACCAGGGCGCACGCCAGTGTGGAATTCACGTCGCCAACGACCACTAGAAGATCGGCACGTTCCTGCAGGAGTACATCCTCGAACCGTTTCATGATTTCGGCCGTTTGGACCGCGTGAGAACCTGACCCGGCTCCTAGGTGCACATCGGGCTTTGGAATATTTAGATCGGTGAAAAACCGGTCCGACATTGCTTCGTCGTAGTGCTGGCCCGTGTGGACTAGCACGCTCTCGATGGCGATTGGGGAATGACCAAAACTCGTGAAGCTTGGTGACATGGCCAAACTATCGTTGTGATCACGGATCGCCGCGATAATTGGCGCGGCCTTCATGAAATTGGGCCTCGCGCCTACGACAGTAATAACCTTAGCTTTTCTAGTTATTTCCATGTTGTTCGATGATGCAGTTAGAACCAGCGACTGCAAGACGAGGCTCGCATGAATCAGCTTTTTTTACTCGTCCTAGCAGTTGTGACTTTCTGGAGAGTGCGAACAACAGCCAGCCGAATTCGTAGGGCCTTTGTTCGCAAAGAATCTTCAGCCCGCGAGTCGGTGTGTTTTCTGTGCGCGCTCGGATGACGCTCCGTGCGAATTCCCAATACTTTGTCTGCCTGCGTCGGGGAAGTAGACACCTCCAAATCACGTTCTGCGAACGATCTTTCATGTCGACACCAAGCTCGTTGGCGCCGTGGATCCAATCGAGTCCTCTGTAAATGAACTCGTTGAAGGACTGCCCCGTTACTTCCTCAACAGCGAACAGGCCCATTGGGGCCATCCCATGCTGGTGAACAGAATAGACCGGATAGTGGCTGGACACACGAGCATTGCGCGCGTCATAGAGCCACCACCACTGCCCCAATTCTCCTTGGGCACGACATATTGCATTTGCGCATTCCATGGCTGGACGCAGCGGATCCTCAACGTGAAGAAACTTTGCAAACTTCGCCATCGCATATATCGGGTAGACCTGGTCCGCAAAACTTCCGATGTGCCCTCTTATCCGTCCTGCGAATGACTTCTTCGCTCCCATGTGGCCGAATAGACCGCATTCACCTTGATTCTCTTCAAGCCGGTGGTATGTTTTGATGCATAGGTCCGTCAAAGAGCCAATTAGTTCCGGACAAACCTCTGCCGCGTGTGCCAGTCCGGCTAGGAGCCACGCTAATTCCATCGTGCGCGATTCCCGGGCGTCGGCGTAGCGATCCAGTGCCGTCTCACAGCTGAACGTGCGGAACAAATTTACTAGCCGACCGGGATCGAATGCAGCGGTCAACCAGATCAGCAGACCTAGATCACCAACTCCCTGGACCCAAGCTGTGTTACGAATAAGGGATAAGTACGAGCCGCGAATATCAAAGGGGCACCCCGCCCCCGTCGATTCCAGCTCTCGGAGTCCCAGCAAAGTCATGATTGTGTACCGGTGTGAAACTCCTTCGCGCACAAGGCCATCACGAGTACGCTCCAGCCTGTGACAGAAGAGTTGTTCCTTTGGGTCAAACATAGCTCCCAAGCCATGGACCGCGAAGGAAATCAGTTCTCGAACATTGCACGTCGCGACGCGGCCAACCTGCGATTGGTCAAAAGGTCGCGACGCCTCAGATTCTAGTGGGGTAGGCATTTGTGCTCCGCGATCGAAATGACTGCCTGCAGAATACATTCGAGGGCGATGCCCTGGCCTTCCAAGTCCAGCAAAGACGGCACTCTTCGTTCAAGAACGATCTTTGTCGGGATTTCCTCGATTCTTTCAATAACGGTTAGCCGCCCAGTCCTGGCGAGATATTGATCAACGGCGCCGATGCGTCCCCGGAAGATGCTATATACGGGAACACCCAGTGCTGCTGCTTCACGATTCATGGTTCCGCCGCCGCTGATTACAAGGTCCGAATTCCATATTAGATTCAATCCATCTACTGCGTTTTCGGGAATAACAATGCGGCCATTTTCAATTGCTTGCGCCCAGCGAGCGCGGAGAATGATCGCTTGATTATGATTGCGCGGTAGTATCACTACGCGGACGGTTGGTTGATCCAACAAGAACTCGAGACATGCGTCTAGAAACTGCTCGCCCTCTGGATTGTGATAGTGCGCTTCTGTAGCGGGTGGACGCACGGTTACGATAAGTTCATCTTCGCGAACTCCTAGGAGGTTTCTAACACTCGGATCCGGCCTGAGGCGCGGCACATATACATCTTCCTTCAACCCTCGATATCGGAAAACATGGTCCGTTCTCTGGGACAAGCGCTCTATGGGAATTACCTCGGGCACGAAGAGCCAGTCCGGGTGTAAGAATCCTGTCGCATTCACAAATTCGTAGTCGAACATCATGATCGTCGGAATCCGGAGCAGCAAACCTACTAGGAATTGGGCACGCGAACCGTGAGAAACGACGAGGTCTGGTTTTTCCTTGATTGCTAGAGGCAGTAATTGCGTAGCGCGCAATCCAGTCCCAAGCAATTTCAGAATTTGCCTTTTCCCATAGTGTCGACCCACGACGCGACAAGAAATATGGTGCAACCGGAGTAGCTCACAAACTTGGTACGAGTCCCGCGCTGTCAAAAGGATCTGATAACCCGCTCTTTCGAGCCCCTCAATGATGGGCAGGAAAAAGGGAACATGGGGCGAATTATCTAGGTCAATCCAAATTTTCTTCCGAATCGACCTTAGAGACACCTCGCTGCCGTTGCCATGAATCTCGCGACTCGTCCGTGTCTGAGGTAAGTCTGAAATCACGACACAGGCGCCATGTGGCGTATTTGCAGCCATCAGGCCCACACAGCCGACTGAATCGAAAGTGGGTTGTCGGCGATCCCTTCAAACCGCGTGATTTCCTCAACCACTCTTTTCTGCTGCGCCGCAGTCAATCCCGGAAACATTGGCAAGGAGAGTACCTGCGCGGCTATGCTTTCCGCGACAGGAAAATCTCCTCGCTTGAAACCCATGGATTGATAGGCATTCTGAAGATGGACAGGGACCGGGTAGTGAATGCCCGTGCCGACACCAATTTTGCTCAAATGCTCTTGTAGAGCATCTCGCTCAGTAGTGCGTACCACATACAAGTGATATACGGAACGGGACCAGGATGGCTCGCATGGCAGCGTAAGATCCATCCATATTCCTTCCATGAGTTCGCGGTAGCGTGCCGCGGCTTCACGGCGTTGTTGATTCCACATCGCGAGGTGGCGAAGTTTGACTAGCAAGATCCCAGCCTGAATCGCGTCAAGCCGCCCGTTGTAGCCTTCGACTTCGTGATAGTACTTACGCGATTGACCGTGGTCTCGAAGCATCCGAATCTGACAGGCAATTTCCTCGTTGTTTGTCGTGACGGCTCCAGCCTCACCACAAGCACCTAGATTCTTCCCCGGATAGAAGCTGAAAGCGGCAGCATCTCCCATTGATCCCGCTTTGATCCAGCGCTTCTGCAATCTCGAGAAGTACTCAGCACCGTGGGCTTGGCAAGCGTCTTCAACGACAATCAAATGGTAGCGGCTAGCCAGTTCGAGAATGGGATCCATGTCTACAGTTTGACCATAGATATGAACCGGGACCACAGCCGTGACAGGAGCGTTCCATTTCCGGTGAATGGGCCTTCCTGTTTTGGAATCAATCTCACATTCCCGTTCAAAGTACTGTCGCAACTTGTTCGCATCGAGCCCGTGGGTGCGCTCGTCGATATCCACGAAATCTGGTCGAGCGCCGGCCTGGCTAATAGCTTCCGTGGTCGCAATAAAGGTGTGGGGCACGGTGACAACCACATCACCGGGTCGGACACCGGCGGCCATCAGTGCGAAGCGGACAGCGTCAGTTCCGCTCGCGACTCCAATGCAGTGCGCTGTGTCACAGAAAAGGCCGAATTCCTGCTCAAACTGCTCTACCATCGGACCGCCAATGAAACCGGCCGTTTTGAGCACTCTCTGAAAAACCGGGATCAATTCTTTCTCAAGTCCGTCGTGGAGACTTACCAAGTCCAGAAACGGAATACTTCCATTGTCTGACATTCCGGGAGTCCTTTCGCTACGAAACGGCGAAGTACATACGAGGTCTAGTTAGGCACCAACCTGAAGGGATTCTGATTCTATTCGTCCCGCCAGATACGCGTGCAGTCCATTCTGCCAGGGTTTGAATGTATTCAAACCTCGATCTTTCAAAGCTTGGTTCTCAAGCACCGAATACTTTGGTCGTGGCACCTTAGTGGGGAATTCGCCTGGCCCTGCCACTTTCAAACGAACTGGAGTATCACTCTGCGCGAAGATCTCTTGGGCAAATTCGTACCAAGAGCAATTGCCTTCAGCTGTCGCGTGATAAAGCCCATAACAATCCGAGCGACTTAATTGGACTAACTGCTCCGCAAGTTCCTCAGTGGACGTCGGCGAAACGACCTCACTGTCCACGACGCGCACCTCGCCCCGCTCTTTCGCCAGTTTCAACATCAGTTCTATGAAATTGAGGCCGCCTTTGGATCGGCAAGGGCTTTTACCGTACAGACCAGAGGTGCGAACTACAAAGTGCTTTTCTGTATACGAACGGACAAAGTGCTCACCGGCCAGTTTGGTAATGCCATAGGCGTTCAAGGGACGCGGGCTGTCGTTTTCGGTGTATGGGCTTCCCTTGCTCCCGTCAAAGACATAATCGGTACTGACATGCATCAGAACCGCCCCCAAACTCTGTGCCACTACCGCTAAATTCTTTGATCCGAGAGCATTCACTGCGAACGCTTTCGCTGGCTCACGTTCGCAATTTTCGACATGATGCATAGCGGCTGTATTGATGATCACCTGGGGTTGGATCTCTTCAAGCACACGAGACACAAAATTTAGGTCGGCGATCTCGATACGAGAATGTGTCAACGCAGACACAACATCGCCGTGCGCTGTGAAGGCAGCCACTAGATCACTGCCGAGTTGACCATCGGCACCAACGACTGCAATCTTCATTGTTAGACCGCCACCGCCATGGACTGTATCTCAAGGGCGCTTTCGATCGACCTAAATGTTCCGATGTTGGAATAGAGCGGATTGTCCCAGTCCTGACACTTGCCAATGTTCTCGATCAAATCCGCGACGATGGACTTCAGGTCGTGGGATGGATGGAAGCTCAAGACAGTTTTAGCCTTCTCGACACTGACTTTGTAGTTCCTGAAGTCTTGGATGTGATTGATAATCAGATGGACCGACATTCCCAATCGCTCCTCAATGGCTGATTTGACCAAGTCGCCTACCTCTCCTACCGTGTAATTACCTGAGGCTACGTTGAACACGCCTGAAATCTTGTGATTTGCTTCGATGGCGCGGATATACGCCGTCGCAGCATCCTGGATGCTTAGAATCGGCCGCCAGATCGAAGGATTGTTGATAGTGATCGTACGGTCCTTCATGGCACTCTTGAACATCGTATTGATGATGAGGTCGAAACGCATACGTGGGCTGTACCCGGAAATGGTTCCCTTGCGCAACGCAATTACAGAGAAATTCTCATCGGCGAGTTGCAGCGCAGCCTGTTCACCCTGCAACTTGGAAATCCCGTATGGATAACTGGAACTCACGGGCCGAGTTTCGTCGTATAGCTCATTTTCTGTGTACCCATATACTGAGCAGGAACTCGCGTATATGTATCGTTTCACTTTCGCCTTTTTTGCCATGTAGGCAAGGTAGGACGGAGCAGCGGCATTAAATACGAAGTTTTTGCTCGGCGAGTATTCTGCCATCGGGTCGTTGGACAGGCCTGCAAGGAAAACCACTTGGTCGTAGAGTTCCAGATCCTCCTCGGAGAGTTGAAAAATATCTTTGTTCAATATCCCTACTTGCCGCGGCAAGTGATTGCCGAACCAAAACAGATCCACAACGTCGACCTTGTACCCCCGGTCCAACAGTTTAGGAATCAAAGTAGAGCCAACATATCCTGCGCCGCCCGCAATTAAAAGTTTCACGGTTTATCCTTGAAGTCGCGAGAGTTTTGATCAACAGCTGAAATTCTTGGACTCTGGCCGTGACAGCCACTCGTCCAAAGTTTGCGCGGTTTGATCCTTTTCGGAAAGCAACACGTCGTGCCTCGGCCACTTGACGCCAATTTTGGGGTCATCCCACCGAATACCGGACTCTCCTTTGTTGCTATAAATCCCTGTGCATTTGTACTGTATTTCCGCTGCATCGGAAAGCACGCAGAACCCACGCGCAAAACCTGCAGGGGCCCATACCTGCCGGCGATTTTCAGCCGAAGCTTCTACCCCAACCCACTCCCCAAGTGTCGGCGATTCTCTGCGGATATCCACCGCAACGAGAAAGGCACATCCTAAAGAAACGCGCATCAATTTGCCCATGGGCGGATCCCATTGGAAATGCAGACCCCGCACGACGCCCTGGGTAGACCGCGAGTGATTGTCTTGTACAAAATCGGTAGGTAAACCGTTGTCCATGAATTCATCCTTGCGGAACGTCTCCATAAAAAATCCGCGTGTGTCCTGAAAAACATCAGGAACAAACACCACGACATCGCTTAAGCACCTTGACTCGATCTTGATTTTCATCGTTTTATGAATTCCTTCCCAAATTGTTCCCGGGAAGACTTTCGACAAAAGAGAGCTATTCCGACAAACCCCTACCGGACACCGTCACGGCTCGGATAATTGATTCAACTTGGATGTTGACAGAATGGAACGCAAAATCTTCGCCGGATTGCCGGCAACAATCGAGTGAGGAGGTACATCGCGTGTCACCACACTGCCAGCTCCAACGATGGAGTTTTCACCTATGACCAGGTTGGAAAGAATCGTTGAGCCCGAACCGATAGAAGCACCGCGCTTCACCACCGTCCGCTCAACCCTCCAGTCTTTTTCGGTCTGAAGTTCTCCGTCGTCTTTGGTCGCACGGGGATAGGAATCGTTGATGAAGGTTACGCCATGGCCAACAAAAACATTATCCTCAATGGTCACACCCTCGCACACAAACGTGTGGCTTGAAATCTTACAGCGGCGTCCGATGATCGCATTTTTTTGGATTTCGACAAAGGCGCCTATCTTTGTTTCGTCTCCAACTTCACATCCGTACAGATTTATGAGTCTTGACAGCCGGACGTTTTTCCCGAGTTTTACGTCGTCTGCGATGCAGTTACAGGGATTCATATATAGACCAGCGAACCTTTCCTGTTGAGTGATTCACTCGCGGCTTCTAACATTTTTACTATTCGAAGCCCTGCGCATCCGTCGTTAATCGGTTGTTTCCCACTTGAAATGCAATCGACAAAGTACGACAGCTCCTGACGCAATGCCTCGACTTGCTCCAGCTGAGGAGCCCACATATCGCCGGACCGATAGTTGACTAGCAACTCGTAGACTCCTTCGCGGTTGGTGATATCCACTCCTCTGTCGTATATCTTTACCTTTTCGTCGGCTTCGAGATCGTTCCAGACCAGCATTCGCTTCTCCCCGCCCATCAGAGTGGTCCTCACCTTTACTGGAGAAAGCCAGTTGACATTGATATGCGCTATAACCTTCTCGGGAAAATAAAGCGTCATATAGGCCACGTCCTCGTGTCCATTCAAATGTTTCTGCCCGGTCGCGACAATCGCCTCAGGACATGCTTTGATCAGGTAGTCCATGATTGAAAGATCATGCGGTGCTAAGTCCCACAGCACGTTGATATCGTGCTGAAACAAGCCCAGATTGACGCGAGTAGCATCGTAGTAATAGAGCTTTCCTAGAGTTCCTTCGTCGAGCAGTTGCGAAATTTTCTTCACTGCACCTGTGAACAGAAAGGTATGGTCAACCATGATTATTAGGTTTTTTTTCTGGGCGAGGTTGATCAGTTCTTCCGCCTGGGCGGCATTGCTGGTGAATGGCTTTTCGACAAACACATGTTTACCATTCTCCAGCGCAGCCTTTGCCAGTTCGTAATGCGTCCAGACAGGTGTGACGACGGCGACGGCGTCTATCTTAGGCGACGAGATCAGGTCCAGAGCATCTGGTGTCACATTGATACCTGGATAAGCCTTCTGTACGCGCAATCGCGCAGCCTGGCTCATCTCAGCGATAGCGAGCACTTTGGAATCCTCTAGACTCTCAAGATTCCTTACAACATTTGGCCCCCAATAGCCGTAGCCAATGACGCCGAAGTTCATGACTTTTCACCACTCTCCAAAACTGCAGATGATTGGGAACGCATATCAGAGGAAGGATGTGTCCCGTATAGAGTGAAGCTGAAGCCGACTCTGAAAGCTCAACACTTTGCTTCGCCTCTTCTTTGTGGCGGCGATACTTCAAACCTTTGTTAGAAGGACATAGCTTCGTCCTGTGAGGGCGACAACTCTCGTTTTTACTCTTTGGCTCACACTCTTGCGGAATCTACAAAATGCTAAGTCATCACATTGAGGCCGTCGCGCGATCATTAAAAGCAGTGATAGTGATAACACGCGATCTTCGACTGCAAAGCGTCAAATAAATCAAATAATTACGGAAAATGCCCGTATTCAATACGGACGAAATATCCATCCCAGCATGGAGTGAGGCGGATGTCGAATCGATTGAAAGACGATCACCTGTTCAACTCAACAGGCACCCGCACCACTGATCACTGCGCCGGGCGTGCGCATGAGGATCTTAAAGTCGAGCCAGGGGGACCAGGATGTGGCGTATCGCAGGTCCAACCGAACCATTTCATCGAATTTGACACTGCTTCGACCAGTAACCTGCCATAACCCAGTAATCCCAGGCTTGACTTCCAATACCCGGCGACGATGCCAGGTCTGATAGGCTGCCAATTCGTATGGAATTGCAGGGCGGGGGCCGACGAGTGACATATCTCCCTTTAGAACGTTCACCAACTGCGGTAGTTCGTCCAGACTGGTTCTGCGTAAGAACTTTCCCACCCGTGTAACCCTCGCATCGTTCGTAAGCTTGTATATGCCATCGCCATTCACATCGAACGGTTTATGTTCCGCCTCGCCCGCTATCAATTTGGTTACATACTCTCTGTGAACACTATGATCATTGTCCGTGTGCATGGATCGGAATTTCAGGAATACAAAGCTTTGACCATACTGTCCGACTCGCTGTTGTCGAAAAAGCACAGGACCTTTGGATGACGCCTTGATCGCTAGTGCAATCATCAAAAGCAGAGGCGTGCAGAGGATCAATATCAATGCGCTGCCGACAATATCCATCACTTGCTTAATGCGCAAGAGGGTACATCTGCGCTTGTCCGGGCTCAACAGATCCGGATACAGGGATGGATCGCTTGGACGCCCGGAATTAGCATGATCCCAGTCATCCGGAAAGAAATGGAAGGAGATACTGACTTGCTTGAATTGGTCTGGAGACAGCCGGGCCCTTAGCAGGGTACTCACCTTGCTAAGGATCACACTCAGGATTGTGTTCTTGTCATGACGTGCAAGCCCTGTAAACATCACACCAACGGTGGTCCGGTCTTTGTACCAGCCGATTACGTCGGTTTCTCTGATAGATAACAGGAGGACAGACAGTACCCTGTCCAGAACCGTCTCGTTCCTTTCCGAACCTTCACGCTTGCCCCCCTCCAGCAACATAAGCAGAAAGGGCTCCCTGGAACGCTCTGTTCTTTTGCGCTCTATGGCGATCATTCGCTTAAAGGTCTCTTCATTAAAGACTTCGCGCGCCCCGGCGGATAACCACTCGAGGAAAGGGTCAATCGGATTCGAAGCTTTATCTATCCGCAGCAGGGTCACAGCTAATTCCTCTCCGCGATTCCCTCTTTTTCGTTGTCCACTAAGAACGACGATTCATGACCTGCTCTTGTCCGTCCCATTTTTCCGAAGCAAGAGGAAGGGTGATTGCGATTGTTCGTCTCAATCGGCATCTTCACGCACGATTTTGGGTATAAGTGGGTAAAAATATAGGTCCCGAATCGGAGTCAATCATTGTGTCGAAGCATCGTTCAACCGTGAGACTGTCTCTGGTTTGTAGTAGTAGCAGCTGGCAGCCGCGTCTTTGGAACTATTCACCAATGCACCAATAAGTTTTTTAGGCTCGATAGCTTCGAGTCCCCTCTCTAGTTGCCGTCTCTCTGTAGTTCCTTGACGCGTAACCAGAAGTATTCCATCTGCGAACCGCATCCATACGCTCGTGTCGGCCAAAGGCAATACAGGAGGAGAATCGATGATGATCCAATCGAACCATCCGGTCAATTGATCCATCAGCGCAGACGATTTTCCAGATTGCAGGAGTTCCAGTGCATTGCTCGGAGCGCTACCCGCTGGCAAAATCCAGAGGTTTGGGTCTTCGAGATGATAGATGCTCGCCGCCAAAGTGCGGTCGCCCTGCATCCATTCACAAAGACCCGGAGGCTTTCTGAGCCCGAACATCTGCGATAAAGACGGGCGCCGCAGGTCCCCCTCCAACACGAGGATTCTCTGCTGTGTCCCTAGAGCGAGAGTGCAGGCCAAGTTGGCAGCAATCATGCTCTTGCCCTCCTGAGGGATTGTGCTCGTAATCAATACTTTCTTGAGCTCTCGATCCCGCCGGAAATGTCGCAATCGGACCCCTAGAAGGCGGAAGGCTTCCGCTGCCGGACTTCCATTATCCATGAGACTTACCAGCCGGCTTTGAGGAGTGAGCGATGCCTTCAGAGATTGGAACTGGCCGAATGGATCCAGCATCGAAAGCTCAGCTGTTGCCCGAGCTTCAGATGTTATCGCAATTGACGACGCTTCTACCAAGCCGGATGACGTGTCACGCTCCGCGCCTTTCGTCGCGTCAAGCTGCTCAGTACCCCGCTTCGTTTCCCATTCCGATGCTGCTAGGCGTTCGGCGCGCTGCAGCATTTCAGTCGCTTCTGTCAGCCCCGACAAATCCATTCCAGAGCGTTCGGCTTCCGATCTTTGTAACGCGTCAAATATTTGGCTCACGTTTTGCTCGCTTCAACGGCTAACGCCGCACCTAGATCTGGATTGCTAACGACAGGTCTTCGCACGGCGCATACAGGTCATCGAGCAGGTTGGTGATTGCCGGACATCTATCTCTCACTGGAACTCCCCAATCTCCTCAGCCTCAGGCAAGCAAACCACCTCGAGGCGGAACTCTTTCGCCACATCTTCTATCACGTCCGGAGGTACGTTCGGCAATCGTCTCGCGTAGGCAGTAATGAGGGCATTCTCGCAAATTGTGTTGATCAGGCGGGGCAATCCTCGCGAATGTCTATACACTGCCGCAGCGGTTTGTGCAGAAAACAATGGGTCAGGGCACATGTTTCCACTAGCAATCTGCAACCGCTGATGGATGTATCGATTTGCCTCGTCAGCATCCAGCGAACGAAGCTGCGTGCGAACCGCGATTCTTTGTTTGAGTTGCCTTAGACCGACCGAATCCAGTTTTTCGTCAAGTTCGGGCTGTCCCACCAATACGATCTGCAACAATTTGTCATCGTCCGTTTCCAGGTTCGACAGAAGGCGAACCTCCTCAAGTATGTCCGCAGACAAATGGTGTGCCTCATCTATGATGAGTACGGTGGTCATTTTCCTCGAACCTCGCAAGACTAAAAATCGACCTAGGTCAAACAATAGATCGCTTTTGTTCTTGCCAGAAACAGGGAGCCCAAAGTCGGAGACAATGTACTGTAGGAACTCAGTAGAGGAAAGTCGGCCATTGAAGAGATATGCGTATGCAACGTCTTTACTCTCCTTCAACAACCCGATCAAACACCGAAGCAGCAAGGTCTTACCGGTGCCCACTTCTCCAGTCAACACGACAAAACCCTTGTGCCGGCGGATGCCATAGTAAAGCGCCGCCAGTGCCTCATTGTGCCATTTCGTCGGGACAAAGCAAGCAGGATCAGGCGTGAGGTCGAACGGATTGCGCGTGAGATTGAAGAACGCTTTATACATCGGTAAACTGGACTAATTGTGTAGGTAGCTAAACGCGGAACCTGCCAGAATGGTGGCTACGACTAGTGCAGTGAGGGTCCATCCGAACATTATTTTTTTCTTGCTGCTCCGTTCGTCCAATTGACTCATGATTTCCGGGATCTCGGATATGACCGCCATCGGAAGCAGGGTCTTGATTTCCTTTTCGCTGTGTAAGCGATCATCCATAACTTCAAGTCCACCAACTAGAACGAAGCCCAACGCGAGTCCCACGCCCAGCCCGATTCCGCAAAACTTGAGACGATTGGGAAAATCTGGTTTCAGCGGTAAGCTCGGAGGATCAAGCATCTTGAACCGCTCACCTTGCTGCATCCGTTCCATGCTAGTGGCCATCTTTGAGTCATTTTGCTTTTTTAACAACTCGTCGTAATTAGTTTTGGATTGATCATAGCCACGGGTCAGATCTGCCAGTTGCTGTTCGCGCGCAGGTTCATTATTCAAGCGATCCTGGTAGCCGTTGACTCTCGCTTTTAATTCGGCAATTGCTTGCTCACGATTCGCAATCTCTGCCTGGTTGGCCCGTAGCTGGCCTTGAAGTTGCAACAACGCCGAGTTTTGTGGATCCGCCGCGTCAACCGTAGCAATTCCATTATCTAATTGTCTCCCACCATTGCCGTTCGCCTTAGGCTCAGAAAGGAACGCGCCTCTCATCTTTTCGGTCTTGGCTATTTTGTCCTTCAGATTCTGGACTTCAGGGTATTCATCGGTGTAACGAGAGCTAAGGTCTGCCAGTTCCGACTTAAGTCGAACGAGTTCATGGTCAATCGCTGACAAATTTGTAGGGGTGCCGTCAGCAGTCCGGGAGGTCGTATGGAGAACCCGGTATTGATCGACCAATGTCTGGAGATACACTCCCTGCTGTTTCGCTCCGTTGAGACTATCCTGCTCGTTCTGTAGCTGCGCCTGGAGCCCGCTCAGGATTTGGAGGTTGCTTGCTTGTTGGGAAGGCAATTCGCCTTCGTGCTGTCCTTTGAACTGTTGGACCTTTGCTTCCTGCTCAGCCAGGTTCGCACGCGCAATCTCCAGCTGATTCCCAATAAAATTGGTGGTGTCTTCAGATTGTTGCTGACGCACTTTCAGATTCTCGCTAATGAAGAGGCTCGTCAATTCGCTCGTCACTCGCTGGGCAAGATAGGGATCGTGCGCCGAATAATAAATCCTGAATGCCGTAATTTGATCGCCTTGAGTGCTACGCACAAGTTCGATGCCAATATCTTTGCGTATGAGTTCGACTTTTTCATCCGGTGTGATCTGGCCGTGACTGTTGCTATAGAGTTGTAACTTATCGATGATCAGAAGGAGGCGGGTACGGCTAAGAATTTGTTGCGTAATACTCTCCAGCCGATTCTGCAAATCGTCGCTGATGTTTGGTTCGACATAGTTTCTCGGCATAGTAGGCCGCTCGACAAGGATCAGCGTGCCCGATTTATAACGTGCCGGTAGAAACCAGCTAGATCCCCAAACTATGATCCATCCAAGAAATACCACTATTAGGAATAGGATGTGGCGGCGTCGTACTATTTGCAGGTAGTACTGGACATCGAACCCTGCGGAGTTCTTTTCCTCGTAGACTTCTTGCATGATTATTTCTCAGTGATCGTGTCAGCTGATAGGAAAATGGGATAACCTCACGATCGTTATCAGCAACATCAAATATTGACGCGAGCTACTACTTTTTGGTCGGTCATCATGAACTAATGCTTCCAAAGCGTCTGGTTTCGCCAGATTGCTTGCTTGGAAATATACCCGCGAAATCTCGTGCTGTCGCCGCTTCCACATCAGTGGCGTCAATTTCCACTGCCACGGACTGGGCCATCATGTCCACGGAAAGAACTAAACGATACAGATTCTTCTTGCGGATCAGAATGCCTTCGACTCCTTCAAGAGAGCCCCGAGTGACGCGAACCCGCTCACCGCACTTCAGGAAGGGATGCGGCTCTACACGAAAGGGCCCTTCAACTGCCCTTCGAACCGCCTGAATCTCGGCTTCCGGAATGATCGCTACCTGCTCGCCATGGAACAGTATCATATGAACTCCCGGAGTCGTCACGACCTGCAATCGCCGATCGAGTCCTCCGCGGACGAACACATAGCAAGGGAACAGCGGCAGACTAAGCATCTTGCTTCTGTCTTTCCAGCGTCGTACTGATGCATAGAGTGGCAGAAACACCTCAAAGCCCTTTGTCGATAGCATCTCTGCCACCGTCTTCTCGTGCTGATGACGGGTGTAGAGCACCCACCAGGCAGGGGCTTCGTGGATTCCGATGTCAATTGTTTGCGAGGTGACCATTTTGCTTCGCCTCTGATTTTGATTGGGCGGAATCTCTGACACCCGTCAGAAAGACGTAGCTTCGCCCTGTGGGCTACAGGCCTGTTTTTTACTCTGTAGCTCAGACTGCCGAGCTATTTGTGGATTTACAGGGACACTAACAGCACGTTGATGGCCATAGTACATGCAACTGCTAAAAGCCCTAGATGATGGGATTTATTGCTGATTTCGATGGGGAATTAACAGTTCGCAGGTGACCCTTAGATGTAGGATCTTGCATACTACATAACAATAAATTTCACATTTTCCAAGACCACCTATGACAAGATGGTGAGGAAAAATAATAGTTTGCTCACCCCGTTTTTTGGTGCACACTCGCGGAATTCTTTCGCAGCCTGTTCATCTCTAACTCATTGTAGGCCAGGTAATTCGCTCAGCAAGGTCTTCGCTGTAATAGCACTGGACGCGTTTGAGGTAAAGATCAGCCGACTATGCGGATAATGCTTCCTCCGTTTGGGAGTAACTAAACCAGAGAATTTGTGACCTGGTTTCTTACGGAACGACGAATTGAAACCTGCTCATGCCGCCGTCGAAGGAGACGACCCCAAATCGCACCTTCACTAAGGCCACTGGATACGTATGCTCCCAGCTCGCGCCGGATGTTCTTGACGAACTGCAGGCAGCGCCATAGAACCTCCCGAAATACGCGACGGTAGGTTACCTTTACTTTACTGGAGCCGCCGCCCATGCGCCCTCACATGGCTACATTGCTTGACGATTTCCGCCTCTTTGGCAGCGAGAAAGCCATCGTCCAACATGTGGGCAACCGGCGCAAGATCACAAGTTACAAAGAGCTCGCGAGGTTGGCCGGGCGTTTTGCAGCATTACTGGCCAAGCGCAACATTGGGCCGGGCGACCGGGTCCTGTTGTGGGCCGAGAACGGTGCCGAGTGGATCGCCGCGTTCTACGGTTGCCTGCTACGCGGGGTGCTGACGGTTCCGCTGGACGTTTATGGAGCGCCGGCGTTCACGGCTCGAATAGCATCAGACGTACGGCCGTCATTGGTTGTGGGCGACGCCGCGCTTCTCCTCACGATGGAGGGCGAATGGCCAAAGCTCTTCTTCGAGGATTGGCCTGCTGCGCTACCCACCGAGGAAGCTGGTCCGGTCGCAGGCCTCACACATGACACGCCGCTGCAGATTCTCTTCACCTCCGGCACAACGGGGGAACCCAAAGGCATCGTCCACACCCACGGAAACATTCTTGCCAGCCTGGAGCCTATCGAGCAAGCAGCGCGGGGCTACCTGCGCTACGAACGACTGGTTCATCCGCTGCGTTTCCTTCATACGCTACCGTTGAGCCACGTCTTCGGGCAGACGATGGGATTATGGATTCCACCTATCTTTGCCGCCGAGGTTCACTTCGAGAGCCGACTCACAGCGCCGAGGCTAATCGAGACCATCCGCCGCGAGCGCATCTCGGTGTTGGCCGGAGTGCCCCGCGTGCTGGCCGCGCTCAAGAGCCATCTGGAGACAGAATATCCCGACCTGCCGGCGCGCGTAGCTGCCGCGCAGGGCCTCTCCGCGCTCAAGCGCTGGTGGTGTTTCCGCGATATCCATGCCGCCTTCGGCCTCAAATTCTGGGCGTTCATCACCGGCGGTGGCGCGCTACCCGGTCCGATCGAGCAGTTCTGGAACGCACTTGGCTTTGTATTGGTCCAGGGATACGGCATGACGGAAACAGCTGCCCTCATCACCCTCAATCACCCTTTCCGAGTGGCCCGCGGCACCATGGGCAAGCCGCTGCCCGGCCGGGAGGTGAAGCTGCTGCCTGACGGCGAGGTGCTGGTACGCGGCCCCATGGTCTCGTCTGCAACGTGGAACGGAGGCTCGTACCATCCGCGCACCGGGGAGTGGCTGGCCACTGGCGACCTGGCAGAAGCCCAACCCACTGGAGAGTTACGCTTCCTTGGCCGCAAAAGCGAAGTTATCGTGACCGGCGCAGGTGTTAATCTCCATCCCGAGGATCTGGAAGCGGCCCTCGAACAGGAGCCGGAGGTCGTGGCCTGCGCCATTCTGCCTGTAAAAACTCCCTTCGGCCCCGAGCCTTGCGCTGTCCTCGTACTGCGTGGAGCACCTGAACGTGCCGCCACAATCCTGCAACACGCGAACTCTCGATTGTCCGAGCCTCAGCGGATTCGCCGTTGGGCGCTCTGGCCGGAGCCGGATCTCCCGCGCACCTCGACCGGCAAGGTAAAACGAGCCGCTGTAAACGCCTGGCTGGCCAACCGGGGAACGGATGCCGGAAATCCAGCTTCCGTTGGGAGCACAGACTGGCTGCTGGCCCTCATCGCGCACATCACAGGAGAAGCCCCGCCAGCCGATCAGAAAGCCGTTGGGCCGAATCACGATCTCCTCCTGGCTGAGGACCTCCATCTTGACAGTCTGGGTCGCGTGCAACTGTTGGATGCGCTTGAGGAACGGCTTGGCGTCGCGTTCGATCAGGAGGAATATGCCAGGGTGGAGACACTGGGTGGATTGCGGCAGTTTGTGACCCGTCTCGGCAACCCAGAGGCTGAGGTCAGCCAACCCATCGTGCAGCCGGGAGATGCACAAAACTTCAACACTTCCAATCTGACGACGGACAGCCATGAGCCCAAAACCCAGCACAAGCCCGAGGCGGGATCCCGGCCGCTTGCCGCGCACTATGTCTATCCTCACTGGCCCTGGCTACGGCCTTTACGCTGGATTCGCGCAGCTTTTGTAGAGTGTGTTGTGCGCCCACTGGTCTGGTTGTTGGCTGCGCCCCGCATAATCCTCACAACTAAGACGCTGCCCACAAGAGACCCGATGCTAATCATCGTCAACCACGTCACCACATACGACGTGCCGCTGCTGCTTTTCGCGTTACCGCGAGCCATCCGGAGCCATACTGCAGTGGCCATGTCCGGCGAGCGACTCGAGGACTTTCGCCACGCCCGCAACATGGAACCACGCTGGCTCAACCCACTCGGGCCGCCCGCCTGGCTGCTAATCACAGCACTCTTCAATGTCTTTCCGCTGCCCCGCCAGCGAGACTTTCAGCGCAGCTTTGCCCACGCTGGGCAGGCGCTGGACCGCGGCTTCCATGTCATTGTGTTTCCCGAGGGAACGCGTTCACCGGACGGCGTTCTGGCGAATTTCCGGCCCGGGATCGGCCTGCTGGTCAAGCAATCTTCCGCTGCTGTCTTGCCCGTTGCGCTCCGCGGTCTGGGCGATCTCAAGACGCGGCAGCGTAGCTGGTTTCGCTCAGGAACACTCGAAGTGCGTGTCGGGCAACCGGTGCGTTTCGCCGCAAACGAACCTGAGGCCATAATTACCGCGCGGCTCCAGTCAGAGGTGGAGAAACTCCTTACTACCTAGGCCCTTCATAGGAAGCCGCTCGTTTAACTGTTGAAGACCTGTCTGACTCCTCATGAGGAAGAAGCTATTTCCGGTGAGCCTCTTCCCATGTCCGCACATTTCGTCTTGCGGCATCGAAGATCCGTTCGTAGTTACCTTTGCGTACGGCTTCGCTCGCCTGCGGGGTCAATGCCTTCCAAAGGGGACCATATTGGTAGTAAATCTTCAAATACTTCTCCTGGGTGGATGGAGCAACTTCATCAGTTCCAAAAAGGAAGCGGTCCGGGTAACGATTAATCAGGTCGGCAGTAACCTGAACACTCTCTGGACTAGCAACGATGTACTTCGCGACTTCGTCCCAGGAGATATCGAAATATATGTTGTGCATTGCAGGATCACTAAGAATTGTTTCCAGCATAGCCACATGGTTCTTGATCGGATGAATGACCCGCCCAAGCCCGCAGTGAGCCCAGATAATCGGGCCATTGGGATGTCGCTTCAAAAGCTTCGTCATTTGGGCTAGGTAGACAGGCTCAGCACCCTCCTTTGGAAACGGCACGTCCACGTCATTGTGTATCAACACGACAAGTCCAGCTTCGGCCGCGAAGTCAAGGATGCGATCCAGGGCGGGATTCGTAAGGCTGGCCGTTTCCCCCGAAACCTTGGCGGAAACAAACTCCTTATGAATCGTGAACTCACCTATTCCGGAGAAGACCCCAGGAAAAGTCTGGAGTACACGCCGGATATGATCTGCCGCGTACATGTCGGCAGGGTTGAAGCCGGTGATCATAGGGTCGAAACGAGCCTGTTGCTCAGGAGGGAGCGACCGGTAAGCCATCGCGATATAGGCATCCGTGAACGAGTAGTAGTAGAGAGGCGCGTCCGTCTGCAAATAGTAGGTCGGAGCGAAGTCTCCTGAATTTTGATAAGACCATTGCTGTTACAGCGGAATACCGAAAAGCGCAACCCGCCCAACCCTCGTACCCATAATCGTCAGAAAATCGTGAAGGTCTGTTCCCTCTTGTATGTAGTTCGTTAGGTGGAAGTGACTATCGTTCAATTCAGCTTGGGATTGAGACGAAGGCGAGGACTGGGCACTTGCATGACCGCTCCCGACTAAAGAGCATATGACCGTGAAGGCGACCAGGAGCAAATGTTGGTTCCAACAGGACTTGTTAAAAATCGATCTGTTCGTCATAGCTTGCCCCCTCAAAACGCCATCTCGAAATTTGAATGGAATACAAATCCGTGGCCTCCCACTTGGAACGGGACAGAAGAATAACCTACGGGAGAGTTATATAGGTAAAGCCCCTCGGTGTTCGACCGGACAACTCTGTTCTTCCAGGAAAACCAGTTCATTCCGGCGCGAACATCCCACGGGTGCCCATACTTGCCGAACACCGTCGACCCGCCTAAGTACAACTGAAAAGATTTGGGCACCACCATCATCGATGTTTGCACTTGAAAGCCATAGTCGAAGATTTGAGACAGCCCAACTTGTTCGCAACATATTCGGTCACTTTTTGTGCTTTGACGCTGTCGTCAGGATTGCGTCTCGCTTACTTCGGTGATGATCAGGATGTTCTTGCAGATATGACTTTCCGCTGAGATACACGCGGCCCATAGGGTAGAAGCCAATGGCAAAATCGCCAAACGCACCAAACAAACCCAAAGGTTACGTTGGAGTGTCGCAGCTCGAGAGTGGCTCCCTGACAGGCCGAAATAGTGTTTCGGAATATTCATCGCAGCGCACTGAGATGTCTAAACCTTGGCCGGGTTCTAATAATCTTCAGACTCTTTGTACGCCACGGTCTGCATATTTACAACTTAGTGTGTCCGCGCAGTACGCCGCTTCAGGTTTTAATAGATAGAAGCAAGTTGTCCGACACATGTCTCGTCAGGCGCCAGGAGTATAGACTCGAACGCGGCTTTCACTGCAAGAGCCCCGCTCGATACCAATGAGGTGGGATTTATGGCCCGACTATTGTCCGTCAACGTTGGTCTTCCTCGCGATGTCAGTTGGGAGGGGAAAGTAGTCCACACAGCGATTTGGAAGAGCCCGGTTCAGGGACGGCGTTTGGTTCGGCGGCTTAACATCGAGGGCGATAGCCAAGGCGATCTGGCTGGTCACGGCGGCGAGCAGCGCGCAGTCTTCGTGTATCAGACTGATTCCTATCGCTACTGGGAAAAGCAACTCGGGCGAAGCGATTTCACCTTCGGACAATTCGGCGAAAATTTCACAGTCGATGGCCTTCCCGATGATGAGGTTTGCATTGGCGATCGATACAGGATTGGTAACGCTCTTTTCGAAGTGACCCAGCCCCGCGTCACCTGCTACCGCGTTGGCATTCGTATGAATGAACCCCGTATGGCGGCGCTCCTCGTCTCGCATCACAGGCCCGGCTTCTACTTCCGCGTTCTTGAAGAGGGCGAAGTCGGAAGCGGGGATGAGATCGTCAAGGTTGCGGACGGCCCGCTGCACATGACCGTGGCTGAAGCCGATGCGCTGCTCTATCTTCCTGCGCATTCTCGTGATCAATTACACCGAGCGCTAAATATTCCAGCTTTGAGCCTGGGTTGGCAGGCGTCCTTTCGGACCATGCTCGAAAAGGAGGACGGGAGCGAACCGACGACGGGAAGTCCCGGCCTCGTACCGGCGAGTGAACCACCGCCAGCATGGCCAGGGTTCCGTCCGCTGCGGGTTTCTCGCATGAACCGTGAGAGTAGCAGCGTGCTCTCGTTTGTGCTGGAGCCAGCGGACGGACAGCCCCTCAGTCCCGCTCTGCCAGGACAGTTTGTAGTTCTTCGTCTGCGGCCAAATGAGGCTGCGCCGCCGCTCCTACGCAACTATTCGCTTTCTGGCCCTCCCAACGCGGACTACTACCGTGTGAGCGTCAAGCGCGAAGCGAGCGGCGTAGCCAGCACGTATTTGCACACTCAGGTCCAACAAGGTGACGTCCTGGATGTGAGCGCGCCTAGAGGCAGCTTCACGCTGCTCCCTGGCGAAAGCTCCGTGGTGCTACTCAGCGCCGGGGTAGGTGCGACCCGGTTTTGGCGATGCTTCACAAGCTTGCCGCCGAATCATCGCAGCGTGAAGTCTGGTGGCTATATGGGGCGCGAAACTCCGACGATCACCCGTTTGACAGGGAGTCACGCAACGTACTCCAGACTATCCAACACGGCCGGAGTTACATACGATACAGCCTACCGCTCCCGGCCGACCATTTAGGTGCAAACTTTGATGCACCCGGGCACCTTGATGTGGTTGTAATCGAGAAGCTGGGGGTACCGGTCATTGCCGATTTCTACCTGTGCGGACCGGCTACGTTTATGAACGATCTAACCGCAGGCCTCGCGGCTTGGGGTGTCGACGCCAAACGGGTGCATACGGAGATCTTTGGTCCAAGAGAATCGATAACCCCGGGCGTGATCGATGCAACCGCTCGACCGCCACATCCTCCAGCCGCATCAGTAGGACCGGGCCCGCATGTCTCCTTCACACGCAGCGGTCTCACGGTCGCCTGGGATCCGCGATTTCAAAATCTACTCGAGCTGGCCGAGGCCTGCGATGTTCCTGTGAGGTGGTCGTGCCGCACCGGCGTATGCCACACCTGCGAGACCAGCCTGGTCTCCGGTACCGTGAGCTATCGGCCCGAACCTCTTCAGTCGCCAGCAGACGGTTATGTTCTGATTTGCTGCTGCCAGCCTGAGGAAGAGTTAGTTGTAGATCTATGATCAAGTTGGCCGTATTTACTGGTGAGAACAGGACTTGGCGCGAATACAGACTCTGGCTAACGACTGACTTTGCCTCGGAGTTGAACTTCCCGAAGACCGGAGTTGCGAAGGCATTCGGTTGGGTCTCGTGCACAAAGTAGAACTTGAAGGGTGGTTATAGCGGGGCTGCGCCGCTGGAGTGATGGCGTCCGCAATGGGTTTCAGCTGGTGTACAAAAAGGAAGATTCGATGATTTCACCTTAGCTTTCAGCTTGTTAAAGACCTCTTGCCCCAGGTGAACCTCCTCATCCTGATTCTGCCCTCCGCAGGCATACCTGTGGTCGCTGCTGTGACCAGATACAGCGCTGCAGTGGCATACAGAGCCAAGCCTCGAAGTGGCCCCGATGCAACCATGGTTTACCTCCTGGGGGACCCTGCCGAAACAATGAAGCCACCATATCAGCATCGCTTCCACGAGTGGCTCCGTTGATCTGGGACAAGTATTGCACTCTTATTCACCGGCAGGCATTCATTCAATGCGTCGGCTGGCTCTAGACTTCGCGGCAAGCTGATCCAACGAGGCTTTGAATTTGATCATCTCCGCGTCAATATCAGATTTGATCTTCGTCGCCAGGGGCAGCTCTCCCGTCACCGTCAAGTCATGATGCAGCTTTTTGTCGATATCCTGGTTCTTCGCCTTCGGGCGATTGATCGTGTCAATCTCCGACTACGCCAACTTTCCCTTGGCACGGGCTCCTAGCCCCCTCGAGCAGTGCCTTGCCTTCGTGCAACTGTGCATTGACCTTCTCCCGGCATGCCTAAGGGACAAAAGGGTACCAACGGATTTTGAATTTCACATTCGACGGAAAAACCAAGCCTTATCAATTAGTTAGATAAACTGCTAAATCTTTATGCGTCGGTTTGATCCCGACCCGCGCCCCAAAATCTCCCAACATTTATTCATAAAGAACGCCTTTAGGTGCCTGAATGCCAATGAAATTGACCTCATTTATTAGGCATGCGCTCCTGGCTTGGAAGCAAGCAACGTCTCATATTGCTACTTTTCCCGGGCAGCATCCTCGGGGCGCGAGGCCTGTAGGTACGCCGCTGCCAGCTCATGGTGAACGTCGGGAATCTCGGGGTAGGCCTTCTCCAGTGCGACCAGACGACTCAGACCGCCCCGGAAATTTCCCGCCTTCACCATCGATGCAGCATAAACAAACGCTAGCTGCGGAACCGCCGTCAACTGCGCCTCAATGGGCTGCAAAGTCTTGAGCGTTCCTGAATAGTCTGTTGTCATGTACTGGCTGAGGCCTAACATGGAACGGAGGCTCGCATCTTCCGGGTGAACGAGCAGAGCATGGCTAAGCGGCAGTATTGCATCTTGAAAGCGGCTGGCTGAAAAAGCTGCGTGACCCCAGTTGTGATCGAGACCTTCGAGCGAGGGGCTCCACTCCCCAGCGCGCTGAAAATATGTAAGCGCAGAAGCAAAATCCTTGCCGGACGCGGCAATCACTGCAACGTTGTTGTGGCTGTCGGCGAGCGCAGGCGCCAGCTCTTGCTCAGATGCATCGATCTGGCTCAACGATTTGCTAGCGGCGGCACTCCGCAAACTCAATACGTTCGCCGGCCCCATGCCGACTTCAGGCGGCGGATTGTCCGGCATCCGATAGATAGTCAGCTAGCCGGCTGCGGTCCTTCGTCGAGCTCTCCTGTATCAGCACAGAAGAGATTTGCATCTCGCTGTCTGCCTCCTTTGTTCTGCCTGACTGCATCAGGAGCCGCCCGAGCATGTAGTGCGCTCTCTGCACCTGATAGCGGTTGCAAGAAACATCCCCCGTCAGCGCGATCGACTTACGCAGCGCCATCTCCGCATCGGCAGGCCGACTGGTCTCCAAATAGAGTTGGCCCAAGTAGAAATATGTGTCCGGCTTCTCTGCGTTCAGCTTAACAGCACGCTTCAGGTTGCGCTCAGCTCTATATGCCCAAGAGCGGCGTAGGCCTGCGCGTCACTCGGAGAAATATCCAGTTCCTTCCGTAACTCCGTTTCGGCTTCCGCTGTTCTTGATCCTTCTGAACTTGAAAGATACACCGCTGCCAGCGCGTAGTGTGAGCTCGGGAGACGTGGGTCTTTCGCGATCGCCTTTTGCAGTTCAACAATCGCTTCTTGCTGAAAGTCGGAATTGCCGTAGGCGAGCCCGTACTGTCGATGGATGACCGCCGTATCCCCAAAAGCCTCCAGCATCTCGGAAAAGACATTTGCCGCGCAGGACTTGTCCTGCATATTGAGACAGGCAACCGTTAGGGCGTACCCGTTTTCGAAGTCGGGTTCCAGCGCAACAGCCGCTTCGAACTGCTGACGCGCCTCATTTCCTTTATTCGACTTCATCAACACACGCCCAAGGATCAGGTGGGCCTTGGCGTTGGCTGGGTAGTTGCGAACGACTTGTTCAGCGAGCAACCTTGCGTGAGAAAGATCACCGTGTGCAAAAGCAGCCTGAGCGTATTCGATTTCGAGCACGGGGGAGTTTGGCGCCAGGCTTAGCGCCTCGTCAAAGAGCGGAGCAGCCTTGTCATAGTCACCTAAGTGCGCCCGCTCAATTGCCAACTCTCCGAGCGCGTCGGCGATAAAGATACGGTACTGCCGCGCTGCCTCCGTCAAATTGCCAGCCGACTGATAGCTTTGCGCCGCGTCGTAATGTTGCTGCAGCACGGATTTTGCGGGCGCCGTGCTATTCGTTTGCCCATAGAGCATGGAGGAACAAAGAGCCACGAAGATCGACGCTTTGCCAGAGTTAGCCAACCGTCGAATAGAAAGGCGCTTCATGGTGAATAACTGTAATTGTTATGCAGAGGGGCTTCTACCGGGCCTGTTAAAGCTACGCTAGCTCTCTACGGAGAAGCGGCGGGTTAGCAGGCCCTAATTCGTCATCTTTTGCAAGGCTGCCTAGAACTGGTACTTGATTGCCAGTTCCAGAATTCTTTGCGTAGGCGTCCCGGACTTGTTATCCAGAACACCAAAGTTATTTGGATTCGACGATGGGTAGGCGACTGTGTTGGGAGTAAACGTCTTGCTCGCATAATCGGCGTTGTAGTGCAAAGTGACCTGGCTCTGCCCGCTGAACTGGGGCAGAGGGTGGTTCAGCCAGTTGAATGCGGAAGCACGGAACTGGACAGTCTGCCTTTCTGTTATGTGGAAGCTTTTATAAGCAGCCAGATCGCTGATGAACAGTGAAGGCCCGCTAAGGTAGGGGAAACCCTGGCCGCCGAATGCTCCAATTGCCGGTGGAGCAAAGCAGCTGTAATTCAGCAGTTGATAATGCGCGAGTCCAGATTTCGGATTGCACGTAAGCGTCGGCGTGATCACGATGGACGCATTCGTGCCGTAGTAGGTGGCCTGGCTGAGTCCACTCCCAACACCTTTCGGCAGCGGATTCGTACTAGAAATCGGCTGCCCATTGATGCTCGCGTACTGCAGGCTCATCGCGAAGTTTCCAGTGTTGTTGTTGTATTGGGACTGCAGGTTTCCGCCTGCCTGCCATGAAGTGATGTTGGAGAGGGTCCAGCCGTTCGTCATTCCCCGAACGAACTTACTGCTTCCCGTCAGGACATTGTCAAACAGATAGGATCCGGAAAAGTTGAAGACGTAAGGCCGGTCAATAGACGAGACTCCATAGTTGGGCCTCACCGAAAATGGATTGACCTGCATACCTGTGCCCAGGGTTTTCGACCAGGTATAGTTCACGTTCAAGTTGGCGCGAGGGCTCCGCTTCACCCAGCTTAACTGCAATCCGTGATAATTAGAGTAACCGATGCCTGTGTTGACATTGATGTTGTTGTCGCCGTAAGCATACCCGTACGGACGGTAATCAGCCGTCTTGTTTCCAACCGTCGTCACGTCTTCAGGATTTGTCGCGGTATGTCCTGTCACTGGATCGGGTTGGAAGAAACCTCCCAAAGGAATCTTGTTTTGATTGGTGAAGTCTGTGAAGCCGCTACCCGAGATGCTCTCGCCGCCCAACACCAGATTCTGGCTATCATTCCCCACATACGCCATTTCCAGCAGCGTCTGCCACGGCAGTTGTTGCGAGACCGTGAGGTTCCAGGCAGTCGTCTTCGGCATGGTGTTATCTGTAGGATCGAGCGCATTCACTGTGCCATTGCAGCAGATCCCGCCCGACAACGACGGCGGTGTCAATTGCGAAAGCTGGGAGAGAAACGCGCTAGTGCTGCCGGGGAGGTTGTATGTCCCCACTGACTGCGAAGTCGATAAAGCGGCAGTGGGGGAGTTGGTTTGTTCGCTGAAGTGGTAGATGCCCCAGCCGCCGCGAATGATTGTTTTCCCCGATCCATACAGGTCATACGCCATACCAAAGCGCGGATCCGGATAAACAAAGGTATCCGGCTGTCCGCTGTTTGGGACCGAGGAATCAACACTATGCCACCGCACGCCGGGATTGACTCTCCCTCCAGCAAAATCTGGCGCTACCAGAGTGGGGAAGAAGACAGCCAAGCCGTTCTTTTGCCTGTCATACCAATGTCCAATGTGAGACAAACGAACGCCGTACTCCAGGGTCAGGCGCTTCGTGGCTTTCCATGAGTCTTCGCCATAAAAAGCCAGGTTCTGAAAGGCCAAGTCGTTGATCGGCGCCTTGCTGTCCTGCCCAAAGCTTGTTGTCAACCCCATGAGAAAATTCGCAGTCGGATTGTTCGGCGAGCCGACTCTCTGGCCGGTAATGATGTTGGGGCTAAGCGTTCCGCCGAAGCTGAAGCTGTTGAAGGCCCCGCTGAGCCCGCCCGAGACTGAAAACGCACCCTGGAGATTTGAGGTATTTGCTGCATAGACGCCAGCTTTGATCGTGTGCGTGCGCCATACCCATGTCACGTTGTCCGCAAAGGAGGGTATCTCTTTCCGGACGATGTACACATTACTCGGGGATTCAAAGATGTCCGCCTGGGAGAAGTCAGGGAACGTAAAGCTTCCCCCGGAGCTGTATGCAGGAATCACCTGCGCGCCATTATTAAAGACTGTCCCATAGGGATAACCAAGCGTGGTCTTGTACGCGGCTGAAAGCTTGGGGGGAGCCACGGGGATATTGCCGTATCCCCAACTGGCAATCGCCTCGTTTGTCAGCGTTGGAGTGAAGATATGAACAAAGTGGCCGGCAAGCGCCTTGGAATACGATGTGGTCTGCAGGCCGCCCCCCGGATACGGAATCGCGTTCCCAGGCGTCCAGTAGATGTGGGCGCCATTCCCCTGCGAAGGCTGCTGATCGTATCCCTGCTGGTAGGAGATGAAGAAGCTGTTGTTCTGGTTCAGGTTGTAGTCCCCGCGTAAGCGGTAGATCCAGCCATTGTGTACGCCAGGAATGACCTCGCGGTAATTGTAATTGCCGGGAGTCGTGGCCGGATTAGCATTTGCCACCGGCCAGAAACTGGAGAGCGCCTTCGCGCCCGGATCAAGAAACTCCGTAGGAATGATGCCGGCGGGACGGCTTCCCTGCCCAACTATGGTTCCATCCGGTAATACCGTGCCAGTCAGGTCGTTACAGCCGTTGGTCTGTTTCGAATTGATGTTTCCCAGACAGAACGCACTGTTTGCAGTTGTTGCCGTAAAGTTGCCGGACATCATGTCTGGCGTGGGGATAAAGGACGTCAGCACATTCGTATTGCCGTTGTTCTGTCGCAGGCTCTCGAAGGCGCCCCAAAAGCGCACCTTCGTATGAGTGAACGGCACAGGGCCGCCAAAATTACCGCCCGGATAGTAGTAGGAAGCGCCCCCTTTCTGCGTGACCGGAGTGGTGTGATTGCTTTGCCAGTCATTCGCATTGAGAACGTCGTTTCTGGCATAGAAATAGGCTTCGCCGTGGTAGTTGTCTCCGCCGGATTTACTGGTCGTGTTGATGACGACCGGGCCGTACGGAGCGTCCGCGCCGAAGTTCGACGTCTGCACGCTGACTTCCTGCGTCATGTCAGGGTTCACGATGGCAATGGAGCCGCAATTGCAACCGGGATCGTCTATATCCACGCCGTCAAGAAGCTGGCTTGTGCCGCCGCGATTTGGGACGCCGTTCGCGTTGAGGCCATTGCCAACCGCGCTCTGGGCGACGCTGACCTGCGTGAAGTTAAACATCGGGCCGTTGCTCAAGCCGTTCGGAGCGGTCGTGACTCCGGGAAGTATCTTCAGCAACTGCGACAAGTCACGGCTTCCCAGCGCCAGGTTCTCAATATCCTTGTAGTCAAGGATTGCTGCCCGTTGCCCGCCGTCCACAGGTATGATCTGCGCACTCCCCGCCTCGACCGTGACCGTCTCGCTCGTTTGCCCGATCGTCAGCACAAGATTAGGGATCTTGCGAATATCGCCCGCGCTTAGTGGAATGTCGTGCTGCAGAAAGCTTTTGAAGCCCTTGGCTTCGATCTTCAGAGAGTAACTTCCCGTCAGCAACGCCGGAAATACGAAGTACCCCTCGCCATTGGTGACAGAATCGCGGCTCTGACCCGTTGCATCATTGGTAACTGTGACTGTTGCGCCTGGAACCACGGCGCCAGCTCCGTCAACTACTGTCCCACTGATGGTTGCTGACACCTGGGCATACGCCGAGGGCGGTAATACCAGAAACGACGCTACGACGAGCGCCACGACAAACCGTGCATAACGCCACGGCTGTAAAAGATGCTGTTGTACCCACTGTGATTGCATACGGCCTCCCAAATGATTCATTGGGGCCCCAGTGCTTTTTTAGGACAGCTATTCCCCTGCCCTTTGTCGATGACGTCTCGCCAGTCGAAATCAATGGTCTAAATCGATTCAGTATGACGTAAGAGGGTCTACATCAAATAAATGACAGATGTCAAGCTAAATCGTCTTTGGGTCGCTCTAATGATTTCGCAAGTGAACTAGCAGTCAGAGTTGAGTGTGAGAAGGCCAAATAATTCGATAGCTTCGCATGACTCTTCCCTGCAAACTCGCAGGATTCGCTCCTCGGCAGCGCCGGACTTCATGTAGAAAGGATGCGAGTATGAGCGACGACGAACAAACTAACACCAAACGTGTCAGCCTTAAGACTTCTGTCCGAGCATCTCAAGCTGTCTCCGACGACAATCTCTTTGGTGCTGAACAACGCTTCGGGGATAGAGACCATTGCACTGCAAACCCAGGCTCGCGTTTTGGCCGCGGCAAAGCAGTTCAAGTACAAGCCTAATCGGCTGGCTCGATCGCTTAGAACGCAGCAGACCTTCACTATCGGTGTGGTGGTTCCCGAGTTCAGCGAAGGCTACTTCACCATGGTGATGGGGGGCGTAGAAGAGTGCCTGCTTGACGCGGGTTATATGCACACCGTGCTAAGTCACCAGGGCAAGTCACACATGATGCGGGAACATCCACGCCAACTCCTCGATCGGTCAGTCGACGGAATGATCCTGGTCAACACCAGCCTTCAGGAGCCGACGGCCACGCCTGTCGTCTGCATCTCGGGTCACGAGGAGATTGCCGGCGTCACGAATGTGATGATCAATCACGACTCCGCCGCCATCTTCGCATTACAGCACCTCTATGATCTTGGTCATCGCAAGATCGCGTTCATGAAAGGACCTTCTAGCATCGCGGACTCGAAGTTCCGATGGACGAGTATTCGGGCCGCTGCCGGATTGGTGGGAATCGTGATGCGAGACGATCTGTGCGTTCACCTGGCGGATCACGCCTCTTCCCCGGAGCTTGGATATAACCCCGTGCGCCAGCTCCTGGCGAGAACTCGTGACTTTACTGCGATCTTCTGCTTCAACGATCTCGCAGCGATAGGAGCGTTGCGAGCGTTCGCGGACGTCGGTCTCCACTGTCCCCGCGATATTTCCGTGATTGGCTTTGATGACCTTGCGAGCGCGGCCTTCCAAATTCCTCGACTCACGACCGTCGCACAACCGCTTCGCCTGATGGGAGAGACTGGCGCTCAGACTCTTCTGAAACGCCTACAAAAACCCAATGATGCATTCCCAGACGCAATAGTCTTTGAACCCCAGTTCATCCGCCGTGAGTCGACTGGCCCCGTCCGGCGTCTTCGCCGTAGCAACTGACCGTTCTTAGGACTTCGACTCTTGGTCGGCCCGAAGGATGACGCCGGCAATCCAGCGGCATCCTCCGATGGAAGTGATTGTGGTTTTCGCACTGGCCAGTTCCTTACGCGTTGGTACCGCCATCAATCGTTAGATTCGCTCCCGTGATGTACCCGGCCTCTGGACCGGCGACGAACGATACCAGCGCAGCCACCTCGTCCACATGCCCGTAGCGCTTGAGCGCTGTATTCGCCAGCTGAGGTTCTGCCCATTCGCCCGCGGCGGGGTTCAGATCCGTGTCGATGGGGCCCGGCTGGACGTTGTTGACCGTGATGCCCCGGCTCCCGACCTCTCTGGATAGCCCCTGCGTAAACATCTTCACCGCACCCTTCGTAGCCGAGTAAGGAACGAGTCCGGGTGTCATCATGCGTTCTCCCACGCACGAGCCGATCGAAATGATGCGGCCTCCGTCCTTCATGTGCTTCAGCGCGGCCTGGGTCGCGACGAATACTCCGCGGATGTTGATGTTAATTACGCGGTCCATCTCCTCCAGTGTGGTCTCCTCGAACGTTTTCGGAATGGCCGTACCGGCATTGTTCACAAGCACATCAAGTCTGCCGAAGGTCGCGACGGTCTTGTCGACCGCGGCCCTGACGGCACCTGCATCACCGGCATCCGCCTGAATCGTGATCGCCTTTCCGCCGGCGCGCTCAATCTCCTTGACAATCGACGCAGCCGCGTCTGCACCTTTCGTGTATGTGATGGCCACGTTCGCTCCATCCGCCGCCAGACGCTTGGCTATTCCAGCCCCTATACCGCGCGAGCCGCCCGTGACAAGAGCGACCTTACCTTCGAGTTTCTTGGACATTGCTGCTCTCCTTTGCACCTGTGTTGTTTCAATGGTTGTTTGAACTGCCGCCTATCTTTAAGCGATCACGGCCAGCCCGGCATCCTGGGCGGGAGTGATCGCCATCTACTTGTGAACCAGGGCGTCTGGTTGATGTGGTACGAGAGGCGATTGGTCTTCGTCAGTAAGATCGAGAACCACTTTCGCAATGGTCTCTTTACAAAAATCCCCCCCGTTGGCTCCTCTCGACACCCTTGAGATAGCGGTATGTCCTGCATCAAGCGACATGTATTCGATACACAATGTACCATATTGGATTCAAAAGCCGTTCATTTTTAGGAGGGCTATGAAATTGCCAGAACAAACCACGAGCGCGAGGACGGTTCGAGGCCGACCCCGAAACCCTCGAGTTCAACAGTCCGTACTCAAAGCAGCCGCTGACCTGGTTCTTGAGAGCGGCTTCAAATCGCTCAGCATAGACGCAATCGCAGGCAGGGCCGGCGTGGGGCGCATGACCATCTACCGCCGTTGGCCCAATAAGGCTGCGATCGTTATGGATGCGTTCGTAGCCCGGGTAGACCCCAACACGCTCTTTCTGCCTGCGCGGACATATCTGGACAGCATCCGGCTGCAGATGCGGACGATGGCCAAGGTATTCCGCGGCAAAGACGGTGCGCTCATCCGTGCTTTGCTCGCCGAAGCACAATTTGATCCTGAACTCGCTCTGGCACTTCGCCAGCGATGGACTCTCCCCCGGCGTCGAATGGCGATCACCTACTTTGAGGAAGGGATGAAAAAGGGATTTCTGCGTCGGGATGCCGACCCAAACACAATCATCGACATCCTCTATGCTCCCATCTATTACCGGCTTCAAATGGGAACTGGCCCGTTGTCGGACGCCTATATCGACGAGATTTTCGACCACGGGATGAGAGGACTCAAGCCAATCTGAGCTGCCGACAGCCACGCCCCCCGTGCGATCGCTCGCACCGAGCCTCCATGATGGTCTCTCCCATCAATTTTTTTCGAGGTAGAATGAGTTCGACCATCACCCAGAGCGGATAAAAAAACGGATGGCATCGAGACCCACGCCTCCAATTTTTCGATAGCATCGCGCAGTTCCGGATCGTCACCATTTCATCAGTACCGCCTTACTCAAAGTAAGGAACAAGGCTACGGAAGAAGGACCTCTATGGAACCGCGACCCCAAAAGTCTCTGACATTCTGGTTCTTCAAGCTTCTCCGCGGACTGCTGAAGACACTGGCATTCCTGTGTCAGGCAGTGCTCATCGCTTGGCCAACCCTGGCGATTTATTATTCCAGGCTTCCGTGGTTCTGGGTGCGACTGGTGTTGGCGCTGGCTTTCATGGTGTTCAGTGTCTGGGTGTTCTGGCGCGCATGCAGACCACCTATGTATCTGGCGTATGCGGGACTAGCCCTCATTGTGCTTGTGTGGTTCCTCTCGCTCCGGCCTACCCATGATCGTAATTGGCGGACAGATGTGGCGGTAATGCCACGGGTAGCCATCGACGGCGACCGCGTGAGAATCACCGACGTCCGCAATTTTGATTACCGTAGCAGGGATGGTTTCACGGTGCGATACGAAGAGCGCGAGGTACTGGTCTCACATCTGACCTCGATAGACTTCATCATCTCTTATTGGATGCCTGGGCCCGTAGCGCATACCTTCCTGAGTTTTAACTTCGATAATGCTCCCCCTCTCAGCATCTCCATCGAAGCGCGTCCTGAGATGGGTGGAGGCTTCTCTCCCCTGCCCTCGATGTTTAGGACATTCGAATTGATCTACATTGTGGCCGACGAACGCGATGTGATTCGGGTGCGCACCAATTTCCGCAACGAGGACGTATTTCTTTACCCCCTCAACGTATCGCCTGCGAGTGCGCGCGCGCTTTTCCTGGTCTACCTCGACCGGATCAATGAACTCTACAACAAGCCAGAGTTTTATAACCTGCTCGTAAGCAACTGCACGCTCAACATCGTGCGTTATGCAAGGGCCATCGGCAAACCGAATAGATGGGACATCCGTTATCTCCTCAATGGTTGGTCCGACAAGTATCTCTACGACCATGGTTTCATGGACACGACATTGCCGTTTAACGAACTCCGCCGGCGTTCGCGGATCAATGACGCCGCGTTAGCTGCCGGGGACAGTCCGGAATTCTCCCAACTCATTCGCGCATCCCTGCCGCACTCCCAATAAATTTCATGTAACAACAAAATGAAATGCGCACAACATCCATTTTTATTGAGAATAAAAGGGGACCTGCCCACAGGGACATCAGAGGAACTCGATGCGAATTGTTAGTCACGCTCAAAAGCTCATTCACTCCACATTCTTTTCTGTTGCGGCTCTCACCACCCTCCTCGGAAACGCCCAGCTTTCCGCTGCCGCTCAGACAAAGCTCGACGAAGGAACCTACAAGACTCTTCTCGTCAACGTCGATCACCGCAAGCAGATCAGCCTCGACGGCGACTGGCACACCATCGTCGATCCCTACGGCTCCGGTCTCTACACCTTCCACAACGAGCTTCGCAAAGACGGCTACTTCCTCAACGAGCACAAAGACAATACCGAATACGATTTCAGCAAGTCTCCCACTCTCAAGGTTCCCGGTGACTGGAACACCCAGCGCGAATTACTCCACTTCTACGAAGGCCCTCTCTGGTATCAGCGCGACTTCACCTATCAAAAGAAGCCGAACCAGCGTACGTTTTTCCACGTCGGCGCGGCTAACTATCGCAGCTTCGTCTGGATCAACGGCAAATTCGCCTGCCAGCACGAGGGCGGCTTCACCCCCTACGACTGCGACGCCACTGACCTGCTCCACGACGGCGATAACTTCGTCGTCATCGCTGTAGACGCGACCCGCCTGGCCGAAGGCGTTCCCACCCTTCAGACGGACTGGTTCAACTACGGCGGCCTCACTCGCGACGTCGCACTCGTTGAAGTCCCGACCCGCTTCATCGACGACTACGATCTTCATCTCGTTCGCGGCTCTACGAATCAGGTAGACGGATATGTCCACGTCATCGGCGCCAACGCGGGAGACAAGGTTAGCGTCTCCATCGCAACCCCCACGCCGACCACAGTTGAAGCCACCGTCGATGCCAACGGACGCGCTCCCGTCCAGCTACACCCTGAAGGCCTCGAGCTTTGGTCGCCCGAACATCCGCGCCTCTACAAAGTCCAGCTGAAGACAGGCGAAGACACCCTCGATGACGAGATGGGCTTCCGCACCGTCGAAGTCCATGGCACGCAGATCCTGCTCAACGGCAAACCCATCTTCCTTCGCGGCGTCAGCATTCACGCCGAGGCGCCAGTTCGCACCGGCCGCGCTTACACGCAGGAAGACGCTGATACTCTTCTCGGCTGGGTCAAGGAACTTGGCGGCAACTATGCTCGTCTCGCCCACTACCCACACGATCAGCGCATGACCCGTACCGCCGACCGTCTCGGCGTCCTCATCTGGTCTGAGATCCCTGTCTACTGGGCCTGCCACTTCGGCGATCCGAATACCCTCGCACTAGCGCAAAGCCAACTTCACGAGATGATTCGGCGCGACCGCAACAAGGCCTCCGTCATACTCTGGTCTGTCGCCAACGAGACGCCCAACAATCCCGAACGTACCAAGTTCCTCACCACGCTGGCCAACGACGCCCGCGAGTACGATCCCACGCGCCTCATCACCGCAGCTCTTCTAGTACGCACCAACGACATGACCAAAATCGTCGACGATCCCCTCGGCAAAGCACTCGATGTCATCGGCGCCAACGAGTACGTGGGCTGGTATGAGCACAAGCCCTCCGACATCGCCCAGACCAAATGGCAGATCGACTACCAGAAGCCGCTCATCATCAGCGAATTCGGAGCCGACGCCAAATTTGGCCTTCATGGCCCGGCCGACAAGCGTTGGACCGAAGAATTCCAGGCCAACGTCTTCACCCAGCAACTGATCATGCTCAACAACATCCCGCAGCTACGTGGTATGAGTCCATGGATCCTCATGGACTTCCGTTCTCCACGCCGCGTCCTTCCCGAAATTCAGGACGGCTTCAACCGCAAAGGGCTGGTCTCTGAAAAGGGCGAGAGGAAGCAGGCCTTCTTCGTCCTTCAGAAGGCCTACAAGGACAACGGCGTAGGCAAAGCCGAATAACTCGCAACCCAACTAGGCGGAGGAAGCATGATCAACCATCATGTTTTCTCCGCCCCGAATCTTCACTGCAGTCCATGGTTTCGATGGCCCAGCCCAAAACACATCACTAGCAGGCAGCCCCACGGCAACCACGCCGCCGTACACAGATACAAACCCCCGTCGAAATATACGGCTCGCCCATCGCCGGTTGATGCCCAGCAACCCACAATCGTGCCAATTCATCACTTTCCTCTTGCAATGCTTGCCTTTTCACTCCACACTTGCAAAAAGTCCCTCACAATCCATCACACGCGGAGTTCTCTCTATGAGCCTCACTCGTCGTGCATTGATCCAGCGCATGGCCCAGATCGGCGGCTACTCTGCCGCATTCGCCACCATGCAAGCCCTCGGACTCGTACCCACAGCCGAAGCCTCTCTCCTCCCGCAACTTCCCGCTGATTTCGGCAAAGGCAAAAAAGTCGTCATCCTTGGCGCGGGCATCGCCGGTCTCGTCTCCGCATACGAGCTCTGCAAAGCCGGTTTCGACTGCACCATCATCGAAGCTCGCAATCGTCCCGGCGGCCGCGCATGGTCCGTACGCGACGGCAGCAAAGTCGAGTTCACCGACGGCACCGTCCAAACCTGCAGCTGGCAAAACGGCGGATACCTCAACGCCGGCCCCGCGCGCATTCCATCCATTCACACAAATATCTTGAACTACTGTCACGACCTCGGCGTCCCTCTCGAAGTCGAAGTTAACACCTCCCGCTCTGCCCTCATGCAGTCGCCCCTCCTCAATAGCGGCAAGCCAGTCCAGCAACGCCAGGTCATCCACGACACCCGCGGCTACCTCGCCGAACTCCTCACCAAAGCCATCAACGGACACACACTCGACGACGCTCTCACCAAAGAAGACACCGCCCGGCTTCTCGAGTTCCTATCCGGCTTCGGCGACCTCGACGAGAAGGGCAAATACGTCGGCACCACACGCGGGGGCTTCACCATAGCGCGAGGAGCAGGCCTCACCAAATCAGCCCTGCACGAACCCCTCAAATTCTCCGAACTTCTCGCCGCCGATTTCTCCTCGGGCGAGTTCTACGAAGAACAAATCGACTGGCAGGCCACCATGTTCCAACCCATCGGAGGCATGGACCGCATCCCGTACGGCTTCGCCCGCGCGCTCCCTGCCGAGATGATCCACTACGACTCGCCCGTCACCGAGATCACCACCTCCGACACCGGCGTCACCATCGCCTACACCAAATCTGGCACCCCACAGACCCTCGCTGCAGACTTCTGTATCTGCACCATGCCCATCTCCGTCCTGGCCAAAACGAAGAACAACTTCTCCCCCGAAACCCAGAAGGCCTTCACCGGGATGCCCATGACAGCGCTCTACAAGATCGCCTGGGAATCCCCACGCTTCTGGGAGACCGAGCACAACATCTACGGCGGCATCTCCTTCCTTCACAACGTCGTCGACCTCGTCTGGTATCCCACCGACAAACTCCTCTCCCCAACCGGTGTAGTCGTCGCAGGCTTCGGCTCCGAACGCAATGACGTCGGCGGCATGGACCTCGGCGGAACCTCCAACGGCAAACCCACACCCTTCGGCGCTCTTCCAACCATCGAGGCCAAATTCGATGCCTCGCGCACCGCGGTCGAAACGCTTCACCCCGGCCGCTCTCACTTGCTCACTAAGCCCATCTACGTCAGTTGGGCGAAGATTCCCTACTCCCTTGGCTGCTTCGCCAACAATCATCTGGAAAGCAGCGAGCCCGCTTATGCCCAGCTCGAAAAACCACAGGGCCGAACCTACTTCGCCGGCGATTATCTTTCGCATCTCGTCGGCTGGCAGGAAGGAGCCGCGCTCTCCGCCCACCACGCCATCGAACGCATCGCGAAACAACTCCGCAGCTAACGAGGCACCGGACTTGTAATCGCAAGGGCAACATTTTTTCCCATTGAGCGTTTATCTATACAAACGCACGTCCACGATGACCGTGCGAAATCGATAGTGAGGACGCTATGAAACTCTCTCGTGTTGCTCTCCCTCTGATCACTGCGGCCACTCTTTTCGCCACCGGTTGCGCCTCGCATTCCTACTACTATGCTCAGGGTCCTCCGCCACCGCCATACGCCAGCGTTCCTCCGCTCATCGCAAGAGCCGATCACGAGGGATTCCGCGCCGGCTCTGAAGATGGAACGCGCGATGCCTATAACGGCTTTGGCCATCAACCACGGCGTGACCGCAAGTATCACGACACTCCCGGTTACGATCCCTCATTGGGCCCGTTCGGACCTTACCGCGATGCCTTCCGCAGCGCTTACCTGCGCGGCTACGATCAGTCCTTTTATCATCGCTAAGCGGATCGAACTCAGCACCGCACTCATTGGGGGATGCGCCACGCTATTGCGGCCATCACTTGTGCGAGAGTAGGACCTCTCTTCCTTAAGAGAACCGAAGGGCGAGGATGTAAGGCCTGTACAGGGTGACGTCCGTGTGGATATCCTCGCCCCCCTCTGGACACCCTAAAGAGAAAAAGAGCTTGGAAAGCGAGAGAGAATCTCACCTTAGCTAAGTCTTTCGCCATCCTCTTCGTCACTGATAGGAAAGCTGCTCAATTAGGTAGAAAGTATGATGTCAGTCTCGATACTGAGACGCGAGCCACCAACCGGCCACCACGGTAATCAGAATCAGAACACAGAGTAGAAACACACTGATCTGTTGTCGTCGAGTCCAAAAGATCCGTTCTATACGCCGGCGACGCGCTCGGCTACTCGTCCCCTCCACCTCGGATAAGCCATGGCTCGACCTCAGCTAAGAACCAAGCAGATCGAAGGCGGCATCCACTCTTCGGATGCCGCTTGATAGTTTTCGAGCGTTCCGGTTAGAAGTTGAAACTGACCTGTCCTGTAACGGCACGGGGCGAGACGTAGTGCGTTCCCGAAAAAGTGGAGAGGAAGTTGTAGAGGGCAAACTTGTTCGTGATGTTGGTTGCAGTGACACGAAGCCCAACCTTGTACCTGTCGCCATGGAGAAGGTTGTCTTCTCCGATAGCGATGTCAAAGAGGCTCCTCGGTTGAACGCGCGGTGGATTGTGGTCCTCGTCCTCGGTGTTGGGCGCAGGGATTTTAACGAGGTTCGAGGTGAGGCCGTTCGCATCGCACTGCGTAAAGCCTGAGGTAGGTGTGGCTCTGACGCCGTCGCAAGTCAGCCCTGCCTGGAATTGCTGATCATACGTAAGGCCGCTAAGGTCGATACCGGGTTGCCCGTCGGGCAGGGTGATAGAGGTAGGTCCGCATCCGGTATTGGCGCCAATGGTGTTGTAGCAAGGTACTGCACCTGCGACGAGACCGCTGTCATAGCGCCAGTTGAAGCCGAACCAGGTGCTTTTCCGGAATGGCAATGTGTATTGCAGGTGCGTGGTCTGGTTGAACCGCTCGTCATGATCGATGCGGAACGGCAGCGTACTCCCCACCGTTCCTGGCGTCGCGCCCACACCGCCAATCTGCGGATTGAAGAAACGCGCGGCTACCGAAGACATGACGACAAAGGCGCTGACGCCATGCGTTTCGGGAACGCTCACGCGAAGCGCAAATCCCGGGATCTTCGAGTTATGCCATTCGATGGGGAAAGTGATGGGCGTTGCGCCCAACACGCTGAAGTCATAGGCATTGTGTGTGTACTTCCAGATGTAGTCTCCGCTGAAGACGAGATGCCTGCCGAACGCCTGCTGCAGGCCAGCGTGACCCTCGTTACGGAAGCCGGGATTGAACGGCGCCGCGACACACGGTCCTAGCGTCTCGAAGACGGCCTGCAAAACAGGATCAAGACAGCCTTTGACCGAGAGGACCAGGTTCTCGTTGAAGGGAGTCTCCATGGTTCTTGCGTAGGAGACGCGCAGTACGGTGTTGGTCTGTTTGATGGTGTAGGAGACGCCTACCCGCGGCTGGGCCTGACGCTCGATAGAGAGACCGTTGTAAAGATCGCCGCGAATACCGACGTTGAAGACCCAGTTACCGGTTGTGATCTGGTCCTGACCGTAGAGTGCGAGCTGCTTGACGGCCGTCTGGCCATGCCACCCATAGATACTGCCGCCACGGGTGAGGTCATACGGCAGAAGGATCGGATTAAAGCCTGCATTTGGCTGATAACCGAGCGAGGATGGGCACTGACCAGGATCGCTGAAACCGTCGACTGGGTTGCCATCCGCGTCAAGGCAGGGTGAGTTCAGTACCGGGTCAACGACCGCGATGCGATTGTTCTCGCGAAGATAGGTCTGTTCATAGACCGCGCCGAACTTCACGTTGTGTACGCCCTTGACGTAGGAAAGATCAGTGCGCAGACCGGCGTTCGTCAACGTACGATTCTGCGCGACAGTCTCCGACTGGATGGGACCAAGATCGGCAAGTGGATTGTTGCTGGGGAAATAGTTGAAGGCATCCCTGCGGACGAAGCCCCCGAAGTTGAAGATCGTGTTCTTATTGACGACGCGCGTGTAGGTTGGAGCGATGTTGAAGGTTTCGATCTTGGAGCGTTGATCCGTGGGCCCGACCGGGTTACCGAACTGATCGAAGACCGCAGATGTATCAAAGGAATTAGGCGTCTGGAACCACGAGCGCGTGTACTGCAGGTTGGTATGGATGGAGCTCGAATCCGAGAACGAGTAGTCCCCACGGTCGAAGATATTTTGCTGGTTGCCCTTACTGTGGATGACCGTGAACTCGGGGCCATCGAGGAAGCGGCCGGTATTCAATCCGCTGACCGCGAGAAAGTTGCCCCATTTGGCGCCGCCGTAAGAGAGATCGCCACCGCCGTTTACGCTGCCGAAGGTTCCGTAAGAGGTGTATAGACTCCCGTGTGGAGTCGTAAAACCCTGACCGGAGCGGGTGGTGGCGACGATGACGAGGCTAGTCTTGTCGCCGAACTCGGCGGTTGGCGCTCCGCTGATGACCGTCAGTGACTGTATGGCTTCGTTGGGGATCTGGTTGGAAAATACCTTGCTCTGTTGGTCGGTGATTGGTTGTCCGTCGAGCGAGAAGGAGTTTTGGGCGTGATCTCCAAGACCGTGGAAGAGGCCATTGGAGTCGGCGGCGACACCGGGAGAGGACAGTGTCACCAGCGAGCTGAGGGAAGACGACTGGCTTTCGAGTGGGAGGCGATTGATGATGTTCCGGTCGATATCAGTGTGGGCTGTCGGGTCGTTTTCGACCAGGTCAGAACCTGTTTCTACCGTAACGCTGGTGGAACTCGTCTCGAGGCCAAGTTGAATCGATACCGTAACAGGCACGCCGGAGGTGATGTCTACCGCTCGAGTGGAGGCATTGAAGCCGGGCTTCTTAAGAACGATGCGATAGGGGTTATAGGGGATGTTATAGAAGTGATACGTTCCGGTCGCATCAGTCTTCGTTGTACGCTCGTACCCGCTTACGGGATTCAGAAGCTGGACGACGACGTCGGGTATCACCGCTCCGGTTGGATCGGTGATGACGCCAGTCAAATTGCCTGAAGTGCCCTGGGCCAGTGCTCCAGTGACAAGTAGTGCCAGCGAGAAGAGGAATAACGAAAATCGGGTAAGAATAGGCGTGCACATAGGGGATTAACTCCTGTCGAGCTCGAATGAGCATCGTGCTGGAAAAGCGCTATCGCGTGCCGGGGGGGGCACGGGTCACAGGGCAGGCAGGTTTTTAGATTGCCTCGAAGATCCTGACGCCCTGTAGGAACTAAGCGCAGTTTTGATTAGCAGGAGGGGGACGGCTTGCCATTTTGAAGCGCCACCGGAAGATCCGTTGGGCATCTGCGGCGACAGAATCAAGGGCCTGGATCTGCAGCATCGGCTCCGGTGCAACATGCAGTGACACCGGCAGGGCGGAATGCATCGCGACACAAAGCGGACAGTGGTCGTTTTGGGCGGGACTGTTATCGTGCGAGTTCTGCTTTAGAGAGGAAACCTCTGCATGGGTGTGGCAGGCCTGCGCGATACTCATCACACCGACGAGGACAACGCAGGCAATCGCGATCAGACGCAGCCATAGGGGCCAATTCCCACCGCTTCGTCCGCGTTGAAATAAACTCGGCATTGATTTTGCGGTACCCGCTACCTGTTTAGCATACTTTTGGTTGTCATGACAAATGGCTATCCCCGCAGGTTACGTCGATACGTCTAAACGGCTTTGAGAGCCCATCCTTCCTCAAAGCCCTCGATCGGAAGCGACTATGACACCGGTGATCGCACCGGTATGTTGGGCGGCGGGCAGATATGTCTGCGTCTGGTGTTAGCCAACGAAGTTGCCGTGCACTTGTTCTACTTGGCGCATTGGGCTATTCCTACGCAGCTTCGAATAAATATCTCAATCTCGGTTCCAGTTATGCCAATTCACCCCATCTTCATCTCACTCCCGTTTTTGGAATAGGCAATAATTGATGCTATGCCCAAGCAAGAATTCCAGACCGAAGTCTCCCAGCTCCTGCAGCTGATCGTTCACTCTCTCTATTCACACCCGGAAATCTTTCTCCGCGAACTCATTTCTAATTCCTCCGACGCGCTCGACAAGCTACGCCACCTCAGCCTTACTGACGACAAGTACAAGTCCCTCGTCGGCAATGGCATCGACTCGCCCCGCATCAACCTCGAACTCGACGAAGCCAACAAGACCCTCACCATCTCCGACACCGGCATTGGCATGAACGAGGAAGACCTCATCTCGCACCTCGGCACCATCGCCCGCTCCGGCACCAAGAACTTCCTCGCACAGCTCTCCGGTGACGCCCGCAAAGACTCCAACCTCATCGGCCAGTTCGGCGTCGGCTTCTACTCCGTCTTTATGGTCGCCGACAAGGTTGAGGTCTTCTCGCGCAAGGCCGGCGAAGACAAGACCTTCAAGTGGACCAGCGACGGCAAGACCGGCTTCGATATCGAAGAGGTCTCCGGCGCCAATGCGCGCAAGACCGCCGGAACCACCATTCTCATCCACTTCAACGACGAGGGCGCGCAGTACGCCAACAGCTGGCGCCTGCAGGAGATCGTGAGGAAGTACTCCAATCACATCGCCTTCCCCATCTTCCTCACCTACGACAAGAGCGACTGGGACGCTGAGAAGAAAGAGTCCGTCAAAACCCGCACCACCGAACAGGTCAACGCCGCCAGCGCCATGTGGCGACGCACCAAGTCCGAGCTCACCGACGACGACTACAAGGAGCTCTACAAATCGCTCACCGGCGGCTCGGAAGACCCTCTTTTCTGGTTCCACACCCGCGCTGAAGGCACGCTCGAGTACACCACCCTCTTCTATATCCCGGCCAAAGCGCCGCTCGATCTCTACCAGGCAGACTACAAGGGCGGCGTTAAGCTCTACGTAAAACGCGTCTTCATAATGGACGACTCCAAGGACCTGCTCCCCCAGTACCTTCGCTTCGTCCGCGGCATCATCGACTCCGAAGACCTCCCGCTTAACGTCTCGCGCGAGATACTGCAGCAGAACAAAGTGCTCACCAGCATCAAGACCGCCAGCGTCAAAAAAATCCTCTCCGAGTTGAAGACCATTGCCATCAACGATCCCGAGAAGTACTCGCAGTTTATCGCCGAGTACAACCGTCCGCTCAAGGAAGGTCTTTACGGCGACTACGCCAACCGCGAGACGCTGCTCGACCTCATCCGCCTAAAGTCCACCAAAGTTGAAGGACTCATCTCGCTCGCCGAGGCCAAGGAGCGCATGCAGCCCGAGCAGAAAGCGCTCTACTACATTACCGGCGGCTCCGAGTCCATGCTTCGCAACTCGCCTCTGCTTGAGATCTATAAGAAGAAGGGCATCGAAGTCCTCATCCTCGACGACGATTTCGATGAGATCGTCTTCTCGACCGTCACCGGATACGGCGACATCGATCTCAAGGCCGTCAACAAGTCCTCCACCTCTGAAGACCTCAAGGACGACTCCACACCCGAGAAGGCCGAAGAGCTCAAGCCCCTGCTCGAGAAGATCAAGGCCACGATCGGCGAGGCCGTCAAAGACGTGCGCGCCTCATCGCGCCTCGCCGACAGCCCTTCCGTCATCGTCTCCGACGAGGACGAGCCCTCAGCCCGTATGCGCCAGATGATGCAGGCCATGGGCCAGAAGAACCTGCCCGAGCTGCAACCCACACTCGAGATCAACCCCGATCACGAGATCATCAGAAAGCTGCTCGCCGACCCGAGCAATAGCAAGGTAGAAGACGCCGCGTGGCTCCTCTTCGACCAGGCACTGCTGCTTGAAGGCGTGCCGCTGAAAGACCCCGCCACATTCGTCCAGCGCCTGAACCGAGTGCTGAACCAATCCATCTAACCCCAAACCAGCAGCAAACCAAACGCCTCCCGCAAGGGAGGCGTTTCTGCATCCTTGGAATTCCTGCAGCACGCTCGACGTGGAAAGTCGGATTGTCTTGACCTGAACTTTTGCAGACAAGACGACCACATGGCAGAGCCGGTAACTGTTCTCGTAGCGCTCCAACTCGCCGACGCGCTCAGCGCCTTGAGCCCGCAGGCATGCGACGACGGCGTCAATGTCTTGGACGACAAATGCGACATCGCGGATCTTAGGTGTGTTCGCCGGTGTGTGCTTGTCCCCGCCCTTAGGCAACGGCGTGTTGAATTTCGTCAGCTCTCGATTGCGACCGCGAGGTCGTCAACCACGATGCCGACGTGCTCCATCCGTTGGATCGCCATGTGTTCGTGGTAACGAATCTAGGTTCGAGTCGCAGCGAGGGGCGCGCGCATTTGGAGATTGGTCTAAAGTAACAACAAGTCGCCCAGTGTTTACAAATCCAGAACACCTTAGCGATGTCCTTTTTTGTCCGGTCTTCGGCTGTAAGATGTCTTTCAGTGCGTGAGGATGCCGCCTAGGATCGACTCATCAACGGCGCAAAGTCGCCTCAAGGAGCCATCCGATGTTCGATTCCAAGTCCGTATTGGTCGTCATTGATGCACAAGAGTCTTTTCGCCATAGGCCTTATTGGAACAGTAACGAGGCTAAGGGTTTTATCAAAAGACTTCAGCAATTGATCGACGGAGCAAGGGCTGAAGGAATACCGGTAGTTCAGATCTTTCATATAGACGACGAAGGAGTCTTCTCGCTGGCGTCAGGCCATGTCAAGACCATGGCAGGCCTGTCGATTGCACCGAACGCAGTCTTCCACAAGCGCAGCCATAGTGCTCTCGTTGGCAGCGGCCTGGATGTATGGCTGGTGCAGAATGGCATTCGTAGGCTGATTGTGTCCGGCATCCGCACGGAACAGTGCTGCGAGACGACGACAAGGCATGCCTCCGACATCGGTTATAAGGTGGACTATGTAACGGAGGCCACCTTAACATTTGCCATGACAGATCGGCACGGCCGAGTGTGGAATCCGCAGGAGATTAGAGAACGCACGGAACTGGTGTTGGAAGATCGATTCGCACGCATTGTTACGGTAGAAGAGGCGCTGGAGGGTGCAAAGCGAGAACTGGCTGCTTGAAGGGCATACAAGAAGGATGAAGCACATTAGCGTATATGTCGTGCTTCTTCAGCGGACGCTGCTGCTCGACGCGGCGGGTCCGCTGGAGGTGCTGCGCGTCGCCAACAGGGAGCAACAGGGCATTCGCTTCGAGGTCCACTACATAGGCCCGGAAACCCCAATCATCAGCTCAATCGGAATCACTCTGGCAAAGATTGAACCTCTGCCGAAGACTCTGCCGGATGGCGCTATGGTGGTGCTTTCCGGCGATGTGGACTACATGATGATGCCTGGCATGCAGGTCGCGCCCAGGCAAGTTGGGGACCGGGATGCAGTCGTTGTGAAGTGGCTGCGGACGGTGGTCCGGCCGGGGCATAAGGTGGTATCGATTTGTTCTGGTGCGCTGTTGGCGGGCAAGGCAGGGCTCTTGGACGGGTATATCTGCACGACGCACCACAGCTCCTGCGCCGAGCTTGCGGCAATCGCTCCGAAGGCAAAGGTGCTGGAGAACCGGCTCTTTGTGGAGGATAGAGAGCGCTACTCGAGCGCGGGTGTGACGGCGGGAGTGGACCTAATGCTGCATATTGTGGCGCAGCTTACGAATCTTGCGCTGGCAGTATCCATTGCTCGGTACATGGTAGTGTACTTGCGCCGCAGTGGATCGGATCCGCAGCTTTCGCCGTGGCTGGAGGGGCGCAACCATATTCATCCGGCGGTTCACCAGGTACAGGACGCGATTACGGCCGACCCAACCAAGGCCTGGACGTTACGCGCGCTGGCGAGGATCGGAGGCGCAAGCAGCAGGCATCTCACGCGGCTATTTCAGGAGTATGCGGGAATGAGCATTACAGACTATAAAAACGGTCTGCGGGTGGCGTTGGCTCGTGAACTGATTACTCAGACGTGTCTGGACATGGAGCAGGTGGCGCAGCGTGCGGGGTTTGGATCGACGCGGCAATTGAGGCGGGCCTGGGGACGGTTGTATGAGACCGCACCCAGCGAGGCGCGTAATCATGCGATGGGGTGATCGGGTGGGTTATGTTGGGGCTCGCTGCATGAGGGCCACTCGGGTACTTGAGAGGCGCATTTAGCGGGACAAGTCATGGCTTTCGATGATTAGCCTTCTATGCAGATCTTTGAAAACGCGTGCGATAACTATTTGGGGTGAGTTTGACCCTTGTGCGAAAGTGATGGCGCAGTGTGGGGGCAGATCCGAATCCACAGCGGTCTGCGACTTCTTCTACTGAAAGTGCTGATGTCTCGAGTAGATCTTTCGCCCGTCTGACTCGCAACGACGTAATCCAGTCCAGCGGGCTATTACCAGTGGTCTCGGCAAACCGGCGGCTCAACGTCCGTTTGCTCATGCGAGCCTGGCTCGCAAGCTGCTCCACTGTAATTGAATTGTGCAGCCTGACCTGGACCCATTCCAGGAGGTGCGCAAGCCAGGGGCTCGTCTGATCGCCAACAGGCTTGTCGATGAACTGTGCCTGCCCACCTTCCCGATGCGGAGAGACTACTAATCTCCGGGCGACGTTGTTGGCGATGAGTGTGCCAAAATCATTCCGAATGATGTGCAGACAAAGATCGATTCCGGCTGCGCTGCCTGCGGAGGTAAGGATGTCGCCATCATCGACGTAAAGGACATCCGGCTGAAGCTGGATCAGAGGAAAAGCGCTGCGAAGCTTATCGACATATTTCCAATGGGTCGTCGCACGCCTCCCATTTAGCAGTCCCGTGGCCGCAAGCACGAAAATACCCGAGCAGATGGAAACGAGTCGCGCTCCCCTTTGATGTGCTGCGATAAGAGTGCGGATGAGCCGCCGAGGCGGTAGCTCATCCGGATCACGCCACCCTGGGATGAGGATGGTATCGGCATGCAGCAATCCTTCGAGTCCTTTTTTCGGTAATACACAAATGCCTCCGGTCGCGTGCAGTGGGCCCTTTTCCAGACCGCAGACTTCGAAGGCATACCAGTAGTCCAGTTCAGGACGCGGCAATCCGAACAGCTCGACTACAATCCCAAACTCGAAGGTGCAGAGTCCCTCGTACGCGAGGGTTGCCACTCTGTGGAGCGAGAGAGGTCGACTTGCCGTCTTGGAACGCGTTGGCACGTTCTTTACGATAATTGGCATTTGGGCCACTGGCAAGAATGCGACTCGGCAGTCAAGCTGCAGATGTAACTATTTTCACAAGCGAAAGGTAGATCGCCATGTCCGTCATCGATATCACACAGTCAGAATTGGTTCAGGCAGCTAGTCCCGTCTTCAAAGAGGTTAGCCGAGTTCGGGAAGTCGCTCCTGCATCATCGCCAACTGCATTCGAACACTTTACAAAGCGGCTTACCTTCGAGACGGATTGCGCGGATGTGTATTCCTCCTTCGCTTCCGACAGGGTTGATTTCGTTCTCCTCGATGTTCGCGGACGTCAGAGCTACAGCAAAGGTCACATTTCCGGTGCGATCAACATTCCTCGGCTCACGATCACGGAAGACCGTATGAAGGAGTATGTTCAGGAAACTGTATTTGTCGTCTACTGCGCAGGCCCGCACTGCAATGGGGCGAACAAGGCTGCCATCCGGTTCGCTCAGATGGGTCGGCCGGTAAAAGAAATGATCGGAGGCATCATCGGCTGGGTTGATGAGGGATTCACCCTGGTCCAGGAATGACAGAGCATAGAGAGCGAATTTCTATCCGCGCCGCCACGCCGCTGGATGGCCCTGCGATCCTTGACATGCTCGCGGACTTGGCATCCTTCGAAGGCGCGGACTATCATCCGCGCCTGGATGTCACCTCATTGGAAAGAGATGTTTTCGGTTGTGCGCCGCGATTGCATATCGCTCTTGCAGAACAAGCAGCCGAGAGTGGATTCATGCAATCTGCCGGGTTCATCTCCTGGTTCGAGAACTATTCGAGCTGGGAGGGCAGGACCGGGGTCCACATCGGGGACCTATGGGTCTGCCCGAAGTTTCGCGGCCACGGCGTAGCATCCGCACTGCTTCGATATGTTCTCTCCAGGCACGAGGGCGAACGAATCGACGTCTTCGTCGTTCGTGATAACACAGGAGCTCGCGCCTTCTATCGACACCTCGGATTCAGGGAGAAAATGGAATGGTGTCTCTACAGGATCGAAGCTAATGAATGATTCGCAAAATAGTAGCACCGCACTTGCACTCGACAGCGAGACCCGAGCTTCATTATGGAAGCTCGTTGCCGGCACAATCGAAACTTACCTGCAAACCGTCGACGAGTTGCCCGTCTCGCCCCACCCTCGATGTCACCAGGGTACGTAGCTTCGCCGAGTCGTTCGCCTTCGAGCAATCGTTTGCGCCCGAAGAGGCATTTCGCCTGATCGCCTCTGAACTCATTCAGTCTCAGGTTCACACGCCTCACCCTCAGTACTTCGGACTCTTCAATCCAGCGCCAACAGCAATGAGTAACAACAATGACGACCCAAGCGACCAAAGGACTTCCCGTAGCTGGAGCCCTCTTAACTTGACTGCAGGCCGTGCAAACGATAATTTCCACTCAGTGCCTTTTTAGTGTTCCCTGTTTTTTCGATTCCGCCCACTTCGCTGAGTCCTGAAGTCATTCATTTCATAGGATTTAGATGGGTGGGAACAGCAGGATTCGAACCTACGACATCCACCGCGTGAATTTGATACAGATGCACTATAACCCATTGCTTGCCTTACGTTCCGTGGCGTAGACCCGCCCGATTCGTTCCCAAAATGCTCAGTTTTGGTGACGAATCGGTGACGAATTGGTGACGCGTTCGTTTACGTCTTGAAGACACCAACGGTCTGCCATCGGTTAACCGGCCGTGGTGCAATAAACATCGAAGCCCATGCCGAAGAGATCTACCCACTTGGGGGCCGACGGGTCTCGCAACCTCCGATTCGGCGCACTGCGCGCTCGGGGCCGACGTATATTTTCCGGTGCCCGGTATGCCGGAAGGATTTCTCGCGTAGCACCTACGATTCAACGCTCCACAAATACGAGAACAAACAGGGCTGGGCTGCGATGCACTTGGGGCATCTATGTCCGGACAAAATAGTGATGATGCCCTGGCGAAAGCCTCCTGTATGCAACTCTTGTGTCATAGCGATTTTCGAGCCTACACCGTTCACTTAGCAGACCGGATAGAAAACATAATCCGAAATTTCTTACCAGGTCTTCCATCACATGCCTTTGCTGTTTGGTTCTGCTTCTGGTCGTCCCTTCTCTGGTTTCAATGCTCAAATCTCTTTCAGCCGCGCCGGTGTAGATGTGCTTCGCATCGCTTGCCTTGTGGTGCTGGCGGTCGCATGCTGTGCGGGGATACCGCTGGCAGCGCAGACAGCTCACGCAGGAGGTGTTGTAACAATCGGCGGCGGATTCAACCACCCCACTGGCGTAGCGGTGGATGCGAGCGGAAACGTCTTTGTCGCGGACTATGCGGTGAAGGAGATCGTGGCGGTTGACGGCGTGGTCTCGTCCCGCTCGACCGTGAATACGATCGGCAGCGGGTTCCTCTTTCCCTTTGGCGTGGCGGTGGATGGGAGCGGCAACGTCTTTGTCGGAGACTCTATCCAGGGTGCGGTGAAGGAGATTGTGGCGGTCAGCGGCGTGGTCTCGTCCAGCTCGACCGTGAATACGATTGGCAGTGGGTTCAGCTATCCTGAAGGCATCGCGGTGGATGGGAGCGGAAACGTCTTTGTCGCAGACATTGGCAACGGTGTGAAGGAGATCGTGGCGGTTGGCGGCGTGGTCTCCTCCAGCTCGACCGTGAAAGCGATCGGCAGCGGATTCAGCGCGGCCGCTGGCGTGGCGGTGGACGGGAGTGGCAACGTCTTCGTCGCAGACACTAACAACAGTGCGGTGAAGGAGATCGTGGCGGTCAGCGGCGTGGTCTCGTCCAGCTCGACCGTGAATACGATCGGCAGTGGGTTCAATTATCCCGCTGGCGTGGCAGTGGACGGGAGCGGCAACGTCTTCGTCGGAGACTTAGACAACAATGTGGTGAAGGAGATCGTGGCGGTTGGCGGCGTGGTCTCGTCCAGCTCCACCGTGAAAACGATCGGCACTGGGTTCAACAATCCCTATGGGGTGGCGGTGGACGGGAGCGGCAACGTCTTCGCAGCAGACTATTACAACAGTGCGGTGAAGGAAATCGTACGGGCTCCGCAGAAGCTACCGACGACCGCTGTGGGCAGTACGAGCACGTCTCTCTCTGTTCCCTTTACCTTCGATAGCGGCGGCAGTATCGGCACTCCTGTAGTGCTGACCCAGGGCGCGTCGGGCCGGGACTTTGCCGATGCAGGCACAGGCAGCTGCACTACTAACGGCACAAGCCATCTCTATAACCCCGGTGACACCTGCACTGTAGATGTCACGTTCACACCGAAGTATCCAGGACAACGGTTGGGCGCGGTGCAGCTTGTCTCTACCGGCGGCACGGTGTTGATTGCCACGGCACATATCTACGGCACTGGCAAAGGCCCGCTCGTGACCTTTCCAGGAAATACAACCGTGAATACGATCGGCAGCGGGTTCAGCTATCCCCGTGGCGTGGCGGTGGATGGGAGCGGAAACGTCTTTGTTGCAGACGCTACCAATAATGCGGTGAAGGAGATTGTGGCAGTTGGCGGCGTAGTCTCGTCCAGCTCGACCGTGAATACGGTTGCCAGTGGATTTTCCAATGGCGTGGCGGTGGACGGGAGCGGCAACGTCTTCTTCGCTAACAATAATGCGGTGAAGGAGATCGTGGCGGTAAGCGGCGTGGTCTCGTCCAGTTCGACCGTGAATACGGTCGGCAGCGGATTCAGCACTACCTATGGCGTGGCGGTGGATGGCAGCGGAAACGTCTTTGTTACAGACCCTGGCAACAATGCGGTGAAGGAGATCGTGGCGGTTGGCGGCGTGGTCTCGTCCAGCTCGACCGTGAATACAATCGGCAGCGGGTTCAGCAATCCCCATGGCGTGGCGGTGGATGGGAGCGGAAACGTCTTTGTTGCAGACTCTTACAACAGTGCAGTGAAAGAGATCGTGGCGGTTGGCGGTGTGGTCTCGTCTAGCTCGACCGTGAATACAATCGGCAGCGGGTTCCTCTATCCCGACGGCGTGGCGGTGGATGGGAGCGGAAACGTCTTTGTCGCAGACTATGACCACAATGCGGTGAAGGAGATCGTGGCGGTTGGCGGCGTGGTCTCGTCCAGCTCGACTGTGAATACGATCGGCAGCGGGTTCAGCGAGACCGGTGGCGTGGCGGTGGACGGGAGCGGCAACGTCTTCGTCGCAGACTATGGCAACAGCGCGGCGAAGGAGATCGATCTGAGCGACCCACCGTCTCTGAGCTTTCCAACGGCAACCAACGTTGGTTCTACGGACTCTACTGACGGCGTTCTGACAGTCACAGTTGCAAACAGCGGAAACGCGGTGCTTAACTTCCCGATTCCTACAAGCGGAAACAACCCGAGCATCTCGGCCAACTTTACGTTGAATAGCACGAGCAGCGGTACCTGCCCGCTGATCGGAAGCACAACCAGCACGCCTGGCTCGCTTGCTGCCGACGCAAGCTGCACTCTGCCCATCAGCTTCGCCCCGACGGTTGCAGGAGCCATTGGCGGTTCCCTGGTCATCAGCGACAACAACCTGAACGGCAACCCTGCCAAGCAGACCATCTCCCTGAGCGGCACAGGAGTTGCGGTGCCGACGGCAACAACGACGATTGCCTCGGCTATTCTGACTAAGAACCATGCAGCGGTCGCCTTCATCCCAGTGACGGGTTCAGGCGGTACGGGAACGTTGAGCTACAGTGTCTCCCCCTCGCTGCCTACGGGGCTGAGCATGAACTCGTCTACCGGCGCGATCAGCGGAACGCCGACGGTCACCAGCGCAGCGGCGGGCTACACGGTCACGGTCACCGACAGTAACAGTGCAACGGCAACTGCCAGCTTCTCGCTGACCGTAAACGCCGCTGTGGTGGCAACACAGGCTGTCGCCTCAAAATCGCTGACCCAGAACCATGCCGCGGTCGCCTTCACTCCAGTGACGGGTTCAGGCGGTACGGGAACGCTGAGCTACAGCGTCTCTCCCTCGCTGCCTACGGGGCTGAGCATGAACTCGTCTACCGGCGCGATCAACGGGACGCCAACCACCACCAGCGCAGCGACAAGTTACACCGTCACGGTTACCGATTCCAACAGCGCAACGGCAACAGCCAGCTTCTCGCTGACAGTAAACACCGCAGTGGTGGCAACACAGGCTGTCGCCTCAAAATCCCTGACCCAGAACCATGCCGCGGTCGCCTTCACTCCAGTGACGGGCTCAGGTGGTACGGGAACGTTGAGCTACAGTGTCTCCCCCTCGCTGCCTACGGGGCTGAGCCTCAATCCTCCACCGGCGCGATCAGCGGAACGCCGACGGTCACCAGCGCAGCGGCGGGCTACACGGTCACGGTCACCGACGGTAACAGCGCAACGGCAACAGCCAGCTTCTCGCTGACAGTAAACGCCGCAGTGGTGGCAACACAGGCTGTCGCCTCAAAATCCCTGACCCAGAACCATGCCGCGGTCGCCTTCACTCCAGTGACGGGCTCAGGTGGTACGGGAACGTTGAGCTACAGTGTCTCCCCCTCGCTGCCTACGGGGCTGAGCATCAACTCGTCCACCGGCGCGATCAGCGGAACGCCGACGGTCACCAGCGCAGCGGCGGGCTACACGGTCACGGTCACCGACAGTAACAGCGCAACGGCAACAGCCAGCTTCTCGCTGACAGTAAACGCCGCAGTGGTGGCAACACAGGCTGTCGCCTCAAAATCCCTGACCCAGAACCATGCCGCGGTCGCCTTCACTCCAGTGACGGGCTCGGGTGGTACGGGAACGTTGAGCTACAGTGTCTCTCCCTCGCTGCCTACGGGGCTGAGCATGAACTCGTCTACCGGCGCGATCAGCGGAACACCAACTGCGACCAGCGCAGCGACAAGTTACACCGTCACGGTTACCGATTCCAACAGCGCAACGGCAACAGCCAGCTTCTCGCTGACCGTAAACGTCGCGGTGGTGGCAACACAGGCTGTCGCCTCAAAATCGCTGACCCAGAACCATGCAGCGATCGCCTTCACTCCAGTGACGGGTTCAGGAGGTACGGGAACGTTGAGCTACAGTGTCTCTCCTGCGCTGCCTACCGGGCTGAGCTTCAATGCCTCCACCGGCGCGATCAGCGGAACGCCGACGGCCACCAGCGCAGCGACAAGTTACACCGTCACGGTCACTGACTCTAACAGTGCAACGGCAACAGCCAGCTTCTCGCTGACTGTAAACGCCGCAGTGGCGGCAACACAGGCAATAGCCTCAGAATCGCTGACCCAGAACCATGCAGCGGCCCCCTTCACTCCAGTGACGGGCTCGGGCGGTACGGGAACGCTGAGCTACAGTGTCTCCCCCTCGCTGCCTACGGGGCTGAGCATCAACTCGTCTACCGGCGCGATCAACGGAACGCCAACTGCCACCAGCGCAGCGACAAGTTACACCGTCACAGTCACTGACTCGAACAGTGCAACGGCAACAGCCAGCTTCTCGCTGACTGTCAACGTTGCGAGCGGTGGCAACACACGGCTGTCTCCTCTATATCGCTGACCCAGAACCATGCAGCGGCCGCCTTCACTCCAGTGACGGGCTCAGGCGGTACGGGAACGTTCAGCTACAGCGTCTCTCCTGCGCTGCCGGCAGGTCTGAGCTTCAATGCCTCTACCGGCGCGATCAGCGGAACGCCGACGGCCACCAGCGCAGCGACAAGCTACACCGTGACGGTCACTGACTCGAACGGTGCAACGGCAACAGCCAGCTTCTCGCTGACCGTAAACGCCGCAGTGGCGGCAACAACAGCAGTAGCCTCAGAATCGCTGACCCAGAACCATGCAGCAGCAGCCTTCACCCCAGTGACGGGCTCAGGCGGTACGGGAACGTTCAGCTACAGTGTCTCTCCTGCGCTGACTACCGGGCTGAGCCTCAGTATCTCCACCGGCGCGATCAGCGGAACGCCAACTGCCACCAGCGCAGCGACAAGTTACACCGTCACAGTCACAGACACTAACAGTGCCACGGCAACAGGCAGCTTCTCGCTGACTGTAAACGCCGCGGTGGCAGCAACACAGGCCATAGCCTCAGAATCGCTGACCCAGAACCATGCAGCGGTCGCCTTCACTCCAGTGACGGGCTCGGGCGGTACGGGAACGCTGAGCTACAGTGTCTCCCCCTCGCTGCCTACGGGGCTGAGCATCAACTCGTCTACCGGCGCGATCAACGGGACGCCAACCACCACCAGCACAGCGGCGAGCTATACGGTCACGGTTACTGATTCAAACAGTGCAACGGCAACTGCCAGCTTCTCGCTGACTGTAAACGCCGCGCTGGTGGCAACACAGGCTGTCGCCTCAGAATCCCTGACCCAGAACCATACAGCAGCCCCCTCCACTCCAGTGACGGGCTCGGGCGGTACGGGAACATCGAGCTACAGTGTCTCCCCCTCGCTGCCTACGGGGCTGAGCATCAACTCGTCTACTGGCGCAATCAGCGGAACGCCAACGGCCACCAGCGCAGCGACAAGCTACGCCGTAACGGTTACTGACTCGAACGGCGCAACGGCAACGGCCAGCTTCTCGCTGACCGTAAACACCACGGTGGCGGCAGCAACGGCGGTAGCCTCAGAATCGCTGACCCAGAACCATGCAACGGTCGCCTTCACTCCAGTGACGGGCTCGGGCGGTACGGGAACGCTGAGCTACAGTGTCTCTCCTGCGCTGCCTACGGGGCTGAGCTTCAATGCCTCCACCGGCGCGATCAGCGGAACGCCAACGGCCACCAGCACAGCGGCGAGCTACACGGTCACGGTTACCGATTCCAACAGCGCAACGGCAACAGCGAGCTTCTCGCTGACTATCGTTGGAGCAGTGACAGCGACATCGGCTGTCTCTTCTATATCGCTGACCCAGAACCATGCAGCAGTCCCCTCCACCCCAGTGACGGGTTCGGGCGGTACGGGAACGTTGAGCTACAGCGTCTCTCCCTCGTTGCCGGCGGGTTTGAGCATGAACTCATCTACCGGTGCAATTAGCGGAACGCCAACCACCACCAGCGCAGCGACAAGCTACACCGTAACGGTCACCGACAGCAATAGTGCAACGGCAACAGCCAGCTTCTCGCTGACCGTAAACGCTGCGGTGGCGGCAACACAGGCCGTAGCCTCAGAATCGCTGATCTACTACAACTCGGCAGCGAGTTCTACTCCGGTGACGGGTTCAGGTGGTACGGGAACGTTGAGCTATAGCGTCTCCCCCTCGCTGCCTACGGGGCTGAGCTTCAATGCCTCCACAGGCGCAATCAGCGGAACTCCAACGGCCAGCAGCGCAGCGGCGAGCTACACCGTGACGGTTACCGACAGCAACGGTGCAACGGCGACGGCCAGCTTCTCGCTGACCGTATCTCCGGCGACGTCTGTACTTAGTTGGAGCACACCGGCGTCAGTTATCTACGGTACTGCGCTCTCAGCCACACAACTCAACGCGACGGCTAATTACAACGGATCAGCGATTCCTGGCAGCTTTACATATACTCCAGCACTGGGCACGGTGCTAAACGCCGGAACACACACACTGGCAGTAACATTCACTCCAACGGACACAACCGACTACAGCACGCCGCAGTCGGCGACCACCAGCATCACAGTCGCACAGGCCGGGAGCATCACCGCTCTGACGGCGGGCAGCAGTTCGCTTACCCTGGGCCAGAGCCTCACACTGACCGCGCAGGTGCAGTCAGCCACCACCGGCACACCTACCGGAACCGTTAGCTTCTACGACGGCGCAACACTGTTGGGCACATCCACGCTGAGCGGCGGAGCAGCCAGCTATACCACCTCGACACTTGCAGCTGGTGTCAGCCATGCGCTGACTGCAAGCTATCAGGGGGACACGAACTTCATACCCTCCAGCAGCAATTCAGCCGTCTCCGTCCCGGTTGCCGCGCTGGACTTCGGCATGACTCCTGGCACACAGAGCCAGACGGTGATCGCGGGAGCAGCAACGACCTTCACCTTCCAGATCTGGCCCACCTACGGGGTCTATCCCACGCAGGTGAGCTTCACGGCGACGGGATTGCCCCCGGGAGCCACAGCCATCTTTTCTCCAGCCAGCCTCGCGGCCAACAGCGGAGCGCAGACCATAACCTTGACCGTGCAGACTGAGACAGTGACGGCACGCAGCCGCGAAGGCCATACGCCCTGGTCCCTCGCGCTACTGCTGCTGCCCCTGGTAGGAGCACGCCGTCTGCGGCGCTCATCGCAACGGTTGCAGAAGTTGTTGCTCGCGGCAGTTTTTCTCTTCGCCGGAGCGGCACTAGCGGGGCTCAGCGGATGTGGTAGCGGCGGCAGCGTCCCACAGCAGCCGCAGAACTATACCATCACGGTAACGGCTGCAAGTGGGACCGTGCAGCATACGTCTACCGACACCCTCAGCGTGCAGTAGTCCACAGAAGAGAAATCGGAGCGAAATTTCGATACAAACGAACTGCCATGTGTTCGATCTCACCAAGCTGCGACCTGGCGACGTCATCTTGTCCGCAGCCGATAGCATACGCCGACGGTTTACCGAAGGTATACCACCGGTAGTGCAAATAAACATTCAGTCGTCTTTGTTGCACTAAAGGCGCAAAAAAGTGGAGGGGGCAACTGTAGTGGACTATGAGGTCGTTTGACCTGCGTTCTCCAAAGACCAAAGGCAGCAAACCCACCTTTCCCTTGCCGGAATCCCTCGCCGAGGCGCTACAGCGTCACTACGAGACTTCCACGCAGCGGGATGGGCTGGTATTCCCTACCCGCGCTGGTGGGCCCTACAGCGACACCATCTGCTAGCCCATCATCTCAAACCGGCGGGCAAGCAGATCGGGACTCCCTGGGTCGGTTGGCATACGCTCAGACGGACTCACGCAACCCCGCTCTCGCAAGCGGGAGCGTCCCCCAAGGACGCTCCTGACTTTCCATCTGCTGACGTGCCGATACAAATTTGAGCCAAGCTCGAATTCGGAAACCGGTGCGTGACAAGTTCCCGTTATTGGGGTAGAGTTCCGAGCATCGGTTGCAGTGTGAAATCACCGCTGCGGCGCGGCCCGGCCCCTTGATCTTTCTCGACGGTGTATCTCTGCAGTTCCGGCTCTCAACCGGAACAGAAATGACTAGAGATATACGCCCCTCGCTTGACCTGGCGGCTTTTTCCCAGACAAATGCGCTGAGGAGGTCTCCCTATGGTGCCATCCCTCATCATTCGCAGCCGCTCTGTTCTCAATAGGCCTATCTTATTGTTAAGTGTGCTCGCTGCTGCGACGTTCCTAAGAGCCCAGATCAATGTACCTACTACGGGCGGAGGGCTCTCGCTGGCGGTAAACCCGATTACCAACAAGGTTTATGTCCCTAGCAGAGGCCTTCTCGGCGCAGTAAACGTCATCGACGGTGCGACAAACACGACAAAGGCGGTGACTGCGGGAACCAACCCTAGTTGGGCGGCGGTCAACCCGGTGACCAACAAGATCTACGTCACCGACCAACCCGCTGGCACCGTGATCGTAATTGACGGGACAAGCGATACGGTCACGACCACCCTGCCCGTTGGAGTTAGTCCCACTGCGGTGGCGGTGAACCCGTTGACGAACAAGATTTATGTCGTCAACAATGGCGGCGCCAGCGTGACGGTGATCGACGGGGCGACCAACGCCGTCGATGAAAACCTGTCTGTGGGGTCCAACCCTTATGCGGTGGCGATCAACTCGGTGACCAACAAGATCTACATCGCCAACAGCGCCAGTTCCACCGTGTCAGTGATCGACGGCGCGACTAACAATATTGCCACCGTGACTGTAGGGAGCGGTCCCGTTGGCGTAGCGGTCAACCCAGTGACCAACAAGATTTACGTCATACGGAGCGACGGCAACATGACGGTGATCCGCGGCGCGGACAACACCATCGAAACATCCACGGTGCCTGTCGGTAGCGTCCCCTCAATGGTGGCTGTTAATCCGGTGACCAACAAGATCTATGTCATCAACTTTGCCGGTAGCCCATCAAACATTCTCACGGTGATTGATGGAGCGACTGACTCTGTTACGAACTCGCTGACAATGGGGGGAGTCTTTCCCTATACACTGGCGGTAAACCCAGTTACCAACAAGATTTACGTCGCCAATTTTACGTTTACCGGTGGCACCAATCCAACCGATAGCTCCGTGACGGTAATTGATGGCGCAACCAACACCACAACTACAGTACCCGCAGTGGGAAACGGAGCGAACACCCTGGTAGTGGCGGTGAACCCGGTAACAAACAAGGTCTACACGTCCATTCCCGGCTCCGTAACCGTGATTGACGGAGCGATCAACGCGCAGACCTCGACGTCTCCGGTGTCTACGGGAAACTCCCCTCAAACTGTCGTGGTGAACCCAACGACCAACAAGATTTATGCCCCCAACGCTGACAGCAACACAGTGACAGTGATCGACGTAGCGACGAACAGCGCCACTGCGACGGTGAATGTCGGTACGCAGCCCGTTTTGGCAGCGGTGGATCCCGTGACGAACAGGGTATACATCACCAATTTTGGAGATGGCACTCTTTCTGTGATCGACTCAGCGAACGATACCGTCATAAACACGTTGACTGTAGGACCTCATCCTCAAGCGGTGGCAGCAGACCCGGTGACAAAGAAGGTCTATGTCGCCCATCCTTTCATCTCACTCTCTCCAGTAACTCCCGGCAACACCGTTTCGGTGATCGATGAAACAACCGAGACCGTTACTGCCACAGTGACGGTGGGTTCCTCACCCTCTGGCGTTGCGGTGAACGCTGCAACCAGCAAAGTCTACGTTCCTAATAACGCCGACAACACTGTTTCAGTGATCAATGAAGCGACGAACTCCGTTACGAGCACTGTAGCGGTAGGAACCGGCCCAACCGGGATCGCAGTGAATACACTGACGAACAGGATCTATGTCGCCAATACTACCTTTAACAACACCAGCACTCCCGGCACAATTTCAGTGATCGACGGAACGACCGACAGTGTCATTGCCACCCCGACCGCCGGGATCTTCCCCCGGTTGATAGCAATAAACCGGGAGACAAATAAGATCTATGTCTCCAACTCAAACTCCGGTCTGCCCTTTCCCCAAGGCGGAAGTGTAACCGTACTCGATGGAGCGACCAACAACCCAACCCAGATAGACACGTCGAGTTTTGGAAGTTTTCCCTGGGGCATCGCGGTAAACCCGATCACTACTAATGTCTATGTCAGCAACTTCAACAGCCGAAATATGATGGTGATCGACGGGGCAAGCAATACTGTCACGAGCACGATACCAATTTTAGGAACACCACTAGCCACTAATTGTTCTAACGCTGCTAACGGATCGTGCCCCCAGGACGTGTTGTTATACCCTGCGGTCAACAGGATCTACACCAATCTGTCACCTAGTCCATCAAGCTCCGGTAGCGTAGCGGTGATCGACGTGGACGGACACCAAACGGTGCCACTGACCACAACTATCGTCGGGGTGTCCGATGAACTGACGATATCGACGACCAATGTCTTTCAGACGGCCAATCGTGCACCAAGCTTCACTGTGGATGTGAACAGCACCTTTAGCAACATCAATCCCTCGGCAACTAACCCACCTCCAACTGCTGTTTACTACCAAGTGGACGGCGGGACCCGGTTGAGTGCCGATGCGAAAACAAATGGGAGCGTCGCGAATCCGGGCAGCTTCAACATTACCCTGGGCCTGCAACAGATTGGATTGCATACGCTGTACGTCTACGCGACCTACGGCAACGAAGGCGGCAATAACAGCAACGCGAACGGCAATGGCAACTCGCCGGAGATAGGCAATCTGACAGCGTATCTCTTCCTCGTCGTTCCAGTGTCAACGACAACTACGCTGACAACGGATGTGAACCCGCAGGTGCAGGGTCAGCCGATCATCCTAACCGCACAGATAAATCCTCCTACGCCCACCGGCGGGCCCGGTCGGACCGGAACGGTGACTTTCTATGAAGGAACAACCGTTTTAGGGGTCTCAGGCATAGACAGTAATGGGTTCGCGACCTTCCCGACTAGTTCACTGAGCCTGGGAGACCATACCATCAGCGCAGCGTATTCTGGAGACCCAAACTACGGTGCGAGCACGAGCAGTCCTCTTACAGTAACAATCGTTAGTTCTTTGAACCCCACCATTGAACTGGTTGGCGGAAATGATCAGACGGTCGTCTATGGAAGCGCCTTCGCACAACCTCTTACCGTGGTCGTCACGCAACCCGATGGCACACCTATGGCAGGCGCCACGGTAACCTTTACCGGAGCAAATCTAAGTTTCTCTCCGAGCGGAACGGTAACGACAAACAGCAGTGGACAAGCCAGCGTAATAGCAACCGGCACCCATATTGGAGATTTGTTAGCGACTGCGACCACAGCCGGAGTTAGCTTGGCAGTCAACTTTGCGCTGACGGTAACGCCCGCGCAGCTGACCGTGACTGCGAATAATTTCTCCCGGACTTTTGGGGCGGCTAATCCAGCTTTTACAGGGACGATCACTGGCGCTGTTCGTGGTGACACCTTCACTTTCTCCGCATCCACTATTGCAACCGCGAGCTCTCCGGTGGGTACTTACCCTATCATCCCATCCGCTACGGGACCGACGCTTGCAGACTATACCGTCCACATTGTGAATGGCACCCTTACCGTCAGCAAGGCGATACTCACGGTCACCGCGAATGATGCAAAGCGACTGGTTGGTCTGCTGAATCCGCTATTGACGACTACGATCACCGGCTTCGTCAACGGCGATACGTCTGCCGTACTCTCGGGGATGGTGGCGGTATCGACGACGGCAACGACGGCTTCTCCGGCTGGTGCCTATTCGATCACCGTGACGCAGGGCTCACTTTCTGCAATGAACTATGGCTTCGCCTTCGTGAACGGAACCCTGCTGGTCGAGGTCGTAATTGTGACGCCGCTGCCAGGCCCGGTAGGGGAAGGCAACCCGGTGACGCTGACCGCGACGGTGCCACAGGGGGCGACTGGGACTGTGACCTTCTTCGAAGGCACAACGCCGATTGGCACGGTGACGATCCCAACAGGCATTGCCGCGACAGGCTCAGGCGTACCTGTGACCCTGGTGACCACGTCGCTTGCCCCGGGAACGCAAACCATCACAGCAGTCTTCAGCGGCGACGCGAATTTCCCGCCATCCACCTCTCCGCCGATCACTGTGGTGGTTACTCCGCCGCCACCGGACTTCGCGGTGGCTACGAGTACTGGACGTCAGCTGATTCCGCCGGGAGCGTCTGCAGCCTATACCATCGTCGTAAGCTCGGTGAACGGGCCGTTCACAAGCCCGGTGGCAATGACCGCGTCGAACCTACCGGCGGGCGCGACCTACACCTTCTCTCCCGCAGCGGTAACCCCAGGAGCAGCAGGAGCGAATACGACGTTTACCGTCAGCATTCCTCCACAGAGCCACATGGCCTCGCGCAGCCGCAACGTGGGACCGATTGCCTTCGCTCTGCTGCTGTTGCCGTTTGCCTGGCTCAAGCGACATCGCAAAAACCCGCAGCGGCTGCTGTTGTGGATACTCGTGGCGCTGGTCTCCTTTGGCGCTGTCTCTGGATGCGGCGAGGGCGGTTACTTCTCGCAGACCGAACAGACCTACACCATCACCGTGACCGGCACAAGCGGAAGCGCGGCTCGCAGCACAACCGTAACCCTGACTGTCGAATAGGAGGAGCGATGAACCGACGCATGCGAATCTTCGCCAACGTATTGCTGCTATCGCTCACCTCGGCAGCGTTGGCGCAGCAGAAGCCAGCCAACACTCTCGATGCGTCAGCCACCTTCAGCGAACTGCGCGCCAACGCTCCGGTCGGTGGATGCGGATGTTTTTGGATGTCCGGCGGAACCGGCGAGATTTCCTATCCGGTATGGAAGAACTTTTCGGTCGTAGCCGAAGTAGCGGGCCACCATACGGGTAATATTCCAAACTTCAATGCAGGCCTCAGCCTCGTCTCCGGGATGGGCGGAGTTCGCATGCGTTGGCCGACTCACACGCGCTTCCAGCCCTTTGCACAGGTGCTGTTCGGTGGAGTGCATGGCTTCGACAGCTACTTCCCGGCACCCGTGGGCAAGCTGCCCACCAGCTATGACACCTCGTACGCCATGGCCGTCGGCGGCGGACTGGATATAGCCGTCTCAAGACACGTCTGGATACGCGCCTTGAAGGCCGACTATAACTACTCCTCGCTGCGCAATCTGCAGGGAGACAACCAGAACCAGCTCCGCATCGGTGCAGGCATCCTCTTCCGGGGTGGGGCAAGGTAGATGTTCTTTCAACGCTTCAAGAATGCCGGTCTTGCTGACGCACGAGAAGTAGTTTTCAGCTGTGGCCTTGAACCACTCGTTCATATCGAGCTTGATAGCCGCGTCGTCTTCATCGAGAATGAAGTCTTCGACTGGCTCCGCTCGTCTGCTATGCTCACCGAGTCGGTCGTGCCGCCTCAACCAGAAAGAGAGGCAGCATGATTCAACTCACACACAGGCGCGAACGCTGGCAGTCAGGCTCTTTGAAATCCGAACCCCGCAAGACAGGCGCAGTATGGATTTACCGCTGGCGTGAAAAAGACCACGCCGGGAACGTCGTCAAGCGCAAGCGCATCATCGGTACGAAGAAGGAGTATCTGACGGAGACCGCAGCACGTCGAGCAGTAGAAGCTTTACGACTCGACATCAACACTGAAGTCGTCACCACATCGTCTATGACCGTCTCCGAACTCGCCACGCATTACATCGCCAGAGAGCTAGGAGAGGGCACAGACAAGCGAGTGAAGACCGTCAGCGTCTACAACCAACACCTCAACACCTACATCATCCCCAGATGGGGCAGTGAGCGCATCGGCAGCATCGTTCCGACTCGCGTAGAGGAGTGGTTGAAATCTCTGCCCATGGCTGACGGTACAAAGGCAAAGACGAAGGCCGTCTTCTCAGCCCTGTATCAACACGCCATGCGCTACAGATGGGTTGACATCAATCCCATTCGCAGCGTGAGGCAGAGTGCCAAGCCACAGAACGAGCCTGACGTTCTGACTGACGTTGAAGCCGCTGCACTCTTAGCCGAGCTTCCCGGCCATGCTCGCGCAATGGCAGTCCTAGCAGCAACCACCGGACTCCGACGCGGAGAGCTTGTCGGACTTCAGTGGCATGACATCGACTTCGACTCCGGACTAATCCACATCCGTCGCTCCTATGTCGATGGAGTCGCCGCCGAGCCCAAGACAAGAGGCTCTAAGCGACCCGTTCCAATGGAGGCAGCACTCGCCAGCGTCCTAAGCACATGGAGATCACAGACGAAGTTCTCAGAGCTTCACCACTTCGTCTTCGTGTCTCCGTTCCACGCCGGGACGACCCCATACTGGCCGAGCACTGTACTCACGAAGGTGATTCGTCCCGCTGCCCTTGCCGTTGGTATCAGCAAGGTCGTCGGATGGCATACCTTCAGGAGAACAGTTGCCACACTCCTAGTCGCTCAAGGTGAGAACGTCAAAACGACTCAGGAGACGTTGCGGCACTCAACTCCAACCGTGACGATGGGGCTTTACGCTCAAGCAATACCGGAAGACAGGCGCACAGCCCAGAGCCGTATCGCAGAGCGTTTGAAGCTGCCAGCGCCTAATGTCCCTTACTGGCCCCTTCGATGTCCCCAGAGGAGCCACCTTCGCCGCCTAAGTTGTTGATTTTATGGTGGGCACAGCAGGATTCGAACCTACGACTTCCACCGTGTGAAGGTGGCGACGAATCGGTCGGCTGCACATCCTAAAGAGGTTATAAGCCGGTAAAGTAGGTATAAACCGGTATTCCGGGCTAGATTTGGCACCAAATTGGCACCAAATTCTTAACCGTGGGCAAAGGGCTGCCTGTGGCGGGTCAGCCCTAGCACTTCTTCTCGAGCAAGCTTCTGCCAGAGTGATCGCTGTCGGAAGCAGCGCATCGAATTATTGCTCCCGCCAGACATGAAGGATCGATACGGCACAGTCTGATGCATATGCCATGGTTTGTTGGACGGTTCAAGTCCCCGCGTCGACACTGCCATCGATCTGTAGACCTTGGAGGGCGGCTAACAGTCGCATCACTTTATCGCGAGATATCTCTGAGAGAGCGTATTCGACGCGTCTTACGCGCGTACTTAAATCAACACGCTCGATGACGCCAAGCCGTTCGAGATCATGAAGATTTTCAACCAGGACCTTCTTTGATGCGTCTGGAAGCGCTTTTCGCAACTCACTCAGACGTAAAGGGCCTTTGGCCAAACACGAGAGGATGGGTAGCCGCCATTTGCCGCGGATCAGAGGGTGTAAGGGTAACTCGAGGGCCTCTGGGAGGTGTTGGTGTGCTCTGTTTTTACCAGTCATCATCAAAAGGCAGTAAAGTGAAACAGGTTCAATCGCTAAGTTATAGACCTAAATCCTGTTACGCCGATGCGTTTGATCGTATTGCAGCGTGATCGATGTTGGGAATCAGTTTAGGCTATGCCCCCACCTGGCCATCAGAAAAACTTTCATTTGTGGAACTTAAAGTTGTAGTTCGAGCTTATTGGCCCGGGAATCGGGCGGAGCAAAGCTTTCGTTAGCAATGGACGTAACGAAAGGTTTTCCCATTTTTCTTTTGCAAGGCAATGGTCGGGTAAAAGATCTCTCTATCCCCGATGATGTCGAACGGCCGGGAAAGCGGGATGCAAAGTCAGCAGAATTTTGCAAACGGGTGTCTACAAAATCTCTCCGGCAAGCCACGCGAAGGAGAAAGCCGCATCTGGAGTCTGATTTGGCGCCAACCAAATTCCCGACCAAGGAACTTAATGAAAATCATGTGAGCGTAATTCCAGAACGCTGTCTGAAAGACTCCGGAGAAAGTGCCGCTTTGATATGAATCACTCCGTCATGATTCTGTAAGGACCTTCTACCATCAGGAACTTGCAACGGGTATCAAATTCTCGAGGCGTTCACTGTTCATGTTCGACATGTGTCTTGCCTCACGAAGGGGACGTCGTAACCCGTCCACCGTCCCCGACGCTCCGTACAGCATCGGTGCGTTCTCCTATCCTTCGAAGCCTTCGAAGGCTTCGCGGACGATGGTCTCGACGGATGCCACTTCATCGTCTGTCAACTTCTCAAATTCGCCTTCGCGCCGCTTGTGGCCTAGCTTGCCTTCGTTGAGGCGGATGAATCTGACCAGATTTTCCGCCATTCTGTCCGGCATCTCGACCATGTTCATGACGCGGCGCATCGCCTCGTCATTGCGACGCAGGAAGTCGATTTCCTGGGGCAGGTCCTTATCGATGGCGCGGGCAACGCAGGCATAAAGAAATTCCGCCGCCTCGGTGCAGTCGAAATATCGGTACAGGTCGGCCGTATCGTTCAGGACCTCAACATTTCTCTCGGGCGTCGGCCGCCATTCGATGAAGTTCATCAGGGGACCCGAATGCGCGCGCAGCGTGTCGCGGTAGGTGTCGATCCGGTCGAGCATGACCGGGGAGACCGGGAACACCATGCCGGGCGGTGTGAATTTTCTCTCCGCCAGAACGTGATGGATCAGGCAGCGGTGGAGACGCCCGTTGCCGTCCTGGAACGGATGGATGTAGACGAAACCGAACGCCGTCGCCGCCGCCTGGAGCACGGAGTCGAGCTCTCCCTCGCGCATGCGCTCGTTCGCAGCGATCATACCCTGCATCAATGGCTGCAGATCCTCGGGACGCGTTCCGATGAATTCCGGCAGCGGATCACCCTCATGATCTCGCTCGCCCAGGAAAATGCCGTCTGGCCGCAGGCCGGCACTCGTGAAGCGCGTGTCCTCGATCAGCACGGTATGCAGGCGCACGATTTCGTCAAGCGTCAGCGGGTTCTTTCCGGCCTGCAGCACCGCGCGGCTCCATCGCTCCAGCCGTCCGCGCGGGGGCTTTTCGCCTTCGATTTCGAAGCTGGCGCGGCTGTCCGCCAGCAAAAGGAAACTGGCAGCGCGCGCAACCACATTCGCGCGGGTGCGTCCTATGACTTCGTTGGCCTTGGTTCCGAGCGTGCGCACGCCGAATTCTATGAGCGCCGGCGTCTTGCGAATGACCGGGCAGAAAGCCGCCGTGCCGAGCAGGTTATCGCGTACCTTGTGGCGACGGGAAAGCCGTGGCGCCGCTGTGAAATAAAGGCGGTCGTCCAACAGATCCGTGAAACTCGCCTCCGCATCCGGAATGTCGAGCGTCCGGCCAGTGAGGAATTCGTAGAGAAACCAGGCACGCCGGTTGGTTGCGCCGGTCGGGGCGCTGCGTACGAATGCAGTGACGGTATCCCGCGGAACGGCTTCGAAGAGCCGTTTCAGGACGAGCAGGTCGAGGTCTTCATGGCGCAGCGCGAATCCCAACTGGTCGCCAAAGGACTCGCCGGGCCAGTACCGCTTGTCGAAGACGTTCCAGCCCCTCTCCTCCCGGCGGCTCGCCTTGACGTGCTGTCCGGATACGGCGCTCGGTCGGCGGACTGGGGCCAGGATGCCGAATGTCTGAACGAGAGCCGCCCAGCCGGCCAGCCTTGTATCCGCCGGCACCGTCTTCTCCTGGAAAGTCAAAGTCCCGACGTAATCACTATTATGGGGTTTATTTTTAACGGCCACGGTCGAAAACTCCTCTTTGCGGTCGAAAACATCCAATAATCTGCCATCTTGGTCGAAATCCAATATACAGGGCTTTAGGTCGAAAACCCATTTTTTCGGTCGAAAAAACATTGATTTTACAATCAAGGTCGAAAATCACGATTTTATTGAAGATGTCAGGTTTGGCTTCGTACTAATTCTTTCGCAGCCAGAACAAACGCATCATTGCGGGCACTTCGGTCGCTATCAATATCGGCGTCATTGTCCACAGATAAATTTTGCTGATCTTGTCGCGAAAAGAACGTCACTTCGCCACTAGTCATATGGAGTCATTTGAGGTTTCACCAGATGTCGAACGTCATGGTGGATTTTCTATTCCGCAAGGGCCGGTGGCATACGAATGGAGAAGACGTCTACTACGTCCACAAACACGCCTCTTCCCATACGCGCCGCGCAATACGTGCGCATGTCCACGGAACACCAACAGTATTCCCCAGAAAATCAACTGGACGTGATCTGTCAATACGCTGCCTCGCACAATATGGAAATTGTTCATGAGTACTCGGATCACGGACGGAGTGGATTGAACATCGCCGGCCGCGAGGGCCTCAATAAACTGATGTCGGACGTGGAAAGCAAGCGAACGGATTTCTCCGCTCTGCTTGTCTACGACGTTAGCCGGTGGGGACGCTTTCAGGACGTGGATGAAAGCGCCTATTACGAATACGTGCTCAAGAGGGCGGGTATTCGCGTGCACTATTGCGCGGAACAATTCGAGAACGACGGTAGCATGTCGTCTTCCGTCCTCAAGACGCTGAAACGATCGATGGCCGCCGAATACAGCCGGGAGCTATCGGTAAAGGTATTTTCGGGGCAATGCCGCCTTATTGAACTGGGGTTCCGACAAGGGGGACCGGCTGGATACGGACTGCGACGGCAGTTGATCGACCGGGACCGGAATCCAAAGAGCCTTTTGGGCCGAGGCGAGCGAAAGAGCTTGCAGACTGATCGAGTCATCCTGGTTCCTGGGCCAGAGTTAGAAGTTGAGACTGTTCTGCAAATTTACGATCAGTTTGTCGTTCAAGGCAAGACGGAACACGAGATCATGGAGAGGCTTAATGGGCGCGGCGTTTTGGGAGAACACGGTCGCCCTTGGACACGTGCGACAGTCCACCAGGTACTAACGAATCCGAAATATATAGGCGCGAATATCTACAACCGGCGTTCCTTCAAACTGAAACACAAACGCATCAAGAACCCGATGCAGATGTGGAATACGTATTTCAGAGACGGATGCAGATTCTACTTTTCGAAGCGGACGCTCAGTGCGCGCCCGGTGTAGGTAACGTCCTTTTCTGACCATTGCTGACCGCGCAAGAGGCGGACGTGCAGTTGCTGTTGTGAGGGCATATTCTGATATGTTCCTTGCCGAGCGCCAAGGGTGAGTGTCCCTGTCTTCTCATTCCAAGCGATGCCGACTTTGGAGCGCTGCCCCTGCTCGTAGCGATAGGTCAGTCCATCGTCGTCGTATAGGGTGAACTGTCCGTCCGCGCCGGGATAGATTCGAAGTTCAAGAGGCGAATCCTGTTTTTCGCCCACATATTGTTGAACAGGGGCAAACGGGACAATGCTGCCTGCACGAACCAGCAAAGGAATCTTGCCAATGGGCGCGTCCAGCGTTGCCTCGGCTCCTGATGCAACGGGCTGGCCGGTCCACCAGTTGAACCAGCCCCCCTTAGACTGCGGCGCGTAGACATGGGCCTGGGTGACACCGGGGTCGAGAACGGGAGCGACCAGAAATGCCGGCCCGAACATGTACTCATACTTCTGGTCCAAGGCGCGCGGATCGTCCGCGAAATCCATGACCAGGGGACGCATGATGGTGCCGCCGGAAGAGGTGACATTCGCAGCTTGCGAGTAGATATAGGGCAGGAGTTGATATCGCAGGTCAATGAGGCCTTTCTCCTGCTCGACCATCTCCGGACCGTAGTTCCATGGCTCGGTGTTGGTCTGGTAGCCATGCACGCGCATCAAGGGTGAGAAAGTAGAGAATTCCAACCAGCGGACGAAGCGCTCGTGGTAGGCCGGATCGGTGTACTGACTTCGCCCATGCCGAAAGAAGCCCCCAGTGTCCGTGGTCCAGTAAGGCATTCCGGAGGCGGCATAGTCGAGACCTGCCGTCACCTGACGACGAAGCGTGTCCCAATCATTTCCGATGTCTCCCGACCAGGTCGATACGGAATAGCGCTGCTCCCCGAGGAATGCGCTGCGGGAGAGAATCATCACGCGTTTATCCGGCGCGTCCTTGCGCGAACCCTCGTAGACCGTCCCGGTCACATAGAGCGGATACACCAACCGGTACTCATCGCCTGAACCGACGTAGACAGTGCGGTTATGGAGGTCGTCATTTTCGGGCTCGGTTGCGTCCAGCCACCAAGCGTCGATTCCGAGCGACAGCATTCTGCTGGAGAAATTCTGCCAGTACAGTTTTCTGGCCGCTGGATTGAAGAAGTCCACCCAGGTGGTTCCCGGGATGTAGTAATTCTTCTCGGTGAATTGCTTGCCCACCTCGGAAGCTGGATCGAAACGCGACCAGACGGAGACCATCAGCCGGGCATTGAGATCATGCACCTGCTTCACCAACGCGGCAGGGTCGGGATAGTTCGCTTCGTCGAAGCGCATCGCATTCCATCCATATTTGCCCCAGTATTGCCAATCCTGGACGATCAGATCGAGCGGAATGTCGTCTTTGCGGAACTGCTGGATGGTGTCTATGATTTCGTTGGACGAGTGATAGCGTTCGCGGCATTGGATAAAGCCAAACGCCCATTCGGGAAACATTGGCGCCTCCCCGGTGAGCTGTCGATACGAACCAATGACTTGATCGGCGTTTCCCGCAAAGACGGTATAGTCCACCTCGCGCGCGTCGGGAGATATGAGGACGGTCTTGTTTTCCGCCAAGCCCCAATCCACAGAGGGGTGATCGTCCGCATTGGCTTCGACCGTCACATGGTGAGTTCCGGCGGCGAGGTGTGCGATGCCGCTGGTCGATCCGGGGAGCCACTGGTTCGTAAGCTCGAAGATTGTCTTCCCATCGATCTTCAAGTGGTATCGGTCGGTCATGGTGCGGCCGGAGTCCAGCACGATCCCGTAGTCCCCGTCGGTGGGTATCTCAAGATCACCGGTAAACTGCTTGGCTCTGCGCACCTGCCGCTGCGTGCCCGCGCTGGTGGTAACATCCACGGACTGGCTGGCTCCCGCGGCCGCTTCAGTGAGAACGAGGTGATTGCCGGGAGGATTCAACTGCGTCATCCCGTAGTTGTGCCAAAGGATTCCATATCCATTGCTCGACAAGAGGAATGGAATCGATATCTGCGTATTGAGCTGGACGAGTTTCCGCGGCAGCCGAGCAATATCGAGATATCCGTCCTGAAATTGCCCCGATCCGTAGAGATGCTCTCCGGGCTGGAGGGGAAATTGGACCTCGGCGATCGCAACTGGTGCTTCGGAGCCACTGGGATGGGTGAGTTGACGGCTGCCTGGTAGCTCCTGGGTGAGGAGCTTCCCTTTAGCGTCGAAGAATTGGATATCGCCCGAACGCTTGTCGACGACAGCCTTGATCTGAGATGACCGCAGCCAGGATGACCGAGCGTCGGAGCCCACGGAAGCAGTAACGCTGGCGGCAGGAGTCGTAAAGAGAAGCTCCGGCAGTTGGGTAGTGGCTGGATTTCCGCAGCGCACCCGGATTGCGTTTCCAGCTTGTGCGGTGAGGCGCAACTCTCCGCAGGTCGAGGTGAGCCTCAACTCTCCGGCAGCGTGCTGCGACTGAGGCAGGGCAACTTGCGGAGCGAAACCAAGCCAGATAATGAGAGTGAGATTCCTGGTTGACCACACGGACTTGCTCCTGCTTTCGATCTGACGTCGAGCGATAGAAGTTGGCATCGTGAAAGAGAACCTCGGAATCTGTGGTTAGAAAAACATCATGAAAGGTGCGGCATGCGCGTCCATCGCACATGCCGCTTCCTTTCCTAAGTCACATCCAACTGAATGATGCCAGACTCGAGCCCGGGTGCCTGCGCTCTGACAGTGACTTTTCCTGCTTTCCCTCGTGGCTGAACAATTGCCAGGCAGCGGCCGTGATACGTGTTCGGTCTCTTAGACCGGAAGCTCGCAACATCCTTCGGATTCGCACTTCCGGCAGCAGCCAGATCGCCTGCCCCACTCACCATAAAGCTAACCGGAGCAACCGCATCAGGAACCAGGTTCCCTTTGTCGTCTACGATTTCTGCTTTCACGTAGGACAAATCGTTGCGGTCGCGCCCAACGCTCGACCGATCGGCAACGAGGCGGATCTTTGTCGGCTTTCCCGCGGTTGTCAGGCTCTGTTCCGCGATAGGCTGCCCACCCTGCATGGCGATGGCCTTGAGTTCACCGGCTGCGTATGGAACCTGGAATTCAGCCTTGTACTCCGTCGCGCGGGACACTGGCTTCGTTCCAACTTCCTTGCCGTTGAGCAGCAGGCGCACCTGATCTCCAGTGGAAGCCACGCGTACAGCCACAGTCCGGCCTTCGTAACCAGGCCAGGTCCAGCTGCGCAACTCGTCTGACCAGCCCCAGCCGCTGATGACCTCTGTTCTGCCGACCGGAAGTGGTCGCTGCACAACCATCTCCAACTTGCTGGTTCCCCACACTACGCGGCGGTAGTAGCCTTGCGGCTTCGTTTCGCCAATCAAGTCGATATCGCCGCAGTAGGAGTTGAACCACGGAAATGAAAGATAGATGTTGCCGTAGCCGAATCCACCTCCTGGAGCAGCTGGCGCGCCCGGAGCACCCGGGCCACCCCCACTGGGCGCGGCCCCCAATTGTGCATTGCCAAGCGAGGACTCGCCAAGGTAATCCATACCCGTCCATGTGAAATCGCCGATTACATAAGGCAACCGTTCCACCGGCTCCCAGGTCGCGTACGCCTGGCGGGGGAAAGATTCGGTCCCAAGGATGATCCGATCCGGATGCCGCACATGGTCTGTTTCGTAATTCGTGATCATGTAGTTATAGCCGCCGACATCAAGGTGCAGGAACGCTGGATCAAGCTGCTCTCCGCCTCCGCGAGCGCTGTTGATCGCAGCTGTCACAAGACGAGTCGGGTCGAGCTTGTGTGCGTATTCCTGTAAGTTCTTCGCAATTTCTACACCACGCGGTTGGGCCCGTTCAGCTATCTCGTTACCAATGCTCCACAAAATGACCGAGGGATGGTTTCGATCTCGCAGAATCATCGAGGCGAGGTCCCGCTGCCACCACTCTGCAAATACCAGATGGTAGTCCTCGGGATTCTTCTGCACTTCCCACTGGTCGAACGCCTCATCTACCACCAGCATGCCAAGCCTGTCGCAGCTTGCAAGAAACATGGGCGAGGGCGGATTGTGACTCGTACGGATGGCGTTGAAGCCGTGAGCCTTCATCAACTCAATGCGGCGCTCCTCTGACCGGTCGTAGGCACATGCGCCCAGGATTCCGTTGTCGTGGTGCATGCAGCCACCCCGCAACTTGGTGACTTCGCCGTTGATCCGCAAACCATTTTGTGCGTCGATCTCGACCTTTCGGATTCCGAAGGGGGTGGACATCCGATCCACAGCAATTGCACCCGCTATCAGCTCAGCTTCCAAGCGGTACATCTGCGGCGTGGCGGTTCCCCATAGTTTCGGGTTCGGAAGCGTGATGCTTTGTTCCACTTCGGTGAAACCTGTTGCGGGAATGGACTGCTTCAACTCTTGCGTTCCGGCGCTGGCATTGTTTCCATCAAACAGATGCAGCCGCACGGTCACGTCCTGGGCCGAGCCGGTCCTGTTCTCAACCTTCACCGCGACCTTCACCGTCGCGCTGGCCTTGCTGACATCCGGCGTGGTGACGGAGACGCCCCACTTCGGTATGCGGATTTTGCCTGTCGTATCCAGCCACACGTGCCTGTAGATACCCGACCCCGAATACCAACGGCTGTTCTTGCCTTCGTTACGCACTCGCACCGCAAGTAGGTTCTCGCCGGTCCTGCGAAGGTGCGGCGTCAGATCATACGAGAAGGTAGTGTAACCATAAGGATGCGTCCCAAGGAGCTCGCCGTTCAGCCAGACATCGCTGTTGCGGTACACGCCATCGAAGGTGATCTCCACCTGTCCATCTACCGGAACCGCCGACGCCGAAAAGCTGCGGCGATACCAACCGGTTCCCCCTACGAACCAGCCCGTGTCACGGCCGCCCTGACTTAGTTCTGTATCGAAAGGGCCGGTGCGGGTTGCCGCGACGGTCATACCCCACAGGGCCCCGGCGCCATTTTCCGTGTAGCCCAGCGAGGGCAGGTCCTCGACGCTCCAATCATGCGGCAGGTCCAGAACACGCCAGCTGCTGTCGTTAAATCCGGGAGCTTCCGCTCCCGGCGCATCACCCCGTAAAAAACGCCATCCTTCATCGAAGGATTGATCACGTTTGCCTGCGGCAACTGCGAGAGGCGAGGTCCCCTGAGCCGGACGTGCATCCTGTGCTTCCGCAACCGCCTGCGAAACGATAGGTGTCATGGCCAGAACCGCCAGACCCTTGAGGATGTCTCGCCTGGCAACGCCGCCGGCGTTTGATGTCGGTTCCGAATCTTTTCTGAACGGGTTCACCTGGGGTCCTGGATGAAAGAAGTAGCGCGAAAACGGAATCTGACACACCGCACCAGCTCCGTTGGATTCCGGCGGCCTTTGAGTAACAGTTTTCTCGTCCACACCAACTTACGGCTCGCATGATCCAGAGGTCAACTCATCTTGCTCTTTTGCTTGCCGTATCGGAAGATCGTTCCTTCAAGTCGGACAAGCTCTCCCGAGGTATGGACGTGGACCGCCGCACGACGAGCTCAGTGGCCACTGCGGGCTGTACGCTACGGCGGGATGATTTTCCCTCGATAAGATTGTGCAAAGTGTATGTCATCAAAGCCGATGACCGAAAGATCTTCCGGAACCTTTAACCCTGCTTCGAACGCAGTATGCATCGCTCCGCTTGCTGTCATGTCGTTTGAGACGCACGCGACAACCTGCTCAGCGCGATTACTTCGCTCGCTTCGGCATCGCCGAAGGCTTGCGAAAGCTCGCAGAAGACCACCCGTTCCGGCCGTGCACGTTGGCCGTTTCTGCAACCCCAACCCAGGAAGCTCGAAGGCCAACTGGATCATCTTCTGGACGGAAAACTTCAGGGACACCCCACTTGGAGTTTCGGACCCATCGCAGCGGGCTCAGCGAGACTCTCGACAGACAACGTCAATGACGAGGACCAGCAGCAGCAGCGCCACGGCATCGGAAACATAAGTTGCACCCTCTTCGAGTTACCATTGGGATCGTTGTGTGCCGCCCACTTGTCCCGGTTGGAGTGAGATATGAATCAGAAACCGCATCGCGGTGGCGGGCGAATTTGTCACCAACGACGTCAGGAGATTGCGATAACCTTTGTGCGGCTTTTCGCGTTCCTCTTGGCCTCGGGTTGTGCAGTAGCTCAGAACGGGAAGCTTTCAGCCGAGAGTCAATCGGAGATTGAAATTGCCGTTTCGAACTTCATGGAAGCTAGTAAAGCGCCGGGCCTCTCTGTTGCTGTTGTACAGAATGGAGAATTCGTGTGGTCAGGGGGATTCGGCATGGCCGATCTCGAAAGCTCCGTTCCTGCAACATCACAAACGTTGTACCGTATCGGGTCGATCTCGAAATCGATCACGGCCACTGCCGCCATGGTGCTTTTGGAGCGTGGCAAGCTGGATCTCGATTCCCCGGTGCAGAAATACTGTCCGCAATTCCCACAGAAGCAATGGCCTATCACCACTCGCGAGCTTTTGGGACATCTCGGCGGAATCCGCTACTACAACGTGCCTGAAACTCCCTACTCCGAATCCGAGAACGACCCCGAGGTGGGCAACGTACATCACTTCGACAATGGAATCGAAGGCGGGCTGAAGTTTTTTGCGAACGATCCGTTGCTGGCGCAGCCTGGCACACACTTTAACTACTCCACGCAAGGCTACACGCTCGTCGGATGCGCGATCGAAGGAACATCCGGCAAGAAGTACGCCGACGCAGTTCGCGAAGATATTCTGGTCCCCGCAGGTATGCTGCAAACGCGTCCGGACGATCGCTTCGCCGTCATCCCGCTTCGTACCCGGTTTTATTCAAAAGATAAAGCTGGCGCCGTAGTCAACGCAGAGTTTTTGGATTCCAGCTACAAAGTCCCCGGTGGGGGCTGGCTCTCTTCCGCACCCGACATGGCGCGATTTGAGGTAGCGATTCTCAACAATCAACTGGTCAAAAGCACCACACGAGACGCCATGTGGAACGCGCAAATGCCATCGGACGGACTTGGAAGGATGGCCTATGGGCTTGGATGGCAATTGGGAGCTACGGACGGTGTAAAAGATGTCGGTCACGGCGGGTCGCAGCAAGGAGCCAGCGCGATGATGCTAATTGCTCCTGACGCGCGGGCGGGCGTAGTGGTGCTGATCAATTCAGATGCTGCAGGCGCGTCCGCGCTAGCCACCCGGCTCTTGGAGATCGTGCTGGGACTTCCACCCCGGGTCCGCACAGAGATCACCGTCGACCCGAAGTTATATGAAAATTACATCGGAGGCTACGAGGCGACTTCGGTCGTTATGAACATCTCCCGGGCAGACGATCGTTTGTTCGTGCAGTTCCCAGGCCAGCAGAAGATACAGATATTTCCTGAGAACGTTCGCGATTATTTCTTCAAGGCGTTTGACTCTCAAATCACCTTCGTGACGGACAGCAACGGCCGGGCGACAGAGCTGATCATGCATGAAGGAGGAACTGATCTGTATGCGAAACGGATCAGATAATCTCACATCCTAATTACTAAATCCGCTTCGACGAAGTTGACACGCTGGTCCGAAATGAGCGCGCGGCATTTCCGTTCCTCTAAGGCTGTGTCCCACAAATGTCCTTGGAACGCGAGTTGGCCTGTTTGCGACATTCGAAAGGTATGCCTCCCCGCGCCCGGCGCAATCAAATCGTAAAATCTGAGGAAGCGGGCCATGATCCAAGATTCGCGGTGAATGAGATGATGATTTCATTGCTATTCTGCCATTGACGACTGTTTGAGGATACACAAACGCGCGACATCGAAAACACTACCGGCTGGTTTGCCGGGTGGTGAGTGGTACGATCTGAATCTGTTTCGTAAGGTTATAGGCGGTCGAGAGGTCGTTGTCGCTATATACGAGCACGCGCCCAATAACCAGTACCGAATTGCTCGGCGAGGATATCTGCTTCATGCCGGCCGGCACCTGTCCTTTGTAGTCCATCCCAGTAATCAGGTAGTCGCCCGTCTGCGTGCCCGTGGAGCGCGTGCCGACATAGGCGAAGTCTAGGTTAAACGGGTCTGTAAACTGCACACTGTAATACCGCCCGGAAAACTCCGGCACATGCAAAACCTGCGGTCCCTTATTGAGGTCCAACCAACCGACCGTAAGCAGCGTGTCGTGGTTCACCCCAACACTCATCAAATTCGAACTTCCAGGAGGCAGCGATGTGTGCAGCGGATCTCCGAAAAGCTTTTGCGGTTCTGTATATAGCGTATTGATCGGGATGGGTCCGTCGCCGAACCCTTGATCGACGATCGCCTTTCTGAAATGGTTACTCACGAGGTGCGGCCAAAAGAAAATGAAGAGGATCGTGCCCACCACCCACGCCACCACCATAACGGACCCGAATGTCATGAGATGCTTGTGCTTCATAGGCCACCTCATTGAGTTTCAACCACCGGCGGCACGTTATACTGCCCGTCCAGGATAGACGCTCCAGGCAGATACACGCGCAGCCAGAATATGAACCTGCCTGCCGGTGCAGGCAGCCAGTTGGCCTCATGGCTTGCCGGAGCGGCGTTCTGGATGTAAATGTCGACCGAGCCGTCTGCATTCGCGACCAGGCCAGAGCGGCCGCTGACACTGTACCGATTGATCGGGTTCGGCACAAAACGATTCCGCGCATCACTCATGGTCAGCGACCAGAACGCATCGTTCGGCGGGAGTTGTCCTGCGGGAAAGTGCATGATGTAGTCGTGCTGACCGGAGAGTTTTTGCCCCGTGCTATCCACGGTCGTTCTCCAGTACATCGCCTCTTGCGGTACGTTGATCGGGCCAGAAAACGTTTGCGCGCAAGCGGCTCTGTACAAAATACGGTTGCCGGGCTCGCCGCATCGGTACATGGTGGTCCAACCGTTCACCTTCGTAACATAGGCGTGCGCGATGATCTGGAACGTAAAAAACGCCAGCACGCAGCCGGCAATAATGCCCTGCACGACGTCCGAAATGATATTTCTCCGCCACACGAATGCGGGCCATCGGGAAGCCCCACCGCGATCCTGATACCGACGTGGCTGATTTCCATCTGTCATTACATAAATTTTGATGATCTCTCGCGCGACCCGGGTGCCCGATGTCTCGCATCTAAAAAGTGGGCTTTCGCTGGGACGAATATAAATTGATGGTGCAACCGCCGACCGCTGAGAGCCGCATCAACCAACAAAAAGAGCTGGGCTAGCGTGCACCGGTCAACGATCATCAACATGGACTACGTCCGTGAAGTGCAGACGTGGTTTCGCGGAGGACATCAAATTTTGATGAAGGACGGTACCCAGGTTCGGTTGAGTCGCTACCAGACTAGCGCCATCGAAAAACTTACAGGCAGGCGTCGTGCCGACGGATAACGCATCCGCGCTTCGAGGGTCAATGGCCCTCGTAGACCACAGCCAAAGAAGTAAAGCCGAAGTCGTAAGCGAGAAACGCGCTCATCGTCAGTGGTACCTCTCGATGACGCTACGCTCGAGACGTTCATACGAGACGAATGAACAGGTTCGCATGAGAGGTTCGCCATGGTTCTCCGCTTCACGCTATTTATCACCCTGATAATTTTCGGACTAACGAATGAAGCAACACTGGAGGCGAAGACTCCGGCTCAGGCTTGCAAAAGCACGGTCACAGGGACGCTTGAAGATAATTCCGCTTGAGAGTAAGGTGTTTGGCAACAAACGCCTCCTGCGCGTGTGGCTGCCGCCTAGCTATTCTGAGCCAGCTGCGGCGGCGAAGCGGTATCCCGTACTCTACCTCTTTGATGGGCAGATGCTTTTTGACCGTTGCATATCTCAGCCGTTTCCAGATGAGTGGCGTGTGGATGAAACCATGACGGAGTTGATTGGCAGCAAAAACGTTGAGCCGTTGATCGTTGTCGGAATCGACAACGCCGGGCCTGGCCACCGTGAGGATGAATACTCCAGGTACAGCGCAATCGCGGACGCTCCACAAAAGCTATCAGCTTTCATGACGACCGAAGTTCTCCCGCTGATCGATGGACGCTATCGGACCATGGGCGATAGGGCTCACCGAGGCGTGGGCGGGGCATCACTGGCCTGAGTATCCGCACTGACCCTGTTGCTGGATCAACCGGATACCTTCGGTCTCGCGCTCCTCGAGAGCACGTCTTTGCAGAATGGGAACGGCAGAGTGTTGCAGGAGACGTCCCAGGTCGTGCAGGGTCCGATACGGGTGTCCATTGGCGTGGGCACGGAAGAAGTGCCGCCGGCGGAAGCCGCTGCGCATGGATTTCCTTACTTCGACGAAGCCTTTGTCGACCAAGCCGTACGCTTGCTGAGAACCTAAAGAAAAGTTTGATGAACCGGCCGGAAGTGAAGCTCACCGTAGAGCAGAACGGCCATCACCAGCCCGAGTACTGGAGCGAACGTTTCGGTCCTGCGGTGAGCTTCCTATTCCCACCTGTGGCAGAGATCAGAAAGTAGCGGGTTGCGGCGTTCGGCAGACGCAGAGTTCCAGATGCCAACGAGTGACAAATCGCCAATGCAGTGCGCCGGGATAAACCGGCATGAAGCAGGGAATGGAAGAGTCCTACGAGAAAGGAGTAGCGAACGACTCGGCCCCGAGTTTTGCGTTGGGTACCGCGAGGTGCACGGCGAAGCGTAAACAGGGGTACAGGCGGGCTGGGTATTGAGCTTCGAAAAGATGCAATCAGGACGCTGACGCTTTTGCATTGGCGGAAGGCAACATGAGCGGGGACGACATCGCAAGTTCCTGCTCGGTCCTGCGTAGTCGTAGACCCCAGACACGTCTGGAAGCTTCATGCACGAGAACCGGGAGACCTCGGAGACGCCTGCTGCCTAACCAGCAGCAGGACGGCGGGTGAAGGCTCAGGCCGTACGACCCGCATGCACGTCACCGAGGAGTCGGAGAGCGGCATAGTTCCGATGAATCATTCGAACAAAATCGAGCAGTCGATGGCGGAGAGTGAGGAGGGAAGGCCGC
>CAVSOH010000013.1:0-422947 GCA_963729555.1 uncultured Acidobacteriaceae bacterium | reverse complement strand
CGAGTCATCCTCGATCCTCTTGATCGTGACCACCGCGATCTGGGCATGAGCCTTGCGATCGACCTGCGCGCAAAGATCCTCCACATTCTGCTTCACCGCAGGAGAAAGGACACCCGCAAAATCATTCACATAGCCGGTAGGAGGCGGAAGTGTAGCAACCGTCTGCGCCTGAACAACCGCAACCGGAGCTACCAGCAAAAGAACAACAATCAACCATCTTGCAATGCGGGTCATTGATGGCCATTCTACGCCCCACACCCACAAAGCCTGATTACCCTTCGGCCGCCATCGCCTGCCGTTGACCGTTGCCATTGCCGCTGTCGTTGCCATTGCCGTTGCCGTTGCAGTTGCAGTTGCCGTTGCAGTTTGCAGTTGCCGTTGCAGTTGCAGTTGCCCCTCTAGCTGTCGTCCCCGAAGGGATCTGCTTCTGTCTTTGTTGTTTGCCTTTGTTTTTGCCTTTACCCTCCCCCCAAAAAACACCATCTCAACCGGAGAAGCTGACAGCCACCCGAAGCAGCGGAAAAGCCCTCGCCAAGTCCAACGCCCAGTCGCCCTAAATCAGCCCTACCCCCGCCCCCAATGCCCCACCGCCGCCCCAGCTCCCCCCACCCGAAATCTCCTCCCCAACCCTACCCACCACCACCCGATTCCTTCCATTCCTCTTAGCCTCATACAGAGCCGCGTCGCTATGGTCCATCAGGCTCTCCACTCCAACCCGCACTGCTCTGACGACCCCACTCCCAGGCTCGCCCGTATCCGCATCGTCTCGCCCTTGTAGCGAATCGCCAGCTCCTCCACCTCCGTCCGCAGCCGTTCCGCCACCGTCAACGCCTCCGCCAGCGCAGTATCCGGCAGCAGCACGCAGAACTCATCGCCGCCCATTCGCGCCACCAGGTCATGCCCCCGCACCGTCTCCTGCAGCACTCCGGCCACCGTCTGTAACACCACATCTCCGCACGCATGGCCCATCTCGTCGTTGACCGCCTTCAACCCATCCAGATCCATCATCACCACCGCCAGCGCTCCCTGCGTCCTTCTGCACCGTTGAATCTCCCGCATCGCCACACGCTTCAGCGCCCATCGGTTCAGCAATCCGGTCAGCTCATCCACCTGCGCCCTCCACCGCAGCTCCACCCGCAGCTTCGCCGCCGAAAGAAACATATATCCAAACGCAATCGCCGAATTCGCCAGCAGGGATGACACCAGCCACAGCCGGTCAATCTCCACCGAAGCCTGCAAGTAGCCCCGCGTTCCAACTCGCGCCGTCACCAGCGCCCGCACAAACAGCACCACCGCATACCCAGACAGCGCCACTCCCGTCAGCCACCCCGCCTGTCTCATATCCTCGCCCGAGAACCGGAACACCACCGAAGCAATCACCGCATACTGAATCCCCAGCGTCGTCGCAATCAGGATCAGCACCCGCGCCGAATTCGGCGGAGCCCACAGCAGATACCCTAACCCCGCCACCATCACGCCCAGCAGCGACCGTTGCACCCATCGCAGCAGCGGCCCGCGCTCCAGCAGCTCCGCAAAGCTCCGGTGCAGCATCATCACGCCGCTCACCGCCAGCACTCCCGTCAGCGCCTCCGATATCCGCAACGGCATCCAACGAAATCCCGCGACGGCTATCAGCAGAACCGCCGCACCCCGGCTCACGTTCGACCCCGCAAACCACATCGCCCCCTTTGACCCGCCCACCATCCGCGCATTCACCAGCATCACGCCCGCATACAGCGCGTGGAAGAGAACGTTCATCACCAGCAGCGTCTGCGTATCCATCATGTCCGTCCAGTGAGGCAGTGTAGGCTCGCTTCCGTCACCACGCCACAACAAAAGAAAGGCGTTCCCGCCCCCACTCACAGCCTTCAGCACCCATCCCGATAGTCCATTCCCCGCACCCGCTCCGACACCCACGGTAAACATAGCCAGCCACCTTCCGGATTCCCCACTCTCCCATCAAGCCCTGACCCTGTCCATACTCTGCCACAGCCCTGTTCCCCCCTCGTTAACACATTCCTCCCCGCTTCCCCTCTCCCATCCAACGAAATTCCATCCTCACCGACGTCGAAGCCAAAGTCGAAGGGACCTGCGGTTGTTTTTTTTGTTTGTGATTGACGAGGTCTCGCTTAGTTCACTCCGCTTGGCCACAAAAATAGGTGGCTCGATTACTTCAGTTATGCAGACGTTCACGGTGATAACACCCAGTCTACTCACTGTAGTAAGAAATATAGTGACTGTAGCAAAAAATGGAGTGACTCGAACCATTCACAATGGTTCGTAAACGTTCCTGCAAATCGCTGATTTTATGGTTATTTTACGAATTATTTCGAGTCTTAATGAACTGCGCGAGAGGTCTGCAAAACTTTACGCACCGGTTCGGTCTCCGACCCGCGCCTTCAAGTTCATTAACAACTTAGGTGATTCTTCCTTTAAACACTTCGCGTTAGAACGCAAAAGTGTCCTGCCCACTCGGGTGAAGGCTCCTTTGTGTACCGCTGCCGGTGTTCTTCCACAAACTCGTCCACCGCTGCCTGCGCACCTTCTGAGAAGTATCCATAATCATCAACAACCACTACGCCTCCGGCCGGTAACCTTGAATCGAGCAGTTCAAGAGCGATTTTGATCGGCTCATAGAAATCAAAATCCACATAGGCAAAACATACCTCCTTCGGAAGGTTCGCAGACTTTGCCGTTGTTTCAATAAACCCGGGGACAACCTTTACATGCTCGAGAGGAAATCGTATCGAATTGAGACGGCTAATTACCTGGTGCTGCCCGTACGCCATTGTGCCTTGATATTTCTCGATCGATCCGAGATCGAAGACGTCGTCGATGAGTTTGTCGCGATCGGTGGGCTTGGGCAGTCCTTCGAAGCTATCGAAGAGCCAAAAGTCTTTACCAGTTTCGCGAATCTCATTTGCAATGAGCGCGGACGTAGCCCCTTGGGCAACGCCAAACTCACAGACTACGCCCCCAAGGTTGAGGACCTGGTTCAAGTGCGCGATCACGTGGAAAGCCTCGGATAGGCTTGTCCCCAGTAATTGTGTCATCAACTCATGTCGACCGCTTCTTTGAGGAAGATCGGGAAACGTCGTGGCGCGTAAGAGTTGTTCCATCTCCCCCACTGCTTCACACAGTTTGCGAGAAGACGAATTCCGGCGCCTGATCTCAATGCCAAAGGGCGATACAACCCCCTTTATTACAGAATTCAAACCAATCATTAGTTCCTCGAGTTCTCCGCTGACTTCACGGCATGGTAAAGGGAGGCTCAAAACCTGTTTTCTCTCAAGAGAAGGGCATGCGATTCCAAAATCCTCTCACCGCTTGAAAGATCAGCATCCACGTTGACAATCGAAACGTTCCGAGGCTTCAGGGTCGCAGGTCAAAACAGGAATGCAGGGCTCTGATGTTTGTAAGGGCATCCGGCCATTTCGGCCGTTGTCAGCTACCTGAACTGATCTTGAATTGGAAATGAATAAAGCAGGAGCGTAACGCCAGGTTACGTAACAACTACGTAATCCTTAGGATGAAGGGTAGCAAGAAAAAGCTGTATAGGGGAGAAGGGAGTGCCGAAAGCCGATGTTTACCAGCCAGTGCGTCATCCGCGGCTCCTTCCAACTTTGCCCTCTCCTCAAAGCGTCATCCTGAGCGGAGACGCGCGTTTCTGCGCGTCGAAGTCGAAGGACCCGAAGGTTTACACTCACCACAGCTCTTCAAACCTTTCAACCACAACAGCCTGGGACCCCCACCCACTCCACCCAAGGCCGGAGACTATACACCCGGTTCAGCCCCGCCCCAAACATCGTCATTTCGACCGAAGCTGCTCACGGTCTTATCGTGAGCCGGGTGCCCCATCCATCGCAGCTTCATCGCGATGGGTGGGAATGTACACCCTTCCCGAGCCAGCTCTTGCCCTTGCCCTTCTTGCTTGTCATCCCCGACAGGGGATCTGCTTTTGCTTTGTCATTCTGACCCTGAGCGCAGCCGAAGGGGAAGAACCCCCGCTTTCGCCCGCAACGCCACAACAGCCTCGTCAAGCGGAAGTTTTCCATCCCACAAAGGGACACACCTCACCCCCGCAACCGCCCCCGCACAAACCCAACAACCTCCTCCGTCACATACACCGGAGGCCGCATAGCCAGCACCGGCGTCCCTTCCACCAGCTTCAACGAAACCCCCTTCCACTCCGGCCTCCCCAACACCCCCTCCGGAACAAACACCGCATCCGCCCGGTCCAAATACAGCCGAGCCGAATCCTTAAAGTCCACCACCCCCGGATCCAGCACACTCAGATAAAGATCAGGCCGCAGAAACCGCAGAATGCTATTCGACTCGATCACCGCATTCTCCGCCCCGGCCAGCTCCTTCCGAATCCGAGGCATCGCCTCCGCCAGATCCCCCGTCCGCGTCCGCACCCAAAGCGACCGCACCGCCCCCGCCGCTAGAAACCGCCCCGAATCCGTACCCAAATCCCCACCCACGCCGCTCCTCGCTCACCGCTACCGTATGTTCCGCCGTCTCGCAATCACAAGGCTCCCCATTAGCCGAGCACATCCCATGCCCAAACTGCGTCACCTTGAACGCCGTCCACCGCATCTCCGGCATCGCGCGGATCAGTCCCTCCACCACGCTCGTCTTCCCAACGTTCCGCGAGTGCCCGCCAACCACCACAATGGCCATTTTCTACACCACCAAAAACCACATCAAAACCACGTTTGCCACACTTAAAACCACAAGCTAACCAGCGTTTTTTCCCGAAAATCAGCGTTTTTTCAGCCGCGCCAGGTCCCTTAAATATTCCTTCAAAGGACGAGCCGGCCGACCCCAGAAAACCTCGCCCGGCCCATGCATCTTCTTCCCACTCAAAACCCCAGCCCCACCACCAAGAATCACGCCTTTCCCCACCGTAGCATGCTCCCCAATCCCCACCTGCCCACCCAGCACCGCCCCATCCTCCACCACACTCGACCCCGAAATCCCCGTCTGCGCCGCAATCACAACATCCTTTCCAATCAGACAGTTATGCCCAATATGCACCAGATTATCGATCTTCGTCCCCCGCCCAATCCGAGTCTCCCCCAGCGCCCCCCGATCGATCGTCGTATTCGCCCCAATCTCCACATCATCCTCCACCACCAGCCGCCCCTGCTGCGGAAAAAGCACATACTCCCCCGTCTCCGAACTCCGCGCATACCCGAACCCCGTAGCCCCCAGCACCGCCCCAGCCTGCACCACCACACGCGCCCCAATCACCGTCCCCGGATAGATCGTCACCCCCGCTAAGACATTGCAATCATTACCGATAACAACCCCATCCCCCACCACCGCCCTGGGCCCAACCCACGTCCCCTCGCCAATCTCCACACCCTCCCCCACCACCGCCGTAGGATGAACCCCCGCCACAAACCCCTTACCCGCCAACCGCTGCCCCACCACCGCAAACGCGTACCGAGGATCAGCCACCCAGATAATCCGCGGATCAGCCGGCAACTCCCAAAGCTCCACCTTATTGCTCACCAGAATCGCCCCAGCCCCCGATTCCAGCGCCGCAGCCAGGGTCGTCTGATCCATCGCAAACACCAGCGCGTCCCGCGTCGCTCCCTCAATCCCCGACACCCGAGCAATCTCCGCCTCACCCTGTGGAGCCTTAGCCCCGACCCACCCTGCGATCTCGCTTACCTTCGCCATCAATAGATCCTCTCGTCCCCATCCGGTCGCGTCTTCCAGCGCCGATGCATCCACAACCACTGCTCAGGATACCGCCGAACATACTGTTCAATTACCGCCGTAAAGCAAGCAGTATTCGTCACCGCATCCCGCTCTGCATCGCCGGTATGCACAACCTCCAACTCCTCGCCAAACCGCAGCACATACTTCCGTTCACTCTCATCCCACAACAAAAATCCCGGAACCACCGCCGCCCCCGTCTTCGCTGCCACCCGCGCCATCCCCGAAGCCGTACAAGCCATCACCCCAAAAAACGGCACAAACACACCCTGCGGCGGAGTCATATTCGTATCCATCAAAAACCCTACCGTCTGCCCCGCCCGCATCGCCGCAATCAAACCCCGCGCAAAATCATCCTTATGAATCACCCGATTCCCATGCATACAGCGAATCCTGTTCACAAAAGCATCCACCAGCGGATTATCCAGCCGCCGAATCACCATCGCCATCGGATACCCCATCAACGAGTGATAAAAGCTCGACAACTCCCACGCCCCCAGATGCCCCGTCAGCACCAGCACGCCCTTCCCCTTGTCCCGCGCCCGCAGATAATTCTCCAGCCCCTCATACCGGATAAACCGGCTCGCGCTCTCCGCCGTATACCCCGGCATCAGGCAGAACTCCGCCAGCAGATATCCCAGATTTCTGTAAACTGCCCGCAGCGTCCTCTCCCGCTGAGCCTCTCCCTTCTCAGGAAATGCCAACTCAAGATTCCGCAGTCCCACCCGCCGCAATCGCCCTAGCAGCCGAAATGCAATCCACCCGATTCCTGCCCCAAGCCTACGCGCCACACCACGAGGCAGAACCCCCAAGAGACGAACAAAGACCCAGACAAAGGCAAACTCCAGCTTCTCCCGGACGTTCCCCTCGTCCTTCGACTGATCTTTCTGGATAGCTTCGCTCAAGCCTCAAGTCTAACGGCTTCCACCACCTCACCCAAACACAAGAAGAGGCGACCGTAATCGATCGCCTCTCCACAAAACTCACACAGCTACTTCCATGGACAAATCTTAGTGTGCAGCCTTCGCCCGGACGAAGTACTTCGCCACCGTCCGCACAAACGGCTCTGCCTCAGGCGGCGTAGGCACATTCCCCTTCAGAATGGTCTCAAACGGAATATTGTCGCCATACATCTCCCTCGTATTGTCCTGGTTCTGCGATAGCACAGTCCCATCCAGATCGATACCTGCGAACAATCCCTTACTGCGCGAATAGGTCAGGAACTCAGCATTCAGCTTCCAGTCCGTGCCAGCCTGCGCATTGCGTCCAACCGGCCCTGCCGAAGCCGCAGCATCCGCACCAATCTTGAACTTGTTCTTCAGCATCTGCTGGAGCCCCTGATCGTTCATCGCAATCAGAACCAGGTCCGTCTCCTGTCCGCCGGCCTGAAAACCGAAGCTCCCGCCCGTCAACTGCACAAGCACCGGCGCGCTCCAGCCCCTTGGAGTGCGGCAGGTCGCGGCACCCTGACCATACTGGGCACCAACTACAAACGCACCCTTCTTGAAACTAGGAACCACGACCACACACGAAGCTCCGGCCAGAATCTCACTAGGAATCCCTTTGTCGGGAGCCGACATGATCTGGCTAATCACCGCGCTTGCGTCCTGCATTCGCGCGGCAAGTTTCGCTCTATCGCCCGACCCAAACGCACTCATGGAACTCGCCAAAAGAGCGGCTCCACTCACAATCACAGATAATTTCTTCATGTTTTTTTCACCTTTTTATATCTATTTTTATCCAGCCACACAGCTGGAAATCGCCTGCAAGCCGCTTATTTCCAACATCATATGAGATGTAACCCTGGAATGAGAAGTTGTACGCGCAACAGGAACCTGAAAAATTAAAAAAAATGGGGGTTGTAGAGATAGTGCCTGGTTACCCAGACGCGCTCTCTACAACCCCTCTCCCAGGTCTGTGTTGCTTACTCATAACTCTGCATCACAATTCCCTGTCCCACAACGGTACAGAGGTATGTAGACCTTTGGGTAGTTTCCATTAACAAACTAGTTACTAAGGAGCAAACACGTAACTTATTGCTGCGTAAAGAGATTTCGGCTCATAGCCTGCATCGTCAGCGCAATCCGGTTAGTCACTCCAACCTTCCGCATCAACCTCCCTACATGCGCTTTTACCGTGGCTTCATCGATGCCCAGCGCGCTTGCAATCTCCCGGTTTGGGCTCCCTGCCACCAGCAACCGCAGCACCTGTCCCTCCCGCTCGGTAATCCGCGGCTCACCCACCGGTGCTTGGCCATCACCACCGGACGAGGCCTCCAGCAACCGCGCCAGCACCTTTCTCGGAGCCCACACCGACCCATCCTGCACAATCTCAATGGCCAGCCGTATCTCGCTCTCCTTCGCTCCATGCGTCAGATAGCCCTTCGCGCCCGCGCCGATAATCTTCTGGATGTACTCGTGATCGTTCTCCAACCCGATCACCACCAGCCGCAGATGCGGACGCGACCGCCGAAACGTAGCCAGCAGCTCATGGATATGATCCGTGCACGTCGCATCGATCAGGATCAGCGACACCCCCGACGCATCCAGCGCGCCCGGCACCGACAGCGGAATTACATCCGCCTTCAATCCCTCAGCAAAGATCGCCTGCAATCCCATAATGCGCAGCGGGTCCGTAGCAATCAGACCCATTCGCAGACGGTCGTGTGGCAGTGTCTCTTTCATGGCCATTGCGGCGTCCTTGCGCCGTCGGTCAATCAGTAGGCAGTTTGAAATCCAATACAACAGTGGTCCTAGAGTTTAGGCAGAACGATTCCCTGCTGATTCTGATACTTTCCTTTGCGGTCTGCATAGCTTACTTCGCAAACCTCATCCGACTGGAAGAACAGTATCTGGCACAGCCCTTCGTTCGCATAAATCCGCGCAGGCAACGGTGTCGTGTTCGAGATCTCCAGCGTCACAAATCCCTCCCACTCCGGCTCGAACGGCGTCACGTTGACAATAATCCCGCACCGCGCATACGTCGATTTCCCCACGCATATCGTCAGCACATCCCTCGGAATCTTGAAGTACTCAATCGACCGTGCCAGCGCAAACGAGTTCGGCGGCACAATCACGCTCGGCGCCTGCACCGAGACAAACGATCGTTCATCAAACGCTTTTGGGTCGATAATCGCACTGTTCACATTCGTAAAAATTTTGAATTCATCCGAAACCCGCAGGTCATACCCGTAAGACGACAGTCCATACGAAATCACCCCGTCTTTCACCTGTTTTTCACTGAACGGAGCGATCATTCCATGCTCAATCGCCTGCTGCCGAATCCAACGGTCACTTTTAATCGCCACTCGTTTGCTTTCCTTCCTCTTCTAAATTCCAGTCTCAACTGTCGCAAAAGCAGGGCAAAATTGGTCGCCGTACAACCCTTTTCCCATTGCCTCATTAGATTCTTCATCTTACGGTAGCGTTCAGACGTTGACAATCTTCGTACTAGTTTCTACCATCACCCTACTAAACCCAGGTCGGAAGTACCCCGTTTTACACAAATTACAGCCCAAGGACGGCGCCCCAGATGATTAAACAAGATTTGATACAAAGGGTGGTTGAGCGAACTGGCCTGCCAAGGACCAAAGCAGAGGCTGCCGTCGACGCAATCTTCGAGAGCATGAAAGCCACTCTCGTCGCCGGCGACCGCATCGAGCTCCGCGGCTTCGGCGTCTTCACCGTCAAGCCAAGGAAGACTGGCATCGGCCGCAATCCGAGAACGGGCGCCGAAGTCACGATCGCCCCCGGCAAAGCGGTCCGCTTCAAGCCGGGCAAAGAGCTCCACCTGCTCAACTAAGCGCCGCGAAGCGCCCCACGCTTCATCACATCAGGTGAACTGCATCTACGTCCACCACCAGGTTCCGACGTGGAATTCCCTGCGCATCGGCGAACCGAAGCATCGCGCGCAAAGCCTCTCCCAGCACCTGCCTCCGCTCTGCCTTCAGCACAAAGTGATACCGATAGATCCGCTTCAGCCGCACAATCGGCGCAGCCGCAGGCCCCAATACGCGCACCTTCTCCAGCCGCGTTTGCTGAAACCACCGCCCCAGCACACTTGACCACCCCGTAGCCTCCTCCAGCTTCTCGCTCTGGATCACCACATTCGCCAGCACAGCGTAAGGCGGGTAATGCATCCACCGGCGATACTGCAGCTCCTTCGCAACGAACCCCGGATAATCATGCTGCGCCGCAAACTGAATCGCATAATGGTCCGGATGATACGTCTGCACCAGCACCTTCCCCGGCAAATCCCCACGCCCAGCTCGGCCTGACACCTGCGTCAGCAACTGAAACACCCTCTCCGCCGCGCGAAAATCCGGCAGCCCCAGCGCAAAGTCCGCGCCCACCACACCCACCAGCGTCACTCCATGAATATCGTGGCCCTTCGCAATCATCTGCGTCCCCACCAGCAGATTGATCTCCCCCGCATGAAGCCGCGACAGCAACCGCTCCATGTCGCTTCGTCCCCGCACAGTATCGCGATCCATCCGCCCAATCCGCGCACCCGGAAACAACTCCTGCAACCGCTCTTCACCCTGCTGCGATCCCGCCCCCAAAAAATAAAGATGCTCACTCTCACACTTCGGACAAGTCTTCGGCACCCCACGCCGAAACCCGCAATAATGACACTCCAGCCGCTGCCCCGGCTGGGCAATCGCGTCACTCCCACTCACCGGCTTGTGATACGTCATCGAGATCGCGCAGTTCTCGCACTCAATCTTTCCGCCGCAACTCCTGCACATCACCACAAACGAATACCCGCGCCGATTCAGCAGAATAATCACCTGCTCCCCGCGATCCACCGTAGCCTGCGTCTCTTCAATCAGCTTGCGCGAAAAAATCTGTTCCTGCCCCGTCTCCTTGAACTCATTGCGCATGTCCACCAGTTCCACCGCAGGTAAAGGACGATCCGCAACCCTCTGCCGCATCTCCACCCGCGAATATCGGCCCTTCTCCGCATTCGCCCAGCTCTCCAGCGAAGGCGTAGCCGACCCCAGCACCACCACCGCATCATTCAGCTTCGCCCGCATCACCGCCACATCACGCCCGTGATATCGCGGAGTCTCCTCCTGCTTATAACTCCCGTCATGCTCCTCATCGACGATGATCAACCCCAGATTCGCCACCGGAGCAAACACCGCAGACCGCGTCCCCACCACAACCCTCGCCTCGCCCCGCCGAATCCTATGCCACTGCTCCGCTCGCTCATCCGGCGTCAACTGCGAATGCAACAGCGCCACCTCATCCCCAAACGCCGCCACCAACTGCCCTGTCATCGCTGGAGTCAGCCCAATCTCCGGAACCAGCAGCAGCGCACTCTTCCCCGCATCCAGAGCCCGTCGCATCGCCGCAAAATAAACCGTAGTCTTTCCCGACCCTGTCACTCCATACAGCAGATGCGACACAAACCCACCCTTCACCATCGCCGCCGCAATCGTGCTCAAAGCCTCCATCTGAGCCTCATTCAGCGCGTGCTCATGAGCATGCTTCTTTCCATGCGCCCCCACCCCACCCAAATGAAAATCCTCAGCCACCTCCTCAATCGCCACCAACCCCCGCTTCACCAATGTCCCCAGCGTAGACTCAGGCACCCCCGGCAAACTCCCCCGCAGATCCAGCACCCGCATCCGCCCGCCGACCGCCGCCAACTCAGCCATCACCGCAAGCTGATTCTCATTCAGCCGAGGCAGCCGCAAACCCACCCTACCAACAGTGTTCATTCCTCCAGCCGTCAAATTTGAAGTGTCATCCTGAGCGGAGCCCGTCGCAGTCTCATCGCGACGGGCGGAGTCGAAGGACCTGCGGCTCTCTTCCCTTATCTCCGGCTCATGCCCCACCAGCACAGCCACCCGTTCCAACCGCCGAGCATCCCGCTCCTCCGCCACCGCCTCCTTCGTCAGCCATTTCTTCCGAACCATCCCCTCCAGCAAACTCTTATTCGCCTGTGTAGCCGACCGCAGCGCCGAAATCTTCGCCGCCTCCCCAACCTCCAGATAGTTCAGCACCGAATACTCGCGATTCTGCTCCTCCACCGACAGCTTCGACCGCCGCGAAGACCCCTTCGCCGCCCCTTCATACAGAACCCTCCGCCCGGCCTCGGCAATCCGATACACCACATGCCGCTTCACCTCCGCCCCCAGCGGTAGCATCCCCCTCAGCACCTCACCCAGCGGAGCGACATAGTAAGAGGCAATCCACCGCGCCAACTCCATCAACTCATCCGGCAGCAGAGCCATATCATCCAACACCTGCTGCACGGGTTTGATCTCGAAATCATCCGCAGGCGCATCTTCATGCACCCTCACCACCACGCCCATCAACCGCTGCCCGCTGAACGGCACCAGCACCCGAGCCCCCACCACGGGCACCACCCCATTCACCGCATAGGTAAACAGCTGATCCAGAGGCACCGGCAAAGCAACATCACAAAACAAGGGCATCCCACTAGCCTAATGCTTTCAGGCCATCCACCGCTCTGTGTGAAATGGCTACCGTCAACATCTCCGCAATACCCACAACGATCCAGACACCACCATCCACACCAACGTCGCCAACCCCAGCGACACCCATGAGCTATGCCCCGGCAAAAATCCCCACAATACCAGCGCGAACGCCACCAATCCCATCGCTCCTAAAGTGGCGCCAAATGAATCCAATGCCGCAGCCTCCCGGCCACGTAGTCTGCCGTCTCGTCCAATCTCTTTCTTTCTCTGCACTTCATGCTCCTCGATCAACGTCGCCCCCGCCGGAAAGATCGCCGGAAACGCCATAAACAGCCCTCCAATCACCGGCCCCCATCGTTTCGCGATCAGCCCCACCGCCATAGTCACCAATCCCCCCAGCACGAACCGCACCACCTGTTCGTGGACCTTCAACTCTTTGAGCACCGAAAAATTGACTTCAATTCTCATTCGCTCACCGCAGCAGCACCCACCACAACCCCAGCGAAATCCCCAGCCATATCGGCAGTAACGACAACGTCGTCCACGCCGCCGATCGCTTATACCGCATCAACACCAAACCCACTGCATAGGCATACACACAAAATGCGATCGCCCCCAACACCATCGATCGCGCCTCCGTAGCCGCATACCCCTTACCTTGGCGAGCAATCGTCATCCCCACTGTTGCCAGCGCAATCGAAGGTGCCGCGCCAAACAAACCCGCAAAACTCTTGGGCCGCAGCACATCACCCAGCAGCGCAAACGCGCTGATCACAACCCCACCGATCAGGAACCTCATCAACAGTTCTTCCATCCGTCGCAGACCACATCCGCCGCAGCCTAAGCAGCCTTCTTCGCCTTCTTGATCAATCTCTCCGCCACCGCAATCTCCTTGTAACCCAGCAGCTTGTACTCCTTGCCCTCCAACCGGTGATAATTGACGAAGAAATCCTCTAATTCGCGCAAAAAATGTTCGGGCAAATCACCCAGCTTTCGCACGTTTTGATACATATGGTTCGCCTCTGCAATCGCGACCAGGCGGTCATTGCGAATCCGCTTTTTGCCATCCACCTGTTCTCCCTCGATAACGCCAATCAGCCGCGACGGCACCAGAACCCCCGGAAACGCCGGCTCGTCCATCAACAGCAGCACATCAATCGGATCGCCGTCATCCGCCAGCGTCTTCGGAAGAAATCCAAAGTCATACGGAAACACCATTCCCGCTGGCAGCACCTTCTTCAGCGCAAATATCTCCTGATCCGGATCAAAGGAAAATTTATTTCTACTGCCCTTAGGCGTCTCAACAATCACCTGCAACAAACCCTTCTTCAGCACTGGCTCAAGCCGCGTTGGATCTGCAAGACCATACTTTTTCTTCGGCGCCATCACGCTCCTTTTATTACAGGACTGTTACAAATTTAGAGCGTCAATCTTCGCCTCAGGTTGCCACCAAGACTCTCGTAAACCGCCCCCTACACCTAGTGCGAACCAGCCGCATGCACCCTCAAAATGACCCGCCGATACGAAGTCAGCCGCGGCGACCCATCATCCGTCACCGCAAGAATGATGTGCGCCGTCCCATCCCCCAAACATCGCATCATATGCGGCAGCCATACCTCACGACACACTGCAGTCGGCGTCACAACAACCTTCGAAGTATCAGCGTCGCTCAACGTAACAGCCGCGAGATTTCCGTCGGCCACGCCAGCCTCCGCATAGTGAAACCACTTATACTGCAACCTCTGCCCCGCATCCGGATCGGAGCTGCCGCTGGCATCCAGCACCACCGGCTTCCCCACCTCAGCATCCATCACAATCGGCGCCGTCCCCGCCTGCCCATTCACCGAAACCAGGGGATTATGATTCGCCTCTTTATAACTCGCAACGGTCCAACTCATTCGAGCCGCAAAGTCATTCTGATAGGCCTCACGCCAACGCCAGATCGTAGCCTGATCCGACGTATACACTCCACCATCAACACCCTGAACCGTATCCTGCGAAGTCACCCGCATAAAAAGATCACCACCCTGCGTCCATATCGCATGCGTCTCCCCATAAGGTTGCAGGTACAGATATCGTCCTCCCCACCCACCCCAATCTGGCCTGCGATACGCATTCAACCCATTGTCGATCAGCCCCAGAAACGAAGGCGTATCCCCCTCCATGATGAAAGCGAAGCGAGGATACATCTTCCCCAGCGGCCCCTTGCTTCGAATATTCGCATCGAGCCATTCATTCGTGACCGTAGTAAAGTCCGCGCCCGCGCCATTCCTGTAATACTTATCGCCGCTGATCCCCGTCCACGTCGCATAAAAGTATTGAATCCCCGACGGCGTCGATGGCTGAACGATATAAAACAACCCCGGAAACTCCCTCCGAATCCACGGCCCCGCATCATCCTGGTCCGAGATCGAATAAACCCTCAGCTTCTCCACAAACCTCCCCACATCCTCCGCCGACCGCGTAGCCTTCATCGTCATCAGCGCCTCAGCCAGCGTATTCGCCCCGCCCCACACAGAGATCCACAACGGCCGCGCATCGCTGCGATCCACCGCACGAATAATCGCCTTCGCTCCCTCCGATTCCTTGCCCTCACCCGTAGCCGCCATACCATAAGCTGTCTGCCCCACAAACACTCGCCCCGCCAGCTCTTCCGCCGCCGGCCAACCCTGCGCATGTTTCAACAGATTAGGACGCACCTGCCCATACGCCCCAATCAACGCACGCATCGTCTCCGGATGCACCGCACTCTTCTGCCACGTCGAAGTAGCCGCAATCAACCCTTCAATATCCAGCTCATTCGAATACATCACCAGCCGCACCAGCGACATCTGATCATCTGGCTCATTCCCAATATCACTAACCACAATCACCCGAGGATGCCCCACAAAGTCATCCACACGCGTCGCCGAAGCCGTCTGCGCAATACCCCCAACCCCAGCCAGCACCACACCGACCCACCCACACCAGGCAATTCCCTTCACCAAACTCAGCCCCAGTTTGCACATCTGCATCGTTCAATCTCCCCCGAACCCCGGCATCTCTTCGCGGCCATTCTACGCAACCCCACATCCGCCGCAAGCCATACAATCAACTCCGAAGAAGATCGAGAAGGACTCCAATGAACACGAGAAGCAAAGCAATCCCCGCAACCCCTCCTTCTCCTCATCGCGCTTCTCGGCTGCAATCCACAGCAAGCCACTCCACCAACCGAAACCCGCCAGCAAAGCCACCACGAACAACCACGTGCCATCCCCACAGCCACCGGCCAACAGAACTTCGACTACTACCTGCTCAATCTCTCCTGGTCACCAGAGTTCTGCCACTCCCATCCCAACGCCGCCGAGTGCGCTCAGCACCCAGCCTTCGTCCTCCACGGCCTCTGGCCCCAGAACCTAAACGGCACCTACCCCCAAAACTGTTCCGCCGCCCCCGGCCCCCGCGACCCCGCCCAGCACAGCGAGATCTACCCCGACCCCGGCCTCCTCCGCCACGAGTGGAAGACCCACGGCACCTGCTCCGGCCTCGCCCCCGACGACTTCTTCACCCTCGCCAGCACCGCCTTCCACAGCATCGTCATTCCACCAGAACTCACCCAACTCACCCACCAGATCTCCATGCCGCCCGAACAAATCCTCGCCCTCTTCACCACCGCCAACCCGCATCTCTCCCGCGAAAACCTCGCCCTGAGTTGTGGCAACAACTACCTCACCGCCGTCGAAGTCTGCCTCGGCAAATCCCTCCACCCCACCCCCTGCGGCCCCATCCGCTCCTGCCGAGCCAACACCGTCCGCATCCCACCCCCACAATAATCGTCGCTACCGACCTCCCCTCCGCTTGCTGAGCTGTCGTCGTAGCCGCCGTTGCCGTTGCTGTTGCTGTCGCTGTTGCTGTTGCTGTTGCTGTTGCTGTTGCTGTTGCTGTTGCTGTTGCTGTTGCAATTGTCGTTGTCGTTGCCTCTCTGGTTGTCATCCCCGAAGGGGATCTGCTGTTGTCGTTGCCTTGCCTTTACCCCAACCCATACCATTGTCATTTCGACCGAAGCTGCTCACGGTCTCACCGCGAGCAGCGCACGGAGAACCCTGCTTCTCTACCCACACCGTTCTCAAGCCCATGAGCCTTGGATGTTGCTGTTGAACGCTGAAACAAGCAACACTGAAACTCCGTCAAGCCCAAAAATCTCATATCCCATAACGAATCAACAACATCCGCATGCCGAACAATTACCTCCGGCTAGCTATAATAGAAATAGAGCATAAAAAAGAAAAGCCCCGGTCACCCACCGGGGTTTTTCTTTTGCAGACAAGTCTGGACCGAAGTCCAGACCTAAGCGTTTTAGTTCGAATACTTTAGGGCTTTAAGTCGGGGGAGGGGGTATCCAATGCATCGCCAACGTCGTACACAGCAAAACAAGCTAACCCTTAGCCGGAGCCTTCAGCCCCATCTCCTTCATCACCATCTGCAGGTCCTTCCAAGCCTCACCCTTCTGCCGAGGATCCCGCAGCAGAAATGCCGGATGATACGTCACCGCCAGCTTCGCCCCACGGCACCCATGCCACCTGCCGCGCAGCGAACTAAGCGACTGCTTCACCCCCAACAGATACATGGCCGCCGTAGCCCCCAGCGCCACAATCACCTGCGGCTGCACCACATCAATCTGCTTCAGCAGAAACTGCGAGCAGGTATGCGCCTCCACCGGCTCCGGAACCCGATTCTGAGGAGGCCTGCACTTCACAATATTGGCGATATAAACTTCCTCACGCTTCAGCCCCATCGCCCCAATCATGTTGTTCAGCAGCTGCCCCGCCTTGCCCACAAACGGCAGCCCCTGGACATCTTCATCGGCCCCCGGCCCCTCACCCACAAACATCAACTGGGCGTTAGGATCACCATCGCCAAACACAATCGAACGCCGCCCCGCATACGCCAACGGACACCGAGTGCAATCACCAATCTCTTCTCGAATGGCAACGAGCGCACCAGCCTTCTCCTTTGCAGCCACTCGGCTTTCAGGCAGGGGTGCAAGAGCATCGAAACTCACAAGCTTCGGAATCGCCGGCTCCACATAATTCGTCTTGGCAGAAAAAACCGGCGGAGCGCTGACCTCCGCAACCGCTGCAGACTCAACCGCAGCAGCTCGAGGTTCTGCCGCCGCCTCCACAACAACATCACCAGTCGAACCGGCAGTCTCCGCGGACTCCGCAGATTCCACAAAGACCGGCTCGCCCCGGCGATAAAACTCATAGATACCCATGTCGCGGAAGTACTCAACATACGCCCGCAACTGCTCCACGTCACCAGCCATGGCTCTATCGTACCGCGATGGGGTACCGCGATGAACTCGAGACTAGTGGACCGTGGGAATATCCAGCGTCGGCTCTGCTGGCCGCTCAGGAAGAACGAACTTCACATGCCCCTGCCTGATCTCGTCCTGCGCCACCCTGCAAGCCTTCATCGACTTGGCTACGATCAGCGGCGAAGCACCAGACTGCAACTGCCGGGCCCGTCGTGCTGCGCCTTTTACTAGGCTGTATTTGTTAAACATCGAGTTCTCGATCGTCATGTGTGACCCCCGTAGTCTGAATTTATAACTCAGCCCAGCCGAAAGCGCACTCACAAATCGCAGTGGATAAACCGTCTCTATCTCTCGAAAGTCTTCAAAGCCGCCAGAAGTTTCGGCGAAGCCGCATCGGTCCTGCAACTTGCAGCAAGTACCTTCACCCCATCCGTGAACCCGCGCTCCGCCAAAACAATCGCTCGCATCTCCGCCACAGCCTCGTCCAGAACATCATTCACCAGCGCATACTTGTAGCCCCACACCATCTTGATCTCGTTCCGCGCTTCAGCCAGTCGCTTCTCGATCACGACCTCCGACGTTACGTTCTCAGCCAAGCTCCTGTTCCGCAGCCGCCTCTGGAGAACCTCCGGGCTAGGAGGCAGAATAAAGATCGACACCGCCTCCGGCATCTTCTTCATCACCTGCACGGCACCCTGCACATCAATGTCGAGCAGCAGATCCTTCCCATGCTCCTTAGCCATCCGCAGTGCCGACACAGCCGTCCCGTAGTAGTTCCCGAAGACCTCCGCCCACTCCAGGAAGTCCTCTTTCCTCACCATCCGCTCAAACTCATCCCGAGTAGTAAAGTGATACTCCCGTCCGTCCTCCTCAGACCCTCGCGGAGCCCGAGTCGTATACGAGATGGAAAACTCCACACCCTCGACCAGTGTCCGCAGCTGACTCACCAACGTCGATTTGCCCGAACCCGAGGGCGCCGAAATAATAAAAAGTATCCCTGCCATGCGTCCTTAGAAACCTGTCTCACCTGAATCTTCAGTGTACCCGCCGCACACCCATATCTACTCGATATTCTGGACCTGCTCCCGCGCCTTCTCGATCACAGCCTTCATCTCCAGCCCCAGCTCCGTGATCCGCAGGCTATTCTCCCCTGTGGCCCCGCTCGTCTTCGACAACATCGTATTGGCCTCGCGATTCAGCTCCTGCAGCAAAAAATCCAGCCGCTTACCCAGTTCACCGCCCTCATCCAACAGAGCAACGAAGCGATCCACATGCGTACGCAGCCGCACGATCTCCTCTTCGATATCACTCTTCTCCGCCAGCACCGACGCCTCCGTCAGCACCCGCTCCTCATTCACGGAAACACCCTGCGTCAATTCCACCAGCCGCGTCCGCAGCCGCTCAAACTGAGCCTCGCGCACACCATTCCGCAGCTCGGCCATCTCCTCTCCGAACGCCCGCAACCGCTGCATCGAAGCCCGCAGATCATCGCCAAGCGCCGCGCCCTCGAGCGCCCTGGCAGCATTCAGCTTCTCCACCAACACCGGAATCTGCTCGATCACCGCTGCATCCAACTCCGGCGTCTCCCCCAAACCCACACTGGACTCCACACTCATCACCCCAGGAATCCGCAACAACGCGCTCAAATCCGGCTCACCAGCAATCCCATGAGCAGCAGCTGCCTCGCGAAACGCCTTCACGTAAGCACCCAGCAAATCCGCATTCAACTGAACCTCAGCGTTCGCACGACGCTCGACCTGCAGCGTCACATCCACATGCCCACGCCGCAACCCATCCTTCAGCAGCTTGCGAATCTGCGCCTCCAACCCATCAAAGTACGAAGGCATCCGAAAACTCAGATCCAGAAACCTGTGATTCACACTCTTCATCGTCAGCGTAAAGCCCAGCCCTTCACCCGCCGAACCACGCACACTCGCAAATCCCGTCATCGAATAAATCTCACTCACGCAATCCCCTCCACAGCCACCGCACCTTCACCATTGCCCACAGCCATCGGAGCCGCATCGGTAAACTGCATATCATAGAGCCGCCGATAGGTCCCCGAGTGCCGCATCAGTTCCTCATGCGTCCCCATCTCGCTGATCTGCCCATACTCAATCACCGCAATACGCGTAGCCCTCCGCACCGTCGACAATCGATGCGCAATCACGAACACCGTCCGACCCTGCATCAAATTCGCCAGCGCCGCCTGCACATACTGTTCGCTCTCCGTATCCAATGCCGAAGTCGCCTCATCCAAAATCAAAATCGGAGCATTCTTCAGAATCGCCCGAGCAATTGCCAACCGCTGCCGCTCACCCCCGCTCAGCCTCAATCCCTTCTCGCCAATCTTCGTGTTGTACCCATCTGGCATCCGCATGATGAAGTCATGCGCCAGCGCCATCTGCGCCGCTTCCTGCACCTTACTGAGCGGAACATCCGGCTGTCCATATGCAATATTGTTTCGCACAGTGTCGTTGAACAGCACAGTCTCCTGCGTCACCTTGCCGATCTGCTTGCGCAGTGAATCGATCGTCACATCCCGCAGGTCATACCCATCAATCAGGATCCTGCCCTCATTCACATCAAAGAACCGCGGAATCAGATTCACCAGCGAAGACTTCCCTGCGCCGCTCGGCCCCACCAGCGCAATCACCTCACCCGGATGCACCGTTAGATTAATTCCGTGCAGCACCTGTTTGGTCTCTCCATCCTCGCTCTCGTAGGCAAAACCAACATCCTCAAACTCGATCCCCTTGCTGAATCCCTTAAGCACAAAGGCCCGCTTCTTCTCCTGGACATCATCCTGCGCGTCCATGAACTTGAAGATGTCCTCGCTCGCTCCCAGTGCCTGCTGGAAGCTGTTGTAGAACGCGGCAAACTTCCGCACCGGGTCATACAACGTAAACACCGCAATCAGAAAGGTGATAAACGATCCCGCCGTCATCTGCTTATGCTGGATGCTAATCCGCCCCAAATACAGCAGCAACGCAATCGCCATCGACGCAATCAGGTCCATCAGCGGCGAACTGATTGCTTGCACCTTCACCGATTTCAAATTCGCGTCGAACAACCTTCGTGCTGCGCGCCGAAAGCGGTTCATCTCCCACAGTTCCATACCGAACGCCTTCACGATGCGATTCCCCGTAATCGTCTCGTGAAGAATGTTCTGTATCTCCGCCAGCTTATCCTGCCCCTTCCGCGTCGTCTGCCGCACCCCCCGCCCAATACGCCGAGCCGAAAGCACCACGACTGGCAAAAACAGCAGTAACACCCACGCCAATCTGCCACCAACAATGACAACCGCCAGCGCCGTAAAGATCAACGTAAAAAACTGTTGCAGAAAATCGCTCATCACGCTCGACATCGCAAACTGAACCTTCTCGATGTCGTTGATCAACGTCGACAGCAGCGTTCCCGTCGTATGCTTCTGAAAAAAAGCCACCGACCGCCGCAGAACAGCGTTGTAGAGGTCATTACGCAAATCGGTGATCATGCCAAACCCGGCACGATTCACCAGATAGGTGCCGAAGTAATCGCACACCGATTTCAAGAATGCTGAACCAACCAGCGCCACCGCCACCACAGTCCAGGCGTTGTGGAAGTGGCTCGGCAGAAGCCACTGCAAGTTGATGACATGATCCGTATGCGGAATGCGAAACAGCAGTACCAATCCCGGCGGCGCATCCGGGCTCAGCACATTATCGAAGATCGGCTTCACCAGCAGAATCCGGAACGCCGCCATCGCGCCGACAATCGCCATCAGCACCACAGACGCCAGCGAATACAGCACATACGGCCGCACATACATCAGCAATCGCCAAATGCGCTTCAATCCGCCACTCTCCAGATCCTCATCCCGCTGGGCATCTCTCTATTCTATTGTGGCCGCCTTAGCGCGGCATGTCCCGATGCGCCGTCTTCACTCGATAGCCCGCCGCCGCCAACCGCTTCTTCATCTCTTCGGCAATGAATACCGACCGATGCTGCCCGCCCGTACATCCAAACGCCACCGTCAGATAGCTCTTGCCCTCCTTGATATAGTGCGGAAGCAAAAACTCCAGCATATCCATCGTCTTATCCAGAAACTCAGCCGTCTGCGGAAAATTCCGCACATACTTCGCCACCTTCGGATGCCGTCCCGTCAGCTTGCGAAACTCGGGCACAAAATGCGGATTGGGCAGAAACCGCACATCAAACACAAGATCCGCCTCAGGCGGAACGCCATTCTTGAAACCAAAACTATTCGAAGAGATCGTGAGATTAAGATCGCTCTCCTCGCGCTGAAACTGTGCATTGATATGCGCCCGCAGATCGTGCACATTGAACTTCGTCGTATCCAGCACAATGTCGGCGACGTTACGAATCGGATCCAGCCGCTTCCGTTCCGCCCGGATCGACTTCACTACCGTATCCTGACGCCCCATCGGATGCGGCCGCCGCGTCTCCGAAAATCTTCGGATCAGCGCGTCTTCACTCGCCTCCAGATACACCACCCGTGTCGGCAGTACGCGACGCACCTTCTCCAGGATCGCCGGAAACTCCTCCAGTCGCATCCCCTCACGTACGTCCACCACCAGCGCCGCCCGTTCAATCTCCGCCGACTGACGCACCAGATCCGCAAACCGCGAAACCAGCTCCAACGGCAGATTGTCGACTGAGTAGTACCCCAGATCCTCGAATGTCTTCAGAGCTGAAAGCTTACCCGACCCCGACAACCCCGTCAGAATCACAAGCTCCCGCTGCTTCTCCGGCGTCTTATGTTTCGCTGCCCTTTTCCTCTGCTCACGTGGCATGCAGGAATCGTAGCATCCCTCCACAAATCGCGAGTCTGACCAGCTAGTCCCCTACGGCACTTCGATCAGCTCCATCTTCCCATCACGCTTGCGGTGCAGCACCATGGCCTGCCCCTTCATATCGCGGAATACAAACACATCGCGATCCCGGAAGGCAGCCTCCTTCACCGCCTCCTCCAGCGACATCGGCCGCAAAGCCACACTATCCGTCGAGCGCGACACATGAGGCTCCGGCAAAGGTGACTGTGACGGGAACGAATGCACCAGCATAGGAACAGCCTTCCGCCCATTGCTGCTCTTCACCGCAACCTTCGTCGCAGGAGCCTTGGTCACGATCAGTCCGGCGCCATCATGCGTAACCTTGCTCGCCGCCGTCTCCTTGGCATCGGTCTTCGGATGCCGCTTGATCGTCGAATGCTTCTTCTTATGCCGGATCGCCTGCTTCTCCAGCTTCTCCAGCGCATCGCGCAGCGCCAGAACCATCTCTGTCTCTTCGCATCTGGCGACCAGCTTCTGGTGGCGCGTCTGCACCGTCACCTCGGCAATCTGCCGGTACTTGTCCGTACTCAGCGTGACATGCACGTTGCCGGAGTTGCCGACGATCTTCGCAATCCGCGCCAGCCCTTCGTCAACCTGTAGCTTCAGTTTCTTCGTAACGGTTGTTTGTCTACCGGTGTACTCGACGTCCATTCAGCTCACCTCGTCTTTTTGAAACTTCTGCTCGGGTCAGCGTACACGACGTTGGTGCGTACTTGGAATCTGCATATCTTCGCGGTACTTCGCCACCGTCCTGCGGGTCACCTGAATCCCCTGCCGCTGCAGCTCGGCCGCCAGTTGGTCATCGGTCAATGGCTTACGCTCATCTTCCTCTTCAATCAACTTCTTCACCTTGCGTTTCAGCAGCACGAGCGGCAAATCTCCGCCCTCTGGCCCATTCACGCCCTCCGAGAAGAAGAATCGTAACTCAAATACCCCTTGTGATGTATGCACATACTTGTTCGCCACCGCCCGGCTCACTGTCGAAGGATGCACCCCAATCTCCTCGGCAACTTCCTTGATCATCATCGGCTTCAGAGCCTCAACCCCATGCTCCAAAAACTCCGTTTGCCGCCGCACGATCACCTCGCACGTCCGGACGATCGTATTCTTCCTCTGCTCGATATTCCGCAGCAACTGGATCGCCGACTTGTACCGCTCCTTCACATACTCTTTGACTTCCTTCTCCGTCTGCTTCTGCTGCAGCATCTTCCTGTAGCCCTGATTCAGTCGCAGCGTCGGCATATCCTCTTCATTCATCACTACAACGTACTTATCGTCGCGCTTCACAAACGCAACATCCGGCTCGATTAGCCGTGTCTCGCTTTGGTTATAACGCTGTCCCGGCCTCGGATCGAGTGTCCGGATAAACTCCACACCCGCCTGTACCTCATCCGAAGTACGCCCGCAGCTCCGCGTCAACTCGCGCATGTCTTTCTTCTGCAACAGCGGCAGGCAATTCTCCACGATGTGCGTAGCCGTTGCAAAGACATCCACACTGGCATCGCCGCCCACTGCATGAGCAGTACCGTTCTTCGCCGCAGCCTTCTGCCGCCGCCGCAACACGATCGCCGCCTCGGCCTGCTGCGCCTTGATCTGAATCAGCAGGCACTCCCGCAGATCCCGGGCAGCCACACCCACCGGGTCCAGATGATTGACAATCCCCCGCGCCTCCGCAATAACAGCCAGCAGTCTCTCCCGCTCCTGATCAACCGAGGCCGCAAGCTCCACAGCTTCTTCCTCAGCCGAACCACTCTCCTCCGCGTCAGGATCGAAACGATACCCAAGCTTTCCCTTCGCCCCCCGCTCAAACGGAATCGGCACCGACCGCGCCGGAGCTCTAAACTGCATCAGCGACTCCACCAACTCCTCATCGCTCGCCGTCAGATACCCATTCTCGTTCAGATTCCCTATCACCAGCTCCGCCGCTTCCTGCACCTCGAGCGACAGCGTCAGCGAACCAAGCTGCCACATCAGGTGATCGCTCAGCGTGCTCGGCTGCGAAAGAAAATTCTCAAACGAAGGCTTGTCATACTCCTCAAAATTCGAGGCCGTCTTGAACCCCGGATCAAGATAATCCTGAAAGTAGCTCCCGAAGTCGATCTCGTCGAACGGATCTTTCTCCACCCTCTCCGTCTCGGCCACCACCTCTTCCGCCGAACGCTCCCGGTCCCCTTCAATTCCCGCCCGTTCCTCCAGCGAGACCGCGGACTCTTCCAACTCCTCCAACACCGGATTCTCCACCATCTCGGTATTGATCATCTCCTTCAACTCAAGCTTATTCAGCGCCAGCACGCTGACCATCTGCACCAGTCCAGGCGTAAGCACCTGCCGTTGCGAGACCTTAACATTCAGCTTGGGTTGCAGCAACACGTCCTGAGTTCTCCTGCGTCTTCCTTACGTCGCACCTTGCAATCAGTGCGAGTTGTCCGGCGCTGGCCAAGTCGCCTCGGCACTTCCGGTCCTCGTTTGCGCCAGTCTACACGCCTGAAATCCTTTGGTGTAGTCTACCCCCGCAACGGCCCGAATGGGGTGCACCGATGGCACACCACCCTTACAACAGAAGTTGTACCAATCCCGTCGACAACCTAATCCATCGAAAACTTCTCACCCAGGTAGATCCGTCTCACATCCGGATCACGTCCCAGATCACCCGGCGTCCCCGCCTTAAATATCTTTCCTTCATTGATGATGTACGCCCTATCTGTCACCGAAAGCGTCTCGCGAACATTGTGGTCCGTAATCAGAACGCCGATCCCGCTCCTCTTTAATCCGAAGATGATCTCCTGCAGATCCAACACTGCGATCGGATCAATCCCTGAGAACGGCTCATCCAGCAGAATGAACGCCGGCTCGATCGCCAGGCAACGAGCAATCTCTACCCTCCTGCGTTCTCCACCGCTCAACGCATATCCACGCGTCTTGCGAACATGCCCAAGATTCAGTTGCTCAATCAGTTTCTCCGTCCGCGTGCGCCGACTCTCCCAGCTCAACTGCTGTGTCTCCAGCACCGCCAGAATGTTGTCCTGCACAGTCAGCTTCCGAAACACCGAAGGCTCCTGCGGCAGATAGCTGATCCCATAATTCCTTGCCCGTAAATACATCGGCAACCGGCTGATATCGTGCCCATCCGCCATTACACTGCCCGAATCCGGCCGCACCAGCCCCACAATCATGTAGAAGCTCGTCGTCTTGCCCGCGCCATTCGGCCCCAGCAGCCCCACAACCTCACCCTGCTCAATCTGTAAGCTGACCCCGCGCACCACCTGGCGTCCGCCATAGGACTTCGCAATCTCCTCCGTCGACAATGTCTTCATCGTTATTTCTTCACCTGCGTCTCCGTGCGAACCCTCTGTCCAGCACCACTTCCCCCATTAGAAACCACCACACTCTCATCTCCCGTGTGGAAACGCAACGACGCACCCGTCACCGTCCCCCGCACCTCATCCACAACCTTCGGCGGAGCCGCAGCCGTCCCCGTCAGCACAAACATCCCATCGCTCGCCGTGTACACCAGTTGCGTCCCAGTCGCTCGTCGGCCCGTCTGCTCAATCTGGATCTGTCCTGTAGCTACAATCCGTTCAACACTCCCACCCATCATTCCACTCGGCGCCGCGGCTTTCGCTTCACCCGTAGGCTTACCTCCAGCACCCTGCGCAGGCTGCAAATAAACGGTAGCCTGCTCCCCACGCATCCTGCTATCGGCAGTCTCGACCAGCACGCCGCCAGTAAACTCCGCCTTCCGCGCCTCATCCGAATAAACCAGCTCCCGGCTAGCCACCCGCACCACCTGAGATCCCCCCATTTCCTTCCCGGCGCCACTCTTCCCCGTATTCGTCCCCCCAATCGCCTTAGACGAATTAGACGAATCAACCTTCCCCGCATCCGTCTTCCCCGCCCCGCTGTTCACAAACACCGCATGAACCGCCATCGGAGCGCCCTGCCCAGCACCATGCGCCACCAACCGCCGTGCCTTCTGCTCAAACTGAAGCACAGGAGCCTCCACCTGAGACCCGCCTTGCCAAAGCCGAGCCGCCCTCCCCGCCTCCCCATAAAAAATCGCCATATCCGCCGCCCGCTTGAACTCCGCCCGCACCCCCGTTACATGCGTCACCTCCTGCGAGCCCGCAGCCGCCCCCTGACCCCCACTATTCGGCTGCACATAGCTGGCCTTCACCGACCCCTCAGCCACGCCATCGCCCGTCTGCTGCTCCATCATCATCTTGTCAGCCCACAGCACGCTGCCCGCGTCCGAAACCTGCACGCCCCCCGTCAAAGTCACCCGATCACTCGGCCCGTCATAAACCGCCTTCTCCGCCGTAGCCCGCTGCTCACTCGGAGGACTCGTATCCCCCGCCTTCCGCGCCGGCGTAGACACCATCACTAGATGCCCCTGCTGCACCGCAGTCGCAATCTGCTGCCCCCCCTGCCCCACACCGCCGCCCTTGCTGTCCTTCTGAGCTGGCCCCGCAACAGCCGCCACGTTGAACCGCACATCCAGCGAATCCCCCGAGCTCTTACTCTGCGCTCCCTTATCGCTCACCCGCACCAACTCCGTACGCCCGCGGCCATGCGCGTCAGAAATCTTCTGCGCCCCATCCACATCGACAAAATGCGCCGTCAGAACATCCCCCGCCATCTCGCTCCTGGTCGGCCCACTCCCACCCTTCACCGCCGCATTCACCACCTTCAGCCGAGCATTTCCACTCGCCTTCGCATCCTCCAACCGCGACTTGTTCTTCCCTTCCGGCACCATCGCAAGCTCCACCGTAGCCGCCGACAACTCCCGCTCATTCCAATCCTTGTCCGTCTCCGAAGCCCGCACCCGTTCCTTCACGTGGACCGGCCCCGTCAACATCACCTGCTGCAGCCTTCCCACCTTGTCGAAAGCTGCTCGCCCCTCAGTCGCCTCACCCGTCGCCTGTCGCAGCGGATCATCAACCCCATACCGCACATCACCCCACAACCGCGCCGACTGCATCTGGCTGCTCGCATTCAGCGTCATCTCCCCTTGCTGCGAAGTCACCCTCCCACCGTCTGCCCCCGTCAGCACAACATCGCCCTCACCCTCCAGCCGCTCCACCGACCCATCGTTCCGCATATGAGCCACCGCCCGCTGCGCCTGCGCCGTCTGCGGTCCCGTTGAGCCTTGCTCACCCACCGACACAAACTTCGCGTTCTGCATCGTCACCAGCTGACTCGTCCTGTCCATCTCGGCCCGCGACGCCGTCAACACCACCGGCCGCCCCTTCTGCAGCCCATTCATCTTCACCGCCGACTGCAGCACCAGCACACCCGTATCCGAGTTGTACTCCGCACCCACCGCATGCCCCGTCATTCCGCGGAACTCAAACTCAACATCCTGATCCGTCGCAGCCACCCCAAGCTTCTGCAGATAGACCAGCCCATACGTCTTCACATGGATCAGCCGCGCGTCGTCCCCGCTGGCCTCCTCCCAACCCGGCCCATGCAGGTCTTTGCCCGACGCATAGTCCATCTTCCCCTTCGCATCCCCCGCCGCCGGAGCCTGCAGATCGATATGAACCTCGCCCACCGCCCTCACAATCCCGGCGTTCTGGTCCAGTTCAAACTGCTTTCCATAAATCCTGTCAGCCCTGTCCTGCTTCCGGCCGTACACCACAATCCCCACATCATGCAGCGTGTACGTCCCATCCTTGCGCTGCACCGCCTTGGCCGCATGCAGCGTAAAGACCGTCCTGCCCTCGACCGACTGCGACCATGTAAACGCATTGGTCTCCTGCCGGATATCCGCCCCCAGCTTCGCCGGCAAATCCTTGATAAACCGGCCCGCCCGAAAGTGCGCATACCCCAGAAAAGCAGCGATCACCATTACCAGCAGACCCGCGCCCACCAGCAACCAAACCCGCAACCTCTCAATGGAAACCGAAACACCCATCTATCTCTATCTTCTCACCCCTAACCTAAGTCCTGTTCCTGTTCCCTGAAGGTCTAAACTATCCCAATGGCCGACCAACTCTACCTAAGTCTCTGGTTCCCCAACTTCCGCCTCGAAGCGCTCCCCGAAAAGCTCACCTCGGTCATGCGCCAATTCGCCCTCATCAGCGGAGAAAAAAGAGTCGCCGCCGCCAGCGTCTATCCCATCGGCTTCAACGAAGCCCCCACCTATCAGCGCCTCTACGTCAACGACGACCGCTCCCAGGAGACCGAAGACTCCATCATCGAAAACGCCGTAGCCGAGGCCACCGAACAGCTCCACGACGACATGGCCTACGAGTTCGAGATGCGCTGGAAGCTCTGGATCCCGGAAGCCGACGACGCCCCACCCCCACCCGCTCCCGACCCCGACATCGATCAGGACGACGACTACGACTCCCTCATCCACCTCGACACTCTCTGGAAGCTCCAGCCCTCCACCATCCGCATCCTCGGCCTCGGTCCCGACTTTGACGACGCCAGCTTCGAGCAAAACGGACATATCCGCATCGACTTCGGCCTCGACACCCCCTGGCTGGCCGAGACCCTCGACGAAGAAGAACTAGACGAAGACGCCACCAAACACATCCAGCAGAACGTCGAAAAACTCCTCGCCTTCACCCTCTCCGTCGAAAAACACTGCGGCATCTCCAGCCGCCTCCTCTGGACCGAATCCGGCGAACCCCTCGCCCAAAAGCTAATCGACCGCCTCCAGCGCCTCAACTAATCAACTCAATCTCCAACAAACCATAGAAGCCCTCGTAACCATCGTTGTTGTTGTAGTTGCGGTTGCTTTTTTTGGTTGTCATCCCGTAGGGATCTGCTTCTGTCTTTGTCTCTGTTGTTGCCGTTGCGGTTGTTCTTGCCGTATCTTTCAGAAAAGATTAGGCTCCCACTCAAAAAAAGCACTCAAAACCGCCCGAGAACAATCCGCCAGAATCCGCGTCCCATCCGTGAAAATCCGCGGTCGGCCCCTTTTCGTTTGAACATGCAACTAAAACGCGTGTATAACGAATACCGTCTAAATCCCAGCCATATCGCGGGCCACATAACCAAGGAGCAACAATGATCTCTCGACGTGAATTTCTAGACGGCCTCGCCGTAACCGCCGCTGGCGCAGCCATCAGTTCCACCGCCAAAAGCTACGCGCAAATTATCGGCGCCAACGACCGCGTCAACTTCGCCATCCTCGGACTCAACGGTCGCGGCTACGCCCACCTCTCCGCCCTCAAGAACAATGCCGCCGCCGCCCGCGTCACCCACGTCTGTGACGTCGACACTACCATCCTCACGAAATTCTGCGGCAGGGCCGAAAAGGAGCTAGGCTACGCCCCCACGGCCGACCAGGACTACCGCAAAATCCTCGCCTCCAAAGACGTCGACGCCATCACCGTAGCCCTGCCCGACCACTGGCACGCCCCCATGGCCATTCTCGGCCTCCAGTCCGGCAAGAACGTCTACGTCGAGAAGCCCTCCAGCCACAACCCCCGCGAGGGCGAGCTCCTCATCGAAGCCCAGAAAAAATATGGCAAGCTAGTCCAGGTCGGCGACCAGCAGCGCTCCTCCGACTACACCATCAAGATCATCCAGCAGGTCCACGACGGCCTCATCGGCGAGCCCTACTACGCCAAGGCTTGGTACGTGAACAAGCGCAAATCCATGGGCACCGGCAAGCCCGCCGCCGTACCCGCAACCCTCAACTGGGAGCTCTGGCAGGGCCCCGCCCCCCGCACCCAGTACGTCGACAACGTCCACCCCTACAACTGGCACTGGCTCACCCGTTACGGCACCGGCGAAACCCTCAACAACGGCACCCACGAGGTCGACGTCTGCCGCTGGGCCCTCGGCGTCGATTACCCCACCCGCGTCACCGCCTCCGGTGGCCGCTACAACTTCAAAGATGACTGGCAGTTCTACGACACCCTCAACACCAGCTTCGAGTACCCCGGCAAGATGATCAGCTGGGAGGGCCGCTGCTGCCAGGGTATGAAGATCTACGACCGTGAGCGCGGATCCTCCATCCTCGGCACCAAAGGCTCCCTCCTTATCGACCGCGACGGCTACGAACTCTACGATTGGAACGGCAAGAAGACCGACGAGTTCAAGACCGGCACCCAGACCTCAAGCACCGACACCATCGGCCGCGACTCCATGACCGACGCCCACTTCCTTAACTTCATCAACGGCATCCGCCGCGGCGAAAAGCTAAACTCCCCCATCCCGGTAGCCAACGTCACCGTAACCATGCTGCAGCTTTCCAACATTGCTTACTTCACCAACCACGAACTAACCCTCGACCCGGCAACCGGCCACGTCAAAAACGACCCCGAAGCCATGAAGCTCTGGGGCCGCACCTACGAAAAGGGCTGGGAAGTAAAAGTCTAACGAACATCCCCGTACTCCAACTGAAAGGGTCGTCCCCAAGGGCGACCTTTTCCTTGCTCTAACGGGTTTCTGTTATTGCTGTTGCCGTTGCCGTTGCCGTTGCCGTTGCCGTTGCCGTTGCCGTTGCCGTTGCCGTTGCCGTTGCTGTTGCCGTTGCTGTTGCCGTTGCTGTTGCTGTTGCTGTTGCTGTTGTTTGTCCTTTAGTTGTCATCCTCGAAGAGGATCTGCTTCTGTCGTTGTCGTTGCTGTTGCTGTTGTTTGTCCTTTAGTTGTCATCCTCGAAGAGGATCTGCTTCTGCCGTTGCCGTTGCTGTTGTTTGTCCTTTTAGTTTGTCATCCTCGAAGAGCATCTGCTTCTGTCGTTACCTGTCCTTCCATCTCAACTGCACGAAAAATTGTCATTTCGACCGAAGCTGCTCACGGTCTTATCGTGAGCAGCGCAGCGGAGAAACCTGCTTTTCTACCAATCCCGCTTCCTGACCCAGCGAAGCTTTTCTCATCCACAGAGACCGTCCTACCAGGCCCCCTGCTTCCCGCCATACCACCACACCAACCCAACCGTTAGCGTGTCCTGATTCTGCGAAAGCACCCCAACCCTATTCGTCAAAAAGAACGGCACATTGGTCCAATCCCGCCGATACTCCAGCCGCGACAAAAGCCCATCCGCCACCTTGAACTCATACGTCCCCGTAAACTCCTTCAGCGCCTGCGTCGTCCCGCTGAACAGACCGCCGCGATCCGAGAGATACTCCGTCCGCCCAGCCAGCGCCATCCGCGGAGTCCACTGATACCGCGCATACCCCGCTCCCCCCATCACATGCTTCGGCGCCGACGACATCCCCGGCCCAGCCTGCGCCCATATCCTCGAAACCTCATAATCCCCCTCCAAAGCCAGCGTCACCTTCGGCGTCACATTCCACGTCGCATACGTATCGAAGATGTGCAGCTTGCCATCCGGCGCCGGATTAATCGGAGCCAGACACAGCCCCGGCTGCACCGGAGTCCCGCATCCCGTCGTCTGCACAACATCCGGATTATCCTGCCCAAGGTAGTAGTTCACCGTCCACGAAACATTCTTCACCGGCTGCGCGACAAACCCAAACAACTCGTCCTTGAACGAGTTCGTAGGCTCCGACTGCTCCGTCCCATTCACAATCCAGTAGTTCGCCGACAGCTTATCGTTGATCTTGTAGTTAGCCCGAACCCCCATGTGATAGAACGGCAGATAGTTGAACCAGAATGACCGCGTGTAATTCATCTGGTCCTTCGTGTAGTTCCCCTCAATCCCAATCGAGCTCGCCCACTTCCCAAAGTCCACAGTCAGCCCCTTGCTCAAAGGAAACACATACGTCCCATACGCCTGAAAGATGTTCCTATAGATCTCTGGCCGAGGCTCATTCGCCGGATTGCCCTGCAGCGTCTCGGTAGCCTGCCCGAACTGCAGATCCAGCCGAACCCCATAGCGCCGTCCCTCCTCCACACTCGGATCGAGTGCCAGAACAACCCCCGCCTGATTCAAACTGAAGACATTGCTCAACACATCGTAAGCCCGCAGATACTGCACTCGCCCAATCGGATGGTTGAAGTCATAGCCATAGTAGCCATCGAAGTAATAATTGAGCGTGGCTCCCCCCGGCAACTGCGCAGGCAATGGAAGACTCTGCGCCACAGGCACACTCGCAGCCGCCGCAGGACTCTGAGTCGTCACCACAGCCGCTGGCTCAGCCGCAGCGGACTTCGTCACCATAGCTGGCGCAATATCCGCTTCCGCCACCACCGCATTCGACAAACTCGAAGAAGCCGTCGACTCCACCGCCCCATCCGCAGCCGGAGCGGTCACCACCGTCTGCCGCTGATTCAGCTGCTTCTCCAGCACAGCAACTCGCAGCGCGAGATCGCGCACAGTCTGCCGCAGCTCCTGCACCTCATCATCTTTCGAGGAAGCAGCCACCTGCGCCTGAGCGCAAACACCAGCGGACAGCAGCCGCAACAAAACCAGAACTAAGCAAAGTAAAAATCGACGGAATGAACGCATAGCAGGCCTCTCGACCTACAAGCAAATCACAAACCGCATAGATTTTTCATAAAGGCCACGACGGTTTACCCACCATCATGAAGTGGGTGCCCCATTCATGCGGTCTCATCGCATGAGTGGGACATTCGCGCAAAGCGCGAACCGCTCTCTTCAATCGCTGGACAGGACCTCACTACCCCGCCACCACAATCTCCGAAAAATCCGCGATCCCTGAAAAATCCCTCAGCACCTTCTCCAACAGCGCCAGCCGATTCGCCCGCACAGCAGCATCCGGAGCCATCACCATCACCGCATCGAAGAACGCATCCACCTGAGACCGCAGCGTAGCAATCTCTTCCAGCGCAGCCGCATAGCTCTTCTCCGCACGCAAAGAAGAGACCCGCCCAGCCAGCTCGGCCGACCGCGCTGCCAATGCCTTCTCCGTAGCGTCCGTCAGCAGCGCATCTTCCACACGAGCACCCGAAGCAATCCCTTTCTCTCCAGCCTGCGAAAGAATATTCTTCATCCGCTTGAACGCCGCCGACACCGCAGCAAAATCGCCCGTATCTCCTGACGAAGCACCGCGCACCGCAGTCACCGCCTCCGCACGAGCCACAGCATCGCGAACATCCTCAGCGCCCGACGCAAGCACAGCCTTCACCACGTCATAAGCCTGCCCTTTCACCTCGCGCAGATAAAACTCCAGACGCTCCTGCAGGAACCCAAGCACCTTCGCAGCCAGAGCCTCATTCTGCCCACAAGCCGCGCCAGCAACCTCACCCAGCATTAGCGGCAACGCAACCCCGCTCTCCGCCAGAATCTTCACAATCCCATTCGCCGCACGCCGCAGCGCAAACGGATCCTTCGACCCCGTAGGCTCCAACCCAAGCCCAAACATCCCGGCAATCGTATCCGCCTTATCCGCAATCGCCAGCACCGCACCCTCAACCGTCCGCGGAACCGAGTCCTCCATCGACTCCGGCATGTACTGGTCATAGATCGCATCGCTCACCGTAGCCGAAAAACCCTGAGCCCGTGCATACAGCCCACCCACAACACCCTGCAACTCCGTAAACTCCTTCACCAGCTCTGTCGTCAGATCGGTCTTCGCAAGCACCACAGCCTCATCCAGAGCCACCGGATTCAACTCACACCCACGAGCCAGCACCAACCCCGCCAGCGCCGAAGCCACTTTTCGCACACGCCCCGACTTAGCCGCATAACTCCCCAGCTCTTTCTGGAACGTAACGTTCTTCAACAACTCAACGCGTTCCTTCAACGGCACCCGCTGATCGAACTCCCAGAAGAACCGCGCATCATTGAACCTCGCCCGCAGCACCCGCTCATTCCCATGTCGAATCACCGCCTCACCCGCAGCATCCGTCTCCGTATTCAGCACCGCCAAAAAGTACGGGGCCAGCTTCGAACTTCCTGTTCCCTGTTCTCTGTTCCCTGTTCCCTGCTCCACTGCAAAGTAGCTCTGATGATCCCGCATCACCGTCACCAGAACCTCCTCCGGCAGCGCCAGATACTCCGGCTCAAACCTACCCAAAATCACCGAAGGCCACTCCGTCAGATGCGTCAGCTTATCCACCAGCCCATGATCCTCACGCCAACGCAGCCCTTCCACCGTCCGCGTCACCTTATCCAGAGCCTTCCGAATCCTCTGCCGCCGCACCTCCACATCCGCAAGCACAAAGCCCGACAACAACGCATCCTCATACTCACCCGGAGCGTTCAAAGCAATCGCGCCATCCCCAAACAGCACCCGATGCCCATATGTAACATTCGCAGCTACATACCCTCCAAACGCAACCGGAACCGCCTGATCACCTAGCAGCGCAACCATCCACCGCACCGGCCTCACAAACCGCTCGGGCTTCCCTGCCCGCCAGTACATATTCTTCGCCCAGTAAATCCCAGCCAGCTCCTTCGGCAACTCCTCTGCGATCACATCCACAGCCTTCCGCTCCGCTGTGAAAGAAATCGCCTGTAAATATTCGCCCTTAGGAGTCTGGACTCTGCTCAGATTTCCAACCTCGACTCCGGCTTTCTTTGCGAAAGAGATCGCTGCAGGGGTTGGCAATCCATCACGGTAAGCAACTTTGGTAGACGGGCCAAGAGTTTCCACCATGAGCGGGTTTTGATGTTCTTCTACGCCGCGAATAAAAACCGCAAGCCGCCGCGGAGTAGCAAAGCTCCTGCTCTCCACCCCCGACGCCACAAGCCGCTCCCGCTCCAGCATCTTCACCACGCGCTGCTCAAGCTCCGCCTGCGCCCCGGCGATCATCCGCGCCGGAACCTCCTCCAACCCAATCTCAAACAAAAACTCAGCCATCGCTCTCAACTCAAATCCCGCCATCAAGGCGCATCTTTAATCAACCAAACACAAAGCCCGGGTGCCCCATCCTTCGCGCTTTTGCGAAGGGTGGGAGAGTAGCCACTCAACCCGCCACAACCTCAGCATCCAACGCAGCCAAAGCCTCACCCTGAGCCGCATAGGCCTTAGCCACCCCCACCACCAGCGTCCGAATCCGCGCCATCACACCCACGCGTTCCGTCACCGAAATAGCCCCGCGAGCATCCAGCAAATTAAAAACATGCGAGCACTTCAGAGCCAGCTCATAAGCCCCCAGCACAGGAAACCGCTTCAGCGTCAGCGCATCCATTCCCGCAAAACCCTTGGCCTTATCGAGCAGCGCCAGACACTCCGCCTCATACAACTCCAGGTGTTTCCATAAGGACCCCACATCCGCATAGTCGAAGCTGTAAGCCGAAAACTGCTCTTCCTCAGCCAGTCGCATCTCGCCATACGTCACCTTGCGGCCAGTATCGGGCTCCACAGCCCAAACAATGTCATAGATCGAATCCACATCCTGCAGAAACCCCGCAATCCGCTCCAGCCCGTACGTAATCTCCCCGCAGATCGGATCAAGATCCATTCCACCGCACTGCTGAAAGTAAGTGAACTGCGTAATCTCCAACCCATCCAGCATCACCTGCCATCCGACGCCCCACGCGCCGCCCACCGGCCACTCCCAGTTGTCCTCTTCAAACTTGATGTCATGCTCGCGCAGATCAATCCCAATCGCCACCAGCGACTCAAGATAAAGCTCCTGAATCCGCACCGGTGGCGGCTTCAGAATCACCTGCAACTGCGTATGCCGAAACAGCCGGTTCGGATTCTCCCCATACCGCCCATCCGCCGGCCGCCGCGAAGGCTGAGCATAAGCAATCCTCACCGGCTTAGGCCCCAGCACCCGCAAAAACGTATCCGGAGACATAGTCCCCGCGCCCACCTCAACGTCATAAGGCTGCTGCAAAACACACCCCTGCTCCGCCCAAAACTTCTGCAGCGTAAACAAAAGTTCCTGAAACGTAAGCGCCTTCTTCTTCCCAGCAATCTCAGTCATGCATCTCTCTTCAATTCGCAGTAATCCTTCGATTCTAAATGGAACCCCCGGATTTCCACCCGTCATTTGGCAGCAGCAACGTGGAGCATTCGCAAAGCGAAGCAGCCTCATCAGCCATCAATGCGGTCCAACAAGCACCTTCCGCGAACCAAACTCCGGCGCATGCGACGGGTCCGCTCGAACCGTCGTCGGATCGGCGAGCAAAGCCGGATCGGTAATCGGAACCGAAATCCCCGCCGGACGAATGAAATCATTGCTCTTGTCAATGTTGACGAGAAGACTGTGCTCCCCGCCCTTCGAATCGACCGGACGCGGAAACTCCACAATGTAGCGTTCGCGCAGCATCACCGTAAACCCCTTCAGCCGCTCGGCGACATTTCCCTTGTTGGCAAAAATCACCATGCCCCCACTCAATTCACACAGCGCATTAAAAGCATCCTCGTTCGGCCTCCTCTGGTACGAGGGCAGCATAAAGTTGGACATCTCGGTCATCCCAAAGATCGCCACTCCCTGCGTTTGGGCAAGGAACCTCAGATCATTCCACCCGTGTCTGCTGCCCAGGTCATTCCCGTCCGTCACCGCCAGAATCACTCTCCGGCCCGGCAGTTTCGACAGCTCCTCGGTAACGAAGATCAACGCGTCCCAAAGATGAATACTCTGTTTGCAACCGGGCCGATGCTTCGTCTGTTTACGTAAAATCCACGAATCCAACGCCTCATCCACCGCAAGCTTCAGTCGCGCCGGCTCAGGCGGCATGTCATCCGCAGAGCGCGTCAGGCTACAATCCAGCGCATAAGTCGAAACGCGATCCTTCGGACGCAGAGAAAGCGGCGCAAGACCCGCAATCAAATCATCCATCTTCGGCATGAGCTCCGCCTCATACCCGCCGACATCCAGCACAATCGCCAGTGAGATCGGATCGTCCCCCTCCTGACGCACATGCGTCACCCGAAACCGCGGCCCCGAGTCGAGACTGATAGAAAATCGATTCCCAGCAATCGGCCCAACCCGCTCCCGATTAGGACCAAGAACGAGCACCGGTATTTGAACCAAATCCGTATAAACATGCAGCGTAGGAGTCTCTCCCTCCTGCGCCGCAAGAGCAGCCCCCACTCCATACCGCAGCAAACCCCAGCACGCACACCCAAAACTTCATATCTCGAACCATCGACTTACAACCCAATCCGAGACCGCCATAGCGTGCCGTCCCATCAGTATTTCAAATCATAGGCCATCACTACAGTCCATCTCTACCCACGCTTCTCAAACGCCTCGATCATTTCCATTCATCCAAATCGAACCACCTGCATCCTATTATCCAGTCAGGAGAACCGAACGAAAATGAAACCCACCGGAAACACCATTCTCATCACCGGCGGCGGCTCCGGAATCGGCCGCGGCCTCGCAGAAGCCTTCCACAAGCTCGGCAACAAAGTCATCATCGCCGGCCGCCGCAAGCAGGTCCTCGACGAGACCACTGCCGCCAATCCAGGCATCAGCTCCATCCAACTCAACATCGAAGACCCCGCCGACATCCGCAAAGTAGCCGCGCAGCTGGCGAAGGACCACCCCACCCTCAATGTAGTCATCCACAACGCCGGCATCATGCGCCCCGAAAACCTCCTGGCCCAGCCGGAAACCACCGACGCCGAAGCCATCATCACCACCAACCTCCTCGGCCCCATCCGCCTCACCGCGGCCCTGCTCCCCCAACTCCAGAAACAGCCCCAGGCCACCATCATGACCGTCTCCTCCGGCCTGGCCTTCACCCCCATGGCCATCACCCCCACCTACTGCGCCACCAAGGCCGCCATCCACTCCTGGAGCCAGTCCCTCCGCTACCAGCTCAAATCCACCAACGTCGAAGTCGTCGAACTAGCCCCGCCCTACGTCCAGACCGAACTCATGGGCAGCGCCCAGGCCGCCGACCCCCGCGCCATGCCTCTCAACGACTATCTCAACGAGGTCATCGAAATCATCAAAACCCAACCCAACACCACCGAAATCCTCGTCGAGCGCGTCAAGCCCCTGCGATTCGCCGAGCACAGCGGCACAGAAAAATACGCAGCCTTCTTCAAGCAATTCAACGACGCCATGAACGCCCCCCACTAACCCACCACAAAACCGGCTACCCCATCCTGAGTGCGCCTAACCGCGCAAAGGTTGGGGTATTCACCCAAAGATCAGCATCCTGAGCCAATCAGCCTCTGATACAGTTCTGCTCATGCGCGCCCCACCCGCTCCGCAAAACCTCAAGCGAAGAATTCTAAAAGACGCCCTTCGCAAAAATGAGCAGCGCGACGCCGCGTTTCGACGTATCATTCGCTCCGTCCCCAGGGGCAAAGTGTCGACCTACGGCAGAGTCGCAGCGGCAGCGGGCTATCCCCTCTACCATCGAGCAGTAGCAAAGTTACTCCGCAGTGCCACCCTTCACGGACTACCCTGGCAGCGCATCGTAGGTGCTGGCGGCGAGATCAAACTAAGAGGCGAAGCAGCAGCAGAACAACGCCTTCGACTCGGCATGGAAGGCGTAAAGTTTCGAGGCAAGCGCGTCAACATGGAAATCTACGAACACACCCTTCGCAGCTGGGAAACATTCGATTAAAGCCGCCGCCTGATCGCGCGAGGTTGGAGCACACCGTTGAGTGTCAACGATAAGATAGGCCATGAATTCTCAACAGAACGTCACAAATCAAATCTTCGCAGTATCATCTGCCATACGATATGTCGCACTCTACCGAGGAGGCGTGCTCACAACGCATCAGCGCTCAGACATTGCAGATGCCTCAGCATCGGAGTCAGATCGCTACGAAGAGTTGTTCGTCAACCCAACATTGCTCACACTAGCTCGTCAGCGCGGCAACGTGGACTGTGGAGGATCACGGTTCGTCTTAGTTGGCTACGGAAACTTTTACCAGCTCGTCATCGATCTATCCGACGGACGGACACATATCGGTGTGCTTCGAACTCGCCTCCAATCCTCTGGACTACACACATCCTCACTAGTTTGTCGTCAGCGCGGCAACGTGCACTGTAAAGGATTCACGGTTCGTCTCAGTTCGCTACGGAAACTTTTACCAGCTCGTCATCGATCTATCCGACGGACGGACACATATCGGTGTGCTTCGAACTCGCCTCCAATCCTCTGGACTACATCGAAGCAATTCGAACGATCTGCGAGAGCGCCTGAACCATTCGTGAGGTTGGGGTTACTCCCGAAGCGCGAATCCCCACATCTCGATTCTGAGATGTGGGACATCGTCCGCAGGACCACCGCTCTCCTCAACCAACCACTACCCTCTTCCCAAAGCCCTCGCACTCACCAACCGCCGCTCCAGCCCTCGCTCGAGCATCTCCACCGCAAACCGCCGCAGATCCGCCGCCCTTCCCTTCGGCCAATCCTCCTTCGCCAACTCCCCCACAGTCCCCCGAAAAATCCTAACCGCCTCCCCCACCGAAGCCGCCGAAATCCCCACACTCCCGCCTCTCCGATCATCCTCGCAAGTCACCCCATCGCTCGTAGCCGAGTACCACACGGTCCCGCCCCGCAAATCCAACCCACACACAACACAATGCCCCAACTCCGGCATCCACCCCATCAGCCGATTCATCCACAGCGCAAAATAAGTAACCGGCAGCCAGACCCTCCCCACCTGCATCTCCTCCACCACCGCCAGAGCCAGACGAAACACCGCGTCATCCACCACCCCCTCCGGCAGCTCTTCCAGCACCTCCGCCACAAACTGCAGCGCCGCCGTCCGCTCATAATCCACCGGCCGGCTCAGCGGCGAGCTCAAAATCTCAAACGAATCCAGCCTTACCAACTCCTGCTTAGGCCGCTCCGCATAGCTGGCTCTCACATAAGTCATCGGCTCCAAAGCCCCCCCAAACCGCCGCCGAGACTTTAGCGCATGCCGCGCCACCCCCTTCACCCGCCCCTGCTCCCGAGTAAACAAACTCACCAGCAGGTCCGCCTCCTGGAACGGCCACACCCGCAACACAATCGCCTCTCCAACGTGCTGAATCATCCCTTACCGGCCAAACTGCCGCAGATGATGATCCGCATGCAGATACCCCAACCGCATCCAGTCCGCCGCCGTCATATGCCCAAATATCGGATGACTCGGTGCTAACTGCGTCGCCCTCGCCACACTCTCCATCTTCGCCACAGCCACACCCACCAACTCCTCAAATCCAGTCTCCGGACACTCATCCAGAGCCCGTATCAGCTCCGGCATCGTCTTCGAATTCTTCGGCCAGGGCAGCCCCGTCCGCAGCGCCACAAACTTTATCACCGCCGACGGCATCCTCTTCATCGGCTCCATCGGCCGCTCACCCAGCGCCATCTCGAACGCACACCCCAGATGCCGTACCATCTGCAGCGCCGTCATCCGCCCCCACAGCGCACGGTCATCCGTCCCAAGCCGCAGCAAGCGCTCTCTCGTCTCCGACAGCACTTCGGCAGAGGCCAGGCTCTTCATCGCCAATCTCTCCACAAAGCAAAACGCGCAGCCCATTGGCCACGCGTTCTTTTGAACTCAACCTTCAGGAACAGCCTACCGCCCAAAGTGGCTAGCATTCTTCGTCTGGAACTCCGCCCACTTCTCCGGCAGGTCGTCTCCAGCATAGATCGCCGAAACCGGGCACACCGGCACGCACGCGCCGCAATCGATGCACTCCACCGGATCGATAAACAACTGCTCAGCCTCACTGTGTCCCGCCTCGTCCTTCTTCGGGTGGATACAATCCACCGGACAAGCATCCACGCAAGCCGAATCCTTCGTCCCGATGCACGGTTCCGCAATCACATAAGCCATCTCTCTAACTCTCCCTTTTCACCACTCTCAAAATCTCTAAGCTGTTAGCTTTGACTCGATTCTAACAGCACATCTCACCACGACTGCAAATCAAAATCCCCGCGAAAATACGACCTTTTCAGCCCTATTTCCATCTCTTCGTTCATCCATCACAAACTCCACTACTCTTTAAAAGTGTCATCCTGAGCGAAGTAACTCACGCACTTGCGAGTTACGTAGTCGAAGGACCTGCGGTTGTCTTTGTACTTGCCTCCATCTCCGCCCGTCTCGCCGCAAACTCCGCCGGAGTCGGAATCGCCTCCAACCCCCTACCCGCAAACATCTCCGTAAAGATATGCGACATCTCCCCCAGAATCAGCCCATTCGTCGCCAGCACCTCGCGACTATCCAGCGTAAACTTCCCGCCATCAAAATGAGTCACCGTCCCCCCAGCCTCTTCCACCAGCAGCACACCCGCCGAAGTATCCCAGGGATTCAGATTGAACTCCCAGAACCCATCCAGTCGCCCGCAAGCGACATAGGCCAAATCCAGCCCCGCACTCCCAGCCCGCCTGACCCCATGCGACCGCAGCGTAATCTGCTGATAAAAGTAAACATTCGGATTCATATGCCGCTTATGGCTGGGAAACCCCGTAGCGGTCAACGATTCCTGCAGCGTCTTCGTCTTCGACACATGAATCCGCCGCCCATTAAGCCACGCACCCTTACCCTTCTCCGCCTCAAACATCTCGTTCCGCAGCGGATCGTACGTCACCGCGGCCACCATCTCACCATCCGCATCCGCCGCCAGCCCCGGAGCCCTGTGCTCCAGCCCCATCAACACGCAGAACGACGGAAACCCATGCGCGAAGTTCGTCGTCCCATCCAGCGGATCGACATACCACCGGTACTCGCTCTCCAGCCCATCCCGCGTCCCTTCTTCACCATAGATCCCATGCCCAGGAAACGCCGCCTTCAGCCTCGAAACGATCAGCTTCTCGCTGGCCCGATCCGCCTCCGTCACCAGATCCACATCGCCCTTGTACTCGGCAGCGACGCCCTTCTCATAAAACCCACGCAGCAAAGCCCCAGCCTCGCGTGCTATCTTCTCCGCCTCGCCAACAAACTCAAGTCGACTCACAATCTCCCTCTCATTCCACACTCTTACTGTAATCCTCCATCGCCACTTCAAGTGAGCCCCACCGGGAGTACGATTACATTTCTGACAACCTCGTGACACCGTCGTGACATAATCCTCACCTGACCAAATCTACCCTTGCGTCAGCAGCAAGAAAGCAACACCCACACTCCTCCGAGAAAGGATCCACCGTGCCAAAGTTCCTCATCGAACGCAACATGCCCAACGTTGGCAACCTCACCCCCGACCAGCTCGTAGCCGCCTCCAAGAACTCCTGCTGCGTCCTTCGAAACCTCGGTCCCGAGATCCAGTGGGTCCACTCCTACGTCACGCCCGACAAGATCGTCTGCGTCTACATCGCCCCCAGCGAAGACCTCATCCGCCAACACGCCGCCGACGCCGGCCTCCCAGCCGACACCATCACTCCAATCAAAGTCATCATCGACCCCACCACCGCCGAAGCCTGACCAGTTGCTGTTGCGGTTGTAGTTGCTGTTGCTCTTCCTCAACCGCCCACACTGTTTGGGTGCCCCATCCATGGCGCAGTCTCACCGCGACATGGGTGGGAATGTATCCCCTCTCCCCGGCCAGCTCTTTGCTATTGCTTTGCTGTTGCCTTTCTGTTTGTCATCCCCGAAGGGGATCTGCTTCTGTCGTCCTACTCCCTGTTCCCTGCCCTCACCGAGCATCCGCATAATACCCACTCCGATGCCGCACCTTGAACTTACCCTGCAGCTCAGGATCCTTCATCCGCACCCTGATCTTCCGGAACGAGCTATCCCCGCCATGCGGCGCATAGTACCCCAGCACATACTGCGTCCTCAGATCATCCGACACATGCGCCAGCGCCGGCTCCAGGTCCTGCGGATCCTCCACGTAGTAGTACTTCCCACCCGTATCCTCCGCCATCTGAATCAGCGCATGTTCCCCGCCCGTATTGCGTCCCGCATCCGCCGCCACCGGCACAATAATCAGCGAGTACACCATCGCACCCGCCCGCTGAGCCTCTTCCAGCGCCTGCCCATACCGCGACCCCTTCACCGTATCCTCGCCATCCGTAATCAGCACCAGCACTCGCCGCCGCCCATCCGCCGCCGAAGTCCCCGCCAGCCTATCCGACCCCAGATAAATCGCGTCATACAGAGCCGTAGCATCCCCCCGCTGCAGATCCTCGAGGCCCCTCTCAATCACCTGCTTCCGATTCGTAAACGAAACAATCTCCCGCACCGAATCGGCAAACTGCATCAAAGCCAGCTCATCCTGATCCCGCAGCAGCGCCCGCACAAAGTGCTTCGCCGCATTCTTCTCCAGCCGCTCATCCCGCAGCACACTCTCGCTCGCATCGATCGCCAGCACAATCGAGAGCGGCGTCACCGACTCCTTCTCGAAGTAAGCGATCTTCTGAACCTTCCCATCCTCCAGAATCTCAAAATCCTCTCGCCCCAGCCCGCCCACCGGAGCGCCCTTCGCATCCACCACATTCACGGCCACATTCACCAGTCGAGTCTCCACCTTAATCGTAGGAACCTGATCCTCCCGCCCCTGCGGAGCCTGAGGCCCCTGCGTACTAGGCGGCCGCCGCACAATCGGCGCCTGGACCAAAACCAAAGCACCCAAAACCAGTCCCGCAACTTTCATCCCTTCTGCTCCCGGCCCGCTGGCCCGCTAACCCGCTGACTCGCTGACTCGCTAATAGCAATCTCCTCCGGAAAAGGTTCACCATCGGCCGATTGCGCAGCAGCCCTGGTCGCCGGATTAAGAACGACGCTCTCTGGGAAAGGTTCACCATCCGCCCAAACTGCCCCATCCACAAACTGCTCCTTCTTCCAGATCGGCACCGTCTTCTTCAACGTATCGATCAGCCACCGGCAAGCATCGAAAGCCGCCCCCCGATGCCCCGAAGCCACCACAATCAGCACACTCGTCTCCCCCACCACCAGCCGTCCCAGCCGATGCACCACCGCCACATCCCTCACCCCAAACTTCGCGACCGCCTCAGCCGCCAACCCACGCATCTGCTCCAGCGCCATCTCCCGATAGGCCTCATAATCCAGATGCAGCGTCCGCCGCCCGCGCGTATTATCCCGCACAATCCCATCGAAGACACAAACCGCCCCATCCGCGCCAGCCTTCATCCCAGCGACAATCTCCTCCGCCGGAATCACCTCATCCAAAATCTCAACCCTCATAGACCTTTTGCCCTACCCTTGCGTGGCTTGCCGTTGCTCTTGCCTTGCTGTTGTTGCTCTTGCCTTGCTGTTGTTGCTCTTGACTTGCTGTTGTTGCTCTTGCCTTGCTGTTGCTCTTGCTTTGCTGTTGCTCTTGCCTTTCTTGCTTGTCATCCCCGAAGGGGACCTGCTGTCGCCCTTGCTCTTGCCCTAGCTGTTACCCTTGCTTCTCCCTTGCTTCTCTAAACCAGCCCAAAATGATCGGGTGCCCCATCCATCGCAGCTTCATCGCGATGGGTGGGAATGTATACCCTTTCCCAGCCAGCTCTTGCCGTTGCTTTCGCTCGTTACTCACTCATTACTCGCAACGCATCGCTTTTGCCTGTTCTCCTCCAACCAACTCAAACCTGTCATTTCGACCGGAGTTACTCACAGCTTCATCGTGAGCAGCGCAGCGGAGAAACCCGCTTCTCTACCCACACTTTCACGCCCCCCACTAACCGGAGGCAACAAAGCCACCTCATCCCCTTCCTTCAACAAATCCTCAGCCTTCGCATACTCCTGATTCACCGCCACAGCAATCGAATCCCAAAAACCCTCAGCTCCGCGAACAACCCGCAACAAATCCGCCACAGAAGCGCCCTCCGCAAGCAGGACATCCTCGCTCGAACGACTAAAAACGTCCTTCAAAACCCCAAAATAAAGCACCCGCACACGCATCCACACAGCATACTCGACCCAACTCGTTTGACTCCCCACCTCCCCAAACATCACGAAAACAAACCCGGATACCAAACCCGAGTCCCATCCACCCGAGCAAACTCCGTCATCGAATGCGCCCGTCGCGAACTCCGCCCATCCTTATCCACAAAGATGTCCTCCACCGCCAACCCACGAGCCAGAACAGCATCCCCAATCAACGACCGATGACACCGCCACGGCACTGCCTCCGCACACATCACCACCGCGGCATCGACCTCCGGCAACCCAACCAGCCAATCAATTTCCCTGGCAAACTCAGGAGTCTGCATATAATCCGCATACCCCCGAAAGCTCTCATTCCTCCACCCCAGATTCACGCTATCCTTCCGAGCCGGCCGCCGCCCACCCAACCCCTCCCGCCAAACCCCACGAATCCCCACATCCGCCAACGCCTCAAACAAAGCCGCCTGCCCAAACCACGGATACCGCCGAGACCCCGGAAACCGCCTCACATCCACCAGCACCCGACACCCATTCTCCCCCAGCACCCGCAAAAACACCCCAATCTCCAGCGTCGAGTGCCCAATCGTCATCATCCCAACCCTCCACAACTTCTGAATTGTCATCCTGACCCTGAGCGAAACCGAAGGGGAAGAACCCCCGCATTTGCATTTTGCATTTGCCGTTGCCGTTGCATTTGCCGTTGCCGTTGCTGTTGCTGTTGCTGTTCTAGCTTGTCATCCTTCGCGAAGCGGAGGATCTGCTTTTGCCGTTGTTGTTGCTGTTCGGGATTAGCGTGGGGCTTCAGCCCCACGAATTCGGCCAAAATAACAAGAAGGGGCTTTAGTCCCGGGTCTTTCTTTTGCCGTTGCCTCAGAAAATAAATATCAAAAATATGCCGATTTTCTACCCTCCCAAAAATGACGTTCAACAAACCGCACTTGCCACACTTTCCTCCATCAAGCTGACCACAAAACCACCACATCCACCACACACTTTCCTCAAAACCCCAATAAAAACGCACCCTCCACCACAAACAAAAAAACACAAAAAAGGCGGCCTGGCCATCGCCAAACCGCCCTTTTTCAATCCGCGACTTCCGTGAAAATCCGCGGTCGCAACTCACTTACACAGAAGCGTGAATAACCTCTTCCCGAATCTCCTCGTCATGCACCTTCTCCGTAGGAGTCTTCGGCAGCGTCACCGCCAGCACATCCTCAATCCTGCTGGCATAGTGGATCCGCACGCCCTCCACCTGATCCGGCGTAAGGTCTTCATCCACCTGCTGTTTGCAGTCCGTCGGCAGAATCACATCCCGCACGCCGGCCCGCTTCGCCGCAAGGAACTTCTCCTTGATTCCGCCAACCGGCAGCACATTGCCGCTCAGCGTAATCTCGCCCGTCATCGCCGTCAGCGGATGCACCGGAGTATCCGTCAGCAAGCTCACCAGAGCCGTAGCCATGGTCACACCCGCCGAAGGCCCATCCTTAGGAATCGCCCCTGCAGGCACATGAATATGCAGATCCGACTCCTTCAGAAAGTCCTCATCAATCCCCAACGTTACCGCGTTCGAACGAACCCACGTCAACGCCGCCTGCATACTCTCCTTCATCACATCGCCGATCTGTCCGGTGATCGTGAAGCTGCCCTTGCCCTTCATCCGGTTAGCTTCGATGAACAGCACATCGCCGCCCGCCGGAGTCCACGCCAGTCCAACCGCCACGCCCGCGCGCTTCGTCCGCTCCGCAATCTCCGTATCCACGCGCACCTTGATGCCGCCAAGGAACTCATGCACCACCTCCGGAGTAATCACAACCTTCTCCGTATGGCCCTCAGCAATCCGCCGCGCGATCTTCCTGCAGATCGTCCCAATCTGCTGCTCGAGCTTGCGCACACCAGCCTCACGCGTATAGTGCCGCGCAACCAGCCGCACACTCTCAATCGGAAACTCGATCAGCTCCGCCGTAATCCCGTTCTCCTTCGTCTGCCGCGGAATCAGGTATTTGACGGCAATATTCGCCTTCTCCTCCTCCGTATATCCGGTCAGTTCAATGATCTCCATACGATCAAGCAGCGGCCCCGGAATCGTATCCAGCTGGTTCGCCGTGCAGATAAACAGCACCTTGCTCAAATCGAACGGCTGATCCAGATAGTTGTCCCGGAACGTATTGTTCTGCTCCGGATCCAGCGTCTCCAGCAGCGCACTCGCAGGATCGCCTCTGAAATCGCGGCCCAGTTTATCGATCTCATCCAGCATGAACACCGGGTCCTTCACCTCAACCCGCTTCAGGTGCTGAATAATCTGTCCCGGCAGCGCACCAATATACGTCCGCCGATGCCCGCGAATCTCCGCCTCATCATGCATACCGCCCAGCGAGATCCTCGAGAACTTCCGATCCAGCGCCCGCGCAATCGACCGCCCAAGCGAGGTCTTACCCACGCCCGGAGGCCCGACAAAGCAAAGAATCGGTCCCTTCATATCCGGCTTCAACCGCCGCACCGAAAGGTAATCCAGAATGCGATCCTTCACCTTCTTCAAGCCGTAGTGGTCTTCGTCCAAAATCTCCTTGGCCTTCAAAATATCCACTTCGCTCGACGAAGTCTTACCCCCACGGCAGCACCGACAGCCACTCCACATAATTTCGCGTCAGGCCATAATCAGCCGCCATCGGATTCATCCGGCTCAAACGCCCAAGCTCCTTCAGAGAATCCTTCTTCACCTCATCCGGCATCCCCGCGCCTTCAATTTTTTCCTTCAGCTCAGCGATGTCCTTCTGGGTATCGTCCACATCGCCCAGCTCCTTCTGAATCGCCTTCAACTGCTCGCGCAGGTAGTAGTCCCGCTGCGACGACTGCACCGAGTCCTGCACCTCAGTCTGAATCTTGTTCCGCAACTGCTGCACCTCAAGCTCCTTCGCCAGGTGCTTGTTGATGCGCTCCAGCCGCGCCGAAACACCCGGAGTCTCCAGCAACTCCTGTTTATCCGCAGTCGTCAAAAACGGCAGCGAAGCAGCAATAAAGTCCGCCAGCCGCCCCGGTTCCTCGATATTGATCGCAATCGTCTGCAGATCATCCGACAGCGTCGGCGACGAGGTCACAATCTGCTGGAACTGGCTCACCACATTCCGCTGCAGAGCCTCAGCCTCCGGTGTCTTCTCAGGCTCAATCTCCTCGATCGTCTCGCTCTCCGCCGTCATAAACGGCGTAAGCTGCGGAAACTCCCCCAGCCGAACGCGCTCATTGCCTTCCGTAAACACAAACAGGCTCTGATTCGGCATCTTGACGACCTTATGCACTGTCGCCAGCGTCCCGATCGCAAACAAGTCCGTCGCCTGCGGAGAGTCCTGCCGCGCATCCCTCTGCGCCACCACAAGAATCGTCTTCTCCTCCCCCAGCGACTGGATCAGCTGAATCGAGCTCTCCCGCCCCACCGTAAGAGGAAGCACGGCATGAGGGAACAGCACCGTATCTCGCACCGGCAGCACAGGAATCGGACGCTTTCCACCGCCCTCTTCGCCATTTTTCGCTGCCTTTGGATGAATCACACTTACAAAATCGTTAGCCATTGAGTGTCCCTCTATCAGATTATCTACCATTCGATGCACCAAGTCTGCATCTGGTCGCAAGTCGTCACCTTTCTGTCATCGGCCACGACCCACACGTCTTCACCCAATTCCGTATCCGGCATCCTACGCCTACTTCCAAAGAACCGCCAACTCGACCCGTAAGCGGGCATCCATGTCTACCCGAGACCTCCTCTCTTGTTGTCATTCCGTCGCGCAGTTGAAGAATCTGCTTAGTCTCTGTCACCCTTTGCTTTTTTGGTTGTCATCCTTCGCGAAGCGGAGGATCTGCTTTTGCTTTGCTCTTGCCCCTGCATTTGCCTGTCAAGCCCCAAAACCGCTTATCTTCAAGTAAATAAACGAGATTGGCGTTGCGTAGTAATTCCACCCCAACTGCTATACTGGTTATAGAGACTAAAGAAGCCCCAGCACCCGCTGGGGCTTTCTTTTTAAACGAGACCTTGGACGACAACCAAACAGCGGGACTTCAAGCAACAGGAAGTCCAGACTTATCTCTCATCAATTGAAGACTTTAGACCTTAAAGTACCCCGCGGGGGTACGGCAACCCGCATACGATCTTTGAAATCCCGCAGCCGCAGTGGCCTTTGATCCGCGCCCTCCGTGAAGATCCGTGGTCGCCCCCTTTAGATCGAAGCCGCCCGGTACCACCCCAGCACCTTCACCATCCGGCAATGCTCCTTCAAAGCCCCGATAGCCGCCTCAGCCCGCTCCCGCGAGTCGAACCGCACGTCCACATAGAACACATACTCCCAGGGACTCCCCGGCACCGGCCGCGACTCGATCTTCGTCAGGTTCACCCCAGCGGCGGCCAGCCGCTCCAGAGCAGCCACAAGAGTCCCCGGCCGATGCTCCACAGCAAACGCCAGGCTGACCTTGTCCACATCCCCAGCCATCCTCGGAGCATCCTCCCGCCGAATCAGGTGAAACCGCGTGAAGTTCAGCGCATGATCCTCAACGCCGGCCAGCAGGACCTCCGCACCATATTGCTTCGCCGCCAATTCCGGCGCGATCCCCGCAACATCATCCAGCCCCGCAGCCACCACATGCTTCACACTGCCCGCCGTGTCATAGAACGGCACCACCTCAAACTCAGGATGCGCCGCTAAAAACTTCCTGCACTGCGACAACGCCACCGGATGCGACATCACTCGCCGCACATCCGCAAGCTTCACCCCAGGCTTCGCAATCACGTTATGCCGAATCCGCATCTGGCTCTCGCCATCGATCCGCAGCGGCTCTTCGAGCAGCAGATCGTAGTGCTCGGCGACCGACCCATGCAGGCTATTCTCAATCGGCAGCACCGCACCGTCCACATCGCCCGCGACCACCCTGGCCACCACCTCGGCCGAAACGTTACACGCGATGATCTCCAGGCCATTTTCGTTGCCTAGCATCGCCATCGTCGCCATATGACTGTTCGACCCCAACTCCCCTTGAATCGCTATCTTCAACACATTCTCCTCAATACACACACGATAGCCGTTATTTTATGCGGAGTCGGAAATCCTCTCGCAAACACTGGCAACCTCGCCCCTACACTCGGCACCTTACAACACTGAAGGCAGGGTCAGACAACATCCTCGCCAACGGCTAAGCATTGAGCCGGCAATTTCAGGAGACCAACACCATGCTATGGACAATCACTATCATCCTTTTCATCCTCTGGGTCGTGGGCTTAGTCAGCAGCTACACTCTCGGCGGCTGGATCCACATTCTTCTGGTTCTCGCCATCATTGTTCTCATCTTCAACCTGCTGTCTGGCAGACGAGCTCTCTGACCACGCTCGTCGGCTAACTGGCAGCTCAACCACAGCCCTCCCCTAATCAACCCGCAGTAACATGGAGTAAGCAATGTCACTGAACAAAGAAACAGTCTCCGGAAAATTCGATCAAGTCGCAGGTAAGGTCAAAGAAAAGATCGGCGAAGCAACCGGCAATCAGAACCTGGCCAACGCCGGTGTTGCCGATCAGATCAAGGGTGCCGCCAAAGAAACCTGGGGCAAGGTCAAAGACACCGCCAACGCGGCGAATGAAAACGCCCGCGCTCAGGCCGATGTCAAGGGCGAGTCCCTCTCGCAACGCGCTGAAGAAAAGGCCCACGAACTACGCGAGAAGATCACAACCGCTGCGCACAACGCCAAGGATCGTATCGACGAAAAGCTGGATCACGTCAAGCACGACCAACAGGCTGAGCGCGACAACACCCGCCGCAGCTAACCATCAGCTTCATCCGCTCAAAAGGCCCGCCCTCAAGCGGGCCTTTTTATCGATGCATCAAAACATCCACCGCGACAAACCCAAAGAACACCACCGAAATCACGCCATTCAACGTGAAAAAAGCCGCATTCATGCGCCGCATGTCCTGCGGAGAAATAATCAGGTGTTCGTACAGCAACAGCAAAGCCACCAGCACCACTCCCACAATCGCAACCTTGCCCAACCCAAACAGAACCACGAGCCAGAACAGTAACGCGAGCATCCCAACATGCATCGCTCGCGCAATCCAGAACGCCGCCGTCACGCCAAACGCCTGCGGTACGCTGTTCAACCCAACCTTGCGGTCATGCTCAAAGTCCTGGCACGCATACAGCACATCGAAGCCGCCCACCCAAAGCAGCACCGCCGCCGTCAGCACGACAATTCGAGCATCCAGCGTTCCCCGCACCGCAATCCACGCAGCCGAAGGCGCAATCCCCAGTGCCAGCCCCAGCACCAGATGCGACCATCGCGTCACCCGCTTCATATAGCTGTAAGCGAGTACCACCGCCAACGCCACAGGAGCCAGCTTCAGCGTCAGCGGATTCAGCATCGCCGCACCCAGCACAAACACCGCGACCGAGACCACCACAAAGCCACCAACAAAACCACTCGTCAGAGTACCCGCAGGCAGAGCCCGCATCGCCGTCCGCGGATTAGCCGCATCCAGCTTCGCATCCGCCAACCGGTTGAACGCCATCGCCGCCGACCGAGCCGCCACCATACACACCACAATCCACCCCAGCACCCGCACCGGAGGCCAACCACCCGCGGCCAGCACAGCACCCGTCAGCGCAAACGGCAGCGCAAACACCGAGTGCTCCCACTTAATCATCTCCAGCGTTACCGCCGTACTCTTCCACAACGATCCCATATCTTCATCGTAAAAGAGTTGAGGCCAGACTGACACCCCAGCGCGGCCCCAATATCTAAGTAACCGAATTTATTTCTCCCTATTGTTCTCTCCAGCCACCTGCAGATTATTGACGACCTTGAACACCCCCGGAACGCCATTGGCCTTGATATTCGCAACATCCTTATCAGCCTGGTTGTCCACGACACCCGTAAGCGTCACGTTGCCATTCACCACCGTAATCCGGATTGGCTTCGCCGGATCGATCGCATACTTGTTCAGCTGCGGCGCACCATAGATCGCCCGAGCCTCGGCAAGGCGAATCCTGTCATCCATAGGCGACACGGGCGCAACCTCAATGTTGTCGACCACATCCTTCACCCCCGGATAGTTCGACACCAGACTCACCGCCGAATCCTTGTCCGTGGGCCCATACGCTGTTCCACCCAGCGTCACCACCCCGTTCTGCACGCCGATCGTAAACGAGTTGAACGCTGTCGTACCGTACCCCACACGGTCGTAGATCAGCTTCTCCGCCAGCTTGTCTCGCAGCGTCACATCCTCGACCATAGGCCCCGCCACCTCAATCAGGTTCTGGACCCCCTTCACATTCTTGCGATGATGCGCCTTGTTGTCCGCATCTTCCTTCTCAGCGTAGATATCCACCGTACCTGTCAGCGTCACTACGCCATTCTGCACCGCAACCTTCACATCCTTGAACTTCTTGTTATCCAATGCCTTGGCTACATCAGCCTGAATCTCCGCATCATTCGGCCCGCTCGTCGCCTGCGCCCGGACATGCACTGCACCACCAGCCACCAATGCCACGATCAGTACCACCAGACCCACAGCCCTCATGCTCTTCGTCACGTTCATCATTGTTCTCCTCAAGAAATATGCCACGCTCTCCTTCAACCGGAGCAAGCTCTCACACAGAGGTAAGATGCAATTTCAGCCTGTGTCGGCCTAACGATACCGTCGCCGCAGCTTATAGACAATGCTAAAAACGCCAGACTCATCGCGCGTCACCACGATCGAATTGTTGCGGTTCAGATCGTACTGCACCTGAATCAACTGCTGCGCAGAAGTATTCACATTCGTTGCAAAGGTTAACGTGATTTGCCTCGATATCTGTTCCTGGACCGTAATCCTCGCCGACGAATTACCCAGCGTCCCCACAAACGCCGGGTCAATCTTCACACTCCCCACGCCAAACAGCTTTTCGACGCGATTGCTCACCGTAGCATTCAGCGCTCCGCCCAGCAGCGCGCTCGTCGTAGGATCGGTACCCGCTTGAAGCTGCTTCTCCTGATTAAGCTGCGCCTCCTCCTGCGTCCTGCCCAACGCCAGCAGCGCAAACACATCCGCCTGACTCAGCGGAGGCTCCGATCGGAACGTGGGCTTCAGGTTCGTCGCCGTCCCATGCAGACCCACCGTAATCTCGTAGTTCTCCACCTGCGCCGTCGCATCGATATCGATCGTAGGATCGATCCGCACCGGGTTCGAGAAGAAGATGTCACCACGTTGCAGTTGGTACTTCTGTCCTGCAAACGTCGCGCTCCCATCCGTAATCTGAATTCTGCCAAGGATCGAAGGAGTCGCCACCGTTCCACGTATCGTCAGGTCCACCGTCCCTGCCAACTTGGCAAACGAGTTCTGAAAGTCCAACTGAGGCGCGCTCGTCACCCTCACATCCAACCGAATTCTATTCGAAGGCGCACTCGGGTCCGGTGGAGCGCTGACGCCGCCAAGCCCGGAAAACGCCGCCAGGTCGACATTCTGCCCAATGCCAAACCTCGTCACCAGAATCGACCCACTTAACAGCGAACTCTGCCGAGTCCCCTGCAGCCTCAGATTTGCATTCGCCGTCGCGCTTAATCCATAGAGCCTCACCCGCACCGCATCTCCCATCGCGGTCAGATCCACAAACAGCCCATTGCGAAACCGGATCGACCCACCCAGTTTCAGATCGCCGCCGCCAGTCTTCGCTGTCAGTGTCTGCACCTGGAGCCGATCCTCCGTAAATACCAGCGTGCCATTCATCTCGCTCAGCCCATTCGGAATTCCGTCGATCGCGATATTTACGTTGTCGAACTGCACTGTGCCCGACAACGACGGATTCATAACCTGACCACCCGCTGCGACGGTGAACTCCACCTTCCCGCTCGACAGGATGTCCGGATCAAACGTATGCAGCACCGCCATGCTTACGTTGCCGACGCCTTTCACATCCAGCCTGCCTCCCTTCGGGTTCGTCGCGCCAAACAGCTGTGCTGTCCCACTGACCCGAATATTCGTATCCTGTCCCGTAATGTGAACCTGCTCCAGCGTCGCAATTCCGTTCCTGAGACTCACCCGCAACGGTTCGGCAGCCTTCAACTCCACCCCTTGCAGCTTCACATCCACATCGTTGAACTCCCCAGTCCCGCTCAACAGTCTCGGCGTCTTCAGCGGCCCGCTCACCGTCGCCACACCATTGATCAGCGATTCCGCCTTAACGTCGCCAGGCCCAAACATCGCCAGCGGCTTGCCGATATCCAGTCCTGCAACAGTCAATCGCGCCTGAGTCTCATAATCGCCCTTCAGCTGTACCTGACCTGTCAGATCCGCCTTCGCGCCCACCACCGTCGAGTTCGCCGTCAGATACGCCACCTCCCCTTGACTATGCACATCAGCGACCGCCTCCCCCATCGCCTGCCCCTCATACATCACGTTCGCTAGTTTCAGATTCGCCTTCAATCCCGGGTCAGCCAACGTTCCATTCGCATCCGCAACCAGTGTCAGAATTCCATCTGCGTTCACCTTCGTCCGCTTCACCGTCTCGAACTTCGAAAGCACCAGATCATGCCCCTCAACATGACCATGGAAGTGCTCCGATCCCAGATCGTAGCCACCATTTCCGGCGAGCTGCATCCCATGAGCCCTCACCACAACCTTGGTCGCCTCGATGTCCTGCCCCTGCACCGTCAACTCCGCTACAGCCGACTCATAAGGCTCTCCATACACCACACCGTTTGCAAGCGCGAGATGCCCGCTGCCACTCAGATTCTTGATCGTCCCCACAACATGCGCATTCGCCGCGACTGTCCCCGTCAGCGAAATCTTTTGCTGACCCGCGATCTGCAGCACATCCACGACCTGCGCTTCCGCCAGATGCAGCGTGGCATTGACCGCCATTCCTTCATCCCACACATACGTCACCACACCGCGACGCGAGACCTCCTTGCGCGGTCTCACCTCACCACTCGCGTTCAGCACCGCCGTCCCGCGATGAATCGTCGAGCTTGCCACCACCACACCGGAATTAGGCGAGTACTCCGCATCTGCTACCAGCGAGTCAATCTGCACATCCATCGATCCCAGCGCAAGCTCCAGTGTCGTCGCCTGCACGTGCCCCTTCACATTCAGATCTCGCACCTCACCGCGCGCCGTTCCATTGAACTCGAGCGCTCCATGCAGTACCACCGGAATCGCCGCACTGCCCTTATTCCCGTTGCCTTCCAGTCCCAGCGTAGTCAGCAGTTGGTTGTACTCTCCAAGATCCCGCACCGTCAGATTCACATGAAGCGCCGTCAGAGGATCCCCAAGGTTGACTCCCAGCACGCCGCTCGCCACCAGATTTGACTGCGGCGCCTGCAGCGTAATCTGTTCAATCCGCACCGTCTCGTTACTGCCCGTATAGTGCGCCTTCACATGCCCTGTCACCGGCACATCCGACAGCGCACCCATACGCCTGACGCCTGTTGGCCTCATCGCCAGATCGCCATCCACCTCCACGGTTTCGGAGACGTCTCTGATCGAACCGCCCCACTCCACCTTCACCGGCCCCGTCACAGCCGTGTCGAACCCCAGGTCGCCGTAGTTCTCTGGAGCCGTCACATCCATAATCGTTCGCAGCGGAATCGCCGTAACTGTCGCCGTCAAATATGCATGTGCGGGCAGCACAGCAGGCACCTTTATCGTCCCAGTCACCGGAGGCTTCGCCCCGATCGTCGTCGCTGTCTTATTCGCCGTCGTCACCGCGGCCTTCGTCGTAGGTGACACAGCCGTCTCAGCCGGCACCTCCCCCAGCCAGTTGGAGATCCGCAAATCCCCCTCTGCCTTGCCCCCACCCGGCAGATATCCCGTCATCGCCGTCAGCAGCAATTCTTTCGGAGTAATGTGTATCTGCGCGCTGCCATCCACATCGTGCAGCCGCACATACTCGTCGCGATACGCCGCCTTGTGAATCTTCGCCGACCCCACCAGCAAATATCCCGCCACGCAATTCGGGTCCGGCGGCAATACCTTCGACCCAGGCTTGGTGTGCTGCTCTGGATGCAGCTTCTCCCACAACCTCGGTTTCTTCTGCGCCTCCACTGGTGTCACTGCGCAATTGTGGCCGTTCAGATTCAGGTCCACCGACCCGCCCTTTAGCGTATCCACGCCGGTCAACACGGCAATCTGTTTCAACTCCAGCGACCCACTCGTCGTCGCTTCCCACTGCGGCTTCTCAAAGTGCCTCAGACTTCCAGTTGCCGTCAGATGCGACGCCTGCCCCGTCTTTAAATCCAGCCTCGTCAGCAACGCGAGATCCCGCCCCACCTCCGCCTCAACATGCAACGACGACTGCGCCTCCGGCTCCTTCCCCAGCCTCGTGCGCAGATCCTTCAGGTCAATCGTCGCGCCATAATGGTCGCTCAAAAAGATGTAGTGCACCTCCGCATTCACATCACGAGCAGCAAGATCAAACGGAATCGCTCTGTTGTTCAGCAAAGCCACACCGTTCGCCAGTTCCACCTGGCGAGCCTTCAGATCGAGTAGCGTATCCATCACCGGCTTCTCACTCGTCCTCGGATGCTTCGGCACAGGCTGGTTCGTCTTCCCATCTTTGTCGACGATCAGGTGCACCTGTGGATGTTCCACTCTTAGATAGTTCAGGCTCACACTCGCCGGCCCACCTGTTCCAGTCGCACGTGAGAAGAAGTCAAAAAGCCTCACCCGCAGCAGTATCTTCTCGACCGCAAGATACGGAGCCTCCCCAGGTCCCTCCAACCCATGAATCACCAGGCCATTGGCCTCCACCTTCAGATGCCAGATATCGAACCGGATCCTGCCCAACTCCACGCGCCCACCCGTCGCATTTTCCAGAATCGTTACAAACTCTCTGCTCACTCGACGCTCGAAGTCCGGTGTCGTCGAGTACCACGCAAACGCCCCGAACAGGACCAGCACCAGTACAGCCAGACCTCCCAGCACCCAAGCCAACACGATCCCCACAGTTCCGCTCAGCGAACGCTTTACCTTCGCAACAGCCTGCTTGGCATGTTCCTTGGCCTCGTGCCCAACCTCGTGCACCTTCTTCTCCAGATCGCTCATCGCGCCACCCCATCTGGAGTAATCATCCGCACGCTACCCTGCGCCCGCAGCGACTTCAGCCAATCCTGCAGCAGCGCTCCTACCTGCTGCTGCAGCAGCACCTCTTCAATACGTTTCGAGATCGTCTCCAGCTTTGGCGGCGCCACCTTCTGCTTCGCATACTCCGGCAACATCGTCTTCTCGTAGTACGCCTTGATCTCGTCATCCGTTATCCGTATCCCACTGCGAAAACGAACCTCGATAAACCGAAGCAACTCCATACGCTGCCGCCACCGCTCCCGAAACTCTTCCACCGAAAACCCGTGATCGGCTAAAAACTTCTCCCATCCCGCATCCGTCTCGCACCGATACTGCTTACACTCCGGAATGTCCTTCTTCAGCGTCGCTAACTGCGCGTCCAGCGCTTCATCCGTAATAGCCCCATCCGGCTCCAGCTGTGCCTGCTGCAGGATCAGCGCCCTGTTTACCAGCCGCTCGATCGCATTTTCCCTCAGGAACTCCGACGCGACCCTGCGGTACGGTTGAATTTGCTCGAACCTTCGCTCCTCATCCACATCGCTCTCAAGAATCACATCCCCGTTCACCACGGCGACCACAGCATCGAGCACCGTTCCCGTGCCAGCAGAAGAACCAGCAACAGAAGAAGCAGCAGCAGGACCACCTGCCTGCCCCACCGCTGACGTCGTCTGAGCGGAGCAGGCCCATCCTCCCATCAGCGCAGCAGCCATCGCCAGCGCCAACGCGTCTCGCCACTCCGCCGGTCTCAGTTGCCTCACAAGCATTTAGAAGCTCTGTCCAATGCTAAAGAAAAACCCGAAGTGCCGCCCTTCTCCAACATAAGGCGGCTTGCCAGAGTAGTCATTGATCACCGGATAAGTCGGTGGATTCAGGTTATAGCTGAGATCAAACCGGATGGGCCCAACCGGTGTTCTGTATCTCGCACCCAATCCAATCGCGTGCGAGAAATAATTGAAGTTACATGTCCCGATTGCGTCTGGGGTTGCGACAGCAGGCACGTTCCTGCACGTATCGCGGTCCGGCTGCCTGAACCGCAGAAAGCTCGGAAACATATCCCCTGGGTTTTGAAACACATTCCCCATATCGTGAAACAAAACAAAGCTGATACTGTCGCCCACAAAGGGAAGCGTAGGCGGAGGCATGCGAAGTTCGACCGTATTCACGAATGCAGCGGATCCGCCGACCGGATAGCCAGTTTGCAAGTCTCTCGGTCCAGCTCCATTGATAGGAAACCCGCGGTGCGAGCTCGCGCCGCCTGCATACAACCGTTCCGGAAGAGGAACCGCGTTGCAGCTTGGATTCGTCGTCAGCAGATCACCAAGGCATGGATCCGTCCCCGCATTCGGATTGACTCCCCACGCGCGCTCATATCCGATCCGTCGTATTCCGCGCCAGCACATACTGGCCCAACCGGTAGTACGTCGAATTCGCCCCATCAATCCTCCAGAAGTCCGTCTGCGAACCGAACTTCGACGACGCGATGAACGTCTGTATCGTCGAAAACGATCCTTGCGCGGCGTTCAGCGGACTCGGCTGTCGCGTATCGTGGAACCACGTCACTCCCGGCCCACCGACGCGCACCGGCTGCGACAACAACGGAATCAGGTCTGCCGCAACACGCAGACTGTTCGGATCGACCTTCACTCTTCTATACAGAAACTCGTAGATGAACGTATCCGTCCGCCTCCACTTCTGCGTCACGCGGAAATTTCCCTGCAACGTCGAGGAAGCGAACGTCGTAATGTCCTGAATGTTCGAGTACCCACCGGAAACTGACGCCGAAAAATTCCTCGCACCCAAAAAGCGTGGATTCTGAAACGTAAGAATCGCTACCTGCTGCAACAAGCCATACGTCGAGTGCAGCGTCAGCGAGTTCTGCGTCCCTCTGAAATTAATCCGCGACACATCCAGGGATACCCGCGGACTCACCCCGGGTTTGCCTTCCGGCGAGCTCGATACTGTAGAGGGATTAATCAGATTATTGCTCGGCGTGCCCGTCTGCGCCTCGAAGCCAAACCCGTACGACACATTCCATCGCTTCGCCTCCGTCACCTGCACCAGCACATTCTTACGCGGAGCATCCCCGTTGGGATTCTGCACCGCCGTCACCACCTCGTTGAACAGCGCAAGGTCATACAGATTCCGCTGCGTCTCGAGCAACGCCGTCTGATCCAGCGGATCGCCCGGATGCACCATAATTCTGCGATCGACCACCGACGGCCTCGTTAGTTCCACCCCCGAGAGCAGCACGCGAGAGATCGACACCTGCGGCCCCTCCACCACATTCAGCGACACATCCGTTCGAGCCGAATCGGCAGATTCCTTCTCTTGCGTTATCTCCACCTTCACCTGGTCGAATCCATTGGCCAGATAGAACGACAACACAGCATCCCGGTCACCCGATAGCGTCAACAGAGAAAACGGCTGGCCGGACTGCGTGTTCAGCAATCCCCTCACCCTTTCCAGCCTGCTCGGGTCGACTCCCTGCAGATTCACCGTGCCGAACTTCTGCTGCACTCCCTCCACGATCGTAAAAGTGACCCATATCTGCGCCGTCTTCGAAGGTCTTCCGTCCGCGTTTTTATCGGAGTCGCGCACATCCGTCTTCACCTCTGCCTGATCGAAGCCATTAGCCCGATACAGCGCCCTGATCGCCGCCACATCGCTCGCCACAAGCGCCGGACTGAACCGCCCATTACGCAGATACGCATCGGCCTTCTTCACCCGCATCCGCTCCCGCAGAATATCGTCTGAAAAATACTTGTTGCCCTTGATATCCACCGCCACCACCTTATGCTTCGAATTGCGGTCGACCGAAAACACCACCTGTTTCGCCCTGTCTGTTCCAGTCGTCCTCACTTCCACCTGCGCATTAAAGTACCCTTGCTGCTGCAGATAATCGCGAATATTGAAGACCCCTTCATTCAGCAGGTCGTTGTCGATCGTCCCCTCTTCGTAGATCGGCACAAGCTGATGCAGCCGCCTCTTCGACAGGTCGAAGCCCTCAACGATCACCTTCACCTCCGGCCCCTGGTTCACATGAAACTCGTAGTCCACCTGCCTGCGCGCTTCCACATAAGTCTGCTTCTGCAGCGAAACCGTCGCCGCCAGCCTGTCTCTCTTCTGGAACTGGGCCCGCAGCCTGGACAGCGCATTGCTCGTTGTATCGCGAGTCACCCTGCTTCCTTCTCGCAGCCTGCCTATTTTGCGAAACTCCTCCACCGTCATCCCAGGGTCTGGTCCCACAATCGTCACCTGTCCCACCCGAGCTTGTGGCCCAATATCCACCGTGTACTTCACATTCATCTGGTGGTTCTCTTTATCGGCCGTCGCGCTCGCCGAGACCGTAGGCTCATGGCGCCCCTGCTGCTCCAGAAGCTGCTTGATTCCCGTCGACCCAGCCGGAATCGCCGCCCGCGTCAGCGCCGTCCCTGGCGACAGCTGGGTCCCATATTTCAACAGCGATGTCAGTTGATCGTCCCTCACCCCTGCAATCGTCACTCGCCCCACAAAGAACTGCGGCGCCCCGGCAAAGATCAACGTCATCCCATCGCCCTGTCTCACCCCGCGCACTTCGATGTCGCGATAGCGCCCACTCGCAAACAGCCGCCGCGTACTTGCCCGCACCTTCGTCGGATCGAGCGGCTCGCCCGCCCTCTGCGCCAGTTCTTTCAAAATCGGGTCATCGGCATCGAACGTCACTCCCTCAAATTCGATCTTGTCGACGCGCACACCCTTCCACTCCCACACCGTCGTCCCCAGCGCTGGCCGGCTCGCCGGCAGTCCCTCGGCATTCTGCTCTTGCGGCGTCGCCGTTGTTGATGCTTGAGGACCCGCCGTGGAAGAAACCAACGGAGTTGCCTGATCTATATAAATAGCCGGACTGATCGGAACTCCCTGCGCCCCCGCGCTAGCCTGCCCCCGCGCAAAGCCAGTCATCAACAAAAAGACAAAGCCCAGCCTCACCCTGCTGCGTGACGCTGGCGCTCGACCTCTCCGTCCATGACCCAAAAAAAACACCCATCAATTCCTGTTGAAAATCACGCCGTCCTGGCCACGCATCCTTATCCAGCATCACGCAAGCGTACCTCACCGCCCACGGCGAACCGCTGAAGCTCCCCTGCAGCCCCGCAAGCCCCTGCAAGCCCCTGCAAGCTTGGATGCCGGAATTCCCTGCTGAGTCCGCCAGCCACCTCCTGCGCAACCATGCTTTTGCTATACCCCCTATACTACGAAAGAGCAGCGTCTTAGGGCGCACAAAGCCACGGTATGCCTCAGTCTTCACAACTCCCCACCACCGCCACAGGGATCACCTCCGACGACCGCTACTCCCGTCAGATCCTCTTCCCCGGAATCGGCCCCGCCGGACAGCAGATGCTCGCCGCAGCCCACGTCGCCATCATCGGTTGCGGAGCCACCGGAGCCGCCGCAGCCTCTCTGCTCGCCCGCGCCGGTATCGGCACCCTCACTCTTATCGACCGTGACTTCGTCGAACCCTCTAACCTCCAACGCCAAATCCTCTTCGACGAGTCCGACGCCCTCCAATCCCTCCCCAAAGCCGAAGCCGCTCGCCGCAAGATCGCCCTCTTCAACTCTGCCATCACCGTCCATCCCCACATCGCCGACCTCGTTCCCGCCAACATCCACGAACTCCTCGCCCCCGCTCACCTCATCCTCGACGCCACCGACAACTTCGAAACCCGCTATCTCATCAACGACTACGCCGTCCAGCAATCCAAGCCCTGGATCTACGCCGCAGCCATCGGCGCCTACGCCGCCACCATGACCATCCTCCCCATGCGCCCCGGAAATGAGAACAATAATGAAAATGGGGTGAGCGGAAGTGAAAAAGAGAAGTGTCATCCTGAGCGAAGCGCGCAGCGCGCAGTCGAAGGACCTGCGGTTGCTCCTGCCCATGCAAGATGGAATGCGACCCCCTGCCTCGCCTGCATCTTCCCCAAGCCCCCCTCCGGCCCCGTCGAAACCTGCGACACCTCTGGCATTATCTCCACCGCCGTCAACCTCGCCGCCTCCATCCAGGTCACCGAAGCCCTCAAGCTCCTCACCAACCAGCCCCACTTGATCCGCCGCACCCTACTCTCCTTCGACCTCTGGAGCAACGAGCGCAGCGAGATCAGCACCACCCGGCCCAACCCCACCTGCACCGTCTGCGCCCAGCGCACCTTCACCCATCTCGCTGGAGAAGGCCGCCCGCACATCACCCTCTGCGGCCGAAACTCCGTTCAGATCCACGAGCATCACCGCCCCGTCGACTTCGCCGCTATGCGTGACCGTCTCGCCCCCCACGGCCAGGTCCGTTTCAACGACCTCCTCCTCCGCTTCGACCGCCCGCCCCATACCCTCACCCTCTTCGCCGACGGTCGCGCCATCATCCAGGGCACCACCGACATCACCATCGCCCGCTCCCTCTACGCCCGCTTTATCGGCTCCTAACCATTTACTTTCATAACTTTATCCACAGCCTGCCTAGCCCCCGACCAACCTTTTGTCGCTGAAACGACTCAAACTTTCTTGTGTCATTTATTACAGAGCAGCTCTCCCCCGTTTACGGTAGGCTTCAGATAGGCAAAACGAAGCGGTGAACGATAACGAAGACCACGGAGTCCAGCCTATGAGTTCAGAAGGCCTACAGATGACAGAGCCCAAGCCCGTTCCCGGCCTCTTTAAAAGAAATCCGCCCATCGCTGGTGAGGCGGAAGCCATCGAAGCCGCAAAAGCCGGAGACGCAGAAGCGTTCTCCAAGCTCTATGCGCTGCATAAACGCCGCGTCTATACCCTCTGCCTCCGTATGCTGGGCAATGTCTCTGAGGCCGAGGACATGACCCAGGAGGCATTCCTGCACCTCTTCCGCAAAATCGGCAGCTTCCGCGGAGAGTCCGCCTTCTCAACCTGGCTCCACCGTCTCACGGTGAACCTCGTCCTCATGCACCTCCGCAAAAAAGGCCTCAACCTTGTCTCTCTCGAAGAGACCATCAATCCATCGGAAGAAGACGCGCCCAAACGCGACTTCGGCAGCCGCGACCCACAGCTCTCAGGCTCAGTCGACCGCGTCGCCCTCGAGCGCGCCGTCGCTTCGCTTCCTCCCGGCTACCGCATGGTCTTTGTCCTTCATGACGTAGAAGGCTTCGAGCATAATGAAATTGCCACCATGCTCGAATGCTCAACCGGCAACAGCAAATCCCAACTCCACAAGGCCCGGCTCAAGCTCCGTGAGCTCCTTCGTCAACCCGAACAGCCCACCCAGCAGCCCGGCCTCCAGGAGGCGGCTCGATGACCGACTTTATCTTCCCTGATCCAGACACCATGACCATTGCAGAATTTGAACAATATCTGCCCGATCTCTTTGCCGCGACCAACGGGCGTGTCAGCACCGACCCACGTCTTCAGGGTTTCCTCCAGAAAAACCCTGACTGCGCCGCACTCGTCCGCGATCTCGAGACTATAGCCGAGCACGCCAAGAGCCTCTTCGAACCCGTCTACGAGCCCAGCGACAACGTCTGGAACAACATCAAGATCAAACTCCACCAAAACAACAGCGAGGACGATCTCCCCTTGGTCCGCCCCCTGTAAACTCCTCCCAACGCCCCGCCAATTTTGCCGTCGACGTTGCCATTCCTTTCGCCGTTGCCCTTGCCCTTCTAGTTGTCCTCCCCCGGAAGGGAATCTGCTGTTTGCCGTTGCCCTTGGCGTTGCCGTTGCCCTTGGCGTTATCGTTGCCCTTGGCGTTATCGTTGCCCTTGGCGTTGCCGTTGCCCTTGCCTTTGCCTTTCTAGTTGTCATCCCCGAAGGGGATCTGCTTCTGTCGTTGTAGTTGTCTTTGTCTTTGTCTTTGCCGTTGTCTGTTCTCCTCGACCCCACCCAAACTGTCATTTCGACCGAAGCTGCTCACAGCCTCATCGTGAGCAGCGCAGCGGAGAAACCCGCTTCTCTATCCACACCACGCCCCAGTCAAGACAGCAGTTGCTGTTGCCGTTGCATTTCGCCTTGCCTTTCTAGTTGTCATCCCCGAAGGGGATCTGCTCCTGTCGTTGTCTTTGCCTCTTCACCCGCCCCACCCAATCGGAGTTGCTCACAGCCACAGCGAGCAACTCCGCGAAGAGCCCTGCCCTGGACGGAGTCGAACGGGCCCCTGCGTTCTGCCCGCGAAGTTGGCCTTTGCCACAAAATCCTGTCAAGCCCATTTTCCTCTTAACTAATTGCAAACAAAGCACATCCACGTGGCGATTAATACTCCGCCACCTGCTATAATTAAAACAGAGAGAACAAAAGAGCCCCGGCGAAAACCGGGGCTCTTCGCATCTAAGCCCTGACCACCCAAAGCCCAAAGCCTGGTCCGGACCTAAACCATCTACTTCGAAGACTTTAGGACCAGAAGTACCCCAGGGGGGTTCCGCTCACCAGCTGATCTAATTGTTCGAAGGCGGGGCAGGCCGATTGGCACTGTGGCCCGAAATCGGAATTCCCTTGGCCCGAGCCAGTTTGTCCACCATGACCATGTGCGCACGGATCACGCCCGCGCCCTTATCCACAGCCTCCTTCAGCGCCGGATCGGAGGTGCTGACCGCTTCCACCCGAAACTCTCGCAGATCCTCATGATGATCCTTCACCATATAGGCGAGGTACTCCTTGTCGAAGTCATCGCCGGACATCCCGTTGAGCCTGTCGTACTCGGCCTGATCGTCTTTGGTCATCTTCTTCGGCAGCATCACTCCCATGGAGCCCGCGATCGGCGCCATGTCATTGTTCAGTTTGGTGTGTTCGTCCACCATCTTCTGTCCAAAGTCCTTGACGTCCTGACTGCTGGCCTTCTCAACCGCCAGTTTGCCTAGTTGCACCTGTGCCAGACCACCCTCTCCAGCCTTGCGCAGGAACATCTTGTCCATCATCTCCTGGGCCGTATCGTTCGGGTGGCCGATCGAGTCCTGCATGGAAGGCGTGGGGGTGGGCATCTGTGGGGAACGGTTAGGCTGTTGCGTCTGAGACGCTGGGTTAGACAGAGGATCAGACTGAGCCAGAAGAACTGCCGGACAAAGCACTGCTGCAGCCCCCAAAAGAATCACGCACAAAGTATCGGATTTCATGGATAAACTCCCTTGATGGCTCAGGTCCACGGATCGCAAAGTCGCCATGACCGCATATAGTTTGGTGTCCACGCATCCTGCGAGGTTGCCTTCAGGCCGCGCCGTGTCGTTGCACTGTCCTGCACTGTATTCTGTCGTCTGGAGTTCGATCAATGACCAAAAGTGTTATAGCGCCGCCCGTCGCCCGCAAAGAACCCACCTCGACAACGCTGCACGGGCAGACGCTGGATGATAACTACAGCTGGATGAGAGACAAAACCTCCCCCGAGGTCATCGCCTACCTCACTGCGGAGAACGACTACACCAGCGTCGAGATGAAGCCAACCGAGCCGTTGCAGGCTACTCTCTACGCCGAGATGCTCTCCCACATCAAGGAGACCGACGTATCGGTTCCCTACCGCGACCACGGCTGGTACTACTACACTCGCACCCTAGAAGGCAGCCAATACCCCATCCACTGCCGCAAACTCGCCGTGCCCCCCCACTACGACGACTCCCAACCCGAACAAATCATCCTCGACGTAAACAAATTAGCGGAGGGCCAGCCCTTCATGTCCATCGGCGGCATGAGCGTAAGCCCGGACGGCCACAAACTCGCCTACTCCACCGACAACACCGGCTTCCGGCAATACACGCTGCATATCCGCGACCTCCAGACCGGTGCCGATCTACTCGATACCGCCGAGCGTGTGGGCTCGCTGGTATGGGCCGCCGACTCGCGCACCCTCTTCTACACCACCGAAGACGAGGTGACCAAACGCCAGGACCACCTCTTCCGCCACCGCCTCGGTGACCCAGTCGAGGAAGACGCCCTGGTCCACGAGGAGAGAGACGAGCGCTTCAACCTGGGAGTGGGAAAGACCCGAGATGGCAAATACCTCCTCATGGAGGCCGGCAGTCACACCACCAACGAGTGCAGCTACCTCCCAGCAGACACCCCCGGCGGCGTCTTCCTCGTAATCGCCCCCCGCGAAGACGAGCACGAGTACTACGTAGATCACCGAGGCGGCCTGTTCTATATCCGCACCAATGACACAGGAAAAAACTTCCGCGTCGTCACAGTCCCGGTGAATGGCGGAGGCCGGGAGGCCTGGATCGAACTTATCCCGGAAGACAAGGATGTGCCACTTGAGGATTTTGATCTATTTGACTTATTCTGCGTAAGTTCCACAAGAGAGCTTGCACTAACCTCGCTAAAGGTTACACAGTTCAAGGAAGACGGAATATTCGGAGAGACGAAGAAGATCAGCTTCCCTGAGCCTGCGTATACGGCTCAAGGCCATGTGAACCGGGAGTTTGCGACCGACAAATTCAGGTACAGCTATCAATCGCTGGTGTCGCCAGCCTCGGTCTATGACTATGACGTACAAGCAGGCACGTCCGAGTTATTGAAGCAGCAAGAGGTGCCGGGCGGGTTCGATTCCTCGCGGTACACCTCGGAGCGGGTGTGGGTGACGGCGGCGGATGGGGTGAAGATTCCCGTGTCGCTTGTCTATCGACGTGACTCATTCAGGAAGGACTCGACCAGTCCACTTTACGTCTATGGATATGGATCGTACGGCTATCCACTGCCCGTTGGGTTTAGCCCGGCGCGGTTGTCGTTGTTAGACCGCAGAGTGGTGATGGCTTATGCCCATATTCGTGGTGGCGGCGAGATGGGCGATGCGTGGCATGATGCTGGCAAGATGATGGTCAAGCGCAACACCTTCACCGACTTCATCGCCGTTACGGAGCAGTTGGTTGCTGAAGGGTACGGAGCGAGAGACAGGGTTGCAATCGAAGGTGGCAGCGCTGGCGGTCTGCTTATGGGTGCGGCGGTGAACGAGCGTTCGGACCTGTTTCGGGTAGTGTTGTCGCATGTACCGTTCGTGGACGTAATGAATACGATGCTGGACGCTTCCCTTCCCCTGACTGTCGCTGAGTACGAAGAGTGGGGGAATCCGAATGAGCGTCCGGCGTTCGAGTACATGATGTCTTACTCGCCTTATGACAACCTGAAGCCGGGAGCTTATCCGGCGATGCTTGTGAAGACGAGCCTGAACGACTCGCAGGTGATGTACTGGGAGCCGGCGAAGTATGTCGCAAAGTTAAGGACGCTGAAGACGAATGATGCGCCATTGCTGCTGCACATCAATATGGATGCGGGCCACGGCGGAGCCTCCGGGCGGTATGACTACCTGAAGGAAATTGCTTTTGATTATGCGTTTTTGCTGACGCAGTTGGGGGGGAGGGATAGCCTCCATCAGGCCTTCGCGGTGACATCGTCTTCGATAAGCTTGTCGCCTTCACCCGGGGCCAGGAAGAGGTTGGTTTCAAGGCCGTGCTGGCGGGTGTAGAGGTCGTAGTAGCGGCCATGGAGTTCGTAGAGGGACTCGTGGGTGCCCCGTTCGACGATCTCTCCCTGCTCGACGACGAGAATCTGGTCGGCGCGACGGATGGTGGAGAGGCGGTGGGCTATGACGAAGGTGGTGCGCCCCTGCATCAGGTAGCTCAGGCCATTCTGGATCATGGCCTCGGACTCGGAGTCGAGCGAACTTGTGGCCTCGTCGAGGATGAGGATGCGGGGGTCGGCGAGGATGGCACGGGCGATGGAGATGCGCTGGCGCTGGCCGCCAGAGAGCTTGACGCCGCGCTCGCCGACGATGGTCTCGTACTGATCGGGGAAGCGCTCGGCGAACTCGTCTACGCGGGCTATGCGGCAGGCTTCCAGTAGTTGCTCTTCGGTGGCGCTGGGGCGGGAGAAGAGGATGTTCTCGCGGATGGTGCCGTCGAAGAGGAAGGTCTCCTGCAGGACAACGCCTAGTTGCTCGCGGTAGCTGCTGAGGCGAACAGTTGCGAGGTCGATGCCGTCGACCAGGACCTTGCCGCTGGTGGCGGTGTGGAAGGCGCAGATCAGCGAAATAATTGTGGATTTGCCGGAGCCGGAGGAGCCTACGAGGGCGGTGACGGTGCCGGGGGTGGACTCGAAGCTGATGCCGTGGAGGACGGGTTTGTCGGGCTCGTAGGCGAAGGTGACGTTCTGGAAGGCTACGTCGCCGTGGATCGGGCCGAGGACCTGGGTGCGGGCGGGCTCGTTGTCCTCGGCTCGCTCGGAGAGGATCTCGCTGGTGCGGTCGAGTCCGGCGATGGCTTCGGTGAGTGAGGTGCCGATCGCGACCAGTTGCGCTATCGGGGCGATCATGAAGGCCAGGAACATGACGTAGGTGACGTAGCCGCCGGTGGTGAGGTGTCCGGCGACCACCTGGTGCGCTCCGAGGTACATGATGAGTGCGCCGACGATGCCGAGGACTGCGGTGGAGGCGAGCGACATCAGAGACTGCGCGGTGAGGGACGAGATGACGTTCTGGAGGAGACGATTGGCTCCGGCGGCGAAGACGTTGGCCTCGCTCTCTTCGGCGTGGTAGCCCTTGACGACGCGGACGCCGCCTAGCGACTCGGTGAGTCGGCCTGTGACCTCGGCGTTGATCTTGGCGCGCTCGCGGAAGATGGGTCGAATGGTCTTGAAGGCCTTCTGGAGGATGAGGCCGAAGATGACCAGGATGACGAAGGTGACGAGCGTCATCTGGACGCTGAGCTTGATGAGGTAGGCGAAGGCAAGGAGCGCAGTGAGCAGGCCGCCAAAAAAGTCGATGACACCGGTTCCGATGAGGTTGCGGACGCCTTCGACATCGGTCATGATGCGGGCGACGAGGGTGCCGGTGCGGTTCTCGTCATAGAAGGCTACGGGCAGGCGGCCGATGTGAGACTGAACCTTCATGCGGAGTTCGGCTATGAGGCGCTGGCCCTCTTTCGAGAGAAGCTGGGTGAGGGTGTACGAGGTGATGCCTTGAATCAGGGTAGCGACGGCGACCGTGCCGACGATCCAGGGCAGAACGTAGAGCTGATGCTTCCCCATGACGTTGTCGATGAGGTACCGGGTGGAAGCCGGCAAGACAAGGCCGCTGGAGCGGTTGATGATCATCAGCAGGAAGCTACCGCCGAGGAGCAGGCGGCGGGGTTTGACCAGCTTCCAGACCTCGGGGAGGACTTTCTTCAGCTGGGGCTTAGGCCGGGATTTGGTGAGATCGGATGCAATTGCGCGGCCCGTGCCACGGGAGGGCCGGTCGGCGGCCTTCATGCCGTGGCCAAAACTGGACTGTCCTAGGGGAGAAGCCATATTGGCAGTGTACGCCTGCGGCTTCTTCCGGTCGCGGGTGGAGCGGGCTCGTCCGTAACAGCCTTTTGTCAGACCTCAACTGGTTCTTAGACGGCGGGCGTTGATGAAAGACCGGACGCAGGCAAGGACGTAGAGGAGGCAGAGGAGCGAGAGCGCTCCCTTTTCGAGGATGGAGACAGGGTGAGGAAGAGCGTTTCCGCGGGCGAGCCGGATGGTCTGGATATCGGCGGGGATGGTGCCCAGGAAGACGAGAAGGGCGACCGTGACGGAGATGTGCATCCAGAGCATGCGCTTCTTTGAGTCGTCCGTGTTGGCCATGACGCCGAAGAGGACGAAGAAGGCGCCGATGACGCACGGGATGAGCGCTGTGGGGTGGGCGCTTCCGGTGTAGACGAAGCCGGCGATGCCGAGAAGGGCGAGAAGGACGCCGAAGCCGATGGTGAGTTTTGCCATGATGCAGTGACTCCTTTGGGTGAAGGATCAGGATACTTGATGGATTGGTATCTGGCGCGGCGGCGTTGGGAATCCGACCGCGGATCAGTGCGGAGGGGCGCGGATGGGAGACAAAAAGGCTTAACAGCGGTTTGCACCGATGGGGTTGTTGGGTTTTCTGCGGTGGCTTGCAGGGTGGGGAGGATCTCTGTTGTTTGCGGGGTTTCCACTTCACGGAGTGGGTGGTCGCGGCGGAAGTTTTCCAGGAGTTGACCTATGACGCTGAGGCGCTTTTCGGGTTGGGCTAGTTCGGCTGCGGGGGCGAGGAGGCCTTGTTCGGGGTCGGTGGTGATCTCTTCGATGGGTTGTGGGGCTTCTTCGCGGGGATCGCGCGTTGACTTGGCGGCTTGGCGGGGGAGGTTGGTGCTGGCGATTTGCAGGCCGTAGAGGAGGAGGCCAGCGCGGCGGGGATCGATCTCGTTGCGGGCGATGCGGCGGAGGATTTCGCCGATGGAGAGTTGGATGGCGGCGCGGTCTTCGGGCATGGGGAGGTCGAAGAGAACGGTGCGGGTTGGGCGCTGGCGCGGGTCCTGGACCGGGCGGCGGGTGGTGTGGTGGTAGTAGCAGAAGTCTTCCTGGCGCAGGCATGGGCTGCCGCAGCGGTGGCCGTCGGTGAAGATGTGGCGGCATTGGTAGCGTTTTGGGTATGTCGGTCATTTGGGTACTCCCCCTGGTGTACTTTTGGTCCTAAAGTCTTCTAACGATGTGGGTTAGGTCTGGACTTCCGGTTTTGGGTTAAATGCGAAGAGCCCTCGGCTTTCGCCTGAGGGCTCTCTCTTTTTGTGTCTATTTCTATTGTAGCGGGTGGAGGGTAATTACTAGGCAACGGGGATGTGATTTGGAATGTGGAGGATAAGAGGTTTTGAGGCTTGACAAGGTCTTGGCTGGGAGGGTTGGGCATCCCCAATCTTCGCGCGATGAGTTCGCTGCGTCTGGAGTTGAATGAATTCGAACGTTGCTGAGGTCGTAGCCCATCTGCGGCTGGAAGAGGTTTTGACTCTCGGAGTCGAGGGGCTGTCCTTCGGAGTGCACCATCTTCCGGATGGCGGTTGGCGTTTCGGGGCGGATTGAGCGGAGGCCAGGTGGCGGCGATGCGAAGGGGATGGCCGATGGTGGCGCTGATGTTCCGGATGAACTCGATGGGGCGGATGTGCTCAGCGCTCCGTCGGCGATGCGCTCGGCCTCCTGCTCGCTGGGGTCATTCGGCTTGCCTATGGAAAGACCGGATGGGACTTTGATGGGGCTGGTCGGCAGCACTGGGATGTTGGTAAAGCTCCACGCTGTCTTCAAACTGGGCCAGAGGGGTATAGCGGATTTAGTTTTGGTTCGAACAGCGTAGGAGGGAGATTTCTTCCCGCTGGTTTTTTCCGGTTTGTGGTGTGTGCGGCCGATTAATGGGGCAAACACGCTTCTCCCCCGGACGGTTCAGATCAGGCACGAAAGTTGATTATAGAGACGGCGTCAGTATCGTTCCGGTTTCACAGAAACTAATTTGAGCAGGAATGGGCTGACGATTGGTGCGCCGGTTCAGCTGGCCGCGAGTTTTTTGATTTGCGCTACGAGGTCGGCGGGCTGCCAGTCGTTGGTGGGGTACCAGGCGACTACCTTGCCGTCTTTGCCGATGATGATTGTTGAGAGGGAGTGGGTGAGGGTTTTGGCGTCGCCGGGGGTGATGCCTACATTGAAGAACTGGGTGACGGCGGGGAGGTCTTTTTCGGAGGGGGCGGCGAAGTCCCAGTGGTGGAAGGTCTCGGTGGTGTAGTTGCCGGTGTAGGCTCCGCCGTAGCTGCGGAGTACTTTGGGGGTGTCGTAGGTGGGGTCGAAGGAGATGCTGAGGAGGTGGGTTTTGGCGTAGAGGCCGGGGTCGGCCTGGAGGGCTTTGTCGATCTCGGCGAAGTTGCGGGACATGCGGGGGCAGTAGTCGGCTAACGGGCAGCGGGTGTAGACGAAGGTGGCGACGAGGACTTTGCCCTTGAACTGCGAGAGGTGGAGGATGCGGTCGCTTTGGTTGAGGAGGGCGAAGTTGGGGACGGTGTCGCCGGGTTGGGGGACGTGGTACTGGACGGCGGGTTTGTAGTCAGGACGGGCCTGGGCGATGACGACGATGTTGTCGAGGAGGACGTCGTGGAATTCGGTGCCGTCGGCGGTGGCGAGGATGGTGGCGGTGATGAGGTCGCCGGGGTGGAGCTCGCTGACGACGGAGGGGTCTTTGAGCTTGTAGGGCATGGTCATGGCGTCCATGAAGCCGGGGATGGCCTCGTGGTCGAGTGTGACGTGGGTGGCGTCGGTGGCGATGACCTTGCCGCGGACGGGGAAGGTCTTCTGCGGCGCGTGGAGGGTGGTGGTCATCGAGGTTCGGGGAAGTTCCTCGCTTTTGCAGCCGATGATCAGGGCTATGAGGGCGAGGACTAAGAGAGGCTTGCGGGACACGAAATGGGACTCCTTTATTGATGATAACGGGTTGGGGTGGGTGATGAAAAAGGACCGTATTGATGCGGATAGATTCCTCGCCGGCTAAAGCCGCAATGCGACAACAGCATTTATGGCGCGGCTGAAGCCGCGGCCCTTCAAGACGATGATTTTTTTCAGCATCCTCGTAGGGTTGGGGCTTCTGTTTTGTGTGGGATAAGGGGTGGTTTTTCCAGAGCGACGGCGGGCGTATAACCGAGAGATGGATATGGGTCTGCCGATGGAGATTGCTGAGGCGCTGGAGCGGGGCGCGACCGTGGTGACGGGGAATCAGCGGGCGGCTCGGGGGCTGCGGCAGGCGGTGGATCGGCTGAATCGGGCGCGAGGGATGGCGAGTTGGCGGCCTCCGGCGGTGATGGCGTGGGATTCGTGGACGGCTGGGCTTTGGCGGGGGCTGGTGGTCGAGGGACGGGTTTCGGAGATTGTGCTGAACCGGACGCAGGAGCATGCGGTGTGGAAGCTGGTCCTGGAGGCGGAGGAGGAGCTGGCTACGCTGCGGTCGGTGGAGTCGCTGGCGGAGATGGCGATGGAGGCGTGGCGGCTGCTTTGTGCTTACAACGGGGAGCGGCGGCTGCAGAGTGCGGCGGTGAGTGACGATTCGCGGGCGTTTCGGCGGTGGGCTCGGACGTTTGAGCGGTTGTGTGGGTCGGAGCGGTTTTTGGCGCAGGCTCAGTTGGAGGGGATGCTGCGGCGGGCTGTGGGCGAGGGTTGGGTTTCGGGGCCTGGGGAGATTTTGCTGGTGGGGTTCGATCGGCTGACTCCTGCTCAGATGGGGTTGGTGGAGGCTTTGCGCGGGACGGGCGTGGCGGTTGAGGAGATTCGGCTTTCGGTGGAGAGTGCTTCGCGGGTGCTGATTGGTGCGGGTGATGAACGGGAGGAGTTGTCTGTTGCTGCTCGGTGGGTGCGGGGGGTGCTGGAGGAGAGGCCGGGGGCTCGGGTTGCGGTGGTTGTTCCGGGGCTGGAGGGGCGAAGGGCGGAGATCGATAGGGTGTTTCGTGAGGTGCTGGCTCCGGAGTTGGAGGATATTGGCGCGCGGGAGGATGGGGCGCCGTATGAGTTTTCGGTGGGGCGGGCGCTGAATGCGATGCCTATGGTGTCGGTGGCGCTGGATCTGCTTCGGTGGGGTGTGGGGGCGCTGCCGCTGGAGCGGGTGAGTGGGCTGCTGCTTTCTCCTTACTTTGGGATGGTCGCCGGGGAGCGCGGGGCTCGTGCGGCGTTTGATGCGTTTGAGCTGCGAAAAGCCAGAATGCTGCGGCCGGAGATTTCGCTGGATTGGCTGATTGTGCAGGTGGGGAGGGCCAGGCGACGGGGGGATCTGACGGGGTTGTTGGGACGGCTGCGGGGGATGCGGGTTGTCGCGGCGACTCGGCTGGCGGGGGATGTGGAGCGGACGCATGCGGAGTGGACGGTGCGGATGGGGGAGTTGCTGGAGGCCGCGGGTTGGGGTTCGCGTGAGGAGGACAGCGTTGCGTTTCAGACAAGGAGGAAGTGGGATAGCGCGCTGGATGAGTTGGTGACGGCGGACTTCGATGGGGTGAAGGTCGGGTTTGGGAAGGCTCTGGAGGAGTTGGAGTGGATTGCGCGGCACACGATGTTTGCGCCAGAGTCACGGGATGCTCCTGTGCAGGTGATCGGGCCGCTGGAGGCTGCGGGGAGTGCGTTTGATGCGCTTTGTTTTTTGGGTGCGGGGGATTTGGGCTGGCCGATGGCCGCGCGGGGTAGTTCCCTGCTGCCGTGGCAGTTGCAGCGGGAGCTTGGCGTGCCGGGGACAGATGTGGCTCGGGATGGCGAGGACGCTCGGCGGATGACGGAGAGGATTGCGAGGAGTGCGGGGGCGGTGGTCTTTAGTTATGCGAAGGAGACGACGGAGGGACGGCAGCGGCCTTCGCCTGCTCTGGGTGGATTGGGGCTTGCGGAGATGGGTGCGGCGGGGTTTGTGCGCGAAGGTGCTGCGCGGACGCGGGTGCCGCTTGAGGAGATTGAGGATGGGGTGGGTGTGCTGCCGCTGCCGGATAGGGTAGTGCATGGCGGTGCACGGATTTTGGAGTTGCAGGCGGACTGCGGGTTTCGTGCGTTTGCGGAGCGGCGATTGTGGTCGGCTGAGCTTGAGAGTGTCGACCTCGGCTTGGATGCGAGAGAGAACGGCAATGTGGTGCATACGGCTCTGGAGCTGTTCTGGAATGAAGTACGGACGCAGCATGCTCTGAAGGCGATGCCTTGGGAGGAACGGGAGAGACGGCTTCGCGAGTGTATCGAGTCGGCTTTGAGTAGGGCGGATTCGGTGAGCGTGACGGCGTGGGATGCGGCTTATCTCGACATGCAGCGGGAGCGGTTGCAGCGGCTTTTGCGGCAGTGGCTTGACCTGGAGATGAGGCGGCCTCCGTTCGAGGTGAAGCTGAGTGAGAGGAAGATTGACGATGCTCGAATTGGGCCGCTGCGGCTGAATGTTCGCGTCGATCGAGTGGATGTGGTGGATGGTGCGGAGTTGATCATCGACTACAAGACGGGACACGCGACGCCGAGTGAATGGTTGACGGAGAGGCCGGATTCTCCGCAGCTGCCGCTGTATGCGGTGCTGTCGGAAGGGCCGGAGCTGCAGGGGGTTGCGTTTGGGCTGGTGCGCGCCGGGAAGTACATGGACTTGAAGGGATATGCGGGTAGAGATGGGATTTTGACGAAGGCTGCGAAGATGAGGCTTCCGCTGGAGGCTCAGGTGGATGAGTGGCGGCGGGTGTTGGTGCAGCTGGCTACGGAGTTTCATGAAGGGCAGGCGCGGGTTTCGCCGAAGAGGTATCCGGCTACTTGTAAGCATTGTGCTCAGCGGGTGCTTTGCAGACTGGATGTGTCGGCGCTGGAGGAGGAGTTAGAGGAAGGCGACGGATCGGCCGCGGAGGTGGGGCATGGCTGATCTTTTTGTGATGCCTTCGGCTTTGCCGGCTGAGTGGAATGATCGCAGGCCGCCGGATTGGGAGGCTCGGGAGCAGGCGCTGGATGTGCGGCAGTCGTGGATTGTGGAGGCGCCGGCGGGGTCGGGTAAGACGGGACTGCTGATTCAGCGGTATCTGAAGCTGCTAGCTGAAGAGAGCGTGGAGAGGCCGGAGCAGGTGCTGGCCATCACGTTTACGGTGAAGGCTACGGCTGAGATTCGTGAGCGGGTGATAGGGCATCTGGAGAGTGCTGCTCGTGGGGAGGCGCTGAAGCGGGATAGCGAAATGGAGCGGGAGACTCGAGCTCTGGCAGAGGCGGTGCTGCAACGGGATCGTGCGCTGGGGTGGGGGCTGCTGGATGATCCGCGACGGTTGAGGGTGCGGACGATCGATTCGGTTTGCGCGGAGATTGCGCGGTCGCTGCCGGTGCTGTCGGAGGGCGCGAGCGGGTGGGCTCCGGTGAACGATGCTTCGCCGCTTTACAGGGAGGCGGCGCGGCGGACGCTGATGCTGCTGGGTGGGGATGATGCTGAGCTGAACGATGCACTTGCGGACTGTGCTGTTGCATCGCGATGGGAGTCTGGGGGATTGTGAGCGGCTGCTGGCGGAGATGCTGCAACTGCGGGATCAGTGGGGCGAGATTGTTCCGCGGGGGCGGGAGTATCTGGATGATGCGTATCTGGATGGAACGGTGCTGCCGTGGTTGGAGAGCACGCTGGAGCGGGCTGTGTGCGCGGGTTTGACGGAGTTCGCTGGGGTGATGCCGGAGAAATTTTTGCGAGAGGTTGCTTCGCTGGCTACTGCGCTTGCGGGAAATGTGCCGCATGGACGTGATCGCTCGCCGGTTGCGGTGTGTGCAGGACGAGTGGGGATCCCGGGAACAGATGCGGCGGCGCTGGAGCAGTGGCGAGCGCTGATTCATCTGATGGTGACTCCGTCGAGCGGATTATGGCGGCGTGGGTTTGCTAAGAACACGATGGGCTTTGAGATGACTGCGGCTGAGAAGGCGAGCTTGAGGGCGCTGCTGGAGCAGGTTGCTGGGCGAGACGATTTGTTGCGGGCGATCGAACGCGTGAACAGGCTTCCGCCAGTGCGGTATCCGCAGGAGCAGTGGGTGGTGGCTAAGGCGCTGTTTCGTGTGCTGAGCCGGGGGCTGGTGGAGTTGCAGTTGGTGTTTGCGGAGCGGGGGGAGTGCGACTTTGCGGAGTTGGCGCTGCTGGCCAAGGGTGCTCTGCGGCGGGAGGGTGGCGTTGAGGCGCTGGTGTTAGCGGCGGGGTTTGAGCTGCGGCATCTGCTGGTGGACGAGATGCAGGATACTTCGACTGGGCAGTACGAGTTAGTTGAGCTGCTGACGCAGGGATGGGATGGGCGGAGCCAGACGGTGTTTCTGGTGGGCGATCCGAAGCAGTCGATTTATCTGTTTCGGCAGGCGCGGGTGGAGCGGTTTGTGAGGACGATGCAGACGGGACGGCTCGGGGAGTTGCCGGTGGGGTGTCTGCGGCTGACGGCGAATTTTCGCTCGCAGCGAGAGCTGGTGGAGGAGTTCAATGAGGAGTTCTCGCTGCTGTTTCCGCGGGAGGTGGATGCAGCGAGTCCGGAAGAGGTTCCGTATGCGCCTGCGGTTGCTGTGAATGGGCCGTCGGGTGTTGCGGCGGCGCGCGGGTTTGTCTGGCATACGGAGGTGCTGGCGGCGGGCGAGGGTGTGCAGGGGAAGCGGCGAATTGCGAAACAGACGGCGAGGATGGTGCGGGAGATTGCTGCGAAGTGGCGGACGCAGCCTTTGCCGGAGGGCAGGAGCGATCCGTGGAAGATTGCCGTGCTGGTACGCAGCCGGAACCACTTGATTGATGTTGTTTCGGAGTTGAAGCGGGAGGTGGGTGAGGGGGCGATTCCCTTTCGGGCGGTGGACATCGAGAAGCTCGATGAGCGGCAGGAGGTGCTGGATCTTTTTGCGCTGACGCGGGCGCTGCTGCATCCGGCGGATCGCACGGCCTGGATGGCGATGCTGCGGGCTCCTTGGTGCGGGCTGGAGTTGTCGGAGCTGCATGTGCTGGCTGGGGCGGATGACGATGGATGGAAGGAGTGGTGTGTTGAAGATTTGATGGCGGAGCGGGGTCATCTGCTGAGTGAGGAGAGTTGCGCGAGGCTGCAGCGGATTTGGCCTGTGCTGCGTGCGGCGGAGGGGCGGCGGTCTCGGTTGACGATGGCGCAGTGGGTGGAGCGGACGTGGCGTTCGCTGGGGGGCGATGCGTATCTAACAGCGGGGGAGATGGGGAATGCGCGGCGGTATCTGGAGTTGCTCGATGAGATGGAGGAGTCGGGTGGGGGGATTGATTTGACGCTGCTGAAGCGGCGATTGAATGGTCTGTTTGCGGAGGCAGCGATGTGTGCGGGCGCGGTGGATCTGATGACAATCCATGGTGCGAAGGGCTTGGAGTGGGATGTGGTGATGGTACCCGGGCTTGAGAAGAAGGCGGCGGGCAATAAAGGGCGGTTGCTGGTGTGGAGCGAGATTGGCGATGCGGATGGAGATGCGGCGCATGTTTTACTGGCTCCGATTGCGGGTAAGGGCGAGGAGTCGAAGGAGCTGAATGCCTGGCTGAAGGGGATTCATGATGCTCGGGAGGCTGCGGAGAGAAAGCGGCTGTTTTATGTGGCTTGTACGCGGGCCCGGGAGGAGCTGCATTTGTTTGCAGCGCCAGAGGCAAAGGCGGATGGGTCGGTGAGTCGGGCTGCCGGAAGTTTGCTGGCGGCTGCGTGGCCTGCGGCAGAGAGGCGTTTTGCTGCGGCTCGGACTGAAGTACTCACGATGCCGGGTGTACCTGCGGTGGCGGATGACTTTGTGGGGGACTTGGCGGCTGGTGGGGTTGAGCGGGCGGGTGCGCGGCTTCAGCGGCTGCCTTTGGGGTTCGTAGCGGGCGATAGGTTTGCTGGGGTTCGACGGCTGTCTTATGGGGATGCTGGGGTTCCGATTGCGGCTGCGCGTTTTGAGCGGCCTGAGGGGTCGTTTGAGGCGCGGGTGTTTGGCAATGCGGTGCATGCGTTTGTCGAGGTGCTGACGAGACGGCTTGCGGCGGGAGAGCAGGCGGATGCTTTGTTGCGCGAGGTTTCTGGATGGGGGGCACGGATTGCGGCGGTGTTGCGGGGGGATGGTTTACCTGTGAAGACTGCGGGGACGCTTGCTTCCCGGGTAAAGATTGCGCTTGAGAATATACTGCGCGATCCGCATGGGTTGTGGGTGTTGGGGGCGCGGCAGGATGGGGCTAGTGAGTTTGCGCTTACTTCGTGGGAGGAGCGGCGTAGCAGCGTAAGGCTGGATCGGGTGTTTCGCGCGGGACGGGAGCCTTTGGTGGAGGGGGATGAGTGTCTTTGGATTGTGGACTATAAGACGACGAAGCATGGACTGGAGGGCGTTGAGGCTTTTCTGCTGGGGGAACGGGCGAAGTATGCGGGGCAGATGGAGGCTTATGCTCGCGTAATGCGGGGTGAGGGAGAGATTCGGGTGGGGTTGTACTATCCGATGTTGCCGCGGCTGATCTGGTGGGTGCCGGAGTTGAATTGAGGTGGGCAGCTCACGATAGTGCTGTGAGCTGCTTCGGTCGGGATGATTTTATTGGGGTGGGAGTGAGAACAAACAACGGCAGGGTTTTGGCTGGGATGCGGTGTGGGTAGAGAAGCGGGTTTCTCCGCTGCGCTGCTCACGATGAGGCTGTGAGCAGCTTCGGTCGAAATGACAGAGTTTGGGTGAGGAAGAGAAAGGCAACCGCAAGAACAACGACAACTGCAAAAACAGAAGCAGATCCCCTTCGGGGATGACAACTAGAAAAGCAGGAACAATGACAAACAACGGCAAACAACGGGGACTGCGTCGGTAACAGCTAGACGGCGTGGGGAGTGTGGCGGACGTCGGCGCCGCGGACCCAGAAGATGACGTCTTCGGCGATGTTGGTGGCGTGGTCGCCGACACGCTCGAGGTTGCGGGAGATGATGAGGGCGTTGAGGGATTGCGGCGTCAGCTCGGGTTTTTCCTTGATCAGGGTGCTGAGGGAGGAGAAGGCTGCGTCGTTCATCTCGTCGACCTGATCGTCGAGCTGGAGGACGGATTCAGCGAGCTCGGCGTCGGCTTCGATGAAGGCCTGGAGGGATTTGCGGACCATGGCGGCGGCAAGCGATGCCAGCTTGGGGATGTCGACGGGGAGGTCGATGTTGGCGAAGGCTCCCATCTCGCGGACGCGGACGGCGATGTTGACGGCCTGGTCGCCTACGCGCTCGAGGTCGGCGTTGATGCGGATGACGGCGAGGATGAAGCGGAGGTCGACGGCCATGGGCTGCTCCATGGCGAGAAGGTCGAGAGCCATCTGGTCGATCTCGCGCTCGAGGCGGTTGATGGCGGGCTCGGAGTGGAAGACGAGCTCGCAGATGCTGAGGTCGCGGGTGCGGTAGGCCTCGATGGAGCGCTGGATGGCTTGTTCGGCCATGCCGGCCATGACGAGGAGGTGCTCTTTGAGCTCGTCGAGGCGTTGCTGGAACTTGATGCGCATTAACCGAACCTCCCCGTGATGTAGTCCTCGGTGCGCTTGTCGCGGGGGTTGGTGAAGATTTTGTGGGTGGAGTCGAACTCGACCATCTTTCCGTTGAGGAAGAAGCCGGTGTTCTCGGCCACGCGCGCGGCCTGCTGCATGTTGTGGGTCACAATAACGATAGTGTACTGGCTCTTGAGCTGGAAGATGAGGTCTTCGATCTTCGAGGTGGAGACGGGGTCGAGGGCGGAGGCGGGCTCGTCCATGAGGAGGACTTCGGGATCGACAGCGAGGGCGCGGGCGATGCACATGCGCTGCTGCTGACCACCGGAGAGCGAGGCACCGGATTTTTTCTTGAGGTCGTCCTTGACCTCTTCCCAGAGGGCCGCCTGCTTGAGGGAGCGCTCGACGGTCTCGTCGAGGATGCGGCGGTTGCGGAAGCCGTTGAGCTTGAGGCCGCTGACGACGTTGTCGTAGATGGACATCGTCGGGAAGGGGTTGGGGCGCTGGAAGACCATGCCGACGCGACGGCGGATTTCGACGGGGGAGGCGTCGCGGTAGATGTCGATCTCGCCCATCTTGACGACGCCGGTGGCGCGGGCGATGGGGTTGGTCTCGTGCATGCGGTTGAGGCAGCGCACGAAGGTGGATTTGCCACAGCCGGAGGGGCCGATGAGCGCGGTGGCGTGGTTCGCGGGGATATGCAGGTTGATGTCCTGCAGGGTGTGGTTCGAACCGTACCAGGCGTTCAAATCTTCAACTAGAATGCCGACTCCCACTAACTTCCTCCCTTGAGTGCACCGCGATTGGCAAAGATGCGGACAAGCGTGACTGAGACCATGATGAGAACGATAAGAACAAGTGCGCCTGCCCAGGCAAGGCGATGCCACTCGTCATAGGGCGAGTTGGCGTAGGCGAAGATCTGCAACGGCAGGGCGGCGATGGGCTCATTGAGCCTGATGCTCCAAAACTGGTTGCCGAGGGCGGTGAAGAGGAGAGGTGCGGTTTCTCCGGCGACGCGGGCGAAGGCAAGCATGCAGCCGGTGATGATGCCGGGAGAGGCTGTGCGGAGGCTGACGGAGAGGACGGTTCGCCACTTGGGAACTCCGAGGCCGAGGGCGGCTTCGCGGATGGCATGCGGGACGGTGGCGAGCATCTCTTCGGTGGTGCGGGTGATGGTCGGAACCATCATGATGGCGAGTGCGACGCCTCCGGCAAAGGCGGAGAAATGTTTTTGGGGCATCACGATGAGCGAGTAGACAGAGATGCCCATGACGATGGAGGGGACGCCGTTGAGGACATCCGCCGTGAAGCGTATGGCATTGGCAAGGATTGTGCCCTGACCGAACTCCGCGACGTAGACGCCGGCGGCGATGCCGATGGGGATGCCCATGAGGCTGGCGAGGGTAAGGATGATTCCCGAGCCGACGATGGAGTTGGCCATGCCGCCACCCTCCTCACCAACCGGAGCGGGGATGTGGGTGAAGAAGGCCAGATTGAGTGAGCTTGCGCCTTTGTAGATCAGGTAGGCGAGGATCGCGAGCAGCGGGATGAGGACCACAATGGTGGCGAGGATCGACAGACCGGTGACGAAGTAGTTGACCACAGTGCGGCGGGTGCTGTTGATTCGCATTCCCCTGGTCTGGAAGTTCATTGGCTGGGTGCTCATGCTCAGGCCACCCTTCCCGGTGCGCCGCGTGTGACCGCCCAGACCATGAGGCGAGCGATTGCGTTGACGACGATGGTGACGAGGAAGAGGGCCAGGCCGATCTGGATGAGAGCGCTGAGATAGAGGTCGCCTGTGGCCTCGGAGAATTCATTGGCGATGACGCTGGCCAGAGTGTAGCCGGGGGAGAAGAGGCTCTTGCTGATCTCGGGGTGGTTGCCGATGACCATGGTGACGGCGATGGTCTCGCCGAGTGCGCGGCCGAGACCGAGCATGATGGCTCCGACGATGCCGATGCGGGAGTTGCGGAGGACGCCGATGCGGATCATCTCCCACTTGGTGGCACCGAGGGCAAGGACAGCCTCGCGCTGGCTGTTGGGCACGGCCATCATGATGTCACGGGTTAGAGAGGAGATGATGGGCAGAATCATGATGGACAGGATGATGCCAGCCGTGAGGAAACCTACGCCGAAGTTCGGGCCAGTGAAGAGACCTGTCCAACCCAGGGTCTTGAGGAGGAAGGGACCCAGGACCTCGCGCATGATCGGGACAAGCACAAAGACAGCCCAGAGGCCGTAGACCACGCTGGGGATGGCTGCGAGGAGTTCTGTGAGGAAGGAGATTGGCGCGCGCAGGGGCTGGGGGCAGAGCTCAGCAATAAAGACTGCTACTCCCAGAGCCAGGGGGACGGCGATGGCCAGAGCGAGAAACGAAGTGACAAGCGTTCCGTAGATGAATGGGAGTGCGCCGAAGTCGCCGGAGACGGGGTCCCATGCCGAGCGGGTGAAGAACTTCCAGCCGAATTGCGCGAAGCTGAGATGCGAACGAAGGGCAAGGATGGTGAGAATGAAGAGGACTATAACGAAGATGCTGCAGGCGCACAGCAACATGACGGCGGCGAAGCTGTTGTCGGCCAGACGTCCACTTCCGCGCTTGTTGAGGAATTCGCGGATGGGGGAGAGTGTCGTCGTTGCGGGATCGGGATCGGGGGGGCCTGCGGCAGGAGCCGGGGTGGCCGCGAACGTCGCCGGCACAGGGAGTGATGATCCGGGTTCTCGTTCGGTCGTCATGCGAGTGGAGGACACAATCTTGTTTCCTGGAAGTCAGAGTCCGGGGGCGGATTGGATTCCCCTCAGGTATTTTATGCGGAGAATGGAAATCGCCGCAGGGAGATCAGGAGCGCAGGTCTCCGTGCGGCGAAGCGGTTATTTGATCTGCGTGATGGTCTTGCGGACCATATCCTGCACTGGCTTCGGCAGTGGAGCGTAGGACAGTGTGGCGGCCTCGGACTGGCCGTGATCAAGCATCCAGCCGAGGAAATCAGCAAGAGCCTTGCCCTTGGCCGGGTCGGCTGAGTGGGTTGGGATCAACAGCCAGGTGAAGCTGGAGATCGGATAGGAGTTTTCACCGGGGGCATTGGTGATGGAGACGCGGAAGTCGGCGGGCATTGCCTTGGCGGACGCCGCAGCCGAAGCGGTTACCCCGTCGGTCGAGGCCTTGACGTATTTACCGGCAGCGTTCTTCACCGAGCCGTAGGGCATCTTGTTCTGAAGGGCGTAGATCAGCTCAACGTAGCCGAAGGAGTTAGGTGATTGGCGAACCATACCAGCCACGCCCTCGTTGCCCTTCTGGCCGATGCCTGTGGGCCACTTCACGGAGGTGTTCTTGCCTACCTTGCTGGCCCAATCAGAGCTGACCTTCGAGAGGTAGTCGGTGAAGATATAGGTGGTTCCGCTTCCGTCGGAACGGTAGACGGGAAGGATCGCGTTGCCAGGAAGATTGACGCCGGGATTTTCCTTCACAATGCGCGGATCGTTCCACGTGGTGATCTTGCCGAGGTATATATCGGCGATGACGTCGCCCGAGAAGTTGAGATCCTTATTGACGCCGGGGATGTTGTAGACAGGAACGACTGCGCCGAGCACGGTAGGAATGTGCATTGTCCTAACCTTGGCGCTCTTGATCTGGTCGTCGTTCATGGGACCGTCTGTGGCACCGAAGTCGACCGTACCCTCGGAAACTTGACGGATCCCACCGCCGGAGCCGATGGACTGGTAGTTGATTTTGACGTTGGGATGCTGTTGGGCATATTCGCTAAACCATTTGGAGTAAATCGGGTAGGGGAAGGTCGCCCCTGCTCCGTTGATATTCTGTGCGCTGGCGCCAATGGTCGCCATCGCCAACACGCCTGCTGCAATGAGTTTCAGATTCACACGTTCCCCCTCGGAATAGGCGCGTTCGACGCACCTATATAGAGTGTGACGGGGGATTGTTACGGCCAAGTTACATTGGGGTCAAAACGGCAAAAAAGCGCTCAAACTACGGAGGTTTTTGCCTTGGGGAGGGTGAAAATGAAGGTGCTTCCGGCGTTCAGCTCACTTTCGGCGCGGATGGATCCGCCCTGAGTCTGCACTACATATTGGGCAATGGCGAGGCCGAGACCGGTGCCGCCGGACTCCCGGGAGCGGGCTTTGTCGACCCGGTAGAAGCGTTCGAAGATGCGGTTGAGGTGCTCGGAGGCAATTCCCTGGCCAAAATCGCGGACGCTGAACTCGATGGCCTCGACGGGCTCGGAGATCTCGTGGGCGCTGACGACCACCCGGCAATGGAGCGCGTCGCGGGCGCGGCCGTATTTGATCGCGTTCTCGATGAGGTTGCTGAGGACCTGGAGGATGGAGTCGGTGTCGGCGAAGACCTCGGCGTCGGTGAGTTCGCCGATTTCGAGGACGGCGTCTTCATCCTGGACGAGGCCGCTCATGGCCTGAACGGCGTCGCGGACCAGCAGGTCTGCGCGGACGGGGCCGGGATGAAGCTCCTGCTCGGAGGATTCGACGCGCGCCATGACGAGGAGGTCTTCGGTGAGGCGGTTCATGCGGGTGGCGTTTTTGAGGATGGTGGAGAGGAACTCGCGGGCCTGGGGGCTTAGGGATTCTTCATGGTCGAGGAGGGTTTCGACGTAGCCGGTGATGGAGGTCAGGGGGGTGCGCAGCTCGTGGGAGACGTTGGCGACGAAGTCTCGCTGGGTGCGCTCGACCTGCTCGATGCGGGTGATGTCGTGGAGGACGGCTACGGCACCTCCGCCGGGCATGGGTGAAGCAGCGACCTCGAAGATGCGTCCCGGGAGGAGCGAGGTTGAGCGACGTTCGCTGACTACTCGGTCTTCGAGGGCGGTTTTGACGCAGGCGAGGACGTCAGGGTCGCGGATGGTCTGGACGAGGGCGTGGCCGACGCGGACTGCGCTGGAGAACGAGGTTCCAGGGATGAGCCGCTGCATACGCTGGTTGGTCCACTGGATGCGACCGGCCTGATCGACGGCGACGACGGCGTCCTGCATGCTGTCGATCATGGCTTCGAGCTCGCGGCGGCTCTCAGAGGCATCCATGAGGACGCGCTCGACATGGCCTGAGGCGAGGGAGATGGCTTGCGCGAGGCCGTCGAAGTCGCTGTATTGGTACTTGAGGGGGCCGACGGGGCGGTCGGGGATGGCGGCTGTTGAGGTTTGGAGGAGGGCGATGCTCTGGCGGACCGAGCGCGAGAGGAGGAAGGCGTTGATCGCCGCCCAGGCCAGGACGAGGATGGTGCCGAGAATCCAGCCGCGCGGCGTGAACCAGACGCGCATCAGGGCGACGAATGCAAGAGCAATCGTCATCCGGATGAAGAACGAAAAGAATAGGCCGCGGGTCACGGTGCGTCCCTTCGCTAGGCCTGTGCCGTCTTTGGAATCTCGAAACGGTAGCCGGCCCCGCGCATGGTCTTAAGATACCGTGGGACTTCGGCGTCGGCCTCGATCTTCTCGCGGATGCGGCGGACGTAGACATCGACGGAGCGCGGCGTGACGAAGCGGGCGTCGCCCCAGACAGCGTCGAGGAGATGGTCGCGGCTGAAGACCCGGCCGGGATGACGGGCGAGATAGTCGAGCAGGCGAAATTCGGTGGCGGTGGTGGTTACCAGTTCGCCGTCGACGCGGAGTTGCATGGCGCCGGCGTCGATTTCGATGTTTTCGAACTTGACGAGCGAGGGGAGGGTTGGCCGCTCGAAACGGCGCAGGACAGCCTTGACCCGGGCGACCAGCTCGCGGGTGCCGAAGGGCTTGGTGATGTAGTCGTCGGCACCCATCTCAAGGCCGTGGACGCGGTCGTTTTCGGCGGCGCGGGCGGTCAGGAAGATGATGGGGACGATACTCAGCGTGGGGTTCTGGCGGAGCCTGCGGCAGAGGTCGAGGCCATCGCCGCCGGGCACCATGATGTCCAGAAGGAACAACGCCGGGGGGGTGCGCTCGGCGTCCGGTACAATTTGGCCGATCGTGAGATAGGAACGCACCGTAAAACCAGCGCTTTCCAGGTGATACTGGACGAGCCGCGAGATGTCGGCATCGTCTTCCAACACAAAGATCGTCTGACTCAAATCAGTAAACCTCAACCTTGGATACGCGACGTTAATACAAGGTTAGCCTAAGCTACGCTGCGGATTGCGAATGTACGATGAATCATAATCTCTGGTCCACGGTATTGCGCACGTTTGTATACTCTAGGGTAATTCTGTAGCTGCACCTTGCTGCTTGAGAGGTCTATGGCACAAGAGTCCCACCTCGTTTTATGCGTGGATGACGAACTGGTCGGCCTGCGCGTCCGAAAGATACTGCTCGAACGCGCGGGTTACCGGGTTCTGACTGCGCTGGATGGAGCGGCGGGGCTGGATATCTTTGCGAACGAGCCGGTTGAAGCCGTAATCCTCGACTACTCGATGCCCGGAATGCACGGGGGCGAGGTTGCGGCGAGGATGCGCCAGGTTAAGCCGGAGGTTCCTATTCTTTTGCTGTCCGCCTACATCGGTCTTCCTGTTGAGGTGACTTCGCTGGTTGATCTCTATATGACCAAAGGTGAGGGTGCTCCCATTCTTTTGAAGAAGTTAGGCAGCCTGCTTCATCCGATAAATGCATCATAGGGAGAGGACGAAGACAGGGCCGTGAACCTAAGTCAATTCAATCGCATCCTGCTCCAGGTGTTTCTGCTGCCTGTGATTGCGCTGTTGCTGATGGCTGGCGCTCTGTATTACCAGATCGGCTCGGCCAATGTGACTGTGAATCGCATTCAGGAGGCCGATGCGTTTATCGCCCAGACTACTCTGGTCGGGAAGCTGACGATCGATGAAGAATCCGGGCTGCGCGGGTACGAGACCACTTCGGATACTCGTTTTCTGCAGCCCTTCGTGGACGCGGAGGCGCGGCTGCGAACCGAGTTCCAGCGGCTGGAGCAGATGGCAGTGGATGCGGACCAGAAGCGACTGATTTCAGATCTCAGGAGCAAGCATCAGACCTGGCGGGACGCCTTTGCCCTGCCCATTATCGCCACCGTCCGGGCGGGCGGACAGACCAGCGACGTGGACCTGAATCTGCAGGGAAAATCCCTGATGGACGATGTCCGCGCAGACATCGTGTCGATCATCCAAAGCGCCGGAAAGCATCGGTCGGAGCGGATCGCGCTGTGGCATCAGCAGGTGCGACACATGCTGGTAGTGCTGCTTCTTCTGGCTCTTGGGATGGGTGTTCTTATCGGGCTGTTTACGCGGAGCCGTCTGCACGCTGTCTCGAACGCCTATAAGACCTCGCTGGACGTGCTGAAACGCAGGGCGGAAGAGATCTTCGAGTCGGAGCAGAAGTTGCGCACGACGCTGGACTCGATTGGCGATGGCGTGATCACATGCGACGCCGAGGGCAGGGTCCAGATGATGAATCCTGTGGCCCAGGAGTTGACCGGATGGAAGCAGTCGGACGCGTCAGGACTGCCTCTTGAGGGCGTTTTCCGCATCGTCCACGAGACGACCCGCAAACCGGTGGAGAATCCGGTCGCGAAGATGAGACGGCTCAACAGCGTCGTCGACGTGGCGGACCATACGCTTCTGATCCGCAAGAATGGCGCCGAGATTCGCATTGCCGACAGCGGCGCGCCGATCCGCGACCAGACGGGCGGCACAGCAGGCATGGTGCTGGTATTCCGCGATATCACGATGGAGCGCCGGACCCAGGAGGCCTTGCTGGCAAGTGAGAAGCTTGCGGTTGCGGGGCGGCTCGCCGCTACGATAGCGCACGAGATTCATAATCCGCTGGACTCAGTCTCTAACCTGCTGTACCTGATGCGGACGGGCGCGACCGAAGACGAATCAAAACAGTTTATGGACATGGCGGAACAGGAGCTGGCGCGCGTCACCCAGATCAGCCGGGCTATGCTTGGCCTCTATCGCGAGTCCAAGGCACCGGTGCTTGTCGACCTGAGGGAGATGATGCAGGAGATCCTTCTGCTGATGGAACATCGATTCAGCGAGCTTCGCGTGACGGTGCATACCGATCTGCCCTCGGTTGTGACGGTCGATGCGTTTCCGGCAGAGCTACGGCAGGTCTTCACGAATCTCATCACGAACGCGGCGGAGGCGGCCAGCCCGAGTGGGGATGTGCGGATCAGCATCTCCTCTCTGCCTGCGGGCGTTGGCGCGAATGGGCAGCGGATGCAGGCCGGGGCGTTGGTTGCGATCGCGGACAATGGCCCGGGCATTCCGGACGATGTTCGGCCGCATCTGTTTCAGCCATTCTTCACGACCAAGGGCGAGCGCGGCACGGGCCTGGGCTTGTGGGTGAGTCGCGGCATCATCAACAAACACGGCGGCACGATCGATCTTGCCAGCGATACCGGCGACTCCTCTCATGGCACCGTTGTCAGCGTCTTTCTTGCGTCGAAGCCGACCATCAGCGCAGGCAACGCCTAGAGCGAACGCAACAAAGCAACGATGATGGAAGCCGCCTCCTTGCAGGCTGCCTGATCGACGTCGTAGTGGGTTACAAAGCGCACCGAATGTGGGCCGATGGCACTGGCCAGGACACTCTTCTGCTTGAGGGCAGCGCAGAAGGCCGCAGCGTCGCCGTTGTTGCGGAGAGTGAAGATGACGATGTTGGTCTGTACGGCGTCGAGGTCGATCTCCGCGTTGGGTTCAGCGGCGATGGCCTTTGCCAGCAGGCGCGCAGTGGCATGGTCGTCACCGAGGCGGGCGGGCATTTCTTTCAACGCGATCAATCCGGCTGCGGCGAGGACGCCTGCCTGACGCATGCCTCCGCCCAGTGCTTTGCGAAAGATGCGGGCGCGATCGATCGCTTCCCTGCTGCCAACCAGCATGGAGCCTACCGGCGCGCCAAGGCCCTTGGATAGGCAGAACATCACCGTGTCGAAGCCGCGGGTCAGTTCTGCGACTCCGATGCCGAGCGCGGTGGCGGCGTTGAAGACTCGTGCGCCGTCGAGGTGTACGGGGAGGCTAGCCTCGCGGGCGCCTGCCCAGATCTCTTCGAGGATTGGGAGCGGCGTTACGGTGCCGCCAGCCATATTGTGCGTGTTCTCGATGCAGACGAGGCCGGTCTGGGCGCGGTAGTAGATTTTTGCCCCGATGGCCGGTTTGATCTGAGACCAGGTGAGGATACCGCGTTCGCCTGCGACGGTGCGGGCCTGGCAGCCGGAGAATGCAGACGTCATGGCCATCTCCCAGTCGAGGATGTGCGAGCGGGCTTCGCAGATGACTTCCTGGCCGTGCTCGGTGTGGAGGCGGATGGCGATCTGGTTGCCCATGGTGCCGGTGGGGACGAAGATCGCGGCCTCTCTGCCGAAGATCGCGGCGGCCTCCTGCTCGAGCCGGTTGACGGTGGGGTCTTCGCCGTAGACGTCGTCGCCAACTTCGGCTGCGGCCATGGCCTGGCGCATGGCTGGAGTGGGCTGGGTGACGGTGTCGCTGCGTAGATCGATCATGTTGCTGGTTCGCTCCTCAGTTCTATTGGTTGAAGGTTGTTGCTATGCTGCTGCCGAGATCAGCACGCGGCTGAAGACTTCGTTCGAGACCATTCGTCCGCGCAGGGTGAGGCGAATTCTTCCGGCATCTATTTCGATGAGACCGGCGTCGTGTACTTCCTGCAATGATTCCATCGCATCGCGCAGCATTGTTTCGCCAAATTGTTCGCGCAACGCATTGAGGCTGACGCCCTCATTCAATCGCAGGCCGAGGAAGAGGGACTCTTCGAAGGCTTCAGTGTGGCCGATGATGTCTGCTTCGTTTGCGTTCGTGAGTTTCGCAAGCTGGCGCAGGCCGGACGAATTCGCGGTTGGTTTGGTTGAGATAAACGTCCAGATCGCTTGGATTTGCAAACCTCGCCGCGGCCTCTTTGGAGAGGAGCATGGAGTGGGCGTCGAGGCCGAATCCGATATAGGGCTGGCGATGCCAGTACTTCAGGTTGTGACGCGATGCGTGGCCGGGGCGAGCGAAGTTCGATATTTCATACTGTGCGAGGCCTGCTTCGTCGAAGACTTCGCATGCCATCTGGTACCAGGCGGCGGCGTCATCCTCGGAGGGGACGGCTGATGCGTGGTAGCGTGCTCCGCCGGCGAGCATCTCTTTGCCGAGGCGCGACTCTTCGTCCACCTCGAGCATGTAGACGCTGAGGTGAGGGACTTCGGTGGCGATGGCCTGATCGAGTGAGTATCGCCAGTTCTGCTCGGTCTGGTGCGGCAGGCCTGCAATCAGATCGAGGCTGATCTCTTCGACGCCGGCGGATCGCACGCGCGCTATCTCCGCGATGCATTGCTGGGCGGTGTGCAGGCGACCGACGGCGGAGGATTCACGGTCGACAAACGACTGGACTCCGAAGCTGATGCGGTTCATGTTCTGGCGTAGTAGTTCGTCGAGGGTCTCGTCGGCTAACTGCCCTGGGGCGCACTCGAGCGTGATCTCGGCGTTGCGGGCGACTTCGAATTCATCGTGCAGGGCTTTGAATATCTGGCGGAATTGTTCTGGCGCTAAGAGGCTTGGAGTTCCTCCGCCGAAGTAGATTGAATCTGCCTCGCGCGGCAGAATGGCACCCATCTTTTCGGCTGACCGCCGCGATTCACGGATCTCTGCGCACAGGCGATCGACGTAGGCCTGCATCCGGTTGGAGCCAAAGGCATCGGAGGCGAAGTTGCAGAACGTGCACTTTGCCTTGCAGAACGGCACCGAGATGTAGATACCGACGGGGGTAGTCATTACGGAGAAAAAGCCTTAGAGACTATTGTTTCACGGGGCTTCCGTTTGTTCATCTTTTCGCCATTCGTCACTATGTATGCGATTAAATGTGACGCAGCTTCAGCGCCGGCGTCTAAAGGTAACAGAATGAAGAGTTGAGAAAGCGCTAAGGAAGGAACAAGGCTAACGTCATGATTACTATCCTTCGTCTTCGTCCACTCGCTCGCCCCTGCTCTCGTCACACTGATCGCGCTTCTTCCCTGTACAGCGCTCGCGCAGACCGCGGCACAGCCGGCGCCGGGGAAGACGCCTGTTCTGGTCGAGCTTTTTACCTCCGAGGGCTGCTCGAGTTGTCCGCCTGCCGATGCCCTGCTGGCCCGCCTGGAGCGCGAGCAGCCGGTGAAAAATGCCGACATTATTGTGCTCGAAGAGCATGTCGATTATTGGGAGAAGGACGGATGGCACGACCGGTTTTCCTCGAGCGCGTACACTGAGCGCCAGAACCAGTACAGGCCTCCCTTGAAGTTTGACGAGGGCTATACGCCTCAGATGGTGGTGGATGGATCGGTGCAGTTTGTCGGCAACGACCCGCAGAAGGCCCTGACGAGCATCACGGAAGCTGCACAGAGTCCGAAGGTTGCACTTTCGCTCTCGGCACCGGTGGTGGATGGCAAGCGGATTGGCTGCTCGGTGTCGGCTGCCTCGTCTTCGCCGCTTCCTAAGGCCGATTTGTACGCCGCTGTCGTCGAACCGACTGCCTCGACCGAGGTTAAACGCGGGGAGAACAACGGGCGGCATCTAGATCATGTTGGGGTTGTGCTTTCTCTCCAGCGCGTTGGCAAGTTGCAGGATCTTGGCTCGGGGCCGCTCAAGTTCAACCTGAAGACGCCGGCTGATAATATCGCTCCGGAGAGCTTGCGGGTCGTCGTCTTTGCACAGAGCCCTGGGCAAGGGCCGGTCCGTGGGGCTGCATCCATCCCCACCACCAAACAATAGTTGCGACGAACGTTAGTTGCAGCGGAAGGGGGAATCCTGCCCGTCGCGGGAGCATCTAGAATAGAAGTAGATGGCCGATCAGGAAAAACCTAAGGATTCCGAGAAAGAGCCTGCGAAAAAACCGCCGCAGGACGACGATGTCGTCGGCAAGGCCTATGACGGCCGGCTGATGCGTCGCCTGCTGACTTATCTGCGGCCTTACAAACTTCAGACCATCCTTTCGGCCTTCGCTATTTTCTTCAAGGCGGGCAGCGACGTTCTTGGGCCTTATCTGGTGAAGGTTGCCGTCGATACGTATATGACGGACGCGACTCCGGCGAAGCTGTCGTGGCTTGCGCGGCATTTGAGCCGGGCGCCGATGACAGGCATCACGCAGATTGCGGCGCTTTATCTCGGCGCGCTGCTGCTTACTTATGCGCTTGAGTTCATGCAGACGTACCTGATGCAGTGGACGGGCCAGAAGATCATGTTCGATCTGCGTAGTCAGATCTTTCGGCATTTGCAGCGGATGCATCCCGCGTTCTTCGATCACAACCCTGTCGGCAAGCTGGTGACGCGGGTTACTTCGGATGTGGACGCGCTCAACGAGATGTTTACGTCGGGTGTGCTGGCCATCTTCGAAGATGTCTTTGTGCTGGCGTTCATCGTGATCATTATGCTGCGGATGAACTGGTCGCTTGCGTTGCTTGCGATCTCGGTTATCCCGGCCATTCTGTACGTCACGCGGATTTTTCGCAGGCATGTGCGAGACAGCTACCGGCGTCAGCGCGCTGCTACTGCGCAGATCAATTCCTTTACTCAGGAGTACGTGTCGGGGATGTCTGTGGTGCAGTTGTTCAACCGCGAGCGACGGGCTTTCAATGACTTCTCGGCTGTCAATGCACGGAACAAGAAGGCCTGGGGCGACGCTATTTTTGCTTACGCGCTCTATTACCCGATTGTGGAGTTTCTCAGTTCGACGGCGATTGCGTTGGTTATCTGGCGCGGCGGGTACAGCGTGCTGCATGGCGTGGTGACGCTGGGTGTTCTGATTGCGTTTATGCAGTATGCGCAGAGATTTTTCCGGCCTATTCAGGATCTGAGCGACAAGTACAACATCCTGCAGGCTGCCATGGCGGCGAGCGAACGGGTCTTCAAGCTACTGGACTCTGAGCCGGCTATCGTTTCGCCTCCGCAGGCGGTTGATGGCGATGGGTCGGGCCGCGTTGAGTTCCGCAATGTCTGGTTCACTTATCAGAAGCTCGACGATGCGCAACTGTGCGCGGATTGCTGCGGCGTCCGATGATGAGCTGAATAGCTACGCTGATATCGAGTGGATATTGCGCGGTGTCAACTTCACCATTGAGCCTGATGAGACCGCGGCTATTGTCGGCCACACTGGCGCGGGTAAGACCACCATCACCGGGCTGATGATGCGCTTCTACGATATCCAGCGCGGGTCGATTGTGGTCGATGGCGTGGATGTTCGCGAGCAGGATTTACAGCAGCTTCGGCGACGCTTTGGGGTTGTGCTGCAGGATCCATTCCTCTTCACCGGTACGATTGCTGACAATATCCGCCTGGGCTCCTCGTGGATTACGGACGAGCGGCTTCAGCGCGCAGCAGATGAAGTAAATGTTGGGGACTTTATCCGGACGCTGCCGCTTCAGTTTGCTGAGCCTGTCCGTGAGCGCGGGGCTACGCTTTCGACGGGGCAGAAGCAACTGATCAGCTTTGCGCGTGCGCTGGCGCATGATCCGGGGATTTTGATCCTCGATGAGGCTACCTCGTCTGTCGATACGGATACGGAGCTTCGTGTGCGGCTTGCGCTTTCACGCATGATTACGGGCCGGACCTCGGTGCTCATCGCACATCGGCTCTCGACGATCCAGCGGGCCGATACGATTCTTGTGATGCATAAGGGCCAGCTTCGCGAGCGAGGGACTCACCAGCAGTTGCTTGCTCAGCGCGGGCTGTACTGGAAGCTCTATCAGCTTCAGTACAAGGATCAGGAGCTTGGCACGGATACGGCTATTTCGCTGCAGCCGCTTAGCGCTGACTAGTCTCCGCCATGCGCAGCGCATCTTCGACAAGTTTTCTGACACGCTTCTCGCGAGCTTCGGGGCTCTGGTAATAGAAGACGCCCAGTAGATGGCCGCGTCGCTGTGTCAGGGTCATCGCCTCCCAGCCCTTTCGCGCGGCGGGGGTTCTTCGGAATGCTACGTCGAGGATTGGCGGGAGGACTTTTTCGCTCTCCATTGTCAGCATGAGGCGTTCGGCCATTTGTTCTGCACGTCTCTGCCTTGCTTCGGAACTTTTGACGCCTTCAATCCATTTGCCGATCTCCCAGCGGGTTGACTCGCTTAGCCCGGCGAACCATTTTGCCAATGCCTTTTCGGTCTTTAGCAGCTTTGCGAGTTCGGGTGGCATTGCCGGCGAACGTTCTTCGAGGTCGGGAGCTATGGTGAAGTCCACCATTGCACCTACCCTGGCGGCTGCGGCCTTCTGCATCTTCTTGTTGACGAGGAGAAAGTGGCCGCCGTGGTGTGAATCGGCGAATAGGGATGTGCGGAAGACCTCTCCGCCAACCTTGACCTTGACGCGTAGCCGCACCATGTTCTTCCATGTCGTCTGGACATCGAATGGAAGTCGGGCGATCACCCAGCCCATGCCGCCCGCCAGCGGCTCCAGCGGTGCGCGGAATCGTTTTGCCGTACTTCCTGCCATGCAATCGCCTCGAGAAAAATCTACACTGGTTCTATCGGGACCACATCCAATCCGCGAATCTTCCTCTCCGCCGGTGAAGCCAGTGGTGACCATTATGGCGCGCAAATTATCGCCGAGCTGCGCGGGCGCAATTCGCAGGCGGAGTTTTTCGGGCTTGGCGGCCGGGAGATGGCGGAGGCTGGGCTTGATCGCGTTGTTCGTGCCGAGGATGTAGCCCATATGGGCATCACGGAGGTCATCCGCCATGCACCGCTCGTTTATCGCTCCTACCGGCGCCTTGTTGCTTCGATCCGGGAGCGGCGGCCTGATGTTGCAGTGCTGATCGACTTCCCTGACGTGAATTTCCGGCTTGCCCGTGAGTTGAAAAAGCTTGATATTCCAGTCGTCTATTTTGTCAGCCCGCAGCTTTGGGCCTGGAAGCGTAAGCGGCTGCGCTGGGTGCAGGAGCGGGTTAGCCGGATGATGGTTATTTTTCCGTTTGAGGAGCGGTTTTACAGGGCGCGTGGGGTGGATGCGGAGTTCGTGGGCCATCTCCTCGCCGAACTCCCGCTCCCTACCATTTCCCGTGAAGACTATGCGGCTAAAGCGACTGAAATTTCGCAAGATCAGTGGTTCTATGGAGGAGGGCCGAACGATATTCGTCCGGTCGAGGCAACAGGAACGAAGTTGGGCGAGATTCGGTATGAGCTCGATCCGAAAAAACAGTGGATTGCACTTCTACCAGGCAGCCGGATATCCGAAATACGCAACCATCTCCACACGATGGTCGATGCAGCATATGAAATTCCGGGCGATTACGAGTTCTTGGTCCCCGTCGCTCAGACCATCACCGACAGGCAATTGAATACGATCCGCTATAACATGGGTGACCTCTATCTTGGAAAACAACAGGCTCCGAAGGTCACCTTTGTGAGAGACGCCCGAGCCGCTCTCTATCATTCCCAGGCCAGCATTGTGGCGAGCGGGACTGCCACAGTCCAGGCTGCGGTCATCGGTAATCCGTTTGTGGTCGTCTACCGGGTTTCGCCGCTTACCTTCAAACTGGCGAAACGACTTGTCCGGTATCCAGTTGAGATTCCTGCGCAGGAGGATGCTTATGGCAATCTGCCGATTGCGATGGTCAACCTTATTGCTGGGCAGCGGGTTGTTCCGGAGCTGATTCAACAGCAGTTTACGGCTGCCGGGGTCGCCGACGCGCTGCGTCCGCTGCTTGCTGACACGCCTGAACGTGCCCGGATGATCGCTGATCTGGCCGAGGTACGGCGGATGCTGCTGCCTCCCGGTGGCTTCGGCTCCATCCGGCGTGTTTGCGACGCCGTCGAAGCCTTGCTGGGGCAGGAGATACCCGGGAGTGGCCGAATTCCGATCGCCAGCGTCTAATAGGCTGACGGCAGTACCATAGTCATTTTGAGGACCTTTGCCCGTATGTACCCTTTTTTCCGGCACCTTCGCCTCACGGTTGCGACCTTGTCCTGCTGCATCCTTACAGCCACTGTTTGGGCTGCTCCGGCCAAGCCGCAGTTGCAGGTCACTGGCTATGTGATCAACGCAGAGCTGGATCCGGCGGCCAATAAGCTCTCGGCGACTGCTGTGGTTAGCTTTACGGCGCTTGAGGACCTGACGGCGCCCGTTTTTGAGCTCAATAATGGGCTGCAGATCAGCAAGGTCACTGACGCCAGCAAAAAGCCGTTGGAGGCTGAACGGCTTACCAATAACTCCACCGTTCGATTCAACCTGGCTACGCCCATCCCCAAGGGCACCAGCACTTCGTTCACCTTCGAGTATGCGGGGACACTCAGAGGATCCGAGACCAGCCCGGTTGAGGGCATCAATCTGGCCTCAGTCCAGGACCCAATCAGCATTCTCCTCTACCCTGGGCGCTGGTTTCCGATGGTGGGGCTGTACACCGACCGGTTTACGGCGGAGATGCATATCCGCGTTCCGGGTAATGAGCGCGTTATCGGCAGCGGAAGTGGGGTCGCGGCGCAGAAGAGTCTGCCCGGCAACAAGACCGAGTACACCTTCAACTGGAGCAAGCCTGGATTCCCCGGGACCATCATCGCCGGGAAGTATCTTGATCCCGTCGTCGCAGGCAACATGCACGTCTATGTAACCGAAAAACACAAAGATGTTGCCCGTGACTTTGCCACACAGGGTGAGCGGGAATTTCTCTTTATGTCGGGCACGTTCGGCCAGCTGGAGTCGCCCCGGATAAATCTTGTGGAGCTTCCAGACGATGCTGTCTCCGCCACGTGGGCCCCGGAGATCGTGGGGCTGAGTGGGGCTCGGGTGGCCGGCAAGACATTTCAACGGCTGCTCTCGAATATGCTTGCCCATCAATGGTGGGGAGGGGAGATTTCTCCGGCGACGTTGAACGACGCCTGGATTACGAATGGCATGTCGCGCTACGCCGAGCTGATGTATCTGGAGGACTCTGCGGGCAAGACTGCCTTTGAGTCCGCGATTATGGATGTTTCCGCGGGTGCGCTGGCGTATGACACGGAGCCGCTGAGTACGCTTGGCAGGCTCGATCCCTTTTCGCCCCAGTTCCAGTCGATGACTCTGGAAAAGGGAGCGATGGTGTTCCACATGCTCCGGTGGGAGATGGGAGATGAAGTCTTCAATAAGTTCCTACGCGCTTTGCTCACGCAGTACGCCGATAAATCTGTTCGTAGTTCCAATGTGGAGGCCGTTGCCTCGACGCAATCGCAGGAGCAGATGACTGCGTTCTTTGCGCAGTGGGTTGATGGTACCGGGGCTCCAGCGTTTACGAATAAGTACACCGTTTTCCGGCTTGGCGATAACAAGGGTTTTCGTACTATGGGCTCTGTCGCGCAGGATTTGGACCTCTTCCGTATGCCGGTTGAGTTGCGCATCGAGACCGATGGTAAGACGGAGACTCGTCGCGTCGATTTGAGCGGGACCGAGAGCCAGTACTCTGTCGAGACCTTCGGGCGGCCGAGGCGGATCAGCATCGATCCGCAGAACTGGCTGCTGAAGACCACTCCCGATCTGGCGGTGCGGGTTGCCATTCTGCGCGGGCAGCAGCAGGTGGCTCAGGGCGACCTGACCGCAGGGCTGATTGAGTACCAGAAGGCTCTGGATGCGAATAAGAACAGCTCGCTGGCTGCTTACCGTATCGGCGAGGTTTTCTTTATGCAGCGGAGCTACCAGTCGGCAGCGAACTCTTTCCGCGATGCGCTGCGGGGGGATGGCGATCCCAGGTGGGTCGAGGTCTGGAGCCACATTGAACTGGGCCGCATCTTCGACCTGACCGGCCAGCGTGACCGGGCCGTCAATGAGTACCGGCTTGCGGTTCAGACGAACGACAATACCCAGGGCGCGGTGAATGAGGCTCGGGCATTGATGCAGACTCCTTACAAGCGGGAGCAGGCACAGAACTAAGAGCCACCCCAACCCCTCATACTTTTCATGCAAAGTATTCCATTTACATGAGTTATGGGTGGACTTGCGCTGTCTTATGATTGGAAAGTCTCTTGATTCGCGGGGTTGACCGATATGGTATCTGTAAAGTATTTATTTTATTAGTTTTATTAGGATTGCCTCCGTTCGAGTTGAAAACGAAAAGCCCCGGATTTGGCCGGGGCTTTCTCTTTTTGTGTCTGTTTTAAGTATAGCAGCTTGGCGGTAATTATCTGGCATGTGGATGTTATTGATTTTTCAGTGGATAGCCGACTTCTAGGCTTGACACGTGTAGCGCTTCGGGCGAAATACAGGGATTCTTCCCCTTCGACTTCGTTCAGGGTCAGAATGAAGGTTCTGGCGATAGACTAAACTAGATAGACTTAGTTTATCGAGGTTTGCAATGGATATCGTCAATATTCACGAAGCCAAGACTCAGCTTTCCAAGCTGGTCGAGCAGGCGGCGAAGGGCGAGTCGTTCATTATCGCCAAGGCAGGTAAGCCGATGGTCAAGGTGGTGGCGCTGGATGCTCCGACGGGGAAGCAGGTGCGGAGGCGCGGGTTTATGGCTGGCCAGATCAAGGTTCCTGATGACTTCGACAGGATGTTCGAGCAGGAGATTGAGGATCTGTTTGGCGGTACGGAATGAAGCTGCTGTTGGATACGCATTTGATCCTGTGGGCCGTCGATGACTCTCCTAAGCTATCGAAGGAGGCGTGCGAACTGATTGATGACGCGAAGAATGAGCTGTTTTTTAGTGCGGCTAGCGTTTGGGAGATCGCGATCAAACGTGGATTGGGCAGGGATGACTTTTCCGTAGACGCGAGAGTGTTGCGCCGTGGGCTTCTGGACAATGGCTATAGCGAACTGCCGATCAGGAGCGAGCATGCTGTTGCCGTCGATGTGCTACCTCCGATCCACAAAGACCCCTTCGACCGGATTCTGATCGCGCAGGCGACAGTCGAGGGGATCACGCTGTTGACGGTTGACTCTCAGGTTGCTCGCTATCCGGGGCCGGTGCGAAAGGTTTGAGAGGGTGTAGGGCGGGCTTTCAGCCCTTGTGCTTCAGACTCTTCCCGTACATAGGGCTTCGCCCCATGCTGGTATAGAGCGCGCCGTTGGCGCTGTGAGTGCTCACCGGCGGGACAGGGTGATTTTTGTTCCGCTCTAGGCATCGGGGGCAATGGGGAGGGTGACTGTGGCGGTGGTGCCGAGGCCGGGGGTGCTGGTCATGGTGATCTGGCCCTGGGCTGATTCGACGATGGCTTTGCAGATGGCGAGGCCGAGGCCTGTGCCGCCGGTTTGGCGGTTGCGGGAGGGGTCGCTGCGGTAGAAGCGCTCGAAGACGTAGGGTAGAGCTTCGGGGGCGATTCCCTTCCCTTGATCTTCGATCTTCAGCTCGATGCTTGCTTCCTGTTTCGTGACCGAGGCGGTGATTTGGGAGCCAGGGTTGCTGTGCTGGATGGAGTTGAGCAGGAGGTTGGAGCAGAGGACTTCGGCGTCTTGTGGTGAGAGGTGTACAGGGGCGGCGTCGAGATGCGGGAGTTGGATGGTGACGCCGTTTATCTCGGCGACCGAGGCGAGTTGATCGGAGGTGCGACGGAGGCTTGCGGCGAGGTCGGTTTGCGGCGTGGGTTCATGAGGGGATGCTTCCCTTTCGACTCGGGCGAGGGTGAGCATCTTGCCGACGATCTCTTCCATGCGGACGGAGTCGGTGTGGCACTGGTCGAGGCCGTGCTGGTACTCCTCGACGGTGCGGGGCTTGAGGGCGAGAACCTGGATGGAGGATTGCACGACGGCTACTGAAGTCTTAAGTTCGTGTGCGGCGTCGCTGACGAAACGGCGCTGCTGGGCGAAGGAGTACTCGAGGTCTTTGAGGACGGTCTGGATGGTGCGGGCGAGAGGGCCGAGCTCTTTGGTGGCGAGGACCTCGTCGGATGGCTCGAAGGTCCAGGATGTAGCGGAGACGGTGGATGCTTTGGTGACGAGTTCGCGGAGTGGGGCCATGCCTCGGTTGAGAAGCCAGACCATGGCGATGCCGGTGGCGGCGAGGAGAAGAAGGCTGGTTATGGTGTAGAAGGCCACCTCTTCGAGGATGCCGTGCCACAGACGGTGCGTGGGGGAGGCGTAGATGATGGTGAATCTGTGGCGGACGCCGCCGCCCTGCTCGTCGGGGTCGATGACGCGGGTAGCGCTGGTGCGGATGGCGCGGAAGTGTCCTCCGTTGAGGATGAGACTGAAGAAGCCTTCGGGGCTGTGGGGGTCGCGACGATGCTCCTCGGTGCGGAAGGATGGGCCATCGCCCCAGTTGGCTGACTGACCGATGATGGCGCCGGTCTCGTCCTGCACGTGGAAGACATCGCGCGGGGGGATGTTGAGGCCTGTTTTGTCGATGACGAGATTGTCGTGCTGGTCTTCCTGGATGGCTCCGAGGAGAGAGTCGGCGTGGCCGCGGAGGGTGACGTCGAAGGCTGTGAAGCGCTCGCGGCGTTCGTGAAGGAGAGCCACGGTGGAGAGCGCGATAACGGAGACCAGCTCCAGGAGGAGGATGGTGATGATGAGGCGGCGGACGATGGAGCGTGACTTCATGCGGGGATCTCGCGCAGCGGCATGGCGAGACGGTAGCCGCGGCCGCGAAGGGTCTCGATGCTGGGCTGGTCGCTGGCGGCGTCGAGCTTTTTGCGGAGATTGGAGATGTGGGCCTCGATGACGTTGGAGTGATGCTCCCAGTTGTAATCGTAGAGGTGCTCGAGGAGCTCGCGCTTGGAGACGATGACGCGGGGGCGGAACATGAGGTACTCGAGGATACGGTATTCGGTGGGGGAGAGATCGATGAGGGCGCCGGAGCGGTGGACGGTCTGCTCGAGGGTGTTGAGCTCGACGTCGGAGACGCGGAGGGTGGGGTGGGCTGCGCCTTTGCCGCGGCGGACGAGGGCTTTGGCGCGGGCGAGGAGCTCGCCGAGGTCGAAGGGCTTGCTGAGGTAGTCGTCGGCGCCGGCGTTGAGGAGGGTGATGGTGGAGTGCTTGTCGGCTACTGCGGTGAGGATGAGGACGGGGGTGCGATCGCCGCGCTGCCGGATGCGGTTGAGGACGCCGAGGCCGTCGAGACCGGGGAGCATGAGGTCGAGAATGATGAGGTCGTAGCAGTTGCCGCCGGCGAGGTCGGCTCCGATGAGGCCGTCAGGAGCGCAGTCGACGGCGAATCCAGGGCCTTCGCGGAGGGCCGTGGATATGTTCTCGGAGAGTCTTACCTCGTCTTCGATGAGAAGAGCGCGCATAAGGACAGTTTCGCGCATTGCGGCTTAAGCTGTCCTTAAGTGGGTGTGGTGAGCTCTCTCCTTGGCCAGGGAGATCTGGTTCAGTCTGTTGGCCTGCATCAGCATTCCCTCAGGGGCTAAAGAGGGTGCTGAAACAATCTGCATTGGCGTGGAGAGATTCCCTCAGCGGCTAAAGCCGCATTCATTTATCTGCTTGCGGCGCGACTAAAGTCGCGCCCTTTCAAAACGGCGACTTGATCCAGAGCTTCCTTAAAATGTCTTTAGGAATTCGATCAGGGCTCGTTTGTCGTCGTCGCTGAGTGGGGGCTCTTCGGCGAAGTAGCTTGTGCCGAAGTAGTGGCCTCGGTTGACGACGTAGTCCGGGCATTTGCTTAGCTCCATGAGGGGGCCCTTGAGATTATCGAAGACCTTGGCTGCGTCTGCGTCGGTGGCATTTTTGGGAAGGCTCTTGAGGTCGTGTTGGGCCTTCAGGAGGAGGTCGAGGACTTTTTGCTTGTACTGCGCTCGCTGGATGGGGTCGTTGGTCTCGGGAAGGAGATTGAGGCTGGCTATCAGGCCGACGGGCGTGCCCTTGGGGATGGGGCCGATCTGGATGCCTTGATCGTTGAAGAGCCAATCGAAGGTACCGGAGAGGGGGCCGCGGAGGCGCTGGAGGAAATCGGGGAGATAGCCGTTGGCTACGCGGAGATAGCTGGTGTCGGTGGTGCGGTCGATGGTGCCGGGGACCTTATTGCCGAGCACGGAGTCCATCTCACGCTTTTCGGGCCAGAGGAGTTGCTCGATGGAGTTCTGGAAGGAGTCGAGGCGAGATTCGACGGATGGACTGGCGTTGAATTTGCCGAGGCTGTTGTTGAGCAGGAAAGGTGCGCTGGCCCAAACGCTGATGAGCGTCGGCGGACGGGTGTAGCCGCGGCCTCCGGCAGGCAGGACGTAGGGTTTGGGTTCGCCGGTGAAGGGGTCGTAGATGGTTGCGGTTCCGGCAGAGGGTAGATCTTTGTAGGACTGCGAGGAGAAGTTGTCCCAGATGTTGTTGCCGAGGGCGTTGGTTGCTAGTGGGCTGCAGGCGTTGGTCTGGAGGAGCGTGACGGGGACGCGGAGTTCGGTGGAGAGATAGTTGCCCTGGGTGAAGTCGGGGGCGAGGACTATGTCGCGCATCTTCTTTTTGAACTCGTCGGTCTTGGTCCAGGCCCAGTAGCGGTTCCAGCAGTCCATGTAACCGGAGCCGGCGCAGGCTGCGGGATCGGCGTTGGCTGGCGGTGGGGGAAATTTGCTGGAGTGGCAGCGGGCGCAGCGTTCAGCGAAGGCGATCTTGCCGCGGGTGAGGACGGCTTTGTCGGTGGTGAGGTGTGCGGCTCCGCCGGGGGCGTCCTTGAGGAGGTGGGGTTCGGTACTCTTGAGGAAGAAGAGCGCCATGTCGACGGTCTGGGCTTCGGTGGCCTCGAAGTAGCTGGAGTTGGCGCGGGCTACGGCGACCGGGATCGGGGTGACCTCCTGGCCGCCGACTAGGGCGTTGAAGTGGAGAAGCCACTCTTCGCTGAAGGTTCCGATGTTGAGGTAGACGCGGTTCAGGGCGGCGAGTGCGCCTACGGAGTCAGAGCCGTCCTTGAGGACACGTGGGGTTTGGACGATATCGGGCGCGGTAAAGAACTGTGTGAGGTAGCCGGCTGAGACGTAGTTGTTGAACTGCTTGTTGTCTTTCTGGCCGTCGGCTAGCTTTTCTTTGCCCCAGACTAACGCCTGATCGAGGCGTGGTTTGAGGGAGTAGACGGCGTTCATGGTGCGGGGGTTGTTGATGTTGTCGGTGGAGATGAGCGAAGTGTCGAGCGTGCCGGGGCGCGAGGTGTGGAAGAGCTGGAAGACGTAGCTATCGGCCGAAGGGTTCCAGTCGAAGATGCGGTCGATCCAGAAGTACTGCGCGCCTACGTTGGAGCTGAGGTTCTCCCACTTGGGGGCGTCGGGGTTGTCTGGCGGTTTCACGGGGTTGGGACCGACATGGCAGAAGGCGCAGGACATGCCTACACGATAGGGGCGGACGAGGTCTTTCGAGAGGTAGTAGGTGGGGTCGGTGTAGTAGCGGACGGGGTCCCATTTTTTGGCTGCCTTCTCGTCGAAGGCGGGGTTGGGGAAGAGTCGCAGGCCGACGATGCCGGTGCCGTATCCGTAGAATGAGCCGGCGTCGATGTTCTTGCCGCGTGCACCTATTTTGACGCCGGGATATTTCTGCGCGTTTTCGAAGGGATCGGGTGGGCAGTTGGGGTCGCGCTGGTCGAGCCAGAGGCCGAAACGCTTGGGGTCGGGACCGGTAGGCTTGATGAAGCAGGGTTCGTTGACGAGACCGAGGTACTCCCAGCGATTGTCGCGGCTGGCTTTGAGGGCGGGATGGGTGCCGTCGCCGGGGTAGGAGGAGATGGTTTTGAGGAAGTCGAGATTGCCTACGCTGGTGGTAGAGAGGACGTCCCAGAGGCGGTCGTCACCGGCGGTCCAGACGAGCCAGGTGTTGCGGCCCTTGATCTCGTCGGCAGTGAGCTGGATGCCGCCGTCCATATCATGGAAGTAGTCTTCGTCGGCGGCCGGGAAGGAGCTGGCTGGACGGTTGGCGAGCTTGGCTTCGTCGAGGACCTTGCCGGGGAGGCCAGGGGTGGTGTTGCAGCCCTGGGGCAGGAGGGCCAGCGCAATGAGTACAGCGATGGCGGCTATGGGGCGAAGTGGCTTGAGTGCGGCGAGTCTGGACCAAGAGAACTTTTGCATCGTTGTCCCTCGTTTCAAATCAAACTCTGGCGGCGCGTGCAAGATATCGTAACGCACGCAGGCCGGGCAGGAAAAAATATGCTCCACCGCGGACGGTGGTAAATCGCGGCACATCTTGAAGTTGATGTCGTACGGTACCGGCGACCGGAAGAGAAAAAGCACTTGCCGGGCAGCCGGCTATGGGTTCGCGATTGCCTAGCAGTGGGTCAGTCTCGCCGTCGAGGCCGTCGAATTTGGTGTTGTTGAGCCACGCGGCCTGGATGAATTCGAACTGGCGGCCGATGTTGGCGTTGAGGCAGACGAACTCGAGTCCAGTGGGAGGCTCATTGGGCGGAGCGGGTTGGAGGCGCTCGGCGGGTGAGAGTTTGGGGCCGTACTCGCGGCCTCGGCGAAGGAGACGGTGGAAGCGCGTGGAGGCGATGAGGTCTTCGCGGATGGTCTTCTGGCCGAAGCCCAGGATGCGGATGAGCTTCTCCAGAGGCTCGGACGATGTGCCCGGTGGGAAGTCTGCGTTGCGTGGGTTGGCGCGGCGGATGTGTGCGCCGAAGGGGCAGCGGAGGCCGTCTGGATCGGCGTCGAAGGTGAACTGGTTCTGCTGGATGTCTGTTGGGTCGGGGCCTACGCCGGGGATGCCTTGGCTTGACTCGGGAAGGAGTGAGTCGCCGGACATCTTGCGACCGATTATCTTTTCAGCAAGGTTCTGACGTTGGGTGGGATCGGAGTTTACCTGCAGGTCGATGAAGCGCCAGAAGCCGCGGACGTCCTGCTCGACCTGGCGGATGACGAGGTAGGTTCCGTTGCGGCCGATGTCTTTGTAGCCGGGGGCGTCTTCGGCGTCGGGGAGATCGGCGTTCGAGTCAACGATCTTGGGACGTCCGGTGTATTCGCCATACTCGTTTGGGTAGCCGAGGACGAACTCGCCGAGCATGCTGATGTTTTCGTAGGTGAGCTTGTCGCCGGAGGGGTCGCGTTTGCGGTCCCAGTCGACCGTTGGGGCGCTGACGCCGTCGACGAAGCCGAAGGGCTCGACGCCGCCCATGTCGGAGGTAGGCAGGCATTCGAGGAGCGCAAAGCCGGATTGGGTGAGGCCGCTCTCGATGGTGCTCTTCCAGGAGGCGAAGTGGCCGGGCAGTGCGTAGAGCATTGCGACCATGTCGGGTACGCCGGAGGAGCCGCCGCCCCAGTACCAGTGTTCGGGTGCGTTGGCGCCGATGTCGCCGAGACGGCGGGAGCGGTTATCTTCGCCTGTAATGCCGGAGAGGAACTCCGCGGAGAAGCCATTCAGGATCTCGGGAGGGATGCCGAGCCTTTGCAGCCCTTGCTGGGTGAAGGCTAGTTGAAGGGCGCAGGTGGGAGGGGGGGTCTGGACTTCGGCGGTGGAGACGGGAGCGGTTTGCAGCCAGCGGGCAGCGGCGGCGGGGTCGTCGATGCGCAACAGGAGGAAGCAGGCCTCGGTGAGCTTGGCGTATCCGAAGCGCAGGAGGCCCTGCATGTCGCGATAGTCGACGTTGGTGAGAGGAGCCATGCCCTTTGTTCTCGCTTCCCTTCTGCGGATTAGTTTTACAACTTCATCATTCCCTCAGGGGCTAAAGCCCCATTGAAGTTTGAGCAACTTGCGGCGCGACTAAAGTCGCGCCCTTTCAAAACAAAGACTTTTTCAGCCTCCTCTAAAGCCACGTCCTTTCAAAACTTCTCATTAGAAGAGCTTGATCCAGTTGTCGAGTTCTGAATCTGAGATGGTGCTTTGTTCGAATCCATTGCGTATTAGCGAGTTGCGTTGCATGTCATAAGCTGTGACGCCTGGTGCTGCGGTGTACCAGACCTGTGTGGGCAACTGGTGGCGGCGGAGGTAGTCCTTGAAGGGCTGTTCGGCTTTGGCGCCGTCGAGGATGAGCCAGTTGGTTTTTGGGTAGCCGAGACCGTTGCTGAAGACGATGTTGAGTCCCCAGGAGACCTTGTTGATGAAATCGCCGTTGTACATTTCGAGGCTGCCGTCGTAGTTGCTGGAGAAGTAGACACGGGTCTTGTCGATGAAGACCCAGCGCGCGAATTGGATGGTCTTTACGCGTCCCAGGAAGCCGTGGGTGAAGATGTGACGCGCGGTGTACTCGATCGCCAAGAGGACGAAGATGATTGTCCAGCGACGGAAGGGGCCGGGCTTGATGCTGCCGTAGGCGCTGAACTGATTGTTGATGATTCGATCCTCGAGCTCGTCCAGGGAATGGACGAGGGCCGTGGTAGGGCGTGGAGCTATGACCGGATCTCGCAGCTCCTTCATGCGGAGCTGGATTAGAAAGAAGGGCAGATATAGCACAATGAGCGGCGATAAGAGGAAGAGCACCAGGGGGATGCCGATGCAGTGTGCGAGGTTCCTGATCTGCCAGCTGAGCGGCGTGGGTTCGGGCGGCGTGAGAGTGAGTCGTCCGGCGGCTTGCTCCTGTTTGACGAAGGCGCGCAGGTCGTTCCAGATCTGCCTTGGGGTTGCGGCGGCTGAAGTGCGTTGATTGAGATACCACTTTATCGCCAGTTGCAGATCGTTCTCTTCGCGAACCTGAACTACCGTTCGACCGACCCAGTTGACGTAGTTTGCGGATGGAGGGCGCTCGTTATCCTCCATCCATCGCAGGAGGTCGGTGGTTGGTGTGAAGGATTCGCAGAAGGAGAATATCTGACGCAGGCCGGGTTCTGCTTTGGCGACGAGTTCGCGGCGGAGGGCGTCGGCTGGGCCATCGAAGTCGCATAGGAAGGCTAGAAAGTTGGTGGGCGGGGGCGGCGTGGCGCCGTAGACGCGGAGGTCTTCGCGGGTGTCGTCTTCAAGGATGACGAAGCGGGCGAAGTGCAGTGTGGTGAACTTTTCGAACGGGACGAGCGTGTTGGCGGGATCAGCTACGCCGGGCTCGAGGTTCATGCTCGCGAGAAGCTGTCGCAACTCGGGCTCGCGGCTGGCTACGATCGGTGCAACGACCATGGTGTTGGATTGTGGAGTCATCGTTTTTCCGTAGACGATCAGAACTCCAGCGCGAAGTGAATGAGCCGGTCCTTCTTCCAGTAGACGAGGCCGAGGTAGAGGCCTGGCGAGATGAGACGAATTTCGTCGCGGACCCAGTGAGCGATCGTCGATGTCTCGGAGTAGTCGAGGACGACACATTCGTTGTTGTCGAACCAGCTTGCTCCCTGATAGACCTTCGCAACGATCGCGTTGATTCCGAAGACGGTGATTTTGTTGCGCAGTACGCCGGCCTGGGCGTCGAAGGTCTTGCCCTTCCAGGTGAAGATGCTGATGAGCTCCGCGGTCTCCTTGTTGAAGACCGTGCCAGGGGCCACGATGGCGGTGCCTTTGGCTTCGCCGTTGGGGATGGGGCCGGGGGCGCCGGATTTGAAGCAGTCATCGAGTTGGGCGGTCGTCATCTTGAGTAGTTGAGAGACGTCGTAGGGCATCGCCACCTTCGTCTTGACGGATTTTTGGAGTGGAACCAGCGGCTCGCAGCAGAAGGGACTTCCGCTACTCGCGGCAGTGCAACACTTTCCGGGGCCCTGTTGATGATGAGATGAGACGATATCGCCGAAGACCGGGCTTGTCAACGAATGTTTGCGGTAGGGTCAGCCTCGCGTGCTGCCTGGAGGATTACGTCGGCCGCCTTCTCGGCGATCATGTAAATAGCGCTGGTGATGAAGAAGCCTGGGGTGCGGGGGAAGACGGACGCATCGACGACGCGAAGGCCCTGTGTGCCGTGAACGCAGAAGTCGCTGGTGAGAACTCCGTTGTGTTCGCGAGGGCCGATGGCGCAGGTGGAGGAGGCGTGATGGCCCCACGCTTGATTGCGGATGAAGGTTTTCAGGTCTTCGTCCGATTCGACGTGATCGCCGGGTAGCTCTTCTTCGGCGATGAGTTTGTCTTTCCTGAAGTGCTGGGTAATCTTGCGGACGAAGCGTATGCCTTCGACGACGGAGGCGAGGTCTTCGCCCTGGGTGTCGCTGCCCTCTTCGAAGTAGTGGAAGTTGATGTCCGGCGTGTCGCGTGGATCGGCGGAGCGCAGGGTTACTTTGCCGGCGCGATTTTGGGTGTGGGCTTTGAGGACAACCCAGGTCATGTAGTTCAGGTTTTCGGCGAAGAGCGCGGAGTAGTTTGGGAAGTAGCCGCGGAAGAGTCCGAGAAGCCCGAGGCAGAAGATGTCGGGAGTGGCACGATCGGGGAAGGAGCGCTTGAACGCCGTGAGTACGCCGCCGTTGGTGATGTAAGGGCCGCCGCGGGCGCGCTTCCATTGCTCGAATTGCGGATCGCCCTGGGCGAAGCGCGCTCCGCGAAATATTCTCCATTGCTTGAAGTTCATTCGGTTGACGACGCCGACTTCGTAGCGGTCTTGCAGGTTTGTGCCGACGCCGGGAAGATCGACGCGGAGAGGAATACTGTGTTGGGCGAGCTGCTCTGCCGGGCCGATGCCGGAGAGCATGAGAAGCTGCGGCGTGTTGAAGGTGCCTCCGGCGAGGATGACCTCGCGGGTCGCGTAGGCCGTGCGGAGTTCGCCTGTTTGCGAACTGGGTGCGGCGTGGGCGCGGTAGAGGTGTTTGCCCTTGAGGTACTCGACGCCGATGGCTCGGTTGTTGCTGTCGAACAGGACGCGAGTGGCGAGGGCATCGAGTTCGATTCGGAGGAGCTCGGGATGTTTTGCGGCTACTTCAAGGACGCGTTCGCGGGCGCTCGTGCGTGCGTGGTTGGAGGTGCTGAGAGGTGTGTAGCGGACTCCGCCAGCGTCTTCGCGAACGAGGCGCCAGTCGTTCGGATCGAAGGCTCCCTTCCACAGCCAGCGTAGATGATCGCGCTTCCTGCCGGCGTTTTTGAATGCCTCCCAGGCGGAGATGACGATCATTTTTACAAGGGCTCGATCGAGCAATGCTGATAGCGGTGTTGCCCTTTCCGTAGGGAGCCAGCCACGCCATCCGTGCCGCGTGGGATTGAATCCAAGGGCGGCGAGGAAGCGATGGAATTTGCGGTGATGACAGTTTTCCATGCGTTCGAAATAATCACGCATGCTGGATGCGCGCCAGGATTCGTCACCGGTTAGTTCAGCGATATGGTCCCAGTCTGTGTTGTGCGGATAGACGAGGATCATCGCGTTGTGCGCTGTGCAGCCGCCGAGGGTTCCTGCACGGGGATAGAGTATGCCGTCTACACGCTGACCATCGACTGACTCGACATATTTGGGGTCCTGGCGCTGTTGTTCGTCGCTGGCGTAGTGACGAACGTAGAAGTCCCACTTGACGGCGTCGTTTTCTGAAGCGTAGCCGTGAAATACGGGCACATCGTACTCGTTGGGCATGCCTCCGCTGGGTGGGATGGGCTGCTGCTGTTGGGCGGTTTTGGGATCGCCGCCCGCTTCGAGCAGAAGGACGGTTCGGCCGGACTCGGCAAGACGAGCAGCCAGGATGCCGCCGCCGGCTCCGGAGCCGACGACGATGTATTCGGCGGTTACGTTTTGCGGGTCTGCGCTGGTCATGCGCTCGTCGATCGCCCTCTCTTCATCAAGTGCATCCCATCGTAGCTGTAGTCGATGTCGGCTGACTATGGATGTTCGCACAAGGTTTGACGTCGTGCGACATGTATTCCTGATTGACAAAAAGGCGGGGCGCGGTCATAGTTGGCGGTATTCTCACCGGGCCCCACACAACATGAATACGCTACTACGACAGACGCGGTGGCGTACGAGGAGACCTAACTATGGCGTACACCGCACAACAGCTTTTGGCGATGCCCGAGAAACAGCTCGACGATCTTTTCTCCGCGAGTCCGGCAGGCGATATTCCTAATGGCGAAGCGGACGGGACCGCGATTGTCGCTTCGGACACGCCCTTTTCTTCCGAGATTGCTGCGATAGTCAATATTTTTAACTGGCAGGGCAAGACATTTGATGCAGCTCATGGAACGCTGACGAACCGCATCCTTGCCTTCGGAGTGAATGCGATTGTGGCCCAGGTCTATAAGGGCGCGAGCTTGTTTGATGGGAAAGAATGCATTGTGCTGGATTACTCGAAGACCTCGCTTCTGGCCAAGCATATTCGCGACGAGATTCGCCTGATTGGGCCGGGAATGTACCTGGGACTCGTGTACTGGGACACGAAGAAAACAATTCACTTTGCCCTGCAATTTCCTGTTGCATGAAATGACGAGGTAAGTGGTTTCATCTTCATTTCTGAATGGATGGAAGAGCCTTGACCGCAAATCCTGATCGTCCGATTCCGAAGGCCAATACCGGCTCCGCGCTTCTGAACCTGTTCTCTGATGCATCGATGGCCTTTGTGCATCTGGAGCGGCGGTTCGATCCTTTTGTCAGGCCGGCGTTTGATGCGCTGCTTCGCGATCCGATCGCAGCGCTTGTGACCGCTGTGATGAACGCGAAGCGTCCGAACGATGGATTGAGGATCGCCGAGGAAAAGCTGATGCCCAACGAGGAGGCTTATCTTGATTCGATCATCAACAGCTTCATCGCGCAGATGCGAGGGCTGTGGAAGCCGGGACAGTTCGAACGCGGGGGAAATACGAAGACCCACGGGATTGTGCGTGCGGAATTTATTGTTCACGACGGCCTGGCGCCGGAGTTGCGGCATGGCATCTATGCAGAACCGCGGACTTATCGGGCCTGGGTGCGTTTCGCGGGCCCTGGCCCTTATATAACGCCTGACATTGACGACGTCGGTTTTATGAGCATCGGCATCAAGCTGATGGGCGTCCCCGGACCCAAACTGATGGAAGAGGAGAAGTTTACGCAGGATATGTTCGGCGTGTCGACACCGACCTTCGTGACTCCCGACACGGATGCCAACGCGCAGTTGCAGATCGAAAGTCTGAAGAATGCGACGATCTTTCACTTTCTTAATCTGCATCATCCGCATGTGCTGGATCTGATTATGCAGGGGTTGTGGACCAAGACGCAGAGCAGTCCGTTTGAAGCTCCTTATTTCAGCTGCGTGCCTTATTTGCTCGGTGAAGGGCAGGCGATGCAGTACTCTGTGTGGCCGAAATCGGCACGGAAGACTCCGATACCGCGGCTGCCGTTTCGGCCTCCTGATGATTATTTGCGCGATGCGATGGTGGCGACTCTTGCAAATGAAGATGTCGAGTTTGATGTCCGGCTGCAGTTGCAGACTGAACCGTTTTTGATGCCGATTGAGAACAATGGTGTGCTGTGGCCTGAAAAACTCTCTCCTCGTCGATCGGTAGCCACGCTGCGAATTCCTCGACAGACGTTCAACTCTCCGGCCCAGATGGATTTTGTCAGAAAGCTCTCCTACAATCCATGGCACTGCATTGCAGAGCATCGTCCCCTGGGGAATCAGAGCCGCGCTCGGCGGAGGATGTATGACACGCTTTCAAAGTTCAGACTTAGCATGAATGGCATTCAGCCCTATGAGCCGACAGGGGATGAGGTCTTCGACTAGGGAAAGGTTACGGTGCTATGGACTCCGATCCGCGCAAACCTGCGCTTCTCCTCACGGGAGGAGGCCCCCTTTATCGCATTCAAAAACAGTTGAAGCTTGTTGGGGAGAGATCGCCGCAGGGTCTAAGGGTGGCTGGCTTGTCGATCTTTGTGACGTGGGTACCGCTGCTCATTCTGTCCGCGATGCAAGGTGCGGCGTTCCACACAACAACCGTTGTTGTACCGTTTTTGCAGGATTTTGCAACGTATACGCGGTTTCTCGTCGCAATGCCGGTCCTTATTCTGGCGGAGGCATTCCTGGGGCCGCGATTGGCCAAGGCAGCGGCTTTCTTTGTGACGTCAGGACTGGTGCTGGAGAAGGACTACACGCGTTTTGACGCAGCGATAGAACGCGGGCTTCGACTGCGGGACTCCACGGTAGCGGAACTTCTTCTCGTTGCCGGAAGTTATGTCATCTCTTTGACTGCGCTGCATAGCATGGCTATTCATGCGACGACGTGGTCAGCGATCTATACGGGGACGGGCTTCCGTTTGACGTGGGCTGGATGGTGGCTAGTTGGGTTCTGTTCGCCGTTCCTCAATTTTCTGGTGCTGCGTTGGGTGTGGCGGCTTTTTTTGTGGGGTCAGTTTCTATGGAGCATGAACAAACTTGATCTGCAGCTATTTCCGCCACATCCGGACGAGTCGGGAGGGTTGGGATTTGTCGGGAGGGCGCAGCAGTTTTTTGGGATTATCCTGTTTGGCTATTCAGCAGCCACGGCTGGCGTCCTCGCCGATACAGTGATCTATGACAAGGTGCCGTTGCAACACTTTGCGGGACCTATAGTGGCTTATGTAGTAATCGCAGTGGGAATCGTCCTCGCGCCGCTTCTGGTCTTCGCGGTACGGCTACACGAGACAAAGATCAAGGGCCTCTATCAATATGGTACGTTGGCCACGACCTATACTTCGGCGTTTCATCACAGGTGGATCAACCGGGATCCGGAGGCAAGCGAACCTCTGCTTGGAACCGCGGACATCCAGTCGCTCGCCGATCTAGGCAACAGCTACGGCTTTGTCAGGGGAATGGATGATCTTCCCATGAATCCGCGCACGCCTATCCATCTTGCACTTGCCTGCCTGATACCGATGGCACCCTTGCTGCTGATCGTCATACCGTTGAAGGAGATGGTGAAGCTGCTCTTCAAGGCGGTACTTTAGGCGATTGGCTGCGTTTAAGAAGGCTGTGTGCGAACCATGACGCCTTTGCCCTGAAGCGGGATGGTGGTGTCTACGGTGTCGGTGTCTGTGCGGATGACGGTCATGGTCTCGCTCTCGGGCGAGGTGACGTAAACCTTGCCGGTCGGCGTACCGGCGATGACGGCGATGAAGTTCGGGTGGATCGTGAGCGGAACGGGGATCGTCGCGGTGACGGTGTTGGTGGTGAGATTGACCACCGAGACCGTGCTGTCCGCCTGATTGACGACGTAGGCGCGGGTGCCATCCGAAAGGACCGCAACCATGCGGGGATTGACTCCGACGGGAACGGTCGCAAGGACCTGACCGAAGCCGGTGGCGTCGGCTGGGTTAACAGGGTCGCAGTTTGGATTGGTGGGCAGCGCGGTGGCGTTGCAAAGCGGGATGTTGATGATGCTGACCGATCCCGGAGTGCTGCCGTTGCCGGCGTTGGCAACGACGAGTTCATTGCGTATGGTGGCGAAGTCGGCCCAGAGCGGCGCGGAGCCCACGGGGCCCACGGCGATGGGGTTCGTGGCTCCAGCGGGAACGACATCGAGCTGGTTGGTCTGGACGTTGATGACAGATACCGTGTTGTCGCCCTGGTTCATGATGAAGGCGCGCTTGCCGTCGGCGGTCATGACGCCGTAGACAGGCGTGTTCCCTACAGGGAGGGTGCTGGAGAGCGTGTTGCTGGTGGTCTCGATTGCAGCAACCTGACCGTTGCCGCCGCCTACGGCCTTGTTGATGGAATAGGCTCGGCTGGCGGTGGCGGTACCGACGACGTAAACGGGAGTGAATCCTGCATCAATTGGAAGCTCCTGCTTGAGCGCCGGAGGGGTTCCCAAAAGAACGGCGACCGCGTTAGGGGTACTGCCTGATTCAGGGATATAGCTGTTGGTCGACTGGGGGAATATGCTGACAGGGTTGGCTCCCGCGTTCAGCGTGGTTTGCAGGACCTGGCTGCTGAGGAGCGAGGTGGAGATGTCGAAGCTTGTGATCGATCCGTCGCCGTTGAGGGTGTACCCTGTGTTACCCCCGGCGTTGGTGGCGAAATAATACGGAGAGACGCCAATGCTGGCGGTGATGAGGACCGTATCCCCGGCGAAGTCGACGATGGTGGCCAAGCCGGGACTTGTGGTACCCGTCGTGGACACGGCGATGGCGAACTTCTGCGGCTGGGCCGCTGGGCCAACAGGATTGATGGCAGTGACGACGGGGCGGTAGGTGTTGCCGCAACCCGTAATGGAGGCCAGGCCAGCAACTGCAAGGACGAACGTGGAGACGGTCAGCGATCGAGACCGAGTGGCGCGCCGGTTGGACCGGAGCTGGATGTTTCCTTTTGCTTCGATTCTTGCTAAGTGCAAAACTGCTCCCGCGTGGTGCTGGTGTTGGCTATGCTCAAGGTTTGATTGTAAATCACTATGGGCGATGAGGCGGGCAATGGGTGAGGAAATGGGAATCCGGCAGAAAGCGATCCCAGCAGCCCGGGACCGGCTGCAGTCCACGGTGTTGGTGTGGGCGGTAGGGATGTTGCTGGCGGCGCTGTGCTTCCAAACGGCTTTGTTTGCCTATGCTTTGACAGAGCGGTTTCCGGAATTTGTGTTTGGGGCGGTGGGGATCAGCCTTGGATTCGCAGTGGTGGCGTGGGGTTTGCGGGCTGCCACTCCGGCGGGCGCGGCCTGCGGGGGGATGGTTTGCCTGCTTTTGGTTTTCTGGATGGGGCGGTTTGAGGCCTCGCCGCTGCGGAGCGGATTGACGCCGCTGGTGCTGCTGTTTGTGCTGACGTTTGTCGCGACTCGGCTGGGAAGGCAGCGCAAGGCAAGGGCTGGGTTGGCCGAGGGTCGTCGGGGACGGAGCGCGTCGCAGGTGATTGCGAACCTGGGAATGGCGGGTGTGGCTTCGTCGTGGATGGGAGCCGCTGCGTTGCTCTCGTGCATTCGGGGAGTGATTCCTGATTATGATGCTCCGTTGCAGTTGGTCGGGACGGTCGTGTTGGCAGCGCTCGTCGAGGCTACGGCAGATACGGTCTCGTCGGAGATCGGGCAGGCATTTGGTGGACAGCCGGTGATGCTGACGACGATGCAGCGAGTCGAGCCGGGGACGGATGGTGCGGTGAGCGTGCTGGGATCCGTGGCGGGTGTCGTTGCTGGGGCGGCGGTGGCGCTCGCTGGCATGTGGGCGGTGCGCTTGCGGCTGCGTGACGCGGTGATTGCCGTAGCGGCCGGAGTGGCGGGGTTGTTCTTCGACAGCCTGCTGGGGGCTACGGTGGAGAGACGCGGCTGGCTGGGGAACGATCTGGTGAACTTCGCTTCGACTTTGTTTGCGGCTGCGGTAGCGCTGGTCTTGATGATCGCAGTGGGCTAGAGATTTCCCTGCCCTCAAGCCAGCGATCGAAGCCAACCGACGTTGATGCCGAGTCGCCAGAAGGTGTAGCTGAGGATCTCGTGAACGTGGCGGACGAAGAGGTCGTAGTTGCTGATGTGGCCGATGGTAGCGCGAGGCGAGGTGTAGACATCCAGGCCCGCGTCGCGGCTGATCTCGCGGATGCGGAAGAGGTGGGTGCCGTCGGAGACGACGACGATGTGGTGGAGATTGTTCTCGTGGGCGATGGCGGCCAGGCGATGGACCTGCTGCTCGGTATCGACGGAGCGGGTCTCGACGATGATGTTACCGAAAGGGATTCCGTTGGCGAGAAGATAGTCACGTCCAACGCCGCCTTCGGTGTTGCCAGAGTCCTTGTCGCTGCCGCCGCCGAGGGTGATGATGAGCGGGGCGATCTGCTTGCGGTAGAGGTCGACGGCGTGGTCGAGGCGGAAGTGAAGCGTCGGTGAGGGGCGGCCCGAGTACTCTGCCGCTCCGAAAACGGCGATGGCATCGGATTGCTGGGCCTCGTCGCGGTTGGCTACGTCGTCGATCTGCTTGTAGACGTAGACGAACCAGGCGAGGGCCGCCAGCAGGGAAAGGCCGAGGAGCCAGCGGAGCAGCGTGCCCGCCGTGGAGGGTTGTTTGCGCCGCAGGTTGGAGGCAGAAGCGATCATTCGTTCAGGCGAAGATTGAGTGTACGCTATCGGAGATTTCAAACGGCTAATGTTGTAGAGTAAGGGCGATCTCGTGGGTCGGAATGGCTCCTTCGCGCAGAATCATCCAGGAGTTGCCGCCGCCGGAGAGATCGACGATGGTGGTCGCGGTGGATCGGGCGGTTGGGCCTCCGTCGACGATGAGCGGAATCTTGTTGCCGAGCTGGTCCCGGACGCCGTTGGCATACGTACACTCGGGGAATCCGGAGAGATTCGCTGAGGTTGCCGTAATGGGCAGGCCGAGCCGGGAGACGACGGCGCGCGGGATGGCTGCCTCGGGGACGCGGAGGGCGACGTTGCCGGTGTTGGCGGTGACTCGGAGGGGCAACTTGGAGCCGGCCTTGACGACGATGGTCAGCGGACCGGGCCAGAACTTTTCCGCAAGGCGGTCGAAGGCGGAGTCGAGCTGGCGGGCGAGTTCGTAGGCCTGGGCCATCTCGGCGATGAGTAATGACAGAGGCTTGTGCCGGGCGCGCGACTTGATCTCATAGATGCGATCGACGGCCTGGAGATTGACCGGATCGACGGCTAGCCCGTAGAAGGTGTCGGTGGGTAGGGCCACGACCTTGCCACTGTGAAGACTGGCGACGACCTGGTCGATGCGCTCAGGTTCGGGCTCGTCGGGATGGATGCGGAGGGTCTCGGCCGTCAATTCATGGGCTCCTGTGCCGGGCGTGCGGCCATCTCGCAACATAGCATAGTGGGGCCGGTGGCTCAATGGCGAGAGGGGGTCGAGTATATTCGATCTCATTCGAGCAGGGAAAGGGCGCATGACGGTTCTGTACCGTATTACACCGGAGAGAGCTTCGCACTATAAGGCGGTTCGGCTGCAGGCGCTGCTCGACACCCCAAACGCGTTTGGCAGCACGTATGCAAGGGAGTCGCAGTTTACGGAGGAAGAGTGGGGCAAGCGCGCGGCGAATCTGCACGGTGAGCGGGCGGTTGGTTATCTGGCGTTCGATGGTGACCAATATTGCGGGATCGTGGGCTGTTTCCTGCACGAGGACGATCCGCTGAAAGCAGATTTGGTTTCGATGTGGGTTGCACCGAATTATCGACGGCTAGGCGTTGGCCGATTGCTGATCGATGCGGTTCAATCGTGGGCGGGAGATCGCGGGGTGAAGACTCTGCTCTTGATGGTAACCAGCTGCAATCAGGAGGCGATGGAGTTCTACAGGTGCATTGGGTTTTCCATGACGGGCCGTACGGAGCCTTACCCGAACGATCCGGCGTTGATCGAGTATGAGATGTCGAGGCAGCTTTCTTAGCCTTCGCGATGCTGTTTCGTGCGGCGTAAGATTCTGAGAGATGGCTACTTCAGAAATATTGGTTTCGAGCAGGGCTAATGCGCGGGTGAAGCAGCTGCGGGCGGCGTTTGCCGGGCAAGCACGGCTGAGCGGTGGCATGGTGGCTATTGAAGGCGACCATCTGCTGGAAGAAGCGCTGCTGAGTGGGATGGCTTTGAAGACCGTGTTTGTGAGCGAGCGCCGTGAGGTTCCGCGGATGGTGCCGCCTGCGGTGGAGGTGCTGCGGCTGACCGAAGAGGTCTTCGGGAGCGTGGTGGAGACGCGGTCTCCGCAGGGGGTGGCCGCGCTGATTGTGCCTCCGGTGCATCGAATGGAAGACGTGATGAAGGGGACACCGTTGATCTTGATTGCGGTGGGATTGCAGGATCCGGGGAACCTGGGGACCCTGATCCGGTCGGCGGAGGCCTTTGGAGCCACAGGAGTGCTGACGACTCCCGGAACGGTAAGCGCATGGAATCAGAAGGCGTTGCGGGCGAGTGTGGGGAGCGTGTTTCGCATGCCGGTGGTTACGGCGACGGAGGTTGAGATTGCCGGATTGAAACATTGGGGCGTGCGGCTGCTGGCTGCGGTTGGAGGCTCGGGTACAACGGCGGCTCAGGATGTGGACTTTGCCGGATCGTGTGCGCTGATGATCGGCAACGAAGGCGCGGGGCTGAGCGCCGAGTGGATGCGGATGGCGGATGAGCGGGTGACGATTCCCTGCCCCGGGCCTGTGGAGAGTCTGAACGCGGCGGTGGCGGGGTCGCTGCTGCTGTATGAGGCTTCGCGGCAGCGGGCGGCGGCTGGAGCGGCGCGATGAGTTTGTTCGATGCGAGCCCGATTGCTGCTGCGGCTGGACGTGCGCGTCAGGCTCCGCTGGCCGAGAGGATGAGGCCTCACACACTTGATGAGTACGTCGGGCAGGAGCATCTGCTGGGGCCGGGCAAGCCGCTGCGGCTGGCGATTGAGAGCGATGATGCGACGTCGATGATCTTCTGGGGGCCTCCGGGGACGGGGAAGACGACGCTGGCGCAGATCATTGCGCGGATGACGGAGGCAAGCTTCATCGAGTTTTCGGCAGTGCTGAGCGGGATCAAAGAGATCAAGCAGGTGATGGTTGAGGCCGAGAAGGCTGCAGGATTTGGGTCGCGCACGATCCTGTTCGTGGATGAGATTCACCGGTTCAACAAGGCTCAGCAGGATGCGTTTCTGCCCTATGTTGAACGTGGAACTATCCGGCTGATCGGCGCTACGACGGAAAATCCTTCGTTCGAGATTATTGCGGCGCTTTTGTCGCGCTGCCGCGTTTATACGCTGGTTGCGCTGACTGAAGAGCAGATCGTCTCTCTGTTGCAGCGCGCGCTTACGGATGCTGAGCGTGGCCTGGAAGCTTCGGGAGTTGAGGCCGATGAGGATGCGTTGGCGACGATTGCCTCCTACTCGAGCGGCGATGCGCGGAACGCTCTGAATGCGATCGAGGTCGCGGCGAAGATCGCTCAGGGACGTGGCGAACGCGTCATCACGAAGGCGATTGCCGCTGAGGCGCTGCAACGGCGGGTGCTGCTGTATGACAAGAAGGGCGAGCAGCACTACGACATCATCTCGGCGTTGCACAAGAGCGTGCGGAATAGCGATCCCGATGCAGCGCTGTACTGGCTGGGGCGGATGCTTGAGGCTGGCGAGGACCCGATGTATGTTGCGCGGCGTGTGGTTCGGATGGCTGTCGAGGATATTGGCTTGGCGGCTCCGGAGGCGCTGAATCTTTGCCTGTCGGCTAAGGATGCGATGCATTTTCTGGGGCATCCTGAGGGCGAACTGGCATTGGCACAGGCGGTGGTTTATCTCGCGCTGGCTCCAAAGTCGAACGCCGTTTACACAGCGTATGGTGCGGTGAAGGCGGACATTGAAGCTACTGCTGCAGAGCCGGTGCCGCTCCATCTGCGCAACGCCCCGACGAAGCTGATGAAGGATCTGGACTACGGCAGAGACTACCAGTACGCCCATGATGTCGAGGGGCGTGTGGCGGATATGGAGTGTCTGCCGCCATCGCTGGCCGGGCGGCGATACTACCAACCGACGGGCGAGGGACGCGAGAAGCTGCTGGCACAGCGGATGGACGAGATTGCGCGGATCAAGGCTGACAAGAAGGCTGCCAAACGGGAGTAAGGGGTTACCTAAAGGTCAGTCCTTGTACTTCACCGAACAACCATAAGGACGAGTGCTGGCTATTGGTACCGGTCTACCGGCCATGGCAGCGTTGAGCGCCTCGTTCAGGTAGTTGTGCGCGTGCTGAACATCCGCCAGATCCGTCGTTGGCCTGTCGTCGATGGCACCCTGATAGATGAGCTTGCCGGCGGGGTCGATCACGAAGATATGCGGCGTGGTCTTGGCCTGATAGAGATGGCCGATGCTGCCGGAGGGATCGAGGATCGCTGCAGTTGGCGCGGCATGCATGGACTTGAGGTACTGGTTCTCTTCGGCTGGGGTTACGTTGCCCTGCTCGCCCGGTGCAGAAGAGAGAATAGAGAGCCAGATGACGCCTTTGTCGGTCCACTCCTTTTGGAGCGCCTCCATGTTGCCGCTAAGGTAATGCTTCTGCTCGATAGGGGCAGCCTTTGTTGGCCCACTCAAGGACGACGTATTTGCCACGGTACTGAGAGAGGGTGTGGGTGACGCCGTTGGAGTCGGTGCCCTTGAAGTCGGGCGCCTGAGTTCCGGGCGTGAGTGCAAGTGCGGAAAGCGCACAAGCGGTCAGGACGAGGGAGAGAAGATTGCGGCGAGGCATGCGGTCACCTCCACATCTGCTACTCCGAATATTTTGCGACTGGAACGGGACGGCGTGCAATAGTCCGTCAGGCAAAATGCTAGGCCGGAGAGCGCATATTAGCGATGCGCCACTGGCCGTCATCTCCGCGGCGAAAGGCAGTGGGGATTCTCCCGGCACGTTTGACGGTATCGCCTCCTGCACGAGGCGTGATCCTGACCTCAAGAAGATTTGAACAGACAGCAACATCCCCTTTAGTGGTGATCTCCTGTAGGTTGGAGCGGGCTTCGAAGCTGACTGACTCCGTCATGGATTTGAAGCTCGCTGCGAGGTCCTGGCTGGGCATCGACATGTAGCCATCGGTGAAAAAGGTCAAGAAAATGTCGTCTTCGGTCATCAAATTCAACAGAGCGGTGAGATCGCCGTTGCGGGAAGCTTCGGCCCAGGTGTCGATGATGGCGCGGATTTGTTGCTCGTCTGTCTGGGTGCTCACTGTTTCGTAACCCTTTGAAGAGCGGTGAGAACGATGTCCTTGGTGAGAAGTTCGGGGAGAACGTCGGCGTTGCCTGCGGGGCTGGCCGGATAGATCACGTAGGTGGGGACTCCGCTGCGGCCTACGGAGGCGAGTCGCTTGGTGATCTCAGGATCGTACTGGGTCCAGTCGGCCTTGAGCAGGGTGATGTTGTGCTCGGCGAACTGGCGCTGCACCTCGGCGGACCGGAGGACGAGGCGCTCGTTGACCTGACAGCTGAGGCACCAGGCTGCGGTGAAATCGATGAAGACGGGATGGCCCGCGGCACGTGCCTGATCGAGCGTCTGCTGCGAGTATGGCTGCCAGGTGAGGGTGGTGTCCTTTGGCTGGTAGAGCGGGATGGCTAGCGCGATAGCAACGATCAGGATGGCAGCGATCGCGCTGGCCCACCGCGCAGGCCATTTGCCCAGAACCCATCCGGCGATAGCGATCATCAGGAAACAGAGCAGCAGTTTAGCGACGTGGTCGACACCCTGGCCGGTTGCTGAGAACAAATGTCCGTAAACCCAGGCTAGCCAGATGACGGTGGCCAAGAGAGGGATGGCGGTGAGCTGTTTGAGGGTCTCCATCCACGCTCCGGGACGCGGGAGAAGGCCCGTCCAGGCGGGCTGGAAGCTCAACAGCAGATAGGGTGCAGCGAGTCCAAGAGCCAGCGCGGTGAAGACGGCGAAGGTGATCCATGCCGGCTCCGCGAGGGCAAAGCCGATGGCCGCGCCCATCAGCGGTGCAGTGCAGGGCGTGGCGACGATGGTGGCGAGAACTCCGGTGAAGAAGCTGCCGGTGTAGCCCTGCTTCTGAGCGAGTTCTCCGCCGACGCTGGTGAGGGAGAGGCCGATATCGAACTGTCCCGCGAGTGAAAGAGAGAAGAAGAAAAGGCCCGAAGCAAGAATGGCAATAAAAACCGGCGACTGAAGCTGGAAGCCCCATCCGGCCTGACTGCCTCCGGCGCGCAGAGCGAGCAAGACGCCTACGATGATCCAGAATGAGATGAGGATGCCGAGGGTGTAGACGAGGCCGTGGCTGCGGAGACGGCTGCGCTCCTCGTTCGAAGACTGCACGAGCGCAAGTCCCTTGAGGAAGAGCACAGGAAAGACGCAGGGCATCAGGTTCAGAATGATGCCGCCCAGAAACGCGAGACCGATGGCGGTCAGCGTAGTGACCTCGCTTTCGGCTCCGGCTGGCGTCTTGCTTCGTGCGGTAGCTGGTATCTCACCGGGAGTGACGGGCGCGGTGATTTCGTAAGCCACTTTATCGGAGAGCTTGATGACGCCGTGGAGCTGCGCGGGGAGCTTGTTGAGTTCGGGAGCGCGCGGAACACGGAGACGGACGCCGTTGGACAGCGGCTCGATGGCCTGATCGGCGGCGTTGGCGATCTGCTCCTGATCGAAGGGGTAGAACTCGGCGTTGGTCACGCGCTCGCCGGTGATGAGGTCGAGGACAAACTCAGATTTGCCGCCGGTGACGGTGAGCTTCATCTCAGGCGGCAACGGCTGGGGTAGAAGGGTCAGTGCTTCGCCAAGCGCGCCTACGGGTTGTGCGGGCGCGGTGGCTGCAGGATCGACGGTAAGGTTGAGGCCGAGGTGGGCCTTGCCGGGAATGCAGACCTCGCGGCAGACGAGCCAGTTGACCTTGGCGTCGAGATGGATGGGGCCCGGCTTGATGTCTTTCGCAGCGGTGAGCAGGACGGGAAAGGCAACCGAATCTTCGTAGCCGAAGTCCATCAGCGGGCCAAGCGGCAGTCGGCTGGGGATGGGAAACTGAAGGGGCCCGGCAGTGATACCTGGGGGCAAAGTCCAGGTGATTTTGGGTGGCTCGCCGGAGTCACCAGCGTTGATCCAGTAGACGTGCCAGTGCTCCTCGAGCGTGAGGACAAGACCGACCTGAAGGGTTCCACCTGGTGCGATGGAAGGAGCGAGCGAGACAAGCTCGGCGGTGAGGTGCTGGGCCTTGACCGGGCCGGGGCCGCCGTCGCCGACAACCTGGATCTGCGCGTTTGCAGCAGTGCCGGCTGTAAAGAGAGCGCAGAGAAGGAGCAGTAGGCTGGCGAAGTGGCGGCGAATGTTCATGAATCTTTAATTGTAGGCTGAGTGTTGGACGTGAGTGAACGGTTTAAGCGAGTTCGAACTGCGAGAGTCCCGCACGGCGATGCTCGACCATGATGCAGCGATCCATAACGACGTGAATTCCGCCAGCTTCAGCGCGAGCAGCCGCTTCGGGGTGGATGATTCCCTGCTGAACCCAGAGGTTCTTGAACCCAAGTTCGAGCATCTGGTCGACGATGGCAGGAATGAACTTGGGCAAGCGGAAGACGTTTACGATGTCAGGCTTGATGGGTAAATCGCTGAGGGTGGCGTACGACTTTTCGCCGAGAACGGATTCAATCAATGGATTGACCGGCAGGATGCGGTAGCCGTGTTGCTGCATGTAAGTGGGGACATAGTTACTGGGCTTGTCCGGATTGTCGGAGAGGCCAATGACTGCGATGGTGCGTGGGTGTGCAGCTGGGTTACCGAGCATTTCGCGGACGATCTCAGGTTCGTTCATCTCTGTCCTTTTTCTCTTTGATTTCTTCCGAGACCAGTCTACTTGTGCCATACACCGAGAAGGCGACGCAGAACGACAAGTTCGCCCAAGTGATAGGCGGCGTGGTCGGCAACCAGCAGGGCTTCGCGGAGAAGATTCTGCCCATCGCCCCAGCGAAAGGGCTTAAAGAGATCCGCTTCGGGCTTGCTGATGAGCGCTTCAAAGTGTTCGAGGTCCTTGCGAATGGCAGCAATTGTGGCGTCCCAGGCGTGTGCCGAGGGCGGCTCGGGAGACTCCGGCCAGTACGAGTCGGGCCATTTGAGCGGATGATAACCGCCTGTGGGTGGCGCGCTGAAGTTGAGGATGTCGCGCTGGGCGATACGGAGATGCTCAAGCAACTGCCACGCCGAGTAAGGCAGGTTGGCCGGCACGGTGCTACGATGTTCGACCGGGAAGTCCTTGATTACCTCGTCGAACGTGGCATGGGCCTGGCCTCCACGAAGCAGATCAACGAGCTGTTTACGCAATTCTGCAGATGCATCGGCTTTGACAGCGGGGGATTTGGTTACGCTCATAGGTTTCCTCAGCAGTTGGATGCTTCAGGGCAACATAAAGCTCCAACCGCGTGAGGATGTGATGAGGAACTGCTTAGGCTACATCGTCTTCGGCACCGACAGCAGCGGGAATTCCTCCCTCGCGGCGTGCTTTGAGATAGCCACGGATGAAGGGTTCGAGATCGCCATCGAGGACGCGATCGACGTCGCCAACTTCGACGCGGGTGCGAAGGTCCTTCGCCATGCGATATGGCTGGAGGACGTAGTTGCGAATCTGTGAGCCGAAGTTGATGTCCGACTTTGAGTCCTCAAGCTTCTTGGTCGCGGCCTTCTTCTTCTCGAGTTCGTACTCGTAGAGGCGCGAACGAAGAAGCTTCATCGCCTTCTCCTTGTTCTTGTGCTGAGAACGCTCGTTCTGGCAGCCCGCAACAAGACCAGTCGGGATGTGCGTGATGCGAACAGCGGAATCGGTAGTGTTGACGTGCTGTCCGCCCTTGCCTCCCGAACGGTAGGTGTCGATACGCAGGTCATCGGGCTTGATATCGATAACGATGGTGTCGTCGATCTCAGGCGAGACGAAGACGCTGGCGAAGCTGGTGTGGCGGCGCTTGGCGGAGTCGTACGGCGAGATGCGCACGAGGCGATGGACGCCCGTCTCGCCCGAGAGCAGGCCGTAGGCGAAGTCCCCCGAGATGGTGAAGGTGGCGGACTTGATGCCAGCCTCATCGCCATCCTGCACTTCGTTGATCTCGACCTTGAAGTTCTGGCGCTCGCCCCAGCGGATGTACATGCGCATCAGCATCTCGGCCCAATCCTGGCTCTCCGTACCGCCTGCGCCTGGGTGAACGACGACGATAGCGTTCAGCGGATCGGACTCCTCCGACAGCATGGTCTTGGACTCAAGCTTGTCGACGAATTCGACCAGTGAAGGAATCTCGCGGGCAAGGTCGGCCTCGGTATCTTCGCCTTCTTTGGCTAGTTCGAAGTACGCCTCGATGTCATCAGAGCGGCGCGCCAGTTCGGTGTCATCGGCCAACAGGTTTTCGATGCGCTTGCGCTCGCGCATCAGCGGCTGCGAACGCGCAGGATCGGCCCAGATGGCGGGGTCGGAGGTCTTCTCTTCAATAGTGGCTAGTTCACGGCGGAGGCGGGCCGAGTCAAAGATACTCCCGCAGATCGCGAACCTTTTCGCGGACCGGGGAGTAGGAGTATTCAAGATCGCTAATCATAATGTTAGTTTACGGCAATTTCGTACGGAGGCTGAAGGCCAGCGCAAGAGCGGTCACCAGAGCGCAGGCATAGGCGAAGAGATCGCCGTGCGCCGCATAGAAGGTGAGGTCGTGCTCATAAGCAAAACCGACACGAATGCTGGTGCGGATGTGTCGTGGAGCTGAGGCGATCACGCGCCCGCTGGGATTGATCGACGCGGTAACTCCCGTGTTCGTGGCACGCAAAATCCAGCGATGATTTTCGATAGCACGCATTCGGACCATATTAAGGTGCTGCCATGGCGCACTGGTGTCTCCGTACCACCCATCATTCGAGATATTGACCAGCACCTCGGCTCCCATCTTCGTAAACTGGCGCACCTCATCGGGAAATATGGACTCGTAGCAGATGAAGGTTCCGTAGGTGTGGCCGTTAGTCGTGAAGACCGTGCGCTGCTGGCCGGCATCGAAGAGGCCAACCTCGGTGAGGAGACTCTTGGCGAAGAAGAAGAGGTGCTTGTAGGGGACGTACTCGCCAAACGGGACCAGATGCATCTTATCGTAGCGGCCAACAAACTCCCCCTGCGCCGAAACGAAGGATGCGGAGTTGAACTGGAAGTACCCGCGCTCGTTCTCGGTGGTACGGTCGATGCCGATGTTGCCTGCGATGATAGGAGCGTTAGCAGCACGTGCGAGCGAGGAGAGGGTTGCGCGGAAATCGGGATCGTGTTCCTGGAAAGGCGCGGGGGATTCAGGCCAGACGATCAGATCTGTCGGTGATGGCACAGGAGTAGTGGCCTCGGATCCTTCCTCAGGCTGCCGCTTGAAGAGAAAGACAGATTGCGTGCCGGGGTGCTCGGGTATCCCCAATAGAAAGTGGCTGGAGGGGTATCGACTGAGGTACGAGAAAGATTCCAGAAGCTGCTGCGTCGTGGGCTGGGGCCCCGTATTGGCCGCGCCGACCTCGAGATTTTGCTGAACCAGCGTCGCGTGAGCATCAGTTGCGATGAGTTGGGGACCACGGATTCGGCGTAGCCCGAAGACGTAGAGAACAATGATGACAACCCCGGCGACGGTAAGCACGAAGCGCGTGTACCGGCGATCCCGGATGCGGATTCGCACGAGCCAGAGCGCGTTGACCGCGACGATAACGAAGGAGAGCCCATAGGCTCCGGTGGTGGGTGCCAGCCGGGTGAGCAGCGGGTTGTCGACCTGCGCAACGCCGAGTAAGTCCCACGGGAGCCCTGTGATGTGGGCCCGGGCCAGTTCCACGGCAATCCACGCAAACGGACTGAGTAGAAGAGCAATCTGCCTGCCAAAACGGAGCCTGAACGCGGCAATCAGAAAGCCAAAAAGTGCATGGTAAAGGCCAAGGTAGAGGCAGAAAAGAACTAGAATTCCAGCGGCAACAGGCCTGTCGAGGCCGCCGTACAGGTACATCGTCTGATAGATCCAGTAGCAATTACCTAAGTACCAGACGAAGCCGGAAACGTAACCCAACGCCGCACCCTGACGGAAGGTAAGTGGATTTCCCTGTTTATTGTCGGCGAGAAGCGCCCAAAGAAGGGGAAGAAGCGCAATCCAGCAGAAAGCGGTACGCCAGAGCGGCGTGGGGCCGGCAATGGGAAAGGGCAGAACCTGTAGGACGCCAGACAGTACGGCCATGGCCCAGAGCCGTGCGGGAATAAGTCTCATCGCGTTTGAAGTCTAACATTGGCTTATCAAATGGAAACCTGTTTCGGGGATACAATTCATTTGGTATGGATTTAGTCGTTCGTCTAGTCGCGAAGGTAGTCGTGCCGCTCTTCTTCGTCGGAATGGCGGGCTCTGCCATCGTGATTGTGATTAGTTTCATAGAAGATCTGAAGGAGTTGCTGGAGGATGAAGATTAGCCGTCTGATGCTCTAGATCACTCGGCTTAGAAATGGTCTTCAACTAAGGGCTCAGCAACTCCAGTGAAGGCATCGGTTGGTTCGATGTCAGACATGGAGTGCAATGCTGAACGCAAACCATAATGGCATCCAAGCAAACTACGCATAAGCCGCAATCGAACAGGGTTCGCCTGGTCGTGGCCTCCTCGGTCATGCTCACCTTTATCTCTTTCTGGCGGGCAGCGGCAATTGTTCTCAATGACCTAGGATCCTCGGCCTTTTATGCGGGTGGAATCGCCGAAGAGGCGGTAGGCAAGTCCGCGCCATGGTTCATCCTAGGCGTCATGCTGTTCAGCTTCGCCGTGCGGGCGGTTTATGTCGAAAGCTGCAGCATGTTCACGCGCGGCGGAGTCTACCGCATCGTGAAGGAGGCGCTGGGCGGGACGTTCGCCAAACTGAGCGTCTCGGCGCTGATGTTCGATTACATCCTGACCGGCCCGATCTCCGGCGTGTCTGCCGGGCAGTACATCGTAGGGCTGTTGAACGAGTTGCTCCGGCTATGCGTGGCGCATCATTGGATGCACATGCTCGTCGCACATGCCGATGGCACCGCCCGGCAGTTTGCAGTCGATGGAACATCCGCGACCATCGCCGGTATGATAACCATCTACTTCTGGTGGCAGAACACGAAGGGCATCGAAGAGTCGAGCGACAAGGCCCTCAAGGTGATGAAGATCACCACTGTAATGGTTGTGATCTTGCTGAGCTGGAGTATCTTCTCGGTCTTCCGTACTGGCGCGCATCTGCCGCCGTTGCCGACGCCGGACAATCTGCACTTCAGCAAGGATGCTCTCGGATTTCTCAGGCACACTAGCTTCGCGCGAACCCTCGGGTTGTTCGGCATCATCATGGCGTTTGGACACTCCGTGCTGGCGATGAGCGGCGAAGAGTCGCTGGCGCAGGTGAATCGCGAGATCGAGCACCCAAAGCTCAAAAATCTGAAGCGCGCTGCGATTGTAATCGCGATCTACAGCTTCATCTTCACCGGCATCGGGTCGTTGCTGGCGGTGATGCTGATTCCCGACTCAGTGCGCGTCCCGGTTTACCGTGACAACCTCATCGCGGGTATCACGATGTACGTCGTAGGCCCGCTGGCGTTGCGTATCGGCTTCCGTGTCTTCGTCGTCATCGTGGGCTTCCTGATTCTAGGCGGCGCAGTGAATACAGCCATCGTCGGCTCGACCGGTGTCTTGATGCGCGTAGCTGAAGACGGCGTCCTGACAGACTGGTTCCGCAAGCCGCAGCGCAAGTACGGGACGAGCTACCGCATCGTGAACCTCGTCGCCGCGCTGCAGATGTTCACGATCATCGTGTCGCGTGGCGACGTCATCATGCTGGGCGAGGCATACGCATTCGGCGTGATCTGGAGCTTCACCTTCAACTCGCTGGCCATGCTTGTACTGCGATGGAAGTATCATGGCGAGCGCGGATGGAAGGTTCCCCTCAATATCCGTATAGGTAAAACGGAGATCCCTCTGGGGCTAATCTCTGTCTTTCTCGTCCTGCTAACTACTGCTGTCGTGAATTTATTCACAAAATCGGTGGCCACAGTAAGTGGTGTCATCTTTGCTGCGGCATTCTTTGTCATCTTCTCGCTGTCTGAGCGTGACAATAAGCGGCGACACGATCTGACTACGCGCCAGATGCGGGAACACTTCCAATTGGAGCACCAGGACACCGTCGGCCGTGAGGCGCTCGAGATTCGCCCCGGCGCGGTCGTCGTTACCATGCGTGATTCGGCAACTCCCTTCGCTCTGAAGTGGGCGCTAACCCACACGGATACCGACTCGCAGGACATTGTGGTTCTAGCGGCCCGCATGATGGGCGTAGGTGGCCCTGAGTATGTCGATGCTTCCGAGCAGTTATTCAGCGAACACGAGCAGATGCTGTTTACCAAGGCAGTCTCGATCGCTGAAAGCTTTGGAAAACATATTTCCCTGCTGGTAGTTCCCGCCGGCGATATCTTTGCGGCACTCGTGCAGACGGCTAACTCGCTGGATGCCGCGGCGGTAGTGTCCGGCCTTTCGAGTAAGTTGACTGCGGAAGAGCAGGCATATCACGTAGGTCAGGCCTGGGAGGCACTACCAGAGCCGAAACGTCAATTTACTTTTTATGTCATCAAACCGGATGGTGATGCGCTGAGCTTCCATATCGGACCTCATGCTCCGGCAATCCTGCCCGACGAAGTACAGCTTGTCCACCGTCTGTGGCTGAATCTGAGACGTGCACCTGAGATGAAGGAACTGCACCACAGCGACATTGTGACCTATGCTCTGACCCGCATGGCTGCTGAATTTGCACGCGATAAGCAAGGAACCTTGAAGGGGCTGGAGAAATGCATGCAGGAGACTCACAGCCGTCACGGCCTGGGTACTTCCCACTATGAAGAACTGGACGAGACAGGGCCAGGATATGCAATTCGGGCACGCGCTAATCTAAGTCACGAAGATTCCGAAGCTACTTTCAAGCAAAATAGCTAACTCTTGACCTATATATCGTTTGCCAGTTCCTGACTGGTTCTGTATTGTTACTATGTATTGATTTTTTCAAATCAATTACCCGGTCTAACAAAGTGAAAAATCTGGGCTTAGATGTCAAACGGAGGTAACACGTGGAAGTTGGTCGTATCATCGCTGAACTTGACGCACAGATATCGAAGCTGCAGCAGGCCCGTGCACTACTGGCGGGAGCAGCGGCGCCTGCTGCGCGCACTGGGCCCGGTCGTCCGAAGGGGAGCAAGAACTCTCCAGCCGCAGCAGCTGCGCCGCGCAAGCGCAAGCTAAGCCCCGAGGGGCGCAAGCGGATTGCCGATGCGATGAAGAAGCGTTGGGCGGAGCGCCGGAAACAGAACGCAAAGGGCTGATCCTTTCGAATCTGAGTGAACGATAGAGCGCGAGACCCATTTGTGTGGGTGCTCGCGTTTTCTCATTTATTGGCTGAATCTATCGCTCGGGAAACTTACTTACCGAGTGACAATTACTTCGCGCAAGCTATCCTTTGCGAGAAAAAAGCGATAGTTACTGAAGGCTTTCAACATATTTTCAATCTTTCGATTGCTGTAGATCTGCAGTAAAGGGTAGTTTCCCGCCTTCTGCATCTCGACGAACTCGGTATCCGTAAGGTGATAGCGGCAGAAGGTGGTTCCCGGATCGGTCGTCGCATGGAAGAAGGCCAGCATCAGGCCACCAGGTTCCATAACTTCATGGAGCCGCGAGAAAACGGCGGTCAGCAGAGGCTCCGGAAGATAGTCCGCCGTATCCCAAAGAATGACCACGTCAAAGTGGCGGCCAGAGAAATTGAGATTGGCCGCGAGAAATCCATCGACGTCATACTTCGGCGCCTCGCCGGCTTCTGCTGGAAGGACCCACTCAGGCTTTGACGCCTCTTCCACCAGATTCGCCATATAGATGCTGTGGCCAAGGCTGGTGATGTAGTTGATATTGGTTGAGGACGTCGGGCCAATATCAAGAATGCGCAGCGACTCCTCCGATCGAAGGTGCTTGAGCAACTCCTTCCATCCACTGGAGTGGCGAGGCACCCGCGCTGCGTTGGCCCCATGCGCGCTGCTTGAACTGTCACTGCCGCCGAAGAGATTGCGCATATCTCGCTACCCTTCCCGCTAAACCTTCGGCTCGAGGACAAGAGTCTGCTGCGTATCCACCGCTGCAGGAGCATGTGACTGCCCTTCTGTTCCCTGCAGTTCTACCTGACCCTTGACCGTGGCACTCTCCTCGATGGACAGCCTGCCTGCAAAGATATCTCCACTAACAGCGGCCGTCTGTCGCAGCTCAACGCGGCCCGAAGCGTGGACGTTGCCGTTGACCTTCCCCAGGATAATAACGTCGCGGGCGGTGATATCCGCGAGGACGCGCGCATTCGGCCCGATGGTCAACCGATTTTCCGGCAGGGTAATGGTTCCTTCGATGTCCCCGTCCATGTAAAGGTCTTCCTTCCCGGTAAGTTCTCCCCGGATAGTGACCGACTTGCCGATGGCGGTGGATCCCTCTGCTGGATTCATGAGCTTCTGTTCTCCTGGCGGACTTTTTTGTTTTCGTACGCCTTGCCCGAACTATACCCAAGCCTATGCTGCGAGGCAAACGGGAAAACTTCCGACAGGGCACATACGTCTTACATAAGATAAACGGAATACGTGGATACAGGCGAGGAGCATCAGTTTGACGACAGAGTGTGCGGATGCAAGGAAGAGTACTGTGAGGTGCGCATCGCGTACTCGATCCGCTTCGAAGGCTGTAACGCTGCCGTTGTGGCTGCTTCTAACAGCGCTCTTCGCTTCGCCTGCAGGATTCGCGCCTGCCGCTGCGATGGCTCAGAGCGTAGCGGCAACCGCATGGGAATCAGGGCCGAAGGGTGCTGTTCCAGCCGATCCAATGGCGATACCGCCGCGCGCGTGGGTCACCGATGTCGTCGCCAACGAGGTGACGGCCCTCCACCACAAAGACTCCTATCTCCGCTATCGCATGCATGTCATAGACAGCAAAGGCGACCAGGTGCGCGACGTCATCGAGAGCAAGGAAGGCACCGTCGCCCGGCTGATCCTGCGTAATGGAAAGCCGCTGACAGAGGAACAGGACAAAGCAGAGCGCCAGCGCCTGAACGACATGTTGGAGTCACCTGATGCATACGCAAGGCATGTGAAAAATGATGCGTCCGAAAAGAAGCTCGCGGAATCGTTGATCCGATTGATGCCGGACGCCATGATCAACACCTACGCTCCAGGGCAACCGCAGACCGGCAAAAACAAGGACGCACTCGAGATCGTGCTCGACTACAAGCCCAACCCGCAATTCCGTCCGCCGACGACGCCGGCTGAGGCGCTTAGCGGTCTGGAGGGGCGGGCCTGGATCGACGCGAAGACCCGGCAGCTCGTGCGCATGGAAGGAACGGTCTTCCGGCCGATCAACTTTGGCTGGGGCATGTTGGCGCACATCTATCCCGGTGGCAAGCTGACGCTCGACCAAACGGATGCCGGCGGTGGCCGCGAGATCTTTACGCACTTCACATACCATTTAACGGTGCGAGCTCTGATGGTGAAGACACTCAACGTGAACCTGAACGTGGAAGCAAGCAACTTCCAGACAGTCAACCCCATGAATTACCAGGACGCGATCCACGTCCTGCTGAACACACCGCTGCCAGACCGATAAAGCCTCGCTGACCCCTCAGACGGTCACGCGGGCCTTCGCATACAGCGTCTGACGGCGAACAGTCAACCGCTCGATACGATCTTTCTGCACTTCGAAGCCGCGCCCGGCGGAGGTGGGAACGATGATCTCACCCTTGGAGCTGACGGTCACCGCAGGCTCGATGATGTCCTGCTCCCAGTACCGGCTGGAGGCGGAGACATCACCGGGCAACGAAAAATTAGGCAGCGAAGACAAGGCAATATTGTGAGCGCGTCCAATGCCCGTCTCCAGCATGCCGCCGCACCACACGGGAATGCCCCGCTCCGCCGCGGCGTTATGGACAGCAATGGCCTCGCTGAAGCCACCGACGCGTCCCACCTTTAATGTTGATGATGCGGCACGACTCCATGTCGATAGCGGCAAGTGCATCGCGACGGTTACGAATCGCTTCATCCAGACAGATCGCGGTATTGATCCGTTTTTGCAGCATCGCGTGGAAGTAGAAATCGTCATACCACAGCGGCTGTTCGATCATCAGCAGCCCGAACTCGTCCCACGTAGTGATGTGGTCGAGGTCCTTCATGCGGTAGACAGAGTTGGCATCGCAGCTGAGCATAATGTCGGGCCACTGCTCGCGTACCGCTTCAAAGATGCTGTTGTCCCAGCCGGGCTTGCACTTCAGCTTGATGCGCTGGTATCCGGCAGCAAGTTCAGTAGCAATCTTGTCCATCAGCTGCTCGACCGAAGGCTGAATCCCGATCGAGACGCCGCACGGAATGACCTTGCGGGTGCCGCCGAGCAATTTCGCCAGGGGGACACGCTCGACCTGTGCCTCAAGGTCCCAGACCGCATTCTCGAAAGCCGCCTTGGCCATGCGGTTACCGCGAACCTGCTTGAACAGGTTGGGACAACTGCTCCCTCCCTCCAGATCAGCCTCGAGCAGCCGCGGAGCCAGCTCTGTTTCAGCGATGATCCAAGCCGTATCGATCATCTCGTCGCTGAAGTAGGGGTGTTCGCCTGCGACGCACTCGCCCCAGGCAGTCAGGCCGTCGGCTTCCAGTTCGACCAGCATGATGCGGCGACCCATGGTAAGGCCGAAGCTGGTCTCGAACGGATGAGCCAGAGGCATATTGATCTCGCGCAAGTGAATGGCATCGATGTTGAGCATGTCGGTACGTCCTGTCTTTCCAGTATTTGGTGGTTTGGCCTGGTTGGGCGGTGTCGATGCTTTTGCTCTCTTGGTCTATCCCTTGCCGGGGCCTTTATTCCAGTGACCAAGCAGGAAGCTGCCGTCGCCGCTGGCATCGCGCTCATAACCGATGACGGCGAGCCCGCGGTCAAACGCCGACAGAAGCGCAGTGCGATTATTGCGCTGCAATGCCTCCGCCAGACTTCGCTGCTGGGGGTCCTGCTTCCACTGGTAGATGGCGTGCGGGACAGTGACGCGTTCGAGGACTTCCATTGGCTGAGATTCTCCTTGCAGCAGACTGACGACGCGGGGAGAGCTCAACCACCATTCCGCGTATAGCCTATCCGTCGGAAGCCCGCCCTGCAATGGGGAAGACGACGGCCCATAAAAATCCGGCTGATACCGGCGCGAAATGGCCCCCAGACGGGCGATGTTCAGATGGGCGTTTTTGATCTCCAGCGGGTCGTAGGTCCATTCCATTAGGTCGAAGCCCCTGACGATGGCATCGTCTCGCTGGGCGAGCTTTAAACGACGTCCCATGCCGAAGTTACGGTACGCAGGCAGTACCGCCAGCATGTGCGAGTGGAGATACGCCTTCTGATTGCGATATCCGGGCAAAGCCATGGCGAAACCGACGATCGTCTCTCCGTCAAAGGCCCCGATCACCTGCCCTCCAATCTTCTGGGCAAGCAAAAAAACACGACGGGGAACAAGATCGCCGTCGCTGTAGCCCCAAACCTCAAGCTGCAGCACGACGCAGCGCTCGAACTGTTCGAGAGTCGTCAAGTGGTGAATCTGAAGATTGTCGTGAGGAATGGGATTCATGACCCTGGAGTTTCGGAGAGGCTGTTCTTCGCCTCGTTCCATCTTTCTTCGAGTTGCGGTGGCGTATGCGCGGCCAAAGCATCCGTCCCGCCTGCCGCCTCTTCCATCGCCCGGAAACGCCGGCGAAATTTTGCATTCGAGGCACGCAGAGCCACCTCAGGATCGATCTTCAGATGCCGCGCAAGATTGACTGCCGTAAAAAGCAAATCCCCCAACTCCTCTTCGACAGCGGACGAAGGCGTGCGCTCTCGAGGCCCGTTCAATTCAGCCTGGAGCTCACCTATCTCCTCCTGCAGCTTGGCAAAAAGTTCACCTGCGCGCCCGTCAGCATTGGGCCAGTCGAACCCAATCTTCGCAGCACGCGAGCCAAGCTTGTTGGCCTCGAGCATCGCCGGCATGGAGCGCGGCACGTCGTCGAGCATAGACGTCTGCGTGGCCGCTGCAGCCTGCTTCTCCACGCGCTTGATTTGCTCCCAGTTCCGCAAAACAGCGTCGGCATCGTTGGCGTCCACATCTGCAAAAACATGAGGATGGCGTCGGATAAGCTTTGCGTTCAAATTCGCAGCGACATCGGCGATGTTGAAGTAACCGGCCTCAGAGGCCATCTGCGCATAAAACAGCACCTGCAGCAGAAGGTCGCCGAGCTCGTCCTTCAGATCGGGCCACGCGCGACGCTCAATAGCGTCGAAGACCTCATAGGTCTCTTCCAAAGTATGCCGTTTGATGGAATCGAAGGTCTGCTCGCGGTCCCACGGGCAACCGTCCGGCGCGCGCAGACGGGCCATGATCGCTACGGCCTCGACAAGATGCTGGGCGACCTCTTCACTCGTTGGCGACGCCATATCTACACTTTACCCGAACCGGCGAACGATGGCATCTACCGTGGTAGCATCATTCGCAGACGCGATGACGACCCCGCCAAAACAAAAGCGAAGCCGATGGACGCTCCTTCTCGCTCTACCTTACCTGGGACTATGCTTCCCGCAGATCTACGCGCGCGCCACACCCACCCTGTGGGGATTTCCATTCTTCTACTGGTACCAGTTTGTCTGGGTCATCCTGGCTTCGGCATTAATGGGCTTCGTTTACCGTAAGCTGAAGACCTAGCAAACACATTCTTGCAGACTGGGAAAGCTGGCAGGGCGTGCCTATGCTGCCCTGCCGACCTGGGAGAGGGGAGCCAGCGCGTCCAGCAGCATATCCGGACGCGCCGTCTTAGGAATAGATAGTCGTGCGGGTTGGTGGTGCGGAAACTCGCGGTAACCGTGAAAGCTACATTTGCCCGTTTGGCTGCGCAGTAGACGAAGTGGTCGTCGGCTGATCGCTCATATTCGTCATCATCTGGACCTCGACCCGGCGATTCTTCGCCCGGCCCTCAGCCGTGCTGTTGCTCGCGACCTGCTGATCCTTGCCGATGCCGATCAGATAGAACTTACGCGGCGCAATGTTGTACTTGCTCGAAAGATAATTGACCACAGCATCCGCCCTGCGCTGGCTGAGCTGATAGTTATACTCGCGGTCGCCAACCGAGTCCGTCCCGCCAGTCACCGCAAGAATAAAGTTCCGTGCGTTCACAGCCTTCGCCGCAAAGTCATCGAGCTGCCTGCGAGTCTCAGCCGTCAAAACATACTTATCGAACGCAAAGTTCACGCTGACGTCTGACACTGGCTTGAAATTATCCAGATTCGCAACGACGCCAGTCAGGCTATCGACCCGGTTGTACGCGTCCTGCGCAGAACTATTCGCCGTATCGGCAGCGCGTCCCGCTGCAAGAGCATGCTGGTCGGCAGTATCAGCCGCACCCTGGGCCCCTGCTATGCCCTTCTGCGCACGTTCGTCCGTATCAACAATGTTGCGATGGTCCGTAGCCGTCTTCGCATCCAGATCGTTCGTCTGCTGAACGATAGGAGCCGTCTGCGAACGAACATAATTCTTCGTCGAGCAACCGGTGGTGCAGACTAGGGCAAGCGCACTGGCCACAAACGCAGACTTTATTACGGCACTCGTGCAAGTATCGAATCGAGTATTGGAGCTCATTGAGTTCATCTCCTTGGAACAACCATTCAGAACAATCTTCAACATACGTAGATATAGCAATTGAGCTGCCAAAACTGCAGCCAACATAAGCCACGTATTTACATAGACATAAGCCAGCCGATCCTAACTCCGGTCTCGGCAGCCACCGAGACAATCCCGAACTTTTGACAGGGAGATGAGTCAAATCTACTCAGACCGCCTTCCGCGCATCTCCTGCGACTGCAACAGCTAAACTAAGACCCGGGCGTTTCTCCGAGCATGGACCTCTACCAGAAAATCCGAACCATCCCCACCCAGCCGGGCTGCTACCTCTACAAGAACGCCGAGGGCGAGGTCATCTACGTCGGCAAGGCGAAGAACCTCCGCGCCCGCGTCCGCTCCTACTTTCTCGATGCCTCCCAGGCCAACGCCAAGACCGGCTCCCTCATGCGCGAGGCCGTCGACGTCGAATACATCACCGTCGCCAACGAGCACGAAGCGCTCGCCCTCGAAAACAACCTCATCAAGCAGAAGAAGCCCCGCTTCAACATCCTCCTCCGCGACGACAAGACCTACCCCTACATCAAGCTCACGCTCAGCGATCGCTACCCCAAAGTCTTCGTCACCCGACGTTTCCGCAAGGACGGCAGTGCCTACTTCGGCCCCTACTTCCCCGGCAACCTCGCCTACCGCCTCGTCGACCTCATCCACCGCACCTTCCTCATCCCCAGCTGCAAGGTCGATCTCTCGCGCTACCACCCCCGCGCCTGCCTGCAGTACTACATCAAGCGTTGCCTCGGCCCCTGCGTCGAAGGACTCACCACCCCCGAGGCCTACAGACAAACCGTCCGCGACGTACAGCTCTTCCTCGAAGGCAAGCCCAATGAGCTCGAGCAATCCCTCACCACAAGAATGGAAGAGGCTGCCGAGACCGAGCAGTTCGAACTAGCCGCCCGTCTCCGCGACCAGCTCGTCACCCTTCACCAGATGCAGGACAAGCAGCGCATCGCCACCACCGACAACGAGGACGCCGACGTCTTCGGCTACCACTACGAAAACGAGATGCTAGCCGTAAACCTCTTCCACATGCGCGGAGGAAAGATCGTCGACCGTCGCGACTTCTTCTGGGAAGACCTGCCCGAGTTCCTCTCCGAGACGTTGAACGAGCAGCAAGCCGACTCCGAAGCCAACCCGCAACCGTCGAACCCAACCCCAAAGTCTCCGCTCCCGAAATCGACGAAGACGCACCGACGACTCAGGATGTAGTCCAGCACACCGCCGTCTCCGAGCTAGGCGCCGCCTTCAACCCGGCAGAGTTCTTCTCCGCCCTCCTCAAACAGCTCTACCTCGACCAAAACTACGTCCCCCGCTCGGTCCTCGTCCCCGTCGAGTTCCCCGACCGCATCATCCTCGCCGAACTCCTCACCCAGCGCACCAACCGCCGCGTCGAAATTCTCGCACCCCAGCGTGGCGAAAAGCGCTCCCTCGTCGACCTCGTCTGCCAGAACGCCAAGCAGTCCTACGACCAGCGCTTCCGCGTCCTCCAGCCCAGCATCAAGGCCATCCAGGAAGCCCTGCAGGACGCCCTCACTCTCGAAGAACTCCCTCGCCGCATCGAGTGCTTCGACATCTCCCACATCCAGGGTGCGGAAACAGTCGCGTCCATGGTCGTATGGGAAGACGGCGCAATGAAAAAATCCGACTACCGCAAGTTCCAGGTAAAAACCGTCACCGGCGTCGATGACTTCGCCAGCATGCGAGAGATCATCCAGCGCCGCTACAAGCGCATTCTCGACGACAACAAGCCCTTCCCCTCACTCATCCTGATCGACGGAGGCCTCGGCCAGCTCCACGCCGCCTACGCTGCCCTCGAAGAAATCGGCGTCACCCTACAACCCCTTGCATCCATCGCAAAAAAGGAAGAGATCATCTACGTCTACGGACAGGAAAACGAACCCGTAGTCCTCGACCGCCGCTCCCCCGTCCTGCACCTTGTCCAAAAAATCCGCGACGAAAGCCACCGCTTCGCCGTCACCTACCACCGCAAGCGCCGCGAGATGCGCGACCGCGACAGCGAACTCCTCGCCATCCCCGGCGTAGGCCCCCGCACCCGCCAGCGTCTTCTCGAACACTTCGGCAGCATCCGCGGAATCAAGCAAGCCAGCCCCGACGCCCTCACCGCCGTAGTCAACGCCGCCACCGCAGAACGCATCCGCAAACACTTCGACGCCGAAGCCGACCCCGCCGAAGCTTCCTCCTTTACTGTCCTGAATTAGAACTACCAGCCTGGCATCCCCGCAGGGGTACTTAGAAAGACCCGCCACCGGCACCAAAGGTTTGGCAAGCAGAGACCTGCCCTTCATCGAGCCCACGCTTGAACCACTCGATACGTTGAGCCGACGTGCCATGCGTAAACGTCTCCGGACTAACCGCGCCCCGGGACATCCGTTGTATGTGATCGTCGCCCACAGCAGCCGCCGCCTTCAGCCCATCGGCCACATCCGCCTGATCGATGATGTGACGCTGAGCAGTGCTATGCGCCCAGATGCCTGCGAAGCAATCGGCCTGCAATTCAAGTTTGACCGACAGAGGATTCTGCTCCGAAGGGTCCTGTCTGGATAACGTCCGCACCTGCCGCTCAATCCCCAGAATGTTCTGCACATGATGTCCAAGCTCGTGAGCAATCACATAAGCCTGAGCAAAGTCCGCCGTGCTGCCTCCGAGCCGTCTCAACTCATCCCAGAAGCCCAGGTCGATATACACCTTCTCATCCACAGGGCAATAGAACGGTCCGGTCTGCGACTGCGCAACCCCGCAACCGGACTGCGTGTAATCGCGGAAGAGCACCAGATGGGCATGTCGATACTCCTTCCCCGTCTGCTCCGGCAGGATAACGGTCCAGGTCTTCTGCACATCATCCAGCACGAACGATACAAGCTCAGCGGAACGCTCCTCATCCGGAGAGGCCACAGCAGCCCTGGACGGCCCCGCACCGCCACCTGAAAGATAACTTCCAATGTAGTTCCTCCCGGTAACCAGACTAAGGATCACGAGGAAGATGAGTCCAATAATCCCAAGCCCGCCGCCACCGAACCCCCGCCCAGAGGATCCACGCCGGTCCTCTACATCATCACTAAGACCACCAGGAGTCCAATCCATAGCTCACCCCAGTATCAATCTAGTCCAGAACCCCATGCCGCCGCACTCGACCAGCAATCTGTTACCCTCTGCAAAAAGTCGCCCCAGAACCTGGCCCTTCGGAGATTTGCTCATGTCATCTGCAGCCACGACGATCGTTCGTCCCACGGACCAGACGCTGTCTGCAGCATTACGTCTGGCCCTGATCTTTGCAGCCATCAAGCTGACCCTGCATATCGTCGCCAATATATGGCAGGCGCACATCGGCTACGGCTACTTTCGCGATGAGCTTTACTACCTCATGTGCGGCCGCCACCTCGCATGGGGCTACGTCGATCACGGCCCACTTGTCGCACTCCAGGCCAGATTGGGAGAACTGATATTCGGCAGATCACTCGTAGGAATCAGGATCTTCTCCGCCATCGCTGGAGCCCTGCGCATCCTCCTGACCGGGCTGCTCGCATGGTCGCTCGGCGGACGCAGACCAGCACAAGCCCTGGCAATGATCTGCGTTCTGGTAGCCCCCCAATACCTGGGCACAGACAGCTACCTCTCCATGAACTCCTTCGAGTCTGCCTTCTGGATGCGCTCGCTCATGCTCCTGATCCTCATCCAGCGTGGCTGGGGCCACCGACTGTGGCCAATCTTCGGGCTCTACGCCGGGTTCGGCCTGCTCAACAAGCCCTCGATGACCTTCTTCCTTATCGCACTTCTGTTAGGTCTCCTATGCACCCCACAACGCCGCCTGCTCTTCAACCGATGGGCAGCCGCAGGCATCGCAATTATGATCCTGATCGCCCTGCCCAACCTGATCTGGCAGATTCACAACCACTGGCCCACCCTCGAGTTCCTCCACAACGGTGAGATCGAGAACAAGAACGTCAAGCTAGCCCCGCTGCCCTTTCTCGCCAAACAGATCATGAACCTCCAGCCGCTGACATTCCTCATCTGGGGAGCCGGCCTCATCTGGCTTCTGCGAAACCCCCAAGCCAAACCCTGGCGCTGGCTAGGCCTCACTTACCTGTTCTTCCTCGCGATCATGATGGCGCTGCACGCCAAGGACTACTACGTAGCCCCCATCTACCCCGTGCTCTTCGCAGCCGGCGGCATCGCTTGGGAGCAGAGGCTCGCGAACCGTCAATGGGTCCGTCAAGACCGCATCTTCGCCTTCCCCGTCCTTGAAGGCGTGCTCATCCTCGTCGGCGCGGTCACTCTGCCGCTCGCGATCCCTGTCCTTAGCCCTCCGACATGGATCGTCTACACCAAGGCCCTGCACCTCTACAACCCGGGCGACAGCACCGAAAACCAAGCCAACGGCCCTCTCCCGCAGTTCTACGCCGACCGCTTCGGCTGGCAGGAAGAGGTCGACGAAGTCACCCGCATCTATCACTCCCTCTCACCCGAAGACCAGGCCAAGGTCGGCATCCTCGCCTCCAACTACGGCGAGGCCAGCGCGATCAACTTCCTCGGCCACGGTCTACCCACCGCCATCAGCGGCCACAACAACTACTGGCTCTGGGGACCCCACGGCTACACCGGCGAGGTCATGATCGTCATCAGCGGAGCCACGCCTGAAGAGATGCGCAAGATCTACGACTCTGTCGAGATCGCCGGACGCATGGACAACCCCTACTCCATGCCCTACGAACGCCGCAACATCTACCTCGTCCGCCACCGCCACAAGAACATCCTCGACGACTGGCTCAGCCTCAAGCACTACATTTAGCGCTGCTCCAATCCACCGACGATATGCTAACCTCCCTGCAACCCATGAAAGTAACCCAGCAAGAGCTACCCCGCGTCCTCAACGCGTCGCATGCCACCTCCATCGTCGTCGGCATCATCATCGGCAGCGGCATCTTCCTCGTCCCCCGTGAGATGATGGCCGCCGTCGGCTCGTCGCGCATGGTCTACGCCGTGTGGATCGTCGGTGGCCTGCTCTCGCTCTTCGGCTCCATGACCTACGCCGAGATCGCCGCCGCCCGCCCCTACTATGGCGGCGAGTACGCCTTCCTCCGCGAAGCCTACGGCGACCTCACCGGCTTCCTCTACATGTGGACATGGATCACCATCGCCAAGCCCGCCTCCATCGCCACCATAGCCGCCGGCCTCGCGCGAGTCCTCGGCACCTTCGCCCTCTTCAGCTTTTTCGCCCGCCCGGCAATCGGCAGCATGCTCTGGAGCCAGATCTTCGCAATCGCAATGACGTGGCTCATCACCGGCCTCAACATCCTCGGCACCCGTAAGTCAGGCAACGTCCAGCTAGCCCTCACCTGGCTCAAAGTCTTATTGATCGTAGTCATTGCAGGCTTCTGCTTCAGCTCGAGCACCCACGGCTCCTGGCAAAACTTCGCCACCGAGTTCACCGGCTCACGCGGAGGCTTCGCCGGCTTCATGATCGCCCTCATCGCCGCGCTCTGGGCCTACGACGGCTGGAGCGACGTCACCCAAATGGCCGGCGAAATCCAGCGCCCCCAGCGCAGCATGCCCATCGCCCTCGTCGGAGGCATCGCCATCGTAGGCGGCCTCTATATGCTCACTAACGCCGCCATCCAGTACGTCCTCCCCGCCGCCACCATAGCCGCCGCCGACCGTCCCGCAGCTGACGCCATGCGCATGATCGCCGGCCACTGGGGAGCGGCCCTCGTCTCCATCGGCATGGCCGTCAGCATCTGCGCAACCTTCGTCGGCTCATCCCTCTCCGGAGCGCGAGTCCCCTTCGCCGCCGCACGAGATGGCCTCTTCTTCAAGCAGCTCGCACACGTGCATCCGCGCTTCCATACCCCTTCAACCGCGCTAATCCTCCAGGCAGTCCTCAGCTCGCTACTCCTGCTAGCCATCGGGAAATTCCAGGCACTCTTCTCCTTGGCCATCTTCGCCGAATGGTTCTTCTACGCCCTCACCGCCAGCACAGTCTTCGTCTTCCGCCACCGCGAACCCGACGCACCGCGCCCCTACAGCGTATGGGGATACCCCATCCTGCCAGCACTCTTCATTCTGGCCGCAATCGTCCTGCTGGTATTCTCCTTCGCCGACCAGCCCCGCAACTCGTTGATCGGCACAGGCGTCATCCTCCTCGGAATCCCCTTGCACTACTTCCTGCAAAGGAACCGAACAGCCTAGAGCTGTTCAAAATTAATGGGATCAAAAATAGAAGTGTCATCCTGAGCGGAGTCTCTCGCAGTCTTATCGCGAGAGGCGTAGTCGAAGGACCTGCGTTTGTCTTTTCTAAGCCGCTCCCTCCTGTCTAACTCCGATTCTGAATCACCCGCTCATACACCCGCACATACTCCTGCGCCGGCTTGTCCCACGAGAAGTCCTCCGCCATAGCGCGCTTCATCATCGCGGTCCACTCCTTCTTGTTCCGGAAAGTTTCCAGCGCACGACGAATCGCATCCAGCAGCCCCGACGAGTCATACCCCAAGAACTTTAAATCCATTGCCGCCCCCATTGGGTTGCTCGTCAATCGTGTCGTCAAGCCCGCCCGTAGCGCGCACAATCGGAATCGTCCCATACTTCAGGCTGTAAATCTGGTTCAACCCACCCGGCTCATAACGCGAAGGCATCAGAAACATGTCCGATCCCGCCTCGATCTTATGCGCCACCACATTGTCGAACTTCACCTGCACGCGAATCTTATCGGGGTGGCGCTCGGCCACCTCCACCAGCAGCCGCTCATAGTACTCCTCGCCATTCCCCAGCATCAGCAGAACCATGTCCTCCTGAACCAGCCGATCCATGATCTCGACGATGAAATCAAAACCCTTCTGCGTAGCAAACCGCGAGACAACCCCGATCACCGCCGTCTCATCACTGACGTTTTCAACGCCGAATGCATGCAGCAAATCACGCCTGCACTCCTTCTTCCCGGCAAGCTTCTCAGCCGAATAGTGCGCCGCGATATGCGGATCAGTCGCCGGATTCCACTCCTCATAGTCAACGCCATTGAGAATGCCGAACAAATCGCCGCTGCGCTTCGCCAACGTACCTTCGAGCCCATTGCCATACTCCGGCGTCTGTATCTCCTCGGCGTACTTCCGGCTCACCGTCGTGAGCGCGTCCGAATAAACGATTCCGCCCTTCAGAAAGTTGAGATTGTCATTCTGCTCAAGCTTCTCGAAGGTGAACATATCCCATGGCAACAGCAGCGTCTCGATCGTGCGCGGCGGAAACCATCCCTGATACCCCGCGTTGTGAATCGTCAGTACCGCAGGAACATGCCGCAGCACAGGATCGAAGTAGTACGTGGAACGCATCAGCACAGCGACCATCGCCGCCTGCCAGTCGTGCACGTGATACACGTCCGGAACGCCCATGATCTTCGTCGCCTCAATCACTGCACGGCTGAACAGTCCAAAGCGCTCCGCATTATCCGGATAGTCCCCCGACGGTGTCCCATAAAAACTCTCCCGATCGAACAACTCCGGGCTATCCACAAAAAAGTTCTGGACGCCGGAATGAACGCCGCCATCAAGAATTCGCACAAAGCGGTTGTAATACGGGAACGGAATCGTCACGCTCTGCAGCACAACCTTCGCATCCGGCACAGCCTTCGCCACCTGCCGGTAATACGGGATAAAGACGCTCACCTTGTGGCCCATCTTCGTCAGGGCACGCGGCAACCCGCTAACCACATCCGCCAGACCACCGGTCTTGGCCCATGGCGAACACTCCGATGCTGCAAATACGATATGCATGCTCATCCTTTTGTCTTGCCGAACGTTAGTCTATACAACAGATGCGTTTTCGCTCCTCTCGCATCTGCCTTTCTTGCTGTTGTCGCCTTTCTTGTTGCTGTTGCCTTTCTTGTTGCTGTTGCCTTTCTTGTTGCTGTCGCCTTTCTTGTTGTCATCCCCGCAGGGGATCTGCTTTCGCCGTTGTCCCTGCTTTTCTTGTTTGTCATCCCCGGAGGGGATCTGCTTCTGCTTTTGCCGTTGCTTCTGGGTACCCAACGCTCCAGCCTCGGGCCTCTCTCCTGCCGGCAAGAAGGGCTGGCAGCCCAATGCTTTAGCTTTGGGTCTCCCCTGGGGTATGCCTAAGCCGTTTCCCACCGGCGAAACCCTGTCAACCCCCACTCCGCCCTAACCTCTTACCATCCAACAACATCCATTCGCCAATTAATTCTCGCCACCCAGCTATAATAGAAATAGAGCAAAAAAGAGCCGAGGCCCAGGCCGAGGCTCTTCGCATTTAACAACCATCAAAGAACAACCAGCAACCAGAGCGAAGTCCAGACTTTAAAGTATCTGGATAGAAGACTTTAGGACTAAAGTATGGGGAGGGGGGATACCCAACCAGGGACACCATGAAGCACAAGCCAAAACTCGGCCAGAACTTCCTCGTGGACGACGCCGCCCGTCACGCCATCGTCGACGCCCTCGGCGACATCAGCAACCGCACCGTCATCGAGATCGGCCCAGGCAAGGGAGCCATCACCGAGATCCTCGCCAACCGCTGCCACCGCCTGATCGCCCTGGAACTCGACCGCGAACTAGCCCCCGCCCTCGCCTTCCGCTTCCGCAACCAGCCGAACGTGCAGATCATCGAAGCCGACGTCCTCAAAACCGACCTGCGCGAGCTCGTGCCTGACGGCGAAACAGCCGACGTAATCGGCAACCTCCCCTACTACATCACCTCGGACATCCTCCTCCAGCTCTTCGCCGCCGGAACCTCCGGCATCCTCACCCGAGCCGTCGTCATGATGCAACGCGAGGTAGCCGACCGAGTCTCAGCCTCCCCCGGCGTCCGCGACTACGGCCTGCTCTCCGCCACCGCCCAGATGAACGCCGAAGTTGAGCACCTCTTCACCCTGCCCCCCTCCGCCTTCTCCCCCCCACCCGAGGTCTACTCCACCGTTCTGCGTCTCCGCTTCGCCCCGCGTTTCGAAGAATTAGGAGTAGACCCAACCGGCTTCGACGCATTCCTCAAGCAGATCTTCGCGCAGAAGCGAAAGACCCTGCAGAACAATCTCCGCGCAGCAGGCTACACACCCCAGCAACTCGCCACAGCGTGGCCGGCAAGCATCCCCGCACAAGCACGCGCCGAATCCCTGGCTCTCGAGCCTACCGCAGAGTTGTATCGCGCACTGTCAGCCGCAATCTCCCAGGAGACTCCCGCGAACTCAACCCCTACCTAGACCTGGGAGCGGCAGCCGGCGCACTCGGCGCTGGATGAGGCGCAGGCGTATAGGACGGTCGCGAGGGAGGTGACGAATACACCGGACGCGGCGGAGGCGCATACGCCGGCCGTGGAGGCGGCGGAGGTGCCATCGAACGAGGTGCGGACTCGAACGTTCGCGGCGCGGCGTGGTATTGCTCGCCCTGCGAAGAATGTGTCGACGGCACAGCAGGAGCCATCGGACGCGCAGGCTGACCGGGTACCGCAGGCGCCGAGACAGTTCCGGAGTTCGATCGGTACGCACCAGAGCGCCACTCACCCCGGGCCGGTGTCGTACTCTGAGCCGCACCGAGAGTATTCCCCATCACCGGCTGATGGTTCACCCGGTCCACCGGAAAGTCCCGCATCAGCGACGCGCCGACAACGCTGCCACCCCTGGAGGTATATGTGTTGCCAATCGGCCGCAACGGCTCCACCACATGGCCGTCGATCGTGCGCGGCCCTTGAGCCACCTGCAAAGGCGCAGACGCTATGCGCCCCGGATGCACCGGCACAATCGGATGGCTGTTTCCTGGTCCATGGGGAGGGAACGGATGCGGATGATAACCAAACGGGGGCCGGATGATATTGATCACGTAGACCGGCCCGCCAAAGCCCCACCCGCCGAAGCCACAATTCACACCCGGCATCCAGCCCCAGCCAAAGCCGCCCCAATACGACCAGTTGCCGCACCGGTAAGGCGTCCAGCCCCAGCCATAACCCGAGGCCCACACATACCCGGCCCCTGGAGACCAGACCCAGTTCCCAAAACCATAAGGATCAAAACCTGGATCGGCGGCCACCGCAGGCTGCCAGACCGTACCCTGCCCCGGAACGTCGTACCAGCTCCCATTGGCATCCAGATCCGACCATCCATAGCCCTGATCTCCAGCGAAATTGTCCCTCGCCTCGGTCCGGTTCGCAGCCTGATCCGCAGCCGCCTGATCGCGCTCCTCGTTCCAGTCGTCCCACGAGTCCGGCACGATCTGAGGCGTCAAAAAGTAGCGATTGAAGTCGGTGACGTCAGCCGCCAGAGTCTCGCCCACCCGCACATCCGTCCGATACCCACCATTCTCCTCCGCTGAAGCGCGCTCCACATGCGCCCTGCCAGCCAACACCGCGATCTTCGCCGGGGTCTCGTCCAGATCGATCCGAACCGTCGCATTCTCCACCGGCGAGACCGCATCCCCGCCCGCGTAGAGACGGTAGGTATACTTCGACGCCGCCCTCAACTCCGCATAGATCAACCCACGCATCAGCCCAATCTGGGTTTGGAAGTTGCCGCTCCCGTCCACGCTCAGATTGTCCAAACTCAGCGAACTGTTCGGCGTCATCCGCACCAGGCTGCCGTCCTCGAACTCAATCTCGGCCTGCCCATCGTCGCCCGTCTTCAGTAGCAACCCCTGGACCAGCGGCATATTCACCTGCGCTGGCTCGTTGCCCGAATTGTCCATGTGATCCACAGAAACACTGCCCCGCAGATAACTCAGCCTCGCAGCACGCTGAGGCGGCGCATCATAAGCCCACAAGGCCGGCCCTGCTCCCGAAATCCAAAGACAAAGCAGTCCCACCCCAACGATCCAACCCCAGCCCAAGCGCAAACCCACACGGTCTCCCACGGCAGCTCTCCGCACACAACTAAGCATTAGACGCTAGCCCGCAACCGGAAGCACCCTCTATTTATCCTTTGATTGCTCCAGCAGCTTCTCCGCGCGCAATCGTACCCGCTGCATCAAGGCCTCGTCACCGGCAATCGCATCCAGCGTCGGTGCGATCGTCCCCAACTCCATCGCGCGCCCCGCCTGCACTTCGCTTGCCAGCGAGTTGATCTCCGCATCCATCCCCAGATGATCGTAGCGATGCAGGAACTCCAGTCTTCGCCCCTCATCTATCGTGAAGGCGACCGCAAGAAACATATCCGTCAGCGTCGTGACGCTCTTATTGTCGGAGTAGTTGTATTCGCACGAGCCTTTACCATCACTCCCGGCATAACTCAGCGTCTTGTTGCCCGTGTTGGCAATATTCTTCGCCTTCGAGGCGCACTCGACATTGAAAAAGTTGAGCGCTCTCGCAGTCTTGAAGATCTTCTCAGTCGTCGCCAGGCTCAGTGTCATCGGTCGATCGATGTGCCTGCCTCCCGTGTACTGCATAGCCGAACTGGACTGCGTTGACGGCGACACAACAGCCTCATCTGCCTCATACCTGCCCGTACCGTCCTCACGCAATAGGATCGTATAGCGCGGAACCGGCACGCCAACTCGCTCAAACTTGAAGGTAACCTCGGGATGTGTCGCAGCCGCATCGACCGGCGGCGCAGCCGTCTGAGCCATCACCGCCATCCCAGACGACGCTGCCAGAGCAGCCCCCAGCACACAGCATGCGACAAACCTCATCGGCCCACTCCCTGCAATTGCTGTGTCTGCGAAGTATGGATGTGACAGATGGCAATCGCAAGGGCATCCGCGGCATCAGCTGAATCGAACGCATGGTCCAACTCCAGCAATCTCGCCACCATGAACTGTACCTGCTCCTTGGCCGCCAGCCCGTATCCCACCACCGAACTCTTGATCGACAGCGGCGCATACTCAGCGACCGGTAACCCACAGCTTGCGGCTGCCAGCATCGCCACACCACGCACCTGCCCCAGTTTCAGCGCCGACTTCACGTTCGCCGAAAAAAAGACCTCTTCAATGGCCACCACTTCCGGCTGATGCAACGCCATCAGAGCCGTCAACTCAGCATAAACCTGCGCTAGCCGCTGCGGTGTCTTCTCTTTTTTGCTGAGTCGGATCGTCCCTTCAGCAATATGCACCAGCCGAGGCATCCGTGCATCCGAGTCCACCGCGACCACACCATAGCCGGTAAACTCCGTCCCGCAATCAATCCCGAACACTCGCATGGGCGAAAGTTTACTGCATTTCGAACAATGTTCCGACTATCGAGATTGAGTCTAGCGAGATATTCCCTCAAGCGGCGAGCTGGCCGTCGCATACAGCTTTCGCGGCATCCGCCCCGCCAGAAACGCCTGCCGCCCCGCCAGAACCGCATGCTGCATCGCCTCAGCCATCAGCAGAGGATCCTTCGCCTGCGCAATCGCCGTATTCATCAATACCGCGTCGAAGCCGAGTTCCATCGCCACCGCAGCATCCGAGGCCGTCCCAACTCCCGCGTCCACAATCAGCGGAACTTCCGTGATCAGCTCACGCAATATGCGAAGATTCGCTGTATTCTGCAGTCCCAGCCCGCTCCCAATCGGAGCGCCCAGAGGCATCACCGCTGCCGCACCCACATCGATCAACCGTTTGGCAAATACAATGTCATCAGAGGTATACGGCAAAACCGTGAACCCTTCCTTCACCAGCACCCGCGTCGCTTCAAGTGTCGCCTGAACATCCGGATAAAGCGTCTGCTGATCGCCGATAACCTCAATCTTCACCCAATCCGAAAGCCCCACCTCACGTCCCAGCCGAGCCGCGCGAATCGCCTCATCAGCCGTGTAACAGCCAGCCGTATTCGGCAGAAGGAAGTATCTCTGCGGATCGATATAGTCCAGCAACGACTCGCTCGATCGGTCCAGATTCACCCGCCGCACCGCAACGGTCACCATCTCCGCACCCGAGGCCTCAATCGCCGCCTGAGTCTCCGGCCCATCCTTGTACTTTCCTGTCCCGACAATAAGACGCGATTGAAAGGCCCTGCCCGCGATAACCAGAGGTGTCATAGCAGCCATTCTAAAGCCAAAACACAAACGGCCCACACTCCATCAGGAGTCGTGAGCCGTCTGTCGGTGAACTGTTGAGATTGACCTGAGGCGTCCGTGCTCGGACTTGGCCTCGGCGTAGAACTTTCAGCGAACTGAAGACCGCCAGGACTAGAGCAGGACGCTCTAAGCCTCAGTCACCTCACGTGTTGTGATGCAACTATTACTGTCAATTTTCATAGGCTGGATCATCCTCCTTTCCCGTGTAAGGGCAGCTTACTCCTGAGCCTCCATACAGGCAAGCACTCGATCGCAGGCATGCATCAATGCATCTGCTTGCAGCAAGATACGCATCAAACTATCAAGTGAGAGACTGAAAATGTCGCATCAAATCTTCCGAGCAGGAAAGGCCCCATCCATGAAGTTCGCAACCATCATCGGATTTCTCCTCATCCTCTTCGGCATTATCGGCTTCGCCACCGGGGGCCTCTCCTTCACCCACCAGAAGAAGGACGTTGACCTTGGCTCCGTACAAATCTCACACAAAACCAAGGACACCCTGCTCATCTCTCCCCTCGCAAGCACCATTGCTCTTCTCGGTGGTATCGGTCTGGTAGTCGTCGGTGCCAGGGGCCGCTAGGCTTTCGGAACAACCGTCCTTGAGCACACTGACCGTCCCTGGCCTCGCTTGGCACTAGCCATATACCCTATGGGGGTATAGTATTAGCCTGAGATCTCAATCAACCGCCTGTGAACAGCTAATGACACCCCAAAAGACCGACCTCCGCACGCCTATTCGCACTCTGTTAACGCGCAGGCCTGAAGATCGTCTTTCCATGAGTTCAATCTCTCTCCGGGGCTGTCGACTCCTCTGGCTGTCGCTCGCCATTATCCTCGTTCCAGCTGGATTGCAAGCCCAGCAGAAGAGCGATATCGACTCGCGCTCTGGCCACACCGCCCAGCTGCCTGAGGACCCAGCCCCCGCTGACGACACCACCCCTACCATCTTCCCTCATCCTGAAAACTCCCGCTATCTCATCGACGGACAGGCCAACATCATCTTCCAGGCCAATGGCCCCTTCCATTCGCCTTACGAAGGCCCAAACAGCTTCCTCAGCCATGGCGAGTATAAGACCTCGCTGCTCGGCACCCTCTACACGGGATTCCAGGTAAACACCAGCCCGCGCTACAACACCGACGCCATCTTCGACCTGGAGTCTTCCGGTGGCCGTGGCCTCAGCGAAGCCCTCGGTCTGGCCGGCTTCACCAATCTTGATGTCGTGCGCAATCCCAATCTCGGATCCACGCCCTACATCGCCCGCGTCCAGATCCACCAGACCATCGGCCTAACCGACAAGCTGGTCGACAGCGAACGCACACCCTTCTCCTTGGCCACGCAAGCCCCCGAGCGCCGCTTCGAACTGCACGTCGGCAAGATGAGCCTCCCTGACTACTTCGACATCAACTCCGTCGGCTCCGACAGCCATCTCCAGTTCCTTAACTGGACTGTCGACAACAACGGGGCATGGGACTATGCCGCCGACACCCGCGGTTACACCTACGCAGCCGTCCTCGAATACCACGATAAGGACTGGTCTGCCCGCTATGGCTTCGCAGCCATGCCCACCGTGGCCAACGGGATCGACCTCGACTGGGCCTTCAGCCGGGCCAGCGGCCAGAACATGGAGTTCGAACTCCGCAAACCTCTACTCGGCAAGCTCGTCTCCCCCGAGCGCAAAGGTACCGTCCGCGTACTCAGCTTCGTCAACCACGCTCACATGGGTCTCTACCGTGACGCCAACAAGGCATTCCTGGACGGTGCAGGACGCCAAGCCCGACATCGTCGCTCACCGGCAAGTTCGGGGCCGTAAAGTATGGCTTCGCCCTCAACGCCGAGCAGGAGCTAACCCGGGATCTCCGCCTCTTCACCCGCTTCGGTTGGAACGAGGGCCAGCATGAGTCTTTCGCCTACACCGAGGTAGACCAGACCGTCTCGTTCGGCGGCGACTACTCCGGCCGCGGCTGGTCGCGGCCCTTCGACAAGCTAGGCCTAGTCTTCGTCAGCAACGCCATCAAAAAAGATCATCAGACGTATCTGAAGCTGGGTGGGTTGGGCTTTCTCCTCGGCGACGGCAACCTGAACTACGGCCGCGAGAACATCACCGAGGGCTACTACAATCTGCACGCCTGGCGCGGCGTCTACTACGCCCTCGACCTCCAGTACATCGACCACCCTGGCTACAACAGAGACCGCGGGCCGGTATTCGTTCAGGCGATTCGCATGCACGTGGACTTTTGAGACTTACCTTCCCCCCTGCACTTTTCACGCAAAGTCTTCGATCGAAGCGACTTAAGTCCGGACTTCCGCTCCTGGACCTCGCATAGGGTGTGGAGCCCCGAAACCGTATACTTTCAATCGTGACCCTGCTCGTCCTTTATCAAATTATCGGCTTCCTCCTCGGCCTCCTCTTCGGCAGTTTCCTGAATGTCTGTATCTCGCGTCTGCCCAAGGGGGAGTCGATCGTTCACCCACGCTCCCGCTGCCCACAGTGCGGAGCGACCATCCGCTGGTACGACAACATCCCCGTCCTGAGCTGGCTCCTCCTCCGGGGCCGCTGCCGCGACTGCCACGCGAACATCCCGTGGCGCTACCCGGCTGTGGAAATCGCCACCGGACTCTGGTTTCTGTACGTTGCACGGTCTGTCTGGAGCGCGACTCACCTGGATCCGACGATCAGCGCCACGGCAACGCCTCTCCTCTCCGGCAGCCAGATCACGATCTATGCGCTTGCCATGCTCGGCATCGCCATCCTCGGCTTCCTCCTGATCGGCCTGATCGTCATCGACTGGCAGACATTCACTCTCCCCGACGCCTTCACCCTGACTGGCATAGCCATCGGCATCTTCCTCGTCTGCACGCAAGCCATCTTTCTCGGCCCGAATGAAGACCAGGTGCTCCTCACGAAACACAGCATCCACCTCTCCAGTCCCGGAGGCGTCACTGACAGCGGAAACGTCTTCCTCACTGGTCCTGAGAGCCTCATCGGCGGCCGCATTCTCGCAGTCATCGGAGCCGCCCTGCTACTCCTGACCATCCGCTGGCTCTATAAAGCTATCCGCCACCGTGAAGGCATGGGCCTCGGCGACGTCAAACTCATCGCCATGATCGCTGCCTTCCTCGGCTTCACCCCAGCCATCCTCGCGCTATTCATCGGAGTCCTTCTGGCCAGCCTCTACGGCGTCTGGCTCGTGTTTCGGCGCAAAGGCGGCGCGGCGACGAGGCTTCCCTTCGGCAGCTTTCTCTCGGCTGGCGGACTCATCGCCGCACTCTGGGGCAACACGCTCATCGACAGCTACTTGGCCCTGTTCCGATAGCCGCACAACGAGCCGTCCTCGGCTTGACACTTGCCAGCCGCAATCTTAGAGTCGAAGATGCCCATGCAAACTTATCCCTACGTATGGAATTACCTTCCTCTGGTACTGCAGATTCTTGTTGCCCTTGGGCTTGCATGCGGCATGGTGGGTGTCTCGTTCCTCATCGGCAAGCATAAAAACTCCCGCACCAAGGCCAGCACCTACGAGAGCGGCATGGACCCCATCGGCGACGCCCGGGGCCGCTTCTCCGTCCGCTTCTACATGGTCGCGATGCTCTTTATCCTCTTCGATGTGGAAGTCGTCTTCATGCTTCCCTGGGCCGTCATCTTTCGCCGCTTGCCCGCCATCACCGGCTCCCGCATGTTCGGCTTCTACGAGATGCTCGTCTACCTCGGCTTCGTAGGGGTCGGCCTGTTCTACGTATGGAAGAAGGGCATCCTCGACTGGGCCAACGACAAGGGAGACCTCTAATGTACGATCCCGCGACTGCCCTTACCGGCACCGAAGCCGTCTTCGCGGCTCACCCCGACAATGCGGCAGTCAAAGCGCTTTCGTCGCTCGCAGCCGATGCCAAATACGACCGCGACGAGCTGACCATCACCGTCGCCCGCGAGAACATCATCGCTGCCTGTCAGGCCGTTCAGCTGGCGGGCTACAACTTCCTTGAGACCGTCACCGCAGTCGACTGGTACCCCTCCGAACCGCGCTTTCAGATCACCTATCACATCCTTTCGTTCTCGCTGAAGCAGCGCATACGTCTCATCGCACGTCTCGATAGCGAAGATCCATCCATCGACAGCATCGTCTCTGTCTGGCCCTCGGCGAACTTCTACGAGCGCGAAGTCTTCGACCTCTTCGGCGTTCACTTCGGCGGCCACCCCAACCTCCGCCGCATCATGATGCCCGAAGACTGGAACGGGAATCCGCTGCGCAAGGACTACCCCGTGGAGGGCTACCGCTAATGGCTCCCGTTGCTGCTCCCGATCAGATCAACCCCGGCATCGAGGCCGTCGTCGCCGACGCGAAGCTCAATCACCACGGCACCGACCCCCTCGCCGACCAGACCATGGTCATCAACATGGGTCCGCAGCACCCTTCGACCCACGGCGTGCTTCGGCTTGTGGTCGAGATTGATGGCGAATCCGTCGTCTCGCTCGCGCCTGACATCGGCTACCTGCACACCGGCATCGAGAAGACCTGCGAGGCCAAGTTCTACCAGCAGGTCGTTCCGCTGACCGACCGCATCGACTATCTCTGCCCGATGACCAACAACCTCGCCTACTGCCTCGCAGTGGAGAAGTTGCTCGGCCTCGAGATTCCCGAACGCGCTGAGTATCTCCGCGTGCTGCTCAACGAGCTAACCCGCATCCAGTCGCACCTCGTCTGGCTCGGCACCCATGCCATGGACATCGGCGCGCTCACCGTCTTCCTTTACTGCTTCCGCGAGCGCGAAGACATCCTCCGCATCTTCGAGAACGTAGCCGGCCAGCGCATGATGACCAGCTACTTCCGCATCGGCGGCCTCTCGCTCGAACCGCCGCTGGACTTCTACAAGCAGGTTCAGGACTTCCTGAACATCATGCCGGGTCGCATCCAGCAGTACGAGAACCTTCTGACCGGCAATCCTATCTGGATCAACCGCCTCAAGGGCGTAGGCTATCTCTCCGCTGCGGACGCCATCGCGCTTGGAGTCACCGGACCGCCGCTGCGCGCATCGGGCGTCGACTGGGACCTTCGCCGCGATATGCCCTACTCGGGCTACGAAAAGTTCCAGTTCAAGGTTCCGGTCTCCGATATCGGAGACGTCTGGGCCCGCTACATCGTCCGCATGGACGAGATGCGCGAGTCGGTCAAGATCTGCCAGCAAGCGCTCGATGGCCTGCCGGAGGGCCGCATCGTCGCCGACGCCCCCAAGATTGTCCTGCCCGACCGCGAACAGATGAAGACCCAGATGGAGTCGCTCATCCATCACTTCAAGATCGTCACCGAGGGCTTCGCCGTTCCCGCAGGAGAGGTCTTCCAGGCCGTCGAATCGCCCCGCGGCGAGATGGGCTACTACGTCGTCTCCGACGGCACCGCCAAACCGTACCGAGTGCACATGCGCAACCCGTCCTATGCGACGTTGCAGGCGCTAGAAACCATGTGCAAGGGCAGACTGCTCGCCGACGTCGTCGCTGTCATCGGAAGCATCGACATCGTTCTCGGAGAGATCGATCGCTAATGAACATCACGAACACCACAGCGCGAAGCGCAAACACTTTGAACTCTGAACAGGAGTCCGAAATGCGTGCCGCACTTTGGGTGTCTCTGGTTTCGGAATTGCGATCGAAGCTATCGCTTATGGAAGCGGCGGGACAATTAGAAAAGCCAACCATCAACGAGCCGCTATATCAAGAATTCACGATGACAGCGAACGAAGGATACATCAGCGTCTGGCTAAACGGTGACACCGGCAAAGGAAGCTGGAGGGCCATAAGTAAGCTCCTGGACATGGCTGAACCTTGGTTCTTGTCACCCACAGGCGAATTCACACTAGATGGAGAGGCAATGAATCTCTCCGCAGCAGCAGACAGATTTATCGCAAAAGTTTCCGGTCAGTGGATAGGGCCAGCATTGGCCTGATGGACAAAGCCCTCCACACCGAACTTTGGACCTCCTGGGCATCGCTGCTTCGCTCTTACGCCGCGGCCCACGGACTCAACAGTCGGCATCATGCAGTCGTCGAGGTCGGCGCAGACGAGATCACCCTCCGCGTAGCAAGCCGCTGGCTTCGCTTCACGCACGAGGCGCTTCAAGATAGTGAAGGCAATCAGACCGGCTTCAGCCTTGAGGAAGACGGAACTGTTAAACTGAACGGTATCGCCGAAGAGATGGACCTTGCCGCCGAACGACTGGCGCGGGAGATGATGCATAGTGAGTGATGTTTTCTTGTTGTCATTCCGCACCCTGAGCTTGCCGAAGGGGAAGGAATCTGCTTCACCTTGCGGCCTAGGAATTTATCGATGAGCACAATCGCCAATACGATTTTTTCGCCGGAGCTGGCCGCCCGCTTCGACCATCTCGTAACCATCTACCCACTCAAGCGCTCGGCGCTCGTGCCCATGCTGCTTTACGCGCAGGATGAGGTCGGCTATGTCTCCGACGCCGTCATCTCCGAGATCGCACAGCGCATCGGCATTATGGAGTTGGACGTACGCAACGTACTTTCGTACTACTCCATGCTGCGCACCAAGCCCGCGGGTAAGTACAACGTGCAGGTCTGCACCAACATCTCCTGCATGCTGCGCGGCGGCTACGAGATTCTCGACCACTGCAAGGCGAAGCTCGGCATCGGGCATAAGGGCGTCACCCCCGACGGCACCTTCTCGCTCGAAGAGGTCGAGTGCATCGGCGCCTGCTGCTGGGCTCCCGCCATGCAGGTCAACTACGACTTCCACGACAATCTCACCACCATCAAGGTCGACGAGATTCTCGAAACCTACCGCAACGGCCAGGGAAAGGACGTGAAGTAGATGCCCACCCTCGTCTCACACCCCGATGAAGTCAAAGTCATCTCCCGCCGCTTCGGTCAGGGCGCAGCTAATATCGACAAGTACATCGAGCTCGATGGCTACAAAGCTGTCCAGCAAGCCATCGCCGAAGGCCCCGAGTGGATCATCAACACCATGAAGGCCAGCGGCCTGCGCGGACGCGGCGGAGCAGGCTTCCCCACTGGCATGAAGTGGTCGTTCGTGCCCAAGGTCTCCGAGAAGCCGAAATACGTCCTCGTCAACGGCGATGAGTCCGAACCCGGAACCTGCAAAGATCACGTCATCTTCCTCCACGATCCGCACGCCGTCATCGAAGGCACCATGATCGCCGGGCTCGCCATCGGCTCGAAGCTCGGCTTCATCTATCTGCGCGGCGAGTACCGCTACCTCCTCAAGATCGTCGAAAAGGCCGTGGCCGATGCCTACGCGCGCGGCTTCCTGGGCAAAAACATCTTCGGCACCGGCGTCGACTTCGACATCGTCACGCAGACCGGCGCAGGAGCCTACGAGGTCGGCGAAGAGTCCGCCCTCATGGAATCCCTCGAAGGCAAGCGCGGCGTTCCTCGCATCAAGCCGCCGTTCCCTGCCGTCGTCGGCCTGTATGGCGGCCCCACAGTCATCAACAACGCCGAGACCATCGCCAACGCCCCGCACATCCTCCTGATGGGCGGCGAGGCCTACGCCAAGCTCGGCACCGAACGCAACGGGGGCACACGCCTCTTCGGCATCAGCGGCCACGTCGAGCGCCCCGGCGTCTACGAACTGCCCATGGGCTACTCGCTCCGCAAGGCCATCTACGACGTAGCGGGCGGCATCAAGGACGGCAAGAAGCTCAAAGCGGTCGTCCCCGGCGGCTCCTCCTGCCCCGTCCTCACCGCCGACGAGATCGACGTAGGCCTCGACTTCGACCAGATGGGCAAGGCCGGTACCATGCTCGGCTCGGGCGGCATCGTCGTGTTAGACGAGACCGTATCCATCGTCGAATTCGCCCTCCGTACCATCTCCTTCTATCAGCACGAATCCTGCGGCTGGTGCATCCCCTGCCGCGAGGGCACGGACTGGATCAAGAAGACCCTCACCCGCGTCCACGCCGGCGGCGGGACTAAAAAAGATATCGACAACGTCCAGTACCTCGCCGACAACATGATGGGCCGCACCTTCTGCCCGCTCGGCGATGCCGCAGCGATGCCCACCCTCGGCTTCGTCAAGAAGTTCCGTAAAGAGTTTGAAGACTACATCGAAGGCCGCAAGGCTGGAACCCCCATCATTACCGTGCAGGAGCTTGTGGGGGCAGGACATTGAAGTCTCGCTGGAAGCTGTATGTAATCGGTCTTTCGTTGCTTGTAATTGGTTTTGTTGCAGGATTTACTACGGCAATGAGGGTTATATACACCTCAACCCAGACCGTTCAGGTTTATCGAACGAAGTAACACAAGGAATCAAATGCCAGACGTAACCTTTACCGTAGACGGCAAAAAACTCACCGCCCCCGCGGGCACGCTGCTCATCGACGCCTGCAAGTCCTCCGGTATCGAGATCCCGGCCTTCTGCTACTATCCCGGACTCTCGCTTCAGGCAGCCTGCCGCATGTGCGTCGTCCGCATCGAGAAGATGCCGAAGCTCCAGACCGCCTGCACCACCCCGGTCGCCGAAGGCATGGTCGTCCAGACCGAGACCCCCGAGATCGCCCAGGCCCGCAAGGCCACCCTGCAACTCCTCCTCGGCAACCACCCGCTCGACTGCCCCGTCTGCGATGCCGGCGGCGAGTGCGAGTTGCAGGACATGACCTTCAAGTACGGCGCCGCCGACAGCTTCTACGCCGAACCCAAGAACCACCGCGAAGAGCAGAAGTGGTCGCCCGTCGTCTACTTCGACCGCCCCCGCTGCATCCTCTGCTACCGCTGCGTGCGCATGTGCGGCGAGGGCATGGACGTCTTCGCCCTCGGCATCCAGAACCGCGGCTCATCCTCGGTCATCGCCCCCAACATCCCCGCCGACTTGTCGCCCGACCACCTCGCCCACGTCGACTGCGAGCAGTGCGGCATGTGCATCGACGCCTGCCCCGTAGGCGCGCTGACCTCCGGTACCTATCGCTACAAAACCCGCCCCTGGGAGATGAACCACGTCGCCACCGTCTGCACTCACTGCGGTGACGGCTGCAAAACCACCCTCGGCGTCCGCTCAACCTCCGACGGCAGCGAGATCGTACGCGGCGACAACCGCGACAAGTCCGGCATTAACGGCGACTTCCTCTGCAACAAGGGCCGTTATGCCTTCGACTTCGCCAACCACAAGGACCGCCTCACGCAACCGCTCGTCCGCCAGCCCAACGGCGAGTTCAAGCCCGTCTCCTGGGAGCAGGCCTTCGAGCACGCCGGCAAAAAACTCCGCGAACTCCGCGACACCCGCGGCGGCAAATCCATCGGAGTCATCGGCGGCAACCGACTCACAAACGAAGAGGCCTACCTCCTTCAGAAGTTCGCACGCACGATCCTCGGCACGAACAATATCGACCATCACCGCACAGCAGACTACGTCACCTTCGCCCAAGCACTCGCTGGCCAGACCAACCGCACTGCTTCCCTGCGCGACACCCAGACCTCACCCGCAGTCCTGATCGTAGGCGGCGACCCCACCAATCAAGCTCCCGGAACGGCATGGAACTTGCGCACGGACGTTCGCCTCAACCGCGCCCGCCTCTACGTCGCCAACACGGAAGAGATCAAGCTCCGCCGACAGGCCAAAGCCTTCCTGCACGTGGCACCCTTTGGCTATAACGCGCTCACCAGCTACCTCAACGGGAATGCCGCATCCGCTGCCAGCGCAGCCGCCGACACCAACGCTCTCAGCGCCTTCCGCGACGCCGTCAAGGCCGAAGAGAAGCTCCTCATCCTCATCGGCCCCGAGCTCCACGGCGCAGACCTCAAGAACCTGATCGCCTTTGGCCTCGCCATCCCCGGCGCAAAGTTCGCCCTGCTCTCCGACTACGCCAACTCGCGCGGAGCCGCCGACATGGGCCTGCTCCCCGACATGCTCCCCGGTTACACCCCGGTCACCTCCGTGGGCAACTTCGCCGAGTACAAAGCGCCCGCCACCCCCGGCCTCGACATGCTTGAAATCTTCGACGCCGCAGGCAAAGGTGAACTCTCCGCCCTCTACGTAGTAGGTTCGAACCCCATTAGTCGTTACGGTATCGACCCGGCCACCCTCAAGAACACCTTCGTCGTCGTCCAGGAGATGTTCCTCACCGAGACCGCCGCCCTCGCCGACATCATCCTTCCCGCCGCCAACCTCTACGAGAAGTCCGGCTCCGTGACCAACAGCTACGGCGACCTCCAGCAGGTCAACAAGGCCGCAGACCGCGCCGGCGTCCGCACCGACTTCGAGATGATCGTCCGCATCGCCGACAAGATGCGCGCCGATGTCCACACACTCATCCCCTTCGGCAAAGGCCTTCGCGCAGACATGGGTCAGTCCCGCGGCGCGCAATCGGGCGAGGCCGACCGCCACGCCGTGTGGCTCACCGCGAACAACCTCGAGCCTAAGCTCAGCCCCTTCGACCCCTACGCCATCCTCGACGAGATTCAGCGCCTGGTCCCCGGCTACGACAAACTGCTTCGCCTGCAGCTCCTGAGCGGCAACGATCAGCACCTGCAGCCCGCCGCACCAGCTTCGTTGACCAAGATCACCAACCGCCGCGACCTCGTACTCCCGGCGAACGACACGCTCTTTACCTCAGGAACACTTGGCCGCTACTCCGCCATGCTCAACGACGTCCAGCAATACCAGGCCAACGAACCCTTGATCCAGATCGAGACCGCCCCGGAATAGACCGAAAACTTAAAAATGAGCCATCTCACACAGTTCCAGACATTTCTGCTGCTCAGCATCCTCAAGGTCCTAGTAGTCGTCGTCATCACCCTGACGGCGGTCGCCTACACCGTGCTGCTGGAGCGCAAGGTTCTAGGCCGCATCCAGAACCGCTGGGGACCATCGCGCGTCGGCCCCTTCGGCCTGTTGCAGCCGCTCGCCGACGGCATCAAGCTTTTCCTCAAGGAAGACCTGCTCCCCCTCGCAGCCGAGAAACCCCTCTTCATCATCGCGCCCATCATCGCGCTTACCTGCTCGCTCATCTCCATCGCCGTCGTGCCCTTCGGACAGGTCCAGCACGTCACCGCCAACGGCATCAGCGTCGACATCTTCAACATCGCCGACCTCGACATCGGCCTTCTCGTCATCCTCGGCATTACCTCCATCGGCGTCTACGGCATCGCGCTCTCCGGCTGGTCGTCGAACAACAAGTTCGCGCTCCTCGGCTCGCTCCGCGCCACGTCCCAGATGATCAGCTACGAGCTAGCCCTCGGACTCTCACTCGTCGGCGTCGTGCTCCGCGCCCAGTCTCTCAGCCTGCGAGCCATCGTCAACAGCCAGTCCGCCCACGGCATGCTCTCCTGGAACGTCTTCGGCGGCCTGCAGTTCGTGGCCTTCTTCATCTACCTCATGGCCGCCTACGCCGAGACCAACCGCGCGCCCTTCGACCTCCCCGAAGCCGAATCCGAGCTCATCGCCGGCTACCACACCGAGTACTCCTCCATGAAGTTCGCCATGTTCTTCATGGCCGAGTACGCCAACATGATCACCGTAGCCTGCGTCGCCACCCTGCTCTTCTTCGGTGGCCCGACCAGCCCCTTCGGCAATCTCTTCCCGGCCATCGGTGGCCCGATCGTCGCAGCCATCCTGCCGATCTTCTGGTTTGTCGTCAAAGTCTTCGCGTTCCTCCTGCTCTACATTTGGGTCCGCGGCACGCTGCCCCGCTTCCGTTACGACCAGCTCATGAGCTTCGGCTGGAAGTTTCTTCTCCCGCTGGCGATGGCCAACATCGTCTTCACCAGCCTCGTTCTTGCCCTGCACGCAAAATGACGGCAGCAAGCTGTTTTACAATCAGCAGATAGCCCGTAACATCTGCTCAGTTTCAAACGAGATCGTACCGAGATCGGAACTAAGGACTCATCGGATCATCATGCAACTGGCACTCTTCCTCATCTTTGGCGCGCTGGCGGTCGCAGGAGCCCTCAACTTCCTCTTCCAACGCCACCCCATCAACAGCGCCCTCTCGCTGGTCGTCGTCATGATGTCGCTGGCCGTCCTCTACTGGTCGCTCGGTGCCGAATTCCTCGCCGCCGCCCAGGTCATCGTCTACTCCGGCGCCATCATGGTGCTCTTCGTCTTCGTAGTCATGCTCCTCAACGCAGGCGAAGAAGAACGCACCAAGGGCAGCCGCGCAGCCTACATCGCCGGATTCCCCGGAGCCGCAGCCATCTTCTGCCTACTGAGCTTCGTCTTCCTCACGGAACGCAGAGGCCCTCGGCACCGTCAATCTCGGCGGCCATCTGAGCCACACCGTCAGCAACATCTCTGAGCTCAGCTCGATCCTTTTCACCAAGCTGCTCCTCCCCTTCGAGGTCACCTCGATCCTCATCCTCGTAGCCATCCTCGGAGCCGTCGTGCTCGCGCGAAAGGAGCAGTAAATCGTGCGTCTGACTCTGAACCGCGTCGCTGATAAACTCCTGGCCTTTGGCCCCCTCGGCTATTGGGTCGCCCTGATACTGGGACACGACGGCCACCTTTCCAGCATTCCGCTAACTATCGGCGGTGTAGTCGGGAGCCTCGGTCTTTTATTGAAGCTCATATTGAAGCTTACTCATTACAGAACGAAACAGGAGGCGTTCTAGATGGTTCCCATCTCCTACTACCTCATCCTCGCCGCCATCCTCTTCTCCACCGGCGTCGCATCGTTCCTCATCAAGCGCAACATCATCACTGTCTTCATGTCCATCGAGCTGATGCTCAACGCCGTCAACCTGACCTTCGTCGCCTTCGCGCACATGTGGCACCAGGTCTCCGGACAAATCTTCGTCTTCTTCGTCATGGTCGTCGCCGCAGCGGAAGCCGCCGTCGGCCTGGCCATCATCATCGCCATCTTCCGTACACGCCAGACCCTGAACATCGATCAGGTCAACCTGATGAAACTCTGAGACTCGAGAACTACTGATGCCCGCTTCGTATCTCTGGCTGATTCCGCTGCTTCCCTTCACCGGCTTCCTCATCAACGGAACCGTCGGCCGCAAGCTGCCCCGCGCCCTCGTCTCCGCCGTCGCCTTGATCTGCACCGCCATCCCCGCGATCCTCGTCGCCTGGCTCTGGGCATTCATGAAGTCCCCCGGCACGCCCGAAACCTTCGGCATCGTCAGCCAGCCATGGATCGCCATCACCGGCTTCCAGGTCAACTTCGCTCTCTCGGTCGACCACCTCACGCTGATCATGCTCGGCGTCGTCACCGGCGTCGGCTTCCTCATCCACATCTACTCGGTCGGTTACATGGCGCATGAAGAAGGCTACTGGCGCTTCTTCGCCTACCTCAACCTCTTCATGTTCTTCATGCTCATCCTGGTCCTCGCCGAGAGCTTCCTTCTGCTCTTCGTCGGCTGGGAGGGCGTCGGCCTCGCCTCCTACCTCCTCATCGGCTTCTACTTCACCAAGGACTCCGCCGCCAACGCCGGCAAGAAAGCCTTCATCGTCAACCGCATTGGCGACTTCGGCTTCCTGCTCGCCATGTTCCTTCTGGTCCAGCACTTCGGCTCGCTCAGCTTCGCGCAGGTCTTCGGAGCCATCAGCGCCAACCCTGACTGGCACGGCGGCATCCTCACCGCCATCGCTCTGCTGCTCGTCCTCGGAGCCACCGGCAAGTCCGCCCAGATCCCACTCTACGTCTGGCTCCCCGACGCCATGGAAGGCCCCACCCCCGTCTCCGCCCTCATTCACGCGGCGACAATGGTCACGGCCGGCATCTACATGGTCGCCCGCTGCCACACCCTCTTCGATCGCAGCCCCTACGCCCTCGGCGTCGTCGCCATCATCGGCGCGGCCACGGCCATCTTTGCCGCCTGCATCGGTCTGGTTCAGCACGACATCAAGCGCGTCCTTGCCTACTCGACCATCTCGCAGCTCGGCTACATGTTCCTGGCCTGCGGAGTCGGTGCGTACGAAGCCGGCATCTTCCACCTGATGACCCACGCCTTCTTCAAGGCGCTGCTCTTCCTCGCCGCAGGCTCCGTCATCCACGCCCTCTCGGGCGAGCAGGACATGCGCCACATGGGCGGCCTCCGCAAACACATCCCCATCACCTTCTGGACCATGACCGCAGGCGTCGTCGCCATCGCAGGCATCCCACCGCTGGCCGGCTTCTTCTCCAAGGACGAGATCCTCTTCCGCGCCTTCACCAGCCCCAACCCGCTCGGCAAGCTCCTCTGGTTCGTCGGCCTCGTCACAGCCGGCATGACCTCCTTCTACATGTTCCGCCTCTGGTTCAAGACCTTCTTCGGCCCGGAGAAATTCAACACCGAAACTCACGGTCATCATGACCACGCGCACGCCCCGCACGAATCCCCATGGATCATGCTCGCCCCGCTGGTTATCCTCGCCATCCTCTCGGTCATCGGCGGATGGGTCGGCATCCCCATCGCCTTCGGTGGAAGCGACGAGGCCGAACACTTCCTCGAGCCAGTTTTCGCCGCAGGAGTCGGCAACGTCGCGAGCTTTGCCCTTGAACTCACACTCGCCGGAATCTCAGTCCTGACAGCCGCCATCGGCTTCTACATCGCCTACATCTTCTACTACAAGAAGCCAGGCATGGCCTCCGCACTCGCCGAGAAGTCTCCGGCTCTTTACCGTCTCGTTCAAAACAAGTTCTACATCGACGAGATCTACAACGCCATCTTCGTCACCGGACTGATGATGTTCACCCGCGTCTTCCTCAGTGGCCTCACCGATACTGTCCTGGTCAACGGTTCAGCTCGTACCGCCGCAGCTTCAACCCGCGGACTCAGCAAGCTCACCAGCCGCATTCAGTCGGGAAACATTCGCTCTTACGCCGGTTGGCTAGCCCTGGGCGCCGCGGCCGTCATCTTTGTCATGGTCTTTGGCCGAACCCTCTGGACGCACTAACGCTTTTGTACTGGTTTTTCGCAGCTGTAGTTGCCTTTGCTTTTTAGTTGTCATCCCGCAGGGATCTGCTGTTGCATTTCGTTTTTGCCGTAGCACCACAAGGAACCGATGAACCACGCAGGTAGCAAATGAACATTGATCACTCCATCCTGACGATCATCACCTTCGTCCCTCTCGCCGGAGCCATCCTCCTCGCGTTCCTGCCAGACCGCGACAAGATCCAGCAGTGGGCCGCCCTCGCCGTGACGCTCGTCACCTTCCTGCTCACCCTGCACCTGCCCTTCCACTACGACTACGCCGCCAAGGGCTTCCAATTCGAACAAAACTTCGGCTGGATCTCCTCCCCCGCCATCCGCTACCACATGGGCGTCGACGGCCTCTCCATGTGGCTCGTCGTACTCACTGGCCTGCTCGCACCCCTCGGCGTCCTCATCTCCTGGCGCGCCATCGGCGGGCGCCGCCGCCTCTTCTACTCTCTCTTCCTGCTCCAGCAGGTCGCGATGCTGGGCATCTTCGTCTCGCTCGACCTCTTCCTCTACTACGCCTTCTGGGAGCTCTCCCTCGTTCCCATGGCCCTGCTGATCGCCACCTTCGGCCGCACCGAAAACCGCCGCCGAGCCGCCATCAAGTTCTTCCTCTACGCCTTCATCCCCTCGGCCATTCTTCTTGTCGCCATCCTCTGGCTCTACGTCAAGACCGGCTCCTTCGACCTGCCCGTCCTCGCGCAGCTAGCCGCCACGCACGGCATCTCGTCGAACTCCGCCGCCCTCTGGCTGGCCTCTATCGCGTTTCTCGTAGCCTTCGCGGTCAAAGTCCCCATCTTCCCGCTCCACGGCTGGCTCTCCGACGCAGTCTCTGAAGCTCCAACCGCCGCGGTCATGGTGCTCGCCGGAAAGCTCGGCCTCTACTCCATCCTGCGCTTCTCTTTCGCGATCTTCCCCGCCGAGTCACACCGCATCGCTCCCCTGATGATCGCTCTCGGAGCCATCGGCATCGTCTACGGCGCGCTCATCGCCCTCGTCCAGAACGACCTCAAGCGCCTCGCCGCCTTCGGCACCCTCGGCCACGTCAGCGTCGTCGTGCTCGGCATCTTCACCTTCACCATCGCCGGCCTCGACGGAGGCATCTTCCAGATCCTCAACGAAGGCCTCGGCGGCGGCGCGCTCTTCATGCTCCTCGGCCTCCTCTACGAGCGCTACCAGACCTACGACATGCGCGACTACGGCGGCCTCGCCGCAAAGTTCCCCTGGATGGTGACCATGTTCGTCCTCACCACCCTCTCCGTCGTCGGCCTGCCCATGCTCAACGGCTTCGTCGGCGAGTTCCTGGTCTTCTCCGGCTCCATGCAATCCACCATCGCCCATCACGTAGGCTGGACGGTCCTCGCCACCACCGGCGTCATCCTCACCGCCTCCTACATGCTCTGGATGGTCCAGCGCGTCTTCTACGGCGACCTGAACCAAAGGACAGCCTACGTCCCCGCCATGGACCTCGACGCACGCGAACACGCCGCCCTCTGGCCGCTGGTCGCGCTCTTCCTTCTCATGGGCATCGCCTCCCCCTACTGGACGCGTGCCATCGACACCGCCGGGTGCGCGCAGATCGTCCGACACCGTACAACTTCGCCAGGACTTCGATACCATACCGTCGACTACCAATCCTGAAGACCTTTGACCCGCCGCACGACCCCACAGTAGGAGGCCAGCGCTAATGTCAGGCCTCTCCCCCAACATCCTCGGTCTCCTCCCCGAGTACATCCTCACCCTCACCGGCATCCTCATCATGCTGGCCACGCCGCTGCTGCCCCCCGCAAGCGGCCGCAAGCTCCTTGGCTGGATCGCCATCGCCGGAGCCGCCGCCGCCGGCATCGCCAGCTACTTCCAGATCCAGCTTGGCACCATCCACGCCTTCTTCAACACCATCCAGGTGGATGCCTTCTCGGCCTTCTTCCACATCCTCATCGCTGCTGTCGTCGTCGTCACCCTGCTCAGCTCGCTCGACTACTTCGAAGGCAACGACTCTCACGCCGGCGAGTACTACGCCCTCGTCCTCTTCGGAGCCACCGGCATGATGCTGATGACCTGCTCCGTCGAACTCCTCATGGTCTTCATTGGCCTCGAGATCTCCTCCATCTCCACCTACATCCTGGCCGGCTTCCGCAAGGGCCACGCCACCGGCGCCGAGTCCTCCATCAAGTACTTCCTCCTCGGCTCCTTCGCGACGGCCTTCTTCCTCTACGGCATCGCCCTCGCCTTCGGAGCCACCGGGTCTACATCCATCTACGCGATCGCCCAGGGCCTGACCACCACCGCCACTCCGACGATGGCCTTCCTCGCCCTGGCCATGATCATCATCGGCCTGGGCTTCAAGGTCTCCGCCGCCCCGTTCCACGTCTGGACCCCCGACGTCTACCAGGGAGCACCCGCCCCCGTCGTCGGCCTCATGTCCACTGCCCCCAAGGCCGCAGCCTTCGCCGTCCTGCTCCGCATCACCTTCACCGGCTTCCCCACCTACCAGCATCGCTGGTCGGTCCTTCTCTGGATCCTCGCCGCCCTCTCGATGACCATCGGCAACCTCGGCGCCCTGCTCCAGCGCGACGTCAAGCGCATGCTCGCCTACTCCAGCATCGCCCACGCCGGCTACCTCCTCGTCGCCTTCACCGCCTTCCCGCAGGACGGCATCGCCGCAGCCTGCTTCTACACCGCCGCCTACGCCGCGATGAACGTCGGAGCCTTCGCCGTCATCACCCAGGTCGCCGGATACGACGAGCACCTCCGCACCATCGACGACTACACCGGCCTCGCCCTCAAGCGCCCCGGCCTCGCCGCCATCCTCACCTTCTTCCTGCTCTCGCTGATCGGCATTCCCTTCACCGGCGGCTTCTTCGGCAAGTTCTACGTCTTCACCGCAGCCATCACCTCCGGCCACGTCTGGCTCGCCGTCATCGGCCTCCTCAACAGCGGCGTAGCCTGCTTCTACTATCTCCGCCTCCTGTCCGCCGTCTACACGCGCCCGGCCATCGAGAGCGACCGCCTCATTCCGCGCCGCCCCGTCAGCATCCCCGCCGCCATCGGTCTGGCACTCGCCGCCTTCTCCACTCTGTTCCTCGGCATCGTCCCCGACGCAGCACTACGGCTAGCCGAATACGCCAGCAGCACAACACGCATCGAGCAGGCTCGCCAGCAATGCGCCAGCCAGCCCGCGAACTGCCACGTAGAGCCAGGCGCTGATATCCGCTAAAGAAGGGTTCAGGGCAGCCAATCAGAAAATGAATAGTGGTCAGTTTTGAATCTGCAGCCTTGTGGGAAGGCTAGATGTATGATTGCCGCGGAGGAGACGTATGGCTCGTATTGAAGGCGCAGTCCGAATGAAACTTGTTGGAAAGTTCATGACCTTGGGCGGCCTGACCTCCACTGTCCTCGGAGCGTTCACGTTATTCTTGCAGGGATATTGGATGATAGGTCATGCCTTTAATCCGCTGTTGCTACCTGGGCTGGCAGCGATCATGCTGACCTATCTCGGCATCTTCCCCATGATTATCGGAGGCTGTCTGTGGGCCAGTGGGTGGATTGTGGAAGGCTTCCTCGATCAACGAGACCAGAGTAGCTCGTCATAAATCACTCACCTTTACCTGATTCCACCCCAAAAAGAAAAGCCCCCGCCGAAGCGGAGGCCCTTCCACACCTCGAAACCCTGAAGCTTACTGAACCTTCAGGAAGATGATGACGAACGTGAACAGTGCGAGCGACTCGATGAACGCGAGACCGAGAATCAGGAAGATAAAGATTCCGGGACGTGCGCCCGGGTTACGCGCCAGAGCCTCAGTTGCCGAGGCTGTCGCCTTACCCTGACCCAGACCGCAGAGACCAGCGGCCAACGCCATGCCCAAACCGGCAGCCAGCGGAACCCACTGTGCTCCGGGGCTAACCGTGCCCTGCGCAAAAGCCGGCGTTGCGAGCAGCATCGCGGCCAACGACATAAACAGATATTGCAGCTTCTTCATGTAATACTCCGTCTCCCGTCAGATACGCCGCCAGTGGGTGGTTGATGCTCACCGTGCTGGCACCCTCACGCTGTACGACGTTGTTGCTACCGCGAAGAGGGAGCCCCTCCGCAGCAAACCTAAATCGGTAACCCAAGGCTTCAGCCTTGGGCTAGAGCGAAGCTCTAGTGGTCGTGCGCCACAGCCAGCGATAGATAAATCGCCGCCAGCAGGAAGAACACATAAGCCTGTACGACAGCCACACCAAGGTGCAGCCCCAGAAACACCAGCGGAATTCCAATCGGGATCAGCGAAAAGAAAGCCAGCGTCAGCAGATCGCCCGCAAACATATTCGCGTAAAGTCGAACCGTCAGCGAAAGCACACGCGCGCAGTGCGAGATGATCTCGATCGGCAGCAGCAGCGGATACAACCACCAAACCGGCCCCAAAAACTGCTTGATATACGCAAACCCGTTCGACCGCACGCCATGGTAGTGGTAGTAGAGGAACGTAACCAGCGCAAATCCCAGCGGCACAACAACATTCGCGGTCGGCGACTCAAACCCCGGAATCAACCCCAGCAGATTGCTCAGCAGGATAAACAGAAACAGCGCCGTCAGATAGCTGACAAACCGCTCCGAGCCATGCCCAATGATCTGCTCGCCCTGGTCGGACACAAACTCATTCGTCATCTCGGCCAGATGCTGCGCCGCTCCGGGCTTCTCCACGCTCAGCGTCAGCCGCACGATGACGAAATACGCAACCAGCGCGCCGAAAACCAGCAACTCCATCGCAAACGCATTCGAAATCGGAGCCTCAGGAAACTTCGGCTGCACATGCACAGCCCGCAGCAACGCCGTCACAGGCGCAGCAAAGTGGGCATTCAAAAATTGGGTAAAAAGTAATTGTGTCGGCATAAAAATTCGAATCTGGCCCGAAACGCCGGTCTAAACCGTCCACGCCTTCATCAGCCTCAACCCCTCCACCGAGAGTGCAAACACTCCCAGCGCAAGACCTCCAGCCAGCGCATAGACCGAACCATTCAGTACTTTAAGGCTAACATAAAGCAGCACAACGGTCAGCCCAAGCCGCAGGAAGAATCCCAGCAAAACCATCCCCATCGGCTTGGCCTTCGCCCCGCCGTCCATCCGGGCCATCACAGCCGTCATCAACCGCAGCCACTCAAACAGCCCAGACCCTGAAATAGCCGCTCCCACCAGCAGCAGCACCGCACTCTGCCACCCCAGCTTCCACCACAAAATCGGAGCCACCACAACCGTCACCACAGCCAGCAGCCGCAGCGCCCGCAGAATCGTCTGCCTGAAATCCTCGTCGCTAAAGCTCGCCATCTCCCGCATCAACGACCCCTCTTCAGATACCGCGAAGCCGTCACAAAGATCTGCAGAAACCCCGCCACCGCACCCAGCAAAATCCCCACAATCCCCATCCAGTTCTGATGGAAGTGCCTATCCAGCCAAGCCCCAATCAACCACCCGATCACGCACCCCGCCGGCAGCGCAATCGCCAGCTGAATCATCGACTCCGCCTTCACCAGCTCGCCCAGCGCCCCCTTCCCGCCAGACCCCTTCCCGTTCTCCGCTCCATCATCCGCCATAACCCAACCATTACATCACGCGAAGAGTACATGCCGGTGTCAAAGCACTGCTTTGGCTGCCTTTCTTGCTTGTCATCCCCGAAGGGGATCTGCTTCTACTGTTGTTGCTCGTTGTCGTTGTCGTTGCCGTTGTCGTTGCCTTTGTCCTTGCCGTTGCCTGTCATTCTGAGCCGAAGGCGAAGAACCCCCGCATTTCGCCTTTGCCATTGTTTGTTCTTCGCTTTTCATCCGCGTCCATCCGCGAAGATCCGCGGTCGCCCGCACCCAGCCCTCCCTCGCTATACTTAACCTCAACGACATCAGCCCCAAAAAGGAAAACCCGTGTTCGAGTCCGAGTTTGAGCAAAACCTCTACGCCCTCCGCCGCGACAAGTTAAAACAGATCGCAGCCCTCGGACAGGAAGCCGGCCTCAACGAGGCCCAGGCCACCTACCCCAACTCCTACTCCACCACCCACACCATCCCCGAGGTCCGCGCCGCATACGGAGAACTGACCGCCGAACAGCTCCAGTCAGCCGCCGCCCCCATCGACATCCGCATCGCCGGACGCATCATGGCCATCCGCGTCCAGGGCAAAGCTGGATTCGCCCAACTCCAGCAGGCCGGCCAGCGCATGCAGATCTACGTCCGCAAGGACGACGTCGGCGAAAACGCCTTCGCCCTCTACAAGCTCCTCGACCTGGGCGATCACATAGGCGTCCGCGGCTACCCCTTCCGCACCCGCACCGGCGAGCTGACCATCCACGTCAGCAAGCTCACCTTCCTCGCCAAGGCCCTCCTGGCCCTGCCCGACAAGTTCCACGGCCTCGCCGACACCGAACTCCGCTACCGCCAGCGCTACGTCGACCTCTTCATGAACGTAGGCACCCTAAAGCCCGCCACGCCCCAACCCCCGCCCACCGAAACAGCCGAAGCCACCGCACTGCTAACGAAACCGTCACAAATGAAGCCGCATAATACCCTGAGCGTCGTCCGAACGGGGCAAAGCGCGGAGTCGAAAGACCCCGAAGGTCTCAATCCCACCACAACAGCCAGCCCCCTTTCGGCCACGGATGATTCAGCCACCGAGCCCGAGACCCGCAACGTCCGCGAGGTCTTCGTCAAGCGAGCCGCCATCCTCCGCGCCATCCGCGCCTTCTTCGACGGCCGAGGCTACCTCGAAGTCGAAACCCCCATGATGCAGCAGATCGCCGGAGGAGCCGCCGCCCGCCCCTTCACCACCCACCACAACGAGCTCGACATCGACCTCTTCCTCCGCATCGCCCCCGAGCTCTACCTCAAGCGCCTCGTCGTCGGAGGCCTCGACCGCGTCTACGAGATCAACCGCAACTTCCGCAACGAAGGCGTCAGCACCCGGCACAACCCCGAGTTCACCATGCTCGAGTTCTACCAGGCCTACGCCAACTACCACGACCTCATGCGCCTCACCGAAGAGCTCATCATCGACGTAGCCCGCCAGGTCAACGGCACCACCATCACCCACTTCAACGGCAACGAGATCGACCTAAGCAAGTGGACGAAGCTCTCCATGCGCGAAGCCATCATCGAGTTCTGGCCTAATGAACTATGGCTCCGCAACCGAACGATCGAAGATTTCGCAGATTGCGACGGCATTCGTCGGTGGATGAAGGAACGTACGTTCGCGCATCATGGAAGGTTACGCCAGGTCTGCGACTAATGACAGAGGATTGCCGACGCTTCGAATTTTGTTGTCGATCTGCCCGATTTCACAAAATCGACAGCTGGACGAACCCCACGGTAAACACATCTGCCGAATCTTTCGAACTTCTAGCCGAGCCCCATCCTCATCCAACCCACAATCGTCTACGACTTCCCCTTAGCCGTAAGCCCCCTCTCCAAGAAGAAGCCCGACGAACCCGACTGGGTCGAGCGCTTCGAGTTCTACATAGGCGGCTTCGAAGTAGGCAACGCCTTCAGCGAGCTAAACGACCCCGACGACCAGCGCCAGCGCTTCCTCGACCAGCTCGACCAGAAGGAAAAGGGCGACGACGAAGCCCACCAGATGGACGAAGACTACGTCCGAGCCCTCGGCTACGGCCTGCCCCCCACCGCAGGCGAAGGCATAGGCATCGACCGCCTCACCATGCTCCTCACCAACTCCCGCTCCATCCGCGACGTCATCCTCTTCCCCCTCATGCGCCCCATCCAGAAGAGCAACGAACAAGTCGCCGCCAAACAAAACCAACCCCACGGAGAATCCGCCGAGTAGCTTATCGCTACCGTTGTTTCGCTGCGCCGTCTCGATTATCGCTGTTGGGTTGGCTATTCTTGCGTATCAGGCTATCCTTCGATACGCCTCCACCTAAAACGTATCCCGCGACTCCGCTTAGTATGCCTATGGCACCTTCGTTCAGTTTGCCAGTAAAAGCGAGAATAGCTGTCGCCAAGATAATCAGGCCAACCACCGATATGCTGGCAATCTGTACCATCATCGTGCTGAACATGTCTTGGGCTCTTGGGTGAGCACCGCTCGCGACAGCTGCTGTGCCGACAGTACCGATCGCACCCGCTAACCATATAATCGCGGAGATAAATGCGGCGAGGATAGATAGCGTGACGGCTAAATACAAGTAAAAGGTTTGACCCACAGTTCTCCTCTAAAGTCTCTAAGGCCGACATATTACTATCGCTTCCCCGCTTGCACCCAACAAAAAACGCCGGGTGCCCCATCCTGATCGCGCGAAGGTTGGGGGTTTCTGGCACGAATCTGGGTGCCCATTCATGCGGTCTTATCGCGTGAGTGGGCAATTTCCATTACTGGTGCGTATCTAGAGGGTGGGCGCTCTTTTCATAAAATTCGTTCTGAAGCTTGAGGCTCACATCATCAGCCTTGATGGCAACGATGGCTTTACTAACCGAATCAATCCACCAATTCATCTGATACTCACCCAACTCACGGGTCGCGGCGGAGCCATCACCAGCATAATGATCAGGAAAACGTGCATACCACCAGATGCCCGTGTAAACACCCTCCGGCAGATTCACGCGATGCTGATCGGCACCCGATTCGCTCGCGGCACGATCCTGACGCAGAAGATCCGGACGAACAACCATCATCTTGGATGTCTCACTTTCGCCCGCGTGCGCGTCGACGGTTGTTTTCTTCTGGGGACCGCCCGACCTCGGCGTACGCTCGCCGAAAAGATAGACCACGAAATCGTGCGGCTTATCCAACTGCGACTGGGCAAAGTAGGGCAGCAAGCTGTCATTCCCACCGTGGCCGTTGACGATCAGGATCTTCTTACAGCCATTGCGAGCCATCTCGTCCGTAGTCGCCTGAAGCAATGCCAACTGCAGATCGCGACTGTAGGCGACGGTCCCGGGCTCATGACGCGCCTCTGAAATTTGCCCAAAGTAATACTCCGGAAAAACCACGGCATACTGCTGTTCAGCCGCATGTAGCGCCGCGTAACGGACATTGATGAGATCGGTACCAATCGGCATATGTGGTCCATGCTTCTCCAGAATGCCGAACGGCAAAAGGCACGTGCCCTGTGACCGCTGGATGGCCTGTTGAAAATCTCCAGCCGTAAGCTCTTCCCAATGAACCGACAACTTGTTCTGCGGGGAGTTGTTCTGCGCCTGCGCAGGCCGTCCCACGTTCAAGGCCGCACAAAGAAGCAAGAACCCGGCTACATAACAATTCCTACGATTCATCTGGCGCATTCAATGGCCTCTTTTCTGCGCGAATTTTAGCACTCACGACCCGGGTGCCCCATCCTGAGCGCGTCTAACCTTAAAGAAAAATTTAACACTATCTAACCGGTTATATGGTATTAATAGATCCTGACAACGTAGCCGGACCCAAGCCATGCGCAATCGCCAGTCCGAAACCGCCGTAAGAGCCGCCCTCGCGAAGCCGATCGCCTCCCGCATCAGCGGCCACCTCGCGCTCGACTTCTGCAACACGGCAGGCGAACACCTCACCGGCCAACCCGATGAAATGCTTGTCAACTGGGAGTCATTTCTCCGCTGGGCAACCCAGGGCGGACTCATCGCGCCTGAAACCTACCCTGAACTCCTGCGCCATCCTTCGCCGATCAACAAGATCGTGCAGCTTCGCGAAGCGATCTACCGCGTCGGTCTGGCAATCTCCCGTGGCGACTCCATCCCCAGGCGCAAACTCCTCACCATCCGCGAGCACGCCGCCATCCCTAAACCGACTGTAAACATCACCCAGGACGGCCTGCGCTGGAGGCCCGATCCGTCGCATGCCTCCGAGCAACTCCTCGCCATCCTCGCCAGCGAAGCGCTCTCCCTCTTCTGCTCTCCGCGCTCCTCCCGCATCGGAATCTGCGAAGGCGGACTATGCGGTTGGCTCTTCCTCGATGAAAGCCGCGGAAGACGCCGCCGTTGGTGCGACATGAAAGATTGCGGCAACAGAGCAAAAGCACGCCGGTACTACCAGCAACAGCACAAAAGTGAATGAACCCGGGCCCCAAAGCTGTCACGAAAGGAAGGGATAACGATGAAACGATCACTATCGATACTCGCCGCAAGCCTTCTTCTGACTTGCACCGCAATCGCAAAAGAAGCGCCCGCGACCGAAAACGCGCCCGCAGCTGAAACGAAGATCGCCGGCTTTGAAGCCGACCTCGGACGGGCAATGATCCACAAAGACATCGCCACCCTGTCGGCCCTCGTAGGGGACGACTGGACCATACAAGATAAAAGCGGATCGATGGGCACCAAAGCCGGATTCATCAACGATGTAAAGTCCGGAAAACTCGTCGTCACCAGCTTCAAACTCCACGACCTTCACGTCCGCGTACTCGGCAACGTAGCCTTCGTGCAAGCCTTCGACGACGAAATCAGTTCTTACGAAGGCAAAGAAAGCAGCGGAACCTACAACTGGCTAGACGTCTGGGTAAACCGCGACGGCCGCTGGGTTTCTGTCGCGACCCAACTAACCAAAGTCGAACCACAAAAGTAATAAACCGTGATAGCCCATTCATGCGGCCCATCGTAGGAATGGGCTATCACGCTTCTCACGTTTTCATGAGTGCAGATAAGCCAGTACAGCACGCACAGCCTCCGCCTTCGCATCCTCCAACGACAGTCCCGGCGGCCGTCGAAACAACGCCCCATGCGTAAGCGACTCCACCATGTGCGTAACGACGAACACAAGCCTGTCGATATCCACGCCCTTCTTCAGCTCATGTGCTCTCGCCGAAATCGCAAGCCGGAAGGCGCCATGCAGACGCACAGAAAAGTCTCGCGTCCCGTCCGCCCTATGCGGGACCTCCGTAAACAGCAACTCATAAAGCTCTGGATCACTCCTATGAGCCTCAATCATCGCCTCGATCATGGCAGTCATCAAAACATCGAGAGATGAAGCAGCATGTTCGACAAGCGTGACCTGAACTACGCGATCAATCTCCTCGATATGGCGCTGATGCAACGCAACAAAGATCGCTCCCTTGTCCGGAAAATACTGATATACCGAGCCAATGCTTACCCCAGCAACCTCGGCCACACGATTAGTCGTAACCGCACCAAAGCCCTCTCGCTTCAGCACTCTCACCACTGCGTCGAGTATCGCGTCGACCGTCTGACGGGCACGACGCTGCGTAGGCTTGCGGCGGCCTGAACTTTTCGTCCCCTTCGATCCCATCCGCATCAGCATAAATAAAATGTGAGTAATCGTCTACATTGCCATCTATCCTTTTGGATTTGCTCAGGATACGCAAAGTAATATAAGCGAGTAGACAAGCCACGAAATCTCTCCTAGCCTATATGAAGATATATGAGCAAACCTACACATTTAGATCTTCGATCATGCCAATTCACATCAGAGGAGATGAGATGACCTATCTCATTACAGGTGCAACAGGAGACGTCGGATCCAAAGTAGTCGACCTTCTCATTCAACGCGGTAACCGCCCGCGAGTCTTCGTCCGCGATGCAAACAAGGCACAGTCCCGCTTCCGCGATCGCGTCGATATATGTCTTGGCGATCTCGCCAACGCGGAAGCCCTGAGGACAGCACTCAAAGGTATCGACGTGCTCTTTCTCGTCAACAGTGGCCCCGAGATCCCAGTGCGAGACGAACTCGCAGCAAACATCGCCAAAGCCGCAGGCGTTCGCCATCTGGTCAAACTCTCCTCCATGGACGTCCAGCAAGGACTCGCCATCGGCGCCTGGCACGAGCGAGGCGAAGCAGCAATCCGCACGAGCGGCATACCCTTCACCTTCGTGCAGCCAACCGGCTTCATGTCGAACCTGCTCGCATGGGCCAATTCCATCAAAAAAGAAGGACTCGTTCGCTCATCCACCGGCGATGGCAAAAGAGCCTTCATTCACTCCGACGATATCGCCGCCGTCGCCACAGAGGCTCTCACGACACGCAACTACATTGGACAATCGTTACTGATCACTGGCCCGGAAGCCCTCAGCTTCGCCGAAGTAACAGCCACAATCGCCACCGCCATCGGAAAGCAACTCACCTTTCAACCAATCCCAGACGAAGAGGCACGCCAGCGCTACTCAGTCATCAGCGCATCAACCGAGGAGACCGAAGCCCATGTTTCGCTATGGCGAGCTATTCGCGAAGGCCGTCTCGCTGCCGTCACCGATACCGTCGAACACATCCTGGGACGAAAGCCAATCAAATTGAATCAATGGCTCACAGAAAACGCCGCAGCGTTTCAATAACCCATTTCTGTTCCTCATCCGCCAAAAACGAACCATCCGCAAACCACACTTCCCACACTTTTCACCACCAGCTAACCACCAAAACACCACGCCAGTGCACCAAAAACAGCAAACCCCGGAGCAATCTCCGGGGTCAAAAAAATCTTCCAAAAATTCCGCTACTTTCCTTTTTTCATCCGCTTCACCACCCCCGCCAGCGAGTGCTCATTCATCGCCGCCACCGCATCCCCCTTCACCTTCTTGATCCACCCCGCAACAGCCTTATCCTCAATCGAAAACCAATCCCCCGCCGTAGCCTCAAACAAATCCCCCAGCCCGATCTGCTTAGCCGGAACCTTCAGCTTCGCCCCGCCGTGCGGCCCTTTCCGCTGCACGATCAGCCCGGCCTTATGGAGCAGCAGAAACATCCGCCGCACCATCACCGCGCTCTCGCCCAGTGTCTCCGCAATCGCCGCCGACGTGTGCATCGTATCCGGCTCACTCGCCAGAACAGCCAGCACCCGCACACTCAACTGAAACCGCTCGCTCTGTGCCATGCACAAAAAGCTACCACACAAACCCAGCCACTAACCCGTCTTTCCTCCAGATAAATCCGCGCCTATCCGTGGTCGCTCAGCCTCGCCCGACCATGTAAAATCACCCAGTGAACATCCTTTTCGTCGGCGATGTCTTTGGCTCCGCCGGCCGCCACATCGTCCGCGAACACCTCCCCCACGTCATGGAAACCAACGCCGTCGACCTCCTCGTCATCAACGGCGAGAACGCCGCCGGAGGCTTCGGCATCACCCCCTCCATCGCCGAAGAGCTCTTCGACCTCGGAGCCCACGTCATCACCACCGGCAACCACATCTGGGACAAGCGCGAAATCTTCGAATACATGACCGTCCCCGCCAACTCCCACGAGCGCGGACGCCGCATCCTCCGCCCCGCCAACTACGCCGCCGGCACCCCTGGCTTCGGCCTCTACCAGGGCGAACTCCCCACCGGCCAACCCTACGCAGTCATCAACCTCCAGTGCCGCGTCTTCATGTCCTCCTGCGACGACCCCTTCCGCAAAGCCGACGAACTCCTCGGCCAGATCGCCCGCGAATCCGGCGCCAAGGTCATCCTCATGGATCTCCACGGCGAAGCCACCAGCGAAAAAGTCGCCCTCGGCTGGTATCTCGACGGCCGCCTCACCGCCCTGCTCGGCACCCACACCCACATCCCCACCGCCGACGAGCGCGTCCTCCCCGGCGGCACAGCCTACCAGACCGACGTAGGCATGTCCGGCCCCTACGACTCCGTGATCGGCGTCGAAACCGAGCTCGTCCTCAACCGGTTCCTCACCGGAATGCCCGGCAAGTTCGAGCCCGCCAAGGGCAATCCAAAAATGTGCGCCGCCCTCATCTCCTGCGACGGAGCCACCGGCCGCGCCCACCGCATCCAGCGCATCATGCTCGGCGAATAAGCCACAATCAGATGGGCTTCTCCAACATCACGAAGCCAAGATCATCCCGCAGCGGCTTCCCAAACCGCTCATCACCGTAAGGAAACGGCTTCGTCTCCCCCGTCAGGACATATCCACGACGTTCATACCAGGCAATCAGCGTGTCCCGAACATTGAGCACGGACATCCGAATCCGCCGCGCCCCGCCCTCCTTCGCAACCCCTTCAGCCGCCGCAAGCAGCTGACGCCCCAACTGCCTCCCCTGCAGCTCAGGCCGAACATTGAGCAATCCCAAATACCAGACAGCATTGTCCAGCGGCTCGAGCCAGACTGACCCCAGCAACGACCCATCGTGCTCACTGCGCCAAGTCAGCAAAAACGCGTCAGGATGCGCGGCCAACTCCTCGCGAAGCCGCGACACACTCGTGCGTTCCCCTTCAATGAAGTCAGTCTCAACGGTCCACCCCACCGAAGCCCCCGTTCCCCGATAAGCCCGATTCGCCAGATCGACGATCTCGTGAAGATCAACCTCTGCAGCAATTTGAAGCACCATGAAGAATCTTCTACAGCCAAACCCTCCACGCTACAAGCCGAAGCAATCGAAGCCCCATTAACCTTGATAAAATAAGAGTTCGTGACTCCCCCCACCCAGAACGAAGCCGCACCCCTGCCCGAAGCCCAGCAATCAAGACCCAAAATAGGCTTCGTCTCCCTAGGTTGCCCCAAAAACCTCGTCGACTCCGAGGTCATGATGGGCCTCCTCCACCACGCCGGCGGCCAGCTCACCCCCAACGCCGAAGACGCCGAAATCCTCGTCGTCAACACCTGCAGCTTCATCGACTCCGCCAAGCAGGAGTCCGTCAACACTATCCTCGAGATGGTCCAGCACAAGCAGCAGAACGGCGGCAAAGCCCAGCGACTCATCGTAGCCGGCTGCCTGGTCGAGCGTTACCGCGACGAGATCCAGAAAAACATCCCCGAAGTAGACGCAGTCGTAGGCACCGGCGAGCTCGAAGCCATCCTCACTGCCGCCGGCCTCACTCCACAACCCGCACCACAAGACTCCCCCTTCACCATCCTGCCGCAAGGCACACCGGCGACCACCATCCACACCCACGCCATCGGCAAAGCCCAGACAGACGCCGAAGTAGCCCAGCTCATCGACCGCGCCCCCAGCGCCGTAAACCAGCATTCCCGTCCGCTGGCCGATCCCGAGCACGACCGCGAGATCGCCCCGCAACTCAGAATCGTGCAATCCTTAGCCGAGACCGGCACCACCCACGGCGACGAACCTCTCGCCCACACCGGCGATCACATCGCCCACATCCCCAACGCCGGCACAAAATCCCGGCCCGAAGGCGACCTCCGCCAGCAACAAGGCCGCTTCTCCCGCGCCGCCTGGGACGGAGCCACCGCTGCCCTCCCCGAATACCTCTACACCGACGCGACACCGCGCATTCTCACCACCCCCCGCGCCAGCGCCTACATCAAAATCGCCGAAGGCTGCGACCACCCCTGCAGCTTCTGCATCATCCCGCAGCTTCGCGGCAAGTTCCGTTCGCGCCGCATGTCGTCCATCATCGCCGAGGCCGAAAACCTCATCACCCAGGGCGTCCGCGAGATCACCCTCATCGGCCAGGACACCACCTGCTACGGCGAAGACCTCGGCTTCACCGACGGCCTCGCCACGCTCCTCGACGCCCTCGCCGTCCTTCCCGGCCTCCGCTGGCTGCGCTTCCTCTACACCTACCCCAACAAAGTCACGACGAACCTGCTCGAGACCATGGCGCGCCACGACAACATTGCCAAGTATCTCGACGTCCCCCTCCAGCACGCCTCAGCTTCAGTCCTCAAAACAATGAAGCGCGGAGGCAACGCCCAGATCTTTCTCGACCTCATCGAGAAGGCCCGCCGCATCGTCCCCGGCATCGTCATCCGCACCAGCTTCATAGTAGGCTTCCCCGGCGAATCCGAAGCCGACTACAAAGAGCTGGAAGCCTTCATCACCGCCGCCAAAATCGACTGGCTAGGCGTCTTCACCTACTCCGACGAAGAGGGCGCCAAGGCCTTTGATCTGCCCGACGAAACAAAGGTCCCCAACCGCACCATTCAGGCCCGCCGCCGCAAGCTGATGAAGCTCCAGCAAAAGATCAGCACCAAAGCCAAAGCTGCCTGGGTAGGCCGCGAGATCGACCTCCTCGTCGAAGGCGAATCCGAAGAGACCGAACTTCTCTGGGAGGGCCGTACCTCCCTCCACGCCCCCGAGATCGACGGCAAAGTCTTCATCAACGACTTCGGCCCCCACGAAACCCTCGTCCCTGGAACCTTCTACCGCGCCGAAATCACCGAGTCCCACGACTACGATGTAGTCGCTCGCATTTTGGAATAAATCCTCATTCGGCTCGACGGACAACGGGTGGATACAGAAATTTGATCGCTGCCGGAAATCGTGCGCTCCAAGCCGCGGCACCATGATTTGCATGTGGTTGCACGGTAAACAATACCTCAGGATGATTGGCCATAGCCGCCTTGAAATTGTCAGCGAGTGACTGGTTGAGTGCGACGAATGCCGTATCAAAGTTCGGCACCCCGAGCATCTTCGCGTCCGCTCCGAGTTCCTCGGTCCCCACCCCAATCGAAACCCGTACCGGTCCCATCACTACCGGAGTGACATCGCGTAACAATTGACCGTTCCCATATTGCATCGATGTGCTTTCTAACAGACCTATCCCGAAAACATCGGGCCGTTTGATAAGCGCCATCAACGCAGCCACTCCGCCGAGGGAAGAGCCGCCGACACCCGTATGCTCCCGTCCTTTCTCCACGCGATAGTGCGCCGCCACATACGGCAGCACATCCTCCGTCAAGAACTCGGGAACGCGTGCTCCCTGGAAGACCTTGGGTTCTCCAAAGAAAAGTGGATTCCCGTAGGGCGCATACTCCTCATTACGATGACTATTGCTGTCGATCCCGACAATAATTATCGGCTCCACTTCGTGCTTGGCGATCAGTTCCGTGAGCGTCTCATCTACTTTCCATTCGCCCTGCGTGCCGGGCGCTGTGCATCGATCAAAAAGCCAGGTCCCATCGAACATGTACAGCACTGGATAAGTAACCTTCGCATTCTCAGCGTCGTTGTATCCAGGAGGCAGCCATATTCGCAGGTTTCTCTCATTCCCATAGATCTTGCTCGTAAGGGGAACAATATCCAGTTTCCCTGTCACTGTTGAATGACACGGCTCAGGAGCAGACTTTGTCTGAGCCTGCAGTGAGGTGGACGAAAAGGCAACTGTAGTGGCTATCAGCGGCAACACTAGATGACGGAAGCGATTCAAGAAACACCTCACGACAACTGTAAAGTAGTGTCGTTCTACTACGGACAAAATTTGGCAACGATGGTATCTCGGCAAAGGGTAGCCCGCATCCTCGTGTAAACCACTCCATCACGTCACTGATCCGCAACAACCTCAAGCAGCAAATCATCGCCACCCCGGATGACAGAACGCTTCTTCGGATTTGTAATCGTAATCAATCCGCCCGCCGACTCCAGTTGAGCCCTTGAGTCATATCCGTAAAGCCCCTCGGCCGTCGTCGAGAACACACCCATCGCCCGCGGAACCATCACATCGGACCCCTGTAACTTCACCGGCAGACTGTACACGCCGTAGTAGTCGGCATAGCCAACCTTGTTCATCACGGTATCGTCGACATCGCCAACCCAGCCCGACCGACAGACCTCGTCTCCGCCGACCTGCCTCGTCGTCCAACTCGCCTCACTGGCATTGCCACGGTCAGCCCCGCCCGTCGTTGGCAGAAACGTATAGCCGACCTCGATAAGATTAGCCACCGCAATCGCCCGTGTCTCCACCGGGACCGTCTGCCCCCGGTATCTCAATTCCGTGAACCGGATCGCAAGCGTAGACGGATGAGCCGCCGTTCCATCCCCGGCATCGGACGCCACCACTTCGCCGCGAATCTTCGCTCCCCGATTGAGGTAGGTGGTTTCGGAAACCGGAACCCGCTGCGTCGTCTCAACAACGAATACAGTTCCCGGCTTCACCTTTCCCGCGCGAAGCGTTCGCCCCATCTGCACAGGCAGCGTAATGCCCGCCTGAAGCGGCACTAACTCCGATACTGCGCGACTCCTCGGCGTTGCCTTCGATGCATCCGCCAAAGCCGAGAGCGACACAAGCACAAGACCGATGCCCCACATCGCATAATTCGTTTTGCAGAAGGTCCATTTCGCACCCATAGACACCTCGCACCCCTTTTGATGCACGCGCTCGCTGATAACTCATCCGTGTAAGTTCCCTGTGCGCCGCACGTGCTCGGGAAGAGTTAAACTAAGCATTATGCCGAAAGCGTCGAAACCCAAAGCTCTCCGCTGCCCCACCTGCCGGACCCTGGTCCTCGAAAGGAACGAAGACTTCCCCTTCTGCAGCGACCGCTGCCGCCGCATCGACCTCGGCAAGTGGGCCTCAGGAGACTACAAAATCTCCACCCCCATCCAGGACCCTGACCTCCTCGAAGAACTAGCCCGCTCCCAAACCCACAAACGCTCGGGTTCGGAAGATGAGGACTGAAAACAAAGCCTGTCCCATGCAACGATAAGCTCAATCGATGTAAGACTTTGCCCCAAAAGTCCACCTACACAACAACGAAGTCCGGACCTAACTCACCTGAATCGAAGACTTTGACACACTTCGGTACGGATGGGGGAGTATTACCGATTACACTGAAAGCCGACGACCTCATGGCTAACTCCACCATTCAGCTTCATCCCCCTGCAGAAAAGAAAACCCTCTGGGCCTGGACTCTCGGAACCTTCTTCGGCGCCGGCCTACTAAAACCCGGCCCCGGAACCTACGGCTCGATAGCCGCGCTCCTCCTCTGGTTCGGCAGCATCCATCTCTTCCACCCATCGCCTCTCGCCCAAGCCATCGGTACAGCGATAGCCGCACTAGCCGTCACCCTGATAGGCATCCCAGCCGCGACCATCGTAGCGCGCGAATCCAACCGCAAAGACCCCGGCCACGTAGTCATCGACGAAGCCGCCGGCCAGCTCATCGCCCTCATTGCCATCCCCGCCGACTGGCGTCACGCCGCGCTCTCCCTTCTGCTTTTCCGAGCCTTCGACATTCTCAAGCCCCCACCCGTCCGCCAGCTCGAACGCCTCCCCGAAGGCACCGGCATCATGCTCGACGACGTAGCCGCCGGCATCCTCGCTCTCATCTTCGCCCAACTGGCCCACCTCTTCTTTTAGTTTTAGCTTCTATCCGCCTTGGCCCTTTGTTCTTATCAGCTTTTATCGCCTTTATCATCGTTACGCCTTTGTATTTGCACACCACCTGCACAACGCATACCCTAAATTCACAAATGAGTCTCTTCCACCCCACGCCCGCCGACGCACCCCATCTCGACCACCTCATCCCCGCCGCAGCCATGCCCGGCGGAGAGGTCGAGATCCACGGCACCCATCTCGACCCGCACACCCGCCACCTTCCCCACGCCACCATCGGCGACACCTTCGCTCCCGTCACCCTATCTCGCCCCACCCGCGCCGCTGTCCGCATCCCCGAGGGCTCCATCTCCGGCGACCTCATCCTCCACCGCAACGGAGCCGCCTCCAATCCCCTGCATCTCCGCGTAGCCGTCCCCATGGCCGAAAATCTCCATCCCGTAGCCAACCCCGCCGTAGACGCCGACGGCAACGTCTTCGCCACTCTCTCCGGCTCCCGCGGCCAGGCCACACCCGTCTCCATCTTCAAAATCCAGCGCGACTTCCAGATCACACCCTTCGTCCGCGACTTGATGAACCCCACCGGCCTCGCCTTCGACCCCGAGGGCTACCTCTACGCCAGCTCCCGCGCCGAAGGCACCGTCTACCGCATCTCCCCCGAGGGAGCCATCTCCACCTACGCCGAAGGCATGGGCATCGCCACCGGCATCGCCTTCGACCGCGACGGCAGCCTCTTCGTCGGCGACCGCTCCGGCACCATCTTCAAGATCAACCCCAGTCGCGAGATCTTCGTCTTCGCCACCCTCGAGCCCAGCATCGCCGCCTACCACCTCGCCTTCAACGACGCCGGAACCCTCTTCGTCGCCGGCCCCACCACCTCCAGCAACCAGGCCATCCACGCCATCGACCGCGACGGCAACACCACAGTCTTCTATCAAGGCCTCGGCCGCGCTCAGGGCCTCGCCTTCGACATCGACGACAACCTCTACGTAGCCGCCAGCCTCCACGGCCAGCGCGGCATCGTCCGCATCACGCCCGACCGCAAAGCCACCCTCGCCGTCTCAGGCCACAACCTCGTAGGCCTGGCCTTCCTCGAAGACGGCTGCGCAGCCCTCGCCACCCGCGACGCGCTCTTTCACGTCGACCTCGGCATCGAAGGCCGCCCCCTCATGTAGTTACGCAGCCTTCTGCACCAGCAAGCCAGCGAAAGCCCCACGCACTCCGACGAAAACGACCAGCCAGAGAACCGTAGCGAACAGAGCCATCGGTAACCCTGCCGGCGCCAGACACGCATGGAACAGCACAATATTCACGATCACCGGCCCCAGTAGCACCAGAGCCAGCGGAACATAGCGATTGATCAGTAACAGCAGTCCGCCAACCGCCTCCAGTGCGAACACAACCACCAGATAGTGCGATAGAAACAGCGCACCCATATACTGTCCAGCCAGCCCAGTCGGAGGCTGCATCGGGATAAAGTGGAGAAACCCGTTCAACCCGAACACGAGAAACAGCAGCCCAAGCAAAATACGTGCAACCAAAGTCACGATCTTCATAGCTTTCCCTTTCTTACAAATTGTTGCGACCATCAACAGAGCTTTGGAAGTTCTTGCTTTGAAGGGGCGGGACTTTAGTCCCGCCATAAAATCAACCTCTTCAATGTGGCTTTAGCCACTGAGGGAATCTCGCCGCACCACGAAAGACCCGCCTCGTTACGCCGCCACCGCCCGAACCTGCTCCAGCGTAGGCTTCAAAAATGCCTCACGATCCACAGCGCCCATCATGATCTGCGCCACACCACCGGCAGTGACGAACTTCACATCCTTCACGCCAATAAACCCGAGCACCGCCCGCAGATAAGGCTCGACAAAGTTCAACGCGCCCGACGGAGTCCCCAGCTCATACACGCCGCCGCTGGCCATCAGCACCGTAGCTTTCTTCCCCTGCAACAGACCCTGCACACCGCCCTCGCCATAAGCAAATGTCTTCCCACTCCGAGCTATCTGATCAATCCAAAGCTTCAGTACCGAAGGAATCGAGAAGTTATGCATCGCCACACCAAACACATACTCATCAGCCGTCAGCAACTCCCCGATCAACTCATCTGACAGCGCCAGCGTCTCTTTCTGCTCGACCGTCCGACCACCCTCCGGCGTATACGCTGCACCGATCCACGTAGCATCCACTGGCTTCGGCGCAAATTTGGCCAAATCACGGCCGACCACCTTCCCATCTGGGTGCGCGGTCTTCCACGTCTTCACAAACTCACGCGTTAACTCGCGGCTGACAGAACTTTCTAACGGACTTGAGTCCACATGCAGTAAAGTAGGCATAATTCAATCTCCTTTTGGCGACGATCGAAGCATAAACAACATTTGTCGCATTTATAAGACAACACCTGTCGGTTTAAAGATTCTTTTTTCTCCAAAGACCCTCTAATAGAGAGAAGCCATGCCGATTTCAGACTGCGAAGTAAAAGACCCACGAATCCGCCGCACCCGCCAACTCCTCCAGGGAGCCCTCCGCGACCTCATGAAAACAAAGGCCTTGGACGAGATCTCCGTCCAGGACATCACTGACACCGCCACCGTCAACCGCGCCACCTTCTACGACCACTACAACGACAAGTTCGCCCTCCACGAAGCCATGGTCGCTGGCGGATTCCACAAGCTCCTCCACGAGCGCAACGTCCTCTTCGACGGAACCTGTCCCTCCGCGGCCAGTGCCATCATCCTCGCGGCCTGCGACTACCTCACCCAGATCCACACCGGCGACTGCACCCGCCACAACGCGTTCGAACCCCTCATGGAATCCGCCATGGTCGCCGCCATCCGCCGCGTCCTCATCGAGGGAATCCGCGATCACCACCCAAACCCCGCCGCTCTCCCCCGAGATGATCGCCACCACCGCCGCCTGGGCCATCTACGGAGCCGTAAAACAGTGGTTCTACACCCCCGACCACACGCCCGCCGAGGAGGCCGTCCAGCCCATCCTGCAACTCATCGCGCCCATCCTCCAGGCAGCCGGTCCATTACTGGCAGACTCCGAACACCCCACCGGACTCGAGAAATCCCTTCTATAGCCCGAGGCGGGATACTCGATCAAATCCACGAACCGCCAAAGAGTCTTCGCTTCCTTGAATCCGCATCTAAACTTTTTGGCACGAAGATTTTCGAATTGGGGGAGGAAAACCCATGAAACATGTTTTTATAGCCGTTTGTTGCATCGCTCTCTGCTCGACGCAGGCGCTGGCCAAGGCCGCGAGAGGACCGGCAATGACTGACCAGCAATTTGTCGATTTCGCGGCACAAACCAACATGGTGGAAGCCAACCTCGGACAGTTGGCGGCATCCGCAGCATCCTCGCAAGCAGTAAAGGATTATGCTCAGATGCTGGTCACCGACCACACGAACAACTTTCACCAGTTGTACGATGTGGCTCACCAGGCGAATCTTCAAATGCCGGACTCGATCGACGCCGAGCACGATAAAACGATGATTGAGCCCTTCCAGAAATTGAAGGGTGCCGCTTTTGATCGCCGTTATATCCACGAAATGATCGCTGGACATACCAGAGCGATCGCCGTCTACAAAGAGGAAGGAACAAGCGCTGAGAATCCGGCTCTAAGGTCTTATGCGGAGCAGGCCTTGCCGGTCCTGCAGAAGCATCTTGACGGTGCCAAAGCTCTGGAAAAAACCAAGTAGCCGACGAAGAACATGCCGAGCCGTCACGGCATTGGGCGGCATTTGCGGTTACGCAGCACAGTGCGGCGAGCGCCTGCGTGTTTCCTGAGATGCTGTCGTGAAGACTCTACAGCTGTTCAGCTCAGATCGGCCAAAGATGCACACGTCACAAACGCTGTGTAAAATGGCCCCCTAGACACAAACTTAGGAGATTCAAAGCATGTCGAAGCTGACCCCAGGTAAACTCGCCGGACTCAAAGCAGTATCCGACCATCACGGCGTCATCGCCGCCGCCGCTATGGACCAGCGTGGCTCCCTCCAGAAGTCCCTCGCCAAGGAGCGCGGAGCCGCCGCCGACGCCCACGATCTCGAGGAGTTCAAGACCCTCGTCACCGAGGTCCTCACCCGCCACGCCTCCGCCATCCTCCTCGACCCCGAGTACGGCCTCCCCGCCTCTAAGCACCGCAACGGCAAGGGCCTCCTCCTCGCCTACGAGAAGACCGGCTACGACGCCACCACCCCCGGCCGCCTCCCCGACCTCCTCGACGTCTGGAGCGTCCGCCGCCTCAAGGAAGCCGGTGCCGACTGCATCAAGATCCTCCTCTACTACACCCCCTTCGAGAAGACCGCCGTCAACGACCTCAAGCACGCCTGGATCGAGCGCATCGGCGACGAGTGCCTCACCCACGACATCCCCTTCTTCCTCGAGTTCGTCGGCTACGACGCCGATGGCGGCGACGAAAAGTCCGTAGCCTACGCCAAAAAGAAGCCAGAGATCGTCTCCGGCTCCATGGCCGAGTTCGGCAAGGCCCGCTACAACGTAGACGTCCTCAAGGTCGAAGTCCCCGTCGAAATGTCCCACGTCGAAGGCACCCGCTCCTTCAAGGGCGAAAAGGCCTACACCCGCGCCCAGGCCCTCCAGCACTTCCGCGACGCCGAGGCCATGACCCACAAGCCCTTCATCTACCTCTCCGCCGGCGTCTCCAACCCCGTCTTCATCGAGACCCTCGAACTGGCCGGCGAATCCGGCACCAAGTTCAACGGAGTCCTCTGCGGCCGCGCCACCTGGAAGGACGGCATCCCCATCTACGCCCAGAAGGGTTCAGCAGCCTTCAAGCAATGGCTCGAGACCACCGGCGTAGAAAACATCAACAACGTCAACAACGCCCTCAAATCCGCCAGCCCCTGGTACCTCAAGTTCGGAGCCAACAGCCTCGCCGAACTCGGCTAGTTGAGCGCAGCTTAAGAACCTGCTTTACCGTTGCTTTTGCAATAGATAAAGCCATATATCAGCAGAAAATGAGGCGGAGCCTAAATTCGGGCTCCGCTTTTTTTGCGCAAACAGGCTTACAAAAGGGGAGCACAAGCTGTCGATTGATACACCAAGCAGAGCATCTCGCGCAGCTTCGCAGCACCTTCAGCCTGTCTTCATCTAACGGGGCTACCATCCACTCAAATGACCCGCGGCCGCGCACAACCATCGCTTCTCCTGTCTCTCCTGCTTTCGCCTCTCGCGCTGTGCCAGACCCCAGCCACTACACTCCCAGCAGGCACCCCCCTCCCCGTCCAGATCGACAACCACCTCCCCATGCACGCCGGCCAACCCATCCGCGCCGAGCTCATCTATCCCGTCTACGCCGGCAACACACTCATCCTCCCCGCGAAGACCATCGTCAACGGCACCGTCACCGAGTTGCGCTCCAACCACTCCCGCCGCGTCAGCGCCCGCGTCAACGGCGACTTCACCCCCTACCACATCCCCGTCGTCCACTTCACCCAGATCATCCTCGCCGACGGTACCGCGCTCCCCATCGCCACCGGCACCGCTACCGACGGCGCCCCCATCCTTCGCCTCACCGCCCCTCCACCCCACAAAGGCGGATTCATCCATAAGGAATGGGACCAGGGCATGGAGATCCTCCACGAACAGGTTGCCGTCTTCACCGCTCCCGGCAAAACCGACCGCCTCGTGCAGTTCGTCTATCACCAACTCCCCTACCACCCCGAGCGCATCGAAAACGGCACCGCCTGGACCGTCGAAACCACCGAACCCCTCTCCATCCCACCACAACCGGCGCCAGTCCCCATGGCAACCTCCGCGTCGAAACCAGCAGATCCCCCGCCGCAAGTAACCACAATCGCAGCCGAAAAGAGCGGCCGTCCCACATGGATCATCCAGGCCTACCTGAGTGACCAGCTGACCTCAGCCACCGCCAAATCGGGTCAGATCGTCCACGCCATCGTCGCCGAGCCCGTCTATAACCCCGACCACACCGTCGCCGTACCCGAGGGTGCAACCATCATCGGCGCCATCACTCAGGCCAAGCATGCCCGCTCCTTCGCCCGCGCCGGAGTTTTCCGCTTCGACTTCAAACAGATCGTTCTCCCCGGCGGCCAATCCGAAAACGTCCAGGCAGCCCTCACCGGCGCAGACTCCGCCTCTTCAGGCCAACTGGCCATAGACTCCGAAGGCAACGTCAAACCCAAGCCTCAGGACAAGATCGTAGTCCCACTCATACTCGCATTCCTCGCCACCCGCCCTCTGGATCAGGATCGCGACGACACCACAGATAGTCTGGCGGGTAAAAATTTCGTCGGCGCCAACGGCTTCGGCTTCGCCGGCAATATCATCGGCCTCGCCGGAGGCTCCGCAAAGATCGCAACCGGTATTGGAGCCTACGGCACCGCCATCTCCATTTACCGGCGATGCATAGCTCGCGGCAAGGAAGTCACCTTCGCCAAAGACACCCGCCTAGTCCTCCAGACAACTCCGCGCAGCTCCACCATCCTAAAGCCCGAACCCCACTAGTCCTACTCCCACTCGATCGTTCCTGGGGGCTTCGAAGTGATGTCGTATACAACTCGATTGATCCCCCGAACCTCGCTCACAATCCTGCTCGAGATCGTCCGCAGTACCTCATATGGCAGCGGAGCCCAATCCGCCGTCATCCCATCCTCGCTCTCCACCGCACGAATCGCGCAAGTATACGCATACGTCCGCTGGTCGCCCATCACGCCGACAGACTTCACCGGCAGCAGCACCGCAAAGCTCTGCCAAACCTTCCGATACAGCCCAGCCGCCTTGATCTCCGAAACAACAATCTCGTCAGCCTCCTGCAACAGCGCCACACGATCCGCCGTGACCTCGCCAAGAATCCGCACCGCCAACCCAGGCCCCGGAAACGGCTGCCGCTCAAGAATCTCCTCCGGCATCCCCAAATCCCGGCCAATCCGCCGAACCTCATCCTTGAACAAGTCCCGCAGCGGCTCGATCAGCTTCAGCTTCATGTTCTCCGGCAACCCACCCACGTTGTGGTGGCTCTTTATCGTATGCGAAGGTCCGTGCACGCTCGACGACTCAATCACATCCGGATACAGAGTCCCCTGCACCAGCCACGCAACCTCTTCACCCGCCGACTTCTCCGCCTCAAAAATCTTCGCGGCCTCATCATCAAACACCGCGATGAACTCGTTCCCGATCACCTTCCGCTTCTGCTCCGGATCGGTCACACCAGCCAGCTTCGTCAGAAACCGCTCGCTCGCATCCACCGCAACGACGTTCAGCCCCAGCCCTTCACGCATCGTCCGCTGCACCTTCGCAAACTCATCCTTGCGCAGCACACCGTTATTCACAAAGATGCACGTCAGCCGATTCCCAATCGCCTTCGCCACCAGCACCGCGGCAACCGACGAGTCCACACCGCCACTCAACCCGCAGATAGCATGCCCATCCCCAACCTGCGCCCGAACCCGCTCCACCGTCGACTGGATAAAGTGTTCCGGCGTCCAATCCTGCTTGGCCCCACAAATCTCCAGGCAGAAGTTCTTCAGCAACTCCATTCCCTGCCGAGTATGCGCGACCTCCGGATGGAACTGCACCGCCCATATTCGCCTCGCCTCATTCGCAATCCCCGCCACGGCATTCGAAGTCTTCGCCGTCAGCGAAAACCCCTCAGGCAGAGCCTTCGCCTCATCGCCATGCGACATCCAGACATCCATCGTCTCCGGCAAGCCACGAAACAGCGGCGTCTCGCTCACCACGCGCACCTGCGCATGCCCATACTCCCGCGCCGGAGCCGACTCCACCTTCCCCCCCAGATGATGCACAACAAACTGCAACCCATAGCAGATACCCAGCACCGGCACACCCATAGCCAGCACCGCCGGATCCGCCGCCGGAGCATCCGCATCATAGACCGAGCAAGGCCCACCCGAAAGAATCACACCCTTTGGCTGCAGTGCCCGCACCTGTTCCAGCGAAACCGTACAAGGCAGCACGACCGAAAAAACATTGAACTCACGAATACGCCGAGCAATCAGCTGCGTATACTGCGACCCAAAATCCAGAATGACAATCGTTGAAGTGTCCACACTACGAGTGTAAATCCCCGCGAACCTCCACCATTCACGGCAAAGCGTAACGATGACCAAAGAGATAAGAACCAGATAAAAGAGACACACCCAACCGCTAACGCACCTACAGTCTCGCCGTATCGCTCTTATCAGCCTTTATCTCTTTGATCACCGTTATGCCTTCATAAGCCCGCCAAAGCTCGAGATACCCCACCAACCGAGCCACATGGAAGAAATCCGAAGCCACCAGATAAAGCACCGTCACCGCCGCCCACCAAACCATCAAAAACTCCGGCGTCGTCACGCTCTCAAACGGCAGAGGAGTCGCAGAAAACACCATCGCCAGCACGATCAGCGCAATCTTCACAATCCCCATCACCAGATTGATCTCAACCAGCTTACCCTTCAGCTGCCCCAACCGAAACGCCGCTGCCAGACTCTCGCCCACGCCCAACCCCCGCAGCATCGCCAGCAGCGGAGCCACACTCAACACCCAGCTCACGACAGCCCACAGCGTAAACAACCCCAGCGTAGCCACGATCCCCAGCGCAAAGTAGCCCACCAGGTTCGCCTCACCACCCGCAGCAATCGGCCCCAGCACCGTCACATTCGCCGCCCACTGCACGCACAGAAACCACACCACAAAGCTCCCACCCAGAGCCACCACACGAATCGCCTGCAGCACCATCAGCGTGCCCGGCCGAGCCAGCAACCGCCCATCGGCCCGCCGTAGGACCACCGTCCGCCCCAGCGAAGACACCACCACCCACCCCACCAGCAGCAAAGGAACCAGCCACACCGCCACCCGCGTCACCGAAGGCAACAACACCGCCATCGTCTGGGCAAGTGTTTGTGCTGAAGCCATCGGATTCATTACCGTCATCCGCTGCAACGCCGCAAAATCCACCGGCGTCACCGCAAGAATCCGCATTGCCTCATACCACACCAACAGCAACGCAGGAATCCCAAACGCCCACCGCCAGGCCACCTCCAGCGCAGTCAGCGAAGGTCGCCGCCAGCACGTCGCCAACACATGCACAAACGACTGCGTCCCCCGCACTACACCCGCGGCGGCAACCACATCATCCTGAGGCAATGGCTCCACTACTTCACCACGAGATTGACAAGCTTACCGGGAACCACAATCACCTTCACTATGGTCTTGCCTTCAACCCGCGCCTTCACCTTCTCGTCAGCCAGCGTAGCGGCCTTCACCGTGGCCTCGTCACTACCAGCCGGCACCTTCACCACATTCACCAGCTTGCCGTTCACCTGCACAGGAATCTCAATCTCGTCCTCGCGCGCAAGATCTTCATTCGCAACCGGCCACGCTGTGCGGAACACCACACCGTCGCCACCAATCTGCTCCCACATCTCCGCCGCAAAGAACGGAGCAAACGGAGCCAGCATCAGCACCAGATTGCGAAAGACCTCCGCAACCGCAGCCGCCGAAACTTCACCTGCATCCATCGCAGGCTCCACATCCACAAGCTCCTTAACCAGGGTCATAATTGCGGCAATCGACGTATTGAAGTGCCACCGGCCACTAAAGTCCTGCGTCATCTTAGCAATCGTCTGATGCAGCTTCCGCAAAACCTTCTGCTCGATCTCCGAAGGATTACCTTCACGCTTACCCGCCGTACGCGCAACATCCGCATACTTGGTCACCAGCCGATGCACCCTCCCCAAAAACCGGCTGATACCCGCGACTCCCTCTTCCTGCCACTCCAAATCGCGATCCGGAGGAGCAGCAAACAGTGCATACATCCGTGTAGCATCCGCTCCATAGCGAGCAATCATATCGTCAGGCGAAACAACATTGCCCTTAGACTTCGACATCTTCGCGCCGTCTTTGATCACCATACCCTGCGTAAACAACCGCTCCGCAGGCTCATCATTCTTGACCAATCCCAGGTCGCGCATCACCTTCGTCCAGAACCGTGAGTAGATCAAATGCAGAATCGCATGCTCGACCCCACCGATGTACTGGTCGATTGGAAACCAATAGTTCGCCTTCTCACTCGCAAACGGAGCCGCATCATTCTTCGCATCCGTATACCGGTAGAAGTACCAGCTCGAGTCAACGAACGTATCCATCGTGTCCGTCTCCCGCCGCGCCGGCCCGCCACAAACCGGACAAGTCGTATTCACAAACTCCGGCACCCGCCCCAACGGAGACCCACCCTGCTGCGTAATCTCCACCTGCGCTGGCAGCAACACCGGCAGCGCGCTCTCAGGCAATGCAACAACGCCACCCGGCTCCAACCCCGCGTGTCCATTCTCGCAATACACCATCGGGATCGGCGTACCCCAATAACGCTGACGGCTCACACCCCAGTCCTTCAAACGATATGTAACCGTAGCAGTACCAAATCCATTTGTCTGGGCAAATGCCGCCATCTTCTGCTGCGCCTCAACACACCCCAACCCAGTCCATTCACCTGAATCGATCAACACAGCATCGTCTTCCGCCGTATAGGGCAGCGAAGGCTCTTCACGACCAGCCTTAGGCGCAATCACCCGCAGAATCTCCAACCCATACTTCTGCGCAAACTCAAAGTCGCGCTCATCATGCGCCGGAACACTCATGATCGCGCCCGTTCCATAATCAGCAAGAATGTAGTTCCCCACCCAAATTGGCACACGCTCGCCATTGAACGGATTCACCGCGAACCGTCCCGTATCCACACCATGCTTCTCGATGGCGCCCACATCACCAGCCTCGCGAGCCCTCTGTTGCTCCGCCAGCAACCCATCGATCTTCGCAGCCAGCGCAGCATCTTCCACAGCAAAAGCCTTAGCCACAGCATGCTCCGGAGCCAACTGCACCGAAGTCGCCCCAAAGATCGTATCGATCCGCGTCGTGAACACCGTAATCTTCGCGCAGCCCGGAGCCTTCACCTCGCCATCCACAGCGAAGTCCACCAGAGCACCCTCGCTCCGGCCAATCCAGTTCCGCTGCATCGTCCGGACCTTCTCTGGCCAGCCATCCAGCTTGTCGAGCCCATCCAGCAGTTCATCCGAATACTTCGTAATCCGCAAAAACCACTGCGTCAAATCCCGCTGCTCGACAATCGTGTCCTCGTGCCGCCAGCATCGTCCGGCAATCACCTGCTCATTGGCCAGCACCGTCTGGCAATCCGGACACCAGTTCACCTTGCTCTTCTTCCGGTAAGCCAACCCGGCTTCGAACATCTTCACAAAGAACCACTGATTCCACCGGTAATAATCCGGCAGACAAGTCGTCACCTCGGTCGACCAGTCGTAGCTCAACCCCATTCGCCGCATCTGCTTCCGCATCGCCTTAATGTTCGCGAGCGTCCACTCACGAGGCGGCGTATTGTTCTTCAGCGCAGCATTCTCCGCCGGCAATCCGAACGCATCCCAACCCATCGGATGCAACACGTTATACCCGCGCATCCACATATGCCGAGCCAGCGCATCGCCAATCGCATAATTCCGCACATGCCCCATGTGCAGCTGTCCACTCGGATACGGCAACATCTCCAGGCAGTAATACTTCGGCTTGCCCGAGTCATGCCCTTCCGCCGCATATAACGACGCATCCGCGTCCCACCGAGCCTGCCACTTCGGCTCAATCTCCGCTGGGTTATACCGCTGCTGCTGACTCGATTCCACGGTTACGCTATCGCTCATCTTTGCGGTTTTCCCGCCGTTTTCACTGGAAATGATCTTCGACATACTCTTTAGATTGTACCCGTCCGCGTTCCGGCTCCGAAAACCGCGCACCACCTCACTTGCATCCGCGACCTTCGAGCCTCTATACATGATTCGCACCTGCAAGCACACATCCAGGAAGTCAGAATCGAGTGTGAGACGTGGACAAGCGACAGTTCCTGAAGACCTCCGGCTCTTTTGTCACCGGCACCCTGCTCTCGCGCCTCGTCTCAGCCGAGCAGCAGTCCCCCACTCCCCGCACCAATTGGGCTGGAAACTACACCTTCCACACCAACAATCTCCACCAGCCCAGCACCGTCGAAGAAGTCCAGCACATCGTCAAAACCAGCCCCAAACTCCGAGCCCTCGGAGCCCGTCACTCCTTCAACGGCATAGCCGACAGCACCGAAAGCCAGATCTCCCTCAAACAACTCACGCAGATGGACCTCGATTCAAAATCCCGCACCGTCACCGTCGGAGCCGGCGTCACATACGGCCAACTTGCTCCCTACATCGACTCCCGCGGCTACGCCCTCCACAACCTCGCCTCTCTCCCGCACATCTCCGTCGTAGGAGCCTGCGCCACCGCCACCCACGGCTCCGGCAGCAACAACGGCAACCTCTCCACCGCCGTCTCCGCCATGAAGATCGTCATCCACGACGGCTCCATCCACACCATCACCCGCGCGCAAAACCCCGACATCTTCCCCGGAGCCGCAGTCCACCTCGGCGCCCTCGGCGTCCTCACCGCCATCACCCTCGATGTCCAGCCCACCTATCAAGTCGCGCAGTTCGTCTACGAAAATCTCTCCTTCGACCACCTTGAGCACCACCTCGACGAGATCTTCCTCAGCGGCTACAGCGTCAGCCTCTTCACCGACTGGCAAAACCACCGCGCCACCCAGGTCTGGATCAAAAAGCGCCTCGACTCCCCCGCGACCGCCTCTCCTCTGCCCGCCAGCCCCACCTTCTTCGGAGCCAAACTAGCCACCCAAAAACTCCACCCCCTCGCCGGACACTCCGCCGAAAACTGCACCGAGCAGCAAGGCATCCCCGGCCCCTGGTACGAGCGCCTCCCTCACTTCCGCATGAACTTCACCCCCTCGAGCGGAGCAGAACTACAAACCGAATACTTCGTCCCCCGCGACCGCGCCTACCCAGCCATCCTCGCCGTCGAGCAGCTCCGCGACCGCATAACACCGCACCTCTTCATCACCGAGCTCCGCACCATCGCCGCCGACAACCTCTGGCTAAGCACCGCCTACCAGCGCCCCTCCCTGGCCATCCACTTCACCTGGAAACCCGAGTGGCCCGAAGTCCAAAGAGTCCTCCCACTTATCGAAGAAAAACTAGCCCCCTTCAACGCCCGTCCCCACTGGGCCAAACTCAACACCGTCCCACCCTCAACCATCCAGCATCTCTACCCCAGGATGGCCGACTACAAAGCCCTGCTCAACCAACACGACCCACAAGGCAAGTTCCGCAACCAGTTCATCGACACAGAAATCTTCGGCACCTGAACACTCGTCTCCTTTCGCCTACAGAAGCCGACATTAACCGGGGTAGCGGCCTGAGAGCCGGGTTTACTTCTTCCTCGCTGCCCGTTCAGCGCGCACAGCGAAGTTTTCCGCCACCGCGGCGCGGATGAGTTGCTTGAAAGCAGCTTCGTTGATCTTCTCCCCTTCGCGGATGTCGATCGCACGCCGCACATTCGCTTGCAGGCTGGAATTGAAGAGCTTCTTCGGGTCGCTGAGGGAGGCTCCGCGAGCGAACGTGCACTTCACGACCTGCTTGTACGCTTCTCCTGTGCAGACGATGCCGTCATGGGACCATACGGGGGTTCCCATGAACTTCCACTCCTCCCGGATATCGGGGTCGGCTTCGTGGATGAGCTTACGAACATGAGCGAGGGTCTTCCCGCGCCAGTCGCCAAGTTCCTTAATCCTCTCGTCGATGAATGCAGCGGCAGATTCCATGGGATGGACCTTTCCTATACAACCGCTCAGCGTAGCGTGCAACCTCCGCAAGTGGAGGCTGCTTCTCGTTCGATGGGCGTCCCCGTCGCTTACCAGGCCGGCTGAAAGAGCTGAATCAGATTCCCGCAAGTGTCATCCAGCACCGCAATAATCGACCCAGTGACTTTGGTGACCGGCATTGTGAACCTCACGCCCTGAGCGGCCAGACGGTCGTGTTCGGCCTGAACGTCGTTCACCAGAAACTGAGCCGCCCGCATCTGCTGGCCGTACAGAGCCTCCTGGTAGGCCTTCCCCGCCGGATTGGTGTTGGACTCGAGAATCAGCTCAACCCCATCCGGATCCTCCGATGCAGCCACAGTTAGCCACCGATACGGGCCCTGTGAGAAATCTGCCTTCTTCTGGAAGCCCAGGACATCGGTGTAGAACCGGAGTGCTTTTTCCTGATCGTTCACGTACAAAGTGGTCCATTTGATCTTCATTCCGTTCCTTCCTTCACATCGCAAGTGTTATTGCCGTCTTTGACTACGCGCCTTGGACGGCCAGTTCGCAGCTTCGACACCAAATTTTCGATGCCGACGTTATTGCAGCCATTCAACAACTCGTTCCAAACCACCGATGAACTTCTGCCCGCCATAGGTCTTGTCAGGCCGGCCTTTTCGAAATAAATCGTCGAAGGACATGCCCTTTCCACATCAACAATCCCGTAAGGACCATGAGAGGGAAAAAGACAAACCGAGTGGGCGGAGCGTACAGCGGGAGCTTGTCAAACGGACTATAAATATAGCCGTATATCGGGATCGCGATGATGATGTGGACCCAGCGAAGAATCAAACGTGTGGGGATGGTTGCTTTCATGGTCGAGCCTCCTTTCGATGTCGATGCTATTGCAGCCCGGCGACAACTCGTTCCAGGCCACCGATGAACTTCTGCCAACCGTACTGAGCGCCCTTATAGTTGGCCTCTTGATCGGCACGGAAGCCGGACTGCACCACGCGCACATGAGTACCCGCATCAGTCGGTGTCAGCGTAAATGTGACGACGCTCCCAAGCCCTAAGGTGCCCCAGGTGTAAGAAAGTGTCTTGCAGGGTTCTACAGCAACGACCTCGCAGTCGATGACACCGTTCCAGTTCGGCACCGGATCCATGCGCAAAGTGAACGCGTGCCCCGTGACAGGTTGAAAGTCATTCCGCATCAACCACTGCTCAATCAAAGAGCTCTCAGTGAGCGCCCGCCATACTTTCTCTGGCGGATGAGGAAATTCTTTTTCCACGATAACGGAACGAGTAGAAGTATCAGTTGTCGTCATTTGTCCATCCTTTCAAGAACCTCTCCGAGGAGATCAAATTTGCTTTGCCAGAAGGCGCCATAGTCGCCGATCCAGCTCACGAGTGGAGCGAGAGCTTCCGGCCTGGCCTGGTAGTGGGTCTCGCGCCCTTCGCGGCGATGGCGAACCAGCCTGGCACGCTTCAGAGCGGACAGGTGCTTCGAAACCATTGGCTGAGACACACCCGCGCGCTCGGTCAAAGCGTGAACGGTCTGCTCGCCGTCGCGGGTCAGCCGTTCGAAAATAGCTCGGCGAGTCGGATCGGCGAGGGCACGGAACACGTGATTGGCATTGACCGGCTTCACGCACAAAACCATAACCGTACGGTTATGGTTTTGTCAAGAGAAAATCTGCATCGCCCTTGTAGAAGCCAATCGTCCCCGGGATTGAAGCCGGCTTCCTTCGGATCTCAGATCCTGACAACAGCTCTTCTCAATGAGTGCGTCATCGCCAAGTTACTCATCTCAAGTTACTCATCAAGAACCGATAAGTAACTAACAGGTGGCTTATGAGTATCAACCTCACCCGACGGTTCGCAGTCACACATTCTTTTTTCTAAAAAACTCTCACCCAGCAGCCAGCGTCCGCAGCACTCCAACATTCCGCGCCTCATCCCCCGGCGAATCCACCGGCGTCTCCGCAATAAACGCCGCATGAGCAAACCGCTCATCATGCAGCAGCCGCCGAAACGCCTCCGCCCCAATCGTCCCTTCGCCAATATGCTCATGCCGGTCCAGCTTCGAGCCCATCGCCGCCTTCGCATCGTTGCAGTGCCACACCTTCACCGCATCGAACCCCACCGTCGACTCCACAAGCTTCATCGTCTCGATATACCCATCCGCCGAAACAATGTCATACCCCGCCACATGCACGTGACACGTATCAAGACACACCGCCACCGGAGCACACGGCTTCAACGTCTCCACCAGCTCCGCCACCTGTTCCAGCTTCCCGCCCAGCGAGAACTCCGCCCCCGCAGTATTCTCAATCAAAATCTTGAAATTCCTCCCGCTGAAATCGATCCCATCAATCGACTGCTCAATTGACTGCGCCGCCAGCGTCAATCCCTGCTCCCGCGTCAGCCCCTTCCAACTCCCCGGATGCAGCACCAGAAACTCCGCCCCTAGCGCCAGCGCGCGCTCCACCTCCCCGCGAAACGCCGCCGTCGAGTTCGCCCGCACACTCTCCGTCTGGCTGCAAAGATTAATCAGATAACTCGCATGAATCGCCACCGGCCCCACATCATGCTTCGCCCGCAACTCCTGCATCTTCGCCGCATCCGCAGCCTTCACCGGCGAAGCCTTCCACATCCGCGGACTAGCCGAAAATATCTGAAACGTATTCGCCCCAGCCTCAACCGCTCGCCCCACCGAAGTCCAAACCCCACCACCCGTCCCGACATGCACACCAATCCGCTTCTTCATTCTCTAAGCCTACCGCACCAAACCCTGTTCCCTGTTCCCTGTTCCCTGCTCCCTGTTCCCTGTTCCCTGTTCCCTGTTCCCTGTTCCCTGTTCCCTGTTCCCTGTTCCCTAAAATGCTATGCTGTTCCCTCCTCTCCAAGAAAGGACCACCCATGTCCGCAGCGCAGAACTTTAAAAATCACGGCCGCGTCGACCCAGCCTTTCACTTCTTCGTACTTCCCATCCTTGGACTCAATTTCTTTATCTCGATCTACCTCGTTATCCATCACTGGCCCGAGCACCGCTTCCTTTTCCTGTGGTGGATCGTTGTCTCCGCGGCCCTCCTGGTCCTCGCATTGAAGACCCGCATCAACGACCTCAAAGTTCAGGACCGCATCATCCGCCTCGAGGAAAACCTCCGCCTGACCTCCCTCCTGTCTCCCGCCGACCTCGCCCACATCCAGGAACTCGACATCAAGCAGATCATCGCCCTCCGCTTCGCCTCCGACGCCGAGCTCCCCGTCCTCGTCCACAAGACCATAACCCAGGGCCTCGAACCCAAAGCCATCAAACAAAGCATCGTCAACTGGCGCGCCGACGACTACCGCGTCTGATTCGCATTTAGTTTTCCTACTTGTCACCCATTTGCTTTTCTTGCTTGTCATCCCCGAAGGGGATCTGCTTTGTTTTTTTGCAAAATTACAGTTGATGCAAGTCATTTGCTCATCATTCCGAACCAAACGAAAAAGGCGGCCCAAAGGCCGCCTTTCCTCAAAACGATCACTCAATACCCAACCGAGAACGAACCCTTCCGATGCGCAGGCTTCTCAAGCTCATCCACCACCGCAATCGCATAATCCGCAAACGAGATCTTGCTCTCGCCCTTCGCATCCGACACCAGCTCCTTCGTACCCAGCCGGAACTTCCCGGTCCGCTCCCCGGGCACAAAGTAAGCCCCTGGGCTCAGATACGTCCAGTCGATATCCGAAGCCTTGCAACACCCCCAGCGCCTTCTCATGCGAGGTAGCAATCGGCAAATACTCTACCGGCAGGTAACCAGACTTGATCAGCGTTACACCAGGAGCTACCTCCAATAAACCAGCTCCTCCCACCACCACCAGCCGAGTCCCGCCTGCCTTCTTCACCGCCTCAATCTGCCGCTTCGTCACATCCACCAACGCATCCGTATTGTCCGCAGGCGGCTGATAGGCCGACACCACGGCATCAGCGCCCTTGATAATCGCCGCAATCTCATCCACATTCGAAAGATCATCCGTCTTCGCCGTCACACCCGGCTTGTCCTTCAGCGAATCCACCTTCCGAGCCACACCAGTCACCTTGTGACCACGTGCAATCAGTTCCTTCACAATCTCGCTGCCGGAATTCCCAGTAGCTCCATATACGACTACGTTCATGACCGTCTCCTTTTGATCAACCAATCTAGTCCTTATACAGAGATGCGCCCAGCCTCAGCCGGACGCATATTTTTACAACAAATGTCGTTTATCTTTGTAAGTTATTGATTAATATACATCCCTCTGATACCGCTTCTGCTTCTTCATCGCAGCCAGATACTCAGCCGCATGCTCCAGAGTCCCATTCGACCCCCTCGCAATCACATCCAGCAGCGCCGTCTCCACATCCTTCGCCATGCGTGTCGCGTCACCACACACGTAGAAATAAGCCCCGCGCTCCAGCCACGAAAACAGCTCCTTCGACCTCTCCTGCATCTTGTCCTGCACATAGACCTTCTGCGCCTGGTCACGCGAAAACGCCGTATCCAGATGCGCCAGCACACCGTCCCTGTGCATCCCCATCAACTGTTCCTTATAGAGAAAGTCCATCTTCTCTCTCTGCTCGCCAAAGAACAGCCAGTTATCGCCCGTCTGCCCCGTCGCCTGACGCTCCTCAAGAAACGCACGGAACGGAGCAATTCCCGTCCCCGGCCCGATCATGATAACGGGAGCAGTCGTATCCTCCGGCAGCCTGAAGCTTGCATTCGAGTGCAGGAAGATCGGCATCGTCGTCCCCACGCCCGCGCGGTCGCCCAGGTGGCCACTCGCCAAACCCTGCCGTTCGCGCCCATGCGACTCATACCGGATCACCCGCACCGTCGTCTGCACATTATCCTGGTGCATCGCCTGGCTCGAAGCGATCGAGTACATCCGCGGCGTCAACCGCTGCAACACATGGAACAACTGCTGCGGATCGGTAACGACACCCGGAAAATCCGTCGCCAGGTCCACAAACTCCCGTCCCCAGCAATACTCCTCCGCCCGAGCCTTGTTCTCAGGTCCAACCATCACCTTCAGCCCCGCAACCTCCGGAGCCAGCTTTGCATACTGCCCCACGGCTCCCCGAGCCAGCTTGCCAATCCCCAGCCGCGTCCGCAGCGCCTCTTCCAGGCTGATCTCGACCTTGTAGTGGTCCAGCACGCGCTCATCGCCCTTATAACCCAGCGCCTTCAGCACGGCAGCCACGGCCTCAGCCCGATTCTCCGGAATAATCCCGACAGCATCCCCAGGGGTATACGTCATCCCCTCATCCAGCGTCAGTTCGATGTGACGTGTCTCTTTTTCCGAGCCCTCTCCCGTCAACAGGTAATTCTCCCGGACGTAGGACCTATATGGATTGTTACGCGTGTACTTTTGGGCGTGGCCCACCGTAGCCTTAGCTTCCTGCTCCATCACTTCACTCATCTTTATATGGTAAAACGTAGACCCACAATTTGCACACCGCAGCATGAGACTCTACGCCAGCGATATCAATCGCTTCGACGAAGAGATTGCTCAAAACCCTTTATTTTGAGAGGCCATGACTCCGCCGTGCAAAATAAATTGCCTTTGCATGAAGCATTTGATTCTCCCTGTTCCAGCATCGATTTCATTCGCTAAACAAACTCCAGAAACCGCTCCGCCACCAGCCCCACCACATCATCCACTGACCTCGCCCAAAGAGCCTCATTAAAGATCTCCACCTCAATCGGCCCCTCATACCCAGCCGCCTCCACCGCCTTCCGCAACCGATGAATCTCAATCACGCCATCACCCATCATTCCCCGCCCCATCAAAATATCCGGCGTAGGAACAATCCAGTCCGACACATGAAACGCAAATATCCTCTTCCCCGCCCGCGCAATCTCCATATACACCGTCGGGTCCCACCACACGTGATACACATCCACCACCACACCAACCCACCGCGAATCGAACCGCTCCGCAATCCCATTCGCCTCCCCCATCGTCACGACCACTGACCGGTCCGCAGCAAACATCGGATGCAGCGGCTCCACACCCAGCCTCACCCCACACTGCTCCGCATACCCCACAACCTCGCCAATCCCATCCACCACCATCTGCCGAGCCCCATCAATATCTCGCCCCGGAGCCGGCCCATTCACCAGCACCAGCAAATCCGTCCCCACCGCAGCCGCCTCATCAATCGCCCGCAGATTATCCTCAACCCTCCGTCGCCGCTCCTCAGCCGTAGCCGCCGGAAACATCCCGCCCCGGCAAAGACTCGAAACCCGCATCCCAGCCTCTCGAATCAACCGCCCAGCCTCAACCGGCGCATCCCCCACCGCATGACGCCAAGGCCCAATCCACGGAACCCCACGCCGCACACAAGCATCCACTACCTCGCGCAGTCCGCACTTCCCCGCCGTCATCTGGTTAAAGCTCAAGCGCGAAAGATCGTTCATCACGCGACGACCCCCGCCAACTCCAGCACCATCCGCATCCGCCGCACCGCCAATTCCGGATCACTCAGCAATCGAGCCTTATCCGCCAGCACAAACAACTCCGCCAGATGCACAATCGACCGCGCACTTTCCTGCCCCTGCAACATCCTGAAGTGCCCCTGATGCCCATTCAGATAAGCCAAAAACACCAACCCCGTCTTGTAATAGAAAGTAGGAGCCTGAAAGATGTGCCGCGACAACGGAACCGTAGGCGCGAGCAACTCCTCATACCGCACCAGATCCCCCGCATCCAGTGCCCGCAGCGCCAAAGCAGCCGCCGGAGCAATTCCATCGAAGATCCCCAGCAGAGCATCGCTATGCCCCACCTCATCCCCCCGAATCAACTCCGCATAGTCAAAATCATCGCCCGTATACATCCGCACGCCCGAAGGCAACAGACGCCGCATCGCAATCTCCCGCGACTTATCCAGCAGCGATATTTTCACCCCATCCACCTTCGCCCGATTCTCCCAAATCACATCCAGGCAAACCCTCATCGCCTCATCCACACTGCCGCCACCCCAATACCCCTTCAGACTGCGGATCGAACGCCTTCCCCAGCCAATGCAGAATCGCAGGCCGCGACAGATTCGCCAACAACCGCGCATACACTCTCTGATAATCCTCCGGCCCCTTCGCACACTTCACCAGCGCGCGACTCGCCATCAGAATCACCCGTCCACCCGCAGCCTCAATCGTCTCGCACTGCTCCTCATACGCTGCAATCACCTCATCAATCGTCGCCGTCCGCTGCGGGTCAAGCTGATCCGTATTCGCCCCACATGCAATCGCGCCGCCAGCCTCCGCAGCCGATACCCGCACCAACTCCTTTGCCGTCTGCCAATCCAGCCCCATCCCCCGCTGCGCCGTATCCATCACCTCAGCCACGCCGAACCCCAGCGACCAAAGATGACGCCGAAACGCCATCGTTGCCTCCATATCCAGCACCGGCCCAGTAAACGGAGTCGATCGCAACGGATCAACCACAACATGCGCCGCCGCATAAGCCACTCGCGAAGCCGGAGGAGGCCCAGCGACCACCGCCAGCGGCCCGGCTTCATTCAACGTGTACTCCGTCAATCCATCCGCAAGAGGCAATCGAATCCGCATCATCACCTATTTGTTCCCACAAAAGTTACATATATAAAACTAGCTCGCAGTCAGCACCGGAACATCGACCCATCGCCGCTCCGCCCACGACTGCAGCCCCACCTCAGCCAGCTGCACGCCCTTAGCCGCCTCCAAAAATCCATGCGGAAACGGAGCATCCTCCAGCACATGCCTCAAAAACATCTCCCACTGGATCTTGAACGCATTATCGATCGTCGTCGTAGTCGGAACCGTCTGCCACCCCGCAAGAAAATCAATCGGATTCGAAATATCCGGATTCCAAACCGCCTTCGGAGTCGTAGCCCGCGACTGCACCTTGCACTCCCGCAGCCCTACGGCCGCGCTCCCCTCAGTCCCGTCCACCTGCAAAATCAGCAAATCCTCGCGATTCACCCGCGTCGCCCACGAAGAGTTGATATGCGCCACAACCCCGCCCTCAATCTCGAACGTCGCATAAGCAGCATCATCCGCCGTGCACGCATACGTCTTACCCGCCTCATCCACGCGCTCAGGAATCGTAGTCCTGCCGATGCAGCTCACCGCCGTCACACGTCCAAACAAATTCTCCAGCACATACTGCCAGTGCGGAAACATATCGAGAATAATCCCGCCCCCATCTTCCTTCCTGTAGTTCCACGAAGGCCTCTGCGCTGGCGGCATCGGTCCTTCAAACACCCAATACCCAAACTCACCGCGAACCGACAGGACCTTCCCCAGAAACCCACTCGCAATCACCTGCTTCAGCTTCAGGATCCCCGGCAGAAACAACTTGTCCTGCACCACCCCATTCTTCACCCCGGCCTTTGTCGCCTCACGCGCCAGCGCCAGACTATCCTCGAGCGTCCCAGCCAACGGCTTCTCGCAATAAACATGCTTCCCCGCCGCCAGCGCCGACCGCACACTAGCCGCCCGCAGCAAAGTCGACTGCGCATCGAAATAAATCCCATTCTGCGGGTCAGCCAGGCAAGCATCCAGATCCGTACTCCACCGTTCCACACTCCAGGCCTTAGCCAGCGCTTCGAGCTTCGCACCATTCCGCCCCACCAGCACCGGATCCGGCATCACCACCGACCCATCCCGCAACGTCAACCCACCCTGCTGCCGAATCGCAGCAATCGACCGCGCCAGATGCTGATTCGTCCCCATCCGCCCCGTAACGCCATTCATGATGATGCCAATCTTCCGCATGGACAGACCACTTCCCCTTTCATCTCAAGAACACAAATTACCGCGCGAGGATTTCGCTGAACGGCTTCGCATGGAATCATATCCGCTCAAAGCCACAACAAAACTTCTTGCAGTCACTCCAGCCCAAATTGCGTTGCCGCTGTTGGTCTTTTGGTTATCATCCCGTGGGAATCTGCTTCTGCCTTTACCGTTGCGTTGCCGTTGTCTTCGCCGTTGCCTTTGCCATTGCCGTTGCAGTTGTCTTTGCCGTTGCCTTTGCCGTTCTGCTTGTCATCCCCGAAGGGGATCTGCTCCTGTCCTTGCCCTTGCCGTTTCGTTGTCTTTGCCGTTGCCGTTGACGTTGTCTTTGCCGTTGCCTTTGCCGTTCTTGCTTGTCATCCCCAAAGGGGATCTGCTTCTGTCGTTGCCTGTTCTTTGGGTTGTCATCCCATAGGGACCTGCTTCTGCCGTTGCCGTTCGTTCTCCAAACCAAACCCTGTCATTTCGACCGGAGCTGCTCACAGCCTCATCGTGAGCCGCGTAGCGGAGAAACCCGCTTCTCTACCAACACCGCTTCCCAGCCAAGCATCTGCCTTTGCTCTCGTCTTGGCCTGTCGTCTTTCACCCACCAAAGAACGTCATCTCATCGTCTGTTGCGGAGCGAAGCGGGCTCGCATTTCACCCATGCGTCAGCGAGATGAAAAACGAAGGATAACCAAAAGCAAACAAACAACTTACAAATTCACACCTCAAAAAACTCCAGCAAATCGCTCTGTCAAGCCCCAAACCACCAAATCCCCGCGCCAATCAAGGAGATTCGCATCGCCTAATAATTACCGCCAACCCGCTATACTAGTTATAGAGATCAAAGAAAGCCCCGGCCAACCCCGGGGCTTTGCCGTCCCTATCGTTTCAAATCGGTGTTCTCGGTGAAATCGGCGTTAAGCCTTTAGAATGACGATTTTGCCCGTAACCCTTTTATTTGGACTATTTTAGCGCCACACATCTTTCTATCTAATTGTAAACAGTAGACTTACAAATCGATCCCCCCGGGGGGGAGTTACCTGACCCGCGTCGATCCATGAGATACGTACTCAACCAACCCGCTCACGAGCTATCACAACACGCACGATGGTATGCTGACCAAACCACACTTTTCGAGGCACCCGCAGTTCATGTCGAACCCCACGACCCCCGATTCAAACCCCACCCCCGAATCCAACGAGCCTGAATCCACCGAATCCTTCGGCCAGCTCTTCGCCGAATACGAGCGCAGCCACGCCCGCCCCACCGGCGAGACCGGCCCCCGCCAGATCGAAGGCACAGTCGTCACCGTCTCCACCGACTCCGTCTACGTCGACATAGGCTACAAAACCGAAGGCGTCCTACCCCTCGCCCTCTTCACAGACGCAGGCGAAACCATCGAACCCGGCGCCAAGCTCCTCGTCACCGTCAAAGGCCGCAACGAAGAGGGCTACTACACCCTTTCCCGTCACAAGGTCGCGCAACCCAAAGACTGGACGTCCCTCGAACAAGCCTTCGCCGAAAAATCCATCATCGCCGGAACCGTCACCGCCGTAGTCAAAGGCGGCCTCACCGTCGACGTAGGCGTCCGCGCCTTCCTCCCCGCATCCCGCAGCGGAGCCCGCGACGCAGCCGGGATGGAAAAGCTCGTCGGCCAGGAGATCCGCGTCCGCATCACCAAGCTCGACTCTACCGACGAAGACGTAGTCGTCGACCGCCGCGCCGTCACCGAAGAAGAAGGCCGCGCTACCCGCGACCGCCGCTACACCGAGCTCCGCGAAGGCGACATCGTCTCCGGCACCATTCGCACCCTCAACGACTACGGTGCCTTCGTCGACATCGGCGGCGTCGACGGCCTCCTCCACATCAGCGACATCGCCTGGAACCGCATCGCCAAGCCTTCCGACATCCTCACCGCGGGCCAGTCCATCGACACCAAGATCCTCAAGATCGACCCCGACACTCGCCGCATCGCACTCGGCCTCAAGCAGCTCCAGCCACACCCCTGGGACGTCGTCCCCTCCAAATACACCGCCGGCGAGCGCATCCGCGGCGCCGTCACCCGCGTCACCGACTTCGGCGCCTTCGTCGAACTAGAGCCCGGCATCGAAGGCATGATCCATGTCAGCGAGATGTCCTGGGCCAAAAAAGTCCGCAAGCCCGGCGACCTCCTCAAGCCAGGCGATGTCGTCGAAGCCCTCATCCTCAGCATTCAACTCCCTGAGCGCCGCATCGCACTCGGCCTCAAGCAGGCCATCGGCGACCCCTGGGCCGACGCCGCCGAAAAGTTCCCCATCGGCTCCATCATCGAAGGCCCCATCACCAGCTTCACCAAATTCGGAGCCTTCGTTCAGCTAGCCGAAGGCGTCGAAGGCATGATCCATGTCAGCGAGATCAGCGCCGAAAAGCGCATCGAGCGCCCGCAGGACGTCCTCCGCGCTGGCCAAATCGTCAAAGCCAAAATCCTCGACCTCGACAAAGAAAAGCGCCAGCTCCGCCTCAGCATCAAACAATCCGCCCCGACAGGCCTGGACGAGTTCATCGCCGAACACAAACCCGGCGACATCATCACCGGCCGCCTCATCGAAATCTCCGGCAACCGCGCCACCGTAGCGTTCGGCGAAGGCGTTCAAGCCCACTGCACTCTTCCCGACGCAGCCCCAGCCGCAGCCGAGCCTGCATCAACAGGCCAGGTCGATCTCTCCGCACTAAGCTCCATGCTCAAAGCAAAGTGGAAGTCCGGCCCCGCTCACCGAATCCAAGCCCGAAGCCATCCGCGCAGGCCAAACCCGCAGCTTCCGCATCACAACCCTCAACCCCGACACCAAGGCCATCGAAGTCCGACCCGTGTAGCGCTGCAACTGCCTGTTCCTTTGGTTGTCACGTAGATTCTCTCGAAAGCCTTCGTGCGCAACGATGATCGGCCTGCGCAATCAAGGATTCCTTGCGCATAGCAAAGAATCGTCAGTACGCCTGCTGGAGAGTTTCACAAATTCATATCCATTGCATCAAAATCTCCTGACGATTTTCACCTCTGACCCATCGCCAGTTGAACCTCCTGTTACTCTAAATACGAGTGAGCACCCTCTCCAGCGCGACCGCCGCCGAAGTCTTTGAACTCCTCCGCGACGACCTCTCCGCCATCGAGCGGGAGTTCTCCCGCCAATCCGCCTCCAACGTCGCCGTCATCACCGACATCGCCCAATACCTCATCGCCGGCGGCGGCAAGCGCATCCGCCCCCTGCTGCTCCTCCTCTCCGCCAAAGCCCTCGGCTGCACAAGCCACTCCCGCATCCGTCTCGGCGCCGTCGTCGAGATGCTCCACACCGCCACCCTCGTCCACGACGACATCATCGACGAGGCCGACACTCGCCGCGGCCGCCCCTCCTCCAACACCACGTGGGGCAACTCCAAGTGCGTCCTCGCCGGCGACTGGCTCTACATGCAGGCCTTCTCCACCGCCCTCGAGGAGCGCAACTTCCACGTCCTCGACCTCCTCATCTCGCTCACTCAACAGATGGTCGAAGGCGAACTCCTCCAGATCGAAAAGCTAGGCCACCTCATCAACGAAGAAGAGTACTTCGACCTCATCTTCCGCAAGACCGCCTGCCTCTTCAAAGTCTCCATGCAGCTCGGCGCAACCATCACGCCCCACACCTACGGCGATCCCACCGAGATCGAAATCCAACTCGGCGAATACGGCCGCAACCTCGGCCTCGCCTTCCAGATCGTCGACGACATCCTCGACCTCACCGCCACCGAAGACGTCCTTGGCAAGCCCGTAGCCAGCGACCTCCGCGAAGGCAAAGCCACCCTCGCCGTCATCCACGCCCTCGAGCGCGGCACCGGAGCCGACCGCGAAGCCATCCGCACCGTCCTAGCCGACCGCAGCTTCGACCGCGTCTCCCACCCCCAAATCCTCGAGATCCTCCAGCGCCACGCCTCCATCGACTACGCCATGGACACAGCCTGCGCCTACGCCGAAGCCGCCCGCCAAAGCATAGCCGACCTGCCCGACTCCGAAGCCAAACGCGCTCTACTCTGGGTCCCCGGCTTCGTCACCACCCGCGACCGCTAAGAACTCTGCCAAAACATAGAATGCACCTGCGCCCACGCTCCCTTACTTTCGGCGCACTTGCTCTCTCCTTTCTGCTCTTCGCAACATTCGGTTGCAACTCCAATTCCTCTGCGTTACCGGAAAACATTCATGCCGACCAGATTCTCGTCGTCAAATCGCAGCACTCCATGATGCTTCTGGCCAATGGAAAAATTCTCAAGACCTACAAAGTCGCACTAGGCAGAGGCGACGGTAAAGCCAAACAACGCGAGGGCGATCACGAAACGCCCGAGGGACACTACATCATCGACAGCAGAAATGCTCACAGCCACTTCCATCGCGCATTACACATCTCTTACCCCAACATTGATGATCGCAAACGTGCACAGGCAGCCGGCGTCTCTCCTGGCGGCCAAATCATGATTCACGGAATCCAGAATGGTCTAGGCTGGATCGGCTCCTTACAATATGAAATCGACTGGACAGACGGCTGCATCGCTGTCACCGACGCTGAGATTGAAGAAGTATGGAATCTAGTTCCTCTCGGAACTCCCATCGAAATTCGCCCTTAGTCGAACTGAGGCAAGCATGGCTATTCCACCGCATCTATAATTTCCTTCATCATGTGCAGGCTTCTCCAGGCCACGCTGTTCCTCTCGTTCGCCTCAGCCTGCTACGCGCAAACAGCCCCATCTGACACCCAGAACACCCTGCACACAACAAGCCGCCTCGTCATCGTTCCCACGCTTGTTCAAAACTCCACAAATGATGTTGTCTTCTCGCTCAAAGCCCACGATTTTCTGCTCACAGACAACGGCACCCCGCAAAAGATCACCCTCGACGACCAAACCAACCCGCCTCTCTCCCTCGTCGTTCTCATCCAGACCGGCGGCGCAGCCGTCCATCAGCTCCGTGACTATAGCGGCCTCGAAACCATGCTGGCCTCACTACTCGGCAACCCGCCTAATCAGGTATCCATCGTCAACTTCGACAGCAAACCCGAAGCAGCCTCACCCTTCACCTCCGACATCGCCCAGTGGACTGACGCCATCAACTATCCCGACCCCGGCGACTCCGGCGCCGCCATCATGGACAGTCTCAAATTTGCCCTCGACCTTCTAAGCCATCAGCCGCCCAGCAACCGCCGCGCCATCCTGCTGCTCTCTCAGCCTCACGACGTCGGCAGCAAAACCACCGCCAAAGATATCCTTCGCATTACCGGAGAGACCAACACCGCCATCTACACCTTGACCTTCTCGCCCACCAAGACCACCCTCAAAGACTCGCTCAAAGAAAACCCTCACGGAAACCCGCCCATTCAAGTTGGTAATGGAAGTTACGTGGCCTACTTCAATCTCACCGAACCGATGGAGATGATCGTCGACGCCATGCGCAAGAACGTATCGGCAGAATTAGCCACCCTATCAGGAGGAGAAGCGGCCCGATTCGACAACCAACATCAACTCGACGATCAGCTTGAAATCCTCGCCAATCACCTGCGCAACCGATACATGCTCAGCTTCGCCCCCACATCCGCGCAACCAGGCCTCCATGCCCTCCACGTCAGTCTGCTCAGCCATCCCGATTTCTCCGTCTCCGCCAGAACCAGCTACTGGCTAAACAATCCTTCTGACCGCTAGGTCAAAATTAGCCGCCTGATACTCTCCAATCATGAGTTGGGTCACAGATATTGAGCGAGCGGAAGAACTTCTACTCCAAGCAGGGACTTGTAGGATCATCGACAGTCGTAGAGTCGCTACCTCAATGCAATGTTTAAGCTTCGATGATATGGCAACATTCACGAAGGTGTTTGGCACTCTTGTTCACCGCCTCATGCAGCTTTCTTCAGATGAGCTATGTCATTACGTCGTTCTAGATCCGCACCCAAAGCAATTCTTTTTACGTTTTTACGATAAGTATCCTGTAATCGAAATTCGTTCCAGTGACACACCGGAGCAGTACGCTGCGTCCTTCAACAACAATCCAGGACGAAATCCCGGTGATGCGCTAAATACGCTTTGCTATGAATGGGTGATCGTCCCACAATCGCATAGTTGGTTTATTCACTGCATGAGGAGTAGCGAGGATTCGAGCGGCCACCTCTGGCTACTGCAGCAATGGATAGAAGATGCGCAGAAAGCATACGAAGCATTTACAGTATCCGGCCGAACTAGCTCCCAACACCGACATCACGTGGCATAGTTAGCTGCGCACCAGTCCGCCCCCATCAATTTCTAAGCGATGGTGCCACTCAAGCACAGGATCGGCTGTAATTCTCTGGAAGCGCTATTCCTCACCCTCTTCAATCTCTTCATCAGATTCTTCCACCGCCAAGTCCACCGCCACCAACCCCCGCCCCCGCTCCACCAGCACCTGAATCCTTCCCTCCGCCGCCTCCAACTCCTTCTTGCAAGCCTCCGACAGCTTCACACCCTCCTCAAACAACCGCACCGACTCATCGAGCGACAACTCCCCTCGCTCCAGCCGTTCCACCACACCTTCCAGCGCCGTCAACTGCTCTTCAAAACTAGCCATACTCCCGCCTCAAACTCTCAATAACCGAAAACCTAAATCAACCCCAACACCTGAGCCGCAGCCGGAAACTTCCCAAACGGCGCACTCACCTGAACCCCCTGCACCATCGGCCTCGCCTCCTCCAGCATCTCCTGGGCAATCTTCACGCCCTCAGCCTTAGCCGCATCGGGAGAAGTCGACGCAGCCATCCGAGCCATAATCGACTCCGGCATACTCACCCGCAGATCATTCTTCATAAACTCAGCATTCCGCAAACTCGTCAGCGGCCAGATCCCCGCGATCACCGGAATCCTGAAACCCTCAATCCGCCGCAAAAACTCTTCCAGCACTCGCAGATCGAACACCGGCTGCGTAATCGCATACTCCGCGCCCGCCTCAACCTTATACGCGAACCGCCGAACCTCCTGATCGATATCAGGCACCCCAGGATTCGCCGCCACCGCAATCGTGAACCCCGTTGACCCACCAATCGAGTTCTTCCCAATATCCAGCCCGCAGTTCAAATTTCGAACTACATTCACCAACCCAATCGCATCCACATCGAAGACAGCCGTAGCATCCGGATAATTCCCCAGCTTCGGAGGATCTCCCGTCAGGCAAAGAATATTCTTCAGCCCAATCGACGAAGCTCCCGAGCAGATCGCTCTGAATGCTCAACACATTCCTGTCGCGACACGTGTAATGCAGCACTGTCTCGATCCCGACATGCTGCTGAATCTGCACACACAGACTCTGCGCACTCATCCTCGCACTGGCACGCGGCGAATCCGGCACATTGATCGCGTCAACGCCCAGCCTGTGCAGATAAGCCGCGCCGTCCAGCTCCTTGCTGCAATCAATCCCCTTCGGCGGCACAATCTCCACCAGCCGCACGAATTCGCCGCGCGCGACCATCGATCCAATCTTCGACCGCTGCGCCAGCGGCGGAGGCGCAACCTTGTTCTTCACCTCAGCCGTAGCAGTCTTGTCCGCGCTCGTTTTCTCCATCACCTGAGCGCCTGTCTCCATCGCATCCATCGCGCGCAGCGAACTCTTCATCGCCCGTATATAGCTAGGAGTCGTCCCGCAACATCCACCCACAAAGCTCGCCCCAGCCTTGACCAGCTTTCGCGTAAAGCTCGCCATATACTCCGGCGAAGTCAGATAGATCGTCCGCCCTTCTACCGCCCGCGGAATCCCTGCATTCGGCATCGCCGCAAGCGGCAGCGTCGTCAATGGCCTCATCCGCTCGATCACGCTCAGCACCGTAGCCGGTCCCGCGCTACAGTTACACCCAATCGCATCCGCGCCCCACGCCGTCAGCTTCGTCGCAGCCGTCTCAGCCGATGCACCGTCCAGACAATTCCCATCCTCATCGACGGTCATCATCACAATCACTGGCACTTCCGGAGCCACACTCCGAGCTGCACGAATCGCCTGTTCCGCCTCCACCAGCGAAGTCAGTGTCTCGACGACCAGCAAATCCACCCCAACCCCAGGACCACCCTCCACCATCGCGCTGATCTGTTCCGCAAACGCCTCGCGAGCCTCATCCAGCCCCACCTTGCCCAGAGGCTCCAGCCTCACACCCAGCGGTCCAATCGAACCAGCCACAAAAGCTTCACTCGCCTGCTTCTCGCGAATCTGTTCCACACACTGCCGCGCCAGCTTCACCCCGGCAACGTTGATCTCCCGAACCTTATCCCCAAACCCAAAGTGCTCCAGCCGAAACCGGTTCGCTCCAAACGTATTGGTTTCAATCACCTCAGCGCCCGCCTGCAGATACTCCGCATGGACCTCTCGCACCATCTCCGGCTGCGACAGATTCAGCTCGTCATAGCACCGGTTGATGAACACGCCCCGCGCATACAGCATCGTCCCCATCGCGCCATCGCACAGCACCGTTGCACCGCAAAACAGCCTCTCGACCCCCGCAGGCTTCACCTTCTCGCTCGTTAAAACCTCTGTCATTCTCGTCTCCGGTCTATTCCTCTCATCCTAAGCCACCACCCCAACCCGCTCCAAACCCCCAATCATTCAGACAGCTACCCAAACCGCTGCCACCGCGTCCTTTTGTTATACTCAGCGTTATAGCAGTGGCCGTAAATCATGCCGTAGCGCTCAGGTTTGGAGTCCTTACCGTTGAAGAATCGTAGTTCCCTCAGCCAGTCTTTTTGTGCCCAGATCCTCTGCGGCCTCCTGATCGCCGTCGCTACCTTAGGGCTCGCCGCATGCAACAACAACGACTACTACAAGTTCCCCCAGTACACCTTCGCCAACCGGCCAATCCCACCCAGCAAACTGGCGAACCGCGTCATGGCCTCTGTTACCGTCAACGGCACCCAGGGCAGCCTGCAAATTCTCGACGCTCTGCGCGACATTCGCAGCAACGTTCAGAACACCATCCCCAGCTTCTCCATCTCAGGCTACGGCGCTGGTTTTCCGAGCATGATCTTCAACTTCCCGGAGCAGGTTCTCGGCTACGTCTACTCCAACTCCGACGGCAGTCTCACCAAAATCGACTACGGCAAAGAGGCCTCCTCCGGTTCAGCAGGAACATTTCCCACCTCCACCGCGATCGCCATTCCCTCCAGCTTCAACCATATCTACGCGGCTGAAGCGGGCTCTGGCATCCTCGGCGTACTCGACAACACCACCGGCAAGAGCTACGGGCTCAATCTCCCCAACGTCTATCAGGTAGCCGTCAACCAGGGAGACACCGTCGTCCTCGCGATGGTCCGCAACTCCAATACCCTCTACCGCCTCATCAAGCTCAACGCCAACCAGGCCGCCCCATCCGGCTCCGTCGACTGCCAACCAGTCAGTCTCCCCGTCTACTGCGTCGTTCCAGTCCCCGATAGCCCGACCAAGCCCAGCCTCGATCGTCCCACCGGCGTCTATTTCTCCCTGGACGGGTCCTTAGCCTACGTCCTCAACTGCGGCCCCGAATGCGGCGGCCAGACCGCCGGCATTACCGTCCTGCAGCAGGGCCCCCTCACCATCGACATCAACACCCCGCCCTACCCCAACGCGGTCAATACCAGCGTGGCCATCCCCGGCGGAGTCACCACATCTCTATCTGACGGCACCACTCTCTATCTCGCCGGACAGCAGCAGCAGCCTGACGGCCTCTGGGCCGGCCGCCTCACCCTGCTCAACATGAGCACGATGACTCCCGGGGCGCCCATCTCCATCTCTGACGGCCACCATACCAAGATGCTCTTCGCCGACGACAACACCCTCTGGATCGGCTCTCAGTTCTGTGCCACCGGCGAACGCGCCAAGTTGGGCCAGAACTACAACTGCCTCACCAGCTACAACCTCGGCACCGGCGCCGCATCCATCGTTCCAGCCGTCAATCCGCAGGACCCCAACTCCTCAGTCCCCTTCCCCAACGCCAATCAGAACCAGTGGTACCTTGGCGACCTCACCGGCCTTTGCTGGGTTGAGGGCCTGCACAAGGTCTACACCGCCTACGGTGGCCAGGTCCACGCATTCAACACCACCGATCTCTCCGAGATCAATAATCAGTTCATCATCATTCAGGGCACAGCACTCGACGTGGCCTACATGGACGCCAGCACCAACACCACTAACTAACAGGTCAGCGAGTTAGCTAGCCAGCGGCCATCACTAATTTGCCGACTAGCGAACTCGCTCACCTGCTAACTCGCCTCCTATGCTCGATATTCTCGCCATAGCCGCCCACCGTGACGATGTCGAGCAGACCTGCGGCGGCACCCTCCTCGCGATGCACGCCCGAGGCTGGCGCACCGGCATCCTCGACCTGACCCAAGGCGAGTCTGGTACCCGAGGCACCGCCGCCGAGCGCCAGGCCGAAGCCAACGCCGCCGCCCGCATCCTCAACGTCACCCACCGCGAAGCCCTCGACCTCCCCGACGGCAACGTCCAGAACACCCTCGAAAACCGCCTCAAGATCGCCGCCATCCTCCGACGTCTCCGCCCCCGCGTCGTCATCCTCCCCTACTGGCAAGGCCGACACCCCGACCACTACACCACCGCCACCCTTGGCTACGAAGCCTGCTTCGTCAGCGGCCTCGCCAAAATCGAAACGCCTCCCACCCCCGACGGCCAACCCACCAAACCCCACCGCCCGTTCAAGATCCTCTACGCCTCCCTCTACGCCGACGTCCGCCCCACCTTCGTCGTCGACATCACCCCATTCGTCGAGCAGCGCCTCCAGTCCCTCCTGGTCTACCGCTCTCAATACGGACAGCAGACAACCGGCACCGGCCTTTTCGTCCCCGAAGAAGACATCCGCGAGCGCACCTTCGCCACAGCCCGCCACTACGGCCTCCTCGCCGGCGTCCGTTACGCCGAGCCCTTCGTCCAAAAAGAAGTAGCCCTGGCCGAAGACCTGATGCTTCTCCCCGTCCAATCCATTTAGCCACTCACCTCAACTCGCAACTCAGTCGTTGCGGCTGCGGTTGCGATTGCAGTTGCGGTTACAGTCATAGTTGCGATTGCGATTACAGTTGTAGTTGTAGCTGCGGTTGCATTTGCCGTTCTTGTTTGTCATCCCCGAAGGGGATCTGCTTTCGCTTTTTGCTCTATCATCCTTAGCGAAGCGATGAGCCCGCATTTGTTTTGCCGTTGCTTGCCGTCACTCTCCTCCACCCAAACCAAAGCCGCGTCATCTCGTCGATAAGACCAAGGGCGAGAGTGCGCTAGTTAGGGTGAGCGCTCTAGGCCTCGGAGTTTGGGAGAGGGCGTCACGCGAGTCAGTTCCCGTGGAAGCGAATCGTTCCACCAGCCATCGATCGGCCATTACCTTGCCTTGTCTCCCCTAATCCAACCCGTCAAAATCCTGTCAAGCCCCAAACCACCAGATCCCGCGCCAATCAGGGAGATTCGCGTGCCGAATAATTCCGCCCAATCAGCTAAACTAGTTATAGATAGGTAAATCCCCGATGATTGCCCGGGGCATTTCTGTCCGGCTTCAGCTCGCTGGATTGAGTTGAATTATGCTACAAGTAGTTTGCAATGAATACTTTACAGATAAGCCTTTTGTTTCTGAGACTTTAGCGCTTGGCAATTTAGATATTGCTGAAAACAATAGGCTTATACCAGCTAGTACGGGGAGGGGGTACCTTGGACATTCGATCCGCGTTTATCCGTGAATATCCGCGGTTCGCTTGCATTCCGCTCAACCCCGGTGTACGTTCTAACCAGCATGACGAGTCGCTTCCAATCCGCGTTTTTTACCCTCTGCTATTGGCGCTATCCAGCGGCCGGCGGAGTCCTCGCATGCATCTCTGAAAACACCTAAATCACTTCAGAGTCTTCGATCTTCCCGAGCCGCGACCTACAAGGTCGCGGCTTTTGCATGTGCAACACAAAATTCGGCACTACACTACGGAGAGCCCATGACGCCAACCTCGACCACCACCATCACGACCGGCACCGAACCAGCGCCGACCGCTACCATCCCCGCCCACCTCAGACGCCTTGTTCTCACCGGCTTCATGGGCGCGGGCAAATCCACCATCGGACGTCTCCTCGCCGCCCGCACCGGCTGGACCTTCCTCGACCTCGACGCCCACCTCGAAGCCCGCACCGGCGCCACGATCCCCGAACTCTTCGCCCGTCACGGCGAGCCGCACTTTCGACGTCTCGAGTCCACCGCCCTCGCCTCCGCCCTCGGCCGCACCAACACGATCCTCGCCCTCGGCGGAGGCACGCCCGAAGGCCTCACCAACCGCCTCCTACTCGAGCAGACCCCCGCCACCTTCACCATCTTCCTCGACGCCCCCTTCCCAACCCTCTTCGACCGCTGCATGCTTCAGGACATCGCTCGACCAGTCCTCGAAGACCCCGCCGCCGCCCAACTACGCTTTGCCCACCGGCATCCTCTCTACACCCGTCTCGCACGCCTCACGATCAGCACCGCAGACCTCACCCCTGAAGATACTGTCGAAATCATCCTTACCACCCTGAATCAACCTCCGCACTCCCAACCCTGAGCGGCCATCAGGCACACTTTCTGCATCCAACTTTCCCCAGGAGAACCCGCTGGCCACCCCAACGCCAATCCTCATCCCCGATCCGGATCAGTCCAGCCGAGACATTCGCGGCCACATCCTCTTCGCCGTCGGGATCTTCCTCCTCCTCGCCCTGGCCTGGACCCTCCAGAAAGAGTTGCTGATCATCTACGTCAGCGCGCTCTTCGCTACAGTCCTGATGCCGGCCGTCAATCGCATCACAGCCATCGAGTTCCGGGGCCGCCACGCCTCTCGCCCCGCCGCCATCTTCCTCCTCATCGCCGGTGTGGCCTTCATCGTCGTCATCTTTTTCATCGTTGGCCTCCCACCAGTCCTCCACGACCTCAACCTCTTCTCAGCCGAACTACCTCATCGCATTCCTGCCATCGTCAACAAGCTCGACCGGCTGCCCATCGTCAACAAACTGGGCGTCGATACCATCGCCCAACGCGCCGAAACCGCCCTTACCACCTCCGCGGGCTACCTAGTCACATCGCTGCCAAACTGGCTCACCCACCTGTTCGACATCCTCTCAACCCTCTTCCTCTGCATCTACTTCATGCTCGAAGGCGAGCACGCCTACCGCTTCTTCCTCTCCCTCTTCCCTCGCGCCCAGCGCCTCCGCCTCGACGCCACCCTCAAGCGGGCCGACCGGAAGATGAGCAAATGGCTCCTCGGCCAAGGCCTGCTCATGTTCTGCCTAGGCCTCTCCAGCACCATCGTCTTCGGATTCCTGCACGTCCGATACTTCATCCTCCTCGGCTTCCTCATGGGCCTATTCAACATCATCCCCATCGCCGGCGGAGTCTTCACTATCCTCCTTGCAGCCGGAGTCGCCGCCCTCGACTCATGGACCAAGATGTTCGGCGTCCTCGCCTTCTATCTCATCTACGTCAACATTGAGAACGCCTACCTCACCCCACGCATCATGCGTTCCAGCGTCAACCTAATGGGCCTCACCATCCTGGTCTCTCTCCTTCTAGGCACCGCATTAGCCGGTATCGTCGGAGCCTTGGTCGCGGTCCCCACCGCCGCTCTCATCTCCGTTCTCCTCGACGAGTACGCCGTCAAGAAAGACTGAAAATCAAGAGTTGCTCGCGATTTGCTATGCTGAACCCACCCTTTAAAAGAGAGTGAGTTCAACAATGTCAGAAGAAGTAGTCAAGATTACTGTCCGCCCCAATGGTCCGCTGCGGGTAGAAGGCCCCATTGTCCTGAAGGATGCTGACGGCAAGGAATGGGACCTGACGGGTAAGCCAGCCATCTCCCTTTGCCGCTGCGGACATAGCGAGAAGCGTCCATTCTGCGATGGCTCGCACAACCGCGTAGGCTTCCAGTGCGCGGCAACACCCGCCATCCTCACCTAAACATTAAGAGCGACCACGGGTTATACCGATAAAAATGGATCAACCAATACTTTGTTGATTCGTCTTTTAATCTGCGAATATCCGTAGAATCCGCGGTCGTTCCTATCATTACGTTCTAGAAGTGATTTCAGTTTTGAGGCAGGTTTTAGTGACTACTCGTGGCTTGTTGAAGGCAGTTCTTTCCGGATTGATGCTGGCTTCGGTCGGTACTTTGGCTGCGCAAGCCCAGTCCGATCCAAAAGCGATTACGTTGCCATCAAGCAAGCTGGACGAATATGTGGGGCAGTATCGCGTCACGACAGAACCCGACGTCGTAAGCGCCGTCTATCGCGAAGGTGACAAGCTGTACGTGGAGAGCGAACGGTCTACGCGCGTAGAACTGCAGGCCGAATCGGCAGACCACTTCTTCGTCTCTGGATCGGGCCTGCGGGTAGTGTTCGCACGAGATGCATCCGGAAAGATAACCGGACTGAAGTCGGTGTTTGGTGCCGGACCTCGCTCAGGCGTTGGAGAGCGAACACTGGAGCGCTTCAGCGATACGCCAGTACAGTTGAATCACTTCCGCGCATACGAGCGGTCGGAGGCGATGATTCCGGCCCGCGACGGTGCGAAATTACATGTAGTGATTCTGCGCCCAGTCGGATCGGAAAAGAGTGGCGAGCCACTCCCCATCCTGATGGAGAGAACTCCCTACGGAACCGACCGTAACTCCTCCGACGGCGTAAATGCGTCGAAACCCGAGCTTGCAGCAAGCGGGTACATCTTCGTCTTCGGAGATATCCGAGGTCGGTACGCGTCCGAAGGCAAGTTCGTAATGAACCGTCCCATCGTCGAGCACAAGACAAAGATGGATGTCGATGAAACCACTGACACCCACGACACGATCGACTGGCTCCTGAAAAACGTTGCGAACAACAACGGGCGCGTAGGGGTCTTCGGCGTCTCGTATCCAGGATTTCTCGCGATGATGGCGGGCATCGACGCGCATCCGGCTGTAAAGGCAATCTCCCCACAGGCCCCAATGACAAACGTCTGGAAGGGCGATGACTTCTTCCACAACGGAGCCTTCCGCGAGACCTACGGCTTCGACTACGTGCAGCAACTCGAAGCACAGAAGACAGACGTACCCGTAAACGCAAAAGAAGACACCTACGACTTCTTCCTGCGCAACGTGAACTTCGCCGGCGCAGCGAAGAGCGCGGGAATGACCGATCTGCCGACGGCGAAGGCCTTTCTGAATCAGCCTTCGTACACGCCATTCTGGCAGGCAATGGCCGTGGAGCCGCACCTGACAAAAGCAGAAGTCCCAACGCTCGAAGTAGGCGGATGGTGGGATCAGGAAGATATGTGGGGCACGCAGGCAGAGTACGCCGCGCTCGAACCGCACGACACCAACCACAATGTCTTTATGGTATTGGGACCGTGGAATCACGGCGGCTGGGGCCCGACGACGCGCCATCTCGGCGCACTCGACTTCGGCGCGGCCACCGGCGACCAGTATCGCAAAACCATCGAAGCTCCCTTCTTCGAGAAGTACCTTAAGGACAAGCCAGGCTTTGATCTCAAAGATACGGCCAGCTTCCGTACAGGGGTCAATCAGTGGGAGCGATACGACGCGTGGCCTCCCAAAGCAGGTTTCCACGCGGCAAAGCTTTACATGACGGAAGAAAATGGACTGAGCTTCGACGCACCCGCAAGGGAGTCACAGACGAGTTACATAGCGGACCCTGCGAACCCCGTCCCCTATCGGAATCGCCCCATCCAGGCGACCTACGGAAATGGCTCGAAGTGGCGGACGTGGTTGGTCGAAGACCAGCGCTTTGTCAGCAACCGCAAAGACCTCGCAAACTTCACGACCCCGGTGCTTGATAAGGATGTGACAGTCACCGGAGACGTGATGGCAGACCTATACGCCGCAACAACCGGCAGCGACGCTGATTGGATCGTCAAACTAATCGACGTATATCCCGACGACGCTCCAGACGGCATGGCCGGCTATCAGCTCATGGTCGTTGATGAGATCTTTCGCGGACGCTACGCGAAGAGCTTCGAGAAGCCAGACGCTATCAAGCCCGGAGAAGTGACCGAATACAAGTGGAGCCTCCATGGCGCCGACCATACCTTCAAGAAGGGTCACAAAATCATGGTCGAAGTGCAATCCAGCTGGTTCCCGCTCTACGACCGAAATCCGCAGACATTCGTACCAAACATCATGACCGCGCCAGCAAGCGCCTACAAAGCGCAGACCCAGACCATCTACGAATCGGCAAAATATCCGTCGCATCTGGAATTTTCCGTTCCAGAATAATCCGAATCGGGGGAGTGCTTGACGATCAAAACAATCAGCAGCCGCGAAGTCTACCGCAATCCATGGACAAGCGTTCGCGAAGATGTAATTGAACGAGCTAATGGGCAACGGGGAATCTACGGGGTCATCGACAAAGATCCAGCCTGCATCGTCATCCCATTGGAAAGAACTGAAAACGGAGAGTTTGTCTACCTCATCGAGCAATACCGGTACACAGTGGGCGGACGCTTCCTGGAATTGCCTCAGGGCGGTTGGGAAGTCGCCAACGTCGTGCCCGAAGAGTTAGCTCGCGGGGAGCTGAGGGAAGAGACCGGACTCACCGCCGAACGGATGACTCACCTCTCAACGCTCCAGATTGCCTACGGAGTCATGAATCAGAAGCACTATGTGTTTCTGGCCGAAGGATTGACCATGGGTGCGCCCGATCCGGACGCAGAAGAAAGCGACCTTATTGTTCGGCGTTTGAAAGTATCCGAGTTCGAACAGATGATCCTGAATGGAATCATCGTAGATAACTGCTCCGTAGCAGCCTGGGGACTCTATCGCCTCTGGCGGGAACGGAAAGAGCAATAAGCTGGACGCAAGGGGGCTGAGGCCATGACCGAGATCTCGAAGAGTCGGCTTTGGTGGATCAACGCGACAGGGCTGATGTTCGCAATCCTGCAAAGCGCCTGTGCTGCGGTGCTGGCAGTCAGCGGCTTCAGGGTTGCGATTGGCCTAAGCTCACTGGCGATCGCCGCAGGAACAAGCGCTCCAGCGAAGGGATTTCACGCGGATGCCGTCCGCATCCCCATGATGCTGTTAGCCCTGATCGGCGCACTCGCGAATCTCTACATGCTCTGGCGAGTACGATCCCTACGCGCGCGGCCTGCTTCGCAATGGCGGATGCAACCGCTGCCTCCCGCGAAGAAGCGCTCCGAGCGGCTGCAATTCGCGCTCGCGATTCTGACGTTGCTGGTGCTGGCGGCGGAGTGGATCACTCACCCGATGATTCACCATGGCTAAAGAGACGAATCGCTGCCATCGGTTGCAACAGCGGGCGGCCCGGCAAGAATAGCCTCCGTCAAGCGTGAGTGAAGACGTTCGCTATAGCCAAGCGGAAGCTCGAAGACGCGATCATCCGCAGTCAGAATCAGAATATTCCGTGTCGAATCGAGAACAGCCGAGCAAATCTCGCAATGCTCAAGGTGCCGCTCCACATCAGCACGAGTCGCTGCATCGAGCGTACCATCCAGATAGCCGGAGATCTGGTCCCAGACATGACTGCAGTTCAGAACCATGGGAACCTCCTTCGCGTTTCCGGCACTGCACTCTTCAACTGCGGCGCAAGACTCTTCTGCAGCATCAGGCGAGCACGATGGAGCCGCATCTTAACCGAAGCCACGGTGATGCCGAGAGTTTCGGCGGTCTCTTGCACATTACGGTCTTCCATCTCGCGCAGCACAAAGACCTCCCGGTAAGCCAGCGGAAGGGCTGTCAAAGCCTGACGGATGAGTGAGCGAACCTCCTTGCGTTCAAGAGCCTGCGAGGGAATCTCGCGCCAGTCGGTCAGTTGCAGAGGGATGACCTTACCTTCGCGGTCATCGTCCAGCGAATCGGTAAGCCCAGGTTGAACGCGACGCAGTCGGCCGCGAGCCTCGTTGAGGACGATACTGATAAGCCACGTGCTGAAGCGGGCCTCAGCACGGAAACGCCCGAGGTTCCGATATGCCTTCAGGAAGGCATCCTGCGCGGCATCCTCAGCCTCAGCCTCGTTGTGCAGCATCGAAAGCGCCATCAGATAAACACTGCGCTCGTGCGGACGGATCAACTCGTGAAAGAGTTCGTGGTCGCCGGAGAGGATGTCCGCTATCATCCTGGGTTCATCCCTGTCTCTAGCCGGTAACTGCATCGTTCTCCCAATGCCCGTTGGTTGAGGCCTCGGCAGATCGGAGCTTCTTCTCGATGAGAGCATCCAGCGAGAAGCGGCCCGGCCCAAAAGCTAGAATCATGATCGCAGCAAAGAGAAAGGTATAGGGATCGGCACCATAAAATTTGCCGGGGTTGCTGAAGATCGAGAAGAGTGCCTCGCGGTCGGCTGTCCAATAGGCAACAAACATCGATCCTGTGAGCAGGAACGCGATGGAGCGCGAAGCCAGACCGAGGATGAGCAGGATGCCGCCGAAGAATTCAAGCCCCGACACGAAGTGGGCGTTCAGTGCTGGGAATGGGATGTTGAGCGAAGTAAAAAAGTCCGTGATGCGCGCCTGATTATGCAGCTTTCCCCATCCGGTCTGCGCGAACTGCCAGCCCCAGTACAGTCGCACAGCCAGCAGCAGCGGCGAGCAGAGCTTTTCCGCGACCTTGCAAAAAGCGGCGTACCAGGCGGCGAGACGATAGATGAGCTTCATTGGGTCTCCGTGGTGGCGCGTGGTGCGCAGAGCCAGCCCATCTGCATCCAGTGATGGAAAGCGGATTGAATGATGGCAGGACGATCGGATTCTGGCATTGCGCTATCGGCGAAGGCTGCTTCGATAGCTTCGCCGAGAGATCGACCCTCTTCGAGAGCCTGAAGCAGCAGAAAGTCTTCGCGCGAGAGTCGTTTGTAGTAGACAGTATCGTCGTGACGGTGAACGGCGAGATAGATCTGCTGCTGAGACGGCCGCCGAGAACGCGTGCGCCTAACGACATGAATACCGACGGCATTGCTGGCCTGCGTACCGGATGGCTGCGAGCCTTCGCGCACGGCGAGCAGAGCGTCGTCGACAGCATAGGGCGCAGCCAACAGGCGCAGGTATGGTTGCAGAGCAATGTGGGAGTCGCCATCGAGCGTGGCGATCTCGTCAGCGGTAAGGGGTTCGCGGCTCTCATTGTCAAAGGCCTCGATGTGCGCCCATTCAAGAGCGGCCATCGCAATAGCGGAATCAGCGTTAGGCTCCGCATATCGGGGGTTCTCCTTAAGCCAATCGACAAGCGAAGAACCGAGATTACGCAAAGTGAAAGAGCGCGAAGGGTGCGCCTCAAGATAAGCGCGCATCAGAGTCTGAAACTTGCGACTGCCGACAACGGACTTGAGGCCCGGAAAGTCCTCCTCGAACGAGGAAAATAAACGGAACCAGTACTGCCGGTTGTAGATCTCCAGGCGCTCAAAAGAAGTGAGCCGATCATTGGGACGGATAAATGCGCCCGCCTCATCCGCGACGGAGGGACACGACGCATCACGCTTGCGCATCTCCTCACTGCGGGTGAGAGGCCGCATAACAGCAGCAGCCATGCGTCTCTGAAGCAGATGAAGATCGGAGCCGATCATGCGGTCACCGCCAGAGGAGCCGTCGTCTCGTACCCCTGCAAATAACGGTTGGCCTTCAGGGCTTCGGCATGGACCTCCTCGAAGGAAGGAATGGAATCGTCCCACTCAAGCAGCGTCGCAGTAGGCCCGCAGCGTTCAATCGCGCGAGCATACAGCCCCCACACAGGGTCGAGAACCGGATGATCGTGCGTGTCGAGAATGTACTTCTCAAACTTCGAGTGGCCCGCGATGTGGATCTGAGCGACGCGATCCGCCGGTATGGCCTCAACGTACTGGCGCGGGTCAAAATTATGATTCTGGGAGGAGACATAGATGTTGTTCACATCAAGCAATATGCCGCAATCGGCCCGCTCGACAACTTCATTCAGAAACTCCCACTCCGTCATCTCGGAGACATGAAACTCCGCGTAACTACTAACATTTTCGACCGCAATGGGCACCTCAAGAAAGTCCTGTGCCTGTCGTAATCTTTTCGGCAGTATTACGTGCGGCCTCAAAGGTATAGGGCATCGGAAGCAGATCGTGAGTATAGGTGCCATCCACGCTGCCCCAGCACAGATGGTCGGAGAGCCACGAAGTCCCAGTGCGCCGTACAAGAGCCTTAAGGCGACGCAGGTGCTCGCGCGACAGGGGCTCAGCCGAGCCGAAGTACATCGAAACACCATGTTGTACGACGCGGTACTGTTCAAGGATGCTATCGAGAACGCTAAGCGGCCGGCCGCCATCGATCATGTAGTTCTCCGAGATGATCTCGAACCAATCGACCACGGGCTTCTTCTCGAGGATATGACGATAATGCGGAACGCGAAGACCGATGCCCACTCCGTATTCCGTAAAACCGTTAAAACGATTCGCTGGCATGTGCAACCTCAGAGGTGAACTACGAGAAAAAGAATGCTCCGCCGCTTGGGTAAAGTGACGCGGCGGCGGAGCGGAAAGGTCTACGCAGCGGGTGGTTTGGAACCATCGGTTGCGCAGCCGCCCTTGCCCTTGCAGCTGTTCTTGCCCTTGCAGCCGTTATCGCCGGCCTTGCAGCCGCCCTTGCCTTTACAGTCGTTTTTGCCTTTGCAGGAATGCTTGTCCTTATCGGCTGCCACGAAAGAGGCCGAGGAGAAGGCAAGCTGCCCGAACTGCGCGCCGTTGTGGCTGGTTGATGCATGGATCGGTGTTGCGGAACCACTGAGCAAGCCGCTAACGGCTGCACTCAACATCATTGCTTTCATGGACGTCTTCATTCGCAAATCTCCTTTTATGGTGATGGTTCTGTTACATGGTTAAGTTACGCTCCATCTGGCCCGTTAGATTGCGGGCGTAAAAAACGGTAACAGAGTTTCACAAAATTATTTAGGGCGCGTTGGGGAGGGCGAGGATACTGTTTGGGAAAGATGGCGCATCTAACCCGGATGTGATTGATATTCCGCAAGAAAGAGCCGAAAGGGTTCCGCGACGCAAGCGTGGTGTGTGGGGATGGATTGCAATCGTTTTATTGGTCGCAGTCATTGTTTTATTCGGAACGGTGATGTGGATGATTCATCACGCAGAGCCCATTTTGAAGGGCCGTGTCATCGAAACGTTGAGCACTCGTTTCGAGAGTCGTGTGGAGTTGGACGATTTTCACGTCTCCCCTCTCAAAGGCCTGGAGGTTTCAGGAGACGGTCTGCGAATCTATCCAACCGATGATGTGGTTGCCGCTGGGGCAAAAGATCCGTTGATCTCGCTGGGCCATTTTTCATTTCATGCAAATCTGTCCGGCCTGTTTCAGAAACCGATGCATGTAGGCACGGTGCACGTCACCGATATGGCAATCACCATCCCCCCGCGTGAGATGCGCCAGCAGGGTCCGAAGTCAGAAAAGCGAATAGGTAGGATCACAATCGTCGTCGACGAGATCGTCTGCGATGGCTCCAAGCTGGTGATCGAAACTGCCAAGCCCAACAAGGATCCGAAGGAGTTCGAGCTCAGCCACATTGTGATGCGTAACGTCGGGCCGAACGATCCTTGGAAGTATGACGCGACGCTGGTCAATGCAATTCCAACGGGCGACATTCATGCAGTAGGAACGTTCGGCCCGTGGGTCAACGAGAGCCCAGGCGATTCGGCCGTAACCGGGAAATACACGTTCGAGCACGCTGACCTGAATACGATCAAGGGTATCGGCGGGATGCTGTCTTCCACGGGAGAGTTCAGCGGACAGTTGAATAGGATCATTGTAGATGGGACAACAGACACGCCGGACTTCTCCCTCGACACGGCAAACCACAAGATGCCGCTCCACACAAAATTCCACGCGGTCGTAGACGGCACGAGCGGCGACACGTATCTCCAACCAGTGGATGCAAAGCTGCGCGGTTCGGAGTTTACCTGCAACGGTGCAATCATCAACGTGAAGGGCAAAGGTCACATCATCGATCTGGATGCGAATGTCCCAAATGGCCGCATACAGGACTTCCTGGAATTAGCGGTCAAGACGAAGCCGGTCATCATGACGGGACGCCTTGCGATGAAGACGAAACTGCATATTCGCCCGGGCGAAGAGAGCGTCACACAAAAGATCGGCTTGAAGGGCGGCTTTACACTGCGGGCGATCCATTTCACGAATCCAGAGGTGCAGGACAAAGTAGACATGCTCAGCCTCCGCGCGCGTGGTGAAGCGAAACAGGCCAAGCCCGGCGCGGAGGATGTGAACTCGCAGATGCGCGGACAGTTTGTCATGCAGAATGGCAGGCTGAGCTTTAGCGAACTGACCTACACATTGCCTGGCGCAGACGTGAACCTGGCCGGTGTGTACTCTCTGGATGGAAACGAATTTGACTTCACCGGTAAGGTACGCACGAAGGCGGCGCTGTCAAATATGGTAGCGACGTGGTGGAAGTCATGGCTGCTGAAGCCCGTCGACCCCTTCTTCAAAAAGAATGGTGCCGGCGCGGAAATCCCTGTCAAGATCACTGGGACAAAGGGAGCGCCGAAGTTTGGCCTGGACCTGCACCATAAGGACAAGGGTAACGAAGCAAGCCCCGGCAAATAGCAAGTCCGCGCTACGCATCTTCATGCAGAGGCGCGCGGACTTGAAGATTCGGGCACGATTAGAAGCTGCTGTCGTCGTTGCCGGAGTCGAAGCCACCATCGGAGCTGTCACCAAAATCAGCGTAATCGTCGACAAAGTCGTCAGCCGTGTCGGTGGAGTCGCTACCCATCGGACTGTCTCCGTGATCGTTGTTGTCCACCGCCTCGGAGAAGCGCGATTCGCCGCGACGATCTTCGATATCCGGAGAGAGATGCCCAGATTGCTCAGGGCCGGCGTCACCATAATAGTTGTTGACGATCTCTTCGGGGCGGTTCGATTCGCCAAAACCACCAAAGCCCGAACCATAACCTCCACCATGACCGAAGCCATGCATCAGGCTCTCGATCCCTTCAAAAGCCAACGCGCCCGCTGCAACTCCAGTGGCGGTCTGTAAAGCGGAGCGGAGAAAACCGCCCGACTGAGGCACGCCGTAGCCTGGAACAGAGGGCTGGCCCCCATAGACAACGGGAGTGTACTGCGTTTGAACAGGTGGCGGAGGCGGGGGAGCCGGGCGCGTGGGCTCGTCATCGCGGCCAAGCAGGTTGCCGAGGAAGCTCGTCGCGTGTTTCGGCTGCTGTCGAAGAGCATCAAGTTGGCCGCGCGCGTCGGCAAGTTGTTTCTGCGCCTGATCGAGCGCGTACTGCTGCACGAGCACAGTTTGAGCGAGGATGTAGAGCGCATCCGGGTTGCGTCCAAGGGTCTGCTGTAGAAACTGCTCGGCGTCAGGATCCTTCTCCTGAAGCTGAGTGCGGTTGATGCGCTCAGTGAGGTCTTGAAGCATCTGCTGTTCTTGCGCGGTCATGAAACTCCTCTTACAAGTTATGACGTAGTGGTGCTGAAAGTATGACGCGCATCAAGCGCGAAGGGTAGGCAGTACAAACAGTTGATTCGCCCAACCTTAATGAATGGTCTTCATACGGCGCGACATGAAGTCCATGAGCAGATAGTTGCCAAGCGTTTGCGGTGTGGTGAAGTAAGCTTTCCCACGGCACATCGCGCTCACCTTCTGGACAAACTGCATCAGGGTAAAATCATTGGCCAGCATAAAAGTATTGATCATGATGTTGCTGCGTTTGCAGCGGGAGACCTCCTCCAGCGTCTCCTCGATAACAAGCGGATCCAGACCGAATGCATTCTTGTAAATGCGTCCGTCAGGCAGCGTCAGGGCCGAGGGCTTGCCATCAGTGATCATGACGATCTGCTTCATATCCTTATTCTGCTTGGCTAGAATGCGCTGAGCAAGTCGCAACCCTTCGCGAGTATTCGTGTAGTGCGGACCCACCTTGACGCGCGAAAGCTGCGAGACCGGAATCTCCTCGGCCGTGTCATGAAAGAGCACAAGATTGAGCGTATCCCCAGGGAACTGCGTACGGATCAGATGCGAAAGCGCCATCGCCACGCGCTTTGCCGGAGTAAAGCGATCCTCGCCATAAAGAATCATCGAGTGCGAGCAATCAAGAAGAACCACCGTAGCGCAGGAGGATTGGTAATCCGACTGGTGCACATAAAGGTCCGAGTACTCGATGTTAAGCGGCGTATGCTCCTCGCCTTCCACAGCCGTGCGTGTACCCTCGCGCGCAAAGACGCTGGAAAAGGTAGCAGTGACATCAAGATTGAGCGTATCGCCGAACTCGTAGTGCTTGGACGAGCCGTTGATCTCAACGCCGGCGGCCTCGTGCCGCGTGTCATGTCGGCCAAAGTTCGATTTTCCCAGCGGCCCAAGTAACTCACGAAGAGCCTTGTAGCCGAGAAAGTCCATCCCCTTGTCCGTCACCTCGAAGCGTGCTTCGCCGTTGCCATCACCCTGCTCACCCTGGCCCTGTTCCGGCATCTCAGCATTGATGAAGTTCTGTTCCTGCATCTTCTGAATGATCTGATCGATTAACTCCTCAACCTGATCTTCGCTAAGGGCGTCGTACTTCTCCTGCGCCTCTTCGTCAAAAACGTCGCCCGACTCAAGAGCCTGCTTGATAGCCTCGCGGAGGTTCTCAAGAGTCTGATCGTTGAACTCCTGAAACCGGGAATAGGGATCGTTGAACCCGGAGTCGAGCAGAAAATCCGAGAGCGCCTGCATAAGGTCCTCAAGCCCAAAGCTGGAGGATAAATCGCCGGTGAATTTTGTGTAGCGGATGCGTTTCATGGGCTCTCCAGCAATGCAAAAGCGACGGCAAAACAATAACGATTTGCGCCTTAGTTGAAGCCTCGACGAGTTCGGTTGCGAGCAGCCTCGTCGCGTTCGATCTCTCGTTCACGCATGCGCTCGGCATATTGACTGGCCTGATCGACGCGCTGCTTCTTCTCGGTTGCAGTAAAACTCCGCTCCTCGGTACGGCTGATGCGCTTATGAGCGGTCATGCCTTCAAGCAGGAACTCCGCTGCACTCACAGCAACCTCCGGCGACGACTTACCGTTGATCTTCAGCGGCGAGAGCTTTTCAAAGAGCCCCTGAATCTGCTGCAACTCAGCAAGAGAACCCGATGACGGCTGCGTGTCGTTGAGCTGCACCGTACCGCCCAGATTGAACCACTGTTCGATCTGCTGCGTGTTGGCATCAGCAAAGTACTTGTCGAAAATGGCAGCTACGGACTGGCGAATAATCTCGCGGATGACAGTATCCGCACCACGCATCTCGCCCTCATACTCCAATTCAATCTTGCCTGTGATGCCAGGCAACGCAGTGTAAATGTCGCCGACACGTGGCACCACAAGTTCCTCATCGTGAAGAAGAGCACGTCGTTCAGCATTCGAAAGCACCAGTTCCATCGTGCTGATGGGCAGCCGCTGCGAAACTCCCGAACGCTTATCGACCTTCTTATCCTCACGCGCAGCAAAGGCAATCTGTTCGATGATCTGCCGGATGTAATGTGGTATCTCGATCTTGGATGCGGGCCGCTCGGACCAGGCTTCCTGCGCAGTAATCGCAATCCCTTCCTCGACGTCCTCAGGATAGTGCGTACGAATCTCCGAGCCGATGCGGTCCTTGAGCGGAGTAACGATCTTACCTCGCGCAGTGTAGTCCTCAGGGTTGGCGCTGAACACGATCGCCACATCCAGTGGCAAGCGCACAGGATAACCCTTAATCTGCACATCGCCCTCTTGCATGATGTTGAAAAGCGCAACCTGAATCTTGCCTGCAAGATCGGGGAGTTCGTTGATCGCGAAGATGCCACGGTTAGCGCGTGGCAGCAGGCCATAGTGCATGGTCAGTTCAGACCCAAGATCCTGGTTGCTGCGCGCGGCCTTAATCGGATCGATATCACCTACAAGATCGGCCACCGTAACATCAGGCGTAGCAAGCTTTTCGACAAAGCGGTCATCCGGCGTAAGCCAGGCGATCGGCGTGTCGTCTCCCATCTTCGCAATCAGATCACGCGCAAACTTTGAGATAGGAGCATATGGGTTGTCGCGGGTCTCAGCGCCGGCAACATAGGGTATCGCCGGATCAAGCAGCGTGGTCAGGGAACGAAGAATACGTGACTTCGCCTGTCCGCGAAGGCCAAGCAGAATGAAGTTGTGGCGCGAGAGCACAGCATTCACAATCTGCGGGACGACCGTATCCTGATACCCCACTATGCCCGGAAAGAGCGTCTCTTTGGCCCGCAGCTTCGCAATCAGGTTCTCTCGAAGCTCGTCTTTGACGCTGCGAGAAAGCCGTTGGGGAGTAAACTCGCTGGCCCGGAGGGCGCCTAAGGTGGTCGGAAGGGGGGTCGCCATTGTCTAAGTATAGATGTTTAGCGATACAGAAGGACTCGAACTAGCGGCTCAGGTCCTCACGAAGAGCTTCCATCTCAGCCAGGGCGTGCTGATTGCCCGTACGGTTGGCCGCTGCGATGCCACTGTGCAGGCGCTCGATAGCTTCTTCAACGCGCCCCGATTTAGCAAGAGTCTGGGCGGACATCTGATAGGCAGGAACATAATCAGGGCTGTGTTGAATAAGCGTGGAGAATTCAATCAGCGCAGCATCAATATTGCCCTTGTTTACATGCTCCATCGCGAGGCCATAGCGCGCAAAGGCGTTTGTCGGGTCAAGTTGCAGAATTTCGAGGAGAGCGGAGGTCTTGTCCATAAAGGTATGGTGCGGTGAGCGACGCCCTGTTTGCAAGCAGCAAGCCTCCGGAACGCCCCGAGAAGAAGCAATTACACTTGTATGAATGAGTGATTTGGTTTTGACACGTACAGTAGCGGAGTCACAGTCCGAGCGCAGCGAGATTATCTTCCCTGCCGACGCAAACGCCCTGGGAAATCTCTTCGGCGGACGATTAATGCAGTACATTGACCTCGTAGGAGCGATGGCAGCGAGCCGTCACGCTCGCGCAATCACGGTAACCGCAAGCATGGACCACCTGGACTTCGTCGCTCCCGTCCGCGTCGGCGACCTGCTGATCCTGAAGGCCAGCGTCAACCGTGCCTACAAGACATCCATGGAAGTCGGCGTGAAGGCCATGGTAGAGGACGTGCGGCAAAACCGCCTCCGTCATGTCTCGTCCGCCTACCTCACCTATGTGGCTGTAGACAAAGACGGAGGCCGGCTCACAGTCCCACAGGTGATTCCGGAGACCGATCACCAGAAGCGCCGCTACGAAGACGCAGCACGGAGACGCGAGATGCGCTCAGGAGAAACGCTGCGAAAGAAAGATCTGCGCGTCATCCTGGGCGATGAGTGGCACGTTTAGAACCAACGCGGCACAGCAAAGTAACTATTTGCCGCTCAGAACCAGCCATTAATACAGGGACAATTTCAGGGAGAACATTATGGGACACATGGGAGCAGGAGCACCGCAGGGGCCGCAGCCTTTGCCGGGAGTAGCGCACGTAGTAGCCGTAGGCAGCGGCAAGGGTGGCGTAGGCAAGACGACGGTTGCAGTGAACCTGGCAGTCGCCCTCGGCAAACTCGGTTATAAAGTCGGCCTGATCGACGCCGACATCTACGGCCCGAACGTACCCACCATGATGGGCGTAACCCGCCAGCCCAACATCGTCGGCGAGAACCGCATCGAGCCAATCCTCTCGCACGGAGTCAAATTCATCTCCGTCGGATTGATCTCCCCGGGCGACAAACCCATGGTGATGCGCGGCCCGATGCTCCACCAGATCATCCGTCAATTCCTGCAACAGGTAGAGTGGGGCGAACTCGACTTCCTCATCGTCGATCTGCCCCCAGGCACAGGCGATGTCGTCATCTCGCTCGTCCAGACGGTCCCCCTTACCGGCGCCGTCGTGGTCTCCACCGGCTCAAGCGTTGCCTTACAGGACGCCCGCAAAGCCCTCGAAATGTTCCACCAGGTAAAGGTCGAGGTCATCGGCCTGATCGAAAACATGTCGCAGATGACGCTACCCAGCGGCGAAGTCATCGACGTCTTCGGCGCAGGCGGCACCGAGCGCACAGCCGCCCAATTCAACCTCGAGTTCCTTGGCGCACTCGAACTCAACCCTCAGATCCGCGAAGGCGGTGATAAAGGACTGCCGATCACCCTGGCTGGCCCGGATTCCGCCCTCGCAAAGGACTTTTACACCGTAGCAAAGAAGGTTGCGGATAAAGCTAAAGAGATTGCGTCTAAAAGTGAAGACGTGCTGGAAATCAGCTAACCCCGCCTGCTTGACGGCGGCGGTAGACTCTAGGCAAGCAGCACGAGGGAGGCAAGGATGGCGGACGCAGAGCGGGTAACGGCGCGGCAGCGAGCCATTCTTACGGCCATCATCGAGAGCTACATCGAGACCGGAGAGCCGGTAGGCTCCGGCACCATTGCGCGCCTGCAACATAGCGGCGCCGGAATGAGCCCAGCCACCATCCGCAACGAGATGGCTGAACTCGCAGACGTAGGCTTGCTCGAGCAGCCGCACACCTCTGCAGGTCGAATTCCCACGGCCCGCGCCTTCCGCATGTACGTCGAGCAGCTAAGCGGCGGAGCCCACCCGCGAATCGACGCAGCCCGCCTCCCCGCCAGATCGCGAATGCAGATCGACTCCAGCTTTGCCGGTGTAGCCGGAACCCAGGCGGTTCTCGAACGAACCTCCCACGTCCTCGCCACACTCTCAAGCGGCGTCGGCGTGGCAATCGCCGCAGCCACCGAGGGAGACATGCTCGAACATGTCCACTTCTCGCGACTGGCTACAGCCCGCGTCTTAGCGGTCGTCGTAACGCGAAGCGGTCTCGTTCGCGACCGTGTACTAGCCCTCGACCATGACCTTTCGCTCCTCGAACTGGAGACCGCAGCAAACTTCCTCAATGAAAACTTCCGCGGCTGGAGCGTAGAGCGCGTACGCTCTGAGATCGCACGCCTCGTCGAACGCGAACGCAGTGAGTATCAACGAGTCCTGAACGCCGTCCAGCAGCTCTGGATCAAGACCGTACCCGAAAGCGCCGTACCCGTGCAGACCGTCTACGTCGAGGGTGTGGCCAATCTCATCGGCAACCAGATCGATGGAGACCGTCTCCGCGAAATGCTGGCAGCCCTCGAGGCCAAACAGCGCCTGATCGAACTCCTGAACGCCTATATCGACTCCCACCAGGAGAGCGTCCGCGTCGTCTTCGATCTCGAAGAGCACGCCCCCGAGATGCAAGGCCTCGTCCTGATCGCAGCTCCAGCCCTGGCAGCCGGAGAAAGCCGCGGCACAGTTGGCGTAATCGGAACCAAGCGGATCGACTACGAGAACACCATGAATGCGGTCAGTTACATCTCACAGGTCTTTGATCGAATGTTGCATCCCACAGAGTAAGCGTAGCCCGGCCAATCCACAGCAGCGGAAATCCGTGCCCTGAAAAGATGTGAGTCGCAAAGACTCAACCTGCCGATACTGAAAATAAAAGACTTATCCAATCCACCTATTAATGGCTCTCGCGCGATCGCCCAGGATGAGCAACAATAGAGAGGTAACCAAACATGAGGAGTAGGGCAAAGATGCAAGACGAGATGACCGAACAGGCTTCGCACGAGGGTGAAGCCGTCCCCGCACCCGAGCCGGTAATGGAAAACGCGGCACAAACTGAGATCGAGCAGCTAAAGGGTGAGCGGGATCAATTGCTGGACAGGCTGGCGCGCCTGCAAGCCGAGTTCGACAACGCCCGCAAGCGTGAGATCAAGGAACGCGCCGACACCCGCGACTACACCATCTCCAACACGGTCGAGCCCTTCCTCGGCGTTATGGACAACTTTCAACTGGCCCTCAAGGCCAACGGCACCGCAGAGCAGCTCCGAAGCGGCGTCGAATTGATTCTGAAGCAGATGGAAGACGCTCTGCGCGGCCTGCAGGTCGTGCCAGTCGAGTCGGTCGGCGCACAATTCGATCCCCGAGTCCACGAGGCGCTCGGAAGCATCGAAACAAAGGAGTTCCCCGACCACCAAGTAGTCGAGGAAATTCGCCGGGGATATAAAATCCGCGAGAAGCTCCTCCGTCCAGCAATGGTAAAAATCGCAGTAAATCCGGCCCAGGTGTCAGAGTAGCGAGAAGAAGGTTGTTTTGAAAGGGCATGGGCTTTAGCCATACCGCTAAGTGCAGAAGATCAATGGGGCTTTAGCCCCGATGTACCAGGTTCAGCAGTAGAAAGAGACTTTAAGAAACATGGCGACGGCGAACGTGACGAAATTGGATTTCTACGAAGTATTGAGTGTCTCCCGGGACGCGAATGACCAAGAGCTGAAGACGGCTTATCGCAAACTGGCGATGCAGTACCACCCCGACCGGAACCCCGGCGATCACGCGGCTGAAGAGAAGTTCAAGGAGTGCAGCGAGGCCTACCAGGTCCTCAGCGACCCCGAGAAGCGCGCCGCCTACGATCGCTACGGCCACGCAGCCTTCAACGGAGGCGGAGGCGGCAATCCCTTTACCGGCGGCGGCTTCGGCGGAGCCCAGGACCTCGGCGACATCTTCGGCGATCTCTTCGGCGAGATGTTCAACATGGGCGGCAGCAACCGCACGGCCTCCCGCGTCCAGCGCGGCCGCGACCTCCGTTACGACCTCACCCTCGAGTTCGAAGAAGCCGTCTTCGGCATCGAGAAAGAGATCACCATCCGCCGCATGGAGACCTGCAACGACTGCAAGGGCTCCGGTGCGGCCAAGGGCAAAGCAGCGGCGACCTGCACGCAATGCGGCGGGCGAGGCCAGCAGCGCTTCCAGCAGGGATTCTTCTCCGTGGCGCGCACCTGCACCGTTTGCGGCGGCACCGGAACCCTGATCGTCGATCCGTGCACAACCTGCCGCGGCGAAACCCGCGTCCAGGCCGAACACAAGATCCTCGTCAAAGTCCCTGCCGGCGTCGAGCAGGACACGCGCATCCGCTATCAGGGCGAAGGTGAGTCCGGAAAGTTTTCCGGCCCTGCAGGCGATCTCTATGTTGTGCTGAACGTAAAAGCCCACAAGTTCTTCGAGCGCGACGGCGACAACCTGCACTGCGTCATGCCGATCTCGTTCCCGCAGGCCGCCCTGGGCACAGAACTCGACATACAGACCCTCGAAGGCCCTGCAACCATCAAGATCCCCGAGGGCACCCAGAGTGGCCGCGAGTTCAAGCTCCGCGGAAAGGGCGTGCCGCACCTGAACGCCCACGGCAAGGGCGACCTGATCGTCGAAATCCGAGTACAAACCCCAACCAAACTCAATCGGGCCCAGAAGGACTTGCTACGCCAGCTGAGCGACACGATGATCGTAGAGAACACACCAACATCACCCGGCCTCTTCGAGAAAGTGAAAGAGATCTTCAGCTAGCGCAGACTCTTCTTATGACAGGACAAAGGCATTTGTTTTGAAAGGGCGCGGCTTCAGCCGCGCCGCAAGCCTGTTAAGGAGCATGGCTTTAGCGACTGAGGGAATCTTTCCGCGCCATAACGGACTTCGTTACCTCTTTAGCCGCCATACGCAAAACACCATCACATCAACTGACTTGACACAATCGCAATAGCGGCTATGGCCGCTGTCTCAGCCCGCAGGATACGCGGTCCCAGAGTCACAGGCTGCCAGTGATACTGCGCGAACAAAACCATCTCCTCTGGCGTCCAGCCACCCTCTGGCCCAATCGCCAGCGCAGTATCGCTCTCCTCAGTTGAAGCCTTCGCATTCGCCAGAGCCGCCGCCAAGGTAGTTCCCTGCTCCGTCTCGCTCAGCAGTATCCGCGTGGGACTTTGTTCCTGCTCAAGAGCCTGCTTCAACCCAATAGGATCGACGATCTCCGGAACCGTAGTCCGGCGCGACTGCTTCGAAGCCTCCAGAGCGATCCGCCTCCAGCGCTCAACCCGTTTGGCCGCGGCCAGCGCCAGATGCTTCTCCGTACGCCGAGCCAGTACCGGAGTAACCCGCCCCACACCCAGTTCCGTAGCTTTCTCGACGGCCCACTCCATGTGGTCGAACTTGAACACAGCCAGCAGCAGATGCAGCGGCAGCGCAGCGTCCGACTCAAGTTCCTCGCGCAGCGCAAAAACAACCTCGCCCTCCGCAACGCTCGTAATCTCGGCCCGATGAAGAAAACCCCCAGCCACGACATCGAAGACCTGCCCCGGCTCAGCACGCAAAACCCGCGCAAGATGCGCAGCCTGCTCGCCCGTCAAAGTTGCGGTAGTCGGAGTCCAGGCGTCGGCAATCCAGCGGCGGCGGGTCATTGCTGTTCGGAGCCGGGTCCCTCTACGGAGCGCGACCCCGCGTCCGGAATCGTGATTGTGATTGGCCCCTGATGATAGAGATCAACGCTCAAAACCGCAGACCTGCGCCGGTCCCAGGCCTCTGCCGCTACCGGAAAGTGGAGCAGGACCATCCCTTCCGCCGATTTGCCGGGCTCGATCAGCGTCTCGCGCAGCAGCGGCGTTGACGACAGCTTTTTAACGGCCGGAAAAGCCTCATACAACGTATCGAAGTCCTGTTTTTCGGTAGCACTCGTATGGAACTCTTCCCCGTCAAACGTCGTGAGTGTAGCCGTAAAGTCCTTCAGGAACAGCGGCAGGTTGAGCCGATCATCGATGCGCAGGTTCACCAGAACGTATAGATCATCCTGCGCCCGATCCCTGCCTACAAGGATCGAGTCGGACTTGAAGACGGTGTGCGCCGGGTATACAGCGGTCTTCGTTATCGTCAGATCGGCCGTCCTGTGCGGCGTGTAGCGCAGCACAAGCGCAAGGACAATTCCAAGTACCACGAACGCGATCAGGACCGGTGCAAGGAGGTTACGACGGGCGGGTTGGGCGAATCGAATATCTGACACTGGCATCAGGGTAGCAAATCGGGATTATATACACGAAATTTGTGACCAAACGGATGTTTCTCTTAGACAGCAACAATTACTATGCAAGACCCCCCTCGCCACAGAAAGGTTTTCCCCGGCCACCCTCTTTTCTGTTCGGTATCCGACCCGATCGTGGATCAGGTTTTAGCACCCATCTATCCCCTGTCCCACGCCATCACAAGTTACTACTTTGGTTCCTATCCGGTTTTTATAGGCATTTTACTAATAATCAACGGGTTTCCTCTTGACTCTAGAGTAACCCTAGTGTCACTCTAGGCACATCACACGATCCGTTATCGGACATGTGCTGCGGTTCTTGCTCTGGGCCCGCCCGCAACAGACAACTTATGGCAACCATGATGGCACCCGTCGAACAGCGTGAGGTTCTGCGCTGTGACCACTGCAGCCTGGTACAGTTCCGCACCGCAAATGCACTGTGCCGCCGCTGCCACAAATGCCTCGAGGTCGAGGAGCCCGAGCCGGCTCCGGCCCCAATCGCACTTGTCCCCCAGACCAGCACCTCAAACGACGGCCTTCAGGTGGCCTCTGCTGTTCGCGACCTGCGCCACGTGCGCAACCTCTCGCAGCGCCAGCTCGCCGCCCGCATGAACGTCCCGCGCACCTACATCTCGAAGATCGAGAACGGCAAAGCCATGCCCACGCTTTCCTCGCTCGATCGTCTCGCCAAGGCCCTGCAGGTCGACATCTCCACCTCTGCTGCGCGACTCCAACACCCGGCACCGCGATGAGACGGCCGTTCTCATGACCGATCCTTTCCTCGCCGAGATCGCGGCCTACACCTCGCAACTCGACGCCCTCCAGCGCTCCATCTTCCTGAACCACGTCCGCGAGCTGGCCGCTGGGCGTCGCCGCACGGCCTGACACTCCGCACGGCACAGGATCACCCTCCCGGAGAGCGCTGCCACACACGGTGACGCTCTCCTCTCCGCCCTTTCCTGCCCCTCATTCAATCCGACGCCGCTGAATCTACAGGACGTTCATTGCGCGCCCCCCATCGGTGTGCTAGCGTCAATGTTTGCGAGGTCGTTTTGCCAGTACCAACTCCCAGCCGCGTCCCTACCCGTCTCCACGAGCTCTCCACCGAAGAGCTTGATATCTACCGGACGCTCGATCCCTCCCGCATCCCCGAGCACATCGCCATCATCATGGACGGCAACGGCCGCTGGGCCGGCAAGCGTGCCCTCAAGCGTTTCCTCGGTCACCAGCAGGGTGCCGAATCCGTCCAATACGTCGTCGAAACCGCTTCCCGCATCGACCTTCCCTTCCTCACCCTCTACGCCTTCTCGCTTGAAAACAACCTGCGCCGTCCCAAGGCAGAGGTCAGCTTCCTCATGAAGCTCCTCAAGTCCTACCTCATCGGCAACGTCAAGCGCATGAACGACAACAACGTCCGCATGGCCTACATCGGCCGCACCCACGACCTCCCGGCCGAAGTCCAGGAAACCATGCAGTGGGCGATGGAATCGACCGCCAAAAACACGGGCACCACCCTCACCCTCGCCCTCAACTACGGCTCCCGCTCCGAGATCGTCGACGCCGTCCGCCGCATCCTCACCGACCTCACCACTGAAGCCCACACACGCGGCTGCTCCGTCGAAGACATCCTTGGCGCGGGCGCCCTTGACTCCCTCGAAGAGAAGACCATCAGCGACGCCCTCTACACCGCGCACATGCCCGACCCCGACCTCGTCATCCGCACCTCCGGCGAGCAGCGCATCTCCAACTTCCTCCTCTGGCAGATCGCCTACGCCGAGATCTTCGTCACCGACCGACTCTGGCCCGACTTCCGCGGCCTCCACCTCCTCGAAGCCATCGCCGACTACCAGCGCCGCGAACGCCGATTCGGAGGCCTCACCGAAAACTCCGACGAAAAGACCGACACCCTCCAGCCCGTCTCCGAACTCGAATCCGAAATCGCCACCGAACTCTCCCCCGCCCCCCGCGAACTAACCCGCCGCTAGGACTGACTGACGAATCGCGTCTTGATTCTTAGTACTTGCGGTCTCAGCCCTGGTCTCTTATCAAGAAGGCTTCTAGGTATCGTCGTTGCTTCTAGGTAACCCAAGGCTTTAGCCTTGGGTCTCTCATCCAGTCAAGGAATAAGGGGCTTTAGGCCCCTGGGGTATGCTGTCCTCTCCTGATCTTTCGGCCATCTGAGAAAAGGAGCTGCACCATGCCCACCGAATTCCCCTACATCACCATCCTCGAATACCAAATACAAGCCTCTCGAACTCATCGAAGAAAAGCTGACAGCCGACGCCGCTCCACGCCCCTGGTACAACGAGACCCTCTGCAACGTAAATGATTCCGTCGTCCGCCTCGGCGTCGTGCAAGGCGACTATCACTGGCATAAGCATCAACACGAGGACGAATTCTTCTACGTCGTCGAAGGCTGCCTGCACATCGATCTAATCGACCCCGCCGACCCCGCAACCAGCCAGAACAATCCCCGCACCATCACCCTCAATCCACGCCAGGGAGTCGTCATCCCCAAAGATGTTCTCCATCGCCCCCGCGCACCGCAGCGCACCGTCATGCTCATGGTAGAAACCGACACCATCCGCCCCACTGGAAGCTGATTCACCCACCATTGAAAAACGGAAAATCTCCCTAACCGTGACACCATAAGTTTGTCTAATCTGCCGATCCTGACAAGGGGACGACGATGAAGACGATATTGCTCCTGGCATTAGCGGCTTGTCCTGGTGCGGCTATAGCGCAGGTGGACCGAACAGACGAAATCGTGACGAAGGCCATCACGACGATGGGTGGCATCGAAAAAATTCATGCTCTCCACAGCCTTGTATTTCGCGGCTTTCACTACGAAGGAGCCTACAAGCAGGAGTATTCGGGTAGCAGGCACTCCGGTTCGGTGATGGTGAGGATGCGGCCTGACCTGCGGCTGGTCGGATGCCGTCCGGAGATATCAGGATGCGATGGGCAGTGGGGCCGGATCGTAGAAGGATTCGACGGCACGCGCGGCTGGGAGCTGAACTGGCCAAAACAGCGGCTGGTCAGAACCGTCAACAAAGCCGAGCGCGCCCTGCACTGCGGCGCAGCATTCGACTATGCGTTCATCGACTATAAGCAACGCGGATTTCGTTCGAGCTATCTGGGACGCAAGTCCGTTCTGGGAGAAAACCTGGAGGCAGTCCAGATCAACCGCGATGACTGTGGTCCTCCGGTGACGTACTACTTCGATCCCATGAGCTTTGAACTTCGAATGAGGGAAATGACAATCCCCATACACGCGCGCGGAGATGCAGTGGATACGATCGCGGTGTCGAAGGAGTTCAAAACCGTGAGCGGAGTAAAGCTGATCTCACGAGAAGAGGAGGTCAATGCGAAGACGGGCGATGTGATAGACGGAGCCGAGTGGACATCCATCGAAGCCAACACCATCGACGACAGAAAGATCTTCGAAGCGCCCGTAGTCCACCCAGCAGGAATCACCGCCGTAGTCCTTCAAATGCTCGCCCGCGCACAGGACTCGACGCCAGCACAGATGATGGAGATCTACACCAGGTATCGTGCCAGCGCCGAAGGTCACAACGTAGACGTGGTCTATGACATGAACTGGCTCGGATTCGAGCTCCTCAAGGTCGACCGCTACGACTACGCCCTTCCGGTCCTGAGCCAGATGATCAAAGAGAATCCCCAATCCGGCTCAGCCTATGCAAGCCTCGGAGATGCCTATCTCCAGATGAAAGACGAACCTAAGGCGCTGGAGGCGTTTCAACAAGCCGTAAATCTCGGCCTGAAGGACGAGGACGTTCTAAAGAAGCTAAGCAGGTTGCAGAACGCGCGAGGCAGCTTGTAGAGTACGCATCACTCACCGGGCCGCTTCTTCAAACTCCCGATAAACTCACTCAGCGCGGGCCGGATACTCGCAAACATCGGATCCGCCCGATGCACAAGCGCCACCTCGGAGAACAGCTTCAAACCCACTCCAAGCGAAGCGGTCGTATTCGCATCAAACGGCAAGCGGGAACGCATCCGTTCCACGATTCCAAGAATGTCGTCATGGTTGGCTGCCTCAAAGGTAAGGCTCCGTCCTTCGACAGCCTCACCCTTGGCCCCAGTCAGCATCTCAACCGTAATCCGGTACCGGTACGAGTTCATCTAGACCCTCTCAATCTGTTTCGCCGCGGTATCGATGATGTCGGTGATTGCGTGAATCTGTTCGGTCGTCAACGGACCGATCTTCATCCGCAACGCCATGCGAAAATTCTCGACGGCCCGCTCAATCTGTGGCGCACGATCATTTGTCTGCTCCGTTCGCGTCCGATCCATTCTGGCAAAGAGCGCCTCGACCACGGCCCTGTTCTCAGCTAGTGCCTTCGACCCCTCTTCCGTGATCGTATAGAGCTTCCGCGCTCCCTCCGATACCACCGTTGCATGGCCCATCTCCTCCAGCATCGTCAGCATCGGATACACCACGCCCGGACTCGGAGCATACATGCCCCCCAGCCGCTCCTGAATTGACTTGATGATCTCGTACCCGTGGCTCGGTTTCTCCGAGATCAGCTGAAGAATGACAAAGCGCAAATCGCCCGCACCGAACATCCGGAACGGACCTCCGCGTCCTCGACCGCCTCGAAATCCCCGTCGCCCTTCGCCAAAATCGCCATAACCGCCGCGATGTCTATCTTCCCTATGTCCTTCTCCACGGCCTTCTTCCCCGCCGCAGAAACCTCTGAAATGTTGATTGTGTATTCTCATGTCGAGATAATACAAAGATATATCTTGATATGTCAAGATACCTACAAAATATACTCGTCCATTAATCAAACGCCCTAATCACTAAATCCCTCGATTTCAACCGGAGGAAAACCAATCGGTAGTCAAACTAATACCCACCCTCAAAGTTGCTTCCATTTCCAGATTCCCATCTATCCGCCCTGTATCCTAGCCACTGGCCCATGAAACGAATCCTTACCGCGATCGTCCTGATCCTCGCCGTCTTTGCCCTCATCTTCTTCGGTCAGCTCTGGATGATCACCCTCGCCGCGGCCATCGTCGCCGAGCTCGCCACCTACGAGTACCTCAAGCTCGCCGCAGTCGGCGCCGAATCCCACGGAGCTCAGCTCCGCATCCCCATCTGGTGGATGGCCCTCGGCACCGCTCTCGCCTTCGTCGTCACGCTGACAGGCTTCCCCGTCGAAGCCCAACTCCCCGTCCTCAGCGCCCTCACCCTCGTCCTCTTCGCCTGGAACGGCTTCCGAGCCCCACTCATCCAGGTCCTGCCCGACACCGCCCAGGGCCTCTTCGGTCTCATCTGGATCGCCTACCCCCTCACCCTGATCCCTCTCCTCTGGAAAAAAGAAGACGGCCCTGCCCTCGTCGTCTTTCTCATGGTCTGCGTCTGGGCAGGAGACATCGCCGCCCTCTACATCGGCCGTGCCATCGGCAAGCACAAGCTCGCCCCTCGCCTGAGCCCCGGCAAAACCTGGGAAGGCACCATAGCCTCCATCATCGGCAGCATCCTCGCCGCCGCCCTCGTCGTCTGGATCGGCGACCTCCTCACCGCCCGCGGCAACCTCATCCTCCACATCTCCGAGCCCCTTTGGCAGACCCTCACCCTTGCCGGCATCCTGAACATCGCCGCTCAGCTAGGCGACCTCCTCGAGTCCGCCATCAAGCGCGGAGCAGGCGTCAAGGACTCCGGCACCATGCTCCCCGGCCACGGCGGCATACTCGACCGCATCGACGCCCTCCTCCTCGCCACCCCAGTCCTCTGGTTCGCCCTCCTCCTCAAAGACACCTTCAGCCTCGGCCGCTTCTAAAACAAGACCTGCATCCAACTAGCCCATTGCGACGACGGCTTCATCCTGTCGCCTTTGACAGTGTTGAAGTTGCTATGCAACAGTTACTCTCCTTGACAGCATCGAAGCAGTTTGCTGGTGCAATTGGATAGACCCGAAAGTTTCTGTCAATAGGACCGTTTCGCCCCAGCCCTTCCAAGTCTCCGAACACCCGGCAGCCCAGGCCCTCCAAGATAGCCGTTGCACCCGTCGCGCACTCCAGCGCGCATATGTTTTCGCGAGGTAATCAGATGAGCCTACCCGAAAAGCTTCCAACCCACTTCGACCTTCAACCCACAAAAATCCACCGGATCGGATCAAAGACCCTTAGGCTAGCGATCCTGACTGCGTTAACCGGAGTCCTCCTTTGCAGCCCCATCGGATCCCCTGTTCTTGCGAAAGCCGCACACCAGGCCGACGCCGCCCCCGCAATCGATCCCGACGCCATGGAAGCTCTCAACAAGATGGGAGCCTTTCTTCGCGGCTTGAAGTCCTTTCGGGTCATCGGCGACGTCACCAACGACGATGTCCTACAGGATGGACAGATCATTCAAAACGCGTCCAAGGTAGATCTCCTCGCAGCCAAGCCCAACCGCATGCGTGCCGAAGTCACGAGCGATGAGAAACAGAGGCTCTTTCTCTACGACGGCAAGAACTTCACCGTCTGGGCACAGCGCGTCAACTACTACGCCACGGTCCCCGCTCCCCCCACCATCGGCCAACTCTTCGCTGACATCGACGAAAAATACGGCATCGAACTTCCACTCATCGATCTCTTCAAATGGGGAACCGATGACGACGCTATCAAAAAAATTACATCCGCTACCGATATCGGACCAACCACGATTGAAGGCGTGACCTGCGAACAATATGCCTTTCGTCAGGAAGGCATCGACTGGCAGATATGGATTCAGCTCGGCGATTACCCTCTGCCTCTCAAATTCGTCATCCGTACCCTCTCCGACGAAGCCAGGCCGCAGCACAGCGATACGCTGACCTGGAACCTGGCGCCTTCCTTCAACGATGCCGCCTTTGTCTTCGATCCGCCGCATGATGCCCAGCGCATTCTCCTCGCGGAACAAAAGCCCGACGCCAACCAATAAAAACGAAGGGGGAGACCTATGAAGCGATCAGCTCAAATCTTCGGCATATTCGCCATCGCCGTCCTCGTCTCTGGAATGACACTTCTTGCTCAACGCGGAGCTCGCGGCGGTGGTGGTGGCGGTGGCGGTGGTGCCGCGCGTGGCGGTGGCCAGCCACGGAGCAGCGCCCAATCCAGTGTCAACCGCCCCACCAACACCGGCGGCGCCCAGAACCGCGGCAATGCAGGCGCCGCGAACCAAAATCGCGCCAACACCGCCCAACCAAAACCGCCAACCCGCCAACGCCAACAAGCCCGCCCCAATGCCAACCACAACCGCAACGCCAACCAGAACGCCAACGTCAACCGTAACGTAAATGTCAATCAGAACGTAAACGTCAATCGCGATGTCAACGTCAACGGCAACTACGGGGGCGGCGGTTACTACGGGGGCGGCGGCTGCTGTTATCACCCGGTCGCAACTGCGGCTGCAATTACCGGCGCAGCGATGGTCACTGCAGCGGTCGTCGGTTCGATCGTCAACTCCCCGCCGTCAGGCTGCACAACACAAATTGTCGGCGGATTGTCCTATCAGCAGTGCGGTAGCACCTGGTACCAGCCTCAGTTTTCAGGAGGCAACACAACCTACATCGTAGTCAATCCGCCACAATGACCCGGGCCGGTTCAGCATCTTGTCTCGTGAACTTGCAGTTGTTCTTCTTGTCATTCTGAGGCGAAGGCGAAGACCCCCCGTATTTTGCATTTTGCTTTCGCCCAACTTTTTCACACAAAAATCCCCTCATCACGAACTACAAAACCGACCATAACTCACACCACACACAACACTTAGCAAAAGGAGGCGCATCCAACTCCACTGAAGCCGATTGATATTGCCAATCGGAACAAGGAGATGAAAATGACATCCCGAAAAGCCATGATTGCCGTACTTGCATTCGCAACCTCAGTCTGTGTCCCCGCCGCCCTCCTGGCACAGGGCCCACCTCACGACGCCTGGGAGACGCCTCCTTCCGAGTTCCATGAGATCGGACAGCGTGGTTATCACGACGGCGTCGAAGGTGCTCGCAAGGACTTCCAGAACCACCGCAAGCCCAACGTAAACAACCGGGACGAGTACAAACACCCGCCCGTCTCCGGAGCCGACCGCGACGAGTATCGTGCCGCCTTCCGCCGCGGCTATGACGCCGGAGTCGAACACCTTATGAGCAGCCATGGTTACTGAGAAAACCTGTCAAGCCCTCTGCAACGAAAACCCTCGTCAATCAAGGGGATTAGCGTGCAGAATCATTTCCTTCCATCCGCTATAATGGAAGTAGAGTCAAAGGAAGAAAGCCCCGGCCAAAAACCGGGGCTTTCCCCTGTAATCAACAAGTCATTCAAAATGAATACTTTACCAATAAAGTATCTGCAATCAATACTTTACGTTTAATGACAATCGCAAAGTACTGAATACAGATACTTAAGCGGAAACATAAGGGGAGGGGAGTATCCTCTCCATCAATCAAATCGAGGCAACACACCCGCTCGCACTCTGAGAAAATGACCTTCGTGAAGAAACTCGCAATCCTCGGCTCCACCGGTTCCATCGGCAACTCGACCCTCTCCATCTGCGAGTCCTTCCCCGACCGCTACCAGGTCATCTCCCTCGCCGCTGGCCGCAACATCGACGCCGCCTTTGACCAGTGCCTCCGCTGGCGCCCAAAGGTCATATCCGTAGCCACCGAGAAGCTAGCCACCGACCTGACCACTCGCCTCCGCGCCGCAGGTCACACCGGCACCGACGTCCTCCATGGGACCGCCGGAACCATCCAAGCCGCCACCCTCCCCGAAGTCGACTTCGTAGTCTCCGCCATCGTAGGAGTAGCCGGCCTCGAAGCCACCTACGCCGCCGTCAAAGCCGGCAAAACCATCGGCCTGGCCAACAAAGAGTGCCTCGTAGCCGCAGGCGAACTCATCATAGCCGCCGCCCACGAGCACAACGTAGCCCTCCTCCCCATCGACTCTGAGCACAACGCCGTCCACCAGTGCATGCGAGGCGGAACCCAACAGGAAGTCAAGCAGATCTGGCTCACCGCCTCCGGAGGCCCCTTCCGCAACACTCCCCTGGCCGACTTCGAGCACATCACCCCCGCCCAGGCTCTCAAGCACCCCACCTGGGTCATGGGCCAGCGCATCACCATCGACTCAGCCACCATGATGAACAAGGGCTTCGAGGTCATCGAAGCCTGCCGGCTCTTCTCCCTGCCTCCCGCGCAGGTCCGCACCACCATCCACCCCCAGTCCACCGTCCACTCCCTGGTCGAATTCGTCGACGGCAGCATCCTCGCCCAGATCTCCGTCACGGACATGCGCCTCCCGATCCTCTACGCCCTCGCCTACCCCGAGCGCGTAGCCGTAACCGAGAAGGAAGCCCTCACCTTCGACCTCACCACCCTGAGCCAACTGGACTTCTCCCAACCCGACTTCGCCCGCTTCCCCTGCCTCCGCCTCGCCTACGAGGCCGCCGAAGCTGGCGGAAAGGCCCCCATCGCCCTCAATGCAGCCGACGAGATCGCCGTAGCCGCCTTCCTCGAAGGTAGTATCCCCTTCATGGGCATCCCGCGTACAATAGAGCAAGTGCTGACGCTAACATCGGGCCCAAGGCCATCGTCTATCCACGAGGTGCTTCAAGCTGATCTTGCCGCGCGTGAGTGCGCGCGCGAAGTGATTGCCCGCCAAACCACCGGCGTTCTACGATAGCCAGCAAAGCCACCACCGAACGAGGTCCCCAACTCTCCCATGTCAACAATCTTCGAACTTGCCATCGTCCTTGGCATCATGGTTCTCGTCCACGAATTTGGCCACTTCGCCGTCGCCAAGCTCTGCGGTATCCGTGTCGAGACCTTCTCCATCGGCTTCGGCAAGCGCCTCTTCGGCATCAAGCGCGGCGACACCGACTACCGCATCTCCCTCCTCCCCCTCGGCGGCTACGTCAAGATGGCAGGCGACAACCCCGGCGAAGCCCCCACTGGCGACCCCGGTGAGTTCAACGCTCACCCCCGCTGGCAGCGCATCCTCGTCGCGCTCGCTGGCCCCTTCGCCAACTTCATCCTCGCTCTCGGCCTCATGACCGGCGTCTACATGCTCCACAACGAGGTCCAGGAGTACATCAGCGGGCCAGCCCAGACCGACTACATCCCGGCCAAAACCCAAGCCACCACCACTGGTATCCAGGCCGGCGACCTCATCGTCCACTACGACACCATCGAGAACCCCACCTGGGACCAGGTAGCCATCCGCTCCCTGCTTAACATCAACCAGCCGGTCGCCTTCTCCTACCTCCACAACGGCCACCGCACCGACACCAGGATCCTGGTTGAATCCAAGGGCGGCCCCGACAACTTCTCCCTCGACAAGCTCGGCCTCATCCCCAAGATGCAGCCCACCCCCGTCCAAGTCGACTCCCTTGAGCCCAACATGCCCGCCATCCGCGCCGGTCTCCAGCCCAAGGACGAGATCCTCTCCATCGACGGCCTCCACCTCCACTCCGTACCCGCCCTGCTCGCCTACCTGCAGGATCAAGCCGGCAAGCCAGCATCCCTTGAGATCCTCCGCGACGGACAGCAAGTGCCCATGCAGATCACGCCCGAACTCGCCGACCGCGGCGACGGCGTCAAGGACTACCGTCTCGGCTTCAAGTACGTCCAGCCACCGGTTAAGGTCGAGCGCCTGCCCCTCGGCAAAGCCATGGTCGCCTCGTGGGACTACAACAAAAAGGGCTCGCTGCTCATCGTCGAAGTCCTCCGCCGCATGTTCACCCGTCAGGTCTCCGTCCGCAGCCTGAGCGGCCCCATCGGCATCGGCACCCAGATCCACCAGGCCGTTCAGATGCCCGGCTGGATGCCCCTCATCGGCTTGATGTCCTACATCAGCCTGAACCTCGGCATCTTCAACCTCCTGCCGATCCCCATCCTTGACGGCGGCATGATCCTCTTCCTCCTGATCGAAAGCGTCCTCGGCCGCGACCTGAACCAGCAGCTCAAAGAGCGCGTCTACCAGGTAGCCTTCGTCTGCATCCTGATCTTCGCCGTCATGGTCATCTTCAACGACCTGACCAAACTCAACCTCTTCACCAGACTCAAGCCCTAGCTTCGTCTTTTTAGGCTTTGTCTTTGTTCGTTGTCTTTGTTTGTTGTCTTTGTTCGTTGTCTTTGTTTGTTGTCTTTGTTTGTTTCTGTCTTTGGGATTAGCGTGGGGCTTCAGCCCCACGAATTCAAATTGCGTCAAGAATAGGGCTTTAGCCCCGGGCCTTCCTACACATGCCACTTGCTCCGCAGGAAATCCGCACCTACTTCATCACTGCGGTAACCGCTTCTCGACGCCGTCTTTTCCAAGTAGAACAAAACGCAACTCTGTTCCTCGAAGTCCTTGAAGAGCAGAGAACCAAAAAGCGCATTCAACTCCACGCCTTCGTCATAATGCACGACCACGTCCATCTCCTGCTGACACCCGCCCCGGACATCTCACTGGAGAAGACAATGCAATTCATCAAAGGAGCCTTCTCCTTCCGTCTAAAAAGCAAGCTATCGGTTTGGGAACGCAGCTACGACAGCCGACGCATCACCGACGCTCACGACTACACCACCCACACCACATACATCCACCAAAATCCACTCCGCACCCGTCTAGCATCCGCGCCAGAGCTCTACCTCTTCTCCTCCGCAAACACTGGCCACCTGCAGGATCCGCGACCAACTCACTTCGACTAACTACCTGCCCTAATCATCCCCACCACTCACACGCCCTTTATCCCGCGGCTCACCCCGCTTCTCCACCTCGTCACCCTCTGACTTTCCCCATTTGGTCTTCCCCAGAGTCACCGCAGTCAGAATGACCAGCAGCAGAACCAGCACCGCCAACGCAGTAAAGGTCATCGCAACCTCCTACACCGTCTCAATTACGTGTGAGGCCCGCCCCGGTCCATCGGTTGCTCCCATTATGCTCCGTTTTAGCTCAGGACACGAAACCTCTCTCCCGCAACTCCGCGGCAATCTCCCCCGCGGCCTTCCGAGCCTCATCCTCGCGGTCTGGAGGAAAGCTAACCGCCCCCACTCGAGCATGCCCCCCACCCCCATACCGCTCGCAAATCGCCGCCAGATTCACCAGCTTCTCCGCCGGTAGCGGTGTCCAAGGATTCGTCCCCACCGCCACCTTCGTCCGAAAAGAAGACTTGCTCAGCCCAACGTTGTACGTTCCATCAGGGAACAAATAGTAAGGGATGAACTTGTTATAACCCTCCGTCGGCTGATCGGTGATATCGAACGTAATCACGCCCTTATCCAGCGAAGCCCGCGACCGGATCAACTCCAACCCAGCCCAATGCCGCTCCATCAGAGGCCCTAGCAACTCCTGCACAAACGGCTGATCGAGCACCTCCTGCAGCGGCATCTCCGTCAACAGCGGTATCAGCCTCTTCACCAGCGAATCATCCTGCGAGCTCTCAATCACCATCGTCAGCTTCATCGCCGGGGCGGCCATCTCAACCGCAGCCTTGGCGCTCTCATACTTTGCGCCGTCCACAATATCGGCCCACTTGATCAGCTCAGCCAACGGCGCCACATCGAAACCGAACTTCGTCTTCCCCACATGCGCTATAAAGCTCGTGCATGAGGTGTAGCTCGGATCAAAAAACTTCCGCATCACCTGCGACCCATCCGCCTGTCCGCGTTCAAAATCCTTCTGATCCTCAGCCGTCAAAAACGCACTGAGATGATGATCGAACCACCACGTCACGTTAGGCGAAGCCGAGTACTTAAAGTCGACAATCGCATTCTCGCCCCCATGCGAAACATCGATAAAGTCCTTCTCATCGAACAGCGCACCTGCCCGATGCACCAACCCGTGATACGAGAATCGATCGGCAGTCTTCACGCACTCCCGATGAAATCGCGTAAACACCGAGGCCGAGCAAGCCCCATCGAAACATTTATCGTGATAAAAGACACGGCATTCCAATTCGGCAGTCCCCCATAAAATGCACCCGGGCCCTCAAGGTGCGAATCTCTAGCATATCGACACCGCAATCTCTGTCAAACCCAAGCCAAATCGGACATCATCGACGCCCGCGATGGAACCGGCGTATCCTCACCCCCGTACACTGACTCAGCACCCGAGGAACCCCTTGAACGAATTCGCCGCCCCAACCCCCAGCACGCCCGAGGCCCCCGTTCCTCCCTCGCCCCTCCACCGCATCTTCATCGGTCCCGACGGCCTTCGCGCCGGCTGGGGCATCCTGACCTTCGTCATCCTCTTTTTCCTGCTCGTCCGCGGCGCCGGATTCCTCAGTCACCTGATCCACCTCCTGCCGAAACACGTGCCCGGAGCCGTCAGGCCCGATCCCGGCCCACTCTTCACCATCATCTCTGAAGCCATTCCCTTCCTCGTCGTCGCCCTCGTCAGCTGGATCATGTCTCGCATCGAGCGCCGTCCCGTCGGGGTCTACGGCCTCGGTGGCCAACGCAAGCTGCCGCTCTTCCTCGTCGGAGCCTTCTGGGGAGTCACCTTCCTCTCGATGCTCGTCCTCATCCTCTGGAAGACCGGCCTTCTCATCATCGACGCGCGCCTTCTCTTCGGCAGCGACATCATCCGTTACGCAGCGACATGGCTCATAGGCTTCCTCGTCGTCGGCCTGCTTGAGGAGTACCTCACCCGCGGCTATCTTCAGTACACACTCACCCGCGGCCTCGCCGGCCTCTACCGCTGGGCCTTCAAGACTCCCCACAGCACGGCACTCGGCTTCTGGAGCGCTGCCCTGATCTTCTCCTTCCTCTTCGGTGCCGGCCACGGCAGCAACCCCGGCGAGTCCCCCATCGGCCTCGTCGCCGCTGGACTCGCCGCCATGGTCTTCTGCCTCAGCCTCTGGCGCACCGGCTCCCTCTGGTGGGCCATCGGCTTCCACACCACATGGGACTGGGCCCAATCCTTCCTCTACGGCGTAGCCGACAGCGGCACGATGGTCAAATTCCACCTGCTCGCCACGCACCCAGTCGGCAAGCCCATCCTGAGCGGAGGAGCCACCGGCCCCGAGGGCAGCATCTTCGCTCTTCCCATCCTCTTCCTCGTCACTCTCGTCATCGTATTTACGTTGCCCCACACCAACCCACTCGCAAACGATCGCGACGACCTATTCACCCTGAAGACCCCAGGCCTCGACGCAGAAGCCTAAATCCTCACCGCGCGATACCGGCTGTCTTCCAGATCAAGTTCCCGCTCAATCGTCCGCACGACATCGTCGCTGATCTTCCCCTCCTCCTGAAGCCGCAGCAGGGCCTGCCGCTCCGCATGCACCGCACCCTCGCCGACCTCCAGCAGATGTTTGTAGATGTGAACATTTTCCCTATTCTCATCATGCCCTTCGGCAACGTTCGCCAACTTGTGCCTGTACCGGTCCAGCAGGTCATCGAAGACATGCGTATGCTCCTCGCCGCAAACCATTCGCTCCTGTTCCAGATATTGGATCGCAGCCTGAAAAACAATCCTCCGCGCCTCCTTCTCCTCCGGATCGATACCCGCTGTCCCCGCCAGCCCCAGCACTCGAATCAGCGACGGCAGCGTCAGCCCCTGCAACACTAGCGTCACCAGAATCACGCAGAACGACAGAAACAAAATCAAATTCCGCGGCCCAAACGGCTGCCCATTCACCGTCTCTGGCACCGAGATCGCCGCCGCCAGCGCCAGCACCCCACGCATCCCCGTCCACCCGATCACAAAGATGCTGCGCCGATCCAGCTCCTTCTCCTCATGGCCCATCCACCGTCGCACCAACGCACCAATCCTCACCGCCGGATAGACCCATATCATCCGCAGCGCAATCACCATCACGCTAAAGGTCGCCCCATACTTCACCAATGTTCCCATGCCATATTTGCCGTGTATCGCCGCAATCACATACGGCAGCTGCAGCCCAATCAGCACAAACACTAAGCCCGTTCAGCACGAACGTCAGCGCATCCCACGCGCCGCTCACCTGCAAGCGGACCGCCGGATGAGAAGAAGGTCGCGCTCTTGCGACTCATATAAAGCCCGCAAGCCACCACCGCAAGCACGCCAGATGCCTTGGCATGTTCACCCGCAAGATACGCCGCATACGGAACAATCAGACTCACCACCATCTCTACCGGCCCATCGTCGATGAACCGCTCCATCCACGCCACCACCACCCCAATCAGCAGCCCGATCCCAATTCCACCAAAGACCAGATAAACCAGCCGCGCCAATCCCTCGCCAACTGACGGCATCTCCCCACGCGCAATGATGGCTAGTCCAATCTCGAGCGCCAGCAATCCCGTCGCATCATTCAGTAGGCTCTCGCCCTCCAGAATGTCGACAATCCTCCGAGGCAGCCCAATCTGCTTCGCAATCGACGTAGCCGCAATCGCATCCGTCGTCGAGATCACCGCCCCCAGCAAAAATCCCGCCTTCCAATCCAGCGCCGTAATAAAACGGTCGGAGAACTCCGCCATCCCCCACACCGTAAAGCCCACCAACCCAAACGCCAGCAGCCCAATCAACAGCAGGTTGTGTCTGAAGTCCCTCCACGAAGCATTCCACGCCGACGAGAACAGCAACGGCGGCAGAAAGATCAGAAAAACCAAACTAGGTTCCAGCGGAATATGCGGAATCCGCGGCATAAAGCTGATCGCCAGCCCAGCCAATACCAGCACAATCGGATACGGCACCTTCAGCTTCAACGCCAGCACGGCAAACACCGCCACCATCACCAGCAGCAGCAGAATCACCGTCTCCAGCGAATGCAGGCTCTCAACCGAAGACATCAGCACCCTCCGTGCCTTTGTTTTGAAAGGCCGCGACTTTAGTCGCGCCACATGTGGCTCAACTTCAAATGCGGCTTTAGCCGCTGAGGGAATCTATCCGCACCACTCAGACTTTCATCTCTCAGTGGAAGTAAAACAAAACCCAATCTTACCTGTCGTCCACTCTCGCACCACAAATCACACCCGGCAATGAAAACATGAGTCTAAAGGCTAAGAACCACCATTTAACCTTCAGCATTTAGACTCAGAATCAGCACCATGAACCACCACGACGCCGAACCTCAACATCCGGACCCGCTTGTCCACCGCATCGTCCACGACGAGCCTGCATACGCATCCTCGCGCCCGCACATCTTCTTCAGAGTACTTCTGATCTCCATCCCCCTCGTGATCGTCGGTATCGTTATCGCCTTCTTCGCCGCCCGCCACTGGGCCCAGCGAGCCATGCGCGACTCCCTCCCCAAACTCGACGGCACACTGTCCGTCCCCGGTCTCTCCGCTCCGGTCACCATCGAGCGCGACACCCACGGCGTCCCTCACATCCGCGCCGCCTCGCTCGACGACCTCATCATCGCCCAGGGCTACGTCACCGCCCAGGACCGCCTCTGGCAGATGGACAGCCTCCGCCGCTTCGTCTCCGGCGAAATGGCCGAGATCTTCGGCAAGAGCATGATCCCCCACGACCGCCTCCAGCGCACCCTTCAGATCCGCGCCGCTGCCGACCGCGCCTACGCCGCCTTCCCTCCCGACCAAATGCGCTGGCTCGAGCTCTACGCCCGCGGCGTCAATGCCTCCATGGAAGCCCAGCGCGCGCATCTTCCACTCGAATTCCGTCTCCTTGGCTACCAGCCCGCCCCCTGGACACCACGCGACACCGTTGTCGTTGGCATGGCCCTCTTCCAGGACCTCACCACCAGCTTCCCGCAAAAACTCAACCGCGAAGCCCTAACCGCAAAGCTCTCGCCCGAGCTCATCGCCGACCTCTACCCCACAGGCTCCTGGCGCGACCACCCACCCACCCAGCCCGTCATCGACCTGACCGCCCCCCAGGAAGAGATCCCCGACATCCCCCTCGACGAGTCCCAAACCAAACTAGAAACTCCCAATACCCCCACAAATCCGGGTGCCCCATTCATGCGGTCTCATCGCATGAGTGGGTCATTCGCGCAAAGCGCGAACCGCCTTCCTCAATCCAACCGGGAATCCACCGCTTCAACAAGCGACCTCCTAGCCCTCGAACAATCCCTAAAAGACACACTCTGCGAAGAGTGCATCCCCGGCTCCAACAACTGGGTCGTCTCCGGAGCCCACACTGCCACTGGCAAGCCACTCCTCTCAAACGACATGCACCTCAGCCACAGCGTCCCCGGCATCTGGTACGAGGCTGACCTCGAAGCCCCGACCCCCACCGGAGACTTCCACGTAACCGGAGTCTCCCTTCCCGGAGTCCCCTTCATCATCGTTGGCCACAACGCCCATATCGCCTGGGGCTTCACTAATCTCGGCGCCGACGTGCAGGACGTCTTCATCGAACACACCCGCGGCACCGGCGACAACGCCGAATACCAGTCCCCCGACGGCACCTGGCACCCCATCCTCCATCAAAAAGAAGTCATCCACGTCCGCCGCTCGCAGGACATCATCCTCGACGTCCCCACCACCCAGCACGGCAACATCACCACCCCCATCATCTCCGGCATTCTGCCTTCAGAACAACGAGCCCTCGCCCTCCGCTGGACCATCTATGACCCAGCCAACATCTCTGCCTCGCTCCTCTACATCGACTCCGCCTCCGACTGGCCCACTTTCCTCGCCGCCTTCTCCACCTTCGGAGGCCCCTCCCAAAACGTCGTCTACGCCGACGACCAAGGCCACATCGGCTACCACGCCGTAGGCAAAATCCCCCTCCGAGGCAGCCTCATCCTGCCCAGTCCCATCAGCCCAGTCCCCGTCGACGCCCTCGACACCACCCAGGACTGGACCAGCTACATCCCTTTCGACCAGCTCCCTCAGTCCTTCGACCCACCCAACGGCATCCTCGCCACAGCCAACTCCCGCGTCACACCTGACAACTACCCCTTCCCCATCACCCTCGACTGGGGCGCCCCCTACCGCAACGAGCGCATCTGGAAGGTTCTCGCCTCCCGCGACCACCTCACCCCCGCCGACATGCTCGCCCTCCAGGCCGACATCTACTCCGACCTCGACCACGTCATCGCCCAGCGCCTCGCCTACGCCATCGACAACTCCACGACACTCGGCAAAGGCCCCGACGCCAAGCGCCTCCATCAAGCCGCCGACCTTCTCCGCAACTGGAACGGCAACGTAGACGCCGACGCCTCGGCCCCTGCCATCGTCGACGCCGCCCGCGACGCCCTCTGGCCCCTCATCCTCTCGCCAAAACTCGGCACCGCCACCCACTACGACCCGCACACCAGCGCCCCATCCACACCGCTCTGGCAGCTCTACACCTGGGGCGAAAAATCCTACGTCACCGAGCAGTTCATCATGCACACGCCCGCTCGCTGGCTCCCCTCCAACTACGCCAACTGGGACGAACTCCTCACCGCCGCCGTCGACCGCGGCCTCCGCGAAGCCCACGCCCCCTCTAACCTCTTCCAGTGGCAGTACGGCAAGTCTCACCCCATCGATATCGAGCACCCCATCTACAGCCTCTCGCCCATACTCCAGCGCATCATCCAGATCCCCACCGGCACCGGCATCCAGCCTCAAAGCGGAGACGGAACCACTATCAAGCAAGTAGGCCGCACCTTCGGCCCCTCCGAGCGTTTCACCGCCGACCTCGCCGACCTCGACCACTCCACCCTGGACCTCGTCCTCGGCCAATCCGGAAACCCAGCCAGCCCCTGGTATCTCGACCAATGGCCCGCCTGGTACAAAGCCACCACCTACGCCCTACCCTTCACCAACCCCGCCGTAGACGCCACCACCACCCACACCCTAACCCTCACCCCTAACTAACGCTCCATGGAGAACAGCATATTGTCCACCACACCTACAGTTGAACTGCGCGAGTGCACCGCAGCGGACGCCTCCACGCTGGCAATCATCGCCGCAGCCACGTTGCTCGAAGCCTTTGCGGGCCTAGTTCCCGGCGATGCACTTCTCGCCCACTGCCAGAAGAACCACATCCCCCCAGCCTACATCTCCTATCTCGAGAAGCCCGAGACACGAGCATGGCTAGCCGAAGTTCCCCCCGGTGCCGCCCCCGTCGGCTACGCGATGCTTACCGCACCAGACTTCCCCACAGGGCTCGTTCAGGATGGCGACCTTGAACTCCGACGCATCTACATCTTCTCCCGATTTCACGGCAGCGGCGCCGGCAGGCGCATGATGGATCTGGCGATTGCCAGCGCCCGCCAGCAAAAGGCAAAGCACCTGCTCCTTGGCGTACACCCCGGCAACCAGCGCGCGATCGCCTTCTACCGCAAAAACGGATTCGTACAGATCGGTGTTCGGAAATTTCAGGTGGGCACATCGCAATTTGAAGACCCGGTTCTTTCCCTCAATCTCTAACGCCTCAACCCTTCGCGTGCCAGCCCTCGGATATCAACTATCCGATACGCCATTGCCTATGCGTGCGATACCCTCACATTAATGCCGCGATACCGACTACCCTTCCTGATCCTCCCTCTCGCGGCATTCATCGCCATCCTCCCCCTGATCCTCCAGGGCTGCTCCTGCGGCCACGACTTCGACTTCCATCTCCTCAACTGGTTCGAAGCCGCCCACCAATTCACCCACGGAAACCTCCACCCAACCTGGGCCTACACCCCCGCCTGGAATGCCGGCGAACCCCGCTTCATCTTCTACCCCCCAATCTCCTGGACCCTCGGAGCCATCCTCGGCCTAATCCTCCCCTGGACCTGGACCCCAATCATCTACACCTGGCTAGCCCTCACCGCCGCCGGCCTCGCCCTCTACCACCTAGCCAAAACCTTCGCACCGCAAAACGCAGCCCTGATAGCCGCAACTTTCTACATCGTCAACCCCTACACCCTCTTCACCGCCTACGAGCGCACTGCCTACGCCGAACTCCTCGCCGCCGCCTGGATCCCCCTCCTCCTCCACGCCATCCTCCGCGACAAAGTCACCATCCCCCGCATCGCGATTCCCCTCGCGCTCCTCTGGCTCACCAACGCCCCCGCCGCCGTCATGGCCAGCTACACCCTGGCCCTCCTGACCCTCATCCGCTTATGTATCCCTGCCACGAACCCGGGTGCCCCATCCATCGCAGCCTCACCGCGATGGGTGGGACATTCCCGCAAAGCGCGAACCGCATTGACAGATCTACCGCCCATCTCCCGCGCTCAACTCGCCGCAACCACCGCCGCCGGAACCCTCCTCGGACTAGCCCTGGCCGCCTTCTACATCATTCCCGCCGCCTACCAACGCCGCTTCGTACAAATCAACATGGCGATCCTCCCCGGCCTCCACCCACAAGACAACTTCCTCTTCCACCACACCGCTCCCCGACGCCGCCCACGATCAAGTCCTCCGCACCGCCTCGATCATCGCTGTCATCCTGATCCTCCTCACCGTCACCTCCCTTCTCCTCGCACGAATCCGCAACCAAACCCACTCACGCAACGCCGCTCTCCTAGCTCCCTCGCCATCCTCACCCTGACCATCACCCTCCTCCTCACACCCCTGAGCGCCCCCGTCTGGCACCACCTCCCCGAACTCCGTTTCCTCCAATTCCCCTGGCGACTCCTCGCAATCCTCGCCCCCACCCTAAGCCTCACGCTGGCCCTGGCCCTCTCACACATCAACCTCAAGCCCCTCCCGACCACCCTCCTATCCATCACCATCGCCGCATCCCTCACCTATTCGGCATACACAGCCTTCCACCAACCCTGCGACCCCGAAGACACCGTAGCCGCCCGCCTGGCACACTTCCGCTCACCAAACCCGGCCTCCGAGCCCACCGACGAGTACACCCCCATCACCGCCGACAACGACGCCTTGGCCCCCACCAATCCCCCCTACTGGCTAGCCGACACCCCCGAAGCCCCCGCCCCCTCCAACTCCCAATCAGGCCCAACCCCAACCCACTTTTCTTTCAAAGCGACCCAGCCTGGGTTTCTCATTCTCAACCTGCGCGATTACCCATTCTGGGACGTCGCCAGCACAGATCCCCACAGCATGTCTCTCCATCGCCCAGAACACATTCACCGTGACGACGGCCTAATCGCTCTACCCCTTTACTATGCCGCGGACTACACCATCGACATCACCTACACCCGACAAGCTGACGAGACGATAGGCCTCATCATCACCATCTTTGCGACACTCCTGCTCTTCACGCTCATCGCATACCACCGCAACAATCAACGACCACTCATCGTCACTGATTTATCATCACCATAGATGGACTCCACCGTACAAACCCTGCTCCTCTCCGGCGCGCAGCTCACCGACGCAGCCCTCGAACGCCTCCTGCCATCACCCGACACCCTCCCCCACTCCATCCACCGAGCCATGCGCCACAGCACCTTCGCGGGCGGCAAGCGCCTCCGCCCGATCCTCTGCATGGAAGCCGCCCGCATGGTAGCCGGCACCGGAGAAATCCCCGAAGGCACAGCCAACCTCGGCGCAGCCCTCGAAATGATCCACACCTACTCCCTCATCCACGACGACCTCCCCGCCCTCGACAACGACGACCTCCGCCGTGGCCAGCCCACCTGTCACGTCGTCTTCGGCGAAGCCATCGCCATCCTGGCCGGCGACGCTCTCCAGACCCTCGCCTTCCAGACAATCGCCGTCCTCCCGACGCCCCCCGCCACCACCGTAGCCATCCTCCGCGAAGTCTCCCTCGCCATCGGCACCGGCGTAGGCCCCAACAGCCCCTTGCCTCCCGGCATGATCGGCGGCCAAGTCGTCGACATCGAATCCGAAGGCAAACAACCCACCGCCGAACTAGTCGAATCCATCCACCGAGCCAAAACCGGAGCCCTCATCACCACCGCCATCGTCTCCGGAGGCATCTACGGCCTCGCACACTCCCACCACAACAATCACGAAGACACCTCACCCGCCTCCGCACCTTCGGCGAAAAAGCCGGCCTCGCCTTCCAAATCGTCGACGATGTCCTCGACATGACCCAGAGCTCCGCCGAACTAGGCAAGACCGCCGGCAAAGACACCGCCAGCATCAAAGCCACCTGGCCCGCCGTCTACGGCATCGACCAGTCCCTAAAAGACGCCAACGAACTCATAGCCGACGCCTTCGAAGCCCTAACCCCATTCGGCGAAGCCGCCACCCCCCTAAAATCCCTCGCCGCCTACCTCGTCGAACGCAAACACTAACTGATTCAGCAGTGCTGTTCCACTTGCCGTAGTTTTGCTGTTGCCTTTCCTACTTGTCACCCCCGAAGAGCCTGCCTTGAGCGAAGCCGAAGGGGATCTGCCGTTGCCTCCCACCGCACTCAACTGTCATTTCGACCGGAGCCCCTGAGCACAGTCGAATGGGGCGGAGCGGAGAAACCCGCTTCTCTACCCAAGCCGCCCGCCAAGCCAAGAGCCGTTGCTTTTCTTGTTGTCATCCCCGAAGGGGATCTGCTTTGGTAGTTGCCGTTGTTCTTGCTTTTGCTGCTGTCCTCGCTAACCCACCCCAAAAATAACAAGCCAGATCAAGGCGTAGCTACCTGACAAATATCGCTTTCGCGACGCAAGCTCTATGCTTTAACAGTGCGACGCGCGCCTATCTTCCTTCTCTCAATCGTCCTATCGTCAGGCTGCACGGCTCCTCGGCACCACGTGGCACCGGCTCGAGTACAACAGATCATCAAAGTTGCAGATCAAGCGACGATCACGGACGTCCATTTTTGGAGCGAAAGCCTTGAAGCGATGCTCTGGTATCGCATCCTCATTCCCTCGCACGAACCCGCCGAACGCCTTCCCGTTCTGTACCTTCTCCATGGAGCAAACAGCGGCCCAGAAGAAATCATGGAGCGCTCCAATGTCGTCGCTCTGGCCTCCGCCGAACGTCTCATCGTAGTCATTCCAGAAGCGGATAATTCGTACTACACGAACGCACAGCACCTACCCCATGCCCGATGGGAAGATGCAATCACCATCGATCTGCCTCACGACATCGCCACCAACTTCACCGTTCAGCAGGGACGCGAACATACCGGAATTGGCGGTATCTCGATGGGCGGCTACGGCGCAATTAAACTCACCCTGAAGCATCCCGACCTCTATTCCTTCACCGGAGTAATGAACGGCCCACTCGACATCACTCGACGCCCGCCAAGTCTGCGCCGCTGGTCCCAGACAACGAGAATATGGTCGATCTTCGGTTATCTCCCAGGCACCCGACGGAATGAAGACGTCTTTGATCTCATCAGCCGTGATCCTCCGCAGCACGATATTAGGTGGTTTGCATCAGTCGGAAAAAACGACCCACTCAAACCCGTCAATCTACTTTTCGTAAAAAAGCTCAACGAGCATGGTGTCCGCCTCACCGTCTTAATGACACCGGGAGGACACGACTGGGAGAGCTGGAACACCGCTATGCCGCAGTTCATCCAAACAGCGGCACAGGCTTTGCACTGACAGCCAACGCAAGCTCAAACCTTGACAAGAAAAAGCGCCAAAAGCCCGCATAAAGATTGGCCACAACCTGCAAGTCCAGACCTAAGCCACCTGAATCGAAGACTTTGCGTACTTCCAACCAGAGGGGGGAGACCTCACCCGCAGCCGGGACGCTATCATCAAACCAGCAATGCTCACCGAGTCCGACATCCTCCAGGCCCTCCGCGACTGCTACGACCCCGAACTCCCCTGCAACATCGTCGACCTCGGCCTAATCCGCTCCATTCACATCACCCCAGACCTCGAAGCCCCCGGCGCTAACATCCCCGGAGTCCCCCGCAAACACCGCATCGACCTCACCCTCACCCTCACCAACCCCACCGAAGACGCCGAGTCCCAACTCCGCGCCCAGATCGCCAACCGCCTCGCCGGCCTCGAGACCGTCAGCCAAACCACCATCACCATCCTCCCTACTCCCGCCTGGACCCCCCAGCAGATCACCCCCACCGGCCGCCGCATCCTCGGCCTCGACGGCAACCCCAACCTCATCCAGATCCGCTAGGCCCATGCCCCCGAAACCCACCCCCAAACCCACTCCCATCCGCCCCCGCGACCTCCTCCGCCCCACCACCCACCCCATCCACCCCTTCGACCAGATCCACAACACCGACACCAGCGGCCTCGTCCCCGCCGGCCATCTCCTCACTGGCCACCCCAACGACGAGCACGTCACCGCCTACTACGCCGTAGCCCCCAGCATCCTCCGCACCCTCATCGACCGCTGGCGCCCCACCGCCCCCCATCCCATCTCCCGCTACACCTTCGTCGACATCGGCGCCGGCAAAGGCCGAGCCATGCTCCTCGCCAGCGAACTCCCCTTCCACCAAATCATCGGCGTCGAGCTCAACCCCGCCATGGCCGACATCGCCCAGCGCAATCTCGACCTCTGGCTCGCCGCCCACGCCGCCGACACCACCGCCCACCCCATCGCCCCCATCCGCCTCCACCAACAAGACGCCCTCGACTTCGACCTCCCCCGCACCCCCACCCTGGCCTTCCTCTTCCACCCCTTCGAAGCCCCCGTCCTCAAAGCCCTACTCCGCCGCATCGAAACCCACTACGCCAAGCGCCCCGGACACCTTCGACCTTCTCTACGTCAACGCCGAATGCGCCGACATCCTCGACAACCACCCCGCCTTCACCCGCCTCTGGCACGGCAAAATCGAGATGACCCCCGAAGATCACGCCGCCGACCTCGAAGCCATAGCCCAGCAAAAAGAATACGGCTCCACCGGCGACGAAGAGTGCGCCATATACCGCTACACCGGCCGCTCCAAACCCAACCGATAACGCCCACGCCGCACATCAGCTTTTGCTGTTGCCTCTCTTGCTTGTCATCCCCGAAGGGGATCTGCTTCTGCCGTTGCCGCCGCATGGTCTCGCTATCTCAGCCCCCAAAGCTGTCATTTCGACCGAAGCAGTTCACAGCTCTATCGTGAACTGCGAAGCGGAGAAACCCGCTTTCCACCTACACCTCTTCCCAACCCACAAGCTGTTGTCCTTGCCTTTCTTGTTGTCATCCCCGAAGGGGATCTGCTTCCGCAATTGCAGTGGCTGTTGCTGTTGTTGCTGCTGTTGTTGCTGTTGCTGTTGTTTGTTGTCAGTTGTTGCTTGTCATTCTGAGCGCAGCGAAGAACCCCCGCATTTCGCTTTTGTTGTTGTTTTTGCTTTTGCCGTTGCTCGTTCTTTACCCCCGCCCCACCCGCACCAAAAACAACCGCTCATCCCCACCCGCATGCTCAATCGAAATCTCCCCATCCGCCCGCTCCACCACGCTCGCAAACTTCTCTCCCCACTCCACCAGCACCAGAGCATCCGGCTCCTCAGCCATCTCCTCCAGACCCAGCGTCAACAGCTCCCGCTCGGTCTCCAAGCGGTAAAGATCCAGGTGATACAGCTTCACCCTCCGTCCCACATATTCATGCACCAGCGTAAACGTAGGACTCGTGACATCCTCCGCCTCCGCCGCGCCCAGCGCCGCCGCAATCCCCTTCACCAGCGTAGTCTTCCCCGCGCCCAGATCCCCACGCAGCACAATCATCTTCGGAGCAGGCAGCAGCATCTCTGACACCCGCTCCCCCATCGCCAGAGTCCCAGCCTCACTCCGCGTCTTAAACCGCTTCTCCTTCAAAAACTCACTCACGCCTTCGACTCCCCTCTCAACAATACAGATAACTCCACGATAACTGGTCATCGGACGCAGATAGGTATATGCAGATTCCCGCCCGCAAACCTCCAAGAGGATCCGAAAAGCATTGCGCTACACTTGCGCAGTGGAGAGACCACGCGTTTCGCTTCTGCCCTTGTCTTCATCCCAACCGAAAGCTACTGGAGATCAGAAGAGGTAAGGCACCAGGGCGGCGGTCCGATGGACATACTTGGCATACGTCTCTCCAAACTGAGAGCGCATCCACTGCTCCTCCTTGCTGAGCTTAGCCCAGAACACGAGGAAGAAGAGGACGAAGACGACAAACCCGCGCACCTCGGAGAGGGCGATCGCGAGGCCGAGGAATCTTTGGTTGTCATCCCGTAGGGATCTGCTGCTGCCGTGGCCTTTCTTGGTTATCATCCCCGAAGGGGATCTGCTGTCGCTTTCTCATCCCACCCAAAACTTGTCATTTCGACCGGAGCTGCTCACGCTTTTGTGAGCAGCGCAGCGGAGAAACCCGCTTCTCTACCCATCCCGTCCGCCACCACCCCTACGACACCTGGTAAATCCTAAGAGTCCCCTTACGTTGAAGGCTGACAAGGTGTCCGCTGGGCGAGATCGCAGCTTGGGCGTATTCATCTAAAGAAACATCGCGAACAAACAGCAGCGTCCGGGTAGGAATGTCGACGACAAAAATTCGCCCATATCTACCCCAGCAGATCTCCCTGCCTCCGATATAGCATCCGGCCACCCAGATGAAGACGCGTCCTGAAGCATGCGCCGCGGTTTGAACTACCTGGAAGTCATCCCCGCCAGGCAACATGTCCTTCAATCGCACGACAACGCTCGTTGTACCGTCACTCTTTACGTCGTGTAGGTTCCTGTCCTCATAATCCAGCCAGACTGCTTCTTTCGGGCTAAGAAAAGTGAGATCTTGCGCATCGAGACCCCTTGGGCGCTCTCCTGCTGCCGGAAGATCAGCAAACTTCCATGTCGTTCCATTGATGGTGAAACTCCCGCATCCGCCGCTGAACGGTCCCGCCTGGTCGCAGAAAATCCAACCGAAGTCTGAAACGGCCAATGAGCTATGGCCTGGCTCAACCGATACAGCCTCTTGCTTTGCGCCACTAAATACGAAGTACCGTTCTTTCCCCAAGCCCTTACTAAGGTCCATTGATCCGACAAGATTGCCTGACGACGACACTCTCAGGAAATTGTTGCCATCGGAACCTTCGTAAGGTACTGCGGCGAGCTGCTTCAACATGCCGTCGAGGACGAGCGTCTCTTTCTCTCTCGCTACCAAGACATAGCTGTCGGAAGCTCCGATCAGGGTCTCGACATCCATGACTCCGTCAAAATGCTCTGACGTCTCAACATTCCCGGCGATATCCAGAACAACGAGATTCTCGGGGTGGGAAATATGGCGCTCGCGGGAATGCCAATTGAGCACAATGTGATCATCGTCAATAAATTTCGCCTTCACTTCATCCTTCGACGTCACCCCAAGGGGTCGAAGGTTGATCGTCTTCCACGGACCCGAACCCGTCTCCGCGGCTATTGTCCCCACCAACAAAGAAACCGCCAACCAGCCCAGACAAGCCTTCACGCGTATCAATCTCCCGACAGCCCAACTCTACTTCAAGAATCACTCGTTGCGATGCTTAGTATCTATTCTGGAAGCTACGAATCACCATCTCGCAACCCGCAAATCCAATCCAACCCACCCTCATCCCGCACCCGATACCGAAACGCATCCGATAAATGTGTAACCGTATCGGTAGCAAGTACCGTGTGTTCATCCATCGCATGAGCCGCAAAGTCCCCCGCCAGGCCATGCAGATAAACCGCCGCCTCCACCGCCCGCTTCACATCGTCAGGAAACTGAGCCAGCATACCCGCCACAATCCCCGTCAGAATATCCCCGCTCCCACCCTTGGCCATCGAAGGATTCCCCGTAGTATTCACCGCAATCGACCCATCCGGATGCGCCACCAGCGTCCGCCATCCCTTCAACACCAGCGTCACCTTATGCTCGACAGCAAACCGCCGAGCCAACCCAACACGATCCGCCTCAACCTCCTTCACGGTCATCCCAACCAGCCGAGCCATCTCCCCCGGATGCGGCGTCAGCACCATCACCCTGCCCGATCCATCCAGCAGCCCCGCCTTCCCCGAAAAAGCGTTCAAAGCATCAGCATCAATCACCATCGGAACCGCAGTCTTCGCCACCAGCCGCCGAGCAAACTCCGAAGCATCTCCCTCGGTCCCCAACCCCGGCCCCACCGCCACCATCTTAATCCCCTTCATCAACCCCTCAAACCGTGCGCCCTCAAGATTCGACAGTGATAGTCCCTCAACCTCGGACGCCCCATCAACCACAGAATCGGGTGCCCCACCTTCGCGCAGTTTCACCGCGCTAAGGTGGGCGTCGTGCGAAGCACGACCGCCTTCCTCCAAAGGAACCACCATCAACTCAGGAGCCACCGCAGCCACAATCCCCACAATCCTCTCCGGAACCGCCGCCGTCACCAACCCCGCCCCCGTCCGCAACGCCGCCAGCGAAGCCATCGCGGGAGCCCCAGCCTTCCCCCAACTCCCCCCCACCACCAGCACATGCCCAAACTTTCCCTTATTGGCATTCACCCCACGCGGACTCTCCGCCACCGCCTTCGAAGCCCCCGTCCAGGTCAGCCCCGAAGAAGAAACCACCGCCGACTCCGGAGACCCAATCTCCGCCACCACAACCGGCCCAAACGTTCCCTGCGTCAGATGACCAAACACATGAGCCATCTTCGGAGCCGTAAACGTCACCACCGCGTCCGCCCGATAAGCCCCCTCCACCGTCTGCTCCATCGAGTCCGAGTCCCACCCCGAAGGCACATCCACCGCCACTACAGGCGTCGTCAGCCCCCCGACCATCTCCCGTAGCCTCGCCGCCAGCCCACGCAGCGGAGGCTTGAACCCCGTCCCTACCACCGCATCCACCAACAACTCCGCATCCCCCAGAACGTCCCCACAGGCCGCAAGCCCAGCCTCATCCACCACCTCCCGCACCACCACCCCCGAAGCCTCCCCCCGAAGCCTCCCCAAAGCCACCTCGGCCTCACCCTTCACCTCATCCATCCGCCCCAGCAGCACCACCCGCACCGTCCACCCCGCCCCTGCCAGCACCCGAGCCGCAACGAACCCGTCTCCCCCATTGTTCCCCTTCCCACAAAGCACCGTCACCACCTCCGCCGCCCAATACTGCCGCAAGCAGAACCCAGCCACCGCCCCACCAGCCGCCTCCATCAAATCCCCCAGCGGAACCCCAAACTCCTCCACCGTCCGCCGATCCACCGCCCCCATCTCCGCTGCCGTCAGAATCTTCATCCCTACCTTCTACCCCATTCCCCAAAAAATAAAAAATGCGCCCAAAACCAGCCGCACCCTCGCGACCCGATTTAAGCGCATCCACAAACCACACTTGCCAGACTTCGCACCACTAGCTAACCAGCAAGCACCAACCGAAAAGCCCTACTCCGACGCCCCCACCTCACCAGCGTCCGCGACTGGCTGAACCTTAGGAATAAAGTAGCTCTTATCCCACAATGCTTTATAGAAAGCTCCTGTCAATTCAGCAGCTTTCGGCCCAAACGTCGGCCGTCCACCCTCCAGAAAAAACACCGTAACAATCCGCCCACTAGGCGTATCCGCATACGACCCAAACCACCCAAAACGAGTCCCATTATTCGAACAAGTCCCCGTCTTCCCCATCACCGGAAACTGGTTGAAATTAGCCCTTAAAGACCGCGCCGTACCATACAAAACCGCACCCTGCATCCCATCCTCAATCTCAGGAATCAGCGGGGCAATATCTAAAGTCCGCTTTACCTTCGGCTCAAACATCTCAACATCCATCTGCGTCTCCGGATGCTGCAGATAATAAAGCGTGCCCCCATTCGCAATCGCCGCAACGAGCGCCCCAAGCTGCAGCGGGGTCATCGAAACGCTCTCGCCAAACGAGCACATACGCCCCACGCCACCCAGCGATGCCGGCAGTTCCTCATCCGGATAGATCCCCAACTGCTCACCCTGAATGTGATACCCAGCCAACTCACCCAGCCCGAACTGGTTCGCATAATGCTTCACCCGCTCAAAGCCCAGCGACCGCCCAAGCGTCTCAAAATAAGCATTATTAGAGTGCGCCAGCGCCTCGGTCATGGTCAGGTGATACTTACCACCCAGATTCACCGGTGTATCTTTCCGGACAATCCCTTCTTCAAGTGCAGCCAGCGCAACCGTAAGCTTGATCGTCGAACAAGGCTCCGCCCCCCGCGACAGAGCCAGCTTCTGGTTCACCATGGCCAGAATCCGCCCATTATCCGGATTGATTGCCACAGCAGTGCCGTTCATGTTGCCAAGTGCCTCAATCGCCGCCGCGCGAACCACCGGATCTTCTCCCTCGGTCACATCACCCAGCGTCAGATTGTCGGCAAACGAACTGGCGGAAAAATGTTCATAGTTCCTGGTCCGCCGCACTGCAAGCTTCGTCTTCGCACCGTGTCCACGACTATGCGATACCGTTCTCGATGTAGCCACCGCGTGCGTGCTGGCATGGACAGTCGTCTTACCAGCATGCGCAGTCGTCGTCTTCGCTTTAGTCGAAGTATGCGTCGTCTTCGTTACGTGCTTCTTGGTCGTGGCAGTTGTTGTCGCACGCGCCCCCGCGCACAGTGCCAGGCCAAACAGAATCACGCCCAACATTCGCGCGTATCGCGACATCGGCAAACCTCCTGCCCAAGACAAAGCAATTTTCCTGCCATTATCTCCGGTCATTCTTGGAACGCTCTCATCCATCCATACGAAGCGCAATGACACAAAGATATCAGCTATTCTATCGAAACCCCGACGAAGCTATTTTAGTTGCTGCGACGTAAAAACGCCGGAATGTCGAGTTCATCCGGCTCCGCCTGTTCCATCGGCGCCGCTACCGTCCCGCCAAAAGCCGCCGCGCGAATCACAGGGTCCGCAACCGGCAGCTCTCCCTTTCCACTCCAGGTGTCCTCCGATTGGACCCGCGCCACACTCGAAACGTGAGCCGGCTCCCTATACCGCTCCGGCAACTTCGGCTCCTCTTCGTTGCCCTCCTCCCGCGACCGGCTCGATCGGAAAAAGTCGTCATCAAACACCGAAGCCGGCACCGGCACCAATTCTTGCTGAGCCTTTGCCACAACAGCACTCACCTCAATGACCGGAGACTCCTCTTTAGCCTGAACGGTCGGCGCAGCCCAAACCTCAGGCGTCGGCTCAGCAAAAGCCTCACTCGCAAATCGCGGAGTAGCCTGCCGCGCATTCGTCACCCGCGGCTGAATCGGCACTTCATACCGAACCGTTGGCAAAGTCGCCTCCGCCAGCATCCGCTCCCGCCGCTGAGGCATCTCCTGCTGCTTAAACCCTGTGGCGATCACAGTGATCTTCACCTCATCGCCCATCTTCTCGTCCTGCACCGCGCCAAAGATGATGTTCGCATCCTCATGCGCCGCATTCTGAATAATCGTCGAAGCCTCATTAACCTCGCTCAACTTCAAACTGCTCGAGCCTGTGATGTTGATCAAAATTCCCCGAGCCCCATCGATCGCACCAGCCTCCAGCAGCGGCGAAGCCATGGCCGCCATAGCCGCCTCCACCGCGCGATTCGCACCCGACCGCATCGCCGTTCCCATCACCGCATAGCCCATGCCGGCCATCGTCGTCTTCACATCGGCAAAGTCGCGATTGATCACCCCCGGAATCGTAATGATGTCCGAGATGCCCTGCACACCCTGCCGCAGCACATCGTCCGCAATCCGGAAGCTCTCAAAGAACCCGGCGTCCTTCGCCACCGCCAGCAACTTCTCATTCGGAATCACGATCACCGTATCGACCGACTCCAGCAGCTCCTGCATTCCGCGCTCGGCCTGCATCATCCGCCGCTTGCCTTCAAACGCAAACGGCCGCGTCACCACCGCCACCGTCAGCGCGCCCATTTCACTCGCCAAACTCGCAATCACCGGAGCAGCTCCCGTCCCCGTACCTCCGCCGAGCCCGGCCGTCACAAACACCATGTCCGCGCCCTCAAGCGCCTCAATGATCTTGTCCGAATCCTCGAGAGCCGCCCGCCGTCCCACATCAGGATTCGCGCCCGCGCCCAGCCCACTCGTCAGCTTCACACCCAACTGCAACTTCACCGGAGCGTTCGAAACCTGCAGCGCCTGCACATCAGTATTTGCCGCAATAAACTCGACGCCCTCAACATGCGCCGCAATCATGCGATTAACGGCATTATTCCCGCCGCCCCCAACACCAATCACCTTGATCTTCGCGCCATGCGGAATCTCATCGTGATAGTGAATGCGAATGTCGTCATCAGGCAGATTGGGCATGGTTCAAGGACTCCTTCAAGTCCCTTAATTCTCACACCTTCATGCCCAACGTACGACCCACGTTTTCCACCGGGGTACCACAAATGGTTCAGCCGACTGCGTAACTGGCTCCAATACCAGCGCCGTCCACAGAGACAAATTTATTACATGGTTTTCAAAGCGATTGACGGTATCATCAAATCCTCCCAGTCGGCGAACTACGATTTCCCTTCATCGAGTCGGTTGACTATAGTCGTTTCATAATTGAAGTTCTTTGGGCCCTGAAACAAGCTGCATTCGATTCTTGCAGGCAGGCAAAACTGTCTGCCCGTCTCTGAAGCGGATCGGAAAGTGAGGGCACGCCAATGACTCCGTTCTACGAAGAACTTGACGCCAGTTACGTCCTGACCCTGGAAGAGATCACCAACCTCACCGAAGAGGGTGGCAAGCCCGCCGACACCCTCATGAACGTAGTCGCCCTCATCGCGACGCGCTTCAAGACCGACGTCTGCTCTGCCTACCTCCTCGAACCCGACCGCTCCAACCTCGTCCTGGCCGCAACTCTCGGCCTCCATCCACGCTGCATCGGCACGCTGCGCCTCAGACTCAGCGAAGGCCTTGCCGGCCTGGTCGCCGAACAGGTAAGACCCATAGCCGTCGAAGACGCACCCAATCACCCGCGCTTCAAGTACTTCAAAGAATCCGGCGAAGAGGCATATCATTCCTTCCTGGGTGTTCCGCTTATCGACCGCGGAATCCTCCAGGGCGTTCTCGTCGTGCAAACCAAAGAGCCACGCACCTTTCGCGAAACTGAGATCCGCATGCTGGCTGAGGCTGCCAACCAGGTCGCGCCCGTCGTCAGCGAAGCCCGCACTCTCGATCGCTTCATCGCCCCGGCGCAGGAACGGCTCTGGTCCCTCGCCCGCAATCTCTGGTGGAGTTGGGACCACGACTGCGTCAGCCTCTTTCGCGACCTCAGCCCAACACGCTGGCGCCAGACGAACCAAAACCCAATCTCTCTTCTCAACGAAATGCCTTTGGACGAGATCGAGCGTCGCGCCGCAGAGCTGATGCTGCACGGACGCATCAACTACGCCTACCGCCGCCAACAGGAGTACCTGCAAGCAGACCGCACCTGGGGCGCAACCAACGCGGGCGTCCTGCGTCGACGCCCAGTAGCCTACTTCTCCGCCGAATTCGGCCTGCACGAATCCCTCCCCATCTACTCCGGAGGCCTCGGCGTCCTCGCAGGCGATCACATCAAGAGCGCATCCGACCTCGACATCCCGCTCATCGGCATCGGCCTCTTCTACGGCCAGGGATACTTCCTCCAGCGCCTCGACGACACCGGATGGCAGCTCGAAGACTACCTCCAGACCGACGTCAACCAGCTCCCCATGCAGCCCGCCATTGGCGAGAACGGCGAGCCCATTGTCATCGAAATCCAAACTCGCGGTGGCTCCATCCGCGCCAAGGTCTGGCGAGTCAAAGTAGGCCGCTGCGACCTTCTGCTCCTCGACTCCAACGTCCCCGGCAACGCCCCCGAAGACCTCGAACTCACCTCGCGCCTCTACGGCGGAGACGGCCGCACCCGCATCCGTCAGGAACTACTCCTCGGCGTAGGCGGCTTCCGTGCCCTCAAAGCCATGGGCATCACCCCGGGAGTCCTCCACCTCAATGAAGGCCACAGCGGCTTCGCAGTCTTCGAGGCCATTCGCACTCGCATGCTCGAAGAAGGCATGGACTTTGACCACGCCGCCCGTCGGGTTCCACGCGAGGTCATCTTCACCACGCACACACCCGTCCCCGCCGGCCACGACCGCTTCAGCCCTCAACTCATCGAAGAACACCTCGGACCCCTGCGCGAACAACTCGGCCTCTCACACGACACGCTAATGTCCTTCGGCCGCGTCTACCCCACCGACCCGCAGGAACCCTTCTGCATGACCGTCCTCGGCCTCAAACTCTCCCGCCGCGCCAACGCAGTCTCCTCGCTGCACGGCGAAGTATCCCGAGCCATGTGGACCAATCTCTATCTCGGCAAGCCCGAAGACGCCGTGCCCATCGGCCACATCACTAACGGCGTCCACGTTCCCTCCTGGCTCGCCCCACAGATGTGTCGCCTCTACGACCGCCATCTCGGCGTCGGATGGCAATCGAACAGCGGCGCAGCCTCAACATGGGAAGCGATAGAGAACGTTGACGACGGCGAGCTCTGGGAGACCCACCTAAGCCTCAAATCCAATCTTCTGGAATTCGTCCGCCGCCGCGCCGTCGAACAAGCCGAGCGCCGCGACGAACCCCGCGAAACCCTGCAGCACCTCAGCAAACTCTTCACCCCCGACGCCCTCACCATCGGCTTCGCCCGCCGCTTCGCCACTTACAAACGCGCCAATCTCCTCCTCGCCGACATCCAACGTCTGGCCGCAATGGTCAACGACCCCAAGCGCCCCGTGCAATTCGTCTTCGCTGGCAAGGCCCATCCCCTCGACGAGCCGGGCAAGCAAGTCCTTCAGCAGATCGCCCAGATGATGCGCGACAGTGAGTTCGCCGACAAATTCGTCTTCATCGAGGACTACGACATCAACGTAGGCCGCCACCTCGTCCAGGGCGTCGATGTCTGGCTCAACAACCCACGCCGCCCCCTAGAAGCCTCCGGCACCAGCGGACAAAAGGTCGTCCTCAACGGCGGTCTCAACCTCTCCGTCCTCGACGGCTGGTGGGCCGAAGCTTACGACGGACTCAACGGCTTCGCCATCGGCACCGGCCGCACCCACTCCGACATGGACGTCCACGACAGCCGCGACGGCGAAGACCTCTACCGAGTCCTCCACGAAGAGCTAATCCCCCTCTACTACCAACGCGATCAGGATGGTCTCCCACGCGGATGGATCAAGCGCATGAAGCGAACCATCCGCACTCTAGGCTGGCGCTTCAACGCCGACCGCATGGTCATGGACTACACCAGGCATTGCTACGTCCCCGCAGCAGGCGGCACGTCCAGCGAGATGAAGACCATCTCGTAGCGCTTTACTGCACCACAAACCGATACGTACCCGAACCGATCGAAGTCACAAAAGCATCTCCCTCGCGTCGAGCATTAAGCGCCTGCCCATCCTGCGTAACCGTACTCGACGCCGCACCCGGCAGATACACCGTAGCAGTAGTATTCGCCGGAGTATGCACGCTAAGCTGCAGCCCACCATCCGCGCCACGAGTCCAGTCCGTAGTCACCAGCCCATAAGCCGAGTCATACTCCGCATGCACTTTGCCCAAACTCGCATCCACATGCGGACGAATCACCAGATGATGAAAACCCGCCCCCGTAGCATCCGTATCAATCCCCGCCACACGCCGATAAACCCAGGCCATCACCGACCCAAACGCATAGTGGTTATACGAGTTCATCGCCGGATCACCCGTATCGCCATTCCACCGCTCCCACCAAGTCGTCGCACCCTTCTTCACCATGTATCCCCACGAAGGATACGTCTCATTCAACAGCAGCCGATAAGCAACATCCGCACGCCCCTGCTCCTCCAGCACAAACAACAGGAACGGCGTCCCCAAAAATCCCGTAGTCAGATGATTCTCATGCGCCTCGATATCTTTCACGAGCCGGTCAGTAAGATTCGCCTCCAACGCCTTCGGAGCCAACCCCGCATAAAGCGTCAGCAGATAAGCCGTCTGTGTATCGCCCGCCACCGACCCATCCGCATGCACATACTCCTTCCGATAAGCCGCAGCAATCTGCTCATAAAGCTGCCGATACTTCTCAGCATCCTCAGTCCGTCCCAACGCTGTACTCATCTCCCGCATCTGCCGAGCCAGCAGCGCCCAGTAAGCCGTGGCCACAAGATCCCTCGGACTCTTCTGATCTGGCGCAAGCCAATCAGCATAGTTATTTCCTAACGATTTCTGCCGTAGATAATTCGGATTCGTCCGCAGGATGTAATCCATCCACTTCTCCATCGCCGGCCAATTACGCTCGAGCACCGCGCGGTCCCCATACTGCATCCACGTCGCATACGGTACAAGCACGCCCGCATCGCCCCAGCCCGGCGCACCGGGATGCTCATCCGTAGTACCCAACAAATCTGGCGACACATCCGTAAATGCGCCGCCCGGACTCTGCCCATCCACCACGTCCTGCATGAACTTGTGCGAGAACGAATCGATATCGAAGTTATACGTCCCCGTCCGCCAGAACACTCCCGCATCGCCCATCCACCCCAGCCGTTCATCCCGCTGCGGACAGTCCGTCGGAATCGAAACAAAATTCCCTCGCTGCCCCCATATCCCCAACTCATACATTCGGTTCAGCAACTCGCTCGAAGTCTTCAACCGGAACGTAGGCGTCTCCGGCAAACTATTCAGCACCTGTCCCTCAATCGCCCCCAACGCAGGCTTCCCCGGAAGCCCCGAGACCTGCACATACCGAAACCCATGAAACGTAAACGCCGGTTCCCAAACCTCCTCACCCTCCCCACTCAACGTGTACAGATCAGTAGCATCGGCATTCCGCAGATTCTCCGTATACACCGTCCCATCCGGATTCAGCCGTTCCGCAAACCGCATCCGCACCGTCGCCCCACGAGGCCCACGCACACGCAGCCGAACCGTCCCCACCATGTTCTGCCCCATGTCAAACACCGCATCACCCGCAGCCATCGTGATCGCCACCGGCTTAACCGTCTGCACAAGATGAACCGGAAGATCAGGCTGCGCCGAGACCTGAACCGCCGACGCAGGCGCACCCGTCACGACCTCACTCCACCCACGCCCATTCGAAAAATGAACCTCATTCCACCCAGCCTGCACAAGCCGTGCATCATAAGCCTCACCCGCATAAATCTCCGACGACACAATCGGCGCAGCCGCACTCTGCCAGCTCCCATCCGTAGCAATCACTTGCTTCGCCCCATCTGCAAACGTCATCTCAAGCTGCGCCCGTAGCAAATCTGGCCCCGGAAACACATGGGTTCCCGACCACAACATCGGACTCCCATGCCATCCCGCCCCCAGCATCGCTGCCAGCACATTCTGCCCCTTCGCCACCATCGGAGTCACATCGTAGGTCTGGTACAGCACATGCTTGCGATAGTCCGTAAAGTCAGGCGTAAGCGCCGACTCCCCCACAGCCTTCCCATTCAGAAATGCGCGATAGCTCCCCAGAGCCGTCACATAAAGCCGCGCCGAAACCACCGCTCCCGGAGCACTAAACTCCTTCCTGAACAAAGAGGCACCCGACGAGACCCGCTCCGGCGGCGGCACTGCCTGCCCAATACGATCCGGCCCCGTCCCCAATCGAAGGTCGGTCAACCCACCCAGATCCTTCGCCGCACTCCACGTTGCATCCGGCTTACGCACCTGCCACTGTCCATCTGTGACAAGATCAAGCGTCTTCCCGTCACCTCCATCGATACGCAACGCCGCAGCCAACGCCGCCGGAAAAGTCACCTTCACATCCTTCGACTTTGGAGCGACAACACTCACAACAATTAAAGTTGTCGCCCTTCGCCCCCTCGCCGTAAGCCAGCCGATCGCGAACATCCTCACGATCAAACGAACTCCAATCCGCCTTGTGCCCCGTAACCGCCCCATTCACGCGCGCCGTAAACGCACCCGGACTGAAGACATGCAGACTAGCCGAAAGCGGCTTCTTATCCAGATGAAGCTTGTACTCGAACTCAGCCGTCGTAGGCTGCGCAGCCTGCCCCGCCTCGGCCTCAGGCAATGCGATCCAATGAATACTTCGCAGCTCCCGCTCAGCTTCCGGATCATTCCTCCGAATCCACTCCGCCTTCCAATCACTCGGCTGCAACAGCCCCATCTCCCACCACGCAGGCCTCGCAGCACGCGCCGCTGTACCGTGCCCATCCCACACCTCCACAGTCCAGAAGTATCTCTGCCGAGACGTCAACTCTGGCCCACCATAAGCAATCCCAACACTCTCCGAAGAATCGACGCGCCCGCTGTCCCACACATCGCCCTTCCCCTGCGCGAGAGCCGCAGCCGACCCAGCCACCAGGATGCGATAACCCGCTTGCTTCCAATCCCGCTCCGCAGCATCGCTCTGCCAAGAGAAGACCGGACGCACCACATCAATCCCCAGAGGATTCGTCCGCTGCTCCACCCGCAGCCGAACCGGAGCCGCATAAACAACACTCCCCACGGACAGCAGCACCATCACCACAGCCAGCCTGCATCCTCCCATCCGACCGACGATACCCCACCTTTGCAGCAAGCCCACGCTACGCATCATCCCATCCTCCATGTTTCAAACAGCAAACATGTTATCCGAGGAACACACCGGCTAACGAAGCTTTGTTTTGAAAGGGCGCGGCTTCAGCCGCGCCGTAGATGGCTCAACTTCAATACGGCTTTAGCCGCTGAGGGAATCTTCCCCAGCCCGGTCACCGTCGTTAGCCTCAAAAGCTCCCGGCAAAGATAGCCTTCAGCTTCGCCCGCAGCCCCTGCTCCTCGCTGGCCCGCCGAACCTGCGTCCGGTGCGTATACAGCAGCATCCCAATCGCCGCCGCATACTCCGGCTTAGCCAACTCCGCAGGCATACGAGACAACGGCACCGGATACCCAATCCGAGCCGGAACCCGCAGCAGACTCTCCGCGTTATCCAGCAGCCCCGACATCATCGCTCCACCACCCGTCAGCACACACCCCGCGCCCAAAGCCTCCAGCACTCCACCCTGCCGCAGATTATCCCGCAGCATCGTAAACAACTCCCGAGCCCGCGGCTCCAGAATCTCCGCCAAAAACCTCTGCCGCACCATCCGCGCGGGCTGCCCACCCGAGATCGCAAGGTCCCCGCCCACCTCAATCTCATTCAACTGCGGCACCGCTGTCACCACGCAATGCCCATACGTCTTCTTCAAGAACTCGGCCTCTTCGACTGTGACATGCAGCCCAACTGCAAGATCATTCGTAAAGTGATCTCCACCAATCGGCAGCACCGCCGTGTGCGCAATCGACCCCTCAAAGAACACCGCCAGCTCCGTCGTGCTCGAACCAATATCCGCAATGCAGACACCAAGCTCCCGCTCGTCCGCACTCAGCACAGCCTCAGCCGAAGCGATCCCCTCATAAACTGTATCCATCACCTCGAGCCCCGCCCGGTTCGCGCATGTAATCACGCTCTGCGCCACGCCACCCGAACAAGTTGAAAGATGCAGATTTACCTCCAGCTTGTTCCCCACCATCCCCACTGGATCGTGAATCCCCGGCTGATCATCCAAAATAAATTCCTGCGGCAACAGATGCAGCACCTCGCGGTCCGGAGGAAGCGCCACACTCCGCGCCCTGTCCACCGCCGCCCGCACCTCTTCGCGCGTAATCTCCCGCATCCGGCTGCCCATGCTGATGCCACCGCGCGAGTTCACTCCACGCACATGCGTCCCGCCAATCCCCACAACCGCCGTCTCAATCCCAGCCTTCGCCGTTCTCTCCGCTGTCAGCGCTGCGCGATTGATCACCTCCGCCGCCGGTCCAAGCTCTGCGATCAATCCCTTCCGCATACCCTTCGACGTCTCAACGCCATGCCCGCGATACCGCAACACGCCATCCTGCACCTCGGCCACCAGCACACAGCTCTTCGTGCTGCCCGCGTCGAGCACAGTAATCAAGTTGTCCTGCTTCTGATTCATGGCTGAACCACCTGCGGAGGATGGTACTGCTGATGACTCACATCGCTCGGTACATCTGCATGTTTCGTAGCTGCAGTCTTCGGATGAACCCACGTCGCCATATCACTCCGCGCCGCCGGAGCTTTATGAGCCGCACTGGGATGCACCACCGCATGATGAACCGCATGCACTGGCCCCTTAGCCTTACTCTTCGTCGCAGCCGGATGAGCCGCAGTAGCCACCGGCGCCTTAGCCGGAGCAGGCGCCACCGGAGCAGCACCACCCGTCGCGGCACCAGCAGCAGGGGCAGAAGCAACCGGAACCGAACTCCCCGGCTGCATCTCCAACACCGCCTGCCGGTCATATCTCATGTCCACCGACGAAAGCTTCGGATACTGCGCCCGCCACTCCGCCAGATGCGCCTCATACTTCTTGTACCTGTTGAGAAAGTCTTCCTCGCCAAAGTGCACCAGCACCTCCGACGTATGATCCGGAATCACTGCCTTCACATCCTCCGGATTCGAAAGATCAACCTCGCTCAAACTCTGCGATATCCTATCCCCCTCCGCATCCAGATCCCCGGTGAACTTCGCATAAATCTTCATCCGCGCCGCCCGCACCGACAGCGGATCCGCCGCCGCAATCCCCGTCACCACCGGAAACGAGTAATGCGTATTCGCCGGAACATCCGTCGGCATATCCAGCAACACGCCATTCTTATCAACCAACCCGATATGGTTCCCCTGCCGCACAAACGCCACCGGCGTCCTCTCCGTAATCGACACCCGCATCCGGTCCGGCAACAACCGCATCACCGTCGCATGCTCCACCCAAGGCAGCCGCTCCAATTGAGCCTTACGCTCCGCCAGCGAAATCGTAAAGATGTTCCGCTCCACATCACCGCCAAAGATGCTCAGTAGCTGCGCCTTCGTCAAATGGCTGTTGCCCTCAATCTCAATCGCAGACGACGACGGAATGACGAACCGGTCATCATGCATCAGCATGTCCCGAACCATCAGCACAGTCCCCACGCAAACCCCGACAACCACCAACACCGCCGCAACGGCAGCAATCCATCCAGCTTTCGTCCTGGGCAACCCGCCGCGAACACGAACGCGCGTCCCAGCCCGCCGCCGCCCCACAGGAGGCGTATCGTCATCGTCAGAAAAATCATCCGCAAAGTCATCCGTAAAGTCACGGCGCAGCTTTCTCTTTGGCGCAACCGAGGTTCGCCGCGGCGCCGAAAACTCCGGAGCATACTCCCGCTCAGGTGTCTCTAGCACCGCAGTCCCGCGCTTCGAAGATCCGTTGCTATTTCGCAAACCCGAGCAAGGCCGCGAGAATCGCCACCCTGACTATATCCTGCCAACACCCCGTAAAATCCCCTCATCTTCCAGGCGTACCCATTCAGGAACGCACCAACAACCTAACCTCAATCCGCACCATACCCCATCCGAACCACCCCACCCATCCCCCATCCGCGCTAGTCATCCGTTAGTACCTAACCCCTCCAGCAAAAGCGCCCCCGCCTGCGAAACACTCCCCGCCCCCAGCGTCAAAACCACATCCCCCTCCCGAGCCTCCCCCGCCATGCTCTCGCACCCCAGCACCAACCGACGAGGCATACCCCACACCCGCCCGCCCGATCTCCCTCACCAGAGCCTCCGCCGTCACCCCGGCAATCGGCTCCTCACTCGCAGCATAAATATCCAGCACCTGCACAAAATCCGCATCCTTGAACGCCCCCACAAACTCCGCCATCAAATCCCGAGTCCGCGTAAACCGATGCGGCTGAAACAGCACCAATACCCGCCCATACCCACACTCTCTCGCCGCCTTCAGCGTAGCCACAATCTCCGTCGGATGATGCCCATAGTCATCCACCACCGTCACACCACGCACGACACCCTTCACCTGAAACCGCCGATCCACCCCGCGAAAGCTCTCCAACCCCACCGCAATCTGCTCCGGCGCAACCCCCAGCTGCACACCAACCGACACCGCCGCCGCCGCATTCAGCACATTATGCTTCCCCGGAACATGCAGCCGAAACGGCCCCAGCACCAACCCCTTGTAGTTCACCTCAAACCGAGAGTGGCACCCATCCTCTTTATCCAACAACTGCACCTTGAAGTCCGCATCCCCACTCTCACCATACGTGTAAACCTTGCGCCGAACCCGCCCCAGCACCCCTCGCAACAATTCGTTATCCACGCAAGCCGTCGTAGCCCCATAAAACGGCACCCGATCCATGAACTCCACAAACGCACTCTCGACATCCGCCATATCGCGATAGCAATCCATATGCTCGCGATCTAGATTTGTCACCACCCCCAGCACCGGTGACAGCTTCAAAAACGACCGGTCGCTCTCATCCGCCTCCGCCACCAGGTACTGCGAGTTCCCCAACCGAGCATTCGATCCCAGCGCATTCACGCGCCCGCCGACCACAACCGTAGGATCCAGACCACCCCCAGCGAGCACCGCAGCAATCATCGAGGTCGTCGTAGTCTTCCCATGCATTCCGGCCACAGCGATCCCATACTTCAGCCGCATCAACTCCGCCAGCATCTCCGCCCGCTGAATCACCGGAATCTTCCGCGTCCGCGCCTCCACCACCTCAGGATTGACCCTGCTCACCGCCGAGCTGGTCACGACAACATCGCTAGCCGCAGCATTCGCTCCAGCATGGCCCTCGAACACCCGAGCCCCCATCCCTACCAACCGGTCCGTCACCGCACTGCGTTTCAAATCCGAACCCGAGACCGAATACCCCATCGTCAGCAGAATCTCCGCGATCCCGCTCATCCCAATCCCGCCAATGCCAATAAAGTGAATGCGCTGCGAAGGCGCAAACAAAAAGTGTCCCAGGAACAAACATATCCTTCAACTTTATCAGCGCCAGCCAACAGCATTGCGTCGCCGTTACCGTTGCTTTTGTCTTTCTTGCTTGTCATCCCCGTAGGGGATCTGCTTCTGGTCGTTGTTGTTATTGTTGTTGTTGTTTGTGTTGTATTGCCCTTGCTGTTGCCTTGCCCTTGCCCTTGCTCGTCATTCTGAGCGCAAAGGCGAAGAACCCCCGCATTTCCGAGGGGAGCGAAGCGACCCGAGTGTCTTTGCTCGCCGACCGGAGTGGCTGACACTGGAGAAACCGCTCCTTACCCATGAGCCCACCGCTTTACCCAACAAAACAAAGCCGTTCCCCGCCCACTGAACCGCCATTCACTTTCGTGCAACAAATCCACCACACTTGTGTCTAATATACTGAGTGCCTGATCCGCAGAGTGAAGTGGACAGGAACCTCCGCCAGCCGTCCGCGAAGCCCTTGCAAATCAGGGCCAAACGAAGGGCGACCGGCAAAGGGACCGAATGAACCTCTCCCGTCGTCTTAGCACCATCCTCGGCGCAGCAATCCTCGCAGGCGCACTCTTCATGGCTCCCGCGGCAGCTCACGCCCGTGTCTTTGTCTCGGTTGGAATAGCGCCCCCTGCCATCCCCGTCTACACCCAGCCCATCGCTCCCGGCGACGGCTACATCTGGACCCCCGGCTACTGGGCCTGGACCGATGACGGCTACCAGTGGGTCGACGGCGCCTGGGTTCTCCCGCCCTACACCGGAGCTCTCTGGACCCCCGGCTACTGGGGATACGGCACCGGAGGCTACCTCTGGAACGCCGGTTACTGGGGCCCCACCGTCGGCTACTATGGTGGCATCAACTATGGCTTCGGCTACTTCGGCACCGGCTTCTACGGTGGCTATTGGGGTGGCGGACATTACTGGTACAACCGCGCCTACAACAACATTGGCTGGCGAGGGGGCTACATCTACAACCGCCCCTACAACGGCTATAACGGCCGTCCCGGAGGCAACAGCTGGACCCGCAACACCTACAGCGACAATCGCGGCTCCTTCGCGACCGCCAGCGCCAACCGAGGCAGCAACAACTTCGCGGAGCGCAGCTCAGGCTTCAACCAGAGCGCCAGCAACCGCTCGGCCTACAACGGCGGCAGCGTGCAGCGCAACTTCGCCAGCCCGAGCAGCAACTACGCGAGCGCCCAACCCCGCGCCAGCTACAACGGCTACAGCGGCAGCAGCTACCGCGGCAATACCGCGATGGCCAGCAACTACCACCCAAGCGCGCCATCCAGCAGCTACCATGCGAGCGCACCATCCGGCGGTAGCTACCACGGAGGCGGCGGAGGCGGAAGCTTCCACGGCGGTGGTGGCGGCGGTCACGGACACCGCTAAACCCCAGCAACCTTAAAAGAGAATGGGCTGAGGAACCAACCTCAGCCCATTCTCTTTTCTCATTCCATCGCCCTGTTATCTGCCCCTGCCTCCTGCTACTGCTCTCGCATTGTGCTTGCATCTGGGTACCCCAAGGCTTCAGCCTTGGGTCTCTCTCCGTCCAAAGCGAGGTGCGGGCTTCAGCCCCCGGGGTATGCCCTCTTTTTCCCAGCAAAAAATCTGTCAAGCGCCAAATCCGCATATCCCCTTTATCATCAGCTAGATCCGCATGGCATAATAATTACCTCCGAACTGCTAAACTGGATACAGTGACACAAAGAAAGCCCCCGCTAACCCGGGGGGCTTTTTCATTGGAGCAGATGAGTGCAGATAACTCTTTTTAAATGAATACTTTATCTGTAAAGTATCTGAAATCAATACTTTGCCAAATCACGAATCCAGTAAGTCTATGAAAATAGATACTTAAGCACAACCAACGGGGGGAGGGGGTACTACCTCGCCAGAACCATAACAAGGAAAGAAAGGAGCAGCCAGCCATGCCAACAGCCCACGAACCGATCACCGCTGCTTCGCCAACCCGGCCACCATCGCCCCAATCTCCCGCACTGCCTCAGGATGCGCCAACCCCCGCGCCCGTCTCCCCATCTCTGCCCGCCGGGCATCGTCCGCCAGCAGCTCCCGCAGCGTCTCCATCAACCGCGTTTCATCCAACTCGGCTTCAATGATCATCTCCGCCGCTCCGGCCGCCACAAACGCCTCCGCATTCTTCCTCTGATGGTCATCCGCAGCCTGCGGAAACGGCACCAACACCGCCGCCCTCCCCGCCGCAGCCAGCTCCGCCACAGAGCTGGCACCGCTCCGGCAAAGAATCAGGTCTGCTGCAGCAATCTCTTCCACCATCCCATCGAGATACGGCTGCACTCGGACCCGGCGCTCTACACTCTCACCCAGCAATCCAGCCCGTTCATACGTCTCCTGCGTCGAAACACCATGCCGTCCCCCAGCCTGGTGCACAATCTCCAACTCCGGAGATGCCTTCAGTAGACGCCCCGCAATCTTCGGCATCACCTCGTTGAACACCCGCGCCCCTTGGCTCCCACCGAAAACCAGCAGCCGCCGAGCCACTCCCACCCGTGGTGCGATCGCGAAGAACTCCCGCCGCACAGGGATCCCCGTCATCCGAGCTCCGCGAAAATACCGCTTTGTCTCTTCAAAATTCACCGCCGCCGCACTTACCCACTTTCCCACCAGCCGATTCGCCAACCCCGGCACCGCATTCGGCTCAAAAGCCATCGTAGGGACCCGCAGCAGAATCGCCGCCATCATCGCCGGCCCCGAAGCATACCCCCCAACCCCCACCACCACATCCGGCTTAAAGCTCCGCAGCAGTTCCACACACCGCATCACCCCCAGCGGCAGATCGAACAGCGTCCTGAGCCGCGTAGCCAGGCTCACATTCTTCAACTGCCCCACCCTGATCAATTCCAGCGGAAACCCCGCCTCCGGAACCAGCCGCGTCTCAAGCCCCCGCGCCGTCCCGACAAACCGCACCTCGGCCCCATGCGCATCCCGCAACTCCCGCGCAATCGCCAGCGCCGGAATCACATGCCCCCCAGTACCCCCACCCGCAATCAAAACCCGCAGCCTGTGCCCGGTTACCTGTTCCCTGCTCCCTGTTCCCTGCACTTCAGTCGATCTCACGCGTAATGTTCAGCAGCACACCCATGCTGGCCAGCGTAAGAAAGATCGACGTCCCCCCCGACGAGATAAACGGCAGCGGAATCCCCTTCGTCGGCAGCAGCGCCAGCACCACGCTCATATTGAAGAAGGCCTGAATCAGGATCGCAGTCGTCAGCCCAAACGCCAGGAACCGCGCAAACGGATCGGTCGAAAGAAAGGCCGCCCGCAGCCCGCGGTATCCCAAAGCTACAAACAGCGCGACGATAATCACCGCCCCAATCAGCCCCAGCTCCTCGCAGATATTCGCAAAGATGAAGTCCGTCTGCACCTCCGGAAGATAGAACAGCTTCTGCCGCCCCTCCATCAATCCAAGCCCGTGAATCCCACCGGTCCCAACAGCAATCAGCGACTGCAGAATATGAAACCCCGTCCCGCGCGGATCGGCCTCCGGATTCACAAACGCAAACATCCGGTCTCGCCGGAACTTCACATAGAACAGCATGTAGTACATCAACGGCGAGGCCAGTGCAGCTCCAATCGCAAAGTATCGCGTCCGCGCCCCAGCCAGATACAGCATCAGCGCCGTCACCGCCATGCACACCATGGCCGTACCCAAGTCCGGCTCCTTCAAGATCAGCGCCGAAAACACCAGAGGTACTGCAACAGCCCGCAGAATCGTGCCCTTCCAGTCATCCATCAGATGAATCCGCGTCTGCAAAAAATAAGCCAGAAACAGCACCAGCACAGGCTTCGCCAGCTCCGAAGGCTGCAGCGTCGTCCCGGCCAAACGAATCCACCGGTGCGCCCCGTTCATACCGCTCATCGCAAACACCCCGATCAGCAGCAGTGTCGTAACAGCGACCGCCGGAAACACCACTCTGGGATTGTTATAGTGCCGGTAGTCCACCCGCATCAGCAGCGTCAGCGCGCCCATCCCCAACAGCGCCCACACCGCCTGCCTTCCCACATAGGCATAGGGCGACCCCAGTGTCTCCTGCGCCATCACGGCCGAAGCAGAAAAAACCATTACCAGCCCAAACAGCACCAGCAGCAGCACCACTCCGAAGAGCCACTTGTCCACCCCTACTCTCTTCGCCATACCATCACACCCGCTTCTGCGCTGACGCTGCCTAGCTCAACTCATTCACAAGCTGCCGGAAAACCTGTCCCCGATGCTCATAATTTTCAAACTGATCGAAGCTCGAGCAGGCCGGTGCCAGCAGCACCACATCGCCAGAGACAGCAGCCGCAGCAGCCTTCGTCACCGCCACCTGCATCGTCTCCGCTGACACCATCTTCACGACTCCCCGCAACTGACGCTCAATCTTTTCCGCAGCCGAACCAATCGTATAAACAGCCTTCACCCGCTCCTTCAACAACTCAGCCATCAACGTATAGTCCGAGTCCTTGTCCTTCCCACCCAGAATCAGGTGAATCCCACCCTCAAACGAAGCCACAGCCTTCATCGCCGCATCCACATTCGTAGCCTTCGAGTCGTTATAAAACTCTACCCCCTTCACATTCTTCACAAACTCCAACCGATGCTCCACAGCCTTGAATGACGCCACCGAAGCCCGAATCTTCTCCGCCGGAACACCCGCAAGCCGCGCAACACAAACCGCCGCCAGCACATTCTCCACATTGTGCGTGCCCTTCAGCTGAATCTCCGCCACTGGCATTACAGGCTCCGCCTTAGCCCCCTCCTGAGGGACAAACAGGATGCTCTCGCCATGTACGAACGCTCCTTGCTTGATCGGCCTTCTCCCGCTGAACCAATAGATCTGGGCCTTCGTCTTCAACGCCACCATCTGCGTAGCTTTGTCTTCTCCATTCAGCACCAGGAAGTCATCCTCGCCCTGGTTCTCGGTGATCCTCGCCTTAGCCGCCGCATACGCCTCAAAGCTCCCATGCCGATCCAGATGGTCCGGAGTAATGTTCAGCACCGCCGCAATCCACGGATGAAACTCCTCTACGGTCTCCAACTGGAAGCTCGATACCTCGAGCACACTCGTCGTCTCCGCCGAACTCTTCGCCACCAGATCGATCACAGGCAACCCGATATTCCCACCCACCAGCGTAGGCAAGCCCGCATCGCTAAGAATCTTCCCCACCAACGTAGTAGTCGTAGTCTTCCCATTCGACCCCGTAATCGCTATCACTCGTCCTTGCAGATACCGACTCGCCAGCTCCAACTCTCCAATCACCGGCATCCCAAACCCGACGACCTGTTTCACCTCAGGCGTATCCATCGGCACACCAGGCGACACCACGATCAAATCCTGCCGCCGAAACGTCAGCAGCCCATGTCCGCCTGACTCCACCATGATCCCCGCCTCCAGCAACGCAGGAATCTCCTTCGCCAGTGCCACCGCACTGCGCGTATCACTCACTGTCACCCGGGCGCCCTGCCTACGCAGAAACAGCGCCGCCGAGATCCCCGACTTCCCCAACCCCACCACCAACACTCGCTTATTCTTTAAATCCATCATCCGTCCACACTCTCATCGCAACTTCAAAGTCGTCAAAGCAAACAGCGCAAACACCAACGCCAAAATCCAGAACCGTGTAATCACCTTCGACTCCGACCACCCCATCAACTCAAAATGATGGTGCAACGGAGCCATCTTGAAGATGCGCTTCCCCTTGCGAAGCTTATAGCTTCCCACCTGCAGAATCACGCTCAACGCCTCAAGAATAAACACGCCTCCGATAAACGGAAGCAGCAGCTCTTGCTTAATCGCCACCGCCACCGTACCAATCGCTCCCCCCAGCGCAAGACTCCCCACATCTCCCATAAAAATCTCAGCTGGATGCGCGTTATACCAAAGAAACCCAATACTAGCGCCGACCATTGCACCGCAAAACACAGTCAGCTCACTAATCATCGGCATTCGCTGCAGTTCAAGATAGTCGCTAAAAACCACATGCCCGCTCACATACGTCAGCACGGTCAACGCACCGGCTGCAATAATCGTGCAGCCAATCGCCAACCCATCCAACCCGTCCGTCAGATTCACCGCATTGCTCGCACCGGTAATCACCAGCACCACAAACAACACAAACGGCAAAAATGCCAGCCAGTGCATATGCGGAACATGCCCCAACCAATCCCACACCAGATCCGGTCGGTACCGCTTCAGGAACGGAAACATCAGCCTGGTCGAATATCCATGATGCAGATCCATCCGCACCAGCACAACCGCCACCCCGCCGCTTGCCAAAAACTGCAAACCCAACTTAGCTTTGGCCGTCAGCCCCAGGTTCCTGCGATGCACCACCTTGATGTAGTCGTCCGCAAACCCAATCGCCCCAAACGCCAACGTCGACAACATCACCAGCCACACAAACGGATTCGACAGATCCGACCATAACAATGTAGGCACCAGGATCGAGATACAAATCAGCACGCCACCCATCGTCGGCGTCCCACTCTTCTTCTGGTGCGACTGTGGTCCTTCTTCGCGGATGTACTGCCCAATCTGAAACTCGCGGAGCCGATCAATCACATATGGCCCGATCAGCAACCCGATCAGCAGCGCCGTCAGACTCGCAAACACAGTGCGAAACGTCAGATAGCGAAAGATGCGAAAGAGACGAAAATAAGGAAACAACTTCTGATACAGCAGCCAATAGAGCAAAACGTCTCCGCCTTTTAGTTCACGTCAATATCCGGATCGATCACAGCTCCCGCGAAAACGCCGCAATCTCTCGTTCTGTTAACAGCCGCTCCCCTTGCGCCCGACAATCAATTTCCTCAGCGAATCAAGACACATTCGCAAATCCGGCAGATATGCACTGCTAAGTAGTCAGTCCGGCCAACGCCCGTTCCAGCCTCACCCCTCGCGAGGCCTTCAGCAGAACCGCATCCCCCACCCGCACATTTTCCCTGAGCCACTCGCCAGCCGCATCCGCATCCGCCACAAACACCGCGTCCGCGCCATCCTTCTGAGCAGCCCGCACCAGCTCCTCGGCCACCCCGTGAACTCCCACCACCACCGTCACCCCACGCTCGGCCATTCGCCTGCCACACGCCGCATGAAGCGCAGCAGCCTCTGCCCCCAACTCAAGCATCTCACCTGCTATCACCACATGCCGCTCAGCCGGCATCGCCATCAGAGCATCCACCATCGCATCCAGCGCCCTTGGATTTGAGTTGTAAGAATCATTGATCAGCGTCGCCCCGCGCCACTCCAGTACCTCACCGCGCTTGTCCCCGGCGCGCATCTCACCTACTGCCGCCGCACACTCCTCCAACCCCATCCCACTCCGCAACCCTACTGCGATCGCCGCCAAAGCATTCGAAACGTTATGCCGACCGAGCATCTTCAACTGCACGCTTGCCCGCTCACCCTTTGCCTCGACAGTAAACACCACACCCTCCGCACCCATCTCAGCCACATGAACAGCCCGTACATCAGCCCCCTCACCTAGCCCATAGAAGACCGCCCGCTCCCCCATCCCACGTCCAAACTCCTTCACATACGCATCATCAAAATTCAGCACCCCGATGCCATCCTCAGGCAGCGCCTCTACCAATTCATACTTAGCCCGCGCAATCCCCACCAGCCCATCAGGAAAGAACTCCATATGAACCGGCGCAACATTCGACACGACCGCCCAATCCGGTTCAGCGATCTTCGCGAGCGCAGCAATCTCCCCCGCGTGGTTCATCCCCATCTCAATCACCGCAACCTCATGCTCCCGCTCCAGCTTCAGCAACTGCAGCGGCAGCCCAAACCCATTGTTCAGATTCCCCTGCGACTTCAGCACCCTGAAGCGCGCACCCAACACCTGCGCCACAGCCTCCTTAGTCGTCGTCTTACCCGCCGATCCCGTCACCCCAATCACCCGTCCGCCCCACTCGCGCCGAACCGCATGAGCCAGCTGTTGCAGCGCCCGCAACACACAATCGTCACAAGCCGGGACCCGCAGCAGCTTCGTCTCATCGACATCCCCAGGCACCACCCAACCCATACTCACAACCGCAGCCACCGCGCCATCAGCCAGCGCCGTCGCCACATAATCATGTCCATCTAGCCGCTCGCCCTTCACTGCAAAAAACAACTCCCCAGCACCAATAGTCCGCGAGTCGATCCCATACCCCAGCGCCTCCGCGGAAGTATCAAAGTCCCCCTCCGCATGAATCCAATCCGCAATTTGCCCCAACGTCAGCTTCACGCAATCCCCTTCAAAACACTCGCGGCCACAGCCACATCATCAAACGGCACAGTCCCATCCTTCAAGATCTGCACCTTCTCATGTCCTTTACCCGCAATCAAAACAATATCTCCCACCCGAGCCGCACGAATCGCAATCTCAATCGCCCCGGCCCGATCTTCTTCGACGATGCATTTCGTCCCCGTCTCCTTCACCCCTGCAAGTGCCTCCTCAATAATCGCTCTAGGATCCTCACTCCGCGGATTATCGCTCGTCAGCACCACCAGATCGCTCCCCTCACCGGCAGTCCGCCCCATCCGCGGCCGCTTCGTCCTGTCCCTGTCCCCACCGCACCCGAACAACGTGATCACGCGCCCCCCGCGTTCCTTCACCAACTCCCGCGCCAGCGAAATTAAATTCCGCAAAGCATCATCCGTATGCGCATAATCCACCACCACCGTCACATCATTCGTCGAACGCACCACCTCAAACCGCCCCGGAACCTGCGCCCCCGCCTCAGCCCCGCGAGCAATCTCCTCCAGCGTCAACCCGCGAGCCCACGCCGCCGCACTGGCCGCCAGCAGATTGTAGACATTCACTCGCCCCGTTAGCGGAGACCGCATCTCCACAACCCCATGCGGAGTCACCATCCGAAACCGAGTCTCCCCCGCACGCATCCGCACATCCTCCGCAACGAAATCTCCCTTACCTTCCGTCCCATACCGAACCACCTGCGACCGCTCAATCCCCGCTGCCAGTCGCTCTCCATAAACATCATCCTCATTGATCACCGCCACCCGAGGCGGAGGCGCACCCACCCCATCAAACAACCTCGCCTTCGCCGCAAAGTAGCTTTCCATCGTCCCGTGATAATCCAGATGATCCTGAGTCAAATTCGTAAAGATCGCCACCTCCACCGGCAGCCCCCAAACCCGCTCCTGTTCAAGCGCATGCGAGCTCATCTCCATCACCACTTCGCTCGCCCCAACCCTCACCCCATCGGCAAACAGCGCCAGCACATCCCGGCTCTCCGGCGTCGTATGAGGAGAAATCCTCACCTCATCCCCGACATGCGTCTCTATCGTCCCAATCAGCACACACTGCCGCCCCACACTCCGCAGCATCGCCTCCAGCAGAAACGCAATCGTCGTCTTCCCATTCGTCCCTGTCACCCCACTCAACGCCAGCTTCTTCTGCGGATGCCCCATCACCGCCGAACTAACCTCCGCCAGAGCCCGCCGCCCTCGCTCGACAAGTGCCGCCGCTAACTCCGGGTGCTCCCGCCTCAGCATCGTGTACGCATCATGCGAGTCCGTCACGACCGCCACCGCACCCTGAGCAATCGCGACGCCTATATAACGATTTCCGTCCGCACTCCCCCCACGCATCGCAACAAAAACATCCCCACGACCCACCCGCCGCGAATCGTACTGAACCCCAGTGACCTCGATCGAGCCGCCGGCACATTCCAGCACAGACACCTCGCGTAAAATCTCATTCCAATCCATACCCACTGATTCTAAAGCCGCCACCTACCGCGCGAACCGAACCACAACCTCAGTCCCCGCCGGCACCATCGTTCCCGCAGCCGGCACCTGCTCTCGCGCCAATCCACTGCCCATCGGCTGTACCCGCAACCCCGCAGCATCGGCCCGCTCCACAACCGTCCGCAGCGGCGCCCCATCGAACGAAGGCACCGCCACCCGCAACGCCGCATCCACCACCACTGAACCGTTCGTCCTTCACCTGCGCAGTCGGCGACAACCTTCGGCGCGGCAGCCGCCCGGTCGCGCCGGTATCAACATCACCCTTTCGCCTGAAACGCCGCCAACACCTTCGCGGGCAGGAGACTCAAAACTCCCTTGAGACTTACCCGCAACCCTCGGCGCAGCGACACAGGCTTTTCCGCCACCACCGTAGTCCCTCTCCGACGCCGCCGCAGCATTCGCCGGAGCCCTCAGCGGATCATCCACCGGCAGACTATTCACATCCGCGAACATCGCATTCAGATCGGCGCCGCTATCCGACGGAGCCTCTTCCACCTCATCACCCTTAACCGAAGCCACCAGTTCCTTCTTTGCCTTCAGCGGCTGATCATGCGGCACGCCAAGATACTCCAGCACCTGCTGCGCTACCTCCGCAAACACCGGCGCACTCGTCTCCGCACCGTACCTTGTACCCACCGTCGGTGTATCAATCACCACCGCCACCGAGATCGCCGGATTGCTTACCGGCGCGAAACCCCGCAAAACTAGCCACCAGCTTCGTGTGCGAATACGTGTGCGTCACAACGTCGATCTTCTGCGCCGTTCCCGTCTTTCCACCTGCGCTGTAGCCGTTCAGCGCACCCTTACGTCCCGTACCCTCCACCACAATCCCCTGCATCATCATCCGCATCTTCGCAGAAGTGATCTCTTTGATCACACGGTGCGCACCATCCGGCAGTGTTGATGGCAGTTGATTGGCCGGACGGAACGCCGCCGCCTGCAGCCGCGGATCACCCTTCATCTGGTCGGTCGACTGCAGCAAAATATGCGGAGGCATGTAAACCCCACCGTTTGCAATCGTACTCACCATGGTCACCAACTGCACCGGCGTCACACCCACCTCCTGGCCGATCGCCATCGACAGAATGCTGGTTGCGCCCCACTTCTTCGGATTGCGCAAAAGCCCCCGAGTCTCGCTCGGCAGCTCAATTCCCGACCGGTCACCAAACCCAAAAGCCCGCATGTACTCATAGAACTTCTGGTTCCCCAGCTTCAGCGCCATCTTCGCCGCGCCCACGTCGCTCGACTTCTCCAGCGCATACTGCACCGTCACTCGCCCCAAGTGCCCGTCTGATTTGTCATCGTGCAACGTACGGCCATACATCGTCATCGCGCCACCCTGGCAATCCACGATGTCCGTCGGCTCCACGCCCGCCGCATCCAGTGCCGCCGAGTACGACACTAGCTTGAACGTCGACCCCGGCTCATACACATCGCTCACCGCCAGGTTCTGCAACACGCTCGCATCCATATGCCGCTGATCGTTCGGATTGAACCGAGGAGAAATCGCCAGCGCCAGAATCTGTCCCGTATGCGGATCCTGCACCACGACCGTGCCGTGCAGCGCCTTCATCTTCTCCATCTGCGCATCCAGCGCCCGCTCCGCCATGTATTGAATATTTGCGTCGATCGACAGCACGAGATTCTCACCCGGCATCGGCTGGCTCTCTTCACTTCCGAGCACATGCCGCTTCGCATCCAGTGCCGTCAGCACATGGCCCGGAGTCCCATGCATATCATCATCAAACTCGCGCTCAAGCCCACCCAGCCCCGTATCATCCGTGCCCACATACCCCAGCACCTGTGCGGCCAAATCATTATTCGGATAGAACCGCTTGAACTCCTTCTGAAAATAGACGCCCTTCAGATTCAGTTCCCGCACCCGAGTCGCTGTCTCAGCATCAACTCGCCGCGCCACCCACGCAAAATTCCGCGACGCATTGAACCGAGCCAACATTTGCTGCCGCGATGTAAAGCTATCCCTCGCATCGCTATGAACAATTCCAGCCAACATCTCGGCGGTGCTCTCTCGGTTATCACCCAACTCGCTCGGCACCGCATACACGCTGTCCACCGTGACCGTCATCGCAAGCTCTTTTAGATTGCGGTCATATAGCACCCCACGCCGCGGAGCCACCTCAAACGTCCGCTGCTGCTGCTTGGCCGCACGTTCCACAAAATCGCCATGCCGCACTACCTGCAGCCATACCAATCGCAACCCAATCGAAGCCGTCCAGAAACAGAAAAAAAGCGCCACGTACGCAAACCGTACTCTCCGTATAGGAGCGGTCAACGTCTGCCGTGGCGCCTTATTCATCGTAATCCCGTTATAAAAACTTCAAACCAGTTAGAAATTCGCTGACTCGCTGACTTGCCAGCACCTACTGAGCCACTAGTGCCGGAGCACCCGCCTGCGCCAATACTGGAGCATTCGGATCCCCACCCTCAGGCCGCACAACCTGCCCAGGCTGAGGAGCATCCAGTCCAAGCTGCTTAGCAATCTTGTCGATCCGCTCCGGGTCCGTCAGTTGAGCCTCCGACAAACGCAGCTGCCGGTTCTCTTCCCTCAGCTGCTCAACCTGCTGCTTCTGAACCTCAACGTGATACCCAATCTCAATCGCCGAAAAGTGCTGCCACACATAAACCATCACCAGCAGAAACAGCACGCTCATCACGGTTGCGAACTGCCGCATCTCCCGCCGCCGCTCCGGATCATCCGCCTTCACCAACCGCGTGTTGTCGATGTGCTTTGCAAAGAATACCTCCGGCGTAGGACCACGACGTGCCTTCCGCTGCGCCTCATACAGCGAATGGTTCCGCTCCGCCAGCGACTCCGTGCGGCCCTGCGACTGCCGCCGCGCGCCCATCATCTCTATCTGTTGTCCTGCCATCGCTGCCGTTGCCATCGCGCACCTCACTTGCTCCTGAACTCTCGCCTCTCCTCAACGTACGAACGGGCCGGGATTGCTATTGGAGGAGGGGACTTGTACTACAGAGTTGTCTTTCGCCTGAAAGAAGGTGGGACAACCCCGGCCCGATCACTTGTCGTTACATATTCCCTACATCTCTAAAACATGTAACTAATATCGCTACTAAATCTTCTGCGCCGCTCGCATCTTCGCACTTCTTGCTCGCGGATTCCGCATCTCTTCTTCTTCACCAGCCACAACCGGCTTCTTCGTCAAAACCTCAAACACCTTGGTCCGACCGGCCTCACGAAACGCATCCTTCACCAACCGGTCCTCCAGCGAGTGGAAACTGATCAACACCAGTCTTCCACCGGGTTTCAGCAGGGATGGCGCGCTCTCAAGCAGCGTCCTGATCTCCCCTAGCTCATCATTTACTCGAATCCGAAGTGCCTGAAAGGTTCGCGTCGCCGGATGAATCTTGTCCCCTTTCATTGATGGGGCCGCGGCCGATACCACTCTGGCTAACTCTGCCGTCGTCGTTATCGGCCGGGCCCTCACAATGGCTCTGGCGATTCTCCGCGACCTCCTTTCCTCTCCGAATTCGTAAATCAGGTCGGCGAGTTCGTTTTCGTCTTCCTGATTTACCACTTGCTCGGCCGTCTCTCCACTGCGCGTATCCATCCGCATGTCTAGTGGACCTTCTGACCGAAAACTGAATCCCCTCTGTGCCTCGTCCAGCTGCAGGCTGCTCACGCCAAAGTCCGCAAGCAAACCATCCAGGCTTCCTGCCTTTATCTGGCTGCTAGCCTCCGAGAACGCCTTCGGCACAAACACCACCTCCGGCATCTCCTCGCCCAGCTCGGCCTTTACTTCTTCGAGCCGTGCCTTTCCCAACTCCATCGCCTGCGGGTCGCGATCAAAGCAGATCAACCTGCCCTTCGCGCCCAGCCTCCTCGCAATCTCCGAGGAGTGCCCCGCCAAACCCAGCGTCGCGTCAACATAGACGCCGCCCGGCCGCACATTCAGGTACTCCAAAACTTCATCTAAAAGAACCGGCACATGCTGCGGTCTCTTCATCTCGTCCCGCCTTGTGCTGCCCCTGGGGGCCACATCCAAACGTCTTAATCGCTACTCACTAACCTTCGTCTTCTCTGCTAAAGCCGTCAGATCGCTTACTGTCAACTCAACCGCATCGCGTTCGCCCTTCATCTCAGCCTTGAACGACTCCGCATTCACCACTTCCAACATCGTCTGCACGCCGAGCACATTCACATCGCCCGTCGCCTTTGCCGACTCCCGCAGCAGTTGCGGCAAGAGCAGCCGACCCTGCGCATCCATCTCAACCATCTGGCCGTAGTAGTTCGTCACGTCCAGAAACTTCTTCCGTACCGGATCCATCGGTGAGAGCCTGGCCAACTGCGCCTCGATCTTCTCCCACTCCTTCAGCGGCCAGATCTCAGCCCGCCGTCCATCCTTACTCGTAATAAAGAACTGAGGCCCGTACAGTTCATCGACCCTGCGCTTGAACTCCGCCGGCAGCTTCAGCCGGCCTTTTTCGTCCACGCGAGTTGGGTGATTTCCCCGAAACATGACAACCTCGATACCCGTTCCATCTCATTTCGCTCGAAACTGGCTTGGCAGAGTAGACTTCCATCAAGAATTGATCCGATTTGGTCCCTTTAACTCCACTTTTGACCACTTCCGTCCACATCGTCTCGCAGCAACACACCGCTGTAAAGCACTAAATTGTGCAAATCAGTGCAATTCCCATAATGAAATGTGGAAAACTAGCCAAATTGTATGAATCAAGCCGTATACCCCCACCCCTAGTGTTGCTGAGGCTGGTTCACACCAAGGACGCCACTTGCGGCCTCCTCAATCTCTCTGATAGCGAAATAAAGGCGAAACCAAGAACATCTACGTCCTTAAATCCGTGGTCGAGCAGTACAAAAACGGTGTCATCGGCGAAGATGGGTGGTAGGCCTTTTCGCCTAACTGGACACCTGAACCACAGCCGCAACCTTCTTCCGCCGCAGCAGCCACAATAGATACCCAAGCACGGCAAGATTGATCAGCAGCAGACTCAGCCGGAACCAGTTCGGTCGCCGAGCCAGCTCATACAGTTCCCACGGAAGAAACGAGACCGTCAAAAAGAGCGTCAGGTACTCCGCCCACACTTTTTCGAGCACCAACCCCACTCCTTCGGTCAGCGCCAGCGCGGAGTAGGCAAACGTCGCCAGGCTAATCTGCTTTAATCGATGCGCATCGATCAGATCCACCTTGTCCAGAAGCAGGGCTACGATCTTGCTCTCCGGATCGAACTTCAGCGCAGTCGCCAGCCGCAGTACCTCGTCTCCAAGATCTCTGTGCAACAGATGGATCGCACCCACTCCCAGCAGGAAAAACAGGATCGCCTTACCCAGCTTGAACAGCCCGATCAAAAGCAATCCGCGATCGCGATGCACTGCTTCCCTGCTCACGCCTTCATCTCCTGTACCCATCTGCATTGCATCAGCAATCGCTGGTAGATTCGTTTGCATCAACCCTCACTCTCAGTTGACGGGTACCCATTGCAATTGTCAACGCCCCATCCGTAGCACTTCTCTTCACAGCATCAACAATTCTGCCCAACTCTCCATCCAAGGACGCCCAGAAGAAATCAGAAAAGAGCACAGCGACTACGTCCGCAAGTCTCATCTTTTTTCAAAAGCAAACAAAAGAGGCTGCATCAGCAGCCCCTTTTTACTTTGTCGTGTGAGACCTAAGCATGCTTGGCCAGAATCTGCTCCATCATTTTGCTCAGATACGGCCTTGCCTTCACAAGTGCAGCCTCCGCAGTTAGTCCATACTTCTCCCGCAGCGCCTCGACCTTGCCATGCTCGATGAACTCATCTGGCCATCCCACGCGCACCACTGGAACCTGCAGTTCAAATCCGCTCAGCGTCTCCAGCACTGCCGATCCGAACCCACCCGCAAGAACATGGTCCTCCAGCGTAATCACCAGCCCACACCGGCCGCCGAACTCCGCAATACAGTTCTTATCCACCGGCTTCGCAAACCGCGGATTGATCACCGCAGCGGAAAACCCTTCCCGCTCCAGCATCTCCGCTAGCCGCACGGCCTCAGGCAGCATAGCTCCCAAGCCAAAGACGGCAACATCAGTGCGTCCCGAATCCCTGATCACCTCAGCCTTGCCAATCTCCAACGCCACCGGCTGAGCCTTCACCGCCACGCCCGGCCCTGTTCCACGCGGATACCGAATCGCGCTCGGCCCCTCATGCAGCATCGCCGTATACATCATGTCCTGAAGCTCATCTTCGTTCTTCGGAACCATATGAATCAGATTCGGCACACTCCGCAGGTAACTGATATCGAACAGTCCATGATGCGTCGGCCCGTCATCGCCGCTCAGCCCGCCGCGATCCATGCAGAACACCACTGGCAGATTCTGCAAACACACATCATGCACAATCGGATCGAACGCACGCTGCAAAAACGTAGAGTAGATCGCGCAGAAAGGTTTATACCCCTTCGTAGCCATCCCCGCCGCAAAGATCACCGCATGTTCCTCGGCAATCCCCACATCGAAGTACCGTGAAGGATGATGTGGCCGAAACAGATCCAGCGCAGTCCCATTCGGCATCGCCGCCGTAATGGCCACCACCTTCTCATTCGCCGTAGCCAGCTTCGTCAGCGACTCGGCAAATATCTCCGAGTAAGTCTTCTGCCCCGCCGACTTCGTCTCACCTGTCTCCGCGTCGTACGGCCCAAGCCCATGAAACTTCTTCTGCTTCTCAAGCGCGGGCTGAAACCCCTTGCCCTTCTGCGTAATCGCATGCAGCACGACGGGTTTGTTCTGCTGCTTCAAAAATTTGAACGTCTCAATCAGCAGCGGCAGATTATGCCCATCGATAGGTCCAAAATAACTGATGCCAAACTCTTCAAACAGCGTACCGGGTCCGATCAAGCCCTTGGCCGCCTCTTCCGCCTTACGCGCCACATGACGAGCCGTCTTGCCGCCAAACCGTTCCAATAGATCCGCAGCCTTGTCATGCCAACTCGAGATCGTCGGATTCATCACAATCTTGTGGAAGTACTCCGCAATCGCTCCAACGTTCTTATCGATCGACCACGCATTGTCGTTCAGCACAACAATAAGTCGTTTCGTCTGCGCCGCAATATTGTTCAGCGCCTCATACGATATCCCGTTGGTAAACGCCGCATCTCCAGCCAGCGCCACAATATGCTCGCTCCCGCCCGACATATCACGAGCCACAGCCATTCCCAGCGCCGCACTCAGCGCCGTCCCGGCATGACCCGCCCCATAGCTGTCATGCTCGCTCTCCGTGCGCAGCATAAAGCCATTCAGCCCATTCGGCTGGCGAATCGTATGAAACAGCTTCTCCCGCCCGGTCAGCAACTTATGCACATAAGCCTGGTGGCTCACATCAAAAACAAAGCTATCGGTAGGCGTGTCGAACACATAATGCATCGCCAGCGTTAGTTCGACGACACCCAGGTTCGGCCCAATATGCCCGCCCGTCTTTGAAACCCCAATGATCAACCGCTCGCGAATCTCTTCCGCAAGCTGTTCCAATTCCACCATCGACAGTTTCTTCACGTCTGCCGGGGAATTGATCTTCTCAAGAAACGAACTCATCTGGAACCCTGTTCTGCAGCCCGCTCGCGGAGAACTCCGGCATCGCTGCGTCCGATCGTCTACTCAGACCGGCCCTTGTACCACAGCCCTTAAGTATATCAACTCTCCAACACAACCCAATTCAAAACAGCCGGCCCTCTCTACAAGCCGTCTGCAAGAGTTAGACCCACAAATATGGCAATAGCCTTCCTCAAAATCAAAGAAAACAACTTTGCAGCGCATATCTACGTCCAACAAATATGGCAAGATTCATCCGAGTCGTCGCTGCTGTCTTTTGTACACTTTGCGTACTTGCCATCTGCGTCGCGCCTCTCGTCGATCTTCCAGACACAAATCTCCGCTCCTATAACTTGGCCATGCTTCTGCTCTTCTCATTGATGGCAGGAGCTACCGTGCTGGTTACAGAGACATTCAAGCCCGCAAATCCGTCTACAGGGATCAAGCTCGTTTACCTCGAGCGAAAAACGCACTACCAACTCCCACCTATTGATACCAATTCCGTCCTGCGGTACTAGTCGCCAACATCTCCGTATTCGATTGATCCACCTTCCAGTGGCAACTCCGAATTCAGCGCTTAAGCGCACAAGGAGATCAGGTGAAGTCTTCAGAAGTAATGCAGGCATGGAAGTCCATTCTCCTAGGCAGACGTCCGTCGTTATCGATCGAGATCACCCGCGAATGTCCCCTCCGCTGTCCCGGATGCTACGCCTTTGATCCGGCTCATCTCGGAGGCGAGAACAACATAACCCTTCGCCAGCTGTCTGACTACAAAGAAGACGCGCTCGTCAAAAACGTCCTCCGCGTAGTCGACGAGCATCAACCTCTCCACGTATCTCTCGTCGGCGGCGACCCCCTCGTCAGGTATCGCGAACTCGAAACCATCCTGCCCGAGCTCGACCGCCGCGGCATTCATACCCAGATCGTCACCAGCGCCTTCCGCCCCATTCCCGCTCACTGGGCCGACTTCAAGCGCCTCAACATCGTAGTTTCCGTCGACGGCCTGCAACCCGAACACGATATTCGCCGCGCACCTGCGACTTACGAGCGTATATTGAAGAATCTTGCGGAGGCGACCGTTACGATTCACTGCACCATCACCGGCCAGATTGCAGACCAGCCCGGCTATCTCGAGCGTTTCCTTCAGTTCTGGACTGAGCGCCCCGAAGCCAATAAGGTCTGGATGAGCATCTTTACGCCCCAGCAACGCGCAACAGGCTCTGAGATTCTCACTCCCATAATGCGCGCATCTGTCATCGCGGAGCTCCTTCGTCTCCGCCCGCTCTACCCCATCCTCGACATGCACGAGTCAGCACTCCGGGAGTTCCTCCATCCGCCCCAGTCTCCTGCGGACTGCATCTTCGCCCGCACCACCCATACCATCTCAGCCGATCTCAAAACCGTCATTACCCCTTGCCAATTTGGCGGCAAACCCGACTGCTCTCAATGCGGCTGCATCGCATCCATGGGCCTCGCGGCAGTCGGTCACCACAAAGTAGTCGGCGGTCTCACCGCCGGTCATCTCTTCAAAGCCTCCGACATCGTCGGAAGAAACCTTAAGAAGCTTTTAGACCATCCCATCAAGAGGTCCGCGATCCAATGACTCAATATCTGACGCACCAGACCATTCACGTCGACCGCGCCGATCTCGAATCGTCGTTCCCTTCCTCCGAGTTGGATCTTCGCAGGCAGCTCGTCCGCTTTGGCAGATGGGTTCACCGCCTCGGCTACACCCCAGGCACCGCAGGCAATCTCTCCGTTCGACTGGACGATCGCCTTATTCTCGCCACGCCCACCGGCTGCAGCAAAGGCCTCCTGCACGCCGTCGACATGGTTCTCATCGACAACGATGGCAATAAACTCTCCGGAACCCGCAACGTCACCAGCGAGATCGGCATGCATCTCGCTGTCTATCGCATGCGCCCAGACGTTCAGGCCATCGTCCACACGCACCCACCCATCGCGACCGCCTTCGCAGCCTGTGGCAAAGCCCTCGATCAGCCCATCTGCTCCGAGATCCTCATGACCACGGGCCTTGTCCCGCTGGCCCCCTACGCCACCACAGGAACCGAAGAAGTCAGTGCCAGCCTCGAACCCTTTATTCCCGACCACGACGCCATCCTGCTAGCGAACCACGGCCTCCTGACCTACGGCTCATCCCTACCCGACGCCTTCATGAAGACCGAAACCGTCGAGCACTTCGCCCAGGTCTGCCTCTCCGCACACCAACTCGGCGGAGCCACGCCCCTCCGCGATATCGACATCGCAAAACTCCAGCAAGCCCGTGCCCGCTACAAACTCAATGCCTCACGCGGCCCATCCTGCCGCTAAACACGAAGTATTCGCTGTGCCTTCAATAGCATGCGGTATGCTTCTCCAAATGACCGCAGCCGTCGCCACCACAGACCTCACCCGTCGCTACGGCGACTTCACTGCAGTCGAGGACGTCAACCTCACCGTCGCACCGGGCCAGTTCTTCGGCTTCCTCGGACCTAACGGAGCCGGCAAGTCCACGACCATCAAGATGCTCACGGGCTTGCTCGCACCCACCTCCGGGTCCATCCAGATCCTCGGGCTCGACGCCACCGCCAACCCGATCGAAGTCAAGCGCCAGATAGGCGTTGTCCCCGAAGGCCTCGCCCTCTTCGGCCGCCTCACCGCAGCCGAGTATCTCCGTTTCGTCGGCCGCATGTACGGTCTCGACCGAGCCACCACCGCCGACCGCACCCACGAGCTCCTCGACTTCATGAGCCTCGCCTCCGAACCCAAAAAACTCATCACCGATTACTCGCACGGCATGCAGAAAAAACTCGCCCTCGCTGCCGCCGTCATTCACGGCCCTAAAATCCTCTTCCTCGACGAGCCCTTCGAAGGTGTAGATGCCATCGCAGCCGGCACCCTCAAAAACATGCTTCAGCGCATGATCGCCCGCGGCGCCACCATCTTCCTCACCTCGCACGTCCTCGAAATCGTCGAGCGTCTCTGCAGCCACATCGCTATCATCGACCGCGGCCGTCTTATAGCCCAGGGCTCCCTCGAAGAACTCCGCGCCGGCACCAAACCGCTGCACACAGCTCCCAACGGCCACTCGTCGCCACAACACCTCACCCTCGAAGAGATCTTCATACAGGTCGTCGGAGCTCAGCAAAGCCCCTCCGAGCCAACCACCGCCATCCTGCCTCCGCCAAAGGAGCTCTCATGGCTCGGCTAACCACCGCTCCTCGCGCAGCCGATCACTTCGCCGCCATCGCCCAACTCCGCTGGCGTCTCTTCGTCAACGCCTTCCGCAGAAAGGGCGGCAAAGCAGAAGTCATCGCTCGCATCATTGTCTATCCCTTCGTCGTCGCCTTCGCCATCGGCCCCGTCATCGCCAGTGGCGCCGCCGGATATTTCCTCACCGCCCAAGCCAGACCGTCCGCCCTCACCTTCTTCCTCTGGCTCCTCTTCTCCATCTGGATCTTCCTCACACTCAGTTCAGCTGCGCAGTCCTCCGCGCTTCAAAGCACCACCTTCGATCCTTCCCAACTCATTCGCTTCCCCATCGCCTTCCCCTCTTACCTCGTCGTCCGAATCTTCTTCGGCCTGCTCACCTTCACCACCGTCGTCGGATTCCTCTGCCTCTTCTCAGCGTCTATCGGCATCGGCATCGCAAGACCCCATCTCTTCGCCTGGGCCGCTCTCGTTCTCTTCATCTACGGACTCACCATCCTCTTCTTTCTGCACATGATTCTTCTCTGGATGGACCGCTGGCTCGCGCAGCGTCGAACCCGCGAACTGTTCGTCGCCTTTTTCATCCTCTTCTCGGTCGGCATCCAATTCGTCAGCATCTCGCTGAGGTCCCATACCCTCGGCGGGCATTCGCAGCTCAGCCACAAGATCTGGCTCACCGCCCACGCCCTCGCTCCATTTTTCCGCCCTCTCATCGCCTATCTTCCTCCCACACTCGCCGCTCATTCCATCCAGCAGATGCAGGCGGCCCAGCCTCTTCCCGCCATCGCCACGCTCCTCGGACTCCTCATCTTCACCGCCGTCTTCCTATCCCTCTACGCCCGTCGTTTACGCGGAGAGTTCCACGGAGAAAACTTCAGCGAAGCCGCTGCCCGTCCCACCACGTCCCCCGTCTCCAAAACCCGCCTCAGTTGGAGCCTCTTCGGCCTGCCACCCACTATCGCCGCTTGCCTCGAAAAAGAGATTCGATATCTCCTCCGTGGCGGCCCTGCCCTTATCGCCCTCATCACCCCGCTCTTCTTCGTCTTCATCTTCACCAGTCGCGCAGGCTACCTGACGAAGACAGGAACCCTCATGTTCCCCATCGCCCTTGCCTACATCCTCTTCGGCCTCTTCGCCCAGCTCTACAACGCTCTCGGCGCGGATGCCAACGGAGTCAGTCTCTACCTCATGGCTCCTATCCGCTTCCGTCACGTCTTCATCGCAAAGAACATCGTCAACGTCGCAATCATCGCCATTGAAGTTCTTCTGGCCACCCTCATCGTCACGCTGCAGCATCCACCGACTACACCGGTAGTCGTGGCCACCCTCCTCTGGGTAGTCTTCGCCACCCTCGTCAACCTCAGCGCAGGAAACCTCCGCTCCCTCTACGCACCACGAAAAGTTCAGCTCAACAAAAGCATGCGCCAACCGACCTCCCGCACCGGGAGCCTCATCACCCTCGGCATTCTGTTCGGCTCTCTCTTCATCTGCATGGCCGTGCTTTGGACCTGCAACTACTTCAGCCACCCCTGGCTCGCCACCCCTATCTTCCTCACCCTCGCAGCCGCAGCCTTCGCCGCCTACATCCTCGTCCTCAACCGCGTCGACAAAGTCGCCCTCGACCAGCGCGAAACCTTAGCCGAATACCTCTGCAAAACCTAACCCACGCACCCACCTGTTCCCTGCTGCCTGTTCCCTGTTCCCTGTTCCCTGTTCCCTGTTCCCTGTTCCCTGTTCCCTGTTCCCTGTTCCCTAAAAACCTACTCCGCCATCCCCTCCAACACCACCTCACTCACCGGCTCAGTCCCAAACTGCCCCTCCCACTTCGCAACAACCACACTAGCCAGACAATTCCCTACCACATTCACAGTCGTACGAGCCATATCCGCCAGCGCATCGATCCCCAGAATCACAAAGATCGGCTCCGTAGGCAGCCGAAACGTAGCCGCCGTAGCCAGTAGCACGACCAGCGTAGCCCTCGGAACCCCGGCCACACCTTTACTGGTCAGCATCAGCGTCCCCATCATCAACAGCTGCTCACCCAGCGAAAGGTGCACCCCCGCCGCCTGCGCGACAAAAATACTCGCCGCCGCCAAATAAAGCGTCGACCCATCCAGATTGAAGCTATACCCCGCCGGAATCACAAACGACACAATCCGCCGCGGAACTCCCAGCGCCTCCATCGACTCCATCGCCCTCGGCAGCGCTGCCTCACTCGTCGACGTAGCAAAAGCAATCGTAGCCGGCTCAGCCACCGCCGCCAGAAACCTCCTCACCGGCACCTTGAACAGCAAGGCAATTGGCAGCAGCACCAGCAGCCCAAACGCCACCAGAGCACCATAGATCGTCAGCAGCAGCTTGCCCAGATTCACGAGCACGCCCAGCCCCATGTGCCCGACCGTATAAGCCATCGCCGCCCCCACCCCAATCGGCGCAAAGTACATCACCACATTGGTGAACTTGAACATCACCTCGCTCAGGCTCTCGCAAAGCCGCAACACCGGCGCCCGCTTCTCTTCACTCAAAGTCGCCAGCGCAATTCCAAAGAAGACCGCAAACACCGCCACCTGCAGAATCTGCCCCTCAGCCACGGACTTAGCAATATTCTCCGGAAACACATGCAGCAGAAAATCCTGCCAATGCGTAGGCGGAGGCGCCGTAACCACCTCACCAGCGCTCACCACCGCTGGCACATGCAACCCAACCCCCGCCTTACTGATATTGATCGCCACCAACCCCACAACCAGCGCCAGCGTCGTCACCACCTCAAAGTAGACGATGCTCTTCACGCCCATCCGCCCGACGCCTTTCAGATCTCCATGCCCCGCAATCCCCGTAACCAGCGTAGCTAGAATCAGCGGAGCCACAATCGTCTTAATCAGCCGCAGAAAGATATCGCTGAACACCCGCAGCCCCACCCCCACCGCCGGGGCATCGAACCCCAACTCCGCCCCCGCCACCATCGCCACAAAGATCCAGGGCGTCACCGACCTCCGCCGCCACGCAAACACCATCAACGCCGCCACGCCCAACCACCGCAGCACCATCGCAACCCCATGCCCAGCACCCCCCTGCACCAGCCCCAGAGCAATCCCCGCAGTCAGCAAACACGCAGCCACCGCCACCAACACCCGTTCAGAACGCACATTTGCCATTCCGCGCAGAATACCAGCATCCCCCAACCGGAATCCTGTTCGAACCCCCTACATTACGAAAGTCACTAAAAATCTACCCAAACAGGGTATAGATGCCCGCTCACAACCAGCTATTCTGTAACTGCGGGACCACCCAAAATGGCCGCATTCCAGACGATAGCGGCCGTCTAACCAACAAGAGCCGCACTCATGGAATTTGTACCTTGAATTGCTGCTCTTGTAACACGTATCTAGCCTGAGGTTCCCATGTCTAAGCTCCCCCGACTGCGCCTCGCCGCAGTGATTTTTTGCATCGCTACGACCCTCCCTCTCGCCGCGCAGACCGGCGCAAACGCCCTCACTCCCCCTCCAAGCCTCGACCCATTGGCCAACCCCCCGGCCGTAACAAGCCCACTCACCCAGCCAACTCTCTCACCCGGAGTTCTTCTTCTCATGGAGCTCGAAGGCCGCTTTGCCCAGGCCGTCGCCACCGGAGGCGGCAAAGCCTTCGCCAGCTGGTTCGCCGACGACGCCGTAACCCTCAACAACGGACGCCCCGCAGTCCTCGGCCGAGCCAACATCGCCGCCCAGGCCGACTGGGACCCCAAGACTTACCAACTCACCTGGACCCCGCAAGGCGCACAGATGGGCCCCTCCAATGACATGGGCTTCACCTGGGGACACTACGAAGGCCACTCCAAGGACCAAAATGGGAATCCCGTCGTCATCTCAGGCCGCTACATGACCGTATGGAAAAAAATGCCTGACAATACCTGGAAAGTAGCCATGGATGCGAGCTCAACCGAACCTCCCGCAGCGGGCGAATGCTGTGTCCTGCCAAAGCCTTAGCCCCTCCGCTACACCAAAAGTAGCAGTGCGAAACTCCTCACAACTCTCCTACGATCAAGAAGCTAGATGAATGCTCTGTTAGTCAAAGACGAAGCCCTCCGCACCGAAGCCCTCACACGGTACGAGGTACTTAACACCGCACCCGACCCTGTCCTCGACGACATCGTCCGGCTGGCGGCACAACTCTGCGAAGCTCCTATCGCGGCGATCTCTCTCATCGGCTCCGACCGCATCTGGCTCAAAGCCCGCTTCGGCTTTGATATCACTGACGTCCCTCTCTCCACGCTTCCCTGCGAGACCACCATCCTCGGCGACACCGTCTACGAGATCGAGGACGCCCGCCACGACCCCGACTTCGCCCCCGACGGCGTCTACCTCGAAGGTCGTCCCCACCGCTTCTACGCTGGCGCACCCCTCACCACTCCCGACGGAGTCAGCATCGGCGCCCTCTTCGTACTCGACCGAGCCCCCCGCCGTCTCACCATCCCGCAAGCCGACGCCCTCGAAATCCTCAGCCGGCAGGTCATCACCCGCCTCGAGCTCAACGGCCGCATCCGCCAAATGGACCGAGCCGCCCGCTCCCGTCAGCGTGTTGAATCTGCCCTCACTGTCGAGCGCAACTTCGTCTCCGCCGTCCTCGACACCATCGGCGCCCTCGTCGCCGTCTTCGATACCGCCGGCCGCATCGTCCGCTTCAACCGCGCCTGCGAGCTCGCCTCCGGCTACGAATTCGCCACCCTGGTCGGCCGATACACCTGGGACAAACTCATCCCCCGCAACGAAATCCCCGAAGCCATCGACACCTTCGAACGCCTCCGCGCCGGAGCTTTCCCCGCCAGCTTCGAAAACCAATGGCTCAATCGCGACGGCACACTCCGCCGCATCGCCTGGTCGGCCACCGCACTCCGCGACACACAGGGCCAGGTCGGCTTTATCATCGCCACCGGCATCGACGTCACCACACAGCGCATCGCCGAAGCCACCCTCCGCGAGAGCGAAGCCCGCTATCGCCAGCTCGTTGAAGGCTCCCTCGGCATGGTCTGCACCCACGACCTCAAGGGCAAGCTCCTCTCCATCAATGCCCACGGCGCCGAAACCGTTGGCCGCACCGTCGACTCGATGCTCAACCACTCCCTCGCCGAGTTCATCCCCGAAGACCGTCGCCCCTCCATGCAGCGCTACCTCACCAAAATCGCAGAGACCGGCGAAGCCCAGGGCCTCCTCCACCTCTCCCATACCGATGGAGAGATCCGAGTCATCGCCTACCGCAACAAGCTCATCGCCGTCCCCGGCCTTCCGTCCTACGTCCTCGGCTTCGGCGTCGACATCAGCGAGCAGGTCCGCGCCGAAGGCCGTCTCCGCACCCTCACCCGCCAGTCCGACTCCATCCTCGAGTCCGTCGGCGACGGAATCTTCGCTATCGACCTCGACGGCAACGTCACCGTCGCCAACGCCGCCGCGGCCCAGATGCTCGGCTACAAAAAAGAGGAGATGCTCGGCCGCAACCTCCACGAGATCATCCACCACACGCGCGCCGACGGCACCTACTTCCCCTACAGCGACTCTCCCATCCGCAAGAGCCTCACCCACCTCGACACTATCCGCATCTCCGACGAGGTCTTCTGGCGCAAGGATGGCACCAGCTTCCCCGTCGAATACGTCGCGCGTCCTCAAATCGACTCCACATCGAGCGACATAGGCTCGGCTATAGCCGTAGGCGTCGTCGTAGCCTTCACCGACACCACCGAGCGCAGCGCCCTCGACCGCATGAAGGACGAGTTCATCTCCACCGTCTCCCACGAACTCCGTACCCCGCTGACCTCCATCCGCGGATCACTCGGCCTGCTCGCCGGCGGCGCACTCTCCACCCGCCCCGACAAGTCCCAGCAGATGCTCCAGATCGCCATCAACAACACCGACCGCCTGGTTCGCCTCGTCAACGACATCCTCGATCTTGAGCGCATCAGCAGCGGCAAGAGCGAGCTCCACTCCACCATGTGCAGCGCCGAAGACCTCCTCCGCCGCGCCGCCGGACTTCAACAGGCCCGCACCCCCAAGCCCAACACTCGGATCTTCTTCGCTGCCAACGGCGTCACCGTCTGGGCCGACCCCGACCGCATCCTACAAACCCTCGACAACCTCATCTCGAACGCGATCAAGTTCTCCGCTCCCGGCGGCGAGATCCACCTCACCGCCCGCGACCTCGACGAAAACGAAGCCATCATCGAGGTCCGCGATCAGGGCCGCGGCATCCCCGAAGACAAGCTCGAGCACATCTTCGACCGCTTCCGCCAGGGCGACGCCTCCGACTCCCGCTCCCTCGGCGGCACCGGCCTCGGCCTCGCCATCTGTCGCAGCATCATCACCCATCACGGAGGCCGCATCTGGGCCACTAGCACCCCCGGCCAAGGCACCACCTTCCATTTCACCCTACCCACCAGACCCACCACCAACCTCCGCTAAAACAAATCGCTCAGCGACCAGCTATCGTTGCTCCCCACTCATCTGGATTCACATCACGAGCGTGCCGTGAAAAGAGCCAATGATGCCCTTCAAGGTCTTCGACTCCATATTGATGTTCACCGTACTCCGTCACATGGAGATCTTCGACAATCTTGGCTCCAGCCGATTTCGCCTTCTGGAGATGCGCTTCAACATCGTCGACGAATACGGTCAGGCTCTGAGTTCCATAACCTAGTTGCTTCGGACTGCCCCGCCCGGCCCTCGCACTTTCGAGCATGATCCATGCATCACCCAGATACATCTGCGCACCGTTAGGCTCCTCAGGGTTCCCGTAGCGGTAGTGTTCCGAAAACCCGAACGTCTCCGTCAACCACGTAATCGCCTCAGAAATGTTTTGATAAACAACATGCGCAAGCACGGTATCCGTCGGAACCGACCTGTTTTTCATGACCGCTCCATTTCTCAACATTTGGCGCCCTGACGCATCCACCGTCTGAGCTCATGTCAGAGAGCGGCGCCACGGAGAAATCCACTCTCTACTTTCCCTGCCTCCGGCGCCATACAGCGCTTTTGTTCTTGCTGCTTGTCATTCTGCCTCTGAGCCAGGCGAAGGGCGAAGAGGAAGCCCCGCATTTCGCCAACGCCGACACGCACCTGAGTCGTCTTCCTTAACCCGCGAAAAACCCTGACCTTTCGCTTGTCAAGCCCCCAAATCGATTATCTCCATGTAAATAAAAGGGATACGCTTGGCATATTAATTATGCCCGTTCCGCTAAACTGAATATATAGACGAAAAGATAAAGATATAGCCCTGAACTCTAGTAGCTATCTCTTTATGAATGAATACTTTGCCAACAAAGTAACGCAGAAACAATACCTTACACTAAAACCCTCGGAAAGAAGAACGAAATCGACCGAAGTCCAGACCTAACCAGCCCATAATGAAGACTTTGCACGAGCAAGTACCCCGGTGGGAGTCCCGGACTCACTACCCCACACGCCTACCCGGCGCCAGCTCGGCATCAACCTCCAACCCGAAGTGCGATAGCTCGCGCTTCTGAAGGTTGTAGTCGATAAAGAAGCCGATTCCGATAGCCAGCGGAATAAGGCCAGCCGCAGCGCCGGAAAGAATTGCACGCTCCCCAATAATGGCCGTGAGCGCGAAGAAGAAAAGCACAAGGCCAACGCCTGTAGAAACCAGAACAATGCCGGCACGACGCGCATTGCTCAAACTGCGAAGCGGATCTTTGGGCGCCTTCTTCTCGTCCTGGCCGGAGCCCAGCAACTGTTCGATCTCCGCAACGGACATGCCTCGCGCAAGCATAGCCATGCGCTGCTCCGCCTTGACGCGAACCGCATGAGCCTGCGACCAGATGCCCGCAACAACGGCCACAATGGCCACAGCGAACGCCCCCAGCGGCACGACAAACGGCGTATTAAGTGCTTCCATGGTGTTACCTCCCTTTCTGCCCGCATTAGACCTCGGCACCCTTGCAAAGTTTCACGCCGCTGCATGAAACTTTCGGCGAAGCGTATTGTCTAACCTGGCTTGGATACTGATCTCACCTTCGAGCAGATCGTGCGTGACCATCAGTCGATGGTCTTCGGCACCCTCATGCGAATGACCGGAAGCCGCGAGCACGTCGACGACCTCGCGCAGGAAGTATTCATGCGGTTATATCGTGCTCTGCCAAGCTTCCGAGGAGAATCGTTGCTGTCGACGTATCTCTATCGAATCACCGTGAATGTCGCCCAAAACGAGTGGAAGCGCCGCCGCCGGGACACAAAGTCCCTAATCTCGATCTCGGACGAAACCTCAGGCTGGGAAGACCGTCTGGAGCATCCAGGCCGCAACGCCGCCGAGCAGATCGAGGAGCGCGAGTTTCAGCAGGACGTAGCAGAACAGTTACAGAAGCTCAGCCAGGTAGAGCGTGCCGTAATCGTCCTCTATCATCAGGAGGAGCGCACGTACGAACAGATATCCCTTGCGCTGGGCCTGCCGATCGGAACCGTACGGACGCATCTACACCGCGGCCGCAAGAAGATGAGAGAGGCCCTGCAGGCCACGCAGGAGAGGAGACCAGTATGCGCGAAGAATGGATGAACGAAGAGCACACGTCAGACGCCGATGCCGAGATGGAACAGCGCCTGATTCGCGTTCTGGAGATCCGGCCCGCAGTTCAGATACCCGCTGACTTCGCAGCCCGTGTCGCCAGCCAACTTCCGGAACGCCGACCAATCGCGCTGACGCCAACGCACTACGGTCGCAAGGCAATGATGGTCTGCATGGTGGTACTGGGCATAGCGCTACTGGCCGCCTTTGCGCTGCACCGTATAGCTGTCCCTGCCGCGGTGCAGGTCACGGAATGGATCTTATACGCGCAGTTCCTGGCGCTGGTGGTGTGGTTCGGAATGCGTGGCGCGCTGCGTAAGCTAAGCTAAACGCCCTTCTTCTGCGGCTCCCAGATGAACTTATGAATCTGCAGCGAAAGCCGCGCAGGAAGGCCATCGGTCAGCATCCAGTCGACAAGCTTGCGAGGGTCGAGCGTCATGTTGTCAGCAGTCCTCTGGGGGCTAGGCGTCTTCTGAAACGCCGACGAGAGCAGAATCTGCCCTGCTTTCTCTTCGAGCGCATGAGTACGAATAAAGTCGCGAGCAAATTCGTAGTCCGCACGGTCGGTGAGAACGAACTTGACCTCATCGTTTTTCGTGAGAGCAGAAAGATTTTCGAGACGGAAGCTGTTCGCAGCGGAGCCCGCACCAGGACACTTAACATCGACGATCTTATGCACAGCTTTGGGCACTTCTGTCAGAGGCCGCTCACCGGAAGTCTCGATCATTAGGGTGTAATTCTCTGCCAGCAGTCGTTCCATCAGCGGCAGCAGTTCGCGCGCCTGCAGCATAGGTTCGCCGCCCGTGAACTCGATGAGCTTGCAGGGTGCGAGTCCCTCGATCTGCGCGACAATCTCGTCCTCGGTAAATGCCTTACCACCCGTAAAGGTGTACTCCGAGTCGCACCAGGCACAGCGCAGATTGCACCCCGCAAGCCGCACAAAGATGCACGGCAGCCCAGCGAAGGAGGATTCACCTTGCACCGATTTATAAAGCTCGATGAGATACATGAAGGAAACGCTACTCGTAATAGCGGGCAAAACTGGTGTCGGTCTCGTACAGAGTGCAATCCTTGATCTGGACGCGGCCTGCGGTCATCTGATCAAGCTGCTTAGCTGTCTCGTCATAGAAGTAGCGCGCAAGGTTCTCAGCCGACGGATTGATCGTCGTGAACGGCTCAAGATCGTTAATCATCTGGTGATCGAGCCGGTCTACAACAGGCCTCATCACCTGCTTCAACAGCTTGAAGTCGAGCAGAAGCCCAGCTTCATCAAGCTCTTTGCCAATCAGCGTCACGAACACACGATAGTTATGGCCGTGCGGATTCTCGCACTTGCCTCTGTAATTGCGAAGGTAGTGACCGGAAGAAAACCCGGCTTCTACAGTTACTTCAAACATGACTCTTGCATTCCCTTCGGTCGCCGCGTCTCTGGGATTTTGGATGGGATCTGGGGATCGCGGCTTCAGCTTTATCCGTATTTCGATTGTACCGTTTTATCTGCCTGCTTACCGTTTGCGCTTCGCTCGGCGAGCCTCTTCGGAGCGTCGCTCAGCCTGCTCAAACAACGACGACAGTATCCCAGCCAGCGCCACAATCAACGCAATCACGAAAAGCCCAAGCCCCATCGTCCGCCACAGCGCCACATCACCGGGCGAACCAGGCTGCTGCGCGATGTTCGTATACGCTATGCCGCACGAGATCAGCGCGAACAGGCCCAGTGTGGCGGCGAGAATGTAAAGATTACGTCCCATAGTGCTGTCTATAGCTTCTCAGATTTATCGGTTGCAAAGAACTGTTCGACATCGGCGATCTCCTGCGTCAGTCGATACGGTGGCAGACTCTCTAAGAAGATCCTTCCATATCGTTGGCGCTGAATCCGCGGATCGAGCAGCATCAGCACGCCCCGATCATGCAACGAGCGAATCAACCGTCCGAAGCCCTGCTTCAGCGTGATGACGGCGTTAGGAACCTGATAATCGAAGAAGGGTTTGCCGCCCATCGCCTCAATCGCCTCCATCCGCGCCTTCACAACAGGATCATTCGGCACGGCGAAAGGAAGCTTGTCGATGATCACGCAACTCAGCTGCTCACCCTGCACGTCCACTCCCTGCCAGAAGCTCGACGTTCCGAACAGCACAGCATTTGGCGTATCGCGGAACTGCTGCAGCAGCACATGCCGCGGAGCAGTCCCATGAAGCAGCAACGTATAAGGCAGCTCAGCCAACATGCGCTCATACGTATCCCGCATCTGGCTGTAGCTTGTGAACAGGCAAAAGGCGCGACCCCGGGTAATCTCCAGCACTCGCCGGATGCGTTCCGCCGCCTTCACCCCAAAATCCGCATCCCGCGGATCCGGCATATTGGGCGGCAGATACAGCAGGGCCTGCCTCTCATAGTTGAAGTGCGAAGGAACAACCAACTCACGCGCTGTCGTCATCCCCAGTCGCTTGCGAATGTGTTCGAATCCTCCCGAGACCGTAAGCGTCGCCGAAGTAAGAATTACGCTCGCATAGTTATCGAACAACGAAGTCGAAAGCAGCTCCGACACATCAATCGGAGTAGCCTGCAGGTGCGTATGGAAAGCCGGCTGACTGTGCCCCCGTGCCAGATTGCGAACACCTCCAGCCGCCCGCCGCTCGATCCAGAAGACGGTATTGCGATCGCTCGACTCCAGCAGAAACGCCAGATGAGCCCGAATATCCGCAGCCCGCTTGCGAAGCCCTGTTGACTCCTCAACATTCTTCAGTCGTTCCAATTCGCCTTCGAGCCGCGTCAGCGCATTCAGCGTGGCTGTATAGTAATCACCGCTCTCCTCTAGGAACGTGTTGCGTTCTTCAAAGGGCATGCGACCAACCCCAGCGCCTCCCGCCACCTCAGTCGGCAGCGCTGCGAAGAACATGCGAGCTCGCTCCTTCAGCGTGCCGCAGGCGCTCTCGATGGCTGATGTCGAAGCCTGCTTGGCCTTCAGCATCATGTCTACATCACGCACCAGCTCATCGAAGCGCTGCGTGCTTAAGCCGATGCCGAAGTAATTCGAAGCCACTTCTTCCAATTCATGCGCCTCGTCGAAGACCACAGCAGCGGCCTCTGGCAGGATCCCTGCGTCGGGCGCATTCCCCGCCTGCTGCTTGATGCTGAGATCCGCGAAGAAGAGGTGATGATTGACGATGACGATGTCAGACTCAAGTGCCTTGCGGCGCATTGCCGTGACGAAACACCGCTCCCAATCCGGACAGCTTTGCCCGAGACAAGCCTCTGTGCGCGCATCCAGCTTGTGCCAGAGGGCTGAAGACTCCGGCAGCGAGTCGATCTCGGCGCGGTCGCCAGTCTCAGTCGTTCGCTCCCACGCGGCAATTGCATGAAACTGGTCGATCTCCTCCAAGCCGTTCAGGAGGGGATTGTCACGCAGCGCATACAGCTTGTGGCGACACAGATAGTTGCTGCGGCCCTTCATGTAGCAGACCTTCAGTGGGCCCAGCAGGGACTCCAGAAAGGGGACGTCCTTGAAGAAGAGCTGCTCTTGCAGATTCTTCGTTCCGGTGGAGATGATGATGCGCTGCTGACGCTCACGGGCCATTCGCAGCGCGGGTAGCAGGTAGGCCAGGGTTTTACCTGTGCCGGTGCCGGCTTCGACGATGAGGTGGCGTTTTTCCTTGAAGGCGCTTTCGATGGCTCGGGCCATTTCGTATTGGCCCCGGCGGTGCTCAAAGGACAGGGAGGATTGGGAGAGTAGGCCACCGGGGACGAAGAAGTCGTGAAGGTTCGGTAGATGCTCGTTGGAAGCGGGCGCGATCGAGATGGGAGCGGAGGTGGACACCTGACTCCCATGATAGTCATATGTGGGGATAGTACCCCTCCCTCCCCACTAAAAGTATGCAAAGTATTCGAATGAAAACACTTAGGTCTGGACCTGGTGTGGACTTAGGATCGGGTCTGCGGGTTCACTTTTTCGCTCCGGGGCTTCTGGCGGGCATATTTGTCAAGGATGAGATGGATTTCGGGAGCGGCTCGGTGAGGTGGTGGACTCCGGTGATCGTGCTGCGAGCGGATTAGTATGGTGGTACCCCTCCCCTCCCCGGTAAAAGCATGCAAAGTCTTCGAATTAATACACTTAGGTCCGGACTTGGTGTTGGCTCAGGGGGTGGCCGGGTGGTACCAACTCCTCTCTATCGTGGGGTTTCTTTGGGCCCGGGTTTGTCAACTGAGGTGGGTTTTGTCGTGGCTTGTTGGACAATGCGCGATTGAGGCGAAGATATGGCGCAATTCCTATAATGGACAGCGGTAGCTAGAATATTAGGAGATCCTTCGTAAGTTGCTGTAGCGCAATAAGCCTTGCCGCCTGAATGGTGCGCGGGAGAAAGCTGGACATTCACCGTGGCCCAAAACGACAAGAAGCGGTTAGGTAAAAAACACAGACAAGCGAGCACTCGCCCGAAGAAGGGACGGGCTCCCAAGGCCGCCCCCACCACTGGAGCGATCGATCCCCGCAAGCGGAAGATCCTCTCAACCAATCGCGCCGCGACCGAGAAGGCTGCGCGGATCACTAAGCAATCGCCCGACAAGGAGCGGCGCAAGACGATTCAGCGAGATGGCCCTTCCGCGAAGAAGCCAGCAGCATCGGCGCGCCCGAAGTACAGCCAGCCTGCCGACGGAATCGTAGGCCGTCAGACACCGAACTCGGCCAACGTCGCAGGACGCGAGCGACTCGGCGAGGAAGACTGGCGTGAGGTCGAACTGCTGGCCTCTCAGATGGCTACCGAGACCGAGAGCGTCGACGCGCGTCAACTCCCACTGATTGCCATCTGCGGCCGCCCGAACGTCGGCAAATCTACTCTCTTCAACCGGCTTACCGGCTCCCGGCGCTCCATCGTCGGCGATGAGCCCGGCATCACCCGCGACCGCATCTACGGCGAGATCGAGTGGATGGGCCGCGACGCCCGCATCGTCGACACCGGCGGCGTCGTCCCCGACGACGAGGCCCTGATCCCCAGCGAGATCTTCCGCCAGGCCCAGGTCGCTCTCGACGAGGCTGACGCCATCGTCATGGTCGTTGATGGCCGCACGGAGCTGGCCTCGCCCGACATGGAGCTCTCCCGCCTGCTCCTTCGCGGCGGCAAGCCCCTCTTCCTTGCCGTCAACAAGATGGACACGGAGTCTATGCAGGTGCAGGCGGAGAACTTCCGCCGCCTCGGCTTCAGGAACGTCCTGCCCATCTCCGCCGAACACGGCAGCGGCATCGGCGACCTCCTCGACGAGGTCTTCGACATACTGCCGGAGATGGAGACCGAAGAGCCCGAAGCTACCATGCTCACTGCGGAAGAGGAGATGGCAGAGGATGAAGACGGTCCGGACTTCGCTCCTGTTCGCCGTCTGCGCTCCCACGGCGAGTACGAAAGCAAGGAGACCAAGATCGCCATCATCGGTCGCCCGAACGTCGGCAAGAGCACCCTGCTCAATGCCCTCACCGGAACCCAGCGCGCTATCGTCTCGCCCATCGCCGGAACTACCCGCGACGCTGTCGATGAGGTCGTCGAGCGCGGCGGGCACAGCTTCCGGTTTGTGGATACTGCTGGCATTCGCCGCAAGGGCAAGACCAAGCTGATGGCCGAGAAGCTCTCCGTCATTATGGCGCGTAAGCACCTTGAGGCGGCTGACGTCTCGCTGCTCGTCATCGACGCTACGGAAGGCGTTGCTGCGCTCGATGCCAACATCGGTGGATATGCGCATGAGAGCGGACGCAGCGTCATCATCGTCGTCAATAAGTGGGACCTGATGACCAAGACTGGACCGGACGGAATGCGGCTCTTCGACGGCAAGCCTCCGGCTGACCAGAAGGTCTACGAGCAGCAGGTCCGCGATGCGCTGAAGTACCTCGACTACGCTCCGCTGCTGTTCATCTCGGCCGCCGACGGCAAGAACATCGAGTCGGTCTTCAAGAAGGTCGAACTTGTCGCTCGCGAACGCCGCAAGCGCGTCACGACGGGGCAGATGAACCGGTTCCTCGATCGCGTGGACTTCCAGAAGGCCAGCGTGCCGATGAACAAACGCGTCCGGATCTACTACATGACTCAGGCTGCTGTCGCTCCGCCAACGTTCGTGCTATTCACCGACAAAGACGTGAAGCTGCACTTCTCCTTCGAGCGCTTCCTCGCGAACCAGATCCGCGACAGCTTCGGATTTATTGGTTCCCCGATCTGGTTCAAGATCAAGGCGCGGAATAAGAAGAAGACGGAATAAAACTCATCATCATCGCTGGTTGGCCTGCCATTCATCCCACGCTGCAAGCGCCCGGTCGCACTGGAGCTTGTGGCGTTCTTTTTTGTCGCGCATCTTTTTACGGAGCTCGGGTTCGAGCGGCGGTAGCAGGTCAAACGTGATGTTGGCTGGTTGGAATCTTTTGGATTCGGCGTGGGTGATGTAGTGCGTCAGGCTGCCGTTGGCGCTTCCTCGGGGAGCTGGTGTTGGGCTCTTGCTTTGAGCGAGGGCGGCCGCGTATCGGCCCGCCAGCATACCTGAGGCGATTGATTCCGTATAGCCCTCAACGCCGCTTAGCTGTCCGGCGATCATGATGCTCGGATGCGCCTTGAGCTGGAGTGTCTCGGTGAGAAGCGCGGGGGCGTTGATGTAGCTGTTGCGGTGGATTTGGCCGTAGCGCAGGAAAGTAGCGTTCTCGAGGCCGGGGATGAGGCGGAGGACGCGGGCCTGCTCGCCAAACTTGAGGTGGTTCTGGAAGCCTACGAGGTTGTAGGAGTCGGCGCGAAGGTTTTCCTGGCGTAGCTGGACGACGGCGTAGGGCCATTTGCCGGTCTTCGGGTTGGTGAGACCGGCGGGCTTCATGGGGCCGAAGCGGAGGGTGTCGCGGCCTCGGCGGGCGGTCTCTTCGATGGGAAGGCAGCCTTCGAAGTATTGGAGTTTTCCGGGTTCTTGAAGCGGCGTAGCAGTCGAGGTTGAAAGCTGGCCGACGGCGCTGGTGATGTCTGCGCCTTCGGGGTCCTTCGACTCCGTGGCTTCGCCACTCCGCTCAGGATGACGCGCTTTTTGTGAAGCGGTTAGGGTCGGCTTAGGGTGACGGTTTTGTTGTGAGGCGGTTGGGATTTGTTCCCATTCCTTTGCGGGGACGGCTTCGGCGGTTGTGAGCGCGTCGAGGAAGCGGTCGTACTCCTCTTTGGTAAAGGGGCAGTTGATGTAGTCGGCGGTGCCTTTGTCCCAGCGGGCGGCGAAGTAGACCTTGTCCATGTCAATGGTGGTGGCGTCGACGATGGGGCTGATGGAGTCGTAGAAGGCTAGCTGGTCGGCCCCAGTGAGGCGCTGGAGTTCGGCGACGAGCGCGGGTGAGGTCAGCGGGCCGCTGGCGAGGATGGTGATGGTGTCAGGGTCGTTCTCGTTGAGGGTGGTGACCTCTTCGCGGTGGACGGTGATGCGAGGCTCGGCTGCGATGCGGTCGGCGACGCGGCGGGAGAAGTCAACGCGGTCGACCGCGAGGGCGTGTCCGGCAGGGACGGCGGAGGCGTCGGCTTCGGTAAGAAGCACGGAGCCTGCGCGACGCATCTCCTGCTTGAGGAGCCAGGGGGCGGTGTTTTCGGACTCGGACTTGAGCGAGTTGGAGCAGACGAGTTCAGCGAAGTCGGAGGTCTGGTGGGCCTCGGTGGAACGCACCGGGCGCATCTCGCAGAGGTCGACCTGACAGCCGAAGCGAGCGGCCTGGAGGGCGGCTTCCGGGCCTGCCAAGCCTCCGCCAATCACCTTGATTCTCTTTGCTGCCATGTACTCCCCCTCCCCTACGGATTACGTCAAAGTATTCTAATCAAAATACTTAGGTCCGGACTTCGGGCACAACGTCTTGATTTTATTAGGGGACTGTCCCGCAAAGTATTCCATACATTAGACTTAGCTGCACCAGCGTGCAGTCTCATGTCTGGATTTTTGGTCTTGCCCCCTGTTTCTATTATAGCGGGGCGTCAAGCGTTTCCTGGAATGCAGCCGGGATCAAATTCCGCCGTCAGCCATCTCAAGAAGGAGATGTTTGTGGGCCCAGGCCAAAGGAGAAGCGATGAGTCTTGCCTACAAGTTCATTGAATCACCAGTTGGAAGACTGAAGTTGGTAGCAAGCGGTAAAGGGTTGGTTGCGATTATGTGGGAGAAAGACCGTCCGAGTCGAGTGCGATTGACGGACCTTGTTGAAGACGATCATCACCCTATGCTCGTTAAGGCTGAACGCCAGCTCCGCGAGTATTTCGCCGGAGAGCGCCGGGAGTTCTCGCTTGATCTGGACATGCGGGGAACGAAGTTTCAAAACGATGTGTGGCAAGCGCTGCTGGCGATCCCGTTTGGGGAGACACGCAGCTATGGCCAGTTGGCGAAGCAACTTGGAAATGAGAGCGCAACGCGGGCCGTGGGGGCCGCTAACGGAAGAAATCCGATTGCGGTGGTTGTGCCATGTCACCGTGTCGTTGGTGCAACGGGCAAGCTAACGGGATTCGCAGGCGGCCTGGATGCAAAGGCTTATCTGCTTGATTTGGAGGGGCGAGACAGCCAGCTGTTTTGATTGGGGATCGCCTAGAACGTAATCGATTGTTCCATCTCCTCTAACGAACATGGAGAGGCGTTGTCTTTGAACCAGGCCAGAAGGTCTTTCCCGTCGATTACTTTCTTTTCGTGCAGTTCGGCGGCGAGTTGATCGATGAGCGACGCGTCGGCCCTGATGATCCGGGAGGCTAGCTTGTAGCCGAGATGCGCGAATGGATTCGCATCCATGACAGACGGAACGAGGCCCCATTCCACGGCAGCCTCCCTTGCCTCCTGCACACTCGCCATGTCAGCGTTCAATTCTTTGCGAATGTCTTCTGTGATGGCAGCTGCGCTCTTTTGATCGATGAGGCTTCCACCATAAACGAAAGCGAAGGCACGGCATACCAATCTTTCATCGTCGGCACACGACTCTCTGGCGCGTTTCCAGTCGCATGTGATGCTGCTCGCGAGATCGGATTCACCCAAGGCGATTCGTTCCACGCGAAAACCGGTACGTAAAGCGACGATGGCACGAGCCGATAGATGCTTAGCCGTCTGCATCGGCCCGCTTGTGGTCTTAGTGCCGCTGGCAAAGAGTGTCATTTCCATGCCTCCCTCGTGCTTTCCCTGCAGTTTAGATGCTTCCTACATGCTGTTCGGGCTCGTCATAAAGTCACGTATAAGAAGTGCGGTGAGTTTGAGCATGCCAAGCCGCCAGAGCCGGCGAACTTTCCGGATCTGGGCTCTCCTGACTAAGGACTGAGGTCGATCAGGACGAAGACTTGCCAGCAAGAGCCTGTAACGCTTCGCCGTCGACGCGCATGCCCTTCCATCCGGACTTCATGACTGCACCCATCTGGTGGTAGAAGTCGATGGATGGCTGATTCCAGTCGAGGACGCTCCATTCGAGGCGTGGACAGCCTTCGGCCACGGCGATGGTGGCAACCTGCGTAAGCAATCCCTTGCCGATTCCCTTGCCGCGCAGATGCGAGCTGACGTAGAGGTCTTCAATGTAGATCCCGGCGCGCCCCTCCCACGTGGAGTAGCTGTAGAAGTACAGCGCAAAGCCTGCGGGCGCGCCGTCCCACTCGGCGATCAGGCATTCGAAGCGTTTTGTCGGGCCGAAGCCATCGCGTAGCAGGTCGGCCTCGGTGGCTTTTACGGCGTGGGGCTGGCGCTCGTATTCGGCAAGGTCACGGATGAAGGCGAGGATGTGGGGGACATCGGCGGGTGTGGCGGGGCGGATGTTGAGCATGGTCGCGGACTCGGCCTCAAGGGCTTCAGTACAGCATACGGTTGCAGCAGGGTCAGTTTTTCTGGCTTTCTGGTTTCGAACTTTCAGCCGCAGTATGTGTGTTCCCGTTGAGCCACTTGTTCAGCGGGATCGAGAAGGCGAACAGCTCCTTTTTGCCGTCCAGGGTGTGGATCATCTTGACGTAGAACTGCGCATCTTTGAGTGGTGAATCGTCGAGCCCGCGGACGTCGTAGAAGAGGTATCCGGCCAGTGTGCTGTGCGCGTTGACGGTGGTGCCCGGAAAGCCGAAGTCCTCGTCGTCCTGGGTGATTTTTTTGTCGACCGGGGCGTGATGGATGGTCAGGGGAACCAGCGGAACCTTCGTGCCCATCGCGCTTTTAGTCGAGAAGAGGCGGCGATTGATGTCGTCGGGCAGCGCGGCAGGAATGATGTCGCGGTTCGCGGAGATGAACTGCATGCGCACTTCATCGAGGTTCAGCGCGGTGTCACTGTCGTTGGTGATGATGACGCGGATGGGGATAAATCCGTGCTGAATGTACTGCAGGCGGAAAAAGCTGCACTGGTCCGGATCGTTGCACGGGTCGGCGGCTACGGTGACGTGCTCGTCGGGATGCGTGTCGAAGGCCGCGTACTGATTGGCGGGTTTGGGGGGCGGCGCTTTTTTGTCGGCCGCATGCGCGCTCGCTGCAAGAGCGCAGAACGTTACTAGAATGAGCGGAAACTTCAGGGACCGGTAGGACGTCATAGCCAAGTTGATTATCATCTTCGCTGACACACAAGGTAAAGAAAAGGGTGGGCAGATTTGATTTTGGGTTTGTATAGCGCGCTTCTGTTGGCGACTCTGGTGCTGGGAGCGCCCTACTGGATCGTGCGCATGGCGACCAGCGGAAGGTACCGCGCCGGACTGGCTGGCAGGCTGGGTCGCGTTCCCGATGAGCTGCGCGCGGCGGTGGCAGGACGCAACGTGATTTGGCTCCATGCAGTCTCCGTGGGCGAGGTGATGGCCGCAACCCAGCTCATCCGCGAGCTTCGGGCCGCTCTGCCCGGCTGGGTTATCGCCGTTTCCACGACGACTGTAACCGGGCAGCGGCTTGCGCGGGAGAGATTGCCCGAGTCACCGGTCTTCTATCTCCCGCTCGATTTCGCGTTCGTCATACAGCGCTATCTGCTCGTCCTGCATCCAAAGACTCTTATACTTATGGAAAGTGAGCTTTGGCCGAACCTGATCGACCAGTGCGCCCGCGGGGGGATTCCCATCGCGGTGGTAAATGCGCGCATCTCGGACCGGTCTCTGCCGCGTTATCTGCGACTGCGGCGGCTGTGGCGGCCACTGCTCGAGAAGATCTCGCTCTATCTCGCGCAGAGCCAGGAGAACGCCGATAGGCTGGTTCGTATTGGGGCTCCGGCGGATCGCGTACAGGCGGCCGGAAACCTGAAGTACGACGTGCGAACCGCCGAGGCCAACGCCCTGACGGAATCGCTCCGCGCAAACCTGCCAACTGACGCTCCGGCCATCATTTGCGGCAGCACGCTTGAGGGCGAGGAGCGCATGCTGCTGGATGCGTGGCCAACCGTGCTTGAAACGGAGCCGCGTGCCGTAATGGTGCTGGCTCCGCGCCACCCGGATCGTTTTGCTGCGGTTGCCGGACTTGTCGCCGAGCGGGGCCTCCCTGTCCGGAAGGCCAGCGAGTTCCGCCAACATCCGGCGCCGGTCGCTCCCGGGAGTGTTTTCTTATTGGATACTATTGGCGATCTTGCCTCAATTTATTCGCTCGGGACTCTGGCATTCGTGGGGGGAAGCCTGATACCTTCGGGCGGACATAATCCTTTAGAACCAGCGCAATTCGGCGTGCCGGTGCTGGTGGGCCCCTCGTTTGAGAACTTTCGGGAGATCGTCGACGCTATGCAGGCAAGCAGTGCGATCCGCATTGTTTCACCCGGGAGTCTTGGCGCTACTATTGCTGATTTGCTTCGTCATACGTCCGAAATGCAGGTGCTCGGCGAACGCGGACGCGAGGTCTTTGAGTCGCAGTCGGGAGCTACGAAACGTACGGTTGCAGCACTGCTGAGGTTACTGGTTAGAGAGCGTGGTGAGTAGTTAATGAGCGTTCGCAGGCCCGTCCTGCTGCCCTTTGCACCACTGTATGGAGCAGGACTAGCGATCAAGAAGATGATGTTCCGGCGTGGCTGGCTGAAGCAGAACCACCTGCCGAGCCCGGTGATCAGCGTGGGTAGCGTGTCGGCCGGGGGAGCGGGCAAGACCCCGATGGTGCTGCTGCTGGCCGATATTCTGCGGCGGCGCGGCTACGCGGTCAGGATCCTCACGCGGGGCTACAAGCGCACCTCCGAGTTGATCGAGCGCGTCGAGCCCTACGACGACCCCGGCTTTCACGGCGACGAGCCTGTGCTGATGGCGCAGCGCTCCGGCGTGGCGGTCTTTGCCGGAGCCGACCGTTATCGCACGGGCCTGCTCGCCGAACAGGACGAAGAGCACGGCAAGATCGCCGTGAACCTGCTTGACGACGGCTTCCAGCACCGCCAGCTCGCGCGCGACATCGACATCGTTCTGCTCACCCGCGAGGACGTCGAAGACCACCTGCTGCCTGCCGGGAACCTGCGCGAACCGCTCTCTGCTGTGCGCGAGGCCGACATCCTCGTGTTGCGTGAGGACGAAGTGTTTGCACTGCAACCCGTGGTCAGGAGACTCACGGGGAAAGGAAGCTCTCAGGCGGTTTGGATCATCCGGCGAAGGCTCAGCCTCGGCGAGGCTGGCGAGGTGACGCTGCCTGCGCTGCCGCTGGCATTCTGCGGAATCGCACGGCCTGAGAGCTTCACCAGCATGCTGCAGGCCGAGGGGTGTATGCCCGTCCATACGGTCGCCTTTCGCGACCATCACTCCTACAACGATGGCGATATCGCGCGTCTGCTCGAGCGGGCCCGGCACACCGGCGCAAACGGATTCATTACCACCGAGAAAGATGCGGTCAAACTTACTCCTCCGATGCGCGATCATCTTGCCGCCGTGGGGCCGCTCATCGTGACGCGCCTCAACATCGAGCTGCTGGACGAGAAAGAGGCTCTGCAGCAGCTACTCTCGACGGTCCACCGGCTCGACCGCCGCAAGCGTTGATTTCAGGGCGCAGCTGCGTCGCGGGCCTTCACATGAGAAAATTAAGGTTTGGCCACGCAATCCCATCCTGCTTCCCATGCCACCCGCCCGCGGCGGGTCCTGATCGTCCGAATCGGTGCCATGGGCGATGTTCTGCATGCAATGCCAGCAGTGTCGGCGATGCGGCGTCAGCATCCGGACTGGCATATCGGCTGGGCGATTGAGCCGATATGGACTCCACTGCTTCGGGCTGATTCGGCAGACGATTCAGCCACGCCCGGAAGCCCCGCAATGCCACTTGTCGACCGCATCCACAGCGTTCCTACACGCGCATGGAAGCAGCGTCCCTTCGCGAGCGAAACCGTGCGGGAGATCAAAGCGCTGCGACGGGAGCTTCGCGCTGAGCGGTACGACCTTTGTGTCGATCTGCAGGGGGCGATCCGCTCCGCCGTTATCGGCAGGATGGCTGGAGCCTTCGACTTCGCCGGACCCGCAGTTCCACACGAAAGGCCAGCCAACTGGCTCTACGGCACGCCGATCGATACTTCCGCAATCCACGTCGTCGAGCAAGCCTGCCAGTGCCTTGGCGCGGCCATTGGCGAGCCCCTCGACCCCACCGAGGTCCCTCTGATTCCCCTCGACGACTGCGCTGAGACCTGGCGAGACACCCTCCTCGCACAGAGCCTTCCCGCAAGGTCGAACGGCCAGTACGCCATCATCGCTCCATCGGCCGGCTGGGGAGCCAAGCAGTGGCCAGCAGAACGCTACGGCGCGGTCGCCGCTGAACTCGCACGCGCAGGATACGCTCCTCTCATCAACGCCACATCGTCTGACGACCCGCTCGCCAACGCCGTAGCCCAGGCCAGCGGAGGCTCGGCGACGGTCGTTCCCTGCACCGTGTCGCAACTGATCTCGCTCACTCGCCAGGCCAGCCTCGTTATCGCTGGAGACACAGGCCCGCTGCATCTTGCTGCATCGTTACAGAGGCCCGTCGTCGCGCTCTTCGGGCCCACCGACCCCGCCCGCAACGGCCCTTGGGGAACGCGCGCGCGTGTCCTGCGCCATCCTTCGAGCCGCCGCGACCACAGCCGCCACGCCGACACCGAGGAGGGTCTGCTTCAGATCACCATCGACGAGGTCAACGCCGCCGCGCTCGAACTCCTGAGCGTCGAACACGATAAGGTAATCCTGTGAGCGAACGAATCACATGGCAGAAGATCGCCCGCCGCATCCGCGTCCCCCTCGGCTTTCTCTTTGCAGCGGTCTTCCTGTGGCTGGCGCGGCCCACGTGGCACTCGATGTTGGCCAGCCTGATCCTTGTCGTACCGGGAGTCTGGCTGCGCGCCTACGCTGCCGGATACGTCCGCAAGAACGCCGAGCTTACGCAGACCGGCCCCTATGCTTATACGCGCAACCCGCTGTATCTGGGTTCGATCATGATCGCGTTCGGATTCGCGGTTGCGGCCTGGCGCTGGGAGATTCTCGTCGCCCTCGCTATTCTCTTCACGGTCATCTACCTGCCGACCATCCGCTCCGAGGAGCAATACCTCCGTGAGCACTTCGCCGGCTTCGACGACTACGCCCGAAAAGTCCCCCGTCTGCTGCCCCGGTTGACCCCGGCGCCCACGGACGTTCCCTCCGGTCGATTTTCTTCTGAGCGATATCTGCACCACCGCGAGTACAATGCTTGTATGGGAGCCATCGCCATCTATGCGGCGCTGGCGGCGTTGCTTCTGTTTCTGAAACGGTAGCCACCCACCATTCCAATCCAGAGAGCTGCCTCTGTACAAGCGTAATTCGGCCCTTCTTCTCTTCGTAGCTCTTGTGCTGACCGCACTGCCGGGCGGAGTGCGGACGTTCGCCCAGCAACCCAGCCAGATCCCCACGCTGCAGCCCCCGCAGCCCGGCTTCGTCTTCCCCACCAGACAGACCCTGACTTTTACCGTTGACTGGCGTGTCTTTACCGCCGGCACCGCCGTCTTCAATACCGAGTTGCAAGGCAATCTGCAGAAGATCACCGCCACCGCCGACACCGTAGGCGCTGTCACCATGCTCTTTCCCGTGGTGGATAAGTTCCAGTCTGCGTTCGACATCAAAACCGGCTGCTCCACCGGGTTCAGCAAGCAGATTCAGGAGGGCCGCCGCAAGGTTTCGAGCGACCTGGGCTTCAATTACACTCTCGGCAAGCAGACTCAGGTCGAGCACAACCTCGTCAAAGGCACCTCGAAGGAACAGACTGCCTCGATTCCCGCCTGCGTCACCGACTCGCTCTCGGCCATCTTCTACGCTGCCTCGCAGCCACTGATCGTCGGGCAGAGTGTCCGCTTCCCTCTCGCCGACGCAATGCGCACCGTCACCGTTACCATGAAGGTCGAGGCCAAAGAGGAGATCAAGACGCCCGCCGGAACCTTCCAGACCATTCGCGTGCAGCCCACCGCCGACGAGGGCATCGTCAAAAACCGTGGCAGAATCTGGATCTGGTACACCGACGACGCCCGCCACATGCCCGTGCAGATACGAGCCAGCCTCTTCTGGGGTACCATCACCTTCCACCTGCAATCCTACGAGACGAAATAACGAGCAGCCATGACCCTCCCCATTCCCCAATCAGAAGCCATCGACGACCCCGACAAGCTCGTCACCGTCGGCAAATACATCGAATCCGTCGATGCCCACATGGCCAAAGGCCTGCTGGAGTCCGCCGGCATCGATTGCTTCCTTCAGGGCGAGAACGCGAACAGTTTGCTCGGAGCGGCTTTTCGCGCACGACTCCTCGTTCACAAGCAGGACGAAGCCACAGCCCGCGAGATTCTCGGCGCACCCGACATTACCGAACCCGAGGACGACGCAAGCGAATGAGCACCTTAGACCGTCCCCGCGCCGTGGTCAGCCTCTCCGGAGGCATGGACTCCGTCGTCTGCGCCGCGCTCGCCGCCCGCGACTTCGACACCTACGCGATCCACTTCAGCTACGGGCAGCGCACCGAGACCCGCGAACTCCTGGCCGCGCAGGACGCCGTCCGCATCCTTGGCCTACGTGAGCTCCTGCACCTCAGGCTCGACCTCTTCCGCCGCATCGGAGGCTCCGCGCTGACCGACAAGAACATCGCCGTCCCCAATGCCCCGGCCGAAGAATCCGCCATAGGCACCGAGATACCAGTCACTTACGTCCCCTTCCGCAACGCGCATTTTCTCTCAGCCGCGGTAAGCTGGGCTGAGGTTCTGGGCGCAAAGACCGTCTTCATCGGCGCCGTCGAGCAGGACAGTTCCGGCTACCCCGACTGCCGTCCCGCCTACTACGACGCCTTCAACCAACTCATCCGCGAGGGGACCAAAGAGGGCGATATCCGTATCGCCACACCATTGATTCACCTCAAAAAACACGAGATCGTCCGCATGGGAGTTGAATTGGGCGCTCCGTTCCATGTAAGTTGGTCTTGCTATTCGGGCGAGACCGAGGCCTGCGGCGTCTGTGAGAGCTGCGTCCTACGGTTGCGGGCGTTTCGCGAGGCTGGGGCAGTCGATCCCATACCGTATGCGACTCCTTAGGGTGTGCTTCGCGCGTCTAAATTTAGTTGTGCAGTAGTGTTTTACCGAGATTAGGCCCCGAACCACGAGGCCGGGAGAAAAGAGATAGCGATGAAACTGATAGTACGAAACGTTAGCAGCACCCTGGCAGCCGCGCTGCTGGTAATCTTCGCCATGACGGCCAGTGCTCTGGCCCAGGCGACGGGCAGCATCCGAGGCCACGTCAACAACCCGATCGGCCAGCCCGTCACGAAGGGCGAGGTCAAGCTGACCACCGACCGCTCCTCTGACGAGAAGAGCCGCAAGTTTCAGTACACCTTCGAGATCGACGCGAACGGCGACTTCAAAGGCGCCGACATTACCGCCGGCTCGTATGTCGCCATCGTCTTCGCTGACGGCAAGAGCATCGACTACAACGACAATGTCACCATCTCGGCGGGCGAAGAGAAGGTCGTCAACTTCGACATGAGCCGCAAGGAGTACCTCGACAAGATGACTCCCGAGGAGAAGAAGCAGCTCGAAGAGTTCAAGAAGAAGAACGCCGAAGTCATGGCCGGCAACAAGCAGATCGCCAACCTGAACTCGCTGCTCACCCAGGCCCGTAGCGATACCAAGGCTGGCAACTACGACACTGCAATCACTGCCATGACGCAGGCAACCGCGCAGAAGCCCGACGAGGGCATTCTGTGGGTCGCGCTCGGTGATGCTCAGCTCGGTGCAGCCGATGCCGCTGCCAAGACTGCAAAAGCCGCCGGCAAGCTCAATGATCCCGACGTCTCGGCGAAGTACACTGCGGCAGCTGCCTCCTACAAGAAGGCGGTCGATACCAACGCTGCTTCGAAGAAGCCCAGCCCCGAGACCGCAGGCGCTGCCTACAACCAGCTCGGTCAGTCCCTGGCCAAGGCCGGCGATCTGAAGGGTGCATCCGACGCCTACGAAGAAGCGGCCAAGGCCCAGCCCGCCAGCGCAGGCATGTACTACTTCAACGAGGCGGCAACGCTGTACAACTCCGGCAAGACGGATGAGGCAGCCCTGGCGGCCGACAAGGCCATCGCAGCCGACCCGAAGCGTGCCGACGCCTACTACATCAAGGGTCAGTCTCTGATCCAGAAGGCAACCGTCGACCCGAAGACCCAGAAAATCACCGCTCCTCCGGGGACCGTCGATGCCTACCAGACCTACCTGGAACTGGCTCCTGATGGCCCCCGCGCCGACGAGGTCAAGGGCATCCTGACCGGCATCGGCGAAACCGTCAAGTCAAGCTACAAGGCCGGCAAAACCACCAAGAAGTAGCTCCACAGCAACAAGCAAAAGAGCCCCGGGCGACAAACCTGGGGCTTTCTGTTTTCAGGTCATTTCGAGCTGCGTACAGGACCTATGCAGGACAACCGGGGGATTTTCTTGGGGACTATTGCTTTGGAGCAGCAGTGGCGCGACCTGAACCTAAAGGCATGGCTTCAGCGTGCCGCAACAGTAATTAGAGATTGCGGCTTCAGCCGCTGAGGTACGTCTTACAATCGCCGAATGGCGATCCCGAGCCGCACCGCCAGATCTGTAAGGATCGAAATGAACCCGCCCTCGACAACCATCCTCGACTTCGACGCGGCCTTAGCAGCGGTCCTTGCCCACGCAGCTCACGTGCATCCGGAGCAAACCGAATCCAGGGCACTGCTCGACTGCCTCTCCCGCACACTGGCCGAGACCGTCGCAGCCGACCGAGACCAGCCGCCATTCAACCGCTCCACCCGCGACGGCTTCGCGATCCGATCCGCCGACGCAGCCCCCCACTCGACCACGGAACTCACCCTCGTGGGCCAGATCCGCGCGGGACAGAATTGGTCCGGTAAACCTCTCGCGCCTGGAACCGCTATCGAGATCATGACCGGAGCCGCTGTTCCCGAAGGCGCAGACGCAGTTGTGATGGTCGAGCACGTAGAGCGCACGGACAACACGATCCGCATCGCCCAGGGCCGCGCTCTCAGCCCTGGAGAAAACATTGTGCCAAGGGGAGCCGAGGCACACGTCGGAGAATTGCTCTTCTCTCCCGGAACCATCCTGCAGGCAGCTCACATTGCTCTCGCCGCCGCCTGCGGACGGGGCCGCCTCACCGTCTTCCGCAAGCCAACAGTGGCAATCGTGGCGACTGGCGACGAACTGGTCGATCTCGCCACCACGCCTGCGCCTCACCAGATTCGCAATTCCAACAGCTACGCCCTCGCGGCGCTGGTAGCCGGAGCCGGCGGCGACCCCATGCGACAACCCATCGCGCCGGACCGCAAACAAGAGCTCGAGGACATCATCCGCAACGCTCGCAGCGCTGATCTTCTTCTCCTCACAGGCGGTGTCTCGGTTGGCGCATACGACCTCGTCGAAGAGGTCCTGCTGTCATTAGGCGCTGAGTTTTTCTTTACAGGCGTTCGCATGCAGCCGGGCAAGCCCGTGGTCTTCGGCCGCCTTCCAGCCAGTGGAGACCTTCCTGCCCGCTTCTTCTTCGGCCTTCCCGGCAACCCCATCTCAACGCAGGTAACGTTTCACTGCTTTGTCGAGCCGATGCTCCGCGCGCTCTCTGGCGCGGGCCTGCACTCTCCGCATTTCGTCCAGGCAACTCTCGCCGAAGACGTTCCCGGCAACCCCGGCCTCACCCGCGTTCTCCCGGCTCACCTCACATCAGACCGCATCTGCCCCAGCGTAAAGCGCATTGGCTGGCACGGCTCCGGCGACCTTGCCGCAAACGCCCGCGCCAATTGCTATGTCGTCTTCCCACCAGACCGCACCAACTTCGCCGCCGGAGACGTCGTCACCGTCCTCCTCCGGTAGACGAGAAGGTCACATGGTCTGAACGGGTTGCTGAATCAGACTTTTCCGCAGCGTAGAGTCGTACGCATGAGCATCGAACTCGATCATCTGTTCCTCTGCACTGATCCGGGCGCTCCGGCAGCGGAAGAGCTGATACGGTTCGGCCTGCGTGAGGGCTCGCCGAATCGTCATCCCGGGCAAGGCACTGCCTGTCGCCGGTTCTCATTCTCCAATGCGATGCTCGAGCTGTTCTGGGTCTGCGATGAGGCTGAAGCGCAAAGCGAAGGCGCAGACCCCACGAAGCTCTGGAAGCGGTGGTCACGCCGGCAGAGCGGAGCCTCACCCTTTGGCATCTGTCTTCGACCCGCTGATCCAGCAAAGGCCGAGCCGCCATTTCCAGCATGGCGATACCAACCACCTTACCTGCAAGATCCGCTCGTCATGCATATCGCCGAAACCGATGTGGAGGAGCCGATGTGGGTCTTCATGGGCTTTATGCACCGGATCAACCGTGAGCAGTGGTTCGTTGAACATCCAAGCGGCATTCGCGAGATCACTGGGGTGACTTTGACAACTCCGGTGGCCCTTGGCTCTGCGGCCTCCAGGGTTGCAGTCGAAAACGGTGTCCTTCGCGTTCACGAGGGAACGAACCATTTAGTGGAGATCGAATTTGACGGCAACCGACGCGGTCAGACGAAAGATTTCAGGCCGCATCTGCCTCTGGTCTTTCGATTCTGAATCGCAAAATGGAGATCGCGCGACGCGGCACCCTCTGCCGCGATACGCTAGCCCCATGGAAAAAGAGTTCGCCCACATCCCCGAACATCTCTCTCACTACGACGAGACTGGACAGGCCCACATGGTGGACGTGAGCGCCAAGCCGAAGACTCGTCGCGAAGCTGTCGCCTCTGCCTTTGTCGAACTCTCCGACGCAGTACTCGCCGCGCTCCCCCGGAATCCCAAGGGTAATCCGTTGGAAGTGGCGCGGTTTGCGGGGATTCAGGCTGCCAAGCAGACCTCGAACCTCATCCCTATGTGTCACCCCCTTGCGCTTACCCATGTCGATGTACAGGCTCAGGTCGTCTCAGGCGGCGTCGCCATCGAGGCCACTGCCGCCACAGTCGACGGCACCGGAGTTGAGATGGAGGCCATGGTCGCGGCCTCCATCGCTGCCCTCACCGTCTACGACATGACCAAGGCCCTCGACAAAGGCATCCGCATCCGCGAAGTAGTCCTCGTCAGCAAAAGCGGAGGCAAGAGCGGCGACTACCGGCGGGAATGAATTCTGGAGAGATTTTTTGCGCAGTTTTTTTGGCGTGGTTTTTCGAGGTGGTTTTGCGGAAAATGGGCGGAACTTGATGGTTTTTGGTGGTTAGTACGTGGTGAAAAGTGTGGTAAAGCTGGTTAGCGGACGGTCACTTTTCGGGGCTTAAAAAATGACCACTTCGCTCAAAGATTTCTGTGGAAATCTTTGAGGTGGTGGTTTCAGAGACGGCGGTAGCAAGATTTACAGCGAAAGAAATGCTGTGGGTCTTGCCATTGGCGGGTAAGGGTGAAGCCGGAGGATGTCAGGAGGCGTTCGACACGGGCGGGGGTGAACTTGTAGCTGTTTTCGGTGTGGATAGATTCCCCGAGAGCGAAGTCGAGGGTGAAGGCGGGGCCAGAGGCGTTTTCGGGGATATGGACGCGCTGCGAAACGAGCGATTCGAGGTGCATCTCGATGCGCGATTCTTCCGAGTTCCAGATGGCTTTATGAATGAAGCGGTTGAGGTTGAAGTTGGCTCCGAGTTCGCGGTTGAGGCGGGCGAGGATGTTGAGGTTGAAGGCGGCGGTGACTCCCGCGTCGTCGTTGTAGGCGGCGAGGAGAGTGTCTTCGTCCTTCGATGAAGATGAGACTCCGTTGAGCGGAGCCAGATCGGTGCCTAGCAGGAGCATGTCGCCGGGAAGGAGCTGAGCACGGAGATTGCGGAGCACGTCGCGCGCGTCGCCGGGGGAGAAGTTGCCGATGCTGGAGCCGATGTAGAGGGCCAGGGTGCGGGTATTGGGCAGGCGGTTGAGCGGAAGGGCCTGCGTGGTGTAGTCGGCGACCTGACAGCGCACGGTGACGCCGGGGACGTTGGCGCGAATGTTTTCGGTGGCGGCCTCGAGTGCGGTAACGGAGACGTCGACGGGTTGATAGACGACACTTCCCTGCCGGCGGACGGCGGCTGAGAGAAGGATGCCGGTCTTGGTGGCCGTGCCAGCGCCGAGTTCGATGAGGGTGAGGATGGGTGCGGGGTCGTTTCCGCTGGGACGGGAGGCTTCGGCGATGATCTCGTCGGCGTGGTCGTGGAAGATGGCGCGCTCGGTGCGAGTGAGATAGTACTCGGGGAGTTCGGTGATTTGTTCGAAGAGACGGGAGCCGGTCTCATCGTAGAAGAGCCAGGGAGAGAGGGTCTTGGGCGTGGAGGTGAGGCCAGCACGCGCCTCGGCGGCTATCGCTTCGGTGGGAGTGGGGGCACCAATGATTTCGGGCGCTACTTCGGAGAGCTCAGAGACCGCGGGGGTGAATGGCACCGTTGGGGGTATCCCTTCTTGATCTGCGCGGCCTGAACCGCTCTGCAATTGGATGCAGCTTGTGCCAGGGATGTTCAGCGAAAATTGTAACCTGCTGACAGGACGGTGTCAGTAGCTAAGGCCAGTGTGGGGCGTAACCATGGTTGAAAATTGACGGGGGTGGAGATGTCTGAGACCATTTTGCGTAGAGTTCATGAGGCGCGACACCGTACGCCAATGTCATGAGACCGAGGCTCTGCTCGCGGATTTTGGCCCTTCTGTTGTTGGTGCGAGATTCCAGGTCGAGGCATCACTGTTCCCCTGAGCAATGCGTTTAGCGTTTGATTCATTTCGTAGCCCAAAAGGCCCGGATTAAGGCCCGTCTGTCGCTATACACCTTGTGGTGAAGGAGACGCATCGATGTTCAGCGGGATACGATTCAAAGTTTTACTTGCCGCCATAACACTAACAGTACTGCTGCCAACGACCCTGATGAGGGCCCAAGGCAAAAAGCCGAACATTCTCGTGATCTTCGGCGACGACATCGGCCAAACCAACATCAGTGCCTACTCCATGGGCCTCGTGGGATACCACACGCCCAATATCGACCGCATCGCCAAAGAAGGCATGATGTTCACCGACTACTACGCCGAGAACAGTTGCACGGCGGGGCGCTCGACCTTCATCACCGGACAGACGCCAAGGCGAACCGGAATGTCGAAGGTCGGCATTCCCGGCGCAACGGTTGGTCTGCAGGCACGCGACATCACGATAGCTCAGGCACTCAAGCCAATCGGCTATGCCACGGGCCAATTCGGCAAGAATCACCTCGGCGATCGCAACGAGTACCTGCCTACCGTTCATGGCTTTGACGAATTCTTCGGCAACCTTTACCACCTCAACGCCGAGGAGGAACCGGAACGCCCGTACTGGCCAAAGGAAGATACGGCGTTTACGAGTGTCACTTCACCCCGCGGCGTCCTTCGTTGCAAGGCAACCGACAGAGACGACCCGACCGAAGAGCCGCATTGGGGACGAGTAGGCAGACAGACCTGCGAAGACTCCGGACCCCTCACTGCCAAGCGCATGGAGACCATCGACGACGAAACCGTCGCCGCTGCAATCGACTTCATGACCCGGCAGACAAAGGCAGGCAAGCCGTTCTTTACCTGGATGAACACCACACGCATGCATGTGTTTACTCATGTCCGGGAATCGATGCGCGGCCAGAGCGGCATGCCCGGCAATGAGTACGCCGACGGTATGGTCGAGCACGATCAGGACGTAGGAAAGCTTCTAAAAGCGCTGGACGATCTTGGTATCGCAAATGACACCGTTGTCGTCTACACGACGGATAATGGTCCCAACCAGTTCAGCTGGCCGGATGCCGCAACCACCCCATTCCGCAGCGAAAAAGACACCAATTGGGAAGGCGCATTCCGTGTACCCGCAATGGTTCGCTGGCCTGGACACATTCAGCCAGGATCGGTCTCCAACGAGATGTTCTCTGGCCTGGACTGGTTCCCGACACTGCTCGCCGCAGCCGGCGACACAACGATCAAGGAACGCCTGCTCAAGGGAGACAAGTTCGGCAGCGCAACTTTCAGGGTTCACCTGGACGGCTACAATCAACTGCCTTACCTAACGGGTCAACAGCCGAAGAGCGCTCGAACTGAGTTCGCCTACTACAACGACGACGGTGTTATGGTCGCGTTCCGGCACGGTGACTGGAAGACAGTCTTCTGCGAGATGAAGACACCCGGAGGTTTTGGCGTCTGGCAGGAACCCTTCACCTGCCTGCGCGTTCCGAAACTGTTTAATCTGCGCATGGATCCCTACGAACGCGCCGATATCGTTTCCGATCAGTACAACGATTGGTTGGTGAAAAACGACTACCTGATAGAGCAGGCGATCTTCCATGCCGCAAGTTTCATTGATTCGTTCGTTGCCTATCCGCCGAGTCAGGCTCCGGCAAGCTTTACCATCGACCAGATACAGAAGGATGCTGATGCAAAGATCAAAGCGATGGCCTCAAAGTCTCCCCCTAAGAGCGACTGAGTTCAACTCACAGGGATTGATTTATTTCGACCGTGTTTATTTATTTCCGAACGTCCAACCGAGCCCTGAGCTGGCGCCGTAGTCGCTGCCGGAGAAGTTTGCCGGAGGGCGAGTATCCCAGTTGCCATAGAACGAGACATTCCAGTTGATCTCGCCGAAGAGCTTGATGTAGTAGGTGATGTTGGTGTCGTAGTAGACGCGTCCGGGCTGGTTGAGTGCGGGGAGAACCGTAGCAGTAACGTCGAGGTTGGTCTTGTTGAACTGGAACAAGCTCACCCTCCCACTGATCAATGCGGCGGCGACCTTTTGTTGTCCGAGCGGGACGATGTCGGCCGGGGAGTATTTCGTATTCTGCCAGGCGAGACCGCCCATGAGTGAGATCGTGGCGCGGTTCGTGTTCTTCAAGAAACGTCCGATGCCGCCCCCGATGTTGGTCTGCAGATCGATGTTTTGTTCTGAGCTTTGCCGAAAGGTCGTATTGCCTGCGACGAACCATTTGTCCCATGGCAAGAGATGTTGACCAGTGAAGGCGAGCTCGTTTCGTGTCGAGGTGGTTGATCCACTGTTGGAGGAGAGAGTGGACTGATAGCTGGCCCCTGCGCCCCAGCGCGGACGCGGGTATGCGACGGATGAGCTGAAGTTGTACTGTGCCGCTTGATTGCCCTTTGTGTAGTTGAAGCCCATATTGATGTCACCATTGAGTCGTTGCCGGAACCGCTCGGCGGTTTCATCCACTTCGACGATCTGAGGTTGCGAGACGACGACGGCGGGCTCTGTCGCGCTGGCGATCTCAATCTGCATGGGTCTTTCTCCGGCACGTTCCGTTGTCTTAAGTGTGCCGGTGTACACCGACCCGTCCTCGGTTCTGACAATAAACAACTGTTTGCTTTCAAGGTGATTTACTTTGGACCAGTTGACCGAGGCGGTGTTGAGTATGTAGTCAAAGCTGACGTAGAGGGTGCCGGAGGAGAGCCCCTTGATCTCGCCGGTCAGGCGGTCCCCGTTGTTCATCACGAGTATGTCCGTCTTGTCTCGTGCAAAGAGAGGAGGTGTAAGAAGTAGCGTGAAGAGAAGGATCGAGGTGTGAATCTTCATGGGTACCGCTCCTTATCGACTCTGCATCATCTGATGCTGCGCGAAGCTTGCCGCAGAAAGGCGAAGCTCTCCCAGGGGATTTGGAGTGACGATACAACTGAAGGACACGCAAAGGTACTGGGAGATTCCCCAGTGGACGGCGGGGTGTCGGCCTGCAAATGCGTTCAGGCGGGGTGGGTTGCGTCCTGGGCGAGGGGTAGTCCCGGAGAACTGCCAGCGCGTGGCTTTGTGTTCAGTTGAACGTTGGGGAGTTTGTGGCCAAATTAACCGATGGGGGATTGACATCGAATCGAAGAACTTTGAGGCTAGTGCTCGTATGCCATGGGTCCCCGTTAGAACACTTTTCAGATTTCTGGCTCTTTTCCTATTGCTTCCTTTTTTGACGGACTTTGCGAGTGCGTTGGGCGCCAACGCTGTCACCGTCAGTGCGGGTGGACCCGTAGTGACCTGGAGCACTTCGCAGGACATCCTGCTGGATGTCATCGTCACCGCCGCCAGCGGCTCGTTGACGCCCTCCGGCACGGTACAGATCCTGGAGAACGGGACACCTGTCGGGTCCCCAGTGCCGCTGGGTCCTGGCTCTGCCGGAACCGCTGGAACTGCGACAACCATCTCCATCACTACTCCCGGTAACTACACAATTACGGCAAGCTATTCTGGTGATGCAACCTTTGCGGCGGCAACCTCGGGAGTTGCCTTTCCCTTGCAGGTTCTTACGAACCCGGCCACCCTGCAGCTTGTGCCACTCCCTTCCTCGCTCACCTTTGCCGCAGGAGTGACCAAGGGCAACAGCGTTACCGTGACGTATACCTCGATCAACGGCTTTCATGGAAGTTACCAGTTCCAAACCTCGTTTGCCCCTAACCTGGGGAGCCCGGCACCAGGGACTCCTGCGACCGTGTCCCTTACCGGTTCCTACGATGTCAACGGGAACTACATCGAAGTCATAACGATCAACTCCACGGCTCCGCACCTGAGTTCCATAAACGGTTCGGGTCCGGGGATGACAGCTGGCAAGCACAGCTTGGTTGCCTGGGCTTGTCTTCTTCTGCTGATTCCGTTTACTCGTCAACGCTACTCTTCCCGGAGGATCTTCGTCCTAGTGCTCGGTCTGGCATCGTTCTCGACCCTGACCGCCTGCAGTGGAGGAACCTCGCCGTCCCAGAGTCAACCGGTTCAGCAGGAGAACAGCGGAAGCGCGGGTGCGTACACCGCCATGATCATTGGTGTGGCCGAGGATTTGAATACCGGCGAGACCACAATGTTCACTGTGAAGATACCAGTCACCATTCAGTGATTTATCAGGCGCTGTTCGGCAAATTGTTGGAGGGTTGGTAATTCGGTTCGTTTCCACTGCGACTGTCAGAGCGGAGAAGATTATTTAGGCGCGTCCTGGGCGAGGCGGAGGCCGGAGAACTGCCAGCGGGTGGCTGGGGTGAAGAAGTTGCGGTAGGTGGGGCGGATGTGGGTGGCGGGGGTTACGCAGGAGCCTCCGCGGAGGACCATTTGGGAGGACATGAATTTGCCGTTGTACTCGCCGAGGGCTCCGGGGAGCGGATGGTAGCCGGGGTAGCCAGTGTAGCCGCTTGCGGTCCACTCCCAGACGTCGCCGAAGATTTGCTGGAGGCCTGAGAGGGCTTTGGCGGGGGTGGGATGGAGGTTGCTGGTTTCGAGGAGATTGGCTCGCGTGGCGATGGCGGCGGGCTTTTTTGATGGGTCAGTGTAAGTGAGAAGTTCGGGTTGGGGGGCTTCTTTGCGGAGGAGGCCGAGGGCGGTGGCGGCGTGCTCCCACTCGAACTCAGTGGGGAGGCGGTGGCCTGCCCAGCGGGCGTAGGCGTCGGCCTCGAAAAAGCTGAGATGGCAGACCGGGGTTTCGCTGAGGTCTTCGAGTGGAATGAACCCGCGCAGGGTGTAGATGCACCAGCCGGATTTTGTGGTGGTGTCGCGCTGCCAGTAGAGCGGGGCCTGCCAGGCTTCGGCGCGCTGGGTGATCCAGCCTTCGGAGAGCCAGAGCTCGGGACGGTTGTAGCCGTTCTGTTCCATGAAGGCGAGGTATTCAGCACAGGTGACGGGGCGGTTGGCGAGGCGGAAGGGAGCGATGTAGACCTTGTGGCGGGGGGTCTCGTTATCGAAGGCGAAGGCTTCGGTGGAGTTGGGGTCGAGCGTCAGGCCGATCTCAGTGAGGCCGGGGTTGAAGCTGATCCAGTCGAGGGGCGGGGCTATGGTGGGGCTGGCTTTTGCTCGGTGAGGTTTCGAGTAGGCGGGATGCAGAGGATTGGTGAAGAGGGCGTGCTTGATGTCGGTGGCGATGAGTTCCTGGTGCTGCTGCTCGTGCTCGAGGCCGAGGGCGATGCGGCGGGCGGCCTCGTCTTCGAGAGGGTGCTGGAGGAGGCGGTCCATGGCGGCGTCGACGTGGGTGCGGTAGGCGAGGATGGCGTCGAGCGGGGGGCGGGAGAAGGAGGAGCGGAGCTTCTTCTCGGGCATGTCGCCCAGGGAGTTGTAGTAGCTGTTGAAGAGCCAGGGGAAGTCGGGGTGGAAGGGCTGATAGGCGGCGACGAATTCGCGGAGGACGAAGGTCTCGAAGAACCAGCTGGTGTGGGCGAGGTGCCATTTGACGGGGCTCGCCTCGGGACAGGACTGGACCATCATGTCCTCGGGGGAGAGGGGGGTACAGAGGTTAGCTGTGGCGTGGCGAACTGCCTTGTAGCGGGCAAGAAGAGAGATGGCCTGGGTCGCGATGGTAGTGGGCATGATTTGGTCTTCCTACGGAAGTTCTGAACAAGTTTTTACGACGGACAGATTCCGACGAGGGAAGCATTCCCTCGGGGGCTAAAGCCCCGTTGAAATTGAGCTACTTTGCGGCGTGGCTAAAGCCACGCCCTTTCAAAACGAAGACTTTTCAGCATCCTCTGAAGCTACGCCCTTTCAAAACAGATTCGACTCGGGACTTATTCAGACCCGCCCAGCTTATCGGATGAGGCAAGGGTTGGTTTTGTTGCTTTTTTGAGGAGCGCTCACGGCTCGTCGCGTTTATACGTGGGATCGGTTGAGGAGGCTGGCGAGGGCGTAGGCTACGGCTGCGGCGACGCCTCCGATGATGGTGGTCTGGATGGCGCCGCGCAGCCAGCCGGTGCCTACGAGCTTTCCTTTCAACGCGCCGAAGATGGCCAGGGCCAGGAGCGTGATGATAATGGAGAGCTTGAGGGCTTCGGCGTTGTCGGCAATGAGCATGTAGGGCAGAAGAGGGATGAGGCCTCCGGCGATGTAGGAGAACGCGATGGTAGAGCCGGAGCGGTGGGCGCGGTTGGGGGCAGGCTCTTCGAGGCCGAGTTCGAAGCGCATCATGAAATCGACCCATGCGGTGGGATTTTGCTTGAGAGCGTGGAGGGCGGGGGCGGCGGCGGCGCGATCGACGGAGTACTGCTCGAATATCTCGTAGATCTCTTCCTCCTCGTCGTGGGGGCGTTCGATGATTTCACGCTCTTCCCGGCGGCGTTCGGAGACATAGTGCTCGGCGTCTCCGCGGGCGGCGAGGTAGCCCCCGAGCCCCATGGCGATGGAGCCGGCAGCTATCTCGGCCAGGCCGGCGAGGACTACGATGTGGGAAGAGGCGACCGCTCCTGAGAGACCTGCGGCGAGGGCGAAGGGGACGGTGAGGCCGTCGGAGAGCCCGATGACGATGTCGCGCACGACGGCGGAGGACTCGAAGTGACCTTCTACGTGTGGAGTTTGAGCGCTTTGAGGTGCCTGGGCGGCTTGGTGCATGACGGTAGTGTAGTTCGAGGGCGCGGGATGCCGGACGAGTTTTTGTAGGGGAGTAGCGTCTTTCGGATTGCGGAAACGTCTGTATGAGCACAGGGTTGCGGCGAAGGATGTGCAAGGCAGGCAGGTTATGAATCGAACGATCAAGCGGCTTGGCGGAAGCGCGGTGGTGTTGCTGGCGGCGATGGTCTCGCTGACGGGCGTGGGCTGGGCGCAGGAGAACGAGGGTGGGGACGAGGCGCGGGCCGTGGAGAGGGCGGCGCGGCGTTTGCCGGTGGGCAGATGGTTCGGGGGACCGTTACGGCAGCGGCGGCGGACCATCTGACGGTGAAGACGGATGCGGGAGAGGTCTACCAGGTCGCGGTTTCTGCGAATACGCGCATCATGAAAGACCGGCAGCCAATCAAGCTGACCGATGTGAAGGTCGGCGATGGGGCTGGAGCGATGGGTCCGCTCGATGCTCCCACTAAGACGGTGCATGCGCTGTTTGTGACCGTGATGGATGCCGAGCAGGTAAAGAAGCTGCGCGAGGGGCTGGGTAAGGTCTACATCGTCGGTAAGGTTACGGCAATTGATGATGTGAAGCTGACTGTGTTGCGGAATGACGGTGTGAGCCAGGTGATCGAAGTGGATGAGGGGACTTCGTTCAAGCGGGGCGGCCGACAGATGGCTTCGATGCTGAACGGCAGCGGGCCAGTTGGGAACGCCGGTAGTGGCCGGGGTGCTGGGGCGGGCTCTGGTAGCGGGGTTGGTAGTGGTTCTGGTGGAGAGAGCATTACGTTGGCGGATGTAAAGGTGGGAGATACAGTGGCGGGGCAGGGTGCGCTGAAGAATGGTGTGTTTGTGCCGACCGAGCTGGGCGTGATGGATGCGTCGGCGATGACGCGGAGGAGACGATCTACGGAGGGTGGTACTGCGGGAAACACTAGCAATGCCACTCCTGGCAATGCTTCCGGCAATGCTTCTCCGGCTGGACAGGCGACTTCTCCTGCTTCTACTCCTACGACTCCTAAACAAGACTGATTTTTTTACTGTTTCACTGATTTGATTTTGCGGCGAGGTTGATGTGCAGCGATTGATTGCATCGATGGCTTTGGGACTGGTTGTGTCGGCCGGTACCTGTGCGCGGTATGGCTGGGGACAGAGTGCGGCACCGGAACAGACTCCGGCAGCAGCGGCTCCCGCTCCTGTGCAGAGTGCAGCGACGGTCCCGGCGGGTGGGACGATACGGGGAACGGCGAAGGCGGGAAATGTTCCTTTGCCCGGCGTGGGGATTACGGCGACCAACACGTTGACCGGGAAGAAGTATGCGACAACAACCGACATAACGGGCGCGTTTGCGATGGCGATTCCGCGGAATGGGCGGTATGTCGTGAAGGCAGAGTTGGCGGCGTTCGCCTCCGATACGAAAGAGGTGCTGATCAACGCCGCCGGGCAGAATGGCGGGAAGCCGGAACAGGTCGTGGAGTTTGGATTGCAACTGGCTTCGCGGGTGGCGCAGCAACAACAGCAGCAACAAGCTTCGGCGGCAGGGACGGCGGCAGGTAATCTGGCAGGCGCTTTGGGGCGTGGGACGCAATCGTTAAATGTGACCGGCGATGCGGGCGAAGCCACCGATGCAAGCGCGGGATCAGGCAATGCGGGAGCGCAGATGCCGACGCTGGCGGGGTTGGGTGGCGGCGATGCGACTGCGACGGACTCGGTTGCTATAAGCGGGCAGGTGGGACAGACGAATGGACTCGCGAATTTCAGCGAGGATGATATTCGCCAAAGAGTGCAGGACGCGATTGCGAATGCGCAGCGTCAGGGTGGCGCGGTTGGCGATATGGCGAATGCCGTGGCTGGAATGCTGGGCGGGTTGATGGTTGCCGGACCGGGTGGGGTTTGGCGGCGGCCCTGGGGGCGGCGGTGGCAATGGGGTTTATCTGGCACGGGGTGGCGGGGGAGGCGGAGGTGGCGGCGGATTCAGGAGAATGGATCCGACGCAGCCGCATGGGACTGTGTTCTACCAGGGGGGCAATGGGGCGTTGAATGCGGCGCCGTTCTCGGTGGCTCAGGCACTGGGCGAGGAAGGCGCGCAGGTGGTGAAGCCCTCGTCGATGCAGAACCGGTTTGGCGTGAGCTTAACGGGATCGCCTTGGATTCCCGGGGTGTTCAAGGCGAATCCGAAACAGTTTGTGTTTGTGAATGTGACAGGGATGAGGAACATCAACCCACAGATTTATAACGGGACCGTGCCGACGCTGGCGGAGCGGAGTGGAGATTTTTCGCAGCTGCTCAACACGGTTGGTGGAGTTACGTCAGGACAGTTGTATGACCCGACGACGGGGCTGCCGATTCTGAATAACAATTTGAAGAATGCGACGACTCCGCTCTCGCCGCAGGCTCAGGCGCTGCTGAATTTTTATCCTGCGCCGAACGTTCCGGGCGCAAGTCTGCGGAATAACTATCAGACGGTGACCAACGCGGGGCAGAACTCGACCAGCGCGGCGTTACGGTTTGTGAGGAACTTCGGACAGAACAGCGGATTTGGCAGAGGTGGTGGCGGCGGTGGACGACGGCAGGCGGCGAATGCTCCGAAGACGCTGCGGCAGAATATCAACTTCAATGGAAGCTACTCGCACGCGGCGAGCGATATTCGGAATATCTTTCTTCCGCTCGGCGGGGGAAGCGAGTCCACTGGGTATGGGGTGACGGCCGGTTACACGATCGGGTATGGGCGGTTGACGAATAATGCTTCGGTCAACTGGAATCGCTCGCACGCTCAGCAGCACAACTATTTTACGGATGGAGCGAGCGATCCTTTGACGGGTACGGGCATCTCGATTCCGAAGCCAGTGATTGGGGCCGAGCCTGGGGTCTTCTACGGCATTCCCAGTTTGACGATTGCGAGCTTCCAGGGCCTGAGCCAGACGCAGGCGAGTAACTCGGTCAATCAGACGATCTCGTTCTCGGACTTTGTGAGCTACGGCTATAAGAAGCACAATATGCGGTTCGGCTTCGATATCCGAAGGGTTCACGCAGACACCATCGGCGGAAACAATGGCACCGGCTCGTTTACGTTTACGGGATATGCCACGCAGAATCCGGCGGCAGCATGCACAACTCCGACGACGACATCGTGCGTTGCGAGCGGGTCTGGATTTGCGGACTTGCTGTTTGGTTTGCCGCAGCAATCAGCGATCCAGGCGGGTGCAAATAAGACGTACCTTCGGGCGAATGTGTGGGACTGGTATGCGCAGGATGATTGGCGGGCACTGTCGAACCTGACGTTGAACTATGGGTTGCGCTATGAGTACTTCTCTCCGTATGTGGAGAAGTACAACCGGCTGGTAAATCTTGACCACAATGCGGACTTCACGCAGGTGGCGCCGGTTCAGCCGGGACAGAGTGGACCGTTTACCGGGAGCTTTCCGCGGTCGCTGGTGAATCCGGACCGCACGATGTTTTCTCCACGGTTTGGGTTTGCGTACCGTCCGAAGCCGAAGTTCTTCAAGGAGACGGTAGTGCGCGGCGGCTATGGGGTCAACTACAACACGGGGCAGTATGCGACGATTGCGCGGCAGCTGGCATTCCAACCGCCATTCGCGATTACGCAGACGAACCTGGTGACGACGAATTCAGTCTCCGGAACGGCGGGATGCACGCAGCAAAACATGACGCTGGCAACTGCGTTCGACTGCTCGACGGTGCCGGTGCAGAACAACTATGCTGCGAATCAGGACTACCGGCTGGGACATGTGCAGATCTGGAACGTCGATATTCAGCGGACGTTTCCTATGGGGATCGTCACCAACCTTGGCTATAACGGGGCGAGAGGCGGCGGGCTGGATATGCTGCGAGCGCCGAACCGTACGGCGACGGGACTGCTGAATCCGGATGCGCAGGCGTTCACCTATGAGGATTCGCTGGCGTTCTCGCGATTCAACGGGATGAGCCTGAATGTGCGGAAGCGGCTGCAGAAAGGCGTTTCGTTGCAGGCGACTTACTTTTATGGACACTCGATCGACAATGCGTCCTCAATTGGCGGAGCAACCGGAGTGCCAGCGCAGAACGACCTGGACCTGAAGGCCGAAGAGGGCAACAGTGCCTTTGATGTGCGGCATAAACTGACCGGCAACTGGGTGTTGGAACTGCCGTTCGGGCCGAACCGGGCTTTCCTGACGAAGGGCGGGTTCTGGTCGAAGGCGCTGGATGGGTTCTCCCTGTCGGGTGACTTTACGTTTGCGACCGGAACCTACTTCACGCCGCACTTCTCTGCGACGGTAGCGGAGACGTCAACGGGAACGAATAACTCTTTACGGCCTGACCGTATCTTCACGCAGTCGATTACGGGACCTCAGACGATTCGGCAATGGTTCAACCCGGCTGCGTTTGCCGCTCCGGCGAATGGATTTGGAACGGCATCGCGTGGTTCGATCGAGGGGCCGGGGATTGTGGCAGTGGATGCTTCGCTGTCGCGGACGGTGGCGCTGGGAGAGACGCGGTCGTTTGAGGCGCGTGTGACGGCGACGAATGTGTTCAACACGGTGCAGTACTCGGGGATCGATTCGACGCAGAACTCGCTGACGTTCGGCCAGGTGACCTCTGCGGCGGCGATGCGGCAGCTGACCGTGATTGCACGTTATCGATTCTAGGAAGCTGTGAGTTTTGAGTGATGAGTTTTGAAGTGCGAGGAATTATGCAGCGATTGATGGCGGCGATTTTGGTCGGAGTGATGGCGGGTTCGCCGGGGCTGGCGCAGCAGCAGGCGGCTGACGGCACGTTCACGCTCAAGGTGCAGTCCGACATTGTGCTGACGAATGTGGTGGTGCGGGACAAGAAGACGGGTGAGGTGGTGAAGGGGTTGAAGGCCAGCGACTTCACGATTCTCGAAAACGGGAAGCCGCAAAACATCGCCAGCTTCGACTACCAGAATGTCGATGAGGCTGCTGTGCTTCGGGAGAAGACCACGGTTTCGGGGAAGGCTACCATTGCCGATCTGTTGAACAAGAATTTTGCGGCGGATACGGCTCAGTTGCGGGATCATCGGCTGATCGTGATGTTCTTCGACCTGAGCAGCATGCAGCCGGAGGACATCGACCGCGCAGTGGAGGCGGCGCAGGATTACATCAAGAAGAAGATGCAGCCGGCGGATCTGGTGGCACTGGTAAGTATGTCCACCGGCTTGAGTATGGATCAGGACTTCACCTCGGATAAAGACGCTCTGCTGAAGGGCGTGGGCAAGTACAACGGGACCGAAGGCACGGGTTTTGCGAATGGCAATGAGGGCGGCAACTCGGGTGGGACAGCGGATGACGCGTCTAGCTTTACAGCAGATGACAGCGAGTACAACAGCCTGAATACGGATCGCGAGCTATATGCGATTCGGACGATTGCGAAGAGCCTGGAGCGCGTGGATCAGCGGAAGAGCTTGTTGTACTTCAGCGGTGGGCTGACGCGGCAGGGCATCGAAAACCAGGCGAGCATGCGCGCCGCCACCAATGCTGCCGTGAAGGCGAATATGGCGATCTACAGCGTGGATTCGCGCGGGTTGGAGGCGCTGCCTCCGGTGGGAAATGCTTCGACAGGAAGCCTGCGAGGGACAGCGGCCTACAACGGCGGCGCGATGCAGGCCAATCTGGATGCGAACTTCGGATCGCAGGAGACGCTGGCGACTTTGTCGAGTGACACAGGCGGCAAGGCGTTCTTCGACTCCAATGATTTTGCCCCGGCGTTTCAGCAGATCCAGCATGATACGGAGGCTTACTACATCATCGGATTCCGCTCGACGAATACGGCGCGGGATGGAAGCTATCGTCACCTGACCGTGAAGCTGAATCGCAACGATGTGAAGATGGATTACCGGCCCGGATACTATGCTCCCGCGGACTTTCAGCACCAGAAGACAGAGGACCGCGAGATTCAACTCACGGAGCAACTGCGCAGCGATCTGCCCGCCACCGACGTTGCCGTGTATCTGCAGGCGCTCTACTTCCGGATGGATGACAACAAGTTCTTCGTGCCGATCTCGCTGATTGTGCCGGGGTCACAGATTCCGTTTATCAAGAACGGCGATAAGAGCAAGGCGAACATCGACATCATTGGGCAGGTGAAGAATGCTCAGGGAATCATTGTGGGAAATGTTCGGGATACCGTGAAACTCGCACTCGACGCGGCGCAGCAGGTGCAGCGCAAGAACATTCAGTATTCGAGTGGATTTACGTTGGCTCCGGGTCGGTATCACCTGAAGTTTGTAGTGCGGGAGAATGAGACGGGGCGCATGGGAAGCTTCGAAACCGACCTGCAGGTTCCGGACATGAAGAAGGCTCCGCTGAAGTTGAGCTCGATTGTGCTGTCGAGTCAGCGGACGCCAAATACCGCGAAAAAGGCGATCAGCCCGTTGGTGAGGGATGGAGTGGAGTGGATTCCCAATGTGCCTCATGTCTTCCGGCAGGATCAGCATCTCTACTTCCTGTATGAGGTCTATGACCCCTCAAGGCAAAAGACGGAGGGACCTGCGCCTGCGGATTCACCGGGTTTAACGCGGCGTCCTGCGGGAGCGGTCCGGGTGTTGACGAGCATCGAGTTCCTGAGCGGCGGAGTGAAGGTATACGAGACGCCGCTCGTGGAGGCCAATGCTATCAATATCCCCGAGCGCGGGGCAGTGGCGTTCCAGTTCGATGTGCCGCTGACGCAGCTCAAACCGGGGACCTATGTTGTCCAGGTGAATGTGGTCGATGACGCGGGTGGGAGTTTCAGCTTTCCTCGGATGGCGCTGAGGATCCAGGCTCCGGCCACGGCTCCGGTGACGGCATCGACAACAACTGTAGGTATTTCAGCGCCATAGCACTATTGACAGGAGCGTAAAAGTAGGACGATGATGTGGGCGTACCTCGCGGAGGTATACCAATGGGCACGCTCTACCGTTCCTCCCTCCTTATCCTCTTCAGCTTGTTGACTGTCAATGCATTGGCCAGTAGTGCGCAGAACACGCAGAAGGATGCGCTGAGCCACGAAATTACACGCCAGCAGGCTCACCAGGATCCGCAGTGGCTTTCGATTCAGGCGCACCTGCCGGATGCGGCGACATCTACAGCTCAACAGCTGGAGCAGGCCGCTGACGTGTTGCGGGCACGACGTTTCCCCGAAGACGCGCTTGATTACTACGCCTATGCGCTGCAGCGTGGCGGCGATGCTCCGCAGCTGCTGAACAAGATGGGCGTAACCGAGCTGGAGTTGAGGCATCCTTCAGAGGCGCGCGCGTACTTTCAGCGCGTCGTGAAGATCAGGAAAAAGAACCCTGAGGGCTGGAACAATCTTGGCGCGCTGGAGTACATGGAAGGCCGATACGGACAAGCTATCTCCGACTACGGCCGCGCGATCAAATTGGATAAAACATCAGCGACGTTCCACTCCAACCTGGCAACGGCTTACTTCGACAAAAAGGAGTTTGAGAGCGCGCGGAAAGAGTACGATATCGCACTAAAGCTCGACCCTCTGATGCTGCAGCATCATGGAACAGCCGGCGTGACGACCCGGATGCTGTCGCCGGAGGATCACGCGCGCTTCTGCTACGAGCTGGCTCGTCTTTACGCAGAGCGCGGCGATGAAGAAACCATGCTGCATTATCTGACGATGGCAAGCGAGGGCGGGTTCGACATCCTGTCGGAGATGGGGTCTGATTCCCTGCTGGGGCACTATCGCAAGGACCAGCGGGTGCTGCTGATCGTGAGTAATGCCAAGGCATTGCGCGGCAATCATCTTGCAGAGGCTTCCGGTGTGCCTCCCCCGCAGTTACCGCCGCCAGTGCATGAGTGAGGCGTCTACCGATAAGGGCAGTGACGGCAGTTGGAGTTACAACAGTAGCCGCGCTTGAGATGGTACGCAGCCGTGAAGACAAGGTACGGACCTTCGTAATAGAAATCTTCGTCTGCCAACTCGGTCGAGGATGAAGTGGGGACTTCTTCGACCGGTGGGTTCCTCGCGGGATTGGGCGAATCGGGCATCGTCAGAACAATGGTAGAACGGACGGCACAGGCGCGACGACCTGCGCGATCAGCTCGGGTGGCACTGCTGCGGGCAGCGCCTTATTGTCTCCGAGAAGCAGGCTGCCGTTGCGGTAGACGACCTGCTTTCCGGGGGTCGAGGGGACACGTTCGCCCGGCAGGATGATTCCAGCCAGATTTGCCGGATCAGCTGCAGCAACGGCGATGGTTGCGGTGCACTCGCGGCTGCGTGCTGCACGGAGCGAGTCCACGGCCTCGGGAAGAGCGAACTGCTCACCGCCGAAGCCGGAGACAAAGCGACCGCCGCGAATCTCGCCACGTGCTTCGAGACGGCGAAGGATGCCAAGCAAATCACGCCACCTGGGGGCGTTGGACTCGCGAGTAAGGAGATCGCGGAAGAGGACGCCGTAGCGGGCGAGAAGCATGCGGGCAAAGGATTCGAGAGCGGCGTCGGTGCGGCGCGCCTGTTCGATTGCACTTGGTGCGGCGTGCAGCTCTTCCGTGAGGAGCGACCAACGGCCAGCGGTACTGCGGGTCGATCGCCTGCCAGTGGTCTCCGAGATGGCGGACTTGCGTCGAGGGTCCATGATGGCGCGAAGTTGGTCGAAGCCATCGGCTGCCGCAAGGCCTGCGGTCGCAAGTTCCCACAAGACATGTTGCGTCTGCTGTCGAGAGAGATTGAGGATGCGCTGGACGTCATTGGCGAAGCATGCGCCGCGTTGTTGCAGCAGGGCACGGACCTGAAGGGCTTCGGTACTGAGAGATTGCTGGAGACGCGGCTCTTCGACGCGTTCGCGCGCGAGGGCGTACGGAAGCCAATCAGCAGACTCGCGGACGTAGAAGGCGATGGGAGCGGCGTTGGTAGGGATGACACGGCGGGGAGCAGCGCCATCGCCCGCAGACCATGCAGGGTGCGGCGAGATGCGGCCCCAGCCGACGGCTCCTGAGAGACAGAGCGCGTCAAGCCAGCGGGGATCGTAGTTGGCTACGCGAGCGGGTAGAAGGGTGCGCTCCCACTCGATGGCTGGGGCCTCGAAGCCTTCGAGTTGGTGCAGGGTTTCGAGCACGCCTTCTTCACCGGCAAGTTGCGTCTGCGGCGCAAGATGCTGCCAGCCGAGGAGCCAGCGCATGTAGACGGCTGGGGTAACGGGCTCGATCTGCTTGCGCAGCGTGTGGAGAGTTCGGCGGTGGATACGTTGAAGGATGCGGCGTTCGCACCACTCGATGTCGTGATCATGCTGGGGCGTTGCGTGTTCGAAGATGCCGCGCATCAGGAGGCCCTGCATCTCCATGGCGAGGAACGCCTGAAAGACTTCGCCGGGATCGAGGGCCAGGCGCTCGGCGAAGGTATTGGCAGTGGTGGGTCCCAGTATCTGGGTCCAACCCTGCACGCATTGTTTGAGGGCTGTTTCTTTTGTAACCGATACGGTTTCATTTTCGCCGGATGGCCAAAGAGCAGCCACTAATGCGATGCGCTCGGTGGAGCTCCAACAGGCGATACCGCCGCAGTCGATCGTCTGAGCGCGGCCCTTACTCATGAGGCGATCATAAAGGGTAGGCCAGTGGCGGGCGTCGGGATTGTCGATGAAGAAGTGGATGGGGAGAACGACGAGGGAGTGGATGAGATCGTGAAGCTCGTGTTCGTCGCGGATGTCAGGCCAGCACTCCCGGCGAATCTCGTCGATGGCAGCCTGGTCGAGACGGCCTGCTTCTTCGAGGACGCTGGCAGGCAAGGTGCGGCTGAGAGAGACAGCGCGTGCGCGGCGTTCCTCAAGGCCAGCCTCGTCGAGGAAGGCATAAGGGTTCGCGTTGAGCAACTCGTGAGCGAACTGCGAGGGGACCGGCGTGTCGACGGCGAGGCAACGGATACTACCGTCCTTGATGCCGCGAAGCACTTCGATGAGTCCATCAAGATCCATGGCCTCGCCAAGAACATCCTTCATAACCTCGTTGACGAGCGGGTGATCAGGAATCTGGATGTCGCCTTCGATGGTCTCGAAGCACGCAGCCGCCTGGGGAAAGACACTGGCGAGCAGGTCTTCGGAGCGGGTGCGCTGAATCTGCGGAGCGATGCGCTTGCCCTTGGAGAAGCGGAGGAGCTGGAGACTGCGTCCGGCGGCCCAGCGCCAGCGATTTTTGAAGATCGGCGAGGCGAGGGAGGCTTGCTCGAGGAGGTCCTTTGCAGTGTGTTCGCTGAGGAACTGGAAGACGTCGGCGAGTGGGAAGCTGTGCTGCTCGGCGAGAGAGATGTTGATGCCGTTGTCGGTGGCCGCGGCTTGCAGCTCGAAGTTGAAGCCGCGGCAGAAGCGCTTGCGCAGCGCGAGCCCCCAGGCCTTGTTGATGCGGCCGCCGAAGGGTGCGTGAAGAATGAGTTGCATGCCGCCGCCTTCGTCGAAGAAGCGCTCGGCGATGATGGTGGTCTTGGATGGTACGCCGCCCAGGACGGCGCGGCCGGTGACGATGTAGGCGATGAGCTGCTGGGCACCGCTGGGGCAGAGGCCGCAGTCTTCCATCAGCCATGCAGTCGCGGCAGCAACTTCAGGGTCAACGGGCGGAGATGTAGCCGGGCGTGACGTTTGGCGTGAGCCCGGAGATGTGCTCGCGTAGTTCGGCGACTCCGCTGGAGAGGACTGCGGTGCGCTGCGGTGCTTCGCCCTCCCAGAAGGGCAGGCTGGGTGGAGCTCCATGGGCGTCTTCAACCAGAACACGGCCGACGGCCTCGATGCGCTGGATGCGCCAGCTGGCGTTGCCGAGGAGGATGACGTCGCCGGGTGAGGAGTCGACTGCGAAGTGCTCGTCGAGCGTGGCGATGTGCACGCCTTCGGGCTGAAGGATGACGGCGAAGAGGTTCGTGTCGGGGATAGCTCCCCCGTTCGAAATGGCGATCATGCGCGCGCCGCGACGAGGGTGAAGCTGGTGGTGGATGCGGTCGCGGAGCAGGTAGGAGCCGTAGCGGCCGCGGCTGGACTCGATGCCGTTGCTAAGGAGTTCCAGCAGTTCGTCGAAGTGTTCGCGGGTCAGGTCGCGGTAAGGGTAGGCGCGGCGCAGGATGTTGTAGAGAGTGTCTTCTTCCCACGGCTCGGCACCGCAGGCAGCAACGATCTGCTGCATGAGGACGTCGGTGGGCTGCGGCGGAATCTCGAGCTGGTCAAGTTCGCCCGCGCGCATCTTGCGGATAAGCGCCGCTTGTTCCATCAGGTCGTCGCGAGTGGTGGCGAAGAAGCGACCTTTGGGAACAGCCCCGCGCCAATGGCCTGCGCGGCCGATGCGCTGCATGGCCACTGCAACCGCACGCGTTGTCGCGATCTGGCAGACGAGATCGATGTCGCCGATATCGATTCCCAACTCCAGCGATGCCGTCGCTATCAGAATCTTTATTTGCCCATTCTTCAATCGCTGTTCGGCGTCGAGGCGAAGCGTGCGTGAGAGCGAGCCATGATGTGCGGCGACGTTCTCAGGACCAAGGCGTTCGGCGAGGGCGAAGGCTATCTTCTCGACGAGGCGGCGTGTGTTGACGAAGACCAGCGTGGAACGGTGATTCTGCGCGTGTGCGGCGAGCTTGTCGAAGATCTCGGTCCACATGTTAGTGGTGAGGACGGAGCTGAGCTCGTCGCTGGGAACTTCGATAGCGAGGTCGAGCTCGCGGCGCTGGCCGACCTGAACGATGGTCGCAGGCTTGCGGGCATCTGGATTCTCGTGGACTCCGGTGAGGAAGCTGGCAACGAGTTCGATAGGGTTCTGCGTGGCGGAGAGGCCGATGCGTTGCGGCGGCTGCGCAAGGCCTGTAAGGAACGCTCCGGGCGAGAGACGGTTTTCGCCACAGACTAAGGCATCGAGGCGTTCGAGCGAGAGCGCAAGATGAGCTCCGCGCTTGTCGTCGGCGATAGCGTGAATCTCGTCGACGATTACGGTCTGGACTCGGCGGAGGTGTTCGCGAGATTTGCCCGCAGTGAGCAGTATGTAGAGCGACTCGGGCGTAGTGACGAGGATGTGAGGCGGGTTGCGGAGCATGGCGGCGCGCTCTTTGGGCAGCGTGTCGCCGGTGCGGACTCCAGTGCGAATCTCGGTGGAAAGATAGCCGCGTTCGAGGGCGAGTTGCTGAATCTCGCGCAGGGGCTGATCGAGATTTTTCTGCACGTCGTTCGAAAGCGCCTTGAGCGGGCTGACATAAACGACCTGCGTCGCCGGCGCGAGTCTTCCTTCGATGGCGGCGCGGAGGAGCTTGTCGATGCAAACGAGGAAGGCTGCTAAGGTTTTTCCGCTTCCAGTCGGCGCTGAGATGAGCGTCGCGTCGCCGGCAAGAACGCAGGGCCAGCCTTGCTCCTGTGGCTCAGTGGGCGAGCCGAATTTGTTGAGAAACCACTCCGCCGTTACAGGATGCGCCCAGGCGAGCGAGGTGGGGATCTCGAGGGTTTCGGCGACTGCAGGCATGGTGTATTGTAGCGCGGATTTCTTCGCGCTTTGTTCGCCTACAATTTTTGGGGTTTCAGTCGGCTCCCAGGTCTTTCTCAAAGTGCGCAGAATATACAACTTCTTCTGCGCCTACCTGAAGCTGATCGATAACGATCTGAACGCTTTCGCCCATAGGGTATCGCGATTCCAGCCTCCCGGCGGTGTTATGGACAACGGAATGACTGCTCTATTTGCTGGGCAAGGTTGTTGAGATCCAAATGGCACCCCAACTGTTCGCATATGAGCTCGTATAGGTCACCAACGGTGCTCGTTTGCCCCAGCCGCCAATCTTCTAACTCGATCTTAAATGGCCCTTCGCATCTGATAACTCGCTCGACGATATCCAAACCCATATTGCTTGTCTTCATCCCCTTGGGCTTACATATTTCCCACACCAACATCGGCAACTTCCGCGGCCACGTTGTCTTCATCAAGGTACTGTTCGATGACTTGCCAGCGTGCCCTGTGCAGTGAGGATAAAGTCGATGGCGTCGCGTCCCGCACCTTGGCCGCCGGCATTTAGTGTGATGTAGTGGGCGGCGTCCTTGACCTGCTGGCGGGCGTTGGCGGTGGCGATGGCGAGCCCGCACTGGCGCATAACGGGAAGGTCGATGATGTCGTCGCCCACGTAGGCCAGCTGGTCGATGGCATAGCCGGTTTTGGCCAGGATATCGCGGATCGCATTCATCTTGTGCGCCTGCCCCTGGTAGACGAACTCGAGCTTCAGGTCGCGCGCGCGGATGGCGACGGTCTGCGAGTTGCGCTTCGTGATGATGCCAATGCGCAGGCCGCCAAGCCTGCCGAGCGTGATGCCAAGGCCATCATGGGCGGCGAAGCCCTTGAACTCGATTCCCTTCCCGTCTGGGCCGGGCATGACGAAGATCTGGCCATCGGTAAGGACGCCATCGACGTCGAAGATGAGGACTTTGATATTTTTTGCAAGGTCTTCTGCGGTCATGGGTTGATCATAGCGTGTCAGCCTTGGAACCAGCGACCGTTCCCCCATACCCCACCATGAGGCGACTGCATCCACCGACCCGGCGGCCAACGATTACCGGGACGCAGCGGTTCAGCTCGTCATCGTCTTTCGGAACGATGAGGGCGGGACGATCGCCTGCCGGTCCAACGTTGATTCACCCGGTTTGCGAGGGCCGCGGTTCTTCGAGAGGAAGCGGTGAGCGCAGTCCAGGCACTTCCAGGGATGGAGATTAAACCGCAGAATCGCTCTTTGAAAAAACGTCTTGCGATTGGCGCGCGCAGTACGGCAGGAACTGCACCGTTTGCAGGCGGGATGAGGAAACGGGCGAATTGCAGAGTGGTGTGAAGCCATCGCTGTCGAGTTGAGGAAGTGACAGGGACTGTCCACTGGCCTCGGTGATTCGTAAGGAGGCTACCAAATGAAACAGGCAGAACCTATCCCACAATGGTGCTAGGGTGGCTCTGCCTGCGATTTTCGTGGTCCCTGGTTTGAAGGTGGTGCAGGACTACAGGAATTTTAGATAGGCTGGATGTTGGCGGCCTGCTTGCCCTTGGGGCCGGTCGTGACGTCGAAGCTGACACGCTGGCCTTCCTGCAGGGACTTGAAGCCGCTGGAGTTAATCGCTGAGTAGTGAGCGAAGAGATCCTCGCCACCATCTTCGGGGGTGATGAAGCCAAAACCTTTTGCGTCGTTAAACCATTTCACTGTTCCGGTTGCCATTTCAATGCTCCTGAGTAAGAGGCGAACTATTTCGCCGGGAGATGCGATGTTAGCAGGAGTTGGGCATTGGGAGAACAGAGAATGTGATGAGACGGTAAAGAATAACCCCTGTAAAGCATACCTGCGGCGTGGTTTGATGGTGAGATGAAAAAGATTTTGATCAGCTGGAGCGGGGGGAAGGATTCGGCCTGGGCATTGCATCTGCTGCGGTTAGCGGGCGAGTTCGAAGTAGGCGGGCTGTTGACAACAGTGAACGAGAAGTTCCGGCGGGTGGCGATCCACGGATTTCGCGAGGAGTTGCTGGAGCGACAGGCGGAGATGGCCGGACTGCCGCTTTGGAAGGTCGATCTGCCGTTTCCTTGCTCGAACGAGGAGTATGAAGCTCGAATGGGCGCGGCGTGCACACAGGCAGTAAAGGAAGGGTTCGAAGGCGTGGCGTTCGGTGATCTTTTCCTGGAGGACATCAGGGCCTATCGCGTGGCGAAGCTGGCCGGTACGGGGCTGGAGCCTTTGTTTCCGGTGTGGGGAATCCCGACCGACCGACTGGCGGCCGAGATGATGGCCGGCGGCCTTCGCGCCAGGCTGACGTGCGTCGATCCGCGAAAGGTTCCCGCTGAGTTTGCAGGCCGCGAGTGGGACGTGCAGCTACTGCGGGAGCTTCCGCCGGGGGTCGATCCCTGCGGAGAGAATGGCGAGTTCCACTCATTTGCCTACGCGGGGCCTGTGTTCAAAGAGGAGATTCAAGTGGAGGCCGGAGAGCGGGTGGTACGAGACGGATATGTTTATGCAGAATTAACGAAACTGCACAAGGACGATGCGCCCAGTTTGTGACCGGGGGAGATGCGGGCCGCCCGCCGACAACTGCCCAGCCCGCACCAGGTCGTCCGCACACCAGGATTCGTCACGAGGACGCGGCGACATACGTCTTACCGCAAGCTGCCTCTCGGGCAGGTCTCGCGCTCGATCGGGCCTCCGGGAGCACCGAGACGAAAGCGGAGGCTGCAATGGGTTCTTGAGTTGCCGCTGGTAACGCTCGGGTAGACGTAGATCGAATTGTCGGCAGGGTTGTACAGAGATAGTGACGTACCGGGGCCAATGTTGTTGAACTCATAGCTGAGCATCGCGGGACCGGCCGCCTGCGCCTGTACCGGACGGCTGCTGTGGGCCCACCAGCCTATCGACAGTGCAGCCAGGGCTATGAGGATTTCGCGCGCATACTGAGATTTGGGCATACGGAGACTCCTTTCCTGTCTATTGCTCTGTGGTTATACACTTTCCTGGAAAACGCTTCTCGCATCCGAAGCTACAACCTCTTCGCATCCAACAGCATCCCTAAGCCCCCTTCTCCGCGCCCAAAACCACCCGCGGCTCCGCGACTGAAACCTCATCCGGCTCCGTCCACATCTGAACCATCTGTGGCAGCGCCAGCACCAGCAAAAACATCCACGTCAGCACCGCCGGCGCATTCGTCCATCCAGCGCGCACCCTCCCCGCCGGCAGCAGATGCCACCCTGCCCAATACACCACCGCCAGCGACGGCAGCAGCACCTTCATCAAGTCATACGCTCGCAGATGCACCACGCCTCTCTGCTCCGTCTCGCGCTCATCGGGATAAAAATTCATCAAGTACGTTCCCACCTGGTATCGCCGCAACAATGCTTTTTGCTCCGCCTCTCCCAGTTCGTCGAAGACCACCCCATGCTCCACCATCGCTCGGTCATCCAGTGAAGAGACCGGCACAACCCTACGCTGCCAGTCCCAGTTGAAGACCTGCCAGGAGTAGATCCGCCCAATGGCAAAGCAATAAGGCCCAACGAAAAACCACAATCCCGACCAACGAAAAGGCAGCCCCGCTCCCCACAGTCCCACTGCCATCATCAGGAAAAAGAACACAACCTCCTGCCGCCGCAATCGCCGCGTCCGACTCTTCATCGCCAAGCGAAATCCAGCGCTCAACGCCATCTCAAGCCTCCTGACCCTGTACCATCTCAATCTCATCGCTCCCGGCGCGCGGGTCCTCCGTCCAAAGAACAATCGCCTGCCGCAGTGTCATCGACAAACCCGCCACCGTCCAAGCCCAGGCTGTGACCGTGTCGTTCGAGAACGGATGATGGGAAACGCTTGCTATGTTCCATGCGGCCGCTGAGCCGACCAGCACCCAGGTCATAAATCGTTGCGCCTGTGCTCGCACCCGATCGTCCTCATGTCTCAGTCGTTCATCTTCAACAAGCGGAAACACCCACTCTCCCAACGGGTTCGCCCGCTCCAACCGCCCCACCTTTATCCGTTGTTCCTCCGTCAACGCCGCAAAGCTTTCCCCGTAGTAATGCCGCGCAAACTCATCGAGACTATGCAGACGTCTTGGCCTCGGCCGTCCAAGCCACCGCCGTACGGAACTCCTCATCCAGACCGGTTCCACCAGTTTCGCGTAGGACAACGTGCTGGCGGCTATGATCCACAAAAGCGCCCATAGGTCCGCTCTCATATGACTCGGCGACAAAGGGTGCATCCAAAGAAACCAGGCCGCACCCAGATACACTGCACCCAGAACGACCCATCTGGACACGAAACTCACACTCTCCTTCAACGCAGAGTTCAACATCCGGAAATACACTCCGCCATATGCCATCAGTACAAACAGCTCATAGCTCCGCCGCCGGTGTATCCACAACCCCACAAAAAACACAGCATAGGTCAACAACACCGCCACCCGTCGCCGCCAACGCGGACGCATATCAATTCCCAGCCACCTCAACTTCTTCGCCTCAACCAGCATCGCTAAGCCTCCGGCTCCATCGTCACCATCCGCGGCTCGCCCACCTCGTCCGGCTCAATCCACATCCATGCCGCTTGCGGCAGTACAAGGACCAAGGTCACAATTCCAACCATCCACGCTGGCGGATCAAGCAAATCTCTCGGATTCATCGGATCATTCGGTCTGTCGGGCAACCACAGATACCCAACGATGTAAGCAGCGAGAAATACCAGAAGGCATCCCCGCAAAATCCGAAACGCAGTCTCGTGCGCCTTCAACCTCTCGATCTCTACACGTTCATCTTCAGGCTCGGCAAAATCCCCGGTTCCGGACCTATAAGTTGCGAGAATCCTGCTCTGTTCCCCCCCGCTCAGCGACTCAAAGCCCAACCCATACTCCAACTGCGCAAAGTCTTCCGGGCTAGTCACAACGAGCTGGCGCTCTTTTCGCCACTTCCCGTAAGAGATGGGCAAGGCAAAGAGCAGGGGCTGTGTCAGGCGCAAAAAATGGAAAAGCCTGTGGTGGTCCTCCCCAATTGTCATTAGCCAGAAAAACGCAATGAATCCCGAGCATATGACAACCTGCCTCCGTCGCCACCGCCGCGACCTGAACTTCAAGGAGCGCTGGAGAGAGCTCCGGAAAAACCAGCTGGTCTTTTCGCCTGCCACGTCAAGCCCCCCGCCGCTGCATTTCGTAAACCTGCTCACTCAAAGGCCGGAACGGATCAGGCGAAAACACCGCCTCGACCGGCAGCTTGAAGAACCGGCTGATCTTGAACGCCAATTCCAGCGAAGGCGTATAGTCTCCCCGCTCCAGGAACCCAATCGTCTGCGGATTCACCCCCACCTCCCGAGCCAGTTCCTGTCGGCTTAGCGACCGTTCCGAACGAAGCACAGCAATGCGGTTATAGAGCATATCGATTCTCCGTCAAAACAATACATTGCGTATAAGCAACAAGCAAGCCAAAAAATTCACCTACCCTTCCACCCCAAAAATAAACCTCAAAAAAGTGGCATGTTTTTCAGCAGCTCACAAACGACAACCCAATTACCACGATTGCCACACTTTCCTCCGCTAGTTATCCACGAACGACCATCCGCGGGCGCCCACCTTTCCAAAAACCCCCTCAAAAAAACACCCATAAACGCAGAAAAGCCCCAGCCAAAGCCGGGGCTCTCCACACCAAAAATTTTGCGGCTTAGACGCTAAACGAAGACCCGCAACCGCAGGTGCTCTTCACCGCGGCATTCTCGAACTTGAAGCCCGCAGCCTCAAGCGTCTCCACATAGTCCACCGTGCAGTTCTGCAGATACATCGCCGAGGTGGCGTCCACAAACACCTTTAGATCCTCGAACTTATAAACCTTATCCATCATGCCGCTCTGGTTCTCAAACGACATCGAGTACTGGAAACCCGAGCATCCGCCGCCAACCACGCCAATCCGCAACCCTGCAGGAACCGGATCCTGAGTCCCCATAATCTCCCTGACCTTATTGATCGCGGCAGGGGTCAGCGTCACAGGCTGCGTCGAAGCAGGAGTTCCGGTAACGACTTCAGCGGTAGGGGTAACAGTTGCAGTGGACATCGAGAAAATCTCCTTATAAGTCTACCTATTCAGTGTAGTCCCCCACCGCCCAAGCGGCAAGGCTGCACATGCACATATAACTAGATGCACGCCAGCCACATCGGATGCACCCAAACCTGATACTATTCCCCCACTCGCCTCATCTAAAACCCATGAAACCGCTGCTCTTTCTTTCGAATGCCTTCATCAACACCTTTGGCATCACGCAGCCATCCCCAAAGGCCGCCAATCGAGCCGCGTGGTTCATCGCCATCCTTCTTCTCGCCGTCATCGTGACCGTTGTCACCGTTGGAGTTTTCGTCGTTCATTCCTTATACCGTCACTAACTTACGAATCCCCGTCACTAACCCCGCACCTCCCCGGTGAAAAACATGGTTCATCGTCCATACCAAGGCGTATGATTCCCTCGGACGGCCCGCAACCCACGAGCCCGCTACCAGACTCGCAGGTTCAGAGACCGCCTATGAAGTTGACCCTGCTAGGGGCGGAGGAACTTTATCATGATGAGCGCTCTACCCATGATGCTCATTGTCTGGGCGGTGGTGGCGGCCTGCTTTCTAGCGCTGCTTGCCTACCGCGGGCAACTGACTCGCTACGAAGAAGACCAACTCTTTCTCACCGACGCGGAATCCAACGAACAAAAAGAGCAGACTGAGATCGTTCGCAAAGTAAATAAAATTCAGCCCTTCATCCGTGTCCTGGGCGTCGCCGCAGCAGTTATGACCGCTGGCATCGTTGGCATCTTCACCTATGACGCGTGGCAACACCTGAAATAAATTTATCTCGGACCTGCATCGACATCTCTATCACACAGCCGACTCGCAACCAGTCGGCTGTCTGATTTAAAACCCCTTCTTACATCAGGACAACTCGTCCACATTCCTTCCCATCTGACCTCATAGACTGCAGCACGCGAGCATGTCGTTCGGCACATCGAGCGGCACAGACTCAGCAGCCCGATCAATATCCAGAAAGGGCCCTTAACATGACCATCCACCACGGCTCACGGTCAATCCGTAGCTGATTCAACAAACGAAACGCAACTTAGTTCCATCAATTTGACTTGCCGCATCAGCGGCGAAGGAGCCCTCCCATGTCCAGCAAGAACACAGCCGTCTTCGGTATCTATCCCACACCCGCCGCGGCAGAGCGTGCCGTCGATCGCCTACTCGCACTCGGATTCACGAACTCGTCTGTCTCAGTCCTGCTGCAGGATGACGCCAGCACTCGCGATTTCGCTCACGAGAAAAACACCAAGGCGCCCGAAGGCACAGCCACAGGTGCTGCGACTGGCGGAGTCATCGGCGGAACGCTCGGACTGCTGGCAGGCATCGGAGCATTCGCCATACCGGGCATTGGTCCACTCATCGCTGCCGGCCCCATCATGGCCGCGCTCGCCGGGCTCGGAGTCGGCGGCACAGTAGGCGGTCTCGTCGGAGCCCTGGTCGGCATGGGCATCCCCGAGTATGAAGCCAAGCGCTATGAAGGCCGCGTCAAGAACGGCGGAACACTTCTCTCCGTGCACTGTGACACGCTCGGCCAGATCTCGACCGCCAAAGACGTCCTGAAGGCCACGGGCGCGGACGACATCTCCTCCACCTCAGAGGCGCCTGCAGCACAAGAACAAGTCCGCGAGAGCGCTATCTACACCAGAGTCTGATTTCGTTTTATGTAGCCGGACGGCCCGATTTTGTCCACATCGAGTCTCCAAAACACACCGCGATCAGCCGCGCAGACGTAAAAGGACGAGCCCGAAGGCCCGTCCTTTTTGTGTTTGTTGCACTCAATCAAGCGTTATAAGTCGAAGACGAGACCCGTCCCCCACGTCCAGTCCAGTTCGTGTGAAAGAACTCACCCCGAGGCTTGTCCACGCGCTCGTACGTATGCGCGCCGAAGAAGTCCCGCTGCGCCTGCAGCAGATTCGCCGGCAACCGTTCCGTCCTGTATCCGTCATAAAAAGCCAGCGCAGTCGAGAACGCCGGCATAGGCACGCCAATCTCAATTGCATGAATGACAGCCTTGCGCCACGACCATCCATACTTGTTCAGCGCACTCGAGAAGAAGTCATCCAGCAACAAATTCTGCAGCTTCGGATTCTTATCGAACGCCGCCTTGATATTCCCCAGGAAGACGCTCCGAATGATGCACCCGCCACGCCACATCAGCGCGATGCCGCCCATATTCAACTCCCAGTTCTGTTCCTTCTCCACCGCACGCAGCAGCATATAGCCCTGCGCATAGCTCACCATCTTCGAGCAGTACAACGCCCGCCGAACGTCCTCGATGAACTCCCTTTTCTCCGAGATCGTCAGTACCTTCTTCGGCCCCTCCAGCACCTTCGAAGCAGCAACGCGCTCATCCTTCAACGCCGACAGGCAACGAGCAAACACGCTCTCGCCAATCAGCGTCACCGGCTGCCCCAGATCAAGCGCCGAGATCGCCGTCCACTTGCCCGTTCCCTTCTGCCCAGCCGTATCCAGAATCTTGTCGATCATCGGCTGTCCATCGTCATCCTTCTTGGCAAAAATCTCCGCCGTAATCTCGATCAGATAACTATCCAGCTCGCCCTTATTCCACTCCGCAAACATCTCAGCAAACTCATCGGCGGTAAGCCCCAGTCCATCCTTCAGCAATTGATAGGCCTCGCAGATCAACTGGATATCGCCATACTCAATGCCGTTGTGAACCATCTTCACGTAGTGGCCCGCGCCATCCTGACCCACCCAATCGCAGCACGGCGTGCCATCTTCAACCTTCGCCGCAATCGCCTGAAAGATCTCCTTCACATGCGGCCACGCAGCAGGATTCCCACCCGGCATAATCGAAGGACCGAACCGCGCTCCCTCTTCCCCACCAGAAACACCCGTGCCAATAAACAGAATCCCCTTCTCCGCCAGTTCCTTCGTCCGCCGATTCGTATCGGTAAACAACGAGTTCCCACCATCAATCAGGATGTCGCCCTTCTCGAGATACGGCAGCACATGCTCAATCGTCTGATCGACCACATCGCCTGCCTTCACCATCAGCATCACGCGCCGCGGAGACTTCAGCAATCCGCAAAGCGCCTCAGCCGAATGCGCCCCAACCACCTGTGTCCCCTTAGCCTCATTGTTGATGAACTCATCGACCTTCGAGACCGTCCGGTTGAACACCGCCACCCTATAACCATGGTCGTTCATGTTCAACACCAGGTTCTGGCCCATCACGGCCAATCCAATTAATCCAATATCGCAAGTTGCTTCAGCCATCTCAAATCTCCAGACGCGTCCTTCAAGAGCACGCAAAAATATGCATCGCTCGCAGCCGATTCATCACAGAAAAAAAGTGGTCAAACCACGAGAGATTTTTCTATCACACCAGATGAACGTTAAGATAGGCACCCACCCGATTGAACATCCCGCAAAAAATAAACAGGCACCGCGCATACAGCCACGATGCCTGTTTTCCTTCTGTAGCAGTCCGTTAGAAGGTAAGTCGTCCACCCAACTGGACCAACCGCGGGAAGCCAAGCGTACCGGTGATCTTTCCGGCAGTCGAGCTATCCGCAGCTAGATTTGGACCATTGAACTGCGGCGTGTTGAAGGCATTCAAAGCCTCCGCACGGAACTCAGCATTGACTCGCTCGGTGACATGAAAGCTCTTGTTAAGCGACAGGTCGAAGTTCGCATACCCAGGCCCATAGCAATTCAAAGTGCGTGGTGAATTACCGTAGCTCCCCGCCGGCGTAGTAGTAAACGCTGCCGGATTGAAGTAAGCATTCAACCGGTCTTGTGGTCGTCCCGAATAGCAGGGGTTCACTCCGGGCACCAGCGAAGGCCGCGTCCCCAGGTTACCGAATGCAGAGTTGGAGTTCGTCGTTTGCGAGATCGGCAAGGGAGCGCCATCCTGAACGATCATGATGTTGTTGAACGTCCATCCTCCAACAGCAAGATCCATCCAACGATTTGCTCCGCTCAGGAACTGCTTGCCATGACCAAATGGCAGTTCGTACGTCAGCGCCAACGTTGTCCGCTTCGGAATGTTGTTGATCGAGCGCGCGTACTCGGAGTGAATGTTGTTTACGTCCTGAGCGCCATTGTTATTTGAAATCAGCGGATTCAAGGTGCTGCTCGCGCCCCACAGATTGTCCCAATTCGACGCCCACGTAAAGGCTCCGAGAATCGTAAGACCATTCGAGAACAGTTTCTGGACCTTGACGTTCAGCGCGTTGAAGTTAGTAATGCCATCGCTCACCGAATCGGTGATGGTGGTGAACTGCGGGAAAGGACGCAGCGATTGGTTGTACGGCTGATTCGCGGTGCTCCATGCACCCGTGCCGGCAAATTTGAACGGTACCTTGTTCGTGAGTGCTGCACTACCCAGCGAGAAATAGTTATCCGACAGTTGATTGATGTTCAAGCTGTTCGGCTGGTTCCTTCCATGGCCGCCAACATAACCAATCTTCAAAGCAAAGCCATGGGGCAACTCTTGCTGTATGTCTGCGGAGTAAGACTGAAAGAAAGGCGCCTTACGGGCCTGGTCAATCAGCGACAGCGAACTGCCAATGCTTGTGCTGAGCCCCAGCGTGTTGCCGGTAGGTGTCGTACTCAGAGTTGGGAAAGGATTCGACAGGTTGATCGCCGGTATTCCGCTCTGCGACGGAATGACATTGGTCAACACAAATCCAGGTGCAAGGGATGCCGACCCGCTATAAACAAGCGGCTGATAATAAAGACCGTAGCCGCCACGAACCACAGTCTGCGGCGTGATGGCATACGCGAATCCCGCACGCGGTGAAACCTTGTTTACCGTCTGACCTGTCGATGTCGGGTAGTTACCCTGACCGGCAAACTCGATGCCGCCTACAGCCTGAACGGACGATCCAGCCACAGTGAATGCCGTTGTGCGATCGAAGCCTACAGAGTAGCGATTATTTCGCTCATTCACGCCGGGCTCGTGCTCATACCTGATACCCAGATTCAACGTCAGTTTCGGCGTCACACGCACATCGTCCTGTGCATAGAACGCGTTGTATTGTGTCGTAATCGCCAACTGCGTGGGCACAACCAACGATCCGGACGTCGGAAAGCCCAGCAGCATGTCCGCCGCTGTAGCTCCTGTACTTCCCGACGTGCTCGAAACCGCCGAGTTCGTCAGCGTGCTATCAAAGCTAAACGCTCCACTCGCATTGCTCAAGCTGGTATAAGTCAGGCTGATCGCACGGAAAACATACCCGGCCTTTAGACTATGTCTTCCCATGCTCTTCGCCACCCCGGTAACAAAGTTCCGCGAAAAGTAAACCGCAGGCCCGGAGTTTGATGTGCCCTGACTGGCCAGTCCTGCATCACCCGTAATTGCGGGAAAGCCCGTCTTCGAAAGTGCCGCGAGATAGTTCGAAGGAAAGCCGAGCTTCGCTTGGTCGAATCCCACGCTGATGTCCTTTGTATCGTTCGGAAAGCGATTGAATCCGAAGCCAGCGGTTAATACAGTCGTCGGATTTAGCGTAATCGTATTTTGAATACCGAAAGCATCCACCTTCCGGTACAGCAGATACGATGATGAGCTACCAGCGAAATTCTGCAAAGCGTTCCCACCAGGCTCCTTCGAGCCGTAGTGCATATAGTAAAAATCTGCCAGCCAACGCTCACCAAACGAGTGAGTTACTTTTCCAACAAACTCGTCCGCGCGGTCACCCAGCGTATCGCCCCCGTTGAAGTTGAAGCCTCCATACGAAGTCACATTGGTATTTGGCTGCGGATACACCGCAAGAATGTTATATCCAACCGGGTTGATTCGGTTTGCAGGAATCTTATTGAATGGGAAAGCCTTGCGCGGCGAGGTAAGCGGATCATAAATGCACCGTCCGCTGATGCAGTTCCCGTTGGCATCCGCTGTTCCAATCTCAGAGAAATCACCGGCAGTCGCCATCGAAGTGCCGCGCTGCAACAACGTCGGCACAGGAAAAGAATTAGCCGCCGTCAAAGGCGATCGCTGACGATATCCCTCTCCCGTTATCCAGAAGAAGGTCTTGTCCTTGCCGCCCAGAATCTTCGGCAATGGTATGGGGCCACCGATCGATCCCGCATAGGTATAGAACTCTGCTGCGCCACGCGGTGTCGTCGGCTGCGTAACTCCGTTCGCGGTGTAGGGTGTCCGATTATTGAAAAATAGATTAGCGCCCCAGTTCGTCTGCCGCGTCTGGCCCTGCAACACTCCATGCAACGTGCTGGACCCCGAACGCAAAGTCGTGTTGAACATGCCGCCGCTCGTTCGTCCAATCTCAGAGTCATAGGTATTAGCCTGAACCTTGACCTCTTGCACCGATTCAATCGACGGAATGATTACCGCACGATTGCTGAAGTCCGTAATCGGAATGCCATCTACGGCATAGTTGTTCGAACTCAAAGGAGCGCCCGCAATCGAAATCGTCGATGATCCGCTCTGATCCTGGAAGCGAACGAAACGCGGATCCCCAACCGGCGTCACATTGTTATCTAGTTTCGAAAACAGGAATGGGTTGCGTCCCGGATTCGGCAGATTCTGCAACTTCTGCGAGTCGATCAACTGTCCGTTGAATGAAGTTCCGTTATTCACAATCGGCTCTGCTGCCGTCACTTCTACACTCTGGCTCATCGAACCGAGTTCCAGCCTGACATCCAACGGAATTGTATTTCCCGCATCGATCCGGATGCCCCTGGACTCCGACTTCTTAAACCCATCCGTCGTCACCGTGACCGTGTAAACTCCCGGCGCAACCGCACTGAAAACATACTCTCCCGCGCCATTGGTCGTCGTAGTACGACTAATCTTTGTATCTTCCGCTGTCAGCGCAACTGTTGCGGTGGTAACGCTCGCTCCTTGCACATCAGTGACGATGCCGCGTAGCGCTCCATAGTTTGATTGCGCCAGCGCACTCGTAGCCGCCGTCATCACCATTGCAACCAGTACGAGAACTCCATACAGCTTCTTATTCAAGAGATACATAATGCAGCCTCCAACGGTATTTAAGTAGGTGCTTCCTTCTCAAGAGACACCTATAGGTAGCAGCCTGGATCACAGGCTCGCGGTGTATATAAATTGCCTAAGTACAAGACAGAATGCGACTAAGTCGTAGATACACCTCGATCTAGGTCGCTGGAAGTAGCATCCTTGCCGATCGGTAGATACACGTCACCATCGGTCTTTTCAGACTCATTGAATTTCTGTTCAAGCGAACAAAGACATTTGATCTAAGACTGATGTAAAGCTGCTGAATCTCTGCGATCTGCTCTCCGGCAAAATCAGCCGAAGCTAATGGTCAGAACGACAAGCAAATTGAACTTACGAGATACGGTGGATGCAGATCCGGCGAGCGCCTTCTCTGTCCATATGCTTCTGAAACCCGCCAACGGAGGGAGCCAAATACACTTTCGTTTTAGAGGCCCTTAGAATCTGTGCAGCCTCACTGACGTGAGAAATAGCTTTTTTGATGATGGATCCGAGCCTAGCGAAGTATAAAGATCATGTCAATAGAAATCTGTAGGATTATTTGCATCAAGTGTCTTTTAATCCAGTCAGCACAGTACTTTCCATAAATCATGATTCAATTTTGTAATCAGTAAATCCCCAAAATTAATCCCATCCATCGATCGGAAATTGAGTTACAGTATTTTCAAGTTTTCCCACAAATACCATGTTCGCAAAGCCTTAGGCCACATCTCTAGTTACGACTCAATCTATCCGTCTTACACTCATGGACTCCGCTCCAGGGCAGTCTCACTGCACAACCCAATCGCCAACATCGCCTTTCTTCAACTCTCCTGGGTAAGCCTACAAAAAACAACAGACCCCGGACACGACGTACCGGGGTTTTCTCTTTCCGATACCTTTATCCTGTTAGTCAGTCCCGCACCTTCAACACAGAAAGGCCTCTGGTTTGCCCATCCCTCATCGCACCTTCGCACTCGCCGCCATCGCCTCCCTCGCTCTTCCCCTCGCCGCCCAACAGCCTCACAAAGTTACGCAGGAAGAAGTTGACCGCATCACCCGCGACGCCATCCTCATCGACACCCACAACGACGTCACCTCTCGCACCGTCGACGGCTACGACATCGCCACCCCCAACAAATCCGGCGAGACCGACCTCCCGCGCATGAAGGGTTACCTGGGCGCCGAGTTCTTCGCCGTCTACGTCGGTGCCGAATACGTCAAGGACAATCACTCCGCCAACCGCGCCCTCCAGATGATCGACACCGTCCGCACCGACATCATCGCCGCGCACCCCAACGACTTCGTCTTCGCCACCACCGCCGACGACATCGTCCGCGCCCACAACGAACACAAGATCGCCGCCCTCATGGGCATCGAAGGCGGCCATGCCATCGAAGACTCCCTCCGTCTCCTCCGCGACTACTATGCCCTAGGCGTCCGCTACATGACCCTCACCCACTTCAACACCAACAACTGGGCCGACTCGCAAGGCGACATCGACAACCCCGCCATCAAGCACCACAACGGCCTCACCCCCTTCGGCAAAGACGTCGTCCGCGAGATGAACCGCCTCGGCATGATGGTCGACATCTCCCACACCGCCGACCCAACCTTCTACGCCGCGCTCGAGACGAGCACCGCGCCCATCATCGCCTCGCACTCCGGTTGCCGCGCCGTCTCCAGCTACACCCGCAACATGACCGACGACATGATCAAAGCTCTCGCCGCAAAAGGCGGAGTCGTACAGATAAACTTTGGCTGCGACTTCCTCTCCCAGCGCTACTTCGACGACGCCAAGCCTCTTGAAGCCTCCATGCGTGATCAATACATGGCTGCCATGAAGATCGAAGACCCAGCCGCAAAGAACGCCGCCATCGAAAAACTCCGCGCCGACTTCACCGCCAAGGTCCCACCCGCCACTCTCGCCGACGTAGTAGCCCAAATCGACCACGCCGTCAAAGTAGGCGGCATCGACCACGTAGGCATCGGCACCGACTTCGACGGAGTAGGCTGCGTCCCAACCGAGCTCAACTCCTACAACAAATTCCCAGCACTCACCCGTGCATTACTCGAAAAAGGCTACACCGCCGAAGACATCAAAAAAATCTACGGCGGCAATCTACTGCGAGTCATGCGAGCAGTCGAACAGCGCGCCCACGAACTCCAATCAACCCCAGCCCTCCACTCTGAAATAACAAAGTAAGTCACCGTGAAAAAGGCTGGCGAGCCAATTCGTTTTGCATTGAAAGGGCGAGGCTTCAGCCGCGCCGCGACTAGACTCAACCAAAGCGGCTTTAGCCCCCGAAGGAATCTTTCTGAGTCAGGATGACCTCCCTCCTTCACAGACGAAGTACCAACGATACCTCAAACCATTCGGGTAACAAAAAACTAAGGGGACCTTTAGGTCCCCTTACTCAAATTGAACCTAAACCCAACTTACTTACTTTTCACAGCAATCACTTCAATCTCAAGGAGCGCCCATGGAGCAGCAAGCGCAGCAACCTGAAATGCCGAGCGCGCCGGCTTATTCGGCTGATCCTTCGTTCCGAAGAACTTCACATACTCCGACTGCATCCCCGCAAAATCCAGCTTCCCCGTCTTAGGATCCGGCCCCAGGAACACCGTCATCTTCACCACGTTCCCCATATCCAGACCCTGCTCCTTCAGCGCAGCCTGAATCTTCGCGAAGACACTCGCAGCCTGAGCCTTCGTGTCACCATAGTCCGCCGGCGTACCCTTCGCCGGGTCAGCCGGAGTAACCGGCGAAGCCAGCTGCCCACTCAGGTAAAGCGTATCGCCAGCCCAAACGCCCTTCGCAATCGGGCTCTTGTCATCCTGAATATGCTTCACCACAACCTGAGCCTGAACCGCACATGCAGAGGCAACCATCACCGCCGCCATCAAGACATTCTTTAGCTTCATCACACGCTCCAGTTTCATAGTTAGATAAAAAGGAACTAGCCCCGCACCGCACCGCTCACTCCGCCAGTCAACTTCGCAGCCTTCACCTTATCGCAGATCATCTGCACTGCCCGCTTTCCGCTCAGCGCAGCGCCCTCCTGCCAACCCACAACGTGGCTCGCCGTGTCGCCCGCGAAGTAGATCGGCCCGTCAGCCTGAATGATCGTGTTGTATCCCTCCGGTCCGCCGCCGTAGCCGCGAATCCACGATCCCTCATTCCACTTCACGCGCCGCCATCCGCAGAACACAGGATTCTTCAGCTCCTTCCCATGCCCCGGATGCAGCTTCTCAATCGACCCACGCGACGCCGCAAACTTCTCTTCCAGCGACATCTTCCAGAACGGCGTGTTCTGCTCCTCCGTATACCCGGCCACAACAATTCCAGTCGGATGCATCAACCGGCTCGACGGATACCACACCGGGCTCGGCCCCTGCTGCACAAACGACAGGCCACCATAAATGTTGTAATCCTGCTCCCAGAACCGCCGGCTCTCCCACGCAACCTTGTAGCTTCCCGCCGGCGTGCTCTCATTCACCACCTTGGCAAACTCCGGCGACAGATCATTCGGCACCTTCTTCAGCATCTCGAACGGTATCGCAATCACGCAGTAGCTCGCTTCAAGCTGCTTCTCGACACCCTTCTGCGTATAGCTCACCTTCACACCATTAGCGGTCTTGCGAATCGCAGTCACCGGCGAGCTGAACTGCACCACCGGCCCCAAAGCCTTGGCAAACGCATAAGGAATCCGATCCATGCCACCCACCGGCTGCATCATCGTTGCCTGCCAGTCCCACGTCTCTTCATACAACATGCCGCCCCAGAAGTTTTCATCGAGCAGCGTGTGCATATCCATCGGCACCTCGACCTCAGACACCTGGGTCCCCGCGCCCGGCGGAGTCTTCAACCCAGCCCGGTCCGATCCCACATACTTGCCCGACTTATCCAGCGGTCCATAAATCCGCAGGAACGTCTTCATCCGTTCTCTGTCTTCCGCCGAAATCTCTGCATCCAGCGCTCCCTGCGCGATGCATTTCGACAGCAGCTCCGACACATGCCCGCGCGTATCGTTGATCGCCTTGCGCTGCGGAACCACTGCTCCACCATTGGCGTTGTCATTCTGCAACAGCGTCGATCGCGACGTATTGATCTCCACCTCGAGCGGAACACCAAGCTCCCTACAATAACCAAGCATCGTCCAGTGAGTGCTGGGCAATCGCGCAGGCCCAAGGTTCTGGTAGTTACCCTCTTCCCAGTTGATCGTCTGGGTCGTCCCATCGGTGAACTCAACCTTCGTCCCATTCCGACCCGACCAGTTACGACCGCCCGGCCGCTCCCGTGCCTCGAGCAGCGTCACATCGTAGCCAAGCTTTTTCAGCTCATAGGCCGTAGTCAGTCCGCCGATTCCGCCACCCAGCACAGCGACCTTCACGCCCTTGCCCGAGCCCGCCGCCGCCTCAATCGCCTTCACTGCCTGACCCTGCATCGGCATCAGCCCCAGCGACTGCATGGTTGCAAACGCAGCGCTGTACCCACCAGCCTGCCCGACACGCATTAGAAAGTCACGTCTGGAAATCCCCATACGAACAAACACTCCTTCTGAAGATAAATTCAACGCTCATTGCCACTACGGAATACACCGAAGACCCTAACTAAGAGAAGTACTGCCTACGAATACACGAAGACCGCGTATCCACTGGAGTGCTGAAAGGAGTTACAAGTTTTCTAAGAAGATGTAGCTACTCTATCGCAAAATTCAGCTGTGCGCTCCGGAATTCCGGCAAGTTCACTTCGAAACAGGCGATAGCTGTAAGACGATTAGAATCAAAAAAAGTTCACGCCTGCACCAGCGCTAACCATCCATATCTGCAAGATAGCTGCAAGAAATAATTGTTCTAATAACGCTGATTGAAAAACTCTATCGCAGAAAAATTCCGACCAGCTCGCCACTCGTCACAAAACCCGCCGATATGTCCAACTAGACATCGAGGCCGCCGAAAAAATCCTCGTTTTGAAGGGACGCGACTTCAGTCGCGCCGTCAGCGCGTACCTTGTATTGCGGCTTCAGCCGCTGAGGGAATCTTTCCGCGCCGCAACAGACTTTTCATCGCCCTCTGAAGCCCTACCGCAAAATCGCTGCCGCTAAGCCCCAATCGTAACCAGCTCCGGCTCGCTCACCGTCCGCTTCAACTGCCCACACGCAGCATAGATATCCCGCCCACGAGGCCGCCGGATATACGTCGGCATCCCACCTTCAATCAACATCTTCTGAAACACCGCAACCGCCTCCGGATCAGGCTGCGTATAAGCAATCCCCGGCCCCGGATTCCACACAATCAGATTCACCTTCGCATGCATGCCCTTCAGCAGCGCCAGCACCTCGCGCGCATGCTCCGGCTGATCGTTCACTCCACCCAGCAGCACATACTCGAACGTCACCCAATCCCGCTTGCCCATCGGAATCGTCCTCACCGCATCCAGCAGCTGAGCAATATTCCACTTCCGCGTAATCGGCATGATCTGTTCACGCACAACATCGTTCGAAGCATTCAAACTCAATGCCAGCTTCGGCCTCAACGTCTCCTGCGCAAACCGCCGAATCGCCGGCTCAATCCCGCTCGTCGAAACCGTCATCCGCGACTCCGGAATCCCCATCCCCGCCAGCACACGCACCGAAGCCATAAACGAGTCATAGTTCAGAAACGGCTCGCCCATCCCCATAAACACCAAATTGATGCGATCCTTCCCAATCTTCACCCCATGCCGATTCAGCACCGCCGCAACCTGCCCGGCAATCTCGCCCGCCGTAAGATTCCGCTTAATCCCCAGCTTCGCCGTCAGGCAAAACTGACAGTTCACCGCACATCCCACCTGGCTCGAAATACAAATCGTCGCCCGCCGATACCCCGCCTCAGCCAGCGCGCCCCAATTCCTCTTATCAACCTTATCGACCGGGCGAAATCCCTCATTCCCCTCACGCCCCTCCAACACTTCTTCCTCAAGAGCGGCCTCAGTCCCATCCCCCCGCTCGCCGCCATCGCCATCCGGCATCCATACCGTCTCCACGGTCTCGCCATCGGCCATCCGCATCAGATAGCGCTCGGTCCCATCCACCGACACCGCCGCCTGCACAATCTCCGGCACCCCCACCACCGCACCCTCATCCGCCAGCCGACCCCGCAGCTCCGCCGGAAGCACCGTCATCTCCTCCACCGAAGACACCCGCTGCTTATAAAGAGCATCCCAAACCTGCCGCGCCCGATAAGGCTTCTGCCCCAGCGCCCCCATGCGCTCCATCAACTCCGGCAGACTCATCCCAAACAGCGCGCTACGTTCCATCCTTAAAGGATAAATCCTGCACACCAGAAAACACCGTCCCGCAGCCCCATGCGCTACAATCTCCATAGCCTGCATCACCATCACCACCAAGCGAAAGTGGCGAAATTGGCAGACGCACCAGACTTAGGATCTGGCGGAGCAATCCGTGGGGGTTCAAGTCCCCCCTTTCGCACCAAATTCTAAAAAACACCCAGGAAGACCTCTTCATGAGCCAGTCCAACCAGCCGCCGACTCAGCCGGACCAACCCAAGCTCAACCTCACCACCACCCCCGACTACCGCGACGGCTACGCCAACAGCGTTCAGGTCCGCATGAGCGTCTGGGACTTCTTCCTTGTCTTCGGCACCATGCAGCAGGAAGCACCCGACGAGCTCACCGTCAAAAACTTCCAGGGCATCTACCTCAGCCCCCAGCAAGCCAAAGCCCTCTGGAACGTCCTCGGCCACAACCTCGCCCAGTACGAGCAGACCTTCGGCCCCATCGCCATCGAGCAGCAACAGTTCCCCCAACCGAACGGTCCCGTCCACTAACGAGATTTCGACCGATCGGCTATTCGTAAGCCGCAAATCGATAATCGGCGATTCGCAAGCCCGATAAGCCCGATCGATAAAAGATGTGTCATCCTGAGCGAAGTCACTCGTGCATTTTGCGAGTGACGCAGTCGAAGGACCTGCGGTTCTCTTCTGTCTACACTTATTTCTCCGCCGCACTCGTCTGACACATATGTCGATACTCCCCAGTAGCGTGCGACCCCTCGGCACCAGCGGCGATCCGGCATCCAAAGACATCCCGCTCTGGATGCTCTTCCCGCTCTTCTTCGTCCTCGTCTATCTCTCCCACATCACCCTCCTCCGCCTCCCCTACTTCTGGGACGAGGCCGGCTACTACATCCCCGCGGCCTGGGACTTCTTCCGCACCGGAACCCTCATCCCCCAGACCACCTTGACCAACGCCCACCCCCCGCTGCCCTCTATCCTGCTCGCAGCCTGGTGGCACATCTCCGGCTACGTTGTCAGCGGAACCCGCACTCTCGTCTGCATGGTCACCGCGACCGCCCTCCTCGCCGTCTTCAAACTGGCCCGCACCTTCACCACCAACGCCGTAGCCGCCGTGACGGTCCTCCTCACCGCGATCTACCCCATCTGGTTCGCGCAAAGCACCCTCGCCCACGCCGACATCTTCGCCGCAGCCTTCACCCTCTGGGGACTCGCCCTCTACTTCGACCCCAACTCCGAAAACCAGATCCTCACCGCCGCCATGTTCTCCTTCGCCGCCCTCTCGAAGGAGACAGCCATCGTCACGCCGGCAGCCCTCGCCCTTTGGGAAGCCGTCCTCTTCCTCCGTGACACCCCTAATCGCCGCACCCACGCAAAGTGGATCGCCGCCCTTCTCGCGCCCATCCTCCCCCTCGCCGCTTGGTACGCCTACCACTTCCACAAGACCGGCTTCGTCTTCGGTAACCCCGAATTCCTCCGCTACAACGCCACCGCCAACCTAGACGCCTACCGAATCCGCCTCTCCCTCTGGCATCGCCTCCTGCATCTCTTCACTCACATGAATATGTGGGTCCCCGTCGTCTGCACCATCGCCATCCTCTTCATCCCCGTCCCTAAGGACAAATCCCGCTGGCCGCTCCCAAAGCGCACGGTCCTGACCATTGCCGTAGTCCTCACAGCCAACTGGATTGCCTTCTCCGTCCTTGGCGGAGCCCTCCTCACCCGCTATCTCCTCCCGATGTTCCCCCTGATCCTGCTCCTCTGCGTAGCCACATGGAGCCGCCGCCTGCACCAATGGTGGCCCATCGCAGCCCTCAGCGCCGCAGCCTTCCTCGCCGGCATCTGGATCAACCCTCCCTACGCCTTCGCCCCCGAGGACAACCTCACCTACCGCGACATGATCGTCCTCCACCAGCAAGCCATCCACCTCATCGAGCACCGCTACCCCCAGGCCACCGTCCTCACGGCATGGCCCGCCACCGCCGAACTCGCGCGCCCCGAACTCGGCTACACCCGCACCCCCATCAAAGTCACGCCGATCGAAAACTTCGCCATCGACCAGATCCAGAAAGCCGCCGCCGACCCCGGTTCCTACGACACGGCCCTCCTCTTCTCCACCAAGTGGGAACCCGCCGCCAACCAGCTCAACCTGGGCAAACCCAACGAATCCACCGACACCAAATACTTCGACTTCCACCACGACCTATCCCCCACCGAAGCCGCCGCCCTCCTCCACGGCGAAGTCATCTGGCAGTCCCGCCGCAAAGGCGAGTGGGCCGCCGTCCTACGCTTCCCCCGCAGCGAAGAAGCCTACCTCACCCACCCATAACTTCCCCACATTGCGAATTGCTGTTGCCCTTGCCCTTGCAATTGCTGTTGCCTTTCTTATTTGTCATCCCCGAAGGGGATCTGCTTTTGCTGTTCGCTTCCAAGCCTCAACCGTCCGGGGTGCCCCATCCATGGCGCAGCTTCATCGCGACATGGGTGGGAATGTACACCCTTCCCCCGCCAGCTCTGGCCTTTGCCTTTGCCTTTGCCTTTTCCGTTGCAGTTGCTGTTGCCGTTGCTGTTCTTTTGTCATCCCGCAGGGATCTGCTTTTGACGTTGCACTTGCGGTTGCCTGTTCTCCTCCGACCAACCCAAACCTGTCATTTCGACCGAAGCTGCTCACGCTTTTAGTGAGCAGCGCAGCGGAGAAACCCGCTTCTCTACCACCACCGTCAACCCACTCAAAAGCATCCGTCATTGCCGTTGCAGTTGTCGTCACCATCAAGAAACCCCAAACAGAAAGCTCTATACTCAACCTGTGCAAAGGCCCTCATACCTCCGCTCTCTCTTCTGCCTGATCCTTCTCTGCGTCCTGCCCGCCCTCGCAAAACAGGCCCCCGACACCTCCGCCGGTGGCCGCGTAGTCCTCGTCCTCCCCTTCGACAACCGCTCCGGCCAAACCAATCTCGCCTGGATCGGCGACTCCTTCCCCGACACCCTCAATCAGCGCCTCACCTCGGCCGGCTACCTCACCATCTCCCGCGACGACCGTCAGTACGCCCTCGACCACCTCGGCTACCCGCTCGACTTCAAGCCCACCCGGGCCACCACCATCCGGATCGCCCAAACCCTCGACGCCAACTACGTCATCGTCGGCAGCTACACCGTCACCGAAGCGCGCATCTCCGTCCAGGCGCAGATCCTCGACGTCAACAACCTCCACCTCTCCGCCCCCATCGAAGACTCCGCCGAACTCTCCCGTCTCTTCGACCTCCAAAACGCTCTCGCCTGGAAGATCGCCCGCCAGCTCGACCCCAAGTTCAACGTGGCCCAGCAAACCTTCCTCGCCGCCCCCGGTCAGGTCAAGCTCAGCGCCTTTGAAAACTACATCCGCGGCACCAGCGAACCCAACCCGCAAGAGCGCATTAAACACCTCCAGCTAGCCGTGCAAGAGGTCCCGACATACTCCGCCGCACTCCTCGCCCTCGGCAAAGCCCAGTACACCCAGCGCGACTACGACCACGCCGCCGCCACCCTCGCCCGCATCCCCGCCACTGACCCCCGAGCCCTCGAAGCCAACTTCTACCTCGGCCTCTCCCTCTTCAACACCGGCAAATACGCCGAAGCCGAAGCCGCCTTCAAATTCGTAGCCAGCCGCCTCCCCCTCCCCGAGGTCGTCAACAATCAAGCCGTCGCCTCCAGCCGCCAGGGCCACGACGCCACCCCGCTCTTCCAGCGCGCCTCCGCCGCCGACCCCAACGACCCCGACTACCACTACAACCTCGCCGTCAGCCTCCTCCGCCACAACGACCTCGCCGGAGCCCAACGCGAAGTCGACCAGACCCTCAAGCTCCGCCCTACCGACAGCTGAAGCCACCGAGCTCAAAGCCCGCATAGCCTACGGCAAGCCCGTACCCGCCGCAGCAAAAGCACCCGGCGCCCCCGCAACCGATACCAACTTCGAGCCCCTGGAGCGCATCCGCCGCACCTACTCCGAAGCCTCCTTCCGCCAGGCCGCCTTCCAGCTCGACCAGGTGCGCGCCATGCGTATGGCCACCCTCTCTCCAGCCGAGCAAGCCACCCAGTACACCCAGCTAGGCCACGACTACCTCGCCCAGGGCCTCATCGCCGAAGCCGAGCAGCAATTCCAGGCCGCCCTCGCCGCCGACCCCACCAACGCCATCTCGACCTCTACCGCCCACGCCGGTCTCGCCCAGGTCCGCGAACAAAGCGGCGACCCAACCCAGGCCCGAGCCGAAGCCAACACTTCCCTCAAGCTCAAACCCAACGCCGCCGCCTACCTCGTCCTGGCCCGCCTCGACCTTCAAGCGAACCAGCTAGCCGGCTCCGCCTCCAGCGTCAGCAACGCCCTCCACCTAGAACCCAACAACACCGCAGCCCAGGGCATGAAGCAAGCCCTTCAATCCCGAGGACAAACCCTCCCATGACCCCCCACAGCAACCCGCCCCTTCACAACAGCCCGCCCCCCAACAACTGTCATTCTGAGCGCAGCGAAGACGACCCCCAAGGCCAGTTTCGACCCAAGCGCCGCAACGCCCTCTCCCAGATGTCAAGGTTACCATATCCTTCCCTCACCCTCCTCCTTACTATCCCCCTCCGCGCCCAATCCCCCCAACCCGTAGTCCTCAAACTAACCATCCACGACACCATCCAGCCCATCACCGCCGACTACCTTCAACGCGGCCTGGACCAAGCCGCCCGCATCCGAGCCGCCGCCGTCCTCATCTCCCTCGGAACCCCCGGTGGCCTACTCGACTCCACCCGCGTCATGGTGCAGGCCATCGAAAACTCCCCCGTCCCCGTCATCCTCTACATCTCCCCCTCCGGCAGCCGAGCCGGTTCCGCCGGCTTCTTCCTCCTCGAGTCCGCCGACATCGCCGCCATGGCCCCCGGCACCAACGCCGGAGCAGCCCACCCCATCGTCGAAGGCACCACCATGGACCCCGTCCTCAAGCAAAAAATCGAGAACGACGCCGCAGCCTTCCTTCGCTCCTTCACCGACCGCCGCCACCGCAACACCCAGGCCGCCGAAGACGCCGTCCGCAACTCCAAGTCCTATAGCGACGCCGAAGCCCTCAAGCTCCACCTCATCGACCTCGACTCCCCCGACGACGCCACCCTCCTCGCCGCCCTCGACGGCCGCACCATCACCCGCTTCAACGGCACCACCGAAACCCTCAACCTCCGCAACGCCACCATCCTCACTGTCCCGCCCTCACGCCGCGAGCGCCTCCTCAGCCAGCTCACCAACCCCAACATCGCCGTCCTCCTCCTCGTCATCGGCGGCCTCCTCATCTACCTCGAATTCAACGTCCCCGGAACCGTAGTCCCCGGCTCCCTCGGCACCCTCTTCGTCCTGCTCGCCCTCTTCGGCCTCAATCTCCTCCCCGTCCGCCACACCGCGGTCGCACTCCTGCTTGCCGCTCTGATCCTCATCATTCTCGAAGCCAAATTCACCAGCCACGGAGCACTCGGCCTCGCCGGCATCGTCTGCCTCATCTTCGGCCTCATGACGCTGGTCGACTCTCCCATCCCCGAACTCCGCGTCCACCCCGCCACCGCCGTCGCCGCCGGTCTGGGCTTCGGCAGCATCACCTTCGGCCTCGCATGGATCGCCCTCAAAGCCCGCCGCAGTAAAGTCCTCATCGGCCCCCAGGCCATGATTGGAGCCATCGCCCTCGCCCGCACGCCGCTAGCCCCCACCGGCCAGGTCGAAATCCGCGGCGAAATCTGGCGCGCCCGCCTGCAAGACCAAAGCACCCTCGCCATCGGTTCCACCGTCCGCGTTAGCAGCATCGACGGCCTAACCCTCCTCGTCGAACCCGCCCCCAACGCCATTTACCACTAACACCATCGGTTGCAGCGCAGTCGCAGTTGCCCTTGCAGTTGCTTTTTTGGTTGCCATCCCCGCAGAGCCTGCCCTGAGCGAAGCCGAAGGGGGACCTGCTTCTGCAGTTGCACTTGCCTTTCTCGCCTGTCATCCCATAAGAATCCGCTTCGGCACCTCCCATCGGTGTCATCGGTGCAAATCTGTGTTAAGCCTTTTTGTCTTTAAATCCGCGTTCTTCCATGCGAATCCGCAGTCGATTCCGCATCCACTGCCCTCCCGGAGTAGACTGGAAGAGCCACACTTTCTTGCCCCAGGGAGCTTCGTCTTGATGTTGAATCCGTCTCGCCCGTCCACTGTCCGGACCGTCCTTTTTTGTCTCCTCGCAGCGCTGGCAGGATCAACCGGCAAGGCGCACGCCCAGGCCCAAACCGAAACGTCCCTCGACCGCGTGCTCTCGCGCTTCGACCTCGGCATCAACGGCACCGGCCAGTTCACCAAGGACGTCTCCGGAACCAACTACCAGGGCGTCACGGTCGACCATAGATCCAGCAACACCTTCGGCGCCCTCGTCGAGCTCGGCTACACCAAGTCCCCTTGGATCGGCTTCCAGCTCAACTACAGCTACGCCCGTTACACCCAGGACTTCACCAACTCCTCACCCCCAGCCCAATACATCATCGGCGGAGCCCAGAACAACGCCTCCGAGTACTCCCTAGGCTACGTAGCCCACCCCCCGCACCTCATCCACGGCCTCCAGCCCTTCTTCGGTGTAGGTGGCGGAGTCACCGTCTTCCACCCCACCGCTGGCGGCGGCCAGGGCCTCCCGCAACAGGGAGCCGGAACCGCCTACTACGCCCTGGGAGTCGAACGCTCCGTAATCTCCCCCCACTTCGGCCTGCGCGCTCAGTTCCGCCAGACCTTCTTCCTAGCCCCGGACTTCTACCAGAACTACCTGACCACCCAGCAGCGCAGCTGGACGATCCAACCAGGCTTCGGCTTCTACCTCCGCTACTAGCTACCCAACGGAGAGTGGAGCGGAGAATTCTTTACTTCTCAGCTGGTCATGCAGTTGCTCTTGCAGTTACTCTTGCAGTTGCTTTTGCAGTTGCTTTGCAGTTGTCTCCTCGAAGGGGTTCTTCTGCCGTTGTTCTCGCAGTTGTCCTCCTGCAGTTGCACCGGAAGTCGCAGTGCCGTTGCCTCTGGGTAACCCAAGGCTTCAGCCTTGGGCTCTACCCAAGTCTGCAGAAAAAGCGGCTTTTGTCCCTGGGGTACTGCCCTCCCCTCCCGGGCAAAATCTTGTCAAGTCCCCAAACCACTTATCTCTTGCAATTAAAGCACATCCCCATGGCCTATTAATTACCCTCCACCCGCTACAATAGAAATAGACACAAAAAGAGAGCCTCGGCCAAAGCCGAGGGCTCTTCGCATTTAACCCAAAAGGATAAGTCCAGACCTAACCCACTTCATTTCGAAGACTTTAGGACCAAAAGCCCACCAGGGGGAGTACAACAATGAACGAGCCGAAACGCTACCAATGCCGCCACATCTTCACCGACGGCCACCGCTGCGGCAGCCCATGCCTGCGCCAGGAAGACCTCTGCTACTACCACCACACCACCCGCCGCCCGGTCCAAGACCCGCGCCAGCGCCAAACCCGCACCGCCCTCTTCGACCTCCCCATGCCCGAAGACCGCGCCTCCATCCAGCTCTCCATCGGCGAGATCCTCCGCCGCATCGCCCGCAACGAGATCGACCCCCGCCGCGCCGGCCTCCTCCTCTACGGCCTACAAATCGCCAGCACCAACCTCCCGCGCCAAAACCCCAAACAAACCGACGAACTCCGCCGCAAGCATCGAAGAGATCACCACCGACCCCGAACAAGGCCTCCTCGCCCCCCAAGCCGAATTCGACCAAACCCGAGCGCCCCCGAGCGTCATACGCCAACTCCTCGAAAACCTCCGCAACCATACCAACCAGAAGAGGAAACCCCGCAAACAACAAATCCTCCCCATCCTACAAGCCTCCGCAGAACTCCGCGCTCATCCGCACTGATCCGCGGTCGCCACTCCGTTACAATCGCACGGTCGAGGTTATCCAACCCATGTCGCTCCCATCACTCATCGTCGTCGCCATCATCGTCCTTTACATCATCAACTCCATCAAGATCCTCAAGGAATACGAGCGTGGCGTCATCTTCCGCCTCGGCCGCATCTCGCCCGCCAAAGGTCCCGGCGTCATCCTCGTCTTCCGCCCGCTCGACCAGATCGTCCGCGTCTCCCTCCGGCAGGAAGCCATGGAGGTCCCGCCACAGGACGTCATCACCCGCGACAACGTCACCCTCAAGGTCAACGCCGTCATCACCCTCCGCGTCATCGACCCCACCCGGGCCGTCATCGAGGTCACGAACTACATCTACCAGACCTCCCAGTTCGCCCAGACCACCCTCCGCTCCGTCCTCGGCGAGGTCAATCTGGATGAACTCCTCGCCCATCGCGAGACCCTCAACCAGCGCATCCAGACCATCATCGACGGCCACACCGCCCCCTTCGGCGTAAAAGTCGTCTCCGTCGAGGTCAAGCAGGTCGACATGCCCGAGTCCATGCTCCGCGCCATGGCCAAGCAAGCCGAAGCCGAGCGCGAAGCCCGCGCCAAGATCATCCACGCCGAAGGCGAGTTCAACGCCGCTGCCAAATTGGTCGACGCCGCTGCGCTCATGGCCACCCAGCCCATGACCCTCCAGCTCCGCTACCTCCAGACCCTCACCGAGATAGGTGTCGAGAAGAATACGACCATCGTCTTCCCTCTTCCAATGGAGCTCATGAACCTGTTGAATAAAACACTGACGAAGGACTCCGCAGACAAGTAGGCGGACAACGGATCGGCAGCGCAGCCGCCTCGAAAGGGACGCGGCTTCAAGAATCTGAGAGGCAGTTGTCGTTTTGAAAGGGCGCGGCTTTAGCCGCGCCATAACAGGCGAAAGAAACGGGGGCTTTAGCCCCTGAGGGAATCTTTCCCCTCCGCAAATAAACCAAGGGAAGAAAGAGAAGAAGGAACGATCCGTGAACAGCCGCTACAACGACGAAACCGATCTCCAGGACTACCAGGAGACCACAGGCGAACGCGAGATCTCCCTTAACACCGCCACCATCCTCGGCATCTTCTTCCTCCTCGCTCTCCTCTGCGCCATCTTCTTCGGCTTCGGCTACACGATGGGTCGCCGCACCACCTTACAAGTCGCAGCACCCATAGCAGACACATCGTCGACCCTCGCCGCCAACGGCAGCGCCAAACCCGCCCCCGGAAGCGCCGCCCCACAACCCACCCGTAGAGCCATCCGCGACGACGACGCAACCCCCGCCCCGACTCCGGCAATCCAGCAAGTAACCCAACCCCTCGCAAAGCCCGCAGCACCCACCCCCGAACCCGCAAAGCCCGAGCCCGTACCCGCAGCCACCACCACCCCAGCCGGCCCCCCGGCATTAGTCCAGGTAGCCGCCGTCTCGCATCAGGAAGACGCCGACACTCTCGTCAACGCTCTCAAGCGCCGAGGCTACAGCGTAGTCGTCCGCCACGAGCCTCAGGACAAGCTCCTGCACATCCAGATAGGCCCGCTAGCCAGCAAGAAAGACGCGGAGGCCATGCGCCAAAGACTCCTCTCCGACGGCTACAACGCGATCGTCAAATAGCCTTTTCAAAATCCATCGGCTTCATCTCCTCCGGCAGAGCCTCAGCAATAGCCTGCCGAACCGCTCGCAGCAAATCCTCACGAGTCGCATAATCCGCAGGCTCAACGACAGGCAGCAGCTGCACCCGCGCCACTCCAGGCGTAATCGCAACACTGCCCTTATGCATCATCGTTTCCGTGCCAGAGATCGCAATCGGAACAATCGGAGCCTTCGTCTGCTGCGCCAGATAGAAAGGCCCCTTCTTGAACGTCATCAGTCTCCCATCCCGCGACCGAGTCCCCTCAGGAAACACCAGAATATGCAGCCCCGACTTCAGCGCATCGCCAGCGGCAATAACACTCGCCTGTGCTGCGTCCCGACTTCCTCCGCGTTCCACCGGCACAAACTGCCCCATCCGCATCGCCCGCCCGAGGATGGGAATGTTCATCAGCTCCTTCTTCAGCAGCACCGAACTCCGCCCCGGCAACATCGGCAGCAATACCGGAGGATCAAGGTTCGACACATGGTTGCACATGTAGATGCTCGGCCTATCCCCCGGAACATGCTCCAACCCCGTAACCTCTACCCGAATCCCCGCAGCCCGCACCCCGGCATTGGCAATCCACATGGCCACCCTATACAGCAGGCTGATATCCCCTACCACCAGCGTATAGGGAATCCCCACCACCCCGGCCAAAAGCCCCAGAGCCAGATACACAAACAGCATCTTAAACGTCGCAAACATACCGCTTCTCAGAATAACGTACCTCTACACACTTCCTCTGGGCTGCAGCGTACGCCCCGCACGCAAAACGATCGAATCCGAGATAGCTCGCGGAAGCTTCTGATAGATTCCGCCAAATCCCTCCGTTCGAAAGGATCGCCACAACATCGCCATCACGCAACTCCGGCGCAATAGCCGCAACGATCGCATCCGCATCGGTATGAACCGAAGCAGGAACACCCCGCTCGTTCAAAGCCGTAACAACATGCTCCGGAACCAACCTCTCATGCGCTGGGATGCTCTCCGACTTGAACACCGAAGCCAGAACCACCCGGTCAGCCAACCCAAGACTATCCACCAACGCCGTCTCAAACACATTCCGTCGCAACGTATTCGATCGAGGCTCAAGCACTGCCAGCAACCGCTGCCCCGGATAGCGCTCCCGCAAGGCTCGTAGCGTCTCTCGAATCGCCGTCGGATGGTGCGCAAAGTCATCGATGATCGTCACGCCACCCACCACCGCTCGCACCTCAAGCCTGCGTTTGACGCTCTTGAACGTTGCGAGCGCCTCAGCAATGGCCTCAATTGGAATACCCTGCCCAGCCGCAAGCGCTGCCGCAGCCGTAGCGTTCAGAGCATTGTGCTCGCCGGCCATCGGCAGACTCAGTTCGGCGAATGGCTCCCCGCAGCGCAGAAGCGTCCATCGCGTCAACGGCCCATCATGACGAAGATTCGTAGCGCGCCAATGCGACTGTTCACCGAATCCATACCGCTCCACCGCACAAAACGCCCGCGCAACGCATTCGCTAACGTTCTCGCTTCCATCGAAGGCAACGATGCGTCCGCGCCGCGGAACCAGATTCACAAACCGTTTGAACGCAGTCTTTACGGCAGAAAGGTCAGCGTAGATATCGGCGTGATCAAACTCCACATGCGTCAGAATCGCCGCATCTGGAAAGTAGTGCAGGAACTTCGGCCCCTTATCGAAGAACGCTGTATCGTACTCATCACCCTCCAGCAAAAACGGCCGTGTTGGCCGCACCATAAAGCTGGTCGCGAAGTTCTCCGCCACGCCACCGATCAGGAACGACGGAGCGAGCGCAGCATCCCTCCACGAGGCCACCTCATAGATCCAGGCCAGCATACTCGTCGTCGTCGTCTTCCCATGCGTACCCGCCACCACCAGCGACTCACGCCCCAGCAAAAACTCGTCATGCAGAATCGCAGCCATCGAACAGAACGGAATCCGCGCATCCAGCACATACTCCAACTCCACATTGCCGCGCGAGATAGCGTTACCGACCACCACCAGATCCGGCCGCGGCTCCAGGTTGCACTCCGCGTACGGCTCATAAATCGGAATCCCCAGCCCGCGCAGCAGATCGCTCATCGGCGGATAAGCTGCAGCATCCGAGCCGGTAATGTAATGGCCCTGCATCTGCAACATGCCTGCCAGCGAAGCCATAGCCGTACCGCAGATACCGATTAAATGGATGTGTTTAGGACTTTGCATGAATCGTCAGGGAAGATTAAACCGTAACAGCTGCTTCGATAAATTGCATCTGCGAATTTTCTCCATCCGCCAGATCAAGTCTGACAGAAATACCAAGCGGCAGCGTGATATTTCGCTTGTCCACGTGTCCGGAACGAAGCCCAATCGCCACCGGGCCGTCAAAATCACGAAGCGCATGCAGAATCGCGCCCTCCAGATACTCCTGCTCTTCCATCGTGACGCACTGACGCATATCGCCGAAGACAATTCCCTTTACGCCCTCCAACCGGCCTGCATATCGAAGGTGCAACAGTAACCTGTCCCACTGGTAGGGCTTTGTCCCAATATCTTCAAGGAAAAGAATGGTTTCTGTGCCCACCTGCGGAGCATAAGGAGTACCCAGTGCCTCCGCATAAATCGAAATGCACCCGCCGCGAAGCCTGCCCTCCGCAACGCCAGGACGAAGCACATGCAACCCGCCAGCAGCACCGATCGACCACAAGTCATCGCTGCAAAAAACATGCTGCCAACTCGCCCCATCCACACCATCGTCACGCGAAAAATCCGCCGCAACCATAGGTCCATAGAAGCTGATCAGATTAGCCTCATTCTCCAGCCAACAGTGCAGCGAGGTGTGGTCGCTGTATCCGATAAACGCCTTAGGATTCGCACGAATCAGCTCTGCATCCAGATAGGGCAGCAGCTCCGCCGAACCCCAGCCTCCACGCGTGCAGATGATTCCATCAATCGCCGGGTCCGCGAAGGCAGCATGCAGGTCAGCAAGTCGATCCTCTAGCCGCCCAGCGTAGTACAGCGGGCCACTATCCAGAGCATGCGGACTTAATAGCGTCCTATACCCCAACGCCTGCAGGTGTTCGAGCCCACGCTGGACCAGTTCAGGCTTCGGTGTACTTGCCGGCGATAGCACAGCCAGGGTCGCGCCGGGTCGCAGAGCCGCAGGCTTCACAGGTGCATTCCTCGAACTCACAGTCCAGCAACCTCGCCACGGCAGATGATCTCCGCCGGTCCAGTCAGCAGCATCGCGGCATCAGCAGAGGGCCACACCGTACGCTGCGCACCACCTTCAGCATTGGCAGTCAGCTCTCGCGCAACTCCGCGTAGTGCCATCGCCGCTGCAGAAGACGCACACGTTCCCGTGCCCGACGAAGTTGTGGGCCCACACCCACGCTCATAGATGCGAAACGCAATCTCATTCTCGCCAAGCAATCGAACAAACTCCACATTCGTTCCATGCGGAAACAGCGGACTGGTGCTGATGCGCGCCCCGAGCTCCTGCCATCGAAGCCCGTGCGCACCAAAATCCTCCGCATCGACAAACAGAACAAAGTGCGGATTGCCCACATTGACCATGGCTCCCACCACATTGCCGACACCCGGAAGCTCAATCGTTCGCGGCATTACACGCGGCACACCCATCCCGCTCTCAATCAGATACAACGGATCCGCCACCTCGACGACACGGCATGTGCGAACCCCGCCATGCGTGCCGAGAGCCACCTCATCCAAGGCTTCACTACTCGCAAGCCATGCGGCTACACAGCGAGTCCCGTTGCCGGACAACTCCGCTTCACTACCGTCCGCATTAAAGAGGCGCAGGAAAAATTCGCCGTTCGGTCTGCGCTCAAGAAACTCGATACCATCCGCCCCAACACTTGTGTTCCGCGAGCAGAGCTTACGTGCCAGCTCAGCATGACGCCGCCCCGCCAGATGTTCTTCAATAATCAGAAAGTCGTTGCCGCAGGCGTGTGCCTTCACAAAAGGAATCATGATGTTCTTATTCTGCCTCAACATCACGAAATGCGAGGACTTGATCAGCCTCATCGCTGGCCCGCAGATCTGCGAGGAGTTGTGCATGCATCTTTGCATTCCCCTTCACAACAAAGGTCAGCCTCTCCATCGCCGCCACGGTATCCCGTTCAATGATGTTCAACCGCTCGCCCGCCCGATCCATAACGCTCAGGATCGCCACATACATCTTGTTCTGATTCGTTCCGCGAACCTCATAGATCAGCGGATAGCGCTGCCAACCAATGATCCCCTCAAGATGGCCAATGAAAGTCAGCGAAATCAGCGTAATCAGCGTCGCCAGAACCGCCTCGATGTACAAGCCCGCGCCACACGCCATCCCGATCGATGCAATCACAAAGACAGTGGCCGCACTCGTAAGCCCAACCACGCGATCACGTGTGTGAAGAATCAGCCCCGCGCCCAGAAAGCCGATCCCCTGCACAATATTCGACGCAACCCGCCCCTTGTCAGGATTCCCCTCTCCCGCCAGAACCGCCGAAAGCAACGTGAAGAAGGCGCACCCCAGGCACAGCAGCATGTTCGTGCGCAGCCCCGACGCCTTGTGCCTCCGCTCCCGTTCAAGGCCGATGATCCCGCCCAGCAGGCACGCGGTAAGAAGCCGCGCCGCCGTACCTTTGGAGAGCAGTTCCTGATCAATCTGACTGAAATGAAATGATGACGGAATCAACATAAGTCTGGGTGGATAGTAGCACCGTATGCCCATCATGCGCGGACTCTATCGACGGACGCATCAAGCCAATATAGGGAGCACTGAGGCTACGGCGCCCCCGGCGGAAGAGCAAACCGATCCGACCGATAGATCCGTGCACACGATTGCCCCGTCGTGCAAAGCACTGTCAGCTCAGTAAGCCCCTGAGGCCGTTCCGCCACAGCCTTTGAGACCGCATCGCCCGTCATCGCAATCACATACGCAGCCCGTCCCGCGGGATCGGCCAGCGCCGCCATCCAGCTGTCGTAATCATTCTCATTCCATGTCTGCTTCAACGGAATGCCCGCCTGTTGTAGCGCACCCACATGATCGGAGACATACATCAAAATCGGAACTCCCGCCGGAAAGCTCTTGAGCTCCCGCACCAGCGCCGCCTCAAACGCCACCCGCGTCGTCGAGTTCACCTGTGCCTCCTTCAAAACAAGAGGCACACGATACATCATCGCAATCGTATTAGCCGCAATCAGCGCGAGGGCAATCGGATGCATCAGCCGCGACTTCAAAGGCTGCGAAGCACCCCATCGCTGCTCCAGCCAGGCCACCGCAAAGAACAGGAACACAGCAAGCGCCGGCAGCAGCTCCGTCCCATAACGCGAGTTGTAGTACGAGTGCGGCCAAAGCGGCGGAATAAAAATCGGCACCGATCCAAACGCAACCGAGTACACATAGAACGGCAGCGGCAGCCAAAGAAAAATCACCACTTGCCTGAACCCACGCCGAATCGCAAGCACTGATCCCGCCAGAGCCGCGGCCATCACGGCAAACCCAATCTCCCAGGCCGCAGCATCCAGCTGCGCCGTACGCATATACAAAATCAGCGCCCAGACAGGGTTATGCCATCCGCGATAATGCCCCGCACCCGGCGGTGTCGTCTTCCTCTCAATCGCCCCAGCCGAATAAGGCCCACGCATGAAGTCGAGCGCATCATGAAAGAAGTGCTGGTTATACGCAAGCCAGCTCAGAGGACCAGCCACCGTTAGCACCGTAAAAACCACGAAAAACGGAGCCACGGCACGCCACACATCGCGTTTGCGTCTGAGCTCCCACGCCACCACGCACCACACAACGGCGCCAAGCACCCACCCGTCGTATCGCGTAAAGACCGCCGCCAGGATAAACGGTCCAATCAGAATCATCCGCCGCGCAACGAAACCAGTCTTCCCACGATGAATCGCATCCACACATTCGATCGTCAGCAGCGTCAGCCAGATCAGAAGTGCAAGAAACAACGGCTCGGTCATCGCCGTCGTCGAGAGATAAAGCAGATTTGGATTCAACCCAAAAAACAACGTCGCAGCAAGCGCCGACTTCGGCGTCATCATGCGTCGCGCCAGCCGGTATAGTCCAGCAACACCGGCCACATAAAAGAGCAACGACGGCCACGCACCCGCCAGCCCGTTCTGCCACCACTCCATCTTCTGCACGAACGGCACCATCAGCAGATGCGGCAGCGGAAGCCACACTCCGCCAAGCTGCGACAACCCCGGATTCCGCGAATCCAGAATCCGTCGCGCAATCCCCAGGTGCGCGACCGCATCCCCATACAGCAACACATACCCGCGCAGAAAGCTAACAATCAGTGCAACAAAGCCCACAACAACAGCGGCCAGCGCTACAGGACGTGTCTCATCCCGCGTAGCTGGCCGCACCACATCACCGCTTCCCTCAACAACCGGAGCAAGCGGACCCGATCTACGCCCGCGTCGTGTCAAGGTGCGAAATCTCCATAAACAGCTTGAACCGCGCGTCTATCTCTTCCCGAGTCACGCCCTGCAAACGCTCGGTCCCGAACCGCTCAACCGCAAACGAGCCCATCACGCCACCATAAAACATCGCCGTACGAAAGACCGCAGGCGTCAACTCCGGCTGCGACGCAAGATATCCATAGAACCCACCCGCAAACGAATCACCCGCCCCCGTCGGATCAACCACCTCAGCCAGTGGCAGTGCCGGCGCACGGAAAGGATGCGATGCCCTGATGCCGTCACCAAACGACCGGTCGCCAAAGAACGATGTCGCACCATACTCGCCATGCTTCACCACCAGCGTCTTCGGCCCCATCTCCAGAACCTTCTTCGCCGCCAGCACAAGATTCTTCTCTCCCGCCAGCATCCGCGCCTCGGCATCATTAATCAACAGCACATCCAACTCGCGCAGCACCTTGGCCAGATTCGCAGCATGGTCGGCAATCCAATAATTCATCGTGTCGCCGCACACCATCTTTACATTCGGCATCTGGCTGCGAACCCGCGCCTGCAACACCGGATCGATGTTCGCCAGAAAAAGATACTCACTGTCTTTGTAAGCATCAGGAATCTTCGGCTCGAAGTTCGCAAACACATTCAAATCCGTACCCAGCGTCTGCGCCTCGTTCAGACTGTTCACATACGATCCCGTCCAGTGGAAGCTAAGCCCATCCGCCCGCTCGAGCCCGCGCGTATCAATTCCACGCCGAGTCAGCACCGCCTCGTGCTCCGCCGTAAAGTCCTTGCCCACCACGGCAATCACGCGCACCGGCGTAAAGTAGCTGGCCGCAAGAGCGAAATGAGTCGCAGCCCCACCCAGGCAATGATCCACCGCACCGTGCGGAGTCTGAATGCTATCGAACGCTACCGATCCAACGACAAGAATTGACATGAGTTCCTTTTTGAATGAATAAGTAAATCTAACTTGAAAGCAACACCGCTCCAAAGCGGCATCGCCACTGCCCGAGCGAAACCTTACAAATACTTCCCCAGCAGCAGCGCCAGCTTCTGCCGCGTCTCCGCTGGAATCGCCTTACGATCAGTCAGAATCGCGTACTTCAGCGCACTAGCGCACGCACAGCTCCTCTCGCCCTTCGGCATAGCAGCCACTGCCGCCTTCACAACCTTCGCCGCGTTCTCCGAGTTCTGGTGCATCACAGCCACAATCTGATCGACCGTCACGTCGTCATGGCCTTCGCGCCAGCAATCGTAGTCGGTGACCATCGCCATCGTGGCATAGCAAATCTCGGCCTCGCGAGCCAGCTTCGCCTCCTGCAGATTCGTCATCCCGATCACGTCCGCACCCCAGCTGCGATAAAGATTCGACTCCGCGCGCGTCGAAAACTGCGGGCCTTCCATACAAACGTAGGTCCCGCCGTTCTTCCCAACGACGCCGACCGAAGCACACGCCTTCTCAAACACCGACGCCACCGTCGCACACACCGGATCACCAAAACCCACGTGCGCCACAACGCCATCACCAAAGAACGTCGACGTACGCGCAAACGTGCGGTCAATAAACTGATCCGGCATCACAAAATCCGTCGGCTTATGCTCTTCCTTCAGCGAGCCCACCGCAGACACCGACAGAATCCGCTCCACCCCCAACGCCTTCATCGCATAGATATTGGCGCGAAAGTTCAACTCTGTCGGCAGCAGCTTGTGACCGCGCCCATGCCGCGCCAGAAACGCAACCTGACGCCCTTCAAGCTCGCCCAGAATAAATGCATCGGAGGGATCCCCAAACGGCGTCTCCACGCGCTCTTCACGCACTCCGGTAAGTCCCGGCATGGCATACAAACCGCTGCCGCCGATAATTCCAATCTCTGCCTTGCTCAAAATTACTCCGCTCCTCTACCGGACGTGATCCGGCCCCATCGCTGTGGTGTGTCCTTCAGAAGTATATCGTCCAATGCCGCCAGCCTTCATCACGCCGAACGACGAAAGTGCATGTGCCATCGTCAACGCAGGCTCATGCAACCCTGTCTCTCCCGCAACCTGCAGCGGCGCATCCGACTGCACACTCTGAATCCGATCACGCAACTTTCGCGCCAGCGCCAGATCAAACCCTTCGCTGACAAAAACCCCAGCGCCCGAGATCGAAAGATACACATCACCCTCATTGGTCGAATACACCTGCTCGCTATCGTCCAATTCATCCTTCGACCGCCGCACCACCCCCGAGTACTTCCGAGGAATCTGCGCCGAATAGATCCGCAAAAAAGTCCGCGCCGAATCTGCATTCTTCCACCGCGAGCTATACAACAACCCAATCGAAGCCGTGGACTCCTTCTGTGCGTCCGTCACAGCCGATTTGCGTTGCGCCGCGTAATACACGCCACCATTCCACGCCGGAGCCAGCGCATCCGCGATCTCGCGCCCACCAAACAGTTCCGCCAGAATCCGCACATCCAACTCGCCCATCACACCCAGGTCATACGGCGTGTACTCCGCATCAATCAGCGGATGAATATCAGGCAAACTCAGCAAGGGAACCGGCGTGTGCCGCATATAAGCCGCCGGATGCATAATCTCGAAGCTCGACGACGGAGGATTTGCCAGCACACCCGCAAACGCCGCTTCTTTGCCGGCCTTCACCAGAATCGCCTGCTCAAACCCCAACCCCTCGCTATAAGGAAACAGCAGCGACTCCTGCAGTAGCAGGGGAGCCCTCGCCATCACCGGCGACCCGCTATTATCCGCCACCGAATCCTTCATCTTCTCCGCAAGTTCCGGAGCATCCGCAATCGTCTTCCCCGTCGACCGCAGCGTGTAGTCGATAAACACCGCCATCGCCTGCCCCTCAGCCACAGCCTCGCGAGCCGTCTCCGCCTCATCCACCTGCAGATGCTTGTTATCCTCCTCCACCGTGTGCGATATCCCCGTCAAACTCACATCTGACCACTTCGTCAGCCCCACCTTCTGATCCTGCAACGCATGCGTCAGCTCATGCGCCAGCACCGGCTTCTGCTCCTCCGGCTTAATCCAGTCCAGCAGATTCACCGTCTTCGTCTTGTTGTCATAGAAGCCCGCAATCTGCTCCGTCAGCAGAGCAAGAAGAAACGGCCGCAGATGAAAATCCCGGTCCAGCAGACCAAACTTCTTCAGCACAATCTCGGAGCGCTCCATCCGCTTCGCGCTCTCATCCTCATCGAACTTCGTCTTGAGATAACGATTAACCTCATCCCGCGATATCAGCTTCCGCTTCACGCTGTGTTCGATAGGCAACTTCGTATCGCTGCTCACAAAGCCAAGAATCTCATCCACTGACCGAAAGAGATCCTTAGCCTGGTCCTTCGTCATCCGCGTCTCGCTCGACGCATCAGCCGAGGTCTGCACACCATCCTGCGTCCCCGCAAAACCCACCTGTGCCAGACCGACCAACAACACGGCCCCCGCAATCCAGCCCCCGCTCCAAACTCTTCGCTGCAACATATACCTCTCAATCGACCGCTATAATCAAGTGTACGCAGAGTTTCACGTTATCGCCCACCATGGCCCCTACTGCCCATCCCGAAACCGCCAGCCCAGCAGCCTCACTCGCCGCCCTCCTCCACAAAGCGGCAATCTCGCCCCTCAGCGAGACCGGCTGGATCCGCGCCACCGGCGAAGACCGAGTCCGCTGGCTCAACGGCATGGTCACCAACTCCATCCAGGATCTGAAACCCGGCAAGGGCTCCTACAATTTCGTTCTCAGCGTGCAAGGCCGCATCCAGGGCGACGCCTACATCTTCGCCACACCCGACGCCCTCCTCCTCGAGACCGCCACCGCACGACTCCCCGGCCTCATGGCCCTCCTGGACCGCTTCATCATCATGGACGACGTAGAGCTAGCCGACGTCTCCGCCACGCGCTCCGGCCTCTCCATTGCAGGCCCCCAAGCCGCATCTCTCCTGGTGAAGCTAGGCCTGACCGTCGAGCATCTCCCTCCCCTCGACCTCCAGACCTCAGAGTGGAACTCCACCCCCATCACCATCATCCACGCTCACAGCCCACTCATCCCGCGTTTCGAGCTCTGGGCCGATGCTGCAACTATCACCACCCTCTCACAAGCCCTGCTCACTGCAGGAGCCGTCGTCGCCGACCCGGAAAGCCTCGACTACCTCCGAATCCTCGAAGGCACCCCGCTCTACGGCAAAGACATCCGCGACCGCGACCTCCCTCAGGAGACCGCCCAAACCCGTGCCCTGCACTTCGCCAAGGGCTGCTACCTCGGCCAGGAGATCGTCGAGCGCATCCGTTCCCGCGGCAACGTACACCGCACCTTCGGAGCCTTCCGCCTCGAAGGAGATCTACCCCCCGCCGGATCGATGCTCGAAGCCGAAGGCAAGCAAATCGGCGAACTAACTAGCACCGCCTCCATCCCGCTTCCATCAAATCCCGTGCAGCTCGCACTAGGCTACGCGCGACGCGAAGCCTTGGACCGCGGCCTTCCGCTCACCTACCCTGGTGGCGTCGCGATACCCATCGCTATCCCTTTTTCGCCCTCTGAAGCCCCAGGGCAATCACCAGCATCTGAATCTTCCGAAAGAGCCTAATCATGTCTGAAAAGAACAAGCCCTTCGTCATCACAGATCGCCGCAAGTTCACCCTCGACGGCGAGCCCCGCCCCGACGCCGACCCATCCCCCGAGAAAGAAACCCGCGAACCCGCCGCAGCCGCGCCCCCGCCTCCTCCCACGCCAATTTCTGAGCCACCTGCCGCGCCCCCGCAGGCCGAAGAGCCCGAGCCCGACCTGCCCCCCGCTCCCACAGCCGAGCAGACCGAGCAGTCCCGCCGCGCCTACGAGATGACGGCCGACCGCCTCGACACCGCCATCCGTGCCGCAAACCCTGGCGCCGACCACCCCCCAGCCATGAGCTTCGACCAGCTCGTCCAATCCGTCTACCTCACCGCCATGATGCAGCTCGGCGGAGCCACCCAGGAAGGCCAGCAGCCCCAGGTCGACCTCATGGGCGCCCGTCAAAGCATCGACATGCTCGCCGTCCTCGCCGAAAAAACCACGGGCAATCTCGCCCCCGACGAGACCCGCCTCCTCGAAAGCGCCCTCTTCGAACTCCGCATGGCCTTCCTCGAGATCACCCAGGCCCTCGCCCGCTCAGCCGCCGCCAAAGCCGGATCGGCCCCCGGTGGCCGTCCCAACCCCACCGGACCGAGCATCGTCCGTTAAGGGAAGCTCCTATCAAGTCGCCGTTTAGAGGACGTGGCTTCCACCAAAAACTCTAGTCAAGGTCGTTGTTTTGAAGGGGCGTGGCTTCAGCCACGCCGTAGATGCAGAAAAATTGAATGGGACTTTAGTCCCTGAGGGAATCTTCCCGCGCCGCAACAGAATTTTCATCGCCCTCTTTAGCCGCCGAGGGAATGTAACAGGAGAAATGCTCTAAACGATGGAGGCAACCCTCACCTTTCTCGGCACCGGCACCTCCATGGGCGTCCCGACGCTCGGCTGCGACTGCGCGGTCTGCACCTCCGCCGTCTCTCCCACCGGAGACCCGCGTAACCGCCGCACCCGTCCCTCCATCCGTCTCGCCTACAACGACCACATCGTCCTCATCGACACCGGCCCCGACTTCTACGCCCAGGCCATCCGCGAGAACCTCCGCCACGTCGACGCCGTCCTCTACACCCACGGCCACGCCGACCACGTCATGGGCTTCGACGACCTCCGCCCCCTCAGCTTCCACCACAAAGGCAACCTGCCCATCTACGCCGACGACCACACCGCCGCCACCATCGAGCGCGTCTTCGACTACACCTTTCGCACCGAAAACCGCCACCCCACCAGCGCCCGCGTCGACAATCCACCGCATCGACCCCACTCCCGGCGCAGGCTTCGACCTCTTCGGCGCCTGCTTCCGCCGGATCCCCGTGACTCACGGCCGCCAGGAGATCACCGGCTACCGCTTCGGCACCGCCGCCTACCTCACCGACATGAGCGACATCCCCGAAGAAAGTATCCCTCTCCTGCAGGATTTCGACGTCCTCATCCTCGACGCCCTCCGCCGCGACCCTCACTTCAGCCACTCGCACCTCGAAAAATCCATTGGCTTCGTCGAAAAGCTCAAGCCCCGCCGAGCCCTCTTCACCCACATGAGCCACGACCTCGATCACGCCGCCACCGAAGCCGAACTCCCACCCCACATCCGCCTGGCCTACGATGGCCAGCAGATCACCTTCGAGATTGCCTGATGCGCATCTATCGCCAGCTCGCAGATCTCCCCGCCAACTTTGGCCCCTCCATCGCTACCATCGGCAACTTCGACGGAGTCCACCGCGGCCACCAGTGGGTCATCGCCGAGGTCGTCGCCCGCGCCCGCCAACTCAACCAAACCTCAGTCGCCATCACCTTCGATCCCCACCCCGCGCGAGTCCTCCGCCCCAACGTCGCGCTCCCTCTCATCACTCCCACCATCCGCAAACTCGAGCTTCTCGAAACCACCGGCCTCGACGCCGTCCTCGTCCTTCCCTTCAACGAAGAGCTCTCTCGCCATACCGCACGCGCCTTCGCCACCGAAGTCCTGCAACAAGCACTCCACGTCACGGAACTGCACGAAGGCGAAAACTTCCGCTTCGGCTATCAGGCCGAGGCCGGCATCGAAAGCCTCGAAGCCCTGGGCCGCGAACTAGGCTTCACCGTCCGCATCTATTCCCCTCGAACCCTGCGCGGAGGCCCCGTCTCCTCCAGCCGCATTCGCCAGCTCATCACCGCAGGCGACGTCAGCCACGCCCGCGCCTTACTCGGTCAGCCCTTCGCAATTGACTCCACCCCAGCCTCCGGACGCGGCTACGGCACCCGCTACACCGTCCCCACCATCAACCTCGCGCCCTACACCGAGCTCCTGCCCGCCAACGGCGTATACATCACCACCCTCACCATCGGCAACGGCCCCTCAGCCGAGACCTTCGACGCCGTCACCAACGTAGGCAATCGCCCCACCTTCGGCGCAGACTCCTTCACTGTCGAATCCCACCTGCTCAACTTCCACCCAATCGAACTAACCGAACAAACCCCACTCACTCTCACCTTCCTTAAGCGACTTCGCGCAGAACTTCTGTTCCCTTCACCCGAAGCCCTCCGCGAACAAATCGGCCGCGACGTCCGCAAGGCCCAGCGTTACTTCACTCTTTGTCGGCTGGTGGCTTCGAAACCCCACTCCTCGGCTCATCCGCAGGCTTTGCTGGCGCCGTAGCTCCATCCATCGGCACGACAACCCGCTTCGCCGGAACCGGTACAACGGGCTTGGCCACCGTAGCCGGACTCTTCGGCTGAGCCTTCACTGCACCCGCAGCCTTCGCACCGCCAGGCACATCCGCGCTATCCGCCGGAAGCGCCGTCGAACTCGGAGCACTCGTCCCGGCCTTTGGCGGCGGAGGCGCATCCCGCTCCTCCTCCTCAGGCGTCTGCCGCGGAGTAGCTGCCACGCCCCGGTTCAAAGGCAAATCCAGCGCCTTCTTCGGAGTCCCCTCCGCCGGAAACGTCTCATCCGGCTTATTCGCAATCGCCGCCTTCATAAAATCCATCCACATCGGCAGAGCCGCGCGAGCCCCCGTCTCCTTCTCCCCCAGCGACTGCCGATCGTCATAACCAATCCACGTCCCGCAAGTCACCGACGGCGAAAACCCAATGAACCATGCATCGGTAAAATCATTCGTCGTCCCGGTCTTCCCTCCAAACGGATGCTTTATCTGCGAAGCCGCCACCGCAGTCCCCTGCCGCACCACAGCCTGCAGAAGCTGCATCATCGTCCGAGCCGTCTCGACCGAGATCACCTCATCCACCTGCACCGAATCCTGATCGAACGGCAGCCCATTCGCCTGCGTCACCTTGCGAATATAGTGCGGTTCAATCCGAATCCCATCATTCGGAAACACGCTGTAAGCCCCCACCTGCTCATACAGCGTAATGTCAGCCGACCCGATCGCCACCGGCAGAAACGCCGGAATCTCGCTCGTGATCCCAAACCGGTGCGCCGTCTCGATCACCTTCCTGATCCCCACATGCGCCGCCAGCTTCAGCGCCGGAATATTCCGTGACTCGGCAAACGCATTCAGCAGCGTCATCGGGCCCTTATAGTTCGGCTCGTAGTTATGCGGCGTATACGGCCCGCTAGGCGTAGGAAACGTCACCGGCCCATCCACAATAATGTCCGTAGGCTTGGCCCCCGCCTCTATCGCGGTCGTATACACATACGGCTTGAACGACGACCCCACCTGCCGCTGCGCCTGCGTCGCCCGATTGAACTGCGACAGCGCAAAATCCCGTCCCCCCACCATCGCCAGCACCTCACCGCTGGCATTATCCACCGCCATCATCGAAGCCTGCGCTCCCGAATCCTGCTGCAGCGAAGCTCGCCAGGCCCCATCCGAGCCCTTCTCTTCAATCCGCACATACACCACATCGCCATTCCGCAGAAAACTATCCCCATCCACATTCTGTGTCCACTTCCAATCATCCGGAGTCAACACAACCTGCTGCGCGCCTATCTTGACCGTAACCTTCTTCGCCTCAACCGCCGTCACCACCCCGTGCACATACCTGCCCTTCTCCAGCGACTGTACCCAATCCGGATGCTTGTAAGTCTCCACATCCCCGCCACCCAGCACCACGTTCGACAGATTCCCCACCCACCCCTTCCGCCGCTCATACGTAGCCGTCCCATCCAGCACAGCCTTATTCGCCACCATCTGCAGATCGAGATCGAGCGTCGTATAAACCCGCAGCCCCGCCCCATGCACCTCCTCGACGCCATACTCCTTCTCGAGCTGCCGCCTTATCTCTTCTACAAAATAAGGCGCCACACTATTCGGCGGAGACTCCAGACGCAACCCCAATGGAGCAGACTTCGCCGCCTCAGCCTGAGCCTCCGTGATCTTCCCATCCGCCAGCATCTCGCTTAGCACAAGATTCCGCCGCCGCAGCGCCCGATCCGGAAACCGCACCGGCGAATAATACTCCGGCCCCTTCGGCAACCCCGCCAGCAGCGCAGCCTCCGGCAACGTCAAATCCTTCGCATGTTTGCTGAAGTAGTACTGCGATCCCGCCTCGAACCCATACGTCCCACGCCCCAGATAGATCTGGTTGGCATACAGCTCAAAGATCTGCTGCTTCGTAAAGTGCCGTTCGATCTGCATCGACAGAATCACTTCCTGCAGCTTCCGCCCGTAAGTCTTCTCCGACGACAGAAACAGATTCCGCGCCAGCTGCATCGTAATGGTCGACGCCCCCTGAGCCCTGCCCTGAGCATGCAAATCCCGATAAGCTGCACCCACCGCCCGCACCAGGTTCACCCCCCAGTTGCGCTCAAAGCTCTTGTCTTCAATTGAAATAATCGCCTGCCGCAGCACCGGCGAAAACTCCGAATACGGCACTACCACCCGCCGCTCCAGCGCAAACGACCCAAACGCCCTGCCGTGAATATCCAGCAGCTCCGTCGTGGTATTCGGGTGATACCGCGCCAGGTCCTCCATCTGAGGCAGATCGATCGAGTAGACCAGCATCAGCCCACACATCGCCCCGAAAACCGCCGACAGCCCCAGCAGTATGTAGAACGTAACCCGCCGCGCAATCCTGCGACTCGGATACTCCGGCCCCATCAGCGCGCGGCGAAAGAGATATCGCCACCGAGACTCAACCTCGACCTCAGCAGACGCCGTTTCGCGATGAAATAAGCTCGGCACTGGTCTCTCACAATAGCATGCATACACACACAACTGCGGCAGATCAGAGTGCCAGGAATCAGAAGCGAAAATCGCCGTTCGGCGAAATTCCGATTACATCTTTTGTTTTGAAAGGGCGTGGCCTCAGCCACGCCGCTAGTGCACAACAATCAGCATGCTTTAGCCCTCGAGGGAATGCTGATACAGGCCAACAGGCTAGGCGGCTTTGCCCTTCAAAATATCCAGCGCCTTCGTAAGCTGCTCATCCACCGTCACGCTCGACTTCGGCTGTGTGGTCTCATGCGTAATCGTTGAGGCCTTATCATCGCCAGCATCGTCATCGCCGCCGAGGTTATCGTCAACATTCGAAGCCACCAGAACTCCCGGCGTCACGCCCTCATCCTGCAGCTTCTTTCCCGAAGGCGACTCATACTTAGCCACCGAAAGAATCAGCGCCGCACCATCCGGCAGCTCAAACGTCTTCTGCTGAGCGCCTTCACCAAAAGTCTTCTCGCCCACTACTTCGGCGCGCTTGTTATCCAGCAGAGCCGCAGCCACCAGCTCGCCCGGCCCAGCCGTCCCGCGATTCACCAGTACCACCACCGGAGCCGTCGTATTGATCGCCTTCGAAGGATCCGCCGCAAACGTCTGCTTCTCCACCTTCTGCCCCTCGAGCATCGCAATCGTGCCCGACTTCAGCATGAAGTTCGCCAGCCGCGTAGCTTCCGCCATGTCACCACCTGCAACATCCCGCAGGTCCAGCAGAATCTTCTTGTTCCCGGCCTTCGACATCCCCTTCAGTTTGGCCTCAACCTGCTGCACATGATCATGATCCAGAACCACCGGCTTCAAATAAAGGATCGACGAGTTCTCGTACATCGTCTCCGAAACCGGAGGCATCGCCATCAAAGTCCGCGTCATGGAGATCTTGTCCGGATTCGGCTTCCGCGGCCGCACCACCGAAACCGTAAGCTCGCTTCCCGGCTGCCCTTGCAGCAGCAACTGAATCATCGCCAGCGAGAGATCCCGCGTATCCTGCGTCCCAATCGCCTCGATAATGTCGCCGTCGTTCAAATTCGCCTTATCCGCCGGGCTTCCAGGCACCACCGAGACCACCGTCGCATAGCCATACCGCTTCGACACGTTGATCCCAACCTGCGCCTTGCCACCCTTGTCCGACTTGTACGCCTTGTAGTCCTCAGGCGTTAGATAGCTCGAGTCCGCATCCAGCGACTCCAGCAGCCCACGCAGCGCGCCATTCGTCACCGAATTGATGTTCGGCTCCTCGACATAGTCCGTCTGGATGTGCCGCAACACCTGGCTGTACACATCGATCTGCCGATATGCACCTTCCTGCTGTTCCGTGGCAGCCCTCACGCCGCTCGAGTTCACGCCGAGAAATACGGTGAGCACCAAAACAACCGACACGACCAGCAGCAGAATCTTCGTAATCTTAGGCATAGACAGAAACATCTCCGGAACAACGTGACAGACACATCCCACCTGCTGGCCAACCGGCAAACCAGGCGCTACGGGTTAGACGTACCCCGCTGCTGAAATGATACTCTCGTACGAAGATTGCGTGCGACCGGGTGGTCTGCAACGTTTGGTGGCGGTGGGCAGAATCGAACTGCCGACCTACGGGTTATGAGTCCGTCGCTCTAACCATCTGAGCTACACCGCCGATGTGGTGAGTGACTGCGCCCATCAGGACAATCAAGCCAATCGCGACCCCAGGAGAATCGCCGCGGCACAGTCAGATACCATCATACTTGATTCCATGCCCCCCGAAAAGCGCACCCCTCGAATCCTCGGCGTCATCCCCGCCCGCCTCGCGTCCACGCGACTCCCCCGCAAGCTCCTTCGCACCATCGCCGGACGCCCAATGCTTGCATGGGTTTACGAAGCCGCCCGCGCCTGCCCCCAACTCGACCAGGTTCTCATCGCCACCGACTCCGACGAAGTCGCCGCCCTCTGCCACCAAAACAACTGGCCCGTCCACGTCACCTCACCCGATCTCCCCAGCGGCACCGACCGCCTCCACGCCGTTTCCCAGCTCATCGACGCCGACATCTACGTCAACATCCAGGGCGACGAACCCCTCCTCAAGCCCGAGCACCTCACCGCCCTCCTCCGCCCCTTCGACCGCCCCGAAGTCGAGGTCTCCACCCTGAAAGTCCGCTGTACCGACGCCGACATCAACAACCCCAACGCCGTAAAAGTAGTCACCGCCGCCGACGGCCGAGCCCTCTACTTCTCCCGCGCCACCATCCCTTACGATCGCGACGGAGCCAGGCCGCAATACTGGAAGCACCTCGGCCTCTACGCCTACCGCAAAGCCATCCTCCAGCGCTTCCCCACCCTACCCCCCAGCACACTCGAACAAACCGAGCGCCTCGAACAACTCCGCTTCCTCGAAAACAACATCCCCATCCACGTAGAACCCACCGACTTCGACACCATAGGCGTAGACACCGAAGAAGACCTCCAAAAAGTAGAAGCCCTCCTTCTATCCTCCTCCAACTAAATCTTTACCCACCCAAACCTGTCATTTCCACCCGCCCAAGAGTCTGTCATTTCGACCGAAGCTGCTCACAGCCTCACCGTGAGCAGCGTAGCGCTCTTGCCGTTGCCTTTCTTGCTTGTCATCCCCGAAGGGGATCTGCTTCTGTCGTTGCCGTTGCCTGTTCTACGCGACCCAAACCTCGTCATCTCAACCGCAGCAATAAACAACATCCAAACCCTGTCAACCCCCGAAAACCCATATCCCCAATCCAGTCATAGAGATCCACGTGGCATACTAATTCCATCCAAACCGCTATACTTAATACAGAGCAAGAAAAGCCCCGGCCCTCCGGGGCATTCTTATTTAGAATGAATACTTTAGCTATAAGACTCTTTCAAAACAAAGCTTTTGCCAAAAAGTCCAAAGCTAAAGTCTTTGATTGGAATACTTTGCACATCACACAGAGTGAGGGGTACCCTCCGAAAGGGAGTCCGCAGAACACATGATCGCCGAAATCATCGCCATAGGCTCCGAGATGCTGACCCCTTACCGCCAGGACACCAACTCCCTCTACCTCACCGAGGGACTCAACGACCTCGGCGTCTCCGTAGCCTTCAAAACCATCATCGGCGACAACCTCGCCCAGCTCACCGCCGCCGTCCGCACCGCCATCTCCCGCGCCGACATCGTCCTCTTCTCCGGAGGCCTCGGCCCCACCGAAGACGACCTCACCCGCGAAGCCGTAGCCGCAGCCCTCAACCTCGAACTCCGCCGCGACAACGACATCGTCACCAACCTCTACAAGCGCTACGCCGCCCGCAAGCTCGTCATGCCGCCCAACAACGCCAAGCAGGCCGACGTCCTCGCCGGAGCCACTGTCCTCCCCAACCCCAACGGCAGCGCCCCCGGCCAATACCTTGACACCGTCGTCCCCGCACCTGATGGCAAAGCCCATCGCAAGATCCTCATCCTCCTCCCCGGCCCCCCCAAAGAGCTCAAGCCCCTCTTCGACGACCAGGCCAAACCCCTCCTCGCCGCCACACTCCCGCCCCGCCACCTCGCCCGCCGTCAGCTCCGCATGCCCCTCATCCCCGAGTCGCAGGTCGATGCCCGCACCGCCCCCATCTACCAGCAATATCCCGACGTCGAAACCACAATCCTCGCCGCGCCCGGCGAGATCCAACTCCATTTCATCACCGCCAAACCGACCCAAGCCGAAGCCCAGGGCCGCGTCGACGAGCTCACCAGCCGCATCGAAGCCGAGATGCAGGAGGACGTCTACTCCTCCCACGGTGAGAGCCTCGAAGAGGTTGTCCTCCTCATGCTCGGCCTCCGTCACCTCACCCTCTCTGCCGCCGAAAGCTGCACCGGAGGCCTGTTCTCCCAGCGCCTCACCGCCATACCCAACAGCTCCCGCTACTTCCTCGGCGGAGCCGTAGTCTACAGCGACGCCCTCAAAACCGCCTTCGCCGACGTCCCCGCCGACCTCATCACCACCCACGGCCCTGTCTCCGCCGAAGTAGCCCGCGCCCTGGCCGAAGGCATCCGCACCCGCACCGGCTCCTTGATCGGCATCTCCATCACTGGCATCGCCGGTCCTACCCCTGGCACCGGCCCCGACGCAGAAAAACCCATCGGCCTCGTCTACATCGCCCTCTCCGACGGCCACGACACCCAGGTCAAGCAACTGAACCTCTTCGGCGACCGCGAGCGCATCCGTTGGTGGGCCAGCCAACACGCCCTCGAACTAATCCGCCGCGCCCTCCTCTAACAAGCAGTGGCTTTTGTTGTTGCATGTTTTAGCTTGTCATTCTAACCCTGAGCGACCCTGAGCGCGTCGAATGGGAGCCGAAGGGGAAGAACCCCTCATTTCGCTTTTGCCTTTGCTGTTGCCTGTTCCTTGCCCTCTTCACCAACCCCGAAAACGCCCCTAAGGAAGCTCTGATCAAGTCTCTGTTTTGAAGGGGCGTGGCTTCAGCCGCGCCATAAATGCCAACAAATCAATGGGGCTTTAGCCCCTGAGGGAATGCTGTTGCGGGCCCGGCAGACTTAATCAGGTCTTCCCTAAGCAATCTCCACAATCCGCGCCTTCACCCCACCCTCAGAAACCGCCACCAGCCCCACCGTAACCGGCAAAGCAAACCGCCGAGGCCCCGCACTCCCCGGATTCAAATACACCACCCCACCCTTCGTCTCCACCGATGCCTTATGCGAGTGCCCACTCACCACCACATCCACCCCCGCCGCCCCGGGATGAATATCCAGATCATGCACCGAGTGCACCATATAAAACACCGCCCCACCCAACTCCACCATCTCCGTAGCCGGAAGCTCCGCACAAGCTCCCGAAACATCCACATTCCCCCGAATCGCCGTCACCGGAGCGATCTCCCGCAGCGCATCCAGTATCTCGACGTCCCCCACATCCCCGGCATGCAGAATATGCTCCGCCTCAGCCAGCGCCACCAATGCCTCCGGCCGTAACAACCCATGCGTATCCGAGATCACCCCAATCAACATAGCCCGCTAAGCCAGCCTCAGCCGCTGCAGCGAAGCATGATGCCGGCTCTGCTTCGGATCATGGCTCCGGTCCGGATCGATCCTCAACTCCAGCACCGTCACATCGCGCAGGTCCACCGTATAGTCTTCGATCTCCTCCGTCGTCCCATGCGGCGAAAAGTTCCACTGCTGCCGCGCCACCTCGCCGAGCTCCCCGGCCTCGCCCGCAAACACCGCAAACTCCTGCGACCGTTCCGAGACCTTATCAACAAAGTGAAGCTGAATCCGCCGGATCGCCAACGGAGCATCGAACAGCAACCGCACAATCTGCGGCCCCGTCATCGACGCTCTCCACCCCGTCGTCACATCCTTGCCCAGCGCATGCTCAATCGGAAACGCCGGATCCTCCGACGTAATCTCCACCCTCGCAATCTCCTCCAGGTCGAGCCACTCGCCACCCTCGACATGCCCCTTCGCTGCCACCTCACTTGTAACCAGCTTTTTCCGCACACTCACCTCCAAAACACCAGCGCCAAGCATACGCGAAACCTCTGGACACAACCCAAAATAAAGTGGGGTACAGAAATGAAGTCCAGACTTAAAGTCTCTACTTCGAAGACTTTGCAGACTTTTTGACCAGTAGGGGTTAAGTCACAATCCCATCCCCAACCTCGTCCGCGGATCCATATAATCCCTCAACGCATCCCCAATAAAATTGAACGAAAGCACACAAAGCATCACCGCCATCGCCGGAAAAAACACCAGATGCGGCGAGTCGAACAGATGCGACCGCGCATCATTCAGCATCGACCCCCAGCTAGCCGCCGGCGGAGGAACCCCCAGCCCCAGAAAGCTCAACGTAGCCTCCGCCAGCACCGCTCCCGCCATCCCAATCGCCGCCTGCACAATCAGCGGCTGCAGGATATTCGGCAGCACATGCCGCCCCATAATCCGCAGATCGCTAGCCCCCAGCGCCCGAGCCGCCTCCACAAACTCCCTCTCCTTGACGGCCATCACCTGCCCCCGCACCAGCCGCGCATACCCCACCCACCCCGAGATCGCCAGTGCCACAATCACATTCCCCAGCCCCGGCCCCATAAACGCAACAAACGCAATCGCCAGCAGAATCCCCGGCAGCGCCAGAAACGCATTCATAACATACACATTGATCACCGTGTCCGCCCACCCCCCATAAAACCCCGCCAAACACCCAGCCACCAGCCCAATCGCCAGCGAAAGCCCCACCACACTCACCGCCACCACCAGCGAAATCCGCGCACCATACAGCGTCCGCGAAAGAATATCCCGCCCCAACTCATCCGTCCCAAACCAATGCGCCGCACTCGGCCCCATCAACCGCCCCGTCAAATCCAATCGCGCAGGATCTTGCGGAGCCAGCCAAGGCGCAAACACCGCACACACCACAAACACCACCAGCAGCCAAACCGCAATCGCCGCCAAAGGCTGGCGCCTCACCCTTATCAACAACCCCGTCTTCGCGCCGTCATTCATTCGTCCCAGAATGAGGTCAAAGACCAGGGAAGCGCAAGCTCCTTTCGCCAGCTTCAATCCGCATCAAGTCTGACACGGAAGAATCACGGACCATGCCGTTACACTGCTTCAAGTGCGAATCCTGATCTACGGCCTCAACTACTCCCCCGAGCTGACGGGCATCGGCAAGTACACTGGCGAGATGTCCTCATGGCTAGCCGCTCGAGGCCACGAAGTCCGCGTCATCACAGCCCCCCCGTACTATCCCGCATGGAGCATCCGCGAAGACTACCGCAACACCCTCTACCGCACCGAAAACGCCAAGCGCCAAAACCCCGCAGAACCCGTCGTCTACCGAACGCCCCTATACGTCCCTGCAAAGCCAACCGGCCTCAAGCGAGTCCTGCACCTCGCCTCCTTCATGTTAGGTAGCCTTCCCGTCATCGCGCGCCAGCTCTTCTGGCAGCCGCAAATCGTCTTCACCGTAGAACCCACCTTCTTCTGTGCCCCCATTGCCCTCCTCACGGCACAAGGCACCGGTGCGTCCTCCTGGCTCCACGTACAAGACTTCGAAGTAGACGCAGCCTTCGACCTCAACCTCCTCCCGGCTGAAGGCCCCATCCACGCCCTTGCCCTCAGCCTGGAAAAATTCTTCACTCAATCCTTCACCCGAGTCTCCAGCATCTCCCGCAAAATGGTCGAGCGAGCCGCCACCAAAGGCATCCCCGCCTCACACGCCATCCTCTTCCCCAACTGGGTAGACGTCGAAGCCATCCACCCGCAGCACTGCCCCACACCCAACTCCTTCCGCCGCGAACTCAACCTCGAAGGCAAAATCATCCTTCTCTACTCCGGCAATATGGGCGCGAAACAAGGACTCGAACTCCTGGCCCCACTTGCGCAGTCCTTCGAACACAACCCTCGCGTCCACTTCCTCTTCTGCGGCGACGGAGCCTTCCGCCCGCAGCTCGAATCCCTCGTCACCAACCACGCCAACGTAACGTTGCTCCCTCTCCAACCAGTCGAGCGCCTCAACGACCTCCTCAACGCAGCCGACATCCACCTCCTCCCCCAGCGAGCCGGAGCCGCCGACCTCGTCATGCCCTCCAAGCTCACCGGCATGCTCTCCAGCGGCCGCCCCATCGTCGCCACCGCCGACGCGGATACTCAGGTAGCCCAGGTAGTCAATGGCCAGAGCTCAAACGAAGCCTGCGGCATAGTAGTCCCCGCCGAAGACCCCCAAGCCCTCAACACCGCAGTCCGAACCCTAATCGACAATCCAACCTTCCGCACCCAGCTCGGAACCAACGCCCGCAATTACGCCGTGCGGCATCTAGGCAAACAACAAGTCCTCGAACAATTCGAACGCGACCTCCACTCTCTCCTTTAGCTGGAAATCTCGACCATTGATGCCTTCTCTTTTTATCCATAACAGCCATATGTCATTTCGACCGGAGCCACTCGCGTTTTTTTGCGCGTGGCGAGCGGAGAAATCCGCTTCTCTACCTCAATCGCCTCTCAGCCGCGAGTCTTAACTTCGAAGGGAGTAAACACCCCCATGCGAACAAAAGCTCCAAACAAATTACTCATTGGCTCTGTTTCCTCAGCCCATTAAACTGAAGACTCGCACTAAATCATTGCTTCAACGTACATCTACGGCCAATCAAGTAAACTTCCTCTAACGGACAACAAACGGACGAAGCAACTAAAGGAGACCAAGCGTGAAGAAAGCCCTCATTACAGGAGTCACCGGCCAGGACGGAGCCTATCTAGCCGAGTTCCTCCTAGCAAAAGGCTACGAGGTCCACGGCATCAAGCGCCGCACCTCACTCTTCAACACCGCCCGCATCGACCACATCTACGAGGACCCCCACAACCCCAACCCTCGCTTCGTCCTCCACTACGGCGACATGACCGACAGCACGTCGCTCATCCACATCGTCCAAAAGGTCCAGCCCGACGAGGTCTACAATCTCGCCGCCCAATCCCACGTTCAGGTCTCCTTCGAAGAGCCCGAGTATACCGCCAACTCCGATGCCGTCGGCGTCCTCCGCCTCCTCGAAGCCATCCGCATCCTCGGCCTCGAGAAGAAGACCCGTTTCTATCAGGCATCGACCTCCGAGCTCTACGGCCTCGTCCAGGAGATCCCCCAGCGCGAGACCACCCCTTTCTACCCGCGCTCGCCCTATGCGGTCGCTAAACTCTACGGCTACTGGATCGTCGTCAACTACCGCGAGGCCTACGGGATGTACGCCTGCAACGGCATCCTCTTCAATCACGAGTCGCCCCTCCGCGGCGAAACCTTCGTCACCCGCAAGATCACCCGCGGCCTCGCCCGCATCAAGGTCGGCCTGCAAGACCAGCTCTTCCTCGGCAACCTGGACGCCAAGCGCGACTGGGGCCACGCCCGCGACTACATTGAGATGCAGTGGCTCATGCTCCAGCAGGACAAGCCGCAGGACTTCGTCATCGCCACCGGTCAGCAATACAGCGTCCGCGAGTTCGTCCAGCGCTGCGCCAAACTCCTAGAACTCGACCTCACCTGGCACGGAAGCGGCCCCGAAGAGAAGGCCTGCGACAAGTCCGGAAAGGCTGTCGTAGCGGTCGACCCCCGCTACTTCCGCCCCACAGAGGTCGAAACCCTCCTCGGCGACCCCTCCAAAGCCAAGCGCGAACTAGGCTGGACTCCACGTACCTCCTTCGACCAGCTAGTCCAGGAGATGGTAGAAGCCGACCTCAAATCCGCCCAACGTGACGCCCTGGTTCGCCAGCACGGCTTCGAAGCCTACAACGTCCGCGAAACCTAACCCCGGCTCCGATGCACGAAGTTTTGCGGTTTTATTCGTCCGCCACTCTATGAAACAAGGTGCAATTCCTCAAAGGGGGCTGCGAGCGGATTGCGAACAGCCTCCTGAACATGCGCCCTGGGACGAGCCAGTTCGAGCTCCGCGAAGAGCCAGTATTTCCTCCAACGTGCCTCCCACCGACTTGCTAAACTCATCCAGAAGACAATGAACCCTTGGCTCATCTCCATCCCGCTCGCCTACCTGCTGGGTTCCATCCCATTCGGCTACGTCCTCGTCAAAATCTTCCGCAAGCAGGACATCCGAGCCACCGGCAGCGGCAACATCGGAGCCACCAACGTAGCCCGCTCTGGAGCCAAGGGCCTCGGCATCGCCACCCTCATACTCGACCTGGCAAAGGGCTACATCGCAGTCATCATCGCCCAGCACCTCGCCCCTGCGAACTACGACCTAGCCGTAGCAGCGGCCGTAGCAGCAATCCTCGGCCACGTCTTCCCGGTCTGGCTCGCCTTCCGCGGAGGCAAAGGCGTCGCGACGGCTCTCGGAGTCTTCCTGGCCCTCAACTGGCCCAGCGCTCTCTGCACTCTGGCCGTATTCGTCGTCGTCTTCCTGCTCACCCGTTACGTCTCGCTGGCCTCTATCATCGCCGCTGCAACCTTCCCTATCTTCGCGTTCTACTTCGTGCCGTATAGAACCCCCATCGTCATCGCAGGCCTCCTCTTCATCCCACTCCTGATCATCGTCAAGCACCATCAGAACATCCGCCGTCTCCTCTCAGGCACTGAAAGCCGTTTCGGCGCGAGCAAGGTGGCCGCTTGAGCCGAATCGCCGTCCTCGGCGCCGGAGCCTGGGGAACCGCTCTTGCCCTATCCCTCGCCCGTCGTGGCAGCCACGAGATCGTCCTCTGGTCACACTCCCCCGACCTCGCCGACCAGCTCACCGAAGCAGGTGAGAACCTCCGCTATCTCCCCGGCTTCACCCTTCCCGCCGACATCCGGATCACCTCCGACCTCCCCGGCGCCATCTTCGAGGCCGACATCATCCTCTGCGTCACACCCTCGCAGCACCTCCGCGGCATCATCGCCAACATCGCCCCCATCCTCACCCCCAACCAGATCATCCTCTCCGCCAGCAAGGGCATCGAGGAGACCACCTTCCTCCGTATGACCCAGGTCGTCGCCTCTATCACGGACAACCCCGTCGCGGTCCTCTCCGGCCCATCCTTCGCCCAGGAAGTCGCAGCAGGCACGCCCACCGCCGTCGTAGCCGCAGCCGCCAGCCCTCAGATCGCCCAAACCATCCAGCGCGACTTCACCTCCGCCTCCCTCCGTCTTTACACCAACGACGACGTCACCGGTGTCGAGCTAGGCGGAGCCCTCAAGAACGTCATCGCTCTAGCCTCAGGCGTAGTTCACGGCCTCAACCTCGGCCACAACTCCTCCGCTGCCCTCATCACCCGCGGCATCGCCGAGATCACCCGCCTCGCCGTAGGCTGCGGAGGCCGCCCCCAGACCCTGGCCGGCCTCGCCGGCATAGGCGACCTCGTTCTTACCTGTACCGGCCCCCTCTCCCGCAACCGCACCGTAGGCGTCGAGCTAGGCCGCGGCCGCCAACTCCCCGAGATCATCGCCAGCCTCAACGGCAAAGTCGCCGAAGGCATCCGCAGCACCACCGCCGCCCTCGGCCTCGCCGCCCGTTACAGCGTCGAAATGCCCATCACCGAACAGATGGACGCTATCCTCCACCACAACAAAAATCCCCGCGAAGCCATCCGCGACCTCATGTCCCGCCCCGGCCGCGACGAGTAATCTATCCATCACCACACCTCCCGCATCGAATCTCCAGGAAATCGAGGGAGACCAGCATGAAGATTCTCGTCGTCGGCGCAGGAGCTGTAGGGGGCTACTTCGGAGCGAGGCTCGCACAAGCGGGCCGCGATGTAACCTTTCTCGTCCGCCTCGCGCGTGCGGAACAGCTCCAGCGTAACGGCCTCCAAATCCTCAGCCCGCATGGCAACCTCACCATCCAACCCCAGACCATCGCTGCAAACGAAATCCGCACCCCATATGATCTCGTCTTTCTAAGCGTGAAATCGTCCGCGCTCGATCGCGCCATAGCCGACATGAAGCCCGCCGTCGGCCCAGAAACCATGATCTATCCCGTCCTAAATGGCATGCGTCACGTCGAAACCCTCTCCCAAACCTTCGGAGAGCGCGCAGTCTTGGGAGGCGTCTGCATGGTCTCGACCGACCTCGATGACCAGGGACGCATCGTCCAACTTCACGAGACCCAGAAGCTCATCTATGGCGAGCTAAGTGGAGCAACCACACCACGCATCCAGGCACTCGATGAGGCGATGCGCAACGCCGGCTTCGACACCGAAATCTCCGACAGCATCGTCGCGGCAATGTGGCACAAGTGGGTCTTCATCGCCACCCTCGGCGTTGTTACCTGCCTGCTGCACGGCACAATCGGCGAGATCAACGCAGTCCCCGACGGCGAAGGGACCGTTCTCCAGTCTCTTGCCGAGTGCGCCGAGATCGCCGAAGCCGCCGGCTACCCTCTTCCGCAGCCCTTCCTCGATCTCATCCGGAAGTACTACACGACCAAAGGGTCCTGGCTCACATCTTCCATGTTCCGCGACATGCAGAAGGGCGCCGACGTCGAGGCCGAAGCAATCCTGGGCGATCTCTTGAAGCATGGCCAATCGCACCAGCTGAAGACACCATTGCTTCAAGCCGCAAGCGTTCGCCTGCGTGTCTATCAGAACTCCCGTTCCACTTCCTGAAGCTGCCTACTCCCCAAAAGACTGCTCCTCAATCAGCGGAGGCCGCCGATCGAAATCGCTATACCGAATCCACCTCGGACGAACAACGAAATAAACGATCCCCGGCCAACTCTGCCGCACCGGTCCATCCGGCCATCTCGCAAAGTACACGCTCTTATATCGATCCAGCTCACTGCCCTCCGGCACAAACGCCTTACCCTCAAACTGAACCGTCTGTTCCCCCTCCCACCCAATCGCAAAACAAGCTCGCGAATCAGCCGTGAGGTTCCTATACTTCCGTGTCGTCGTCAACGTATCGAAGACAATCTCAAGCTCCTCCGTCACCGCAATCCCCACCAAAGCGGACTGCGGCTCACCCTCCGGCGACACGCTTCCCAGCACGCCCAGCCTGCGAGCCGCCATAAACCCGAACAGCTCCGCCTTCGTCATGCGCGCCAAGATACACCGCAGCCCCTAACAACCGCCATCTCCCAAAAATCTGTGCCCACATCACGCATTCAGGACTACCTTGTATCCATGCCCGAACCCAATCACGGACACCATCACGACGAAGACCACATCCCGCCGCCCGATCTGCATCGCGAAAAACGCATCCTTGGCTTCAAGCCCCTTCACGTCGTCATCGGAGCCCTGTTTCTCGTCGCCGTCCTCATCATCTACCTGCTTCTCATCGCTCGCGCAGGCTACTAAACCCTCAAGCTGAAGGCCCCGCGAATGCCATTCCGCCCAATCCGATAAACTAGACCCAGCATGGTCTTCTCTTCTCTCTTCGGAAAACGCGACAAACCTGAACCAGCCGAGCCCGAATCTCCCATCTCGGAGTCCACCACGAAGCTCGGCCTATTCGACCGCATGAAGCAGGCGGTCACCCGCACCCGCGAGACATTCTCCGAGTCCATCAGCTCCGTCATCGCCCTCACCCGCGAAGTCGACGGAGCCTCCCTCACCAGCCTCGAGCCGCTCCTCCTCGCAGCCGACATCGGCAGCGCCACCACGACCATCATCATGGAGAACCTCCGCCAGCGCGCCCTACGCACCGGCATCCAGAGCGGAGCCGAACTCAAGCAACTCCTCAAGCAGGAGCTCAAGCAGATCCTCGACGGCGTCGCCCACCCCATCCAACACCCCGCCACCCCACCCGAAGTTATCCTGATGGTGGGAGTCAACGGCACCGGAAAAACCACCACGACCGGCAAGCTTGCCGCTCTCTTCCGCAGCCAGAACAAGAGCGTCCTCCTCTGCGCCGCCGACACCTTCCGCGCCGCCGCCATCGAGCAGCTAGAAGTCTGGGCCCAGCGCTCCGACGTCCCCATCATCAAAACCAAACAAGGCGGAGACCCTTCAGCCGCCCTCTACGACGCCTGCACCGCTGCCAAAGCGCGCAACACCGACATCCTCATCGCCGACACCGCCGGCCGCCTCCACACCAAGTCCGACCTCATGAAAGAGCTCGACAAGATGCGCCGCACCGCCGAAAAGCTTGTCCCCGGCGCTCCGCATCAAACGTTCCTCGTCATGGACGCTACCACCGGACAAAACGGCCTCCAGCAAGCCCGCCTCTTCACCGAAGCCGCCCGCGTCACAGGCATCGTCCTCACCAAGCTAGACGGCACGGCAAAAGGTGGCATCGTCCTCGCGATAGCCACCGAACTGAAGCTCCCCGTCATCTACGCCGGAGTAGGCGAAAAGATCGAAGACCTTATCCCCTTCGACAGCGCCACCTTCATCGACTCCCTCCTCGACTAAGCGCCGCCACTAGCCGCGGTTTTGCCTGACAAACTGCCGAGCCGCCAGCAGAATCGCCGCGCATCCCATCATCGTGAGCACCAGCGCATTCACCCAAAGATCGCGAAACCCCGCCCCGCGCAGAATAATTCCCCGCAGAATCGCAATAAAGTAAGTCGCTGGAACCAAGCGGCTCACTCCGCGAAAAAACGCCGGCATAGTATCGATCAGGAAGATATACCCGGACAGAAACACCGACGGCAACACCGTCCCCATCGACAGCTGAAACGCCTCCGCCTGCGTCCGCGCTCTGGTCGAGATCACCAGCCCAATGCCAAGCGTCGTCAGAAGAAACGGCACCGCCATCGCCAGTAACAAAAACACATTCCCATGAATCGGCACCAGAAAGATCACCCGCATGATCGTCAGGATCACGCACAGCTCCCCAAACGCCAGCACTCCATACGGAATCATCTTTCCCACCATCAGGCCCAGCGGCCTCACCGGAGTCATCGTCAACTGCTCCAGCGTCCCCCGCTCCCGCTCCCGCACCAGGCTCAGCGCAATCAGCAGGATCGTCATCATCTGCAGCAAAATCCCAATCAGTCCCGGCACAAAAAAATTCGCCGACCGTGTCGCCGGGTTGTACAGCACCGAAGGCCGCATCTCGATCGGCATCTGTCTCCCGCCCACCAGCCGCTCCAGCGACTGCTCGAGCGCCACGCCCGTCGCCGCGCTCACCGCCTGCCCCGCTGCCGACGACTCCGACCCATCCACCAGCACCAGCACCGAAGCCGTCGTTCCATCCTGCAGCCGCCGCGCATAGTCATACGGAATCCTGATCCCCACCCGCGCCCTCCCCGACCGCATCGCCGCATACAGCTCCTGCTCCGACCCCACCGTCATCACCATTCGGAACACATCCGAAGCCGCCATCCGGTCCAGCAGTTGCCGGCTCTCCTGTGTCTGCGATTCGTTCAACACCGCCGTCGGAATCTGCCTCACATTCGTGTCCACCGCATACCCCAGCAGCAGCATCTGCAACAGCGGAATCAGCAACGCAAAAAAGAGCGTCCCCGGATCGCGCACAATATGCGTGAACTCCTTCCGGCACACCGGCCAAAGCCCGTAGAACAACCCGTCGCTCTTCATGTCGTCTGCTCCATAATCTTGTAGGTCAGCGTCACAAATACATCCTCAAGCGAAGGCACGATCGTCTTGATCTCCGCGCTCGGAAACCGCGCCCGCAACGCGTCGACCTGCTCCGTCTCCACCAGCGCATGGATCGACCGCCCGAAGATCGTCGCCTCCCGCACACCCTTCATCCCACGCAACGGCCCCAGCATCGCCGAAGCGCCCGCCGTTTCGATCTGTACCCGTGACGTCCCCACCGGATTCGCCTCCGGCAGCCGCTGCAGCTCTCCAATCGATCCCAACGCCACCAGTTTCGACATGTAGATATACCCCACCCTGCCGCACCGCTCCGCCTCATCCATGTAGTGCGTCGTCACAAAAAACGTCACCCCCTGTCCCGACAACTGAAAGAACAGGTCCCAAAGCGACCGCCGCGCCACCGGATCGATCCCCGCCGTCGGCTCATCCAGAAACACCACCTCCGGCGAGTGGATAATCGAGCATCCCAGCGCCAGCCGCTGCTTCCACCCTCCCGAAAGCTGACTCACCCTGCGGTTAAGATAAGACTCAATCCCCGTCAACGCCAGAATTTCCTCCCGCCGTTGCTTCGCCTTCTGGCCCGTGATCCCATACACACCCGCATAGAACCCCAGGTTCTCCGACACCGTCAGGTCCTCATACAACCCAAACTTCTGCGACATATACCCCACATGCCGCTTGATCTCCGGCCCATGCTTCCGTATGTCCATGCCCAGAATCGTGCCCGTACCCTCCGTCGGAGCCAGCAGACCGCACAGAGCCTTGATGATCGTCGTCTTCCCCGACCCATTCGGTCCCAGAAACCCAAACAACTCACCCTTGTTCACCGCAAAGTTCACATCATTCACGGCCGTAAAACTTCCAAACCGTATCGTCAACCCCTCAGCCGTAATCACCGGAGTCATCTCAGCCGCACCGTCGCCGACATCCCCGATTTCAGCACGCCATCAGGATTATCCACCCTCACTTTCACCCCAAATACCTGATGTTTCCGGTCATCGCGAGTCTGCACATTACGCGGAAGAAACTCAGCCTGCGACGAGATCTGTTCCACATGTCCTGTAAACCGCGTCGGGTACGAATCCACCTCCACCGTTGCCGCCTGCCCCACCTTCACACCCGCCAGATCAGTTTCGGGAACATACACCTTCACCCACAGCTGCGATGACTCCAGCATCGTCACCACAATCCTCCCCGGCGGCACCAGGTCCCCCGGCCGCACACTCACCACCTCCACCACCCCATCCACCGGAGCCGCCAGCTCGGACTCCCGCAGCCGCGCATCCAGCTCATCGACCATGCCCTTCACCTCGGAAAGCCGGCCCCGCGTCGCGGCAACATCCTCTTTCCTGTAGCCGCGCCTCATCATATCGGCTGCAGCCTGCGCCTGCCGATACCGCTGCTCGGCTGCATCAAGATCCTCCTTGCGTGTGCCCGCCTCCAGCAAAGCCAGCCGTTGCCTTGCAGACTCAGCCCTCTGCGCCGTCGCATCCCGTTTCGACTTCGCATCGTCATACTGTTGCTTCGATACGGTATCGCCGCGCACCAGCGTCTGCATCCGCTGAAAGCTCACCTCCGCATTGGCCTCATCTGCCCTCGCCGCGTCGTAGTCGGCCCGCGCCTGCGCAATCTCCTGACTCCGCGGTCCCTTCTTCGCCGCCTCCAGCAAAGCCGCCTGCTCACGAGCCGTCGCCTCTGTCTGAGCAATCTCCTCCGGCCTGTACCCTCGCGTCATCCGGTCCAGATCGGCCTGCGCTTGCGCCACTTTAGCCTGAGCCTGCGCCCGCTGCGCCTTCAGTTCGTCTACTTCGAAGCTCACCATCACGGTCCCCGCCTTGACCGCCTGGCCCTCCTCCACCCCAACCTTCGTCACCCGCCCACCAACCTTCGACCCGATCTGGATCTCCCGCGTCTCCACCGTTCCCGAGTAAACCAGTCCATCCCCCGGCCGAGCGTACGAATAAAGAAGCAATCCCGCAGCAACCAAAACCACCACAACTGCAACCCCCACCAGCACCCTGCGCCTCATCCGATCCCCTTCCATACGTCTCCAGCCAACTATACGAACTATGCGTCACCCTCGCCAAATACGAAATACGGAGCGCGCGCTCCGACGAATATCTGAACATCGAGCCCTTTTCCTTCTCGATCCCCCACCTGCAAACGGCACCTTCATCGATTCCCTACTCCACTAACTCCCCCTGGAAAAAAATCCTGATTACAACGCCTCTATTCGTATAAGCTCAGTATCACTCTCAGCAGCAGGTTGATGGATATGAGCTAAATCCATCGAAGCAGAGACTATCCGGAATTGCCCTTAAACTCCGGATGCTGTCTTTTGTTCGGCGTAGTGAACCATGCGAAACGGGCCGCGTACGACCAGGGTCTGTTAGCCACATAGTCTAAGTCGCGGCGCAGATCCTCCTTATTACCCGGCAGCCTCGTTGGAGCGGGATTATGGCTGATCAGCAAGAGTTAGTCGAGCAGTTGTTCGATGCCGCCCTGGCAATGGACCCCGCAGAGCGGCGTGCCTATCTCGATCGAGTGTGCGGCGACAATCTGGAGCTAAGGCGCTCGGTCGACTCCCTCCTCATCCAGGATGAGCGTGCAGGAAGCTTCCTTGAGCATCCGCCACCCGGCCTCCACGAAAAATTGATGGCCACTCCCCCTGAAAGTGACGAAACAAGGGGTTTCGACGAGACCGATGAAATCGTAGTACCCTCCGCGCCCGCAATTCGAATCTTTCCAGGCGATATCCTGGGAGACCGCTTCCTTGTCATTCGCTATATCGCAAAAGGTGGAATGGGTGAGGTCTACGAAGTCGAGGATCTCCACCTGCAAGGTGTTCGTCTCGCTCTAAAAACGGTACTCCCACAAGTCGCGGGCAAACCTTCTATGCAAAGACGTTTCGAGCGGGAGGTGCTGCTTGCTCGCGAGGTCATCCACCCTAATCTCTGCCCCATCTACGACATCTTTCATGTCCAGCACCCGAAGGGCACTCTCAACTTCCTGACGATGAAACTCCTGTCCGGCGAAACCCTGGCCTCCAGACTAGCCAGACAGGGACGAATCGACCTTCCCGAGGCGACTTCGATCATCAAGCAGGTGGCGACAGCCTTGGCTGCCATCCACGACGCCGGCATCCTCCACCGCGATATCAAAGCTTCCAACATTATGCTGGACGGCTCCGGCGAACAGGTGCGCGTCTGCGTCATGGACTTTGGCCTGGCCCACGCCTACCTGGCCGAAGGCCAGACCATGACGGCCTTTGGAATGGCTGGCACACCGGCATATATGGCTCCGGAACTCTTCCGCGGAGAGCCCCCATCGAAGACGACCGATGTGTATGCCTTTGGCGTCGTCGTCTATGAAATGTTAGTTGGCAAATTGCCACCCATCAACATTGGGAAGGAACTCCAACCTGCACAGAACAGTTCGTTCAAGGAACTTCCGCCAGAATGGCAACAACTCATTCGAGGCTGCCTCGAACCGGATATCTCGCGCCGTTATCAGACAATTCAGGACGCCCTCACCGCTACATCGCCCATCGATCAGGTCTCGACCACCCTCGCCAAACGCCCGATCTCACGCAGACACATGATCGAGATGGGAACCGGAGCCTCTCTCGCCGTCGCCGGAGGCATCTGGTTCGAGTGGCCAAAGATCGACCTGTGGATACATCCGCTCCCGGAGAAACGATTTGTCGCCCTCATGGCGTGGCCAACCGCCACCAGCGAATCCGAGCCCATCGTCTCCACCGTGCTCGGCTCCATCCGTAGCCACCTCGCCCGCGCCGAGGCCTACGTCAAAAATCTCCTGATTATCACTTCCAATGATGTGGCAAGCACCCGTGGTCTGCCCATGAGCCCAGCCGAATCCGTAAATGCCCTCGGCGCCAACCTCGTGCTCGCAGCCTCGCTTCAAGCCACCGCAACCAGGGTTACGCTCCTGCTTCAGGTCTTGGATGCCGCAAGCCAGCATCTGCTTCGCAAGCAGCACGTCTCATCCAGCCGTGCGCAGGTGAGCACTCTCGCCGACAAAGGATCGGCAGCAGCAGCCACGCTGCTCGGGCTGCCGGCGCAGGAAAAATCGACCAGAGATACAGATGAGTTACAAGACATCTCTGCCGCTGCGTTTGCCTCATTCAGTCAGGCTGAAGAATTTGCCAATCAGCCAAACAACACCGGCCTCGACGCAGCGATTCTCAAATACGGCGACTGCCTCGAAAAAGAGCCGCACTTCCGCCTGGGCTACGCAAAACTAGCCATGGCCTACACCCGCAAATACCGTATCCTGCACGATCCGGCACTGCTCACTCTGGCGCGTCAGAATGCGGAAAAGGCGGCCGATGCCAACTCCAACTCAGCCAAGGGACTGTTGAGCCGCGCCCTCGTGTATCTCTACACCGGCGACACGAACGAGGCGATGGTGTACTTTTCGAAAGCCCTCAAAGTCGATCCCGGTAACCCCGAAGTCATGCTCTACCGCGCGCAGGCTCTGCGTGACCTGAATCGTTGGCCCGAGGCAGAACAAACCTATCGAGACATCCTCAAGGAGCGTCCGAACTACTGGCCCGCCAACAACGAACTGGGTTGGATACTCTTCCGGCAGGCAAAGTACGTGGAAGCAGCGGATGCCTTCGATGCAGCCGGCCAGGCTGCCCCCAACGTCGCCCTGCCCATGGCCAATCTGGGCTCCATGTATATCGAGCTGAACCGGCCTAAAGATGCGGAAAAAGCCGCCAACGACAGTGTCAGTCGTCACGACAACTACACAGCTCGGCTCATCCTGGGCGACGTAGCCTTCGGCGAAGGCAACTACAAAGGCGCTCTTGATGACTACACCGCCGCGACAAAGCTTAATCCCAGGTCCCACCTGGCGTGGCGGAATGTCGGCGACTGTCACGCGATGCTGGGCCACCCGGCAAAGGTACGCGAGAGTTACGCAAACGCGGCTAATCTCTTGGCCCAATCACTTCAGATCAATCCTCGCAGTGGCCCCGCATGGATGAACCTGGCCTTCTATCACGCCAAGATAGGCGACAACGCCGGAGCAGCAACTGATATCAAAAACGCGGAAAGCCGCGGCGCAACCGATGTCGAATCCCAATTCATGAAAGTACAGACGCTCGCCGTGCTTGGCAAAAAAGAAGAAGCGACCAAACTGCTTCTGACCTGTATGGATCGAGGCCTGTCGACCGCCGAAGTAGATTTGGCCCTCGACCTCAAAGACATTCGCAAGGACCCAAGGTATCTCTCACTCGTAGCCAAAAAACAGTCCGCACCCGGCCCTGCAACTTCGTAACTCGTCCCACATCTCTATTGCGAATTTTGAAAGGATCACTACGAATGAACGTCAACGGAAAGACCCTTGCAGTCACTACAATCGCCACTCTCGTCGTCGGCTCTCTCCTGGGTGCATGGTACGGCGCTCGCCGCAACCCGGATCGCATCGTTCTTGCGGCGTCCAAACGTCCTTCTTATCACATCAGAGTCGAAATACAGAACGGCTCAAATAAAGCAGTTCTCGTACCCGGTAAAGACGATACTGTCGAGTGGTGGACGCAGGCCACCAGCACCACCCGATCAGTACCCGTTACAGTGCAATTCCTGTCGTGGTCCCCATGCGAAAACAATCAGGCACTTACTCCGATTTCAAATTGCAAAATCACTGCCTACGGGCTTTATAAATACAAATGTGTTTCCGTTCCTTGCGATCCTGGAATTGATCCAAATAGCACAACCGAGATTCTTAACTTCCAGCATGGAAGCGTCAGAACTAGTGCTCCCGTCCCAGCCGCAACCGGCCCTGAAGCTTTGACCGTAACGATCGGCTGCGATGCCAGTAACAACCCGAAACCTGATACAGATCCGCTGTCAGTCTCCACCGGTCAAGTGATCTCCTGGATCGCCGGACCAAAAAAATTTAAGGTTCACGTCAGGACTCCAAATCGATTCTGCAAGGGAAATCCGTCGGGAGATATAGACTCAGACCCGAATGCGGTCTGCACCGTGGATGCGCCTGCCGGTACAGCGATGCACTATACCGTGGACGGCGTCTGTACCGGGAACACCGGAACCTTCAATGCAAACGTAACCCCATAGCCAGACACCAAGCGCGATATCTTTCACTCGTAGCGAAAAGACAATCCCTATCCGGCCCTGCAACTTCATAACTCGTCCCATATCTCTATTGCGAATTTTGAAAGGACCACAAAAATGTCTGAAACTCAGCCCGTCCAAACAAAACCCAGACCACGATGGGGTTTGATAACCTTCTCCTGTCTCGGCGCTCTCATCCTTGGCTTTCTTCTAGGTGCCTTGTTCGACTCTCATTTTCGTCCCAACCAGATCACATTTGAAGTCGACAGGGCGACCAATCGCGTCAATGTAGTACCACATAAGAATGACGTCATCAATTGGGTAAAACAAACACCCTCTCACGACACACCTGTCAATGTCGGATTCATAAGCGGCTCACCTTGCATGGAATCGCAACCCAATTCAACCTGCACAGTCAAGGGACCGGAAGGAAACTATGAATACATTTGCGTATCCGCCGAAGGTGTAACTTACAGATGTATGGATCCAGGTGTAGATCCGCAAAGCTCCACCAATGGAACCGACTTGGAAAGTATTACCGTGTTCTTGAAGGGTCATCCTGGCTTTGGCAGTTCTGGGCCGGGTGCTATGGGCGGCGCCGGCCCCAGAGCTATGACCGCTGATAGCACGATCGTTGCAGGTATACAGTGCTTTTCACAAGGCGCTACCACCCCTCCTGCTGTTAATTGGGAATACCCTCCACAGGCAAGTGATCCCTTGCCCGTCAACGCGGGTCAGACAATTGTCTGGAAAGCCGGTTCGATTGCGCAATTTACAATCAATCTTCCGCCAAATACCTGCGCAGAACAGGCAAGCGGTTCTATCGACTGGAATAATCCAAGGTGCACAGTGCTATTGGACGCTTCGCAAACGACTTTTCCTTACTCCGTACCGTATACAGTGTCCACGTCCGGGAGCAACGCATGCCCTAACAATCCAGGAAACGCATCTTTGCAGGTTAGCAAACCAGCCCCGGCTCCCGCCCAATGAACCAATAACCGATATGCGTAAAAGAGAAGTAGCGCTATCCGACGGATGCCCATCTTAAGTGACGGATTCATTCTCACTGAGGTGGGCCTTCCCCGGAAGACTGGCCGCTCTTCTCTCGAAATTCTTCACTCCTACGTCCTGTCAAGCCCCAAAACGCAAATCCCGCTTCGAATCAGGGAGATACACCTGCCGAACAATTCCACTCAACCCGCTATACTGGATGCAGAGCAAAAGAAAGCCCCGGCCACCAAACCGGGGTCTTCTCTTTTATAATCAATAGTTTACAAATAAGCTAAATAGAATGAATAGTTTACATGCCAACAACTAAGGTCTCTCATATAACTAATTGATTGTAGATACTTTACAAAAACAAATCCTAGGGGATACCCAAAAGGAACAACCCGATCCGGCAACATGTCCACCATCACCCAAGACGAGGTCTTCATGCAGCGAGCCCTCAAGCTCGCCACTGAGACCGTAGCCCTCGCCTCGCCCAATCCCCAGGTAGGCTGCGTCCTCACTCAATCACCCCCCGGCGGGGGCAACGCCAAAATCATAGGCGAAGGCGCCCACATCTACGACCTCTACGACCACGCCGAGATCGTAGCCCTCAAACAAGCAACCCAACACCACCACTCGACAAAAGGCGCGACCGCCTACGTAACCCTCGAGCCCTGCAGCCACCACGGCCGAACCGGCCCATGCGCCGACGCCCTCATCGCCGCCGGCATCGCCCGCTGCGTCGTCGCCACCACAGACCCCAACCCGCTCGTAAGCGGCCAGGGAATCGCCAAGCTCCGCGCAGCCAACGTCGAAGTCACCCTCGGCACCCTCCAGCAGCAAGCCCGCGACCTCAACGAAGCCTTCGCCCACTTCATCCGGACCCGCACTCCCTTCGTCACCCTCAAAGCCGCCCTCTCGGTCGACGGCAAGCTCGCCCCGCCGCTCGCCAGTCGCTATCCCAACCAGCCCTACTGGCTAACCGGCCCCGCCGCCCGCTACGAGGTCCAGCTCCTGCGCCACGCCTCCGACGCCATCCTCACCGGCATCGGCACCGTCCTCGCCGACGACCCCCAACTCACCGACCGCAGCGGCGTCTTCGGCCCAAACATGCTCCCCCGCCGCCGCCCCCTCCTCCGCGTCATCCTCGACACCCACCTACGCACCCCCCTCACCTCCCAACTAGTCCGCTGCGGTAAAAGTACCGATGGCAAAGGCTCAGACCTCCTCATCCTCTGCGGAACCACCGCCACCCCCGCAAAAATCACAGCACTCGAAGCCACAGGCGCCGAAGTCAGAATCATCCCTGACCACGCAGGCCGCCTCAGCCTCCCTGCGGTCCTGGCCACACTAGCCGAGCGAAACATCCTCAGCCTTCTGCTCGAGTGCGGCTCCCACCTCAACGGAGCCTTCCTCCGCCAGAACCTCGTCGACAAAGCCATCCTCTTCTACTCCGAGACTGAGCTAGGCGATCATGCCATCCCCTTCGCCCAGGGAATCCCCTCCCCCTACCTCTTCGCCCAATCTCTACGCCGAGTCACGCGCACCACCTTCGGCCCACCCGAAAAACCCGACGCCTGCATCATCGGCTACCTCCACAACCCCTGGCCAAACTCCGACGAAAAGTTGCTACCCTAAAACCATGTTCACCGGCCTCATCGAAACCACCGGCACTCTCCTCTGCCTCACCCCCACCTCAGGCACGACACGCATCACCATCGCCGCTTCCCCGGAACTCGTTAGCCGTCTCAACACCGGCGACAGCGTAGCCGTCAGCGGAGTCTGCCTCACCGCCCTCGACATCGAGCCCAACGCCTTCCCGCCACGCTTCTCCGCCGACCTCGCCGCCGAGACCATCGCCCGCACCACCCTCTCGCACCTCCGCCCCGAATCCATCGTCAACCTCGAACTCCCAACCCCCGCCGGCTCCCCCCTCGGAGGCCACGTAGTCCAGGGTCACGTCGACGACACAGCCACCCTCCTGGCCCTCGAACCCCTCCACCCGGACCAACCCGACACCACCGACTACCGCCTCCGCTTCACCATCCCCACCTCCCTCACCCCCTACGTCGTCGAAAAAGGCTCCATCACCATCGAGGGCATCAGCCTCACCGTAGCCGCCATCCACGACAACGAAGTCACCATCGCCATCATCCCCCACACCTACGCCTCCACCAGCCTCCGGACCCTCACTCCCGGCGCCGCTCTAAACGTCGAAGTAGACGTCCTCAGCAAATACGCCGAGCGTCAGCAAAAACAATCCATCGAAAGCTTCACCCTGACCGAGCAATACCTCATGGCCAACGGCTACTGAACCTCTGAAAGGACGAACCCATGACCAAGACCGCAAACCTGCTCATGCTAGTCGGCGACTACGTGGAAGACTACGAAGTCATGGTCCCCTTTCAAGCCCTCCAGATGGTAGGGCACGTCGTCCACGCAGTCTGCCCCGACAAGAAGGCAGGCCAGTACGTCCGCACCGCCATTCATGACTTCGAAGGCGACCAGACCTACTCCGAAAAACGCGGCCACAACTTCGTTCTCAACGCCACCTTCGCTGACATCCGCCTCAAGGACTACAGCGGCCTCATCATCCCAGGCGGCCGCGCCCCCGAGTACCTGCGCCTCAACCCGCGAGTCCTCGAGATCATCCGCCACTTCGCCGAAGCCGACATGCCGATCGCCGCACTCTGTCACGGCCCGCAACTTCTGGCCGCCGCCCGCGTAATCGCCGGCAAGCGAGTCAACGCTTACCCCGCCTGCGCCCCTGAGGTCGAACTAGCCGGGGCCACCTTTGTCTCCCTCGAAGTCACCGACGCTATCGCTGACGGCAACCTCGTCACCGGCCCAGCGTGGCCAGCCCACCCTGCATGGCTCGCAAAATTCCTCGAAGTTTTGGAGAACTATCTCACCAGGTAGTCACGCAAATTTCTCCGGCACGATCTACCGAATCCATTGGACCTTTCCTCTCATCATTAGACCGATGTCAAGATATTTCAAACATCTCAAAGGGTGAATCATGGGCAAACTAGTAGGTAAAGTCGCCGTCGTCACAGGAGCATCGAAGGGTATCGGCGCAGCTATCGCGCAGGAACTCGCCACGGAAGGCGCCACCATCGTAGTCAACTACGCATCGAGCAGCGAGGACGCCGAAAAAGTTGTCACCCGAATTACCGAGAGCGGAGGCAAAGCCATCGCCATCCAGGCCGATGTAGCCAAAGCCGCCGACATTGAGCGCCTCTTCGCCGAAACAAAGAAGACCTTCGGCAAGCTCGACATCCTCGTCAACAACGCCGGCGTCTACAAATTCGGCTCACTCGAGCAATTCACCGAAGAAGAGTTCCACCGCCAATTCAACACCAACGTTCTCGGCCTGCTTCTCGTCACACGCGAGGCTGTTAAACTCTTCGGCGACGGCGGAAGCATTATCAACATCGGCTCTGCAGTCAGCTCCTACACTCCCGCCTCTACAGCGATCTACACAGCCACCAAGAGCGCAGTTGACGCCATCACTGGAGTCCTCTCCAAAGAACTGGGTCCCAAAAAGATTCGCGTCAACTCCGTAAACCCCGGTCTCGTCGAAACCGAGGGAACCCAAACTGTCGGCATGATCGGCGGAGACTATCAGAAGAATCGCGAGGCACAAACGCCACTCGGCCGCATCGGCAAGCCGGACGATATCGCCAGCATCGTAGCCTTCTTCGCCTCTGACGACTCCGGCTGGCTCACCGGCGAGATCGTGCGCGCCTCAGGCGGCTTCCACTAAACTCAGGGCATCGGCATTAAACAAAAGAGGCGCAGCCATAAGGGCCGCGCCTCTTTTTTCATCGGACCAGTACCACCCGGACCCGATGAATATCGAGAGCTCTTAGATCGAGCTCATATTATGCAGGAACTCCGAATTGTTCCTGGTCTTCGCCAGCTTATCCGTCAGCAGCTCCATGGCTTCAACCGGCGAAAGCGGATTCAGCACCTTCCGCAAAATCCAGATCCGCTGCAGGTCTTCCTTCGGAATCAGGAGCTCTTCCTTACGCGTACCGGACCGCTGAATGTCGATCGCCGGGAACACACGCTTATCGACAAGCTTGCGATCCAGGATGACTTCCATGTTGCCCGTACCCTTGAACTCTTCAAAGATAACTTCGTCCATACGCGAACCAGTGTCAACAAGAGCGGTAGCAATAATCGTCAGCGAACCGCCCTCTTCGATATTACGGGCCGCACCAAAGAACCGCTTCGGCCTTTGCAGCGCATTCGAATCCACACCGCCAGAGAGCACCTTGCCCGAAGGCGGCACAATCGTGTTGTAGGCACGCGCCAGACGCGTAATTGAGTCCAGCAGAATCACCACATCGCGCTTGTGCTCGACCAGCCGCTTCGCCTTCTCGATCACCATCTCGGCAACCTGCACGTGACGCGCCGCAGGCTCATCGAACGTAGACGAGATAACCTCGCCCTTCACCGACCGCTGCATATCCGTCACTTCTTCCGGACGCTCGTCGATCAGCAGAACGATCAGCACGATCTCGGGATGGTTCGACGTGATGCTGTTCGCAATCGACTGCAACAGCATCGTCTTACCAGTACGCGGCGGAGCCACAATCAACCCGCGCTGCCCCTTGCCCACCGGCGTCAGCAGGTCCATCACGCGGCCGGAGATATGCTCACGCACCGTCTCCATCTTCACGCGCTCCTGCGCATAGAGCGGGGTCAGGTTGTCGAACAGAATCTTGTTGCGCGTCTCTTCGGGCGACTCGAAGTTGATCGCCTCAATCTTCACCAGCGCGAAGTACTTCTCGCCCTCATGCGGCGGACGCACATTGCCGCTGATCGTATCGCCTGTCTTTAGATCGAACTTGCGAATCTGCGAAGGCGAAACATAGATGTCGTCAGGACCGGGCAGATAGTTGTAGTCAGGCGACCGCAGGAAGCCGTAGCCATCAGGCAGAATCTCCAGCACGCCTTCCGCGAAGATGTGGCCTTCCTTCTCGCTCTGCGCCTGCAGAATCTTGAAGATCAGGTCCTGCTTCCGCAGACCGCTCGTACCAGCAATATCAAGTCCACGCGCGAGCTTGCCCAGCTCCGCAATATTGTGTTCTTTGAGTTCAGAAATCGTCATGTTTTACCTGGAATTTGTAATTTAGGAGGGATTGTTTGGTACTGAGGCGGGATCTGCTTGACGAGGGGGTCGTGCGGAAGGCCAATTGTAAGGAGAATTTGTACTGAGGATGGATTGTACTGCAGATGATGGGTTATGGGTAAGAGGAAAAGCCGCGCGTTAAGCTGCGCGGCGTTCCTGAACTTGTATCTTCTCTACGACTGCTTCAGATTCACCCATCGGAACGGTGTCCTTGAAGCGATCGAGAACTTCATTCGTCGTGTCCTGTAAACGAGTATTCGGCTTGTGCAGCTTACGGGTTGCCTTCGACGCCAACTGGCACAGCTCATACCGGTTCGTGACGTGTGTGAGGGCTCCAAAAATAAGATCTGAGCGCATAGTTTCTCCTTTTCAGTCTTCAAGGCAAAAGCGTCTTGTAGCGCTCACTCGCCTCAAAATTACTTCGTTCTTCAGCAGCCTCTCTCAAGCGCTGCTTCCCAAGTGTTAGACGCAAAACAAGTGCTTACGGATTCCAAAACTTCCGTAAATCTCTCAAATCAAAATCCTTATTTGCCAGTCTGGCAGACAAGAACCCGCCTCGCAGTCAAACCTCGACTACGTCTGTACAAACCTGTCACTCCCATGTCGTTCAGGGGTCAGCACCCAGGCGTGAAACAGAAAGAAGCAGTAAACGTCCAGCGAACCAGACGCTTGTGTCAACCACCCCTACTTGTCGTTGGGAAGATCCATCAACCAGAGCAGCTTCGACACTTAAGAAAAAATAGCTTGTTCGAGCGCTCAGGTCAATACTTATTTTGGGAACCCGTCAATAATGATATTCCAGAAATAGGATTTTTTGACCCTGTCAAATCAATAACTTCACGCCCAATAACTCCGGTCCAGCGTCCGATATTGAATCGCCTCAGCAATATGCGGTACCGCGATCATCGCTTCCCCAGCCAGATCGGCAATCGTCCGCGCCA
>CAVSOH010000012.1:0-167058 GCA_963729555.1 uncultured Acidobacteriaceae bacterium | reverse complement strand
CACCGGCTTCGGCAACGAGTTCGCCACCGAGGCCATCCACGACGCCCTCCCAGTCGGCCAGAACGCCCCCCAGAAATCCCCCCTCGGCCTCTACACCGAGCAACTAAGCGGCAGCCCTTTCACCGCACCGCGCCACCTCAATCGCCGCACCTGGACCTACCGCATCCGCCCCTCCGTGATGCACAAACCCTACGAGCGCATCCCCAACGGCCTCATCCGGTCCACCCCCTTCAACGAGATCGAGACTCCACCCAACCAACTCCGCTGGGACCCAATCCCCCTCCCCACCAAGCCCACCGATTTCATCGACGGCCTCATCACCCTCGCAGGCAACGGCGACTCCACCCTCCACACCGGCGTAGCCATCCACATCTACGCCGCAAACAAAAGCATGACCGACCGCTTCTTCTACACCGCCGACGGCGAACTCCTCTTCGTCCCTCAGCTAGGCAGCCTCCTTCTCCACACCGAACTCGGCATCATCGACCTCGTCCCCGGCGAAATAGCCCTCATCCCCCGAGGCATCAAGTTCCGAGTCGAACTCCTCTCTGAAGGAACCCAGCCAAAGCAAGCCCGCGGCTACCTCCTCGAGAACTACGGCCAGCCCTTCCGCCTCCCCGACCTCGGCCCCATCGGTGCCAACGGCCTCGCCAACTCACGAGACTTCCTCACCCCGCACGCCTCCTTCGAAGACCGCGACCGCGGCACCTTCCAGGTCGTCGCCAAGTTCCTCGGCAATCTCTGGGCCACCGACTTCGATCACTCCCCGCTCGACGTCGTCGCCTGGCACGGCAACTACGCCCCCTGCAAATACGACCTCGCCCGCTTCAACTGCATCAACTCCGTCAGCTTCGACCACCCCGACCCCTCCATCTACACCGTCCTCACCTCACCCAGCGAAACCCCCGGCACCGCCAACGCCGACTTCGTCATCTTCCCCCCACGTTGGATCGTCGCCGAGCACACCTTCCGCCCCCCCTGGTTCCACCGCAACTTCATGAACGAATTCATGGGCCTCATCCAGGGCGAATACGACGCCAAAGCCGAAGGCTTCGTCCCCGGAGGCGCATCTCTCCACAACTGCATGTCCGGCCACGGCCCCGACGCCGAGACCTTCGAACGCGCCAGCACCGCTGACCTCAAACCCGTCAAACTCGAAGGTACCCTGGCCTTCATGTTTGAAACCCGCTTCGTCTGCCGCCCCACAAAATTTGCCATGGACACAGCCGCCCTGCAGCACGAGTACTACACCTGCTGGCAGACGCTCAAGAAAAACTTCCGTCCTGAATAAAGAAAGGGCGCGGCCAAATTCATCAGCCGCGCCCCATCTCCTGCTCAGTACTTCTTAGAAGTTGAACGACATCTGCAGCAAGATACGTCGCAGCGCCGCGTTGCTGGTATAGAACTGGCCAGCCAACTGCGTGTACTTGCCGAAGTTCTGCGGCGTGTTCAGCACAGAACCCGGCGCACTATAGTTCTCCGTTGAGAAGAGGTTCTGGAACTGTGCCGAGAACGTCAGGTTGTAGCGCTTGCCAGTGCTGGCACCGCCCCCGCCGCGACCGCCACCACCAGCTCCACCACCACCAGGTCCACCACGACCGCCGCCGGGACCGCCAGAACCCCCAGGACCCCCACGCCCACCACCCTGCTGACCACCTTGTTGGGCCTGCTGCCCCGTCGGTTCACCAAACCCGAAGGTCTTACCGACGCGCAGGTTCATCGTAAACAAACCCTTCGCCGTGCAGTAGTTGATTGGAACCGTCGTCAGACCCGCTGCTGGCCGGGTAAAGCTTGTGACATCCGAGCAGTTCCCTGATGTCCCGCTCGCAAACGCGGGACGGTCATTGAAGATGCTGTCATGATTCAGATCGCTGCCCACCGTCAGGTTGTACGGAGTCCCGGAGGCGGCAACAATAAACGGATTCAGCGAGATGTGATACGGCAGCGTGACGCTTCCATAAAGGAAGGCCCGATTGCGTACATCGAACGACGCTCGCCCATAGTCCGCGCCAATGTCATACGGAACCGACGGGAAGCTGGTCGCGCCGGCCGTATCTGATTTCGCAAAGTTCAACACGTAGTAACCGCCCAGCGTAAAGTACCGGCTACTGCGAATATTCACGTTCGCGATCAGCTGATTTTGTCTGAACACGCCTTCGGACTGGAACTGCTTAATGATCTGCGGGTGAGCGCCCAGTGTTGGAGGAACCGGATACGTAAGCGGATTGCCGTTGCTATCGAAACTCGTCGGTGCATTGATGTTCTGGCTGATGAACTGATGGACGCCCTTCGCATTCAGGTAATTCAATGACAACGTTGCCCCGCGAAAGAGTTGCTGGTCGGCTCCAAGCGCAAACTGAAGCGTATACGGCGCGCGCAGGTTCGGCGCAGACCCCCACGTCGTCTGACCGCCTGGTGACCCCGCTGTGCAACCGTTAAGATTCGCCGGCGAGCACGTCGTCGAATCCGGGGTGGCGAGTGTCGTCTGGATCTGGTGGACGCCGTCCTGCCGAACTGTCGTCGTGATGTTGGTCAGATTGAAGCGGTCATAGAACATCCCAAACCCACCGCGCAATACTGTCTTCGGTGTTCCCTTCGGGCTTCCCAGCCCATACGCAAACGAGACGCGCGGTGCAAAGTCATGCTTGTCGCTCAGGTGGTTCTGCGTTTCGAAGCGAAGGCCATAACTCAACGTCAGGTTCGGTCGCGGCTTCCAGTCGTCCTCAGCATACAGGCCAACGTCTACCATCGTTACATCCACTGGTTTGAACACCTGCGTAATCGTAAACTGGCTAGCATTTCCGCTCATGTACGATGACGAGCAGTCTGTCGTCAGAAGGCAGTTATAAGTAAACAGGCCATTGGTACCCGACGTCGTATTATTGTTGTCGCTGGTCGTCCGCAAGCGTCCGCCGAACCGGATAAAGTTCTTTTGGAGCTGTATCGAAGTGTAGTTTTGAACCTCGAAGTGATTTTCGATATCAATGATATTCCCAGAGTTCGAGCCTCCACCGGTAAACGCTCCCTGCACGCTAATTGTCGGGGTCGAGTTCTGCGCCGTCTGCGTGCTGCTGTCGCGTTGATACTCGAACCGCGTTTCGTTGATCACCCGCGAACTCACAATCTGCGTATCACTCATCTGCAGCGTGTACTCTGCGCTCGACAGGTTATACCCCGTCGAAGGCAGATCGAAACCACCCACCCCGTCATTCTGCGTATCGTTCTGGTAGTACTGGAACCGCGTGGTCAGCGTATTCTTCTCGCCGAGCGCTAGATCCAGACGCGGGCTGATGTCGGTCCTTACCTGCGGCAGCAGCGTCGCCGCCTGATAAGAGCAAGTCGTCTGCCCTGTCGGGCAAGTAAACAGAGATGCCGGCACAATCGCATTCACGATCGTATTGTCCTGGATCGAGCGGTGCGATCCGCCGAGCGAATACGATGCGATACGAGAGATCGGTCCCGAAAAGTTACCGAACATGAAGACCGAATGATACGGCGGCTGCACGATCGGCTGTTGTCCGGGAGACAGATTCGCGTTCAACAGTGGATTGCCCGAGTTGAACGATGAATCGTTGCCGGTTAGCGAATACTGTCCATGAATCTTGTCAGTGCCCGGCTTGGTGAACACTTCGACGCGTCCATAACCCAGCCGATCAAACTGCGCCGAAAACGGATTCTGGTTGATCCGAATCTCGCGGATCGACGACTTCGGCGGAAGCTGGCCGCCAGTAAATCCATCTACATAAATCTGTCCGCCATTTGGCCCAGCCGCCGGTCCCGCCAACGCCGACAACTCCGACGACAACTCATCCGGGTCGTCTGAGAGTGCGTCCAGGTCCTTGCCTTTGATCACCGTCGAACTTGCATTGCTATCTGAGTCCACGCTTACCTGCGCCGACTGCGCGGTTACCTGAACCTCCTGCGTCTGCTGCTGGATCGCCATCTTCACGTTCTGTGTCAACGCCTGCCCAGCGCCGACTCGCACGTCCATTTTGACGAAGGTGGCAAAGCCCTGCATTGTCACCGTCATCGAATAGGCTCCGGCTGGCACACCACGCAGCGTAAAGGTTCCATCGCTCTGCGACTGCGCAACAAGGCCCTTCCCCTTGCCCGCAGCAGGAACAAGTGTAATCGTCGCTCCCGGAATCACAGCATCATCGGGGTCAGTCACCATTCCGCGCACCGTAGCCGCAGCCGGCTGCTGAGCGCGCACAAACATCGGCGTCAAGGCAATGAAAAAAAGAAAAAAGATCTTCAGTTTTGAACTAAATGACATTACTGCTCCTCACAAAGAAAGACACAAAGAAAACAAGCGTTACTGTTGTCGACGGCCTACTGCACACCACCGCCAGCATCAGGGGCCCCTCCCCCGACATTCCACGGAGACAAGGTCATCGTCGGGCTTCCACTCGGCGTCGCCGCAAGAATCGGTTCCACCCCAGCAAGCAAGGTCACCGCCGTCACCGTCAGGCTACTCGGCTCGGCCTGTGATGCAACAACCATCACCGCATCCCCCACCTTCAGATCAGCCAGAGTCCCCGCAGGAAGCCTGGACAACATCTGCGACAGATCCCCTCCCGCAGACCTTCCTCCTCCACTCGGTCCACCTGGACCGCCCATACCACCAGGCCCACGCGGACCACGACCTCCCGCAGCACCCGCACCCTGTGTTGCGGCTTGTCCACCACTATTCGCCGCCCCTGCACCGCCGCCCGGACCACCCGCCGTTGCGCCACCCCTCGCCCTCGCTGCAAACCTCGCCGCAATCTCAGGCGGCAGCTTGCGAACATCCGAGTTCGCCGTCACCATCACGGTCATCGTCTTCTTTGTCGTCAGATCCTTCAAAGTCAGGGTTCCGCCCGCGGCATTGATCGTCGCGATCGTTCCCGCCAGATTCTTGAACGATCCGCTCACCACCTCTTCGGCCTGAATCGTCGCCCCGTCCTCCGACTTCGTACCACGTACCCGAAGCTGATCGCCCACCTGAATCTGCGCCAGCGTACCCGGCTTCGCATCTTCAAATTTAACCGAGTCTCCCGAATACCGCCGAAACTTCGTGCTGTCTGTTGTCTGGATCTGAATCTTCTTCGCGCCCGCCGATATCGTCAGCGTCCCACCGTCGACAGCGCTCACCAACCCACCCGATCCGCGCTTCTGCCAATCCGCCTTCTCCGCTGCATTCTTTTCAGCAATATCGGTGGACTTCATCAGAATTACGCGCGACGCCGTGAAGCCGCCATCATCGCCGGCCTTGCCCGTCACCAGAATGCGGTCGCCTACTGCAACATCTGTCAACGCAATCTGCTGGGCCGATTTCAAATCCGTACTTCCCGGCGCGACCTGCAGAACCTTCGCCCCATCCGTAACGCTCACCGAAACCTGCGCACCGCCGTCGGTCGCCAACGTCACACTATTGCCCGAGATTGCCTTCACCGTGCCGGACTGTCGCGTCAGAGGAGTAGCTGCAGCCGGAGCCTGTGCCGCCGCAATTCCCAACGAAGAAAGCCCGAGAGGAAGTATCAGGCCCAGGTACATCGCTGGTGTTCGCAAAATTCCGGATCTCGTAAACATCGTCTTTGTCTTTCTCCTCAATGCAAGTGGCCCATCTCGAATAAGTCAGATTCAGAATTCCAGTGTTCTAAGTCACAAGACGATGCAGCAGACTAAAAAGTTCCCCTGAAACGACACTTTCCCGTCGCTTAGTGCGAATCCATGGTGAACTTATCACTTGGGGCTTAACCCTAGCTTAACCTGCGTCTCAACTTGGCGCAAAGCGTCTATTCTTTTTCACCCGACACGATCGCCAGTCCATCAGCGGACACCATCACGCTCTCCCCAACCACAGCGGTCCCATCACGCGACGCCAGTACAAGCCTGCCCCCCACCAGATTTTCAAATCTCACAGGCTCGATCCCCAGATTGCACATCACCATCACCTGCCCGCGTTCCATCACCAGCCACCGCTTCTCTTCATCGAACTCTACCTTCACATGAGCCAGTTCGCCATCATTCAGCGAGATCGAACCCTGCCGCAAGCGAATCAGGCTCCGATACCACTCCATCATCTCCGCATGCTTACCCTCTCCCGCCTCGTCCCACTTCAACTTTGACCGCTCAAACGTCTCCACCTTCTCCGGATCAGGAATCACCCCCGGATCCCACCCAAACGCCGCAAACTCCCGCCTCCTCCCCTCCGACACCGCCCTTGCCATCTCAGGATCGTCATGATCCGCAAAATATTGAAACGGCGTTGACGCCGCGAATTCATCCCCCTGAAACATCATCGGTATAAACGGAGCTGTCAGCATCAACCCCGCCGCCACCTTAGCCCGTTCGAACCCCACAATCTGTTCCAGACGATCCCCCATCGCACGATTCCCCACCTGATCATGATTCTGTATGAACCCGATAAAATGATGCGCCGACAACCCTCTCACCGGACGTCCATGCCTCTTTTTCCGATACCGCGAGTACATTCCGTCATACACAAATATCTTCGTCAGCGCCTTAGCCAAGCGCTCGAACGACCCAAAGTCTTCGTAGTATCCTTTGCGCTCATCCTCGACATGCAGCACAGTAAACAACGCATGATGAAAATCATCATTCCACTGCGCATCCATGCCATATCCCCCGGCCTCGCGAGGCAGCACCACCCTTGGATCATTCAGATCGCTCTCCGCAATCACGACCAACCGACGCTCCAACGTCGACGAAAGCACCTCCACCTCTACCGTGAGCTGCTCCATAAAATGAATCGCCGACCTATCGACAAACTCATGCACCGCATCCAGCCTTAGCCCATCAATGCGATAGTCCCGCATCCACATCAGCGCGTTGTCGCAAAAAAACCTCCGCACCTCATCACTACCCGCTTCTTCAAAGTTCACCGCATCGCCCCACGGCGTATGGTGCCTGTCCGTCAGATACGGTCCAAACCTGCCCGTGTAATTCCCCACCGGTCCGAAGTGGTTATAGACAACGTCGAGCAGCACCGCCAATCCCTCACGATGGCAAGCATCCACCAGCCGCTTCAAACCATCCGGCCCGCCATACTGCTCTGTCACGGCATACAGCGCGGCCCCGTCATACCCCCATCCATGCCTTCCCGGAAACGCCGCCACAGGCATGATCTCCAAGTGCGTCACGCCAAGCTCAACCAGATGAGCCAGTCGCTCGATCGCCGCATCGAAAGTCCCCTCCTGCGTAAACGCGCCAACATGCATCTCGTAGATCACAGCATTCGACAAAGGCGGAGCCTGCCATCGATTCTCCTTCCACGCAAACGCCGTCTGGTCATACACACGCGACGCCCCATGCACACCATGCGGCTGCCAGGCGCTGCGCGGGTCAGGATAGGGCGTCGGATCATCCTCTACCAAAAACGCATAGTCGGTCCCAGGCCCCGCACTTTCCACCGCAGCCTTCCACCAGCCCTGTTCGTCCGGCCCACTCATCGGATACGCTACATCTCCCACCTTCACCGCAATCCTGCTCACCCAGGGAGCCCACACGGTGAACTCATGCATCCGCTTGTCCCTCACTCACATCTTCACGTACCAGCAGCGCCACCGGAAAATCCTTCCACAGCGTCTCCACCGCAACTCGTCCTCCGTCCACGGTCTCTCCTGTCAGACGATTCCGCCACTGTCCCTCCGGCAAACTCACCGTCGTTCTTCGCCACGCGCCTTCCATCTTCATCGTCAACCGCGGCACCACCGTCGCAACCGAATCCCCGCGCATATAAGCAATCACATACTCATTCTTCACTCCCGCAACATCCAGCGGAGCATACGCTGCATCCGCCCCAAACCACTCCGGTCGCTCTCTCCGCAAATGCAGCGCCTGATGAATCACCCACATCTTCGGCAGCCCCTCCTCCATCCTCTCCATCACCCGCACAGCGACATCCTCGCACTTCATCGCCTTCAACTCTTCGAGCAACCGCTTCCTCGTCTCAAAATCCACAGGCCTTCGATTATCCGGATCAACCAAACTCAAATCCCAAAGCTCCGTCCCCTGATAAAGATCCGGTACACCCGGCGCCGTATGCTTGATCAGCGTCTGCACCAGCGAGTTCACCCGCCCCGGCCCCTTCACCTTCTCGACAAATTGTTCCAGTTCCTTCAAAAACGGTTCATGCCTCAGCGTCCTCTCAACAAACAGATGCAGAGCATCCTCGAACTCCTTATTATTAGCCACCCATGTCGTCTGCTGTTTCGCCTCGCGCACTGCCTTCAGCATGTAAGATTGCGCACGGTCCTCTGGCAGAGGCCACGCACCAATCAAAGTCTGGTAGTACAGATACTCCGTGTTCCGATCCGGCATATCGCCCGTGCGAAACTCGCGATTCATCCGCGACCACCGCTGCGCCACGCCACCAAACCGCCCCGGCATCTCCGACAACACTGCCAGCCGCGCCCGCACATCATCACTCCGTTTCGTATCATGCGTCGCCAACGCCGTCATCGTTACTGGATGCGTCGCCTGCATCTTCGCGCAATACGCATGAAACTCCCCTACGCTCAACCCATCACGCCCTGGATCGTTCCCCACCTCATTCAAGCCCGTCAACCGGTTGTAACAATAGAACGCCGTATCCTCCACACCCTTAGCCATCACCGGCCCGGTGAACTGCTGGAACCGCAGCACAAACTCCGTCTCCTGCTTCCCCTTCACCTCCATCGTCAGCACATCACGAAGAAAATCAAAGAGTCCCGCGTCGACATCCTGTCGTTTCTGTTTCGCGCACTCCGTAGCCTGCACGATATAAGCCCTGTCTTCATCCGTAATCTCTTCGCGATCTGGAACCACATACGTCCGATAGATCGCAAAACACGCCGCCAGTTCACGAATTGCACGCCGCACCTCTGTCTGAGTAAAGTCCCTCTGGTTGCGGTTGCTCTCACATATCTCCACAAACAGCGACGTCAGCCGATTCACATCGCTCCCCAGCGCCTCCTGCAGGACGTTGATCTTCTTCTCGTGCGCGACCGCCGAAAACTCCGTCAACTGCCCCGCAAACTGCTTGCCCAGAAACGCCTGATACACGCGGCCCAACTCCACCATTCCCCCAGCATCCACCAACACGCCGCCCACAGCATTCAGAAAGTCGTACCCCGAAGTTCCCTGAATCGGCCAGCTCTCCCGCAAAAACTCTCCCGGCTCAAGAATCTTCTCGCCCACGATCCACGCATCTGGCGCGTGCTCTCGCAGCCTCTTCAGATACTCCAGCGGATCGCGCAGCCCATCCGGATGATCTACCCTCACCCCATCCAGCACGCCGCGCCGCAGCCACTCCAGCACCAACGCATGCGACTCCTCGAACACATGCTCACGCTCCACTCTCAATCCCACCAACGAGTTCACATCAAAAAATCTGCGAAAGCTTATCTGCTGACCCGACGTCTTCCAATAAGCCAGCCGATAGTTCTGCTGATTCAGAAAATCATCGAGGGCATCCAGATTCGCATTCAACTCCGCCAGCGATTTATCTATCCCACCGCAGACCCCGGCCTCCTCCGCGCACATTCGCTCCAGTAGCGTATACAGCACCACCTTGTCCCGATGCCGCGCCAGAATTCTTCTGCGATCGACAAACTCCGGCGCCTCCAGCCTCCCAAAGGACGACGCCAGAAAGCTCAACGTATCCGACTTCGCATATTCAGCTGCCCGCGCCAGAATCGCCGGCAGCGACGGCGGAGCCACCGGCAGCGTCTGCCCCGCAGCCTCCACCTGAAACTTATTCCCTTGCCTCGTCACCTTGATGCCACCTGCCTGCAGCACCCGCCCATACTGGTCAGGAAGAACCGGCACCAGCACCTTATTCCGCAGCCGCTCCTCCTGCGGCTGCCAATCAATGTCAAAGAACGACGCATACCGGCTCGACGTCCCATTCTCCAGCACATCCCACCAGTAGCGGTTCTCCTTCCCGAGCGACATGTGGTTCGGCACGGTATCCAGCACCTGCCCTAGGTCAAGCTCCCCCAGCCTCTTGCAAAACCGCTCGTGCCCCTCAGTCCCGCCCAACTCCTCGTTCACACGCTGATGCGAGACCACGTCATAGCCATGCGTACTCCCAGGAGCAGCCTGCAGGTAAGGCGAGCAGTACACGTGAGAAACCCCCAGCGCGCACAGGTACTCTGCAACTTTCGCCGCATCGTCAAACGTAAAATCTTTATGGAGTTGCAGGCGATACGTGGAACTCGGAATACGCAACACAATCAGCCTCAGTCGGTTAGTAACGCAAGTCGGGAAAGCAGTCAGTACGTCATTAGGTTGCTGAAAGGACCTTATTCTGAAAAGGCATGGCCATCGTTGCCCCGCAGTATTGCTATCGCGCAGCGAGATCAGCGGCTGGAATCTCTCCATTCCGCAACAAACTTTTTCATCTACCTCTTAGAGCCGTATACCTTAGCTTCGGGTTGCACTCGCAACTAACCCTTTATGAATGTGCTTCATCCTTTATCGGCTTCGGTTTCCACGCGCCGGAAATCGCAAAAGCTGTATGAACCAGCGCAATATGCGACAAAGCCTGTGGAAAATTTCCCAGCATGCGCCTCTTCTTCGGGTCGTACTCCTCCGACAACAGACCAACATCGTTCCGTAACGCCAGCAACCGGCCATAAAGATCCTTGGCATCTTCTCTCCGTCCGATCAGCCAAAGATTCGTCACCATCCAGAAGCTGCACGCCAGAAAAACTCCCTCATCCCCGCGTACCCCATCCTCGGTCGTCCGCGTGTTATACCGACGCACAAGTCCATCTCGCATCAGATGCTTCTCAATAGCCTCCACGGTTCCGCGAATCCGCGCATCATCCGGCGGCAGAAACCCCACCAGCACAATCCGCAGGCAAGAAGCATCCAGTTCCCGCGACCCATACGACTGCACAAAACTATTCAGCCTCTTATTGAATCCCTTTTCGCAGACCTCTCTATGAATCCGATCCCGCTCTCTCTTCCACCGCTTCACATCGCCATCACCATCAAAGCGCTCGTGAAATTCGATCGCGCGATCCAGTGCCACCCACGCCATTACCTTCGAGTGCGTAAAGTGTTTGCGACCGCCTCGCGTCTCCCATATCCCTTCGTCCGGCTCTCTCCACACATCGCACAGATGATTGATCAGCGAAGCCTGCAACCTCGCCGCAGAAACCCGAATATCGTCCTGCGCCTCCGGAGCCCGCAACAGCGCTGCCGCAACTTCGCCAAACACATCCAATTGAAACTGCCATGCCGCCGCATTCCCAATCCGCACAGGTGACGATCTCTCATACCCGGGCAACCAATCCGCCACCCACTCAGTAATCCGCCTCTCCCCATCAAGCCCATAGATCATCTGAATCTGATCTGGAGCGCCCGCCGCAGCCCTCAGCAGCCACTGTCTCCATGCAACTGCCTCGTCCACATAACCAGCCTGCATCAGCACCAGCAGAGTAAACGCCGTGTCGCGCAACCAGCAGAAACGATAATCCCAGTTACGTTCCCCACCAATCTTCTCCGGCAGCGAAGTCGTAGGCGCGGCAACAATTCCACCCGAAGGCCGATACGTCAGCGCCTTCAGCGTGATCAGCGAGCGCTCCACCGCACCCGCATACGGCCCCCGATACGCATTCCGTCGCGTCCACCCCCTCCAGAATCGCCTCGTATCGACCAGCGCCTTTCCTGCATTCATCCTCTTCGGTACCTTCTCCAAAGACGACCCATACGTCAGCACAAACGTCATCACCTCACGAGCCCCCACCGTGAACTCACTCACCGTCATCATCCCTTCACCACGCAGCGGAGCCTTCGTCCGCAGCACCACCCTGTCCGGCCCCGCTACGGCCTGCCACTCATCACCTCGACTCGTCACCCACGGAATCGTGCGACCATAATCAAACCGAATCGCTAACTCCATCCTCATCGCCACCTTACCCCGCACGCCCCTCACCACCCGCACCACATCGGAATAGTTCCCCCGGGGCGGCATAAAGTCCGTAACCCTCACCTCTCCCCGAGCCGTCTCAAACACCGTCTCCACAATTAAGGTGTGCTCTTCATACCGCCGCTGCACACTCTTCACCTTGGCCTTCGGAGCGATCTTCCAAAACCCCTCCGCCTTCGTCCCCAGCAGCGCCGCAAAGCAAGCTCCCGACGAAAACCTCGGCCAGCAAAGCCAATCAATCGAACCCTCCCGAGACACCAGCGCAGCCGTTTCGCAATCGCCAATCAGGCAATAATCCTCGATCCTTGAGCCGTGTAACCGGCTTTGGCCTCTCGACTTTCGCTCTGCCACATGGCCTCTCAATCTCGTCAGCGACTCATCCCCAGCAACCGAATACCCACACCTCGCATCTCTTAGCGAAGCATGTGTCTCTCGCTTGGATGCGGAGAACAAATATCACAGCGTAACCCTGTGCTTCGTGGACAACTTTGTAACGGCTCCAGCCTCACCGCCATCTAACCTGACACGAACAAGATTCGTAAAGCAGAGGCATCCTTGAAGAAACCCGGCAGCGCCACTGATCCACTCTGGTACAAAGACGCAGTCATCTATGAACTTCACGTCCGCACCTTCCAGGACTCCAACGCAGACGGCATAGGCGACTTCCCCGGCCTCATCTCCCGCCTCGACTACCTGCAAGACCTCGGCGTCACCTGCCTCTGGCTCCTCCCCTTCTTCCCGTCGCCCCTCCGCGACGATGGTTACGACATCTCCAACTACACCGCCGTCAACCCCAGCTACGGCACCATCGAAGACTTCAAGCTCTTCCTCGCCGCCGCCCACCAGCGGAACATGCAGGTCCTCATCGAGCTCGTCATCAACCACACCTCCGACCAGCACCCGTGGTTCCAGGCCGCCCGACACGCTCCGCCCGGCTCACCCGAGCGCGACTTCTACGTCTGGTCCGCCACCGACCAAATCTACAAAGACGCGCCCATCATCTTCTCCGACACCGAAAAATCCAACTGGACCTGGGACGAGACCGGCAAAGCCTTCTACTGGCACCGCTTCTTCCATCATCAGCCTGACCTCAACTTCGACAACCCCGCCGTCCTCGAAGAGGTCCTCAAAGCCATGCGCTTCTGGCTCGATCTAGGCGTCGACGCCTTCCGTCTCGATGCCGTCCCCTACCTCGTCGAGCGCGACGGCACCGCCTGCGAGAGCCTACCCGAGACCCACCACATCATCCGCACCATCCGGGCGGCCATCGACGACGACTACACCAACCGCTTCATCCTCGCCGAAGCCAACCAGTGGCCCGCCGCCGTCCGTCCCTACTTCGGCGATGGCGACGAGTGCAACATGGCCTTCCACTTCCCCCTCATGCCACGCATCTACATGGCCCTCCGCCAGGAAGACCGTCTCCCCATCACCGACATCATCGCCCAAACGCCCGCTATCCCCGATTCCTGCCAATGGGGCCTCTTCCTACGCAATCATGACGAACTCACCCTCGAGATGGTCTCCTCCGACGAACGCGACTACATGTACTTCGCCTACTCCGCCGACCCCCGCATGCGCGTCAACTCCGGCATCCGCCGCCGCCTCGCACCCCTGCTCGACAACAGCCGCCAGCGCATTCAGCTCCTCAACTCTCTCCTCCTCAGCTTTCCCGGCACCCCCATCCTCTACTACGGCGACGAGATTGCCATGGGAGACAACATCTACCTGGGCGATCGCAACGCCGTCCGCACCCCTATGCAGTGGAGCTCCGATCGCAACGCCGGCTTCTCCACCGCCAACCCCGCCCGTCTCTGCTTCCCCGTCGTCATGGACCCCATCTTCGGCTATCAGGCCGTCAACGTCGAAGCCGAGCTGAGCGACCAGTCGTCACTCCTCCACTGGACGCGTAACATGATCGCACTGCGCAAGCTCTTCCGCGTCTTCGGTCGAGGCTCCATGGAATTCCTCAACCCCGAAAACCGCAAAGTCATCGCCTACATCCGCCACTACGACCCCACCTCCCGTTCCAAAGAAGACACAGTCGCCCACCCCCGCGACCTCACCTCTCCCGGCACCGAGATCGTCCTCTGCGTCGCCAACCTCTCCCGCTTCGCCCAGCCGGTCTCGCTCGACCTCTCCGAATTCGCCGGCATGGTCCCGGTCGAGATGCTAGGCTACGTCCCCTTCCCCACCATCACAGCGGCCCCATACCCTCTTACCCTGGCCCCCTACTCCTTCTTCTGGCTCGAACTCCAACTCGCCCCGCAACCCCGCAACTCCGCCATCGACAACGCATTCATCCCTGACGAAGAACCTACCCTCGACCAACTCACCCTCGACGCCTCCACCCGCCCCCCGAATCCCCTATGACAACTCTCCTACCATCACTGATCACCGAAAATCCGCATCTCACTTAGCGACAGCCACAGTTGTCGTTGCAGTTGCAGTTCTTGCTTGTCATCCCCGTATGGGGGATCTGCTGTTGCCTTTGCCGTTGCTTGTCCTCTTTGTTCGTCATCCCGCAGGGATCTCTGTTGCTTTTGCAGTTCACCTGCGACACCATCAAATCACCACCAACCCGAGAGCTACCGACAGCACGATGGCCACCACCCAAGCCAACATCAGCGGCGCAACTGCCTCACCTGACCCCGGCAACCTCCTCGTCAGTCTGGCCCCTCTGCCCGACGAAGCCCTCGAAACCGCCGTCACCAATCTCGCTCTCGCCTTCCCCGGCCAGAACATCCTCGTAGCTACTCCCAATGCCGCCCCTCAACTCTCCTCCGGAAGCCCCCTCCGCCTGCTCCCCTACACCCCCACGGCATCATCCACCACCCCCTGGGTCCTCACCGCCGACGACTACCGCAACACCTTCCTCCTCGCCGATCAGAACAACGCCACCACCTGCCTCCTCCTCGGCGCCGAAGCCCAGACCCTCCACCCCGAAGCCATCCGCTCCCTGGCCGCCGCTACCCGCACCGCCGACCTCGCCGTTGCACGTTACCAGCTAGGCCCCCACGAAGGCCTCGTCAACTCCGCAATCCTCTACCCCGTCACCCGCGCCCTCTTCTGCACTCAACCGCGATTCCCCCTGGCCAACGACCTCGGCCTCTCCCTCCGCATGGCCGAGCGCCTCGCCGCCGCCGCCGAACGCTTCATCGCCACCAGCCAGTCCGATGCCGTTATCTGGCCCGTCTCCGAAGCCGCCACCGCCCTTTACACCATCGCGGAAGCCGACGCCGGCCTCCGCACCCTCCCCACACCTGGCCCCACCGACTTCAACACCCTCTTCTCCCAGATTACCGGCTCTCTCTTCGGCGACATCGACGCCAAAGCCGCCTTCTGGCAACGCGGCCGAGCCCTCTCACCCCTCCGATCCTTCCCTCACCACCCCGCTCCCGCCGACACCCGCACCGACGTCGCCCCCATGCTCGAGGCCTTCCACCTCGCCTACACCAACCTCCACGAAATCTGGGCTCTCGTCCTCCCGCCCAACGCCCTCCTTGGCCTCAAAAAGCTCTCTCTCATGCAGCCCGACGCCTTCCGCATGCCCGATTCCCTCTGGGCCCGCATCGTCTACGACTTCATCCTTGCCTATCGACTTCGCACCATCAACCGCGGCCACCTCCTCGGAGCCCTCACCCCGCTCTACCTGGCTTGGGTGGCATCTCATCTCACCCTCGTCGCCCAGGGCACCATCCCCGAGCGACACATCGAAGACCTTGCCTCGGCCTTCGAAAGCGACAAACCCTACTTCGTCTCACGCTGGCGCTGGCCCGACCGCTTCAACCCGTGAAACCTTAGAATCTTCGCTGCCCCACTGCCTTGCTGACCCGCTGACTTGCTGCTTTTGCTAACTCGCTGCCTTGCTAATCAGCATCTAAGGAGAACGACCCATGTGGCAACAAGTCGAACTCGCACTCAGCCAATCCGCTCACCGAGCCCTCGTGACCCTCGCTAATTTCCTCCCCGGCGTTGTCGCCCTGCTTCTTGCCATTCTCCTTCTCACCGCCATCGGAGCCGGCATCGCCGCTCTCCTGCGCCGCCTGCTCATCTCCGCCCGCTTCGACGAGCGTCTCGCCCGCAACCCAGCTATTCCCCTTTCTGAATGGACCTCCTCCCACAGCCCCACATCCCTCGTAGCTCGAGCCGCCTTCTGGGCCTGCGTCGTCCTCGGCTTCCTCATCGGCATCACTGCCTTCGACGCCGCCTACGCAGGCAACTCGCAGATGGCAACCCTGCTGTTCCCCTACCTCACCCACTCCGTCGGAGCCATTCTTCTCCTCATCGTCGGCAACATCGTCGCCCGCTTCCTCGCTCGCTCCGTCCTCATCGGAGCCGTCAACGCCCGCCTCCAGTACGCCCGCTTCCTCTCACTCGGCATCAAGTGGCTCGTCCTCGTCCTCACCGCAGCCATGGTTCTCGACCATCTCCAGATCGGCGGAACCATAGTCGCTCTAGCCTTCGGCATCCTCTTCGGAGGCATTGTCCTCACTCTTTCCCTGGCCATAGGTCTCGGCTCCAGCGGCATCGTAAGCCGTTCCCTCGAAAAAAACACCCTCGACACCTTCCCCGGAGACCCCGACTACAAACCCCCGACCGAAACCCTCCGCCACTTCTAGACCAAGCGCAGGCCTGAAATCTCCATTACTGGTTTTTGCATTTGTGGTGTCTTCTCTTCACACCCCCCAAAAAAATTGTTATCTCGACTGGAGGCGGGACTTTTTTGCCGCTACCGTGAGAGGTCCCGCATTTCGCCTTTTGTCGTTGCCGTTGTCTTTCTTGTTGTCATCCCGAAAGGTACTGCTTTTTGCCGTTGCTCTCCTTCACCTAGCCCAAACCTGTCATTTCGACCGAAGCCGCTCACAGCCTCACCGTGAGCAGCGTAGCGGAGAAACCCGCTCCCTCAACTTTCACCCCCGCACACAATATTTCATTCCCAAAAGCCAACCCACCCCTGGATGAGCTATTATTCCGCCCATGCGCTCTTTGCTCGCCCTGGCCCTCTTCCTACCCCTCGCCGCCCCCGCTCAAACCCCCAATACCAAATTCGCCCAGAAACCCTACATGGGCTGGAGCACCTGGTCCTTCCTACGCGGCAAGCCCACTGAAGAAAAAGTTAAAGCCCAGGTCGACGCTCTCTTCGCCGCCCACCTCCCCGACTATGGCTACCGCTACATCAACCTCGACGCCGGATGGACCGACGGCTACGACGACCACGGTGTCCCCAAGCCCAACCTCACCACCTTCCCCAGCGGCATGGACGGCTTCGGCCAGTACCTCCACTCCCGAGGCCTCCTCTTCGGCATCTACCTCAACCCCGGCGTCGACCAGAAGCTCTACGACCTCAACCCCATCATCGAAGGCACCACCGCCCACATCCACGACATCACCGACACCACCCAGCCCGGCAGCACCCACAAAGGCTCCTACCGCATCGACTTCACCAAACCCGCTGCCCGAGCCTACATCAACTCAATCGTCCAGCAGTTCGCCCGCTGGAAGGTCGACTTCGTCAAACTCGACTTCGTAGGCCCCGGCGGCGGCAATCTCCCCGCCGACAACCGCGAAGAGCTTCGCCAATGGCACGCCGCCATCCAGCGCTCCAAGCGTCCCATCTGGCTCGAGCTCTCCAACTGGCTCTCCATCGACCAGGCCCCTCTCTGGCGAGCCACCTCCAACGGCTGGCGCATCGAAAACGACATCGAATGCTACCCCTGCGGCCGCAGCACCGACCCCGCCATCAAAGGCAACCTCACCATCTGGTCCAAAGTCTCCGAGCGCTTCGCCGACGTCCGTCCCTGGATCCACTACGCCGGCCCCGCAGGCAACGGCGGCGAAGGCGGCTGGAACGACTTCGACTCCCTCGAGCTAGGCAACGGCGACAAAGACGGCATCACCCCCACCGAGCGCCAGACCATGTTCACCCTCTGGGCCATCTCCTGCGCACCGCTCTACCTCGGCACCGACCTCACCCACATGGACCCCGCCGACCTCACCATCATCACCAACCGCAACCTCATTGCGATCAATCAGGCCGGCATCCCCGCCACCCCACTCGACATCCAGAGCGCCCGCAAGCAAATCCAGCAAGCATGGATCACCATCAACCCCGACGGCTCCGCCATCCTCTCCCTCTTCAACCTCGGCCCCGACACCGCCACCCTCAAATTCAACTGGCGCGAGATCGACGCCCTCCGCGACACCCACTTCGCAGCCCACCCACCCAAACTAACCGACCTCATCACCAACACCGAAGTCCCCACACCACCCGAAGAGATCAACTTCACCCTCGACTTCCACGCCTCCCGAATCTTCCGCCTAACCCCAACCCGCTAGAGACCCTTCCGCAAAATCGCCCGCCCGCAGCTCTCATTCTTCCTGCTTGATTCAAGAGTTACACTGTGCCATTTATTTAGTACAGCGTTTCGCAACCCAAACCCGTCTTCCGGTGTGCCCATTTACGTTCAGCTCAAAGAACAGATCCGGCATGGAATCGAGACAGGCGCTCTGTCGTTTGGAGACCAGCTTCCGGGCATTTCGCAGTCTGGCGGAGACGCTGGTCATCAACCCAAACACAGTGATTCGTGTGTACCGCGAGTTGGAGCAAGAAGGTGTGCTGGAGATACGGCATGGGCTGGGAGCTTTCATCGCAGCCCGTCGCCGAAGCCGTTCGAAAACTGGGGAGATGCGCGACGCACAGCAACTGGTGCGCGAGTTTGTAGACAGCCTTAAAGAGCAGGGTCTGGACGAAGGAGAAATCCGTCGTTTATTTGAAGCCGAGTTGGCTGGAGAGTTGCAACGGAGGCAGCCGTGGCTACAGTGATAGAGACGCTCGAACTTAAGAAGAACTACGGGAAGCATGAGGCTGTACGAGGGATCAACCCTTCAGTCCCAGCCGGCTCGGTATGCGCTTTTCTTGGCCAGAATGGTGCGGGAAAGAGCTCAACAATAAAGATGCTGCTGGGCATGATTCACCCCAGTTCGGGAACCGGGAGCATCCTCGGCCACAAAATCGACAATGAAAAAGAGAGCCTGCTGTGACGCTAGGCTCATCTCAGAGGCAAGATTTCCACAGAAGAATTCTGACAAGCCCCGGCACAACCAATCCCTCACCGAATCAGCAAGATACAACTGCCGATCAATTACCCTCAATCGGCTACACTGGATAGAGAGATACGACAAGGAAAGGCCCCGGACAAACCACCGGGGCCTTTCCTATTACCCTAAGCCTTTTCAATAGAATAGTTTGCCACCGACATACTCCGAAAATGGATACTCTACAACGGGGGTCCACCGATAAGCCATTATTTTGCAATGCTTTACGCAAAAAGGTACACCTAAGGGGGTACCCTCATCTGTAAGGCGACCCCAAAGCAACGTTCGCTGCGTCGACAAGTAGAAACCGAACAGCGCAACCCTAACGAGCAACATACCCAGCGTCCGGAGGCATGAGAGTGCCGCGCTGCGATGTGCAAAAACTGTTGGACTGCCTTTCGAAATTCTCAGAATCCTGGTCGAGAGAGAGCAAGAATAAGGGCGGACTTTTACAAGTCCGCCCTGCTTATTGCGCGAAGCGCTTTTCACCATCCGAAAGGATTACTCGGCGGCCATTTCTTCCTGTTCGCCTTCCATGCGCATCTGCTCCAACTCGCGTTCTTCGGCTTCGATGGCTGCGGTCACTTCCTGCTGAACCTGGGCTGCCGCTTCCTCTAGCTCTGGAGAGAGCTGGACGTTGCGGTAATACTCCATGCCGGTGCCAGCGGGGATGAGGCGACCTACGATGACATTCTCCTTGAGGCCGCGCAGCGTGTCGATGGAGCCGTTGATGCTGGCTTCCGTCAGTACGCGGGTGGTCTCCTGGAAGCTCGCGGCCGAGATGAAGCTGTCGGTCGAGAGCGACGCCTTCGTGATGCCGAGCAGCAACGAACGTCCGATTGCGGGACGTCCGCCGGTCATGAGGACGCGCTGGTTCTCCGCGTTGAAGCGGAAGCGGTCCGTCTGCTGATCGACGAGGAAGCTCGTGTCGCCCACATCTTCGATCTTCACCCAACGAAGCATCTGACGAACGATGGTTTCGATGTGTTTGTCGGAGATGGTAACGCCCTGCAACCGATAAACTTCCTGGATTTCGTTGACGAGGTACTGCTGCAGTGCGCGCTCGCCAAGAACTTCCAGAATGTCGTGCGGGTTGCGAGGGCCATCGATGAGTGCGTCACCGGCACGGAGGCGTTCGCCTTCCTGCACGTTGACGTAGACACCGCGGGGAACGCTGTACTCCTCTTCCTGACCGTTGTCGGCCGTGACGTAGACCTTACGCTGGCCCTTGGAGACTTCGCCGAAGCGAACGACACCATCGATCTTGCTGATGATTGCCGGGTCGCGGGGCTTGCGGGCCTCGAACAATTCGACGACGCGCGGGAGACCGCCGGTAATGTCCTTGGTACGCGTTGTTTCGCGTGGGATCTTCGCAAGGATGTCGCCGGGGAAGAGCTCGTCGCCGTCAGCCACCATAAGGTGAGCGCGGGATGGCATGAGGTACCGCTTGTTGCCCTGAGCCGACTTGATGATGATCGTGGGCTGGCGCTTCTCGTCGGGAGAATCGGCGACGACCAGACGGCTAAGGCCGGTGACTTCGTCGATCTCTTCGTTGAGGGTGACGCCTTCCTGCAGGTCCTTGAACTGGACGGTTCCGGCGATCTCAGTGAGCAGCGAGAACGTGTACGGATCCCACTCGCCGAGCTTGTCGCCGAGAGCAACGGTTGCGCCCTCTTCGACCTTGAGCTTGGCGCCGTAGACGATCGCATAACGCTCTTTCTCGCGGCCCTTCTCATCAACGATGGCAATGGAGCCGTTGCGGTTCATCGCAACCAGGTCGCCCGTCTTGGAGCGGACGGTGACGAGGTTGATGAAGCGCACGGTGCCGGCGTTCTTGGCCTCGATGTGCGAGGCGTCCGAGACGCGCGATGCCGTTCCGCCGATGTGGAAGGTACGCATGGTGAGCTGCGTGCCAGGCTCGCCGATGGACTGTGCCGCGATGACGCCGACGGCTTCGCCCATCTCGACCATCTTGCCCGAGCCGAGGTTACGACCGTAGCAAAGGATGCACACGCCACGCTTGGACTCGCAGGTGAGCACCGAGCGGATCTTCACCTTCTCGATACCGGCAGCCTGGATTGCGCTGGCGAGGTCTTCGTCGATCTCCTGATTGACTTCGACGATGGTCTTGCCCTCGTAGTCCTTGAGCTTCTCGAGCGACACGCGGCCAATGATGCGGTCGCGCAGGGGCTCGATGATCTCGCCGGCTTCGATGATCGGGGTGACGTAGATCCCTTCAACAGTGCCGCAGTCGTTCTGCGAGATGATGACGTCCTGCGCCACGTCGACGAGACGACGGGTCAGGTAGCCCGAGTCCGCAGTCTTTAGTGCGGTATCGGCGAGACCCTTACGTGCACCGTGCGTCGAGATGAAGTACTGCAACACGGTCAGGCCTTCGCGGAAGTTCGCCGTGATGGGGGTCTCGATGATTTCGCCCGAGGGCTTGGCCATCAAACCACGCATACCGGAGAGCTGACGGATCTGCTGCTTCGAACCACGAGCACCGGAGTCGGCCATGATGTAGATCGGGTTCATGGCTCCTTCCTTGTCGGCGCGCTTCATGTTGTTGAACATTTCATCGGCAACGCGCTCAGTCACACCAGACCACATCTGGATGACCTTGTTCGAACGCTCGCCGTTGGTGATGGCTCCGTCGAGATACTGCTGCTGCATCACGAGAACCTGCTTCTCGGCGTCGCTGACAACCGAGTACTTGCTCTCGGGGATGACCATGTCATCAAGGCCGACCGACAGACCGGAACGCGTCGCATAACGGAAGCCAAGGTCCTTGATCTTGTCCAGCGTCTTGACGGTGGTCTCGAGGCCGAGGTTCAGGTAGCAGTAGTTGACCAGCTGACCGATTCCCTTTTTCTTAAGCAGGCCGTTGACGTAAGGCATGCCCTCGGGGAGCGCATCGTTGAGGATGGCGCGGCCGACGGTCGTGTTGATGTACTGCTTGTTGAATTCGACCGGCTCCGTGTGCGTCAGGTCCTGATCGTCGTACGCCGTGGTCATGTCGAGGACAGGGCCGGTGTAGCGCAGACGGATCGGAGTCAGTGTCTCAACCTGCTTCGCCTCGAGAGCCATGAAGACCTCTTCGATGTTGGCGAAGACGCGACCCTCTCCCTTGGCATTAACCTTCGCCTTGGTGAGGTAGTAGAGACCGAGCACGAGGTCCTGCGTCGGCACAGTGATCGGCTGGCCGCTGGCGGGCGAGAGGATGTTGTGCGAAGCGAGCATCAGCACGCTGGCTTCGATCTGTGCTTCAGGCGAGAGCGGTATGTGCACGGCCATCTGGTCGCCGTCGAAGTCCGCGTTGAAGGCGGTGCAGACGAGCGGATGAATCTTGATCGCCTTACCTTCAACAAGCACGGGCTCGAAGGCCTGAATGCCGAGACGGTGCAGCGTCGGAGCGCGGTTCAACAGAACCGGGTGATCCTTGATGACCTCTTCGAGGATGTCCCAGACGATCGGTTCCTGCAGCTCAACCATCTCCTTGGCCTGCTTGATAGTGGTGCAGTGGCCCGTCTGCTCGAGACGGTGATAGATGAAGGGCTTGAAGAGCTCGAGCGCCATCTTCTTGGGAAGACCGCATTGGTGCAGCTTCAGCTCGGGGCCAACCACGATGACTGAACGGCCGGAATAGTCGACGCGCTTGCCGAGCAGGTTCTGACGGAAGCGGCCTTGTTTGCCCTTCAGCGTATCGGAGAGCGACTTCAGCGGACGGTTGTTCGCGCCACGCAGCACGCGGCCACGGCGGCCGTTGTCGAACAGCGCGTCGACGGCCTCCTGCAACATACGCTTCTCGTTGCGGACGATGACCTCAGGTGCGTGCAGATCCATCAGCTTTTTGAGACGGTTGTTACGGTTGATCACGCGGCGATAGAGATCGTTGAGGTCCGACGTGGCAAAACGTCCACCGTCCAGCGGCACGAGTGGGCGAAGCTCAGGCGGGATCACGGGGATCACGTCGAGGATCATCCACTGCGGTAGGTTGTCGGACTTGCGGAAGGCTTCGACGATCTTGAGGCGCTTCGAATATTTAAGCTTCTTCTGCAGCGAAGACTCGCTCTTCATGCGCTCGCGCAGCTCGATAGCAAGCTCGGTAACTTCAACGCGCTTGAGCAGTTCCTTGATCGCCTCAGCGCCCATCATGGCCTTGAAGCCAGAGGGACGATACTGCTGGTCGAGTTCGCGAAACTTCGTCTCGTCCTTGATGACCTCGCGCTCCTTCACCGGCGCGTCGCCTGGATCGACAACGACGTAGGACTCGAAGTAAAGGACAGCCTCGAGCTCACGCAGGCTGATGTCGAGCAGGTGGCCGATACGCGACGGCAGGCCCTTGAAGAACCAGACATGCGAGCAGGGGCTGGCGAGCTCGATGTGGCCGAGGCGCTCGCGGCGGACCTTCGAGAGAGTAACCTCGACGCCGCACTTGTCGCAGATCACTCCGCGGTGCTTCATGCGCTTGTACTTACCGCAGAGGCACTCCCAGTCGGTGATGGGTCCGAAGATCCGGGCGCAGAAGAGTCCGTCGCGCTCGGGCTTGAAGGTACGGTAGTTGATGGTCTCGGGCTTGGTGACCTCACCATGCGACCAGCTGCGGATCTTCTCCGGGCTGGCAAGCTGGATCTTGATCGCGTCGAAGTCGGCGATGGGACCGGTTAGTTCGAAGGGGCTGGAGCGGAACATATTAGGCGTCTCCCTTGTGTCTGCGCTAGCAGGGTGCAGCGTGTGGCTGCGGTTACTAAATCTGTTTGCGATAACTCTCGGCGTATCGCGTTGCCGATGGTTCTGAAACTGAAGCTTGTCTTCGATTGTCTTGCCACTTCTATTGAGTGGCGCCTGAGAAGGATGCTTGCGACACCCTCCTCAGGCTTTAGTTCGTTAGTCGGCTGCCGCAATTGCGGGCAGCGGTACCTTCTTCTGATCGGCCTGCTTGATGAGTTCAACATCAAGGCAGAGCGACTGGAGCTCGCGGATGAGCACGTTGAACGACTCAGGCACACCAGGCTCGATTGCAGCTTCGCCCTTGACGATGGCCTCGTAGATCTTCGTACGGCCAAAGACGTCATCGGACTTCGCAGTGAGCAACTCCTGCAGGATGTAAGCTGCGCCGTACGCTTCAAGGGCCCAGACTTCCATCTCACCGAAGCGCTGTCCGCCGAACTGCGCCTTACCACCGAGCGGCTGCTGAGTGATGAGCGAGTACGGCCCGATCGAGCGAGCGTGAATCTTGTCGTCGACAAGGTGCGACAGCTTGAGCATGTAGATGTAGCCAACGGTGGCGGGCTGTTCGAACTCTTCGCCTGTCATACCATCGTGCAACAGCGACTTGCCGGAGCTCGGAAGACCAGCGGCCTTCAGAAGCGCCTTGATCTCGGTCTCGCGTGCGCCGTCGAACACCGCCGTGCCGAACCAGATGCCGCGCTTCATGCCTGCCGCGACACGCATCGTCTGCTCGTCGTCGAGTGCAAGAAGCTGGTTGAGAGCAGCTGTGTTGGCAAAGCGCGCCTTGAAGAGCTCGCGAACCTCCGCCGCCGACTGATGCGTGGCAGCGATCTCAGCGACCTGCTTGCCAAGCTCGTGCGCTGCCCAGCCCAGGTGCGTCTCAAGAATCTGACCGACGTTCATACGAGAAGGCACGCCGAGCGGGTTCAGAACGATCTCGACAGGCGTTCCGTCCGGAAGATACGGCATATCTTCCTCAGGCAGAATGCGCGCGATAACGCCCTTGTTACCGTGGCGGCCGGCCATCTTGTCGCCAACCGAAAGCTTGCGCTTCATGGCGATGTAGACCTTGACCATCTTGATGACGCCCGGAGCGAGTTCGTCGCCTTTCTGCATCTTGCCGATCTTCTCGTTCGTGATCTTGCGCAGAACGTCGATCTGGCGCGAGGTCATCTCCTCGATCTCATCGATCTGCTCGTTGACGCGGGGATCCTTGTCAGCGTAGCGGATGCGCTTGAGGTTACGAGTGCTGATCAACTCGATGGTGTCGCGATCAAGAACGTCGCCCTTGTTGAGCAGCTTTTTGTTCGTGCGCTCGTCGTGCAGGTCAGCAAGAACTTCCTTGCCGCCCAGAATCGCTTCAAGACGCTTCAGACGCTCGTCGGTAAGAATACGAATCTCATCGGCGAGATTGCGCTCGAGCTTCTCAACCTGTTCCTGCTCAATCTGCTTGGCCCGTTCGTCCTTCTCCTGACCCTTGCGAGAGAAGATGCGGACGTCAACCACCGTGCCCTCGATGCCCGGGGGGCACGTGAGCGAGGCGTCGCGAACATCGCCAGCCTTTTCACCGAAGATGGCGCGAAGCAACTTCTCTTCCGGCGTCAACTGCGTCTCGCCCTTCGGCGTTACCTTGCCGACGAGGATGTCGTTGTGGCCGATCTTTGCACCGATGCGGATGATGCCCGACTCGTCGAGGTCACGCAGAGCATGCTCGCTGACGTTCGGAATATCGCGCGTGATCTCTTCCGGCCCAAGCTTCGTGTCGCGCGCTTCGATCTCGAACTCCTCGATGTGGATCGAGGTGTAGTAGTCCTCGCGGACCAGCTTTTCCGAGATCAGGATCGCGTCCTCGAAGTTGTACCCGCGCCATGGCATGAAGGCCACCAGCACGTTACGGCCGAGACCGAGTTCGCCCTGCTCCGTGCAAGGACCGTCAGCAATGACGGCACCCTTCAGAACGCGGTCACCCTTGCGGACGATCGGCTTCTGGTTGATGCAGGTGTTCTGATTCGAACGCTTGAACTTCGTGAGCTGGTAGATGTCCGAGCCAACCTCACGCGACAACTGCGTGGGGTGGTGCTCGCCTTCAACACGGATGATGATGCGCTCCGAGTCAACCGAGTCCACGATGCCGTTACGCTTGGCCAGAATGACGGCGCCGGAGTCCCGAGCAGTAACACCTTCCATACCGGTACCGACAAACGGAGCCTCAGCAACAAGCAGCGGAACCGATTGACGCTGCATGTTCGCGCCCATCAATGCGCGGTTCGCGTCGTCATGCTCAAGGAACGGAACGAGCGAGGCGGCGACCGACACAAGCTGCTTCGGCGAAACGTCAACGTAGTCCACTTCAGATTTGTTGACGAGCACAAAGTTGCCCTGGCGGCGAGCGTCGACAACGTTCTGCACGATGTTCAGGTGCTCGTCGAGCTCGATGTTCGCCTGCGCGATCGTGTGACGATCCTCTTCCCACGCCGAGAGGTAGAAGCTGAACGGAGCAAGATCCATCGTGCGCTTCTTGTCCTTCTTCAGCTGCTCATTCAGCTTGCGGGCCTCGTGAATCTCGAGATGATCGCCCTGGCGCAGACCGGACTCGCCGGCGTTGACCACGGAGACATAGTCGAGCGCCTTGCCATCCTTCACGCGGCGGTACGGGCTCTCGATGAAGCCGTACTCGTTGATGCGCGCAAAGCAACTCAGCGACGAGATAAGACCGATGTTCGGACCTTCTGGTGTCTCGATCGGGCAGATACGGCCATAGTGCGTCGGGTGCACGTCGCGGACTTCGAAGCCAGCGCGCTCACGCGACAAACCACCAGGCCCAAGGGCCGACAGGCGGCGCTTGTGCGTGATCTCCGAGAGCGGGTTGGTCTGGTCCATGAACTGCGACAGCTGCGAGGAACCGAAGAACTCGCGAATCGCTGCCATCACAGGCTTCGCGTTGATGAGGTCGTGCGGCATCGCCGTCGACATCTCCTGATAGACCGACATCTTTTCCTTGATGGCGCGCTCCATGCGGACCAGGCCGATGCGGAACTGATTCTCCATCAGCTCGCCGACAGCGCGAACGCGGCGGTTGCCAAGGTGATCGATGTCGTCCACCACGCCGATGTTCTTGCGCAGCTTCAGCAGGTAGCGGATCGTGCCGTAGAAGTCCTCAGGCGTAAGCGTGCGCTTGTCGAGCCCGGTCGCATCCTGATTCTCATACAGCTTGATGTTGAACTTCAGCCGGCCTACACGCGAAAAATCATACTTACGCGGATCGAAGAACATGCCTTCGAACAACGCAGTCGCCGTATCGAGTGTCGGCGGGTCGCCCGGACGCAACTTGCGGTAGATCTCGATCAGCGCCTCTTCAGGCTTGCGCACCGAATCACGGCGCAGCGTGTTCGTGATGATGTTGCCCACGTCATCGCGCTCCGGGAAGAACACCTCGAAGCTGGTGACGCCGGACTGCTGAATCTTGTGCAGCTTGTCAGCGGTCAACTCCTGGTTTGCCTCGTAGAGCAGCTCACCGGTGGTCAAATCAACCACGTCAGAAGCAGTCATCGCACCGTCGAACTCGCTGGTCTCAACCTCAACCTGCTCGACCTTGTGGCTGCGCAGACCCTTCAGAGAGTGCGCCGAAATCTTACGCGTAGCCGGAGCAAGCTCTTCGCCCTTGACCGTGATCGCCACAGCCGGACGCGTGCCCTGCAGATTAGTCGGCGTGCCCTCAGGAACGACCTTCCAGCTCAGCTTGCCGTCCTTCACATTGATCGTATCGACCGTGTAGAAGGTCTTGAGGATCTCTTCATCCGTACGCAGACCAAGCGCGCGCAGGAAGATCGTTCCAAGGAACTTGCGCTTGCGGTCGATGCGGACGTACAGGGTGTTCTTCTGGTCGTACTCGAACTCAACCCAGCTGCCGCGATACGGAATGATCTTGCCGAGGAAGTAAGTACGATTGTTCGCCGTCTCAAAGAAGACGCCGGGTGAACGGTGCAGCTGCGACACGATAACGCGCTCAGTACCGTTGACGATAAAGGTGCCGTTCTGCGACATCAAAGGAATGTCGCCGAAGAAGACTTCCTGTTCCTTCATATCGCGCAGGCTCTTGACGCCCGTCTCCGGATCCTTGTCGTAGATCTTCAGACGGATCGTGACCTTCAGCGGAGCCGAGTACGTCATGCCGCGCTCTTCGCACTCAGCCTGGTCATACTTCAGCTGCAGGCCCACAGGGTCGCCGCATTTGGTGCAGAAGTCAGGCGTGTTCTTGTTGTACGTTCCGCAGAAGTTGCAAAGCACATCGCCCGGATGGAACGGGTCCGTGATGACCATGTGGCCGCAATGGGTGCAGGCCGTGCGAAGGTGGTTCAGACCTTTGAGGTAGCCGCACTTACACTCCCAGTTGCCGATGGAGAAGTCGACGAATTCAAGCTCGGAGACGTTGCGGAAGTCGGTGATGGGAAACACCGAGGTGAAGACCGATTGCAGACCATTGTCCTCGCGCTCCTGCGGGAGCTTGTCCATCTGAAGGAAGCGCTCATAGCTGCGGCGCTGGACCTCGATGAGGTTGGGAATCTGAATGGCTGTTGGGATCTTGGAAAAATCTAGACGGCTGCGGATCGCGCGCATTTCGCTGTTGTTGGACTGACCAGACATGCTCTCTCCTGAAAACTCACCTTCGAGGCCTCCCAATCACTGCTACCCGCATCGAAGCACTCTGATGCCGTCCGGCCTGATTGTTAGGGGAGGGCTTCGGTGCAGCCCTCCGGGTTCGGTACTGTTGCGTATTCGGCTCCCGCCGCCCCTCGACTGCGGCAGGCCCCGTGCGCAGAATGTCTCGCCGTCTCTTACGTCCGGCATCGGATAAATCTTGAAACTTTCACTATCTACTGGCGCTCGAAAGCTGCTATAAAGAACGCGTGTAACGTACTGCTTTGCCCAAACTGGGCGAGATATCTATAGACACGACAAAGCGCCCACAGGGACAGCGTGTCCCGAGAGCGCAAAGGTCGACTTGTGCACTGTTTCAATCGTAATGGTGTGAATGCCTGCCGCCATTCAGGGCTCGCCTTGCCCCAAAGTTTGCCGCCTGCTAAAGTCTAAAGCACCATGCACGTCCGCCGCTCGAAGTGCATGATGGCCGGCCCCTTAACCTGCGCCTTGCAGGATGGGCCGGAGTACAACCATGAAGTTTGCCGGTAAATCACTGTCCGCCAAAGGAACACGCCGAGGCGGAACGAATCTTCATTAAAGAATATCGCGTTCCGCCCCAACTTGCAACTGGCTTGATTACTACTTGATTTCGACGGTTGCAACGCCTTCAAACTTCTTCGCGATGGCGGCCGCATCTTCCTTCGAAATGTTCTCCTTCAGAGGCTTCGGAGCGCCGTCGACCAAGTCCTTGGCTTCCTTCAGCCCAAGAGCGGTCACTTCGCGTACAGCCTTGATGGTGTTGATCTTGTTCGCGCCGGCATCCTTCAGGATGACCGTGAACTCGGTCTTCTCTTCGACTGGAGCCGCTGCCGCAACGCCGCCGCCCGCGGGGGCCGCTGCAACTGCTGCCGCTGCCGAGACGCCAAGACGCTCTTCGAGCTTCTTGACCAGAGCCGAGGCCTCGAGGAGGCTCAGGCTAACGATTGAATCTTCCAACTGCTGAATGTCTGCCATTTTCTTTCTCCAATTCAGAAATCTAAACTTTGTATTACTAACCACTTACCCAGAATCCGACCGCATTCCGGTTGCCTATGCCTTTCCGGGTTTCCGTCGCGCCCAGACCAGCGCACCAGGAGAGACCAGGCGAAACTTGTTATCCCTCAACAGGATCGGCGCTCGCTGCTTCACCAGCCTGAGACGCCGTAGCATTCTCTGGCTGCGCTGCACCCGAGGGTTGCTCCCCAGCGGCTGCTTCTTCTACGTGAGCAGCCTCGACAACTGGGGCCGAAGCCTCAGCAGCCGGAGCTGCGGAACCCGCAAACTTGCCCTTCTCGACGCCCTGGTTGATAACGACTGCCAGGTCGCGCCCTGTAGCATTGATGACCGTAGCAAGCCGCTGCGCAGGCGACTGGATGAGGAAGAGGAGCTTCGAGAAGAGCTCCTCCTTGCCCGGCATGGTCGCCAGTTCGGCGATTTCGCGGACATCGATCACCTTGCCGTCGATGATGCCCAGCTTAAAGGTGAACTCTGCGTTGTCCTTGACCCAGGTGGACAGGGCCTTGGCGAGGGCGACAGGATCGCCAGCCGTATACGCAACAGCCGAGACACCCTTGAGACCCTGCAGTGCAGCCTCAATCTTGGTGCCTTCGCTGGCACGCGCCGCCAGCTTGTTCTTGACCACGTGATAGCTGCCGCCCGCATTGCGGATCGTCTTGCGCAGCTCGAAGTCTTTCGATGCCGTGAGACCGGCAAACGTGCCGATAATAGCGGAGGTCGAAGCCTCAAGCTCGCTCGCGAGCTTCTTAACCTTCTCCGTCTTTGCTGATCTGGACAGTGCCATAAAAACCTAGCCTTTAGCTGCTAGCCTCAAACTGCTAGCTGAAAATTTGCACCGCACCTGCGGCTGAATCCTGAACCACGGTGGCCAGTCAAAATGACCGGCGCCCGCTTACGCCTTGCCAGCCAACTCAGCGGCAGCGTAGTCCAGCTGGATACCGGGGCCCATCGTCGAGCTCAGCGTCACGCCCTTGATGTACTTACCCTTGGCCGCCGAAGGCTTCGCCTTGACCACGCTCGAGATAACTGTCGTCGCGTTATCGATCAGCTTCTGTGGATCGAACGAGAGCTTCCCAACTGGAACGTGAACCAGAGCAGTCTTATCCGTGCGGAACTCGACCTTACCAGCCTTGATCTCCTTGACCGCATCGGCCACATTCGTGGTCACAGTGCCAGTCTTCGGATTCGGCATCAAACCCTTGGGGCCGAGCACCTTACCGAGACGTCCGACCGACTTCATCATGTCGGGAGTCGCAATCAGGGCATCAAACGCCGTCCAGTTTTCCTTCTGAATCTTCTCGACCAACTCTTCGCCGCCGAAGAACTCAGCGCCTGCAGCCTCAGCATCGCGAACCTTGTCGCCCGAAGCGATAACGGCCACAATCTTGGTCTTACCCAGGCCATGCGGCAGAACGACCGTGCCGCGGACCATCTGGTCGGCATGCTTCGGATCGACACCGAGACGCAGCGTCAGATCGACGGTCTCGTCAAACTTGGCATACTTTGCTTTCTGGAGTAGCGGAACCGCGTCCGCCAGGACGTAAGGACGGGGCTCAACGAGCGCACGCGCCTTCGCCAAATTCTTAGAAATCTTCCTTGCCATCTTCCCTCATCTCCCACCCCTCTCGGATCGCTCCCCGGGGCGTGGTTATCGACTGGTCCCAACGGCATGTTGAGACGCTCCTTTGAGTATGCCAAAAATAGAGCCAACGGTCAATCATATCCAGAAAATCGACTTGCCTTTAAGCCGCCTGCGTTTATGGCTACCGTCGATTCGCCGGCCGCGGTTCCGTGAGGATCACCGGATTCGCCTGAACAGCGCAGATACGCCGAATCCCGCCCGTCGGGGTTGATACGCCATTTCATAACTAAAGACGATACGGTAATTCCCACCCGGGTGAGGCGACGCCTCGTCCCCATGTGCCAGCCCCCTCAAAGATCCTTGTTTGCACCTCGCGGGCACCAATTCGCGGTCATCCCAGGCAACCGCTTGAAAACCTCTCCCAGCGGGCTTCCACCCCTGAGTCGTCTTGAACTCCATCTCCCACGAGAGGCCGATCTTTCAGCAAGCATCACCGGGACAGCAGCCTTGTTGCGGGGGCTTATCCGAAACCGATAGTCTTTGGGGTCTGCAACCTCAACTGAGAAAGCAACGTTGGCACAGGCCGGCAAATCTGCGGAGGCATTTGGGCGCTGTCCGTTCTGAATCAGTAAAGCCCGCAACATCCAGGTCAGCGGCGTCTACTTGGCCTCAAAAGAGAATCACACCCCATCCCTCGCCATCATAATCTTCGAAATTTTGCGCCTACGGCCACGGAGTCCCGCCCTGAAAATCACTCCCGAACGTAGTATTCAGCGCCCCCAAAATACTCGGGTCCATCACCGTCAACCCCAGCTCACGATTCTCCGTCAGAGACGGGTTAGAGAAGTTTTCCGAGCCAACGAAAGCCACCTGCCCACTCTGCCCATAGTCGGCCAAAATGATCTTGCCATGGATATACAGAGACGCCGTAGTCACATAGGTATTCACCTTCACGCCCGCAGCCTTCAGCGCATTAAACTCCGTCGTGTAGTCTCCACCATTCGTCATCGCAACCTCAACGGCAACGCCCCTCTTCGCGGCGTCCTCAAGCGCTGTGACGATCTGCGCGTCACCCATCTCCTCATTCTCCACCGCAAGACTCGTCTTAGCCGAGCCGATCAGACCTAGCAACGCACTCAGCGAATTAGTCGGACTCCAGATCAGGTCGTCCCCTAGAGGTGGCGTGATCGCGCTTGAAATAAAGTCTGCATTAAACGTCGTCTCAATCGCAGCGATGTCATTGTGATTGGTCTCGATCACAGCAAAGTCACGCGAGGTCGAGTAGTACCGGCTCGTCAGATTGATCGTCATGATCGCTGTGGTCTTGCCATCCACCGTAATCGTCTTCTGGTGACTGGCCTGGAACACAGGATTCGCCCAAACCGCCTTCACCCCATTCGCATTCAGGAACGTGTAAGCCGGAGTATTGCTACTCTTCTCTAGCGCCTGATCCAGAATGACCCGCACCGCAACACCCTTGGCAGCCTGCTGCGCCAGAATCTGCTCGGCCTGCGTATCGACCAGCTCATACATCGTCATGTCGATGCTTTTCTTCGCCGAGTTCAGCAGATCGTAGATCGGCGTAATCCCCTGATCAGGTTCGACGACCAGCGACACCGCGGAACTCCCCGTACCCGTGCCGCTGAGAGCCACCGTATGGGGCGAGCCGGCAGCGCTATCCGCGACCCTGACCGTTCCCGAAAAACCGCCCGCAGACGCCGGCGTAAAGCGCACCCTGATCGCACAGCTCTTGCCCCTGGCGAGCGTCTTCCCGCAAGCATTCGTCACAGCAAAGTCGCCAAGGTCCGCACCGGTCAGCGTAACGCTGGAGATCTTCAACGTCGCCGTCCCCGGATTCATCAGCATCACCGTCTGATCTGCGCTCGTCTTCCCCACTGCCGTGTCGGCGAACAACACACTCGTAGGGGTCAGAACCGCTTGTGGACCACTCGCCGCCTCAGCCTCCCCGACCGACCAAAAACTTATAACCAGCAAGAGCGCAATCGGATCCAAAAAGCTCCTCAAGGTTCTCTGAACCAGTCGCCGGGAGTGGTTATAAAAGGACATGCAGCAGGAGCCGCGATTATACGGTCCCAATCCTTAACCCAAGATGAAGAACCGCAGCCGAGCCGCCGGTCCGCACTATCTCCATTGGAGTTAGCAGGCCACTTGACGAGTCGATCAAACCACTCTAAGCTGTCTTTCAGAGGCGAACAAATGGCGAAAATGATCAGCACTCCTTCCCTCTTCAATATTATTCCCCAACACCCCATTGGCATCGCTCGCATGGCCGCAGAATCGACCCACGCCGACGACGGCCACTTCATCGAATTCAAAACCCTCGCCGTCCGCAGCATCCTCAACCGGACCGTCTCCAAACGACTCCTTTGGATGGCCTACAGCATCAATCCCTACCGCGGATGCGAGTTTGGGTGCCGCTACTGCTATGCGCGCTACACGCATGAGTTCATGGCACCCAAGGCTCCGGAGAGCGCAGCGGGCGATTCCATGGAGGCTGCACCCGTGACCGCGCACGCCACGTCGGTCAACCTGCGCGATCCGGAGCCCATCGACATACACAACCAGCCACCCGACATGCACAACCCGCTCACCTTCGAGCGCCTCATCTTCCTCAAGCAAAACGCTGCTTGGCTGCTCGAACAAGAGCTCCGCAAGATCGACCCCACCCAGGAGATCGCCCTCGGTACCGCCACCGACCCCTGGCAGCCGATCGAGCGCCGAGCCCGCATCACCCGCAGCATCCTCGAGGTCTTCGCCCGCAAGTCCGGCTACCGCATAGGCATCGTCACCAAATCCCGCCTCATCACCCGCGACATCGACCTGCTCGCCGAGATAGCCCGCCACAACACCCTCGCCGTCAACATCACCATCACTACCCCCGACGCCGACCTAGCCCGTAAGCTCGAACCTCGCGCACCCCGTCCCGACCTCCGCTTCCAGGCCGTCCGTCGCCTGCGCGAGGCGGGCATCCGCGCCGGAGTCCTCTGCGCCCCGCTGCTCCCCGGAATCACCGATTCGGAAGAGGCCATCGACAACATGGCCCGGCGCGCCGTCGAAGCGAACGCCAGCTTCTTCGCCGCCAACCCCCTCTTCCTCAAGCCGTGTTCGCGTCCTACCTACCTGAGCTTCGTTCGCGAGCACTTCCCTTCCCTCGAACCCGACTATCACCGCCGCTTCGACAACGCCGACTTCGCCTCCCCCGCCTACCGCCAGCAGATGGCCCAGATCGTCGATCGCGTCTGCCGCAAGTACAGCCTCGGCGACCGCTTCAAAGACAAATCCCTGCCGCGAACCGACGACGCCATCCGGCCGCGGCCAGCCAGCATCAGAAGCCAGGTCCAGCCGAGGCTCTTCGCCTAAGAGACCACGGGGTGAAAAAATGCGAACCGTATAATCGAGTTATGCCCTTCTCCGCAGTAACTAAGGTAGCCGACGCCGACTTCCCTACCCGTTGGGGACAATTCCGCATTCTCGGCTTTGAGGGCGTCATCGATAACCCCGAACCATGCAACGACGCCCTCGCCGCGCCGTCGAAGCGGATCGAATCCGCCGTGGCTCTGGTGATGGGGGATATCCACGCCGCTCCTCCGATTGTGCGTATCCATTCCCAGTGCCTCACCGGTGATGTATTCCATTCTCTCCGCTGCGACTGCCGCCAGCAGCTTGAACTGGCTCTCACGACCATCACCGAGGCTGGGTCCGGCATCGTTCTTTACGAGCAGCAGGAAGGCCGCGGAATCGGCCTCATGGCCAAGCTTCGCGCCTATGAACTTCAAGACCAGGGTCTCGACACCATCGAGGCGAACATCGAACTAGGATATAAAGCCGACTGCCGCGAGTTCGAACTGCCCGCTGAGATACTCAAGCTGATAGGCGTGAGTTCCGTCCGCCTCATCACCAACAATCCTGCGAAGGTCGAAGCCCTGGAGTTGGCTGGCATCAAAGTTGTCGAGCGAATTTCAGCTGAGGTTCCAACGGAGCCTACAAACGAGCGCTATCTTCAGACCAAGCGCGAAAAAATGGGCCACCTCGTCAGTTAACCGCCCATGAAACTACTTTGTCCTATAGACCCTGAGCGCAACGCGCCGCAAAATGGTGGAAATGGGGCCCATCCAGTGGAGTAAACCCCGAACCAGTTGCGCCACATCAGATGAGACACCTTCAATTCGCACGAATGAAAGGTCCTCCACATGGCACTCCCGCGCCGCACTCTCCTGATCGTTCTCGGTAGCATCCTGGCATTCATTGTGGCCATGGTACTCGCGATTCCACTCTTCCTAAGCGCCGACGCCTTCCGTAACGAAATCGAATCTACACTCTCTGCCTCCCTCGGCCGCAAGGTATCACTTGGCAAACTTGATCTATCGGTCTGGTCCGGCAGCCTCGTCGCACAAAACTCCACCGTTGCGGACGATCCGGCCTTCAGCACCCAACCCTTCTTTGAGACTTCACTTGTAAAAATCAAGATTGAGCTGCTTCCGCTCCTCATCCGCCACGAGATCCACATCACTGGGTTCACCATCGATTCACCGCACATCACTCTGCTGCGAGCCGCAAATGGCACATGGAACTACTCCACCATCGGCAGCGCGGCCCATAAGCCGACCACCGACAAGCAATCCAACACCATGGTTCCAAACCTTACTGTAGGCCACTTCACCATCACAAACGGTCAGATGACGGTCAACATAGAACCCGCACCCGGCGAACCCGTCACTCCCCGGCGAACCTACGATCAGCTCGACATCGATGCCAAAAACTTCGCCTTCGACAAATCCTTTCCTTTCACTGTCTCCGCGCGCCTTCCTGGTGACGGAACCGTTTCAGTCGGCGGCTCTGCAGGCCCCGTGAATCAACACGACGCCTCGCTTACTCCCTTCAACGCTCATTTCGAGATCAAGCATCTCGATCCTCTGGCAGCGGGGTTTGTTGATAACGCCGCAGGCATCACCGGGCTCATCAATGCCATTGACGTCCAGGCCGCGTGGAACGGCCAGCAGCTTCATGTCCCCAACCTGCTTATCGACAGCCCCAAGCTTACGTTTGTGCGCACCAATACCCCAACCGCCGCCAAACCGCCATCGACACCTAATAGCAGCAGCATGCTTAGCACACTCACCGCGGATCACCTCCAGATTAAGAACGGCATTACCACCATCACTGCGCCCGGTCAGGCTACACCCACTGTCTATCAGCAGCTTAATGCGGAGATCACCAACTTCTCGCCAACCACTGGCTCACCCTTTAAGCTAAACGCCCAGATCCCTGGCGGCGGCTCGCTCGCAGCTGACGGAAACGCAGGTCCCCTCAACCAAGGCAACGCAGCGGCAACGCCCCTCAACGCCCACGCTGCTCTTACGCATGTCGACCTCGCATCCAGTGGAATTATCGCCCCTGATGCTGGCATCAGCGGCCTCGCCAACATCGACCTCCGTGCCCTCTCCGACGGCCAGACCCTGAATGCCAATATCTCCGCGAACGTCCAGGGTCTTCGAATTGCGAAGAACGGTTCGCCCTCGCCTAAGCCCGTCGACCTACAGCTTACCGTTGCCCAGAACATGCAATCTCTCACCGGCCAGATTTCGCGCGCCGTCATCACCATTGGGCACGCCGTTATCAATGTCACAGGCACCTATCAGACCAGCGGCCCCACTACGTCACTTAACCTGCAGGTCAGCGGTCAGTCGGTCCCCATCGACGAGCTTGAGGCGTTCCTACCTTCCGTTGGCGTCCATCTTCCTACCGGTTCCCGTCTTCAGGGAGGGACACTGACAACCTCACTGAACGTCACAGGCTCAAGCGCCAATCCCATCATCAACGGGCCAGTGCGGCTCGACAACACTAACCTTGCGGGCTTCGATCTGGGTTCCAAATTGTCGGCCGTTACAGCGCTAACCGGTGCCAAGACCGGCTCCGTCACAGCCATCCGCTCGCTTAGCACGAACATTCGCGTGGCAAACGGCGATGTCCGCACCGACAACCTCTCGCTCGTTGTTCCTGCGCTTGGGACTGCCACCGGAGCCGGGACGGTCAGCGCAGCGGGAGCGCTGAACTATCAGGTTGTCCTCAAGCTTACGGGACTCACGGGGGGCGGTAACGGCTCCGCAGGAGCCGGCGGCATCGCAGGCCAGCTCATGGCTATGATTCCCAGCGGAGGCGCCGCTGGTTCTATCGGAGGTCTTGCCAGCAGCGCCCTCAAGAATGGCATTCCGGTCGCTATCGGCGGCACGACTTCCAATCCTACCTTCGCTCCAAATCTCAGCGGACTCATCAGCAATGGAGCGAACAGCCTCACTAAAGGCAGCCAGCCTACCAACAAAGGGCAAAGCACAACGGATTCACTCACCAACGCTCTCGGCGGCCTGCTCAAACAACACTGATGGGCTAGCGTACGCGGCTTTCGGCCATCTTAGTTGCTTCGTATATCTGATCGAAGGATTCGACAGCGTAGAGTACGGGTTGCATAGCTCCGGTGTCGAACTGCTGATCGAGGACGGCATCCAGATTGAAGTCCTTCACCTCGCAACCGCCTGCGAGGACTCGGGTGCACTCCCCGTGTGAACTGATCAAGCCGCTGCCATAGACCTTGATCTCGCCGTCCTGGCGGATCAGTCCGAACTCGACGGTGAACCAGAAGAGACGGCCCATGCGCTCGAGGGCGACGGGATTGGACATCAGACCTGCGCAGATCTTGCCGTAGTGCTGCAGGAAGTCTCCGAAGACGGGATGCGCGTGCATCGGCACGTGGCCGAAGACATCGTGGAAGATGTCGGGCTCCGGCGTGTACTCCATGGAGTCGCGTGCGCGGAGCCAAGTTGTGGTCGGGAACATCCGCGCTGCGAGCATCTCGAAGAAGGCGTCCGGCGGAAGGAAGCCGCTTACTGGGGTGGACTGCCAACCGGTGCGAGGAGCAAGGCGCGCGCTGACGGCCTTGAGGTCGGGCAGGCTGTCTTCTCGCAGGCCGATCTGCTCGAAGCCCTCGAGATACTCGCGGCAGGCGTGCTGGCGGAGCTGAGGCATTCGGCGGCTGACAAGCTCGGCCCAGATGGCGTGCTGCTCCGGCGTGTATGCGGTCCAATCCTGCTGAATCAGAAATGGCGCTGCTACTTTTAACTGTCCCTGCGCCAAGTTCAAACCCGAAGTGGCAATTCCCATAGAACGTCCTGACCTAACCCATTAGTGCCATCGAGAGGATACTCTTTCCGGGTTATTCTTGCCTTTGCTGTGCCAGCGCGTACCGCTCTCGACGAGGCTTTCCAGCGCTTATGGCTTTAGACTTCTGACATCTGACTTCGCAACCGGGAGAACGTTATTCTGAAGATCTCAACGCTGCTTGCCTGGCTGGCCGTCCTGATTGCTTCCGTCTTGTTTCTCCTACGTGGGCCACTGCGCGCGGATAGTGATAGAGTCAATGACTTTGCAGCTCCTTATGCTTCGGCGCGACTGTGGCTTCAAGGACAGAATCCTTACGATGCTGACCTTTTCTTTCCGACGTGGCGTGCAGCTGGCGCTCCGAAGGGGGATGTCTATTACAACGAGTCGGGGACGCACTCGGTTTATCCGCCGCCGAGCCTGGTGGTGATTCTTCCGCTGGCTTTGCTGCCATGGCCTGTGGCCTCAATGGCGCTCGTCTGGATCAGCGCTGCGACTTATGTTGTTGCGCTGGTGCTGCTAGCGTCGTTTGTGCGAGGTAGCTGGCGCGATGTGGCCAAGCCGCTGTTCCTTGCGTTTGGGCTTGCCCTTGCTCCAGTGCAGTCGGCGTTGCATGTGACGAATCTTGCCTGTTTTTCGGCAAGCCTTTTGTTTGTTGCGATCTATCTGCTGGCGAAGCGGCTTCCGCCTAGCGATTGGTCGCAGGTGGTGGCTGCGGGGTGCATAGCGCTCTCGATCTGTGTGAAGCCTGCACTTGGGCTGCTTGTGGTGCCTTACCTACTGTGGGCGCGGGCGTGGCGGGCGCTTGCGGTGACGGTTGCGGTTGTTGGCGTTATTGCAGCGGTCGCGTTCTACCCCTCACTGAAGAGCGGTTCGGCGTGGTTCGATAGCCTGCGGTATAACGCTTCGGTGGGTTATGCCAACGGTGGGTCTTCCGACGTGGCTGAGACGAATCTCAACCGCTTCGACAGTCTCGATCTGCAGATTCCGATCTATGCGATGACGCATCATCGCAGGATAACTACGGCGATCTCCTGCCTGATTGCCGGTGGACTGCTGGTGCTGTGGTTTTTCTGTAAAGATCCGGATCGTGGGGTCGATCGGCATCTGCTGCGGATTGGGGCTCTGTTCGTGATCGGATTGCTTCCCGTCTATCAGCGGTACTACATGGCTGTGCTGCTTCTGATTCCGTTGATCTGGGCGTTGCGGAATCTGGAGTTGCGGGCCGCTCGGTGGGTGATTGCCTGTTGCGCGGTGTTTCTGGTCAATAGCGAGGTGCTTCTGCAGCGTGTTGGCCTCGTGCGCGCTTTGACGGTTCACCATCCTCATGTTGCGAACATTTTTGTTGGCCCTCACCTTTGCTGGCTTCTGCTTGGGATGGCTTGCTTGCTGGTGGGTGCGGTCGGGGGCTTCGGCGAGGTTCTCGTTCCATCCCGGGGCTACCCCCCTGGGTACCGGTTGGATGCAAAGCATTCGAAACAGATACTTTAGGTCTGGACTTCGGGCTGTACCGTTTCCCGGATCAGGTTCCTAACGGTTGCGGTGTCTCGCTGAGGCGGGCTCGCTCGCTGATGCCTGCGTCTCGAAAGCTTTTGGGGCTTTCGTTCCTTTCTGTGTATCCCCCTTTGGGTACTGATTCGACGCAAAGTATTCTAAATAGATACTTTAGGTCTGGACTTCTATCTGCAGGCTTCACTAAAGGCAAGACCCCGCAAGGAGCGGGGTCTTGTTTATTTGAGCCTATGGTTTAAGAATAGCAATTTGAAGGGAATTTTTACGCAACCCTATGTGTCTGATTATAGGATGGTTATAGCGAGATGAGGCTTGACAAGATTCTATGAGTTAGATTGGTCGCTGACTCAAAGTATGGCGCATGAGAGGCTGTGGAGATGAGAGATTCCAGTAAGAAGGTACTGCTGGGAATGCTAAGCGGTAGCTTGATCACGATTGGCCTCGGTCTGGTTCTCATGTCAGCCCTGTTCTGGTGGTTCCTTCACCATATGTTCATCGATTTGCAGCTACTTAAGGCGCTGTTCGTCATGCTGCTTCCAACACTTCTCATCGCTGCTGGTGTGATTTTTGCGTTGAGGTCTCTTCGAGAACCGGAGAGTCCTTCAAATAGCCGAACAGTAGTCGGTACCATCCTCATGCTGGCACCGCTATTCTTACTCGCAACTCTTCCTCTGATGGGTGTCCTGTTTGGAGCTTTAGGTATGGATATTCACTGGAATGCTACACCGGCGGCAGGCTATGTTGCGCTGCTCTGTGTCGTGCTCATACTGTGTCTTTGTTTCATTGTGGGTGCTCGACTACGGCGTAAGGGCAGACTTCCCACATGTCTGTAAAGCCGGCATTCGGAAGATGGCGCTTGTAGGGGGCTCCGTAAAGGTGAACCGATCCTCTGCCTTTTTTCTGTGTCTCTTGGCAGAAAAGATTATTGGGATTCGATGATTTGTGCGACTATCCCACCCATGCCTTCGTCTCAGTCCGAAGCCCCAGCAGAGCTTGGCTCCCATTCGCTTTACCGACGGCTGCGCCTCCGCGATCTCGTTCTGACGCAGATTCTGTGCGTCGTCGGCAGTTCGTGGGTGGGGGTGGCGGCGGGGCTTGGGCGTGCGCAGGCTGTGATGTGGATGGCTGCCATGCTGGTCTTCTATCTTCCTATGGCGGCTTCGGTCGTATGTCTGAATCGAGAGATGCCGCTGGAAGGCGGACTTTACGTGTGGGCACGGACGGCGTTCGGGGATCTGGGCGGCTTTATGACGGCGTGGAATGTTTGGGTCTACGGCATCGTCATCACCGCCACGATTCTGTATGCCATTCCCTCGGAGCTTGCTTACCTGATCGGCCCTGCGGCTGCGTGGCTTCCTGATAGCCGGATTGCTGCTTTGAGCATCGTCGCGTTCATTGTTATCGCTGTTACAGCCGCTGCTATTCGCGGCCTTGAGCTTGGTAAGTGGATCCACAATATCGGCGGGCTCTCGATTCTTCTTGTCTATGCGGCGCTGATTCTGCTTCCCGTATGGGCGCTATCGCGACACATGCATATTCATTGGGAGCCGCTGCCGCTCCAATTGCCGCAACTGAATTTGTATTCCCTGGCGCTTTTCGGCCAGATGATTTTTGGGGCGCTCTGCGGATTGGAGTACATTGCGATTCTGGCGGGGGAGAGTAAATCGCCTGCACGCTCGATTGGTCAATCAGTGATCATTTCGTCGCCGATTATTTGCGCGATGTTCATTCTTGGGACGAGCTCTGTTGTTGCGTTTAGTCAGGGCAAGATTAACTTCATCGCTCCGATTCCACAGACGCTTCGGCTTGCGCTGGGCGACCGCGGGCTCGGTAATGTCTTCGCTATTGTTGCGATTATGCTGCTGCAGTTCCGGCTGATTGCGGCTGCGAGCTTTATTTTTACAGGAGTCACGCGGCTTCCGATGGCTGCGGGATGGGACCACCTGATTCCGTCGTGGTTTACGCGGCTGCATCCACGCTATCGAACGCCAGTGAACTCTATTGTCTGCACGTGTGTGATTATCCTTCTGCTGCTTGTGCTGTCGAATGTTGGAGTTCACGCACAGGAGGCGTTTCAGGTTTTGTCCAACGCGGGTATCACCCACTACGAACTTGCTTACATGTCTATGTTTGCTATTCCCCTGGTTGCGGGCGGAACGCTTCGTACGGCGCTGCCTCGGTGGCTTAAGTGGACTTCAATTGCTGGGCTTTGCGCGACGTTGTTCAGCTTTTTCATCTCGGCTTACCCGTTTGTCGAGGTCGTCGATCCACGTGCGTATGCTGCGAAGATTCTGGGAACTACGCTGCTCAGCAATGCGCTTGGGTACGGCTTTTACCGTGTTCGCCGGAACCGGTCGGTTATCACGTCAGTTGATCGTTAAGACGCTTCTTTGGACCAATCTTCTCCGCGGGCTTCGTGGCCGAGAGCGGTCACGGTGGCTACGCCGAGTGAGCCTATGACGACGGCTCCTGCCATGACGTAGGTGAGCATGCCGCCAAAGTATCGGGCAGCAATGGCTGCCTGGAAGACGCCGTTTCTGGAGGATATGAGGTTTCCCAGTTGATAAGCGAAACCGGGGAAGATGGCGCGTACTGGGCCGGGGGAGAGTTCGTTGATGTGGGCTGGGACAATGCCGAAGGCTCCCTGCACCATGAACTGCATGAGGAAGCCGCCGAGGGCGAGCGTCGCGATCGTGTGGGACCAGGCCCACAGCGGGATAACGGGGAGGGCCATCAGGGCGGAGAGGATGATCATGCGCTTGCGGCCGAATCGCTCGGATAGGGTTCCGCAGGTGATGCCGCCGAGGATGGCTCCGATGTTGCTGATGACTACGATGAAGCCCACATTGGCAGGGTCGAGGGCGTGGTCTTTCTGGAGGAAGGTGGGGTAGAGGTCCTGCGAGCCGTGACTGAAGGAGTTGAAGGCGGTCATGAGAGCGACGAGGAAGAGGAAGCGGGGCCAGTAGTCGACAAAGGATTGGAAGCTAAAGGAGGGGCGAGGGCTTCCTCCTTCGGCCAGGCGCTTGGCTTTGGCTGCGAGCCAGACGGGGGACTCTTCGACCCGGAATTGCATGTAGAAAGCAAGCAGGGCGGGCAGGGCTCCGATCATGAAGAGGACGCGCCATGCGGTGAAGATGCCAGTTCCGTGGAGATGTGGGAATACAAGCCAGAAGAGAGCTCCGGCGAGGAGGTTGCCGAAGACGTAGCCTTCCTGAAGGAGGCCGGAGAAGGTGCCTCGGCCTGAGGCGGGCAGGGATTCGAGAGCGAGAGCGGCGGCGACGCCCCAGACGCCGCCCATGGCGACTCCGAAGAGCGCGCGCCAGATGAGGAAGGCGTTGAGCGTTGGGGCGAGGGCAGAGGCCAGTCCGCAGGCGGAGAAGGCCAGGATATTGATCATCAGGGTGGGGCGACGGCCAAAGCGCTCGGCGAGGTAGCCAAAGAGGAGGGCGCCGACGGGTCGCATGACGAGGGTAAAGAAGATTGCCTCGGCGATTTGGGGGATGCTGACGCGAAAGTCTGCCGCGATGGCTTTGAGGCACACGGTGAGGAGGAAGAAGTCGAAGGCGTCGAGGGTCCAGGCGAGGAAGCAGGCGGCAAAAGTTCTTCTCTGGACCGCGGTGAGCGATCGGAGTTCATGCAACAAGGCCATATGGTCGAGATGCTAGCATTTGCCCGGCGTGGTTCCTACAGAATTACAAACCACTGACAAAACTCGGGGGTGGGCGGGAGTTTTTGCTGTTATAAGAGACTCACGGCATCGTTTGTCAGTCGGGCGCATCTGAAGTAAGTCTCAATATTGCACAAGAAAGCACGAGGAATAGATATGCGAAATAGATTCCTGTTGGCCTTGACGCTGGCCGGGCTGACGCTGGCCGCCGGCTCGAGCGCGCGAGCGCAAACTTCTACCTGGACCATCGATCCGGCGCACTCGAGCGTTGGGTTCGAGATCCGCCATATGGGTGTAAGCAATGTTCGTGGGGCCATTAGCGGCATCAAGGGAACCGTCACACTGAACGACAAGGACATTACGAAGTCGAGCGTGGAAGCGACGATCGATACAACCACGGTTTCGACCAACAACGAACACCGCGACAACGACCTGAAGTCGCCTAACTTCTTTGACGTGGCGAAGTATCCGCAGATCACGTTCAAGTCGACGGCGCTGACCAACAACGGCGGCAAGCTGCAGTTGACTGGCGATCTGACCCTGACGGGTACGACCAAGAGCGTGACGTTAGATCTCGATGGGCCTGCGCCTCCGCAGACCGGTAAAGATGGCAAGACTCGCAGCGGCTTCTCAGCGACGGGTATGTTGAAGCGGTCTGATTACACCTTCGGACCGAAGTTCCCCAGCGCGATGGTTGGCGACGATGTGAAGTTCACGATCGACGTGGAGATCGACAAGCAGTAATGGCGGAAGAGGGTCCGGTTCGGACCCCCTTCTTGTTCGTGTGAGGATCTTCCTGAAAACCGGGTTGGCGGTGTTGTTCGGTGGAAGAAACAAACGACAGCAGAAGCAGATTCCCTTCGGGGATGACAACAAGAAAGGCAGCAGCAACGGCAAGAAGCCCGCGCCTTTCAAAGCAAGACTCTACATCTTGGCGCGGAGAGGTTGGGTGGGTTCGGTTTGCGCCATAACGTTGACCTCGGCCTCTGGCAGATACTTCTTGAGCAGCTCGTGGTGGAGGCAGTAGAGAGCCAGCTCGAGACGGTCGGAGACGCCGAGTTTGTCGTAGATTTTGCGCAGGTAGTTCTTGATGACCTGCTCGGTGGTGCCGATCTGATAGGCGATCTCTTTGTTGCGCATGCCGCGGGTGATGCAGCCGATGATGGCCAGCTCTTTTTTGGATAGCTTGGGCTGGACGCGGGGATCGGTGAGGGTGGTGGCCTGCGAACGGTAGGCTTCGATGACCCAGTTGATGGACTGGTTGTCGATCCAGGTCTCGCCCTCGGAGATCTTGCGGACGCACTTGACGAGGAGATCGGGGGCGATGGAGCGGGGCACGACGCCACGGACGCCACGGCGGTAGAGCTCGACGGTATTGGACTCGTCGGACTCGGTGACCTGCACGATGAGCTTGGCCTCGGGAGCGCGACGCACGAGTTCGGGAATGGCGTCGATGGTGCCGGCGATGAGCTGACCTTCGAGGACGACGACATCGGTGGGGTAGCGCTGGAGAGCGGCGTAGAGGTTAGCCAGGGTCTCGACCTGAGCGACGACACGGATATCGTCCTCGACGGCAAAGACTTTCTTCATGCCTACGCGGTAGATTGCTTGCGAATCAGCCAGAATCACTCGAACCCCGGCGGGGGGGGTGTTCTCTTCCGGGGCTTCGTCCTCGCTCCGAGTTTGGTCAAAATGGACAACCGTCATAAAGTCAGGCCTTTAGAAAATATTCGTCGATCACGGCGGCGGCTTTCTTTTTGCCATCCTGCAGATAATGGCGTACGACACGGCCGATACAGTGAATGGTTACGTCTGTTGCTGAGCCCATGACAGCTGAAGGCATGGCTATCGTGAACTCGATCCTGCTATCAATGTCTGGTAGCTGCTCGCTGACGAACAGAAGGCCGTTGGCCGATATGTTCTCCGTCACGGCGTCCAGTTCGCCCTGTTCGGTCTGGACGTGCAGGGCCAGTTGCATAGGAAAACGCACGGCGGTGCGAACTGGATTCTCTCCCTTAGGCTTTTGCCACTGGGCCACGCGTGCCTCCCCTTGCTGAATGCTCCCACTTGCGGACCCTTGCTCGGTCCACAGGTGAACACACTGGAGTCTACCGCAGATAATGGGCAGTTCCAGAGATTTTTCCAACGAAACAGGACTATGTGGGGTGGGTCTCCCCTACGGGGGAGAGCGGGGCGATTGGTCAACCCCTGCGAAACGGGCCACGCCCATTGCGAAAAGGCGTAATTTCCGCCATACTTAGGTGTTGGGTTGTGTATTCCGCCAGATGTAAGAGAATGGGCCTTGGCGGCGTCGTCACCTCACCCAAAATCAAAGTTTTGAAAGGCATTCCCAGTGTTGATGATCCGTTTGGCGCGTGTTGGAGCGCGCAAGCAGCCCCACTACCGCATCGTAGTTATTGAAAAGGACCGCGCGCGCAACGGCCGTTCGGTCGAAGTTGTGGGCACCTACAATCCTCGCACGAACCCCGCTACCGTTGATCTGAAGCGTGACCGCATCGACTATTGGACCGGTAAGGGCGCCCAGCTGTCGGATCGCGTGGAGAAGCTTCTGGCCGCTGCTCCGGCAAAGACCGAAGCGGCTCCTGCGGCCTAAGGTCACTCGAGTAACGCAATCTTTGGGAATGTCAAATGGTTCCCAAAGATTGCTGACGTTGTAGATTCCCTTCTCGCATTCGACAACCTGCTCACGTACACTTCTGGATATCGCTTCACCGGGATTTCCGGTGGGCGAGTGGTCAACGCTTTGGGTACTCGCCCAGGCCTTATCCATGAACCGATGCTTCACCCGTTTCAATGCATTTCCTGGAAGATCTCGCGACAAAGACGAGGCGAAGGGTTGGGCATGAGCGTCGCATCGTGACTCCCAGGAGGTATATGTGATGGCCGAGGCCACACAGCAGGCAGCGGAGGATAACTCTGCTACGAATATGAAGAATCTCGTCTACGAGATTGCTTGTGCTTTGGTAGACCATCCTGAGAGTGTCTCCGTGGAGACGTTCGCTGATGGTGACGCTACGGTACTGCGGCTGCGTGTTGCCCCAGCAGATGTGGGCAAGGTGATTGGCAAGCAGGGCCGTACAGCGCGCTCGCTGCGTACGATTCTGAGCGCAGCCAGTATGAAACAGCGGCATCGTTTTTCGCTGGACATTGTGGAAGAGGGTGGCACGCCTTCCCATCCATGAGCTGGTTTCCGCAGTGGGCAGTGAGGCTTGATGGACCGTCGGGCATTCCGCATGACTAACAGCGATCCATCCTGGGTTGTGCTGGCGCATCTGCTTCGGCCGCAAGGCCGCAAAGGCGAGCTACTGGCGGAGTTGCTGACGGACTTTCCTGAACGCTTCGAGGACCGGAAACAGGTGTTTCTTGCGCCTGAGGGGTTCAGCGGAGAGGCTTCGGCTGCCCGGTCGGCGGAGGTGGTCTCGTTCTGGCTCCCGGTAGGCAAGAATGTGGGCCGGATCGTGCTGCAGTTTGCGGGAATTAACTCCATCTCTGAAGCCGAGGGGTTGGCGGGGCTGGATGTGATCGTTCCGTTCGAGGAGCGGCAGCCCCTGGATGAGGAATCGGTCTATATCACCGACCTGATCGGTTGTACGCTGTACGACGGCGCGACTCCGGTTGGGGTAATCGAGGATGTTCAGTTCCCCTCTACCCCTGACGGCAGCCGGAAGCTTGAGGATGCCGCGCCTCTGCTTTCGGTGAGGGCGAACGACGGGGATGAGATTCTTGTTCCCTTTGCGAAGGCGTTTCTGGTTGGGGTGGATACCAAGGCGAAGCGCGTGGATATGGCGTTGCCGTTTGGCTTGGTGGATGTGAACCGCGCAACAGATACAGATGTCGATCAGAAGCGGTAGGCGACCCCAACCGTGAGGATCGGGTAGACGGTGAGCTTCCTGAGATTGTCGTTGAGTTTGCGAATCTCGGCGGCAAGATTCTGTTGGCTCGTTGAATCGATCGCGATGTCAAAGCAACCTTGATTCGTGCAAGCCGTGCCGTTGAGCTGGACGTTCATTTGAGGCTGACCAGTGAAGGCGACGCCGAACTCAACAAGGAATGTAAGGTGACGTCCGTCACGTGGAATCAGGTTGCCGAAGCCGGCCGTGAGCATGGGAGCGAGTCGGCGGGGATAGGTAATCGACGCGGTGCCGCCTATCGGGTCATCGACGGTGTTGATGAGCGTTTGATTGCCGAGTTCGAATTGCTTGCCGGGCGGAACTGTGGCTATGGCTGTAGCGTAGTTATTGGCGTAGAAGATCCCCGGGCTGAGGTGAAAACTGCCGTGGAGGAGAAACCAGTCAAGATTGACTCGGCCTGAGCGCAGGTGAAGCTTTGTCGTGTAGTCGAGACCATCGAGGCTAAAGGGATAATTGAAGGAGACGATGTCCCCGCCGACGCGAAGATTGAACGCGTTAGAGAGCGGCGTCGCCAGTTCGACTCCTCCGCCAAGTGTGCCACCGTTGAGGGCGACGGCCAGCGTTGTAAATGGCCTGAACGATCGCGGGCGTTTTGGGGCGTTGCTTATCGTGGATTCGGAAGAGCCTTCGATGCTTGATGATTCAAGAAGATTGGATGTAAAGGGCTGTTGAGACTGCACGCTCGAGGCAGAGAACAGTGCGAGGGCAAGCATCAAGGCGAGCTTTACTGGAGACATCGTCGATTCTTTGACCCGGCCCTTTCACGATGCCGCGCTTGAATACATAGCAAGCTGGGGACTCATAAAATGGTAGAGCAGATGGCCGAGTGGGTGAATGCCACTGGTCTACAACTTCTCAGTGATATGTCGCGGTCCGGTTATGTGGCGGATCAAGCATCTCTGAACGGATTATCTTCAACGTATGCGCTTCGACATCATCACGATATTTCCGGGCTTCTTCGATAGTCCGCTGGAGTACGGCATTCTTAGGCGCGCTCGTAATGCGGGGTTGGTGACTGTTGCCGCGCACGATCTGCGCAGATTCACGCATGACCGGCACCGCACGGTGGACGACAGGCCTTTCGGCGGCGGCGAAGGGATGGTGCTGAAGGCTGAGCCGATCTTCGATGCGGTGGAGTCGCTGCACGTCACGCCGAAGGCTGAGCGCGATACGCAGAAGGAGACGGTGATTTTGCTGTCGGCGCAGGGGAGGCCGTTTACGCAGGCGGTGGCGCAGGAGTTGGCGACGATGGAGCGTGTCGTCATCCTTTGCGGTCGGTATGAGGGCATCGACGAGCGCGTGAATGAGTTGTTGTGCGACCGTGAGATTTCGATTGGGGACTATGTGCTGTCGGGGGGCGAGTTAGCGGCGGCTGTAATCGTGGATGCTGTCGTGCGGCTGCTGCCGGGAGCGCTCGGGAACCCTGACTCTTCACGGTTTGAGAGCTTTGGGGCGGAGGAGACCGGAGAGGAAGTTGGCGGGGCGGATGGGCCTCCGCGGTCAACCTATGGGGCTGGGGGACTGCTGGACTATCCGCATTACACGCGGCCGGCGGAGTTCAGGGGGGTGGCGATCCCAGATGCGCTGCAGGGTGGTAATCATGAGGTCATCCGGCAGTGGCGGCGGCGGATGGCTTTGAGAAAGACGCTGCGTAACCGGCCTGATTTGTTGGAGAAGATGCCAATCAGCGACGAAGACCGCGAGATTCTGGACGAGTTGCGGTATCTCGAGGAAAATCCCGAGGAATGAGGCGTGTTTCCTTGGGGATGCGGCTTTAAATGGGCGTTTTCGTGTACACTAAAGACTCGAGTTCATAACAGGAAAGTAGTCATGTCTATTCATCCCATCATGCAGAAGCTGGCCGCGAAGTTAGAGCGGACCGATCTCCCCGAGTTCGCCCCTGGCGACACAGTCCGCGTTCAGGTCAAGATTCGTGAAGGCGAGAAAGAGCGTCTGCAGGCATTCGAAGGAATGGTCATCGCCTGCAACAAAGGCGCTCAGGGCACGTTTACCGTTCGCAAGATGAGCTTCGGCCAGGGCGTCGAGCGCATCTTCCCGTACAACTCCAAGGTTGTCGACAAGGTCGAGAAGGTTCGGTCGTACGAAGTTCGCCGTTCGAAGCTGTTCTACCTGCGCGGTCTGCGTGGTAAGGCTGCCCGTCTGCGCGAGGTCGAGCGCGCCAAGTAGTTTTTGTACGAGTTCTCCACAGAGCCACGATTTCGGTCGTGGCTTTGTTCTGTGCGCGAGGTTATACACTTTTCGTGAAGAGTATGGCTTCCCTTCCTTCGACTCGCGCTTCCCGAACCGTTACAGCTGCAACCGCGAAGCAGCGTATGCTCAAGCAACTGGTGTGCAGTGATGCGCCAGAGCAGGCGTTGCGTTATCACGGTTTTCGGGTGATTGCGGGGGTGGACGAAGTTGGGCGTGGGGCTCTGTTTGGGCCGGTTGTGGCGGCGGCGGTGATTCTGCCGGAACGGGTGAGCAGTCTGGCTCGGGCGGGGTTGAAGGACTCCAAACAGCTAACGCGGCAGGAGAGGGAGAAGTTGGATCGCAAGGTCCGGCGGATGGCTCTGGCGATCAGTATCGCCGAGGTGGATGCTGAGACGATCGATCGGGTGAATATCTATCAGGCTTCGCGGCGGGCTATGTTGATGGCGGTGACGGGGCTTTCGATCGAGCCGGATCATCTGCTGATCGATGCCATGCGGATTGACCATCCCTGCCAGCAGACGAAGCTTTTTTATGGGGATTCGCTAAGCCTTTCGATTGCGGCGGCCTCAGTGGTGGCTAAGGTTCATCGCGATGCTTTGATGCGGGAGCTTGATTTGATGCACCCGGGATATGGGCTGGCTTCCCACAAGGGTTATGGGACTCCTTCGCATCGGCGGGCGCTGACAGAACTGGGGCCTTCGGTGCTGCACCGGCGGACGTTTGCTCCGGTTCGGGCGGTGGATCCGGATGCGGTGGTGGAGGAGGAAGTCTCAGAGGAGTTGCTGTTTGACGATGCGGAGCTTGAGGAGAGTGCGGATTGGGCTTGAAGCTGATGTGTGTGGTGGCTCATCCGGATGATGAGTGCTTTGCGTTTGGCGGGGCGTTGGCGTTAGCTGCGGATCGTGGGGTTGAGACTTATGTTGTGTGCCTGACGGATGGGCAGGCGGCTAAGAATCGGGGCGAGGCGGCTTCCGCGGCTGAGCTTGGGCAGATGCGGCGGGCTGAGTTTGCGGCTTCTTGTAAGGTGCTGGGGGTGACGCACCATGAGGTGCTGAACTACCAGGATGGAAAGCTTGAATTTCTTGAGTTTTCACAGGCGGCTGCTGGCCTGGTGGAGCGGATGCGGCAGTTTCGGCCGAACGTTGTTGTCACCTTTGGCGGCGATGGTGGCATGAATACGCATCCAGACCACATGATGATCTCGTCGCTTACGACGGCGGCGTTCCACTGGTGCGGGCAACCCAGGCGGTTTCCAGAACTGCACGCGGTGCATCAACCGGACCGGCTGTTTTACGTTACGACGAACTTCTTTCTGCCGAGACCGGTGGCCCCTAAGCCGATACCGTGGACGGTTACGCTCGATGTCGAGTCGGTGTTGGAGCGGAAGAAGGAGGCGTTCCGGCAGCATGTCTCTCAGGCTCCCCTGATGGAGCAGACGAAGGGGCTGTTTGAGCGGTATGGCGCAGAGGAGTTCTATGCGCTGGCTGCTAGTGCGGAGGCTCGGGCGGCCTGGCAGATGACAGATTTGTTTGAGGGGTTGGGGTTGTAGCGTTTCTCCTTCTTGGGGGGTATCCCCTTGGGTTTGTTTTCCGCTAAAGTATTCCATTCAAATAAGATAGGTTTGGACTTCGGCGGTAAGGTATTGAAAATATGGGTTGTTTGATTGTAAAGTGTTGATTTAACAAGGAAAGGCTCCGATGGTCGCCGGAGCCTTTCCTTTTGTGCTGTATTCAGTATAGCGGATTGAGTGAAATTGTTCGGCAGCGAAATCTCACTGATTCTAAAAGGGATTTTAGGATTGTGGGCTTGACAAGGAAAACAGAGGTGGGTGATTAGCAACGGCAACGGCTGCTGTCTGGCAACGGTTCCTCTCTGTAGACTTGGGTTGTGATGGGCGAACGAGAGATCGAGGCGGCGGTGGATCCGGTTGCGCTGTTTCTTGTCTGGCTGCAGGAGGCGGAGGCTGGCGAGCCGAACGATGCGAATTCGGTGGCGCTGGCTACGGCTTCGGCTGATGGCGCTCCGAGTGTGCGGATGGTGCTGGTGAAGGGTGTGGATGAGAGGGGGTTCTCGTTCTACACGAATGCGGAGAGCCGGAAGGGTTTGGAGTTGGGGGAGAATCCGCGGGCGGCGATGTGTTTTTACTGGAAGAGTCTGCGGCGGCAGGTTCGGGTGGAGGGGATGGTCACGGAGTTGCCGGGCGATGAGGCGGATGCTTACTTTCATAGCCGGTCACGGGAGAGCCAGTTGGGGGCCGCGGTGTCGCGGCAGACCCAGCCGCTGGAGAGCCGGGAGGCTTTGATGGAGATGGTGCGGGAGTTGAAGAGGGTGACTGCTGGAGAGGTTCCGCGGCCTGAGTGGTGGAAGGGATATGTGCTGCGGCCGGAGCGGATGGAGTTCTGGGTGAATCGGGAGAATCGGCTGCATGACAGGTTTTTGTTTGTGCGGGGCGAGGGTGGGTGGGTGAAGACGCGGTTGTTTCCATAGCGTAGTGGACTAGGATTTTAGGACGGCCACTTCACTTGTGGATTTGTCTGTTGCTGCTTGATGAGAGCGAAGCTTTTCGTACTTCGCGGCTAGCAGATCGAGGTCGGAGTCGGAGAGGTGCTCGATATCGATCATCTGGTTTCTTGCTGATTCGATGGCACGGATAAGTTCGTTCAGCTTGAGGTTCATCGCACGTGCATCGCGATTCTGGGTGTTTTGAATGAGGAAGACCATGAGAAAGGTGACGATGGTCGTGCCGGTGTTGATGATGAGCTGCCAAGTATCCGAGTAGTGGAAGAAGGGGCCTGTGATGCCCCATACGACGATGACAGCGATAGCGACGGCAAATGCCCAGTGGGAACCGAGATAGGTTGATGCACAGGCAGCGAAGTGACCGAAGCTATCCTTCGATGCGACCGTCGGCGTAGATGCGGCGTGGCTGGACATTTTTGATGCTCTGATCTTGTTCTTCCATGTCATCAGACGCTAAAAATGGGCGGCCCGTTTCCATGTCGCGAAAGATTGCCTGCGTCGTACGTTCATTTAGATGATTGCCAAGAGTGGATGACTGGGTGTATTTTGTTCGGGTCCGAAATAATATCGTTTGATGAGTTGATGTAAGTTTGGTGATGCAACAAAATCGAGCGATTCGAAGGGACAGACGAGATGAGTCACGAAGCTTTGGCACGGCGGGCGTTTCTGAAGGGCGCAGCCAGCGGAATTGTGGGTTCGGGATTGATGGCGGGCATGCCGGCGTTTGGGTTGGATGTTGATCCTGCGCGTATGGCTTATGAGGTGGCGGAGCCGGGGCAGGATGCTGAGGCCAAGCCTAAGTACTCGATCAAGTTTGGTGTTTGTGGCATGAGCCATGACCACATCTATGGGATGGTCGGGGCGATTCAGCGGGGCGGTGGTGTGCTGGTGTCGGCCTTTGGAGCGGAGCCGGATAAGAAGGCTGCGTTTGCGAAGCGGTTTCCCGATGTGAAGATGGTTGGCGTCGGAGGAAGAGATTCTGAATGATCCTTCGATTCAGCTGGTGCTGAGTTCGACGATTCCGGATCAGCGGGCTGAGCTTGGGATTCGCGTGATGAAGCTGGGCAAGGATTATTTGAGCGATAAGCCGGGGGCGACTTCGCTGGCGCAGATCGAGGGGATTCGCAAGACGATTGCCGAGACGAAGCGGATCTACGGGATTCTCTACAGCGAGCGGCTTGAGGTAAAGGCTGCGGTGAAGGCTGGCGAGTTGGTGCACGCGGGGGCGATTGGGCGGGTAATCCAGACGATCAATATTGCTCCGCACCAGATTGTGCAGCATGGGACTGATCCGTATGCAGGGGGCGCGGGGGGAAGGCCGGATTGGTTCTGGGAGCCGTCGCGGTATGGCGGAATTTTGACGGATATTGGGTCGCACCAGGTTGATCAGTTTTTGTATTACACGGGATCGACTGAAGCCGAGGTTGTTGCTTCGCAGGTGGCGAATGTGAATCACAAGGCGAAGCCACGGTTTCAGGATTTCGGCGACATGATGCTGCGCGGCGACCGCGGATTTGGCTATGTGCGGCTGGACTGGTTTACGCCGGATGGGCTGGGCACGTGGGGCGATGGACGGTTGTTCATTCTGGGAACGGATGGGTACATCGAGCTTCGCAAGTATGTGGATGTTGCGCGGTCGAAGCTGGGCAACAACCTGTTTATTGTGGACAAGAATGAGGCACGGTTTATTGACTGCAATAATCTGACGCTGCCGTTTGGGCCGCAGTTTGTCTCGGATGTGGTGAACAGGACGCATACTGCGCAAGACCAGACACAGACTCTGCTGGCTGCTGAGTTGGTTGTGCGGGCGCAGATGAAGGCTACGAAGGTGGAGTTGAAGGGATAGCGAGGAGGGCCCATGGCGACGAAGCGTGAGGACGGTATTTCCCGACGAAGGTTTTTGCAGACTTCGCTGGGTGCGGCGGCTGTGGCTGGGTTTCCGGCGATCGTGCCTGCGAGGGTGCTGGGACAGATGGCTCCAAGCAAGCAGATCAACGTTGGTGCGATTGGCGTGGGGCGCATCTCACGAGGACATGATCTGCCGGCGATTTTGCGGAACGATAGCGCCCGCGTGATGGCGGTGTGCGATCTGGATGCGAATCGCGTGGTGGAGGGGAAGAAGTTCGTCAACGACTTCTACGCGAAGAAGAGCGGGAAGCCCTATGACGGAGTGACCGGGTACTCGAACTTTCGCGAATTGCTGGCGAACAAGGATGTGGATGCTGTCGTGATTTCGACGCCGGATCATCAGCACGCAATTCTTGCCGTGGCAGCGGTACGGGCAGGTAAGGATGTGTATCTGCAGAAGCCGGCTTCGCTGACGATTGCGGAGGGACGGTATCTGAGCGATGCGGTGCAGGCTTCGGGACGGATACTGCAGATCGGGAGTCAGCAGCGGTCATGGAAGCAGTTTCATAGGGCGTGCGAGCTGGTGCGGAATGGGCGGATTGGGGAGATTAAGCACGTTGAGATAGGGCTGCCGGGTGATCCTGCGGGCGGTGATCCTACGCCGATGCCGGTGCCGACGGGGTTTAACTACGATTCGTGGCTGGGGTCGACGCCTGAGGTGCCGTATACGGTTGATCGCGTGATGCCGCTGAAGGGCTTCGACCGGCCGGGATGGCTAAGGATGGAGCAATTTGGAGCGGGGATGATTACGGGATGGGGCGCGCACCATGTGGATACGGCGCACTGGGGAATGGATACGGAGTACACGGGGCCCGTGGAGATATGGGGCACGGCGGAGTTTCCGACGAAGGGGCTTTGGGATGTGCATGGGAAGTTTCTGACGCATGCCATTTATGCGAATGGCGTGACGATGGATATCTCCGGGGATTTTCCGAACGGCATCAAGTGGTATGGGACGAAGGGATGGTTGTTTGTTACGCGGGATGAGATGACTTCGCCTACTGCAGCGGCGGGGCAGAGTGTGAAGATCGAGCCGCTAATGGCGAGCGATCCGAAGATTCTGGATTCGGTGATTGGGCCGGATGAGATTCATTTGTATACCGCAACGGAACAACATGCGAATTGGCTGGAGTGCATCCATACGCGCAAACAGCCGACGGCTCCGGTGGAGATTGGGCATCGGGCTTGCTCGACTTGCCTGCTGCATCATATTGCGATGAAGACGAAGCGCAGGCTGCACTGGGATCCGGAGCGGGAGCGGTTCCATGGCGATGACAATGCGAATGCGATGTTGTCGCGGCCGCAGCGTTCTCCTTATACGTTTGCTGAGAGTAGCTGGGTCTAGGTTTGGTTTAGGAGAGCAACGAGAATGATTAAACAGCGGGATGTGGCGATTGTGGTGATAGCCGCGCTTGTGGGTGCGGTGACTATGGGCTCGGTTATGAGCCTGCTGCATTTGAAGTCGGGGGTCGCTCCGGTCGCGGTGAATGGGAAGCCGATTATTGGCGAGTCGGTTTACGACTGGAACACGATGGAGGTCAAGAAGACTCCAATTGGTGAGACACGGGCCATTCTGCGCGGGCCTACGGCTACGCTGGATGAGTTGGAGATGCATGTGACAACGCTGAATCCCGGGGAGGCGTCGCATCCGCCGCATAAGCATCCGAATGAGGAGCTGATCATCCTGGATCAGGGAACGGTGGAGGCTTTGATCAACGGGGAGTGGAAGCGGGTGGGGACGGGGTCGGTGATCTTCAATGCGTCGGATGTGATGCATGGGCTACGGAATGTGGGGGATACTCCGGCGACATATCACGTGGTGAACTGGCACACGGATAAGACGCCTAAGGAATAGCGCTAGTGCTCAGGCGCGATGGAGCAGAGGGTCAACGAAGGTTTGGAGTTTTTTGGGCGCGATGATGCGCCATGCTTCGAGGAGATGGTAGGTTAGTTGGTCGTCGCTGACTCGGTCGAGTTCGACGCCTACCCAGCCGCGCACGCCTACGTAAGGCGGCTTGAAGAATGTTCCTGGCGAGGTTCGCGTGAGGTGCTGCTGGGTTCCCGGTGCGGCCGGAATCCAGACGGCTATGTGGCCGTCGTGGTGGTGGTTGTTGTCGAACATGGCGAAGACCTTCTTGTTGACGAAGAAGGTTGGTTCTCCGTGGGAGAGCTTTTCGGAGGTGGCGGGGAGGGCTGCGCAGATTCTCCGGACTCGGCTAAGGTGCTCGTGATGCGGATCGGATTTTTGCGTTGGGTTTGGCATGGCGAGTTGTGACCGCCAGCAGTGTAGTCCTCAGGATGGCTTAGTGGCGAGGACGAGGGGTGACGGACCGGGGGCATCGAGGGTGCGGGGGTTTTCGAAGCCGGCCTCGCGGAGCCAGGTGCTGATCTCGTCGAAGGAGTAGGTGCCGCCGTTGTCGGTGTTGACGAGCATGTTGACGGCGAAGAGAAGACCGTTGGGAGGGCCGGTGCGGTCGGCGTTGACGAGGAACTCGGCGATGGCGATGGTGCCGCCGGGAGCGAGTGCGGCGAAGACTTTGGCGAGCAGAGCTTTGCTGCGTTCGACGCCTTCGCTGTGGAGGATGTGGCCGAGTGTGGCGGCGTTGTGGCCGGTGCCGAAGTCGGCTTCGTTCAGGTCGCCGGGAGAGAAGGAGAACTGGCTGGTGAGACCGAAGCGGGCAACGACTTGTTGGGTGGTGGGGAGTACGTTGGGCCAGTCTACGGCAGTAACGTGAACGGTGGGTGCGCTTTGCGCGAGGGCGATGCCCCAGACTCCGGAGCCAGCGGCGAGGTCGAGTGCGCTGGTTGGCTGCTGGGTTGCGCCGAGGTTGAGGTGTTGCGCAAGCGCCTGGGCCGCGGGGTAGCTGAGGGGCAGGATGTCCACGACAAATTTGTGGAAGAACTCGGTGCCCTCGCCTTCCTGGTTGACTGCCTGCACTGGTTTACCGGTGGCTACAACTTCATTGAGGTGGAGGAAATTGGGCATGAGTTGGCGGCTGGTGTGACGAAGAACGCCACCCTGGAAGCTGGGTTTGGTGCTGACGAGGAAGGTGGAGCTCTCGGGGGTGAGGGAGTAGAGAGCGTCGCCGTTGTTGCCTGTTTTAGCGAGAAAGTTGAGGCCGACGAGGGCGTTCATGATGGCGTCGAGACCGCGGACGGATGCGTTGGTGGCTTCGTGGACCTGCTGGATGGTTTTGGGGCCGCCGTCGAGTGTGTCGAAGACGTTGTGGGTAATGGCTGCTTCAAGGACGAGCGTGGGGATGTAGCCCCATGCGAATTGCATGATGCGCTCCGGGGTGACCGGCGTTTGCTGTGTGGGATTCACGATTGCTCCTCGGATGGATATGGTGCAGGAGCAAGTTTAGTGGATGATCTGACGCGGTGCGGGATTGTTTTCAAACCGTTAGCGGAGTTGGAACTCGGGGCTGCCCATGACGAGGGCGGTAAGGAGGTTGAGGGTCTCGGTGGGTGGGGTGGCGGGAGTGGTGAGCTCGGCGATCTGTTTGTGGATCTGCTGATTAGTCTGCGACGAGACTTCGCCGCCGATGAGTGTGGATTCGATGACGTGGAGAGCTATGTCGGGGCCAGCGGTTTCGGTGGAGGGTACGTCGGCGGTGAGGACGGTTTCGGCGTATCGGGGGTGCTGGGTGGTCTGCACTGTGGTTGCGGGTTGGGCCATGAGACCGAGGGCCAAGACGTGGGCGGAGTCGAACTTCTGGTTGGCGAACTTGTTGCCGGTGAGGGAGTAGGCGAAGTTAAGGCGGTCGACGAGGGCGCTGGAGTTCATCCAGTGATCGGCGGTGATGTAGTAGCCGGTTGGTGGCAAGGCGTAGTAGAGCGGCATGCCCATGGACTTGATGGTGTTGACGAGTGCACCTGGGTTGGCGGGGTCGGTTGCCGTGGTGCGGAAGGCGGAGGCAAGGAACTCCATTGGGGTTTTGACTTTGTTGCGGAAGTATTTGCGGGAGTTGAACTCGGGTGACTGGACGAGGGTGCGGAGGATGGCTTTGATGTCTCCGTCGGTGGCGAGGTAGGTGGCGGCCATGCGGTCGACGAGGGCGGGTGGTGGATCGTCAGCGACGAAGCGCTGGGCTAGCTTATAGCTGATGAAGTGCGCGGTCTTGGGGCTGGCGGCGAGGAGGTTTAGGGCGTCGACGCCTTCGTTCATGCCGGTGGGAATGTTGGCGGGGAGAGTTGCGGCTTCGGCGTCTGTGGTGGCGATGGTGTGGCCGAGCCATTGCTTGGGACCGGGCTCGTGGCGCTTGGCGTCGAACTGAAAGGGGCCACCCTGGTTGGGGCGGTCGACGGTCCAGCCTGTGAGGATGGCGGAGAGAGCGGTGACGTCGGCCTGGGTGTAACCTCCGTTGACGCCGACCGTGTGGAGCTCCATCACTTCCCTGCCATAGTTTTCGTTGAGGCCTCGGTTACCTTTCTTCGAGTTGGGATTGGATGGGTTGACTCCGTTGGCGAGGGAGTCGGGGCCGATGGATTGCCAGTTGTCGAGGTAGACCATCATTGCGGGCGAGGTCGCGGTGGCGAGGAGGAGGTCGCGGAACTTGCCGAGGGCGTTTTTGCGGATGGCGTCGCGCTCGTAAGCTGGTGGTGTACCACTGGTCGGAGTCTTTGCCGATGTAGATGTTGAAGTGATTGAACCAGAAGTCGGTCATGACCTCCTGGAGCTGGCGCTCGGAGAGGATGGCGCGGAGGAGCTTGGCTTGCGAGAGCTCGTTGATGATCTGGTAGGAAGCTCCGATGTTAGCGGCCATGGCGTTGAAGATCTGGCGCTCGCGGGGGGTGAACTGGCCGAGGATGAGATTGCGCTGGTCTCCTGCAACATAGGTGGTGAAGGCTATGCGGTCGGGTACGGGGAGCTTGATGAGGGCGGCCATGCGCTGCGTTTTTCGGGAGCGTGAAGAGGTCTCCGGCAATGCGGGCGGCGGTGGCTTGGTCTTGTTTCTTTTGGTCGGCTAGTTCGGCGTCGGTAGGTGGGGTGACGGCGGGTTTGCCGTCGGCGTTGATCTTTTTGGTCGCGTTATCTTTGTTGAGTTTGTAGATTTGAACTTCGTAGACGGCGGCGAGGTTGGGGTCGGAGGGCATGGGACGCTTGCCGTCGGCGACGGATTGGATGGTGCCGCGATCGGGAAATTGGAGGAGCGCCTGATCGGGCTGCATGGTGAGAGTGGGATAGTCGTTGAGGCGCTTATTGAGGACGTCGTCGTTGATGGTCTGCGGATTGAGTTGCTGCTCGAACCATTTTTCGGGAGTGAGGGCGAGGACGCGTACGACGTCGCCGGGGCGGGGGCCGAAGGTGAAGCGGTTGAGGAGTTGGAGGGCTTTTTCCTGTTGGGTTAGCGGCGCGAGTGGAACGGGTTTGGTGGGTGGGGAGAGTTTGGGTTTGCCGGTTTTTGAGGTTTTTGCTGCTTTCGACGGGGGCTGCATGGGAGCTTCGTTTTGCGCATGAAGTGGGGTCAGGGTGAGGGCCAGAAGAAGAATTGGGACTGCGCGCATAGATGCTCCTGCTCGGTTAGACAGGTGTTTGGAGGGAGAAGTTGTGGCGGAGAGTGGTTTTGCCGGGACTACAGCAATAGGGGCACGGCTTGGCTGGAAGGTTCCTCGTTCCCACCCATCGCGATGGAACTGCGATGGATGGGGCACCCGAGCCTTTGTGGCCGTGGAGGGCAAAAACTGCCAATTAGATTTTTGTTGTCTGGGTTGAGAGTGTGGGCTTGGCGCGCAGGCGCTTTATTGCGGTGTAAGCTACGCGGGCTAGCAGAAGGATGGTGAGGACTGCGGTGTCTTTCCAGGGTGTGCGGACGCCGGTTTTGACCAGCCACCAGAAGTGGATGACGGCGGCGGCGGCAGCGACGTAGATGAGCCGGTGGAGGCGTTGCCAGTTCCTGCCGCCCATGGCTCGCATGATGAAGGCTGGCGAGGTGAGGGCGAGCGCAAGGAGGATGAGCCACGCGAAAAAACCTACCTGGATGAAGCGGCGCTTGAGGAGATCGTGGAGGATGGGGGGCCAGACGACCTTCCACTCTTCGAGGATGGCTCCGGGGTGGCCTGCGCGGATGGCGGTCAGGACTTTGATGAGGTCGTAGCCCGAGAAGAGGAAGATGTACGTTGCGAGGTGCAATGTCGCGTAGAAGAAGGCATAGAGGCCGATGAGGCGGCGGAAGCGGATGAGGAAGGCTAGCTTCGGTGAGAGGCGGCGGATCGGTGTGACTGCAAGACAGGCCAGCAGGATGTAGAGGGCCCAGTCGCCGGTGAAGTGCGTGATGTAGTTGACGGGGTCGGCGTTGAGGGCGAGCGCGCCGGAGGTGTAGAAGTACACGAGCGACGCGAACGGGACGAGACAGAGGAGATGCACGAGAACTTTTAGGACGATGATGGCTCGTTTGGACATGGGTGGCTAGGGTAGTTTAGCTCGGGTGTGGGTTCGAGGCGGGTGGAGGAGTACGGTTCGCGCTCTGCGCGAATGTCCCACTCATGCGATGAAACCGCATGAATGGGGCACCCAGTTTCAGTGGGTTACTCGGGGACCGCGGATTGGCACGGAGATCGCGGATTTTTAAAGACGATTCGTTTAGTAATACTTTTTGAGGTTCATGCCGGCGTAGAGGCTGGCGACCTGGTCAGAGTATCCGTTGAACATCTGTGTGGGGATGGTGCGGGGTAGAAGGCTGGAGTCGATGCGACGCTCGCGGGCTTGCGTCCAGCGTGGATGGTCGACGGTGGGGTTAACGTTGGAGTAGAAGCCGTACTCGTCGGAGTTGATCTGGTTCCAGGTGGTTTTGGGCTGCTTGTCGGTGAAGTTGAATTTGACGATGGATTTGCAGTTCTTGAAGCCGTACTTCCACGGCATGACAACACGGATGGGCGCGCCGTTCTGGTTGGGCAGAGTCTGGCCGTAGCAGCCGAAGGTCAGCAGGGCGAGGGGGTTCATGGCTTCGTCGAGGCGGAGGCCTTCTGTGTAGGGCCAGTCGTAGCCGCCGGGGAGAGGCATCTGTTTGCGGTCGGCAAGGGTGACGAACTGGACGAACTTGGCGCTGGGAAGCGGCTCGCAGAAGTTGATGAACTCGGAGAGGGAGTAGCCGTCCCAGGGGATGACCATGGACCAGGCTTCGACGCAACGGTGGCGGTAGACGCGGCTTTCGATGGGGCGGTACTTCATGATGCTGTCGACGTCGAGGGTCAGGGGCTTTTTGACGAGGCCGGTGACCTGAACGGTCCAGGGGCGGGTCTTGAGGGTGTGGGCGTTTCTGGCGGGGTCGGATTTGTCGGTGCCGAACTCGTAGAAGTTGTTGTAGGAAGTGGCTTTGTTGAAGGGGGTCTGCGGCTCAGTGGTGGTGTACTGGCTTGGTGTGGCGTGAAGGTCATCTGCGGCATGCACTGCGGCTGCGGGATGTATGAGGCCGGGGATGTGGGTGGCCGCGATGACGCCTGCTCCGAGGGCGGCGGCTCCAGTGAGGAAGCGGCGACGGGCCTGTTGATGATCTTCGAAGGCCTCTTGAGGAGTGATGTCGGAGGAGCGGATATTAGCGTCGAAACGGTTGGACTTGCGGAGGAGCATGTTGGGCGGTCCCTTTTCTTCCAGCAGCGCTACAGGTGAGACTGGGCGTCCCTGCTGTTGGATAGATTACGCCTGAGGTGGGCGATTGGATGGCGAAAAGTGCAGCTGCAAGTTTGGGGTCTGCCTTGGGAACGGCAACATCAGATCTCCTGCGGGGAAGACAGGCAAGAAAGGCAAGAGCAACTGCAAGGACGAGACAGAAGGGGGCGAGTTGGTGCAAACTGTTCGGATGATAAGCGGCGCGCAGGAACGACAGCTGATGGATGCGGCGGATATGTTGCTCGACGCGCGGAGAGCATGTAAGCCCATCATGGATCTTCCAGTGGACCATCGACCGACGACGCTGGAAGAGGCGTACTTCGTACAGGACCGCATGTCGTGGGCGTATGAGGCGATAGGCGGATGGAAGGTTGGGGCTCCGACAGCGGATGCGACGCCATCGTATGCACCGATGCCGCTGCTTTGGATGTCGTGCAGTGGGTGTGAGATGCGTGGAATGAACCACCGCTATCGGGGACTTGAAGCCGAGATTGCGTTTTTGCTTGGGAAAGATTTGCCTCCGCGTGAGACGCCTTACACGCGGGAAGAAGTGATTGCAGCCATTGCGAGCTGCCATCCGGCGATCGAGATACTGGAGAGCGGGCTAGTGGATCCGGCGCAAGCGTCGAAGCTGTCGGGGATTGCCGATCTGGCACTACATGGAGGATTTGTGTTTGGAGATGCTTATCCGGACTGGCAGAATCTGGACTTCTCGAAGGAGCACGTGACGATCACTGTGGATGGTTCGGTGCGGGCGGATCGAACGGGGTCGAATACTTCCGGGGATTTGATGCGTCTGCTGCCGTGGCTTGCCAATGAAGGAGCCAGCCGCACGGAAGGATTGAAGAAGGGCGACTGGATTACGACGGGAAGCTGGACCGGCTTTACGCAAGCGTGTGGAGGGTCGAGCGCGGACGTGGAGTTCGTACATGCAGGCAAGGTGCATCTGCGGTTTGCCTGAGGGCTTTAAGTACAGGCGACCGCGGATTGCCCGGATCATCGCGGATGAAAGACTTGAGGTGATGGATGAAATTTGGTGATGGGGTCGAGGTGCTTGCACCGGTGACGGAGCGGGCGGTGGAGGTATTGACTCCGGAGGCGGTGGATTTTGTTGTGGGTTTGCAACGGGCCTTCAACGCGAGGCGTAAGGAGTTGCTGGCGGCTCGGGTTGTACGGCAGAAGCGGCTTGATGGAGGAGAGCGGCCGGATTTTTTGCCGGAGACGAAGTCGATTCGGGAAAGCGAGTGGACGGTGGCTCCATTGCCGGCTGATCTGATGGATCGGAGGGTCGAGATCACGGGGCCGGTCGACCGAAAGATGATCATCAACGCGCTGAACAGTGGCGCGAAGGTGTTTATGGCGGACTTTGAGGACTCGACGACGCCGACCTGGGAGAATGTGATCGATGGGCAGGCGAATCTGCGGGATGCTGTGCGGCAGACGATTACGTTCGAGGATAAAAGTAACGGTAAAAGTTACAAGTTGAATGAGAAAACTGCTGTGCTCTTTGTGCGGCCTCGCGGATGGCATCTGGAAGAACGGCATGTGCTGGTTGATGGCGAGCCGATGAGTGGGTCGCTATTTGATTTCGGGCTGTATGCCTTTCACAATGCGAAGGAGTTGCTGGCTCGCGGGTCGGGGGCTTACTTTTATTTGCCGAAGATGGAGAGTCATCTGGAGGCTCGGCTTTGGAACGATGTATTTGTGCAGGCGGAGAGTAAGCTGGGGATTCCGGCAGGATCGATCAAAGGCACGGTGCTGATCGAGACGATTCTGGCTTCGTTTGAGATGGACGAGATTCTTTGGGAGTTGCGCGATCATTCGGCTGGGCTGAATTGCGGGCGGTGGGACTACATCTTCAGCTTCATCAAGAAGTTTGCAGCGAACGATGAGGTCGTGCTGCCGGATCGTGCGCAGGTGACGATGACGACGCACTTTATGCGGAGCTACTCAAAGCTGGCGATTAAGACATGTCATAGGCGCGGTGTGAGTGCCATGGGCGGGATGAGTGCGTTTATTCCTATCAAAAGCGATCCTGTGGCGAACGAGCGCGCTCTGACTCAGGTAAGGGCCGATAAGGAGCGTGAGGCTACGGACGGGCATGATGGGACGTGGGTGGCGCATCCGGGACTTGTGCCGGTGGCGCTGGAGGTGTTCAACCGCGTAATGCCGCAGCCGAATCAGATTGGAAGACAACTGACGGAGTATCACGCGACTGCTGATGACTTGCTGCGGATTCCTGAGGGCACGATCTCGGAGGCGGGTGTGCGGCAGAATGTCGCTGTCGGGCTGGGCTATGTGGAGGCATGGCTGCGCGGGATTGGATGCGTGCCGCTGTTCAACCTGATGGAAGATGCGGCGACAGCAGAGATCAGCAGGGCTCAATTGTGGCAGTGGATTCACCATGATGCGGTGATGGATGACGGGCTTCCGGTGACGGTCGAGCTGGTGGAAGAGGAGATCTCCGACGAACTGGATCGGGTGCATCCGATTGTGGATGACAAACGCTATGAGGCGTATGAGCGGGCCGCGGAGCTGATGCGGGAGCTGGTGCAGGCGCCTAAGTTTGCGGATTTTCTGACCGTGCCGGCTTATGAGCGAGTGCTTGAAAGCGAGAAGCAGCAGATAACAGTCTAGTTATAAGCTTCTTCAATAACACTGCATCCGGTATGTCATGCGGAGGCATACGAATAGGTAGTGGGTTGTTGGCAGGTAGCTGCGCGTGCAGACACTGAGCAGTAAAAACGGGGCAAAAAATATTTGGGCATCCTTGCAGGTGGCGTGGAGAATCTGATGTGTACGGATATCTCCGTGTAGAGCGAGGTTCTGCCGTGGCGCGTCCCTATTGGTCTGGTCAGATTCAGATATCTCTAGTTTCCTTTGGCGTGAAGTTGTTTGTGGCTACGGAGGCGAAGAGTGAGATTCGCTTTCACCAGATAAGCCGAAAGACCGGCGAGCGGGTGCGGCATCAGAAGGTGCTGGCCAGCGCTCTCGAGGACAATCCGGGTGAGGCGGCCAATCCCGTAGAGAAGGATGAGATCGTCAAAGGCTACGAGTACCGTAAGGGCGAGTATGTTCTGATCGAGCCGAAGGAACTAGAGGAACTGCGCGTGCCTTCGAAGCACGCGATTGAGGTTTCGCAGTTTGTTGGGGTCGATGAGCTGAATCCTGAGTACCTGGAGAAGCCATACTTCATCGTTCCGGAAGATGATGTTCAGGCTGAGGCGTTTGCGGTCGTGCGGAAGGCGCTCCAGAAGACGAAGAAGGCCGCGCTTGGCAAGATTGCATTCGGCGGGCGCGAACATGTCTTCGCCGTTACTGCGACCGACGACGACACTCTGGGGGGAATGATGGGCTACACGATGCGCTATCAGGAAGAGTTGCGCGATCCGGCGGAGTACTTCAAGGACATCAAGAAGGTTGCGGTGAATGAAGACTCGCTCGATCTAGCGATGGAGTTGATCAAGCGCAAAGCGGCGAAGTTCGATCCGAGCAAGTTCAAGGATGGCTATGAGGTTGCCGTGAAGGAGCTGGTAGAGGCGAAGATTAAGAATGCTCCAATACCGAAGGATGAGGAAGCTGCTCCGCGACGTGGCCAGGTGATCAACCTGATGGAGGCGTTGCGTAAGAGTGTCGGCGAGGGCGAGGCGGTGGCGGCTGCTACGGGCAAGAAGAAGCCTGCGGCCTCAGCGAAGGGCGAGGGGAAGAAAGGCATCGCGCTGGTGAAGTCTGCGGCCGGGAAACGGAAGTCTGCCTAGCCGGTCTTTCAGGAGTTCGGGATGGTGCCGGTTAAGAAGGCTGCAAAGAAGGCTTCGGCGAAAAAGAGCGCGAAGAAGAGTACCTCTGGGGATACTGCCTCTAACGCTATCGACGAGCAGTTGGCGAAATATCGCTCGATGCGTGATTTCCATGTGACGGCGGAACCTAGTGGGGAATCGTCCGCGAAGAGCAAAGACAAAACGGCTGGACTGCCGTTCTGCATTCAGAAGCATGCGGCTTCGCATCTGCACTATGACTTCAGGCTTGGGTGGAACGGTGTTTTGAAGAGCTGGGCCATTGCGAAGGGGCCGAGCTATGTTACCGCCGACAAGCGGCTGGCTGTGCAGGTGGAAGATCATCCGATGGAGTATGGGGGATTCGAGGGGATCATTCCTGCGGGGCAGTATGGCGGCGGCACCGTGATGCTGTGGGATCAGGGTACGTGGGAGCCGCAGCCAGGGTATACGGACATCGATGCGGGGCTGCGTGATGGGAGCCTGAAGTTCGTGATGCATGGCACGAAGATGAAAGGCAAGTGGGCTCTGATCCGCATGGGCGGCAAATGGGCGAAGGAGAAGAAGCCGAACTGGCTGCTGATCAAGGAGCATGATGAGTTTGAGCGCGGGCCGGATGATGCGCCGGTGACGGAGGCTGAGCCTGACTCGGTGGTGACGGGGCGTTCGATCGAGCAGATTGCCAAGAGCGAAGACCATGTGTGGAACTCGAAGGACACGGCTGGCGGAGGGAAGGCTTGGTTTCGGCAGGAGAGCAAAGGTGATGTTGCGCGATTGAATTCTGCAAAGCTGGCTGCGTTGGAATCAAAGCTCAGGAAGCTTCCTGAGGAGCGGCAGCCGGGATTTGTGCCGCCGCAACTGGCGCTGATGGCTGCGACTCCGCCGCTCGAAAAAGGGTGGCTGCATGAATTGAAGCTCGATGGCTACAGGATGCAGGCACGGAAGGATGGCAAAGGGGTGCAGATGCTGACGCGGACTGGACTCGATTGGACTAGCCGCGTGCGGTCGGTGGCCAACGAGGTTGCGAAGCTGGCAGTCGGTAAAGCTACGCTTGATGGCGAGGTCGTTGTAGTGGCGCCGAATGGGACGACGAACTTTGCCGATCTGCAGGCGTCGATGCAGGAGGGAGCGAAGCATGTGCTGACGTACTTCTGCTTTGATCTGCTGCATGTGGATGGCAGGAATGTGCGCGATCTGCCGCTACGGGAGCGTAAGGAATTGCTGGGTGATGTGCTGAGTGGCGTCGATGAGGATGTTGTTCGGGTGAGCGAGCATATCGAGACGGGTGGTGCCGAGTTGCTGCATAAAGCGTGTGAGTTGCAGGCCGAAGGCATCGTCTCGAAGCGAGCTTCGGGGAGGTATGCGCCGGGACGCAGCAGCGACTGGTTGAAGATGAAGTGTCTGCATGAGCAGGAGTTTGTAGTCGGCGGATATACGCTTCCATCGAATGAGATTCGCGGCGTTGGGGCTTTGCTTTTGGGCTATTACAAGGAGGGACAGCTCCTTTATGCGGGGCGGACGGGAACGGGATTCACACAGAAGACGCACAGACTCTTGCGCGACAAGCTGGATGCGCTGGAACAAAAGACATCTCCCTTTGTTCTTGTTCCGGCAGATGCCAAGCGCGGAGTGATATGGGTGAAGCCGGAGATGGTTGCGCAGGTGCGGTTTGCTACGTGGACAGCGGATGAACTGGTGCGGCAAGCGGCGTTCCTTGGAGTTCGTGAGGACAAGGCTGCGAAGGAAGTTGTGAGAGAGGACACCGAAGTGGCGCTGAGACCGAGGGGATCGCGACGGAAGGAGGCTTCGCACTCTGTCCAACCCGTTGCGGTAGCTGCGAAGAAGGTGGCCGCGCCTGAGGGTGAGGAACATGCTCCGGTCCGGCTGACGCATCCGGCGAAGGTGCTGGATGCCGAATCAGGAATGACGAAGCAGATGCTGGCGGACTACTACTGGGCTGTGGCGGAGTGGATGCTTCCGCATATCGCGGACAGGCCTGTGAGTCTGGTGCGATGTCCTGAGGGATCGGGCAGTCCGTGTTTCTTTCAGAAGCATGTGAATCATATGCTGCCGAAAGGGATTGGGAGCGTCGATATCGCGGACAAGAATGGGAAGGTCGAGCCTTACATCACGCTGAATACAGCGGAGGCTCTGGCGGGGTTGGCGCAGATGGGAGTGCTTGAGGTGCATCCGTGGGGTTCGCGAGAATGAGAGTCTTGAACAGCCTGATCGCTTGATCTTCGATCTCGATCCGGATGAGGCGCTGGAGTGGAAGGTGCTGGCTGGGGCAGCGCTCCGATGTACGAGCAAAACTAAAGAAGATGGGGCTGGAGAGCTTTGTCAAAACTACGGGAGGCAAAGGCCTGCATGTCGTTGTGCCGATCGAGCCGGAGTTGGAGTGGCCTGCGATCAAGGATTTCGCTCGTGGTGTTGTGGTTGATATGGAAAAGGCGAATCCTGCGCTTTATCTGACTAAGATGACTAAGTCGGCTCGGGTGGGGAAGATTTATCTGGATTATCTGAGGAATGAGCGGGGGGCGACTTCGGTGGCGGCTTACTCGCCGCGTGCGCGGGCTGGAGCGCCGGTGTCGATGCCGCTTAGCTGGAGTGAGTTGAAGCTGGCGGAGAGACCGGTGTTTCGTGTTGCGGAGTTTAGCGAGTGGAAGGCTCGGTTGAAGAAAGATCCGTGGAAGGAGATGGGTGATGTGAGGCAGCGGGTGAAGGCCTAACACCGATCTGTATCGATTCGAATTACGTTGCGGGCGTGGGACTCTGTGGGCTATTTGCGCTTAGGCGCATGACCAGGCATTTGGCAGCGCCTCCGGCTCTGAGGAATTCGCTTAGCGTGATGGGGACAACCTTGAAGCCCTCGGATTCTAATTGGTCGGTCAGTTCCCTGCTGATGTCGTTGAGGATGATGGTGTTATCGATGTTGATTGCGTTGCAGGCAAAGCGGATAGCGTCGGATTCGGTGACAATCATGCGCTTGGATGGTGGGTAAACGGCTTCGATTTTGGCGATCGATTGCGCGTCGAAGGCTTGTGGGTAGTACATTATTTGGTCGTTTTCGAGTGGTGCGAAGCAGGTGTCTAGGTGGTAGAAGTGTGGGTCGATGAGGTGAAGGGGCACCACATCTACGTTCCATGTTTTGCTGAGGTGGTGGTGACTGGCGGCTGCGGTGCGGGGGCCGTGGCCTGCCCAGAGGCGGGTGCCGTCGGTGGAGAAGAGGGCGTCGCCTTCGCCTTCGAATGGGGTTTCGCGGGGGATATTGAGGATGCTGTAACCAGCGTCCTGGAACCAGCGGCGAAAGTGCTGCTCTTCTGCCTGACGCTCGGGGTGGAAGAAGCTGCTGAGAGCTACGACGCCGTTGTGCGCGAGGCCGGCGTTGGCGGTGAAGACCATGTCGGGTGAGCCGGGTTGGGGGTCGATGAGTTCGATGTCGGCTACTTCGGCGAGGGCTTCGTAGAGTCGATGCCACTGCTGTGCGGCGCGCTCGCGGGAGGAGGCGTGGACGTTGCCGGCCATCCATGGATTGATAACGTAGTTGACGTCGTAGAGCCGGGGCGGGCACATGAGGTATGTGGGCCGAGGCGTGGCAAGTGGTGCAAGGGATGCGGCGAGTTCGATCGGCTGGGTGCTCATGTGTGTCTCCGCTATGAGCATCACAGTTTGCTAAAACCCGCGTCAACACTAATGATTATGCATGTTCGGGTGCATAAAGATGCATCCGGAGCGGTGGCTGTGGGGAGTCGTGCTTCTTGTTATGCCAATTCTTAGGGGAGATCTGAGCAAGTTTCTGACAGACGATTGCGGTGAGAAAAGCATTCCCTCAGGGGCTAAAGCCCAGATTTTCGGGACCACTTATGGCGCGGCTGAAGCCGCGCCCCTTCAAGACAGATTCCGATCACTTACGCGTGGCTGAAGCCGCGTCCCTTCAAAACAGATTCCGATCACTTACGGCGCGGCTGAAGCCGCGCCCCTTCAAAACAGATTCCGACCATTTACGGCATGGCCGAAGCCGCGTCCCTTCAAAAACAGATTCTGTTCGGACTTATTTGGAGTCTCCCTAGAGGTTGCCGCGGAGTTCCTGTTCGCGTTCGATGGCTTCGAAGAGGGCTTTGAAGTTTCCTTTGCCGAAGCTGCGGCTTCCTTTGCGCTGGATGATCTCGTAAAAGACGGTGGGGCGATCTTCTACGGGGCGAGTGAAGATCTGGAGCATGTAGCCTTCGTCGTCGCGATCGACGAGGATGCCGAGGCGCTCAAGTTCGTCGATGGGCTCGTCGATCTTTCCGATGCGGTTTTGCAGTTCGGTGTAGTAGGTGTGGGGGACGGTGAGGAAGTCGACTCCCTGCTGCTGCATCCTCGCGACTGTGTCGAGGATGTTGCCGGTGGCGAGGGCGATGTGCTGGACGCCGGGACCTTGGTAGAAGTCGAGGTACTCTTCGATCTGGGACTTGCGGCGGCCTTCGGCGGGCTCGTTGATGGGGAACTTTACGTAGCCGTTGCCGTTGGCCATCACCTTGGACATCAGGGCGGAGTATTCGGTGGAGATGTCTTTGTCGTCGAAGTGCTGGTAGAGGCTGAAGCCCATGACGTGGGCGTAGAAGTCGACCCACTCGTTCATGGCGTGCCAGCCTACGTTTCCGACCATGTGGTCGATGTGGATGAGGCCGACGGGGCGGGCGACGTGGTCATGGGCGATGTGACGGTAGCCGGGGAAGAAGGGGCCGTCGTAGTGGGTGCGATCGACGAAGGTGTGGATGGTGTCGCCGTAGGCGGCGATGCTGGCGATGGTGACTCGGCCGTGATGAGTCAGAGAATTCTGTGGGTTCCTGGATGCTGCGGGCTCCGCGGCTGGTGGTCTCGGTCCAGGCCTTGCGTGCGTCGTCGACCCAGAGGGCTATGGCGCGGACGCCGTCGCCGTGGGTGTGGACGTGGCGGGCGATCTCGGAGTCGGGGCGGAGCGCTGTGGTCAGGACAAAGCGGACCTTTCCCTGCTGGAGGACGTAGGAGGCGCGGTCGCGGTGGCCGGTCTCGGGGCCTGCGTAGGCGATCAGCGACATTCCGAAGGCGGCTCGGTAGAAGTAGGCAGACTGGCGGGCGTTGCCGACGTAGAACTCGACGTGGTCGGTGCCCTTGAGGGGGAGGAAGTCGGTCGTTGGGGTGGGTTTTGTCTGGGGGAGCGTGGATGTGGACATGGGGGAGATTCTCCAGTTCGTTTGATGCAGGGACGAGGATATTCCGGTAGCGATGGCGTTGACCAGTGGCTCGGAGTTGCGGATGGATTTCTTTTAGGATTAGTTAGTTAGAAAGATGATTGGCTTGACAGAATTTTAATTCGGCGGGGAAGATTCCCTCAGCGACTAAAGTCGCATTGATTCGAGCCGCTGACGGCGCGGCTAAAGCCGCGCCCTTTCAAAACAGAAGCTCTCTCCGCGTTGATTCGAGCGCACAAGGCGCGGTTGAAGCCGCGCCCCTTCAAAACAGAAGCCTTTTCTGCGGTCTTTTAGCCGCGTTCAGGGGCGGGCCGGGAGGATAGCGGCGCGGCACTCGCCCAGGCTGAGTGGTGGGTGATTGGGTGTCTTACAGGTTCCGCGGAGGGTGATCTCATCGCCATCGACGAGGAAGCTGCGGGTTTCGCCTGTCGGCAGGGCGATGGGTTTCGCACCGTTGCTCGTGAGTTCGAGAAGGCAGCCTGCCGAGATGGGGGCGGGGCCGGAGATGGTTCCGGTGGCGAGGATGTCGCCGATCTGGAGGTTGCAGCCGTTGCTGGTGTGGTGAGCGAGGAGTTGGGCGGGGGTCCAGTAGAGATCTTGAGCGTTGGATTGGCTCAGTCGGAATGGCGGGAGTTTGTTTGCTCGCATGGTGTTGGTCGAGAGAAATACTTCGAGCTTGATGTCGAGGCTGCCTGATCGTTGATCGGCGGCGGAGCGGAGATATGGGAGTGGCTTGGGATCTCCTTTTGGGCGCGGGGTCGCGGGAGTGCGGAAGGGTTCGAGCGCGGCCATCGGGGTTATCCAGGGGGAGATGGTTGTGGCGAAGCTTTTGGCGAGGAATGGGCCTAGCGGCTGGTACTCCCACGACTGGATGTCGCGGGCGGACCAGTCGTTGAGGAGCGAGACACCGAAGATGTGGGTGGCTGCTTTTCCAACTGCAATGGGAACACCGAGAAGATTGGGCTGGCCGATGTAGAACGCGAGTTCCAATTCGTAGTCGAGTGATTTGGTGGGGCTGAAGCTGGGAGTACCGCCGGGCTTGTCGGGGCGGGTCTGGCCATGGGGACGCTGGATGGGGATGTCGCTGGGCAGGATGGATGAGGCGCGGCCGTGGTATCCGATGGGGATGAATTTGTAGTTGGGGAGGAGCGGCTGGTCGGGGCGGAAGAGCTTGCCGACGCGGGTGGCGTGGTGGATGGAGGCGTAGAAGTCGGTGTAGTCGGGGATGTGGATCGGCTTGAGGAGCGTGGCGCCGGCGATGGAGTGGAGGGCGGCTTCAGCGGCTTGTCTGCGGGGTGGTTCGGCGGAGACGTGGAGTAGTTGCGTGAGGGTTTCACGGAGCAGCGCCCAGGATCGTGGGCCGAGGGCTATGAGTGGATTCAGGATCGGGGCCTGACAGGCGGCGGCGATGCTTCGCGGGAGGAGTTTGGATGCGGCACATTGGTGGAGGTCGAGGAGGTGCGTGCCGATGGCGACGCAGAGGTGCTGCTGGCCTTCACTCTCAAAAGCTCCGTAGGGGAGGTGGGTCAGGGGGAAGCCGTTTGCGGGATCGTTGGCTGTGGGGAGCCAGCTCTGGTGCGGGGAGGGGGGTCGCTTGGCCATGGTGAGGATGATAAAACGTGGGCGGCTTACCAGGTTAACGCGAGAGGCCGAGGGTCTTGGTCAGAAAATACCTCTCGTGTCCGGCGGGATAATCATTCAGAGTTCCGAAGACGGAGTAACCCAATTTTTCGTAGAAGCCGCGTGCCTGCCAACTGAAGGTGTCGAGCCATACGCCGTGGCAACCACGTCGAATGGCTTCCTGTTCAGCTTGTGTTATCAGTCTTCGTCCAAGGCCTACTCCGCGCATGGGTTCGGGCAGGAAGAGCATGTCGATGTAGAGCATCCCAAAGTAGGTTTCGCCCCAGAGACCGCCGACAATCTCTTTGGTGTGGGGGTCTGAGACGAAGATTGCTAAGGGACGATAGTTCGCTGGGGTGCCGGATTTTGCTTCATTGAATCTGGCCAGCGGAGCCTTAATACGCGCGCATGCGGCGGCGGCGGGGGTATCCGTAATGTGAATTGTGGGTGTCATCGCGACTCCACGTAAGAGTGCCACGTTTTGCGGGAGTCGTCACGAATTACTTTGGCTGATTTGTACGGTGGTTCGCTGGAGGTCTCCACCTTCGGCAGGCGCGAAGGTGGGTTTGGGCTTTCGGGTTTCGAGCCTAGTGGGTCAATTGCCGCTGGACCAGTGGCTCCTCGTCCGGCTCGGGGCAACCCTCTGGCCGTGGCTTCGGTTTGCTGGTGAAGTGGACCAGGATCGTCTTGAGTATGACGTAGAGGACCGGGATGAAGAAGAGGTTCAGCACGGTGGACAGAACCATGCCGCCGACGATTGCGGTGCCGACTGAGCGACGGCCGTAGGCTCCGGCTCCGGTGGCGAAGAAGAGCGGACCGACGCCGAGGATGAAGGCGATGGAGGTCATCAGGATGGGACGGAGGCGAAGCTCAGCGGCGATGATGGCCGCGTCGATAATGCTCTTCCCCAGTTCCAACTGCTGCTCGGCGAACTCGACGATAAGGATGGAGTTTTTCGCCGAGAGACCGATGAGCATGACGAGACCGATCTGCACGTAGACGTCGTTGTCCATGCCACGGCCGGCTACAAGCAGGAGCGCACCGAGCACGGCCATGGGAACGGCGAGCAGAATGATGAACGGTAGCGCGAAGCTCTCGTATTGAGCGGAGAGCGTGAGGTACACGACGAGCAGGCCGAGGCCAAAGATGATGATGGCCTTGCCGGCGGACTCAACCTCTTCGAGCGCGAGGCCTGTCCACGAGAAGCTCATGCCTTGCAGCTTGTTCTTCTCGAAGAGGCGTTCCATCGCTGCGAGGCCTTGTCCTGAACTGAGGCGCGGGGCGGGCGAACCGTCGATTTCGGCGGAGCGGAAGAGGTTGTAGTGGTTGATGACCTGCGGCCCGGAGGTCTCTGTGAGAACAGCCAGATTGTCGAGCGGGACGAGCTTTCCGGGGTCGGAGCGGACGTAGTACTGGCGCAGGTCTCCGGCATTGCGGCGGAACTGCTGGTCGGCCTGTACGTAGACGCGATAGGAGCGGTTGTTGAAGTCGAAGTCGTTGACGTAGGTCGAGCCCATGAAGGTTCCCATGGCTGCCGTGACCTGACCGAAGGGGACGCCCATCGACTTGGCCTTCTCACGATCAACGGCGACGTGAAGCTGCGGATCGTTGGCTGTGAACGTGGTGTTCATGCCGATGAGTTCGTTACCGGCGCGGGCTTGACCCACAATGGTGTGGGCTACGCGGTCGATGTCTTCGAAGGTGTTGCGCCCGCCATCCTGAAGGATGAACTGGAATCCGCCGACGGTTCCGATACCGGCGATGGCAGGAGGCTCAGCGGCGAAGGCGATGCCACCGGGAACGCCGAAGAGTTTGGGACCGACCTCGCGTACGATGGCCTTGGCGCTGAATTGTGGTCCCATCTTGGTGCGCTCGTCGATTGGCTTGAGAGGCGCGAAGATGAGGCCGGAGTTGGGAGAGCTGCCGCCCGCGAGCGAGAAGCCCATAACGGAGAAGGTACCGAAGACGCCGTCATTTTTGCGGACGACTGCAGAAACCCGGTCGGCGAACTCAGAGGTATAGCTAAGCGAAGCTCCCGGCGGCGTCTGCACGATGATGAGGAAGTAGGACTGGTCTTCCTGCGGAACAAAGGCCGTGGGGACACGGTTGTACGTGTACACCGTGGCTGCAAGAGCGCCGACAAAGACCACCAGCATGACGTAGCGGATGCGCACGACGAAGGTGACCATGCGGGCGTAGACCCGAATAATCCATTGGATCAGGCGTTCGATGGGATTGAGGAGCAGACCCATGAGCCCCGTGTGCACTTGTTCGGATCGGAGAAGGATCGCGGCGAGCGCGGGAGAGAGCGTGAGTGCGTTGAAGGCGGAGATCGCGATCGAAAAGGCGATGGTCAGCGAGAACTGCTTGTACAGAATGCCGGTGGTTCCCGGGAAGAAGCTAACCGGAATGAAGACCGAGATGAGAACGAGTGAGGTGGCGATGACGGCGCTGGTGACTTCAGCCATGGCGCGCGAGGTGGCGGCGTGGCTATCGCAGCGCTCTTTCTCTATATGACGCTGAACGTTCTCGATGACGACGATGGCATCGTCGACGACCAGTCCTGTGGCCAGGGTGATGCCGAAGAGAGTCAGCGAGTTGATGGAGAAGCCGAAGATCTTGACGAAGGCAAAGGTCCCTATCAGCGAGACGGGAATGGTAACTGCCGGGATGATGGTGGCGCGCCAGTCCTGCAGGAAGAGGAAGATGACGATGATGACGATGATGATGGCTTCGCCGATGGTCCTGACGACTTCGCGGATGGAGTCGCCGATGACGGTCGTGGTATCGACGGCGATGATGCCCTTCATGCCAGGCGGGTACGATTTTTCAAGCTCTTTGAGGACTGCGCGGCAGCGTCTGTCGACGTCGAGAGCATTGGCGTTGGAGAGCTGCTGGACGCCGATGCCGATGGCTTCTCCAGCATCGATACCGCCACCGCCGAATTTGAGGTCGGTATCGTAGTTTTCAGCACCGATTTCGGCGCGGCCCACGTCCCTGAGCAGAACGATGGCGCCGGTGGCTGGGTTGTTCTTGATGACGATACTTTCAAACTGTTTGGGATCGCTGAGACGACCAACGACACGGATAGCCATCTGGTAGTTCTGGGTTGAACTCATCGGCGGCTGACCGAGTTGACCTGCCGCGACCGTTACGTTCTGCTCTGCCAGTGCATTCGTTACGTCAAGAGCGGTAAGACCACGGGCGGCGAGTTTGCTGGGATCGAGCCAGATACGCATGGCGTACTTGCGCTCGCCGAAGATGATGACGTCGCCCACGCCAGGGACGCGTTTGAGCGCGTCGCGGACGAACACATCAAGATAGTTGGAGATGAAGGCCTGGGAGAGCGAGTGATCAGGCGAGATGAAGCCGGCGGCCAGGACGAAGTTCGAGTTTGCCTTGGTGATGGTGATGCCGGTGTTGTTGACGACGGCAGGCAGACGGCCCTGGGCCGAGGCAACACGGTTCTGCACGTCAACCGCGGCGATATTGAGGTCATAGCCGGTATTGAAGGTGACGGTGATGGCAGAGGTGCCATCGTTCGAGCTGGTAGAGCTCATGTACCGCATACCCTCGACACCGTTGATCGACTGCTCAAGGATGATGGTGACGGCAGACTCAACATCTTTGGCGTTGGCACCGATGTAGTTGCTGGTCACGATGACCTGAGGCGGAGCGAGCTGCGGATAGAGCGAGATGGGCAGCGTCGGGATGCAGACGGCGCCTGCAAGAATGATGAGCAGCGCGCAGACCGTGGCGAAGATCGGGCGGCGAATGAAGAAGTCGACCAAGGGTGTTTACCTCTATCCGGCGCGGCTGGCCCGGGGGTGAAACGTGAGTCGTTGCGGCGCCGGGACGTCAGCGCCGCGCAATGCATCGGCGTCCTAGCCTAGCGGCTTGACCGGAGCACCTTCCTGGAGAAACTGCAGCCCGGAAAGAATGACTTTGTCGCCGGGATTAAGCCCCTTGAGAACAGGGTAAGTATTGCCAACCGTGTCGCCGAGCGTGACCGCCACCTGGTGCGCGGCATAGCCATCGCCCTGTTGCGCAGCGACGAAGACGAAGCTCTGACCGTTTACGCGGGTAACAGCAAGCACTGGGACGACAGGAGCAGGATTCGTGTTCCATGTGACTCGCGCCTTGACGAGCTGCTCGGTACGGAGTCCCTTCGTCCCGCGAGGAATCGGGGCCTTGGCCAAAATGCTCTGCAGTCCGTTGTCGACCTGCGGAGAGATGAAGTTGATAGTGGATTTTACGAGGCTGTTGCCGTCGATGTCCACGATCTCAACCGGGAGACCGGTGCGAACCTGTCCGGCGCGCTCGGTGGGAATGTAGATGTAGGCCTCAAGATCAACGTTTTCATCGACCGTGGTCAGCACCGTGGTGGGAGAGACATAGTCACCGATGTGGACTGGGATGTCGCCGACAACGCCATCAAACGGCGCGCGAATCTCGTAGTAGGCCAATTGCTGCTTCTGAGTATCGGTAAGGGCTGCGTTGGCTTCGTAGTCTGCCTTGGCGTTCTCGTAGGCCTGAATAGCCTGATCATAGGCATCGCGGGAGACAACGCCGGCTTCAAAGAGCTTTCGCTGACGGTCGACCTCGATTTTGGTGTAGTCGTAGAGGGCTTTTTTCTGCGCCTGGGTTCCGGCCTGCGACTGAACCGTGGCGGCCTGCTTGAGCGGATCGATCACCATCAGCACCTGTCCGGCTTTGACCAGATCACCTGATTTGACGAGGATGCGCGTAAGGTTCCCGTCGACCTGCGGCTGCATGGTGGCCGAGCGGCGGCCTTTGATCGTGGCGACGTAGGTGTCCGAGCTGGGAACTGGTGAAAGTGTGACGGGCGCGACCTGCACTGGCATCGCCTGCGGAGGCGGAGCGGCAGGGGCTTTCTCTTTGCAACCCGCAAGCAGGGTGAGAACTGCACATCCTACAAGCGGCAGAACGCGACGGGTACTCAAGATCAAGGACAAGGTGTTTCTCCTTCAAATACGGTAACTTCGGTGCCCTGACTATCCCCTAAATCCGGGAGAAAGGCAGGAGAAATTCGGCGCAAGCTTCCGCAAAATCACCACAATACGAATCTAAGTTTCAGGTTTAGATGCCAGGGTCTTTGAGAAGGGTTCGCAATTCGCAGCAGGAAAGTGCTTTAGGTGGCCGGACCAGTTTAGCGGGGGCTGTAGCTCTCCGAGTCTGTCTGCACCTTCTCCGCGAAGGAAAAGGGGTTGAAGTTCTCGTGGCGATCGAAGGCGTCGGCATTCTCAGCCCGCTTGAGCCAGTTAACAACGAGGTAGGTCAGGGGGGTAGCGAGAACCTCGTACCCTACTTTAAGGGCGTAACCGGTCGCGATCATGTTAGCCAGCGTGGAAACGGGTACGGTCCCCCAGAACGTAAGCGTAATGACGATGGCGGTATCGACTGCCTGTCCGACGACGGTCGAGCCGATGGTGCGGGTCCACAGCATGCGTCCGTTGGTGAGCAGTTTGAGCCGCGCCATGGTGTAGGAGTTGGCGAACTCGCCGGCCCAGAACGCGATCAGGCTTGCGGCCAGGATGCGTGGGATGAATCCGAAGACGGTGGCGAAGGCTTCCTGGTTGTGCCATCCGGGCGCGGGCGGTAGAGCTATAACAACGGCCGCGATCAGATAAAGCAGTGCCGTGCCGAAGAAACCAAGCCAGATGGCGCGACGAGAGGCGGCAAAACCATAGACCTCGGTGAAGATGTCGCCGAAGATGTAGGTGATAGGAAAGAGCAATATCGCGCCGCTGACTGCAAACGGACCGATGACGCAGACCTTCTGGGCAACGAGGTTTGACACTAGCAAGATGACCACGAATGCCGTGGTGAGCGCGTCGAGATATTTGTAGCGGGACGCAGTCGAACGCATGCGGTTTTGTGGGATCATTCCGGGTTCTTAGGTTCGTATAGGACTTTCTAAATGAATATGCCGCGTGCCTTGAAGGTACAGGAATTTTGACACCACGGGAATGCATTGATAGCGTTGAAGATGACAACAGCGCATCCTGCGCAATTGCGTCCCTGTCGTCTAGTCCGGCCCAGGACACCGCCCTTTCACGGCGATAACATGGGTTCGAATCCCATCGGGGACGCCAAATCAAATCGCTATTTTAGCGACTATGCAGCCTCGTCCATTTTTGGACCTGGTAACGCTGCGGTAACGATAGAACCGGAATTGTTCTCGTTTTCGGGTTCTTTCGGAGTCTCGTCTTTGGCGTTCCTCGACTTCTCCGCATAGGCCCCATCTAGCAGTTTCACAGCGTCCGAGAGGAAGGCCGGGCTGAGGTGCTGATACCTTGTGGCCATTCGCAAATCCTTGTGTCCTAGGATGAGCGCAGCCGCGTGAATGTCCGCACTCTTCATCCTCATCCAACTTGCCGCTGTGTGCCTCAGATCGTGAAAGCGGAAGTCTGAGATCTTTACGAGGCGGCACGCACGCAAGAAAGCAACGGAGACATTCTCCGGGTTGATCGGCTCCGCAGAGAAAATGTGATCGGTGGACTTTGCCTTCTTCGGGAGCGTTACGGCAGATAGCGCCTCGATCGCCAGTGTATTCAAGTACACGATCCGCCCGTCCCCATTCTTAGTCTGCGGGAGCATGTTGCGCTTTCCTTCGGAATCCACGTCAATCCAACGTAGACCCAGAATCTCGCCCCGTCTCATCCCCGTAGCAGCGGCAAAGACAGCAATAGGCCGGAGCCATTCCGGGCAGGCTTCCAAGACAGAGCGCAACTCCGTGGGCTGTAGATAGCGGACCCTCCCCGCCGGCACACGTGGAGGTTTGACGCCATGGGCGGCGTTCGTGGGAATCAACTCCCATTCGACAGCAAGGCCCAGCAGATGCTTGAGAACGTTTAGCTCTTTCACCACGGACGCGGACGAGACGTCGCCGCTGCGATGCGTGATGTACTTCTGTACATCGACGCGGCGTATATCGGCTAGTTTTGCTGTACCGAGGAATGGTTGGAGATGGCCCGTAATGATGCCTTCCTCGCGTTTGTAGGACTGGGGTGTCAGTCTTTGCCTTCTGATGCTTCAGAAATCGCTTGGAGACGGCTGTAAACGATTCTGGAGAGGGCGGGGCGTAGCCGAGCGTCACAGTTTTTTCGACTCGCGCCTTCTCCGCCGAGAGAAGGGTGCGAGTTTGCCCGAGCGTATGAGCCTCTAGCTTTCGCTGTCGTCGTTTCCCACTGGCATCAATCCATGATGCCCAGAAGCCGGTCGATCCTTGCGCGTATAGATACCGTCTCGGTTCTTAGCTATTCCTCGTGGCATTATTTTTCCCTACGATTTCGGTTTGTATTTTCACTCTGTTTTGTGTCACCCATTTTCCGGTGATAGGCTGCTCGCCTTGCCGCAATAGTTTGTTCACTTGATTCGCAACCCATATCGATTGCGTGCCGGATCGGTGTGATGGCTTCCACTTCGGCCACAATTGAGCGGCCAACATGACAAGCCTGTTGTTTCGCCGTTTCCGAGTGCCAACTGTGCGTATCGCCCCACCCTTGCCTTTACAACCTCCACAAAATGTCCCGTGAAGTATCAAGGCGTCCTTCTTCGGGGCCCGTGCGTTGACAAAATACTTCTTACATTCATCGCATCTGGACAGTCGCTCTCTAGTCGGCACCTCCAACAACGAGATGAAATCGCCGATCCCCAATTCTCGGGCTCTAAGCAGGGGGTCCGTGTGTTTGTAATACAGCAGATGGGTTGAAACCATAAGCCGGCCCTCTTTCAATAACTGAATCTGTGCCTTCCCACCTTCTATGGCCTTCGATAAAGGGACCGAGAGCGCCGTTGGATAACTTTCCCCAGTCCAATCGATGTTTCTAGCCCAAGGGGAGTCTGCCCCGGAGCCGTCCACGTTTTTTCCTGATTCGATCCATTGATCGACCAAGCTACCAAGAGTGCTGAGGCGTGCGGATGCTGCTTGTTCTATCAGCGCCTTATCCGTTTCACCGGGCCTTACAGCGAGACCTATGAGATCAAAGGCCGCCAAGTCTCCATTTAGCATGCTAGCGATCATCTTCGGAATATCAACTCTTTCGCGTTCAGACCAATTGCCGTCAATGACTTTCACGAGTTCTCCCGCGCGCATCAATAAAATTGATGCGTCCAAATATACTCATGCGCACCATCTTTGTGCAACAACTTGGCAAAACGTATATCTGCGAAGCTTTCCTTGCCCTGACATTTCTGGGCTTGGGGAGGTTCGCAATGCGAAGCAAATACAACGAAAGATTGAACCTGAATTGTTAGGCGTGGCAGATGCGGAAGCTATGACCGGCCGAAGCCGATGGACCTGGAGGCGCGACTGCTATTCCGGGGCAATAGCTTCCGTAAAAATCGGGCGACGGCTTTTTATCCCTCTTTCGGAGGTTCGCCGAGTCATCGGAGAAAATACACGTCCGCGCATAGATTCAAAACGCTAAATGAGCGGCCGCATTCCAATCGAGTCTTTGGCGGAAGCCGCAAAAGAATCAGAGCGCGTCTTGCTCGGACTATGCCTTTTGGAGCCACAGCGCTTCAGACTTTGGAATTAGTTCCCACCGGGTGATCTATGCAGCATTGAATACATTGCGGGCGAACGGAGAAGACTGGGACGCTTACACGTTCAGTGATTATCTCCACGACAAAGGCAAATTGGTGGCCGCCGGCGGCCCCCTGTACATCTCGGACCTAACGACAGGGATACCGCGGAACACTGCAATTAGTAGTCATATTCAGAAAGTCCGGGAAATCGCAACACGTCGCAGGGTAGTGACCGCGCTTACAAACGGTCTACTACAAGCAAATGATGCTGCGACTCCCACAGAAGCACTAATTGCAGAAGCTCTGGCCCAATTGAATCTCGTCGCAAACGGTTTCGACGAACACGGAAATCTGTTGCCATACTCGCTGAGCAGTAATACTGTTACACGCCATCCAGAGTTGCTTTGCCTGGCGAATGTTGAAGGACTCAAGCCGGAGTGGCTATGGGAGCCTTACCTGCCAGTAGGAACGCTTTCTATGTTGTCGGGTGATCCTGGAGGGGGAAAGACGTTTATCTCTCTTGCAATCGCTGCGGCGCTATCCAGAGGGCTGGCACCGCACACCAATGAATCTCGAAAAGCTATGGACACAATTTATCTCTCAGTTGAAAATTCTCCGGAGTATGTGATCCGTCCACGCTTTGATTTACTCAAGGGCGATCCTGCCCGATTCCATCTCCTACCGGGAATGTTCACGACCGCGGGGAAAAGTAAGCAGCGGAGTAGCCTCACACTAAAAGATTTGGATGTATTCGAAAAAGCATTAGCCCGTACGAAGGCCGCACTGCTGATAGTCGATCCAATCCAAAGTTATTTGGGTGCTGAGGTGGACGCTTACCGGAGCAATGAGACACGCCCAGTACTGGACGGTCTGGCAACGCTCGCCCGAGACAATAAATGTTGCATTCTTCTCGTACGCCATCTCTCAAAAAGTTCTGGCGGGCGTGCAATTCATCGGGGTTTAGGAAGTATCGACCTTGCGGGTGCTGTTAGGAGTGAACTCATAGCGGGCGCAACCCCCGATGATGCCAATAGACGTGCGTTGGTACAGATCAAGAGTAATTACGGAAGATTCGGGGATCCCCTGGGATACAAAATTGATGACAGTGGTTTCACTTGGACCGGGAAAAGCGATCTCACTGAAAAGGACATTTTGTCCTCGGATGCTGAAGCAGACGGTCGCACAGAAATTGCAGAGGCGTGCGACTATCTTCGGGGTCAGTTGGCAAGTGGTCCGAAGCTGCAAAAGGAACTAGAAGCGGGCAGCGGATTTACCGAACGCACGTTGCAGCGCGCGGCCAAAAGAATCGATGTAAAAAGATCGCGCGACGGCGAGCGCGGTCCATGGTTATGGAGTCTTCAGTGATCATACCCGACAGTTTCTGCATACCCGACAACATTACTAGTCTGTCGCCTATGCAGAAACTGTCGGGTATGGATGTACGATTTCCCGGATTATCGGGAACTTCACCGAACTTGCCGCAAAGCCGACTAATGAGATGGTCCGCCGCTGTAACCCTCCGAGGTGGAGGATGTAAGTAGCGGTTTCAGTGGAGGATCATCGACATGCAGATACGTTCCGTTGGTATTGACCTGGGCAAGACGACATTTCACCTTGTTGCGCTGGGAGCAGCGGGCAAGGTGCTGGTGAAGAAGAAGGTCTCACAGCAGCAGCTGCTGGCGTTCACGGCGAACATGCAGGCTTCGCTGATCGGCATGGAAGCCTGTTCAGGTGCACATTTTCTCGGACGGGCGCTGCGCAAGCAAGGCCACGATGTGCGGCTGATCGCAGCCCAGTTCGTAAAGCCATTCGTGAAGTCGAACAAGAACGATTTCATCGATGCAGAAGCCATTGCTGAGGCCGTCGAGCGCAAGAACATGCGCTTTGTCCCGATAAAAACGGATGACCAGCTCGACCTCCAGGCCATCCACCGAGTGCGCGACCGGCTTATCTCGCGGCGCACGGCAGTCATCAACCAGCTACGAGCATTCTTGCTTGAGCGAGGGATGGTGTTTGCGCAGACGCCGGCGAAGCTCAAGGCCGCCATGGCGGACATCCTCGAAAACGCCGACGCAGATCTGACGTCGCAGATGCGTAACCTGATCGACATGCTGTGGGGTGAGTGGAAGATCGTTGAGCAGCAGATTGAAGAACTCAACGATGAGCTGGAACGGATCTCGGCAAGCGATGCAGGATGTACGCGCATCAGACAGATCCCAGGCATTGGACCGGTCGTCGCCACAGCCATTGTTGCGGCTATCGGCAACGGCGCGGCTTTCCGGAAGGGACGAGACTTCGCTGCATGGCTCGGGGTCGTGCCGCGGCAGTATTCGACCGGCGGTAAGGCGAAGCTGCTCGGCATCAGTAAGCGCGGCAACGTATATCTGCGCAAGATCCTGATCCACGGCGCGCGAGCTGCCGTGCTGCGGATCAAGCGCGATCGAGTACCGATTGGGGCATGGCTCGATGCCCTAGACTCCAGAGCACCGAAGAACGTTGTTGTCGTTGCCATGGCCAACAAGCTTGCACGTATCGCCTGGGCTGTACTCTCCAGCGGCAACGACTATAGACCCGTCGCAGTGTAAACAGCGGGGAGCACTAGAACGACTGAAGTCCCACCGAAGTCTGCATAGGAGCAGTAAGGACGAAAGAACAGTCACAACGGCGTGTCCGCAGCCTGATCCCGCAAATGGTCTTCAACGACCGACCGACTTTAAAGGACGGACACGCGCGCAACTCATCATGGCCAGGAGAGCAGATCTCCACCAAAAGGCCGAATACATTTGCGCAGACTTGTCTTCTCGACCAAACTTCCCCTTGCAGTCCTGCGGCGGACCATACATTGGGGGATGTTCAAAGTCAATTTCCGGATAGCCGGTTTTCCGGCAAGGTCAGGAGACTGCAGGCGCGCTCTCCGCTGGCGAAACGCGTAACGTTCAGGTCAACCTGATTTGCAAAGGATGACCTCACTCTGCATTATGAGGTGAACGTTCTGGGCCTGCATCAAATAAATCGCTTTAGTAGGGTCATTGCGCTTGCTTAACGTCGCCTGGCCTCACTATATTGGTGGTCCTAGCTTATGGGCTTGATATTGACAACCGTTCCGCGGAAGCGGACTCTCCTATTTCAAAGGTTGCTTCTTCTCAGCTTCTTTCTTCCAGCCATCGCGGCTCTGTCTCAGGCGCCTGCCATTACAGCCACGGTCGACGTTGCGAAGACAGGCGGGCCCATCTCCAAGAACATATATGGGCAGTTCCTTGAGCACGGCGGAGATATCGTTAATGCGGGTATCTGGTCGGAGATGCTTGTCGATCGGAAGTTCTTCTACCCGGTAGCGACTGTCGCGCCCACGCCTCCGCCCGCGATTGGCAATGCCGCGGGAAATCCCAGGTTTGAAAATATCCCCAAGCGCTGGTGGGCGCCCGTCGGCGGCGACAGCGTCGTCATGATGGACAGCAAAGCTCCCTACACCGGCGACCAATCGCCGGCTGTGCGCCTCAGCCCGTCCGAGCCGCATGGCTTACGACAGTCGGGCCTTTTTATTCGTAGCAAGAAAACGTATACCGGCCGCATCATTCTCGAGGGCACGCCGGGCACGGTCGTCAAGGTCGCGCTGATCTGGAACGGCGGCGCTACCGGCCGTCAAGCCATCACCATCCACGCGCTTAGCCGGGGCTACCGTACCTACCCCCTGCGCTACACCGCCGACGCCGACAGCGACAACGCCACGCTCGAGATCACGGGCACCGGCACGGGCGAGTTGCACGTCGGTGCGGTGTCGCTGATGCCCGCGGACAACATCGACGGGTTTCGCCCCGAGATTATCGCCGTGCTCAAGCAGCTGCGCTTCGGCGTTCTGCGCTTCCCCGGCGGCAACTTTGTTTCTTCCTACGAGTGGCGCTACGGGGTGGGTGATATCGACAAGCGGCCGCCCATCTTCGACCCTGTTTGGCACGCCTTGCAGCCGAATGACGTCGGCACCGATGAGTTCCTGACGCTGTGCAAACTGCTCGGCGTCGACCCGTATATCACAGTGAACGCCGGCTTAGGTGACGCCTGGTCAGCCCGCGAGCTGGTGGAGTATACCAACGGCGCGGTCTCCACACCCATAGGCAAGTGGCGCGCGCAGAACGGCCACTCGGCACCGTACAACGTCAAGCTGTGGGGCATTGGTAATGAGCCATGGGGCGACTACCAGATGGGTGCCATGGCGCTGCAGCAGTATGAAGTGAAGCACAACATCTTCGCCAAAGAGATGAGGAAGATTGACCCAACGATCATACTGATTGCAGGCGGCGCCATGCCGGACGTGATGGAGGGCGCCGACCAGGCGCGCCGCATCAATGGGCAGTACGTGCCCGACTACCTGTCCGCGGCCGACTGGACGGGCCAGCTGCTCCTGCACTGCCTGTCGAATATCGACATGGTGAGCGAGCACTACTATGCCTCCGGCACCGAGCACACCGACATAAAGCTGGGCAAGAAGGTGCCAATCGAGCCTCCACTCTCCTTTATTGAATCGCAGCGTGCCGCTGCCGTGCAGGTGCGCGCCAAGTACGAGCACTACGAGAAGTACCTGGAACTCATCCCCGCGCTCAGGGCCAAGCCTGTTCCCATCGCCATCGACGAGTGGGCCTACTTCCTTCCCGGCAAGCGCGACTCTTACCACACCGTTCCGGCTTATGCCTGGGCGTTCCACGAGATGTTCCGCCACTCCGACATCTTCCAGATGGCGAACCTCACCTTTGCTACGGCGACTTTCAGCTCCAACGGCACCGAGGCCGTGCTGAACCCAACTGGACTGCTGTTCAAGATGTACCGCGACCACTTCGGTGTAATCCCAGTGGAGGTGGGCGGCAACTCGCCGCAGCCCAAGCCCGCCTTCCCCGCGGGCGGCGACCAGCCTGCGGTCAACCCCGGTAGCCCGACTTATCCGCTGGACGTAAGCGCCGCCCTGAGCGGGGACCGCAAGACCCTCGCCATCGCAGTGCTCAACCCGTCTGACGCCGAGCATAGCATTCACCTGGACATCCACGGTGCAGCGCTGGCCTCCACCGGCAAGCTGTGGCGCATGGCGCCCAACTCCATCGATGCCGCGGTCAAGGCCGGCTCGCCCGCCGAGGTGCAGGTGGAAGAACAGTCGCTCGGCGCCCTGCCCGCCACGATCACGCTTCGCCCCTACAGCGTCAACATCTACTCCTATCCCGTTCAGTAGAGGTCTGTTCCCAGCCATGCTCCAAGTCCGCAAGCTCCTCTTCCACGTCACGATGCTCGCCGCCGCCTTGGCGTGCGGGGCATCGCTCGCAGCGCAGGTGCAAACCATCGTGCCGCCTCCGGTCCCAGGCGCAAGGCCCGTCACGGTTGAACGCATCAAGGTGCATGGCGCCTCGCTCGATGGCAATCTAGAGGGCGAGTCGGCCGACCGCGACGTGATCGTCTTTCTGCCACCCAGCTACGGGCACGACATGGGGCGCCACTACCCAGTGTTGTACGCGCTGCACGGCTACTTCATCGGTGCCGAGCAGTGGACGGGCGAGATCCACGTGCCGCAGACCATCGAGGGCGCCTTTGCGCAGGGCGCGGGGGAGATGATCGTCGTCCTGCCCGACTCCAAGACCGTCTATCTCGGATCGTTCTATTCCAGTTCGGCCACCACCGGCGATTTCGAGCGCTTTATCTCCCACGACCTGGTGGCCTACATCGATGCGCACTACCGCACCCTGCCGACGCGCGAAAGCCGAGGCCTGGTGGGCCACTCCATGGGGGGCTACGGCGCCTCGCGTATCGGCATGAAACACCCCGACGTGTTTGGCGCCCTGTACATGATGAGCCCTTGCTGCCTCTCGCCCATGACCGGCGGCGGGCCGGGGCCGGTCGACGATATGAAACAGCGCGCAATCGATGGCGAGAAGAAAGCAGGCACGGCGAAGTCGCCGGCCGAACTCGCTGCCGTATCGCCCGGCTTTGCGGCCGCGCCGTATGCCACCGCGGCCGCGTGGGCGCCCGACCCGAAGAACCCGCCTCTCTACTTCGACCTGCCCACCAAGGACGGGGTTCCGCAACCGGAGATCGTCGCCAAGCTCACGGCCAATGCGCCGCTTGCCTTTGTGGACCAGTACATCGGCAATCTAAAGCAGTACCGCGCCATCTCGATGGACGTGGGCGACCAGGATGGACTGCGCTTCGATGCGACCAAACTGCATGAGGTGCTTGACCGCTATGGCATCGTCAACGTTTTTACGATTTACCCCGGCACGCACACCAGCGCCGTGGCGGACCGCTTCCAGAAACTTCGTCATGCCGTTCTTCAGCAAGAACCTTTGCTTCACGGCCCCCTGCCACTAGAGTCCAGCAACCCCTTGGAGAATGCCAATGACCCTTCATCTGAAACTGTCTCTCGCGTTCGCCGCCTTGTGCGCGGCAACGCTCGTGCCGGCTGGCGCGCAGCAGGACACGTCGCATATGCCGTTTATGAATCCGCAGCTTGCCCCGGAGGAACGCGCCACGGACCTGGTACATCGCATGACGCTCACCGAAAAGGCATCGGAGATGCAGAACAACTCCGCCGCCGTGCCGCGTCTCAACATTCCGGCATACCAGTGGTGGAGCGAGGCTCTCCATGGCGTGATCAACGAGGGCGTAACCGAGTACCCAGAGCCGGTGGGCCTGGCCGCGACCTTTGACCCCGCAGGCATCCACACCATGGCCGCACAGATCGGCGTGGAAGGTCGCATCAAGCATGTGCAGAACCTGCGCGAGGGCCACATCGGCATCATGGGCGGGCTCGACTTTTGGTCGCCCAACCTGAACATCTTCCGCGATCCACGCTGGGGCCGTGGGCAGGAGACCTACGGCGAGGATCCCTTCCTGACCGGTCGCATGGGCGTGGCCTATGTAACGGGCCTGCAGGGCGACAACCCCAAGTACTATTTGGGCATTGCCACCCCCAAGCACTTCGCCGTGCACAGCGGCCCTGAGCCGACCCGTCACTTTGCCGATGTCGACGTGAGCAGGCACGACGAGGTCGACACCTACCAGCCTGCCTTTCGCGCAGCCATTGTCGAGGGCAAGGCTGCCTCGGTGATGTGCGCCTACAACGCCATAAATGGCGAGCCGGCTTGCGCCAACCAGTACCTGCTGCAGGACCAGCTGCGGGGCAAGTGGGGCTTCCAGGGGTATGTCGTGTCTGACTGCGACGCCGTGCGCGATGTAGCAGCGAATCATCGCTATCGGCCCACACAAGCACAGGGGGCGGCGATCTCGGTGATCCGAGGCATGGACAACGAGTGCGTGACCTTCACCACGCGCTTTGGCGAGCCTGTTGAGAAGGCTTACATCGATGCCGTGCAGCAGGGCTACCTGCCCGAAAGCACTCTCGATACCGCGCTGATCCGCCTGTTCACCGCACGCATTAAGCTCGGCATGTTTGACCCGCCCGCCATGGTGCCATACTCGAGCATCGACGAGAAGGAGTTGGACAGCGCCGAGCATCGCGCCCAAGCGCGCAAGCTGGCCGAGGAGTCGATGGTGCTGCTCAAGAACGATGGCCTGCTGCCGCTCAAGCCGGAGATCCGAAAGATCGCCGTGGTGGGCCCGCTGGCTCAGCAGACCCAGCCGCTCATCGGCAACTATGCGGGCCACCCTACGCACATCGTCTCCATCCTTGACGGGCTGCACTCGCAGTTTCCCGGTGTCACGATCACCTACGTACCGGGCACCCAGTTTCTGCATTTCGACGGAAACCCCGTGCCCAACAACCTGCTGACAACCCCGGATGGTAAGCCCGGGCTGCACGCCGAATACAACGAAGGCAGGCGAGGCTTTGACGATGTGCCCAAGAAGCTCGTGGAGCGCACAGAGCCGAACATCAACCTTTCCAAGGCAACCCTGCCGAAGCAGGTCGCGGACCGCAAGCGCTTCGGTGTGGAGTGGACGGGCTTTCTCACGCCCTCGGAAACAGGTGAGTACCTGCTCGGCGTGCGCAGCCAGGGATTTGTTCGCGTGAGCGCCGACGGCAAACAGGTGGCTTCGTCCTACGGCGGTGGTCACGACCCTGAGCCCGTCATGGGCCGGGTGAAGCTTCAAAAGGGCCGCAAGGTTGCACTCGAAATCTTCGGCGGCACGCAGGACGGCGACCCGCACGCCGAGCTGATCTGGAGCAAGTACGATCCCGCTGTCACTCCCGAAGCCGTTGCCGCCGCGCGCGATGCCGACGCAATCGTTGCCGTGGTCGGCATCACCAGCCAGCTTGAAGGCGAAGAGATGCCCGTAAGCGAACCGGGTTTCCTGGGCGGCGACCGCACCAGCATCGACCTGCCGCAGCCTGAAGAAGACCTGGTGGAAGCGGTGGCAGCGACAGGCAAGCCCCTTGCCGTGGTGCTGATGAACGGCAGTGCGCTTGCCGTGAACTGGATCAACGACCACGCAAACGCGGTACTTGAGGCCTGGTACCCCGGTGAAGAAGGCGGCGCGGCTGTGGCGGAAACGTTGAGCGGGAAGAACAACCCCGCGGGTAGGCTGCCGGTCACCTTCTACAAAGGCCTGGAAGGCCTGCCGAACTTTGAAGATTACGCGATGGCGAACCGGACTTACCGCTACTTCACCGGCAAGCCGCTCTACCCCTTCGGCTACGGTCTCAGCTACACCACGTTCGGCTACAGCGACCTCCGGCTTTCCTCCCCAACCGTTGCCGCCGGGCAGCCCGTGGAAGCCGACGTCCTCGTGACCAACTCAGGCAAGCTTGCGGGGGACGAGGTTGTGCAGCTTTACCTGAAGTTCCCTGACGTTAAGGGAGCGCCAACGGTGGCTCTTCGCAGCTTCGAACGCATCCACCTCGACCCGGGTGCAAGCCAGAAAGTTCATTTCCACCTCAACCCGCGGGACCTAGGCATGGTCACCGAGCTTGGCTCGCCCATCATCGCCGAGGGCGACTACAGCCTCAGCGTGGGCGGCGGGCAACCGGGAACCGGGAGCCCGGGGGTAAATGGCAAGTTCCACGTAACCGGCAATTACGCACTGCCCGAGTAGTTCCGCACCGCCAGAAAGGAACGCACCCTGTGACCCGTACACCTGTTCTTACCCGTCGAGAAGCACTGTTTCTTTCCGCCACAGCCGGCATCGCTGCTGCCACGCCGTCAACGCTGCTGGCCTCTGACAGCATCAAGACCGGCGTGCACCAGGAGCCTGGCACCGTCTCCACGCCACGCTCCGCCATCGCCAAAACACAGTACGGCCCCGTCCGCGGATTCCTCTCTGGCGGTGTCTTTACCTTCAAAGGCGTGCCTTACGGCCAAAACGCTGGTGGTGAAAACCGCTGGCTCCCCCTCAAGCCGCCCACGCCCTGGACCGACGAGTACCCCGCCTTCACCTACGGCGCCAACTGCCCGCAGTCCCTTCATCCCTGGACCGCAATCGAGCAAACCTTCATCCAGGACTGGGACGACGGCTGGCTGAGCGAGGACATGCTCAAGCTCAACATCTGGACGACGTCGCTCTCGGGCTCCCGTCCGGTGATGGTGTACTACCACGGCGGCGGTTTCTCCTTCGGCTCGTCCTACGAGCTCCCGTCGCATGAAGGCGCACAGATGGCCCGCCACCACGACGTTGTGCAGGTCTCGGTCAATCACCGCCTCAACATCCTGGGCTTTTTCGACGCCTCGGAGATCGGCGGCTCGGCCTACGAGGACTCCGTCAACGTTGGCATGACGGACCTGGTCGACTCGCTCAAGTGGGTGCGCGAGAATATCGCCAACTTCGGCGGCGACCCCGACCGCGTCATGATCTACGGGCAATCCGGCGGCGGCTCCAAGGTCACCACGCTGCTCGGCATGCCCTCCGCTTCGGGCCTCATCCATCGCGCCGCGGCGCAGTCCGGCGGTGGCGGCAACATCCCCGTGCGCGAGCAGCAGCGCGAGGTCGCACGCGTCATGATGAAGGACCTCGGCCTTGCGGCGAACGACATTGGCGCGCTTCAAAAGATGGACTGGCCGAGCCTGATTGCCGCCGGCAATGCGGCCATCACCAAGGTCAACCCGCCGGGCCCTGCCTTCTTCGGTCCCGGCCTTCCGGGACATCCTCGCGCCGGCTGGACTCCCTCGGTTGACGGCAAGGTGATCACCATGCGCTCGTTCTTCGATGCCGCGCCGGACGTGAGCAAGAACGTGCCCATCCTCATCGGCTCGGTCTCGGAAGAGGGCAACAGCATGACCTCGATCCCAACCGAGGAGGAGTGGCATGCTGGGCTGGCGAAGACCTACGGCGAAGAGAAAGCAACCGCCATTGTGACAACCCTCAAGGCCAACTATCCCCACAAGCAAACCGCCACGCTGTCGTACATGTGCAGCGGTCGCCCAGGACTCAACGGCCTGTTCATGCGGAACAATGTCGTGAAGATGTGCGGGCTCAAGCACGACCTCCATGCCGCCCCCGCCTACGCCTACTACTTCACTTGGCAAACGCCCCTGTTCGACGGCCGCCCCGGTGCCTGGCACACGGCCGATCTGCAGTTCTGCTTTGACAACACCAAGCGCTGCGAACAGGGCACCGGCAATACACTTGAGGCGCAAGCCCTGGCGCGGAAAATGGCTGCGTCTTGGGCGGCGTTTGCCTCCATCGGCAAGCCCAGCGTCTCCGGCGTTGCATGGCAGCCGACCGACCCTGACATCAACCGCACCATGATCTTCGATAACGAATGCCGCATGGTAAATGACCCGGACGGCAACGCGCGCAAGATCATCCTGGCTTGAAAGCTTTCGGCTTGCGGGGCGAGGGAATTTAGCACGGACCGCGTTCTCCGGCGTCTTGTTCAGTTGGTGATAAATCACCAATGCACTCACAGAGACATCGATTAGTAACGATAGAGACCACTCCAAAGCGCCGGTCAGCTAGTTTCGGAGATCACCTTTTAATCCAGCATTTCATCAAAACCATCTACGAACAAAAGACTTCACCTGTGTCTGTCGCTTTGATGGCCGCGGCGGTTTGCCTATTGCCTCCGCTCTACAGTCGACGCAACCAACTCGCATCAACATTCCGCCATGCTCTTGCCGTTCGCTCCATGCTTGATCACGAGGCTTTTTGTGTACATTGCAGATGATCCCTGCCATCGTTCGGTCCTCCGCCGATAGCATACTCCGCGGTTTTTCCGGTGGTATACCGGCGGTCCTGTCCGTAGCTCGTGGATTGACCGTGCGATGGTCGCGAAGTTTCCGCAAGCGTGACTTTGCGGGCACTACGAAGATCACTTCCGCTAAGCCGGCTTCCCGAAACCTATTCTTGCGCTCGTCAGAACTCAAAGACTTCGACTCCACTGCAAGTATCACGTGCTAATAGTTCTACATCCCAATCACTAAGTCACGAGACCTCGCTCAACCATTGAGCGGATGATGCTCCTGTGCTTGGCTGCCATTCTGATGGCAGATATGCCTTTCAGAGCATTATTCTTGTGCCATGTCTGAGTCGTGGAACGAGTGTGATTTTATTGAGCTTGCACAGATGCATTTCGGCGGGGGTTTTCCGTCTGGGTCGATGCTGCCGCATATCGAAGCTTTTACAACGGAGGCATTTGCGCACTATGAAAACGCCACCGTCGAGGGCAAAGCCTACTTTGACAATTGGCTAGCTAAATTCTACGAATTTCTATCCACCAAATTACAAGAGGCCCCAGACGGTGCGGACGTGAGGAAGATGAAGCGCATGGTTGCGCTGGCTAGAAAAGAGCATTTTGAAGCGAAGAAGTTTATCGACTATTTCCCAACGATCTTGGAAAAGGAAGATCTTTTGGTGGTTGAGGCTGTACTCGTCCTCGGCAAAAATCTCCAATGCCTTGTCGATATTCTGCACGACGCAATGCAGGATTCTCAGGAAGGACCGGCCAAGATAGCCATTCTCGCCCTTTCATACTGGTTGTTTGACGAGCTCACTGTCGCGCAATACCTCGCACGTCGCAACTATTCGACGCTCGCATACACCCATCTGCGCAGCGTTATGGAGATTCTGGACAAAATCGAGTTGTTCACCAGGAAGCCCGAAACCGCTAGGCTTTGGGCATCAGGAAACGAGCGCGAAATATGGAAGAAGCTGTCACCTCCTCGCGTCAGGGAGATGCTGGGCCGAGACAGCCTTGACCCCGTCTACAAATACTTCTCGGAAGAGGGGTCGCATGCGACGTTTACGGCTATGAGGCCTCGGCTGCGCAAGCAGTCTGGCGTATCTGGAGAGACTCCCAAGATCGCGATCATGATTGGAGGCATGAAAGACTCGGCTCGTCAGATGAGCATTCTGATCTATTGCATCCAGCTTGGAGGACAGGCGATAGTCATGACGGAGCGAGCGTTCGCCGATCGGCTCCATGACTTGGACATCACAAATATGGTGACTAAACTGACCGCTGACACGAACGCGTTCTATGGCCATTTCCTCGACTCATTTGACGGTTCCTCAGTGGATCTGGAACCGCTTAAAGTCCAGATTGCAGTGCTGCAGCAAATGCGTGATCGCGGAGAGATTTGAGGCTCATTCCAGCGTCTCCGAATCAGTGCCGCCGCGCGCTGCTAATGAAATCGCCCTGCTGGTTTCTGAGGATAGGTTCGGCAAACGCTCTTGCGTTTACTAGCCCATGGGACGCCAGGGGCCGAATCCCAATCTAGGCGCGAGCCGAAGTTCCCGAAAATGTATGGTCCGCCGTCTGGCTGCAAGGGAAAAGCGAAGAGCGTATCGACAGATCTGCGCAAATGTATTCGGCCTTTGTGTGGAGAGTGGAGACTCCTGGCCATGATGAGTTGCGCTGCGTGCTCTTCCTGATAAACGGGACGGTCATGGAAGACCATTTTCGGGAGCAGGTTGCGAGCACGCCGTTGGGAACTGTTCGTTCGTCTTAGTTATCCGGTGCAGACCTTGGTTGGAAAATTTGATGCCGGTGGTGGTTAAATCTTGCTTAGGCAGTTATTGCGTCCGGAACCGCTCGATAGTCCTGCCCGCTCGAGAGAACGGCCCACGCGATACGGGCAAGCTTGTTGGCTGCGGCTGTGATCACTACCTTGACCGGAGCCCGGCGCTCAAGAGCGTTGAGCCAGGGACCGAACGGCGATCGTTCTCGCTTGACGCGGAGGACGGCGGATCGAGCACCATGCACAAGCAGCTTCCTCAGATAGCTGTTGCCGCGCTTGCTAATGCCGAAGAGCCTTGCCTTGCCGCCGGTCGAGTGCTGTCTTGGGACAAGTCCCAGCCAGGAGGAGAACTCCCGGCCCTTATGGAAGGCTGCGCCGTTGCCGATTGCGGCGACGATCGCGGTCGCAACCAAGGGACCTATGCCAGGGATCTGCCTGAGTCGTTGGCAGGCTGGATCGGAAGAAGCGATCTGTTCCACCTCTTCGTTCATCGCGACGATCTGTTGCTCCAGGTCTTTCCACTCGCTCCACAGCAGGCTGACGAGGTTACGCATGCGTGGTGTGAGGTTCGCATCTGCGTTCTCAAGGATCTCAGGCATCGCCTGCTTTAGCTTGAACGGTGTCTTGGCGAAGACCAGGCCACGCTCGAGCAGGAAGGCTCGCAGCTGGTTGATTACGGACGTTCGACGGGCGACAAGCCGGTCGCGCACTCGATGCATCGCCTGGAGATCAAGCTGGTCGTCGGTCTTGATCGGAACGAAACGCATGTTCTGCCGATCTACCGCCTCGGCGATGGCTTCGGCATCGAGGAAGTCGTTCTTGTTCGACTTCACGAATGGCTTCACGAACTGGGCTGGAATCAGCTTCACGTCATGGCCTTGTTCGCGCAGCACACGTCCGAGGAAGTGCGCCCCTGAACACGCCTCCATCCCGATCAAGGAAGTCTGCATGTTGGCGGTAAACGTGATGAGCTGCTTCTGGGTGAACTTCTTCCGCAACAGTACCTTGCCTGCTGCGTTCAGGGCTACAACGTGAAAAGTCGTCTTGCCCAGATCGATGCCAACCGAACGTATCTGCATGTCGATGATCCTCCTTGAACCTGCCAAAAGATCACTCACTTCACGGTGGAGATCAAGCGGCGGACCATCTCATTAACGGGGGGTATCGGCAACTCGGCCCGACTGGCTTCCTTACCCCGCAGAATCTGCGAAGAGACTCGATGCCCGCGATGCCGACACTACAAGGTTGCAAAGTTGGCGTGAGATAACCGAAATCCGGTAACGCTACGGTAACGATAGAACTGAAAATGGATGCAAATGAGTGCAAACCGATGCGAGTGCAGGAATCAATAGATACGCAGGCCAATCGCGGCTTTTGCGAGTTTTCATAACCATGCGAAACCTTCTAGAACAGTGTCGAACGCCCTTTCACGGCGATAACATGGGTTCGAATCCCATCGGGGACGCCAATAACATCAGCTAGTTTGGCTGATTCTCCATGGCAGCATTGGATTTTGGCAGCGTCTCGGCAGCGTTTGCCCCCGGCAGACTCACAAGGCCGTCGAGGCGGGCTGCCGCGCTAGCTAGATGCTTATGCGAGAGGTGGGCATATCTCGCCGTCATCCTTGATCGCTGTGGCCAAGCAAAACCTGAATGTCGTGCAGGTCGGCTCCATTCTGGCGCTGCCAACTGGCGAAAGTGTGACGGCAGTCATGCAGCGAGAAGTCCTCGATGCCTGCTCGCTGGCACGCTCGCCGGAAAGCCACAGTGAGCTGCTGTGGAGTGATGCCAGTGAACAACGGCCCGAGGTCGCCCCGCAGCTTGCGTCTGCGGACGTCCATGATGTCGAGCGTCCGCCCGGCCGGCTCGTTGAGATAGGCCATGCGTGGTTTGTCGTTCTTGGTGATCCGCAACAGGACGGGGCCCCGGTCCAGATCGATGTCAGGCAACTGGACGTGCAGCAGCTCGCCGCCGTGTGCCGAGGAAGGTCGCCAGCGCAGCCCCCCTGTTGCAGTCACTGTGCCTCCGGCGGCAACAGTTCAGTGAGGCGTCTCTTATTGAGTTTGCCGATGTGGCTGGCCTCTCTCCAGTCGTGGTCACTAAGGGCGCACGCGGCGATGAAGTTCTGCCACTCTTCGAAGGCAAGCCCGCGGACACGGCCCTCTGGAGCCTTGGGAAGGTTAGCCCGCGAGGCTGGATTCGCGGCAATCTTCTCCAGATCGACGACGACATTGAAGATGCGCTTGAGTGTGTTCACCTCTTTGATTAGGGTGCCGTCCGAGATCCCGCCGGTACGTTTGTGGATATATTCAGTCACATGCCCCTTGCGGATGAGACCGAGTTTCATCTGGCCGAAGTGGCGAATGAGATGGGAGCGAGTGATGCCCTCTTGCCGGGTGTATTCCGCCGCCGAGAGCTTGCCCCGGACGACACGCGCGTGTGGCAGTCAGAAACTGATGATCGTCAAAAAGCGATGTACGCCTGCACCATCGGCAGCCAATTCGTCATCCCTGAGTTATAGGGAGTAAAGGCCCCGCTATAAGGAGCTCCTCCGGTGATACGGACCACCTCTGCGTTGAGCCACAGCCGCTCAGTCGGAAGGTAATACCACCTTAGTCCGGCCCCATACTCATAAGGGTCGCGGAACTGCCCGCGCACCCATGATGCGCGGACATACGGCATTAATTTTTTCGGCTTGACAAAGTAACTCGCCGAGAGCTCGCTGCCGTGGTCAAATGTGGATGCGAGCGGAAGCGGTCCGTCGGCTACAAAATCATTTAGCCAGCGAAAGTAGTATTGCCCGTTGACCGCAAGCCCATTCCATTTGAGGCCGTAGTCAATTGCCGACATCTTATACGTGGCATCCTGGAGTGTTACACCCGGCGCAAACGCTCCGGTCGCGAAGGCCTTCACGCCGTCGGAATTGTATATTGAGGTGTTCTCGGGGCTGGATGTGTCGAGATCTGAAAAACGGTTCTCCCGGGACCTTGTAAACGAGGTACCTAGTCGAACGCGAACTTTCCTGGAGGAGAAATAATCATCGTACATGTTGCGTGCTCTACCGGGTGGCCCGTAGTCTCCCAGCGGCTCCCACCAGACGCTGCCGGAACCCAGCAGATTCGTATCGATCTTGTTGGCCGCGATATTCAGGGTATTGAGACCGTTGCCGATCATCGCCAGGTAATTCAGTCCCTTCACGGGTTGTCCGTTCATCACAACGCCCTGAGTGAACCCGGGGCGGAAGAAGTTGTCAGCCATGGTCCTATCATTTGCAGTGAAAAATGGAAAAGTGCCAACCAGTGATCGGCTGCCCGGAACGCCAAAGTAACCTCCGGTTAGCGTGAAAGCCTTGCTGAATTGCCAGCCAATGTTGCCGGCTACGATGATCGACGCGGCCCCGGCGGATGTCCAGATGGTGAAGCTATATGGCGCTCTCTTGCTGAAGATGTAGCCGCCGAAGATCATCATTGAACGATTTACCGTAATGTCGTTGCGCGTATCAACAGCGTAGGTGTTGCCCAGATGGTCAGTGAAAGTTTCCTGGCTAGAAAGAGAGTTGATATATCGCACCTGGGTAAGGCCCTGGAGTTTCAGCAGGAAAGGCACCTCAGCGCCTTCGGGAGCTTCCCCGATTATGATTCCATCTCGATAGCGATTCGAGATTGCCTGTATTGCGGAAACGGATTGCGGCTGCGCGGCTGGGTCGCGCGGAACGGGGATATTGCTGACCGACGTTGCAAGCTCCCGTGTGGCAGCAAAGTTCTGTTGTGAGGAAGATAAAGGGTCTCCTACGATCGGAGTCGCAGGCGATCCCAACCGCTGTCTCAGATCGTTGACTACCTCAAGCAGCAGCTTCTGCTGTTCCTCAACTCTATTGAGCTGCTCTCGTAGAGCAATGTTGTCGGTCTTGAGTGCCGTGACTTCGCCCGCCAGGTTACCAGCCTCAACATCCGGTGACTGGCCGTATGCGACAGCCGCTAAACCCATCATGAGTGCTGCTAAGAAGACACGGGATTCACACTTTATCCGCATGGCTGTTCAGGTCCTCCACTGTTGCTGCCCAGCCGATCACGTTAGCCGGGAATTGGTGAGTGATATCGGTTGCGACTGTAGCCCTTCCTTCGTCAATGCCGGCTTCGTCCACGACGTGCGCTCCTATAGTCGCGTTGAAGGAAATCGCAATGCGGGGTGTTTCTCCTGCGTAAGGGTGAACCCAGTGATATAGCCAACTGGGGAACACAACAAGCAATCCGGCTTGTGGCCGGACTCGAAAAGGTTCTCCGTACGGATCGCCCGGTGAGCTCACAGCTTCGGCGCCAGCACGCGGGTCGAGAAATTCCAGCATGCCGCTGAGTGGCTGATCAGGGTTCTCCGCACCGCCATCCACGTAATACACTCCAGACCACGCGCTGTCCGGGTGCGAATGGGGCGCATGGTATGCACCTGCGCGACAGACCGCTGCCCACGCAGTAATCGAGAGTGTTCCCTTGAAAGCATCCTGGCCCGTCGATGCACAGATCATGCGGCGGAGACCCCAGATAATCCATGATGTCAATGCGGCTACGTTGTCGTCGGAACGATGAAGGAAGTCGGGGCGCGAGTGCCAACCTCCGATGTTGCTCCGCCCCAGACTTGGATATTGCGCTTCCTCGTTAAGGATCAGCGCGTGCAGCCCCTGATTCATGGCCTCAGCATCTGGCAATCGAACACGACCAATCAAAGTGGGAAATGTTGGCGTGACGTCGAGTTCCATAGTCAGTCTCGATCAGCAGAGAGTCACAGAAAGCGCGAGTCCAGCTTCACTGGTCTCCTTGTACTTACTGTTCATGTCCTTGGCGGTCTGAGCCATGGCGGCGATCGTTTGGTCCAAATTGACCCGATGCCGGCTGGCGATCTCATTGGTGGCGATGACATAAGCGGTCCATGCCTTGACCGCGCCGAATGCGCATCGCTCGATGCACGGAACCTGAACATATCCAGCCACCGGATCGCAGGTCATTCCCAGGTGATGCTCCAGTGCGGACTCCGCGGCGTTCTCGACGACTAGGGAATCCGCGTCGTGTGCAGTTGCGGCCAATGCCGCCGCCATCGCCGATGCCACACCGATTTCCGCCTGGCAACCGCCCTCGGCAGCAGATAGCGTTGCATTGTGCTTGCACAGGTAACCAATTGCTGCAGCAGCAAGCATGCCCTGTCGAATCTTCTCTGGTGGAAGTTTGCGACCGCCTTCGCCCAGAGCATAGACCACTGCCGGCATGACTCCGGCGGAGCCGCCTGTCGGCGCTGTGATAACAAGGTGGCCCCGCCCGTTCTCTTCAGAGCCCGCCAGAGCGTATGCCGAAACGGCGCCAATTGCGCGTTCCGTCTGGTATTGATCATCCATGGCGCGTTTGTAGACTGTTGCCGCCTTGCTGTGCAGCTTGATGGGACCGGGCAACACACTGTCTTCCGGTGCGGCAAGCCCTGACTTCACAGTGGCGACCATCGCGTTGGTGATTTTGTCGATGAAGGCATAAACCTCCTCCTCACTTCTCCCCGGTATCGCCATCTCATTGGCGAGCATCACTTGTGCGATCGTCAGCTTGTTTTGATCCGCGTGCTGGCGCAGCTCCTTCATCGTCGAAAACGGATACTTTGGCGGATTCTTCTTTGGGGGCGTGTAACCTTTCCACTCGATGAATCCTCCGCCCACCGAGTAGTATTCCTGCTCCAGCAGCACGGTGTTCCCGGCCATGAGCTTGCACGTCATTGTGTTTGGGTGAGGGAAGTCACCTTTGACGGCATCGAATACAACGTCTTTGAGCGACACATTCACAGTCGTTGCACCGAGCTTGACTGGGAAAGTCTGGTCGGGGTTGTCGCGCAAGCCGTCGAGAAATGCGGGATCGACGGTTGCCGGTTCCTTCCCTATCAACCCCGCGAGGGAAGCTCGCTCTGTGCCGTGTCCCTTGCCTGTGGCGCTGAGGCTGCCGAACAAATTAACCTTGAGCGCGGTCGCTTTGGCGAGTTGGTCCGCCGGCAGCTTTGTGCATCGCTGGTAGAAATCGTAGGTAATGCGCATCGGACCGATTGTGTGAGAACTCGATGGCCCCGGCCCAACCTTGTAGAATTCGTCCAGCGTCGTCATCACGGGTCCTTTTTGTTCCTTGACGACGTTCAAGCTGGGAGAAAGCTCCACATTACCTGGCCCTCCCGCCACTCCCTTCGGCTCTGCACTTGCTGGTATCGGACCCGGCTTCGCCTGGGCGGCCACGGCGGACACAGAGCGCCCGGTCATCACGGCCGCAGCGCCGACCACAGCGCTTCGCATTAAAAATGCGCGGCGATCAACATTCGACGAAATCTCCTGCTTGACCAGATCCTCTAGAGATGAACCGAGCGGATCTTCCGCGCTGTTTTCGGGACGTGAATTGATTCGTTTGTCAGACATGTTGAATACCTTCCTTTCGAACCTTGGCTCTCTCCATTCGGGCCCCAGTTTGGTCATTTTCAGGAGAAAGGTATAACTCGTCAGTCTCAGCGTCTACTGGGGTTTTCCCTAGTGTCTTGTGAAATCAGTGAAGTACGAGAAGGGGCAAGGCGCCTTCAAAGAGGTGATACCTAAGAGGCCGGTGTTCTCTGCGGACCGGGCACTGTGAAGTTGGTCGCGCGGTTCTCCAACATCGACCTAGGACAGTCGACTGATCTCCGGAGGAGAGTTCAAGAGATTCGCACCGATGGTCAATTGGTATCTGACCGACTATCTTCGGCGCGCCGCCAGTACCTCTGCGATAAGGCCCAATGAAACCGACATCCCACCGACGACGGCAAGAACCGGCGCACCCTCAAACCCAAGCCCCAGTCGGCCAGCCGACGCTGATAAGAACTGGAACACCTTCTCGCTGCCATTCGTCGTTGGCCCCAACGGTCGCATCGGTAAGGTCCGCGACGATGCTTCAAACCATGACTCAGCCCAACGAAACACTGCCTGCTGGCCCGAATGTCTGTATGACTGGCAATCCGGAAGTAATTATGCATTATCCGCCTAGATTCGTTGGCAGCGTCTTGGCAGTGTTTGCCCTGCAAACACAGCCGAACCGGAGCAAACAGAGGCGAACACAGCCAAGCTATAGAACTCATATAACTATCAGATATTTATATAGTTAAGCCGCCGACTGCTGCGAGCTGCGCGAGTTACATGATTTTCCCAAAGGGGCCAGAATCGCCCTTTCACGCGACGACGCGGGTTCGAATACCGCCGGGGACGCCAAAATCTTTTCAGGCACTTAGCGAGTACCCCTTGAAATCACCGGGGACCTATCCCTTACCGGCACCGTCCAACAGGACGTCGCTGTCATGGTCTGCTCCCGTGGAACGTGTCAGTCCGCACACTGCGCACGAGTCTGCCGACATCCTCATACTGATCGAAGGCCAGGTAGTCCACGCCGCTCTCAATGGCCGAGCGCCAGCGTTCCGCCGCCGCCGCATAACTTGGAAAGTTGTACTGGTGAAACCAACCGTTCTGCTTTTGTTGTTCCTCGGTTGCGCCGTCCAGCGTATAAAACCGAATCCAAAGCCCTTGCTGGTGGGCATGCTCAACCAGATCGTGCAGGCGCTTTTGCGATGCAGCCGTCCAGGCGCCCGTCCGCGGCTGACCTTCCGCTTCAACCACGCTCCACGGATTGTTCCACCAGCGGCGATAGTTGGAGGCAGGCTCGCTTCGATGATGGAGGGCGCCGCCGTTACCTGACGCATATCAGTCCGCGCGGCGCCAAACGTCAATAGCTGGCCGCCAATCGGAACCTCGTCGTAGAACACCTTCTGCTGAATCTCGGAGGGTCCGTTCAGCACCAGAACCGGGCCCACGTCCATGGGCTGCACCCGATCATCTGCAGTGCGCGGCGCGCTTGAAAGCCACGCTTGGTAGCGCTCGAGCAGCGCACGCACGGCCCGCAGATGCTCAGGCTCCTCCGTCTTGAAGTCCAGGTTCAGCGTGATGACCGGCCACTGGGAGTGGTCGGGGTTCTTCAATGCCGCCTCGACCACGGGCCGAATGCGGTCAAAGAAGTAGTGTTCGAGTTCTGGCTCCCCACCGGTCAGAGGTCCGCCATGTCCCACGACAATCCGGGGACTTCGCCCACCCGACGGGACGTACCAGTTCAGATCCTGCTCGATGGCCACCGGCAGCCCCGTCGCCAGAGCCCGGTCAATGCGGTCGTTCCACCGCCCGGCATATGGATAGCAGTTGTGCGCGTCGGTGGTGGTCCGTAGACCTGGCATACCACCCGGCTTCGGCATCGTCGGCTGTCCCGATCTGGTTCGCGTCATCTGTGCCAACCCATAGGGCGCGCACAAGATGGCTCCGCCAAGCAGCCAACCAAACAGCCTGAAAATCCTTTGGCTCCGGTTTATCCGCAAGCGTTGGCGGGTACGATCTTCGTGCAACTCGTCCATGTCTGGCAACTCCTCTGAGCCGGCGCTTCAGCACGCTCGGGCAATCTGACTATGGCAAGCTATTCCGGAAGAAACAAGTGTGGAGAAGGTGAGAACTCGTGCCCAAACTCCATTACGGCCGCATGAGGAGTTTTTCTCACTGAGTCATCATCGTACCCGCCTCCAGAGTCATTTCCCGCCAAAAGATCTCATTCGTGATGAGCGTCCGCTCGCATCTGCACCAGGACTCTGATTTTCGCAGTAAAATTACTCGCAAGCTTAAAGGCCGTCCGCTGTTAATCTTCACTTTCCACGAGGCTCCGATGACGAAACACGTGCCTGATACCGAAGTCGAACGAGCAACCAGCGAAGAAGCCGCTCGGGACAATGAAGACGGGAAGCCGCTCTTTGGTCCTGTCAGCAGAAGGTCCTTTCTTTCAAACCTCGGTGCCGCGGGGATAGCGGCGACTGCGCCGCCGCTTCTTGGTGCCGTATCTTCGCCTTCGCCTCCGGCTCTTGCCGTGCCGGATTCAGCCCTGTCCGTCGAAGGGACTGTCCCCGTCAAACTGCGGATCAACGGTGAGGACCATCACCTTCAGCTTGATCCTCGTACCACGCTTCTCGACTGCCTTCGCGAAAATCTCAACTTTCCCGGGACGAAAAAAGGTTGCGATCATGGTCAATGTGGCGCGTGTACCGTTCACGTCAATGGTCGGCGCGTGAACTCATGCCTCTCGTTCGCCTTGATGCATCCCGACGATGAGATCACGACCATCGAAGGCATCGGTCAGCCTGGCCATCTTCACCCGATGCAGGCAGCCTTTGTCGAGCATGATGGCTACCAGTGCGGCTACTGTACGTCTGGCCAGATCATGTCCGCGGTCGCACTTCTGAAGGAACCCGTCGGACCGACCGATGACGACGTGAAGCAGGCAATGTACGGCAATATCTGCCGGTGCGGGGCTTATCCCAACATTGTCGCGGCGGTACAGTACGCGCGCAAACACGCCTAACTCAACATTCGGAGCAGATCGCTATGGAAGCATTCAGATTCAATCGGGCATCTACCCTCGATCAGGCCATTCAGTCGGCAGCGCAGTCGACCACTGCTCAGCAGGGCGCCGAAGTCCGATTCGTCGCTGGCGGTACAACCCTTGTCGACCTTATGAAACTCAGGGTTGAGCGACCTAGGGAGGTCGTGGATATTAACGGTCTTGCTCTCGACAGGATTGAGCCCACTCCAACTGGCGGACTCATCATCGGGGCACTCGCACGTAACTCCGATGTCGCGCACCACCCGACGGTACAGCGCGATTATGCAGTTCTTTCGCAGGCGCTCCTCTCCGGGGCCTCCCCTCAGTTGCGTAATATGGCGACGACCGGCGGAAACCTGCTACAGCGAACTCGTTGCGTCTACTTTCGCGATACTGCCCACGCTTGCAACAAGCGCGAACCTGGAACCGGATGCTCGGCGATCGATGGCCACAATCGGATGCTCGCTATTCTTGGCACCAGCAAAGACTGCATTGCCACCAATCCGTCCGATCAAAACGTTGCCCTCACCGCTCTCGAGGCCACCATCCAAGTCCAGGGAACGAAAGGCCCACGCAGTATTCCCATAAACGCCTTCTATCTTCTTCCCGGATCCACGCCACAGCATGAGACGGTGCTTGAACCCGGAGACATCATCACCAGTGTGACGCTTCCAGCCCCGACGCCTGGAACCCACTCCCTTTATCTCAAGCTTCGCGACCGCGCCGCCTATGAGTTCGCGCTTGCCTCTGCAGCAATCGTTATTAAGGTGGACAACGGAAAAATTCACCATGCGCGAGTCGCTCTCGGTGGCGTTGGCACCAGGCCCTGGCGTTCGCTCGAAGCAGAAGCAGTATTGCAAGGCCGTGCCCCAGATACAGCGACCTTCCGAAGTGCCGCGGAGGCTGCACTGAAGGACGCACACCCCGCTAGCGAAAACGGCTTTAAAGTGGAACTCTCCAAACGATGCATGGTTAGAGCCCTGACTATGTCCGTCCAACCTGCGTGACCTGAAGCCGACGAATCGGCGCTGTAAATGCCCGAGGAGATTGACCCCATGATGTTCAGCGAATTTCTCGATTTCATCCAGTCTGGCCAGAACTATAAAAACTCAGAGACGGCCCAGACCTTTGTTCCACCGTCCGCCATAATTGGCTCCGATATCGCTCGCATCGACGGTCCTTTGAAGACCACCGGCTCTGCGATGTACGCGTCCGATTACAACTTTCCGCGCATGGTCTACGCAGTGCCTGTTTGCGCGACCATCGCGAGCGGCAAGATCCGTAGCATTGATACTGCCATAGCGGAGAAGATGCCAGGTGTTCTGCTGGTCCTTCACCACGACAACATTGGTCCACTCTTTCGAAACGGCTCGGGCGGGAGAAACAGCGAGAGTCGGCCACCGTTCGAAGATAAGACGATCTATTACTGGGGTCAGTACGTTGCCGTCGCGGTCGCCGAAACCTTTCAGCAGGCACAGGCTGCTGCCGCGGCCGTACGCGTCCAATATGACGCCGACAAATTCAACGTGTCCGCAGCTCTCGATGATTCGATCCCCTCTGTAGGAGCTCCTGGTGGACCCCACGTCGCCAGCAAGCGCGGAGATGCCGAAGCCGCTTTCGCCTCCGCGCCCGTCAAGATCGACGCAACCTACGTCACGCCCGTCGAGACCCACAATCCCATGGAGATGCACGCCACTGTGGCAGTGTGGGATGGTAAAAGATTCACTCTTTACGAGTCCTCACAGGGCGTTGTTAACCACCACACTGTGATGGCCCAGGTGCTTGGCGTCCCCAATGAAAACATCGAGATCATCTCCCGATTCATCGGATCTGGCTTCGGCGGTAAACTCTTTCCGTGGCCTCATTCGGCGCTTGCTGCGGTGGCTGCGCGCCAACTCAATCGCCCCGTCAAGCTCACCGTCTCTCGCAAGATGATGTTCTCCAACGTAGGTCATCGTCCGCGCACCCAGCAGCGAATGAGACTTGGGGCAAGCGCTGAAGGGAAACTCGTCTCTCTTCAGCAGGACTATCGCAACCACACTTCGTACATCGATGACATTCGCGAAAATTGTGGCGAGGCGACACCTTTTCTCTATAGTGTCGCCAATCTTCAGGTCACCTCAGCGCTCGTCAAACGCAACGTGGGTACACCAACCCCCATGCGCGGTCCCGGCGCCGTCCCGGGTCTCTTTGCCGTCGAGTCAGCGATGGATGAACTCGCCATCAAGCTTAAAAGGGATCCGGTTGAACTTCGTCTGGCGCATGACACCGTAATCGATGAGGAGAAGAACAAACCCTTTTCCTCGCGTCACCTTAAAGAATGCCTTCAGGTTGGAGCCACTAAATTCGGATGGTCTCACCGCACCGCCGAGGTTGGCTCCATGCGCAAAGGCGATCTCATTCTAGGCTGGGGCGTAGCCGTCGCATCGTGGGGCGCTGGACGCGGCAACAGTGAGGCATCGGTCAGTCTCTGTAGTGATGGCACCGCACGCGTCAGTTCCGCTACCCAGGATATTGGTACGGGCACCTATACCATCATGGCCCAGATCGTCAGCGACAAGACAGGTATTCCGATCTCCAAGATAGAGGTAGTACTTGGTGACAGCACTCTTGTTCCCGGCCCCATGTCCGGCGGATCGACCGCCACGGCCACCGTCATACCGGCCGTCGCAGACGCAGTCAACGCTGCCATCCGGATCATCCTTACAACAGCGACGCGCACCACGGGATCACCTTTTCTCGGGAAGGAGACTGCGTCGCTTGCCATGACTGCTGGCCGCGTCCACGCCAAAGGTGAGGCACCCGAGAGCGGAGTCCCCTTTCAAAATCTGCTTCGTATGGCAAATCTTGCCAGCGCTAATGGCGACGGCAAATCAGGAGGTCTGGGTTCCGATACCAAGGCGCATGATTATTCCACTCACTCCTTCGGCGCGCAGTTTGTTGAGATCGAGTGGGATCCCGGTATTGCGAAGTTGCGCGTAAGCCGCGTCGTCAGCGTTATAGACGGTGGCCGCATCATCAACAAGAAAACCGCTACCAACCAGATCGCCGGCGCGATCGTCATGGGAATTGGTATGGGCTTACTTGAGCAGACGACCTACGATCCTCATAATGGGCACCCCGTCAACGACAGCTTCGCCGATTACCTTGTTCCTACCAGCGCCGATTCACCCGATATCGATGTTACGTTCCTCGATATTCCCGATCCTATGATGGGGGAATACGGAGCCCGCGGCATTGGAGAGATCGGCCTTGCCGGTGTTGCTCCCGCCATTACGGCTGCTGTCTACCATGCCACAGGTGTTCGCGTCCGTGAGCTTCCAGTCCGCGTCGAGGATCTTCTTACCTCTCGAGTCTCAATCTGAGGGACGCAACGAGTGCGACGTGGCCGCGCGATAGTTGATTCCCTACTTCGTTGAAAGATCCAGATTGGCTGCGCCGATTTTGCCGGAATCTGGCATACGTACGACCACGCGCAATCTTGCGATGGAGTGGTTGCCCGGTAAAGGAAAAAGCAGATTGATATCATCTGGTTTGCCGACGATGCCATCCTGGACCGGGGAGTCCCGTATCACAACGTTCTTAGCCGTTCGAGTTACCAACTTATTCTTGTGGTCGAAGGTTGCAAAAAGTATTTGGACGTTCGCGGTCTGATCGGCTCCAGGGTCAGGATTGGCCCACGCGATTCCTTCATGGCTGATGTGGACCCTGATGACAGCGGGATCCTTCGGCGTTCGAGTCAGCGTAATCGGCACTCCGTCGTATACGAGAGTTGTTTCTGAAGCACTAAAGAGGTCGAACGTCGCGCGACCTCCCGTCAGAGGCGATTTCGCGATGGAGGCTTCAGCAGGATGTGGAACGTAGTACCCCGCGCGCGCGACCACATGAAGATCGGGGTTCTTCGTGATGATGCGAATCCTGCGAAATGGCTCAGCTGCATCGCTCGTGCCCGACGGAGTATAGGAGAGCGTGTAGAAGCTTGCACCATTGCGAACGCTGGTCCCTATCTCGACATTCACGTCATTGCGTCCGAAGAATGCCTTGCCGCCCGTTGCCGCCGCTATATCGTTGAATTGAAAATTGCCGCCGAAGGGATCGTCGATCTCCATCCCATCTTCGTCGGAAGCCACAGAGGCAGGAACGCCTGCCGGATCGACGGTATAGAGCGTAACGCGGGCATCTCCGAGCATGTTGACACAAAGCTCGATGGAATCTGAGAGTTGGGCAGCATCCTCGGGCAGCATCGTGTCGGTGCGCACATAGGGAAACCCGCGGCCTATCCAGATCATATTCTTGTGGCCTGGATGACCGATGGTGGCCTCAGCCGCCTGCATCAGCGACGCAAATGCGGCAGAGAACTGCTCGGCCTTCCAACTGGCCGAGTCCAGATGCCAGGGATACTGCGACAGGTGCTGGTCCAGAGCAGCGAGTATCGACGCCTTGTCCTGGGTATAGTCCTTCAATACGCTCAAATGATGGAGATCAACAGCAACCAGCATGGTCGGCTGGTTGAGCTTGCCGGGCTGCGCATCAAGATACTTTTTGAGGGAGTAGCGGGCAAAGGCCATGTCTTCAAAGCGGGTGTTGATTTCATCGAGGACGATGATATCGACTGGCGCCTCGGGCGCTTCGCGATCCAGGTCGGCCGTAGAGTTGACGGCGATATCGTTCGCAAACGAATGTACGCCGGGACGCTCGAAGCTGGTGATTCGTTGTGGTACGACCATCTTCAAGAATGTTGAAATCGTCCTGCTTCAGATTGGTGATCATCTGACCATGCCGGTCGGTGACCACTACGTCGAGGATGACGGTCTTCGCGTTGACGTGAAGGGAGTAGGCGCCGTCCTGATCCTTCGATGGCTGAAGGGGTTGAGACGCTTGCTGGACGGCAAGAGAGAATGAGCCGAGGAACAACCAGACAAGCATCAAGGAAATACGGATTGGCAAGAAGGCTCCAAGGATAAGACATTATGACGTCGCGATCGCTGCACCGCGATTCCACGATCAGTTCAGCTAGCAGTGTTTCGCTTCGACATGCTCAGACCATCTCGCCCATCAGTGGATCGGTATAGCTGGAGCGGCTCGTTTCCACGCGGCCAGCGAAGCGCGCCTCGGCCTTTGAGCCTGCCTGCTTCACCGTAAAGTCGTACCATCCGTGCTGCTTCGAGAGGTCCAGCACAACGGACGCCTCGGCATTGGCGGCGAGTTCTACCGTCTTCTTGCCGGATTGATACGAGTTGTCGCTCACCTCAACGGTGATCGGCGCCTTGGAATCGTTACGCAACTTCACTTCCACGTTGCCTGTAAGCGCCGACCCCCTTCTCTCATACACGGCAAGCGTTGTTAGTGCGTGCGCTGAGGAGTCGCCACGGAACGCGCGATAGAAGCCATTAGGAGCAACCACTTCGATGTCATACTTGCCGCCGGTGAAGAGTGCCATGGGAAAGGCCTGGCGCAGTGTATCGCCCGCCTTCACCGTATAGGTTGCGACCAGCATGTTCGCGTTGTCGCCCGCGATTTTCTTCGCGCTACTCTCGATGCGGACGTTGCGCAGATAAACATTGAAAGGCGAGCCTGCTGACTTTGCTCCATGCACTGCCGTGGCCGCCGTCATGAACATCTCAAAGTTGCTGCCCACCAAGGCGCCATCGGTGTACAACTCATATGGAAGAGCGTTCGAAGGACGGATTCCTTTCTCCTGCTTCGAGACCAAAGGCGAGCGCAGAGGAGCGGCGTTCACGTGCGCGATCTCATCACTGCTCAGCTTCCTGAAGTTGGAAGGAATCTCCTTGTACTTCGCCAGCTGGATGGTCTCAAGGAACTTGTTGCGATCGAGAAAGGGCAACGCCGTCATGCTGTTGTCCGCCGGACGGAACACCGAGGTGAGGTTGCCGCAGATCGCGCGCCGGAAATCGCTGATGTTGGTCTCCTTCACCGTCTTTCCATGCCTCACCTCCATATATTCTTCCAGGAACTGAAGGATCGAAGTCTGGTCGAAAAGCTGCGAATTTACCCAGCCTCCGCGGCTCCATGGCGAAGCGATAATCATCGGCACCCGAAATCCAAGGCCGATCGGACCGCTGCGGGCGTCGGCCTGCGATACGCCCTGCGCAAGCTCGTCGGGAATATACGAATACTCCAACGCCGTATCGATTCCTTGCGACGCTCGGCCAGTCGCGCGGTTCTGCGGATCAGCAGCTACGAACGACGGTGCGTGATCGAAGTAGCCGTCGTTCTCGTCATAAGTAAGGATGAAGATCGTCTTCTTCCAGACCTCGGGGTTCTTCGTCAGGATGTCCATAACCTCCGACAGGTACCACGCGCCGTACCAAGGATGCGCGGGATGGTCGCTGAACTTGCCCGGAGGCACGAGCCACGAGATCGTAGGCAGCGTCCCCTGGTTAACGTCCTTGCGGAACTGATGGAGGACGTCCCCTTTGGGAACATCCATCTTTGTCGTGCGCCCGACCTCCTCAAAGGAGATCGACTCCAGCGAGTGATAGTCCGGATCGTCAACATTGGTTACGAAGGCCCGCCTGTGCAACTCCTGCTGCCGCGAGGACAGATCGGAGAGTGATCCTCCTTGCTGCAACTGCGCCTCCAGCGTCTTCAGGTTATCCTGCTTTTGCGCGATCTCGGCGAGCAGGTCATCTTTCATTGTTGTGTCGGCGGTCTTCTGCTGAAGCTGAAGCGCCGCGATCTCGTCCTTCGCAGCCTCGATGGTGGCTCGCAGCTTCTTCGTGTTGCCCGTCGACAGGTGCACGTTGAAGGCGCCGAAGTGTTCGATCACATTGCCGACGTTACCCAGCCAATCATGAGCGTCGGGGGCCAGAGACGCGACGTTCACCTCGTTCTGGTAGATGCTCCAATCGATCCCCGCATCGGTAAGCCGCTCTGGGTAGGTCTTCCACTTCAGGTGTGCACCGCTGAACTCCGGATTCCGCATATACACGCTCGACTTCGTATTCTGCTCATCGCGCACCGTTCCGGTCCAGAGCAGTGAGCGATTTGGTGTCGTGCTCGTCATCGCGCCGCAGTAGTTTTGATCGCACACGGTAAACGCATCGGCGAGGGCGTAGTAGAACGGAATATCCTCGCGCGTATAGTGCCCCATCGTGATCGGGACGTCGTGGTAGTCCCGATTGCTGGACCGCTTCGAGTCGATCCAGGCATTGTGGTGCCCGCGGTTCCAGGCGTCCACCTGGCTGTTCCGCGAATGCGGGATCGAGCCCATCCAGGTGATCTTTGTATCCTTGATGTCGAGCCGCCACGGCGCATAGGTTGCACCGGACAGACTCGTCTGCAGAAAGACCGAGTTGCCGTTGGCCTGACGAATGGCGCGCGGATCATTGAAGCCGCGAACCCCCTGCAGCGTGCCCAGGGCGTGATCGAAGGAACGGTTCTCCTGCATCAGGATGACAATATGCTCTGCGTCCTTCCAGGTGCTGCCGGGCTCTGGTTCGATCGCGCATGCTCTTTGAACCGACTCCGGCATCCCGGCGGAAAAACCCGCTGCACCTGCCAACATCGCTGCCTTCTTCAGAAAATCACGTCTCGACTGCATTTCTCTTCACCTCTGGAAATAACGCACTACGTTTTTAGAACCTCAAGATGCCCTGCACCTGACCGATGCGGCCCGGGCCATACGTGCTGGTGATGCGTCCGAATGAAGTGGAGCAGCAGGAGGACACGCTCGGCGGCGTGAAGTTGGTTTTGTTCAGGACGTTGTAGAACTGCCCCCGGAACTCGAGGCGCATATTCTCCCAAGGCAACCGAAAGGTCTTGTTGACTCCTGCATCCAGCTGGTCGAACGAGTCTCCACGCAAGAAGCCATTCGTTACATTGCCTCGTGGATCGGCGCTGGTGCCGGACCAATTGGCAGTGGGGCTGAGAGGGTTAGGGACTGGATTTGGATTCGTTGTCGCAAAGGCAACCGTGCAGCCGTTGTATGCGGCCTGCGTCGAACTGGCATACACGGTGTCGCAGAACGCTTCCTCCGGATGTCCTGGAATATGAAGTCTCTGCTTCGCCATCTTGGCTGTCACGCCGCTGGCGAGGAATGGCCGGTACTGCACGCCACCGGAGCTTGACAGCTCTTGAAATCCCGTTGGAGTGAAGCCAGGTGTCAGCGCCGGACCGGAGTGATACTGGTTGTAGGCGGTAATCTCCCACCCACCAACAATATTGGTTAGCGTGGACCCGACGTTGCGCAGCAAAAATCCGCCGTGACCAATGGGAAGCTTCCATGTGAGAGCAGTGATGTTAATGATAGGCATATCGTACTGTGACGGGCCGTAATCATTGCTCTGCGGGGCGTAGTAGTCCTGCGGGCTACCAGAGAAGCCATTGGCGGAGGTAAGCGCATCGCCCACATTAGCGAAGTCGCGCGCCCATGTCAGCGCGTTGAGCAGCCATAGGCCGTGGAAGTTCTTTTGCTCAAAGCGTGCCTGCAAACCGCCGTACTCGCTCATACCCCCGTTGAAGGTCTCCGACACGTCGCCGATGTTGCTATAGAGACGCGCGAAGTATCCCGTCACCGGATCGGTACCCAGCGCCGGATTGCGCTGGTTATACGCGCCAGCCTCCTGCAGCTTCACGCCATGATTGCCAACGTAAGCAATATCGACGAACCGGTCTCTGCCGATGCTGGTTTGGAAGCCAACATACCAGCTCTGCACATATGGGTCGACGTAGCTGCGCGGGATCCACTTCACCGTAGAGGTAAAGAGGTTGAAGTTCGCTGGAGCAGCCATCCCCTGCGGATAGCCTTGGTCCACTGTGTAGAAGGTCGGCGAGGTCTTCACGTTCTTTGTCGTGAAGTACTTCGGCACCTGGTTGTAGACGGCTGCGTTCACCTGTGGACCATTGATGGCTAGATTGTCATCCTCGCCCGAACGCGTGTAGTGCATATACCCAATACCATAGCCGCCGTGGATCACGAGCCTTTGGTTGGGCGAGTAGGCAAATCCGAAGCGCGGCATAAAATCATTCATGTCGGGATTGATGAGCTGCTTCTGATAGGCAGAGCCGGAGGCAGCGGCACGAAGCAGCTGGCCCGTATAAGGAGTTGTCGTCGGGTCGAAGTTCGTCAGTCGGCTGTCCTTCTCGTAGAAGTGCGACGCGTACTCATAGCGCACGCCTATATTCAAGGTTAACTTCGGCAACGCCTTCCAGTCATCCTGAAAAAAAGCTGAGTGGCCACCCTGGCGAATGTGCGCAACATAGAAGTTGGTCAGGTCGATCTCATTCGGCACACCGAAGAGGAAATCGCTGATGGTATACCCGGTAAAGGAACTCTCAAAAGACATTTGGCCATAGATTGGATTCACGTCCTGCACAATCTGACGCAGGTACGAGAACTCATAGCCGGCTTTGAAGTTATGACGACCCACGAGCGACGAGTAGGTCAACTTCGGGTTCAGAAAGAAGGGATACTGCCACTGTGGATTCGTCGCCTGACGCCCAAAGGTGGAGTATCCGCTGAGCGCGAGCGTGGTCAGGCCGCCGCCAACCAGCGGATTCGTCGGGAGTCCCTGGATGCCGAAGGTGCGCGGGTCGTCTAGCGTGTACGGATGCTTGCCGCCTTTGGTATAGGAGGCGCCGAGGCGTGCCTCTAGCAACTGCGCGGCCCCGATCTGGCGAGTCAGGCCAAGCACCGCCTGCTGGTTAATTGTACGGAAGTAGCCGTTGTTTCCGCTGAGTGGCGCCGGGAGAATAGGGCCGTCCATGTCGTGCTCCTTGGATTGGCTCACGCGCAGAAAGCTGGACATGCGCGGCGTCCAATGAGCGTCGATGCGGACGTCTTCCTTGTCATAACTGTTAAGGAAGCGTTGTAGCACCGACCAGTTGCTGGAGATAGACGCGGAGCCTGCACCGTTGTTGTTCGGCAACGGGAATGAATCCAGGATGGCCAGTGCAATGGGCGAGAGAACGCTGCGCGGCAGTGGGCGGTCCGCCGCATAGGTCTCGCCTGTGAAGGGGTTCAGCACTGAGGTGGTATTTGCCGTCGCATTAGGCGAAGCGATGAGTTGATGATCGCTTTCCTTAAAGATATTGGACTGATTCACGATCTGACGCACCTGGCGCAGGCCTTCGTAATCGGCAAAGAAGAAGAACCGATCGCGCAGGATGGGGCCGCCTACGTTGCCGCCGAACTGGTTGCGGTTAATGGTCGTTCTGGTCGAGGCGCCGGAGCTGCTAGTCGCTTTGAAGTAGCCGTTCGCATCGGCGATGGTATTGCGGAGTGATTCATAGAGCATGCCGTGCAGCTTGTTAGTGCCTTGCTTGACCGCAACGTTGATGGTGCCGCCGGCCGAACGGCCATATTCGGCGGCCGGCAGCGTGGTCACAATCGAAAACTGGGAGATGTCGTACTGCGAGGGATTGATGACCTGGTTAGAGAAGCCCTGGTTGGACGTGCCGTGGGCGTTGTTGTCCATGCCATCCAGAATGTAGTTGTTATAAGTCGACCGTTGACCGTTGATGTTGTACGAGCCTTCGCGCACCACGCTGCTGGTGCCAAGATCTTGACCCGCGGCATCCTGCGTCACGCCGACCGAGAGCTGGAGCAGGTCGCTGTAGTTCATGTCGCGCAGCGGGAAGGCCTCGATCACATCGCTCGTGACGACCTGCTGGCGCTGACTGGTCTCTTTCTCGAGCACCAGTTCGCTGGATTCGACCGTGACCGTCTCCTCGTTGCTGCTAAGGGTCATCGCCAAGTTGACCTGCTGCTTGGTACCGACCTGCAGATGCACGTTCTCGGTGATGGCGTCGTGGAAGCCCTGCATGGTCGCAACCACCCGATACACGCCCACGCTCAACGCGGGTACCAGGTACTCGCCCGAATTGTCGGTCATGCGGCTAATGGAGACATTCGTGTCCACGTTGGTCACCGTCACCTTCGCACCAACCAACAACGCGCCCGTGGAATCCATGACTCGTCCGACGATCGAAGCCGTCTCAAACTGGGCATAACTCTTGCCGACGCACATAACCAGCAGTATCAGTGCCAGTGAGAGCAATCTTTTGAAGCACATATAGGGTGTGACCTCCAATATCCATGCAGAGCGAAACGTTGTGATGCGAGATTCTTGAATGCTTCTAAACGAAAGATGCCGTTCCGGAACGCGGAATCATGGCATCACGCCCGGCTTGCCCAGCGCCTTCAACGGCACAGTTGGGGCGGCCAGCCCGATGATCTGTACCATGCGTCCTCCGCCGGAGTTGCCATAGCTCGCGACCCACACCGAGCCGGTGGAATCGACGGCCAGGTCCAGCTTTGTGCTCATGCCTGTGGTACAGACCTGCACTGTGCTGGTAGCCGTGCCGGTGCCTGTGGTTGTACCGGCGTTGTAGCAGGAATAGTAGGAGTTGGTCGTGCCCGTAGAGGGAATGTACTGGTACAGGTACGTGCCAGTGGTGTTGTCGAGATACCAGATGGAGCCCGCGCCGTCGATGTCGAGAAAGCGAGAGGCTGTCGCCGGATTCGCAGCCACGCTGGCGGCGTTCAGCACTGCCGTTGTGCCGCTGCCAGTGACGGACGTCTTGACGATCCCTCCGCCTGTCCCGTTTGTCACGGAGTAGGCATTACCGCTCGCATCGGTCGTAATGCCGTAGCTTGCGGAGCCGCCGGGCAGGCTGACTGGGATCAGGCCCTTCGCGTAGGCGGGAGTGGCTGCGGTCCCCGTATTGGGAAAGTAGAGGGCCTGCGCACTCGATGCTCCGTAGCCGTTGACCCAGATGTTGTCGTTGCTGTCCGGACGGATCTGCGTCAGCGCGGTCGCGGCCGACGATGGCGGAACCGCGAAGGTGGCCTCCGCATAGGTCGATCCATTGAGCGCCAGCTCATGCAGATTCTGACCGGTCGTGGTGTCGGAGCCGTACCAGACGTTACCCAGCGAATCGACCGACACCCCATACAGCGTGTTGGAGGTGGAAGAGTAGTCCTGAATCACAGCGCCCGAGGTCGCATTCATCTCCTGCACAAAGGCAGTTGCGGCTGTGGTGCCTCCGTTAGCCACCCAAATGTGGCCAGACGCGTCGGCGGCGATGGCGCGTGGGTTTGTCAGCTTGGTTGTATCCGTGGGACTGGTCCAGAGGTTCAGGCCGGAGCTGGTTAGCGCGATGACGTTGCCCTGTGTACTGGAGGAACCGTTCGGATTGGAGAAGAACACATCGTCGTTGGCGTCGATGGTGACGTACTCCGGGTAGGTCGATCCCTGTCCGGTGGAGGTCGCTCCGTAACCCGCAAGGTAGAAGATCGCCACGCTCCAGTCGGTTGCGCCGCCCGAGCCCGCAGTACCCAAACCCGTAAGAGCCGGAACGTACACACCGGCATTAATCTGCTGCGACCCGGTTTGGCCGGAGAGCGGAATTGGCGTCAACGTGAAGGCCAGTATCGCGGCCGCATTGTTTGCCGGATAGCGGGAGATGTTCAACATTGCCTGTAGGGAGTTGGTGGGCGCGGTGCCCCCCGGAGGCGTGGCCAACTGATAAAGAGTATTGCAGTAGCTGAAGTTGCCCGGCGTGGTCCCGTCGCTTCCGATGGTGCACAGATACTGCGCATAGGCCAGCGAGTTCAACTCCTGCACCGGTACCAAGCCACCGGGAACGCCAACGGCATCGCCAGGGGCTCCGGTGTTGCCGCCGTTGGTGTACTGCTGGAAGTTGCCAACCTTGTACGGCGACAGATTGTTCGCATTGAGAAACGCATGAGCTAGTCCGGCAAAGCTGCCCGGTGCGCCTATGCCCTTCGATCCGGCGTAGTTCGTGGACGAGCTGGTCACGTTTACAGTAGTGCCATTCAGGCTGATGAAGTTCCTGAGCGCCCAAACCGCGGCAACGGTGGAGGCTTCATTCGTCACAATCGACGTAACATTGGTTGTAGCGGTCGCCGAGTTGAGGATGGAGCAGTCTCCAACCGCCGTCATCATTAGCGAATTGGGGTTGTTTGTCAGTGTCGTTAAAGTTCTGTCCCGAGGGATACGGAACGCCACCGAGCGCAGTCACATAGAGCTGGTCGGGACTGGAACAGCTTATGCCCGGGAGGCTCCAACTGCCCGTCGCGTTCGCCGTCGTGGTCGCTAACAGCTTGGCCGTGCCGGTATAAGAGCCGTTGGCCGCGGCGCCGCTTGGTTGGGTCAAATAGACGGTCACGGTTGCGCCCGCCATGTAGTTGCGGCCCGCAAAGACCTGCCCCTGCAGCGTGACAGGAGCGTTATAGTTCGTGGTGGGCGTCGATTGGTACACTCCACACCCGGCGAGCATGGTGAAAGCCATCGCGGCCAGTCCTGTTGCTACCGAGCGAACACAGGCCGAGCTCATCTTCCATTGCATTAGGTCTTCTCCCAAATTCATTGCTGTATGCAGTTCTTTCCCCATCACCGGACTAGCTGGCCGCTTCTTTTCCTGTTCCCTACTGCACGGTGACCGTGAAGGTAAGCGAATTGGTGATCGTAGTCACGGCCGAGTCGGTCGCCGTTATGGTGTAGGTGTATGTGCCAGGAGCAACGGCAGTGTTACCCAATCCGGCATTTTTTCCGCAGGCGGTCGTGTTCAGCGTCAGCAGCGTAACCAGTGCCAGAAGAACAGCGGATGGCAGGTGCTTTCGCCGCCAAAGGCCGACGGTCATCGCTCCGATGGAAAGAAGGCTGATGAGTCCCAACGGCAGCGAAGATGAGGCGACGCTGGCCGACTTTGTCGTTCCTGTTGCGATGGCAACCGATATCGTGGAGCTGCCGTCGGGGCTGAGCGTCAACTCCGGAGGAGTAAGAACGCACTGCGTGCTGACGGGAACGCCGAGCGAGTTCGTATTTGGCGTGCCCTCGCAGGTGATGTTCAAAATGCCGCCGTAACCACGCTGGCCGGTGATGGTGATGGGGAATGTCAGGACGCCTCCGGCCGTAACGGTGCCGCTTGCATTCGGCGTGGTCATCGAGATCGTCCCCGGCTCAATGGTGAGCGGAATAAGGTTCTGCGCACTGCCTCCCTGCGCATCCGTTGCGGTGACGATCAGCCCAGTTACCGGGCCAATCGGTCCGCTTGTGGAAGCGGTCGCGAGACTGTAAATCTTGTCTCCCGCAACCGCATCGCCATGCGTGCCATCGTCGTAAAGCTGCGAGGCTGAGGAGAGTCCCAGGTTGGAAAGGTCAGCAGTCACGTTCAGGCTCGTGCTGTTCGGATTAGTCGCAGGCGTAATCTTGGCCGTGATCGTGAAGGGATCCAGAACTCCGAGACTGTTTGGTGTCGCCGTTGGAGGAGCAACAGCCATCTGCGTGCCAAGAGGACATGGATCTGGCTTAGTGGTGGAATTGGAGAAGTTAATGTAGCCAAGCATGAAATCGTTCGCGTTATCGAACGTATTTCCACATTTATTCTTCCGGACCGTCGCGTAGGCATACACGATCCCGTTGATATTTGTCGCAGCACCATTCGTCGTGCTGGGCGTATAGGTTGCGTAGTTGCTTCCGGCGTAGCACGTCACCGGCGAACTGCCATCAGCTGCTCCAACGCCAACCAAATCTACAAGATTGGGTGAGGTTAGCGGGCAGGTACCCGAAAGCGCCGTCTGGTTATTCACCAGAGCCACAGTAACCGCCGTGCTGCTCAGGTCATTATCCGTGTTCGTGACTGTTCCCTCGATAGTCTTCAGTTGGTAGTCATACGGATAATTGAGGTTGCAGATGCTGCTCGTGCAGCCCGAACTGGAGATGTAGTTCACGCCGCTACCCACGAGGGCATAAAAGCCGCCGGCTGGAAGCGTCACGACAGGGAGTTTATAGATGGTGGTGAACGAACCTGTTGTCCCTCCCGTCTGCAGGGACCAATTGTTCATCGTGATGGGTCCGGAATACGGATTGAACAGAATGACGGTGTCGCGTCCGTACATCGATTTCGACAGATTTCCGGCGCCATACCAGGCAATAATCCGGATGCTGTTATTGGCTGACGAAGCACTGATGGTAATCGGCGTAGAGCCGCCGGTAAAGGTGTCCCCGGCCACATCGGTGACAGTGACGTTGGTGGGATAGGTGAATCCCGCAACGACTCCAGACGGGATGGACGTGGCCAAAGTATAGGTGCCGTCGCCCGCAACAGCATCGCCGTGCGTCCCGTCGTCATACATCTGCATAGCGGAACCACCGTAGTAGGGGGAGTTGAGGTCGAGATTGACCGTAATTCCCGAACTGAATGGTTGTGTAGCGGGCGTGACGGTAGCTGTGAATGTCACCGGCCCGCCAGGATTCGGGCTGCTCGGCGTGGCCGAAACAACCGCACTCAGTTGCGTTCCGGCCGGGCAAGCAGTAGGAGTCGACGCCGAGTTCAAATAGACCACCGGCACGTTCACCCAGTCGCTTGCATTGTTGGCAGTATTGACACATGGGTTTGCGCGCGTGATGCCCATCCGATAGCCATACTGGGCGCTTCCGTCGTAGGTGGCTTCACCGGAGCCTTCATAGCAGGAGGAGGGTGTGGGGCTTGTCGAGGCATTCGTCGAAGTGGTCGAGCCATAGCCGACAAGGTCTACAAGCTGCGAAGCGGTTCCGCACAGCGCGCTGGAACTGGCGGTCAGAGCCACCTGTGAACTAGTCAGAGCGACAACACCGACCGAGGGGCTAAGAAGATCATCCCCGACGGGCCCATCTAAAGCTGTTCCCTCAAGCGCCTTGAGGCGGTAGTCATAGGGAATGGCCGCGAGGCTGCCGTTGTTGGAAAGTGTGGATGAACTGGCGGCGATCATGTAATAGCCGCCGGCGGGAATCGACAGGCCCGGCAACTGATACACAGTCCATGCGGCAGTGCTTCCGGAACCACTGTACGTTTGAATCGCGCAGGTCGTGCAGTTGACTGTCGATGAGCTCGGGTTGAACAGGATAATCGTATCCTGACGGTAGTTTGCGTCCGAGAGACCGCCTGCCCCGGCAACCTCATAGAGAGTAAGAGCGATGGTCGGAGGAGGAGGAGGAGCAGTAACGACGGTGAGCGGCGTGGAGCCGGTATAAGTATTTCCAAACGCGTCAGTCACTGTGATGTTGGCGGAGTATGTGTATCCCGTCGGGACTCCAGCAGGAAGGGTAGTGGCCAAGGTATAGATGTTATCGTTCGGAACAGCATCGCCGTGCGTCCCGTCGTCATACATCTGCAGAGCGGAACCGCCGTAGTAGGGAGCGTTGAAATCCAGATTGACTGTGATGCCAGAACTTGATGGTTGCGTGGCTGGATCAACCTTCGCGGTAAATGTTACCGCCCCGCCTGGATAGGGATTCGTCGGAGTAGCGGTGATGGTATTTGCTTCCAGCTGAAGCTGGTTTCCAGTTGGACAAGGCGTAGGGTTCGATCCCGAATTGAGGAAAAATATTGGGACATTTACAAAGTCCGCCAGGTTATTCCCTGTGTTAATGCATGGATTCTGCCGGGCGGCGCTCATCTGAAAGCCGTACTGACTGCTTCCGTCGTAGTTAGCTGACCCAGAACCCTGATAACAGACCCCGACGGTAGGTTTCGTTGCGGAGTTTGTGGCGATATTGGAGCCGTAACCTACCACATCCAGAAGTTGAGAGCCGGTTCCGCAAGGTATGCTGGCAGTGGATGTCAGAGCTGTCTGGGTATTCGTTAGCGCTATCACGCCGGCGACACTACTTAGAATGTTCTGGGTGGCAGTGGCTGTTCCTTCGATCGTGCCAAGTTGATAGTCATAGGGTATTGGAGCCACGCTTCCATAGCTGGAAAGCGTCACCGCACTTCCAGCTATCATGTAGTAGCCGCCAGATGCAATGGAGAGACTAGGTAACTTGTATACAGTCCATTTTGTGCTGGTACTCGCGGTGTTGCTGTGATACTGGATCGCGCAGGCCGTGCAGGTGATAGGACTCTGGGAGGGATTGAACAGGATAATCGTGTCCTGGCGGTAACTCGCACCAGAGAGTCCGCCTGCCCCTGCGACTTCATATATCACGAGATTGCTCGGTGTCGTCGCATGAGCAACTGGAGCGTAGCCCAAAAGAAGGGCGACCATCATGAGGAACGCGCCGCGCTTGAATACAATCTCTCTAATTCGCATACTGAGTGTAGCCTCCATACAAACCGCTGCTGACGATGGCAGTCGGAACGGCAGAAGAACTGCCTTTTGATGAGATGGGGAGCCCTTATGAGGGCACTTATCCGCCAGGTTGATCTCCAGGGTGCATTGCTTACTGCGGTAAACGCGCGGCAGAGAGGGTCACCCCAGGTATCTTTTCCCCCAAGGGCGACAACCAAGGAATCTGCATGATGATCGATCTCGCAACATAGGAGAGTGCTCGTTTACTTCCATCTTTGTGGTTTCCATGGGAAGATCTTCTCGAGAGATGAATAAGTTCATTAGGATTTGCATCGTTCGAATCGATCACAGATGAAATCTGAGATCGAGTAGTGCTGCGCAATATTGAGTTCCACTGGCTGTATGGAATGAAGTATGGATCGCCCGATGAGGCCGGTAAAGTGACTTCACCGCTTGTAAATTGTGTTTACACCGAGTTTTTGTGCCTGATTTTTCGAAATAAGCACTTATCAACGCGCAAATGATCTGATTCTTCTCCCTTCTCCTAATTTGTGATCCGGCACTTCTGATTTAGGTTTTGATTGCAAGGTGACCTGGATCGATCGATGCCGTGTAATAACGCAAAAAACTACCTCGCGAACGTGTCGAACAGACACGAATGCTGCAACGAGCTTGGCTCACAGACGGGGTAGGTCCGGAGTTTTCTTAGTAAACGCGCTTTGCCACTATTTCAATCGACGAAGAACTCGAATCCAGACTTGTAGTCTTCAATAAAAGCTCAAAAGGCCTGAGGCCGTGTCGATCTCGCGGTACTGTCTTCAGGAAGGAGGCAATCTCCCCATGCAGAAGAAAGCCTGAGGCGGCTTCGGTACCCGCCGTCGTCAGACCGCCAATCATAAGAACCTTGCCGTTACCGCTTAGGTTAGGGAGATAAGCGACGACCGCGTAAGTAGAGTAAGGAGGAGTTGTACTGCCATTGAAATAATCCTTTGCTTCCCCCGGCTGTGGCGCTTTGTTGACGATATGAGAATTATAGATAGATCCGTCGACGGCAACCGTGAAGTTCATCTTAGGTTCAAAAAGTGCGACCCATGGCGTGCTGTACTCAGAACCACTCAGAATAAGGTTTGCATCCTTCATATCGTCGACGCTAAGAGCTCGCGCATTCCGAAGGTTCACGCGCTTGCCCTTGACTTCAGGAAGCTCCATAATTCCAGCCGCCGTGTTGACATCAGGAACGCCCGTCAGATGCTCCCGGCTCAATCTTTGAAGCTTCAGATCTTCCGGCGTGTCCGATTTATCGAACTGAGCAAAATAGCTCCCATCGACGTACTGCTGAAGAGTTGCGTGTTTTCCGCTGAGTTCTTGAAGAGTAGCCAGGCTACTATCCGCAGTCACAATATAGGTGACCGAAGACGGGGTGAAAAGCTCCGTCCAGATCGGATGTGCTGGTGACGAAGGCACAAGATAAGAACTGCCCCAAAACCCCGCAAGTGCTCCCAGGAGCAGGCTTACTAGAACAATCCAAACAAGATCTTTAGTGGTTTTCCGTGGCGGTTTGGCCTCTTGAATGGGAGCGATTGCCTGCTCTTGGCGAGTGCTGATAGCAGCACTCACTGCTCCTGAATCAGACCGTTGCTCAAAAGCTGCGCAATAGCCGCCCCGGGGAATAACGATTCTCCAAGGCTCATCCGAACCCTCCTCCTCAAAGTAGCGATCAAGCCGCTGCCTGAGTTGACGCACATAGGAGCGCACAATATTGTCTTCACTGGGTTTGTAGTCCGGACGCCGCTGGAAGACGACAACACCTATGTTGCGTTCCGTCAGATCCTCAGTCCGATCGGATAAGGTGCGATCACAAACGTACAGCAGAAATTTCGAAAGCAGCGGAGCGTTCGCAAACGGTGAACTCTCTGCCACTCGGATCGCTAACCTCCAGCGAAAATCCTGAGTGTCAAAGTCCGCGTCGCCTTCAGCGGAGGCCTGTGGTTCTTCTTTAAAAGGTGCTAACTGTAAACCCATGGCCCCCAAGCTGACGGATCGTTCTCTCCTAGTTCACTGCCGGCTATTTACATCATGGTAAAAGGTCTTTATAAACATTCCGTGAATCGGTGGTTAGCCGGTAGTTTAGACCGTTCGAAAGCCCCGCTTCCAGTGAATAGCTCACGCCGCTTTTGAGCAGCAAAATTTGAGCCAGCCGCCGCTGTGCTGGAAATCGCCATCCAGTTTTTTGGATCGCAACTTGAGATCGCTGGCAGGTATGACCGATACTAATCCCCGGTCCTTCGATCTAATCGTAGACAATTCGAGGAATAGTTCCAGGCTATCCGAAGTCGAGGAGAGATAGTCATGGCGAAGTTGATGAGTTCCGCTCCAGCAAAGGCAGCGTCGACGCGAGTTTCCGTCTGGCCGCGATACCCAAGCTTGTATGAGATCAATACCTGGGTGTGGCTGTCCGAGCTGAGTCAGAAACACGGAAAGAAAGTTACCTTGTCTTCGATCCCTGCAGTCGAGTGGGATGCCATCGCCGCTTATGGCTTCGATGCGGTGTGGTTGATGGGCGTTTGGGAACGAAGTCCTGCAGGCATCGCGATCGCGAATCAAAACCAGACTTTGCTTGATGATTTTCGGCGCGCGCTTCCTGACTTTCGCCCCGAGGACAACGTAGGCTCGCCCTATTGTGTACGACGGTACGTTGTTGACAAGCATCTCGGAGGGCCAGAAGGTCTTGCGATCGCGCGACAAGAGCTCTCGAAGCGGGGCATGAACCTGATCCTGGACTTTGTGGCTAACCACGTAGCACTCGATCATCCGTGGGCAGTCGAACACCCCGAGTATTTCATCCAGAGCAATGCTGACGATGCCACGAAGGACCCTTCTTCCTGGATCGAGAGAGACGGAACAATTTTCGCCAGGGGACGGGATCCCTTCTTCCCGGCCTGGCCGGACGTCTTGCAGTTAAACGTCTTTGCACCGGGACTTCGACAGGCCGTGATCGAAACCGTTTCAGGCATTGCACAGCAGTGCGATGGCATCCGCTGCGACATGGCCATGCTTTTGCTGAACGCGATCTTTCAACGTACGTGGGGCAGCCGGGCCGGACAGCAACCCGCAACGGAATACTGGGACGACGTAATCTCCGCCGTCAAGAAAGGCTATCCCGGTTTCATCTTCATTGCCGAAGCTTACTGGGATCTGGAATGGGAGCTTCAGCAGCACGGTTTTGACTTCTGCTACGACAAGAAGCTTTATGATCGCCTGGAGCGCGACAGCGCGGAAAATATCCGTCTCCACCTCTGTGCAGACCTGGCTTACCAGGGAAAGCTGGTCCGTTTCATCGAAAACCATGACGAGCCGCGAGCTGCGGCTACTTTCCTGCAGGCGAAGCAGCAGGCTGCGGCGGTGACGATTGCTACGCTCCCAGGGCTCAAGCTTTTTCATGAAGGACAGTTCGAGGGACGCACCGTGAAACTGCCTGTCTTTCTTGGCAGACGTCCGCAGGAACCTGTGAATCAGGGCCTGCAGGGTTTCTACAAAAAACTTCTCAGCGCGATAGATAAGCCCATCTTTCGTGATGGCCAGTGGAGCTTGTGTGAACGAACAGGCTGGCCGGACAACACAACCTATCAGAATCTGGTGGCCTGGAGTTGGTTAAGAGGCGACGAGCGGTACCTGATCATCGTCAATCTCAGCGACTATCCCGCGCAGAGTCGGGTAAAAGTCCCGTGGACGGATGCAAATGGTGTAGAGTGGCTTCTGCAGGACGCGCTGTCGGGTGCGAACTATGAGCGTCCTGAAGATGAGATACGGTCACCGGGCCTGTACGTGGAACTCGCCTCTTGGAACTACCACTTCTTCGATCTTCTGCGCACGAGCAAGACATAGGATCGAAATCGCTGTCTGGCAGTTTGGAGGAAGCGGTCAGGGTCATCCGAGTTCATGTGGCGCACACGGAGGAGAAACCGATGGTATCCACCCGCAAGTCTCCAGGTAACTATAGCGAGGTCACGGAACAGAAACGGCTGAACGACGCTCGCGAAGAGGGTATTCCCTGGAAGAAATGGGGACCCTACCTCAGTGAGCGGCAGTGGGGCACGGTGCGCGAAGATTACAGCAAAGACGGCAACGCCTGGGACTACCTCACCCACGACCAGTCCCGATCGCGCGCATACCGCTGGGGTGAAGATGGGATAGCCGGAATCTCGGATAACAAGCAACAACTATGCTTCGCGCTGGCGCTGTGGAATGGTCGCGACCCCATTCTGAAAGAGCGCATGTTTGGCCTGACAAACAGCGAGGCCAACCACGGTGAAGATGTCAAGGAGTACTACTTCTATCTCGACAGTACACCTACGCACTCGTACATGAAGTACCTGTACAAATACCCGCAGGCGGAATATCCCTATTGCGATCTGGTGGAGACCAACCGGCGGCGCTCGCGCGAAGAGATGGAGTACGAGCTTCTCGACACGGGTATCTTCGATGAGGATCGTTATTTCGACGTCTTCGTGGAATATGCCAAGGCCGACCCGGAAGACATGCTGGTCCGGATATCTGTCCACAATCGAGGTCCGGAAACAGCCCAGCTCCACGTACTTCCGACACTGTGGTTTAGGAACACGTGGTCCTGGGGCGACGGTAAACCGAAGCCCGTCTTGAGTCAGATCGATGAGAACAAGATACACGCTTCTCACCCGCAACTTGGCGATTACACCTTGCAATGTGAGGGCGCGGCAGAGCTACTCTTTACCGAGAACGAATCCAATGCCAGCCGCCTTTGGGGACAGCCCAATCCTTCGCCTTACGTCAAAGATGCCTTTCATCAATACGTGATCTCCGGCGCGCGGGATGCGGTCAATCCCTCGAAGTCGGGAACGAAAGCTGCAGCCCACTACGTGCTGGAAGTTCCGGCTGGAGGAAGCAAGGATGTTCGTTTGCGGCTGAGTCCGAAGCCAACGACTGACGCATTCGGTACGTTTGATCGGATCTTTAACAGCCGTCTGGCGGATGCTAACGAGTTTTATGTGCGGATCACTCCGAAGCAGTTGAGCGAAGATGAGCGTCGCGTCTACAGGCAGGCGATCGCCGGGATGTTGTGGTCCAAGCAGCATTACTATTTCGATCTCGATAGATGGCTAACCGAGCATGACGCTCATCCCCTATTGGGATCCAATAAGGGAAACTGCCGCAATGCAGATTGGTTCCACATGCTGAACGACGACATCATCTCTATGCCCGACAAGTGGGAGTATCCCTGGTATGCGGCATGGGACCTGGCCTTTCATACCATCTCGCTTTCGCTGGTGGACTTCGACTTCGCCAAGGATCAGCTCCTGCTGATGTTGAGAAACCTGTATGCCCATCCAAATGGCCAAATCCCGGCCTATGAGTGGAACTTTGGCGACGTGAATCCGCCGGTACATGCCTGGGCAACTTTGTTTCTCTACAGAATTGAGACCGAACTTGGCCGCTCCGACCTGCGCTTCCTGGAGCGTTCCTTCCATGGACTGATGCTGAATTTCAACTGGTGGGTCAACCGCAAAGACCCGGAGGGCCGCAACGTGTTTGCGGGCGGCTTCCTTGGCCTCGACAACATCGGGGTCTTCGATCGCAGCGCTCCACTCCCGACTGGTGGGCATCTGGATCAAGCGGACGGCACTGCGTGGATGGCGTTCTACTGCCTGTGCATGCTGGAGATTGCACTCATTCTGACCGAGTACGACATAATGTATCAGGAGATTGCCGCCCGCTTCCTCGAGCATTTCGTCTGGATCACCTATGCCATGGATCGTATCGGCGTGAACCACGACGAGATGTGGGATTCGGAGGATGGGTTCTTCTACGATCTCCTCCATTTCCCCAATGGCGATGCCACGCGATTGAAGATTCGCTCGATGGTGGGACTGCTACCGCTATGTGCTTCGACCGTATTCGAGCCAGGCACTGCTATGAAATATCCCCACTTGATGGAACTGATCACCATATTCCGCGAACGCCATCCAGAGGTCGCGAAAAAGATAGCTACGGCCGATGACCCAAACATCGGCGGATACCTGGGGCGCAGGCTGGCATCGGTCTGCAACAAGGAGAAGCTGCAGCGCATTCTGGCTTATATGCTCGATGAGAAGGAGTTTCTCAGCCCATATGGCATACGCTCGCTGTCGAAGTATCACCTCGATCATCCTTTCGTGTTTGACCTCGGTGGACAAGAATACAAAGTTCAGTACCTTCCCGCTGAGTCGAACACCGGCATGTTTGGCGGCAACTCCAACTGGCGCGGGCCGATATGGATGCCGGTGAATGGCCTGATCATACGTGGGCTGTTACAGATGTATCCGTTCTATGGCGATGACTTCAAAGTCGAATGCCCGACTGGCTCCGGAAATTACCTAACGTTATTTGAAGTGGCAAAGGAGATTAACCGTCGGTTGTCGAGCATCTTTCTCCGCGATGCCAACGGTCAACGTCCGGTGTACGGTGGAACGAAGAAATTTCAGGACGATCCTCACTGGCGTGACTACATCCTGTTCTACGAGTACTTCCATGGCGACAACGGCGCCGGACTGGGAGCCAGCCATCAAACCGGGTGGACGGGGCTTATCGCTCGCGGTCTTGATCTGTTCGCGCGGCTAAGTGCGGAAATGGTTCTGAGTGCTCCAAAAACCGCGGTCGCTGCGATGACTCGCGAGCAGGTGGAAGGGCAGGACGTGTGAGCCATGGAGATACGTTTTAGGGTGGCTCCTTCAAAGTCGCTTCTATACTGATCGATAGATATCAGGCACTCGGAAAGGACTCCATGCTTCGCGCTCTCACCGTGTCTTTTTTAGCTACTGCATGCTCTGCGTCTTTGCTTGCGAGCGACTATACTCTGCTGGCTACACCGAGCACTGTGGCCTGGGGCTACTATTCGGGATCCTCGAAGCCCGTCCTGACCGTTCACTCTGGAGATACCGTGCGGATGCAGACGCTTTCGACGTGTGGCCCGCCGGATCGACTGATTGCACGTGGAGTGAAGGCGGAAGACATTCCTCCCTACACAGGCCCGATATACAAAGAGGTGACAGACAAGGGGCCCGGAGGCCATATTCTGACAGGGCCAGTGGCCATCGAAGACGCTGAGCCTGGAGATGTGCTCGAAGTCCAGATCCTGAAGATAGATATCGACGCGAACTTTGCGTGCAACGGATTTGGCCTGGGCCGCGGTTTTCTGCCCATGGAGTATCCGTACAGCCGGAACAAGATCATTCCGCTTGACCGCAAAGCGATGGTCGCCAACTTCGCGCCAGGGATCAATATTCCACTCCATCCGTTCTTCGGCAGCATGGGCGTAGCACCTGCGGGCGCGCGAATCGATAGCGCTCCGCCCTTTGCTCACGCGGGGAATATAGATAACAAGGAGCTCGTCGCCGGAACAACACTCTATATCCCGGTTGCAGTAAAAGGTGCGCTCTTCCAGGCGGGAGATGGGCACGCTGGCCAGGGCAACGGCGAGGTGGATATTACAGCGCTCGAGACCTATCTGACCGGGACGTTCCGCTTTGTCGTCCACAAGGACAAGCATCTGATCTGGCCAAGGGCGGAGACTCCGACGCACTACATCTCCATGGGCTTCAGCAAAGACCTGAAAGAAGCGACTGAACACGCCCTGCGCGACATGATCGAGTTCCTGATGGAAGAGAAGCATCTGAGCCGCGATGATGCTTACATGCTATCGAGCGTCGCCGTTGATCTGGACATCACGCAACTGGTCGACGGCAACGTCGGTGTACACGCCATGTGCCCAAAGAATATCTTTACTGACACTGCGCCCAAATAAGCTCTACCGTTCAGGCTTCAAAGGCGTATCGACGTCGGAAAGGTTAGCCCATGCCAACTGCAAGCCATATGTTCACTCCCCGCGAAGCAGCCCGCTTGATCGGGATCAGCTATCCCACGATCAAGCAATGGATTCTGGGCGGCAAGTTGAAAACCGTTCAAACTCCTGGTGGACATCATCGTGTGTCGGAAGCCACTCTTAAGCCTTTTTTGGCCAGGGACAAGACGAAGCCCGCGTCGGAGTCACGCGAGCGCTATCGGCGCGTCAGCGGCCGCAACCAACTTGCAGGCAAAGTAGTCAGCATCCGAATGGAAGGCCTTCTGGCTGAGGTCGTGCTCTCGATCGGTGATTCATATGTGACGGCAATCATTACCGCCAGCGCCGTGCGCGAGCTTCAGTTGAAGAAGGGTGATACGGCTGCCGCCCTCATCAAGTCTACCGACGTGATGATCGAGCGCCTCGATGATCCCTCCTAACCCGCACTAAATCTCATCTAAAACCGAATCGTTGACCATTCGATTTCAATCGAATAAAGTCGTTATACGCGACTGGATGCGCATTCGCACGAACGCAACACGCCCTCCTCGCTCGATCCATCTGTTCGCCAAATACACCATTGCCGGTCACAGTCGACTCGCACCTTCAGGAGCACCGTCCATGAAGATTCTCCGCGTTCTGTGCGTTATCATCCTCAGTACGATCGGCGGATCAAAAGCCTTCGCACAGATCGCAGCGGATCTTCGTGGCCGCGTGCTTGATCCCTCCGACGCCGCAGTCGCAAACGCTCGCGTGGAGCTGACCGAGCTCTCGACTAATCTGCATCAGACAACCACGTCCTCCGCTGCCGGCGACTACCTCTTCAGCAATCTCAACCCAGGCACCTATCAGCTGGATATAACGGCAGACGGATTTCAGCATTTGACCCACACAGGCGTAACCGTCACAGTGGGCGAAACCGTGAGCATCGACCTTGTCCTCAGCGTAGGGCAAGACCGGCAGACCGTGACCGTCGAAGGCGATGCCCCATTGCTGCAAGCGGGCACGAGCAACATCCAGACGAATATTGCAGGCGCGACCGTGCTTGCCATGCCTCTCAATACGCGTAACTTCGTACAGCTCACGACCCTCGCGCCCGGCGTCGCACTTCCTCCCGGGACACTGCTCCCGCGCATCAACGGCGGCCGTCCCAGAACAAACGAGTACCTGTACGACGGCATCTCCGCTCTGCAGCCCGAACCTGGACAGGTCGCGTACTTTCCTATTCTCGACAACATTCAGGAGTTCACTGTCGAAGCAAATAACGTAGCCGCAGAGTTCGGCCGCTTTAACGGCGGTGTCGTGAATGTAGCAACGCGCTCCGGCTCCAATACGATCCATGGAAGCCTGTTCTGGTTCTTCCGCAACGAAGACCTAAACGCCCGAAACTACTTCGCGTCGCCAGCGCCCGCCCGCAAACCTGAGTATCGGCGCAACCTGTACGGCGCAACTCTTGGCGCTCCCATCATTCACGATCGTCTCTTCTTCTTCGGCGACTACCAGGGAGTCAAACAACAGATCGGAGTCACACGAATCTCCACCATCCCAACGCTCGCCGAACGTCAGGGCATATTCACCGGTGTCTCTCACATCTACAACCCGGCAACCACCACGTTCACCGGCGGAAAGTATGTGCGGCAGCCATTCCCGAATGATGTAATCAATGTGCCATTCGATCCTGCTGCAAACGCTTTGCACGCACGATTTCCTACGCCCACCAATCTGACCGCAGCCGCGAACAACTACACCCGTACCGCTAATGACACCGATCATCAAAATCAGTTTGACGTTCGCGTCGACGGCGACATCAGCAGCCGCGACCGCGCCTTCGGCCGTTACAGCTACTACAACGAGGTAGAGGAGCCAGTCACACCATTACCGGACGGCAGTGGCGCCATCACCGGATCGGTCCTCGGAACTGGCGGCGTAGTCGGCCTGTCAAACGTGCTGGGTCAGCAGGCAGTCGCGAACGAAACACACACCTTCTCCCCACATCTGCTGAACGACTTCCGATTAGGCTACACTCGCCGAGTAAACACGATTGTCGGCGCAACCCTCGGAAACACCGCGTCCGCCGCGTTAGGGATACCGGGCATACCAACCAATGCCGCGTTCAACGATGCCCTGCCCTTATTCACGTTCACAGGCTTTCAGCAATTGGGTCCTTCCGCCAGTACCTTTTCGCAGTTCCAGACCGCCGTATGGCAGACCGTTAACACCGTCGTCTACACAAGAGGCCGTCACGCATACAAGGCCGGACTGGACTTTCGCTGGTATCAACTCAATGCAGTCTCTCCGCCGAACCCGACAGGCTCCTTCGCCTTCACAACAACGGGCACCAATCAACAAGGTGTAACGAATAGCGGCAACGCGCTCGCCAGCTTCCTGCTCGGTCAGGTCGATACCTTCCAGATCGATCTGCAGGAGAGCAGGATCCGTCCTCGCGCACACATCCAGGAGTATTTCTTCCAGGATGATTGGAGGGCAACCGACCGCCTTACACTCAACCTCGGCGCTCGATGGACACTTCACTTCCCTTCGACCGAAAAGAATGACCAGGGAGCGGTCTTCAATCTTCAGACGCAGCAACTGGATTATCTCGGCCAGAATGGAAACTCACGCAGCGCACGCGAACTGCATTACACCAACGTCGCGCCACGTGTCGGCTTCACCTATCTTGTAACCCCGAACACGGTCGTCCGCTCCGGCTTCGGAATCGTCTTCATCGACCAGTCCGGAATCACAACTCCATTCACAACCCCGCAGTTCCCGTTCATTCAGAACGTGCAGCAGAAAACCCAGGACAGCGTCAACTCCGCGTTCGCTCTATCGAACGGCCCGTCCGTCGCACCGATTCCCTTCACTCCCGATGCCGGCCTTGGCCAGAGCGTCTACACCGTAAACAGAACCGCAGGCTCCGGGTACGTTCAGCAATGGAATCTCGCGGTGCAGCGAGCCATCACCAACAATCTCTCCGCGGAGATCGCCTACGTAGGCTCACATATCGTCCACGTCGGTATTCCCGACTCGAACCTCAATCAACTCACTGCAGCGCAGCTTGCACAAGGCACATCGCTCCTGACCCAGGTCACCAATCCGTACTATGGGCAACTGCCGATATCCAGCTCTATCGGTACGAAGACCGTTAGCCAGGCTCAGCTTCTGAAGCCCTATCCGCGCTTCCTCAACGTCGCGACTTACAGAAATAACAGCGGCACAACAAACTACAACGCCATCCAGGCAAAAGTAGAACAGAGGCTCTCTCACGGCATCTCGTTTCTCTTCGCCTACACTCATTCGAAGCTGATCGACGATGCTTCGTCCGTATTCTCCACAACGGTGTTGTCGTCTCCGAACTCAAGCAGTCTCATTGCAGCTGATACCTTCCGCCCCTACCTCGAACGCGACTCCTCCAATGGAGATATGCCGAACGTTCTGTCTTTCAGCGGCATCTACGATCTTCCAGCCGGCCGGGGTCATAGCTTCGCCTCCACCGGCGTCGCGAACGCGCTGCTCGGCGGCTGGACCCTCAACACCATCGTCTCTCTCCAATCCGGCATGCCCGTCACGGTAACGCAGGCGACAAACAACAATGCCTTCGCAGGCTTCGCGCTGCAACGTCCGAACATCATCGGCCCAACCAGCCTCCCTGCGAGCCAACGGACACCGGCGCACTTTTTCAATACCAGCGCCTTCACGACCGCTCCGCAGTTCGTAATCGGCAACGCCTCACGCAATCCAGTACGCGGTCCAGCCTACCGAGACCTGGATATAGCTCTCGTCAAACATGCGGCGCTCCCCGCAGAGACCAACATGGAATTTCGTTGCGAATTCTTCAACATCACCAACACGCCAGCCTTCTCACAACCCAACGGCAGTTTCGGGGCCGCCGCGTTCGGAAGCATCACCAGCACAACGACAGACCCACGCGTCATACAACTCGCGATACGCCTAAGCCGCTAATAAGAACTACCTTGGCAGGTCTATCATTCGTCGCACGCCTTAGGATAGAGTTCACACAGTGAACGCTCAGTCTGAAACACACAGACACCCACAGGAGACCCGACGATGACGCAGACGGCAGCCCCTCAGGTATGGCCCGATCTTCCATGGGAAGCATGGGAGGACACAGCCGCAACGTTACACATGTGGACCCAGATCGTCGGCAAGACGCGACTGGAACTGACACCCCTGCTCAACCACTGGTGGAACGTTCCTTTGTACGTGAGTGCGCGTGGACTGACAACATCAGCCATGCCGTATCACAGCGACCTCCTCGAGATCGAGTTCGACTTCGTCAGCCACGAACTGCGCTTTCGTCTCAGTTCAGGCACGATCCACGCGATACCACTGCGAGCGCAATCAGTGGCTAGCTTCTACGCCGAGTACATGGCGTGCCTCGCCGCGCTGAACGTCACCGTCAAAATCAACACCATGCCCGTCGAGATCGGCAACCCGATCGACTTCACCAAAGACGAGCAACATCATTCCTATGATCCGGAGTACGCACACCGCTTCTGGCAGACGCTTAGTACCGCCGACCATCTCTTCAAGCAATTCTCCTCGGGCTTTATCGGTAAGATGAGCCCCGTGCACTTCTTCTGGGGAAGCTTCGACCTCGCGGTGTCGCGCTTCTCCGGACGCCCCGCACCACCGCGCAAAGACGCCGACCGGATCACCCGCGAAGCCTACTCGCACGAAGTCATAAGCGCAGGCTACTGGCCCGGTAACGGCGGCTTCGGCACACCGGCGTTCTACTGCTACACCGCGCCCGCACCTGCAGGGTTGGATCTCGAACCAGTCCACCCGCCCGCAGCCTATTACGACAAGACACTCGGCGAGTTCCTTCTCAAATACGACGATGTGCGCAAAGCCCCTTCACCCGAAGACGCCGTCATGCAGTTCCTGCAAAGTACCTACGAGGCAGGAGCGAAGCTCGCAAAGTGGGACAGAGCCTCACTCGAAAGGACGCCCCAGAGGCGCTGAATGGTCTCCTCCGCTGCCTATGAAGATTCTTCCGCGCATCTATTTGACTTTGCTTCTGACAATGGCAGTGCACTTCGCCTTCTGTCAGAAGCCTAAGCCCAGCGAACCAATCGCATGGACGCCCACGCGGCTGACGAACGGCTCTCCTTGCCTTTTCGCAGCGAACTTGCCTCGAGGAGCAAGCTCCGTCGCAGGCAAATGGCAGGGACGCGACATCGCCTTCTTCCGCGGCAAAGACGAGCGTCACTGGTACGCCCTCGTCGGCGTGGACGTCGAGGTCTCCCCCGGCGATTATCCTCTGACAATCGAGGCCACGCTTCCGGACGGCAACAAACAGACATTCCATCGCGAAGTAGCTGTCGGAGCCGCACCCTATACGAAGGTCACGCTTACCGTACCCGATAAGTTCGTCCAGCCTAACGCGGAGGCCCTAAAGCAGATCGAGGCCGACAAGATCATCAAAGACAAAGCCTTCGCCAAGACAAACCCCGCTCCGCAGTGGTCCGGCGATTTCGTACCTCCCCTCAAGGTCGCTCCACGTTCAGACTCCTTCGGCACGCGCCGAGTCTTCAACGGTACTTTGGCCAGCGTGCATCGCGGCCTCGACTACCATGCGCGGCCAGGCACACCGGTCATGGCAGTCAACTCTGGCCGCGTAGTGCTCGCCCAGCCGCTTTACTACGAAGGCAACTGCGTCGTCATCGATCACGGCATGGGACTGATGACCGTCTACATGCACCTCTCGAAGTTCAAGGTAGCCGAAGGCGACCTCGTCAAACAAGGACAGCTCATCGCCCTCAGCGGCGGCACCGGCCGCGCCACCGGCCCACACCTGCACCTTGGCGTGCGCTGGCAGGGAGCCTACCTCGACCCGCAAAAACTCTTCACGCTCAATCTGCCAGAGCTCCAGTGAACTTACGAACGAGGTTTCGCGGAAGCGGTCTCCTGTTCCCCATCCAGTCGAAGCCAACGTCGCAACGGACGTCGGATCGCCCTTAGCAAAGAGCGTGCAGCAAGCGCCGCTGTCGCGAGAAGAATGAGCGCCATCGAAGCCGCAATGTACGGATGATGCGTAGCGAACCACGTGAGGCCAACGGCAAGCGCGTCCTCGGTCGTACTAAGCGCAATGTTCGACACAGGCTCCGGACTCGGCGTAACAACGGCTCGCACGGCGGTCTTCGAGCTATGCGCCGCCAGCGCAATGGTCCCGCCAAGAACCGCTGAAGCAATCTGCATCTGCGGCGAAAGATGCGAGCTGGCATGATAAGCCACCAGCGCTGCAATCGGAATGCGCACAACCGTGTGAAGCGCATTCCAGATCATGTCGAGGCCCGGAATCTTATCCGCGACAAACTCGACAGCAAACATAATCGCGCAGGCAACGATCACCCATGTATTCCCCAGCGAATCCAGTCCCGGTGGCAGCTGCACCCACGACGTCCGCGCAAGAATCCCCAGCGTCAGCACCGTGGCATAGACATTCAGCCCCGCTGCAAAGCTGGAGGCGATAATCAATGCCGCGATGTTGCCCGGCGCGAAATTCATGTTGGCACGAATTTTACATCGCCATGAGGAGACCAGCAGAAATGACGCACCCGCAGCGCTGGAATATCAACGCCGCACGGTCCGCTTAATCTGCGCATACTGCAGGAAGATAAAGGTGTCGGTCATACCTGCAATGTAATCGGCAACAACGCGAGCAAGTCCTTCATCCTGCACCTCGTCGAAGTACGCTTGCGGCAGTTCCTCCGGATCATTGATCCAGAAATTGAACAGCGCCGTGACCACCTCTTCTGCCTTGTCATGTTCCAGCTCAAGCTCATCGCACGTGTAGAGCGTGTCGTAGAGATAGCGCTTCTCCTGCAAACGCTCGGCCTCAACCTGCGGGGAGAAGAGCGCAAGCCGCTTCGGATGCATCCGAATATCCATAAGCGACTCAGCCCCGATGGCTCGTACATTGTCTCTCGTGTTTCGGATCAGATCATCGGTCAATATGTTCTGCATCAACTGCAAGGCCTCATGGAAGAGAAACTTCTCCTCCACACCAACATGCTGCTGCTCGACGATGCGATAACACCGTGCCAGAATCTCAACGTTCTCACAGATGTGGCCGATTTCAAGCAACCCCGACTCGACGCCATCGTCCAGATCGGCCGTCAGGTAAGCGATCTCGTCCGCCAGATCGATCAACTGCGCTTCGAGCGGAGGCCGTTGATCAAGAAAGTAAGGCGCAAGCTCCGGATGCACGGACACGCTGTAGTCACGCGAGTGCTTGATGATCCCCTCGCGCACACCCAGCGTTAGGTTGAGCCCGCGATGCGCGGCATAGCGTTGTTCAAAGTGCTCGACGATGCGCAGCGCATGCAGGTTGTGATCGAACCGGCGGCCATGGCGTCGCAAACACTCATCCAGAGCGCGCTCGCCAGCATGCCCAAAGGGTGGGTGGCCGATATCGTGGACCAGAGCAAGCGTCTCTGCGAGGTCTTCATTCAGCCCAAGCGCAGCAGCAACCGCGCGAGCGATCTGCACCACCTCGATCGTGTGCGTTAGCCGGCTGCGAAAATGGTCGGAGGCGCGGCTCGTGAAGACCTGCGTCTTACCCGCCAGCCGTCGAAACGCCCGCGATTGCACAATGCGTTCGCGATCTCGTTGAAAGGGAGTGCGCAAGGCGCTTGCAGGCGCGGGATACACCCGTTCCAACAGAAGCTCTTCGGCGTCTCCAACGACGGCGCAACAATGCAGGTCGGCAGCCATATCCAGATTCGAGTGTACCGGATACAGAGCGGGGTCTGGTGTCGCGCGTTATCTGCCGCGCATCACTTCCCTGGCGTACTCGACACCTTCGACAGCTTCACCCGTGCATTCTCCAGCTTGTGCTGCACCTTGGCCACGTCACCCGGATCGGCATCCGCCGGCAGTGAATGAGCATACTCCGTCATCGACCGCTCCCACTGCGCGACAGCCAGCTTCAGCTTGCCCGTCTTCTCGTATACCTCGCCCAGATGGTCGTGAATCGTCGGATCTCCACTATTGCGTTCGTTGGCCTTGCGAATATTCTCTTCCGCCAGACCGTACTGACCCGTCTTGAAGTACACCCAACCCAGTGAATCGAGATAAGCGTAATTCTGGGGATCAAGCTCGACGGCCTTGCGAATCATCGTCAGCGCCTCAGGCAACCGAACCCCGCGATCCGCCAGCATGTAGCCCAGATAGTTCAGAATTGTCGCATTCTGCGGATCGATCTCTAGCGCCTTGCGGAACTCGGCCTCAGCCTCGTCGTACTGCTTCTGGCGGTCCGCAAGTGTTCCCCGCAGGAAGTAAACATAGAGCTTCTCTTCAGGCTTCGTCGCCAGAGCCTCAGCACTCTTCAACTCTGCGGCAGCATCATTCCAGCGCTTCAAACGAGTGTAGATTTGGGCCAGCGCAAGGTGAACCTCCCGATCTTCAGGCGCATCGCCAGACTTCGAAAGCTGTGCCTTCGCGAGCGCGGTCCCCTGATCAACCTGCCCAGTGTCCGCAAGTTGGCCGGCATACATCAACTGAATGCTATGGTCCTTGGACAACGCCTTGGCAGCCTCGGAGGCAGCAGCCGTCGCGTCCTTCCACTGATGAGCGTCGCGATAAGCATCCACTTCGCCCTGATAGCCACTCTTCGCATAGTCGCCGCCCAACTCGGCCATCAGCTTATAGGTGCCAACCGCCTCGGCAGTCTTGTTCTGCTCGCGATAGATCGTTGCCAGTCGATCGAGGAAGATCGCGCGATTGGCCTTCTCCGGATCGGAATACTTCCCATCCGCATGCGTCGAGCCCGTCACCAGCGTGTTTAACACGCCAACGGCCTCGTCATAGCGACCCAGCGAATCGTAGATCAGCGCCTCGTTATAACTCAGTTCCAGCGAGTCCTGGGCCAGCGGCTTAGCCTTCTCCAGCGTCGCCAGCGCGTCCTCGTAGTGACCTTGCCGCCGCTGAATCTCGGAGATATGAATCTGCGACTGCGCATCCTGCGGCTCTGCGGTAACAATGTCCGTGAGCGTCTTCAAAGCCTCATCCAACTGACCGTCGGCCAGCAACGCATTCGCCAGTCCGCGTTCCGCATCCAGGTTCTCCGGTTCCAGATCAATCGACCGGCGATAAGCGGCAATCGCCTCCTTGGGCTTCTTCAACTGGTCGTAGCTGGCGCCCAAAGCATACTCAATCCGCCCGGTGCGGTCGTCGACCGGAACAGCCTCCAGCGTATCGGCAGCGCGTTTGTAGTCGCCTTGTTCGCCATACAGCCGAGCCATATTCAGAACAACTTCTTCCGAGTTGGCATCGATCTTCTGGGCCGCCTTGAACTCCGCCTCCGCCTTGGCCGAGTCATGGTTAAGCCCATAAAGCTGCCCCAGCAGAAGACGAGTCTCAACATCACCCGGCTTCAGCGCAGCCAGCTTCTCGTACTCACCAATCGCAAGCTGCAACATCTGGCTCGACTGCGCATTCTGCATATCGCCCAGCGAACGCAGATAAACCTTCCCGAGCAGCGTATGCGCCTCAATATCATCGGGATACTTCTTCACCTGCTCCTGCGCCGTTGTGACGGCTTCACGAATCCGGCCAATCTTGAAGTAGAGGTCAGCCAGCCCATCCTGCAGCAAACGCGAATCGGGGTCGGCGTCGAGCGCGAGCTTATACTGCTCCACCGCCTGGGTCGCATAGTCCGACCGGCCCGCATTGACCGCAAGTCCTCATAAAGATGAGCCAACCCATAGTGGTAGTAAGACGCGGCATGGTCAGGCTTAGCCGCTGCAGAAGCCTGCGCGACCATCGTATGCGAGGCAAACAAAAGGGCCGCGATGGGAAGCAGCGGAAGCCGGCGTAGAGACGAGACGCGCGAAAGCAGAGTCATGTGTTGTAACTTCCTGGGCAGACAGGGTCTAGCCCAAATCACGCCGGGGGCAAAGCTAAACGTTTAGACGGAACCGCGCACCGATTGGATGCAAAGCGGCCTCCGCCAAGCCGATTGCGGAGCATGGCCGTGATTATAGCCGTCCCAGACGGTTGTTTGTAAGAGTCGTTGCTTTGAAAAAGTCATTGCATTGAAAGGGCGCAGCTTTACCGGCTGCTGAAAAGCCGTTGTTGTCGCCTTTGGGATTAGCGCAGGGCTTCAGCCCTGCGAAATATCAGAGAGTTACGGGGGGCTTCCGCCCGGGCCTCTCGCATGTTCAGGAAAGCCGCGACCGTAGCCGCAATCACCCTTTTTCAGCGGGCCCTAAGCCCTTTATCCGTGCCGAAAATGCCGGACCCCGGTAAACGCCATCGCAACACCCAGCCGATCAGCAGCCTCAATCACCTCGGCATCCCGCACCGAGCCTCCCGGCTGAATCACCGCGGTCGCGCCTGCATTCGCCACCGTCTCTAGCCCATCAGCAAAGGGAAAGAACGCATCCGAAGCCGCAACCGATCCCTTCAGCGGCAGCACGGCCTTCATAGCCCCAAATCGAGCCGCATCCACCCGGCTCATCTGCCCCGCGCCGATTCCGACCGTCTGCCCATGCCCTTCCGAAAACCGCGCATACACAATCGCGTTCGACTTCACATGCTTGCAGACCCTCCACGCAAACAGCAGAGCTCGCATCTCCTCAGCCGTCGGTTTACGCTCCGTAACGAGCTTGAGTTCAGCCTCAGTAACGCGCAATCGGTCAGCATCCTGCACCAGTACCCCGCCTGAAACCTGCTTCAGCACCCGCGGCGTATCAGCCGGAGTGATCTTCACCAGCCGCAGATTCTTCTTCGCTGCAAACCTTGCCACCGCCTCCGGTGTAAACGAAGGAGCAACAATAGCCTCGACAAACAGCTTGGCAATCTCCTCCGCAGCATCGGCATCCACCTCGCGATTGATCCCGATCACCCCGCCAAACGCCGACACCGGATCGGCCTCCAACGCCCGCTTGTAAGCCTCCAGCACCGTCGCCCCAGTCGAAGCCCCACAAGGATTCGTATGCTTGATGATCGCCACCGCAGCATCGCTCGCCGCATCGAACTCGCTCACCAGTTCCCAGCAAGCATCCAGATCGACGATGTTGTTATAGCTAAGCTCCTTGCCCTGTAACTGCTCACCCGCAGCCACACCCTTGCCGCTGCCATCCACATAAAGCGCGGCCTTCTGGTGCGGATTCTCCCCATACCGAAGCGTCTGACTCAAAGGATCGATCACCCGCAGCGTCTGAGGCAGTGCATCCTGCACAAAGACCGCCTTCCCCTCAGGAACCTCGATGCTCTCAAGTGCCGTCGCGATCCCCGCGTCATACGCCGCTGTAACCGCAAAGGCCTGCTTGGCCAGCCGCCACCGAGTAGCCCGGCTCAAACTCCCCGAGTTCGCCTTCAATTCCTCCGCCAGCGCGGTATAGTCCGCCACCTGCGTGACAATCGCGACATCCTCAAAGTTCTTCGCCGCCGACCGCACCATCGAAGGGCCGCCGATATCGATGTTCTCGATCACATCCGCAAAAGCCACCCCCGGCCGCTGTGCCGTCTTCTCGAACGCATAAAGATTCACCACCACCATGTCGATCGGCTCGATAGCATGCTCCTTCACCGCCGCAACATGCTCAGCATTGCTCCGGATATGCAGAATCCCCCCATGCACCTTCGGATGCAGCGTCTTCACCCGTCCATCCAGCATCTCCGGAAACCCGGTCAGATCGCTGATATCGCGAACCGTCAGCCCAGCATCACGCAGAGCCTTCGAAGTCCCGCCAGTCGAAATCAGCTCTACCCCATGGCCCGCAAGGGCCCGTGCAAATTCAACGAGGCCAGTCTTGTCGGTAACGGAAAGAAGAGCACGGCGAACAGGACGAAGATCAACGGAGACAGAGGCAGGTGCACTATGAGAAGTCATCACTCATTATTCTAAGCCGCAATCGGCCCAGATTCAGAGCAGTGCCGACCCTGTCAGCGAACTCACCTGCGTCACATCATGCTTCGCGCACCACCTCTGCAACCCGTTCGCAATGTTTTCCACAGCCCTCGGATCCGCGTAGCTCGCCGTCCCCACCTGCACCGCTGTCGCCCCAGCCATCATGAACTCCGCCGCATCCTCGGCATTCACAATGCCGCCCATCCCCACCACCGGAATCCGCACCGCCTTCGAAACCTCATGCACCATCCGCACTGCAATCGGCTTGATCGCCGGCCCTGACAACCCTCCCGTCACATTCGCAATCCTAGGCCGCCGCGTCTCCACATCAATCGCCAGAGAAACAAACGTATTCACCAGCGAAACCGCATCCGCCCCCGCATCCGACGCCACCCGAGCCATATGCCCAATGTTCGTCACATTCGGCGAAAGCTTCACCATCAAAGGCCTCTGCGAAGCCCCCTTCGTCCGCGACACCAGCTCATACAACAGCGAAGGATCCGTCCCAAACACCATCCCCCCATGGCTGGTATTCGGACAGCTCGCATTCAACTCATACATCGCGATCCCCGGCGATTCATTCAACACCCGAATCACCTCCAGGCAGTCCTCAATCGTGAACCCGAAGACATTCGCAATCACCACCGCGCCCTTCACCTGCACCAGCTTTGGCAGCTTCTCCCGGACAAACGGCCCCACGCCCATGTTCTGCAGCCCAATCGCATTGATCATCCCCGCCGCCGTCTCAATAATCCGCGGCGTAGGATTCCCCGCCATAGGCTCGCGCGACAACCCCTTGGTCACAAACCCACCAATGCGGTCAATCGAGACGATATCCTCGAACTCCACCCCATACCCAAAGGTCCCGCTGGCCGCAATCACCGGCGAACGCAGCTCTACCCCGGCCACGTTGACGCGCATATCCGGCGTTTTCCCGCTCATCGCCGCCTACCTCCCGTGCACTTTTTCGGCGGCATCCACATCTGGACGAATCGCCTGCGTCAGCACATGCCCCACAGAAGCCGATGGCTGATTCACCTTCAGCAATGAAGCGAATGTAGCGGCCATATCCACCGGAGCCACCCGCCCGTGATACGTCCCAGGCACAAACGCAGACCCATAGAACGCCAGCGGCACATGACGGTCATACATATACGGCGTGAAGTGGTTCGTCCCATGACTCCCCGCCATCTGATACATCCCAAACGTAGCCATCACATACCACCCACCATTCGGCGAGTAGCTATGCAGAATCAGCCTTCCCTCCTCGGTCGCCGGAAGCTGTCCCGCCGCCATCTGCGTCTTCGTATAAACCCGCCGTACCATCGGGCGCGCATCAAGCCGCTCCTGACTCACTCCCGTCGGCGCCGGCGGCAGCGTAGCCTCCATCGCCTCCGGAAGCATCTCCGCCACAGCCCCTTCCGCCTCGGCCTCCGTCACCTTCGTCCCCGCAAACGCCCGCGGATCGATCTCCACATAAGGCAGCTCACTCGCAAAGATGTAGTGCTTCTTCTCCCCAGCCGAGAACCGCTGATTCATCCGCGCATTTAGCTCATCGACCAGCTTCTTCGCATCGAAGTTCGCCGCTGGCATCCCTTCCTTCGCCGCAACCGCAGGCACCGGAGCGACCCCGTGATCCCCCGTCACCGCGACCCAAACCTCACCCATGCCCCCATCGACATGCTTATCCAGCCACATAAAAAAATCATTCAGATCAACATCGATCGCATTAATCATCGCCCGCTGCTCCGGAGCATCCGGCCCAACCGCATGACCAAGAATGTCAGTCGACGAGATGCTGATCGTCAGCACATCCGTCACCTCGTGCCGACCCATCTGCTCGCCTTCCACCAGCGCCTTCGAGAAATCCAGCAGATACTTCACCGAAGCCGGCGTCTTCCCCACATCGTCATAGAAATGCCCCGCCCTTGCGCCAGCCTCTTTGATCGCGGCATCCCTCTTCCCACTCGCATTGAAGGCCTCGGCCCAACCCGGAAGCTGCTTGCCCCAATACGTCGACGAGATAAACTTCCCGTCCGCATGATCCAACCAGAAAGCCCCCTTCGAAGCGTGGCCCGAGGTCAAAATAGCCGCGCGGTCCTTCAACGACACGCCAAACAGCTTCGCTCGCCCCTGCGTCGCCAGCACCACCTCATCACCCAGCGTCGACGCCATCTCATTCCGCGGCGAAGCCCCCGGCTCCGTCGACTCCGGATCCCCCACCACCGCATACCGCTCATCCTCAACCGAACTCACCGGATGCGTCGTCGACCGCTTCAAATCCCACCACTCATTTAGCGAAATCCCATGCCCATCCGTATAAGCCCCAGTCCCCACGGTCGAGTGCCCCGGCGCCGTCATCGTATTCGCATAGTCGTAGTAGCAGTCCGTAAAGTAAGCCCCACGCTTCAAAAACAGGTTGAACCCGTTCGGCGTCTTGAAGTCATCGCGAAACCGATCAAGATAATCCCCGCGAAACTGATCGATCACCAAAACCACCACCAGCTTGGGCTTGGCGTTATAAGCATCGGCACGCGCAGGCACAGCAGAGGGCACTAGAAGGGCCAACGATAGAAGGGCGGCAACAAAGGAACGCATACTTCTAGGGTAAACGGAAACTCTCGCCAACAGGTTGCAAACTCGGCGTTTCGCTCACGAGACGCTAGAATCATCTAGATGATCGATCTAGCATTTGTCCGGGCCAATCTGCCCTTGGTTGAAGAAAAACTCCGCGCCCGCGGTATGGACCCCGCCGTCGTCCTCAGTGACTTTAAAGAAGTCGAACTCTACCGCAGAGTTGGCATCACCCTTGTAGAAACAAAGCGTAGTATCCGCAATGAATTGACCGAGGCCTATAGCAGTGCAAAGCGGCAGAAACTAAATGGCGTTGACCGTGCTGAGGTGATTTCAGTTCTCAAGAAGGATTCGACGACGGGAATCCCTACCGAATTGCTTGAAGCACCCCTGTCTGAGCCCGTGAGTTTCGATAGACTTTCGAATCTCCTCAAAAACTATAAGCAGAGTGGCGAAGACGCCGAGAAAGCGACAAAGAAGATTGACGAGCAGCTGCAAGAGCTATTGCAGACCCTGCCCAACCTCCCGCAGGACACCGTCCCCGTAGGTAAAGACGAGCACGGCAACCGCGAAGAAAAGACCTGGGGCACCAAGCCCACCTTCGACTTCCCCGCCAAACCCCACTGGGAGCTAGGCGAAGCCCTCGGCATCCTCGACTTCAACCGCGCCGCCAAGATCTCCGGCTCCCGCTTCGTCGTCCACTACGGTCAGGGAGCCCGCCTCGAACGCGCCCTGGCCAACTTCATGCTCGACCTCCACACAGCCGAGCACGGCTACACCGAAGTCCTCCCGCCCTTCATGGTCAACTCTAAATCCCTCTTCGGCACCGGCCAACTCCCCAAGTTCGCCGAAGACCTCTTCCACTGCGACGACAAGGGCCCTTACGTCCCCGGCGAGTTGCAGGAGAGCGACCACTGGCTCATCCCCACCGCAGAAGTCCCCGTCACCAACCTCTTCCGCGATGAGACCCTCGACGAATCCCAGCTCACCATCTCTTACTGCGCCTACACCCCCTGCTTCCGCTCCGAGGCAGGCTCCTACGGCAAAGACGTCCGCGGCATGATCCGCCAGCACCAGTTCCAGAAGGTCGAGCTGGTCAAGTTCACCACGCCCGAAAAATCCAGCGACGAGCACGAAGCCCTCACCCGCCACGCCGAAACCGTCCTCGAAAAGCTCGGCCTCCCCTACCGCCGCATGCTCCTCTGCACCGGCGACATGGGCTTCGCCTCCTCCAAAACCTACGACCTCGAAGTTTGGCTCCCCGGCCAGAATCTCTACCGCGAGATCAGCTCCTGCTCCAACTTCGAGTCCTTCCAGGCCCGCCGAGCCAACATCCGCTACCGGCCAGCCGGAGCACGCAAGTCCGAATACCTCCACACCCTCAACGGCAGCGGCCTCGCCGTAGGCCGAACCTACCTCGCGATCCTCGAAAACTACCAGCAGGCCGACGGAAGCATCAAAATCCCTGAGGCCCTCGTCCCCTACATGAACGGCGAGACCGTTATCGGCAAACAAGCAGGCAAAAACTGATGTTCAAACTTCTCAAAAGCTACTTCTACTGGACCTACGAGCGCGGCAGCTTCCACTACGACGTCATGGTGACGCTCATCCTGCTCTTCCTCTTCCTCTCCCCGCGCATCATCGACTTCAAGGACCGCCCCGTCGAGACCGTAGCCCTCCGTTCCAGCGAAGTCCTCGTCAAAGAAGCCGGCACAGAGGGCGAGAGTGCCCGCTTCATGTACCAGATCCGCGCCGACGACATGAGAGGAGCCTCCACCGACGAGGAGCGCAAAGCCGCTATCCTACGCGTTATCGAACCCATCTCAGGCGAAGTCACCCTCGAGCGCTACGAGCCCGTCCGCGACGCCCAGGGCCACATCATCGCCTACAACGCCTGGGTACTCCGCTAGTGTTGCTTTTGCAGTTGCCGTTGCTTTTCTTGCTTGTCATCCCCGCAGGGGATCTGCTTTTTTGGCTTGTCATTCTGAGCGAAGCGAAGTACCCCCCGCATTGTTTTTGCTGTTGCATTTGTTTTTGCCGTTGCTTTTGCAGTCCGTCGATCCGAACCACTGCACCATTGAAATAGTGCCAAGACATGGAGTGCTCTCCTCAATGACGACCATCCGCACAATCGCCGCCTCTCTCCTCTTCTCCGCCGTCATCATCTGCCCCGCCGGCGCCCAACCCAAGCCCGGCAACCTCGACCTGATCCTCCATCAGCTCGACGAGAGCGCGGCCAAATTCCGCTCAGCCGAAGCCGACCTCCGCTGGGACTTCTACGAGCGCGTCGTCAAGGAGACCACCACCCAGACCGGAAGCATCTTCTTCAAACGGGAAGGCAGCCAGACCATCATGGGAGCCAAACTCCTCCCCCCGTCAGCCCGCTTCCTCGAGTATCGTGACGGCCTCCTCCGCATCTACGACCCCGGCACCAACCACATCACCCTCTTCTCGACCAAGGAGAACCAGGCCCAGGCCGAAAGCCTCCTCACCCTCGGCTTTGGAGGCAGCGGTACCGACCTCGCCAAAGCCTGGACCATCTCCGACCTCGGCAGCGAGATGATCAGTGACGGCGACAAAATGGTTACCACCGCCAAGCTCGACCTCGTCTCCAAAAACCAGAGCATCCGCAACATGTTCACCCACATCATCATCTGGGTCGACACCGCCCGCGGCATCTCTCTCAAACAACAGCTCTTCACCCCCTCCGAAGACATGAGAACCAGCACCTACACCCACATTCGCTACAACCTGCCAATCAACACCGCCCCCTACACCATCAAACCCGGCAAAAACCCAACCATCGACCGCCACTAACCTCAAATTACGGCAAGCCCCCAACCGCCCTTGTCGTCCGCAAAAAGGCTTCAGAGAATGCTGAAAACGTCGCCGTTTTGAAGGGGCGCGGCTTGAGCCGCGCCATAAGTGCTGTTGTTGCATTGCGGCTTTAGCCGCTGAGGGAAGCCCTCTTAGCCCTTTTGCTGTTTATCACGAGCAAAGCCCACCAAACTCCTGTCAAGCCCGATATCCACCCATCTAACTGATAATAATAAGCTTACAGACTGCCGAACAATTTCCCCCAAACTGCTATCCTTGAATAAGAGCAGAAAAGAAAAGGCCCCAGCCTACCGCCGGAGCTTCTGTCCTTGGCAACACGCAAAAAATCAAGATAAACCAAGCAAATGCAATAATTTACAGGTAAAGTATCTATTTTCAATACTTTACCATACAAGTCCAGGCCTATCTCATTTTAAATCAATACTTTGAGGCCAAGCTCATAGGAGGGTAGGGATACTCAACCCAAGTCCGAAAACACCGCCCCAGCCCAAATTATCAGGACCGGAAAGAACTCAAGCGTATACCGAGGCTCCGAGTTATCGAGCGTCAGAAGAAGCAGGGTCCGCAGCACAATAAATCCAATCATGGAGAAAGCCAGCCCCTTATTGCCATCCCACCCTCGCCGACGCCACCGCCAAAGCCCAACGCCGGCCAACACAAAGTAACCAAGATTGAGTGCAGCATAAGCCCCCGCGAAGATCGTCTGTTTCGGATGATCCCGCCACCGCCACCACTCCAGTTCAATCTCGAACATCTCCACCCGAGGCCGTAGGATCATATCCGCCACCCTGGCCACCGGCAGAGCAACGTAGTAACGCAACGGATCATTTTTAACCCGTTCCTGAGCCAGTTCCTCAAACCGAGCATCGAACGCAGCATTTGCCTTGGCCGTACGGTTGTACTCCTCAATCAGCGCCGCCGTTCGCGTGTACTGATCGTCAGTGTCAAATGCCCGCGTCGGAATGTCATTCAGGTCAACCGTCGCGCCGTCATAGTTCCAGTACACGTCCTCGGTCGAGGCAAACTCGATCCCCCACGTCTTGAACCAGTGCTGGAAGCCGAGCGGAACCAGCTCCCCCGGATCCGTCGCATACCGTGGAGCCAGCGGCTGAACCACATGGAACGTCCGCCAGTTCCGCACCGTCCAAGGCGCCAGCGGAAGCACCACGCAGACCGCAGCAACCAACACCGGAGCAACCGCGCGGCCCAGCGCTTCCCGTCGAGTCGGAGACCGCACCACCATCCAGAGCATCGCCGGAACAACCGCCACAGCAAGCAGCCCCTGCTCCGGCCGCAGCAATACCGCATAAGCCAGCGCAGCTGTAACCACCCAAAGCCACCGGTTGAAGCCCAACCCCGCCGCGCGCCACCTCTCCAGCCCATAGAACGCCAGCGCAACGCAAGTCAGCGTCAGCGTCTCAGCCAGCGGATAAGCCACATAGGCCGACGTAAACGGACACAGCGCCGCCAGCCAAAGCGCCGCCAGCCCGGCCCTCCGGCCAAACAGCCGCCCAGCCAGCGCACCCACCAGCAGGCAAGTCACCAGGTCTGCAACGCCCTGCGCGTACATCACCGCGGTATAGTGCTCCACCCCAAACAGCCGGAAGCAAGCCACCAGGAACATTGGATACCCCGGCAGGCGGATCAGCGTAGGCACCGCCCCTCCACCCGCCTGCCCAAACCCATACACCCCCGTCTGCATCCACGTCTTCGCAATATCGCCGTAAATCAATGAATCGCCAGCGATCCGAGCCGTGTGCACAATGAACCACAGACGCAGGCCAAGCCCAAGCGCCAGTGCCGCTATCACGGACACTCCCATCTGCAGTCGTCTTCTGGACATGTATGTGGATCATCATACTGCGGACGATTACTGTGCCAATCAACGAATCGCCACGTCCAACAGAATGGATGCCCTCCCTGCATTGACCATGGTGGGGGCCGATATTATACTTAAAAGTAGTGTCTGCGCGCGGCGACTGGCCCCTTCTCAAATGACCAAACAAGTCTTCTTCGATCCCCAACGCAAGCGCTGGAAGCGGCTGCGCCTGATGCAGAACGTTCTCGTTCTCCTCGGCCTCCTCCTGGGAACAATCTTCATCGTTGGCCTGATGCGAATGAAGCCACTCCCAGAGCTGCCGTTCGACACGCAGAAGAGGAACTATCGAGCTCTGTCGAACCCCGCGCTTCTGAAGGCCGGACAGAAGCTCCGCCGCTCGGCCCACCGGAAAACCGATCTCAAACCCTCCGACGTCCGCTTGAATTCCGGTGAAGGTCTCCGCGCCGCCTACTACGTCGAGTGGGACGCAGCCAGCTACTCCTCCCTCAAGCAGCACATCAAGCAGATCGACCTCCTCTTCCCTGAGTGGCTGCACGTCCTCACCCCCAATGGTTCGTTGACCTCCTACACCATAGACAACCGCTCTTACCCCGTCGTCGATTCATCTGGCACTCACTCCGTTGATATCGAGAACAAGGTCGCGCGCACCATCGCCCTGAACCAGAGCAATACCGAAGTCTTCCCCCTCGTCAACAACTTCGATCCAGTCAAAAACGTCTGGATGCCCTCAGTCGGAGACTTTCTCAGCAGTGAGACCGCACGTGCTTCCTTCCTGAAGCAGATCGATACGTTCCTCGCAGCAAATCCGAATTATCGTGGAATCTCGTTGGACTTCGAATCGATTCCAGCAGAGGCCCAACCCGGCTATAAGGCTTTGATTGCGGCGCTCTACGACGATTTCCATGCACGCAACCTGCGTCTCTACGTGAACACGCCCGTAGCTGATGACGACTTCGACCTGAAGTACATCGCCAACCACTCTGACGGCCTCCTGCTGATGAATTACGACGAGCATCAGTCTGATAGCGGCCCTGGTCCCATCGCCTCACAAGACTGGTTCATCGACAACCTGAAGAACGTCCTCAAAACCGTACCGAAAGAGAAGATCATCTGCTCCATCGGCAGCTACGGCTACGACTGGACCCTTGCGATCCCGCCTCCGGTGAAGAAGGGCCACAAGCCCCCTCCAGAGAAGGTAATCATGACGCAGGACGTTTCGGCCCAGGAAGCCTGGCAGGCGGCGTATGACTCCGACTCAAAGGTCGATCTCGACGACGACTCCCTCAACGCGCACTTCGCGTATGACGATGAAGATGCCCACGTGCGCCACCAAATTTGGTTTCTCGATGCCGTCACAGTGCTCAACCAGATGCGGGCGGCGCGTGCGCTGGGCATCCAGACCTACGCTCTCTGGCGCCTGGGATCAGAAGACAACTCTCTCTGGAACATCTGGGACTCGCCTCTTCACTCGGATCCCGTGAAGGCTCTCGCTACGGTAGAACCAGGCTACGATGTCGACACAGAGGGTGAGGGCGACATTCTGCGGATCACGCGCAAACCCCAGCCCGGACAGCGCACTGTAACCATGGACGACGACGGCGCCTCGCCCCCGGAGTACCGCACCATCACGGAAGAGTGGATGGACTCCTACCCTCTCTCGTACACCGTCACGCAGTACGGCTACCATCCGAAGCAAGTTGCGCTGAGCTTCGACGACGGTCCCGACCCCGACTGGACGCCGCGCATCCTCGACATCCTGAAGAAGTACAACGTTAAGGGCACCTTCTTCATGATCGGCGAGGAAGCCGAAAAATATGTCGGCGTAATGCAGCGGGTCTATCGTGAAGGACACGAGATCGGGAACCACACCTTCACCCACCCGGACATCAGTGAAGTATCGAACACGCAGGCAGACCTGCAACTAAACCTGACAGAACGGCTCTTCGCCTCGAAGCTGGGAGTGCAGCCGCTTTACTTCAGGCCGCCCTATTCGATCGACCAGGAGCCCGACACAAACGATCAGGCAGCTCCCGTCGATCGCATCCAGGGCCTCGGCTACATCACCATCGGCAACAAGATCGACACCAACGACTGGGATGAAAATCCACGGAAGTCGCCTAAAGAGATCACCGACAGCGTCTTCGCGCAGATCGCCGACATGGACAAGCGTCCCTGGACCCGCGGCTCTATCATCCTGTTGCACGACGGCGGAGGCGACCGCTCTGCCACAGTCGCCGCCCTGCCCGAACTGATTAAGGCTTTGCGCGCGCATGGCTACGAAATCGTCCCCGTATCGCAGTTGATGGGCAAGACAAGAGCCGAGGTCATGCCGTCGCTGACTCCCCAGCAACGCTGGCAGGCCCGCGCAGATTCCGTCGCGTTCTTCCTCTTCGGCTTCTTCAACAACTTCGTCGTCGGCGTCTTCTTCGTCGGCGATATCCTGATGAGCGCCCGGCTGATCATCATCGGCGTCTGCGCAATCATCGACCGTGTGCGTAAGAGAAAGAACTACGCAACTCCCGAGTACGCCCCCAGGGTTGCCGTGCTCATCCCGGCCTACAACGAAGAAAAGGTCATCGTTCGAACCATCCGGTCCGTGATGATGTCCACCTATAAAAACATCCGCATCATCGTCATCGACGATGGCTCCACTGACAACACCTACGAAGTCGCGCGCAACGCCTACCCAACGGATATCGCCTCTGGCCGCCTGACCGTGCTGACCAAGCCGAACGCCGGCAAAGCCGAAGCCCTGAACTACGCACTCGAGCGCTTCGACGAAGAGATCTACGTCGGTATCGATGCCGACACAGTCATCGCCCACGATGCCATCGCGCGCCTTGTGCCCCACTTCGCCAACCCGCAGATCGGCGCAGTCGCCGGCAATGCCAAAGTAGGCAACCGCGTCAATCTCTGGACACGCTGGCAAGCGCTCGAATACATCACGAGCCAGAACTTCGAACGCCGCGCCCTTGACCTCTTCGATGTCGTCACCGTGGTACCCGGCGCAATCGGCGCATGGCGAACATCAGCTGTTAAAGTCGGTGAAGGCTACCACCCCGACACCGTCGCCGAAGACGCCGACCTCACCATGAACCTCCTCGAACAGGGCTACTCCGTCATCTACGAGGACCAGGCCCTCGCATTCACCGAGGCCCCAGTCAACGCAGACGGCCTGATGCGGCAGCGCTTCCGCTGGTCCTTCGGCATCCTGCAGGCGATCTTCAAGCACCGTGGAGCCTTCAGCAAGCACCGCGCCATGGGCTTCTTTGCCCTGCCGAACATTCTCATCTTCCAGATCCTTCTGCCGCTCGTCTCGCCGCTGATCGACCTGATGTTTGTCGCCGGTGTCGCGCACTACTTCATCGACAAGCACTTCCATCCCGAGGCTGCTTCGGTGGAGAGCCTGCAAAAGCTGCTGATCTTCTTCCTCGCCTTCCTGCTAATCGATTTCGCCGCATCCGCACTGGCCTTCGCGCTCGAACGGAAGCATCCAGCCAGCAAGGGCGACGTATGGCTCCTCGTTCACATCTGGATTCAGCGGTTTACCTATCGCCAGGTCTTTTCCATTGTTCTGTTCAAGACAGTGAAGCGCGCTATAGACGGCAAACCATTCAACTGGGACAAGCTCGAGCGGACGGCGAAGATGTCGAAGGCCACCGAGCAACTCACGCAAAGCTAGTTGTACCGACGCGAATCGCCGGGCCACGCTCACTGCATCTAAACCTAAGCGACGAGTGACCAGCCCTCGCGCTAGAATCGACACGCTATGGCTACTCTTGAACTGACTCCGTCCCTCCCCGTGCGCAACGCGCAGACGCCCTTCACCAACGAGCCCTTCATCGACTTCGCGGACTCCGAAAACAAGCGGGCCATGCAAGCCGCTCTGGCTGACGTAGAGAGCCACCTCAACCACGAGTACGACCTGATCATCGGCGGCCGCCGCCTCAAGACCAAAGAGAAGATCATCTCCACCAATCCCGCCCGGCCCTCTCAGGTCATCGGCATCCACCAGCGCGCCGAGGCCGAGCACGCCGAGGAGGCAATACAAGCCGCCCAGGCCGCCTTCGCCACCTGGAGCCGCACCCCGGTCGCAGAGCGCGCCGCCCTTCTCTTCCGCGCAGCCGACCTGATCCGCGAACGCAAATTCGAGTTCTGCGCCTGGCTCACCCTCGAGGTCGGCAAAAACTGGGCAGAAGCCGACGCCGACGTAGGCGAGACCATCGACTTCCTCGAGTTCTACGGCCGCGAAGCCCTACGTCTCGATCAGGCCATCACCCCCATCCAGTTCCCCGGAGAGCGCAACCAACTCCGCTACATTCCCCTCGGCATCGGCGCAGTCATTCCACCCTGGAACTTCCCCTTCGCCATCATGGCCGGCATGACCGCCGCATCCATCGTCTGCGGCAACACCGTCATTCTCAAGCCGTCCGTCGACGCTCCCACCATCGCCGCCCGCTTCATGAGCCTGCTCGAAGAGGTTGGCCTACCCGACGGAGTCGTAAACCTCTGCGTCGGCGAAGGCCCCGGCTTCGGCAGTGAAGTTGTCGCCCATCCACAGACCCGCTTCATCGCCTTCACCGGCTCCAAAGCCGTAGGCCTCGAAATCCACGAGCGCGCCGCAAAAACTCAACCCGGACAAATCTTCATCAAGCGAACCATCCTCGAGATGGGCGGCAAGGACTCCATCATCGTCGACAGCGACTGTGACATAGACGCCGCCATCGAAGGAGTCGTCGCCAGCGCCTTCGGTTTCAACGGACAGAAGTGCTCCGCCTGCTCCCGCGTCATCGTCGATGCCGCCATCTACGACATCTTCTGCGACCGTCTGCAAGCACGCGTAGCCACCATCAAAACCGGGGACCCCGCAGAGAACATCTACACCGGCCCCGTCATCAGCGACCGCTCCTACAAAAAAGTTCTGGGCTACATCGAGATCGGCAAAACCGAAGGCCGTCTACTCAATGGTGGCCACGCCATCGAGACCCCGGAAGGCGGCTACTACATCGCCCCAACCGTTATCGCCGACGTCGCCCCTACCGCCCGCATCGCGCAGGAAGAGATCTTCGGTCCCGTCCTCGCAGTCATCAAGTCAACCAGCTTCGACGAAGCACTCGCCATCGCCAACAACACCGAGTACGGCCTCACCGGAGCCATCTACTCCAGCTCACGCGAAAAGCTCGACCGCGCCCGCGAAGAGTTCCACGTCGGCAACCTCTACCTCAACCGCAAATGCACGGGAGCCATGGTTGGCGCGCATCCCTTCGGAGGCTTCAACATGAGCGGCACCGACTCCAAGGCGGGCGGCCCCGATTATCTGCTCCTCTTCACACAAGCCAAGAGCATCGCAGAAAAGGTCGGCCTGGCCAGCCCAGCGCAGGAAAAACAATCCGACCTCATGGGCATGTAAGCAAAAGAGCTGGGCATTCCTTCCTCAAGCGATGCCCAGCTCAACCTCATAGCTCCCTATGCCGTCTTCATCTGAATCAAATTCCCAGCCTTCGCCGCCGCCTCTGCCAGCACACGATGATGAATCGTAAACAGCGCCAGCTCCAGCCGATCGGAAACACCCGTCTTGTCGTAAATTCCGCGCAGATAATTCTTGATGACCTGCTCCTTCGTGCCGAGTTGCAGCGCAATCTCCTTGTTCTTGCACCCCTGAGCGATCAGCGCGACGATCTGCATCTCCTTGGGCGTCAGCCTGTCACGCACCCGCGTCCCTACGCTATCGGTAGCCTGCATGGTCGTCACATTTACTCGCTGCACGAACCGTTGCCCGCGCGCCACACGACGCACTGAATCCACCAGATCGGCCCCGGCAACATTTCTGCAGACCACACCATCCAGCTGCGCCCCAATCTCGTCCGAAACGTGCTCGGCGTTCTCAACAATCAGAATGACCTTGCTGCCGAGTCCACGCGCCTGCGCCACCAGCCCTGCCAAATCGGGACGCAAGCTGGAAGCAACCACAACAATAGAGCCTCGAAGCCCAGCAACGGCCGATGAAAGTTTCGCCAGCTCTTCGCATTGGGCAACGATACGCATATCGTCCTCCAGTGCCAGAACACGTGCCGCACCTGCTCGGAAGATCGCCTGGTTATCCGCGAGAATGAGTCGATTCATAGCTATCCTGTCTCCTGCCGCGGGATCGTTTGCCCCGTCAATCCCCTCATCGGCGGATGGTGGTACCTCAACAACAATGTCTGCAATTCGGACAACCTTGGTATCGGCCGCCAGAGCCTTAGTAATCAACACGATATGTTTTCTGAACCCTCAAACCGTCATGCACAATCCAATCATATGCAGTGTGTGCTGCCTGAAAGCTCCAAGCCGAAGTATAACTAGGGTATGCCGAAGCCAATTCTCCTAGCAATCGACGACGACATCAGCGTGCTCGAAGCCGTAGTTCAGGACCTGCGTCGAAACTACGGTCAGGACTACCGAATCGTCCGCGCCGCCTCCGGGGCTGCCGCTCTGGATATCTGCCGCCAGCTCAAGGAACGCAACGACATCGTAGCCCTCTTCCTCTCGGACCAGCGCATGCCCGGAATGACCGGCGTCGATTTTCTCCAGCAGGCCTTGACGATCTACCCCGATGCCAAGCGAGTCCTGCTGACCGCCTACGCCGACACCGAAGCCGCCATCCGCGCCATCAACTCCGCCAAGATTCACTACTACCTGAACAAGCCCTGGGATCCGCCCGAAGAAAAGCTCTACCCAGTGTTGGACGATCTCCTCGAAGCCTGGAAGCAGGGCTACAAACCACCCTTCGAAGGCATCCGCGTCATCGGCGTCCGTTGGTCCCCGCAGGATCACGAGATACGCGACTTCCTCTCGCGCAACCGCATTCCCTACCAGTCCTTGAACCCGGAGCAAAATCCCGATGCACTCGCGCTGCTGAAAGAAAAGGGTATCGACGACGCCAAGCTCCCAGTCGTCCTCTTCGGCGATGGCACCGCCCTTGTCCAGCCCAGCATCACCGAACTGGCTAACAAGGTAGGCATACCGACCCAGGCTCAGCAGAAGTTCTACGATGTCGTCGTGGTCGGAGCCGGTCCCGCAGGCCTGGCTGCAGGCGTCTACGGAGCCTCAGAAGGCCTCCGCACCCTGATCGTCGAGCCCAACGCTCCCGGAGGCCAGGCAGGCTCCAGCTCCAAGATCGAAAACTACCTCGGCTTCCCCTCTGGCCTCAGCGGTGATGAGCTCGCCAAGCGTGCCTTCCTCCAGGCAAGCCGCCTCGGAGCAGAGTTCCTCCTCCAGCGCGTAACCTGTATCCGCTCCGAGAACCAGTACCAGATCATCCAGATGAAGGACGGCAACGAGGTCACCTGCCACGTCTGTCTGCTCGCCACCGGTGTCGCCTACTGCATGCTCGATGTCCCCGGAGCAGATAAGTTCAGCGGAGCCGGCGTCTACTACGGCGCGGCGCTCACCGAAGCCATGGCCTGCGCCAACGAGATCGTCTACATCGTCGGCGGCGCCAACTCCGCAGGTCAGGCAGCCATGCACTTCGCCCACTACGCCGCAAAGGTTCACATGCTCATTCGCGGTGACTCCCTCGAAAAGAGCATGTCCAAGTACCTCATCGACCAGATCTGCGCCACACCCAATATCGTCGTCGAGACCTGCACCGAAATCGTCGCGATGGACGGCAACAGCCACCTCGAGACTTTGACTCTAAAAACCCCACGCGGCCCAGAGGAGCGTTCGACCTCCTCTTTGTTCATCTTCATCGGCGCCGCCCCCAAGACCGACTGGCTCCCCAAGGAACTCGTCTGCGACAACAAAGGCTTCGTCCTCGCCGGCCCCGATCTCAAAGCCAAGGCCCCCGGATCATGGAAGCTCGACCGGGATCCCTATCTCCTTGAGACCAGCGTCCCTGGCATCTTTGTCGCCGGCGACGTGCGTTATAACTCCGTCAAACGATGCGCCTCCGCCGTAGGCGAGGGCTCCATTGCAATCCAATTCGTGCACCAATACCTTGCAACACTCTGAAAGGGCATACCCCAAAAACAGCGATGAGCGACCAATCCCAGGCAGTCCAGAATGAACGCACCGAGAAGATGAACGAGGCCCTGATCGAGAAGCTCCGTACCGTCCCGATCCTCTCCTCGCTCAAGGAGGATGAGCTTCTCTGTCTGGATGAAGTCCAGGAGATCCACATCCCGTCTGGCGACATCATCGCTCGCCAGGGCGAGGTCGCCCACTTCTTTTGGATCCTCCTCGAAGGCGAGCTCCGCCTCTATCAGACTCTCGCCGACGGCAAAGAAGCCATGCTGGCGTCCATCCCGAGCGGCACTGCGTTCGGCGAAGTTCCCCTGCTGTCCAACATTCCGAACATCGCCAATCTGCAGGCCGTTGCTCCATGCCACCTGTTGCAGTTCGACGAAGAGCAGTTCTGGCACCTCATGACCAGCTGCCCCGAAGTCCGCAAAGCCATTCTCGGCAACATGGCCAAACGCTTCCTCAAGATCCAGAGCGCCACCGTCCAGCAGGAGAAGATGGCCTCCCTCGGCACCCTCGCCGCAGGCCTGATGCACGAGCTCAACAACCCCGGCGCCGCCGCCCGCCGAGCCGCCTCCCAACTCCGCGAAAACCTCATGCGCATGCACGAGCTCTCTGCCAAGTTCAGCAAAGCCGCCATGACCGCCGAGCAGAAAGAGTGCATGTTCGACCTGCAGGAGCGAGCGCTCTCCTCGAAGCCGCAAGCTGTCATGAACTCACTCGAACAGAGCGACGCCGAAGAAGCCCTCGCCGAATGGATGGAGGCCGCCAATCTCCCCAATGCCTGGAAGATGGCTCCCACGCTGGTCTCTGCCGGCCTCAGCTCCACGCAACTCGAGTGCGCCCGCACGCAATTCCCCGGTGAAACCTTCTCCGACGCACTCAGCTGGCTCGATGCCCTCGTCTCCAGCATGCAACTCGTCGGCACCATCGAAGAAAGTATCGGCCGCGTCTCCGACCTCGTGATGGCCGTCAAATCCTACGCCTACGAAGGCAAGGGCAAGCTCCAGAGCGTCGACATCAACAACAGCATCCACGCCACCCTCGTCATCCTTGGCCACAAACTCCGCGAAAAAGAAGTCGCCCTCGAAAAAGACCTCGCTCCCGATCTTCCCCTCCTGCACTCCGCATGCTCCGGCCTCAATCAGATCTGGACGAACCTTCTCGACAACGCCATCGACGCCATCCCGCAGCGCGGCCGCATCAGCATTCGCACGTGGGCCGAGAAAACGCTCTCCGACGGCAAGGACCGAACCAATCTCTGCATCCGCATCGGCGACAACGGCACCGGCATCCCACTCGAAAGCCAGTCTCAGATCTTCGACACCTTCTACACCACCAAGCCCGTAGGCGTAGGCACCGGCCTCGGCCTTGGCATCGTGCATCGCATCGTCGAGGAGTACGGCGGCACCATCCACTTCGCCTCCATGCCCGGCGACACCGAGTTCGTCGTCCGCCTTCCCGCCAACACCTAAGTCACAAACAACGCGCCCCGGCACATCGTATGATGGAAGTAATGCCCCTCACTCCCTTTCACATCGCCTTTCCCGTCGACGACCTCGCAGCCGCCCGTGCCTTCTACGGAACGACTCTGGGCTGTCCCGAAGGCCGCAGCTCCGCCCAGTGGATCGACTTCGATCTCTTCGGCCACCAAATCGTCGCCCACCTGAAGCCCTCCGCAAAAACCGACGGCCACCACAATCCCGTCGACGGCCACGACGTCCCTGTCCCCCACTTCGGAGTCGTCCTTCCCATGGACACATGGCACGCCCTCGCCGATCGTCTCCGCACCGCCGGAATCACCTTCATCATCGAGCCCTACATCCGTTTCAAGGGCGAAGTCGGTGAACAGGCCACCATGTTCTTCCTCGACCCCGCCGGAAACGCCCTGGAATTCAAAGCCTTCGCAGACATCAGCCAGCTCTTCGCAAAATAAACAGACTCCTGCGACGAGACCCGAAAACGGCCTTCCTTTGTCTTTGGGTGGAAGCGCAGAGTTTTAGCCCTGCGAAATATCGAGCCCCGGGCCTTTCGCCCGTAGACAAACGTTTCGACAACGTATTTAATTCAAAAAAAGCCTTACTATACCGTTTTAGTTGATTTACACTTCTCACGCTTCTGCGAACCCTACCTTCGCCGTCGCAAGCCACCATGTAAGCGGTCACAATCCGCCAGGGAGTTATAGATGTCACGTTCGAAGCATCACCTGAAGACTATTTTGGCCGCACTGGTCCTTGCCTGCCTCACCCACGCGCCTGCACACGCCGAAACCAAGCCCGACACATCCAAAATGCCATGGATGAACAAAGCTCTCTCGCCCGATGAGCGCGCCGACCTCGTCCTCAAGGAGCTGACGCTCGACGAGAAGATCTCGATGGTCCACGGAACAGGCTGGGGAGTCCTCCGCAAAGGCGCTCCCGTCGATCCTCACTCCAACTTCGCCGCTGGCTACATGCCCGGCATCGAGCGCCTCGGCATCCCCGGCATCGACCTCGCCGACTCCGCCGTAGGCCTCCGCATGGCCGCCTATCAAAGCCGCTACGCCACGCTTCTTCCCTCCACCCTCGGCGCCGCCTCCAGCTGGAACCCTGACGCAGCCTTCCTCTACGGCTCCGTCATTGGCCGCGAGCTCCGCGCCTGGGGCTCCAACATGTCCATCGGCGGCGGCGTCGACATCACACGTGAACCCCGTAACGGTCGCAACTTCGAGTACGCGGGCGAAGACCCGGTCCTCGCCGGAACCATGACCGGCAATCTCATGAAGGGCGTAAAGTCCCAGCACATCCTCAGCGACATCAAGCACTACGCCATGAACGATCAGGAGACCGGACGCAACGTCGTCAACACCCAGCTCGACAAAAAAGCCATGCGCGAGTCCGACCTCCTTGCCTTTGAGATCGCCATCGACATAGCCGATCCTTCAGCCGTCATGTGCTCCTATAACCTTGTGAACGGCGACTGGGCCTGCGAGAACGACTACCTCCTCAATCAGGTCCTCAAGAAGGACTTCAAATTCAAGGGCTGGGTCGTCTCCGACTGGGCCGCAACCCACAGCACCGTCAAAGCCGCCCTCGCCGGCCTCGATCAGGAGATGCCCGGCGACGACAATCACTTCGGCGCACCGCTGAAGAAGGCAGTCGAAGATGGACAAGTCCCTCAGGCACGTCTCGATGACATGGTCCACCGCATCCTGCGCAGCATGTTCGACGCAGGCGTCATCGACAACCCGCCCGTCCGCACCGTCGTCGATCCCTTCCGCGGCCTCGAAGACGCCCAGCACATCGAGGAAGAGAGCATCGTTCTCCTTAAGAACCAGAACAACCTGCTCCCGCTCAAGTCCTCCACCCCCTCCATCGCCCTCATCGGAGGCCACGCCGACGTAGGCATCCTCTCCGGCGGCGGCTCCGCGCAGGTCGACTCACCCGGCGGCGACGCCGTCGATCACAAGCCGGGCGGCTCCATCTGGGGCAAGCCCGTCTACTTCCCTTCCTCGCCGCTCAAATACATCAGCGCCAAGGCCCCGCACGCCAACATCCAGTACAACAGCGGAGAAGACACCGCAGCCGCAGCGCAACTCGCCAAAAACTCCAGCGTAGCTATCGTCTTCGTCACTCAGTGGATGAGCGAAGGCCACGACTCCCCCACTCTCTCCCTCCCCCACAATCAGGACGCGCTTGTTGAAGCCGTTGCTGCCGCAAACCCCAACACCATCGTCGTCCTTGAGACCGGCGGCCCTGTCAGCATGCCATGGGCAGACCGCGTCAAAGGCATCGTCGAAACCTGGTACCCCGGCATCGGCGGAGCACAGGCGCTCTCCAACATCCTCTTCGGCGACGTCAACCCCTCCGGCAAGCTCCCTGTCACCTTCGCCAAAACCGAAGCCGATCTTCCCCATCCCATCGTCCCCGGACTCGACCACTCGGGCAAGGTAGTCTCCGACGATCAGCATCGCCAGGTGGGTCCCTTCGACCTCCCGTACACCGAAGGCGCGAAAGTCGGCTACAAGTGGTTCGACGCCATGAACAAGCAGCCGCTCTTTCCCTTCGGCTACGGCCTCTCTTACACCACCTTCGCCTACTCCGGCCTCACCGTGGACAACGCCCAGCGCACAGTCCACTTCACGGTACGCAACACCGGCAAACAGGAAGGTACAGAGATCGCGCAGGTCTACGCCGCTCTGCCATCCACAGCCAACGAAAACTACAAGCGACTCGTAGCCTGGCAACGGGTCAAGCTGGCACCCGGCGAGTCGAAGGAAGTAACCCTACCCCTCAACCCGCTCTACCTCTCGGTCTTCGACACGGACAAAAACGCCTGGCAACTCCTCCCCGGCGACTACACCGTGACGGCCGGAACATCCTCCCGCGACCTCCCGCTGCACGCCACCTTAAAAGTGCAGTAGTAGTAACCGTCTTCGCACTTGCTGTTGCCGTTGCTTTTCTTGTTTGTCATCTCCGAAGGGGATCTGCAGTTGCTGTTGCAGTTGCTGTTGCTGTTGCTGTTGCAGTTGCTGTTGCAGTTGCTGTTGCTTGTTGCAGTTGCTGTTGCAGTTGCTGTTGCAGTTGCTGTTGCAGTTGCTGTTGTAGTTGCTGTTGTCGTTGCAGTGCTGTTGCCCTTTTGGTTGTCATCCCGCAGCGCAGCGAAGGGATCTGCTTCTTCTTTTCCACAACCAAACGCTTGACGCCCCTGATAAACTAAAGCCAGTAGGAAAAGAGAAGCCCGGCGGCAGCCGGGCCTTTTCTTTCCCAGATAGGCCCATACCGAAGTCCAGACCTATGTCATCTGTTTCGAATACTTTAGGACTTTAGGTATGTGGGATGGAGGGTACATCAAAACGTCGTTTACCGGGAACACTAAACCTACTTCTTGACCTCCTGAGACTGAGCGGACGCCCACTTGGCATGCTCCTGTGAGACCAGCGATTCAATTCGCTCAGCCAGTAGAGCGTGTGGATCTGCCACGCCGGCATACGGAGACGCTTTCCCTAGGTAGACGTATTTCTCATGCCTGAGAGCTTCGCAAGTGGCCCGGTACGTGATCCAGTTCTGCTGGTATTGGTAAAGATGAATCAATCCTTCGAGCACCGTGATCAAAACACCAAGGCTGCCCGTAATAATTGCCTTATAGTGATCGGGAATCAGTAAGGCGGCAATCAGAGGAATCATCGCCGCGGACAGAATCTCGACCACTTTGATCCGCTTGTAGACGTGCTGATTATGCAGACTCTTCCGGTCGTACCATCCAATCTGATCCTCCAACCGCTCCATAGTCGGATCGACGACAACAACTTCCTGGCTCATAGGGAATCCGCTCCTCAACAAGACTCAAAACGAATAACGATACTCAGTCCTGAAAATCTGCCGGTACCACTTCTCCGAGGTGAGCCCGATCCCATATCCGATATACCAGGAATGGTGTGCGCCAAAAGACATACGCGGGCCCACCTTCATGTTCACGATATTTACCCCTGACGTACTCTCCGGTGCACCGTTAGAAGTGACAAATCCGCTGCGGACATTCCATCCAACAACCTCAAGGACACCCGCCACACCAAACTTCTCATCACGCACGAACTGGTAGCTCGGCCCGACTCCATAGAAGAACACGTCGCCCGCAAACCCGCTGGAGCCAACCGTGGGAACGCCCGAAGACGTGCCCAGCGGATGCGTGTCACCCACCTCAGCCTCCACAGATGCCCGCTCCGTAAGCCGCTGGTAATACAGCAGCGACGGCTCGACACTATAGTGATGTGTCCCCAACCCTAGCCCGGCATCCCCAGTAGGTGTATAAGCCCGAAACTGAAACGTAAGGTAGTGCCGGGGCGAAGCAAGCGCCGCAAATTTAAGTCCAAGTTGTACATCGCTGAATCCACCAGCATTAGGAAAAGCCTGCGCTACACCGGGTAACGATTGCGCCTGAATCCAGCGAAAAGGAAGCTGCATAAATAGCGAGAAGTGAGGATGAGGTGAATACTCCCCATAAAAATAAAGCTGCTGAAAGTTGACGGCTCTCGGAATACCCGGTCCCGGCCCAGGAGTCCGAAGGTCTTGCGCACCAGTGCTCAAAGGCAGAAACGCATAGCAGCCGCACTTCGCATAAAAAAACTCAGCACGGTCCGGAGTCGTATCATCCATGGCTGCATCAAAACGCACCCGCACCTCAGAATGAACAACCGCATTATCGATGTATCCCACCATGCTGGGGTCGATCGTGGTCCTGTTAATCTTTTCAACGGGGGGTTTCGCCGGCTTAGGTGGGTTGGTAGAGGTCTGAATCCAATACAGGCTCAGCGTCTCAGGATAGTGAATCGAATCACTCTGATCGAAGATAGAAGAGACGCGATATTTGGCGATGGAATAAGGGGTATCGGGTAGCAACAAAGCGGACGAATCAATGTTAGTTGTTTGAACAAGCTGCTCCTGAGCCGCAACTGCGGCAGTGGAGAACACGAAGGCAGATAGTAGCAGGCATACCCTGAAAACTAATAGTCGCATTCGAAACTCCTCGGAAAATGAGATCGGTATTAGCGTCTACTCGGCCCGATAGATAGTTTCCCCTGTAAATTTTGGTAAGGTTCGATAAGTATCTGTTTGTCCTCTGGCGATAAGTGAGACAGTATTGCCGTCAGATAACTAAGTGTGGTTCTCGCGCCTGCTTTGTCACCACGCGCAAGGTCGTCCTGAGCGAGTTCAAGATAATTCACTCCAATATTCATATAAAGTGCACTGAACGGAGTAGTATTCTTCGCGCTCTTTTCGTCGATGTCCCTTAGCAGATCAAAGGCCTGATCCGTCAAAGCCTTTGCTGCGTCAGGATCATGCGGGCGAAGCAACTGCCCCCTCAACTGAAGAGCCTGGACCATCTTTATAGCAAGTGACGGCGTTGGCTCCGCCAAATCTTCTACAAGTTTCAGCGCGCGCTCACTTCTTGCTTCCGTCAAGCGAGACTCACCGACGGACTCCAACATCCTCGCTTCGTTGATGCAGTACTGCGCGAGCTCCACCTTATACTCCCGATTCTCCGGTCTCTTCTGGACCAGTTGCTCGGCAAGCGCGATCGCCTTCTCGTAAAAGCCCTGAGCTTCTGTGGTTTCGGCCGTACTGCTAACTACATTTGCATAGTTATTGTAGACCCTCGCCAAGTCCTGCGCAGGGTCGGGGTTTTCGCTTGTATCCACCGCGGCCTGAGTCTCAGAAATCAGAGGCTCGAGTAATTCGATTGACTTGCGAAAATCAGATCTCATTCCCTCATCAGCGTGCATTCCATAACGGATGATTCCCCGATTGTAGTAAGTCCGGGCAAGCTCCTGCTGGTAAAGAGCATTGGCGGGCTCCTGTTTGTGCAACTCTTCCTGCAAACGAATAGCCTCACTGTACTCTTTCTCCGCATCGGAAGAACTACCCAAATTTGATCTCTTATCCAGCGCGCCACGAATCGTTTCTCCCATCCAGTTATGGGAATATGCGAGCGCACGACGGAATTCAGGTTGCGCAGGATATTGCTTCGCCAGAAATTCAAACTGATCGACGGATTTGTTGTATTCCTGAATAGCTTCTTTGTCCTTGCCCATCAGGCGATTGATATCACCCAGCCGGGAATGTGCCTTCGCCTCATCACTACGAAGATTTGGATTTGTAGAATTCGTTCCAGCGAACAAACTATAAAAAGTTTCCGCCTTATCCAACAGCTCCTTTCGTAATTGTTCTACCTGCGGCAGATCGCCCCCCTCGCGCTCCTCCTCGCGCCCAGCAGACGACAGACTTTCATCCACTGCCCTTCGAGCCAATTGCAGGTTGTTCTCCGCTAGACGCGTCTGCTGACGGGCGAAGTAAGCCAGAGCGAGCGCAATCAGAAAAAGCGAGCCAAGTATGCCGGCGGCCCACTGAGTCTGCTTGAGCTTCTTCTGCCGCTCCCTTTTCTTCTCGTCGTTGAGACGCTGCCACTCCGTCTCGCTGCGGTCAAGAAATTCCATCACCTGGACAAAGGACGAATTGTAACGTTGAGCCCAGGCTGCAGTGGGCCGAGTCTCGAGGTTCCACTTCTTCCCTATCTCAAGCTCCGGGTTGCGCCAAAGTCCTGCCCTGCCCTCTTCAAACCATGTCGCCGCGTCGGAGAGACGATTGTAGATCTCGGCAGAGACCTTCTCCTCCTCGGCCCAGCCGGCAAGCCGCACCCAGCATCGCATGAGACTTTCATGAGACAGATCGATGACAGATCGATCATCCAAAGGCACATTAGCGGGCGGCATCAGGAAGGAACGACCGGGACGCCGAAAGATTTCGATAATCCGAATTACGTCTCCCTCGGTCGATTCAGAGATAGCGATGAGATCTCCAACAGAAGTCGGTCGACGAATTCCCCGCCGATCGGAAAAGGTATCCGTCAGCGCTTTATATATCCGCTCGGCTAACTTCTTCGCATCCTCCGAACCGGCCTCTTCGTAAGCTTCCTCAGCGTGTATCGACAGCGCCTGACGGAAGGTTCCAATTGTTTCGTAATCCTCGATATCAATAGCGTCGGTCGACGGTGACCGTCGGGCCCAATAGTCCCACGTCCGCATAAGAGCATGCTGAAGAATAGGGAGCTGGTCATACTCATCGCCGAAATCATTGAGCAGACGCAAAACCAGTCTCTGCGTGATGCTCCCGCCTCCGACGGCCACCGGTCCTGTAATTGCCGAGCGCAGTTCGTCACGAGTCATTCGCGGCACAAGGTACAGGCCGCTGTTTACCGCTTCCGGCAGGCCCGCAAAATCCATGCAGTCTCCGATGAAGTCGGAACGCATTGTGATGACAACGTAGATAGGAATCTCTTCTTGCTTGGCAGCCTCAAGTAGAATCTTGACGAAGGCCACTGCCTCATTCCTGGAGTTCTCAAGCTGATTGTTTCGCCGGAAACGAAACAGCTCTTCAAACTGATCCACCACAATCAGCAGGTTATCCTGGCCCAACATCCTCGCTTGCCGAACAGCTTCTACAAGCCCTCGTGTGCCTCGCCGCAGCGTAGCTTCCAGCAGCACACTGTTTGTCGTCTCTAACTCCCCTGTAGTCCCAAGCACATCCGGCGAATTCAAAGCTTCTGCCAAATGCCGTATAGGATCTTCACCAGGCCGCATAATCGCGATTCGCCAGCCGGGGTTCGTGTTCACCATGAACCCGCCGTAGAGCGAGGGAATCAATCCCGATCGCACCAGTGATGATTTGCCACTCCCTGAAGTCCCAATGATCGACAGAAACCGGCAGACGCGAAGTCGACGCAGCGATTCGTCGATCTCTTTCTCCCGCCCGAAAAACAGGTGGTCTTCATCAGCCTCAAAGGGACGCAAACCCGGAAAGGGATTGAACATGGTTCCCAGAACTCTCCTCAAGACCTCAGGCGTGAAATAAACGTCGACAGAATGTCAGCTGAAAAGCTATCCCTCTGAAAAATCACTGGAGCCTCATGCGTGCGAAAGCGCTCTTTCTCGGCGGTCTTCGTTCCTACGCATGCAATCGTGACAGCCGGCAGCGGCCCTGTCCGACCATACCCGACGCTCTTCTGCACCTCTCTTAGCTTCCGCCTAACCCATCCTTCATTGGTGGATCCGAAGAAAATCAACACGCCATCGCAAACACGCAGATTTTCTTCGTGGCATTGCCGAACCTCCGCTTCGTCTCCCTCACACATGGGATGAAGAACCTCAAACCCCTGGCTGAATAAGACATCGGCATAAGGCGATGCATCTGCAGCGTCCCGCTGATCGTAGATAAGGTAAATCTGCCGGCGGCATCCATCGGCTATCGCCGAGCTATTATCTTGCTGCGCAATCTTGGGCGTCTCTTCTCTGAGCCGATCATGGATAACTGTCTCCAGATCCTCGAAAAAAGTCTCCAGCAGGTCTGCTTCCCCCTGCATCCTCGGATCCATCCGAAACTGCTGGATAAGTTTTGCCTGCCGCTCGTCTTCGACCTGCAGCCCAGCAGGAATCCACAGAAGACGCACAAATGCTCCGCTCTTGCCTCTCTCGATCGCGAGTTCGTTCTGAATCTCTAGCAAGGACACACTACTGCCTTCAGGAACAAGCCCATAATTTTTCCCTATCGGGTGGATAGACATCCTGCATCGGCCTAAATCCTCTGCAAGCGACGTCTTCATCTCGGATGCCACCAAAGGTAGGCCTTGCGCAGGTAGCACCGTATAGCCATGCTGTTGCAGGTCTCGCCGAATCGCCTCTCGTTGCTCCTTCAGATCGGCGGTTGTCTCAGCCAGAAATACCGCTTCTTTCCTGCTCGGCTGAGCTCCCGGCACTCCCTCCAGCGATTCTCCCTGCAATATATCCAGCAGATCAGCAATATCGTGCGCCAGATCATCCAGCTTCATCCAAAACTCTTTTTGCGCCTGTGTACCGAAGATCTCATCCAGTTCGCGCGCCCGCCCCGTCTCCGCATCGATATGAAAAAATTCATAACCCAACAGCGGCTGCAACTCAGGAGGATCCATCTGGCGCGGGATAGGTGTCTTCAGAACCTTGAAGATCCGCGCCTTGTCGTGAAACTTGACCCCACCTTGCGCCTCGGCGGCCTTCCAGAACTCCACCAACTCTCGCCGCGTCCACTCCGACTTTACGTAGCGCGGCGACACCACCGTTATAAGAACAGCCACCCGTTTGAGCTGTTCTACCAGAGTGTTTTCAAAAACATCGTTTCCGGCCAGCTTTGGATCACGCCATATCTCAGGCGTCTCACCCATTAATTGTCCTACCCGAATCTCCAGAGCGCGATGGAGGTTCGTAATCCATCCTTTGCTTCCGTCGACAAGGCTCACATTATCGATATGGGTGTAGCTGATGAAGGCATCGCAATCGAAGCTCATACCGTTGGTCCCTCAAAACAAGTACTCACTTGCACAGGCCCGGCGCGCTCTTAGAGAGACTATAGAGTCTAGTCTGCGGGGAGTCTATCGCGAACTCATTCAGCGAAGGACTCAAGGGTGACGCACATAAATTGTTCGCACAACCGGGTTTGGGAACATGGGTGGCTTCGGCGGGGTCTGTAAGTCTCGCTCGATAAAACGCCATAATCGTCATCCCGACCAGCGCAATGAGCAGCCTTACCTTGCGAAGTGGAAGGCTCTCACCGTTGTTTTTATAAGTTCTCAACTAATACCGGATCGAGACCAAAGTCCCTCAACCCCGTCAAAAACCTGTCAAGCCCCCAAACAGCAAATACCCGCGCCAATCAACGTGACGCGCTGGGCACAATTGGGGAGGACCGAATGAGCACTCCAGCCCACGGCCCCCATCCCAGACGAAGGACAATCACCATTTGTCGATGAAGCTAACTTCGACTAGCTGAATCAATGGCGGCGCTCCGCCGCGCGACTGCCAGGGAACACCTGCGAGCAATCCGACAACTCTGCGCAAATCTACCCGGTCTTCCATGGAGATTTGCTTCCCGCTCGTGCCTGCCCATCCAAGGGGGGCAGTTTCCATTCTCAGTTTGTGTAATCAGGCCAATTCAGTCTGAAAGGCCTACCCAAATCCTTGTCCACTCGTAAATTCCGGGGGGGGCAGTTTTAATGGCCTCTGTCTCCTATCCCGTCAAGTGGAAGACCGAAAGATCCAGATCCAACATCCCTGAACACACAAGTTCCCGCAGCTCGTGTGCGCTTTGTGGTTCGCGCTAACGCAAACGGGATGAGACGGAGCGGACAACCTCTTATTGCACTCAGTGTAAGAATCCGCAAAGCGGCACGAGCATATTGCTCCGATATGGTTATGTTGTTCGGCGGATGAATCGCGGGGCAGGCCACCAAACGGCACCACCTCCTGCGAACAGCCAGAGGAGGAAACGCGAGAAAACCAACAACCACCAAAACAACCACCAAAACGAAAAAGGGCACTTGGAACGAGTGGCCAGTTGCCCTATAAGTCTTTTATTATCTTGGTGCCGGGAGGGGGGGTCGAACCCCCACGAGGTTGCCCTCGGCGGATTTT
>CAVSOH010000011.1:0-96144 GCA_963729555.1 uncultured Acidobacteriaceae bacterium | reverse complement strand
GGTGATTTTCTCGCCGATGTCGGTGACGTATGGATTTGCTCTTCTAGGTGCACTGATGTTTGCGCTGGTGTTTGCGCCGGTGCTTGGCTATATCACGGCTCCAACGGAGCAAAAGGTCGGCGATGGCTACACATGGCTCAGCCGCTTTCTGCGTAAGCGATATCAGCAGACCCTGCACCATGCGCTGGGTCACACGTCGCTGGTGTGGATCGGCGCTGCAGCCATGCTGGCTGTCGGCGTTCTCTGCTTCATTCTGGTGGGCGGCGAGTTCATGCCACCGCTCGAAGAGGGGAATCTCTGGATTCGTGCCACGCTGCCGCAGGACATCTCCTTCGACACGTCAGCTAACATTGCCAACCAACTGCGTGCCGTTATTGCCGAGTCGCCTGAAGTTACGCAGACCGTCTCGCAGATGGGCCGTCCTGACGATGGAACCGACGTCAGCACCTTCAACAACATCGAGGTCTCGGTTCAACTGAAGCCGCAGGAAGATTGGCGGCGGGGGTTGACCAAGCCCCAGTTGATCGATGAGATGAACCGTCGGCTCTCGCGCTTCCCGGGCATTGAGCTGAACTTCTCGCAGAATATTCAGGACAACGTGGAAGAGGCGATGTCCGGAGTGAAAGGCGAGAACTCGTTGAAGCTCTTCGGCGATGACTTCGATACGCTCACAAGTCTTGCGGAAAAGATCGAGCAGACGATGAAGTCCGTGCCTGGTGTGGCGGATGTGGGCGTCTTCAAGGTGGGTGGTCAGCCGTCGCTGATCATTCAGATCGATCGCGCGAAGGCGGCGCGCTTCGGTATTCTTGCGGGCGACATCAACGCTGCGGTGCAGGCCGCCATTGGTGGAGCGCCGGTGTCACAGGTCATTCAAGGCGATCGTCGATTTGATCTGACAGTGCGCTATCCGGAGGCTAATCGCAGCAGTCCTGACGCCATCCGAGCCATCCTTATCCCGACTGCCGATGGCAGCCGCATACCGCTGGGCCAGGTCGCGGATGTCGCTATTCGCGAGGGTAGCTTCATGATCTATCGCGAGGACGGACGCCGCTACATTCCCATTAATTCAGCGTTCGCGGGCGAGATCTTTCTACCACCATCACGGAGCTGCAGGCCAAACTGAAACAGACGGTTCCGATGCCTACTGGCTACGACTACACATGGGCGGGCGAGTTCGACAGTTTGCGCAAGGAACAGAAGCGCCTTGCAGTGATCATCCCCATATCGCTGGCGATCATCGTTGTCCTGCTCTATATCCAGTTCAACACCTGGAAGGACGCCTTCATCATCATCGCAACGCTGCCGTTTGCCGCTGTGGGCGGAGCGGCGTCGCTCTTTATCACGCATACGCCGTTCAGCATCTCGGCTGCAGTCGGCTTCACTTCGCTGATTGGAGTTGCGACGCTGGGCGCAGTTGTCTTTATGTCCGGCGTACGCCGTGCCCAACGCGAGAGCATCGACGGCACGGGCCTTGAGCATGGTTGTGTCGACGAGATGCGTCCCGTCGTGATGGCCTGCATGGCCGCGGGGCTGGGTCTTCTGCCGGCAGCGCTCTCGAACGGTATTGGAGCGCAGGCGCAACAGCCGCTGGCTCGAGTCGTTGTGGGTGGCATGATCACTACTGTCATCGCGATTCTTTTCGTGATGCCGCTGTTGCTGCGCCAGCGTGCGCACGTGCGTAGTACTGAGACGGAGACAGAGTAGGCGAATCCCCGGGTGAGGGAGATGTCTTTCACTCGGGGACTATTCCTACTACGTTCAACATTCGCCCAGCGACACCATGCTCTGCACGATGCGAGAAGTAGCGACGTCTTCCCTGCTCGTCTCGCGAACACGCGGTGCATTCGCCGATTACCGTGATCTTTGACGGCTCGATTCCAGCGGCGAGGAACTGTCGCTGATTTGCCTTCCATAAGTCTACATAGATCGGCGGACTGGCTTTGCGGTCCGACAGGAACAGCTCCTCCGCGTAATCGAACTGCGAGGAGAATGCGGTCCGTACCTCTTCGCCAACCGCGTAACAGCAGGCTCCAATGCTAGGCCCTATTGCAGCTATGAGGTCCTGGGGTTGCGAGCTGTACTCGTGGGTCATTCTCGCGATTCCGTGCTCCACTATTCGTGCGGCTGTTCCGCGCCATCCGGCGTGGAAGGCTGCCACGGCCCTCTTCTTCACATCCGCTACGAGCACCGGCACGCAGTCGGCCGTGCCGACTCCGAGCATCACTCCGGGGAGGTTCGTCATCAGGCCATCGCCCTCGAGGACGGCCTTCCCTTCCGCCGTCTGAAGCTTGCCAGCCAGGGGCTCGTCTTCTTGCCGGATCACTCGAGTTATAGCGGAGTGAATCTGACGCACATTTACCAGCATGAAACCAGCTTTGCCGGCCATTTCACCAGCTGCTGCCCCCAGAAAACGATGCCGATTCTCGGCCACGGACGCGGGATCGTCCTCTTTTGTCCAGCCCAGATTTAACGAATCTCCCCCATAAACCTTAGAGAGCCACCGTTCGCCCGCTGAATCCGTGCCGCAGCCAATCGTGCTGTTCCCATGCCTCGAGCCCGCACAACTTCGATGCCTGTAACTTCTTTATCTAGAATATTTTTTCCCAATATCACGCCATCCAGTCGTGAGCCGCCGACTTATTCATTTTAGAGATGAAAAAATCAAAACGTTTCCCATTTTCTAGTGTGACTTTTACAGCTCTCCAGCGTCTACAATCAGGTGTTGTGGCTTTTGAGAATAGCCCCCGGGCAACATTTGCGGGATCGGCTAACGTCCTTTTGTTTCAACAAAAATTTGCATCCTATCACGCGGATCTGTAAGATACCGCGATTGTAGACATGAGAGCGAATGTGCCTAACGTAGCCCCCCAGTTTCTCCGTTCCCGTATCGGCAAGGTCTGTGTTGCCATCATCGGCACCACGGCTGCCGAGATGCTCGAAAAAGCGAGCGTCGCTGTAAAGGAAACTACCTTCCTCGAATTCAGGCTCGATTATCTCGATAAGCCGCTTCTTGCTTTGCCGAAGCTGAAGCACTTCTTCGTAGATAATACGGCTGCCACTGGCATTGCGACCTGTCGACGCGCAGCCAATGGCGGAAAGTTTTCCGGCACCGTTGCTGCCGAGGTAGAGATCCTTTCGAAGGCTGCATCGTGCGGGATTTCATCTTATCGATCTGGAACTGGAGTCTGTGGAATCGTTGAAGAAGGGCGAGTTGCAGAAGCTTCGCGATGCGGGCGCCGCGCTCATTATCAGCCATCACGACTTCTCCGCGACGAAGGACCTTGACGGTATCTATCGAGCGTATCGCGCCGTTTCAGCCTGACTTCATCAAGATTGTGCCTACGGCCAAGACGCTTACTGACAATGTTACGTTGATCCGCTTTTTGGAGCGGATGACTGATAACTCCAACATCATCGGCATCTGCATGGGCGATGCGGGTATCATCTCGCGGGTGCTTGGTGTGCGCGCGGGAAGTGCGTTTACGTTTGCTGCGGCTACTGCGGGCGAAGAGACAGGGCCAGGGCAGATTGCCGCTCGTACGCTGATTGAGACGTATCGCATCGATCAGGTGGATGCGGCCACTAAGGTTTATGGAGTGGCTGGAAATCCGATCAAGAGCTCGCTCTCGCCGGTGATGATGAATACGGCGTTTCGGCGTGAGACGGTGAATGCGGTTTATCTCGCGCTGCAGGCGACAAAATTGCCGATCTGCTGAAGCTGGTGCAGGAGATTCCTATTCAGGGGCTTAGTGTGACGATGCCGCTGAAGCAGGAGATCATGGCGCATCTGGAGAAGACCGATCCTCTTTCGGCCAAGATTGGCGCTTGTAATACGGTGCTGCGGGCTCAGGATGGCAAGCTGTATGGGTTCAATACGGATGTTGCCGGCATCATAGGGCCGCTGGAGAAGCGGATGTCGCTGCGTGGAGCGAAGGCGCTGGTGCTGGGTGCTGGCGGGGCCGCGCGGGCTGCGGTGTTTGGGCTGAGGGATAAAGGTGCGGAGGTGTTTATCCTCAATCGCACGGCGGAGACGGCGACGAAGCTGGCGAAACAGGCGGGGGCGAAGACGATCAAGAAGGAGGCGTTGGCTAAGACTGCTTTCGATGTGATCATCAATGCGACGCCGATCGGGATGGCTGGGCAGAAGGGCGCGCAACTGCTGGAAGCAAAAGACTTGAACACGAAGTTGGTGTTCGATCTGGTCTATAACCCGGTGGAGACGCCGTTGCTGCGTGCGGCTCGGCAGCAGAACATCCCTATCATTACGGGCGTTGAGATGTTTGTGCATCAGGGCGCGCGGCAGTTCGAGATCTGGACGGGTAAGCCTGCTCCAGAGGAGGAGATGCTGCGGGTTGTGATTCATGCGCTGCGGCAGGCTGCTGAGGCTGCTGCGACTAGGCTCCGGCGCCCGTGTTAAATCGAATCGAAAGCTTCCACCTCGCCCAAGCAGCGGCTCCTAAATCGAAAAAAGCTTCGTAATTTTTGGAGTTTATTTTGCAGAAAACCCCGGATTCGTCCGGGGTTTTGTTGTTTTTTGGGATTTTTGGGGGGGTTTTGGAAAAGTGGTGTTTCGTGGTGGTTTTTTGTGGACAAAGTGTGGTGGATTGCGTGGCTATCGTGACAGGAAACTGCACATTTTCCAAGGTGAAATTGTGCAGTTTTGAAAATATTTCTGTGGAAAATTATACCGCCTCTTGCGAGGCGGTGGTTGAGAGGTCACTGTGTCCCTCAATTGCTGTGGCCTTACAGACAGAAATACAGGGGTTCTTCACTTCGTTCAGGATGACTGACAAGCACGATGCGCTCCGGCAACGACAACAGCAATGGCTACGACAACAGCAATGGCAACGGCAACGACAATGGCAACGACAACAGCAATGGCAACGGCAACGACAACAGCAATGGCAACGCAACGACAGCAGCAATGGCAACGGCAACGACAGCAGCGAGGGCAACGGCAATGGCAGCAGCGAGGGCAACGGCAACGGCAAAAAAGAAAACCGCCTCTTTCGAGGCGGCCCTGTAGTTTCCGAATAGGATGCTAGGTGCTCTTGCCTTCGGCTGAGGCGATCTTCTCTTCGGCCTGGCGGGTGATGGCGTTGGCTTCGTCGTACTTTTCGCCGTCGTCGCCGGCTTCGTTCCAGAGCTTCTCGCCTTCTGAAGTTCCTGACGAGCTTCGGCTACGTCGATCTCGTTGGGGTGCATCGCGGTTTCAGCGAGGATGGTGACGCGCTCGGGGAGGACTTCGACGAAGCCCCAGGCTACGAAGAACTTCTGGTCGCCGGAGGTGCCGCCGTGGAGGCGGACTTCGCCTGCGCCCAGCTCTGCGAGCAGAGGGGCGTGGCCGTAGAGAGCTTCGAGATAGCCGGACATCGACGGCAGCTCGACTGCCTCGGCGGTGGCGTCGAGCAGGATGCGGTCCGGGGTTACGAGGCGGACTGCGAGTTGTCCGGATTGGTGGTGTTCTGCCATCTGGGACCTCAGGGGCTGAAGCCCCTTTCTTACTTGATTCTTTGGGCACGGCTGAAGCCGTGCCCTTAACAAAACTGATTTGATACCTGGGGCTAAAGCCCCTCTCTTGCTGTACCTGCGGCGCGGCTAAAGCCGCGCCCTTTCAAAATTCTTCATCAGTTCAAGACTCTTCATCAATTCAAAACTCTTCATCCTTCAAAACCAAGCAAAACCATTTATCGTTCAAAATTCTTCACCAGCAAGAGTAGAGCCGAAGCCTTGTCGCTGACAAAAGATTACGCGGTTTGCTTCATCTTTTCTGCTGCGGCGATTACGTCTTCGATGCCGCCCTTGAGGTAGAAGGCCTGCTCGGGGATGTCATCGTGCTTGCCTTCGATGATCTCCTTGAAGGAGCGGATGGTGTCTTCGACCTTGACGTAGGCGCCGGGGATGCCGGTGAAGATTTCGGCTACGTGGAAGGGCTGCGAGAGGAAGCGCTGCACCTTGCGGGCGCGGGCGACGGTGATCTTGTCCTCTTCGGAGAGCTCGTCGATACCGAGGATGGCGATGATGTCCTGAAGGTCCTTGTAACGCTGGAGGATCTTCTTGACGCCCTGGGCTACGTCGTAGTGTTCCTGGCCGACGATGCGCGGAGAGAGAATGCGCGAAGTGGAGGCCAAAGGATCGACGGCGGGATAGATGCCGAGTTCCGACAGCGGACGGGAGAGCACGGTGGTGGCGTCCAAGTGGGCGAACGTCGTGGCCGGCGCGGGGTCGGTCAAGTCGTCGGCGGGCACGTAGACGGCCTGCACGGAGGTGATGGAGCCCTTCTTGGTGGAGGTGATGCGCTCCTGCAACTCGCCCATCTCGGTGGCGAGGTTGGGCTGATAGCCTACGGCGGAGGGCATACGACCGAGGAGGGTGGAGACCTCAGAACCGGCCTGGGTGAAGCGGAAGATGTTGTCGATGAAGAGCAGCGTGTCCGCACCCTCTTCGTCGCGGAAGTGCTCGGCGACGGTGAGGCCTGTGAGGGCGACGCGGAGACGGGCCCCCGGGGGCTCGGTCATCTGGCCGTAGATGAGTGCGGCCTTGGACTTGGAGAAGTCCTTGAGATCGATAACGCCGGACTCCTGGAACTCGTGCCAGAGGTCGTTGCCTTCGCGGGTGCGCTCGCCGACGCCGGCGAAGACCGAGAAGCCGCCGTGCTGGCTGGCAACGTTATTGATGAGCTCCTGAATGATGACGGTCTTGCCGACGCCGGCGCCGCCGAAGAGGCCGATCTTGCCGCCCTTCAAGAAGGGCTGGATGAGGTCGATGACCTTGATACCGGTCTCGAACATCTCTTCCTGCGTGGACTGCTCGTCGAATGCGGGGGCCTGCCGGTGGATGGGCATGTGGACCTTGGCGTTGACGGGGCCGAGTTCGTCTACGGGCTCACCGAGGACATTCAAGACGCGACCGAGGGTCTCGCGACCTACGGGAACCATGATGCCTGCGCCGGTATCGATCGCCTTCATGCCGCGAACCATGCCTTCGGTCGCGACCATGGCGATGCAGCGCACGCGGCCTTCGCCGAGATGCTGCTGAACCTCGACGATGACGTCGAGCGGGGTGGGGATGTCGAAGCCTTCGCTGACGATGCGGATGGCCTGGAAGATGGCGGGCATCTTCCCCTCTTCGAATTGAACGTCAACGGCCGGGCCGCTGATCGAAATTACTTTTCCGATGTTCTCTGCCATAACTTTTCTTGTCCTTCAGATCCTGCGGCTCGGGTACATTCCCTCGGCGACTAAAGTCGCGTTGAATTTATCATCCTTGCGGCGCGGCTAAAGCCGCGCCCTTTCAAAACAAGTTGTTACAGAGCGGCTGCGCCACTCACAATCTCAATAATTTCCTTGGTAATTGCCGCCTGACGCACACGGTTCATGGTGAGCGAGAGGGCGTCGATCATATCTCCGGCGTTGTTGGTGGCCGCGTCCATAGCGGTCATACGGGCTGCGTGCTCCGAGGCCACACTCTCAATAAGCGCGTGGAAGATCTGCGTGGTAACGTAGCGCGGCATGAGGTGACGGAAAAGGCGGCTCGGGTCCTGGTCGTAGATGTAATCGACCTCAGCGGTACCGAACTTCTTTGCCTCCGACTCGATGACGGACTCCTCGGGCTCCAGGAGGCTGATGCCCGCAGTCGCTGCGGCCTTCGCTGTAGCTTCTTTCTGTTCCTCGCTCATCTCCTCGGCAACGGTGATCTCGTGTGAGCCGAGCTTGCGGATGGGAAGAAGCTTTTCCACGACGACGCGCTGTGCGATGACGGACTTGAACTCGTTATAGACGAGGTAAACGGCGTCGATCTCTGCGCGGGTGTAGCGCTCAATGATGGAGTGCGCGACCTTGGCAACCTCGTCGATCTCGACCTTGTGGAGGAGATCGGGATGCGTGCTGGTCACTTCAATCGGCGCGGCACGGTGGCGCAGAACCTCATAGTGCGTGGCGAGGTCGTTGTCGTAGTGCTCTTCCGTCTTCTCGTAGACGGCGGCGGGATATTTCTTGCCGACGAGGCCGATTGCCTTGCGTCCGACGGGCTCGATGTCGACGTTCTGCCCATGGGCGCGGCGCTCGTTAATGAAGTTGTGGGCGGCCTTGGTGATGTTCGAGTTGAAGGCGCCGGCAAAGCCTTTGTCACCCGCGATGACGACGACGAGGACGTTCTTCTCCTCGCGCTCGACCAGCAGGGGATGCATGATGTCGCCGGTCTGGTCGTTGTACATATCCGTGCGACGGACGAGGGACTCGAGCACGTTGGAGATCATCTGGGCGTAGGGGCGGGCCAGCATCGCACGCTCCTGCGCACGACGCAGCCTTGCCGCTGAGACCATCTTCATGGCCTTGGTGATCTGCCGCGTGTTCTTGACACTGCGGATGCGACGCCGTAAATCGAGTACGTTTGCCATGGTTTACTTAGCCGCGACCGCCTCTTGCTTTTCCTTGCGCTGGGCGAGGAAGCCCGCCTTGTAGTCCTTGATCGCCTGGGTGAGGCGGCCCTTGATGTCGTCGTCGATGGCCTTCTTGGCGGCGATATCGGCGAGGACGGTGCCCGAGGATTCGAGGTAGGGATAGAGGCCGTCCTCGAAGGCGCGGAGGTCGCTGACGGCTACGTCGTCGAGCAGGCCGTTGACGCCGGCGAAGATGATGGCTACCTGCTTTTCCGCAGTGAGCGGCTGGAACTGCGGCTGCTTGAGAAGCTCGGTGAGACGCTGACCGCGATTGAGCTGACGCTGCGTGACGGGATCGAGGTCGGAGCCGAACTGTGCGAAGGCGGCGAGCTCGCGGTACTGGGCGAGGTCGAGCTTGAGAGTCGCGCCGACCTGCTTGGTGGCCTTGATGGCTGCCGAGAATCCTACGCGCGAGACCGAGAGGCCGACGTTGACCGCGGGACGGACGCCGGAGTTGAAGAGGTCGGTCTCGAGGAAGATCTGGCCGTCGGTGATGGAGATGACGTTGGTCGGAATGTAAGCCGAGACGTCGCCTGCCTGGGTCTCGATGATGGGCAGCGCGGTGAGGGAGCCGCCGCCGAGCTCGTCGGACAGCTTGGAGCTGCGCTCGAGGAGGCGCGAGTGGAGATAGAAGACGTCGCCAGGGTAGGCTTCGCGTCCGGGGGGACGGCGGAGGAGCAGCGAGATTTCGCGGTAGCTGGCGGCGTGCTTGGAGAGGTCGTCGTAGATGACGAGCGCGTGCTTGCCGTTGTCGCGGAAGTATTCGCCCATGGCGGTTGCGGCGAAGGGCGCGAGGTATTGCATCGGCGCGGGCTCGGAGGCAGTGGCGGCGACGACGATGGTGTAGGCCATGGCGCCGTGCTCTTCGAGTGTCTGCACGACCTGCGCTACGGACGAGCGCTTCTGGCCGACGGCGCAGTAGATGCAGATGAGGTTGTTCTTGGCCGAGTTGATGATCGTGTCGAGCGCGATGGCGGTCTTGCCGGTCTGGCGGTCGCCGATGAGGAGCTCGCGCTGGCCGCGGCCGATGGGGATCATGGTGTCGATGGCCTTGATGCCGGTGGCCATGGGCTCGCGCACGGACTGGCGGGCGATGACGCCGGGAGCGAGGCGCTCGACTGGGAGATATTTGTCGGTGTTGAGGGGGCCCTTGTCGTCGATGGGCTGGCCGAGCGCGTTGACGACGCGGCCGATGAGGGCTTCGCCGACGGGGACCGACATGATGCGGCCGGTGCGCTTGACCTGATCGCCTTCCTTGAGCTCGGTGTAGTCGCCGAGGAGCACGGCGCCGACCTGATCTTCGTCGAGGTTCATGGCGAGGCCGGCAACGTTGTGGGGGAATTCAATGAGCTCGCCGGCCATGACCTTGTCGAGGCCGTGTACGCGGGCGATACCGTCGCCGAGCGAGATGATGGTGCCGACTTCGTCGACCTGGATGCGCTGCTCGTAGTTCTCGATCTGCTGGCGGAGCAGCTCGGTTATCTCATCTGCCTTGATCTTTGCCATGTCTTCCTTCTACTCGATTCGTTTCAATCTCTAAACAATTAGCGCGATCGCTCGCGAACGAAAACTTTTATGCACTGACTAGCTTTTGCTTCAACTGCTGCAACTGGGCGCGAATGGAGCCGTCGTAGACGGTCGATCCGATGCGGACTACGGCGCCGCCCAGCAGGGTTGTGTCCTGACGGTAGGTGGTGCGAACGCGCCCGCCGGCCAGTTTGGCGACTTGCGACTCAAGCTCGGCGCGGTCCTGATCGTTCAAGGGGTGAGCGCTGGTGATCTCGGCCTCGGCTACGCCGGACTGCTCGTCGACCACAGCATGATACTCCGCGACGATCTCGTTCAACTCGGCCAGACGCTGGTTGTCCATGATGACGGCCAGGAAGTTGCGAACCTGAGGGAGCATGTTGACGCGCGCGGCGATGGCGTCGATGACCTTGAGCTTCTCGTCGGAGGGAATCGCGGGATTGCCGAGGACCTCACGCAGAGCGCGGCTTTCGGCGAGAGTGTCGTTGAAGTCGTTGAGCTGCTGCTGGACGGCGTTGGTGTCGAGATTCTTCGACGATGTCACCGAGGCGAAGGCATGGGCGTAACGAAGCGCGAGGACTGACATTAGTTGTGTCCTTCCTTGGCGTCGTTGCCGGTGAGGCGGCGGGCGAAGTCCTGCACGAGGAGGCGGTCGGTCTCAGCCGAAACGACCAGTTTGCGGGCGGCCTGCTCGATGGCGAGGTTCGCGGCGTACTGCTGGAGCTGGCGCTGCGCGTTGGAGCTGGCGGCGGCGATCTCCTGCTCGGCTGCGGCGAGGATGCGCTGCTTCTCCTCCTCAACGCTGGCCTTGATGCGCTGCGCGTCGTTGGCCGCGTCCTTCTCGGACTGGGTGCGGAGGGCTGCGATCTGCTCGTCCAGCTTGCTCAGGCGGGCTTCCACGCTGGTGAGTCGAACGTTCGCTTCTTCCGTCGCAGTGCGGGCTTCGACGAGGTGCTTCTGGATTGCGGTGTTGCGATTACGGAAGGCCTTGGGGAGGGTCTTGAGGAGGAACCAGCCGACGAGCGCAACGAGCACGACGAAGTTCAGAACGGTGAAGGTGGTGGCAGCCTGATCCGGATTGAGGCCGAGCTTCGCGCCGAGAGTTCTTACCGTCGCCGATTTGCGGTAGGCGTCGTTCGCATCCTCTTCCTGCTTGTTCTTTTCGGGCGACTGCGCCTCGGGGGTGCTCTTGCCGCCGTTATCCACTGTCGCGACGGGAGCGGTTGGCTCCTGCGCGTGAAGGCGGCAGGCCGGAGCAAACAAAATGGCAGCCAGTGCGAGACCAGCAAAGAGCTTTTTCATAGGGGAGAGATTCACTGTGCAACCTCCGTTGCGGCGACGCTTGCCGGGAGGACTGCATTGAGGATGCGAGCGCTCAGTTCGTCGCTCTGGCCTTCGATCTGCTTGCGAGCGTCGGACGCGCTCTGCTCGAGCTCCAGACGGGCGGTGAGAACACGCTCTTTCGTGGAGTTGCGGACCTGCTCGAGTGCGGCGTCGCGCTCGTCATTCCACTGCTTGAGGAGCTTTTCGCGGGCGGCGTAGATCTCGGCGCGGGCGGCGCGGAGCTTGTCTTCGTAGGCGGTTGTCTCAGCCTCGGCGGAGGCGATGGCGCCGCGGGCCTGTTCCATGGCTCCTGCGGTACGTGCATGACGCTCGGAGAGAATGCGATCAAGAGGACGGCGAACCAGGAAGCCGTAGGCGATGACAAGCAAAATGAAAAGAATCATGGTCGGCACAGAGCCGAGCACAAGTCCACCGAGTTGATTCAGTATCTGATCCATGAAGGGGGTCGGCCGTGGCCGCTCAGGAGTCCTGTCAGCTGTTCCGCACAGCTATTTTGTTCATTCGAAACGCGAGGTGAGGCCAGTCGTAAAGTTTGCGGTACATCTAGTTTTAGCAAAGCGTTTGCGCGAGTGTCAAACCTTTTTCATTCGATAATCGCACTTTTAGAGCGATTTTCGGACATGCAATTTTTAGCACACTGGCTCTTTGATTTCCGTTACCAAAGGACTAAACTTATAGGTACCACCCGGACCCTATTATCTGGGTCACATAGGTCGCGTGATCGGGGACACCACCTCCGCTCCCCATCAGGCGGCCTATGCTAGTTAAGGGAGCTTTTCCCGCGGGAAAAACAGGCGCATAGATCGGGCTTTCAGCCCTTTTGCTTCTACCGCATTCTTACATGGGGCTTCGCCCCATGCTGGTATAGAAAGCGCCGTTGGCGCAGTGAGGCGCGATTCTCCACAGTTCTGGTTCAGCACTGGGAGCAACCTAAGCACGGTTCTGGAACCTCCGGAAGCGGTTGAGGAGGGAGGCTGGCCCGCGTGCGGTCATGTAGGCAAGGTTGCCTTCGAAGCGCTTGTCTTCGACGATGGCTCCGGCCTCGAGGGCGGCCATGACTGCTCCTTCAGACTGGGGTAGACGGAAGTTCATCTCGATCAGCGGATCGGCCACCAGAGCGGCGTCGATTGCGGCGAGTAATTCCTGTAGGCCAAGCTTCTTGAGTCCTGAGACTGCAACTCGGGTGGGGCCTTTGGTTGCGGCCAGAATCGCTCTCTCTTCGGGCGGCAGCAGATCGACTTTGTTGAGGACTTCGATGACGGGTTTGCCAGTGACTTCGAGTTCGCTCAGGACACGCTCCACCTGGAGTTTTTGCTCGTCGACCATGGGGCTTGAGGCGTCGCGGACGTGGAGCAGGAGTTCGGCGCGTTCGACCTCTTCGAGCGTGGCGCGGAAACTGGTTACGAGCGTGTGCGGCAGGTTGCGGATGAAGCCGACGGTGTCGGAGAGGAGGACTTTGCGGCGTGAGGGGAGCTGCAACTGCCTGAGCTTGGGGTCGAGGGTGGCGAACATGCGGGAGGATTCGAGGACGCCAGCCTCGGTGAGGGCGTTGAAGAGGGTGCTTTTGCCGGCGTTGGTGTAGCCGACGAGCGCGACGACCGGGACGGGGACAGCCTCGCGGCGTTGGCGTTGCTGGCGGCGGATGCGGCGCACGGACTCGAGCTGTTCTTTGACGTGGTCGATACGGAGGTTGATCTTGCGGCGGTCGGTCTCGAGCTGGGTTTCGCCGGGACCTCGGGTGCCGATGCCGCCGCCGAGCTGGCTCATGGCCTTGCCCCGGCCAGCGAGGCGTGGGAGCTGGTATTCGAGCTGGGCTAGCTCGACCTGGAGCTGACCCTCGCGGGTGCGGGCGTGGCGAGCGAAGATGTCGAGGATGAGCTGGGTCCGGTCGATGACGCGGCAGGCCAGTTTTCCCTCGAGATTGCGTAACTGCGACGGGGTGAGGTCGTGGTCGAAGAGGACGAGGTCGGCGTTGGTCGATCCTACGACGCCTTGTATCTCCTCGAGTTTTCCGCCGCCTACCAGCGTTGCGGGGTCGGGCCTGGCTCTCTTTTGGACGAGGGTGGCTGCGACTTCGGCTCCGGCGCTGCGGGCCAGCTCTTCAAACTCGGCCAGGGATGCTTCGAAGTCGAGATCGGCGTGATCCGGCTCGGCTGACTGGCGGACAGCGGGCTCATCGAGATGGATGTCGAGCTCGATGGTCCCGGTCGTAACGGCGGCAGCTTTGCGCGCGAGACTCGCCGCAGAGGTCGGCTTCCGTCGATGGCCGGTAAACTCTACAGCGACCAGGACGGCTTGCTCGGCACTTTGTCTTCTGGCATGGAAGCTTTCGTCCTGAGCTGCAGCGGCGGCGGCCTGCGCGTTAACGAGGCTCCGCTTCACCACTGGCTTCACGCGGTTGGTGGTCATTTCGTCCAGCTAACGGCTTCCACCGTACAAGCGGCCTTCACCCGGTTAGCGGCCTTGTGTTCCGGTAGGTTCCGACTGCGCAGGCACTGGAGCTGCCGCTGCAACAGGATGCGTGCCGGGGACCCGCGCTTCAACTCTCGGCTCAGAGGAAGGTAAGCCGGGATGAGTTGCCGCGCGTCCGCTGACGACCGTCGAGATGGCATGTTTGAAGATCAGCTGCTCCTGGCTGTTGTTTTCCAACAGCACAGAGTATTTATCGAAGGAACGAATCTTGCCCGTAAGTTTAACACCGCTAACGAGATAGATCGTAATCGGACTCTTGTCTTTCCGCACTGTGTTGAGAAAGGTGTCCTGAATGTTCTGTGCCGGCTTTGATTCCATGGTGCCGATCTCCTTTTGTTTGAAAAATCCTTCACGTAAATGTCCCGCCGTATTGCATCGACTCAGCGAGTCCAGGCCCGGAGTGCCGCAACGTCAGGGGCCAAGACGTAAACAATACGAGCATCCATCACAATTTTCAACCAGCGTGTCCGTCAGGAACAACGATGGTCACCCTACACGATTAGACGTGGCCCGAATCCCGAATGACGCAGCGCCATCCGGCGAACAGCGATATACCATGACAGTTGTGCCAGAGAACTCGCAACCCGTTCAGATGCTGGATTTCTCCCGACAGTTCGCTGGAATCCGGAAAGAAATTCTCGAAGCCATCGAAAATGTCTGCGATTCGCAGCGATTCATCCTTGGCCCCCAGGTAGAAAGCTTTGAAAAGGCAGCGGCAAAGGCCTGTGCGGTGCCCCATGGAATCGGCTGCGCCAGCGGTACGGATGCTCTCTGGCTGGCCATGGCCGCCGCTAATATTGGCCCCGGCGACGCTGTTATCACCACTCCTTTCAGCTTCTTCGCGACGGTCAGCGCCATCCTGCGCTGCGGGGCGCAGCCGCTGCTGGCCGATATCGATCCAGCCACATTCAACTTATCCGCTGATGCAGTGGAAGAGGTTCTGCGCACTCATACCGGCTCGAGGGTGAAAGCGGTCATGCCCGTGCATCTCTACGGCCAGTGCGCTGACTGGGATGCATTCGCCGCCCTGAAGCACCGGCACGGGCTTTTGCTGATTGAAGACGCCGCACAGGCCTTTGGAGCAACGTGGAACGGAATTCACGCCGGTGCGCTGGGTGATCTGGCAGCATTCAGCTTCTATCCCACCAAAAATCTCAGCGCGTTTGGGGATGCGGGTCTTCTCGCAACTCCATTGGCTGAGTTCGACGATCATGCGCGGATTCTGCGTGCCCATGGCATGCGCCAGCGCTACTATCACGAAGAGGTCGGGTGGAACTCCCGGCTTGATTCGCTACAGGCGGCTATTCTTGAGGTCAAACTGCGGTATCTGCCCGGATGGAATCAGGAGCGCCGTGTTCGTGCTGCACGTTATGACGAGCTCTTCCGCGCCGCTGGCCTTGCCGCATCGAGTACAGCAGATGGCGTCGTGCTGCCCATCACCGACCCGCGTGCCGGACATGTCTTCCACCAGTACGTCATTCGTGTCCCGCGGCGCGATGCGCTTCGTCAATATCTCACCGAACGGAGGATAGGCAGCGAGATCTACTATCCCCTTCCCCTGCATCTGCAGACCAGTCTGGCCGGTCTCGGCTACAAGGCGGGAGACTTCCCGGCGAGCGAAGCTGCGGCCGCAGAGGTGCTGGCGCTGCCGATGTATCCGGAGCTGCGCGACGACGAGCAGCAGACGGTCGTCGATGCGATTGCGGCGTTCTACAAGTAAGCGCTGAGTTATGAGCGTTGGGTAGTGAAGTTAGTGCTTCTTCTTGCTCTTCGCTTCTTTGGCAGCCTTTGCGGCCTTCTTCTTTTCGCTCACTGGCTCCACGTGGGCCTCGCCCGGGGCTTGCGTGCCCGGCTGAAGAATCCGGCGGACGAGATTCCCCTCCAGCCGGTAAGTCTTCTCGACCGTCTTGCCCGGTACGATGGCTCCGGTCACGGGGTCAGGAATCACCGGCCCGGCGTCGTCAGAGAGCACCCGGTAGCTGAAGGTCGGGGCAGGTATCGTGGCCGTGGGCGACTTGCCGTACGGATCCTTCGCCATCTTCACGTCAACCGGCAAATAGCCTTCGATGTTGTGCTCGCGGAAGGCGGTCTCGTAGCGGTGCTTCTTGACGTTCCAGGTAAAGACGCGCACCTGGTCGAAGTCGTAGGGCAGACCGGCCTTATAGGGGCCGAGGACGGTGACGTACACCGGGATGTCTTTGTTCTCCTGCTCGGCCTCGGGATCGTTGACCGTCGTGAGGACATAGGCTCCGATCATGCGCTGGCCCTCGGAGTAGCGCGTCAGAGCGTCCGGCGCATCGACGTCCATCATGCGGCTCAGCAGCCAGCCCGTGTCACCCTTGGAGTCGCGCACCAGCCACCAGTCTTCCATCGCGGGGGGCTCCTCAACGGCAGGAGTTGCAGGTGCGGCCGCGGTCGTCTTCGGTGAAGCAGCGTTTGGAGCTTTGGCTGGAGCAGGAGCCACGGGTTTAACAGGACGCATCCCCGGCGGTATGGGCTTGGGCAGCGTGGCGCGGGCCAGCAGCTTCAGCTTCTCGCCCTCCGACAGGCGGAAGAAGCGTTCGGTCTCGCGGCCAGGCTTGGAGTGCATGTAGACCTCATCGCGCACGACGGCAGAGGCTACGGTCGGATCGGCCTTGTGCTCTTCCTTCAGAGCTTCGAACCGGTCGAAAATTTCCTGCGTGGCGACAGCCTTCTCGTCGATCCAGCCTTGTTCGCCCTTCTCGGTCTGCACACGGAGGAATCGGCGCCCATGCTCAAGCACCTGCAGCTTGTCGCCGTTTTGAACGGTACCGGTGCGGTTGGAGACTGCGGCCACACGGTCGCGCAGAAACGTCTGCTTCGCCGTGACGTAGACGTATTGCACAGGAGGTTTGGGCCGCAGCCGAGAGCAGCCGCTTGCGAGCAGGGCCGCCGAGATCGCCGCCGCGCAAGCAAGCCTCGATAGATTTCGCCGTGAACCGATTTGTCGCAGAAAGGAAAAGATAACCGTAAAACTCCGCCGCCGGTGATGCGCTCTATTTCAATATTACGGGGAAACGGCGTAACGGAACGTCGTCCCCAAATTCAGCACCCGACGGGAATCTGAACCGACACCTGAGCGAAGGCCGTTAGTGGGTCAATGCGACGCCGATGGCGCCCGTCGGAGCAGTGCCGGTTGCAGCGCTCGTTACCAGATTGAGCTTGCCGGGTATGGCGGCATCAAAGCCGTACATCGACAGATCGGGCGATCCTCCAAAGGCCGCCGCCAGAATATATTTGCCGGTACTATCCTCGCCGAGCGAGCCGACCTGCGTGCCGCTCGCATAAGGGGAGCCGTTCAACGCTGACAACACGCCTCCGGTTCCGATGGTGTAGCCAGAGATCGTCCCGTCTACCTGGTTGGCTGCATAGAGGAACGATCCCGTCTTCTCGATGACCAACGAGATGGGCCGGTTCCCTGCCGCAAACGGTGATCCTGCTACCGAATTGAGCGCCCCCCCGGCGCCGATGCCGTAGACCGCCACACCCCCGTTTGTACCGCTGCGGGCGATGTAGAGGAAGCTGGTCGTGCTGTCGACGGCAAGTGCGTTGTCGCTGGTCGTTGCCGAAACAGGCGGAAGCGTCTGGCTGAGCGCCAACACGCCGCTCGTCGTATTGAAGGTAAAGACGACGTCGCCACCAGTGCCGAGAGCAGCGAATACCAGCCCCCCATTGGGCGCCACACGTATCGCCTTGGGCAGCACCGTCCCACTGGTTACCGTGTAAGGAGTCGCGGCAACCGCACTCAGCGCACCCGTCGATCTGTTGATGCTGAACTGGTCGACAGCCGTCGTACTCAGGTCTAGCGCGAAAAGCCAGTTACCATCCGGCGAGATATCGATCGCGGAGACGTTCACAAGCGCAACCTGGGCTCCCCTGCTCGCGGCTGACAGCGATCCGTCCGTGTTGATCGTGTAGACGTAGATCGCGCCTGGACCTGCGACGTACAGGAAGGTGTTATCCGGCATCGTCACCGCAGCGGCCGGCGCGTACCCCAGCGTCAGCGGCGAGTTCGGAACAGAGGTCAACGTTCCCGTCCCAACTGTGAATCCAGCGAGGTTGTTCGACGACGCGTTGATGACGTAGGCGCGATTCCCCGTGTTGCCGCCGCCGCCTCCTCCTCCACTGCCACTCGTAGGCTCAGGAACGAAAAAGTTGCCACACCCTGTCAGAGCCAGCGTTGCGGCCACCATCAACCACACACTCAGCCGCATGCCTCGAGCCCCTGATGTCATACCTTCATCCTCTCATTCTGAGCTTCGTCACTGCCAGCGGAGTCCCGTAAAAATTCGATCACAAGTCTCGTATAATCTCCGCAATGCCTGTATCCAGACCTCTACATTCCCTCGCGGTCTCCGCGTTCGCCTGTTCCCTGCTTTTTACGCAGACGCTACCCTCTGAGACTCACTCGTTCGACTCTTCCGCCTCAAAAACGGCATCCTCCCAGACCGCCCTGGAACGCGAGGTTCGCGCCGACATGGACTTTCTCGCCAGCGACGAGCTTCATGGCCGAGGCTCCGCCACCCGCGATGAGCACCTCGCCGCGCTCTTCGCTGCCGCACAGTTTCAGTCGCTCGGCCTTGAGCCCGGCGGCGACAACGGCACCTTTCTGCAGAAGACGACCTTGCCCAACCCGCTGCCCTCGCGGCTGCAGCAGCGGATCTCCAAGTACGAAGACACGCCGCGCAAGGAGACGTGGAATGCCATCGGCATCCTGCGCGGAACGACCTTGCCGAACGAAGTCGTCCTGCTGACCGCACACCTCGACCACCTTGGCATCGGCCCTGCCGTCGATGGCGACACCATTTACAACGGAGCGGATGACGACGCATCCGGCACCACGGCGGTGCTCGCCCTTGCGCGTCTTCTCGCCACTGGCCAGCGCCCTCACCGCACCATCGTCTTCGCGCTTTTTGGCTCGGAGGAGATTGGCGGCTTTGGCAACCGGGCGTTTCTCCAGCACCCACCGGTGCCGCTGAGCAGCATCGTCGCCAACCTCGAGTTTGAGATGATCGGCCGCCCTGACCCTGCTGTTCCCGCCGGAACTCTCTGGCTCACTGGCTTCGACCGCTCCAACCTTGGACCTGAACTGGCGAAGCATGGCGCTCACCTGGTCAACGATCCTCACCCAAAAGAACAGTTCTTCCAGCGCTCCGACAACTACGCTCTCGCGCGCCAGGGCATCATCGCCCATACCGTCTCAAGCTTCGGTCTCCACAAGGATTACCACCAACCCTCCGACGAGATCCGCACCATCGATTTCGCGCACATGACCAAAGCGATCGCATCGATGGCCGGCCCTGTCCGCTGGCTCGCCGACACGAACTGGAAGCCGGACTGGAACCCCGGCAAAAAGCCCGAGCAAGGATCGCCGGCTGCAGTCCACCCGAATCCAGACCAACCTAAATCTCAACCCAAATAAAGAAAAGCGCGGGCTGCAATCCGCGCTTTTTCCTTGCTGCGTAAATGCGTGATTATGCCGCTGAAGTTGGCGAAGCTTTTTCCGAGTCCAGCACGACGCCGATGGCATGGATCACCGAAGTCACGCGAATCGCTGCATTGATCAGCTCTTCGGTCGCGCCCTTCTGCCGCAACACTTGTTCGTGCGAATCGACACACTTGCCGCAGGCGTTCACTGCGCTCACGGCAAGGCACCACAGCTCGAAGTCCACGTGATCCACCGAGTGTCCGCGCAGCGCGTTCATGCGCAACCGCGCCGGCAGCGTCGCATACTTCTCGTTCGAGGTCAGGTGATGAAAGCGGTAGTAGACGTTGTTCATCCCCATGATGGCTGCTGCTGCCTTTGCAGCATCGAGCGCACCCGCGTTGAGGCCGTTTGCCTCAGACTCGGCGATGACGGCTGCTGTGAGTTCCGGATTGCGCGTTGCAATGGCAGTGGCAACGACCGTGCCCCATAGCTGCTGCGGGGTCAACTCTGTGTTCTGTCTGACCAGGGATGAATAGTTGAGTTTCAAGTCTTTTGCATAGGCGGGCAGACCGCCGATCAGATCTTCCAATGCCATCTCGAAGTTTCATCCTTTCGTGATTCAAAAATTCGTCTATGAAAAAAGGGCGCAGCCGCCACAGCAGCCACGCCCTTGCCAGAAGAAAAACTACGCCAGGGTCGCTTCGCCCTTCTGCCAGTTGCAGGGGCAGAGCTCATCGGTCTGGAGCGCATCGAGCACGCGCAGAACCTCCTGCGGATTGCGACCTACCGAGAGGTCGGTGACGTAGATGAAGCGGATGATGTTATCCGGATCGACGATGAAGGTAGCACGCTGAGCAACTCCGGCCTTCTCATCGAGGACGCCGAGTTGTCCGCAGAGATCGTGCTTGATGTCGGAGAGCATGGGGAACGGCAGGTCCTTGAGGTCAGCGTGATGCGTGCGCCATGCTGCATGAACGTACTCGTTGTCCGTGCTGCCGCCGAGGATCTGGCAGTCGCGATCCGCAAACTCGCTGTTCAACTTTCCGAAGGCTGCGATCTCGGTCGGGCAGACGAAGGTGAAGTCCTTGGGCCAAAAGAAGTACACCTTCCACTTGCCGGGATAGGACTCTTCAGTGATGGTGGTGAATGCCTTGGCCTCATCCTTGTCGGTGGAGATGGTGGCAGTAACGCTGTAGTTAGGAAATTTTTCGCCAATTTGCAACATGAAGGTAGCTCCCTGTAGTGAGATGAAATGCAGTTAGTCAGGCACTAGAAAACGACTAAAATCGATTTAAGTTACATCTCCAATCGTAACACATTGAAACTACCTATGAAAAGATAAACGGCCTGTAAACACAGGCCATTTCTGTATAGTTTGAAATTAATAATAGGAGTTATATCGTGACTAACTCTTCCTTCTTCACGATCATCTTCAATCTTATGTCCGATTGCCTTGGCAACCCTTCACCCTGTTATTAGCAATCAGACCGAAGCCTTCTGACACTTCGCACACACTCCGATGACATCAACGGAATACCGCTCGACGAGAAATCCGTCAGCGAGACGGTCGCGTTTCGGGGCCAGGCCCAGTTCCTTCTCTCCGATGTCGGAAATAGCACTGCATTTGGAACAGACCATGTGGTGATGCGGCTCATCGTTCATCTCAACGCGGACGGAGCCGTGATGCATGCTCATCTTGCGAAACACGCCGCTCTCCACAAACAGATGGATGTTTTTGTAAACGGTCGCCAGCGAGATAGCCGGGACCTTCTTCTTCACCCGCGCATAGACCTCTTCCGGACTCGGATGGCCATGCATCGACTTCATCACTTCGTAGAGCACCTGCCGCTGGTGCGTAACGGCGATGCCGTTCTCCTGGCAGAGCTCGCGAAACGATTTGGACTCATTCACCACTGCCGAAAGTATAGTCCAAAAGTTTGATAAAAATTATTGTTTGATAAATTTAGTTATCCACAGGCTATTCTTGTCTGAGAACTATTAGCGACCACCCTAGTTCAACCGCTCGCGTTCTGTCTTACCGAAGCGGGAGTCCAGCGGTTTGCGTCCGGCGAAGCCATCCTCCGGAGAGTGCCAGAAGCCAATCTCCTTCTCACCCAGCTTCCAGCACAAAAGCACCGTCTTTCCCTCGATGATGCAGGGAAAGTCCAGCAGCCCTTGCTCGAAGTCCTTGATCTGCACACCGATGGCCTCGATCTCGGCCAGCGTGTCTTTTGCCTCCTGCACGGCTTTGTCGCACTCGGCCTTACGGCGGGCGGCGACGGCGACGTTCACGTGCGTCCCGCCGAAGAGGAAGATCCGCTGGCTCAACGCCTGCATCTCTGCCTCGAGTTCGCCAGCGCGTTCACCAGCCGCCTGCCCCTTGCGTAACAGGGCTTCCACAACCGGCAGCAGCGTCTGCGCTTCGTTCAAGGTAAACGTCTTGCTCACACCCGTATCTCCAGCATGCGATCGAGGGCCACCTTCGCCCAGTGCTTCACATCATCGTCCACATGGATGCGATTCACAACCCTGTTTTCGACCAGATTTTCGAGCGCCCATGCAAGATGTTGCGGCGAGATGCGATACATCGTCGTGCACAGGCATCCGGCGTCGTCCAACGTGATGACTTTTTTGCCCAGCGGAGCGAACCGCTTCGCCATCCGGTTGACCAGGTGGATCTCCGTGCCGACAGCAAAGCTCGAGCCTTCGGGAGCCTTCTCGATGACCTCGATGATGCGCTCGGTCGAGCCGATAGCGTCAGCCTTCTGGCAGACCTCCCAGCGGCACTCTGGATGCACGATCACCTGCATCCCCGGATAGTTCGCGCGGACGCGATCCACGTGCTCGGGCAGAAAACGCTGATGCACCGAGCAATGTCCCTTCCAAAGGATGACCTTCGCGGCCTTCAGGCGATCAGGGCTCACGCCGCCGTTGATCTGGTACGGATCCCAAACGACCATCTCGCTCAAAGGAATGCCCATAGCGAAGGCGGTGTTGCGCCCAAGGTGCTGGTCGGGAAGAAATAAGATCTTGCCCGCACGCGCAAAGGCCCACTCAAAGGCTCCGCGAGCGTTCGACGAGGTACAAACCAGTCCGCCGCGCTCGCCGCAGAAGGCCTTGATGGCTGCTGCTGAGTTCATATAAGTCAGCGGGATCAGATCGCCAGTCAGCCCCGCGCGCTCAAGCGAGTCCCAGCAGTCCTCGACCTGGCCGATCTCAGCCATGTCGGCCATCGAGCAGCCGGCATTCAAATCAGGCAAAATCACCTGCTGCCATGGCTTAGCGAGCACATCGGCAGTCTCGGCCATAAAGTGCACGCCGCAGAAGATCATGTACTTCGAGTCCGTCTCGGAGGCAACTTTGCTCAGCTTGTAGCTGTCGCCGGTGTAGTCAGCAAACCGAATCACCTCATCGCGCTGATAGTGGTGGCCGAGCAGGACGACATCCTTGCCAAGAATCTCGCGCGCGGCTGCGATGCGGGCATCCATGGTATGGTCCGGCTGGGACAGGTAGTTATCCAGGGAACACGAATCTGCAACAGTCTCTGCCACGGCCGTTGCCGTGACCTCATCCAGTAAACCGATCAAAGTACTCCGCCTTCAGTCTCATAAGGTCGTGGGCAAAGCCTTCGCCTCTAAGACGGGGATGTTGAAAGCATGAACTGCGCGGTTGCAGAGGATTCGCTGTGACGTATCACCCAATCCACGGGGATGTTGCAACCCTTACTCACGGCCATATCTGCCGCTTCTAACTCATTGGACGACGACCCGCCCCCGGAAGGTGCATCTTTTCGTCCCATTTCCGCGTATCAGTGCTACAGCTCTACACCATTGATTTTACAACAACGTCAACCAGCAACATCCGATCTGTTCAGTTGGAGCGTAAGCCATTTATGATGGGTTACAAGTATGCCGAGCCTCGGCGATAGCGCCGTAATATTTATCCTCGCCCTCCTTCTCTTCGGCCCGAAGAAGCTGCCCGAACTCGCGCGTCAACTGGGCAAGCTCATGGGCGAGTTCCGCCGTGCCTCCAACGAGTTCCGCATGCAGATGGAAGACGAGCTCCGCATGGCCGAACAGGCCGATCAACAGAAGAAGATCGCCGCCATGGAGGCAGCCGCTCCCGTAACCCCGGCCATCACCGACGGAACCGAAAACACCATCGCAAACACCGAGCCAGCCGTCACGCTCCGGCCGCTGTCGAAGAGATCGAGACCACACCCTCTTTTCAGCCTTCCGAGGCGGCAACCGAGCCCCTGCCCATCGCAAACTCCGGCGAACTCAATATGATGCCGCCGTCTACCGGGTTACCCGAGGCCCGCTCCTCCGTCTCACATGCATTCGATTCGGTGCCGCATGTGCCCGATCCGGAGCTCAACACACCTGTCTCGACCGAGGAGTTCGCCCTGCAACAGAAACCGGACCGCCATCAGACGCACGACATAGAACCAAGCACGACCGAGGCGTCGCTCCATGGCTGATTTAGTCGACCGGGCCCGCGCCGCTGTCACCGACCGAGCAGAACTCCCAGGCATGAGCCTGATGGAGCACCTCGACGAGCTCCGCAAGCGACTCATCCGCGCCGTCATCTTTCTGCTCATTGGCTTCGCCGTAGCGTATATCTTTCACGAACGGTTATACGGCATCGTCCAGCATCCGATGGACGTCCTGAACCTTCAGCTCAACTTCACCCATCCGACCGACGGACTGAATCTCTACCTGAAGACCTCGCTGGTCGGCGGCGCCATCCTCGCGTCGCCCTTCATCCTCTACCAGGTGTGGCTCTTCATCTCACCGGGCATGTACAGCAACGAGAAGCGCTACGTGGTCCCGTTCATGACCGCCACGGTCTCGCTCTTTCTCATAGGCGTCTGGTTCGCTTACCACTGGGTGCTTCCCGGCGCCCTCAAGGTACTCATCGGAGACTTCGGCCGCCGCTTCCACCCCATCATTACGATCGAGGACTACACCAACTTCTTCCTGTCGGTCATCCTCGGCCTCGGCATCACCTTCGAACTGCCGATCCTCATCTTCTTCCTCTCGATCCTCGGCATCGTCGATGCAAAGTTCCTCCTCCGGCACATCCGCTACGCCGTCCTGGTGATCTTCGTCATCGCGGCGATCATCTGTCCGCTGCCTGATCCGTTCAGCATGTGCCTGTTTGCGACCCCCATGCTCGCTCTTTACATGGTGGGCGTCGGCGTGGCCTGGGTCTTCAATCCATCACGCCGAAAGAATAAAGAGATCAAGCCTGCATGATTCCACTCATCGCAAACAAAAACATCATCCCCAGTAAAAAGGATGTCATCCTGAGCGAAGCCCGGAAACACCGCGAAGCGGCGAAGTCGAAGGACCTGCTGTCACTGTTGCTCGTCCTACTGCTCACTGGCGCAACCGCCCTCGCCCAAAAGCCCCCTGCCCGTTTCAGCGGACAGGCCGCCTACGACCTGACGAAGCAGTACCTCGATGCGGCTCCCCATCGGTGGATCGGTTCGCCCGACCACGCCAAAGCCGAAGAGTTCATCAAGTCTCACTTCACCGCCGAGGCAGCCAAGGGCAACTTCGAGGTCGACAGCTTCTCCGCCAGCACCCCCGCCGGCCTGCTCCCCATGCGCAACTTCATCGTGCGCTATCCGGGCAAGAAAGACGGCGTCATTGTTCTGGCCAGCCACTACGAGACCAACTACCCGCTCAAGGACACCGGCTTCGTCGGAGCCAACGACGGTGCCGCTACTTCAGCTCTGCTCATGGAGATCGGCAACTACCTTCGCGCGCACCCGCCCGAGGGCTACAGCGTCTGGCTGGTCTTCGACGATGGCGAAGAGGCCATCCGTTCCTGGTCCGCGTCCGACTCCCTCTACGGCACTCGCCATCTCGCCGCCAAGTGGTCCCAGAATGGCACCCTTGCCAAAATCAAGGCCTTCATCGTCGCCGACATGATTGCCGATAAAGACCTCAACATCGACCGCGACCTGAACTCCACCCCTGCGCTCGAGGACTTACTTCTTCAGGCGGCCAAAAATACCGGCCACTCAGCTTACGTCTTCAAGAACTCCAACCAGGTCGAAGACGACCACCTCCCGTTCAAGCAGCGCGGCGTGCCAGTCCTCGACATGATCGATATCGACTACGGCCCACACACGAACGAGATGCCGGATGGCTACCATCACACCCCTCAGGACACCATCGATAAGATCTCCCCCAAGTCACTCCAAATCTCAGGCGACCTCATCCTCGAGATGATCCGCCTCATCAATCAGCACCCATAAGAGTCCGCCGAAAAACCCTATTCCCAGCCAAAACACCCGCACTTGCACTTGCTTTTGTTGTTGCCGTTGTCTTTTGGTTGTCATCCCCGAAGGGGATCTGCTGTTGCTTTTTGTCGTTGTTCTTGCCGTTGCCGTTCCTTTCAAGCACTTCAACAGCCTGGGGTGCCCCATCCATGGCGCAGCCTCACCGCGACATGGGTGGGAAAGTATTCCCTCACCCAGCCAGCTCTTGTCGTTGCAGTTGCTTTGCCGTTGCCTTTCTAGCTTCGGAACTCGATTAGAGCCTGTCAAGCCCCCAATCGATATATCCCAAGTAAAATCAATAACATCTACGTGCCGATTCATTTGACCGATTCTGCTATGCTTAACATAGAGATGAAAGAAGAAGCCCCGGCCAGAAAGCTGGGGTTTTCCTTTTTAAGTCCTAAGTCCAAAACCGATTCCAAAAGAAGGCTTATCCAGTAAAGTTCATGAATTCAATACTTTGCATCCACCTAAATCACAAAACCCTCGATTCAAGAGACTTCCCCGCTGGCCAACAACACAAGTCCAGACCTAAACATTTTAGATTGAATACTTTGCACGAAAGGTAGACAGGGGGGGTACTAGTGCAAACGGGCTGCCCACCACGTGATGTACGGCAACTCGAGCACATGTACCGGGGCGACGTGACCATCTGCGCGACGAGATCCTTTCGGAGTGCTGGCCGCGAACTTACCGAAATCGGATTACTAGCTGCAGGGCTTGTTATGGTCGGCGTGAGCGCCCTTGGCCTTCGCATCGGCCTCAGACATATAAGACCCAGCTTTGGTCTTCCCGTAGTATTGCGAACCCGGGCAGTGATAGACGTTCGTGGCAGTGTTGACCCAGACCATTCCCGGCCCGCCGCCCGGTGCCTGCGCCATGGTGGCCGTCGAAGCATGGGACGCAGCGGACTTGGTCGTGGATGTAGTCGCCGAAGCAGCAGCAGCGGGAGCAGCAGCCGCTGCCGCAGGGGCAGCTTTCGCCGTGCTCGCAGCCGCCGCCGGAGCAGCAGCAGCTGTTGACTTCGCCGTGCTGGCAGCCGGAGCAGAGGTCGCAAACCACTCCTTGACGCCCTGATGCCCATGACACGCGCCGCTCTTGCTGGCCGAGGTGGTGTACGTGCCGTCCTTACACTGTCCCGTCGCTCCCGCCGGCGCCTGCGCCATAACCGCCTGCGCCGCGAGAAGCCCTGTCGCAAAAGCCATCAACCGTAAGGCTGTCTTCATACGCTCTCCTCTATTCAGAATCTTGAGAATGACGTGCGCAACACGGCCTCATGCTACGCCCAACCCCAAATCCTGTCACCCGGCAGCCAGCCTCCGAGGCCCTCCCCGGCACCTCCGAATACCCAAAATAGCCATGGAATGCCCCCTTTGTGGGATAGAAGGCCCTGAAATCCTCAACTTATCCTCAGCTTCACCGATAAGAAAGGAAGCAAACATGCAAACACCTATGTTTTTCAAATCCCGCAGCTTCTTCAACGCCTATCCAGTCGGCGAGATGGTTCGTGGCTTGTTCCTCTCCTCGCTGCTCTGGATATTCCTGGTGATAGCCGTCTTCACGGTCTACTCGATGGTTCTCGGCGCGAAGTAATCCTGGACGCAAGCTACCTCCCCAAGCGTCCAAACCATCATCCCGTCGCCGTCGGCCTAGATGCTGCGACAGAATCACTTCCATCCCGCACCGTCCCTGTAACATCACAGAGATATGCCCACCACCCCCATGAGCCACTGGGTTGGCTTCCATGTCTTTGTCATCGTGCTGCTTGTGATTGAGCTGATCTACGTACGCCGGCAGCCGCCTGGGAAGATTCGAGCCACATCGATCGCCGCAACCACCCTATGGGTCGGCGCTGCCCTGCTCTTCTCCATCTTCATCCTGCGTACGATGGGCGGTGAATCAGCCACCCAATACCTGGCCGGCTACGCCATCGAAGAGGCGCTCTCTATCGACAACCTCTTCGTCTTCCTTCTCCTCTTCCGCCTCTTCAACATCGCCGAACCCAACCAGCCCAAGGTGCTCTTCTGGGGAGTCCTCGGCGCTATCGTTATGCGCGGGGCCTTCATCGCCGCCGGCATCGGCCTGCTCGCCCGCTTCGAGTGGGTCAGCTACCTCTTCGCCGGAATCCTGCTGATAGCCTCCATCCGCCTCGTCCTCCCGGCAGACAAGAAGGACCCCAACCATACGCCCCGCTGGATCAAGTGGCTCTCCAAAGTCCACCCAGTGAGCCTGCGCCAGGACCACTTCTTCGTCATCGAAGACGGACGCCGCATGCTCACAGTCCTCTTCCTCGCGCTGATCGCCATCGAGATCACCGACCTCGTCTTCGCGCTGGACTCCATCCCCGCCGTCCTCTCCATCACACGCCAGCCGTTCATCGCCTACACGTCTAACATCATGGCGGTGATGGGGCTGCGCTCGCTCTACTTCCTTCTGATCGGCATGCTCGCCACGCTTCGCTTCCTGCACTACGGCCTGGCCGCGATCCTCGCCTTTGCCGCCATCAAGATGCTAGGAGCCCATTACTTCGAGGTCGGCCCTCTTACTTCGCTGACTATCATTCTCACCCTGCTCGCCATTACTGTTGTTCTGTCACTTGTCTGGGGCAGATCCTCCAGCAACCCTGTAAGCTAGACCCCAGCGTAAATCTCGGCAAACGCAAAAGAGCCGGCATAGTCGCCGGCTCTCTTTTGTATAAAACGCGCTAGCTAGAAGTGGTAAGCAACACCGAGCGCGGGCATCGAGATAACCTCGTACCGGTTGGTTTTGAAGTTCGTCAGCCCGAAGTCAGGCGCCTTCACCACAAAGCCACGGTACTCCGCCCTGATGTCGAAGCTTGGGCTCAACTCGTACGCCACGCCACCACCGAACAGAGCACCCACGTTGGTGTTCTGCTTCGTATCAAGCAGGTTGGTTCCAGAGTTGCGAATCGGCGTAAAGATCAAGCCGCCGACACCCGCATCGAGGAAGGGATTGAAGTTCCTGAAGCTCCTGAAGTTGTAGACATACGCGCCGGTGATCTCCTGCTGCCGCGAATTGACCCGCCCGTTGGGCAGGAAGCTTGTCCGAAAGGCATACGAGTTCTGCGCGTACGAGTAATTCAGCTCGAGTGCGCTATGTGGCGTCAGCATATAGCGGTAACTGGCCAGGACACCGGCCGTGCTCGTCGTATTGAGTTGTACTGCATTCCCATTCACCTGCGGAGCAAACAAACCCATGACGCTAACGCTCACGTCCTGGCGGCTCTCCTGCGCATATCCGGCAGCCGCCACCAGCATCAGCGCCCCCAACAGCATCGTCTTCTTCATTCTTCGCTAGATCCCTTCAAATTCGTCCGTAACGTCGTGCGCTGTCCCGCAGGCAACGCGCCTTCCGCTGTTACGGAGCGCCTTAGTCACTGTCCCTTCATTGTAACCGCACAATCCCCCGTCAGTGGGAACCCATACACAAGAAGGCCGGAGGAATGTGCCCTCCGGCTGTTCTCCGCCAGTCCTGATTTTGTTTTTTTGTGTTCCTGTTTTTGTGTTATTGCGGGGGAGGAGGAGGAGCGTCGCCACCCTGTCTCCGCTCTTTCATCTTCTCCTGCATCTCTGCCTGCAGTGCGTCGTACTTCGTCTTCTGATCATCGGTGAGGATGGCGCGAATCTTGTCTGTCGACGCCTTGTGAATATCCATCATCTTTGACCGCCTGTCGTCCCGTGACAGCGATGTGTCGCTCCGCAGGGCATCCATCTGCTTCATCGTGTCGGCGTCGATCGCCTTCACCTGCGTCACCTGATCGGGCGTCAGGTTGAGCTTCTTGGTCAGCATCTCGACCTGGTTCCCCATGCCCGGTCCACCACGACCTCGACCCATCTGGCCCTGCGGAGGTCCCGGTGGGGTTGTGTCCTGCGCCATCATCGGTATGGTGCACAGCGCGCCTGTACAGAGCGCCAGCATGGCCGCCTGCATCCCTGCTTTACGAAAAATCTTTATGTTCATCGAAATTTCACCTCGCGCTTGTGCGCCGGACGATCTCCTCCAGCGCATAAGTCTGCTCGTACAGACGAGATTCCAGCGCAAAATGTTCTCCAATGCGTCAAAAAAATACGAAATCTAAATACCGCGCTCCGGTTGAAAGCAATACGGGTCTCCGTGTGCCGCCGCATAAGCCTCCACAATCTTCAGAAACGCCAGCGCCGCGTGCGAAAGGCTTGCCTGCCTCCGGTACACCAGCCGCAACTTGCGTTCGATCTGCAGCTCTTGAATCTGCACCTTCACCAGCGCGCCGCTCTCCAACTCTGGCTGGACGGTCAGGCCCGGCACCAATGCCACGCCATTGCCCATCTCGACAAACCGCTTGATCGCCTCAAGTGACGGCAGCTCCACGCCCATCCGCAATGGAGTCTTGTGCCGCTGGAACGTCTGGATCACCTTCTGGCGCTGTGGCGACGATACGTTGTGCGCAATGAAGTTTTGCGCTCCGAGTTGCCGGATCGAAACCGTTCCCTCCTTCGCCAACGGGTGTCGTGGATTCACGACAAACGCCAACTCATCCCGGTAGACCACCGCCGACTTCAACTGAGCATCATCTGGTCGGAACGACAGCACACCGAGCTCCACCGAGTGCATCAGCACCTCGTCCGAGATCCGGCTTGCCAGCTTTCGCTGTACCGCCAACTTGATCCGCGGATTCTGCCGTCGAAACTCATCCAGCAAGGGCAACAGATACAGGCAGGTGTACTCATTCGCAGCCAGGTTCAGCCTGCCCCGGTGTAGCGATCGCAGCTCCGTCAGAGCCCCTTCCGCCTCGGTTCGCAGATTCAGCAGTTTAGCCGCATACTCCCGCAGCACCTCACCGGCATCGGTCAGCGTCCCGTCACGCGATGACCGCTCAAACAGCACCTCGCCAAGTTCCCCCTCGAGCTTGGCGATTGCCTGACTTACCGCTGGCTGAGTACGATGGAGGCGTGCCGCCGCGCGAGAGAAACTTCGCTCTTCTGCTACAGCCAGAAACGTCTCCATCTGGACCAGATCCAATTTTCACCTCGCCGCGCAAGTGTTAGGCGTATCGAATACGCTAATTAGAATTTATGATACATGTGGTAGCCATCATAAGGCCGCATTATGATGTTTCCAGATCGGGAGTGACAAAAGCCTATGGTCGATCCAAACAAGATCGTCTTCTTCGACACCACCCTCCGCGACGGAGAACAATCGCCCGGCTGCACCATGCACCATGCAGAAAAGTTGCGCTTTGCGCACCAGCTTGCCAATCTCGGCGTCGACATCATCGAAGCAGGTTTTCCTATCGCATCGACTGGGGACTTCGAATCGGTCCGTACCATCGCGGCCGAGGTTAAAGGTGTGCGTATCGCGGCGCTGGCTCGTGCCAAGTCGATCGATATCGAGTCCGCCGCTCGCGCGGTCGAACCAGCATCGCTGAACCGCATCCACACGTTTCTTTCTTCCTCTGACATTCATCTTCAACACCAGATGAAGCTGTCGCGAGATCAGGCTCTCGACCTCGCCGGAGCATCAGTCCGTCTTGCGCGTTCGCTGGTCGACGATGTCGAGTTCTCTCCCATGGACGCCACGCGCAGCGACCCCGCCTACCTTTGCGCCATGGTCACAATCGCGGTGCAGGCGGGCGCGACCACCATCAACATTCCAGACACCGTCGGATACATCACACCGTCCGAATACGCCGCGATCTTCCGCATGCTCAAGCAGCTTCCGGGCATGGAGAGGGTGATCTTTTCCACACACTGCCATGACGATCTCGGGCTTGCGGTTGCCAATACCCTTGCCGGCATTGAAGGCGGCGCACGACAGGTAGAAGTTGCGATGAACGGCATTGGAGAGCGGGCTGGAAACGCGGCTTTGGAAGAGGTAGCTGCAGCACTGCTTGTTCGTCACGATGTTTTGCCCTACATCTCCAACATCGTGAACACTCAGCTTTACCCCACCAGCGCGTTGTTGTCAGAGATCGTCAACCACAAGGTCTCGCCCAACAAAGCGGTGGTTGGAAAGAACGCTTTCGCGCACGAGAGCGGAATCCACCAACACGGCGTACTCGAAAATCCTCTTACCTACGAGATCATGACACCGGCTTCTGTTGGCGTCACCGCAAACAGCATCGTTCTTGGTAAGCACTCCGGGCGGCGCGCGCTGGAGCACCGTCTTGCCGAACTCGGTCACGCTTTTTCCAAACACGAGATTGACGAAATCTACGTCCGCTTCACCGAACTTGCGGACCGAAAGAAGTTAAATCTACGACGAAGACCTCATCAGCCTGCTGCAGCCGGAAAAAACTCCGACGCTCACGCGTTAAACGCAGCTGGCCGCAGGAAGCAGAGCACTCGAACTACAAGGGATGATCCAATGCGTTTGAAAATTGCAGTCCTGGCCGGCGACGGCATCGGCCCCGAAGTCACGCAGCAAGCCACCAACATTCTCCGCGCGGTAGCAGAACTCGGCGGCCACGACTTCACGTTCGTCGAGGGCCTCATCGGCGGAGTCGCCATCACGCAAACCGGCTCCCCTCTACCCACCACGACGCTCGACGCTGCGCTCGACTCCGACGCCGTCCTGCTCGGGGCTGTGGGCGACAACCAGTTCAATGCTCTGCCGCCCGACAAGCGCCCCGAGGCAGGTCTCCTGCAGATCCGCCAGGCACTCGGCGGCTTCGCCAACCTGCGCCCGTCGATCGCCTACTCCGCGCTCGCCACCAGCTCGCCGCTTCGCCCCGAGGTCACGAAAGACGTCGATATCCTCTTCGTCCGCGAGCTCCTCGGCGGCCTCTACTTCGGCGCTCCCCGCTGGTGGGACCGCGACAACGACGAGGCGATCAACACCATGCGTTACACAAAGGCCGAGATTGTCCGCGTAGCCCGCGTAGCCTTCGATCTGGCCGCCAAGCGCCGAAAAAAAGTCACCTCCGTCGACAAGGCCAACGTCCTCGAGGTCTCGCAGCTCTGGCGCGCCACCGTCACCGAGGTCGCCAAGGACTACCCCGACGTCACCCTCGAACACCAGCTCGTCGACTCCATGGCGATGCACATCATGAACATCCCCCGGAACTTCGACGTTGTGCTCACCGAGAACCTCTTCGGCGACATCCTGTCCGACGAAGCCGGCGTCATCACTGGCTCTCTCGGCATGCTCCCCTCAGCCACCATTGGCGGAGCCGTCAATCTCTACGAGCCCGTGCACGGCAGTGCCCCCGACATCGCCGGAACAGGCAAGGCGAACCCCCTGGGCGCGATCCTTACCGCCGCCATGGTCCTTCGCCACTCCGCCAACCTCGAGCAGGACGCCCGCGCTGTTGAACAAGCCGTCCACACGGTCCTCAACGCAGGCTACCGCACCGCCGACATAGCCCGCGGCCAGGATTCCGGACAGACGCCGGTCACCACGCAGGAGATGGGAAAGCTGGTCCATCAGGCCCTGACAGAATCCATCGACCGCCGTCAGGCAATGCATGCCGTATGAGCAAGCCCATGGTCCCTCGCACCAAACTGGTCTTGATGAACCTCGCCGTCACCGCAGCCATGCTTTACCGCTGGCTGCACGGTTCGCCAACTGTCCCGCTCGTCATCTCGGCACTGATCCTGTTCACTCTGGTCAACGTTCTACTGATCGCCGCCGCAAAGAGCTCGGCACCGTCGAATAAATAAGAGGCTCGCTCCACTCCATATCGAATGCGCTTTCATCTCCAACTCGCCGCCGTTCTCCTCATACTGACGCCGATGGCGACGTTTGGCCAAATCTCTCTGTCCGATCTCAAAAAAGAGAAGAAGCCGCCGAAAGAAAACGTGGAATGGCTCTGGCAATACAGTCCCCCTCCCCCCGATGGCCGGGAAAACCAGCTCGTCCTCGATCCGCACTTCCGCCCCTTCCTTGCACAGTACCTCACCGCTCCTCAGACCTTCTGGGGCAGCGCGAAGACCGGCTATAAATCCCTCGCCGAGACCGCACTCGACTTCCTCTCCGTGCCCGACAAGGTCCTCGCCGACGAGAACCGCTACGTCACGATCACCGGCTGTGTCTACCGCTTCTGTCCCGCACGCGGACTCCTCTGGGTCGACCTCGGCAGCCCGCATCCGCTCGTCGTCTTCGCAGCCATCGACTGGGTCAAGGACAACAAAACCCCCGACCAGCCTGATGCCGAATACACGATGTGGGTCTTCGCCAACCATCCCATTGACCCCGAACACATTCCCGCAGCCCTGACCCACAGCATCGCTCGCTGGACTGCGCAGCCACCATCCGGCAGCACAGTCATTCAACAGATCACCAACGCCATCCTCGTCGATCCCGACGGCACACCGCACCAGATAACACCCGTCACCATCGGCGCAAACACATTCACCAAGCCACAAACCGAGCAGAAGGCACACCCATGAGCACAGCACCGAAAACTTTGTTTGAAAAAGTCTGGCAGCAACACCTCGTCGCCGAACCCGAAGGCGAACCGACGATCCTCTACATCGACCTTCATCTCGTCCACGAGGTCACGTCGCCGCAGGCCTTCGACGGTCTCCGCATGGCCGGCCGCAAGCTGCGCCGCCCCGACCGCCACATCGCCACCGTCGATCACAACGTCCCAACGACCAGCGCTGAGGACCGCCTCCACATCGTCGATCAGATCTCTGCGAATCAGGTCAACGCCCTGCGCAAGAACTGCGCTGAGTTCGGCGTCGAATTCTTCGACGTGCAGGACGCCTCACAAGGCATCGTCCACATGATCGGGCCCGAGCTCGGAGCCACCAAGCCCGGCATGACCATCGTCTGCGGAGACTCCCACACCAGCACCCACGGAGCTTTCGGCGCCCTCGCGTTCGGCATCGGCACCAGCGAGGTCGAGCACGTCATGGCCACGCAAACTCTGCCGCAGTCCAAGCCAAAGACCTTCCGCATCACCGTCGACGGCGACCTTCCCTTCGGCGTCACTGCCAAGGACATCATCCTCGACATCATCGGCAAAATCGGCACTGACGGAGCCACTGGCTACGCCGTCGAGTACGCAGGTTCAGCCATCCGCTCGCTCTCCATGGAAGGCCGCATGACCATCTGCAACATGAGCATCGAGGCCGGAGCCCGCGCCGGCATGATCGCACCGGACGAGACCACCTTTGCCTACCTCAAAGATCGCCGCTTCTCACCAACCGGCACAGCGTGGGACGAGGCTGTAGCCCACTGGCGCACCCTCCCCACCGACTCCGGCGCCACCTTCGACCGCGAACTCCACATCGACGCCGCGACCATCACTCCAACCGTCTCCTGGGGGACCAGCCCCGGCATGGTCACCGGCATCGAAGGCAAAGTTCCCTCTATCGAAGACGCCCCCACCGAGGCCGACAAAAAATCCTATGCTCGCGCACTCGAGTACATGGGTCTGCAGCCCGGCACTCCAATCGAAGCCATCAAGGTCGACGCCGTTTTCCTCGGCTCCTGCACCAACGCCCGCATCGAAGACCTCCGCGCGGCGGCCAAGGTCGTGAAGGGCCACCACATCGCCACCACCGTGCGCGCCATGGTCGTCCCCGGCTCACAGGCTGTCAAGCGTCAGGCCGAACAGGAAGGTCTCGATGCCATCTTCAAGACCGCAGGCTTCGAGTGGCGCGAGCCCGGCTGCAGCATGTGCCTCGGCATGAACCCTGACATCCTCGCCCCCGGCGAGCGCTGCGCCAGCACCAGCAACCGCAACTTTGAAGGCCGTCAGGGACGCGGAGGCCGCACCCACCTCGTCAGCCCCCAAATGGCCGCCGCCGCCGCCATCACCGGCCACTTCACCGACATTCGCAAGTGGAATGCAGGAGGAAACAACTAATGACCCCCATCAACATCCTCACCTCCACCGCCGCCCCGCTGCCGTTGCCGAACATCGACACCGACCAGATCATCCCCAAGCAGTTCCTCAAGCGCATCGAGCGCACCGGCTACGGCGACTTCCTCTTCTACGACTGGCGCCGCATCCAGGACGGCCCCGCCGCCGGCGAGCCCAACCCTGACTTCGTGCTCAACAAGCCCGAGCACAAGGGCGCCGAGATCCTCATCGCCGAGAAAAACTTCGGCTGCGGCAGCTCCCGCGAGCACGCCGCCTGGGCCATCAACCAGTACGGCTTCCGCGCCGTCATCGCGCCCACCTTCGCCGACATCTTCTTCTCGAACGCGGGCAAGAACGGCATCATCCTCTGCCGCCTCACCGACGACGAGGTCAAAACCCTCCTCGCCCGCACCACCGCGAACCCAAAACACAAGCTCACCATCAACCTCGAACAACAAACCGTCACCGACGACGAAGGCTTCCACGCCCACTTCGACATCGACCCGTTCCGCAAATACTGCCTGCTCAACGGCCTCGACGACATCGGCCTAACCCTGCGCCACGAACATGCCCTCGACCACTTTGAAAAGCGACACGACGAGGATTTCTGGTCCGCTCCTAAAGCAAACGTAGCCTGACGCGTTTTTATCGGTGTCATCGGTGTAAATCGGTGTCAAGCCTTCATCCACAACCTCAATAAGGAATTTAGCGTGAGCAACGAAATCGACCCCAAGAAGCACTCGAGAATCCTCACCGAAGGCCCATCCCGCGCCGCGGCCCGTTCCTACCTGCGCGGCGTAGGCTTCAGCAAAGAAGACCTGCACAAGCCCATCATCGGCATCGCCAACACCTGGACCGAGATCGGCCCCTGCAACTTCCATCTCCGCCAGGTCGCCGAGGCCGTCAAGCAGGGCGTCCGCGAGGCCGGTGGCACTCCCATGGAGTTCAACACCGTCACCATCTCCGACGGCATCACCATGGGCACCGAGGGCATGAAGGCCTCGCTCATCTCCCGCGAGGTCATCGCCGACTCCATCGAACTCGTCGCTCGCGGCAACTCCTTCGACGGCCTCATCTGCATCGCCGGCTGCGACAAGAACATGCCCGCCGCCATCATGGCGCTTGGCCGTCTCGACATCCCCGGCCTCATGCTCTACGGCGGCTCCATCGCTCCCGGCAAACTGCCCCAGCCCGACGGCACGACCAAAGAGATCACCATCCTTCAGGTCTTCGAAGGCATGGGCTCCCACGCCGCCGGAAAGATCAATGATGACGAGCTCGAAGCTCTCGAAGCAGCCGCCTGTCCCGGCCCCGGAGCCTGCGGCGGCCAGTTCACCGCCAACACCATGGCCATGGCCGGCGAGTTCCTCGGCATCTCCCCCATCCAGATCACCGGCGTTCCCGCAATGTCCGCCGACAAAGCAGCCGCCAGCCGCGAGGCCGGCCGTCTCGTCATGGAGCTAGCCAAGAACGACCTGCGCCCCTCGAAGATCGTCACCCGCAAGGCCATCGAGAACGCCTACGTCTCCGCCTGCGCCTCGGGCGGCAGCACCAACGCCGTCCTGCACCTGCTCGCCATCGCGCGTGAGTACAACATCCCCTTCACCATCGACGACTTCAACGCCATCAGCGACCGCACCCCGCACATCTGCGACCTCTCCCCCGGCGGCAAATACGCAGCCAAGGACTACCAGGACGCAGGTGGATCGCGCCTCCTCGCCAAGCGGCTCCTCGACGCGGGCCTCATCGACGGCAGCCAGATTACCGTCACCGGCAAGACCCTCGCCGAAGAGGCAGTCCACGCCGTCGAGACGCCCAAGCAGCCCGTTATCTACCCCATCGACCACCCGCTCAAGCCCACTGGCGGCCTGGTCATCCTCAAGGGCAACCTCGCCCCCGAGGGCTGCGTCGTCAAGGTCGCCGGCCACGAGCGCCTCAACCACACCGGACCCGCGCGCGTATTCAACTCCGAGGACGCCTGCCACGCCGCTGTCGAAGCGGGAAAGATCAACCCCAACGACGTCTGCGTCATCCGCTACGAAGGCCCCCGCGGCGGCCCCGGCATGCGCGAGATGCTAGCCGTTACCGCAGCGATCAAAGGCATCCCCGAACTCTCGGAGACCGTCGCCCTCCTCACCGACGGCCGCTTCTCCGGAGCCACCCGCGGCCTGATGGTCGGCCACGTAGCCCCCGAAGCCCAACTCGGAGGCCCCATCGCCGCCGTCCGCGAAGGCGACATGATCACCTTCGACATCCCCAACCGCGAACTCCGCCTCGACGTCCCAGCCGAAGAGATCGCCAACCGCCTGAAGTCATGGAAGGCTCCAGAACCACGCTACAAGCGCGGAGTCTTCGCCAAATACACCAACACAGTAAGCAGCGCCAGCGAAGGAGCCATCACCACCTAGTACCCCCACTTAAAGTCCTAAAGTATTCAAAGGAAACGACTTGATGGTTGACTTCGAAGCTAAAGTATTGATAACAAAGGATCGTATATCTGTAAAGTATTCATTGTAAGGAGATAGTCTCATCATGACACATGCTCGAGAACGAGTATTCCCGTTGCGAATGTCCTCGCCACTGAGTGGAAAGCTTTGTTCTGGGGCGAGTCATGCAACCGGTGCCACAACTGATTATGACCAGAAGAAGGTGCTTTAGACGTCATGATCACCTCGATGGTCTACAACGGACTAATCGCACGTTTATTCTTCCTTTCGTTGCCGGAGATTCGACTCGTGAATCCTTCCTGGCTGCTGTTTTTTCGCGACGCGTTGTATTGTGCTAGTTTATGAGCCACCATCGTGCGCAAGCGTTATCGAACGACTACGTCAGGACCTTCTTAGGGGGTTTATTGTCTATGACGGCGAGCCCATAGCATTCAAGGAATTGCGACCCGAGATTTTTGCGAACTGCGACACTGTGAGCAATGCGGCACTAGATCAGCAATCACGATTCAACCCCAGTATTTCGACGCACGTATCAAGGAGACAATCGATGGCCAACCAGAAAACCAACACCCCACCCTAACCGGCTCTGAAATCCTCTGGGCCACGCTAGTAGGCGAAGGTGTCACCGAGGTCTTCGGCTACCCCGGCGGAGCCATCCTCCCGGCCTACGACGCCCTGCGCAAGTTCCCGATCCACCACATCCTCGTCCGTCACGAGCAGGGCGCCGCGCACATGGCCGACGGCTACTCCCGCGCCTCGGGCAAGGTCGGCGTCTGCATGGCCACCTCCGGCCCCGGCGCCACCAACCTCGTCACCGGCATCGCGACGGCCATGCTCGACTCCATCCCCATCGTCTGCATCACCGGACAGGTCTCCTCCAAGGTCCTCGGCTCCGACGCCTTCCAGGAGATCGACATCACCGGCATCACCCTGCCCATCACCAAGCACAACTTCGTCGCCACCCGCGCCGAGCACATCGCGCCCATGCTCCGCGAGGCCTTCCAGATCGCGAAATCCGGACGCCCCGGCCCCGTCCTCGTCGACATCACCAAGGACGCCCAGCAAGGCACCGCCCTCTTCAACTTCGACGACGCCGTCCCCGCGCCCTACCGCCCGCACCCCATGCTGCGCGCCGAGTCCGCCTCCATCACCCAGGCCATCGATCTCATCAAGGCTGCCAAGAAGCCCATCATCCTCGCGGGTCACGGCATCAACCAATCGGGCGCCGAACGCGAGGTCATCGAGTTCGCCGAGCGCCAGCAGGTCCCCGTCGCCAGCACGCTGCTCGGCCTCGGCAGCTTCCCAGCCTCGCACCCATTGTCATTGGGAATGATGGGGATGCACGGCGAATCCTGGGTCAACGAATCCATTCAGGAGTCCGATTTGTTGCTCGCCTTCGGGATGCGCTTCGACGACCGCGTCACCGGCAACCTAGCCAGCTACGCGCCCAACGCCAAGAAGATCCACATCGAGATCGACCCCTCCGAGATCAACAAGAACGTCAAGGTCGATATAGCACTGATCGGCGATCTCAAGGAGGTCCTCCGAACCCTTCTCCCGCTGCTGCCTAAGAAGTCCGACGCATCGTGGCTCAAGCAGATCAACGCCAGCAAGGGCGACGCCGCCGTCCGCGACATCATCAACCTGCCCGACAACGGCCACCTCTACGCCGCCCACGTCATCCACGACATCTGGCGCGAGGCCGTAGCCGCAGGCCGCGCCGACGACACCATCATCGTCACCGACGTAGGCCAGCACCAGATGTGGGAGGCCCAGTACTTCCGCCACAACGCGCCGCGCACGCTCGTCACCAGCGGAGGCCTCGGCACCATGGGCTTCGCGCTCCCCGCAGCGATCGGAGCAAAGGTCGCCTGCCCCGAAAAGGACGTCTGGGTCATCGCCGGCGACGGCGGCTTCCAGATGACCGCCGCCGAGCTCTCCACCATCGTGCAGGAGAACCTCCACATCAACATCGCCGTCATCAACAACGGCTTCCTCGGCATGGTCCGCCAGTGGCAGGAGGCCTTCTACGACAAGAACTACTCCTGCTCTCCCATCCTCTCGCCCGACTTCGTCAAACTAGCCGACGCCCACGGCATCCCCGGCGCCCACATCACCCAGCGCAAGGATGTAACCAACATCGTTACAAAAGCCCGCACCGGCACAACCCCGTTCCTCATCAACTTCGCCGTAGAAAAAGAAGACGGCGTCTACCCCATGATCGCCCCCGGCAGCGCGTTACACGAAATGGTCCGCAGGCCCAACCCGCTCATCGAAACCGCGGAGGATGAGTAGATGCCACCCCCAACAGGCATCCCATCCATTGCGCAACGAAGCGCGCCAACGGCGCACCCTATACCAGCATGGGGCGAAGCCCCATGTCCCGAGGCCCGTAATGCACAAGGGCTGAAAGCCCGGCTCATATCAGTCCCACAGATATCGTTCATCGCATTCCATTCCGTATTTCTTGAGAAATGCACGGAGTTCATCCTGAAACGGCTGCTTGCGGTGATGTATCTCCTGGGTATCGATGTAGTAGATCAACGCACTCAAGTCCGATGGCCCTACAGAGAACGCGCCGTAACCTCGCTGCCACGCGAACTTCGACAGATCCGGCGATTGGGTCTTAAGCCATTTCGACGAAGAGGACTTCAGCAGTTCCACCAAGTCAGCGACGTTTGCCGTTCTAGACAAACGAACCGCGATGTGAACATGGTCCGAAACTCCCCCGACACGATAGCATTCACATTTGGCATTGCGGGCGACTGTAGCAAGATATGCGTAAAGCGCCGGACGCATGGAAGCATTGAGAATAGGGTTTCGATCTTTCGTACTGAAGACCACATGGACCAGAACAAACGCGAGCGATTGGGGCATCGCGTAAATTATAGATCGGGCTTTCAGCCCTCTTACTCAACGGATAACGTCACATGGGGCGTTGCCCCATGCTGGTATGGAACCGCGCCCATGGCGCTCGCATTCGCCGCTGCGCTCTTTTTTTTCCTACTCCCTGCCATCGCTCACGCCCAGCCCCACCAGCTAAAAATCAAAGTCATCAACGCAAAGACCAACCAACCCATCACCGACGAACATCTGAACGTAGCTCTCCGAGCAGACCAGATCGGATCCGTAGCCATGGCCACCGACAAAAACGGGATCATCCTCGTGGACACCGGAGATGCCACCACCATCCGCATCCTCTCGAACATGTATGCCGACTGCCGCCCACGCGGGGAGCTCTACACCGACTACTCCATCGCCACGATTCTCAGCACCGGGATCACCACAGGCAATCTCTGCAGCAGCGCCAAACCACCTCCCAAACCCGGCCACCTCACCATCTTCGAAATCCCTAAAACCTATATTCCGAACTATCCCCACCCACCGGCCAGCAATCTACCTCACTCCGACGAGAACCCCCACACAAACCCAAACTAGCAACCAGCACTAAAAATCACGACTGCAGGTACCCATGCTCCACACCTTCGTATCCCTCGTAGACGACAAGCCCGGCGTCCTCACCCGAGTCGCCTCGCTCTTCCGCCGCCTGAACGTCAACATCGTCTCCCTCACTGTAGGCGAGAGCGAGCGCGAGGGCATCTCCCGCATGACCATCGTCTGCGACGCACCCGAACACGCCGCCGACCGCATCCGCGCCTCGCTTTATAAGCTCGAGATCACCCGAGACGTCGACGAGCTCGGCCGCAGCGAAGCCGTCATCCGCGAACTCTGCCTCATCAAGGTCGCCGCCGGCCCCAACTCCCCGCACGGCCAACACTCGCGCTCGCAGATCTTCGAGCTGGCCAACGTCTTCCGCGCTCGCGTCGTCGACCTCGCCCCCGAGTCCATCATGCTCGAGATGACCGGCGCAGCCAGCAAAATCGAAGGCCTCCTCCAGGTCCTCCGTGAGTCCAGCTTCGAGGTCCTCGAGGTCTCACGCACCGGACGCATGGCTATGCGAAGAGGCCACCACACCAGCCGTGTTCTCAAAGCTCTAGGCACCCCCAATGGCGAGAAATCCGAGCCCAGCTTCCCAGATCGCCCCCAGGATGATGACCTGCCCAATCAGTTTGAGGAAGAAGACGCGTAAGATTTAGCCGTTCTCGATTGGAGCCCTTATGAAGCACACAACGCGACGCAAGTTTCTAGGTCAGAGCACAGCCGTGCTGGCTGCCGCATCCCTGCGGCCCGCTTCACTGCTGGCGAAAGACCCACCTGCTACCGCCCCGCTTCTCCAATTCGACTACTCACAGGTCCAGCTACTCGACGGCCCCCTCCTTGAACAGTTCCAGCAAAATCACGCGCTGTTCCTGCGCCTCGACGAAGACAGTCTCCTGAAACCATTTCGCCAACTCACCGGCCAGCCCGCTCCGGGAGAAGACATGGGCGGCTGGTACTCACCCTCCAAAAACTTCGACCCGCCCAAAAACATGACGGGCTACGTCCCCGGTCACACCTTCGGCCAATATCTCTCCGGCCTCTCGCGAGCGTATGCCATCACAAAGGACCCCGCGACTCAGCAGAAGGTCAATCGCCTCGTCGTTGGTCTGGCTCCCACACTCACCAAAGACTTCTATCGCGACTACTGCCTCCCCGCCTACACCTTCGACAAGACGAACTGCGGCCTCATCGACGCGCATCAGTTCGCCAACGACCCAAACGCATTCGACGTCCTCAACAAAGCCACCGACGCCGTCCTGCCCTGGCTGCCCGAGAAGGCACTTAACCGTGAAGAGATGGCGGCCCGCCCGCACCCAAACATTGCCTACACCTGGGACGAATCCTACACGCTGCCTGAAAACCTCTATCTCGCCTACACTCGCGGAGCAGGCGACCGCTACCGCCAACTCGCCCGCCGCTTCCTTCAGGACGACACCTACTTCAACCCACTCGCCGAAGGCAATAACGTTCTGCCCGGACAGCACGCCTACAGCCACGTCAACGCGCTCAACTCTGCCATGCAGGCCTACTTTGTCGATGGCAGTCAGCACCACCTCACCGCTGCCCGCAACGGCTTTCAGTATGTCCTTGATCAGAGCTTCGCCACAGGCGGGTGGGGCCCAAACGAGACCTTCCAGAAGCCCGGCACTGACGGCCTCGCCGACTCGCTCACCCACACCCACAGTAGCTTCGAAACTCCATGCGGAGCCTACGGACACTTCAAGATCGCCCGCAACCTCATGCGCGCCACCGGCGAAAGCACCTACGGCGACAGCATGGAAACTGTCCTCTACAACACCATCCTCGGAGCACGCCCCATCCGCCCCAATGGCATCACCTTCTACTACTCCGACTACAACCATGACGCGGTCAAATCCGACTACGAACAAGCGTGGCCATGCTGCTCCGGCACCTTCCCGCAGCTAACCGCCGACTACGGAATCAGCTCCTACCTCCGCGCCCCAAACGGCATCTACGTCAATCTCTACGTACCCTCGCGCGTCTCGTGGAAGCAGGGTGCGGCCTCAGCTGCACTCACGCAGCAGACGCTCTACCCCAGCGCCAATGAAACATCGCTCAACCTGCAGCTCGACCGCTCTGAACGATTCACAATTGCTCTCCGAATCCCCGCCTGGACAGGTCCAGCGACCAAAGTTCTCATCAACGGACGCAGCGCCGACCTTCACCCGCAACCAGGAACATGGCTCAAAATCGACCGCACATGGAAGAACGCCGACCACATCGAACTTTCCTTCGACATGCCTCTGCGTCTAGCACCGCTCGACAAACGCCATCCGGATCTTGTTGCACTGATGCGCGGTCCCGTCGCATTATTTGCCATCCAACCCGCGCCACAGAAGATCAGTAAACAAGCTCTCCTCTCCGCACGCCGAGCCAGCGCATCTTCAACAGACTGGCTTGTCGCAACTGGTGGCGAACCGCTGCTTATGAAGCCTTTTCCCGCAATCACCACCGAACACTATCGCCTTTATCAGCAGACCTGATCTTCAACGAGCCAGCGCATCACTTGGTAAACTTTGAAGTGACCTACAACAACCAGTAAAACCAGCCGGCATAGCCACTAAATTCTTTTGACTTGACGGCACATCGAATCGCTAAGGAAAAATCGAAATGGCAAAGACTTACCATGACGCAGACGCAGACCTCTCCCTCATCCAAGCCAAGAAGGTAGCCATCATCGGCTACGGCTCGCAGGGCCACGCCCACGCCCTCAACCTCAAGGACTCCGGCGTAGAAGTCCGCGTAGGCCTCCGCCCCGACTCGCCCAACGCCGAGCGCGCCCGCAAAGCCGGCCTCGTCGTCGACACCGTCGCCAACGTCAGCAAGTGGGCCGATGTCATCATGAACCTCACGCCCGATCAGACCGCCGCCAAGGTCCACAAGGCCGAGGTCGAGCCAAACCTCGCACCGGGCAAGACGCTCATGTTCGCCCACGGCTTCAACATCCGCTTCGGCACCATCCTCCCGCCGACCGGAGTTGATGTCTCGCTCGTCGCCCCCAAGGCCCCCGGCCACCGCGTTCGTGAGGTCTTCACCGAAGGTGGCGGCGTACCCGGCCTCGTAGCGGTCGAGCAGGACGCCACCGGCAACGCCCTCGCCCTCGCGCTCAGCTACGCCAAGGGCATTGGCTGCACCCGCGCCGGAGTCCTCCAGACCACCTTCACCGAAGAGACCGAAACCGACCTCTTCGGCGAGCAGGCTGTCCTCTGTGGAGGCACCGCCGCCCTCGTCAAGGCAGGCTTCGAGACCCTCACCGAGGCCGGCTATCAGCCCGAGCTCGCCTACTTCGAGGTCCTCCACGAGCTCAAGCTCATCGTCGACCTCATGTACCGCGGCGGCCTAGCCTACATGCGCCACTCCATCTCCGATACCGCAGAGTGGGGAGACTACATGGCCGGCCCGCGCATCGTCACCGCCGAAACCAAGAAGGCCATGAAGAAGCTTCTCGAAGAGATTCAGGACGGCTCCTTCGCCAAGAAGTTCATCGAGGAAAACGAGACCGGCCGTCACCAGTTCGCCCGCATCCGTCAGGAAGAGGCAGCGCACGGCATCGAGAAGGTCGGCGCAGAGCTTCGCAAGGCCATGCCCTTCCTCGACCCAGTCAAGGTCGAGAACGGCGCAGTCGTCAAGGCATAGTCAAAGCTTGACGCGTACCCCCCCCCACACACACGGGCGAGGCGCTGGCAACAGTTCCTCGCCCTTTCCCTTCCATCTCACGCATCACCAGCGACTGAGCGCAAAAACATGAATAGTCCATCTCTTACAGCAGAAGATCTCCTCGCCTGGAACGACGCCACAGCAGAAAGCTGGCACGCGCTCGCCTCGGCGCATCCTTCGTTGCTCCAGATACCCTGCGACATCCATAATTCGACCACCGTCGGCCAACTCCTCCAGCACATCGTCGCCGCTGAGTTGCGCTACGCCGAGCGTCTAACCGACACACCCGCCACCGACTACGCCAGCATTCCCTTCGCCACCGCCGACGAGATCTTCGCGACCCATCAGCGCGCCCTGGAAATCCTGAAAAATCTCCTCCAGGATTCCGAATTCGATTGGAGCCGCGAGATTGAATTCTCCACGCTCACCGCAGGCAGACGGCGAGCAACCCGCAAGGCAGTCTTCCAACACGCCTTGCTGCACAGCATCCGCCATTACGCCCAGCTTGCAACGCTCGTTCGTCAGCATGGCCTCCGCCCGGCGCCAGCGGACTATCTTCTCTTAGCTTCGAGCCCCGCTTAGCGACGTCCGGCGTGTCTATATCGAGAGCGTTTTCACTTCCCGAAACGCAAAGCCGTGGCCAACCAAAGTTTTTTACGTCCTACCACCTCACGCACCCTGGTCCCGTTCGTCCAACCGGGTATGTCCAGCAGATCATGCAGGACAATGACCACAAACTGCACTGTAATCAGTAACGTAAAAAGCAACTGAAGGCCGTGCATCGATGAACTCGCTTTCGGTCTGGAAGAATAACCGGCCCGCGTACACAACATAATGCCAGAAACGCACAATCCAACCCGCGTCTGTTGCCATCCAATTCCGTGACATCGCTTTTCGTCACAAAACTCTGCGAGAATGCTCGCAGCAACTTTTCTCACCAAGGCCCTCTGTCACAATAGAGTTATCGCCAGCCCCATCGATGCCACCCGGCAGAAGGAGGTTCGAGTTGGCAGCCCAAGGTAGCTACGAAGCAATTCTTCCACTCAATGAGGTAGAGCCGCAGATATTCGTCGGCCCTCCCACTCGGCCCACTCCCCTTGCGGATATCATCGCCGCTCTGCGCACCATTGCTCCCCTCAACGGACTCACCGAAGAGGAATACGCCTGGCTCGCCACCCACTGCGACGAGACCGTCGGCGATGACGGCGCAGTCGTCTTCCTCGAAGGCAACCCCTGCGACCGCCTCCACTTCATCCTCATGGGCGAGATTCACGTTCGCCGTCGCCACGCCAGCCCCACCCTGTGGATCGGCCGCGCAGGCCAGATGACCGGCAAGCTCCCCTTCTCCCGCATGAAGACCTACGGAGGAGACGGCTTCACCGTCGGCCCAAGCTGGTCGCTCAGCCTCCACGAGTCCCACTTTCCCGCCCTGCTCACCGCCATCCCGTCGATGACGCAGCGCTGCGTCTCCACCCTGCTCGACCGCGTCCGTGAGGTCACCCGCATGGAGCAGCAGGCCGAGAAGCTCTCTGCCCTCGGCAAGCTCGCTGGCAACCTGGCCCACGAGCTCAACAACCCAGCCTCCGCAGCCCAGCGCTCGGCCTCCAGCCTCTTCGCCGAACTGCGCCAATACGGCGACCTCAAATATCGTCTCGGAAACCTCTGTCTCTCCGACACCCAGACGTCCCAGTACCGCTCCTGGATCTCGCGCACCCGCAGCACGATGGCCGACTACGCCAGCCGCGCCGACGCCTCCAACGATCCCCTCGCCGAGAGCGACCGCGAGACCGCCCTGCTCCAGTGGCTCGAGACCCACAACATCCCGAATCCCTGGGCCGTCGCCCCCGCGCTCGCCGAAACCACCATCACGACGGTACAGCTGGACGACCTGGCCGACCACGCCACCACAGAAGTCCTGCCCGTCGCCCTGGCCACCTTCGCCAGCTCCCTCCGTGTCGAGCGCATGGCCGAGACGGTTGTCAACTCGACCGTCCGCATCTTCGACCTGATCCGCGCCATCAAGGACTACTCCTACATGGACCAGGCGCCCATTCAGGACGTCGATCTCGCCCAGTCACTCGAGACCACCCTGACCATGTTCAACTCGCGCCTCCAGAACGTGACCGTCGAGAGGAACTTCGACCCCGACCTGCCCCCCGTCAGCGCCTACGGCAGCGAACTCAACCAGGTCTGGACCGCCCTGATCGAAAACGCCCTCGATGCCATGAAAGACCGCGGCACGCTGCGCCTCACCACGCGCTCCAGCGGCCAGATGGCCTTCGTTGAGGTCTGGGATACCGGCCCCGGCATTGCACCCGAGCTCAAGTCTCGTATCTTCGAGCCTTTCTACACCACCAAAGCCCCTGGCAAAGGTCTAGGCCTCGGCCTCGACACCGCGCAGCGCATCGTCACCAAGCACTCCGGCTACATCCAGGTCGAATCGCGCCCCGGAGCCACCTGCTTCCAGGTCCGTCTACCCCTCGACCAGGCCGGAGCCTACTAAGATCTCTCGAGATCGTTTGAGGTGCCTAACATAACGAGCGAAGCGCCCACAGCCAAGTAGGCATCACAGCACAGCAGACGAGCGCCAACGGCGCAACCCATACCAGCCTGGGCAACGCCCCAGGCTGGTATGGCAGAGGCAGCGCACAAGGGCTGAAAGCCCGCCCCATAGGTCCTCACCGACGCTCGCCCACCACTTCCCGCCCAATCTCAATCACCGCATCCGCCAGCAGATCAAAGTCCTCGCGCCGCGACCGGTGATTCGTGTTCGCCACCCGAATCGCAAATCGCCCCTCCAGCACCGTACTCGACGGAACCGCAATCCCCCGCTCCTGCAGTCGCTGCAGAATCTCCTGATTCTCCGCATCGCTCGCCCCGCGATACCGGAAGCAGACAAGGTTCAGCGGAACCTCAGCCGCAAGCTCCAACTCCGGCTCCCTCGTAATACGTGCCGCCAGATACCGCGCCTGTTCCACGTTCTGCTCCACTAACTCCGTGATGCTATCCACACCTTGCGCCTTAAAACTCATCCACACCTTCAGCGCCCTGAACCCCCGCGACAGCTCAGGCGTACGCTCCGCAAACCTGATCCCACCCGCCACAGGCCCGCGTTCCATGGCATTTAAAATACGCTCGCCCCAGTAGCAAACGCCGCCCTATAGGCATCTGCATCCCGCACCAGCACGCACCCCACGTCATACGGCAAATATCCCCATTTATGCAGATCGAACGCCAGCGAATCAGCCCGCTCCATCCCCGCAAGCGCCGGTCGCAGCCGCTCCGACCAGTACGCCAGCGCCCCAAACGCCCCATCTATATGGAACCACAGCCCCTCCGCCGAACACACATCCGCAATCGCCGTCAGATCGTCCGTCGCCCCTGTATTCACCGTCCCCGCCGTCCCCACAACGCACAATGGAACAATGCCCGCAGCCCGATCCGAAGCAATCGCCTCCTTCACCTCTCCAATCTTCATCCGGTAGCCGTTATCCACCCCAACCGAGCAAAGGCTCACCCTTCCCATCCCCATCAACTCCAATGCCTTCTTCAGCCAGCTATGCGTCTCGGTCGAGCCGTACACCCGCAGCATCGGCCCACTCGGCAATCCCTCACCACGAACATCGAATCCAGCCCGAGCATGCCTCCCCACGGCCAGCCCGATCACGTTCGCCATGCTGCCCCCGCTCGTCAGCAGACCGCTCGTTCCCTCCGGCATCCCCATAAGCTCCGCCATCCACCGGATGACCTGTTCCTCCACCATCATGGCCGAGTCGTTAAATCCGCCCACATTCGGATTCATCCCCGCCGCCAGCATCTCCGCCAGCATTCCTACCGGTGTTCCGCTCCCCATCACCCATCCCCAGAACCGCGGATGCACATTCCCTATCCCGTAGGGCAGCACGTCCTGCACAAAGCTCTCGTAAGCCGCAGCAGCACCCTGTCCTGCATGTGGAACCCTCTCAGAGTCCAGTCGCAGTCGCGAATCCTCGGGCATCTCACGCCATACAGGTCCTTGCCGCACACCCTGCACATGGTCAAAGATGCCATCCAGCATCCGGTGTCCCAACGCACGCAACTCTGCCCATCCAGCCTCATCCACCGGATCGAGTGTCTTTTCCGCTTCGTCTTTCCATTCAGCCATGCATTACCGTACCGCACTGCGGTACGGTCCGTCCCCAACCATAACCATCTGAAAATAAAGAATAGGTCTGCCCGTGTTATCCTCCCGCCGAGGAAGCCATCCATGAAACGTTATCTATTCGGCGGAGTGATCCTGGTTGCACTACCCCTCGCTATCTTCGGAGTCCTGCACTCCCAGCCTGGCACTCCCCAGACCCAACGCATCCCCCAGTTCCAGAATGAGGACGTGAAGGTATGGAAGTCCGTCGTGCTGCCAAACCAACCGCTGGCGATGCACCGGCACGATCACCCACGCGTGATCATCGCTCTCAGCGGCGGCACCATGAACGTCGTCCCACAGGACGGACCGACGGAACCGCACGTCTGGGAGACCGGCAGAGCCTACTGGCTCCCTGCCAATCCGCCCGGGACCATGCACGCCGATGTCAACGCCGGCACTAAACCGATCGAAGTAATGGTTGTGGAACTGGAACACGAGAAGTAAAATCCGCCGTCAGCCGAGGCATTCAGCGGGACCTAACTCTTGCTATTTCGTGATTTCCACGCCCCGCCAGAAGGCAACGTGGTGCTTCACATTCCGAGCAGCCGGCTTTGGATCGGGGTAATACCACGCCGCATCCTGATTCTCCTGCCCGTCCACGAGGATCGTGTAGTACCGCGCCTGCCCCTTCCACGGGCAGCTGGAGGTCGTCGAGCTCGGCCGCAGGAACTCCCGCTTCACCGTCTCTTCCGGGAAGTAAATATTGCCCTCAACCGTCTCGTATGTCTCACTCTCAGCCAGAGTCTGGCCGTTCCAAACTGCCTTCGCCATGGTTACTACCTACATTCTTTTCAACAAGTTACGGACGACCCAGAGCGCAAACGGGCCGACTCCCGCAGACATAGGTCCGGGAGCGTACAACGCATTTGTAACAGAAATGATGCAGAAATGAAACCCGCAGGCTCCTCCGGCGTGCTTGACTGCTGGTTGGCTACGCCGATGCAGGAGCAGGCGCAAACGTCTTCAGGAACGTTTCGTGCAGCTTCGCCGCCGACGGGTACTTCTCAATCATAGCGGCCGTATTGCGCATAAATGGGTTCCCGCTCTGCTTCTCCGTCTCCACGTGAAAGTGGTGGAACTTCGCATAGATCAGGATCCCCTCGATATTCGAATCCAGGAACAGCTCTGCATCCAGCGCACCACGCAGCACAAGCGAAGCAGCCATCTCCCAAAAACTCAGCATCTGCCGCCAGTACACGTTGTGTTCCGACCTTGGGTCTCTCGACACCGCCCGCAGCTCTTCCAGCGTCTTCGGATTGAAGTCGAAGATCATGAACCGCCGCGCCCGCCGCAGCGTCTCGTCCCGTCGCATCTCGTACAGCTTTAATACCAGTTCAGCATCTGCTGCAGTCGCCATCAGATATTTATTCCTTTCATCCAGCAAAACTCAGGCTACGCTCTCAACCACCGCGCGCGTCTTCTCCGGGTCCGGCCTCTCCACAGCCGGAACGGGAGCAGGTCCTGCAATATTCTTCTCGTACGTGCACTCCGGTGTCGTCGACACCTCTTCCTCCGCGCCTTTCTTCTTCCGCCGCTTCGGCAACGCCTCACGATTATTCGGGCAAACCAGATAAGTCCCCTTATCGTTGACGACCTCCAACAGATAAGCGCTCTCGCACTTCGGGCAGGTCTTATCCACCAGCTTCAGATTCGAAGCAAAGTCGCACTTCGGATAGTTGACGCAGCCATAGAACACATCTCCGCGCTTCGTCTTGCGCACGGCGATGTCGCCGCCATCCTTCGGGCATTTCACATCTAGCAGCTCCTGCTTGATGTACTTACACTTCGGATACCCACTGCAGCTGATGAACTCTCCATACTGCCCATTGCGCAGCAGTAGAGGCTTGCCGCACTTCGGGCAGCTTTCTTCCAACTGCACCGGCGGTTTCTGTTGCACCTTCTGCGTCAGCTTGCGAATCGTCTTGCAAGGCGGATCCTCGTTGTACCCCGGACAAGCCATAAACGGACCCCAAGGCCCATTCCGCAGCACCATCGTCCGTCCGCAGTTATCGCAAGCCTCTTCCTCAGGAGCCTCATCCGCACCTGGAGCACTCAAATCCGGCTTGGCAGCAAAGTTCTCCTTCGTAAAGTCGCAGCTGAACTGTTCCGCCGTGACCTTCTTGCCCGCGTCAGCCGCTTCCTCAATCGCAGCCACCAATTCCTTCGCGTTCAAGACCTCTTTCGAGTACTCGATCATATCCTCGGTCGTCGCCTTCACGATGATCGGGAACGTAAACGCCGTCGTCACTTTCTTCAGCACGGCTTTCTGGTCCTTCTTCCACGGCCCCGCCGCAATCGTCATCGGCTTCGCCTTGGAGAAGTTGCTGCAAGAGTAGAAGCTCCCGAATTTGCCCCACTTCAAAATCAGCGGACTGCCGCAGTTGTCGCAAACTTCGTTAGTCGATTCCTCCATCCGCTTGATGTCTTCCATCGAGCCCTCGGCGACCTTGAGTTCCTTCTCAAAGTGGTCGTAGAACCCATTCAGCAGATCCGTCCACCGCTCCTCGCCATCTTCGACAGCGTCCAGTTCGCCTTCGAGCGTAGCCGTGTACGCCGTATCAAAGATGTACGGAAAGTTCTTTACCAGCAGCTTCGTCACGACCGTGCCAATCTCGGTCGGCACAAACTTCGCACCGATCTTCTTCACATAGTCGCGATCCTGAATCGTATTAATGATGGAGGCATACGTCGAAGGCCGCCCAATTCCCTTCTCTTCGAGCGTCTTCACAAGGCTGGCTTCATTGAAGCGCGGCGGCGGCTCGGTAAACTTCTGCTCCGAATCAATCCTCTGCTTCGTCAGCACCTGACCATCCTTTAACTCTGGCAGCCGCTTATCATCCGCATCCTCGTCCTCATCATCCTTCTTCGCCTGATCGACCTTTACCTGTTCATACACCTTCAGGAATCCGTCGAACTTCAGCACCGAACCCGACACGCGGAAGTCATACGTCCTGTCCGCCACTGCAGCAATATCTACCGTCGTCTGATCAAAAACCGCCGGTACCATCTGCGAAGCCACAAACCGCTGCCAGATCAGCCTGTACAGCTTGTACTGCTCATCACTCAGATACTTGCGAATCCCCTCCGGTGTGTACGCGACGCTCGTCGGACGAATCGCCTCGTGCGCATCCTGAGCATCTTTCTTGCTCTTGTACTCGTTCTGCTTCGCCGGCAGATACTGCGGCCCAAGCTTCTTCTCGATATACTCGCGAGCCTCAACAATCGCATCCGGCGATACACGCGTCGAGTCGGTACGCATATATGTAATCAGGCCGACTGTGCCTTCGCTGCCCAGCTCCACGCCTTCGTACAAACGCTGCGCGACACCCATCGTCCGGCGCACATTAAATCCCAGCCGCCCCGAAGCATCCTGCTGCAGCTTGCTCGTCGTAAACGGAGCCGTCGGATTCCGCCGCCGTTCCTTCCGCTCGACCGACCGCACGCTCCACTTCGCCTTCTCAAGCTGTGCGACGACCTCTTCGATCCGCTCCTTGTTCGGCAGAGCATTAGCAATAAAGAGTTCCTTGCCGCTCTCATCGGTGCCATTCGGAACGCGCGACGCCACGCCATCAATCCCGACAAACCGCGCGACAAACTCCTGCCCATCCGGACTCGGCTTCAGCGCAGCATTAATCGTCCAGTACTCCACCGGAACGAAATCATTGATCTCCTGCTCGCGCTCCACGATCAACCGCAGCGCTACCGTCTGGACACGCCCCGCGCTCAACCCACGACGCACCTTGTCCCACAGCAAAGGCGATATTTGATACCCCACCAGCCGGTCCAGAACACGGCGCGTCTGCTGCGCATCGACGAGGTTTTCATCCACATCACGAGCATGCGCGAAGGCAGCATTCACCGCCTTCTTCGTAATCTCGTTGAAGGTCACCCGCCGCACCTTCGACTTATCCTTAACCATGGGCAGCAGCTGCATCGACAGATGCGCGGCAATCGCCTCGCCTTCGCGGTCCGGGTCGGGCGCCAGATACACCATGTCAGCCTTCGACGCCAGCTTCTTCAGCCGGTCTACGACCTTCTCCTTGCCCGGAGACACAATCAGCGTCGGCTCAAACGTCCGCATCTTCAGTTCAACGCCAATTTCGTTCTTCGGCAGGTCCATGATGTGGCCAATCGAGGCCTCTACCGTGTAGTCGCTGCCGAGATATTTTCCGATCGTCTTCGCCTTCGCTGGCGATTCCACGATCACAAGTGATTTACCCATTCGTTCCCTTCATCCACCAAAACGTTCCGCCTTAGCAGAAAGTTCCATTCTTGCTTCATTCCCTTGCGAACCTAACACGCTTCCGCCCGATACGTCATCTCTCTGCAATGCCTGAACTGACGAAAATCTTCCTGGAAGGTCACCGCCGGGGCGCATTTCTGTGCAAAACTTTTCTTTACTCGACCCACACTCAACCCGAAGCGCCGACTGAACTTACGCTCTTTTTGCATGGATCCGAATCACACCGCCGCTGTTCCGGCCTCAGCCAATCAGAACGCCCGCACGTAATTCTTTCCGGGCAACTGCTTCACGCGTCCTGCAATCTCCAGCTCAAACAGCGCCGTAAAAACCTCAGCCGACCCCAGCTCCGCCTCCAGCCGTTCCATCAAATCATCCAGTTGCGTCGCCTCATCATGCCTCAGTCTCTCCAGCACTATCCGTTCATGTTCCGGCAACGGAGTCTCGCTGAATAAGGATGCAGTCCCCCCACCTTTCGATTCATTTCCCCCATTAACCCCAATCTCTTCCTCAAGTTGCAGCCGCACATGGGAAGGCAGGTCCTCCCACACGTCCTCCCAAGTAGCGGTCAGCTTCGCCCCCTGTTTAATGAGTGTGTTCGGCCCCCACGCATTCTTGTTCGTCACATTTCCTGGCACAGCATACACATCGCGATTCTGTTCCATTGCACACCGCGCCGTAATCCGAGTCCCACTGTACTCCGCGGCCTCAATCACCAGCACGCCCACGCTCATGCCACTCAAAATCCGATTCCGGATCGGAAAATTCTGCGGCGCTGGAAACGTCCCCAGCGGATACTCACTTACGATCGTTCCGCCGCTCGCAACAATATTCTCCGCCAGCTTCTTATTCTCCTTCGGATAGATCACATCGATCCCCGTCCCCCACACCGCCACCGTCTTCCCACCAGCATCGAGAGCACCTTTATGCGCCGCCGTATCCACCCCGCGAGCCATCCCACTCAAAATCACCAGTCGCCGATTCGCCAGATCCCGCGACAACAACTCGGCCATTCCCGAACCATACGGCGAAGGATGCCGCGTCCCCACCACCGCAATTCCCGGCCGCGCCAGCAACTCCACATTCCCCCTAATCCAAAGCACCGCCGGAGGATCATAGATCTCCCGAAGTCGTTCCGGATACGCCTCATCCTCCGGCGTCAAAATCTCTCCACCAGCCTCAACCACCCGCCGCATCTCATCAAGAGCAGCCGCTCGCGCCTTCCCCTCAAAACAAAACTGCGCAGACTGAGCCGGCATCCCCAACCCTTCAAGCTCCGTCAACGAAGCTTCAAACAGCCGCTCCGCCGCTTCCAGCTTCCGCATCGCCTTCCATGTCCGCGTAGCCCCCATCCCCGGCGTTAATATCAACGCTAGCCACGCCAGCCGCGCCACCTCGTTTCGTTCCGCCATTGCCATTCTGCTCTGCTGGCCTAAAACCACCTTCGCCACCTTTCATTTTCCGAGTCGTTACTCGATGCGAATTGCATCTTGCCAAAATGTATTCCGCCAAAAAAGTTAGTCGAGACCATTGTCGAAAGAAAAGATACGATCCACAGCCACTACTTGGTTGCCTTGATAAGACGCTCGAAATTTCCAATTCTTTATCGCCGCCACAAAGGGTGCCTTGACTATCTGATTCGAAGCATCGAGTATTGTCACCGACTCAACCGATCCCGTCGTATCGATATGGATCTTAACGGTAATTTTCCCGTGAACTCCCACTACCTTCACCAGCCGCAGCGGCTGCCCCTGCATCACCTGTCCACTCAGTGGGGAAAGATCCGCTCGGTGGAATCCAAGCAGTTGGGCATCAGCAGGGGAAGGAACATCAAGCGAACTAAAATCTTCCGCGGCTTCGAGCACATTCACATGCAATTTCAATCGAATCTTACCTTCCGACACAACTTCAATTGATCTCGCAATGTATTTCTTTCCAAACGGTTCCACATTGTTGAAAAGAATCTCCTCCCCATCGGGAAGGATGATGCGCCGGAGCAAATGATTCCCTTGATTCAGGCAGTACGTCGTTAAAGCTAGGTGCAGATCATCCGCAACCCCTGGTAAATCAGGCTCCGTCCCAATGCAATCGAGAGATTCTCTGGCGTTCGGCACAGGCTCATAGATCAACCGGTTTCGTATTGTCGATCTTAGGTAGAGGGGTCGGAGAACCGCGTTCAAACTCGACCCAAACAAACCCATGAATACCCACTGTCCGGTACGCCAGCCTTGCGTTCCGTTATCGACCTCTATCAATTTTCGTGGTGGAAGCGTGAGGACCTCAAAAAACTGTTTCGCTCCATCTGGCTGCTTTTCCTCTTTGATCTCTGGCAGCGTAAGTGTCTGCCGATATTGATGAGGATTCTCCCAAAGCTCATCGATTATGCCCTTGCCGGCGGACTTGCCTTCCCCATCGAATTTCTCGAACGAAGCCACCAGATGAAAAGGCGGACCTCCATCCATCTCCAACTGTCCGCGACGCTGCGAGACGTCCAACATCTGGTTCATCTGGTCGATGGTATGAGTGTCTTGACAGAACAAATCTCCCGAAAGCAATAAAACAATCGCAACAGTAACAAATACAGCCCGGCCCATTCGATTCTCCAAACCTCTCACTTTCAAATCAACACTTAACCTTCAGCACGAGCGACCTGAATCAACCCGCGAATATACCCGTAGCAGTAAGCAAACGACTGCAATCCATCGGGATCATGTGGAGCCACCGGCACATGATCCGGCATCAGCATATAAGGATACCCAACTTCTTTATAAACCTGGATTGCCTTCCACATGTCCACATCACCCTCATCCGGATACACCTCAACAAAATCATTCCTGTGCCCACGGATATTGCGAAAGTGCACATTGAAAATCTTCTCGCGCGAGCCAAAGTACCGGATCACGTCATAGATCTCCTTCCCCGGATCAGCCAGCATCTCTGACACTGTCCCCTGGCAAAAATTCAACCCGTGATACGGACTCTCCTGAATCGTGATGAACTTCTTCAGCCCATCCACCGTCCCCAGCACGCGGTCCACGCCCTGATACCCCTCCGGCGGAACCCCCGGGTCCTGCGGATGACAGGCCATCCGAATCTTGTATTCGTTTGCCACCGGAATCACGCGGTCGAGAAAATACGTAATCCTCTCCCAGAACATGTCCGCATCCACATGTCCGGCAATCGTTAGCGGAGTCTTCGGATGCGCCTCCGACAACTTCCACTGACTGTACATCGCGTCCCCGCGCCCCTGTACCCGGCCAGTCCGCAGCACTCCAAGAACGCTCATGTTGTACTTGATTGAAGGCAGCCCAACCCTCGCGCAGTTCCTGATCAGGTTCTGTATTTGCTCGATATCCCGATCCCGCTCCGGACTCTTCGCCAGCATGATCGCCGGATGCTTCTCAGTATCGATATACGTCGACTCCAGCGCCGGCGGCCCCACGCACATCACCGTAACGCCATTCTTCTCCGCCAGCTCCTTTATGTAGCTCAACTGATCGACCGTCGAATCGATGCGCCCCTCCGACGTCTCCGGATACCCGCAGATATGTCGCACGCCATAACGCACCAGATACTTCAAGTGTTCATCGTTCGTAGGCCGCGTCTGACAGCCCAACTTGAGCAAGACCCGTTTCGAATCCGCCGAAGGAATTGCGTTCGCGGACGCAACTGCCGAAACATCCCCACCACTGCCAAGCGCCAGCGCCGCAGCCCCTGAAGAAGAGAGAAATTGCCGTCGATTCATAGAGCCACCAATATCACGTATCCCGCCGCCAATATCCATCACCCGCGCGCGGTCTTCTCCGGCAAAGCGCCCGCCAGCACAAAACTTGCACCGCCACAAGCCAGCGCAATAAATCCGCTCGTCCACTCATTCCCATTGTGCGGCGCCGCAGCCATCCTCGGAATATGCAGCAATACAACGAACAGCAAAAACATCACCCCCAGCAAAATTCCCGCAAGCCGTACCTTCCTACCCATCCCGATACACATCGATGCGGCGAAAAAAGCGACTCCCACAAAATACGCCCAAAACAGATGGCCCGGAATCCACGGCGTCACAAGTGCAGCTACAAACTGCGCGTACATAAAGTGCTGAACGCCAAACACCAACAACGCAACCGCGAACATATACCGGGCCGCTTCAGTCAACCACAGCTGTCCGCCACCTGCCTTGTGGGCCTCATCCGGCAGCGTGCCAGCCAGCACAAACGACGCCCCACTCAGCGCCAGAACCTCGAATCCACTGGTCCAGGGCCTCGGATCGTGAACATGAGTAACCAGTCGCGGCAGATAAAAAAACAACACCTGCAACAGCATGCAAAAACCCAGTAGATTCGCCGCAAGCCGCCCCTGCCACCGGGACACAACACACACAGCCGCCAAAATAAACCCAATCCCGGCGATCCAAGCCAGCCCAACATGCCCCTGAGTCCACGGAGGCCCCGGTACCAGCCCCGTTCCACCACGCGCAAAGATAATGCACTGCACTCCAAAGAACGCCATCGCCACGGCAAACAGCAATCGCCCAACACGAATCAGAACACCGCTCAATTCATCCATACCGTCACTCCTCTGCAGTCTGAAACGCCACACGGCATGAATCCTACTACGCCAGTCGCCCGCTACATCCGCTCTTCGTCACATCGCTTGCAATCGATCTCCGTCCCCACCCGAGCCGCCCGCCCCTCCTCCGTCGTCACCCACTCCCGCACCGTCCATGGAGGATCATGTCGCGCATGCTGCCCATGCCCGCACGCCAGCCGCGCCACCCAATGCCCTTCCTCATCCCGTTCAAATCCGATAACCGCGCGCTTCATACACTTCCTCCGCGACATCCCCTAAACTAATCCTTGGCCTCCTCAACGTCACCATCCATGCTCCGAGTCGCAGCGATCAACTTCCTCAACCCCGCTCCCCTCATGTGGGACTTCGAGCACCCACCTCTCGCCGCTCCCCTGGCCGAGCACTACAGCCTCCACTACACCCTCCCCTCGCGCTGCGCCGATGAACTCCTCGCCAACCGCGCCGATCTCGGTCTCATCCCCATCGCCTCCCTCACCTCTGACCTCGCTATCGTCCCCAACTGCGCCATCGCCTCGCTCGAACTTGTCCGCTCCATCCAGCTCATCGTTAAACAACCCCACACCCTCAGCACCGTAAAGACCATCGCTGCTGACACAGCATCCCGCAGTTCCCTCGCCTACGCCGAAATCCTCTTCCGCAAATTCCTCAACACCGACCCCTCCTTCCTCCCCACCTCAGCCGACCCCGTCGCGATGCTCCAGCAAGCCGACGCGGCCATCCTCATCGGCGATCCCGCCCTCCTCGCGCTCGAATCCCGTGCCCACATCGAACAAGCCGTAGGCCCCTGCCAATGGTTCGACCTCGCCCACGAATGGCACACCCGCACCAACCTCCCGTGGGTCGCCGCCGTCTGGGCCGTCCGTCCCGAATCCCTCGCCACCAGCCACATCACCGCCACCCAGCTCACCGAAGACCTCACCAGTTCCCGCGACCACGGCCTCGCCCACATCGAAGACCTCGTCCACCAGTGGACCCCCCGCATCCCCGTCCCGCCCGACACCATCCGCCACTACCTCACCCACAACATCCACTACAGCCTCGATCCTGCCTGCATCGCGACCATCAATCTCTTCCGCCAATACGCCGCCGAAGCTAACATTCTTCCCCCACTCCCCACCCTGCGTTTTCTCTAAACGCCGTTTTCTCACTTATTATCGCGACTTCCCATCGCCGACCTGCGTCTTATCTCACATGACATCGAACGCAGCAACTACGATCGTGGCCGACTCCTCCGCCACCGCTGCCATCGAGATCATGGCGCCCCAAACACGTCACAACTCACCCCTGCTGCACTTCCTCTTCGGCTTCGGACTCTTCGGCCTCTTCATCGTCTCCATCGTCGACTCCTCCTTCGTACCACTCCCTATCCCCGGCATCACCGACATCATGCTCGTCGTGCTAGCCGCCCGCCACAACAATTGGTTTCTCCTGATCACTATCGCCACCCTGGGCTCCGCAATCGGCGGATACCTCAGCTATCAGGTCGGCCAATCCGGAGGCATGGCCTTCCTCGAGAAGCGCATCCCGCCACGTATCTTCAACCTTATCCGCGACTGGATGGAGCACCACGCCATCCTCGCCGTCGCCCTTCCCGCCATCCTGCCTCCGCCCATGCCGCTCTCACCCTTCGTCCTCGCCGCCGGCGCGCTCAAGATGTCGAAGAAGACCTTCATGACCACCTTCACCATCAGCCGAGCCGCCCGCCACTCCATCGCCGCATGGCTCGGCATCCACTACGGCCGCCACATCCTCCGCCTCTGGAACCACCTCTCCGCTCAGTACGCCACAACCATCCTCATCGTCATCTGGACCGCAATCATCGTCAGCTGCGCCATCGGCTTTTGGAAGCTCTACAAGACCTCTCGCGACGTCACCATCCGGCCTCAGGGCTTCGAAAGCGGCTCCAAAACCCCAGCCTAGCTATGTTCAGTCCGATGAATCAGGCACCTCGCTTTTAGGTACCCCGAGGCTTCAACCTTGAGCCTCTCAAAGTGCTCATAATTCGCGGGGCTTTAGCCCCTGGAGTTTGCCCTTTCTCTGCGGCAAATCACTCTGAGAGGCAAATCGATTCCTCAGACAACTACCTAAGCCATTGCCGTGCCCTTCCCCTTCGGCGCAAATTTCCGCTTGTAATATGCCGTCGTCAGCGTAATCGCCGGAACCCCAATGATCGTCGGCCACAACCACACGTACCACGTATTCCCCAGGTACCGCGACAGCGTCACCACCGAAAACGCCGACCATGCCGCAATGTAGCTCGCGATCATATTCCCCAAGTGCGTATACCACCAGAACATCTTTTCCGACGGTTTCCATACAAAGCTCTTCATCTGCCCAATCGCCAGTGACATCCCAATCACACCGAACACAATCGCCACAATCCCCATGTGCTGCACGACCGCCGGTTTGAACACCGCAAGCCCCGCCAGGCAAGCGCTCGCCACAAACGTCACCACAGCCGCAAACCAGTCGATACCCTTGGCCCGCCCGCCGCGCGGCAAATCCTTCAAAGCCAGCACTCTCCACGCCGAAAAGCACGCATAGAAGCTGAACACCGCCACCAGCGCCAGAAACAGCACCGGCCTGTAGATCGCCATCGGCAGCGCTGTAGCCGCGACAGTCCCCATCGCCCACACATAAACCTTCCCCCACCGGCGATGAGCCTTTCCTCCCTTAGCCGTCACCAGCGCAAGCGGAGCCATCAGAAATGCCGTAGCTCCCGCAGCAATATGAACTCCCAGAAACGCCCGCATCCACATCGGATCATGCATCGCCATCGCTCACACTCCTCGCTCAACCTTGAGCACACATCTCGTGATCTAGCGGTCCCGTTCCAGCCTTTCCAACTCCTTCAATGTCTCCTTTGCCCACTTCACAAGCGCCGCGCTCCTGTGGCGCCCAAAGCTCAGCGTCATCAGGCAATACGGCAACTGCGAATCGTTCGCCATATTCCTCAGCAACCTCTTCTCCACTGCCGCGTACGTCTTCAGCGCCATCTCCTGTGCCTCCAGAAACACCATCACATGCTCCCGGCTCACACTTGGCGACACATGCGCGCCAAAAAACAGCTTCAGCAACAACTCGACCCTCGGCACCTCTGCAACCACCGGCACCTTCAACCACTCCTTCAACTGCCGACGCCCCGCAGCAGTCAACGAATACACATGCCGATCTGGCTTACCCTTCTGCCGCTGCGTCTTCTTCTCGACCAGTCCAGCCTGCGCCAGCCGCTTCAGCCCTGGATAGATCTGCCCATAGCTCTCGCTCCAGAAGTACCCAATCGATTGCGGAATCAAAGCCCTAATGTCATACCCCGACATAGGCCCCAAACTTAGAAGCCCCAGCAACGCGTTCGGTGTAGCTCCACCCTCCATTTTCATAGCTGCGAGATATATATCTTTCAGATATAAATACGCAAGCAAATTCCTCTCAATTCAAAAAGAAAAAGGCGGGTTCAAGTGACCCGCCTTCCATGCCCTACTCCCTACTTCTAGAACTCCCACCGCAGCAGCGTAGCCCCAACCGTAAACCCAGCGCCCACACTGGCCAGCAGCACCAGATCGCCCTTTTTCAGCCGCTTATCATCCAGAGCCGTCTGCATCGCTATCGGAATCGTCGCCGCAGTCGTATTCCCATACCGGTCAATATTGATGACGACACGATCCTCAGGCATCCCCAGCCGCTCCGCCGTCGAAAGAATAATCCGCTTATTCGCCTGGTGCGGGATAAAGCACGAAAGGTCCTTCCCCTCCACGCCGTTCCGGGCCAATACCGTCTCAGCAGCCTCTGCCATTTTGCGCACAGCAAACTTATAGACCGCCTGCCCATCCTGATGCACGAAGTGCTGCTTCGCCGCCACTGTTTCCGCGGTCGTCGGATGCAGACTTCCACCCGCAGGCATATTCAGAGCCACCGCACCCGAACCATCCACCTCATGCCAGTAGTCGATGAGGCCGATCTCCTCTTCTTCACAAGGCTCCAACAACACAGCACCAGCGCCATCGCCAAAGATCACGCACGTAGCCCGATCCGTATAGTCGATGATCGAGCTCATCACATCCGCGCCAATCACCAGCACCTTCTTGTGCATCCCGCTTTCGACCAGCTTCGCCCCCACCTGCAGCGCATACGGAAATCCCGAGCAAGCCGCCGACAGATCAAAACCCCACGCGCCCTTCGCACCCAGCTTGTCCTGTACCAGGCAAGCCGTCGCCGGAAACATCATGTCCGGGGTTACCGTCGCAACGATGATCACCTCAATCTCGCTGGCCGCAACTCCCCGCTTCTTCAGACAGCACTTCGCTGCCTCTACCGCTAGGTCACTCGTCGCCACACCTTTGTCAACCAGATGCCGTTCACGAATCCCGGTCCGCTCCACTATCCACTGGTCGTTCGTCGCCACCATCTTTTCGAGGTCGGCATTGGTCAACAACCGCGGCGGAACATAGGCCCCAACCGAACTAATCTTCGCTCTTACTCGCGCCTGCGGCTTCAACGTCAAACTCAAACTCTCACCTCACAACAAAACTAGACCCAGAATACAAAACTATTACAAATGAATTGCTATTCACACAACGCCAACCATTCTCTCTGAGAACAACACCTCTGTCACTCAACAATTGTGAACCCACCGTTACCAGACGCACCTCTTCCCCGCGAAGTCTCAGCAGGCCAGATTGTTAGCAGGAGAAATCAAGGATGGGAAGAAAATAAAATGTACCGGGCGACCCACTGCGCCCGTAATGGCCCGTTACCGTTGCTTCCTTCCGGACCTGGCGGGGTTGGCGGGATTACGTCGCGTAGGACCCGGCACACATCTCATTCTACCACTCGGAAATCCACATCCCCAACTCCAGCAAACCAAGGCCCGCAGTCAGTTTGAACCCCAAATCGGCGTAAGATGATCACCGTAGTGCAGGAGGCGACGATGCACAGGCACGCATCTGCTCTGATCACTGTAGTTCTGCTGGCTGTGTCCCCTGGATTCGCGAAAGACAAAACGAAACCGACCCTGCCGCCCTACGTCCTGACTGCCCACACCGTCGCCGTCGTCGTCGATCCGGACGCAGGCATATCCGTCGACAACCCACAAGCAAATCAAGTTGCGCAAAAAGACGTGGAGACGGCGCTCCTGAATTGGGGACGATTTGAACCCACCATCAGCACGCAAGCGGCGGACTTGATCATCGTCGTCCGCAAAGGCCACGGACGCATGCTCGACGAGACCATTACCGACCCGCGCCAGAACAATCGTGCTGGCGTCCTCAACCCAAACGACAACGGCATAGGAATCGGCGCGCAACACGGCGGCCAGGCAAATCCATCCAACTCATCCACATCAAATTTTCCCGCATCGCAGTCACCTTCCCAAACAGAGATCGGGGCCGTAGACGATTCTTTCGTCGTCTACAAAGGCGGCGTCGGAAACCCCCTCGATTCATCCCCAGCGTGGAGATACGTGGCAAAGGACGGCCTTCGCCCCCACAACGTTCCTGCAGTCGATGAGTTCCGAAAAGCCGTCGCCGAAGCAGAAAAGGCCGCCGCGAAGAAGCCTTAGAAACTGATACCCTTGCGACCATGCGACTGGTCCTGCCAATCATCCTCTCTGCATCCCTCGCAGCCCTCGCCCAGGACGTTCACGTCCGCGTCTCCCCCGATGTAAAAACCGGCATCGAAGGCACCACCGAGTTCCCCACCATCCAGATGGCGATGGACCACCACCCCTTCGCCGGCCCCGGTGGCCGTGTCTTCATCGAGATCGCCCCCGGCACCTATCACGAGCGCGTCATCATCACCCAGAACCACCCCAACATCACCTTCATCGGCACAGGCAAATCCCCCGAAGACGTCGTCATCACAAACTCCCTCAACGCCAAAACCGCAGGCGGAACCTTCTTCACCGAGACCGTCGAAGTCAACGGAGCCAACTTCGAGGCCGACAACCTCACATTCGAGAACACCGCCGGCAACACCGGCCAGGCCGTAGCCATCGCCGTCCGCAGCGACCGAGCCATCTTCAAGCACTGCCGCTTCCTCGGCCATCAGGACACCCTCTTCGCCGACTACGGCCGCCAGTACTACGTCGACTCCTACATCGAAGGCGGCGTCGACTTCATCTTCGGCAACGCCACCGCCGTCTTCGACCGCTCCGAGCTCCACGCGAACGGCCCCGGCTACCTCACCGCCCAGTCCCGCACCTCACCCGACCAGACCACCGGCTACGTCATCGTCAACAGCCGCGTCACCAGCAGCATAGACCACACCGCCCCGCCCATGAACCCCGCCACGCCCGGAGCAGCGAGCACCGCCTCCGCTCACAACACCACTGGCCTCGGCCGACCCTGGCGCCCCTACTCCCGAGTCGCCTACATCAACACCTCGCTCCCCGCCGACCTCCGCCCCGAAGGCTGGAACAACTGGAACAATCCCGCCAACGAAAAGACCGCCTACTACGCCGAGTCCAACTCCACCGGCACCGGCGCCAATCCCACCGCACGAGTCCCCTGGTCCCACCAGTTAACCGCCGCCGAAGCTAAGCCTTTCCTTCCCGCGCAATTCCTCAGTGGCCCCGACCACTGGAACCCCGAAGCCGAAGCCGCAAAGCTTCCCTGACGTTGGAAACCAGCATCGGCCAAAAAGATTGGCATCGCCTCATCCGCGAAAACATCTAAAGACCTAGATAGACCCGCACAAGTCGGTCTGCCCCTTTTTCCAAGGAGTGCAGGATGGCAACGACCTCACCCCGCACAATCAACACTCTTCGCGTCCGACCTCACTCTTCCTGCGACTTCGTTCAGGCCCTCATGAAGTTACAGCGAGCAGCGCAGCTGATCACCTCGACGCTCGATCTCGACCCCTTACTTGACCGCGTGGTCAACGACATCGCCGAATCAATCGGGTGCGTCGAAGTCTCCGTCTGGTTACGCGATCCCAACAGCGACGATATGGTCCTCCACGGCGTTCGCGGCTGCCTGCTTTACAAGAAGGGGGACCGTATGCAAATCGGTTGCCGAGGGATGGTCGGCCACGTCGCTGCCTCCGGACACATGCGCTATGCCCCGGACGTAATGTTGGATCCCTATTACGTCACCTGTGACCTCGACGCGCGCTCTGAAGTTGATCTGCCACTCAAGGCTGATGGCGAAGTCATCGGCGTCCTTTCCATCAGCCACAAGGAGATCAACGCCTTCTCCGGCGATCAGCTGCAGGTCTTCAAGGCATTGGCAGGACATATCGCCGTTGCCATAGAAAACGCACGCCTCTTCAAACACGAACGCCAGCAGCGCGAACGTATGCAAACCGAGATAGAGGAAGCGCGAGCCGTCCAGCAAGCCCTATTCCTCAAGGCAGTTCCCTTGGTCCCAGGATTCGCCTTCGAAACTGCGTGGCATCCAGCCGGAGTAGTAGCCGGTGATTGGTTCGACTTCATCGACCTCGGCGACGAGCGTTACGGCATCGTACTCGCCGACGTCTCCGGCAAGGGCATGCCCGCCGCATTGCTGATGTCGGCCACACGCGCCATCCTGCGCTCCCTCGCGAAACTCGACCCCTCGCCAAGCCAAACGCTGCTACGTCTGAACCAGACACTTTCGGAAGACTTCCCGATGGGCAAATTCGTGACAATGATCTACGCCGTGCTCGATGCCCGCTCACGCGAAATTACCGTAGCCAGCGCCGGACATCTGCGCCCGCTACTCATCAATGGCGAGTGCGCGTTCCTCGACGTCGACACCGGACTGCCGCTCGGATTGGGCGCGTCGTCCTATCCCGAACGCAAGATCAACCTCAAACCTGGCACACGATTGCTCTTCTACACAGATGGAATAACCGAAGCCATGAACCGCGACGACGAGGAATACGGGCCCATGCGTCTGCTCGAACATTTTCTTCAACCCGGTGCCTGCGTAGACGGTCTGATCGAAGAAGTCCAACGTTTCAGCCACGGATCAACCCAAACCGACGACGCAACAGCCATCCTCATCCGCAGCCGATAGATCCTCCGCAGCACCCACATTTGGCAACCAGAGGCAGAAGCAGCTAAACTCCCCTAGCAACCAGAATAGGGGAAAACACCAGTGCTAAATCGATTTTCCAGACGCACCTTCGCTCGCCTCTTCGGATCAGCCGCCCTGGCCCCTACCGTACTTCCGGCTCTCTCCGCGCTCCCGGCCGAAGCGCAGCCGACAGCGCCCGCCGCTCACCGCTTCCCGCAAGGATTCCTCTGGGGCTCAGCCACCGCCTCCTATCAGGTCGAAGGGGCCGTCAACGAAGAAGGCCGCGGCCCCTCCATCTGGGACACCTTCTCCCACACCCCCGGCAAGATTAAAAACAACGACACCGGCGACGTAGCCGACGACCACTTCCACCGTTACAAAGAAGACATCGCCCTCATGAAGGACCTCGGCCTCAAGACCTACCGCTTCTCAGTAGCATGGCCCCGCGTCTTCCCCCAGGGCAGCGGCACACCCAACCCCAAGGGCCTCGACTTCTATAACCGCATGCTCGACACGCTCCTCGCCGCAGGCATCCAGCCCTACTGCACCCTCTTCCACTGGGACCTCCCCCAGGCCCTCGAAGACAAAGGCGGTTGGCAATCCCGCGACACCTCCGAGGCCTTCGCCAACTACGCAGGTTACGTCGCCGAGCGTCTCTCCGACCGCGTCAAGAATTTCATGACCCTCAACGAGATGAGCTCCTTCGTCGACATCGGCTACCGTGACGGCCGGCACGCCCCCGGTCTGCAACTCCCGCCCGCCGGAGTCAACCAGGTCCGCCACCACGCCGTCCTCGCCCACGGCCTCGGCGTACAAGCCATCCGCGCCCACGCCAAGCCCGGCACCAAAGTCGGCCTCGCCGAAAACGCCGCCGCCTGCGTCCCCGTCATCGAAACCGCCGAACACATCGCAGCAGCAGCAAAGGCCTATCGCGAAGTCAACGCCGGATACCTCACCGCCGTCATGGAAGGCCGCTACACCGACGCCTACCTCCACCGCGCCGGAGCCGACGCCCCGAAGTTCACCCCCGCCGACATGAAAGCCATCGGCTCGCCCCTCGACTTCGTCGGCCTCAACGTCTACGCACCTCTCTACGTCCGCGCCGCCGACGGCCCCGCAGGCTTCGCCGTCGTCCCGCCCCCGGCCTCCTTCCCGCACATGATGAGCTCCTGGCTTCACGTCGGCCCCGAGGCCCTCTACTGGAGTCCCAAACTAGCCTCCCAACTCTGGAACATCAAAGAAATCTACATCACTGAAAACGGCGCATCTTCCGCCGACGTCCTCACCCCCGACGGCCAGGTCTTCGACACCGACCGCGTCATGTACCTCCGCAACTACCTCACCCAACTCCACCGAGCCGTCTCCGAGGGCGTCCCCGTCCGCGGCTACTTCTGCTGGAGCCTCATGGACAACTACGAGTGGGCCGACGGCTACCAATACCGCTTCGGCATCCACTACGTCGACTTCACCACCCAAAAACGAACGCCCAAACTAAGCGCTCACTTCTACAAAGAAGTCATAGCCCGCAACGGCCTCGCCTGAGCGCTTCCTCCCATCGCGCCTCTTCCTGCAATTCCTCCAGGAAGGGGCGCGCAACTCTTAAGCGTGTGATCGCTTAAGCGCATCTCATTCCCCTGAGATACACTGTTTCGCAAGCTGGCGATGCCATGTCCCAGCGGGGCCCAGGAACCTGACAAATAGGAGACTGGATATATGAAAAAGATTTCTTACCTCTGGATGGCCCTGTCGCTCATGATCGCGACCAGTGCTTTCTGCCAGGACGTTCGCTATAACTTCGATAAAAATGCCGATTTTTCGAAGTTCAAAACCTACAAGTGGGTCACTATCAAAGACGCACAAAAGGTAGATGACCTAGTAGACAAACAAATTAAGGAATCATTCGACGCTGAACTTGCAAGGAAAGGATTGACCAAGGTCGATACCGATAATGCCGACCTGTACATCGCCTATCAGCCAGCCATCGGGCAGGAAAAGCAACTCACATCATTCAACAGCGGCGGGGCCGGTTGGGGCTACGGCCCGGGCTGGGGAGGAGGATGGTACGGCGGCGGCGGAGGAATAACGACCTCTACGACCTCAACCATCTACACCGGTCAGCTAGCGCTCGATATGTACAACTCCTCAGATAAAGATCTCGTCTGGAGAGGAGTCGCCACCAAGACCCTCGATCCGAAGGCCAAGCCCGACAAACGCCAGAAGAACCTCAACAAGGCAGTTGCGAAGCTCCTGAAGAATTACCCGCCACCGGTCAAGAGCTGAAGCTCTTGCAGCCAGAACGCAATCCCTCCCACCACCACGCCGGGTGCTCCATCCTGAGCACCCGGAGCTCGTTGAAGGAGACCTTTCGCCGTCTCACTCATCCCGCAACGTCTTTGCAGGATCGATCCTGGCAATCCGCAGCGTAGGCACGGTCGTAGCAATAAGCGTTACCGACGCAAGCATCAAGACGACCGCGAAGATAGTAGGCACGTCATACACATTCACTCCATAGAGCACACTATGCATTGCCCGCAACGCCCCAGCACATAAGATCAGCCCCAAAACCAGTCCCAGAACCGAGGCTCGCACTCCCGGCGCTCCAATATGAACCATGGCCTGACGAACGGTAGAGCCCAGCGCGATCCGGATCCCGATCTCCCGAGTCTTCTGCGCCACGATATTTGCCACCAGAGCAAAGATCCCGACAGCACTCAGCAGCAAAGCAAGAGCCGCCATCGCACTCAGCAACGCCACTTCAACACGCTGCGTCGCCAGGGTCTTCGCCAGCAGGTCACGCATGCCGTAGAAGCCCGAGAACGGCAGGTTAGGATCGGCACTCGCCAGCGCGTGTTGCATCTGCGCCGTCAATCCCTCCACCGGACTGGCGGTGCGAACAATCCAGCTCGGTTGGAACCAGACGTGGACTATCGAAAGCATCTTCGCATCCATCTGGGCAGCGGGGACATACATTCCCTCTTCACCTGCGAGAGGCGCGGTGACCTCCAACCCTGGCGCAATCGCCACATCCGCCACCATCCCCACAATCATCGTGTCTTTGTCCACATAACGGCCAATCGGTGTTGTCCCATGAAAGAATTTGCGTGCGAACGTCTGGTTTACGATAGCCACGCGCTGCGAATCCGGACCATCTGCGTCAGTAAAAGAGCGTCCCATCAGGATCGGGATCTGCAGCGCTCCGAAGTAGTCAGGTGTAACGTATACCTCACTCGTCATGATCGTCTGGCCCGCCTCTTTGCCATCGCTCAACTTCAAGCCCGTATTCAAGGCGCGCTCATACGGCAAACTAAGGCCGACAGCAGCATGTTGCACTCCGGGAATCTGCCGCATCGCCAAAGTACTTTCATCCAGCATCTTTCGAAAAGCTGCCGTGTCGTGATATCGAACATCATCCAGCGACGCCCTTGCGGTCATAACTCCAGTAGGGTTGAACCCCGGTGACAACGTCTGAAGATGAATAAGCGTACGAATGAGCAGCCCCGAAGCGGCCAGCAAAACCACAGTCAGAGCAACCTCGCTCACAATCAACGTCTGCCGCAGACGCAGACGATCGCCGCCGACCGCAGCACGACTGGCAAGAGCGGAACGCAAATCAAACCTCCGCGTTACAAGCGCAGGGAGCATTCCAAAGAGCAAGCTGGTCAGCAGCGAAATAAGCAACGTAAATGCCAGCACGCGTCCATCCAGAGGCACACTGGCAACAGGAAGAAAATGTTCAGGCAGAAGGGTCAGCAGCCCACGTAAAGCGACGAACCCCGTCGCTACACCCGCCATCCCTCCCACAACTGCCAGCAGAAGATTTTCGACCCAGAGCTGTTTTTGAATCTGCCAGTGCGAAGCGCCAAGCGCCAGCCGTGTGGCAACTTCAGGCGTGCGTCGCAGCACTCGCACCAGCGTCAGACCCGCAAGATTAGCGCAGGCGATCAGCAGGATGAAGGCCGCCGCCACCATCAGCGCAAGAACCTGCGGCCGCAGTGTTGCCGTCTCGCCCTTCTGAAGCGGCACAGAATAATAGGTCACCTGAGCGCCCGGATTATTCTCTAACTCATAGCGCTGCGTGCGAAGTGACCACGCGCGATTGATCTCGGCATCCGCCTGCTGCCAGGTTGCTCCATCACGCAGCCGCGTAATCGCCTGAAAGTTTGTGCCGCTTCCCTCGCCCTTACGACTGGCCTGAATCGCCGTATATAGATCGGCATTCAATGGAGTAGTCACGCCCTCGGGCAATATCCCGATGACGGTATAAGGCTCGCCCTTCAACAGAATCGCCTGCCCCAGAATATTGCGATCGGAGCCGAAGCTATTCCGCCACAAGCCGTAACTCAGTATGACGGTCTTCGGCCCACTAACCCGGTCCTCTGTCTCAGAGAAGTTGCGCCCGGCAACAGGACGGATCCCCAGCACATCCAGATAGTGCTCCGAGATGCGTCCCGCCTGAAGATACTGCACATGAGACCCAGCCTGAAGATTGACGCCTGAATTTCTCCCGCTTGAAACAGCCGACATCAGCGAAGGAACATTGTCCCGCAGTAACTCCCACTGTTCCCCATTCACGTGATGCCGTTCGTCCTCCGCCCTGGTGCCGGTAACCCGCGTATAGATCGTGCCCATACGCTCGGGATGCGAATAAGGCAGACTCTTCAACATGAGCGCATTCACAATAGAAAAAATCGCCGTGTTCGCGCCAATGGAAAGCGCCAGCGTAAGAATCACCGTCACAGTGAAACCGGGATAGCGCCACAACTGGCGCACCGCGAATTTAAGGTTCTGCCTTAAAGCATCCATCGACCCATCCCCTTAGCGAGAACAGCAGGAATATACGGAAGAAATTGCTGTCTTGCCATACGTTCGGATACCGAGGGAAGTTCCTCCGTCTCCAATTTGCGGCGCCCCAGAGTCGTCATCCCCTATAAGTTTTCGTTCCAACCCTGAGCGAAGCCAAAAGGCAAGAACCCGTATTTCACTCGCGCCGTCACCTTTGTCTTTTGCCGTTGATTTTCTTGTTCGTCATCCCGTAGGGATCTGCTTTTGCCTTTTTGCCGTTCCCATAAGTCACCACTGTTCCGGGGACAGCTGAAAACCGTTGTCAAGCCCCCGAAACCTGCAAAAACCCGATAAGCTGCACAAAACAAACACTTTAAAAACGAAACCAAACTTGCATATTAATTCCACTCAGTTCGCTAAAATAGAACTAGAGCAAAAGAGCAAGGCCGGGGCCAAAATCCCGGCCTTATCTCTTAAGAAATGAAGACTTTGCAGACATAAACTCCGGATTTACGGGACCTTAGACCTCAACCAAACCCAAGGTCCGGACCTAAACGCTAAAGAATGAATACTTTGCAGGAAAATTATAAGGAGGGGACAGGTACCGGAATCACATACCTATCGCGAGTGGTCTCACCAATCCTCTACAATCACTCGCGACCATGCACAAGCAAAAACTTAGCCGTCGCACCTTCCTCAAGGCCACCGCAGCCGCCACGCTCGCCACGCAGCTCAAGTCCACCCAGGCCCAGGCCAGTGAAGCCGAGTGGCCCGAAAACGGAACCCTGATCCCCGACGAAGGCTGGTACCTCTGGATCGACGAGCACGCCGAGTGGAAGAACGACACCATCTTCCTCCCCGACGAGATCACCCGCGACGCCGACGGAGTTCTCCACGGCAAAGACTCCCCGCTCCCTGTGAACCTCCCGACAGGAGGCTGGGGGTCCCTCTCCGTCGCCGCCGCCAAAGAGGTCGTCCTGCCGACCACAGTCGAGCAGCACTTCTGGGGCAAGTTCGGCCAGCGCCCCTACACCCCTGAGGAGTACCGCTACGGCGCCGACGACCCCATCCCCCAGAACGGAGCCTACCTCGGCGTCTCCTGGTGGCACCGCCAGATCGAAATTCCGGAAGACTGGAAGGGCAAGCGCATCTTCCTCCACATCCGCGGAGCCCGCCTCCGAGCCGAGGTCTTCGTCAACCACAAGCTCGTCGGCTACTCCATCATGGAGGAGCTTCCCTTCGAGTGCGACCTGACCCAAGCAGCCGACCCCGGCGGCTTCAACCTCATCGCCATCCGCATCACCAACCCCTTCGGCCGCTATGACTGGGTCGACGGCCTGAACGCCCAGTGGGGGGCCGTACGTCTCTACCGCTCCCACGGCTTCGGCGGCCTCGACCGCGGCATGACCATCTCGGCCCATGACAACTTGCGAGTAACCGAGGCGTGGGTTCTCAATCGACCTGAGAGCAAAACGATCTCCGCTTTCGCGAATATTGAATTTGCTGTCTCATCTTCGAACGTTGTAGCAGTCACGTTCGAGGTATTGATCCCAGGACGAACGCCGTATTGAAGAGGAAGAATGTTTCGTACGATGTGAACGTAGGAGCGGGTGCCAAGGACTATCTTCGAACGTACAGGCCCCTCGAAGCTCAGATCGAATGTCCAGAGGCCGTGATCTGGGATTTGGAGAATCCGCGTCTCTATCATCTCCGAGTCACTGCTCGCAGAGGCTACACCGACGCCCGCACGATCTCCTTCGGTTTCCGCACCTTCGCTCCCGACGGCCTTGGCTCGAACGCGATCTTCCGCCTCAACGGACGCCGCATCAAGCTCTACACTGCCATTTCCTGGGGTTACTGGGGACTCAACGGCCTCTTCCCCATGCCCGAGTTGGCGGTGAAGGAAGTCACGCAGGCCAAGAAGCTCAACCTCAACTGCCTCAACTTCCACCGCAACGTCGGCAAAGAGGAGGTCTTCCGTGCCCACGATCGCCTCGGACTGCTCCGCTACATGGAGCCCGGTGGAGGCAAGCTGGCCATCGGCGCACCCGCCCCAACACCATCAGGCGAAGGAGCTATCGCCAACCCAGGCGTCAAGCTCGCCAAGCCACAGACCGAGGCCGACAGGTTCGCCCAGCGCTTCATGATCGCCAAGTGCGTCGCCATGGTCCGCGCCTTCCGCAGCCATCCCTCCCTCATCCAGTACACGCTCCAGAACGAGATCGGCGCTGACCTCCGCAACCCCGACACACTCGCCATTCTTTCCGCCATGCGCGCCGAAGACCCCAGCCGCATCATCGCCCTCAACGACGGCTTCTCCCCACCGCCACGCTCCGCCGCGCAGGCCTGGTACGAGCCCTGGAACGACAAGCTCCACCGCTCCGACCAGCAGGAGTGGGGAGGCTGGTGGAACAATCACCAGGGCGCCGGCGACCAATGGTACGACGAGTTCTACACCGACCCGCGCACCTTCACCTACAAGGCACCCTACGCTAACGTCCTCACCGAATACGGCGAGATGGAAGGGTGTGCCACCCCCGACAACCACTCCCTCATGATCCACCAGATCACCGACACATTCGCCAGATACGGTGGCACCAGCTTCGATCTCACCGACCACAAGGAAATTTTGGCGGCTACAGATAAATTTCTTGATCGGTGGAACTTCCGTGAGGCCTTCCCTTCTACCGAATCCCTCTGGCTCGCGCTGGGGCGTAAGTGCTACATCAGTTGGCAAAATTACCTTGAAAACGCTCGCATCAGCGATCCCCTCGACTTCGCCGCCATCTCCGGCTGGGAGACCACAGCCATCGAGAATCACTCTGGCATCGTCGACAACCTCCGCAACTTCAAGTCCGACCCGAGTCCTATCTCCGGCGCACTGCTCCCTGTGCGGCCCGTTGCCAAGCAGCGCAGCGCCTGTACACCACTTGGCCAGTCCGCCACCTTCGACCTCTTCCTGCTCAACGACACCAAAGATCCTGCGACCGGAACCCTTGAATTTGTTGGCATTTCACCGTCTGGCAAGCGGTTTCGGGTAGAGATGTTACCTGTCCCGGCGAGCGTTCCGGAGCAGTTTAGCTATCTCGTGAAAGAGGGTCTCAAGAGTCCGGCTCTGACGGAAGAAGGGCTTTACACCTTCAAGTTTTCTCTCTCAAGCGCGCCGCTTGCCACGCAAACCAAGGAGATCTGGGTTGCCAACCCTAGAACCCCGCAGAAACGGCCTTTGACTGTTGGGGTTTCGGGAATCACGCCGGCGGTGCGTAAGCAGTTGAGCGATCTGGTAGATGTGACCGTTCAGGACTTTGTTGCAGGCCATGGGTACGATGTTATTGTTTCCTCTGGACTTACATCGAAGTCGTCTGCGGTGCAGAATGCTGGCGATACTACCGGCCTGGAGGCTCAGCCTGCGAAGCCCAGCAGTGCACCTGGGGTAGGTAAACCTGAACCGGGCGAGGCCACGCTCACCACGCAACCGGGGACGCTTGCAGCGGGCATTCTTGAGGCGGTTAGGTCTGGTACTCCGCTGCTTGCTATGCCTCAGACTGATGTTCTTTCGGAAGGTGTAGCGAGGCAACTCGCTGATGCTTGGGCATTTACATACAACGGGACAGTTGGGGATTTTCGGGCTCCGTGGATGGGGAATTGGTACTTTGTGCGTAGGCATCCGGTCTATGAGGGTATGCCGGTGGATCAGGCCATGGGGTTCCATTATCAGGCTAAAGGGCGTCAATCCAACGGGTTGCTAGTGGATGGGCCGAACGTGGAGATTATTGCCGCGTATAGCCGGGATCACGATCGGAACATTGGGGCCGGGACGTTTACGACGAAGCTGGGGTCGGCTAAGGTGCTCTATCAGCGGGTTCCGGAGCTTCATCCTGTGTTGCAGCAGCGGTTTTTGGCGAATGCTTTGCGGTGGCTTATGAGCTGATTTTTTTGTGTATTTTTTGGGGTGGTGGTTTTGGTTTTTTATTGGGGGTTTTGGGAAAAGTGGGTGGTAGACGTGGTGTTTTTGTGGTCACTTAGCGGTGTTAAGTGTGGCAATCGTGGTTAGCGGCGGTTGGTATTTGGTGGTTAAGAAACGTGCCACTTTTTGGAAGTTTTTATTGGTCTGACCAGTTTGAGGCTGGCGTCTACTACTTTGGTCGCAATGAGAGGCTGAGTGGCTGGGAAATGGTGTTGGTCGAGAAGCGGGTTTCTCCGCTGCGCTGCTCACAAAAGCGTGAGCAGCTTCGGTCGAAATGACAGAGTTTGTGGTGGGTGGGAGGAAAGGCAACGGCAACGGCAACAGCAACAGCAAGAGCAACGGCAACAGCAACGGCAACGGCAACGGCAACGACAACAGCAACGAAATGCAACGGCAACTGCAACGGCATACAGCTACGGCTACGGCTACGGCTACGGCAAAAGCGACGACAGAAGAGCGCAAGAAGAGGCAGCCCGGAGGCTGCCTCTTCTGTCTTGGTTATCCCTGCGTACTAGTGGTGTGTTGTGTGGTGCACGGGGGTGGGCTTCTTTGCCGGCTTCGGTTCGACGATTGAGCCGTCGCTCATGGTGATCATCAGCGGGTTGGGCGTGAAGGAGGCGTAGGTTCCGGTGACCGTTACTTTGGCGCCGGGCGCTGGGGGCGTCTTCAAGGGGGCGGCGAGCTGGAAGGTGAAGTCTGCCGTCTTCGACTGGATTGCGTCGTCGGAGACTGCGACCAGCAGCGCTGTGTCGGTCACGGAGACTACCGTTGCATCCGGGAACTGCACCGTCTTGCCTTTGATGACATCCCAGACCTTGGCGGCGTCTTCGGGTGTGCCATTCTGGAGGATGAAGTTCTTGTCGCTGACTGCGAGGGTGGCCAGATCTGGCGTGCTCGCGATCACCTGCTTGACGATGTCGGCTGGTGAAGGAGCTGGCTTGATGACGAAGTCGGCCGGCTGAATCAGGTGAGCGGTCGCGGCTGCAAGCAGAGCGTCGAAGCCATCGTCGGCACCGTGAAATCTCTTGTAGCAGTACTTCGCCAGCGGCATCATCTGGGTCTTGTAGGGCTCAGGAGCGAGGCCTGCGGCGCGTGCTGCGAACCATGCGCAGTTGGCGAAGTCGGGCGGGGTGGACTGGTAGAAGGCCGAGCCGAGGGTGAAAGTGTCCTGCAGGAGCGGACCGGGCTTGGCAGTATCGGCCTCGGGGACGCTGGTCAGGCTCTTCTTGAGAGCGGCGATTGCAGTCGGAGCATCCTTCCTGCCTAAAGCAGCGGCTGCGATGGCGCGCTGGAAGACCGGAGTTGCTGCAGCCTTCAAGGCGTTGAAGTCGGCGTCACTCATCTCCGCCGGCTTGGTGACGTTCAGACCCTTCTGGGCAAACTCGGCTGCCTTATCGTAGGCGGCCTGCTTGGCAGCGGGATCGGTCGCCTGATCTCCGGCCTGTTGGCGGAAGTAAACGGCGAAGGTAAGGGCGCGCAGGTTGTTGGGGGTGACCTGTAGCAAGCGGTCGGCCGCATCGAGGGTTTTGCCGGGATCGAAGCTGCTGTAAGCCAGCATCAACTGTTCCAACACGGAGGCCTTCACGGCGGATTGCGGATACGCGGTCAGATATGCCTCGAACGCAGGGGCCTTTGTTTGCGGCGTGCTTTGCGAGATCGCATCGTTATAGGCTTTGTATTCCGCCGGGGACATCTGGACCCCGCCGGCTGACTGGGCGTTCGATCCCAGATTCACCTGTGTCTGTGCAAACGCCGTCCGCGCAAGAGGCGCCACGCTAGCAACGGCCAGGAGAGACGCAACGACTACCTTCTTCATTCCACACTCCTCAGTAAATCTTTTTCCTGCAAATTTCTGCCACCGGTAGCCCTGCGGTCAGTTGATATACCATAAACCCCAAAGCACTCTATTGTGCAATTACCCGACAGTTTCAGCTCGCGCCAAATCCTTTCGGTCAAGCATGTTTAAAGTGCTTGTTGCTAGGGATGATGATGGGGATTATAGAAATCAGGTTGCTCTATGGCAAGTCTCGATCAACAGAGAGTGGCCGGTTTCAATCCTAATCAACATTTCCTTCAGCAGGGTGAAGAACCGCGACAACACGGACGAGGTGTTGTATCAGGTCTGGCGGTTCGGTTGTGTCAGCTTGCTGTCTGGAGTTTGTCAGAATTTCTCCGGCAGCGAGATCGGCAACCATATTCTGTCCTGCTTACCCATTGGTAGTGTTTCGTACGCCTTATCCACAACTGGTGGTGTTGTTGCCGTTGATTCTGGCATCCCACGCGACTAGAGTTGAATCAGTCTTAAGAGGCAGGCGAGAGCTTCTGAAACCAATCCGCTTCTCGCCGCAGAGGTCCCTTTGCTCAAGCTCAAGAAAGTTCAGATCCTAGGCTTCAAATCCTTCTGCGATCGCACCGAGGTCCAGCTCTCCGGAGAAGGCATCGCGGCGATTGTCGGGCCGAATGGCTGCGGCAAGTCGAACATCTCCGACGCCATCACGTGGGTGCTGGGCGAGCAGTCGGCCAAATCGCTGCGCGGCATCAAGATGGAGGACGTCATCTTTGCGGGCACGCGCGACCGCAAGCCTACAGGCATGGCGGAGGTGTCGCTGACGCTGGTCGATCCCGAGGTGTATGACGGGGCTGCGCTGGGCGATGAGCCTGAGATCGTCATCGACGATAATGTGCCGAGCGATTGGGACGAGACTTCGCTGCGCCAGCAGACCGCCGCCGAGACCGAAGATGCGGTGGCTGAGGCTCAGCCGGGTACGGTGATCGAGACGGAGGGCAAGGGTCCGCAGGTAGTTCCCTCGCCTGAGGGTGAGGCTGCTGCTGCCGCGCTGGACGCTGCGAATCTGAACAATGTTGTTTTGAAGATTCGGCGGCGGAAGTTTGGGCGGGCTCCGATTCGCGCAGGCGAACTGACGATCACGCGGCGGCTGTTTCGTTCGGGTGATAGCGAGTATCTGCTGAACGGGAAGATCTGCCGGCTGCGGGATATTCAGGACATCTTTATGGGCACGGGCCTTGGTGGCGAGTCGTACGCGATCATCGGGCAGGAGCGTATTGGACAGCTGCTCAGCTCGAAGCCGCTGGATAGGCGCAGCATCCTCGAAGAGGCCGCCGGGATTACGCGGTTCAAGACGAAGAAGCGGCTGGCGGAGCTAAGGCTGGAGTCGGCTAAGCAAAATCTTTCTCGCGTGAACGACATTTTTGAAGAAGTGACGCGGCAGATGGGCACGTTGAAGCGGCAGGCCGCCAAGGCGGAGCGCTATGGCACGCTGCGGGATGAGCTTCGGACGCGGCTGAGGGTTGTGCTTGCGAGCCGGATGGCTCAGCTGGATGCGGAACAGGCTGCGACGACTGAGAAGATTACTGCTCTTGCAAGCCAGATTGATACGCAGGCCGCTAGCGTTGACGCCATGGACGCGGAGCATACGGAGGGTATCCGCAACGGCTATACGCTGGATCAGCAGATTCGTGAGACGGGGGCTAAGGCGAACCAGTCGGCGGTGGAGCTGGAGCGGATTACGGCTCGCACGGCGGCTAATGCGGATCGCATCGCTGAGTTGACGAATCGGCTTGCTACCGGGGCCGACGATCTTGCGCAGGCGCGGGAACAGCTGGCTTCGCTGGCGGGTGAGGTGGAACAGCACAGGAGCTTTCTGGAGAGTGCTACGGCGGAGTCTTCGGGCTCGCGTGAGGCTGTGCAGCAGCAGCAGGCACAGGCGCAGGAGGCGCTGCGGTCGGTCGCTTCGGCGGAACAGCAGGTGGAGCAGAATCGGCGGTCGACGATGCAGCTGGTGCAGCGGATATCGCAGACTCGGAACGAGGAGGCTCAGGCTGCGGCTTCGCTGGCTGGGCTGGAGCAGGAGGCTCAGCGGCTGGCATCGGAGTCGGGAATTGCTCGGCAGGAACTTGAGACGCTTGGGCTGCAGCGTGGGCAGGTGAAGCTGTCGTTTGAGTCGGTGACGGAGCGTCTGAAGCGGCTGGAGACGGAGATTGCGGAGTTGCGGTCGCAGATTGAGGCGCGGCGGGGCGAAGAGGCGCAGTCGAAGCGCAGGGGCGATCAGCTGCGCGGCGAGGTCGCCAGTTTGAATGGGCGGCGTGGGTCGCTTGAGGCGCTGATTCGGGAGCATAGCTACTCGACCGATACGGTGCGGAATATCTTCAAGACGGAGACGTATAAGCAGAACACGAATGGCATGGCGGCTGTTGGGACGCTGGCGGATTTTCTTGAGGTGGATGGCAAGTATGAGAGCGTCGTCGATGAGTTTTTGCGCGATGAGCTGAACTACATCGTCGTCAAGAGCTGGGATGCGGCGGATGCGGGGATGCATCTGCTGCAGACGGATGTGGCGGGGCGGGCTACGTTTTTGGTACATCCGAATGATGCGCAGGCTAACTTTGCGTTTGCGGAAGGGATGAAGAGCGCGGCGCAGACGAATATCGAGGGCATCGAGGGCGTTGTGCCGCTGAAGGAGTGCGTGCGGGTGCTCGATGGCTTTGGGAAGTCGCTTGAGGTGATTCTGCCTAAGCTGCGGGAGGGCTTTGTGGCGCCGGACTCGTATACGGCGCGGTCGCTGGCGCTTTCGAATCCGCATGCTTTCTTTTTGGCTCCTTCGGGCGAGACGTTCCACAATGTCACGGTGACGGGTGGGCGGCCTCGTGCGCAGGGTCCGCTGGCGCTGAAGCGTGAGTTGGCCGAGGTGCAGCAGAAGGTCGAGAAGGCTGAGCAGGAGCTGGCTCAGACGGATATTCATACGGCGGAGCTGCAGCATCAGATTGCCGAGCTGAACGCGACGATTGAGGGCAAGACGCATGAGCGGCGGGATGCTGAGCGGGAGTCGGCGAATTCAGGTGCGGCGCTGCGGCAGATGGAGTCGGAGGTTGCCCGGATTGAGCGGCGGCTGCAGGATTGGTCTCTGACCAGCGAACGCAACAGGAATGCCCGCGACCAGAAGGCGGAGTTGATCGGCCGGCGTCAGCAGGAGGCGGCGGCGTTTGAGAATGAGCGGGCTACGCTGGAGGCTTCGCTGGCGGAGTTGCAGCTTCAGCTGGATGAGCTTCGGGGGCGGCGTGAGGAGTTGCAGCAGTCTGCGGCTGAGGCTTCGGCTGCGCTGGCTGGGTTGGAGGAGCGGCGGCGTAATGCGCAGGCGAACTTCGACCAGACGACTCGGCTGTACAACGGGCAGAATCAGCGGATTCAACAGCTCGATCAGCAGCTTTCGGCGGCTGGACAGGAGAAGCTGCGGCGCGAGGAAGAGACTGCCGCGCTGGCTACGCAGCATAGCGAGCTGTCGGAGACTCGGGCTAATGCTGTGGCGGAAGGGGCACGTCTGACGGCTGAGGCGAATGAACTGCGGACGGCTGTGGCGGAGCTGGATCAGCGGCTTCGTACGCTGCGGCATGAGACCGAGGCACTTCGTGAGCAGCGGGCTGCGTCTGACGGCTCGTGCGGCTAAGCTGGCTTCCGATATTGAGCATATCGATTCGACTTGCTTGAATGATCTTGCTGTCGAGGCTGTCACTCTACGGAGCGATGAGGGCATCGTGCGGATCGAAGGCGATGCGCTGCATACGGAGGAAGAAGAAGCTCGCGCGTTGAAGCAGAGGCTTGAGGCGATGGGGCCGGTCAACATGATGGCGCTCGAGGAGTACAACGAGACGACTCAGCGGCATAGCTTCCTGGAGACGCAGCGCAAGGACCTGCTGGATTCGATCGAGAACACGCAGGCTTCGATCAAGGAGATCGACGAGGTCTCGAAGATCAAGTTCGATGAGGCGTTCAAGGTGATCAACGAAAACTTCTCGACGACCTTTACGAAGCTGTTTGGCGGCGGACAGGCATCGATGAAGCTGACAGATGCGGAGAACTCAGCGGAAAGCGGGATCGATATTCTGGCATCGCCGCCGGGCAAGAAGCTGCAGAATATTCTGCTGCTTTCGGGCGGAGAGAAGGCACTGACGGCGCTTTCGCTGCTGGTCGGCATCTTCCAGTTCCAGCCTGCGCCGTTCTGCATTCTGGACGAAGTCGATGCGCCGCTGGATGAGACGAACGTGGGGCGGTTTGCGAAGCTGATCCACGATATGAGCGCGACGACGCAGTTCGTGGTGATCACGCACAGCAAGCGGACGATGGCTCAGGCGGATGTGATCTACGGCGTCACGATGCAGGAGCCGGGCGTGTCGAAGATCGTCAGCGTGAACCTGAACCGACGCGCTGTCGCCTAGCTTTGCGCAGCTGGAGCGGATGTTGTGATCGCTCCAGCTTTTTTTGGCGCTGGTGTTGTTATGCTTGCGTGGAAAACCGATCTAAACAGACACGGAAAACCAGAGGATGAATATACCCCTTACAACCGTTGTGCTTTTATTGCTGACAGCGGCGATGGTGATGGTGCGCGCCTTCTGGCCGCGGGTTCCGGCAAGGCTGCGGAGTTTTCTCATTCCGTTTGCATGCGTTTCGATAATAGTTGAGCTGGTGCTTACCGGCAGTTCCTGGAGCACCGGGTCCAATCTCATCAACGCCATCATGAACTGGCTGGCTGTTGCGGGCTACCTGCTGCTGGTTCTTCTGTTCACGCGGCTGCATCCGCGGTGGCTTACGACGATCAGCGGGATCATTCTGGTGATTCCGGTCTTCGCGTCGAGCGTGCTTATTCCGCTTGGAAATGTGTTTACGCCGACTCCCAACCGGCCTGTGTATATCGCAAAAGGGCTGGCCTACGAAAGGATCGTGTGGGTGGAGGGCCCCAGTTCCGGCATCAACTTCATGCTCTACCGCCGACCTTTGTGGGCACCTTTTCTTCGTAAAAAGATCGACTATGTTCCCTTCAACAACCTACAGTGCCATACGGCCGCCTCGACGGCTACACTTGAGCCGGATGGCAAGAATGTTCGCGTCTTCTGTCCACCCTGGCCAGGGCAGAATACTGAGACTGTGGAACGAACGATTCGAATGCGCTAGTTCCGATGGTGCATGTTTTTATCCTGAGGTGGTACTTTCAACGTGATGCAAGAAGCTCTTCTCCAAACCGACCTTGGCTCTCTTCCGCTTACGGCGCGCGGCAAGGTTCGCGACATCTACGCGCTCTCTGAGGAGCAGTTGCTCTTTGTTGCTAGTGACCGGATCTCCGCGTTCGATCATGTGCTGGGCAGCGGCATCCCCGATAAGGGTCGCATCCTGACGCAGCTTTCGCTCTTCTGGTTCGATTTTCTTCGCGGTACGGTAAGTAATCACCTGATTACGGCCGATACGGCGAAGTTTCCCAATGAGTTGAAACCGTATCTGGGGCAACTGGAAGGCCGCAGCATGCTGGTGAGGCGGGCGCAGATGTTTCCAGTCGAGTGTGTCGTGCGCGGCTATCTCTCCGGCTCCGGCTGGAAGGATTATCAGCAGACCGGCGCTGTATGCGGGATCAAGCTGCCTGAGGGGTTGCGCGAGTCCGACCGGCTGCCTGAGCCGATTTTTACGCCTGCGGCCAAGATCCACACGGGCGGGCACGACGAGAATATTTCCTTTGAGACGATGGTGGCGACGATTGGGGAGATTCATGCCGAGGCGCTGCGAAACCTTACGATGGAGATCTACGAGAAGGCCACGAAGCACGCGGCGAGCAAGGGCGTGATCCTTGCGGACACGAAGTTCGAGTTTGGCCTGATCGACGGCGAGATTATTCTGGCCGATGAGGTGCTGACGCCGGACTCCTCGCGCTACTGGCCGGCCGAAACATACAACCCGGGCGGGGCGCAGCCATCCTTCGACAAACAGTACGTCCGCGATTATCTTGAGTCGATCCGCTGGAACAAGCAGGCTCCGGCTCCGGCGCTGCCGGACGAGGTCGTCGCGCGTACCCGCGAGAAGTATCTAGAAGCATTCCACTTGATTACAGGCCACACCAGCCTGACATAAACCCTATGAACCTATTCGACTGGTTCCTCGTTGCGATGCTCGCGTATTCGACCATTGTGGCCTTTGTACGCGGCTTTTTGCTGGAGATTTTCGCACTGGCCGGCCTGGTTGCCGGGATCCTGCTGGCTGCCTGGAACTACCCTGCGCTTGCCGCTTTGCTTAGTCGCGTGATCACAACGGCTTCGGTGGCTGATGTTACAGCTTTTCTTTTGATCGCCATCGGAATCATGATCGTATCGGCGCTGATTGGCAGGACTTTGCACCGAACGGCCGACGCTATCGGCCTGGGTTTCTTCGACCGTCTGCTTGGGGCGGGGTTCGGATTTGCCCGGGGCTGCCTGCTAGGCGTCGCTATCCTGATGGCTGTGGCGGCTTTTCTACCCAAAAACGGCTGGATTGAAAATTCTCATCTCGCACCCTATTTCCTTGCGGGGGCTCATGCTGTATCCTTCGTTGTACCTCACGACCTGCAGCAGCTAATCCTGGACGGCGCAGCACAGTTCAAGCACAATGCACCCGATTGGATCAAACCGCGTAGTTAGGGTCACAATGAGGAAGCGTCGCAAATAACAAAGACGACAAACGAGGAGTCACCTTGAAGCGCGAATTGGACGGTTTGATTACGCAGATGCACAGTGCCGGTATCCCCTACACGGAGGCCGTTCGCCAGTTCAAAAAGCGCTACATCCTCGAAGTGCTTGCCCACCACAAGGGCAATCAGTGCAAGGCCGCCGATGAACTCGGCATGCACCGCAACACACTAAGCCGCACACTGGCCGAGCTCGACATGGACACGGCTCAGATTCGCAACGGCATGCGCCGGCCTCCGGTGAGCGAACGGCCCCATCATGTGCAGAGCATCGTCCAGGGCATTGTGCGAGCCCGTTAGCGTCGGTCTGCGTCTAAATCAGTAGTAGATGAAAGATTACCCACAGCCCCGCGCAACGGCTCTCCCCATGCGGGCCGCGGCGTCTGCGATTTTTTGCCTTGCCTTGTCGGCTGGGGCGCAGGAGGCTTCCGCGCCGAAGGTGCAAGCGCCTGTTGCGGCTGCTCCGGCTTCGGCGGCTGTCCCTGAGACGTCGAAGAAGCAGCAGGGGGAGGCTGCCGATGATGCTTATCTCGCCGGGGCCCGGCTGCTTGATCGAAAAGATCTTGCAGGCGCTGAGAAGCAGTTCGATAAGGCTGTGAAGCTGGATCCCGGCAACAGCGAGTATGCGATGGCTCTCGCGCTGACCCGCGAGCATCACGTGACGGAGCTAGTCCAGGAGGCCAGCAAGGCTCGCCTGCAGGGGCAGACCGACAAGGCGGAGAAGCTGCTCGCCGAGGCCCGCATGCTCGACCCCCAGAACGAGATCGTCACCCAGCACACGGACAGCGTTGTGCCGGCCATCAGCTTCAGCCCAAAGATTGAAGCGCAGGCTGAACCGTGGGTACGACAGGGGCCGGCGATTGCTGGTGCAGTCACGCTCGAGCCTAAGGCTGGTGCGCAGAGCTTCCATATCCACTCCGACGTGCAGGATGTGTTGCGCCAGGTCTTCTCCAGCTATGGGATACGTCCCAGCTTCGATGAGTCTGTGCCGAGGCTGAACCTGCGCTTCGATCTGGATGACACCACTTACCAGCAGGCAACGCCCATCCTGCTGGAGATGGCTGGCCTGTTCGCAGTGCCGCTCGATCCCAAGAGCGTCCTCATTGCGAAGGATACGACGGAGAACCGTCAGCGCTTCGAGCGTCAGTTGCAGGAGACGATCTACATCCCGGGCATGGCGCCTGCCGATATGCAGGAGCTCGGCAACATCATCAAGACGATATTCGACGTGAAGCAGCTCAGCGTAGAGCCTGCGGCCGGCGACCTTGTCCTCCGCGCCCCCGAGGAGACGCTGACCGCCGTAAACCTGACGCTGGCCGATCTGCTCGACGGCGGCAGCCAGGTGATGCTGGAACTCAATCTCTATTCGGTCGACCGAACCCGTCAAACCAACATTGGCGTCCAGTTGCCCCAGCAGTTCGGCGTTTACAACGTAGCCTCCGAGGCGAACAGCATCGTCAATGCAAACCAGTCGCTCGTTAACCAGGGCATCGCCCAGGGCCTGATTCCGGCGAATGCAAACAACGTCACCATAGCTCTGGCCCTCCTCGCCTCGGGTCTCGTCCAGAATACGTTGCTCACCAACACCATCGGTGCCTTCGGCGGGGGGCTTACGCAGACTGGCGTTACGGCCAACCTGAGTACGACGTTGAACCTCGGGCTCAACTCCAGCGACTCTCGGTCGCTGGACAACGTTCAGCTTCGCGTAGGTGACCGCAAGGACGCTACTTTTCGGGCGGGCACGCGCTATCCCATTACCACGTCTACCTATACGAGCGGTGTGGCGGCAAACTCATCTGCGCTCGCCGGAGTCACCATCAATGGAGTCAGCGCCTCGAGCCTCTTGAATCAGGTCACCGGCAGCCCCATCACCATACCCCAGATTCAGTATGAGGATCTTGGCCTGACCTTGAAGGCGACGCCCACGATACAGAAGTCGGGCGAGATCAGTATGAAGCTCGATCTGAAGGTCGAAGCCCTGACGGGGACTGCCATCAACAACATTCCGGTACTCGCCAGCCGCCAGTTTCTCTCCAATGTGACCGTTGCGGACGGCGAGACTGCCCTTCTCTTCAGCACGTTGACGAGGTCGGAGTCGGCAGCCATCAGCGGTTATCCCGGACTCGCCGAGTTGCCCGGCTTCCAGACTGCTACAGCAGATACGACAAAAGCGACTGACTCCAGCGAGATCGTCCTGCTGATCACGCCGCATGTCGTCCGCCGTCGTTCGAGCAATATTGCCGGCCCGCGCATCTCCTTCAATTCGCCGCAGAAGTCAGACTGATTCCGCTCTCGCAGGGCAACCACACCGCAAATACCGTTCCGTGACCAGCTCCGCGTCGGGTCCTCGTACGAATGTATCCGCCGTGTTTTTCGACGATGCCCTTGCTTACCCACAGCCCAAGACCGGTGCCAGTCAGTTCTTTGGTGGTTTGAAAGGGTTCGAACAGCCGGGACTCGATCTCAGGGCTGATCCCCTCCCCAGTATCGGCAACCGTGATGCGGACGCCCCGCCTTCCACCACGGCTGACAGTTTGCGGATGAATCCGCATCAGCAAGCGCCCTCCCGCGCTCATGGCGTCCAGCGCATTGCGTACCAGGTTGTTGACCACCTGGCGAATTTCACCCTCCAGACAGAGCACGCTCGGCGCCGCGACCAGCTTCATCTCGACGCTGATGTCTCTTACCAGCAGACGTCCCGTGTACAGCGACATTACCGTACGCAACTGGTCGGCCAGGTCTACCTTTGATGGCCTGGTCTGTTGCCGGTGGAAACGCAGCGTTTGCACGGTGATCTCGGTAACTCGCGCCAGCTCATCCTGGGCTATCCTGGCATACTCCTGCACGTCCTCCATGGACTGCGAGTGGCGCAACAGATAAAGCAGATTCGTAATGGACTCGAGGGGGTTGTTGATCTCGTGAGCAATGGACGACGCCAGTTGTCCCACGGCGGCAAGTTTCTCTGCTTTGCGCAGCGCCTCTTCCTGCTGCCGAGTCTGCGTCACGTCGGTGTTCACGGCGACACCGCCGAGAATCTTCTCGTTCAGAAAGATAGGTGCTGCTACGCTGCGGATCCAACGGCCGCCCGTCTTCGCGATTTCGGCCGATGATTCTCCGGCCAGCGCGCGATCAAGCGTATGGAGCTCAGGAGGAAAGTGATCGCCGTTCATGGCCCTGGCACGATGGTTGCACCGAACCCTGTCGTCACGCGTGACCACGTACACCCCATGAGGCATGCTTTCAATCACAGCATCCAGCTCGGCTGTTCGCTGCTCGGCCAGTTCGTAGGCCTTGCGCAGTTCGTCCTGCTGATGACGACGCTCCGTCACATCACGAAACGTAACGACAACGCCTGTCACCCGTCCGTTAACCACAACCGGTTGCGCTGATATCTCCGCCACAAACGAGCTTCCGTCCTTGCGGAACATCGTATCCGTCATTTGGCGCAAAGCCTTGTTTCTTCGTAGAACATCATAAAGCGGACACTCCGATGCGGGATAGACACTGCCATCGGGATAGTGATGGTGCACGAGGTCGTGAATGGGATTGCCGAGAAGTTCCTCACTGGAGAAGCCAAAGGTGTTTAGCGCCATCCGATTGACAAATGTGCATTTCCCCTCTGGATCCAGTCCCCAGATCCCTTCACCAGCGGAGTCCAGCAACGCCTGCCAATGCGGCATCTCCTTCTGCCTCTGCGTCGTTGTTGCCGTAACTGCCATGCCGGTTATAAAGTCCCCCAGACCGTCACTTGATGAGTGAGATGCAGAAATTGCGTCCATCGTTTGCACACTTGTAAGGCGCAGTTCACCGCGCGTTGACCGTACGCAGCTTGGCCGTTATACTTGTACTTGTGGAGCGCGGGAGTAGCTCAGTGGTAGAGTGCTTCCTTGCCAAGGAAGATGTCGCCGGTTCGACCCCGGTCTCCCGCTCCAAAAAACCCCCTGCCTGCGGTACACTTCACCTACAATTCAGAGGGGCTTCAAAGTGAATAGCCCACCCGAGGCGCGGTACCCAAGTGGTAAGGGAGAGGTCTGCAAAACCTTTATGCGTCGGTTCGATCCCGACCCGCGCCTCCAAATTTATCTTATTCATAGATAGCGGCTTAGCAATTTGAGGTTCTGAATTGTGAAAATTTTGTGTAGGATCTGAATCGAGAAATCGAGGAGGAACCTAGTGAGCGCGGCCCCCACTATCACAATTCACGTCCGCCATTCAGCGGACTGCAAGTACTTCGGCGACGAGTTCGCGAAGCGTTGCCCCTGCCGCAAACACCTCCGCTGGCACCTGAATGGGAAGCTCCACCGCCGCAAGGCGAACACCCGCTCTTGGGCCGAGGCCGAGGAGATCAAGCGCCAACTCGAGGACCAGTTCAAGGGCAAGGTTCCTGAGGCATCGCCCTCGGAGACCAAGGAACTCCGCTCCTGCGTCACGACCTTCATCACCAATAAGAAGGTTGAGGGTGTCACCGGGGGCGTCACCGCCAAGCACACGCGAGAGCTCGACCGCCTTATTGAATACTGTGAACGCCAGTCGGTCTTTGTCGTACAGGGGCTGACACGCGAACTGCTGACAGGATTCTGTGCGGGATGGGAGAAGCAGTACCCGTCATCCCAGACTCGGGCCGCGGTGCGGTCTCGACTGCGGTCATTTCTCCGGTTTTGCTACGAGTCCCAGTGGCTGGCGCGAGTCCCCCGCTTCCGAAGATTTCGGTCGACGAAGCCCCTACTCTGCCGTTGAGCGATGAGGAGTACAAAAGTCTGCTTCGGTCGACGAAGAAGCTTCGGACGGTCGAGCAGCAGACGCAAGCGTACGCTCTGTTCCAGCTTATGCGCTGGAGCGGTTTGTCGGTCCGGGATTCCCTGTCGTTGTCTAAGGCCGAACTGCGCGAGGACAACGGAGTGTTTCGCGTCGTGACCAACCGGCAGAAGACGGGGACCCACGTGAGTGTGGTGATCCCCCCGAAGGTTGCTGAAGAAGTCCGTGCGGTTCATAACGAGGGGAAGTATGTCTTCTGGGATGGCGAGGAGGACATCGTCAAGCGGTGGACTAAGTACGTGATTGCTCCCTGCTTTCAGACGGCGAAGATCGACCGAGGCGGCAACATGATGAGCCATCGTCTACGGGATACGTTCGCGGTCCATCTGCTCCAGAAGGGTGTGCCTATTGAAGAAGTCAGCAAGGCCCTCGGTCACGAGTCGATCAAAACCACGGAGAAGCACTACGCGAAGTGGGTTAAGACAAGGCAGGACCGGTTGGACAACCTCATCATGGCAACCTGGTAGTGGTGCCATCAACTACGAAGCCCCGATGATCCGGGGCTTTTCCTCCGGGCTTAGTGCTTATCTTTCGAATCACACGTTCATAGCTGTCAATGTTATGTGCCAGAAGATCGATCGACGACATCACTGAATGCCAGGTGGTCGCCTCGTGGACTCTGAGTTCGCTGTCGTGTGTTGATCGTAAATCAACGACCGACCAGAGTTGTCAGATTCCATTGATAGTGCGAAACGCCTTCGGCTCAGCCTTAAGAAATGCGTTTTGGACGCTGCCCTTGCGAAACCAAATGATCCGAAGTTAGGGACGAACGACTACCCTCGATTTCGCAAGTCTGCGGATTTTAAGTCTCCGAGGGATACCGCAAGTCTATGATAAATAAGGGAAATTAAGTGTAACTTGGCTTGACCCTAAGTCTTTGTTGAACAGCCATTTAGCGTAATTGAGCGTAATTTGGCCAAACTGATGTCTGTACCCGAATCTGTATCCGAAATCGTTGCGTTTACGTCCGTCCAGTACTGCAATTGCAGTATGAAGCGACCGCAATCTAACGCCAATTCCCTTCCTTCTTTACGATAATCGTTTTGGGTCTGAACATTCGCTCGCAAAGCTACCCGAATGAACTCACGTTCTCTTCGGTGAGCGCATCGATCTGTTAGCAACAGTTGAAAAGAGAGGGCCACTTGTCCGAGATGCCGACTACACGGCCAAGTGGCTGGTGTTCCATGGTCGCTGAGGTCGCGGTAGGGACGATCATTGCTGATCGCCCCCCGCACAGATCCGCACGAGCGCTCATTAGCGCATGCGGCTCCTATCTCGGATGAGTGGCGGCGAAGCGGTCAAGGGGCCAAGGATGGATCACGCGAGGTGTAGGAAGCCATTGTGCGGCCAGCTTGAGACGACGGACCCAGGCGTACCGGTGTCTCTGACTACGGCGCTTCAACGCTTGCCCCCAGTAGCGGAGCACGCGTTCCCGGAACAGCCCGAGGCTATCGAGGTTTCCGGGCACAGCGTAGTAGTTGAAGTACCCCTGTACAACTGATCTGAGCCACGCGCCGGTCTGAGGCACGGGATCATGCATGCGCATCTTTAGTTGCTGCTTGATATCCTGCAGCTTCTTTCGCATGCGCTTGCGGATCGTCATGCGCCGCACGGCATAAGACCCGTTCCCGTTCTTCCCGCTGATATGCGTGAAGCCAAGGAAGTCGAAGGTCTCCGGCTTGCCTTCTCCTCTTCGCTTCCGGTTCTGTTCGGCATACCGCCCGAACTCGATCCGGCGCGTCTTTTCCGGGTGCAGTTCCAGTCTGAACTTTCCCAGCCGTTCTTCCAAGCCCTTGCGAAAACGGTCTGCGTCCGTATCCCACTGGAAGCCGAGGACGATGTCGTCCGCATAGCGGAGAACGATCACCTCGCCTCGCGCACACTTCTTGCGCCAGACGTTCACCCAGAGATCGAACGCATAGTGGAGATAGATGTTGGCAAGGAGCGGTGAGATCACCGACCCCTGCGGAGTACCTGTCTCCGTGTCCGACCATTTCCCTTCCTCCATCACCCCGGCCTTGAGCCATTTCTGGATCAGGCGCAGGATGCGTCGGTCGGCGACGCGATGCTCGACGAACTTGATCATCCACGCTTTGTCGAGGTTATCGAAGAAGCCTTGGATGTCGGCATCAAGTACGTAGTTCACCTTCCTTTTCACGAGCGCATAAGACAACGCGTCCAGCGCCTTATGCTGGCTGCGTCCCGGACGAAATCCATACGAGAAGCCGAGGAAGTCCTCCTCATAGATGTGGTTGAGGATGGTGACCACTGCGTGCTGGACGATCTTGTCCTCCAGTGCGGCGATCCCGAGCGGACGCTTCCGTCCGTCGCCTTTCTCGATGTAAACCCTTCTCGATGGAAGTGCCCGATACGCACCGCGATGCAGCCGGCTGTGCAGATCGGCAAGCCGACCCTCCAGTCCGGCTTCATACTCCCTGCCACGTCATCCCATCTATGCCGGGTGCAGCCTTGCGTTTCAGAGAACCGAAGCTGCTCCTTAGCAGGTCGATTGTGACATGGTGGAGCAGAGCGGTGAACTTCATCTCCTTGTGTTCCCTTGCTGCTTTCCGCACACCCGCCAGCCCCTGTGACACGCATGCCCCGCTCTGTGTCGGGCGCGTGCTGGACTGGCTCCTCGTCGCAACAATAATCGTCCTAATGCTCTCGGGAGGGCAGGCATTAGAGGAATTCGCGACACGGCGCGCGTCCTCCGTCTTGAATACACTAGCCAAGCGAATGCCCAGCGTAGCTCATCGCATCGTAGGTGCGACAGCACACGATATCGACGTGACGGACATCGCTATCGGGGACCGTCTCCTCGTCTTCCCGCATGAAATTTGCCCGGTCGACGCGACGGTTGAATCTGGGACGGGAACCATGGATGAATCGTTCCTGACAGGTGAGCCGTTTCGGATACGCAAAATTGCGGGTTCTCAGGTAATCTCCGGTGCGCTCAACGAAGACTCTGCCCTTACCATCGTTGCAGACAAGCTCGCCGCTGATTCGCGATACGCGCGCATTATGGGGGTGATGCAGGCAGCTGAACAACATCCTCCCAAGATCCGCCGCTTGGCCGACCGTTTGGGTGCTATCTATACGCCGATTGCCATTGCTGTAGCTCTGACCGGATGGTTGTTAAGCGGCAATCCAGAGCGGTTCTTAGCGGTCATCGTCATTGCAACACCATGCCCACTTCTGTTGGCAATTCCTATTTCGATCATTGGAGCCATTTCGCTCGCGGCAAAACGTGGAATTGTAGTCAAGAAGCCGGCTATCCTCGAGCAGGTTGGACAGATTCAGACGATGTTCTTCGACAAGACAGGGACACTGACTCATGGTGAGCCAGTTGTTACCGAGACGTTGTGCTTTTCTGGAGCTGATTCCGTCAATATTCTTCGCTTGGCAGCAAGCCTAGAGCAGTATTCCAAGCATCCACTTGCGAGCGCCATCCTACGTGCCGCCGGAGATAAGAGTATCGTTCTCGAAAACGTGGAGAATATCAGTGAAAAACCGGGAGAGGGATTGACGGGCCGCGTCGACGGTCAAAAGATCCTTGTCACCGGAAGACGCAAACTTCCACCAGAGATGGCTGCCATCCTGCCGCCTAGTACACCGGGTATGGAGTGCGTGATTGTCGTGGACGGCCATGTGTCCGGATTGCTGCGATTTCATGATCGGCCGAGAAAGGAGGGCAGACCCTTCATCAGTCACCTTAGCCCCAAGCATCATGTAAAGCACTTGATGATCTTGTCTGGGGACCGTGATAGCGAGGTCCAACATCTTGCGAATATCGTCGGCATCACCGATGTCCGCTCAGCTTTGGCGCCTGAGGAGAAGTTAGAAATCGTACGAGCCGAGACAGAGAAAGCGGCGACACTCTTTCTTGGAGATGGCATCAATGATGCGCCGGCGATGATGGCTGCAACAGTGGGAGTGGCATTTGGCCAGAACAGCGACATCACGGCAGAAGCCGCCGGAGCAGTCATTCTTGACCCTACATTGGGTAAAGTTGATGAACTTCTTCACATTGGAAAGCGAATGCGGCGAATTGCGCTGCAAAGCGCTATTGGCGGGATGGTGCTGAGTTCACTCGGGATGACCGCCGCGGCGCTTGGTTTTCTTCCGCCGCTTGCGGGCGCAGTCGGCCAGGAGGTCATCGATTTGCTTGCGGTGCTCAATGCGGTTCGAGCATCAATTCCAACAAAAGAGTTGCGGGACTTCTAAAACTACTCGCGAGTGATGCCACGGTCAGAACGTGTGATCTTAATCGCAGCACAGTCATGTTGCAGCCGCCGGAATATTTTCAAGTGGTCTCCGGCGAGCGGTACCCTACCGGAACAAAATTATGCATTTTTTGTGTGGCGCAAAGCTCGAATATCACTCCGCGTGTGACGGGAGTCACATCGTTTTGCTGCCCACACTCCTAGAATCTAAAATACAACATATTCCCCAAAGACATTGAAGAAATCATCGCGCAGCGTGCAGTACGCGGAAGCCGCAGTATTTGGTGTTCATGACGAAGAGTGGGGCGAGACCACTGGCAGCTGTAATTCTGCAAAGGACGGGTGCCATCACTGCGGAAGACTTGGGTGACTGGATCAACGAGCGCATAGATGCCAAGAATCAACGCGTGCGCGCAGTCGTAATCATGGAAGTTTTCCCCGCAACGCTGCGGGAAAAACGCTCAAGAGAATCCTCCGTGATCCTACTGTGCGACACGAGGCTGGAAAATGTAGGCCTCTTTAGCTCTGCGCTTGCTGCGGCTTTAGGAACGACCCGCGGGCGATAACGCCAGTATGCTTGCTGCGCTCCCCATAGCCTTTCTACGATCTCGGGGAGAGACTTGGGCTAGGGGGCGCGAGGAACCTGGCGCTCGTGTGCCGCTGCGTAATCATCTATGGCGCGATATAGCCGGTTCAACGCAGGAGCAACGAGGCCACTCTTGCCCAGCAGTAGACGGCATTCGGCAGCAAGGATCCGCATCTCTGCCGAGGCGCAACGAGCATGCCGGGCAAAGACATAATCTGCCATTTGGTGCGAGAAGAAGCGGTGCCAGTAGTAGATGGTGAATGGACGCGGAAGCCAGGTGAAAAGCACCTTGAGGGCGAACGGGTGCACGGGCTGCCCACGTGCGCGCACCACATTGAATCCTTCGCACACCCCACAGACCATCAATTCAAGTATCGTTTTGCTGCGGCTGAGCCTCTCGCAATCGTCTCCCGCCAAATAGATTGCGCCGCTCACCGACGTCACAAAGAAGGCATGTGAACTCAGCCAGGCATCCATGTTATTGTCTATCCGAGTTCGAAATCCGCATGTGTGCAGTACTTCCGCGAGAGCCCGCAGTCGGGTGGTTTGGCTTCCGTTCGGTTCACCAAGTGTTGTTGGTTGTTGGGCGATCATCGCGTAATGGACAACATGACCTTCAAGTGTTCCACCAGCTCCTGGGAATCCGAGCAGCACCCGATCGGCTCCGAGCGCGTCTCTCAAACTGGAGGAGCCGAGAGGATTGTTTAGCATAAACAATACAGTTGGGATACGCCGGTTCGCCGTAAGATCCGGCATAACACTGGGCAGCTGATCCCTCCTGACTGTAACAAGCGCCAAATCGTAACTATCTTCTGCATAAAGCCGCTCAGCAACAGCAACACGAGTAACCGTTCGAGTGCCGGTCACGACATCCTCAAGAACCAGGCCATGACGCTGAATATCCGCAAACCTAGAGGAGCGAGCCAGAACGGTTACCTGGTGTCCTACCTCTTGCAGCCGGGCTCCATACAACGTGCCGACAACTCCCGCTCCGTAGATTAATATCTTCATTGGTTCCTGATTGTATGGATCGTCGTCAACGGTTTATACATCGACTTGATGTTTGCCCCGCCATCAAGAAATTGGTCGAAGTTCGCATCGCACCGGATGTGCAACCGGTTCTATCAAACAGGCAACTTGTTTGGTCGGTAACGAGAAAAGGTCCGGGTGATCTCGGAATACGTTTAGGCATAAACGAACTGATGTTCCAAAACTAACGACCCTACTCTATGCTTTAGCCGAAGCGGTTGTCAGGAAGCAATCAACATACTCCGCGACACCATCAAACGCATTCCACGCCGCAAGACGGCCACCCCTCAAGTTAATAGCCGAGACACTCTTCGCCATTTACATGGCAACCACTCTTGAGTGGCTTATTCGCGAAGATGTGCCAGGCAGTTGGCTCCTAAGCAACATGCGTGCACGCCTCGAGCTTGGCCTGGAGGGCATGGCATGAAACGCACGGTCATTATTGGAGTCGGCGCGCTCGCAATCCTCATCGTTGCCGGATGGCTCATCCATTCCTGCGCGAATTCGAAAAACTCCTTCGTCTACTCCGGCACTATAGAAACGAGGGAGATCCAGATTGGCTCAAAGCTCGGCGGCCGGGTCATCCAGGTCCTCGTCGAAGAGGGCCAGGCAGTCAAGGCCGGAACCCTGTTGGTGCAATTCGAGTTCGATGACGTGAAGGCGCAGCGCGCTCAGGCTTTGGCCCAGCTCGAGCAGACCCAGGCTGACTATCATCGTCTTCAGCGTGGCAATCGCCCCGAAGAGATCGCACAGGCCCGGGCCAACGCACAGATGCAACGTGCAATGCTGGACGCCGCAGAAAGCGGACCGCGGTCACAAGAGCTGAGGCAAGCAGAGGCGGACTACCCGCCGCCAAAGCTGATGCAGCGAACGCCCAGATCAACTTTCAACGAATGGACACACTCGTACGCGGCACACCGTCTCCCGCCAGCAATACGACAACGCAAAAGCCACGCGCGATTCTACCGCTCAAAAGGCCGAGTCCCTTCGCCAGCGCCTCGCTCTTCTGCAAGCAGGTACCGCAAAGAAGACATCCAGGCCGCTCAGGAGCGCTACCACCAGGCGCAGGCCGCGGCCGACCTCATGCAGCATGGCTATCGCAAAGAAGACATCGCCGCTCTCGAACCCCATCGCAAAGTCATGACGCAAGCGGCCAAAGCCAGCCAGGCTCTTGACTCGAGAGGGCCGCTCACAACAGTTGAGGTTCCGGCCACTGCGACTCTCACGGCGAAACAGAAGAATCGCCAGCGCAGGCACGACCTCTATCAACAGATGAGAGCCCTGGTCGATGGTGGTGGGGATCAATCCGACGTTGCTCGCCAGCTCGATATCAGTCTTCGCACCGTGCAGCGATGGATACAGGCTGGCGCGTTTCCGGAAAGGACGCCACGCCGCTACCCACACTCGCTCGACGTCTATGCCGGCTATCTTGACAAACGCCTGCTCCAGGCTGCCGCAACGTCAGCCAGCTTTGGCGAGAACTGAGACACCAGGGTTACTTTGGGCGGCTCAGCAGTGTATGGAACTGGCTCGGGAGGCACCAAGGACATAACAAACGGGAGTAAATATCCCCCGGCAGAGCCGGGGGCTTTATTGTGTGAGCCGCTCGAAAGCGGCTTGGGGGGTTGCTAACGCTGCCCCGATTGGGTTGCGCCACCTGAAGGTGGCAAGGTCACTTCCACCTGTTCAAGCGCTTAGAAGTTCTCGAAATCGTCCATCCAGTTTCTCCTGGACGGGCTCACGACTCGGAAGTCTCTGGGTGGACTCCTGAATATGTCAAACTTTTACTGCCTCCCCGGCAGAGCCGGGGGAACTCCCTTCGGATTAGGTCAAGATGAGCATAAGACCACAGGTGACTCGTCACCACGACATACGGCCTGGCAGATACTGAAGGAAACATCTTCAGCAGCAAAGTCATATCTCTCATGAGCTCTATCGCGCTTCTCCCGAGATCGCCCGGCTCGCGCATCTTGAAAGAGTTCTTCCGTATCGTTTGCACTCGCGATCTTGCCATGTTGCCCGCGTGGCTCGAGGCTGCCCGACAAACCGCTGGTAAGTCCGTCCTCCGTGTCCGGTCTTATACGTGACCGGGGCGGGGCTCTGAGCCGCCTTACATCTCCCTTGGAGCAATGGTCTCGTCGAAGGACAGGTCCACCGACTCAAGCTGATCAAACGGCAGATGTACGGCCGCGCCAGCTTCGATCTGCTCAAGCTCGCGCGTCTAGACAGGACGCTTTAACAACAGGACCTATGCCGCATTTGCCGCCGCTGGAACGAGCTTCACCAAATGTAAGGAAGAACCCATATAGCTCTGAAACAGAGCGCCACTTACCGATGAA
>CAVSOH010000010.1:0-250393 GCA_963729555.1 uncultured Acidobacteriaceae bacterium | reverse complement strand
GCTCTGCGCGGACGATTCATCACGCATGTTTCTGTCGTGCGGGTGAACCAGATTGAGGTGACGCCGACTCGTTCGATCGGCGAAGACGAAGCTCCTGACAACAGCCCGGCGCATATTCGTTCGCGGAGAGAGGCGTTTGCCAGAGGGTGCCCGAACGGCCGGATGACGTGGGCGATCAGTTGGCTGGCCTTGATCGACAACCGGCAGGAGTACAAAGACGCGCGCCGTCTTCTGGCGTCGTATCACGACCGGTATGGCGACGAGATCACCTTCATCCCGGGCGGCTACTTCGCACCCATGTATGACACGCGGGCCAATAACCGCGAGACGATTCGCAAGGCGCTGGGCATGATCTCCACCATGGTGGGCGGGGGATATCGTCCGCAGTGCATCGTGGCGGGCTTTATGGATGCGGAGAACCAGCGATACCTCGCGACGGACGAGGGCATTCATGTCTGCCAGGGACAGATCTGGAGCCAGCACGGCGTCGATAATGGCGATGGTGACGGGGGCATCTGCTATCCGTACTATCCGAGCCGGGAGCACTATCTGAAGCCCGCGCAGGGAGCGGCGGATTTCGTCGATTGCGTGTGTCTCGACGGCTGGACCTGCGACTTTCTGACGGCGCGACGCGAAGGATTCGAGGGCAAGTTCAACAGCCGGTTGGGCGTCGGCCCGATCGAAGCTGTGGGCAATCTGGGAAAGGAAGCGGGTCGCAAGGAGATGATGGACACCACGGCGATGCACTTCGATACGGGCCACGCGCTGAACGGATTCGGCTGGGTTACGGGGATCTGGGAGGTGTCGGTTGGGCACGACGAGGATCTGACCTACTGGCTGCAGGCGGTGAGGGACAGGTGGCCGGATACCAGCGTGCTCACCGAGGGCGAGTTCGGCCTGAAGTGGCGGGAGCACACGCCGAACAATGTGTCGTTGAACTATCGGTTCGATGCCCGAGGAACCGGCGCGCCGGGGTCTGAAAAAGAGCTGGAGATCAAGTGGTACATGAATCGCGAGTTTCGTCTGGCGCTGCTGCGGAACTGGATGAAGAACGAGGCGCCGATGGTGATCGACTTTACGCGCTACGATTTGCCCGCGCAGGAACCCCAGACGCTGCAGCGGGAGTGGAGCCTGATGAATGTGCTGAATCAGAAAGGCACGCGCCCGCAGGACAAGCCCATGCGGCTGGCGCAGCTGTCGGCGGATGACCAGCGGCGGATATTTGCGCAGTATCCGGAGTTGAAGAAGCTGCAATAACGCATACCCCGCAGTCTCCGCTGATACTCTGGTGCAACCCGATGAAACGCTCGACCAAAGTAGCCGCACCGCTTCTCGCTTCAGCCGCCCTTGCCATGACGATGGGCTGCCGCAAACCCGAGATGCAACGCTGCGTCGACGAAAACAACAAAGTCGTCGACGACAGCTTCTGCGCCAACCAACCCCAGGGCCAAGCCCAGCAGCAGCGCCCCGACGGCCATGGCGGCTTTATCCCCTTCATCCTGCCCTATCACTACTACTACGGCGGCTGGGGAGGCTACGGTCTCGGCAGCGTAGTCGGCGGCGGCAGCTACGTTCCAGCGGAAGGTCATAGCTACGCCACCCGCTCCGGCGTCACCACTCGCGGAGGCTTCGGCCACTCTTACGGCGGCGGCGCAGGCGAAGGCGGCGGCCACGGAGGCGCAGCAGGAGAATAATGCAACGTATCCCCCTCACCCCTCGCCCCGGCTGGCAGCAGAAAGTAGAAACCGCCGGCCTGACCTTCCACTCGCCCGAGGGCATGGACCGTCCGTACTGGGACGAGTCCGCCGCCTACCAGTTCACCGCCGCCGAGATCGACACCCTCGAAGCCGCCGGCAACACCCTCCAGGAGATGTGCCTCGCCGCTGCCCAGCACATCATCGACGAAAAGCGTTACGCCGAACTCGATATCCCCGAGATCGCCATCCCCGCCATCGAGTGGGCCTGGAACAACGAGCCTCCCGCCCTCTACGGCCGCTTCGACCTAAGCTGGGCCGGCGCTCACAGTGGCCACGCCCCCAAGCTACTCGAGTACAACGCCGACACCCCCACCTCACTCCTCGAAGCCGCCGTCATCCAGTGGAGCTGGCTCGAAGAACTCGGCACCTCTCTCGCCTCCAAACCAGACCAGTTCAATTCCATCCACGAAAAACTCATCGCCAAGTGGCGCGACATCGATCCCTATCTCTCCAAGCCCATCTACTTCGCGGGCCTCGACAACCCCGAAGACCAGCTCACCCTCACCTACCTCCGCGACACCGCCCAGCAGGCCGGCCTCAAAACCCTCCAGATGTTCATGGAAGAGATCGGCTGGAACGACGAGCAACAAGCCTTCCTCGACCCCAACGAAGACCACATGTTCTCGATCTTCAAGCTCTATCCCTGGGAGGCCATGCTCCAGGAAGAGTTCGGCCCCCACGCCATCGACACCTACCAATCCACTCGCTGGATCGAGCCCATCTGGAAGCTCCTCCTCTCCAACAAAGGCATCCTCCCCATCCTCTGGCAGCTCTATCCCAACCACGAGCTGCTCCTCGAAGCTCACTTCGACACCACCCCGACCACCCTGCGCGACTATGTCCGCAAACCGCTCTACTCCCGCGAGGGAGCGAACATCACCATGGTCCGCAACAACGCCACGATAGCCGCAACTGACGGCCCCTACCGAGGCCACCAGATCATCCAAGCCTTAGCCCCCGAAGCCGCCTTTCCAGATAAAAACGGGAGCAATCGCCACCCAATCCTCGGCCTCTGGATGATCGACCAGGACTGCTGCGGCCTGGGCATCCGCGAATCCGCCGGCCCCATCACCGACAACCTAAGTTCGTTCGTGCCCCACTTCTTCTAAATTGGCGCACTCGGGTAGTGGATTTTATTGCTGGTATAAATAGACGTCCATGAAAAGTTCGCCACGGGTCCTTATTCAAGTTCTACGTACAGTTGGATTTGTCGGTCTTCTTTGCACATCTGCCTTCGCTCAAATTGGCCAAATCGACCGCTCGAAACTGCCGCAGGATGCGTCGGTCCAGAGTGTCTACCAGAGTCTTCTTCCGATAGAACAATATGCGCGAACATACGAAGGGAAGTGGCGCTTTCCTATTTCCAAAGCAGACATGGCTTCTCGCCTTTCACTCGCGCTGCAAACGCTCGAAGAAGCTCAGAAGCAATCTCCGTCGAACAAGGAGCTACAACTTTTCACCGGACTCGTCGCTCACTTCGCCTATAACCTCGACATAGATGCAGCCTACAAACCTGCAATGGCGCTGCTTCAGCCTCTCTCTGCCGAAGACTTTCGCGCCCAGTGGTTCCTTGGCGTCCATCAATGCCAATCTAACGATGCCGTTGAGGGTATGACGAATCTCCTTCACGTTGAAACCCTCCCGGACAAATTTCCGCGTGCCTTTTGGCAGGACTACGCGAACTGCGCTCTCATTACTGGCATGCCGGTACACGGTGTGCGCGCCTATGACAATGCTGAAAAGGCTCCGGACGGAACTTCTATCGACGCGGAACTGGAACAAATCGCGCGTAACAGAATCAAACCCAGTAGTTCTATCCGGTCGTATCCGAAAAAACAGGCGTGGTATGCGGAACAGACTGCGGATCAGGTTCGCTTTACCAGCTCTCTGTGTGGCGAATCCTTCGCAACGAAGCCTACGGTGTCCATCAACGTTCAGGATGTAGCCAAAGGTTCGTGCGTCGTCACCATCGACACCGACAAATACCCTGAGCGCCACGGTTCCGCAGGAGCGACTCTGCTTCTCTTGACCCAGATACCTCGCGATGGCGAATCGCTCGAAGCATATTCACAACGGCTATTGAATGAATCACGCTATGCGAACAGGACTCCCCTCAGCGGCATTCCATGTCCTGCGACAAACTGCCTGGCGTTCGAAATTGTTATTGACCAAATGTACAAATCAGAGGGTGGCGCACATCTCATCGCCTTTTTCTTTCAAAGCGACCAGCCAGCCTATCCGGGCCTTCGTTTCGAGTCGCCTCAACCGCTGCCGAAGGCGTCCAATACAAGCCAACCCACGTTCTTACATCCCGGGGATGTATTTCAGCGCTTCAACGGTCCGCTCTATACCTTCATCGCTCTGGATGCGAATCAGGAGATCTACCCCAGAGCTCGCATCGACTTCGACAATCTCATAAAGTCCTTGGTAGTCGACAAAAAATAAGGCTATTACAAAGATCCTCCTCCATGCCGCATCCCAAACTTCTCCCTGCTCTCTTCGCGATCCTCCTCGCAACCACACCCATCTTCGCCGCCCCAACCCACCCCTGCACCGTCCTGACAAAGCTCCCTCATTCCACCGAGAACTACACCGAAGGCTTCTTCTACCTCAACGGCCGCTTCTACGAGGGCACCGGCCGCGAAGGCCACTCTGCCATCCTTGTCACCGACCCCGCCACCGGCAAGGTCATCCAGCGCCACGAAATTCCCCCACAGTACTTCGGCGAAGGCATCATCGACTTCGGCCCCAACCTCATCGAATGGACCTGGCAGACCCACATCGGCTTCGTCTTCGACCGTGCCACCTTCCGCACCCTTGCCACCTTTCACTACGACGGCGAAGGCTGGGGCATCACACGCACCGCAACCGAGCTCATCACCAGCGACGGCACTCCTACCCTCCGTTTCCGCAATCCCGCCAACTTCGCCGAAACCCGCCACATCATCGTCCACGACGGCACCATCCTCATCGATCAACTCAACGAGCTCGAATACATCAACGGCGTCATCTACGCCAATATCTGGCACTCCGACCGCATCGCCCGCATCGATCCCCACGACGGCCACGTCATCGACTGGATCGACTGCACCGGCCTCCTGCCCGCCGAACAGAAGATCGACGCTGAGTCAGTCCTCAACGGCATCGCCTACGACGCCCAGCGCCACCGTCTCTTCGTCACCGGCAAACAATGGCCCACCATCTTCGAGATCAAGATCCCGCCATTATCGAAATAGTCGGCTATCCCCAAATCTTCGTGAAGTAAATTCCACGAAAGTTGCACAGCAGCTCTCCTGCTGGCTGCTACAGTTCAAACGTCCCACCCAAATCTCGTCGGAGATCGAATGAAATTCAACCGCAGTACGCTTCTGGGCCTCGCATCACTCGTCCTCTGTGGAGCATCCGTCGCGCACGCCGCCGTCGGACAGCTCTCCTGCACCTCGAACACCTCCACGGTCACCGCCAACCTCAGCTTCTACGATCTCGGTCTTGCGAATGCCTTGAACATCGGCTCGCAAAGCTCTGGTGCCGGTGCTGGCAAGGTCACCTTCAACCCGCTCGAAATCCATACCGCGGTCATCAACTTCTCACAGTTCTTTCAGGCCGCATCCAACGGTGGCACATTCACCTCCTGCACCCTCACCACTAAAACAAACGGCGACACAGTCGAGTACAAATTCTCACTCGTCTCTATCGCTTCACTCGACGCCATCGCTCGCAGCCCGCGCACCACAGGAGACAAGCCGGCCTCCTATCTGGACGTCAAACTGAACTTCGGCGCTGTCGAGGTCAAAACCGCCAACGGCACCGACGACGGAGGCACTGAAGGCGGCTGGAACCGCGTAACAAACTTGTCCGACTAACTCGCCACAAATCCAAAAAGAATCCTCAGCCCCAAGCTGGGGATTTTTTGCTTTGCCAACGCCGGGTGCCTCCCTGAGCGCGCCTGACGCACGAAGGTTGGGACACAAATTCACCCCGCTCGCCCACCTCGAATACCGCACCCGTCCGTTGCCTACCTTGTGCAGCCCCATTCGCTACAATGATCTGGAGCCATTTAAGAGTGCTACTCCCTGCTCGGACAACTCTCATGGTTCGAAGACTTTGCGCGGAAATCCCACCGGATAAGCCCCTAAGTCCAAACCTAAGTCTCCTCTTTTGAAGACTTTGCACAATTTAGCTAGGGGTGGGGGTATACCTCCACCAGCAAAACTCAGTTCTTGGAAGGTTTCTGCCAAATGAAGATCGTCCTCGCCGAAAAAGTGTCGCCCGCCACCCTAGCCGTCTTCCAGCAAGAACCCGGCTGGAACGTAGTCACGCCTGACCAGATCAAAAACGGCCTAGCCGCCGAACTCGCCGACGCAGACGCGCTCGTCGTCCGCTCCGCCGTCCAGGCCGACGCCAAGCTCCTTGAGTCCGCCCCCAAGCTCCGCGTCATCGGCCGTGCCGGAGTAGGCGTAGACAACATCGACACCGACGCCGCCACCCACCGCGGCATCGTCGTCATGAACACCCCCGGCGCCAACGCGGTAGCCGTAGCCGAACTCACCCTCGGCCTCATGATCTCACTGGCCCGTGCCATCCCTCGCGCCAATGCCACCATGCATCAGGCCAAGTGGGAGAAAAAATCCCTCCAGGGCCAGGAGCTCCGCGGCAAGACCCTCGGCATCGTCGGACTCGGTCGCATCGGCCTCGAAGTCGCCCGCCGCGCCCGCAGCTTCGGCATGGAGCTGATCGGCTACGATCCCTTCATCGCTCCCGTCATCGCCCGTGAGAACGACGTCACCCTCGTCTCCATCGACGACATCTTCAAGCAGTCCGACTACCTCACCCTCCACGTAGGCCTCACCACCCAGACCGAGGGCATGATCAACCCCACCTCGATCGCCATCATGAAGAAGGGCATCCGCATCATCAACTGCGCCCGCGGCGAGCTCATCGTCGAAGCCGCCCTCGCCGAAGCCCTCAAGTCCGGCAAGGTCGCCGGAGCCGCACTCGACGTCTTCCACCAGGAGCCCCTCAAGGAATCCCCCTTCTTCGACCTCGACAACGTCATCCTCTCCCCACACATCGCCGGAGCCACCGACGAAGCCCAGGAGGCCATCGGCATCCAGCTAGCCATGCAGGTCCGCGACTACCTGAAGCTCGGCGTAGTCCAGAACGCCGTCAACCTGCCGTCACTCTCGCACGAGGAGTACCTCGAAGTCGCCCCCTACATCGAGATGGCCGAGCGCCTCGGTCACTTCCTCTCCCACGGCACCCCCGGCAACCTCGAAAACATTCAGATCACTTACACCGGACGCATCGCCAGCGGTAAAACCGACCTCATACGCAACGCCGCCATCGCCGGCATCTTCGCGGGCTCCGAAGGCAACGGCGAGGCCAAGAGCACAGCCAACCGCATCAACGCCGCCGCCATCGCGGCAGAGCGCGGCATCCGCATCCAGGAAGACAAGAAGGAGTTCACCACCGGAGGCGCAGGTTCTGTCCTCAAGCTCGTGCTTCACTCCTCCGACGGCGATACCAGCGCATCAGCCACAGTCCTTCACGGAACCTCGCCGCGCCTGCTCACCTACGACGGCATCGACATCGAGGCTCCACTCACCGGCACTTTGGTCGCCATCCGCAACCACGACGTCCCCGGCGTAGTCGGTCGCATCGGTACCATCCTCGGCGAGCACGCCGTCAACATCGCCAACTTCGCCCTGGGCCGCTCCACCCGCTCGCAGCGAGTACCCCAAGGGCAGGCCTTGGCCGTCGTGCAGATCGACGTCCCCAACGCCGCACCTGCCAACGCCGCCGTCGAAGCCCTCCGCAAGGTCGAAGCTATCGCCAGCGTCCGCCTCATCGAACTCGGCAAACTCTAACAACGGGGGCTCTGGGCTAACACTCAGAGCCCTCTTCCTTACAGGAAACCCGCCAACTTCGATAAGCTATAAGTAAGGGAAACACCGCAAAATGCCGCTTTACGAATACGAATGCACTGAGTGCCACGAACGCACCGAAAAGATCCAGAAATTCTCTGACCCCGAGATCACTATCTGTCCGCACTGCAGTGGTCATCTCGAGCGCGTCCTCTCTGCGCCCGCCGTCAGCTTCAAAGGTGGAGGCTGGTATGCCGACGGCTACGGCAACGCCAAGCCAAAATCCTCCAGCGAGAGCAAAAGCTCTTCGTCAGACTCCGGCAAATCGTCCTCGAGCTCCGAAAGCGCTCCGGCCACCTCCGCCCCAGCCGCACCCGCAGCAGCATCATCCCCAGCGCCCGCTAGTTCCGACAAAAAATAACTCTCCGATGCCGTCGATCTCTCGTGCAACGTGAGACGGAACTGTGGAAGAGTAGAAATGGCTTGGTAGAATCAAGGCTGAATATGTCTACACTTTCGCCTGAGATTCTTGCCAAGTACCAGCCTGTCATTGGGCTGGAGGTCCATGTTCAGCTTTTGACCGAGTCGAAGGCCTTCTGCGGGTGCATCAACCAGTATGGTGGGGAGCCGAACACGCACACCTGTCCGACCTGCCTTGGGCTGCCCGGAGCGCTGCCGGTACTGAATCGCAAAGCTGTGGAGTTCGCGGTGCTTGCCGCCAAGGCGATCAACTGCGAGATTCGCGAGACAAGCATCTTTGCGCGCAAGAACTACTTCTATCCGGACTCGCCGAAGGGGTATCAGATATCGCAGTTCGATAAGCCGATTGCGGAGCATGGGTGGATTGAGGTTCCGGCGTTCGATGCAGCAGGTGCGGCAATCACGAAGCGAATTGGCGTGACTCGCCTCCACATGGAGGAAGATGCGGGCAAGAGTGTGCATGATGGATTTGCCGATTCGGTGTCGAAGACCTATATCGACCTGAACCGATGCGGTACGCCGCTGGTGGAGATTGTGAGCGAGCCCGATCTGCGGACGGCGGATGAGGTGTTCGAGTACCTCACGAAGTTGAAGGAGATTCTGCTCTATACGGGCGTGAGCGACTGCAACATGGAAGAGGGTTCGCTGCGTTGCGATGCGAATGTGAGCGTGATGCTGAAGGGCGCGAAGCAGTTTGGTACGAAGGCCGAGGTAAAGAACGTCAACAGCTTCCGGTACATTCGCGCAGCGGTGGAGTACGAAATCGAGCGCCAGATTGGCGTGATCGAAGAAGGCGGGCGCGTCGTGCAGGAGAGCCGGCTTTGGAACAATGCAGAGGGCAGGACGTACTCGATGCGCTCGAAGGAGCAGGCGCATGATTACCGGTACTTTCCGGAGCCGGATCTGCCGCCGTTAGTGGTGGGTGCGGAGTGGCAGGCAGAGATTCTGAAGGAGATGCCGGAGCTTCCGGAGGCTCGGCGGGCGCGGATGATTGCGGAGTATGAGATTTCAACGCAGGATGCGGCTACGCTGACGGCCACGCGGACGTTTGCGGATAAGTTTGAGACGGCGGCGAAGAAGGCGAAGAGCCCGAAGCGCGTTGCTGCGTTGCTGACGAGCGAGTTGACGATGCGGTTGCGGCTCGCCGGGCTGGAGCTGGAGCAGTCTCCGGTGAGCATGGACGGCGTTGTGATGGCCGCTGACCTGGCGGAGTCGGGCGAGCTTTCGAGCAAGATGCTGAAGCAGCTATTGGATATCTCCTTCGCGAATAACGAGGACTTTCCTGCGGTTTATGAGCGGGAGAAGCCACAGCAGATCTCGGATGCCGGTGCGATCGAGACAATGATCGATGAGGTGATCGCGGCGAATCCGAAGCAGGTGGAGCAGTATCGCGGGGGAAAGAAGACGGTGGCGGCGTTCTTTGTGGGGCAGGTGATGCGGCTGTCGAAGGGACAGGCGAATCCTGCGCTGCTGAATGAGCTGGTAGTGAAAAAACTGGATAGTTAGAGGTGGCCAGTACCTTTGCCACTTTGACGCCATCGTCGGCGAGAAAAGATCCAATGACTGCGAACTGGCCGTAAATGCAACTCCTTCGAGTGTCTATGCTTCCTAGACATTGGGAGAATCATATGGCAACCACGAAGGCAGCGAAGAAAACCAAAGCGAAGAAATCGCCCGCTAAGAAGACCGCGAGCAAAAAGACAGTCGCGAAGAAGTCGAGCGCGACGCGCAAGTATAGTCCGTCAGCAGGCAAGGACGTCGAGCGCGAGATGAAGGCGATGAAGCAGGGCAAACTGAAGAGCGGCCGCAGTGGAAAGAAAGTAACGAATCCAAAGCAAGCGATTGCGATTGGTCTATCCGAGGCGCGGAAAGAAGGAAAGAAGGTTCCGCCACCGCCGTCAAAATAATCATGTCTTAAAGCATTTTCAACTTAAGTAAATACCTAAGGGCGCGGCACAGAATGGTGGCTCCATCCGACTCCATCTAAGATAGGTGCATGCGACGGGCAGACCGTTTGTTTCAAATCGTGCGGACGCTGCGCGGCGGGCGTCTGCAGACCGCACAGGCGCTTGCCCAGCGGCTTGAGGTGTCAGTGCGGACGATCTACCGCGACGTCCGCGACCTGCAGGCGTCCGGCATGCCGATCGAGGGTGAGGCTGGTGTCGGATACACGCTGCGGCGCGATCTCGATCTGCCGCCACTGATGTTTACACGCAGCGAATTGACCGCGTTGGTATTGGGCGCACGGCTCGTTCAAGCCTGGGGTGGAGCAGAGAGCACGATCGCAGCGGCGCAGGCGTTGCAGCGCATCGAAGGCGTGCTTCCGCCCGATCTGCGTGAGCGGCTGGACAGCATCCTGATGTACGCGCCGGGAGGCTTCCATATGCGGCCGCACCTGCGCGAGCGGCTCGATCTGCTGCACGAAGCCTGCATCTCGCGGCGAGTCATCGCCTTTGCCTATACGCGCGAAGATGGAGCGCTGAGCCAGCGCGATGTACGGCCGCTTGCGCTCTATTTCTGGAGCGGAGTGTGGACGCTGGCCTCGTGGTGCGAGCTGCGGCAGGACTTCCGGGTCTTCCGCATGGACCGTATCGAAAGCCTACGCGTATTGGACCGCGAGTTCACGCCCAAACGCGGACAGCGGCTGGAAGACTTCGTCCGAATCGCAGAAAGACAACGAGCAGAGGCAACAGCGGATCGCGTGGACAAGAACGACGAAAGGCAAAGCGCATAGATAAAGGGCTGCCTGTGCCTGTCTTTTCATCCGTGGCGTCCGTGACGATCCGTGGTCGCCCTTCTCACTTCTTCGGTGCCCAGGTCCCCATCAAAACATCAGTCGCGACACGGCCTGTAGTGGCTGGCATCGTCATGGCAGCTGCACCGGTAGCATGGGGCACAAGATTGACCGGCCAGAGCGGGTCCGCCGCAGCGACTGGACCCAACGGCACGTCGGCGATCTTGGTGCTGATGCTCGTATTCATAGTGTCGATGAACTTGTTGGCGATGAGAGCATAGCCGGTATTAGTCGGATGAATGCCATCGAGCGAAAAGAGCCCGCCGAGGAAGCTTGTGGTTCCCGTAAATCCGTTGATGGTGACGCCGGAGGCAGCGATCTGGGTGAAGAGGGAATTAATGTCGACCAGCGTCGCGCCCACCGCCTGGGCCTGTTGCGCGATGACCTGATTGTAGGCAGTCACCTGAGCCCTGACCGTCACGACTTCGGCTGCGGTGAGCACACCGGCATCGGTGATTGGACCTTTCTGGGTTCCGGCGAGGATAGCCGATATCTGGCTAAGGCCGGAGTCGATCGTGACGTAATCCCCAGGATTTATGCCAAACAGCGCGCTCAGCTGGGCAACGGGCAGGCCAGTCGCCGCCGAGTACTCCGCAAGCACAAGCGCGGCAGGCTGCAGATACGGCACTAGAGTCACATCAGGAATGTTGCCGATGACAAGATGAGCCGGAGTCATCGTGGTCAGCAGTTGAATAAGCGCGGTGTACTGCGTCGTAAAGTTTGCAATCGGGGTCATGGACGACGGGGTGCCGGTAAGATCGGCGATCAACGCGTCGTTATTCCCTGCCCACAGAAAGATGGTCGTCGGCTGGGCCTTGATCGCGAAGCCGGCCTGGCTCAAGTCCTGCCCATAGCCGAGACCGGGAAAGCCGAGGACGAGCTGGTTGAGCTGCTGTTGTCCCGGAGCCGGAGTCGCGAGCGGAACTGTGTTAGCGATGTCGTTGAGATACGCTCCTGGGACGGCGAGGTCTGTGGGCTGCGTGGCGAAGTTGTCGCGTCCTGTAGTGACTCCCGGAGCAGTAGTAATGACCGGAGGTGGCCCCACCGAGACGAGCTGCATAACATTGGGCGCGCCGGGGTAGGCGATCAGAGGAAGCGTGATGTTGAAGTTCGCCTGTGTCGCCATCAAATTAGCCCAGCCATGCACCTGCTGGGTATCAAGCAGCGAGCCGCTCTGATAACCCGCCGTGAGCGAGTCGCCCAGAAAGACAGTAGTGCTGAAATTTCCGATATTCTTCTGCTGTGCGGCCTGAATAGGAGCCAACGGGTTCGAGCTGCCACTCGAGCAGCCAACAAGGGCGATCGAGACGCCGACAGCGAGTATGGACCGGCAGACCACTAATACTGAATGAGCATTCATTTTCATGGCGGCAGACTGCTCCCCTGAAACCGTTCCGGACACCCCAAGTGGTGTCGTAGCGGCGATGTTTCTTCAGACGTGGCTTTGTATCACAGCCAGGGTGCCAAGGGGAATGGGTCCACCAGAGGCCTGCATCTTCCCGCAAAGTTATCCACAGAAAATCCTGTCAAGCCCCAAAACAGCAAATCCCCGCGCCAATCAAGGCGTTCGCAGTTGCCTGATAATTCCATTCAACCCGCTACAATGGTTACAAAGATAAAAAAGCCCCGGAATCCACCGGCCTTTCTGTCTTACCGTTCGAAAAATCCGTTTACCGCTGCAAATCGGTCTTAACCCTTTAGAATGACGATTTTGCCTGTAACCCATTTGTTTGGACAATTTTAGCGGCACCCCTTTTTCTATCCAACTGAAATGATGAGACTTACAAATCGATCCCCCCGGGGGGAGGGTCTTGCGAGCGCCGGTTAGGATAGACGATGTGAAGAGTTGGGTGGAGATCTCAGAGCAGCGGCTCACGGCAAACTACAGAGTGCTGACGGAGGCCGCAGGTGTCGGCATGGCTGTGCTCGCTGTCGTAAAGGCCGATGCGTATGGCCATGGTGCAGCAGTGTGCGTTCCTGTGCTGGCGCGAGCCGGTGCGCGGTGGCTAGGCGTGACGGATGCACAAGAGGCGGTCGCAGTGCGTGAGGCTCTGGCAGCGGTTGGAATCGCAGCCACGGAACAGCCAGACATTCTGGTGATGTCCGGCCTACTGGCGGAAGATGCAGATGCCATCGTGCAGCATGGGCTGGTCCCTGTGGTGTGGGATCGACAGCAACTGGAGTGGTTGGCCGCTGCCGTCGAGCGACACAGCAAAGACGCTCGGCTGCGGGTTCATCTGGAGATCGACACCGGCATGGCGCGGCAGGGTGTCCGTATCGGCGCAGAGCTGCAAGCCGTGCTTGAGCATCTGAGGAGACATCCCAGCCTCGAGCTCGATGGTGTGATGACGCACTTTGCCTCGGCAGAGATTGCGGGTTCGAAGCAGACGCTGGAGCAGCGGACGCGGTTTGAGCAGGCGATGCGCGACATCGCGGCTGCGGGTCTACGACCAGCATGGGTTCATGCGGGTAACTCGTCAACCATCGACAACAGCGCATCGCCGCAGGCGAACACGCTTGTGTGGCTCAGGCAATTGGCCGAGGAATATGGCGCCCGCGCAATGGTGCGCCCAGGCCTGGGACTTTATGGGTACTGTCTGCCAATTGAGTGCGCGGATGGCTCGCAGAATACGTCTATAGAAGCTCAGGTGCAGTCTGGTCTAAAGCCTGTGATGACGTGGAAGACCCGCGTGATCGGTCTGCGCGAGGTGCAGGCGGGCGAAACCGTAGGGTACAACGCTACCTTCGTGGCGCAGCAGCCGATGCGGCTCGCGCTGCTACCTGTGGGCTACGCGGACGGCCTCCGGCGCGAGCTTTCGGCGGCGACTGGAGTTGTCGGAGGTTGGGCGATGGTGCAGCGCCAGCGTGCTGCGATTGTCGGGCGCGTCTCCATGAACCTGACAATGATCGATGTAAGCGGTATCGCGGATGTTGGGGTGGGCGGCGAGGTGGTGTTGCTGGGCGACGGTATTACCGCAGACGACCACGCTCTGCTGGCCAGAACGATTGCGTACGAGATTGTGTGCGGTGTGCGCTCTCCGTCGCGGCTCGGCGCATAACGTGAGCGCATTTGCGCCTACACCGCGCAGACCGTTAAGATCAGGACGGGAAACGAGGAATCATTTCAATGGAATCGAACACTACGGCCCGCCGTACGGAAGACATCGCGCTCGATCTGCTTAAAGTTTGTGGCATCACAAGCCAATATCGGCAGTAAGACCGCCGGCTCGACCGGATTTGTCGGTTCGGCTGGGGTCAAGCCAGAGGACCAGGTAACTCAGCTGCTCGAACTCTACGCCCGTTGCCGTCAGGCCGTTGAGGCCCCGGCCCCCTCGAAGTAGTGTCCGCCTCGCAGCCATTGCGAGTCGCTGTCGTCGGCGCCGGAGCCTTCGGGCGCAACCACCTTCGTGTCTATCGCGAGCTCGAGCAGGCTGGTCAGGCTGTCCAGCTGGCTGGCGTAGTGGATCGCGACCCGACGACGCTGGCTGCGGCATCGGAGAAGTTCGGCGTCCCGGGATTTGAGAGCATTGAAGCGTGTCTCGCCGCGAGCGGCAAGCTGGATGCTGCGTCCATCTGCGTCCCAACGGTGCATCACGCCACGGCTGCAGCGCCATTGCTGGCCGCTGGAGTCGATCTGCTCGTCGAGAAGCCGCTGGCCGCAAACCTCGCCGACGCTGACCGCATCCTTGAATTGGCCCGCGCGCATGATCGCATCGTGCAGGCGGGGCATCTGGAGCGGTTCAATCCTGCCGTTACGGCAGCGCGCACGCAATTGCACCAGCCCATGTTCTTCGAGGCGCATCGTCTGAGCGTCTTTACGCCGCGCTCGCTCGATGTGGATGTGGTGCTCGACCTGATGATCCACGATCTTGATATCGTGCTCAGTCTGGTCGCTTCGCCGGTGCGCGAGGTTCGGGCGGTTGGGCTGCCGGTGCTTTCGCGCAAGGTCGATATTGCGAACGTGCGGCTGGAGTTCGAGAACGGCTGCGTCGCCAACTTTACGGCCAGCCGGGTCAGCACAGAGCGCGTCCGTAAGCTGCGGTTCTTCCAGCCGCATCAATACCTCTCGCTGGACTTCGCCCGGCAAGACCTGCTGATGATCGACGTGACCGCTGCGGCTGGGATGGACCCGGCCCAGCTCGCCGCACTCGCTCAGCTTGCCCAACAGGCCGGGCAACATCCTTCGGCTGGTCTGTCGCTCAAGAAGGTTCCAGTTGAGACGGGCGAGCCGCTGCGGTTGGAGATCGAGTCTTTCCTGAACGCGGTTCGCAACCGCACCAGGCCGCTGGTCTCGGCCGAAGATGGCCGTGCTGCGCTGGCGCTGGCGCTCGAGATCAATCAGGCGATCGCGGCGCATGCTGCTCGTACCGGACTTGGCTAGCTATTTACAGGAATGATCCGCACGGCAGGAGGCTACTTCATCACCTGAATGGGAATGCCTTCGGGGATCTTGAGTTCGAACTGGTCGTCTTCCAACTTCTGGTTGAGCGTCAGTTTAACGATGGTCACGGTCAGGCTGTAGTGATCGCGTGGGCGTTGGATGACGACGGTCGTAGGGAAGGGAATGTTGTCGAACATCTGGTAGTTGCTGTAGAGGGCCCGGGTGACGATGACGCCGTCCTTGTTGTAGATGTCCTGCTGGAAGGGCAGTAGATCGGTGCTGTTGATGTGGATCACGCGGAGGGTGCGGACGATGCTGCCCTCGGGCTGCGCCAAGACCTGCAGGGCGTAGGCGGGTTCCTCGATGAGATCCTTCTTCTTCTTGCCGCTCTCGATGACTCGGGTGTCGGTGGTCATGGAGAGGATCTGGCCGGGCCCTTGTCCACGGACGAACATGGAGTCGAAGAAGACGGAGGGCCGCAGGTTTTCCAGTCCGTTTTTGGAGGGGGCGGTCACCTCGTTGGTCCCGACCATCGCCCTGTTCCTAGGCGGTATTACGAGCTTAAAGTTGGTGCCGTCGCTGACCATGTCCATCGCAGTCGAGCCCAGCAGCGGCACGCGGAGCAGCACCCGCAGATCGCTTGGTCTGCGCATGAAGATGTAACCGGCGAGGCTGGTGTACTCCTTCTCGTGGCCCTCGAGACCGCCGCCGGTGGTAGCTGCGACGGTGACGGAGGCGTTGAACGTCTGGATGGCCTCGTAGCGCGCATTGATCTGCTGCGACATGGAGTCGAGCGACGTGCTCATGATGACGTCGGCGACGCGGGTTTTGGGAACGGTGCGCGTTCGGGACAGGCATCCTGTCAGTGCTGGAGCCAGCCCTATCAACCCCACGACACACGCTTGTCGAATCTTTATCGGCACGAACCTCAAGTATATCTATCCCTTGGCGCAGTTCTGCCGCGCAAAGCATAAGGATGTTTCTTTTATACCCTTTGGATGCCTTCCAACAGGACGAGGGTGCGCAGAGTTTTTGTGAAGCTTGCTCGGCGTGACTGAAGACTATCGCTGCTGGGCTTTCTCGGCCTGCCGGTATGCCTGTACCTGTTCAGCGTGCTCCTTCAGATCGGCGGAGAAGCGGCTGTGACCGGCCGCATCGCTCACAAAATAAAGGTAATCGGTCTGGGCTGGGGCGATAGCAGCTTTGAGCGCGGCGACTCCTGGATTGGCAATAGGCCCTGGAGGCAAGCCGATGTGCTTGTAGGTGTTGTAGGGTGAGGGTGCCTGCAGATCCGAGGCGTAGATGGTTCCGCGCCAACGGTTCTCAAGCAGTGCGGCGTAGATGACCGACGGGTCGGTGGCCAGCGGCATCCCCTTGGCCAGCCGGTTGACGAAGACTCCGGCTACGAGTGGCCGCTCGGCATCCTGACTGACCTCCTTTTCGACCAGCGAGGCCATGGTGACCGTGTGGAAGACGTCTCCGGTGAGGCCGAGTTGGGTGCTGACCTGGCGGAAGCGGCGAACCATTGCGGTGAGGATCTGCTCCGGCGTGGCATGGCGAGAGAAGTGGTAGGTGTCGGGGAAGAGGAAACCTTCAAGCGAGTCTGGTTTGGGGTCGGTGTTGACGGTCCACTCGGCGATGAGCTCGGTGTGCTTGCGAGCGGCGGCTAGAAAGGCATCGCGCGAACCGAATCCAGCTGCCTCGACCGCCTGGGCGATGTCGAAGATGTTGTAGCCCTCGGGGATGGTCAGGGTGCGGGTGTAGACGTCGCCGCGTAGCAGCCGGGCGTAAACCTCGGGCATCGGGACGGCGTGGTCGAAGCGGTACTCTCCGGCTTTGAGGGTCCCGCCCTTGGTCAGACGCAAGAGGTCAAAGCCGAATCGGCTGCGGATGATGCCGTTTCGCTCGAGCTGTGCGGCGATTGCCTTGCTCCCGGTTCCGGGGGAAATGTCGACGAAGGTTTCGGAGGAGGGACCGTACGGCGCGTAGACAACATATCCGGCGATAGCCAGAACGATGAGAGCAAGCAACAACAGGGTCCCCAGAAACTTCAAAACGCGCGCCTCCAAGAATGCCCGGAGTCCTGCATGGGAGGTCTTTTGGGCAAGTGGTCTGCCTCATTTTACGGTGTGGACGCTCATCGTCATCTGGACGGCGCTGGACACGCGGGGATGGAGCGCAAGGGGATCATTGACCAAGTGGCCGCGGTGCTGATTTTGCAGTCTTTTCTTGAGGCTAGGGCAGAGCGGCAGCCGACTGGCAAGGCTACGGTATGGGTGACGCCGCGAGTTTTTTGCGCCCACATCGTATAATCATCTTTTCACTTCAGCGCGCTGCCGCGTGTGTCATCTGCGAGCAGGCCAGCACCATCCGGAAGGCCCCATGCCCGAACAAGTAAAGAAAAGGCTAGAACAAGAGATCAAGCAGCTTGAATACGAACTGACCACGGAGTTACCGGCGGAGATCAAAAAGGCCGTGGCGCTCGGCGACCTGAGCGAAAATGCCGAGTACCACATGGCCAAGCAGCGTCAGGTCTTCGTCAACGCCCGCCTGGGCCAGTTGAAGAAGCGCATGGGCGAGCTCGCCATGGTCAACCTCGTCAATATTCCTCATGACAAGGTCGGCTTTGGAGCTACTGTGACAGTCTTCGACACCAGCAAGGACGAGGAGTTGCAGTACAAGCTCGTCACCAGCGAGGAGTCTGACGTGTCGCAGGGTCTTATCTCGACGACTTCGCCGATTGGCCGCGCGCTGCTGGGCAAACAGGTCGGCGATATCGCCACTGTGATTACCCCCAACGGCAAACGCGAGCTCGAAGTCTTGAAGCTGGTTACCATCCACGACGCCACAGAGTAGACTTTTGGGCCACGGTCTGTCCCGTGGAAATAAGGAAGCGGCAGAGCGGGGCAGCACGCCCCTGAGGTAGTTTTTTGACCTGGACAAGCGCGTTCGGTAAAGGCAGCGGCTGGCTCCTGCAGAAGATCGTCAACGGTCTGGCGCTGACCCGCATCTCGCCCAATGCGCTGACGTTTATCGGCCTGCTGATTAATATCGTTGCCGCGCTGGTCTTCGGCTTTGCCCGGGGCAACAACGCTAACCGGATGTTCTTTTATGCCGGGCTGATCATCATCGGCGCGGGCATCTTCGACATGGTCGATGGCAGAGTGGCGCGCCAGACGAACCAGGTCTCAGTCTTTGGTGCGTTCTTCGACTCGGTAATGGACCGGTACTCCGATGTCGCGATCTTCTTCGGGTTGCTGGTCTTCTATGCCCGAGGCAACCGGCTCTTCTACGTTGGACTGGTGGCGTTCGTCATGACGGCCTGCGTGATGGTGAGCTACACCCGCGCACGCGCCGAAGCGCTGATCGGCACCTGTAAGGTCGGCTTCATGGAACGGCCGGAGCGAATTGTGTGCGTGATTCTGGGCGCGCTGTGCAATAAGTGGGGCGTTATGGCTCCTGCGCTGTGGGTGCTTGCGGTCTTCTCGACCATCACGGTCATCCACCGGATTCGGTATACGTATCTCGAGACGGAGCGGCGGAAGCTGCTGGACTCCACCAGAGCCGAGTCGCCAGACCCGGTCTCAAATTATCGATAGCTCATCTTCATCAGCCAGCCGCGGATTCCTTTGTCGTTCGAACAGATATCCCTTTGGTTTGAATATCTCGTTCAGATAGGTTCCCTTGGATGGAGCGGCACGGAACGCCGCATACTCCTCTGGCGGAACTTCGAAGTAGAGGTATACCCCGCGCTTGCCTCGATACACGATCGTCAGCACGTGGCTCCCAGGGTCGTAATGCATGGCCGAGATGACGGTCGAAGGCATTCCCACACTCCATTTCGACGGCGCTCCCGTAAACTTAGGATGCAATGAGCAATAAACCCGTTCTCCTGATCCATGGCGGCGCCTGGGCCATGCCCGACGAAGCCGTCGCCGCCCACGAAACGGGCATCGCCAATGCCCTTGCAGCGGGATACAGCCTCCTCGAAAAGGGAGCCAGTGCCGTCGATGCGGTCGAGGCTGCGGTGGCCGTCATGGAAGACGACGAGACCTTCGACGCCGGACGCGGATCCTTTCTGACACAGGATGGTCGCGTGCAGATGGACGCCCTGTTGATGAATGGAGCCAACTTGCGCACAGGCGGAGTCGCCTGCGTCGAGCGGTTACGCAATCCCATACGCGCGGCGCGGCTTGTCCTGGATAAAAGCCCGCACGTCTACTTCGTTGGTACCGGAGCAGAAAGATTTGCACGCCAGCACGGCATGCCTCTCATCGACAACACGGAGCTTGTCATCCCGCGTGAACAGGAGCGCCTCTACAAAGCACAGGCCGCAGAACTCGATGGGCTTCGCGACACTACCTTTTCCGGTCCACTCAGCGTCCCGCCGGACGATCCCCACGCCTCGCACGATACGGTTGGCGCTGTGGCTCTCGATGTCGCCGGGAACATCGCCGCAGGTACCAGTACCGGAGGCACGCTCAACAAAGCCCCGGGACGCGTCGGTGATTCGTCGCTGATCGGGTGCGGCTGCTACGCCGACAATCTCTCTGCTGCTGTCTCGCTCACTGGTTGGGGCGAACCGATTATGAAGCTCGTGCTGGGCAAATGGGCAGTCGATCGCGTCGCTGCCGGGGCCAGCCCGCAGGTCGCTGCAGAGGCCGCCATCGACTATCTCTTCCAACGACTGGGAGGCCACGGAGGCATCATTCTGCTCGGCCCGGATGGCCGCGTCGGTCTCGCGCATAACACGCCTCGGATGGCCTGGGGCCTGCAAACGGAGGACGGGGCGCAGTTGGGCGTTACGCGCAACCCTTAGCTGGATCGCATCCAAAGAATCTGCATGAACGACTCGCTTTTTCCCAAGCCGCCGAGAGAACCAGACGACCAGCTGCCCCATATCCATCGTCTGCTGCTGGGATACTACGGCCAGCCAAAGCCGCGTGAGCCATGGGATCCGCTCAAGCAGTTCATCTACTCGCTGCTATCATCGCGAACCAAGACCGAGACCACGCATCAGGTGGTGCGCCATCTGCAAAGACAGTTCGCCAGTTGGGATGATCTCCGCGATGCCAGCATTAAGGAGATAGAAGACGCGATTCGCGACGTGACCTTTCCCGATCAGAAGGCCGTTCAGCTCAAATCGTCGTTGCAGCAGATCACGCTTCGCTACGGAAAACTGACGCTGGACTTTCTCGCGCACTACCGGACGGACAAGATACGCGCGTGGCTCGAGCAATTTCCCGGTGTCGGATCAAAGACCAGCGCCGCAGTGGTCAACTTCAGTACGCTTCGCCGTCGAGCACTTTGCGTCGATTCTCACCACCTCCGCGTCACTCAGCGGCTTGGTCTCACTCCACGCGCCGACGCCGCGACCACGGAGGAGCGGCTGATGCGTCTCGTCCCTGAGACATGGACCGCGGAGATGCTGGATGAACATCATTCCCTGATCAAGCTACATGGCCAACGGCTCTGCACCTTCAACGAGCCACGATGCGGGGACTGCCCTCTGCTGAAGCTCTGTCCCTATGGGAAGAAGCAAGTCACAAGTCCCGACATCTCTGCTTCGTAGCAACCTTCCCATCTGCTTGTTCTGCGTGCAGCAGGGGTTGAATCGACAGGAACACCGGCAACCCCTTGCAAAATGAATACTCATTCATGTAGAACATCGCGTCGTATGAATTGTCATTCATGCTGCGGCCAAAAGCACGGCGGCAGGCATTAGTCCGGAGTTCCCCATGGTTTTCAGCAAAGCCCGGCCTGGCTTTCTTCTCTGTATCGCCGCCATTGTCGTCCTGATGTGTCTGTCCGCAAGTCAGCTCGTTGCACAGGCCATCGCTACGGCCCAGCTAAGCGGCGCGGTGCACGACCCCACCGGAGCGGTTATTCCCGGCGCGGCGATCACTATCTCCGATGCCACCAAGGGCTTTTCTCGCTCAACGACTAGCGACGGCGAGGGTAATTACCAGCTTCTGCTGCTGCCACCCGGCACCTACACCATCACGGCGACCGCCGCAGGTTTCGCCAAACTGACCGCGACCAACGTCGTCCTCACGGTAGGTGAGCAGGCCCAACTTCCGATCAATCTTGCGATTAGCGGCAGCGAGACCATCAACGTCAACGCAGGCGCCGACATCATCGAGACGCAGCGCAGCTCGCAGTCCACCACCGTCGATCAGAACCGCATCGACAACCTGCCCATCAACGGCCGCAACTATATCAACTTCACTCTGACCAACTCGCAGATCGCTCGCGATGCCGCACCATCGGTTGGAGCAATCCCCACTTCGGGCCTGAACTTCGGAGGCGTTCGCGCCCGCTCCAACTCCATCAACGTCGACGGTGCCGACGCCGGCGATTACATTTCCGGTGGAACCCGGTCTACTGTTTCGCAGGACGCCGTGCAGGAGTTCCAGATCATCACTAACGGCTTCGCCGCGGAGTATGGACGAGCTTCAGGTGGCATCGTAAATATTGTGACCAAAACAGGGACAAATGCACTGCACGGCAGCGCGTACGGTTTCCTTCGCAATCGCTACATCCAGGCGACCAATCCTTTTTCGAACGTCCACCAACCTGCCTATACGCGGGTTCAGGCGGGATTTACGCTGGGCGGCGAGGTCATCCGTGACAAGACCTTCTTCTTCTTCTCAACTGAGATTACCCGCCGTCAGGAGAGCGGCTTCTCCATCATCGGTCAAAACAACTTCGGCCTTACGAATATCGACGTCAGCAAGTTCTACGGAGAGCCGACGGGAGCCTTGGTGATTCAAGGTACCCCCCAGCAGCAGGCCTTCCTCACTGCAGCACCAGCGGCTACACCCGGCATCCAGCAGTACGTTGCGCTGGTTGGATCAAGCTCTTCGCTCGCTACGACGGGGCAGAATCCTGCTTTCTTGCAATCTTCTATCGGGGTCAATCGCTTCGTCACTTCGGGTATTGCGACGCCAACTTCGTTCACTCCGCTCAACAGTCTGATCGGCAACTTCCCCATCTCGGAGAAGACCGAAATCTACTCTCTACGGCTCGACCATAAGATCAGCAGCAACCAACAGCTCATGCTTCGTGGCAGCGTCAGCCCCAGCTTCATCACGGGTATTCAGGAGAACGCGGCTAATCAGAACCTTGGTGAAAATTCTTTCTCCCGCACGGCTTCTCAGAGCCTTCACGACTTCGCCATTGTCGGTCAGCACACGCTGCTGATCGGCGCCAACAAGGTCAACGAACTGCGCTATCAGTATGCTCGTCACCCTGTTCGCTTCGCGCCGTCGAGCTCTCCCGGGGGCAATGACGTGGCCGTCAACATTCCGGGGTTCGCGTACTTTGGTAAGACGCCGTTCTCGGTTGTCGACCGCATCGAAAACCAGAATCAGCTTCAGGACAACTTCACCGTTACACACGGCAACCATACGTTCAAGATGGGCGTCGATCTGCGCTACATTCCTATCAATCTGAAGCAAGGGCAGCTCTACGGCGGCGGCGACTATACCTTCGCGGCGCTTAACGCCACAGATGTTTCTCCGCAACTCGCTGGCCTTCCCGGCTTCTCGCCTATTCAGGCTTACGGCCTTGGCATTCCGCAGTCGTTTGTGCAGGGCATAGGCCTGACGACATTCAAATACGACCTCAAGGTTCTCGGCGCGTTCTTGCAGGATAGCTGGCGCGTCACGAGCAGGTTCACGCTGAATGCCGGCCTTCGTTATGACGTCGAGGCCTTCCCGACGCAACTCGCTCTGAACGCCAACACGACCGCCGCCGAGCGCGCCTACGGCATCCGTCAGGGCATTCGCCTGCAGGACACCAACTTTGCCCCGCGCATCGGTATTGCATACGACCCGCGCGGTGACAGCAGGACGGTGATCCGCGCCAACTACGGTCTCTTCTACGATCGCGCGCCTGGCAACCTCGAGTCACAGTCTATGGTCTTCAACTCCACCGATGTGCCGTTGGTTATCCTTGCCGGCGGCTCTCCCTGTACGGCTGCCAGTACGGTGAGCCCGCTCAATCTCAACGCGACCAATACCTTTCAGGGCTCGCTCGCGAACGCCAACTGCCTGCCCGTTCCGAGCCTGAACTATCTCCCCAACGAGCAGCGCTTCGACGCGAACAACCCCAACTCTATTTTCGCTAACCAGAATTTCCTGAGCGCCGGATTCCCGCTTGCCATCCTTCCCTCGGGCCTCCCAGCGGATCTGCACTACGCCACACCCTACGTTCAGCAGATCTCCTTTGGCATCGAGCAGGATCTCGGCCACAACATCTCGCTCAACATTGCGTATAACTCCACGGGCGGCCGCCACCTGAACCGGCCGGTCAATGTGAATCCGGTCAATCCTGCACTGCTGGTCGGCAACTGGCGCAACGCCGTAGCGGCGGTCAACGCGGGCACAGCGTCGGTACTGCCCGGAACCCCGCAGTCCGCCGTCGCCGGACCGACCTCGAACCCACTCACCGTAGCGACCGCTAGCGGAACCGTACCCTGCGGCCTCAGCCCTTCAGGACCTTACGTCGCGCCGCCGCTGTTGAACTTCTTCCGTCGCTCCGGCCTGAACAGTTCGCTCGCGCAGTTTTTGGTTGGCCAGGGAGCAGGCCAATGCGTCGCGCTTGCTAGTCAGATTGCCGCATTAGATGGCCTCGGCGTTGGTCTCCCTGTTCCCTTCGGCGACATGTCGCCCAACCTTACCACGGGAACCTCCAGCTACAACGCGCTTAGCGCCAATCTAAGAAAGCGCATCTCCACCAACTACGAGTTCCTCGTGAGCTATACCTGGTCGCATGCCATTGACGACTCCACCGACGTCGTCTCCACTTCGGACGCGCCGCAGAACAACTTCAATCCCAACGCCGAGCGCAGCACCTCGTCCTTCGACCAGCGCAGCCGCCTCGTTCTCTCCGGCGTTTATAACTCAGGTAAGCTCGGTGGCACAGGCTTCGTCCCGTCGGTCTTCTCGAACGTCACGGTCGCGCCGATCTTCGAAGTATCATCAGGCCGCCCATTCAACATCCTCACCGGCACCGATACCAACTTCGACTTCAATCCCCTCACCGACCGTCCCAATGCCGTTGCTCTCAACAGTGGCCCCACCAGCTGCGGCACTACTCCGGTCGCGTCGAAGTACTCGCCCACCGGAGCCTTCAACCTGCCCTGCTACATCGACGCTCCTGCCAACGCCGCTCCCGGCAGCAGCTACTTCAACGGAAACCTCGGACGCAACGCAGGCGTTAGGCCCTACACGGTCTTCACCGATCTGCGCTTCGCCAAGTCATTCACCTTCCCGCACGAAGTAGGGCTGCAGGTCACAGCCGACATCTTCAACCTGATCAATAAGAACAACACGCTCGACGTGAATCTGCTCTACACCGCCGCCGGACAAGAGACCGCCGCGAGCGACCCTCGCCAGTTCCAGTTTGGAGCAAGACTGTCGTTTTAAAAGCAATGGTCCCGTTGCTGTCACATCGACGCACAACGGGACCATCGATTGGTTTACTTCTGTGATTTAGAACATTACCTTCAGGCCGAACTGGATGATGCGCGGCTCAAAGGTGCTCGAGATCACGCCACCGCTGGTAGGAGTGCCGCCCAGCGTTCCGCCCAGACCGCTCGAAGGCAGGTACAGGTTCGTGTGGTTGAAGATGTTGTAGAACTCTGTGCGGAACTCCACCTTCACGCGCTCTACTGGTGTGGTGAACTTCTTGTTCAGAGCAAGGTCCGTCTGGTAGAACGCCGGCGTGCGACCAGGATTACGCGATGCATTGCCGAAAGGGCTCAGCAGCGCACCGGATGCGCTCTTGGTTGCAGGCAACGAGAAGGCGTTGTAGTTGATGTAGTTCACATACCCGGTGCCGGCGGCACGCGAGGAGCGACCCTGCGTCACCTTCTGCCCCGGAACAACATTCGGACGATACTCGTTTGCACCGCGATACGTCGCAGAGATCTGTGGCGAAACGGCGGTAGTGGCGTTCGCCGTGTAGCCGAGGTTGAAAGGCGTGCCCGCCTGCGCGGTGTTGATGGCGCTGAGCTGCCATCCGCCCAGCATTGCATCGACAAAGCCGTTGGAGTCGCTGAGGAACCGGCGGCCGTGGCCGAACGGAAGCTCGTAGATAACGCTCGTGACGTTGGCGATAGGTAGGTTATAGTCCGACTGTGCATAATCGGCCCTGAGGTTGTTCGCATCCTGGGGAGAAGGTGTATTGCCTTCAAGCGACGCGCTGGCGTTATCCAGCGAGTGCTCCCACGTGAACGAGTTCAACAGGGTTAGGCCGCCTACCATGCGCTGCTCATAGCGGACCTGCAGTGCGTTGTAGTTCGAGTAGAACTCGTTCACCGCAGCCGTAATGTCGCTCGGCCAGTTGCCGAAGGGCCGGGTGAACTTGCCGTTGGTTATGACCGAAGGATTCAGCTGATTCGCGTTCAGGAAGCCTTGCAGCTTCAACCCGCGATTGCCCACATAGGCGACGTCGAGAAGGGTGTTCTTCCACAGCGCCCGTTGCACGCTGAGGAAGTAGTTCTCAACGTAGCTATCCGCTGTATCCTTCGGAATCCACGTGATATTGTCCGTTGCGGAGTTGAAGGCAGTCACCAAAGCCGAAGGGAAACCCTGGTCGGCGGTAGCGTAGCAGCTTGGGGTCGTCCCGCCAGGAGCGATGATCTGTGCGGGCAGCGTGGTGCAATGGGGGTTGGTGGCCGACGGGGCGGTCTGGGTAACGCTGGCGAACTGAGCCTGGGGAGCGTTGATCGCCAGGATGTCGCCCGAACCAGCTCGGGTGTAATGCACAAAGCTCACGCCGAATCCACCGCGGATCGAAGTATTCGCCTGTGGCGCATACGCGAAGCCGACGCGTGGAGCGAAGTCGTTGAGATCGGGGTTGACCAGTGTCTTACCGTAGACTCCGCCTCCGGAGTACGGTGTGATGCCGCTCCCTGCAACGGCGCCAGGGGTAGTTGTCAACACAGTCTGCGAGGTGGGATCCCAGTTAGAGATGTTGTTGTTCTGTTCCGAATAAGGCGAGCCATACTCCCAGCGCAGGCCAAGGTTCAGCGTCAGCTTGGGGCTTACCTTCCAGTCATCCTGCGCGTAGACGCTGTGCATCGTCTGGCGAAGGTGCGCGACGAAGTAGTTGGCCAGCGAGTAGGAGTTAGTTGTACCAAAGAGGAAGTCCGCCCAGTAGCTGTCGCTGACTGCAGTTCCTACCGCGCTGTATCCGCCGTTATAGGTGAACGATCCATACAACGGATTGTTGTCGTTGACTGCCATCCAGATGTGCTCATACTCATAGCCGAACTTTAGAGAGTGGTTGCCGCGGACCCAGGTGAAGTTAACCTTGGGATCGAGCAACGCCGGGTTCTGCCACTGCGGATTTGTGCTCTGCCGGCCGAATCCCGTAAAGCCGTTGATGCCGATCGAAGGCAGGCCGCCGGCGACAATTGGATTGTTGGGCAGTCCTGGAATCGCGAAGGAGGTGTCGCCGATCGAGAGGTTGTACTTACCGGCCTTGGTGCGTGAGAGCCCCAGGCGAGCGTCGACAATCTTGTTCGCTCCCATCAGGTGCGTATAGCCCAGCGCGATCTGCTGGTCCAGAATGCGAATATTGCCGTTGGTCTGGCCATCGAGCGGGATTGGGATCGTCGGGTAGTTGACCCCGTTCTCTTTGCGGTCGCTGATGCGCAGGAACCACGAGCTGGTAGGGTTCTGCTGATAGTCCAGGCGAAGGTCGCCCTTGTCCGCTTTGTCGGTAAACGGCGCCTGCACCGAGTAGTCATTCGACGCAAGACCTGTCGTAGCCGAGCCGGACTGAGGCAGGCCTGGAATCTTCTTGAAGAACGTTATGATCTGCGCCGAGAGCGGATTGATCGCGCTCGCCGGAATGGGCGTTCCAGCCGGGTAGACGACCCCTGTGAGTGGATTCTTCACCGCGGCCACGAGGACGCCGCTAAGCTCATTCTGCGTCGGCAGCGTAAGTACACTGAGCGGCTTGAGCGTCTGCCGGAAGCCTTCATAGTCAAGGAAGAAGAACAGCTTGTTCCTGACGATGGGACCGCCGAAGTTCACGCCGAACTGGTTGCGATTAAACGTTGGCTTTTGGAAGGGAACGGCACCAAGGGTCGGCTTGAAGAAACCGATAGCATTCAGGTCCGTGTTGCGGATGAACTCATACACTGTGCCATGGAAGTTGTTCGTTCCGCCCGCCGAAGCCGTGTTGATCGTCGCTCCTGAGGACCGGCCATACTCCGCGCTCTCGTTATTGGTGACCACGCTGAACTGCGCGACCGAGTCCGGCGGAACGGCGATAATCTGGTTGTCGAAGCCCTGGTTGCTCTCGCCGTAGGCGTTGTTGTCCATGCCGTCCAGCAGAAAGTTGTTGAACATACTGCGCTGGCCGTTGACGTTATACGCGCCTGCACGAGCCAGACTGCTGATGGAACTGGTCGTCGCGGCCGTCGGTGCCTGACGCACACCGGTCACCAGCCCCAAGAGGTCGGAATAGTTGCGGCTCACCAGAGGCAGTGCCTCGGACTGATATTGCGTCACGATTTGTCCGCGTTCGCTCGTATCCGTCTCCACCTGCAGCGACACGCCCGAGACCTCGACCGTCGTAGCCGTCTCCCCCACCTTCAGGGTAAGGTCGATACGTTGCCGCGAAGCGACCGATACCGTAATGTCCGTCGCCCGTGCTGGCGAAAAGCCATCATGGCTGATCACGACGTTGTACTGGCCGACGCGGAGTGCCGGAACTTCATAGTCGCCGCTATCGTTGGTGGTACGTGTGTTCACCACGCCGGTGGCGATGTTGGTGACGGTAACCGTTGCTCCGGACACAACCGCGCCCGATCCATCCCGAACGGTCCCGACGATACTGCCGTTCTCATACTGCGCGAACACGGCCCCAGGAAGTAAAAACACACATAGCAGCACTGTGACGAAATAACCAAAATATGTACGCATAAGCGCTAACGTAAAGTGCCAACATGTCGGCACGATGACTGCATTGTGAATAGATGGTTACGGCACCACGCTGCAACAGAGAAATCATGTTGCTGCATCTAGTTAGGACCGCTCTTATCTTCGCCTTATTGTCGCTTTTTTCGTCGCCGCTTTACCCGTCTTTTTCATCGACTGCACCAGTTCACGCCAGTCCTTCTCTGTCTGGTCTGCATAGGTCATCGCGAACGCCACCACCGCATCGTCGAACCGCGTCGAGTTCCCCAGATACCCCGCCAGCATCGAGCAATCGCCCGCCCGCGCATGTCCCCGAGCCAGCAATTCCCCACAGATTCCCGCATACTCCATCTGGCCAGCCGCCCGCAGCGCCTCCAGTTGGACCGAGGCCTTATGATCGTTCAACTGCCGCACCAGGTAGTCGCGCCCCTCCATCGTCGTCCATCCCAAAAACGGATCGGACTGCAACTGCATAGCCCGCTCGCCCTCCACCACACGCCGGCCCTGATGAAACCCACCTCTACGATTCAGCTTTCCATCTGTCTTCTCCACATACTGCGCATAGCCTGACGCGACTTCTTCCTTTACCTGCAAAAACAGAGGATCCCGCGCGCCGTTCCCCTCCATATATATGCAGTAGTCGCGCAGACCTACCGACCCCATTCCCACAACCTTGAACGCCACATCTACCGGCCTGTACTGAGAAAGAAAATGCCGGCGCTCCCGCAGCAGGCTCTCCTGATACGGCACCAGCGACGCAATCACCTTCTCGGCCATCGCTCCAGTCACCCTCGTCAACACGGGAGCTATCGTCTTGAAGATCCGTTCCTGGCCTTCCTTCAGCTTCGCTCTCCCCGCCTTCGCTGCAGGCTTCTTCCCTGCAGCTTTAGGCTCTCCACCCTTCACCTCCGTAAGCGACAGCATCGTATGAATTGGGGTGGCTCGTTCCGCCAAACGCAGAATCCCCTCCACCGGCGACACATCCCGCAACCGGTGGACCTGGAATCGCGCCACCTCCAGCACCGGCATACGCGCAAACGTGGTCATGGTGGTTCGGTACTGTTCCAGAAAGACACTGGTGGCGGCGCGGCACTGCATATCCTTCGCGCCGGCCTCACGTCCTGCCACTACAAGGCTCGTAGCCATGCGCTTCACATCCCACTCAAACGGTCCCACAATCGTCTCGTCAAAGTCGTTGATGTCGAAGACCAGCCGTCCATCCGGACCTGCAAAAGCGCCCAGGTTCCGCACATGCGCATCGCCGCACAGCTGTGTCCGAATCCTGGTATTCCTCATCAACGAGAAGTCGTATGCCATCACCGGCACCGCACCGCGGAAGTACCCAAACGGCGAGGCCGCCATGCGCTCATACTTCAGCCTGATCAGCGCCGGCACACGCCCACGCATCGAGGCCTCCATCAACTTCAGCGGGTCCTCACGTCGTTCCTTCGTGTTGCAAACCGCATGATCCGCCCGGCGCAAATCTTTGCGACGCTGCTGTCCAAGAGCAAACCGTTCCTGCGTGCTAAGGGGCATCGCCATAGCCAGTCATCCTTTCGGAAAAACCTTCAAGTCCTCTAGCCTACGCCCGTCTGCACTGTCCGAAGCGCAAAAAAGAGAGGCGCCGGTCAAGGCGCCCCTGGAGAGGCAATACGTTCTCGAAAGTGATAGTAGGTGCCACGCGGGTCGCTTGTCATGGCCACAAAGTCTAGCCACCATCTCCATCCTTCGATGGAGACCAAACCACGTCTTAGAAGTGATGCGACAGGCTCACAATCACCGTGTAATCGGCAAAGAACGCGTCGCCATTCGGCGTATTGTTTTGTATCTCAGGCACGCTCGGCGGACGGTTCCGATACAGCGCCCACGGCCCGTTAACCGACAGCGTCGTCCGCCGCAGGTTATACATCAGCCCCGGGTCGAGCGACACAATCATCCCCGGCCTGCGGAACCCATCGCTCGAGCCGAGCAGATCGCGCACCGGCACGCCCTCGCCGCGAACCCCAAGGCTCAGAGCCAACCCGCGCACCTTCGGCACACCCTGCGACACACCCAGCCGATACAGATACTGGTCCGTCACCGACATGACACTCTGTCCGGGCTGGCTCCGGAATGTAGGCACCCCATTTGTGTTCCTCGGATTGAACAGATACTGTCCCTGACCATACAGGTCCGCGCCGCGCCACAACGACTGATAGCCCTGAGTCCCTAGCACGAACCCCCAGCCGCCATCACCCGGCTGCAGCGACTGGTCCGCCGTAGCCTTGATGATCTGCCCCTTGTACAGCGCCGACCCCGTGGCGTCATTAATGCCCGTAGGTATCTTTAGCGAAGCGCTCACAGAGATATCGCCACCGCTCTCCGTAGGTGGCCGGAAGATCCACCGCTGAGCACCAAGCGTGATATCTCCCAACCCACTCACCTGGTAGATCCCGCTCGGGGCATAGAGCTGGTTTCGCGTGCCATTGAACACCGGCACATCGGCGATAAAGCTCCACAGCGGAGTGAACCTGTACTCCACGCCAATGTCGAAGATGTTCTGATGATTCCGCACCGCAGTAGGCCGCGCAATCTCCTGGTCGCCGATGAAGTACTTGTTCGAATTAAACACCCGATAGCCAATATCGACCGTCAGATTATGAATCGACCAACCGCCCGGAGAGCCTCCGTCATATATCTTCACCAGCTCATTAATTGGCCGCTGGTTCGAGTGCGCCGCAACGCATCCCTGCGCCAACGCCCTTCCGCTCACAAAAGCTGTCGTCACAACCACAGCCAGCCAAACGAACCGCGTCGTATTTCTCATCTGTCCTCCTCCAGAATCTCTCTCTTCCGCAAGACCATCTGTCGCTGTGCAAACAACGCCCGCAACCATGTCTGGTAAGTGCGTCCACAACTCTACTTCTGAGCCACCCCCCTGTCTTCGACCTTAAGATGGAGTTCCGTCTCCATCTTCTGAAGCGGCAGTCTCCACCGAAATAAACCGCTGCCGCCGAGATTAAGTCCGCAAAGATGCGAGGGCCTCTCGTCGAAACCGTTCAAGCAACGTCTTCCCAAATCAATCCACGCACAAGCTACGCGCCTAACGAGCGGGTCGAGGCCAACCCATCCTTCGGGAAGCACAGGCCAACCGCCCCCACAAAGAAGCCGGAAACCAAATCCACGCAGCAGGGGCCAACAAGGTCAAACGCGATTCTCTAAACAAACATCCCGTCCCTCGCCGCATTCCGACAAGGATGCGCTTCACTCCGCCAGCAAAAGGTTTATCGTTCTGAGCGAACGAAGAATTCCCGCGATTTGACAGAGCTTCTTTGACTCCGGATTCCAGACGCAGTTGTCCCAATCTGCCCTAAGTAAGAAAAGCAAAGGCAAAAGGTGCGTTAGACGCCTCGATAGACGAGGCGGGTAAACATCTCGGGGGTGACGAAGCCTTTGGCGAATTTGTCGTCGAACTGGGAGGTGGGTTTAGCGGCTATCGCTTCGTCGATGGGTTTGCCTTGCTTTTTGAGATCGGCAACTTTGTCGCGGATGGCTGAGAGCATGTCGAGGGTGTCGGAGAGTTGCTGCTTGTTGCCGACCGAACCGTGGCCGGGGATAACGATGGTGGAGTTGGTTCCGGCGGCGAGGTTGCGTTTGGTGGCAGTGATCATGCCGTCGATGTTGCCGCCGGTGGAGTAGTCGATGAAGGGGTAGGCGCCGTTGAACCAGGTGTCGCCGGTGTGGAGGACGTCGGCTTCGAGGAAGTGGATGGAGATGTCGGTGTCGGTGTGAGCGGGGTCGTAGTGGGTTAGCTCGAGGGTGCTGATGCTGTCGCTGATGGTGCGGGATGGATTGAAGAGGATGGTGGGAAGGGCACCGACGGGAGCAGCCGGGAAGGTGGCGTTGAATAAGTCGATGTGTTGCGGGGATGCCATGCGGTAACGGGTGTTCTCGTGGGCCCAGATGGTGGCGCCGACAGAGTGCACCCACTCGTTGCCGTCGGTATGGTCCCAGTGCCAGTGGGTGTTGACGAGGATGCGGATGGGGTCGGCGTTGATAGCGGCGAGGGCTTCGGTGATCTGGGGACGCGAGGTTGAGATGCCGGCGTCGACGAGGAGCTTGCCTTCTTTGGCGGGGAGGACGGCGATGTTGCCTCCGGAGCCGATGAGGACGCTGACGTCGCCGCGGAGCTTCTGAGTGGTGATCTTGGCCTTAGCGGCGGCTTCGCGGCCCTTGATGACCATCGCTGGCTGCTCGGTTTGGGCGAAGAGGCTGCGGGGGGTGAGGCAGGCGGCTGTCGCAGTGACGGCGGTGGTGGTGAGGAAGCGGCGGCGGGTGATGTTTGGGGTGGGCTGGCTGTTCATGCGGGTCCTCGGTGGCGAGATCTTACCCATGGTACAGGTGGCCGATGAGGAATTCTAAAGCCTGTGCGGGTGCGTTGGAATCGCGGCGTTCGGAGTGGCTTGATCTTTGGCTATCGAGAATGATGAAGGTCTGTATTGGCGCGGATAGATTTCCTCAGCGGCTAAAGCCGCTCTTCAAAGAGACTGCTTACGGCGCGACTAAAGTCGCGCCCCTTCAAAACAAGGACTTTTTCAGCATCCTCTATCCCACAGATTTTTCTGCATCCTCTATCGCCACAGAGGAGCTGGCGCGTAAGCTTAGGCGCGCTATGGAATCGATTTCTTTGGAGCGGAGTATTTGATGCGAACCCTTACTGTACTCTCGACCCTTCTGTTGTCTGGCCTTGCTGCGTTTGGTCAGACGAAGCTTGCGGCTACTCCGCCGATGGGATGGAACAGCTGGAATCACTTTGCCGGTCGTGTGACGGATGCTGATGTTCGCTCGGCTGCGGACATGATGGTGAGCACGGGCATGCGTGATGCTGGCTATATCTATGTCAATGTAGACGACACGTGGCAGGGTGAGCGGGATGCTCAGGGGGTGCTGCATCCGAATGAGCGCTTTCCGGATATGAAGGGGCTGGGAGATTACATCCATTCGAAGGGGCTGAAGTTTGGGATCTACTCGTCGCCGGGGGCGAAGACGTGCGGGAATTATGCGGGGAGTCTCGACCATGAGGCGCAGGACGCGAAGATGTATGCCGACTGGGGAGTGGATTTTTTGAAGTACGATCTCTGCTCGTTTGAGGACGAGATGAAGAAGGTGCGGGCGGAGCATCCGGATGATCCTGAGGCCGCGAATAAGCTGATGATTGCGGCTTACCGGAAGATGGGAGATGCGCTGAAGGCTACGGGGCGGCCGATCCTCTACAGCTTGTGTCAGTACGGGGTCGCGCAGCCGTGGACCTGGGGGCCGGGATTGGGCGCGAATATGTGGCGGACGACGGATGATATCGACGATACGTACGGACGGATGATTGCCATCGGCTTCAGCCAGGCTGGGCTTGCGAAGTATGCGGGGCCGGGACATTGGAACGATCCGGACATGCTCGAGGTGGGGAACGGCGGGATGACCACGGACGAGTACAAGACGCATATGAGCCTGTGGGTGATTCTGGCTGCTCCGCTGCTGGCTGGAAACGATTTGAGCAAGATGAGCGAGGTGGACAAGAACATTCTGATGAACAAGGACGCGATTGCGATTGATCAGGATGTGCTGGGTAGGCAGGGGGATCGGCTGTTTCAGAGCGGGGATCTGGATGTTTGGACGAAGCCGCTGAGTGGCGGGCGGGTGGCAGTGGGGATGTTCAATCGGAGTTGGAGTAATCGTGAGGTTACGGTGGATTTGGCTCAGATTGGGTTTAAGAGTGGGGCGGATGTTCGGGATGTTTGGAAGGGGAAGGATCTTGGGCGGCGGATGGGGGTGTTTCGGGATTGGCTTCCTAAGCATGGGGCTACTTTGTTGATTGTGGGGAAGTAGGGATAGGGCTCGGTCAAAGGGATTCTTCGCCTCGGCTCAGAATGACGAACTGACCAACTACAACAGCAGATCCCCTTCGGGGATGACAAGCAAGAAAAGCAAGAACAACGGCGTATGGGTTGGGACGAGTAAGTCTAACTGGTGGTGTGGTCGACGATGATCTTCCAGCCTTTATCAGTTTTTTCGAGGACCAAGGAGAAGCGGCCTTCGGAGTTGCCGCCGTCTTTTTTGCTGCGGTCGAGGTGGTATTTGCCGAGGACTACAGCGAATTTTTCGTCGAGCGGGTGAGCTTCGAGTTCGGAGAAGCTTAGGTTGCCCATGGCGGCTCTGTTGGGATAGTTGCGGCGGTAGGCGTCGAGCATGCCGTCGAATCCGCGGTTGACCATGTTGGTGGTGACGAAGAGGATGTCGGGGGAGTTCTTGTAGGACTGGGTGAAGGTTTCGAGATCGCCGTTGTTCCAGGCGGCCTCCTGGGCGAGGAGGACCTTGATGACGTCGAGTTGCTCCTTGGGGACGGGCTTGAGTTGGTCGTCCTGTGCGAAGGAGCGGCAGGGTGCAGCAAAGGGAAGCAGGAGAACGAGGACGAGGACGGCGGGGCGAAAGCGCACAGTGTCACCTCTAGGATCTATCGACCACTGTAGCAAATGTGGGGGTTTGGGTTGGCGAAGAGTCGGGGGATGAAGAGGTTACCGTTATGAAGCGCGGTCTTCGGGACAAGCAGGCGTTGCGGCGGTAGGGACGATCCAAACGACAGTGACGAGTGTGATGGCAGCGAGTGCAAGGTAGGGGTGGAAGTGTGCGAGCGGAATGGCGATGAGGTAGAGGGCAAGGCTGGCATAGTGTTTGCGCTGGGTGGCGATGTCCTCGCGCTGGAGCTCTCCCGTTTGTTTGAGCAGGCGGCCGACAGCGAGACGCAGCAGGAGGAAGGTGATGCCGGTGACGATCATCGAGGCGGCATAGAGTGCGACCGAGAAAGAATCTGCGTGCTTTTCGATGACGTAGGCGGTGAAGAAAGGCAGGAGCGAGGCAGAGAAGAGGAAGGCAAGGTTGGAGTAGAGAACGCGGGGGTCGGCCTGCTCGGTGCGGTGGATGAGGTGGTGGTGATTGATCCAGTAGATGCCGATAAAGGCAAAGGACAGGAAGTAGATGAAGAGAATGGGGGCGATTCTGAAGAGGCCGGGGAGACCGTTTCGTTCGGGGACTTTTAGCTCGAGAACCATGATGGTGATGATGACGGCGAGGACTCCGTCGGAGAAGGCTTCGAGGCGCGTGGTGGGAAAGAGCTTTTCGGGCATGGAGTTGGCGTGAAGCTTAGTGCATGCAGCATAAATGGCGGGAGCGGTTTTGTGCCTGCGGAGGACTAGAATTGAAGGATGAGCAAGCAATTGGCCGGGACGCGGGTTGTGCATGCGGTGTGTTCGCATGACTGCCCGGACTCGTGCGGCGTGCTGGTGACGGTCGATGAGTTGAGTGGGCGTGCGGTGAAGATGCAGGGCGATCCTTCGCATCCGGTGACGCGCGGGTTTTTGTGTGGGAAGGTAGCGAAGTATCTGGACCGTGTTTATTCGCCGGATCGGCTGCTGTATCCGATGCGGCGGAAGGCCGGTGTGCCGAAGGGGCCAGAGGGATACGGTGCGGTCAAGGGGCGCGAGGCTGAAGCTTTTGAACGAATTACGTGGGATGAAGCTCTGGATGAGATTGCGACTCGGCTGACGAAGATTGCCGAGGAGTTTGGGCCGGAGAGCATTCTGCCCTACAGCTACGCCGGGACGATTGGACAGCTGGGGTATGGGTCGATGGACCGGCGGTTCTTTCATCGGCTAGGGGCTTCGCAGTTGGCGCGCACGATCTGCGCGGAGGCGGGTGGGACAGCGCTGAAGAGTGTGTATGGGATCAAACTGGGGACGCGGCCCGAGGATTTTGTTCATGCAGGGTTGGTGATTGCGTGGGGCGCGAACATCCATGGGAACAATGTGCATCTGTGGCCCTTTATCGAGGAGGCTCGGCGGGATGGCGCGCGACTGGTGGTGATTGATCCGTACAAGACACGAACGGCGGCGTTGGCGGATGAGCATCTGGCGATCAACCCAGGGACCGATACGGCGCTGGCGCTGGGGTTGATGCATGTGATTCTGAGTATGGGCCTGGAGGATCGCGAGTACATTGCGCAGTGCACGACGGGGTTCGATGATCTGAAGGTCCATGCGATGAAGCCGGAGAACTCGCCGGAGAAGGTGGCGGCGATTACGGGGATCTCGGCGCAGACAATTGTGACGCTGGCGCGGACCTATGCAACTGCGGGACGAAATGACAGCAGACCCGCGGCGATTCGGCTGAACTATGGGATTCAGCGGAGTGAGAATGGCGGGACTGCGGCTCGTGCGGTGTGCATGCTGCCGCTGCTGACGGGGGCCTGGAAGTACAAGGGTGGCGGGATGCAGCTTTCGACTTCTGGGTCGTTTCCGTTCAATTCGGATGCGCTGCAGATGCCGGAGTTGATGCTTAAGAGTCCGCTTGGGCGTGCAGCTCGGACGGTGAACATGAGCCAGTTGGGACAGGCTTTGACGATGGGCGATGCTGGGGTTGGCGGGCCTCCTGTGAAGGCGATGTTTGTCTACAACTCGAATCCGGCGGCGGTGGCTCCGAACCAGAACGATGTGCTGGAGGGGATGCGGCGCGACGACTTGTTCATGGTGGTGCATGAGCAGTTCTTTACCGATACGGCGGACTATGCGGATGTGCTGCTGCCTGCTCCGACTTTTTTGGAGACGAAGGATGTGCAGGGGGCGTATGGGCATCTTTTCGCGCAGGTTTCGAACAAGGCGATTGAGCCGCTGGGTGAGGCTCGGAATAATGTACGGGTGTTCGGTGAGCTGGGGCGGCGGATGGGCTTCGCGGAGGACTGCTTTGATGATCGCGAGGATGAGCTGATCGATCAGGCGCTCAGCACCGATCATCCCTGGTTTGCGGGGATTACACGAGAGAGGCTGGAGCGGGAGGGTCATGTTCCGCTGCAGTTGTCGGTGGATAAGGATGGGATGACGTTGCCATTCTCGACGGTTGAGTGGTTCAAGACCCCTAGCGGCCGGGGAGAGTTGACGCCAGTGCCGGTGTTTGTTGCTCCGACGGAGTCGCGGGGTGGTGCGGATGCTGTGAAGTTTCCGCTGGAGCTGCTGGCTCGGAAGGCGGACAACTATATGAACTCGACGTTTGCAAATCTGGCGGGGCATCAGCGGATGGAGCTGCGGACGGCGGGTGTGCTGGAGATGCATACGACGGATGCTGCGGCGCGTGGGATCGCCGGAGGGGACGAGGTGGAGGTGTTCAATGGGCGCGGAAAGATTTCTCTGCGGGCGCTGGTGAATGGGCATGTGGGAGCCGGGGTGGTGGCAGCGCGGCTGGATTGGAATAAGCTCTCGCGGAATGGGGCGAATGTGAACGTGCTGACGAGTGAACGCCTGACAGATATTGGGGGTGGGGCTACGTTCTACTCGACGCTGGTCGAGGTGCGGAAGGCTTCGTTGGCGGAGTGACTTGCTGGCGAGGTCCCCCCTACCCCGTACCGAAGTATCCAAAGTCTTCATGATATGAGACTTAGGTCTGGACTTGGTATGGGGCATCCTGCTCCTTTCCTGGTGTTTAGGATTAAAGAGAACAGCCCGTCTTTTGAACGGGCTGTTTCTGTTCTATATCCAGTTTAACAAATGGGGTGGAATTATTCGGCAGGGCGTAACTCCTCCATTTTTATGGATTTAGAGGTCTTCGGCGCTTGACAGAGGCAGACCGCTATGTGAGGCTCCTTACTACCACCTTGGAGGACGCTTGATCGGTGATGCGGGGCAGTACAGCGAATTAGTGCGGCTTTATGGCGAGTATGGCGACGATGAGTTGATTGCGCTGGGGCGTCAGGTGGGTGATCTTACCGAGACTGCGCAGGCGGCTTTGAAGGGTGAGCTGGCTCGGCGGAAGTTGGTTGTTTCGCCTGAGGCGAAAGAGCGGGTCGTCGAAGAGGTCGAGGTCGAGGAGGATCTCTTGCTGCCGTCGGGTTTTGGACGGCTGGCACCGGAAGGCTGCGTCAAGCAGTTTGCTGAGAGCGAAGATGCGCTGGCAGCTGGTGAGATGCTTCGGGCCGAAGGGATTGAATGCGAGGTGATGCTTCCTCAGGCTCTTGATATGCGTGCGCCCAGAGTGGTGGTCGCGCCTTTTGATGCGGAGCGAGCGGCGACGTTGTTGGCGGGGCCGATTCCTGAGGAGTTCAGGGTGATGGTGCGTACGCGGGATCAGTTTGAAGTGCCTACTTGTCCGGGTTGTGGGGCGGCTGATCCTCTGTTGGAAGAGATCGAGCCTACGAATAAGTGGCGGTGCGAGGTTTGCGATCGGGTTTGGGTGGATGGTTGATTCGTGATCGCTGGAGGAGGCACGGAGGAACCGCGCCTCCCAGCGAATATGCGGCTAGCGAGGGTGGTGTTCTTCGCCGTGAGGTTGCGTCCCCTGATGCTGTGGGGCGGGGGGTCTGGACTGCTGCGGCATCGGGTGTGACTGGGGTTGTGATTGGAAGTTGGATTTTGGCGGAGGCGGAGGCTGGTACGCGGGCCGCGTCATCGACTGAGGGGTTGGGCGTACCTCGGGTTGAGGGTGTGGCGTTGGTTCAGTGATGCCGGGATTGAATGTCGGCCGTATGGTTGGGTTGGGTCCTCTGAGCTCGGAGTGAGGGTGTTCAGGGGTCGGCTCGGGGCGAGTATAAGACTGCGCTGGAGCAGGGCGTGTTTCGGGCTGCGGGCGCAGCCCCGGCGTTGCCGGACGGACGTTTGGTTGCGGGGTGGAGTGGTAGGCCTGAATCTGCGGTTGCGCCGGTCGTGAGGGCTGCGGACCGTTGGTCTGGAATGTGTGCGGCTGTGGTTGATTGACCGGCGTTGGCCGAATCTGGGGTGTGACGCCGCGGTCGGCGGTGAAGGGGCGTGGCGATGCAACGATGGAGGGACGGCCTCGGTTTGCCGCGTAGAACTGCGCGTGGTTCTGGGCGGCCTCGCGCTGGTTCTGAAGCTGGGCGGTCATGGGCGGGGTGCGGGGGCCGTGCATGGCTGCGAGTTCGGCGGGTTGCGGGCGGACGTTGATGCCGCCTCGGCCTCCGTTGTAGGAGACGCGAGTGTTGTTGTTGACGACGACGGTCCGGTTGTAGACGTTCGTGATGTTGTTAACGTTGACGCGGTTGACGGCCCGGTTGTAGTAGAAGCGGTTTCCATTCCAGTAGCCGCCGTGGTAGCCGTAGCCGGTGTATCCGAAGCCGTAGTTGATGCCTCCGTAGTAGCCGATGTGCGGACCCCAGAAGCCGGGATGGAAGCGGTAGCCGTTGCCGAAGAAGAACCAGTAGCCGGGTGTCCAGAGGGCTCCGGCATAGGGGGCGGCGACCCAGGCTCCGGGAACCCAGTAGTAGCCAGCGGGAGCGTAGCCCCAGTAGCCGGGTGTCCAGAGGTAGTTGGGCGCGGGGGCGGGTGGCTGATCGTATACGGGGAGCGGGGGTGGGGGTTGGTCGGCTTCGAGCGCTGCCTGACCGGCGTCTACCTGATCGTCGTAGGCAGGGTTGGACTGGTCGCCGTTGTCGTAGGTTGGGTTTTGGGGCTGGGGCTGAGCGGATTGATAGGCTTCAGGCTGGGGCGCTCCGGCCTGGGCTCCAGTTTGGGCGTACTCTTCGGCGCGCTGCTGGCTCTCGTTCTGGATGCGCTGGTCGAGGACTCGCGCGGGCCGTGCCTGAGCCGGAGCGGAGGCGGGCTGTTGGGCTTGGTTGGAACCGACCGGGGCGAGGTTCGCGTCTGCCGGGTCAGCACCTGATTGAGCAGCCACAACAGTAGTGTCGGGTGATTTATGGCAGCCGGTGATTCCTATTGCGACTGCGATAGATGTGAGCCCGATAGCCAGACCTAAGAGAGATGCACTGCATTTGCTGCAAAAGGGCCCTGTCGTGCGCATTTGTTATTACTCCTTCCCGGGTTGAAACCCGGACTTTGTTAGTGAGATGCGATCTCGGTGGGGTGGGCCTACCTCTGTTAGACGAATCGCAGTAAAATGAGCGTGATGGCAGGTCGCTTACCCATATTGAAGCGGTTCCGCCACGGTCGCCCCGACCGCGGTCGTTCCTAGTTCCTACCCCTTCCCTGGAAATTTGATAGGCTTCACCCGTCGCCGTCCGAAAAAACGGCCCTCACGTCTATTGGAGAAGACATTATGTCGAGCGCCCCGACTACTTCGCATCCCGATTCGTTCAAGAGCAAATCCACACTGAAATCCGGTTCAACGACCGTCAATCTTTTTCGCCTGAAGGCGCTGGAAGGGACCGGCGTCAATCTCGCACGGCTTCCCTTCTCGTTGCGCATACTGCTGGAAAATCTGCTGCGGCATGAAGACGGCCGGACTGCCACTGCCGACGATATTAAGTTCCTTGCAACATGGGATCCGAAGGCTGAGCCCTCGCGTGAGATTGCGTACATGCCGGCGCGTGTTTTGATGCAGGATTTTACGGGTGTTCCCGCCGTTGTCGACCTTGCGGCGATGCGCGATGCGATGCGTGCGTTGGGTGGCAATCCGGAGAGGATTAATCCGCTGCAGCCTGCTGAGCTGGTGATCGACCACTCGGTGCAGGTGGATGAGTTTGGAACGGTGCGGGCGTATGACATGAACGCCGCGCTGGAGTTTCAGCGGAATCGCGAGCGGTATGCATTTTTGAAGTGGGGGCAGACTGCTTTTCGGAATTTTTCGGCGGTGCCGCCGGGGATGGGGATCTGCCATCAGGTGAATTTGGAGTATCTGGCGCGGGTGGTGTTTACAACGCAGCCGGATGCGGCGGGGAATGTTTTGGCGTATCCCGACACGTTGGTGGGTACGGACTCGCACACGACGATGATCAATGGATTGGGGGTGTTGGGCTGGGGCGTCGGTGGGATTGAGGCCGAGGCGGCGATGCTGGGGCAGCCGGTTTCGATGCTGGTGCCGCAGGTTGTGGGGTTCAAACTGACGGGCAAGTTGAAGGAAGGGACCACGGCGACGGACCTTGTTCTGACGGTCACAGAAGCGCTCAGGAAGCTGGGAGTTGTTGGTAAGTTTGTGGAGTTTTATGGTCCGGGAATCGCAGAGCTTCCGCTGGCGGATCGGGCGACGATTGCGAATATGGCTCCCGAGTATGGGGCAACGTGCGGGATCTTCCCGGTGGATGCGGAGACGCTGCGCTATCTACGGTTGACAGGCCGGACGGAAGAGCAGATTGCGCTGGTCGAGGCGTACTACAAGGAGCAGGGGCTGTTCCATACGGCGCATGCTGCTGAGGCAGAGTATTCGGCGACGATTGCGCTGGATCTGGCGACGGTTGAGCCCAGCGTGGCGGGGCCGAAGCGTCCGCAGGATCGGGTTCCGCTGTCTAAGGCGGGGGAAAGCTTCAAGGAGCAGTTGCCTGCTCTGCTGGGACCGAATGCGAACAGCCAGACGGTGCGGCAGCTGGTGCGCTGGGAGGGTGAGGGTGGGCATACTTCGGCTACGGGCGATGTCGCAAGCGCGGTAGGAGCACCGGCACCGGTTGTGGGTGCTCCTACGGTTTCGGTTGCGACTCTTGCGGCTGAGGGTGGAGGAGTGGCTACGCTGGAGGCTCCTGCAGTTTCGATCAAGAGCCGGTTTGGGGTCGATCCTGATCCTTACCTGGGGCATGGGTCGATTGTGATAGCGGCGATTACTTCGTGCACGAATACTTCGAATCCTTATGTGATGATTGCGGCGGGATTGCTGGCGAAGAAGGCGGTGGAGAAGGGGCTGAAGACGCCGCCGTGGGTGAAGACTTCGCTGGCGCCGGGCTCGCGGGTGGTGACGGATTATTACGTCAAGTCGGGGCTGATGCCTTATCTGGATGAGTTGCGGTTCCAGACAGTGGGTTATGGCTGCACGACTTGTATTGGGAACTCGGGACCGCTGCCTACGGATGTTTCGAAGTCGATTGAGGACCATGGACTGGTGGCGGTGTCGGTGCTCTCGGGGAACCGGAACTTTGAGGGTAGGATTTCGCCGGAGGTACGGGCGAATTATCTGATGAGTCCTCCGCTGGTGGTCGCGTATGCGCTAGCGGGGCATATCGGGCATAACTTCGATACGGAGCCGTTGGGCAAGGGTAAGGATGGGAAGCCGGTGTTCCTGAAGGACATCTGGCCGACTCAGCAGGAGGTTGCGGAGACGGTGGCGAGTTCGATTGATTCCGGGATGTTCCGGCATCAATACAGCACGGTGTCCGATGGTGATCAGAACTGGCAGAATTTGAAGTTTCCGGAGGGGAATACGTATGGGTGGGAGGCGGATTCGACGTATATCCGGAAGGCTCCTTACTTCGATGGGATGAAGGCGCAGCCTGACCCGGTGGAGGATATCCATGGTGCTCGGGTGCTGGCGGTGCTGGGTGATTCGGTGACTACGGATCATATTTCGCCGGCGGGGTCGATCAAGCTGAATGGGCCTGCGGGAAAGTATTTGACCGAGCATGGGGTGAAGCCTGCGGACTTCAACAGCTATGGGTCGCGGCGCGGCAACCATGAGGTGATGGTGCGCGGAACGTTTGCCAATGTGCGGCTGCGGAACAGGCTGGCCCCGGGGACCGAGGGCGGCGTGACTCGGCTGCTGCCGGATGATAAGCCGATGTCGATCTATGACGCTTCGGTGGAGTATGCGAAGCGAGGGACGCCGCTGGCGATTCTGGCGGGCAAGGAGTATGGATCGGGGTCGTCGCGTGACTGGGCTGCAAAGGGGCCTCGGTTGCTTGGGATTCGGTTCGTGATCGCTGAGAGCTATGAGCGGATTCACCGGTCGAATCTGGTTGGAATGGGCATTCTGCCGCTGCAATTTTTGCCGGGGCAGAATGTCGAGTCGCTGCACCTGACGGGCGAGGAGGTATTTGCTCTGGGCGATACTCCGGGCCAGTTGAAGGCGATGCTGGATAGCAAGTTTGCCGATGGCAAGACGCTGACGGTGTTTGCAGAGTCCGATTTGGGCAAGACGACAGAGTTCTCTGCGACGGTCAAGGATCGATACGCCGCAGGAGATTCTGTACTACCAGAATGGCGGTATTTTGCAGTATGTTCTGCGGCAGTTGGCGGCCAAGGGGTAGGCGTCGAGGTTAATCCGCCGGTCCGAACCATGAAGACAGGAAAGCCCCGGTTCTGGGATCTTCGGATCCTGAATCGGGGCTTTCTTTTGCTCTAGTTCTTATCGCTGACTCCGAATCGGCGGCGGTAATCTCCCGGCGTGAGTCCCATGATTCTTTGGAACACCTTACGAAACGAGCTGGTGTCCTCATATCCCACGTTCCATGAGATTTCATTGATTGTCAGAGACGTAAACTCCAGGGAAGCACGGGCTTTCCCTACTCTCAAATGCTGTACGTATCCAGTAGGTGTGAGTCCGGTGGCCTTCAGGAATCGCCGTAGAAAGGTTCTTTCACCCAATCGAGCTTTTTTAGCCATCTCGCTAACAGTGGCCGATTCCGCCTTGCCGGACTGAAGCCATAACTGGACCTGTAACACCGGCACGTCACCATGATTCATTGGTGGAGAGAAGCTTGCGTAAAAGCGTTGCTCACGGCCAGCCGGATCGACAAGGAAGAAGCGGGCGGTTTCGAGCATGATCGTAGGGCCGATAAAACGGTCGATCAACTTCAATCCAAGATCGATCCAAGCCATCACCCCTCCAGCCGTCATGACATCCCCGTGATCGATGATCAGTTTGTCCTTGTCGACGCAGACATCGGGAAAGCGCGTAGCCAGCAATTCAGCATAGGACCAATGAGTGGTGGCCGACCGGCCATCCAACAATCCTATTGTGGCCAACCAGAACGCGCCCCCGCACACCGAGCAGATGAGCGTGCCGATCGCATGCTGTGCCTTTACCCATTTCGCAAAATAACTGAACGATTGTTTTTCTTGTGGGTCAACATCTAAAGTTGGCGGCAGAATCAGGCAATCAAGCGTTCTTTCCTGTTGCTGGTGGGTATCCGAATGGCTATCCAGGTGACTATCCAAGACACGCACGAACCGATCAGTTTCGTTCTCTCCCTGCCAGTGACTGATTCGCAGTTCTCTGGCGTCTGCGCCTGCCCATTCAACACTAAGCCTGTTCGCGACTGTGAACAGATCGGTCAATCCGAGAACGGCTGACATCTGCGCCCCTGAATAAAGCACGATCCCGATCTCAGAGATCCCGTTCCTCGAGAGAATGGCAGTTTTGGCATTGTTTTTGTCACCTGCGACTCTTCTCATGCGGAATGCCCTCGGCTCTACTGGGGGAGACGGGGTCTCGTCCAGGTGCGCCCGGTTCCATTCTAACCAGCGCACCATGCCGGCGTTCGCCGTAGCGGCTGTAATGAAGTCATCTAACCGCCTATTAACAAGAGCACACAACCCAACAGGAGAACGATTCATGAGCAGCATCACAGTGAAGGACGGTACAGAGATCTACTACAAGGATTGGGGAACAGGTCAGCCGATCGTGTTCCACCACGGCTGGCCACTCAGCGCAGACGATTGGGACAGCCAGATGCTTTTCTTCCTGCTGCGCGGATACCGAGTCATTGCGCATGACCGCCGCGGCCATGGCCGGTCGACCCAGACCGATCTCGGCAACGACATGGACACCTATGCGGCCGATAGCGCCGCACTTGTGGCGCATCTCGACCTCAAAGACGCCATCCACGTCGGCCACTCGACCGGCGGCGGCGAAGTTGCCCGGTATGTGGCCCAGTACGGAGGCGACGGCCGCGTCGCCAAGGCGGTGTTGATCAGCGCAATCACTCCGGTCATGATAAAGTCGGCGTCGAATCCAGGCGGATTGCCGATCGAGTTCTTCGACGGCTTTCGCGCCGGCATGGCCAACCGTTCCCAGTTCTACCGCGATGTTCCCGAGGGCCCCTTCTATGGTTTCAACCGTCCCGGTGCGAAGGTCTCGCAAGGGGTGATTGATAACTGGTGGCGCCAAGGAATGATGGGTGGGACCAAGGCCCAATATGACTGCATCAAGGCCTTGTCGGAAACAGACCTCACCGAAGACCTCAAGAAGATCACCGTTCCGGTGCTGGTGATGCATAGCGAGGACGACCAAATCGTGCCGTTTGCCGACTCCGGCCCGCTGGCCGCCAAGCTCTTGAAGAATGGCACGTTGAAGGTCTACCAAGGCTTTCCGCACGGGATGCCGACGACGCATGCAGACCAGATCAATGCCGATCTTCTCGAATTCATAAAGTCGTAAGCGTAAATTGCTCGGCGAGTCAGAGGCACTTCTTTCTTTGGTTCGCCGAGTAATCTAACCCGACATTGGAGCCTTAGCTTTTTCGCTTGGCGACAAATCGCCGAGCCACTTATCGAGGCGGTTAGTCCTGATATGTCGGCTAGGCTGATACAAACCGGCCTGCTGGTGAGCATCGATTGGGCTTGCAGCCTATAATGACCTATGGCAATCGCTAACCCGGCCTCTCCGCAGGTCGGCCCCGAGCCAGAGTCGCACAACGAACCTAAGGGCCAACCGGAGAGTTCCAAGATCGATGCAGGTGTTTCGCTGGAAGCGACTCCTGCTGTCGCGGCTCCGACTATTCCTGAGGGCTCGATCTCTGCTGGCGCGGAGGAGGTTGCTGGGACGGAGTCCTCGGCCTCGCATCTGGCAGGGCTTGCGGCAAGCGATATCCGGACAATCGACAACAAGTTTCAGAAGCTGCTGGAGACGGTGCATGAGAACCGGCCAGGCGATGACCTGGACATCATCCGGAAGGCCTGGGCGTTCTGCCTGCAACAGCATGAGGGGCAGAAGCGGGCCAGCGGTGAGCCTTATGTGATCCATCCGCTTGAGGTTGGGCAAGTGCTGGCCGAGTTGAAGATGGATTCGACGGCGATTGCGGCGGGGTTGCTGCATGATGCGGTCGAGGACACGGACGTAAGCTCGGAGGAGATTGGCAAGCGGTTTGGCGAGCAGGTCGCGCACATCGTCGAAGGCGTGACGAAGCTGGACAAGATCAAGTTCGCCAATCGCGAGGACCATCAGGCAGAGAATATTCGCAAAATGCTGCTGGCGATGGTGACGGATGTAAGGGTCGTCATCATCAAGCTGGCGGACCGGCTGCACAATATGCGGACGCTGGAGCATCTGAAGCCGGAGAAGCAGCAGAAGATTGCTCGGGAGACGCTGGAGATCTATGCTCCGCTGGCGCATCGGCTGGGCATGGGCAAGCTGCGCGGGGAGCTTGAGGATCTGGCGTTTCGGTATACCGATCCTTACGGGTATGAGCAGGTGTCGCATGAGGTGGATGCGCTGCGTGGGGCGGGTGAAGAGTTTCTGCGCAAGATCGTTGTGCAGATGGAAACGAAGCTGCGTGAATTCAAGATTCCGGGGCGGGTGGAGTCGAGGATCAAGCGGCTGTATTCGATTCAGCAGAAGCTGCAGGACCAGAAGATTCCGGTGGACCAGGTGTATGACCTGCTGGCGATTCGCGTGATCACGGATACGGTGCAGGACTGCTATGCACTGCTTGGGTTGCTGCACAGCATATGGCGGCCTGTGCCGGGGCGCATCAAGGACTTTATTGCTATGCCGCGGCCGAATCTCTATCAGTCGCTGCATACGACGCTGATTGCCGAGGGTGGGCATCAGTTTGAGGTGCAGATTCGTACGGAAGACATGCACCGTGTGGCCGAGGAAGGCATTGCGGCTCACTGGAAGTACAAGGCCGACGACAATGTAAGCGCCAAGGATGAGCAGCGGCTGGCGTGGGTTCGTCAGCTGATGGAGTGGCAGCGCGAGATGAGCGATCCGAACGAGTTCATGTCGACGCTGAAGATCGACCTGTACCCGGAGGAGGTCTACACGTTCACGCCTAAGGGCAAGGTGGTGGTGCTGCCCAAGGATGCGAGTCCGATCGACTTTGCTTATGCGATCCATACCGAGGTTGGGAATACGACGGTTGGCGCGAAGGTGAATGGGCGGATTGTTCCGCTACGGACGAAGCTGAAGAACGGCGATATTGTTGAGATCTCGACGCAGACTGGACATACTCCGAGTCGTGATTGGCTTAGCTTTACGAAGAGCTCGAAGGCTCGGAATAAGATCAAGCACTGGCTGAATGAGCATCAGCGGCAACGGGCGGTAGAGATTGGGCGGAAGCTGCTGGATCGTGAGGCTCGGAAGTACAAACTTTCGTTGAATAAATATGGCACGGCGGACTTCGACAAGGTCGCTGTTGAGTATGGGATGGGCTCAGAGGCTGAGCTGCTGGCGGCGGTGGGCTTTGGCAAGTACTCGGCGCGGCAAGTTCTGAATAAGCTGGAGCCCGGTTCGACGATGGCGGCTGAGCCTGCTGCGCCTGAGAGTGGTGTGGGGAATGCCGTCGGGCAGATGTCTGAGGCGGTGAAGCGAGTCTTCTTTGGGAAGGGGTCGGACTCGCTGCAGGTGGAGGGGCAGGACGATCTCCTGGTGTACCGGGCGCGCTGTTGTAACCCGATCCGTGGTGAGGAGATTATCGGGTACGTGACGCGCGGCAAGGGGGTTGCGGTGCATGCGAGGAGTTGTCCGAATGTACAGAATTTGCTGTATGAGTCGGACCGGCGGATTCAGGTAGAGTGGGCACCGACGCCGAGCGAGCCGGGAGCGGCTAAGGCTCAGACTTATCCTGTAAAGCTGACGGTTATTTGTGACGACAGGACGGGGATGCTGAAGGAGTTTACGGCGATCATCTCGGACGATGGGACGAATATCCGAAGCGTCGATTCGAAGCCTTCTCCTGAGGGAGATGGGACTGCGATTGTTGATTTTGTGATTGAGACGGTGGATGTGCGGCACCTGAATCGGCTGGTACAGAATCTGCGGCGGGTTTCGGGGGTTCGGGATGTGCAGCGGGTGCAGAAGATTTAGTTTTCTTTCGTGGGGATTTCTTCCAGGAAGTGGTGGAGGACGGCGTTGAAGTGGTCGGGGGCTTCGAGGTTGGGCAGGTGGCCTATGTCGGGGAAGATTTCGAGGCGGGCGTTGGGGATGGATTGCTGCATTTGTTTTGCGGTGTCGACGTTGGTGTAGGCGTCTTCGGTTCCGACGACGATGAGGGTGGGGACAGCGATGCGGGGTAGGGTAGGGCTGTAGTCCTTGCGTTGGGCGCGTCCGCGGAGGGCGGCGGCGGCTCCTGCGGGCGGGGTGTGGGCGATCATGGCGAGGACCTGGAGGGCTATGTCGGGATGGTCTTTGATGGTGGCAGGGGCGAGGAGTTTGGGAAGCATCTCGATGCCGGGCGGGATGGAGCCCTGAGTGAGGAAGCGGTCGGCGGTGGCGCGGCGGGTTGTGGCAGCTTCGGGGGTATCGGCCTGGGGGAAGGTGGCGGCTAAGATGAGGCCGGAGAGGCGCTGGGGGTACTGCTCGGCGAAGGCCATGGCGATCTGGCCACCCATGGAGAGGCCGGCGATGACGGCGGTGGGGATGTTGAGGTGGTCGAGGAGGTCGGCGATGTCGTCGGCCATGGTCTCGAGGGTAGTGGCTTCGACGGCTGGGACTTCGGATAGTCCGTAGCCACGGATGTCGTACGTGATGACGCGATGCTTCCATCGGAGGGCGGCGACCTGGACATCCCACATGGATTGATTGAAGGGATGGCCGTGGATAAACAGGATGGGCAGGCCGCCGCCAGTGTCGCGGTAGGCGAGGGAGATGCCGTTGATGGAGGCGAATTGTGGAGTGAAGGGCATGTTGTTCCCTGGGCTTTAGAGTAGGATGCGCGGCCGTGGATGCGCGAAATTGGCTGGATCATCTCGATCAGCAACGGCGGTTGTTCCGGCAGGTCTCGCGCTTCCTGTGGGACTGGTCATTGAGCTTTGCAGGCAGCGGCTCCGCGCCTACACTGACTGCAGCGCCGAAATCTCTTTGACTCATTGAAATTTAAACATTCTGTGAATGGGCCTGACAGTAAGATCACCCGAACTGGTTGAACCCACGGAGGTTTTATGTCGACTGAATCAGCAGCTCTCTTCACCTATGAAGTCGCAGAAACGGGAAACGCGGAGACGGGTCACATCACAACGATTACGTGCCACGGCAAGGTAATCACTCAGACCGCGGGCGAGCTCAAGGATCTGGTCAAACCGCTGATATCTCGAGGTGGCCGCATTGTGCTCGACTTTACGGACGTGACCGGTGTTGACAGCTCGGGGCTGGGTGCTTTGGTCGGACTGAAAATATCGGCTCTTGGTGCGGGCTATTGCACGTTGGAGTGTGCCAATCTGTCGCCCCGCGTGCAGGAGCTTTTGCGCCTGACCAAGCTAACCCACCTGTTCTCGTAAGGCGAGTACCGGTGGCATCGCTCGCATGCGTTAGCGAAATCGAGTACGAAAAACTGCAAACTGGTTGCGGCAGCAGCCTGAGCCATGTATCTTGAAAGACAAGATGATTATTTCTTCCAGCCGAATTAGCTTTATCTACCGCTACTGGCGTCCAGTGGCGGCATCGGCGGAGTAGGTTCATCTGAGAGTTAGCTGAAAGTTTCAGTTGAGATCGACATCCACACGAGCCGCGACCCGCTAAGGTTGCGGTTTTTTATTTGTGTAAGGAGAGCTTATGAGTACGACAGCGGCGATAGTGAGTCCGGCGGGGCCTGTGAAGTCGGCGGTGGGAAGGTTCGGGATCTATGGCGGACGGTATGTTCCGGAGACGCTGATGGCAGCGCTCGAGGAACTCGAAGTCGCTTATAGCGAGGCGCAAAAGGACGAAGCGTTCAAAGCAGAGCTGGATGATCTGCTGAGGAACTATTGCGGGCGGCCTACTCCGCTGTACTTTGCGAAGCGGCTTACGGAACTGTGCGGCGGGGCGAAGATTTATTTGAAGCGTGAGGACCTTCTGCATACGGGGGCGCACAAGATCAATAATGCGCTGGGGCAGGGACTGCTGGCTCGGCGGATGGGGAAGAAACGGATTATCGCCGAGACGGGCGCGGGGCAACATGGGGTGGCTACGGCAACGGTGTGCGCTCTGTTTGGGATGGAGTGCGTGATCTACATGGGTGAAGAGGACATGCGGCGGCAGGAGCTGAATGTCTACCGCATGCGGCTGCTGGGCGCTGAGGTGCGCGGAGTGGCGGCGGGCTCGGCAACCCTGAAGGACGCGATCTCAGAGGCGATGCGCGACTGGGTCACGAACGTGCGGACGACCTACTACATCCTCGGCTCAGCGCTGGGCGCTCATCCTTACCCGACGATGGTGCGGGATTTTCATCGCGTGATCAGCAAGGAAGCCAAGCGTCAGGTGATGGAGCAGGAGGGTAAGCTGCCGACAGCGATTGTCGCTTGTGTCGGCGGCGGGTCGAACGCAATCGGGGCCTTCTATGAGTTTCTCGGCGATGCAAATGTTCAGTTGATCGGCGTCGAAGCCGGTGGACGCGGAACGGCGCTGGGTGAACATGCCGCGCGGTTCCAGAAGATTGGCGGCGGGGTCCCGGGAGTGCTGCAAGGCACATACAGTTACGTGCTGCAGGATGATGCGGGCCAGATTGCAGCGACACACTCGGTGAGCGCGGGGCTGGACTATGCAAGCGTTGGTCCGGAACATGCAATGCTGCATGACTCGGGCCGTGCAACGTATGTTTCGTGCTCGGATGACGCGGCGCTGAAGGCTACGGTGACACTGGCGCGGACGGAGGGGATTCTTCCTGCGCTTGAGAGCGCTCATGCGATTGCTGAGGCGATTCGGATTGCTCCGACAATGGCAAAGACCGATGTGTTGATGGTGAATCTGTCGGGACGCGGCGATAAAGACATGGGGATTTTGGCGCGGGAATTGGATTTGAAGGGTGCGAACTGCCTATGACAAGGCCAAACGAATATCGCGCCTACTTCACCTTGATGGGCGACTTTGATCCTGACGAAATTTCGAAACGTCTCGATCTTGCACCGACGTCGTCATGGAAGAAGAATGATCTAAATCCTCAGACGCAATTTGTTCGAAAGCACAGTCGCTGGAATCTTGACTCTCGGCTAAACAAATCGACTTCTCTCGAAGATCACGTAGCGGATGTTTTGGAGCAACTAAAGTCATGTTCCGCTGCAGTCGCAGAATTACGGACGACGGTTGAAGGAGTTATGCAGCTCGTTGGGTATTTTTATACTGCCTATCCGGGCTTTGGTTTAGACGATAGAACTTTGGCTGAACTTGCTCGACTCCGGCTTGGAATCGACTGCGACTTTTATTACATGTACTCGGACACGCGAGAGGATTCATAGGTGCCAATAACTTTCAAAAAGAAGCCCGGGATTGTTGCGTATCTGACGGCGGGCGATCCCGACCTGGCGACGACGCGGGATATTGCGCTGGCGGCAATCGATAACGGAGCGGATGTAATCGAGCTGGGCGTACCGTTCAGCGATCCGCTTGCCGATGGACCGGTGATTCAACGGGCCAGCGAACGTGCCGTAGCGAAAGGAACTCGGCTGACGGATGTGCTGGAGTTGGCGCGGGAGTTGCGTGCGGCAAGACCTTCGGCGGGGCTGGTGTTGTTCTCGTACCTCAACCCTGTGGTGCGGATGGGGATGAAGACGTTCTGTGCGAAGGCCGCGGAAGTGGGCGCGGATGGCGTGCTGCTGACGGACATGATTGTCGAAGAGGCTGGCGAGTATCTGGAGGCTATGCATGAGAACAAGTTGGCTCCGGTGTTTCTGGCTGCGCCGACGAGTCCGGATGCAAGGTTGAAGGCGATTGCGGGGGCTTCGCAGGGATTCGTCTATGCGATCTCGCGTGTGGGGATTACGGGCACACAGCAGAAGGTTGCAGGAGACGCCGCAGAGTTGGTGGCGAGGCTGCGTCAGTTCACAAAGCTGCCGATTGCGGTAGGCTTCGGAATCTCGAACGCGGAGCACGTGAAGGCCGTCGGCGAGTTTGCGGATGCCGCGATCATCGGCAGCGCTTTGGTGGCGTTGATTGAAAAGAGCACTCCAGAGGAGGCTCCTGCTGCAGTCGGGAGATTCATCGCGGGGTTGCGATCATGAGAACGCGAAAAGCCGCGATTGGCATGGAGTCGTACGCCGACGTTTATCATGGGGCGTACCAAACTATTTCGCAGCGCGCGACGCCGGATGAACAAAACCCGACCGTAAGCCGTTGCATCTCGAGGGCTATTGCATGGATATCTCCGATTGGCGGAAGAAGATTGATGAGCTGGATGAACAGATCGTTCGACTCATCTGCCAGCGCGCAGAAGCGGCGCAGGCGATCGGCGAACTTAAGCGAACATCCGATCTTCCGGTCTATGAGCCAAAGCGGGAGCAGGCTGTCTTCGACCACGTTCGCGCGGTCAATCCGGGACCACTGGACGACGCAGAGCTGCTGCACGTGTATGAGCGGATTATCGACGTAATGCGTACCCTTCAGAAGCGGAAAGAGTAGTAGTTACGTTTCGACGAGATTCAGATTTAGCGATTCTAAAATTTGATATGTGACTAGTTTGGTTGCATATAGCGAGTGAGTAGCCAAGACAATGATCGTAGCGATGCAGGACCACGCAACCGAGGAAAACATACAACTGGTGATCGAGCGGATGGTTGAGCTCGGGTTTAACGTCCACCGCACGACCGGAGCCGTACAGACGATTCTGGCCGGCGTAGGTACGCCCGATCACTTTGATGTTGCAGAGTTCAAGGTGCTGACCGGTGTGCATGATGCCTACCGGATCTCCTCGCCGTACAAGCTGGCGGGCAGAAGCTTCCGGCCCGAAGGAACGAAGATCAAATTTCCGAACGGCGTGGTAGTCGGTGGCGAAGAGGTTGTGGTGATGGCAGGTCCATGCTCCGTCGAGTCACGCGAGCAGATTCTCCTGAGCGCGAAACAGGTTGCAGCCGCAGGCGGAAAGTTTCTGCGCGGCGGGGCGTTCAAGCCGCGGAGTTCGCCATACAGCTTCCAGGGCATGGGACTCGAAGGGCTGAAGCTGCTGCGCGATGTGAGCAACGAGACAGGCCTGCTCGTGATCACAGAGGTGATGGAGATCTCGCAGATCGAAGTCATGTTGCCCTATATCGATTGCTTCCAGGTGGGCGCGCGCAATATGCAGAACTTCAACCTGCTGCGCGAACTGGGACATGTGCGCAAGCCGGTCCTGCTGAAGCGCGGAATTGCAGCAACCATCGAAGAGGTCTTGCTAAGCGCGGAGTACATTCTCTCTGGTGGCAACTATGACCTGATGCTGTGCGAGCGCGGCATCCGAACCTACGAGACATATACACGCAACACAATGGACATCTCGGCAATTCCGGTGCTGAAGAAGCTAACGCATCTACCGGTAATGGGCGACCCCTCTCACGGAGTAGGAATTCGCGATCTTGTCCCGCCAATGGCTCTAGCAAGCGTGGCCGCCGGCGCCGATGGGCTCCTGATGGAGATGCACCCGAACCCAGACAAGGCGATGAGCGACGGTGCGCAAAGCATGTACCCGGAGCAACTGGAGAAGCTGGTAGCGCAGCTGAGGTTGATTGCTCCCATCGTCGGGCGGAAGATGGCGTAGCATGGCGGCTTGCATGATAGAGCGTGTTCTCATCGTCGGGACGGGATTGATCGGGGCTTCCACCGGTCTGGCTATGCGTGCCGCCGGGTTCACTGGCCGCATCGACGGCTGGGACGTGAGCTTTCTCGAGAGAGCCGCCGCCCTGCAGATGGGCGCAGTCGATGGCGTGGCTGCGGATCGCGAGGCCGCACTGGAGCTTGCGCGCACAGCGAACGTAATTGTCCTGGCCGTGCCGGTGCTCGCCATCAAGGACTGGATGCGCCTCCTCGCGCCGGTTCTGCAGGCCGGGCAACTCGTCACCGATGTAGGAAGCACGAAGCTCGAGATCGTCGAGCTGGCAGCACAACTCTTCGGAGAAAACAAAGCTGCATTCCTCGCAGGACATCCAATGGCCGGCAAGGAATCCGGCGGTGCCCTGCTGAGCGAGGCCGGACTGTTCAACGGTGCGATGTGGCTATTTACCCCGACCACCACAGAGCCGACCGCCATCGAGAAAGAGTGGCGCAAGTGGGTCGGCTTCTTCGGCGCGCGAACACTGGACATGGACGCGGCACGCCACGATGAGCTCTGCGCCTGGGTAAGCCATCTCCCGCAGATGCTCTCGACGGCGCTAGCAGCACTGCTGGAGGACAGGTTCGGAGACGCGCCCGAGATCGCCGCCATCGGTGGGCGTGCACTCCGCGAGACGACGCGCCTGGGAGCAAGTCCCTACAGTATGTGGCGCGACGTCGCGATGACGAATACCGAGCCCATCGCCGACACGCTGCTGGCACTCGAACAGCGCTTGACGCATGTGCGAGAGAACCTGCGGACGCCAGGCCTTCGCGAAGAGTTTGAGTTGGCGAATCAGTTTCGCAAGCGGCATTAGCTTGTTTCACTCAATTGAGAGAAAGTGTTGCGGTAGGATCAACTGACCTGTGAGCGATTCGACAAACAATTTGAATATCAGCCTTGCCGACGTAATCGCTGCACGAGAGCGGCTCCGTAACGCGATCTACTACTCCCCTTGCCCGCACTCGCAGATGTTGTCCGCGCTGACGGGCCAGCAGGTCTACCTCAAGCTCGAGAACCTGCAGATGACGGGCTCGTTCAAGGAGCGCGGCGCGCTGAACCGCATCGCCATGCTGACCCCTGAGCAGGCAGCGCGCGGCGTTGTGGCCGCAAGCGCGGGCAATCACGCGCAGGGAGTGGCATACCACGCGACATCGCGGGGGATCCGCGCACTCATCGTGATGCCGCTCGCAACTCCGCTCGTAAAGGTGACGGCAACACGCGGGTTCGGCGCAGAGGTGGTCCTCCACGGCGCCAACTACGACGAGGCGTGCGAAGAGGCGACACGTCTATGTCAGGCCCAGGGCATGACGTTCATCCATCCGTTCGACGATCCCGCAGTGATGGCCGGCCAAGGCACGATTGGGCTGGAGTTGCTCGAGCAGGTGCCGCAGCTCGAAGCCGTGGTGGTGTCCATCGGCGGCGGCGGCCTGATCGGCGGCATCGCCTGTGCCATCAAAGAGTCGCGCCCCGATATTCGCGTAGTCGGAGTGCAGACTTCGCGGCTACCCTCGATGGCGATGGCGGTCGAGCAACATCATCCTGTAACCCTGGAGCCCGCGACCACAATCGCCGACGGTATCGCTGTGCGGCGCGCTGGCGAAGTTACGTTTCCAGTCGTTGACCGATACGTCGATGAGATCGTAACCGTTGATGAAGATGAGATCGCGTCCGCCATCCTTGTGCTGCTCGAGCGCGAGAAGACATTGGCCGAAGGAGCCGGCGCCACGGCTCTCGCGGCCCTGCTGCAGAAAAAGACCTCGCTCAACGGCGCGCATACAGCAGTGCTGGTGGGCGGCGGCAACATCGATGTGACGCTTCTGTCGCGGATCATCGAGCGCGGTCTCGTGCAGGATGGGCGCATGATCCGCCTGCGGATTCATCTGTTGGACAAGCCGGGTGCGCTTGCGGAGCTGACAAAGCTGATCGCTCATCATCGCGCCAACATCGTCGATACGCTCTACAACCGTGCGTACTATGGTGTGAACCTTGGCGATACAACGATCGACATCACCCTCGAAACACGCGGGCCGGAACAAGTGCACGAGTTGCTCGAGGCGTTGAACGCCGGCGGATATGTGTATAGTCGCGTGATTTAGTGGTGAACTGAACTACTTCGAAACAATGTCTGGGCGTGATCGCTTCGCAGGTGTGTTCTCTTGCGCTTCGATGCGATCGATTGCGGCATACAGCTGATTCGGGTCCGTTACTTCGATCCACTGTCGCGCTGTTGCTACGATGAGCGTCGGCGTATGAGCGACACCGATCTTCCGACCGAGCGCACAATCTGCCTCCACCTCTTTTGCACATCTTCCGGTCGGATCCATGACAAACGGCATCGGCTGTCCATGGGCTTGAAACCATCTCCTGGCAAACTGCTGCAGATCATCCGGGCTCGATATCAATCGCTGGTTTGCGAATACGTCCCGGCGAAAGTCTTCAGCCAATTGAAAAGAGACCTTGTCCTCAAGGTACCGGGCATAAATTGCTGCGCTGCGCGACCACATATGGCTTGGAATAATGAAGTCATAGTGAACTCGCGGGATGCGGTAACGGTTCATCGCTTCTCGAACCATTGGTGAAACGTGAGCGCACAAAGGACATTCCAGGTCCTCGAACTCGATGATGGCTACCTTCGCGCCAGTCGGCGGCCTAAGCGCAGAGGTGTCTTTGAACGCCGTTGCTCCTGCTAACGGCATCGCCATCTGAGCGCCCGCCGGAATTGCTAAGGCCAGTGCCAAGGCCGGGATCAATCGCTTCATGTCCGGCATTTGTGAACATTTCAATCTCGCGATTCCGAGCATTCGATCGATCATGTGTTGTCTCCGATGGATCATGAGAGCGGCTAACTGCGACTGAAGGTGGTTTGTTGTTTTTCCTTGTGGCGTTCGATCGCCAGAGCGATGAGGCGGTCAATGAGTTGCTTGTAGGGCAGGCCGGTGGCTCCCCACAGCTTGGGATACATGCTGATGCTGGTAAAGCCGGGCAGCGTATTGATCTCGTTCAGGTAGATGCGGGCCTTCTTACCCTTGCGCGCGGGCTCCATCAGGAAGTCGACGCGGGCGAGACCCGGAGCAGTCGCAGGCGCGGAAGGCTTCGATGGCCATCTTGCGAATCTGTTTCGATTCGGCAGCGGTAAGTCTGGCCGGGATGATAGGAACGCTGGCGTCGGAGAGGTACTTCGCTTCGTAGTCGTAGAACTCGGCACCGGGAACGATCTCGCCGACGACGGAGGCCTCGGGAGTGTCGTTGCCAAGGACGGCGACCTCGAGTTCGCGAGGCTTGGCTCCGGGGCCGCCTACGCCTTGTTCGATGACGAGCTTGCGGTCGAAGCTTGCCGCTAAATCCATCGCGGCAGCCAGCTCACTTCGATCATGGACCTTGCTGATGCCGACGGAAGAGCCCAGGTTCGCGGGCTTCACAAAGATCGGGTACTTGAGATTCTTTTCGATGAGCCGCGTGACCTTCCGGGGGTCATTGCGCCATTCGCTACGCAGAAAGGCCAGATAGGGCGTCTGCGGAAGACCGGCGGCGAAGAAGAGCTTCTTCATCGCATCCTTGTCCATCCCAGCGGCGGAGCCGAGAACGCCGGAGCCAACGTAGGCGATGTCGGCAAGTTCAAACAATCCCTGAATCGTCCCATCTTCTCCGAACGTCCCGTGCAGGACGGGGAAGATCACGTCGATGTCGAGAGCGGAGTGCGCCGGAGCAAAATCGGCGCTGGCGTTGAGCTGCAGCGGCTGAAGAGATTCGGCCGGAACGGGCGGGATGATGATCGCCTCGTCGCCGCGTTTCAGGACAGCGGCAGTCGGGGTGGCCTGAGGGTCTCCGGCGAGGCGCGGGTTCTCGGGGGCGGGCTTGCCGGAGAGCAGCGCCTGAGCGTCGTGCGCCGTGACCCAGCGGCCCTCCTTCGTGATCCCAATCGGTACGACGTCATACTTCTTCTTGTCGATCGCCTTGAGGATGGAGGCGGCGGAGAGGAGCGAGACCTCGTGTTCGCCGGAGCGGCCGCCGAAGAGGACGCCGATGCGTAGTTTTTTCTTCATTGCTTGTTTGATCGTCCTCTACAAGTTTCTGCCAGATGCGCGGCGGGATTTCGGCGACGGCTCAGGAATCGCCTGGCGAACCAGAGTTGTTACCGTCCGGCGTTGGAACTGAGTCCGGATCCCCGGTACCTCGTTTGCAGCAAAATATCTTATTTCAGTAACTTACGTTGGATGCTCTACCGCAAAGTATTCATTCCAGATACCTTATCGGTAAAGTATTCATTCTGTGCGTCTTATTGGTTTCCCTGTTTTGCTTCTACTTCTATTTTAGCTGGTGGCGCAAGGGAATATGCCACGCGCTTCTTACTGATAAGCAATGGGATAGCGCTGGCAGGGGCTTGACAACCGTTTTTGCCGAGTTTCTGGCCCTCCGGACACTCGCATTGCCAGCTATCAGGGATACCTGCGATAGTAGGGGCGTTTTATGAATGTGAAGCCGCGTGCGTTCCATTGACCGGTATCAGCGTTCCCTCGGGACAAAACTGCGGAAGAGTTTGATTCGGCAGAAGGTTCCCTCAGGGGCTAAAGTCCCATTGATTTGATTTACCACTTGCGGCGCGGCTGAAGCCCGCCCTTTCAAAGCAACGACCTGATCGGGGACGGTTATGTTCTCTCAGCGTATGCTCATCGCTTCGCCCTGCCCTCTGCGAAAACATCCTTCGGGATACCTATCGCTCTCCCTGTGCCTCGCGCTCGCCGTCGCGGGTTGCAGTTCAGGGTCGTCCAATCGCGCAATGGAGCCTACAGCGGACTTCTCCCTGAGCACCTCCGTCAGCACCATCAACGTCGTCGCAGGCACGGGAGGCTCGATTACCCTCACAGACGCCGCCATGAACGGCTTCAACTCTGCGGTGACCGTTGCCATCAGCGGCCTTCCCGCCGGAGTCACGGTCTCGCCTTCCTCGCCAGTGCTCCAACCGGGCATGCCGCAGACCATTACGATGACCGCGTCAGTCGGAACAGTAGTCGGCCCGGCAACCGTCACCTTCACCGGGACCGCGGGCGTTCTGACCCATGCGGCGATGGTCACGCTCAACGTCACTGCCGCTCCTGACTACTCGCTCAGTCTCTCTCCGGCCACCCTTACGCTTACGACCGGAACTCCGGGGCAGCAGATCTCTGTGTCGGCCACGGGTAACAACGGTTTCAACGGCACGGTCAGTGTCTCGCTCTCCGGTCTTCCAGCCGGGGTCACGGCAACACCATCCACGCTGATGCTTACTCCGGGCATGCCCCAGACCATTACGATGACCGCGTCAGCCGGAGCAGCAGTTGGCCCGGCAACCGTCACCTTCACCGGGACCGCGGGTGCTCTGACCCATGCGGCGACGGTCACGCTCAACGTCACTGCCGCTCCTGACTACTCGCTCAGCCTCTCTCCGGCCACCCTTACGCTTACGATCGGAACTCTGGGGCAGCAGATCTCTGTATTGGCCACGGGTAACAACGGATTCAACGGCACGGTCAGCGTCTCGCTCTCCGGTCTTCCGGCGGAGGTCACGGCAACACCATCCACGCTGACACTTGCTCCGGGCACGCCGCAGACGATCCTGTTCACCGCAGCGGCAGATGCGTCCGTTGGAACATTTAACATCAGCGTCAACGGGCAATCCGGCATGCAGTCCGGGAACATCGCGCACTCGGTGAACCTCGCCCTCACAATTGCCGCGCCGACCGGCATCGACGCGACGACCTACCACTACGACAACGCTCGCACCGGACTGAACCCGAACGAGACCACCCTCACTCCGGCCAATGTGAACTCGGCCAGCTTCGGCCGGTTGAATCTTGCTGCCGGTCGATGGACTGGTGGACGGCGAACCGCTCTATCTCTCCGGAGTCACCATCAAGGGGCAGACGCACAACGTTCTGTACGTTGTGACGGAGCACGCGAGCATCTACGCCTTCGATGCCGATAGCGGGGCGCAGCTCTGGACGACCTCGGCCCTGGGTGCCGGCGAGACGACCAGCGACGATCATCACTGCGGCCAGATCACGCCGGAGATTGGCATCACTTCGACTCCAGTGATCGATCGCCGCAAGGGAGCAAACGGTACGATCTTTACAGTCGCCATGTCGAAGGATGCTGCGGGCGCCTATCATCAGCGCCTGCACGCGCTCGACATCACTACGGGGCTTGAGATCGCAGGCAGCCCGACCGAGATTACGGGCAGCTATCCCGGCACCGGAGACAACAGCAGCAACGGCAAAGTCATCTTCGACCCCGGCCAGTACGCCGAACGCGTGGGACTGCTGTTGATGAACCAGACCCTCTACCTCGGCTGGACCTCGCACTGCGATTTTCAGCCCTACACCGGCTGGGTCATGGCCTACAGCGAGAACACGCTGCTGCAGACGCAGATCCTGAACCTTACGCCGAACGGAAACGAAGGCGCCGTGTGGATGAGCGGTGCAGGCCTTGCCGCAGATACTGCGGGAAATATCTTCCTGCTCGACGCCAACGGCACGCTGGATACGACATTCGATACGAATGGGTTTCCTGCGAGCTTCGACTACGGCAATGCCATCATCAGGTTGTCGACGACGGGCGGGGGCTTATCGGTAGCCGACTATTTCGAACCGTACAACACCTACGAAGAGTCCGATCAGGACGTTGACCTCGGCTCCGGCGGCGTACTCCTGTTACCTGACCTGACCGACATCAACGGCAACGTGCGGCATCTGCTTGTGGGCGCTGGCAAGGACACGAACGTCTACATCGGAGACCGGGACAATCTCGGCAAATTCAATACCACGGACAACAGCAATCTCTATCAGGAGCTTGAAGGCGCGCTCTACATGGGCGCATGGTCGATGCCCGCGTACTTCAACAACACGATCTACTACGCCAGCGTCAGCGACGTTCTCCGCGCCTATCCCATCATCAACGCAAGGCTTGCCAGCAAACCGTCAAGCACCTCGCCGACGACGTTCGGCTATCCCGGCTCGACGCCGAGCATAAGCTCCAACGGCAACACGAACGGCATCGTATGGGCGCTCGAAAGCACCCTCGGATCTCCCGCCGTTCTTCACGCCTATGACGCGACGAATCTCGCAAACGAGCTCTACAACAGCAAGCAGGCGGCCAACGGTCGCGATAGCTTCGGCAACGGAAACAAGTTCATCACACCCATGATCGTGAACGGCAAAGTCTACGTCGGAACGCCGAATGGAGTGGCCGTCTTTGGCCTGCTGCACTAGCTCGCGGCGGGTTCAATGGTGATGTGGACCTGCATGGTGTGGGTTCCATTGGGGGCCAGCGTGATGGCGTTGGCGGCGGCGTTGACGGTTTCGACGCAGAGCATCTCGTGCCACTCGTCGGGCCCCAGGTCGGGCATCTCCTTCCAGGGGTTGAAGACGACGGTAGTGTGGGAGTTGGTCTTGGCGACGATGATGTTGCGCTTCGCCAGCGGGTCATGAATGACGCAGGTGGCCACGGTGTTTTCATAGACGCGGTCAGTTGCGCCGGTGAAGGTGAGCGGCGCATTGGCAGCGGGCATCTCGCGCATGTGGTCGGTCTTGTCGATGAAGGGCGTTGGCTCAAGGCCGGTGACGGTGACCTCGTGGACGTCGATGACGTGGTAGTAGGTGTGGAGCGCCTCTTCGAAGACCAGCGGCGTCGTGGCTCTGTTCGCGACCGTAAGCTGCAAGGTGAGGCTGCGCCCGATAGTGAGCTGATAAGCAAGGGCGAAGTGGTCGAAGCCGAGGTCGCGGCTCATCTGCGTGGGCCCGAGGGTGAAGGTGAGGTGGAGGTCGTCGCCCGAGAGCGCGGCGAAGGCCAGCGTCCAGTCCTGAATACGTGCGAAGCCATGCGAGGGGCCGGGCTTGCCCTGAAAGCGGGTGGCATTCGTATCGGTGGCGAACCACGGAAACGCGATAGGCACCCCGCCGCGGATAGCCTTGCCGGGCGCGAGATCGGTCCTGCGGCTGAGGAAGAGTACAGGCTGCTGGCCAGCCGGCTGCCACGCCGTAATGTGCGCTCCCTGCAGATAGACTGTAGCCTTCGCCTGCGGTGTGGTCACGTCGGCGTAGATGAGGCCGCTGGGCGTCTGGTGGAAGGCGAGGATGCCGGGGAGGGCGAAGTGCTCGTTGAGCTGCGCGAATTCCATACTAGCCAGTTTAGACGAGGGTGATGGCTGAGCGAGGGACCCGCGAGGAGTCCTAACAGGCAGGCTGCCTGCCAGCGGAGGCTTTAGCTCGCCCCTGCATCTCGGCGATCAAACCCTCCAACTCCGACTTGCATGTAAGCGCTCATCGTCCCGAAGAGAAACCCGGCACCGCCCCCCGGCCTTACTGCCCGCACGGTCGCGGCCATGCGCAGCGTCGACCGGTCGGCCCGGAAGATCATCTGCACGGATGTTCCCGGCGCCAGCAGAAGCCGCGCCCGCGTCTCGATGAAGCATCCCGACAGGCTGATATCCGCAATGCTGCCGCGAAACAGCAGCGTCCCGCCGGCCACAATCACCTCGGCGTCGCCCTCCACGGCATAGCGCTCATGCCGCCGCCTCTCTCGACCCTCGCCGCTCCTTGTCACCGTCTCCTGATTCATCGCGCTCTCAGGCAGCCGTTAAAAGCGAAGCCGCCGAATCCATCATCGGCGGCCACCGCAAAATCTTCAGTCCAATCGCAACGGCAGAGCGCTGCAGACCCCAGGACGTCAGACCGTCATCACTTCCTTCTCCTTGGCCTTGAACAGCTCCTCCACCCGCTTGATCTCCGCGTCCGTCAGCTGCTGAACCTCTTCGTTCGCCCGCTTCTCATCGTCAGCCGAGATCAGCTTATCCTTCGCCGCCTTCTTGATTTGCTCATTCCCATCCCGCCGAATATTCCGGATCGCAGTCTTGTGGTCCTCCATTGTCTTGTTCAACTGTTTGACCACCTCCTTGCGCCGCTCCTCCGTCATCGGAGGCACAGGCACCCGGATCACCTTCCCATCGGTCATAGGATTCAGTCCCGTTCCCGAAGTCCGAATCGCCTTCTCAATCGCCGATACCATCCCCGCGTCATAAGGCGACACCAGGATCAGCGTAGGCTCCGGCGTACTAACCTGCCCCATCTGCGCAACCGGCGTGTCGGTGCCGTAATAATCCACCTTCACATGGTCGAGCATATGCACATTCGCCCGCCCCGTCCGCGCACTCAGCAAATGCGCCCTGAAGTCCTCCACCGACTTCTCCATCCGCGCCTTCAACTCCCGGTGGGCGCCCTTCAACGCTTCCATATTCGCCATCGCTGATGCCATAACTATGTCCTCACTGCGCTGATGCGCCAAGGCAAATTCTAATTCACCGATGAAAACCGTGCCCGTATCACGCACATGGCCAACCGCTAAACCGTCCGTGATTTAAAGGTCCGTCATTCTGACCCTGACCCTGAGCCAGCCGAAGGGCGAAGGCAAAGAATCCTGTATTTGCTCGGAGCGCGCCTCGCTCCACACCATAAGGGAAGGTGCTCTAAGCACCCGGAACGCCAGATTAAGGCCCGGAAACGTGCGAAATTCTACCACCGTGAAGCAATACCCGTCGGAAGCACGCTACGCACCGATCGATACCACCAATCTCAGAACTGATATCGTCCCTATTCAGCAGCAGCCCGGCACGCGCCCGCATCTAAAAACATAAAACCCGAAAAACCGACACAAAAAGGAGAGCAACCGCATGTTCGCAGTCATGGGAATCACCGGCCAAGTAGGAGCAGCCGTCGCCGACAACCTCCTCGCTCAGGGCAAGCAGGTTCGCGCCATCGTCCGCAACCCCGAAAAAGCGGCCACCTGGAAGTCCCGCGGCGTCGAACTCGCCATAGCCGACTACGACAACCCCGCCGCACTCGAAGCAGCCTTCCGCAACGTCGAAGCCGCCTTCGTCATGATCCCACCCTACTTCGCCCCCTCGCCCGACCTCCGCGAGCCTCGCGCCACCATCGCCGCCATCCGCACCGCCCTCGACCACGCACGCCCCGCCAAAGCCGTCTACCTCTCCTCAATCGGAGCCCAGCAAACCAGCGGCATCGGCCTCATCACCGTCCTGCACATCCTCGAAGAGCAGTTCGGCTCGCTGCCTATTCCCGGAGCCTTCCTCCGCGCCGGCTGGTTCATGGAAAACTGCCTCTGGGACGTCGCCCCCGCACGCGAGCAGGGCAAACTCTTCTCCTACCTCCAGCCGCTCGACCACAAATTCCCACTCGTCGCCACCGCCGACATCGGTCGCGTCGGCGCGGAAACCCTCCTCCAAAGCTGGACAGGCAATCGCTACATCGAAGTCGCCGGACCCGCCCGCTACTCCCCCCTGGACATCGCCGCCACCTTAGCCGCCGCCCTCAAGCGCAATATCGAAGCAGTAGCCGTCCCCCGCGACACCTGGGCAGGCAACTTCGTCTCCCAGGGCACGCCCGAAGACCGCACAGCGCAACGCATCGAGATGATCGACGCCTTCAACTCCGGCTGGATCGACTTTCCCGCCTCCGGAACCGAGCACATCCAGGGCACCACAGATCTGAAAAAAGTCATCGACCAACTAGTAGCAAAGAACTGACTTTCTATTAAGGAGATTAGGCGACACTCTGCAAGCTCTTACCCTTGGCCTCGATTGCGCTGAGGAGGTTTTGCCAGGAATCATCGAATGACTTAGCACCTTGCGATTGCAGATCTTCTCCTAGTTTGTCGAGATCAATTCCTGCTGCTCTGAAACCAGTGAGAATGTCTTCGCAGTCTCCGCCATCGCGCGGGAGCGTGCCACTTAACTTGCCGTGCTCACCAAAAGATAGGAGGGTTTTTTCTGGCATGGTGTTAATTGTGTTTGGCGCAGCCAGGGCGCCGATATATAAGACGTCGGAGGCTTTCGGGTCTTTGGTGCCGGTGCTGGCAAACAGGAGTCGTTGCGGCCGGGCGCCGAAATTGGCTAACCGCTGCCAGCGATCGGAATCCAGCATATCCCGATACGCTTTGTAAACTTGCTGTCCGATAGCAATTCCCAGCTTATCGCGCAGGGTAGTGGGCACCTTCTCCATCGTTGCACCGTCCCATCGGCTAACGAAAACCGATGCAACGGAACGAACATCGGGACTGAGGCCCGCTGCCACACGCCTCTCCAGGCCGCGCATATATGCATCTGCTGACGCGAGGTAGTGTTCACGAGAAAAGAGAAGTGTGACATTGATGGCGATGCCGGACGCGATGGCCTCCTCAATTGCCGGTACCCCCTCGCGTGTCCCAGGAATCTTGATAAACAGATTCGGACGATTGCCCTTGTTATGCAGCAGCTTCGCCGCAGCCACGGATTTTCCTGTGTCGTAGGCCAGAAGTGGAGAAACTTCAAGCGAGACAAAGCCATCGGTACCCGCCGTGCGCTGATGAACAGGGCCGAAGAGATCGGCAGCTCTCGTTAGATCCTGCAAGGCCAGTTCGAAGAATAGCTCCTCTCCCGAAAGCCCAGCGCTCATCAGACGTCCAATCTCCGTGTCATATGACTTGCTCTTGGAGATGGCGTGCTCAAAGATGGTCGGGTTCGACGTTAGCCCCGTAATGGAAAATTCGTCGATATAGCGCTTCAGCGTGCCGTTGTCGAGCAGGTCGCGGGTGATGTTGTCGAGCCACAAACTTTGTCCGAGATCGTGAAGCTCTTGGGTCGCTCTCATATTTCTCCTCCTGTTTCCAAGTTCCGGATTGCGAAAGGCTACCTCTCATGCAAGAAGTCACGGTAGACGATCCTTGCTTTTGTACGACGCGCATCATCATACAAAAGTAGTGTGCTTCGATGACAATCGCCGCGCCGAGTGGTCGGATTGCATGCTCGATTCGAGATCCTTAGTGCACCGAACAGAGTGCTTCTGGTGGTCTCATCTGCTATAACCAGAGACGCCAGCGTTTACAGGTTACACAAGAAAATTGGGTGACCTGTGAACGGATGCAAGAAAGTTGTGGCTTCTTAAGGAGGGCGCGATGAAATCCGGAATATCGCGAAAGGAGTACGTTGCTCCTGTCGATTTTGTGGGCGATCATCCAGCCCTCAACTTTATCAATACTCTTCATATGGTTGGCGCTACACTGACCGATACATGGCAAAGCGATGAAGACGTTGCTGCATGGATTGTCCGAGAGGGATTGCGCGATACCGTGCCATCAACAACATGGCCAGACGGATCTCTCCTTCGAAAGGCGCGCCAACTAAGGGAGATAAGCAAAAAAGCGGTAGAGGCGAGAAAAGCAAAAAAGACGCTACCGCTGGACGAACTGAATGGGTTTCTTGAACGCTCAGTCAGCCATTGCGTTCTCAGCGCATGGTCGCGAATCGATCTTCACTTCGAGCGCGTGTACGGCCAGAAGACGGTGGAACAGTATCTTGCACCTCTTGCTGAGTCAGTAGCAGAACTGCTGTCCCACGGAGACTTTGACTTGATTCGTCATTGCGAAGGCGAACAATGCGTGCTGTGGTTTTACGACCGTACTAAGGCTCACAGGAGACGCTGGTGCAGCCCACAGTTATGCGGGAACAGAGCCAAGGTAGAGGCATTTCGAGCACGAGCCCGGCGATCATGATGCTTGATTTGCGAATTGAGGTCATACTTCTATGCAAGACCCGAGAATTTTCCAGCCTTCCCACGCGAATTTTTAGAATCCAACAGGTGGTCCAGGAATCTGCTTAGTGTAACCGTAATAATTATGTTTAATGGTTACATAGCCGTAAACACTCTTTGAAGAGTCTGCGTGAGAACAGCAGGAGCTATGTATGGCAAACAAAAAGACAGTCATCGTAACCGGTGCTTCGCAAGGCATCGGAGCGGCCGTTGTCCAGGCTTTTCTGGATCGCGGTTATAACGTGGTTGCAACCTCGCGCAGCGTCTCGAAAGCTGGCTTCGCGCCGTCACCGAACCTCGCACTCGTCGACGGAGACATCGGCCAGGCAGCGACGGCTGAGAAGGTCGCACAGACCGCGATCAGCAAGTTCGGCTCGATCGACCATGTGGTCAACAATGCGGGCATCTTCATAGCTAAACCTTTCATGGACTACACGGCCGACGACTTTGATGCTTTGGCGTCCACCAACCTGAAAGGGTTCATCTTCATTACCCAGCTCGCAGTCAAGCAGATTCTGGCGCAGGGCACCGGTGGCAGCGTGACAAGCATTACCGCTTCGTTGGCCGATAACCCCATTGCCGGCGTTCCGGCATCGGTTGCCATGATCACCAAGGGCGGACTTGATGCGATTACGATCAGCCTCGCGATCGAATACGCGAAGAACAATATCCGCTTCAACGCGGTCGCGCCCGGGGTCGCCGATACCCCGCTCCACAAGAACACACCGAAGGACCTCATGAAGACACTTTCGCCTATGGGTACGGTCTCCGACGCGAAGGAGATAGCTGATGCTGTTGTTTATCTAACAGAAGCCCGTAGCGTAACCGGGGAGGTGCTGCACGTGGACGGCGGTGCGCACGTGGGACGGTGGTAAGCGGTAAAGGTTCCCAGCCGGGCGGTGCAGATCACCGGTTGCAGGACCTTGGAATTCAGCTCCCGGAAGCCCCAACGCCGTTTGGCACTTACGTCGAGACGGTACAGACGGGTAATCTGCTCTTCTTTAGCGGCATGCTCCCAGTTGTCGACCACAAGCCGAAGTATATTGGCAGGCTTGGGAAAGAGCTCGATACCGAGGCGGGACGAGATGCCGCCTACACCGCGGCCTTGAGCGTCCTCGCTGCGGCCAAAAAGCATCTGGGCACACTCGATAGAGTGACTCGCGTGGTTCGGCTCGGAGTGTTCATAGCGACCTCAGGCGACTTCTTCGACCAGCCCAGAGTTGCGGACGCTGTTTCGGACCTGTTTCGAGATGTCTTTGGCATCGAGAAAACATCGGTTCGGCTGATCATCGGCGTTGCCAGCCTCCCCCTCGGGGTGCCAATCGAACTCGAGGTCATCTTCGAAGTCGCAGAGTAGTAAACGCAGGCAGAGGCCAAACGGTCTCTGCCTGTCGCTTTCAGAGGTCTTATGAAACAGCAGGCCACTAGCTCGTCGCCACAGTGGAACAAGACTCGTATTTCCTCAAGTCTGGGAATCGAGTACCCGATCATTCAAGGCCCTCTTGGCGGTCTGTCGACGCAGCGATTGACAGCGACCGTCTCGAATTTTGGCGGCCTCGGTTCCTTCGGAGCGCATGGCTTGAGCCCTTCAGCAATTAAAGATGCCATCGCTGAGATTCGCGCGCTCACTTCTAAACCGTTCGCGATCAATTTGTGGGTCTCGATGGAAGATGAGGGCGCCTACACTTCCGGCAGCGAAGCATTTGCCCGAAGCCTGGTGCCCTTGGCGGGACACATCCAGGCCCTGGGCGGCACTCTACCGGCGCATCAGCCTTACGTTCCGATCAGGTTTGAGGACCAGGTGCGGGTCTTGCTCGATGCAAAGGTTCCCGTCTTCAGCTTCATATACGGAATCCCGCCGAAGGAGATTCTCGACGAATGCCGTACGCAGGGAATCCTTACGATCGGAGCGGCGACGACACCAGACGAAGCCATCGTTCTTGAGCAGGCTGGAGTCGACGTCATCGCCGCTTCCGGCTTTGAAGCAGGCGGCCACCGCGGTTCTTTCCTTCGCCCCGCCGAGGAGTCGCTCACCGGAACGTTCTCGCTCGTACCTCAAGTCGCAGACGCCGTCTCGGTCCCCGTCGTTGCCGCCGGAGGTATCGCCGATGCTCGCGGAATCGTCGCAGCGTTTGCTCTGGGGGCCGAGGGCGTACAGATCGGCACGGCGTTTCTGGCTACCGAAGAATCCGGTACGAGCGTGCATCACCGCAACGCGCTCCTCGGTGGACACGCTCGCAGGACAGGATTGACTAGGGGCTTTACTGGAAGACTGGCTCGCGGAATACATAACCAGTTGCTCGAAGAGCTCAATCGCCCAGGAGTGGAAACTCTCCCGTATCCCTTGCAGCGCGCTCTCGTGAGAAACCTCTCCCTTCCAGCCGAGAAAGCTGGTAAGACGGAACTCCTGCCGCTCTGGGCCGGACAGAGCGCAAACCTTTCCCGGCAGAGCGACGCGAAGGCGCTGCTGCAGACGTTGGTATCCGAGGTCTCCGCCATTGCCGGCCCGGTTCTTCGCTGGAACCGCGAACGAGGTAGCAAATAATCTTTTTGAAGCATAATGGACTCAAGATGAGATCGGAGAATGCGTGAATACGACGAAGTCGATCCTTCGGAGTCTCGCGACCCTCGCCGTCGCGCTCGCCGCTACCTTGGGAATGGATGCCCAGACAAAGGACAAAACAATGGACCAGCAGGTGTTCTATCGCACAGTGAAGGTCGACGGGCTCTCCATCTTCTACCGGGAGGCAGGACCTAAAGACGCTCCCACCATTCTTTTACTGCATGGACTTCCATCGTCGTCGCGGATGTTTCAGTCGCTGCTGACGCGGCTTGCAGACAACTATCATCTCGTTGCGCCCGACTATCCGGGCTTCGGACATAGCGACTGGCCCGACCCGAAGCAATTCGATTACACCTTCGACCACATCGCTTCCGTGATGAACGACTTTACGCAAGCGCTGGGTTTGTCACACTACACGCTTTACATGCAGGACTACGGTGGCCCGGTCGGCTTTCGCATGATCCTGGCACACCCGGAGCGGGCGCAGGCTCTTATCGTTCAGGATGCGGTCTCGCACAACGAAGGGCTGGGCGTTAACTGGACGACAAGGCGTGCGTTCTGGGCGGACCGCGCCGCTCATGACGAAGCATTGCGCAAGAACCTGTTATCGATGGCAGCCACGAAGACGCGCCATGTCGGAGACGATCCGAATACTGAGCAGTATGACCCGGATCTTTGGACCGATGAGTACGCATTTCTCAACGCGCCAGGGCAGGCGCAGATTCAAAGCGACCTCTTCTACGACTACCGCACGAACGTCGATGCTTATCCAAAGTGGCAGGCATGTATGCAGAAGACACAGCCAAGGCTTTTGGTCCTCTGGGGCAAGCACGATCTATCGTTCGATCCAGGCGAGCCGGAACGCTACCGCAAGGACGTACCGAACGCGGAGGTCCACGTACTTGACGCAGGACACTTCGCGCTCGATACCAAAGCAGACGAGATGGCGACGCTGGTACGCGAGTTTATGAAGACACAGAAGTAACAGAAGTGAAGCACGCCTCAAACGAGATAAATCCCTGAAATAAAATACGTTGCGCGCTGCGCCTGCCAATTGCGCTGAGATACTCCGAACCCTGCAGAATTCAGCTCATTTGAAGAGGTATGGATGACTCACGCGGATACTGCCTACCGATACTTGTGATCGTCCGAGCTCCAAGAATAGACAAAACGATGGAGCACGACATTGAATCCTGTTGACTACGTTCTATCGTTGGTGCTAGTGTTCGTTCGCTCTTCAAACAATAAGTTGCGCTAAGAGCTGTTCTCGGGCCCTTCTTTCGGGAGGTTCAGAGTGATGAAACGCATAATCATAGTGTGTGTGCTGTTCGCTGTTTTCTTCTTCCTGGGTTCGTCAATTGCTATGTTCGGGCAGGCAGTTAGCGGAACCCTGGTAGGCACGGTGCAGGATAGCAGCGGAGCAGCAGTTGTTAAGGCTTCCATAACCGCCACAGAAGTGGCAACTGCCACAACCTATCAGTCCGTGACCAATGAAACCGGAAACTACACCATACCCAGCCTTCCACCGGGCCGGTATACCGTAACGGTTTCAGCGCCCGGTTTCAAAAAGTGGACGCACGAGAATATCGACATATTGCTGAACTCAACGACTCGCGTCGATGCTGAAGTCGTGCCGGGCAGCGTGTCAGAAGAGGTTTTGGTAACGACCGCACCTCCGCTGCTCCAGACCGACCGGGCCGACATCAGCACAAAGCTCGAGACGCACGATATCGCGAACCTGCCCCTGAGCACCAATCGCAACTTCCAGTCTCTGTTGAATCTTGTCCCCGGAACATCGCCAGCTACCTTCCAACATTCGCAGTTCTTCAACGCGCAGAGTTCGCTGCAGACTCAAGTGAATGGCATGCCGCGCCAGAGCAATCTATACCAGATCGAAGGCATCGATGATGATGAGCGCACGGGGCTGCTGCAGATCATCATTCCGTCGGCGGAAGCGATTCAGTCAGTCGACATCTCGACGAACAACTTCGACGCAGAGCTTGGACGCGCCATGGGCGCTGTAACGAATGTGGTGCTGAAGTCAGGCACCAACGCATTTCACGGATCGGTCTTTTACTTTATCCAGAACAGTGCGGCGAACGCGCGGTCCTACTTCAGCGGCCCATTGGGGCATCTCGCCTACAACTATGTCGGAGGTGCGATCGGCGGTCCGATCTTCAAGGACAAGCTGTTTTTCTTTGGTGACTACACGCACACCTCCGATCATGAGTCGATCGGAAGCACATTCACGATTCCAGACGCCCGCTACTACACGCCGAACGCTCAGGGCTTTATCGATCTGAGTTCTACACTCGGCGCTCAAGCCGGCCTCTTCCAGACCGGACAGGTCTTCGATCCCAACACGGGCGATGGCACGGCAGCGCATCCGCGTACGCCCTTCGCGAATAACCAGATCCCGTTCAGCCGGGTCAATCCTGTTTCGCTGTCGATTCTGCAGAAGGTAAACGCTGCTGCTGCCCAGTATGGAAAGCTGAACTCAACGCTGCCGTTGTCCGCCCCAACGAACAACTACACGACAAACCTTCCGTTTACGAAGTCCACAGACAGCTTCGACACGAAGATCGACTTCACGCTCAATGAGAGGAACCATGTGAGCGGGCGCTACAGCTATCAGCGTGTTAATACCTTTCAGGCTCCAGCCTTTGGTTCATTCCTTGGGGGACCTGCAGGCGGCGGCTTCCAGGGGACCGGTGCGCAGAATTCCTACAGCTTTGGCGTAAATTACGACCATGTCTTTTCGCCTACGCTGTTTACCGAAGCCCGTTTTGGCGTCGCCCACCTTCGTAACGATGCGCAGCCCAGCAACTATGGTTCGCCCGACGCGACCACGCTGGGAATTCCGGGTGTAAACCTCGACCAGTTTACGAGCGGCCAGGTCGGTCTGACGATTAATGGCGGTTTCACGGGCACGTTGATCGGCTACTCTGCCTCTGTTCCCTGGATCCGCGGCGAATCGAACATCGACTTCGTGAACACCTGGACGAAGATCATCCACAACCACACGGTGAAGGCAGGCGTAGACCTGCGGCGCGTGCGTGACGATCTGCTTCAGGATCAGACCTTCAGTCCGCGCGGTGTCTTTACCTTCAGCGATGTTCAGACGTCGGACTCACGCGCAAAGACTAACATCGCTAACGACATCTCGAGCTTCCTGTTCGATCTGCCGAGCCAGGTGGGCCGCGATTTGAACACGTACTTCCCGGGCTACCGTCAGTGGTGGTTCTTCGCCTTCGCGAACGACAAATGGCAGGCGTCATCGAGGTTGACGGTCGATCTGGGTGTGCGGTGGGATTTCTATCCCCCGGCCACTCCCAAACTCGCAGGCGGCTTCTCCAACTATGACCCTGTCGCCAACAACCTTGTCATCGCAGGCCTGGGCACCAATCCTTCGAATCTGGGGATGGAGACGCGATATCGCTACTTCGCGCCGCGCACCGGAGTCTCCTACCGAGTAACGGACGATACCGTCGTCCGTGCAGGGTTTGGTATTAGCTACACGCCATTTCCCGACAACGTCTATGCCTACAACTACCCCATCCGAGCCAACAACAGCTATGGTCTGGTAGGCACCAGTCCGTTTACCCCTGCAGTGCTCGCTGACGGAGTAACAACGGCTACCTTCCAGGCCGGCTTCCCAGCTCCTGTTCCGGTTCCGATTCCAACCAATGGAATTATTCCCGTCAATACCCCCCAACTTAAGAGCCAGACGTACTTCTACATCCCCCTCAACTATAAAAATCCCTACGTCATGTCCTGGAACGTTGCACTGCAGCAAGCCTTCCGCGGCAATCTCTCGATGCAGATCGCCTATGTGGGCAACCACGGTGTAGATATCTCAGGAGCCCAGAACATCAACTTACCCAGCACCTATGGTGGCGGCAATGCCTCACTCCCGGAAAACATTGCCTTCGGACGCACGGCCGCGACCAATCAGTATTACCTTCCCTTCTCCTCCAACTATCATTCTCTACAGGCCCAGTTGAATAAGCGCTTCTCCAACGGCCTCGCCTTCACCTCCGCATTTACCTGGGGCAAAGCGATGGGTTACATTGCGAACACCGGTCCGGCAGGCAGTCCCGATAATGGCGGCATACTCTTCTTTATTGGCGGGCGCAGAAATTACGCTCCGCTGGACTTCGACCGCACCCTGAACTACGAGCAGAGCTTTACCTACGAACTTCCCTTTGGCCGTGGTCACTCAATGCTCAACTCAGGGTTTGCTTCCTACATCCTGGGAGGCTGGAGGATCGCGGGAATCGTCTCCGTGGTCTCAGGCCAGCCATTTACAGTCTCCACGAACGGCGCGAACCTCAACACGCCTGGAACGGAGCAAACTGGAGACCTGACAGGTGTCTACCGTGTATCCCACGCCGTAGGCTCGGCTAACCATTGGTTTGATCCAACTGCGTTCTCCACTCCCAGTGGATGTCCAACGTCGGGTTGCACAGCGCAGAATGTTGGCGTGGGCTCCTCGGGAAGGAACCAGTTCCGGGGACCTGGTTACATCCAGGACAACATCTCCATCTTCAGAAGCTTCCCGATCTTCCGTGAAGCCTCAGGGGAGTTCCGGTTCGATGCCTTCCAGTTGAGCAACACGCCGCAGTTCGCCAATCCAACCAGCAATAACTGCTGCGCGACGACGAATAGCAGCTTCGGCACCGTAACGAGCACGCTTGGCAGCGGACAAGGCAGTGTGAATGGTGTGGGCGGAGGACGCAGCCTGCAGCTTTCGGCTCGTATCAACTTCTAGTGAAGCTTTGCTCAAGTCGCTGCTTTGAAGGGCCGTGGCTTCAGTGAAGCTTTGCTCAAGTCGCTGCTTTGAAAGGGCGTGGCTTCAGCCACGCCATAAATGCAGCAAAATCAATGGGGCTTTAGCCCCTGAGGGAATGCTGCACAGGCCATCGGACTTTCCCTGGCCTTACGCCAACCCAGTAGACTCCGCCTGCTCCTGCGCATGATAGCTACTCCGCACCAGCGGCCCACTCTCCACATGCCGGAACCCCATCCCCAGAGCCTCATGCTTCAAAAACGCAAACTCATCCGGCGTGTAATACCGAGCCATCGGCAGATGATCCCGGCTAGGCCGCAGATACTGCCCAATCGTCAAAATATCCACCCGCCGATCCGCCAAATCCCGAAACACGCTGAGCAGCTCGTGCATCTCCTCGCCCATCCCCACGATGATGCCCGTCTTCGTCACAATCTGATCGCCGTCACGGTCCGAGAACATCTCAGCCGCAATCGCCTTAGCCTTCTCCAAAAACCCAAGCGACCGCTCATACCGCCCACCCGACTTAGCCACGCGATAAAGTCTCGGCACCGTCTCGATATTGTGGTTCAGAATCTCCGGCCGAGCCGCCACCACCATCCGCAGCGACTCCTCATTCCCCTGAAAATCCGGCGTAAGCACCTCCACCCTGCACCCCGGAGCCTGCACCCGAATCTCCTCGATCACACTCACAAACGCCCGCGCCGCGCCCACATTATCGTCATCCCGATTCACGCTCGTGATCACGGCATGAGCCAACCCAAGCTGCGCCACTGCATAAGCCACTCGCCGCGGCTCATCAAAATCGATCGGCTCAGGCTTTCCTTTCGGGACCGCGCAAAACCCACATCGCCGCGTGCAAAGATTCCCCAGCATCATGAACGTAGCCGACTTCTGGTTCCAGCACTCCCCGATGTTCGGACACTGCGCGCTCTCGCAAACCGTATGCAGGTTCAGCTCCCGCGCCATCTTCTTCAAATTGTGGAAGGTCTCACCCATCGGAGCCTTCGCCTTCAGCCACTCCGGCTTCCGCACGGGCTTCCGCGGCGACAGGTCGATCTGCACAAGCTCAGCCGTAGGAGTCATCCCTTCGATTGTATCGTCCCGCTCCAACTACGCCTCCCGCCGTCTCGCCTTTTGCTCCGTCATCCCCGAAGGGAACCTGCTGTTGCCGTTGCCCTTGCCTTTCTAGTTGTCATCCCCGAAGGGGATCTGCTTCTGTCGTTGTCGTTGTCTGTTCTCCTCGACCCCACACCCAAACTGTCATTTCGACCGAAGCTGCTCACAGCCTCATCGTGAGCAGCGCAGCGGAGAAACCCGCTTCTCTACCCACACCGCACCCCAGCCAAGACAGCTGTTGCCGTTGCTCTTGCCTTCCTCTAGTTGTCATCCCCGAAGGGGATCTGCTTTCCGCTGGATATATGCCTAAATGAAGGCACAACCAGACCCCTTTTCCCCTATAACCAATCAACTTCCGGAATCCGGACGATTTAAGTCTTTCTAATATAGCCGCGCTTCTCGGTTTGCGCGATAGAATCGCAACACTGAACACCTTCTATGCAAAACATCTCTGCCGACAGGGAAGTATCCATTGGTGTCATCGCCCCAGACAATTCACGCGAGCGTACCTCCGCGCGCTTGCTGGAGATCCTCGAACATTACGAGTCGCCACCTGATCAGATGAAGGATCGATCATCGAGGCCGTCGAGGGATTCAGCGCGGGTAAAAGCCAGCCAACGAATTGACTCTTCTATCGGTGCATTACAGCGGAATTACGGAAAGCGACAGGCCAATCGCCTCAGTTGCTACAGCGGAACACGTTACACGAGGCGAGGCATGAACACTCTACAAAAGATCGGGCGTTACGAGATTCTGGAAGAACTGGGGCGCGGCGCCATGGGAGCGGTATACCGGGCGAAGGATCCGGCGATGGACCGGATCGTGGCGCTGAAGACGATCATTTCAGCTGCTCTTGCCAGCGACGAGAACGGCGAGTTTCGCGAACGCTTCTTCCGCGAGGCGCGTGCCGCTGGAGCCCTGACCCATCCCGGAATCGTGCCTGTCTTCGACGTCGGTGAACACGATGGCCAGCCCTTCCTGGTGATGGAGTACGTCGACGGTCGGACCCTGGCCAAGGTCTACGACAGGGGAGAGCGCTTGAATCTCGATCGCATGTGCGAGATCGGGCAAAAGATCGCGGAGGCACTAGGGTATGCACACCAACGCGGCGTGGTCCACCGCGATATCAAGCCCGCGAATATCCTGCTGACCTCCCGCGAGGCCTACGGAATCGAGCGGCCAAAGATCGCCGATTTCGGTATTGCGAAGCTCACGGAGAGCGAGATGACGATGACGGGCAAGATGTTGGGTACGCCCGCCTTCATGCCGCCGGAACAGTTCACAGGAGCGCAGGTTGATGGTCGTGCTGACATCTTCTCGCTGGGAGTGGTTCTCTATTGGCTGGCTACGGGAGAACAACCGTTTCCGGGGGGTAGCCTGTCCACGGTTCTATACAAGGTAGTGCATACCGAGCCGATCGCACCGCGCAAACTCAATCCAGCGCTCCCCGCGAGGTTCGAGAGCATCATTCTGAAGTGCATGGAGAAGGATCCCTCGGCGCGGTATCAGACCGGGGAGGAGTTGGCCCGCGAGTTGAGCGACCTGCGAACGAGCAAGACTGTAACAACTACCCCGATTGCCACGTCGCGCGTTATGACCGCTGCTGATGATCCCGACGCGACCTTAGCCGAGGCGATTCCGACAGTGCCGGCACCAGTCGTAGTCGCGACGGCGGCTAAGCCAATAGCAAGTGCGCCTGCGCCGGCGAGCCAGCGCAACAGCAAGATAGGGCTGGTCGTTGCAGCGGTAATTGTTGCCGTGGCTGCATCGGCGGGCTGGTACGCATTGCATGCGCGGCAGACCCCGCCAGCACCCCTCGCAGCGACAAGTCCGGCGACGGCACCGGCACCGCAACCAATTGTCCCCATCACCAAGGTTGTGGACGCCACCAGTCCAGCGCCCAATCCAGTGTCCAGTCCAGCGTCCAGGCCAGTGCCCAGGCCGGTGGCGATCAACAAGCCTACGGCCGCTACGTCAAGCCCAGGCCTAAGCGTGCTGAAAAGAAGCCGATTGTCACAGCTCCGCCGATTGCCAGCGCAAATTTGTCGGCGAAATCAACTCCACCAGCACCAAAGAGTGAGCCGCTGGGCTTCGATCCCATGACGCTGGATCCGAAGCAAAACGCCAGGCTGAAGATTGACGCGAGCGGAATGCCGCGGGGGCTGGATTTCACGGTCGAAATGAACGGCAAGGTCTATTCCCGCAATTCGGGAGCGATCGGTCAGGATTCCTTCGTTCCGCCCGGCGTGCAGGAGTTTCGCGTCTCCGCGAAGAGCGGCGCGGTACAGCAAACCTCGAACACGGTAAGCGCCGACTTCCTCCAGAAGAAGAAACACACCCTCAAGGTCGAGTTGCGTATGAAGGGACAGTCAGCGAGCGCCGGAATGCCTCAGGGGCTTTATCCCGATAGCCAAATCGTTCTCACGCTGAAATGACAGGAAAGCACAGCGATCACCCAGCAACAGAAAAACACACATCCACCAACCAGCTTTCCCACACTTTTTTCCACTAGCTAACCACCAAAAACCACCCGCAACTCACCGCAATCGCTCTCGGACCTCCGTCCGCACCAGGTACAAAAAAAACACCAGCGAAAACAGCCCACGCACCAAAAAGAACCCTGCATGCGTCCTGGAAAACAGAAATAAATCCCCAGCGCTCAATAACATACACCCAGCCGTCACCAGAGCCCATCCCCACTTCTTCAGCCTTAGAAGCCCAAAGATCCCCACCGCCAGCAGCGTACAAAGCGCCAGCACGCCATACTTCGACATACCCTCGCCGAACGTCCCACGCAGCCCCCCATACACGTTCAGCATCGTCATAAAAATCAAGTACATACAGATGCCCGCAATCCCCGGCAACATCTGTCCTGCCACGACCTTCTTCTCATCGCTCATAAAGTATGGAGATACGCCAACAAATCCTCTAAATCCTGCTGATCCAATACGTTACCCTGCGCCGGCATCATATTCCGCCCATGCAGAATCGTCGCCGAAACCCGCTCATCCGTCGCCGCCGCACCACTAGGCAGATACCGCTTCTTGAACACCCCCACCATCGCCGGCCCATTCAAAGGAGCATCTTCGCGGTCATTATGGCAAATCACACAATGCGCCCGATACACCACATGCCCCCGCATCTGCTGCGCATTCAATAAGTTAAGAGGAGTAGGCGGTGGCGTCGACTTACACCCCGCCAGCACACACGCCAGAATCAACAGGAACGAACCTCGGATCACTCTTTTATTCTCTCATCTACCGCCGCATCGCCTGTACCAGCAACATCACCCCGATGCCCGCCAGCCCACAGTACACATACTTCAGGAACGCTTCTCCGTGCATGCGATGATTCATCACTCTTCCGAGCCAGATTCCCACCGGCAACACTGGCAGACAGAGCAGATAGTAATGCGTCACAACAGGAACCCATAGCCCTGTGAGCCAATAACCGAACATTCCGATCATGCTCGCCGGCAGAAAGTAACCCTGAAGTGTGGCGCGAAAATGCTGTGCAGACCAACGACGCATGGCTCCGTAAATCACAAGTGGCGGTCCATTCATCCCGTACGCCCCGCCAAGTACACCCGCGAGAAATCCGGACCCAAGAACCCATCGTTTGCTATCGCTCTTTAGCTCTGGCGGCTTCTTCCCAACCAGGGAAAAAATTGAAAAAGCCATAATCAAAACCGCCAAAGTGACCATTACCGCGCGCTGATGCCTGCTTGCCAGCAGCATCAGTCCCACCGGTGTACCAATCATTGTGGAGACTACCAGCCACCCCACGCTCCGTACGTGGATCTTCCTCCAGTCTTGCGCAACCACGACTGCAGCAATCGTGATCGACACAAGCACTGCCAGCGGCGCAGCAGTTTTAACCGGCAAAAAAAGTGCGAGGAGCGGCACGGCAACAAGCGCCTCTCCAAATCCAAATGCCGATCGAATCAGCGTGGCCACGAACACGACGGCCACAACCCACACCGCAGTTGCATCCATCAGCGCATCCACTGTCTGCGAAGGAAAGTTACAGACAATTGACTGATGCCCATCCTCCAATTGTAGTAGCTGCTCACGCCCGCAATGCCACGCCTGCCTCTTCTAGTTCGCCGCCGCGATCGCCGCCACAATCTTATCCATCACCTCACGGTCCGCATTCGACCCGGGAGCATGGTTCCCCACCATGATCGAAAAAATCACCGTCCGCCCACTGGCCCCCTCCAAAAATCCACTCAAAGCACGAGCCTCCCCCAGCGTCCCTGTCTTCGCAAATACATGATTTTTCAACGGATCCTTCCCAAATCGCCCAGCTAAAGACCCATCCTCTCCACCCACTGGCAGCGACCGCTTCCAATCCGCAAACCAAGGCTGCGTACTTGCATACTGCAGCAATTTCACCGTCGCCCGCGGAGTCACCAGATCATGCCCACTCAACCCTGACCCATCAAAAAAGACAAAATCATCCTTATCCACTCCCGCATCCACCAGAAACTGCCGCACTACTCGAGCCCCCTCAGCCGTCGATCCATCGCGTCCGTTCCGCGCTCCCGCCTGATGAAGGAACAGTTCTGCGTGCAGATTCTGGCTGATTTTGTTCGTCACCACCATGTCCTCAATCATCGGTACGGAAGTATGCGAGGCAAGCACCGCGCCTTCTCCCTTCCATTCCTCTGCGTCCACCAATGAGCCATCCGGTCGAGTCTCCACAAGCTTCGTGGCAGCAGCAGCCTCCTTCGCTCCCGCTACCAGCGGCTCATGCGATTCCTTCATGAATCCTTCGCCCGAAAGCACCAACCGATGCCGCGCTCTAGCCACTCCCGTCACCACAATTCCCCTCGCCTCCAGCATCCCCTTCAACGCCACCGCCGCATACTCCGCCGGATCATGAATCGCCACATCCTCTTCATCCGCCTGAGCATCCACCGCAATCGACCCGTACACCCGCAGCACCTTCGACCCTAGCGCCCGTTCTATCTGCACATGGCTGCCGCTCTTCGCCGCTCCGGTCACCAATCCAGAAGCATCCACCGTGTAATAGGGAACCGCTGGATCGGCGCTCACAAAAGCAGGCTTGCCCACCTCAGCCCCCGGCGTCACCGTCACCTTGATCTGGTTGTCATTAATCGACAGCGCCGACACCGGAGCCCCATACCCCCAAACCGTGTCGTCGATTGACCAGTCCTCCGGATAAGGCTCCCACGGAAACAGAGTGTCGTCCCCCACTACATCGCCGTTCACCACCTTCAACCCCGTCTTCGCCACCTGATCCGCCAACTCTTCCAGATAACGCAGCGCCGGCGGAGCAGGCAGTGCAGGCTTAGGCCGCAAGGCCGGAGCAACATATGGAATCTCACGCCCTGAAAGGTTCGCATCGCCAGCCCCCACCAGCACCAGATCCCCCGTCAGTTTCTCAGCGCCATTCATCACGCCTTTCGCCACTACCCGTGTCTCAAACGTCTTCCCCGGCCCCAGCAACGCAATCGCCGCCGAGGTCGTATACAACTTCGCATTGCTCGCCGGCTGAAAAAGCTGCCCTTCATTCAGCGAATAAATCGGCGTCCCATCCATCTCCGTCACCTTGATCCCCCAGTGCGCCCGCGACACCGCCGGATCAGCCAGCAATCCCTCAATCTGCCGCGCCAGCTTAGTAGACGATGCACTCGAACCCGCCTTCGCCGATACCCGTCCATCGCCGCCCACACCCTGAGCCTGCGCTACCCCAGCGCACACCATCGCCAAAACTACCAGCCCTCGAAACATCATCACCATTCGCGCAGTCTAGCACCCGACGCGCTGTTGTCCGCTACTCCCTATTCCCTACTTCCCACTCCCTGCATAGAATCCCCCCATGTCCCTCTCGCCCCGCCCACGTTATAACTGGCGCCTCCGCACCCGCACCCTCCCACTCGGCCATCGCACCCTCATCATGGGCATCCTCAACATCACTCCCGACTCCTTCTCTGACGGCGGCCACTTCTACACCCCCAACGACGCCCCCGGCCGCGCCCTCACCCAAGCCCTCCACATGCTCGACGAGGGAGCCGACATCCTCGACATCGGCGGCGAATCCACCCGGCCCAACGCCACCCCGCTCACCCCACCCGAAGAGCAGTCCCGCATCCTCCCCGTCATCGAGGCCATCCTCAAAGACCGCCCCGGCACCATCCTCTCCGTCGACACCTTCCACGCGTCAACCGCCCAGCACGCCATCGAAGCCGGAGCCCAAATCGTCAACGACGTCAGCGGCCACCTCTGGGATCCCGCCATGTCCACCACCTGCGCCACCCTCCGCTGCGGAACCATCCTCATGCACACCCGTGGCCGCCCGCATGAATGGCCCCATCTCCCGCCACTCGCTCCAGACGAAATCCTCCCGCTCGTCATCTCCGGCCTGGAGGGACGCATTCAAGCCGCAACAACCGCTGGCATTCCCCACGATCAACTCGTTCTCGACCCCGGCCTCGGCTTCGGCAAGCGCTTCGACGATAACTATCCGATCCTCGCCCACCTCGACCAGCTCCACCAGCTCGGTCTCCCCCTTCTCATCGGAGCCTCTCGCAAGGGCTTCCTCGCCCACACCCTCGCCCGAATCCCCTCTCAAGCCGCCATCAACCAGGGAAACCCACCGCCCGCCGAAGCCCGCCTCCATGCCACGACTGCCGCGAACACTGCCGTCATCCTGGCCGGAGCCCACATTCTCCGCGTCCACGATGTCCGTCCCGCCGTCGAAGCCGCCGCCATCGCCGACCGCATCCTTACCGCCCTTTAGCTGAGCCCAGAAACCTGTCAAGCCCCAAAACAGCGAATCCCCGCGTCAATCAAGGAGATTCGCGTTGCCGATTAATTCCACCCAACCCGCTAAACTAGTTATAGAGACTAAAAGAGAGCCCCGGCCATCCGCCGGGGCCTTCCTGTCTTTATCGCTTCAAATCGGTGGAATCAAGTGAAATCGACGCTAAGTCTTTATAAATGACGATTTTGCCTGTAACCCTTTTGTTTGGACGAATTTAGCGACACCAGTTTTTATATATTACTGAAAATAGGAGATTTACGAATCGATCACCCCCGGGGGGAGGGGGTACATCCCGCGAAAATCATCGCCTTTGATCCGGACCTATATGCGTCGATCTCTGGCGCCCGTTTACGGCTATTGCGCCTTCATGGCTGGCAACGAGGACTTGAAGATTCCCTTGCCTTCCTTGATCGTCACTAACTGTTTGGCCGCGACGCCCGGAAAGCGTTCGATCAGGCCATTGGTCCAGTGGATCTCAAGATCAGCATGAGTGTTCGGACCCAGTCCGAAATGGAGTCGGCGATCATTCACCGAATAGAAGCTCGATTGCCCCGTGACGGCCTGGGCCTGTACCTTGCCGCCATACTTGGCTATGACCCTCGACCCGATCGCGCTTCGGTTTGACTGTGTCCCTACGAGGAACACCTTTAACCAATTCAGATCTCCAGTGAGATCATTTCGAAGCAAGGAAGGCGGCTCGTTCAGATTGATGACCACCATATCCACATCGCCATCGTTGTCGAAATCTCCGAAGGCACAGCCTCGACTGCAATGGGCCGCAGCAATTCCCGGTCCCGCCTCTTCAATCAACTCTTCAAACTTCCCATTACCAAGATTCCTGAAGATGAATCGAGGAGTCTTCAACGGATACTCCGGAAACTCGGTTTCGACCTCCGGATAAACGGAGCCAGTAACGACTGCCAGATCCGGCCAGCCGTTGTTGTCAAAATCAGCGAACCCGGTGCCCCAGCAGATATACCGGGTTTCAACCCCAAACCCAGCAGGAATCGTCACATCCGTAAAGTTGCCGGTTCCGTCATTGCGATAGAGAACATTCGTGTCGTCGGAGAAATGAGTCTTGAAGATATCGAGATTGCCGTCCAGGTTGTAGTCGCCAACAGCAACGCCCATACCAGCCTGTTCAGCGCCATCGGCACTAAAGGCTATACCTCGCTCAGCGCCCTCTTCCACGAACTTGGCGTTATGCGTATTTCGAAATAGAAGACTTGGAGTCGAATCCGAGGCCACGTAAAGGTCCGTCCAACCGTCGCCGATGAAGTCTGCGGCCACGCTGGTCATCGAGTAGGTGCGCTGTGCCTTTGCAATCCCCGTCTCCAGAGACACATCGCGAAACGTTCCGTCTCCTTGATTTCGATAAAGGTAGTTGCGCGGCATCGGCAGTCCCCGAGGACCACAGTTAACCGCTACACCTTTGAAGTTACAAAACGGATTGTCGCCAGGTTTTGGCAACCGATCCAAATGGAGCTCAACATAATTCGCAACAAAGAGATCGAGGTGACCATCGCGGTCGTAGTCCAGAAAAGTGCATCCCGATCCCCAGCGCGTATTGCCCTCATAGAACAGTCCAGCTCGCTGAGTAACATCAGTAAATGTTCCATCTCCATTGTTGCGGTAAAGAACATTCTGACCGTAATAAGTTACAAAAATATCTTCAAAGCCGTCGTTGTTATAGTCCCCGACGGTAACTCCACTGGCCCATCCGCTTCGTATCAGTCCGGCTTTTTCCGTTACATCGGTAAAAGTTCCGTCCCGATTATTCTTATAAAGCCTATTACTCGAATCTGGAACAGGTGAATCCATGCGCGTGCCGGATAATACGAAGATGTCCAACCATCCATCATTGTCATAGTCCAGAAAAGCAACACCGCAACCTACCGTCTCGATGATGTAGTTCTTATGCTTGAGCCCACCGTACACCACTGGTATCGTTAGCCCAGCCTGAGCCGCAACGTCAGTAAAGTGAGCAAGGAACGGAATCCCGGACGGCTTACCTCTGGGAAGCGGCTTCAGATTTCGAGTCGTTACGCCTTGAGCCATAGCCAGCGTCGAGGAACTTGCCAACCATAGAAAATCCCGGCGCGACATATGGGCTTTGGCCTTGCTCATTTCATCCTGGAGCCTGTGGTTCGTCCCTTGAATCATAGCTCTCTGGTCACAGAGTAAGTTCTACTGCGGCACAACATTATCGCCCGATACCTTCTGGATTAACGAATCTTCTGTCTTGCTATGTAGTTCCTTCGTTTTGGCGAACTCCTGTGCAGCCTTTTCCTTTTGTCCCAGTTTCGAGTACAGCCGCGCGAGACGGTAGTGCGCGTCGGGCTGCGTAGGATCCAACTTTATGGCATGCAGGAGAGTTGTAACCGCTTCCTGATCTCTGTTCTGATCAGCGTAGACACAACCAAGATCGAAGTAAGCCAGACGGTTTTCATCCTGTAACTGAATTGCCTTCCTCAGCAACGGCTCAGCCGTCGCATCATCGTTCGTGTGGAGCGCGATGTCGCCAAGATATAAATAGGCTTGAGCATAGCCTGGATTGTTCTTGATCTCCAGTTGCAGCTCAGGAGATGCTCGATCGTAATTTCGCTGTTTGTAATAGAGATAGCCGAGTTCGAAGTGGAGCACCGGTTCACTCGACGAGATGCGCTCCGCGGCTTCAAGTTCCTTGATCGCGTCGTCTGTCTTATTCATGCCGTCAAGCGCTTCAGCCAGCAGCATGTGAGCTTGGACTGCGTCGGGATCTACGGAAAGAATGCTCGTGAACTCCGCCAGGGCACATTCATATTGGCGACTCCACAGACAGCTCTGGGCAAGGACATTGTGCAATTCCATGTTGGAAGGATCATCCTTGACTGCGCTCTGCAAATAAGGAATCGCCTTGGCGTACTGTCGAAGCCCAAAGTGACTCATCCCCAGGAGCAACGTACTACGATGATCATCGGGTTTTTCTTTTGCTGATAACTCAAATGCCGGGATTGCAGCAGAGAAATGCCCCTGTTTAAATTCTGCGATGCCCAGGTTGAAGTTAACCTCGGGCTGGTGTGACTCTAACGCCAGCGATTTACGGTATTCGGTCGTAGCTGGCTCCAGCTTTCCTTGTTGCGCGAGTGCGATACCCAGGTTGCTGTGTATCGCAGCATTTTGGGGGTAGCGCTGCTCCAATTGACGCCACAGCAGTTCAGCATCATGGAATTTGCCCGTTCGCATCAGCTCTGAGGCCTGAAGAGCGAGATCATTTTGTCCGTGTAGCGGGATTGCAGTCCAAACCAGAAGGAGAAAAATTCCCAGGCAGTTGAGCAGCCGGCTCGAGAGGAACACTTTACTTTGGGTGCGGCACTTCTTTGACTTCCGAATAACAGGTCGTATCGCCACCCACGCCAGTGAGATCTTCGATAGCAACATCACGTGAGGCGATTATCCGTCAAAGCTTGCTCGGATGGGAAGGACAGATCGAGGAACCACAGCAGCGGCGAGTATGTTGAGGTTTCATTACTGTTTTGATTGAGACTCAAGCCACTGATGTAAACTGCGCCATCGTCTTGTCCAGCGTCAGATCCATCACGAGATGCTTCAACGCAGGTTTTCTTCCAGGTGGTGCCCCCCGATATAACGTCCGACCACGGCTCGGTCCAACTCAGAGGACTGCGTCTCATGAGCAACCATCCCGCCGCTCATCACCACGATTCGATCCGCCAATTTCACCAACTCGTCGAGGTCCTCGCTTACCAGCAGCAGGGCTCCTCCGTTATTTCGCAATTCGACTAAATGGTTGTGTACGAATGCCGTCGCGACAAGATCGAGCCCATGACATGGGTTGGCAACGACCAGAATACGTGCTTCGCCATCCATGAGATCGCGCCCGAGCACAGCCCGCTGCACGTTGCCGCCGGAGAGATTGCGAATGGGAGTGTCAGGAAAAGGCGGGCGGATCGAAAAGCTCTTGATAACCGTCCGGGCAGCGTCCTTGATCGCTGAACGATTCAGAAGCCATCGCATCTTCGAGAACGGAGCGCGGTCAAACTTCCGCAAAGCTAGATTCTCCGCCACTGTCATGGACGGCACTGTCGCATTCTCTAGAGCCTCCTCGGGCAAGGTGAACAATCCGGCCGCGCGAATGCCCAGGCGAGTAGGATGAAACGGTTTGTCGAACGCGCGAATCTCGCCGCTCTCGATGGTTCGCTGGCCTGCAATGGCTTGAACCAACTCTCGCTGACCGTTTCCTGAAACGCCGGCCACACCGAGAATCTCTCCACTGCGGACAGAAAGGCTGACTTGATTTACTGCGACCAATCCGTTATCGCCCCGGACGGTGAGTTCCTTGATATCTAATGCAAGCTCGCTGGAGGGGATATTTTTTTTGTTGACTGTTTCAGGGAGCCGCGATTCTCCCATCATCAGTTCGGCCAGATTGGATGCGTTGGATTCCGAGACCGACAGAGATGTGACTAGCCGGCCGCCGCGCAAGACGGTCACCTCGTCGGCGTAGTCCATCACCTCGCGTAGTCTGTGGGTGATGAGGATGACGCTCAAGGTGCCTCGTTGGACCATTCGAGAGAGCACACCCATGACCTCATCCGATTCGTCCGGCGTTAGGACGGAGGTGGGTTCATCGAGAATCAGGATTTTTGCATCCAGATAGAGTTGCTTCAGGATCTCTACCTTTTGTTTCTGCCCTGCTGAAAGGTGAGAGATGCGGCTCTGTAGATCGATCGAGAATGGCGCGGTCTCCAAGAACTTCTGCAACCTGGTATGCTCCTCGCGCCAATGGATGAAAGCGGGAAGGTCTTTTCGAGCCAGCAACAGATTCTCCGCGACCGTCATGGATGGGATCAGCGTGAACTGCTGGAACACCATACCTATGCCCGAGGACCGGGCCTCCGCCGGATTCGCGATGCACCTTTCATTGACTCGGACTTCCCCGGCATTGAGTGAGTAGAAGCCGAGGATGCATTTGGCAAGGGTGCTCTTGCCTGCTCCGTTTTCTCCTATGACTGCGTGAAAGGTTGCGGGACGGACGGTGAGGCTAACAGAGTTCAGTGCATGAACGTGACCGAATGACTTACTGACGTTTCGAACTTCTACTAGACCTGGTTCGGCAACGCTCATCCTTTACCTCCCAGTGCACCGGGCATCCCGGCGAGCGTACGGCTTCGGGAGCAGGAGGCGATCATAAGAACCAGAGTGAGGGCATAAGGTAAGGCATTGAAGAGCTGATAGAAGCCAGTGAAGCCCAAGGATTGCAACAATGGCCCCAGGGCCTGGGCGCCTCCGAAGAATAGGGAAACCGCGAGGCAGCGAAGCGGAGACCATCGCGCGAAGATGACGAGAGCCACCGCCATAAGACCCTGTCCTCCCGAGATGCCCTCTGACCAGATTCCGGGGAAGTACAGCGTCAAATGCGATCCGCCGATGCCGGCCAGAGTTGCACCGATGGTTGTCGCGATCATTCGGTGCTGGCGAGCGGAGATTCCCATGGAGCGTGCTGCGTCGGGGGCATCACCAACGGCACGAACGTGGAGGCCCCAGCGCGTGTATTGGAAGACATAGTGCAGAACAAACGCTGTTATGATGCCGAGGAAGAACAGTGGACTAATTCGGAGGGCGGCACGTAGCGCTGGATTTGACGTCCACGCGCCAAACTCCAACACGGGTAGCTGCGGGGCCATGGGCGCGACAAATTGTTTTCCAAAGAAGAACGCCAGTCCGCTGCCGAAGACGACCATGGCGATGCCGGCTGCAATGTCGTTGACACCCGGGAGTTCCGTTAAGCCTGCATGCAGTATGCCGAGCAGACCACCGACGATAGCGGCCGCTAGCGCTCCGAGCCACGGCGACCCGGTCCGCTGTGAGACTGCGAAGGCGGTCATCGCGCTCATGAGTAGGATGCCTTCCATGCCCAGGTTGATCCGGCCACTTTTTTCTGTGAGACATTCTCCAAGGCTGACGAACATGTAGGGAATGCTGCCGCGAATCACGGCTCCGAGCAGGGCCGCCGCGACCATCAAGACGCCGATAGAATTAGGATGCATTGTGCGTGGCCCGGCAGAATTCAAAGCGCCCGTAGAGCGTCTCGGAAGCAAGAATCAGCAAGAATGTAATCCCTTCAAACACGGCGATCGTGGCATCGGGAAGATCGAGATCGCGTTGAAGACTGCCACCGCTTGCGATCACTGCACCAAGGATCAACGAGACGATCAGGATGCGAAGCGGGGATTGGCGCGATAGAAACGCGACTAGGATGCCAACGTATCCGTATCCTGCCGCTATGGCGTGGCTGGCGCGCCCATGTACAGCCGCTACTTCCACCATACCGGCCAGGCCAGCGCACGCGCCTCCGAAAAAGCTGGCCGTGAGTATTACTGCTCCCAACGGCAAACCGACCAGACGAGCCGTCCGGGCATTGCCGCCGACAACCTTCACCTTCATGCCCCACACCGTGTGCTCCAGCAGGAACCACGCCAAGAGCGATGCCACAATTCCAAACACAAGGCCAAAATGGACTCGGGAGTTAAAGAGCCGGCCGAGTTGATGAGATTCCAAAATTGGATGGGTGGCAGGAAAATTAAGGCTGGCCGGGTCACGCATCGGACCTTCTACTAGCTGTAGCATGAGTGCGATCGCGATGTAATTCAGCAGCAAACTACTGATGACCGCGTTGACGCCGCGATAGTGCTGCAAACCCGCCGCAATAGCGATCCAGACGCCACCCGCAATAGAACCAGCGATCGCCATTGCTAGGAGGCTGAACCACGCGGGTGCGGATTGCGTTGAGAGACCGGCAGCGGCGGTGGCCAGTCCTCCCATCACGAAAGCGCCTTCGTTTCCGACTGTGATGATCCCGGCGCGTGCAGGCAGAGCCGTACACAGTCCGCAGAGCATCAAAGGAGCGGCACGCAGTAGGCTATTCTGCAATGAATACCAGCTTCCGAACCCCGCCCGATAGATGGAAGCGAAGACTCCCCAAAAGGGCGCGCCCCAGAGAACGCAGAATCCTCCGAACAGCGCCATCGAGACCAGAAAGGCGGCAGCCGGGATCGTTACGGATTCGAGAGATTTACGCGAAGGAATAAAGGCGGTACGATTCATAGGCCCTTGACGTCCCCTTCGATTCCTTCGAGCAACCAGTTCATGCGGTCAAGGACCGGATCTTCGATGGCGATTGTCTTGCCCGCAGGAACAACGACCTTTCCTGTGTTGTCGCGCAATGGCCCCCGATAGATCGCCTGAGAGCCGTTAAGCAGCTGTTCCTGAGCGCGTGCAACCTGATTGCGGATGGCTGGCGTGACGGCGGGACCGAATGGAGACAGCCGGCAGAACTGATCTTTGAGAGTACCTGCCATGTGTCGCGGAATCGTTCCGTTGGTTACGGATTTGCCGTTGTGAATCATCTGCGCGTATCGCTTGTAGACCACTCCCCAGGACCATTCCGCTCCGGTCAGGAAGCGGTTCGGGGCTACCACTGACTGGTTGAACTGATAGCCCGTGGCCCATATCCCGCGGCGTTCTGCCACCTGCACGATGACACGGGGTGAACCGGTATGTCCCGTGAGTACTTCCACTCCCTGATCGGCCAGACTGCTTGCCGCCTCTGCCTCTCGCACTGGTAGCACCCAGTCGCCAGTGAACAAGACTTTCATCGACGCAGATGGATTTACACTACGCGCGCCCAGCATGAAGCTGTTGATGTTGCGTAACACTTGCGGGATTGGCTTAGCTGCAACAAAGCCTATACGCCCTGTTCGAGACATCAGACCGGCAGTAACTCCGGCGAGGTACTCGACTTCGTCGATGAAGCCAAAATAGATTCCTATGTTGGGTGGATCAATGCCATCACGATAGAAACCTCCGCAGTGGAAGAACTGGGTGTTCGGGTTCTCCCTCGCAACTCGCAAGACGAAGGGATCAAGATAGCCGTAGGATGTGGCGAAGATCGCACGCGCGCCATCCTGATGAATCATATTGCGCATCGATTCTTCCGCTGCGACGGTTTCTACAACATTGGCCTCTTCAACGGCCTTCACGAAAGGCAGCGCGATGAGTGACTGCTTCCCTTCGGCGTGCGCCTGATTGTAGCCAAGATCGTTCTTGGGGCCGCCGTAGAGGAATCCAAGGACCAGCCGTGCTTCCGCTCCCATTGCCAGAGGCGGTCTCAGGAGTGTCGCCGCGGCTCCAGCAGTCGTCAGAGAAGTGATAAATTTCCTGCGAGAGAGCAGTTTGGATTTGGTCACGCCCTATCCCCCGGCACGGCAGCCGGCTCGGGCATGACCATCGGCGCACAGCTTACTCCCATTTGTTCGAGCTGCCGGGCAACGCGCAAAACAGACGCTTCACGATAGGGCGCTCCAATTATCTGGACTCCAAGCGGAAGCGAACCTTGCTCGAAGACCGGAACGCACATGACCGGCAGTCCGATAAACGAGATCGGTTGCGTAAAGATTCCTAGATTAGGCCGCGAGGGTACTTCCTTGCCGTCCAGCACAATCGTTGGCTGCCCAATGCGAATAGCAGAACAAGGAGTCGCAGGCGCCAGAATCACATCCACCTCACGAAACAGCTCTCTTACTCGATCGCGGAACACCCTGCGAAAACGCTGGGCATGGGAATACCACGATGCCGGCAACAACGTTCCAGCCAGGAATCGCTCGACGACTACCGGATCGAAATCGTGCGGCCGGGTCCGGAGATCTGGCAGGTGGAGGTTGCCGCCTTCACAAGCAGTGATGATGTAGGCAGCTGCCCGCGCCTTCTCGACATCAGGGATCGTGATGGTCTGCTGAACACCGAGAGCTCTGGCGGCCTTGCGCACTGCCTCAAACGCTTCTGGCGTGCCCATGCTGCTGAAATATCCGTCGGCAACGGCGATCCGCAGCCCGTTCGTCCCGAGTTCCAGTTGCGATGAAACTGGTTCAGCAGGCCGCGTGCTTGCAACCGGATCCCGCGGGTCGGGTCCGTGAAGGACGTCGAAGGCAACGGCAATATCACGCACCGAACGGGCGAATGGACCGACATGATCAAAGCTCTCAGCGAAAAGAACCGCACCAGCGCGAGAGATTCGGCCATAGGTTGGCTTCAGCCCATACACGCCACAGAGAGCGGCGGGAACGCGAATCGAGCCATTGGTATCCGATCCCACCGTCAACGGCACCAAGCCAGCGGCGACTGCAGCAGCCGAACCGCCGGAAGAGCCGCCTGCGACCCGATCCAGATCGTGCGGATTGCGGGTCGGTCCGTAATGCGTGTTCTCGGTCGTGAAGCCATAGGCATATTCGTCCATGTTCAACGCACCCAGAAGAACGGCCCCCGCTCCTTTCAGGCGCTCCACAACTGCTGCGTCTCTGTCTGCCGCGGGTTTTTCCGCGTGAATCTTCGAGCCTGCGATGGTTGTCTGGCCGGAGATGTCGAACAAGTTCTTGACCGCGAATGGAACGCCAGCCAACGGTCCCAGCTCGTCACCTGTGGCAATGCGTCCGTCGATTGCATCTGCCTGCGCGAGGGCTTCGTCTTCCAGAACCATCGTGAAAGAGTTCAAGCTGCTATCGTGGCGTCGAATTGTTTCGAGCGCAGCCGACGTTACCTCGCGAGCGGAGCGCTTTCGAGACCGGATGGCTTGGGCGATGCTTATGGAATCTTCTGTTTGATCGTAAGGAATACTCATGGTTGAAATACCTGTGCGGACTCCGTCTGTTCCGAAAGTGAAAAGCCAAGAAGGGGAGCGGCGATCTGCGCCGACCGTTCGATATTCTGCCGCACTCCGTCTGCGTATTCCGCCGGAATCTGCAAGCCGATCAAACTGGCTGCAGATTCCATGTACGACGTTGGAGTAAACGAAACGTGTGCACTCACAATCTTCCAACCTTCGGGAAATTTGACCCAAACCTGGCTTTGACGGCCATGTCGAGGTTTTCCGTTTGCCATCCGCTTGAATTCAAGAGTGACCGTGGCATTCGTGCTACCGATGGTGACGATACGAAGATTGAATACTTCCCGTTCGAGGTTGACGGCAGGGCGAGCTTTCCGAAATGCCTCAATCTCCGAGGCCCCGTACAGGCTCTCGGTCACTCCAAACCGCAGCGCGTGAGGAGAGTCCCAGAAGAACGCTGTCAGCTTCTCCACGTCATTACCGACGAGGGCTGTTTCATATTCATGATGAAGTGCCAACACTTCATCCACGACTGCAGGATCATTGATAACCAACATAAGCTCCTCTCATACTTAGAATGTATATCTGACCGAACCACCTACGGAGCGCAACTCGCCTGGCTTGACCAGAGAATCCTCGAAGAGATACTGACTTTGGAAGTATTTGGCGTCAAACATGTTGTTGACCCCGACGTTGAACTCGTAGTTCTTCCTGCGGTAGAACGCTGATCCGCGCCACAGAGCGTACGAAGGAAGGACAACGGAGCTGACATAGCCGGCCTTGACGGAAGCTACCCAGGTGGTCCCGAGAAGTACCCCGACATTTCGAGTGATGTTCACCGTCGCAAATGGGCTGGCGACCCAGTGTGGTTGTCCGGCCACGGGATAGGCCCCCGTATGGCTGAAGATACTTGCAACCCCTTCGAACTTTCCGCCATAGCCTTGTTGGGGCGTAAGACCCAGCAGGGTGGGTGAGATGGCGAGCAGAAACGGTGCGTTGAGTTGCTCCGGCTGCTGCCACGTGAGGGCGCCCGTCAGGGTGAGGCGCTTCAACAGGAAGGCACGGGCCTGCAATTCCATGCCTTTATTCTTGAAGTAATCGAGCGACAGCGTCTGGCTGTCCCAGGCCGAGCGTTTTTGCCGATAGAATCCCAGGGACGCGAAGAACTTCTGCTCAACCTCAGTCTTCACGCCACCCTCATAAAGAGTAGAGGGCTGGACATAGGTTCCTCCCGGGATCTCGGACGCATCGATCTCGTTTCCCTGACCGAGGTCGAGGAAGCGCGATGTAGCCGCTGTAAAGTATGGGGTCAAGTGGAACGGAGTTCTGTAGCTGACACTGCCGTTGTAGAGCCCGCCATTGTTCTTGGCTGTCTGATGAGTGAGCGCTCCATTGCCGGAGTCCCGGCCCCAAAAGTCAGGCGAGTAGCGATCAAACCGCACACCTGCGGTGAATACGAGCCGGTTCCAGAAGGCAACATCGGAGAGCCAGAACAGGCCGTTGTCACTGTATGTACCGATGTTGAGATACTGGAACGGGATGGCGGGGCTGCTGGTCCAGGGGCCCTGAAACCGATCGTTTGCTGTTACCCCAACCGAAAGGTCGCGCCGATCGACCACCTGATAATCGTCCCGCTCCTCACCTGCCCAGGTCTGGACCCTGGTGTAGTCGTATCCGGCGAAGGCATTCATCGAGATAATGCGGCTCGGATTCCAACTGAAGCTCAGCGTCGACTTGTTTTCGACCGTCCACGGCTTGTAATTGGCCCCGAAGCCGTAGCTGCTGAACTTCTGCGAATCAAGGCGGTCCCAGAAGGACTGGTTCTTGAACGTCACTCCAGGTTTGATCTCGTAGGCAGCGTCGAAATAAGCGGTATAGGTCGTAGCACTGAGGAAGTCTCCCCCGGTATCTACCATGATTCGATTCAAGGGCAGCGTGACCGTGTGAATCGTTGCGGGATCCAGGGCATACAAGGCTGAGTTCCCGTAATAGGGAAACACTGCGCCCATGTTTTGCTGGAAGGCAAACGTGTTCAGCTCTCCCGCTTGCATGTCATTCGGGCCCACATTGACGTGATCCGAAGAAAGGTTGATCGCCGGAGTGCCAGCCAGATATGTCTGGTGGTCTACCAGGTCCTGTGTGATCCGGTTCCATCCCAGAGCCTGGATCCCCTGATCATGAAAGCCCTGAAACCCGTAAGCCAGTCTCAACTTGGGAGAAAGCTCCGTGTCGAACGCGATCTGGCCAATCTTGTAACGGTCGAAGACTCCTTTGTAGAAGCTGTGCGAGTTCTTATCTTCAAAGAAGGCATAGACACCGGAACGATGGGAGCCAATCTTGAAAGGTAATCCATACTCGCCACTGCCGGCTTTGTCGTCGAACTGGCCATACCTCGCAACGATGGAGCCCTGGCCCTTCTCGAGCCACTTCGCGCCTTCGCTCCGCACCGTCTTGGGATAGAAGTTCATAAACCCGCCCATCCTGCCGGGACCGTAGATCGGCGAGGGCGGTCCTGCGACAACCTCGATGTGGTCCGCTGCGGAGAGTGGGGTCTGGTAATTGCCCCGGTTTTCGACGCGCCGGAATCCACGGAAGTAGTTATCCGCGATATCGCCGCGGAGAAACACGCTTCCCGAAATGCCGAAGTATGCCCCCGTGTAAGAGCCAGGCACAACAGTGACCAGATCGTTCACCGACCTGGCTTGATACAGATCCAACAGCGCGGAATCCGTCTCGGTTACGCTGCGTGGAATCTCGCTAATCTTCTGGGGAAGGCCAAAAACACTCTCTGTAGGCAGCGCCGGAACCACGTTGTACGGGTCAGTCTCTCCGCTGACGGAGACCGATTGCTCGTTTGTCGCCAGTCCCAACAACAGGTCGAGTTTGGCAGTTTGCCCGGCAGTAAGCGCAATTGTCTTCTCCAAAGTCGCAAAGCCAGGGGCGCTGGTCTGAACCCTGTAATCGCCAGCAGGAATCTGCCTAAATGAATAGGCGCCTGTAGCGTCGGTCACTGACGTCTGCGTACTCGAAGTCTTTGGATTAATCAAAGTGACGACCGCATTCGGAATGACTAGGCCAGCCGGATCCTTCACCATTCCAGAAAGGGTCGCTCCGTCCTCACACAATCCAACAGAAACCGATAGGCACAGAAAGGCGATTACTGAAGCTAATCTAAGCGCTTTGCGAACGCTGACTGCCTCGTATACAAAATTGTTGTTGCGACGAAGAACACTGGCTGGGAATAGTGACAATATTAAGGATTTCATTTTTATTACAAACCCTTTCTCAGTTGAACTGGTCAGTGCAAATGTGGATCAGCGGTGATCGTTAGAAAACGGACAGAAAGAACCTCTGGGTCGTCATCGGAACTTCTAACTCCGAATGAAGAAAAGTGATACACGACCAGTACGGCCCAAAGTAGAGAGCCTGTAAGAGCGAATACACGACTAGCTACACGTGAGTTTTAGAAAATAGCTTATTGTGAGGTACACGCAGCCCGCCTAAGTTCTATATGTATCTCAGGGGGTTACTATCCTGGCGTCGTGGGCAGATAGCAGCTTATGTGAAGTTGTTGTACTGTATACAAGAGAGTATCCAAGTGCAAATTATTTGTAAAGAACTATTTTTAGGCCAGACACTAGCGGAATGGCAGGATGCCTACCGCAGAGGCACGCTTGAACCCCGCGACATATTGGCCTATTTTGACGTAGAGGCCAACGACCCGGCATGGATTACGCGGCTGGATGAAAACAAAATCCGTATACAGCTAGACGAATTGGCCGCGCGATTGGATAGCGTGTGTGGTGATCTTACGCGCTTGCCGCTTTATGGCATTCCCTTTGCCGTGAAGGACAATATCGATGTTGCAGGATGGCCAACTACGGCTGGCTGCGCGGATTTCAGCTATATCGCAAAAGCCGATGCTACTGTCGTGCGACGCCTGCGAGACGCAGGGGCCATTGTTGTTGGAAAAACAAATCTTGACCAATTCGCAACCGGCCTCGTTGGTACTCGCTCTCCTTACGGAATAGTGCCGAATAGCTTCCGATCGGAATACATCTGTGGCGGCTCCAGTTCTGGATCCGCATCTGTCGTTGCGCGAGGGATAGTACCATTTGCCCTGGGAACAGACACGGCTGGCTCAGGGCGTATCCCCGCCGGAATGAACAACATCGTCGGTTTGAAGCCAACCAGGGGATGGCTGCCGACAACCGGTCTAGTGCCGGCCTGTCGCACGCTGGATTGCGTTTCGATTCTTGCGCTGACAGTGGAAGATGCAGCCTGCGTTGCAAACATCGCTGCCGGGTTCGATACGAACGATCCCTATTCACGCGTACCGTCGATATCGGCGCCTGTGGGATTTCCAGAGCGCCCACGATTTGGCGTGCCGCAGGATCCCGAGTTCTTCGGTGATGCGGAAGCAGCGATGGCTTACGCGCGAGCCCTTCAAACCGCGCAGGAGATGGGGGCCGAAATTTTACCCATTGACTTTGCACCTTTCTCAGCGCTGGCATTGTTGTTGTATGAAGGTCCTTGGGTGGCCGAACGGTTTACCGTTGTAGAGTCGTTGTGGAAACGCAACCCCGATGCCATTCATCCTGTGGTGCGCAGCATCGTAGAAGGAGCGGCCAGGTTTTCAGCGACCGACACATTCAAGTCAGAGTATCGACGAGCCGAGCTGACCCGGTTAATTGATGGTGTGATGGCGACCTTAGATGCGCTCGTGGTTCCCACTGCTCCGACAGTGTTCACGATCGAAGAAGTCTTGGCCGATCCGATGACACTCAACGCAAGACTGGGAATTCATACGAACTTCGCAAATTTCGCAGATCTGTGCGCGCTTGCGTTGCCCGCCGGAATGCGCGGCGATGGCTTGCCAGCCGGAATCACCCTGTTGGCTCCGGCATGGCATGACAAGGCTTTGGCAAATTTTGGGCTCCGCTGGCAAAGCTATCGGAACGAAAATGAAGGCGATGCAACGCTAGGCGCGACGAACCGCAGCTATGTTGCACCAGAAAAAACAGTTGGTGAGATCGCCAGCAACACAATCAGGTTGGCGGTTGTAGGCGCGCATTTGCAAGGCATGCCGCTCAATCATCAGCTGACTTCCCGTGGCGCTGTCTTTGTGGAAGCTACCACGACAGCTAGCGAATATCGTTTGTTCGCATTGGCTAACAGCCTGCCAGCCAAACCTGGTTTACTGCATGTTGCGCCGGGAGAGAGCGGCGAGGCCATCGCGGTCGAGCTATGGGATATCCCTTCAGGCAGCTTTGGCTCATTCACCGCGGAAGTTCCACCACCGCTGGGAATTGGCAGCATCACGCTGATAGATGGACGGGTCGTGAAGGGATTCATCTGCGAACCGTATGGACTTACTGGAGCCCGCGATATCACCATGTTTGGCGGCTGGCGCGCCTACTTGGCCAATCTGCAACCCACGATATAAGTATCAAAGATTGTTTTAAAGTCGCGGCGATTAAAGGCTCTTGCGCGCATTTTGCAGTCGTAGCAACGTGATCTTTCTGGCTTGAGCATGTGACACTTCGATATGGGTGGCAAGCTGCTTTGCAACAGCTTCGAACTCTCGCAAGCGCAGAGCCGCCAACATCGCACTATGTTCTTCGTAGGTTGCAGTGATACGGGACTTTTCTGTGAAATCAAGCCGGCGCACAAACCGGATCTTCTCCGTTACTTCCAGATGAACCCGTGCAAACTCGGTGTTCCCGGACGCAGCTACCAGGCTGCAGTGGAACTCCTCATCCCACGCAGTAACCTTCAAAACTTCGCTGCAGCGGTCCGATGGACGAATTCGCCACCTGGCATCCAAAGGCGAAAGAACTGCGCTCAGCTCATCTGAGCTTAGATCCGCCATGCGACGTACAGATGCCTGTTCCAAAAGTATTCGCAGCTCATACAGTGCATCCAGCTGGGCGAAGTCGAGCGGTCGCACCTCCCAACCATTGCGGAAGTTCACATCCAGAAATCCTTCGCGCTGCAGGCGATAGAGTGCCTGGCGCACGGGAGTCCGGCTGGCTCCAGCGCGGTCAGCGACCTCTGCTTCTGTGAATCTATCCCCTGGTAACAGGCGAAATTCAAAAAGCTCCGACTTCAGTTGCTCATAAACAGAATCCGCTAGGTTCTGTGGACGTAATCGTGGCGGCATAGACCTTGTAACCTGCCCCTGAAAACTGAGCCGAAGAGATTGGGAAATTTACGGCTCGTGTGGTTCAACTCGCGCCGGATTGACCGACAGCACCTGGATCTGGGCTGCGAGTTCATCGGCAATGATGACACTGATCTGCGTTGGTCTGAGAGTAGCAGAAGGTCTGCGGGAATGCCATCCATAAAGGACGTTATCGCGGCCTCAGTTGCGCTGCATTAATCAGAACCATGATGATCGGTTCAACGAGACTTCAACTCTCTGCTGAAAAAAGCCACGATAGATTGATTGAAACTTTGGTGAAAGACCGTTCGATCAAAACCAGGGGCGTCGTGGCATATATATGGCACAGCCGCAGCAAGAGCATCGCTACATGGCGCAAGGAAGACAAGATGATCTTGGCCCGGCACGATATGTTCCTCAGGAGCCTTCGGCAATTCCTTGCGTACGATCGCGCTATTCCACGGATCGGGAGCCTGTGTGTCCTTCTCGGCTCGCCATAGTTGAACCGGAATGTGAACCTGCCGCAGATCGCCTGGTCCAAAGAGAAAACCCACTGCAGGTGCTGCCACAACTGCGGCTTTAATCCGCGCATCATGCACCCAGATTGGCTTGGCCGGATTGGGATCCAGTCCGTCTCCATGGCGTTGCTTGATAAAGGCGCACTCGGGAGCATCTGGACGTGTCGAACAAAGGAGCATCATCCTCTCCAATTCTGGAGTCCCTCCGATCTCCACCAGAGTCGTGAATCCGCCAAGGGAAAAACCAAACATGCCAATCCTCGCCGGATCCAGGCGGTTGTGGTCACCCCAGGATGAGAGCATCCAGTCAAGGACAACCTTCACCTGCCGAGGTCTTTCGATCAGGTCAATGCGATTCCCGATATAACTCTGGTCGTAACTGTTGTCGCCGGTGTGCGTTAGGGCGACAACCACAAAGCCAGCCTGCGCCAATGCAATCGCGGTGTCATAGTGGCTGGATAGCAAACCGGACGCACCGTGAGATATCAGAATGAGCGGTAAATTTTCTCCTGACACTTTGCCGTTCGCGGCTACATTCTGGCTGAACAATCCGAGTGGGTGTGCTGAAGCCTGTACGTCGCTTGGATACCAGATGCCAACGGCAATCGGTTTACCTTGCGAATCAGGAACCGTGACTTCCTGATAACCGATCGAACCAAATGATGATCTTGCTAACAACAGAAAGGCAACCACAAGCGACACAAACCGAATCCCCATTCAATCTCCCAAGACGCATAGCCATGCGTGCACATTTTTTCTGCTAAAGAACCAAAGGCTCTTTGGGTTCATAATCCAAAGAGCCTCTGGTTGTTTATATATCTTCTACGCGCTTCGGAATTACCGAAAGCTTTTGACCCAGTCTAGCCGTGCAATTTTCGGACTGCTCTGTAGACGCCGTAAGTGCAACGTCCACATAGAAAAAGCCCTTTGACAGGATCTTCAAAAGGGCTCGTTTGGAAAGAATGGTCGGGACGACTAGATTCGAACTAGCGACCTCACCCACCCCAAGGGTGCGCTCTACCAGGCTGAGCCACGTCCCGACTTTTTCTGCCGTCTGGAATGACGACAATGGGGTGAACGACAGATATCAGTGTACACGAATCATGGCGACTGCTGAGGCGACTGCGTGTACTGACTCCTTGTAATCGCCGAAACAAAGTTGCGGTGTTCCATTGTTGCGTCCACTCCGTCGTGGCCGCTGAGCTACTCGAAGTGATCTCCGGGAGACATAGGCGTCGAATCGGTGATTCCAGCTTCGATTCATAGACTTATCAGGCTTCCGTTGCGTCTATCTCAACAGCAGTTGTCCGCAATGCGATCCACCAAGGCTCCTCGCGCGCGGATAGAGGGAAGACATGGCCATTGCGCTCCGCTTCAGTGCAGTTCTGCTTCTCGCCCTTGTGCCGTTCAGTACACCAACTTCAGCCCAGCAGAACATTCCGGCGGGAGAATCGCCTGGCAAGGTTTACCTTGACGTCGTCGTCACGCCAAGGTCTGGGCCGCCTGTCGCCGGGCTGCAGCAGCAGGATTTCACTGTGCTCGATAACAAATCTCCGAGACCGGTTACATCCTTTCATGCCTTGGGAGGCAGTCAGCCTCCGATCGAGGTTGTTCTGGTTGTCGATGCGGTCAACATTTCGTACGAGAAACTCGCTTATGCGCGCAGCGAGATCGACAAATTTCTGCGCGCGAACGAGGGGCGCCTCGCACACCCCACGACACTCGCGATCTTTACGGATGCGGGCACCCAGATCCAGGAAGGATCTTCGAATGACGGCAACGCGCTCAGCAGCGATCTGGAAAAGTACGTCACCGGTCTCCGCAGCATCCGACGCTCCACTGGCATTTATGGCGCCGACGAACGGTTTCAGCTCTCGCTGACCGCGCTTCATCAGCTTGCTGAGCGCGAGGCTGCCCGGCCAGGCCGCAAGATCATTCTTTGGGTGTCGCCCGGCTGGCCACTGCTCTCAGGCCCCAATATCGAGCTCAGCCCGAAGCAACAGCAGCAGATCTTCGGCGATATCGTCAACCTGTCCACGGAGCTTCGACGGGCTCACGTCACGCTTTATAGCGTCGATCCGCTGGGAACCGACGAATCGTTGCAACGTAACTTCTACTATGAGTCGTTTCTGAAGGGCGTCAGCAAGCCCAGCCAGGTTAATATCGGCGACCTTGCCCTGCAGGTGATCGCTATTCAGACCGGCGGACTTGCCTTGAGCTCCAGCAACGATGTCAGCGCTCTGCTGCAGCGGTCCATGGCCGACACAAATGCCTACTACGAGCTTTCCTTCGATCCGCCTCCTGCCGAGCAGCGCAACGAGTATCACCATGTCGAGGTCCACGTTGCAAAGCCTGGCCTCTCGGCACGCGCGCTCCAGGGGTACTATGCAGAGCCTTGATCTTTCTGGCTGTACCCCTCCCCCCCGGGGGATCGACCTGCAAGTCTTTTATTTTCAGCTATATGGAGAAACGGGTGCCGCTAAAATCGTCCAAATAAAAGGGTTACGGGCAAAATCGTCATTCTAAAGGCTTAACGCCGATTTTCACCGATTCCGCGGATTTGAGGCGATCAAGATGAGAAAGCCCCGGTGCTTATCCGGGGCTCTCTTTTAGTCTCTATAACTAGTTTAGCGGGTTCGGTGGAATTAATCGGCAATGCGAATCTCCTTGATTGACGCGGGGATTCGCTGTTTTGGGGCTTGACAGGTTTTTGGCGGATTCCGATTTTGGGTCAGGTGACGTGTATCCGGTGATGCGTAGGGCTGACAAAAGCAATGCGGCGGAGATGAAACGGGCGCCTTGGCAATGAAGCCTCGGCGCCCAGTGCGTCCCAGGTTAAAGGTCAGAAATAGAACTTTCCGCCGAGCTGCAGGCGACGGGCATCGTAGGAAGAGGTGACCTGTCCGAAGTTTCCGTCGGTAAGGCTGGTATCGAGTCCGCTGAATTGAGTGTGGTTGAAGGTGTTGAACGTCTCGAAGCGGAATTCAAATCTCGGGCCCTCGGATGTGATCGGAAAAGACTTGAACAGGGCCATGTTGAAGTTAAATCGCCCTGGTCCAACGACCGCATCCTTTCCGGCATTGCCAAAGCCCTGATTCGTACCGCCTGCCCAAGGTGCAAGGGGGGCGGCAAAGGCCGCGGCGTTGAACCATGCGGTTCGTGTTTTGGGGTAAGAGACCCTTGCTACAAGATTCGGACGGTTGTTTGTGCCGCCGCCCAATCCGAGCACATCCGGAGAGTAAGAAGTAACGAGCGGAGTTCCGGATTCAACAAACGTTATTCCGGAGAACTGCCAGCCTCCCAGGACGATGCGTTCCACTGCGTTTGCATGCGCGAGAGACGGGAAGGAATAGATGTAATTCGCATTGAAGATATGGCGCCGATCAAGCGACCCCGAGCCGTAGTCATAGTGGATGTTGAAGGGGTTCGAAATGAGATTCAGATCGTTGCTGACGGTATCAAGCGCATGCGAGTAGGTGTACGCCAGTTGCAGCGTAAGCCCGTGGCGGTTCTCCATGCGCAGACCTGCCTCGAGGGCGTTGTAGTTGAAGTTGGTCGCATTCTCTTCCTGGGTGACGGAGCCAAAGCCAAGAAACTGCCGGGCCAGATTCGCGTTGTACTTGCCGGCTGCGACAGCCTGACGTTCAGGACTATTCAAAGGCAAGGTATTGATGTTCCGGTCATTGTTTTGGTGCCAACCTGTAGTACCGACATACTGCAACACAGCAATGACCGACTGTGCAACCTGGCGCTGAACTCCCAGGCTAAATTGCGCGGTTCCAGGAGGCGTGTAGTGGAAGTCGAGGTTAGTGAGGGTTGAGGGGAAGATAGCGTTCCCCGCAGCCACGCCATTGACACCGGTCGATGGGCTGGAGAAGTAAACGTTGTTCGCGGAGGGTTGGAAGGCAAAGGGCGGATTCTGTGCGGCGTTGTAGACGTCGTTGCCTTGGACGCGCTCAAAGAACAATCCAAAGCCACCGCGAACTACCGTCCTTCCGCCTCCGCCGACGTCGTAAGCGAAGCCGACTCGCGGCTGCCACGTGTTGTATCTATTCTGGACATTTCCACGAGGAAAGCCGTTGACCCCTGCCAGCGAGATGCCGTTGAGATAGAACGGCGACCCATTGAAAGTCGTCAACTGACCGGACGCGATGGTACCTGAGCCATCGGTGTTAAATGGATTACCGAGAGACGTGTTGTAGTTAGCCGGAACGAAATTAGCAAACTGGTTATACCGCTCATAGGCGTGAGGTAACCCATCGAAGCGAATGCCGAGGTTGAGAGTCAGGTTCGGGATGATATGCCAATTGTCATCTGCGTAGCCGGAGTATGTGTTGTTGACCCAATGCTTGCCCGCCAGATAGTTGAGCTGGGTAAAGTTGCTGGTAAGGCCGAGCAGGAAGTTGACATAAGAATCGCCAGAAAAAGTGGATGGGGTGAACTGTGCCGTGCCCTGCGTATTTGCCTGCAATTGCTGATTCTTGACGGCGCGCATGTAGCTGAAGCCAAATTTGAACTGATGCTGAGCCTTGTTCCAGGACAGATCATCCCGGACCTGGTAGTCGTTGAAGGAGTTTCTCCAGGGGAAGTAGCTCGAACTCCAGGTAGTGCCGTATGGTGAGCCTAGTTGTATCTCTGGCATGCGGCTTCCGACGTTGTTGGCCGCCGGGAAGAAGGTGGTCGCCGACCAGCCGGACGGCTGCGCTGAAATCCCGACAGGGTCAAGGTGGATCAGGTTACCGTTGTAGTTGAAAGAAGTCTCGTTGAGTACATTGGGAGAGATGGTCTGAGTCAGTTTTATGACCGACGCCCAGGATGGGTTGTACATCGCGGTGCCGACGGTTGGATAACTGCTGTCTCCCCACAAAGGCGGGAAGTAGGTTTGAGTTACATTGTCATGAACGTAATGACCCATGAGCTGGAGCTTGCTGTTGATCGTATGGTCGATGCGGACCAGGTCTTCACGGACATCGGTCGGTTGGGCGATGGACGATATGTATTGTGAGGTGCCCAGGTTGGGCTTAGGAAAGGTGCCCGCATTCAGCATGAGGACTGCGTTGGGGTCGATCAGGTTGGCGGGGATTTTGTTTCCGGGGAAGGGCTGTCCCGGAATCAACCCATCAGCCGCATAGAGAGCTGCCCTACCCGTATCGGCCGTGGGAACGATCGGAACTGTGCCGTTCGACGGAACGGTATACGTCAAGGGCTGTCCTGCTACGGGGAAATTGCTGGCTAAGATTGTATTTTTGATGCTAGGCGAACTTCCCTGAACCAGCTTCCGCCACTCCTCGTTGACAAAGAAGAATGTCCGCTTGCGTTCGTTGTTGTAAATGCCAGGAATGAAAATCGGGCCGCTTAGATTAAATCCGTAGAGGTTCAGACGGAATTTCGGTCGTGGCTGACCGGCAAAATTGATGAAGTAATTGTTGGCATCGTAGGCTTCATTTCGATTGAAGTACCAGGCTCCGCCATGGAAGCCATGAGTGCCGGATTTGAGCACCATGAGAATGGTTCCACCAGAGCCGATGCCGTAGTCCGGCCCATAATTGCTGTCGAGGGTCTGGAATTGGGATAGCGCATCGAGCGAGGGCAGGGTGCCGAAACATCCGCCGCAACCGCGGTCATTCAGCTCGCCGCCATCGATCATATAGATGTTGTGGGTCGTACGCGTCCCATTGAAGCTGATGCCGTTTCCTGATGTGAGAGCGTTAACGCCATTGAAGTCCGGCACGTTGTTGGAGACGCCCATGCCGAGGATCGCAAGCTGTGTCACATTCCGCCCATTGGTCGCCAATTGCGATACCTGCGCGCCGCTGATGAGGTTGCTGATTTCGTTGGTCTGTGCCTGAATCTGCAAAGCATCCGCTTCCACGGTTACTGTCTGTGTTTCGCTACCGACTGTAAGAGCGATGTCCTCCTTCAGAGATTGAGCGGTGTTTACAACGATGTCCGTCACGATGAATTTGTGAAAGCCCTGCGCTACAGCGGTGAGTGTAAAGTGGCCAACACCCAGGCTGGGGAAGACATAGATGCCCGACGAGTTCGTCGTTGCCGTTCTCACCTGCCCGGTTGCAGGGTTAGTCAAGGTGATTTCGACGTTCGGGACGACAGCACCGGAGGGGTCGACGACTGTGCCGGTGATGATTGCGTTTTCCTGGGCCCACGCGCACGGGATCAGCAGCAGAGCCACGCTTAACATGACAATCAATGCAAATCGAGAACGATGCATGGTGTAGCCTCCAAATTTTGATTGAAATCTTCGTTCAGAAAACCTTGGCCCTTCTACCGTCCCTATGGCTATCGGATTACTTTGTTCGATGGGAGGCAGAACGCTTGCCGTACACGTAAACGTTTTCCTGAAATTATCCAGATCGTGCACAAATGAACGAATTCACTGAGCGCAAATGTCTTTTTGGGGTCCCTCGCCGCATAGACTCTATCTATCCGGCAACGTACTTTGGAGTAAATGTTTACCCAGCGTGGCATCGTACTTTGTGGTAGCAGGTCTGTCAAGAGAAAACCCCGCTCTATCAGCAGGCTGCTTGCGCCGAGAGACTTTCGTCTAACGCACGAGCGCTTGGCTATGAGGCCTTCTGCCAAGAGTTAGAGTGTGCGGCACCAAGAGCAGCCCAGTAGAATGGAGCCGAGAACCATGGGTGGATTCGTGGATCCCTGATGGTAATGAGTTCATGTTTTCCAGTGCTGAACAATATGTTCGACCCTGATGGAGCTAGCGCTTCCCTTGAAGGGCTTCAGCCGGAACAGTTACCGATCCCATCCGGCCGGAATTCTCGTCCACCACAACAATCCGTACGGAGCCGAGGTCCTGGGTTTTCTCAACGGGTTGGTCGAAGGGGATACCCTCCTTCAACAACTTCTGGTACGTGGCCGGCGTCAAGACCAGTACCAGCGTCTTTCCGGAGACGCGCGCGTGGAGGCCATCTTCGTCTCTCTGGACCAGAAAGATGTCCAGGTCATCGACCACCCGATCTTCCTGCTGGGCCAGCGCGAGGTCGGTTGCTGCTATGTCGAGCTTGAGGACGGCTCCCGTCGGTGTCGCTGCCGGATTCGCGCTTACGCCGATCTGGTTCGCATCGAATGACTGCCATATCATCTGACCGAACCGGTCTTTCAGAGTGGCAGGCTCTTTGGTGTACCGGTAGCCGGTGCGGTAACGCAAGGTCACTCCGCGCCGGGTAGCCAGCTTTACGGCAAGCGCGTGGTATTGGTTGTCGGCTGGCTCGTCAGGGGTAAAGCTGAGTAGATAGGTGGCGTGGCCATCCTCCACTACCTCGTTCAGGGCGGCTGCGATGTTGCCGGCGCGGAGGATGGCGCGTCCACCACTAGCATCGGCCACATCGCGCACAGGTCCCTGAATAGGATGGAGATTTTGTTGTATTGGCGCGGTGGTTGGGGCTGGTTGTGTATTGACCGACGTCGGAGCATTCGAGCTTTGCGCCGCGTCGATATCGCGAGTGTGCGTCTCGACGCCGACTTCGCCCTCCGGTTGCGAGGCGTCGAGCAGGTAGACGGCTACATGGGCGTCGTTCATCGCCTCCTGTGCCCGCAGGACAAGTTCATCGATGTGCTTATTGCCCTTGTCGATACTCACCGACTTACCGTACGAGCCGGACAGCACGTTGTCGCTGGTGACCCAGACCAAATTCTTGTGGCCTGGAATAGCAGCAAGATGGCGGGCCACCCCGACCATGATCGACAACGTATTCTGCGCGGGATTGCTGCTGATCTGACGCATCTCAGGGTCTACCAGCGTGCCGGCATTCGGCGCCTGAGAGGAGGTACCGCTCACGGTTTGCTGATCGGACGGGCTGCGGACATTGTCCGATTGCCTGTTGCGGCGCTCTTCTGCCTGCGCGAGTGTCAGGTCCTGCGAGCTGGACATCCATTCGCTTAACTTCGCCGCCAGCAAAGCGTGGTCGGTTGTCTCCTCCTCCAGAACTTGAAAGCCGTGCGTCTGAAGAACGTAGAACGCCACGTGCTCGCTGGCGGGGAGCGCTCGTAGAAATCGCAGGATCTGCCCGCGAATATACGTCAGCTCGGACCACGTCAGGCTGCTCGCATCGATCAGGAGGACCGTGGCATTGTTTTTCGCGTCCCCAATCGCCGGGCCTGCGTTTGTTGAGGTTGCTCGCCGATTTGAGTAAGCGAACCGGGTTTGCGCCGTGGTGGATTCTTCTGAACCAGAAGGGCGCGGCCGACTGAAGAAGCGGATTGGCTGCTTGTGTCCGTTGTCGTAGATCTCGAAGTCGTCCGGCGTCAGGTCTGTTATCGGATGATTCTTCTTGTCAAAGGCCATCACGCCTATGTCTACCAGACGCGTCGTCGCTTGCGGGGAAGCGCTTTTGTCTGACGAGGCAAGGTATGGAGTTGCAGGAGTGTCAGGGAGCCCGGTCGAATCCGCGACGCTGATCTCGGGAACTGCCGAGCCGGACGCTGCATTTGTCGCGGAACCGGGGGCCGTTCCATGTGCCATCGACGCATCAGCCTCACGGCTCTGCGCCGCAATCGGTGCAGTCGCGTTCCGCACCTTCGTCGAGGTTGCATCTTCCGCGTCGGAGGTGTTCGCCTCGGACGCACCGGGGTTTGCCAGACTCGGAGCAGGTGCATCTTCCCCTGTATCTCTGCTCTGTCCCGTGATCACATGCGCGGACGCGGTAAACACGTGATAGTGCTCAAAGGCAACATCATTCACCAATGTTTGAAGTGACCCGGGAAGATTCTGGGCGCCCTGCGTCATGTTGGCGGTGCGAAAATCCTGTATCTGCGAGGAATGGAGAGGCTGGGTCTGTGAGATAGAGACGCTTTTGACGGGACAAAGGTAGGTCTTGCCTCCAATCTCCACGGGACCGTATTCGACCACCATGTTGGCCTTCACGATTGGATCTGTCGGCTTCAAATCTGCTTCGAGTGTGAGGCGAAGGATCGTTCCGTTTGCCGGATCGACGGTGATCTCCCCATGATAGCCAGAGAGCTGCTGAAAACTACGGTCCCCTTTGTCTCCCTGGACACAGCAGAACTCGACGTTGTAATGCGATTTTCCTGTGGGTACCGTGTAACGGAAGACCGCTACGGGACCGGCCGCGCTTTGCTCCCAATGGCTCCATCGCAACTGGCCTTCGGCTGCGTCGACCAGCACTGTGGCAAGGATGGGACCAAACTCTCCAGAGGTCGTTAGCCCGTGTGCAGGCGATCCGGACTTTTTGGCTTTTGCCGCACCCGGATCCACCACCTCCTGGCCGTCACGGTAGAGCACGTTAACGCTGAATCTGCCGACGGAGTGCAACGGCTGGTAAAGAACGGAGACCGTCTGTCCATTCACATATCCTCGCGGCGTATCTTCAAAGCGAGTTGTGACCCTTGTCGCGAAGAAGTTTGGCAATTTAGAGATAGTCTTTCCCACGTAGTCCACTGTCTGAGCCATCAATCGGCGTTGCGCGGGAATATCCGGTGTCGCGATGGCAGGAATATCCTCTGCGGGAAGATCGAGAAATGCGGAGATATCCGCTAGCGCAATCAGCGCCTGTCTGGCTTCGGTACCGGGCAGCTCTTCCTCCCAACGCGAAAGCGTAGCCGAGCTCAGCCGCTCCGTCAGTTCCAGATCAGACAGTTGCCGCGCCACCTCTGCATCCGGCTTGCCGTGGGCCGCGACCAGCACTTGCTCCAACTGCTCGACAGTGACGCGTTTGGTCGCAAACGCCGGAAAGGCGATTCCCATAAGCAACAACAGCAGGGTCAACTTCCGCATCGCAGCTACCCCCTGCAGAACGAACGGGCAATCATAGGCTCTCCCGCACTGGCACAGCAATTGATTGAGAACGCTCGACTGGTGCCGTTGCCGCTGACCCTGTTAACGAATACAAGTTCAATTACTTCAGACTGCGCAGGTAGGCAACGAGAGCATCGGTATCGGCCTGATTCAGATCGACCGGCGGCATGCCTCCCTGAATCATTTTGGGTGTCCGATAATGCAGCAGGTAGGCAACGTGATCAGCGGAATACTTCTGGCCTATGCCGATAAGCGCTGGCGCCGCTGCTGTGCCTTCGCCCTTGTCTCCGTGGCAGCCACCGCAGGGCTGAGCTGCAAAGATAGCCGTGCCCTTAACTACCAGCGGATCGACCGTCACCAGCGTCAACGGTGCAGGAGCGGAGGGCTGCGATTGAAGTTGAAATGGTTGACGCATGTAATCGATCTCGGCCTGTTTCTGGCGGGCCAACTGCGCGGCCACGTTCAAATCGACTGCGTCGTCGTGGTAGCTGATGGCGCCGAGGCCAGCATAGCCGGCTACAAAGATGGCAAATCCAGCGACAACAACAGGACGTCGCCATGGTCGGCGTTCGCGGCCACGATCAAGAAAAGGAATCGACGTAAACAGCAGAGCCAGAAGTCCTGGCAGGACAATGCCGCCAAAGAGAGACCATCTTCCACTCACGATCTTCAGCCACTGAAAGATTGGCAGGTAATACCATTCCGGCCGAGGTATGTAGCTGGTGTCTGACGTATTTGCTTGCGGGCTAAGATGAATGGGAACGAAGTATGCCACCAGTCCAAGGGCCAGAATTATCAGCAGGCTTGCAGCCATATCCATGACTAACTGGCGGGGATAAAACTTTTGCGTTGGAAGCCTGGGATGAACAGGATCTTCCCTGAAGGGACCGGCGGCGCCCGCCTTGCGAAATAAGAAGACATGCATGGCAATGAAGGCCATCAGCAGTCCAGGCAATACGAAGACATGGAGCACAAAGAAGCGTGATAGCGTCAGCGTCCCCATCTGCGGGCTACCACGGAGCAGTTGTTGCAGAGAAACTCCGATCAACGGGACTTCACTGATGATGTTCGTTCCAACCGCTGTGGCGAAGTATGCTTTTTGATCCCATGGCAACAAATAGCCCGTGAAGGCCATGCCCAGCATCAGAGCAAGTAGAAAGCATCCGGAGAGCCAGAGTAATTCGCGCCGTCCTTTGTAGGAGCCGTAAAGAAGCGTCTGCGAGATGTGCAGAAAGAGCAGGATGATGATGGCGGTAGCGCCATAGGCGTGAATGCTGCGCAGAAATAATCCCGAGCTAACCACCTTGGAAATATAGGAGACAGTGGTATGCGCGTGATCGGAAGAAGGAACGTAGTACAGAGCGAGGAAGACTCCGGTGATGACCTGCGACAAAAACAGATAGAGAAGCCCTGATCCGAAGACATAGGCCCAGCGAGCGCCTCCGGGAATCGGTTCATCGAGCGCTTCATGAAGTAGCGAATGGATGCCCGTGCGACGATCCAACCACTTCATCCAGCCAGGGACGTTTCTCTGGGTATCTACTGGCGCGGGATGCTCTAAGTCCGGCATGGTCTCTCCAAATCTCAGCCGACCGGTTCCTTCCTGGCAACCAGTTGGCGAAAGTACTGAAAGCGGACCTTGAGAACACCGTTTTCAACTTTGCTTTCGAGTTCATCCATTGCGCGGAGCGGTGGCCCTGAAACGTGCACGCCCGTATTCGTAAAGGTTCCTCCATGGCAGGGACAGATGAACTTGTCCTGCTTTCCGATCCAACGCACGGCGCAGCCTAGGTGTGGGCATACTGAAGAAAGTACCTTCAGGTTGCCGTTCCCCGCAGGCACAATGTATATCCCGTTCTGTATCACGGAACTGCGCCAGCCATCGATCCTTTGGACGTCAATCGTGCGTGCGACCGGTTCGGCGAGCGAGAGGAATTCATCGGCCTTACCTACATCGGACCACGAGGTTGCTCCTGACGGAACGCGCAAGGGGAAAGTGGCAAAGCGTACCAACGGAATAGCCAATGCAGCGCTGACCAGACCACCAACAGCCGCCAACAAGAGGCCTAGAAACGACCGGCGTTCCGGCACGGGAACAGGCATTTGATCAGAGAGATGGTACTGGTGCGGGCATTAGCTTTTATTCCTACGGTGAGACGAGAGTTAGTGAGTTTCGAATTTGCCTGAGGCAACCCAAATCCGTTGTCGTCATAGCGGATCTCCAGAGTTCTTGATTGATCCGCGAGCATCCACACAAAATCATTCTGGAGATCTCTGTAAGAGAGGCCAGTTAACCAGATCGCATTGATTGCTTGTGTCATGCGGTTGTAAAGAACTTGTCATTCGTTGGCAGGGTGGCTTACGGACCGCAGATGATTCGCGATACGACTCCGCAACAAACAGATCAGGCGCAAATGCAGCGCGAAGACAAGAGATTCCATTAGCAGCAACCGCGAAGCCTAAAGATAGCTCACACGTGTGAGGTCCTCGCAAACCTGCCACAATCGATTTGCTGCAGACTCATCGCGGGCTTGAGGCTCTATCTGGGCAGCGACAACTTCGTCGCCACGCATCTCTTTGAAGCCTCGGGGTCCGTAATAACCGCCGCTGACGGCTTCAGGAGCAGTTGCCGCGTAGAGGGTGGGTAAAGCGCCCTCAGCGTCAGTGTTGAGGACGATGCCGATGGCCTGGCCGACGAGTGAGCGAACGGCTTTTTCAACGGACGAGTGGTTGTCTCCTCCCGCGAAGAGGTTGGTGTGGGCTACTCCTGGATGAGCGGCGATGCTCATGATGCGGGAGGATGCGCGGCGGAGACGTCGATCCAGTTCGAAGGCGAACATGAGGTCGGCCAGCTTGGATTGCGCGTAGCTCTTCATCGGTGAGTACTTCTTCTTCGATTGGAGATCGTCGAAGTTCAGCGTGCCTCGTTTGTGGGCTATAGAGGCGATGGTGACGATGCGTGGAGGCTCGTGAGACTCGGCAGCGGCCATTTCGAGTGCGGGCATCAGCAGGCCGGTGAGCGTGAAGTGGGCGAGAACATTGGTGCCGAACTGCAGCTCGAACCCGTCAGCGGTTTCGAGGCGTTGCGGGGGTGCCATGACTCCAGCGTTGTTGATGAGGATGTGCAGCGGACGGTGCTGGGCGAGTTCGTGAGCGGCGAATTCATGCACGTTCTTGAGGCTGGCGAGGTCGAGCAGGACCAGCTCCATGTGGGCGCTGGGAGCTTCGGTACGCAGGCGATCGAGAGCGTCCTCGCCTTTCTGGCGGTTCCGGCAGGCGAGCATGAGGGTGGCTCCCTTGCGCGCCAGCTTGAGGGCTGCGTGGTAGCCGATGCCGCTGTTAGCTCCGGTGATCAGGACGCGTTTGCCGGCCTGCGAGGGCATTTCGGCGGCGGTCCAGGTCTTGCTCGTGGCTGATTTGCTCATGTGATTTGGATGCTCGTCGAGAGTTGAGGATTGCAATTGTCTGTGTTTGAGAAGATGTCTGTCTACTGCAATGCGAGAGCTTCACGCGCTCTGTGTGTGCCATAATCAGCCCAACGAATGTCGCTGCTGCTCTTTACCGTTCTGGTCTTCGCCGGGTCGTTCGCTGCCGGTCTGTTGGGAGCGCTTACCGGACTTGGCGGCGGCGTTGTGCTGGTTCCTTTGCTGACGCTGGTGTTTCATGTCGATCTGCGATATGCGATTGGGGCTTCGCTGATCTCGGTGATTGCTACGTCGTCGGGTGCGGCTGCCGCTTATGTTCGCGAAGGCATCTCGAGCGTGCGGATCGGAATGTTCCTCGAGGTGGCAACGACGGTTGGGGCTGTCTTTGGAGCTTTTATTGCGGTTTATGTTCCGACGCGTGGGCTTGCTGTCCTATTCGGCTGCGTGCTGATCTACTCGGCGTGGCTCTCGTGGAGCGGACAACATGAGGATGTGAGCGAAAGGCCGGTGAATCCGTGGTCGGATCGGCTGCGGCTTTCGGGATCGTATCCGGATCGCACGGGAGTCGAGCGGCATTACACAGTTGATCGGATCCCGGGCGGTTTTGTGACGATGTTTGGCGCGGGAACGATTTCGGGATTGCTTGGAATCGGGTCGGGCGCGGTGAAGGTGCTGGCGATGGATCGGATCATGCGGATTCCTTTCAAGGTTTCGACCACGACGAGCAACTTCATGATCGGAGTTACGGCCGCGGCCAGCGCAGGGATCTATCTGCGTCGCGGATATGTGGATCCGGGGTTGGCGTTTCCGGTGATGCTTGGCGTGCTGGCCGGGTCGCTGCTTGGCGCAAAGGTGCTGGTTCGGGCGCGAGTTTCGGTGCTTCGCGTCGTCTTCGTGGTGGTGATTCTGGCGTTGGGCGTTGAAATGATCGTCAACGGATGGAGGGGAACGCTATGAGTTCACACGACAGCAGCTTCGACGACATGAGGATGGAGACGATTATGGGCCGGCTGCTGCAGGTTGGCGTTCTGCTGGCTTCGGTTGTTGTGGCGCTGGGCGGCGCGATTTATCTGAAGGCCCACCATGGAAGCGTGCCCGATTACAAAGTGTTTGCGAGTGAGCCGATTGGTCTGCGCGATCCGGGGCGGCTCTTCGATCACGTGGTTCGTGGTGATGGAGTTGCGGTGATCGAGTTGGGCGTATTGCTGCTTATCGCTACGCCGATTGCAAGGGTGGTGTTTGCCGTCGTCAGCTTTGCCATAGAGCGGGATTGGCTCTATGTAGCTATCAGCGCGGTCGTGCTGGCGATTCTGGCGTTTGGTCTGCTTCATTCTTCATGACCCCCTCCCCCCCGGGGGGATCGATTTACAAGTCTTTTATTTTCAGCTAGATGAAAAAACGTGTGTCGCTAAAATCGTCCAAATAAAAGGGTTACGGGCAAAGTCGTCATTCTAAAGGCTTAACGCCGATTTTCACCGATTCCACGAATTTGAAGCGATCAGGATGAAAAAACCCCGGTGCTTATCCGGGGCTTTCTTTACTCTCTATAACCATTATAGCTGGCTGAGTGGAATTATTACGCAACGCGAATCTCCTTGATTGACGCGGGGATTCGCTGTTTGGGGGCTTGACAGGTTTTTAACGGCTCTCTTGTGGGATGGGCGATATGGGCGCGGCAGGTCAGGCGTTCTGGAGGGCGGCTTCGATGGCGGAGTTTACTTCGGCCTGGGCGAACTCGGCGGCTACGCGGATGCCGTTCATGATCGCTTTTTCGTTGGAGGAGCCGTGGCCTACGATGCAGACTCCGCGGACGCCCAGCAGGGGGGCTCCGCCGTACTCGGAGTAATCGAGGCGCTTCTTGAAGTCATCGAAGGCCTTGCGGGAGAGGAGGGCGCCTACCTGTGATGTGACGGTGGATTTGAGGGCCTCGCGGAGGGAGACGGTGACTAGTTTGGCGGTGCCTTCGCAGGTCTTGAGGGCTACGTTGCCTACAAAGCCGTCGCAGACCGAGACGTCGGCGTGGCCGTTGAAGAGGTCGCGGCCTTCGACGTTGCCGATGAAATTAATGCCGGGTAGGGCGCGGAGTAGAGGCAGGGTGTCGCGGGTGATGGAGTTGCCCTTGGAGTCCTCTTCGCCGATGGAGAGGAGTCCTACGCGGGGGTTGGGGATCTTGAGGACGTTCTGGGCGTACATGTGGCCCATGACGGCGAACTGGACCAGGTTGTCGGGGTCGGAGTCTACGTTGGCGCCTACATCCAGGAGGAGTGAGGGGATGCCGCGGACTGTAGGGAGAATGGTGGCCAGGGCGGGGCGGTCGACGCCAGAGAGCATGCCTAAGACCATCTTGGCGGTGGCCATTGCGGCTCCGGTGTTGCCTGCGGTGAAGAAGCCGGCGGCTTTGCCGGGGCCGGAGGGGCCGTGATGGTGGTGTCCGTGAGCGGGCGTGGGGCTGTGATGCGAGGCCAGGCCTTCGCGGACCATCTTGAGACCTACGCGCATGGTCGAGTCGCGCTTGGTGCGGACGGCTTGTGCGGCCTTGTCGTCCATGGTGATCCACTCGGAGGCGGGGACGATGAAGACGGGGAGATGCGCGCCGCGGAGGTGTTGCCGGAGGATGGGGCGCAGGAGATCTTCGGGGCCAGCGAGATGGACCCGAACGTCGTACTGACGCGCAGCGAGAATGGCCCCGCGAATCTCTGGCTCGGGGGCCTTATCGGAACCCATTGCGTCAACGACGATGTCGATCGGCATTAGGAGAAGATAACAGGATTATTGCTGAAAGTTAGCTGGCTTCTTTGGTGACGAGGACGTCGCGGCCCTTGTACGTGCCACACTTGCGGCAGGCACGGTGGGGAAGCTTGCGCTCGTGGCAGTTGGGGCACTCGGAGAGGCCGGTGGGGGTGAGGAAGTCGTGGCTGCGGCGCTTGGCAGTCCGTTGTTTGGAGTGGCGCCGTTTTGGATTAGGCATTGCGGTATCCCTTTCAATCGCGCTCGCGGACCTGCGCGAGGCAGGCGACGAAGCAAAAACTTGATTAGTGCTTTAGCTCGAGCTTGTCAGCCAGACCCGCTAGCGCATTCCATCGCGGATCGGCCGGGGCCTCGTCGCAGGAGCATTTTGCAAGGTTCAGGTTCTGACCACAGCGGGGGCAAAGCCCTTTGCAGTCCGGTTTGCAGAGAGTACGGCTGGGCAGGGAGAGCAACACCTGCTCGCGCACGACATCCTCGAGCAAAAGACCACTCTCTTGATAATACCCTATTTCGGTCTCATCTTCCGTAATGGCGTGCTCGCCGGAGACGGCATCGGCTCCTTCGGGGCGGAAGATGAGATCAAAATCGCCCTTGATGGGGGTGGGGACCGGCTCGACGCAGCGGGCGCAGAGGATTTCGAAGTCGGCATGGTAGCCAGCGCGAAGGCGGATGTCGTTGACGTGGCTACGGGGGCCGCGATGTTCGACGATGAGGTCGGCCTCGCCTTTGACGGGCATCGGGCCAAGCTGACGGACGTCGGGGGCGTAGTCAAGGGCTCCGGGGGCGATGGTTTCGTCGATCTGGAGGGGTTCGTCTACGAGTTGGATTGGGGTGATTAGCACTATTTAACGGTATGCAGGTTGAAGGTTGAGGTCAAATGGTGGGGTGTCCCACCTGTACTAATTTGATGCAAAGTCTTCCATTATAAGTAGTTAGGTCCGGACTTCGATGGTAAGGGCCTCTTTCTGAAGGGTTTAGGATGCAAAGTATTGATTTAAAAGGAAAAGCCCTCGGAATAGTTCCGGGGCTTTTTCTATCTATTACTAGTATACCAAGCCGGGAGTAATTGTTTGCCACGCGGATGTGCAGGATTGGCGCGAGGATTTGCGATTTGGGGCTTGACAGGCAATAGATTGAAAATCACAGGGAAGTAGAACTTATAGGTTCTTCTTCAAAAGGAGAATTGTCTGATTCACGGCATCAACATCGTTGTTTTCCAGACCACCTTTCAAGCCCAGATATTTCTGAAAATCTGATATTGCGGCTGCATGCTGGTTCTTTGCTTGCCAAATTTCTGCGCGATTGTAGTATGACGTGGGTTCAGTGGGCTTAAGACGGATGGCATCGTTGTAGTCTTGGAGAGCTCCGTCCAAATCACCTTTTTCATATCGCGTGTAGGCACGGTTGAAAACCATGTCAAAATCGTCGGGCTTAAGACGGACAGCAACGTCGAAGTCTTGCAATGCGCCCTTTAAATCGCCTTTTTGATATCGCGCGAGGCCCCTGTTGTAAAACGCTTCGGGATCCTTTGAACTCAGCTCGACGGCTTCGTCGTAGTCCTGGAGCGCTCCCATTAGATCGCCGATTGCTCTTTTCGCATTTCCCCTGTTGTAGAACACTTCGCCATCATTAGGGTCGAAACAGAGAGCCGTGTCGTAGTCATAAATGGCGGCCTCCAGATCTCCTTTCTTATAGTGTGCAAGCCCTTGGTTATACCAAACACCGGCATCGTCGGGTTCAAGGCGAATCGCTTCGCTGTAATTGTGAAGAGCGCCTTCTAAGTCCCCTTTATCTTGGCAAACAAGGCCACGATTATTGAAGGCTTTGAAAAACTTTGGGTTGAGCAAGATGGCGTTGCTATAAAAGAGCAATTTTTCATCCAGGTCAACCGAGTTGAAGGCGCGTTCGAACCACTCTTCGGCCGTCAGTTCGTTTTGTGTGACTGCCGGTGCGGTCAGGGCAGCGGCCTGCTCCGTTTTTGTGGCCAGGCTGGCAGATTGGGAGATGGGATGCGAAACCGAATCGAGCGCGACATTCAGGAATCTGCTGCGTAGCTTATCCATGGCGGCTTCAAAGTATTCCGCAGGAACGTTGAGCGCGTTGTAGTGCTTTAGTAGAGCGAGAGAGCCGGTGAGTTGCCGCTTGATAGCGACGGAGTCGAATTTGAATCCTTCCAAGGTGAGGGAGACGATGTTCCGATGAGCATCGAGGGCGGTTTCGATCTCGCGCCGCAACCAGTCGCCGGGCTCACTACAGCGCTTTAGCGCCGACGGAGTGAGGATGATGAGGAAGTGCGCACGCGCGCGGATGTTTTCGAGGATCACGCTTTCGAAGTCACCGCTAGCGAGGCCGGTGTAATCGAGGAACACATCGTAGCCGTGTTGAGTAAGGTCCTGAAGGACCGCCCTCGCGAACCAGGGGTTGCTGCGGCGGTAGGAGATGAAGACGGTCTTTTCGATACGTCCCATGTTTGGCTGCTGCTCCCGCGTGAATCAATTGAACGATAGCAAAAGAGGCCGGTAAGGATTGATGCGAGATGGCGCATGTCAGTGACAGGATGGGACGTCCTTGAATTGGTTGTTGACGGCCAGGGCGGCGAGGCCTTGGGCGCAACTGAGAACCTTTTGATCCAGAGGATCGTTGTCGAAGGAGTTGGTCGGAGTGAATTGGAGATTCTTGCGCATTTGCACATACTTGTCGCTCAACTGCTGCATGTTGTTGAAGCCGTTGGTGACGAGTTGGAAGGCGCTGCGGTCTGCGTCGGTTTCGATGGCGGCTGAGGCGAGGGCGAGTTTGCTGCGGGCCGCTCTGTTGAAACGGGAGACCCAGACTTCGTCGACGGGATTGTTGGTCTGAACGGCGTTGACGATGGCGACGCGCCATTCGCGGATTTCGGTCATGACTTCAATGGCTGCTTTGAGAAAGCCGGAAGAGAAGCCGGTGTTTGCGCTCTTTGCTGCGGGTGAGTTTGTGGACGGCGATCCCGGGAGCGCGAGGGTGATCTGGTTTGATTGAAAACTGAGAGATCCCTGGGTGAGACGCGCGAGGGATTCGACATCGACGTAGGATTTCCCGTTGATTTGAATGAGTGGGATCTGTCCGGAGTGGCCGGCTATGGCAAGCGTGCCGGTCTGCTGGGGTGCTTGTGCGGTAAGGGCGAGCGTCGCCGGAAGAAGGACGGCGACGCTGATGAGCGAACGAGCGGATAGATGCTTCATGCTTGCGCTCCTTGATCTGGTTTCCCGGTTACCTATGAACAAAGCTGCGGCGAACCAGGAGAATATCTGACTACGTCTGCTGGCCTGTACGAGCAATCCCTCAGGGGCTAAAAGCCCCATTGGTTTTTCACGCTTTGCGGCGTGGCTGAAGCCACGGCCTTTCAAAACAACGACGTGATCAGACCTTTCCTATGTGATGGCGTTCCAGTCGTCGATGGCTTCGGTGCCGCCGGAGATGCTGGTGATGTCGATCTTTTGGAAGGTGAGGGAGATCTCGGTGAGTTCGCGGGAGTCGATGACGGGGCCGCCGGATTGCGGGAGATGGATGGATTGCTGGACGGAGGCGATAGTGGCGTTGGTGAGCTTGACGGTGTGGTCGAGCAGCTGGACTCCGACGTGGTTGGTGACGAAGAAGTCGAAGACTACGCTGGTGAGGACTTCGTTGGTGTAGGCAGCGGTGAAGAACTGCGGTGAGGAGGCGCCCCACTCCTTGGTGAACACGACGGGCTGTTCCTGGCGTTTGCCTGAGGCATGTCCGGTAGCGACGTCGTGGGGACTGGTGACGCCGTAGTCGAAGGCTACGACAGGAATCATGTTCTCGCGACCCTTTTGTGTGGTTTCGCCTTTGAATGCTCCCTGTCTGGCTCCGGTGACGGTTGCGAAGATTTGGACGGCCATGAATGCGGCTCCTTGTGTGGATGATGTGCTGTGCCTGGACCCGGGGTGGACGGATTCTACAGCCGCGCAGGAGGAAGAGGAAGCGGCGGCTGCGGGCGGAGCTGACTTGACAGCGGCGGAAGAAAGTCGGAGAGTATTGTGCACACGTTGTTAGAGCGGCCCCCTTACCCCGGAGATTTTTGCAGTATGAGGAGGTAAGTTGTATGTCCACTCCACCGATTCAGCTAGAGAACCTGGCGGTTGCCGTGCAGAGTGCGGTCCAGAAGGTTCTTGCTCAACATGGTGCCGTTTCCATTGACAAGATTTGGGTTGGGTTCGTTGCGCCGGAAAATCTGGCGACGATCCACAACGCAAATAGTGTTGCTGCCGTGCTGGCCAAGGAAGGCGGCGTACAGGGCGGGGTAGGCTCTGTAGGCCAACTGGCGGCAGGGGCAGCGGGGACGCAGGCGGCAGGTATCGTCAAGCCGCCGGGGCATATTATTGGCATTGTGTACTCTCCCAAACTGAAGGCTTAGGGATGCAGACACGGGAGGCCAGAACGCTTCTGTGTCCCAGCGCGCAGCCGGCGATGGCGGGCAGCATGGCGTTCGCCGTGGTGGCTGGAAGCCCGGGTGAGCCGCGGGTGGCGTGGCTTGAACGGCCTGTTCCTGTTACGGATGAATTGCTGGCAATGACGGGGCCAGTGCCTCCGACGCAGGTGCTGCGGTTCACGGCGCCGTGCGCGGAAGGAGCCTGCTGCCACTTCGACGGGGCCGACTGCAGGCTGGCGACCAAGCTGGTGCAACTGATGCCGGCGGTGGATAGCTCGCTGCCGGCTTGCCGGATCAGGCAGGATTGCAGGTGGTTCGCGCAGGAGGGGCGGGCGGCTTGTATGCGGTGTCCGCAGATTGTGACGTATAGCGTGAACCCGACGGCGGAGTTGAGTCTGGCGGCGACTCCTGAAGGGCATGCGGCTTCGGCTGCGATATGAGGGCACTGGCCAGTTTGTGCCCAATGCTGTTACATATTGTGAATCGTCAGGGCTGGGGCCTCTGCGCGACAAAGACGAGGCGGAGCAGGCGCCGTTCGGTGGCGAGTTTGCCCGCGACGAGCAAAAACTTCTGATGCTGCGTGAAGATGTCCTCACCTTCCTGGAGGAGAAGTGCTTTCTTGCGCTTCTTTCTGGCGTGGAACCACTCGTCGGCGATGCGAGCGGTCTCCTCGGTGGTATCAACTACCTTTGGTTTCATGAAGCCGGCGGCGGTGAGGAGACGCTCGTTTTCGCCGGGGGTGCTGAAGACGTAGAGGGCGTGAGAGGTGCGGGTCTCGATCTCTTGCTGCGAGATGAGTCCGCCGATGACGAGAGCATCGCTATAGAGCAGGCGGCCGCCGGGCTTCAGAACGCGGAAGGCCTCGGCCAGCAGCGCGAACCGACTGGGAATGTGGCAGAAGACATCGTTGGCGAAGATGGCATCGAAGACGGCGGCGTCGTAGGGAAGTCTTTGGGAGATGTCGGCACGCACAAAACGCACGAGGGGGAGCATGTCTTTGGCGCGGGCGAGACGGTTGGCGTTGCGGATGGCCTGAGCGTTGATATCGAGGCCGGTGACGCGGCAGGCGACTCTTTCGGCGAGATAGATGGCGTAACCGCCGGAGCCGCAGCCGAGTTCGAGGACGTTGGAGTCCTGATTGAGCTTGAGCTGGTTGGGGATGTGGTTGGACTCGTATGGGCCGACCCAGCTGGTCTGGCCAAGATCGTTGCCGTAGGTGTCGAGACGAATCTGGCGATAGAGCTCAGAGGCGTAATTTTCGTACGCGATGTCGTAGGGTTCAATCTTGTCAGGCATGCTGTGGCTCCCTCCAGGTGATGCTGACCGAAGGCGTGCAGGAAGAGAGCACATGGTAGCAGGTGGCGGCGGCAGTTGGTAGATGGTTAAGGGCCGTGTGACCCGCTTCAATCGCGCGAAACGGGTCGCGACTCGTTGAGGCCGCCGCTAGATATGAGCGATCCGGGGCAGGATGCCGCCAGTGTGGGCGCGGTAGATTGAGTAGGTGGCGCCGAACTCAGATTCGAGGAGCTGCTCTTCGCGGCGTGCTTTGAGGCGGAAGGTACTAACGGCGATGATGAAGCCGAGGAGGGAGCCATAGTCGCCGGAGACAAGTGCCGTACCGGCGAAAGCGGTGATGAGACCGGTGTAGAGCGGGTGTCGGACATAGGCGTATGGACCCGCGGTGATGAGTTGATGATTGACCTGGATGATCACGCGGCCGCTCCAGTTGCGGCCCAGGACGTCGCGGGCCCAGGCGGCGAAGGCAAGGCCGATGATCGTCAGGATGAGACCGGCGATAGCTATAGCGCGGCTCGAGTGGAAGCGAGTGGTCAGGAAGGAGATATGAGTGCGGGGAAAGAAGACGAGGGCAGCGGCGAGAAGGAGGCAGATGCGTTCAAGCGACGGCAGCGGGATCGAGCGCTTGACCTGGACGCGACGCATGCTCGCGAAGAAGTAGACGGTGAAGAGGAGCCAGAGGCTGTTGGTTTCGCTCCACAGGGTCAGGGATGGCATCGTAGTTATCTCCTTATCTGGAGGGGGTTTAGATTTGGATCATGAGCTGGGCGATCCACTTGCGTTCGAGTTGAAGCTCCTTGGTGACGTGGTTCATGGTGCTGACGGCCCAGCCTTCGACGATGTGAGCTTTGGCGATCTGGCGGATGCGGTCGAGACGGCCGGCGAGGTGTTCGTCGCGGAGGGTTAGGATGCGCTGGCGGGTTGGAGTGTCGAGTAGACCGAAGAGGCCAACTCGTAGACGGAAGGCATGCGGGTTGATAACGTCTGCGTCGGAGAAGGCGGCGAGCTTATCGATGAGGGCTTGCCTACCAGCCTTGGTGAGGGCGTAGAGGAGACGCGTCTGGCCACGTTCCCCGTCGGCTTGCTGCTGGGTGATCCAGCCGCTTTTGAGGAAGCGTTTGAGAAGCGGGTAGATAGTGTTGTTGTGGAGTTGCTGCTGCTCTGCGAACATGGCGGCGTCCTGTTTGAGGCGGTATCCATGCTTGGGACCCTCGAGTAGTAGACTCAAAATTATTATGTCATTCATGACAGTGTCAAGTATAACCTAGTTGTGGAGAATGTCAATGAGAAAGAAGGCCTGGCTGGTGGCATTACTGGTTGGAGCAGTCACGATGGGGTGGGCGCAGGGTCGGGCGCGTGCCGCGTCGAGGCCTGACCTGAACGGGACGTGGAAGCTGAATGCGGCGCAGAGCGACTTTGGCGGCGCGCCTCCGCCGATCCGGCAGAGTGAGGTAGTGAAGCAGGCCGGCGATGAGTTCGCAATTGAGATTACGCTCGAGCGGGAGCAGGGTAGGCAGCATTACACGCTGCGGTTTCAGGTGGGCGGGGCGGAGATGCCGCTGGCGACGGGATCGTTTGCTGATGATGCCCCGTTTCGGGTGGTGAGCGTGAAGGGGGAGTGGCAGGGGGCAGTGCTGGTGGTTACGGAGAAGGTCAGCTTTCAGGGCGAAGAAGGGACGCTGAAGGCTAGCTACTCGCTTTCAGTGGACGGGAAGGTGCTGCGGAAGGCGACGCATGTGTCGATGAGTGCGGGGGAGTTTGATACGAAGACGGTGTATGACAAGGAGTGAGTGCGGCTATCTCGATGTCTCGACTTCCCTGCTCATTTCGCGTCCAAAGCGTCGAGGAGGGCGCGGGTTTCGGCGAGCACGTCTTCGGCTTTGGCGGAAGTTAGCGGCCAGCGCAAGACGCCCTGCGGAGTGAACTGCGCGCCGCGTTTCGTATTCCGGCTGACGAGCTTCATCAAAACCCCGGGATCGATGGAACGAACATCGGAGGCGCCGTTGTTATTGCGCTCGGCGAATTTGATGTGAAGCATCTCGACGAACGTCTTGAGCTTGTTCTGTTCGATCTGAGTGCGTTTACGATCGATCTGCGCGATGCCTAGTTGCTGGCAGTGAAGCCGAATTTCGCCCGCCGCCAGCAGGTTCAGTACCGACTCTGGTGGCGTACCGTAGCGATCCTGCAACTCGGCGCGAACGTCGGCGAGCGTCGCGTAGTCTTCGGCCCCTGCGATGCGTTTATACATGCGCAACCGTTGGTTCTCTTCGGGAATGTAGTCCGAGTCGATGCGAACGCTGATGCCGAGATTGAGAACCGTAGTCGCGTGAGCAGGCTTGTCTTCTTCGCCCTTCATCTTGCGTACGGCCTCTTCGAGCATGGTGGTGTAAAGCTCGAAGCCGATGGCCTCGATATGGCCAGATTGCTCTCCGCCGAGCATGTTCCCTGCGCCGCGCAGCTCCAGATCGAGCGCTGCGATTTTGAATCCAGCGCCCAGGTCAGAGAACTCCTTCAGTGCCGCCAGTCTCCGGCGAGCAATCTCCGTGAGCTCGGTCTCAGGCGGAATCAGGAGATAGCTGTAAGCGCGACGATTACTGCGGCCCACACGTCCGCGGAGTTGATACAACTCTGAGAGCCCGTGGCGGTCCGCGCGATTGATGATGATCGTGTTTGCCAGCGGAATGTCGAGGCCGTTCTCGATGATGCTGGTCGCGACGAGCACATCGTACTCATGGTTCATGAATGCAAGCATCACGCGCTCAAGTTCTGCCTCTGGAAGCTGTCCGTGGCCGATGACGATGCGCGCCTGGGGGACAAGTTCGCGGATCTTTGAGGCGAGATCGTAGATTGTCTCAACACGATTGTGGACAAAGTAGATCTGACCGCCTCGCTCAAGCTCCATCTCGATTGCTGTGCGGACAAGCTTCTCGTCGAACTTGGCCACGATCGTTTGAATCGCCATGCGATCTTTTGGCGGGGTCTCGATCACCGACATATCGCGCAGGCCAACGAGCGACATATGCAGCGTGCGCGGAATTGGTGTAGCGGACATTGCGAGCACGTCGATGGCGGTTCGCATCTGCTTGAGACGCTCTTTGTGGCGAACGCCGAACCGCTGCTCCTCATCGACGACGAGCAGACCGAGATCCTGAAACTTAAGGTCTTTCGATAAGAGTCTGTGAGTGCCGATGAGGATATCGACTTTGCCCTGCTCCACCTTCTCGAGGATCTCCTTCTGCTCCTTTGGGGTGCGGAAGCGCGAGATCATCTCGACGTTTACGGGGAAGTTGGCGAAGCGGCGTTTGAAGGATTCGTAGTGCTGGAAGGAGAGCACTGTTGTCGGAGTAAGGACGGCAACCTGCTTTGAGTCCTGGACGGCCTTGAAAGCTGCTCGCATGGCGACTTCGGTTTTGCCATAGCCAACGTCGCCGCAGAGCAGGCGGTCCATCGGCTGTGTGGACTCCATGTCGCGCTTGATGTCGGCAATGGCAGTCAGTTGGTCGTCGGTTTCGTTGAAGTCGAAGGCGTCTTCGAACTCGCGCTGCATGTTGGTGTCGGGCGAGAAGGGTGTTCCCTGCACCGACTCGCGTTGGGCGTAGAGCTTGAGCAGCTCGGCGGTCATGTCGGCCATCGCCTTCTTGACCCGCGCCTTGGTCTTTTGCCACGACGGACTGCCCAGCTTGTTGAGCTGCGGTGCGGGGCCGGTGTCCGTCGAGCGATATTTCTGAATGAGGTCGAGGCGCGTGAGCGGAACGTAGAGCTTTGCCTCGTCGGCGAACTCGAGGATCATCAGCTCGAGCGGCGGAGCATCATTCTCTTCGATGACGCGCAGGCCGCAGTATTGTGCGATGCCGTGCTCGACGTGGACGACGTAGTCTCCGACGGCGAGGTCGCGGAAGTCGGAGATGAAGGCAGCGGTCTTGGATTTGCTTCGGCGAATGGGGCGAGCAGAGATGTCCGCTTCGTCCGAGAGATCCTGTGCGCCGAAGATGACGATCTGGCTGGCGGTGGTCTTGTCGAGGTCGAGTATCTGGACGCCGGCAGCGATGGGTGTCTTGACGATGACTGGAGTGCGGAGGTCTCCGGCCAGGTAACTGGACTCGCTGTAGACCGTCGAGCTGCCGTGTGCCTCGCTGCGAGAGCCAAGGCGATAGGGCAGATGGTACTCCTGAAGCAGGCCGGCGAGACGCTCGACCTCGCCCTGGTTCGGCGCGGTGAGCAGGATACGCGCGTCCTGCTTCATGAGCGCGCTGAGAGCGTCGATCAACGCTGGTATCGATCCGTGGAAACGTTGCGTGGGGCGAGTTGCAAAGTCTACTTCGGAGAGATCGCTGCGGTCGACATCGAGGATGTCCACTGCGCCGAGTTGATCGAGCTCGCAGCCGGTAAAACGTCGCAGCCGGTCGTCGAGATCCCAGGGAGAGAGGTAGATGTCTTCGGGACGAACAAGGTTGCCGATGCCGGAGCGGTCGTGACGCTGCTCGACCTTGTTCCACCAGCGCTCGCCCTGATTCTTGACCATGGCGGGCTCTTCGATGAAGACGCGAGTTGAGGAGCCGAGTAAATCGAGCAGTGTTTGATTTGCTCCGGCGACAGGTGCGAAGAACTCCCAGCCAGGAAAGACTGTAGCTTCGCCGGTGCGCGTGGCGATGTGGGTCTGGAGTTCGACAGGCTCTTCTCCGCCCTCGAGCGCTGCTCCTGCTACGCCTGCGCGGGTGAGGCGGGCGTTGATCGCGGACAGGAGCTTTTCGGTGACGGGGGTTTCTGTCAGCGGGAGAAGGAGAGCGTCGTCGAGCGATGATGCGGAGCGCTGGGTCTCGGGATCGAACTTGCGGATCGATTCGATCTCGTCGCCGAAGAAGTCGATGCGGACGGGGCGGTCCTGTTCAGGGGAGTAGACATCGATGATGCCGCCTCGGATGGTGACCTGGCCGGGCATCTCAACGACATCGACGCGGGTGTAACCGACAGAAAGAAGGTGCTCGACGAGCATGTCGGGAAGGTGCTCTTCGCCGACGCGAAGATGGAGGGCAAGGGCGCGGTAATAGTCGCGGGAGAAGAGCCTCATGCAGGCTGCTTCTACGGGAGCGATGATGAGGCGGGGAGAGTTGGAGGGGTGGCTTATCTTCCAGAGGGTGGCAGCGCGGGTCTCCTGAATCTCGGAGTGGGCAGAGAGGTTTTCGAATGGTAGGACATCATGGGCCGGGAGGCGTAGGACAGCTTCGGCTGAAAGGGCTCCTGTGAGCTCGCAGGCGGCGAGGACAGCGGCGTGGAGAGCCTCGGCGGCCTTGTTGTCGGGGACGATGATGACCGACGGGGCCGCGGCGGCTCGGACGAAGTAGGGGAGGTAGAGGGCGCGGGCGGTTGCGGTGAGTCCGGACACACGACGGCGACCCGTGCCTCCGCTCAGATGGCGGCGGACACGCTCGAAGGCTTCAGAGTGTTCAAGGTCCGCGAGGATTTCACGGACGAAGGGAAGAACCATTCTTCACTAATTTTAGTGGAACCTAGTGCCAGCACTGCTGCAACAGGAGTAATATCTTGCATCCGCGGGGAATAAACCTGCGCTGCTGCCCGATTATCGGGGCCCGGACGATTCGGACAGCATGTCTCGTTGGAGGTTGACGATGAGCATGTGGAGCAAGAGCGTCATCTTAGTGGTCATGGCGGTGCTTCCGCTTTTGGAAGGATGCACGCGTCACAGCAAGAGCGAGCGCTACTACCTTATTGCTACAAACACCAGCCTGCCGTACTGGAAGACAGCCGCTGAGGGGTTCCAGACATCCGGGGCCAAGTTTGGAGTTACGACGGATGTGCGCGGACCGGCGACGTTTGATCCTCAGGCGGAAGTGGAAGAGTTTCGCAAGGCAGTAGCACTAAAGCCTGCTGGGATTCTTGTATCAGTGGCGAATTCCCAGTTACTGACTCCGGAGATCGACGCGGCGCTGGCGGCGGGGATTCCGGTGATTACGATGGACTCGGACGCGCCGGAGAGTAAGCGGCTGTACTTTATCGGCACAAATAATCTTGAGGCAGGTAGGCTGGGTGGTCATCGTGTGGCAGCGCAGCTGAATGGCAAGGGGAATGTCGTGTTCTTCACCAATCCGGGACAGCCGAATCTGGATGAGCGGCTGAAGGGTTATAGGGACGTGTTCTCTAGTTATCCAGGGATCAAGATTGTGGAGGTGTTTGACATCAAAGGAGAGTCGAACTCAGCTTTCGACAAGGCCGAGGAGTATCTGGGAAGGACGGGGCCGGCAAAGATCGATGCATTTATCTCTCTGGAATCCGCTTCCGGCAGAGATGTGGGCGAGGCAGTGAAGCGGGCCAAGGCCAAGGGAGATGCGGGAAGACTGGTAGTGGCCATGGATACCGATCAGACTACGTTACAGATGATCAAAGACGGAGTCATCGACTCAACTGTTTCTCAAAAGCCTTACACGATGGCGTTTCTTGGACTCAAGGCGCTGGATGATATCTATCACTATCCGGTAAAACCGCTGGTGGCCGACTTTGCGCTGGATCCATTTTCTCCCTTTCCAGCGCTGATCGACACAGGAGTTGCGCTGGTGGACAAGAACAATGTGGAGTCGATTCTGACGCGGAAGGTCGCCGGGGGATCTGAATAGTGATTGAATATGCCGTCGCTAAACGGACTCGAAGACTAGTCCCTGTTGTGTTCGCTTTGCAGTTCGTCCGCGATTGGCCGGCGCCTCTGTATCATTCGCAGGATCCAGTAGCCAGCGAGTGCGGCTGCGAGATGTTTCAGGGTGTGGCCGCTGACGATGTTTCCCAGGCTGAAAACCTGTTTGTCAAAGGTCTCCAGAACCTTCGCGAGAATATAGAACCCCGCGACCACCACTAAGTCTGATCCGAAGGTGTAGCGCGGCGGAAAGAGAAGTGCCATAAACAGAAACAGGATCGAATACGTTTGCACCGTGGCGTAAAAACGCAAATCACCGGCTCCGCGCAGTTCGCTCATATGCCACTGCCATACGCTGCCGGCGCCTATGAGCAGAAGTACTGGCAGCAACCATAGGCCAACGCGTAGATTGATGCGCTCCGCGATGAGCGCTGCCACCAGCGACATGAACACGATCGTCATTGGCAATCTGTCCCACACCAGCCGTGCGTTGTCTGGCTTCAGGTGATAGTACGAGGAACCGAATGCAGTGAGCAGCACTCCGAAAAAAATAATCAGGTAGAACCAGCGTTCCCGCCTGTCGATAAAGTGTTGTGAGAGCTGCCCGGGGTTCAATCGCAACAAAAATACCAGGCCCCACACTCCAACGATGGCGAAGGGTACGTTGGAAACGACATCATTGAAATTAGGGATGCCTAGAAAACTCCGCTGGTCAGCGAACATGTGGTACGACTGCGGCTGCGGAATCGGCCCCAACAAGAGGTCAACCACAAGAATCACTATCGAGATGACAAACAGCACCCGCAAAGCAGCTCTTCGTGAGATCAATTCGCCCCTCCTTCTCGGCTACCGGTTCACAAGCTCCGATTCGACGATCAGATCCAATACATACAGAGTCGAGGAGGCACCCGCAGGCGCCGGGTTGCGATCGAAGCGCTTGACCCGTAGCACATTGCGTATGCCTTCCGTATGAGTGTAGCCTTCAATATTTTCGTGAAAAGGCTGCCATTCTCCGGGTGTTCCGACGGGAAGGCCCTGCTCGTCAAAGCGCCGCTCGCGGACCTGGAGACAACGTGTCTGAGGCGCCGGTGGATGTTCGCAGTTAACCTGTTGGGCCGCGACCTCGAGAAAGATGCGGGTCCCGGGTCCGTAAAGGGCCTCCGCCGTCGCCTGGCCGGTAAATGTCAGCGTATCGTTCGACGCCGATCGCAGCCGCAGCCGCGGTGATGGACCATTGTCTATCTCGATATTCAGTGGTTTGGCCAGTATGCCGGAAAGCGCGGTATCGGCGCGCATCAACGCAGGATCGCAGGCCATCATCGTGGAGGCTGGTCCGCCTCTTACGATAAGTTGGCGGACGGAATTTATCTGATATCCAGCAATGATTCGGTTGCAGGGACCTTGCATGCTGAGCCTGTTGCCGGAAAAGCTGAGCGTGACCGGATGGTCTTTGCCGGGCGGCAGCATCTCCACGCGACGATTCTGGCTATCGGTTGCAGACTCAAGAGTCCAGCTATAGCGTTCAAGTCTCTGCGGCAGGTTATCGCCTGCACTCGATTGCGGAACGAGCGTCAGCACCGCCGGAGGTCCACCATCGCGGTAGAGCAAAGCTAATCGACCTTCGCCAACAGAATACTGTTGCCCGCCACCCTGCTCATCGAGAGTAATGGCGTTACCACTTGCCTGCCATGTGAATCGCCCTCGGATAGTCCGCGCCGCGACTGACCGTTCCAGATACTGCGTTACGAGTTCGTAGGTGCCGTCGCGGTTGAGCGTCAGCGTGGTCTTGATGCCGGGACAATCTGCGCAGGGCAGAACTCCCTCGTAAACACCCGCCCAGTCCAACGAATTCTGACTCGTATGGGATGGCGTCACCGGCCCTTTCTGCTGCCCGTACGCCGACAGAGCCGTGGCCAAAACAAACAATATTCGTATGGCCTTCATTGGAATCTCCCTGTTGGAAGTAGTCGCCAATAGCTGTCACGTGTTGTCGATTTTCGTGTCAGAGGAATTGTTGATTTGACGGGGCCTGGTGTTGCTGTACGGGGCCTGAAAATGAGTCATTGTCTGGCTGGTTGCACCACACGACCGGCGAACCCACTCGCTGTCCTCCTCGAGAAGACAGGTAAGGACGCTCCCCATTGTATTCTTGACCCGCGCTCCGATCACCACCAGACCGTCTAGTCGGTGCGGATGACGTAGGGCTCGGCGTCGGGTACATGAATGCCGTCGGCGACTTCGGTGGCGTGGGCCTTATCCGGCTGCTGCGGATTGATTCGCACCCAGTGCCCCGTGGGCCCGGCAAACTCGATCACCTTGGCCGTCGCGTATTTGCGCATCAGGTGGTTCTTTAGCTGGATCGCATCTTCTTCGTTGGGGAAGGCCCCGATCTGCACGCACCAGCGTCCGCCAGGGGTGGCGTTCGGGCGAACGGGCGCGGCGTAGGCTTCCACGCGAACCTTGGCGACGCCCATGCGATAGAGGCCCGTGGCCTTCGCCGCGGCCAGCGACAGATCGATGATGCGGCCATGGACGAAGGGTCCGCGGTCGGTGATGCGCACGATGGCCGACTGGTTCGTCGTGAGGTTGGTGACTCGAACCGTCGTCCCCAACGGCAGCGTCAAATGAGCCGCAGTCATGGCGTTCTGGTCGTAGACGGTGCCGTCGGCTCCCTTGCGCCCAGCGTAAGGCGGCCCGTACCAGCTCGCCATGCCGACCTCGGTCAGAATCGGTTTGCCGTGAGTATCGGGCGGAGGTGAGGGCAGAGATTTCGCTGTCCCTGATGACGCGGACGTATCAGACCCCTGAGCTCCCGAGTGTGTATTTTTACTATGCGCACTCGATGCTGAGGTCGTGGCAGGCGGTGGCGGCGGATGGTACGCCTGCGTCGTCTTCTTGTGACAGCCGGAGGCCGCGAGCGCAAGCGCCGTCAGTCCAGCGGCGTATGCGAGGCGGGCGCGGCTCACGGCTTCGGCGTGTCCTTAGGAGGCGGCGGGGTCCGGCCGGCGCGCTCGTCCATTCGCTGGGCGAGACGTTGCAGCTCGGCGGCGGCAGCACGCAGGGCCTGAGAACCATTTCGGCGGACGTCGGGCACCACCTCATCGTTGATGTAGTTAATGACCGTGCGCAGATCCTCTTCCACGCGAGTTCCAGCCTCGTGCAAACGCTGCTCCCATGGGCGTTTCGGTGCTTCGCTCGACATACGCGGACCTCTCCACAGTCAATTATCGGGACGAGGAAAACGCCTGGTCAATGCAATTGCATGCTATTTTGCCCCATAGTGCTCTTCTGGTAACGAATTTGAGCGTAAGATCAACCACACAAAGCGAATACAACTTGGTACCACCGAAATGCGTCCTTATATAGATAAGGCACAGGGCGCCATCCAAATAGAAGCGCACTGCCAGATTCGCTTGCCTGAGGCATATGCGAACCGGGAAGTCGAGGTGTTCTCTTGGCCAAGGTACATTCGGTTCTCTCTTCGCAAGTTTCTACAGCGAGGCGTTCTGTCATCCTGACGCTCACGTTGTTCGGAGCAATGGTTCCCTTTACCGTGGCACAGCAGACTGCCGAATCCCCAGCCAACACAGAGGCGCTGCTGACTTTGCCCGATCCTCCTGTACTTCCAGACTCCCCAGGAGCAGTCCTCGCCAGTTCCAGCAGCGCGACGCCGGACGATCCCGTCGGCTTAGACGGCCAGGCTGTGGTGGCTGCCGGGCCGACTGTGTCGCCTCGCGTAAAGCTTATTGCGGCGCATCAAATCGCACCCCCTCAAGCGGCCAGTGACAAGGTTGTGATGGGTTTGCGTGAAGCCGTGACTCCGTATTCCATGATTGGTTGGGTCTTCTCCGCAGGTTGGGCCCAGCTGATCAACGGAAGTCCGAACTATGGCTCGAACGGCAGAGCCTTTGCCCAGCGCCTGGGAGCGTCGGCAGCGCTAGCCGCCAGCAGGGGGATCTTCACCGACTCCATCCTGGCGCCTGTCTTTCATCAGGATACGCGCTACTATCAGCTCGGCAAAGGCCACAAATTTATCAATCGTGCGATCTACGCTGGCACTCGTCCAATCATCGGCAAGACCGACAGCGGCCGCAACATCCCGAACTACGCTTTTATCATGGGTACGGCGGGGTCATCGGGACTGAGCGTGACCTACTATCCAGAGGAGAATACGAGCGGGGGCCAGGTTGCCTCGACATTCGGCACCTCGCTAGGCGGCGCGGCAATCAGCAATCTGATCAGCGAGTTCGGCGGCGATATCATCCAATCCCTGCACCTCGCGGGTGGCAAGTGATCCTCCCTGATTTTGGGCTATTAGACTGAGATAGGGAGAGCTGCGGGCAAATGCGCTGGGCTTTGATATTGGGTTTGCTGTTTTCATGGGAAATGGCTAAGGCGCAAACGCCTGCGCCATCATCTGACGCGACGCCTGCAGCCACAGCTTCCTCTTCTCCCTCCACCTCGAACAACCTGCCTGACGCCCCGAGCGCGGTCGCCCTGAATCAAGACAACGTCGTTGTGGTGGGCGAAGCCTCCCTGAAAGCAAGCGGCAAGTCGAACCCTCCTGCAACGCACTAAGAAAGCAATGGGCTTCATTTATTTGATCCGAAGCGCGCAGGCGGAGAAACCCCACCCCTGCAGTGAACTGGTCTACCCCTACCAGCTTTTCCTGTCGACCAATGTTGTCATTCCCCTTACCTGGCAGCAAAAGGGCTATCTGGCATTGCATGATGTAGCGGATCCGGGAAACCTTGCCACGATCGCCGGCATCTCCGCCATAAGCACTGCCGTCGACCCCCATTCGGCGTACGGTCCGGGCCTCAAAGGCTGGGGCAAGAACGCTGGCGTCAGCCTCTTCCAGGACGCCACGGCCGAGTTCTTCGGAACCTTCGCCGTCCCCTCCATCATGCATCAGGACCCGCGCTATTATCGGATGCCCGATCGGCCGTTCAAAAAACGCCTTGTCTACTCCATCTCACGGACCTTCATCTCTCGCCACGATGACGGCAGCCCTATGCCCAACTATGGCACTTTGCTGGAATACCCCATCAATGCAGAGATCAGCAATCTGTATGTACCGGGTATCGAATCTGACGGTGTTTCTACCGCGAAGCGAATCCTCTATCGGCTATGCTCATCGATCCGACCAATAACCTGCTCGCCGAATTTCTACCGGACGTCGCAAAACATGTGCGTATCCGCGTCATCTTTATACAGCAGTTTCTGAATAATATCGCCGCTAACTCCAATGGCCTGCCCTGACATCATCGCCTAACCAGTATGGGTGATGGACCCCACGATCATTTTCTGCACCTTTTTTCGGTCACCCCACTCAGCCATAACTCTTTACCGTTCAATGCAGAATTTCACCATTCGATTGTCCGTGCTTCGATCTGCGGGTCCAGCTGCGTACTCTTAATAAGGACTCCAAGCCATTGCGCTGCCTCTATTTATGGAATTGCGGTTGGGCCTGAATCAGGGTGCTTCCAAGCGCGGATACGGCCGGGGCCACTTACAAGTTTTGAATTAGAAAAATCTGAGGAGACGGAAACACATGGCAAAGACAGCGAAGTTAGCCGAAAAGGCTCTCACCTACGGAGCGAAGGCAGGATGGGCAGTCTTCAACAAGCTGAACTCCATCAGCCCCAACGCCAGCTTTACCCCCAAGTGGAGCGATAAGCCCCTCCTTAAGAGCTACCAGAAAGAGAAGCCCCCACTAGGCTGGCCACGTACCACCGACTCCCTTTGCCCCAAGTGTATTCCTGAGATCCGCCAGCAGATCGTCGACGGCAAGCTGCCCCACGAGATCCTGCTCAACGAGAAGGTCGGCGAGATCAAGGCCCAGATCATCGAGCGCGACGGCCAGATCCTGATGGTCAAGGACTGCCCCATCCACGGCCACTTCGAGGACCTCATGTCCATCGACCCGCCAATGATGAAGCACCTCGAAGACGTCTTCCCCGGCCGCGACATCCGCGCCCACAACGACGAGAAGCTCCACAACCACGGCACGTCCACCGTCACCCACGGCCGCGGCTCGGTTCTCACTATCGACCTCACCAACCGCTGCAACATGATGTGCGACCCCTGCTTCATGGATGCCAACCAGGTCGGCTTCGTCCACGAGCTCACGTGGGACGAGATCAAGACCATGCTCGACAACGCCATCACCATCAAGCCGCGTCGTCAGATGAGCGTACAGTTCTCCGGTGGCGAGCCGACGCTCAGCCCCTACTTCCTCGACGCTGTCGCCTACTCCCGCAAGGTTGGTTACAACTCCGTGCAGGCCGCGACCAACGGCATCGAGTTCGCCAAGTCCAAGGAGTTCGCCAAGGCCGCTGCTGAAGCCGGTCTCCGCTACGCCTACCTGCAGTTCGACGGTATCGGCAACGCCGCCAACTCGCACCGCAAGGTCGGCAACGCGTTCGACGTGAAGCTCCAGGCCATCCACAACCTGCACGAAGCCGGCGTCGACATCGTCCCCGTAACGACGATCGTCAACGGCATCAACAACGAGCAGGTCGGCCGCATCATCGAGTTCGCTCTCGACAACCCCAAGAAGATCAACTTCCTCTCCTTCCAGCCGGTCAGCTTCACGGGCCGCGACGAAGAGGTCTCCGACGAGCGCCGTCACGCACAGCGCTATACGCTGTCGCACCTCGCGCACGACATCCGCAACCAGACCGGCCTCGGCGAGAGCACCCGCGACTGGTTCCCCATCTCCTTCATGTCCACCTTCTCCGACTGGGCCGACCTCGTTCACGGACCGGACCACGACTGGGGCCAGCTCTCCTGCGGTTGCCACCCGAACTGCGGCATCGGCATGGCGCTGATGATCGACAAGGAGACCAAGGAAGCTGTTCCCGTCACCGCGTTCCTCGACGCTGTGCAGCTCGCCAAGGACGTCGCCAAGATCAACGACGCCGCCCGCGGCAAGTTCCTCTCGATCCTCGGTGTCTCGCTCGCGCTGCTGCGCAACTACGACCCCACCAAGGCTCCCACGCACTTCAAGATCATGGACCTGCTGCAGAAGTTCGATAAGTGCTTCGGCGCCACCGGCAAGAACTACGGCAAGGTCACTGCCGACCGCACCATGGACGACATCAACAAGCGCCGCGCCGACCGCTGGAACTTCCTCTTCATCGCCGGCATGTGGTTCCAGGACCTCTTCAACTACGACTTCCGCCGCACCGAGCAGTGCATCATCCCCTACGCCACACAAGAGGGTGAGATCAGCTTCTGCGCCTACAACACGGGCGTGGGCTGGCGCAACATCATCGAGAAGATGCACATGACCTCCACGCTGACCAAGTGGTACGAGGAGCATGGCCGTCACGAGATCTTCGCTGGCGGCAAGAAGGTGGGCATCGAGAAGCAGGAGAAGTACGACCTGGTCCTCAACGAAGCCCATGTCAACGCTGCCGCGAACGACACCTTCGACAAGTCCGGCATCGCCAAGAACGCCCGCGAAGAGAAGATCCGGGCGCGCGACGCGAAGATCAAGCAGGACGCCGAAAACGCCCGCATGGCCAAGCTCTACCGCAAGGAAGTCCTCAAGGAAGCGGAGGTACCTGGCTTCATCTCGCTCGGCGAGATCAAGGCCGCACCCGCACCCGCACCCGCCCCGAAGGTCGAAGAGACCGTCTCCGGCGACTAATCGCCCTACAACACTGAAGTAAACTGAGGCCACCGAAAGGTGGCCTCAACTATGTTGAAGTACAGAAGTAAGTCTCATTCAGATGGTCTCCATGTGGTCTTTCACCGCGAAGTAAGATGGGTATCGCCGATCGCGGGATTGCTTTGTCTCTTTAGCGGAGCGAGTCTGCTTGCCATCGTCAGCCGCTTCTTAGGCAACTCTCGTATAAGCATACTGACGGGTTTCATGTTGATCATGTTCACCGTGTTATGCGGTTTTGTTCTGCTAATCGCCTCGATCTTCCTGGCTCTTGATCTCCGTCACTATCGATTTCGATTTTCCCCAACAAACATCCACGTCACCACTACCTATTTGGGCCTGCCCGTAAGGTCTGAGTTCTTTCATCGAGATGAGGTCTACGACTTCGGATTTGGGCACCTTCCGCATACCAGTACCACTACATTGGCATTCGCTGCTGTCGGAAGCTATTACCAGATGGCTTGCAACATAACGAAAGATGAGGCTGAACGTTTCATCCTTTTCCTACGCGGGCAAGGTATCGAATATTCATCGCGCCGCGAACCCTTGCGCAGAAGAAGCGCTGCGCGGACCTTTCTCGGATAGCATTCAGTCCAATGTTGGCGAACCTCGATAACCTGCCTCGCAGGCCATGGATCGCTAAAACTCGACCAACTCCACACCCAACCGCTCAAAATGCTTCCGGTTCAGTGTCGCCAGAGCGAATCCATGGACTCGTGCAGTCGCAGCAATATAAGCATCGCTTGTCTCAGTATGAAACCCTCTCGTTTCCTTCCCGCCAAGTATCCGACCGCATAGATCGGCTATCTCGAGGGTCACCGGCAGGATTCGGTCACGGTAATCCTGCAAGACCTCTTCGCTCAGCCACTGGTCGAGACGTCTCTTCTTTTTACCCGCCGGCATCAATTCAATGCCTTCCCGTATCTCTTCCACGGTGATGACACTGAGGTACATGTCTTCGTCTGCAGCCTCGACAAGCCATCCGAGAACCGCCGGATGCGGCTCGTCCTTGGCCAGTTGCGATATGACATTCGTGTCGAGAAGAACGCTCAAAACTTCACCGGCCTGGTCTTCCAGCCGCGACTCGGAATCTTCACTCCAGAACCCCGCAAAGGAGAATTGAGAAGAAACTCAGCCATACTTTGCTTCGGTCTCGCTCTAGCATCCCATTCCTTCTTCGAAACCAACACGACCGCCTCTTTACCGCCCTTCGTGATCTCCTGTGGCCCCTCAGTCATAGCCTTCGCCACTACATCGCTGAAATGCGCCTTTGCCTCAGCGATTCCCCAGGTTCCCATTGGTCGCCCCTCCTGGTGACCATTCTAGTCATAATGACTATAAAGGTCATCCAGATTTAATTATTTCGAGATCGAAAAGCGGTTCGACGCGGATAGGGCTGCCAGCATCAACGCCACCCCGCTAAAGGCCGTAGCCTCAAACACACTCGCCCACTCGTTCCCCACATTCGTATAAGGATCGGCGATCGCCCGCGGGATATGCAGCATCGGCACCCAGAGAAAGATCATCACTCCCACCAGCAGCGAGGCCAGCCACGCAAAGCGCTTCACCACAATTCCCAAACCTCCGGCGATCAGCGCCACAGCAGCAAAGTACGTCCAGAACATCGGCGCACCGACCCAGCCCGGAACAAGCATGGCGACGAACTGGGCATAGACGAAGTGGTCGATGCCAAAGACGATAAGCAGGAAAGCAAAGAAGTACCTCCCAAGCGGCAGCGCCTTCTCCAGCCACCCAGGCAGCTCCCCTTCCTTCGGCAGCGACATCGCCGCGATCCACGCCCCACCCGCCAACGCAAGCTCTTTGATGGTATTCGTCCACGCCCCCAGCACCGCCCTATACGCGCCCGGCAACTGGTTCGGGATATGCGCAATCAGAACAAGCACCAGAAGCGCAACGCCAGTCCACGCCGCCACCTTTCTTCCCTTCAGGTCAAAAAAGATGGCGATTCCGCTTGCAGTCAGTGCCGCTCCCACCACGTACACACACAACAGTCGGAGCGGTAGCCACGCAGGAAAATTCGGAATGATAACTCCGGGAAAGTCTCTGAAGTAGAAGTGCATCAGGCCAATCGAAGCCAGCCCGAAAGCATAAAAGGAGCGTCCCACTGGAAGAAGCCACTTTGACATAGCGCGAGTCTAGCCCATAGGGGTTCGACCTATCAGGCCATTTATCCCAAAACTCCTGTGCCGCTTCAAATTCCCCCTCCCACCCTTAATCCCTTTTCCAACCGTCGCTTCCCCTCCCGAGCCCGACACTTCATCGCCAGTGTCCCCTCACGCAGCGCCCGTTCCATCATGCCCTCTGCAACCTCACGCAGCGAGACCTCCCGGCACGCCAGCAAAGCAATCCCCTCCACCGCCGAGCACCGCGCCACATTGCTCTCATCTTCCATCAGCAATTCCATCAGTCTTGCAGCTCTTAGCCTCTGTTCCCGCGTATGCGCCACCCGAGCCACGACCAGTCCCAGATGCCACCGCGTCCGCGACTCCTCCAGCGGCACCTCCGCCAGCAGACCGGCCAACTCGTCGGCATAACGTTCAAGAGGCGCCGCATCCCGCTCCGTAATCCTCCGAGCCACATCCGAGGCCCGCTTGCGCAACTCCGGGTCGTCGTCAAACATTGCACTCACCAGTGCTTTGACCGCGGACTTATCCCCTGGAATCCTGCGGGCCGTCTCCTGAGCCCGCTCCAGTCCCCACCTGCCCCTACGCATCTCCGCAGACAAGCTCTCCATGCGGCGGAGTATAGCAAGTAATCGGACAGCAAAAAGCCCCGGCCCAAAGCCGAGGCATTCCACCAACCCAAATAAAACTTACTCGCCCGCCGTAGCTCCACGTACAGATGAACGCGCAGGCCGAACCGAGTCATGCGCCACTGAGCGATGAGATGCCAGCCCATAAGACCACTGCCGCACCGGCCCCACATCCACATGCACAAACTCGTTCACCGGATAGTACCCAACCCCGCCGGCATGAAGGCTCAACGCGGCATCCCGCAGCGTCGTCGTAGCCACGCCGGGAACGCGAATGTCGATCGCCTTGGCCAGCATATGTTGACTGTGCTCAGCCACACCGCTCGAAGCTCGCCCCTGCCGCAAAAACGCATTGCTCCAGGGCGTCCGGTACCCACAGACGATATCAATCACCCCATCCGGCTTGCCCAGTTTGGCCATCAACGCATGGAGCACATCGAACTCTTTCGGATCGTAGCTGCTCACGTCCTGCGTGCGATGGTCGCGCAAGAAATGGTTCAGCTTGTCGAGCGCCTCCGGAATGTACGTATCCCCCACCCGATAGACCACATCGATGCTCTCGCCCGTATGCAGATGATGCAGCCGCAGATGATACTGCGCCCCCACACCCGTCAACGTAGTCGAATGATCCTCTGCCGCCTTCGAGAGGCCACTAAACCCGAACAACACTGCCGCAGTCGTCACGGCTACGGCTAAGCTTCGTTTGAAAGAGATACGCATCCACACTCCAAGGCCATCCAGCAAACCAAATCAAAACCTCAAATGCGATTTAGTTTCCGCCATTTGCCTTATCCATTTTATCGAACCAACCCTCCCAGACCGCCCGCGAATTGCCATCCAAGTGTAACTTTTGTGTCATTTGAGCCACACTTTGCCCAAAAACCGGCCAACCTGCTCCCTTGACACGCCCCAAACCGCTTTGTGGCACCCTATAAATATGAAGCTCGACCCCGTCCAGATCCGCGTCCTCGGCTCGCTTATCGAAAAAGAGATCACCACCCCGGAGAACTACCCGCTCTCGCTGAACGCACTTGTGAACGCCTGCAGCCAGCGCTCAAGCCGCGACCCTGTGCTCGAACTCACCGAAGATGAGGTCCGCCAGGCGCTCCACACCCTCGCCGACCTCAACCTCACCTCCACCGTGCACGACAGCCGCGTCCCCAAATTCGAGCACCGCATCCGCACCGTGCTGAATCTGCGCCGCGACGAGACCGCCGTCCTCTGCCTCCTTATGCTGCGCGGCCCGCAGACCCCGGGCGAACTCCGCAGCCGCGCCGACCGCCTTTACACCTTCGACGACATCGGCGCCGTACAGTCCACGCTCGACCGCCTCGCCTCCCGTCCACCCGCTGAAGACGACCCCACTAATCCCAACGCGACCGGCCCGTTGACCACGATCCTCCCCCGCCAGCCCGGCTCGCGCGAATCCCGCCACGCCCATCTCCTGGGCGGCCAACCCGAGCTATCCACCATGCAACAGCGCCCGACAGCGAGCTCCACCGACGACCCCACCTCCCTCGAACGCATCGCCCGGATGGAGGCCGAGATCGCCTTTCTCTCTACCACCCTTCAGGCCCTTGAGGCCCGCGTCGGTCAGCTAGAGTCCGCACCTGTAAGCGATAAGGTGCAATAAAATTATTCTCTCTATGTAAGATAGTGCAACACCGGAAGGCTAGATTTATGCCTGACTCGCCCACCATCAACGCCGAACCGTCCATCGAACGGCAGAGCACTGGCCGGCGCACCGAAGACGCCCGGCGCGACTATCTGGCCCGCCTCCTCAGCCAGATGCCCGAAGCGATTGTCTGCTTTGACCGCGAGTGGCGCATCACCTTTGCAAACGATGAAGCCTTCCGAATCAGCCGGATCAGGCCCTCCCATCTGAGCGATAAGAGCCATTGGGAGCTCTTTCCGGAGATGGTGGGCACACAGCTCGAACGAACCTATCGCGCCGTCATGCAGTCCGGCGTTCCCGCCCATATCGAATACTTCTGCGAGCCGTACGATGTCTGGCTCGATATCCACGTCTTCCCCATGGACGAAGGCATCGCCGTCTACTTCCGCGATATCACCGATCGCAAGGGCGCCGAGCTTCTCCGCGACGCAGCCTCCAACCAGCTCATGCAGGTGCTCGAGGCCACCACCGACGCCGTCGCCAGCGTAGACCGCTCCGGCAACTTCACCTTCCTCAACCGCCGCGCCCGCGAACTGCTCGCCGTCAAGGGCGATCTCATCGGTAAAAACATCTTCGAGGAGTTCCCCGCAGGCCTCGAACAAGGCGGTTACCTCTATCACTTCAACCGCGCCATGTACGAGGGTCTCCCCGGCGACTTCGAAGACTACTATCCCGCGCCACTCAACATGTGGCTGTCCATCCAGGTCCGCCCCTCCACCGACGGCGTCGTCATCTTCTTCCGCAACATCACCGAGCGTCGGCGCGCCTACAACGAACTCCACCTCCAGCAGGAGTTGCTCACCACCGTCCAGCAGACCGCGCGCGTCGCCACCTGGGATATCGATATCGCAACCGGCAAAGCCACCTACGGCCCCGGCTCCTACCCTGTCTTCGGCCATCCCCTCCCCGTGCTTCCCGATCTCAATTCCTTCACGAAAATCATCCTCCCCGAGTACGTCCCGGTCATCGACGATCTCATCGCGAAGACCATCGCCACGGGCGAGATGATCGTCGTCGACTGCCCCCTTCGCGCCGCCGATGGCAGCATCATCTGGGTCGAAAGCCGGGGCCACGCCGTTAAGGTCGATGGTGTCTCCACCCGCCTGCGCGGCCTCAGCATTGACATCACCGACCGCAAGCACAACGAGGACGCCCTCATCACCAGCGAGGCCCGCTACCGCATCCTCGCAGACCTCAATCCCCAAGCCATCTGGATGGGCTCGCCCGACGGTCAGCTCACCTACGCCAACCAGGGCCTCCTCGACTACCTCGGCTTCACACCAGACGATCTCGAAGGCGAAACCTGGATCAAAGCCTTTCATCCCGACGACCGCGCCCGCGTCGTCGAGCGATGGTCCCGCTCCGTCACCACCGGCGTCGACTACGACATCGAAGCCCGCATGATCCGCGCCCGCGACGGCCGTGCCCGCTGGTGGTGGGTCCGGGCCCAGCCTGTCCGCGACGACCATGGCAACATCCTCCACTGGCTCGGCGTCAACATCGACATCGACGACCGCAAGACCTTCGCCGAGATGCTCCAGCAGCGCCAGGAAGAGACCGAACGCCAACGCGCCGAACTCGAGACCATCTACGAAACCGCACCCGTCGGCCTCGCCCTCTTCGACCCCGTCGAGTTCCGTTACATCCGCGTCAACACCCGCCAGGCCGAAACCATCGGCCTACCCAAAGACCAGATCATCGGCCGCCGCATCACCGAGATCGCTCCCCTCAAAGGCCTCCCCCAACTCTTCCAACACGTCGCCGCTGGCCATCCCGTCCGCAATCATCTCCTCGAAGGCGAACTCCCCTCCCGCCCCGGCGAACATCGCAGCTGGAACGTCAGCTACTCCCCCCTCTACAACGCCGACGGACACGTCGAAGCCATCGCCGCCGTCGTCCTCGAGATCACGAACCAACGCAAAGCCGAAGCCGCCCTCATGCAGAGCGAGAAGCTCGCCGCCGTCGGCCGCCTGGCCAGTTCCATCTCGCACGAGATCAACAATCCCCTCGAAGCCATCACCAACCTCCTCTACCTCATCGCCACCGCCGAAGCCCTCCCTTCTGACGTAGCCGACTACGTCAACACCGCACAGAGCGAGCTCTCCCGCGTCTGCCAGATCGCCACCCAGACCCTCCGTTTCCACCGCCAGGCCGTCCGCGCCACCGATGTCACCGCAGCCGAACTGGTCGAGGCCGTCATCAACCTCTACCAGGGCCGCCTCGCCAACTCCGGCATCACCGTCGAAGCCACCTACGAGACCGACAGCACTCTCCACTGTTTCGAAAACGACATCCGCCAGGTCCTCAACAACCTCATCGCCAACGCCATCGACGCCATGCGTCAAAGCGGAGGCCGCCTCATCATCCGCGCCCACGACGCCACCGACCACCCCACCGGTCGCAAAGGCGTCCGCATCACCATCGCCGACACAGGCCACGGCATGTCTCCCGCCGTCCGCGCCCGCATCTTCGAGCCATTCTTCACCACCAAGGACCTCAACGGCACCGGCCTCGGCCTCTGGATCTCCACCGACATCGTCAACCGCCACCAGGGCCGCCTCAACCTCCGCAGCACCGAGCACCCCATCCACCACGGCACCATCTTCAGCCTCTTCCTACCCTACGAAGAAACCTCCGAAGCCTGACGAGTCTTCCTGCAGTTGCCTTTCTCGTTTGTCATCCCCAAAAGCCTGCCCCGAGCGAAGCCGAATGGGCGATCCGCTTCTGTTGTTGCTTGTTTCCTCTCTCCCAAACCCCAAATTTGTCATTTCGACTGGAGCTGCTCACGCTTTTGTGAGCAGCGTAGCGGAGAAACCCGCTTCCCGACCCACACCGCCCCCTCGCTAAACATTTGTCTTTGTCTTCGTCTCAAACCACCCGAACCAATCCAGTCACTCCGTCTTTCCTCTTTTCAATAGCACATTTGGGGCATACTCTATCTTTCAACAAAAGGGTCTGCACTCCAGGAGAAACGCCATGTCCGTTACACTCCATTCCCTCCAGACGCCCATATCTCTTCTGCCTCCCCAACCGCTCGAATTCACCATCCAGCTGCACCTCACGGCCTCCCTCTCCTGGACGCCATCCCAACCCAACGCCGAACCCCTCTGGTCAGCGATCCGCATCGCGGCCACCAATTACATGATGGGCCTCTTCGCCGAGGGCAAGCTCATGGGAAACTCCCCATCACAAGCCTTCTTCGTGAAGTGTGACCGAACCACCACCACCCAGGTCGACATCGACCACAGCATCGCCAATCTCCTCGTAGGCTTCGCCCCCACCAAGCCCGCCGAATTCACCATGATCCGCCTGGCCCTCCACACCGCCGCAGCCAATCCATAAACCGCGACGTTGTCTTCGCCTTGCACGTGCCTTTGCCTGTTCTTTTCACCCAAACCCTGCTATCCCAAGACCATCAACTCACAATCCGGCGATCTTCTCCTCCACCCTCGGAACCCACTCCTCCTGCGCCTCAGGCTCCATCGTCTTCACGAGAACGGCAGCCTTCTCATACGCCGCCTTGGCCTCGTCCTTCCGGCCCAGCGCCGATAGAGCATCGCCAAGCGCCATCTGGGCCTTCACGCTATCCGGTGCAATCGAAACCGCCTGCTGCGCCTCAGCCAGCGCGCCCTCCGGCTGCTTCTTCTTCAGCAAATGCTCAGACTGCTGCACGTGGCTCCACGCCGCAGCCTCCGGGATGTCGAATTTTCCCTCGAAGACCAGGACTCCGCCCTGAATCTGCGCCACAGGCTTCAGCTGCTGGAACTCGCGATACGGATTAAGCACCTTCGACCCCAGCTCGAATCCCGTGAGGGTACCCTCACTGATCAGCACCATCCCTTCGATCGTCGCCGGAACCGGCTGCTGCACATCGAAGAACAGCGAATCGGGAGTAGGCAGCGGCTTGCAGGGAATTCCATAGTCCGCGGAGAGCAACGCTGGATTGGCAAAGTAAGCGAACCAGCAGTCCTTGATGCCATGCTCGTCCGTATACTTCTTCACCGCAATCAACTGCTGCGCCCAGTCCGTATTCGAGTCCGTCAGATACTTGTGCGTCTGGCTCGGGCCGCCCCATAGGACGTTCGAGTAAGCCATATAGTTCGGATAAGTCAGCGCCGATGCCGATACATGCATCACCAGCAGAATCCCTACAACATAAGCCCAACCCTTGTTCCAACCGCGCGACTCAACCCAGGCCCACGCACCCCCCGCCGCAAACACGCACAAAAACACCCAGACCGGCAGGATATGCCGAGCGCCAATATTCAAATGCGAGGTCATCGCAACCAGCAGATAAATCCCAGCTGGCACCAGCAGAAACAAGATCCCCCGCCATCGCCGGAACCATCCCGCGATCACAGCCGCAACAGCCACCAACACCAACCCAAGAAAGCCCAACGTCGACTTGATCAGCAACGCCACCGGGAAGTAATACCAGACCCCATGCGTATAGACCTTGCCGAAGAAGTAGCTAGGCATCCCATTCGCCATCGCTCGCACATCCGCCAGCCCATACAGATATGACTCCGGCAGAACACGATACTTCGCCAGCAACAAGATGCCCCTGGCCTCCGAAGACTTCAACGGCATCACATACTCCGCCAGCGTAGGGTCAAGCCGCAACGCACCCGGCCGCGCGTTGTACCGAAACCCATAAAACGCCCAAAGCACCACAACCGCAATCATCGCAACTCCAGCCAGCCCTCTCACCAGCCGCAGCGCCCGCTTCCCTCGATCTTCCCCGTTAAAGCGAAAAACGACCTCACAAGCTGCCAGCGCCACCAGCATCGGTAACAGCAAAACAGCAGAGTGCTTCGTAGCCAAAGCCAAACCAACAGCCAATCCCGTAACCAACAGCCTCCCCACCGAAGGCACCCTGCAATACCGATAGAACGCATACACCGAGGCAAAGAAAAAGCACGAGACACCAACATCCGTAGTCACAAACGCACCATGCGCGAGCACATTCGGCTCAAACACCAACAACACCAGAGCCACAAACGCCGCACCAACACCGAACATCTCGTTCGCCGCAAGAAACACCAGCAGACCCAGCAGAATCGCCACCGTCAAATTAGCCATTCGCATGCGGAACGTCAGCATCTTCGCGTACTCTGGCCCTTTGGCGAAGAGCATCTCTCGCCCGTCCATGTAAGCCTCAGTCTTGAAGTAGCGATGCTGATCCGGTGGAATCGTCAGCGGCTCACCAAGCAGCGGCAGAGTACCCAGCAGCTTCATCAACGGCGGATGCTCAGGATTCAACCCGTAGTCATGCGTCTTCCACATCATGTACCCAGCAAAGATGTGGTCGCCTTCATCCCAGGTCAGCGACTCCTGATGCACCGTGAAGGCGATCTGCAATCCAAACACAAGCAGTAAGAGACACACTCCGGCAACGACAAGGGGACGACGCACTGGCTTATTCATAGACTGGTTCATCCTATACGGATGACTACATCTCTGCCCATCGGCGCAGGAGATTGTGATACACCCCGGTCAGTTGCACCCCGGCAGCATTCCCCGGAACCTCAACTGCCAGCCGCTGAATCGCCGTATCCAGATCGAACAGCAGCGTCCTGTCACCATCGCTCCGAATCATGCTCTGCACCCAGAAGAACGACGCTACCCGCGCTCCCCGGGTCACCGGTTCCACTCGATGCAGACTAGTCGCTGGATACAGCACCATATGCCCTGCCGGCAGCTTCACCGAGTGCGACCCATATGTATCCTCCACCAGCAACTCTCCCCCGTCATACTCCTCCGGAGCTGAGAGGAACAGCGTAGCCGAAACATCCGTACGAATCCGCTGCCCGGTCGTGGCCATCGCACGGATCGCCGTATCCACATGCGTGCCAAAATGTCCGCCACCCGTGTACCGGTTGAACATCGGCGGAAAGACTCGCAGCGGCAGGGCTGCTGACATGAATAGCGGCGACCGGGCCAGCGCCCCCAGCACCATCTCACCCAGCTCCACCGCCACCGGATGCCCCTCCGGTAGCTGATGGTTCTCCTTTACCCTCTGCGCCTGATAGCCAGCCGTCACCTTGCCATCCACCCACTGTGCCGCATCCAGCTTCGCCCGCGCCTGCGCGACCTCACCCACACCCAACACATCTGGAATCGTAATCAGCATTCTCTACTCCTCTAACTTATTTACTAACTGCAAAAGTAAGTCGGCCTAGATAATCTCCAGGCCGACTTACTCACCCACTTCAACTTAGAATTTGTAGTTCACACCGATCAGCGCGCTCAATCCAGCTCCCGGAACCAGATGGCTCGGATGCGGCAGATCGATATAGAAGCGATTGGCCAGGTTGTACACGTTTGCCTGCAGCTCCAGTCGATCCGTTACAGGGCGTCGCAGCATCGCATTGAACACCCAATAACCCGGTACCTGCTTCATCCCAGTGGACAGCACCTGGTAACACGTCGTCACTGTCAAACCGCACGGCGCCGAACCGGCAGCGAATGTCTGTGCCGGCCCATAAGTCAGCGGAATAAATGGCACCGTCGAGCTAGCCGTCCTGCTTGCAACATAGTTTCCGCCGAGTCCAGCATTCAGTCGCCACGGCAGCTTATGCGTCACAAACAGGTTGAACGTCTGCTTCGGCACATTCGCCAGCGGATACCCCACCGAAGTCGGGAAGAACTTCGAGTAGATCACTTCGCTGTCGAGATACGCATAGCCTGCGACGATATCCAATCCATCCGGCAACCTTCCCACAACACTGAATTGAACGCCCTTCACCAACTGGTTGCCCGCCGCAACAATATTGTTCGAGTTCGTCGGGTCCGTCTCACGGGCATTGTCCTTCTCAGTGCGGAACCATGCACCTTCCATCAGCAGGCGCTCGTTCAGGAAGCTCCACTTCGAACCCACCTCATACGTCTGGTTCTCCTCCGGTGCGGCCGATCCATTTGCCAACCCGACGCTCAGGCTCAGCGACTCCGCCGCGGGATTAAAGCTCGTCCCATAATCGAAGTAAATGCTGCCATGGCTTGAAGGCTTGTAAACAAAGGCTGCTCGATAGGTCGGCTGTTGGTCGATGCGGTTGATCGTCGGCACAGCTGCTGTCACCGTTCCACCCGCAGGCGGCGTCGGCTGATACAGGTTGTATCCCGTATCGAACCTGTCCCACCGAACGCCACCGCTTAGGTCGAAATGCTGTCCCAGCTTCAGCGTATCCACGAAGTACAACCCAACGCTCTTCGACTTCGTATGCACGATCGACGTGATATATCCCGTCCCCGCAAACGGTTGCTGCGTATTCGGGTTCAACAGCGTCGCAGATGGCACGGTATTGATATTGTTGATCGTATAACTGGTCCGAATCGGATTCGAGATCTCCTGTCCGCCTTCTACACCTGCTGCCAACGCATTCCTTATACCGAAGGTCTTGAACCGCGCCGTCACTTCGGTCTGGTTCCACAGATCGCCTTCCACGCTCTTCACCTGGATCTGATTGCGGTTCACCACAATCGTGCTGGGATCGCTCGCCGGCGTAAATGCGCAGGTCAACTTCGAGTTCACAGCCGAGGTCGGCAGAGACGGAACCCATCCACCCACAGGCACGCTGGCCGAAGCGTTCGAACAAATCTGCGGCTCCGTAATCATTGCCTGCCGAGGATAGTTCGCCGCGCGTGAAATCGAATGCAGATTCACGTTCGGCGTAAACTCGTGATCCGCCTTCAACGTAACAATGTCGTCATTGGTTCGAAGGTAGTTCTGGTCCGGGAAGCCATAATAGTGATGCCGAATCGGTCCAGGTGCGACACCATTGGCGAGCCACGGCAACCCGTAGTCCGGCGTATCGCTCTCCGTCAGATGTACGTAACTCAACGTCGCATGTGTTGGCGTATTCAGCCCAATCGAGATCGACGGCGCAACTCCAAAACGCCGCAACTCTGCGTAGTCACGGCCTGCCACACCACTTTCCTGACCCATGAGGTTCGCGCGAAATGCAGTACCGCCCATAACGTCCAGCGCCGGCTCGTTGATGTCCGCCGTCACTCTGCGTGTCCTGTCCGTACCAAATTGCGCCTGTACATTCACGAACTGCTTTACAGCAGGGACCTTGCTCTCTTGGTTCACAACGCCGCCCGTTGAACCGCGCCCGAACTGAACTCCCGCTGGTCCCTCCAGCGCCTCAACCTGCTCAAAGTTGAAAGAGTCACGATAGTAGCTGCCGAAATCACGAATCCCATCGAGGAAGATATCGTTGCGCGCCGTAAAACCACGAATCGTCAGATTATCTCCCTGCGCACCAGACTCACCCGCCGCCAGACTGATCCCTGGCACATTTCTCAGCGCATCGCGCAGCGTCGACACACCCTGATCCTTCATCACAAACTGCGGCACCACGCTCACACTCTGCGGCGTCTCGAGTAGCGGTTCAGTAAATTTCGCCATCGATACTTCATTCGCTACTGACGTCGTCACCGACACCGAGTCCTTCGCCTGCACTCCCACCACCAGCGTCGTCGCATCTTCAATGCGGTAGTTCAGTCCCGTCCCATCCAGAAGCAGCCGCATCGCCTCTTCCTCCGGATACAGCCCCGAAACTCCTTGCGACTTGAAGCCAGCAAGCGTCCCCGTCGGCAGCACAACCTTCACCGTCAATCCCGTAGCCTTCTCGTAAGCCGCAATCGCCTCGTCCAGCGGCCCGGCCCCGATGTTGAAACGCTTCAGCGGCAGGCTCGCCTCGGCACCCCCCGCCGCACCCGACCCCGCACCGCCAACCTTCTCCTCATAAGCCAGCGCGTGTCTGGTCCCGCCCATCACCGCGTAGGCCGCCAGCGTGCCCACCGCAATCCACCCCTTCGAACCGGCAAACCGGCCAGAAAATCGTCCCTGCCCCCGCTTAGCTATCTTCGCGCTCTTCTTCATCGTCTTTCCTCTCAGCCTCAAACCACCCTTCGCCGACCGAAAAGTCGCACAAAGGGGCAATAACCGCTCACCGGCCTATCTGCGCGGCAACGATCAAGCCGCCGCAGAAACCGGAACGCACATTGATCTAAAGAGCCGAAGGAGGATGGAGAAGAGATCGACGAGCCCAATTGAACTCGATTGAACCGCGACTCTATAATGCAAACAATCTGCAGTCAGAGCCGACTGTAGTTCCCAGATCTTCGCGGTCTCCGCCAAGAGATTAATCCGCGAGGATCTGGTGCCTTCACTTCAAATCCCGCCTACATAGATCCTCAAATCTTCCTGTAACCATCGGACTTTTTGAATATACGACAAGATCAGTCGTCATTCAAGATAAATATCCGACAAATTTAGTCCCACATCTCTCTGCCACTTGAGGTCTTTCCACAAAAGCAAAGGGTGAGTCCGAAGACTCACCCTTTGCTCTTGATAACAATGACATCTATGTCTAGAAGCTAAACTTCGCTCCCAAACGGATCGTACGTGCCAATTGGAAATACATCGGCTTGCCATATTGACTGTTGATCGTCTCCGGCGCGCCGAGGTTGTTGTTGCTATTCAGCACATCCGAAACGTTGTATTTGTTCATGGCCGCTGCATAGAAAGCCGTGCCCTGGTAGAAAGCATATCCACCCGGCGTGGCAAAGTTGAAACCGTAACTGGTATCAATCTGCTCATTGACAGCAGTCACAGAGTGCTGGTTGAAAAGGTTATTGAAGGTTGCGGTAAAGCTCACGATCTTCGCTTCGCTGATCTTGTAAGACTGCGAAAGATTCAGGTCGGACTGAATATACCAGGGAGTACGGTAGGTATGTGGGTTACCCACTGTGATTACACCGGTGCTGGGATCCTGCTTGATATCAGCCCATACTCCGCGATTGAACACATCAACCGGGAAACCGCTACCGTAACCTACGTTCATATAGCTCGTATTCGGGGAGCCCGAGTACGCCGTCTGGAAGATGCCGATGTCCGTCGTAAACTTCTTCAGCCATCCCAGTTCATAGTAAGCATATCCCTTCAGCGCATTTGGACGGTCCGTAGGCAGAAGTCCGCTGGACGAACCGCCATTCGCGTTGTAAGAGAAGTAAGGTTCGTCGAACGCACGGCTATTGTTCGGAGAATTGCGCCCGCCCAGTCCACCGTCTGCAAGATCCGAGCTGGTTAGCCCGGTATAGTTCCCACGGAAGTGGCTGTAGGTGTACGAAAACATTCCCGCCCAGTGGTTGCTGATCGACTTGTTGACGCGGAACTCCAAGCCGTCATAGCTGCGAGCAGCAGGAATTATGTTGTTTGGTGGAAAGGCTCCATCGGTTGAAGCGCAACCTTGGCCAGCGCTTGCACCATAGATGAAGTTGCAGAATCCGGTAAAGGTAGAGTTAACTCCCTGACCAGGATTCACGATAACGAAGGTCTCCGATCCAGTTCCCGCATAGGCAATCGAGGAATCTTCGATCACATGATCCAACCGGCGACGGTCGTAACGTGCCTCGAATGCGATGTTGCGTGCAATCTGGTAGTCGACGCCAGCAACAGACTCGTGCTGCTTGTAGGGCTTCAGACCAGGAGCAACTCCCTCCTGGGTAGCGCTGCAGGTGGAGCAGGTGGTCGGAAAGCCGCGGTAGTTGAGATTCTCAAGGAAAGTCAATCCTGCTGGTGTCGTTCCACCTGCGAAATTCGCAGTGCTGTCCGATTGGCCAACGCAGTAGCGGTTGCTGCTGTTGAATGCTGGGTTGATTGAGCTTAGATTCGCCGTATCGAGAGCGTAGCTGCAGTTATTCCAGTACTGACCACCAAATGAGCTGATCGCGAGGTTCAGCTTCATGATGTCGTAGAACTGACCATAGCTGCCGAAGAGCTTCATCTTGCCGTCTCGGAATACATCCCATGCAGCGCCTAGCCGAGGAGCAATTTTATCTCCCCATCCGAAGTTGATCGGATGAGCCGGAGCGCCAGCACCTTGGCCTTCACCAGGCAGGTATTCCTTATCAAACCGGATACCGGCATTGACCGTCACACCATGGCCAATCGTCCAGGAGTCCTGAGCAAATAGACCGTGGTTGTAGCTGGTCGCGCTGCCATTCGATCCGAAGTCCTGAACCGTGACGTAGCCGTACTGGCCTTGGCAGATCGGATTGCCATTGCCATCGACTACCCCGTCCTTTGCTTCCACTGCCGCACAGTTGGCAGCACCCACATCAGACGATGGGTTGTAGTTGGTCGAACCCGGGTTGTAGCCGACAAACATCTGGACATAGGGCTCATTCCAGTGCTGATTCAGAGTATTCGACAGCCGGTTCAGTTGATAACCGAACTTGAAATTGTGCGTGCCAAATTTAGTGCTCTTGAACCACGCGACATCTTGATCGAGTTGGATCGCCTTATTCGCGTTGTAAGCTGTAAAGTTCTGGTTCTGCGCCGCGTTGTAATAACCGGTAGACTGCTGCAGCGAAGCAGGCAGAGCGTTTCCGTTTCCATCGGTAGCGCCAATACCATTCGTCTGCCAGTCGTAAATAACACCATTCGTCGGGAATCCGAAGTCATGGTAATTCTCGAAGTAGTAGCCAAAGCGCGTCGTCGCGACGATGCTTGGAGTAATCGTGATATCGCCGCCAACATTGACAGTCATATTAGGAGCGGTGTAGCCCAGTCCATGGGAAAGCGCAAATGCCGGAACGCCGCCACTCACACAAGGGTTGGAAGCAGAGGTCGCCGCCCCGAAACACCCGGTATAGGGATTGAACAACCCTGCGTTCGAATCGGAGCCAGGAAGATTCTCACCGCTTTGTTTCTGCAGCTGATAGAGCCATGACCCAAAAACGTGGATCTTTTGTGTCACACTGGCATCAACTCGCGCCGTCGTGTAGTAGCTCTGCGTGTTACGGCTGAAAGGAACGATGCCACCATTGGTGGGGCCATAGTTAACCTTGCGCTCTTCATCATTGAACTCAGGATTGAATCCGAGGAAGAAGAAGATCTTGTCGTTATAAGATGACGGCATCGCCCCACGGAGGAACTTGGGCAAAAGTTGGCGCAGAGGCCCACCAAGCGTAAATCCGGGCTGCACATCGCTGGTCTTAGGTTTGATCGGCTGGTAGTTTTGGTAAGCCGGATCAAGCGCGCCCCATGAGGTAGATGTCCCTGGATCCAGGGGATTGTAACGCGCCGAAGAATTGGGACTTCCGTCCAGTGCCTGGCTTTCGAACTGTGCAAAGATCGAACCGTGGACACTTGAGCTTCCCTTTTTCATGATCACGTTGGCAACGCCACCGAGCGAACCGCCATGTTCGGCTTCGATACCTGATGTCTTAATCTGTACTTCCTGAATGAAGTCAAAGGGAACGTTCGTGTGCGAATAGCCGCCAATCAGGTTCGCCGTCTCCTGACCTTCCACGAGATAGGAGTTTTCGGAGTCCGATCCACCCGCCACCGAGAATCCATACGCGCTCCCGTTGCTGCCGTTACCGGGTGAAACGCCACCTGTTCCGTTGCTGGAGCGAGTGCTTCCCATCAATGGCTCATTGCGTGCCGAAGGCGCAAACTGAATCACCGATTGATAAGAGCGACCATGCGGAACGTCCTGAACAACATCCTGGGTGATGTTCGTCATCGTCGTATTCGTCGTAACGTCAATCGCCGGTGACTCCGTGCTCACTTCGACCACTGTGTTGTTTGAGCCAATCGTAAGGGTCATATCGACAGTCGGAAGATGCCCAACCTCGATAGTCAACCCCTCTCGTTTCAGTGTCGAAAAACCCTTTGCCGTAACGGCGATAACATAAGGTCCCGGAGGAAGATTGGCAAACCGGTAGTTGCCTTTGCTATCCGTCTCAGTTGTCTTGCCACCAACTAGCGACGGGCTGGAGACATGCACCTGCGCCCCGGGTACGACTGCGCCCGTAGCATCCTTGACAGTGCCCTGCAGGCCACCAGTCGTTTCTTGAGCATACACAGAAGGGGAAAAGGTACAGAGTGACCCGATAGCACCAAGGGACAAAGCCACCCTAAGGAGCGCTGAACGCCAATATTTAAAATTCATACTTTGTCGCTAGGCAACTTTAGGGCCATTTCCGCGCGACAAAAATACCAATGTTTATGATATTGACAACAGGTTATTTAGTTGGGCAATGACGATCAGCGGGCATTACCCGTCGAAAAAAAATTATACAAATCTTCAAGAACCTCGCCCTCAAAGAGGTCTATGTTCGCCACCCGCATTTGGGGAAAATGAGGAAAAGCGAAAAACACAAAAATTTAAGACAAGTTGCGCAACCAAAACACATAAAAGAAGAATTTCTACTTCCAATCTCTCCTTTTAGCTCTTTCAGCCGCTTCTTCACCCTTATTTTGACCTAAATTTCACCTCAAATATAAAAACTGTACTCTGATCAGTGAAATATCCAAAAAATAGAATCCAGAAAACCTAACTCCTCCTGATCTGCTATTCGTCACCATATATAGTCATTCATCACTGTAAATAGGGCTTTCGTCACTATTCGATTCTTTGTACCTGGCTATATAAACCCATATCAATTCGTTGTCCAACCACTTATCCACCCATCACAACGGTTGGTAATTCCGAATCTCTTAACTATCTCCATATTACAGAAAAATAGAGGGTTGCAGAAAAAAACAGCAACCCTCTTGAAAATTAATTCAACGATTTTTCTGGGCACATCAGAACGTAATACGCGCGGCGAACTGGCAAATCGACGCTCGTCATTCGCTCCACCATTCACGCCACCTTTCATGCCTTGAATAACAAGTGGGTTGCCGTCGCATATTCCCCCGACATCGTTAGCAGTTTCAAGCACATACAGATTGTGGTGATTGAACAGATCGAATCCCTCAGCCCTGAGCTCCAGCGAAACCCGTTCCGAGATCGGCACGTTCTTGCTTACAGCGGCGTCAAAGTTCCACGCTCCCGGCCCATAAACGAGTTTCGGTGAGTCATCCCGACAGGATACGGTCCGAAGTCCGCGTAGGTGCCATTCAGAAGGCTCGACGCCGAAACTCCATCGCAGCAGGAAGATTACCCAAGCTATAAAGATTCGCGGCCAATTGCCCCGCCGTCGAAATCTTGTTAAATCTGGTATTCGTAATCGGGGCCGAAGGTAGATACCGTGGAATCCCTGAGCCCGCACCAGCATTCAGTGATGGCCACTGTCCGAATATCCAAACGGCGTTCCCGAACGGACGGTATAGATACCCGTCAGCAGAAATCCGCCCAACAGACGACCCCGCAGGCTCTTGTTGCCACTGAACCACGGTGTCTGGTAGATCGGTGCGATCACAAAGCGATGACGCGTATCGAAGTCCGAAGCGCCATAATCCAGCGCAGGATTGAACGGATTCAGATAGCCAAGATTCCCAACACCGTTAGATGAAGAATTGCTCTCGGAGAACGTGGAGCTGATATCGTCCCGCGAGTGCGCGAATGTATAGTTGGCCGTCAGACTCAACCCACTACGATGGAAATTATTCATCTGCAATCCAATGTTCATGCCGTCATAGTGTGAGTCGCCATTGCTTCCACGGTCGTTGATATCGCTGTACTGGTTGTTTAGCCTCGAGTATCCATTCGATAACACTGTAGGCGCAACGATAGGATCACCCAGATACACATTTCCCGCGCCCTGCTGGTTATAGTTCTTGATGTCATATAGATGGATACCGCGGGAACCCACATAACCGATAGAGGCGACGACGCTGTTTGCAAGCTGATGTTCCATCGTCAGGCTGTAGAACTGCGTCGAAGCAACGCGGATATTCGGATCCACCGCCCGCAACGATGTTGGAGGCAACGCCACCGTTCCCGGCGCACCGCCCAGTGGTCCCAGGTTGCTCGACGTCACCGGTGTATTGTTCAGCGTGATCACGACATAGTTCGGCGGATTCTGAATGATGTTGAACGTGACATTGCCGAAGTTGCGCTCGTAAGAGATGCCGAAACCGCCGCGAATCGACGTCTTTCCATCTCCCTTGATGTCATACGCAAAGCCCACGCGTGGCGACACCGTCCCATACTGCGGATAGGAATCTGAATCAGCGCCGGCCCCGTCAGATACGTATCGTTATTCTCCACGCCGTCCAGCAGAATCTGAGTACCTGTAGACCGCTGCCCATTCAGCGAAAAACCCACTCCGCGCGTAGTCTGATTCTGATCACCAGTCGTCGACGTCGCACCGCTCGACGTCACCTTATCCCCTGAGCTGATATTTCCCGCAATCGTCACAAAGTCATAAGGATTACGCGACAGGCTCGGCAGTTGCGACACCTGCTCGCTCCCGACAACCTGCGACACCTCCTGGCTCTGCGTATTCACTGCGACCCCACCTTCGCCCTGCACCGTAACCGTCTCCATCGAGCCAGCCGGAATCAGCTTCACATCCACCGTCAACCTGCCGCCGACCGTCACCTCGGCCTTCCCGGAAAACGCACCCAATCCCCCAGTCGCAGCCACGGAGATGCTATAAAGTCCCGGCGCCAAACCCGTGAAAACATACGACCCTGTATCGGTCGCCTTCACGGTCCGCGCGGCATTTGTTGCTGTATTCGTTACAGTAACGGCCACGCCCGGAACGATGGCCCCCGTCGTATCGGACACAGTACCCGCGATTTGCCCTGTCTCCTGCGCATACGCGACCGTGCCCAGCGCAACCGCGAAGAGAACCACGCTGATACAACGCATCAACCTGCGAAGAAGGTTCGTCGGATGGAATTGGAATGATGTGGTCTGCATTTCGGATCTCCTGTACGTTGTGACCTGAGGAGCAGGACGAGCTACCGTCGTTCGATCCACACATGCAGTCATCGCAATCGAATCGCCATCCAGCGATCACACCAAATGCCCAAAAAAGAGCGTTTTTACAGGAGAAATCCTCTACAACCACCTGATTCAAATCAGTTTGCAACGCAGCTCGTCACACCATTTCAGGGATGATCGACTGAAGCCGCTTTTAACCTTCGTGACCAACGGCGTTGCGCGGTGATGAACAGCAATCTCCGAGTTACAGCCTGCAAGCCAAAAATCGAGCCGCTCCTCCCACCTGTCAAGTTTCCCGTCACTTACCACTGCGCTCCGCCACAAAAAGCGAGAAACCTGTATTTTCGTTCAAAAAAACTTTACAAAAAAATGGAATACGCTCTTTCCTCGCCAGAGGCCCATTCCGGGAAATGTCCAGCAAAAAAAGACGCGGAGACCGCCCTCTCCATTGCATCTCTCCGCAAACGCCACACTCAGCCCCGGATACCCCATCCCCCACCTCCCCCGTAACCTTCCAAACCACTGAATGTACAAGATGTTCCAGCCCCGGCGTCATCCCGCCAAACCTTCTATAATAGATACATAAACCATGGCAGACGATCAGAATCCGCAACTCCCCCTTGGCTCCAACCCAGACAATCCAAACGGCCCCGACAGCACCGTCCAGGGCCGGGGCGCCGCCTTCCTGCTCCCCGTCAATATTGAAGACGAGATGCGTCGGTCGTACCTCGACTACTCCATGTCGGTCATCATCGGCCGCGCCCTCCCCGACGTCCGCGACGGCCTCAAGCCCGTCCATCGTCGCATCCTCTACGGCATGCAGGAGATGGGCCTCCAGTTCAACAAGAAGTACACCAAGTCCGCCAAGGTCGTCGGCCACGTCATGGGTAACTACCACCCCCATGGCGACTCCGCCATCTATGACACCATGGTCCGCCTCGCGCAGGACTTCTCCCTCCGCTACCCCCTTGTAGACGGCCAGGGCAACTTCGGCTCCGTCGACGGCGACCCACCCGCCGCCATGCGTTACACCGAATCCCGCATGACCCGCATCGCCGGCGAGATGCTCGGCGACATCGACTCCGACACCGTCGACTTCACCCCAAACTACGACGAGTCGACCCTCGAGCCCACCGTCCTCCCGGCCCGCATCCCCAACCTCATCGTCAACGGCAGCGGAGGCATCGCCGTCGGTATGGCGACCAACATCCCGCCCCACAACCTCACCGAGGTCGTCAACGCCTGCATCGCCCTCATCAACGACCCCCGCGCCGGCATCGAAACTGTCCTCGAGCACGTCAAAGGTCCCGACTTCCCCACCGGCGGCTATCTCTACGGCCGCTCCGGCATCCCCCAGACCTACAAGACCGGCCGTGGCCGCTTCATCATGCGCTCCAAGTGTTCCATCGAGAACATCTCCGGCGGACGCCAGGCCATCATCGTTACCGAGATCCCCTACCAGGTCAACAAAGCCCGCCTCATCGAGCGCATCGCCGAACTGGTCAACGAAGGCATCATCACCGACATCGCCCGCGACGAGTTCCGCGACGAGTCCGACCGCGACGGCATGCGCATCCACATCGGCCTCAAGCGCGGCGCCGAGTCCCAGATCGTCCTCAACCAGCTCTACAAGCACACCCAGATGCAGGAGAGCTTCTCCATGATCTTCCTGGCCGTCCACAACGGTCAGCCCAAGGTCCTGCCGCTCGACCAGGCCATCCGCGCCTTCCTCGAACACCGCATCGAAGTCGTGCGCCGCCGCACCGCCTTCCTCCTCGGCAAGGCCCGCGACCGCGAGCACATCCTGCTCGGCTACCAGATCGCGCTCGACCACCTCGACACCGTCATCAAGATCATCCGCCAGTCCGGCAGCCGCGCCGAAGCCCGCGAGCGCCTCTTCCAGTACTTCTCCGGCAAGTCCATCAATCTCCGCGGCACCGAACTCAAGGGAGTCGCCCTCGACCCCGCAAAGTACAACGTCGATATGACCTTCTCGACCACCGGCACCCTGATCCTCAGCTACCGCCAGGTCGACGCCATCCTCGAGCTGCAACTCTACCGCCTCACCCAGCTCTCCATCGACGAGCTCCTCAAGGAACTGGCCGAAGTCCGCGACAACATCGCCAACTACGAGTCCATCCTCGCCAGCGAAAAGAAGCTCCGCAAAGTCATCATCAAGGAGCTCGAAGAGGTCCGCGACAAGTACGGCGACGAACGCCGCACCCAGATCGTCGACGAGACCACCGAGCTCCAGCTCGAAGACCTCATCGCCGACGAGCAGGTCGCCGTCACCGTCTCCAACACCGGCTATCTCAAGCGCACGCCCATCTCCATCTACCGCCAGCAGCGTCGTGGAGGCACCGGCCGCCTCGGCATGAAGACCCGCGAAGAGGACTTCGTCGCCCAGCTCATCATCGACTCCACGCACGCCTATCTCCTCTGCTTCACCAACAGCGGCCGCGTCTATTGGCTCAAGGTCTACGAAGTCCCCGACATCGGCGCCGCAGGCAAGGGCAAGGCTATGGCCTCGCTCGTCGCCCTCCAGCCCGGCGAAAAAGTCGTGACCATCCTCCCAGTCCGCGACCTCACCGAAGAGAACAAGTACATCCTCTTCGCCACCCGCAACGGCACCGTCAAGAAGACCGCCCTCAAGGACTTCTCGAACGTGATGTCTCGTGGCATCATCGCCATCAACATCGAGAAGGACGACGAGCTCATCACCGCCCGCGTCACCGACGGCCACCAGGTCATCTTCCTCGCCACGCACGACGGCATGGCCATCCGCTTCAACGAGCAGGACCTCCGCCCCATGGGTCGTCCCGCCACCGGCAACCGCGGCATCTCGCTCCGCAAGGGCGACTACGTCATCGGCGCCTCCGTCACCCCATCCAATGAGGCCCGCAACAAGACCCGCCTCGCCCTGGCCGCGCACAAGGGCCTGACCAACCAGGTGGAAGCCGTCATCGACGAGGTCTCGACCTCCAGCGCCGCCACCCCGCTCGAGCTATCCGGCGACCCCACCGAGCTATCCGCTCCCGCCGTCTCCGAAGCCGCCGCCGCCAAGCTCGAAAAGCTCGACAAGCAGCTCGGCCTCACCCCATGCCTCATGCTCTCGGTCTCCGAGAACGGCTACGGCAAGCGCACCGACGTCGACCAGTACCGTCTCCAGTCCCGCGGCGGCAAGGGCGTCATTAATATGAAGGCGACCCCCAAGATCGGCAAGGTCACCGGCATCAACCTCGTCGACGAGACCAGCGAGCTGATGGTCATCAGCCAATTCGGCAAGATCATCCGCATCGACACCAAGTCCATCCGCGCCGCAGGCCGCAGCACCAGCGGAGTAAAACTCCTGGATCTAGACGCCGACGACAAGGTAGCCGCCGCCGTAGTCATCCCCCCAGAAGAAGCCAAAACATTACCGGAAGAGGGAACACTGCTCCAGTAAATTCGACTATCAATTCAGCGTGGATTGAAAATCAATCGAGGCAGCAATGGCTAAATGGCTCGACGTGATAGACAACGGCATTAATCTTGCGAGAGAACGGCCTAAAGTTGCAATTCTTCTAGCAGTAACCACAGCCATTGTTGCCTGCGGCTACTTCTACGTAAAACACAACTCTAGTGTTCCGCCGACCAAAATTAATGCGGTACAGACTACGGGTGATAAGAATCAAACCTCTGGAACCAATAACGGTACGATGAGTCAAACCAACAAATGAATCGGCTCTAAAAGAGAGGGCACAAATGCTGCTCGCATTTAGATTCGCGTTAGTACCTATCCTTTTTGCGACCGCTTTTGCTCAGGACTCTTCTACCAAAGTAACCGGTAACAAGAATCAAACCTCTGGAACTAACAATGGTGTGATGATTCAAAACAACATCACTGTGGCCGGTCCCGTTGAAAAGAAATTGAAAGCGAGCGCAAAGAAATATTTAGGCAACGAAAATGGTTGGCTTCGCGTTCTCACTCCTGCTCATGATCCATCACCAGAAACTTCGTGTCAGATTGCGCCAAACTCCTTGGCCGTGTTCCTCGGCGGAGGAAATGCTAGTGGCTGCCATAGCGATGTCTGCACCATCCTTAGAGATACAAATCCAAACGCCGACACCAAAGATCTCCTGTCCGTCGAACGAAAAGGCAGATCATTGGCCATCAGTGCTGTAGTGTTCGACGAAGATGGCAAAGTAGTTGCGGCCTTGAGCAAAAATAGACCTCACGTTAATCGAAACAATGTATTCGATTGGATGCGTCCAGATGAGCATACTCTCGACGTCGTAGATCAAAGGAATAGACGTGTGTTGCACGTGCGATTTCTAAATGAGACCACGGTTTACGTTGAAGGTTTGTTCTTCAATTCTAGAGGAATGAAGCTCAAAATAGATAAAAACAACCTTGTAATAAGCGGACCCCATCAGACAGGAGGCATTTCATCAACAGGTGGTTGTGCCTTCAATGATCGTGGGGGGGCTTTTGCGTTTTAGGATTAGGAGTATGGGGCGGGTGGCCCACATCTAAACCCAGCCACAAAACCGGGTGGACGGGTGGCCCATACATTAAATCAAGCAACACACTGGGTGCCCCATTCATCGCAGCCCTATCGCGATGAGTGGGACATTCGCGCAACGCGCGAACCCGACACTCTTCAACCTACCCATATAGTCCTAACCAGCCATATCCTTCAGCATCTTCTCCTGTGAGTTGACCGCGCCCAGCGCCGGTACTATACCTGATCCATGGTGCCCGGTACCCGAAACTACGAGGCGACCAGAAGGACTCCAGCGCACCTTCACTGCGCCGTGGTGTTGGCGCTCACCTTTGGCGTCGTCGTGCTGACCGCTCTACCCGCTCAACAGGATCAGAAGATGGGCAACATGCCCGGAATGGACATGAGCGACACGGGCGACATGAGCAACATGGGTCCAAGCATGGCCGCCATGGCTGGCCACATGCACATGACCCCGCTCCGCCCAAAGCAACCCGGCGACGAGGAAAAAGCAAAAGCAGTAGTAGCCGAAGCCAAGGCCACGATGGAGCGCTACAGGGACTACCGCAAGGCCTTAGCCGACGGATACGTCATCGCGAACCCAAAACTCGAGCAGCCCCAGTACCACTTCAACAACGACGCCAACGCCCGCGAGGCCAACGTCCACTTCGACCCCACCAAACCAACCTCTCTGCTCTACCGCCGCACTCCGATGCAGCGTTACAAGCTGGAAGGCGTGATGTACACGGCACGGCCCGACGCAACCGAAGACGAACTGAACGAGCGCATCCCGCTGAGCATCGCGCACTGGCATGAGCACATCAACTTCTGCGCCGCCCCCGCAGACCGCGTCAAGGAATACCACGGCGACCACCCCAAATTCGGCATGTTTGGCTCCATCCACACCAAAGAGGCCTGCGAAGCCGAACGCGGCACCTTCTTCCCCTACATGTTCACGTGGATGATCCACGTCTTCCCCTACGAGGCCAACTTCAACGACGTATTCTCCATGAACGACGACGTGGCCCACGTCCATTGACCAACCGGACATCCTGTTCAGTCTTTGCTGGGACCTCTCATCAACATCAGGCTGCAAAGCGGAGCAAACAGCACCGTCACATAGATCAGATAGATCCACGGAAACTGCCCGATATAAAAATCGTGCGGGTTGAGCGAGATCGGATTCTTGATCCGCACGAAACAGACATAATCCACCACCACCGCAGCCACGAGCCAGAAAGCCCCTAGCGCGAGCGCCTCCCCGCGCAGCTCCGCCCGACCCTCACTCCCCACACGCTTCCGGAAATAGACCCACCCGAACACCATCCACACCGCCAGATTCAGAAAGGGAAGAAACCTCTCGGCAAAAAGATAAGCGGGAGGCGGGAAAGTCGGGCCACTCATCGGAGGAAAGTGGCCATAGACCTCGATAGCAATCGAAAAAGCGGTAGCGACAATCGTGATCGCAACATACGCCAGAACAAAGGTCACAACTGCTCGCTTATAACGAAGCTCGCATAGGCAGAACCCCTGTGTTGTGTGATAGATACGGCGGCCTGCGACCGGAAGTTCCCACCTTCACCGAGGCCCACCCGATCCCAATCAAAATCCTGTCAAGCCCCAAACCCACCCAACTCATTCAAACCAAACCACATAGCTCTGCCAATCAATTACCCTCAAACTGCTACACTTAAATCAGTAGCCAAACTCAAAAGCCCCAGAGGATTCCCCTCTGGGGCTTTCCCTTTGAAATGAGGACTTTACTGGAACCAACCAAGCAAGCGTCAACAAAATCAATACTTTGCCAAGACTCACCAAACGAAGTCCAGAGCTAAGTCAAATAAAATGAATAATTTGCATACTTTCGTCCGGGGAGGGGGCCGAGCACTCGGGAACATGCTCGGCCTTTGTCGTCGCAGCCGGATTCCGGCGAAATTTGCGATGAAATTTAGTAGCAGCGCGCAGCAAACACGATGCCGTCGTTTCTGACCACGTAATACCCACCGCCAGTATTAACCAGCTCGCCGGCAATGTACCAGCCATAGCCATTCCAGGCCCAGACATTAAATGCACTGTCGACGGGGTAGGTGATTCCATTGACATAGCAGTTCAGGTAAGCCGAGCTCGCGTAGGTTATTTCGGAAACGTGAGGGCGACTCGATGATTGCGCCGACGCGGACTGAGTCGTGGCAAGAGCAATAGCGACCGCTAAGATTGCGAGGATGCGTTTCATGGTGGTTCTCCTCTCCTAAGGCGTCGCTTCTAGTAACGCCTTCACTCATATAAGCGAGAAATGGAACAGAACCGGGCCACAATTTCACGATTAAACCCGCACCGCATCTTTTCCGCGCGCTCGCAGAACTCCGAGCCTGCTATCCTTTGCTGGTTCCGTCCCCACGCACCCGGAAAGCACTTGGGCTAAGTTCAGGATCCCTTACAAGCGGCCCCGACAGAAGGCGAATGCCAGGCACCCGGCATCGAATCAAGCCCTGCCGCCGAAAACAGGAGAACCCAAATGACCAAGGACCCAGCCGCACCCGGCTTCAAACAAAAAGCCAAGAAGGAGCTCAAGGATTTTTTCGAGATCTCCTTGTATCTGGCCTTTTTCTTCTGCGCGCTCGTGACCTACACCAACCTGCTGGTGAGTCAGTACGGTGGCAATTCTCTGAACTACACCTTCGCGATCATCAATGCACTTGTTATCGCCAAAGTCATTCTCATCGGGGAGATGGTGAACATCGGCAAGCACGCCGAAGCCAGGCCACTGTATCAGTCTGTTCTCCTCAAGGCAGTCCTCTTTAGCCTGCTGGTCCTCGCTTTCCACTTCCTCGAGGAGTTCATCAAACGCCTCATTCACGGCGAGCCTTATGGAACTGTCATCCGCAATATCCACCCCGACGAGCTCATCGGCCGCTCGATCCTGGTGTTCTGCACCTTCCTGCCTCTCTTCGCCTTCATCGAGCTTCGCCGCGTGCTGGGTGAGGAGGAGTTCTACGCACTCTTCCTCAAACGTGGAGGCTCGGACAATCCGGCTCCCTGATGGTGTTTTTTCGGCGCGATTTTTTGTGAAAAATCTGGCGCTGGTCAGGCGGTCGATTTCCTGCGTTTTTGGGCAAAACGCACGGTAGATGGGTGGTTTTTTGTGGTCAGTTCGCGGTAAAAAGTGTGGATAGCGTGGTCAGTTTTTGCCCTCGTTTTAACCGCTGCGCGATGCCGGATACTCACTTCGCCGGAGTCCCTCGCAGAGTCTGAAGCTCCTGATCGAACATGGTTGCCAGATCCTGTGCAACGCCCACACTTTTGGGGTTGGTATAGACGCCGAGCTGTCTCTTCAGTTCGACATCCGTCTTCTTGTCACCCTTTTCCTGGACGCAGGGAGTTCCGGTGACGTAGGAAGCGGTAAATCCTATCGTCCGCTTTCCCATCGTCTGCTCCTGGATCACGACATGCAACGCGATATCGGCCGCAGCGGGCGCGTCGACAAGCTCGACTCCAGCAAGCCCGGCGATCTTCTGCTGGATCTGGCTCACCACATCTGGCGAAGCATCCTCTCCGGCGACTTTGAGCAGCACGCGAACCTTGCCGGAGCTCGCCTCTCCGGCGGAGCAAGTAAGCAGCGACTTCGCCGGATCAGGCTTAGCCGCAGTCAGCACAGCCGCCAACTGAGCCTTGGTAAGCTTGTTCAACCCTGCCGCAGCAAACGCACTGGACGAAACCCCCAGCGTCTGCTGCACCTCCGGCGTCCACTGCGCCATAGCAGCCTTAGCCGAACTCTTCGGCTTAGCCGCAGTCTTCTGTTGCGCGAAACCCACTTGCCCGGTGAGTAAAACTCCCGCCAGCCCAGCCCACAAAATGACCCGTCTCTTCACACGCACCTCCGATCGCGATACGTAACATTGGATGCACGATATCCGGCTCCCAACAAAGCCTTGCCTATCAAGACTAAGCCGATTCCACACTCTCCGCACCCACGGCCCAACTCTCACCCTTCTTTCGAGGCTTATACAATCATCAACCAGTGCGCCCTCAGCATCCAACATCCATGGCGACCTCGACCACCGCGCACCCCATCCGCACCCTGCGCGAGCACGTCACTGCGCTCGAAGCCGCCATCACCCTCTGCCTCGCCGAACCGACTCCCAAGCCCGTGCATCGTCTTCGCACCAGCACCCGCCGGATCGAAGCCCAACTCACCCTGCTCGAACTGCTCCCCGCCCTACCTCCCCATGACAAGCCCACCCGCAAAGCGCGCCGCCTGCTCAAGAAACTCCGCCGCGCCGCCGGCCAGCTTCGTGACATCGACGTCCAGATCGATCTCATCGCCGCCGAAACCCCCGACGATGCTCCCAAGTCCATCCAGAAAAAATCCCTCCAACTCCGTGAAACCCTCAATCATCAGCGCACCGCGGCGGCTCAGCGCCTTATCCAAATTCTCCAGAAGCACCAGGCCAAACTGGCTCTCACGCTGGAGTCACTCCTGACGACGCTCGCTCCTGCCGAACCCCTCACCATCGCGCCGACCCAACTCACTACCCTTATCCACAGCTGGTTCACCCAGAACACCCCTGACGAACCCGCTTCCAGCGACGACGATCCGGAGCACCTCCATGCCATCCGCAAGACCGCCAAACTTGCCCGCTATCTCGCCGAGAACGCGCCGAAATCCGCACGGACGCCCCGCAAGTTAGCCCGCGCCTTCGAGTCCGTCCAGCAGGCGGGCGGCGACTGGCACGACTGGCTCATCCTCTCCACCATCGCTCGCAACGAACTCGGCAAATCCTCCCCACTCACCGAATCCTTTGCCAACAAATGCCACTCCGCTTTGGCCACCTATCGCAGGCGACTCGAGACCCTTCCCGCCGCGCCCTGATCTTGCAGGGAAAGATTCCCTCAGGGACTAAAGTCCCATTGATTTGATTTGTCTTATGGCGCGACTAAAGTCGCGCCCTTTCAAAGCAAAGACCTTTCCGCCACCCTCTATAGCCACGATGTAATAACAGTCTTACGCGGGACTCAAGTCGCGCCCCTTCAAAGCAAAGACTTTTCAGCCATCCTCTAAAGTCACAATGTAATAGCAGTCTTACGGTGGGACTAAAGTCGTGCCCCTTTCAAAGCGAAGACTTTTTCGGCACCCTCTGAAGCCACGCCTCTTCAAAACAGTGACTTGATCGGAGCTTCCTTAGCTACAATCGCGATGGGCTCCCGAACAATTCAAAAATCCTGAACTGACCATGAGGCAGCTATGAGCCAGCTCCATCTCCGCATCTTCGATGGCACCCGTCAACCTTTTCCGCTGCCTGCCCAATTTCTCATCACCATCACGGATGGCTATCAGAAAATGCAAATCCGGGACACCTTCGTTCAGAACGACATCCTCTTCAACCTGCCCTTCTTCGATAACTTCGGCGATCAGTACACCGTTCTCATCTGGGCGAAGGGCTATAAGCAAGCTGGCTACTATCCGGTCATACTGTCACCCGCACAGGCCACGACGCTCGACCTCATGCTCATTCCACAATCGCCGGGGTTCAACTTTGCCGATGCCAGCTGGCCTGTAGTCAAGGCAGCCTATCCCTTCCTTGCCTCAGATGTGGACGACGCCACTGGCATGCAACGCTACGGCGATTTTATGGACGACACTCCAGCCGCTCTCGCCTGTTTCCTCAACCTGGCCGAAGCCATGAGCCAGATATCCTTCGCCCCGACCACACCCCTCGACTACATCAAGCAGCTCGTCTGGACCGGCACCCAGGCGCCTGCCCAGGATCGTTTCTTCGCCTGGTGCGATGTCGGAATCATCCCACTTATTCAGGCCGCCGCCGCGAATCATAAGTTTGCGGTAGAGCCAGACCCCGGGCTCCTGCATCCGGGAGCCACCCGAAGCTGGAAGCAGATCCAGTTCGGCGAAGCCAACGTCCAGCTCACCTTCCACGAAAATGACAAGGCCACCATCAACGGCGTCAACTGCTGCATCCTCGAGCCCGATATGGACTACTACGCTGACCCTCTGGCGCACGCCCTGCTGGAGGTTCTTCCTAACGCGCTGACGCACATGCTCACCGACCCCACCATGGTCTATCAGCTGCGTTGGATAGCCGGCCAGTCTGCAAGAATCCCCCAGTTCGCGCCGCTCTACACGATCGTCTGAACAAGCCGGATTTCGACTTTGGACTTCACTGCACCGGTGCATCCGCCGGCATGATGGCCCCTGCCCGCACCCATCGCTCCACTGTGGCAATATCCGCATCCGACAGCTTCGCCTTCGGAGGCATCGGCATCGGATCATTCTGCGGCCCCTCATGACGAATCAGCCGCACCAGCAGACTCTTCGCCGGATCGCCCGGCACCAGCACCGCGCCATCGTGTCCACCCTTCATCATTCCTGCTCGCGTAGCGATATTCAGCCCGCCGCGATGATTCATGCCGCCATGGCACCGGTAGCAGTTGGCCTGAAAGATCGGCTGCACTTTAGTCGTATAAAACTCCGGCCTCGCTGCTTCATCCGGTCCCGCCGCGTGAACCCCACTCGCCCCCAAACCCAATGCTATCAATGCGGCAGCTACTACCCCGAACCCCACGACCAACCCCTTCATGCATCCCCCTATTAATCGAAGAGTATACGGAATCCACCTGATTACTTACACTATTCCTAGACCCTCTCTAAGGTAGAAGATGCTCTGGCGTTCCGCGCCTCCTGAAATCATGATGCGTTCGAACGCCCCCATCACAGCCATTCTGGCGCTCGCGACCCTGTCTCTATCGCCCGTCACGCTGCTCGCCAAGCCGACGACGTATCATCCTGCCCACAAGACCGCTGTCTCCACGCCGTCCACCACAAAGAAGCACGCCCATAAGCCGGCAGACCCTCAGACCACTAAGCCTGCTCCGGCGACGCCGAACAAACACAGCACCAAACGGCGCAAACACCATCCGCAGCATGAAGAGCCGGCTGACCCGCCGATTATCAACCGCGCCGCAAACTCTGCCCCCCGCAAGGCTACCTCCGCAGACTTCCTTCGGGCCGCAGGTCAGCCAGAGCCTCAGGACACCGCCAGCGCCGGCGAAGAGACCCAACCTGCTCCCGCGCCAGCCTCGACCAGAACTTCAGTGGCCAAGCCCACATCCGTGGTCAGCGTGGCTCGCGGCGCCACCACCGAGAGGCCGCAGCTTGGGAGCGTCGAAGAGGCCGCGGCAACCCCAGTTATCCTGCCGACGCTCTACAACAAGCGAGGCCGCCTCATCGTGCCCGCGCCACTCAAAGGCTCGCACGAGATCCTCCTGCGCCAAAACCAGGTCGCCGACCACGAAGGCCTCGACCGCATCCGCGACGACGACGATCTGCTGGACATGCGCAACAAGGAACTTCTCGTCGCAATCCCTACCAGCAGCGTCCTGCAGGTCGATGAACGCCTGCCCGCCAATCGCCGCTACTGCCGCCCCTGGACCGCGCAGTTTCTGGACACGATGGCCCGCGCTTACTACACCCGCTTCCACAGGCCGCTCCAGGTCAACTCCGCCGTCCGCACCGTCGAGTTTCAGCAGCGCCTGCTGCATACCAATGGCAACGCCGCTCCTGCAGAGGGCGAAACCGCGTCGCCGCATCTCACCGGCCAGGCCATCGATATCGCCAAGCATGGCCTGTCGCTCACCGAGATAGCATGGATGCGCGGCTACCTGCTCCCGCTCGTGCAGCAGGGCAAGGTCGATGTCGAAGAGGAGTTTCAGCAGTCCTGCTTCCACATCAGCGTCTATAAAAAATATCTGCCGTCCTCAGCAGCTCCGAGCCGCAGCATCGCCGCCACTCATGGCAGCGGAACGGCAGCACTCGCCGCAGCCATACACTAATCGCCGCTTACAGGGTCTCGCGCTGACCCGATGTCCAGCTCTTGAAGGCAGCATCCAACACTCGCATGTTGTGGACGCCATCGTCGCCCGTCGCGCGGAATGCATTGCCACCGCGTAAGGCAAGCGCAAAGCTATCCAGCATCCGCGTGTAGCCGTCGCCGTTGTCCAGCGTAGCGGTCTCGACCAGCTCGCCGCCTCGCCGCAGCTCTAGGTTCACGGGCCAGTCGACAGTCAGGCCATTCTCAGCCACCAGCACACCGTCGCTTCCTGTAATCTCGACCTGCGTGCGATACGGTGCACGAGCGCTCGCCGTCACATTCGCATAGACTCCGCCCGTCATCTCGAGCTGCAGCGAAGCCACGGCCTCCACTGGGCCGGATACCTCGTCCCTGCGGGCCAGCGTGCTTACGCTTCGCACATCCTCGCCCAGCACGAACCGCAGCGCGTCGATGCAGTGCACCCCCACGTCAGCGATAGGGCCACCACAAGCCAGACTCGTGTCCGTAATCCACTTCCGAGGAGCCTTCGACGCAGGATACGCATACTGTGCATGAGCAAGCTGCGGCACCCCGATGCGCCCAGCCGAAATCTGGTCCTTCATCCACTCCAAAGTCCGGTTATAGCGAAAGTTCTGCGCCACCCCAAACAGCAAACCAGCAGAAATGCCGGCCGCAGCCATCTCCTCTGCCTCGGCTGCATTCATCGAAAGCGGCTTCTCGCACAACACAGCCCTGCCGTGCCGGAACGCCAGCAGCGTATCGTCCTTATGCATCGCATCCGGCGACGTGATGAAGACCACATCCACATCCGGCGATGCGCACAAGGCCTCTCGCGAAGGGAAGCAATGCGCAATCCCGTACTCGGTGCAATTCTTTGCTGCAGCTACCTGATCGCGCCGCCACATACCGGTCAGCGTCGCATGTTCGCACCTGGCAAAGGCAGGTAGAAGCCTGCGCACTGCATGATGGCCGAAGCCAAGGATCGCAAAGCGGACAGGCGTCTGTGCCACGCGGACTCTCCCGATGGTTGAGCGTTAGTGAGCGTCGGTCTTGAAGATCTGTTCGGCAAAGAAGTTCTCGATCTTCGCCTGATCGTGCAGCATTTCAAGATAGGCGCTCTTCAGCAACTGCGACCGCCCATCATGCAACTGCTGCCGGATCGCCTGTTGCACCCGTGGATCGCTGAGTTCGCGCTGTCCAGCAGGCTCCCGGGAAACCAGCTTGTAGATCGCATAGCCAGCCGGCTTCTTGGTCTGAGCATCGAGCAGCGGCAGAATATCAGTTGTCTCTCCGGCCTTGAGCTTGGTTACCGCCGCAAAGATCGCCGGGTCGGAGCGCATCTGCGACTCAGCAACAAACCCGATGTCGCCACCGCTCGAGGACGTCTCCGGGTTCTCCGAGAAGTTCATCGCCAGGGTTCCGAAGTCATCGCCGCTCTCAAGCCGGTTTTTCAGCGACTGGATCTTCTTCCTGGCTTCGACATCCGTCGTGGCCTTGCTGTTTTGCAGGTTAACCGGCTGTCCCGAAGGGACACTCGTCACCTGGATCTGGGCCAGACGGTATTGCGTCTCGCGCAGGTTGAATTCTGCCTTGTGCTGGTTGTAGTAGTTCGTAATCTCGGCATCGGAGACTGTGATCTTGGAGTTGATCTCCTTGTTCAGCAGCTTGTCGATGGTCATCGACCGGCGCAGGTCATGCTTAAAGTCCTCGAGCGTATGATTGCCAGCCTTCAGCTTCTGGTCGAACTGCTCTTCCGAGTACGGGGCCTTCATCTCGGCCAGCTTCGCATCCACCTCTTCGTTGGTGGCCGTCAGGTTCATCTTGGCGGCGCGCTGCTCAACGATCTCTTCATCGATCAGGCTCCGCAGCACATTCAACCGCAGCGAATCGGCCTGCTCGGCAGTCGGCTGTTGCTGTTGCTGCTGCGCATCGCCAAGCTGCGCCGCATAGGCCTTGTCCATGTCCGCCCGCATGATGGCCTTGCCATTCACTGTGGCGACGACATCCGCGTTACGCGTTCGATTGCACCCGGCGACAGGCAGCAGGCCGGCAAGAGCCAGCAAAGCAACCGAGACCGGAGCGTAGTGTAGCGATCCCCGGCGGAAAGAGCCCACAGTTGAGGGAAGATTCTTTTCAGTCAAACAATTCGTCACGTCTAAACTCTCCTGCATCATGCTAGCTGCCGGGCTTCGCCGGAGGCGCCGTCTGGGGCGTCTGGCTCGGTGAAGGTACTGGCGGTGGCGGCGGCGTTTGGCCAGAGGCCGTCAGGGCATTGTCAATCATCTTGTAGACATACTCAAGTGGAACCGCACCCTCGAGCTTCGCCCCGTTGATAAACAGCGCCGGAGTCGAGTCTACTCCAAGCGCCTCAGCCTCCTTCACGGAAGCCTTCACCGCCGAGTCGTCCTGCTTGGCGATACAGGCATTCAGAGCGGCCAGGTCCACCTTCTGCCGCTTGGCCTCGTCGCGCGTCAGCGTATCGAGCGTGTCGTTGGCTTTGGCTAAACTTTTCTCTTCACCACCCAGCGTGCTGGCATGGCTGTGGATGTAGTCCACCAGGTTCCAGTAGCCCGTAGGACTCTGAGCCGCCAGGCAGTTGGCATTGATCGCCGCGCGCATTGCCCACGGATGCTGATCCAGCGGGAAGTCACGGTACACGATCCTCACCTGGTCCTTATACCGCTCCGTTAGCGCCGGGAACAGTTGGGCGTGCATCTTCGCGCAGTACGGGCACTCCAGGTCGTCGAAGCCAACGATGAGCACCGGTGCGTTCGCCGGGCCGCCGCGCGCCGGACGGTTTGCGCCGCTCACCAATGCCTTCGGATCCTGGCTGATGTCATATTTCGAAAACTGCGCCAGCGTCTTATTGTCCTGCGACAGCAGAAATCGGATCGGTTTGCTCGCCTGGCCCTCTGTCGTGAAGGTCACGATGATTTCGTCGAAGCCCGGCACCTCGCTCCTGGTCCGCGGGCTGATATGGATATCGTAGTTTGGCGGAACACTCGTCTTGGCCCGGATCAGTACTTCGACCCGCCGTGTCAGCTCAGGTGACAGCCCCTGCCCGCTCTGAGCAGGCGTCTGTGCGTGGCAGCCGAGGGCGGCCAGCGTAAGGACCAAAAAAAGGGGACAAATCAGCTTACGACCAGTAAACACAATACCTCGATTATCTCACGCGACGGTTAACTTCCTGCCACGCAGCCCGCTCAAACACAACTCCTGCGCGACTCAGAAAAGCCGCTCCGCCTTGCGCAGATTCCCCGCCGTCCCAATATTCACCAACGTGAAATTGAAGCGCTCCACGCTCTCGTTTCGTACTGACCCGAGCTCGTACTTTCGATACTCCACGCTGAACCCGCAGCAATCCCAGTTATAGGAGAACTGCAGCGCCGCATACTGCAGCGAGCTTAGGCGTAAATCCAGCCCAGCATTTGCTGCAACACTCAGCCCGCTCTTCGTCGGAGATCCATATCCCAGCAAAATGCGCATCTGGCTGAAGTTCGACACCGATGAGCTGACCCCCTCCGTGTAGAACCGCCCAGGCGCGTTCAGCCTCGCATAGCTAAACCCTGCAAAGGTATTCCCTTCGTGTAAGTCAACCAGCACATTGTTAGACGTAAATTTCTTCGCTCCGGTATCCAGATCGAAGTCCCATTCCGCGTCCAACTTGTCCGACGGATGCACCCGAAGCCGTGAAATCAGGGGCGAGATGTCCCTGGGCTCGGTGAGAAACGCAATCCCCGACAACGCCAGCGTCGTATCGAAGATGTTGCGCCTTCCGTCGATCACCGCCCCTCCGAATGAGCTATCAAAGAAGTACTTCTGAGTAAGCCGCCAACTAATCAACTCGCGGCCGCCGCACCCGGTCACAACCGGCTCGCCGCTCATATCCGCATCGCCATACTGCTGCTGCTCGTCGGCTTCGGTCGTCTTGCATGGCTTGCTCTGTGGCCGGCGCACGAACAGCCGTTGCGTCGTCCCATACTCCAGCTCATTCGTGTTGCTTACGACGTCCACATCGTCAAAGCGCAACACATTCAGGAAGTCTGTGCCCACGCCCGAGACGTAGCGATACGTGACCTCCGGCTCTATCGTATGCCTCACCTCCGAGCCAAAGAGCTTCTCCACCAGCTTCGAATCAAATGTTCGCTCGACGACCGGAGCGCGCGCCTCAAAGCCAAGCTCCAAGTCTGCGCGATTCACCGCCTCTCCGCTCTCCACGGGAGCGCCCGGAGTATACGGTGTCACACGGCTGCGGCTGTAGATCGTCTCGCGCATACCGACCGAGGGCCGGAAGCGCCAACCATCCGCCGCAAACGCCACGGAGAGCTCCGGATGCAGATCGAAACGATTCGTCAGTCCCGCGGTTGCGAAGTTCGGCTGCACGCGCTTCAATCCGGCTATAGAGGTCTCCACATCCCAGTGCAGATCGGTTGTCCCCAGCCTGTGCTCGGTCGTCGTCAGATCCAGCGATGGCGCATGGAAGATCCTGACCTGTTCCTCAGGCGTCGTGGCCGTTGCTGCAGCCTTCAGCCCCTGGTAGCGATCCACGCGCAGATCAGCCGAATATCCATTCGCCTGATGCACCCCATAGACGGTCGAGAGAATGTCCGTCGAGACCGCCTGATTGAAGTTCTCCGTAAACGCCTGCCGGTAGGCGTACGAGCTCAAATACTCCGCATTCGCCACCACCCTTGTCTCGGGGGAAAAATCGTACCTGCCGGTGAAGGTCGCGTCCTCGCCGCCCTGGTTTATATACTGCCCGTCCGAATAGTAGCCGCGATCTAGCAACCCGTTGTAGTGCGCCTTTGCAAAGTTGTTGCCCAGCCCGCGATACCGGTACGTGCCAGATTGCTCCCATCCGCGCAGCGAGAAGTACTGCGCCCCCACAGTCAGGTCCGAGCTGCGATTGATCGCCCAGTAAAACTGCTCGCCAAGAACCAGCCCCTTGGTCGATGAGTTACTTATTTCAGGAATCAGGATGCCGCTCTGCCGCTCGCTCGTATCCACAGGATGCGTCACGTATGGCAGATACATCAGGGGCACATTAAGCAGCCGGAAGACACTGCGGGTCGCGCGCGCCTTGTCGCTGCCCACGCTGAACTTTCCCGCATAAAGCAGCCAGTCGGGATGCGGTAGCTGGCACGACGTTACCGTGCCGTCATACACCTGATATTCCTGCGGCCCCGTCTTCACCACCAGACGGCCCGTGAACAGGAACGGATTGCTGTTCGTATACACCACCGTTTTACGATCGACGGGCCTCCGCCCCACCGATCCCTTCACATCGTAGAACCGCCCCGTCTGCGTCCTCAGGTTCATCGTCCCATGGCTGGCAGTGATGATCTCGTCGTTCACGCCGCCGGTTGCCTTCAGGTGGCCCGACGCCGTCAGCTCACCGGTGTCCTCGTCGTACTCGATGTGGTCGGCCTCCACCCTGCGGTCGCGAAACGTCACCACGACGTTGCCGTCCAGCACGAGGCGGTTGCCCAACCTCGACTGCGTATCGGCCTCGGTCACGAGCGTCGTGGTGCCCTCGACCGCTGGCAGCACAACAGCTTCGGGAAACTTCTGCAACTGCGGCGCATCCGGCCCATCCGGCAGCGTAGCCGTGCTCCCCGCCACAGGGGTTGCCTGATTCGACACCTCCTGCGCCCCCAACTGTGGATGACTTGCCGCAACCACCGTGATAGTTATCAAGAGGTAAACGGTCCTCAGGGCGCCGACGCCTCGGTACCGGCAGTGAGTCTGCATCGCTCGCAACGCCGCCTCCAACCGCCGGACCCCCTGTAGATCACGGTTTCCCTTGAACGGCAGACCACGCAAGACAGGCCAGCGTTGCCGGTGGGCCCTCACATCCTGTTTATTCGGCTCGAGGCTCGTCAGAAGTACCACCCTTTGAGGCTAAACGATTTCACGGAAGCGAGTTTAGGTTTGAGCAACATGAGTTCCGCACAACTGGACATACTCCCACCAGACGAAGCTCCCAGCCCGATGGAAGCAGCCACCCCCTTCGCCCTCAAGGAGCAGGTGGCCGAGCGCCTTGCAGCTCACCGCGCCCGTCGCACCCGCGCCTCCGGCAGCGCTCCCACACCCATAGCTCCAGCGACGTCCGCCAAATCCCGCTCCGCCCAAATCGCCGCCGCCGTCGCCGAGCGCTATGCCCAGTCCCAGAGCTACCGCGCCTTCCTCGCCGAAGAAGCCGAGCGAGCCATCCGCCAGGCCGAAGCCGCCGCAGAAGTCGCAGTCCTCAACGCCCGCGCCGTCGCCGAGGCCCAGAACCAGCTCCTCTTCGAACTCGACCAACTCGCCGACGAAGCCCCCACTCCTGCCCCGATCCTCGTCCCGGCTCCTATCCCCACGCCCGAAACCACGCCCACTGCTTCGGCGGTCACCATCACCGAGGCGCCCGCCCAGAACGTCGCCCGACCCCTCACCGTTCGTCTCTACGAAGACGCCGCCCATCCCCTGGTCTCCGAATCCTTCGCCGCCGCCCATCCCCTTCACAAGCCCGAACCGCTCGACGAAGCCGAAGACCTCGCCCTCGACGAAGAGATCGCCTTCCGCCAGTCTCCCGTCTTCGAACCGACGACTCCGCCCATCGACATCCCCGCCAACCTGATCGAATTCCCCCGCCAGCTCGTCGCCGCCCGCAAGGCCCGCCCCCGACTCGCGGAAGGCCCCCTGCGCGAAGAGGCCACCCACACACACGACCCTGCCCAACTCCGCATCTTCGAGGTCGAACCCGCCCAGATCTCCTCCGCGCCCGCCGTCGAATCCGCCGCACCCGAGTGGTCGTCCATCATGCTCGGCGCGCTTCCCGCCGCAGCTCCTGTCGAGACCCCCGAAGCCCCTTTCAACCCGGTCCTTCCCCTGATGACGGCGCCGCTCCGCCTTCGCCTCATGGCCGCCATCGTCGACGTCTGCATCGTCACAGCCGGCCTGCTCGCCTTCATCACCGCCTTCGCTCTCACCGCAGGCAAGCTTCTCGAAAGATTCCCCGCCGCCAACGCCTCCGGCCACATGCCCCCGCAGCTCGCAGCCATCGCGATCTTCGCCACCTTCGCGTTCCTCTACCTTCTCTACCAGATTCTCTTCTTCACCTTTGCCGAAGCCACCCCCGGCATGCGTTTCGCCCGCATCGGCCTCTGCACCTTCTCCGATGAGAACCCCACCCGCGCCGCCATGCGCCGCCGCCTCTTCACCTGCCTGCTCTCAGCCTGCCCGTTTGGCATAGGCTTCCTCTGGGCCTTTCTCGATGACGACCGCCTAGGCTGGCACGACCGCATCTCCCGCATTTACCAGCGGAGCTACTAAGCCGGCGGCCTCCTGCCGTTGCACCTGCAGTTGTTCGTGGAGTGGCTCTCCTGGTTGTCATCCCGAACGGATCTACCTGGCCTAGCTCTCTCGCCAGTCAACGAGCAGCTGTTCTCGCCTTTGTCTTTCATCGGCGCCTATCCCGAAGATCCGTGGTCGCCCGCATGGACCAGGTGTCATCGGTGCAAATCGGTGTCCGGCCTTTTATCAGCGACGCAAAAAGAAAGGACCCGCCGAAGCAGGTCCCTCTCAAAACACCAACTCCAGGCCACTCTAGAACGTCGTGCTAACCGTCAACCGGAACGTCTTGCGCGGTTCACGCAGAACATAGTCTGCGCCGTAGAGTTGGATCGCCTCCTGGTACGTGAACTCCCCTGCACCCGATGTGGGGAAGAAGTTCCGGAACGTCGTTGCGTCAGTCGCCAATGCCTGCGGAACAGTCTTATACAAGCGCAGCGAGTTATACGCGTAGTAAATCCGGAACGGCGCATTCACGATCGGCAGAATCACCTGCAACTCGGCACCGTTCGACATGCGCGGCACCCAGTTGGTTCCCGGCACCGTCCTCAGAGGTTGAGGGAAGGAAACCGACTGGCCGCCGAAGCAGGCTCCATTGATGAACTGCGGGCAGCCATACAGCGGGCTCGCGATCTGCGCCTGTCCAGCCACGCTCTGCCGCAACTGGTTCGGGAGTGTATTGAACGTCATGTTGAAGTCCGTAAAGAACGCGAACGTCACCTGGTTCACAATCGGAATTCTGTACTCCACGTTCGACGTAATGCTTGTGTCGCCGCCAATCGAGACCAGCCTGTACAGCGGCAGCGGAATCTGCACGTTGCCCAGACTCGGGTTCGTCGGATCGCGCGGAACCGTCGTCCCATCCGGGTTCGTCAGGTTGAACAGCACCTTGTTCGGAATAAAGGTGTACGGTGAAGCCGAGCGCACGTCGAAGCCACGAATGTCGGATTCACCACCGCCGTAAATACGTTGCATCGGCGGGGCAACTTCGCCGCTGAAGCCCTGGATATGCAGCGCCTGGATGCGATACCCGAGCACATTATGGCCTTCGCGGTTCACCCGCAGCCCCTTCATCGGGTAGAACTGGCGGAAGCTCACCGCCGGCGACAGGTACTTCACATCTCCGGCCACGCCTGCAACCTGCAGTGCGACGTTCAAATCCTTACCGCTATGCGGCCCGACTGGCCGATCGATACTCGTGAACGAAAAGCTCGGCGTGATCACCGAACTGACGATGCCGTTCAGCTGGTTCAACCCGGCCACACCCGACCGGAAGGCCAGCGTCTGGAAGATATTGCGCGTATTGTCGTTGAACGTCGTGACCGACGACCGCGACAATGCGTATGAAATACCGACCCGGGTCACGCCTGTATGCGCAAACAGGTGTCGCAACGGGCTGCTCGCCGACAACGTAACTCCAGTCGTCGAAGTGTTGTAGTTCGTCAGCAGCGAATTCTGCGCGGTCGTCAGGTTCTGGCTCGCGCCGTTCGCAATCGAGTACGCCTTCGCCGGATTGTAGTCATACTTGCTCGTGAATACCTGCACGCCCAGCGAGATCGGCTTGTTCCGCAGATAAGGCTGCGTGAACCCAAATGTCAGTCTGCGCGACAGGTCGCCGATATTCGCTTCGACCGACAACGTCTCACCCAGGCCAAGGAAGTTGTTCGTCTCGTAGTTCAAGCCGACAAACGTTCCCTGCAACCCGCTGATACCGCCGTTCAAGCCAATCGAATTCTTGCCTTTTTCCTTCAGTTTCAGCAGCAGGTCGACCGTCTGATCGTCCGCATTCTGCCGGCTCTCGGAGTCCTGATCCACCTTCAGCGGTTCAAAGTAGTTCAACTGGTTCAGCCGCAGGATCGACAGTTCCCACAGCCGGCTGTTATAGATATGACCCTCGTCCAGCAGCAGTTCGCGCCGGATCACCTTGTCGCGCGTAATCGTATTGCCCGTAAACTCGATGCGCGAGACATAGAACGGCTTGCCCTCGTCGATGTCGATGTCCAGGTAGACCAGCTTCTTCGCCTCGTCGACGCGCGGCGTCGGCGTTCCCACGAAGTTGATAAACCCGCCTTCGCCGTAGGCCTTCCGCAACTGCTCCAACCCTTTGCCGAATAGCGTCGCGTTGAAGAACTCGCCGTCCTTCTGCGCAAACTGCGCCCGGAGTGCCTTCGTGTTCGGAAAGTGCGTGTTGCCCTTGAACGTGATGCCGCCCAGCCTGTACCGGTCACCCTCTTCCACCGGCATCAGAATGTCGATCCGTTTGCCCCTCGAAGGACGCAGCGTAAACGGATTGATCCCGCCCGCGTCGCGTACATGCGTCGTCGGCTCGCTCGTCAGCGCCTTGAAGTATCCACGGTCGCGATACGCCTGCCGAACCCGCTCCGTGTCCTCATCCAGCTTGCTCGCGTCGAACGTGCGCGCAAACAGATTCTCGAAGATGATCGACCGTGGAATCCCCACCGGCCGCAAATTTCTCATCGCGCTACGCAGCGTTCGGTCGCTGACATTGTAGTTGCCATCGAAGGCAATCTTGCCCACCTTCACCGTAGGCCCTTCTTTCACCGTGAAGGTGATTGCCACAGCCGCCGGCGGAATCGTCTTGACCTCGGTCTTGACCGTGGCGAACTGGTGCCCATGCTCGGCCAGCAACTCCCTCAGCACGACCTCGGCCCGCTTGACCTTGGTCGGGTCGTACTGGCTCTCGACCGAAAGCCCTACCTTTTCCTTCTTCAACCGCTCCAGAATGTCCGACTGCGACACGGCATTGACGCCCTTGTAGTTGATCTCGCGGATCGTCGGTTTCTCGCGAACATAAACGACCAACTGCACGCACTCCGGTTTATCCACCCGCTCGATGCGCACATCGTCGAAATATCCGGTGTTCCACAGCGAGTTGAAGTCACGCTCGACGACCAGCGGATCGTACAGATCGCCCTGGTGCGAGAACATACGCGCAAGGATCGACTCCTTGGGAATTCTGCGGTTTGCCACAACCTGCGGCTGGCAAAGCGTCTGAGCCCCTCCCTGAGCGGCCGGAGCCGCCTGGGCAACCATCGAAGGAACCCCAGCAACAGCAAGGAAAACAACGGACACGGCATAAGCGATGCGGGAGCGGCTGGAGCGCGTGCACACAGGTTTGGTCTTTCTCTTCAGGGAGCTTCCGCTCTCTCGATTCACGGTAAAGATACGCACACCCTCACTGCTCTAAATATCGCACCCCGCCGGTTCCTGTAGGGGGAGTCTCGATTATATGGGAGCGTGCCCGTCGTTAGCGAGTTCTACCCGGGTTCCGCCTCCGGTCAAACCTAACCAAAACACCAGATCACGCCAATTCACGCTGAAAAGCGACTCATTCCGTGTCGATTTTTACTTCGCTGCCCTACCGGCAAGCACTCCGGCAAACACGGCACTATCCACGTTCCCCCCGGTCAACACGGTCCCAACGCGCCGTCCGCCGGCCCCGCGATCCTTCAGCAATCCCGCCAATCCGACCGCCCCGGCACCCTCCGCCACATTGTGGGTATCGGCAAAGTAGATCCGCATCGCCTCCTCCACCTCATCGTCATCCACCTCGACGATGCGTTCGATTCCCGCCCGAAATACCGCAATCGCCGCCTCTTCCGGTAGCCTGCACGACACCCCATCCGCAATCCGCGTCGACACCGCATGCTCCACCACACGCCCCGCTGCAAACGACAGCGCAGTCGCCGGAGCCAGCGTCGAAGTCACCCCCACAATCTTCGTCTTCAACCCCAGCGCATTCCGCACCGCAATCATCCCGCTGATCCCGGATCCCATCCCGATCGGCACATACATCGTATCGAGCTCCGGACACGCCGAAAGAAGCTCCAGCGCAAACGTCGCTACGCCCGTCGTCAGCATCCTGTGATAATTAGGAACCCAGTGCCAGCCATTTTCCGCCTCCAGACTTGCGGCATGCTCCAGAGCAGCCTGAAAATCCTCACCATGCACCACAAGTTCAGCACCAAGCGCCCGCATCGCCTGGTTCTTCTCTTCACTATTGCCATGCGGAACCACGATCACGGCGCGAATCCCACTCTTTGCCGCAGCCAGCGCAATCGACTGCCCATGATTCCCTCGCGTAGCCGACACCACCGTCGTCACCTCAGGCCGCTCCCGCCTGAGCCAGTCCATGTACACCAGCCCGCCACGAAGCTTGAACGCCCCCACCGGCGCATGATTCTCGTGCTTCACCCACACCTCAGCACCAGCCCGCGCATTAATCAGCGGCCACGTGTACTGAGGCGTCGCAGGCATCGTCCGATAGACCAACTCTGCAGCCCGCTGAATCTCCTTCAACTCCGGCAACCCATCCGTCATCACGCGCTCCTTCAAGCCTTATCCTAAGTAGCAATCTGATGCCGCAGCCGAAGAGGCGGCTTCATCCACTCGTCACTCATTTTTCAAGTATCGATTCGAAGCATCCTGACGGGCCGCGCTGCTTTCAACTGCCAAAAGCAATCTGCCCCAGCAGCACAACGTTCAGCGTCACAATGATCCCCACCACCACCCACCCGGCCACCCGAGTCCGCAGCTCGCTCGTAAACGACCCCATCACCGACTTCCGATTCGTCAGCACCAGCAGCGGAACCAGCGCAAACGGCAGCGTAAAACTCAGCACCACCTGCGACAGAATCAAAATCTTCAGCGGATCGAGCCCCACCGCAATTACCACCAGCGCCGGAATGATCGTAATCAGGCGCCGCAGGAATATCGAAAACTTGATATCCAGAAAGCCCTCAATAATCACCTGCCCCGCCATCACCCCCACCGTCGACGACGACAGCCCCGAGCACAGCAGCGCCACCGCAAACACTGTCGCCGAAGCCGGCCCCAGCAGCGGCCCCAGCGTATGGTGCGCCCCCTCGATCGTCGTCACCGGGCTCCCCAGATTCGCAAACGCCACCGCCGCCATCACAATCATCGCCGAATTGATCAGCCACGCCCCATTCATCGCTACAAACACATCGATCAGCTCAAACCGCAGATAACTCCGCCGCCGCGAGAACCCATCCCTCTTCGGCTGCATGATCAGCTCTTTCCGCCGCGGCTGTACCAGCGCCGAGTGCAGATACACCACATGCGGCATCACCGTTGCACCCAGCATGCCGACGGCAACATAGAGACTCCCCTGAAAATTCTTCGGATCAAGCGTGGGCACCAGCGTATGAAACGCCGCCAGCCTCCAGTTCGGATGCACAAGAAAGATCTCAAACCCATAGCTGAGTCCGATCACCGCCACAAACAGCATGATCCCGCGCTCCAGCCATCGAAACCCCGCCAGGTCCAGCGCCAGAATCACAAACACCAGCACCGCCGACACCATCGCCGAGGCAAACATCGTCCCCGTCCGCGACCACCCATGCGCCAGCAGCGCCGGCCCGACCAATAGATAGAACCCCAGAGCCGCCCCGAGAAACTCCGCCATATCGGTCGCAACCGCGGCAACCTCCGCCGCCACCCACAGAAACAGCGTCATCGGCCGCGAAAAATGTTTCCTGCAATTCTGCGGCAGCGTATGTCCCGTCACGATCCCCAGCTTCGCCGACAGATACTGGACCAGAATCGCCATCACGTTCGACCACAGCAGCACCCAAAGCAGCCGATACCCAAACCGGCTCCCTCCTTCAATGTTCGTCGCGAAGTTTCCCGGATCGATATAAGCCACCGAGGCCACAAACGCCGGACCAAAGTAAGCCCATATCTCATTCCGCCGAAATGTCGGCTTGAGGTTTTCTTCACTAACTAAAACATTAGGCATACCTAAATTTTAGCTTAGTGCTAAGATAAGTCAAGTCGCAGCCATGGCAAATACTCTCGTGAAGCCGCTCGCCGAATCAAAAGCCACCTCATCCGCAACAGGCAGCGAAGCCGTCGACGACTACCTCAAAGCCATCTTCAAGCTCAGCGGACGCGAAGAGCGCCAGGTCTCCAGCACCGAGATCGCCGCTCACCTCACCATCACCCCGGCCTCCGTCACCAATATGTTGCAGAAGCTCGCCGCTACCCAGCCGCCCATGGTCGTCTACGAGAAGCACTACGGCGTCAAGCTCTCCAAAGCCGGAAAAAAGCGCGCCCTCGAGATCATCCGCCACCACCGCCTCATCGAAACCTTCCTCCACAAAATCCTCGACTACCCCTGGGATGAAGTCCACCAGGAGGCCGAGCGCCTCGAGCACTTTATCTCCGAACGCTTCGAAGAGCGCATCGCCGCCAAGCTCGGCCACCCCGAGTTCGACCCCCACGGCCATGCCATCCCCGCCCTCGACGGCTCCCTCCCCGGCCCGGAGCCCCAGGCTCTCTCGCAGCTCCGTCCCGGCCAGACCGCAAAGGTAGCCAGCGTCTCCGATAAAGACCCCGAGATGCTCCGTTACCTCGCCACACAGGGCATCCGCCCCGGCATCCCCCTCACCCTCACCGAGCGCCTCCCCTTCCAGGGCGCCTATCAGATTCGCATCGGCCGCTCTCCCAAACTCGCCCTCCTCAGCGAGCCGCTCGCAAAGGCCATCTCCGTCGAAGTCAAGTAATCCCGTCACATCCGCGATATTCATAGCTAGCAGGAACCTTCTGCTGTAAAGTCCGTATCAACGTCCATGCCCGCAAGCACCCAAGCCGCTGACGCCCAGGAAGTCCCTGCCTCCTATCGCAAGGCATCCCCCTTTGCGTCCGGCACCGCCATCGTTCTCTACGTCGCTTCCATCCGGATCATCCTTTACCTCTTCGCCGGCCCCAACTACGGCTACTTCCGCGACGAGCTCTACTACCTCGCCTGCGGCGAACATCCCGCATGGGGATACGTCGATCAACCCCCACTCATCGGATGGATCGCCTGGCTCCTGTCCCACACCATCGGCACATCCCTCTGGGCGCTTCGACTCCTGCCCGCCCTCGCCGGAACCGCGACCATCATCCTCTCCGGCCTGCTTGCACGCGAATTCGGAGGCCGCCGCTGGGCGATGTTCCTGGCCGCCCTCGCCACCCTGATGGCCCCAATCTTCCTCGCCCTCTCGCACCTCTTCACTATGAACGCCTTCGATCCGCTGCTCTGGACAGCGATCGCCTTCCTCATCGTTCGCATCGTCAAAAGCAACCGCGAGATCTACTGGCGAGCCGAGCCTCGTTGGCTAGCCGTCGGAGCACTCGTCGGGCTCACCATCCTCAACAAGTACGCCGTCCTCTTCTGGCTCGCAGGCCTCCTCATCGGCATGGCCCTGACGCCTCTGCGTCGATCATTCCGCACGCGCTGGTTCTGGCTCGGCTGCATCATCGCGACCATCATCGCCCTGCCCAACTTCCTCTGGGAGTGGCGTAACCACTTCCCCTTCCTCGAGCTGATGCGCAACGTCCGCGCCAGCGGCCGCGACATCCTCCTCCCGCCCATCCCCTACCTCAAAGCCCAGGCTGAGATGCTCGGCTACATCGCCGCCATCCTCGTCATCTGCGCGCTCCTGTTCTTCTTCTCGAAACCCGGTCGCCCCTACCGAGCCCTCGGCTGGGCCTACCTCTTCTTCCTCGCGCAGATGATGCTCCTCCGCGGCAAGATGTACTACGTCGCCCCCGTCTACCCCATGATCTTCGCCGCTGGAGCCGTCTGGATCGACCGTGCCACCCGCCGGCCTCTCTGGCTTTGGAGCAATTTCTGGGTCAAACCCCTCCTCGCACTCGGCATCTTTGCAGTCGCAGCCATCTACGCGCCCACCGCCCTGCCCGTCCTCAGCGTCCCGCAATTCCTCGCCTACGAGCACGCCCTCGGCATCGAGCAGCAAAAATTCGAGCACACCGCACCCAGCGTCCTCCCCCAGATCTACGCCGACATGTTCGGCTGGGAGGAGATGACCCAGAAAGTAGCCGCCTACTTCAACACCCTCTCACCCGACGAGCAGCGCCGCACCGCCATCTTCGCCAACAACTACGGCGTACGCCGGAGCCATCGACTTCTTCGGCCCCCGCTACGGCCTGCCCAAGTCCATCGGAGGCCACCAGTCCTACTGGCTCTGGGGCCCCCGCGACTACACCGGCGAGAGCATAATCGTCCTCGGCGAAGGCCACGAAGAGAACATGCAGACCAAGTGCGCCAGTTACACCATCATCGGCCACACCAACTACCCGCTCTCCCGCTCCGACGACTGGCTCCCTATCTACCACTGCCGAGGCTTCAAGTGGAACCTCCAGGAAGCCTGGCCCAAATTAAAAGCCTGGCGATAAGGCACTAGTCTGTCCGCAGCGCCTGCATCGGATCGATCAACGCTGCTCGTCGTGCCGGAAGATACGAAGCCAGCAACGCCGTTACAAACAAGATCGCCGCCACGGCAAGCAGTACCGAGAGATCCATCGCTCCAACTCCATACAAGCTCGTCCGCATAGTACGACCCACCAGCAGGGAGCCTGCCAACCCAATCCCCAACCCGATTGCCGCAAGCAGCGACGCTTCCCTCAGGACAAGCAACATGACCCCATCTCTTCCGGCTCCCAGCGCGAGTCTCAGACCAATCTCCTGTGTCCGCTGCGAAACTGCATACGCCATCAGCCCATAGATGCCGACCGCCGCAAGCAGCACCGCGACCACGGCAAAGCTGACAAACAACCGCATCGTAAATCTGTCCTCGGCAAGCGACTCGTTCTTCACCTGATCCATGGTGCGCACATTCGCCAGCGCGATATCCGGGTCCACCGAGTGCACCGCAGCAGCGATCGTCTTCGTCATCGCCTCCGGGTCTTCGGCAGTGCGAACCCCGATAGCCACATCCGGAGCAAGCGACTGCGCGAACGGCACATCCACCTCCGGATTATCGTCGCGAAAATCCCCAGACCGCACATTGTGGAAGATCCCGACGATCTGCCAATCAACCGGAGGCCCCAGCCGCGGCTGACCCGGAATAATCTCTTCGATCGAGACACGTTGTTTGAACGGATCCATGCCCTTCAAATACCGATTCGCGAACTCCTGATTCACCATCGCCACCCGCACGCTCGCTGTCGTGTCCTGCTCCGTAAACGAACGCCCTTGCAGAACCTGTATCCCGAAGGTGCGGAAGTAATCCGGCGAGACCGATTGGAACCCTGTATTCGGCTCCTGCGAATGATCGCGATACGTCGGGCCACCAACCAGTGTGAACGGCATCCCGTCGCTCGGCCCATGCAGCGGCACTCCAGTTAACGAGGCCGCATGCGACACTCCCGGCACCGATTGAAGCGCGCTCAGCATGCGCTGGTTGTACACATTCATCTCCTCCGGGCTCTGAAACCGCCCTTGCGGCTGCACCAGCCGAAACGTCAGCACATGATCGGTTTGTACGCCAAGATCCACGCGGGTAAGGTTCCAGAAGCTGTGAATGGCCAGCCCCGCGCCGGCCAGCAGCGACAACGCAAGTCCGAACTCTCCGATGATGAGCGCTCGACGAAGCTTTTGGCTGCCCGTGCCACTCCCCGAACGTCCTCCATCCTTCAGCGACTCCGCCGGATCGATACGCGAGGCATACCATGCAGGCGCGCACCCAAAGAGCAGACCAGCCAGCGTCGTTGCAGCCAGCGCCACTGCCAGCACAGGCAGGTTCAGCTCAAAACTTGCCTCCGAGGGCAGGATGCCATCCGGCACCAAACTCAGAATCACCCGCAGCAATCCCGCCCCCAGTGCAATCCCAATTCCACCACCGAGCACAGCAAGAATGAGACTCTCCGTCAGGAACTGCCCAAAGATCCGGCTGCGTGAAGCTCCCAGCGAACTCCGAATCGCAATCTCCCGGTACCGCCCCGCTCCCTTGGCCAACAGCAGATTGGCAATGTTGACGCAGGTGATGAGAAGCACAAACCCGACAGCCCCAAGAAGCAGCCACAGATTGTGTACTCGGTCGCGGGGCATAAAATCATTCTTCAGGGGATCAACCGCAGCACCCCAACCCGTATTGGATTTGGGATACGCCGTGGCAATATGGCTCGTCACCCCGTCCATATCGGCCTGCGCCTGTTGCAGCGTAACCCCCGGCTTCATCCGGCCCATCGCTAACACCCAGTGATAGTCGTGATTGATCTGCTCCGGCGTAAATGCCAAAGGCGCCGCCAATTCCATATTAAGGCGATCCGGAACGCCAGCCGTCAGCACACCGACGACCGTGTAATCCGCACCGTTCACCCGCATCGTTTTGCCGATAATGCCGCGATCCGCGCCCAGCCGGTTCCACAACCTATGCGTCAGGATGACCCGATGGTCCTTCCCCGGAACTCCCTCTTCAGGAAGAAAATCGCGCCCCATGAGAAAAGGCATCCCCTGCAGATGAAACCATCCGGGCGACGTTATCCTGCCATCCAGTTGTTCCGGTTTCTCCGGCGTGGCCAGATTAAAACTCCCGCCTGTCCACGCAGCCATCTCCTGGAACGTCGTGTTCTGCCGCTGCCAGTCCAGAAAGTCGCCGGCAGATACTCCGTTTTTATGCCCGTTAACCTTCGACCACACGACCACCAGCTGATTGGGCTCAGGGTAAGGCAGCGGCGCAAGCAGAGTGGCATACACCACCGTATAAATTGCTGTAGTAGCGCCAATCCCCAGCGCAAGCGTGGCAATCACCGCTGCTGTCAGCCCCATATTCTTGCGCAGCGCACGAATACCGTTAGAAAAATTCCAGATCAGAGTTCGCATCTTCCACCTCATGCAACATGGGTGACCCTCTGGCACTTCAAAAGCCAGACACGCAACGACTCTCTCGCACATCCTGATATGCACTTCGCTGACCACTGCGACACACAACCCGCCTACTGAAAACAATCAGCTTAGATCATCCATCGGCGGTGCCAGCCCATGCCCTCAGACCAAAAGCGAACATTCCTGTCCGGTATCGAACACAATTTCGTCATCCGAATCTCCATACCGCCGCCGAGGCTTCAAGTGGAGCCACCAGGAAGCTCCTTCCAGCGTGGAACATTCACACCCATCACAAGCAGCCATAGCATGAGCGCTCCTTCCCCGAGAAAACCGCAGACCACAAGCCTCTGTGACAAAAGAGTCATCATCCATGCCAAACCGGCAAACGCCATCAGCACGCCCAGAATTCGCGGTAGAAAGGTCGATCTGAAAACGAGGTAGCCGATCAGCAGGCAATAGAGCCCATGAAACGCCATAGCGACGTCCACTCCCCAGGGATTCCATCGAAGAGCCTCAAAGCTGAGTCCCACGAGCCCGGAAGCCGCTGCAAGCGAAGCGAGGCGCCCATTCACCGGTTTGAATATGCCGTAAAGCACCAGCGTCACAACGACAAAGCACGCAACCGCGATGAGGCCCGCCGCGTAACTCAACCTGCCGCGAAGGAAGGACTCGCCTGATACGGCCGTCAGCACGGCGAGCAAATAAAAGACACCAGCAGTCCTGGCCTTGCCCCCCGGCGACACTTCTCGCATCTGTTCTATCACTCCATAACCTCCAGGAGCGGCCCACTACTCGATTATGCTGAAAGTCTTTACTTTGAGTGGGTACGTTTCAGCCTGTCATTGCGTTCCCAAATTATCCCGTATAGCTTGTCCTCGTGGGATCAATGGACCTTTGGACTGCTTGTGCCGTTTGGTGAATACATCGATGAAAGCCATCGTTTATCACGACTACGGTTCACCCGACGTTCTTCGATTGGAAGAAATTGAAAAGCCAACCGCCGCAGACAATGAAGTTCTGATAAAAGTCCGCGCAGCCTCCCTCAATCCACTGGACTGGCACTTCATGAGAGGCACGCCGTACATCGTCCGCATAGTAATGACCGGACTAAGCAAACCAAAGAACCCACGACTAGGCGTGGATGTGGCCGGCCAGATTGAAGCGGTCGGCAGAAACATAACGCAGTTCGAACCGGGCGACGAGGTCTTCGGCACATGCCGTGGAGCCTTCGCCGAGTACGTGTGTACCTCCGAATCAAATCTGGTCATCAAGCCAGCTAACGTAACGTTCGAGCAAGCGGCTGCCGTCCCTATAGCGGCATTTACCGCCTTGCAGGGACTTCGCGACAAGGGAAAGATTCAGCCGGGACACAAGGTCTTGGTCAACGGCGCGTCGGGAGGCATCGGCACATTCGCCGTGCAGATCGCCAAATCATTCGGCGCAGAGGTAACCGGCGTGTGCAGCACGAGAAACGCAGACATGGTCCGATCCATCGGTGCAGATCGGGTCATCGATTACACCCAGGAAGACTTCACCAAAAGCAAACAACGTTACGACCTGATTTTCGACGCCGTCGGAAACCATTCATTGTCAGCCCGCAGGCGAGTCTTATCCCCAAAAGGAATCTGCGTCATGGCCGGAGGACCAAGCGGCCGATGGAAGATGGGTCTGGCTAGCGGAATCAAAGCGCTCGTGTGGTCACAATTCAGTAGCCGGAAGCTGACCGGACTTCTAGCGAAATCAACCAAAGAAGACCTGACCATCCTGCAAAATCTCATGGAGACCGGAAAGGTAACCCCGGTTATCGACAGGCATTACAGCTTGAGTGAACTCCCCGAAGCCATCCGCTACCTGGAAGAAGGTCACGCCCGCGGAAAAGTGGTCATAACCGTATGACAGATTTCACTTGACGCCCAGCGCTCCATCGTCAGCCGATTCAGCACATTCGACATAGGGTGAACAAGCTGTGTTCCTCTTGCGTATGAGTGGAGCAGTAAGGAGTGCAAACTGTGCCTGAAAACTTGCGATATGCGATACGGCAGCTCTTCCGGGCCCCCACCTTCACGATTGTGACCATCCTGACCCTCGCTCTGGGCGTTGGCGCAAACACAGCGATCTTCAGCGTGATTCAGGCGGTTCTTCTACACCCATCCGGTGTTCAGGACACGGAACGAGTCGCCTCTTTCCACTCGCACTACACCCAACTGAATCTGCCGAGCATCGGGATCTCCGCGCCAGATTTTGCAGATGCGCAGTCGATGCACAGCCTCGTGGACACTGCAGCGATGGTCCAGTCGGCCAGCTTCAATGCCACCTTTAATGGACGGACTCAGCATCTGCAAGCAGGCCTGGTGACCTGGCAGTGGTTTCAGGTGTTTGGAGCGGAGCCAATTCTTGGCCGCACGTTTCTGCCGGAAGAAGATCAAAGCGGCGCCGACCGCGTGATCGTACTGAGCTACGCTGCGTGGCAGCGGATGTTCGGCGGCCAGCACGATGCAATCGACAAGAAGCTGTTGTTGGATAACAAAGCGTACCGCGTGATTGGCGTGATGCGCAGCGACTTCGCCTGGCCGCGGGGTGCGGAGCTTTGGACACCTCTGGGACTTCCACCAACCGCGTTCGCCCCGAACCAGCGCTTCAACGAGTTCTATAACAGCGTCGTACGGCTCAAGCCCGGGGTGACTGTAGCGCAACTCAATGCCGGTCTCGAACAGAAAAGGTTGGAAGAGATTCGGCGCGAGGGTACAGGCAGCTACGCTCTCAGCTCAGGGTGGGCAATGTCTGCTCAACCCTGGACTGAAGATGCGGCAGGAGATCTGCGTAAGCCGTTGTTCGCGCTGTTTGCAGTCGTTGCGATGATTCTATTGATCGCCTGCACCAATATCTCGGGGCTGATGCTGGCAAGGGCCTCGACGCGGATGCGGGAACTGGCGATACGGACGGCGCTGGGCGCATCGTTGCGCCAGCTTGCGATGCAGTTCGTTCTGGAAACCGCGTTGCTTGCGGGTACTGCGACGCTGATTGGTGTCGTTGCTGGACCATTCCTTGGCAAGTTGCTCCTCCTTGCGATTCCTCACGATCTGGCGACCGGTTTTACCGTCCACACGGATTTGAGGGTCGTAGCTGCAGCCGCTGGCTTCGGCCTGCTCGCTGCATTTTTGGCGGGGCTGGCACCGATTGTCCAGCTTGTGCGGACCCATAAGTCTCTGCGACTGACCGAATACAGCAAGAGCGCGACGGCGGGCGCCGGACGGCAACGCTTCCGGAACGTTCTTGTGTGCACAGAGGTTGCGTTGGCATTTCTGCTGGTTGCCGGGAGCGGATTATTTCTCGCAAGCCTGAGGAAGTTGCAGACGGTCGACCCAGGGTTCAAGAGCGACTCCGTGCTGACCGGCAAAGTAACGCTCGATGCGACCAACTATCGCAATCAGGATTTGAAGCAGGCGAACTTCATTCATGACGTGACCTCCCGTTTGAACGAACAGCCGGGTGTTGTGGCGGCAGCGGCAGTCTATCCGCTGCCATTTGGCAGCATGCAATATCCATCGGCGAGTTTTGGGATCGAAGAGCGACCCCCCGCGTCACCGGATGATCCGGGGCCGCACAGCGACAGAAGCTGGGCCACCTCCGGATATCTTGCGGCGATGCAGATTCCGCTGATGCAGGGACGATGGTTCAGCGAAGAAGACAGGATTGGAAGTCCGCCGGTCGCTGTGATCGATGACTTGCTCGCTAAGGCTTACTGGCCGGGCCGAAGTGCGATAGGACAGCATGTGCGATTTGGCAGGAACTCGCTGCGGGTAGAGATCGTCGGCGTCATCGGTCATGTGAGGCGTGATTCGTTGGAAGTGGAAGAGAACAAGGGAGTGATCTATCGGCCGATGGCGCAACAGCCCATCGGCGAAGCAGTCTTCGTCGTGCGGACGAAGACGAGTGCCGATGCCATGCGGACACCGCTGATAGAGGCCGTGCGCGCGGTAGATTCGTCTGAGGCTGTCTACGGCGTCGAGACGCTCGATCGATTTGTGAACGATTCGCTGGCGGCAAGACACCTGATGGTGTGGTTGCTGACGCTTTTCGGCGGACTCGCTTTATTGTTGGCGGCAATTGGCATCTACGGATTGTTGAGCTTCACCGCAGCGCAGCGTACGGCGGAGATCGGTATTCGTATGACGCTTGGCGCGCAACGGTGGCAGGTCGTTTCGCTCATCCTGCAAGAGTCTCTCGTGCTGATCGGTGCGGGCATACTGGCGGGATTTGTGCTCACCTTTGTTGCACAGCGCGTACTGATCCATGCGTTCGCGGCGATGAATACAGGGCTGTCGCTTTCGCTGGTCTTTGCTGCGTTTAGTTTGCTGTTCGCCGCTGTTGTTGCGTCGATCGTGCCGGCACGGCGGTCGGCGAGCGTCGATCCCGTCATCGCTCTCCGCAATGAGTAATGCTACGCTGAAAGCCTATGAAGGTTTTAGTAATCGGCGGCGGTGGCCGCGAGCACGCACTCGTCTGGTCCCTCCGCAAATCCCCGGCAGTCACTGAAGTCATCGCCGCCCCCGGCAACGGCGGCATCGCTCAAATCGCCCGCTGCATCCCCGTCGACGTCAGCAATCTCCACGCCCTCATCAACATCGTCGCCATCGAGAACCCCGCCCTCACCGTCATCGGCCCCGAAGTCCCTCTTGCCCTCGGCATCGTCGACGAGCTTGCCGCCCGCGGCTTCCGCGTCTTCGGCCCCACCCAGGCAGCCGCCCGCCTCGAGTCCAGCAAAGCCTTCGCCAAGGACTTCATGCGCCACCACGACATCCCCACCGCCGCCTACGCTCTCTGCACCTCCCTCGACGAAGTCCGCGAGCAACTCCCCCGCTTTGCGACACCCGTAGTGGTAAAAGCCTCCGGCCTCGCCGCCGGCAAAGGCGTCGTCATCTGCGACACCCACGCCGAAGCCCTCACCACCGCCGCCGAGATCTTCTCCGGCACCCTCCTCGGCACCGCTGACACTGAGATCGTCCTCGAAGAGTTCCTCACCGGCGAAGAGCTCTCCTTCTTCGCCCTCTGCGACGGCACCCACGCCATCCCCATCGCAGCTGCCCAGGATCACAAGCGCGTCGGCGAAGGCGACACCGGCCCCAACACCGGCGGCATGGGCGCCTACTCCACCGACTCCCTCGCCTCCCCCGAACTCACCCGCTGGATCATCGACAACGTAGCCCAGAAGGTCGTCGACGGCATGGCCGCCGAAGGCAATCCCTTCCGCGGAATCCTCTTCATCGGCCTCATGATGACCCCTCGCGGCCCCATGGTCCTCGAGTTCAACACCCGCTTCGGCGACCCCGAGACCCAGGCCATCCTCCTCCGCCTCGAAACCGACATCCTCGATCTCTTCAACGCCTCCATCGACGGCACCGCCGACCGACTCCACATCAAAATGCTCCCCGGAGCCAGCGCCTGCGTCATCGCTGCCAGCGGAGGCTACCCCGGCCAATACACCTCCGGCCTCCCCATCGAAGGCCTCGCCGCCCCCGCCGACCCCTCGGTAGTCGTCTTCCACTCCGGCACAGCGTTGAAAGATGGCCGCTTGCTAACCGCAGGAGGCCGCGTTCTAACCATCACCGCCCACGCAGATAACCTGCGAAATTCACTGGAAAAGGCCTACAACCAGCTCCAAAAAATCTCCTTCGAAAATATGCAATACCGCCGCGACATAGGCCACAGAGCCATCCGCAACTAACTGAAAAGGAGCCACATGAGCGAACCCGTCCTCACTGCCAGGGAAACCCTGAAATGGTTCGAAACGACCTCCAACAACTGGCGCAAACTCCTGTCTGACAACCCCGATATCCTCTCTATTTCCTGTGACATAGCCAACTCCGTCACCGTTGCCCAGGTCCTCCAGCACATCGTCGCCGTCGAACTCCGCTGGGCCGAGCGCATCGCCCGCCTCCCCGAAACCAACTTCGACCAAGTCCCCTTCGGCTCCGTAGACGCCATCTACGCCACCCACGATCGCGCCTTAGACATCTACCATCAATCCCTCGCCGCCGACCTCGACTGGGACCAAATTATCGACTTCATCACCCGCACCTACGGCCCCGCCAGCGCCTCCCGCAAAACAATCTTCTTCCACGCGATGTTCCACAGCATCCGCCACTACGCGCAGCTGGGAACCCTCATCCGCCAACACGGTTACAAAGCCGACTGGCCCGGCGGCGGCGACTACCTCTTCATGGGCATCGCCCTCCCCTAAGCGCTTTCCACTACACTTCGCACTCAGCGGGTAAGCGGGGCACCCTCACCCCTATAAGCATGCAAAGGTAATAACTAACTACAGTAACCCAACTCGAATCCTGCCGAAGCTCTATGCCGAGGTTAGGTAGCTTTTTTAGTGTATGTAGTTGCCTTCTTTGCAGTAGGTAATGGAACCAGCATTTGTGCGGCTCAGGCAAATACCAGATTCGTAAGTCGTTCCGTCCGCGTCCGAGTACCAGATAACAATACGGATCGAAATCCCATCGTTCATCGTCAACAATCTGTCAAATTCGGACTTCTTTATCGGTCTGGAGACAACGGTATCAAAGGTGTCCCCGCCTGGAGCTTCAGGACTTCCAATATCTTTTCCGTTTTCCCCATAACTAGTGACATAACCTTCGTTCCCCAACTTGATTTCTTGAGTAAAAAATATGTTATTGGCCGGAGTTTTACCGTAATTGGTCATGTGCCAGTCCCAAGTCACCAGACCAGAGCTTGGGTCTTTCGGGTTAATGTAGAAAGTTGGTGGAATAGTTGTTTTCGCCGTCTACCAAACGTAGGGTCGTTGCTCTTTTGTAAACTGGGTGCGCGTTAAGGCGATAGCACTCTGGGTAGCCTTCAACTGGCAGTAGTAATTACCAGAGCCAAAATACCGATTACAGTCCGACTTGACTCCAGAAGGTAGCGTGTTGAAGCCAATGAACTTCTTTGGCAAGCTCACTGGAATCATCTCCATTTTTCGTAGAGTTGCTTTGGCTATTTTTTCCCATCATGCTCTCCTATATTGGGTCTGGAATTGGCTGGGAAGATTGGGCAACTGGAAGAGGATTGCTATTGGGATTTCCGGGTGGTGCTGCGCCGCTGTTCTCATCTGGCATGGCACGTCTGTTCTGCTAAGCATCTCGCGAGTAGAACGGGAAATTATGAAACGCGAAGGGCCGGATAAAACGGAAGAGAATGGTGCTACCCAGCATAGTGACACCTTTACGTCTGCGCTATCAAAAATGGCTAAGGCAGACGCGGCTTCCTGCCGCGCGGCAATTGTATGTGTTAACGAGAAACAGCCCCGTTTTTGACGGGACTGTTCTTTTTCTCTATATCCAGTTTAGCAAGTCGACACAAATAGATCGGCAAGACTAATAGGCTTGCCGTGAGATCCGCGATTGGCCTACCGCGAAGCCACCGCGGGCAGAATCTCCGCTACGTCCACCCACTGCGTCGGATACTCGCCCGTATAACACGCCGTACAGAAGCTGGCAGGCGAGAGCCCGTCCGCCGGTTCGCCAGTCGTACAAGCATGCGCCAGTCCTACCAGCGACAGGTATGCCAGCGAGTCTGCCTCAATATACTGGCGGATCCCCTCAAGCGAATTGTTCGCCGCAATCAGATCCTTCTTGCTCGGCGTATCCACGCCATAAAAACAAGGCGAGATCGTCGGCGGACACGAGATGCGCATATGCACCTCCTTCGCTCCGGCGGCCCGCACCATCCGCACGATCTTCCGCGACGTCGTCCCGCGAATGATCGAGTCGTCGATCAGCACCACCCGCTTGCCTTCGAGCAGGCTGCGAACCGGATTCAGCTTCATCCGGACACCAAAGTCGCGAACTCGCTGCTCCGGCTGGATAAACGTCCGGCCCACGTAGTGGTTCCTGATCAGCCCAAAATTAAACGGAATCCCCGACTCCGCCGCATAACCCAGCGCCGCCGTCACACCCGAGTCCGGCACCGGCACAACTAAATCCGCGGGAACGCCAGACTCACGCGCCAGCTGTCGTCCCATCTGTTCCCGGCTCTGCTGCACCCATCGGCCATAGATCTTCGAATCAGGCCGCGCAAAATAAACATGCTCGAAGATGCAGCTAGCCTGTTGCGTCGTCGTATCAAAGTACCTCGAAGTAACGCCATCCTCGGAGACCATCACCAACTCGCCAGGCTTCACGTCGCGCTCATACTTGGCATGCAACAGGTCGAACGCGCACGTCTCGCTGGCAAACACAAACGTATCCGGAGCACCGTCAACACCCGGAATCCGCCCCATCGACAACGGCCTGAATCCATGCGGATCGCGAGCCGCGAAGATGCGGTTCCGCGTCATCATCACAATCGAAAACGCACCCTCAACCTGCGACAACGAGTCAGCAATACAGTCCACCAGCGTCGACTTCTTCGAGTGCGCGATCAACTGGATGATGATCTCCGAGTCGCTCGTCGTCTGAAACAGCGCCCCATCGCGCTCCAGCCGCTCTCTCGCAGTCCCCAGATTCACCAGGTTGCCGTTATGCGCAATCGCAATCAAGCCCCTCGTGCTGTCGACCGAGATCGGCTGCGCATTCAACAACGCAGAATCACCCGTAGTCGAGTAACGAGTATGACCAATCGCCATATAACCCGGAAGCTTCGCCAGCACATCATCGGTAAAGATCTCCGACACCAGCCCCATCCCCTTGATGTCGTTGACCTCCGTGCCATCCGCCGAAGCAATGCCCGCAGACTCCTGCCCGCGATGCTGCAGCGAGTACAAGCCCCAATACGTCAACCGCGCAGCATCATGATGGTTATAGACCGCCATCACGCCACACTCTTCACGCAGCTTGTCGAATGGCGTTGCGTCGTCCTCGTCCATCTCGTCCACCGGATTGTTCTGGAGAGCCAGCAGCTTATCCATTACGCCGTCACCACCTCATCCGCGAGTTGTGCTTCCATCGCCTCCGCCCACACTGTCTTCAACGTCTTCACCGGCTCATCAATCACAGCTTTATCGTTGATCAAAATCTCGAAGCTCCCATCCGTCACATCACCCAACCGGAATAACCAAACTGCGGGATGCTCCTTCAGCACCGCCTGTATCTCCTCGATCTTCGCCGGATCAGCCGAAGCGATCACCGAAGACCCGATCTCACTGAACAACCGCTCCGTCACCGCAAACGGATCATCCGAACCAAGCTGCATCGAGATGCGCACACCCAACTCACGCGGGAAGCAAGCCTTCGCAAACGCCACGGCACAACCGCCATCTGACAGATCGCCAGCCGAAGCGAGCAGCCCCTTCTCCGCCAGCGCAACTAAAGCCTTGTGCAGCGCAGCCTCTTCCTGCAGATCCAACACGGGAGGCGCACCCCACAACTCACCCAGAACACTCTTAGCAAAATCCGTCGAGCCCATATCCTGCTGCGCCTTCCGACCAACTCCGCGGAAAGCAGAGACGAACAGCACAGCATCACCAGCGTTGCGGAAGCTCGCAGGAACGCTCTTCGTCACGTCCTCGATGATCCCTACGATTCCCAACACCGGAGTCGGATAAATCCCAACCCCCTTCGTCTCGTTGTACAGCGAGACATTTCCACCTGTCACTGGTGTTCCTAACGCGATACAGGCCTCGGCAATGCCGTCAATCGCGCTCGAAAGCTGAGCCATAATCTCTGGCTTCTCCGGATTGCCGAAGTTCAAGCAGTTGGTCGCCGCCACCGGAGTCGCGCCCGTACAAGCCACCTTCCGCGCCGCCTCGGCCACGGCATGCATAGCGCCCAGCTTCGGATCGAGATACGTCCACCGCCCATTGCCCGCAAGCGCCATCGCCAGCCCGCGATCTCCCTTTGCGGTTTCTCTGGAATCGACCTTAAGCGCGGCCACACCCTCCGGAGTCGACGCCGCTACGAGCTCTGCGACCCCTTGTGTACCCACACCTTTGGAAACCCCGCCCGTGCCCTTGATCCGCATCACGCCAGCCTCGCCACCAGGCCCTTGAACCGTATTCGTCTGCACCATCGAGTCGTACTGCTCATACACCCAGCGCTTCGACGAGATGTTCGCACTAGCCAACAGCACCTTCAGATCAGCCGCATAATCCCGCGGCTGCTTCAGTAGTTCCACAACATGCGCAGGAGGATCGACCGGCACCGGAGCCTTCCACTCGCCCACCGGACGGTGATACACCGGAGCATCGTCGGTCAGCGACTGATTCGGAATATCCGCAACCAGCACGCCGCGCTGCGTGATCCTCATCCTCGGCTCGGCAGTCACCTCGCCCACAATCGAGGCATCCAGACCCCACTTCGAGAAGACATCCAGCACCTCGACAGCGCGGTCCTTGTCGGCCACCAGAAGCATCCGCTCCTGCGACTCCGACAGCATGATCTCGTAGCTCGTCATCCCCGTCTCGCGCTGTGGCACACGATCCAGCTCCACCGTCAGCCCAAGGCCGCCACGAGCGCCCATCTCGCAGGTCGAACACGTCAACCCAGCCGCGCCCATGTCCTGAATCCCAAGGACGGCTCCAGTCGCCATGGCCTCAAGGCAAGCCTCGAGCAGCAGCTTCTCCATAAACGGATCGCCCATCTGCACATTCGGCCGCTTCTGCTCGGATCCTTCGGTGAACTCCTCCGAAGCCATCGTGGCACCGTGAATCCCGTCGCGCCCAGTCTTCGCGCCAACGTAGATCACTGGGTTCCCGACGCCAACAGCCTTGGCATAGAAGATCTCGTCGATCTTCACCAGCCCCAGCGCAAAGGCATTCAGTAGCGGATTGCCCGAATAGCACGTCTCGAACCGAGTCTCGCCACCAAGATTCGGGACGCCGAAGCAGTTTCCGTATCCAGCTACGCCATGCACAACACCAGTCGCAATCTGGTGGTTCTTGCGCCGAAGCGCTTCATCCGGTTCGGCTTCATCCAGCGGGCCGAAGCGCAGTGAGTCCATTACAGCGAATGGGCGAGCGTTCATCGTAAAGATGTCGCGCAGAATTCCGCCTACACCTGTCGCTGCGCCTTGATAAGGCTCTATGTAGCTGGGATGGTTGTGCGACTCGATCTTGAACGCGCACGCCCAGCCATCGCCGACGTCGATGATGCCTGCGTTCTCGCCTGGTCCCTGCACCACACGGGCGGACTTCGTCGGCAAGCGCTTCAGGTGCACGCGCGACGACTTGTACGAGCAATGCTCCGACCACATGACGGAGAAGATACCCAGCTCCGTCAGCGATGGCGTGCGTCCTAACGCTGCTTCGATGCGTGCATACTCATCCGTGGTGATGCTGTGCTGCTTAAGCAGCTCCGGTGTGATGGTGGCTGGAGAGGGGTTTGCGGTGGGTTGCTGGGCTTGCTGATTTGGCATGGCTCGCTACTATGATTGTCGCATGTATCGCGCGGTCGGCGCTCCCTTTGCCAAACCTCGCTAGATGCCTGTACTTCCAAAGCCGCCAACGCCGCGCGGCGCTTCGATCAACTCCGCAACTTCTTCAAATTCCGCCTCGATTCGCTGGACGATCCTGAGCTGGGCCACGCGGTCGCCGGCTTTGATCTCTACCGAAACCGGGCTCAGGTTGGTCACTACGACCTTGATCTCGCCGCGATAGCCTGGATCGATCACTCCCGCGAGTGTGGTCAAGCCACGGATAGCCAGTCCCGAACGATCCTCGACCAGGGCTCCGTGTGTGGACGGGAACTCCAACGCGATTCCTGTTGGAATGCCTACTGTTGCCGCAGGCGCGAGCGTGATGCTCTCGGCGGCGTACAGGTCTGCGGCCAGATCGCCGAATGGTCCGGTGTGAGCGTATCGAGGCAATTGAGCCTCGTCACGCAGTTTCATAGCCTTGATCCGTACTGCACCCAAACTCATCCTTCACCATTTCCTTCAGTAATTTTTCGATCGGTTCTTCCATTGTCGCAAACCATCCTGTCTTAAGGACACTCTGAATAAGTTCCGAACCAAGCCGTTTTGAAAGGGCGTGGCTTTAGCCACGCCGCAATTAGCTCAATTTCAACGGGGCTTTAGCCCCTGAGGGAATCTTTCCGCGCCGCGATCCGACTTTTTCGGCACCCTCTTTAGCCCCTGAGGGAACTCTCTTTTTTGTCAGGAATTCTCGAGTTATCAGACTTGTTCAGAGCTTCCTTCAGGCGAATCGACGGCTAGAATCAATCCAATGTTAAAGAAGCTTTGGAGTTGGATGGATGCACGAGATACCGCGGACGAACGCGGCCTGCCTGCTCCGTGGCGCCTCTTCTGGGTCGCTTTTCTGGTTCGGCTGCTCTACATGACGCTCGCACACACGTTCCGGATCCGGTCTGGCGAGGATCATTTCCAGTTTGCGTGGGAGGCTGGGCGCATCGGCAGGTCACTTGCTACTGGTTATGGTTACGGCAATCCCTTTGCCATTGAGAGTCTTGGACGTACCGGGCCGACGGCCTGGGTTCCGCCGGTGTATCCGCTGCTGATTGCGGCGGTCTTCAAAGTGTTTGGCGTTTATACGGCTGCTTCTGCGTGGGTGCTGCTGGCGATCAACTGTGCCTTCTCGGCGGCCACTGCGCTGGCTACGTGGGAGATTGCAGCGCGCTGCTTCAACCGTCGCGTTGCAGTGTGGTCTGGTTGGTTGTGGGCGCTACATCCAGCGGCGATGCAGTATTCTGTGCGCTGGCTTTGGGAGATGTCGATCAGCACGGCGCTGTTCGCGTGGGTGATCGTGCTGGCCCTCAGGATGCGTGGCGTTGGTTCGGACGACAGCTCCAGGATTGAGGCTTCGTCGCGGCAGACGATGCTCTGGTTGCTGTTTGGGTTGATGTGGGGAGTGATTGCTCTCTCTACATCGACTCTCACTCTCTTTTTGCCTGCGTGCGGTTTGTGGGTGTTGATTGGGACGTGGAAGCGTCCGCATGCTTTTCGCAATGCCGTGCTCGCAGGACTTGTCTTTATTGCCTTTCTCACTCCGTGGATGGTGCGGAACTGGCTGGTCTTTCATGCCTTCATTCCGATTCGCGGGAACTTTGGCGTTGAATACTTTCTTGGCAACGGGCCGGGGTCAAATGGATTTGTGCTGACGTTCGATCATCCGAATGTCGCCATCGAACAGCTTCGACAGTACGTCGCGATGGGCGAGGTTTCCTATGTCGCCCATCGCGGCGCCCTGGCCAAGGCGTATGTCCACGCGCATCCATTGCATTTTGTCGCGATTACTTTGAAACGTATTTACTTCTTCTGGGTGGGGACGCCTTCCGATGTGCCCTGGGCCGTTGAAATCCCGCGCATGCTCAATTACAGCTTCATCAGCTTTGCCGGGCTGCTCGGGCTTGCGCTTGCGCTCCATCGCAAAGTCCCGGGAGCGTGGCTTTTTTTCTGGGCGCTTCTGCTGGTGCCGATTCCCTATTACATGGTGTACTCGCTGGCGCGTTTCCGTCATCCACTGGAGCCGCTGCTGACTGTGCTGGGCGTGTATCTTTTTCAGTCGGCTACCCTCCGAAGGGAAGCGCCTCTGGGCTCTCACTGAAATCGGATTTCCACAGAAATATTTCAAAAACGTGACATGTTTTTCGAACTCCAAAAAGCGCCATCCGCTAACCAGATTTGCCACGCTTTGCACCGCTAAGTAACCACAAATCACCACCTCTTACACGCACGTTCCTTCAAAACCCCCATGAAAAACGCGCCTTTTCGTAGGGTGGAAGCCCTGCACCTGATCCCGAAAGCGGCAGAAAAAAATACCAGAAAAAATCCGCCATACCCGAAAGCAAAAACAGAAAAGCCCTGCCGAGGCAGGGCTCCTATTAGCGGTACAGGGAAAACTTAAGCGTTGACGACAGGGTCGACGTTGACGAAGCGTCCGTGCTGGCCACGGTCCTGGAAGCGGACTTTGCCGTCGACCTTCGCGAAGAGGGTGTCGTCCGAGCCACGGCCGACGTTGGCGCCGGGCTTGAGCGGTGTACCGCGCTGACGGACGATAATGCCGCCGCCGAGGATCGTCTGGCCACCGAAGACCTTGACGCCGAGCCGCTGTGCGTTTGAGTCGCGACCGTTTTTAGAAGAACCTAAACCTTTTTTATGTGCCATTCCGTTGCCTCTTTCGCGCCGGCTTCAAGGCCGCTGCGCTTGAAATCTGAAAATCTGGAACTAAAGACTAAAACTTTGCTGAAAGCTTCTATGCCTTGAAGCTCTTGCCGTTGACCACGATCTCGTTGATCTGAACCTCAACGAAGTTCTGGCGGTGGCCCTGCATCTTCTTGTACTGCTTCTTGCGCTTCAGCTTGAAGACGAGGATCTTGTCGCCACGGCCTTCGCCGATGACAGAGCCGGTCACCTTGGCGCCGGTGAGGTTGGACTCGAACTTGCCCTCTTCTGCGCTGACGGCGAGGACATCGGAGAACTCGACTGCGCCGTTCTGGTGGGCAGTGGTCTCAATCTTCAACTTTTCGCCTGGGGAGACCAGGTACTGTTTGCCGCCGGTGCGGATGACTGCGTACATAACGAAAAACCTCAAGCGTGGCGCGGAGCGCTGACCGCTTCCTTCATGAATTGTGCTGCATGGGGCGCATACAGGAGCACTGCGTCAGGTCAACTGGGCTGAACCGAGGCCGACTTCTTCCTGCTCGTCCCTGACGTTGAGACAAACGGGCTGCAGCGCCAAACTTAATGAGTGTACCTTGATTCGTGCTCACTGGTCAACGATACCCCTCCCCCCTGGGGGGATCGATTTACAAGTGGTATGTTTTCATATAGATACAAAATTGTATGGCGCTAAGATCGTCCAAACAAATGGGTTACGGGTAAAATCGCCATTCTAAAGGCTTAACAACCGATCTAACTGATTTGAAGCGAGAAAAATGGGAAAGCCCTGGTGGTTTGGCCAGGGCTTTGTTCTATCTCTATAACCATTATAGCGGATGGAGTGGAATTACTACGCAACGCGAATCTCCTTGATTGGCGCGGGGATTCGCTATTTGGGGGCTTGACAGGATTTTTGCGGGACAGGGAGTCAGGGTTAGGAGGTGGAAATGTCCGATTCGACAGGGAGAGATTCCCTCAGGGACTAAAGTCGAACTGATTTGATTCCCCTTTGCGGCGCGGCTGAAGCCGCGCCATCTCAAAACATGGAACTCTTCGCAGCCTATGAAGCCGCGCCCTTTAAAATGCAGGCTTTTCCCGCAGTTTGAGTAGTTGATCCCCTGTGGGATGACATCTTCAAGATCAGACATCCCTTACACCGTGTTTGCAGGTTGACGCCTGATGCATAGGGCTCTCCCCACTCACATCGTAATGTGAGCGAAGAGAGCCGAGCGGAGCCGCTAGGCCTGCGGGGCCTGGGCGGCTGCGGCGATCAATTCCGAACTGACCGGGGCTCGATCCGCGGCGACCAGTTCAGCGGTTGCGGCAGCGACAGCCGGAGCGCGTTTGCTCTGGAAGCACTGGCGGCAGAGGACGGGACGCCCCTGCGTTGGTTTGAAGGGTACGGTGGTCTCGATGCCGCACTCGGAACAGTGGGTGCGAGTCTCGGTACGGGAGAGGCCAGCTGCAGCCGGACCCGCGCCAGGACGCATGCTTGCACCGGCTCGTTTGGACTTGCACGGTTTGCAGCGCTTGGGGTCGTTCTTGAATTGTTTATCGAAAAAGAAGAGTTGTTCGCCGGCGGTGAAGATAAACTCTCCACCGCAATCTGCACAGGTTAATAGCCTATCCACAAATTCCATAGCCGCTTCTCCCGTTTTGCGCGGTGACTTATCGGTGAGCCGGAATCGAGATGGGGTCCGCCGAAAAGTCAGCCTAGCTGGTCGTTACTGCGGAGCTACAGGGGCCCGGGGTCGCAAATGTTGCGGGGACAAAAACTTCAGGTTAGCCGTACAGCCGGGCCGGTCGTCAGGTCTGCTGCCGGGGCCAGTCGCGAGGCGGGAGTCCTTGCGCTGGCGGATTGAGGCGACCGTCTCTCATGCGAGATAGGAGACGGCCTGCCTTAGTTCAAGGAACCGATTAGTCCTGTTCCTTGCGTACCTTCTTGCGATTGCGCTTACGAGCGAGCGCTTCTTTCACGCGCTTCTTCTCACCTGGCTTCAGGTAAAAAGAGTGGCGCTTTACTTCCTTGATAATGTCTTCGGTCTGCACCTTGCGCTTAAAGCGCCGCAGGGCATTTTCAAGGGGTTCGCCTTCTTGAACTCGAACCTCTGCCACGGAAATACACCTCCAACCACTCCCTGATCGGGATAAATACAAGAATACGCTCGATTGTGGAAAAAATAAAATGGAATGTTAGTAACCTAAAACGATTTTTAACGGTCTGGAACCTGAGTTGCCTAGCATTTTTGATGTGGCGCAGAGGGATTTTCATGGGATAGAGGCGAAGGCGAGATGGGTTCGGGGGCGTAAAATCGCCTGCATGATTCGGAGTTATCAGGGTGTTACGCCGGTGGTGCCGGCGAGCTGCTATGTGGATGCCTCGGCGCAGGTGATCGGGGATGTGATTCTGGGTGATCAGGCCAGCGTGTGGATGAACGCCGTGATCCGGGGCGACGTGAACGCGATCCGGATTGGCGCGAGAAGCAATGTGCAGGACTGCGCGGTGCTGCATGGGATGCGGTATCTGTATCCGGTGATCGTGGGCGAGATGGTGACGATTGGCCATAATGCCACGGTTCATGGGTGTGTGCTGGAGGATGCCGTGCTGGTGGGGATTGGGGCGACGATTCTGAATAATGCGCGGATCGGTGAGGGGTCGATTATTGCGGCGGGTGCGGTGATTCCGGAGCAGACGGTGATTCCGCCGAACTCGCTGGTGGCGGGGGTGCCGGGGAAGGTGAAGAAGACGCTGGGGGATGAGGACCGGAAGATGATTCTGATGTATGCGCAGAATTATCTGGATTACACGGCGATCTACCTTAAAGAGACCCGGGCTTAGGTGGCGGATTCGTTACACTTGAGGAAATGGCTATTTTGAAGGCAGTACGCGGGACGCGCGATCTTTTGCCGCCCGAGACGGAGTTGTGGAACCGGGTGGAGACTACCGCGAGGGCGGTGTTTGCTCGATATGGGTTTGGAGAGATTCGGACGCCGGTGTTTGAGGCGACGGAGCTGTTTGCGCGGGGCGTGGGCGAGGAGACGGATATCGTCTCGAAAGAGATGTACACGTGGGAGGACCGCGGGCGCGCCGATAGTGATAAAGGACAGAGCCTGACGCTGCGGCCTGAGAATACTGCGGGCGTGGTGCGGGCTTATATCGAGCACAAGATGGGCGATGCGGGGATGCTGCAGAAGCTCTTCTATATTGGCCCGCAGTTTCGGCGGGAGCGGCCGCAGCGGGGGCGGTACAGGCAGTTCTGGCAGATTGGCGCGGAGGTGATGGGGCCGGCATGGTCGGGTTCGGAGAGTGCGCTGCGGGATGCCGAGGTGCTGGAGATGCTGGCGACTCTGCTGGATGAGTTGGGTGTGAAGGGCTGGCGGCTGGCGTTGAACTCTGTGGGGTCGGCGACGGATCGGGCACGGTATAGCGTGGCGTTGCGGGATGCGCTGGCTCCGGTGAAGCATCTGATGTGCGAAGACAATCAGCGGCGGGCGGAGACGAATCCGTTGCGTGTGCTGGATTCGAAGGATCCGGGCGATCAGGAGATCATCGACGGGCTGCCGAAGATTGCGGATTATCTGGATGACGCTTCGCGGGAGCACTTTGCGCAGGTGAAGGCCGCTCTGGATGCTTGCAGGGTGGAGTATGTCGTCGAGCCGAGGCTGGTGAGGGGGCTGGACTACTACACGCGGACAACGTTTGAGTTTACGGTTCCCGATGGCAGTGGGCTAGGGACGCAGAATGCTCTGCTGGGCGGTGGGCGGTATGACGGGCTGAGCGAGATGCTTGGCGGGCCGAAGGCTCCGGGGATTGGGTTTGCGATTGGCGAGGACAGGTTGATTTTGACGCTGCAGGCTCAGGCTGCCGAGGCTGAGACGAAGAAGCTGGATGCGTTTATTGCTCCGATGGGCGTGGCTCAGAATGCTGCGGCTCTGGTTTTGGCGAGGGAGCTTCGTGGGGCTGGGTTGTCGATTGAGGTTGGCGACGGGAGTTTCCGGCTGAAGAAGTCGTTTGAAGCGGCGGATAAACTGGCGCGACGGATGGTGATTGTCGGCGAGGATGAGGTTTCGTCCGGTATTCTGACCGTGAAGGACTTTGCGGCGGGAGAGCAGACGAAGGTTCCGCGGGCTGAGTTGGCGGCTGCTTTGCGCCAGTAAACCGCATCGGGTTTGAATCGATAGATACCAAAGATACGGTGAGCTGAGTTCCGCTGCCGAAATCATCAGTAAGGAAGCGACAGTGCTTGATTTTTTAGGGAATTTGCAGCGGACGCATAAGTGCGGCGAGCTTCGTGCGGAGCAGGCCGGGCAGGATGTTGTGCTGATGGGCTGGGTGAACCGGCGGCGGGACCATGGAAATTTGATCTTCCTCGACGTGCGTGATCGTACAGGTATTACGCAGGTTGTTCTGGATAAGGAAGTCTCGGGTGAGGCGCACGCGAAGGCTGAGGCGGCGCGGTCAGAGTATGTCGTTGCGGTGAAGGGTTCGGTGCGGAGGCGTGGGGCCGGGCTTGAGAATCCGAATATGCCGACGGGTGAGATCGAAGTCGTCGCGCGGGAGCTGCTGCTGCTGAATGAGGCGAAGACTCCGCCGTTCTCTCCGGCTGAGGATGCGATTGCGAACGAAGAGGTTCGGCTGAAGTATCGGTATCTCGACCTGCGGCGTGCGGAGATGCAGAAGAACTTCGAGCTGCGGCATAAGGTGGCGCAGGCGGTGCGGGGATATCTCTCGGAGAATGGGTTTCTGGAGATTGAGACGCCGTTTATGACGCGGTCGACGCCGGAGGGGGCGCGGGATTATCTGGTGCCTAGTCGCGTGCATGCGGGGAGCTTTTATGCGCTGCCGCAGTCGCCGCAGATTTTTAAGCAGATTCTGATGATCTCGGGGTTCGATCGGTACTTTCAGATTGCGCGGTGCTTCCGCGATGAGGATTTGCGCGCTGACCGGCAGCCGGAGTTTACGCAGATCGATCTGGAGATGACGTTTCCACAGCAGGAGACGGTGTTTCGTATCGTCGAGGGTTTTTTGACGGCGGCGTTTAAGGCGGCGGGGATCTCGCTGACGACTCCGTTTGTGCAGATGACGTATGACGATGCGATTCGGCGGTATGGGATCGACAAGCCGGACATGCGGCTGCCTGCGCTGACGGAGCTGACGGATGAGCTTACGCCTGCGCTGCGCGAGCAGTTGAAGATTGAGCAGAAACTGCCTGTGCTGGGATTTGTGATTCCGAAGGCTGGCGTATTGAGCGGGACGCAGAGACGCGCGCTCGTTGATGACATTCGCAAGGAGTTTGGTGAGTGCGGCCTCGACTCGCTGGATGTGACGCGGCTGAAGACGAATGAAGCGTTTGCTTCGCTGGCTCATGCGATCGAGGCGAAGTTGGCGGCAGAACCTACGCTCGAGGACGGCGTGACGGCGGACGACCTGGTGGTCGTGATTACTCCGAAGCTGGGCACACCGGAGAAGTGGAACTATGATCCGCAGTGGATCTATAAGCGTGTGGGTGCGCTTCGGCTGCAGTTGGCGCAGAAGTTCGCCGAGAAACATGGGCGGTTTGTGCAGACGGGGACTGAGGCGGACTACAGGTTTGCCTGGGTCACGGATTTTCCGATGTATGAGTGGGATGAGGAGACGAAGGTTTGGAATGCTGCACACCATCCGTTTACCTCGCCGCACGAGGACGATATCAAGGCGGGGCGGCTGACTAGTGATAAGGGCGCTGTGCGCGCTCTGGCTTACGACATTGTGCTGAATGGAACGGAGTTGGGGTCCGGATCGATCCGTATTCATCGGCAGGATGTACAGGCAGAGATATTCCGGTCGCTAGGGATGAGTGATGCCGAAGCGAAGGAGCGGTTCGGGTTCTTCCTGGATGCTCTGGAGTATGGGACGCCTCCGCATGGCGGGATTGCGCTGGGTCTGGATCGGATTGTGATGATTCTGGCTGGAGCGCAGAGTCTGCGTGAGGTGATTGCCTTCCCGAAGACGGCCAAGGCGATCGATCTGATGGTGGATGCGCCCACTCCGGTGAGCGAGCAACAGATGAAGGAGTTGCATTTGAAGACGGTGGCCCGGAGCTAACGATTGCCGTAGCGCGATGGGACTGCGGCAATAGATATAGCTAAACGCTCATCGCGAGTGGAGAACGGTCAAGAGCAAAAGCGAAATGCGGGGGTTCTTCCCCTTCGGCTTCGCTCAGGGTCAGAACGACGAACAAAGGCAAAAGCAGATCCCTACGGGATGACAACCAAGAAGACCAACGGCAAAGGCGAGAATCCGCTAGTTCATCCAGCGTTTGTCTTTGGGGTCGCGGCGGAGTTCGTCGGGGTCGACGTAGCGGCCTTCTTTGTCGAAGTGGACTTCGCGGTTTTGCTTGCGCATGTAGACCTCGAACTTGCGGGCGGCGCGGCGGCGCTTCCAGCGGTAGTAGCCGTTGCGCAGACCGAAGAAGCGCTCGCTGAAACCGAAGGCTATGCCTCGGCGTGGCGCGAACTTGACGAAGAGATAGCCGCTGAGAGCGCCTGAAAGCTGCAGCAGGGCTCCGAAGCTGTCGGCCTGTTTGAGCAGGACGGCGATGGCGATGAGGATGTAGATGGCGACGAGGTACTTCGCCTTGATGCGGATGAGGAACCAGAGGAGGAATTCCTGGTCGCCGAAGAGCATGGCAATGGCCACGAGCAGGCCAAAGACACCAGCCCAGACGCCCGCAGAGCCAACTTCGGGTCGCAAGCCGAAGACATGGGTGAAGGTGATGGCGGTGGCGATGATGGCTCCGCCGATGACGGAGGTCCAGTAGAGCTCTGCGAGCCAGCGGCTGCCGTAGGCTCCTTCGAGCAGCGTGCCTGTGAACCAGAGGGTGAGCATGCCGAAGAGAACACTGAGGATTCCCTGCTGCACGAGTGAGTAGGTGAAGAGCTGCCAGATCTCTCCTCGAACCACGGCCAGCGGTTCGAGGATGAGATGGCTGAGGAGAAATCCGGCGATTGGTGGAGCAAGCCAGGACAATATGGCTAGCGCGAAGAAGGCGCCGACGTTGAGGAAGATCAGCTTTCGCACTGTGCCCGCGAAGGGCGGCAGTGCCATCGTGATGGGACCGGAACGGGGCATGGTTTCCTTCCGCTTCTATTTCACCATAGCTGTATGGATCCTGGCTTGGTCGGCTACGACTTAGGCGGTGTCTGCGGCCGGGCGAAGTCCCGTGTTGGACGGCTGGGCGTGGGGAGGACAGCGAGGCTGCGGTGGCCGGTCTGACTGACCGAACGGACTCCGAAGACGACGTTGTCTTTGGAGATAGGCAGTTTGATGCTGGTTGCAGAGCCGGCGTTGAGCGACATGGTCCAGGTGGGGTCTTCCGTGTTGCGCCAGACGATCTCGTAGGTTGCACCTGCGGGCATACCGGCGGGGGCGGTCCATGTGAGTTCGGTATTGTTGTCGAGCGCAGCAGTCAGGACGTGAACGTTTTGCGGAGAACCGGGGGCTGAGGCGAGAGTCGCAAGGGTCGCGGCGTTGAGGCGGGCCACGTTAGCGACGTAGTTGAAGTCGACGTACTGGAGGAGGTCGCCGTACTGGGTGCCATTTTCGACACGGACGTTCTGGTGCTGATGGTTGAAGTTCTCACGCCACTCGGTAAAGCGGACGGCGGGGAAGCCTTCGAGATTGAAACTGGTGTGGTCGCCGCCGCGGAGGTAACGGTCGCGACGGAAGATAAGCACGGGGTGGAAGGCGGGCTCGAGGTGGACGAGGTTGCTGCGGGGGCGGCCCGCCGGCGTACCCTCGGCGACGCGGTGCGGTGAGGCGGTGAAGTATGTGGCGCCGATGTCGGAGACGACACGGGCAAGTTCGCGGGAGGGAGAGTCGTTTTCGGCTCCCAGAGTCTGGATGGCGTGGAGTTGCTCGATCGTTGCGTTGCCGGGTACACCTTCAGAGAAGACGCGGACGGCGGTCTTGTCCTGCATGGTCTCGCCGGGGGTGGTGTCGCCGCCAACGATGTCGTTGTTGAGGACGGCTTCGAGCTGCCAGCCTTCGGACCTGGCGAGTTTGGCGAGGTGGCGGCTGCCGTTGAGACCCTGCTCCTCACCGGCGACGGCGACGAAGACGATGCTGCTTGGGAATTTAAGTTTGGAGAGGACGCGGGCGCACTCGATGGAGACGGCTACGCCGCTGGCGTCGTCGTTGGCGCCGGGTGCGGCATCGTGGGTGTTGAAGTTATCGGAGTTGCGGGAGTCGTAATGGCCGGTGACGAGGACTTTGCGGTTGGCTTGTGCGGGATCGGTGCCACGCAGGATAGCGTAGACGTTGGTGAGTTTGGTGGGCTTGAGGATGCGCGAGGCGGGGCCGGACTGGGGCGGCTCGATGAAGTCGTCGCGTTTGACTTCGAGGCAGTTGTTGCAGTCGGCGGAGATGCGCTTGAACTCGGACTCGATCCAGTCGGCGGCGGCGCTGACTCCTGTGTTGGCTGGCAGATCGGTCTCCATGCTGGAGAGGGTGCTGCGGTTATTGAAGGAGACTAATTTTTCTATGGTGGCGCGGATGTGGTCGGCAGAGACCTGCTGCAGGGCCTGAGCGATGACCGGATCAACGGGGGCTGGGGTGATGGGCGCACCTATTTGCTGGGCTTGCAGGAGCGCTGGAGTGAATAGGGATGCCAACAGGAGGCGGCTGAAAGTAGCAAGGGAGCGGGATGCGATGGTCACGATGATCGTCCTTTTGTGGAAACCTGAGTGCTCAAAAAATCGTAAGCTTGACGTGGCGGCGGTATGGCCGATAAAAGAATAGCGGATGCGTCCGCGAGTGCCGTTCCTATCATCCTATAGGCCGGCAGTGAACCAAAAGTTTTTGGAGGTCTGATTATGCCTGTTGTGTGTCCTGAGTGCGATAATCCGCTGGATATTGACGTGGAAGAGGTCGAAGAGGGCGATACGCTCCAGTGCGAGGAGTGTGGCATCGATCTGGAGGTTGTGGGAATCGACCCGTTAGAGTTGGCGCCGATGGAAGAGGCCGGTTATGACGATGAGGATCCGGCGCATCTGGGCGAAGAGGATGATGAGTAAACATAGCTATTCCAAAGGGTAGCCGTATACTGGACCATATGAAGCGTTCTTCTTTTGTGGTTGGTTCTCTTGCCTGCAGGTTGGTTGTTCTGTCCTGTTCGTTCGCGATGTTCTCCATGAATGCTCCAGCAGCACAGTTGTTCGGTGGGCAGCAGCGTGGGCCTGTGCAGCGGGTGGTGCAGGGAAAGGTGATTGATAAGAGCGAGGCGGCCATCAAGGGTGCGGTGGTGTACCTGAAGGACGGGCGTTCGCTTGGTGTGAAGAGCTTTATCTCGGATGATCAGGGTGGGTATCGTTTTGGGCAGCTGTCGCAGAATACCGACTATGAGCTTTGGGCCGAGAGCAACGGCAAGAAGAGCCCGGTGAAGACGATCAGCTCGTTCGATACCAAGAACCAGTTTGTGATCAATCTGAAGATCGATACGGGAAAATAAGCGCCCTTTTTTTGCGGCGTGGCTCCGGAGGGGATTTCGCGGCTTTTGGGCGAAATTTGAGGGGGTTGGGAGAGCTTTGGCCGTTTTCTGTGGTCACTTAGCGGTGAAATGTGTGGCAAGCCTGGTTGGTTGGTGGCGATTGGCGGGTCTTAATTTAACCGTTGTCATCATGCCAACTTTTGAAAATATTTCTGTGGATTTCTTCTGGAAAAAAGACGCGGACTGAGATCTGCCGACACGTGGGTGCGATGACCTTTGTGGGAAGGGCTAGTCGTCGATGCGGTCGCCGTGGCTGGGGGGTTGGCTGGTGACGACGATGCGGACTGGGGCGGCGCTCCGGTTCATGGCTTGATGAGATTGGCCAGGGGCGATCTCGATTCCCTCGCCTGCCTTGAGGGTGAAGTCGTGATGCTCGATCTCTATGGTGAATTCGCCCTGGAGGACGTAGAAGAACTGGCGAGAGCGCGTGTGATGATGACGGGTTTCGCTGGTGCCGGGTGGCATTAACTCTTCGATGACGCTGAGGTCGGGGGTCTTGACGAGGTGCCAACCGTCGCAGTTGTTGCCCCAGGTGTAGTGCTCGGCGGTGGTGGTGGAGATGATTTTGGCGGGCATGAAGATAGGGTATAGAGAGTAGGGGGTAGGGGGTAGGGAGTAGAAGACAAACGCAAAGGCGAATCCGGTGGTTCTTCCCCTTCGGCATCGCTCAGGGTCAGAATGACGACTAAAACTAACAACGGCAAGTGCAACGGGTGGCAGATCAGTTTGAGCCGACGAAGTGAGATTTCCGAACTCGACGCTAGGCAGGGATCGATCAAGAGTGAGGCGAGCGCCCGTGAATCAGAAACCGCGGTTGTTCGAAGGCATTGACGTTCAATAGTCTTACTTCACACTGTAGCAGCAAACCGAGATTGGTGGTGGTTAGATGCATGATCTTTTGAAACCGGATGTTTCGCTTTCGCTCCTCGGGAAGTGCGTGGCCGCAGTTATCGGAATTCTCTGTATTCACGCCACGTTTCGCGTGCTCGAACAAACACTGCCTCGGCGCTTTGGCCGAGCCGATGCGCGGTATAAGGTTCGCAAATTCGTCGTCTTTTCCGGATACCTCTCGATTCTCCTTTTCCTTGCCATTCTCTTTGAGGATCGCTTAGCCCGCCTCAGCTTTGCCTTCGGCGTCGCAGGTGCGGGTGTGGCAGTAGCCCTGCAGGACGTGCTCGCCAGCATTGCTGGCGCTTTCTCAATCGGCTTCTCGAAGCTATACGCCGTGGGAGACAGAGTTCAGATCGGCGATACTCGAGGCGACGTGATCGACATCGGACTCCTGCGAACCACCTTGCTAGAAACCGGGAACTGGGTCAGCAAGGACTTGTACAACGGCCGGATCGTTCGCATCCCCAACAGCACTGTCTTGAAAGGATCGGTTTTCAACTACTCGCAAGGATTCCATTTTATCTGGGACGAGATTAAGGTGTTGCTTACAACCACCAGCGATTTCCAGCTTGCTAAGGAGATGCTTTTGCGGGTAGCTAAGGAGGCGATCGGCGAGTATCTGGTCGAGGCGCAGACCTCCTGGAAAGCGATGAGTGACAACTATCAAAGCACAAACCCTCCATTGGACCCTATCGTCGCTCTTGTTGTAAATGCGGGATCGTTAGAATTCACCGTCAGCTACGTGGTCGACTACACGAAACGAATCGCCATGCAAGATCAGTTGTTCACAAGAGTTGTAGAGGAAATCGCGAATAGCAAGGGCCGGCTCCAATGGGCATCACCGCCAGGTGCTACCGTAAGTCAGCCGGGAACTCCGGGCGCGATCGACGAGCACCCGTCATCTTCGACCCACGGAGCGGGCCATGCGGCAGATTCCCGTTAATCCCCCTCCACTCGCGCTTGCCACCCTCGCCGGCATGATCCAGGGCCAAGTCCTGCCTGTGAGAACAGCCCACGCCCGACAATCGATGGCAAAAGACTAGGGACCAAACCCCATGAGCAACAACCAAGCACAGGAACTAATCGCCTAGCCGTCACAGCTTCGATGGCCAACCCTTGTTTTGGTGGTGGGGGCATGGAGGGCTACTCGCTGGTAGATGGCGTAGAGGCCGGTGCGCATGTTTTCGAAGGGGTGGTGGAGGCGCGACGCCAACCTTTGTACGAGTTCCGGACGAGTAGTCGACAAACCGGGAACAATCCTAACGTTGGGGCTTGTCACTTTGTAGTGCACGAAAAACGGGTTTGCGGCAACTTCGCCACCGAACTTGCCGCAAACCCGACTTCACGGGCGCAAGGCTAGTTAGCTGGAGCGGTCAATGAGCCTCGCCGAGCAATCGGAAGCTCGACGCGTCGCCGGTTACATCGATGCCGCAGTGGCAACGCGGCCGGTGGGACTCCAGGTCCATCCGCCATCGTTGTCGATTTCCAGCACTGCGTCGTACGACTCAACCGATTCGGCATCGTTGGCGAAAGTTATGTAGGTAATGGAGTTTTCATCGAAACGCCGCAATATCTCTCGTAACTGTGCTGGTTTGAGGGGCTCAGTTACTCGATCAAGCAGGGCGAAGGCGGGTCGTGCGAAGATCAGCCGCGTTAAAGCAAGCAGATGTTGCTGCCCCAACGAAAGGAGGGTCGACCAATCGCGTTCCGTGTCCAATCCACCAACCCGCTCCTGAATGGAGCTTAGACCTATATCTTGCAAGGCGCTCGTGATCTGACCGTCGGTGATGACCTGTTCCTGACCGCTGCGAACCAGAACATCCCGAAGTGTTCCTGGTGGCAGATATGGTCGCTGGGGCAGGAAGAAAATGTCGTCGAGCTTCGGGCGGACGAGCGTCCCTTCCACAGCCGGCCAGATGCTGGCAGTAGCTCGAAACAGAGCGATTCTAGCGCCTTCGTTCGGTCCGACGACCAACACATTTGTCCCGCGGCGTATCTCCGCGGTCAGGTTTTTGAGGACCTCTCGGCCTCCGTCGGGCGAGAACAGTGTCAGGCCGTCGTAAGCAATGCGGTCGTCCGCTCCAACGACTTCGACCGTAGTGCCGGTTGGTGACGGACGGTCGTCGACGGCTCCCACCAGCGAGCTGAGCCGGGCAGTGACAGCCGCAAACGTCGAGATGGCTTGAAATTGATTAACGACCAACGAGAATGCGCCGAGCAGTTGGGCGAAGGCGGCCGCCGATTGCGTGATGACACCGAATTCCACTTTCCCGCGAATGAATAGCGGTGCCACGATCAGTGCGGGGATGAGCTGGATGAGATTGTTGTAACCGGTCGTGAAGAAGCTGAGGTTGCGGTTTACCGAGGTGATCCTTCGAAAGTTGTCCGCAACGGCTTCGATGCGTCGAAGAAGTCGGGTAGTTAAACGCCCCTCACGCCGCAAGAGCGCGATTGACTCGCCATTCTCGCGTACGTGGATCAACTCCGAGCGGAATGCGGCCTCCTGGTCCGACTGGCGGTAATTCAGCCCGATCAGGGGCCGACCCAAATAGACCGCGACCACAGTGCCGATGATGGCGTAGCCGATCGCGACACCGAATAGAAGCGGGCTGATTGTCCAGAGCACACCCGAGAACGATAGGACGGCGAGTACTCCATTCATGAACATAAGCGTGAAAGAGAGAGTAGTGGCCGTGAAGACGCGAACTTCTTCGGCGATCCGCTGGTCAGGATTTTCAATTGCGGCGGACTGCTTGAGGTAAAGATAAGTGCGATCCGCGAGGTATTTATGGATGATTCGTTCCGTCAGCCATACCCGCCAGAATAGCCCAAGCCGTTCCTCGGTAAATCGGTAAAAAACTGCTACCACGGTGGTTGCGGCGAGTACGGAGACGAAGAAAATCGCTTCCCGGACGAATCCGGCCTGGTCGCGGTGTGCGATCGCCGTAAAGAAGTCGCGGCCGACAAAGCTGTTGAGGACGTTCAGGCCATTCACAGCCAAAGCGAAGGCGATGAGTAATGCGAAAAGGCCCCGCGCTTTCCAGCGCACTTCGGACGTGAACAAGTCCTTGATTGCGCGGACGAATCGCCGAAGGGTTACGCGGTCAAAAGCGGCAGGTTGTTCGCTCATACGCCGTCTCAGTCGTGAAGGGCCACCTCCACTTGCCTGTGACCGTGAGCTGCGGCCCGCGATTCTAAGGGAATTATTGGTCCGCAGTTTCCTGGTTTTTTATTCCGGCAGGTGAGAGCTTCATTTGCAGCGCGCGTACTGGCAACATTATATATTTACCGGCGTTGAAATCGGCCCTGGTCCATCGCTCTCTTCTATGGCCCCGAGTGCTTTACGTACTTACGGGATAGCCGCGTTCGTTGTGTTGATGCTGGCGCCGCTTTGCACTTCTATCGGTCCCTTTGCATAGACAGTACGTCCTGAAAACCGCGCTTGCGTCAGTTTGCGGTAGCAACAGACCTTTGCACGAACTGAGAAACTGAAGTTCCCGATAAACGAGATTCAGGAGTCAAAGCCAATGCCGAATTCAAGTCCGAAGCTTCGCAATACATCGTGGGTTCCGAATGCCTGTATCCAATCAGAATACGAACGACGCGACGTGTCTTTCGTGCATCCTACTGAGGAAGGAGTACTTAATGAAAAACTTGCATATTGTTTTAGCGCTTGCGATCCTTTCTACAAGTCTTATGGGTCGCGTCGCTCTCTCCCAAGACCACCACGACAACCACACGTACGTCGAGCACAACGACTGGAAGAAAGGTGCATCGATCAAACACGAAGACTGGGATCGCGGCGATAAAGTCGATTATCACCAAAGCCATCTGAGTGCACCACCGCGGGGTTACGAATGGCGTATGGTTGACGGCCACTACGTTCTCGCAAACAGCTCGACGTTCCAGATCCGCACCACCGTCCGCATACAGTAACTAGACTTTCGCATCCAAGTGAGCCGCCGGAGAATCTGGACCGGCGGCCTTTGGCATGCACAAGATTCAGGCAGGTGGAAACTGTTTGCGCTTGGCCTTCGGTCGCGAAAAGTAACGGCAACGGCAACCGCAGGTCCTTCGACTCGGCTTCGCCGTCGCTCAGGATGACACATCATGGGGACGGTTTAGGTGATGGATGACGCATCATGGTGATGGTGCAGGTGGTGGTTGAAGGTGATGTTGTTCTTGATAGAGGTCCTACAGCGGGATGTTGCCGTGTTTCTTTGGGGGGTTCTTTTCGCGCTTGGTGGCTAGCATGTCGAGGGCGGTGTTTAGGCGGCGGCGGGTTTCGCTGGGGCGGATGACGGCGTCGATGTAGCCTCGCTCGGCGGCTACGTAGGGGTTGGCGAAGCGCTCGCGGAACTCTTCTACTTTTTCGGCGCGGATCTCGGCGAGGATTTCTAGTTTTTGTTCTTCGGTTAGGGAGACGCCTTGTGGCATTACGGCTTCGGCGCGGCGGAGGGTGGCGTCGAACTCGCGCTTGTAGACGATGTTGACGGCGCCTTCGGGGCCCATGACGGCGATTTCGGCGGTGGGCCAAGCCAGGTTGACGTCGGTGCGGAGGTGCTTGCTGCTCATGACGCAGTAGGCTCCGCCGTAGGCTTTGCGGGTGATGACGGTGAGCTTGGGGACGGTGGCTTCGGCGAAGGCGTAGAGGAGTTTGGCTCCGTGGCGGATGATGCCGCCGTGCTCCTGCTGGGTGCCGGGCATGAAGCCGGGGACGTCTTCGAAGGTGATGAGCGGGATGTTGAAGGCGTCGCAGAAGCGGACGAAGCGGGCGCCTTTGACGGAGGCGTTGATGTCGAGGACTCCGGCGAGGACGGCTGGCTGGTTGGCGACGATGCCTACGGGGCGGCCGTTCATGCGGGCGAAGCCGACGACGAGGTTGCGGGCGAAGTGCTCGTGGATTTGGAAGAGGTAGCCTTCGTCGACGATCTTCGTGATGACCTCGACCATGTCGTAGGGTTGGTTGGATTCGTCGGGAATGATGGTCTCGAGGGCGGCGTCGGCGCGGGCGGGATCGTCGGTGGTGGCGCGGCGGGGTGGGTCGTCGAGGTTGTTGGAGGGAAGGAAGGAGATGAGCTCGCGGATGGTGGCGAGGCACTCGCGGTCGTCGTGGGCCATGAAGTGGGCTACGCCGGAGATCTCATTGTGGGTGGCGGCTCCGCCGAGGGCGTCTTTGATGACTTCTTCGTGGAGGACGGTCTTGATGACGTCGGGGCCGGTGACGAACATGTAGCTCGTCTTTTCGGTCATGAGGGTGAAGTCGGTGATGGCGGGGGAGTAGACGGCTCCGCCGGCGCAGGGGCCGAGGATGGCGGAGATTTGCGGGATGACTCCGCTGGAGAGGGTGTTGCGGAGGAAGATGTCGGTGTAGCCGGCGAGGGAGACGACGCCTTCCTGGATGCGGGCGCCGCCGGAGTCGTTGAGGCCGATGACGGGGGCGCCGACGCGGAGGGCGGTGTCCATGATCTTGACGATCTTGGCGGCGTTGGACTCGGAGAGGGAGCCGCCGAAGACGGTGAAGTCCTGCGCGAAGACGAAGACGACGCGGCCCTGGATGCGGCCGTGTCCGGTGATAAAGCCGTCGCCGGGGACTCGCTGGTCGGCCATGCCGAAGTCGGTCGCTCGGTGGGTTACGAACTTGTCGGTTTCTTCGAAGGTGCCCTCGTCGAGGAGGAGGTCGATGCGCTCGCGTGCGGAGAGCTTGCCGGATTTGGATTCGCGGGCGCGGCGCTCGGGGCCTCCGCCTTCTTCGGCGATGGTGTGGCGGGCGGCCAGCTCGGCTAGTTTGCGCTGGTGGGGCGTGGGCTTTTGTTGCGGGGGAGCGGGATGTTCGGCGGCGGCCATAGGGAGCGATTTTAGCAAGTGGAGGTATGGGCTTGCGGCCAGAGGTTGTCTGCGGAGCGTATATTTTGTCGTGTATGGGAGGCGTTCATGCTTCATTCGAGTAATTGCGTGGCGATTCACCTTACGGATATTTCGGCAGCGGAGAACTACTACACGAACGTGATGAAGTTCGAGATGGTAAGCCGAACGGAGACGAGCGTCGCGTATGACGCAGGGACTTTCCTTCTGAGGGTGAACGCGGACCTCAACCCGGGGCCGCCGATTCCCAGCTTTCCGGTGAAAGATATTCGGGCGGCTAAGGAAGGGCTGATCGCGAATGGGTGCACGATCCTGCTGGATAATGGGGACTCGCTCTGCTTCAGGGACCCGTTCGGCATTGTCTATTGCGTGGCGGAAGAAGGTTCGTAGAGGGCGGGACCGTCTCCTCGTATAACCGAATTCCGCCAAGTTTTCCGCAGCACTGTCGCAGACCCGTCTTCCTCGGCCATAGCGTGGCGGGCGCTAATTAGGCTGGTTTGGGCTGGTGGGTGAGCTCACGCAGGGGCGCGGATGTTCGACGGGCCGCCATTTATGGGCTCGGAGTAGTTGCCGCTGGCAGGTTAGGCATCGGGGCGCTGCGCTGGACAAACATCGCGCGTTTGATCTTGTTGCGGTCGATGTGCTGGATTGTGCCGCCAACGCGGATCTCCACATCCATTCCTGAGATGGACACCAGGTCACCGTTGAGCACGCTGCCATCTCGCAATTCGATGGAGTCGAAGGCTGAGGCTCCGAGTTCATAGGTAACTGATCCGCCCGAGACATCTTGGGGGCTGATTTCCAGAGGATAGTTACCGGCAGTAAATCCTTCTTTGCTGAACGTGAGTGTGTGCTTGCCGACGCCTACGTTGATGATCTTTGGAGTGGTGCCCACCTCGGTCTGGTCCAATCTGAGCATCGCGCCTTGTGGGGTCGAATTCACAGTAAGAGAAACGGTCCTTGGGTTTTGCTCCGTGTCCTGAACCGATACGGATACCGGCGTGCCGGAGGCCATGACGGTGAACTGGACCTTCACCGCTTCTCCCGAGCCTACGTTGTTCAACGCGATGAAGTCTTCGCCGATTCGAACTTTGTTCTTGTCGAAGAGATAAACGGCAAACCGTGCTGCAGAAATCGGCCTTGGCGACAAGTTCTCCACCATTGTGTTCATGACATAGCCTCTCATGCTGCTCATACCTTCAAGTTGCTTGAATTTGCTGAAGGTAAAGCGCAGAACGGGAGTACCAGTGGCGGGCCATTCGACGACTTGTAGCGGTGTATCTTTGGCTAGAACCGGGATCGTAAGCAGCAGGAGGAACAGAGAAACGCGTAAGAATCGCGATAGAACACGGGCAGCAGTCATTGACCTAATCATAGCGGGAATTTTTATTGCGTTCACGGCGATTAGCGACCATACCACGCTCAAGCTGATACCTTGCTGCATCGCGGCGAGCTACGGAGCAAGGGTCAGTGAAACTGTGAGCTAAGCAAACAAAAAGCGAATACAATCTGTTCATATTTGCTTATGGACTTCACGCCTTATCCCGATCGGTTTGGGTTTCTGCATATCGACCTGAACTCGTTTTTTGCTTCGGTGGAGCAGCAGTTGGAGCCGAAGTATCGTGGGCGGCCGCTGGCTGTGGTGCCTACGATGGCGGATACGACTTGCTGCATCGCGGCTAGCTATGAGGCGAAGGCGCTGGGGATCAAGACCGGGACGCAGGTGGGGGAGGCTAAGAAGAAGTGTCCGGAGATTGTGCTGATCGAGGGGAATCATACGGAGTATGCGAAGTACTCGAAGGCGATTGCGGATGCGGTGGAGCTTTGTTGTCCGGTGGCGCATACGCCTTCGATCGATGAGATGGTGTGTCAGCTGATTGGGCGGGAGCAGGAGCCTCCGCGGGCGCGGAAGATTGCGCTGGATATTAAGCAGTCGATCTATAAGAACGTGGGTGTGGCGCTGCGGTGTTCGATTGGGATGGCTCCTAATCGTTATCTGGCGAAGATTGCGAGCGATATGCAGAAGCCGGATGGGCTGATCGGGCTGCTGCCGTCGCAGTTGCCGCGGGCGATTGCGCATCTTGAGCTGCGGGACCTGCCGGGGGTAGGGGCTCGGACCGAGGTTCGGCTGAATGCGAAGGGCATAACGACCATGGAGCAGCTGCTGGCGCTCGACCGTGCGGGGATGCATAAGCTTTGGGATAGCGTGTGGGGCGACAGGCTGTATCACTGGCTGCGCGGCGAGGCGACGGGGGATGATGGCGCGCCGGTGTCGAATGGGGTGCAGAAGTCGCTGGGGCACTCGCATGTGATGGCTCCGGAGTTTCGGTCGCAGGAGGGTGCGTGGTCGGTGGCACATAAGCTGCTGCATAAGGCGGCGATGCGGCTGAGGATGGAGAAGTTTTATGCGGGGTCGATGGCGGTGACGATTCGGTTTCAGCTGACGCGGGAGCAGGCGGAGAGGATGGCGAAGGCGAAGAAACACTTCAGCGGGATCAAGCACTCGGGGTGGGGGATGGAGGCGCGGTTCAGGGATTGCCAGGATACGCTGACGCTGCTGGAAGTGCTGCGAGGGATTTGGAAACAGCGGCCTCAAGGGGTGGAGTTTGTGCGGCCGTTTTTTGTGGGAGTGACGCTGCGGGATCTGATTCCGGAGAATGAGCATCAGGAGGATCTGTTTGGTGACCCGAATAATCGCGGGCAGCTTTCGGCGACGATGGACAAGCTGAATTTGAAATATGGGCATACGACGCTGCATTTTGCGGGGATGCTTCCGGCGCGGGAGTCTGCGCCTACGCGGATCGCGTTTACGCAGATTCCGGTGCAGTACGGCGTGGATTATATGTAGCTGTGGACGTTGCTGGGCCACGCTTCGGGAAGATTGCGAGGCGCTTCAAGCAAAATCGGGGGTTCTTCCCCATTCACTTCGCTCAGGGTCAGAATGACAGACTTTTTTGGTGGGGTAGATGACGACAGAAGCTATTCTGCTGGAAGGATGAATTCGAAACACGGCTATGTGGGAAGGCTGGCTCCGTCGCCGACGGGCCTGCTGCATTTGGGGCATGCGAACACGTTTCGCGTGGCGCAGTTTCGTGCGGAAGCGGCTCGTGGGACTCTGATGCTTCGTAATGAGGATCTTGATCCGCAGCGGTCGAAGAGTGAGTTTGTCGGGGCAATGATCGAAGATCTTGAGTGGCTGGGGATCGCGTGGGAACCTCCGATGGTTTCGCAGTCAGAGCGTGTGGGGCTTTATCGGGGGGCGTTTGAGGGGTTGCTGGAGGCGGGGTTTGTTTATCCGTGCCGTTGCAGCCGGAAGGATCTGGCGCGGATGATGCACGCTCCGCATGAGGATGTGGATGATGAGCCGGTGTATGACGGGCGGTGTCGGCCTGCTGGTGAGGCTTTATTGCGGGTTCTGGTGCCGGAGATGAATTATCGGTTTCGGGTTCCGGATGGCGAGGTTGTTGGCTTCGTTGATGGAAGTGGGGGGGCGCAGAGCTTTACGGCAGGTGTGGACTTTGGGGATTTTCTGGTTTGGCGTAAGGATGGGCTGCCGAGTTATCAGCTGGCTTGTGTTGTCGATGATGCGGCGATGGGGATTACTGAGGTTGTGCGGGGGGCTGATCTGTTGAAGTCCACGGCACGGCAGATGTTGCTGCAGCGGGCGCTGGAGTTGCCGGGCGTGGATTATTTTCATACGCGGCTGATGGTGGATGAGCATGGCGCGCGGCTGGCGAAGCGGCATGATGCGCTGGCGATTCGTACGCTGCGGCAGCGGGGGCTTAGCCGTGAGGATGTGCTGGCGATGCCTGGTTGAGGCGTGTGACAGTTGTCATGTTGTTTCGTGACGATCTCCACTGTTGCGAGGGCGGTGAGCGGGAGGATGATCTCTTGTGTCGGCAGATGACACAGGAGGCATGGGATGTCCGCTACTGCAGTGATGCGAGAGACGGAGTTTGAACGATATGCTTCGGCGATACAGCCGCAACAGGCGGTTGCTACGTTGACCGGCGTGACGAAGCGTTATGGCGATACGCTGGCACTGGATGGGTTGAACCTTGCGCTGCGGCCGGGCGAGGTCGTGGCGCTGCTGGGGCCGAATGGCGCGGGCAAGTCGACGGCGGTGCGTCTGCTGCTCGGGTTGATTGCTCCGACTACCGGAACGGCGCGGGTGTTTGGCGGCGATCCGCAGACGCCGGGGACACGGCTGCGAGTGGGCGCGATGCTGCAGGTCGCGCGGATTCCGGAGACGCTGCGGGTTCGTGAGCATCTGGATTTGTTTCGGAGTTATTACCCGAATCCGCTCTCGATGGCGGAGGTGGTAACGATTGCGCAGCTTGAGGGGATTGAAGGAAAGATGTTCAGCGCGTTGAGCGGTGGGCAGAAGCAGCGCGTGTTGTTCGGACTGGCTCTGTGTGGGGACCCGGATCTTGTGTTTCTGGATGAGCCGACTGTGGGGATGGATATTGAGGCACGGCGCGGTCTTTGGCAGCAGATACGTACGCTGGCGAACCGCGGCAAGACGGTGCTGCTGACGACGCATTATCTGGAAGAGGCCGATGCTTTGGCGCATCGGATTGTCGTGCTCAACAAGGGGAAGATCGTCAGCGAGGGTACGCCTGCCGAGATCAAGAGTGTGAGTGCGGGGCGGAAGATTCGCTGCCGTACGTGGCTGGCGGCGGAGTTTCTGCGTGGGCTCGATAGCGTGACCAACGTGGTGCAGGATCGCGATATTACGGTCGTCACGACGGTCGAGGCCGAGGCGGTGGTGCGCGAGATGCTATTGCGCGATGAGACGCTGAGCCATCTTGAGATTGCGAGTCCTGCGCTGGAAGATGCCTTCCTTGAATTGACCTCGTCGCGGGGAGATTCCCTCAGCGGCTGAAGCCGCGGACAACGACAGCATTTACGGCGCGACTAAAGTCGTGCCCTTTCAACCAGGACTTCATGGAGAATCATCATGTCGACTACAGCTCTTCCTAATCAAACAGTTTTGGATGGCAGCCTCGCTCGCGGCTTGCGGATATTCGCTAAAGAGACGAAGTACGAGTGTCTGAAGCTGGCGCGCAACCGTTCGTTTTCGCTTGCGGTTATCGGGTTTCCCATCATGTTTTATCTGCTGTTTGGCGTGAGCAATCGTGGCACGAATAGCAATGGAATTCACATGGCGCGATATTTGTTGGGCGGATATGCGTGCTTTGGTTTGATCGGTGCGGCCCTGTTTGGCATTGGGGTGGGTTTGGCGGGAGAGCGGGCTGCGGGTTGGCTTGAGGTGAAGCGCGCCAGCCCTATGCCTCCGCAGGCTTATCTTTTCGCGAAGTGCATGGGCGCTATTGTCTTTGGGCTGATTATTGTTACGGCCTTGACGGTGCTTGCGGTCACGATGGGTGGGGTTTCCGTGACCGGTGTTGAGTTAGTGAAGATGTTTGGTCTGAGCGTCGTTGGATCTATTTCGTTTGCGAGCATGGGCTTTCTGCTGGCTCTGCTTGTACCGGCGAATGCTGCGCCGGGCATTGTGAATTTGATCTATCTGCCCATGTCGTTTATGAGTGGGCTGTGGATGCCGATTCAGTATCTGCCGCACTGGCTGCAGCGGATTGCGCCTGCTCTGCCGACGTATCATCTGGCACAGTTGATGCTTGGCGTCTTCGGGTATGCAAATCAGAGTTCGGCGGCGAGCCATTGGTTTGGTCTGGCGGGGTTCACGATGGTGATGCTGGGGACGAGTTGGCTGATCTTCAACCGCGCGCAGCAGAATGCCTGATGCGCGATACACTTTCGGGGAAGCCATGAGCGATAAAGAACAACTAGTGTGCGAGAGTCCGAATATAGGCAACCACGGCGGCACGGGCTACATCTGGCTTGCGTATTCGGTGTTCTACTTTATAGATCCGATTCTGCGCCACCAGCTGCGGTACTGGCTGATATGTGTGGCGTTCTATGCGATCTTCCTGGCGATCTACGTCGGCTACATGGAGACGCGTTCGGTGAAGTGGCGATATGTTCTGGTGGGCGCCTTCTACGTACTGGGCTTAGTTTCGATTCCGGTCAATTCCGGCGCGTCGACCTTCTTTGTTTATAGCGCGGCGTTTCTTCCGTTTGCTGTGGCTTCTGTACCGACGGTGGTCGCGGTCATGGTGGCGCAGTGCTTGGGAATCGCGATTCAAGGCCTGTTGATGCATCTCAATCCGATTACGGTTGTCGTGCCTTTGTTCCTCACGGTTGTAGTCGGGACGAGCAACATCTTCATCGCGCTGCAAAAGCGGTCGCAGTACAAGTTGAGAATGGCGCAGGATCAGATTGAGCAGTTGGCGGCACTGGCTGAGCGCGAACGGATTGCGCGTGATCTGCATGATGTGCTGGGGCATACGCTATCGGTGATCGTGTTGAAGTCGGAGCTGGCGGGAAGACTGTTGGAGCGCGATCCGGAGCGTGCGGCGCGGGAGATCGGCGAGGTGGAGAAGACTGCGAGGACCGCGCTGAAAGAGGTGCGCGAGGCGATTGGAGGGTATCGGTCGCAGGGGCTCGCGGCTGAGGTGGAGATGGCCCGGAATACGCTGCAGAGTGCGGGTGTGGCGCTGGCCTGCGAGTCGCCGGTGCCGAAGCTGACGGCAGAGGAGGAGACGGTGCTGTGCCTGGCGCTGCGTGAGGCTGTTACCAATATTGTTCGCCATGCTCATGCGACCCAGTGCAGGATGCGCTTTGCTATGACGGAGGATCGTTACCACTCGTTGCTGGTGGAGGACGATGGTCCTAACACGATCAAGCAGGAGGGCAATGGTTTGCGCGGGATGCGAGAGAGAGTTCAATCGCTGGGTGGGCGCTTCTCCATCAGCAATGAACATGGAACTACGTTGCTGGTGGAACTTCCGGTTCGGGCATCTTCGACTACTGGTATGGTGCAATGATGGTTGAGATACGGGTTGTGATTGCGGAAGATCAGGGAATGGTGCTGGGGGCGCTGGCAGCGTTGCTGGATCTGGAGGCGGACATATGCGTTGTCGCTCGCGCTGCCAATGGGCGGGCGGCGCTGGATGCGGTGGCTAGTTGCTCGCCTGATGTTCTTGTGACCGACATTGAGATGCCTAAGATGACGGGACTGGAGTTGGCGGCTGCGTTGAAGACGAGTCATCCTGAGGTGCGGACGATTATTCTGACGACGTTTGCGCGGCCTGGATATTTGCGGCGTGCGATGGATGCGGGTGCGCGCGGGTATCTGCTGAAGGATAGGCCGGCCGCCGAGTTGGCGGATGCGGTTCGACGTGTACATCAGGGACTTCGCGTGGTCGATCCGGCGCTGGCTGCCGAGGCATGGAGCGCGGAGGCTGATCCGTTGAGCGATCGCGAACGGCAGATTCTGCAACGAGCAGGCGATGGTAAGAGCAGCACGGAGATTGCCACGGAGTTGCATCTGTCGGAAGGCACAGTGAGGAACTACCTTTCTGAGGCGATTGCGAAGTTGGGGGCTGCGAATCGTGTCGATGCTGCGAGGATTGCGCGGGCAAAGGGCTGGCTGTAATTCTTCTGGCGTCGAGGCAACCAATTCCGCGTAAGACGCTTTTTGACTCTTCTGCATCCGACGGTGTGGAAGAGGAGAAACCCATGTATAGCCACTCCATTTGTTCTACGCTGCGTAACGTTGCTGTTTGCGGCGCAGTTGCTTTGCTTATCCCAGGCTGTAGCAAGAAATCTGATAACACGATGAATTACACAAGGGCAATCAACACGTATTACAGCGCAAATCCGGCGTGCTTATGGTCGGAGCCAGTCAAATTTCCTGTACAGGTTGAAACGTCGGACACGAGTAAGACATCAGGGTACGATGCGCTTGTCGATCAGGGCTTGCTGGTGAGAACTACTGCCGAGAAAAGGAAGTTGATCCTTGGGAGCAAGCAAGTAAACAACTACGATATTTCCGATAAAGGGCGTTCGGCGTGGACGGCGGATGTGCAACAGCCTGGGTTCGGGAACTTCTGCTACGGGCATCGGAAGGTCGACAGTATCGACAGGTCTACCTCAACGACGAGTGATGTGGGCGCGACAACTCAGATCAATTACCACTACAGCTTCTCCGATGCGCCTGGTTGGGCGACTGCGGCTGAGACGCAGAATGCTTATCCGCAGATTCGCGCCGATCTGGATGGTCCACAGATGGGACTGGCGACATTGACCAACACGAGTAACGGATGGGCAGTTTCGAGCACACCTGGCAATCGCAATGCGGCTACGAGTGCTGATGGCAGGATCGTTGAGTAAATAGAGGTGACAAAAGAACGATGGGCCAGCAAGTGCATCTCGCTGGCCCGACTCGTCTCTCCTACTGTTGATTACTGCGCGTAGTCCTGATCAGATTGATCGTCGTCGCTGGGGCCGCCGCTCGCGGATATGGCGGCCTGGGTTTCGGCGTAGGGCTTCATCTGATACTCGTGCGGCGGGATGTCGCCGGCGAGGTTGCGGACGAAGTAGTCCCAGCGGCGGCGGGCCATGTACTGCGAGGCTTCGGCGTATCCATGCTGAACGTTGGGGATCATGAGGAGATCGAAGTCCTTGTTGGCTTTGATCAACGCATCGACGACGAGCAGCGTGTTGTTGGGGGGAACGTTGTTGTCCATGGTACCGTGTGCGAGAAGTAGGTGGCCCTTCAGGTTTTTGGCGATGGACTGGTTGGCCTGGCTGTCGTAGTTGCTGGTGCCGTCAGGGTTCTTGACGTCGAGGCCGGCCCACTTTTCGGCCCAGTCATCCTCGTAGTCACGCTGATCGTGATTGCCGCTTTCGGCGATGCCTACCTTGAAGAAGTCGGGATAGTTGAACATGGCCGCGGCTGTGGCGTTGCCTCCGCCGGAGTGTCCGTACATGCCGGCGCGATCGATGTCGATCCAGGGATACTTCGCGGCGAGCTCCTTCATGCCGGCGACCTGATCGGGGATGGTGTTGTCGCCAAGGTTGCCGTAGTAGAACTCGTGGAAGGCCTTGGAACGGAGGGGCGTGCCCATGCCGTCGATGCAGACGACGACGAAGCCCAACTCGGCGAGCGCCTGCATGTCACGATGCGCCGCGTTGAAGCTGCGTGCACCGCACGATCCGGTCTGCGGGCCGGGATAGACGTTGTTGACGATGGGGTACTTTTTCGAAGCGTCGAAGTGCGTGGGCTTGAAGAGGAAGCCGTAGAGATCGGTCTTGCCGTCGCGCGCTTTGACCGTAATGGGCGTGGGCGGTACCCAGCCGGTGGCTACCAGTTTTGTGATGTCCTGTTTGGAGACATCGACGAGGACTTTGCCGGTAGTGTCGCGGGCAACTGCGGTCTGGGGCTGGGTTGGGGTCGAGTAGACATCGACGAAGTAGCGGCCGTCGGGCGAGGGCGTGATGGCGTGGTCGGCGTTCTCGGGCGTCAGCAGCTTCTGGCCGGTGCCGTCGAAGTTGACGCTGTAGTAGTGGGAGAAGTAGGGATCGCGGCCGGGCTCTTTGCCGACGGCGAGGAAGTAAAGCTTGCGCGCGGCTTCGTCGACGGAGAGGACCTGTGTGACGTTGCCTTCGCCGTGAGTGATCTGGTTCTTGAGCTTGCCGGTGGTGAGGTCGTAGAGGTACATCTGGCCCCAGTTGTCGCGCTCGCTGAACCAGAGGAGCTCGTTGGAGTTGGGCAGGTAGGCCCAGTTCACCTTGTTGTTGCCGCTCTCGTAGAACTTGGGCGCAGTCTCGCCCATGACTTCGCGAATGTCGCCGGTGGAGGCATCGGCGATGCGGAACCACTCCTGCTTGTGGTCGCGTGAGGTGGAGACGAAGGCGAGATGGGCGCTGTCGGAACTCCACTGGACGTCGTCCCAGCCGCTGCCGCCGCGGCAACTGATGTCGTCGCAGAGGGTGGAGCGGTGCTGGTCGGGCGGCATCTTGAGGCGAATGACTTTGGGGGCGTCGACGTCGATGATGACGCGCTCGATCATGGTCACATCCTTGTCGCCGACGAGGGGATACTTCCACGACTTGAGCTGCGGGTGGCCGTTCGTGACGGGGACGAGGTACATCTCGCCGACCTTGCGCTGGTCCTGCTGAAAGGTGGCGATCTTCTTCGAGTCGGGTGACCAGACCAGGATGGCGCTGTCACTCTGCTGCCAGCCGGCGTTGTCGGTGGCGTAGCCGTAGTCTTTGACGCCGTCGGTGGTGAGTTGCGTCTCTTTACCGGTGGCAACGTCGCGTACCCAGAGGTTGTAGTTGCGGATGAATGCGGCTTTGGTTTTGTCGGGCGAGAGTTCGGATGCGGCGCGGTTGCGGCCTCCGGCTGGACGTGCCGGCGGGGCGCTGCCTTCTGTTTTGCGTTGCGCGGCGACGGGAGTGCAGACGCCTTTTCCGCTGAGGTCGCAACGGAACTGACGACTACCGAGAGAGGCAATGACCGTCTCGCCAGAGAGCGTGAAGTCGGTGATGCCGAGGTGGTGTGCGTCGGCTGTTGTGCGTCCGTTGGAGACAGCGGCAAGAGCGCTGGCCAGTTTGACGTGATCGAACGCTGGGCCTTTGGTTCCCTTCGCGGGATCGACCAGAACGAAGGTGACGCCTTCGGGGCCGCGGTCGCGATACCAGAAGCGGCCGTCTGCCAGCCAGGTGGGGTGGTCGACGCCGTGGTAGACCAGCGGGTTGACGTTGTAGTTCATGAACTTCTCAGCCTGTGCGTAGTCGTCCGTCGTGAGCTGCTTTGGAGGCTCTGCCATGGCTGAGGCTGCGACACAGCTTGCCATCACGATCGCCGCTATCGTCGAGCGACCCTTACCAAGAAACACCATAATTACAGCCTCCGCTTTGCAAACTAGATTGTGGGGATTGACGGAGCTAATTCTACCGTCATTTCGGGCGATTGGTGCCCTGTGTCGATAATGAATGGACGAGTTCGAGACGCGTTCGGTAGCGCGGCTACGGATCACCCGCACCTCGCACCTTCCAAAGAATCTGCCGTAGAATCCCCATCCAGACGGGGATGTCGCTGGCGGCGAGGCCCATGCGCAGAACCAATCTGCGAATCAGTGCTTCGTCGCAGTTGGAGGGATGACGGCGCGTGTAGCCGGTCTTGTCAAGGACTTCGTTGAGCAGGAGGGTGAAGCGCTCGCCGTCGTCTGCACGGGCCGCCTCGGGGACGCCGGTGCCCAGGTGGACTCCGGTCTGCCGTACCAGCTCGTAAAGGCATACGGCTACCGCTTGTCCGAGGTTCATCGAGGGGTGGCGAACCTCCTCGTGCTGCTGCATGGGGATGGTGAGGAGCCAGTGGCAGTGGCTGAGTTCGTCGTTGCTGAGGCCGGTCTTCTCGGAGCCGAAGAGCAGCGCTACACGGCCATTTTCGCGCGTGAGTTCGGCGTGGATCGCGGTGGCGGCTTCAGGGAGAGCGTGCAGGGGATGCTGGAGGGCTCGCTCGCCTACTGCAGTCGTTCCTATAACGAGGGTGCAGTCGGCGACGGCTTCGGCGACGGTGGCGAAGGTCTTCGCCTCTGCGAGGATGGCGGAGGCATCGACGGCGGAGCGTGCGGTCTCGAAGGGGACGGCGTAGTCGTTGACCACGCGCAGATGGCGGAAGCCGAAGTCGTGCATGGCCCGGGCCGCCGCGCCGATGTTGCTGGGATTGCGGGCGCGCACCAGCACGATCGAGATGCGGTCGAGTTGTGGACCGGACTCCACTGTGGCTATTTTAGGCTGCGCAAAAGGGAAGCGGCCCGCATGAACTGCGCAGGCCGCTTCGGTTGTTTACTCGGTCAAGGCTTGATCCCTGGTGATTCTGTTCTAGCGGGGAGCCTTTTCGTCGTTGTGTTTCTCGTTGTAGATCTGCTTGCTGGCCTTGTTCTGCTCGTGGTTGACCTGCTGGTGTTCCTGCTGGGTCAGCTGGCCGCCATTGGCTGCGCGATCGGCGTGCACCTGCTGGTTGATTTGCGCCTGACGGTTCTCCGAACGCGCGGCCTCACCGGCGGTCATCTGTCCACTGCCGATGCCGTTAGCGATACGCTGCTGCTGATTCGCGCGACGCTCATTCACGGTTCCCATGGCCATGGTGTTCGGCCGGCCACCGTTGACCGAGGCGAGCTGTCCGCGATCAGCCCGCATCGCCTGCTCATGGCTGACCTGGTTCACCGTGGGCTGGAAGTGCTGCTCATTCACGGCAATGCGTTCCTGTGCTGTTGGCATTGCACGGATGCCGCCGTTGCCGCCGTTGAAGCTGACGCGGCTGTAGGTGTTATTCACCACAACGGTCCTGGAGTAGACGTTGTGGACGTTGACGATGTTGACGTTGGTCACCGCGCGGTTGTAGGCGAAGACTCCGTGGTTCCAGTAGCCGCCCTCAAAGCCGACGCCGCCGTAGCCGAAGCCGTAGTTCACGCCGCCGTAGAAGCCGATGTGCGGGCCCCAGTAGCCAGCGTGGAAGAGGTACGCTCCGTTGGTCCAGCCCCAGTAACCGGGCGTCCAGAGCATGCCAACGGTAGGAGGCTGGACCCATACGCCGGGAACCCAGTAGTAACCTTCCGGTCCATAGGCCCAATAGCCAGGTGTCCACATGTATCCATCGCCGGGGCAGAGCGGCTGTGTGTAAACAGGCAACGCGGGCGGTGCAATGTTGACGGAGATAAGAACTCCTGCAAAAGATGCTGCCGGAACGAGCATCAAAGCCGCTGCTACGAGTGACTTACGGACAAAATTCGTGACTTTCATACATCTACCCCTGGGATACGGCAACACGCTTAAAGGAAGCGCTGCCTCAAAATTTGGAACCTACTGAACAAGCCATCATTCAGCCTACCCCACGTTGAAACACACGATCACCGTGGAAGTTTCCCTATTTTATTGATCTGTGTTTTGACGAGACGATACAACAAAGGTTGCAGTGGACAACGCCGTTTCGTCATGGTAAGTCGTCCGCGGAACGGGCTCATCTACACTCATGAAAAGATCCTTTGCTCAATATTCAGCATTCAGATCGTATGTATGTCGGATAACTTTGCCCAAACCGTCAAGCAGCAGGCCGACATCGTCCGCATCATCGGCGAGTATGTGAAGCTGCGCAAGACTGGCGCGCAGAACTACACCGGCCTGTGCCCTTTTCACAAGGAGAAGACGGGCTCCTTCTCGGTGAACGCGACGCACAGTTACTTCTACTGTTTTGGCTGTCACGAGAAGGGCGACGTCTTCACGTTCGTGATGAAGATGGAGAGCATCAGCTTTCCCGAAGCTGTTCGCGCCGTTGCAGCGAAGGCAGGGGTTCCGCTGCCGAAGCGCGAGTTCAGTTCACCGGAAGAGGCGCGCGAGGCTGGGCTGCGGCGGCAGTTGATCGACATCCATGAGGCGGCGACGCAGTACTTTGAGGCTCATCTGAAGAGTCCCGAGGCGGCGCGTGCGCGAGAGTACCTGACCGGTCGCGGCGTTACCGCGGAGACGATCGCTAAATTTCGCATTGGTTATGCACCGGATGACTTCAACGATATGCGCGAGCGTTTGAAGCCTCACTTCAACGAAGAGGTGATGCGCACGAGTGGACTCTTCAGCGCGAAGGAGCAGGCCGACGGGTCGCAGGGACAGCTCTATGCGAAGTTTCGCAAGCGCATCACCTTTCCCATTGCGAACGAACAGGGCAAGACGATTGCGTTTACTGCGCGGGCATTGGATGAGGTCGACGACAAGGGGCGGGCGATTGCCAAGTACATGAACTCGCCGGAGACTGCGCTGTATTCGAAGGGGCAGGTTCTGTTCAATCTGGACAAGGCCAAGGCCGATATGCGCGCTCATGATTTTGTTCTTCTCGTGGAAGGGCAGATGGACTGCATCTCGGTGTATATGGCCGGGATCAGGAACGTCCTTGCAGTCTCCGGCACGGCGTTCACCGAGATGCAGGTGCGCCAGATCAGCCGGTTCACCAAACGCGTCGTGGTCAACTTCGATCCTGACAACGCCGGTGCAGGCGCTGCCGAGAAGGCCATCGCTCTGCTGACCGAAGAGGACTTCGAGGTGAAGGTGATTACGCTCGAAGGCGGGCTCGATCCCGACCGCTACGTTCGCGAGCATGGAATCCAGGCCTATATGGCTGCGCTGCGCACGGCCAAGCGGTACAGCGACTTTCTGATCGAGCGCGCCCGTCAGCAGTTCCCCCCACGCACGGCCGAGGGCAAGGTAAAGGCGATGAACTTTCTGCTGCCGCACATTCGCCGCATGCCTAACCGCATCCAACGCGACGAGTTCGCCGCCGACGCCGCGCAGAAGCTGGGGATCGACTCGGCCATCCTGCGGCAGGAGTTGAAGCAGGCCGCTGCACAGCGCGTGGAGAGCGTGCGCACCCATACGAACGATCCGGCCAGCGAGATGGAGCGCATCCTGCTGCGTGCGCTGGTGCTGCCCGAGGATGACTCGTCACGGAGACTTGCAGCGGCGAGGCTCTCCGAACATCCGGAGTGGTACGACGGCTTGACCGCCGCGTCAGTTCTGGAGGCGCTGGCCCACGCACCGGCTCCTTCCAATCCTCTGGACGCCGCTCCCGACCAACCCAGCCGGGCTCTGCTGGCTCTGGCACTGCAACACGGCGACGACGCGGCCGACTCGCAACAACCGTTAACCGAGCGGGTACAGCATGCCCTCGACAAACTCGAACTTCGCTACATGCAGCGGCGGCAGCGCGAGATCCGCACGCTGATCGCCGAGGCCTACAGGCGTGGTGATGAGGAGATGCTGAAGAAGCTTTCGGCAGAGAAGGTAGAGGTCGACGGCTGGCTACGCAATCACTGATTGGTGGTATTCGGCTCCGGGGATGGTCAGGATAGAATGGCCCTGCAAATGCTATCTGGCCTCTTGCCTTAAGACCCCTGGAGATCGCTGAACCGAACATGGCCGGATTCCAACGCATCCTCAAAAACCTGGGCGCCATGTTTACGGGCCGCTTGCTGACGATCATCCAGCAGGTCATCATTCCGCCGATCTTCATTCATCGCTACTCGACGGCGCAGTTCGGCGAGTGGGGCGTCCTGTCGGGCGCGGTGGCTGCGCTGGGGATGCTGAACTTCGGCGTGCAGACATACATGAACCAGGACCTCGCCGTGCGCTACAACCGAGGCGAGGCCGGCGGCTACCAGGTGCGGCAGTCGACTGCGCTTCGCCTGCTGGGTAGCGTGGTTCTTTGTGCAATGGCGCTTTCGCTCGTCATCTTCGCGCTGCCCATCGACTCGATGCTGAAGCTCGATATCGGAAGGCGCGCGACGCAACTCACCGCATACCTTCTGGCCTGCCAGGTGCTGCTGAATATTCTCTTTGGGTATTTCACTGGAATCTACATGGGGGTCGCGCGGGCCCACCGCGGAGCTTACTGGAGCAACTTTCAGGCATTTCTTTCTGCTCTGCTGCTGCTGCTGTGCGTGTCGATGCGGATGCCCTTCCCTGTGCTGGCCGGCGTGATGCTGTTTACGATGTGCCTTTCGATTGTGTGCGTCCTCTTCGACCTGCGCCGCACAGCTCCAGATCTATTCCCCAACATCCGATATTGGGATCGAAGTGCAGTCAAGGAGATCCTCAGGCCCAGCGGCTACTTCGGCCTGATCGCGGTCTCCACTTTTTTGACCTACCAGGCGCCGTTGATCGTGCTGCAGCGTGTACTTGGGCCGGTAGCCGTTGCAGGCTTCATCGTCATGCGGCTGGTCTTCTCCATGTGCCGGCAGATGCTGTCGATCTTTACGCAGTCGATGGGGGCGGAGATCACGCACCTGTTCGGCCGGGACGATTGGACGGCGCTTTCGCGGCTTTATGACTACTCGGAGCGGTTCGTCTTCTTCCTGATCCCGCTGGTCAACACGGGCGTTCTACTGCTGTCGCCCATTCTGATCACCGTCTGGATGCACAGGCGCGCAGAGCTTTTCTCTCCGTACCCGTACGTTCTGAGTGCCGCTATCTCGATGGTCATTAGCCTGAAAGAGCACAAGTTTCAGTTCCAGTATTCGACCAACACGCACGAGTCGCTCGCCCGAACGATGTTTTTCAGCTACGTGACCATGGTTGTGCTGTCGATAGGTACGGTCCACTTCGCAGGAGTTGCTGGTTTTCTCTGGACATGGCTGGCAGTGGAGACGTTCCAGACCGTGCGGATTCTTCGCCTCAATATGGAATTATTCGCGCATGATCCGCTGGAGTTTACCTACCTGCGGCGACTGTTGACGCTCTGCCTGGTCTTGCTGATGGTCTCGCTGGGGCTGCTGCAGCGGACTTCGACGTATCCCTTGCTTTGGCAGATGGGACTCGCCGTGACGGCGGGAGCGATTGTCGCGGGGCTCTCATGGCCGCTGTTTGGGGTTGGGGATGTGGTGAAGAAGATGTCGGGACAGCTGTTTCGGAAGTTTGCCTGAGACTCTTCTTAGCGTTATAACAATTGTTATAATTACCTGAGGAGGCTCCTATGGCAACCGCAGCCAAAATCATCTCCATTGGGAATTCGGTAGGGGTCATTTTGCCGAAAGAGATCCTGAACCGGCTTCATGTCGAAAAGGGCGATACGGTCTACTTCACGGAAGCGCCGGATGGGGTTCGCCTGACCCCGTATACTGCTTCGTTCGCAGATAAGCTCGACGCGTTCGAACACGTGATGCGGGAAAATCGCGATGTTCTGAAGAAACTGGCGGAATAGTGGACGAGCCGATCTGGATTGATAAGCCAGAGGTTCTAGTCGTTCATTCAAGGCAGCTGGCGGAGCACGGCGGATCGGATGGCCTTCGCGATGAGGCTCTTCTCGACTCGGCGCTGTCCAAGCCGCGCAATGTCTTCGCATATGCCGATGATCCGACCCTTCCGCGACTTGCGGCCTCCTACGCCTTCGGGCTGGCGCGAAACCACGCCTTCATCGATGGAAATAAGCGCACGGCTCTGGTCATCTCCGAAGGCTTTCTGCGCCTGAATGGCCTGAGGGTTGTTTCGACGCCTGAAGAGAAGTACTTTACCTTTCTGCACTTGGCCGACGGCTCCCTGAGCGAAGAGGGGTTAGCCGCCTGGTTCACCCAGCACGCTGTTCCCTTGGAAAAATGACTCGTTTTCAGACCACAGACCCCGGATATAAGAACAAACACGGCCAAATCGTCATCGCCAGGACCGGTTTTCCCTCGGAATCCTTCCCCGGACAGACGATTTACCACATGCGCTGCAGCCATTGCAGCCACGATTATGGTTCCGCGGGCAAAGATATTCACCTGCGCCGCTGTCCCCGGCACCAGAGCGGCGTCAAGGGAGAACCTTTGCGGACACCGCCACCGAACCTTTTTTCCACGTAAAGCGTCTAATAGTCTGTGGTATGCTGTGATTCGCTGGGGAAGTGTGCCCTTGAATGCCCTGACCTCTCTGAAGGTCATACGGCTGGCCAAAGCGGTCTAAACCGCTATCTGCTCCCTGCCCATTACGAAACAACCCAGGGATTTGTCCGCCCGGAATCTAACCGGCGGCACCCAATCAAAAAGGATCTTTCGCAGGAGTGCGCACAGCCGTGGCTGAAGAAATTGATAAGTACGAAGACGACATAGATAAGCTCATCGACACCGGTAAGGAGAAGGGGTATCTCACCTACGGCGAGGTCAACGACCTGCTGCCTGGAGATATCACCACACCGGATGATCTCGATGATCTGCTGACGACCATCAACACGCAGGGCATCGATGTGCTCTCCGGTGAGTCGAAGTTCAGCGGAGATCGCGACAAGTATGAGCCCGAAGCCGGCGAAGAGTCCGAAGACGTAGAGCTTGACCTCTCGCCCGGCACACTGGAGAAGACTAACGACCCCGTGCGCATGTATCTGCGCGAGATGGGCACCGTTCCGCTGCTGACGCGTGAGGGCGAAGTCGAAATCGCCAAGCGCATCGAGCGCGGACAGCTTCGCGTGATGAAGGCAATCTCGCGTTCGCCGATCGTCATCCGCGAGATCGTCGCGCTCGGCGAAGACCTGAAGCGCGGCGTTCGCAACATCAAAGAAGTGGTCACCTTCGACGAAGAAGAGCTGACGGAGGAGATCCTCGCCGCGCGTGTTCGTGCGACTGTCTCCCGCATCGACGTGATTCTGAAGCACCAGAAGAAGATTCATGCGCTGGAAGAGAAGCTCGCTGCGCCGCACGGCAAAGATGCCAAGGCTAAGGCCAAGGAGGTGCGTAAAACCCGCTGGCTGATTGGCCGCGAGCACGTCTACATCAACCGCATCGTCCGTGAGCTGAAGTACACCAACGGCGAGAAAAAGCGCCTGCTCGACAAGGTCAACAAGACCGTCGATGCGATGCGTACGCTGGAGCGCCAGATCAAGACGCTCGAGACCAAGCACGAGGCCTCGAAGTCCGAAGAACTGCGCAAGGAGTACAAGCGCCAGCAGAAGAACTGCCGCACTGACCTCGAGCGCATCGAGCAGGATGCCGGCATCTCCATCGCCGACCTGAAGCGCACGCAGCGCGAGATGATTCAGGGCGACATGGACGCAGAGCGCGCCAAGCGTGAGCTGATCGAGGCAAACCTTCGCCTCGTCGTTTCGATCGCGAAGAAGTACACCAATCGCGGCTTGCAGTTCCTCGACCTGATTCAGGAAGGCAACATCGGCCTGATGAAGGCGGTCGACAAATTTGAGTACCGTCGCGGTTACAAATTCTCGACGTACGCAACCTGGTGGATCCGTCAGGCTATCACCCGCGCCATCGCCGACCAGGCCCGCACGATCCGCATCCCGGTGCACATGATCGAGACCATCAACAAGCTCATCCGCACCTCGCGTCAGCTGGTGCAGGAGCTTGGCCGCGAAGCGTCATCCGAGGAAATTGCTCGGCGTATGGACATCCCCGTCGCGAAGGTCCGCAAGGTTCTCAAGATCGCGCAAGAGCCCATCTCGCTCGAGACGCCGATCGGTGAAGAGGAAGATTCGCACCTTGGCGACTTCATCGAGGACCGCATGGCCGTCAGCCCGTCTGACGCTGTGATCTCGGTCAACCTGAAGGAGTACACCTCGCAGGTCCTTCGCACGCTTACCCCGCGGGAAGAACGCGTAATCAAGATGCGCTTCGGCCTCGAAGACGGCTCTGAGCACACGCTGGAAGAGGTTGGTCAGAGCTTCCAGGTGACGCGCGAGCGCATCCGGCAGATCGAGGCCAAGGCGCTCCGCAAGCTCCGTCACCCCAGCCGCAGCCGCAAGCTGAAGGCGTTCGTCGACGGCGTCAAGGAAATGTAGCCTGCGCTGCTTTAAAATCAAAGGCCCTCGCTTCAGCGGGGGCTTTTGAGTTTAACCAACAATTAGATATGTCTTAGGCCTGAGCCGCAGCATGGAAGCCATCGCATCCACTGATCGGCGTCACCTTCAGGTGCAACGCAGCGTGTTTCGGATGGCCGCACTCATCCAGCATATTCAACGGCGCTTTATGGCTTGTGAGGATCGTCACCAGCGCAGAGTTCTTCGCATGGTTCTCCCCAAAATGCGTACAGAGCCCACACTGCCCAGTGTGTACCGATTGCATAGACGACCTCCTCGTTTCTTTACTCAGAGTGACGATCGCGATACGCCGTTGCCTCGACGCCGCGAATTAACAAAACTTTACGGCGACTTCCATTACCTGTAAAGTGCGACCAGTCCCGTCTTAGATTGCCATCTGAACCATCGGGAACCTTGCCCCCTAAGAGCACGTATCTTCTGCAAGATCGGAGATTCCAACGCCATGCAGTTCATCGACCCTATCCCCACCGCCAACATGACCGACCATCAACGCGCCTGGTTCTACGCCGAGTTCGCGCACGCTCGCCGCGACGAGGTCATCGGCGTCCTTCTCGCTATCTTTCTCGGCAACTTTGGCATCCACCAGTTTTATATCCGGCGCACTGGCCTCGGCATCCTCTATCTTTGCTTCTTCTGGACAGGCATCTCCGCCATCCTCGGCTTTATCGACGCCTTCTTTATGCCAGGCCGAGTCCGTCGCTACAACGCCGAGCAGGCCACCTATATCGCCACCCAGATCCTCAACACCCCGATGCAGGCCGCACCGTCCACCACAACTCCGCCCTGCCGTGCATGCGGTGCTGCCATCGAGCCCGCTGCAACTTTCTGCCCTCATTGCGGAGCGGCCACAGCGGCAGATCAGCTCCTCAGCCCGCCTGCCGTATAGCTTACTGCCACGCGACTGCGCTCTCCTTCAGGTAGTCGAACTCTACGAAATCCCCATCCGGCCCGTTCTGCACCTTCACCGGTGAACCATCCACTGTTACGGTGTTTACCTTGCCGAACCGCCAACGCAGGATGATATGCGCCGCAGAGTCTCCGCCGATCTTCAGCGAGTTCACGCCACGCGACAGCTTGCGCCCCTCAAAGTCCGTCAGGCTCGCATCCGCAGCGCCGGCCCCGCCAATCAGCTCATACACGCGACGGTCATCCATCGACTTCACTTTGCTGTTCCCGCTCTCGCTCTGCGGAACCAGCGTCATCACGTCTTCGGGGATCTTCGGAATGACCGCTCCGGCGCGAACGTACAACGGCAGCACGTCGACTGGCGCATCGACCGGCAGCGATCTACCTCCAGCGATACGCGCACCCGTCCAGTAATCCACCCAGTCTCCCTCAGGTAAATAGACAATGCGGAGTGGATTTTCATCGAGAACCGGGGCCACAAGAAAATCCGGCCCGAACATGTACTCGTCCTTCGCCATGCGCGCGCGATCGTCATTCTGATTCGTCAGCACCAACGCCCGCATGATGGGCATGCCCGTCTTCGCTGCCTCCTGCGCCGCAGCATAGCGATAGGGAAACAGACTCATGTGCAGCGTTACGTATTTGCGATACACATCGAGCGCCCGAGTCCCACCGGTCTTCTCGTCCCAGTTCCACGGCTGCTGATTCGTCTGAGACAGAATCTCCATCGTCGGCGAAAACGCTGAGTACTCGGTCCACCGCATCTGCACCAGCGGGTCCTGCTTCTCACCCACCTTCAGATATCCGCCAAGGTCAGCCGTCCACAGCGGCAGTCCGCTGATGCCCGCGTTCAGCCCAGCCGTAACAGCGGTTGGCAATCCGTTTTCGGGGCTGAAGCTCGACTCGTTATCGCCGCCCCACAGAAAGCCGATGCCGTTCGCGCCAGCATGTCCGTCCGTCGTCACGCTACGGGCAAACAACACGCCGTTGCCCTTCAAATCCTTCTGGATCAACTCCTCCATCGCGTTGTTGTAGAGCACGGCATAACGATTTCGCATCAACCGCTTGTCGGTCCCATCAGCGAACTTCACCTCACCCTGGAAGTTTCCTTCGGCATCATCGTCCTTGAAACCGTCGGCTCCCGCAGCGATCACCTGCCGCACCTGATCCTGCCACCAACGCTTGGCCGAAGGATTCGTGAAGTCGATCATCGACCCCGTTCCCTTCCACCATCGCCCGACATACGGCTTGCCATCGGGAGCCTTCACAAAAAAGCCATTACCCGCCGCCTCGTCGTAGTTCTCCGCATGCGGCTCCATCTTGCCTTCGAAACCCTTCTCTCCTGGTGAATTCGACTGGGAATTAATCCACGACGTATGCCACAGCACCAGCTTGTAGCCCTCGCCGTGCAGATGTTTCACCATCGCCGCAGCATCATCGAACTGCTTGGGATTGAATTTGTAACTGTTATAGGAAGTTGTCCACGGCGAGTCGATCAGGATCACACTGGCCGGCAGCCCCAGCGCTCGCGTCTTGTCGACATCCTCCAACACCTGCGCCTGATTCTGGTGGTAGTCTCGGCCCATCCACGGCGCGAAGGCCCAGTACGGCGGCAGAATCGCGCGTCCCGCCTGCGCGGTGAAGCGTTCGAGAATCTTCGGAAACTCCGGCCCCGTAAACAGCACCAGCCGCAGCTTCTGCGCGGGCACATCGACGATCACGTCCGACACGTTCGTCGCATTCATGTCGAAGGCGGCCTCAGACGTTGTATCCAGCCAAAGCCCATAGCCCGTCGTGCTCATGAAAAACGGGATAGGCTGATAGGTCGTCGATCCCTTCGATCCGGCGTTGTCCTGCGAGGAGTTCATCACAATCGTGTGCGAATGATTCAGGGTGTCAAAGCGCTCTCCCAGCCCGTAATAGTTCCCCGCATCCCGCACGCGAAACCGCCAGTCCCCCACCGAGTACGCCAGGCTGGTGATCTCGACAACGCCTGGCGCGAGCTGCTTGAAGTGCAGCTTGTCTGTCATTACCGGCTGACCTTCAAACTCAAAGTCGTTCAGCAATAGATCAGGCCCCGCGTCGACGCCATGCGCCATGTGCTTACCCGGTAGCGTCAACGCAACGGTATATGGATCCTTGCGGACCAGCCCATCAATCGGAGCCTCCGCAGCCCTGCCCGCCGGTGCCGCCTGCGCCGCCGCACCGCTTGCCGGAGAAACATCCTGCGCCAAAGCCATTCCGGCGTAGCTCGCCAGCAACACCGCAGACAGCACTCCCATCACCCGCATCGCAAACATCTCCCCATATACAGCGTCCTATGTAAACCATAGACCAAAGAAAAAGGTCCCGCGCTGGGGACCTTCTCCTTATTTCTTTTGTACAGCAATTTCGGCAAACGCCGCGGAATTTCTCTCCGTTTAGACGCCCGAGTTGCTGTGCTTGATTGCCGCCCCGTACCCCGCTTCAAAGCCGGAACGGTACTCATCACGAGCCCCGCCCTTCACTGGCGGGTGCAGATACAGATGCGATGCCTTGGCATCGATCTTGCGCTTGGCAGCCCGATCCAGCTGCGCGGCTTCGACGCCATCGCGATAGCCCTGCTGGGCCTGTTCTGTGCCTTGCGGCGGAGTGTTCCATTCCTGCGTCTGTGCAGAGGAGGTTTGGTTCTGGGCATGCGCGAAAATCGGGGCGCCGCTCATAAGAGCCACTGCCATCAGTGGCGTTGCAATGCGAATTAGCTGTTTCATCATTTCCTCATTTATTGCCTACAGGCCGAGGTTCACCTTAAGGCCGACAGGGACACTAACATAACCACGCAATCACTGGCAAATCGCCAAAAGAGGCATGGACAATTCCAGTAAATACAGGCTATTGGACGCTCCCCATGCAGAAATGTTTCAGCAAATTCGATATGGGCCAATATGAAAGCCGCGTGAATCCTGCTCACGCGGCCTTAATTTCACCGAAACCGCATGCTTCGGCTGGTTACATATTCGTGTGGCCGCCGCGCATCTCTTCATTGAAGGACGGCTTGATGAACGCCAGTTGCGCCGCAACTTCTGCCTCATATTTGGTGCGATGCCCCATCAGAGCCTCGGTCGGCGTGGCGAACTCCGTATCCGTTGCCAGCAGCAACACACCCTCGCGAGCCAGCGCCACTGCGGACTTCTTCAGCTCCTCGACCGTCGTGTTCAGGTACTGCGCATCCCGTGGATCGAGCAACCAAACAGGCTGTCCACCGCCCAACACGCCCGACAGCCAGAACGCCTTCGCCGCCAGAAACTCCTGCCGCTGCGCCTCTGTCGTGTCGTTGAAGCTGAACCGCTTCTTCCACGGGCTGTAGTAGCGCGTCGTCACCGGCACCGGCTGGCGATTGCCGCTCTTGACCAGCTCCAGCTGCCCCTGGTCCATCGTCTTGCGCACCGCGTTATAGATGAAGCCCTCTGCAAACGGCTGCTCCGGAGCCTTCACGATCTCGGCAAACGTCACCGTCATCGACGCGGCGATCTTCGCGTGCAGCACGCTCTCCTGCCCATCCTCCAGCCGTATCTCACCATGCACCAGATAGGTATCCGCGCCCGAGGTCGACAGATGGAAGGGCCACGCAAAGTTGCCGAAGCTCAGCGGAAACCCATGCAGCGTCAGGTAGCAATCGGGCCGCGGATTCCTCAACCGCTTAGCCGATCTCCGCAAGATACAAGTCGACCTCTGCCAGCAGATCCGCCCGGCTGAAATCGAAGTGATCGCTCAGCTCCAGCACTTCCGTCTTCGCCGTATCAGCGGCCAGCGCCAGCGTGAACCGCGTCGTCGGATTGCCGGAGAAGTCCTTGCCCACTTCGCTCGAAACCACCACCAGCCCGGCCGCCTTCGCCGCTGCCTCTACCTGTCCTGCCAAAACCGCTTTCGATTCAATGCTCATTCCGCTCGTTTCGTCCTTTGCGCCATGCGCCGTTCAGATTTTCCGCAATCCTCTCTATTTTACGGCTCCAAACACCCTAAAATCGTCGCGCCCGGCCAAATCTCGCGTAAACTCTCCCACTGGAGAACCCCATGGACCGTCGCCGCACCGCCGCCCTGACGATCTGCCTCGCCACCGCCGCCATCATCCACGCACAGACCCCTACCCCTGCAGTCGCCAAATTCATCAGAGTCAACGGCCCCCGGACTCTCCTTACCCACGTCCGCATCATCGACGGCACCGGCGCTACCCCCCTCGAAGACCAGTCCATCCTCATCGAAGACGGCAAGATCGCCAGCATCGCGAAAGACCTCCCAACCACTTCCCACGCCGAAGTCCTCGACCTCCACGGATACACCGTCATCCCCGGCCTGGTGGGCATGCACGATCACATGTACTACATCGCCCGTCCGAACTTCGACGCGCTCGGCAACAGTGAGCCACCGCTGATTGTCCCCCAAATGACCTTCTCGGCACCGCGCATGTACCTCGCCGCCGGCGTCACCACCCTGCGCACCACCGGCAGCGTCGAGCCCTACACCGACCTCAACCTCCGCCGCGAGATCGACGCCGGCCACCTCCCCGGCCCGCACATGGACGTCACCGGCCCCTACCTCGAAGGCCCCAACTCCCCCTTCCTGCAGATGCACAACCTCCGCGACGCCGACGACGCCCGCCAGACCGTCCGCTTCTGGGCCGCGCAAGGTGTCACCAGCTTCAAGGCGTACATGAACATCACCCGCGACGAGCTGAAGGCCGCCATTGACGAAGCGCATAAGCTCAACCTCAAGGTCACCGGCCACCTCTGCTCCGTCACCTATCCCGAGGCCGCAGAGCTCGGCATCGACAACCTCGAGCACGGCTTCGTCGTCAACACCCAGCTCGACCCCGACAAGCAGCTCGACCTCTGCCCCAAGACCATCGGCACACCCACGCGCCAGAAGATGACTCCCGACAGCCCCGAAGCAAAGGCCCTCTTCAAAACTCTCATCGATCACCACGTCGCCATCACTTCAACGCTGCCAGTCTTCGAGGCTGACGGCAACGGTCGCCCACCGCTCGAACCCCGCATCTTCGCCGCCATGACGCCCCAGGCCCGCGAGGCCTATCTCTACGTCCGCAACCTCCAGAGCACCGCCCCACAGCCCGCCAGAACCCCAACCCGCGAGCTGTTCTCTTCCAGCGCGAACTCGACATGGAACGAGCCTTCGCCGCCGCCGGAGGAACCCTGCTCGCCGGCCCCGACCCCACCGGCGACGGCCACGTCCTGCCCGGCTTCGGCGACCAGCGCGAGGTCGAACTCCTCGTCCGGGCTGGCTTCACTCCCGTCGAAGCCATCAAAATCGCCACCCTCAACGGCGCCACCTACCTCAACCAGCAAGCGCACATCGGCTCCATCGCCCCCGGCAAAAACGCTGACCTCGTCGTCATCAAAGGCGACCCCAGCACCAAAATCTCCGACATCGAAAACGTTGGGATCGTCTTCAAAGATGGCGTAGGCTACGACTCCGCCAAGCTCTTCGACTCCATTAAGGGCCGCTACGGCCAGTACTGAACTACTTTTTCAGAGAGCCCGGTACGTCCACCATCGCTTGTGCATCGAAGCAACCAGCAACTGTTGGCAACGCTCACATCTGTCGAGGAGACCCGTGAAGGTCGCTGTCTTCAACTCTTTCCGCCGCACAGCCCCACCCGTTCTCACCGTCGAGGACGTCCCCCGGCCCAAGCTCATCCCCGGATACGTCCTCCTCCGCGTACTGGCCTGCGGAGTCTGCCGTACCGATCTGCACATCATCGAGGGCGACCTCCCGCCCATCCGGCCCCATCTCATCCCCGGCCACCAGATCGTCGGCGAGGTCGTCGAAGGCGGCTCACCGGCACTTCCAGCAGGCGCGCGCGTCGGCGTCTCCTGGGTCGGCGGAACCGACGGCATCTGCCCGTACTGCCTCCGTGGCGAAGAGAACCTCTGCGACAACCCCATCTTTACCGGCTACACCGTCGATGGAGGCTACGCTGAATACGTCCTCGTCCGCGCCGGATTCACCTTCCCCCTCCCTACCACGCTCGACGACGCCCATGTCGCCCCCCTGCTCTGCGCCGGTATCATCGGATTCCGCAGCCTCCGCGTAGCCGGAGTCAAACCCCGCGAACGCGTCGGCCTCTTCGGCTTCGGCTCCTCCGCCAGTCTCACGATCGAAGTCCTCCGTCACTGGGGTTGCGAGGTCTACGTCTCTACTCGCGGCGAAGCTCACCGCGCCGCAGCCACCGCACTCGGCGCAACCTGGGTCGGCACCGACCAGCAGAGCCCTCCCGTCGAACTCGACCGCGCCATCACCTTCGCTCCCAGCGGAGCCGTCGTCGTCAGCGCGCTCTCCAGCCTGCGCAAAGGGGGAGTCGTAGCCATCAACGCCATCCACCTCGACCAGATGCCCGCCTTCGACTACGACAAGCTTCTCTGGGGCGAGCGCCAGATCCGCAGCGTAGCCAACATGACCCGCGCCGACGCCCGCGACTTCCTCAAGCTCGCCGGAGAGATCGGCCTCAAACCTCGCATCAAAACCTTCCCCCTCGCGCAGGCCAACGAAGCCGTCCACGCCGTAAAGCAGGAGACCGCAGACGGAGCCGTAGTCATCGTCCCATAACCATTCCTCGCTTCGGGAACGCGAAGCCTTTCGCTAGTGGCAATTTTTCTCTTGCTCCTCCAAAAATCCAATCCGATACTTGGCCGATGCGACCCTTCAGGATTCGCGCCCTGATTCTCGTTCTGCTCGCCTGCCCCTCTCTGGCGCAACAGCCCGCGCCTGCATCGCCCGGTGGCACCGTCACTGGCCACGTCACATGCAGCGACACGCAGCGTCCCGCAAGGTTCGCTCACGTGATGCTCCTAGGCGTGCCCGCAGAGATCACACCGCCGGCGAACGCCGATCCCAACGCCAAACCCGATGCCGCCCAGATCAGGGCCGCGCTGAAGTCGTACACAGAGGGCAACATGGTGCAGACCCAGACCGACATCGACGGCAGCTTTGAAGCAACCAATGTGACTCCGGGAGATTATTACGTCTTCGCCTCCGTCCCGGGATACGTGCAGTCGGGAAATATCGTGCGGGCGGCCATCGATGCCGGTGCCGATCCCCGCAAGTCGATCCCCGACACTCCGATGGTGCATGTCATCGCCGACCGCTCGATCCGGGCCGATCTCCTCGTCAATCGCGGAGCTGCGATCTCCGGCAAGGTCGTATGGGACGACGGTAGCCCGGCTACGCAAGTCACAGTTACGGTTATCTCTGCGAAGACCAAAGAGACTGCTATTCCGCCAGAGTTCGCAATGCTGTCAATGAACCTCAATGGCAGCGGCAGCGGTACGATGTCGATCACCGACGACCTGGGCCACTTTCGCATCTCGGGGTTGGTCCCCGGGGACTATCTCATCAAGGCAATATTGCAGACCCACATGCAGTTCGCGATGACGAACGGCGTCATGAACATGAGCAAAATGATGGATTCCCCGCTCATCGTCTTCGCCCCCGCCGCATTTCATCAGGCCGGCGCGAAGCCCGTGACCCTGCGTACCGCGGAAGACCGCGGCGACGAAGAGGTGACCATCAAACTCGGAGGCCTGCACTCCGTCAGCGGCCGTATCGCTTCAGCCGAGGACCATCACGGTCTCAACACAGGGCTAGTGGTGCTCGAAGACAAGCTTGATAAGGACTTTTCACGAGGGACCGGAGTCGATGCCCACGGCAACTTCACGGTGACATTCGTTCCCCCCGGCACCTATGACCTACTCGTCACCAATGCAGCCGACACCGAGCCCTCGACGAAAAAACCGACAGCTTTCATAACTGTTGAGTCGACTAACACGCTGCGCAGCTACCAAGATGGCAAGCAGTCCGTCATCGTGACCGACAGCGACGTAACCGGACTGAACGTCGAACTCACTCCCGCGAAGACAACAAAAAAAGACCTCAACCCCAACCTCGAGGAGCTGCTGAAGAACTAGCGTTCCAAGTCTCTGCTACTTGGCCGGCATCGGAACACCCTGCGGCAGCGAGCGGTTACGATCCTTAAGCCAATCCAGAGGAATCTTTTTAACCGACTTATTTTGGTCGTTGAGGTCCGGCATGAAGATCTCGAGCCCGGCCTCTGGCGTCATCCGGCTGACACCATTAACGAGCTGGGCCTGATAATTGACCAGATCAAGATCAAACCATGGATCGTCCGACGCATCGATAAGAGTCAGATCCGCACGGTGCATAGTCAGCTTGCCGAAATCGACCGTGCCGCCCTCGAACCGCAGAAAATTATGCCACTCCGCAAGCTTCGTCTCGTCATTCGGAGCATTGCCGTAAACCAGCACAAGATCGGGCGTTGCCACCGTAATACTGGTCAGCAGGCCACGAATGTGGGGTGGCGGCAGCAGCTTCGTCGTATCCAGATAAAGATCGTTGCCCGACACCTCGACACCCGACACAGGCGTGGAACCCACGATGTCCTTGATATCCAGATGAAGCCCGCGCATCAACCCTTTCACCGGCACCCTCAGCACGCCAATCTTAGTAATGTGCAGATGAACGCGCCCATCCGGCATGGCCGAGATCGTGCTGACCATCTCGACAGGCAGCGGCACCAACAGCTTATGCAAAGTGCCGCTGATTCTGAGCTGATCTCCGTCTCCCGTCACGGCGATCTTCTTGAGTGGAGATCCAGGCATGTTCGTGTTGAGGAAGGTGCCGATGTCGCCGAGATTCGCGTGAATAACACCCTTCTGAATAAGGAAGACAAACGACTCTGGATCATCAAGCGAAGGCTCATCGCCCTTTCGAGTGCGCAGCATCTGGCCGCGAATCCAACGGACGTAGATGCGAAAGTCCGGCCCTTTGCGCAGCCTCAGGTTATGCGCGTAGACCGTCGTCACTCCATCGTCATGAGCGACCGCCACGCTTGGTGCCGACGCAGGCGACTCACTGGTCGTTGGCGGGTTTGAAGCGTCGCTGTTTGTACGCGCAGGCCAAACAAGCCAGACAAGGAAGAGCACAACCGCGACGACTGCAGCAGAAAGCGCGTAGCGTGAAGGGCTCATAATCAATGTAAAAGGTGGCCGCCGAAATTCCTGATTCTCTAATCCGTAGGATGCCAGCCCTTACGATACAGTCGCTTCCGTTCGCCCGGGCCTACAACGGATTTCATATCACCCGTCAGGTCAGCAATGGCATAACCTGAAGATGAGGGAACACCTTCGCGCTTCGGTCCTCGAAGTGGAGTGTCTGGCGTATGACTTCCTGGCTCTCACTCGCGGCAATCGCCGTCCTGTCTATCTCGATTGGCGGATACGCCCAGGGAACAAGCACCGGGTCACCGGGCATCCACGTCACGGGTGGAAATGGAGGCGGTCCTCCGTATCTGGTATTTGCCTGCGATGGCTCCACTAGTGAACTGGAAACTCTGTTCTCTCAACCGGATGTAATCCCCGATCTCAAAGCCTTGAATGCAGGCATCGCGCTGGCGCTTCCGGATCTTAGCCCGGACCGTGCTCGCATTGTCCGTCAACTGAACAGCGCTGGCATTCCTGTAACTGCGTGGCTTGCGCTCCCGGCTGAGCAGGGCTATTACCTGAATGCCAGCAACGCCCCGGAAGCAGCAACGCGCTTTGCAGACTTTCGAACATGGACCAGCACCTACGATCTGCGATGGGCTGGCGTAGGACTGGACATAGAACCGAACATCCAGGAGTTCGCCGCATTGCGAAGCAGCAAATCGCGTCTGGCGTGGACGCTCATCAAGCGCTACTTCGACATCGACCGCGTTCGACGCGCCAGGGAATCCTACGCCTCACTCATCCACGAGATTCAAGCCCATGGGTATCCGGTCGAGACCTATCAGTTTCCATTTATCGCCGACGCACGAAGCATACGTTCCACTCTGTTGGAACGGCTTGCCGGCATCGTCGATGTCAGAGGCGATCGCGAAGTCCTCATGATCTACACCAGCTTCAACAAGCGGCTCGACTCAGCGTTGATCTGGGTCTATGGCCCGGATGCACAGGCCATCGCGGTCGGCATCACCAGCGGCTCCAATGCAGCACCCCGATTTGCACCGCTGAATTGGGAGGAATTTTCGCGCGACCTGATCGTTGCCAACCATTTCTCACACGTGGTAGGTGTCTACAACCTGGCAGGCTGCGTTCACCAGGGATTTCTGCCTCGCCTCAGGACGATGAACTGGAACCAACCGGTCGAGATCTCAGCAGAGTCGATCCGAAAAGCCACACAGCTTAGGGCACGGATCCGAAGAGCAATATGGCTGGTTGCCCATCTTCCCTATTTTGCTGCTGCGATTCTTATCGCAATCATCTGGTTACTTGTGTGGCGGAGACGAAGGCGATTCCAGCGGTTCCTCAGGACACAGCAGAATCCCGGCTAATTTCGAGAATGGCTTTGAGAAAAATTCGCTATTGACAGATTCCTTATCCGTAAGCTATCACTTACCGTAAGTGGACGCTTACCTACAAGCCGGCCTCGACGCCCTTGGCGATGCCACCCGCATGGCCATCTTCCAGAGACTCGCCAACGGGCCCATGGCCGTTCACGAACTCGCAGAGACCTTTCCCGTCAGCCGCCCGGCAGTCTCCCAGCACCTGCGCGTGCTCAAGGACGCCGGCCTTGTCACCGACAGGAAGACCGGAACCCGCCGCCTTTACCAGTTAGATCCCGAAGGAGTCGCTCGCCTCCGTGCGCACTTCGACCAGGTCTGGGACAAGGCCATGAGCGCGTTTCAAGCCTCTGTCACCTCTCAAAATGCCGCATCGCAGAAAGGGGAAGTAAAGCATGGCAAACATCGTCGAACCAGCCGTCGTCAATAAAAGCGTGCGCGTTCCCGTTCCCATCGAACGCGCCTTCTCTGTCTTCGTCGAGCAGATGGAGACCTGGTGGCCCGCCGAACACCACATCGGCGACAAGCCATTCCAAAGCATCATCGTCGAACCGCGCAAAGGCGGCCGCTGGTACGAGCGCGACGCCGAGGGAAACGACTGCAACTGGGGCCACATCCTCGCATGGGAGCCTCCGCATCGTGTCACCTTCTCCTGGCACCTCGGCCCGGACTGGAAGTTCAATCCCGACCTCGCCAAAGCCAGCGAAGTCCATATCCGCTTCACGGAAGAAGGCCCTTCCGCCACGCTCGTCGAACTAGAGCACAGTGCAATCGAGCGCCACGGCGAAGGCTACGAGAAGCTCCGCGAGATGCTGGACACCCCGGACGCCTGGACCCGCACCCTTTCAGAGTTCGCCAAAGCAGCCACTCGGGAGGCTCAGGCATGAAGCCCGTTATCTTCCTCCGCATCGCATCCGTCCTGACCTTTATTCACGCCGCGCTTCACACCATCGGAGGCGTCTTCGGCACACCAGCCCCAGGCGCCCAACAGGCGGTCGTGTCCGTGATGAAGTCAACCACGTTTCCAGTCATGGGAGCGACCCGCAGCTTTTGGGACTTCTACATGGGCATGGGCCTCGCCGTCAGTAACTTTCTGACGGCCGAGGCCATAGTCTTTTGGCAGCTTGCCTCATTGGCAAAGACAGACGCTCTCCGCCTCCGCCCAATCCTCACAACGTTCACGGTGACCTATCTTGCCTTCGCCCAGGTCTCCTGGACGTACTTCTTCCCGCCACCGGTGATCACCGAGGTCTTGATTGCTCTCTGCCTCTGCGGGGCCATCGCCACTTCAAAATCAGCTGTTCCGGTCGAGATCACCTCTCGCTAAAGCGAATGCTCCGCGGCGGCAATCCACACCCCGAATTGCCGCCAGCACCCTCCATCCTCCATCATGGAGCACATGGATCTCGCCACGCTCCCCACCGAAGCCCGCAACCCTGCCTCCGAGCACATCGACCAACTCCCCACCCTCGACATGCTCCGCATCATCAACGAAGCCGACGCCACAGTCGCCGCAGCCGTAGCCGCCGAACTCCCCCACATCGCCAAAGCCGTCGACGCCATCGCCGCCCGCCTCGAACAGGGAGGCCGCCTCTTCTACATGGGAGCCGGCACCAGCGGCCGCCTCGGCGTACTCGACGCCTCTGAGTGCCCACCTACCTTCTCCGTCCCGCCCACACTCGTGCGAGGCATCATCGCCGGTGGAGACTCCGCCCTCCGCACCTCCAGCGAGCGCTCCGAAGACTCGCCCGAGCAGGGAAGCCGTGACCTCATCGCAGCCGACTTCACCCCGCAGGACACCCTCGTCGGCATCGCCGCCAGCGGACGCACCCCCTACGTTCTCGGCGCACTCGCCCACGCCCGTTCTGTCGGTGCCCTCACCATCTCCCTCACCTGCGTCCCCAACTCGCAGATGGCGGCCGTCTCCGACATCGCCATCGCTCCCGTCACCGGCCCCGAAGTCCTCACCGGCAGCACGCGCCTCAAAGCTGGAACCGCCACCAAGCTCGTCCTCAACATGCTGAGCACCGGCATAATGATCAAAGCCGGAGCCGTCTACAGCAACCTCATGGTCAACGTTCAACCCACCAATGCCAAACTCGTCGACCGCGCCCAGCGCATCATCGCCGCAGCCACCGGAGTAGACCAGCCCACCGCCGCGCACCTGCTCGAACAAGCCGGCTCCGTCAAAACCGCCATCGTCATGCAGAAGCTCTCGCTCAGCCGCTCAGCCGCCGAAGCCAAACTCCTGGCCGCACACGGAAGACTAGCCACAGTCCTCCAACCAATCCCTTAACCCAGGCAGATTCACAACAATGCAACGCTGACTCACTATCATCGGCCCTCATGTCAATCATTTCTTTCGGGACCCGCACCGCTGCAGCTCTTGTCGTCCTCACCGGCATCGCCACTGCCCAACAGGCCAACACCATGCCCACCAATCCCTACCTCGGCCTCATGACCGCCGCCCGCGACCACGCCAAAGCCCACGGTGCCCCTACCCCGGTCCTCTCGCCCGTCGACGCGACCCTCCTCAGCGCCAATCCTCCGGTCAACGTCGCTCAGCTCCGTCAAGCCGGCTTCCAGGTCGTCCCCTGGACCACCAACGACCCCGAAAAGATGCGCGCCCTCATCAACCTCCGCGTCGACGGCATCATCTCCGACCGTCCCGACCTCCTCCGCGCCGTCGTCAAAGAAGAAGCCGCAGCCCACCCCGCCGACGCCGCCTACTTCAGCACCTTCGACATCTCCGCACACCGTGGAGGCCGCGGCCTGCGCCCCGAAAACACCCTGCCCTCCTTCGAGTCCGGCCTCGACCAGCTCAGCACCACCCTCGAGACCGACACCGGCGTCACCACTGACCACGTATCGCTCATCTGGCACGACCAGTTCTACAACCCGCAGTCCTGCCGCCGCGCCGACGGCTCCCCCTACACTCTCGAAAACCGCGTCTACCTCCGCGACATCTCCAGCACCGACGCTCAGCGCACCTTCATCTGCGATAAGCTCCACACCCAGTTCCCAGACCAGAAGAACGACCTCGCCCTCTCGCCCGTATCCGTAGCCTTCGCCGCGCACGAGCACCTCATCAACCCCTACGTCCCCACCTACGTGGAGCAGCTCTTCCGCTTCACCGCCTTCTACGTCGACTACTACCGCAAAGGCCCCGGCAAATCGCAGCCCCACGCAGCCGAGCGCGCCGCCAACGCCGCCAAAGTCCGCTTCAACATCGAAACCAAAATCCTCCCCCTGCCCAACGACGAACCCGGCAAGCCCCTGCCCTCCGCAACCGGCGAGCCCACCACCAACCACACCGTCGACCCGCAGACCTTCGTCACCACACTCGCCGGAGCCATCGCCCGCAACCACATGGAAGATCGCGCCGAAATCCAGAGCTTCGACTTCCGCACCCTCGTCCTCTCCGAAGAGCAATTCCCCAAAATCCCCACCTACTACCTCACCGCGAGCCCCAAAATGCTGAGCACGGAATTTGTCCCCGCAGCTTTACGCCAGCAACCGCCAGCGAATCCGCAACGATCTGGAGCGAATTAAAAGCTTCCCATTGGAGCAACAACCGAACTACTTGCCGGTCTCGACCGCCAGACTATCGCGCGAGACCGGCGCTCCGTGAACCCAGACTGTGACGATGCTGTCATACGCATCCACGCTCTCCAGCGGAGACTTCTTCAGCAGGACAAGATTGGCGATCTTTCCCGGCTCAATCGTTCCGAGCTGCCCATCGAGCTTGAACTCCCGCGCATTGCTGATCGTGGCCGCCTTGAAGATCTGTGCCAACGACAACCCGGCCTTTTGCAGCTGATGCATCTCCAGATAGCCGTTCAACCCTGGGAGATTTCCGTAAGTCGGAGCCGACGGAGTGTCCGTGCCAAACAGAAAGTTCGCATCTTTGCTGGCCAGGTAAGCAACCACCTGACGCCCGCGCCGAAGAGGCCCCTTGTCGAACGTCTCAGCCATCACAGCATCCGGCGTAGCGTCGTTCACTAACTCTTTCTTGAACCCCTTACCTTCGGGCGTATTGAACCACGCGAGCATCGTCCCGGGCACGACCTTGGAGATGGCAGCCGTCTTCAGATAATCCGGTTCAAAATACGCGCGCAGACCCTCCAACACCTGCAACGTGGCCTGATAGCCAATCTTCTTTTCCACGATTCGATCGAGCAGCTGTTTGATCTCATCCGGCAGCTCCGTCTTCTTGTCGAGATCGCCCCAATTCCACATTCCATGTGCAATCACGTCGACATCTCCGTCGACAGCAAATCTCTGTGCCTCAAACGAGTTGGCATGCATCATCAACACCAGCCCGTCCTGTGTCGCGTCTTTGCGAACGGCTGCAATTTCATCAGCACCCATCACAGGCAGGTTCGTGTCCCGCCCGAAGCCGCGCTCATAAAAAGTCTTAACGCAAACCCCACCGGAAGCCTTGACCCGCGAGACGTCCGCCGCAGGAGTGTGATCCTCCGGCTTATATTCGGCTGGAATACTGGAAGCCTGCTTCGGATCGTAGACAAAGTTCGGGAACAATTTGAACCGCACATCAGGCGGCGAAAATGACATCGGATATCCATTTGCAAAAACCAGGGGCTCGCCACAATCGTACAAATCCGGATGCAGCGGCGCCTGCCTGAAGTCCTTCAACACCTGATGATCGAACACCGCCAGATCAACCACCGTCGTGTAACCGTAGTAAAGGTAGGAACGAGGAAGTTGCTGGTAGTACGCCTTCACCATCTCCTCTTTGCCTCTCATCTGATCAAAGCCCATGCCAGGAACAGACGCGAGGTGAACGTGCGAGTCAATGAGGCCCGGAATAAGATACTGTCCTTTTCCCGAAATCACCGTTGCGCCGGCAGGCGCCTTCGCTCCTTGTCTTCGCTCGACGCGAACGATGCGACCATCCTCGACTAACACGCTGCCCTTCTCAACATGATCGAGACTCTCCGGCGAGATGATCGTGACGTCAGCGATCCACGTTCGGCTCGCAGCCTGCTTCGGAGCTTGACCAGCAATCGAAGAAACCGAGAAAAGAGACACAAATAGAATGGCGAATACTTTCATCTGTTGCTGCTCCTTTTTGTGCGCTGTATGCCCTGCGACTAAAAATTGATGCCACTACACATACGGATACGACGAGGCAAAGTTCCATGAGGACGCCCACATCATCAATCGGGAATCAGTAGAACCTTGCCGATAG
>CAVSOH010000009.1:0-95322 GCA_963729555.1 uncultured Acidobacteriaceae bacterium | reverse complement strand
AGGACCGCGAGGGAGTTTTTCTCGCAAAGAGGCAGGTGGTGGCTCGCTGCGTTTCGCTGCGCAAAAGAGGCCATGGGAAAACCCGGACTCCCGCTTCAGGGATCCCGCTAAACGGAAGACTCCTTTCCGTCCATACTGCTGTCGCACCGGTTACCTCCAGTAAGACGACTATGGATGTAACTAGAACCGCCTCCTCCATCGGGACCGGTACAAAGCCTGCGTACATTGCGCCCAGGTGGGCCAAGCTACTCGGAGGGTGACAAGGTACAACCAATAAGGATTCGATCTCTGGGTTTCAATCCCGTGGAGAGAAGGCTAGCGCCAAAACTGATAATGATTCGACGAACGTCAAAGGGAAGTATCGTTTCGTCCGTTGCCGCGTCAATGAGGCAGGAATGCTCTCCTAGCCGATTCACTAGCCGTCCGGAAAAATTGTTCCCAGGAGATGCAGCCATTTCCCACACTCCAGTGACTATAGCTTCGCATCGATGATCCTAACGATCTCGCGGACATTCTCCATTTCCATGAGATGATCCACGTCTGAAACTGATGCCGAAAACCCGCTCCAGCCTGCTTGCCAGATCCAGGTGCCCCACTGAATCCCATGCCGGCGCGTCACTGGGAGTGGTTTCAAGGGAAATCAGTTGCGAGTCGATCCCAAAAGCCTCATGGAAAACCTCTTGAACTCTGGCGAGAACACTCTCCATGCTTACCCTCCTCATCCACTGAAAGTGGCGTTGACGATCTTACCCCACAATCGCTGCTCCCCCATCAACAACACAGGTCTGCCCAACTATTCCCATCGATGCCTGCGAAGAGAGGAATTGGGCGGCCCATGCCACCTCCTCGGGCGTCACCAAACGCTGGAGCGGAGTGTGGTTTATCGCGGCGGCAACGCGGACTTCTGCTTCCGGAATGACCTTCCAAGCTTCGGTCGCAACCAGGCCGGGGGCAAGGATATTCACGCGGATTCCCCTCGGCTCCGTCAGTTCCACTGCGAGATGTCGGGCGAGAGCTTCGAGCGCGCCCTTCGATGCTCCGACTAGAGAGTAATACGGTAAGGCACGCCGAGCTCCGATCGAGCTGACCGCCACCACGCTTGATCGCTCCGAAAACCGATTCGTGAGGACCTGCATTAATTCAAAAAACGCACGCACATTGAGTGAGAACGTCCAATCAAGGTGACGTACGTTAAGTTCGGAAAAGGTACGGTGCACACCCGTCGCCGCGCAATGAACCAGCCCGGAAAGAGATTCGCCAGTGTTCTGGATGGATCTCTCAATTTGTTCGAGGCCCCGGGGGCTGGTGAGGTCGGCACGACACAGCTCGATCGGCACCCTTCCCGCTCTGCCGTAGCCTTTAACTCCTGCAGCCTCTTGATTGCGGAGATAATTCGCGGTTACAGATGCGCCGGTTTGCAAAGCGCAGTGAAATAGCGCGGCCAATGCCTCGTGTGCCGCCGGTGACGAGAATTCGTCCTGAGAGAGCAAACAAGTTGTCATAACTCAACCTTTAATCACCCTCCCATGTCCGGATCGGTATTCAATCAACATTACCGTTTTTGATGAGCAATTATATCCCTCGCCGCAAAGCGGGTATTTTCTGAGACATCGGTGCCGATCGGTGGGCACGAGAGACAGATTGGAAAGTGTAAAGAAGCGTCCAAATCATTGCTGGTGGACGGTTGGGAATAGCCGGCGGCAACAGCAAGCGGGCTCAAGAGGGAAATAGTTACGCTAAGCGACTGATTCAATTGGCCTTCCCTCGTAGACGATTTTGAACTTTAGTCGCGTCTGGAAGTTTCGGGTGACCGCGAGTCCAATCGACCGTCCAGATTTCGTCTTGATGCCGCGTTGGATGTCTCACTTGATCAGCGGCGGTACGACCAATGGCAGGTCAGCGACAACGGGGACTAGCCGCACCCAATCTACCGGCGAACTTGATTTCCGTACTATTCCGTTCATGCCGTGGGTTTTCAGTCCAAATACATCTTTCCGCGAACGATCTGGACTTCTTCTTCAAGTTTGTGGATGAGTACCGTGCATTAACGCGTCCTCAATGGCGCACCATAGTGTTTGGCGGTCGTGGACGCTGCATTCCGCGGAAACATCGGATGCAGGTGGCGATCCATGATTATCGATGTGACCCAAATCCACAAACGTCTCGCAACATCTAAATGAAAACGTCACTACCGGGGTTACTTATTCGAAAGGCAATCAGTCTAGGCAATACAACCTGAGCTCGACCATCGAATGCCCTCGGGGACGCTGGATGGAGGGGCGTCGTCAACTCATCACTGACCGCAGCCAGCGGCGCCACGAATTCGACGCGAAATTCGCTCGACCTGAGAGCCCTTCATTTATTTCTGCAAAGCTCAGAACAGCAAATTCAATTGCAGTCGAATTTCGCAGGAGGAGTTGGACGTTACCTTAAAAACTAGCCATTCGACGATCCAGTTACGGCGGCCTGGCGTGGCAGAACATAAAATATTCGCGACCATTCAATCAGAGGCAGATCAAAACGTACTCGTCGGAATGGCCGCCGCAGAGGTGAAGCTCTTCCAGTTCAACAAGTCGAATTTCAATACAACCGCGTTCTATTACGTAAAATTTGTCAGCAAATTAGGATGCATCCTTGCACGGTAATTGAGACAACTGGCCTCCACCACATTTCTCCGGCAGCGACTAATGGCACCAGTTCGGGAGTTATTTATTTCTTCGGAAATAAGTGGGTAGGAAGCGTATCCGTTTGGTGGCCCTTAAGAGCAGGATTCTTAGGATGAAACAGAATTGCAGCTGACGATAAGAAGTGATCGCGGAACCGACGAAAGACACATGGACGAGAGGTGCTGAAGACTTTTCGTTGCTCGAAGGCAGCAACGAGTCGACGGCATTTGCGTTGGCATCCCGCTTCTGCTGACTGTTCATTTTTGAATCAACCACTGCAGTGATCCAACTAATCCGGAGGGCAATGGAAGTTGCGCGGAGCTCCTGCCAGAGGATCGCCGATCAGATCCACACTGCCCGGCGCTGCGATCAGGCTTCCATTCTGAGCACGCATGACGGTGTTCAACTTCAAGTCACCAAGCAGAAGGCGCTGATAGGCCGGCCGCGCAAGGAAACGTGGCAGTTCGATCGTGCCGAACACGTTGCCAATCAGGCTGGCACAAGGATCTACGACACCCGTCAGGGTCGAGCCGGGTCGAAGTTGTTGGCGAAGATGTTATGGTTCATCAGCTTGTTCCAGGTGAAGCTGCCCTGGAAGGAGACATGGTGCTTCATCGGCTTGCTGATCTGGATCTGCAAGGCGTCGTAACGCTGATAACCGACGGATTCGTGGGTCTTTGTGACGCTGCCGAACTCGGGTAGGGCAACAGCAACAGTTGGCGCTGAATGGTGGCGGCGTTCAGAGTCGAGTTGGACGGCACCTTTCCAACCATCGGGTTGGGTACTGCCGTGTTCAGGTAGGTTTGGTTCGCCAGGTTGGCGACGGGATCGGTCCCAGGCTTGTGCTCACCTGATTCGTATTGGTCGACCCGCCGCTCACGCCCGCCGCGAGCGTGGGACCATCGGAGTCACTGGTGATACCGGGGAAGCTTGTGTAGGGAAGGGCCTGTGCTCGACATGTTGATCGAGGACAGATCGAAGTGCTGGTCGAATTGGCGCGGCATCAGCCCCGGGTACGGGCTGGACGAGTGCGAGGCCTAGCGCTCAGACGCGAGCGTGAAAAAGGTCTTGTCGTGGCCGTTATACAACTTGGGAATGAACACTGGGCCGTCGATCACGAAGCCTGTCTGGCTGAGTTGGTCATTACCGCGACGGGTTGGCGTAATGGTATTGGTGCAGCCCGTCGTGCCGGGATAGCAGAGGTTCTGGTTAGGAACATTCTGATACTGGTTCGCGTTCAGATACGCGTCTTGAAAGACGTACGCAGACCCGTGGATCTGGTTCGTTCCATTTCTAACGACCTGAGCGCCAAATTCAGCGCCGGAAAACTGTAAGCGCCAGAGCTGTTGGATTTCCCTTGCGTCTTGCAATGGGGTTGTCTTCTCTTCTGCGGTAACCATGGCGCCGGAGACCTTTGCTCCATCTGGGTCGGTCACCTCGCCCTAGATGCTCCCGAGATAACGCTGCGCATAGGTGTCTCTGGAGGTGCAGTCGAGAGACTACGTGGCGTAGCCCGTAACAGCCATTCGCGAAGCGAGTCGTTTGAAGGCTTCGTCGCTTACGGGATGCACGCCGCTGGCGGAGATCCAGCGGTTGTAGAAGTTGAAAAGGGCGGATGCGGAGATTGCGTAGAAGATCGAGGCGTCATCCCATCCGGCCTCGTTGAGTGTCTGGATGTCGGCTGCAGTGATTGAGCTTGGCGCTAATGTGATTTTTTTGACGAAGCGGAGGAGCGCCTTCTCTTTTTCGGCGAGCTCGGAGGTTTCGAGATTGTCTATATTTTCCTATCCCTATATTTCGTATAGCTTCTTTGTATTGCGTTTATGATGATAGCATCTGACCGGTTCGCAAAATGACAGAGACGTCCGCACTGGCCGGCTCCCCTTTTGTGTTGCTGACTGAAAGGACGGTACATGATCAATCCTTCTTCACCAGCAAGCGGACGGGCCATGGTCCGTACATTCTGTGTCTTGGCTACACTTGTTCTTACTGTTGTGTTGCCTGCTCAGGAAGCGGCCATGACTCGAGGTAAGGCATTCGCCTTCCATCAGGGCAATAAGTACGGCATAGGAGATAGGGCAGTCGAAGCGGACTGGACGGTGGGTGCAGCGCACGTTGGTGGAATCTCCATTCTGGATAAGCTCCATAACAGGACAGTAAATCTCGGGTTTCCCTTTTGGGTGCTGATGAAGGACGGCACCATTTACAGCGCGGCAAACCTTCTTATTGATGGGGAGCCAGAGCAGAAGATCGTGACCGCAAAACCGGGAGCGTCGCGTTATGCAGAACGACTTCCGGGGAGCGAGCTCGATTCGAAGCTGATCAGCGAAGACCGCTCTCTCTCAGTCCTGTGGTCGGTTATTGTTCGCGACGGGTCAAACTATGTCCGTCAGATCGTTACTGTGACGGCGCCCGGTCATGATCTTTCGATCTCCCGCGTGGAGCTGATCGATTCGTCGCTTCCCGGTGCAGCTGTCGTAGGTTCAGTCAAGGGTTCGCCGATCGTCGACTCGGATCTCTTCCTCGGGTTTGAACATCCTCTCTCGGAGAGCAATGTAACAGCCGGGCACGCCGCCGCATACATTGACCGTTCGCTTCCACTGCGGGCCGGGCAGTCGGTGACGTACTCGTCTGTGGTCGGGGTAGCGCATCGTGGGCAGATGCGCAGGGACTTTCTGACCTATTTGGAACGCGAACGGGCTCATCCGTATCGTACTTTTCTTCACTACAACTCGTGGTACGATCTTGGCCGCTTCAATCCATATACCGAGGCCGGTGCTCTGGACAGAATTAACTCTTTCGGCCACGAGTTACACGAGAAGCGTGGCGTCACGCTGGACTCATTTCTCTTCGATGATGGATGGGACGATCACGCTTCATTGTGGAGCTTCAATCCCAGAGATTTTCCCAATGGATTCACCAAAGTGCGGCAGGCCACGGAAGTATATGGTGCGGGTCCCGGCGTCTGGATGTCGCCGTGGGGCGGCTACAGCACTCCCAAGAAAGAGCGGTTGGAGTACGGGAAGATGCAGGGTTTTGAGATCGTCGGTAACGGGTTCGCGCTCTCTGGACCGAAGTACTACGCGCGCTTCCGCGATGTTTGCTTCGACATGATTCACAAGTACGACGTCAATCAGTTCAAATTCGACGGAACGGGCAATGCCGATTCGGTCTTCGCGGGAAGCGCCTTTGACAGCGACTTCTCCGCCGCGATTCATCTGATAGAAGAACTGCGCCAGGAGAAGCCGGATATTTACATCAACCTGACGACCGGAACCTATCCCTCTCCATTCTGGCTTATGACGGCCGACTCCATCTGGCGCGGCGGAGAAGACGACGATGTGGCTGGCGTAGGCCCATACCGCGAGCGGTGGATCACCTATCGTGATGCCGATACCTACAATCGCGTGGTGAAGGCTGGGCCGCTCTATCCATTGAACTCCTTGATGTTGCACGGCATGATCTACGCGAAACGGCACAAACAACTGAGTGCGGACCCATCGAACGACTTCCGTAATGAGATTCGTTCTTACTTCGGCACCGGGACTCAGTTGCAAGAGATGTACATCACTCCTTCACTGTTGAGTACACAGAACTGGGACGATTTGGCCGAAGCGGCGAAGTGGTCGCGCGCCAACGCCGACGTCTTGAAAGATACCCATTGGGTCGGCGGCGATCCTGCATGGCAACAAGTCTATGGCTGGGCATCGTGGTCGCCCCGAAAGGCAATTCTCGTCCTACGTAACCCCAGTGATAAGCCGCAGAGTATTCAACTCGATCCGCAAACGGTGTTGGAGCTGCCGAAGGGTGCAACGAGGAGCTTCACCGCTCATAGTCCGTGGAAGGATGATACCGGCATGTCTTCGCTATCACTGCGGGCTGGCGTTTCACACACCTTCGCGCTCGCGCCCTTCGAGGTCCTGACTCTGGAACTGATTCCTCGTTCTTGATGGGTTATCAGTCGATGTCCTCTGTGAGCTCGCACAATTAAGCGTCGGGCCCAGCCACGCACAGCAGCAAATGATTGTAGAAACGTCGGTTGGAGGATTCTGTGGATATGGAGATAGATTCAAAAGTCATGGCTTGGCTTTCAGGAAATCGCACAATAGCCCGGCGTCTATTTTTGTGAAAGGCCGAGCAGAAGGCGGAGCACGTTCTCGCGGTAAACCTTCCGGAGGACGTCCTCCGGAAGATAGAGACCGTAAATGTTCCAGCGTCCCTGGCCGGACGCGTGAGTCGGGTACTCGAAGTACTCGTCATCGGTCTCGAGGAAGCGATAGTAGAGCCGATACATTTCGACTTCCGGCACAAGATCAGCGCCAAACACGATACGATCTGCAAAACGCAGAAAGAATCGGCGCGCAGCATAGAGCTGACGGCCCAACTCTGAGGCGCGCGCGCGGATGTCGACCAGTACATTCGGGTTGGCATCAAGCATGGCTGAGACGCGCTCCGGGTCTTCGCTGTTTTCGGCGATGTGCGCTCCAACGAACGTCGTCCCTGGATGCCGCTGGAAGACGCGATCGCGTTGTCGAAGCAATTCATCTTTGCTGAACTGCGCGCCGTAGAAGCTCCAGTCGGGATGGGCCGCGAGTTCCTCGTAGCGCTCGTTCTTTGAGTCTATCGGGAGGGAAAATGCCTCCGGGTCTCCTATATGAACCATCACAGGAATGCCCAGCTCTCCAGCCCGGTCGAAGATCGGGGCCAAACGATCATCATCGACGCGCAATAGCTGACCTTTCGCACCCGCACAGAGAGCCCCAGATCCTTCCAGAACTTGAATCCGACAATGCCGTGCTTTACGAGTAGCTCCAGTCGCTCAATACTCAAGACGACGAAGCGATCAAAGTTGGGATTCTCGACTCCCGCCCAATCCATCCAGCCTATTGTTGAGAAACGCTTAGGATCGGCGGCCCGATAACGCTCGATCATCTCGATCGCTTCGTCGTCAACCTTCATGGTGATGTTAACGACGTGCTCGATGCCACAAGCGTCCATAACCTCGATCACCTTCCCGGGATCCTGAGCATCGAGGTGGTTATGGTAGTCGGATAACTGGAAAACGCGGCAGTGAAATAGGATGACGGGGCGTCTTCAACGTGGACACCGGATGGAGTCGCTCAGGGGAAGCGTCACCTCGACCTTGGCTGAAACCCTCACAATAAATTTGTCCTGAGTGACCTTCTTTCACCATCGTCCCCTTACAATCAGCTCCCTCTCGGTATAACGTGCATTGCATCAACTGCGCCTGACCGTCCCGACCTGCCCACTTCTGATTTGTCCACGTTTGACGACGGTTAGATTGTAAATCGAAATAAAAGAAAACTGCCCCATAATTGCCATAATTATCGTTTACGGCATCCAGAAGGCCACTCCGAGCAGCAACGAACTCAGGTCGCCCCATAACCTCTGCTGTTGCAGGATACTAAACAAGTGTAAGCTTGATATTGAGACTGCGCAATGCGTCTGCAGTCTCCCGAGGAAGGTTGCTGTCGGTGATGACATGGTGGATCGCGGACGCATCGACAAGCTGCGACGGTTAAACTTCGTTGAGTCGCAAACTGCCACTACTGTGGTGGACGCCTTCACCATCGCGCGATTGACGCGAGATTCCATTACGTTCGGTGTCGTCAGGCCGACGTCGAGATCAAACCCATCCACCCCGAGAAACAGAATGTCGGCGTGCATATCGCGAAGCATGTCTTCGGCAAGCGGGCCAACCAGGGAGAAGGAGTTCTTGCGCAGTGAGCCGCCTGTCAACAATACTTCAAAGTTAGTTCCGCTAAGTTCGGCGGCAATGTTGACCGCATTAGTGATGACGGTCAGATTTGAAAATTTCTTCAGTCTTCTTGCGATTGCCGTGGTGGTCGTGCCTGAGTCAAGCAACACGCACTGGCCTTCCTGAACCAGGTCCGCCGCCACAACTGAGATTCGCTGTTTCTCGCTGGTATGGCGACCTTCCTTCTCCTGCAGTGATGGGTCAGAGAGAGCGCCAGAGTTTGGCAGCAGTGCTCCGCCATGGGTGCGCAGCAGGATGCCCCGATCCTGCAGATAGTCGAGGTCCTTGCGGATGGTAATTCGCGAGATCCCAAGGGACTCAGAGAGCTCTTCCACAAGAACTCTGCCATGCTGCTGGGCCAGTGCAACGATGTACTGGCGGCGTTCCTCGATGAGCATCTGCGAGGCCCGTTCCGGCTCGGCTGAAGCCTGAGACGGCATAACCTTTGGGCCACTTTTGCGCTGCATAACCCTTCCCGGCGACTATGGATGCTCCATGAAGATACCTCGGAACTTTCGCAAATGCAATTCGAAACCCCAAGCATGCCAGAAAAAAGTGGAATTCGAAAGCGGACGGCTGCCGTGCTTTGCTACTGCTCTTTATGGCACGCTGCAGCGTAGATGCGCAGCACATCCCGGATCCGGTCAACTATCAGGGATTCAGGAGCAGCCGTTATCTCTCGACTGCGAAGCCTGAGATATTGTGCCGACAGATAGAGAATGAGATCCAGGTTCGTTTCGCCAGCAAGGGTGATATCGACTTGGCGCGCATTGAAGGATTTATCTAAAAAGACTTGCTGGCGTTGAGCTGATCCCCTATCACTCTTCATGGTTTAACGATCACCAGCTGATCGACCGATTGCCGTCCGTCGTGACAGCTCGCCGAATCCGAGAACTGGGGAGCGAAAACTCTGGCCCTTCGTGCTTTTCTCATAGACTCTTGCCCGGGATGATCCCAGTTGGAATGTATGGGCCACCCGTCCAAGCTCGCCCAGCGAGATCGCCCATCTCAAAATGAACTCTCTTTGCCGCTTCAATGCTTATAGACTTCTGCGCTGGACGTTGGTGCAGGCCAACCACCGAAGCCGCCAGCGATCAAGACCGTGCCGTCGAGGAGCAGAGTTGCTGTATGTTGGTGGCGACCCGTGGTCATGTTGCCCGCAAACGCAAAGGTGCCAGTCGTGGGGATATAGAGGTCGGTGCCAGCGCTACCAGAGCCACCTGGCAACTGGCCTCCGGCGATCAAGACCGTGCCATCGGGAAGGCGTATGGCTGCGGAGTACTCATGGGGCGCGATCGCGTTTCCGATAAACATGAATGTTCCGGCCGCAGGGTCGTAGACTTCTGCGTCGGCCGGCGATCCGTCATTCTCAACGTTACCCACAAGCAACACTCTCCCGTTCATAAGCAACGTTGCCGTGTTCTCATCGTCCCAGTCCTTCATCGGGCCGGTTCGGCTGAACGTGCCGCTCTGGGGGTCAAAGACTTCTGTTGCTCCGACCGAGCATTGCACCGCACAGCCGGTGAGTAGGACCCTACCGTCCACGAGCGAGGTGGCCGTGATCCACAATGCCGGAGTCGGATCGGCGTAGGCGCCAGTCAGAGCGAAAGTCCCGGTAGCCGGGTCATAGAGTTCGGCATGGTCGTCCTTCGAAATGAGGACCTTGCCGTCAGCAAGCAAAGTTGCCGAGTCCGCGCGTTGGACCGTGGTCATGCTGCCGGTGGGAGTGAACATGCCTGTGGAGGGGTCGTAGAGTTCGGCGCTGGCGAGCGGTTGAAACGTGTTTCCGCTGCCCGAGCCCCCGGCGATCAAGACCTTCCCATTGGGAAGGAGGGTCGCTGTATGCCAAGTTCGGACAGTGGTCATGCTGCCGGTGGGGGTAAACATGCCAGTGGAGGGGTCGTAGAGTTCGGCGCTAGCCAGTGGTTGTTGGAGGCTGTCCCCGACGCCCCCGGCGATCAAGACCTTCCCATTGGGAAGCAGGGTCGCTGTATGCCCTCCCCGCGCCGTGGTCATGTTGCCGGTTGGGGTGAACTGGCCTGCCAATTCAGCGATGATCGTAAAATTCACCGCATTCGACGCTCCTCCGCCCGGCGCCGGGTTGGTCACGGTCACCGTCGGGATGCCGGACGAAGCAATAGCTGTCACAGGGATAGCTGCAGTCAACTGCGTGGAGCTAACGAACGTAGTGGTAACTGTGGTTCCGCCAAAGTTGACCACCGAAGAAGACAGGAAATTTGTCCCATTGACGGTCAAGGTGAACGCTGGACTGCCCGCCTGGTTACCGGCCGGCGATATCGTGACGATCGTTGGCGGGGGGATCGTTGAGGCCGGATTGCTACCGGGTGTGGAAGCCGTTCCGCCTGCGCACCCGGCAATCGCCAGACAAACTCCAAGAACAACCAGCGCGGGGATTTCGGGACCGCACTTCCGCCACTTTTCCGCTGCGCGATTCAACTCTAATGGTTTAAGACCGAATGATCTGAATGGAGCCGGAATGTGCATACATCACCAACTCCCGATTCGTAGGCTGAGTACGGAACGGACCCATTGGATGTTAAACAGGTATCTGAGCGTGGCCCGGCAAAGAAGGATCCCTCAACTAGATAGCAATTATGAAGAGGAAAATGTTATAAACAAGGGTCCTAAAAGGACCCTGAAAACTTTTGCACCTTCGTGCCGGGAGCCAAGCGTGCGCTATCGTCCGATGCAGCCGAACGACGTCCCCGAGTCCGTCGAAATCATCGCAAAGCATCCTGTAATCAGCTCCCGCTATGGGGACGCGATCGCCGATCTTCCTGAGGCGTGGCTGCGCATGCTCTCCTGCGAAGCGGGAGACGGCTGGGTATTCCAGGCAGGGGAAGGTCAGCGCGCACCGATCTGCATGGTCGGCGTTAGTGTAATTGTGAACGACGATTTCGTGCGCGAACTGAAGACCCCACCACACTTCTGGTCCGGCCCGGAGCTGACAAAGAGAATCCTGCGCGGCGATTTTCCCGCACTCTCCGAGACTCAACTTCGGGAGGCAAACTCACGCGGCGGCCTTAATCTGATCGTCTGGGAGGGCTGCGCCCGCCGCGAGTTCGAGAGCGATCCCGAACTGTACCCCTTCACCATGGAAGCATTCGTTCACGTGCATCGAGGATATCTCTGGAAGGAAGTGATCAACGCGCCAACCGAGAGCGCTGAGCGATTGCATTGGACCATGAAGACTGGTGGATTCCTGTGGGACGCCGCAGCAGATCGCTACGTGGACTCTTGGAACGGCAACGATGAAGAGATCGTAAGCAAACCCCATATCACCGGCGTTACACGTAAAGAACTGCTGGAGCGGCCCGGCTTGTCGTCCGCCTCATGGATAAGTCGCCTCTTCGATTATCACCCTCCGCTTCTCGGCTTCAGCCGAAGCGAACAGCGTGTGCTCTCTTCGGCGCTGACGGGAGCAACGGACGAACATCTGTCCAGCACATTGGGGACCTCTGTCCCGGCTATCAAAAAGACGTGGGCTTCAATCTATCGCCGCGTCGCCGACCATATGCCGGAGTTGGTTCCTGACGCGTTCCAATCAGATGCGGGAGGAGTGCAGCGCGGGAGAGAGAAGAGACGAGAACTGCTGGCGTATCTGCGTGAGCATCCCGAGGAGTTGAGGCCAATAACACGAAAGCTTCTGTAGAAATTGGTATGAGATCCGACTTTATTCGTTGCTGGACCAGCCGAGGATAGCACCGGACGCCGATTCACTCTGGGTAAGTCAACTGGTTGAAGTCCACCACTTCTCCAGCACTGAGATTTTCAGTTGTCGATCACAGCACAATGCACTCATCAGCCTCGATTTACGCGCCTCTCCAACTGGAAAACTAACGAGAAGCTCGCTTGGTCCCGCAATGTATGGTCCGCCGTTCGACTGCAAGGGAAAAGTTGAGGGATGAAGAAAGTCTGCGTCAATGTATCCGGCCTTTGTTGGAGATGGGATCTCCTGGCCATGATGAGATACGCGCGTACCTGTCCTGCTAATGTATGGTCCGCCATTCGACTGCAAGGGAAAAGTTGAGGGATGAAGAAAGTCTGCGTCAATGTATCCGGCCTTTGTTGGAGATGGGATCTCCTGGCCATGATGAGATACGCGCGTACCTGTCCTGCTAATGTATGGTCCGCCGTTCGACTGCAAGGGAAAAGTTGAGGGATGAAGAAAGTCTGCGTCAATGTATCCGGCCTTTGTTGGAGATAGGATCTCCTGGCCATGATGAGATACGCGCGTACCTGTCCTGCTAAGTCGGTCGGCCGAGGATGGCCATTTGCGGGATCAGGCTTCAGGTGCGCCGTTCTGACTGTTCTTTCATCCTGACTGTCCGGTGCAGACTTCGGTGGTAAACCTTAGTTCGTCGTCGTGGAGTGGGAAAGTGGAAAGCGTGTGAGCGCTTTCCAAGCTGCAAGCGTCTTTTCCACTCCGGCTTACGCGGGCATGGTCGCTGGAAGACCGCGATAGTCTTCGCCCGTTGACAACACGGCCCATGCAATCCGTGCCAGCTTGTTCGCTGTTGCGACGATCAAGACGTTGCGTGGCGCTCTCTCCTCAAGCGCCGTCATCCACGCTCCCATCGGAACTCGATCCCGTTTGCAACGGAGCACCACGGCCCGTGCTCCATGGATCAGGATCTTTCGTAAGTAGCGGTTGCCGCGCTTGCTGATGCCGAACAGCTTCGCCTTGCCGCCCGTCGAGTACTGTCTCGGCACCAGCCCCATCCAGGCTGCAAACTCTCTCCCCTTGTGGAAGGCTGCGCCGTTTCCGATCGCCGCCACGATGGCCGTCGCGATCAGCGGACCGATGCCGGGGATCTGTCTGAGTCGCAGGCATGCAGCGTCGGTCGAGGCAATATGCTCCACTTCAAGGTTCAGTCCGACCACCTGTTGCTCGAGCTCCTTCCACTCATCCCAGAGTAAAGCGAGCAGGTTTCGCATCCGCGGCGTTAGATCCTCATCGGCGTTCTCGAGGACTTCCGGCACCCGTTCGCGCAGCTTGGCCGGACTCTTAGCGAACACCAGCCCTCGTTCAAGCAGGAAGGCGCGCAACTGGTTGATGACCGAGGTTCTTCTCGTGATCAGGCGATCGCGTACTCGATGGAGTGCCTGGAGATCGAGCTGGTCATCTGTCTTGATCGGCACGAACCGCATGTTCTGCCGATCGACTGCCTCGGCGATCGCTTCGGCATCCAGGAAGTCGTTCTTGTTCGACTTTACAAACGGCTTCACGAACTGCGCCGGAATCAGCTTCACGTTGTGGCCCTGCTCTCGCAAGGCGCGGCCCAGGAAGTGCGCGCCGGAGCAGGCTTCCAGTCCGATGAGGGACGTCTGCAGGTTCGCTGTAAACGTGGTGAGCTGCCTCTGGGTGAACTTCTTCCGCAACAGCACCTTGCCGCTGTCGTCAAGCGCCACCAGGTGAAAGGTCGTCTTGCCAAGATCTATGCCAACCGAACGAATCTGCATGTCGATGATCCTCCTTGAACCTGCCAACAAGATCGCTCACCCTCCAGTGATCGATCAAGCGGCGGACCATCTCATTAGTCGGATTTTCGGCAACTTCGCCCGAGACAAGTCATTTGAAAAGTAGAACAAATCTGGCGACCAAAGCTCAGGAAAAAGCAGCCGCCCGCTACAGTATTCACTACAGTGCATTTTCAAGGGGATGTGCGAACGCGCCAAGTGATTCAATGGTCGGCCCTAGTGGACGATTTTCAAACTCTTCAGGGTTTTGATCTCTCTTTCGGCTCGCTTTCTCTGCCCATTTGAGGACAGACGGCAAAACGGACATCTCCTTGAAATTCCGCTCCATTGATTCGGTTTTCAATGGGTACCCTGATGCGGCGTGTGACCATTATCAATTTGGCAAACAGAAGGGACTTGCAGGGACCACCTGAATACTTGGTAATTATGCGCTTATAGAACAGATGTTAAAGGCTTGAGAAGGTTTTGTGAATTATCAGGTAAGGGGGATGAAGTTGCCCGCTTGTATACTCCGAGGAACGGCAAAACAAGTTTGGATGGTTCGTGCAGGACGCGATTCGGTTAACATAGATGAATTTCTTTCCCGTCAAATGGTCGCAATTGAATGGGCAAGAATTGGAGATTTATCAAACGTTCACAGCCGTGAACAGATACCAAATGGTTCCGCTGGCATCATTGACTACACCAAGCACTCCTCGACATCGTTTGCACGTGCTGACCAATAGCAATGGCGACACTGCCCTCCGGGACCTACGCAGGGGTACATAAGGTGCGCGTTCTGCTCTTTCAGCACTTGCGCGGGTGTGGAGTAAAAACAGACCTGAGGCGATTCTTGCACTATCTTGTACTATCTTGCTCAAGGATTTCGGTTATGGGTGCGCGGTATCGGCGCGGTGTGTCGTTTCTCGTATTCTTCACGATCGGGACCTTGTGTGGTTGTGGAGGAAATCAATCCACTTTTCACGGTACGACAAGTACAACAATCCGTCCTTTGGGTAGTCATCCCCTGTGGACGTTTTTCGTATCCACAGAGGGCAGCGACGCCAATCCGGGAACGTTTATGGAACCATTCGCTACTTTGGCGCGGGCCCAAGAAGCGGTTCGTAGCGTCAGTGGCGGGATGCAAGGGGATATCGTGGTCTATCTTCGCGGAGGCGTGTACTCGCTGGCGAGCACGTGGACCTTGGACCAGCGTGATTCGGGGACGAATGGATTTCAGGTAATTTGGGCGGGGTATCCAGGCGAAAACGTCGCGATTAGCGGGGGACAACAAATTAGCAACTGGGTGGCAGCCGGGGATGGAAAATGGACAGCCCATACCATGCTCGACAATTTCCGGCAGCTTTATGTGAATGGGACGCGGGCTTTACGAGGGCGGTCGGGTCCGCTCAGTTCGCCCGCGATGTTTGGCGATCTTGAGAGCATCACTGGCATTGCAGGGTTTCTGACATCCGATTCGCCTATGGTAGCGTGGAAAAATCCGCAAGACGTAGAACTCGGGTTCTATATGGGCTGGACCCACATGATATGTGGAGTGCAGGACATCGCACCGGGTAACGCGGGAGTTTCTATCACCATGAAGCAGCCATGTTTCTATCTGATCCGGCATAAGGTAGGACAACAGGCTGAATTTCCGGCATACGTTGAAAATGCGCTGGAGTTGACGACTTCACCCGGTCAGTTCTATCTGGACCGGCCAAATCACATGGTGTACTACATCCCGCTCCCCGGGGACAACATGAAGACGGCGGACATCGTCGCACCCGCGTTGCAGACGCTGATGTCAGTGACCGGAACTATTGACGAACCGGTTGCGAACGTCGCCTTCACCAACATTACCTTCGAACATTCCAGTTGGCTCGGGACTTCTTCGCAGGCCGGCTATCCGGAGATTCAGGCCGCCTTTCAATTGGACGTGAGCACCATGCAGACCCTACCTTCGGATCAGGTGACCAACGTGAATGGGGAATTCGAAAAGACGCCCGGAGCAGTTGTCCTCACCTATGCCCACAACATCACTTTCGAGCGCTGTATCTTCACACACATGGGGGGGTCCGGACTGGACTTGCAACTGGGCTCACAGAACAACACGATTTTGGGCGGGCATTTTTACGACATATCGGCAAACGCAATCCAGGTAGGCGACGTGCAAGCTGACGACCATCACCCCTCCGACCCCCGTATGATCCTGCGTGGCAATAGCGTGGTTGATTCGTACCTTCACAATATCGGCGCGGAATATACGGGAAGCGTCGCAATCTTTGTCGGTTACACCGACGGCACTCTCATCGCTCATAACGAGATCACAGAGGCCCCGTATAGCGGCATCTCTGTCGGGTGGGGCTGGGGCACTGTGGACCGGGCTTTTACGACCCCGACGCCTTCACGGAACAATATCGTGGAATTCAACGACGTTCATGACGTCATGCAGCAACGCGATGACGGCGGCGGCGTGTACACTTTGGGCTCCATGCCAGGGACGGTGATTGGCTCGAACCTTATTTATGATAACCCGCATCCGTCGGGCGGGATTTATCTGGACGAGGGGAGCCGGGGCATTCTGGTGACGAAGAATGTCGTCTTTGGCCTGTACGGCGGCTCGCCACTCTTTCTGCACTTAAGCAGGTTCGATGAGGTGACTTGCTTCATCCTCGGGGATCTGTGGGATGATCCGACCGCGGCAACGACCTTGGCTGGTCAGACTGGGCTGGAACCCGGATACCAAGACCTTCTTGGCCCGTGAGTTGACGTGCTATTTCTGGTCGAGGAAAGTCCACGAGTACATTGATATCGAATCCGCGAAGGCAGCAGGACGCAAGACCTTTGGAGAGATGCTCAGCTTTCTTCGACATTCTAGGAACTGCTCGACAGTTTTAGTGGAGAAGACGGACCGACTCTCGCGCAACTTCGAAGACAAGGTTTCGCTCAACCGTTTGGATTTGGAGATCCACTTTCGTAAAGACGGGAACGGTGCTGTCGAAGAATGCGCGGGCTCAAACCAAGTTCATGCACGGTATCCAGCATGTGTCCTCGAAATACTATTCCGACAATCTCCGGGAAGAGGTGATGAAGGGGATGCATGAAAAAGCCGCACAGGGATCTTGCCTGCCAAGGCACCGTTCGGCTATCGGAACAATAACGCGAACAGAACCATAGAAGCCCACCCCGAAAACTCAATTATCGTGAAGCGCATGGTTGCTCTGTATGCCTCCGGTGCTCACACGCTATCGACATTGGCGAAGACTATTCATCGCGAGACGGGGGAAGAAACTCAGCAAGAACGGTGTGCATCTGCATCTTGCAGAACTGTTTCTACGTAGGCCTGATGACCCTGGGGGGCAAACAATACCGCGGTACGCACGAACTGTTTATCACGCCAGATACTTTCAATGAAGTACAAGCCGACCTCGCTGGCCATAACCGCCCAAAATATTCGAAGCGCGAGGTAGCATTACTGGGCTCATGAACTGTTCCTACGACGGATGCATGTTGACCGGCGATGTTCAAAAAGAGAAGTACGTCTACTACCGATGCACCGGCCATCGCGGTAAATGTGGGTTACCCCGCTTTCGAGAGGAAGATATCATCAACCGGCTCGGGGAGCCCTGAATGACCTCCAGGTACCCTCGGAGATCGTCTCTCAAATCGTCGCTCACATGCGGGACGACCAAAGACGAGCGCGGGTGAAGGTTAGCAACGAACGGGCGCTCCTAGAGTCACAGCTGACCGCCATTCGCAACCAGATGGATAAGGCCTACTCTGACAAGCTGGACGGAAAGATTGCGGAGGATTTCTGGCAGCGCCTGATGACCGAATGGCGAATGGAAGAACAGCAAGTCAAGATGGCGATTCAGGGCTTGTATTGTATAGAAACCGGGGATAGAGCACTCGACGCGCAAAAGATTTTCGAACTCGCGAATAGTGCCTATTCACTGTATGTTTCGCAGAATTCCGTCGAAAAGGCCAAATTGCTCAGATTGGTATTTTCGAACTTCTCCGTTGAAGCCGTAAGTGTCTGTCCCACATACAGAAGGCCCTTCGACGTAATCGCCAAAAGAGCGGAGGGATTCACATCAAAATATAAGGTATTGATAATAATAGAGATTATTTTCCCACACCAAAAAGTGCCATCACAAGTGCCATATGAGAATCGGCCCTAGCTTAGTAACGTGAGCACACACTTGCGCGGCAGTAGGCTTTGCCCACGTTTTCCCAGAGCGAACCGACCCCTCCAGAATGTTTATAAAAGCGTCTTCAGCCGGAGGCCGGACGATGAAGAGCTTTGCCTTCTTCCCGAATGGAACCATTCAGCACTGCTCGTTCCCGTCTTTTCAATGGTTTAGAGCCTGTGGAGATTTTCGCCTTTTATTTCGCCTAAACTGTGGGCGTTATGTCCATGCACTACACACAACAACCGTGGCACGCCCAAACACGTTTGTCGTGTCCTGTAAGCGTTTGCAATCGCCACATCCCTGCGGGCGTGAATGAGTGGAAGCGGGAGAACATCGTTGTCCGATGCCCACTATGCTCCGAACTCAGGCGTTATCGACCGAGTGAGGTCTTTCTAGGCTGACCGCCTCGATGAACTGTTGGCAGTAATCACCGGGGAGCATGGAGGAGCGGAAAGAAATGAGATTGCTTCATGCACAATCGCCTTCCGGCACCGACGTATCCCACAGTTCCATAGGGCCTTGAGCCAAGGAATAAACTATTTTTATGTCCACTCCAGAGCTTACCTTTGGCTTTCCAGATGAGTGGGATTCGTTTCGAAATCGTCACACGGTCTTTCTAGAACGGTTTCCGAATCTCAAGCAAGCATTCGACATAGCGTACATTCGGGAGTTTTCTTCGGTTGAACCGATTGATCGATTCGTGATGATGTTTGGCCGATTATGTTCAGAAGACTTTTTCGAGATTCTTTTACTCTGTGGTAACGGCTATGGCACCGCTGCATCTCGTCTGCTTCGCTCCCTCTGGGAAAAAGCAGTGACGCTCGAACACCTTGACGCTCATCCAGAAGAGTTACAAGACTTTTATGACTATCACCACGTGGCGCAGCGAAAGCTCTATACCTCCATCCGGAAAACTCTTGGCGACAGCGCAATTCCCGCACAGATTGTGGCCGAGAATGAAGCCGATTTCGAACAAGTCAAAAACAAGTTCCTGATTACCGATTGCAAGAAGTGCGACACTAAACGCATCAATCACACATGGAATAAATCAAACATTGTTGACATGGCCAAGAAGACGGGCATTCTTGGGACGATCATCAATGAGGGCTATTACATTCCCATGGCGAACACCCATAGCACTATGTTTTCGCTCATGCAACGACTTGAGAAAACAGGCTCAGGATCGATCGGATTCAACCCCGATTCGCAACGGAAGGACGCCGATAGTACGCTCAGGGTTGCCCATCTCATTGAGCTTGAAATCCTCAAGGTTCAGAACAGACGGTATAAGCTTCCCGGCCTTGAGGAACAAATCGATGAGTGCGAAAAGGATTGGATTCAGATCTATGGGACTAAAAAAGACCCTAAGGATGTGGTGTAGGCAAGGCCGATTGCAGCTTCGCATATTGCTCGTCGGTTAGAGCGACCTAGATGCTGCCTCTTGCCCATCGCCTTACATCGTTATCAAATTCCTCAAGACTTGCACCCTCGGGATGGCAGAGCTGAACGAAGGCGCGCAGGTCATCCAGTGAAGCAAAGTCGAAATAACGTGTCCTGTTGCCGATGGACGTACGACAGCCAGCTTCGATGAAGTGATTCGCCTTCACCATCTCACCGATGAGACCCGCCGCTCTTGGATGTGGCGAGTTGCCTGCTGTTGCGCCTGCGTCTGGAACTCCACCCACTGACGGCCTAACCGGCCAAAAAATGTTCGCGGCACGCTACCCTTACATGCTCTGAGCGTTGGCCTCGCCGTTCTGCTCAGTTTTGACCGTGAGCACCTCGACTATGCGCTCAAGCACCCAAACGCATCGAGCCAGCCTCAATATCGCCAGAAATGAAATGGCAAGACAGAGGACAAGGAGGAACGGTTTTGGAGCAGCCTCTCGATCGAAAAATAACGCCAGCAGCCAAAGAATGGTTGTGAACCCGAGAACACGGATTCCAGATGTAAACACATCCCAGAGTTGCTTGTAATACTTGCTAACCCTCAAAATCTTTAGCCGTTCTGATGAACTGAACCCTAGGACTACAGATAACGCTGTAATTGCAAAACCTAAAAGGGAACCGAATATAGAAGCTAATGTTCCATAAATTTGTCCACGATTTCCATGCACTAAGTTGTTGAGCACTGCTGCTCCAGTACCATATTTCCACCAGACGAGAAGACCAGCAGTCACGAGCATGGCAAGACCGGTTTCTGCTTCTAGAAATCTTTTTCGCCACCAATTTGGATAAAGCTGCATAGTCATTATTCGATTTCGGTAGCAATGGAGAGTTGATCTTTGATTTCTGCGTAAGCCTCTTCAATTGCTGCGTACATAGATTCAGAATCGACCCCACCTGATTCATCCGTTGCAGGCTGAATCCCCTTTTCTGCCGTGAACTGTTCATGCAAGATATCGACGAAACGGGAATTAGAGGCCCCGGTTCCGGCTACTTTGAAAATTGAAACTTGTTCTTTTAGGTCGGGCATTCGTGCGAGCTTACGGAATCCATCGATCAAAGCCGACGGAACTGCTCTACTAATCAATTTTTTGTTCTTCTTCCGTACAAACTTCAGCTCAAACTCGTCTTCCGGACGAGCACTTACAGCCTTGATATTTGCCTCAAGAGCCGCGCCTAGGTCTTCATCAGCCTGTTTCAAAATCGAAGCAAAGGACGCTCGCACTTTGAGGTCAAGCAATCGAATGTCATCGAGAGCTGCCAACCTTTGCTCCAAATCAGGGCGAATGAGCGAGACTAGCCGGAATCCCGGAATCAAATCCTTTAGCTTGAGCGCAAAATAGAAAGATAGTTGTGTTGCGCGAGGTCCGTAGAAGTTGAACTCCGCACCACAGATACCCCCGGGGAAAAGCACCATGTGTGTGATTTCCGCTAGCCCTCGTCCCGATCCCAACACGAGGGGAGAAAACGAACCTTCATTTTCAACAGGCGGATATTGCCCACGCCGAATATTTGCTAAGCGGAGCCGATAAGGCAATTCAACACGATCTGGCCAACAACAGAGCTGTTTGCCTTCGTCTGTATCTAGGTAACGACCATCTGTGGTGAAGGGTAATTTGTTCAGCTCTCGTATTGCGGGTCCAAAGATGATTTTGCAAGGCTCACCAGTATCGGTATTCACACCTGCGTTGACTTTGTAAAAGAAGACTTTTCGAGTGACAGTTTTCTGTTTTGCTTCTTTCTTACTGCGTGCCATTGCACCAAAGTTTCATACTCCGAGATGCACCGTCAACTTATTTATTTAGTATGACTTCGAACAAGGTTCTCATTCTGATCTTGGCAGCAGTCGCACAATGGGGGCGGGATGGAATCTCATTCTCCACCGGCACCAACGCCCGAGTGCATCGTGCCCCATTCAAGCAGCGGCTCTCCCGAGTGGTTTTCTCTTAACGGTACTGCGCTTGTTTCAGGGCAAGTTTTGCCTTGAAGCTGATGGCCGCAAGGTGAGGGTTGTCCGCATATTCAGCGCAGCCCGTGTGCTCTTCCGCAAACTCGTCTTTGAACTCCAGCAATGCGAGCGGACATGATACGCGCTAGTGCTCAATCTCTCTGCGGTGGAGGCAGTGACGGCACTGTAGGGTGCCGAAACCACAAAAACGAAGATATTCCCTTGTCGAGGTCCGTAATCTTGCGTTCTCTTCTGTCGTACCCGTCGAGCGTCAATGCCAGCCACGTTTTGAGACAGACCTCGAGAGCTGTATGAATGCGTCCAAAATTCATGCGATCAGCGACGAGTCTGTCCGCGTACCCCAACGGCAGTCGTGCGAATGCCAAAAGCAGCCGTGTACGAAAATCACTGTGCCAAGCTTCGGCAGGACAATATCAGGTCGGCCCGGAAGGTCCTTGCGGTGAAGTCTGAATCTATAACCCATCGCATGCAGAAGCGACCGAACTCTCACCTCGGGTTTAGTGTTGCTGTCTGTCAGGATATATTTCTCGTTCACCTTCGCGAAGGACCGGTTGTGTACCGAATTGAGATCGACAAGCGCCGGAACCATTAGCCCTCAGGGGCTAATAATTGCGAACCGCCCGCTCTCAAAATCGCATCAAGTTGCTCATCGCTCATTTCGCTCACTGGCACCGCCTGAAGCTGCACAGGACCACCACCCGGCCCGCTCATTTCTGTCTTCTCTTTGAAGATGCCCAAGTAGCGTCCCAACGCCATCAGAGCTGCGTTCTTGTCGCGGCCAAGGGCCTTCACACCGTCTTTGGTTTGCTGAGCGCCTGCGTAGAGTTTGGCGGCTTTGTCCGTCAATTTACGAGTGTCGGTCACAATGACGGATTCAACACCCCTCCCAAAGCATTCAGGACACTCCCGGTGCGGCTCGCGGTTCGCGTTGTAGCCAATGCCGCCAGCAAGCTCAGGAGCAGGTTCTCCAGCGGCTACAGCGTCAGCAAGATCGCGTTCGTATTCTCCCCGAGTACATTGGCGTCGATGGTCGATCCCGTAGCAGTACCGGCAGCAATCACGATGGACACTGACAAGCTCCCGCACATCGGCTGTCGCTACGTCCAGCAACTCGCGCACAACCATCGCGGCGTCGACCTCGGCGATGGCGGCGATTTGAGTAAGGCGCCGTTCAATCGCGGCTTTGACCATAACATTCGATAACAGACGCGAGCCTTGCTCCTGAGCCTTATGCTCGCTGTAACCGGCCCTGATAGCCGCCTCAGTTGCATTCCAGTCCTTGACGTACTCCCGCACAAAGGCCGCTTGCTTGTCAGTTCGCAGATCGTCATTCACAGGGGTAATCATGGCGTGATCCTATCAAGCGTTAACGGGGCCCGAGAGTCATCTACATTTGGCGCCTGTACCGACTATGTAGTGTATGTAGTTCTATTTGATTACCTCTTAAGAAATCGTCCCTGTTAAGGACAAACCCATTGAAGTACATAAACTACATAGTCCCCTCTAATCGGACGTTATTGGACTATCCGCAAAGCTGTGCAAAGGCGCCGGTAGGAACGGCATGCCTCCATGTTGGAGTGGCAGCAGCCGGAAGCCCCGGTAGTGTATTCCCTGAGTCGTTCTCACTTTCTCGCATCCTCGCATTGTTTCCTGCCACCGTGTCTTGGACATGGCTCTTTCTCCCCGCGCTTCTTTCCACTGCTTATAGTCACGGTACAGATCCGTGACTTTAGGAAGCTGTATAGCAGGCCGATCATCGCTCTCAATGCGCTCAGTGCGCTCGGCCAACCAGAGTTGAGGGGTAGACTGGTTCTCGAAGTAACTGGCGCTTTCAGCCTCCACAGCCGGACAGTAAGGTAATTGCTTGCTATAGACCAACCATTTGCGGTGCCCCTCCAGAAGCCATGCCAAAGCATAGCCGAGGTGCTCACGCAAAATCTTGGGAAGATCAGAGTCCTCCCGTCCTTTGAACGAAGCGTTGAACGGAAAATCTTAAGGCGGCTTCGGATACCATCGCTCACACTGCGAAGCTGGGGTTTGTTATTGCCGTAGATCAGGTGCTTGTGGGTGCGCCGGAACTCGAAATGATCACCACGCATGAATCGGTCACTGAGGATTGCGTCTCCAGTAACTTCATTGATACGGGCCTCATCCCAGTGGTCCCCGTCGTTGATTTCGGAAGACGTGGCCAGCCGAATGCCCTGTAGATTCGCAATCTCTGTCGGGTGACTCTCAAACGACTTCGCCATTAGTGTTGACGACGGAACCTTGCGAGCATAGTCGCCCATCGCGTCCTGAACCAAATCTCCCAGAGTGTTCTTACCATTACGGCCTCCGCCGGTCCAGAAGAGCATCCAATGACCTTCTACAGCCCCTGAGAGACAGGCTCCGAGTGCTACCTGATGAAAGTGCATCAGATAAGAGTCGTTCATGGTGATTTCGCTTATAAATCTATGGAACGTCTCTGCACCTCGGTGATCGGGTGCCACGCCTGTACAAAGGGTAAGCATGTCGCCGGGATTATGCGAGCGCATTTCACTCGTGCCCAGATCGAAGGTTCCAGCCGCGGTGTTCAGCAGGTAATTGTCCTGATCGAATTGATCGCTTGTCCGTGCAAACTCGGGCGCACTTTGCAAGTGACGGCCCACACCATCGCAGAAGGACGCGGCGCCCATAGAGGCTTTGTTCTCGCGGTTTAATTCTCGGGCGATATCTCGGATCAGGTTGTGCGCCTTGCCTAGTTTGTCCAACCTCCAGCGGGTACCGTCATATTCCAACCACGTATTACGGGTGCGGTCGTAGAGCATCTTTCCTTTCATTTTTTCAGCGAAGATCAAGGCCACGGCGTCCTGTGTGCCAACATTTGCAAGCGTTCGTTCAATGCGCGTTAGCGTAATTCCACCCGTAGCCGCAGGCGGCTTCTGTTCGCACAACACTCTCTCTTTGCTCGCGCAGGCTCTGGTAATCGTACGCGGTAGATAGTCCGATCGCTCCCACTTGTCACGGACGAGAGCACTGCGGCGCATAATGCGCTCAATGCGAGCGCAATCCTTACCCGTGAAGTAGGCAAGGTGTGATGCTAGGGCCTGATCGGCTGCCGAGTGATCGAAGTCGCGGGTGGGATCGGGGAACGCCTTAGCAAGCGCGTCCTCGTTGCAATCAAGCAGATCGCTAAAGCTCGCCTTGTGACCAAACGCGGCCCCTGCGGATGCAGGTTGATTTCGAGCTCGGCGAATAAGCTCGTCGTCGTCGCTTGGCCCGTTTCACTCTTCGCACGGCCCTTCCGTCCACTCTTCGGGGCCGCTCGCGGCAGCATCGGGCGCGAAGTATGTCGCTATCAGTTGCGGGAGTACCGCCGACATATCCGCCCCGTTGTCACCTACGGCATTCGTGCCAGTGAGCGCCACAAAGCGCCCTGAGCTATAGAACTCAAGGCCGAGAGCTCTATTGCGGCTCTTGTGTGCCGGAGGCTTGCCTGAGCCAATGATATGCAGGCCCTTGCCCGAGGCGCTCACTTCTATGTAAACGCCCGAGAACATCCCGCAGAGTCTTACAGCGAGCGCCTACCACTGGCCGTTGATTAGGCATCCGTCGATATCGAGGAACCAAAGAGTATCGCTCTCAGTGAAGACAAAGCCAACGCCCCAACCGTCTCCCCGCGTTGCCGCAACAGCATATTCATTCTCTTATTCCTTCCAATTTTTCTTATCATTCTCTTTCACTACCTTCCCTTTAATATCTCATCTTATCTTATCCATCTTCCCCTTTCATCTATCTCTCCTTACTATCTTATATATTATTAATTACCTAAATCTTTCAACTGCTCTATTTCTTCTTACATTATTCTTATACCTAATATTTTCTTATACCTACCTCTCTAACATTCTTCTTTTTTTTTTTTCCCTTAATCACTATATTTAATCTTTTTTTCATCTAACAATATTAAATTTATACCCTTCATCTTATAATTCTTCCATCTCCTTTATCATCTATCTCATATCATACAATCACCCTTTATTTTTCTTTCTATTTCTTTATCTATATTCTCTTTACTTAAAATATCTTTACATCATCTCTCTCATTTATATATTCTCTTTCCCTTCATTACCATTTTTCCTTCATTTTTTCTTCTATTAATAATTCCTCCATCCTCTTTAACTTTTTAATTTATTTCTCATACCTCACATATTTCATACCATCTATTATCACCTACACTATTTCTTTATCATTCAATTCCATTTTAAATACTCTTCTTCTTTTACCTAATCTTACACTCTTCACATCTAATATCTCTTATATATTTTCACCTAAACCATCTCTTTTTCATATTTATTATCTTTTCTCTATATTTCTCATCAATTTTCTATCTCTTTCTCTTCTAATCTCATTATATATACATCACTTTCTTAAAATAATTTCATTTCAAATCTTTCTACCTCTTTCTTTATTTTTTTTATTCCATCTTCCTCTTACTTCTTACATAATAAATACAACAACACTTTTCCTTATTTTATCTCCACTTTATTTAACTTACCTTTCTTCCCATCTACCATTATCTCATTTCATTCATCTCATAATCTTTTTTACATATAATCTCATTTATCTTATATCTTCATCCTCTTACCTCCATTTTCTTTCTATCTTTCATTTTCTTTATTCTTTCAACTTTCCAAACACTTATTCTCTTTTATAACATAACTCCTTTTTTTAAACTTCCTTACTCTACACCTACTCACCACTCTCTCCACTAATAGAAATTAGCATAGATACCCCACTCTTGCTTTCTCCTCTTATATGTAATATCTCAAAAGGAAGGATTTTTTCTTTCCTTTCTTTTTTTTTCCCTATTTTCTTGCTCTTACGCTCTCTTTTTCCTTTTTACCCCTGTACTTCTCCTTCTATTTACTATCCTTTATCTCATTATTTCATACTTTGTCATCAGTCTCTATTCTTATTATATCTATCTTTTATATCTCCCTCTATTCTTAATATTCCCACCTTTTTCTATACTATACATAAATCATTCATATTCTATTACATATACATATTTCCACATATTTATTTATCTATTATCAAAATAACTTTCTTATATTTCTATCTTTCTTATATTTTTTTATCATTAAAAATTCTCTATCTTCCTCTTTTCTAACTAAACTCTCACCATCTTTTTCCTATTCTTTCATATTTTACCTCTTTCTATCTTACTATTTTTATTCCTTATTTACTCTCTCCACTTCTTCTCTCCTTTAATTATCTTATCTTCTTTTTATCATCATCCCCTCTACCTTCTCATTATTTTTACCTTTTTTTTTATTCCTCTATCTTATCTCTTTATTCTTTTACTTTTTACTATCCTTTCACTTATCTAACCTTTCCCTATCTTAAATCCATCAACTTCTTTCCTCTCTTATTATTTTCTCTTAATACTCCCCCCACCATCTCATCATCTTATCTCTCTTCTCCTATTATATCTCTTTATTTTTTTTCTCACTTACATCTTTACTCATCTCATTCTCTATTTATATTTCTATATTTTCATTTTTCCATCCCTTCTCATTCATTATTTTATATTCCATACCCTCTAAATCCATTTCCCTTTCATAATTTTCTCTATATCCCATTCTTTTTATCTCCTCTATAATTTTCATTTTTCTCATAATCTTTATTCTTATCACTTTCACCTTTTATACACTTATTTCACTATTTCCACTCAACTTCTTCATCATCACCATCACTTCCATCTCTTTCTTTTTCTTATTTCACTATATTATTTTTTCCCATTTTCATTCTTTCTTCATTTATATCCCATCTCTCAACTTCCATATCAAACTCATACCACCTTCTCCCCTATCTATTCTCTTTTTCTTATCTAACTTTATCTCCATTATCTTCATTTCTAACCTTTTTACTTTTTTTCCTTTATATACCTCTATATCTCTCATCATCTCATTTATCTCCTTCTCTTTCCACACTTTCATTTTTCTCTTTTTTACTCCATTTTATTATTTCTCCTTTTTTTATATCATCTTCATTATTCCTCTTTTCTTTCTCATTCTCCACTTCATATCTTTATATTTTTCCATTTTTTTCTATCTCTCTTTTATCTATTTCCTATTTCCCTCTATCCTTAATTTTCTTTACCATCTCCACTATCTCAATCTCTTCTATTTCATTTATCATCCCTTTCACCCATATCTTTATATACATTTATCTTATATACTTCTCCACTTTTCTTTCACATTTTTATCTCTTTTACCTTCCTTCCATTTCTCTTTCCATTTTTTATCTATCACACTTTATATTCATTTCTTTTCTATCTCTTACATCCTTTCTTCTCAACCTTTCTCTTCTCCATCTTATCTATACCATATTCCATTTATCTTCTATCATAAAACTTGTTCGCTATCTTCAGCTATATTTACATCTTTATATTTACCATATCTCATCTTTTTCCCTACACCTTTAAACCTTTATTTCCATCTCCATATCTTACCTCCATTCATCTTTATCCATAAAAATAACCCTCTCCCATCCTTCTATTTATATACTCATACCTCTCTTAGCTTTTCGGATTTCAGTGTCTGTTCACAAAATGCCATCACCCAAACTCTATGGAGTCATCAAAAATGCCATCAGTAGCATCCGGATTCCACTGTATCGCATGGGACCTAATGACACTACAAAATAACAAAACCCGCTGTTTTAGCGCTCTGAGTGCCATTATTACGTTGTGAGACGTTATGAGAGAACTTTTGGTCGGGGCGGAGGGATTCGAACCCCCGACCCTCTGCTCCCAAAGCAGATGCGCTACCAGACTGCGCTACGCCCCGACTTCTTTTAGTTTATCGCATCGGCGGGTGTTATCCCTCACAACCATGAGTGGAAGTGAATATCCGCTCCGAGAGATCGGAACGCGGCCGTCATGAGCCATGTGAATAGCAGCACTGGCAGCAGAACCAGCGCGGCAAGAACGATGCAAAGTGCTGCGAGAAACAGCCAGCTTTGAATTGTGTATTTGCGAGGGGCGTAGAGGCTCCCCGTCAATAGCGCGTAGTTCCGCCGGTTCGCCCGCCATGCGATGTCGAACATGTCGCCCAGAATCGGTATCGAGCCCACTACCGCCTCGATGCCGACATTGACGACCATCCTTGAGACCGTCACATAGGAGACCCCGCGCATCCAGGCCGCGATGATGATGATGCAGGAGGCGATGCCGCCCAGGATGTCGCCGATACCTGGAACCACGCCCATGATTCCGTCCAGCCCGAACCGGATCGATGTTCCAGGGACCTTGATGAAGTCATCGAGGATATGCGACAGGATGTCGAGATTCTCATCGTCGAACATCTTCCCACCACTTTTGGTGCGGGGCGAAAGAATCTCGGGATTGGCAGCGGTATACATCCGATCTCCTTCCTCAAGGATAAAGCTGACCCTCGCCTGTATGTGATGCTACAATTGAAAACAGTACGGCGGCTATAGTTCAGTGGCAGAACGCCGCTCTGTGGCAGCGGATGTCGTGGGTTCGAACCCCACTAGCCGCCCCAAATCCCCCACCGAGCTCTTTGCGGAGACCAGTGCCCCGCACACAGCAATCGTCACTCCCGTCCTCAGCGGTTGCAACATCGGCCGCATCATCGCGCATCTTCGCCGGAACTTCAGGCTGGGCCTACCCTACCTGGAAACCCGATTTCTACCCCGCAGGCACGCCGGCGAAGCGGTTCCTCGAGTTCTACTCGTCGCAGCTCAGCTCCGTCGAGGTCAACTACACCTTCCGCGCTCTGCCCACTGCGACCATGCTCGAAGGCTGGCTGGCATCGACGCCGGAGTTCTTCCGGTTCAGCTTCAAGGCGCCGCAGCGCATCACGCACATCAAGCGCCTGAACGCCTGCGACGATGATGTCGCCTACTTCTTTTCTACGCTTGAGCCCGTCCGTCAGGCTGGTAAGCTTGGCCTCGTGCTCTTCCAACTGCCGCCTAATCTCAAGGCTGACGCTGCTAGACTCTCCACGTTCCTGGCCGCCCCTGCGCTCCGGGCCACGGGTACTATGCCTATCGCCTTCGAGTTTCGCCACGAGTCGTGGTTCAGCGAGGAGATCTACGGCATCCTGCGCGCCCACAACGCCGCCCTCTGCATTGCGGAAAGCGACGACCTCGCTACACCTGAGGTCCATACCGCCAACACGCATACTAGCTTCCGACTCCGGCGCACCGGGGCTTATTCACCCGCCGAGATCGACGCCTTCGTCCAGCGCTTCATCACGCTCGCGCGCGACCGCGACGTGTACATCTACTTCAAGCACGAGGACGAGCCCAGCGGAGCCCTCAACGCAGTCTCGTTTCTCGCTGGAGTCGCAGCTAAGGCAGGTCAGTCCTGATGGGCACCGCACTCGAGACCGTAGTTGCGCACGCCGCTGAGTTCGCCCCTCGGCGCTTCTTCACGAACGGCCATCTCCAAACCATCCTTGGCAACTTCCTTCCCCGCACCGATCTGCTCCCGCCAGCGGAGTCCGTGCTGGTCGAGGTCTCTCCTGCAACCGAAACCCAGATTGCCAGCCGGGTCCGTTGCGACTGTCACTGGCAGCCGGCCGACGTGCGCGCCAGCCGTCCCACTGTGATCATCGTGCATGGGCTGGAAGGGTCATCCAACTCGCAATACGTCATCGGCAACTCGAACAAGCTCTGGCAGAGCGGCTGCAACATCGTCCGCATGAATATGCGCAACTGCGGCGGCACTGAAGCGCTCACACCGACTCTCTACCACTCTGGCCTTTCTGGCGACGTCTTTGTCGTCATGCGCCATTTCATCGACATGTATGACCTCCACTCCGTGTCCCTGCTCGGCTACTCGATGGGCGGTAACCTCGTCCTCAAGCTGGCGGGCGAACTGGGCCACGATGCACCACCTGAACTTCGCTCCGTCATCGGCGTCTCTCCAGCCGTTGACCTTGGTCCCTCCGCCGATGCGCTCCACGCACCGATCAATCGCCTCTACGAGATCAAGTTCCTCCGCGCGCTCAACCGCCGCTTCCGCCGCAAGGCCGCACTCTTCCCGCGTGCCTTCGACCCTAACCTGACTGTTGGTCTCCGCTCCATCCGCGAGTTTGATGACCGCATCACGGCGCTTTACTCCGGCTTCACCGGCGCTGACGACTACTATTACCGCGCCGCCGCCGCCCGCGTTCTGGACCGCATCGCCATACCTACACTGATTCTTAATGCGGCCGACGACCCGTTCCTGCGGATCATGCCCGAGAGCCGCGAGATGATCGCCGCCAACCCGAACATCACCTTCATCGAGACCCAGCATGGAGGCCACTGCGCCTACCTTGCCACTCCCGACCTCGCCGCCGGCTACGACGGCTACTGGGCAGAGCACACGCTGCTCCGCTTCCTTATGGCCCGTTCCTGACGGACCCCCACCTGGGCGCAAAAGTCCTAAAGTATTCCAAATAAATTACTTAGGTCCGGACTTAGGGTAGGACTTCAGACTCGCAACCATCGGACAGGCACGTTTTCTACGAGTTACTATTACTATTACTATTTTAGCGAATTGAGCGAAATCAATACGCAGTCCTTATCTCCTTGCAGGTGATGGAGATAGAGCAGTTGGGGGCTTGACAAGCAAAAAAGGCTGGTGTTTTCGCGAGCGGAGGAGTGAAGGACCGCTTCAGATTACGTGGGCATTGGCGAAATGCGGGGGCTCTTTCCTTCGCCCTTCGGCTTGCTCAGGGTCAGAGTCAGAATGAGAAGCACGGACAACGGCAAAAGCAAAAACGGATTCTCCGCTTAGCGAAGGATGACGATCAAAGAAGCAACAGCAGAAAAGAAGCAGTCCCCCGGTGCGCTGCGGAATGACAACAAGAAGGCGAGGGCAGCGATTTCACCGACTAAGATAAAAGGATGCTATGCGAGTGGTCCGTTGAATGCGCCGCGGACGATCCCGTCCTGGTCGTCCCGTGGTCAGATCCTGCCAATCCCGACCGCCGCTTCATCGATCTGCGTGAGAACCCTTACGATCTCGACCACTTGCCTGAGGCCGAGCTTTACCCTCCCCTGATGCATGCTCTCCGTGCCCTGAACGCGCCCCGGTCCGTCGTCTTCACGGCGAAGTGCGATGCGTGGCCGCTGGATTCCGAAGCGGAAGGAGAAGAGCTTGAACGTCTCCGCTTCGAGCTTGACCAGATTCCTGAGGACACTCCGGCAGGTTTCACCAGCTACATCGACATTCTGTGGCGCGAGCGATCGACCTTCGCCTCGTTCCACCAGCACGAGCAGCTTCTCCATAGGCTAACGCGCCAAGTAGCTTTGCTCGACCACCCTTATGCGATGCTCGACTGCGTTCTGCGGCCAGCGTTGATTGACATCACCGCTCCGCATGAGGGCTTCGCCATCAGCCTGTACGTCAAGGCGCTGGGCCACGACCTGCAGACCGCCGAGGAACATTGGGCCGATGCGCTGAACAACGTCGCGGGGATTCTGCGCAGCCGTGCGTTTGGCCTTGCCTGAACGGCAGACGCTCGTACCATTGAGCGCCCACCCTTCAGATTCGCCGCTTGTAAAATCTCGACTTCTCGGAGCAGCCCGTTACAATGGGTAGGAGCGTTTCTGTGCAACACGCGGGCGAGTAGCTCAATTGGATAGAGCATCAGCCTTCTAAGCTGACGGTTGCAGGTTCGAGCCCTGCCTCGCTCACCACCTCCTGTATGTTCGAATCGAGATGCAGCGATATCAAAATTGAAGTCCATGATGACGATCTCGAGAGATTCGAGGCCGAAGGCGTGTCGTTGCCAGACACAAATGATCAGGGCTACGTCGAGCACGACGGAGCGCGAATCTGGTACGCGACCTTCGGAGCTGGCTCGCCCGTGATCCTGCTGCATGGCGGCAACGGTCATAGCGGCAATTGGGGTAATCAGGTTCCAGCGCTGGTCGCGAGCGGCTATCGTGCCGTCTTGATCGACAGCCGCGGTCACGGACGCAGCACGCGTGACACCCGGCCCTTCACCTATGAACTGATGGCGTCTGACGTTCTGGCCGTCATGGATGCCTTATATCTGGAGAAGGCGGTTGTGGTCGGTTGGAGCGACGGCGCGTGTATTGCTTTGATCCTCGCCATGCAGGCTCCTACACGCATTGCAGGCGTGTTCTTCTTTGGCTGCAACATGGATCCGAGCGGCGTCAATCTGATCACGGAACTTAGCCCAATATTAGGGCGTTGCATAAGTCGACATACGAAGGACTACGCCCGGCTATCCACCACGCCCGACCAGTTCAAGGAATTCACAGAAGCGGTCGGCCTCATGATGAGAACGCAGCCCAACTATTCCGCGGATGATTTGGCCGAGATCCGAGTGCCTGTCGTCATCGTGCAAAGCGAACATGATGAATTCATCAAACGCGAACACGCCGAGTATCTTGCTCAGACCATCCCGGGTGCGGATTTGGTTCTGCTTAATGGCGTAAGTCATTTTGCGCCGTTGCAAAGGCCTGAGCAATTTAGCGCAGCAATGCTCGCATTCGTCGGCAAAGCTCTAGCCTCCGCACGCGTCTGAATCTGTGCATTTCTAAGCTTCCATCAGTTCGTCTTCGACCGTCGGATGGCAGTGGTCCTGCTCCGGCGTGCGGCAACCTGTTGCGTGACGAAGTGCAGCCAAGCGCGATCAACCCTACTGCAAGAGCGCACACACCGTTCCACTTCCAATGCACCCAAGCGACGGTCGCCAATGCTGATCCTATTGCGGCTCCGGTGAAGTAGACCGTCATGTAAACGGTATTGATGCGGCTCCTTGCCTCGGGAGCGAGGCCGAAGATTCGCGTCTGGTTCGCTACCTGCGTCATCTGTGCGCCCATGTCCAGGATGATGACTCCGACCGCCAGCGACACGACATGCAGCATCGTAGCCATATGCGCCCGCTCCTCGCCCCATAGCAGAACGTAGGATGAGGCCAGCAACGCCATCCCTACGGAGATCACCCAGCGGGAGCCATGCTTGTCGGCCAGCCTTCCGGCGACCGGAGCTACCAGCGCACCCGCCGCGCCCACCAGCCCGAAGGTTCCTGCAACGCCTGCACCAAGGTGATAGTGGCTCTCCAGAAGAAATGCCAGAGTCGTCCAAAAGCAGCTGAAGGATGCGAAGACCAGCGCGCCGATTATGGATGATTCGCGAAGCAGAGGTTGGGTGCTGAACAGCGTCCACAGCGACCGCATCGCATCGGCGTAGCGGAGGTCCTGCTTCGGCGGCAGCTTCGGCATGACGCGCCAGAGCAGCGGCACAAAGGCTGCGTTCATCACCGCCGCCACGACAAATACCCATCGCCAGCCGTTGATGTGGCTTACCCATCCGGCGAAGGTGCGGGCAAGAAGAATTCCCAGCAGGAGGCCCGTCATGACAATGCCGATCGCCCGACCACGTTCCTCGTGGCTGACCAGATCCGGCGCGATCGGCAACACAATATGCGTGACCGAAGCCAGCAGTCCGATCAATACGCTGCCAGCAATCAGCCACCCCAGCGTTGGCGCCATCGCCACCAGCAACAGACCAGCCGCCACTGCGCCGTACATCCGCATCATCAGCGCGCGCCGCTCCAGCACATCGCCCAGCGGAACGAAGCAGAGCAGTCCAATCGCGTACCCGACCTGCGTGGCTACCGCTACAAATCCCGTACGCCCTGCCGTGGCCCCGAAAGTGCGTCCCATCTCTTCAAGCAGCGGCTGGTTGTAGTACATCGTCGACACGCCGACAGCACAGGCGAGGCCCAGAAAGGGCAGGGGCGTTCTCGGGGCTGCATGCGAAGTCTTCGTCATTGAATAAGTGGCCTGACCACCAGTGTAAAACCTGCAGCCGGTCCCTTGCTTGGAGACGTCCTAAAGCGTCAGTTTCGCAATCGTGGCCAGCTGCATGAACGAAGTCCCTTCGTAGATTTTTCCGATCTTTGCATCGCGATAGAGCTTCTCCACCGGATAGTCCTTTACGAATCCTGAGCCGCCGTAGACCTCGACCGCGAGGCTCGCGATCCGCTCGGCAACGTGCGAGGCGAAGTACTTGCACATCGCTGCCTCTTTCAGGAACTCGAGCCTGGCATCCTTCAATCGGGCGGCGTTATAGACCATCAGACGAGCCGCTTCGATCTCTGTCGCCATCTCGGCGAGCTGAAACTGCATCGCTTGAAACTCGACGATCGGCTTGCCGAACTGCTTCCGCTCCTTGGCCCATTTCACCGCGTGTCCCCAGGCACCCTGCGCGAGACCGAGCATCTGCGCGCCGATTCCGATGCGGCCCTCGTTCAGGGTCTCGATGGCGATCTTGTATCCCTTCCCGGGCTCACCCAGCACCTGCGCCGCCGGCACTACGCAGTCGCGAAACACCAGTTCGCACGTGCTCGAAGCACGAATCCCCAGCTTGTCTTCCTTCTTGCCCAGCGAAAATCCGGCTGCGCCCTTCTCGACCAGGAAGGCAGTGATCCCCTTGTATCCTGCCGCTGGATCGATGGTCGCAAAGACGATGAATACGCCCGCCTCCTTCGCGTTTGTGATCCAGAGCTTCTGGCCATTCAGCACATAGTCATCGCCGCGCCGCACGGCACGGGTCTGTAACGCAAACGCATCCGATCCCGACGCAGCTTCGCTGAGCGCATAGGCCCCGATGGTGTCGGTCGCCAGTCGCGTCAGGTACTTCTGCTTCTGATCTTCATTTGCCCACCGCACCAGAGCATTAATGCAAAGCGTGTTCTGCACGTCGACGAGCACTCCCACGGAAGGGTCGACAACGGAGATTTCTTCTACGCCAAGAATCGCCTCGAAGAACGTCCCACCGGCACCGCCGTACTGCTCCGGTACCTCAATTCCCATCAGCCCCAACTCAAACAGCTGCCGAATGACACCGGCATCCATCTGCTGTGCCTCGTCCATCCCTCGCACCAAAGGGCCAATCTGCTCCGTTGCAAACCGCCGAACCGTATCGCGAAACAACTGCTCATCGTCACTCAGTCGCGTAAGCGCTGAACGTTCCTGCTCAACCATCCACTCACCTCATACTTAGAAAAAGGTGAGTCTAGCATTTTGAGGCAACTACTGAATAACCATTCATGAAGTCGGCCCGGGGTAGTCTTGCTTTCCGTGTATAACCGCCAATATTTCCAAAGCATTCCCTTTCATGCGATAGGGCAGAATGTAGGGGGTTCCCGGAACTACCAGCTCCCTTGTACCTGCAGCCCTCCCGGGTCTTCCTGTCTCATGATGCTGGATCAGCCGTCGTGCAGCGTGACGAATCTTGCCGATCGTCTTAGTTGCGGATGCCCTACTATCTCGCGCGATGTACGCCCATATCTCTTCAATATCGTGAAGCGCAAGCTCGGCCCAAATTACTTTCACCGGCTTGTACGCCTCTTGGCCTTAGGTCTAGGCAACTCGTTCCGTGTTCCCATAGACGCCATCCATGCATCGACTTCTTCATGGGGAACAGTCAGACCTTCATCTGCTTGCCGCATACCTTCTTTTATGTGCGCTACCTGCCACGCCTCGCGCGCAAGATAGTCCTTCAATGCTTCGGAAGCCAGAAAGGATTTCGATCTTTGCGTCGCCTCTGCCAGCGATTCGAGGTCTTCTTTAATCTGCTCATCCACCCGAAATGTAAGCACAGTAGACATTGTCATACCTCGTATACATTGTATGACAATAACGACTCCCCACTCGGATGATTCGAGTAAGCGACTACCCAGCAGCCTTTACAAGTCGCCCACGCCTGCTGACAATCGACAGCTTCTCCGTCTTCAATATCTTCCGGGCCTGATCCTTCGCGTGGTTGGCCCACGGCCCCACTGGATCCAGCCGGACGTACGTCAACCAGTGCCTCAGCGCACGCCGTCGATGTCCCTGTCGCTCGTACGCCAGCGCCAGATTGTAATGGGCATCCGCATACTGAGGCACAAGCGCCACTGCCTTCTGGTACGCCTCGGTCGCCTGGCTCAACTGTTGCAGCTCATCCAGCACATTGCCCAGGTCGAAGAACGCCAGCGCATACTCTGGATCGGCCTTGGTCGCTCGCCTGTAAAACTCCTCGGCTTTCTCGTACTGTCGCATGTTGTAGTGGATCGTCCCAAGGTTGATCAGCGTCGGCGCGTGCTGTGGCTTCACCGCCAGGATCGTCTCGTAGACCTCGACTGCCTGCGGAACTGTTGCCGGGGTCTCTTCCATGCGCACCGCCTGCAGAAACATCTCCTGCACGTCGACTGTCTTTTGCGCCGGGCCAGCCCCCTGCCACCGCACCACTCGCAGCCCAGGCGGCATCTCAAAATCAAACGCCAGCTGTCGCGATAGCGGATCAACCAGCGCGCCGCCATGACGAAACGCCAGCCGCGACCCCTTACGCACGGCGCTGACCTCCATCAGCGGATTCCGCATTCCCGCCACGCGCTGCATCGCATCGACCGAAGCCCGGATGCTCCTGGCGGAAAACCGCGTCCGAGCCTGCAGATCGCGCAGCGTCCGCAACTGCCCCATCTCTTCAAAAGAATATTGTTCGGTGGGAGATATCAACCCGGCCCGCTCCCACGCCGTCATCTGGCGCGCATGCAGGTGCAGGATTCGTAAAACGTCTTGACGGCTATATCGGGTCACGTCGGTGTCTCGGTTGGCAACCGTCATACAGGGATGTCCCGCAAACTCTTACCCGAGTATCCGTCGCAAACCCTCGCCAATCAAGAGAATTTACCGTGAAGTCACCATATATCCGTGGATAACTTGTACCAAATCAGGTTCAAGCGCCGAATCCGCGTTAATGATGATCAAACCAGACATGCTGCCACCCCACGGAGATCGTATTGAACTTCGAGCCTATTCTCCCGCTTACACCTGAGCTGTACGAAATCTTGACTGACTGCTTCTTCGCCAGCGGCAACGACACCGTCGCGCCCAACCTGCTGTTCGACTGCCTCTCCGACGGCGCCCCCCCAGCCACAGTCGCTGCGCCGCCCCCGTACCACGTCGAATCGACCGCCACCCACATGCTGTGGCGCAGGGTGTAACTCACGTGCCCCTGAATGGTCGGCAGCGGATTCTGCGACCGCGTTAGCTGTCCCGGATAGAAATTCCCGTTATCGATAAAGAACCACGAACCCGCATACAGATCGAGGAACAGCTTCTTTACCGGATACGATACCCCCACCTCCGGCTTGAATGACCATCGGTTCGTACCAATATTGATCAGTTTCTCGCCACTGTACTGTCCCGCAGGCGCGGTGAAGGTCAAGCTCGTCCCAACAATAAAATTGCGATGCGGACGCTGCATAAACTCCTTCGGGCTCATCGCAGGGCTGCCCCGCAGGATGACGGAGAATCGCGATTTCACATCCGCTAACCCCGACCGGTAGACACTTTGTTCATTGTTCCCCACGTCCCCCGAAGCATTTCCCCACGCATAAGGTAGCCCCGCAACGAACAGGGCCTGCCGCCCAAACACGGCAAATGTCTGCCCCAGCCCCAGCGCCGGCGAATAGAGCGTGGCCTGCGCGTTTGTAATTGGAACCGTGGGGTCGAACGCAATATCGCCGCTCGACCTGGCAAACCCCACCACGGCAAACGTAGTCCCAACTGGCGAAGCCGAATAGGCCCGCGGCTCAAGATCCTGCGCGGACCCCGCAGAGACCAGAAGCACGGAAGCGAGCATAAGCCGCAGGAAGAGATACCTGGAAAGCAGGGCCAAAATGTCCCCCATCTACTCGCACGCTATCGTTGCACAAATTCTGCCGCTTAGCAGAGCAATCGGTCAGACATGAGAGCCGCGGACCAGATAGCGGACCGGATATTTGATGAATCATCACCAATCGAGCCCCCCGGACACGCAACGCTGGAAAGCACACAGCTCCAGCCTCAGAATCGCACTCCGAACCTCTTCGGAATCCAGCAGCCCACCCTCACTGATTGTCAAATCGTCACAAAATTTTGATTGACGTCACACACCATTCACAGTACTTTCTAACAACTATCCCATTTTTTGAGTTTTGACGTACCCGAGCTTCACCGCAGGGCAGTCTTCCAAACAAAAAACCCACTTCTAAGGGTTCGAGGATTTCTGCGTCTCAAAAACGCCACCACCACCACTACAAATTGCTTAGGAGTCCGACAATGCCCCAACTCTGGAAAAAGCATCTTCCGATTCTCCTCACGCTTCTCATAGCCCTTCCGGCCTTCTCCCAGACCTTCCGCGGAACGGTCTCCGGAACTGTCCTGGACACCCAGGGCGCAGTGATCTCAGACGCGACTGTCCTGTTGGTCAATCCAGCAACCGGCGTCGCGCTGAACGCGAAGTCCGGCAAAACAGGTGACTTCCTCTTTCCCGAACTTCCAGTCGGCACCTATGAGCTTACCGTCTCCTTCAGCGGCTTCCGGACCCAGAAAATCGACAAGATCGATGTCGCCGTATCCAAGATCGTCGATCTCAAAGTTGAGCTGAGCGTCGGAGCCGAGGCCGCCATTATCGACGTCAATGCAAGCGGCGTCGCCACTGACACCACCTCCGCCGCCCTCGTCACCGTCATCGACTCCAAGTCCGTGCAGGAGATGCCGATGAACGGACGTAACTTCACCCAGATGATCAAGTTCGCACCCGGCGTGAACATCTCCAGTTCCGTGAACGGTTCACGCACGGCCAGCATCAACTACCAGGTCGACGGTGTCGACAACGTCGATGCCTACCTCGGTATCGTCGCTTCCAACCAGGGCGGCATCGCATCGGTTGCCGGAGGCCTCATCCCCATTGAAGCCATCGACCAGTTCTCCATGCAGTCCGGCGGCGAAGCCGACCAGGGCCGCAACGCCGGCGCCAACTCCAACATGGTGCTCAAAAGCGGAACCAACAAGATCCACGGCGATGTCTTCTACTTCGACCGCAACGAATTTTTCGCATCCATCTCACCCTTCGCCGCCGTCGGCTCCCGCAAGCCCCTCATCCGCAACCACCAGGGCGGCTTCACTCTCGGCGGCCCCATCTGGAAGGATCACACCTTCCTCTTCCTCGCCGGTGAGATCCAGGTCGCCAAGGCCAACGTAGCGCTCACCGACACCGTCTTGACCGATGCCTGGCTCGCACAGGCCAAGGGCTTCATGGCTAACTTCAACGTCCCCGTCAACCCGGTCAGCCAGGGCCTCTACAACCTCCTCTACCCCAACAGCTCCAAGTCCGGACCAGCCACCGCCAACAACTACTTCGCCAGTGGAGCCTCCAACTACAACAGCTTCAACGGCGTCATCAAACTTGACCACAAGTTCTCCGACAAGTACTCCATCTCTCTCCACTACATCGGCACCACCGGCAAGCAGACCGCGCCCACCGGGTCCGACTACGCGCAGTACTTCCAGACCGCGCCTATGCACATCCACAACGCCTCGATCGTACAGACCTCAATCTTCAACAGCCACTTGCTGAACATCGTCACCTTCGGGACCAACTACTTCAAACAGACCTTCAATGACGCTGACCAGAACTTTAATCCCTCGAGCGTAGGCCTCAACCTCGGCCTCACCGGCATCATCGCCGCCGGAGCGCCGACCCTTACCGTTAGCGGCTTCGACATCACCGGCGCGACTCAGCCCTCAGGCCGCACCGACGTCACAGGCCACGTCGTCGACAACCTTCACTGGACCCTCGGTCGCCACGCTCTCAAGTTCGGTGGTGAGTTTCGCCGCGCCAACGTCGACCTCCTCTACTTCTCCAACTCCCGCGGCACTTTCTCCTTCGACGGCACCCGTGGCCCCTGGGACACTCCCGCGGGAGCACTTACTCCGGCAGCCACCACCTATTGCGCCAACAACGGCCTGACGGCCAACTGCTCCTCATTGAGCTACATCGGCGACTTCCTCGCCGGCACACCTACCAACGCCTCCGGAGCCAAGCTCCTCCAGGGCAACGCCGAGCGCATCTTTCTCCTCAACACCATCGATAGCTGGGCGCAGGATGACTTCCAGGTCACTCATAAGCTCACCCTCAACCTCGGCGTTCGCTATACCATCCCCGGTGTCGTGCATGACGCGGCCAACGACCTTTACAGCTTCGTTCCCGGAACCACCCCCGGGTTCCAGCTCCCGCTCTACAAAAACTACTACGGCTCCTTCGGACCACGCTTTGGTTTCGCTTATTCGCCGTTCGACAACAACACCACCGTCATCCGCGGATCCTATGGCATCTTCTATGATGTCCCGGGCATGAGCGCCATGGTCAGCGGAACCACCACCAACGGTGGTGACTCCTACACGCAGAACAACCCTGCTGGCCCCAACGCTGCCGTCACCTACATCGCCTCCAATGTCACATTCGTGACCAACGTCAATCCTTTCGTCGGCGCGAATCCACCGCAGTTGGGCGCATTTGGTGTGAATCCCAACATCAAGACCCCCTACGCGGAGACCTACAGCTTCGGCGTCGAACAGCAGCTCTCGAAGTCCACCCTCCTCACCGTCGGGTATGTCGGCACTGCAGGCCATCGTCTGCTGGAGCTTCTCGACCTCAATCAGCCTGTCGCTAACGGAACCTCCACCGCCGGCCCCCGCCCCTACCAGCAGCTCACCTTCCCTGGGCAGACGATCACCACCGGCAAGACACTCGCCGGCATCAACCAGCTCAATAACGCAGGCGACTCCAACTTCAACTCTCTCCAGGTTGTCGTCAAGCAGGCTCCGTGGCACGGTATCGTCACCACTTTCAACTACACCTGGGCCCATTCGCTCGATGACAGCTCTTCCACCACCACCCCGATGAACAGCTACAACATTCATCAGGACTACGGAAACAGCACCTTCGACACTCGCAACACCGTCACTGGCTTCGTCTACTACGACGCCCCCCAACTCTTCCACGCCATGCCCCGCGTCAGCAAGGGATGGCAGGTCAACGCACTCTACACCTTCTCCGGCGGAACCCCCATCAGCCCGCTGGTCAGCACGGATAACAGCAAGACCTTCCAGCTCAGGGATCGCCCCAATTACACCGGAGCCAACGTCCTCGCCGGTCGTACGGTCATCACCGCCTCCAACGGAAGCCGGCAATACCAGTACCTCCTCCAGGGCACCGGGGCCTTCACCGTTCCGACCGCTGGTACCTACGGCAACGAGCAGCGTGACAATTTCTACGGCCCCGGCTTCGGCGCTGTAGACTTTTCGCTCTTCAAGCACACGGCGATCACCGAGCGCGTCATGTCGGAGTTCCGCATTGAGTGCTTCAACATCATGAACCAGGCCAACCTCGCCAACCCGTCGGTCTCCAACATCAACAGCGCCACTACCTTCGGCCGCATCACCCAAACCCGCAACGGTGCCGGTGCTCCTGGTCTCGGTTACGGTGAGCCTCGCAACGTGCAGTTCGCCCTCAAGCTGCAGTTCTAACGGAACAATCACTTCAAAGGACAGATGAAAATGAAACGGTTTAAACCGAACACTGTTGTAGCGACTCTCCTGCTTGCCGCGCTTCCCATGGCGGCGCAGGAGGCCGCACCCGAAAAGATCGACCTCGGTGTCCTCCACGACATCAAGGCCCAGGCCTTCCAGCACTCGCAGGTGATGGACCACCTCTTCTACATCTCCGACGTCTACGGCCCCCGCATCACCAGCTCACCCAACCACCGCGCCGCCGCCGAGTGGATCGTCAAACGCCTCGAGAGCTACGGCCTCCAGAACGTCCACCTCGAGCCCTGGGGCCCCTTCGGCAACTCCTGGCAGTACAAAAAATTCTACGGAGCCCTCGTAGAACCCAACTACGCCCCACTCATCGGCTTCCCCCTGGCATGGACGCCCGGCACCGACGGCCCCGTCACCGGCGAAGCCATCCTGGCCCCCATCCACTCGCAGGCCGACTTCGCCAAGTACAAAGGCAAGCTCAAGGGCAAGATCGTCCTCATCGCCGATCCCAAAGTCATCCTCATGCACACCGAGCCCGAGGCCCGCCGTCTCACCGACGAAGAGATTGAGGCCCGCACCATCGTTCCCGATCCCTCTCGCCTCGGCGCGGGCTTCGGCGGCGCACCTGCTGCAGCCCGTGGCCGGGGAGCCGCCGCTCCTCCAACAGCAGCTCCCGCACCCGTCGCACCTGGAGCAGCCCTGCGTCTGCGCAACGACACCAGCAAGTTCCTCAGCGATGAGGGCGCGCTCGTCGCCGTCAACTACGGCACCAATGGCGACGGCGGAACCGTCTTCGCCAGCTTCGGCGGCTCGCAGAACCCCAACGACCCCGTTCCGCCGCCCATGGTCGCCATCACGCCTGAGCACTACAACCGCATCGCCCGTCTCCTCCAGCACGGCATCACACCCAAGCTCACCTTCGACATCCAGACCGAGACCTACAAAAACGATCAGATGGGCTTCAACGTCGTAGGCGAGATCCCCGGCACCACCAAGAAGGACGAAGTCGTCATGTTGGGCGGCCACCTCGACTCCTGGCAGGGCGGCACCGGAGCCACCGACAACGGCACCGGTTCTTCCGTCGCCATCGAAGCCGTCCGCATCCTCACTGCACTCCACAAACCGATGGCCCGCACCGTTCGCATCGCACTATGGGGCGGTGAGGAAGAAGGTCTGCTCGGCTCGAAATTCTACGTCCAGCAGCACTTCGCTCCGCGCGACACCATGAAGCAGACCCCCGAGTACGGCAAGCTCGACGCCTACTTCAACGACGACTCCGGCAGCGGACGCTTCCGCGGCATCTCCGCCGACGGCAACGACCTCATCGCCTCCATCTTCAAGCAGTGGGCCGCTCCCATCCGCGACCTCGAGTTCCAGGCCGTTGCCGGAGCCACCGCTGCTCCCACACTCCAGCCCGGCGGCACCGACTCCACCAGCTTCTCCTGGATCGGTCTCGACGGCTTCGGTTTCATGCAGGACCCGCTCGAGTACGGCAGCCGCACCCACCACTCCAACATGGACCTCTACGACCGCGTTCAAGTCGGCGACGTCATGCAGGGCGCGGCCATCGAGGCCTGGTTCGTCTACAACACCGCAACCCGGCCCTCCATGCTGCCTCGCCTCGACACTCCCGCCCCTTTGAGCACATCCGCTCCAGGGAACTAACCCTAAACCGCTTCATTGATCCTCTATCCGCTCTTCCACCCGATCAGGGGCTATGGAAGAGCGGTTTTTTTTGCATCTGCTAAATCTTGTAACTAAGCCGTACGCGATGCTCGCCTCAGCACCCGAGCAATTTGGCTTAGGGTGAGCACGGGAAAGCGAGAGGTGGCCAAAAAACTGACCCAGTCAAAAAGAAAGCCGCTAGCGATTAGCGGCCACTACGTCTAACCAATTGATTTTTCTCGAGATTTGTGGAGCCGATGAGCGGATTTGAACCGCTGACCTACTGATTACGAATTACGCGGTGCTCCACGCCCATTTCTTTTCTAAACACCAACATTTTGATAAACTTAAACATGTTTTGCCCGCACGGATGGACGTTTTTTCATTTGCTCGTTTTGCTCACTATTACCCACGTTGTTGCATGATGTTTCCCACAAAATTCCCGCATTCTGTCGTACGCTCCGTGAGTAGTTCCCGGCCACGGACAAGCCGGAAAGAATCGAGCCACTCCTTACGGCCAACAGTCCACCGAAACTTGGGGTTGATTTCTCACCTCAATAAACGACTCGTCCTGCTAGTAATACTTGAACGGTCGGTCATTTGTCCGGAAAGCCGACTAATGAGATGGTCCGCCGCTTGATTGACCTTCGCGGGCAGGTTGATCGTGGTGGCAGCTTCTAAGAAGGAGGATCATCGATATGCAGATAGCTTCGGTTGGCATCGATCTTGGCAAGACGACGTTTCACCTGGTAGCGCTTGGTATGGCCGGCAAGTGCTAGTGCGGAAGAAGTTCACACAACGACAACTGCTGACATACACCGCGAACATGCAGATGTCGCTGATAGGACTGGAGGCATGTTCTGGAGCGCATTTTCTTGCACGCGCGTTGCGGAAGCAAGGTCATGATGTGTGGCTGATCGCAGCCCAGTTTGTAAAGCCATTCGTGAAGTCCAACAAGAACGACTTCGTGGATGCAGAGGCGATCGCCGAAGCGGTGGAGCGCAAAAACATGCGCTTCGTCCCGATCAAGACCGACGATCAGCTTGATTTGCAGGCCATCCATCGAGTTCGCGATCGCCTCATCTCTCGACGCACTGCCGTCATCAACCAACTGCGTGCGTTCCTGCTCGAGCGAGGCCTGGTTTTCGCGAAGACTCCAGCGAAGCTGCGGGCTGCCTTGCCCGACATTCTTGAGAACGCTGACCTTGACCTGACAATGCAAATGCGGGACCTGATCGATCTCCTTTGGAACGAGTGGAAGACTGTCGAAGACCAGATTAAAGGACTCAGCCTGGAGCTGGAACGGATCTCCGCCGCCGATCCGGGGTGTGCTCGCATCCGACAGATTCCGGGGATCGGGCCTATCGTGGCCACAGCCATCGTAGCCGCCATCGGCAACGGCGCAGCCTTTCGAAAGGGACGCGACTTTGCTGCGTGGCTCGGTGTCGTGCCACGGCAGTATTCGACTGGAGGCAAGGCAAGGTTGCTCGGCATCAGCAAACGCGGCAACGTCTACCTGCGCAAGATCCTCATCCACGGAGCACGGGCTGCAGTGCTGCGGATCAAGCGGGATCGATCGCCGATCGGAGCCTGGCTGGATGCGCTCGATGCCCGAGCTCCGAAAAATGTCGTCGTGGTCGCCATGGCCAATAAGCTGGCCCGCATCGCATGGGCGGTGCTATCCAGCGGAGAAGACTACCGACCGAACAGCAACATGATCACAGCATCATAGACCAGCGCGGAAAAGACGCCTGCGGCTTGGAAGCGCTGACGCGCTCCCACTTTACCGCACTGCGACGACGGCTTGAACCTTACCCATCAAGGTCTGCATGAGAACGGCAAGGACGAAAGAACAGTCACAACGGCATGTCTGGAAACCTGCTGGACGAATTGGTTGATGACGACCGACCGACTAATAAGGACAGATACGCGCGCAACTCATCCTGGCCAGGAGCCTTACCCTCCACTAAAGGCCGAATACATTTGCGCAGACTTGTCTTCTCGCCCTCAGCTTTTTCCTTGCAGTCGGACGGCGGACCATACATACTCGTCCATGTGAAATGCGCGCCGTCAACGAGTGACTCGGTAATTTATCACAAATTGAGACGGGGACAGAAAGGGAGAAGTATGCCGTAGTGCTCGGTCCGGTGTCGAAGTCGCTCTCCATGGAGGGTTCTGGGGCGGAGATAACCGCCCAGAGTCAGATGTTCAAAAATGGAATTTCTGCGCTAAACTTAGCGGACTGTACGGAGGGCCCTTGAAATGCCCCTCAAAAGTGTCTGATCAAAGACAAATTTGGCGCGTTGTGTTCCCTATAGCGCTCCTTGCGCTGGTGCTGGGGACGACGCTGGGAGAGGTCTGGCATCATCACGCCAATTCTCTCCCCGACACCTGCCCGATCTGCCAGCTGAGCCATCAGGCAATCGAACCACCGCTGGCAAGCACTCGTGTCAACATTCTGGTTCCCGCGGGGCCTGGGCCAGAACCTCAACACTATAACTTTACCCCGAGTCCCACCGCCCGGCACATTCCCGTGCGCGGACCTCCCGCATAATAGACTCGCCAGGTCGATTACGTGCTGTTCGCGGCACGCCAATCTCTGTACCGCCCTCTACAAGAAGGCTGAACGCCCATGCGCATACGACCTTTGCGTCTTCCAATTTTATTAGTTACAGTGTCGTTCTTCGTAGCTGCAGGTGCGCAATCCCGACCTGCACCAAGCCAGTCGCCGTCGCCCCCACCAGCGCAAGCGCTTGCCCAGAGTCGAGGATCGGTGACCATTACGCTCGACGACGCCATCCAGATGGCACTCCAGCACAACCACAATCTACTGGCCGCTCGGACCACGATTCAGCAGAGCCAGGCCGAAGAAACTACGGCGAATCTTCGACCGAATCCGGTGCTGTTAGGCGACGCACAGTTCTTGCCGATCTTCCAGCCGAGTCAATTTAGCTCGGATTACCTCGACAACACGGCACAGTTCGATCTGGGTGTCAGCTATCTGTTTGAGCGAGGCAAGAAGCGCCAACACCGCTTGCAGACAGCCAAGGATCAGACGGCCGTGACCCGGTCGCAGGTCGCCGACAATGAGCGCAGTCTTGGCTTCAGCGTTGCCTCACAGTTCATCAACGTTGAGCTCGCCGAATCGACTCTTGAGCTGGCCATGCAAGACCTCAAGAGTTTCCAGAATACGGTGGATATCGGCGAAGCGCGCTACAAAGCAGGCGACATAGGCGAGGGCGATCTGCTGAAAATCAAGCTTCAGATGCTTCAGTTCCAGACCGATGTGTCCGCGGCGCAGCTCGCCAGGGTTCAGGGTCTATCGGATCTTAGGCAGTTGCTCGGATATGAATCGATAGCCCCAGACTACGACGTAGCTGGAGCGTTTGATTATCAGCCGGTCAAGGGCAATCTCGAAGACTTTCAAGCAAAAGCTCTGCTAAGCAGGCCGGACCTGCAGGTGGCGCAGCAAGGAGTAGTCGCCGCGACCAGTCAGCACGAACTACAAAAGGCGATCGGCAAAAGAGATGTCACGGGCCAGATCAACTACACGCACATCAGTTCTCTCAACACCGTTTCACTATTTGGACAGATTCAGATGCCGATTTTCGACCGCAACCAGGGGGAGATTGCACGCGCAGGCTTCGCGATCACGCAGGCCCAGGAACAGGAGAAGTTCGCGAGCGGGCAGGTTCTGACGGACGTGAAAGATGCCTTTGAAAATTTGCGCACCAACGACAAGGTCGTCGGCCTCTATCGCTCGGGTTTTCTCGACCAGGCGCAGCAGTCCCGGGACATCAGCGAGTACGCCTACAGGCACGGTGCAGCGAGCCTGCTTGATTTTCTCGATGCAGAGCGCAGCTATCGAACCACTCAGCTTGGCTACCGCCAGGCACTCGCTTCGTACCTGCTCGCGCTCGAACAGCTTCGCCTAGCTGTAGGAACAAGGAGCTTGCCATGACGACTACACCGATCACGCGCCGCAACCGCAGACTTCAAAGAGTGGCGGCACTCGCTTTCGCAGTTGTGCTCACGGCCTGTAACTCGAATGATCGCAACCGGGCGAGCAAGATGACGTCCTTTTCCACGAATACTGCGACCTCTGCGACAGCCCAGCTCTTCACCGTGCCCCAAGACCAGATGTCGCACGTGCAAGTTGTCACCGTTCAGCCCACCGAGTTAGCGCGCACTCTGCGGCTCACGGGCACCGTCGCCTACAACGCTTTCAAAACCACGCCGGTCATCACTCAGGTCGGCGGACCTGTTAGCCGGATTCTGGTGGTGCCCGGCCAGCATGTCAAAGCGGGCCAGCCGATGCTCGAAGTGAGCAGCCCCGATTATTCGCAGTTGCTGGACTCCTATTTGAAGGCAGCGGATTCCTACCGCCTCTCGAGCAAAAACTACGCGCGCGCACAGGACTTGTATCAGCACCAAGCCATCGCCGAGCGCGATCTTGAACAAGCCGAATCGGATCGCAACCAGGCTCAGGCGGACCTGAACGCGGCTGACCAGGGAATGAAAATTCTCGGGATCAAGAATCCGTCCGATCTGGCGAAGGCCCCTGCTTCGGCGCAAATTCCGGTGCTTGCTCCTATCGATGGCGAAGTCGTCGAGCGCCTCGTCTCACCGGGTCAGGTCGTGCAGGCAGGCCAGACGCAGGCATTTACGATTTCAGACCTAAGCACGGTATGGGTTCTTGCAAACATATACCAGGCGAGCCTCGCCTCCGTCCGCAGCGGAGATGACGTCGTCGTGCAAACGGACGCATATCCCGACAGCTTCCACGGAAGAATTTCCTATGTCTCGCCAGCTCTTGATCCGAATACGAGAACGCTGCAAGCACGCATCGTTGTGGACAACCCCGGCGAAAAGCTGAAGAAGGATATGTATTGCACTGTCACCGTATCGGCAGGCTCGATCTCGAACGCCACTGCTGTGCCCGACTCATCCGTTCTTCGCGATGACAATAACCGGCCGTTCGTCTATGTCGCCATTGGTACGAATCAGTTTGGCAGGCGCGACGTGGAGATTGGCCAAAGTCAGAATGGGCAGACACAAATTCTGGAAGGCATTTCCGTTGGAGAGAAGGTTGTGGGCGATGGCAGCTTATTTATTCAGTTTGCTAATTCGCTACAACACTGAGGGAGGCGGCTTCGAATGATTCATTACGTCGTCCAGTTTGCGCTGCGGCAACGGCTATTGATCCTACTCGCAGTGGCGTTCATTGCCGTCGCTGGGGCGATCTCGTTCAAGCACATGCCTGTGGACGCTTACCCCGATCTTTCTCCACCGATGGTCGAAATTATCACCCAGTGGCCTGGACACGCAGCCGAGGAGATCGAACGCCTGGTTACGGTCCCGACTGAAGTGGAGATGAACGGCGTACCGAAGATGTCCGTAATGCGCTCGATCTCTCTGTACGGACTTTCAGATGTCATCCTGACATTTGACGAAGGCACAGACGACTATTTCGCACGCCAAGTGGTCTTCCAGCGCTTAAGCGAGGTGACATACCCGACCGGCGTGACGCCCACGCTCGCGCCACTCGCAAGCCCATCGGGGCTTGTCTACCGATACGTCATTGAAAGCCCAGACCGCACACCGCAAGAGCTGAAGATCTACGAAGACTGGGTCATCGAGCGCGAATACAAGCAGGTTCCAGGGGTTGCGGACGATTCAGGCTTTGGCGGCACTGTAATGCAATATCAGGTGCTTCTAGACCCGGCAAAAATCTACTCTTACCACATCACGGTGCCGACCGTGCTTCAGCAGCTATCCGTCAATAATTCCAATGCCGGTGGCGGATTCTATTCACAAGGTGGGCAGTTCTATTATGTTCGCGGGCTCGGGCTTGTCCGTGACACCTCGGACATTGGCAATGTCGTCGTCGGCACACAAAATGGGGTGCCGGTGCGTATTCACGACATTGGCGAAGTTACCATCGGAAACGCCCCGCGCTTGGGTGAATTTGGCTTTAACAAAACAGATGATGCCGTCGAGGGTGTCATCATGATGCGGCGCGGCGAGCAAACGCAGAACGTACTGAAGGGCGTCGAAGAGAAAACCCAGCAACTGAATGAACATATTCTGCCACCCGATGTAAAAGTGCGGCCTTACTACGACCGAAGCGATCTCGTTCAACTGACAATCAACACGGTCGAACACAACATGCTTCTGGGGATGGCTCTTGTCCTCATCGTCCTGATGTTTTTCCTGGGGAATATTCGCGCCGCAGTGATCGTCGCACTGACAATCCCTCTGGCTTTACTTTTTTCATTCATCTTTTTGCACGCACGCGGAGTCCCTGCAAACTTACTATCGATCGGTGCAATCGATTTTGGAATTCTGATCGACGGAACCTTGGTGATGGTGGAGAACATCTTTCGCGAATTAGCCGCACGCGAAGGCCAACGCTACGACCTCCACACGGTGATTTTGGCAGCAGCGAAGGATGTTGATCGCCCGATCTTCTATTCTGTTGCGGTCATCATTGCGGCTTACCTGCCGATTTACGCGCTCAGCGGTCCTTCAGGAAAATTATTCAAGCCTATGGCGGACACTGTGTGGATCGCACTCGTCGGAGCGCTGATCTTAACGCTCACATTCGTTCCCGTCTTGTGCGTTTATTGGTTCAAAAATGGCGTGCGCGAACGCGTGAACAAGCCCTTTGAATGGTTACGCAAAAAGTATGCGGAAGAGCTCGATTGGTGTCTTGACCACCCGAAGATCACAATGCTCGTGGCCACCTTGATTTTCGTGGCCACGCTCCTACTCATCCCTTTCATCGGCGGAGAGTTTATGCCTCACCTCGACGAAGGAGCGCTATGGGTGCGCGCAACGATGCCGTATACGGTTTCGTTCGAAGAAGCGAGCAAGTTCTCGCCTCAGGTTCGCAACATCCTGATGAAGTATCCGATGGTGACCGATGTCGGCTCCGAACTTGGTCGCCCGGACGATGGCACGGATCCCACCGGGTTCTTCAATGACGAGTTCTACGTGGGCTTGAAGCCTTACAACGACGGTTCTTGGAAGAGCGGCGCGATCCACAACAAGGCCGAACTGACTGAGGACATTCAGAGGCAGCTCAAAGCATTTCCTGGAGTCATCTTCAATTACACCCAACCCGCCGAAGATGCCGTCGACGAAGCCTTGACAGGACTTAAGAGCGCTCTCGCCGTGAAGGTTTATGGCCCCGACCTGAACATTCTTCAAAGCAAAGCGCTCGAAATTAAACGCCGCCTCTCGCAAGTACCTGGATTCACGGAGTTGACCGTCGTACGCGAACTGGGCCAACCGAGCCTACTGATCGACGTTGATCGCGATAAGATTGCTCGCTACGGCATCAACGTAGCCGACGTGGAAGCGATCGTACAAGCGGCCGTAGGTGGCCAGGCGGCTACTCAGGTAATTCAAGGTGAGAAATTATTCGATCTCGTTGTGCGAATGAGACCCGAATTCCGGGAAAACGCACAGCAGATTGGCAATCTGCTCGTCGGGACACCAACAGGACAGCAGATCCCTCTGAGCGAGTTATCGAATATCCACGAGGCCAGCGGTGCATCGTTCATCTATCGCGAAAACAACTCACGCTACATCGGCGTGCAATACAGCATCGAGGGACGCGACCTTCAGAGGACCGTGCTCGATGGACAGCGCGCCATCAGGGATCTTGAAAAATCCTTGCCAGCAGGGTATCGGCTCACCTGGGGTGGGGAGTATGGCGAATTTCTTGAAGCAAAGCACCAGATGGAATTCATCGGCCCGCTCGCTTTACTTATCATTTTCATGATCCTGTTCGCGCTTTATGGCAATCTCAAATTCCCGGTGACCATTGCTCTCGGCGTCATACTGACCGAGCCTGTGGGCGCCCTGATAGCGCTCAGGATGACCCACACACCGTTCAGCGTCTCGTCGGCGCTCGGCTTGCTCGCACTGATGGGCGTTTCGGTCCAAACCGCCGTCATCCTGGTCTCGTACATCAACAAGCTGCGTCTCGAAAATAAAGACATCCGCACGGCAACCCGCGAGGCTTCACTCCTGCGTCTGCGGCCTATCGTGATGACCGCCCTTGTGGCTTGTCTCGGACTTCTGCCCGCGGCGCTTTCCACCGGCATCGGTTCTGACACGCAAAAGCCATTTGCGATCGTAATCGTCGCGGGTCTGATCTCACGGCTCTTCCTTGGCTTTTTCGTGAACCCGGTACTGTACGAGATGGTCGCCCGCGAAGACGACGTCTTGCAGGTGTGATCTATCGAGTACCCCTCCTGTGCCAAAAAGTCCTAAAGTCTTCGAATCATGGAGATGTTGGACCACGCGGGCAAGCACGAAAGCCTGGTACGACAAGTTGAAAAGATGCCCGAGAGCCTCACGCGCGTGTTCAGCGCCTTACGTCCTCGACAGACAAATGCTGGCCACCACAGCCGTATGGATCCACCAAAGCCTCTCCAGTCTGAGCAACTTCGGGATAAGCTCGATTTCCTCAAGTGACTCCGGCGCTTCGAAGGTTGTTACACGTTTCATGTGTAAATTTTTCTGGCAGCTACCGTGTCAAACCTCAACGTAACGCAACTGATTGAAACTCGACACTAAAGACTGCGCTGGACGCGATGCATTACACAGGAATCTTGCGTTATTGGACCCCTAATGGACCCTCGCCTACCGCGTCGCTTCGACGTGGATTCGAAGATAGTAAGTCAGGGTAGTTCGAACACCGACATTGTCTTATGTGCTCGTACAAGCAGCCTGCGATCGTGTTCGTTGCGCAACTCGCCTTTGATCGTCCAGTCAGAAAAGGAAACCGCACTCGCTATACTATCCCGAGAATAAGCGGACCGCACGCGTCCAATCTGTGACCATCGGTACCCATCCCACTCTTTCAGCGAATGCTCAACTTCTCGAGCCAGAGAAGGGATTCGACCGTCCCGCCAACGAGTCTCTATTGATCTAGACGGCGCTAACATCAGCTATTTGAATTGGCTCAGAACTCCTTTCGAATGCTAAACAGCACGGAGGCAAATGACGTTAGCCGTCGATCATCGATCGAGGAGACTGGAAAACCATTGCGGGTGCCTGCATAACTGATAATGCCCCGATCATAATGCTGTTGAAGGAGATTATCGCCCTCGAGGTGAAGCAAAATCCCTTCCACGGCCGGAACTCCGCGAAAGCGCTGATGGTTGGGGTCGCTCGATACACATCAATTTCATCAAACCGGTATGTAGTTTCCGTGCAGCCCTTGATCGTGCTTGATGCATAACAGGGGGTGAGAAAAGCTCCACCCCAGTTCGCATGCCAGCGTGGCAAGTCTTGATGAAGATTGACAGAGAATTCAAGGGGATTCAGGCCGCTGATCGGGCGCAGTGCCCCAGTTGTGGGATCGGTGGCCTTAGACCACTGCTGCACGGCGCTGAGCTTGAACTGTGCTCGTTTCATTCCAAGGTGGTCCAACGGAATTGTGAGGCTCGCAATTGCTTCGTCTTCCGACCCATTTCCAATATTTCCCGCCGCATCGAATACGTCCGATGGGTTCGACGCACTGTATACCGGCACGCGGTCAAGAACGTCCGCGAGAAAGTAATGCCGATAGGTCAACATCAAGTCTCCTTCAGACCAGAAATGACGTTCATAGAGTTCCTCAAGCACCCAGTCCTGTTGCGGAATAATGTTGGTGTTGCCGGAGCGAATGCTGCCTGTATCCAACGATGAGGAGGCGACGAAGTCAGCAAAGTTTAGCTGGCTGACCTCATGCTCGACACGAAAGCGGAGATGGTTGGCAGGGTTAGGAGTCAGCGTCAACACAAGTCGTGGCTTCACATAATTCAGCACCTTCGATTGGTTCACGTCCGCCTGAGATGCGATTCGCGAATCTTCGACTCCGGTGCCTATTTCGAGCTCGACTGATTTACTGGCCGACCAGATCAGATTGGCGGTCAATTGATCGCGAAGTTCCGTGACAGTAGCCACAGCATTTGGCAGGGAGATAGGCGTTGTGTTGTAAGAATACGTGCTGGTGGTGTTGAGCCAATTATAAGTGCCTTCCGCGCTGAACTCGGCTGTGAGGTTGTGCTTTGCCGCGTAACGGAAATTAGTGCGTCCTAAAGACTCGCCGACATGTTCGCGTTCAAAAAATTGCTCATACAAGCCGGGGCCGCTAAGGACGGACGTGTAGGTTTGCCCCATCACGTCAACCAACCCGACAGTCTCGCTTGTCCACTTCTCACCGAGGTTCCGGCTGAAGTGCACGCCTAATTCGTCCTGCAATTCTCCACCGAGCGGGCCGCCCAGGAGTTCGAACAAGTGACCCGAGGCAGGTGCCGGAAAAGTCGTGTTGTCCTGTTCCTGGTGGGTGTAATCGGTGCGAGACACACTGCCATTAATCGATAGCATCCCTCTCCATGCAGGAGCAGCGAAAGCTGCATAGGTATAAGCATTGAGTCCGCCGGCTGAACTCGTTACTGAAGTCCGGTTGACGACGTTTCCTTCCAAGTCCCCGGTAACATCGCGGCCGTCGCCTTCGGCCAATTCCACATACTGGCTGGCTGACAGTGCCCCGGATAAGGTCCGTCCGCCTGGCCAGTGTTTGGTTAATTCAACGGTGCCGCCTGGTGTGTTTCTGCCGTTGGAGAAGACCGCATCTGATAATGTAACTATGATTTTGTCATTGGCTACTTTTTTTCGGACAACATTGGCAACGACTGTCTGTCCCAGCATTTCCAGTCCGGGTCTGCCGCCTTCAATCACCTCGATGTGGTCTACCTGATCGGCAGGAATATGCTGCAGCACCGTATCGAGGGTGAACTGCTTATCAGAGACTCTCTCCCCGTCGATGAGGACGTTACCTGCGGCTTCTGCATAGCCTCGAATGGTAGGATCTCCGGCGGAGAAGGTAAATCCGGGTAGAAGGTTCACCATGTCATATGCAGTTTGCGGGTTCTTGTTTGCAAAGAAATCCGCGCCGTAGATTTTCGTATCCCCTGGCTTGCCGGAGGGTGCATTGGCAGTTTGCGCGCGAGTTACTGTTGCCAAGGCACAGGCAAGTGTCACCACAGCAAGGATGATTCCAATAGACGTGCGTTTTTTGAGCATGGCTTCTCTCTCATACCTGGCCGTACCGGGCGAGGTAACGTATTGGCGGCATTGTTGTAACATCGGCGGAGCGCAACCCACAAGGACTGCGCCGGGGGTTGTGTGTGGATGTGCTCGCAGGTCAATTTCGCAGAGCGGTCTTGATTCGCAGGAATGGACGCTCGACAGCAAAATGGAGTGCGGAGGCGAATACCGTTGCTATTGCAATCTGTGCGGTCAATGACACAGGCAAACCGACGTGGTGGGGGATATGAACGCGCAGTCGAGGCCAGATCACAGCACTCGTGTAGACATGACATAGGTAGAGCGCGTAAGAGATTCGGCCGAAGTATCTGGCCACTGTGGAGTTCAGAAGAGCCGCAGGGCGACAGACTACCGATATAAGGATGACAGCCAGCAGGTAGGTGACGATGTCACTCTGACTTTGAAGAGCAAAGACGAGCACCAGCGCGATCCATGGCGTTGCGCGATGGAAGAGCCATTGGGGGGGATTCCAACCTTCTTTAACGAGGATGGCGATAAGACAACCCAGAACAATTGCGTCCAAATGGGTATCGAATGCAAACCAGGTGTATGTGCGGAATCCAATCAACGTCAGAGTCGACCGATAGACCGGCTCGAAGAGGAGTACACCAGACAGCACCTTGATTCGAGTTGGTCCATTGAGCCGAACCAACAACAGAGGCCAGAGAAGATAGAACTTCTCTTCCACCCCCAGGGACCACGCCGATGTGAGAATGCTATAGTGCCCCGTGAGAGCCGTGTAGTAGTCCCCCATATAGAAGAACGTCGCCACGCTTCCGGGGAATGAACCCGCCATCCGGCACAGGACCCAGATGACATAGAAGAGAGGGAAAAGCCGCAACGCACGGCGGTAGTAAAAGAAGCTCCACGCCACTCTGCCTGTTGTCTCGATTTCTTTGAGAAGCAACCAGGTAATCAGCAGGCCGCTCAACTCAAAGAAGAGGGTGACCGCGTATGGCCCGGGAATGATGCCATTCAGTTTGGAGCCTTCCAGGTAGTGATAGGACACTACCATCAGCGCGGCAATCCCTCGCAGGCCATAGAGGCTGGGGATCTCTCTTTGCGAGAGATTCGCAAGAAGGCGGTTTGAGGCTGGGTCCGCAGAGGGCCGGTTCGCCGGCCATAAGTGTGCCGAAGAGGAAGAGATAGAAGGCGACACCGTAGCAAAGCTTGCCATAGCTGCTTGTTCCATGCGTGTCACTCTAGGCTGACGGCACGGCAAAGGAGATTAAGTTTTGTAAAGCGCGCAGTCGCGGCGAGGAGTCATGGGAAACTGAAAAGGAGAGGATAGTCGCGCATGATCGGTGTTGGTCAGGATTGCGTTGCTCTTAGGTCGGGAGGCAAAACCAGGCTCTCACTCCTGCTGGTCGATGACGATGCGGAGCTATGCAGCATGATGCAGGAGTTTTTTGGTGAAGCAGGGCATCATCTCGATGTGGCCTATAACGGTCGGGATGGACTGACACGGATTCTAAGCGGATCTTACGATCTGGTAATCCTTGATGTGATGATGCCGGTCGTCGACGGTGTCACAGTTCTTCAACAGATACGAAGAAGGACGGACGTTCCGGTAATCATGCTGACCGCGAGAGTCGAGCAGAAGGATCGGGTGCTCGGACTCAACGCGGGAGCTGATGATTATGTACCAAAGCCCTTTGATGCCGATGAGTTGCACGCACGCATTCATGCTGTACTTCGGCGGGGTTCGCGAGAACGTGTTGACAGTATCACGTCTATTGGCAATCTTCGCCTGGACTCAGCAACTCGGGATGTTCGCTTTTCCGGGGCACGCGTTGAGCTAACGTCTGTAGAGTTTGACATCTTGGAACTGCTCGCCCGCTCGGTCGGTCGTATAGTTTCACGCGATGAGATCACGATGCTCATCTTTGGTCGTGAGTCAACGCCCTATGACCGGTTCCTCGACGTGCATATCAGCCACTTGAGAAAGAAACTTGAGTGTGGCAAGACTTTAATTCGTGCTGTCCGCGGAGTGGGCTACATCTTCACAGGAGAGTTCTAGGCATGCCTGCTATGAAATCTCTCTATGTCGCAATCCTGCTTGTGATGCTGGGGATACTGTCGCTGTCATTCCTGGCATTCCGCTCAATTTCAGGCCGAATGGAGAAGGCGTATTTCGATCCTGTATTCGATGATATGGAACAATTGCAAATCGAGTCTGCCCGTGCAGCCCTGAATCAGGGCGGCCCGAGTGCGGTGTCCGCCTATATGCAAAGATTGGACCAATTGTTTGGGGGATCACACTATCTGCTCGACGGGCGCGGTACCGATGTTGTTTCCGGCAAAAACCGTGAGAAGTTACTCCCAAAACTGCCAGCAACGAAATCGCGCATTCAACTCCAGGACCACATGGTCATAACACAGAGATCCGACGATGGACGTTATTGGTTTCTCGTTGTGGCTCCCCTTGATAAGTCGCATCCTTGGATGCTCTTCCCCTATTACATCCTGGCCGCGACTGTCATCGCCCTCCTATTTTGGCTTGCTGCCGTAGGCCTGATTTCTCCGATCCGCAAAGTATCGAAAACCGCCGCATTATTTGGGCGAGGGGAGCTAACAGCACGGGTCATGACTCGGAGACAGGATGAGATCGGGCAACTCGCGCGGTCGTTTAATCAAATGGCCGATCGCCTTGAGAGGCTGATTACAAGTGAGCGAAGACTTTTGGAAGACATATCGCACGAACTCCGATCCCCGCTGTCGAGGTTGAAGCTCGCCACGAAGCTGGCCAGAACATCGCCCGATCAACAATCTGCGTTGGACCGGATCGAACGCGATGTGGATCGGATGGCGTCTTTGATGAGCGACATTGTAGAGATCACGAGGATGGAAGGCGATCCATCTCCTCTGAACATGGGGGTTTTGAATCTTGATTCATTGGTTGAGGCAATCGTCGAGGACTGTCTCATCGAAGCGGAGATGCACGGATGTCGTCTGGCTGTTTCGGGCTGTACAACGACTCAAATAGAAGGAAATCGAGAACTGCTGCGGCGAGCGATCGAAAATGTAGTGAGGAACGCCATTCGCTATTCTCCGCCACAGTCCGTTATAGACGTCATCGTAAACGAAGAATCGAGTATGACAAGGATTGAGATTAGGGATCGGGGCCCCGGCGTCCCCGAGGAGTACCTCACTAGCATCTTTGAGCCCTTTTTTCGGATCGAGGAGGCGCGTGACACCACACGCGGAGGGACGGGGCTTGGGCTGTCGATCGCAAAGCGGGCTATTCAGTTGCATTACGGCTCTATCAATGCCGAGAATGCAAATCCCGGCCTACGAGTTGCGATGTCGATCCCTATCACTGCTAAGTCGGCCAAACCCAGTCCACGTGGAATGTTGACAAAAGAGATGACCATTCGGACAACGGGCAAAACCTGAACGCTGTTCTGAATGAACTCGCTCGTCTGGCGCCCGAAGTAGGTACCACAATAAACGCCGAACCTGGGTTCCCCGACTTGACTGATCGTTCTGCTTCTCCCGAACGACTACGTCAACTATCAAATGGTGTCGCCCGGTACATCTCGCAGCAGAGCGACCGGCATCGTGGTTCCGCGCTCGCTCTGCCCCCACAGCAAGGCACGCTGAGAATGCTTTCCTGAGAAGAAGAGGTGCCCTCGAATGTGACCCTTTCGTGCTGGGTGGAACTATTGACGGAGTTGAAATGGAAATAAGTTGATACTCAGACAAGCAGCGGCGTAAGTCGTGTAATGTATTCCGTGAGTCATCACAGGGCTATCCATTTGACACAGCATTAGCAGGAGCAGTACTGGAATCAGTCAGATACTGCGGGCCAGTTTCCATGCGAATTCGCTCACGCGAGGCCAACCCGTGCAATCAAGCGTGCTTGCCTGCTGCCGTTTCGTTCTCCTTTGGCTTGGGACGCTCATCGTCTCCTTCGTTGCCTGCCCCTCGCTTTGGGCGCAGAGTTTAGTTGGTACCGGTTCCCAACCATTTGCCGTGGCGGTTAATCCGGCAACCAACACGATTTATGTCGTCAACAATGGCCCGAATACGGTCACCGTCATCGACGGTGCGACAAACACGACGCGGACCGTGACAGTGGGACGCACCCCGGTAGCGATTTCAGTCAATCCAGTCACCAATGAAGCTTATGTTGCCAACTCCGGCGACGGCACTGTGACGGTTATCAACGAAACGCAGGGCAGCGTAAGAAACATCTCAGTGGGAGAGAATCCCCAGGCCATCATCGTCAATCCACTAACGAACAAGATCTACGTTGCCGCTGCCGACGGCAAGATCATCTCAGACTTCAACCCGGATGGCGACGTCGTCGTCATCGACGGAAGTAACGATACGGTCACGACCAGGATCCCCGGAGGGAAAAATCCTTTTGCCCTCGCTCTTAATCCGGTCACAAACCGCATCTATGTCGCGAACGACGCAAATGGCAGTAACGCCACGGTGAGAGTGATTGATGGTTCCAGCGATACCCTCGTCGGCTCTCCCATAGGAGTTGGAAATTCTCCTAATGCCCTGGCTGTCAATCCGGTGACCAATAAGATTTATGTCATTAACGGCAACGACTTAAGCGTCATCGACGGAGTAAGCAATACCATCAGAACCACGACGGCACTGCCTAACAACAACCTCACGGCGATCGCAGTCAACCCGGTCACAAACTTCATCTACATCACCGGTGCCCAGGGCATTGGCACTTTGATGGCGGTCAATGGCGCGACCGATACTTTATCCCTATCCGGGATTGCTCTCATAGGAAACAGCCCTTCAGCGTTGGCGGTGAACTCCCTGACGAACCTGATCTACGTCACAGACAGTGCGCCGCGTGGTGGCCATGTCGTCGTGATTGATGGTAGTGCCAGTCCCATTACCAGGGTAGATTCCATCACTACTGGCGATGGCCCGGGCGCGGTGGCAGTTAACCCTGTAACGAATCGTGTTTATGTCGCCAACTATAACGACCTTCGCGGTACCGTTGCCGTTGTCGATGGGGCAAGCAGAACGACGAACACCATTAATGCCGGCAGCAACCCGTACGCGGTGGCGATAAACCAGCTGACGAACAAGGTGTACGTGCCCAACATGGGGGATAACACCGTTACCGTGATCGACGCTGCGAATGGAGGTACTACATCCATCGTGAGTGCCGGAACCGGTCCGACGGCGGTGGCGGTGAATCCGGCGACCAACAAGATCTATGTGCCGAACAGCGGCAGTGCTGATGTGACTGTGATTGATGCCATCAATGGCAACGCGACGACGCAGGTAAGCGCAGGTCAGGAGCCCTTTGCTGTGGCTGTCAATACAGTAAACAACAAGGCCTATGTCACTAACTCCACCTCGAATAGCGTCACCGTTATCGACGGGACAACCAACGGGACCTCCAACATCCCTGTTGGAACAACACCGCAAGGCCTGGTAGTTAATGAAGTGACCAGCACGATCGTTGTCACTAACCAGGGATCGAACAACGTTACCGTTCTCAACGGTATAACCGATGCATCAGTAGATACGGTGCCTGTTGGCAGCAGCCCGGTCGCCGTTGGAGTGAACCCCTCGGAAAATAACTACTACGTTATCAATCAGGGCAGTAACAACGTCACTGTCATCGACGGGGACACACTGCAACGAATCGACTTAATCTCGGTGGGGAGGGGTCCGGGAGCTGTGGTTGTAAATCCGCTTACGAACAGGATTTACGTTACCAATCAGAACGACAACAGCGTGAGTGTAATCGATGGGGCATCAGGAAATGTCATCGACACGGTTCCTACCGGGAGATCACCAAACGCGCTCGATCTGAACCTTCTCACCAACAAGATTTATGTGACGAACCAGACAGACGGCAGCGTAACGGTGATTGACGGAACCGGTGACACGGTGAGTGCGACAGTGCCGACCGGGTCCCAACCTTCCGGGGTCGCGGTGAATCCTGTCACGAATCAGGTTTACGTCTCCAACCGCGGCAGCGCGAACGTAACGGTAATTACTGTAGGGGCGCAACAGCCGGTTCCGTTGAACATTTCACTAACTCCTGTAGTTTTGGGAAACGATAGCTTCACGAGCGGCGGCGTCTTTGAGACCTTCAACGAGACGCCCAGCTTCAACGTCACCGTAACCAGTGCCTACACCAACAGCCCTCCCTATGTGGGCTACATTGGCACCACTACCAACCCACCACCGACGCAGGTCTACTTTTCGGCGGACGGGGTAACTCCATGGAGCCTCGCGACCCGGACCAGCGCCAGCGGCGCCAACCCGGCGAGCTTCACGATAACCCTGAGTCCACTGGATTCCGGACTGCACACGCTGTATGTCTTTGCCTCTTACGGGAACGCGGGGGGACACAATACCTCTGACAACGGCACAGGGAACTCACCCGAGATGAGCAACCTTCAGAGGTTGCCTCTGCTCGTTCTGCCGAATGCGACGACGACAGCTCTTGTCTCGGACGCTCCCAATGGAGCACAGGAGGGCACGAGGATTGTGTTTACCGCGACCGTCACAGAGAATGGCAGTCCGGTTACCGAGGGTCTGGTTCAGTTCTCCGCAGACGGTAAAAACCAGGGCCTTCCCGTCCAGGTCAACTCGAATGGTGTGGCCATAGACACGAACAATTCGCTCACCCCCGGCTCGCACAACATCCAGGCTGTCTACCTCGGCACGGACAAGTTCGTCGAGAGTTCAGCCAGCCTGACCCAGATCATCTACGGTCTCGCGACTTCGATCACTGTTTCCAGCGGTAGCCCCCAGAGTGCTGCGGTAAACACGAACTACACGAGCCCGCTGGTGGCTATCGTGAAGGACGCAGTTGGTGATCCTGTGCCGAACGTAACTGTAAATTGGGACACCGATGGGACTCAAATTACGCCCAACGGGAGGCTCTCTGCCCCAAACAGCACCACCGATGCCAATGGACTCGCTTCGGTCAACGTCACAGCAAATGACAAGGCCGGCTCTTTCCATGTGACGGGTTCCGCCGTCGGAACTCCAGCGCGATTCACCCTCACCAATACGGCCGGTGCTCCCACAGCGATTACCATCCATGCCAGCAGTTCCCCTCAGGCCACGAAGATTCTTACACCGTTCCAGCCGCTGTCGGTTAGTGTCAACGATGCCAGCGGCAACCCTGTCCAGGGCGTGACTGTCACGTATGTGGCCCCCAGTACAGGAGCCACCGCCACCCTGGGTGCATCGTCCGCTGTGACCGGCAGCGACGGAGTTGCAAGCGTCACCGCCACCGCCAATGGGACCGCAGGGGGATATACCGTCACAGCGACGGCTGGATCGGTCGGATCGGTAAACTTTGTTCTCGCGAACAATGCAGCAGGAACAACTACATCGTTGGCGCCGTCTACGCAGACAGTGATCTATGGCAACACGATTACCCTCACTGCCAGCGTAACCCCGACGACCGCGACCGGCGCAGTGAACTTTTTCCTGGGAACGGAACTGCTCGGCAGTGCAACACTCAATGGCGTTGGCTCCGCCACTCTGACGCTTAATCAGCTGCCGGGAACTGGGCAGTTTCTTCCGGTGGGGACGTTCAGCAACATTACGGCGACCTACACCGGCAACAGCGGAAATGGCGGCAGCTCTTCATCGCAGGTGACGGTTACCGTAACCAAGAGGACAGCGGCGGGTGGCGGTCCCGCACTGACGGTGGTGGCGAACAGCGTGACCAGACCCTTCGGCCAGCCGAATCCTGCTTTCAGCTATTCGACTTTGGGATCCCCCGTACCTGGGGACTCCCTTTCCACCGTCGTGACAGGGACCCCTGTGTACACGACTAGCGCAGTGACTTCCTCTCTTGTGGGCACATACCCTCTGTCTGTCTCAGGGTTGGTATCGGCAAACTATGAGATCGCCTTCCAGGATGGCACCGTTACGGTCACGCAAGGGAACTCGACTACGACGATTGCAACAGCGTCGGCGACCATCATGTATGGGGACCAGGATGTGCTGACTGCAGCCGTTACCCAGGGAGCTACCGGAACGGTGAGCTTCTACGAAGGGTCCACGTTGCTGGGAACCGCGTCGCTCGACAGCGCCACACAGGCCGAGTTGCCGATCAGCACCCTGCCAGCGGGCATTCATACGATCACTGCGACCTTCAATGGCGGCCCAAATCTGCTGCCCAGCACCAGTTCTCCAGCGACGCTGACCGTCACACAGAGGACTGGTGCCGGGGGAGCGCCGGCGTTAACCATCGTCGTCAGAAACGCAACGCGCCCTGCGAATGGGCCGCTGGCAAAGCTCACCTATTACGTCACAGGTCAGTTATTCAACAACGACACATACGAAACAGCGATCACTGGAACGCCATTATTAGCGTCGTCAGCAGGTTCGGACCCGGGCACCTACCCGATCACCATATCGGGCCTGACCTCAAACAACTACACCCTAACAAGCGTCCCCGGAACTCTGATCGTAACGGATGATGCAATCGGCAAGCCCTCGACCACCACGCTTACGGTCAATCCAAGCTCGGGCCAATACGGTGATCCGATTACCCTCACCGCAACGATGAGCCCTACGGTAGTGTCTGGAAGGGTGACCTTCTACGATGTGCTGCCATCCGGTGCCACGGTGTTCATTGGGGATGCGACGCTGTCCGGTGGCACGGCAACGTTCGTGACATCAACCCTTAACGCCGGAATCCACTCAGTTGCGGCGGCCTACTCGGGCGATGGGATCTACTCCACCAGCGCCAGCCAGCCGGCGACTGTGACTGTAGCTAAAAAACAAGGACCTGGCGGCGGCGCTGCCCTGACGATAACCGTGCAAAACGCCAGCCGTCAGTTCGGAACGGCAAATCCGCAGTTTGCCTTTATCGTCACGGGCACTCTTCTGCCCGGCGACCGCTTTGACTCCGCCGTTACCGGAGTAGCTGCCTTTGCCACGACCGACACTGCGTCCTCACCCGTCGGCACGACGTATCCGATTACTCTCACAGGACTGGTCAGTCAGAATTACGAGATTGCAACTGTGCCCGGTACGCTGACGATCGCGGCTGCCGGGTCCACGATAACTCTGCTCGCAGTTGCGCCACAGGGCTTCACGGCAGCTCAATACGGCGACCCGATAACCCTGACTGCCACCGTTGCAGCGACGACGGCGACCGGGACCGTAGTCTTCCTCGAAGGGCAGAATATGGTCGGCACAACGCAGATTGGCTCCGGAACCGGCGTCGCAACTCTGGCGCTATCCACCCTCCAGGCGGGTCGGCATACGATCACCGCCATGTATCTCGGAGACAATAACATCGGCGCGAGCACGAGCACGCCTGTCACGATCGTGGTTTCCCCGAAGACTGGCCCCAGTGGAGAACCGTACCTGACCGTGACGGCAAATGACACAAGCCGTGTATATGGACAGGCAAACCCAGCCTTTACTTATACGGTGTCGGGCACGCTCCTGAATGGTGATACTCCGGCCACTGCCGTCACCGGGGTGCCCATTTACTCAACGTCGGCGTCGCTGGGATCACCAACTGGAATGTATCCGATATCGACCGTTGGCGGTCTAAGCGCGCTGAACTACCTGCTCGAGTTCAAAGACGGCACTCTCACCGTAACATCGACGTCGCTCACGGTCACTCTTACTTCATCACCGAGCAGCACAACGACATATGGCGGCCTCGTGAATTTCACGGCTACCCTTCCGCCCGATGCCACGGGCACCGCGACCTTCCTTGACGGGACGACGGCTTTAGGTACGAGAACCATCAGCGGTGGCGTCGCCACCCTGGCGACCAACTCGCTTGCAGCTGGCACGCACTCGATCACGGCGCAGTATGGCGGGGATGGAAACTACAACGCTGCTGTCTCAATGCCGTTATCCCAGGTGGTGAATTTGGCGACCCCCGCCATCACCCTGACCTCCTCGCTGAACCCGTCGACCTTCGGGGCAAGTGTGATCTTCACCGCTACGCTCCCGGGTGATGCCACGGGCACGGTGACCTTCCACGACGGCGCGACGACACTCGGCACAGGAACCATCAGCAGTGGCATTGCCACGCTGACGATTGGTTCGCTTGCGGCGGGCATACATTCGATCACAACGCAGTATGGGGGAGATACCAACTACAACCCTGCCAATTCGACGCCGGTATCTCAGGTCGTGAACATCGCGTCCAGCACCGTGGCCCTGGCCTCCTCGTTGAATCCATCGACGTTTGGTGCCAGCGTGTTCTTCACAGCCACACTTCCGGCGGATGCGACTGGTACGGTGACCTTCCACGACGGCACGACGACACTTGGCACTGGAGCTATCAACAGTGGTGTTGCAACCCTGACGACCAGTTCGCTTGTAGCGGGCACGCATTCGATCACGGCACAATACGGCGGAGATTCTAACTACAGCGGCACCGTCTCAACGCCGGTATCTCAGGTCGTGAACCTGTCGACCCCGACCGTCGTACTCGTCTCCTCGCTGAACCCATCGACGTTCGGTGTCGGTGTGACCTTTACAGCTACGCTTCCGGCGGGTGCGACTGGGACGGTGACCTTTCACGACGGCGCGACGTCTGTCGGCACGGGAAATATTAGTAATGGCGTCGCAACCCTGACGACCAGTACGCTTGCGGCGGGCACACATTCGATCACGGCGCAGTATGGGGGAGATACCAACCACAACCCCTCCAATTCAACGGCGGTATCCCAGGTTGTGAACTTGGCATCCAGCGCCGTTACTCTGGCATCCTCGCTGAACCCGTCCACCTTCGGTGCCAGCGTGACTCTTACGGCGACGGTCACGTCCGGAGCAACCGGAACTGTGACCTTCCAGGACGGCACGACGTCCCTCGGCACCGGAACCATCAGCAATGGCGTGGCTACGCTGACGACCAGTACGCTCGCAGGAGGCACACACTCAATCACGGCGCAGTACGGAGGGGATTCCAACTACAGCGGGGCAGTCTCAACAGCGGTATCCCAGGTCGTGACGCAGGCGGCGGTGACGACGACGCTGGCGGTATCACCTTCCACTTCACCGTTGCCTGCGAAGACGGTGGTGATGCTGACCGCGACTGTGTCGGCAGGGGCCACCCCGGTTCATCCAGGGTTGGTGACCTTCTGCAATGCGACGACGGCGGCGCAGTGCAAGGGCCTGGCGGTCGTGGGAACGGCGCAGCTCACCAGCGCCGGGACTGCGGCGCTGAAGTTTGTTCCGGGGAGCGGCAGCCACAATTTCCTCGCAGTCTTTGCGGGGACGGAGAGTTATGCAACGAGCAGTTCCACGGCGCAGGCATTGACGGTGTCGCCACCGCCGCCGCCGTACTCCACAGCTACGGCCATTACTTTGAGTGGAAGTGCGGGGAACTATGCGTTGACAGCAACGGTGACGGCAACGGGTGTCACAACACCGACACTGACAGGCAGCGTATCGTTCTTCGACACGACGAACGGCAATAGTGTGCTGGGCAGTTCACCGCTTGGGTCGGTAACACTTACGTCTAATTTCACGAATGCTTCAGGGTCGCCGGTTGCGGTGGGTACCACTCCCTTCGCTGTTGCAGCGGGTGACTTCAATGGGGACGGCATCGCGGATCTGGCGGTGGCGAATTCCGATAGTGCTAATGTGAGCATTCTGCTGGGAGACGGCAGTGGCGGCTTCGCGCCGGCTCCAGGGTCGCCCGTTGCGGTGGTGGTGGTCCCCGAAGTGTAGTCGTTGGTGACTTCAATGGGGACGGCATCCCGGATCTGGCGGTGGCGAATTACAGTAGCAACAGTGTGAGCATTCTGCTGGGAGACGGCAGTGGCGGGTTCGCGCCGGCTCCAGGGTCACCAGTTCCGGTAGGTAGTAATCCCCAGGGTGTAGTCGTTGGAGATTTCAATGGGGACGGCATCGCGGATCTGGCGGTGGCGAATTTCAGTAGTAATAATGTGAGTATCCTGTTGGGAGACGGCAGTGGCGGATTTGTGCCAGCTCCAGGGTCTCCCGTCGCGGTAGGTAGTAGTCCCTACAGTGTTGCAGTAGGTTACTTCAACGCGGACGGCATCGCGGATCTGGCAGTGGCGAATAACCTCGCTAATACTGTGAGCATTCTGCTGGGAGATGGCGGCGGCGCGTTCGCGCCGGCTCCAGGGTCGCCGATTGCGGTGGGTGGTAATCCCCGAGGCGTCTCCGTTGGTGACTTCAATGGGGACGGCATCGCGGATCTGGCGGTGGCGAATAGCAATAGTGATAATGTGAACATTCTGCTGGGAGACGGCAGTGGTGGGTTCGCGCCGGCTTCGGGGTCACCAGTTACGGCGGGTGATGGTCCCCAGGGTGTAGTCGTTGGAGATTTCAACGGGGACGGCATCGCGGATCTGGCGCTGCCGAATTTCAGTAGTGCTAATGTGAGCATTCTGCTGGGAGACGGCAGTGGCGGCTTCGCGCCGGCTCCAGGGTCACCCGTTGCGGTGGGTAGTGGTCCACGAAGTGTAGCCGTTGCAGATTTCAATGGGGACGGCATCGCGGATCTGGTGGTGCCGAACAGCAGTGCTAGTAATGCGAACATTCTGCTGAACCACGTGACGCAGACGGCGACGGCTGAGCTGACCGGGGTGAACATCGTTGGCAGTGGGACACACGATGTCAACGCAAGCTATCCCGGGGACACGAACTTCAGCGCCAGCACCTCGACAACGATTCCCCTGACGGCGACGCAGGTGACGACGACGTTGGCCCTGACTGCGGTCCCGACGACGAGCACCTTTGGGCAGCAGGTCGTTCTGACCGCGACGCTGAGTCCGTCGTCCACGGGATCGATTACGACGAACGGCCAGACGGTGAGCTTCTTGAACGGAGCCACCTCACTGGGAACAGGGACACTAGCGTCTGGTGTAGCCACGCTCAGCGTGACTACTCTGCCTGTAGGGACAAGCAGCCTGACAGCGGTCTACGCCGGTGACACGAACTTCGTCGCGAGCACTTCGCCATCGACGTCTTTTGTGGTGATCCAGCCACTTGCGGCAACAACTACTATTCTGGCGGTATCTCCATCGACCTCGCCAGTTCCTGCGAAGACCGCGGTGATGTTGACCGCAACTGTTTCGGCAGGTGCAACACCGGTTCATCCCGGGCGTGTAACCTTCTGCGACGCGACGACGGTGGCACTGTGCAAGGGTCTGGCGGTCGTGGGCACGGCGCAGTTGACCAGTGCCGGGACTGCGGTTCTGAAGTTTGTCCCTGGGAGCGGCAGCCACAATTTCCTCGCAGTCTTTGCTGGGACGAAGACAAATGCGACGAGCAGTTCGACAGCGCAGGCATTGACGGTGTCCTACTTTTCGACGACGTCTCTTGCTTCGAGCGGGAGTGCGGGAGACTACACGCTTACGGCAACGGTGGTGGGCACGGGCAGCTTTACGCCGCCGGCCCCAACGGGAACCGTATCGTTCCTGGACACAACGAACAGCAACAGTGTGTTGGGAACAGCGCCGCTGGGGACGGCAACACTGACGCCCCTGAATTTCACGAATGCTTCAGGGTCGCCGATTAAGGTCGGTACTAGCGCCACCGCTGTTGCAATAGGTGACTTCAATGGGGACGGCATCGCGGATGTGGCGGTGACGAATGGCAGTAATAACAATGTGAGCATCTTGCTGGGAGACGGCAGTGGCGGGTTCGCGCCGGCTCCGGAGTCACCAGTTGCGACGGGTGCTGGTCCCACCGCTGTTGCAACCGGTGACTTTAATGGGGACGGCATCGCTGACCTGGCAGTGACGAATTCCGGTACTGCTAATGTGAGCATCTTGCTGGGAGACGGCAGTGGCGGGTTCGCGCCGGCACCAGGGTCACCACTCGCGGGGGGTCCTTTTCCGGTTGCTGTTGCAACCGGTGACTTCAATGGGGACGGCATCGCGGACTTGGCGGTGGCGAATTCTGGTAATGTGATCATCCTGCTGGGAGACGGCAGTGGCGGGTTCACGCCGTCTGCGGGGTCACCTGTCGCGCAGGGTTCTTCCCCCTCTGGTGTTGCAATAGGTGACTTCAACGGGGACGGCATCGCGGACCTGGCGGTGTCAAGTGCTAGTAGTAGTACTGGTGTGAGCATTCTGCTGGGAGACGGCAGTGGCGGGTTCGCGCCGGCTCCGGGGTCGCCCGTTGCGGCGGGCAGTGCTCCCGCCGGCGTTGCAACCGGTGACTTCAATGGGGACGGCATCGCGGACCTGGCGGTGGCGAATAGCAGTAGTAACAATGTGAGCATTCTGTTTGGAGACGGCAGTGGCGGATTCGCGCCGGCTCCGGGGTCACCAGTTGCGGCGGGTTCTCGTCCCCAAGGTGTTGCAATAGGTGACTTCAACGGGGATGGCATCGCGGACCTGGCGGTGCCGAATGAAACTAGTAATAATGTGAGCATTCTGCTGGGAGACGGCAGTGGCGGGTTTGCGCCGGCTCCAGGATCACCAGTTGCGGTGGGTAATAGTCCCAACGGCGTTGCGGTGGGTGATTTCAATGGGGACGGCATCGCGGATCTGGTGGTGCCGAATCGCACTGCTAACAATGTGAGCATTCTCCTGAACCAGGTGACGCAGACGGCGACGGCTGAGCTGACCGGAGTGAACATTGTTGGCAGTGGAACGCGCGACGTCAACGCGAGCTATCCCGGCGACACGAACTTCGGCGGCAGTATCTCCCTCACAATTCCCCTGACGGCGGCGCAGGTAACGACGACGCTGGCGCTGACGGCGGTACCGACTACAAGCACCTTCGGGCAGGCGGTAGTGCTTACAGCAACAATAAGCTCGACGCCTCTATTTCCAGTGGGCTCCCTTACTCCGACCGGGACGGTGACATTCTTCAGTAACGGTGCGGAGATCGGTACGGGTACCGTGACCTCCGGCGTCGCGACGCTCAATATTACAAGTCTTCCTGCGGGCACCGACAGCCTGGCGGCCAGCTACGCCGGCGACACGAATTTCGTGGCCAGTACTTCGCCAGCCGTACCTTTCGTGGTATCAAAGGCGACCCCTGTGATTACGTGGGCGAATCCCGCGGCGATCAGTTATGGAACAGCGTTGAGCGCCACCCAACTCAACGCGACGGCAAATGTGCCCGGAACCTTTGCGTACAGTCCGGCTATGGGAGTGGTGCTGAACGCAGGAACACAGACCCTAAACGTCACCTTTACGCCGACCGACACGACCAACTACATGACTGCGACGGCAAGTGTCACTCTTGTGGTGAACATGGCGACGCTGACCGTGACGGCAAACAGCGCCAGCCGTCCTTATGGAACAGCAAATCCCGCCTTCACCAGCACGATTACGGGCTTCGTGAATGGCGACACGCAGACGTCGGCGGTTACGGGAGCACCAAGTCTGACTACGACGGCAACGACGGCCTCCCCTGCAGGGACATATCCGATCACTGCGGCGCTGGGGACGCTGGTTGCGGCGAACTACACCTTCACGTTCGTCAACGCCACGCTGACGGTGAACAAGGCATCCCTAACCGTGACGGCGAACGACGCCAGCCGTGCTTATGGAGTAGTAGACCCTGCCTTCACCAGCACGATCACGGGCTTTGTGAATGGCGACACGCAGGCGTCGGCGGTTACGGGAGCACCAAGTCTGACCACGACGGCGGCGACGGCCTCCCCTGCAGGGACCTATCCGATCGCTGCGGCGCTGGGGACGCTGGCTGCAGCCAACTACACCTTCACCTTCGTCAACGGCACCTTGACAGTGACTAAGGGGACGCCTGGGTCGGGTGGAGTAGCAGCGGTGACGGTGGTGAGTTCGCTGAACCCATCGACCTACGGCACTTCTGTGACCTTTACGGCGACCGTGCCGGCGGGAGCCACGGGGACGGCAACTTTCGAAGATAACGGCACGGCGATCAGCGGTGCGGTGCCGATCTCCGGCACCACGGCCACCTTCGCGACCTCGACGCTGGTGGCGGGTTCGCATGCGATCACTGCGGTGTACAGCGGAGACAGTAACTACAACGGAGCGAATTCGCTCGTACTGACGCAGACAGTGGACATGGCAACGACCGGGCCATCAACGACACTGAGTGTGAACCCTGGGACGGTGATGTATGGGGACCCTGCGGTACTGACGGCAGTCGTGGGACCTCCGTCCGGGGCGACGGGCACGGTGAGCTTCCACGAGGGCGCCACCCTGCTGGGGACGTCGTCGTTGGATGGCAGTACTACAGCGGTGTTCTCGGTAAGCACACTGAACGTGGGCACGCATACGATCACGGCGACCTATAACGGAGACGTGAACTTTCCTGCGAGCACGAGCAACCCGGTGACACTGACGGTGACGCAGCTAACGGGTCCTGGCGGGGGAACTGCGTTGACCGTAACCGTCAACGATGCGACGCGGACAACGACGGAAGCGAACCCGCCGTTCAGCCACACTGTGGCGGGCGAGTTGGTCAATGGTGATACCTATGCCACCGCGGTGACGGGCACGCCGACTTATTCGACGGCGGCGGGAACGACGGCGGGCACCTTTGCGATCACGGTAACAGGCCTTTCAAGCGCGAACTATACGCTTGCGTTCGTTCCCGGCACTTTAACGGTGGTGCCGTCCTCGTCGACGACGACGCTGGCAGCCTCTCCGAACGCATCGCAGTACGGCGATCCGGTGACCCTGACGGCGACGGTGACTTCAGGCGCGACGGGCACTGCGAGTTTCTACGATAGTTCGGTGTTTCTGGGCGAGGGCACGGTAACCGGCGGCGTGGCGACATTAATCACGACGACATTGAATGCAGGAACGCATACGATCACCGCGATCTACAACGGCGATGCTACGTATGCCAGCAGCACGAGCGGGCCAACGACGGTGACAGTGGCGAAGAAGACGGCTGAGGGCGGAGGTCCCGCGCTGACGGTGACGGTTGAAAACGCAAGCCGTGAGTTCGAGACCGCGAATCCGGAGTTTGCGCATATCGTTTCGGGCACGCTGGTGAACGGAGATACGTATGCCACGGCGGTGACCGGAGTTCCGGTCTATACTTCGACGGACACTCCGACCTCTCCGGTGGGTTCAACCTTCCCGATCAACGTAAGCGGTTTGGTGAGTCAGAACTATACGCTGACCACTGTTCCTGGAACCCTGACGATCGTGACTGCCCCCACAACGACAGCGCTGGCTACGAGCGTGACCTCAGCCCAATATGGCGATCCGGTCACCCTGACGGCAACGGTAGCTCCGAGTAGCGCAACCGGAACCGTCGTCTTCTCCAACGGTTCCACGGCGCTGGGCACTGCTACGGTATCTGGTGGGACAGCAACGTTGTCGACCTCGGCGCTGGGTGTGGGAACATACACCATGACGGCGTCCTATGAGGGCGACGGGAACTTTGCGGAAAGTACTAGCTCAGCGGTGACCGTAACCGTGACACCGAGAACTGGGCCGGGTGGCGTGGCAGCGCTTACGGTTACGGTGACGGACGCAAGTCGTCAGTATGGGCAGGGTAACCCTGCGTTTAGCTATACCGTCTCGGGCACGCTAGTCAATGGGGACACGTATGCCACGGCAGTGACCGGCGTGCCCGTCTACTCTACGCCAGCGACCGTGACCTCGCCGGTGGGGACTTATCCGATATCGATTACCGGAGGTTTGAGCTCGGCCAACTACTCTCTCGCCTTCGTGAACGGCACCCTGACGGTAAACAAGGGAACTCCGACCGTGACTGTAGCATCCTCGCTGAATCCATCAACCTACGGCACTTCTGTGACTTTGACGGCGATGCTCTCTGCGGGCGCCACCGGAACCGTAACCTTCATGGATGGAACGACGTCCATCGGCACCGGGACCATCAACAGTGGAATCGCAACCCTGACGACCAGTTCGCTTGCAGTGGGCACACATTCGATCACGGCGCAGTATGGGGGAGATACCAATTACAACGGTTCCACTACAGCGGCGCTAATCCAAACCGTGAACATGACCACCAGCACCGTCGCTCTAGCCTCCTCGCTCAATCCATCGACATTTGATGCCAGTGTGATCTTCACAGCCACGCTTCCGACGGATGCGACTGGTACAGTGACTTTTCACGACGGCACCACATCCATGGGCACAGGAACCATTAGCAGTGGTGTCGCCACTCTGACGACGAGTTCGCTTGCAGTGGGCACACATTCGATCACAGCGCAGTATGGGGGAGATACCAATTACGACGGTTCAACTTCAGCGGCGCTAACCCAAACCGTGAACATGACCGCCAGCACCGTCGCTTTGACTTCTTCGCTGAATCCATCGACGTTCGGTGCCAGCGTGATCTTTACGGCGACGATCACATCCGGAGCAACCGGAACCGTAACCTTCCACGAAGGGCCGACGGTCCTCGGAACGGGAACGATTAGCAGCGGCGGCGTGGCTACTCTCACGACTAGTACGCTTGCAGGGGGCCCGCATTCGATCACAGCGCAGTATGGGGGGGACTCCAACTACAACGGTTCCACTTCAGCGGTGCTAACCCAAACCGTGAACATGACCACCAGCACCGTGACCCTGGCGTCCTCACTGAACCCATCGACCTTCGGTGCTACCGTGGCCCTTACGGCGACGGTCACGTCCGGAGCAACCGGAACCGTAACTTTCCACGAGGGGGCGACGGTCCTAGGAACGGGAACGATTAGCAATGGCGTTGCTACTTTGACGACCAGTACGCTCGCAGGAGGCACGCATTCGATCACAGCGCAGTATGGGGGAGATACCAATTACAGCGGCGTGGTCTCAACCCCGGTATCTCAGGTCGTGAACAAGGCGACGCTGACCGTGACGGCGAACGACGCCAGCCGTTCTTATGGGACGGCAAATCCTGCGTTCACCAGCACGATTACCGGATTTGTGAACGGCGACACACAGGAGTCAGTGGTTACGGGATCACCAAGCCTGATGACGACGGCAACGACGGTCTCCCCTGCAGGGACATATCCCATCACTGCGGCTCCAGGAAACCTTGCCACGAACAACAACTACATCTTCACCTTCGTCAACGGCACGCTGACCGTGACACCAGCGGCGGGGGAAACGACGACGCTGATCGTGAGTCCGACGACGGTGATGTATGGTGAGCCTGCGGTGCTGACGGCAGTCGTCGGACCTACGGCCGGGGCAACGGGCACGGTGAGCTTCCACGAGGGCACCTCCCTGCTGGGCACGGCGTCGTTGGATAACAGTGCTACGGCGGTGTTTTCAGTGAGCACACTGAGCGCGGGCACGCATACGATCACGGCTACCTATACCGGGGACGTGAGTTTTCCCGCGAGCGCGAGCAACCCGGTGACACTGACGGTGACGCAACGGACGGGCGCTGGCGGGGGAGCATCGTTGACCGTGACGGTCAACGATGCGACGCGGACGACGTCCGAGGCGAACCCGCCGTTCAGTCACACTGTTGCGGGCGATCTGGTCAACGGTGACACCCCTGCCACCGCAGTGACGGGCACGCCGACGTACTCAACGACCGCCGGAACGACGGCGGGCACCTTTGCAATTACGGTATCGGGACTGACGAGCCAAAACTATGTGCTTGCGTTCGTTCCCGGCACTTTGACGGTGGTGCCGTCCTTGTCGTCAACGACGCTGGCAACCTCTCCGAGCTCGCCGCAGTACGGCGATCCGGTGACTCTGACGGCGACGGTCACCTCAGGCGCGACGGGCACCGCGAGCTTCTACGACGGTTCGGTGCTTCTGGGTCAAAGCGCGGTGACAGGCGGTGTCGCGACCCTGAGTACGACGACATTGAATGCGGGCACGCATACGATCACGGCGACCTATAACGGCGACGCGACTTATGCGAGCAGTATGAGCGGACCAGCGACGGTGACGGTGGCGAAGAATACCGCTCCAGGTTCCTTGCTGACCGTGACGGTGTTAAACGAAAGCCGTGAGTACGGGACCGCGAATCCAGAGTTTGCGTATGTCGTTTCGGGCACGCTGGTGAACGGAGATACCTATGCCACGGCGGTGACCGGAGTTCCGGTTTACAGTGTGGCGGACTCTCCGAACTCTCCAGTGGGTTCGACCTTCCCGATCAACGTAAGCGGTCTGGTGAGTCAGAACTATACGCTGACCTTTGTGCCTGGAACGCTGACAATTGTGAACGCCGCCACAACGACGGCGTTGACCACGAGCGTCACCGCGACGCAGTATGGCGATCCGGTCACTCTGACGGCGACGGTAGCTCCGATTAATGCAACCGGAACAGTCGTCTTCTCCAACGGTTCCACGGTGCTGGGCACAGCTACGGTATCCGGCGGGGTGGCGACATTGTCCACCTCGACACTGAGTGTGGGAACAAACACCATCACGGCCTCCTATGAGGGCGACGGGAACTATGCGGCAAGTACGAGTTCAGCGGCGACCGTAACCGTAGCAAAGCGTACCGGTCCGGGCGGCGGGGCAGCGCTTACGATTACGGTGACGAACACGAGTCGTCAGTACGGGCAAGGTAACCCGGCGTTCAGCTATACCGTTTCGGGAACGCTGGTCAACGGTGACACGTATGCCGCGGCAGTGACCGGCGTGCCGGTCTACTCGACGACCGCAACGGTGACCTCGCCGGTGGGAACTTATCCGGTATCGATTACCGGAGGTCTCAGCTCCGCCAACTACTCGATCGCTTTCGTGAACGGTATCCTGACGGTGAGCAAGGGAACTCCGTCGGTGACGGCGGCCTCATCGCAGAATCCATCGACGCCTGCGGCATCAGTCACGTTCACCGCGACGCTCTCCGCAGGCGCCACCGGAACAGTGACCTTCATGGATGGAACAACGGCGATGGGCGCGGTGACCGTATCGAATGGCACGGCGAGCTTCGCGACTACGACGCTGTCGGTTGGAACGCACTCGATCACCGCGGTGTATGGCGGTGATGCGAACTACAACGGTGTGACTTCTCCGGCGCTGGCGCAAGTAGTGAACAAAACCGCGACGATCGTGACTGTAGCATCGTCGCGCAATCCAGCACCTGCAGGCACTTCCATAACCTTCACCGCGACGGTACCCGCGGGAGCGACAGGCACAGTACAGTTTCTTGACGGAACGACAGTTCTGGGCACCGGGACAGTGTCCGGCGGTACGGCGAGTTTCTCGACCACGACGCTGTCCGTGGGAACCCATTCGATCACGGCGGTGTATAGCAGTGATGCGACCTACAGCGGCGCCACTTCAAGCGCTGTCTCACAGGTGATAACACAGGCGGTGTCGACTCTACCGCCTACCTTCGCCGTTGCTTCAACTACGGGACCGCAGTTGATTCCTCCGGGAGCGTCGGCGAGCTACAGCATCACCGTCACCCCCGTGAACGGGGCCTTCAACAATGTGGTCACACTGACGGCAACGAATCTGCCCCTCGGCTCAAGCTACACCTTCGCACCCACCACCCTGACTCCCGGCTCCGCTGGAGCAACTTCCACCTTCACCGTCAGCGTGCCTAAACAGAGTGCAGCGTTACGCCGCATCTCGAAGACGCCATTCGCAGTTGCGGTACTGCTGTTGCCGATTGCACTTTTGAGGCGCACCCGAGCGAGGCCGCCACGGCTGTTGCTGTGGCTGCTGCTTGGCTTGACTTCCTTCGGAACTATCTCAGGCTGCGGAGCGGGAGGTTACTTCAACCAACCTCAGCAGACCTACACAATCACTATCACCGCCACCAGCGGAAATGTGGCGAACAGCAGCACTGTAACTCTCACCGTTCAATAGGAGGAGCGATGAACAAGCTGACTCGTGTCTTCGTCTGCGCGTTGCTTTCGTTGCTCTCCCTGACAGGGCTGGCGCAGCGGCCCTCCAACACTATCGACGCCTATGCCACCTTCAGCGGGATGTACGCCAACGCGCCTGTCGGAGGCTGCGGTTGTTTCTGGATGAATGGAGGGTTGGGCGGTTTCTCTGTGCCGGTGTGGCGCAACTTCTCGGCTGTTGTCGAGGCGGGAGGCCACACTTCCGACCACATCCCACGATTCAACACCGGTCTAAGCCTCTTTTACGGTATGGGCGGTTTGAGGATGCGTGTCTCTAACCATACCCGCTTCCAACCCTTCGGACAGGCCCTGTTTGGTGGCGTGCACGGTTTCGACGGCTACTTCCCGGCGCCTGTAGGCAAGTTGCCCGCGAGCTACGACACCTCCTTTGCACTCACGGTCGGTGGAGGCCTCGACATAGCCGTCTCCAAACACGTTTGGATCCGAGCTGTCCAAGCCGACTACTTCTATTCCGAACTCAGAAACCTTCAAGGCGATAGACAAAACCAATTTCGGCTTGGCGCAGGAATTCTCTTTCGAGGACCGGAGTGGACGTGGAAGCATTGAAAACTGGTGCTGAACGGTCCAGAGAAAAGTACGAAATGCGGCGGCCTTAGGGCTTGCCTATTTCTTGAAAGCACGCTGCAAGAATAAGGATTGCTGCGAAAGCGAAAGACTCGGCCTGCGCAAAGACGAATCGCTGAGGTTGCGTCTGGCACGTTTGCCGATGTTAAATCGGCGGTCCAGTGAAGTCGGCATCGTGACTCGAATCTCAGGAAACCTCTTCGAAATCGGGTCACCGCCACAATGGGCGTTTTTGAGGACTAATGGTTGCGATCATCCCTGCGCTCTCAATGAGCGATTCGTGATGCGTTGGAACAACCGTTACCATAGGAGAAAGAGAGGAAGCCTATGTCGCCGACCGAACCTGCAACACGCCGGCACGCGTTCACAGGGCCAGCGATGCCGCAACTGCCGGAACCAAGCCACGCCGAGCGCATCCGTACCCTCATGTCACTAGCCTCTGTTGCCACCCTGTCGACCATTTCCCGCAAGCCTGCGGGTTATCCCTTCGGTTCGCTGATGCCCTTCGCGCTCGATTCTTTCGGGCGGCCCATCTTCCTCATCAGCAATATGGCTATGCACACCCAGAATCTGAAGGCGGACTCCCGATGCAGCCTGTTCGTCGGACAACCAGGGGCCGACGGTGATGCTCTTGGAGCTGCCCGAGCAACCCTGATCGGCAATGCTGAACCTGTACCTGAGAATGATGTGGCTGACGTTCGGGAGAGATACCTGGCTCGCCACGAGAATAGCCGCTACTGGGTCGATTTTTCCGATTTCAACTTCTTCCGGCTCCAGCCCATCGATCTCTACTACGTCGGTGGCTTTGGCGTAATGGGATGGGTCGAAGCTCGGGAATACGAACACGCAGCCCCTGATCCGTTAGCCGAGGCCGCACCTGGCATTCTCGCTCACATGAACGCTGACCATGTCGATGCGATGATCCTGCTCGCCGGGTCGCATGCAGGAATCGAAGCGACCGAGGCGACAATGACTTCGGTCGATCGCTTGGGCTTTTCACTCAGGTTGAAGACGACGAACGGGGTAAAGGGTGCTCGCATCAACTTCCTCCACGAGGTCGCTACCCCGCAGGACACTCGTGCGGTGCTAGTCGAGATGGTACGTCAAGCCAAGGCACGAGACTAATGCGTGCACAACGGATGCCGCAGACTGCGAACGCTTAGGATTGGAAGCGGAGGCACAGGGGGTCAAATGTTTACGCCGCAGGCGATTGGATTTGTGGACAGTCCCTACAAAGATACAGCTGCGATCCCGAAGGGCCTTGGTACGAAGCACGAAGCAGAAGGCATCCTCCGGATCTTGCATGAATTCGAACTTGGGCTCACCGACATTGAGGGCTTCTCTCATCTCATGGTAATCTGGGCCTTCGACCGCTCTCACGGCTTCGATTTGCTCGGCACGCCGCATTTTGATGATCGGCCGCACGGTGTGTTTGCCACTCGATCGCCGCGCCGTCCAAACCCGGTCGGCCTTACCGTCGTCGAGCTGCTTCGCCGTGAAAACGGATTACTGCACGTTCGAGGGATCGACATGCTCGATGGAACACCCATCCTCGACATCAAGCCTTACCTATCCAGCGTTCCGTCCGAGGCGTTGCGTCGCGGATGGATTGCCGAGGCTGAAGGCCGAGAAGGTTGATGCTCTTTACTTGCTGCTTCCTTTCACTAGAAAGGCAGCAGGAGTCACGACGTAAGTCGGCCACGCCCTTATACGCTAGGTCGCCGCACCCGAAGGGCCCATCAACCTAATCGACAACCTATAACCTCCCTCGGACAGACCTTACCTAAGAGCCTCCGCGCGAACGGAAGACGATAGATTTGTCGTAAGAAACTCACTCTCTGTCTATGTGATATCTGGATCTCAAGACCCAAAGGGAAACCTTGGGGATAGCCTACTGCTGCTCGAATGTGGGAACATTTGTGGGAGTTTGGAACAAACTAAAATAAAGTACATCTTTCTCAAAATAGGAGCGTTATTCCGAAGTCATGCTGATTAGGAATCAGTTGATCTAAAGCTCTGTAGGCGTTCCAAACTACTCTAAGTCATTGAAAATAAATGGAGCCGATGAGCGGATTTGAACCGCTGACCTACTGATTACGAATTACGCTGTCCTCCACGCCCATTTCTTTTCTAAACGCCAACATTTTCATAAACTTACACATGTTTTGCCCGCACGGATGGACGCTTTTTTCATTTGCTCGTTTTGCTCACTATTACCCACGTTGTTGCATGATGTTTCCCGCAAAATTCCCACATTCTGTCGATCGCTGCGTGAGTAGCTTTCCCGTCACGCGCAAGCCGGAAAGAACCGACACTTCCTAATGGCCGACAACACATCCGAAACTTAGGATGATTCCATCGCCGCTCGCGGTCGTGAAAGTTGCGATACTATGCCGCACCCATGATTTGCGCGGCCGGCGCGGAGATGGCGCCCCAAGCGCTCCAGCCTCCGTTGGGTGCGGTCTGAAAGATGTGCCACAGCGCAGCGTCCGAACCCATCCCGAATATCTCGATCCGCCCATCCTGATTCTGAATCGCAGCCAGCGGACTCATGATTTGCGCGGCCGGCGCGGAGATGGCGCCCCAAGCGCTCCAGCCTCCGTTGGGTGCGGTCTGAAAGATGTGCCACAGCGCAGCGTCCGAACCCATCCCGAATATATCAATCCGCCCATCCTGATTCTGAATCGCAGCCAGCGGACTCATGATTTGCACGGCCGGCGCGGAGATGGCGTCCCAAGCGCTCCAGCCTCCGTTGGGTGCGGTCTGAAAGATATGCCACAGCGCAGCGTCCGAACCCATCCCGAATATCTCAATCCGCCCATCCTGATTCTGAATCGCAGCCAGCGGACTCATGATTTGCACGGCCGGCGCGGAGATGGCGTCCCAAGCGCTCCAGCCTCCGTTGGGTGCGGTCTGAAAGATATGCCACAGCGCAGCGTCCGAACCCATCCCGAATATCTCGATCCGCCCATCCTGATTCTGAATCGCTGCTAGCGGACTCATGATTTGCACAACCGGCGCGGAGATGGCGCCCCAAGCGTTCCAGCCATCATCGATGAGAATGGGAGTAAAGGTCTGCCACAGCGAACCGTCCGAACCCATCCCGAATATCTCGATTCGCCCATCCTGATTCTGAACAGCAGCCAGGGGACTCGTGATTTGCACTTCCACATCGCCCGCTATAGAGCTAAGGCTATTCCATGGGTACATGCTCAAGTCCCCGTTGGGAGCAGTCTGAAAGATCCGCCACAGCGAACCGCCCGAACCTATCCCAAATATCTCGATCCGCCCGTCCTGATTCTGAACCGCAGCCAGCGGACTCATGATTTGCACGCCCGCGGAGATGGCGCCCCAAGCACTCCAGCCTCCGTTTGGTGCGGTCTGAAAGATGCGCCACAGCGCAGCGTCCGAACCCATCCCGAATATCTCGATCTGGCCATTGGCATCTCTTGTGGCTGCTATGCTACACAACATTGTGTCTCCTCCTTTAGCGCATTAGCTACTTTGTGACCGCCTGTCACCTTCGGTTGTCGTCAGCTGAAGATTGAACAGGCTTGGTTTTTATTGTCGGCGAACGCCTGAACAGTTCCGAATGACAGCGTAAATTCGATAAAGCTACACTCATCGCCACCTTCATCACCTCCCAGTCCTACTCGCCAGCCAGTGGCACCATCTGGATCGGTCAGCCACTCCTGTATCTCATGCGAAGTGATACTTTGCCACGCTGCCTGGTCATTCGAACAGCAGGCTATACCTGGAACTGGCTTCGGGATCAGCGCGTAGTAGCCATCGCCAAAAATAGAACTCCAATCGCCGTGATAAGCACACCAGCCATTAGGAGCCACACCATAGTTGGCTGTCGAATCTTCGTTCTTGAAAGTAATTCCAGTTGTGAATATCAAAAAGATATTCGATCCATCAAACTGGGCAAGAAGGTTGTTCTTCTGGAGTGCACTGATGAATGAGGCGAAGTCTCCGTCAGACGCTTGCGACGGAACAGCGTTAGGCACTAACTGGCTGATATGCCAAAGCTCACCGACCGAATTTTAAGCAGAACACCTCCAATACTCGTGCCGCCGAGAGATGACGAAGTTCCCCATGCCCCGTTAGGTGTACCCTGCCCGTAGTGCCACAGTTCGCCTGTAGAGTCCAAACCGAAGAGTTCGAGCCGTCCATCGGCATTCTTTGCAACGGCGAGTGATTTTATATTTTGCTGGCCCATAATCGTCCATCCACTCCAATTCCCATTGGGACCGGTCTGTTGAATGTTCCGGAGGATATCAAGCGGATCCAAACAAAATACCTGAATTGATCCGTCGGCTCCGTTGCCCACTGCGAGAGATGTGCTCGTACCACCGAGCGGTGACCAGACTCCCCATGTACCGTCAGGTTTGCCCTGCCAGATGTGCCACAATTCGCCCACAGAGTTCAAACAGAAGACCTCGAGCCGTCCATCGGCATTCTTTGCAACAGCGAGTGATTTGCTCGTGCCTCCCATCGGTGTCCACCCGCTCCAATTCCCATTGGGACCAGTCTGCTGAATGCTCCATAGCTCACCAACCGTGTTCAAACAAAACACCTGAATTGATCCGTCGGCTCCGTTGTCCACTGCGAGGGATGTGCTCGTGCCGCCGAGAGGTGACCAGGCTCCCCATGTCCCGTTAGGTTTGCCCTGCCAGATGTGCCACAATTCGCCCACAGAGTTCAAACAGAAGACTTCGAGTCGTCCATCGGCATTCTTTGCAACGGCGAGTGATTTGCTCGTGCCACCCATTGGTGTCCACCCACTCCAGCCCAAGGCTGGTAGAGCAACACTCCCTGTTAAGGTGGCGCTTTGGACACCATACTGACGAACGGTTGGATTCGTTCCTGCCGGCTGTTCCGGAGCCTTTCCAGAAATATAGGCGGCCAATCCAGTCAAGTAGGCGTTCATGGCTGTGGTTTCGCCTGCCCCGAAGTCTCCGATGAACAATGAAATGAGCTCTCCGTCCGGAATCACCTTCTTAAGCAGAGATCCTAACGGGGAGTATTTCGACGGAGCTACACCACACCCGCTGGGGCCTCCCGGCTGGACACGTGTAGGCGGCGGTCCGATTGCAGGACGGTGAATACGAACATCTGACGGCATATTTGCGCTCCTTTCCTTTCGTTTGGGAGGGAATCGACCGCGGTTCCTCGCGTCGCCTCTCTTCAATCTGCTACGTGACAGATTTGTTATTAACTAGTTACCGAGAAGAGCCTTTACGGGCCGTGGCGAAACGTCCATACCAGTTTGGCCCTATCGATTGAATGCCGCTGCAAGAGTAGTTCTCCGAGATAACAAGCCATTCCGAATCATTCCTAAACGTTTGAAGCTGCCACCAAGGTATTAGCTTGGTTTAGGAGGTTCACGTCCAGATGCAAGTCGGTGCGCTGAGTCAACTGATCCATGAGGCCGGTTATGTCGATCTGCAACCAGTGCGCCGCGATGCGCCCATCGTCTATATGGTAAAAAATCATCAAGCCAGACGATACAGTCTTACCAGTAGGCTCGATGCCCGCAAATATACCCCGGTGAACTCCCCGGAATGTACCTCGCATCGCTACCAGGTTCTCCTCGGCGATGAACTGGTGGGCAATGAGTTCATAAGCTGGAAAAGCGGCTTCTACCGCGCGAATGTGTTCCACAAGGGCCGGGTCGCTGACAAACTGGGCGACAAGTTCATCTGTCTTTGTCTGCCCGCTGAGTGCGTGAAGATAATCTTCAATGATCTGTGTGCTTTGAGTTATTGAGCTGGTCATAGCATCCTCCACGCGGCTCGGAATCGGTTTCTCGAATCATGTGGGGATCATAACCTCGTATGCAGATCAAACGCTCATGCGGAAAATGCAGTGAAAATCAAAGTAAAATCAAACGATGGAAGATGGCGCCTACCGCTTCGGTGAGTTTTCGCTCTTCCCATCCGAGCGCAGGCTTCGTCAAAGCGCGACCAGCGTACCCTTGCCTCCGAAGGCTTTCGATGCCATTTATTTGTTGGTGCGTAATCACGGGAGCCTAGTGTTGCGACAAGAGATCATTCAGTCGCTCTGGCCCGACATCCACGTAGAGGAAACTAATCTCACCAATATCATCGTGATGTTGCGGAAGATCCTGGGCCGGGACGCAATCCAGACAGTCTCAAAATATGGGTATAGATTCACCTTGCCGGTTCTGGGTGAGCCAGGAGTACGGCAAGCCGCTTATGCAAGCTTTGTTCGCGGAAAAGAACTCGCAGCAGAGCGATCGCCGGAATCAATCTTCCAGGCTCGCGATCTGTTCTGGTTGTGTCTGGCAAACGATCCGAATTTCGCGCCGGCCTGGGCATGGCTTGGGCGCTGCTGCCGTATGTTGGAAAAGTTCAAAGATGGCCAATCAATCAATCTCGACCTCGCGGAGACAGCTTTTCGCAGGGCGCTCGCGATTGATCCGGACTTGGCCTGCGCCCACCATTTCTACACGCAATTGCAAGCTGACTTAGGGCAGGCTTTGGAGGCGATGACACGCCTGGCCGCCCGCCTGAAGCAGCATGGAGAAGAACCTGGAACCTATGCGGGCTTAGTTCAGGTCTTCCGCTTTTGTGGACTCCTGGAAGAATCTCTCGTCGCGCACGAACGGGCGATCGCTCTCGACCCTACAGTGAGCACAAGCATCGCTCACACGCATTTTCTGCAAGGCGAGTACGAGAGAGTCTTCGAGACCTACGTCGGCAAGCGCTACTATATGGACGCTGCAACATGGGCGGCCATGGGGGACACAGGGCATGCAATAACCGTTCTCCGCGAGAGACTGCCTGACCCAGGGCTGTCGCCGCTCATGCTCGGACTCATGGCTTCCCTATTGGCAGTTCTGGAGGGGAAGAGTGAGGAAGCGATCGCGATCATAGAGCACACGGAAGTCCCCCACGAACCAGAGTTGCTGTTCTACTTCGCTCGTCACTTAGCTATGCTGAATGTGGCGCCTGCTGCTGTTGAAATGCTGCAACGTGCACGTCGAGCAGGCTTCTCGTCATCCCGCGCTCTGGAGCAGGATGCCGCCTTCGCCGGGGTGCGAAGCCAACCTGGGTTCGATCATGAACGGGAAGAGGCAAAGAATCGTGAGGCCCATGCGAGTCAGATTCTCCATGAGACTCTTGGCTGCGACTTCCTGTCCTCAAGACGGGTGGTCCATATCTAAAACTTGGGCGCCCCATCTTCGGGAGTTCTAATTCGATTGTCCTTCCTACACGCTGTCAATTGTTGCTAAATCTCTAGTGCACTCATCGAGCAGTGGCAAGTTCGGAGCCCAGCGCGCGCGTCCGCGTCATGGTCATCCGCGAGAGCGCTTGGCTCACCGTTCTAGGAATCGCCGCAGGCTGTCGCCGCCGCCCTACCCTCGGCCGCCTCGTCAAATCCATACTCTACGGCCTGACTCCCAACGATCCCATCTCTCTCGCGGACGCTACCCTCGTCCTGCTCACCATTGCCTTATTACGAACTACGCGGTCCTCCACGCCCACTTCTTTCCTAAACATCAACATTTTCAGAAACTTACACATGATTTGCCGCACGGATGGACGTTTTTTCATTGCTCGTTTTGCTCACTATTACCCACGTTGTTGCATCATGTTTCCCGCAAAAATTCCCACATTCTGTTGAACGCTGCGTGAGTAGTTCCCGGTTACGGGCCGAGCATACATTATGATTGATTCACCTTATTGCGAGGTAGATCGCCAATGACGGATACCCCTGGCACCGAGTCGCAGCCGTATGTAACGACCTATGAGATCAAGTCCAATCACCCGCAACGAGACTCTGCCAGTATGGCGGAAGACATTGACGAATCTTTGCCCGACCTCATCACGTTTCTTAAAGACGAAAAGGGATATGGGAATGTAACGGTTTCGATGACCGAGCGCGGGACCCTTCCCATCGATCCGTCCACACTAGTTATCGCAATTCATGTGGTTGGCCCCTTGATCGCTAAGGGTATTGCTACGGGCGTCGGCAGTAAGATAGGTGCCGATATCTATGAGTGGCTCAAGAAGCGTCTTAAAAACGCATCTGTGCATGCAACTCAAGGCCACGAGTAGAGTCTGAAGGCAGCTTGTCCAAACACCCACGTGGAGAGATATGGGTACGAGCAAATTTGCTACGGACGAAAACCATTTGGCGTGCTGCTTCTCGGCGACATGCGCCGTAGGCCGGGCTCTCCAAAACAATTGGGCCACTCTCCTCCAGGCCACTCGAAACAGCGACTACGACTGGTACAGTCTTCTGAATTATTTGAATTCCGGCTGTGTCGCGCAATTTGATCTTCTTCCAGCAGCGCCCAATTTTGCTGCTTATACTTCTCATGTTCGCAAATCACTACGTTCTGTTCAGGACGGGTTTCTTAGTGATCGCCCACAGGTTCAATCTGTATTGCATTTGGTAGCAGATTCGATCGTTGACTGGAAAGATGATAGTGACCTCGAGGACCATCTTAATAGCCTCAATAAAACTGGCTTCGACCTCGCGACATTCTGCGTTTCGAAATGGGGCGGCCCACGTGCCAAGGCAAGGCTTGATTCCCTGAGCCCTCTTGCACTGGAGTTGATTCAAAATCATCAGACCGGAGTTACCTATACGTATTGCATGTCATCAGGTGGGCCCGTGTTTCTCGCCTTCGGCAAACCTAACGGAGCTCTCTTAAGTTATTTGAATCTTGAATTCTACTTTTTTCACGAATACCTCTCTCACATCTTTCCTCGGTGGGATGATAGGGCCAGAGAGTTTTCAGAAGGATATCTGTTCAGCGTTGCCCACTGGAGTTCGGTCGCTTTTTCGCCGACAGCGTCAAAAGTGGTGGTATGGAACCATGACTTTGCTCAACATGCGTCTACGATCGGAGCGCCATCCGGGCAGGAAAGTCGCTGGGAGCGGATCCGGGCCACCGCAGAGTGGTATAAAGCCAGACTCTCGAATATTTTTCCACATCTCCTGTTGGAGTTGGCGACTTACCACGATCCGGCGAATCCTAACTTCGGCCGTCAGTTCATCCGCTACCTGTACTGGATAGCTGATTCTAACGAAACTATTCAAAACAATTCGCTTAACTTGATCAAAAGCTTTTCCGGCGACCTCAAAGTGTTGTGGGAGGGTTTACGAGATGCCACCACCGGCACCCTATAATCAGGACAAGATGATTACTTTGGTTACCACCCTTAGAGATGGCGCTATATTATGTGGAGTGCTACTGTTATTCTTGAATTGCAAGATAAGTCGCTAGACACCGAAACTTCTTGCCCCGGGCCCACATCTATGAACACAGGATGAGTGGTAACGATGAAGCACAACATCGGGCGCGCAAAAGCTATAAGCGCCATACTCCGGTTACAGCAGTTTACCGTCAAGGAATTGGCTGAAGCGTCTGGCCTTTCACCAGATCAGCTCTATCCCATCCTGAAGGACTGCAAAGACAGGCACCTCGTGACAACAGAAAAACTCAATACCCTCGAGCGCAAGGCCCACCGGCCTATCCAACTATACAGACTGACGTCAGAGCCGGAAGCGCGACTTTCCATGGCCGAGGACCTAATGCCGCTTATCTCCACGTCCCAAGTAGAGGTACAGGCCAGAGCGGAACAAGACTCCTTCAAGGTGATTCTGAATGGAGCGGCATCCCTGTTGGATGAGATTGAGGTCCAACTAAGCCTGTTGGACCATGAAGCAAGCAGCGCGTCTGATTCAGGTATTGATGTCTTCAAGATAATTGAGACCAAGATTGCGGAGGCGCAAGAAGAACTCGAAAACGCTACTTATGAGTCTGGCGTGAAGTTATCTGACCTCAGCAATATGAACTTGAGAGCAGACTCGAACCAGACGGAGCCATGGTATTCCCTAAAGCTCGCGTGGATTCGATTCCGCAATTATGCGAAGCGAGTCTCAGATTCCAAGCAGGCCCTTGAGACCACTCTTGAAGATCTCACCGCCCAAAGTGAGTATGCCACCGCCCTTCGTGGCTTGGACCTGAACGGGATGAGTACAAAGGCCATTGAGCATCGCTTGACTGAGTTGTACCGCAAAACCGATAACCCCTTCCTCCGCGAAATTTTCTCGACAACACTGGAGAATCTTCGTGAGTGCCTTCATGGCAATGCGATGGGACGATCTGTCGCTCCATCCTGGGCGATCATTCATAGTTTGATGGGGAGTGCCATTCGCTTCTGCTCGGATGCCAATCTTCCGCTAAAGATGGCACTTTTCTTATTACAACAAAATAGCGATGACCAATGTCTTCTCTACAACATCGCCAACCTCCGCGTGTTGGCGGGAGAGCCGACCAGTGAGGCGTTTTCACTTTGGAATAAGTGGGCTGAGGGATTTTTAAAGAGCGGCAATCTGTGGCGAGTCGATGGAACTGAGGCCCGGTATCAAACACCATACAGCTATCTTGCGGTTATCAGTATTCCGATCGCCGGCCTGGATTCTTCGGTGTTTTCCGAGCTTGAGGTAAAGCTAGGAGAGCGGGCAACATTTTCAGTGGTCTGTCAAAGTCCTCTCGCCACAAGAGGTGTGAGGCCATATATCGCGGAACCGACCCTTTACGATCCTCTGAGTTGCGCACCGGAAATCAGACTATCCGAGTCTCTCGGAAACAACGTCGGAAAACTTTATGTGTATGGCTCTCTGGAGAAGCGCGTCATGAATATTCCAGGAGTTCCGACTGTCAGATTGGCTAGTGGGCTTGCCTTGAGCGGCGTGCCAAGCTCCAAGGCATGGGAAATTGCACATAGCCTGCAGTCCGAACAGGCATTGATTTTGTTGCAGAGCTTTGATGAGAGGCCCATTGGAGAAACTCATGTAAGCAATGCGGTGAGGCAACTGGAAGACCGATCAGGAGGGCAATTACTGAATTCATCGCGACCGAAACAAATCGAAATTCAACCATTGGCTTTCGGTCACTGAGTCTAAGTAATGCTTCTGCGAGCGGTAACCGGTGTATATGCTCACTAAAACCGTGGCAGATCCGGTAGCGGCTGCTGGTCTATGACCTGTCACCAAAGATCGGCAGGTTTGCGGGTATTGTTCATCTTCCCAAGATGGGGCAATCGAGGCGACTCATACGAAGTAAACATCTTCGCGTAGCGTCGATGATGATCGTTTGGCCCCGATCTTCGACCGGGCTGGAGAGCTGGGCATTCCTGTGATGGTTCATATAGGAGACCCGGAGGCATTTTCCCTCCCGATAGACTCAAAGAACGAGCGCTACGAGGAACTCGCGGCCCATCCCGACTGGAGCTTCTACGGCGCGCAGTTCAGCAAAGATGAATTGCTTCGACAACGCGATCGCGTCTTCCAGCGGCATCCAGGGACGACGTTCGTTGGAGCGCACATCGCCGAAAACAGCGAAGACCCGGAGCGCGTCTCAGCCATGCTTGATGCCAACCCGAATGTACTGGTCGACATCCGCGCGCGCGCCTCAGAGTTGGGCCGTCAGCCCTATGCTGCGCGCCGATTCTTTCTGCGTTTTGCAGATCGTATCGTGTTTGGCGCTGATCTTGTGCCGGAAGTCGAAATGTATTGGCTCTACTATCGCTTCCTCGAGACCGATGACGAGTACTTCGAGTACCCGACTCACGCGTCCGGCCAGGGACGCTGGAACATTTACGGTCTCTATCTTCCGGAGGACGTCCTCCGGAAGGTTTACCGCGAGAACGTGCTCCGCCTTCTGCTCGGCCTTTCACAAAAATAGACGCCGGGCTATTGTGCGATTTCCTGAAAGCCAAGCCATGACTTTTGAATCTATCTCCATATCCACAGAATCCTCCAACCGACGTTTCTACAATTATTTGCTGCTGTGCGTGGCTGGGCCCGACGCTTAATTGTGCGAGCTCACAGAGGACATCGACTGATAACCCATCAAGAACGAGGAATCAGTTCCAGAGTCAGGACCTCGAAGGGCGCGAGCGCGAAGGTGTGTGAAACGCCAGCCCGCAGTGATAGCGAAGACATGCCGGTATCATCCTTCCACGGACTATGAGCGGTGAAGCTCCTCGTTGCACCCTTCGGCAGCTCCAACACCGTTTGCGGATCGAGTTGAATACTCTGCGGCTTATCACTGGGGTTACGTAGGACGAGAATTGCCTTTCGGGGCGACCACGATGCCCAGCCATAGACTTGTTGCCATGCAGGATCGCCGCCGACCCAATGGGTATCTTTCAAGACGTCGGCGTTGGCGCGCGACCACTTCGCCGCTTCGGCCAAATCGTCCCAGTTCTGTGTACTCAACAGTGAAGGAGTGATGTACATCTCTTGCAACTGAGTCCCGGTGCCGAAGTAAGAACGAATCTCATTACGGAAGTCGTTCGATGGGTCCGCACTCAGTTGTTTGTGCCGTTCCGCGTAGATCATGCCGTGCAACATCAAGGAGTTCAATGGATAGAGCGGCCCAGCCTTCACCACGCGATTGTAGGTATCGGCATCACGATAGGTGATCCACCGCTCGCGGTATGGGCCTACGCCAGCCACATCGTCGTCTTCTCCGCCGCGCCAGATGGAGTCGGCCGTCATAAGCCAGAATGGAGAGGGATAGGTTCCGGTCGTCAGGTTGATGTAAATATCCGGCTTCTCCTGGCGCAGTTCTTCTATCAGATGAATCGCGGCGGAGAAGTCGCTGTCAAAGGCGCTTCCCGCGAAGACCGAATCGGCATTGCCCGTTCCGTCGAATTTGAACTGATTGACGTCGTACTTGTGAATCATGTCGAAGCAAACATCGCGGAAGCGCGCGTAGTACTTCGGTTCAGAGAGCGCGAACCCGTTACCGACGATCTCAAAACCCTGCATCTTCCCGTACTCCAACCGCTCTTTCTTGGGAGTGCTGTAGCCGCCCCACGGCGACATCCAGACGCCGGGACCCGCACCATATACTTCCGTGGCCTGCCGCACTTTGGTGAATCCATTGGGAAAATCTCTGGGATTGAAGCTCCACAATGAAGCGTGATCGTCCCATCCATCATCGAAGAGAAATGAGTCCAGCGTGACGCCACGCTTCTCGTGTAACTCGTGGCCGAAAGAGTTAATCCGTCCAGAGCACCGGCCTCGGTATATGGATTGAAGCGGCCAAGATCGTACCACGAGTTGTAGTGAAGAAAAGTACGATACGGATGAGCCCGTTCGCGTTCCAAATAGGTCAGAAAGTCCCTGCGCATCTGCCCACGATGCGCTACCCCGACCACAGACGAGTACGTCACCGACTGCCCGGCCCGCAGTGGAAGCGAACGGTCAATGTATGCGGCGGCGTGCCCGGCTGTTACATTGCTCTCCGAGAGAGGATGTTCAAACCCGAGGAAGAGATCCGAGTCGACGATCGGCGAACCCTTGACTGAACCTACGACAGCTGCACCGGGAAGCGACGAATCGATCAGCTCCACGCGGGAGATCGAAAGATCATGACCGGGCGCCGTCACAGTAACGATCTGACGGACATAGTTTGACCCGGCGCGAACAATAACCGACCACAGGACTGAGAGAGAGCGGTCTTCGCTGATCAGCTTCGAATCGAGCTCGCTCCCCGGAAGTCGTTCTGCATAACGCGACGCTCCCGGTTTTGCGGTCACGATCTTCTGCTCTGGCTCCCCATCAATAAGAAGGTTTGCCGCGCTGTAAATGGTGCCGTCCTTCATCAGCACCCAAAAGGGAAACCCGAGATTTACTGTCCTGTTATGGAGCTTATCCAGAATGGAGATTCCACCAACGTGCGCTGCACCCACCGTCCAGTCCGCTTCGACTGCCCTATCTCCTATGCCGTACTTATTGCCCTGATGGAAGGCGAATGCCTTACCTCGAGTCATGGCCGCTTCCTGAGCAGGCAACACAACAGTAAGAACAAGTGTAGCCAAGACACAGAATGTACGGACCATGGCCCGTCCGCTTGCTGGTGAAGAAGGATTGATCATGTACCGTCCTTTCAGTCAGCAACACAAAAGGGGAGCCGGCCAGTGCGGACGTCTCTGTCATTTTGCGAACCGGTCAGATGCTATCATCATAAACGCAATACAAAGAAGCTATACGAAATATAGGGATAGGAAAATATAGACAATCTCGAAACCTCCGAGCTCGCCGAAAAAGAGAAGGCGCTCCTCCGCTTCGTCAAAAAAATCACATTAGCGCCAAGCTCAATCACTGCAGCCGACATCCAGACACTCAACGAGGCCGGATGGGATGACGCCTCGATCTTCTACGCAATCTCCGCATCCGCCCTTTTCAACTTCTACAACCGCTGGATCTCCGCCAGCGGCGTGCATCCCGTAAGCGACGAAGCCTTCAAACGACTCGCTTCGCGAATGGCTGTTACGGGCTACACCACGTAGTCTCTCGACTGCACCTCCAGAGACACCTATGCGCAGCGTTATCTCGGGAGCATCTAGGGCGAGGTGACCGACCCAGATGGAGCAAAGGTCTCCGGCGCCATGGTTACCGCAGAAGAGAAGACAACCCCATTGCAAGACGCAAGGGAAATCCAACAGCTCTGGCGCTTACAGTTTTCCGGCGCTGAATTTGGCGTCATTTAGAAATGGAACGAACCAGATCCACGGGTCTGCGTACGTCTTTCAAGACGCGTATCTGAACGCGAACCAGTATCAGAATGTTCCTAACCAGAACCTCTGCTATCCCGGCACGACGGGCTGCACCAATACCATTACGCCAACCCGTCGCGGTAATGACCAACTCAGCCAGACAGGCTTCGTGATCGACGGCCCAGTGTTCATTCCCAAGTTGTATAACGGCCACGACAAGACCTTTTTCACGCTCGCGTCTGAGCGCTAGGCCTCGCACTCGTCCAGCCCGTACCCGGGGCTGATGCCGCGCCAATTCGACCAGCACTTCGATCTGTCCTCGATCAACATGTCGAGCACAGGCCCTTCCCTACACAAGCTTCCCCGGTATCACCAGTGACTCCGATGGTCCCACGCTCGCGGCGGGCGTGAGCGGCGGGTCGACCAATACGAATCAGGTGAGCACAAGCCTGGGACCGATCCCGTCGCCAACCTGGCGAACCAAACCTACCTGAACACGGCAGTACCCAACCCGATGGTTGGAAAGGTGCCGTCCAACTCGACTCTGAACGCCGCCACCATTCAGCGCCAACTGTTGCTGTTGCCCTACCCGGAGTTCGGCAGCGTCACAAAGACCCACGAATCCGTCGGTTATCAGCGTTACGACGCCTTGCAGATCCAGATCAGCAAGCCGATGAAGCACCATGTCTCCTTCCAGGGCAGCTTCACCTGGAACAAGCTGATGAACCACAACATCTTCGCCAACAACTTCGACCCGGCTCGACCCTGACGGGTGTCGTAGATCCTTGTGCCAGCCTGATTGGCAACGTGTTCGGCACGATCGAACTGCCACGTTTCCTTGCGCGGCCGGCCTATCAGCGCCTTCTGCTTGGTGACTTGAAGTTGAACACCGTCATGCGTGCTCAGAATGGAAGCCTGATCGCAGCGCCGGGCAGTGTGGATCTGATCGGCGATCCTCTGGCAGGAGCTCCGCGCAACTTCCATTGCCCTCCGGATTAGTTGGATCACTGCAGTGGTTGATTCAAAAATGAACAGTCAGCAGAAGCGGGATGCCAACGCAAATGCCGTCGACTCGTTGCTGCCTTCGAGCAACGAAAAGTCTTCAGCACCTCTCGTCCATGTGTCTTTCGTCGGTTCCGCGATCACTTCTTATCGTCAGCTGCAATTCTGTTTCATCCTAAGAATCCTGCTCTTAAGGGCCACCAAACGGATACGCTTCCTACCCACTTATTTCCGAAGAAATAAATAACTCCCGAACTGGTGCCATTAGTCGCTGCCGGAGAAATGTGGTGGAGGCCAGTTGTCTCAATTACCGTGCAAGGATGCATCCTAATTTGCTGACAAATTTTACGTAATAGAACGCGGTTGTATTGAAATTCGACTGTTGAACTGGAAGAGCTTCACCTCTGCGGCGGCCATTCCGACGAGTACGTTTTGATCTGCCTCTGATTGAATGGTCGCGAATATTTTATGTTCTGCCACGCCAGGCCGCCGTAACTGGATCGTCGAATGGCTAGTTTTTTAAGGTAACGTCCAACTCCTCCTGCGAAATTCGACTGCAATTGAATTTGCTGTTCTGAGCTTTGCAGAAATAAATGAAGGGCTCTCAGGTCGAGCGAATTTCGCGTCGAATTCGTGGCGCCGCTGGCTGCGGTCAGTGATGAGTTGACGACGCCCCTCCATCCAGCGTCCCCGAGGGCATTCGATGGTCGAGCTCAGGTTGTATTGCCTAGACTGATTGCCTTTCGAATAAGTAACCCCGGTAGTGACGTTTTCATTTAGATGTTGCGAGACGTTTGTGGATTTGGGTCACATCGATAATCATGGATCGCCACCTGCATCCGATGTTTCCGCGGAATGCAGCGTCCACGACCGCCAAACACTATGGTGCGCCATTGAGGACGCGTTAATGCACGGTACTCATCCACAAACTTGAAGAAGAAGTCCAGATCGTTCGCGGAAAGATGTATTTGGACTGAAAACCCACGGCATGAACGGAATAGTACGGAAATCAAGTTCGCCGGTAGATTGGGTGCGGCTAGTCCCCGTTGTCGCTGACCTGCCATTGGTCGTACCGCCGCTGATCAAGTGAGACATCCAACGCGGCATAAGACGAAATCTGGACGGTCGATTGGACTCGCGGTCACCCGAAACTTCCAGACGCGACTAAAGTTCAAAATCGTCTGCGAGGGAAGGCCGATTGAATCAGTCGCTTAGCGTAACTATTTCCCTCTTGAGCCCGCTTGCTGTTGCCGCCGGCTATCCCCAACCGTCCACCAGCAATGATTTGGACGCTTCTTTACACTTTCCAATCTGTCTCTCGTGCCCACCGATCGGCACCGATGTCTCAGAAAATACCCGCTTTGCGGCGAGGATATAATTGCTCATCAAAAACGGCAATGTTGATTGAATACCGATCCGGACATGGGAGGGTGATTAAAGGTTGAGTTATGACAACTTGTTTGCTCTCTCAGGCATGAATTCTCGTCACCGGCGGCACACGAGGCATTGGCCGCGCTATTTCACTGCGCTTTGCAAGAGCCGGCGCATCTGTAACCGCGAATTATCTCCGCAATCAAGAGGCTGGCAGGTGCAGCTTAAAGGCTACGGCAGAGCGGGAAGGGTTGCCGATCGAGCTGTGTCGTGCCGACCTCACCAGCCCCCGGGGCCTTGAATAAATCGAGAATTCTATCGAGAACACTGGCGAATCTCTTTCCGGGCTGGTTCATTGCGCGGCGACGGGTGTGCACCGTACCTTTTCCGAGGGTAACGTACGTCACCTTGATTGGACGTTCTCACTCAATGTGCGTGCGTTTTTTGAATTATGCAGGTCCTCACGAATCGGTTTTCGGAGCGATCAAGCGTGGTGGCGGTCAGCTCGATCGGAGCTCGGCGTGCCTTACCGTATTACTCTCTAGTCGGAGCATCGAAGGGCGCGCTCGAAGCTCTCGCCCCGACATCTCGCAGTGGAACTGGCGCCGAGGGGAATCCGCGTGAATATCCTTGCCCCCGGCCTGGTTGCGACCGAAGCTTGGAAGGTCATTCCGGAAGCAGAAGTCCGCGTTGCCGCCGCGATAAACCACACTCCGCTCCAGCGTTTGGTGACGCCCGAGGAGGTGGCATGGGCTGCCCAATTCCTCTCTTCGCAGGCATCGATGGGAATAGTTGGGCAGACCCTGTCGTCGATGGGGAGCAGCGATTGTGGGGTAAGATCGTCAACGCCACTTTCAGTGGATGAGGAGGGTAAGCATGGAGAGTGTTCTCGCCAGAGTTCAAGAGGTTTTCCATGAGGCTTTTGGGATCGACTCGCAACTGATTTCCCTTGAAACCACTCCCAGTGACGCGCCGGCATGGGATTCAGTGGGGCACCTGGATCTGGCAAGCAGGCTGGAGCGGGTTTTCGGCATCAGTTTCGACGTGGATGATCTCATCCGAGTGGAGAATGTCCGCGAAATCGAGCTCAGGATCATCGATGCGAAGCTATAGTCACTGGAGTGTGGGAAATGGCTGCATCTCCTGGGAACAATTTTTCCGGATGGCTAGTGAATCGGCTAGGAGAGCATTCCTGCCTCATTGACGCGGCAACGGACGAAACGATACTTCCCTTTGACGTTCGTCGAATCATTATCAGTTTTGGCGCTAGCCTTCTCTCCACGGGATTGAAACCCAGAGATCGAATCCTTATTGGTTGTACCTTGTCACCCTACAATAGCTTGGCCTACCTGGGCGCAATGTACGCAGGCTTTGTACCGGTCCCGATGGAGGAGGCGGTTCTAGTTACATCCATAG
>CAVSOH010000008.1:0-247365 GCA_963729555.1 uncultured Acidobacteriaceae bacterium | reverse complement strand
TAGCCATGGAACCGCCCGTCTCCTTCGAGGCCTCCGCCGTCCGCGCCGAAAAGGTCAAGGTCTGGAAAGCCATCACCCCACTCCACCCCGCCGACACCATCCGAGGCCAGTACGGTCCCGGCACCGTCGACGGCAAGCCCGTCATCGGCTACCGCCAGGAAGACCGCGTTCACCCGCGCTCCCAGACCGAGACCTACGCCGCCCTCCGCCTCGAGATCGAAAACTGGCGCTGGGCCGGAGTCCCCTTCTACATCCGCGCCGGCAAGCGCCTCGCCAAGCGCGTCACCGAGATCACCATCCAGTTCAAGCTTCCCCCACTGCTTCTCTTCAAGGACCAGCAGGGCCACGGCGGCGAAGGCGTCAAGCCTAACGTCCTCTCCATGCGCATCCAGCCTGACGAGGGCATCAGCCTTCGCTTCGGGCGCCAATACTCCCGGCCCAAGCATGAACATTGGCTCGGTCAATATGGATTTCAACTACGCCGAAGCCTTCGGCAAGTCCTCCGCCAACGGCTACGAGCGTCTCCTGCTCGATGCCATGATCGGCGACGGAACCCTCTTCGCCCACCGCGACGGCGTCGAAGCCACCTGGGCCCTGATGACCCCAATCCTCGAAGCCTGGAAGAAGGACCCCGTCAAGGACTTCCCCAACTACGCCGCCGGAACCGGGAACCCTCCGCAGCCGACGCACTCCTCGAGTCCGAAGGCCGCAAGTGGCGCAAACTCTAACGCACTAGCAAGTGCAATTGCATTCGCCGTTGCAGTTGCACTTGCACTTGCCTTTCTTATTTGTCATCCCCAAAGGGGATCTGCTTTTGCCGTTGTAGTTGTCTTTGCTTCTAGGTACGCCAGGGCTTTAGCCTTGGCCCTGTAAACCATCAACCACCTCGGGGGCTTTAGCCCCTTGGGTTGGCCTTTTTCTGAAGAAACGACAAACATCATGCCCCGACCAGTCACAATCACCTACCGCATCTCCCCCACGCCCGCCGAAGTAGCCAAAGCAGCCGCCGAACTCTTCACCACCGCGGTGATTAGCGCCGCCAAGGCAAGAGGCGCAGCCCGAGTGGCCATCTCCGGCGGAACCACCCCCAAAGCCATGTTCGGCCTCCTAGCCGCCGAGCCCTTCGCCTCCCAAATCCCTTGGGACAAGCTAGACCTTTTCTGGGTCGACGAGCGCTGCGTCCCCCCCGACCACGCCGACTCCAACTACCGCATGACCCGCGAAGCCCTCCTCGACAAAGTCCCCCTCCCCGCCGACCGCATCCACCGCATGGAAGGCGAGCTAGCCCCCGAAGTCGCCGCCGCCCGCTACGAGTCAACCATTCGTAACGCCTTCCGCCTCGAAGGCGCCGAGACCCCCACCTTCGACCTCATCCTCCTCGGCATGGGCGACGACGGCCACACCGCCTCCCTCTTCCCCCACACCGAAGGCCTCAACGACCTCACCCACATCGTCATCGCCAACCACGTCCCCCAAAAGGACACCTGGCGCATCACCCTCACCTCCCCCGTCATCAACCAGGCCCGCAAAGTCGCCTTCCTCATCGAAGGAGCCGCCAAAGCACAGGTCCTCCACGACGTCTTCCTCGGCCCCTTCCAGCCCGACACCTATCCCTCCCAAATCATCCGTCCCGCCAGCGGCGAGCTTACCCTCTTGCTCGACTCCGCCGCAGCGTCTAAGCTGCCAGAACCGGTCAATTCAGAAAGAACCGGTACTCTGGAGCTCCGTTAAATGATCCTTGCTGGTGACGTCGGCGGCACAAAAGTACACCTCGCTCTCTACGATTTCTCAAGCGGCAAGCTCCACGGCATCCGCGACCAGAAGTTCCCGGCCCACGAATTCACCTCGCTCGACGAAGTCGTCACCAGGTTCCTCGCCGGCAACGAATCCTGCCCCCGCGTCCACCACGCCGAGATCCTTGCCACCTGCTTCGGCGTCCCCGGCCCCGTCCGCAACGGCCGCCTCAAGCTCACTAACCTCCCCTGGGTCCTCGACTGCCGGGAGCTCTCCAAAACCCTCGGCATCCAGCACGTCTTCCTCATCAACGACCTCGAAGCCAACGGCTACGGCATCCCTGAACTCGCCCCCGACAAGATCTTCACCCTACACGCCGGCGACCCCGACACCCAGGGCCACCGCGGCCTCATCGCCGCCGGAACCGGCCTCGGCCAGGCCCTCCTCATCTGGGACGGCAACCACCACCGCCCCATCGCCTCCGAAGGCGGCCACTGCGACTTCGCCGCCCGCTCCACCCGCGAGATCGCCCTCCTCGAGTATCTCCGCGACCAACTCAACGGCCGCGTCTCTGGGAGCGCGTCGTCTCCGGCCTCGGCATCAAGAACATCTACGCCTTCCTCCGCGACGTTGAAAAGATCGACGAGCCCCATTGGCTCCGCGACCGCATGAAGGCCGAAGACCCCAACGCCGTCATAGGCCAGTGCGCCGAAGACGGCTCCAGTTTCCTCTGCTTCGAGACCATGAAAATCTTCGTCTCGGCCTACGGAGCCGAAGCTGGCAACATCGCCCTCAAGGTCCTCGCAACCGGAGGCATGTACCTCGGAGGAGGCATAGCCCCCAAGATCATCAAAACCCTGCAAAACGGCTTCTTCACCCAGGCCTTCCTCGACAAGGGCCGCCTCTCCCCCCTCCTCCAATCCATCCCCGTCCGCGTCATCCTCGACGACACCTGCGCCCTCCTAGGAGCCGCCGCCTACGCCGAAGCCCGCGCCACCGAGCTAGGCAGCCTATCCGAACGAGCGGCCTCCCTCCAAACTTCGCCTTAGCCTTAAACTCGGCTTCTCAACCGGAGCCATGGACAGTCTTATCGATCATGGTGCAGTAGAGACCATCGCATTTCGTCGTTTAGTGCGGGGACGACTCTGAATGAAGAGGACATTGGGACGCTGAGCGCCGTCTCAGAAGAAGCTGTTATTCTCCCCAGTTAGAAGCGAATCTCACCATCTCATACATTTGGAAATCAGAAACTGCTTCCAATCTTGAGACACAGCATGCGTGAGTCAAGGAGAGATTAGAACTTGCAGAAATATTTTTTTATCGCGCTTGGAGGTTCACTTGGTTCTCTTGCCCGGTACTGGGTTGGTTCAACAGTTGCCGGCCGAATGGGTACCAGGTTTCCATTTGGCACATTCCTCATCAACATCACGGCATGCATTATCATTGGCTTTTCTTTGGCATTTCTGGCCAGGCGCACTGAGTTGAATCCAGCCTGGAGGTTTCTGGTCCCCGTGGGCTTTATCGGGGCCTACAGTACGTTTTCAACGTTTGAATGGGAAACATATTCAAACCTGCAAGCCGGTGCTTTTCTGATTGCCGGTTTGTATGTCGTCTTGAGTCTCCTCCTTGGACTTGTCGGTGTCTGGTTCGGAGTTTTGATTGCGAGGGCCATCTCATGAGAGCAATTAATATTCTATGAGTTGATTCTGCAAGTGCTCGGGAAAACGAGTTTCCCGTTTTGCCGTTACATGAAGGATTTCCCGGCGGCCATACGCAAGATTCCCGAAGAAAGAATATTCATCATCTTTACAACCTTCATGCCGGGTCCGGCGGATGGGTACCAAATCAGCTCATCAAGACCTTGCCCACCTGAGAGATGAATATCAGCCAGATACCGCACAGTGGGATTGCTCGGGCACGTAGTGCTGTTTCTGGTTTCACAGCGCAGATTTACGCCCTATAGGAAGGTAAGGAGGAAGTATGTTATCTGCCGGGAAAGCTGTAAAGGTTTCCATCTATCTCAGCGAGGGCTCCACGCACCATGGGGCTTCAACATACTCGAGCATCCTCGACTTTCTTTTCTTTCACGGTGTATCCGGTGCAACGGTCTTGAAAGGTGTCGCAGGTTTTGGCGCGGACCATCACATCCATTCGGCAAGTTCCGTCGAGATTTCCGATCATCTCCCTCTGAAGATTGAATTCATTGAGGCCCGCGAGAAGGTCGATGAGCTGCTAGGAAAACTTGAAGAGATGGCTGGCTCAGGCATGATTGAGTTACAGGAGACCACTGTTGCTAAGCCCGCACAGATCTCAAGACAAAAAAGCGCTCCTATGTCTGAACGCGTCAAGATCGAAGGCAAAGCAAAGATGATGCGAATATTTATCGGCGAGAGCGACCGGTGGCACGGCAAGCCGCTGCATGAAGCACTCGTGAAGGCGATGCGTGCGCACGACCTCGCAGGAGCAACAGTCTATCGGGGCATTCTTGGCTACGGCGCCCATCGCAGAGTGCACAAGGAAAAGCCACTACATCTGTCCCACGACTGCTCGATTATGCTCTCGGTCATTGATACCGAAGAAAAATTAAAAGCCTTCCTCCCGATCGTGGACCAGATGGTCCAGGAAGGGCTGGTCGTTTTCTCCGACGTCGACATTATCAAATATGCTCATCGCCCGGTGGAGCTAAGCGAGGACAAGGGGTGATTCATGAAAGAGCGGTTTCAGGGCCCTATCTCTCGTAAGGCGATTATTCGTCAAAGGTCTGATTGGAACGACGAGATCGAAACCACAATATTGTGGATTGTTGGAATGCCTTGGGTGATAGCCATCGACGATAGACATTCACCGCCGCAGGAAGAGCCGCAGCGGCGAGTACGTTGGTTTCATTACTGTTTTGATTGCGACGTAAGCCATTGGTGCAGACTGGGTTCCTGTGTGGCGCGTAGTTGGATGCAGTCGTTGATGCTGTCGATGGCCTTCGAGAGGGTGCGTTCGGAGGCGTCGACCTTGTGGGTGGCGAAGAAGTTCTTTACTTCGTCGCGCTGGTTGACGCTGCAGAAGGAGCCAGTGGCTGCAACGACGCGAACGCCGGAGTTAGTGGTGAACTGGGCGTGAACCTTGTCCCAGTTTTGCTCGATGTAGGTCCAGGTCTGGTCGCGGGTTTCGCGGTTGTTGAGGAGTATCGCGAGGACGATCCAGCTGTCCTGGTTTCGGACCTGGCCGGAGACGGCGTAGTCGAGCGTACGGATTACGAGGGCCCGATCGGTGAAGTGAGCGAGGGTGCGAAGGGCGTCGGACTGCTGGCCGGGATCGCTGGAATCCTTGCTTGAGGCGAGGACCTTGTCGTAGAGTGCGGCGTCGCCATTGCGTGAGGCGATGGCGATGGCAGCGTCGGTCAGAAGCGGGTCGAGGGTTTTGTCCTTGCTGCCGGAAGCGGCGAAGGCGCGGTCGGCGATCTGACGTGCTTCGGCGAGGATGGCGGGATCTTTAGCGGCGCCGAGAGTCTCGAAGAGGAGAGCTCGGAGTTGCTGGCGATCGAAGGAGTCGCTTTTGCTGGGTTGACCGAGAGCGGTGTAGATGGAGTTGAACTCGCGGTAAAGAACGGTGGCTAATTGGGTGCGGTCGTCGTCGGTAGCGACCCGGGCGTCGATGGTGCTGACTTTGCCGAGAGCGCTCTGGAGGACTGCGGCGTTCGGGTCTTGCCTGAGGGCAACGACGAGATTGAGGTAGTCACTGACGTCGCCCTGACCCGAGCGGACGAGCGCCCACCGGTCGCTCAGGAGGCCGACGCGCTCGGGCGGTGTGAGGGCAGTTTCCACTTTGGCTACGATAGCGTTGAACTGCTGCGGAGTGTAGGCGGTGCGGTAGTAGCCTTTGCTGTTCGCGTTGGCGTAGAAAAACGGCATCGGCGCGTCCGCGGGGATGGGAAGGGCTAAGTCGCCAGCATTCAAGACGTGGCAGATGGGCTTGGCGGTTGTCTTGATGCAGACGGGAAGGGTCCACTGCTGCGTCTTGCTCGCGCTAGCGGGCGCTGAGAGGAAGAAGCGGCTTTGCGTTACAGGTGCGCCTGCTGAGGTGTCGCTGAAGGTGAGAAGGGGGACGCCGGGCTGTGTGACGAAGCTCTCCATGATCTTGTCGACGGGGAGGTGTGAGTTGGCGGTCTGGGCGGTCCAGAAATCTTCGGCGGTGGCGTTGGCGTAGAGGTGTGCCTGGAGGTAGTTATGGACTCCCTGGCGGAAGGTCTCTTCGCCGAGGTAGTTTTCAACCATACCGAGGACTGCGCCTGCTTTGCCGTAGGCGATACCGTCGAACATCTCGTTGATCTCGCCGGGGGTTTCGGCCTTGGCGCGGATCGTGCGGGTGGTGGCCTGGGAGTCGTAGTTGAGGGTGCCGTCTAGTTCCTGGGCGTCATCCTGGGCTATGTTCCACTCGGGGTGCCATTTGGCGACGGGCTTGGTCTCCATCCAGGTGGCGAAGCCCTCGTTGAGCCAGAGATTGTCCCACCACTGCATGGTGACCATGTCGCCGAACCATTGGTGCGCCATCTCGTGGGCGACGACTTCGGCGACGTTCTTCTTTACGGGGATGGAGGCGGTCTTGGCGTCGGTGAGGAGGTCGGTCTCGCGGTAGGTGATGCAGCCGAAGTTCTCCATGGCGCCCGCCTCAAAGTCTGGAAGAGCAACCATGTCGAGCTTGGGCATGGGGTACTTAATACCGAAGTAGCTGTTGTAGTAGTGCAGGATGTATTCGGCTGACTGGACGGCGAACCTGGTCATGTCGACCTTGTCGGGAGTGGAGCAGGCGCGGATGGGAACTCCGTCCGACTTACCGCTGGTGCACTTGAAGTCTCCTACGAGGAAGGCCACGAGGTAGGTCGACATCTCGGGCGTAGTGGCGAATTTCAGGGTGTGCTTGCCGGGCGCGGCGGGCGTGTCGGCGATCTGGTTGGTGTTGGAGATGACGGTGTCGGCAGTGTCGACTGTGAGGGCTATGTCGAAGGTGGCCTTGTAGGCGGGTTCGTCGAAGCTGGGGAAGGCGCGGCGTGCGTCAGTGGGCTCGAACTGGGTTACGGCGTAGTTGCGGGCCTTCGTCTTGGAGAGGTAGAAGCCGCGGAGCTTGTCGTTGAGGATTCCGGTGTAGACGATGTTGAGGGAGATCTTTCCTGCAGGGAGTTCGTTCGGGAAGGTGAAGGTGGCTTGCTCTTTGGAGTCGTCGAGAGTGATGGCAGCATCTTGGCGCACGGGAGCCTGGATGCTGTGCTTCCAGTCCGTGTTCGGTGTCCCACTCTTCGTTACGACGCTGATGTCACCTGAATGCGTCTCCTGTACCGCGATGAACTTGATCTCGGCGGCGTTGAGGGTAATGGTTTTGGTAGGGGAATCGAGGATTAGGTCGATGGTCTCGTTGCCGGTGAAGGTGGCGGCCTGGAGGTCGGGGGTGAGGGCGAGGGTGTAGTGTTCGGGGAGGGCTCCGCCGGGGAGGCGCTGGGCCTGGGCTGCGGTGGCTGCGGTAAGGGCGAGGGCGGATAGAGCGAGGAGGGTCCTGCGGAGGCCGGCGTTCAACATATGTCGTTCAAGAATACCCAATAGAGAGGGATTGATTGCGGTTGCAGCGCGAAACGCGGATCGATTATGACGAGTGGCGATGACGCAGCACCTTCCTTCGTTAGACTCCTTTGGCATCCAACTGTTATGTTTCGTGATCGCAGACACGCGGGTGAACTGCTTGCCGGGTTACTAGGCGGCTATCAAGGCCGGGCGGCGACTTTAGTGTTGGGGTTGCCCCGAGGAGGTGTGGTGGTTGCGGCGGCGCTGGCTCAGGAGCTGGCCCTGTCGCTGGATGTGTTTGTTGTTCGCAAGCTTGGCGCTCCGAGTCAGCCTGAGTTGGCGATTGGGGCGGTTGCTGCAGGTGGTTTGGTGGTGCTCGACGATCAGGCGATTGCCTCGATGCGGATCTCGCGATCGGCGTTGGAGGCGGCCATTGTCCGAGAGAAGGAGGAGGTGACCCGACGCGAGTTGGCTTATCGTGGGGCTCGCCCTCAGCTTGAGCTTTTTGATCAGACTGTCCTTCTTGCGGATGATGGGGTCGCTACCGGTTACACGATGCTGACTGCGGTTCGGGCGGTGCGGTTGCTAGGCCCGGACCGGATCGCGGTTGCGATCCCGGTGGCCTCGGCTGAGGCGGTTGCGATGCTTCGTTCGGTGGCGGATGAGGTGTTCTGCGCGCTGGTTCCTCGTAGATTGTTTGCGGTTGGGCAGTTCTACGAGGATTTCCGGCAGACTACGGATGATGAGGTGGTGCAGGCTTTGGCGGAGGGCATCCCCCACCCCGGCTGAAAGTATGCAAAATCTTGATTCGAAGCGCTTTGGGTCGGGACTTCGGGGTTCGGCCCGGCTGGTTTGATCTTTAACCAGTATAGCTGGATGGGCCAAATGATTCGGCATGGCTATATTGTTGATTAGTAATGGGATATTAGGTGCTGGGCTTGACAGCTTCTGTGGCCGTGAGGGAAGCAGACATACCTCAGGAATGAAGCCCGGCACCCACCCTCTTGGTTCCCATGGCTAAAGCTGAAACTCTCAGGCTAACGCTAAGTTATTGAATAAGTGGTGGCCAGAGACGGGATCGAACCGCCGACGCCGGCCTTTTCAGGGCCGCGCTCTACCACTGAGCTATCTGGCCTTGGCATTGTGCAACGCTTCTGTTCGGGGATCGCCAAGGATGCCCGGAGCGTACGTCTGTCGCATCAGCCTTTTCAGGGGAGCTTGCTACCGGCGGGGAACCAGCAACTCAAACGCAACTCAAGTATAGCAATCTCTGGCCATTCTCTCCAACTCGCCGCCAGCTCGCGCTATTCTTGCTCATATCACTCACGTTAAGGACGCCTCATGACTCGTCCCACCCAGAGCCTTTCGGCCGCTCTCCTTCTCTGCCTTACCGCTGGTGTCATTGCCCAGACGCCAGCCAAGCCCACAACAGCTACTCCAAATACAGCTGCCGTTACGCCGCAGGAGCAGCGTGCTATCCGCGCCTTCGACGCGGCGAAGAAGAACCCGCTTGATCTGACCGCCTTCCTGGTCAACATGCCCAAGGGCGGCGACCTTCACATGCATCTCTCCGGGGCCGTCTACGCCGAGACCTTTATCAGGAATGGCGCCGTCGACTTGATGTGCGTCAAACCTTCAAACCACAGCTTCTTCAAGCCCCCCGCTACTACGCGCAGTCTGCCGCCCCAGCCGGTCTGCGGTGAGGGAAACGCCCGCGCCTCTGATGCCTTCAAGGACCAGCGCCTCTACGATGACCTGGTCAACTCCTTCTCGATGCGCAGCTTTGTTCCCAGCGCTGGCGTCAGCGGACACGATCAATTCTTCGCCACCTTCGGACGTTTCGGCGGTCTCGATAAAACCCACGTGCCCGAATGGCTCGATGAGGTCGCGACCCGCGCCGCTGCCCAGGACGAACAGTACCTCGAGGTCATGGAGACGCCGATCTTTTCCGATGTCGCCAAGCTCAGCTCCACCATTGGATGGCCCAGTACACCTGTTGATCCAGCGATGAACAGGACTGGCGATGCCACTGGAACCACACGCGAGGACCTCAGTAAGCTCCGCGATGCCCTGCTTGCCGGGGGCCTGCGGGATGAGGTTGCCCTCGATCGTAAGGAACTCGATGATGCCCTGGACGCTCGCAACCAAATCGAACACTGCGGCGGTCCTGGCGCTACGCGCGCCTGTTCTGTCAAAATTCGCTTCCTCTATCAGGTCCTTCGCGCCAACCCGCCGCAACAGGTCTTCGCACAGACGCTGCTTGGATTCGAGGTTGCATCGCAGGATCCCCGCGTCGTCGGCATCAATTTTGTTCAGCCTGAAGACGCCTACATGTCCATGTCCGAGTACCACCGGCAGATGTTGATGCTCGACTACCTGCACAGCGTCTATCCGAAGGTTCACATCTCGCTTCATGCCGGCGAGCTGGCGCCGGGGCTGGTCCCGCCCGATGGTTTGCGCTTCCACATCCGCGAGGCGGTTGATCTGGGTCACGCCGAGCGGATCGGCCATGGCGTCTCCGTCATGTACGAGAACGAACCCCAGGCCCTCCTTAAAGAGATGGCCTCGCGGCACATCATGACCGAGATCAACCTGAGCTCCAATGACCTCATTCTTGGCGTTACCGGGGCCTGGCATCCTCTGCCGGTCTACCGGGCGGCCGGAGTTCCTGTGGCGCTCTCGACCGACGACGAGGGCGTCTCTCGCATTAACATCACGCACGAGTACACCCGTGCTGCGCTCGACTTCAACCTCTCGTACCTCGACCTGAAGAAGATGGCCCGCACTTCGATCGAGCACAGCTTTCTTCCTGGAGTCAGCCTGTGGGCGCAGCCTGATGCGTTTACTTCAGTCAACTCTGCCTGTTCTGCCCAACCGATCGGCGGAGCCAACCCAACGCCCAAGTGCCTCGGCTTTTTGCAGTCCAGCGAGAAGGCGACGGAGCAGTGGCAGCTCGAACACCGTTACCAGCTCTTCGAGGGTAGCCTGCCATGAGCGGCACCCCACCACCCCATACTTTTGGTCTCAAAGTCTTGATAGCAGATACCTTAAGTCCGGACTTGGTCTGAACCTAAGTCTGTACCGTCAGGGAGGAATTCACCCTCGAGCATCGATCAGCACAAATTTATCCGTTATCTAGCCCCTATCTAAATAGTAACGAATTGGGTGGAATCAATCGGCAGTGAAAAGCTGTTTGTTTTCATGAGTTTGTCGGAATCCGGACTTGACAGGCTGTTTTTGGGCTAAATTCGGGGTTTCTCCGCTATGCAACGGATGGTGAGACTGTCTGTTGCTCCGGGTCGAGATGACGAGTTTCTTTAGGTGGGTGAAAAAGAACAGGCACCGGCAAATACAGAAGCAGATCCTCTTCGAGGATGACAACTAGAAGGCAAAAGCAACGACGTGTGCAACGGCAACAGCTAAGACAGAGACTTTTCCGCAACTGTGTTGAGGGCATGTACTATGTTGGGCGTGCGAAATTACGTTTTTTGGGCTGCCCTATTAATTGCTGCACCTCTCGTCTCCGCGCAACAGATTACCCTTCCCTTATGGCCTAACGGCGCGCCGGAGACGTACCACGGCGATCCTGAGACCGACATCACCAAACCCACAGACCGTCTGGTCGCCGGCAGACCGTTAGCGCACCTGACCAACGTCAGCAAGCCTACGCTTACGGTCTATAAGCCGACTGCCAAAAATACCGGTGCGGCCGTGGTTGTCTTCCCCGGTGGAAGCTATCGCATCCTCGCCTACGATCTCGAGGGCACGGAGGTCTGCACGTGGCTCAACTCCATCGGCGTTACGTGCGTGCTGGTAAAGTACCGGGTGCCCTTCCCGGATCACTTTCCTGAAAACCCCGCCGATCTCGAAGACGCCCAGCAGGCCATGCGCATCACGCGCTCGCACGCTGCCGAGTGGAGCATCGATCCGAAGCGCATCGGCGCGCTTGGTTTCTCCGCTGGCGGACATCTGGTCGTCGTGCTGAGCAACCACGCCGACTACAAGCGCGCCGGAGAGTCCACGAATGAGATCGATGCGCGACCCGACTTTGTCATCGTCATCTATCCCGGCTACCTCTCCGATGCCCCGGCTCTCAACAAGCTTGCACACGGCATCGACCCCAGCCCCACAACACCGCCCACCTTCCTTCTGCAGGCCGAAGACGATCCTGTTCACGAGGAGAATGCGCTGCTTTACTTTCAGGCGTTGAAAGAGGCAAAGGTTCCCGCAGAACTTCACATCTACGCGCAGGGAGGCCACGGTTATGGCCTTCGCCCCACCGAACTTCCGGTAACCCACTGGCCCGGACTTGTAGAGACATGGCTCCATACCATCCATGTGCTCAGTGGCCAGCCTCCGAATCCATAGTTCACCGCACAATCAATCATCTCTCGCAATAGAACCAGAGCCGCACACTGCCTTCGCCCTTTAAAGAAATCAAGTCCACAGGAGTCATATAGATGCCGCAAAGAACGAACCCACGAAGGGCTGCAAATGCAGCCTTGTCTCTCTTCACTGCATTCCTGCTGAGTGCGTCCTGCACCCTGGCGCAGTCTCCGCAGCCGGATAGCCCTGCTCTGCGCACTCGCGTTGACGCCATCGTCGCGAAGATGACGCTGGAGGAAAAGCTCGACTACATCGGCGGCACCGGTTTCGCCATACGCGCGGTGCCTCGGCTCAATCTACCTGCCTTCCAGATGTCCGATGGGCCGTACGGCGTTCGCAGCAATGCCGGCTTCCCTTCTACGACTTATGTTTCGGGCATCGGACTCGCTGCCACGTGGAACCGCGATCTGGCGCTGCAGGTTGGCGAAGGAATTGGTCGCGATGCGCGTGCGCGTGGTGTTCATTACATGCTTGGGCCTGGAGTAAACATTTACCGCTCGCCGCGCAATGGGCGTAACTTCGAATACTTCGGCGAAGACCCTTTTCTGGCCGCTGCCATGACCGTCGGCTACATCAACGGCATGCAGTCGCAGGGTGTGAGCGCCACCGTCAAGCACTACATGGGCAACAACTCCGAGTTTCTGCGCCACGACTCCGACTCGATCATCGATGAACGCACGATGCGCGAGATCTACATGCCGACGTTTGAGGCCGCTGTACGCAAGGCTCACGTGGGTTCGATCATGGACTCGTACAACATGACCAATGGCCAACACATGACGCAGAACGGCTATCTGAACATCGATGTTGCGCGCAAGGACTGGGGCTTCAACGGCGTGATGATGTCGGACTGGGTTGCGACCTACGATGCTGTTGCCGCGGCCAACGGCGGGCTCGATCTCGAGATGCCCACCGGCAAATTCATGAACCGCGCCAACCTGTTGCCTGCCATTCAGAGCGGCAAGGTGACGCAAGCTACGATCGACGAGAAGGTGCGCAACATTCTGGGGACGGCGGCGCGCTTCGGCTGGCTGGATCGCAAGCAGACGGACAGCTCCATCTCATTCTTCAACGCGCAGAACAACGCCATTGCGCTGAACGCGGCGCGAGAGAGCCTTGTGCTGCTGAAGAACGATGGCAAGCTGCTGCCGCTCGACAAGGCGCGGACGAAGACGATTCTTGTGGTCGGTCCCGATGCTTACCCCGGGATTGCTGTCGGCGGGGGCAGCGCTCGTGTAGTGCCGTTCCATACGGTCAGCACGCTGGAGGGGATCAGCGCGTATGTTGGCTCAGGCGTGAACGTCCTGTACGAGCGTGGGGTGCCGACGGCCGCTGAGGCTGCGCGTTCTACTGACTTCGTTACCGAGCAGGAGAACGGCAAGCCCGGCCTGAAGATGGAGACTTTTCAGAACGGCGCGCTATCCGGCGATCCCGCCAGCACTGCAGTTGCCATGCACATCAACTATGCGGGCACCAACTGGGAGAGCCTCACGGACGATCCTGCGACCGCACTCGCTCTCTTCTCTTCCGGTGTGCCGCATGGCGTCTCCCGCCGCTGGTCAGGCTACTACAAGGCCGAGCAGGCAGGGAAATATATCATCGCGCTGCAGGGCTCCGGTGAAGGCGCGAGCAATCGCGTTTACCTGGACGACAAACTCATCATCGATAACTGGAAGATCGTCCGTGCGATACAGCCTCACCTCACGCTTCCGTTGTCGGCGGGCCTCCACAAGGTTGTTGTGGAAGACGCGCGTCACTCACCCGTCGGCGGCCGGCTGCGTTTTGCCATCATTGATGAGACCAAAGTTGTCAGTGCGCGAGCGAAGGAGCTTGCAGCCAAGGCCGATGTTGTCCTTGTAGCTGCGGGATTCGATGCTGATAGCGAGTCCGAAGGCGGCGATCGTACGTTCGCTCTGCCCTTTGGCCAGGATGAACTTATCTGCGAGGTTGCTGCTGCGAACAAGAAGACGATTGTTGCAGTCACTGCGGGTGGCAACGTCGATTCGAGCGAGTGGATCAATAGTGTGCCCGCGTATCTTGCAAGCTGGTACTCGGGTCAGGAGGGCGGAACTGCGCTTGCCGAGACGCTCTTCGGGGCCGTCAATCCGTCTGGGCATCTTCCCGTGACGCTCGAGCGCAAGGCCGAGGACAATCCAACCTACGCGAACTACTATCCTGAGGGTGATTCGAATCGCGTCATCTATAAGGAAGGTATCTTCGTTGGCTATCGCGGCTACGAACACAACCACACGCAGCCGCTCTATCCGTTTGGGTATGGGCTCTCCTATACGACCTTTAAATTCTCCAACCTTGCGGTTAAACCCGATGGTTCCCACGCTGCTGTCACCTTCGACGTCACCAACACCGGGGATCGCGCCGGAGCTGACGTCGCACAGGTTTACGTTGGCGACGATCATGCCAGGATCGCTCGTCCGGCGAAGGAGTTGAAGGGCTTCGAGAAGGTGATGCTGCAGCCGGGTGAGACGAAACATGTCTCGGTGGACCTCGATAGCCGTGCCTTCGCCTACTACGACGTCGAGGCGAAGAAGTGGAGCATCGCTCCCGGCAAGTTCAGTGTCCTTGTCGGCGACTCCTCGGCCTCGCTCGATCTAAAGGGGACGGTTGACGTTTCGCAGTCTGCTGCAAACTCAGCTACCTTCTAACCGCGTCCTATTGCGCCGCCTCATCTTCTCGGGTGAGGCGGCGCCTTTTTTGTGCGACACACGCTAAACTCATCACGAGACCGCTATCCATGAAAAGATTTTTCTGCATCGCCTTGATGACACTCTCTGTCTCGGCTCAGTCGCCGAAGCCTGATCCGCAATTCCTTCAGCAGATCGAGCAGTTTCGCTCTCTGCGGGCAAAGAATCTGTCAGCGCCTGATGGCTGGCTCTCCCTCGTTGCGCTGCAGTGGCTCAAGCCCGGCGATACTACCGTCGGTTCCGCCCCAGGCAACACACTACATCTCGATAACGCTCCGGCGCATCTTGCTACGCTCCATCTTGCCAATGACGTAGTCACCCTTGTACAGCCCACCGGAGGTTTTTCGGCTGGCGTTACTCTCGATGGCAAGCCCGCCACTTCGTCCAAACTCTCCTTCGATGAGAACCATCCGTCGGAGCTTCGTTACAACGGCATCCTGATGATCGTGATCAAGCGCGGCGATCGACTCTATCTCCGCGTCAAGGATGCACAGGCTCTGACACGAATCAACTTTCACGGCTTGAATTGGTATCCCCCCGATCCACGCTTTGTCGTCACGGCAAAGTGGATTCCGTCGAACCCGCCGCACACCCTGACCATCCCCAATGTTCTCGGACAAATCAGCCACGAGGCTTCGCCCGGCGTCGCCGAGTTTACGCTCAACGGCCAGACTCTGCGGCTTGAGCCTGTCATCGAAGATCCTGCCGAACAGAAGCTCTTCTTCATCTTCCGCGACACCACGAGCACCACCACCACGTATCAGGCCGGCCGCTTCCTCTACACGTCTCTGCCCAGCAACGGTCTCGACAAGCCGGGCACTGTCGTGCTCGACTTCAACCGCATCCAGAATCCGCCATGTGTCTACACTACCTTCGCGACCTGCCCGTTGCCACCCCAGCAGAACCGCCTCAACGTTGCTATTCCGGCGGGTGAAAAGCGCTACCACGACTGACGCGCTCATCTTCGTAAAGAAGCGTTGTCTGCATAGCGATTGTGAATAGATCGTCAATGATTTGTGCCCGCTGTCTGGAATATCCAGAATTCAAACGTGATATCCGCGACCCGAATCAGGGGACCAGGTACGGTTGACAACGAGGGGATACTCCATCTACATTCACTGCGCCATCCAGTAACCACGAAACGGTTCGATGGCATGGCCCTCCTCATAACGTTGATAGATGAACCGTTTCACAACCTATTCATCCAGATTTTCAATCTGCCATCCGGCGCGATCACCCCAAGGTACGTGGCTCGGATGAGAACGCCCTTTGGCCCATCCATTCACTCGCCATCTGCTGGCGAGAAATCTGCGAGCACGAATACAGAGCCGGCAGTTGGTCAGGAAAACAGGAGTAAGGTTATGCAATTGACAACAGAACAACGCGATCAAGTCGCCGCCGAAGTAAAGAACTTCGCAGCGAATCTGCACCTCAGTAATGATCAGAAGGAAAAACTGCAAAATGCGTTCCAGGATGCTCGAGGAAAACTGGGCGATTACATGAAGGAGCATCCGGGTGTTACAAAAGCTGATATCGTCAAAGAAGTGTTGGCCCGCCGCGACCAGATACGCCAGCGTGTGGTGAGCTTCTTCGATGCAAATCAACTTAAAATGTGGGACGCTGAGGTTGCCAAGGCCAAGGATTTTCTTGGCCAGCACATGGCATAAATAAATTTCTCTAACAGCTCGGTGGCGATGATCAGTCTTGATCGCCACCGAGCACGCTATCAGCCAGACGATTCAAGAGCCTGAACCAGCTCATCGTGCGAAGAAAACGCTATCGCGAGTGCCTCAACTGCTCGCCGCATGTGTAGCATGTTGTACTAAGTAACGATGCTTTGCTGAAGGCTTTTAACATCAATGAAAAAAATCCTCTTCACGATCCTGCAATTCTTCCTCTTTCTCATCCTCTACGCTGCGGGCAGCTTCTTACGCCCCTTCCATCTTCATTGGGGTCTTACCGCCACGTCCCCATCTGTCACTCGCTACTTTGTCCCTGACGGGCTTTTGCTGGCGCTTGGATTCTTCCTTGTGATCGCCGTCATTCAGATCATTCGCAAACGTCTTACGGCCGCGGCCTTGACTGCGCTTGCGTTTGTGCTGGCTGCCATCGTTGGCTATGCCATGAAGCTTGGCTTCATCACCCGCGATCTATAAAGCTTCTACGCGCTTACGACAACCACGACCTTCCCTGGTCCGCTCTTAAGGCCGTGTCCGCCCGCGTAAGCCTCTTCTGCTCTTTCGGGCGGCACAGTCGCGCCCACGTACGTTCGCAGACTGCCTGCATCGAGCATGCGCGCAACTTCGTTCAACTGATCATGGTTCGGCTCCACGATAAAGAAGGCCGCTTTCAGCTTTGGATCGTCCGTACCTTCGACATCGGAGACGATAGTGACCATTCTGCCCGTCGGCTTCAGCACACTCCACGAGCGTTGCAGCGTCTCATCCCCGACGGTGTCGAACACGATATCGACCTTTCCCACGCGATCCTCAAACCGCTCCTTGCGATAGTCGATCACCTCATCGGCTCCGAGTCGCGACACGAACGAAAGATTGTGCGCGGAAGCCGTCGCAATCACATGCGCACCTCGCGACCGCGCCAGTTGAACGGCAAAGATCCCCACTGCACCCGCCCCGCCATGCATCAGCACCCGTTCGCCGGCCTGCAGCTTTGCCCGATCAAACAATCCCTGCCAAGCGGTCAGCGCACTTATGGGAACGGAGGCCGCCTCAATATGGGTGAGCGACTTCGGTTTGGCCGCGATTGAACCCGGCAGCGTGAGGCAGTACTCCGCCGTCGCTCCATCGGCAAACCAATCGTTCATCCCGTATATCTCCTGCCCGACATCGACGCCGGTTACACCTTCACCCATGGCAGCGACGACTCCTGAAAACTCGTGCCCCGGCACAGCGCCCCGCCTCGTCTCGCCAGTCTTCGTATGCGTTGTGGGATACCAGCCGAGCTCGGTATGGATCACGCCTGCTGCACGCACTTGAACGAGGATCTCACCTGGCCCCGGCACAGGTTGCGGAATATCCACTTCAGCCAGCATCATCCCACCGGCCGCATCTCTTAGTTGCATCGCCTTCATCGTTCCTCCTGCGTCGTCCGCGCTAAACTCATCACAGCTGTTTCATGAATAGATTCTTCACGTCATTCTGCGACTTCGTCTTTTGCAAAAATTATTCTTTGCAAAATAGTTCGCCGCACACATACCCAAGTCATGGCCGATAACGAACTCTTCCGACTCCTGAACGCCGCCCAACACCGCCTCGACGAAGGCTTTGCCGATCTTCCTCCCGCCCCTGCGCCGCCATTGGGCGAGCAGGCTGCAGCCATCCTCAAGGAAGCTGCGACCCGTCTCCACGATAACTATCCCTACGCCCACCCGCTCTACGCAGGCCAGATGCTGAAGCCGCCACATCCCATCGCACGCGCGGCCTACGCGCTCGCCATGTCGGTCAACCCCAACAATCACGCGCTCGACGGAGGCCGTGCCAGCTCCGCCATGGAGATTGAAGCCGTCGCCGCGCTAGCCAAGATGTTTCACTGGCCGCATCACCTGGGCCACCTGAGCAGCGGAGGAACTTTCGCCAACCTCGAAGCGCTGTGGGTCGCCGGCCAACTCGCGCCGGGCAAGAGTGTCGCCGCCTCCGATCAGGCCCACTACACCCACAGCCGCATCTCCAGCGTCCTCGGCCTGTCCTTCGTGAGCATCCCAACCGACAACGACGGCCGCATGGACCTCGCCGCCCTTGAACACCTGCTCGAAACAGAGAGTATTGGCACTGTCGTAGTCACCCTAGGCACCACCGCCATCGGCTCGGTGGACCCACTCGACAAGATCGTGCGGCTCCAACAGCGCTACAAGTTTCGCATCCACGTCGATGCAGCCTACGGAGGCTACTTCACGCTGGCCTCCAACCTCTCCCCCGAAGCGCGAGCCGCCTACGACGCCATCGCGCACGCTGACTCCATCGTTGTCGACCCGCACAAGCATGGCCTCCAACCCTATGGCTGCGGGGCGATCCTCTTCCGCGACCCAGCCGTAGGCCGCTTCTACAAACACGACTCTCCGTACACTTATTTCTCCTCGAAGGATCTCCACCTCGGCGAGATCTCCCTCGAGTGTTCCCGCGCCGGAGCTTCAGCCGTCGCTCTCTGGGCCACGCAGCGTCTTCTGCCCTACACTCCCGGCGGAGCCTTCGCGCAGGGTCTCGAATCAGGCCGCAGTCGCCGCGTTGGAGCTGAACCACCGCCTCGCGCAAGTCGTCGGACTTCTTCACTCCCAGCGCCCCACCCCAGCTCGATATCGTGTTCTGGGCCGTCCGGGCCGAAACACCAAAAAAATCTTCGGTACTCGCCCAGCAGATCTTCGACGAGGCCGCCCGGCTGGACCTCCACCTGGCCCTGGCCAACCTGCCTACACGCTTCTTCCCGGCAGACATCTGGCCGGACTCCGAACAAACAAAAACAGTTACCTGCCTCCGTTCCGTCCTGATGAAGCCTGAGCATCTCGCCTGGCTCGACCAGATCTGGGGGCGCATCGAATCCGCGGCGGAGGCTGTTTTCTGTCAATACCCCATCCGAACCAACCCCAGTAACCATAGTTTTAGGGCGCGATTGAAACGATTTGGTAAACTCTCGCCTAACGGGCCGATCCGCTCTTTGCACTGGAAATCATGCAGTTTATGTTTCCAGCCCATAGAGAGCACCTAAGCTGCCGGGTGCACGTCAAAAGAGAGCGACCGACCCGGCCAGAAAAGGAAACACCCAAGCATGAGCCTGCCTGCCTCACCAACCTCCGTAACCCCCGACCTTACCAAACGAACCATAGCTTATTTCTCCATGGAGATCGCGCTCTCTCCCAAGCTGCCGACGTACTCCGGCGGCCTGGGGATGCTCGCCGGGGATACCCTTCGCTCCGCAGCCGATACCAGTGCGCCGATGGTCGCCGTCTCGCTCGTGCATCGCCGCGGCTACTTCCGCCAGCACCTTGACGACATGGGCCAGCAGACGGAATCCGACGTTCCCTGGTCGCCCGAGACAACGCTTCCCAGCGCTAACCAATTGATTGCGCTCACCGTTCAGGGAAGGCAGTTGCTTGTACGCGCCTGGCGCTTCGACGTCGTCGGCGTCACCGGCCATGTTATTCCTGTCTTCCTGCTCGACACTGACGTGGAGGGCAACGACGAGTGGGACCGTCACCTCACCGACCACCTCTATGGCGGCGACTCCTACTACCGCCTTTGTCAGGAGGCCGTGCTTGGACTCGGCGGCGTTGCCCTGCTGCATGCGCTCGGCTGCAAACTCGACGTCTACCACATGAATGAAGGCCACGCCGCGCTGCTGACCATCGCGCTGCTCGAGGAGCGTCTCGCGGGCCGCCCCCTGCGTGAGGCCACCGAGGCCGACATCCAGGCCGTGGGGCAGGAATGCGTCTTCACGACGCACACGCCCGTTCCCGCAGGCCACGACCAGTTCGGCCTCGACCATATGTACCAGGTGCTGGGCCATGACCGCGCCGCCGCCATCGACTGCGCCAACTGTCTACACAACGGCCTGATGAATATGACGTACCTTGCCCTGCGCTTCTCCCGCTACGTCAACGGAGTCGCGATGCAGCACGGCAAGGTCTCGCAGAAGATGTTCCCGGAGTACAAGGTCTACTCCATCACCAATGGAGTCCACGCCGCTACCTGGATGTCCGAATCATTTCAAGAGCTGATGGATAAAGAGATCGCGAACTGGCGTACCGATAACCGCTACTTCCGCTCCGTCTACGGGATCGACCCCGCGCGCATTACTGCCTGTCACGTCAAAAATAAACATCGACTGTTTGCGACGATTGCCAAGCGAAGCAGTCACTACTTCAACCCCAGTATGCTGACCCTGGGCTTTGCCCGCCGTGTTGCCACCTACAAGCGCGCCAGCCTGTTGCTTCATGATCCCGCGCGGCTGGTCGCCATTGCAGAGAAGATCGGCGGTCTCCAAATCCTCTTCGCGGGCAAGGCGCACCCCGCAGACAACGCGGGCAAAGGCCTCATCCGCGATGTCTACGCTGCAGCCGCCAAGCTCAACTCCGCCGCGCTCAAGATCTACTACATCGAAAACTACGACTGGGAGCTGGGAGCACTGCTGACTCAGGGAGTCGACGTCTGGGTGAACACGCCGCGGCGTCCTTACGAGGCCTCGGGAACCTCTGGCATGAAGGCCGCTCTCAACGGTGTCCCCTCGCTCTCGGTTCTGGACGGTTGGTGGATCGAGGGTTGCGCCGAAGACGTCACAGGCTGGGCCATTGAAGACGGTGAGACAGAAGCCGCCGAGGCCAACAGCCTCTACGAGAAGCTCGAGAAGCGCATCGCGCCGCTCTATGCCAATCCCAACGCATGGGCCAGGATGCAGCAGCACTGCATCGGCATCAACGGAACGTTCTTCAACACGTATCGGATGCTCGGCCAGTACTTCGCCAACGCCTACTACCCGCCAAGGCCGATCATACCGGCAGCATCAAGCACGGTGCCCCACCGTCGCTCCACCGACACACCGGAACCAGAGCCTGCGCTGGTCACTGCCCGATAGCTGCAGTAGATCAAAGTTGAAAAGGGCGCGACCTTCATTGATCGCGCCCTTTCTTATTGTTTGGATTAGTCTCCTGCCACAAGTTGCGGCAGCACTGGCGCCGGACGCTTCTTCGCAAAGCGCGCACGCAGCCGGTCAAAGAACAGATAGACCACCGGCGTTGTGAACAGCGTCAGCGCCTGTGAGACGATAAGGCCGCCAACGATTGCGATTCCCAATGGTCGCCGCAGCTCGCTCCCTGTGCCCCGCCCCAACGCCAGCGGAAGTCCACCAAGCATCGCAGCCATCGTCGTCATCATGATTGGCCGGAAGCGCAGCAGACAAGCCTCGTAGATCGCCTCCCGTGGGGTCTTGCCGCCCTCACGCTCGGCCACCAGCGCAAAGTCGATCATCATGATGGCGTTCTTCTTCACAATGCCGATCAGCAGGATGATGCCGATCATCGCAATGACGCTCAACTCCACCTTGAACAGCAGCAGCGCGACGAGTGCGCCCACTCCAGCCGAAGGCAGCGTAGAAAGAATCGTCAGCGGATGGATAAAGCTCTCGTAGAGCATCCCGAGCACGATATAGACCGCAACCAGCGCCAGCAGAATCAGCATCGGCTCGCTCGACAGCGACGCCTGGAAGGCCTGCGCCGTTCCCTGGAAGCCTCCCTGAATCGACGACGGCATTCCAATGTTGACGCGTGCCTGCTCAATCGCCACAGTAGCGTCACTCAACGATACGCCCGGAGTCAGATTGAAGCTAAGCGTAGCGGCAGGCGACTGCGACTGGTGATTGACCGTCAGCGGGATGCGCTGCTCCACGTAGTGTGTGACGGCGCTGAGAGGGACCATCGCTCCCGTCGTGCTCTTGACGTAAATGCTCTTCAACGCATCTACATCACGCTGATATCTCGGCGCAACCTCCATCACGACGTGGTACTGGTTTAGCGGTCGATAGGTTGTCGACACCTGCCGTTGCCCAAAGGCATCCGATAGGGTCGCATCGATTGTCAGCGGCGAAACACCAAGGCGGCTGGCTGTATCGCGGTCGATCACCAGCTGCGCACGCAGCCCTTGTTCCTGCTGATCGGTCGCCACATCCTTCAGTTCGGGCAGCTTCTCCATAGCGGCCATCAGCTTAGGCGCCCATTCGTTCAGGTCGCTGAGATTATCGGCGGTCAGCGAATACTGGTACTGCGTTGCTGAGCTGCGGCCTCCAATTCTCAACTCCTGATAAGCCTGCAGATAGAGCTGCGCGCCTGGAATACCCGCTGTCCTAGGTCGCAGGCGATTGATGATTACATCTGCAGTGTCCCCGCGCCTTATCCTCTCCGCATCAGGCTTGAGCGAGACGAACATATTGCCGGAGTTGCTGCCGCCGCCACCAGGTCCGCCACCGCCAACGAAAGCCATGACGTTTTCGACGCCGGGATCCTGACCTACGATCGCCGCTAGCTCCGACACCTTTGGCTTCATCGAGTCAAAGGAGACATCCTGCTGACCGCGGATCTGCCCTCCAATGCGTCCCGTGTCTTGTTGAGGAAAGAACCCCTTTGGAATTAGGACGTACAGGTAGACGTTCAGCACAAAGGTCAGAATTGTGATGGTCAGCACCAGGGTCTGATGGCTGAGCACCCATTTCAGGCCGCGCTCATACTCCTCCGTAAGCCACGCGAATCCCCTCTCGCCCCAGCGGTAGAAGAAGTTGTGCTTCCCGGTGCCGTGCGGTTTGAGAAACTTCGCACTCAACATCGGCGTTGTCGTGAGCGAGACGACCAGCGAGACCATGATCGCTACCGACAGCGTCACAGCGAATTCGCGGAACAGCCGGCCTACAATGCCCCCCATCAGCAAAATGGGGATGAAGACCGCGACCAGCGATGTGCTCATCGAAACCACGGTGAAGCCGATCTCCTTCGACCCGATCATCGCTGCTTCGAACGGAGACTTGCCGCCTTCAAGATGACGACTGATATTTTCGATCACCACGATCGCGTCGTCGACAACAAACCCGGTCGAGATCGTCAGCGCCATCAAACTCAGGTTGTCCAGTGTGTATCCCAGCAGGTACATCACGCCGAAGGTGCCCAACAGACTGAGCGGCACAGACACGCTGGGAATCAGCGTCGACCGCACCTCTCTCAGGAAGACGAACACCACCAGGATCACCAGCAGGATCGAGATGATCAGCGTCCGCGTGACATCCTTTACCGACGCGCGAATGGTCGTTGTGCGGTCCAGCGCCACATGAATCTGCATGGCAGGAGGCACCGAGGCCTGCAGCGTTGGCAACAGGTTCAGCACATTGTCCACAGTCTGGATTACATTCGCCGTCGACGTCTTGAAGACGATGACGAGGATCGCCGGCCTTCCGTTGAACAGGCCGCCTGTGTGGATGTCCTCAACGCTGTCGATCACATCGGCCACGTCCTGGATCCGCACTACGCCATGCGCCGCGCCGGCAGCACCCGCTGTTGCTGAACTCGCGGCGGCGGGAGTAGTGGCAGTCCCTGCGACTGTATTAACGGTGGCCACGGCACTGGCAGACGCTGCAGGCAAACCTGTATCCGCAGCGGCTGTACTCACCGGACCCTTGTCCGTCGCGATAATCAGCGGAGCGTATGCCGCCGCGCCGAAGAGCTGGTCCGTTGTGCTGACCATCCAGCGCCGCGTCTCATCCTGCAGATATCCCTTCGGCTCGTTTACGTTCACCGTGCCGATGGCTGCTCGCAGCGCCTCAAGCCCCACGCCGTAGTTGAACAACTGTGTCGGGTTCGCTTCGATTCGCACCGCAGGTTTGGCGCTGCCGCCGCAGAACGTCTGGCCCACGCCATCCACCTGGGCGATCTTCTGCGCCAGAATGCTGTCGCAGGAATCATAAAGCTGAGGCACCGACAGCGTGTCCGAGGTCAGCGCCAGAATCAGGATCGGCGAATCCGAAGGATTGATCTTCCTGTACGTCGGATTGCTCGGCAGGTTAGCGGGCAGCTGACTCCGCGCCGCGTTGATCGCCGCCTGCACATCGCGCGCAGCACCATTCACATCGCGGCTCAGGTCGAACTGCAGCGTGATGGATGCATTGCCCAACCCGGACGACGACGTCATCTCGTTGATGCCGGCGATCTTGGCAAACTGTCGCTCCAGAGGAGTCGCAACCGCCGACGCCATCGTCTCCGGATCCGCTCCCGGCAGACTCGCGCCCACCGAGATCACCGGGTACTCGACCTGAGGCAGGCTCGCCACGGGCAGCAGCTTATAAGCGACCGCGCCCGCAAGAATGATCGCGATCGACAACAGTGTCGTCGCCACAGGACGCTTGATAAACGGCGCGGAGAAGTGCACGCCCTCTGCGGAGCGTTTCTCGGCGGTCTTCATCGCCTCAGCCAGATCGTGATTCTCTTCCTCGTAAGCCATCAGTCCGCACTCACCGCATGTTCATGCTCACGGAACTCCGCATCCGCCTTCTGCGTGTTCAGATACTTCCGTCCAATCCGGTCAAAGAACAGGTACACGACCGGCGTCGTAAACAACGTAAGAACCTGCGACACGATCAATCCGCCAACAATTGAAATACCCAGTGGTTGTCGCAGTTCGCTTCCCGTGCCTCGTCCCATCGCCAGCGGCAGGCCGCCAAGCAGTGCTGCCATCGTCGTCATCATGATTGGACGGAAGCGCAGCAGGCACGCCTGGTAGATCGCCTCCTCCGGCTCCATCCCGTGCTCGCGCTCAGCCTCCAGCGCAAAGTCGATCATCATGATGGCGTTCTTCTTCACGATGCCGATCAGCAGGATGATGCCGATCAGCGCAATCACGCTCAGGTTGACGTGGAAGATCAGCAGCGCCAGAATTGCGCCGACACCGGCAGAAGGTAGAGTCGACAGAATCGTGATGGGATGGATGTAGCTCTCGTACAGCACGCCCAGCACAATGTATACGACGATGAGCGCTGCAAGAATCAGCAGAGGTTCGTTCGTCAGCGAAGCCTCAAACGCGCGCGCCGAACCCTGGAACTCCGCGTTGACGCTCGCCGGCAGCCCAAGCTCCTGCTTGGCCCGGTTCACCGCCTCCACCGCATCGCCGATCGACTTGCCCGGCGCAAGATTGAACGAGATCGTCACCGCAGGAAACTGCCCTTGGTGGTTGATCGCGAGCGCCGATTGCCTCTCCTCGATGTGGGTAAATGTCGACAGCGGCACCTGCGTCCCGTTCGAGCTCTTCACGTAAATATTGTTCAGCGCATCCGTGGTCCGCTGGAACTTCGGCGCCACCTCCAGCACAACGTGGTACTGGTTCTGCTGCGTAAAGATGGTCGATACCTGCCGCTGCCCGAATGCGTCATCCAGTGTGTCGTCGATGTTCTGCGGGGTGATTCCCAGCCGCGCCGCCGTATCGCGGTCGATGACCAGATGCGCCTCGAGGCCACTCAGTTGCTGGTCGCTCGCAACGTCGGTCAACACCGGAATCTGCCTCAACTTATCGACCAGCTTCTGTGACCATATCGCCAACTCATCCGCATTGGCGTCCTCAACCGAGAACTGATACTGCGTACGGCTCACACGGTCATCCACAGTCAGGTCCTGAAGCGGCTGCAGGAAGCACTGAATCCCCTCTATCTGCGCCAGCCGGGGTTGCAGCCTCTGAATCACCGCCAGTGCCGAAGCCCTGCCCGACTCCCTGTCTCTCAGGTTGATCTGGATGCGTCCACTGTTCAGCGTGACGTTCGTTCCATCGATTCCGATGAATGATGACACGCTCTCCACATCTTGATCCTGGAGGATGACCTTCGCCAACTCCTGCTGCTTCGCGCTCATCGCATTGAAGCTGGTGTCCTGCGGAGCCTCAGTAATGCCCAGCAGCACGCCCGTGTCCTGCACCGGAAAGAATCCCTTGGGCACGATGATGTACAGATATACCGTCAGCAGGAACGTCGCCAGCGTCACAAGCAACGTCAGTGTCTGGTGACGCAGCACCCACTTCACGCCCTTGCCGTACTTCGCAATCACATACTCGAAGAACTCTTCGCTCTTACGATAGAAGGCGTTCTGCTCGCTCTCCGGCGTATGCTTCAGCAGCTTCGCGCTCATCATCGGCGTCAGCGTCAACGACACCACAGCAGAGACGAGAATCGTCACTGCCAGCGTCACGGCGAACTCGCGGAACAACCGTCCCACAATATCGCCCATGAACAGCAGCGGAATCAGCACGGCGATCAGAGAGACCGTCAACGAGAGAATCGTGAACCCGATCTGCTCCGACCCCTTCAACGCAGCGTCCAGCGGAGAGTCGCCCTCTTCCAGATACCGCGCGATGTTCTCGATCATTACGATCGCGTCGTCGACGACGAACCCGGTCGAAATCGTTAGAGCCATCAAGCTCAGGTTGTTCAGGCTGTATCCAAGCAGATACATCACCCCGAACGTGCCCACAATCGACAGCGGCACCGCAACCGAAGGAATGATCGTCGCCGCGATCGACCGCAGGAACAGGAAGATCACCATGACCACCAGACCGATGGTCAAAATCAGCGAAAACTGCACGTCCTTCACGGATGCGCGAATGGTGCTGGTTCGGTCGGTCAGCACCTGTACCGTGACACTGGTCGGCAGCGTGGAGCGCAGTTGTGGCAGGAGTCGGTTCACCTCATCCACAACGCCAATGATGTTCGCGCCGGGCTGCCGCTGAATGTTGACGATCACCGCCGGCTTGAGCGTCAACTCCCGCGCTGGCTCATTCCCGCTGGCTGGCGTTGCCGACTTTCCAACCCAGGCCGCTTGATACAGGTTCTCCGCGCTATCAACAGCAGTCGCGATATCCGACAGCCGCACCGGGGAACCGCTCCGGTACGCGATGATCACCTGGTTATAGTCTTTACTTGTGAGCAGCTGGTCGTTCGCGCCGATCGTATATGCCTGCCGCAGGCCACTCAGATTGCCCTTGGCCTGGTCCACGTTCGCCGTACCCAGCGCTGTCCGCACGTCCTCGAGGCTCAGGCCGTAGTTCGCCAGCGCCGTGGGATTCACCTGAATCCGCACCGCTGGCTTCTGGCCGCCGTTGATCGACACCAGTCCCACCCCGGAGAGCTGCGAGATCTTCTGCGCCATCACCGTGTCGGCCAGATCCTCGACCTTCGACAGCTCCAGCGTGTCGCTCGTCAACGACAGCGTCATGATCGGCGCATCAGCCGGATTCACCTTGCTGTACACCGGTGGATTCGGCAGGTCCTTCGGCAGGTACGTAAACGCTGCGTTGATCGCCGCCTGCACATCCTGCTGAGCGATGTCGATCGACTCCGACAGCTCAAACTGGAGCGTAATCACACTGCCGCCGCCGGAGCTGGTCGACGTCATCTGGCTCAGTCCCGGTATCTGTCCGAACTGCCGCTCCAGCGGAGCCGTCACCGACGAAGCCATCACATCAGGGCTGGCTCCCGGATAGAACGTCATCACCTGAATCGTCGGATAATCCACCTGCGGCAGCGCCGACACCGGCAGCTGATAGTACGCGACCGCGCCCGCAAGCAAAATGGCCACCATCAAGAGCGAGGTGGCCACCGGCCTAAGAATAAATGGCCTTGATGGGCTCATGGACGCTTACCCCCTGCATTCGCCGGCTGGCCGTGCTGTTGATTCTGGCCAGCCTGTCCCGCGTTGTTCGAGTTACCAGTGGGAGCCTGAACTCCCGTCTGAGCTCCGATCGAATCCGCCGCAACAATGTGAGTCGCCTGCGACGGCACCACCTTGCTTCCATTGCGCAGCTTCTCCTGGCCATCCACAACCACCGAATCGCCCACAGCCACGCCATCCTTCAGGATCACCTGCGTACCCTCGGTCACATCGACCGTCACCGGCCTTGCCTCGGCCCAGAAGGGCTGATGTTTCGCACCGCCGCCGTTACCTGCACCAGCGCCAGCAGCTCCAGTAGCGCGCCTGCCTCCGCGTCTACTACCCTGCGCCCCGCTATCGCTGCCGTTGGTCTGCAGATTCGCCGGTGGATCTCCCGGGTGCACCAGGAACACAAAGTTCCCCTGGGTTCCGCTCTGCAACGCAGCAGCCGGAACCACCAGCGAGTTCGCCCGTTCTTCCAAAATTAACCGCACGTTCACAAACTGGTTCGGGAACAGCGCCCCGTCTTTATTGTCGAAGACAGCCTTCACCTTCACGGTGCCCGTCGTCGTATCGATCTGATTGTCTACAGTCAGCACTTTTCCGCTTGCAATATGCGTCGTGTTTGACCGGTCATAGGCCTCAACCGCCAGTGCGTGACCGTTCCGCGTCAGCTTCAGCACCTCTTGGAGATGATCCTCCGGCAGCGTAAAGATCACCGCTATCGGCTGCAACTGAGTCACCACCAGCAGCCCGGTCGTATCGGCGGCATGCACGATATTGCCCGGATCCACCTGCCGCAAACCAACCACACCATTGATCGGCGACGTAATCTTCGTATAAGCCAGGTTCACCTTTGCCGCCTCGATCGCCGCCTTATCCGCATCGATCGATCCCTGCGCCTGTCCGGCAGTCGATACCTGTGCCTGCTGGGTCTCCTTCGAGACGACCCCTGCCTCCAGCAGCGCTGAATACCGCGCCGCCTCTGCCTGGGCGTTCACTGCATTGGCCTGATCCTTCACCAACTGCCCCTGAGCCTGCGCCAGCGCCGCCTGGTACGGTGCCGGATCGATCTCCGCCAGCAACTGGCCCTGACGCACCGCCTGCCCCTCTGTAACATTTACCCGGATCAGCTGTCCGTCCACCCGCGACTTGATCGTCACCGTGTTGTATGCCGTCACGGTTCCCAGCTCCGTCAGATAGATCGGCATCGTCTTCTGCTGCACCGAGGCCACCTGCACCGGCGTCGGACGATCCAGCGCCGCTGCCATCTTCTGGCCCTGCGTCACCTGTTCCTGGGAGTTCTTGCGGATCTTCCATACCGCCGCGCCTACTGCAAGCGCGATCACCAGCACCACAATCCACTTCCTGAAGCCCGATCCCTTCGGTTTCTCCGGCTCCGGCAGCGACTTCTGCGGCGTAGCAACCGGCAGGGCTGGTTTGGTCTCTTGTTCGCTTATTTGGGCTGACGACATGGGTGCGCTCACCGTGCTCTCAAAAATTTTTGGGTTGAACCTGGGTTGTTAAGCAAGATTATCGAAATCAGGGTCCTGAGTTTTCCGTAGATACTTCAGAATAAATGATAATGACGTTGACCGGCACCGGAAGGTTTCGACATCCAGTGTTCTCCCTCTGGACTTAGCCGTTCTGCATCATGGTTTTCGTCCGGTAATCGCGCTCACAAGGAAGGACTTTCTTTTTGCCCACTCCGGCCCCTGAACTCGCAACCTCTGCCATTCCCGCGCTCTGCGTCGATCTGGACGGCACACTCGTCAAGTCGGATACGCTCGTCGACTCCACGCTCGCTCTCGCGCGTCATCATCCTGCCGCACTCCTCCGTATTCCAGGTTGGCTTGCCCAAGGCAAAGCCGCACTCAAGCAGCACATCGCTGCCACTGTTCAGTTAGACGTTACTCACCTGCCTTACAATCGCGAACTTTTACAATTTTTAGAACAGCAGCGCTCCACCGGACGCCCAATCTACCTCGCCACCGCAGCCGACGGCGCCACAGCCCGCCGCGTGGCCGACCATCTGGGCCTCTTCACCGGTGTCCTCGCCTCCGATGGAACCATTAACCTATCTGGAAACAATAAATTAGACGCCTTCCGCCAGCGCTTTGGCGAGAGCTTCGACTACATCGGCAATGCCCTGCCCGACCTGCCCCTGCTCCAGGCCAGCCGCGAGCCCATGGTCGCCAATCCCACCCCCGGACTCAGAACCGCCCTCCGCCGCGCCAATATTACCCCTGTCCGCAGCTTCAATGAACAGGTCCCCGCGTTCAAAGCATGGCCCAAAGCCATCCGCATCCACCAGTGGGCAAAGAACATACTCATCTTTCTGCCCATGGTGCTGGGCCACGCCCTGGCCCCCGGCCTGATCGCCGCAGCCGTCCTGGCTTTCTTCAGCTTCGGCCTCTGCGCCTCCGCTACCTATATCGTCAACGACCTCCTCGACCTCGAAGTCGACCGCCACCACCCCCGCAAGCGCCGCCGCCCCTTCGCCTCAGGAGACCTCTCCGCCGTCACGGGTGTCTTTGTCATCGCCCTCTTCCTTGCAGTCTCAATTTTCCTTGCCCTTCTCGTCCCCCACGCCGTCTCGACCTTCTCGCCTGATCTGCATCTCGCCCGCCCACACTACTTCCTTACCTGGCTGGCAATCTACGCCGTCACCACCCTGGCTTACTCACTCCGGCTCAAACGAGCCGTGCTGGTCGACGTCATCGTGCTCTCCGGCCTTTACACCATACGAATCATCGCCGGCTCCGCGGCCACAGGAGTCCCCGTCTCCACATGGCTTGCCGGCTTCAGCATCTTCTTCTTCCTCTCGCTGGCCTTCGTCAAACGCTTCGCCGAGCTCGAAAACCTCCGCGAGCGCGGCGCAACCTCCGCCAAAGGACGCGGCTACCACGTGACCGACATCGAGCAGCTCCGCAGCTTCGGCTCCGCCAGCGGATACGCCTCCGTCGTCGTTCTCACCCTTTACATCTCCAACCTCAACGCAGACGCCGCGCAACTCTACAACCACATCCACCGCCTCTGGCTGCTCGTCCCGGTGCTTCTTCTCTGGCTCAGCAACCTCTGGCTCAAAGCCTCCCGGGGCGAACTCGACGAAGACCCCGTCGTCTACGCCATCACCGACCGCCGCAGCCTCCTCATGGGCCTGCTAGTCATAGTCATCGTCCTCTCCGCCCTTTGACGCTCTCACCCTCCGCTACTCTTGTCATTCTGAGCCGAAGGCGAAGAACCCCCGCATTTGCATTTGCTTTTGCTCGTTCTCCTCAAATTAGCCCCAAAAGATCGGGTGCCCCATTCATCGCAGTCTCATCGCGATGAGTGGGAATGTAGAACTTTCCCCAGCCAGCTTTTGCCGTTGGTTGTCCTCTCCGGGACACAGCACCTCATTTATCCTGATATTTACCCACATGAGCGACCACATCCCTCAACTCAACACCTACGACGAACCCGCCCTCGATTCAGCCTTCGCCACCCTCGCCACCGAGGTCCGCACCGAAGCCACCGCCCTCACCACTCCCGAGGCGCAGGAAGCCTTCCGCCTCCACTGGCTCGGCCGCAAGCAGGGCCGTCTCAAGCTCATCAGCGAAGCCTGGCTCAAATCCGCCCCAGCCGAAGCCCGCAAGCCCCTAGGCATCCGCTTCAACCAGCTCAAGCAGCAGATCGAGCAAGCCCTCGAGGCCCCGCTAGCTACTGCAAGCGTCGCAGCAGTGCAAGGAATCGACGTCACCCTCCCCGGAGCCATCCGAACCCCCGGCATCCCCCACCCGCTCCTCAAGACCATGCAGGAGATCGTGCAGGTCTTCCACCACCTCGGCTACAGCACCAACCTCGGCCCCCAGGTCGAAACCGACTTCTACAACTTCGAAGCCCTCAACTTCCCCCCGAACCACCCCGCGCGCGACACCCAGGACACCCTCCAGATCGCCCACCAGTCCACCAAGCCATCACGCGACCGCCTCCTGATGCGCACCCACACCAGCCCCGTGCAGATCCGCACCATGGTCGCGCAGGCCCCGCCCATCCGCATCGTCATCCCCGGCAAGGTCCACCGCAACGACGCCGCCGACGCCACCCACTCCCCCATCTTCCATCAGGTCGAAGGCCTCTGCGTCGACACCAACATCACCTTCTCCGACCTCAAAGGCACGCTCGACCACGCCATGAAGGCCCTCTTCGGCTCGGACGTCAAAACCCGCTTCTTCCCCAGCTTCTTCCCCTTCACCGAACCCAGCGCTGATGTCCAAATCTCCTGCATCTTCTGCGGAGGCAAGGGCTGCCGCAAGTGCAAACACTCCGGCTGGATCGAACTGCTGGGCTGCGGCATGGTCGACCCCGCCGTCTTCGCTGCAGTCACCGAAGAACGCCGCAAGATCAACCCCGACGACGACACCTACAATCCCGAGCGCATCACCGGCTTCGCCTTCGGCATGGGCGTCGAGCGCATCGCCATGATCCAGCACGGCATCTCCGACATAGGCCACTTCTACTCCGGAGACATGCGCTTCCTGGAGCAATTCGCCTAACGAACAATTCGCCTGACGCCCACCCCGTCACCATGCCCTCCCCAAATCGTCATCCTGAGCGAAGACGCGCTTTTTGCGCGTCGCAGTCGAAGGACCCGAAGGTTTACACCCACCACAGCCTTTCAAACCTTTCAGACACAAAAGCCCGCGACCACCAAGGCATGAGACTACACCCGTTCTCGCTCTTAGTGCAGGCTGTCCCGCAAGCTCTCGAGGTTCTGCGGATGCAGACGAACCAGGCCCCTGCGCGGACTATCAATATCCGCGATCAGAAAGAACGCGATCGCAATCATAAGCGGCAGTACTATCGCCAATTTAGGTTCAAAGCGCCGGGCGTGAAATCCGCGTAACACACTGCAGAAGATCGCAATCACAAGCAGCAGCACCCAGGCCTCCCTGGGAATCCGGTACCGCCACGCAGCCTCTGTATAGCCCTGCGAGTTCAGTACGTCGTTCATTCCACCCACCGTCAGCGTCACCACTGAAATCGGCTGCTGCCCCTTCACCGAAGCCGAAGCAGCAGTCCAAAGTTCGCCCTGTACCCGCGCCGTGTCTGCGTCAATCCGCTGCAGATCATCGTTATTCCGCGCGTCATAATGCTGAATCCGCAGGTCTAAATACTGCCGCAGAAACTCACGCACCCGCGCTCCGTCCGCCTCTGGAAGCAGGTCCGCGCGAAGATACTCCGTTCCAATCGCGTTGGCCTCAGCCTCCTCATAATTCTTTCGCTGATCGTACCGGCCGACCGCCATCGAAAAGCTGAACCCGATCACCAACCCAAGCAGCGTTAACGCCGCCCCCAGAACAATATCGAAGTCCGGGCGCTCCTCCTCAGAGATGCTCTTCCGTCGAGCACGCAGCTGATTCCCCAGCCAGCTCGCAAACCATAGCAGCGCGAACGAAACAAAAAAAATCAGGACTGGATAATCCAAAACCCTCATAAAAAGTCTCCTGCGCACTCTTCGTAAGCAACTGAAAGAGAATAGTCCCGCCGCGATCCCGCTGACTACTTCAAGGTTCCTTGCAGCCTCTGTAAATTATCCGGCCGGATATGAATAAACCCGCCCCGAGGACTATTCATATCGGCAATAAACGCCAGTGACACCGCGACCACCAGCGGCAGCACAATCGACAGCTTCCAGTCGGTATGCCTCGCGCCAATGCCGTACAAGACATTGCAGCCCAGAGCGATCCCAAACATCAGCCCCCACGCCGCCACCGGAATGCGGTCCTCCCACGCCTGCCGCGTCGCTCCCTCTGCCTTGATCGCGTCGTTCACGCTCACAACCGCAAGCGCCGACACCGCAGTCGGTTGAGCCTCGGCCGGCCGGCTCACAGCGCTCCAAAGCTCCTGCTGTACCTGTGCAGTCTCCACCGCGATCCTCTCCGGCTCCCTGTGTCCGCTCACATAAAACTGGATCCTCAGATCCGTGTACTGCCGCAACAGCGTACGCACCCGAGCCGCATCCTCCTGCGGCAGAAGCTCCGCGCGCAGATACGTCGTCTCAATCGCGTTAGCCTCGGTCTCTTCAAAGTCGTTGCGCTGCTCAAAGCGGTTGATCGCCATCGAAAAACTGAACCCGATCACCAGCCCAAGCAGCGTCAGCGCCGCGCCCAGAACCACATCGAAGTCCGGCCGCTCGTCTCCGAGATACTCTCCCGCCGAGTGCGCAGCCGAGTCCCCAACCAGTTCGCAGCCCACAACGCCGCGAACGAAACCAAAAGAGTCAAGACAGGATAGTCCAGGAGACCCATAAGAAAACTCTCCCGCGCCCAGCAAGCACGACGCCGCCGCAAGCAACAGATAGAAGCAGCGCCCCAAAAGCGCTGCCCCACTCTTACCCTCAGTTACGCGACTTTCTTCGGCCTGTCGAGAAAACCAAACGCAATATGCAGCACAGCCAGCACCAGCGCACCAAGAAAAGCCGCTGTCCAGGTCGCCACGACAAAACCCGGCACAAACACGCTCGAAAACTTCAGAATCACCGCATTGATGACCAGGAAGAACAGCCCAAACGTCAGAATCCCAATCGGCAGCGTGATGATCTTGAGAAGAAGCCCCAGCGTCGCATTGAGCAGTCCGATCACAATCACCGCAATCAGCGCCGACACAAAGCCGCTGATTACAAAACCACTCACGATATGAGAAACCACCAGCAGGGCCACAGCATTCAAAATCCAGTGCAGAAACAGACGAACCATGGCTCGTTCCTTTCAGCCTCAGAATTGAAATCCCGGATTCGCACGCAGCGATTCCGCCCCACGAGCATACCCGATACGCGTCCAACCCACGCATTTTTCTTCGCTTCCACCCGAAACTACTTCACCGTCTCATGGTCGTAGCTGATCACCCGCGTCACCTTCCACGCCCCGTCCTTGTACTGCCAAAGGTGAATGAACTTCGCCTCCCCCAACACATCATGGTCTTGCGTTCCCGGATGATGAAACCGATGCAAGCCAATCTCCACCGCCCCATAGTCGTGGATCGGATAAACCTCCAGCGACCCCTTCACCAGTTCCCGCCTCACCTTCCCGCAGATGTTGTTCTTGATCGCCACCAGAAACGGCTGCTTCCCCACCATCAGCCCTGTCTTGTCGTGATAAAACTCCAGATCGTCCACCACCATCGACCCCAGCTTATCGAGATCACAGTTGTTGTAAGCATCAAAAAGCTGCGTATCCAGCGCCGAAATCGCACGCGTCAACTCCGCATCACTCTTGATCGCATCCAGCGCAGGAACAGCCTGAGCCTCCACACGAACTAACGCCCCCGCCATCAAACCCACCAGCACCAAAGCCGAAAATCTCTTCATCGCACCTCCACCGCTCCAGAAAGTAAGCACCCTCTGCAATACGCAAACATCCATCAGAATGTTCGCTCCATTAAACTGAAACCAGGAGACCACACGCCCATGGGCAAAAAATTCGAGCGCATCGAACCCACCCACCGCGACTTCATTGAGCGCCAGCACATCTTCTTCAACGCCTCCGCCGCCCCCGAAGGCCGCGTCAACGTCTCACCCCGCGACGTCGCCGCTCTCCGCATCCTTGACCCCAACACCGTCGTCTACCTCGACCGCACCGGCAGCGGCAACGAGACCGCAGCCCACCTCCGCCTCAACCCTCGCCTCACCCTCATGTTCTGCGCCTTCGAAGGCAGCCCCATGATCCTCCGCCTCTACGGCCACGCCCGCATCCTGCCTCGCCACAGCACCGACTACGACGCCCTCCTCGCCGCACACTTCAACAACTCCGAGGTCCCCGGAGCCCGCCAGATGGTTCTGCTGCAAATCGACCTCGTCCAGACCTCCTGCGGCATGAACGTCCCCTTCTTCGACCACGTCAGCGAGCGCGATCAGCTAACCCGCTGGGCCGAAGTCAAAGGCGAAGCCGCCCTCGAAGACTACCGCCGCCAGAAAAACACCCAAAGCATCGACGGCTACCCCACCGGCATGTTTGAAGAGATCGCAGCGTCATGAGACCAAAATTTAGCCAGCGAGGCTGTTGCCTCTTTAGTTGAGGGGTCGATGGAACTTAATTAGTCAACCGACTACTTGATGCGGAAGTTGACAACGACACGCGCCAGTACAGCCACCGGCTTACCATCAAGCGTAGCTGGTTTAAATTTGTAACGAGCGACGGCATCCAAAGCGCTTTGAGAAAAGTCTTGATCAGTGCCTTCGACTACTCTGGCATCAATAAACTCGCCGTTCTGGGAGATAATTCCCTCAACAGTTATGTCGTCCGAAACGAGCTGTTTTTTGTGTAGCTTCGGGTATTTCGGTTGAGGTAATTTGATGGGCGTTGGCTGCTCAAAAGTGCCCGCCATGACCGGTTGGTCTCCCTGTGCTACTCCTTGGGTTTCGTACACAATTTCTCCACGCGAGTCCCTTGGATGCGAAACACTGACGATAGCTGGCCCGTTCGTGCTCACGATGTTTTGCGAGGCATGCATCTCAATAGAAATAGACGTAAGAAGAATCAGGCAGAAAAGCGTCGGAATACTCATGGAGCATAGAGAATCTAATAGGCAAGATGAACGGAACATGTCCTTAATCATGGCATAGTTCCGGGGAGCATTTTCCGGAAGAGTCGTGAGGAACTCTCGTGAACGAAGCGCCATAACGCCACGCGACGCCATTCTTCGTTAGACTAAAACGGTCCATGAAGATCCTCACAAGCTGGCTGCGCCACTACCTTCCCACCCTCTCCGTCACCGACCGGCAACTAGCCGACGACCTAACCCTGCGCGGCATCGCCGTAGAAGGTGTCCACTCATTAGGCGAAGGTAACGGCCACCTCTTCGAGATGGACATCACGACCAACCGCGTCGACGCCATGAACCACTACGGCATCGCCCGCGAAGCCGCCACCATCTATAACCTCCCGCTCGAGCACCTCAACACCAAGCTCCCCGTCGGCACCCTCGTCGACGGCCCCTTCCCCATCCGCATCGCCCCCGACGCCAAAGGACTCTGCGGCCGCTTCACCGCCCAGGTCCTCCGCAACGTCACCATCGCACCCAGCACCGGCAAAATCGCCGAATACTTCACCCTCCTCGGCCAGAAGCAAATCTCGAACGCCGTAGACGCCAGCAACTTCGTCCTCCTCGGCATGGGCCACCCCACCCACGCCTTCGACCTCGACAAGATCGAAGGAGGCATCGTAGTCCGCCTCGCCCACAAAGGAGAAAAGCTCCGTCTCCTCGACGGAACCGAGCGCACCCTCGAAGCCGACGATCTCGTTGTAGCCGACGAAGCGAAGGCCCTGGCCTTGGCCGGAGTCATGGGCGGCTGGGACTCCATGATCACCCCCGAGACCAAAAACATCCTCATCGAGGCCGCCTGGTTCGACCCCGCCTCCGTCCGTCGCAGCTCCCGCCGCCATCTCCTCCACACCGACGCCTCCCACCGCTTCGAGCGCGGAGCCGACTTCAACGCCGCCCCCGCCGCCAACGCCCTCGTCGCCCAGCTCATCCTCCAGGCCGGTGGAAAGATCGAAGGCGAACTCATCGACGTCATCGACCCCGACGTAGCCGCCCGCACCGCCAACCGCCCGACCATCGAGCTCTCCGTAAAACAGGTCCAGCGCCACCTCGGCAAGACCATCGACCCCGAAGGCATCACCGGCGAGATCGTCGCCCGCTACCTCTCCTCGCTGGGCTGCGAACTCATCCTCCACGGAATCGGCATCTACCTCACCAAGCTCCCCTCCTGGCGCCTCGACCTCGAGCGTGAGATCGACCTCATCGAAGAAGTCGCCCGCGTCTACGGCTATAACCGCTTCGCAAACACCCTGCCCACGGCGCTCCCTGTAATCGCCCACCCCACCGCAGCAAAAGAGGCCGCCGTCCGCACCCGCCTCCTCGCCCTCGGCTTCAGCGAATCCATCTCCAGCACCTTCGCCAGCCATCAGGACAGCGACCTCTTCTACACCAGCAACACTCCGGGTGCCCCATACATGGCGGCCTCATCGCCGTATGTGAGCAATCGCGCAGAGCGCGATCCGTCTTCCAACGCAACGCAACCCGTCCCGATGGAAAACCCTCTCTCCGAAGAAGCCTCTCTCCTCCGCCCATCGCTGGTCCCCGGCATGGCCACCATGCTCGCCCACAACCTCAACCGAGACGTTCGCGAAGTCCGCCTCTTCGAGCAAGGCCAGATCTTCACCGGCACCATCCCCGCCGACGCCTCCCACATCGCCGACGTCCACGAATCCCCTCAACTCTCCCTAGGCCTCACCACCGCAAACCCGCAAGCCATCCCGCCTTACATGCCCCAGGACATCCCCTTCTTCGAGCTCAAGGGAGCCATCGAATCCCTCCTCTCCCTCTTCGATCTTTCAAAAGGAAAGGATGTGTCATCCCGACCGGAGCGCAGCGTAGTGGAGGGACCTGCTTCTCTACCCATACCCTCAACCCAGTCAAAGCCTGCCGTCACATTCACCCCCGAAGCCCCCGCCTGGCTTCAACCCGGCCGCTCCGCCACCGCACTCCTGAACAACCAACCCATAGCCCACTTCGGCGAGCTCGCCCAAACGCAAGCCCAGCACCGCAAACTCCGCCAGCCCGTCTATCTCGCCCAGGTCGACCTCGCCGCCCTCTACGATCTCCCCCTGCGCAAGATCACGGCCCGCGACCTCTCCCGCTACCAGGCCGTCGAGCGCGACTTCTCCTTCGTCTTCCCCGACGCCGTCCAATGGCACACCATCGCCTCCGCCATCGAAGCCCTCGCCATCCCCGAGCTACAAAGCCTCAAGCCCGATCGAAGTCTGGCGCAACGAGAAGAAGTACCCCGGCGTCTACTCCCTCCTCGTCCGCACCGTCTTCCAGTCGCACGACCGCACCCTACGCGACGAAGAGCTAACCACCTGGTCCACCCAAATCATCGAAACCCTAACCAAACTAGGCGGCACCCTCCGAGCCTGACTCCCGAACGCAATCGCCGTCGCTGCCGTTGCTCTTGCATTTGCCGTTGCTTTTCTTGCTTGTCATCCCCGAAGGGGATCTGCTGTTGCTGTTGCAGTTGCTTGTCATTCTGACCTCTGAGCGAAATCGAAGGGGAAGAACCCCCGCATTTTGCTCGCAGCGTCACGAAAACTCCACGGCAGAGCCAAAAATGCCATCCACCAACCAACTTTGCCACACATTTCTCCACCAATTACCCACCAGAAACCACACGCGACACACCACTTCACAACAAATCCGAACCCAGAAAGATACCCCTAAAAAATATCCACGGATTCGGCATCTATACTCTTCCACAGGAGTACAAGTAATGAGCACAGCCACCATCAGCGTCGACGAGTTCCAGGCCCTTGAACAGAAGGTCCTTCGCGCAGTAGAGATCGTCAAGCGGGAGCGCGAAGCCCGCGCCAAAGCCGAAGCCGAAGTCACCACCCTCCGCGAGCAGCTTGAGTTCCAGACCCTCGTCGCCACCGAGGCCCAGACCGCCGTCACCACCCTCACCAAGGACCGCGACGCCGTCCGCCTGCGCGTAGAAAAAATGCTGCAACAGATGGACGACCTCCTCTAAAACCCGCGTCAACAGCGCACTTCAGGAGCAACGATGGATCAGACTCTCACCCAACCCGCAAACGGCCAACTCGCTGAGAGTCAATCCATCGCCGTCGAAATTTACGACCAGATCTACAATCTCCGCGGCACCGACCCCGCCTACATCCAGCAGCTCGCGCACGTCGTCGACGCCAAAATGCGCGCCGTCTCCGCCCTGGGCAACACCGTCGATTCACTCCGCGTGGCCGTCCTCGCAGCCCTCAACATCGCCGACGAACTCCAATCCCTCCGCCAGCGCCACGAAACTCTTGCCGGCAGCCTCTCCCTCTCCCAGGTCACCATGCGTTCCCGCGCCGGCTCCCTCGCCGGCCTCCTCGACGAAGTTCTCGAAGACCGCAAAGTCGGCTAGCGTTTTTCCTTGAATTTCCGCCGCCGCCGTTGAATGATGATGCTGCTGCTCAATCAAGATCATCTTTCACGGAGCCCCCGATGCGCCCCCTTGCCACACTTGCGTTAGCCGCTTTTTGCTGCCTCTCCATCGCCAACGCCCAGGCCCCCGACGGCTACAAATCCGATCCTAAATTCATCAGCGCCATGGCCGAAGCAAAAAAACTTGCCAGCCAGCACGAGTACATCTTCGCCATCGACTCCTACAAAAAAGCCAACAAAATCGCCGGAGGCAACGATGTCAAGTGCCTCGATGAAATCTTCACCATCCAGATGACCATCGGCAACTACAAGGACGCCGCGAACACAGCATCCGCCCTCGAAGCCATCGCTACCAACCCATCCGACAAGTCCTACGCCGAAGGCAGCCGCGGCTTCGCTCTCTTTCAACAGGCTGGCGAAAAGGGTAAGCCAGAACTCCTCAAAGCCGCCGATGAATCCCTGAAAGCGGCAATTGCCAACAACCCTAAAAACGCCACCGCGCACTTCTATGAAGGCAAAACGCTTGCACGACTCAACCAGACCGACGCCGCAAGCGATCAATTCAAAGCCTGCCTGAGCTGCCTCTCTCCAAAGGATCCAAGCTACGTCCGCACCCAGCATTTCGCTACCAACCCTGCGCTCTCACTCGCCAAAATGGCTCCTCCTATCACCGTCACCGCCCTCGACGGCACACACTTTAACCTCGACGAGATGGGTGGCCGCGTCGTCCTCATCGACTTCTGGGCTACATGGTGCGGCCCCTGCAACGCCGAACTCCCCCACATGAAAAAAATCGCCAAAGAGTTCGCCAACGAACCCCTGGTCATCATCAGCGTCAGCTGGGACTCCGACGAGGCCAAGTGGAAGGACTTCATCGCCAAGAACGAGATGACCTGGGTCCAATACCGAGACGCCAACCACGCTCTCTCGAACGCCTTCGGCATCAATGCCATCCCGCACTACTTCACCATCGACACCGACGGCGTCCTTACCGCCGAGATGCTGGGCGAAGGCTCTGACGTCGAAGGCAAGCTCAAAAAACTCATCGCCAGGGCCAAAGCCGCCCGCGAAAGTGCATCTCGCTCATCCTCGGTTGGCAACTAGCGAATCTCCCCCACGCCCGTGAGCCGCTACACTTGTAGCAAGCTCAGCAGGAATCAAAAAACGTGTACATCCCCCGCTTCAACGAAGAAACCCGACTCGACGTAATGCACGCCCTCATCGAGTCGCAGCCGTTTGCCACACTGGTCACCACAGGCAGCACGGGCCTCATTGCGTCGCATATCCCAATGGTCCTGAACCGCACCGAAGGCCCCCACGGCACCCTGCGATGCCACCTCTCCCGCGCAAACAAGCAGTGGCGCGACCTCACCCCCTCCACCGAAGCCCTCGCCATCTTCTCCGGCACCCATCACTACATCTCGCCCAACTGGTACCCCGAGAAAGCCGAGGGCGGCAAAGTCGTCCCCACCTGGAACTACGCCGTCGTCCACGCCTACGGTCCCATCCGGCTCGTCGAAGACCCCACACAGCTCCTCGCCCACCTCAACGCCCTGACCACACAGCACGAATCCGGCTTCCCCGCCCCCTGGCAGGTCAGCGACGCCCCCGCAGACTACATCGCATCGCAGATGAAGGGCATCATCGGCATAGAGCTCCCCATTACCCGGATCGAAGGCAAGTGGAAGGTCAGCCAGAACAAGTCCGAGCGCACCCTCCGCGCCGTCGAGCAGGGCCTCGAAGACCTCAACACCCCCGAAGCCCTCGCCATGCGCGACCTGGTCCGCGGCAAGCGCCCCTGAACCCGACGCCCTTGTCAACTTGCATTGCTCTTCCGGCATAGGTAGGATCACAACCTAAGAGACCGGCCTGCTAAGCAGGTGCCGCGATCCACGCTGGTTGAACCAACATTCATTGAACAGGGGCCTGGCTCGTATATATGGTTCGGTGTGCAACGTCCGCCAGTCCGGAATGCCTAAAGAACCACGGCAGGGTCCCGCCGTCTTAGGACGGGTTCACCAGCGCTTCGCACACGGCCCCGCGGGTCGGTTTTCTTGTCCTTCCTCTTCGTGTACCCCAATCTCCTCCACCTCGGCTACTTCACCCTGCCCACCTTCGGCGCACTGGCCGCCGTTGGTCTCATCGCCGGGCTTACCCTAAGCCTCCGCACCGCCCGTAAAGTTGGCCTCGACCCCGAAAAAGTCTGGAGCGCCGGTCTCTTCACCATCCTGGCCGCCTTCGTCCTCTCCCGCTTTTTACTCGTTGTCACCAACCTGCGCGACTTCCTCACCTACCCCATTCTTCTTCTTATGGTTCCGTCGCTCACCGCCGCCGGCCTCTTCCTCACCGCCATTGCGACTGCCCTCTACCTCCGCTTCCGTCGCCTCCCGATCCTGCGCACCCTGGACGCGTGGGCTCCTTGCGCAACTCTCGTCTGGGCATTCCTCGCGATGGGCCACTTCGCCGAAGGCAGCGACCCGGGCCTTCCCACACGTCTCCCCTGGGGCATCGCCATCCCGCCTTCCGCGTTGAGACTGCACCCAGTAGCCCTCTACGCCGCCATCGCCGCGGTCCTCATCACCCTCGGCCTCCTCCGGTACCTCTCCCCACACCGCCACGCCGGAGACACCCTCGCCTCCGCCCTGGTCGCCACTGGAGTAGCCCAGTACCTTCTCACCTTCCTCCGTCAGCCGTTCCCCTATCCTGTCCCACTCGGCAATCTCCTCGATCCCATCCAGTGGATCGCCCTCGGCATGATCGCAACCGCCGGCCTCATCTCGCTTCAATCCCGAAAGCTGGTCACCCATGCCGTCTAAGAATATGCTCCCCAAGGGCCAGCGCCGCCGCACCGTCAAACACGAGTATCGTGCCACCCGAGGCGTCGAAGAGCCGACCCCGCCGCCCATCCCCGTCCTCGAAATCGACTTCGACGATGACGCCGAAGACCACATCCACACCTTCACTGCCGCACCCGAAGCCGCAGGCCTGCGCCTCGACAAATACCTCGCCCAGGCCATCCCCGATATCAGCCGCGCCCGCGTCCAGCTCCTCATCGAGCACGGCCAGGTCCGCGTCGCCGGATCTACCGCCAAGCCCAAACAAAAGCTCCACGGCGGCGAGTCCATCGAGATCGAAGGCACTCCGCACCCTCCGCCCCTCCACGCCTTCCCCGAGGACATCCCCCTCGAGATCCTGCACGAAGACAAGCACCTCGCGATCATCAACAAGCCCGCAGGCATGATGGTCCACGCCGGCTCCGGCGCCACACCGCCCGGGGCTGGACAAGTAGACTCCCGCAACCACGGCACCCTCGTCAACGCCCTCCTCCACCACTTCAACAAGCTCTCCGGCATCGGCGGAGACCTCCGCCCCGGCATCGTCCACCGCCTCGACAAGCAGACCAGCGGCATCATCCTCGTCGCCAAAGACGACAGCACCCACCGCAAGCTCGGCGACATGTTCGTCCAGCGCCAGGTCGAAAAGACCTACATCGCCCTCGTCCACGGCCACATCGCCAAAGACAACACCACCATCAACCTCCCCATAGGCCGCGACCTCGTCCGTCGCAACCGCATGACCACCCGCCGCGCCGCCGACAGCGAAGGAGTCCGCCCCGCCGTCTCCCACGTCAAGGTTCTCGAACGCCTCACCACGCCCTACGGCCCGTTTACCCTCGTGGAGGTCCGCATCGAGACAGGCCGCACTCACCAGATTCGCGTCCATCTCCAGTCCATGGGCCATTCTGTAGTCGGCGACACCCTCTACGGAGCTCCCCACGTCATCGGCAAGGAAGAAAACGCCCTCTCTCTCGACCGAAACTTCCTTCACGCCGCCCGGCTCGCCTTCACCCATCCCCAGAGTCAAAAAAGCATGCAGATCGAGGCTCCACTCGCGCCCGAGCTGAAATCGTTTCTCGCAGTAATTTCTGCGAGTTCCAATAGAGATTGAGTAAAATCAAACCAGTGACCGCAATTAATAGATTCCCCCGTACGCTCTTTCGGTTGACCTGGGCTCTCCCGCTCGTTGTTGCACTCGCCGCCGGGCCCCTCCACGCGCAGTTGCAGCTGAATGCGCTCCCCGGTGCTCCGGTCCCACAACCACCTGCGCCTGCAACCACTTCTCCGACACCGGCTGCAGCCTCGCAGTCCGCGCCCAAGACCGCCATTCAGGCACCCAAGTCAGCACCTCAGACCACTCCTGCGCCCGCTCCACAGCAGCCCGCCGATAACAACCTGACCCCCGCCAGCAACGAGCCCATCACCACCATCAAGGTCCAGGCCAACGAGGTCAACCTCATCTTCACCGTCACCGACAAGAAGGGCCGCTTCATCACAGGCCTTAAGCGCGAGAACTTCGGCCTCCTCGACGACGGCCGTCCGCCCGTCTCTGTTCTCCACTTCTACCAGCAGACCAATCTGCCGCTCCGTGTCGGCATCATGCTCGACACCTCCAGCTCCATCCGGCAGCGCTTCCAGTTCGAACAGGACTCCGCCATCGAGTTCCTCCTCCAGGTCCTGCACCGCAACGACCGCGCCTTCGTCATGGGCTTCGATATCCAGACCGACATCGAGCAGGACTTCACCAACAACGTCGATCTTCTCAACCAGGGCATCCGCAGACTCCGCCCCGGCGGCGGCACCGCTCTCTTCGACTCCCTCTACAAGACCTGCCGCGACCAGATGCTCACCCTTCAGGAAGAGAACGCCGTTCGCCGCGCCCTCATCCTCGTCTCCGACGGCGATGACAACTACAGCCGCGTCCAGGAGTCCGACGCCATCAAGATGTGCCAGCGCGCCGGCACCATCGTCTACACCATCAGCACCAATATCAGCCCCAGCAAAGACAAGGGCGACGAGACCCTCCGCGCCATCTCCGAGGCCACCGGCGGCCAGCCCTTCTACCCGACTAAGCTCGAAGACGTAGCCGTAGGCTTCCGCAACATCCAGGAAGAGCTCCGCAGCCAGTACGCCCTCGTCTACCGCCCTGCCGACCTCAAACAGGACGGCGCCTTCCGAACCATTTACCTCCAGGCCCTCGACCCCCGTTACAGGGTTCGAGCCCAAAAAGGCTACTTCGCCCCCAAGCCACCCCAGTAACCCACTTCAAATCCACCAAAATCCCACCCAGCGACAACGTTAGGGTGGGATTTCTAATTTTCGGCTCCCCCAAATGCGCTCCTACGCCGCCCCAGATAGAACTATCCCGCAAAACCCGTGTCTAATAAGCTAGAGGCACTCTGCATAATGATCCGTCCCCTCCCCACTCTTCTCCTCGCCGCACTCACCATCGCCCCCTTCGCATCCGCGCAGCAGCCCGCCGGCATCAGCCAGACCCTCAACGAGCTGGCCCTTCAGCCCGCCACACACATGTCGATGACCTTCGACCGCTCCATGCTCCAGCAGGCCCAGAGCTTCATCGACAACAGTGACCTCAAACGTGCCGCTGGCGCGCTCAACAGCATCACCGTCGACACCTATCACTACCACGAGCCCGCCTTCTACACCCCCGAGACAATGGGCTCCATCATCGCCACCTACCACGCCGCCGGGTGGAAACATCTCGTCAACGCGAACGCCACCCCGGCCCAGAGCGCTCAACCCCGCGCTACCATGACCGACCTCTGGCTGCACTTTCACGGAACCGAAATCGACGACGTCACCGTCCTCGTCCGCGCCCCCCGCGACATGAACCTCATTCAGGTCTCCGGAGCCCTCCGCCCTCTCGACCTCGTCCACCTCAGCGGCCACTTCGGAATCCCCAAAGTCGACCCCAACGCCGTTATGGTCCCCGCCCCCGACGGCCGCTAACATCTTAGAAGTGTCATCCTGAGCGAAGTAACTCGCGCCTTTTGCGAGTTACGCAGTCGAAGGACCTGCGGTTGCAGTTGCCTTTCGTTGTCATCCCGTAGGGATCTGCTTTTGTTCTGTTTCAATCAGTACCGATACTGCTCCACCTTCTTCAACAACTCCAGCTTCCGCGCCGGCTCCAGAAAGCTGGCCTCCACCGAGTTCGCCGCCAGCTCCCGCATCTGTTCCAGCGAAAATTCGAACCGATCCTGCACCAGTACATACTCGCCCAGCAGATCGCTCCCAAACATCGGCGGGTCGTCCGAGTTGATCGTCACCATCAACCCCGACTCAAAATAAAGCTTCACCGGATGCTCATCCAACCCCTGACAACAACCAGTTTTCAAATTACTGGTCACATTCAACTCCAGCGGAATCTGCTTCGCAGACAGTACATCCATCAACTCCGAGTCGTTCTGCGCCGTAAGAGCATGCCCAATCCGTTCCGCCCCGATATTGATCGCCGACCATACACTCTTCGGCCCCACCGACTCACCCGCATGAGCCGTCAGCCGCAGCCCCGCAGCCTTGGCCTCCGCATACAGCTCGCGAAACTGATCCGCCGGCCCGCGAGCCTCATCGCCCCCAATCCCGATCCCCACAATGCTCGGATAAGTCGCCCGTAGCTCCGCAGCCTTGCGAAACACCCGCGCACCCTCTTCCACCCCAAAGTGCCGCACTGCATCGATAATCCAGAGCACAGTCGTCCCAAACTCCCGCTCCCCTCGCAGCCGCCCGCGCTCAATCGCCTCGACGTAAGGCTCAACCTCGGACTTCTTCCAGTAATAAATAATCCCGAAAGAGATATAGACCTCGGCATGCACCACGCCCTGCGACGCCAGCTCGCGAATCATGTTGTACGTGATCAGCTCATAGTCATCAGGCCCGCGCAACCGCTCCGTCACCGCCTTGAACGACGTAAGAAACCCGACAAAATCCTCATACGTGTAGAGCTTCTTCGCCGTCTCCAGCGTCAGCGGCTCCGCATCATGCCGCTGGCTCAACTCCACCAAAGTCTCCGGCTTGATCGTCCCCTCGAGATGCAGATGCAGCTCCGCCTTAGGCAGCCCACGCAGCCACTCAACTACATCAATCTCTACCGGCTTCGTTTCTTTTCGAGCCATCGCTCTATCCTAGGCCTCCGGCGCGTAAAACTCGCTCCGCTTCCTGCTATAGAACACATAGACCACCAGCCCAATCACCAGCCACACAAAGAACCGTATCCAGGTCTTCGCTGGCAATCCCGCCATCAGCAGCACGCAGAAGAGCACGCTCAGTACCGGAATCACCGGCCCAAACGGCACCTTGAACCCACGATGCCGCTTCGGATCCTTATACCGCAGCACGATCACGCCCATCGACACCAGCACAAACGCAAACAGCGTCCCGATGTTCGACATCTCCGCAAACGTACCCACATCAAACAGCCCTGCCGGAATCGCCACCAGCACTCCAGCCACCCATGTAGCAAACGCCGGAGTCCTGAACCGCGGATGCACCTTACTAAACGCACTCGGCAGCAGCCGGTCACGCGACATCGCAAACCAAACCCGCGCCTGCCCCAGCTGAAACACCAGGATCGACGAGATCATCCCGATAATCGCGCCCAGCAGCACCGCCAGCCGCACCCAGTGCAGCCGATGCCCCCCCGGAGTCAGCGAGACCCGCTTCAGCGCATTCACCACCGGAGCGCCATCACCGGCCACGGTCTGCCACGGCACCATTCCCGTCAGCACCATCGCCACGCCGATGTACAAAATCGTGCACACCACCAGCGTCGCCAAAATCCCTATCGGCACATCCCTCTGCGGATTCTTGCACTCCTCGCTAGCCGTCGACACCGAATCGAACCCAATATAGGTAAAGAAAATAATCGACCCGCCCGCCAGCACACCGCTCCACCCATTCGGCGAGAACGGCACATAATTGCCCGGATGAATAAAGCTGATCCCGAAGAAGATGAAGACCAGAATCGCCGCAATCTTCACCAGCACCATGATGTTGTTCGTCTCTGCCGACTCCTTGATGCCCCGCACGAGCACCACCGTAAGCAGCAGCACAATCAGGAACGCCGGAATATTGAACCCCGCATGCCACCCCGGCGAGTAGATATCCCGCCCCTGCAAATCCTGCAACCCCAGCGGCAGATACGCCGGCGAAAGCCACTTCGGCGAAATCTTCAGCCCAAGCCAATCCAGCAGGTCCACCACATGCGCCGCAAACCCCACGCTCACGCTCATATTGCTGAACGCGTACTCCAGGATCAAATCCCACCCAATGATCCAGGCCACCAGCTCACCCAGCGTCGCATACGTGTAGGTATAAGCCGACCCCGCAATCGGAATCATGCTCGCCAGTTCGGCATAACAAAGCCCAGTCAGCGCGCAGACAATCGCCACCAGCACCAGCGAAATCGCCAGCGCAGGCCCAGCCCCCGGCCGCCCCGCCACCGCACCATGGTGCAGTATCAGGTCGATCACCGGCGAGTCCGCAAACGAAGCCATCGCCGCCTGGTTGCCGCCTATGGCCACACCAATAACTGTGAAAATTCCCGACCCAATCACCGCGCCAATGCCCAGGGCAGTTAGCGACACCGGCCCCAGCGTCTTCTTCAGCGCGTGTTCCGGCCGCTCCGATTCAGAGATCAGTTTGTCGATCGACTTGGTTCGAAAAATTTGTCGGGCCAGCGGCGTGCGCTCCTCAAACAGAATTGGTCCGGATGACACCGGCTTCACAACACAACTTGAGACATATCTCTTATTCTGAGGAGCTTACTCCCTGAGCAAAGTGTTCGAAAGCGTCAAGAAAGCGGGAGCCTCATCAACGTTTCACTCCGCTCAGGGAGCATCATCTGTCTACCGGCTTACCGCTTGCTCTGACCGCGGGAAGCCTTCTTGACCTTCTGCTTGTTCTCGCCGCGAGCGCCCGTACGCGGTCCCTTGGGAGCAGCCTTCTTCCGTGCTGCCCGCTTTACCTTCTTGCGCTCGTCTTTATCTGTAATGCTCTTTGTATTTGCCATGTAGCTTTGCCAATCTTTCTTGTAGTTGCGATTCGAAACCTAGAGGCGCTCCAGCTGGGCAAACTTCTCCACCAGCTTCTTCACGCCATGCTGTTGAAATTGTACTGTAATCTTGGCATCATCCCCATCGCCTTCGCGACGAAACACGATTCCTTCCCCATACTTCGGGTGCCGCACCCGAGAACCCTGCTTCAGCCCCGTCTTGCCCGCAGGCTCAGGAACATCCACTTTGGACCGTGAAAACTTCTGCCCCGCTGCCTGCCCGCGTCCCGCAAAGAAGCTCGCAATATTGTCAATCGAGCCCCCACTACTCGTCGCCCGCGCACCCGACTTCGCCCGCGTCTCGTTCGAAACCCCACCGCCACGCGGAGCGCTCTGGTCCTCATCCTCATAGCTGTAGTGCCGCTCACCCTCTTCGCGACCCGCGCCAAACCGGTTCGCCTTCGGATAAGGCGTCGCATACATCCCGCCATACCCCGACCCCGAAAACTGAGGCCGCGCTGGCGGACTCCCCAAATCCTCCACCAGCCGCGAAGGAACCTCCTCCAGAAACCGCGAGGCCACACTAGCCTCCGGCATATCGCTCCCATACCGTCGCCGATACCGCGCCCGAGTCATCACCAGCGTATCCATCGCCCGCGTCATCCCCACGTAACAAAGTCGCCGCTCCTCCTCCATCCCCGGAGGATCCATCATCGTCCGCGAGTGCGGAAACAGCCCCTCCTCCATTCCCGCCAGAAACACCAGCGGAAACTCCAGCCCCTTCGCCGCATGCAGCGTCATCAGCGTCACCTTCGCCTCAGCCGAATACTGGTCAGCATCGCTCACCAGCGCCGCATGATCCAGAAACTCCTCCAGCGTCTCCCCGCGCTCCTGAGCATCCTGCGCCGCATTCGCCAACTCCTTCAAATTCTCAATCCGCGAGAAGCTCTCCGGCGTAGCCTCCTCCTCCAGTGCCCGGATATACCCGCTCCGATCGTTCAAAAACTTAATCAACTCCGGCAAAGTAGCCGCATCCCCCGGCTTCCGAAACGCCGGCCTATCCCCATCCTTCGTCCTGCCCTCCTCAGAAGTGTCATCCTGAGCGGACCCTGAGCGAGCGGAGCGAGTCGAAGGGGTAGTCGAAGGACCCGCGGTTTTCTTCCTCGCCGAGGACCCCTCCTTCAACACCACCGGAGCAAACGGATTAAAACTAACCGCATCGATCCCATGCAGCTCATCCGAATCCCTGGCATTCTCCGGAGCAATCGTAGAAAGCTCCTCAGTCGGCCCAAAATCAAACCCAAAATTGAAACTCGTATCGAACGAAGTATCCGCAACCTCATTCCCACCGCTGGCGACCGCCTCCTCCTCTTCATCCGAAGCCGAAGCCGCCATCCCAAACCCAAACGAAGTATCTCCCTCCTCCGCAAGGGGAGCGACATCCTCACTCAGCTTCTCCGCAAACCCCGGCCCCAGCATCGCCCGAGCATCCTCAATCAAGCGCCTGAACCCACTCAAAGCAATCAGAGCCCGCTGCGGCAGCAGCTTATCCTCAATCGCCCTCCCAATCGCATCCCACGTACTCATGCCGCTTGCGAGAGCCATCCGCTCCAGCGTCTCCATCGTCGTCTTCCCGATCCCACGTGCCGGCGAATTGATCACGCGATTCAGCGCAATCGAGTCATGCACATTCTGCACCAGCTTCAAATAACTCAGAATGTCCTTCACCTCAGCCCGGTCATAGAAGCTGAAGCCCCCCACCATGTGGTACTGAATCTGATACCGCCGCAGCGCCTCTTCCACTAACCGCGACTGCGAGTTCGTCCTATAAAGCACCGCACACCGAGGCTGTTCCTCCTGCTGCCCCGCCTCCCGCAGATACCGCTGCACCCGATCCGCAATAAACAACGCCTCATTCTCACCATCAGGAGCTTCATAGTACCCAATCAAGCTCCCGCCCTCACGAGCAGTCCAAAGATTCTTCCCCTTGCGCTGCGTATTCTGCGCAACCACCGCCCCCGCACCCTCCAAAATCATCTGCGTCGACCGGTAGTTCTGCTCCAGCCGAATCGTTTTCACATCCGGAAAATCCTTCTCAAAATCCAGGATGTTCTTGATATCCGCGCCGCGCCAGCTATAGATCGACTGGTCCTCATCGCCCACAACGCAGATATTCCCATGCGACCCCGCCAGCAGTTTCATCAGCTCATACTGAGGCCGGTTCGTATCCTGATACTCATCGATCATCACGTACCGATAGCGCCTGTTATATCGCTCTCGCACCTCAGCCGAAGACTTCAGCAGCCGCACCGTCTCCAGCAACAGATCGTCAAAGTCCAGAGCATTCGCCTTGAACAGCTCTTTCTTATAGATCTCGAAGATGTGCGCAATCTTCTCTTCCATCGGATTCGTCGATGCAAGAAAATACTCCTGCGGATCGATCATGTGGTTCTTCGCCCACGAAATCCTCCCCAGCGCCACCCTCGGCTTCAGGCTCTTGTCATCGATAGCCAGTCGCTTCAGCGCAGACTTCACCACCGCCTGCTGATCCGTCTCGTCATAAATCGCAAACGTCTTCGTCAGCCCCACGCCATTCACGCGCAGAGCCTCAATGTCCCGCCGCAACACCCTCACACAGAAGCTATGAAACGTAGCCAGCATCGGCTTCGCGAGCGACGTATGGCCCAGAATCTTACTGACCCGCTCCTCCATCTCCTTCGCGGCCTTATTCGTAAACGTCACCGCCAGGATCGAGTCTGCCGGCACACCGCGCTCCTGTATCAGATAAGCAATCCGGTGTGTAATCACCCGAGTCTTTCCGCTACCCGCCCCCGCCAGCAAAAGCACCGGCCCATCCACCGACTTGATCCCCTCTTGTTGCTGAGGGTTCATATTCTTCAAAAGTTCACTCAACGCGCTACACACTCCACTCCTTCAATCTTATCGCCCGTGAACCATTCGCATCTTTCCACCGCTCGTCACCACCAATGCACCACTCGTCACATCGGTCGAATCAAAAGGAACTTGCGCAAGTCCAATTGCGTAAGTCTTCACCAATCGAGCCTTCCGAACCATGGCGGCAGGCTCCCTTGAATCTTCGAAGTTACCTGGAGCCACCATGAAACGTCGCAACTTTCTCGCTACTGTCGTCATCTCATCTTCTCTGCTCGTTTCACAGGCTGTCTTCGCCGCGCCGGCAAGCATTCATTCGCCCGTCAACGCGATGTTCGGAAAACCGAAGACCGTCAAAATCATTCTCGTCAACGATTCCGGCGCTCCCATGGAAGTCAAGTGCGGGGACGAAGTCGTCAAGCTTGATGCCGGCAAACCCGTCACCCTAAAGCTGGCTAACGGAACCCGCGTCGTCGCAAATAGTGCCACTCCTTTGCATGAGCAAGGTTCGCTCATCGCGCAGGTATCGGACTCCCTAAGCGGCGCGACCCTCCACATCAAGTAGACGTTGTACTGTACTCCCAGCCGGCTGCCCCTGCTTTACTTAAGCAGGAAAGCCGGCCTTTTTTCGATCGCCAAATTAGTAACCCACAATGAACATTTGTTATTTGTCAACGGAACTATGACACCTCGGCATGCGTAAAGCATTTCAGCCGGCTCACTGAACAATGGCAAGGGAGCTCCGGCAGAATTTGAAAAGCCAAGGAGTCGTCATAAATGAAGGCCAGTATCTTTTTCGCAATCGTCGCCGCTCTGCCCACATCGCACATCGTCCACGCTGCGCCAACAAGCTTTCACGCGCCAATCAACGCGATGTTCGCCAAGGAGAAGACCGTCAAGCTCAGCCTGCACAACGGCTCTGCCTCTCCCATTGAGCTAAAGGTCGGCGAAAATATCATGACGCTCGCCGCTGGTCAGATCGTAAAAGTAGACCTCCCGATCGGCACGCGCATCATCACCAACACCACTACCTCCAACGCTCCGGCAGGCGCGCTGATCACGCAAGTCACCAAAGAGCTGAGCGGAGCCGTTCTCACCGTCAAATAAATCCCACCAACAACGGCCGGCCGCATGTCATTCAAAAGACTCAGCGGCCGGCCTCTTTCTTAACACGACCGCCATCTTGATATCCTTTTCTTAATGATCCGCAACCTGGCCGTCTTCTGCGCCTCCGCCAACGGAGCCAATCCCATCTACTCTGAAGCCGCCGAGCATCTCGGCCGCACCCTCGCCCAACGCGACATCGGCCTCATCTACGGCGGAGCAACCGTCGGCCTCATGCGCGCCGTCGCCGAATCCTGCCTCGCCCACGGAGGCCGCGTCGTAGGCGTCATTCCCGAAGTCCTCGTCGACCTCGAAGTCGCCCACCACGGCATCACCGAGCTCCACATCACCGACACCATGCACACTCGCAAGGCACTCATGGGTCAAAAGTCCGACGCCTTCCTCATCCTGCCCGGCGGCTTCGGCACCTTCGAAGAGATGTTCGAAGTCCTCGCCTGGCAGACCCTCAAGCTTCACCAGAAGCCCATCGTCCTGCTCAACATCAATGGCTTCTACGACAAGCTCCTCACCTTCCTCGACCACTGCGTCGCCGAAGGCATGCTCAAACCAAAAAACCGCGCGATCCTCCTCGTAGCTAACACCGTAGAGGACGCCCTCGCTCAACTCAACACGCACACCTCAGCCTAGACTATTTTTTTGTCATCCCGTAGGGATCTGCTTCTATCTTTGCTGTTATTGTTCACTCTCAAACTCCACCCACAAATGTCATCCTGAGCGAAGCCTATGGCAGTTTTATCGCCATAGGCGCAGTCGAAGGACCTGCGGTTTGCCTGTGACACAACCGTTGCCCACCATTTTCGGCACATTCTTTTCCCCAACAAAAACTCAACCCATCTTCGCCGTCGGATCAGCCTGCATCGCGCCGAAGATGTGACCTTCCGTGTCTTTGAAGTACGCCAGCCATCCAATGCCCGGAATCGGCATCTTTGGCACCACGCACTGGCCGCCCGCACCCTCAACGGTGGCCACTATCGCATCCAGATCAGCAACGTCCATCGTATTCACGCAAGGCTGAGCCGGATCACGGCGCGTCATCAAACCGCCATTGATCCCCGGCTCGCTCGCACCTGTGTTGATGGTCCAGTACTCCATCGGCCCACCCCACCGTTCAAACTTCCACCCAAACACCTTCTCGTAGAACCGCATCGCGCGCTCCGGCTTTTCAGCAGGAATCTCAAAATGGATAGGCCTGTTCATCGATGTCCTCCTCGAATGCCGCCCATCTTACGCCTCTGCTATTTGCTTTTCTTGCTTGTCATCCCCGCAGGGGATCTGCTTTTACCCTTGCCGTTGCCTGTTCTGCCACCCACCCAAAACCATGTCATTTCGACCGAAGCTGCTCACAGCTTCATCGTGAGCAGCGCAGTGGAGAAACCCGCTTCTCTACCCATACCCTTCCCCATCCAAGACATCCGTCTTTTGCTTTTCTTGCCCTCAGCAACAATCAGCGAACCTTAACGCACATCTCACACTGGCAAACCCGCCGCAGATACTCCCACGAGTAAATTCCGCTCTCATGCCCATCCGTCCATTTGAACTTCAGCGCATACTTCCCGACCGGAGTCACCTCCACCGGCCGCACCGGAGCCTCATACATCACCAGCAGCGTCTGAGCCTTGGGCTTGGCCACACCCACCGCTCGCCCGCTCTTGTCGCGCTCCTCATGGCACGTCGCACAAGGACACGCATTTCGCAGCCACGCAAAGCTCCATACACTGTGATGCCCATCCTTCCAATCAATCTCGACGCCCGTGCCCTCCGTCTTCATCACGCGAACCTTCTTCGGAGTCACAGCATCCTCATGCAGCCGTTCTTCCTCCGCGGACTCCCGCTGCGCCTGCTCCGCGCTCACAATTCGAATCCCTTCGTGACTCATACCCTCGTAATCTCCTTCACCGCATTGCGGTCAAAGCGCAGTTTCAGCACAAGAATGCTGATCGACAGCACAAACGTCACCGCATTCGCCGCTGCAACCGGCGCAGAACGCACCAACACCCCATAGGTCAGCCACAAAGCCGTGCCTATCGAGAAGATAGAAAACATCCCCAGCGAAATGTCTCTCGCCGTCCGCAGCTTGACCACGCGAATCAATTGCGGCAGGAAAGACACCGTCGTGCATGTAGCCGCGACATAGCCAATCAATTCGATCGTCTCCTGCCGTATCATCCATTCCTCCAGAAAAAATACGCTGCCGTAACGCAGCCCGTGATCACCACAATCCTGCGCAGCACATCAGCATTCATCCGCCGCGCATACTGAGCCCCCACATAACCACCCAGCCCCGCAAACACCATCGAGATCAGGCAGTACCGCCAGATCACCGCGCCGCTAAAAATAAATGTCACCACCGCACAAAGATTCGCCAGACAAGCTGCCAGAACCTTCAGCGAGTTCAGCGCATGCATCTCCTCCACGCCAAACAGCGCCAGCGCGCTCATAATCAAAAACCCCGCGCCCGCACCAAAATACCCAATGTAAAAACTGATAGGCAGCAACACAAAAAACAGCGGCACCAAAGCCGGAGTCCTCGGCAAATGCGGCTCAGCCGACCGCCTCCGCAGCCACTGCGACACCGGACCGCTAACCCAGAACAGCAGCGAAGCTATCAGCAGCAGCCACGGCACAAGATGCAGAAACGTCATTTGCCCCGTCCTCAGCAGCACCACCGCCCCGCTCACACCGCCTAGAATCGCAGCGCCACAAACCACCGGCAGCAAATCCCGCCGTAGATCCTCACGCAACGCAGCCACTGACGTCAATTGCCCCGGCCACAGAGCAACCGTGTTGGTCGCATTCGCCTGAATCGGCAGCACGCCCATAGCCAGCATCGCAGGAAACGAAAGGAACGATCCCCCTCCCGCCATAGCGTTCATCACCCCCGCAATCAACGAGGCAGTCACCAGCCACACGTAATGCCAATGCAAGTTAAATCCCGCTATCATCCACCTTCCATTGTATCGACTCACACCCGACCGCGGATTGCGCGGATCAACACGGATTAAGAACGAGACTTGAGTTAGCTCAAGAAACCCTTTCTTCCGAATGAGAATGGTCTTTGTCTCTCATCCTGCCGTTGTTTTTTAAATCCACGATTATCTGCGCAATCCGCGGTCGCCCGGCATCTCTGGAGTAGCCGCGATCAACCGCCGCGTGTACTCATGCGTCGGCTCCCCGCAAACCTGCTCACACTCACCCAGTTCCACCAGCCGCCCGCGCTGCATCACCGCCACCCGATCGCACAGATACCGCACCAGCGGCATCGAGTGCGAAATAAACAGATAAGTCAGCCCATACTGCCGCTGCAACTCCCGCAGCAGATTCACCACCTGAGCCCCCACGCTCACATCCAACGCACTCACCGGCTCATCCAGCACCACAAACTCCGGCCTTAGCGCCAATGCCCGAGCAATATTGACCCGCTGCCTCTGCCCCCCGCTAAACTCATGCGGATACCGCTCCAACGCCGACTCTTCCAACCCAACCTCACCCAACATCTCCCGCAGCCGCTCTTCAATCTTTCTCTTCCCTCTTCCCTCGTCCCTCTTCCCTGCCTTATGAATCGCAAACGGCTCGGCCAAAATCTCCCTCACCCGCATCCTCGGATTCAGCGCTGCAAACGGATCCTGAAACACCACCTGCATCCGCCGCCGCATCTCCCTCATCTCACCCGAGCTCGCCGCCAGCAAATCCACGCCGCCATACCGCACCTCCCCCGCCGTAGGCTCCACCAGTCTTAGCAGTATTCGAGCCACCGTGCTCTTACCCGACCCCGACTCCCCCACCAGCCCCAGCGTCTCCCCGCGCCCTATCGAAAACGAAACATCATCCACCACACGAGCGCCAGCGCCATACTCCTTCACCAGCCCGCGAGCCTCTACCAACACTCCGTCATCCATCGCCATAGCCGGATGCTACCATCCAAAAACATGGAACGAACCTACACCCTTCGACCCACCACCAACCTCACTGGCAAGACCGCCCTCGTCACCGGAGCCAGCGCCGGAATAGGCCGAGCCACAGCCATCGCCCTGGCCCATCACGGAGCCAACCTCGTAGTCACCGCCCGCCGCGAAGACCGCCTCCGCAAGCTCTGCGACGAGATCGAAGCTCTCGAAACTCCCGGCGCCAAAGCCGTCTTCCACGCCGGCGACGCCTCCCACGACGACACCGCCCGCCAGACCGTAGCCCTTGCCATCGCCACCTTCGGCCACCTCGACATCCTCATCAACAACGCTGGCGCAGGAAACTACAAAAACCTCATAGATACCACCGTCGAAGACTACGACGCCCTCATGAACGCCAACATGAAGTCCAGCTTCCTCTTCTCCCGCCACGCCGCACCCATCATGATCGAGCAGAAGAGCGGCACCATCCTCTTCATCTCCTCCGTCGCAGGCCTGCAAGGAGTCCCCGGAGAATCCGTCTACAGCGCCACCAAATTCGCCCAGGCAGGCTTCTCCCAATCCCTCGACGCCGAACTTCGCAAGCACAACATCAAAGTAGGAACCATCTTCCCCGGCGGCGTTAAAACCGAGTTCGCCCTAGGCAAGGGCCGCACCGAAGAGACCATCCGCAACTCCCCTATGATGGACGCCACCGAAGTAGCCGAAGCCATCGTCTTCGCCTGCCTCCAACCCCCAAACCTACGCATCCCCCAAATGACCATCCGCCATATGGGCTAAACCCCGTAAAGGCGTAACTGTGATCAAAAAGATAAAGGCTGATAAAAGAACGGACCAAAGCTAACGACAACAACAAACAAATAACTAAGAAGGCCTGACTTGGTCATTTTTCCGCGACGGTCGCGTCGCTCTTATCAGCCTTTATCTTTTTGATCACTGTTACGCCTTTGCCAAATCAATCCATCTTCGGATGCACCAAATGAAACCCGGTAGCCTCCTGATACGCCCGCGCAAAAGCCGCCAGCCGAGCATCCGAGTACAACCCACCCAAAAATGTCAGCGACACCGGAGTCCCCGGCCCGCCCACATTATCCCGCCCTCCATCCTCATCGCTCTCTGGCTTCGGAGAGTCCTCGCCCCGCACCCCATTCGGCACAATCACCGCCGGATGCCCCGTCAAATTCGTTCCCGAAAGCTGCGCACCAAACGAAGGAGTCACAATCACATCCACATCAGCAAACACCTTCTCCATCGCCTCAATCGCCAACATCCTGGCCCGCTGCGCCTGCACATAATCCACCGCCGAATACAGCCGCGCAATCCGAAACTGATTCGGCCAATCGCCTGGCTTCTGCCCCGTAAGCAGCTTGTCTCTTCCACTCAGCGTCAACTCATCAAAAGCCGCCGCGGCCTCCGCCCCCAGCACCGGAGTGATATCCCCAAAGTGATATCCCTTCGGCATCGCCACCGGCACCAGCGTCACCCCCATCTTCTTCAGCGCCGCCACCGCAGCCTGCCCATACTTCGAATCGTAGACCTGCCTTGCATGGCCCCTCTTCTGCACATCCGTCGCGTCCGCCGCGAGCACAGGCATCTCAAACTCACTATTCAGATACCCCACCCGCAGCTTCTTCCAATCAAAATCCGCATCCCAATTGAACGCCGCATCCTTCACACTGCGATCATGCCCATCCGGCCCATAGATCGCGCTCATCACCAGCGCACAATCCTCAACGCTCCTGCAGATCGGCCCAATCTTATCCATCGTCCAGCTCAGAGCCATCGCACCCGTCCGCGGCACAAACCCAAACGTAGGCCTAAGCCCCGTCACACCACACCGAGTACTAGGCGCCGAAATCGACCCCAGCGTCTCCGTCCCAATCGCAAACCCCACGCACCCCGCCGACACGGCACTCGCACTCCCCGCCGACGAACCACTCGACCCCTGCCTTGTATCCCACGGATTCCGCGTCCGAGCCCCAAACCAAAGATCCCCCTGCGCCAGCGCCCCCATCGTCAACTTCGCAACCAGCACCGCACCCGCAGCATCTAGCCTCTCCACCACCGTAGCGTCATAATCAAACGTCTGCGTCTCAAATCCCCCGGCGCCCCACGTCGTCCGATACCCCTTCACCGCGAGCAAATCCTTCGCCCCCCACGGAATCCCATGCAGCGGCCCCCGATACTTACCCGCCGCAATCTCCTTATCCGCCGCGGCAGCCTGAGCCAGCGCCCGCTCCTCCGTCAGCGTGATCACAAAATGTAACCGTGGATCGTACTTTTTCAATCTCCCCAGATACATCTTCGTCAGCGCAACCGAGCTCACCTTCCGAGTCTTCACCAGCTCTGCTAACTCGCGCACCGAAGAAAACGCCAACGCATCAGAATCTCCCGCCAATCCAGCAGAAGCCGTCGCCGCGAGCCCCTTCTCCGAAGCCTTGCTGACGCGCATCGGCTTCCGTTCTGTATCCAGCTTCATCCCCGCCGGAACCGGATCGAACACAAACGCCGGAGCCACGCTATTCGGAATCTTCATCGTCCGAATCACCGCCGCCGAATCCCGTTGCCGCCCCAGCCCTTCGAGCATCATCTCCTTCTGCTCAGCCGTCAGCGTGACTCCAGCAATCGTCGCCGCCGCATCGATCATCTCTGGCGTAATCTTCGGCATCGCATGCGCATCCATCCCCGCGCCACCCGATCCCGCCGGCGCACCACCACCAGCCGTCTGCGCCTGGGTCGCCATCCCAAACAAAACTCCCGGCAGCAACGTCTGCCCCACCCCAACCGCCGAACAAACCCCAAGAAACCGCCGCCGCGAAGTCACACCAGAAAGTTGTTCACTCATCCCCGCATTATTGCACCGGTCGGCATCTCCACGGCAGACAAATCACCGCGCTTAGACGATAGCGATCGCAAGAAGCTATCGGAGCAAGCAACATATTGATCACGAAATAACAAAGCCCGTCTCCAATGGTAAGAAGACAATTATTTGACTGTCCCGTGACAAAACGCCTGGTTTCCCGCGCCTATCGTGAACCTCGGGCCAGATATTCATGCGAGTCCTCTTTTTGAGCGACGCAGGATAGGCAGAAAAAACCATGGAAAATCCAGTGAGTAGCATCAAGCGTCCAGCAAACCGCCGTTCCTTTATGAAGGGCGGCCTTCTGGCAGGAGGCGCAGCACTTGGCGCCGGATTGTTAACGAATCGGGCCCACGCACAAAACGTAGACGACGGCAGTCTCGACGCTGGAGATGTTGCCATCCTGCGCTTCGTTGCAGCCGCCGAGCTGCTCGAGACCGACCTCTGGCAGCAGTATGCCGAGCTCGGCGGAGTCACTCTCGGCACCGATGGCACCCCCATCACCCAGAACAACTATCAACTCGCCTTCCAATTTCTCGATGGCGACGGTTCGCAATACATCACCAGCAACACCATCGACGAACTAAGCCACGCCACCTTCATCAACGCTTTTCTCGAGTCGAAGGGAGCCGACCCAGTCAACCTCGACGAGTTCCGCACCCTCCAGGGCAGCACGGCGACCGGATCGCAGAACATCGGACGCCTCACCAACCTCATGCACCTCAACGTCGACACAAGCTGGTACGTTCGCTATCGCAGCACAACCAACCCGGACTTCGGCGCAACCTATCCGCAGGCAATCGCCATCACGAACCGCCCCACCATCCCCGCCACCGATGCCGACCTGCAGGATCCCAACCACATCCAGGCCATCGCGAACTCGGCCGCATTTCATTTCGCCGCAATAGAACAAGGCGGTACCAGCCTCTACGCAGCCATGAGCCAAAAAGTGAAGCACCCGAAGGTCCTCGAAATCACTCTCGGCATCGGCGGAGACGAGATCGCTCACTTCCTCGAGTGGGTAGACTTTGCCGGCAACTCCGTGCAGGGACCGCCTTTCAACTTCCAGGGTTCGCAGACGCCAGTAACGGACAACGGGTTGACCTTCCCAAACTTCATCACCACTCCACCCAACCCGCTATTGCAGCCCAACCTGATCTTTCCCGTCCCCTGCGAGTTCATCAACGCCAAACTCCCCCACTGCGCTGTCGTCCGCCCCATCACCGATGCCGTGGGAGGTGCGATGGCCGCGGCCGCAGGCCTAACCGTCAGCGGACTCTTTACCGGTCAAACCAAGAAGTTCTTCAAAACCCTGCAAGCCCTCGCCGCCGCAGCCGACGCAGCCACCCGCTAGCCGCGAGCCGCGAGCCGCTGCAATCTCGAAGGCCGTTGCAATTCTTTCAACCAGCCCCAACCGTAGGGGTGCCCCATCCATGGCGCAGCTTCACCGCGACATGGGTGGGAATGTAAACCCTTTCCCTGCCGGCCTTTGCCGTTGCATTTCTAGTTGTCATCCCCGAAGGGAATCTGCTTTGCCGTTGCCCTTGTCTTTGTCGTAGCCTTTCTTGCTTGTCATCCCCGCAGGGGATCTGCTTTTGCCCTTGCAGTTGCTCTTCTTCCAACCGCCACGTACGTCCGGGGTGCCCCATCCATGGCGCAGCTTCACCGCGACATGGGTGGGAAAGTAAACCCTCCCCTGCTGGCCTTTGCCGTTGTATTTCTAGTTGTCATCCCCGCAGGGAATCTGCTTTGCCGTTGCCCTTGTCTTTGTAGTTGTCGTGGCCTTTCTTGCTTGTCATCCCCGCAGGGGATCTGCTTTTGCCCTTGCAGTTGCTTTTCTTCCCACCGCCACATACGCCCGGGGTGCCCCATCCATGGCGCAGCTTCACCGCGACATGGGTGGGAATGTAAACCCTTCCCCTGCGGCCTTTGCCGTTGCATTAGTTGTCATCCCCGCAGGGGATCTGCTTCCGTCGTTGCCGTTGCCTGTTCTCTCATCCCCACCCCAAAAATCCGTCATTTCGACCGGAGCGGTTCGCGCTGTTTGCGAACTGCGCAGCGGAGAAACCCGCTTCTCTACCCATACGCTCCGAAACCTCAGGCCGTTGTTTCGCCCGTTGAGCGAAGCCAAAAACTTGTCAAGCCCCAATTCCACGTATCTCACACATTCCAAATCACATCCCCGTTGCCTATTAATTACCCTCCACCCGCTACAATAGAAATAGACACAAAAAGAGAGAGCCCTCAGGCGAAAGCCGAGGGCTCTTCGCATTTAACCCAAAAACCGGAAGTCCAGACCTAACCCACATCATTCGAAGACTTTAGGACCAAAAGTACACCAGGGGGAGTACCCAAATGACCGAGCCAAAACGCTACCAATGCCGCCACATCTTCACCGACGGCCACCGCTGCGGCAGCCCATGCCTGCGCCAGGAAGACTTCTGCTACTACCACCACACCACCCGCCGCCCGGTCCAGGACCCGCGCCAGCGCCAAACCCGCACCGTTCTCTTCGACCTCCCCATGCCCGAAGACCGCGCCGCCATCCAACTCTCCATCGGCGAAATCCTCCGCCGCATCGCCCGCAACGAGATCGACCCCCGCCGCGCTGGCCTCCTCCTCTACGGCCTGCAAATCGCCAGCACCAACCTCCCCCGCGACCCCAAATCAACGCGCGATCCGACCGCGACGAACCCACCACAACCCATCGAAGAGATCACCACCGACCCCGAACAAGGCCTCCTCGCCCCCGCAGCCGAGTTCACCCAACTCGAGCGCCCCCGCAGCGTCATAGGCCAACTCCTAGAAAAGTTCCGCCGCGGAACACCCACCCCCGAATAACCACGCAAACCCCAGAATCCTCCCCACCCTACAAGCCACCGCAGAAAACCCAGCAACCCCATCGGTGCAAATCGCTGTTAAGCCTTTTTGCCTCCCATCCGCGCCCATCCGCACTGATCCGCGGTCGCTCCCCCAACGGCGTCGTGTAATCGCAAAGAAAAACCCCGCCATCTTCAGCGGGGTTTCAAAAGAAGTTCCAACACAGCGTCAGATATCGAGATTCTTCACATCCAGCGCATTCTCTTCAATAAACTTCCTGCGCGACTCGACATCCTCGCCCATCAGCGTCGTAAAGATCTCTTCGCAGGCCGCGATATCTTCCAGCTTCACCTGCAGCAGCGTGCGCCGCTCCGGATCCATCGTCGTCTCCCAAAGCTGCGGAGCCGTCATCTCGCCCAGACCCTTGTACCGCTGCACCTGGTACTCCTTGCGACCCTGCTCGATCACATACTCGAACACCTCGCGAGCCGTCTTCTTCTCCACCGGATCGTGGCTGGCCTTGCTTGGCCGCTTGCCCGGCTTAGCCTCCAGCGCCGTCCCCGGAGCAGCAGCCGTCTCCGCTACGCCCTCTTCCGACGCAGCCTCCTCAGCCTCATCCGCAGCATCCGCCTTCGAAGCCTTCGCCGCATACTCAATCAGGAACGGCCCGACAAGCTGCTCGCGAATCAGCGCATGCTTGCTCAGCATCTGCCGGCTCTCTGCCGTCGAAGCCAGCGTCCAGTCGATCGTACGTACTGCACCCTGCGCATCCGTAAAGTTCACCGAGTACACCCGGTGCTCTTCATCCAGCTCCACATCGCCAACATGCTTGAACTGGTACGCCTTCGTCAGCGCCTCGAGCTTCGTCCGCATCTCTTCCAGCTTCGCAGGAGTCTCAAAGTCCGCCCTCTTAGCAGGCTCCTTGCCGTCATGGGCAAACAACTCCGCAAACGCCCGCGTCACATCTTCGTTACGCAGCCGCTTCTGCACCTTGTCGAAGAACCCGAGGTAGTCATTCAACTGCCCCATGAACTTCGTCAGTGCCGCGCCCTCAAGCTTCGCGCCGCCTTCACCATAACGGATCACCATGCCATCGGATGCACGCTTCACCATCACGGACACATACTCGCGGTCGTCCTTGATGTACTGCTCAAACTTGCCCTTCTTGATGCGATACAGCGGCGGCTGCGCAATATAAACATGCCCGCGCTTGATCAGTTCCGTCATATGCCGGAAGAAGAACGTCAGCAGCAGCGTACGAATGTGCGATCCGTCGACGTCGGCATCGGTCATCAGGATTAGCTTGCCGTACCGCAGCTTGGTCGCATCAAAATCGTCCTTGCCGATACCGCAGCCAAGAGCCGTAATCATGGCGCGAATTTCTTCGTGCCCCAGCATCTTGTCGTAACGAGCTTTCTCGACGTTGAGAATCTTACCCTTCAGCGGCAGAATCGCCTGGAACTTACGATCACGCCCCTGCTTCGCGGTACCGCCTGCGCTCTCACCCTCGACCAGATACAGCTCGCAACGATCCGGCTGCCGCTCCGAGCAATCCGCCAGCTTACCCGGCAACCCGCCGCCATCCAGCGCACCCTTACGCCGCGTCAAATCCCGAGCCTTACGCGCAGCCTCACGCGCACGAGCCGCATCGATGGCCTTGTTGATAATCTTCTTCGCAACCTGCGGATTCTGCTCCAGAAACGCGCCCAGCCGCTCATTCACAAACGCCTGCACCGTCCCGGCAATATCCGAGTTCAGCTTGCCCTTCGTCTGCCCTTCAAACTGCGGCTGCGACAGCTTCACGCTAATGACGACAACAAGCCCTTCGCGAACGTCATCGCCGCTCAGGTTCTCCTTCACATCCTTGAACAGGCCCAGCGACTGCCCCGCCGCATTGATCGTCCTCGTCAGCGCCGTCTTGAAGCCCGAGAGATGCGTTCCACCATCAACCGTGTTGATGTTATTGGCAAACGTGAACACCGTCTCCGAATAAGCGTCGTTGTACTGCAGCGCAATCTCCATGGCCACGTTGTCCCGCTCGGCCTCCATGTAGATCGGCTTGTCGTGCAGCACCTGTTTGCCCTTGTTCAGGTGCTTGATGAACTCCGCAATGCCGCCGACGTACTTGAACTCCTGGTGCTTGCTCTCACCCGTCTTCGCGTCGGTCGTACGCTCGTCGGTCAGGTGAATCTCCAACCCCTTATTCAGGAAGGCGAGCTCCCGCAACCGCTGCGCCAGCGTGTCGTAGTTGAACTCCGTCACCGAGAAGATGCTCTTATCCGGCAGGAAGTGGATCTTCGTTCCCCGGCGCTTGGTCGGCCCCATCTTCCGCAGCTTGCTGATCGGGTCACCCTTGGAATAGTCCTGCGTCCACGCATGGCCGTCCCGCCAAACCTCGACGTCGAACTCCTCAGCGAGCGCATTCACGCAGCTGACGCCGACGCCGTGCAGTCCACCCGAAACCTTATAGTTCGAAGCGTCGAACTTACCGCCCGCATGCAGCATGGTCAAAACCACCTGCACCGCCGGCATCTTCTCCCCGTTGATCACCTTGTCGTCAACCGGAATCCCACGTCCGTCATCCACCACGGTAATCGAGTTATCGACGTGGATCGTCACATCGATCCGCGTAGCATGCCCACCCAGCGCCTCGTCCACCGAGTTGTCCACCACCTCATACACCAGGTGATGCAGCCCCATCTCGCCCGTCGAACCGATATACATCGCCGGCCGCAGACGCACCGCTGCCAACCCCTCAAGCACCGTAATATTCTCAGCGGAGTACCCGCCCCCGCCCTTCTTCTCGGCGTCTGTGGTTGGGTCAGCTTGCGTTTCCAAAAGGTCCGTCTCGGTGGGGATTGCCGTCGATGCCATGTAGCTCCTGAGTGTGCAGGAAAACCCATCGTTGCCTGCTGGCTCAAACTCGCGAAAAACCGCGTCAATCAAGCACTTTTGAAAGATTCAGGCCGGGGTTTTCAGTAACTTAAGTATAGCACGGAAAGGGCGTCTTCGATATACCCCGACACCATCTCGGCACCCCCCTCAAACCCTCTCTTTTCTGTCACATCTGCGCTCTCTTTTTGCCACTATCCACGCTCCCAAAAAGCAGAACTCGACCGGCGTAATAGGAGTCCCTTGTCCATCGGAAATGCAGCAGTGGCCGGCACAAATTGCGTTTGGAGGAACGATAGAATCCCACATTCGACCCATTTTCCCCGATGACTTTGAGTAACCACCGCCTCCAATTGACGTAACTGCTATATCCGTTCTGAGGTCACCCAAAGTAACCCAAAAGTGGTACTCCCCTCCCACCCGTGGATTGCTATCTTCTTTCCACGAGGTGAAGTAATGAAATTGAATCGTTTGATAATGGTTTCTCTAGTTGGATTATCTTTGGCTACCCCGGCATTGGCCTGTGAACCGGGCAAGGGTGGTATCTTCTCGTTCTTTCACCACAGCGACTGCGATCACGACAAGGACTCTAACCACGATCACGACAGCGATAAAGACAAGGGTTCCCACGACTGCTCCGGCGGAAGCCACTCCGGTGGCGGCTCTGGCAGCAGCGGCGGCGGTTCAACAACCCCACCCACCAAAGGTGCCGTCTGATCGTCTCCGGGGCATGTTCGAAATCTTGTCAAGCCCCTGGACCAAATAAGAAGTTTAGAATCATCAATATAAGCCTGCCGGATCAATTCACCGAACCTGCTAAACTGGTTGTAGATCAAAAAAAGATTAGCCCCGAGCAATGCGGTCGGGGCTATCTTATTTGCAATGAATACTTTACCTATAAAGTCCTTCAATGCAAGACTTTAGCGCTTGAGACGCTTACTATCTCATTGCATACATTGGACTTGATACCAAACGGAAGGGGGAGGGGGCACATGTGAAGCAGCCAAATCCCGCCCCAATCAACAGATTCGCTCAAAACTCATATATACTCAGAAGGTTGTCCAAAGCAGCACTTCGTTAGGAACCTCAATGCCAAAGTTGAAGACACACAGCGGCGCGGCCAAGCGCTTCAAGAAGACCGGCACCGGCAAGTTCAAGCGTGGCCAGTCCAAGATGCGCCACATCCTCACCTCGAAGGCGACCAAGACCAAGAAGAAGCTCGGTCGGATCGTCCTAGTTTCCGAGGCGGATACCGCGAAGGTCGCACGGATGCTTCCCTACGCGTAAAGCGTAGTCCGAATCGTTCGATAGAGTCTTTCCAATCGAGCCGTCCCAAAAGGGCAAAGGGCCAGAAAAGCGTATCGGCCCCTGGAGCAGCGTAAGCGCTCCACTGAGATCGGAAGTAGTAAGCGAGTGAAGAGGCCACATCGTCGTTCTCACGAGACTCCTTCAGGACACCCACTAGTTCTGACTGAGATGAGAATGCGACCCTTACCTCCAGCCGCTCAAACGATGTACGCAAAAGGAGAAGTACGATGCCCCGTGTAAAACGGAGTACAAAACGCAGCGACCGCCGCAAAAAGATCCTCAAGCGCGCGAGTGGCTACTTCCTCACCAAGTCCAAGCTCTATCAGGCAGCCCAGGAAGCCGTCGAGCGCGGCCTCATGTTCGCCTACACCGGCCGCAAACAGAAGAAGCGTCAGTTCCGCTCCCTCTGGATCGTCCGTATCGGCGCCGCCGCCAAGCTGAACGGCATGAGCTACTCAACCTTCATCAACGGCCTCAAGAAAGCTGGCAACGGTCTCGACCGCAAGGTCCTCGCCGACATCGCCGCCAACGACGCAGCAGGCTTCACCGCCCTCACCGTCCAGGCCAAGGCAGCCCTCGAAGCCGCCAAGTCTGCAAAGGTCGCAGCATAGCGTAAAGCATCATCGCAACTCTGAAAGGCACGGCAACCGCCGTGCCTTTCTCTTTGCCCAAATAAATTTCAACGAAAGGAGCCATCCACCGAATGTTGCACAGCGAATCAAGTCCGCATCTCGCCGCGACAAAGTATCCTGTATCCATGCCGCAGGTCGAAACCCAGACAACCCAGCAGAGCCTTGCCTACGACTCCGGCGCCCCCACCGGTCCGGCTCCCTTCGAGTCCTGGGGTCGCTACCCAACCTACGGCGCAAACATTATCCCGCTCCACTGGCAGAGCGACTTCATCGCAGCCACCCGCAACCTCCACAACGGCGCGCTTCCCGTTGGAATGGGCCGCAGCTACGGTGATGTCTGCCTCCTCAAGGACGGCAACCTGCTGGTCACCACGGGCATGGATCGCATCATCAATTTCGACCCCGAGACCGGCCTCCTCACCGCCGAAGCCGGAATGTCCCTCGCGCAGATTCTCGACTTCGCCGTCCCCCGAGGTTTCTTCCTGCCCGTCACGCCCGGCACAAAATATGTAACTCTCGGCGGAGCGATTGCCAACGACATCCACGGCAAAAACCACCACATCGCCGGAACCTTCGGCTGCCACATCACCCAGTTCGAGCTCATCCGCACCGACGGAACGCGCCTCCTCTGCACACCCACCGAGAACGCCGAGCTCTACGCGGCCACCATCGGAGGCCTCGGCCTCACCGGCTTCATCTCCTGGGCCACCCTGCGCCTCAAGCCCATCGTCTCGCGAAAAATCGACTACGAAGGCATCCAATTCCACGGCATCGACGAGTTCCTCGACCTCACCAACCAAAGCAAAGACATCGAGTACACCGTAAGCTGGGTCGATTGCGCCTCCACCGGCCGCAACTTCTGCCGCGGCGTCTTCATGCAGGGCGATCACTCAACCAAAAGGGACGAGCTCAAGCCCTCGCCCGAACCCAAACTCATCTTCCCCTTCGATGCCCCCGGCTTCGCGCTCAACTCGCTCTCGGTCAGCGCCTTCAACACCCTCTTCTTCCACAAGCAGATTCACAAGCGCGTCGTCTCTCTCCAGGACTACGAACCATTCTTCTATCCGCTCGACAAAGTCCTGCACTGGAACCGCATGTACGGCAAGCGCGGTCTGCTCCAGTTCCAGTACGTCATCCCATGGGAGCACGCCCGCGAAGGCACTGTAGCCATCCTCAAAGAGGTCGCCAAGTCTGGACTCGCCAGCTTCCTCGCCGTCCTCAAGGCATTCGGCGACGTCCCCTCGCCCGGCCTCATGAGCTTTCCCAAACCCGGCATCACCTTGGCCCTGGACTTCCCGATCAAGCCCGGCAAGAGCTTCCCCCTCTTCGAGCGTCTCGCCGACATGACCCTCGAATTCGGCGGCCGCCTCTACCCCGCCAAGGACGCGGCCATGACCGCCCGCCAGTTCCAGGCCTTCTATCCGCAGTGGCAGAACTTCGCCCGCTACCGTGACCCCCTCCTAACCTCCAGCTTCTGGGAGCGCGTCACCGGAGAACAACCATCTTTATGACCACGATTGCCACACAAAATACCGCGTCTTCACCAGCAAATACCACGTTCGACACACCAAAAAAAGTCCTGGTCCTCGGTGCGACCTCCGGCATCGCCGAAGCCACCTGCCGCATCTGGGCAAGCCAGGGCGCAAGCCTCTTTCTCGTAGGCCGCAACGCCGAAAAGTTAGCCGCCGTAGCCGCCGATCTCAAGGCCCGCGGAGCCGGCTACATCGACACCGCCGTAGTCGATCTCGATGACGTCGAGCAGCACCCGGCCCTGCTCGCCCACGCCATCAACTCCTTGACTGGATTGGACATAGCCTACCTCGCCCACGGAGTTCTCGGCGACCAGACCCAAGCCGAGCAGGACTTCAACGCCGCAGCCCAAATCCTCTACACCAATCTCATAGCCCCGATCTCGCTCCTCACCTGGCTGGCCAACTACTTCGTCCAGCGCCACTCCGGCACCATCGCAGTCCTCTCGTCGGTAGCCGGAGACCGCGGCCGCAAATCGAACTACGTCTATGGCTCCTCGAAGGCCGGCCTCTCCGCCTTCCTGGCTGGCCTGCGCAACCGCGTAGACCGCGAAGGCGTCACCGTCCTCACCATCAAGCCCGGCCCCACCAAGACCGCCATGACCGCCGGCATGAAGGGCAGCGAGAAGTTCGCCGACGTCAACAAAGTTGCCCAGACCATCGTCAAAGCGGTCGACGGCCGCAAGGACAATCTCTACGTCCCATTCCAGTGGCAGCCCATCATGTTCGTCATCCGCAACATCCCGGACCGCATCTTCAAAAAGCTAAATCTTTGATCCACTCCAGACGGTCTGACTTCCTGTGGGCCGTCTGCTGCTGCTGCGCCATCTGCTGTTGACGCGTCGGAGGCGGCAGCTGCTCCGGCAACTGCTGCGCCCGCTCCACCAGGATCGACCAGTCCTCAGGCACCGGCAGCTCCTGATCGAGCGCCGGCGCGCCTTCACTCTGAGTCACGCGCACCGCCACGGTTAGCTCGCTCGCCGCCCGCCCGCGAAAGATCCCGTGAGTGGGCGGAACATCCGAGTAATCTCGCCCAATTGCCGTCCGAATGTGCCGGTCACCCGCAACCAGCCAGTTCGTCGGATCAAACCCCACCCACCCCAAATGCGGCATTAAAACTTCAATCCAAGCATGAGTGGCCGAGCGAATTGAACGATCCATATCGCTCTCACCATGAAATAAATAGCCGCTCACGTACCGGCATGGAATGCGCAACTTCGATCGCACAAGCGTAGTCATAATGTGCGCGAAGTCCTGACAAACTCCCGTCCGCGTACTCAACGCAAGATCAATCGGCGAATCGACCTTCGTAGACTTCGGCTTATAGTCAAAGTGCTCGTACATCTGCTGATTCAACTGATGCAATACCATCAGCGGATCGTCTCTACGGCGAACATCAAGCTGCAGAGCAAGTTCATCCAAAGCCTCAGTCGGAGCCGCAAACTCACTAGGCAGCAGCATCTCCCAGTAATCTCCCTGCTCCACCATCGCATCCATCTCATCCCACGCATCCGGAGCGAGAAACGCCGGCACCTGCGGAACGGGCTGCATCTCCACCAGCGACTCCGCCACAATCACCAGCTGTCCATGCTGTCCCGGAATGTCGAAGTGGTGAACATGATTCGCCAGGTGATCGCGATACCCAAACACCCTGCATCGCGGACTCACCGACAGATGGAAGGTCAGGCAGCGCTGGTTCTGGTCGTTCCGCGGATGCATCCGCGTCTCCATCATGCTCTCGCTCACGGAGTTGCTGTACAGAAACTTCGTCAAGTGGCGAATCGAATAGTACATCCAGCTCCTCCTTCTGCGTCGAATCTCATCTCTGCCTAACCCGCCAACGCCGCTTGAATCGGGTAGTCCACATACAGCTCATAGATCATCTCGTGAATCGCCCTGCACTGTGTCTGGATGTTCCGCAGGTATGCCACCACATCATCACGCAAAATGTCATCGACGCCGCTATAGCTCAACAGGGCCTGCAACCGTCCCGACAAACGCCGCAACGGCTCTGCCCGATTCTTGCCACTCTCCCGATGGATTGCCTCCAGAGCATTCTGCATGCTGTCGATCGAGAACCTCAGCGAGTGCGGAAACTCCTCATCCAGCAACAGGAACTCAAAGATCCTGTCCGGAGTAAGGTCGGCGGTGTAGACCTTGCAGTACGCCTCAAATGCTGTCGCCGACCGCAGCAGTCCCATCCACTCCAGGTATTCATTGCCCTCAGCCATCCGCTCCGGATACCCCCACAGATCCTCGTGATAAGCCTCCAGCAGCATCGCGGTCGCAGAAGCGCGCTCAATGTATCGCCCCACCTGAATAAACTGCCACCCCTCACCATGACTCATCGTCGAGTCGGTCACACCTTGAAACTGATGCACCGCCTCCATCACCGACTGCAGAAACTCCGTCGGCTGCGCCATCTCCTGAAGCGCCTCCGCGTGCATATCGCTCTGCATCTCCGGGCGCGTCACCTGCAGATACAGGCTGTTCAGCCGATGCCACTGCTCCGTCGAGATCTGCTCCCTCACATGCCGCGAGTTCTCACGTGCAGAGATGATGCACGACACAATGGCAGCCTTATTCTCCGTATTGAACGTCAGGTCGCGCATCAGCGCATACGGATCGCCTGTAAACTCAACGCCCTTCGGATGTCCCAGCGCCTGTAACGCCCGGTGCCACCGCCGCTCCGCACTGGTCGTACTCTCATCCAGCATCAGGTTCAGGTTCACATCCAGAAGCCGCGTCGTATGCTCCGCACGCTCAAGATACCGGCTCATCCAGTACAAACTATCTGCAACACGACTTAGCATCGGCATCTCCCTTCATTGACTCAGCACCCACGTATCCTTGCTCCCGCCGCCCTGCGATGAATTCACCACCAGCGATCCACGCTTCAAAGCGACACGCGTTAATCCACCCGGCACAACCGTCACCTTGTCCCCGTAGAGCACATACGGCCGCAGGTCCACATGCCGAGGCTCCAGCGCGTTATCAATCAAACAAGGTGCACGCGAAAACGAGATCGTAGGCTGCGCGATATAGTTCCTCGGATCGGCTTCAATCTTCCGCGCAAACTCCTCGCGCTGTTCTGCCGTCGACTGCGGCCCGATCAGCATCCCATACCCGCCGCTCTCACCCACAGCCTTCACCACCAGCTTGTCGAGATTCTGCAGCACATGCTGCCGTTCCTTCGGACGAGTCAGCAGATACGTCTCCACATTCTTCAGCACTGGCTCTTCAGTCAGGTAGTAGCGGATGATGTCGGGCACATACGCATACAGCGCCTTATCGTCGGCCACGCCCGTGCCAAATGCATTCGCCAGCGTCACATTCCCTGCGCGATACGCATTGAACAATCCAGCCACACCAAGAATCGAGTCTCCACGAAACGCCAGCGGGTCGATGAAGTCGTCATCCACGCGCCGATAGATCACATCCACCCGTCGCAGCCCATTCGTCGTCCGCATGTAAACGATGTTGTCGTGCGTCACGAGGTCGCGCCCCTCGACCAGTTCAATACCCATCTGCCGCGCCAGGTAAGCATGCTCGAAGTAAGCCGAGTTGAATACCCCCGGCGAAAGCAGAACAATATTCGGCTCAGGACGACCCTCAGGCGCAAGCGATCGCAGCGTCCCCAACAACAACTGCGTGTACTGCTCAATCGGCCTCACGTTATAACTGCGAAACAACTGCGGAAAGATCCGTTTCATTACACGCCGGTTGGTCAGCATGTAGCTCACGCCGCTCGGTACGCGCAGATTGTCCTCGAGCACCACAAACTCGCCGTTTTCGGTACGAATCAAATCCGTCCCGCAAACAGCGATATAGACATTCCGAGGCACCTGCAACCCAATCATCTGCCGCCGATATTGCTTGCAGCTATACACCACTTCACGCGGCACGATCCCATCCTTCAGAATCCGTCCCTCGTTGTAGATGTCCCGGAGAAACATGTTGAGAGCAGTAATCCGCTGCGTCAGCCCATGCTCCACAATCGCCCACTCGACTGCAGTGATAATGCGCGGCAGCAGATCATACGGAAAGATCTTCTCCGTCCCCTCCTCGCGCCCATACACGGTGAACGTGATGCCCTGATTCAAAAAGCTGAGGTCAGCCGCATGCTTCCGCCGCTGCAGCTCATCCGATGGCAAGGAAGTGAAGTGTTCCAGCAACAGCTGCGTGTGCTTGTGCAACTCCCCCGGCCCGGCGAACATCTCGTCGTAGGCATGGTCCAGCAAATAGTTTTTCAGTGCAGGATGCTCGAACTGGATCGACTGAGTTGGCTGCATTGGGAGCCTTGAGTATAGCGGCACATCCGTGTGCGACCAAGCAAATCCGCGTCTTACTTCTCCAGCCGATGCCCATCCTTGCTGAAGTAGCTCAGCTGACGCCGGTAGCAGCGCTGGTGGTCCAGATCGAACGCAATGCACGAATCAAAGGGCTTAGAGTAGACATGCAGGCTGATGCACCCCACCGTCCCAGCGTTTTCGATCTGGTGGATCGTTTGCAGCTTATCCACCGTCACCATGCCTGTCCCCTCGGCGCAGCTGACCGTCCGCACCTTATCGATCTGCAACTCCGTCGCCCCGCCTAGGCAGTCAATATTCACCACATTCTGGTTCTGCGGAGCGTTGCAGCTCGTATGGTGAAACTCGTGTGTCAGCACCTCACCCTGCGACACCGTCATCCACCCAAGTTGCCCGTTGTGGGTGTGAATAGCCGTCTTCTGCCCCGGCGACCAGCAGATCGTCATCACTTCGAACAGCTCATCCCGATAGATCAGGTTGCGCGTGTAGAAGCTATCCCGCCACCACACATAGTCATGCAGAGACTCGGGTCGCAGCGTCATCGCGCCCATGTACTCCGCGATCCGGTCCTTCGTGATCAAGTCCCGCTCCAGATCCCGCAACCCGGCAATAAAGTCCGGCACGCTGGTTCTGAGCGGGTGGCTACAGTTCGCTATCGAGGTGCTTTCCATCAGTCTTCTCCACACCTATTATCTCTCGTGGAGTCGGCAAGCCAGTAAGATTTCGCCGCCTACTCCATCTCGAACATCAATTCATCGATGTAGCACCAGTACCAGCTTTCGCCGGGCTCGATCGATCGCATAATTGCGTGCTTAGTCGCATGAAAATGCTTCGTCGCATGTTTCCCGATCGAACTATCGCAACAACCGACGTGGCCGCACTCCATACACATGCGAAGATGCACCCACGATTGCCCGATCTTCAGGCACTCCTCGCAGCCTTTAGTGTTGGGGTGGACGGGTTTGATCTGGTTTAGATGGTTACAGGTAGCCATGCCTGAGAGTTTACGCGCATGGAGACCTATCGCCCAAAACCTCCGAACGAGCTACACCAGTCAGTGGTCCGTCATTCCATTCGCCGTCTCCTATCCGCGTTGAACATTCGTCGGAGCAAAGGCAATCGCTACTCCCCCCTGTGTACCTTAGGTCCTAAAGTCTTCGAAGTAGATGGGTTAGGTCTGGACCTCGGTCCAATTATGTTTGTCGGTTAAATGACAAGAGCCCGGCTTTCGCCGAAGCTCTCTGCTTTTTTGATTGCTATATATCTAGTTTAGCTGGTTGGAGGAAATTATTCGGCAGTGGGATGTTATTGAATCGCATGGAGTTAGTGGCGCTTGGGCTTGACGGGCTTCTTTACCTACAAAGCGCCGGACGGGCTGCACAAAATCACAGGCCCGTCCCTAGACTCTCTGCACTTACTGGCGCTGACCGCCGGTCAGAAGCAGCGTCTGCCCCGTGACCCAACCCGCATCATCCGAAGCGAAGAACACGGCGGCCTTTGCAATATCCACCGGCTGCGCGATCCGCCCCAGCGGGGTAATCGACTCTACATGCTTGCGGAAGTCGCTCTCCGCGAACCCAACCGCATGCAGACCCTCGGTCTCTACCATACCCGGATTCAGCGAGTTAACCCGAATCTTTCTCGGCCCAAGTTCCTGCGACAACGAAACCGTAATCGCATCCACTGCTGCCTTGGTAGCGCTGTATACCGATGCCTGCGGCACCGCCATCTGCCCCACAATCGAGCTGATGTTGATGATCGAGCCACCATCCGGCCCAAAGTGCTTCACCGCCTCCTGAGTCGTCAGCAGCAAGCCCAGCACGTTCAGATCGAACTGCGAGTGAAAGTGCTCCGGCGTAATTGCCTCAAGCGGCTTGAAATCGAAGATGCCCGCATTGTTGACGAGGATATCGATCTTGCCATAGGCGTCAATCGTCTCCTTGAAGAGCTTCTGAATGTCTTCCTGCTTCGACACGTTGCCCTGCACCGCAATAGCTTTGCCGCCCTTGGCGGTGATCTTGGCCACAACGGCGTCCGCCCCAGCCTTGCTGCTGCTGTAGTTCACCACCACAGACGCCCCTTCGGCGGCTAAATGCTCAGCTATCGAAGCGCCGATACCCTTCGAGGCGCCAGTGACGACGGCTACTTTTCCTGCAAGCTTGCTCATAATTGAATCTCCTGTTCAGCGCGTCATTTTGACGCCCATCTAACTATTGTTCCGTTCCATGGGATGAGCCGGATGGGAAAAGGATGCACTTCCGATTTCGGCATCCGTCCCGCATTCTGACAATACTTTTACGCGATGTTGTTCTATTTACGCCCGCTTTTAAAAGCCAGCGCAGCCCCAACTAGCGTAAACTAGTAAGGACGCGCACTTTCCCCGAAACACCACTCCTAAGCGCACAGACAAGGACACAAACGCAGTGAGCTCCTCAACCGCAGTTGCCGTTAAGCCCATCTTCAACATCGCCATCATCGCGCACGTCGACCATGGCAAGACCACCCTCGTCGACGCCATGCTGCGCCAGAGCGGCACCTTCCGCTCCAACGAGGCAGTCACCGATCGCGTCATGGACTCCAACGATCTTGAAAAAGAGCGCGGCATCACCATCCTTGCGAAAAACACCGCTCTCTACTACCACGACAACAAGATCAACATCGTCGACACCCCCGGCCACGCCGACTTCGGCGGTGAAGTCGAGCGCGCCCTCAAGATGGTCGATGGCGTGGTTCTCCTCGTCGACGCCTCCGAAGGTCCCCTCCCCCAGACCCGCTACGTGCTCTCCAAGGCCCTCGAAGCTGGCCTGACCCCGATGGTCGTCATCAACAAGATTGACCGCCCCGACGCCCGTCCCCAGGAGGTCCTCAACGAGGTATACGACCTTTTCATCGACCTCGATGCCGACGAGTCCGTCCTCGACTTCCCCGTCCTCTACACCAACGGCAAGCTAGGTACCGCGACCACCGATCCTGCCACCCCCGGCACCGATCTCCAGCCTCTCTTCGAGCAGATCATCACCACCATCCCTGCTGCCAAGGGCGAGCCAGAAGGCGCAGTGCAGATCCTCGTCACCAATCTTGACTACTCCGACTACCTCGGTCGTCTCGCCATCGGTCGCGTCTTCAACGGCACCATGCGCACCGGCCAGGAGTACAACGTCGCCAAGATCGACGGCACCTTCACCAAGCACAAGATCACCAAGCTCTTCAGCTTCTCTGGCCTCAAGCGCACCGACATCGAAGAGACTCAGATCGGCGATATCGTCGCCATCGCCGGCATCCCCGGCGTCACCATCGGCGAGAGCTTCTGCGATGTAGAAAACCCGCAGCCACTTCCGCCGATCGTCATCGACGATCCCACCATCGCGATCCAGTTCAACGTCAACAACTCGCCCTTCGCCGGCCGCGAAGGTAAGTTCGTCACCTCGCGCAACCTGCGTGACCGTCTCGACAAAGAGCTCCTCACCAACGTCTCCCTCAAGATGGAAGAGACCGGCTCCCCCGACTCCTTCAAGGTCCTCGGCCGCGGCGAACTGCAGCTTGGCATCCTCATCGAGATGATGCGCCGCGAAGGCTTCGAGCTCATGGTCAGCCGTCCCGAGATCGTCACCAAGCGCGTCGAAGGCGAACTCATGGAGCCCGTCGAACACCTCTTCATCGACGTGCCCGAATCCTTCGTCGGCACCGTCATCGAACGCCTTGGACCAAGAAAAGGTGAGATGACCAAGATGACCAACCACGGCTCCGGCCGCGTCCGCATGGAGTTCCGCATACCTTCCCGCGGTCTCATCGGCCTCCGCTCTGAGATGCTCACCGAGACCCGCGGCACCATCATCATGAACTCCATCGTCGACGGCTACGCCCCTTACCAGGGCGAGATTCCGCAGCGTCTCTCCGGAGCCCTCATCTCCGACCGCCAGGGCACTACCACGGCCTACGCGCTCGAAGGCCTGCAGGATCGTGGCGTCCTCTTCGTCTCGGATGGCGTTGAAGTCTACGAGGGCATGGTCGTCGGCGAGCACAGCCGCGACAACGACCTCGACGTCAACTGCGTCCGCGAGAAGAAGCTCTCGAACATGCGCGCGTCTGGATCGGATGATGCGGTCCGCCTAGTCCCCTACAAGCAGCAAACCCTCGAGCAGTGCATCGAGTTCATCGCCGACGACGAACTCGTAGAGGTCACCCCCAAGTCCCTGCGCATCCGCAAGAAGGTCCTGCAAGCCAACCGCCGCCCCCGCAAAGGCTCAAGCGAATAAACCGCTTCAATCGCTCAATAAGAAAGGGCTGGAACAGTTCAACGTCCCAGCCCTTTCCGCTTAAGAACCTTTGCTATTAGCGTTGTCCTTTCTCTTCAACCGCCCCCACAGTTCGGGGTGCCCCATCCATGGCGCAGCCTCATCGCGACATGGGTGGGAAAGTATCCCCTTCCTCCACCAGCTCTTGCTGTTGCTCTTGCTTCAAGGTACCCCAAGGCGTCATCCTTGCATCTCTCTATACCGCAAATCTTAAGGGGCTTTTAGCTCCTGGGGTATCCTTCACATTCTGCCACAAATCCTCACCGGCAGTTGCATCTCCTCCCCAAAATGCCTGATCGTTATCGCATGACTCTCACCCGCCGCAAGATGCTGCAACTCTCCACCCTCGCAGCCATCGCACCTCGTGCGTTCGCCGAAACAGCCCCCATCGCCACCACGACCTCCGGCAAAGTCCGAGGCTTCATCAACAACGGCGTCAAAGTCTTCAAAGGCATCCCGTACGGCGGCGACACCTCCAAAACCCGCTTCCAACCTCCCGTCAAACCCCAGCCATGGCAAGGAGTCCGCGACGCCGTCGCCTTTGGCCCGGAAGCCCCGCAACCCATACACGCCCGCGGCGGCCGCTCCGCCTTCTCACCCCTCGACGAAGAGAACCCTGTCAACAGCGAGGACTGCCTCCACCTCAACATCTGGACACCTGCTCTCCGCGACGGCAGAAAGCGTTCTGTCCTCGTTTACATCCACGGGGGAGCCTACTCCTCCAGCAGCAGCAACGGCCCGGTCTACGACGGGGTCAACCTCGTCAGGCGCGGAGACGTCGTAGTCGTCACCCTCAACCACCGTCTCAACCTCTTCGGCTACCTCTACCTCGCCACTCTCGGCGGACGCGACTTCGCCGACAGCGGCAACGTCGGCCAGCTCGATCTTGTCCTCGCCCTCCAGTGGGTCCGCGACAACATCGCCGAGTTCGGCGGCGATCCGAGCCGCGTCCTCATCTTCGGCCAGAGTGGGGGTGGGGCCAAGTGCGCCACCCTGATGTCGATGCCGGCTGCGCATGGTCTCTTTCACCGCGTTGTGACCATGAGTGGCCAGCAGCTCACCGCCACTACACCAGAGCACGCCACGGCTACAGCACAGGCGGTACTCGCTGCGCTTGGGCTTACCGAGGCCAATATCGACGATATCCGAGACCCGAAAAAGGTTCCGATGGAGAAGCTGGTCGCAGCGATCCGCGCTGGTAAATACTTCGGCCCTGTCCATGATGGACGCTCTCTGCCCAGCGATCCCTTCGCACCAGATGCGCCTGCGATCTCCGCAAGTGTACCGATGATTCTTGGCAATACGCATGATGAGACGCGTCTGCTCATTGGCGCTTCGAGCCCTGCTCTCTTCTCTCTTACGTGGGAAGAACTCCCTGCGAAGCTTGAACAGTATCGACAGTTCCTTGGCACGCTCAAGACCGAGGACATCATCGCGGATTATCGCAAGTGGTACCCGGCTTACTCAGCCAGTGATGTTTTTTTCGCGGTGACGACAGCCTTTCGGAGCTGGCATGGGATGGTGATCGAGAGTGATCGGCGTGCGGCGCAGGGCGGGCCGACCTGGGTCTATAACTTTGCGTGGAAATCGCCGGTGGATGGGGGGAAGTGGGGCGCGCCACATACTATGGACATCCCTTTTATGTTCGATAATGTCGAGATCGCAGCGCCTATGACCGGCGGCGGACCTGAGGCTCGAAAGCTGGCTGCGCAGATGAGTGGCACCCTGATCGCCTTCGGCCGGAGTGGCGATCCGAACAATCCGGCGGTCCCGAATTGGCCTCGCTACAACCTTGAGGCTCGGCCTACGATGATCTGGGACATACCCCCTTCGCGTCCAGAATGACCCTCGAAGAGAGGAACGAAAGCTTATAGCGGGAGTTTCGTATGTCCAGCCTGGCACCTGAAGTGGGTTCGGTGGAAGTAGAGTTTCAGCGACCCAGGAGGTCCCCCTCTCCCGGATCTAGCTGCAAGTATTCGAATTATTTTGGTTACGTCAGGACCTTGTCCTCTAGGTGCCTGAGAAAGGGTTAAGGGTAAGCCCGTCAGCTGACGCCGAGGCTCCTTTGGTCTCTTGTTCTATTATGCTGGCTGAGGGGATAAATCGGCATACGGAGTTGTGTGGGGTAATGGATTAGGTCGGACGTGGGGCTTGACAGGTTTTTGGCGGGTCGAGTGTGTTCGCGGATGAACCCACATCTGGCAATGGGGCCGCGAGATACGGGGGCCCGGCTTTGTGACTTGATGGAACAAGAGAAAGCCCCAGGGATGGATCCTGGGGCTTTCGGGTTAGGGTGATGTGGGTTAGAACTCGATACGCGCGCTGGAGCTGCGCGGAACGGCGACCATTGGCCTGTGTTCCGGAGACCTGGCCAAAGTAGTGGCAGTGGGCTCCATACTGTGCTGGCTACGGCGAACTGGGTGTGGTTAGTGACGTTGTAGAGATCAGCCTGGAGATTCAGTCTTGACGATTCTCCGAGGTGAAGGCCGAAGCTGCGACGAAGGCTGAGTCCATGTTATAGTTGCCGGGACCGTAGATGTTGTACGGAGCGGTACGCGGCTTGTTACCGAAGGTGAAGTTTGGCGCATCGCCAGAACGCACTGTGTATTGATGAAAAGGAGGCGCTCCGTAGCGCCTTGAAGTTGGTGCGGGTGACCCCGCTGCCCCCAACTGCCGTTGATGCGGGCGGCACCAGCGAAGGAAGTGTTGTAAGTCGGCATGCAGGCGCCTGCCGGGACGAGTAGGCGGTCATGTGCGGGATTGGTTCCGCACCTTGAGGACGTGATGGCCAGAGGCGAACCGGTGTAGGCCTGGTAGATCGTGGAGAGCTTGTATCCACCGAAGGATTGACGCTGCCAGCCGCTGTTCGAGCAGGGTTCTGCCGAAGGGCAGATCCCAGACGCCGGTAACGACTACGTGATGGGGCTGGTTGCTGGTGGAGACAGAGCGCTCGATGGAATCGGCCTTGTGGAACTTTCCATCTCCGGAGAATGCGGCTGGGATATCGTAACCGGAACGGAAGGTGCCTCCATCGTCGATCGAGCGCGACCAAGTGTAGCTGGCCATGAAGGTCAGTCCATGCGAGGCACGCATATTCAATGTCGCTTGCAGTGCGTTGTAGTTCGAGTTCGAGACGCTACCGAACTGGTCGGTAACGCCTGGGAACGGGAACGGCCGGAGAGCCACGCTGAGTTGCTGACCTGTGGTAAAGCCTGACGGGCAAGTGAGGCTGTTCGCAGCACATGCGATGTACCAGCCGAGTTCAGAGTTGTTCCCAGGTACAGGTACTTCGGATCGAGCTGGTTTGCCCAGAAGCCGCGGGCGTTGCTGCCATCGGCGGGGAGGAAGTGCCCCTGCGATCCTACGTAGGTGATGCTCGAAGTAAGGGCGTTGGTCCACTGGCGCTGGAAGCCGAAGGTCCAGTTGATGTATTCCGGAGCCCGGCTCCGAGGTATGGGTCATAGTAGGCCGCGGTGGAAGGCGTAGCCGTCGTATAACCAGGGGTCGTCGTGTAGCCTGTTCCAAAGGCCGGTCCCGAGGCGCGGCCTGTGGCAGGTGTAAAGGTCGGGAACGCGCCGCTGGTCCCGGTGAAAGGCATCGTCGATAGCAATTGGCCGTTGGCCGAGAAGCTTGGGCTGGCCGAAAAGCCGAGAGAGTTGCCGGCCAACCCTGCGTAGAGCCGCCACCACCAACGGCGTTGCCGTGCGTGAACATGATGCCATAGCTTGAGCGGATCACTGTCTTTGGATCGACCGATAGGCAAGACCGATGCGGGGACCGAAGTTTTTGAAGTAGTTGTTAGACCGGAGTGCGGCAGTTGCAGGTATTGGCCCCAGTACCCGTAAACTCCAGTGCGCCGTTGGTGGCGGTGATGGGGTTCGCCAGATTGGGGCTGAAGAAGCTCATGTTGTCGTGCGCGTCGACGAGCGTTGGGAAGTAGTCCCAGCGAAGGCCGAGGTCGAGGGTAAGCTTTTCATTGACCTTCCAGTTGTCCTGAACGTAGGGAGAGATGGCGCGGAAGCGCGAGTTGTACTGCTGCACGAGATTCTGCGTGAGGCTTCCCTTGTCGATCTGACCAACGAAGAAGCTGGCGTAGGCGTAGACCGGTGTTAGTGGTAGCTGCGTAGGTGGGGCTTGATGGCTTGGGTGATATGTTGATCGCCGATGTCTCCGTAACGGCACTGGCGATGGTGAGTGGGCTTGAGCCCCCGGTGTCTGGTGTGACGTTGTACTGCAGCCAAGCAATTTGACCACCGAATGTAAAGGTGTGCTTGCCGACATTCCACTGTACGTTGTTGAGCAGGGTGTAGTTTTCGGCAAGAGTGACGTTGGCACCCTGACCGGACCAGTTTGTAGGGCGTTGGTACCGGCGAAGGTAACGATCGGGAAAGCTCCGGCAGCCTGTCCGGCCGGCAGTCCCGTTATACCCTGGGTCGCTGCGGCATAAACGGGTGTTTGGTTGGGCTGGAACGTAGGACCGTTGTAGCGGGCGTATCCCCACTTGAATTGATTGATGAGGTGTGGCGAGAAGATGTGGGTCTCCTCGATGACGCCTACGGCGGTCTTCGGCGCGAAGATCTGGCCGTAGTTGTACGGGACCGGACCCGACATTTCGCCCTGCAGTCGTTTGGCCGGTGGGATTGGAACTCGCCTGGCGGCCGATGGCTGCCACTAGTGTCAATGTGTCCTTTGAGGTAAAGGCGTAATCAATACGGTTGGTCGTGGACCAGTTCGTCAGGCCTGTTGGGTTGGCAGAGTTGAAATTGTTCGTCGCCGCTGTGCCAATACCACCTCGGGAGATAGCTCTGGAGGTTGAGGGCGATCTGCGAAAATTGGCTTGCCGGAATTACGTCTATCAGGGCGCCGGTCGCGACTGGATTCCCTCTGTATCCGATGCCACCAGACCTGGTCCGTAACCATACTGGTATCGGCAGGGTCCGCTATTGCTGTGGGCTCGTGCATGATGTCCGCGAGTTGGGATCGTAGATACCGATGGTCGTGTTTTTGGAATTGCCCGTTTTCGTTAGACCTGCGAAGTTACCGCCCTGCTGAGCAGCCGTGTGGGAAGGTTATGGTGGTCGGAGTTTGGCTGGAATAGCGGAAGCCGTTGTAGTTGCCGAAGAAGAAGAGCTTGTCTTTCCAACGAGCCGACGGGAACCAGCGGGCCACTGAGAAGCGATGCCGTACTCGTGGCTATGCTCGGCCGGCTTGGCCACTACGCCTGTTACCGGGTTGGCAATCAGCGCCGAAGAAGCCCCAGGTGTCGAGGGCCGTGTTGCGGAAGAACTCGTACGACGCTCCGTGATACTTGATGCCGCCCTGCTTGATGGCGTAGTTCTGAATTCCCTGGCCTTCGTAGATGGCGGAGTAACCGGCTGTCTGCACCTGGAACTGGTCGACTGCATCGACGGAGATGGCGGTCCAGACGAAGCGCGGGTCGCCGTTGCCTCCGGCGCGCACGAACGGAATACCGTCGATATATACCGCAGAGACAGCGCCGCTGCTGCCCGATCCGTTAACGATTCCGGTATTGGTGGTGGGGTTACCGGTGGTGTTGTTGCCCTGCACGCCAGGCATGAGGAATGCGAAGTCGGTGGCGCGGCGCTGGTCGGGCTGACCATAGGCACCCATCTGGATCGGAAGGGCGGAGTACATGTCGTTCTCCATGGTCGCGCCCAGGGTGGCGTTGCTGGTTTCGAGCGCGGGTGGAGCAGCGGAGACGGTGACGGTCTCGGATTCAGCGCCGAGCTTCAGACTGATATTCACGTTCGCGACTTCGAGCGCGTTGACGTGGATGTTCTCCTGAGTCGTGGTTGAGAGGCCAGTGGCGGTGACGGTGAGGGAGTAGATATCCGGGTCGAGCGGGGAGACACTGAAGTCGCCGGATGCGGAGGTTGTCGTGGTGAACTTGAGGCCGCGGCTTGGCGACGTTGCGACCACCGTGGCGTTGGGAACGACTGCACCGGTGGGGTCGGTCACCGTACCCTTGATTTCGCCTTTACCGGCGAGCTGGGCGCTGGCGGGGGAGCCGCAAAGCAGGATCGCTGCGAGGAGAACCAGCAGACTGGAAAAGAAACTCGGGAGCAGATGGCGGAGCGGGTTTGCTTCTTCACCGTTGCAGGAGCGGAACATGGTGGGGCGATTGTTGTTGAGCATCATCTGTAACCTCTCTAGGTCTTACGGGTAAAACTGATAGTTCAAGGGTGCTCGGGGGGCACCTCTTGTCGTGATTAAGGAGTTATGGTCAGACCACTTAATTGCGATTGCAAGGTTCTCCCTTTAGGACAACGTCTGTCAAGAGGCAGAGAGATTTTTTTTGCCGTTGTGCCTTTTCGGCAATACGTGCTATTGGAGGATGGAATTAACTAAGGAAGAGGCACCGCGCTAGGGAAACGCAGTGGGTGGCTAATCAGAACCGGTAGGGCTTATTGGTTCTACCTCATTTTTCAGGGAACGGGAACTCCTGACGCAAGAATGTTATGCGCGAGGAGGGCTTGCTAAGGCGTCTGGGGCGGGCCGATCAGGGGAGTCTTGACAGGTACGGCCAGACCGATGAACTCGGTGAGGGTGTTGCTGCCGAAGTTGGTGACCCAGAGGTTGCCGCTGGCGTCGATGGCGATGGCGAAGGCTTCGAGCAGGTTGGAATTATCGGGAAGTTTGGCGTCAGGAGCCCAGCCTGTTGCCGGTGACAAGGCCGCGCCGGGATTACTGGAGGACGATCCGGCTAGCTGGGTAAGGGCTGTACTGCGGTAGTTGGCGATCCAGACTGTGCCAGCTCCGTCGATGGCGAGGCCTTGAGGGTGGTCCAGGCCTCCGCCGGTGTAACCGTCGGAGACGACCGTGCCGGAACTGGAGATCTGGCTGACGCTGTCGCCTGCATAGTTGGCTGCCCATACATAGCCGTGCTGATCGACGGCGAGGCCGTTGGGGCTGTTGCAGCAGGAGACGGCGAGGTTTTGAGTGCCGTCGGAAGAGATGCGGGTGACGAAGCTGTCGTTCTGGTCGCCGATCCAGGCGTTGTGGTTGGCGTCGACAACGATGGCAGCGGGGAAAGCGAACGATGGCGCGAAGAGGCCGGTATCGCCGGAGAGGACCTGTCCGGTGCTGGAGTATTGCGTAAGGTGGCCGTTGCCGTAGTTGACGACCCAGGCCGTGCCGTTGGGGTCGATGGCGACGGCGACGGGGTAGTAGAGGTTTCCAGTAGAGTACCCCGTGGCACCCGAGATGGATTGGCCGCTGGAGTTGAGAACGCTGACGGCGCCGACACCGTGGTTGACGCTGCCGGGGCTTTGTTCGTAGGGGATCCAGACGTTATCGCTGGCGTCGATGGCCAGGCCGTAGGAGTCGCTGAAGCCGTTGGCCATGATGCCGGAAGGGAAGATGGGAGTGCCGGTGGGAGAGAACTTGGATGCGACGCCGACGGTGCCGGTGGAGTCGCTGTAGTTGGAGACCCAGACGTTGCCAGTGGAGTCGATACCGAGGGCTCCGGGCTCGAATAGACCTCCGCCGGTGTAGGTGATGAAGAGCGTCCAGTCGGCTGGGGCGGTGGCGAGTGCGGGGGTGAAGGCAGCGCTGGCCGTGGATTGTTTGTAGAGGGTGGCGACACTTGTGCCGGGATTGCGGACGAGATTCAACGCGGCGTCGAAGGTGTTGGCAGGGGCGGAGGCTCCAGTAGGAGTCGATGCGGCGAATAGGTTGGTGCAGGGGCTGAGATCGGTGGCGGCGGCGGTGCAGGTGTTCAGGAGGTTGGCGAGGGTATTCAGTTTCGCTGCGGGCGAGGCTCCAGTGCTGGGAAAAGCGGCCCCGGGGGATGTGCCGGCGGTAAGGTTGGCGAGATTGGCCACGGTGGCGAAGGCGTTGGTCAGGCCCTGCGTGTTGGTCGATGAGGCGCCGAGACTGGCACCGGCGGCGAGGAACTGGGACAGACCCCATACGGTGGCTGCAGTGGTGACCTCATTAACAACAATCTGAGTAGAGGCTGCGACCTGGTTACAAGGGCCGAGGACCGTGGCAAGAGTAATGGCGGAGTTGGATGACGTGGAGGCCCCGGCTTTGCCGCCCTGGGCGACGACGTAGAGTTGCGAGGAGCTTGCTGGGCAGGGATAGTCTGCGGGAACGGTGAAGGCTCCGGTGGCGTCGGTAGTCAGCGTCGTCGAAAGAAGCGCCGTGGGCGCGGATCCATTGCCGGAAGTGCCCGCGGCGTAGACCTGAATTGTGGCTCCAGCGATGGGCTGGCTGCCAGCCATTACCTTGCCACTGAAGGTGACGCCAGGGTTTGCGGGGGCTGTTTGCGTTGTGGAGGTTGTCGACGTTGTCGATGTTGTCGATGTTGTCGAGTTGTGGATGTTGTGGAAGTTGTCGATGTTGTCGACATTGTGGACATTCCCGTCGCGCAACCCGTGAGAACCACCGATGAAAAAATACCTGCAGCAGTTACAACAAGAGAGAGAAGGATCTTGCGCAAGTTGGATTTCACTACAGAAAAGGATAGCAAGCGCCTGCCTCTTTATTGATGGCGGTAGGGGCGAGTGAGCGCATTGAGATCGACCGAGGCCAGGAAGGAGCTAAGAGCAGCAGACATTTGCTGGCGAGCATAGTCGGCAGGTACCGAGTCGTCGCCGATCTCGGTGCGGAGCATGATGGGGATGGGGCGCTGGGGATCCTGAGTGAGGATCGATTGGGAGTTCGGCTTGCTGTAGACGAAGCCGAAGTGCGAGCGATCCGTCGTGTACTCACCGCATGATGAGCCGCTGCAGATGGTTGTGGCCTCAAGTGAGAGCGAGGAGCTGTTGTTGAACATGGCTCCGCTGAAGCTGACGTTAGGCTGACCGGCGGTAGCGGTGGTGATCTGGTTCTGCCAAATGGGATCGTCACCGCGCGCAGAGTGGCAGATAAGAGTGTCGTGTGTGCCTACGACGGGTGAGATGCCGAGAGTGATATGGGCTCCGGCGCTGGCCGGTGCGTATTCGGCCCAGTGGAAGAGGAGTGTGCCGGTGTTGAGGTACTCGTTCCAGGTGCGCACGAGCGTGTACGCGCCGATGTGGGTGGGAAACTTGCCGGGGGCATTACGATCAGCTCTGATCTGGGCAAATTCTCCGGTTGCCTCGGCGATGACGACGGCACGTGCGAAGCCGTAGCAGCCGAAGATGGTGATCAGTAGCATGGCGGCGAAACGTAGTTTGTACATTCGCTCGGAGGTGGAAGAGAACGGTGTAGGCGCGACAACAGGCTTGGTCTGCTTCGGGGATTCACCGAGACGGCGGACTACGTAGAAGAGCAGGAATGTGGCGAAGAGAAAGAGGCATGCACCGATGATGTAGTCACCCATCTCGGCCCTGGAGCGCAGCCAGTGGAAGTGCAACGCGACGAGGTAATAGAGGACGAGCGTGCAAAGGCGGGCGAAGTTGAAGACGTAGCCGAGGAGAACGGCTCCGGCAACGACGGCTGCGTGCGCGTGCCAGCGGAAACGGTAGACGTAGCCGGCGATGAGCGCGATGAAGCCCATGGTGACGGCCCCGCGGATACCGTTGCAACCGGGAGCGATGAACATGCCGAAGTCTGGCGTGAACATGAGACGCATCTGGTCATGGGTTAGCGGCTGTCCAAGCGCAATCGCGAATGCCCGGGCTACATGTGCCGAGACGCGTTGCAGGGGAAGATCGACGAGAACATTAAAGAAGTGGGGGATAGGGTTGACGAACCAGAGGAGAACGATGGGGAACAGCGCCGCACGAAACAGACGCGTGCCGCCAAACAAAAGGACGACACCAGCGCCATAGGCGAAGGACACCAGCGAGTGCGGGGGAAAGTAGACAGCCCACTTTGGTGAGACGACGAGGACGAGAACTGCTTGATCGCGCACGTGGACCGCGGCGATGGTGACGGCGAGAATGGCGAGTCCCCACCAGCTCCCTTCCATCTGCCAGCTCTGGGAGCGCCAGACACGAAGGATGAGGACGAAGCTGATCAAGGGAACCATCATGCCGATCGACTTGAGGGCGTCCATGGTCCAAAGCTGCCAGAGGGCGGCAGCCGTGGACCAGATCGAGCACACGCCGAGAACGGCCAGGACGGCCGCGAATCCTGCGGCGCGGGGTGGCGAGAGTTTTGCCACCCTCGCTAGTGAATAGGAGCCTAGATCAGCCGCGGGAAGAGTCGACATAAGGGTTCCGATGGTACGGGTTTTGCTGAGGGATTACTTGGAAGAGTTGCGACGAGACTTGATACGAACACGGGCTGAGGCAAGGAATGCCCCGGCAGAGCCCACAACGGCAAGGATAGCTGTGGGGTTCTCAGGGGATTCGACGCAGCCGCCTTCATCGGCGCGAAGTGGGAGGGCAACGGAAACGAAGAGAACGAGACCAAACAGCAAGAGAGACGATTTTTTCATTGTTGTCCTCATTTGGGAAAAATCCTTGACGCGAGATTGATTCTCGACGCGAAAAGGAATTAACCACATAGCACTTTTGGGGTAGGATGATCGGCCGGGCTTGGACGCCCAAACCATCTAAGTGGCTCAGGTCGCCTTCTTTAGGCAAGCGGGAGGGCTGAATGGATGAGCCCTGCATGCACGGCAGCGGCCAATTCGCATCAGGGTAAGAAAGGGAGCTCCAGACAGTGCCCCTCACTGATCTCGCCAAAGTCCTTCAACCGCCGCCCTGCCAGCCCGCCTACGTCATGATGAACGTTGTTACGCTCAACGGCGTCGTCGTCACTTCGACCTGCCCGTTCGTAACGGCAATCGCAGGCAGCTTCGCATGCGTCTCCGTGTTCGACGTTCGTACCGCTATGCAGCTCGTCGCGTTGAAGCTGCCACACTGAATCGTGAACGGACGCTCTACTGCATCGTCGTTGATCGCCACGCACACCAACCGCTTGCCCGTCGGATCGATGTACGCCGAGAAATATGTGTTCGGCGCCGGCGTCGGAGTCGCATCCACCCGGTGATACCCCGGACGAATGAAGCGTGAGAAGTGTCCGATCGTGAAGAACCGCTTCGTCAGCTGATACTTCTTGTTCGGCACGTCGACCGAAATCAGAGAACTCCGTGACGTCGTCGACGCCGCTCCCCACCAGTACAACCACGCGCTCACATTGTCCTCGATCATGTGCGTGTGCACTACGCGAGCCCAGTACACGCCATCGTTCATATTCGTGATGTTGGCGTCGCCTGCACTTACTTCGGTCTCCCAGATTGCTTTCTTCTTGTCCAGCGCCGTCGTAAACTGCCCCGTCCGCGCGTTGATCGACACATACGGCGCCGTCGTCGGCGCATACGCGTGCGCCGCCGCGATCTGAATCGCCTTGTCGCACACCGGGTCAGCGAGAATCTCGTTGATCATCTCGTCGCTCCAGTGTTCATGCTCGTCGATGACGATCTTCGCCGTGACGCCCTTCGCCTCGAACGTCGGGATCAGGTTCTGTCGCAGAAACTTCGCCATCTGCCCGCCTGTCCAGCGGCACGATGCGTACTTCTGCGTCGGCGTGAAATTGGGCTCGTTCTGCGGCGAGATCGCATAGATGTCGAGGTCGTAGCGCTTCTTGTACTCCAGCACATATGTCGCGAGGTAGTCCGCATACTGCTGATACATCGCCGGCTTCAGTTCGCCAGCATAGCTATCGCCGTTGGACTTCATCCACGCCGGTGGTGACCATGCACTGCTCAGGAACCTCGTGCATCCGCGCTTCTTCGCCTCGTTCATCAGCCAGATCTGGTCTTCGTCGCCCGTCCAGTTGAATTCGCCCGGCTTCGGCTCAATCGACGCCACCGTCCCGTCGCTCTTGCCTGCCCCCTCTGGCCCTTCGCCGATCTCGTTGCGCAGGATCGAGTACCCCATGCCGCCGTTCGGCGAAAACATCAAATTCAGCAGGTTGTTCTGGTCCTTCTCCTCCAGAAAGCGAATCGTTCGCGCAGCATGGAAGGCCTCCGAAAATCCGAACCCATCAATCAGCTGACGATACTGACCCGCCGCAATCCCCGCCGCAGCCGGCTTATCCGCCGCCCGAAGCCCACCCGCATATCCCAATGCTGCCATTCCCGCACTCGTGCGCAGAAATGACCGTCGCGTCATCGCCATAGAACCTCACACCTCTCTCTCAAAGGAGAAATGCCACTTTATATTCTGTAATCGAAGAAAATCAACCCCAGGCACGCTATATCCTGAAACTACTTTCTTATCAAAGCGAATCGTTTCTCGCCCAGCTCCGTCACATCCACCATTTTCTTCAATCACCAAAGGAATGACACTTCGGGGCCGACTCGGATACGCTGGTACACAGTGCCGGACGGCCGGCTGATGTCTAATTGGACAATCTACAAATTGGGCAATCTACGAACGTGAAGGTGATCGAAACAATGTATCTCGGAATCGACTGCGGCACACAGGGCACCAAGGCCCTGGTTATCGACGAAAACGGAACCTCTCTCGGCCGCGGCTACGCTCCGCACGCGCTCATTGAACGCGAAAGCGGCGCACGCGAGCAGGAGCCCCAGTGGTGGGTCGATGCTCTCTGCGTCTCAGTCCGCGAAGCCCTTGCGCAGTCACCCAGCAAAGCCGTGCAGGCGCTCGGCGTCTCCGGCCAGCAGCACGGCCTCGTCGTCCTCGATGAGCACCACAACGTCATCCGCCCCGCCAAGCTCTGGAACGACACCGAGACAGCGCCCGAAAACCAGCAACTCGTCGAACTCCTCGGCGGCAAGCAGGGCTGGTACGAGCGCTTCGGCATCGTGCCGCTCACCGGCTACACCGTGTCCAAACTGCTCTGGCTCAAGAATCACGAGCCCGAAAACTTCGCCCGCATCCGCCACATCCTTCTTCCGCACGAGTACCTCAACTTCTGGCTCACCGGCCGCATGTGCGCGGAGTCCGGTGACGCCTCCGGCACCGCCTTCTTTGACGTTCGCTCCCGCGGCTGGGCCCGCGAGGTCCTCGACGCCATTGACGGCGGCACCGGCCAGCTCTTCGCCGCGCTCCCACCGCTCATCACCGTTGATGAACCCGTCGGCACGCTCCGCCCCGAAGTCGCCGCCGATCTTGGCCTCCCGCAATCGTGCATCGTCTCGGCCGGCGGTGGCGACAATATGATGGGCGCCATCGGTACCGGCAACGTCCACGAGGGCGTCGTCACACTCAGCCTCGGCACATCCTCCACTGTCTACTCCTTCCACGATCGGCCCGTGCTCGACCCCACCGGCAACGTCGCCCCCTTCTGCTCCTCCTCAGGCGGTTGGCTCCCCCTCGTCTGCACCATGAACGCGACCAACGTCGTTACGCAGACGCTCAACATTCTCGGCAAAACCGTGCAGGACATCGAATCCGCGCTTGCCGCCACACTGCCCGGCGCCCACGGCCTCGTCTTCCTTCCCTTCCTCAACGGCGAGCGCACCCCCGACCTCCCAAACGCTCGCGGAACCCTCGCCGGCATCTCGTCCAACAACTTCACACCAGAGAACCTCATTCGCGCCGCCATCGAGGGCGTCAGCTTCGGCATCCTCAACGGGCTCGACCTCATTCAGAGTGGTACACCGGTCAAACGCGTGCTCGTCATCGGCGGCGGCTCGCGCTCGGCGGCGTGGCGACAGCTCCTCGCCGACGCCAGTGGAGCCACCGTTGAAGTTCCCCTCGAAGAAGAGGCGGGATGCCTCGGTGCTGCAATCCAGGCTATCTACATCTTCAAACGTGTCAACGGCCATCCGGAGAGTTTCGCCGACCTCGCCGCTCGCTGCGTCAAAGTCGAAGCATCCCGCTCGGCTTACCCAAACACCGACCTGCGCGCAGCCTACCGGCAAGCCCGCGACCAGTACCAGTCCAGCCTGACGGATCTCTACAACTAAACCACACACGAGCGCGCAGGTCTTCCTGGATTCAACCTGCGCGCCGGGGTTCTATTCCTTTGGCGCTACGGTCCCTGCTGGGATCTTCAGGCCGAGCGCCTGAACGATTGGCTCATCGGGCGCGTGGTCGCTGCTGCCGCGTTTCACAAGTCCAAAGTTTCCGCTGTAGTCCCACATCGCCCATCCAATATGCTGTTGCTCGAGCGCGGTGCGGACATCGGTGATCCAGCGAGCCCGCGAGTCTGCCGGCGCCCTGTCGCGATAAGCTCCAAACTCGTTGCATATGACAGGAACATGCCTCGCTCTTCCCCACTCTGCCGCAAACGCCAGCTTGCGTTGGAAGGTCTCCAGACTCCACCCGCCGTTCGCATAAAGAAAGAGTTGATAGCGAGCAATCTCATCGGGAATCTGGCTGAGCTGCGCCTGCATCGATTCGTAGGTCGCAGGATAGGGGATGTCTTTGTAGTAAAGCCATTCGCTGCTGCCCCAAGTCGCTCCCTGGTGCGTGAACTGATACGGCTCATAGAAGTGGAAGGTATAGATGGTGTTGTTGTCGCTGACAGGCTCCAGTTGCAAAAGATCATCCAGACCGGACCACCGCCCCGCAGTAGCGATAATGGTGTGCCGCGGATCAACGCTGCGAATCGCGTTCACCGCCCTGCCCTGGATGCCCGCCCACCGATAAACGTCCTGCACCTCTGGTTCATTCAAAATCTCGAGGAAGACGTGGTCAGGGTCGTACTTTACAAAGTGGCCGGCCAGAAATCGCCAGAGGGAGATAAAGTCGTCTACCCCTCGCTGAGTCTGGAGCCCTTGTTTTAATTCGCCATTTGGAAAGACCGCAATATCGACGGATAACCCGGCCGCAAGGATGCTGTCGATCGCTTTGTCCAACTGCGCCAGAAATCGCTCACTATCCTGTACCCTGACGCCGCTTCTCATAATTGGCACTGGATCAACGGGGAGCCGAACGTAATCGAGCCCCATCGCGCGTATCTGTTTCAGATCGCGGTCCGTTATAAAGCTCTGGAGATGTGCGTCGGAATAGTCGCCTCCTCCGCCTCCAAACCAACCAGACAGGTTGATTCCGCGTTGGAGCAACCTGGCTCTGCTAAAAGCGAGTTCGTTGGACGAAGAGGCTGTTTGCGCGGCGGCGGCGATACCGAGAACTCCGTTCAGGAGCACAAGAAAGCAGAAGGCGAGAGATAGTCGTGTTGCATAACGTAGTTTTGGCATAGTGACGGCTCGCAGATGACGATTATCGCGTTTGATCGAGCGAGAGCAAAGACAAAATATAGGGATTCTCCGCTGCGCTCAGAATGACGGACAGCGACAGCAAATTAAGTAACAAATCCAAAGTCGTCACATTCCGATTAGCGCCATCCGGCAGGCGCACGCCGAGGTCGAGCAGCGCCCGATGGCGAAATAAGTTTACAACCGAGTTAGACTATCTCTCACCTGCCTATGAGCGCCTTTCGCCGCCACATCTCTCTCAAATCGATCCTCGTCGCACTCCTCTTCAGCCAGCTTGCCACCTCGGGCTTTGCGCAGAATGAAGCCCCCGTGCGGGTCGCTGTTGTCGGTCTGGTGCACGGCCACGTACAGGGCTTTCTGCACAACCTCCCATCGCATCCGAATGTTGAGCTTGTCGGCATATCCGAGCCTGATGCTGCCCTTCGCCAAAAGTACGCTGCTCAATTCCACCTGAACGAGAGCCTCTTCTACCCGTCTGAAAAGGTGATGCTCGCCGCGACTCATCCACAAGCCATACTCGTCTACACGTCAATCGCCGATCATCGGGCTGCTATCGAGCAGGCAGCACCGCTTCATATCGCCGCGATGGTGGAGAAGCCGCTTGCGACCACCGTAGACGACGCTCTGGCGATCCAGCACCTCTCACAGCAGTTCCAGGTGCCCATCCTTACAAACTACGAGACGACCTGGTATGCCTCCAACACCGCAGCGAATGCCCTGCTCCACAGCGGCAAGATTGGCGATCTGCGCAAGCTCGTTGTCCACGACGGGCACCAGGGCCCCAAAGAGATCGGCGTCGGTCCCGAGTTTCTTAGCTGGCTCACCGACCCGAAGCAGAATGGCGCGGGAGCGCTCTTCGACTTTGGCTGTTACGGCGTCGACCTTGCCACCTGGATGATGCACGGCGAGCTTCCGGTCTCCGTTACTGCTGTCACGCAGCAGATCAAGCCTGATGTGTATCCGCGCGTCGATGACGAAGCAACTATCGTGCTCGCTTATCCTCACGCGCAGGCCATCATTCAGGCTTCGTGGAACTGGCCTTTCGGTCGCAAAGATATGGAAGTGTATGGCGCGCACGGCTTCGTCGGCACCGTGCAGGCAAAGGATATCAAGGTTCGCCTGCCGGGAGACCCCGAAGAGCACGCGGAGACAGCGCCGCCCCTTGCATCACCGCAGGATGACTCTCTGAACTATCTGGTCGCTGTCCTGGAACATCGTCTAGAGCCTAAAGGTGACCTTTCGTCTCTCGACACAAACGTCACCGTCGTGCGCATACTCGATGCGGCGCGACAATCTGCACGCACCGGGCACACAGTGCAACTTACTGCCGCTGCGCCCCACGAAGGCCGCTAAAGAACGAATGAGAGACGCCCTGGTCTATGGATAAACTCGGCCTGATCGCTGGCAATGGACGCTTCCCTTTCCTACTGCTCGATGCGGCGCGGGCGCACGGGTTGGAGGTCGTAGTCGCGGCCATCAAGGAAGAGACGGACCCGGAGATGAATGCACGAGCCGCGGCTGACGCTGGTGTACGCGTCCACTGGCTCTCCCTGGGAGAGTTGTCGCGGCTGATCGAGACCTTCAAGGCTGAGGGTGTTTCGCGGGCCGTGATGGCGGGTCAGGTGAAGCATAAACAAATCTTCTCCAGCATCCGGCCCGATTGGCGGCTGGCAAAGTTGTTGCTGAATCTTCGGACGCGTTCGACCGATGTGCTGCTGGGCGCGGTGGCCAAAGTGCTGGGCGATGAGGGGATCGTGCTGATCTCGTCGACTGCGTATCTGGAGCCGCTGCTGGCACAGAGGGGCGTGCTGACCCGTCGCGCTCCGGATGAAGAAGAGCGAAAGGACATCGACTACGGACGCACCGTCGCGCGGGCCATCGCGAGCTACGATTTGGGGCAAACAGTAGTCGTTGCGGCACAGGCCTGCGTCGCGGTGGAGGCAATGGAGGGTACGGACGCCACCATCGAACGCGCTGGGGCCCTCTTTCGTACGCTGGATGCGGACGATAGCGCAACGCACTCTGCGGACTCTCAAGCCACAACTTTGCGGCGATCCTTAACGGTCGTGAAGGTTGCCAAGCCGAACCAGGACATGCGCTTCGACGTGCCGGTCGTTGGCGTTGCGACGATCCGGACCATGCAGCGGGCGGGAGCAACGTGCCTTGCGCTCGAGGCCGGCAGGACGCTGATGTTCGATCCAGTGGCGATCATCGCGGCGGCAGATGAAGCCGGTATCGCTATCTTTGCAGAATGACGTGTTGTTTCGGCATTGTCTGGGTTTTGTCAGCGGTTTGTCACAGCGGAGTAAAATTGCGATGCGCGCGACAGGCGCGAGTCTTACGCGGCTTACACTCGTCTACATAGCAATCTCTACAAAAAGGGGGAACGATGATGCGCAAAGGAATGTGGATCGCAGTAATCATGGGCATGATTGCAGCCGGTGGCTTTGGCCTGAAGGCCGCGGCGGCAGCTGACTCGGTGCAGGTGGGCGCAGCGGCTCCCAACTTCACCCTACCGTCACAAGAAGATAAGCCGGTGAGTCTGAAGGACTACAAGGGCAAGTGGGTCGTCCTCTACTTCTACCCGAAGGACCAGACCACGGGCTGCACGATTGAGGCGCACAACTTCCAGCGCGACATGGCGAAGTACGACGCGGCAAATGCCGTGGTGCTCGGCGTCAGCCTGGACACCGTAGAGGGTCACAAGGCATGGTGCGCAAAGGACACATTCAGCTTCAAGCTGCTGGCCGATCCCGACCACAAGGTCGTGGACGCCTATGGCGTGCCTGTTATGACACACGGCGACATGAAGTTCGCCAGCCGTCAGACATTCCTCATCTCACCCGAGGGCAAAGTAGTAAAGGTATGGCCCAAGGTTGACGTGCAGACCCACAGCGAAGAAGTCCTAGCCGAGATCGCAGCCAACAAGAAGTAGCGGCTTATCAGCAGACGCAAAAAGGCCCGGGCTCTCAATTGAGGAGTCCGGGCCTATTTGCTTGCCTTACTACGGGTCCCTGTTAGGCCTTCTTTGCAGCTATCTTCTTCGCAATGGCCTTCTTGACGATTGCCCTCTTGATGGCCTTCTTGACGATTGCCTTCTTGATGGCCTTCTTGACGATTGCCTTCTTGACTGCCTTCTTGACGACAGCCTTCTTGACTGCCTTCTTTACTGCTTTCTTCGTTGCCAAGGTAGTACCTCTCTTCGTAGATTTTTTGCTGCTTACAGTGCCCTTGTTGCCAGCCGCTTTTTTAGAAGCGACCTTACCGCCGCGGGGAGCACTAGACTTCTTCGCGGCAGATCTTGAAATCTTTTTCGCCACAGCCTTCTTGGCCACGGCTTTCTTGACGGCCTTCTTGATCACGGCCCTCTTAATAGCCTTCTTCACGGCCGCTTTCACGACAGCCTTTTTGGCTGCCTTCTTTCCTACGGCCTTCTTCGCCGCAACCTTCTTTGCGACTCGCTTAATGATTGCCGCCTTCACAAGCTTCTTCACGACAGCCTTCTTGATAGCTTTCTTTAGGGCTGCCTTGGCAGGCGTCTCCTTCACAGGCGCATAGACGGGCTCACTCGCCACCGGCGCGACCGACTCTCTAACCGCCGGGGTGTAGCTGTCTACTGGTGAAGGAGGAGGAGCGAAGATGCTTGCCTCTTCGGCATGGGTATCAGGCGCGCTCTCGTCGACATCATCATCCTCAATATCCACTTCGTCGTCGTCAGAGGTCATCGTGACCTCTTCCTCTTCGTCATCATCGTCGAAGCGGTGGCTCAGATCATCGTGATCGTCATCACCGAAGTTGTGATCGTCATCTGCGGCAGCTGCGTAGAGCTTGATCGTATCATCCAACGTCATCATCGTTTCCCCTGGCTGCTTTTGAACTTCTCGTCACTCACTTGTCTGGTTGCTTCAAACTTAGATGCAACAGAAATTCAAGTGTGCATCTCGGCACGAGATTCTAGCAACAGAATGCATCCATGTGCCAGCACATGGCAAGCACTCTTTTGGGGGAGGTAGCTTATCGTGCAGCTTTTGACTTCGATTGGGGAGAGCTACTCTTCGCGTGAGAGGTAGATTTTTTTGCAGATGAAGTGGTCGCAGCATGCGCATGTGTCGATTGCGCGTGTGTCGTTGTCGCATGAGAAGCACTCGACGCAGTATGCGATTTACCCGTGCTGTGCGCGGACTTTCCACGCACACGGGTACCCGGTGCAAGCTTGACCGGCTCTGCAACCGTCAGCAATCGGCCAGGCTTCACAGCGTTCGATGAGAGATGATTCCAGCGTCGCAACTGTTCAACCGACACACTGAAGCGATCGGCGACGGTGACGAGTGTGTCACCATGACGCACGGTGTAGTGCTGCGGATTGACTCCGTTCGCAACGGTAGCGACAGGGACAACCAGCTCGTCTCCTTCTTCGACAGTCTCGCCAGCCGCTATGCCGTTGGTCTCGGCGATATCGCTCGGACGAACGTGCTGCGCCGTTGCAATCGTGTCAAGCGTCTCTCCAGCGCGCGCGATGTGAAAGCGCCAGCTGGTGCGTTTCTCTTCGGGGATGTCCTTGATGCGTTTCGCGAAAACATCGGAAGTACCCGACGGGGAGATGAAGATCGAAGGACATGTCGCGCGGCGTGGTCAAGCGAAGCAGACTTGGGTTCAGCGCGACGATCTCCTGCAGTGACGCTCCGGTCACATCGGCAACCAGGCGAAGGTCGATCGCATAGTCGACCGAGACCGTATCGGAGATGACTGCCGGCTCTGGCGACAACTTGTCCAGGCCATACTGAGTCGGATTCTTCGCCATGATGATCGCGGCGATGATGCCCGGAACATAATTCTTGGTCTCGCCCGGCAGCACTCCTCGGCGATAGAGCTCCCAGAAGTCTGCATAGCCCGTGCGCATGACGGCTCGCTGCACGTTGCCCGGGCCCCAGTCATAAGCGGCCATCGCGAGATACCAGTCGCCGAACTGGTCGTAAAGAGTCTTCATGTAGCGCGCATACGCCTTCGAAGACTTCTCCGGATCGAAGCGCTCGTCGAACCACCCGTTCCGTGTCAGACCATAGGCTCCAGTAGGCATGAACTGCCACATGCCGCCGGCGCCTGAGCGTGCATTGAGAGCCTGCGGCTGGAAACCCGACTCAGCAACAGCAAGATAGATGAGATCCTGCGGAACGCCCTCATCACGCAGGTTCTTCGCGATCATGTCCTTGTACTTGCCAGCGCGCTCCAGTGAACGAAGAAGATGAGCGTGGCCGCCCTGAGAGTTGCTGAAGTAACTGATAAAGCCAGCAACGTAGTCGTTGATGACCAGCGGAAAGTCAGATTGCGTTGTCTTGAGTTCCGCCGCGACCTGCGCAGTCAAAGCAGCATTAACCGGGAAGGTGACTTCGTTAGCTGCATCGAGCGGCGCAGCCTCAATGGTGGGCGAGAAACCATTGCCCTGCTTCAGCGCGGCAATCTCAAGCGAGTTCACAGCATTGAGCAGACGGTCGAACTCGTCGGCGAGCTGCGGATCGGTCTTGAGGTCCATGCCGCTGGTCAGCATGAGGTCGACAGCAGAGTCGAAGTCGATACGTGCAGCATCCAGGTGCCCGGCGCGATAGTTGTCCACGCCGCTGCGATAAGACTGCTCGGCCTTATTGATGAGCTCCTGCGCCTTGTAAGCCTTTGCAGCATTCTCCACGGACTGTGCTGTGGTGGTCGTGCTGGCCGGCGCAGCTTGCGCGCCATTGGCGGCCGCGGCCTTCGTCGCTGTGGGAGCTGTCTCGTTCGCCAAAGCTCTACCTGGCGAGGCGGTTTGACTCTGCGGACAGCCAGCGAGCAGCACCAGAGGCAGGCACATGGCAACAAGTACCCATCGCTGCGGTAGGATGTACCGCCCTAGGTTGTATCGTCTCGACTGGTGCATTTTCCCTGCTAATTGTATGACGTATTGGCCGCATAAACCTGAGCAATCTCATCGCGATAATTGCTGGAAATTGCAGGATGGCCCCTGTGCGCCCCATGCTCGCGCGATGATATCCTTGAAGATTGAGGCATTACGTTACTCCGTATGGATCCAAGTCACATCCGTAATTTCGCGATCATCGCGCACATCGACCACGGCAAATCCACCCTGTCGGACCGGCTGCTTGAGCTAACCGGCTCGCTGACCGCGCGCGAGATGCAGGCGCAGGTGCTCGACGCCATGGATCTCGAGCGCGAGCGCGGCATCACCATCAAAGCCCACACCGTACGCATGGTGTACAAGTCGAAGGACGGCGATACGTATCAGCTGAACCTGATCGACACACCGGGTCACGTCGACTTCAGCTACGAGGTCTCACGCTCACTGGCCAGCTGCGAAGGCGCCTTGCTAGTGGTCGATGCGTCGCAGGGTGTTGAGGCACAGACACTTGCGAATGCCTACCTGGCGATCTCGAACGGGCTCGAGATCATTCCCGTCATCAACAAGATCGATCTGCCGAGCGCGGACATTGAGCGCACCAAAGAGATGATCGAGAAGTCAGTGGGTCTGCCGGCAGATGATGCCATCGCAGTCTCTGCGAAGACAGGGTTGAACGTCGCCGATATTCTTGAGGCCGTTGTGCATCTGCTGCCCCCGCCCAAGGGTGATGCGGACGCCCCATTGCAGGCGCTCATCTTCGACTCGTGGTTCGACCCGTACAGAGGCGTGATCGTGCTGGCGCGCGTTATCAACGGCAAGCTGCGCAAGGGCATGAAGATCAAGCTCATGTCGAACAACAAAGTCTTCGACGTAGAGAGCATGGGCGTAATGACCCCGAAGCCAGTCGAGATCGGGGAACTGAGCGCAGGGGAGGTTGGCTTCTTCGTCGCGACGATCAAGAACGTCGCAGACACGAAGGTCGGCGACACCATCACCGACGTCGAAAGGCCATGCGCTGACGCTCTCCCGGGCTTTGAAGACATCAAGAGCATGGTCTTCGCCGGCCTCTACACAGTCGACTCGCACGAACATGCCATGCTGCGCGATGCCCTCGAAAAACTCCGGCTCAACGACAGCTCCTTCAACTTCGAACCCGAGTCCTCTGTCGCACTGGGCTTCGGCTTCCGCTGCGGCTTCCTCGGCCTGCTGCACCTCGAGATCATTCAGGAACGCCTGGAGCGCGAGTACAACCTCGACCTCATCACAACCGCCCCCGGCGTGCGTTACAAGATCACACTCACCGATGGCTCCGTCATCGAAGTCGACAATCCCTCGCGCTGGCCTGACCCTTCCGAGATCGAACAGATCGAAGAGCCCGTCATCACGGCGAAGATCCTGACCAATGAAGAATACGTTGGCGGCATCCTGAAGCTGGTCGAAGACAAACGCGGACGCCAGCAGAACTTCGAGTACGTCTCGGAGACGCGCGTCATGCTGACCTACGAACTCCCTCTGAACGAGATTGTGCTGGACTTCTACGACCGCCTGAAATCCGTCTCACGCGGCTACGCATCACTCGACTACCACCTCGCCGGCACATGGGTCTCGCCTATGGTCAAGATGGACATCCTGGTCAGCGGAGAGCCGGTGGACGCGCTCTCGATCATCGTGCATCGTGACTTTGCCTATGACCGCGGCAAGGCACTCGTCTCGAAGATGCGAGAGCTGATCCCGAGGCAGATGTTCGAAGTAGCCATCCAGGCGGCGATCGGATCGAAGATCATCGCCAGAGAGACCGTCACAGCTATCCGCAAGAACGTCATCGCCAAATGCTACGGCGGCGACATCAGCCGTAAGCGCAAGCTGTTGGAGAAGCAGAAGGAAGGCAAAAAGCGCATGAAGCGGATCGGCAAAGTCGATATTCCGCAGGAAGCCTTCCTTGCCGTCCTAAAAGTAGGCGAGGAGTAGGATAGACCCTGCTTTCGATCGCTGTGTATGGGCCTCCGTTTCACGTTTGGACTGCGGTTTGTGCGAAAAACGCACCTAATCGTAACCTGCCGGTAACAATGATCTGTGGAAACCCTTGAAATCGCTGTACTTGAGCGGCAACCACCGGCTTTTGCACTTCCGCGACACCTCCGCTGCACGCAACCGATTCATACATAGGTATTTGTAGTTCTCCGCGACGAAAGGCACACAGGCAAGAAGCGACTGATTTTTCAGCGCAGCGACTCGATTGGGAATCATAATCCACAGTTTTTTCCACAGATCATGCGGATCCGGGCATCTTTAGCTGCAACAAAAGGAGACCCCTCGCGAGGTCTCCCTTTTAGCTTGATTCGAATGCTACGTTACTGCTTGGGTGTTGTAGCCGCGGGCCGGGGCGTCGTGGTCGAAGGCCGTGGGCGTGCTGCGGACGGAGCCGACGGAGCCGAGTGAGGAGGCGCTGCGATACCCGAAGAAGCGTTGTACGCCGAAACAACAGCCTGCGTTACATCGATGTTCGTGCTCGGGTTGATCCACATGACATTGCTGGTCTGCTGATTGCTGACGTCTAACAGGATCGTGAAGCCGTTCTGGCTGACGTAGTTCTTTACGGCCGCCGAGAACTTCTGCGCGATCTTGCCATAGGCGTCCTGGAGATCCGCGTTATAGGCGTTCTGAGCATCCTCGGCATCGCGGGTGAGCTGCTTCTCCTTGGTGTCAATCGTCTTCAGGCGAGTAGCGCGCTCCTGATCAGACAGAGTGGCCGGTGCGCTCTGCAACTGCTTCTTCAGCGTATCGACCTCGGTCGAGAGCCCATCGATCTGGCTCTTCCGTGGTTCATACTTCTTCTGGACGTCCTGAACCGCTTTTTGACCTTCGTTGGTTGCAAAGACACCCTGCTCGAAGGCAATGAGCGCGATCTTTGCGGGGACGGCCTGCGGAGGTGGTGCCACGGCGGCAGCCGAAGCTGGTGTGGTTGCTGCGGGCGCCTGGGCCAGCGCGGTGGCGGTGGTCAATCCTGCGCCGATGGCGAAGACGAGAGCAAGGGTGCGATTCATACGGTGTGTAGTACTCCTTCGAGATCGTTCAAAGTGGTCCGGCTATGCGAAAGGCTGATTCGCGGATCCTGCAAAAACTTGGGTATTACTTGGACGGTCCAGGTTTGGTTGCGGGAGCAGTAGGGCGCGGGCGTGTCGCCGACGGTGCGCTCGGAGGCGGTGCCGCGACTCCCGAAGAAGCGTTGTAGGCCTCAACAATAGCCTGTGAAATATCTATACCGGGAACCGTCCACATCAGGGTCAATCCGCCCTGCTGCTGCGCCGCACTGTTATCGAGCAGCATCGTGAAACCGTTCTGCTGTACAAACTTCATGACGACAGGGCCCAACTTCTGCGCGACCTTGCCGATCGTTTCCTGCACTTCGGCCTGATAGGCATTGCTCGCGTCTTCGCCATCGCGCTGATACTGTTTCTGCTTTGTATCGATGGCGCGCGCACGCGAGGCCCGCTCTTCTTCCGTCATGGTCGCCGGAGCAGCCTGAAGCTGCTTCTGCAGTGAGTCAATCTCGCCGGCAAGAGCGTCCAACTTCGCCTTCTGAGGTGCGTACTTATTCTGCAGCTCCTGCAGAAGTCGCTGGCCCTCATTCGTGGCGGCAGCAACCTGCTCATACTCAATGATGGCGATCTTCGCCGGAATTGCCTGAACTGGAGCGGCGGCAGCGGGTGCGGTTGCTGCCGGAGCCGAGGCTGGTGGTGCAGCAGGGGTTTGAGCCAGGCTTACGGCAGTTGTCAACACCGCACCGAGGGCGGAGGCAAAAGCAGCGTTGCGATTCATGCGGTGTGTGGTACTCCTTAGGGGGTCGTTCAAACAGGTCATTCTGCCCTGGGTGCATCATCGCAACCATCCGGGCCTTGCCCTGCATGCGCTCCTTGCATCCACTCAGATGACGCACCCGAAGATGCCGTCACCGCTGACCTCGATCATCCAGTTTATGGAGGGGAGCGAGAGGGCTTCCAGAACAACTCAGATTATAGGGCCGCACTTGGGGCGGGTCAAACAAAGAAGCGTCAAAACCTCGTCCTAAATCCAAAAATATGGAGCATCTTCACCACAGCATCCGTTTTTTGGACGACCCAATCCCCATATGACAGTAAAGTCGTGTGAAAACGATGTGTTCCTGTTTGGAACCCAAATTGCTCTTGTTCTTCATGTTGCACCGTGCTCGACTCCTCCGATTACACGGCTGTAATGCCCGGGTTGTCACAGATGTCGCACCCTAACGACGACGCGACCGTCAACCCAAGAGGCTTACTTCCTCTTCAGGAAGTTTTTCAGGAGGCCAGTGACTGGCCATTCGCACACAAAGGTCGCCTTGCAAGAGGTGGCCTTTGACTTTCTTCCACTGCTGATTTCACCCAGTCGGAATACGACTCGGTGCTATACTTGAAACAGTTGTTGCAAAGCATCGTCTTTGCGCGTACCCTGTGTCTTGCTTCGTGAGCCGGCTGTGGGTGCCGATCACCTGGCGACTAATCGACACGGTTATGTAGAATGGCCGACGGCGCACAGGAGCAGTGGACCGGATTTCTCGGACTCTGTCGCAACTAAAGTTGAGGGTGAGAAAAGGTAAGGGTGAAGGGACCGCCGAAGTCTGGCGATCCTGGCTGTGCGTAGCCGGTTTGGTTTCATCGAATCGGCTGGCCTCAGCGAACCATAGCAATAGAAGACGTCCGTTCGAGTACAACTTGAGATCGTTTCTTCCGACGCTGCAAAACCGGTTTGATTCGCGCTTCGTGACCCACACGGAGACGATGGGCTTATGGCGTGGGAGTGAATCGCTAAATTGCGTTCTAGTGCAATAGGAAGTGGAAGCATGACTTCAGAGCAGAATGTATCCGAGGTGCAGCCGCACCAGGATTCGACAGTGTCACCCGCCCAACAGGATGGGGACGCACAGTATAGCGGGGGAGCGAACGTTCCCCACGGCATGGGTCAGTCTAAAAGCAGCCGGCGTCGCCGCCGCAAGCGGAAGAACAAAGGTGCAGATATGGCCCCCCAGGGCGAGCAGGCAGCAGGACAACCGATAGGCTCGATTCAGGGCTCCGCACAGCCGCAGACCTTTCAACCAGCCCCGCAACAGAGCTTTCAGGGCGCTGGCCAGCAGCAGAACAACAACAGCAGCGGAAAACGCTGGAAGAAGAAGTTCCGCGACCGCGATCGCCAGCGCGGGCCTCACCAGAATGCTGGCGGCGAGGGCGGCGGCTTCCGCGACAGCAATTCGCACCAGCCCGGCAACACGACAGGCGGGTTCAAGCGCAAGGGCGGCGGCGGCAAGCAGCAGCGCGGTCCTCGCAGCTTCGTCGGCCCAATGGACCACAGCTATCGCGAGGTGAACGGCAACTTTGCCGATTCGCCTCCGTCCACGATCGAGACGCACGGCAACTTCCAGCGCCGCGGCAACGGACATGGACGCAACTACGTCGTCAGCGACTCGCAGCCGATCGACTACTCGCAGGGCCGCACCGTTCCTATCCCGGAGGACGCGCCGACCAAGATCTTCTTCTTCATCGAAGACCTTTTCTTCATCGCGAAGATCCAGGAGACGGCACGCAAACTCGGCGTCAAGGTTGCCTTCGTCAAGAACGATAAGGAGGCCATCGCGGCGTTGACCAGCAAGGAGGAGGAAGATCGTCCCGGCCTGATCGTCTTCGATCTGAACAACGCGAACGTGAAGCCCCTGACGCTGATTCCCAAGCTGAAGACAAAGCTCAAGCGGAGCACCTCGATCATCGGTTTCCTCTCGCATCTGCAGGGCGACCTGAAGGCGAAGGCCGTCGAGGCGGGTTGCGATACCGTGATGCCGCGCGCCGCTTTCTCGCAGAACCTGCCGAACCTCCTGCGTCGTTATGGCATGTCCGAAGAGGAAGAGCCCAACTTCAACCAGTAGCCACCGGCTTGTATTCATAATCAGTTAAGGCCCGTAGAGAACATCTCTGCGGGCCTTTTTGCATGATCTCGTGGCGAGACGACTCTACGCTAATCCGTCTCTGTCTTTAAGTCCGCGCCCATCCGCGGTCGCTCGCCTTCCGCTTTCGCCTAACCCGGAGGCCAGCGCATAGCCCTGCCTCCGAGCAGGTGCAGATGGAGATGGTGGACGGTCTGGCCACCCTCGTCGCCCGTGTTGATGACGACGCGGTAGCCCTTGTCGAGCCCCTGGTCGCGCGCGAGGTCGGCAGCGGTGGCCATCAGGTGACCCAGCAGCGGCTTGTGTTCCACGAGCGCCTTCGCCTGCGAGGCAATGTGCTGTTTGGGAATGAGGAGCAGATGCGTAGGCGCCTGCGGATTGATATCCGGGAAGCCGATGCACCACTCATCTTCGTAGACTCGGTTGGCAGGAATCGTACCTTCAACAATCTTGCAAAATAGGCAGTCAGTTGGCATAGGTCTTCACTTGCTGAAGTACCTCGGATGCTGGCCGGGAGCCCACGGGTTGTACGCCGCAGCGAAGGCGGCGCGACTCGACACCGACGGATGGCCGAACGTCCAGAACTCAACGAACGGACTTGGGTTCGGATCAGTCAGCGACATCTCGCCGAGCAACTGGAAGGACTGCTGGGCAGTCGCCTGCGGATCGGCGACGATGCCATGGATAGCCTCCTGGCCATAAACGTCGGCTTCGTGCTCATGCATGCGGCTGAAGCCATTAACGATGGGCTCGCTGAAGAACGACAGCACAGAGAGCACCAGCATGAAGACCACCAGCGCCGCCCAGTCGTTCTGCGAGGGCACCCGCCACTTGTCCCCATAACGGCGAATCAGCCACTGCACCCCGCGATAACCAAGGTAGAACTCGATGAGCAGAAGAACCCCGAGGAATGCCAGCGTGGACGGAATATGGTTCAGGACGTAGTGCCCCATCTCATGTCCAAAGATGAAGGAGATCTCGTCCGGCGTAGCCTTCGCGACGGAGTTATCCCACACCACCACCCGCTTCGACGCCCCGTAACCGGTGACGTACGCATTCAGGGTCGTGACCTTCTCGCTTGCCTTCATCAGATACATCCGCTCCGGCGGAATATTGATGCCGCCACGCTGAACCACCTGCTCCAGCCGGTCAACAAGAGCCTGATTGGACTTCGCCAGCGGCTCGAACTTGTTGAACAGCGGATCGATCAGCACCGGCGAGATGAAGACGCCAAAGAGTACGGCGATCATGGCGGGAATCCAGAACCAGAACCACCACCGCGCAGGCGACTTGCGGATCACCCAGAACAGCAGCATGACAAAAAGACCGCCGAAGACAAAAGCGAGCAGAAAGCCCTTGGTCTGGTCCCAAAACCAGCTTCCCCAGCCCTGCACGGACTGCCCATAGACCACGGAGGTATGGTGGCCATACATATCCAGCGGCAGCCCAAGCAGCGTAGTGACAAACAGGAAGAGAAAGGTGAACAGGAAACCCTGAGCCCAGCGGTTCTTGCTCACGTTGACGGCGAAGTTGCGCATGCGGGCCGCAATCCCGAGCGCCAGCAGGAGGATGAGCTGCAGGATGCCCCAACCACTATCGACAAAGTCCAGAATGACTCGGATACGTGAGTAGGCGATGGCCTTCTGAAGCTTCTCAGGAGGGAGCGAGTAAGCGGGCTTCGACTGGGGCGCCTGCGCCTGGGCTGAGGAGGAGGTGTCGGTCGGAGTCTGAGCGTGCAATACGGGCGCGGCAACGCTGCAAACGAAAGCGGCAAAGAGAACAAGTAGAAGGCGGAGTTTCATGCGCGGTTTGCTCCTGAAGTTGAGCCAGTGTGCACGATCGGAGACGCGAGGTAAAGAATTATTCGTCGCAATCGAAGAGTCGAGCCATTCCGGACGGACCGTTACCAGCGCACATCGCATAACGGCTCAATCATGCGTTTGACTGATCAGGCAGACCGAAGAAAGCGCACCGGAACCCGCAACAAAACCGCCTGGCACGAGCCTCCACCAGAGCAAAAGATTGGAAATTGGGCCTTCTGGTTGACGGGTTGCGTCTCAGCCGGAAGCGACGTCGGCGTAGGATCCGGAGGATTCGGCCGAAGCAGATAGTACGCCGCTACCGCAAACAGCAGGAGAAGGGCGACGATGGCAGTGATCAGTGCCGGCACGTGGGTCCGCTGCGTCGGCTGCGAACTGCTGAAACGAAGCATGGAATGTTCAGCCCGTGGCTTAGCGGGTTCGGCAGCCGGAGCAATGGCAGTCTCGATCGGAGGCTCAAGAGCAGGCGAAAACCTCACGAAGACCGGCGGTGGCTTAACGACTTCGGCCGCGGCGGGCGGATCAAAGACAACGGGTGCACTCTCCGCGGGTGCCGGGCTGGGGGATTCCGTAGCGGCGGTTATCGCCTCCGGGACCGTCTCCGCAACAGGCTCGACGTCTGCCGGTTCGCTCTGCGGGAATACAGCGTCACCCGGCACCACAGGGGATGCAGGCCGCTCAACAGGCTCCTGATCGACGGTCTTCAACCAGGCTGAAGGCTGCTCACCAACAAACTCCGTCGGCGGGCGAAGGTCCGTCTCCGCGACAGGGAAATCAATCTTTGGAGCAAACACCCCGGCATGGGGAACCAGCTCGGACATCGAGCCTCGCCTAGTCCCAAGGCTGAGCTGCGACCTTACCTGATCGAAGACATAGTCCAGTTTCGAGCGAACGACGGAGTCCTGCGATGTCGCGCCCAGAAGCGCCGACGCCTGAAAGGTGACATCGGCATGGATGACGGTCGTGGCGTCGTCTGAACTGACGTTAAGGATAGTGATATCGCGGGGGTTCCTCGTCCGCGGAGACGGTCCGAGGCCGCGCAGCGTGATTCGCTGGCCGTCGCGAACCACTTCGCTCGATATCTCCGGAAGAGTCGTCTCGAGCGTACGCAGAACTATCTCGAAGTCAGGGGTCTGAACTGTCTCTGTCGTCTGAAATCTCACAGGAGTCTCCCTATACCGTACAGGAGCCCCCGTCCCGAGTGAAGCCCGAATCTCCGTCCGAAAGTGGCATCCTACCACCCCGAAGTGGTATTTGCGATAAGTCCGCAATAGGCTCTGAAGCCTAAAAGCAAAATGAATACGTCCAAGTAACAGTGTTCAAAGCACAATTCTGCAACCAGCATCGATCAACCGCGCGAATCGGGCAACACTTCCGATACACTCGGCTTCAGTCGAAATTTTTGCAGGCGAAACGAGTTTCCTTTCCAATGAAAAGACTTAAAGTGGCAGTGGGCGCGGCGGCCTTGGCCGGCCTGGTTATCACAGGGAGCCTCTCCCCAACCCCAATGGCCCTGGCCGCGGCATCGACGACCCAGGTCGCGCCGCAGTCGGCCAACGTTCTGATCGCATCGCTCGAGACGGAGTTGCATCGCGCCATGAACTCGCTGGGCGGTGCCGACCCCACCCAGCAGCCGAAGCCCTACTTCCTCAGCTATGCCGTCGCCGACAACGACAGCGTCACGATGACCGCACAGTATGGCGCGCTAACAAATAAAAACGAGAGCCGCCGCCGCGTCGCCGATGTACAGGTGCGGCTGGGCACGCCCGCGCAGGACAACACCCACGGCGACCATCGCAACAGCGCCCTGACGACGATTCCCCTACCCCTGACCGACGACCGCGCCGCCATCGAGCGCAGCCTCTGGTTTGCGACCAATCGCGGCTACGCAAAAGCCCTCGACGCGTTCCTGAAGGTGAAGACCGAGCAGCAGGTAAGGGCCAAGGAAGAAGATGCCTCGGCCGACTTTTCGACCGAACAACCGAAGACGGATGTGTTGCAACCCGCGCCCGCTCTCGTGGTCGACCAGAACGCCTGGGAGGCCAGGCTGCGCGATCTCTCCGGCGTCTTCAAACAGTTTCCCGATGTCATCTACAACATGGTCATCCTGCAGGCCTCGACCGAGACCGACTACTTCGTCTCCTCCGATGGTACACGCGTAACGACGCCCAACCATACAGCGAGGCTGATCGTCATGGGACGCGCCCGCGCGGCTGACGGCATGGATCTCTTCCGCGTCGAGACCTTTGAAGCAGAAGACGTAGCCCACCTCCCCGACCAGAAGACCCTCACCGACAAGACCATCGCGATGGCCAAAAATCTCGTAGCCCTCCGCGAAGCCCCTGTAACCGAGCCCTTCAACGGCCCGGCGATCCTGAGCGGACGCGCATCTGCCGTCTTCTTCCACGAAGTGCTCGGCCATCGTCTCGAAGGCCAGCGTCAGCGCGGCGATGAAGAGGGACAGACCTTCACCAAGCTGTTGGGCAAGCCCATTCTGCCCAGCTTCCTGAGCGTTGCCGACGATCCTACAAAGGAAAGCTTCAACGGAACTCCGCTGAGCGGCCACTACTTCTACGACGACGAAGGTCAGCAGGCGCGACGCGTCGACCTGATCAAAGACGGCGTGCTCGAGACCTTCCTCATGTCGCGCCTCCCCATCGCCAGCTTCTCCACCAGCAACGGACACGGCCGCGCCGAAGCAGGTCGCATGCCCACCGGGCGGCAGGGCAACCTGATCGTTACCTCATCGAAAGCGGTAAGCGAGCAGGAACTCCGCCGGATGCTCATCGACGAGGCGAAGAAGCAGGGCAAGGCGTACGGTCTCTACTTCGAAGACATCTCCTCAGGCTTCGCCGTCACCACCCGCCGCTCGCCCCAGGCCTTCCAGGTGATCCCGCTGGTGGTCTATCGCGTCTATGTCGATGGTCGCCCCGATGAACTGGTCCGCGGCGTAAGCATCGTCGGCACACCGCAAGCCGCGCTGAACCGCATTGTCGCGACCGGCGACAAGCAGGACATCTTCAACGGTATCTGCGGCGCCGAGTCCGGCAGCATCCCCGTCAGCGCAGTCGCCCCAGCCATGCTGGTCAGCGAGATCGAAACCCAGCGGCAATCACAGGGAACGGCGAGACCGCCGATTCTGCCTCCCCCGCCTGTCACTGATGGAAAGGGACGTAACTAACATGAATATGCTCCTGAGAAAGTTACATATGAGATCTACGTTCTCTGCCGCTCTCTGCGCCGTCACTCTATTTAGCGCGTTTGCAGTTACAAACATCGCATCGGCACAGAATAGCGACGACCCTATGCTGAAGGCCATGCAGGCAGAGCTCGACCGCGAAAAAACCCAGCTCGTCCTGCAGGACATGCAGCGGCCCTTCTTCATCGAGTACCGCATGGATGACATCAACACCTACGAGGCCGTCGCCAACTACGGCTCGCTGGTCCGCGAGGAGGCTGGCCGTCAGCGGATCGTTCGCGTAACAGTACGAGTGGGCGACTATAAGCTCGATTCCAGCACCGGCCGCGGCGATGGCACCGTCCAGCTCGCCCCGACGGACAACGACCCCGATGCCCTGCGCTACGCCCTCTGGAGCGCCACCGACGAAGCCTACAAGAACGCCCTGCGCGCCTACTCCGCCAAGGAAGCCGCATCGAAGCGCTTTCAATCCACCCGCGCCGAGCAGGACTTCGCGCCGGCCAAGCCTGTAGTGCACATCACTCCTCTCGTGAAGCTGGACCTCGACCGCAACGAGTGGAAGAAGCGCATCATCGAAGCCAGCGGCCTGTACGCCAGCGACCCCGAGGTGAAGGCCTTCGCCGATCACGTCCAGTACTCGACCTCAAACGTGCGCGGCCTCGCGATGAACCGCTATCTCGTCAACACGGAAGGCACAGTCGTGCGTCAAGGCTACACCGGCTACGGCGCGATGATCAGTGTCGGCGGGCAAGCAAGCGACGGAATGGTCCTGGCCCGTGACAACGGCTCCACAACCGTCGATGCAAAAGACCTCGAGAGCGCATCCGCGTTCCGTAAACGTACAATCGACGACCTGAAGAGCCTGGAAGCGCTCCGCAACGCCCCACTGGTGCCGGCCGAGGACTATCACGGCCCCGTGCTGTTCAGCGGAGACGCGGCATCCGACGTGTTCACTCGCCTGTTCGTGCCAAACGTCGAGGCGGAGCGGCCTGAACTCGGCACGACGGCGCGCACGGCAGGAGCCTACAACACCAGCTACAAATCACGCGTACTGCCCGACTTGCTGAACGTAACGGACAACCCACTCCAGTCAAAGTTTGAGGGCAAGGCACTCCTGGGCGCGTATGAAGTGGACGACGAAGGCGTACCCGCGCAAGCGGTCAACATCGTCGTGAACGGCACACTCGAGAACTACCTGATCGGCCGCGAACCCATCAAGGACTTCCCTGCCTCAAACGGCCACGGCCGCGCGGCACCGGCACAGGCGGCACACTCCCGTGTGGGCGTGATGATCGTCAAGTCCGACAAGGCGGTTCCAGTCGCCGAGCTGAACAAGAAGCTGCTGGCCATGGCGAAGGAGCGCGGCACCGACGTCTACGCGGTCGAGACGATGGGCGGCAATGAAGTCACGCCGCGCCTGCTCTATCGCGTGCATGCCGATGGCACCCGCGAGCTGGTACGCGGCGCAGCCTTCGATGAGGTCGATACGCGCAGCCTCCGGTCCGATATCGTAGCCGTCGGGAACGATCCCTACATCTCGAACTCGCTTGGCGTAGTGCCTCAAACGACAATCGTGCCGAGCCTGCTCTTCGACGACGTCGGCGTAAAGCGTGCCACCGAAGAGCAGCAAAAACTGCCGTACTACGCACCACCCCCACTGCCCGTAAAGTAAGGAAGAGCGATGAAGCTTGATCTGAAGACATTGCAGATGTTTATGTTGTTTGCCCTGTTCGGTCTGATCTATGCGGGACGCATGGTGAAGGGCGCGGCGCGCGAAACTCCCGAGGGCCTCTCCTTCGGGATGAAGCCGCTGATGCTTTGGGTTCGCCTGCTCGTGCTGCCCGCCTACCTTGCACTCTTCGTCTACCCGTTGTGGATGAGACACCACAGCATTCCACTGTGGCTGCCGGTGGTGCTGATCGTCCTGTTCGCCTTCATCCTGTTCCAGCTACCCGGCACGATCGTGCTGACGCCGACGGCAATCGTGCAGCGCTTCTGGCTGCGGCCGTTGAAGTCGATCCAGTACAACGAGGTCATGGCGATTGAGCCGCTACAAGGCGGACGCATGATCCGCGTACTCGGCGACAACCGCGTCAGCATCACGCACACCTGGAACCACTGCGCATCAAAGCAGTTCCTCGAGGAGATCACGCGTCGACGCACTGCTAGCAAAGCTCTGAAAGTAGACCGATGAATTTCGATCTGAGACACCTGCAGTTATGATGGTGTTCATTGGGTTCGGTCGACTCAACATACCCCGCATACGTGGAAATCACCCATGCGGGCCTATCTATATAGGACCTACAGGATATTAATTGACTCATTTAGCTTTAGTTGTTTTTACTCGCTTTGGTTCAGGGCTCTTCATAACTCTCTCAGCAGTAATGCTGATTTGGTGGATGGACAAAGAAGAAAGTGCCCAGGGGCACCGGCGGCCAGCCAGGAGAATAATAAGATGGTGACGACTAACGGTCGCACACTACTTAAACGCTTGGCCGCGCTTACCTTCCTTCTTGAAGTTCTGCTATTGAACCTCTGGCAGGCAGGGTTTCCTTCGCCGGGATGGTATTTTGCAGGCCAGTGGACAATTAGCTATGCGGGCGGCTTTACACGCCGAGGGATGCTCGGCGAATTACTCCGATTGCTTCATTTAGACAACGGAAATTACATCCTCATCGCAGCAATCGCATGGGCAATAACAATCGCGCTTTTTTGTGTGTTCACCGATGCGCTGATACGCCTGCTTGAACCACTGAGATCTGTGCCTCGATTGGTGCTTTTCACTGCGCTGCTGCTCTCGCCGGCGACCACAGGCGAATTGGTTCAGACAGTCGGCGACCCGATTCAATTTATATTCCTGCTCTATCTGGGTCTCACTCTGTTTCTGTTGAAGACTGACAGCAACGTGTTGGGCGTCGTTCTGACATTTACCGCATTCGGTGCGGTTTCGATTCTGATCCATGAGGCGAGTCTTTTCTTTGTAGGCCCTTCCCTCTTCCTTGCCGCATACCTCATCGGGAAGTCTAAGGTGGACCGGGCAGCGTTATTGGGTTACGTCCTTGGTGCGTTGCCTATTCTCCTCCTGACAATTCACGCAACAGAGAACCATACCGTGGCTGCAGTAGCTCAACTGCATCTGGGCCACACATCCCTTGGACCAATGAGTAAAATCCTCGATCTGAGGACATTCAGATCCCTGCTCATGGAACAGAACTCTGCCCGCTTCCACAGCGGCGTCAAAGGATACTTGTTATTTGTTCGCAACGCCGTGGGCGCGCTGACATTGCCTCTGTTTTTGTCCCTTGTGCTGGGTCGTACTTTGGGTAGGCGTCTCTCGCTGGTTTTAGCGCTCTCGCTCGCGCTGAGTGCTCCATTATGGTTCATCGCCGTTGATTGGGGCAGATTTGGTGCTTACGCGTTCCTTCTTACACTCATATCTTTCTCCAGATTTGCCGCACCCAATGAAAGACAAACTCAGCGCGAATTGCCACTGCCACTGATAGTAGTTCTTCCCATTCTGGCGGCCTTAACCACTAGCAACCTGCTGACAAACTATACTGTCAAAGGATTGGGAGGTGACAATCTGACGATGGTTGCCGCGCTCCTTTTGTGCGGTTTTGGCGGGCTGGCCCTGTTGAAATGGAAAGAGACTGAGTCATATTCAACCTCTTCCCGATTCTGGATCATTCCCGACACCGTAACACCCTCCGCGTCAGAGCAGTTCCAGCAGGAGATCACGCGCCGACGGACTGACAGTAAAGCCCACACAAATTAGCACACAGCCGAATCACCTAGCGCGCAACCAGTCACTCCGAGTAGATCAGCGATTTGCCGCAGTCGTTTGCTGCTCCGGCGGCACCTGTTCCGGGCGAACGCACATGTAAAGGTCTGCACTTCCGTATACAAACTCTATTTCTCGGGCCCTTGTGCCCTTGCCTGTCGCATTGCAACGCTCGGACCCCATTTTGGTCGAGATGACGAGATGCGTTGTTGTCTTCAATCCATCAGGATCCGATGCGGTTCCCTTCAACTTAACGGTCCCGATTTCTTTTCCTGGATGCTGAGGCCCGCCAGCTTCTTCCTTTTCGAAGACAGTAAGTTGCCACCCGTTAGGAGTCTTGGATGGCGTTAGATCATAGATCCCGGCCGGCACTTTAAGACTCTCAATCCACAACGCCGTTCTGCTGTAGAGCAAAGCGGCATTCCGCTGCGAGAGTGCTGTTTTCGCGGGATCGGCCACAAGAAAATCGCCACCGTCAGACGACTTTGAACTAAAGCCGACCGCCCACGCTTCGCTTCCGGTTATGTGACCGGATGACGCACAATATGTCGAAGCCGTGCCTGGAAGAGTTTGCGTTTGATCGCCGCACTTCTGTACTTCCCACCAGCCGTCGGCCTCCCCCACTCGTTTCTGACCAGAACAGAAGTCAACCGGATCGAGGCGATTTCTTATTCCGCTGGACGTGGTCGCTTTCATCCATTGAACGCAACGGTCGACCATTGTGCTCGGAGTTGAAGACGTCTCCTGTGCTCGAAGAGTGAGTGGCGTTGCACAACTCACAAACGCTATCAACAGAGTTAGGACCTTCAGCGAACGCACCAGCATCGGATCACCTCGCTGGCTGGAGATCATAGCACAGCAAGTCATTTTATTTCAGTTAATTGCAGGGCCGACTGCCTCGGCCCAAGGCAAAAAATATGGCCGCCGAGGATACCCCCGGCGGCCATTCCAACACAACCTACTCGCGGAACGTAGACTTCCGCCCCGCCAGCCTGCCATCCATATCGGCCAGTACATAGGCCACAACAGACAGCATCGCCGTATTCTTCTTGAACGAATCCGGATCCACCTTATCCAGCGTATCCGCCTCCGTGTGGTGCCAGTCGAAGTAATGTTCGCCCACCGTATGCGGACTCAGCGCGGGCACGCCATCCGCCGTAATCGGCCCGATGTCCGACCCGCCACCGCCCGGCGAAACGGTATCCGCGCCAATCGAACCCAGCAGCGAAGCAATGTCCTTCAGATAAACAAACGACTGCTTCTCCTCCGCCGTCAATGAGCTCTCATCGAACCCGGCCCCACGCCCCGCGGGAGCAGGAGCAGCCGCAGCACCCGGAGCCGGAGGAGCAGGCCGTCGCACCCCGCCAAATCCGCCATAGCCAATCCCCAGCGGCTTCTCCGCACCGCCATCCATCTCAATCGCGGCCACCTGGTTGCCGATCTTATCGCCGATCCACTCGCGATAAGCCCGTCCACCCGCGCCACCATTCTCCTCATTCACCCAGAACACAATCCGGATCGTCCGCTTCGGCTTCAGCCCCAGCTTGTGAAGGAGCGACACCGCCTCAAACGTAGCCATAATTCCCGAGCCATCATCCTGCGCGCCCTGGCCCACATCCCACGAATCGATATGCCCACCCAGAACCACAACCTGCTCCGGATGCTCACTTCCCACAATCTCTCCGATGACATTCCCCGCTTTCACATCGGCCTCCATATGCGCATCCATCTGCAGATGCACCGTGACCGGACCCTCCTTCGCTAGCCGCTCAATCAGCAGCGCGTCTTCAACTGAAATCGCCGCCGACGGAACCTTAGGCTGCTTCTCGTCATAGCGCAGCGTGCCCGTATGCGGAATCTGCATCGCCAGCCCCGTCGCCGACCTCACCAGCACCGCAGCCGCACCCTTGGCCGCAGCCCGCGAAGGCCCGCCCGTCCGGTACATCGAGCCAACGCCATAGCCCTGCCAGCCCGGGTTGAACACCACAATCTTCCCCTTCACCGCTGAATCCGGAAGAGCATCCAGCTCAGCAAAGTTATGTACGAACACCACCGGAGCCGTGATCCCCTCCTTCGGAGTCCCCACGCTCATGCCCAGCCCAAGCATATGCAGCGGCTTCGTAATCTCACCGGCCTCGCCCTTGTACGTAATCGTCGCCGACTCATTCCCGCGTACCCAATGCGGAACCATCACCGGCTGAATCTGCACATTCTGCAAGCCAGCCTTCTTCATCAACTCGGCGCCCCATTCCACCGCCGTATTCAGCTGCGGACTCCCGCTCACCCGCTTCCCAATGTGATCCGTCAGATACGCGAGATGCGCATACCCATCATCATCCTCCATAGCCGCCTTCAGAATCCTATCCGCATCGGCCTTATACTTCGCCGCCAGCGGTCCTGCCACGGCAGGCATCGTCGTCGGTCGTTCCCCCGGAGCGCCCATCTGCGCAAACACCGGCTGCGTCGCAATCATCGCAGCCCCCGTCACAAAAGCAGCAAAACGCTTCATTCAGATCTCCTGTCCTACGTGTGAAAACATTGGTCAAAAGCGACACAGGCTGAGAACATCTCGCTCTCAGCCTGTGCCGATCACTCAAAAAGCATACAGGTAGTTAGAAGATAATCTTAGCTGCAAACTGCACGTTGAACGGTTCGCCCGAGCCAATACCAGGAGCGCCGATACTGTCGCCTATCGTATCGGTCGAACGTCCCAACGACGTGGACGTAAACGAGCCACTGGGATTAGCGAGGTTCAGACGGTTGAAGATGTTGAACATCTCCGCACGAAGCTGAAGGCTCACGCCCTCATGCAGCACAGTGTTCTTCACCAGCGAAGCATCCACCGTTCCAAAGCCCGGGCCACGGCCGTCATTACGGCTCATGCCACTGAAGGTTCCCTTCGTCGGGAGAACGTATGCGCCAGGGTTGAACCACTGCACAAACGCTCCTGCCGTTGGAGAGCTGCGAACCAGCGTGTGCGAAGTCGTATAAGGATTTGCGACCCTCACAGCACGGTCCTGGAACTCACCCACGCCGCTGTTGTTGGTGCTCGTCTTGATGTTGACCGGCTTGCCCGTATAGAACGTGGTAAACACATTCCCCTGCCAGCCGCTCGTAAGAGGCTTCCAGCGTTCGGTGAACTTCGGCACTTCATACACCGCATAAGCGTTGAAGGTGTGCCGAGTGTCAAAGTCCGCGTTTCCATACTCGCCGCCCACATTGAGCGAGTTCTGCGGAGCAAATCCACGCGTACCGGAGACGTTATCCAGACTGTGGCCATAGGTATACGCAGCCTGCGCGGTCAGCCCATGGAAGCTGCTCGTACGAATCATGCCCTGAAGCGAATGGAAGTTCGATCCAGCCTTCGACTCGTACTGGTTGATCGCCGCAAACGAAGGGAACTTCGAGAAATAGGGCCGCGTGCTCTGCTGAGTAGACCCAGTGCTGTTCGGAGCTGCCTGGTTGATATCGATCAGGTTGAACAGACGACGCCCCAGGGCTCCGACATAGCTAACCTGAAAGATCGAGTTGCGACCCAGCTGATACTGCGTATTCAAATTGAAGTTATGAACATACGCATTCCTGAAGCCCGGATCGACCGTAGATACGCCGAACGTAGTCGCGGCACCTGTGCTGGGAAGCGGATTAATATTCGGCAGGATCTGGTACGCCGACGACTTCGAGACCGTAAAGACCGGGTTAGGCCCAGTGTTGTTCGCCTGAATACCAACCGATGCTCCATTGCCCGGACGGTTGTCAAAGAAGCCATTCAGGTTCGGCAGATCGTAGTAGATACCATACGTTCCGCGCACGGCCAACTTGCTCGCCGCCTGGTACGCGAACCCAAACCGCGGAGCAACATTGGTATAGCTGCGCGGATAGATCGTGTCGATGCTCTGGCCGACGATCGCGAAGCCGGTCGAAGAATTCGGATCAAAGTTCGACAATGTTCCGTTCGTCGAATAGACCGGGCCCGAGTAGTCCCAACGCAGACCGTAGTTCAGCGTCAGATTTGATAACAGCTGATACTGGTCCTGACCAAAAATGCTCCACTGGTTCAGCCAGATATCGCGCTGCAACGTGCCATAGACGATGGTGCCGGATGTGGAATAGCCAGCAAGATAGTCTGCCAGCGCACGAGTCGTTCCATCGGACTCTGTAGCGTAGTTGTTGGTCGGATGAAGCGCTGTATACGCGGTGCCGTCATAGTTGAACGATCCACGAACATTGCGCTGATACAGCAGGTTCATGTAGTTCCGCCGGAACTCGCCGCCAACGCGGAACTGATGTTTGCCGCTCACCAGCGTCGCCGTATCGTTGAGCATGCCGGTGTAGTCCTGCCGTCCAAGCGGCGGCGTCACACCAACCTCATCGAAGCTCGTTATCGTGATCGTCGGAGCGCCAAAGAGCGCAGGATTCGTCACACCGGTATTCAACCCCAGCGCAGGAATATCCTGGTTGTGAACGTTGTCATTGAACGTCTGGCCAAAGTAGTTCACGGCCGCCAGCAGCTGGTTCGACAGGTGATCTGTCTTAGCCCAATTGTGGGTTATCGCATAGTTGTGAACGTGGTTGGGAGCGACCTGGTAGTACTCCCAGATATTGACTCCGGCATTACCAAGCTGACGCCCCGTTCCGATAAATGACCGCACCGAAAGCGTCTGGCGCTGAGTCAGATTCCAGTCAAGCTTGCCGACAACGTTATCGCTGTATCCATCCTGTGGACGCGTATCGAAGAAGTTATTCAACGTCGCTCCGCCCGAGGGTTTGTTGCCCTGCGGCCACAAACTAAGCACGTTCAGAGAAGTCGGGCTCACCGGAATACTGTGCTCCGTCAAAAGCGCCGTGGCCTGCGTGACCCAGGCTGCCGTCGGCTCGGTCGCCGCCGACTGAGCGCCGATGACGTATTTCTGCCGCTCGTAGTTTACGAACAGGAAGAGCTTGTCGTGCACGATGGGGCCGCCCAGCGATCCGCCAAACTGATTATTGCGAATCTCTGGCTTACGCGTGGCCGTGGGCAATATCGCGCTCTTGGTAGCGAAAAACTCGTTGCGCAGGTAGTAGTAGGCAGAGCCGTGAATATGGTTCGTTCCGCTCTTGATGACCATGTTGATCAAGCCACCCGCATTGCGTCCGACCTCAGCATTTGCCTGCGACTGCACCGAGAACTGATCGATCGCGTCGATCGGAAGTGTGACACCTGCAATACCCGAGACGCCACCCTGGTTCGCACCCTCCGAGTTATGGAAGAGGTCGTTGTTGTCGGCGCCGTCGATCTGCCAGTTATTTTGGTTCGTTCGCGCACCGTTCAGTGAGCCCTGGCCGTTGAAGCCAGGCGTGATCTTAATCAACTGCGTAAAATCGCGGCCGTTCAAAGGAATGTTCGCAACAGCCTTGTCGCTCACCACTGCGGTATTCGTCGAGGACACCGTATCCAGCGCGACCGCCGCCGCATTCACCTCTACTTGCTCGTTGCTCGTCGCAACGGAGACCGAGATGTCCAGCGCATAAACCTGCCCCGGACGCACCGCAATCCCCTCGAACTTCTTCGACGCAAAACCGGCAGCAGTAATCGTCACGTTGTAGTTGCCTAGCGGCAGGTCCTGGAAGCTGTAAGCCCCCGCGCTGGTCGAAACCGTCTCACGCGTATATCCCGTGTCGGTGCCAAGCAATACGATCTTTGCATTCGCTACCACCGCACCGGAACTGTCCACGACCGTTCCCGCAATGCCGCCTCGGAAGGTCTGTGCCGATAGGAGCTGCGTCATCGCTAACGCAAACACCAACAGATAGAGATAGCTGTGTCTCGATAATGACTTCATGAGGTAGTGCCCTCCTGAATGTTTATGTTGAACAAAAATAATGGTTTGGATGCTACGTCGGGAGTCTGAAGATGAAAGTACTCTTCCCCAAGAGGGCCCTGGGACTCTTACCACGGATCGAGCTATGCTCAGAACCGCGTCGGACGAAAATGAGATATTTGACCTGAAGATAAATCCCAACGCGGGTGAACGCAAGATTAAAACGTCAAGCGTCGTATTTTCTTTGAAGGGGCGCGTTTCAGCCGCGACTCATTTCAATGCAGTTTTAGCCGCTGAGGGAATGCTTCCGATCAGATCCAACTCACATCACCTCACTGAGCTTTTGATCGCTGTAACCCGTGCAAATCGGTGTTAAACCTCTCCTTCACGCACCCACCGTCTGTAGCCTCACCTGCCCTTCACGCCGAGCACAATCTGATCCGTTCAAGCTTCGGTCAAATAATACGGCGTGTCGCATGGCTTGTTGCGCCAGAGAAAGCCTGTGCGCGGCGTGTCGCGCACGAGCAGGTTTTTGCGCTCCTTCGCCCCCAACTGAAACTGCAGAGTGTTCGACGGAAACGTCACCCAACTTGGATCGCCGATCGGTCCCCACTGTCCGACGGCCTGACTGAAGCCCATATTCACTGCGCACACCTTGCACTCGCCAGGCGTCACAAAGAAATCCCGCGTCGAATCCCGCTTCAACTCGAAAACATCGAGAATGGCTTCGAACGAATGGCCCCCCGGATGGCGCCTCTCGTATTCTTCCTGATAGTCGCGCACGCTGATGAACTCACCCGACGTCGTCAGGAGCTGATCATTGACTTCAATGAACAGGGGAAGCCCGAGACCGGCTGATGAGAGTCTGATGCTCGCCATGTTGAGCGATGGATTGACGATCAAATCGCTCAGACGCCGCACGCACTCGTCCATGCCTCCGCCGTCAAGCTGGATGACATGATGGTCCGACAACGCGCCGTCAGAGCCGATTCGAATCTCCGGGATCGGCGCGAGATCCAACGCTACGGGTACGATCCAGGTCACCGAGGCTGTGCATCCGGGCCGCTTTCGCCTGCGCGATTTCCAGCTCCTGGTGCACGTACGATCCCGGGCGCTCGTAGTACACGCTCGAGAAGCAGAACAGGAACGCCGCCGCCTCGTCGATCTTGCGCGCGATTTTTGCGCGCCACAGTTCGCCCCCTTCCATGCCCTCTTCGTCGATCCAATAAGGGATTTTCGCGTCGCGAAAGCGTTCCAGCAGTCGTGCGATCTCGGCTTTGTTCTCGCGAAAATACGAAACAAAGACAAAGCTCATTACGCCCTCTTCTCAGCCCGGCATAAGACCCAGGACTTTCATCGCACAAGACCTGAGCGATTCACGGTAAGGAAGTGTGTGGAAAGAGGCCCCGCCTACCCCCAGAGCGTATCACGGACGCCACCGCGCCGCTAAGATCGGCACACAACGTTTTCGAACGCCTGGTAGTTAAGGCCGGGCGGTGTTCCTGTCTCATAAGGGTCCTTTGCGGGTCGCCGCGAACTTGCCGAAAATGCGAGCGGTCTCAACCGGTCGGTGCAACACCATCTGATAGGAATTCATTTTCTAAAGGTGGTGTTTATGGCACAAGGGAAACGGGACAGGCTTTCCACGGAGCAGAGGATCGACATGTGGCGCCGCTGGAAAGCGGGAGAGTCGTTGCATGAGATTGGCCGTGCCTTCGGTAAGGGCCATGGTTCCATTCGGTTCTTGTTAACGCAGCGCGGCGGGATCGTTCCTGCTGCTCGTCGGCGCTCGCCGCGAACGCTCACGCTGGCCGAGCGGGAGGACATCTCACGAGGAATTGCTTCCGGTTCGTCGATTCGTGAGATCGCTAAAGGGTTGCAGCGGCCTGTGTCGACGGTGAGCCGGGAGGTGTCGCGTCACGGCGGGCGTCCACTGTATCGAGCCAGTGAAGCCGATCGTCGGGCCTGGGAGTCGGCTCTGCGACCCAAGGTGTGCCTTCTTGCCATCGACGAGAAGCTGCGGACGATCGTGGCCAGTAAACTGATCCTGGACTGGTCGCCGGAACAGATTTCAGCATGGTTGAAGGTCCGCTATCCTAGCAACGAGAGCATGCGTGTGTCCCACGAAACCATCTACCGCAGCTTATTCATCCAGGCCCGGGGAGTGCTGAAAAAAGAGCTGATTCAGCACCTCAGGTCCAAGCGGCTTATACGTCGCTCACGACACGCTCGGGCTGACGGGCAGTCCCGCGGGCAGATCATCGATGCCATCTCTATTAGCGAAAGACCTGCGGAGGTTGAAGACCGCGCCATTCCCGGTCATTGGGAGGGCGATCTGCTCAGCGGCAGCAAGAACAGTCATATCGCAACCCTGGTGGAACGGCATTCGCGTTTCACCATGCTGGTCAAAGTGCCCAGCAAAGATACAGAGACGGTCGTCGCCGCGCTGAGCAAGCACGTGCTTAAACTCCCCGCGACCCTGCGGCGCTCGTTGACCTGGGACCGGGGGCACGAGATGGCCAAACACAAGAGCTTCACGATGGACACCAATGTGAAAGTCTACTTCTGTGATCCGCAGAGCCCCTGGCAGCGCGGCACCAATGAAAATACCAACGGGTTGCTGAGACAATACTTCCCTAAGAAAACCGACTTGCTAAGGTGATGAGGTGACGCACATTTCCGGGCACTGCGGGATTTACCTCCGGCCAGCAGCATCTACCAACTAAGGAATGAGCACGAAATTCTGGATGGCGATCTTTGAGCCAGCAAGTGCGCGATCGGAAGATGGCTCGATGACCACGGTAATCTCGTCAAAGTGTCTACCGTGGGCCGTTGCAGGCATTTTGAAGCGCAGCGATTCGGGAACTGGCGGTCGGTTAATTGGGATGTGTTGAAGCTGGCTTGAGGGTATCGGAATACTCCCTAGGAGGAGCGAGGAGCCGGATTTACCGGATGTGTCCCTGAGTAGCAACTCGATTCGAATGAGACCAGGGCGGTCGTCCCCGTTGAGAAGATCGATGCGCATGGCGTGGCAGCAATCGCCGGAGATTGGAGTGGGCAGCGTCTGATGCGCTTCCATCGCAAGCTTACGATGATCAGTCGAGCGCACGTTGGCTTTGATGGGATCGCCTTGCTGGATACGTGCATCGGCCTTTGGGCGAGTGTCCGGTTGTTTGAAATACCAGTAAGCCCCATCGAAGGGAATGATAACGGGTTTCGGAAGAGCCGTCGAGAAGTTGGTTTCATCGGAAAGAGTAGGCGGCTCGATGCGTGGGTGAGGCTTTGCAGGGAGCGTGAGGATGACACCCGAATAGTCGGAGTCCGATGCGAGTTTTGGGCTGGGCCTGATGAGGAGCGCGGGACGGGTAGCGAGAAAGGAGGCCAGGGAGCTCAGGCCATAAGCCCTTTGAAGATAAGGCGTGAGCGCCGTCGAAATGAGGAAGAAGACCGCAGCTGTCTGCAGGAGCGAAGAGCGCGAAAATTTGCGGCGGCTCTTTGCGATGCAGCGCACGAACGGATGACGCAACAGGAACAGCAGCACGCCCGCGGAAATGAGTGCCGCAGCGGACCACGAATGGCCAGAGGCGAGAAACGCCAGCCCTGCCTGCATGATGACAATCGTGATGCAGTAAGGCAGCAATGTTCTCCACAACGGAGGTATGGATGGGGGTTGTAAGAGAATGCGACCTATAGGAGCTACGGGTTCATCATCCTGCGGAAGTTTGCTCCATAGATTGAGGAATGTGATGGCATTGGCAAAGGCCCAGGGGACGATGCAGGAAATCCAGAGAGATCGTTCGGCACTGAGAGTAGTGATGAGTGGCAGCCATACGACAACGGCCCAAATGTGAACAGCAAGGGTGCCAGCGGAGGGCTCAACATATTCGCGTATTAGGCGCCAGATTGACCAAACTGTGACGACGTGAATGCAGGCAGCGATTGTGAGATCAAATGCTGCCCGGAGCAATAGTTGCTGGAGACTGAGCGTTACTCTCGATGGAGGAAGAATAAAAATGGAGGCAATGACGCTGGTAGTGAGGATGCTGGCGAGCATCGGCAGTACAAGGGGAGAAGAAATCTGTTGGGAACGCGCGAACATTCTGCTCACCACCTGTTTACGGACAAACTCATCTTCTCGCAAAGTGAAAAGTAAAGGGAGTATTTTTCGAAAAAGTACAGCGACCCTAAACGCCCATCTCGTCATTTACTTCCGAATAGTCGGCAATCCGGAAGCAATCCTTCGCCCAATAGCCAGATCGTCGTCGAACTTCCCGCAATGTATGGTCCGCCGTCTGGCTGCAAGGGAAAAGCGAAGAGCGTATCGACAGATCTGCGCAAATGTATTCGGCCTTTGTGTGGAGAGTGGAGACTCCTGGCCATGATGAGTTGCGCTGCGTGCTCTTCCTGATAAACGGGACGGTCATGGAAGACCATTTTCGGGAGCAGGTTGCGAGCACGCCGTTGGGAACTGTTCGTTCGTCTTAGTTATCCGGTGCAGACCTTGGTTGGAAAATTTGATGCCGGTGGTGGTTAAATCTTGCTTAGGCAGTTATTGCGTCCGGAACCGCTCGATAGTCCTGCCCGCTCGAGAGAACGGCCCACGCGATACGGGCAAGCTTGTTAGCTGCGGCTGTGATCACTACCTTGACCGGAGCCCGGCGCTCAAGAGCGTTGAGCCAGGGACCGAACGGCGATCGTTCTCGCTTGACGCGGAGGACGGCAGATCGAGCACCATGCACAAGCAGCTTCCTCAGATAGCTGTTGCCGCGCTTGCTAATGCCGAAGAGCCTTGCCTTGCCGCCGGTCGAGTGCTGTCTTGGGACAAGTCCCAGCCAGGAGGAGAACTCCCGGCCCTTATGGAAGGCCGAGCCGTTGCCGATTGCGGCGACGATCGCGGTCGCAACCAAGGGACCTATGCCAGGGATCTGCCTGAGTCGTTGGCAGGCTGGATCGGAAGAAGCGATCTGTTCCACCTCTTCGTTCATCGCGACGATCTGTTGCTCCAGGTCTTTCCACTCGCTCCACAGCAGGCTGACGAGGTTACGCATGCGTGGTGTGAGGTTCGCATCTGCGTTCTCAAGGATCTCAGGCATCGCCTGCTTTAGCTTGAACGGTGTCTTGGCGAAGACCAGGCCACGCTCGAGCAGGAAGGCTCGCAGCTGGTTGATTACGGACGTTCGACGGGCGACAAGCCGGTCGCGCACTCGATGCATCGCCTGGAGATCAAGCTGGTCGTCGGTCTTGATCGGAACGAAACGCATGTTCTGCCGATCTACCGCCTCGGCGATGGCTTCGGCATCGAGGAAGTCGTTCTTGTTCGACTTCACGAATGGCTTCACGAACTGGGCTGGAATCAGCTTCACGTCATGGCCTTGTTCGCGCAGCACACGTCCGAGGAAGTGCGCCCCTGAACACGCCTCCATCCCGATCAAGGAAGTCTGCATGTTGGCGGTAAACGTGATGAGCTGCTTCTGGGTGAACTTCTTCCGCAACAGTACCTTGCCTGCTGCGTTCAGGGCTACAACGTGAAAAGTCGTCTTGCCCAGATCGATGCCAACCGAACGTATCTGCATGTCGATGATCCTCCTTGAACCTGCCAAAAGATCACTCACTTCACGGTGGAGATCAAGCGGCGGACCATCTCATTAACGGGGTTTTGGGAAACTCAAGCACACACCAGAATCGCCCGCCCCAACACCCCCGTCACCTGATCCTGAGCACTCAACCCCACCAGCCGCGCCGGCCCATTCAACCCGCGCAGATGGTCCGCAAAGTCCCACGCCAGATCACGCGCCTTGCAAACATCCCAGAACGCCAGCAGCCGCCCGATCTTCCCCGTGTCCTGCGCCAGTTGCCCCAGAACATCCGTAGCCAGCATCTGAAGCTCAGCCGGCATCACCGTATGCAGCAACCCATTTACCGCCTCATAGTCCACGTGCTGCGGGCTCTCTAAGCTCGGAACCACATTCCTCTGCGAGTCGGTCTCCAGCAGCGCCAGCGCAAGATCGTGGTTGATATGCGCATTCATCCCCGCCAGCGCAAACTGTATCCGGTCGATCCCCGTCCGGTACCGCGCCTCCATCAAAGCGTCCCACGCATTCGGAGCATCCTCAGCCCCACTCACATACGCCGCAATCGCCCTGAAGTAGAAGTCCGCGAACACCACATCCAGACGCTCCAGCCACGCCGGATCCTTCCACCCGCCCGCCGGAGGCTTCGTGTCCACCTCCTGCGTCACCATCATGTAGAGCCGGTTGAACCACTTCAACCCATCCTTGTCCGGCAGCGTCTCATCGATCCGCTGCATCGTCCCCAGCACATCCGCAATCGTCGTCGGAGCCGCCCCACTCACAATCCCGTAAAGAATCTGATCCGCAGCCGCAACACCCATAAGCCTCACCCTCCCGCCAAACCATTCGCGGAAGTATAGCCCGCGACGTAGATTGACATGAGCATACCCGCGGCGTAAATTGTCCCCTCATTGCGGCCCTGGCGCGATTCCATCGCATGCTTTTTTTGCATTCCTGCGGCTTTGAGATGCGGAACGATTTCTCCACGATCCCATTAAGATGCCCATGAGGACTATGGCAGACGATAAAACACCCAAAGAGATTGAGGCCCAGTTCATGGCAGAGGTTGCCGTACTGCGCGATCAATCGGCCAAGTCAACTGATCCGTTGCTCGTAGCCAAGGCCATAGCTGCTGGGGATTTGTGCATGCAGCAGGTGATTCTCTCAAGGCTTGGTTCCGGCGAACGTCTCGTTGAAGTATTCGCGCTGCGAGGATTGTGTCAGACAGAGATACAGGTATTTTTTCGCTTCACGCCGGCCAATGAGATGACGCATCTTCTGGATACCGGGGTGCTCGCGTTTGTGGACACGATGAAGGGGGAAGTCGTCGGCGTTGCGGACCCTTACACGCTGCAGGCGGAGCGTCGCGTCGGACGTCCATTGGTTGCCGTATCGTCGTTGAAGTCGATGTCGTTGGGTCCAATGAGTCAGCAGCTCATGGAACGCGAGCACGCCTACTTCAAGGACATAGGGTTGCCGAACCTGATAATCGGAGGAGGTGGCATTGGCAGGGGACCGACCGAAACGGCCTGCGGTACAAATATTGTGACTGTCACGATCTGCTACGGTCAGGGGCGCCCTTTTTTTGACGATACCGGGGCGGAGGCCTCAGCCGATCCCTGCGATTCCATTGCATGACTTTCCGCATCCCTGCGGCCTTGTTTGCGACGTAGATTGACGTGACCATACCGGCGGCGTACATTGTCACGTAATTGCGGCCTAGCGTGGTTTACGCGTTGCCGTCCCCGGGCTCATCCCAATCAGAGGAGATGTGAGGACTATGCCTGACGATAAAACACCAGAAGAGATTCTTGCCCAATTTACGGTGGAGGTTGCCGCACTGCGCGATCAATCTGCCAAGTCCACAGATCCGTTGCTCGTAGCCAAAGCCATTGCCGCTGGGGATCTGGGCATGCAAGAGGTGGTGCTCTCAAAGCTCAGCGCAGGAGAACGACTGGTTGAAGTCTTCGCGCTTCGAGGAAACTGTCAGACGGAGATTCAGGTTTTTTTCCGCTTCACGCCGGCAAACGAGATGACGCATCTTCTGGATACGGGTGTCCTCGCGTTTGTCGATACGATGAAGGGCGAAGTCGTCGGCATTGTGGATCCTTACACGCTGCAGGCGGAACGTCGTGTCGGACGGCCATTAGTTGCCGTATCGGCGCTGAAGCAGGAGTCGATGAGCTCGATTACCCCGCCGACGAAACCCGCTCGCCGAATGCTGAGCAAGCCTACTTCAAGAATATAGGGCTGCCGAATCTGATGATCGGTGGAGGTGGCATTGGCAGGGGACCGAGCGAAACGGCCTGCCCTACAACGATAGCGTCCGTCAAGTATAGCCCAGGGGCCCTGGGCGGACGCTATGTTCAGGACGATACGATGCGAGAGACCACATCCGAAGCCTGCGATTCCATCGCATGACCGGCGCACATCCGAATGGCTTGGAGAGGGGGCAGCGATCCCCCGCGGTGCTGATTATCGCTCCTGCGGACGATCCGCATGCATGCGTCGTTGCAAAACGGCTCGAAGAACTCGATGCAGAGCCAGTGATCCTGGACTGCGCCGACTTTCCGAGCCAATGGCAATTGACCGTAACACGTGGAAATCGCGACTCGCAGCCGTTTACATTAAAGCGCGATCAGTTTGAACTAAGCGACGAGAACCTGCTCGGCGTATGGTGGCGCCGGCCAAGAGGCTACATCGCGTCGAGCGAGGTACAGGAAGAGCATCTGCGCCGCTTCGTCGCATCGGAGTCGCGAGCGGCATTCGAGGGATGGCTCTACTCTCTCGGCGACCGGGTGATCAATCCCATCGCCGCAGACAGAGCGGCATCGTATAAGCTTCTTCAGCTCCAGTGTGCTGTTGAAGTCGGCCTGACGATTCCAAGCTCGATGGCGACCAACTCACCTGTCCAGGCTCGTAATTTCTACGAGGCCACTGGTCCGGAGACCGTCTACAAACCATTCACCGCAGCGGATTGGCAGCTCTTCCCGACGCAGCGTATCAGTGCGGACGCCCTCCAGCAGTTCGAGACCATCTCTTACGCCCCCGTAATCTTCCAGGAAGAGATAAAAAAAATAGCGGATATCCGCGTCAGCATTCTGGATGGCGAGGTATTTCCTGTCATGATCCGGACAGAACGACAAGACGCACCCATCGATTGGAGGGTTGATCCTCACAGGGAGTATCTTCCTCACGAGTTGCCGCCTTCGGTCAAAGCTGCGCTCGTCGCCCTCATGAAAAAGCTGGGGCTACGTTTCGCGGCTTGCGACTTGGCGCTTACGGGAGATGGCGAATATGTGTTCTTCGAGGCCAACACCGGAGGACAGTGGTTATTCGCCGAAATAATGGCCGGTCAAGAGATTAGCTGGGCATTCGCACGCGCATTGCTTCGCTCGGGCAACCCGCCGCCGCCCAGGAGGGAATCAATAAATTATTAGGGCTTTTGCCGCTGAGGGAATGCTGATATCCAGCGGCTCCTTATCTCGACACAGGCGCCGGTTGCTGGCTGGCTGCCGTTACCCTTGCCAGGAGCTTATCGAAGCGCGGGTCATTGTGCAGCGATTTCAAAGCTTCGTCCGTGCGCATGAACGGAGCATTGTCATAGCCGGCCTCTACGGCGTGGTCGAGATAACGGATGGCTTCGTCCCGACGCCCGGTACGGACTGCCATGCAGGCGAGATCGTACCAGAGGTCAACGACGCCCTCGCGCGCTGCATAGCTCTTATCTGCGCCGATGCTGGCAATCGTGTCCGTATACAGCTTTTTCGCCTCTTCGTAGCGCCCGGTCCTGGTCAGAGTCTCCCCGAGAAATCCGAGACTCTCAAGGGTGTCGTGGTGTTGCGGGCCAAGCGTTCGCAGCTGAACGTTGAAGGCGCGTCTGGCGAACTCCTCTGCCTCCTCAGGGTGCTGCTCTCTGAGCAGGATGTCGGCAAGAAGCGACCTGGACGCCGACGTGTCGGGGTCGTCCGCATCCAACACACGCGCTTGCGTTTCCAGAGTGCCCCGGATCAGCGCCTCTGCTTCTTCATATCTCTTTTCCCGCTTGAGGATCGTCGCCAGATTGTATTGCGTCAGAAGAGTGTCCGTATGTTCGCTGCCGAGAAGACGCTGCCGCACGGCCAGAACCTGCCGCATCAGCATCTCCGCCTCGGCATAGTGCTGCTCGGCGGACAGCACATTCGCCAGCCCCTCCTGCGCGCGCGTCGTGTAAGGGTGATCCGGGCCCACTGCCCGCAACTCGATCTCCAGCGACTTCCGATACAGGCCTTCGGCCTCCGCATTGCGGCCATTGATGAATCGAATCGTATTGGCGAGTGTCGTCATCGTGTTTGCCGTATCCGGATGCTCCGGACCCAGGATGCGCTTCTGGATCTCCAGGTTCTCCCGATATAGTTTTTCAGCCTCCTCATACCTGTCTTGGTTCAGGTACACGGTGGCGAGATCGTGAACAGTCGCCAGAGTATCCGGGTGGTCCGCGCCCAGGCTGCTGCGTCTCAGATCGAGCAACTGGCGATACTCCGCCTCGGCTTCCGCAAAGCGATTCTGTCCTGCCAACGCTCTGGCCAGCCCATCCATGAATCGCAGCGTCTGGGGATTCTCAGGGCCTTGCTGGCGGCTACTGATAGCGATCAACTCCCGTTCGATTTTCTCCGCCTGGACATAGTGCGCTTGCTGCGACAGGATCCGGGCAAGGCGATCCCTGGACTCGAGAGTGGAGGGATCGTTCGGACCCAGGACGCGGCTCTGAGTATCGATCGTTGTGCGGATCAGATGCTCGGCCTCGGCATCGTGCCCTTCGCGATAGAGTATCCAGCCCATCTCGGCGCTAGCCTCGAGTGTCTTCGGATTGTCGGCGCCCAGTGTTTTGATCCGATCCTGCAAAACCCGCTCCAGCAACGCGTGTGCCCGCGAGAAGAGGCCAAGGTTTTCGTAGGTCCTGGCCATAACCAGCATCAGCTGCGAGCGAAGCACGGGATCACGGTCCAGTTCTCTCTCGATCTCGTCTGACGACCTGTCGAGGATCTCCCGCGCCGTCACGGTGTTGCCCCGCGCTTCACTGGGAGCAGAGACTTTGAACATGTTCGTCAGGAAATCCGTGATCCGGTCCGCCCGGTCTCGTTCGCGCCGAATGCTCCGAAGCTCCATCGTCTGGGCGATCGCAAAGATCACTCCCAGAAGGACCAGCAGGCTCACTAACGAGACGCCAAGCCTGTGCCGCCGGATGTATTTGCGAGCGCGGTAAACAGCGCCGGGAGCATGCGCCAAAACTGGCTCGTTCTTAAGGTATCTGCCGATATCGGCAGCAAGCTCCATCGGCGTGGAGTAGCGTCGTGCCCGGTCCTTTTCCACAGCCCGCAGGGTGATGGCGTCAAGATCGCCCCGGAGCAGACCGATCAGGGTCTGCAGCTCCTCGTTGCGATTCTTTGCAGTCGATACAGAATCCTCGCCATGGGTACGCAGCCGGGTGCTCGGGCTCGGCGCATCCTGTTCGCGAAGGTGCTGCAGAACCTCATCGTAGGCTAGCTTTCGAAAATCGAATGGCAACGTCCCGCTGAGCAACTCATAGAGCACCACGCCAAGCGAATACACGTCGCTTCGGGTATCGATGTCCTCCCCGCCAGAGTCAGCCTGCTCGGGGCTGATATAGCCAATGGTCCCAATCAGCGCGCCGATCTGGGTCTGCATCGTCCCTGCATTCAAACGCCATGTGGTCGCTTTGGCCACACCAAAATCGATGATGTGGGGGAGCGGCTTGCCATCCACTTCTGTGACCAGGATGTTCGAAGGCTTCAAATCACGGTGGATGATGGCTTTCTGATGAGCATGTTGAACTCCCTCGCACACCGCCATAAGAAGCCGGAGCCGCTGCCGGGTATTAAGCTTGTGTCGATCGCAATAAGTGGTAATTGGCAAACCGGCCACATATTCCATCACGAAATAGGGACGGCCCTCGGCAGTTGAGCCAGCGTCGAAGACCTTGGCGATCGACGGATGATTCATCAACGCCAGCGCCTGCCGTTCCGACTCGAAGCGCGCAATCACCTCCCGCGTATCCATACCGGCCCTGATTAGCTTGACGGCAACACGGCGTCGGACGGGCTCCTTCTGCTCTGCAAGCCAGACCTCCCCCATCCCACCCTCACCGATCAATTGCACCAGTTGATAGAGGCCAATAATCGTGCCAACACCAGCCCGGCCGGGGAGCGAGTTGGGTTCCGCCGATGTCGTCTGGCTTCCGGCCGTTTCTATCTGCGGCTTTGGGGTTGCCGCAGATTCATCTGCATCCATACGGTGTCTCCCTGCGACGAATCGGAGCCCGGACCTTCAAGACGAGTCTACGTTCTTCGAGGTGGCGACGGCCACTGCCCTTCGTTCCGATGGAAGTGACTCACGATTGTGGGAGATCGGAGAGTGGGTAGCTGCTGGAGCCGTAGCTTAGCTCGCTCTGTGTGTACCGGCGTTACGTTGTGGACCTGAGACATCCGTTACAAGCCCCTTGCGGTGCTTCTTGGAACTCTTTTGAAATAGCTCCCGTCGCCGAAACGGTGGTAATGTGGGAATCCCGAAGGGATTTCCATGTAAGGTCAGCCGAGCATGGGGCCGGTTGGCGAAATGCGTGCTTATCGTTACTTAGCTGGCTCTTCACGTCTTTCAGCACCGCCTCGCATTTAGAGTCTCCTGCAGAGGGAACAGTGGACCATGATCATCACCCGGAACGCCTACATCTACGCTCTGACCGTCTTCTCGTTCGTATCCCTCATCGCTCATTCCCAGATCGTTCCAAGCCAAGCGACGAATGAAGAGATCGACCGCTGGCTGCGAGGTGGGGATCCACGTATAGTTGCTTGGGGAGCAAGCTTTGCTGCAAAGTCTGTTGACAAAGATGAGCTGCCTGTCCTTGTGGGTCTCGCCGAAAACTATCGGTCTCTTCCACCCCAGGAGTACGACGTGCGTGGCAACTACATTCCCAGAACTCCTGAACAGAAACAACAGCTGGATTCTATGCAGTCTGTTCTTGACTCGATAATCCAACTACATGGAGCGGTTCCCTTCGAAGTCATCATCGCGGTACTGCCTGACTTCCCAGCTCAGGCCCTGACGCTCTTTGCCACTATGTCCGAACCCGAGCGCTCGCAACGTGCAATCGCTCTCTATGAGACCCGGGATAAATCGGACCAATCGTATGATTGGCACCACCAGCAGATGATCCACATGGCGGCTGCCATCCTCGCCCTGCAGCCCCCACCGGGCTTCACAGCCACCCTCCTCGACGAGACTACCGTCACTCTGAAGGTCAGCGTGACCGAGGATGACCAGAAACGCGATGGAACGTTCTCCGGCGGAATGTGCGGAGACTCGTTCGGGCTCGTACCGGCGCCGGGCTGGCCGCAACCTTACACATATGTTGTCGAACAGCACTGGCACAGCCAACGACCGCCGGAAGGAGTCCTCATTCCCGGCGAGCCCGCCATCACCACGCGTCGCGCACTCAGCAACAGTTCTTGCTCTGCTCTCCCAGGTTTCACGAGCGTGCAGAGGCTCTTACTGGCACGACAGGAAGCCGGCCTCCCACCCGGTAATCTCGGCGCTGGCACCCTTCAGTACGACACGCTTCGCTATACCGACCCGGCAAGCTTTCTCGCTTCATTGTCAGTCCTAATCGACCGCCATAAGGCACCATTCCAGAAGCTCGCGGCAACGCTCGCTGGCAAGTCTTACATTACGGCGACTGAGTCCGCGAGCGTGATGCCCGCGTTTGCTGTCGAGATCGAGGATCAGAGAAACGACCGAAGCCAAGCCCTCCCGATCCCTGCGTCTCTCGGTCCACGTACGACTATCGGCCCATACAAGCCTGAGAGCGGATCGTTCCTGAAACAATCAAACTGAGCAGCTTCAAATAAGCAACCGGACTACAACGCGGCCTAGAGTCCAGTGAAGTAGGCTTCTCGGAAAGTAATACTTCTCTGTCTGTCGTCTCTCAAGATGGCGTGTTCTATAACACGACGGGGTCGAAGTCGTCGGTGACCGGCACTTCGGGAAAAGGCGTTTCGTTACTTATCACGCACCGCTATCTTGATAGCCTGAATTCACGCGGCAAGCTCAGACGACTCGCCGCGCAGCTCTGAAACGAAGCTCCGCATTGAGTTCTCCGATCTCCATGTGTCGGAAGAAGACTCTGTAGAACCCTGGTGTTATGAGCTCGAGTCCCAATTCCTCGAAGCGAAACACTTCGCTGATGAAAATCCTCGATTGCTCCTATAGTAGCAAGGGGGGTAGTCCATGGACGTCTGGTATTCACGCCCTGTTTTCTTCGTCGAAAGTGTAGAACGGTCCATCGCTTTCTACACCGAAAAGCTCGGTTTTACCCTGGGGTCCCACTATGCGGAGGATGGCAAAATCCTGGTCGGGCAGGTCAATCGCGAGGATTGCGAAATCCTCCTCAATTGCCAACAGCCCGAAAAGACAGGGCGTGGGCGCATGTTTATTTCGCTGGAAATAGAGTTACTGCGAACACTCAGAGCAGAATTTGAGAACCGAGGCGCGCCGCTCGTAGATGGCTGGTGGGGTTACGACACGATGATCATCAAAGATCCCGACGGCAACGAATTGTTCTTCCCTTATCCGAAGGGTGTCTCTCGTTAGACCCGAGTCAGGATTCGCGCAACGGCTGTCCCTCAAGTCGGGCTTCGCGGTGAGACTGTCAACTATGGCGCAGCCACAGTGGCGGCGTCCTGTCGAAGTGTCGAAACCGCACGGAGGCTGAAGCTCGCGATGACGGCAGGGCTGGAGTTCGGACGCACCTGGAGGGTGCCGAGGACCTCATTCGCCGATGGGGTCTGGTCGCGGAGTCGGAAGACCAGAACGCCAGGTTGGACCTCTTTGGCAGAGAGCAGGTTGAAGCCGCCGGTCTGCTGCCGGAGCTCGATCTGTGCAGCGGCCGCAGAGGCGAGCGCGACATTAGGCAGAGCGTTGCCAAGCGCGGGATAGCTTGCCTGGTTGAATGCGGCAAGCCAGCCGTAGAGGAGACGGCCGGCGGGAGTGTCGGGGATGAGCCCCACCTGGTCGCCGAAGCGGGGCAGGTGAACGAGAATGGTCGGGTGAACGGGGCTGACGTGGTCCCCCCGACGGGCGGGCACAGGAGCGTCGGCGGGATCACCAAGGACGATGGTATCGATCTGGGATGGATCATCTTTCTCATCGGCAGCCGAGGCGGCTCCGGCGCTGGCGGAACGAGCAGCGCCAGAGTTGTCAGAGGTGAGATGCACATGTCCTGTGTGACCCAGGGCATAGAGGACCAGGGAGAGCGCACCGAAGGCGGCCACGGTAGCGAGCAGGATGGCCCGCGCACTCAGCGGCTGGCGGCCGATGATATAGAAGCTCGGAGCGGTGAGAGTGGGGGCGCCGGTGGGAAGGGGCTGCTGCATGGGTCGGGTGGTCCTCGGGTGTTCCGGGGCGGGCCGGGTCGGAGGAGGTCCAGCGGAGTTGGCCGCCATTGATAGTGTAGACGCGCTGCCAACGGTGGCGTGAGCTGACACCCTGCTGCTCCAATCTCAACCCCACCAAGGTTCCGACTGGAAATGACCAGCGAAGGCTCTCAGCTCTCGCGTGCAGCGGCCTCCAGCGCGGGCAGATCCATCTTGATCATCCCCATCATGGCCTCCATGGCTTTGGGATGACTGATCAACTCACCGATATTGCGTGGCACGATCTGCCAGCACAAGCCGAAGCGGTCTGTGAGCCAGCCGCACGCCATGGGTTTGCCGCCTTCGATCAACTTGTCCCAATAGCTGTCGATCTCTTCCTGCGAATCGCAGCGGACGAAGAACGAGAAAGCGGGGTTGAGCTGATAAGCGGGGCCGCCGTTGAGAAACACCATCTCCTGACCCTCAAGCTCGATCGTGATTGTGGCAATCTTACCCACGGGCCACGGACCGACACCTTTGGAGCGCACCTCATCGAGTTTGCGCGCATGCGGAAAGACACTCAGATAGAACTCGGCGGCTTCTTCGGCGTTGTCGTTGAACCAGAGGAATGGCGCAATGTTGTTCATGGCCAGCATGGTATCAGCCAAAAGACCCCTTCCGGCAAACCCAACTTTTGTCGAGTAATAAGTTTCAGTGACACAATGGGTTGTCGGCAACGACTTCGTTTTAGGCCGTCCACGGCCGGTTGTATCAAGGTCGGTCTAAACAGGAATCTGTCCGCAGAGGGAACCCGATGAAGCGCACTTGGACGATCATAGGAGTAGGCGACGTGTCGGGCAGTTTGAAATGGTACCAGTCGCTGTTCGGTCAGCCGGCCACTCTTCCTGCCCATGATTACTTTGGGCAAATCCTCGATTCAGATGGAACTGTCCTGCTCTGCCTCCACCAGTGGGGCGCTCACGAGCATCCCTCCTTGATGAGCCCTGATCACGGAACGCCCGGCAATGGACTCCTGTTGTTCTTCCGCGTTGATGATTTCGACCTGGCTCTTCAAAGGGCACGCTCTCTCGGCACTCCGCTCGAAGAGGAGCCACACATGAACCCGAACACGCAAACCATGGAGTTCTCGCTCCGAGATCCCGATGGATATTACGTTACGATCAGTGCGCTCTCTGCGGCCTGACAAGGCGCGCCTCACGTTGGATGCGGAACCCTCTTCACGACTGCAACTTCGCGCACTCCAAGCCCCTTGCGGAGTCGAGGCTTGAATGAGGTTGTGGCCGCTCTTCGCCGTTGCTCTAAACACCTAACCCGTCGTCGAGGCCGTGGTAATGTGGGAATCCTGCAGGGATTTCCAAAGAGTGTGGGAAGGGTGGAAAGCCGGCTTCATGGCTTTCCATGCTTTCCATACTCTGTCTACTGGAATGGTCCGCCGCTTGTTCTACAGCAGGATTATCTTGGCGGGTAGGAGGCTTACCATGGAAATCTCAACACTCGGCATTGACCTAAGCAAAACCACCTTTCACGTTATCGGGCTGAACGCACGAGGCGAGATCGTGCTGCGCAAGAAGTTCTCTCGCAAGCAGCTTCTAGTCTTTACTGCGAACCGACAGCAGATCCTGATTGGAACGGAAGCCTGCGGAGGCGCGCACTACCTCGCTCGTGCCCTGCGGGAACAAGGCCATGACGTCAGGCTCATGCCGGCACAGTACGTGAAGCCCTATGTCAAGACGAATAAGAACGACTACCTGGACGCGGAAGCGATCGCGGAAGCCGTGCAGCGACCGACGATGCGCTTCGTGCCGATCAAAACTGATGAGCAGCTGGATCTCCAGGCTCTACACCGGGTGCGCGATCGTTGGGTAGCAAGGCGCACTGCGGTCATGAACCAGATGCGCGGCTTCCTGCTCGAACGCGGCATCACGATGCGCAAGGGGCCTTCTCATCTGGCTGCGCAGCTGCAAATCATTTTCGGAGAAGGCAATTGCTCCTTCTCAGGGCGGACGCAAGGTTTGCTTTTGGAGTTGAAGCACGAGTGGGATGAACTCGAAAGGCGGATTGAGGAAGCAAGCGCCGAACTGCAGCGGATTGCGAAACAGGATGATGCCTGCAGTCGGTTGATGGAGATCCCCGGCATCGGCCCGTTAGTGTCGACGGCACTGGTAGCGTCGGTCGGCAATGCAATCACCTTTCGAAAAGGAAGGGATCTGGCTGCATGGCTGGGCCTGGTTCCACGTCAACACTCTACCGGTGGCAGGCCGAAGTTATTAGGCATCAGCAAGCAAGGAAATGAGTATCTGCGACGCATGTTGCTGCATGGTGCTCGATCGGTGATGATGCAGGTCGAACGCAATCCTTCAGCTCTGGGAGTATGGATTGCTGATCTATCGAAGCGAAAGCATCACAACGTGACGGCAGTCGCCCTGGCTAACAAGATGGCGCGCATTGCCTGGGCGATCCTGACTCGAGGTAGCCATTACTCCGCCCCTGAGCTGACGGCTGCCTAAGACGAGGGCAGGAAAAGACGCCCGTTGAGCGGGCTTGGAAATCAGAGACACGATTTCCACTTTCCCAACCCTCCTGCTGCGACGATGTTTAACCACCCTTCGGGTTTGCGAGACAGATCAATGTGTGTGTGAACGGTCAAAACCGGCGTTGCTCAAGTCTGTCTGGAAATGCGAACTTCTTGAGTTCGACTGTCTTTGTAGACTAGCGATGCGCGGACTCCATTATGGCCAGGAGCTTACCTCCACAAACAGGCCGGATACATTTGCGCAGACCAAACCACCCACGACAACGATTCTGCTTGCAATCTGGCGGCGGACCATACAATTTCCAAGGCCTGCCTTCGGGGCGGGATCAGAATGTGAAGTTTCCGAAAACCCCAATTTACGTGAACTTCAGCCCGACGTTTGGTAACGACAAAGTCTCAATGAGTGCATTGGCTCGTGGCTGTTATCTCCAATTGACGGCGAAAAGCCAATTGCTCCGCAGCGAGTCTCGGTTCGAGCTATATCGACGCCATGGCGGCTTCAAACGAGGCGCGACTTTACTCAGCGGCCAAAGGAATAGAGCACCGAAACAGTTGCATACGACGCGGTTGGAACTCCAACGACTCGCTCCTTCGGCACCGTCTCATTTCCCACTGCCATCACCTGCGTTGTCTGGCCTGTAAATCCATTTACTAATTGGCCATTCAGTGACACCTGCCAGCGTCCATCCATAAAGCTCTTATGCAGTGCCATTCGAATCTCCTGCAACGGCATACCGGTAAATCCATCGCCCAGCGGCTTTGCCTTTACATACTCGTACTCGGCTTGAGCGCCGAGGTTCCACGGTAGTTGATTCAAAGATCCCACCGCATCGACAATCATCCGGGGAGCTTCGGGCACCGGGGTCCCATCGTCTCGGTTTCGCGCATCTGCTTGCGCCCACGATATCTGCCACATCCCCCGCCTTGGCCGCCCCAGCACTGACAGCTTAAGATACCGATTCAACGATGGGCCCTGATTCTCCTGCAAACCGGTATCAGGATCGATCTTCGCCAACTCAGCCGAGTTACTGACCCGCGCCAGAGTCAACTGTACTTCCGTGTTCGCAACCACCTTGGTTGCAAGCAACTGGTATTCGCGCGCCTGGATGACCAGATCCCCTCGTTGGTCATCTCCCTCGCCATTTCCATTGCCGATGCGTGGATCGTTCGCGTGGAATGCCTTCCCGTAACTGAGTGCCACTTGGGGTAGTACCGGAGCATCGACGCGACCCAACGTCACATTTACCTTCGGACTCGTTGCCCCAGTCCACTGGTTGAATGAGTTCGCAGGCTGCAACAGGTCCGTATTGTCGAACAGGATTTGGTCTCTTCGTATACCGAGGTATACCTGAAGGTCTCGGCCATATTGCCCGTTCACAGCCGCATACGGCGACAAATCCGTGATTGTCAGATCATTACTTGTTACCAGATGAAACACTCCCTGGTCGTCAGCTCGCGCCAGGTTTAGTCCGCCCGGAGCGTCCCGTCTTGCGCTCACACCAGCGAGCAAACTCCACTGCTGACCCAAGGCTGTCGAGTACTCCGAACTCCCACCTGCTACTGTCCGAAACTCACTCTGCTGGATTAGCCCATCACCAAAATTCGACTTCAGACTCAGGCTGTACGTTCGAAAGTAGGCGCCGCTCGTCAACAACTGCTTGTTTGAGATCGCCCACTGATCTGTCGCCAGCGCTATGGTTGTATGCGTCAAGTCTGCCTGGCGATTGTCGATCGTGTCGCCCGGCACCGGCACGTCCAGCGGAATCAATCCTGGAATGCGCGAGAATCCGTAATAGGCCGCACCAAATATAGCCAGCTGATGCTGCCCCGGTTTCCACTCGCGGTATCCGTTCAGCTTGTACTGCTGTCGCTCCTCCGGCCGCTCCAGAAAGCCGTTGCCCCAAAGCCCTTCTGCCGCCACCCACGCGTGTGTTGCAGGATTCTTTGGTCCCCACCCGGCAGTTATCCCACCATCCTTACCATTCGTCATCGCCTGCACAAATGGAGTCACTCTGTTTCGGAGGTCATAGGTTACAGCCAGATTGATTGAATGATCCCCATATCGCACGTTGAAGGCGCCGTTGTCCACCAGCGCTCCACCAATCGTAGAGGAGATCACAAAGTTCGGGTCCGCATAGCCGTTGCCATGTGCGTTTGCCGTCAGGTTGTTTTGCAGCAGAAAGCCGTCAATCTGTAGGAACTGTGCGATCGGCTCTCCATGATCTCCTGCCACACCAGGGGCAAAGTACTGCGGCGCCTTGATGCCCCCGGAGGCCGTCTCCACGGGCAGTCCCGGAATCGAAAACGGTACTCCAGGCCGCCCCGGATTCGCCTGAAGTAGCTCTGAGGTTGTATACCCCTTCGTGGATGGGTCCGGATTCAACGTGTCCTGCTCCGCGTGGACAGTAATGCTATCCCCTGCTCCCAAACGAATATCCACCACGCGATCCTGAGTCAGCTCGAGGACCAAGCTTAAGCTTTGTCGCGCATGTTCGCTTACCACAACGCGAGTCAACCCGGCAGGAACAACTAGCAGATAGGCCCCCGTCGCATCCGACACTGTAGACCTTCCATTTGCTCCGATAAGAGCACCTGGAACTGCAACCCCCATTTCATCGCGGACGAACCCGCTAAGCGTAACCACTTTCTGAGGTGATTGCGCCCTGGTCCAGCCGCACAAAAGTATCGGCAGGATGAAAGCGAGAGAAGCGAGACTCGACCTCCGTGATCGTATTGTGGGATCGAAACCTGGATTAAAGAGAGAGGATTTCATCATCGCCATTCATAGACCGAAACATCTGCCGTCACTCTTCCCGATTATCGACACTAACCTATAGGTTTGAGCCCTGTCATGTTTGGACGAGGCGGCCCAGCATCAGCGGACCCAGACAAAGCCGCTTCCTTCGCCATCGTGAAATTCCCAACTTCATTCCAAGTTGGATCACCAACAATATAAAATTCCCCGCGAGCCCAGTCCCGCTTCCAAAGGAATGCCGTGAACTACTCCCGCATCGCTCTCGCGTCTCTCGGCGCTACCGTCGCCTACTTTGTCTACGGCTTCGCCATATTCGGTGCTCTGCCAGCCATGAAGTCCGAGTTCATGAAGTACCCCAACGTCTACCGCTCGCATGACGGCATTATGAAAGTTATGCCCTACGGCACGGTCGCCATCCTGATCAGCATCGTGGTCGTCGCCGTTCTCTACGCAAGAATTTATCCTGCAGGTGGTGGCATCGCCTCCGGCGTATACCTCGGCGCACTCATCGGCATGTTCTCGGTCTGCACCTTCGTCATTCACAACTACGTCAATCTGAACATCGGTCTCACGCTCACGCTCTATCAGGGCATCGCCTACTTCATTCAGTGGGTCATCGTCGGCGCAGCTATCGGCCTCATCTACAAGCCATCGTAGACCGGGATCAGAATGTGAAGTTGCCGAAAACGTCGGTGGTCTCAATGGGTCGACGCAACACTCGGCTCAGACCCACATTCATTGAAGACAAAAGCTAAAAGCGCTGGCTAGGGCTAGATCAGCCGGAACCTTAGCCTGGCTAGGTTTGGCCACATCAACCAAACAGATCGATTCTTTAGGGTAAGCATTTGTGGATCAGCTGATTAAGATAGTGTTGCATCGACCGGTTGAGCTGGCATGGTTTTGCGAGAAGTTCGACGCCGAGCAACAACATCAATGCTTTCGTTGGAAAACGTACCTATGTCAGGTTTGCGTGCCCGCAGACGGGTCTGAGGTCTGCGGCTGAGAGGCTTTCGGTTTGCGAAATTGAATCCAGATCGAATAGATCGCAAAAAGTGTCCACAGGCGTGTCTAGAATGATGCTGCAGCGCGACTCTGATCCACCACACGCTGAGGACAGCAGTGATTACCACCATCGAAAGGATCTTCGTTCGCAACGGCTTTTGCCATTCCCTTGCTCGACACTCAATAATCTGGACGCTCGTCTGCCGAAGTTCTTCCTTGGGTTGTGCGGATGCTGCCCATCGTACGATAGCGGCCAATGTAGGACCTTGCGACCTGATACGGAATCACTAGCAGCAGTGCTCCAAACCCAACCATTATTAGCCCAAGAGCACGGATAGTGGCCATGCCAGCGCCCATCATAATGACGCCAAGTGCAGTTTCAGACAACAAGAACCCATAGAACCTGAGGAAACCTTACTTCGGGGGGAGCGGGGGGCAGTTTTTGTCAATTAATGCCTGCAGACGTTGGATTCCGGTTGCAAAAAATTCTAACAGCTCATTCTTCGTCGGGCTGTTCGGCATCTTCTCTGCGTTGCGAAAACTGATTTCCTGCTGATTTAACGATTCCCTAGCCAAGCTACATTCTTCCTTAGTCCAAGCCATGATCTCCTCCTACACCGCTTTTGTGGAATATGAATACCCGTACGCCGAATAGACGTAAGAAGTCATGAATATTTGCGCCGTCTTTACTCTCTATTTGCTAGCCTTTCGCGCGGCGCGACGGGCCGCGTTGACCTCCTGCTGTGAACGACACTAGTCAACGCCATTAGAAAAGCTCCTTCATGTGCTCGACGTGAAACAGAATTTAGGCCGCAGACGCAGTTCCATTCAAGTGTTTTCATTGAAGATCTATGTACATTGTTACAGGAGAGAGTGGACTGTCATTGAGCAAACCATGAATCGAATTAGTGAGTGGGGCGCCGAGTTGAGGCTGATCAGGGCATGTTAATGGTGTGAAATTGCCGTACAAAAGATCCCTGTAAAGTGGCCCCAAGATATTCTCTACGGAAACGAATGAGATTGTGTAAGAGCCAACCGGAGCCGCGATCAACGGAGCTGCGATCTTTACTGTTACATTTTCTTTTTTAACGATGTTGAACCGTCTTCAGCTGTCAGGGTAAAGCTGCATGGAACGACTCCATTGAAAGATGCAGGTGTCGGAGGATGGACTGGTCCCCCAATTTGGGTAGTCGAAGGTGGTTTATATTGCAATTCTCCGCTGCCGTTTGCGGTTACACCTGTAAGAGAATCGTTTTTCCCTACTGGTGGCGGCCATAAGCGCTCAACCGTATAAATAACGAAAGATGTGCGTAATGAAGATATAGTTCTTTCCGATGCGGAAAGGAACGCCTTGTCTAAAATTTTGCATACCATATTTTTCCTGCTTCCTGAGCCAGTGGTTTTTTAATAGACAATGTTGTTCTATACGCATAGCTAACTCTTCATCACCTCTTTAGAATCTTTAGTGAATTTTTTTAAACGCCATTTTGTAGAGCCTCTCGGAGAAAGTATTCACGATCAGGCCCGAACTCTTGAGCAGTGCCAGCGAGTATTCCACCATTCCCTGTCGGCTGTCCAATGGGCTTCTGTAATCGGAGGAGAATGCCATGCACCCGGTCTGCCGTCAGTGCTCCACGCGATTCACCACAGAACTGCAGTTGGTTCCATTCGATCCGCGGGCTGATGCCGTAGAGGAGGAATTTCTTGCCCGTGGAAATCTGATGCGGGCGGAAAAGTCCTTTTACTTCGACACCAATATTGGGAGCTTCATCGCAAACATCGCCGACACGCAGCTGACTTCCGACTACGGCCGCCTGCAGGGTTGTTGCGGCTTGGACGGCGGTAACGGACCCAACCTGCAATGTGAGGTCTGCGGCACTTATGTGGCGACCAAGCGGACAGATTGCTGGGCTCCGCACTATATCTTCTTCGATCCGACCACGACTCAAGCAGTTACGGGTGACGGCCGATAAGCAGGGAACTCAAAGAGCAATTAATGCCTTGAAAGTCGCATTTCCGGCAAGTTCGGGTTGAGGTCCTGCCCCGACTGACCAAGTCGCCGAGAACTGCCTCCGCCAGAGAGTACCGCAACCTGTTGGTCGCGGGCTCGTTCCGCATCTGCGCGGACCGTAACCTTGTGTCCAGCAGATTTCGTAACAGCCTCCATCCTCACCTGCACCAAAAACGGTGCAAATTCCTATCCACCATTTACCATCCGCTCACCACGATTGCCACACTTTTTACCGCGAGCTATCCATCGGTTTTTACAAAAAACCCAATAAAACACCACCTCCACCAGCCCCAAAAAATCCGCTACCATTTCAACAACTCCGGAGACCGAAACCCGCCCATGCCCTCCCGCCGCGCCGTCCTCCTGACCCTCCTCCTCTCCGCCCCCGCCTTCTCCCAAACCCTGGCCCGTCCCGGCTGGGTCGGTTCCGGCATGAGCGCCAGCCCCTGGTGGAAGCACGCCGTCATTTACCAGGCCAACCCAAGCGGCTTCAACGACATACAAGGCATCACCAAGCGCCTCGACTACATCCACTCCCTCGGCATCGACGCCCTCCTCCTCACTCCTCTCCAGACCGACCCCGCCCACGCCCAGACCATCGACCCCACCCTCGGAACCCTCGACGATCTCGACGACCTCATCCACCAGGCCAGCCGCAACAACATCCGAGTCCTCCTCGAGATGGATCCCCACACCCCCGACCTGACCACGACAGCCCGCTTCTGGCTTAGCCGAGGCATAGCCGGCTTCCATATAACCTCAACGAACACAACAACATCCCAAATCGCCGACCTCCGCAAACTCACCAGCAGCTACGTAGGCCAACGCATCCTCATCACCGACGCAACCCCCGACCCGCAGCCAAGGTCCACATCCACACGCGAAACTCCCCAGCTCCTTCTAAACCCAACCCTCGCCACATCCACCCAACTCAACACCACCGCAATCCGCACCACAATCGAAGCCACACAAGACACCCTGCAATCCAGCCGAAACATGCCCGTTCTCCTCACCGACGGCCCAGCCTATCCACGCAGTTTCACCCGCTTCGGCGACGGCAAACACAAGCTGGAAATCGCCAAAATTGTGGCCACAATCCTCCTGACCACCCGCTCCGCAGCCCTCATTTACCACGGCCAGGAGCTAGGCCTCCCCGCCGACTCTGACCCCGCAACAGCCATCCACTGGGACGTTCCACCCGCTCCAGCAAAGGGCAAACCCGCACCCCCACCGGACCCAGCCAACCCCAACGTCGCACTCCAGGACGCCGATCCGCAGTCTCTCCTCAACTGGTATCGCCAGCTCAGCGCGCTCCACCACAGCAATCCCACCATCAACGCCGGAGCCAACATCACCCTCAATCACGACGACCAGAACGTCCTCACCTGGGTCCGCAAACCCCAGGCAGTCACCGCGATTTCACCGGCAATTGTCGTCATCTGCAATCTCTCCGCGCAGCCCGCTCAGCTCTCGCTCAAGGACGACATGCAGCGCCTGCGCCTCAAGGGTAGCTTCCTTCGCGCCATCCTGCGCTCCGACAACGCAACCGGCCCCATGCATCTCGAATCCATGACCATCCCACCCTACGGCGTCTACATCGGAGAGCTACGCTACTAACCCTCCGCCTCGTATGCCGTCTCATATCCCGCATAAACCCGCTCGAACACCGTGTCCCAGCTGCACCCCAGCGCATAGGATCGCGCATTCACCCTCATCCGTTCCAGTTGCGCTCGATCCTGCACAAGAACCGCCACCGCCCGGGCAAATCCATCATCCTGCACCACGAACCCAGTCTCGCCATCCCGCACAATAAATTTCGGCCCACCATCAGGAGTAACCACCGCAGGCACCCCGCTCGCCAACGCCTCAAGCACTACATTCCCAAACGTATCCGTATGCGACGGAAACACCAGCAGGTCCATGTTGGCGTAAGCCTCTGCCAGCGCCGTCCCGCGCAGCACGCCGGCAAACTCCGCTCGAGACAACCCCGCCCGCAGCGTTGACTCCTCGCTCCCATGTCCCACAATCAGAAACCGTACTCCGCTCACACCCATCGCAGCCAGCTCCCGTTCAACCCGCGCCAGAAGCGCAACATTCTTCTCCACAGAAAGCCGCCCGACATAACCCAACACAACCGCGTCATCACCCGCTGCACGGGTCCGCCGCATCGGAGAAAACAGTTCAGTATCGACGCCGCGCTGCATCAGGTAACATGGTCTGCCCGTTGATCGCTCTAGCATCTTGCACAGCTCGTCATTTGGAGCGAACAGCACTCGCGCCAGCTTATAAAACTGCGAGGTCGCCCACAACGCCCCCGACTCGACGCCCTGCTCCACGGTTTTGCCTCGCCGCTCGCCTATCCGTTGCGTCAGCCATGCCATACGACGCGCCGCGTATTCGTGGACATTCGTGTGCCATGACGCCACAAACGGAATCCCCATCTGCCAAGCAAAATAGGCACCAAATATCCCCAACTCACTTGGTCCGGTAATGTGAATCACATCCGGCTTAAACCGCTCCAGCTCCCGCCGAATTATTCCGGAATGACGCCAGAATAGTGAGTCGAACTCCAGGTCCTTCTCCATCCGCACCGATGCCCTACTGCGCCCTAGCTCTAGAGTCCTCAATTCCCCGCTTTGCTCGGATGCCGTCGCCCTGCCGCCTGCGCGTACGCATAGAAACGGCAACCCATGCCGCTCGGCATAGGCAACGAAGTTGCGGCTGGTATGCGCTACCCCGTTGACCTCGTGGAAGGAGTCCGGAAAGTAGGCAACACGCGGTACACGCATCGCTTTAGACTACCCCGCACCCTGCCAACCCTGGATAGAAAAATTCAATGCAACCAGATGCGCCTTCCCGCTCGATCAGGCCTCCTGCCTGGACAGCGTTGCGCGCATCTCTCCCGAATCGTTCCATGCCAACCGCAGCCCGCGCGACAGTGGCGCCGCGCCCATCATCCGAACCGTTGCGAGGATGCCACGGACGAATCGGGGACTTCTTCCGTGGTTCCACAGCTCCGATAAAGGCTGCATATCACCCTTGCGGTCAGGGTGATACACCCGCTGGTCCCACCGCCTCGACCCCTCCGGAAAGTGTGGATAGTCCCGAATCGCGTCCAGCGTCGATTGCAGGATTCTATGCTTCCACGGCTCCGCATACTGCGGCATAAACAGCACATGGCTCTGGCGCTCGCGCCGCACCTCGTGCACGAACTCCGTAAAGCTCTCCGCTCGCGTAAGGTTCACATTCGCATTCGGCTCCACCCCGTGCCGGTCGCCCCCGCTGATCACCAACTGGTTCCACTTGCTCGCCAATGTTGCAGTCTCACGGTTTTCCTTCCAGTTCCGCAATCCGTTCAGCTCCAGAGCATGAACATACTGTCCATATCTGGCCAAAAATTCATTTACAAAGACCTCATGCCGCTCCTTGCCCACGCGGTACAAGTCCCATATCGGGTGGTTGAAGATGATTAGCACGCCCGGTAACTCATCCAGCTCAGCCAACATCTTCCGAAGAAGCTCAGGAGCCCTTGTGTCCACCGGCATCGCGGTAAACTCCCGCATCCGGTCCATCCAGGCCACGCCCGTCGCGCTAGGCAAGTTGTGGATGCCCAGAGTGAAACGCCGTCGTCCCAAACGGCACCGTCCACTCCACCGACACCGGAATATACCGTGCGGAAGGCAGTGACCGCAGCAGCAGCGGCGCAGTGATGTCGTCGTGGTCCGTAATCGACACCAGACCCGGCAACTGCAGCTTCTCCTCTATCTGACATCTCTCCAGGTCGAACGCCAGGCTGGGCGTCAGCGGCGGAGTCCAGTAACTGCGTACATAGTCCGGCTGAATCCCCGAGAGTCGGTGGCTACGTGCCTCACACCACCGCATTACGGGCTGTAGTATCCCCCAGTCCTTCGACAGCTCGGAGATAAAATCCAGAGTCTCCTTTGACTGGTTCGTGTGGCTGTGCAGCGAAACGCCGGTCTTGAAGTTCTTTGCCGCATCCGGCTCCCTCCACAGGTACGAGACACTCGACTGGCTCATCGCGACCCCCATTTCTGGCTCCCTCGGGGTCAGTATGGGGCCGATAAATGACAGCCGTGTGACTGCACCAACAATGGGGCTTCAATATCTGCAAACCCAGTAACCAGACAGGTTACAGATAATGCCCGTCTACCGGGTTTTCGCAATATCCGGTCCCAGAATCTCCTGCGCGCTTGGAGCTGGCCCTTCAGCCTCCCACTTCTGGCGTAGATTCCGCTCGTACTCGCTCTGCAAGTGGTTCTCCGTCAGCCCCTTCTTCAATATCTCAAAGGCCTCCTCGGGAGTATCGGCAAACTGGAACAGATCAAGGTCCGCCTTGGCGATTGCACCCTTTTCCGCCAGCACATCCAGATTAATCACGCTCTTCCAGTACTCTGACCCGTAGATCACCACAGTAATTTTTTTCGCGAGCTTGTGCGTCTGCGCCAGCGTTAGTACCTCGAACATCTCGTCCAGAGTCCCAAATCCACCCGGAAACACCACCAGGGCCTTCGCCAAATATGCAAACCAGTACTTCCGCATAAAAAAATAGTGGAAGTCGAAGTTCAGCTCCGGCGTTATGTACGGGTTTGGGTATTGCTCGAACGGCAGCTTGATGTTCAGCCCAATCGTCTTCCCCCCGGCCTCATAGGCTCCGCGATTGGCTGCTTCCATGATTCCGGGCCCGCCACCCGAGGTCACGACGAATCGGTGCCGACGCCCTGGTAATGACTGCGCCCATTTGGACATCAGCCCGGCCAACTTCCGAGCGTCCTCGTAGAAAGCGGCCATCTCTACTGCCGCCTTCGCTAGCTGCAGCTTTTGCGCGCTCACCTCTCCGCTCTCAATCTCTTCGGGCCGCGACGGTTGCTCTTCTGCTGGAGCAGGCTGCGTCGCACCGGTATTCGCCAGCAGCTCAAGTTCAGCGCTCGCCACATCCAGTGCCCGAAAGCGGGCCGAGCCGAAGAAGACCACCGTGTCCTGCACCCGCTCGCGCCGGAACCGCATCATCGGTTCCTGGTACTCCGCCATGATGCGTAGAATCCGCCCATCGGGGGAGTTGAGGAAATCGGGGTTCTCATAAGCAAGTGGCGCTGATTGCAGCGCTTCAGGTGTCTCTCGGTCCATGGCCTTGTCTCGATTCACTCGTTTCGTCTATTTCTGGGTGCTATCCGCGGTAATCACGATAGTGGACCGCCTCGGAGACGCCAATCCAAATATCCAGCAGTCCCAAGCCGGAGACGATCCCTCGCACTGCGCCGTTGTGCAGCAGCGTTGCGAGCCAAGGGCGGGCCTGGATAAACATGTTGTGGTCCCACACCCGCGTCCACCAGGGCAGCACCATCACCAGCACGCCAAGATACACGCAGAACAGCACCAGGACAAACAGCGACAGCCGTTGCAGCCACACTGGGGCGGCTTTTCTTGCTGGTTCGGCGTTGTCTTCCGCCGCGCGCATCACAGCCGGTTCACGATCCGGGAAAAGTTGTGGGTGTCCAGACATCAAGCTCCCAAGATTGACAGTAGCAGAGCGCTTCGCAGTTGTCTCTTCCTGCTTCACCATCCAGGTCTTCTATTGCACCAGAATCAGATAGACACACATGCCGGTCCCGACCGCAGCCAGCAGCAATCCAAGGACAACTGCGTCTTTCGACACGCGCCCCGGTCTCCATGTGCCAGAGCTCAACTCACGCACTAGCTGGATGTGCCTCACGATAGAGCTGACGATCACTATCACGCCAAGAGCTACTAAAGACACCCCTGACCAGACAGATAGGCCTGTCGTCTGCATGGGATGATGTAATTCGCTGACGCTAAACTGCCGTAGAAACAGCCCGAATCGACTCACGGCAAAACCAACGCCCACCAAGCCGAGCCCTGTCCGGATCCAGGCTAAAAAGGTTCTCTCCGCCGCGAAATACACTCTCGGATCCTGCTCCGTATCTTTATCCATCCAGAGATTGTAGTGAAGCGTCGCGACTATTAGCGGATCGGCAGAAATCCACGCTTTGGCTCCACAATGCGAAAATAGAGGAGGAATGCTCCAACTCTCAGCTGCCGGCAAACGCTTCGGCCAAAAACTCCTATTTGAAGACGCTAACTGGCTGATTACGCCGGACGAGCGCACTGGCCTTGTCGGCGGTAACGGTACCGGCAAGTCTACCCTGCTAAAGATACTGGCCGGGGTCGAGTCCCTCGACTACGGCCAGCTTACTCGTGTCAAGGGAATGACCCTTGGTTATCTGCCTCAGGACGGGCTTGCGCTTCGAGGGAAGACCGTGTTCGCCGAGTGTCTCTCCGTCTTCGACCATCTGCATGCGCTTGAGGCTGAGTCCATTGAGCTTACGCATACGCTCTCGGAGGCGGATCCCAAGTCGAAGGAGTACATGACTGCGGCCGAGCGCTACTCCGACATTGCCGACCAGCTTCACGTTCATGACATCTATACGCTCGACGCTCAGGTTGGAGCGGTTCTTGGGGGTTTGGGCTTCTCCAAGGAGGACTGGGAGCGCAAGACCGAGGAGTTCTCGGGCGGCTGGCAGATGCGGATTGCGCTGGCCAAGCTGCTGCTGCAGAAGCCTTCGCTGCTGCTGCTGGACGAGCCGACTAATCACCTTGACCTCGAGTCGCGGAACTGGCTGGAGAACTATCTTCACGACTATCCGAACGCGTTCATCCTGATCTCGCACGACCGCTACTTCCTCGATGTCACGGTCAACAAGACGATCGAGCTCTGGAACAAGCGGATGCACACGTATCACGGCAACTACGAGAAGTATGTTGCCCAGAAGGAAGAACGTCGCACGCAGCTGATGTCGGCGTACAAGAACCAGCGCGATCGCATTGATGCGCTTGAAGCATTTATCAATCGGTTTCGCTACCAGGCGACCAAAGCGAAACAGGTCCAGTCGCGGATCAAAGAGCTTGAAAAAATTGAGCGAATCGAGGTGCCGGAGGAGGAGGCGACGATTCACTTTACGATTCCCCAGCCCCCGGCATCGGGTCGTACTGTGATCGAGGTGCAGAATCTGAGGAAGGTCTATCCGACGGCGGATGGGGGCGAGAAGCTCATCCTGGATGACCTGAACTTCACCATCGAGCGCGGGGACCGGATTGCGCTGGTGGGTGCGAATGGCGCGGGCAAATCTACGCTCATCCGTCTGCTGAGCGGGCAGGAAGCGGCGACCAGCGGGAATATTCGGCTTGGCCATAACGCTCTGGTCGACTTCTTCGCCCAGGACCAGTACAAGGTGCTCGATCCTAACGCCGGGATGCTCGACGACATCAGCGGCGCGGCAACCAAGGTTCCTGTGGTTGAGTTGCGCAGTCTGCTTGGCTGCTTCATGTTCTCCGGCGACGACGTCTTCAAAAAGCTTGGTGTGCTCTCGGGTGGAGAGCGCAACCGGTATGCGATGGCGAAGATGCTGGTTTCGCCGAGCAATATGCTGCTGCTGGATGAGCCGACCAACCACCTTGACCTGCGCGCCAAAGATGTTCTGCTGGACGCGATCAAAAACTTTACCGGCACGGTGCTCTTCGTTTCGCATGACCGGTACTTCATCGACGGGCTGGCCACCCGGGTCTTCGAGGTGGAGGACCGGCGGATGCATATCTATCCCGGCAACTACGAGGACTACCTGTGGCGGAAGCAGGGTGGGCCTGAGAAGGTGGCTACGTCCCTCTCGAGTGGGCTTACGGCTGCGGTTGCAGCTCCGGTTGCGGTTATTGAGGCTCCGGTTGCTGTCGCGGAGGCTCCTGCTGGTCCTGCGGTGAAGCGGTTGAATCCGATCAAGCTCAAGCAGCTTGAGGACCGGCTTCGGTTTGCGGAGGAGGAGATTCCTCGGCTTGAAGGGTCTATCGCTGCTGCTGAGGAGAAGCTGGGCGTGTTTACCTCGGCGGAGGAGTCTCAGCGGACGGCGGCTGAGCTGGACCGGCTTCGGGGCGAACGGGCGGCGCTCCTGTCGGAGTGGGAGGAGCTGGCTCTGACTCTTGAGGAGCAGAAGCTGGCTTAGGTACCCCCACCCCCGTACTTTTCGTGCAAAGTCTTCGAAAATAATGGGTTATGTCTGGACTTGCTGGTTTTGGTCTGTACCCTTTCGCTAAAGTCTTGATAAATAGGAAAGCCCCGGATCTCCGGGGCTTTTTGTTCTTCTGTTTCTATTATAGCTGGCTGGAGGGAATGTTTCGGCAAGGCTATGTTATTGATGATAAGTGGTTTATGCGTTTATTCGGCTTGACACGTTTTTGCCGCGGGCTGCGGGTCAAAAAGGACAAACCAGATCATGGCGGTTTTGAGGGAAACGGATCGCTTGCGCGATTGCCCACCTTAGCCGCGATGAGACTGCGGCGAAGATGGGGCACCCGGCCGTAGTGATCGGTTGAAAGATCGGAGCCGGCCACCCAGCATTATTGAGTGGCGACGGCGGGAGCAGCGACTGGATTCTGGTCTTTGACCAGGAAGTCTTTTGGCGGAGCAAACATTGCAGGATCGGGATCGCCCAAGTGAAGCTCTTCGATCTCTCCGGTTGACCGGCCTCTCCGCGGATCGTCGTTAATCGACATCATCGTAACCTCAAGCTCTCTCGAGAACCAAGTTTCGTTGATCACCTCCAACTGGAGGGCGTTTCCTTCCTCTCCTGCCGGAGTTGTCCGAGTTCTTCTGGTGCCCTCTGCGGAGATGTTCTGAAAGGCTCGGCTACCCAGCTTTTCGATTCGCCATTGGTTCGACTGCGTCGCCGCCTGCCGGGCACGGGAACTGGCCTTCATGAGGGCTACCTCTTCCGGCGATGGTTTTGTTGGCGTAGGGAGATGGGAGATGTTTGCAATTCCGGGTGTGATGCCGTCCATTGCCCAATGCTCCATTGTCCCTGCAGCACTGTCATAGACAGTGATCTGGTAAGTCTGATGCCTACGACCATCCTCTCCGACATAGCAGCCTGTAGGCATCTCGGAAAATGTCCTGCCAGAGGAGTCGCGGGCGATGTGGTATCGAACTGTACCGTGAATAGAGTTTCCGTCGGCAAGCTTCTGGTCTAACGTCACTTTGACGACCGCACTAAATGGATGTCCCTTTGGGTTGGGAGCAGTGATACTCGCGCCGATTCCCATGACGCAGGGCGATGAATCCTGCGCCTGGGCAGTAGAACAACTCAAAATGAATGTGGTGGCTACCGCTAATACCGCATACGCTGATGTTTTTAGCATCGTCACACGCTCCGGACCTTTAGCGACAACAGGATACACAAAGGTTTTGTTTTGACCAGGGAATAGTTTGGATAGAGAAGCGGGTTTCTTCCATCCGACCGATTGAACCCGGCGTGACCTGTTCTCCCCTCCGCGCTTTGCGCTTCGGTCGAAGCCTTAGCGATTTTCGAATCCACGCCCGGCTGGCTCTATGAGAGACTCATTCGAACTCACGATTGTCGTTCGTTCTGTTCCGAAGACGGAGAGCCTCATGCCTGACCAAGCAACTCCGCGCCGCCTTACTCTTGAAATTGAACGTACCGAGAACGTGGCCGTCGTGCGATGCCACGGGCACCTGATCTCTGGGTTGACCGGTATGCTCTACTCCAATGTCCGTCCATTGATTTCGAACACCAAACGAGTCGTGCTGGACATGTCGGACATTACCGCCATAGACAGCGTGGGCCTCGGGACGCTCGTCGGACTCTACACTTCGTCGAAGACGGCGGGTTGCGAGTTACAGCTCCTCAATATTGGCAAGCGTGTGAGGGAACTTCTCGGCCTTACTCATCTCCTGGATGTCTTTACCGTCATCGGCGAACGCGGCATCAAGCTCTGACGTCGTAACTGGCTCTAAGGCACCGCGTAGTATTTGCGCCATGCCATCAATCCCAGCATTCCGCCCCCTGTCACAAGGAGCATCACAGAGCTGGGCTCGGGGACGGGGCTGGGGCCCAAATCTACCGATGTATAAGTGCCAGAGGTGAGGAGGTAGTCTGTGGCTCCGTTACCCGGAAATGCTCCAGTGGTGTTACATGCCGGCTGGTCTCCGCCGCACATGCCTGGAACGAACAACAGGGTACCGCCAGGGCCTCCGGGGACCGGCAGGGGCGTTGGCGCATCGAATGTCGGCAGGATCACTGCTAGCTCTATCGGATTGAATCCCGGCAACGCGCCTGCGTCATACAAAAGGGGCGTCTGAAGACACCCGGGCGCGGTACAAACAGGAGGCGTCCCGTAGACGTCGAGGGGTGCATTCAAGGTTCCAGTGAGTCCAGCCCCCGTTAAATTCCATGCTGTATTTGAGACGGGATCGTAGATACCCGAACCGTTGAAGACCTCCGTGCAGGTGCCGCCTCCAATACATGGAGCTGTGAAGGTCAGGTTGATGAGCGTGATGTTGTAGATATCGGCTCGAGCGGCAGCCGGGCATAGAAGCAGCACTGTTCCAAGGAGCACGAAGAAAGCCGAGACGCGCGATTGACCGTGGCTAAGATGAATCAACCGCCAAAAGGAATTCTGCATAAGACGTTCCTCCATCGACGAGAAGATTGGGCCTGAATTAACGGGGAGAGAAAGCAATATAAGCGACTTTCCCTATGCATCGCAAGGAATTTGTGGAGTTCCCAATGAATTTTCGATTACGCCGAGCTCTTAGCGGTCTGGATGAGCGAGGACTTCGGCCAGGTGCTTCGGTCGTGCGTTGGTGTTCTGGGTGATTTGTTCGCAGCAGCTGAAGCCGTCGGCGATGATGATGGCTTCGGTGTTGGCGCGGACGGCCGGCAGGAGGACTCGTTCGCCTAGTTTTTGCGAGAGGTCGAATTTGTCTTTTTCGAAGCCGAAGGGGCCGGCCATCCCGCAGCAGCCTGAGTCGAGGAGTTCGACTTCGGCTCCGGTGGCTCGGAGGAGCTTTAGCTCGTCTGCCATGGACATGGTTGCCTTGTGATGGCAGTGGCCGTGGACGACGATCTTCTGGCTGAGCTGTGGCGGTTGGTAGTTGGGGGCGTAGCGGACGAGGAATTCGCTGAGGAGGAAGGTCTGGCTGCGGAGCTTGGCGGCTCGGGGGTCGTTGGGGAGGAGGTTGGTGAGCTCGTCCCGGAAGACGGAGGCGCAGCTGGGTTCGAGGACGACGATGGGAGTGCCTGAGTCGAGTTGCGGGGCGAGGGCGTCGAGGACTTTGAGGAGGTATTCGCGGGCGGTGTCGAGGAGGCCGAAGTCGTAGAGGGGGCGGCCGCAGCAGAGGTGCTGTTGCGGGAGGGAGATGCGGAAGCCAGCGTTGGTGAGGACCTGGTAGGCGGCTCGCATGGTGGAGGGGTGGAAGTAGTTGTTGAAGGTATCGGCCCAGAGGAAGACGTCGGCACTGGCGGTGGGTTGGGCGGGGCGGGGTTCGCCGGTGAAAGGTTTGGCGAAGCGGGGGAAGGTTCGGTTGGGGTGGATGTGGAGGAAGGATTTGATGAGGCCGCTGATGCCGGGGGCGTTGTTGATGGCGTTGACCAAGCCGGGCGCGAAGGAGGCCAGGTGGGCCCATTGGTCGATGCGTCCGAAGGCGTAGTGGGAGAGGGGGCGGTGGGCCCCTTCGTAGTGGTGGGCGAGGAACTCGGCCTTGTAGGTAGCCATGTCGACGGAGACGGGGCACTCGGATTTGCAGGCCTTGCAGGAGAGGCAGAGGTCGAGGGATTCGCGGACCTGCTCGTTCTTCCACTGTTTGGGGAGGACTTCGCCCTGCATGAGCTCCCAGAGGAGATGGGCGCGGCCTCGGGTGGAGTGGAGCTCTTCGCCGGTGGCCATGAAGCTGGGACACATGGTTCCGGCGTCGGCTTTGCGGCAGGCTCCGACGCCTACGCAGCGGAGGGTGGCGGCGGGGAAGGAGCCGTTGTCGTCGGCGAAGGCGAAGTGGGTTTTGGGCTGCCAGGGATTGTAGTCGGCGCCGAGACGGAGGTCTTCGTGGATCTCGTGGCCGTCGATCATCTTGTTGGGGTTGAGTTTGTTTTCAGGATCCCAGATGCGCTTGAAGGTGCGGAAGGCGCTCATGAGTTCGGGGCCGAACATCTTGGGGAGGAGTGCGCCGCGTGCCTGGCCGTCGCCGTGTTCGCCGGAGAGGGAGCCGCCGTGGGCGAGAGCGATGTCGGCGGCGCGGTCCATGAATTCGCGGAAGTCGAGGATGCCTTTTTCGGTCTCGAGGTCGAAGCTGATGCGCATGTGGACGCAGCCCTGGCCGAAGTGTCCGTACATGGGGCTGTGGTAGCCGTACTCCTGCATGAGTGCGACGATGCTGCGGAGGTAGGAGCCGAGCTGGGTGGGGTCGACGGCGGCGTCTTCCCAGCCCTCCCAGCCGGTGCCGATGCCGGGGATGAAGGCGGTGGCTCCCAGGCCGGATTCGCGGATCGCCCAGACGCGGGCGGCTTCGGGCTTGGTGTAGATGCGGGTGTGGGTGATGGCTTGCAGGGATTTCGCGAGGGTAGCGGCTTGCGCGTCGGCTTCGGCTTGCGTGGCTCCGCCGAACTCGACGAGGAGGAAGCCGCGGCCTTCAGGGAGGAGTGGGAGATCGGCCAGGGCTTTTTGCTTGCGACGGAGGGCGTCTAGGAGCAGGCCGTCCATGCCTTCGAGGCCGATGGGCTTGTGGGTGAGGACGAGCGGGACGTGGTCGGCTGCGATGAAGACGTCTTCGAAGCCTACGCCGACGAGGGTGCGGTACTGCGGGCTTTGGACGAGGTTGAGTGTGGCTCCGAGGATGACGATGCAGGTGCCTTCGCTGCCGACGAGGGCTCGGGCTACGTTGAAGTTGCTTTCGGGGAGGAGCTCGTCGAGGTTGAAGCCAGAGACGCGGCGGGGGATGTTGGGGAATTTTTCGCGGACGAGGTTGCCGTAGGTGTCGCGAAGGATCTTGAGAGAGGAGTAGATGCCTCCGATGCGTCCGCCGGACTGGATGTGCTGGGCGATCTCGCGGTCAGAGGTTGGGCCGACGGTGAGGCGGGTGCCGTCGTAGAGGAGGATGTCGAGGGAGTGGATGTTGTCGACGGTCTTGCCGCCCATGAGCGCATGGATGCCGCAGGAGTTGTTGCCGATCATGCCGCCGATGGTGCAGCGGCTGTGGGTGGCGGGATCGGGTGCATAGGTGAGGGCGAATTTTTCGGCGGCTTCGCGGACGCGGTCGAGGACGATGCCGGGCTGGACGTGCACGGTGCGGGTGACGGGGTCGACGGGGCCCATCTTGTTCATGTACTTGGAGAAGTCGAGGATGACGGCGAAGTTGCAGCCCTGACCGGCGAGGGAGGTGCCTCCTCCGCGGGAGAGGATGGGGGCGTTGAAGTGGCGGCAGATCTCGACGGTGGCGATGACGTCGGCTTCGTCGAGGGGAATGACGAGGCCGATGGGGATGTGACGGTAGTTGGAGGCGTCGGTGGCGTAGAGGGCTCGGGAGGTGTCGTCGAAACGGACTTCGCCGCGGATCTTCTGGCGGAGGGCGAGTTCGAGGTCGGCAGCGGCGGGGAATTTTTCGGCGTAGCGCGCGTGGGAGCTGGGCAGAAGAACGAAGGGCGATGCGGCGGTGGTCGTGGTGGAGGATGTGGACATTACTCTCCGTGCGGTGTGGCTTGTTTGAGGTTGCTGTCTGCTTCCGTTTCGATCGAAGCATCCATCATCGTCGTGGAAGGCGAAGCTGTAAATGGTATCCAGTTTAAACCGAGCGGATGAGGGTGGTGATGCGGCGTAAGCCTCGGACGGAGTTGCAGAGGAAGGTGGCTTCGGCTGTGTCGAGGTCGCGTGGGGTGAGGATGCGTTCTTCGACGGTGGGGTCGGTTTCGAGGAGATGGCGGCGGAGGATGCCGGGTAGGACTCCGGAGGCGAGGGGTGGGGTGAGGAGTTTGCCTTCGCGCTGAAGGAAGAGGTTGCTGATGGCGCCTTCGGTGAGTTCGTTGCGCTCGTTGAGGAAGAGGACTTCGTCGAAGCCTTCGGCGCGGGCTTTGGCTAGTTCGCGTTCGTAGAGTTCGCGGTGGGTGGTTTTGTGACGGAGGAAGACGTCGGAGGAGTGGGTGCGTTCGGTGGAGATGCGAACGGTTAGGGCTGGTGGCTCGGGGCTGAGGGGTGCGTGGGTGAGGGCTGGGCTGCCGGTGGCGTCGAGGAGGAGACGAATGCGGTGGGGTTCATTTGTGGGGAGCTGGTTTGTGTAGTCCGTGATGCGGGTTTCCGCTTCGGCACGATCAGAGATGAAGTCAAAGTAGCGTGCTGAAGCCTCAAGCCGGTCGAGATGCAGACTAAGCAGGGCGATGCTGCCATTTTCGCAGAGCATCGTTTCGATGAGTTGAAAGTCGTGGCGCACGCGGGTGAGGAAGCTGGCTTTGAGAAGGCATTCGCGGTATTCGCTGGCTGCGACGGAGTCCGCGACGATGCCGCCACCGACGCCCATGTGAGCAACACCTTGCTCGAGCACGAGTGTGCGGATGGCGACATTGAACGTGGCCGAACCGTTTGGCGCGATATGGCCGATGGCCCCGGTGTAGACGCCGCGCGGATGGCTCTCTAGTTCGCGAATGATCTCCATGGTGCGGATCTTTGGCGCTCCGGTGATGGATCCGCTGGGGAACAGTGCGCGGAAGATGTCGTAGTAGCGAAGACCGGGGCGCAGCGTGCCTGAGATAGTCGAGGTCATTTGCAAGAGGGTTGCGTAGCGCTCGACGGAGAAGATGTCATCGACGCGAACGCTGCCGGACGCACAGATGCGCCCAAGATCGTTGCGCAACAAATCGACGATCATAACGTGCTCGCTGCGATTCTTTTCATCACTTTGGAGACGTGCGGCTTGCTGCTCGTCTTCGGCAAGATCGAGGCCGCGGGGCATGGTGCCTTTCATAGGGCGTGTGCTGATTCGGCCGTTCGTAATGCGGAAGAAGAGTTCGGGCGAGAACGAGAGAATGTGTCGTGTCGCGAGGTTGAGAAGGGCGCTGTAGGAGACAGGTTGCGAGGCCGACAGCGCGGCGAAGGCTTGAGCGGGCGAGAGCGGAGTGCGAGCCGTGACAGAGTCCGTGAAGTTGACCTGGTAGGTGTCGCCCGCCTCGATGTAGTTCTTGATGCGCTCAATCTTTGCGCTGTATTCGTCTTCCGTGATGGTGAGCTGGGCGTTCGCAGCGAAGGTATCGGGGATTGTGTGAGGCGATGGAACACTGGAGAGATCGGGCGCGGGGCCTTCGAAAGAGCCTCGTGCGTGATCGAAGATGAAAGGATGCGAATAGACACCGAACCAGGCAAGCGGGAGTTGTGGTGATAGCGGAGGCTCTTCGAACCGCTCAAAGTGATATCCGCACTCGTAGCTTAGGTATCCGGCGATGTGATGGCCCTGCGCGAGGGCGAGCTCGATTCGGCGGAAGAGGTCGGGGATTTCGGCGAGAGACTGGGCGGAGATGGTGTGGATGGGGTTGAGGAAGAGGTAGCTGTGGTGGTTTTCAGGGTCGAAGCGTGAGGTTTGCAGGAGCAGCGCGCCGGGAGTTGAGGCAGCGACTGCGTGCAGGTGCTTCGGAAGCTGGGTCCATGTGGGCATGCAGCTTTCAGTCTAGATGTGCTGCTCTGTGGACAACGTGTTGGGATGGCAGAGGAGAACGGTTCGCGCCTTCGCGCGAATGTCCCACTCATGCGCAAAAGCACGCATGAATGGGGCACCCAAATAGCGGCGGCTATACCTGTTCTGCCAGGGCAGGGGTGAGGGTTATCTGGATGGTTTGTGTACCGAGACGCGGGTGGGTTGCGGTTAGGCGTGCGGTGCCGGGTTGTTGCTTTGCGCGAATCCAGACGGCTCCGGTTCCTCCGATGAGTGCGAAGGGGTTGTCGCCGATGAGGTCTGCGGGGCCTTCGAGCTTGAAGGCGATGGGGTCGTTGGCGAAGGGGCGAATGGCTCCGAATTCGTCGGTGACACGGAAGACGACGCGGGTGGTGTCGGCTCCGTCGGCGGCGAGTGTAGTGTCGTCAGGGACGAGAGCGAATTTGCGGTCGGCTCCGCTGCCGGAGAGGCTTCTGGAGATGACCTGCTTGCCCTTGAGGTAGCCGTCGATGCGGAGGTCTCCCCAGCCGTGGCGCTGCTCGGTCTTCAGGTGACGGCGGTCGAGGATGAAGGGCGGGTGGGGGAGGTGTTCGAACTCAGTGCTGTCGGGATCGAGTTCTGCGATGAGCTTCCATGGGGCGGATTCGTCGCCTTCGTTGCGCATGTAGAACTTGAGGTGGTCGCAGTTGGAACAGACGACGGCCTGGGTAAAACTGGTGGCCTCGTCGCTGTTGGCCCAGTGGAAGGCGGGTTCGAGGACGATCTCGGTGGCTGGGTCGCATTGGGATTTGTAGAAGCCGGCTGCGGGCTTGGGCTCGCGGAAGATGTCGGTGACGCCGTGGTAGCAGATGCGGTCGCCGGCGCCGAAGTTGGCGTGGGTGTTGTAGTCGAAGGCGCACCAGCCGATGCCGCCGGAGTACTGCGGGTCGGAGCCGATCTGGTTGTGGATGCGGGCGTGGCGGAGGGTGTGCTCGCGGTGGCGCTCGTCGTCGTCGATGGTTTTGGTGGGGAAGGTGTGGCCGACGAACTCGGTGTTGAGGTAGCGGGGGTGATTCGGCTTCTTGAGGGGGAAGCCGAAATCGTTCATGGTGAAGACGTCTTCGAGGAACTCGGACTCCTGGAAGTAACGGATGCCGCCGGTCTGGCGCGTGGTATCGAGCAAGTGAGCGAGGGCGTTGGTGCGGGTGTAGAAGCTGTGGTCGTCGCGCGACTCGTTGATGCGGACGCCCCAGAGGATGATGGAGGGGTGGTTCCAGTCGCGGCGGATCATGCGGCCGACGTTGTCGATGGCGACCTGCTTCCAGGGCTCGTCGCCGATATGCTGCCAGCCGGGGATCTCTTCGAGAACGAGGAGGCCGATCTCGTCGCAGCAGTCGAGGAAATGGCGCGACTGCGGATAGTGTGAGGTGCGGACGAGGTTGCAGTGCAGATTTTGGCGCAGGATTTTTGCGTCCTGACGCTGGGCTCGCGCTGGCATGGCCTGTCCGACGAAGGGGAAGGTCTGATGGCGGTTGAGTCCGCGCAGTTTGACGATCTTTCCGTTGAGCGAGAAGCCGTGATCGGTGAAGGTGGCTTCACGGAAGCCGATGCGGCGTGTGTCGCTGTCGATGGGCTTGGCGGATTGCAGCAGGCGGACGTGGACGGTGTAAAGTTGCGGGTTTTCGAGGTCCCATAGCTTGATGCCGTCGATCGATTTGAGTGAGACAGTTTGGCGTGCGGGATCGTGGATGGTCTGGGTGCTGGCGTGGACTGGGGCGTGGGTGGTGGGGTTGGCAGCGGCGTCTGGGTCGGTGCCGGGCGTGAAGGTGACGGGCTGAGTCGCTTTTGCTACGGTTCGGTCGCCGTCGCGGAGTTCGACTTCGAGGGTGAGATCGGACGCGGCTTTACCGGCGAGGAAGCAGTCGACGTCGAGGCCGGGCTTGCCGCTGAGGACATCCTGCGGGCGGGCGAAGATGTTGTCGATGTATGTTTGCGGGACGATGCGGAGGGAGACCTCGCGGTAGATGCCGCCGAAGGTGAGGTAGTCGATCTCATTGCCGAAGGGCGGGATGTCGGCGCGTTCGGTGGAGTCGAGCTGAACCACGAGAACGTTTTCTCCGGTGGGCTTGAGATGCTCGGTGAGCTCGAATGTGAAGGGAGTGAAGCCGCCTTTGTACTCGCCGAGTGCGACGCCGTTGATCCATAGAGTGGATGCGGTCATTGCGCCTTCGAAGTCGATGAAGACGCGGTTGCCTTTTGCGGCGGCGGGCGTTTTGAATCGGCGGCGATAGGTGGAGACGAAATCGTAGATCTTGTCGTCGAAGCTGTGCCAGGGCAGCTTGATGTTGGTGTGGGGAATGACGACAGATTCGAAAGAGGCGTCGTTGAAGGTGACGGCCTCAGCTCCTTCGACCTTGTCGGGGTGATAGCGCCAGCCGCGGTTCATCGGTAGAACAGTGCGGCCTTGTGAGGGGGTCTCGGCGGCAAGGGCCGGGATAGTCGGGAGGGTGGTGGCGGCTAGAAGGGTGCTGGTGGTCTTGAGGAAGTCGCGTCGGCGCATAGTGTTTTTTATCCGAACCAATCCTATTCAGAAGATCGGGATTTGTCACAACTGTGGGCTGCTGTGACAGGCCTATTGGCGTAGACCTGTCGTCTGGAAGGGTAGTCCTGTGGCCGGCCAGTGATCAGGCTGAGCATCGACGTTGGGTGCAACGGCTGCGCCCGGAGCGGACGCCGGTACGACTGAGATGTTCCAGCCGTCTACTGCGATCAGAGCGTCTTCTCCCTTGAGAGCTTTCTGGTCGGCCTCGATAGTTATGGTTTTGGTTTCATTGGGGACGAGCGAGATGTAGTTGTCGCTGTAGTAGACGGGCAGGACCCGGTCTCCTGAACGGCGACGTAGCTGGAGGTGGGACATGAGAGCAAGGTCCTTCGATGGATTGTGCAGGGTTACGGTCAATAGGGTCTTGCCGGCTGCGTCCTTACGTTGAACTTGTGCTTCGAGATTGACGGTGGGCAGCTTTCCGAGGGCTGTTAGGTCGTCCTGATGCTCGGGTTGGGCGTGCCAGTAGAAGTTGTCGGACAGTAGTTTGCCGGTGTCGTCGTAGAGTTCGAGCTTGATGAAGTGGACCGGGGAGAGTGAGAGTGGGAACTCAACTTGGCCGAGGGTGGTCGCAGTATCGGATGGGGCTGTGACATTGTCGCTGTGCTGATACGCGAGAGATCCGTCGAGGTTGTAGATGAAGACGTGTGCGGTCGCTCCGGTGAGTGTGTCGGGGAGATTGTTGATGACCTGGAGTTCGCCGGTGGCTTCGTTGAACTGGATGTGGATCAGCTCGGAGGCTTTCTTGACCGCGAAGAGAGAGGAGTTGGGCTCGAGATCGTAGTGGTAGAGTCTGCCAGACGAAGCTGGGCTGGGCGGGGTTGCTCATCCACGTGATATACGCCAGTGGCTGGATGGAAGAGCTGAGCGTTGCGGCCCTCGTACATGGCACGGAAGGCCTCGTAGTTAGCGAGTTGCGATTTGCGAACGAAGTCGGCGAGGTTGGCGATAGCGCCGTAGCGGCTGGCGATGATGCGAGGGTAAACGTCGCCTCCCTGGGCGCCTTTGGCGAAGTCGCGCTCGGCCCAGTTGTCGGTGATGGTCTCCCAGTCGCTCTTGGGGATCATGCCGTGGATGGATTCGAGCGTTGGGACGGACATGCTGCCGGTTTCGGTTTTGAAGAAGTCATTATCGATGACTTGTAGAACTCGCGCGGGGTTCGCCAGTGATACGGGCCTGCTGAGTGGACGCCGTGGCCCTCCGTGGAGCTGGGCTGGTACATGCGCGTGGGTTCTAGTTCGGACATGAGCGAGCGGAGGCGGTCGTCGATCTCCTTGGGCGGGAAACCTTCGTTGCGAGCGCACCAGACGGCTATGGAGGGATGGTTGCGGAAGCGGACGATCTTGTCGCGCACGTTGGCGATGTAAGTGTCGAGATCAGTGGGGTTGGGGCCATCGCTGGGGTTGGGCTGGAAGAACTCGTCCCAGAGAAGGATGCCGTATTTGTCGCAGAGATCGTAGAAGTCCTCGCTGGTGCTTTGGCCGACCCAGTTGCGGATCAGGTTGAGGTTGGCCAGCTTGTGCAGACGGATCTTGGCTTCGAGGCGCTCGCGGGGGATGCGCTTCATCGCTTCGTCGAGGCCCCAGTTGCCGCCGCGAATGAAGACGCGGACGCCGTTGACGGAGATGGTGAGGTTATCGGAGTCGGGAACTGCGTAGGTGATCTTGCGGACGCCGAAGGATACGTATTGCGTGTCGGAGGGTTTGTTCTGCTGCTCGAAGGTGAGGTGGAGTTTGTAGAGATTTTGCGGACCGTAGCCGTTGGGCCACCAGAGCTTTGGCTGATTGATATGGAGGACGGGCGTCGTCTTGGGATCGAAGGTTACCAACTGTGAGCTGTGTGGAGCAAGTTCGACGGACTGCTGGAAGCTGATTTTGTCGATGCTTCCCTTCAGGATGCCCTTCTGCCGCTGGTCGGTTATGTTCTCGACGGTGGTTTGGATTGCGACGTCGGTGGAGTCGGTCTTCGGTAATGGGAGATCGGTGGTGACAAGCGGGTTCTTAATCAACACGGGGCCGGTTGCGGAGAGAAACACCTTTTGCCAGATGCCGGTGTCGCGGTCGCGCATGGCGGGGAGCCAGTCCCATCCGATGGTGGAGAGGAAGGTTGGGCCGTCGATGGCAGTGACGCCTCCGTTGAGGCCTACGCCGTTGGTGAGGGTGTGCTCGTGCGGAACTCCGGGGTGAGGCTGCGGAGATACGAGCACGGCGATCACGGCCTTCTTGCCGGGCTTCACGTTGTAAGAGATATCGAATTTGCCGCGGATGAAGGCTCCGCGCGTGGTGCCGACCTCTGCGCCGTTCACCCATGCGGAGGCGGAGTAGTTGATGCCGTCGAAGTTGAGCCAGATGTGTTTGCCCGCGTAGGCCTGGGGGATCGTGACTACGGTTCTGTACCAGTAAGAGGTACGGTTCAGGCTCTCCGGAATCTTTTCCGGGCGGTTGTTGTCTCCATAGAGAGGCTCGGCATAGACTTTGTTGTTGACGAGGGTTGTCAGGACTGTGCCGGGAACGGTCGCGGCGTACCAGCCGGTTGTGTTGAAAGTTACCGCGGCGACTTCTGCGCCTGACTGGGGCACTTTGGCTACGTCCTGTAGCTGCCAGCCAGAGGCTACGATGACAGGTTCAGGAGCGGCCGGTTTCGCTGCGGCAGAGAGCGGTGCGAACACAATCATCGATGCCAGTGCCAAAGAGAAAAAGGACCCACGACGTTTTTGCAACTAGTTATCTCCTTACGTTGCTCTGCAGTTCATTTGACTCTGCCGAACAACATCTGGAGATCATACTGGCACCTGTATTAGCGTGCCAATTTGGCGGTATTGGCAGGGTTTGTGTGACCCAGGGCATCGTAGAGCGGTTGCGCGGGAGTTAGTCCGGGCTCCTCCTCTGCGACGGAAACAGCGAGGATGCGAATTTTATCGTTGTTGGGCAGTGTCAGTGTCCCTGCGTTTTCAGATACTTCCATCGGGTAAGCAAATAGATAGGAGTATTGATAGGGTTCGTTGAGGCCGTCGGCAGTGTGATGATGAGAGGCGTACCAGGCCAGGCTCGCGGGCTTGACGTAACCTGCTTCAAGGCCAACGTAGTCCTCAGGATAGCGCGGTGACTGTGGACGCTGCTCTCGCTGTTGCTCGTCGGCAGGAGGCCAGGCGGCGTGATTTGCTGAGATTGCCCAGTCGCGTTCGGGTGGGCTCTTCCAGATGCGCGTGTCCCACTGACCGATGAAGCCGCTCCAGTCCTGAATGTTTAGATTGACGGCTTTGTCGCCAACTTTGAACTCTGCGGGCTGGTCTCCATCGGACGATGCAGCCAGAATATAGACGCGGTTGTGGTGACCGGCAGGCAGATTGATCGTCTGGCCTCGGGCGACGACTGCGTTGGGTGATCCTGTCTTGGCGGGCGCTAAATGGAACTGCACATCGTGATAGTTGATGGTTGCGGGTAGCATCTCGGCTGGGATTGCGTTGCCTTTGCCGTCGAAGCCGCCGCCTTCGGTCCTGGTGTCGTCGTTGCTGGCGACGGCTAGATCGTAGTGGAGCGCTACAGGCTGCGATTGTGTGGAGGCGAGCTTTGAACTCGGCGCACCAAGGCGCAATGCGAATGTGCGTGGCTGGTATGCCGCGAAGGATGTGATGAGCGCACCGTCGTTGATGCTGGCTGATCCGATGGGCTGTTCCTGCGCGTTGACTTCGCGGGCAGCGGTGACCCGCGCGGCGAAAGAGACGCGGACGTCCTGAGCTGGTTTACCGTCGAGCTCGACCATGCGGAGAATGATTTCGTCGCTGGTTTCTGCTTTCTTGAGCGCGAGTACGCGGATGCGAGGGTTGTTCAGGTGAAGCAACGAGAAGCTCTTGCCGAGGGAGCCGGAGTGCTTCGTTGCCTCGAAAGCGATCAGAGGATCATTCAGGCGGTAGGCTTGCCAGTCTGTTTGAGATTTGCGCCAATCGTCTGCGTGCCCTGCCAGAGCGAATACAAATTCGTGATGTCCCCAATCTTGATTTGCCTGATCTGTATACGCTTGTGGACGGCCGTTGGTTGAAGGCTGCATTCCGGGCGAACGCATGAGAGTGACACGAAGGGTGTTGTCGTTTGGCTTGTCGGATCCGTTCTTGCAGTCAGTCAGAATGGTGGTGCCGAAGCTGCCGTTCTTGTCGGTGAGATCGATCCATCGATGAGAAGCGACTTCAAACTGGCGCTCATTGGCATTGGGGCGCTGAATGGTTCCTACACCCCAGTTGTAAGTGGCGTTTTCATTCGACGCGGCGAGGGGGAACGACGCCTTGAGATTGGCGGCGAGAGTCTTCCAGTCGATTGCGTTGCCGAATTCCACGCGATTGCCTGCGTCGCCTGCGGAGAGGCTGATGGTCTGAACAAATGTTGAGCCTTCGGTATTACGTGTTACTTCGAGAGAGACGCGAACCGGGCCGTTCTCTTTGATACGAACCTTGGCGGGGCCGCTAACATAAGCGCGTGGCGCTGCCTGTTCCTGCTCGAACTCCATGTTCCATGCTGGATAGATTTTGGGTATGTCGGTTGAGATGGCTAGCCGGATCGGGCCTGACAGCAACTCCTTGTTCAAGGTTTTGTCGTAGATGCTTGAGACATCGCCGTTCTGATCCAGACGGACGCGATAGCGATCATTTTCGAGAGACGAGTCCGTTACCTTGAGCGACGAATGCGCGCTGGCGATTTCGGCGGGCTGCACATCGTAGATGGCATAACCGACAGAGGGGGCTTTCGCTACAAAGAGGACTTTGCCGCCTGTGAGCTGCGACGGGACTTCTCTTCCGTCTGGGCCAGAGACGCGCACTGCCTTTGGAGTGCCGTTCGGGAAAGCGACGTTGGCTTCAACCAGATCTTCGCGTTCGATATTGAGAGGGTTGAAAACTACGATCGGTACTCCCTTGGTCTGCGTGTTGAGGCCGGAGCTGACTGCCTCAGTTGCGTCGGTGAGGACACCGGCGAATTGGTTCGCCGCGATGATGTCGTCGTTCCAGGCGTACTGATAAGCACGCGGCGTTGCGGTTCCGGCACCGATGTCGTGAAAGTGGCCGCTCAGTTCGAGCGTCCAAGCGTCGTTAAGTCGTTGCTGAGGATAGGTCCGGGCACCGAGCCATTGTGCTGCGATGGAAGATTTTTCGGCTGCGTCGGCGAGGAGTTCGTTCTTGATAGTCCAACGCTTGTGATAGGCCTGCGATGTGAGCGAGCCAGCGGAGTGATTGATGAGTTCGAGATCACCCTGGTATCGCGGCATGCGGGATTCCATTCCAGGCTGGATGTCGTTGAACATTTGATCCGCGGTGGCTATGACTACGTGCACAGGACCGTCGCCTACTTTCACTGTTGGCCCCACCTCTTCGGCTACCGGGCCCGTGCCTTGTCCAAAGAAGGGTCTGGGAGGTGCGGGCAGCGTTGTTTCGCTTTTGTCGACGATGGCTTCGAGAAGCTTAATGGTGGATTCGTGCGCGGCACCACCGATGTCGCCGGTGCCAACATAGTGGTAGTCGGCGAAGACACCGGTTACGTTGCCATTCAGGTCGATGCGTTTGACCCAGTTCTGTTCTGTCTCTCTTGGGCGCTCGAAGGCGCGTAGTTGCTCGGGAGTCAGGCGCGCCTTCTGTTCCGCCGTCAGTTGTGGATGAGGTGGCGGTGGTCCGGGCTCTTTGCTGAGATCGGTGTAGACGCTGCTGCCGTAGCCGCCTGGGTTCAATGCAGCGAGTACGTGGCTTCCGTCGGGTCCAACCCAGATTCCGACGTTGAATGGGATGCCCTCGGGGGTTCGCTCGGGCGAATCGGGGCCACCGATCTTCGGGGCTGGTTGCCATTGCGCGTTGAGCTTCTGTGTCGAGAAGCCCTTTACGCCTGCGTGAGCGAGGATGCTGGGTAGAGATGCTGGAAATCCGAAGCAGTCCGGCAACATGTATTCAGCGCTCGCCTTGCCGAAGTCTTTGCGAAAGTATTCGTTGCCATAAAGGACTTGGCGAAAGATCCCTTCCGCACTGGGAAGATTTACGTCCCCTTCTTCTACCGACGAACCGGCTGGAAACCAGCGTCCCTCGGCGGCATACTTCTGCATTCGGGCGTAGTCAGCGGGAAAATACTCTTTCATCAGGCGGTAGCGGTTGGAGCCGGTCCAGTTGAAGACGTAATGCGGATATTTATCCATGTAGTCGAAGTTCACGCGCATGGTCTTCAGCAGATATTCGCTGATGGTCTGCGGCATCTCCCAGCGCCATTGGGTGTCGAGATGTGCATATGGCACGACGTACAGAGTAGGGACACTGGTGATATCGGGTGCCTTCATGGTCTGGGCCTGAATTGCAGCGGGTACGGAGAATGCTACGAGTGCGGACACCATCCCCATGCAATTACGGAATCTGCGGCAAGACTTAGTGGCAAGAAACGAATGTGAGAGGTGCATCAATCGCATAGTTGGAACCATCCATTCGCCGGGCAACGCCGGAGCCTAACTGATTTGAGAATTCGTACAGGTGAAAGAAAACCCCGCACGTTCGAGCGCGTGCGGGGTTTCGAGAGTTCTGTTCTAGAAGATAAATTTCAGAGAGACCTGCAGCTGTCGCGGGTTGGTCTGCTGCTTTCCCGTGACTCTTCCGAACGTTCCTGATTGTCGGGTTAAAATCCGGACCGCCTTGCTGTCCAATCTGTGCCCAGTTGGGATGGTTGATGAAGTTATAAGCATCGGTGCTGAACTCGAACCGCGCCCTCTCGTTGATTGGGAAGTCCTTGTGTACGGAGATATTCCAGTTCTGGAAGCCGGGCCCGTAGATGGAGTCACGCACGCCGTGCTGAAGATTGAATGTGCCAGCGGTTGGCTGCGTGAAGATTGACGAACCATCAGGGTTTTTTATGGCAAAATATTGGCCAGTTTGCCCGGGATAGCCAGAGAAATTTTTCTGGATCGTCGGTGTTCCATTCTTAACCCAGAATTGCCCTTGAGAGCCGCAGCCGAAGCTGCCTACCTCTCCTACGCCAGCATATTCATTATTGGTTCCAATTCCGCACGGTTGGCCGGTTTGAAATTGAGCGCTGCCACCTAATCTCCAGTTACCGAATAGCTGGCCCTGGAGATTTCTTTGGCCACTGAAGAATGGAAATGCATAGAGATAGTTGACCACCAGAGCATGACGAGCGTCGTACTCAGACGGGGCCCAGAGGTTGGTGGTGTTGTAGGTATCGGGAACGATGTCGCGATAGTTCGAACTGTCATCCATGCTCTTTGACCAGGTATAGCTGACGCCGAACATTGCATTGTGTACAAATTGTCGATTCCACGCAATCTGAAGCGCGTTATATCTCGCATCCCCATTGCTTTGTTCCTGCTGAATCGCGCTGTAGCCCTGGTAGGGGCGAAGATAAGTCACGTTTTTTCCAGGATGCGCCTGTATAGAACCGACCACAGCCTGATTGATGTCAAACACTCTCCAGTTGTGTATGCCACGGCCTCCGACATAGGCAAGCGATAGAGTAGAGCTCAACGGAAGCTGCCTCTGAACAGTGAGGTTCCAGTTCCATCTCACCGGAGACTTTAGATTCTGGGCCAACGTGGTCACCGTCAAAGCAGGTGCAACGGTGGGGTTCAAGGCCAGACCGGGGTTATCCACCATGCTGCCCAGGTTACCCGGTGCCGCAGCTACTGTCACGAACGGCTGGAAGGGAGGGTTGCCACCTGGGAAGATGTTGTCGAGCAATCCCATGCGGGTTGCAAACTCACCAGCTCCGGCGCGAAATACCGTCTTCGAGTCTGCCTGGTAAGCAATGCCCAAACGGGGCTGAACGGTGGTCGCGAGGTTAACGTACCCGTTTCGCAGATGGGGAGCGAACAGGCCAGTGCAGGGGCCGCCATCGCAGGCGGTCGAGTTAGCTTCGGATCCGACTACTCCGTGGGCTGCAGCTGAGCTTGGGAAATTGCTGAAACCCGGAATCACCATTCCGTTATAGGGATTGCCAGTGCCCAGGATAACGAGACCTGTTGCCGGATTGACCTGCGGAGCATTTGCGGGAACAAACGAACCGGGATCAAAGTAGACCGCGTTGCCCCATGCTGGCTTGTAGGGGGTGAGGATCGTCACGCGGAGACCGTAGTCGATATGCAGTTTGGAAGTTACCTTCCACGCATCCTGACCGAAGAACTCATACATCTGGCCGCTCCACTGCGTATACGATTTGGGTCCGATCTCGGTGTAACTGTCGGCCAGCCCCAGCGCGAGATTGGCTATACCGACTCCAGTCGTTCCACCCAATCCGCTTCGGCCATCTGTGAAGACGAATGAACCATTCTGGTTGTTGGCGCCGCCCGGCACGGTCGATACGTTGATCTGATCGTTATCGTTTTCACCCTGGTAATTGAAGTAGACGCCAGCTTTTATTGTGTGATTTCCCCAAACCTTTGTCACGCTGTCCGTGATCGTGTAGATGGGACCTTGGGAGTGCGAGGGATAAGGACCACCCTGTATACCGTAGAAGCCGCCAGGAAGGGTGACACTTGGAATTTTCTCCGGTGCAGCTTTAGCGCCAGGAATGATATAGGGGAAGTTGATGCCCAATGTCTGCCTGTTGAAACCAGCCAGCGCCGTGTTCACAGGGATGTATACCCGATCGATACTGACAGTACCTCTCAACTCATTGATGAGGCTCGGAGAGATGGTCCAGGTCCAGGCGAGGCCGTTGGTCTGGTTTGGACGATTGAAGTACTTGCCCGTCAGTCCTGATCCCTGGTCGAAAGGTTGGTATTCGAGGTAGGTCGCGGCTTGACGACGAAACTCGAAGTGATGATTTTGGGAAAGTATGAAGTCCACATTGATGACTTCTTTCCGCTGGTTGATCGGATGCGCTGCCTGTGCAATCCAGTTTGTGCTGCTGCCAGAGACATATCCTGGGGTAGGAGCGGGATATGCGTTCAGAATCGCCAGGCCATTCGGACTCAAATGGCCTGCCGAACCCGGCGGAATGATGTTGCCAGGGTAAGCCACGCAACTTGGCGCACCTATAGCTGGGCAAGTCGTAGGGTCGTAAATCTTAGCGCCGCCGCTGTACCAAAGATTACCAGGAACCAACAGTTCGCTGAAGTCACCTTGACGCATCCGCAATGTGGGTACAGCTTGTTGTTGGGTATCGGCGAAGCGATATCTGATCCAGTCTTCATTTACGAAGAAGAACAGTTTTTGCCGTAGCGGATCAGTCGCATGCCACCCGGGAATCCAAACCGGGCCGCCAAAGGTAAATCCAAAGTTGTTATAGACGAACGGCGACGCAAATCGGGTCGTGGGGCTAAAGTTGCGTGTCCACGTATTGGCGTTCATCGCCGAATTTCTCAGATACTCGTATGCCGAGCCGTGAAAATCTGTAGTCCCGCTCTTGCTCACAAGCCGAATCTGACCGCCGGCTGCGCCGCCATATTCTGCCTGATAGCCAGCCGTGAGCACCTGCATTTCCTGCGTGGCGTCCACACTGGCGACACCGATGATCGCGCCGCTACCCCGGGTGCGGACCGCTGGGGCACCGTCAAACGTGACCAGCGTATCCTGCGTTCGGGCTCCGTTGATTTGGAAAGGAACTCCGCCACCTACCGCAAAGTTGAAGTCCCCAAGCGTGGAACCGCTACGAAGACCTGGTAACAGGGATCCCATGTAGAGCGGATTGCGCCCGTTCAACTGCTGATCGCGGATCTGTTGCCCCGTGACCTGGCTTTGCACCGCTCCAGACTCGGTCTGCAACACCGACGCGGTTGCGGTCACTTCCACAGTTTCGGTCAACTGACCGATCTCGAGCGTCGCATCGATATTGATCGTCGTGCTCGCGCTGAGTCTGTTATGTGTAGTAATGAATTTCTTGAACCCTTTGGCCTCGGCCGTCAAGGTGTAGTCGGCAGGCTGTAGATTGGTGACCGTATAACGCCCTTGCGCATCCGAGACAGCCGATTGCTCCTGGCCCGTTCCTTCGTTTTGGATCGTCACTCGCGCGCCCGGTACGACGGCTCCGGAGTGGTCGCGGACAAATCCGACAATCGCACCAACGTCAGACTGACCCCACACTGGGACCGCGAAGACGCTGCAACCTATTAGCAAGACGCAAAGACACGATAGATGTACTCGTACGTTTCTCAACATGGCGGCTCCCCTTTTATTTGAATCCTGGGTTAAAGAACCTCGTTGGACGCTGCCGTTCCCTATCAAAGCAGAGTCTCTAATGTGATTGCGCTATCACAACGACCAACGGTTTACACACGCGAGTATTGCCTTGTCAACATAAAAGAGCGGTAAACCTCTGGTAAATTATTGGAACCTTCACATGGAAGGCTTTATGATAGGCCTCCCATAAGAAAGCAAAGAAGGAAAATGTGCAAAAGTCACCACGCATAAAACGGGCAACACTTGAGGATGTGGCAAAGGCGGCAGGTGTTGGGCCCATGACAGTCTCTCGTACGATCAATGGGCATCCCTATGTCGCAGAAGAGACGGCGAAGCGGGTTCGCGCAGCCATTCGCCAGCTCGACTATCGACCGAACCAGGCCGCGCGCATGTTGACCGGCCAGCTATCGAGATCGATTGGCCTGATCGTTCCGGATTTAGCAGATCCGTTCTTTTCAGTCGTCAGTCACGCTGTTCAGGAGACAGCGCGCGAGAACGGCTACCTGGTATGGTTGGCGGCTTCGAACGACGATCTCTCCATCGAAGCTGCACAGGTAGAACAGATGACACATCACCCTGTGGATGGAATTTTGTTGGTGCCGGTCGATAGCCGCGACAGATATCTGAAAGCAGTGGCTTCAGGGACAACTCCTGTCGTAACAATTGACCGGCACATTGAGGTAGCTACGACGGATTCTGTAGAGGTCGAGAACCGGGCTGGAGCGCGAATGGCCGTTGAACATCTTATAGGGCACGGCTGCAGAAGAATCGCGTCTGTCGCCACGAACTCCCATCTGCGAACCATCAAAGAGCGCATCGCAGGCTACGAAGAATGTTTGCGGGAAGCGCGATTGCCGCGCGCGAAGGTGCTGCAATTGTCGAGCCTGGCTGAGGCAAAGACCACTCTGTCGGCGTTGTTTAATTCGCGAAACCGGCCCGACGCTTTATTCACTACAAACAATGCGTCCACGATATGGGTGATTGAGACGTTCCATGAGATGAATATTGAAGCAGGCAAGGATGTAGCGCTCATCGGCTTTGACGACGTTGATTTCTATACCCTCATCAGGCCTCCGATTACATCTATTCGCCAGCCCGCTGCGGAACTCGGACGAATGTCGGCGCGTCTGCTGCTGCAACGGATCAGGGGTGATTCCGCATTATCGAGCGTAAGGACCGTTCTCCCAGTTTCATTGGTCATTCGCGAATCGTGCGGATGTAGGAGAAAAGGGTAAGGCGTCTCCACGCCCTACTCTCCATAGGGAACCCAGATGTTCTTGATCTGCGTGGCGTGCCGCATGAAATAGCGCCCATCGTTCTGGGTGGCGTCAAACCAGTCGATATCGTACTTGTCATTGGTCCAGACCTGCTTCAGATTGCCGATAGAGGCCGCCTTCACCAGCGTTGCATCGGCTGTATCGCGGAAGCACCAGATGGCGTCAACGTCATCATGCTCCGCCAGCGTCTTTGCCAATTCAGACGGTCGACCCGCAACGATGTTGACGACTCCACCGGGAAGGTCGCTCGTATCGAAGACCTGGTACAGGTCACCCATGACAGTGGCGTACTTCTCCGAGGGAACGGCTATTACGACGTTGCCTGCGGCGATTGCTGGCATGACGAGAGAGAAAAATCCGAGCAATGGAGCCTCGGTGGGACAGACAATGCCAACCGCACCGATGGCCTCATTCATGGCAAGTGTTACGTTGCGCATTGGTGGGTTGTGCACCGCGCCGTCGTACTTGTCGGCCCATGCAGCGTAAGTAAAGGTACGGTCGATGCTGGTTTCCACTTCAGCGTTGGCCTGGTCTTCGCCTACCATTTCGGCGAGCTTTGCAGTGATCTCAGAGCGACGCTGGATCAAATTCTCCGCAACGTAGTAGAGGATCTGCGCCCGCGTATGTGCTGCTGTTTTGGCCCACTTCTCGGCTTTGTGAGCCGCCTCCACGGCGTTGCGGATGTCCTTGCGATTGCCCAGAGGAGCTTCACCGATAAGTCTTCCATCGGATGAGTAGACGGGGAAGCTGTAACCCGAGTCCGGTCTAGCCTGTTTGCCGCCGATATATTGCTTTACTGTGCGATCGATTGAGTCCGAAGTGTCGACGCTGGCATCGTCCTCCCTCTTCGGAGCTGCTTTAGCTGGGCGCTTTTGCTTCGCACGCTCGTGTGCCCACGCAGGCTCGAGATACTCGTACATGCCTTCGCGGCCACCTTCGCGGCCATAGCCACTCTCGCGATAGCCACCAAAGCCGCAGGATGCGTCGAAGAGATTGGTGCTGTTGACCCAGACAACGCCCGCTTTGACCTGTGAGGCGACGTCAAGTGCGACGTTGATATTTTCGCTCCAGATGGAAGCTGCCAGCCCGTAGGTGGTGTTGTTTGCGAGTTCGACGGCTTCGGTCGGTGTGCGGAACGTCATCGCCGCCAGCACTGGGCCAAAGATTTCTTCCTGAGCTACAGTCGCCGTCGGATGAACACCGGTCAACAGGGTTGGAGGAAAGTAGAGACCCTTCTGCGGCAACGCAGACTGGGGCTGCCAGCACGTCGCACCGTCTGCAATACCCTGATCTACCAGCGACCGGATACGTTCGAGCTGCACCGGCGCGACGATGGCTCCGATATCTACGGATTTGTCTAGCGGCGAACCGACGCGAAGAGTCTCCATACGCGCGCGTGCCTTCGCGTAAAACGCCTCCGCGATGCGTTCCTGCACGAGCAGGCGCGAACCGGCGCAGCAGACCTGTCCCTGGTTGAACCAGATGCCATCGACCAGGCCTTCAACGGCCGAGTCCATATCCGCGTCATCGAAGACGATGAACGGAGATTTGCCACCGAGTTCGAGTGAAAGCTTCTTGGTGGAACCAGCGGTTGCCTTACGGATGATGCGGCCGACCTCCGTCGAACCGGTAAAGGCGATCTTGTCGATGTCGTCGTGTTCAACAAGCAGCGCGCCAGTACGACCATCACCGTTGATGACGTTAAGAACACCTGGCGGCAGGCCGATCTCGTCCGCGAGTTCTGCGAGGGCAAGAGCCGTCAGCGGCGTGTACTCAGCGGGCTTAATCACAACTGTGTTTCCGGCCGCGAGCGCAGGTGCGACCTTCCACGCAAACATCAGCAGCGGGAAGTTCCACGGAATGATCTGTCCGACGACGCCGCACGCGGTATACCCAGAAAACTCGCTTTCGAGCAGCTGCGCCCATCCCGCGTGATGATAGAAGTGACGCGCTACGAGAGGAATATCGATGTCGCGGCTCTCGCGAATGGGTTTGCCATTGTCGATCGTCTCCAGGACCGCGAGCCGACGTGAGTGCTTCTGGACCTGACGCGCCAACGCATACAGATAGCGGGCACGTTGATGACCGCTCAACGCTTGCCACGCAGGAAGAGCCTTGCGCGCAGCTTTGACTGCCGCATCGACATCTGCGGCATCGGCCTGCGCAACATCGGCGATCTTATCGCCAGTCGCGGGATTGTTCGTGGCGAAGTACTCGCCTGAGGCAGGCTTCTGCCACGCGCCGTCAATATAGTGGCCGAAGCTGCGCTTATGCACATCGAGCCAGCGTTCGACTTCCTTCGGATCCTCCGGCGCGGGACCGTACTCCATAGCGTAAAACTCTTCCACAATTGAGTTGCTCACGAAAACTCCTTAGGCAATCGGGTGACGGTAGGCGGCAGAGTAGCGGCCGGTGATGTAGTGCTCCAGTTGGCGCTCAATGTCAGCAAGCATGCTGCTGGCGCCGAAACGGAAGAGGCTTGGCTCAAGCCAGGGCCTTCCCAGTTCATCCTTCATCACATACATCCATTGAAGAGCCTGCTTGGCCGTCTTGATTCCGCCTGCGGGTTTGAAACCTACGGACATGCCCGTCCTTTCGGCGTAATCGCGAATGGCCCTCACCATTACCAGCGAGACGGGAATGGTCGCGTTCACAGCTTCCTTACCTGTAGATGTCTTAATAAAATCAGCGCCGGCCATCATGGCGACGACACTGGCGCGGGCAACATTGCGCAGCGTAAGCAGATCGCCCGTTCCAAGAATAGCCTTCATATGAGCCGCACCGCAGGCGTCCTTGAAGGCAGCGACTTCGTCGTAGAGTGCCTGCCATTCGCCGTTGAAGACATGCGCCCGCGTGATAACGATGTCGATCTCGTGCGCGCCTGCCTCGACAGAACGGCGAATCTCCTGCACTCTCTCCGCAAGCGGGGAAAGGCCTGCCGGGAAACCGGTCGAGACTGCAGCGACCGGGATATTTGTTCCTTCGAGCGCTTTCACTGCGGTCTCAACGAACGCGTGATAGACGCAGACCGCTCCAGTAGTGAGGTTCAGTTCTTCAACGCCGAGCTTTTCAACGATGTGCCGCTGGAGGGGATATCTCGCCTTGGCGCAGAGCCGCTTCACGCGTTCGGCGCTATCATCGCCGCTTAGTGTTGTCAGGTCCATGCACGCAATAGCGCGGAGCAGCCACGCGGCCTGCCACTCCTTTTTTACCGAGCGGCGTGTGTCGATGGTGCCGGCCCGCCTCTCCACAGCACTCGTATTAACGCGAATCTCTTCGACCCATTCGAGATTGAGTGGTATCCGGCGGTTTGGTTCGAGGGATCGACCATTGAGTTCGACCGGAACGGAATGATGGATGACGGGGTGCTGCTCCTGTTGCTTTACTGCCATTGTCTTATCTCCCTCAAAACTTCAGAGAGCAAAAAATCTGCTGAAGTGGCCTACTGGTATACCGAGGCATACTAGCAATCACAAGTAAAACGGGATTGCCCCTAAAGCTCGCGGTAAGGCCAGAAGGGATTCGATCATGCACCCGATCGGAGCGCCGACCTCTTCCTAGCCTCTAGTATATGAGCACCCGCTGCTAAATTTCTTGACAACATCAAAAGGTCATCCACTTCTTTGCGGAAAGGCATCGAGGTAGCTGTGCCGTGTCGCGTCACCGAGATACCAGCTACAGCACAACCAAAACGCACCGCCTGCACGATGTCGTTGCCTTCGGCCAAAGCCACTGCAAAGCCACCGTTGAATGCGTCTCCGGCACCTGTCGTCTCTACCACCGCGCCCGCGTCATAGGCGGGCACATGCTGCCGTATCATCGCATTCTTCACTAGTGCCCCTTGCGCTCCGAGCGTAATTACTACGTTGCGCACACCGCGCGAGAGTAGCGCATCCGCTGCTCGTTCTGCGTCCGTCAGCGAGGCGACGCGAATGCCGGTCAGGATCTCCGTCTCGGTCTCGTTCGGCGTCAGGTAGTCGCAATATTGCAGTACCGTATTCGGCAGTTCGCGGCCGGGTGCCGGGTTCAGGATGGTCGGCACACCGAGGGAATGTGCGAGCCTCAAGCCAGCCTCGACCGTCGGCAGCGAGAGTTCCAACTGCGTGACGAAAATCGCCGACTCCGCGATTAGCCGCCCTGCCTGATCCACCTCCTGCGGCGTCAGTTCAAAGCATGCGCCCGGCACGACGATGATCGCATTCTCGCCCTTCACCGCATCTATGATGATCGCCGCCGCACCGGTTGGAGAATCGGTCTCCAGCACATGCGTCGTATCAATTCCCTCTTCCCTGTATGTCTGACGCGCGATATCACCAAAGGCATCGCGGCCAAGCTTGCTGATGAAACTCACCTGTGCCCCGGCACGCGCGGCTGCAACGGCTTGATTCGATCCCTTCCCGCCCGGGCCAAGCTTGAACCCTTCTCCCATGTACGTCTCGCCCCACGCAGGCAGCTTCTCCGTCCTGAACGCGAGATCAGCTACGTAACTGCCCATCACTACAACTTGACCTTTACCCATCCTCTTCCTCGTTTCTTATTCATAATGAGTGGCATCACCCTCGGCTTAGCCGGAACATGAAAACTAGGACGCGTAGGCGCGGGCGATGAGTACCAGCGCGAGAACATACGCAAAGAACATCGCAGCGAGATAGCCCTTCGCGCGTACATTCGCCCCGCGAAACTCCTTCCATACGAACACACCCCACAAACAGGCGACCATGGGCGACGCCTGCCCAATAGCGTAGGAGATGGCGACACCCACCAGCGAGGCAGCGACGAAGTTGAAGACAGTACCGACGCCCCATATAGCTCCCCCGAGTAGACCAAGCGCGTGATACGAAGCCGGCGCTCGAAAGTAGTCTCCAGCCTGGACCGGCGTTCCGACAATTGGCTTGCGCATGAGAATTGGGTTGAAGACGAAACAGCATAAGAAGGCGCCCAGCGTGAGGAAGACCGCCGTCGTATATGGCGTGAGCGTTGCGCCACGCGTCATGGCGCGGGTGACAAATGGGGCGAAGATGCCCATCAACAACCCAGAGATGACACAGACAACGACGCCACGACGCGAAACGACGCTGCCCGCCGTGCGCAACGCTCCGTAAGCTTTGCCTACGAGAATCACGGCAATAACCGCCATGAAGACGCCCGCTGCCAACAAAGCAGGATTGCCGCGCGGCTGTAGCGCGTAGCTGAGCACCACACCCTGGACCAGAGCAATACCAATTGCAATTGGAAATGCGATCGCGAGGCCGACGATCTCGATGCCGGCGATCAACAAAACGTTCGCAATGTTAAAGATAAAGCCGCCGACAGCTGCATAGAAGAGATTGATATCGTCGGCGGAATGCAGATTCGCTAGAAATGCGTCGGGGCCACCGGCATAGCTGCCCATCGTAAACGCGAGCAGCAGCGAGATGAGAAAGATACCAAGCCCGTAGTCCCAGTAGTAGAGCTCAAAACGATAATTCTTTGTGCCCTTGAAAGTGTTGGCGAAGGAGCCCCAGCATAAGGTGCTCAGGATAGTCATCAGAAGTGCAGCGTGGAATGTGGTCGGAACAAACATGGATACGGCGACTCCGGCTCGCGCTAATCGACGTAAAGCATCTTGCGAGAAGGAGCCATTATGCCCCGTGATAGGCCATCTTGTACAAAGCATTCCTGTCTGCTAACCAGAATCACAGACCAGAGACTTGAATTGCTTCCATCATCCACCGCAACAACAGATGCGGAGCGCAACCAAGCAGCACGATAGCCCCTGCAAGCAGAATGATTACAACCTGACTGAGAACGGGTGCTTGTATTTCATCTGCCCCCGCAGGCGGACTCGCAACGTACATTCTCTTGAGCACTTGCAGGTAATAGTAGAGCGACACGGCACTCATCGCGATGGCGAGGATTACCAACCAGAGCAGCCCCATAGACCCCTGCGCAGCAGCCAGCACTGAGACAAACAAGTAAAACTTCCCAAGAAATCCGGCCAGCGGGGGGATCCCTGCTAAAGACAGAAGAAAAATGAACAGGCAAATGGAGAGTACGGGCGCTCGCCTGCTGAGGCCGTCAAAATTGGAAAGGTGATCGCCGCCAGTTTGCTTCTCCACAACTGCGATAACGCCAAATGCACCAAGGGTCGCGAGCGCATACGTCACAACGTAATAGAGGAGTGCGGCAAGACTCTGTTGCGTATGCGATAACAATGCGAGCAACATGTAACCCGCATGAGCGATCGCCGAGTATGCGAGCAACCGCCGCACACTGCTCTGCACAATTGCCACGAGATTCCCAAACACCATCGAGAACGCGGCAACTACAGCGATCACAGAGACCCAGCCGGGTGTAAAGTGCAGCCACACGGCAGTGCCTTCCACGCCCGCGAAGCCTATCACCATCACTTGAAAGAAGATGAAAAAGCTCGCGACTTTGGATCCGGACGCGATAAAAGCAGCGCTCGGCACAGGTGCGCCTTGGTATACGTCCGGTGCCCAGAAATGGAATGGGACGGCAGCGACTTTAAAGCCAAGACCAATCACAGTGGTCACGATAGCGATGATCAGAAGCGGGTTGAGGGATTGGCCATGGATAGCGCTGGCAATTTGCATGAGACTGGTCGAATTCGATAAGCCATAGAGCAGGCTAAAGCCAAGCAGCAGGAATGCCGCCGACATTCCCCCGAAGAGAAAATACTTCAGGGCAGCCTCGGAGGACCGCGCACTGCGTTTGTCGAAAGCAGTAAGGATGTAGAGTGACAAACTCAACAGTTCGAGGGAGATAAAAATTACCAGGATGTTCTGCGATCCAGCCAGAAACATCATGCCAATCGTCGCGGCCAGGATGAGCAAGACAAACTCGCCAACATGTTCCGTAAAAGTCGATTCCACAGAGAGCAAGAGCGTGAAGATCGTCAGGATGAGCAGTGCAATCTGAACCAGATGTGTAAGCGGATTCGCTACGAGCATTCCGTCGAGGACGCTGGTCTGCGCCCGAGACAGCAGCAATTGGAGGATTGCTGCCGCACAACCAATTGATGCAAGCCCAGCAGCAACGGCGAATCGGACTCGGGTCCGATATTGACGCAAGAAAAGGAGGTCGATCGCCAACACGATCAACGCCGTGATTGCAACGATAACCTCCGGCAAAGCGAGCTGCAGCATCTGCGCATAGTTGATTGGGATCATTGCCAACTACCTTTGCGCAGGTTTTCAAATAGCGAGGAATTCAACGCTGGACGAATCACATTCAGAAGCAGCTGAGGATAGAGTCCAATGATCACGCTCGCGCCGATAAGGATCATTGCACCGAATCGTTCAGGGAGCGAAATCGGAGGCAGGAGGGGTTGCATGGGGGCAGGTTGAATGTCCGCCTCCGCAAAGAATGCCTTTTGCATCGCCCGCCATATGTATGCGATCCCAACCACGATCCCGATTCCTACACAGATAGCGAGTATGGGTGACTCGCGCCACGCGCCGATCAGAATCATCAATTCCGCTACGAACCCGCTGAAGCCTGGCAGCCCCATGCTGGCCACCCCGGCCACGACAAAGGTGACTGCGGCAAACGGTATGACTTTATTGAGATTCATCGGGCCCAGAGCCGCCAGATCGCGGGTGTGCGTCCGGTCATACACCATACGCCCGACAACAGCGAACAGTAGTCCTGCCAGAATTCCATGCGAAAACATTTGGAGCACCGCGCCGGGAAGTCCGATTTGATTCAACGTCATCAGGCCAAGCAGGACAAAACCCATGTGACTCACGCTCGAATAACCAATGACGAATTTGAAGTCTTTCTGCACCAGAGCGACCATCGCACCATACACAATACCGATGACCGCAAGCAGAGCAAACACATCACGCCATGAACCAAGGCCAAGTACATGGAAGCCCCACGGACTCAGACCAAGAGGAAACAGCACCATGGCCACGCGAAGACAACCATAGGCCCCCAGTTTCATCACCACGCCCGCAAGCAGCATCGAAGCCGCCGTTGGCGCGGCGACGTGACCGGTCGGGGCCCAGGTGTGAAAAGGCCACATGCCGGCAAGAATCGCGAAGCCAATGAATACCAGAGGAAACGCCCACATCTGAAAATGGAGCGGAAAAGGAAACCGGGCCAGATCTGTCAGTGCCATTGTCTTTGCATCGGCCACGACATACGCTGCGATCAACCCAATGAGCACCATCGCACTTCCGACGAAGGAGTAGAGCACAAGTTTCATCGCGCCGTATTCGCGCCGCGTCGAGCCCCAGATCGCGATTAGAAAATACTTTGGGATGATAACGATCTCGTAAAAGACGAACAGAAGAAACAAGTCGTAACTCAGAAATACGCCGTATACGGCTCCGATGAGCACTAAATAAAATGCGAAGAATTCCTTCGTGCGATGTTCAATGTTCCACGAAAAAAGGATGCCCGTAATCGCGATGATCCCTGTCAGTAAAAGCAGGGTCAGGCTTATTCCGTCTGCTGCGAGATGATATTCGATACCCAGAGATGGAATCCACGGCACACGAGTGATTGTGACCATTTCCCCAGTCCGGTGCTGCATGAAGGCTGTGAGCGTGATCGCAAAGCCGGCGACCGCCGTCAGCAGCGCAAGGATGCGCACCGAGGACGGGTTGCCCTTCGGAAGTAGCAACAGCGCAAGCGCCCCGAGAAACGAAATGTAGATCGTCCACGCGAGCATAGTTAGAATGCCTGGTTCATCCTGTTGATCACCTCAGTTGTTTGACCATCTGTATCACGGTATTGTTGATGACCCCGAGCACTAACTGGGGATAGAGACCAAGCACGAACATCAGTCCAATTGCAGGCGCCAGCGCCAGCCGCTCGACCATCGTCAGATCGGGCATCTCGCTCCATCTCTCGTTGAGCGGTCCCGAGAAAACACGCTGCAAAATCCCGAGAATAAAAACTGCCGTTACCAGCAGGCCAATCACCGAGAGTGCCGTAGCCCACGTCACGAGAGGAAACGACCCCTTGAAGATCAAAAACTCTCCGACAAACCCGTTCAAGCCTGGCAGCCCCAACGACGAGAACAGGGCGATGCCCATGAGGCCCGTAAACACCGGGACCACTTTGCGCAGGCCGCCAAGCTCATTCAGTCCGCGCAACCCGCCGGTCCTTTTTTCCAGCATGGCGACAAACCAGAACAGCGTTGCGGCGGTCAAGCCATGATTGAACATCTGCAGTAGAACGCCATTCATCGCCGCGTACTTCTGCGTGGCAAGAACCGTTGCTCCACCGGTAAATTTAGCCACTGCAAAAATTCCCAACAGACAATACCCGAGATGATTGATCGACGAATAGGCAAAGATGCGCTTCAAATCTTTTTGTGCAAGCGCAGCATAGGCGGAGAGAACAATAGTCGCCACAGCAAGGCATAAAAGCGGTATCAGCACAACTTGCATCTCCGCACCGAAGATGGGAAGCAGAATACGAAGGAAGCCGTAGACTCCCATCTTGGACATCGCGCCGGTCAACAGGATGGTTGTGCCGGTGGGCGCTTCGGAGTAGGCGGAAGGCAGCCAGGTATGAAACGGAACCAGCGGTACCTTAACAGCGAATCCGAAGAACGCCCCGGCAAAGATCATCAGTGCTACATGCTCTGGCGTGAAACGATGCCAGCCAAGTCTGTCGATCACTGCGGGCATAAGCTGACCGTTCTGCGCCAGATCCGCAAGCTCGATGAAATCGAACTGTCGCGTCGCCAGAAATATGGCGAGAAATGACAGCAGTAATGCAATGCTGCCGACCATCGTGTAGACCAGAAACTGTGTGGCTGCCGGAGTGCTTCGCGGTCCACCCCAAAGCTTAATAAGAAAGAATGCTGGAATCAGGCTTAGTTCCCAGAAGATGAACCAGTGAAAAAAATTCAAGGCCGTGAACGTGCCGAACAGACATGCCTGGAGGAGGAGTACCAAAGAAAAATAGAGCGGCACTCTCTCCTGAATCTGCCATGACGCAATCATCCCAATGAGGACGACGATAGAAGCGAGCAACAACATCAGGAGTCCGAGACCATCAATGCCGACGTGATACTCCACACCCAGCGCCGAAATCCAGCTGTGCCGCTCTTGAAATTGCAGTCCCCCGTAAGCGGAATCAAAGCGGCACCATACAATCAGAGTCAGTACGAGCGCACTGATACTGAACGCCAGCGCCAGCCAACGCACGAGACTCTTGTTTTGCCCGCCAAGTCCAAAGAGAACAACTGAGCCTGCAACTGGCACTGCGGTAAGCACAGTGATCCACGGGAAAGCGCTCATCCCCTGGCCTCCCAGAGCAGGAATAGCACGAGTGCGAAGAGCGCAAAGCCAATCATCCGCAGATAACTCTGTACTCGGCCGCTTTGGAGGCGCGACAGTATCTGGGCACTCCGCGAGACATCCTTGCAACCCTCATCAAACCCGGAATTCACAACTTGAACATCAACGAAGTTGTCCAGCCATGCAAAGCCGAGAACGAGATAAGACACGGTCTGTACAGCACCGTTCCAGACCCATCGGTCGAGCCAGTCGCAGGCACGGGACCACCAGACATTCAGTCGAACAATGGTCGCGCCATACAGTGCATCCACATAGAAAGCGTGGCCCAGGACAGCGAAGATCTGTGGCTGTAGCCTCCCAAGCGCATCCGGTTCTTCAGCATTTTCAATCGCTGTTCGTCCGTAGAACCACCAGCCCAGTCCGAGGCCAAGAAAGACCAAAAGAGAAGATAAAGCCATTACTGGAAGCAGACCAGCACTCGAAAACGCTGCGAAATTCACCTTCGCTGGGTCACCGTCGAGGAACGATTGAAACCAGGGCCACGCTGGCGTACCGATCAATCCGAGAAGCATGGCAAACGCAGCAAGAATCAGCAGCGGAATCGTCATCACCGCAGCACTCTCGTGCGGAGAGGTCGAGCCATGGGACGAGGCGTGGTTGATTCCTTCCAAACGCGGCTTGCCGCCAAAGACATAGTAGACCTGTCGCGTCATGTAAAAAGCCGTCAGTAACGCACCGAAAGCACCCATGTAAAACGGCGTCTGGGACACGCTCCATGTATGAGCTGCGCGCAGGATTTCGTCCTTGCTCCAGAAGCCGGAGAAGAACAGCGGAAACCCGCACAGCGCGAGCATTCCCACTGCATATGTCGCAAACGTGATGGGCATGAGTTTTTGTAATCCACCCAAGCGGCGGATATCCTGCTCGCCGGAGCAGCCGTGAATTACAGACCCTGCGCCAAGGAACAGCAGCGACTTGAAAAAGGCATGTGTTATCAGATGGAACATTCCCACGGATACGCCACCGACGCCTAGACCCATCATCATGTAGCCGAGCTGCGAAATGGTGGAGTAAGCGAGAATCCTCTTGATGTCGTATTGCGCAACCGCAATCATCGCACCGAAGACGGCGGTGATTGCGCCGACCCACGTGACCACTTGCAGCGCTATGGTCGGCGTGAGGGCGGCGGTCATTCCCACATGAGCGCTCATCAGCGGATAGATTCGCGCAATAAGAAACACTCCTGCTGCAACCATCGTCGCCGCGTGAATCAACGCGCTCACGGGCGTTGGACCCTCCATTGCGTCCGGTAACCAGACGTGCAAGGGGACCTGGCCGGATTTGCCAGCTGCACCGCAGAAGATCAGCAGCGCAATACCCGTAGAAGCTGCCAGCCCTATAGTTGTTGTCTGCGCAACCAGACGGGCGAGCGCAGATTGCTCAAGGCATCCGGCGCCGCCATCGTAAAAGAGAAGTGTCCCAGCTTGCGCATACAACCAGACCATGCCAAGAAAAAATGCGAGATCACCAATACGCGTAACAATAAATGCTTTTTTCGCTGCCGCCGCAGCTTTTGGATTGTCATACCAAAAGCCGATGAGTAGATAGGACGTGAGGCCGACAATCTCCCAGCACATGAAGAGCAGGAGTAGGCTGTTCGCGATGACAACACCCAGCATGGCACCCGCAAAGAGCGCCAGGAAACAGAAGAAGCGGGTAAAATTCTCGTCGTGCGCCATGTAGCCAACGCTGTAGATGAAGATCAGCAGGCCTACAAAAGTCACCATCAGCAACATGAGAGCCGTCAGGGGATCGAGCACCCAGCCGAGCATTAACCATTCACTGCCAAATTGAAACCAGCGGAAATTAACTACCTGACTTACATCCTCCCCACGATTGCTAAGCCAAAGCACGTGCCCAAACGCCCAGAGTGAAAGAAGGAAAGATACTCCCATGGAGCCAATCGCGAGCGAAGCAGCGAGCGTGCGATTACGCTGTTTCGTCAGGGCGCTGATCCCCGCCGCAAGGATCGGCAACACCGGCACCAGCCAAAGGTTTTGGACAATCCAAGTCATTGAGTCTCAGCGAATGGTTGGGAGAAATGTATCAAAACTGCGATGACTGCCCGCAGCAACAGCACGGCGTCTGGCGATTTCCAATCTTCTAAAAGAGAAAAAGTCTGTCCATTCGTTGCTCAACCTTTCATCGAATTCATCTGGTCTAAGTCAGTCGTACTGGAATGCCGGTAGACAGCAAGGATAATGCCCAATCCAACCGCAGCTTCTGCGGCAGCAACACTGATTGAAAAAATCGTAAACATAATCCCGGTCAGCGCCGCGGGGTTCGGTCCATAACGCCAGAACGCAAGGAAGTTCAGGTTCGCCGCGTTAAGCATTAGTTCAATTCCGATCAGAACAAGAATTGCACTGCGCCGCGTCAGCGCGCCAGCCAGGCCGATGGAAAAAAGGAGAGCGGACAGGAGCAGATAACTTGTAAGCGAACTCATCGCATCTCCCGTTTTTCGGGCATTGCGAGCACCACTGCACCGATAAGCGCAACGGTCAGCAGCAGCCCAATGATCTCCAACGGCAGAACAAACGTGTGCATCAATGCGTCACCAATTTGATGAACGGTGGCTTCTGGTTCTGGAGGCAGCATTTTGCGTGACACTCCACTGGAACAAATCGCCCATGCCAGAACCGCGAAGACGCAACCAGCAACGATGCTGCCCGTCAGCCAGGCGGAAGAGAAAACCGGCCGCGTCGTCGGTCCCGCACTCTGAGTCATCATGATGGCGAACACGGCAAGGATCGCCACTGCGCCGACGTAAACAAGAATCTGCGTAAACCCCACAAACTGCGCACCAAGCTGAAGATACAGTGCAGCCAGTCCGGCAAAGCCCAGCGTCAAGGCCAAAACGCAATGTACGAGGTTGCGCAGGCCCATCGCTGCCGCCATTCCAGCAGTCGTCAGTGCAGCGAGGATGAAGAAGGCTATTGTCATGTGAACCTCAACCTACTCCAGAACTTCCTTTCATTCGGCAAAACGATACGTTCTAACTTGAAGCTTCTTTTCCTGCTTCAGGCCGCGGCTGAGCAAGATACACGGAGCGGCAACCAGGATGGTGCACACCAGCCATCGCAAAGGTCCCGCAGGCATGAAATGCCATACACCGGCGATGAAAATATTGAGCAGCGCCATCGGCAGTATGAATCTCCACGCAAAGTTCATCAGTTGATCCATGCGCAAACGCGGAAGAGTGCCGCGAACCCAGATGAATCCTGCAATCAGCACGAGCAGTTTTGAGAAAAACCAGAAATACGATGGGACCCAGGTCAGAAAGGAGACCGGCGCGGCCCACCCGCCAAGAAATAGTGTGATCGCCATTCCACTGGTTGCAAACATCCCAAGGTATTCACCCAGGAAGAAAAGCGCAAACTTGAAGCCCGAGTATTCGATGTAATAGCCCGCGATGATCTCGGATTCCCCTTCCGGCAGATCGAATGGTGAACGATTGGACTCAGCCGTCGCCGCAATCATGAAGAGAACAAACCCTGCGAATCCCCACGGTGTAAAGACGAACCAGTGCGGCAAGATTCCTGTATAGCCAGCCTGCGCTTTTACAATTGCCACGGTTGAAAGCGATCCCGCCGCCATGATGACAACAACAGATGCGAGGACCAGCGGCACTTCATAACTGATCATCTGCGCAATGGCGCGCATTGCTCCTAGCAAAGAGTATTTATTTCGGCTAGACCAGCCAGCCATGAAGACCGCGAGTTCTACCAGAGAACCGACTGCGAAGAAAAACAGCACTCCCGCATTCAGATCTGCAACGACCATGTTCCGGCCTACCGGCACAACCGCGTAGGCCAGAAACGCCGCCGACACCAGCAACAGAGGCGCCAGAAAATGCACCACCTCGTCTGCAGTATGGGGAACGATATCTTCCTTGGTCAGTGATTTCACAGCGTCGGCGATAGGCTGAAATAAACCAAAAGGACCCGTGCGGTTCGGACCGTAGCGATTCTGGATTCGTCCCAAACCCTTGCGCTCCAGAACGGTCGTGATCGCAAACAACAGCGGGAATACAATGAGGACGGGCACAACCGAAAGCAGAGCCGAGAACATCGGCTGCACCCCGGTTGGCAGATGACCCAACAACCAGTGCTTCGATACCACAAATATCTGATCAATCGTTTCAGGCATTTATAGGCACCGCACTCAGAAGAGATCGCACCTGTGTTGCCGCGGTGCTACAAGCAGCCATCGTAAGGTCGATACTGGTTGCTGACAAGGTCATTTCTACTCTTTGACTCCGCTCACGGGTTGCGCAGCAGGTGCCGTCGGCTTTGACTTCGCCTCCAACTTGGCTCTGCCTTCGGCCAAATGCGCGTCAACAGCAGCCGCCTCCGTTGGATGAATGCTGCCATAGTATTCGTTCGACTTGGCCAATCGTTCTTTGTTCCAGAGCAGGTCGTCGAAGCGGTCGTCAGTACTCAATTCAAATGCGACGTCCATTTTGATGGCGTCGAAAGGGCAGACCTCGACGCAGATCTGACAACTCATACAGACCGAAACATCGATATTGAAAACGGCAGGATAAAACTGTGGTTTGCCCGATGCATCCGGCTTCTTGTCCGTGCTCTTTTCAATGAAGATGCACTTGGGTGGGCATTCTTTTTCGCAAATCAGGCAGGAGACACACCGCATCCCCTGTTGCCAATCCCCGCCGTCGTAGACGAGAAACGGAAAATTGCGTGACGCTTCAATGGGGGCCACGCGTTCTTCCGGAAATTGAACGGTGGTCAGCCGATCTTTACTGACGTAACTGCCCAGAAAGTTCCGGGCTGTTTCGGCCATACCCTTCAGAAGACCTTCACCAAACACAGATACCCCCTACTTATTTATCGATCTACCTCGCCCAGCACGATATCCACGCTTCCTAAAATCACAACGACGTCTGCAACGTTATGGCCGAGACACATGTCCTCCAGCACGGTAAGGTTTATCAGGCTGGGAGGACGCACGCGATAGCGATACGGGTTCGGCGATCCATCGCTAATCAAATAAAAGCCAAGCTCTCCCTTCGGAGCTTCGATCCGCCCGTAGGCTTCTCCTGTCTTCGGACGAAATCCACGGATCTTGGCTTTCGCATCCATAATCGCGCCGGACGGGATGTCTCTCATGGCCTGTTGCAAAATCTTGACCGACTCGCGCATCTCCAGCAGACGGATCATATAGCGGTCATACACATCGCCGTGCTCACCTAGAGGGACTCGAAAGGAAAAGCGATCGTATATGCCATATTGTCCACTTTGCGAAGGTCATAGTTGACGCCGCAAGCCCGCAGCATCGGCCCGGTAATGCCGGCGTTGACGGCCAGTTCTTTAGGCAGAACGCCAATGCCCTGCGTGCGCGCCATGAGGATTTCATTCTCCGCAAGCAGCCGTTCATATTCATCCAGAAACCGCGGAAACGCTTCGACGACCTTTTGTGCCTGCTGGAGCCAGCCAGCGGGAAAATCCACGCGGCAGCCGCCGAATCGCATGTAGTTGCACATCATGCGCGAGCCGGTGAGAGCCTCGAGGAGATCAAGAATTTTTTCGCGCTCGCGGAATGCATACATCAGCGGCGTCCCGCTTGCTCCCATGTCCTGCATCAAAAAGCCGATCAGGCAGGCATGATTCTGTAGCCGAGTGAGTTCCCCGGTAATAATGCGGATGTACTCGGCACGTTCCGGCACCTGTATCCCCGCCAATTTTTCGACGGCAAGCGCGTAAGCCCAGTTATTCGTGATGGAGCAAAAATAGTCGAGCCGGTCGGTGTAAGGCATCGAACCGAGATAAGTCTCCTGCTCCGCTATTTTTTCGTGATTGCGATGCAGATAGCCGAACACCGGCTTCAGCTTCACAACGCGTTCACCGTCCAGCACAACATCCATGCGAAAGACGCCGTGTGTCGAAGGATGTTGCGGCCCCATCGAGACTTCCAGCAACTGCCCTTCGCTGCCATCGATCGATGGTTTCGGCGTCAAATGCACGGCGGGAAGCGTAGCGGCGCTCATCGCCACCCCGCTCTATCCAAATGCTGTTTCGATTTTTGCAGCACTTCATCGTGTGCCGTCGGTTCATATTCGTAATCATCCGGTTCGACGTAATCTTTGCGCATCGGATGGTCCTCAAACCCATCCCACATCAAAATGCGTCGCAGATCGGGATGCCCGTCAAAGATGATTCCGTACAGATCGAAGATCTCACGCTCTTGAAATTCGGCGCTGCGCCAGATCGGCGTAAGCGATGGCAAACTGACCCGGTCTGTGCGGTTTTCCGTGCGCATTCGAAGAATTATCGGGCCATGTTTTTTCTCCATGGAGTAAAGGTGATACACCGCTTCCAGATATCCAGCAGATTGGCTCTTTTGAACCTCTTCAACCTCCAGCTCCACGCCATCCACAATCTTTTTCGTCTTCACCGTTACAGAAATCTCTTTGCCCGGCCAATCGACGCCAGTAACGTTCGAGCAGTAATCAAAACGAAGATCCACCGCATCGCGCAAAAACCTGGCCACCGCCAAAGCATGATCGGGATCGATCAGCAAAGAAGTTTGGCCCGACGGGCTGTTATTGGGAACGACCTCCAGCCGACAGCCAGAAACGTTCGCTTCGATCTCGGATTTAATGGGTTCCAGAGTCATCCCCACCTGCTAAGGAAATGTTGACCAACGGAGGGCGCCAGACCTCCGGGTTCTGTGGTGGCTCAAGGTCGTGCGCGCCAAATTGCGGCACAATGAACTCGCTCGGTTCGTCAGGATCTAAATGACGCGGCTTATCGATCCCCTGTTAATTGCTGCTCGTCGATCTTCCTCTGCAGAGCCATGAGCCCATCGATCAGAGCCTCGGGCCGCGGCGGGCAGCCGGGAATGTATATATCCACTGGAATGTAGCGATCGATCCCTTTCAGAACGTTGTAGCCCTGCTTGAACGGACCACCGGAGATCGCACACGCGCCCATAGAGATGACGTACTTCGGCTCTGGCATCTGGTTATAGAGCCGCACAACCTGCGGAGCCATCTTCTTAGTGATAGTGCCGGCGACGATCATCAGGTCCGCCTGGCGCGGAGACGCTCTAAAAACCTCCGCCCCGAATCTCGCCATGTCATAGCGAGCCATCGTAGTGGCGATCATCTCGATGGCGCAGCAGGCCAGGCCGAAGTTCAATGGCCACAAAGAGTTCTTGCGACCCCAGTTATAGAGGTCCTGCAGGGTCGTAGCGAAGATCCCCTGCTTGCCCAACTCGATTTTTAGCTGCTCATCCATTCCAAGACCCTTCGGCGTTCAGCATCCAAATGGTTCCCAGCTTTGTTGCCAACAGCACTGCTTCTACATCAAAATCACGTCCAGACCAGCACGTCTTTCTGATACGCCCACACAAGCCCTTCGACCAGCAAAAGCAGAAAGCCCATCATGGCGATGCACTCTGGTGCCGTGAAACCAGTAAATGCCACGGCAAACGGCAGCAGAAAAATCGCTTCTACATCAAAAATTAGAAAGATGATCGCATACAGGTAATAGCCTGGCTTGAACTGCACCCAGGCATCGTCTGCCGATTCAAGCCCGCACTCGTAGATCGCATTCTTGCTTGGGCCGGGCTTACCCGGAGAAAACTTCTTCGCCCATAACCACGCCAGCGCCAGCGGTAGCACGGTAAAAGCGAGGGCCGCGAGCAGGAGCACAATGACAGGCAGATAGGAATCGTTTGTCATACCATTCGACCACCCCACCGTACCAGATTCGGAGATTGGTGCGAACCATTTAACTCAAAAATGCGCCTGAACCGTCATCGCTTCGGTTCGGGCGGAGGGCACCCCTGTCGCAAAATGTATCTGGGTGTCTTGCCCAGATGGACGAAACATTCGCTTCCGGGTGAGCGAAGCCCCAGCCCAAACCCTCGAAACCCCAATAAATCCTGTAGATCCAATGCATCCACATTAACGATCAATATGCGGGGTAACGCACAAAAAACGCCGCAAGCCAGATACTACCCTCTCTGGACTACAATTCCGGGGAAGGTTGAGTCTAACCTGCGATCGTGGCGTAAACGCGAGGTTGAAGCGATCCAGACGTATCTACAACACGTAGAAGGGAAACATTCTTAAATGACCAGCAGTGGCCTTGTAGTGCAGGGTCAGCCAATATCGGACCCGGATGGTGGTGTAAATCAGATCGTCAACGACTTCTCAATTCAGATTGCAACGGTCAATGGTTCCGGTTCGCAATCCGCCAACAACGTCCTTCTTCGCAGCATCTTCCGCATGGGAGTGCCTGTCTCCTCCAAGAATCTCTTCCCTTCCAATATCGCGGGACTTCCCACCTGGTACACCATTCGCGTCAGCCGGTATGGGTGGGTCGCGCGCAAAGCGGATATCGACGTCCTGATCGCCATGAACCCTGAAACCGCCCGCGAAGACGTGCTTTCCCTGGCTCCGGGCGCGGCTGTCATCTATGACGAACCGTTCAAACTCAATGAGATCCGCTCGGATCTGACCTACTATCCTGTGCCCTTCGATAAGCTTGCTGCCGCCACAGGCGCGGACGCAAAGGTCCGCAAGCTGGTCAAAAATATGGTCTACGTAGGTGTCGCCGCACACCTTCTTTCGATCGACATGGAGTGGGTCGAAAAGACAGTTCGCAAGCAATTTGCGAAGAAGGTCAAAGCCGCAGAGCTGAACCTGAACGCCGTCCGCGCCGGATTCGACTACGCCGTCAGCACCCTGACCAAGCAAGACCCGTATGTGATCGAGCACATGAACGCAACCCACGGCAAGGTCATCATCGATGGCAACGCCGCCGCCGCAATGGGCGCCATGTTCGCGGGAGTCACCGTCGTGACCTGGTATCCAATCACCCCATCCTCTTCCGTCGTCGAGCAGCTCATCGACTTCATGAAAAAGTACCGCATCGAGCAGGACGGCAAATCGAACTTCGCCATCGTGCAAGCCGAAGACGAGCTCGCCGCAATCGGCATGGTTCTCGGCGCAGGATGGGCAGGCGCCCGCTCCATGACAGCGACCTCTGGCCCCGGAATTTCGCTCATGGCCGAGTTCGCCGGCTACGGCTACTACGCCGAAATCCCCGGCGTTATCTTCGACATCCAGCGCACCGGCCCCTCCACTGGCCTGCCGACCCGCACTTCGCAAGCCGATCTCACCTTCATCGCCGGACTCTCCCATGGCGACACAAAACACGTCATGCTCATCCCCGGAACGGTCAAAGAGTGCTTCGAGTTCGCGATCGAGGCCTTCGATCTTGCGGAACAATTGCAGACCCCGATCTTCGTCCTCTCCGATCTCGATCTCGGCATGAACAGCTGGATGTCGGAGCCCTTTGACTATCCCGAAAAGCCAATCACGCGCGGCAAAGTTCTCACCGCCGAACAGCTCGAAGAGGTCGGCGGGTTCGCTCGCTACAAAGACGTAGACGGCGACGGTATCCCCTACCGCACCCTGCCCGGGACGGACCACCCCGCCGCCGCATACTTCACTCGAGGCAGCGGCCACAATGAGAAAGCCCTATACACCGAGCGCCCCGACGATTACGAAAACAACATGCTGCGGCTGGCGCGAAAGTTCGAGACCGCAAGAACCCTCGTCCCTAAACCCATCCTCGAAGGCACCGGTCGGCAGAGAGTCGGAATCATCGCATTCGGCACCAGCCACTGGGCAGTGATCGAGAGCCGCGACCAATTAGAGCGCGAGTCGCAGCTTGCAACCGACTACCTTCGCATCCGCGCTTATCCCTTTACATCCGAGATACACGACTTTGTCGCCGCACATGAACGCGTCTACGTCGTCGAGCAGAACCGCGACTCACAGATGTTCAATCTGTTGAAGATCGACCTCGATCCTACGCAAGTCACTAAACTCCATTCGGTCCGCCACTTCAACGGACTTCCCATCGACGCACGCTCGGTCACCGCCGCGATCGCCGCACAAGAAGGAGCAGAGTAAGCATGTCGACCACACCAGTTACGCCCAGGCCCAAGACAAATCGCATCGGACTCCAGGTGCTGGATTACCGCGGCGGCAAGACCACACTCTGCGCCGGCTGCGGACATAACGCCATCTCGGAACGCATCCTGGAAGCCTACTATGAGATGGGAATCCAGCCCGAGCGCGTGATGAAGATGAGCGGCATCGGCTGCTCCTCAAAATCTCCGGCATACTTCATGTCCCGGTCCTTCAGCTTCAACTCCGTCCACGGACGCATGCCCTCAGTCGCAACCGGCGCTCTGCTTGCCAATAAAACCATGCGCTCCATCGGCATCAGCGGCGATGGCGACACCGCATCCATCGGCATGGGCCAATTCGTCCATCTGCTCCGCCGCAACGTCCCCATGATCTACATCATTGAAGACAACGGAGTGTACGGCCTGACCAAGGGCCAGTTCTCCGCGACCGCCGACATCGGATCAAAGTTGAAGACCGGCGTCGTCAACGATCTACCCGCAATCGACACCTGCGCGCTCGCGATCCAGATGGGCGCGACCTTCGTCGGACGCTCCTTCTCCGGCGACAAGAAGCAGCTCTCCGCCATGCTGAAGGCTGCCATCGCCCATCAGGGAACCGTCATGCTGGACGTCATCTCTCCCTGCGTCACCTTCAACGACCACGAGGGATCGACCAAGAGCTACAAGTACATGCAGGAGCATGAAGAATCAGTAGGGGAAGTAGGTTTCGTCCCTCACTTCGAGGACATTGCGGTCGAGTACGATCCCAACACGACCATCAACGTCCAACTGCACGATGGATCCTCCCTGCGCCTGCGCAAACTGCATGAAGACTACGATCCCACCGACAAAGTAAACGCCATGAAGCTGTTGATTGAGACCCACGCAAAAGGAGAGGTCCTCACCGGCGTCTTTTACATCGACACGCAAAAACCGGACTTCACTTCGCTCCTCAACATGGTGGATGAGCCTCTTGCCACATTGCCTCAGGACCGCATACGCCCCAGCCGCGAAGTCCTCGCCGAAATCATGGAGGCCCACAGCTAGACCAAGAGCCGTTGCTGTTGCCTTTCTTGTTTGTCATCCCCGAAGGGGATCTGCTGTTGCTGTTGCCTCTGCCCTTGCCTTTGCCTTTGCCTTTGCCTTGTCATTCTGAGCGCAGCGAAGAACCCCCGTATTTTGCCCGGAGTGCCCCAAAACCCAGATGAGCCAAAAAACTGCCAAGCCCCGCCGAACCATAACTCATTCCAAATCAATAGCATCCAACTGCCAATTAGCTACCACCATCCCGCTATAATAAAAGCAGACCACAAAAAAGAGCCTAGGCAAAAGCCGGGGCTCTTCGCACTTAACTAGCAACCAGACCAAATCCAGAGCTAAACCACCTGTAATGAATACTTTGCATAAGAAATACACGGTGAAGGGGCCCCCAATCCGCGATCATCCGAGAAGATCCTCGCTCAGCATCAACTAGAATGACCAACGATGGCATTCAAGTTTCAAGGTGTAGATTTTATTGGGTTCGATTCCCTGCTTACCGAGGATGAACTTCTCGTCCGCGCTAATACCCGCGCTTTCATCGAAGACAAACTGATCCCGATCATCGAGCAGTGCAACCGCGATGGTCGCTTCCCGAAGGAATTAGTGCGGCCGATGGGCGAGCTGGGCTTCTACGGAGCCACACTGGACGGCTACGGCTGCGCCGGGATGAACAACGTCGAATACGGCCTGCTGACACAGGAGCTCGAGCGCGGAGACTCTGGCATTCGGAGCTTCGTCAGCGTCCAGTCCGCACTGGTGATGTATCCCATCTACACCTTCGGCTCAGAGGAGCAGAAATCCCTCTGGCTGCCGAAGATGGCCACGGGAGAAAAGCTGGGCTGCTTCGGCCTGACGGAACCCGACTTCGGCTCGAACCCCGGAGCCATGCGTACCCGCGCCCGCAAAGATGGTGACGACTACATCCTGAACGGCGAAAAGATGTGGATCACCTCAGGCAGCCTTGCCGACGTCGCCGTGATCTGGGCCAAGGTAGAAGAGACTGGTGTCTCTTCAGACGACTGGCGGATTCGCGGCTTCCTGGTCGAAACAGATCGCCCCGGATTCTCCGCGCAGGACGTACACGGCAAGTGGTCCCTCCGAGCATCGGTCACATCCGGGCTCTCCATGCAGGAGGTGCGAATTCCAACATCGAACCTGCTACCGAAGTCCGACGGGTTGAAATCTCCGCTGATGTGCCTCAGCCAGGCTCGCTACGGCATTAGCTGGGGAGCCGATTGGAGCGGCGATGGCCTGCTACGACGTCGCACTGCAATACGCGAAGCAACGCAAGCAATTCCGCGGACAGCCCATCGCCAGCCACCAACTGGTTCAGGAAAAGCTGGCGTGGATGGTCACCGAGATCACGAAGGCGCAACTGCTGTCGCTACAGGTGGGTCGGCTCAAGGACCAGAGCAAGGCGGCCTTCCAGCACATCTCCATGGCGAAGAAGAACAACGTCTGGATGGCGTTGGAATGCGCACGCATGGCCCGCGACATCCTCGGGGCCAATGGCATCGCCGACGACTACCCCATCATGCGCCACATGATGAATCTCGAGTCCGTGAAGACGTACGAAGGCACGCACGACATCCACACGCTCATCCTTGGGCAGAACATTACCGGCATCTCCGCGTTCTAACTCTCCTGGCTCGTCTGGCTTAGATCGCCGTGTGCAGGCCGACATGGTTCCCTTCCGAATCGCGCATGCAGGCGAACGAGCCATGGCCTCCCGCAACTGGCGTGCGCGGTATGATGACTCGCCCGCCTGCCTGTTCGACTTTGCTGAGCACCGCGTCCAGCCTGCCGTCGCAACTCAGGTAGACCATGGTTCCATCCCCGCCCGGCCGCTGAAACGCCCGCTTGACGAGTGCGCCGGCAACGCCGGTTTGTTCCGCCGGGAAGATGCACATCACGTCCTCCTTACTGCCAAAATCGTCCTTGTGCATGGTGCACTCGAGAATCGTCTCGTAGAATCTGCGCGCGCGATCGAGGTCTCGCGAAGGAATCTCAAACCACGCCAACGCTGACTTCTGCTTCGTCTCTTCGTTCATGGTGCGCTCCCTTTTCATCCGACTGTAAGCCCCAGCATAAGCAAAGGCTACTGACACCGTACTGTCAGTAGCCTTTTGCCGTTCGTCACTATTTTGGTTGTCGCCGATGGTTCACAACGGCTGAAGGGAGGACATATCGTCATTCTGGATGCCGTAATCGACCACGTACGAATACAGCCCCGGTCCCAAAGTGCGGGGGTATTGCCCGTTCATGCCGGAATTGCGATAAAAAGCCCATACCGACTGCTCAACCACAATCGATGAGACCCGGTCATTGAAGAAGTTGTCGTCGGAGGCATTGAGGTTACCTTCCAGTGTGAACACGTGTTTGTGCTGTCCGTGAAAACCGGCATTCTCAAAAAGCACTACATGGCCTTCCGGCTGACCGAGTCCTTGGATCGTCGCTCCTCCCTGCACGATCTCCAAAGAGGACATATCGTCGTTCTGTATGCCGATGTTCCCTACGAACGGGTACAGACCGGGATAGGGGCCATCAGGATGGAGCTTAGGTCCCAGCAATGGGGGATATTTGCCGTCGTAGTTCGCGTTCTTGAAGAAGGCCCATACCCCGCTCAGGACCGCCACTGACGAGACCCTGTCATTGAAGAAGCTGTCATCCGAGGCATTGAGATTAGGCTCTTTCGTGAACACATGCTTGTGAGCGCCGTGGAAATTGGCGTTCTCAAAAAGCACGACATGTCCGCCTATAGGAGCTCCATGCGTGGTCGGGGGCGTCGTAACCGGTTGAAGCGAGGACATATCGTCGTTGCGGATTCCAATAGCCGTCACACTGGGGTACAGCCCAGTCCCCAAAACAGGCCCATACGGGGTATTAAAATTGGCATTGCGGTAGAACGCCCACGCACCGCCCAGAATGACGATGGAAGAAACTTTGTCGTTGAAGAAGTTGTCGTCCGCGGCGTTGAGGTTGGGCTCATTTGTGAATACATGCTTGTGAGCGCCGTGGAAATTGGCATTTTCAAACAGAATAGCTTCAGGCATGGTACTCCTCCTGTCCTTCTCGGAAATAGGACTACATTAAAACGCTAGATTAGTATCAAAACCGACGACGACATGACAACGGGTGCAGCCTTTTTCAGTGGCACTCCTTTTTCATCCGACTGCAACACAAGCATAAGAAAAGGCTACCGACAGGACAGTGTCGGTAGCCTTTTGCTATTTGTCTCTATTTTGGTAGTAGCCGATGGTTCGCTAGTAGCCGCCACCGCCAGAATCGCTCTGCAGATTTTCAAACCGCGTGTAGTCGGAGAGGTACGCCAGATGCACACTGCCCGTCGGACCGTTTCTCTGCTTCGCGATGATGATCTCCGCCTTGCCCTTGGACTCCGGATCTTCGTCGCCATTTTCATCCTTGTTGTAGTAGCTGTCGCGATGGATGAAGGCCACGACGTCGGCGTCCTGCTCGATCGATCCCGACTCGCGCAGGTCGCTCAGCATCGGTTTCTTGTCGCCGCCGCGCTGTTCACTGGCACGCGAGAGCTGCGACAGCGCAATCACGGGCACTTTCATCTCTTTGGCCAGCGCCTTCAGTCCGCGCGAGACCGCTGAGACCTCCTGGTTGCGGTTCTCAAAACCCTTTCTTACCCGCCGAGCCCGTCATCAGCTGCAGGTAATCGATCATGATCAGGTCCAACTGGCCCTCTTGCTGCTTCAGCCGCCGCGCCTTGGCGCGCATCTCCGCCAGCGTGATGCCCGGCGTGTCGTCAATAAACATCTTCGACTCCATTAGCCGCTCAAGCGCCGCCAGCAACTTACCCTTATCTTCCTTCGGCAAAAAGCCCGTCTGAATCTTGCGCGAGTTCACCAACGCCTCGCTGGCGAGCATGCGTCGCAGCAGCGACTCCTTCGACATTTCGAGCGAGAAGACTGCGACCACTTTGCCGTCCCTCACCGCCGCGTTCTGCGCGATGTTGATCGCCCACGCCGTCTTGCCCATCGAGGGACGCGCCGCAATGATGATCAGCTCGGAGTCCTGCAAGCCGCTGGTCATCCGGTCGAACTCGATGTAGTGCGTCGCAAGCCCAGTGATCTCGCGGCCCTGCTCGTACAGCTTATCGATCGAACCGAACGAGGAGGCGACGATCTCGGCAATTCCGGAGAAGCCGCGTTGAATGGCGCTGTCGGCAACCTCCGACAACTGCGCCTCCACATCGCCGAGCACGTTGACGGCGTCTTCGCTCTGGTCCGAGGCCCGCGTCGCTCCTTCACTGAAGATCGACATCAGCTGCCGCAGCAGGCTTTTGTCCTTGACGATGCGGACGTAGCTCTCAATGTTCAGGTTCTTCGGAATTCCCTCGCTCAGGAACGCCAGGTAAGCCGGACCGCCTATCGCGTCCAGCTCCTTCCTCTTCGAGAGCGCATCCATGACCGTCAGGTAGTCGACTGCATGCCCCGCCGCCAGCAGGTCGAGCATCGCTTGATAGACTCGCCGGTGAGAGTCGAGCGAAAAATCCTCGATCTTCAGCTTTCCGGTAGCGTCGCTGATTGCAACCGCATCCTGCAGCATTGCGCCGAGGATTGCGATCTCGTTATGGACTGAAGCCGGAAGACCCTCGGCAGCGGTATATGTCTCAGAGAAAGAAGCCATGAAAAGTAAACCCGATTTCAATTCTCTGTCACAGCGAAGGTGGTTTCAAGCTCACAGCGCAGGATGGTTTATCTGCCGCGGACTTGTTATGTACAAAGAGACACGTGTTTTGCAGAGGAAGTGCACCAAAGTTGAGTCATACATTTTAAACCGATCGGGGTCTTGCGAATTGAATCGCTGATGCCAGACTTTCGGCTATCGAGGATCGTCGCAATTTCTCTACATCAATTCGTCGATAAAGGATTTGGCGACATCGGAGGTATGCGGTCGTTCTGTTTGACGAGCGGGCCATTCTTCAAGACCGGCTCCGCGTCATGCAGCGAGGGCAGATCAGTCCGCTCGAAGAATTTTCCGATGGGTATCTCGTCGCCCCACATCAGAGACTTTTCCATGGCTGCGCCCCAATCGGTCGAATCGTACTCGGGGTTATCCTCAAGCTTCTTCACCCGCGGGCGGAACCACTGGAAGGTGTTGTCGTGGTTGTAGGTCACGCAGGGGCTGAAGATGTCTATGAACGAGAAGCCCTTATGTTCGATGCCCTGTTTGATCAACTCGGTCAGGTGCTTTTGTTCGGCGCTGAAACCGCGCGCGACGAAGGTGGCCCCCGCAGCCAATGCAAGAGAGACAGGATTCAGCGGAGACTCGATGCTCCCGAAAGGCATGCTCTTGGTCTTCATGCCGAGGCGGCTGGTGGGCGAGGTCTGTCCGGTTGTAAGTCCGTAGATCTGGTTGTCCATCACCAGGTAGAGCAGGTCGACGTTGCGGCGCATGGCGTGCACGAAGTGTCCGCATCCAATGCCGAAGCCGTCTCCATCGCCACCGGTCACCAGTACCGTCATAGCGTGGTTTGCCATCTTCATTCCCGTGGCTACAGGCAGAGACCGTCCGTGCAGCGTGTGCATGCCGTAGGTGTCGATGAAGCCCGGAAAGTTGGATGAGCATCCTATGCCGCTGATGGTTGCAACTTCATGCTTTGGAATCTGCAGCTCGACGAGCGCTTTCTGGACGGCGGCGAGGACACCGAAGTCGCCGCAACCGGGACACCAGTCGGGGTCGACCTTTCCCTTGAGATCAGCCATCACCATTGCTTTTGGGGTCACAACGTCGGTCGCCATCTTTGGTTCTCCTTGATGTGAGAGAGGATGTAAATTGCAACGCGGTGTGTCTAAACCATGATCTCGTGGGCGGGCACCGAGAGCGTAGTGTTGCCCGCAAGCTGCTCCTTGACCGCTTCTACGATATGGTGTGGCAAGAAGGGCTCTCCGTCGTACTTGCGAATGTTTCCATCAGGAACAAAGCTGGTCTCACTGCGTAAATAGCGAGCGAACTGGCCACTGAAGTTGTTCTCGACGATGATGGTGTGCCGCGCGTCACGCAGCAGGTCGACGATTGCGTCTCCATGCAGCGGAACCAACCAGCGTATGGGGAGATGATTGGCGGAGATCCCGGCGTCTCGCAGGAGTTCGCAGGCCTCGTCAATGACTCCGTAGGTCGAACCCCAACCGATCAGCGTGACGTCGGCGTTGGCCGGACCCTGTAGTTGGGGCGGCGGAACCGCAGCCGCGATGCCATCTTCTTTGCGCATTCGCTTTTCCATCATGGCGCGACGCTTGACCGAGTTTGTGTACTCGTCGCTGATCAGAACGCCGTCTTCATCGTGTTCGTCGCTCGAAACGGTGTGCGTGTATCCGGGGACGCCAGGAATGACGCGCGGGGAGACGCCGCTCTCCGTGATTTTGTACCGCTTGTAGGTTTCGTGTTCGCCCGACCCATTCGACGTGATCAGTTCGCCGCGGTCAATGTGAGGCTGAAAGTCGAGTTCTTTGGGATCGACGCTGAGCCGTCCTTCGGAGAGGAGCAGGTCGCAGAGCACAATTCCCGGACACTGAAAGCGGTCGGCTATGTTGAAGATTTCGGGGATCAGCTTGAAGCAGTCGGCGATGTCGAGGGGTGCGGCGATGACCCTGGGATAGTCGCCGAAGGCCGCGCCCAACATCTGCCAGAGGTCGCCCTGCTCGGTTTTGGTTGGAACCCCGGTGGATGGACCCGCGCGTTGGCAATCAATGACCACGATCGGAATCTCTGCCTGAGCCGAGAGGCCAAGCCCCTCGCTCATCAGGGCGAAGCCACCGCCAGATGTGGCGCACATGGCCCGTACCCCCGCGTGAGCGGCGCCAATCGCCATATTGATCACGCCGATCTCATCCTCGACCTGGCGCACCATGATATTTGCTTTGCGTGCGTGGTCCGCCATCCAGTGCAGAACGCCCGTGGAGGGGCTCATGGGGTAGGCACAGTAGAACTTTACGCCTGCCGCGGCGCCCCCCATCGCCATGGCTGCGTTGCCGCTCAGCACAGCATAGCGTGCGTCCGTCATCGGGAGCGGCCAGGCGAAGGGCTTGAAGTTTTGCGTGGCGTAGTCATAGCCGGCGCGGGCAATGTTGATGTTCTCCTCAATCACCGCCTTTTCCTTCTTGCGGAACTGCTCCTCAAGCACACTCTCCAGGGCGGGAAAACCGATCCCCATCATGCTCAAACCTGCGCCAATCGCAAGGGTATTTTGCGCGATCTTGTTGCGACTGATGTCGGCGAGTTTCGAGACCGGGATAGGGCAGAGCTGCACACCCTCGGCGGGAGTGCCCGGCTTAATCAGCTCCGCGTTGTACAGACAGGCGCTGCCGGCTGACAGCAATCCCATGTGACGGTCCATGGTGTCCTGATTGAGCGGAATCAGCAGGTCAAGCTTGCCATCTGTCGTGGCGATCTTGTCCGGGCCCGTGCGGACAGTCAGGAAGGTGTGGCCGCCGCGAATGATTGACTGATAGGCGTTGTAGGCGTTCAGATGCAGCCCACGGCGGCTGAAGATCTTCGCAAAAATGTCGCCGGGCGTAGCGACACCCTGACCGGCGGCGCCTCCGATACCTACACTGAAAGACTGCCTCATAGACGTCTCCCCAAACTGGCCCATGGTTTTCAACGTCCCGGCACCAGCGAAATATCGAGCCACCGGATTCTACGGCGCGTCCGGCAGCGAGGCAAGTACGGATTGCAATGGAAGCTTTTATGAAAAATCGGGAGGGTGGCCACATGAATCTGGCTCATTCCCGAAATGGAAATCACCCCAAAATAAACACGGAAATCGTGCCATATTTCCTGGCCCACAAAAGTGTCCGTTCAATGACCAGCTTTCACCACGCTTTTCACCACAAGCTGACCATCAAAACACCATGTCCAGCCACCGTTTTTCTCAAAAACCCCTGCAAAAACAGCAAAACGAGCAAGCCTCCGCCACCTCGAAAAATCCGGGCAAGCTTTTTAGAAACCGACACTAATCTAAGGTGCCTCCGGCCCTAGTCGATGTCGAAGCTGACGCCCTGGGCCAGAGGGAGGTCAGTGCCGTAGTTGATGGTGTTGGTGGCGCGGCGCATGTAGGCCTTCCAGGCGTCGGAGCCGGATTCGCGGCCGCCTCCGGTCTCTTTTTCGCCACCGAAGGCACCGCCTATCTCTGCGCCGGAAGTTCCTATATTGACGTTGGCGATGCCGCAGTCGGAGCCGGTGGCGGAGAGGAAGCGCTCGGCTTCGCGGAGGTTCATGGTGAAAATCGAGGACGAGAGCCCCTGAGCGACGCCGTTGTGAAGGGCAATGGCTTCATCGAGATCGTGGTATTTGAGGATGTGGAGGATGGGTGCGAACGTCTCGTGCTTGACGGTTTCGGTTTGTGCTGAAATTTCGACGAGGGCGGGGCGGACGTAGAAGGCTTCGGGGGCCTCGGGGTGTTGGAGGCGTTCGCCTCCGGTGATCGTGGCGCCGGAAGCGATGGAGTCGGTGAGGGCTTGCTGCATGGCGGTGTAGGAGCGTTTGTCGATGAGCGGACCAACGAGGGTTCCGGGTTCGCGGGGGTCGCCAATGGTTACGGAAGCGTAGACCTTTTTGAGCTGCGGGATGAGTTTTTCGTAGATGGAGTCGTGGACGATGAGGCGGCGTAGGGTGGTGCAGCGCTGGCCGGCGGTTCCCATGGCGGAGAAGGCTATGGCTCGGAGGGTGAGGTCGAGGTCGGCGGTTGGGCAAACGATGGCGGCGTTGTTGCCTCCGAGTTCGAGGATGGCTCGGGCGAAGCGGGCGGCGAGGCGCGGGGCTACGGAGCGGCCCATAGCGGTTGAGCCAGTGGCGGAGACGAGCGGGACGAGGGGTGAGTCGACCAGTTGCTGGCCTATGCTGGCGCCACCGATGAGGAGGGTGGAGAGGTTGGCAGGAGCGTCGCCGAACTTCCTGGCGGCGCGCTCGAAGATGGCTTGTGTGGCGAGGGCGGTGAGAGGTGTCTTCTCGGAGGGCTTCCAAATGACGGAGTTGCCACAGACCAGGGCGAGGGCTGCGTTCCAGCTCCAGACCGCAACGGGAAAATTGAATGCGGAGATAATGCCTACGGGGCCCAGGGGGTGCCAGGTCTCCTGCATGCGGTGGCTGGGGCGTTCGGAGGGGAGGGTGAGTCCGGCGAGCTGGCGGGAGAGGCCGGCGGCGAAGGTGCAGATGTCGATCATCTCCTGGACTTCACCGAGGCCTTCAGAGAGGATCTTGCCGGCTTCGATGGTGACGAGAAGGCCCAGGGCATCACGGCTGGCGCGGAGCTCTTCGCCGAGGATGCGGATGAGCTCGCCGCGCCGGGGGGCAGGGACGGTTCGCCATTCGAGGAAGGCTTTGTGAGCGGACTCGACGACCTGGGCTGGGTCTTTGGTGATGGGGACATGGGCGATGACTTCGCCGGTGATGGGGGTCGTGACCGGGAGCGATCCGTCTGTGTAGGCGGAGGCAGGAACACCTAGCCCAGCGAGGATTTCATGGGTTTGATCGGCGATGGTCGTGTTCGTCAGGACTTCCATGGGACCTTGATAGTAGACGCGCTGTGGCGGTTGGAGCAAATGCTGCTGCCAGGTACCCCCTACCCCGTACTCCTAGTCTCAAAGTCTTCATTTTATTTGACTTAGGTCTGGACTTCGGTATTGAAGAGTCTGCGGGTCATGGTTTACCTCGATGGTTTTGGGCGAAACAAAAGCCCGCCTGTTTGGGCGGGCTTTGTTTCTATCTGTTTCTATTATATCTGGTTGGTTGGAATTACTCGGCCACGCAGATCTCCTTTATAAACATAGAGATATGTGATTTAGGGACTTGACAGCAAAAAAAGCAAGGTGCGGGTGACAACAAAGAAAGGCAACAACAGGAAGGCGGTGTTCTAACGGTAAAAGGGTCCTAAGCCATGGTTTGAGCTTCTCTAGCGGCCTTCGCGGAGGCGGGCGGCGAGGCGTTCGGGGAGGCCGGCGAGAAGGATACGGCCCTGGGAGGCGGTGAGGTCGTAGGGGACTCGGTGGAAGATGATCTCGGCGGCTTCGGTGTCGTAGATGGCAAAGGCGGCGCGCCAGTCGTTGTCGCGGGGCTGGCCGATGGAGCCGGGGTTGATGAGGTGGCGGGTGCCGGGTGTCAGGGCGAGGGTCCAGGTCTCGGCTTCGTTGCGCGTCGTGTACCGGGGGCGAAACTCGTGCCAGTCGTGATCCTTCTGGGCGAAGCCGCCCTGGAGGTGGGTGTGGCCGATGAAGGTGATGGTGGTGGCCATCTGCTGGAGCGGGGCCCAGGCGTCGCGCATGCTGAGGATGTACTGGTCTTCGTTGAGGGGCGAGCCGTGGGCGAGGGTGATGGTGGGGTCGTCGGGCGGCTGGACGGGACCCTGGGGGACGTTTGCGAGCCAATCGCGGTTGACCTCGGTCATCGCTTTGCGAGTCCAGTTGGCGGCGTCGCGGGCGACGGGGTTGAAGCCGAGGGCGGAGGTGAGACCGCAACAGACGCGGTCATGGTTGCCGCGGACATTGAGTTGGGCCTTCGAGCGGACGATGTCGATGACTTCGTTTGGGCTGGCTCCGTAGCCGACGACATCGCCGAGATTCCAGAGGACGTCGAAGGGAGCTGCGGCCTCGAGCGCCGCGTTAAGGGCTTCGAGGTTCGCGTGGATATCGGAAAGAATCAGCGCTCGCATGCAGTGTAGGTGTGCCTAAGGCACAAAGAGATAGATTATCTGGATTCGGCGTTGGGGGAAAGTTTAGGGGAAGAGGTAAAGACAAGGGCGAGGTAAAGGAGATTCCTGCGGGATGAAAGAGACAATCGTTTCGGGCAAGCCGACTTCGCGTTTCTGATCCCCAACGGGGTATGCCCAGAGTTGCTTTCCAGATCACTCGTAGGCTGAATGAAGCGGCAGGAAGACTCGGATGGTTGTGCCGTGCCCGTCTGATTCACTATTGCTCTCGATGCTGATCCGTCCCCCGTGCCCCTCGACAAATTGCTTTGCGACGAACAGTCCGATTCCTGTGCCAAACGTAGCCCGTGTCGTGAAGAAGGCGTCAAAGACCTTCGGCAAATCCTTTGGTGCAATTCCCACTCCATCATCTTCAACCGTCAGGACCACGCCTCCCCCCGGACTCGAAGCATCGCCAACGGAGAGCGAGAGAGTTCCACCCTCGGGCATGGCATAGATTGAGTTCGCAATCAAGTTAGAGATTACTTGCATGATCTCGCCACGGCGAAGAACGATCTTTGTCGAAGAATCGATTGATTTCCTTACGGTAATGCCCGCAGCGGTACAGCGCGGTTCGTAGATGGTGAGCGCGTGCTCTGCAATTTCACTGACAGACGCCGGGCTAGCCGCGGCGTGCTCGCGATAGTACCCCAGAGTCTGCTTGGCGATATGAGATACACGTCCGAGTTCCTCTTCCGCCGTCGCCAGAAAGTCGCGGCCTTGATCGTCAGTGATCTTTCCCCGGAGTAGATAGAGCAGGTTCATCACCGCTTCAAGCGGATTATTGACCTCATGCGCAATCGTCGCGGCCATGCGCCCCGTCGCGGCGATCTTTTCTGCCTGCAGCAGGGATTGCTCTATTCGCTTGCGACTTGAGATATCACGAAGAATCTTGGATGCTCCAATCACCCGGCCCTGTTCATCCTTGATGGGGGAGACGGTAAGCGAGACGTCGATGAGCCTTCCATCCTTCGCACGCCGGACTGTTTCGAAGTGCTCGATTCGTCGTCCAGCGCGAATGTTTTCTATGATTGTCTTTTCGTCGGAGTGAAGGTGCTCTGGGATCAGCTTGAGGATCGAAGCGCCGATTATCTCTTCCGAGGAGTAGCCGAAGACCCGTTTCGCAGCATCGTTCCAGCTCGTGATAATACCGTTCAAGTCTTTGCTTATAATCACGTCTTCCGAGGATTCGATGATTGCTGCGAGTTCACTAAGACGTTTCGCATTCTCTCGGGTCCGCTCTCCGCTCTCCTGAAGTTCCTGGGCGGCTGTCATTTCACGAGTAATATCCTGGCAAACTACGAGTACACCCAGAACGTCTCCACCTGTCCCGAAGATCGGACTATAGCTATAGGTCCACCGGATATCCTGCAACCTGCCATCGCGGAGGATCGGAACGACGGTGTTTTCGTGAAATACCGTCTCTCCATCGTTCATGACCCGTTCAAGGTTTGGGCCGACGATCTGCCAGGCATCCCACCAGCACTCCTGGGCTGTCTGTCCCAGGCCTGAGGGATGTCGCTCAGCGAGAAGAGGGATAAAAGCATCGTTATAGAGCTGCACCAACTCCTTACCCCAGAAAACCAGCGAGGGAAAAGCGCACGAAAGCATTAGATTGGCGGACAAGAGGAGGGCTTCGGACCAATCTTCGATCGGTCCAAGCGGAGTTGAAGTCCAATCATAGGCCCGGATGAGCTCAGCCATTCGACTCGTGTTGCGTATCAGGCTTTCTGGATTGCTTTCGATTTCGTGAGGAACTGACGGTTCGATTGGCATTGAGTGGAGTTCACAAGGACTCAAACAGCTTAGTTGAATTGGGCCCAACTGCAAACCTAATATACCTGGCTGATTGGGAGGCGTTCTGGACAGGACCTGCCGGACATTGTTTCGCAAAGGACAGGTCAGGCGAGGGTGGCCAGGGGTAGGGTGCGGTCGGTTTGCATGGTGGGGGCGGAGGCCAGGAGCTTGCGGGTGTAGGGGTGTTGCGGGGAGTGGAAGAGCTGGCTGGTGGGGGCTTGCTCGACGATGTGGCCGTGCTGCATGACGGCGACACGGTCGGCTACCTGCGAGACGACTGCGAGATCGTGGGAGATGAAGAGCATGGAGAGCGAGTGGGTGCGGCGGAGGTCGTTGAGGAGGGTGAGGATCTGGGCTTGAACGGTGACGTCGAGGGCGGTGGTGGGCTCGTCGGCGATGAGGAGGCGGGGGCGGTTAATGATGGCCATGGCGATGAGGATGCGCTGACGCTGGCCTCCGGAGAACTGGTGGGGGTAGTCGCGGAGGCGGCGCTCGGGGTCGGGGAGGGCGACCTCGTGCATGGCGGCGAGAACTTTTTCGCGGATGGTACGGCGGGAGAGTTCGGGGTGGTGGGTGCCGTCGTTATGGGCGATGAGGGCTTCGGCGATCTGGGTGCCTATGGGCATGACGGGGTTGAGGGCGGTCATGGGCTCCTGGAAGATCATGGCGATGCTGCGGCCTCGGTGGCGGCGCATGGCGGGCTCGGGGAGCGTGAGGAGGGGCTGGCCGTCGAACGCGATGGAGCCGGTGATGTGGGCCGTCGGGGGAAGGAGGCGCAGGATGGCGAGGGAGGTGGCGGATTTGCCGGAGCCGGATTCGCCTACAAGTCCGAGGGTTTCGCCGGGATTGATTTGGAAGGAGATTCCGTCGACGGCGGTCTGGTGGTGGAAGGCGATGGTGAGGTTGTCGACTTCCAGGAGCGGCTGGGGCATGGAGGAATGGTAATGCAGGGAGTCGGTGTTAGCTCCATGGCTTTGCCGAAGTGGACTTTGGTGGGTGGAGAGCGTCTAAGATCGTGATGGACGATATGCGGAAGATTCTGGCTGGTCTGATTGTCGTCGTGGTTGCGTGCAGCGGTGCGTGGGGACAGACTCATAAGGTCGCCAAGCCCGAGAACGTGGTGCGGGCGGTGGGGGTGTATGAGTGGACGGGCGATCTGGCCAAGCCTGGGGCGAGCCGGTTGATTCCGGTGACGCTGTTTATTGACGGTGAGCTGCAGGATGCGGGTGTGTACATGGCGCGGCCGGTGCCGTTTGCGTTGGAGACGGGCAATGTGTACGAGCTGCAGGACTCGGGTATTGCGAAGGGCTTTTTGGATGTGGCGTATGCGCGGCATGTTTCGGCGACTGATGCGACGGGAGCTTCGGCGTATGACGATGGGTGGTTTGGGTATGGGAGCTACAAGCCGCCGGTGATGGCGAGGAAGAGTGCTCCGCTGCGGGCTTCGAAGACGCTGCCGGTGATTTCGAGCTCGGCGTCGGATTCGAAGCCACATTTTTCGGATAAGAGCGGGAATCCGGTGCAGACTGGCGGGAGTGGTTCGGGCAGTGCGACGACCGGCTCGACAGCTGGCTCTGCCGGGTCGGGGAGTTCGTCTGCGGATGATCCAGACAGGCCGACGATGAAGCGGCGTACTTCGGATACGAGTTCGGGGTCGTCTTCGGGAAGTTCGACAACGGATACGAGTTCGGCGAAGAGTGGAGGAGACACTCCGGCGAACGATCCGGATAGGCCGACGATGCAGCGCCGCACGTCGGATACGGGTTCAGGCACGGGTAGCACGACGTCTGACACGGCGTCGTCAAGGGGAAGCTCACCTGCGGATGATCCTGACCGCCCTACTTTGAAACGGAGATCGCCGGGGGATGCGGGCTCGCAGGTGGGGAGTGATGTGGGTTCGACGCCGTCGCTGAACAATGATCCCGACCGGCCAAATTTGCATCACGGGAGACCGGCGGGCTCGACGACCGGGGCGACGGATGATGATCTGCCGAAGATGACAGGGCTGCCGACGTCGATGCACCAAATGGTTGCGGTGTCGGATGCGGCGAATCGCGATCCGCATGAGTTTGCTCGGCCGTGGGAGGATGCGGCGGAGCGGGCTGCAGTGCTTGCGAAGATGCAGGGGTTCGCGCGGGTTCTGCTGGCGGGGTATAAGAGTGGGCCTACGGTTTCGACGGCGGCAGCTTCTGGTGCGACGACGGCGCCTGGAGCAAAGACAACTTCTTCTTCGGCTACGGCTGCGCAGGCTGCGGCGGCGTCTAAGGATAATGGGCCTCCTACGCTGAAGCGCGGGATTCCGACGAAGAGCGCGAGTACGACCACGACGACGGCTGCTCCTAAAGCTGCTGGCTCTACGGCTAGTGGATCGGCGACTGCGACGAAGAGTACGGGTACGACTGCGTCGAGGAGGTCGGCAAAGAGTGCGCCTGCTCCGGTGGTTTTGATGGATGAGGAATTGAAGGGGTACACGCTGAGCTATGGCGGAGCGGCGACCTATGTCTACACAGCGAATACGGGGGGGACGGGAGCCGGTCTTCGCTACGTGACGGTGGTGGCGCAGGCCGATGGGTTGGGTGAGCTGAAGCCGGCGATCCAGAGCGTGACGGATGCTGCGCATCTCGATCGCACGCCGTGGATGCGGCTGGTGGATGTGGTGGATGTGGAGGCGAGCAATCGCGCCAGTCTGCTGTTTGAGATGCGGGCGCAGAGCTCGCGGCAATTCGGCTTGTATCGGGTGATTGCTACTAAGCCCGAGCAGATCTTTTTGACTGGGAGCACGCAGTAAAACGGCGTAACGGTGATCAAGGGGATAAAGGCTGATAAGAGCAAAACAACCGAGATGAATGGGTCGGTTTGATTCTCGATGTTTTGTTTTATCCCTTCTTTTTGATCATCGTTACGCCTTTGGTTTTTATTGAGCTGCCGACCTCATGGGCCGGGTAGGACGGCCTGAAGGGTGATCTGATTAACGTTCCAGTTGTCGCCTCCGATGCCGCCTCCGATGCTGGTGTGAAGCGTGAGGCTGGTGATGTCTCCTGACTTCGTTCCGGCGGGGACGTTGAGGGAGACGGTGTGGACCTCGTTGTTGTTCCAGTGCGCTCCCTGGTTGATGTTGGAGATGGTGAACGGGGCGTTCTTGATCGTGAGGATGACGCTGGCGTTGTCGTTGGAGCCGCTGCCTCCGCGGAGATCGTCGCTTCCGGTCTTGATGGTCAGGCTGAGTTGTTGAATTACGTTGGCCGCGTCAGAGGCTACCGTGGAGACGGCTGTCTGGAAGTCGTGGACGCTGCCGGTGAAGCGAACGAGTGGGTTGCCGGATAGATTGACCCACGTGCGGACGACGGGTGGTGGCGGTTGTACAACTGTGGCCGGTAACAGGCTTGCGATGAGGGTGATTGCGTTGACGTTCCAGTTGTCTCCGGTGAGGCCGCCGCCGAAGCTGGTGTGAAGGTCGAAGCGGGTGATGTTTCCGGCGACGGTTCCGGCTGGTAGAGGCAGGATGGCGGTGTGGGTTTCGCCATTGTTCCAGTGTGCGCCGTCGTTGACGTTCTGGATGGTGATCGTCGCGCCGGTTGAGAAGGTGAGGATGGCGTCGCAGTTGTCGGTGGGGCCGGTGCCTCCGCGCAGGTCGTCGCTGCCGGTGGTGATGACGGCGCGGAGTTGGAGGATTCCTCTGCCGACGTCGGTGGGAGCTACGGTGAGAGGGGCGGCAAAGTCGTGGACACTGCCGGTAAAACGGATGAGTGGGTTGCCCGAGGCGGTGAGCCATGTCTGGTCCGTCCATGTGTGTGCGACTGGACCGGGCGATGTGATGCCGGAGCTGGTGACTACGGTCTGGATGAAGGCCGCGGAGGTTGAAGTTCTGGGATTGTGGAAGGAGTAGTGCGAGCGGAAGAATCCGCGATAAGTTCCGGCCGGCCAGTTCGAGACGCTGATAGGTGTGGCGGAGCCGGGATGGGAGAGGTCGAGGGTGATGGTGTTGGAGTTGCCAGTGAAGTCGGGATCGTAGACGAAGATTGTTAGCGAGGAGCCGTTGAGGTCGTATCCCCAGGCGAGGACCTGATGGCAGTGGCCGAGATTCTGAATGCCGGTAAAGAATCCGACGGTGGGAGGCTCCTGCCCGTGCACGAGTGCGAGTGGAGAGACCAGGTTGGAGTCGAGATCGGCCTTGATCCTGGGCCACTCTTCATTGATCTCATGTGAGGCGACGCCTGATCCGAGTAGCGTGTCTCCGTCGGTCATCTGCATCCATGAGAGGTATTGATTGAGGTCGCTCTCGTCGAATCCCTGCGTCAATCGGGCGACGATGTAGTTGAAGAGAGGTGAGCCTCCTGCTGGCCGCGCGGTATCGGTTGGCGGAAGGATGCCGGAGTCGAAGCAGTCTTTGACAGTGAAGACGTAGCCGCCGCAGAGGCCATTGCCTGCGTCTCCAAGGGTGAGAGTTTGTCCAAGGACTGTGAAGGTGTAATCGGGAACTGTGTTGGAAGGGTAGTCGTTGAGGAAGTGGAGGCCGTTGGTTGTGGGATTAAATCCCAAGACACGCACGCTCTGAAGCATTGCTGGAATCCCCCTTTTTTATGTTTGTTCCTTGGCCTGTAAAACGTTCTCGGATAGAAGGTGGAACCGTACTGCACCGGGGGTAACGGTGGGATTTTACGTCTCAGAGCCGAGTTGCGTCCATGGCCCATCAAGGGGCGATGCGAAGGCTGTGTTTCGAGCGACGGACAAGAGGCAGTCTGGTTTCAGTTTTCGCTGGAGACGAACGCCTTGTAGTCGGTCGAGATGCTTTTGTCGTTTTGGTCGAGCGCGTAGGCACGGGTCAGGTGCTGGTTGGCCTCGGTGCCGTTGCCCTGAGCGCGAAGAGCAAGGGAGAGGCCGTACTCGACGAAGGGTAGATCGGACTTGATAGCTATTGCCTTTTGGTAGTTCTCAATGGACTGGTCGTAGTCTTTCTTGGGAAACAAGTAGGCGTGGCCGAGAAACTCAAGGGCTTCCCAGTTGCTGGGATCAAGATCGACAGCTTTGCTGAGCTCGGTGATGGCGGCGTCGATGTCGTTTTGCTTGTAGAGGACTACACCGAGATTGGCCTCAGCGTCGCTGTAGTGCGGTTTGATAGCGATGGCGTTGCGGTATTCAGTAACGGCTTGTCTGAAGGATGTGAAGGCAAGCAGGGAATTCGACTTGTCGCTGGCGTCCAGGCCGGCATCGCGGTAGAGATCGCCCAGGTTCTTGTGTGGGTCGGGGTATGAGGACTTAAGGCTGATGGCCTTGCGGCAAGCCGCTATGGCGTTGCTGCGGTCGTTCGGCTGCGCGATGGGCTGTTCGGAGCGGGTGCCGATGGCATTACAGAGGTTGTTGTAAGCCACTGCGGAGTTGGGGTTGAGCTGGATGGCGGTGCGGCACTCACTGATGGCGCGGTTGAAGTCGCCATGGAGGCCTCCGGAAAAAGATTCTTTTGCGGTGATCGCGTCGCAGAGGTTGCTGTGGGCCTCGGCGTTGTTGGGGGCGAGCTGGATGGCCTTTTCGCACTCGGAGATGGCGGTATCGTAATCGCCCTTTTGGCCGGGAGCGTTTTCGCCCTTAAAGGCGATGGCGTTGCAAAGGTGGGAATGTGCGTCAGCGTAGTCAGCGTTCTGCGCGATAGCAGCGTTGTACTCGGATATGGCCTGGTCGTAGTTTTCGGCGGCGAGAGCCTGATCGCCGTTGAGGAGATGGCGCTCAGGGGTCTCGGCGTAGGTGGTAGTGCTGGTGGAGCTCTTTCGGCTCTGTTCACTAACGACGTCGATGATCATGATAATGATGAAGAACAGCACAATGGCACCGAGGATGCCCAGAATGATGTTGCGAGCGCGATGAGACTTCTTTGGAGGGACGACCGGCGGCGCGGCGCGTAGAGGCTGAGGCGGCGGTGCCGGCGGCGGAACTCTTGCGACGTTGGCTGCGGCTTCGCGTTCGTGGAGGAGACGCACTTCCTGTTGGCGCTGCTCTTCGGCGTTCTTGGCCTGTTGTTGTTCGAAGCGGGCGCGTTCTTCGCGGAGCCGCTGCTGCTCGACCTTCTGTTCTGCCTGTTGTTGCTCGAAGCGAGCGCGTTCATCTTTTAGGCGCTGTTCTTCGGCGCGGCGGCGAGCTTCTTCCAGGCGGGCTCGTTCCTGGTCGGCGCGCTGCTGTGCCTCGATCTGTTCGCGGCGGAGGCGCTCTTCTTTGAAGCGTTGTTCCTCCTTCAGGCGCTCAGCTTTGAGGCGAGCTTGTTCGAGATCGAAGAGAGCTCGGTCCTGTTTGATGCGCTCGGCTTCGCGGCGTCGTCGTTCAGCCTCCTGCTCGAGTGGTGTGGGGCCGGGGCGAAACTGCGGTGGCGGCACGGGTGGCGGCGGGGGCGCAGGACGAGGTTGTACGGGTGGAACTTGCGGTGCAGGCTGTACCGGTTGCGCGGTTGCGGGTTGAGGTTTGGATTCTGGCTGCGGAGCGGGCTTCGGTTCGACCGCGGGCTTGGCACGGCGCTGAACCTCGAAGAGGACTCCGCTGGAGGAGCGCATGTAGAGCACGGGCGTGGCCCACTCCTGTCCGAAGCGTCCGCTGAAGAGCGCTTTGCGGGACTCGGAGACGGCGGCGTCTACAGGGAGGCCGTCGGCGATGGCTCCGTAGAACTCTTCGGCGAATGTTTTGGCGGCGTCGTCGCTGATCTCGAACTGCATGGCGACGACGGCGGGTAGACGCTGCTGGCACAGGCTCTGGGCGACACCGGAAAAGGGGTCCTGGTTCGACTGGCGCGCGCCCTCGCATGCGTTGAGGACGGCGAGGCGGAGGCAGTCATGGTCGCGGAGGATGTTGCCGAGGAGCTGACCGGGGACGGGGTCGGACATGCCCTTGGGATCTTCGAAGTGGAGGACACCGTCGCCTGCGGTCTCGTCGAAGCCGCCGTGGCCGATGAAGTGGAGGATGTGGAATGGCTCGCCACGGGCGCGGCGACGGAGACAGTCGAGGGTGGCGGTGGGGAGGCGTTCGAGCTGGAGAGCGCCGTTGGCTTCGAGGGGAGCGAGAGAGGTCTTGAGGCGCTCCCACTCACCTTCCGCATCAAGGTTGGGAAGGTTGCGCGGGCCGGCGAGTACGACGAGGACTCGCAGGGGCGGGCGGACGCGGAGGGTAGGGACGGTCTGCGGGAGGTCGAGGTAGCGGACCATTGGGGTGAGCGTGGAGGTGGCGAGGAAGTGGTCCTGCTCGATGTCGTAGAGGAACTCCCAGGGTAGCTCGGCGAGTGCGGGGACGCCTTTGAGACGCAGACGGATGCGAAGGCCGCGGCCGTGCTCGTGGCAGCGGTCCATGCTGGTGCGAAGTTGGCCGAGAAGCTCGCCTGTAAAGACGGCGTGGAAGAGCTGATGGCCGAACTTCTTTGCCGCTTCGAGATCGGGGGAGTCGACGCGACGGGTACTGCGGCGCATCTGGCCGATGCGACTGTAGAAGTTGGAGAGCTCGACCTGGGTGAAGGGTGGGATGAACTCACCGCTGGCCTGTCCTGCCGGAGAGTTGAGGAGCTGGACGATGTAGGTCTCGCCGGAGGTTTGAATGACCAGCTCGAAGTCGTCGTAGTGCCTGAGCATGGTTACTCCTTTGCTGCCGGGGCCGGGGCGTTGCTGGCGGCACGGGTCCACTTGAGGTTGATCTTGAAGTTGGCCTCGGTTGAGGCTTTGGCGATGACGGCGCCGGTCTCGGCGTTGAGCTTGACGCCGAACTCGACGGCTACTTCATCGGGTGGCCGTGTGAGGGAGGTGAGGCGGTCGAGCATGGTCTCGGCGGCGTAGCGAACGCGATCGAGCGCGGCGTCGAAGGTCTCGTTGGCCTTGACGACGAACTCGGGTGAGGCGATGGCGCCTCCACGCATGACGCTGCGAGGTGACTCGAAAGAGTCGTTGTCATCGACTTCGGCGACGATGGAACTGCCGTCGCTGAGCACGAACTTGGCCAGACGCGCCATGCGTGTCTCCTTATGTTTGTGACTGGGGGCCGAGGAACCAAAGACAGACAGATTGTTGCCAGCGAGACTGGTCGAGGATAGTCCTCAGCCGGCACACAAACAGAAAGTGTTGATCAGGGTATCGCTTGAGGCGGCGGCAGGCAAGCGTTTGGCGTTTTGGTCGTGGTTCAAAGCTGGAGACGAAGGTACTACTTCGGCTTCGCTACCGGTAACCGGTCGATGATGAACTCGGATATTTTTTCAGCAGCCGGAGGGTCCATGTTTGCCAGCACGACAACGACATAGCTGGAATCCTGACATATTTCAAGATCGCCATTCACTCCGGACGAGCCGCCATTGTGGCCGAAACATTGATGCCCATTGATGGTTTGCACTCCGAAACCATAGGCATCAAACCCAAAGGGCGTCGCTGTTATGCCCGTGGTCAGGAGCGCGGTATGGCGCGCATCCAGTAGCCTGTTCTCTCGCAACGCATTCGCAAAGTTGAGCAGGTCTCCCACAGTCGAGTAGCCCCCGCCTGCGGAGGTCCCGCGATACAACAGGTTGGCCGTATTCGGATGCCAGTCGTTGGCTCCCATCTTTGTGTAGCCAACGCTTCGATCTGGAATCGCCTGATCTTCGGGCTCTGAGCCGGTTGAGGTCATGCCCGCCGGATTGTAGATGTGCTCGCGCACGTAGTCGTAATAACTCTCGCCGCTTACTTTCTCGATCACTGCACCGAGCAGGATGAAGCCAAAGTTGCTGTACTCCCAGCGGCTGCCCGGCTCGAACCTGAGTGGACGGTTGCCATACAGATTTATATAGTCCTGGTGCGTGCGGAGTTCCAGACGATGCTGATCGAACTCCGGACCCCAGATATCCCCCGTTCCGCCGGTATTCGTCAGCAATTCACCGATCGTCACCTTTGCTGCAAGCTCCTTGTTCGGATAGCCGGTCAGATACTTTGCCAATGGATCGTCGAGTCTCAGCTTTCCCGCCTGCACAAGCTGCATTGTCGCTACACCGGTAACCATCTTGTTCATGGACGCAATGGAAAAGCGCGTCTTCAGCGTATTGGGGATGTGATGTTCCCGGTCCGCCTGACCATAGGCTTCCGCGAAGATCGGCTTGCCCTTCCCCGCGACCACCACGGCCCCGGAAAACCTGCCTGCAGCCGTTTCCTCCAGAAGCCGCTTGCGCAGCGCGGCGATCAGGTCGCTCTCGCTCATGGGCAGTAGAGAAAACTCCGCCGGCCGTTCAACAGGTCGAACGTCTATCTTCAGAATGCGATGTGGTTCAGCTGCTTCAACCTCCAGCGTAAGCTTCGCGAACCTGTCGGAGGCCCGCTCCTGCAGGAGTGCTGTCACATTCGTCGGGGTTTCCTCCTCGATCTTCTTAAGGTCGAAGCCGCCTGTGCGATCTCGAAAGGCCGGGTCCTGGAATCCGCGCCCAGGCGGCGAAACGAAGTTCTTCTGGAGGAACTCAAGGTAAACGTCCCAGCTGGTGCCATCGTACGCAGCTAACCACCCCGCAAGTTGATGACCGGCGGGGCTGTCTGTGGGTGGCACCTGGCCAGCGGAGAACAAGGACATGAAGAGCACGAGACAGAGTGTCTGGACTGGACGCTGGACGTTCATGCAAACGAGCTCTCCTTCACGGGTGTTTTGCAATAGAAGCTATAACAAGTGTTCCGTCGAGCCATCGTCTCGACCGCGGACGAGGAAACGTTCCCGTTCTCATGTCCCTTAACGCTAAATAAAACCGCACCGATGCGTTTTCGTCAACGACATTTAGATGCTATCGGCGGTCGATGTGACGGACGGTATAGTGGCGGGGGTAGTATTCCGGGTATGCTTGGCGGGCGTTCGTGGGAGAGTTGGATCGCGGAGTACTCGGAGAGCCATCAGCATCCGCTGAACCGGCTGACGCATACATTTGGGATTCCGATGATCATCGTGTCGCTGGCGATGTTTGTGGCGGCGATCTTCTGGCATGCGGTGCTCTGGTATGCCGTGGCATTGTTCGTCGTGGGGTGGGCGCTGCAGTTCATCGGCCACGCGATTGAAGGGAAGCCGCCGGAGTTTCTGAAAGATTGGCGATTTTTGCTTGTGGGGTCGCGGTGGTGGGCAGCGAAGATACGGGGGAAGGCTTAGGCGGAGCCCCATCTGGCGCGATTGCGTTGATCGAAACTTCTGCCGCAGGCGCCGATGGGGTATCCGGATTTGTGCGGCACGATTAGTCGGCTATACCGGGGTTGGGTGGGTCGATGCCGAGGGCCGTAGCCAGAGCGATGAGGTGGTCCTGCTCCTGCATGAGGATCTCGCGGATGGATTCGCTCAGGGCGAACTCGTTGAGCTCGTCGCACTGCTTGACGCGGCGGCGGTACTCGCGGATGGTCTCCTTTTCGTTCTCGAGGTCGAAGCGGAGCATCTCCTCTGCCTTCTCAGATGTTTTGACAGGCTTGGGGATAACCGTTGGCATGCCGCCAAGGTAGTCAATGTGATTCGCAACGGCGAGGGCATGGGCGAGCTCTTCGGTGGCGTGGACAGCGAGCTCGTCGGCGATATTCATGTACGCCGCTCCTTTGAGAACCTGCGAGTAGTTCACGTAGGCGATGATGGCCTGGTATTCGCGAGCTAGGTCTCCGTTGAGGAGGTCGATGAGTTTTTCGCGTGTGATGGTGGTTGCGGCGGCGGTCTTTGGCATACATTCTCCCGTTCTCTGCAGATAGGTGATCCGCAAGTGAGATGCAGGATTCGCAGCGCGGGTTCTTTGAACAGGTGGAGAGCCGCGACTTTGCTGAGGTCGCGGCTTCGGGTGATCAGTCCGCGAGCGCGGGGTAGTCGGTATAGCCGTGCGGGCCGGGGGCGTAGAAGGTGTGGGGTTCGGGCCGGTTGAGTGGCGCGTGTTCGGCAAAACGGGCGGGCAGGTCGGGATTCGCGATGAAGAGCTTGCCGAAGGCGACGGCGTCGGCTTTGCCTTCGTCGAGGAGCTGCTGGCCGGTCTTCTGATCGATGGCCTCATTGGCGACAAAGACTCCGCCGAAGAGCTGCTTGAGGTTGGGGCCGATGCTGTCAGGGCCGACGTGTTCGCGCGCAGCGATGAAGGCGAGTTTGCGCTTGCCCAGCTCGGTGGCGACGTAACTGAAGATGGCGGAGGGGTTGGAGTCGGAGATGCCGTGAGCGTCGCCGCGTGGAGCGAGATGCATGCCGACGCGGCCGGGGCCAAAGACGGAGGCTGCGGCGTCAGCGGCTTCAAGCATGAGGCGGGCGCGGTTTTCGATCGGGCCGCCGTACTCGTCGGTGCGGAGATTGGCGCCGTCCTGCAGGAACTGGTCGAGGAGGTAGCCGTTGGCTCCGTGGAGTTCCACGCCGTCGAAGCCCGCGGCCTGGGCGTTTTGTGCGCCGCGACGGAAGGCCTCGACGACTCCTTTGATCTCGTTGGTTTCGAGTGCTCGCGGGGTGACGAAGGACCGCTGCGGGCGCAGAAGGCTGACGGTGCCGGTTGCCGCGATAGCACTGGGGGCTACGGGCAGCTGGCCGCCGAGAAATTCGGGATCGGAGATGCGGCCTACGTGCCAGATCTGCGCGAAGATGTGTCCGCCTTTATCGTGAACGGCCTTCGTGACGGGCTTCCAGGCTTCGACCTGTTGCTGCGACCATAGACCGGGAACATTCGCATAGCCGACGCCGAGCGGGTCGATGGGAATGCCTTCGGAGATGATGAGGCCTGCGGTGGCTCGTTGAGTGTAGTAGTCGACCATGATGGGCGTGGGGATGTGTTCGGGCGTGCCGCGAAGACGTGTGAGCGGAGCCATGAAGATGCGGTTGGGAAGGTGGAGATCGCCGACCTGGATGGGATCAAAGAGGGAAGGGTGGTTTGCCATGGCAGATTGGATGACAGGCAAACGGCCGCGGATTCCTATGGGAATGAATGCGGCCGGACGGGTTTTCGTGTGAACCCGTCCGGATGAGCTGGATGCAGTTTAGTGCGTTGAAGGAGCTTGGGCCGCGGCGGCTACGGGCGCCTGATCGCTATGGTTATGGTTGTGTGGCTTGGGCACGAAGACCGCGGGGTGGGCCATGCCTTGATGGCAGGTGCCACAGGTGATCGGGTCCGTAGTCTTGCGGTCGCTCAGCTGCGCCAGGAATTTAGTGTTGAGGTCATTGGTCATGCGGATCATGGCGCGGGCTGTCTCCTTGACGGGGTTCGCGTCGGAGGGGAAGTCATTGCGCTTGGTCTCGGGATTCTTGGCGTGGCAGAATTCGCATTCGACGCCGAGGTCGCCCTCAAACCCGTGCATGAGCTTCATGACGTCGTCGCCGCTAATGTTTGCCGGGAGGGCCTTGATGTTGGTCGGCTTGGGACGGGGTCCGTGGGGAGGCTGCGGTGCATGCGCGGCGGCGGGTGCGTCCTGCGCCAGGACGAGGGGAGCGGATAGAGGTGCTAAACACACGATGACGAGCGAGGATCGAAGGAATCGATTCATTCTGGCATGCACCTTCAAAAGTTGAAATGTGGCTTGTGCGGACCGCGGACCGGACGGTTAAGCGCGTCAACCCACGGCAAGTGTAATACGCGATGCCGTGGATTGAAGTTTCGCCGAACGAAAAATTTTAGAGCGGGAAGGACTTGAGCCAGGCGCGGAAGTCCGGGCCGAGCTGGTTGTGCTTGAGGCCGAACTCAACGGTAGCGCGGAGGAAGCCTTGCTTGTCTCCGGCGTCGTGTCGCTTGCCCTCATAGCTGAAGCCGTAGACTTTTTCGTGCTGGAGCAGGGCCTTCATGCCGTCGGTGAGTTGGAGTTCGCCGCCCGCGCCGGGAGTGATGGTCTCGAGCATCTCGAAGATGCGCGGGGTGAGGATATAACGGCCGATGATGGCGTTCTGCGAGGGCTGCGTGCCAGGCCTGGGCTTCTCGACCATGTTTTTGACGGCGAGGAGTCGCGGGTTCTTTGGATCAGGCGTGCAGTCGAGGCAGCCGTAGTTCTGAATGGCATCGCCTTCGACGATCTCGGAGCCGAGGATGCTGGACTGGGTTTCGTGGAAGGCTTCGACCATCTGCTTCATGCAGGGAACGGCGGCGTCGACGATGTCGTCGGGGAGCAGGACGGCGAAGGGTTCGTTGCCGACGATCTCTTTCGCCATCAGGACGGCGTGGCCGAGGCCAAGCGGTTCGGGCTGGCGGGTGTAGGTGACCTTGGCCAGCTTCGAAACAGAACGCGCGATCTCGAGCAGCGCGGTTTTGTTGCGTGCAGCCAGCGAGGCTTCGAGCTCGAACGACTTATCGAAGTGGTCCTCCATGGTGGACTTGCCCCGGCCGGTGACGATGATGATCTCCGTGCAGCCAGCGGCTACGGCCTCCTCGACGCCATATTGGATGAGGGGCTTGTCGACGAGGCAGAGCATCTCTTTGGGCGTGGCTTTGGTCGCGGGAAGAAAACGAGTGCCGAGGCCAGCGGCAGGGAACACGGCTTTGCGGATCTTCTGAGGAGTGACTTGTGTCATGGATTCCTTGGATGCAGTTCGTTGTTGGAAATCCTAGCAGGGGACGGGTGGAGAGCGGGATAGCACTTTTGAGGGCGCAGCGGATCAGGTTCGTGGATGTGGGCGACAAGATCGGGAGCGGTGTGCTTGAAGTTGCGGTCGTCGTTTGTACAGATTACTCGCACTTCGGGAAGAATTTCTCAGTTACGGCTCCTGCAATGCCATCTGTCTTAAGGTGCTTTATCCCAAGAGGCTTCGTGGTAAGGCCACCTGGCTGCGCGTCTTCGCAGGTGACTTCCGTCATGATGATTTTAGTGCCCCCTAACCCGACTTCCTCGAAGGACGTGCTGATGTAATAGTGGTGGTCTGCGACCAGATTGATGGTGACATGCGTGCCGCCGGCCGGGCCAGTCGTGGGCCACCAGTTGGAGGATAAGACGTGGATACCGGGCGCCAGGCTGAAGGTAATAAAGCGGTGTCTTTCGAGCAACGCAATCTGGCGATCTTCGTCAAAAATTTTGCCCATAAATGCGGCGCGGCTACCCGGCAGCATCATAAAGGTGTTCCCGCTGGAGTAGAAAGTAACTTGCGCCATCGATGCTGTGGCGGATGTGTTTTGAGTGAAAGCAGGTAGCGGCAGTAGGATAAAGCAAAAAAAGAAGGTTGCAAGTCGCGTCATTCGTATCCGATCGAGTTAGAGGACTGGCGAGTTGTCGTGCAGCATGGCCTTGCGTACGATTTTGATTGGTGCGAAGCCTTGCTTCATCAGGTTGTTGTGAAAGTCCTGAAGATTGAAGGCCGCGCCTTGTTTCTTCCTGAGGTCTTCGCGGAGCTTCATGATCTGCAGCTTGCCCAGCGTGTAGTAAAGGTAGGTTGCATCGGCGGTGCCGCGCTTGGTCTCGACGAGGCCGACGGAGCGGGACTGGTAGCCATCGCTGACGAAAAAGTCGACCGCCTGATCGAAGGTGAACTGGCCAGTGTGCAGCTTGATGGAGTTGACGAAGCGGGCGTCGCGGAGGAGCGCGTCCTGCAACTGGCCGAGGCGGATGAGCTTCGATTCGCGAATCTGCTCAGGCGTGGCGTTGGCTGGCGGTGCCGCGTAGCCTTCGTCGAGCATCATCTGCTCGGTGTAGTGTGCCCAGCCTTCGATGTTGGTGTTGGCACCGAGGAGCTTGCGGATCTTGCTGGAGAACTGCGGCATCCAGAGGAACTGTACATAGTGGCCGGGGTAGGCCTCATGCACGCTGGTGGAGATGATCGTGCCCACGTTGAATGCGGCCATGTGCTCCGCAATGTGGGCTTGTGTCCAGTCCTTTTCCGGAAGCGTCACGTTGAAGTAAGCAATGGTGGAGTGGGTCTCGAAAGGTCCCGGAGGGTCCATCGACGCCTGCGTGGTGGCGCGCATGAAAGGCGGCGTCTCCTGCAGCGTGGGCTCAACAGTGCTTGGGATCGTAATGATGTGGTGCGTGTTGATGAAGCTGATGAGGCTGGCGAAGGTGTCCTGAAATGATCCGAGGAGCTTGTCGGGTGCGGGGTGAATGGTGGCCAGTTCGGCGAGTACTTCTTTCGGTGTTTTGGTGGGATCGACTTCCTTCGCGACGCGGTTGAACTCGGCCTGATTCTTGTGAAGGTCGTCGAAGCCGATCTGCAGTAGGTGATCGAGAGGGATGTCGACCATCTCGTCATAGGCGAGCTTCTTGCTGAAGGTTTCCGCGCCAAGTTTGAAGTCGCCATTCGAACGGGGCAGCAGGTCGGACTTCATCCATGCGCCGTAGGATTTGAGCGCATCGATAACGGCTGCGTTTGTCTTGGCAAACTCCGCTTTGGCTGCTTGGTCGGTGGCGTCTTTGAACGCGAGGGGAACATCGTTCTGGAAGAAGCTGATGATGCCGTCGATCTGCTCGAGCGCAATCTCGGTGAAGATGCGGGGCGGGTTCTTGAGGTTCTTGCGGGCCTCGACGAAGACCTGCGGAATCTGCTTCTCACGCTCAATGGCCTGGCGGAGGCGGGTGTTGACGGGAGCGAAGGGGCGCTCCATCAGCACAAAGATGGAGTTGGTGACGCCGGAGGAGTAGTTGTCGGGATTCTTCTCCCAGTTGCGAATGACTTCAAGCGACAGCAGTTGGCTGCGAATGCTGTTCAGCAATATCTGATAGTCGGCGGCGACACTGGCGTCGAGCGCGCTGGGGTCAATGGCGAGGAGCTTCTTCTCATAGGCATGAAGCGCGGCGATCTGCCTCTCGACGCTGGCTGCGGAGTAGTCCTCGAGCTGGGTGTTGTACTGATGCAGGCCAGCCTGCGTGCCGACCGTCGGAGAGAAATGGAAGTAGACGTCGGTGAAGAACTGGTCGGAGACGAAGCTGAAGGTTTGCGCGGCTCCGTCGGAGGCAAGACGCTGGGCGGGCGCCGAGGGTGTGAGCATGAGGGCTCCGAGGAGGGCTGCGGCGAGAGGTTTGCAGATCATAGCTGCTGAAAGTTTACGGCATGGAGTGAATCAATGAAGCGGTTCGCGCATTGAGTTCTAGGGGGCTTCGGGAAGAGTATAGCTGAAGTCGTAGGAGTGTTTGCCCTCGGCAATGATGATGTTCATCGTGCCGGTAAGGCCGGTGAGCTGGCCAGTACCGGAGTCGGGCACGACGGTGATGCTCAGCGAAGGAGTGCCGCGGTTCATCGTCGCGCTGTGCTGGAGCACGAACGTCCCGGTGCGGCCATGGAGTGTTCCAGTGACAAGTTCAATGGCTACATATCCAGCGGAGCCTTTTACTGCGGTTCCGGCGGAGAGCATCGTGCCTTTGCTCGTGGCTTCGAGATCGCCGTGGAACTGCTTGTCGATGATCAGCCGGGCGAGCGTCGGGTCGAGCTTATCGTCCTGCGGTGTGAGTTTGACGTCGAACGGGCCTGTCGCATGGGACATGGGTGCCTCTTTCCGGACGGGAGCGGTTGGATGGTTTTGCGCGACCGAAGTGTAGCCGAAGATCAGGCCTGCCACCAGAACCGCGGTGAATCGCGATAGGAAGGTTATGCTACGGCGTCGTGTCATATGTATCTGATTCGACGATCGATACAGGAGACGCTAATTTTGTCCGTCAGGGTTTGGCGACTGTAAGTTGTCTGTTGTGAAGGATGGGCGTGACGCCGTAGCGGTTCATGACGGCGCTGATGCCGGCCACATCGGGTGGAGCGTCGGTGTGGTAGTGCTCGGCGACCTCCTGGTAATACTCCGGCCCCATGATGCCGGGTGTCTGAATGCACACGTATCTTGCTGTAGTGTCATGGAGATTGCAGAAGAAGTGCGGGGTGCCGCGCTCGATGAAGAGGTGGTCGCCGGGGCCGACGAGGACCTGCTTGCCGCTGACCGTCCATGTGGTGATCCCGTTCATCCCGATGACAGTCTCGTCGTAGTCGCGATGGATGTGCGGGACGATGACGCTGACCAGCGGTGGGAGGGTCACTTCGAAGAAGTCCAGGCTGTTCTGGGTTTCGTGGCGGGACGTAATAAAGGTGACGTTCATCTCACCGACGCGGATGGTCTCGTGCATGGTCCTCCTGTGCGAATCACGGCTTCGAGACGCGAAAACGCTCTCTTTTGACGAAGCTCTTCAGGTGAATGTCAACGCTGACAAGGCAACTTATATCAGAGAGCCGCCGAGGAGAACAGAAGAAAAACGAAGTTCGAACTAAGTGCGCTGTCCGAGCGCTCCCTGCTGATCCTTCGCATCGCCCAACTGCACTTTGATGTCCATCTTCTTGCGGCCCCGGAAGATCGTGACCGTCACCTCGTCGCCCGCGCGGTGCGAGTTCATCACGGCCGATAAGTCCTGCGGGCTCGTAATCTCCTGGCCATCCATCCCAACGATCAGATCGCCGCCAAGCATCACCGGAGTATTTCCCTGGTAAGCACGTTGCGTGCCACCATGCAGGCCAGCCTTGTCCGCGGCGCCGCCGGGCATCACGCGGTCAATCAGGATGCCGTAGTCCGCTGGCAGACCGAGTTGCTCGGCGATGTCCGGGCCAATCGGTATCGTCACGATGTCCAGCGAAGGCCGCCGCACCCGGCCATACTTTGCGAAGTCATCGAGCACAGCCTTCGCCGTGTTGATCGGAATCGCAAACCCGATGCCCGAAGACTGATCGGCGCCATTGTTCGCGATCAGCGTCGTGATGCCGATCACCTCGCCGCGCGAGTTCAGCAGCGGGCCGCCGGAGTTGCCCGGATTCACCGCCGCATCAGTCTGGATTGCGTCCTCGATCGGGTTGTTCTCAGGCCCATGGATCGAGCGGATCGCCGAGATGATCCCGCGTGTCATCGTGCCCGACAGACCAAATGGATTACCGATGGCGTACACACGCTGTCCCACAATCAGATTCTGCGAGTCAGCCAGCACCGCCGGAGTCAGGTTCGGAGCGTTGATCTTCAGCAGCGCAAGGTCGTGGTTCTTGTCCACGCCCATCACCGTGGCCTTGTACTTGTGCTTGTCCGACAGCGTTACTTCGACCCGTTGCGCGTTATTGATGACATGGTTGTTCGTCAGGATCAGACCCTGCTTGTCGAGGATGAACCCTGAGCCCTGCCCCTGCTGCGGCACCGGCCCGTAGAAGAAGTCGAACGCGACCGCAGTCGACGTAATGTTCACGACGGAAGGCAGGGCCTTCTTGTAGACCTGAATGTTCTGTTGCTCCTCACTATCGAACGCGGGCGCCGCGGACGCTTCTGTCAGTTCAAACGCACCCAGCGGCCCATTCAGCGATGCGGTCTTCGAGTTTGCTGAGTCAGCACCCGAGGCCGTGCTTCGCAACCAGGGCGCAGCTGAGCCGGTCGACCAGACATGGGTCGTCGCATAGTAGAAGCCTGAGAGCAGGAGCAGAACAAGCAGAACGGGGCGCAGTTTCATAATGAACGACCTTAAGCCTTCAATGGCAGATGAAATCCTGCCTGCTTGATTGTATCGAGATACGTCCCGTCTGGTCTGCTGGTTCCGCAACCACCTTCAAAATCAGCGGCAATCCGTTCACCTACACGGCAGCCGCCTTCAGGATCGGCCACAACTGGTCCACCTGCCACTCCAACTCCGTCAAAGGGCCTCCGTTGGTCAGGACATAGTCGCAAAGCGCAGCCTTTTGTTCATCCGGAATCTGCTGGTCCAGTCGCCGCTGGGCTTCGGCTTCAAGTTCGGCCCGCTCACGGTCTATCAGAGTCCTTTCGCCGGCAGCGCGAGCGACAAACCGCGCAACCTTCACCTCGTCGGGAGCCGTTACCAGAATGAGGCGGTCAAAACGTCGCCGCCATCCCTCACCCTTTTCCTCGCCGCTGTGTTTCGTTTCAAAGATCAGCGCCGACTCCACCATCACCACCGCACTCGAATCCTGCGCAAAGATCGCATCTGCCAACTCCGCCTGCCGCGCAATCACCGCCGGATGCACGATAGCATTCAACTCCTCGACGCGGCCCTCACCAAAGGCAATCCGCGCCAAAGCGTGACGATCCAGCTCCCCACTCGCGGAAACAACTCCCTGCCCGAAGTGGGACACAATCGCCGCATACACCGCCTGCCCCGGCTGCATCAGCTCCCGGCCAATCGCATCGGCCTCAAGCACATGCGCTCCGTGCGACCGAAACAGACGTCCAGCAGTCGACTTCCCGCTACCCAGCCCGCCGGTAAGACCAACGCGCAGCATGCAGCTAGCTCTTCCCTGTCGAGATCCCGCGCCGCAGCTTTGCCGCCTTCACCGTGTTGTGCATCAGCATGGCGATGGTCAGCGCACCCACGCCACCCGGCACCGGAGTGAACGCTCCCGAGCTGGCAAACGCCGCCGGATGAATGTCTCCCACGACAACCGAACCGCGCTTGGCAAACGTCGCCGCCCGCACCGCATCGCCGGGAAAGAAGTTCTCGACCTCAGCAGCATCCGTCACGCGGTTGATCCCTACATCGATCAGCGTCGCACCCGGCTTCACCATCTCTGCGGTCACATATCCCGGCCGCCCAATCGCCGCCACCAGCAAATCCGCCTCGCGCGTAAACTTCGGCAGATCGCGCGTCTTGCTATGACACACCGTAACCGTCGCCGACTCATTCAACAGCATCATCGCCGCCGGTTTACCCACAATGTCCGACCGTCCCACGATCACAGCATTCTGCCCGGTAATTGGAAGCTTGCTGCGCTTCAATATCTCGATGATGCCAGCTGGCGTGCACGGAGTCAGCCCAGGCTGTCCGCTCTGCAACCGTCCGGCATTCACCGGGTGAAATCCATCCACATCCTTATCTGGCGATACCGCTTCAAGCAGACGCTTTGTATCAACATGCTTCGGCAGCGGCAATTGAATCAGAATGCCGTCGATGTCCTCGCGCGCATTTAGCCCGGCCACCAGTGCAAGCATCTCGTCTGTCGTGATGCTCTCAGGCGGCGTCAGCATCTCGCTATAGATCCCAAGTTCGCCGCACGTCTTCACCTTGCTGCGAACATAGATCTGCGACGCCGGCACCTCGCCGACAAGAATCACAGCCAGCCCCGGGACGATCCCACGAGCTGCAAGTTGTTGAACCTCTGCGCCGACCTCGGCCTTGATCTCCGCTGCAATCGCAACGCCATCCAGAACTCTCGGTGTTGTAGTCATCTCTTCCATGGTATCGCGCCGCGCGGCTCCGCATCCCACAACACACTTCGTTACCATGGATTCCATGAGCTTCCGCCCGTTGACCGCAGACGACCTTCGCTGGCTCGTCTGCCCGGTCTGTCGTCAACCACTGCAGCTTCAGGCAGACGCTGTTCGATGCACCGGTTGCGCCCGCCAATTCCCGATCGTCGACGGAATCCCTGTCCTCCTCGCCGAGCGGGCCGTCTAACTCACACTCGCAAGGAACTTTCTCTTACCTCGCATGCGTAGAAGGACACAGGCACTTGCGATGGTCGTCAGTACTCTCGGCACGCCCGCTGAGTCTAATGCATACTGGTACCCGTCGAATTGCAGAGCCGCAAAGAGGTGAGCAAATGACGAAAGCAAAGAAGAACAAGATCGAGAAGTTCACCGAAGCTGATCTCGCCGGCCTGCGCGAAGAGCTGATGAAGTCCGGCCTCGACTCATGGCAGGCCGCCGACCTCATCAGTAGCTTCCTTGCCGGCCGCGGTTACGGCGTCTCGACGCAAGCCGCGCGCAAGATGGCCGCCCGGATCGAGATGCGCGGCTGCACGCTCCCATGCATCCAGGAAGAGCTCGAAAAGCTCGCCATGGTCATGTAACGCCATGCCGACCGCCAAGGCGATTTCGAAGAAGTCTGCGTCAGAGACTCCGACAAAGCCAGTGCACAAGGTCTACACCACACCGCTACCGAAGAAGCTTGGCATCGCCGAGGAGATGCAGGTCGCCCTCATCGCAGCATCCGACGGCTTCGAGGAGTGCCTCGGTGAGCTGCCTCCGGGCGTTACCTTTACGACGCGGCTCGCCCCATCCACCGGACTCGCCCTCTGCTTCGTCCGCTCGCTCAGCGACCTTGCCGCTACGCTGGACCTGCTCGAGCCGCGTCTGCCCACGCAAACCCACTTCTGGATCATCTATCCCAAGCGCGCTGGCCGCTACAAAGTCGACTTCAATGAGAATCATGTCCGCGAGGCCGGGCTAGCCACCGGCTTCGTCGACTACAAAGTCTGCTCCGTCGATAACGACTGGTCCGCCCTGAAATTCTCCCGCCGAAAGCCGTGAGTCGCTTCACGCCATAGCGCATCAACTACTGCGGCATCGACGCCATTCCGTTGCAACACAAGGCATAATCAAAGGATGCCGTCCCTCTGGTCCCCAAGCAACTGGCCACAGCGCCTCGCCGAACTCCAGGCACCCACCGGAGAGCTCAAAGAAGCTCCCCTCCGCCGCGACGTCCGCTCGCTCGGCATGTTGCTGGGTGAAGTCCTCCGCGAGCAGTCCGGCGCTCCCCTCTACGACGCCGTAGAAGCCCTCCGCCGGACCGCCATCGCCCGACGCGAAGCCGACGCCAACAGCGACGCAGCCGCGGCCGGTACCCACCTGCAACAAGCCCTGGATCGCGTCCACACACACTCGCAGGACCTGACCACCGCCTATCAGCTCGCCCGCGCCTTCAGCTTCTACTTCGAGCTCATCAACCTGGCCGAGACTAATCACCGCAAGCGCCGCCGCCGCTCCAGCCAGCTCGACCAGACCGCTCCACCCGCAGCGAGGCGACCTCCGCGGCACCCTCCGCCGCCTCCGCGAAGCAGGCATCGACGCGAAGCAAGGCCTACGATCCTCCTCGGCAACGTCTGCATCACCCCTGTCTTCACCGCGCACCCAACCGAGGTCGCTCGCCGCAGCGTCATGTTTAAGCGCCGCCGCATCTCCGATCTCCTCGAACAGCTCGACCGCATCCCCGTCCCCGAGCCCCAGCTCGAAGCCCTCCAGCACGACCTCATCGCCGAAATCACCGCCCTCTGGCAGACCGACGACGTCCGCAGCGCCCGCCCGACCGTCCGCGACGAGATCCGCATGGCCCTCGACTACTACGAGTCCAGCCTCTTCGACACCCTACCCGTCCTCTATGCCGAAGTGTCCGCCGCCCTGAATGCAGAGTACCCAGCCACAAATCCGGGTTCGCATGATTCGTCCACCTCAGACACACACTGCCTCGCCGAACTCCCCCAGCTCGTCACTTTCGGCTCCTGGATCGGCGGCGACCGCGACGGCAACCCGTTCGTCACCCCGCAGGCCACCCGCGACGCCCTCGCCATGGCCCACTCGCTCCTCCTCACGCACTACCGCCGCCGTCTGCAAAACGTCTTCGAGCAGCTAGGTAGCTCCACCCAGCAGGTTCCGGTCTCCCCCGAGGTCCAGTCCCTCCTCGACCGCTACCTCACCCAACTCCGCACCGCCGGCCAGACCGCACTCGAAGAACGCTTCCACTTCGAATACCTCCGTCTGCTCATCGCCTGCATCATGATGCGCCTTGGAGCCACCCCGCAATCGAGCGTTCCTCTCCCACCCAGCCCAGCACTGAGCCCCTACACCCGCGCAGCCGATCTCCTCGCCGACCTCACCGTCCTTCGCAACAGCCTCCTCCAGAACCGCGGTCCTCGCCTGGCCGAGATGCTCATCGACCCCCTTCTCCTCGAAGTCCGCACCTACGGCCTCCACCTCCAGACCCTCGACATCCGCCAGCACGCCCGCATCCACGCCGCCGCCATCGCCGAAATCACCGGCATAGCACCTGACGCGCACAAGCCTTCTGCTCCCTCGCTTCACCTTCCCCCTGCACTCAGCGAACAAACCGCCGAAGTCCTCGACACCTTCCGCACCATCGCCGAACTCAAGCAAACCTACGCTCCCGAAGCTATCCGCCTCTACGTCATCAGCGGAGCCACCAGCGCCGAAGACGTACTCAATGTCCTCCGCCTGGCCCGACTCGGTGGAGTCAAAGTCGAAGCCAGCGGCGACGATCCCGGCCTCCAACCCGTCCCGCTCTTCGAGTCCATCGAAGACCTCCAGAACGCCCCCGCCATCATGCGCCAGCTCTGGTCGAGCGAAGCCTACAAGCCTCTCCTCGAATCCTGGAACCACCGCCAGGAGGTCATGCTCGGCTACTCCGACTCGAACAAAGACGGCGGCATGATCACCAGCACCTGGGAGATCTGGAAGGCCCACCGCGCCCTCCACGAAGTAGCCCGGACTTGCGGTGTCACCTTGCGCCTCTTCCACGGACGCGGCGGGACCGTTGGCCGAGGCGGCGGCCCCACCCACCGCGCCATCTTCGCCCAGCCCGTCGACAGCTTCTCCGGCGAACTCCGCATCACCGAACAAGGCGAGGTCCTCAACTGGAAGTACTCCGACGTCATCCTCGCCGAGCGCAATCTGGAACTAATGATCGCCGCCAGCCTCGACGCCCTCGCCCGCCCAGACGCCATCCTCCAGCACTCTCAGGCTAAGGATCACGGCATCGATAAAACTGTCATTTCGACCGAAGCGAAGCGAAGTGGAGAAACCCGCTTTTCCATCAGAGCCGCCGAAACCACCGATACCGCCCCCCACCTGACCGGCGAGATCACCCCCGCCTGGGAAGCCGCGATGGACCAGCTCTCCGCCACCTCCTTCGCCTTCTACAAAAAGCACATCGTCGACAACCCCGACACCTTCACCTACTTCGAACAGGCCACGCCCGTAGCCGAGCTCGAGCACGCACGCCTCGGCTCCCGTCCCGCCAAGCGTAGTGGCAAAAAATCCATGGCCGACCTCCGCGCCATCCCATGGGTCTTCGGCTGGATGCAGTCCCGCCAGCTCGTCCCCGCATGGTTCGGCGTAGGCCACGCCCTACACGCCTTCGCGCAGCAGACCCCCGACGGCCTCGCCCAGCTCCAATCCATGATGTGCGGCTTCCCCCTCTTCGTCGACATCATCCGCAACGTCGAGATGGCCCTCGCCAAGTCCGACTTCGGCATAGCCCGCCTCTACGCCTCCTTGGTCGAGGACGAAGCCCTGCGCAACCGCGTCTTCACCACGCTCGAGGCCGAGTTCAACCTAACCCGCCGCATGCTCCTCGAGATCACGGGCCAAAAGACGCTCCTCCAGACCAACCCCGTCCTCGAGCGCTCCATCCGCCTGCGCAACCCCTACGTCGACCCCATGAGCCTCATCCAGGTCGAGCTCATCCGCCGCAAGCGCACGGCACTGAAGAGCGGCGAGCCCATCTCCCCCGAACTAGACCGCGCCATCTCCGCCACCATCAACGGCATCAGCGCTGGCCTACGCAACACCGGTTGATCGGCTTTGTAATGGATTCCCTTACAGGGTAAGATATTGTCATGGCGACGTCGCGCACATCGAAGACCTACACCATCAGCCTGCCGCCCGAACTCGCCGCCAAGGCCGAGTATCTCGCCCGGCGCGATAGCCGAACCATGAGTGAGCTCTTCCGCGAAGCTTTCCGGAACTATTACGCCCGCCAGACTCACGAGCTATTCGACGAGGCCGCTGCTTATGCGGCCACACGAAACCCCCAGGGTTATACCGAAGCCGACGTCCCTCGCCTCATCAATGAAGTGCGAGCTTCTAATCCTGTGCGGCGCTCCAAACCTCCGGTCGGAAGAGCTTCTTGATCGTTGTTCTCGATACCAATGTGTGGGTCTCCGCTTTGCAGTTCGGTCGGCCAGACAGTATTCCACTCCGCGCCCTGCAAAGAGCTCTAAGGGAAGATGTTCTTGCTGCCAGTCTCGATCTACGCGACGAGATCCATCGTGTCCTCACCGAGAAGTTCTTCTGGGCAGAAGATCGTACTAACTCGCTGCTCGACAGATTTTTAGCTCGGGCCATTACGGTCAAACTTACCCACACCATCGCAGTCTGCCGTGACCCGAAGGATAACATGTTCCTCGAGTGTGCTGCACTCGCCAAAGCCGACTACCTCATCGCAGGCGACAAAGACCTTCTCGTTCTTGGCTCCTACGCAAACACACGCATCATTACCCCACTCGAATATATTCACCTTACGTCCTGACGCGCCGTTTCCACACAGTGCCAATTTGCCGTCGAAATCGAAAGAGAGACATGCCCTTCACGTGTAGCGTCTGCAATCAAATTCACCAAGGACCACCATGGGTATGGGGGCCTGATGCTCCTGACGCCTGGGTGAGGATAGTAGATGACGCTCAACGAGCCGAAGGAGAACTTGGTACTGATCAATGCGTCTTTCCGGAAACAGAACGCGCGCGATGTTTCATTCGCGGCCGGCTGGAGATTCCAGTTCTCGGAGCAGAGGAATCATTCGCATGGCTGGTATGGGTTGAAGTCCAGCCAAACGACTTCTTTGACATGAGCGAAAAATGGAATCAGGAAGGCCGCGAAACCTCGGCACCGCATGAGGGTGTTTTGGCCAATCACCTCAATATCTTCAAGAACGAAACTCTTGGCCTCCCTGTTCGCATACATACACGACCTGCAGGCGAGCGTCCCTTCATTAAGATCGCCGGTGAACATCAACTCGCTACCGAACAGAAGAACGGCATATCCGAACTGCGGATACAAGAAATAGCGGAACTCTTAAGTCATTAGACTTCGCGCTTGCCAATCAAAACCGTAATGCTCGACTTCGACGGCACCCTGGCTTCTTCCCTTGAAGGCATCTGGACCTGCATGCTCGAAACCCTCGCCCACTACAACTTTGCCGAGCCAACCCTCCAACAAGTCCGCACCACCATAGGCCTCACCCTCGAAGCATCCATGCACCAGTTAACCCAAGGCCGCTGCGAAGAGCTCCTGACATCCGAGATGGTGAAGTTCTACCGAGCCCTGCACACCACCAAAGCCGCCCCGCTCACACACCTCTTCGACGGAACCATTCCGACCCTCGCCGAACTCCGCGCCCGCAACATCGTCACCATTCTCGTAAGCAACAAAGGCCGAGCAGGTCTGCACCAGCTCATCGCTCAACTCGAAATCGCCAATTACATCGACATCATCCTAAGCGCCGAAGACGTCAACTTCCACAAGCCCGACGCCCGCCTCTACACCGAGCACATAGCCCATCTCCTCCCATCCGATAGAACCTCGCAAACCCTCGTAATAGGCGACACCGAGACCGACATCCTCTTTGCAAAGAACGCCAACCTCCTCTCCTGCTGGGCAACCTACGGCTACGGCGACGAGCAACGCTGCAAAGCTCTCTCCCCCGACTTCGAACTCCAGAGCCTCATCGACCTCCCAGCCCTCATAACTAACTTCACCAAGTAAGCTCCTCCAGCGAAACTCATCGCAACGCCAATCCGTCTTCCTGTTACGCTCAGATCAAACCACTCAACCGAAGGACCCGAATGCGCCTGCTTGCCCTTGCAACCCTCTTCGCCCTAGCTCCCGTCGCTATCGCCCAACGCCCTCAGCAAAACCTCACACCCGAACAGACCAAAGCCCTCATCGCCAAGCGCCAATCCATCGAGAAGCAGCTCGAAGACATCGCCATCATCGACCGCAAAGTCATGGTCCCCATGCGCGACGGCGTCCGCATGGCAGCCGACATCTATCGCCCCAAAGACACTAGCAAGAAATATCCCATCGTCTTCAGCCGCACCCCCTACAACTTCAACTTCTGGGACGTCCGCCTCGGCACCTACCGCGACATGACCACCGAACTCGACGCCGTCAAGCGGGGCTACGTCCTCGTCGAGATGAACGAACGCGGCCACTTCTTCTCCGAGGGCAACTACGACATCCTCGGCGCGCCCCTCACCGACGCCGACGACCAGTTCACCTGGATGTCCGCCCAGCCCTGGTCCTCCGGCAAGATCGGCCTCATCGGCTGCTCCTCCACCGCCGAGTGGCAGCTCGCAGCCGCATCCCTCGGCAACAAAGCGCTCACCACCATCATCCCGCAGAGCTTCGGCGCAGGCGTCGGCAAGGTCGGCCCCTACAACGAGCAGGGCAACTGGTATCGCGGCGGCGCCGTCCAGATGCTCTTCATCGACTGGCTCTACGGCGAACAGAATCAGGTCCGCCCCACCTTCCCCAAGGACACCACCCAGGCCGACCTCATCAAAGCCTCGAAGATGTTCGACCTCGCCCCCGCCATGCCACCCGTCGACTGGGCCAAAGCCTTCGAAAAGCTCCCCGAGCAGGAGATCATCTCTGCCATCGGCGGCCCCAAGGGCATCTACTCCGACAAGATGGACAACACCACCGGCGGAGCCATGATCCAGCGCACCCCCAACGATCCCGCCTGGCGCAAGGGCGGCATCTGGCAGTCCGACACCATGCCCATCCATGTCCCGGGCTATTGGTTCATGACCTGGTACGACGTCTCCACCGGCCCCAATCTCGCTGCATATAACTTCGTCCGCAACGACGCCACCAACCCAGCCAAGGATCAGCAGTACGCCGTCATCGCGCCCACCCTCCACTGCGGCTACAAGCGCGCGGCAGAGAATACAGTGGTTGGCGAACGCAGCATGGGCGACGCCCGCCTCGACTACGACGCCCTCACCTATGCCTGGTTCGATCACTTCCTCAAGGGCGAGGATAACGGCGTCCTCGAGAAGCAGCCCAAGGTCACCTACTTCACCATGGGCTCGAACAAGTGGCAGCACGCCAACTCCTGGCCTCCCGAGGGCGCAAAGCCCATCACGCTCACACTCACCAGCGGAGGCCACGCCAACACCCTCCACGGCGACGGCAAGCTCGAATTCGCACCCGCCGCGTCTGCACCTGCAAAAACCGCGAAGGCAAAGCTCAAAGCCACACCCGACATCGCCGACCTCTTCGTCTACGATCCCATGCACCCAACCCCCAGCTACGGCGGCAACGTCTGCTGCGCGGCCAACACCATCCCCGGCAACGGCGGCGCACTCGACCAGCGCAAGATGGAAGAGCGCCCCGACATCCTCGTCTACACCTCCGAGCCGCTCAAGGAAGGCATCGAGGTCTCCGGCCCCATCACCGCCACCCTCTACGTCTCCTCTGACGTCAAGGACACCGACGTCACCGTCAAAGTCATCGACGTCCTGCCCGACGGCACCGCCTACAACCTCGACGAGACCATCCAGCGTCTCCGTTACCGCGACGGCGACGACCACACCGTCTGGATGGAAAAGGACAAAGTCTACAAGGTCACCCTCTCACCCATGAACACCAGCAACTTCTTCGACGCCGGCCACAGCATTCGCATCGAGATCGCCGGCTCCAACTTCCCACGCTTCGACCGCAACCTGAACACCGGCGGCAACAACTACGACGAGACCACCGCCGTAGTCGCCCACACCCAGATCCACCACTCCACCCAATATCCCAGCACGATTACCGTCTCGGTGATCAAACATTAGCCCGCAACATTATCGGCAAGCGAAGGAGCGTCGTCCCACGGCGCTCCTTTTTCCATTCCATCGAGAATCGCAGTTTCTTCTTCCTTCCTTAGCTGCTTTACACTAAGTCTTATCAATGCCAGCAACCCATAGAATCATCCGCCTCGCCATGGCACTCCTTGGCGCAAGCATTCTCTCTGTGCCGCTTCACGCCCAATCCACCCAAGCCGACTTGAAAGCCCGTCTCAAGAATAAGCCTCTTTATCTTCGCGGCCGGTGGAGCAATGACGATCTCCATTTCGACTCAACGGGCAAGCTTATCGGCACTACAAGGCAGACCAGCATTACCCTCAGCGGGTTTCATCTGGACGGACTCCACCTCGACGGAACAAAACTGGCTCTAAAAGGTGTCCGCGTCGGGCTCGAACTGGACAACGACAGACAAAAGCGAATCGATCTCGATGAGACGGTGCTCATTGAAATCGACGCCCCCTCGAACGGAGATTACATGCCCGCTCTAGACGCCATCTTCACCGATAATCTCGCCGACATGGTTCCCGGCCTACCTTTTTATTGGGAGAAGTATGCACAGAAATACTTTCTTCCGTCGGGCTCCCTGCCAGCCTCACAAGCTGTATCCACTGTGCCGAAGCGCCCTCACGGTTCTCTCAAACCTCCAAAACTCTTGCAAATGCCAGAAGCTCATTTCACCGTGGCTGCGCGTGCAAATCAGTACGGTGGCAAGGTTGTCGTCAACATATGGGTCGAACCTGACGGCTCCGCCTCTCATCTGTCACTTATCCACCCGATAGGCTTGGGATTGGATGAAAACGCGCTCGCTGCGGTTCAGAAGTACAAATTTGAACCTTCAACGCAAGATGGAAAACCCGTTCTAGTTGAGGCCAACATCGAAGTCAGATTCGATGTGAAATAGGCAAACCCTCGATTTTCTCCATGCTCCAGAACCTTAAAGCACGCTCTTATCCCACAGCCGGATCAGGGCGCCATTGAACAACCCCGCCACTCGCACTCGCCGGTGTCATCAATGCCAGCATCACCGCGAAGAACGGAACCGCCGCGGCCACCTGCCTTACCCACGTAAGCAAGTACCAGCGATGCGCGCGGCTAACAAAATCAGCAGGCACTACGCTCTCATGCGCCACACGCAGCAGCCACTGCACCTCCCTTGCAAAGTACGCACCGGTCCAGACAGCGATCGCGACATACACCGCCAGGCCGATAGCCAGAAACCTCTTTCGCGCCGAAAACCGCCAGTTCGCCACCAGTGCAGCGATCAGCAGAATCAATTCTCCCAGCTGCAGCGGCATCCAGAAAGAGGTCGAGTGGGTTTGATCTCCGTACCAGGTAGCGAACGACGCGGGCGGGTCAGCGAAATACCGGCTCATATGAATCACCGTCTCGACCAAACTCGCTCCAAAGCCCGTGCTCACAACGATTGCGGCAAAAAGCACCGTCAGGTTGGCGAATAGAACAGAACGTCGCTCCATGTCTCCTCCTTAGCCTCGGCTCTGTGCGAGAGCCTTTGAATGAACAGAATTTCGCTGCAGGTAAATCTCCCCCGCAACATACGTAACGCTGAACCCGATCCAGAACGCAATCCCGAAGAACTGTCGTGGCTCAAGACCCGTCAGGCGACTCGTCGCAAAGAACGCCCCCATCACAGGCCGCGTCGTCGCGATCCCCAGCAGCACGGCAACCGCACGCATCATCCACTCGCTATGCCGATCCATATCGCCGCGCACAAACAACACCCACGCACGTGCCAGCGAGAACAAAAACAGTGCGTCGAAGAACAGAATCGCGGAGACCTCAGTCGTTCCACCCACCGGTTGTGTGATCAGCCCTAGCGCAGTCAACCCAATCACGGCGCCCAGAACCAGCAGCACCCAGGTAAGCCGTCGATGCGCTGGTGCATTCTCCCGCACCCGCCTCGAAAACCACGCAGGCAACAGCACAACAAAGATCAGCGCCGGAACCACATGAGCCAGCGTCAGCCCTGCCCTGCTCGCAAACTGTGCATCCAGCTCAGCCATTTGCTGAACGCGCGGCGACGTCGCCGGAATCAGCAGGGCTACAATTCGCCGCACCGCTGCTGCCGCACCAATAAAGCAAAGCGTCCACAGCACCACTCGCCTGAAGAGCGACGATCCACTCGAAGCAACCCGTTCCTGATTCATTTAGGTGCCCTCCGTGCAAATAATTTTACATCGTGTAAACTTAAATAAATACGACGCCATGGCCGAAAAGTTCCCAATGCGCAAACCCAACAAACCAAAGGCCTGCCCACGGCCTTACAGCCTGGGTAAGCGCAAGGAATCCTCCGACGAGGCTCGCCGGCGCTGCATCGAAGCCGCCACTGCACTCCTCGCCGACAGCGACACCCCTGCCCTGAAGATGGAAACCGTCGCCGCACAGGCCGGAGTCACCCGCCAGACCATCTACAACCTCTTCGGTTCGAAGACCGAGCTGATCGAAGCTGTATTCGACCACCTCGCCCGCACCGGAGGCATGCAATCCATGGTCGCGGCCATGCAGCAATCCGACCCGGAGGCACGCCTCTCCGCCATGGTCACCACCCTTGCACAGTTCTGGACCACTACCCGCACCGCCACGCGCCACATCCGCGCCATGGCAGCCACCGATCCCGATCTCCGCGCCGCCATCCAGTCCCGCGACCAGCGCCGAAAGATGGCCTGCCAGCACGTCGTTCGAGGCTTCGGCTCAGCCCTCGCACCAACCACAGACCCATTCCTCCATGTCGACCTCATCTGGACCCTCACCTCGTTCGAGTTCTTCGACATGCTGGCCGGAGACGTCCGCACCCCCCTCTGGCTAGCCGAAACAGTCCTGCAACTAGCCCGTTCCGCCCTCGGCCTTTGAGAGCTTTCCAGAAAAAGTCTGGGCCTTGAGAGCTTGCCGAATAAGGACTTGTTTTGAAAGGGCGCGGCTTCAGCCCGTGCCGCAAGTGTCCTGTTTACAACGTGGCTTTAGCCACTGAGGGAATCTATCCGAGTCAATAAGGCTTATTTCAGCGCCCCGAAACAAAGTCCGGGTTGATTTTGCCAGCAAAACTGCGTGTCAATACCCCTGCCCACATAAATCACTAAAAATCAGCAACATACAGCTGCATATCTATTCCATCGAGATCGCTATAATGGAAGTAGAGCAAAAAAAGCCCGGCGTGAGCCGGGCATCTTCATTTAACGCGAAGTCCAAACTGAAGTCCGGACCTAAGTCTCATCGTTCTAAGACTTTGGGACTTTTGGAGAGGGGAGGGGGTACCATCGATGCACGACAAAACAGCTGCCGAAGCACCATCAATACCCTTGGTCCGCCCGGAACGCCGTGACTTTATTCTTCTCAAACGTCACAGCCATCGGTTTGCCCAGATTGGCGAAGACCACCATCCTGTTCCCATAGTCCTGACTCGTACTCTTGCTCACCTGCCCCAGCGAGAGCTCCACCTGCCGCTCATTCATCCCCAGGATCACGCGATGCTCATCGACGGCCTTCCAGACCTCCGGCCCCCAATGCTTGTACAGCTCATGCGGATCGTCATAGAAGAAGATCTCGTCCGTGTAGAACGTGTACAGCCCAGCCTCGTGATAACCCACGGGCACGGCATACTCCTTCGCCGCGTCCGCGCTTCTTGGCAACGTAAAGACCATTGAAACCTGCCTGTCCCCACTCGGAATCCGCACCGCCGCCGCCTTGGGAGCGACCTGTTCGGCAAACCCCTTCACCACCATTGGCTCAGCTCCCAGCAGCGTTCCAACGGTCTTGCCATACTCCACCCGCTTGCCCGCGTAAGGATAGTAGTCCAGCTGCCCGCCCGCCGAGACCCACACCGTAGTGCCCACCAGCTCCTTCAGGTCCGCCATCGACGAAGGCCGCTTCTTCTTCAAAAACACCAGGTCGTCATCGGCAATCTTCTCCCGCTCCGGAGCCTTGATCACCATCGGCTTATTCCGCTCATGGTGCAGATACGCCAACTCGCCACCCACCGCCAGCACCAGTACAACCGTGGCCCCAATCGCCGCCTTAACCCCATTCTGCATACGTTCTCCCGTGCCCTCCATCCTAAGTCATGCGTTCCATCTTCAGTCGACGGGCTCCGCCACACTCAACTCCCGCTCCGCACCCCTCAAAGCGTCCGCCGTCAGAGCATCCGCGCGCCGCAGATCCGGAAACAACCCAGCCGCCGCAGCCGTCACCACCAGCGACCCAATGCCCCCGATCACCACCGCCGGCACTGCCCCCCACCACTGCGCCGTCACACCGCTCTCAAATTCGCCAAACTCATTCGACGCGCCAACAAACAACCAGTTCACCGCGCTGACCCGCCCGCGCATCTCCGGCGGAGTCGCCAACTGCAGCATGCTCGACCGAATCACCACGCTCACCATATCGCTGGCCCCGACCACGACCAGCGCCACCAGGCTCACCCACATACTCTTCGACAGCCCAAAGACCACCGTAGCCGCGCCAAATATCCCCACGCACGTCAGCATCAACGCCCCGGCTCGCTGCTTGATCGGCCTGACGACCATGGTCAGCGACACCGCCAGCGCACCCACACTAGGCATCGCCCGCAGCAATCCCAACCCCCTGGGCCCCGCATGCAGAATATCCGTCGCAAAAATCGGCAGCAGAGCCACCGCGCCACCCAGCATCACCGCAAACAAGTCCAGCGAGATCGACCCCAGCAGCAGCTTCGTTCGCCACACATACTCAAGCCCTGCCAGCACGGTCCGCACGCTGAACGCCTTCTTCTCCCCGCGCACCATCGGCGTCCGAATCATCCCCACCAGCATGATGAATCCCATCAGCATTGCCAGCGTGAACACATAGACCAGCGGCGCACCCTTCCACCGCGCCAACGCCCCCATCAACGGCAGCGTAAACAGCAACCCACCCACCGCCGGCCCAGACATATTCGCCGTCTGATATACCGTCGCGCCCCACGTCACCGCATTCACAAAGTGGTCCTTAGGCACTAGGCTCGGAAGCATTGCGCTCGCCGCCGGCCCGCTGAAAGCCCGACCCAACCCAATTCCCACCAGCACCGCATAGATCGGCCACACCCGGCCACCGCGCAACGCCCAGCCGCTCAACGATAGCCACAGCAGCACGGCCGTACAAACCGCCTGCAGCCCATAGCAGCAAAGAATGATCTTTCGCTTGTCATACCGGTCAGCCGCATGACCCGCCGCCAACATGAAGAACAACCCCGGCAGAAATAGCGCCAACCCAGTCAGTCCAAGATCTAGCGCCGAGTGCGTAATCTGGTACACCTGCCACGCCACCGCGACCGACTGCGCCTCCGCCCCCACAATCACCATCAGCCGAGCCGACTGATACAACCGGAAGTCTCTCGACCGAAACGCAGCCCCCGCCGATCCCGTCGCTAACGCACTACTGCCAGCCATACTCTATGTTTTCACAATCTCAGGTCCGCCAGCACTTACCGCCCCAGATAAACCTTGTACTGCGTCTCCACCACACCCGTATTCCGAGCCAGCGTCAACTTCGACTGGTTGTACTGATACAGCGTATTCACCAGCCGCGACTGCGCAGCCGCAAGCGTGGCCTGGGCCTGCACTACCGGCAGATTGTCATCTACTCCAGCGGCAAACCGGTCCGTCGCCTGCTGCAACTCCTCGGTCGCCAGATCGACATTGCTCTTGGCCACCGTCACCAGCTCATGCGACGACTGCACATCCAGCATGCTCGCCCGAATCTGCTGCTCGATCGTCACTTTCAGCGAGTCGATCTGCTGCCGCAGCCCCGTCACCTGGGCCTTCGCCACCTGGCGCTCGCCGCGCAGTTGACCCTCCTGGAAGATCGGAAAGCTCACCTTGCCCATCGCCGAGAACACCCCATGGTAGAGCCCCTGCGTCTCACCCAACACGCCGTAGTATCCGTCGAAGGCGAGCGAAGGATACCGTTCCGCGCTCACCGCCTTCAGCGTCCGGTCCGCGACATCCATCTGCGCCTGCAGGCTCAGCAAGTCTTTCCGCCGCTCGAATGCCAGCGCCTTCGCCTGCTCCAGCGGCATCTCGGCGAACTCAGCAAATGGAGCCGTATCGGTCAGGGTCAATTCCTGCTCAGCCGGCAGCCCGATCAGCCGGTTCAGCGCAATCTTGTCTTTTGCAAACGTGTTCTCTGCGTTGATCAGTGACTGCTGTTCCGTCTGCAACTGCACACGAGCCCGCAGCTCATCCAGATGCGTCCCCACACCTGCTTCATGCGAGGCCTTCGCCTGCTGCAGCGCCACCTCGTTGGACTTCACCAGCGCCCGCTCATTCTCGATCTGCGACGCATCCGCCAGCGCCAGCAGATACTGCGTCCCCACCGCCAGCGTCACCGCGCCGCGCTGATTCAGCGTCGACAGCGAAGCCACATTGTCGGCCTTCTGCGCCGCGCGATACAGGAAGTACGCCGGCACATTGAACAGTTGCTGATTCAGGTTCATCTGCGCCGAAGTCGTATTCACTTTCGTAATCGGATCGAATACCCCTGTGAACCCCAGGGCCTCCAACTGCGTACCCTTGAAACCCAGCGCCGCCAGATTGATCTCCTGCGCCGACGTCTTCGCCACCGCCGTCATACTCGGCAGCAGACTGTTCTTCACGGTAAGCACCTGCCCATGCACATACCGTTCATTCTGCTGGCTTAGCAGGATCTGCAGATTCTTCCTCAATCCCCGGTCAATCGCATCGTCCATACTCAGGGGCAGAGCCCCCGGCGTGGCCCGTTCCACCACCACGTCACCCGCCAGCCTCGTCACAACCGCATTCGGCGTAGGAGCCTGCGGCAGTTCCTCAGTCTTTTGCGCCCGCGCAAACCCAGTCAGGCCAAGGCAGACCACTGCCACAGGCCAGAAATTCGCTTTAATTGAAAAATTGCCCAAAGAATCTCTCACGTTCACCAGAATTAGATTACCCGTCCCGCCCCCGGGTTGCGAAATCTCTTCTTTGCCGCCTGATACGTCTAAAATAGGAAGATAAACCCTATGCGTCTTACCTCAATGAACCGTATAGCCCTCGCCGCCGCCCTCCTGTTCGCCCTCGCCACCTGCGTTCCGGCCCACGCGCAGTACTCAGCGCCACCAAACACGGGCGGTGCCTTCAAAGACACCTCCATGCTCAAACCCCCGGCTGGAGCGAAGATCGCCATCTTCAAGTTCGAAGACCTCGAGTGCCCTGCCTGCGCCCACGCCTATCCTATAGTGCACGCCGCCGCCGAGCGCTATAAGATTCCCATCGTCCGCCACGACTTCCCCCTCCAGATGCACATCTGGAGCCGTGACGCCGCCATCACCGCTCGTTATCTGCAGGACAAGGTCTCTCCCCAGATCGCCGAGGAGTTCCGTGGAGCCGTCTTTGCTGCACAGATGTCGATTGCCTCTAAGGAAGACCTTAATAACTTCACTCAGAAGTTCTTTCAGAACCACAAGCTGAACATGCCCTTCGTCATGGACCCCTCCGGCCTCTTCGCCGCTGAGGTCAACGCCGACTACACTCTCGGCCAACGCATCGGTATTACCCAAACCCCTACGATCTGGGTTGTTTCGCAAAAGAACTGGGTCCAGGTCACCGATATCAACCAGCTCTACGCCACCATCGACACCATGCAGGCCCAGGTCGCCAGCAGCACCACTGCCTCCACTGCAAAGCCGCATCACGCCGCAGCTCAGAAGCAGTAAACGGGGGATTTTTTTTGGTGTGGTGGCTGGGTGTTTTTGCAGGGGTTTTTGCAAAAACGGCCGCCAAATGTGGTGACTTGGTGGTTCATAAGCGGTAAAAAGTGTGGCAAACGTGGTTTGCGGGCGGACACTTTTTCGCGACGAAAAACCTGCCACGGATTCTGTGGAAATCTGAAATATTCCTCGTAGAGGCAATCTCCTCGAGGAAGCACTCCCTCAGTGGCTAAAGCCACATTGAAATTGAGCCACTTACGGCGCGGCTGAAGCCGCGCCCTTTCAAAACGGAGACTTCCTCCAGCAGCCTGTGAAGCCGCGCCCTTTCAAGACGGATTCGGCTCGGGACTTATTCAGAGTCTCCTTATGCCGTTTGTCACTTCTTAGGCCGTTCGTTACTTTGCTGTGAAGATCAGGAAGTAGTCCTCGCCATCCGCCTTGGTGAAGTCGTACGTCCCCACCAGCCCGTACCCTGCCTCACCCATCTCCTTCACCACGACGCTTTGATTCACCCCATGGTCCGCACCGTTGCCGTTCTTGTCGATAATCCCGACCTTCGCTCCCGGGTGCAGCGACGCTTTCAGTTTCTGCATTGCCGTCACTGGATGTGCGATCTCGTGATACACCTTCAGCATCAGCACCGCATCCAGACTCCCCGGAGGAAAGCCGGGATCATCCGGCATCCCCAGCACCGTCCGCACATTCTCGATGCCCGCTGTTTTCACCCGTTTGCCGATGTACTCGATCGCAAGCGGATTGATATCTTCGGCGATAACCGCCCCCGTAGGCCCCACGCGCTTGGACGCGATCACCGTGAACCAACCCGACCCAGCCCCCAGATCGCCCACATTCTTTCCGGCGGTGATGCCCAGCAGATCCATCACCCGATCAATCTGCAGCTTCTTGTCCCGGTCCGGATAGTCAAAGATGGAGAGATCGCCGGTGTACGGTCTGCTGGTGGCTCGCGGCGGTTGCGTCTGTGCAGGAGTCGAAGTCTGCGCAGTCACGAAGCCCGCGCACGCCACCCACAACAAAGCTCCGGCAAGACGGCGAATCATCATCACGGCTCCGTAGATACTTCCAGAGCAGATTCCCGATCTCTCGAGCGTTCCCTCGGGGGCTAAAGCCCAGAGATGCTGGCGGTTGTGCGGCTGGACGGAAGTCCCGCCCTTTCAAAGCTAAACCAACTTCATATCAGTTGTGCGGCTGGACGGAAGTCCCGCCCTTTCAAAGCTAAACCGGCTTCATATCAGTTGTGCAGCGGGACGGAAGTCCCACCCTTTCAAAGCTAGACCAACTTCATATCAGGTTAGATGCCAGTCACACGCAGGATAGACAAGCCTGACCCTACTGAATCTGCACCAGCTCCGGCGCACCTGTCTTGTGCGAAGACCCCGGCGTCACCGAGCTCTTCTGCGGAGCCCGCCAATGGTCGATATAGCTCACCTGGTGCACGCAGCTGATCGTGCAGTTCGGCGAGCAGCTCTTCTCCGTCAGGAACTCGCGCTTCACATCCGCCGTCCTATAGCCCGACAGTGGAACCCCCGGATACCCGCGCTGCTGGCTGCAATAGTGCACAAGCCCAAACTCGCAGATGTACAGATACCGTCCACCTGCCCGGCACCGCCAGTCATTCGTCTTCCCGTTGGCGATGGCTTCCTGAAAATGATTGAACCGCGAGTAGCTCCGCCGCGTCAGCTTGCGAACCTTGTCCCAAACCGTACGCTCGGCGTCGCCCAGCGGCTTCAACTGACCGCTGCCGTCGTGAATGATCCCAATGGTCGAGCTGAACCCCAACCCGAGTGCCCGTTCGCTTACCGTCAGCGCATCGCCAGGATTCGCAATCCCGCCACCGACAACCGAGTTGATGTTGACGTGGAAGTCCGCATGCTGGGCCAGCATCTGCAGCTTCTTGTCCAGCACCTTCAGGCTCTTCTTCGACACCGCATCCGGCATGACGTTGTCGATCGAGATCTGCATATGATCGAGCCCGGCTTTGTTGAGCCGTTCAATCCGGTCGGGCATCAGCAGATACCCATTTGTGATCATTCCGGCAATCGCGCCCGTCTTCCGGATCCGCGCAATGATCTGGTCCAGATCGGGGTGGAGCAGCGGCTCGCCGCCCGAGATCGTAATCACCGAAGTCCCCAGCCGCCCCAGATCGTCGATTCGCCGCAGCATCTCGTCCAGCGGCACGGGGTCCGAGACATCATCAAACTCATTGCAGTACGTACACGCCAGATTGCACCGCCGCATCGGCACGATATGCGCCATATAGGGGTGGCCCGTCGAAACCAGCGCCGAGCCGATCGAACCCAGCTCACGCATCTTGCGCGTAACCGCCTTCCAGCGCCGCTTTGCGCTCATGGGCCGCTTTAAAGTTGTTGTGGAAGCAGAAGACATATCACTCTTAAGTATATAGAAGCCGCGCCCGATACAGGCCCCTGCGAGGTCCGGACGCAAAAACGGCGGCCCGAAGACCGCCGCTGGGCACAGCATCACCCAAACTCAATTCATCCGCAACCGGCCTGCGGCATCAGCCGCCCGTCTCGCCGCATTGGCCGCGGCATCTACCTGTTTCCGAGCCGTTTCGAGGTTCTGCCGCAGCATAGGATCAGCCGCAAACGTCTCCATTCTGGCCATCATCTGGGCCATCTCTGGCGAGTAGCTGGCAGCTTCCATCCGCCTGCGAGCATCGGCAGCCATCGAATCGAACAGAGGCTGCAGCTGCGCCAATATCTCCCGTGTCTGCTCCGCCTGATCCCCGCCGCCAAAGAACTCCTCCAACTCCACACCCCGCTCCACGCTCGACCGCTTCTTTCCGTCCGGCGTCAACGTCAGAGTCTGTTCCTTCTTGTCGCGCAGCACCACCACGGGCAGCGCTTTGCCCCTGTTCTCGTGGATCGTCTTCGTCCAGTCGTTCCCGTTCACCACCGAGATCGAGTTCACCTTCACCACCACATCGCCCGCGCGCAGACCCGCATCGGCTGCCGGACTATTGGCATCCACGCTGCGCACCAGCAGCCCCGCGCTGCCCTGCGCTCCGAAGAACTCCGCAAGCTGTGGCCCCATCACCTCAAGCTTCGCCCCTGTAAACGACGAGCTCACAATCATCGCCGGCCCCAGCAGGTTATGCATCCCTTTGGTCGCCCGCCCGGCCGTCCCGGAGTTAAGAAAGCCTGTCCCCCCATACGGAGCGGAGTTCTCAGGCACAGGATCCGGCTCGGGAACTTTATAGCGCTGCTGCCATGCCTCGCGCTCTACCGTCTCGCGATTCGCCAGTTGCACCGATACCGTCTGTTGTTGCCCATCGTGGCTCAGAAGAAGACTCACCGTGCGGCCAGGAGGTGACTCACGCAGCATCCGGCGCAACTGATCAACGCCCTCGATTACCTGGCCATTCATCTGCAGAATCACATCATGGATCCGCAGCCCCGCCTTGCACGCCGGGCCATCGTGATCCACATTTACAATCTCGACGCCGCGTGGCTCCTTCAGCTTCAGCGGCGCAACCTGCTCTTCGCTCACCTCGCGAAGGTCGACCCCCAGATAGCCCTGCGGTCCATGACTCGGCATTGCGCCGCTTGCCCCGTGGCTATAGCCCGGGTCCACAAACGCCATCGCGCCACGCGAGAGCCCTAGTACCGCCGACAGAGCCAGCACGCCAAACGCAACGCTGTGTCTCATCTTTCTCGCCCTCATCTTGCGCTACTGAAGATCGCCCATGCCCTGCAGCACGTTGTACGAAGCCGTCCGGATATACGCATTCTCATCCCGCGTCGAAGCCGTTCGCAAAACCTGTCGCACGGTGGAATCCGACCGCACTGGCGCCAGCGTCGCAATCGCCTGCTTCCGCACCTCGGCGTTAGGATCCCGCGACAGCGACTCGGCGATCGCATCCCGCACCCGAGGATCCTGTCCGACGTAGCGCTGCAGACCCTCCAGAGCCGTCAGCCGGACACCCGCATCCTCGTCATACCGCATCGCTACCAACAACTGGTTCCGGATGCTCTTTGGATCGCCTCCACCCACGCACTCATGACCCACCTTGCACTCGTTCGCCAACAGCGAAACCGCATTCACCCGCACGTCATCTGGGGTCGGCGTACTTATCCCCTTCAGTAGCAATTCACGAACCCGCGGTTCATCGAGCGATCCCTCCAGCGTCTCCGGAATCACGCGGTTGTAGTTCACCTGCACCATCTCGGAGTTCGGAATCTGCACAATCCCCGTCACATTCGCAACCGCGCCCTGGGTCGGATGGTAAACCGTAATGACCTTCGTCTTCGCGAGTTCGGCTTTATACGCCTCGTATTTGTTGACAAGAGTCCCGGAGATGAAGCCTACGCCGACCAGCAACGTCGCCAGTGCCGGCGCGCTCTGCACATGTCCCATCCAGATGGAAAAGTTCGTCCGAAGCCGTTGGAAGAATCCACCTGGCGGAATCAGGTCCAGCGCGTCATCGAGCCGCATCCTGGCCTGCGCCAGCATATTCGGATCAGGTTCCGCCACCGGAAGGAGTGCCAGCCGTTCTTCCACCGCCTGCAGTGCGATCAACTCATGGCGGCAATCCTCGCAGATCGCCAGATGCTGCTCCAGAGCTCCCGCCAACTCATCCGGCAACTCTCCATAGTGCGCCAGGATAATGTTCTCTTGTGCCGTTTCACACTTCATTGCTCTATACCTCAACCAGCCTCAAAAAAATTACTCTCGCCCGCTCGAGCCTCTTCTGGACTCTTCGCTTCGGCCATCTCTTCCGCTACGCTTTCAACTCCGCCAGATTGGCACGCAACTTCCGCGTCGCTCGAAACAGCGTATTCTTCGCTGTCTCTTCTGTTGTGTTCAACATCTCGCCAATCGTGCGCAACTTCAAACCCTGGTAGTGCTTCAGCTCAAATACCGTTCGTTCCCTCGGCGTCAGCTTCCCCAACGCGTCCTGAATCTTAGCGCCCATCAACTTGCGGTCCAGCTCGCGCGAAGGATTCGCCATCGCACGGTCGTCGGTGATGTTAGCCATCAGATCCATCTCATCACCGCTGGCATCCAGCACCGTAGCCGGATCTTCCCGCCGGCTCTTGCGCCGCCTCAGCTGGTCCAGGCAGAGATTCGTAACAATCCTGTACAGCCACGTATAGAAGCTGCACTCAAACCTGAAGTTCCCCAGATGCCGGTAAGCCTTGATAAAGGCCTCCTGGTGAACATCCTGAGCATCCTGCTCATTCCCGAGCATATGCAGCGCCAGCCGCAGTACACTCTGGTCGTAGCGTCGAACCAGCGCGTCGAAGGCGGCACGCTGCCCCTTCTGTGCCTCACGGATCAGCTCATCGTCCTCGATCCGCTGTTGTGCCCGAGCCTCAAGCTGCGCCTGCGTCAGCTTGCTATTCCTGGTGGCGGGTTGGGTAGCAGCCTTTGCCATTGGCAAAGATTCTACCGCCAATCCAAACGCACTGGTGCGTCGTCCCCGTAAACCCACTGCTACAGACGGGGTTAGCTCCCCGCCAAGGCTCATCCCAATCGCTTCAGCATTCATGCTCTGACTCCGGAAGTCAGGAAATCGATTCCACTCCGATAGACCCCTCGGTCCCAGAAAGGTAAGCAAGCCGTCATCCTTTTGTCCCCTGTCTTCCGATAAACTCACCCAATGCCCCACCGTCCTACCTCACCCAGCCTCTTCGCCGAAGCCCCCGCACCCTCCCGACCCCAAATCAAAGATTCCGCCAAGGATTCCAAAGACTGGATCAGCGCCCATTGCGACGGAGGAGCCCGCGGCAACCCCGGCCCCTCCGGCTTCGGAGCCCTCATTCAGGACGCCAACGGCAACGTCCTCGCCGAGCTAAGCGAGTTCCTCGGCATCCGCACCAATAACTACGCCGAGTACTCCGGCCTCCTCGCCTCCCTCCAGTACGCCCTCGACCACCACCACCCCCGCCTTCGCGTCGTCTCGGACTCTGAGCTCATGGTCAAGCAGATCCAGGGCAAGTACAAGGTCAACTCCCCCGACCTCCGCCCCCTCTGGCAGGAGGCGCGAAACCGCATCGCCAAACTCGAAGGCTTCGAGATCAGCCACGCCCTGCGCCACAAGAACAAGGACGCCGACCGCCTGGCTAACGAGGCCATGGACCGCGGGATGAAACGTTCTGTGGCTCCGGCCCAGCCCGCGCCTGCACCCAGGGCTACGCCGTATCCCAACAAATCCGAGGCTCCGGCCAATCCCTACGCGAAGGCAGATGCGATGCTTCGCGGCTTTACGAAGGACGGCGTCGTCCATATCCTCGGCAACACCGCACTCCCCGACGGCGTCTTCGTAAAAATTATCCGCGAGTAA
>CAVSOH010000007.1:0-175359 GCA_963729555.1 uncultured Acidobacteriaceae bacterium | reverse complement strand
GTTAGGTGTTGTATCGGGTTCGTCAAACCTTCCCACCTGGTTGAGCCGCTTGTTGCCGTTAGCAGAACTCTGCGTATTGATGGCTTGGGTCTGAGCGATCTTTGGCGCCTTCGTCCTCTCGATGTCAGCGGCGTCGACTGTCCCTCCTCTCTTCGCGTCATCCGAAGACGGTTTTACTTTATCGCTCGGAATCAAGTCCCCCGGGGCAGTTGTTCCCGCGACTCGCCCAAGGTTCGGCTTGGCGGCTTCGGCCCCCGTCTTCTTTTTGCTCGTCCCTTTGGATGAGAGGAACGCCAGCATCCCGATGCCAAAGACAAGGATAGCGCCAATAACCATCAACATGAGAGGCAGGTTTCCCCCTCCTGAGCCGTGCTTTTTGTCGAGCACAAACGGGCGCTTCGTGACTGTCCCCGGCGAGCCGATTGTTTCCACTTCCGGGTCCGCAATCGGTATTACCTTTTCCGCTGCCTCTTCGATCGGTACATGCTCTGGTTTTGCCATGGGTCACCTCTTAGGAGTGGCGTATTCGAAAACCTTATGGACTAGCTGAATCGGGAGATTTATCTTTCCGGCGCTACAAATGGAACCGGCATCAAAACTGGGGTATCGACAGCGCTTGCAGTTGCGAGCTGCAGTAATAACCGGTCTTTGCTCTGTTTGAATCCGGGCCGGGCGAACTGGACGGCGCCGTCTGCACGTTCACCTGGAGCCAGCCGGCGCGCATTGAGCCTGTAGTCCGTAATCGGAATCTGTTCGGCGAGAATCTCGTGCTTTTTGTCCTTCTTTTTGTCGCCACCGAGATTCGTACTATTCAACTCGACCTGTGGCGGTAATACCTCGATCCAATGATTCGTCGTATTCATTACCGAGTACGCGACCAACATCTCCTCGCCTTTTTCTCGCACGGCGCCAAGAGCTGCGGCCAACGGCTTTTCAGCCCCCTTACCATCCGGATTTCTCTCATCTTTGGCGAGGCCGTCGGCCCAATTCGGAGTTGCTATCTCGGCCTGCGCCCTAAGCGCTTGATCGATGGCCGGAACTGTCCTTGGCCTCTCCTCCCTCGCGGCCTCCACGCCATGTGTAGCCGTATCCGATGAGCCGATGAGGAAGCTTTGCGGCGGCCGGTAGTTCACGACAAAATCGACGGGCGCGTCTCCCCCATTGCCATCGGAGAGCAAACGCATACTGATCTCCTGGCCTGATTGAAGCGCGATCACCAGGTTGCTCGTTGCGGATTCTTTTGTGCTCGGTTTAACGAATACAAGGCGTGGTTCCTGATCGGAGTGTTCCACCTCGAATAGCGTAGGAGCTCCGACGGCGACCGAAGTCACCGCTTCGGGTAGCCGAATGGTGGTTGTGAACAACGGCCGCAGGTGAAGATCAGTGACACTACTGGTCGAGACCGGCAAATCGGTCACTACCGGCTTCACCTCGGCTCGGGTTGTCGTGACGCTTGTGAGTTGCTGGGCTTGACTCAAAACTGCGCCCGTAAGAACGCTGATATAACCAATCATCCGTATCGAATACATGTCACTGTCCTTTCCCGGGCATTGGATGATCCCGGCCTGCTTGTTCGCGCAACTCGAGTTGATATCGGTGATGGACCGCTTCGACGTAGGACACGACATCGGGATTTGCATAGTTCAGCCCGCGCCGGGCAATATGCCGTGAGCCGCAGTAATATGCGGCTACAGCCAAACGCATCTCCCCACGAAACTCTGTCATGAGATCGGCGAGGTATTGAACTCCGCCGCTGAGATTTTCCGTTACCGAAAAGCGATTCCTGACCAGATACATTTCAGCCGTGCCCGGCATCAGTTGCATCAGGCCAGCCGCGCCCTTGTTCGACAACGCATGTGGATTCCAGTTCGATTCCTGGGCAATGATGGCATGTACGAGCGCACGTGGAACGCCGTAGTGGTCGGCGTATGCATCCGCGTAATACTTCAACTCAGGATTGCCCGCGGGCCGCGTCTCCGCCGCAGATTGAATCGCCATCACACAAAGGGCCAGAACAAGAAGTCTTCTCATGCCTCCGCCTTCTCTTCAAAGATTGCCGGTATATCGGTCGCCTCCTCTGAGGACACCTCTGACGCATATCGTCCGGCGATACGCACGATCGATTCGAACGCCTGTTTCATCAGCAGGCGCTTTCGATCTCCTTCTGTCTTCGCGATCAGGGGCAGCATGATGTCCTTGTGTTCGGGCCTTATCTGCTCGATTCCGAGTAGCTGCATGGCCAGAGCTACGTCGTTCATCTCGGAGATTGACGGTGGCTTTTCCATCGTGTAGGCACGCAGGCTTTTTGCGAGCCCCGCAATGAAGCGGTGTGTCGTTTCGTCGGCGCCGGGAGTGCGCGCGGCCACGATCGCCGCCTCCCGCTCCGCAGTCGGGTGCTCAACCACGAGGTAGAAGCTACGGCGGCGAAGAGGGTCGCCTAAACGTCGTTCCTGATTCGACGTCAGAAAGACGTGTGGTATCGACGTTGCGTGAACAGTGCCCATCTTCGGAATGGAGAGGGTCCAAACTGAAAGTAGCTCCAGGAGCATCGCTTCAAACGCATAGTCAACCTTGTCGATCTCATCGATCAGCAGGACGCAGCGTTGGTTCTGCTCGATCGCTTCGAGCAATGGGCCAGCGATGAAATACGCGCGGCTTGTCACCTCGCGTTTGATTTCCGTCCAATCGGGCATCTGGTCGCTCTTGCTCATCAGGAGCACATAGAGTTCCTGAAGGCTCCTGTCGTATTGCCCGATGGCTTTTTCTTCGTTGATGCCCTGGTAGCACTGCAATCTCAGCAAAGGGACTCGATAAGCGCGCGCGACCGACGCAGCTAGTTCCGTCTTGCCGGCGCCGGCGGGGCCTTCGAGCAGGACGGGGCGATGCAACCGACCGGCAAGGTAGACGGTCGTGGCAGTTTTCAGATCAGTGAAATAGCCCACCCGCTCTAACGCAGCGAGGGTCTCATCTGGGGATGCATACATCGGGCCCGTCCTCCTGGCTCGCTCTCAGGTGGGGAGAGCGTAGGACGGACCTGCTATTCGGTCAAATGAGCCGATTCGTTGACTCAAATGTCACTAATACACTCTATTGTCTGGTCCCAGCCATCCTTTTTCGGTCAATCGGAACTGATATTTACCTGAATGTTTGGTGACCGTTCCCGGAGGTCGGCTACCCAGTGGGATCAGGCTCCGCTGGGTGTCCTCGAAATCGAGTGTATAGATCGAGGTCCCCATGACTTCGCTCATCTGACCGTTTGTTTTCTTAAGGCTAACGAGCTCGTCAGAAATTGGGGGGGTGTCGTTCATCATGTGTTTCCAAACCGCCATGGCGTCCTGTTCCGTCGGTGGAGGTGGCGTTCGCTTGCATGCAGTGATCAGACAGGCAGCTGCTAGCCCTAGAGTCATCAAAGAGAAGGAGCGCTTCATTGGGGAGGGTGTCCTTTCAAGTTCTCCACATTTTCGAGAATCGGCTTCATTTGGTCAAACGTCGTATTGAACGCATCCCGAGCCTCGACAAGCCCTCTTTCCGGGCCGTATCGAATAACTAGATGCACGATGAGCGTACGCACCAGTGCGATGTCGGCCAGCAAAGGTATGAACGGCTCCGGGCTTGAAGCCTCCATGTCCTGAACGAACGCCAACAGTTTTTCTGTGTATTCATCACAGCGGCCTTTGCCGAGATCAGTGATTCGATCAAACTCTTTGCTTAGGTTGTCATTCATCACGTTTTTCCGACCTGCCAATCGAAATATCTCGCGATTGTTGTACCACCAACCTTTCCCATTCCAAAAACCGAGGTTGCCTCAATAGCATCATCCTCACCCTTACCTGCTGATAACACTAGCTTTGTTTGAGCACTGAGCGTCTTTCGCGCCCGGAGCCTTGTGTCATTTGACCGAGTTTCAAACCTGTTTTACACACAAGGTGCGCGTTTTCCAGCGCATGGAGGGAAGAGCCAATCTCGGAGCTGGCTATGCCGGTACCCGGAATACGGCTCTTGAAAGAACAAGCGTTCACTCAAAACTCGAGGTGCGATATGTCTGGAAGCGCAATCGGAAACAAAGACCTGCTTCGTGAAGAACAGGTCTCGCATCAACAGACGGCTAAACAGGAGCCGGAGAGATCGGCGGGAGTAGTTCCGTACATGGCGTTGCATCTGGAGCGAAGCGGACCGCAGCAAACGGCCAGCTTTTCGAATCATCCATATGGTTCACCGGTCGAACTACCAACTTCTGAAGTTGAGAATCCCCGTAGGCCATTGCCAAACACGTACAGCTCTCGACAGCTCCTAGAGGAGGGAGAATGCCTCTTGACCGCCATCGAGGTTGCCCGTCGATTGGGCGTTTCAGAACGCTTTGTGCGCGACCATACCAGCCGTCGCTCCCCCAAGATCCGAGCCGTAAAACTCGGTTCGCTCCTTCGCTTTCGCTGGAGTGATGTGGAGACATTTCTGGCTGCACTCGACACTGCCCGGACTTCCCGCGGGCGGCGTTTTGGTGTATGAACGAATTGTTCTCCACGGCCATGGATCGACCAACAGCACTGGAAACGGAGAACTCCAGTGGCTATGAAATATCAGAAGGGCACCGTCTACCCTAGCGGGAAGAGGGTGAAGATGTGGTACGGGCAATACCTGGTCTACAGGAAGGACCGCCAAGGAAAGGAGGTGCGCAAACAGCGCAATGTTGCGCTCTGTCCCAAGGCCAACACGCCCAAGTGGAAGGCCGAACAGATGCTCAAGGAGATCATCCTGAAGGAGACCGGGGGGCAGGACCTACCCCAACGCTTCCGCCTGATGATTCCGTAACGTTCCGTTGGTTTGTGAAGGAGCGGTATATCCCCATGCGGCGGGGCTCATGGAGCCCAGCGTATAAAAAGACGAATACTTACAACCTGGAGCACTACCTGATCGAGTATTTCGGGGACCTGCCGTTACGGAACCTCAGCACCTTCGCAATCCAGGTCTGGCTGAACAATCTGGTGGAAGAAAGGACTACTCCGAATCAGTGGTTCGCAGTTGCTTTTCCAACATCCGTGCCATCACCCATCATGGCCAGGAAGCTGAATTTTCTGGTCGATGATCCGGGAGAAGATGTGACCATGCCGCTGACCAAACCGGTCGAGAAACCCGTCATGAGCCGGAGCAGACCCTATCTCTGCTCGGAGCTATTACGGACCTGCACGATCTCTGCCTGATGTATGTCGGCATCTTTAGTGGGCCTCGCGCGAGCGAGGTGATGGGGTTCCAGTGGAAGTCGTGGACGGGAGTCTCCCTGATGCCGCATGGCACCGCCTTCGAGGGGCAGTTCTACAAGGGACGGCTCAAGTCGAAGGCGAGCCGAGCACCCATCGCAGTTCCTGAACCGGTTCGGCCGGTGATCGAGGCCTGGCGGAGGCTCTGCCGCGACCCGTCTCCGGAGGCGCTGATGTTTCCCACCTTCGGACGCGGCGAACGCAAGGGCGAGGCCGTGCCGCGGCAGGCGAAGAACTTCCTCGCATGGCGGGTTCGTCCGATCGCTCAGAAGCTGGGGATTCCGGATCGCCTGATCACCTTTCAGGTGATGCGGCGGTCTCTGGGAACCCATCTTCAGGAACACGGCACGCTTGAAGGACACGCAAGGGGCGCTACGCCATGCCAGCATCACGACGACGGGCAATGTGTACGTGCAGGTGGTCGAGGAAAGTGTGCATGCGGGCGGTCAACTCTCACGCCACGGCTGTACTGGATGGATGGGCGCCAGCGATGGAGGGTCTCGGACTGAAGGGACGCAACGTCAGAACCGTGCCGGCGACAACGAAAACTGCGCGGTCTTTGATGCAATTTGACGAAGTTTGACGAAGTTTTGGAAGGGGGTGTTGTAAGTTATTGATTATATGGCTCCTGAGGTAGGACTCGAACCTACAACCCTTCGGTTAACAGCCGAATGCTCTGCCATTGAGCTACTCAGGAGTGTGTTGGAGCACGATTGGCTCTCGCGCTGCGCTATGACAGTTATAACAAAACCGGAACGAGGGGTCAAAGGGCGGAGCAGAACGACTGCTCCGGGCTAGAGTTGAGTTCCGTGCTGTTACGGATAGAGCAAAACTGCAATGTTGTATGCGGTGAATGGGCCGGAGTCCGTAGAGGTGCAGGCCCCTACGACTGCCTGATGATATTTGCCACTGCTCAGGCGGGACTGCAGCTCGGAGGGAAGTTCCGTAAGGTGGTCGGCTGTGTAGCGCATGATGAACCATGGTTTGCGAGTGCCCGCGTAACCAGTTGGCATGCTGCACGTGCGGCGAGCATCTTCAACTGTGCGAGAATTGTTCGCAATCTGAAGACCAGACTGGGTGAGAAGGCCAGCAACAGCGTTCTCCTGCTGGTAAAAGCTGAGACAATCCACGGTATTGGCGAAATCCTCGACAGCGTAGAACTGGTGGTCGCGGACGACGACGGATATACCCACAACCTTTACGTTAGGGTCGAGCAGGTTGGCACGGTGTCCCTTGGAGTGCATCCAGAGATCGTGGATCATTGTGGATTCAGGGGCTTCAGCGACGTTCTCGGTGATGAGGCTGAAGTGCGCGCCGGCATTCGATCCACGGGTGGAGAGCTCGGGCTCGCCAGGAAACTGATGGGATATACCTTCATGAGCGGCCATCTCTCGCGCGTGGTAAAGCGCAGCCTGAGCGAGAACCGAATCAAACCGAAGTGGCTGAAGTCCGCGTGCGACCCGATCCTGATTAGCTGCGGCAAGGAGATACTGCTCAGCTACGTTAGGTCCGGGGGACGACGGAGAGGCTGCGAAGATCGGCGGCCAGAACGATGCTGCAGCAAGGAGAACAATCGCTTTGTGGGCGTTCCTGCGAATCCTGGAACGAAGAGTGCGGTGTGACATGGTACGACCCCGAATTCTGTCTGAGACCCTTGGCGGTATATCGGCATCTACGTTTTCGATCTTAGGGAGTAGGTGCAGCCGAAGTTAATACCACTTTCGGGGCAGTTGGGGGAACCAGGCAGAAGGGGAGGTACTGAAAATATTACCGCTGATATTTTGCGCCGTTTCAGGCTTTTGTTGCAAGGGCATCGCTGACGAGATCCCAGGTCTTCTGGATTCCCTGCTCGAGCGAGGTGGTGTGGTGCCAGCCGAGGTTGTGGAGACGGGTGACGTCCATAAGTTTGCGCGGAGTGCCGTCGGGCTTGGTGGTGTCGAAGACGATATCTCCTTTGAAACCAATAACTTTTGCTACAATTTCGGCGAGTTCGCGGACGGTGACGTCTTCGCCGGTGCCGATGTTGATGAGGGGTGGGTCGGTCTCGTTGAGGAGGGAGTTGTATTGGGCGTCGTCGAGGTTCATGAGGAAGACGCAGGCCTTGGCTAAGTCGTCTGAATAGAGCAGTTCACGGCGGGGGGTACCGGTGCCCCAGACGGTGATGGTGGGGGAGTTTTTTTCGACGGCTTCGGCGGTCTTGCGGATTAGGGCGGGAAGGACGTGCGAGTTTGCGAGATCGTAGTTGTCGCCTGGGCCGTAGAGGTTAGTCGGCATGGCGGCTAAGTACTTTGTTTTGTGCTGCCTGTTGTAACTCCAGCACATTTCGATACCGGCAATTTTTGCGAGGGCGTAGGGGCGGTTGGTGGGCTCGAGGGGACCGGTGAGGAGCGACGACTCGGGCATGGGCTGGGGGGCCAGTTTTGGGTAGATGCAGGAGGAGCCGAGGAAGAGGAGACGGTCTATGTTATTGATTCTGCTGGCTTCGATGAGATTGGTTTGCAGGATGAGGTTGTCGTGGATGAAGTCGGCGGGGTAAGTGTTGTTGGCGAGGATGCCGCCTACTTTCGCGGCGGCGAGGAAGACGTACTCGGGTTTCTCTTTGGCGAAGAAGTTGTTGACTTCATTGGTGTTAATGAGGTCCAGCTGGTCGCGAGTGCGGGTGAGGATGTTGGTGTAGCCGAGGCGCGTGAGCTCGCGGTGGATGGCGGAGCCTACCAGTCCACTGTGGCCGGCGATGTAGATGCGCGAGTCTGGCTTCATTAGGAGGCTCCTCGTTTTATTTTAGGTTGTTTGCGTGTGGACTTTTGTGGTCAACAGATGGTGCAAAGTTTGGCAAAGCTGGTTTGTTGGATGTCACTTTTCGACAGGGACGGATCACTCGTGTTTCTTTGATTTTATTTTTTTATGTTCGGGTTTTGTAAAGAAGTCTGCTCGCAGACTCTCTCTGGACAATTGCGCCTTCGTTCCGGAAGGATGATGTGCCCAGTGCTTCTTGATGATGGATCTTGCGGGTCGGTTATTCTTCGGCCCATTGGAGCTGCTCTCTGAATTGCAGTTGCATCGTGGTCGGCCCCTGCGGAAGGTGCGCCTTGCATCTGCGGAAGGCCCGTGGCACCATCATGGTGCGGTTCCTGGACGCACTGCGATGAGAGAGCAAGTGAGCGACGAGATTTGCAACTGCGGTCATCGTAAATCGCAGCATGAAGACATCGTGTGCGGTTGGTGGAATTGCAGATGCAAGCAGTTTGAACCCCTCACTGCAGCGGAGCCGAAGCGAGAGCGAAAGCCAGTCGAGGAGTTTCCTCATGCGGGTGACATCATCAGTGCCGATGTTGTTGCCCAGGAAATCAGTGCGGATGTTGCTGCCCACGAAATCAGTGCCGATGTTGCTGTCCGGGAAATCAGTGCCGATGTTGCTGTGCGGGAAGTCGGTGCTGCTGTTGCTGCCCAGGAAGTCGAAGAATTGCGATCCAAGCTCCGTGCCGCCCAGGAAGAGATCGAGAGGCTCAAACAGCTTCAAGATGGAAATCACATGCTGGCAACTCAGCTTGGCGCTGAAAACAACCTGCTGAGGGAGGCGCTGGTCGAAATAAAGAGAGTCGTCAACGCAATGCTCGCGCGGCCTTAGGGGAGTTGCTGTAGCCCAGAGGGCTCCTGTAGAAGCCGGAGGCAGGGACTAGGCAGCGGCGCTTCTTGAATGATGAAGCTGTGTCATGAATGGGATTACCCGCCCACTGCATCGTAGTGCGAGCCAACAGTCACTGGTAAGATACAGCTGAGTTCATCAACAGTTGTGATGTCGCAGCCGGCTGATTCGAAAATCGGATCAGACCGACTGCTTCCCGCTGACTTAACGCAGCAGTGTCCTTGTGCCCACATCGAGCGAAGAGCCTATCTCCCAGGGGAGGATGTACCGTTTGCCACGATACCAGGTCGTACTTGTCACGTTGATCATCTTTCTGCTCACAGCCTGTAGTGGGAACAACACAACCCCAGCCCCGGCTGCTACTGTTTTTACTAGTACGCCAGTTACGCAAGCGGTCGAGGGATCGCCCTACAGCTACCAGCTCGCGGTGAACGGCACTGCGGCGACTTTCTCCTTGACCAGCGCACCAGCCGGCGCGACGCTCAACGGAAATGCGATCTCGTGGACACCCACGGCAGAACAATCCCGAGTTCCGAACAGCTTCACCGTGACTGGGACCGCATCAGGCAGCACATCGGCGACACAGTCCTGGGCAGTAACGCCATCCGGTACTATCCGCGTCAGCCGCATCGATACGTTTTGGAATGAAACCGGCTCAACCGATATGCCCTTCGACTGGAGTGCAATCAGTTCTTCCGTTGCAGCGCTCGTGCCGCAACCGGATGGCTCCTTCAAGTCACTCTCCGGAACCGCAGGCGCGAATGGAGCCTTCGAGATTCCCGGCGTCCCCGCAGGGTATTACTGGTTGAGGCTTGGACCACGCGACACGTACTGGACCAGCAGCAGCACCTTCGACGTGGGCAGCGACATCTTTGTTCCAGTCACGGCCGCCGTTGCTCCAACCGCTTCGACGACGTACATCAACTTCAGTTTTACATCATTGGACCCAGTGCCTGCGATCGGCCAGTTGCAAGTCGATACTCCTGAATCTGTCGCGCCGCTCTTTTGGTCTTCGACGAATGCAGGTTCCACCACAGCCGGCGGAGCAGTTGTGATTGGCAGTAACCTTGATTTTTCCACGATAAAGAATGCGTTCGTCAGGCAGTACGAACCGGCTTCATTTGGGCCTGTAAACGGATATGTACTAGGCCCTGAGCTTACGCTATCGAATCTGTCATTGACGACCGGCGGACACAATACGATTAGTGGAGCATTGAACCCGGATTGGGTCCGGTGGACACCCCTCTTGAATGTTGCGCAACGACGCCTACCATTAGGGAGGCGGCTTCTACCTCGCCGACAGCCCTATATCGCCGCCGAGGCGCAAACGTATCGCTCTCAAACCCGATCGATCTTATCTGGCCGAAGGCAAATAGCTCTTCCTCCCTTTTCACTTCCATTACCTGCTCGTCGAATGCGCCTTTGACGACCGATGTGCGGCGAACTTAACCGGCACTGTGCATTACAGCGATCCATTCCCTGGCGACGGAAGTTCTTTTGGGTGCAGAACCCGTCAAAGCAGACCTCTTCACGCGACAGTCAACAGCAAGGTGTGACACTCATGGGATCCCCCGCGATTGGCACACCGATCGGTTATGACGTGGGATCATGAGCCCAAATACATTGCCAACGGGACATCAGTTCTTAACATGTTAGGGGTAAAGCTCGGATTGTAGCGATTGCATCGGGCGGACTTATTTGTTTGTAATTACATCCCAGGCCGACGGAAGGGCCAATTTGAGACGAGTCCACATCGATCCTTGCTTCCCACCGCGAGTGCCGACGTGATATCGGCCCCGATAACCTCGACGGCTCCTTGACATTGCTGTTTCGTCGAAATACGGGGATTCTTCGCCCTTCCTTCGCGCTCTGAATGACAGTTCCTTTTCCTTCGCTTTGCAGGGTTATTTGTCGTCGAACTGGACGGTGTCGAGGATGGACTCGAGGCGCTGGCGGATGGCGTCTAGTTGCTGGTTGGTCATGTCGCGGGCTCCTCCGCTGACTTCGCCTCCGCAGAAGGTGTTGATGACCAGGTCGAAGCGGTAGCAGGCGTTGTTGTGGACGGTGGTGTAGATCTCGTCGCGGGCTTCGGTGCAGATGGTGCCGTGTGAGTCGTAGCCGTGGGTGAAGGGGACGCCGCCGATGGGGGTGATGGAGACTGTGCGGGGTGCCTGGGCGCTGGCCTGGGCTCGGCATTGGGTTTCGAGCAGGCGCGGAGTGACGGTGAAGTAGAAGATGGCTCCGCTGAAGGTCGACGTCGGGTAGGGGTTGAAGGCGATGTTCGCTACGGCGCGTAGTTGGGCGCTGCGGGAGGCGGTGCGGGCGTCGAGGTTGAAGGTGCTGAGATCGCCGTCGCGGCGGCTGAGGTTCCAGGCGGTTGGGATTTGGAGGGTGACTCCATAGCGTGTGTCGCGGAAGGGGCGCGCGGCGGGGGTGGTGGGCTCGGGAGCTGGCTTGGGGGCGAGGATGGCGGGAGTGACGGGCGCACTCTGCGAGACGAGTGGCGCCGACAGCAAGGTGAGGAAGAGCGCTGCGAGGAGGCGGTTCATGCTTCTCTATTCAAGCTACAGGATTTGGACGAATTGGTGGTAGGGCGGGACGTACATCGTTTGCGGTATTGGGTTGGTGTTTTTGGGGTATCCCCGGGCGTTGGTGGCTGTTCTTCGCCTTCGGTTTGCAATGACAAGCAAAGGCAACTGCGCCAGATTGGGCTATATGGGTGGAGAAGCGGGTTTCTCCGCTGCGCAGTTTGCAAAAGCGCAAACTGCTTCGGTCGAAATGACAGAGTTTGGGGGGGTGTGGGAAAAGGCAACAACAACGGCAACGGCAGATCCCCTTCGGGGATGACAAACAGAAGAACAATGGCAAATGCAGATGCAACGGCAACGGCAACGGCAAAAGCGAAATGCAGGGGTTCTTCCCCTTCGGTTCGCTTCGCTCTCTCAGGGTCAGAATGACACCCCTTCTAGCTGGTGCGGATGCGGGGGTTGGCTATGGTGTAGGCGATGTCGGTTAGGAGGTTTACGGCTACGTAGGTCAGGCCTACGGCCAGGATGCATCCCTGGACGAGAGCGTAGTCGCGGTTGGAGATAGCGGAGAGGGTGAGGCGGCCGATACCGGGCCAACTGAAGATGGTCTCGGTGACGATGGCTCCTGCGAGGAGGGAGCCGAACTGGAGGCCTATGACGGTCAGGACCGGGATGAGGGCGTTGCGAAGGGCGTGGCGGTAGACTACGGCGTTTTCGGTGAGGCCCTTGGCGCGGGCGGTGCGGATGTAGTCCTGGTTTAGCTCTTCGAGCATGGCGGTGCGGACCATGCGGGTGAGGATGGCGGCTAGTCCGAGGCCAAGAGTGACGGCTGGGAGGATGAGGTGGAGGAGGAAGCTGGTGGACGTGCCGTCGCCTGCGGTGGAGACGGGGAGCCATCCTAGCGAGATGGAGAAGATGAGGATGAGGATGGGGCCCAGGGCGAAGTTGGGGAAGGATAGGCCGACGAGGGAGAGGACACCTAGGGTACGGTCTTGCCAGCGGTTTCGGTGGAGGGCGGACCAGATTCCGGCGGGGATGGAGATGGCGATACCGATGAGGAGTGCGGCGAGGGTGAGCGCGAGGGTGTAGGGGTAGCGCTGAAGGATGAGGTGGGTGACGGAGTCGTGGAGGCGGAGGGATTGGCCGAGGTCGGCGTGGAGGATGCCGTGCCAGTAGTGGGCGTACTGCTGGGTGAGTGGTGCGTCGAGGCCGTAGGAGTGGCGGAGGGCGTCGATGTCGGAGGCGGTGGCTCCTTCGCCTAGCATCTGGACGATGGGGTCTCCGGGGACGAGGTGAATGAGGAGGAAGACGACGGAGACGACGACCCAGAGGACGGGGAGGGTGATGAGGATGCGGCGGAGTGGTTTCCAGTAGGGCCGGGGTGCGTCGTTCATGCTTTCAGTTCCCTGCTTGCGGGCTCGGTGTGGGGTGGCTCGGGTTCGACGATGGTTTCTACGGTGACGCGGCTGATGCGGCGGCCGGACATCTCGGCTACCGTGTAGCGGCGGCCTCCGTAGGTGACGCTTTCGCCTGCGCTGGGGATGTGGCCGATGTGGGCGAGGAGGAAGCCGGCGAGGGTTTCGACGCCTGCCTCGCGGGGGAAGGCCCAGTGGAGTTGCGTGCCGAGGTCGCGGAGGGGTGTGCTGCCGTCGATGGACATGACGCCGGTGGTGCTGAGGAGAGATGGGCGGGCGATGTCGAACTCGTCGTCGAGTTCGCCGACGATCTGCTCTAGGATGTCTTCGGCGGTGACGATGCCGACCGTGGAGCCGAACTCGTCGACGACTACGGCGATGTGGCGGCGGCTCTCCTGGAACTCCTGGAGGAGCTCGATGGCGAGTTTGGTTTCGGGGACTACGGGAATTTCGCGCATGACCTGACGGAGAGTAAGGCCGGTGGTGCCTTTGCCGCCGAGGCCAAGGGCGACGCTGCGGAAGTGCATGAGGCGGGAGACATCTTTGGAGTAGGCGATGCCGATGATGTTCTCGGGGCCGTTGGCGGGTTCGTAGACGGGGACGCGGGAGTGCTGCTCTTCGACGATGCGTGCGCTGGCTTGCTCGATGGGCATGTCGGCGGGGAGGGAGAAGATTTTGCCGCGGGGGGTCATGATCTCGCGGACGGTGACGTGGTTGAGCTCGATGGCGCGATGGATGATCTCCTCTTGAAAGACGGGGAGAAGGCCCATGCGGCGGGTAGCGGTGGCGATGAGTTTGAGTTCTTCAGGGGAGTGGACCGCGCCTTCGCCGCGGAGGGGCGCGCGGAAGAGCTTGAGGACGACGCCTGCGGAGACGTTCAGCAGATTCACGACGGGGCGGGTGATACGGATGAAGACGTCCATGGGGCCGGCGACGGCCAGAGCGATGCGTTCTGCTCGCTGGAGGGCGAGGGACTTGGGGACGAGTTCGCCGAGGAGGACTTCGAAGTAGGTGATGAGCGAGAAGGCGATGATGACTGCGATGGTGTGGGCGTAGATGACTGCGTGCGGGGGGAGGACGTGAAGCCACGCTTCGGCGAAGTGGAGGATGGTGTCGGCTACGGTGGGTTCGCCGATCCAACCGAGGGCGAGGCCTGCGACCGTGACTCCGAGTTGGACGGCGGGGAGGAATTCGTCGATGGAGTGCTTAAGCTTGAGGGCGGTGCGTGCGCCGGGGCGTCCGAGGGCGATGAGCTGCTGGATGCGCGTTTCGCGGACGCTGACGAGGGCGAACTCGGCCGCGACGAAAAAGCTGCTGGCCAGGATGAAGAAGGCCACCAGGATCACGCGGAAGAGAAGCCACTCGAGCATGAATGCAAGTGTAATGGGTGGGCGTAGGTATCGAGCGAGAACGAGTGACGGGTTATGGGTACTGAGTAGCCCCGCTCGTTCGGACAAAACAATGGCCCGACGATTTTTGTGATCGCCGGGCCGTTTTGCGTGAAGCGAGATGTTTACGCGAGAACTTTGATGACGGACTTGTCGATGGTGTCCTTGGGGACAAAGCCAACGATCTGCTCGGCTACCTTGCCGCCCTTGAAGAGCAACAGGGCGGGGATGCCGCGAATGCCGTAACGCATCGGTGTGGCTGTGTTGGCGTCGACGTCCATCTTCATGACCTTGAGCTTGCCCTGATAGTGGCTCGCGACTTCATCGACAACGGGCGCAAGCGCTCTACAGGGGCCGCACCACGCCGCCCAGAAATCTACCAGGACAGGTTGATCGGACTGTAGTACATCTTTCTCAAAGTTTGCATCGTTTACTTCGGTTACGAACTGACCTGCCATTTACCTTCCTCCAAGGGTGCGTTGTTGATTTACCACCCGTCTTTGCAACACAACCTTCACAATATTAGATGCTCGGCAGGGCTAGTGGTTTCAGAAGTGTCAGATCACATTGAAAATAGAGCCTGCTGCGAAAGTGGTATGGCCAAAAAAAGCGGGTTAAAGAGTAAACGCCCGGACCCCCCTGAGAGGGGTCAACGGGCGGCGTAGCAGCCCTCCCCAGAACTGCCCACTCGGCTAAGGTACGAAGGAAGTCGGAAAAGGTAAAGAAATCTTAGGTAACTTTGTTGAGGATTACCGTGTTAGTGACTTCTTTACCTATTGAATGAGGCTCGTTGCCCCGGTGGATATGTTGGTTTGGAGGACCTCCAAGGTGGGGTCTTCGGCGGCCTGACGGATGCGGGGAAGCAGGATGGAAGGATCGGATTCGTCAGTAATGATGAGGACGGACGGGCCTGCTCCGCTTAGAGCTATGCCAAGGATGCCGGAGGTTCCGGACAGCGGTAGAAGGCGGGGTAGCAGGGGGCAGGCTTCCATGCGGTAGGGCTGGTGGATGCGGTCCTGCATGGCGGTGCGGAGGAGATCGCCGCGATTTTGGGCGAAGGCAGAGACCAGGAGGGCGGTGTTCTGGATGTTGGCTACCGCGTCTGCGCGGGAGTAGGTGGGGGGTAGGAGTGCTCGGGCTTTCTCGGTAGCGAGGCTGGCGGAGGGTAGAGCTAACAGCAAGTTCCAGGTTATGTTATCGCCGCATGTTGCTGTTATTACGCCATTTGATGACATTGCCGATGCGGTCATTCCGCCGTGGTAGCAGGCGGCTACGTTGTCGGGGTGGCCTTCGCGGCGGCAGGCTTCTTCGAGGATTTGCTGGCCGGTCCAGTTTAGAGTGCCGAAGTGGTTGGCGAAGAAGACTCCGGCTAGAAGGGCGGCGGCGCTTGATCCGCAGCCCATGCCGAGGGGGATTTCGTTATGGATCTGGAGAAAAAGAGGGGTAACGGGCTGGTTATTGGTGGTGAGGATGTCGGCGTAGGTGGTCAGGATGAGGTTGTTTTCGAGCGAGGCGCAGAGGTCGGCGTTGCGGCCGGTGGCTTCGATGCGGAAGGCTTCGGCGGGGATGGCGTCGATGGTGAGGTAGAGGGCCATGGCGAGGCCGAGGGCGTCGAAGCCGGGGCCGAGGTTGGCGGAGGTGGCGGGGAGACGGAGATGGAGCGACGGAGTCGTCACGCTCGAATGTCCATGGTCTGAGGTGGGAGTACAAACCGCAGGTCCTTCGACTTCATCCAGCGCAAAAAACGCGCTGGACTCCGCTCAGGATGACAAAACTGTGGCTGAGGGGTGAGTCTTGGGTTTGTCATACGTGCTGCGCCAACTTCATCTGGGATTCGAGTTCGCGTAGGACGATGTCGGAGTCGGGTTCGAGGACTATGGGGGGTTTGCGGAGGGCGGCGTGGAGGGCCTGATCGGCGGGGCTGATCTGGGCATTTTCGGCTTCGTTGAAGAGCTCGCCGCGGTGGTAGTCGATGGTGTAGGCGGAGTCCTTGAGGGTGTGGCCGGTGAGGACGAGGACAACGCGCTCTTCGCGGGTGATCTTGCCCTGGGCTACTAGCTTTTTGAGGCCGGCGAGGGTGACGGCGGAGGCGGGTTCGCAACCTACGCCTTCTGCGCCGATCTCGGCTTTGGCGAGGCCGATCTCCTGCTCGGACGCTTGTTCGCACCAGCCGCCGGTGGTGTGTAGAGCTCGGAGGGCTTTGCGCCAGGAGGCGGGGTTGCCGATGCGGATAGCGGTGGCTCGGGTGTTGGCTTTGACGGGGATCAGTTCCCTGCCCCCGTTTTCTTCGATGGTGCGGTAGAGGGGGTTGGCGCCTTCGGCCTGGATGATGCTGATTTTTGGGATGCGCGGGATGAGGCCGAGGTGATGCATCTCGGTGAAGCCCTTGGCGAGCGCGGAGCCGTTGGCGAGGTTGCCACCGGGGACGATGACGTGCTCGGGGACCTGCCACTCGAGCTGCTCGAGGAGTTCGAAGGCGGGGGTCTTCTGGCCTTCGAGGCGGTAAGGGTTGACGGAGTTGAGCAGGTAGATGGGGAAGCGGTTGACGAGGTCGGTGAGGATGCGGACGCAGCCGTCGAAGTCGGTCTTTAGCTGGATGGTGAGGGCTCCGTAGTCCATGGACTGCGAGAGTTTGCCCCAGGCGATCTTGCCTTCGGGGATGAAGACGATGCTGCGGAGGCCGGCTCGGGCGGCGTAGGCGGCCATGGCGGCGGAGGTGTTGCCGGTGGAGGCGCAGGCGACCCACTCGTACTTGCGCTCGGCGGCTACGGAGAGGGCGGCGGTCATGCCGGTGTCCTTGAAGGAGCCGGTGGGGTTCATGCCCTGATGCTTGGCGAGGAGCCAGTCGATGCCGGCGATTTTGGCGCAGCGCGGAAGATCGTAGAGGGGAGTGTTGCCCTCGCGGAGGGTGACGACGTTGTCGGGGTTTTCGACGATGGGGAGGAGATCGCGGAAGCGCCAGACGCCGGACTGGTCGATGGGCAGGGTGGAGGTGCGACGCTCCTGCCAGAGCCAACGGAGGGCACTGGCGTTGGGGAGGTTGCTGGCGTGCGAGGCGGGGTCACCGTTGGAGGGAGACGACCAGGGGTAGAGGACGTCGTAGAGGCCGTTGCAGGTGGGGCAACGAAAGATGCTGTTGAGGGCATCGGCGGTGATGATGGCACCGCACTCGGTGCATCTAAGATGATGAGATTGGAGTTTCATTGTCACGTCTAGGGTACCGTATGCGAGCGATCAGGGAACAGGGATCAGGGATCAGGTGGGTCAGATGGATCACTTGTGTGTGTCTTGGGTTGATGGTGAGTGGGCTTTTGGGATCGAGAGATGCGTGGGGACAGAAAGAGCTGCGGGTGGCAGCTGCGGCTGATCTGCAGCCTGTGATGCCGCTCTGGGCTGCGGCTTATGAGCACGCTACGGGCGTGAAGCTGGTTGTGAGCTACGGGTCGTCGTCGATGCTGGCGGAGCAGATTATCAATGGCGCGCCGATGGACATCTTTCTGGGGGCGGATTTTGTGTTTCCGGAGAAGGTGGTGGCGGCGGGGTTGGCGGATGGGACGAGTCCGACGGCTTATGCTAAGGGCGCGCTGGTGGTTTGGGCGCGGAAGGATTCGCCGTTGCAACCGCTGAGTGTAGAGAAGCTGGTTGATCCGCAGGTGAAGACGATTGCGATTGCGAATGAACTGCATGCTCCGTATGGGCGGGCGGCGGCGGCGGCTCTGCAGAAGATGAAGATGTATGACGCTGCGAAGCCGCACTTTGTGGTGGCGGAGAATATTGCGCAGGCCGCTCAGTTTGTGGAGTCGGGGAACGCGCAGATCGGGTTGATCTCATTGACGGCTGCGAGTTCACCTCACTTCAAGGACGTGGGGAGCTATGTGCTGGTGCCTACGAGCCAGTATCCGGCGATTGTGCAGTATGCGGTGGTGATGGCGAAGTCGGAACGGAAGGCGGATGCACATGCGTTTCTGGATTGGCTGCTGACTCCGGCGGTGCAGGGGAATCTGACGAAGGTTGGGCTGCAGGCTGTGAAGTAGACTGGTGTTCGCTAGGGAGGGCATTTCCGACCAGATGAGCGAAGGCGACCAGACTACCAGGGGAAGTCGGACGAAGATATGGCTGTTGGATCGCCTACGTAAGTTGCGGGAACGAGAGGACCAGATATTTTTGGTCCTCACATTAGTGATAGGAGCATTGACAGGCCTGACGGTCGTCGCTTTTATCTTGCTAACGGAGCGAATGGGGATGCGACTGTATCCTGCGAATGGCGCTCCGTGGCGACGCTTGCTTTTTCCCGTCGTGGGGTCCCTGGGCATCGGCTACCTCCTTTTCCGATACTTTCCTGAAGCACGAGGCAGCGGAGTGCCGCAGACCAAGGCCGCACTGTATGCGCACGATGGACGTATTACGTTGCGCACGCTGCTGGGAAAGTTCTTCTGTACGTCCGCGACACTGGCAAGTGGAATCCCGCTGGGACGTGAAGGGCCTTCGGTTCAGGTTGGCGCGGGTATCGCTTCCGTGCTTGGGCGGGCATTGGGTCTGAGTCCCGAAAGGGTAAAGGCACTGGTGCCGGTTGGCGCTGCAGCAGCCATTGCGGCTGCGTTCAATACACCGCTGGCGGCGGTGATGTTTGCGCTTGAGGAGATTGTAGGAGATCTTCATGCACCGGTGCTTGGCTCAGTCGTACTGGCCTCGGCCACATCGTGGGGGGTTTTGCGCCTTATCCTCGGCAATAGTCCTTTGTTCAAGGTTCCGCAATACCAACTGGTGAACCCGGTGGAATTTGTTATTTATGCGGTGCTTGGGGTGGGTACCGGTTTCGTTTCCGTGGCCTTTGCGAAGCTGCTCCTCGGTATGCGGGAGCGCTTTCTCCGTTTTCCGCGATGGACTGTCTGGTTTCAACCTGTGGCAGGCGGCTTGTTAGTCGGCGTGCTGGGGTGGTTTGTCCCCCAGGTGATGGGCGTGGGTTACGAATATGTCGGGCACGCCCTGAATGGAAACATGACGCTGAAGCTAATGGCTCTGCTGGTGGTGCTGAAGCTTATTGCGGTGACTACGAGTTACGGTTCAGGGAATGCAGGCGGTATCTTCGGACCGGCCCTGTTCATCGGCGCGATGCTGGGAGGTTCCGTGGGGACTGTGGCCCATCATTTTTTTCCAGCGTATACGGCAACGGCTGGAGCGTACGCACTGGTGGGGATGGGAGCTGCGTTTGCCGGCATCGTGCGCGCTCCCATGACATCGGTGTTGATGATCTTCGAGATGACCCAGGATTATGCAGTTATCGTGCCATTGATGATTGCGAATCTGGTCAGCCTGTTCATCTCTTCGCGATTCCAGAAGAAGGCGCTCTACGAAGCTCTTGCGATACAAGATGGCGTACATCTGCCTTCGGCAGCGTCGCACCAGCGGCAGATTCAACGGCAGGTAGTCCGGGTGATGCGTGCGGCGGATTCTACGCTCTCGGCGGAGACAACGGTTCGAGAGGCTTTGGACCTGGCTCGCAACGGGGGGGCCCGAACATGGATTGTGGCCGATCAGATTGGAGTTGTCGGTGTTGTTAATCTTTCCAGGTTGGAGCAGGAGGTCGCTGAAGGTGTTGACAGGCAACTCGGCGAGGTCTTGAATGCGCTTACTTTTCCGCACGTCCATGCCGATCAGGGACTTGATTTAGCACTTGAGCGTATGGGAACGAACCAGATTGAACTATTGCCAGTCGTGAGCCGCGCAGATGTGCACAAGTTGGAAGGTGTTGTGACTCTGCATGATGTGCTGGATTCCTACGGCATCACGCGGACTGATTAGGCTTGGCAGCACCTATGTTTCCAGGTGCTGCGTTCGGCTGTTCCTGATCGATTTAGGGCCGACTCCGGTTCAAGCTACTTCGGTACGTCGGGAGCAGCGGCCTGGCACCCAGTCGCAGCAGTACAAGTGGCCCATGCGCCGCTGGAGACACCGTTGGAGCGAAATCCCGGGGCAAGGCGAGGGTCTGCCTCCTGAACTACGACATGGCCGCCAGGATCCATGCCCGCCGAGATACTCGACTTCGGGAGGTTGTAAGCGAACTGCTGGTCTACGCGGAAGCTTGTGGGCTGTTGACCGATCTGCACAGGATCATATTTCCACTGGCGAACTGCTGCGAGCACAGGGGCCTGCAACATCGATGGTCCGCTGGTTGCGACTGCGCTTTTAACGAGACCATCCGGACCGACGACGATTCTTACCGTGACCACACCGCTGACCTGCGCGGACCGTGCTATGGAAGGGTAATCGGGGCGTTGGGATACGACTGGCTTCGGAGTCTCTCCCTTTGTCCAGGCTTTCTGCAACGTGTAGCGCGCGGCTGCATCATTCTCATCGAGCACCGCTACGTGCGTCGCGTGTTTGATGGTGCCATCCGGCTGCGGCTCGACCACATTCACAAATCCGACTGCCCATTCGCAGACGAGCTTATCTTCCGGGACGCGATAGACGACGACGACACAATCAACGTGGGCCAGGACGCAAACCTTCGGTTGTCCGCTGGGGAACTTCGTTACCGCACCCCATGTGCCCGTTGTGGGCATCGGTTTGCCGGTGGCTTCTACGTTTACCGCATCGTTGGGCGTAAACATCGAAATCACCGCGTCCACGGCAGCTTTGGGAGCTTCGGCTACGGGTGAAGGCGTGGCCTGCGATGCTGCGGGGCCGGGCTCAAAAAGGCAAGCAATAAGAGCAATGGATGCAATGGAAAATCGAATAAGTGCCATGGGGGATCATTTTAGCTTGCCTCACAATACTTCCCAGATTTTTTCGTAAATGAATCCTCATATCGAAACTACGTTTGCATGCTTCTTCTTCCATGTTCCCGCACATGCATGGAGTGCTGCTGCGTTAGGCTGTTGCTCATGGATGTGCAGGCGCTTTGGTTGACGCTGCGGTTGGCGGGAAGCACCACGGCGATTTTGCTGGTGGTGGCGGTGCCCCTGGCGTGGTGGATTGCTTCGGGGCGTGGGGTGGGGCGGGCTCTGGTGCAGGCTGTGGTGGCTCTGCCGCTGGTGCTGCCGCCTACGGTGCTGGGGTTTTATTTGCTGGTGGCGATGGGGCCGCTGACGGCTCCGGGGCGGCTGTTGATGCGGGTGTTTGGGCATCCGCTGGCGTTTAGTTTTACGGGGTTGCTGGTGGGGTCGGTGCTGTACAGTCTGCCGTTTGCGGTGCAGCCTCTGGTGGCGGGGTTTGGAGCAGTAGAACAGGGGTATGTGGAGGCGGCGGCTGGGTTGGGGGCTGGGCCCTGGCGGGTGTTTCGGACGGTGGTGCTGCCTATGGCTCGGGCTTCGCTGCTGACGAGCGCGGTGCTGGCATTTACGCATACGGTCGGGGAGTTTGGCGTGGTGCTGATGCTGGGAGGGAATATTCCGGGGGTTACTCGGACGCTGTCGATCTCGCTGTATGACCTGGTGCAGGATGGGAATTATGCGGCGGCGAATAGAACGGCGCTGCTGCTGGTGGGGATCTCTCTGGCGGCGCTGCTGGTGATCTATCTTTTGCCGGGGTTCAGGAAGATGGATGGAAGGCAGGTGGACGTTGTCCGATAAGTTGCCCGATAACCTGCTGGCGGTGAAGATGGCGCATCGGGTGGGTGGGCTGTCGCTCGATGTGAGCTTTGTGTTGACGCGGCCTTGGACTGTGCTGTTTGGGCCTTCGGGGAGCGGGAAGACGACGGTGCTTCGGACGATTGCGGGATTTGTGCGGCCGGATGCGGGCAGGATCGTCTATGGGCCGATGGAGCGGGTGCTGGTGAGTATCGAGGAACGGGTGTTTGTGCCTGCACATCTGAGGCCGGTGCGGAGTGCGGCTCAGGCGGCGAGATTGTTTCCGCATCGGACGGTGCGGGAGAACGTTGGGTATGGGGTGGGTTCAGAGGATGGGCAGGTGCTGGAGGATGTCATGGGGTTGATGTGGCTGACCACGCTGGCTGATCGCAGGACGGAGGAGTTGAGCGGCGGGGAACGGCAGCGGGTGTCGGTGGCTCGAGCGGTGGCGGCGGCGGTGGGCTATGACGGTGTGGACAAGGCGATGCTGCTGCTGGATGAGCCTTTTGCCGGGCTGGATGGGGTACTGCGGGATGAGTTGGCGGTGGCGCTAAGGGACTGGCTGGGGCGGTGGAAGGTGCCGGTGCTTTCGGTGTCGCATGATGTGGGGGAGTGCTTTCTGCTGGGGGCGGAGGTTGTGCGGATGGCCGAGGGTCAGGTGATGGAGCAGGGAGCCGTGGAGGTGGTGTTGGCGGAGGAACGGAGACGGTTGATGGAGCGGTTGGGGGGGTGATTTGCATTTGGGGTTGAAGGCATACTGCACTGCAAGGCAAAAATAACGACAACGGTTTCAAACTGGGCTAGCTGTATGGGTAGAGAAGCGGGTTTCTCCGCTACGCAGTTTGCAAAAAGCGCAAACTGCTCCGGTCGAAATGACAGAGTTTGGGTGTGGGTGGGAAAAGGCAACGACAACGGCAAAAGCAGGTCCCCTTCGGGGATGACAACAAGAAAGACAAGAACAACAACAAAAGCAACGACGACAGCAAAAGCAACGACAACAGCAAAAGCAATGACAACAGCAAAAGCAACGACAACAGCAAAGGCCACGGCAGCGGCAGCATCAACGTCACCGTCACCGACAACGACAACGACAAAGGCAAAGGGGGGCTAGGGAATGTCTCTAGTTGCCTACTTGGACGGGTTCTTGTTCCAGCTGGATTGCGAAGCGTTTTGTTACTTCGGCGCGGATGGTGTCGCGTAGGGCTTCGATGTCAGCGGCGGTGGCGTTGCCTCGGTTGATCAGGGCCAGGGTGTGGCGGGAGGAGATTCCGGCGTTACCTTGCTGGAAGCCTTTGGGGAAGCCGGCTTTTTCGAGGAGCCATGCGGCGGGGATTTTGGTTTGGCCTTCGGTGGCGGGCCAGTTGGGGATGGTTTCGGCGGGGATGTTGAGCGTTGCGGCTATGGCGTTGAGGGTGACGGTGGGGACGATGGGGTTTTTGAAGAAGGAGCCGGCACTGCGGCAGTCGGCTTCGCCGTCTACGAGGAGCATGCCCTTGCCGTGACGGATGGTGCGGACAGCGTGGTAGATGTCGATGGGGGTTGGGGTCTGGCCTGCGAAGTAGCGGGTGATGTCGGGGTAGGTGAGGTTGGGTTTGGCGGCGGGGTCGAGGCGGAAGCTGACGGTGGTGACGATGTAGCGGTTGCGGTGGGTGGTGTTGAAGATGCTTCGGCGGTAGGAGAAGCCGCACTGGTCGGGCGTGAGATCGACGAAGGCGGTGGTTTCGAGGTTGAGGGCGCGGACGGAGGTGATGGTGTTGGCGACCTCCTGACCGTAGGCTCCTACGTTTTGGACGGGGGTGCCGCCGACGGAGCCGGGGATGCCGGCGAGGCACTCGATTCCAGTGATTCCCTGCTTGGCGATGTAGAGGACGAAGGCGTTCCAGTCGCACCCGGCGGTGATGGTGTAGTCGATGTGACTGCCATTGGGTTGGGCCTGGAACGGGTGTGCGATGGCGATGTGGAGGACGAGGCCGTCGAAGCCGGAGTCGCTTACGAGGAGGTTGCTGCCTCCGCCGAGGACGAAGATGGGGAGAGAGTGGGTACGGGCGTAGGCGATGGCTTCGAGGAGGGCGGCTTCGCTGGTGATGTCGGCGAAGAAACGGGCGGGGCCGCCGATGCGAAAGGTGGTGTAGGGGGCGAGCGGGACGTTCTGCTGGATATTGAGGGCGGGAGGCTGCACGGTTTCGAGGGTACAACATGTAAGGGGGCGACCACGATCTGCGCAGAGGGAGACGGATTTAAAGATTGAACGGCAATGAGTTGCGTGCCTGGGTTCGTGGCTGAGTGGCGTGGTCGGGGTGGAGACCGTACAATCAGAGGAGACGGGTGTTTTTTAGTTTCTTTTGTGGGTTTGAGGAGAGGTGCTTATGTATCCAGAGATTATGGTGATTCCGATGCGCGAGGAGCTGACTCGGGCAGGGCTGAAGGAAGCACGGACAGCGGCCGATGTGGATGCCGCGCTGGCTCAGCCGGGGACGACGATGGTGGTGGTCAACTCGATCTGCGGGTGCGCGGCGGGGAAGATGCGCCCCGGGGTTCGTCTCGCGATGCAGCACACGGCGAAGCCTGACCATTCGGTAACGGTGTTTGCGGGGCAGGACCGGGATGCAACCGAGAAGGCTCGCAGCTACTTTGGGGGGCATCCTCCGACGTCGCCGGCGATTGCGATTCTTCGCGACGGGCAGCTGGTGTACCTGATGCAGCGGTCAGCGATTGAGACCTCGACGGCTCCGGCGATTGCTCAGGAGTTGACGCGGGCGTTCGATACGTACTGCGCGACGACGACGGCGTAATACAACTGATTCGAAGATTGGAGCCGGACACTGCTGCGATGCGGTGTCCGGCTTTGTTGTTTTTCGGCTCATTGGAATACGGCAGCTGCCGATGTAAGGAGTAATCATGTCTACTTCCAGCTATTCCCTTTCCGGCCTTGTGCCTGCCCGTTTTGAGGAACCACATGGGCTTGCTGCGGAGCTTCCCTGCTTCGAGATGGCCGGGGATGGTGCAGCGATGCGCCGGCTGCGGATGCAGGTGGAACGGATTGGGCCGCATTTTCGCACGGTGCTGGTGCGGGGGGAGATGGGAACCGGTAAGGAGCTTGTCGCGCGGGCGCTGCACGGTCGAAGCATGGACCGGGAAGGGCCGTTTGTGGTGTGCCATGCCGCGGCACTTGGGGATGTAACGGAGAGCGATGCGGACGACAGGATTCGTGAGCTGATAAGGACAGCGTATCGGGGCACGCTTTTTTTTGACAGGATTGAGGAGATGCCTTTGTCTGCGCAGATCCGCCTGGTGCGAGCGATCGAGCAAAAGGTGGGTACGCGGATGATTGCTTCGGCAAGTCAGGATCTTCGGCTGCTGACGGCGTCGGGCCGCTTTCGACAGGATTTGTACTATCGGATCGCTATGGTGGAGATTGTGCTGGAGCCTCTGCGGGATAGGCTGGATGAGGTTCCGGCGCTGGCGATGAGTTTTGTGAAGCGGTTCTCTCGCTTGTATGACAAGGGCGTGGAGAGGATTGCCGATGACGCCATGGAGCGGCTGCTGGCGCATAGCTGGCCGGGGAATGTTCGTGAGATGGAGAATGTGTTGCGCAATGGCGTGTTGCAGTGTGAGGGAGAGGTGCTTGAGGCCGATCATCTAACTTCGCTGCGGGAGATGCGTTGTGTGAGTCAGCCCATACCTGCTGAAGAGATGAACCTGCTCGATGGGTCAATGCGGCTGCAGGATGTGGTGGAACGGCATGTGTTTCATGTGTTGAAGAGCTGTGCGGGCAATAAGTTGCGGGCAGCGGAGATGCTGGGGATCAGCAGGTCTACGCTGTATCGGATGCTGGAAGAGTGTTCGGAGCATAGATGAAGGTGTGCCCTGTTCCGATCTTCAAAGTTCTGGTCCGACCGATGCTAACAGCGGGTCGCTGCGCTCCGGTCGGGATGACACGTTTTTAGGTCAATTGCGCCAGATCGGTAGATGACACGCGTTATATCAATCCGTTAGATCGGGATGACACGTTATGTCGGTTCCGTTAACGGGTGTTTGATGGGGGTAGCACGGTAAACTAGCGAAGACGTACGAGGTTTTTGATGAAGACGGTTTCGCTGGCGCTGGTTTGTGGATTGACGATTTCGGGTTGTATCAACGGAGTGTCTGCGGGGGGTCAGGTGCAGGCTCCTGTGCCTGGAGTTGCGGCTGCTGGGCCGACCTCGGTTGCGGATCGCAGTAAGGCGCTGTCGAAGCTGTTTGCAGAGATTTGGGAAGACAGGCTGAAGCATGCGCCGGAGTATGCCTCTTATCTCGGTGATAAGCGGTATAACGATCAGCTTACGGATTACTCGGTGCAGGCGGTGAACGCTGCGCTGGAGCGGGGACGCGGGTTTATTGAGCGTTTGAGCGAGATCGACACCGCCGGGCTGACGGAGCAGGAGCAATTGTCGGCAAAGCTGATGCTGCGGGACCTGATTGACGAACAGGAAGGGGCGAAGTTCAAAGAGTGGCAGATGCCGGTGAATCAGTTCGGCGGCTTCCATACGGAGATGCCCCGGATGGTCGAGAATCTCTCGTTCGAGACGGTGAAGGACTATGACGACTATATTGCGCGGCTAAAGAAGATTCCGACGGCCTTCTCGCAGATTATGACGAACATGCAACTGGGCATGGACGAGGGCCGCGTGCCGCCGAAGTATCTGCTGGAGAAGGTCCTGGTCCAGACGCAGGCGCTGGCGAATCAGAAGCCGGAGGAGAGTCCGTTTGCGAGGCCGTTGAAGAAGTTTCCGGCAACGATAAGCGCGGCGGATCAGAAGCGGATCTCGGGCGAGGTGCTGGATGCGATTGGGACGCAGGTGTTGCCGGCGTATCAGCGGTTTGCGAAGTTTGTGAAGGTCGCGTATATCCCCGCGGGGCGAAAAGATCCGGGCGTGTGGGCGCTGCCGGATGGACGATGCTTACTATGCGTACAGGATTAGGCAGAGCACGACGCTGAACAAGTCGGCCGAGGAGATCCACCAGATCGGGCTGGATGAGGTGAAGCGCAATGAGGCCGAGATGCTGGCGATCGTGCATAGGCTGGGGTATTCCGACCTGAAGAGTTTTCGAGCGGCGTTGCAGGCGAATCCGAAGGAGCATCCGGCTTCGAAGGAGGCCTTGCTGGACGCGTACAAGGGCTACATTGCGCAGATGGAGCCTAAGCTGCCGGGGCTGTTTGGGACGCTGCCGAAGGCGAAGGTTGAAGTTGTGGCTATGCCTTCTTACATCGAGAAGGACCAGGCGGCGGCGTTTTATGACCAGGGGAGTCCGGATGGCAAGCGGCCGGGGCGTGTGGATGTGAACACGTACAACTTCGCGGAGCGGTCGCTGGCTCCAGTGGAGGCGGTGGCGTATCACGAGGGAGTTCCGGGGCATCATCTGCAGATCTCGATTGCGCAGGAGCTGACCGGACTGCCGGAGTTTCGCAAGCAGGAGTACTACACGGCGTACACCGAGGGGTGGGGGCTGTATAGCGAACGGCTTGGTAAGGAGATAGGGTTCTATCAGGACCCTTACAGCGATTACGGACGGCTGGAGAACGATACATGGCGGGCGATCCGGCTGGTGGTCGATACGGGTGTGCATGCGAAGCACTGGACGCGAGAGCAGATGGTGGATTTCTTCCGAGAACACTCGGCTATTGATGAGACGAATATTCAGGCTGAGGTGGACCGCTATATTGCGTGGCCGGGGCAGGCGCTGGGCTACAAGATGGGACAGCTGAAGATTCTAGAACTGAGGCAGAGGGCGCAGACGGCGCTGGGTGCGAAGTTCGATCTGAAGGCGTTCCATGATGTGGTGCTGGGTGCGGGAGCGTTGCCTATGGATGTTCTGGAGCAGCGCGTGGATGCCTGGATTGCTGCCCAGAAGAAGGTAGCAAGCTAGCGCGTCTGATAGCCTTTTGGGATGAGCGAAGAAAGATATGAGGTTCTGGCTCCGGCTCCTTCGATGCCGGGGTTGAAGGTAGCGATTCTCGGCACGGGCAAGATGGGCGGCATTCTGCTGCAGGCGTTCCTGAAGAACAATCTGCTGGCTCCGGAGCAGATCTTTGCCACGGTGCATCATGCGGAACGGGCGCAGGCGCTTTCGGCGCAGTTCGGGCTCGATGTGACGACGGACAATCTGGCCGCAGCGCAACAGGCGGATGTGATTCTGCTGGGCGTGAAGCCTATTCAGGTTCCTGCACTGATTGAGGAGATCAAGCCGGCGCTGTCGCCGGAGAAGGTCGTGCTGTCGTTTGCGGCTTCGGTGAAGACTCAGAGTATTGAGGACGGCGCGGGGTGCGAGCTGGCGGTGATTCGGGCTATGCCGAATACTCCGGCGATGCTGGCTGCGGGGATTACGGCGCTTTGTGGCGGGCGATTTGTTTCGGCTGAGCAGATGGCTGTGGCGCAGCGGATATTTCAGACGGTTGGGCGCACGGTTGTTGTCGACGAGAAGCACATGGACGCGGTGACGGGGCTTTCGGGCTCGGGGCCGGCGTTTCTTTACATCATCATTGAGGCGCTGGCTGAGGCGGGCGTGAATGTCGGCCTGCCGCGTGATGTGGCTACTCTGCTGGCCGCGCAGACTACGCTAGGGTCGGCGAGGATGGTGCTCGAGACGGGGTATCATCCGGCCTTGCTGAAGGATGCTGTGACGACTCCTGCGGGGTGCACTGTGGATGGGATTCTGGAGCTGGAAGAGGGCGGGTTGCGCGTAACGCTGATCAAGGCTGTGAAGCGGGCTACTCAGCGGGCGAAGGAGTTGGCTAGCGGATAGTTCTCCTTGTTCAATGGAAGAGGCCTCCTCGCGGGGGCCTTTTCGTTTGCCCGAACAGTAGAATGGAAGCATGGCTACAACACCGGCGGTTTCGGTAAGGGGTGCTTCGCGAGCTGCGGTGCGGTTTGCCTGGGGAGTGGTTGGGTACAACGTGCTGGTGATCCTGTGGGGCGCGCTGGTGCGGGCTACTGGATCAGGGGCTGGATGTGGGAACCATTGGCCGCTGTGCAATGGGCAGGTGATTCCGCTTGAGCCGCGTGTGGATACGATGATTGAGTTCACGCACCGGTGCATGACGGGCGGGGCTGCGTTTGTCGTGCTCGGGTTGCTGGTGTGGACGTTTCGCGCGACGGTGAAGGGACAGGGGGCTCGCGTGATGGCCGTCGCCTCGATGGTGCTGCTGCTGAATGAAGCTCTGCTGGGTGCGCTGCTGGTGAAGCTGGGATATGTGACGGGCAACCAGTCGATGGGGCGGGTGGTGGTGCTTTCGATCCATCTGAGTAATACGCTGCTGCTGCTGGCTGCACTTACATTGACGGCTCGTCTGCTTGGGACCGGGCAGATGTGGAGTGAGCTGCAGGTGCGGGGCAGGAATGCTTTGTGGGCCGTGATCGGGCTGGCAGCGACGCTGGTGGTTGGGGTGAGCGGATCGCTGGCGGCGCTGGGCGACACGCTGTTCCCTGCTTCTTCTTTGCGGATGGCGATGGAGCAGGATTTCGCGGCTGCATCGCCGTGGCTGCTGCGTTTGCGTGGGGTGCATCCGGTAAGTGCTTTGATTGCCGCAGGATTTGTGTTTTGGCTTGTCGCGGAGGCGAGGCGGGCCGGTGCTGGGCGACTAGCGACCGTTGTGGTTGGATTGCTCGGGTTTCAGTTTGCGCTGGGGTTGGCCGATGTTCTGTTGCTGGCTCCGGTGTGGATGCAGATCGTTCATCTGCTGGGCGCGGATTTGTACTGGGTGGCGCTGGTGACGCTGGCGGCGGCGGTGGTGTGGCCTCGTCCGGTTGATACTGCGACTGTTCGCGGCTGAATGCTTAGTAGCGTTTAGTGAGGGGCTCGGGGGCGGCTCCTTGTTTGCCGTTGCGAAGCCATTCGATGCGCGAGCGGATGTCTTCTTCGCGGGCTTCGCCCATGATGCGGCCGATGATCTCGCCCTGCTGGTCGAGGATGATGGTGCCGGGTACGATGTCGCCCAGGCCGACGCGGGCCATCATATCGGTGTCTCCGCCGACCCAGATGTCCATGGCAAGTTTTTGCTCGGCTACGTACGGGGCCACTTTGGCGCGGTCTTTGGGCTCGTCGATGGAGATGGCGATGAAGTGGACGCCGCTGGGTGAGTACTCCTGAGCGAGTTTCGAAAGGCGGGGGAGCTCGTCGCGACAGGGAGCGCACCACGTTGCCCAGAAGCTGACCACTGCGATCGAGCCGCGAAGAGAGTCGAGCTTCTGCTTATTGCCGGAAAGGTCTTTGAGCTCGAGATTGGGGGCTCGCTTGCCCTGCGCTGAGACGACGACCAGGCAGAGAAGAACGGTTGTGCATAACGGACGGAGGTTCAGCATAGGCGCAGCTCAGTGTAGCTGGGCAGCAGCCAGGAGCGCCTCCATCTGAGGGTGGAAGCGGAACCCCGCCCGCAGATGCCGGCGTGAGTCCCTGAAACGACGAATCAAATAGCTTTCACGTTTCTTCGAGGTGAAGCCCCTGGCCAAGGCCCGAAAAATTGTTTTTGTCCCGAAAGATATCTCGAATAACTAGGGGTGGAGGTGCGCTTTCCGCGATTGGAGCGCATTCTGAGCTAAATCGAATTTCTTCAGTGCGAGTTACTAATCTATTGTTGTATAGTTGCAACGATTGAGCTTTGTCTTGTGCGTTTGCAGGGGAGCTCTTCAACCAACGCAAAGTAGATTATGGGAAGGACGTAGACGGATCGCCAGTTCACAGCGCTGGAGCGAACGTTTACTCAAAGACTGAATGATATCGTTTGCTGCTCTCCTGCTGATGGGCCAACAGTTGACCAAGCTTGCACCGGTCGACATTTTGATTCTCGTCCTGTACTTCGCTCTGGTCGTCTTTATTGGCTTTTACGCCAAGGGCAAAGCGAATACGAGTGAAGACTTTTTCCTCGCGGGGCGCGAGATGACTGCCTGGATCGCGGGACTGAGCTTTGTGTCCGCGAATCTGGGGTCTCTGGAACTGATGGGGTGGGCGGGAGCCGCGTATCAGTACGGCATTCTGGCAGCGCACTGGTACTGGATCGGCGCAATTCCCGCGATGCTGTTCCTGGGCATCGTGATGATGCCGTTCTACTACATCTCAAAGACGCACTCGGTGCCTGGATACCTGCAGCTGCGGTTTGGTGAAGGCGCGCGCGGGCTGTCGGCGGTATCGTTCGCCGTGATGACGATCTTGATGAGCGGCGTCAATATGTACGCCATGGCGCTGGTGATGAAGACCGTGCTGGGATGGAATATCAGCTTCAGCATCTGGGTTGGCGCGGCAACCGTGGCCTTGTATGTGATGCTGGGTGGGTTGCGATCGGCGATCATCAATGAGGTTCTGCAGTTTGTGCTGATCTGGGCAGGCGCGGCGATGATTCCGATTCTCGGCCTGATCGAAGCCGGCGGATGGACGAAGCTCAAGGCGCAGATCGCGGTGAATGTTGGCAGCAGCGACTATACGCATATGTGGAGCACGCTGGGCAGCTTCAAAGACAATCCCATGGGCGTGCACTGGACGGGGATCGTCTTCGGCCTGGGATTCGTGATCAGCTTTGGGTATTGGACCACGGACTTTCTGGTGGTGCAGCGAGTGCTGAGCGCGAATAATCTGCGTGCCGCGAAGCTGGCTCCAGTGATCGGCGCGGCCTTCAAGATGGCGGTGCCGTTGATCGTCATCGTACCGGGCTTGCTGGCTCTTGCGGTGTTGAAGAATCCTGATGGCAGCCTGATGCACCTCGTTCCTGAGAGCGTTGCCGCAACGACGGGACAGCACAGCTACAACGAAGTGCTTCCGCTGATGCTGATTCGCTACTGCGGGCCGGGGCTGCTGGGGTTGGGAATTACAGCTCTGGTCGCTGGCTTTATGAGCGGCATGGCCGGCAATGTGAGCGCGTTTTCCACGGTGTGGACGTATGACATCTACGGAGCGTTCATCAACAAGAAGGCCGATGATAAGCACTATGTGTTTATGGGCCGCTTGTCGACGGTGATTGGGATGATTGTCAGCGTTGGGACTGCTTATCTGGTGATGAATGCGGCCAGTATCATGGATTACGTGCAGGCGCTGTTTAGCTTCTTCATCGCGCCGCTATTTGGAACGGTGATTCTGGGGATGCTCTGGAAACGGGCGACGCACTGGGGCGGATTCCTCGGACTGCTGGCTGGAACGGCCTCGTCGATCAGCATGTGGGCGTGGGTACAGAAGGATCCTTCGGCCCTGCGGTATATTGCTCTGAGCCCTAATGCGCAGAGCATGGCGGAGAATCTGTACCGGGCGCTTTGGAGCTGGCTGATCTGCGTGGGCGTGACCGTTATTGTCAGCCTTGTGACGAAGCCTGTGCCCGAGGAGAAGCTTGCAGGCCTCGTATATGGCGTAACGCCGATTCCCCACGACGGATCGAAGACGTTGTGGGAGAAGCCGATCTTCTGGGCGATCGTTGTGATCGTCGTCTTCTTTATTCTGAATTTGATCTTCTGGTAGGAGCTGGATGATGACCGAAAAGCGCGATGTGGAGACAGCAGAGTTGTCGATCTGGTTCTTCTGCGGAATTTTGATGCTGGCGTATGGATTGGTGCTTGTGGTGACCGGGATTACGGAACTCCACAATCCTCCGCCTACTGTGCTGGCAGAGTTGCGGCCGACCCTGTGGTGGGGCGTGTTGCTGACGTTGTTTGGCGGGTTCTACACGATACGGTTCCGGCCAACGCATAAGCTGTTCTAGAGCATGTGCGGCCGAGTGACGTAACGGCCTGTCTGATTCAATGACCCGTGTACGGGTCCCGAACCGATTTGGAGATTTGTGATGGCTAAGCAGATGACGTTGGGTGTGATCGTGGGCAACCGTGGATTTTTTCCGAGTCACCTTGCAACGAGTGGACGCCTGGAGATGATTGCGGCTCTTGAGGCGGCTGGAATCAAGCCGATTGTGTTGACTCCAGAGGAGACGGCACACGGGGCGGTGGAGAGTTATGAGGATGCTAAGAAGTGCGCGGCTCTGTTCAAGAAGCACGCTGCTGAGATCGACGGCATCATCATCACGCTGCCGAACTTTGGCGAGGAGCGTGGACTTGCCGATGCTCTGAGGCTTGCCGATCTGCGGGTTCCGGTGCTGATTCAGGCTACTCCCGATCATGCGGGCAAGATGACGATTGCGTTCCGTCGCGACAGCTTCTGCGGCAAGATGTCGATCTGCAACAACCTGAAGCAGTATGGGATTCCCTACTCGCTGACGCGGCTGCATACCGAGGCCCCTGATTCGCCGGAGTTCAAGGCTGATCTTGAGTGGTTCAGTGGCGTGTGTCGCGTGGTGCGCGGGTTGAAGAATCTGCGGATCGGGGCGATTGGTGCTCGGCCAACGGCGTTCAATACGGTCCGGTACTCCGAGAAGCTGCTGGAGAAGTCGGGCATTACGGTTGAGACGCTCGATCTGAGCGAGGTGATGGGCCGAATTGGCCGGATGAGCGATAACGACGATGCTGCTCAGGCCAAGCTGGCGGCGATCAAGAAGTACATTCCTATCGGCGACACTCCCGATGCTGCGCTGATGAAGATGGCGAAGCTCGGGGCGGTGATCGATCACTGGATGACGGCAAGCGAACTGACCGTCAGCGCAGTGCAGTGCTGGACTTCGATCGAGGAGTTTCTCGGCATCGTTCCCTGCACCGTGATGAGCATGATGAGCGAGAATTTGATTCCGTCGGCTTGCGAGGTCGATGTTCTGGGTACGCTGAGCATGTATGCGCTGACGCTGGCGAGTGAGACTCCGAGCGCTCTGCTCGACTGGAACAATAACTACGGCGACAATCCCGACAAGGCGGTCTGCTTCCACTGCTCGAATCTGCCGAAGCACTTCTTCAACGAGGGCGTGAAGATGGACTTCCAGCAGATTATTGCCGGAACCGTTGGCAAGGAGAACACGCACGGCACGCTCGATGGCACGGTCAAGGCCGGGGCTATGAGCTTCGCACGGTTTTCGACTGACGACTTCAGCGGACAGATCAAAGGTTATGTCGGCGAGGGCGCGTTCACCAACGATCCGCTGCATACGTTTGGCGGCGCGGGCGTGGTCGAGATTCCGAAGATGCAGGAGTTGCTGCGGTACATCTGCGAGAACGGCTTTGAGCACCATGTGGCAGCGAACTTCTCAACGACCGCCGCCCCGGTATATGAGGCGGCGAGCAAGTATCTTGGGTGGGGGATGCACTGGCATAAGTAGTACCCCATACCGTATCGAAGTACGCAAAGTCTTCATAACAGAAAGTTTAGGTCTGGACTTCCGATTTGGATTTAAAGACGGAACCCCGGATACGATCCGGGGTTCTGTCTTTTTTCGTTCTGGTTCTATTCAATCGAATCAAGGCTAATTATTTTGCCAGCGCATGTTATTGATTATTAGAGTTTTAGATGACCTTGCCTCTTGACACGCGATTTGCTGGAGATTTCGAACCCAAATCTTGTAAGCAACTATATTGTAGGCAGTTATCGGTCATTTAACCTCTTCAAAATCACCCGGCTTCCAGCTTCCGTCGAATGCGGCCTGTTCGGGGCCATAGACTCGGAAGTAGGTGAACCAGCCCTTGCCGGGAATGGTTTTGATCCATTGGGCTTCGTGGCCTGCAGGAGCCGTTGGGCCGAAGTAGAGTTCGGTTGGCTGGGTTTTGGAGACATCCTTTAGCTCGAATATCGACCGTAGGGCCGCCTTACCCTGGTCGGTCAGCACCTGGCTTCGCGTATCTGTGTCGTACACCGTCACCGACCAGAACAGCTTTCCGGGAACTGGTTGCGGCACGGTTAGCTTGTACGTTTTGCCTCCATCGAGCGTCGCTCCCGTGGTGTCGCGCACGCCGAGCCAGTAGAGCGAACCGGCGGTGGGATCGCGCTTGAACATGGCAGGGGAAGCGCCGATGGCTTGATAGAACCACTTCTCGCGGGCGTGCAGGTCGCCGTAATTGGCGGTATTGAAGTCGCCGTCCTCGTAGCGTAGCGCGGCCCACTCCCATTTGCGGTCGGGCCAGACGATGCGGTCGGGGCGGCGGTCGTTGAAGGATGCGACGCGCATCTGGGCGTTGCCGATCTTCGCTGCCTTCTCGAGGATGGCGGTCATGCGGGCGTCAGGGTTGAAGGGTTTGCCCTTCTCGATGCCGAGGATGGCGAGCAGGCCGTAGAAGTAGTGGAAGCGGGGGTTGGGCGGCTCTGAGTTAATGACGTCGGCGAGCTCATGCCAGAACTGGATGTTGTTCTCCCAGGCGAGAGGCGTGGTGTCCTGGGGTTCAGGCGTGAGGTCGAGCCACTTCGTCTCAGGCCAGCCGGGAGTGGGCTTGAGGGGGTGGATCTTTACCGTCTTGATGAGTTCAATTGCTGCGGGAACATCGCCGCCAACGGGAAGCGAGCGGATGCCAACTAGCATGGTGTTCGAGGGTGAGTTGGCGATGCGGTAGCCGGAGGGTGGTTTGTCCTTGTAACCGGGAGGGAGGAAGACGACCTTGTCACCCTTGCCGGCGGCAGGGCCGGGGAGTCCGAGGTCGGCGATCCAGAGCTGGTTGACGTCCATGGAGATGCAGATGAGCGGTCCGGGCGGCAACTCGATGACCATGGGGCCGTCAGAAAGATCCATCAGTATTGGCGCGTAGGGCGTGTCGGAGTTGAGAGTAAAGCCGACATGTTTGGGCTTGGTGTCGAGGGTGCCGAAGACCTTGTTGGGGACGATGCCGATCTTCTCGTTGCCCACAAAGATGGCGTGGCCGGAGACGGTGGGGTAGAAGAAGCGGTAGGCTTCGACGGCACGATTGAGGTCGGCGTCGTCGTAGGCCTTTTGGGCGGTATCTCCTGAGGCAAAGCCGCGCTCGAAGGTGTAGCCGCTGTCCGTGATTTGCGTTGGAGAAGGCTGTTTCTGTTGTTCGCACCCGATGAATGACGCCGTCACGATCAAAACAACTGTCGCCAACTTATGCCTGCGGTGGATCATCATCATTCTCCTGTGTGCTCGTGAGTTTCAGTTCGACTTCTCAATGTCCGGCAGCTTCCAGGTTTTGTCGAAGAGCGGCTTTTGGGGGCCGTAGAAGCGAAAGAGGACTTCGAACCTGCCGTTAGGGTCGGTTGGGACCCAGTTGGAATCTTTGCCTGCGGGAGCTTTGGGGGCGAAGTAGAGGTCAACCGAGCCGTCGGAGTTTTTCTGCAGTCCTGAAGTAGTGGAGGCACGGCTGGACCACTGTGTGTTGCGGATGAGGGCGTGGGTGTCGCGGTCGTAGGCGGTGGCGGACCAATACAGAGTGACGGGAGCATTGGCAGGAACATTGAGGTGATAGGTTCCAGAGCCTTCGAAGGGTTGGCCCTGCTTGTCTTTGATCGTCATGAGGTAGTACTGGCCGGCGCCGAGGTGCTTGGCACTGAAGAAGGCGAAGTGGTAGCTGACACCGCGTTGGTCGATGGGATAGCTGTTCGGATTCGCGTAGTTTGTCTGTACGGCTTCGGCGAACTCCGGTTTGACTGGGAGGTTCCAGTGGGTGCCTTCATTGAAGGGCGGAACGAAGACGCTTTCGAATTGGGGTTGAAGCCAGGCGTGGGCTTCGAGAGCGGCCTGTTTGAGGGTGTCCTGCGTGGCGGCGTCTGGATTGAAGGGCTTGCCCTTTTCGATGCCGATGGACTTGAGCGAATCGATCATGGCTTTGTCGCGGGTCAGCCAGGGCTCGATCTGGACGATGCGATTGAGGGATTCAAAGAATCGCTGATCGTAGGGAATGGTGGCGTCGAAGACCACGTCGATGGCGTCGATGAATTGCGTGTCCGAGGAGTGTGCGGCTTGTGAGAGCGGGTAGACCTTGATCCGTTTGCCGTAGGCGACTGCATTGGCGATATCAGCGTCACTGCTGCTCTTCAGGTTGGAACGAAGGAGTGCATAGCTCTGGTAGGTCTCGGATGGCATCGAGATGTATCCGGAGGGAACGTGGTCCTTATAGCCAGGAGGTAGGATCAGATACTTGCCGCCTTTTCCCTTGTCGACTCCGGCGGGGCCGACGTCTTCGATGGCGGTCTGCCAGGCGTCGTCCACTGAGCCGGTGATCGAGCCCGAGTCGGCGGGCGGAATCTCCAGCACTACCGGCCCCACGTCCTTGGTGTTGAAGAAGGGCATGAGGTAGATGGTGTCGGGATTGGGGGTGAGGGTCTGGTTCTTCCAGCTCAAGGGGTGCGACCAGAAGACGACCTTGTTGCTGCCCTCGCCGGCTTTGGCATCGTGAACCATCGCCTGGTACATGCGGTCAAAGTTGACTGCAGGCATGCCCCAGATGACGGACTCGACGGCGCGACGCTGTAAGGTTCGCTGGGCAAGATCGGCGGAAGAGAGGACTTGCGGTGTTGTTGCGGGTTTAGCCGATTCAGTCATGTTGTTTTGGCAGGCGGTTAGAACAACGAGCGAGATCGGCGCAACCAGGATGCTAATCCGGACGAATGACTTTCTCATGGATTTCCCCCTTGCTCTACGAACAATGCGAGGTTGAATCTCCCGGTCGCTGTGGCCGGATTATTTTATCGGGACGGGCTGCATCTGAGGTTTTTTCCAGGTGCCGTCGACGACCGATTCGCCGGGGAGATAGTCGCGGAGGACGGCGTAGAAGGGGCCGTCGGGGGCGGGTAGCCAGTTGGCTTGTTTTGCGGGGCCGGGGTTGTCGCGGGAGATATAGAGGGTGAGGGAGCCGTCGGGGCCATACTTGTATGACTTGAGCGCGGTGGAGTTGAGGAGATAGCGCTTGAGCGGGTTGGGTACGAGGAGCTGGGTCTTGCCGTCGTACATGGTGAGTGACCAGAAGGCCTTGGTCGGGGGCGGATCGCCTTTGGCGAAGTGGAGCTCGTAGCTGGATTTGGAGGCGTCGAGGGGCTGCTGGCTGGCGTCGGCGAAGTAGCCAAAGTAGAGGGCATCCTGTTTAGAGTTGCCGTAGAGGCCGAGTTTGGCTCCGGCGTAACGGTAGAGGTAGTTGTCCTTGAGGAAGTCGCGGATGCCGAACATGTCTCCGCTGGATATTTCGTCGGTATTGATCTTCTTCATGATGGGCTCGAGGTCGGCGTTGGCGTCCCTGATGCCGTCGTTGATGGCCTGCTGGATCTCGGGGGAGAAGCTGCTGAAGCTGAAGGTCTGGCCGGGGCCGACGTTGATTTTGGCGAAGCGTGTAAGAAATTCCTTTTCCGACGGGTTGGCCGGAGAGTATTGGAAGACGAAGTTGACGATGGGGAAGATATCGGGAGAGGGGGTTGCGATGTCGGCCGGCTTGGGCCAGTTGACGGCGGGTGCAGCCGGAGGTCGGGGCTGGTGAAGGAATTCACTGAGGAGCTGGACGTGGTAGCCGGACTGGATTTTGTTGACCTTGGGCAGGTCGGCCGCGTTGAAGAGTTGGGTACGGAAGAGGAGATAGGCGAACTCGGTCTCGGAGTGGATGACGTTCTTTATGCCGGGTGGGGTGGGGCCGTTCCAACCGGGGCCGACGATCATGAAGGTTCCACCGTCATTGCCGTAGGCGCGGGTGCCGAGGTAGGCGAAGTTGTAGGTGTAGAGATCGACCATTTGGCCGGTGTAGTAGCGGTTGGGCTCGATGCGGGGCATGTTGACGATAATGGGCTCGGCGCGGAGGTCCATCCAGAGGTAGGAATACGGGGTGTCGGAGTTGGGGGTGACGACGAATTTGTCTTCGGGAGTGGCGACGGATTTCGAGCTGTTGATGGTGTTGAAAGGGCCGCGGTAGTCGCGGTTGGTGGTGTCGACGGCCTGCTTATACATGGTCTGGTAGTTGGCGGCCATGGGGAAGCCGTAGATGTAGGCCTCTTTGGCGATCTGGCGCGCTTCGGCAGGCGAGAGCGAGGTAGAGGATTCACCTGTGGGCTTGGAGTTGCAGCTAATCAGGAAGGACAGGACGGGGAACAGAGCAAGAGCGGAGGACTTCCGCAGGGTCTGCAGGAGCATGTGTATCTCCTTGTTTAGCCCCTGTTTAGATTTTGTTGTTTGGATTGAGGTTGCTTGAACGACATGTAACCATTGATTTAGTCGGCTTTGCGCAGCTGCTGATTTTTGAGGAGAAGTTCAGCAACGAGTCTGTGTAGTCGCAAATTTTCAAGCTCTAGTTCGGCGATGCGATGGCTGTCAGAGGAATTGGTGCGGCCGAACGAGACGTCTCTGCCCGGTTCTATTGATGGGAGATGTCTGGACTCTTCCCTCTCTTCTTCTGCGGAATTCATGGATACTCCTGATTCGGTTTGGTGAAAGATAGCAGGTCCTTTCAGGCTTGCGGGCCTACTGGAGTGGCAAAGGGTCTGCGGCCGCAACGCATGCCCTGCTGGAACTTCTCGCGCTCCTCGGGAGTCATGCTCTCCCAGCGTTCCTTCATGCGGTTCTTCCAATGCCTGCGGTCGCCTCCGCCATGCCGGTGGAAGCCTCCAAAGAGAATTTTGCTGAGAACGAGAAGGCCGAGCGCCTGCCAGAACGTGATCATGTGCCAGCCGAAGATCTCGGGGATCAGGGCATTCCACAATCCTTTGACAACGAAGCCGAACACCGTTACGGCAACGAGACCGATCAGAAATACTTTGGCTATCTTCGCGGCTTTATGGGAATTCATCTTTGTCTCCTTACTTGTTTACAAAATTTTCGTGAATCGATTGGAGTCTGCGCCTGAGATGCAGGACTGCGTAATGTTTGCGCGAGAGCAGCGTGTTGACGCTTAGGCCGGTCTCGGCGGATATCTCCTTGAAGCTGCGGCCCTCGAGTTCGTGAGCGATAAAGACATCGCGCTGCATCGGAGGAAGCTCCTCGAGGGCGTCGTCCAAAGCGTCAATCAGCAGGTTGCGTGCGTAGGCTGCTTCGGGACCGGCCTCAGCGGAGGGCAGAAGGTCTTCGAGCACGAGCATGTCGCCCTCGTCTCCTGCGACGACTGGCTCGTTGAGTGAACCGGCCTTCTTTCGGCGGAAGAGATCGATCATACGATTGCGTGCAACGCGGAAGAGCCATGCTGTGACGTGTTCGACGGGCTTCATGAGACGGTAGGCCTCGAGGAGTTCGTAGAAGACATCCTGCAGGACGTCTTCGGCGTCTCCGCTGTCGGCCACGTGCTTGCGGATGAAGCTGCGCAGCCTCGGCTCGTCCCTTTCCATGGCTTGCGAGAGGAGTTGGTTCTGCTCGATGATCGTCCAATCGTTGCTCGGCATTTGCGTCATCTACTTGTGTTGACGGATGAGTGGGGTGGATATTTTATGAATTGTTGCATTCGATGTACTTTTTAATCGAACGCGGCTATTTTTGCCTCAAGTTCATATCTGGCGTTGATGGGAGTGCGGTAATCTCATAGACCTCTATGACTACTACGCGACATGTGACTGCAACTGCCTCCAAACGGACTGCAAAGAAAGATGTTGTTACGAAAAACGTTAGGGTGAAGCCGGTAGAAAATCTGTTTCTGAGCAGGGATGAGTCCTGGTTGCGGTTCAATCAGCGCGTGCTGGAAGAGGCCGAGGATCCTACGAATCCGCTGCTGGAAAGAGTGAAGTTTCTTGCGATCACGGCCAGCAATCTGGATGAGTTCGTGGAGATCCGAGTAGCGGGAATATTACAGCGGATTGAGGAGGGCTATAACCAGCCGCAGCCATTGGATGAAGGTGGGCTGACTCCGCAGGAACGCCTGGACCGCCTGAGCGTGCGTATGGCCAGTTTTGTCGAGGCGCAATACAGGTGCTGGAATGAGCTGCTGCTGCCGGCGATGCAGCAGGAAAAGATTCGGGTGCTCCAGTGGCGGCAGTTGAGCGATGCGGCACGGACTCATGCGTTGCAGTTCTATGAGAACGAAGTGGATCCGCTGCTGACGCCGGTTACGATCGACCCGTCTCATCCGTTTCCGCGCGTTCTGAACAAGGCGCTTTGTCTGGCGCTGCTGCTTCGGCATAAACGCAAGATGAATGGAGGGCCGAAGCAGGTGACGGCCCTGGGAGTGGTGACGGTGCCTCGTTCCCTGCCACGTCTGATACCGTTGCCCGGAGAGGATGGATACTGCGACTTCATCCTGCTGCATGAACTGATCGAGTCTCGGGTCGAGCAAATGTTCCGAGGTTACGAGGTGCTGTCGCGGGCGGCCTTCCGGGTGACGCGGAACAGCAATCTGTATATGCAGGAAGAAGAGGCGCGGTCGGTTCTTGAAAGTGTTCGTGCTGAGTTACATAATCGGCGCAAAGGCGACGCCGTGCGGTTGGAGATCGAGAGCTCGGCCACGGAAGAGATCGTCGAGCGTCTGAGGACGAACTTCGAGCTCGAATTGTGGCAGGTGTTTCGGACGGATGGACCGGTGAATCTGTCACGTTTGATGAATCTCTACTCGGAGGCGAAGCGGCCGGCGCTGAAGTATCCACCGTTTTCGGGTAAGGAGTTTCGGTTGAGCGCGAAGTCGGCCGACATCTTTGACGAGATGCGGAAGCGTGATGTAATGCTGCATCATCCCTTCGATTCGTACAAGACGGTGGAAGGATTTATCGAGGCAGGAGGGCTGGACCCGAATGTGATCTCGATGAAACAGACGCTTTATCGAACGAGCAAGGATTCGCCGATCTTCCGTGCACTGATCGAAGCTGGGCAGAGCAAGGACGTAACCGTCGTGGTCGAGTTGATGGCGCGCTTCGATGAAGACTCGAACATACGATGGGCAAGGGAGCTGGAAGATGCGGGGGTTGGGGTCTTCCATGGCATCTTTGGGCTGAAGACACATTGCAAGCTGGCGCTGTTGGTGAGGCGCGATCCGGATGGCGTCGTGCGGCGTTATGCCCACCTGGGGACGGGCAACTATAACCCCGTGACGGCGCGTTTCTACACGGACATCAGCCTGCTGACCTCCCGGCCAGACCTCACCGAGGCAGTGCAGAAGGTATTCGACTATTTGACTGCGGAGACCGAAGACGATTCGTATCTGCCATTGAAAGTGGCGCCATTGACATTGTGGGATGGCCTGGTCGAGCTGATCGAACGAGAGACGGCGCATGCAAAATTGGGCCGGCCAGCTGCGATTGTGGCGAAGATGAACGGCTTGCTCGACCGGCGCGTTGTGGAGGCGCTATACGCGGCTTCAAAGGCCGGCGTGGAGATCGATCTGATTGTTCGGGGAATGTGTTCGTTGCGGCCGGGAGTGAAGGGCCTGAGCGAGCGGATACGTGTGCGCAGCATTGTGGGACGTTTTCTCGAACACAGCCGCATCTTCAGCTTTGCCAATGGCGGTGATGAGGAGATCTACTGCGGAAGCGCCGACTGGATGCCCCGCAATCTGGTCGAACGGTGCGAAGTCATGTTTCCCGTGACGCAACCGGATCTGAAGAAACGATTGCGCGAAGAAATTCTGGCCGCTTATCTGGCCGACAACACAAAGGCACGACTCCTGCATCCCGATGGAGAGTATGTTCGGGCTCCTCGGGTCGGAGCTGCCTTCAGCGCGCAAGAGTTTCTGATGCGCGTGGCGGAAGGGTCTTCGGAGAAGGTACCGCATAGAAGCTAGACCTTCTTCTCATCTTCTCAACAAAAAAGGCCGCGCAAAATTCGCGCGGCCTTTCGCTTTGGGATTAGCAGAAAGCTACTGCACGGTAAAGGTGACGGTTGAAGTGTGGATCAGGCTTCCTGAGGTGGCGGTCACGTTGACGGTATACGTTCCGCGTGCCGCGAAGGTCGTGGTAGGTGTGGTGCCACCAGAGCCGCTTGAACTGCTCGAGCTGCTTGAGCCGCCGCAACCCGATGTTGAAATCGCGGCCACGGAGAGAAGCAAGGCGAGCAGAGCGCCCCAGCGACGGCGGCGTGGCAGGACGAGGAGCATCATGCAGGCCAGGGAGGCTCCAGAGCCGGCGATGTACCATGGCGCGGTGTGCGATGCCGGATACGAATTTTGTGCGATGAGGAAAGTACCGCTTGTGGAGCTCTGGGAAGCGGTGAGGACGAGGTTGGCGGTCACGGGTGAGCCGGAGCTGACGGTGATGGTCGCGGGGCTGAAGGTGTAGCTGGCAGCGACGGTGCTGTCGACACTCGCCGTCAGGTTCACTGTGCCTGTGAAGCCGTTGGCTGGTGTGATGGTGAAGGCGATGCCCGAAGCTGAGCTGCCGGAGGTAGCAGCGCTGGGAGCTGTGCAGGGAGTGAGCGCGAAGTCCTTCTGCGAGCTGGAGACGATGTCTACGTACAGTGAGCCCTTGGAGGCGGCGTAGTTTCCGTCGCCGAGGTAGATGGCGCTGAAGGTGTGGCCGCCTGAGGAGAGTGAAGAGGTATTGACCGTGAAGGTTGCGCTTCCGCCAGAGAGCGTTGCGGTGTTGGTACCAGTGAGGGCGGCGTTGTCGACAAGGATCTGGACGGTGCCGGTCGGCGCGGCGATACTAGTGCCGCTGGCATTAGCTACGGCGATGGTGATAGCGACGCTGCCGGAAGAGTTGCTGCAGAGAGCGCCCGTCGTTGTAATGGTGGTGCTGGAGATGGCTGAGCCGGTCGTCACGCCGGTGCCGGTAGGCGTAGCGAGCTTCCATTTGGTGACGAAGTTGTAGACGTCGAGCGAGCCCCATCCTGTTGCCAGGTCGTAGCCGGTACCAGCGTTGTAGCCGATGTTGCCTCCGTTGGGACAGTTGGTTGTGCCCTGCTGGCAGGGGCTGTCGTTGTTGCCGGAGGTGATGTCGTGGAAGACGTTGAAGGTGATGTTGGCAAGTCCGTAGATCATCGGGTTGGCGTTGCCAAGGCCGCATAATGGGCTTGGTGTTGAGGTCGCAGTACGCATCGCACGCGAGAAGAAGCAGTTCCTCCGCCGAGCTGCTGCTCAAGAAGAGCGAAGACGCCCGCAAGCGTGGGAGCGGCAACGGAGGTTCCGCCGACGACATTGAGGCTGCCGGCCGCATTTCGGAAGCCGCTGGTGCAGGAGCCCTGCGAGCAGAAGAGGTATCCATCGTGGCTGGCGGCGGCGTTGAAGGAGACGTCGGGAACGTCGCGGGAGGAGTCGGAGGGGACGCCTGTGCCGACCTGCCATGCAGGCTTGCTGAAGTAGGCGCTGACTCCGCCGCCGCCGGCACCGAGGCCAGTGGAGTCGGATTCGTTCCAGACGGTCTCAGGGATGTAGAAGTTTGCAGAACCAGCAGGACCAGCAGAACCGGCGTTGGCGGTTGAGGAGCTGCTGTTGGAGTTCCAGTAGGAGGTGGTTCCGGTGGCGCTGCCCTCGTTGAACATGGAGCCGCCCGCGGAGGTGACAAAGGGCGAGCTACCGGGGAAGTCTACGGCGAGTCCGAAGTCTGCGGGGGGAGCGGTGTCGCAGTCGGTGGCGCCGGAGTCGCCGGCGGGGCCGATGACGGTGATGCCCTGCGCATTGGCCTGCTGGAGCTCCTGATTGATGCTGTTGAGTTCGGACTGGCCCCATCCCGATTCGCAGTTGCCGTAGCTAATGGAAATGATAGGAGCAACATTGCTTGAGATTGCGTAGCTGAGCGAGTCCATGACCGACAATGTCGGACTCGCGCCTACGGTCACGAAAAGAATCGTGGCATTCGGAGCGACCGCGCCAGACCACTCGACATCGAGTTGTGCCTCGTCGATATCACCTGAGATGGTGCCAGCAACATAACCAGGAACCTTTACGATCGTCGGCAGGGTAGACGAGAGACCGGAGGCGCTACGAAAGGCCGCAACGTCGGTAGTGCTGATATCGGTCTGCCCCATGATCGCAATGGATATGCCCGAGCCATTGATCGAGTTTCCTGAAATCAGCTGGTTGACGTCGTAGATGGTGTAGAAGTCGCCAGGAGCGATGTAGTGGTTGCCCGTCTGGGATGAGGTGTATTTGGGAGTACTGACGCGAGCGCGTGACATGGGCTTGAAGTCGTGCAGCCCGGTGATGCCGGTAACGATGTTGGCGATGGCCGCGGGAAGCTGGGGGTCAGTGATGTTCGCGATGTGCTGCACGCCGTTCTCGGACATGGCGTGAATGCTGACGCCGAAGGCCTGCTCGACCTGGGCTACGGTTCCGCTGACGGAGACGTAGTTGGCACTGGGCGCGACACTTACGACGGCCAGGCCCTGGCCCGTGAGCCAACCGGTTATCTTCGCAAGATCGGCGCTTGAAAGACCGAAGCGAGCGCCGAACTGCGCGGGTGTAAGCCACTGGTGATAGCTGGGGGAGTTCGGATTCTGCTGGTCGATGAGGAGTTGGTTGAGATCGGCCTGCTGGGCGGCGGTCAGGCTAAAGTGCAGCGTGACCCCCTCAAGCTTCCGGTCCGCCGGAGCTGCGCCGAGGTCCTGCGCACGGAGCGCACGAGCAGGGATAGTGTGCTGTATTGCGACGCGACTGCTGCCGGTGATAGGAGCATTGATGCGATTCTGCGCAGCTTGGGCAGGTAGAACGGAGGCTGCAAAGAGTACGAGGGCAGAAGGGGCGAATCGGGACAACAAACGGCTATACATGGCTAGGTCTACCTTACTAAATCTGCTGCATCATCGGAACGCTCCGAGCCATTGGTCTCCTGAAACCAGCGGCTCGACAAAGACGGGCTATGTGCTATAGACCACGTGGGAATGAAAAGGTTGCGCCCCGGACGCACCTAAGTGAGCCGCTACGGTAGAATCAAGTTGATAAAAAGCCGCTCATTCGGTCTGTCAACCCCGTGCGCGGTTGACCGTAGGTGTTTGCCCGAAAACCTCAGATTCCGAGCTTCTTCCGATACAAGCTACTGGATTGTGATTTGATATTGATAGCTGTGGCGGACACTGTTTAACCCATCGCTGCCGGCAGTTGTGACGGTAAATATCTGTGTGCCGAGCGGAGTGCCCGGATCCGATACGGGTGGCGGGTCCGTGTTCTTACCCAGGCCGCAGCCAAGGTTTGCCGTGAGGCCCAGGGCGACGAGCACCAGCAGCATCGTGGGGAGCCGCCGCCTCCTGCGTCCGGGTACCGCAAGGAAGATCAACGCAGCCAGCATGGGACCTGCCACCGTGTTCCATCCGCCCAGCTGGTGTGCCAGTTTTGAGGTCGTAGCCGCCACCGTTGGGGCCGTCGTGACGATCGACATAGTCGTGGTGCCCCCACCCGAAAGCGTCACAGGGTTGAAGGAGCAGGTGATCTCGGCATTGGCGGGCGGTGTGCACCCGAAGCTGACAGTTCCATTGAATCCGCCAACCAGGCCAAGCAGCATTACCACCTGTCCGGTCTGGCCGGGATTGAGGGTGATGGTTTGGGGCACCATCGTCAGGTTGTAGTCGGTGATGGCGATGGCCAGCGGCGAAGACGTTGCATTGCCAAAGTTGGCATCGCCGCCATAAACGGCGTAAACGCTATGCCCGCCTGCAAGCAGCCCCGTCGTCGAGAGCCGGGCAATCGACTCATTCGGCCCGTTGGGCGTCAGCGGCGTAGGGTTGCCGAGCTGGATCGCAGAGCCGTTGTACGTATCGTAGAAGGTGACGTTGCCCGTCGGTCCAACCGTATTGGTCACCGTGGTAAAGACCGTTGCCGTGAACACGATATCCACGCCGGCAAGCGCTGTAGTGACGTTCGATGTCAGCGTCATGGTTGCCGGTAGAAGCGACGGCGAAACGGACTGAGGAGCCGATGTGCTGGGATTCCAGTTGGCGTCTCCGCTGTACTTTGCCACAATGCTGTGCTGAACGTTGCCCGCGAGCGTCTTGTTTGTCGTGGCCTGGTTAGTGGCCACAGCAGCCGTTGCGATCTGAACGCCGTTGTCGTAGAAAGTGACGTTGCCGGAGAAGGTATACGTTCCGGTGCCGTTGCCGGAGTTATTGATGATCGCCGTCAGTGTCACAGGCTGCCCGGCTTGGGGCGCGGATGGGCTGACGTTCATGGTGGTCAGGGTATTGCCAAGAACCGTGGTCATGGTGAGATCTACCGGCGACTGGCATTGAAAATTCGTATTGCCCTGACAACTCACCTCGACCGTATATCCCTTTGCGTTCGGAGTAGGCGCGTTCACAACAATGTTCGCGGTTGCTGTATTGCCGCCGGGGTTGGGCGAAAGGGTTGCTGTAAAGACGGCTCCCGTCACGCTCTCGATCGTCGCTGTAACAGGCCCTGCCGGTGCGCCGGAGGAATTAGGCAGCGCCACCGTCGCCGTTACGGTGCCGGTGCTCCCATAGGGCACATTCGCCGAGGGCGAGATCGTAGCCGCAAGCGTCGCATTGACAATGGTGACCGTGAGGGAGACCGGAGTAGTACTGGTGCTGCCGGCATAGTTCCCATCGCCGGAGTAGCTCGCTGTAATCGTGTAGGAACCAACTGGCAGCGAGCCAAGGGTCAAGGTAGCCGAGCTGCCGCTCAATGGGGCGGAGCCGATGATTCCCTGCGAGGCACTTGTAAAGGTTACCGTGCCTGAAGGGTTCGCCGTATTGAACGCTGACGGAGAAACGCTCGCCGTCAACACAACCTGTGTGCCATAACCGATAGAACTGGCACCGCTATAGGCCAGGGTAGTCGTCGTCGCTGTTCCGGTTGCTCGCGGAAAAACTTTGATCAGCTTCTGCAGGTTGATGACGCCCAGCCCCGTCGCCGGTTCCCATGTCCCGGCTGGAGCGTTGTCAGGCTGCGTGTAAAGATCCGGCGTAGTCGCCAGCGAATAGAGGATCGCATTGACGTTGCCCTGTCGCCCTCCGTTCTGCCGAACGATCGTAGTCATCGCCTGGGCGAACGCATCCGCCGAGGTGGTCGTCAGATCAGGCTCCTGCCGGGTGGAATCGTCCGGAAGCCCCAGCGCATACTGCCATGAGGGGCGTGGATCGATGCCAACGAAAGCTGCGGTCGCTGAATCCGCAGTTGCACTCGTCGCAAGCGCGGTAACCTCAGAAAGACTGGCCGGAAAGCTGCCTGTCCCGCTGGTGTTGCAGCCGTTGGTCGCGAGCACCGTGATCCCCTGGGCGCTGGCCTGTCGAAAGAGATCGCGGTAGGCGTCGTAGTCGGCCTGCGCGAGATCGCTGGAGCATGTCGTGGTGCTGAGCGTAAGGACAGGAGCCGTATTCGCATCAATGGCGACCGCGACACTTGCAAGCGCATCCGTTCCGGTGCTCGGGGTCTGCGCGACAGTCCGGGTGGCAGAGACGAGTCTGGGCGCCACACCAGGAGACGAGACGGGCATGTTATCCAGTCCCTGAACTCCAGCGATGGTCGAGGCAATCTCCTGCGGCAGCGATGGCTGTGTCGTGTTGGAGAAGTACTGTGTCCCGGCGACCTGATACTGTCGAAGCGCAACAGAAAATGTATTTTGAACCTGCGCTGCCGTACCCGAGACAGTGAGGCGCGTCTTCGCGGGCGAGACCGCCTGCACAGTTAACCCCTGTGCCTGAAGCCACGCGGTCGCGGCAGTCAGTTGATCGTCCGTCGCACCGTAGCTTACGGCGAATTGCTGCGGCGTCAACCAGTGGTGATAGTTCGGAGATGAAGACGTTAATTGATCGGCAAGAAACTGATCCAGCGCAGCCTTCCGCTCCGGCGTCTGGGCAAGACGCAGAGTAAGACTGAGGGGTTGCGAAGATGGAACCGCTCCTGCATCGACCGCAGACGTTGAAGCGCTGAAGGTGCGGGTGTTCAGCGTGAGCCTCTGCGCGTGCAACGTCGCGGCGAGCAGAATGAACATCGCCAGAACAGAGGATGAACCAAGACAGGACCTGTGACGCAAGAACTTCGAAATCAACATAGGGTATCCGTTCGATCCTTGCAAAAGGGTACCCAAAAGGCAATGGAAAAGGACCAGCCAAGGGGGTAATCGGACTGGTCCTTTTGTGCTATTTCGCGCGACTGGCTTGCTATGCGACGGTTCTGTTCAGATGGCGTACTTCCCTGCTTTGATCACATGCTGCGCCACCTGACGTCGCAGCGCAATCGTATCGGCAGGATCATGCTTCGCAAGCCTTCGAAGAATCGTGAGCTGCGTCCGAAGCATATCGCCCTCAGCCACCGCAGCAATAATCTTTCGAGCGGCCAGTTCAATCTTCTCCATCGCGACAGCAGCATAGATGCGCGCTATGGCAACAGGAATCTCCGCGCTGGACTTCCCTGTCATCTTCTCTGCGCGCAGGATTGCCGACTCCATCGCGAAGACCTCAATGATCATGTCGGCGATCGCTCCCATCACTTCCTGCTCGTCGGCCAGCTTCTGCATGTACTTCTGCGTCGCTGAACCAGCAGCAAAAAGCGCGAGCTTCTTCGCCGAAGCAAGCAGGTTGTGCTCTTCTGCCAGAGGACCTTCGCGGTCTTCCTTCGGTGTGGGACCAGCCATCACTTCATCCATTAACTGCTTGATGGCCGGCATCAGCGCCAGCTTTCCGCTCATGGCCGACTTCATCAGCCAGCCGGTAATGATGAGCCGATTAATCTCGTTCGTCCCCTCAAAGATGCGGTTGATGCGCGAGTCGCGATAGGCGCGCTCCGCTGGATACTCCTCCACATAGCCGTAGCCGGCGTAAATCTGCAACACCTCATCGACGACCTTGTCGAGCATCTCCGAGGCCCACACCTTCACGATCGAGCACTCAACGGCATAGTCCTCAATGGCCTTCTGGATCGCCGCCGTATCATGCTTATCCACTCCCGCAAGCGCAGCATCGATCATCCCAACCGTGCGATAGCTCAACGCCTCGCCCACAAATACACCAACAGCACAATCAGCCAGCTTCTCCTGGATCAGCCCAAACTCCGAGATCGACTTCCCGAACGCCTTGCGCTCCTTCGCATAGCCAATGCCGCGCCCAAGCGCCATCCGTGCGCCGCCCACAGCCGCATTGCCCAACTTGTAGCGGCCAACGTTGAGAATGTTGAAGGCGATGTGATGTCCCTTGCCCACTTCACCCAGCAGGTTCGAAGCAGGAATCTTGCAGTCCGCCAGAATTAGCGGGCATGTCGAGCTCCCGCGAATTCCCAAGCTTGTGCTCCTCCTTCCCGACGGTAAAGCCCGGGGTTCCCTTCTCAACCAGAAACGCCGTCAGCCGCTCCTTACCAGCGTCCTTACCCTTCCTTCACCTCACATTTGGCGAAGATCGTAAACAGATCGGCGAACCCCGCATTTGTTATCCACATCTTCTCGCCGTTGAGCGTGTAAGTCGAACCATCCTCCGACAGCACCGCCCGCGTACGAGCATTCACCGCATCCGAACCAGAAGTAGACTCCGACAGTGCATAAGCCCCGATAAACTCGCCACTCGCCAGCTTAGGCAGATACTTCTTCTTCTGCTCGGCTGTCCCGTACCAGATAATTGGCAGTGTGCCGATCCCAACGTGCGCCGAGAAAGCCACCGAAAAGCTCCCCTGCTTCGCGATATTGTCCGCAATGATCGCGGACGTTACCTTGTCCATCTCAAGGCCGCCATACTCCTCGGGAATATCGACGGAGGTAAGCCCAAGCTCGCTTGCCTCCTTGATCAATCGCCGAGTAACAGAAAAATCCTTAGCCTCAATCTGATCCGAAACAGGCACGATCTCGTTCATCGCGAACTCCGCAGTCGTCTGCGCGATCTGCCTGTGCTCTTCGGTGAAATCTTCTGGAAAGAAGCAGTCGGCTGCGTTTACATCCTCGATAAGAAAACTTCCACCTGGGACATGCTTTGCTGTGGGAGTCGGAACTGTCGTCATCGTTGCCATCGCATTTCACCTCAAACAATTTTCAAAATCTGGTTGATCACAACTTGTAGTTCACAGCCTCGAAAATCCCAGCGGCGCCCATTCCGCCACCTACGCACATCGTCACCATGCCATATTTCGCCTGACGCCTAGGCATCTCACGCAGCAGCGTAGCGCTCAGCTTTGCTCCTGTGCATCCCAGCGGGTGCCCAAGTGCGATGGCTCCGCCGTTGAGATTGAGCTTTGAAGGATCAATCCCGAGTACCTTGATCACAGCCAGCGACTGCGCCGCAAAAGCCTCATTCAACTCGATCACATCAATCTGATCCAGCGTAAGCCCAGCCATCTTCAGAGCCTTGGGAATTGCGTGAATCGGCCCAATCCCCATCTCCTCCGGATCGCATCCCGCATAGGCGAACGCAATAAACTTGGCCATCGGCTTAATCCCTAACTGCGCCGCCCGCTCTGCGGACATGACAACCGCAGCAGCAGCCCCATCCGAGGTCTGTGACGAGTTACCTGCCGTCACCGTTCCCTTCGCATGAAACACCGGCTTCAGTTTCGCCAGCGCCTCCAATGATGTATCGGCACGCGGCCCTTCATCCTGCTTGAACATGGATTCCGTCGCCTTAGGCTTTCCCTTCCCGTTTGCCGTAGTCGTCACCACAGGAACAGGCACAATCTCGTCGTCGAATCTGCCAGCAGCAATCGCAGCGAGCGCCTTCTGATGGCTCTCGTATGAAAACTGATCCATCGCCTCTCGTGTAATGCCATAGTGCGCTGCGACCCTCTCCGCCGTCAGCCCCATCGACATATATAAGCCCGGATAGTTCTCCACCAGCCAGGGATTCACAGATATCTTGTTCCCACCAAACGGCACATACGACATGCTCTCCGTGCCCCCAGCGACAATGACATCGGCCGATCCACCGCGTATCCGATCCGCGGCAATCGCAATCGACTGCAGCCCTGACGCGCAGTAACGATTGATCGTCATCCCGGAAGCCGTGATCGGCAGACCAGCGCGAAAGCTTGCGACCCGAGCCACATTCATTCCCTGCTCAGCCTCAGGCATCGCGCACCCGAGGATCACATCTTCAACCTCGGACTTGTCGAGTTGCGGTACTCGATGCAGCGCGCCGGTGATCGCAAACGCCGCGAGATCGTCAGGCCGCGTCGTGCGCAGCGTTCCACGCGGAGCCTTGCCTACAGCGGTCCGAACAGCAGATGCAATGATGACGTCTTTCATGGGACTACTCCTAATTCCTAAGCGGTTTGCCGGTCTTCAACGTAAAGGCGATGCGCTCCTGCGTCTTCTTTTCGCCGCAGAGAGAGAGAAATGCTTCGCGCTCAAGATCCAGCAGATACTGTTCACTCACCGGCGTGCCCGGCGTAACTTTGCCGCCCGCAAGCGCATACGCGACCCAGTTCGCCACCTTGGCGTCGTGGTCGGAAATGTACTCCCCCTCACGCATCGTCCACACAGCTAGCTTCAGCGTCGCCAGCACGGACTCGCCCGGAGCCGAAATGTCGGCGCGCGCAACCGGCGCGGTATAGCCCGCATCCGCAAGTGCACGAGCCCGCAACCTCGCGTCCGTAAGCAGCCGGTCGCGATTTACCGTAATGTTGTCCGAATGCCTGAGGAAACCAAGGCCACGTGCCTCGGCCCCGGAAGTCGAAACCGTCGCCTTGGCAATCGTCTCGAAGTTCTTCTTCAGCGCCTCAAATATCTCAACGCCTTCACCACGAGCATCTGGCCGAATACTCGACCCCGCTTCAATCGAGCGCAGCAGCATCTCCTTGCAGCCACCTCCGCCAGGGATCAGTCCGACACCAGCCTCGACCAGTCCCATATACAGTTCCGCATGAGGCTGACGTGCAGCAGCATGAAGCGAGATCTCCACACCTCCGCCCAGGCACATTCCATATGGCGCAGCCACCACCGGCCGAGGACAGAACTTGATCGCCTGCGTCATGTTCTGGAACGCCTTCACCGCAAGCTCCACCTCGTCCCACTCCTCCTCCTGAATCCCAAGGAGCAGCTGCATCAGATTCGCGCCAACAGAGAAGTTTGTCGAATCGCCCGTGATGACAAATGCCTCGAAGTCCGCAACCTGCTGGCTCGTAGATTTCAGCGTCTGCGTAATCAGCGAGACAATATCCTCACCCAGCGCGTTCATCTTCGAATGCAACTCGATCGCCGCCACACCATCGCCTAAATCCACGACGGAAGCGCCGGGATTCTTCTTCACCACACCCTTAGCCTTCTTGATCGCGCCGAGCGAAGTGACTCCCGCAGCGACAGGGACAGGTTTGTAGGTACCGGAAGTTACATCAAAGTATTGGCGGCCACTAGGTGTTGTGGGATCGTCCTTATACCACGTGGGGCCAGGCTCGCTGAGTGCATGCGGATATGCGAGGAGCTTCTCGACATTGGCCGCAATCGGCGCATCCCCGGCCTTCATCTTCTCTACCGTCGCGCGCACACCCGCAGCATCGAACATCTCAAACGGGCCAAGCTCCCAATTGAAGCCCGTCTTCATGGCCTTGTCGATCTCGACGATATTGTCCGCCGGTTCATCGCCCGTATTCGATACGCGATTGGCCGCATACGTAAACAACTCCGTCAGCAGTGGCCAGTAAAAGCGCGCTGCTTTGTCCGTACGTGCGTCGGCGTGAAGCAACTGCGCCACCCGCGCACCAGTTGACTCCACATTCTTCGCCATCTCGATCGCCGAGAACTTCGGTCGGGTCGCAGGCTTGTAGTCAAGCGTCTGCCAGTCGAGAACGTGCCGCAGATCGCGCCCTTCCGCATCCTTGCCCGCCTTCTTGTAGAACCCCTGCCCCACCTTATCGCCCAGCCACTTCTGCTCGATCATCTTGCCGATAAACGGAGCCAGCACAACCTCCGCTCGTTCATCCTTGATCGCCGCAGCCTGCGCAGAAAAGTTATTCGCGACATGCGCCAGTACATCGATCCCAACCATGTCGCCCAGCCGGAAGGTTCCAGTCTTCGGCCAGCCCAGCGCAGAACCGGTTAGGGCATCCACCTCTTCGACGGTCAGTCCCTGCTCCTGCATCAGCCGAATCGCATTCCCCATGCTGAACGTGCCGATGCGGTTGGCGATGAAATTCGGCGTATCGTGCGACCGCACAATCGTCTTGCCCAGTCGCTGGTCACAGAAGTGCGCAATCGTGGCCATCGCCTCTGCGTCTGTCTCGTGCGTAGGAATGATCTCGAGCAACCGCATGTATCGCGGTGGATTGAAGAAATGCGTTCCGAAAAAGCGTGACCGAGTTTCCGGCTTCAGCCCGGCTGCAATGTTCGCGATGGGCAGGCCGCTCGTGTTGGTCGTCAGAATCGAGCCGGCGCGAAGATGCTGCTCTACCTTCTGCAACAGCGCGTGCTTGATCTCAAGATTCTCAGCCACCACCTCGATGACCCAGTCGCAGTCCGCAATCAGCGCAAGATCGTCATCGAAGTTGCCGATCGTGATCAAGCGTGCGCTCTGGGGAATATAGAAGGCCGCAGGCTTTGACTTCTTCAATCCATCCAGCGCGCCGAGGACAAATCTGTTCCGCTCAGCCTTCGGAGCATCCGCCGCGGTTCCCGGAGGGACGATGTCGAGCAGCACCACAGGCAAGCCGGCATTAGCAATGTGCGCGGCAATACGCGACCCCATAGTTCCAGCGCCAAGGACAGCGACTTTGCGAATCTGTTTCGTTGCAGTCGTGGTGCTGGGCGGCATCAGGCAGGCTCCGGCGGGCAATATTTCCAAACGCGGTGAAGCATACTGAATGGTCATTCATTTCGTCAAGGCGCAGCATGAAAGTCCCGTAAATTCTTTGCCTTATGAGCGCCTTGGTGTGCTTTTACGTGGGAGCCGTTATCATTCGACGGGTGGAGATCAGCACCTGCTGCAAACCCGAAAAGTTTCCGCCAGCGAAAGGTACTACTAGAGAATGAAAGTTTTAACCCGACGGGAGTTTTGTACGTTTGCCGGTGCCGTTACGGCAAGCTTTGCCTTCGCGCCTGCCTGGGCAGCAGAGCCGCACGCCGGTTCCCCCTTCGGTCTGGTCGCCGTCACCGACCGCGCTCGTATCTTTACTGCCGCAGACAAATACCTGTCGGCACAGCCCATCACGGTGACGGCCACTCAATGCGATCGAAGCCCCGGCGGCCCACACGACTTCTACTCCGAAGGCGATTACTGGTGGCCTGATCCAAAAAACCCGGGCGGCCCCTACATCCGTCGCGATGGCTTCTCCAATCCTGCCAACTTCAACGCGCATCGCGAGGCCATGGTGCGACTCAGCCTGATCGTTCCCGCGCTAACAGCCGCGTGGCTGCTGACCAGGCAGAAGAAGTATGCCGACCACGCGGGCAAGCATCTACGCGCCTGGTTCGTGGATGCAGCAACCAGAATGAACCCCAATCTTGAGCACGCCCAGGCGATCTTCGGCATCAATAAAGGACGTGGCATCGGTATTATCGACACGCTGCACCTGGTCGAGGTCGCCCGTGCCGCAACATTGTTGACCGAAGCCAGCGCTCTCAGCGGTTCTACGGAAGTTCGAAGCTGGTTCGCCCAGTATCTCGACTGGATGCGCACCTCCAAGAATGGACAAGAGGAGCGCGATGCCAACAACAACCATGGCACCTGCTGGGTCCTGCAGGCAGGCGAGTTTGCCCGTTTCACCGGTAACGACGAAGCGATGATGTGGAGCCGCGACCGATTCCGAACGACTCTGGTCCCCAATCAGATCGCTCCCGACGGCAGTCTCCCACTGGAGTTGGCCCGCACCAAACCCTACAGCTACTCCCTCTTCAACATGGACGTGCTCTGCGGTGTCGCACAAAGCCTGTCCACAGAAAAAGACAGCCTCTGGAGCTTCTCCACTCCCGACAACCGCGGCCTGCGCAAGATGATGGAGTTCATGTACCCCTTCATCAAGGACCGTAACGCATGGCCCTTCGCGCATGACGTCGAGCACTTCGAAGATTTCCCCGTTCGCAATCCGGCGCTGCTCTTCTCGGGCATCGCCTACACACAACCGAACTACATCGCCCTCTGGAAGACGCTGAACCCCGACCCTGTTGTTCCCGAGGTCATCCGAAACTTCCCCATCCGCCAGCCTCTCCTGTGGGTGGCAAAATCAGCGGCCACAGCCAAGACCTAGCAAATACAGAAGAGCCGCTTCCGTCGCCTTCCATTCGAAGAACGACAGCAGCGGCTCTTCCTATCCTGCAAACTACCTGCGGGGGCCTTAGTGCTTGCCGGCCAATCGATTCATCTCGGAACCCGCCAGCAGAAATCCGCCGACACCGAAGACGTAGCTTGAAGACGGCTTGAACTTACCCGGCTGCCCATCGATCGGCTGAATCGAACCCAGCCGTCCATCGGCATAAATGTGGCTGAGCATACCCTTCCACGACTTCTCCACCACGGGCAAATAGGTCTTGCGGTCGAGGATGTTCTCGTTGATCCCGTAAGCAATCGCATACGTAAAGAAGGCCGAGCCTGAGATCTCCGGCAACTCATACGCATCCGGGTCGAGCAGCCCTGAACGCCACAGGCCATCTTTGCCCTGAATCGCCGCTACTCTCGCGGCCATCTGCTTGTACTGTTCAACGTACTTCGGCCGGCTCGGATAGTCCTTCGGCATGATCTGAAGCACCTTTACCAGCCCACCCAGCACCCATCCATTGCCGCGCGACCAGAACAGCTTCTGCCCATTGGCCTGCTTCTGCGTGAGATAGCGGCTGTCGCGGAAGTAGAGGTGTTCTTCCTTATCAAAGAGCAGATCCGAAGTAAGCCACCACTGACGATCCATATAGTCGAGATACTTCTTGTCACCAGTCGCCAGGTACACGCGCGAAAGCACAGGCGGCGCCATGTAGAGCGCATCGCACCACCACCACAGCAGCTTGTTCGGATCATCTGGATGAACTACAAGCCGATCCATGATTCCCTTCGTATTCGCCATGCGAATCGGCTTGCGATCGCCCTTGGGATCGTCTAGATACAGCTCCATGTAAGCCTTGCCGAGCGCCTGATCGTCCGCATGAGGGAAGCGATTATCCAACAGCGTCCAGTCCGACCGTTCCGCCAGACGCAGTACAGCATCGCGATACTTCGGATCGCCCGTGGCTTTCGACGCAGCGAGCAAGCCGTCATATAGTGCAGCAAACGTCCACTGTTTATTGAACTTCGGCTCTGCGTACGCCACTTGCCAGTCCGCAACTTTCTTCATCGCCGCGGTAATGGCCTTGGACTTGATCTCGGGAGAGAGGTCGGTCGCCAGTGGTCCGGGATTGTCAAGCTGATCTCCGGCGGCATAGCCGTCAACCGGAACAACCTTCCCCGCCATCTGCGCAGCAGGAGCGGTTTGCGCTGCCGAAGAAAAACATGCGGTTCCAAGGAAAGCGCTCAGAACAAGAGCGCCTGCCAGATTCGAGCGACGATACCTGCATTCGGCCTCGGGGCCGAATGTCTTAGACACACCTACAGCAAACATAGTGAATTTTCCTTTTTGTTGTTTAGACTGGGCCTTCGTTCATCACCAGCGCGACTGCACTGCGCAACCGGGCCGTATTGCCCTCAAAGGATGGCCTCAGCTTCGGCGCCTTTGAGAGTGAGTTTCGTTTAAATTCGGCTTCAACCTTTGGGCCGAACATATGCCACGCCGCGGTAATGTCACCCACAATGATGATCTCGCTCGGAGCCAGAGCTGACGCAATCATGCGCAGTCCGCGCCCGAGAAAAGAAGACATCTTCTCCAGTGCCTTGACCGCGTTCACGTCATCCGCCTGCGCCATCTTCACCAGCGCAGCAAAGCTTGCGGGAGCATTTCCGCCGTTGAGTTCTTTGTAGTAGCGAAGGCCGGCACGATTAGACGCGAGCGTCTCCCAGCATCCCCGCCCGCCACAACCGCACGGATATCCATCATGCTCCATCTCGACGTGACCGAACTCGCCGGCCATGCCATTAGCGCCGCGCAACAGCCGCCCATTCGAGAAGATGCCCGTCCCAATACCCTCCGACACGTTGACGACCACCAGGTCATGAACGCCATCGCTGTCGCCAAACCACACCTCGGAGAGCGCACAGGCATTGGCCACGTTGTCCATTTCCACACGCAACCCGGTGGCTCGTTGGATCCGAGACTTCAGACTCAGCACCGGCCAGTTCAGGTTAGGCGCAAAGATAAGCTTCTCCAGCAGCGGATCCGTACGTCCTGGAAGACTGATGCCAATTCCGTCGAATGACTTGTCACTATGATCGGCGATCAGCTTGCGAATGGCAGTAATCATCGGCTGAATTGCCTTGGCCGGGTCAGCGGGCAGAGCTACCACGTTCTGCGCAACGATCCTGCCGCCAAGATCCGTCACGGCAACGGTCGTCTGCGAAGGATGAATGTCCACCGCAATCACGGCACGCTGATGGTTGAGCTCAAGAAAAGTTGGTCTGCGTCCGCGCGGCAGCCTTCCCGTCGACCCCTCAAGAATCCATTTATCATGGATAAGATCCTCAACGATCAATGAGATCGTGCTGCGCTGCAGTCCTGAGACACGCGCAAGGTCAGCTCGCGAGATCGGCTGCCGCGTACGGATGAGATTGAACACGAGGTTCCGGTTAATCTGCCGCGGCGTTTTATTGGACGCGCTCTGCTTTCTTGTAAACGAAAATGTTTGTGTCGGCGGTATGGACATTTTTTTCTAAGTTTCCCGGCTTGGAACTACGAAAGTTGATGCAACAGCGGCACAATCCTATTTTTGCTAATAGAACGATTCATTCAAGCACGAGAACGATGTTTTCGCTCTCACTCTCTTGACATCACTCACGACGAGTCTTTATATCACTTGAAGCCGGCATTTTGTAGACGCTGTGAATTATATGGCGATAAGCTGACTTCTGGCATCCGCAGATTTCAATCTTCCTCAAGTAGTTCCAGGAGCAACTCCTTCATGCACTCCCGCAGGCAATTTCTGAAGACAAGCGCGGCCGTGGCCGCAGGCTCGTTGCTGCACCACACATCACTCCGGGCTTCCATTGCGACACTGGCACAGGGCTCAGCGAACGGCCCGATAGGCACACGTCTTGCGATGGGCTGGGAATACCTGCAGGGATCACTTGGCGGCCCGTGGGAGGCCTGGCACAGCGAAGAAGTAGCCTCATGGCAACCCGTAGCGATGCCTCATTGCTTCAACGCATATGACGGCTGCGACCCAGACGTCCCCTATTACCGTGGCAACGGCTGGTACCGCACCCACGTTCCCGTAGCCAATCCATATAAGGGTGGCCGTACCCTTCTTCACTTCGAGGGCGCTGGCCAGACTACCACTGCCTATGTCGGTGAAGCTCTCGCCGGCAAGCACGTCGGCGGCTACGACGAGTTCGTCTTCGACATCACCGACCTTCTCCCTCCATTTCTCAATAACGCCGCACCCATCGCGAATACCGCTTCCAAACCCGTGTCGAAGAAGCAGCCCTCAGGCGTCCCCATCGCCATTGTGTGCGATAACTCCCGCGACCTTGATCGCATACCCTCCGACCTCAGCGACTTCAGCCTCTACGGTGGCCTGTACCGTCACGTCAATCTCGTCTACGTCCCAGCCGTCTCATTCGAGACCGTACACGTGAACACGAAGCTTGCCTCCCCGAAGTCCCAGGCCGAAATCTCCATAGTCGCCACACTCTACAACCCCACAGGCGTCAGCGGGCCTCTCGAAGTGGCAGTTGAAGTTCTCAACCAGAAGGGCGCATCGGTCCAGAGCTCCAAACGCACGATGAAGCCTTGGACCTCCACCTCCGAAATCGCTGCCTTCCGCATAGCCACACCCGACCTCTGGAGCCCGTCCTCCCCGAATCTCTACCAATGCCGCATTACCCTCACAAGTCCAGGCGGCGAGTACGTCGCGCAAGAGACCTTCGGCATCCGTCACACCGAGTGGGTCGACCACGGCCCCTTCAAGCTCAACGGCGAGCGACTCCTCCTCCGCGGAACTCATCGCCACGAAGACCACGCAGGCTACGCAGCCGCCATGCCCGACGACCTCATCGATCAGGAGATGCACCTCATCAAGGACATGGGCGCGAACTTCATCCGTCTCGCCCACTACCAGCAGTCGCGCCGCGTTCTCGATCACTGCGACCGGCTCGGAATCCTCGTCTGGGAAGAGATCCCCTGGTGTCGCGGAGGCGTCGGCAACGACATCTTCAAGGAGATGGCGCGCCGCATGCTCCGAAACATGATCGCCCAGCACCACAACCACCCCAGCGTTCTCCTCTGGGGCCTAGGCAACGAGAACGACTGGCCCACTGAATACCCCGAGATCAACCAGCCTGAGATCCGCGCCTTCCTCACCGAACTTCGCGACCTGTCCCACCAGCTCGACCCCTCGCGCTTCACTACCATCCGCCGCCTCGATTTCGCCCGCGACATCCCCGACGTCTACTCGCCCTCCATCTGGGCCGGCTGGTACAGCGGCACCTTCCCCGAGTACCAGAAATCACTCGAAACGCAACGCGAGCGCGTCAACCATCTCTTCCATGCCGAATGGGGCGCAGACAGCCACGCCGGCCGCCACTCCGAGAACCCGGACAAGGTCCTCGCCAACATCGCGACCGGCCACGGAACCGACGAACGCGGTCTGGCCTACAGGAACACCGGCGGCGAAGCCCGCGTCTCCAAGGACGGCGACTGGTCCGAGACCTACGCCTGCAACCTCTTTGACTGGCACCTCAAAGTGCAGGAGACCCTCCCCTGGTTCACCGGCTCCGCCCAGTGGATCTTCAAGGACTTCACCACCCCTCTGCGCGTCGAGAACCCCGTCCCTCGCATCAATCAGAAGGGCGTCATCACCCGCGACATGCAGAAGAAAGAGGCCTACTACGTCTTCCAGTCCTACTGGACCGATGTACCCATGGCGCACCTCTACGGACACACCTGGCCCATCCGCTGGGGCGAGCCCAACGAGCAGAAGATGGTCAAGGTCTACTCCAACAGCGAGACCGCCGAGCTCTTCGTCAACGGCAAGTCCGCTGGCATACGGCACCGCGACAGCCAGGACTTCCCAGCCGCCGGCCTGCGCTGGATGACCCCGTTTGTAGCAGGTAACAACCATCTCCGCGTCGTCGCCAAACGAGGCACAGCGACCGTCACCGACGAGCTCGAGTTTCTCTACCAGACCGAGACCTGGGGCGCACCCACAACCCTCAAGCTCACCGAGAAAAACCGCACTGGCAACAAAGTCACCATCGAAACAAAACTCTATGATGACAAGGGAATCCTCTGCCTCGACGCCCGCAACCAGGTTCGCTTCAGCCTTGCGGGTGGCGGCAGGCTCATTGATAACCAGGGCACCCCATCCGGCTCACGTGTCGTGCAACTCTACAACGGCCGCGCCGAGATCACCTTAGAGAACAGCCCTACCGGCCAGACCGTCGCTGCGGTCAGTTCGGCAGGTATTCCCAGCGCATTCTGCACGATCGCCTGAACGTAACCGGTTTCATTAATCGCCATGATTGATGCGGGGAATTCGCTGCGTTACGTTTTTTTCAAATAGCCGATAAGAATGTTGACAATTGTTCATTCAACGAACTATCTTTCATCGTTCCCAAAATTACACCGCTCAGCGATCTCTAGATCTTCTAAAGACCGCAAGGCAAACGATTGACTTATTGGAGGCTGTAAATGATTACGGGTCCCCGGTTCAGTAAGTGGAAGCTCGTGCTTCTCGTGCTTGCTTCTGCCATATTGACTACCAACGCGCTAGCTCAGCTCAGTACCGCCACTCTATTCGGCAACATCACCGATTCCACCGGCGCCGTCGTCCCCAACGCAACCGTCACTCTCACGCAGACAGACACCAACTTCGTCCGCGTCGCTAAAGTCAAGGGCGATGGCTCCTATCGCGAGGAGTTCCTTCCCGTCGGTCCGTACAAAATCTCTGTATCGGCACCTGGGTTCAAGTCCTTGGTGCGCAGCGGCGTTGTCCTCGCGGTCATGCAGAACGCAGAACTGTCGCTTTCTCTCGATATCGGTACCGCAACCGAGACCGTCAACGTCACGGCCGATGTGCCCCTCGTAAACACCGGCAACTCCACCCTCGGCCAAACCGTCTCGAACGTCGAGATCGAAAACCTTCCGCTGGTCAACCGCAACGTCGATCGCCTCCTCCAACTTGTACCCGGCGTCCAAAACGTCCAAACCGTCAACAACCTCGGCTATCAGGAGATCAAGGTCCTCGCAAATGGATCGACTGACGGCTTCGTCGGCCAGGTGTCGTACTACCTCGACGGCGGTCTCAACATGACTGGTCTCCGAAATAGCGGCAACCAGATTCCCAACCCTGACGCAGTCAGTCAGTTCAACGTGGTCACCAACAACTACAGCGCTCAGCTTGGCCGTTACTCTGCCGCTGTCGTCAGCGTCATCACCAAAGGCGGCACCAACAACTTCCACGGTTCGGCCTTCGAGTTCTACCGCGACAGAAACTTCAACGCGGTGGCACACAATGCCGGAGCAGGCGCCGTCAAGAGCCCCTATAATCTGCATCGTTTTGGTGCCACATTGGGCGGTCCAATCCGTCGCGACAAAGACTTCTTCTTTGGTAGCTTTGGCGGCTACCGCTTTAGAACTACTGCCACAAACAGCGGTAATCTTCCAAGCGCTGCCCAGCTCGGTGGCATTTTCACTGAGAATATGCCGACGGACATTACAAAGTGCACGGATACACCCTCGACCGCTGACAACACCAACCTCAAGTTCCTGGTCTGCGATCCCGTTACGGGCCAGCCGTTCGCAAACAACGTCATTCCGCAGAGCAGGCTCGATCCAACAGCCGTCAACATCGTGAAGTACCTCACGACAGCTTTAAATACCGAGACCAAGCAGCCATTCCGAACCGGCGATACGCCTTACACCTATCGCGTACTCGAGCCCACGCCTGAGCAGAACGAAGAGTATCTGATCAAGACCGATCACCAGATCACGCCTTCGCACCGTCTCAGCCTCAGCTACTTCCTCCTCAACTACAGCATCCGCACCAACCTCGGTGGATTCACCCAGAAATGGTCCTACTCCAACTACGCTAACAAGCAGCAAAACGCAAATATTGGTGATGTCTGGACAGTAAACTCGCGCACAGTCAATCAGTTCTGGCTCAACTACACCCGTCAGAATGGCGGCCGTGACCCTGTTTCGGGCGATCCTACCAAGAAGACCCTGGCCGACTTTGGCTCGGACCTCGGAGTTGTGGGTTCACCCTCACTCTCTGATATCAACGTAACTGGCGTGGAGGGTTTCCATCTCATTCAAGCCATCACGGGTCCCAAGGCTGGCGCTAACGTCTACAACGCTCGCGACGTGCTCAGCACAACCCGCGGCAAGCACTCTCTCTACCTCGGCGGTGAAGCAGGTCTGGAGAAGGACTTCCAGCTTACCTCACTCAATAACTACGGCTCGTTCACCTTCTCGACCACCAACGGGGCGAAGTTTGCCCGTACGACCAACGGCTTGTCAGACTTCATGATGGGCGTTCCAAGCGGTATGGGACAGGACACCGGCCTCTACGCAAACGCCAACTGGTACTCCTTCGGCGCCTTTGCTCAGGACGACTGGCGTATCCTCACCAACCTTACCCTCAACCTCGGTGTCCGCTACGACTGGCAGCAGGCGCCGACCGATCCCCAGCACATGACGTCGAACTTCACCCCCGGCGTGCAGTCGCATGCATACCAGAACGTCAGCATCATCGGCACCGCCACAAAACTTGCCCCTCTTGGTATGCTCTTCCCCGGCGATCCCGGCGTGCCGGTTGGCGGCGCGTTCACTCCCCTCAACCACGTCTCGCCTCGTCTGGGCTTTGCCTATGATCCGTTCAACAATGGCAAAACCGTCTTCCACGGCGCCGCCGGTCTATTCTTCGGCGGTATATCGGGCAACGAGTGGGAATTCCCCTCGAACTACGCCCCGTTCGCTGTCCGTAATAGCGGATACACCAAGGTCACTTCACTCACGCATCCTTACTCAAACGATCCAACCGAGTTTCCGGGAGGCGTAAACCCATATCCACAACTGATGTTCGATTACAAGAACAGCGCTGCAACGTTCCTTCCACTGAACCAGGTTGTGACAATGGATCCCAACTATCGTTGGCCCTATTCCATGCAACTCAACTTCGGCGTCCAGCAACAGTTCACCAACGGCTTCGCGATGAGCATCTACTACGTGGGATCGCTCAATCGCAAGACTCCGCTCTACAACGACATCAACGGACCGCAGTTCAACCTCAACGCGACGGGTGCCAGCGGCGCAAGCTGCGCCGATACCACCAAGGCTTGCGGCTATGGCAACAGCAGCAGCACAGTCAATAATCGCCGGCCCCTCAACTCCATGTTCGGTAACTCGGCAGCCAGTCCGATGTACAGCAACGTGTGGGTCATTCGCTCCAACCAGAACTCCAACTACAACGGCATTCAGGTCACCTTGGAGCAGCGCCTTACGCATCGCGTCAGCGCACGTGGCTACTACTCCTGGAGCAAGACGCTGCAGAGCAACACACTCGACAGCACCAGTGGCCTCAACGGTACCTTTGTAGACGCCAACTTCGCCCAACTCGAGTACCGCCAGCGTTCGGACCAGGACCGTCGCAACATGATGACGATGTCCTTCGTCTGGAAGCCCGACTACTTCGACGGTTACAACCGGTTCGTCAGGACCGCATTCAATGGCTGGACGGTCACGGGTATCTGGACGGCAAATAGCGGCCAGCCCTTCACAGTGACCACCGGAAACGACAACTACTTCTCGGGTCTTGGCAACAATCGCCCGAGCATCATCCCTGGCAAGTCTCCTCACACGCTACCTCAAAGCTCGCGCGTTGCGGAGATGAAGCAGTGGTTCGATACCACGGCCTACTGCCGCCCGGGAACCGATGCCGGATGCGCCGGTCTTAGCCCATCGGGGCTGCTCGGCAACGAGCGTCCCGCGCAGCTTGACGATCCCGGCTATCGCAATGTTGATGCTTCGCTCTTCCGTAGCTTCCACATCCGCGAATCGCTCCAGTTCCAGTTCCGTGGTGAGGTGTCCAACGTCTTCAACCTCGTGAACCTCGGCACTCCTTCGTCTGCGATGAACAGTTCGACCTACGGACAGATCACCGGCAGCGGTGGCAGCCAACGCGTCATCCAGGTTGGCGGTCGCATCCTCTTCTAAACAAACCACCTAAACTCCCGGAGCACCCCGCAATTCAAGGTGCTCCGGGAGTTTTTTTCTTTAAGGACAACAGCTATTCTGGAGTCTGTTCGTCGAAAGGAAAGACCCTGTTCCCTGCTCCGGTATAGTAGGTCTTCTGGCTGTAATCCCCTGGAGGTAGTTCTGTGCGAGTACGAAGTTTAGTAGCGGCTACAGTTATGCTCGGAATGGCCTTGTGTTCTGGCGCTCCGGCACAAGACCTGGCCAGCTTCGAGAAACGAACCACCGTCAAGGTGCTGCCCAACGGCCTCACCCTCATCGTCTCCGAGCGGCCCGAGGCCCCCGTCTTCAGCTTCTACACCCTCGTCGACGCCGGCTCAGCCGACGACCCCCAGGGCGCCAGCGGTCTCGCCCACATGTTCGAACACATGGCCTTCAAGGGCAGCACCGAGATCGGCACCTCCAACTACCCCGCCGAAAAAGTGGCCCTCGCCAAAGTCGAAATCGCCTACGCAGCCTACGACGCCGAGCTGCGCAAACTCGTCGGCCAGGACCCCGCCAAACTTGCCCAGCTAAAAAAGGCCTTTGAGGACGCCCAGGCCGAAGCCCAGAAGTTCGTCATACCCAACCAGTTCTCCGAGATAGCCGAACAGCAAGGCGCCACCGGCATCAACGCCTCCACCGCCGAAGACTCCACCCAGTACTTCTGGTCCATGCCCTCCAACCGTCTCGAGCTCTGGGCCTACCTTGAGAGCCAGCGCATAGCCCAGCCTGTCCAGCGTGAGTTCTACAAGGAGCGCGACGTCGTCCAGGAAGAGCGCCGCATGCGCACCGACTCCTCGCCCATCGGCCGCCTCATCGAGCAGTTCCTTGCCACGGCCTACGTCGCCCACCCCTACGGTCGCAGCGGCGTCGGCTGGGAGAGCGAGATCAGCCAGGTAACCGCCACCGAGGCCGAGGCCTTCCACAAGAAGTACTACGTCCCCTCCAACATCGTCATCGCAGTCGTCGGCGACGTCAAAGCCAGCGAGGCCATGCCCATCCTCGAGCGCTACTTCTCGAAGATCCCCGCCGGCCCCAAGCCCGAGCCCATGACGACCATCGAACCACCGCAGTTTGCTGAAAAGTCCGTTGTCATCAAGGAAGCCACTCAGCCCTTCTACATCGAGGGCTACCACCGCCCAGACTACCGCGACCCCGATGACTCCGTCTACGACGCCATCACCGACATCTTCTCCAACGGACGCACCGCCCGCCTCTACCGCTCCCTCGTCCGCGACCAGAAGATCGCCGCCACCGCCGAGGGCTTCAGCGGATTCCCCGGAGAAAAATACCCCGGCCTCTTCGCCTTCTACGCCGTACCCCTTCCCGGTCACAACCCCGACGAGATGCGCGCCGCCATCCACAAAGAACTCGACCGCCTCAAGAACGAGGACGTCACCGACGAAGAGCTGGCCCGCTTCAAAACCCGCGCCCGCGCCGACCTCCTCCGCGGCCTCGCCGACAACGAAGGTCTGGCCCACCAGCTAGCCGAATACCAAACCCGCTATGGCGACTGGCGTCAGCTCTTCCGCGAACTTGACCGAATCGACGCCGTCACCAAAGCCGACGTCCGCCGCGTTGCCAACAATATCTTCGTCGACAGCAACCGCACCAGCGCACGGATCGAATACGTAGAGCCGCAAAAGCCGGCGCAGAGCACGGGAGGTGCTGAGTGAATCGTTTCGCAAAAGGATTGAACCACATTCTCACCACTGCCCTGGCCATCGCAATCGCCGCGCCCACAGCCTTCGCGCAAACGGCAACCGCGCCTGCGCCGGCTAAGACCGCGTCATCGGCTCCCGCGGCCGCCCAGCCTTGGACAAAGATTCCCATCCCGCCGCTCCACGCCTTCAAGCCCGAACAGCCCAGGCGCATCGAGCTCTCCAACGGCCTCGTCATCTTTCTCCAGGAAGACCACGAACTCCCCTTCATCAACGGAGGCATCCTCATTCGCGGAGGCAGCCGTGACGAACCCGCCGACAAAATCGGCCTCGTAACCCTCTACGGCCATACCTGGCGCACCAGCGGTACCGCAACCATCGACGGCGACGCGCTCGATGACAAGCTCGAAGCCAAGGCCGCCAGCATCGAAACCTCCGGCGGCTCCGCGTCCACATCCGTCCACTGGTCCAGCCTCAAGGGCGACTTCGACACCGTCTTCGCCGCCACCATGGATCTTCTCCTCAACCCCAACTTCAAGGCTGACAAACTCGCCCTCGGCAAGCGCCAGATCGCCAGCGGCATCTCCCGCCGCAACGACGACGCCAGCGGCATCGCCATCCGCGAAGCCGTCAAGCTCGTCTACGGCCCCACCAGCCCCTACGCCCGTCAGCCCGAGTACGCCACCATCGGCGCCGTCACGCTCGACGACCTCAAGGCCTGGCACCAGCGCACCGTCGTCCCCAACAATATGATCGTCTCCGTCTCCGGCGACTTCGACTCCGCCGCCATGGAAGCCAAGCTCCGCGCCGCCTTCGAGCACCTACCCCGCGGCACCGCCTTCCAGTCCGAGAAATTCACCTTCACCGACCCCAAGCCCGGCGTCAACTTCGCCGAAAAGGATGACGTCAACCAGTCCAACGTCCTCATCGTCGGCCTCGGCACCGAGCGCAGCAACCCCGACTACTACGCCCTCAGCGTCATGAACGAAATCTTCTCCGGCGGCTTCGGCTCCCGCGTCGTCCAGAACGTCCGTACCAAGCTAGGCCTCGCCTACTCGGTCGACGGCAGCTTCGGCGCCTCCTACGACCACCCCGGCATCTTCTACGTCATCGCCGGCACCAAGAGCGCCTCAACCGTCGACGCCACCAAGGCCATGCTCGAAGAGATCAACCGCCTCAAGACCGTCCCACCCACACCGGCCGAGCTAGCCAAAGCCAAAGACCAGCTCCTGAACTCCTTCATCTTTCACTACGACGCCCCCGAAAAGACCCTCGGCGAGCAGGTCACGCTAGCCTTCTACGGCTACCCCGCCGACTTCCTCGAGAAGTACAAGACCGGCATCGAAAAGGTCACCGCCGCCGACATCACCCGCGTAGCCAATAAATACGTAGACCAATCCAAACTAGGAATCGTAGTAGTAGGCAACCAGTCCGAGATCAAACCCACCCTCGACGCCCTGGGCAAAGTCACTCCCCTCGACATAACCATCCCACCCCCACCCGGAAAACCCGCCCAATAAGGAGTGCATCGCTACGATGCACTCTCACTTAATCTTCACCGGGCGGGTGGCCCATACATAAAATGATCCCCACGACTCGGGTGCCCCATTCATGCGGTCTCATCGCATGAGTGGGACATTCGCGCGAAGCGCGAACCGCTCTCCAATCCCCACCGATAAATCTCACCACAGACCGGATAGCACTTAACTCAACCAAAACGCTGGATGGCGGGTGGCCCACCCTTCCAAATCTCAACTAACCACAAACGCTCGGGTGCCCCATCCTTCGCGCTTTTTGCGAAGGGTGGGAATGTAAACTGCCAGTGAGACCGATCTCCTAATCTCGCCATAAGACCGCCCATATAATTGACAACCATTGGCACTGCAATCTACAGTCCTGCCACTCAGACGCATGAACTCTCGACGGAGACACGGGATGAAAATGGCGAAGTCGCAAGTCTCGAAACTCGGATTGCGTGTAGGACTGATGCTCGCCATCCTCTTCACAACATCCTTAGCACAGGCTCCCCGTCCCGAACCAGTGACCGATCAGGAAACTGAACTCGGTCAAGAGGCTTACAAACAATTGTTGGCCAAGGGAGAGATCGTCGAATCCTCTCCGCTATACGAGAGTTTGAAACCGATAGCGGACGCGATCTCGCGTGCGGCCCAACCCCGCTACCCTCATCCTTTTAAATTCATTATTGTCCATGAATCCCAACCCAATGCGTTCGCAACGCCCGGCGGCAATGTGTATGTAGTGGACTCCCTCCTGTACTTTGTGAAGAACACAGAGGAATTAGCCGGAACCCTTTGCCACGAGGTCTCTCACACGATTCATCGAGATGGCGTTACGCTCATGGAAAAAGAGAAGAGGATCGAAAGGCATGAAATAGAGGCCGCAATACTGCTGGGACCGACACGAGCCCACCTTATCGCAATCGCGCTGCTCGGCAGGTTGCACTCGCTTGGTTATTCGCGCGAGGCCGAATCGAACGCGGACGTAACTGGCTCGGATATTTGCGCAGCAGCAGGTTTTAATCCTTGGGGTCTGCCATGGCTGTTTCAAGATTTTCAGAATGCGAACGCCGCGCAAATCCCACAGCTTCTCTCCGACCATCCCGCTGATGGCACGAGAATTCAAACACTGGAGAAGCACTTCAAAGACAACCCCGCTACCTTCTCCAAGTTCAGTTCCGATAAGAAATCTGCGACTCCATTCAAGGTGCAGAAAAACGCGACTGAAACCTTTTTGCATCCAAATACAAAATGAGGAACAGGTACCCAGGTTGAGCCGGGCGGGTGGCCCATACATAAAATGATCCCCACGACTTGGGTGCCCCATTCCTGCGGTCTCATCGCATGAGTGGGTCATTCGCGCGGAAGCGCGAACCTCTCGCCAAACCATCTCCACCTTCCCCTGAAGCATCCAACCCCTCAAACCAGAGAGGTGGAAGCCCTATGGAACGCCGCAGCTTCCTCAAATCCGCAGCCGCCGCCGGAGTCGCCGCAGCCACCCGCACATCGATCGCGCAATCTCCCGCCAAAGCCACCACCCGCCCCGAAGCCCCCGGCATGATCTATCGCGACCTCGGCACCACGGGCGAGCGCGTCTCCGCCATCGGCCTCGGCGGCTACCACATCGGCAAACAATCCAACCCCGACGAGAGCATCGCCCTGATCCGCAAAGCCGTCGACAGCGGCATCACCTTCCTCGACAACTGCTGGGACTACAACGATGGCCTCAGCGAAGTCCGCATGGGCCACGCCCTCCGAGACGGCTACCGCAGCAAGGTCTTCCTCATGACCAAAATGGACGGCCGCACCAAAGACTCCTACAACAAGCAGCTCGAGCAGTCCCTCGGCCGCCTCCAAACCGACACCATCGACCTCGTCCAATTCCACGAAGTCATCCGCATGGAAGACCCCGACCGCATCTTCGCCCCCAACGGAGCCATCGAAGCCGCCGTCCTCGCCAAGCAAGCCGGCAAGATCCGCTACATCGGCTTCACCGGCCACAAGGACCCCGCCGTCCACCTCCGCATGCTCGAAACCGCCCAAAAACACAGCTTCCACTTCGACACGATCCAGATGCCCATCAACGTCATGGACGCCCACTTCCGCTCCTTCACCCACGAAGTCATCCCCGTCGCGCTCAAGCAAGGCATCGGCGTCCTCGCCATGAAGACCTTCGGCGACCACCACATCCTCGACAGCAAAACAGTCGAACCCATCGAAGCCCTTCACTACGGCCTCACCCAACCAGTCTCGGTCGTCATCACCGGCATCGACTCCCCCACCATCCTCGATCAAGCCCTAACCGCCGCCCGCACCTTCAAACCCCTCACCGACACCCAGATCGCCGCCATCCTAGCCCGCACCCGCGAAGCCGCCATCGATGGCAAATTCGAACTCTTCAAAACCTCCGCCCAATACGACGGCACCGCCGCCAACCCCAAGTGGCTAGGCTAACCAACCGGAACGTCTCTACACCCTGCCGCTTCGTTCGATCTGAAGCCCAAACTGACTCAGCATCTCACGCTGTCCTACACCAGTAACAGCAAGAGCCCTGCTGTCTAAATCCTGCGAAACCCACTTCTTTTTCAGCGCTACCTTCAAAAAAGCCGCCCCCAGCCCACCACCAAGATGAGGCCGTCGCTCACTCCAATCCAGACACGGAAACGCAAACCGTCGTCGCAAACTCAACGTCGCCTCAAGATCAACACCCAACGACTCAAACAACTTCATCCCCTTCGGCGTCAGATCATACGCACGATCGCCATCCTTCTCGCGCAAACATCCCATCGCCTTCAAGCGATCATGTAACGAGACACCCACCGTACCAGCCAGATGGTCATAACACGTCCGCGCTGCACACAATCGACTAGGAGTATTGGGCACAAACTTCTTTCGTGGAGTACCCGCCAGTACACTCAGCGCCTCGAGCGTCTGCGCCACCTCACTCCCATCCAGACTGTAATAACGATGTTTTCCCTGCACCGACACCTTCACGAGACCAGCTGCCTTCAGGCGATTCAGATGGACACTCCCAGTCGATGGACTCACATCAGCCACCACAGCAAGCTCCGTACTGGTCCTGGCATGCCCATCCATCAGGCAATAGAGCATCCGCTCCCGCGCCGGTTCCCCAATCGCTGCTGCAATCGTATGCACTGTCATTACGGTTTACCTCGACATCCATTATTTGACAGCAAACGAATCATGCATGTCCAGTAATCGCCATACTGCGTACATGCCTCCCGCGAAGCCTCATCTCGACAACCAAATCAATCGCCGCGAAGCCATTGGCATCCTCGCCGCAGTCTTTGCCTCACCAAAGCTCGTATATGCCCCACAAACTGTATCTCCCACCGAAAGGAACTCCATGAAGATCACATGCTTCATCCGTTACCAGATCGACCCGTTCCAAAGAGACGAATTCCACAAGTATGCAGAAAACTGGAGCCACATCATCCCTCGTTGCGGAGGACATCTCATCGGCTACTTTCTCCCCCACGAAGGAACCAACGATATCGCCTGGGGTTTGATCGCCTTCGATACTCTCGCTGCCTACGAAAATTACCGAGCCCGCCTGAGATCCGATCCCGAAGCTCGTACAAACTTTCTCATGGCACAGACAAAGCGCCTGATCCTTCGCGAAGAGCGAACCTTCCTCGAAATCGTCGATGGAACCTTCTCTCTTCCATCGTCCCTCGCAGAACACACTTGAGACGCACCCAGTTAGTGACCTCGTCCTAGCCTCGGCAACAGTTAGCATGATTGTTTGCGCCTAATTTCCAACTGAGGGATCCAGAGGATGAACAGGAAACATCTTTGCGCCGTAACCGCGGCTTTTCTGTGCGCCACTCTTCAAGCGCGCACCCAAACCACACAAGAGTACAAAGGTCCCATCATCGACGCCCATGCACACCTCCGCCTCGGCGAGGCCGACGGTCTCACACCAACCCAACCCGTCGGCACCGATGCTCTCCGTACACTGGACACCACTGCCGGAGTAGCCAAAAGCGCCCTCATCGTCATCGCCCGTCAGGGACAACCCGAAAAGACCCGTCAGCAAAACGATGCCGTCATCGCCGCTGCAACAGCATCTCCTAACCACTTCTACCCTGTCGTCTCCGTACATCCAGCAGACAAGCAAGCAGCCCTCGACGAACTCAATCGCGTCGCCAAACTCGGCGCCAAAGAGGTCAAGCTCCATCCCAACACCCAAAACTTTGACGTATCCGATCCCGACGTAGGCACCGTCGTCGAAAAGTGCGGCGAACTCAACCTCGTCGTCCTCTTCGACTCCTACAAGCCGTGGGACGCAAGCGAGATGGGCAAGTTCCTCCTCCTCACCGTCCAGCACCCCAAAACCAAAATCGTCCTCGCCCACATGGGCTTCTCTCACTTCCGCGAAGCCGTCTCTTTCGAACTCATCCGACGCCTAGGCATGGTCGACAACGTCTGGTTCGACATATCCGCCATCGCCCCCACCTACGCCGGATCTCCCGTTCAGCCCGAACTTGTCTGGACGATGCGCAAAGTCGGCACCAACCACATCCTCTTCGGCTCTGACTGGCCCGTCTATACTCCCGACGAAGCCGTAAAGGCCGTCCGCTCCCTCGGACTCACCGTGGACGAACAAAAGCAAATCTTTCACGACAACGCTGTCCAATTACTCGGACTTGATAAGCCAGTAGCAGCCCACTAACAGAACCAGAAAAGCCCCGGCAAAAATCCGGGGCTTTCACCTGCAAGAAATAAACTACTGGTTCACACCACTAGCCAAAAACCCACCATCCACAACTAAAATCTCCCCAGTCACAAAAGCCGAAGCATCGCTGGCCAAATAAATCGCCGATCCCACCAATTCCTCCGTCTTCCCAAACCGTCCCATCGGAGTCCGCATCAACAACTCCTTACCCCGCTCACTCTCATCCAGCAGCTTCTGGTTCAGCGCCGTCCGAAACACCCCCGGAGCAATCGCATTCACCGTGACACCCTTAGCACTCCACTCCACAGCCAGCGACTTCGTCAGCGCACCCACGGCCGCCTTGCTCGCCGCATAAGCCGTTACTTCCTTCAGGCTCACAAACGTATTCAGCGAAGCAATATTGATGATCCGCCCATACCCGCGCTCCAGCATATGTTTCCCGAAGATCTGGCAAGCCCGCAGCGTCCCGGTGACGTTCGTATTCATAATGTCGTCCCAGGTCTCTTCGGACACCGTCAGTGTAGGTTCCCGCTTGATCTTCCCCGCCGAGTTGATCAGGATATCGACCTTCCCGAACGCCTTCACCGTCCCATCCAGCAGCGCCTCTAGCGATGCCCGGTCGCTCACATCCGACGTCAGCCGCAGCGACTTCCGCCCCTTGGCCTCAATCGCCTTGGCGGCCTCCTCGACCTGCTCAGCACGGCGCGAACTCGCCACCACGTCAGCACCCGCCTCCGCCAGCCCAATGGCCATCGCCAGTCCAATGCCGGACGTCCCCCCCACCACCACTGCCGTCTTACCCTTCAGATCAAACAACGAATGCCCCATCGAAAATTTCCTCTCTCACTTTCTACTCTTCTTTATTACCGGTCTTTACTCGATCTTTTTTACCAAACTGGCTCCGACGAGACGTACTCCAGAATCTGGCTCACAATCTCCTTCGGGCTACGATCATTCACTATACGCAAAGCATCCTTCGGTGGCTCCAGGGTCTCCAACTGGCTCTCCAGCAGCTTCGGATTCATAAACTCATGATGACGCTCCAAAAGCCGCTCTGAAATCAGATCCCGCGATCCATCCAGCCAAACAAACTTCACCGCGCCCGCCGGCATTCCCGCCGCCAGCGTCGCCCGATACTTCTCCTTCAGCGCCGAGCAAGCCAGCACCCCATTCTTTCCCGCCTCGAACCACCCTCGCATCAGCCGATTCAGAGTCTCCAGCCACGGCTGCCGATCCTCATCATTCAGCGGATGCCCCGCGGCCATCTTCTCCTTATTCGCCGCCGGGTGATAATCGTCCGCATCGGCAAACACTGCGCCGGTACGCTCAGCCAGCAGCGTCCCGATCGTCGATTTCCCCGACCCGGTCACCCCCATCAGCACCACAATCATTCAGAACAGTCCTCTCCGCCTTCTACTCCCTACTTCCCGGCTCTTATTGTCCTAGAAAAACCGGCTTGATGTGGCGATCAAAAAGGTTCGTCGTAACATTACGCGCCACGACTGCTTCATTGGCCTCCAACGCCTTCAGGTAGCGATCACCCATCTTAGCCGCCACCTTGAAGCCCACATGCAGCAGTTGCCGAAAGCTCGGGTTGTAAGCCTTGTTGCTCTGATCATGCCGCAGCGCCGACGTGAACTGCTCACTGGTCCAGCCATTCACCTCCTGCGGCGACGGCAACTTCGCCGGATCGATATCGATTACCGTAGCATACGGAGCGCACAACTCCTCGCGATGCGCATATGCCTCCGCATAAACTTCCTTGGCAATTTCCAGCCCCGATCCACCAGCCTCAGCCAGTCCGATCAGTTCCTCCAGCCAGGTCGTGCCAGCCGTCTTCAAATGCACGCCAGCGCCAAACTTCTTCACTGCATCATGAATCGGCTTATAGATCGAAAACTTGTCCGACCCCGAGTGCACGCTCAGCTTCAGATTCTCCGGCAGCCCATACGTCTTGATCGCAAACGCAATCGCCGCCAGGTCTTCGTTGAACTCCTTCGTGAACTGCGGCACATCGCCCACATAATCCACGCCCTTGTTGAACCGTCCCGTAAACTTCGGCGCAATCGTCTGAATCGGAATCTTCTCATCCGCAATCGCGGCCAGAATAATCAGCAACTCCACCGGAGTCTGCGGATAGTCCGTCTCATCCATCGAGACCTCGGGCACAAAGTTCCCCGCACCCTTCTTCTCCACCAGAAAACGGTAAATCCGCCCCGCATCCTGCACCGCAGCCAGAAACTTATTCGCCACGCCCGTCACAAACGCCTCATCCGTCTTAAAAGGCTCGTCGATATGCGGAATCGTCACCGTTCCCACCAGCTCCGGATGCCGTTTCACAAACGCAGCCACATCCTTCGCGTCCGCCGGCTTGCCAATCATCTCCGCCACATCCAGCGTAAAGAAGTCGCAAGGCGCCAGATACCGCTCCACGGTCTTCAGATTGATGTGGTCCGCATCCAGAAAGTAAGGCTTCTTCCACCCCAACTCTTTCACTGCCGCATCGGCAGCCACACGCGTCTGGCTGGGCTCGGACCCAATAATCATGTGTTCCCGGTTCGACTTGTTCCACACCGGCGACACCTCGACCCCTGCCTCGTCGGCCATCACACAAGCCGCAAGCTGCGCCTTCGCCTGATGCGCAAACCGGTCACCCACCCCCACCGAAAACTTAGGAAGCCTCAATCCCTCAGCCATCGCCCACACCCTTCTTCATTAAAATCGATTGGTCTAACCACTTTCAACCGTCCCAGCATACTCACTCTTGCCTATAAAGGGCAACTCTTCAGAGAGTTTTTGCCTGTACCAATCTTTTCTTGCTCTTATTCGCCTTTATCTCTTTGATCACTGTTACGCCTTTTATCCGCGCATCTCCGCGTCAATCGGTGGTCGCTAGTAAGCAAACAGTGAAAGCGGAATAGCCTCACCCATCACTTTGTACCCCGCCGCCGACGGGTGCAGGCCATCCCCCGAGTCATACGCAGGCAGCATCTTGGTCGGATTCGCCGGATCACGCATCACCTTGTCGAAATCCACAACCGCGTCAAAGCTCTTCGAACTCCGAATCCAGTGATTGATCGCTTGCCTGTCAGCCTCACTCGCAGGCCCCGGGTGGTAGTACCCCGACCCCCCATAAGGCAGAATCGTCGCCCCAAGCACCTTGATCCCATGGGCATGAGCCCGCAGAGCCATCTGCTCATACGCCGCCAGAATCCGATGCACCAGAGCATCATGCTCCGCCTGCTCAACCTCGCCATCACGCGTCAGCGTCCCCAGGTCGTTGACACCCTCAAGCACAATCACATAACGCACCCCAGCCGGAGCCACCACATCGCGATCGAACCGCGCCAGCGCATTTGGCCCCAGCCCATCCAGCAGCACCCGATTGCCCCCAATCCCCGCATTCAAAACCCCAACCGTCTGCGTCTTCTTGTCCGACTGCAACCGCCGCGCCAGCACATCCGGCCAGCGATCATTCCCATTCGTCGTCGCGCCATGACCATCCGTAATCGAATCCCCCAGCGTCACAACAGAAGCCCCCGGCACAGCCTCAGCCACATCGACACCCGAAACCTGATACCAGTGCTCCACCTTCTTAGCATCGGGCAAAGTCGCTGGCGAAACCAAATCCCCATGTGCCAAATAAGAAGTCGCCCGCGACCCCGGATGCCCCGTCTGCGAAGCCGGAGCCGAATCCACATGCAGCGTAATCGCCAAATCCGACAGCGCGCCCACAGGAAACGCAACCGGATCAGAGATAAACTCCGCCCCCGCCGGAACCGTAACATCCTGCGCCCCGCCAAACGTCAGCGCCTTATCGCTGGCCGGATCAATCGCACCACCACCAGCAGCCGAAGGCCGCGCCACATGCACCGCAGTCAAATGCAGCGGAGCCTTCCCAAACGCATTCGACACATGCACCCGCAATTCGGGTCCACCCACCGACAGATGAACAATCTGCCGCAGCGTAGCGTCCTGCAGATCCTCCGCCGAAAGCGAGTTCTGCGGTTCAGGCAACTGCTGCGAGGTAGCCCACGAACCAACCCAGTTCGCCGGTATTGTTACCGTCTGCCCGACAGCAGCCACCGAACCAACCAAGACCGCCAATACCGCACTAACCTTCGAAAGCAACACAACTCTCCTCATACATCCATCCATCAAGGACACTCTCAAATAAGTTCCGAGTCGAATCCGTTTTGAAAGGGCGCGGCTTTAGCCGCGCCGCAAATCACACCAATAGTTGGGGCTTTAGCCCCTGAGGGAATGCTTCCCTTCATCACGCCGCCTTAATCCTTAAACCTTCCCTCATAAGCCCAAAGCCCAAGCCCCGGATTCGAGATATAGAAAATCTCCTCCCCATCCACAACATTCCACCCATCTTTCAACTTCTCCGGATCATACTTTGCCATATAAGTCGCCAGATCCCCATACTCAAAGTGAACGCTCTCAATCTCCTCGCGAGTCAGATGCCCCGGACAATACCGAATCGTGAACCGCCCCTCGCTCGACCCATGAATCAAATGAGCCGCCGCGCTCAAATTCCCCGCCAGCGCCGGATCTTCCTTCACCAGCTCAAGAGTCTTCGGCGTCCCACAGTACCCATACTTCCGAATCAGCACATCGATCGCCCCATCCTCGCCAAACTCATGCACCCCTGGAGCCAGCACAATCAACTCCGCATTATCCGCCAGCGCCATCCGAGTCCGATACACGCTCTTATTCCCCAGCCACGTACTCCGAAACTCATGCGGATCAAGAAACACCACGGCCTTCTTGATCTCCCGATCCATCATCTTAAAGTTTAACCTTCAAGCTCAGCCCCGCAGCCAACTCAAAACACTCGACATCGTCACCGATATAAAGCCCGCGCATCACCAGCTTGCCGGCGTCATTCTTCCCCACCACCGTCTGCACATACACAATCGGCAGATTCGTCGCAAAGTGATCGCTCGCATAATTCAACACCCGCCGCACCGGAGTATCGGCCCGCCCCATCATCCGTTCCATCCCATACACCGCACCCAGAAAGTGGCTGCGATGAATCCCAATCGACCCACCCGTCCCCACAAAAATATTCTTGTTATAGTTCGCCATCCCCACCACTTCATGCGGAACCACCTGCCCGATCGACAGAATCAGATCGTGCCCACCATCCCGCAGCAGCTTATTCACCTGTGCAGGCCAGCAGTAGTCCACCTTCCCCTCACTCACGTCATACAGAAACTCCCCCGGCACATCACCCAGCGTCACCACATCATTGCGCCAGTCATGCACCCGAAAAAGCTCCCGCGGAGTAGCCCCATACATCGTGGCAATCTCGTCATCGGTCATCGCCTTATGCGTCCCCAGCGCCGGAAGCACATCCGTCAACCGGGCGCCATAGTACTGCCATGCCAACTCCGTCAGCACCCCACTCTGCGAATGAAACCGCGTAAAGTCCGGCGGCACCGCCAGAACCTTCTTCCGTTCCCCCAGCTTTTCCAGCGCAGAAAACAAGCCCGCCTTCACCTCGGCAGCAGACATCTCAGTTGTCGGACTTCCCGCAGCAAAAAATACGCTCATGGCATCCAATCTTACTTGCACCAGACCATGATCCACCAGCCGGCCTTCACCCAGGAATCACCACCAGGTGATACCCTTCTCAGCCAAAGAGCTCCAACGAGCCAGAGACGCCGCCAGAGACCCAGCTAGGCCCAGCAAGAAGTCTTTCCACGGAGACCATAGCCATCCATGAAGCGACCCTCCAATCTCCGGCCGTTCCCACGATGCGCCGCAACATCCATCGTTCTCGCGCTCCTCGTCGTCCTAACCGGAGCCATAACTCTGCCCGGACACACCCAGACCATCGACACCCTGCGCCAAGTCAAAAAAATCTACGTCGACACCGTCAACGGAAAATCAGACGCTACCGCCGTGCGCAAGTTGATCATCGACAATCTGCAAAAAGACCACTCCATCCAAATCGTCGACGATCCCACCCAGGCCGACGCAATCCTTCAAGTCAGAATGGAGAGCTGGGTCCGAGGCTATGTCTCAATCAATCCCCGTTCAGCCAGCAACTTTCCTGTCTACAGCGGCTTCCTCTCCGCACAACTTATCGGCAAAGGCAGCGATCTTCTCTGGTCCTATATCGTCACGCCCAGCCTATCCGCACCCTCCGGCGTCCGTCGCGATCTCGCCGACCAGATCACCCGAAAGCTTCTCGTCGCCCTCTCCAGCCCGCCCACGAAAGGCCCGGTCCGAATCCTTAAGGCCGCGGGCGCTACCTTCCCCGCACCTCTCTACCAGATATGGATCGAGTCCTTCCGCCAGCATCACCCCGACATTCAGATCAGCTACAACAGCATCGGCTCCGAGGCCGGCATCCAGCAGCTTTACGAGAACAAGATAACCTTCGCCGCCTCTGACGTCGCCCTCTCCGACGCCTACATGAACCAGATGCCCACAAAGCTGTTGCAGTTCGCCACCGTCATCGGCGCTGTCGTCCCCATCTATCATTTGCCCCAAATCGGCAACAACCTCCGCTTCACGCCCGAGATTCTCGCCAACATCTACCTCGGAAATATCCGCACCTGGGACGACCCCGCCATCCGCGCCGTCAACCGCGACGTCCCCCTCCCCGGCGACCCTATCAACGTCATCCACCGCACCGACGGCAGCGGCACCACCTTCGTCTGGACCGACTTCCTCAGCAAAACCAACCCCGACTGGAAGGCCATCGTCGGCAGTGGCACCACCGTCAAATGGCCCGTCGGCCGCGGCGTTCAGGGCAACGACGAAGTCGCCGCCACCGTCGCGGCAACACCTAACTCCATCGGCTACACCGAGCTCGCCTACGCGACCCAGCGCCAACTTACCTACGGAACCGTACGCAACGCCGCCGGAAACTTCGTCCAGGCAAACTCGATCACACTCGCCGCAGCCGCCAGCGCCTCCAAGCCAGCCACGGCCACCACCTCGCTAACCAACGCCCCCGGCAGAGACGCCTATCCCATCACCAGCTTCACCTGGTTACTCGTCCCCGCGTCGATCCCCGATCCCGCCACCAAATCCGCCGTCGCCGAATTCCTCGAATGGATCCTCACCACCGGCCAAAAGGAATCCTCAGCCCTCGCCTATCACCCCTTGCCCAAAGAAACCGTCACCCGCGAACTACAAATGCTAGCCGCCTTCAAAGCGAAATAGTCAAAAAACATGAGGCGATAGTGCTTTAAAGGTCTCTGAAAAGTCCTTGTTTTGAAAGGGCGCGACTTTAGTCGCGCCGTAAAATGCCTTAATTTCGACGGGGCTTTAGCCCCTGAGGGAATCTTTCCGCACCACGACAGATTTTCCACGCTACCCGGCCGACCCACACTGTGCCCCCACACCGATCAACCTACGCCCGCATCCCCACCACGACCTTCGCCGTAGTCACCAACTGCCCAACATGCCGCTGAGTATGATCCGCGCAATGAACCAGCAACCCACCCACACTAGCAGGCAAATTCTTCTTCCCCACCCCCCGCCTCTCGCCAAAGCTCTCCGGCGAAATCGCAATCACCCGATCCACCGACACCTCCACACCCTCGGCAAACTCCATCAACGAAGCCTCCCGACTCATCCCCTCCATCTCCGTCCGCAGAGCCTCCATCTGACGCTCGCTCAGCTGCTGCCCCTCCGCATAAGTCAGCAGCCGATCCAGCGACCGAGCCATATGCCGCAGCTGAAACCCCACCGAAGGCAGCCCAAGCGGCCGAGCCTCCATCTCTTCGTCACTCAACCCCTCACACCACTTCGCAACATCCTCCGATGCCAGTTCCAGCGCATGAATAACCCCACGCCGAACCGCATCCACCTCCATCCGTGTCCCTCGCAACCAAGGCTCAACCATCGCTCCCCCTTCACGCATAAAAAATTGCTTCATCCCTGCCACTAACTCCAACCTCGCGGCACAAACATCTCGCCATCCCCAAACCTTGTCATCCTGAGCGGAGCGCAGCGAAGTCGAAGGACCCCGATGAACTCAGCATTACCAATGCACTCAAACCCTTTCAACCGATAACGTTCCAACCCTCAGCTAATCTCTCCCCCCAAACATCCGTCATCCTGAGCAGACGCGCGCGCTTTTGCGCGTCGGAGTCGAAAGACCTGCGGTTGCCTTTGCATTTGCCACCTGTTCTAACGGCCCTAAAGCCGTATCAACCAGATCCAATCAACTCTTATCAGCCTTTATCCTTCTTATCACCGTTACGCCGTGTATCCGCGCAAATCCGCGGTCGCTCACAACCCCTTGCCCTTCCGAAACTCCCGCACTACATCCCCCACATCCCGATGCTGTCCATCCACTGCATCATTCATTCCCTGCACCTCCTCAGCCGACACCCTCCCCGCCAGCCGATCCAGAGCCACCTGAATCCCCGGATGCCGCTGCAACGAATCAGCCCTCACCAACGGCACCGCCTCATACGGAGGAAAGTAGTGCTTATCATCCTCCAGCGCCACAAATCCCAGCGCCCGAATCGGCCCATCAGTCGAATTCCCCGCCACCATATCCACCTGCTCGTTCTGCAGCGCCCGATAAAGCAACCCCAGATCCATCGTCCGCGGAGCATCCTTGAACCTCAGCCCATACGTCTCCGCCAGCCCCTTCAAACCATCCGGCCGCTGCTCAAACTCATACCCCACCCCCAGCCTCCAATCCGGAGCATGCGGTACCGCATCCGAGATCGTCCTCACCCGCAACCGCCGCGCATCATCCCCCCGAATCACCATCGCAAACGTATCCTCAAAGCCCAGCCCCCGTCCCACCTTTACCCCATACCGCTGCCAGTACAGCCGCCGCACCGTCTGGAAGACCTGCGCCTCATCCCGCTCCCCCACCGGCGGCAGCGGCTGCTTCAGAATCGCCGTCAAAGCCGTCCCCGTGTACTCCACATACCCATCAATGCGCCCACTCACCAGCGCCTGCTGACAGATATAGCTCCCCGCCAGATAGAACCGCCGTTCCACCCTCTGCCCCGTCACCGCCTCAATCTCCTGAGCCAGCAACTCCCCCAGCACCACCTGCTCGGTAAAGTTCTTCGCCCCAATCGTCACCCGGCTCGACCGAGGCGGAGCACACCCCAAAAAGCTACCACCCAAAACCAGCCCACAAACCACACTTACCAGACAAAAAACCGCTAAGTAACCACCGTTTTTTCCCAAAAACAGGCAAAATCTCATGCCCGCCGCACCGACATTTTTTTCTCCACCCAACCCAACCCCGCATCCGCCACCAAAGCCAGCAAAGCCGCCGGAATCGCCCCCGCCAGCACCAGCCGGTTATCCACACTCGCCACCCCGCGAAAGATCAGCTCCCCCAATCCACCCGCCCCAATCGCCGCCGCAATCGTAGCCACCCCCACACAAGTCACCGTAGCCGTCCGCAACCCCGCCAGAATCACACTAGCCGCAATCGGCAGCTCCACCTTGATCAATCGCTGCCACCCAGTCATCCCCATCGCATTCGCCACATCCACCAAAGCCTCATCCACACTCCCAATCCCCGCATACGTATTGCGCAAAATCGGCAGCAGAGCATACCCAGTCAGCGCCACAATCGCCAGCCGAGCAGCGTTCTCCCCCAGCCAGGGCACCGGCAACAACAACCCAAATAAAGCCAAACTAGGCACCGTCTGCACCACATTCGCAAACCCAATCACAGGCCCCGCCCACCGCCGCTTCCGAGTCAGCAAAACCCCCAACGGCAGACCAATCGCCACCGCCAAAAGCATCGCAGAAAGCGTCAACCAAAGATGCTCAAACGTCAGTCGAGCGATCCCCCACGCCTGATCCCGAAGAAAAGCCATCATGCCGACACCACACGATGTACAGCCGAAACATAATCTTTTACATAAGGATTATTCGACCCAACAACCTGCTCTGGCTCCAGATCCGCCGCCACGTTCCCATCCGACAAAAAAACCACCCGACTAGCCAGATAAAGCGCCTCATCCAGATCATGCGTGACCAGCACAACCGTCTTGCCCACGCGCTCCAACAAACTCCGCAACATGGTTTGCATCTCAGCCCTGGTAATTGGATCCAGTGCCCCAAAAGGCTCATCCATCAGCAGCACCTTAGGATCCAAAGCAAGCGCCCGAGCCAACCCGACCCGCTGCCTCTGCCCACCCGAAAGCTGCCACGGATATCGCCCCCGAAACTCCCCAAAGTCCATCCCCACCAACTCCACCACCTCCCGAGCACGAGCCGCAATCTCCCCCTTCGGCCGCCCAGCCAGCTCCAGCCCCATCCCCACATTCCGCTCCACCGTCATATGCGGAAACAAGCCCGTCTCCTGGATCACATACCCAATTCCCCGCCGCAATGCCACTACATCCGACGCCCCCACATCTTCATCCCCCACCAGCACCCGCCCAGACGAAGGCCGCACTAGCCCATTAATCATCCGCAGCAGCGTCGTCTTGCCCGACCCACTCCGCCCCAGCAGAGCCGTAGTCGTTCCCGCCTCCAGCCGCAGCGAAATATCGCGCAACAAAACACGCCCACCAGCCAACGTGTAGCTCACCTTCGCGAACTCGACGCCAACCGTGGGCATGCCCTCTACTCTAACTTGTCACTGAACTTACTGTGCAGCCTCCGGCGCAGGTTCAACCGCAGCAGGCTCGCTGCCTGGCTGTCCCTTCACCCTGACCACCGTGATCTTCTCAAAACCTTCCTTGAACGTGGGTGGCTTCAGACGTTCGGCCATCTTCTGCATCACTTCATCAGTGACAGCCCGCTCACGCTTCCGATTCCGCTCCATGCAGACCGCCAGCGGCACATCAAAAAATACCGCCTGCACCTCATACCCGAAGCTCTTGGCCATCTTAATCCACTGCCTCCGCTCATGCGGCGAAAGGTTCGTGGCATCCACATAGTTCCAGGGCATCTTGGCAATCAGCCTAGCCCGCAGCAGACTCCGGAGCGTCGAGAACACAAGCCCCTGATACCGCTGTTCCGTAATGTCGTCGAACAGCAGCGTCCGCAGCAGATCGCTCGACAGCGGAGTCACTCCCCGCCGCTTATACCAGGTCGTCTTCCCCGACCCAGGCAAGCCAATCGCCAGCACCACATATCCCTTGGGAGACTTCACTGCGACCTGTTCCGCCGGAGGAGTAGCCAGCGACTCTGGCTGCGTCTCCACCACCATCCTAGGCTCGGCCGGCACGTTCTCCACATTCGTCGGCACAACAGCAGGTTCAGCCACAATCGCATCCAGTTCGGTCGAGGCCACAGGGTCAGCAGCACGCACCGGCACATCATCCGGGTACGATGGTCTCAGAGGAGCAGGCTGGTTAGCAGGCAGCTCTTGCCCGCTCTTGCCCGTGGACTCTGAGTCATTCGGTCCACGTCTAGGGCGTCGTCTCATTTTTTCGCGCATCCAATCGCGCAGTTCGCGCATATCTCGCTTATAACAGACGCCGGAAGACCCTCGCAAATCTCCCGCACCTCCGGCGATACCCTACCCTGCCCTAAATCCATCGTTTTCTTCCCGGATTACATCGTCCGTTCATCCTCCCGTTCTACCTTCGCCTTTAACGAGGTGAACAATGGAAATTGAAATCACTGAACTTGATCAACTGCAGAAGGCATATAAAGAGGCCGTTGAGGCCTGGATCACCACCATCCGCGAAGAAGAAGCCATTGCTTCCACCGAGCACTCACTCGCCGAGATCGACGAGTGGGAAGAAGCTGGCTTTCGCGAAGAAGAAGCCCGCGACAAGGCTAAAGCCGCCAAACAGCAGTACGAGGACGCTCTTCGGGAGAAGTTCTTCAACTTCTAGCCCACCATTCAGCGCTCGCTACAAGCGGAATCTTCATGTCGCGGCAACCCGCCGAACTTCCGGAGGCACCTCCTGACCTCGGAGACCCATTTGCGCCACCCCTGCCCCAGTGTTAGCATCCCGTCCTGATGGCATGCAGGCCATTCCTCCGCGTTCTACAATAGATAAAACGCATAAATACTTCGCACCACCACGACAGGAGCAACCGAAATCATGGCAGTAAAGGTAGGCATCAACGGCTTCGGCCGCATCGGACGCAACGTCTTCCGCAGCGCACTCGGCAACCCGGACATCGAATTTGTAGCGGTAAACGACCTCACTACTCCGGCCACCCTCGCGCACCTGCTCAAGTACGACTCCATCCTCGGCAACCTCAAAAACGAGATCACTCATGGAGCCGACTTCATCGCCGTCGACGGTAAGCAGATTAAAGTCTTCGCTGAGCGCGACCCCGCCAAGCTCGACTGGTCCAGCGTAGGCGCCCAGATCGTCGTCGAATCCACCGGCTTCTTCACCGACGCAGAAAAGGCCAAGGCCCACCTCGGCAGCACCGTCAAGAAGGTCATCATCTCAGCACCGGCCACCAACGAAGACCTCACTCTCGTCCTCGGCGTCAACGACTCCAAGTACGACGCGTCGAAGCACAACGTCATCTCCAACGCCTCCTGCACCACGAACTGCCTCGCGCCCGTCGTCAAGGTCCTGCACGACACCTTCGGCATCACGTCCGGCATCATGACCACGATCCACAGCTACACCAACGACCAGGTCATCCTCGACACCCCGCACAAGGATCTCCGCCGCGCCCGCGCTGCTGCTCTCAGCATGATCCCGAGCTCGACCGGCGCCGCCAAGGCCCTCAAGCTCGTCATCCCCGAGATGGACGGCAAGCTCGACGGCTTTGCTATCCGCGTCCCGACCCCCAACGTCTCCGTCGTCGACCTCACCTTCGTCACCGGGAAGCCCATCGACGTCAAGAGCGTTAACGCTGCCCTCAAGGCAGCCGCCGAAGGCGAACTCAAGGGCATCCTGGGCTACACCGACGAAGAGCTCGTCTCCTCAGACTTCAAGGGCAACGCCCTCTCCTCGATCGTCGACTCCAAGCTGACCAAGGTCGTCGGCACCAACACCGGCAAAATCATCAGCTGGTACGACAATGAGTGGGGCTACTCCAACCGTGTCAAGGACCTCATCACGTTCCTCGTGAAGAAGGGCCTGTAGTCCTCAGTCACCACAAACGCTTGTCATTCTGAGCGAAGCGAAGGACCCCCGCATTTTGTTCGAAGCGGCGAGGTTCTTCGCTTCGTCAGTTACGCAGCATTCTCGCTTCCTTCATTTATCCCCAAATAGCCTCCGCATACTTGAAAGGCCTCTCCAACCGGCTCTTCCAGAAGTAAGCAAGGATGATCACACTAGCCACAGCTGCATAGGCACACCACAACGAAGTGAACGCATACCGCTTCACCGCCATCACCACCAGCAGAATCGCCAGGTTGGCCGCCCCAAAAATCACCATATCCCGCACCTTGGAGAAGAACAGCGTCCCGCACGTCGAAATCACATACAACACTGCAAGCCACGTATTGTTTGTCCCATCGTTGATATAGACAATGCTGTTTCCCTGCACATAAATCTGCAGCGGATAAGCAATCAGCGCCCACAATATATACAGCGCCGTCGCTGTCCCAATCGCGAGAAACGGCAGCATCCGTCTTCTGCTCTTCATATCAGGCTCAAACAGCACCACGCTCAACGGGATCACAAACGGCAGCAGACCCTGCGCATACAACACGAACGCCGCGCCCATGTTGTGCGTTACCGTAGGCGAAAGAATCCCGTCCAATCCTAGCCACACAAACCCCTCGATAAACTGGTGCACCGCAAACAGCGTAGGGAGTGCCGCGAACAGCAACTCTCGCTTGTGTTTAACCTTCGTCAGTGTAACGACCCCGACCGCACCCAGCACTCCACTGCCAACAAAGTTCGCCGTCGCTGAAAAACACACGTTCACAGCCTCCTCAAACTCATAGTTCGCTAATTCTGCCGATAATACGCGAGTACAGACGAGGAACAATCCTGAATCCTCTGGAGCGTTTGGATAATCTATGAATATCGGCAGCGAGTCTACCTGCCCGGATCGAGAACCCAATGGGTCGTCGCTTTCAGGAACTGGCGTTCACTCCCCGAGTCAAAGAGCACCAGCAAGAACATGGCAGCAGGCGCCAGTATGAGCGCATGGAGCAGGCTGCACCGCTCGACAATGCCCTCGGCGCCGCGGAGCAAGCCTTCATCACCCTCCGCGACAGCTTTTACATGGCCTCAGTCAGCGAGACCGGCTGGCCTTACGTGCAGCATCGCGGCGGTCCCAAAGGTTTTGTCCATGTAATAAACCCATCTCTCATCGGCTTCGCGGACCTTCGCGGCAACAAGCAATATGTCAGTCTGGGTAATCTTGAGCATGATGCTCGTGTAGCCCTCTTCTTCATGGACTACCCCCACCAGACCCGCCTCAAAATCCTTGGCCGCGTTGAGATCCATGAGCGCGACGCCGAGGCGCCTGCCCTAGTCGAATCCCTCCGCCCTGCGGACCCGCATGCCATCGTCGAGAGAGCAGTTCTTATCCGCGTTGAGGCCTTCGACTGGAATTGCCCGCAGCACATCACCCCTCGCTACACCACGGACGAGCTTGACGAAGCACTTACCCCGGTCAGCGAAAGACTCGCCGAGCTCGAAGCCGAGAACGCCGCCCTACGCGAAAAGCATTCGTCAAATGCCGATGCTCGCACCTGATTCAACAAGCGCACGTGGAGCCAGCCCGCTCAAGCGCCAGCTCCGCCACCCGCATCAGTAGCGTTTGCGCCGCCATCGCCACCCGCACCGGCATTAATAACATTTCCTCCTACGAGGGCTGCCGCGTTTAATCTCTTAACGTCCGCCTTCGCCTGTTCACCCTCAAAGCTCTTCTGGATTCCTTTGGACACCACATAAGCCCCTCCACTGATACCCATCAGCCCCAATACTCCGGGCGGAATGTCAGGAAACTTGCCGTCTCCGTTATAGAAGAAGAGATACACCCACATCAGCACAACAACGAATGTGAAGACCAGAAATTGAAACCGCGACATACTGGCATCACCGTTTGTTTCACTAACAAGTTTCGTCAGATCTATCCTTCCGGTAAGTATCTTCCAAAGGATGATTCCAGCAAGCAGCCCAACAAAAACCACCAAACCCCATGCTGTGATTATCTTGAGAACCATGTGTCTCCCCCTTGCCAAGCTTGGAATTTTTAAAATTTCAATCGGCGATCAGCCCGTCGACTCGCTTAGAAACTTACGTATGACGTAGAACGCGTTGCTACCGCCCAGAGCCGTCTCCAGCCCGGCAGGCACATCGGCAAATCTCTTCGATTGGTAGCATCGGTATGCGTAGTAAATGGCGATCCCCAGCGTGGACAGAAGTAGTTGCAATCTGGCCGGACTGTAACCGCCGCCTGACTCCTTGGAGTTCAGCAAACAACCGGTATTGATAGCCCCATTAAGCAGCCGGTAGCTGATGACGATCGCCAGTCCCCCCACAAAAAACCACAGTTCATAACGCAGAAATACAAGCGCACGGACGTGTTCCATTTGCCTCCCATCCTTGAAATCACTCAGAGGATGATGCTCAGAAGGTCTATCTGCTCTCCACTCCAAGTCTTTCAGATGATCCGGATTGAACTGGCAACACTCTTACTGGAGCCGAATGGCAACGAATGTATGTTCCGTTCGTGAGAAAAGCAAGAACTTTAAATGAGAGTTTCCCCCAAGCGATATGGCTCAACGCCGCTCTCAGAAAACCGGGTTAAACTAGCACCATGACACGCACCAACATTCCTGGCACATCTCCCTACGAACCCATCATCGGCTTCTCCCGAGCGGTGCGCATCGGCAACCACGTCCACGTCTCCGGCACCGGCCCAGTTGGCGCAGACGACGGCGACATCGCGCAGCAGGCCGAGCAGTGCCTCACCATCATCACCACCGCCCTAAAAAATGCCGGTGCCTCCATCGAGCACGTCTATCGCACCCGCATGTTCCTCACCCACACCCAGGACTGGGAGGCCGCCGGCCGAGTTCACGGAAAGTTCTTCTCCATCATCCGCCCCGCCGCCACCATGGTCGTCGTCAAAGAACTCCTCAACCCGAACTGGCGCATAGAAATCGAGGCGGACGCCTGCATTCCCGACTAAAATCGGAACCAAATGCCAACACCCGCTGATCGTCGCGCCAACGTTCTGCTGGTCATCGCCGCTGCAGGCCTTCTCATCGGCGTTCTTGACCTCCTCGACGCCATCATCTACTACGGAACCCTGGGCGTCTCCCCCATCAAAATTCCGCAGTCCGTCGCCAGCGGCGTCCTCGGCCGCGTCGCCTACCGCGACGGCATGGTCACAGCGGCATTCGGCCTTGCGTTTCACTTCTTCATCGCCTTCGTCATCGCCGCCGTCTACATCCTCGCCAGCCGCGAGCTCCCCCTCTCTCGTCGCCCCATCCTCTCGGGCGCCGCCTACGGACTCGCCGTTTACTTCTTCATGAACTACGTCGTCCTTCCGCTCTCCAATGTTTACCCTCGTCAGCACTTCGCGACTGGCCCTTTTCTCAACGGAATCATCGGCCACATCCTGCTCATCGGAATCCCTGTCGCCCTCATCGCTCGCCGCTGTGTCGAATGCAAAGAGCGGCTTCTATGACCAACATCATCCTCAAGCACTTCAAAATCCTCAACGAAGCTTACCCTCGCGAGCAATAACATTCACACAAACCAATTAGACTGGTTGTCACACATAATCTCGAAGGAAATCGAATGTCCAAGCTGTCCATCCGCGATCTAGACCTCACCGACAAGCGCGTCCTCATCCGAGTCGACTTCAACGTCCCCCTCAAAGATGGTGAGATCACCGACGACACCCGCATCCGCGAGACCCTCCCCACCATCGAGTACGCGCTCCGCCGCAACGCCAAAGTCATCCTCTGCTCGCACCTCGGCCGCCCCAAGGGCAAGCCCGTCGCCACCATGAGCCTCCGCCCCATCGTGGACCATCTTCGTCACCTCCTCGACCACGTCCTCGACGAAGATGAAAACGTAGCCTTCTCCCCCGATTGTGTAAGCGAAATCGCCACCGAGATGGCCAACAACCTCGAGTCCCGCCAGACCCTCCTTCTCGAAAACCTCCGCTTCCACGCCGAAGAAGAAGCCAATGACCCGGCCTTCGCTAAGCAGCTCGCTTCGCTCTGCGACATCTACATCAACGACGCCTTCGGCAGCGCCCACCGCGCCCACGCCTCCACCGAAGGCATCACCCACTTCGTCAAAGTCTCCGCCGCTGGCCTCCTCATGGAGAAGGAGCTCACCTACCTCGGCAAAGCTCTCAGCGAACCCGACAAGCCCTTCGTCGCCATCATCGGCGGAGCCAAAGTCTCCGACAAGATCCAGGTCATCGACAACCTCCTCGACAAAGCCGACGCCATCATCATCGGCGGAGGCATGGCCTACACCTTCCTCAACGCACAAGGCCAGCACACCGGCAAATCTCTCGTCGAAACCGACAAGATCGACATAGCCAAAGCAGCCCTCGCCAAGGCCAAAACCAAAGGCGTCCGCTTCCTCCTCCCCACCGATCACGTCCTCGCCGACAAGTTCGCCCCCGACGCCAAAACCAAAACCTTCTCCGGCCACGGAGCCTTCCCCGCCGATCTCATGGCCCTCGACATCGGTCCCAAATCCATCGCTCTCTTCGAAGACGAGATCGCCGAAGCCCGCACCATCATCTGGAACGGCCCGATGGGCGTCTTCGAGATGCCAGCCTTTGCCCACGGCACCAACGCCATCGCCCACGCCGTAGCCCGCAATCGCGATGCCACAACTATCGTAGGCGGCGGAGACTCAGTAGCCGCGGTCCAGCAATCCGGCGTAGCCGACCGCATCACCCACATCTCCACCGGAGGAGGAGCCAGCCTAGAATTCCTCGAAGGCAAAATCCTCCCTGGTGTAGCTGCATTAACAGACAAGTAGAACCCGACACCCGATACCTGAAACCTGATACCTGAAACCTGAAACCTAGTCCTAAAAATCCGCCGGAACCTCAAATCCGGCGGACAAATCCACTAAGCATCTTCTTCACCACAATCACTTCCTCACTCAATCTTACAAATTCGTCCTCAGGCAGATATTCAAGGTCTCGCGCGAGCAACAGCAAATACTCCAGCTCAGAAGCAGCTGCCTTTGATCTCTGGAGATAGCCGCCGAACTCCACATCGTTATCGACCCCGCAGCCCTCTGCAATCCTCGTCGCCACGGCAGTCCCGGCTCTTCTAAGTTGGACCGTTAATCCAAATATCTCTTCTTTCGGCAGGCGCTTCGTCGCGCGATACACCGCTTGAACCAACTCATGCGCTCTGCGCCAAACATCCAGCTCACGAAAATTCCTCACTCGTACTCCTTCTCCGCAGTTATCCTGATCGAGAAAAATTCCTTATCAGCCAAAAGAAGACTAAATCACTGGTAGAGCATCTCTTCGAAAGAGGAATACTGGTCCCCCATCATGCGCAAACCCCTTTTCGCCGCAGTCGCCTTCATCGTGTCCGCCATCTTCGGGCCTGTCTTGCTGTTGATTATTGTCATGTTGATCGGCTACGTATGGATGGCTCTCTCTCAACACAACCAGTCTGGGATCGGAGCCGTAGCCGGCGGCATCTCGGAGGCTGCCGTACTTCTTGTGCCTATCCTCTGCGGCATCATCGGCACACTCATCGTGCTCCGCCAACTCGACCGTCGAGAGCCGTAGCCCAAGCGCTCTCTTCACAGCCCCGTCGCTAAATGGAATACTGGTTCACAACATGCGCAAACCTCTAATCGCCGCCAACTGGAAGATGTACAAGAACCCCACCGAGTCCACCGCATTCCTCACCAGCTTCTTCCCCCTCATCAAAAGCAACACCGCCGCCGAAATCGTCCTCTGCCCCTCAATGACGTCGCTTCCCGCGCTCGTCGATACCGCCCGGGGTAAATCCGTCCACATCGGAGCCCAAAACATGCACTGGCTCAACGACGGAGCCTACACCGGCGAAACCTCACCCACCATGCTCACCGCCATCGGAGTCACCCATGTCCTCATCGGCCACTCCGAGCGCCGCCAGTACTTCAACGAGACCGACACCACCGTTAACCTCAAGCTGAAATCCGCGCTCGCCCACGGCCTTATCCCCATCGTCTGCGTAGGTGAGCACCTCACCGAGCGCGAAGCCGGCCACACCGCCAACGTCCTCGAACTCCAAACCGCGCTCGCCCTCGAAGGCATCGACCCCGCAGCAGCCGCCCCCATCGTCTTCGCCTACGAACCCGTCTGGGCCATCGGCACCGGCCGCACCGCCACCCCCGAGATCGCCGAAGACGCCCACAAACTCATCCGCGCCCAGATCGCCAAATCTCTCACGCCAGAACTCGCCGCTTCCATCCGCATACTCTACGGAGGCTCCGTCAAGCCCGATAACGCCGCCAGTCTCTGCTGCCTCGAAGACATCGACGGAGCCCTGGTCGGCGGAGCGAGCCTCGACCCAACCTCCTTCGCCCAGATCATCAAAAACGCAACTGCCTAGTTCACCTCTCTAAAAGCGAAGAGCCCGCGCAGCATAAACTGCGCAGGCTCTTTTTTATTCACCGGCCAAGTCTACCGATAGTAGTACCGGTAGTACCGATGATGATGGGAGTAATACACGCGACGATAGCGATGCCGATGATGGTAGTGATCCGGTCCGACTTTCACTACCACCTGCGCATCCGCCCGGTTGGTAAAAACGCCTGAAAACAAGGGGAACATCAAAAGAAGACCAAGCAACCAGCGACCTGTTCGAATTTTCACGTGTCACTCTCCGTATGTTGTGTCTTACTACTTCTCATACGGATGCCTGCCAACACGTAGGTCGTTGCAGTCGAAGTAACACTAATAAATCTATTTACCGGACAACCCCAACCTGCTCCATCGGCCAATAAACAAAGGCCGCCTTCCCATAGATCAGGTCCCTATCTACCGGTCCGAAATCACGGCTGTCGCTCGAAATCGAACGATGATCTCCCATCACGAAGTACTCATGATCTGGAACCACCATCTCCGACTGCGACCGATCATCCTCAAACCGCGTTGGAACATACTTCTCCTCGATCGCCTTGCCATTTACATACACCTGCCCGCGATCGATCCGAAGATCATCCCCCGGTAGCGCAATCACCCGCTTGATATAGCTCTTCGTATGGTCATGCGGATAAAGAAACACGACCACATCCCCACGATGAATGTCCCCAACCCGATAAGCCATCTTGTTAATGAATAGCCGGTCCTGATCCTCCAGCATAGGAAGCATACTCGTGCCTTCCACCCGCACCGGCTGGTAGAGAAAGATGATGATAAACGCTGACACCACCACCGAAACCACAAGATCCCGTAGCCACGAGCGCACACCACCTTTGTTCGCAGCCACCGGCTTCTGCTCTGGCTCTTGTACCGGCTCCTGCGTTTTCTGCTCTTCCATCTCCACGTCCTATTCCTCACCCATTATTTAGACGCACCAGCCGCCCCGCTGGCAACAGGCCCTGCTAAACCCAATCCAGGAACCAGCGCCTTCCCATCCAAACCCGCCGGCGACCACGCTTCAACAATCACCTTGGCCAGCCGTCCAATCAACACTTCCCCTTCATTATCAACTGTCCAGCTCATATCCTCATTGTCAAAAGTAAAAATCGACAGCACCATCGGCCCCGTCTTCCCCGCGACAATCGCGACATCGGCCCGTACTGCATTCAAACTACCCGTCTTACTGGCAATCCCCGACCCCGTCTCACTCGAATCCAGCTTCTCCAGGTACCGCGGAATCGTCTCCCGATAAAACTGATTTCGCAGCATCTTCAGCGCGACCTCACAGATCGCCGCATCCCCCGGCAGCACTGCCTCTCCCGGCCCTGTCAGCTGACACCGTCCAATCCGTTCCATCACCATAGCCATCTCTCGTGCCGTCGTCTTACCGAGCCCAAACTTTGGCTGATCCGCAGGCATAGGCCCCGTTGCTGGCTTGCCGATCTTCTTATACAGATGCGTATCCTTTAGCCCCATCCAAGCGATCCGCGCATTCACCGCATCCACACCAAAGCGGTCGATCGCCAGATTCGTAGCCGTGTTGTCGCTCACAATGATCATCATGGTAAGCACATCCTTCAACGTCAGAGTTAGCGGAGTATCGAAAAACGTCAGTACCCCCGACCCGCTCACCCCATCACCCTTGGCCAGCGTAATCTTCTCGTCCCACTGAGCCTTGCCCGCCCGTACCTGCTCCATGGCCTCGAACAGAATCGTCAGCTTGATCACCGAAGCCGTCTGCACCGGCTTGTCCGCATCGATCACCACGCTCTTGCCCGTATTTAGCTGCGAGGCATAAAGAGCCACCTTCCCATGGTGTTGTCCCGCCAACGCAACCAGCTCCTGTCGCAATCCAGCATCGACCGCACCCGCCTGCCGAGCCCACGTCACCTTAACCATCAGCCCGAACAAGACGACACCTGCCGTCATCGCACGCCCAATAAACCTCAATCTCATGTCATGCATCTTACAGCCGGTCGTCCATCCGACCATCAGTCAAACGTTGAACTTTGGCGTATAAAAATTGAACAACCTTAAATTCGCATCGACAAGTATTTCAAAGTGAGGTATCCACTCCAATCCTGCTCAATCAACATCAATGTTTTCTTTCCGCATCTAACAACGATAGGACTAGAATTGCACATGTAGTGCAGCAGGATCTTCATATGGCAACCCTCACAATGATCGAGCAGGTCTCAACACCAAAACCCGTCAGCAATCGAGGTCTGTCCAACCTCCAGGAACTCACCACCGAGACGGCAAACGCTGCCTCCGAAGGCCTCGATACAAAGTCCGCTATCGAGATCGCCCGCATCATCAGTCACGAAGATGCCAAGGTCGCCGCAGCCGTCAAGAAGGCGCTTCCCGAGATTGCCCTCGTCATCGACACCGTCGCACGATCCCTCCGCGACGGCGGCCGTCTCATCTACGTCGGCGCTGGCTCCAGCGGACGCATCGCCTCCCTCGACGCCTCCGAGTGCCCACCCACCTTCTCGACTGCACCCGCCCAGGTCCAATACATCATGGCAGGCGGTCCCAAGGCGCTGGCCTCCGCCTCCGACGTCAACGAAGACTCTCCGGAACTCGGCCAACGCGACATCGCACGACGACGCCCCACTCGCAAAGACATCGTCATCGGCGTCTCCGCCAGCGGCCGCACCCCTTACGTCGTCGGCGCAGTCGAGTACGCACGCGCCCGGGGAGCCAAAACCGCTGCAGTCACCTGCAACCTCAACACTCCCCTCGCCGACGTCTCAGACACCACCATCGTCGCCGAGGTCGGCCCCGAGGTCATCTCTGGCTCCACGCGCATGAAGTCCGCCAGCGCCCAGAAGATGATCCTCAACATGATCACTACCGGCGCCATGACCCGTCTCGGCTACGTCTACGACAACCTCATGGTCAACGTGCACATGAAGAACGCGAAGCTTGTCGAGCGCGGCATCCGCGTCCTCATGAAGGTCTGCGACATCGACCGCGACACTGCCATTCGCACCATCAAGTCCGCAGGCAAATCCATTCCCATCGCCGTGGTTATGCTCAAAGCCAACGTCGACAAGATGGAAGCCGTACGCCGCCTCGCCAAGTCCGACGGCAACGTCCGCCTCGCGATCGACGATTCCCGGTTGGAGCTCTAGGCATACCATGAGCGATCGCGAATTCTCCTATCGCAACATCCGAGCGCTCCTCTCGGTATGTGCAGCTTGGTTAGCGACGCTCTTCTGCCACGCGCGAAAGCACTTCCCGATGGATCCCTCTCACCCTTCAACCTGGTATCTGGCCACACAGCATCGTTGCGGCTGGGTCTTGATCGCAGCGTTGCTGTGGCTTCTTTGCGAAACAACCATACGCATCTGCTCAGGCACGCTATCCCCACGGGGACTTCACCGTTGCTGACAGGCGAGTACCAGCGTTCTCCCTATGATAAGAACGTTGTTAGCCAGCTTATCAGGAACGATTCCATCCGGCGCCTACGGCCGCAGCCCTGACAAAACCATACCTGCAGCGCTGTACGGGGGGCCCATTGCAACACACGCAGCGGGATCGGATACAAAGACATAGTGCCGATCGTTAGAGCTGGTGTTGACGAAATCGAATGGGCGGCAGGCTGTCCACAATGTTAAAGGCAGTATTTCATTCACCTTCATTGCCTGCTCGCGGGTCGCGAAAACCATTGCAGGATGCGATTGCAGGCAGTTCTGAACCCTCTGCGCCAGGGTCTGCCTGGCAGCTGTTCTGCCATTGACCAACCCGTTGATGTCGCAGACAACTCCCTGAGAGAAATATCCGATAAAGCCAACGTCGCCGGCGATTATGGTCTTACCTTCGAAGCGGCTCAGATCGGTATCGCGCATCTGCATAAAGGTCTGGGCCCGGCCGCGCATTGCGCGCACGCCATAGTACAGATCGATGGGCATTAGAAGAATGAAGATGACTCCGCAGGCGACCAGTGCCCTGCGATACCAACCAAAAGCCGTGAAAGGAACCCGCGCTAGCTGCAACGTATTCAAGAAGACTGAAAACAGCAGCGCCCAGAGAATATGCCGAATACCCTCAATGGTCTGAGAGCTGAGGCAAGCCAGCATAACGACGATGGGGAAACTGCTATTGCACGCGGCGAACGCGACCAGACTCGACGTACGACATTGCCGCTGAAGCAAAGCCGTAAGAAGCGATAGAGCGGAGACAAGCCATAGCAGCAGTGCCCCAAAGCCCAAAAGGAACGAGCTGGCAATCACGTGAGCCATGCCCTGCACCGGCAACAGTGATGGGTGGCCGCCACTCTTGGCCAGCGCCGTATCTGGCAGCAAAGTGTCAAAGTGCAGATAGACCGCCGCCATCGCGATCATGGAGCCGATCCCCAGACAAATAGAACCCGCAAGCGGGCCAATGCTGCGCGGTGAACACTGCTGCTCTCCCATGCGAGTTGCGAGAATAGCAACGCAGGCCAGGAACAATAGGCTCGCAAGTTCCACCCGCAACATCGTCACTAAAAAGCTGAAGAGAACGAGCAGCGCTCCGCGTCCTATGCCGGTGGCAGGCCGCCGCATCTCAGTATCGGTAAGGATGCTGAGCAATAACACCGCAAAGGCAACCAGGCTGGTCTCCATGCCATCCGTCAGCCATCGGATAGACATGGAAGAAAGCATAATAAACAATAGTCCGCCAAAGAGTTGACGGCCCATCGACCCAGTCTGCGCGCTTCGAAGCTGCCAGCCGATGAGGCCCACCACCCCGCAATAGAAGATGACAGACACAATCTTGGCCAGCATAACGCTGGATGTAACGCCGCAGAGCACCGCAAGCATCGTCACATATAACAGACTGGACGTGCCAAAGCTATGGTGGACGCCATCGAAGGTTATAAAGTGCAGGCGATGCAGGAATGTCGCGTAGCGCAGGTGGATGAGAGCATCATCCAGCATGGCAAAACGCGTGTAGTACAACATGAAAGAAAGCCAGGCCAATCCAGCAAGGATGAGCAAAACAGTAAAACGTCTCTGCATCGGTAACCTGTGCGAAATCATAACATCGGGAATCACGCGAGATTGGAACAGATGCCTTTTGTGAGCAAAGATCTCACATCTGAACCTGTCACCTGAGCCCAGATCGTAAACAAGCCCTTAAATTCGGCGAGTCTTCGATCCATTCACGCGGATAGCAAGGTTGAAGAACGGGCTCCCAAGCCGCATCCCGCCCTCATGGGCCCAAAGCCTCATAGTTGCTACCTGAAATATCACAAAACGAACTGCAAAAATCTGCACCTGCAACCCGCAACTGCAACATTCTCCGCGAAACGCCGTCTATACCCCACAGAAAGCGGCGATGCCTATACGGGCCGCGACAAGGAGCTCCACCCATGAAGCGAATTCTCCTCTCTACATCTCTCGCTCTCGCACTCTCTGGCAGCCTCGTCTTCGCACAATCATCGACCACGACCCCTGCCCCTGAGGGAAAGCACTTCCACCATCACCGTCCTAATGCCCAGCAAGAGGCCGCCTGGCTCAGCACGAAACTCAACCTTTCATCCGACCAAACGGCGAAGCTCGAACCCATCCTGGCCGACCGCGATCAGAAGATGACCGCGTTATGGAGCAACACCTCACTCAGCCTAGATGAAAAGAAACAGCAGATGCGCACCATCCACCAGGATCTCAAGCAGCAGCTCTCCACCGTCCTGACCCCCGATCAGATCGAGCAGATGAAGTCTTTGCGCCACGGCCACGGCGGCCCGCGCCACCCACGATCCCAGACCGCACCGCCGTCCGGCCTCTGAACCAAACCTGGGTGGCAGATTCCTAGATAGAAGTAGATGGAAGCCTCGGTCATCCGGGGCTTTCGCCGTTAACCATAAGGCATTGAAAACATGATCCTTAAAGGATCAGGGGAAAGGGGTACCACTACTATTCGAACCAACCAAGCCACTCATTTCCACGCCAAATCCCCGTAAACTCTCAAGATGGACAAGTTTGTAGTACGCGGCGGTAACCCCCTTCTAGGCACCATCAAAGTCTCCGGAGCCAAAAACTCCGCTCTTCCGTGCATGGCCGCTGCCATCCTCACCGAAGACGAGGTCATCCTCGAAAACATCCCTCAGGTCCGTGACATCGAGACCGAGCGCAAGCTCCTGGCCAGCATGGGAGCCGAGGTTGATCTGGGCTATGGCCGCGCCCAGCACCGCACCCGCATCCGCTGCGCCGTCCTCTCCGACCCGGTCGCCAAGTACGAGATCGTCAAGACCATGCGCGCCAGCTCCCTCGTCCTCGGCCCCCTCATCGCCCGCACCGGCATCGCCCGCGTCGCCATGCCCGGCGGCTGTGCCATTGGAGGCCGCCCCATCGACCTCCACATTAAAGGCCTCGAAGCCATGGGCGCGACCATCACTCAGGAGCACGGCTACCTCGAAGCCCGCACCGACCGCCTCAAGGGCGCCCACATCGTCTTCGACAAAATCACTGTCACTGGCACCGAAGACCTCCTGATGGCCGCGACCCTGGCCGAAGGCGAAACTATCTTCGAAAACTGCGCGCGCGAGCCCGAGGTCACCGATCTCGCCGCCCTCCTCACTGCCATGGGAGCAAAGATCGAAGGTGCAGGCACCGGTACGATTCACGTCCAGGGCGTGAGCAAGCTGCACGGTGCTCGTTACCGCATCAACCCCGACCGCATCGAAGCCGGCACCTTCCTGATCGCCGGAGCCATCACCGGGGGCGACCTCAACGTCGACTGCTGCGACCCAAAACATCTAGGCGCAGTCATCTCCAAGCTGGAGCAGTGCGGCGTCAAGCTAGACGTCGGAGCCGACAACATCCGCGTCCGTTCCGGCGGAGCAGATGGCCTCAAGGCCTCCGACATCTCCACCGAAGAGTACCCCGGCTTCCCCACTGACATGCAGGCCCAGTTCATGGCCCTGGCCACTCAGGCCGAAGGCACCACCACGGTCACCGAAAACATCTTCGAAAACCGCTTCATGCACGTCCAGGAACTCATCCGCATGGGCGCGAACATCACCGTCGCCGGCCGCACCGCTACGGTCCGGGGCAAGACTCCGCTTCAGTCCGCCGCCGTCATGTGCTCCGACCTCCGCGCCTCCGCGTCCCTCGTCCTCGCCGCTCTGGTCGCAGACGGAGAGACCATCCTCGACCGGGTCTACCACCTTGATCGCGGCTACGAGCACTTCGAGGAGAAGCTCCGAGGGGTAGGCGCCCAGATCCGCCGCATGGGAGACGTCTTCGGCAAGAAGTAATTCATCTCCGTTACAAAACAGCAAGCTCCTTGCGATACAAGAACGCATCGAGCCCGTCGGCCCGATAGAATCGCCGCCGCACCGCAAGCCGGCTATATCCCATTCGCTCGTAAAAGCGGATCGCTCCCTCATTCCCCGTAAACACATGCAGTTCCATCTGCCGTGCACCCACCGCCCCCGCGCGACTCTCAGCTTCCAGCAGCAGTTTCGACGCAACCCCTTCCCGCCGATGCTCCTCCGCAACATCCAGAGTCACTACATATCCCCGCAACCCCGCGGCCATAAGATCAAGATGGACAATCACGAACCCGGCAACCCCGCCGTGACGCGTCTCCGCAACCAGACAGATTGCGTTCCGCGCCTCCGCAAACTGCCGCATCGACTTGCGATCAAATAGAAACGCTGCCGCGAAGCAATCCTCATCCAACCGACAGATCGCCTCGAGGTCAGCCTCGCGATACTCCCGAAGAACAGTCACCCCTGAACTCATCCTCACCAGCATAGCCTGCCAGACAAAGGGTCTTCGCCCCCAGCCATGCGGAGTGGGTTTGCATCGGGGTTGGGGACCCTACCCCATGGTACTTTTCGTGCAAAGTCTTCAATAGACAAGGGTTAATGGTGGACTTGTATTTCTTACGAGAATAAAAGTCTCTCGATTCAGGGGTTTGGTGAGTGTGGTATCCGTAAAGTATAGATTTAAAACGCTTTGTTAGATACCACCCCTGACGGAGAAAATGAGGGTATAGAACAAGGACCCAAACGAAAAATGCGCTCCGCCGGGAGTTATCCAGCGAAGCGCAGGTTGATGGATCGTGGATCTAGAAGTTGATCTTCGCGGCAAACTGAAGCTGACGGGAAGATCCAGCGTCGCCAATCGCTCCGCGGGTCGCCGTGATATTGCCGAAGCTCGTGCTTCCTGGTGTCGCCGTCAGATTCGGATTACCGAAGTTCGCCTGGTTGAAGACGTCGAAAGCGTCCATCCGCAGGATGAAGGCTACATTTTCAGCAATCCGTGTCGTCTTCTGCAACGACATATCGGTGTCCGAGAAGCCTGGTCCGGTCAAGGAGTTTCGCTGCATCGTTCCAAAGCCAAGCGTAGGAGCATAGAATACACAGCCCGCGGTTGGCGTCGAGCATGCCGATCCGACTATATATGGAATGCTGAAGTTGGCTAGTGCAGTATGGAAGCCAACGCTCGGCTTGCCCAATAGCGAAGGTCGGATGTTACCGGAAGCTCCCGTATAGGTAGAACTCGTAACGACATTCAAAGGATTGCCGCCCTGGATCTGCGTCACGTTCGCCAACAGCCAGCCGTCCTTCAGGCGATTGCCATGAAACGGCAGCGTCCATATAGCGCTTAATACGAAGTGATGACGAACATCGAAGTCCGACAGACCATAGCTTCCGGCCGTATTGAAATTATCCTGCACGCCATTGCCCGACTGTGAATTCTGGTCCATTGATTTCGAGTAGGTGTAAGTAGTGTTGAATTCAAGCCCTCGGCGCAACGATTGGCGGAATGTAAGCCACATAGCGTTATAGCTCGACATACCCGAGTAATCGTTATAGGTAATGTTCCCTAGCGAAGTCCCTGCAGGAACACCTGGACTTGTCCCAAATCCAGGCCCCGCAACCAGTGTCTTCGGATACGGACGGACACCCGTTGTAGCTCCGGGCGCGTAGGTGAGCTGGTTGATATTCCTGTTCAGGCGAAGGTGCCGTCCCCCTGATCCAATGTAGCCGGCCTGCAGCGCAGCCCCGTGCCCGAGATCCTGCTGCACATTCAGGTTGTAGGACAAGACGTATCCGTTCTTAAAAGTTCGGATTTACTGAACTGGGAGCGAGTCCAGAGGCCGCAGCGCTCGTGAACGCCGTCGCGACGGAAACCGAAGTAGTCTGCACTGGCTGTGAAAGCGGCGGATTTGTCGTCAAACCCGTCACATTACTGATGATCGGCTGATCAACCATATATCCGAAACCGGCGCGGACGGTCGTCTTACCCCTGCCCATCACGTCGTAGGTAAAACCTAGCCGCGGTTCATAATTATTGTTCTGCTTATAGGGCTGGTTCACCTGTTTGAATCCAACGATCGTTGGATCAAAGGTGATGAAACGATGACCGCCTTCAGCCGGCGTTCCGTTCCATTCGTAGCGGAGACCGTACTCCAAAATCAGGTCAGGCCTAACCCTGTAGGTGTCCTGAACAAAAGCACCTACAGCGCTAATGAAGATTCGGCTGCTCACGGGATTCACGCCATTGGCGCTGAAGGTGTTTGCGAGGCCGTTGATGAAATTCTGGGTTGTACTGAAGGAGATAACGCCGGCGGTATTCGAGAAATTGCTGCCTATGAAGCGGCGGAACTCGCCTCCAGTTTTAATGGTGTGCTTGCCCTTGACAAGGGTCAGTGTGTTGGAGAGAACGCCCGTCGTTACAAAGCGTCCCTGGGGAAAGCCGGAGGGGCCGCCGAAGTTGAGACCCAAGTCGGACACCGTCATCTGAGGCAGACCGATCGGGATGGTCACACCGTTCGGAATTCCGTAGTCGCTTGAGAGTGCCGTGAAATTAGGTGAGAAATTGATGGCGATGCGATTGAAGCCGAGACGGGCCTCGTTCACAACGGTCGGAGAGAAGATGTGAACATCGTTGATGGTACCGATCTGCCGGTGAGCTGTGCGATGGTCGCCGAATCCTGCGATTGTATTGCCCTGCAGGTTCGGTTCGGTGCGCGCGTCCTGCTGCCATGCATAGTACAGATGCAGCGAATTCGCGCTCGAGAGATTCGCCAGCAGATCACCGCTGTACTGATCGGTCTTCACTGGTCCAGGCGAGGAACCAGTGGCCACTGCTGTTGTAACGCCATTTGTCGTTGATTGGACACCAACCGGAATCAGATTGATGAGATTGGCATAATTTGCACCGATTGGGCTTGCCGCAAAGGCCACACGCTGCGCGGTGTTCGGCACCTGGCTGGTGAGTAAAAGCGCCTGTGTCTGACGCAGCCCTTCGTAGCTCAAGAAGAAGAAGAGCCGGTCCTTCATAATAAAGGGCACGGGCCCGCTGAATGCTCCGCCAAAATTATTGCGGATGAACTGATTCTGTCGCGATCCTCGGCGGTTGAAGTAGTTGCGCGCATCGAAATAGTTGTTGCGCAGATAGTCAAAAGCTTCACCGTGATACGTGCTCGCACCCGAGCGCGTCGCCACATTAACCACCGAGCCCGAACTGCGGCCATACTCCGCGCTGAAGGTTGAGTTGATGAGCTTAAACTCAGAAGTAGTGTTGATAGAGGGTTGGAAGGTGATCTGATTCTGAGTCATGTCGTTCAGGTTGATGCCGTTGATCTGGAAGTTATTTGCGTCTTCCCGAGCACCAGCAGTATTGAACGAGTTTGCGCCGAGGCCACGGCTTGTGCCTGTGAGAAAGCCGTTCGCCGGCGCAACGACAGCGCCTGGAGTCAGATTGGTAAGGTCAAGAAAGTGTCGCCCGTTCAGTGGTATATTTTGCACCGTGTTCCGGTCGATAACCTGCCCCATCGTCATGGTTTGCGATTCAATCTGACTCGAAGTAGCTTCCACCTGCACTGTCTCGCCCGCAGATCCAACGGCAAGGGCCATATTGACCGTCACTTGCTGGTCGACACCCAACGTTACTTTTTTTACCGTAAACAGGCTAAAACCCGATGCCGAAGCCTGCACTTGATAGTCGCCTGGCTCGAGGGAAGGAATAACGTAAATGCCTGCATTATCTGTTACGACGACACGTTCAATTCCGGTCGCAAGTGAATGCGCCGTGATACGTGCGTTTGGCACCACCGCGCCACTTGGGTCGGTCACCAATCCAGACAACGTCGCCGTGGACTGCGCGAAGCCCGAACTAACATAGACCAGTACCAAAACAACAAGAGCAAACAGACTCTTTAGGAACTTCCCTGAACACTTCATTGACGCCTCCTAGAAAAGATGAGTCTCCGCGGCTTTTTCCCGCCGTCGGCCGAACATGGCGAAACTGTTTTTTAAACTCATTTGTGATGCGCAGCATACGCCGATGGCCTCAATAGAGGCTGATACCCCGGTCTTGATGCTCTTCTCCGTTTAGAGAGGAACATAGGCAATGCCACAATAAAACTGGATCAATGTGCTGTTAAGATTTCATGGTCCGACCAGAGTGTCAATGCATTCTGTCACTTCCGTTGTCATCATTCAGTCGCGAAATTGTCACTTCTTTGTAAGTATGCCGGGTTCAGCAAGATTCAAGCGCTTCGCCTGTCGCTAAAATTCACCCCATCCATCCTGCGCTAGGCAAGAGAAGGCAAAATCCCCTCCTGTGGTTAGGGGGATACATTGCATATGCGTTTTGCACGGCCAGGACAAAAACCGGCCAAGTCGACAGTTAAATAGACTATGCCGCCAGTCCTAATGGCTGGCGGCATAGTCCATTTTCAAAGCGATTTATTGATTTTGATTCTCTTCTTCGTCCCCGTCACCGTAATTCCCGTCGCCGTAGTTAATTGGAGGCTGAGGAAGCATAGCAAGCGCTTTGGCTGGCGCTGTGTAGACTTTATCGCCTCCTACATACGTCGCTTCGAGGACGATGTCCTTGATTGTGTTCGGCTGAACCTTGCGTGGATCCCTTTGGAGAACGACAAAGTCCGCTAGCTTGCCGGGAGTAATTGAGCCTTTGATGTTCTCTTCGAAGGTGGCATACGCTCCGTCCAACGTCCAGGCCTTGATCGCCTCATCGACGCTGACCTTCTGGTTGCCGCCGACGACGACCCCCTGGGAGCTGGTGCGAGTGACCATATCCTGAATGCGGAGCAAAGGATCTGCTGCGGAGATTGGCGAATCAGAATGACCAGCCACAGGGATACCCATGTCAATCGCAGTGCGATAGGCGTGCATCATCGAGAGACGCTTTGGACCATAAGAGGCAAGGATATCTCCGTACTCCCACATATAGGAGTGAAAGACGAGAATTACTCCGTCCTTCTTCGCACGATCCAGCAGAGCCTGATTCATGACACTCGCATGCTCAATTCGCCAGCGGGCATCGGGACGAGGATTCTTCGCCTCGGCACGCTCGATCGCGGTGAGGACCATGTCTATCTCGCGGTCGCCGTTAGAGTGCGTCGCAACCTGCCATCCAGCGTCCCACCACTTCTGGAAATCTTCGTCCAGCTTCTCCTGAGTGCGGGCGGGTGGGATACCAAAGTAGCCTGGTCGGTCCGAGTAGGCCTCACTCAGCCATGCGGTGCGGCCGCTGAGCGAGTTTCCCTGATAGTTCTTGAGGGCGGTGATACGAAGGCGGTCGTCGCCGAAGCCACGTTCGATTCCGGCTGCCTGAAGCTCGTCGAACGAGCCGGAGCTGAACATGAATCCGACACGAACCGGATTCCCCTGGTCGCGCAATTCCTGCATCAGCCGGAACGTCGAGGAACTTGCTCCCGCGATGCCTACACTTGTGAGGCCTTTGGCGGAGTACTGATGGAAGCAGGTCATATAGCCGTCGAGTTCTTCTTTATGGCTTGGCGCGTCGACTTTATTGCCCGATGCATGCCGAAGAAGCCCGCGGCCGCTCTCACGAATCACGCCGTTCGGAGTTCCATCGGGATCGCGATCGAGAGCGCCGCCTTTGGGGTCGGGGGTATCTTTTGTAATGCCTGAAGCATTCAACACGAAGCTATTGACAACCGTGATGTGACCGGAGCCGTGAGTGATTTCAATAGGCTGCGTCGTGGATACTGTATCGAGATCATGCCGGTTGGGATGACGACCCAATAGTGCGTCGTTATATCCATAACCGCTGATCCTTGCACCGGCGGGAGTCACAGCAGCCTGCCGCTTGAGAGCAGCAACCAGTTCGTCGATCGTCTTAACCCTGTCCCCGCCCAGCCACACGCGGTAATGCGGCGTGCCCTCCTGAAAGATCGCCTGTGGATGCAGGTGCACATCATTGAAGCCAGGGGTCACCGTTTCGCCTTTGAGGTCGATCACCTTCGTCGACGAGGTCTTGAGTTTTAATATCTCCGCGTTCGTTCCAACCGCCGTAAAGCGTCCGTTATCGATGGCAAAGGCCTGGGCGGAAGGATGATTCTTGTCGACCGTGATGACGTTTGCATTGATCACGATGATGTCGGAGGCGAACGCTACGTTCGGGAGCAGGGCGAGCAGCAGGCAAAGTCTCTTAGGCATACAGGGTCTCCAATTTTGATAAAAGGTAAGTCCTCGATCCAGGCACCAAACCGAGGACTTACCCGGGTTAGAACGTGAACCGCAGACTAACTTGAACGTTGCGTGGCGTGTTGGTCTGACTCAGCGTGGCTTCCTGACCGAAAGTGGAAGAGGTGAAGCTCGTCGTGGGACCGCTGAAGATTACGTTATTGAGTGTGTTGAAAAATTCGGCCCGGAAGGAGAGCAGGTAGCGCTCCGAGAGGCGCGTGCTCTTTTCCAGCATCGAGTCGAGGTTCCAGGCTGTTGGAGCATTGACGTCCGGCAAGTACCGGGGTGCATTGCCATAGGAATAAGTGGGAGTCGCCGCAAAAGCAGCCTTGTTGAAGTAGACGCCGGTGCCATCCAACTTGATCTGGGAACCGCCAGATGCCTTATCGGATACACCGGGGATCATGTTAGGCCGCGAGAGAGTGCTCGAACTGCCTGAATTGGCGACATTGGTATAGCTGACCGCCAAGGGGCGTCCTGTATCGAGCTGGTAGATTGCGCTTAGAGCCCACCCACCGACAATATGCTTGATAAAGCCCTGATTGAGGAATGGCTTTTGACTGCCAAAGGGAAGTTCATAACGGGTGCTCCAGCGAAGAACGTGGGTCTCGTTTTGGTCGGAAAGCGATCGGTCGCACCGCAGGCAGTAGGTATTGGTAACGGCGCCCATAGTGCCAGCCACGCTGGTCATTTCACCCACGTTGTCAATGGCCTTGCTGTAGGTGTAGGCAAAGACAACAGCGAGCCCATGATTGAGGCGGTGCTCGACGGTCAACTGCCCGGCATGGTAGGTGGAGTGGCCAACACCAACATTGTTCGCTTCAAAGTTCTGGAACTGGGGAAAGGGACGAAGCAACTGCATGTTCTTTACCGTGGGGGTATTGATGCTGGAAGCTGGATCGATGTGGCCGTAGAGCGGGTTGGGAACGAGAGTCAACAGCTTTGAACCGAGCGCCAGATCGGAGTCGGGCAATTGATTCAGCTGCTGATTCACCATAAGGTGTACACCTTCGTTCCCGACGTATGCGGCGGTGACTACGAATGAACCTGGCAGTGAACGCTGGACGTCGAGAGACCAATTCTGCTGGTACGGGATGTACTGACGACGGAGAGGGCCCTCAATGGAGTCACCGAGGTCGATACCGAGCCCGGCAGCGTTGCCGTCAGGAGGGGTAAGACCAACAGGAAAGGGATTGCTGAGTTGAAAGCCAGAAAGCGGTGTAACACCATTTGCCTGTGAGTCAACCGATGTGGTGGTGCGTATTCCACCATCCGCGTTCGGAAACTGCTGCCAGGCTGCGGCGGGGTGATGGAAGATACCGAATCCGGCATGAATGACTGTCTTATCGTTGAGGTTATAGGCGACACCGACGCGTGGATCGAGGTTCGTCTTCTGTGGGTTCTGCATCTGTCTGCTGGAGCCGCCCAGACCGGGAATACCAACACCGCCCGTGAGCGTCAGCGACGGGATCTGGAGCGGTGAGACTGACGTAGTGTCCAGGTAGTTGAGGAGGTTGTTCTTTTCCACGTCGCCGGTTTCGTAGCCATATCTGAGACCGTAGGTGAGCAACAGACGCCGAGTTATCCTGAACTCGTCCTGAATATAAGCCGCGGCGTAGTCATGCACAGACTGGGTCTCGGGCTCATAGCCAGAGCTTACAGATCCAAGCCCCATGAGCAACTCTGCGACGCCGTTGCCGGAGTCGGTAAGGGCTGTGGTGGTTCCGGAAGTGTATCCGACTGTGAAACCGGAACCACCGCTGACGGACATCTGCTCGGGGTCCCATAGCTGGGTCGGATAGCGCCTGAGATCAAGACCGTATTTGACGGTGTGCTTCCCCTTGACCCATATCATCGCAGCCGCATATTGATACACGGACGAAAAATTTGCCTCGAATGGATAGGAGTTGCCTAACGAACTATATCCGCCAACCGCGCCAGGACCGCTGATACTGATGCTGGGAGTCATATTGGCCGTAATCCCGGGAGCAACGTTGCCAGCATTGAAGCCAAGCGACGCCGGGCTCTTCAAGACTGTTTCAGCTCGGTTCGACTCGCTGTGCGCCCAGGAGAAGTGATGCTCGAAGATCAGGTTCTGTTTGATGATCCAGGTATGGTCGACAATGATGTTCTTGCCCGGAATGCGGTCATTCGCATTCACCGGTGAAAGACCATTACCGAAGTAGTCACTGGAGTTGATGTGATTTGAAAAGTCCGTAAGGTGCCCAAAGATACTGTGGTGGGCATTGAATTGATGATCGATCCTGACATCGAAGCTGTTGTTGTTATCGGTCCCGGGAGCGTTGGAGAAGTAGTTACCCAGATCGCTTCCGCCTGTTCCTGTTCGGTTGGGAAGCGGATAGAGATTGACGATCGCGACTCCGATCGGGTTCAGAGGCACTGTAATCTTGTTGGCGTTGGGAGTACCCGCATTGAGTGGCTTGCGGGAGTAACCGGGGCCTGTGGTGTTGGTAGTGGACGGGTCGTAGATGACGATCTGGTTTCCCTTGGCGTCCTTGGTCTGCGAAAAGTCGCCGGTCCTTTCAAGAGCAGTCGGTACGGTGCCGGTGAAGGAGCCCGCCGTCGTATCTCGAAGTCCTTCGTATGAAACGAAGAAGAATGTCTTGCCGCGGCCGTTATACAGCTTGGGAATCACGACAGGCCCCCCAAGCGTGGCGCCATACTGATTTCTGCTAAAGCTGCCTCTTGGCGTAATTGGCGTTGTGTGGTTGGCGTTGAAGCCGTTGGCGTCGAGATCCTCATTGCGGAAAAATTCGAAGACTGATCCGTGGAATTGATCTGTGCCCGTATGCAGGGCGTAGCTTACCGATCCGCCACTCGTACGCCCGAACTCGGGAGCGTACGCATCGGTGTAGACACGAAATTCCTGGACAGACTCGACTCCCGGAATGCCCGCATCCTGGTTATAGTACGCAGTTGTGTTGGTCGCGCCATCGATCGAAACATCCGTGGTCGAACCCTTGGCACCATTGATACGAAAGGTGTTGGTACGGCTTTCGCTGGTAGCGTCCTGACCCGATAATCCGTCGTCGCCCTTCGTGACACCCGCAGAGAAGTTGATGAGCTGCAATGGGTTCCGGATATTCAACGGAATGCTTTGGACAAAGGTTGGCTCGATCATCAAGCTGCGGTCGGAGCCGTCGGTGTTGAGTTCCGGAGGCGCGGCGGAGACACTGATGGCCGTCAGGACCGAGTCGAGCTTCATGGTGATGTTGAGCGTCTTCGACTCGCCGATTTCAAGTGTGACATCGTTAATAACTGAGGGGGTGAATCCATTAGCACTCACCTTCACCTGATAGTGGCCTGGCGCAAGCGGCGGAAGAATGAAGGTTCCACCGGCGCCGGTCATCGTATGGACACTCACGTTGGTGTCCGCATTGGTGAGCGTAATGGACGCCCCGGCCAACGCTGCGCGCTGCGGATCCTGCACCTGCCCGTTCACACTGGCGTTTTGCGCCAGCAAGGGAAGGCCAGGCAGACTCAGAAAGAAAAGTATAGCAACTCGAATTGCAGATCGCATCACATGCTCCGTCGTGTCGTGGTTGGCGAAGTAACAAACCTGTGCGCAGAGGCAAAAGCTGGTTTCTATTGGCATCCTTCGCTTGTTGGGTAATGGCTGCTCTGAAACTAGCGAAGAATTTTCGGCGCAGTATGAAGGCAATATGAATGAACTTGGCCTAAACGGTAATGAACGCTGGCGCGAATTATCCGGCAACCGGCGCTCTCATCAAATCAACGAAATCAGGTTGTCTGAACGGCTTCACTCCCGATGCGCACTTCACTCGTTTCCCGTGGCCTTAGCTTCCACATGGGCAGAAGAACCATGCCGGAGATAAACGCTGCGCCAGCAAAGATGAGGAATACTCGGTCCCAGCCGTAGCGGCCGCTAACGTAAACGACCACGTAGGGAGAGAACAACGACCCCATGTGCCCGATGCCTTCGACCAGCCCACAGGCCGTCGCCGCGGCCTTGGCCTCACCGATATCCTGAACAAAAGCGCCAGAAAGAAGAGTGTCCGGTCCATACGAGAAGATGCCCGCAAGTGAGATCGCAACAGCTACACCGGCGAGACCGAACTGCGTCAGAGTTGTCTGAAAGAGCATCACAATGCCTAAGCCAAAGAGCATTACGGCTGATACGGGTGCTCTCCGTGACTGGAGCAGACGATCGGAGATATAGCCAGCCAGTACCGCTCCGACAATTCCGACCAGATCGTACAAGGACGAGACATAGCCTGAGACCTGCAGGTTGTACTTGAGCCGCTCCACCAGATAGAGGGGCAACCAGAACATCAGTGCATAACGGCAAAGCTCAAGAAAGAAGTACGAGACGCTGACCATCCATAGCGCGGGATTGCGCAGGAGCGCGGCGAGATCGCTCCAGTCGGACCGATCTTTAAGATCGAAGCTGACCTTGGCCGTCACTGCCGATGCAGACCTATCTGTGCCAGGTCTCTCCTGCACACCAAGCAGAAAGACAACCGTAATGAACAGCAGAATCACTGCAGGAAGTATGAATCCACGTCTCCAAGCCAGATTCAAGAGGATCCACGGCTGCGCGACGGACCAGGCGGCGAAGGCCGTGGCGATGAATCCGCCAAAGACGTAGTTGGTCCCCCACCACGCCATAATGACTCCGCGGTCTTCGCGGTCGAACCATAGAGCCATAATCTTTACCAGACCCGACCAGCCGGTCGATTGGCCAACGCCATTAATACAGGCGAAGACCAGCAACCAGGGCAGCGAGGCGTGCAAGCTCATCATAAGGTTGCTGATAATGATGAGCAGGAGACCTGCCCCGACGACGCGTTTGGCACCGAATCGGTCTGACAGGGGGCCGCAAACAAATTGGCCGATGACATAGAGCAGACTGTAGCCGAAGACGATATTGGCCAGTGCCAGGCTATTGAGTCCGGCCGACCCGTGGAGCAACGGCATTACGATGCTGAGGTTCTTACGACACAGATAAAAACCTGCATACGTGATCCATGTGATTGAAAAAATTTGGCGCTTACGAACGACAGAGCTCATTGAAGCACCAGAACTGCGGCCTTGGAGGTGCAGGGAGATTTCGCGATACACATCCATTGACCATCCCAGCAAATCGCCTCTCTCGAAACGTTTAGTGGGTTATGGGACGTTCCTTATCCGTTAGGCTAACGGGTTGAGATGAGGAGGGCTTCCCTTCCCTGTCACGCAAATGTAACCTTAGACAGTTAGAGTGGAAGAAAGTGGCCAGGGCCAGATGCACAAAGAAGAGATTCCATTCACGGAGATAGAACGATATGCTCCAGAGGTCCTGTACGCTCTCGATAAAATATGTGAGAGCCCATCATTTCGGACCAGCCCTAAAAGTTGCGAATTTCTTCGGCATATTGTTCGACACACACTTCTCGGGACAGTAGACGAATTGAAGGAGCGGCTTATCGGGATCACTCTCCTGGGCCGCAAGACCACTTATGATACGGGCTCAGATGCCGGGGTCCGGGTGCGTGCGAACGACGTTCGCAAGAGGCTAAGCACTTACAACTCGTCCCCTGACACAGCCGCCGAGTTCACGCTCGACCTGCCTGTCGGTTCTTACATCCCGCGATTTTTTCGGAATGTTGACACCCTGCCCAATTTTTCTCCGATCTCTGAGCTGGCTCTTCTCTCCAGGGCACACGAGGACTCTGGACAATCCCAGGATGTTCCGAGTGAATTGGATAAAATAGCTCCTTTATCGCTACGGCAACTAGCGGCACCGACCATCGTTGCGCTCTTTCTCTGTACCATCTGTATACGGTGGCAACTCGCGCAGGCACACCCCTTCGTTACGTTTTGGCAGTCTGTTCTGCAAGATCACAATGCAATTCTCTATATCCCGCCCGTTCAGGTCGGCGGACAGCAAGATGTTTCGATGGCGAGCATGAACGAAGCTGCTCCGCTTCTTAATCTAGCCGGCCAGTTTCATGCCCGCTTTACATTGACAGGCAATCAAACCACACCTACATCGCCTACCGATATCTTCGTGTCGATCGGTTCGGCAACAGACGTCCCCATGCAGGACAAGGACCGACTTGTTGTTGAGGATACTCCCACCGGAAGGGAGATTATCGATCGATCGGTATCCGGACAGCACCCTGCTCTGACTGAACATGCCGCATTGCTCACAATTGCGAATGGAAACCAGCGGTCGATCCGTATCGATGGAACAGATGATGCCGCGATCGGCTCATTAATCCAGGCGCTGTGCGAGCGCGACACGTTTCCTGAGGAACTGGCCGATAGTCTGCAGAGCGGAACTATAACCCAGATGGTCTTTCCTACGACACCTCACGCAGAGACGATGGTCTTCCACGAGCAGCTTTCTGTGGCCTCTACAGGGGTGGCGCAGGGCAAATGAAGATCGAAGCGAGCACTCTAGCGGCATGGCGTGGGCGAGTATTCCTCGCCGCATGGACTCTGTACGCCGGCTACTACATGTGCCGAAAAGACATCGCCTCGCCAACGACGGAGGCTGGCGTCGAGCACTTCGCCATGAGCCTGACCTGTTTCGGAGCCACCTATGCGCTTGGTCAGTTTGCCGGTGGAGAATTGGCCGATCGCTTCGGAGCACGTCCTGTTGCACTCTCCGGTGCCGGCATTTCAATTCTATGCACTATTCTGATGACCTGGTGTGTTCAACCTGCGCTCGGTTTCGGATTGATTCTTCAGCTTGGAAACGGCCTGGGCCAGGGTCTTGGTTGGCCATCTTTGCTGAAGCTGATCGGCGGATGGTTCAGACGTGGCGAACGAGACATCGTGCTTGGCTGGTGGAGCACAAGCTACATTCTTGGTGGACTGCTTGCCACCTCGCTTACGGCGTGGCTTGTCGTCCACACGGGGATCGCGGAACGAACAGGCTTTCACCCGGCGTACATTGCCTCATCGGCTCTTTTGATTCTTGCGGCACTCTTCTTCTATAGGGAGACGTCTCACTTACCAGATTCTCTATCCTGCGACAGCGATTCCCACGACGATGTAGCGGTCCGGAGCGCAATCGGGCAATGGAAAAGGGTAGTAGCCAATCGCAATATACGCATTATCTCAGCAGCGTATTTCTTCCTTAAGATGACCCGCTACACGCTTCTCTTCTGGCTGCCGCGCTACCTCGTTTCAAGTCTGGGCCGCAGTCACGGCACAGCGGAGCACGCTGCATCCTATTTCGAGCTCTTTGGCTTTGTCGGACCTTTACTCGTCGCTTACACGCTACAGCGAAGGTTAGGCGGCCGCCACCTGACGTTAGGAGCCGGCATGCTTTTTGCGCTGGCGTTTCTCTGTCTGCTACATCCCATGATGGCAACTAGCGGCGGGTTCGCTGTAACAATCTCCATTGCGCTCATGGGCATCCTTATTTACGGCGCCGACGTGCTCATGTCCGGCATGGCAGTGCTGGACTCTGTTCATGAAGACCTGCATGGACGCGCTGCCGGATTCGTCAACGGAGTAGGTTCCATAGGGCAAATGATCTCTCCGCTCCTCGTCACGGTCTTCGTGTCTCGCCTTGGGTGGACGAGGCTGTTCGATCTATTTGTATTCTTCGCGCTGGTCGCCGGCGCAATCTGCGCCTTTGGACCGCATCAACTTGTCCGAACGTCGGAGTCTAACCGTTCAGACATTGAAACTTCCTTTCTTCCCCTCTAACCTCAGGGCAATGAATATTCAGAATGCAGACATAATCATTGTCGGAGCCGGTATTATCGGCCTGGCACATGCGTATCATGCGGCGAAATCTGGCAAAAAAGTTATTGTGCTTGAGAGGCATCTTTTAGCCAGTGGCGCGTCTATCGCTAACTTCGGGATGCTGTGGCCGATCGGCCAGACCGCCGGAAAAATGTTTCACATGGCCTTGGAGAGTCGCAGGCATTGGCTTGAAGTGCTTGAGGCGTCTGGTATCCCCTATAAGAACACCGGCTCCCTCTACGTAGCCTGTCGCGAAGACGAGGCAGCTGTTGGGAAGGAGTTCGCGGAGCTCGGCCCAACCCATGGTTACGATTGCGAATGGCTGGATCACACCGCTGCGCTCGAGCGTTCGCCAGGCCTAAGGCCGGAAGCTATCCTGGGCGCGCTGTGGAGCGGCACGGAGACGACGGTTGATCCACGCGAGACACTGCGTCGCCTACCGGAATTTCTTGAGAAGAACTTCGGCGTCCAGTTTCATTGGGGATGTCCTGTCTTCTCGGTCGAAGGCACAGAAGTTCGCACCTCGAAGGGCACGTGGCAGGCGGGGCGAGTGATTATTTGCTCCGGCTCCGACTTTGAGACGCTTTATCCCGACTTCTTCGCTACGAGTGGGCTTACCCGCTGCTGCCTGCAGATGCTGCGCACCAGGGCACAGCCGGATGGATGGGATCTTGGGCCGTCGCTGGCGGGTGGACTCACCTTCCGCTTCTATCCTTCGTTCCAAATCTGTCACTCGCTTGCTGCGTTGCGTCAGCGCATTGCGGAGGAGACGCCGGAGTATGACCAGTTTGGTATCCACACGATGGTCTCCCAAGCCTCCTCCGGGGAGCTCACCTTCGGCGATTCGCATGACTACGGACTCACGCCGTCTCTCTTCAATCGCGAGGAGATCGACAACCTGATTCTGCGTCATCTGGAGACATTCGTTCGCGTGCCTGACTTCTCCATTGCCGAACGGTGGCATGGGGTATATGCCAAGCACTTCGAGAAACCCTATGTGCGCTTCCATCCCGAAGAGCATGTCGAAGTCATTACCGGACTCGGAGGGGCAGGCATGACGCTTAGCTTCGGCGTGGCCGCTGAAACATTCGGCCTGCTGCCGACGGAGGTTGTCCAAGCATGAACACACCACAACGAATTCGCGCAATCATGCTGGACTGGGCTGGAACCACGGTTGACCATGGATCGGTCGCACCAGTGATCGCACTTCAGACACTCTTCGCAGGGCATCACATCCAACTCACTGCGGAAGATGCGCGGCGCGACATGGGTCTGTTGAAGCGCGACCATATCAGGGCCATCCTCGCGCTACCCAATATCCGCGAGGAGTGGCGCAACATCACAGGACAGCTTCCGGCTGAGGCTGAGGTCGATTCCCTCTTCCATGAGTTCGGGCCGCTGCAGATGCAGATCATCCTCAAACATTCGACGCTGATTCCAGGAGTCGTGGAAGTGGTCAAGAGGTGGCAGGAGCGCGGCCTCCTCATTGGCACTACCACGGGATACACACGCGAGATGCTCGCTCCTGTATTGCAACATGCGGCTGAAGGCGGCTACCGGCCAGATGCATCGGTCTGTCCCGACGAGGTTGGCGCAGGCCGCCCCGCGCCGTGGATGCTCATGCGCAATGCACAACTGCTGGGAGTCTATCCACCTGCCTCATGCGTGAAGATCGGCGATACGGTCAGCGACATCGAAGAAGGCAAAAATGCCGGCATGTGGACTATCGGACTTACAAGAACTGGCAATCTCATTGGACTGGATGCCGCCGCTTGGGAACAACTGAGCGCATGCGAGAAGCAGGCCCGGCTGAAGAGTGCGGAAGAGATCATGCGAGACGCGGGAGCTGATTTCGTCGTCGAAGACCTTGCCGAATGCGATCGGATTCTGGCTCAAATTGACTGCTGAGTTCTTGCCTGGTCGTCTCGCAAGAGCTCGATCGGCATTTGTACAGGGATTCGTTCTCAGTTAGATTGCTGGCATGACAGACATCGTGATCCGCGAAGCCACGCCCGACGATATTCCCCGACTCCTGCACATCTATTCATCCGCAGGAGTTGGGGAAGTACATTTCTCCGTCGAGGAAGCAACTGTACATTATGACCGGCTCAAGCAATATCCCTCATTCCATCTCTACATCGCCTTCATCGATCAGAACGCTGCCGGTACATACGAACTCCTCATCATGGATAACATGGCAAAGCGCGGTCGCAGATCAGGCATAGTAGAAGACGTTGCGGTTGACCCACGCTACCAGGGAAGAGGTGTTGGCCGCGCCATGATGCAACACGCTCGTAAACAGTGCCGTGATGCAAACTGCTACAAACTTATGCTTTCCAGCAATCTTAAGCGTGGAGACGCTCACCGATTTTACGAATCACTTGGGTTTGAGAGACATGGCTATAGTTTCCAGACATTTCCATAGACCTCATAGATTCCGTGGCTTGGTCGTGAGAAAACGCTGCTCTCGTCATTGATTCTGTCTGCACCGATTCGCCAGGGTTTAGAGAACCCTAGAACAGAACTCAATGAGTGACTCCCCTGTTATCGACAATCGGGATTTAGGTTCGAACTACGGAGCCGCATCTATACGAGACCGCCGATGCGAATGGGCTCGTCCTCAAGGTGAACCCAGACGAGACCGTATTCACCGAGCCGCTGGCTTCGAGGCGAACCTTCCTGAAAGCCTTCGGCGTATCCTTCAGCCAGCCCCTTTGCACTAAGACTCCGTTTGATACCACCTGTAGCCGTGTTTCTGTTCCTGATCAGCTTCCTTGAGACGGTTGACGACCTGCTTGCGCCGCAAGCTGCCCACGCTGGCGGTGATTAGATCAATCAGGGCGAGGGGAGCGACGTAGCTTGCTGCGAAAGAGAGACTGTTGATAGGCACAGTGAGGAGCTCATCCGAGAAGCGGGCCAATGGAGAGAGCATGGAGTCCGTGATGCCCACGCAGTATGCGCCGTTTTTCTTTGCTCTCTCGATCCCTTCGATGGTCATGCGAAGACCTCGGCGGAAGCTGATGCCGATAACGATGTCTCCTTTGCCGGTCGAGCGAGCGAGGTGAGTTGCACGACCTGGCGCAACTGCCGCCAGCACGGGCAGGCCAGCGATGGTCAGGTGGTATTCCATGTAGTTGACGAGCGAAGATGCCATGTCACCACCCAGCAGGAGAATCCTGTTTGCTTTATGGATTCGTGTCGCAACCCTCAATACCTGCTGCAAATCGATGTGGTTCAGAGCAACCCCAAAGTTCTGCTGGAGCTGCTTCCTCGAGTCTTTGAGGAATCTAGGGGGCTCGGCGGTGTGTTCGGCAGCCTGCATGCTGTCCAGAATGGTTGCGCTGGTGACGGACAGATCGTGAAGATAATGCTGAAAATCTCGATAGCTTTCAAATCCCAGAGCCCGGACAACGCGGACAATTGTTGTAGGTGCCGTCGCGAGCCGGTGGGCCATGTCTCGCACGTTCAATAGGACAAACTCTCGCGGATTTTCGAGAACAGGACGGATAATCTCCTGATGTTTATCGCTGAGTTGATCGAGCGGGTGTGGCGGCTGGGGTTGCAAAGCCGAATGCCTGCTTTCTTTCCTGGCCATCATACGACTACGTTCATCGCGGAATTCAGCGGTGTCAATCATATTCTCCATCCCCTCAGGTACAGGCCACATTAGATGATCAGGCAACAGCGAAGCGTTCGCCGCGACGCTGAAAATCTTCTTGACACCTATGTAACGTCAGATTAACGTTACATCACCTTACGGAACATCTGTACCGATTGAACCACGCGATCCAACATTTCGCTGGTTCGACTCGTTGAAGCATGGGTTCGGAGTGGCGACGGTCGCCAGTCCGGATAAGCCTGGGCTTCGCGGCGCGATGATTTGCGTGGGTAGATATGCCGGAGCCAGCAGAGTTCGGCGGATGAACTGTCGCAGAAGAATTCATGGAGGCTATTTGAGATGTCAAGTTTAAAGCGCTACACCCGTTGTACCGTCTGGATCATTGTGATGGCTGCGTTTGCTGCCGTTGGCTGCGTGGGAGCTTGGGCGCAGGAGACTACGGGCAGCATTAGCGGAACGGTGACGGATTCGAGTGGCGCAGTGGTGAAGGGCGCGACGGTATATCTGACGAATACGGATCGTGGGCAGAATGTGCGCATGCTCACTACGAACAACAACGGATCGTATACAGCAAGGTCGCTTCCCCTGGGGACCTACACGGTGAAGGTGACGGCGCCCGGCTTCAAGGCAGAGTCGGTGACTGGACTCGTGCTGCATGTGAACGACGCGCTGACAGTAAACCGGACGCTGGTCGCGGGAAGCGTTTCAGAGACAGTTTCGGTGGCTGCGGACCAAGTGCAGCTGAATCTTCAGGATGCGACGTCGGCGGGTCTGATTACCGGCACCCAGATGAAGGAGATGGTGCTCAACAGCCGCAACTATGAGCAGCTCATTCAGCTACAGCCCGGCGTGGCCTTCAGCGGCGCGACCGATCAGTTGTATGTCGGCGCGACGGTTCCTGGAGGAACTTCTGCGGCTGTAGCCTTCTCGGTCAACGGCGGCCGCACGACCTCGAATAACTGGACGATTGATGGCGCCGACAACGTGGATCGCGGCGCGAATCTGACGCTGCTCGTTTTTCCTTCTGTCGATGCCATCTCCGAGTTCAAGACGCTGCGTGGACAGTACTCGGCTGAGTTTGGCCGCAGCGCCTCGGGTCAGATCAACGTCGTTACTCGGTCCGGAACGAACGGTTTTCATGGCACCGTGTACGAGTTCTTTCGCAACGATGCACTGAACGCAAATACGTGGCTGGACAAGGATGTGGCGAGCCCTGCCCTGTTCACCCCGCGTCCAAAGCTGCGCTACAACGACTTCGGCGGAACTATAGGCGGCCCGGTCGTCATTCCGCACCTGTACAACGGCAGGGACAAGACCTTCTTCTTCTTCTCTTATGAAGGCCGCCGTGTAAACCAGTACGTCACCGGCAACGCGCTGGTGCCGACCGCGAATGAACGTGCGGGCAACTTTTCTAACGAATACTATCTTCCGACCGGCGCTGCGGCGACTGGCTGGGTGACGGGACCGGTCAACGTCTGCACGGCCTACAATCCTTCAAACGGTGTCTGCACGACCACCGGCACAAACATCGCCTCGATTGATCCCGTAGCCGCTGCCTATATCAAAGATGTTTACTCGCAGGTTCCGCTGCCTAACTCGCAGGCGGACATCGCAGCCGGCCTCGATCCCCACACCGTCAGCACCACTGCCACCAATACGTTCAAGGATGACCAAACCCTTGTTCGCATCGACCAGGCCATTGGCAAGAAGCTGAACGTCTTCTATCGCTACATTCACGATACCTTCCCGGTCTACTCCGGAACCGGAACCTTCAGCACGGTCCCTATCGGCGGCATCGCCAGTACCTTCACGTCACAGCCTGGCACTACGCACATGGCCCACGGCACGTACGTGCTCAACCCCACGCTGCTTCTGGACATGGGCTACGCCTACTCCTCCGGTCAGATCGTGACCACACCTTTGGGAGCTTTGACAAATGCTGGCTCCCCGGATGTTAAGCCGAACCTGCCTTTCGCCAACGCCCTTGGGGTAGTTCCGGTGTTGGGCATCGGCGGTCTGACAACGCTCGGCAGCAGCGGCATCTATCACGACTACAACATCAATCACGAGGCGTTTGGAAGTGTCACGAAGACCTGGCGACAGCATACTTTCATCACAGGCTTGACCTATAACCACTATCAGAAGAAGGAAAACCTGACTGCTGGCGGAACGGGCAACCAGGGTAACTACGGCTTCACAACCAACAGCTCTGTCGTTGCGCCGACGGGCGTATCTTCCTCCAGCCTTACGATCCCGTACTCCTACGCGAACTTCCTGATCGGCAATGCGAACAACGGATTCTCACAGCTCTCGCAGGCCATCACGCCGAATATTCAGCAGAACCTCTATGAAGCCTTCTTCCAGGACAACTGGAAGGTTACGCCGCGATTGACGCTGAATCTGGGCGTCCGCTCTAGCTACTTCCAGGCACCGTTTGATGGCAATAGCGAGCTGAGCAACTTCGATCCAACGCTCTATAGCGCGGCGAAGGCCCCGACCATCAACAGCAAGGGCCAGATCTGTCTTACTGCGCCCTGCGCGAACACCGATGGCCTGAACAGTGGCGCTCCCAACACCGCCGCAGACTATTTCGGCGTGAACTACATCAACGGTATGACCTTCGGATCGAAGAGTGCGCCAAACGGTCAGACCTCGCCCTACGGCAGTTCCGTCGGCTCTGTTCCCAAGAACAACTTCGCTCCCCGGCTCGGCTTCGCGTTTGACGTCTTCGGCGATGGTAAAACTTCGCTTCGCGGCGGCTACGGCTGGTCTTTCGATGAGGCCGAGGTTAGCTATTGGGAGCAGGCGGTCTTCTACAACCCGCCCTACGTCACGACCTACTCAGCGGTCACAGCAGTCATGGACAATCCAGCAGGCACCGGCGGTACGCCAACAACGCCTTCGGTGACGCCGGGCCGTCTTTACACGGTGCCGACCCACTACCGCACGCCGTATAACCAGCAATACTCGCTCGATGTCCAGCAGGCAATCACTCCAACTCTGATGCTCGATGTAGGCTATTTCGGTGAGCACGGCACTGACCTGCTTGGCCTTGTGGAACTCAACGAGCCCACGCCCGGCTCCTATCTCAATGCGAACGGCTCGCTGAAGGTGAACCCGGCAGTCGGTGTTAGCTCATCCTGCGTCTATCCCGGAACGACGACGCCGGCCTTCATTAGCACTGCCTGCGACGCTGCGCTCAATCAGATCAAGCCATACCTCGGCTACTTCTCGGTCGGTGCGACGCGGAACTGGTTCAGCAGCAACTACAACTCGCTCCAGGTGAAGGTGACCAAGCGGTTCTCGGGCAACAGCATGATCGACGCGAACTACACCTGGTCGCGCGATCTCACGAACTCGCAGAACGACTACTCGACGCCGCCCCAGAACACATACAACATCAACGCGGACTACGGCCGTGCCGCCGTCGACCGTACCAATATCATCGCAATCGATGGGATCTACGATCTGCCATGGTTCCGTGAGCAGCGTGGCCTTGTTGGCCATGTTGTTGGCGGGTGGGAGGTGAGCGGCATCTATGCCATTGACTCCGGCCTGCCGTTGACGGCGAGCGCCAGTGCTGGCGGCCAGATTTATTATGGCTACACCAATCCGCTGAATGGGAAGACCGCTGGCAACTATGTTAGCGATGCCGCAGGCCTGGGCATCTCCGGCAACTCGCCCGCAGGCTTCCGCCCGGATCAGATCGGCAATCCGAAGAATGGTAACGGTCAGCAACTCCACACGAAGCTGCAGTGGTTTAACCGCGGTGCATTCGATACCCCATTACCAACCGAATACCGCGCGGGCAACGAGAAGCGTGGCGTCATTGAGGGCCCGGGCTTCAGCCGCCTGGATGTTGGTCTCTTCCGAAACTTCAAAATCACGGAAGGCACGAGCTTCCAGCTGCGCGGGGAGGCTTTCAACACCCTCAACCACACCAACTACCAGGGCATCAATACAACAGCTACGTCGACGGCCTTCGGGCAGGTGACGAGCGCGCGTGACAACCGCATCCTGCAGGTGGCTGGGAAGATAAGCTTCTAGGGTGTGTCGTCAAAATCAACCTCCTCGCTGCGAGGTGTATGGCAGCGAGGAGGTTAATTTGATGACCGGTTAAGGTCTGCGAATTTTATGTCCGACTTTTTGCTCAGTGCGATCAACCTATTGCCCCGGCAGCGAAAGCATCAAGCGAATCAACTCCGTCTGGCGACGAGTGCCTGTCTTGGCCAGCACTCGTTTCACATGAAACCGTGTCGTTTCGAGAGTGGTACCGAGTTGATCTGCGGCCTCCCGGACTTCAAGCCCTTGGAGCAGAAGGTCTGCGAGTCGTGATTCCGTTGGAGTCAGGCCGTACAGGGAACGAAGAACGGCAGCACGTGAGACGGGCTTCGCAGACGGGTCCGAAAGAAGAACAATGATCTGCGGACGGTCCTCGGCGAGGAGCATGCTGGAGATGAACGAAAACACCGAAACCTGCAGTGGCCGCTTTCCGGTCCCGCGCGAAATGAACATGGTGTTGACGTCCGATTGGAGCGAATCAACCAGATAGTTACGGGCAATGCGGAGCATCTGCTGCAACTTGTTATTCTCCGCGCTACCTGTCGCCTCAAGTATCCCGGAACGAATGTAAATACCGTCCCGCTCGTCGAGAATTCGTTTGGCTGGTGTTGAAAGGTTGGTCACCCTTCCGTCATAGCTGATCGCAATCACTCCAAAGTCGAGTTGCGCAACGGACGAAAGCAACGCTGTATTTTGGTTTGTAGCGTTCGAGATGATGCGTTGCAGATGAAATGCCTTGCTCAGATGAGGATTCAGCAGCTTGAGCAGGTTGACATCTTTGCCTTCAAATGGCTTGGCATTTTCTGGGCGAATGAATCCTAAGCCAGCCGCAATGCCCTTGTTTTGCTCAACGGCGCTCCAACATATGTGAAAGACCCCGTTAGGATGGCAGAAGTCCTGGTAGAGTTCCGTCTTGCGAAGCTCATCTGGGGTTACGAGATCCTCACTGGTCCCAACATGCATACCCGAGGGGAATCTTTCACGAATTCTTTGAACGTATAAATCCTGGGACGCATAGTAGGTCGCATAGTCAGCGAGAGATACGGTATCGTATCCGATTGCGACGGCGCAGCTTCCCTGTGCGCTTTGGGTGGTGTTGCCTGGCGCAAAGTAGTGAACATGTAACGCCGACTTCGTCGCGCCCATTTCTCGCGCAAGATTTTCCAGAAATGTCGACCAGTGTTGAGGGTTAGACGCGGACTCGTATACATCCAAAAGCAGGTCGGAGACGCGCTGCTCGAACGTTCTCATCCCCTGACCTCACAAACGGTCGGGCCCTTCTCTAGGCTCCTGGTGGGGATATCGGTTTGTACGCGATGATGCTCAAAGAGTACCTGCTGGCCTTTTCGTTCCAGCGGAACGGCACACACATACCCCAAAGCTCTGACAGATCTACGGTCACGTTCATAGGCAGGAAAGAGACGCAATACAACAACTTAGATTTCCCAGACAGTGTCCCACAGATATCTCCCGAATGATGGAAAGCACCACAAAAAATCCGCACGGGGTACAAGTGGTTCCCAAAGTGGTTCTCTGTTACTTACGCAATCAAATCTCCCACCTATTATGGTGGGAGATGCTTATATTATTCGCGTTACTGGTGCCCGGAGGGGGACTTGAACCCCCACGACCGGTTAAGGTCTGCGGATTTTAAGTCCGCTGTGTCTGCCGATTTCACCATCCGGGCGATACGAGAGGCAGGAGAACTCGCTACCTCATCTTATTGCATGCCGAGCCTCACCGCCCAAAGGGAACCTTCCCACACCACGCTGCGTATAGTCAACATACTGCTCTGGATCGACAGTAATTGACCATATGCCTATACGCGAAATATTCAAGCAGACGCTGGCGGCGCTGTGGGAATCGAAACTCCGCAGCTTCCTGACGATGTTCGGCATCGTGTGGGGCATCACATCAGTGATCCTGCTCGTGGGGCTGGGAATAGGATTCAGCGTCGACCAGAAGGAGCACCTCAAGAGCATTGGCACGGACATCGCCATCATCTTCGGGGGCAAAACCGGCGCGCAGGCTGGCGGTTACGCGGCAGGACGGGACATCCGCCTCACGGTCGACGACGCCATTGCGATTCAGCAGCAGGCAAATCTTGTAAAAACCGTAAGCCCTGAGTTGCGCCGAAGCGTCTCCGAGGTCAGCCAGTGGAACGCCGCCAGCCGTCCAATCCGCGGAGTGTGGCCGGAGTATCAGCGCTTCCGCTCATTAACGGTAGAGCAGGGCCGCCTGATGAATGAACAGGACGAGGCCAACGGCGAGCGCGTAATCATCCTGGGCGCCGAGGCCAACCGCCAACTCTTCCCTGGAAAACCGGTCATCGGCCAGCCCCTGATGGTCAATGGCTACCAGTACACGGTGATCGGCGTACTGGCGAAGAAGAAGCAAAACGGCAGCTACGGAAGCGGCCCCGACAACACGCAGCTATTTACGACCTATTCAGCGATGGCGCGGGACTTCCCTCCACCCGAGCGACCAGGAATCGTGCGTGGCTACGTGAACAACATCGTCGTTGAGCCCGTTTCACCAGACCTCCACGAGAAGGCGCTGGACCAGGTCAAGCGAATCATCGCCGAGCGCCACCACTACAGCGCCGACGACAAGGAAGCCCTTTGGATATGGGACACCCTGGAGGGCTCGAAGTTCACCGAACGCATCTTCGGCGTGATGACGCTCTTCTTCGGGGCGGTTGCTCTGCTCACCCTGGCACTGGGCGGCATCGGCGTAATGAACATCATGCTGGTAGCGGTCACCGAGCGTACGCGGGAGATCGGCGTACGCAAGGCCCTCGGCGCAACAGCCGTGGACATTCGGCGGCAGTTCCTGGTCGAATCGGCGATCATCACCATCGTCAGCGGGATCAGTGGCCTGATCCTTGGAGTTGGAACCTGCCTACTGATGCAACTTATTCCTCTTCCCGACTTCGTTCCTCATCCCGTGATCTCGCCCGTCGCCATCGTCGCCTCTCTGGCTACCCTTACCGTCATCACGCTCTTCGCCGGCACCTATCCCGCACTACGTGCCGCCAACCTCAGCCCTATGGAATGTCTGCGAACGGAATAGCCCATGAATCTGCTTGAAATCGTCCGCCAAAGCATCGACTCTCTCCTGAGGAACCGCCTGCGATCCGGTCTGACGATGCTTGGAATCGTATGGGGACTGGTGACGGTAGTCCTGCTCCTCAGCTATGGCCGTAGCGTAGGCGTCGAAGTACTGAATGGCTTCATGGGGCTCGGCAACAACGTCATCATGATGTGGGGCGGCCAGACCAGCATGCAGGCTGGCGGTGAACGCTCGGGCAAGAAGATCAAGTTTCTCGACGGCGATACCGAGGCGGTGCGTGACGCAGTTCCCTTCCTCACTGCTGTTAGCTCTGAAAGCGACGACGGCTTCAGCTTCAAGTACGGATCGAAGGTCGTGAACATCTCCACCAAGGCAATTGAGTTCCCCTATGGCGGGATGCGCAAGCTGAACATCGACCAGGGACGCTACTTCGAGCCCGCGGACTTTACCGAGCATCGGCAGGTCGTCATCTTCGGCCCGCATGCGGCGCAAAAACTGTTTAACGGCTACCCCCCGGTAGGCGAATCAGTGCAAATCGAGGGGCACGTATTCCAGGTGATCGGCGTGCTCCAGACAAAGATTCAGGACTCCTCCAACAATGGCCCGGACAACGAGAACGCCTTCGTGCCATTCGACACCATGCGAATCCTGCGCGACGAGCGTGATCCCGGTAGCATCGTCTTCCAGCCGAGTTCACCCGACCTGCACATCAAGGCGCTCCAGGCAGTACGTGCAGTTCTGGCCAGCAGGCACCACTTTGATCCGAAGGACGACAAGGCCACACCTACCTGGGACACCGTCGAAGACTCGCAGGAGATCATGCAGTTCGGTATCGCCTTGCAGACGATCCTCGGCATCATCGGTGCGATGACTCTTGGTGTAGGCGGCGTTGGCGTCATGAACATCATGCTGGTATCCGTCACGGAACGGACGCGTGAGATCGGCCTGTTGAAGGCGCTCGGTGCTCGGCGGCGTGACATCCTTACCCAGTTCCTGCTCGAAAGCCTGACCCTGACCTTCATCGCGGGCATCGTCGGAATGATCGTAGCGGTAATCGTCGCCTACATGGTGCCCCCGATGCCGCTCTATTCAGACATCTACAAGACAGCAAACCACGAGGGCGATATTATCCTGCGAGCTTCCCCCAGCATCATGCTGCTCTCGTTTGCAATCCTCGCAGCGGTCGGAGTGATCTCTGGTCTCCTTCCAGCAGTGCGGGCCTCTCGCATGGATCCAGTAGTGGCGTTACGGCACGAATGAAACCGTAACCTTCAACCTAAAGTAGAAAGGCAGCAATCCCGGAGAGGCCTGCTGCCTACGCTCATAAGCGGCGTTACATCTCAATTCGGTTGCCGATACCGGATAGATTCAGAGCTGAGATAATACTCCGCCGAGCAAGTCTCCGCGCCGCAGATCATCGCCTCCAAACCAGCGCACTGCTGGCGCGTAATCAACCCCAGCGACCCGCACGCCGGGCATGCCAGCACAGCCCAGTAGGGATTCTCCGCCTTGCCCAGTTCCCCTGCCTGCTCCAACAGAAACAACGTGCCCGGCTGCATCTGCTCCGGGATCCATACTTCGAGAAAATTCAGTTCCGCTGTCATGCTGTCCTCTTCGTCTCACGGTTGTCCATCGTTCGTGACTCACGCGCGTTGCGCCACATCGTGCTGGTTACGGCTGCTGAAGAGTCCTCCTTGCGACCTGTCTGGCTGCACCACTTATGGTGCAAAGGATAACGGATATTCCGCCGCTGTCAATTGTGCATTTTGGGAAAGATTCCCGGTTGATTCCTCCCAAAATCAGTGGGATGGGTAAAGGGCCTTATACATCAGGCGGTTGCGTATGATGGCCTGCACATACTCGCGAGTCTCGGTATACGGAATCGACTCAACGAACTCCGCAATATCCTTGTAGTCCCCGCTGGACATCCACTGCCGAACCGGAACATCCCCCGCGTTATAAGCCGCAAGAGCGTACTCCTGCTGTCCGCCATAGCGATCGATCACCTGACGAAGATTGACCGTTCCCAGCTGCAGATTCGTAGCCGGGTTGAGCAACTGAGGTGTCTTGAACCCCTTCATCCCCTCCTTCTTCGCGATCGATTTCCCCACCGAAGGCAAAAGCTGCATCAGCCCATAAGCGTTGGCGCGGCTGACCGCTCCTGGATTGAACTCCGACTCCTGCCTGATCAACGAGGCAATGAGGTAAGGATCAAGCCCATTCTTCTCAGCATTAATAGCGAGATCGCCCCAGTAAGGCCTCGGAAACAGCAGCGTCCAGTAAACGTTCGGAACCTGGTCCATCGGCAGCGCAAAGAACGAAATCCCGCTGTGCTTCATCGACTGCAACGCACGCGGATACTCCCCATACGAAACATAGATCTCAGCCTGCCCCAAAGCCCCCCATTCTGATGACGTCTCACTGGCCTGAATCTCAGGGCCGATGTACTCATTGAGAGCGGCATTGGCCAGCAGCCGCGCCTTAATCAGATGAGGCTCATTCTCCGGAAGCTCGCCACTAAGCTCAGGCACAACAGGCTTGCGCACGAAGCTGAGCGTCGCAGCCGGAACCACCGCAGGCTGCGCTTTGAGAACAGCAAGCCGCGTGCGAGCCAGCTCCGCATAGTAGTAATTGACGTAAGTCGAAGCAATCGTTCGGTAGTAGTTAGCTGCCTGCCCGAGATCATGCTCCTCGTCCTCATAGATGCGGCCGCGCCAGTACAGCGCCGAAGGTGTCTCGATCCCCGCCGGATACCCGCGGATCTGCTCATCCATCAGCCGCGCAGCCTCGACATAGTTGCGTATCCGGTAGTTCATCCACGCCGCACGCCAATGCGCAGAAGCAGCATACGTGCTGTTCGGAAACATCTGCACTAGCAGCGAGTAGTGGTACGTAGCCTGCTTGGCATCATGCTTGAGCAGATACATGTTGCCACCGGAATAAAGCGCCTCCTCCAGCCACCGGCTCGTCGGAAACCGCTTGACCATATCGCTGATGATCGCGTCATGCCCAGCCTCGTCGTTCTCGTTCCGCGAAATCTCAGCCAGCATATACAGCTTCAGCGCAGCACTATCGTCCGCTGTGTCAGGCAGGCGCTCGACGTCCCGCCGACTGATGCGCTTCATCTTCATATCGCAGACAGCAGCATAGATAAGCAGCGCATCATGATCGGCAGGATTCAGTCCGTTTCCTTCGCGTTGGATAGCGTGATATTCATCACCAGCCTCGGCATATCGCTTCGCATTGAAGAGCTGATCTGCATGCGCCTTGCGCTCGGCAGAGGTAAGCGGCACCCCCATGGCCTGAAGCTGCGCGCGCCCCTGACCAGCCTCAAAGGTCAACGGCTGCGTGACATAAATACTGCGGTAAATCGGCGCAGCGTGCCCGGTGTCTCCCGCAAGCTGATACGCCCGCCCAAGCGTGTAGCGAAAGTCCGAGTGCGCAGCCTCCGGCGTATCGGCCAGCGGCTGAAGAACACGCAAAGCGCCCTGAGGATTGTTCTGCTGAATGTAAGCATTCGCAAGCAGAATCGGTGCATTCGCCACAAAGATGCTATCCGGATGCCGCTCAGCAAAATGATCGAGCAGCGCATAAGCATCCGCGCCACGTCCAGCCTGCAGCGCAGCCTGAGCCCCAAGATAGTCAGCATAATCACCAAGAGCCTCGCCGCTGCCCGCCGCCAACCGATACGTACTGGCGGCTTCCGCATAACGATGGTCCAGCATGTAGGCATGACCCAAAGCCAGATACGCTGCAGCCGCAGCCTCACCCGCGTGCGAGTGGGCATAGCTCTGGACGCCGCTGTAGGCCGCCGCCGACCGCGTCGCCGTAAGCTGCTGCGCCATCGGACGAAGCTGCTCCGAAGCATGAAACGCGCTGGTCAGCTTAATCGTCCGCGCAGTAGGCTTGGCCGCCGGATGCTTCTTGCGGCTCCCGCTCTTACGCGACGTCGTGGATTTAACAGAGGACTTACTTCCGGTCTTCGAAGAGTTCTTGACGGAAGATGTTGTTTTCGATTTAGCCGCTGGCTTCTTCGTCGTCGCAGCCGGAGTCGCTGGCTTTGTAGACTGGGCTACAGCGCCGCCCGGTGTCATAACTGCCAGCAGAGAACCAACCACGACTGCAAATCGAACCTTCGACCGACTCCCCACTCTTGCCCTCACTTCGTAAAGCATGTATCTCCACTCTAAGCCGCAAGTCCGCGTGGCGGTGACGGCCGCGTCCTGGTGGAATCACAACAGGTACGCTGGTGCAACGGAGATCCGGCTGGATATTTGACTCGCGCAGGCATGAGTCGTTTTGTTATGAGCCAAATCCGTCTTATCCGCGCCAATCCGCGGTCCACGCTCAAACTGTCCACCACCACCGAAATCGACAGGGCTTTGCTCTAGCCCCCTGCGGCATTTACTATGTTGAGAGTGCTGCTGCTTCCTTATTTGAGTGGGGAGCGCTCAGCCTGATTAACGCACCCTTTTGCTCATGCCCGCCATCCAATCACCAGGAACGGAAGAGATACACCCCGACGTAGCGCTTGTAGCTCGCGCGAAAGAGGGGGACACGGCTGCTTTCGAGCAACTCGTGAGGCAGTACGAACGCCAGATCTTCCGTGTAGCGCAGCATATTACGCAAAACCGTGAAGACGCCGAAGACATCACGCAGGATGCATTTCTCAAGGCCTACGAGAAGCTCGACCAGTTCCAGGGCAACTCTAAGTTCTCGACCTGGCTGGTCCGAATCGCCGTCAACGAGAGCCTCATGCGGCTGCGCAAGCGCAAAACCAGCAAGACCGTCTCCATGGACGAAGACGTCCAGACCGACGAAGGATCTATCCCCCGCGACTTCGCCGAGTGGCGGCCAAACCCCGAACAGCTCTACGGACAGAGCGAGCTCGGCGACATCCTGCGTAAGACCATCCAGGGCCTTCCGGCCGGATTCCGCACCGTCTTTACCTTGCGGGACATCGAAAATCTCTCCACGGAAGAGACTGCAGAGGCACTCGGCTTGAGCGTCCCCGCGGTCAAATCAAGATTGCTGCGCGCTAGGCTACAATTGCGCGAACGCCTTAGCAGATACTTCCGGCAGAACAAGAAGGAGGGTCAGCCCGCATGACCTGCACTGACTTTCTCAGCCAGCTTACCGACTACTTTGACGGCCAGATCAGCCCCGAGCTCCTCGAAGAAGTTCGCGCCCACACCGCCTCCTGCCACCACTGCGAAGTCGTCCTCGACACTACCCGGCAGACCATCTCGGTCTACCGCGACCACGAAGTCTACGAGGTCTCGACCGAGTTCCGCGAACGCCTCCACGCCGCCATCATGAAGCGATGCGCCGATAAAGGCAAACTAGGCTGCCGCTAAAGCTGAATCGCCCGCTTAAATTCGCCCGGACGAACGCAACGCAGCAATCTCCTCATCGGTAAAGACACGCGACCGAATCAGAAACCGCACCCCCTCGGGTCCTTCAAGCGAGAACATCCCTCCCCGTCCCGGCACCACATCGAGGATCAACTGCGTATGTTTCCAATACTCGAACTGGCTTCTGCTCATATAAAAGGGTGTTCCATCAAGGGTGGCGAGCAACACATCGCTGTCGCCAACAAGAAACTCACCCCGCGGATAGCACATAGGGGAGCTGCCATCGCAGCAGCCACCCGACTGATGAAACATCAGCTCCCCATGCTTGGCCCGAAGACTGGTCATGAGCGAGACCGCCGCGGGTGTAGTAATCACCTGTTCCGGAACCATTGGCTTCCTAGAAGAACCCCATGGCGTTAGGGCTATAGCTGACGAGCATGTTCTTCGTCTGCTGGTAGTGGTCGAGGATCATCTTGTGGTTCTCGCGGCCAATCCCGGACTGCTTGTACCCGCCGAACGCCGCATGCGCCGGATACAGGTGATAGCAGTTCGTCCACACACGCCCGGCCTGAATCTCGCGCCCAAAGTGATACGCACGGTTCATATCCCGCGTCCAAACCCCGGCACCCAGGCCATAGAGCGTGTCATTGGCCAGCGCAAGCGCCTCGTCATCATCGTGGAAGGTAGTGACAGACACAACCGGCCCGAAGATCTCCTCCTGGAAGATCCGCATCTTGTTGTGGCCCTTGAACACCGTGGGCTCAATATAGAAGCCCTCGGCCAAATCGCCACTCTGAGTAGCCCGCTTGCCGCCTGCCAGAACCTCCGCACCCTCCTGCTTGCCGATGTCGAAGTAGGAAAGAATTTTTTCCATCTGCTCGCTCGATGCCTGCGCACCGATCATCGTCGTCTTGTCCAGAGGGTTGCCCTGCTTGATTGCTTTCACGCGCTTCAGGGCACGCTCCATGAACTGATCGTAGAGCGTGTCCTGAATCAGTGCGCGTGACGGGCAAGTACATACCTCGCCCTGATTCAATGCGAACATGGTGAAGCCTTCCAACGCCTTATCGAAGAACGCATCGTCGGAGCTGCCCACATCCTTGAAGAAGATGTTCGGTGACTTGCCGCCCAGCTCGAGCGTCACCGGAATAATATTCTGCGAGGCATACTGCATCACGAGTCGCCCAGTAGTCGTCTCGCCGGTAAAGGCGATCTTGTTGATACGCGGACTCGAGGCCAACGGCTTCCCTGCCTCCAACCCAAACCCGTTGACGATGTTCAGAACCCCCGGCGGCAGCACATCCTTAATCAGCTCCATCAAAACCAGGATGGACATCGGCGTCTGCTCGGCAGGCTTCAGAACGACAGTGTTGCCCGCAGCCAGCGCAGGCGCCAGCTTCCACGTCGCCATAAGAATAGGAAAGTTCCACGGAATGATAAGACCGACGACACCCAACGGCTCATGATAGTGATAAGCAATCGTGGTGGAGTCAATCTCGCAGATCGATCCTTCCTGCGCACGAATGACACCGGCAAAATATCGGAAGTGATCGACGGCCAGCGGCAAATCAGCAGCAAGCGTCTCGCGGATGGGCTTGCCATTGTCCCAGGTTTCCACGGTTGCAAGCATCTCGAGATTGTCTTCGATGATCTGCGCGATCTTTTCGAGCATCTTTCCACGCTCGGTCGTGGAGGTCTTTCCCCACGAGGCCTTCGCCGCATGCGCCGCATCGAGTGCTCGGTCTATATCCGCAGCGTTCGAACGCGGAATCTCGCAGATCGTCTGGCCAGTGATCGGCGAGACGTTCTCAAAGTAAGCGCCAGAGATCGGAGCTACCCACTCGCCACCAATGTAGTTACCGTACTTCGCACGGATCGATACAGGAAATCCATACATGCCTGGCTGAAGCGCCGTCATCGTTGCCATAGGTCTGCTCCCTCATCCTCGGTTCATCTACGACGGCGAGGATTGTAGTCCAGAGTTGCGACGGCTGTCACAGTAGCCCGAACAAATCAGCGTATAAGATTCTTTCGATTCAACTTAGCAGCGTGCGGAAGTAGTCATTCAAGAGACGGCCATTAGGGTCGTACTCCTTGCGAGCGTTCTTCATCTGGGTCAACCGGTCACCATAAGCCTTCTGCACAATAGCCGGAGTAAGTCCGAACGTCTGATTCATCAGAGGTACACCATTGCGATCGCTGCAGAACTGGTTGTACGCAACGAGAAAATCGTCCCAGCCCGGATTAGCCGTCGAGACCGGATCGATCGTCATCACGTCATCGTCATACGAGTAGGAAAGAAGCGCCTGCTGGTCCTTGAGTATCCAGTAGCCGACGTACAGAAGATTTGATCTGTACCCGGTCTTCGCGTAGTAGTCCTTAACGAACTTGAAGAAGTCGGTAATCGCTGCTGGATACTGCTCCACAGGAAAAGCGAAGAGGCTGAACGTATAACGGCTGTCATTAGAGACAGGAGGATAGTGAATGATCTGGTCGCCGGGTATCGTATAGTCGCCACGAACCATGTTCTCCAGCTTGAACCGCCACAACGCATTGAAGTTGTCGATGATGCCATATCGAATACGTAGATCTGAAACATTCTGCGTTACATCGTGTCCGAACTTAGGCCCAGCCGAGCCCCAGAAGTAGTTACGCAGCCCCCACGCAACGTGATTGGGTTCACCCGTCGCCCCTGGGTTGTATCGACGAAACTCAATGGTGATCTTGTCGTCAAAGGGAAAGATGTAATAGAACATCGAATCGCCGCGAGCTTTGAGAGCCGGCAACTGTGCTACGAAGTCTTCGAGAGTAAAGGTCTCGTGGTGGACGGCCATCGGCAGTAGCGGTCGAATCCTGTACGTGACTTCGTAAACAATCCCAAAGGTCCCGTAACAGCAGCGAACCATCTTCATCAGATCAGGCTGCAGATCTTCGGTGACTTCGAGCAGTTCTCCGCTGGGCAGAACCATCTTGACGCCGATGATGTACGACCCAACCTGGCCAAACTCGCCCGGCATCGACGCGTCCTTCGTACCAGCGCACGCAGCGCTGCCTGAGGTAAGACTGCCTATCTCGGTATTCACGTAGAACTGTAGATTCTTCGCCTCGAGCGCCTTTGCGAGATCGATGTGGAGAGCTCCAGCCTCCACCGTCAATGTGTCTGCTCCAATGTTCAGGATGCGGTTCATCTTCATCCGGATGAGCGTTCCACCATCGGCCGTACCGCAGGGCGAAGTGGAGTGATTGGAGCCAACGGCCCGCACAGGAGACGGATACTGAGTGGGATCCTTAAGAACACGGACGATGTCATCGACGGAGTTAGCATCGACGACGACCTGAGGATGAGACACAATGTTTCCGAACCAGTTCGTTACAGTGATCTCTGGCACGAGACCTACCTCGCTTGAATAGGAGTTAATTGGCGGGCCCAGGAGCTGTGCGGGAAATTGTACCCGATCGTTGCAACCACTAGCTTTACGGCGCCGGGCTAATCCGTGTCGACCTCGCTCACGTCGGCCTCGACCGTACCCTTTTCGATGGCCTCCCGTAGCGCCGCGTGGTCTTCCACCGTCTGATCGCCGTAGCTTTCGGCCCATTGAGCCAGCGCCTCGTCCAAAACTGTTGAGTTGCCGCAATAGCCGGCGATTCTGGCTGCGTCGCCTCCGCGAGCATGGGCACGGGCAAGGATCGCCCCGCAAGCCAGCGCGTAGAAGTTGAAAGCCGCACCAGTGAGCCACTCGACTGGAATCGACGCCTTGAGGTTCTTCATCTGCCGCACGAAAAAGTCACGGCCATCGATCTTGGTATAAGCCAGCATCACGTCTGAGGAAGCCTGGAGCACCCGCTGTCCCATGACGACCCGCTTTCCGTTGTGCCGGAACTCCTCAGGGATCGCCGCTAAATAGGGAGCGTGTGCTGGCTCGACGGCCTCCTTCACCTGCAGAAAGAGAGGATCGTCTTCACTGCTGCCGAATAGCAACACGAGATAGGCTCTGGTTCCCACTGATCCCACGCCGACGACGCGATGGCATACGTCTGCCACATGGTAACGCGACAACATGACCCGGCGCTCTCGCAGCAGAGTCGTTGAGGCAAGATCGAGGCCGTCTATCACCGCTTCCTTCACCTTGTGACTGACCTTCGTCAGGATGGGAGGATCTTCGCGGAAGCGCCAGGCACCGTCGGTCTGCCTTACGGTGATTTTGGCCAGCAGTGCATGGTTATCGCTTCGTCTCGCCTTGGCCATGCACTTGTCGACGACAGCCTGGGCCTTCGGATCGACATTCTTAATCAACGGATTCGCACGCCCAGGATAGGCGTGAAGATACCAGGTATCCAGAATCCCAAAGCTTTCGAGCCGCGTAGCATTCATCCGGTAACCACGGACACAGTCCATCACTGCTACATGGCGATCCTTGCGGTTCATCCCATTCTCACGTGCTGCCACATTTACGCTGGCCACCAACCGCTTTAGATCCCACTCCCAGGGACCTCTGGTCGTTTCATCAAAATCGTTAAGGTCGAAGATGATCTCTCGCTGCGGTGTCCCATACATTCCAAAATTGTTAAGGTGAGCGTCACCATCAATAATCACGTCGATCCCCGTCGCGGGACCAACCGCCAGGTCGCCGGCCATCACAGAGGCTGCTCCGCGCAGGAAGGCAAATGGCGATGCGGCCATCCGGCCCATGCGAAGAGGGACAAACTGGGATTGCCTTCCCTTGTTGCTCGCCATCAAGGTCTTCACCGGATCGCGTCGCTTGGATGGCGGCTCCCATACGGCAAAAGATTCCCGCGGCACCTTTGAGCGCAGGGCCTTGCCCTCGGCGTGACGATCCGGCCAGGGTGCGTCCCCTTGTCGCAGGTTAAATTCCGGGATTTCCATCGTCTGTCGTTTCGTCATGGAAGGACACCTCTCCGCAAGTTGCAAAACATAACTCAGCAGGGGCCCACGCCTGTAGCCTCAACGATCCCGGCACAACACAAGCGCAACAAACATCAAACCGTACATTACCGGCATAGTGCCCTGTCAAGGCCTTAGGAAGCAGAGCCCTTAAAGCAGATGCCTTCTAAAGCACGATAGCGATCAAGCAAGCTGACGGTCGGACGGGTTATACTTACTTTGTTCGGGCGGCATCCGCTGCAACATTGGCGGAGCGGCACTGGAGTTAGATCATGAGCCTTACGCAACCCCGCGACGCAGCCTCCCAGCCTGCACGCAAAGTCACCATCCAACATCTCCTCGATAAAAAGCACTCTCACCAGCCCATCGCAGCGCTCACCGCGTACGACTACCCCACGGCAAGGCTCGTCGATGAGGCCGGAATCGACATCATCCTCGTCGGCGACTCCCTCGCCATGACCGTCCTCGGCCACGACAACACCCTGGCCATCACCGTCGACGAGATGCTCCACCACTCCCGAGCCGTCCGCCGCGCCGTCCGCTCTTCCTTTCTCGTCGTCGACATGCCATTCGGCAGCTACCACACGAGTACCGAAGATGCCCTCCGCAACGCCACCCGCTTCATCAAAGAAGCCGGCGCCGAGGCCGTCAAAATCGAAGGCGGAGCAACTCGCGCCCCCCTCGTCGAGCAGCTCACTCAAGCCGAGATCCCCGTCGTCGCCCACATCGGCCTCACCCCACAGTCTCTCCACCGCATGAGCGGCTACCGCGTCCAGGGCCGATCGATGGCCGCCATCGACACACTCATGGCCGACGCAGCCATCCTCGAATCCGCCGGCGCCGTAGCTATCGTCCTCGAAGGTGTGCCCCGCGAGGTCGCGGCCCGCATCACCGCCGCGTCAAGCATCCCCACCATCGGCATCGGAGCCGGCCCCGACTGCGACGGCCAGATCCTCGTCTTCCACGATCTCTTTCGCCTCACCTTCGCGCCCCACGCCAAGTTCGTCCGTACCTTCGGCGACGCAGCGACACTCTTCCGCAGCGGCATCGAGCAGTACCAGCAAGCGGTAGCCAACCGTTCCTTCCCCAGCGACGCCGAAAGCTACCACCTCTCCACCGACGTTCTCGCAAGCCTTCAACCCAGCGACGAGCCCGAACCGCAGCCAATCTAAAACCGAAATGCAGATACTCCAAACCATCAAAGAAACAAGGCAGGCCTGCGCCAGAGCACGCGCAACCGTAGCCAAACCCGCCACCCTGGGCCTGGTCCCGACCATGGGAGCCCTGCACGAAGGCCATCTCTCCCTCATCCGCGCGGCAAAAGAGCAATGCAACATCGTCGTTGCGACGATCTTCGTCAACCCAACCCAGTTCGGCCCCAACGAAGACTTCTCCCGCTACCCCCGCACCTTCGCCTCCGACTGCGCACTCCTCGAAGCCGAGGGCGTCGACATCCTCTTCGCCCCCACTGTAGAAGACATGTACCCCACCGGCACCTCCCGCACCTTCATCGAGGTCCCCGGCATCAGCGACCGCCTCGACGGCCTCTCCCGCCCCGGCCACTTCCGCGGAGTCGCCACCGTCGTCGCCAAGCTCTTCCACATCGTCTCGCCCGACTACGCCTACTTCGGCCAAAAAGACGCCGCCCAGGTAGCCGTCCTGCGCGCCATGGTGCAAGACCTCAACTTCCCCGTGAACCTGATCGTCTGCCCCACCGTCAGAGACGCCGATGGCCTGGCGCTCAGCTCCCGCAACCAATACCTGAGTCCCGAAGAACGCACCCAGGCCTTGGCCCTCTCCCGGTCGCTGGTCACCGCAACCACTCAGGCCGCCAAAGGCCTACACAACGCCGCCCAGCTAAAATCCGCCATCTTGCAAGAATTGCAATCCACTCCCGCCCTTAAGATCGACTACGTAGAAATCGTAGACCCCACCACCCTCGAACCCATCGCCGACCTCCAAACCGGAGCCCTCATCGCCATAGCCGCCTGGATCGGCAAAACCCGCCTGATCGACAACGCCCTCCTGCGCCCCTCACAAGCCTCCCAGTAAGCAGTCGTCGCTTTTGCCTTTTTGCCTTTGCCTTTCTGGTTGTCATCCCGTAGGGATCTGCTTTTGCCTTTTACCCGCTTACCCAACCCAAAATCTGTCATTTCGACCGAGCTGCTCACGCCTTTGTGAGCAGCGAAGCGGAGAAACCCGCTTCTCGCCCCAAGCCAAAACATGATCTGCCGCTCAACTGGCTAATCTTTCATCCGATAGATCATCACGGGCCTGCGCGCCACCATCTGCACAGTAACCGTCCTACCCGCAAGCGTAAAGGCCACCGCCTCTTTTCTATCTGGGAACAACGCCGAAGCCGCAATCTCCTTCGGATTCCAACCCGCAGGCAGCCTCGCCGTCAAAGGACCATCCGCGACGCTATACATCGCAATGCGATCATTGCCCAACGGACAAAACGTCGTATTGTCCCTCGCAACCTCAGCGCCATCGAGCGTCATGCTATAGCTCTTCTTCTCCCAATCAATATCAACATGATTGCCAGAACCCTCGAGCCGCGTCACCGTCTTCTCACCAACGCGCTCAAAGCCCTCAATATTCAGCATGTGCTGCCGAAACCACGGAACCATCGCCAGGTAAAACGAGTCCAACCGCTGCGCAATCGACGTATCGCCACCGAAGATACTGTGCTGCGCCTCCCCATAGAACATCATCAGCAGCAGCGGAAGATCACCACGATTGCCAGCGCGCCCCCAAGTCGTACTCTTCCGATAGACCAGCGGCAGCATCGGCACCGGCTTACCGCCAAAAGGACAAGGTGCAGGCCCACCCGCATACCAGCACATACTCATCTTGCCGACATACGGATAGCGCAGCCCCTCAGAAGTCACATCGACGCCATGCTTTTTGAACTCCTCAAGAATCCTATATCGCCCCGCACACAGGTTCCGAATCCCGCTGGCCGGTGTCTTCGGATCCCAGTCATTGCGGATCGCGAAGTACGACAGCACATCCACATGAATCGTCCCCGGCAGCTTGTACCGTTCAACCGTATAGCGAACACGCTCAACCCCAGGACCCTCCATATACTTCGCCAGTCCCTGGACATACGAGTCCTCGCCCGTCCAGTTGCGGCTCTTCCACAACTCCCCATCCGGCTTACGAGCAATCATCGCCTCATCCCATTCCGGGCTGCTGCGATAAGCATCGTCATAGTTGTCCGATAGACTCACCGTCGCATTCAACGGCTTCGCCCGCTCCATCAACCGCATCATGCCGTCATATCCGCCGATGCGCTCATCCACCACATTCACCGCCGGATAACCCGTATCCTTACCGCGAAACTGCCATCCCCAAACATGCACTAACTGAGGCCAGCCATCGGTCAACGCATGCATCTCACGAATCATCTCTTCGGCACGCTCAAACGTAGCCGAAGGCTTAGGAAACGTAGGCTCATCCGTCCGAATCCCATAGATGAAGTTATCGTCGTAGAAGTGATTAGGAATCGCCGGCATCCGCGCACGAACCACCTTGGCACCATCAATCCACGTCAGCTTCGCCCCGCCCGCTGGCTCCAGAAAATCCAGCCGCAGAGCCGACTTCTGCTCCACTAACATGTTCGGCGTAGCCTTGCCACCGCAGCTCTTCGGAGCCTCACGCCCAAGATTCATGTCGTAACAAGCGCTTCCATCCACCCGATGAACCTTCGTCGTCCCCATCAAAGCTCGCCGGTTGGGAGCCTCACCGACAACCGACAACAGCGTTCCATCCATAAACGCCGTAGTCTCCTGCACACACACCGCACCCGAATGTCCAGTCATAGTGACCGGCAGAATCCCATTGATCTCACCCCAGAACGAATTAGGCCGCAGTTTCCCGGCCTTCGCATCGCGCAATGCCACCACATCGCCGCCCGCATCGCCATGCGCAAGCCACGCATCCTGCTCACTCTCATGCACAGTCACAATCGACGGCATAGCAAGCGAGATAAACTCAAAGCCCTCGCGTTCTTTTACATCTTCCAGCGTCAAGCGAACTGTGGCGCCTTCAATCGCATAACGCAGCGAAAAGTCCGCAGCCGGAGCATTCGCGGCATACATCGCCGTGAACTGAAAGTCCATAGCATTGGCCGAGACTTTACTGCCCTTCGCCTTGACCACCACAGTCGCAAAGCCAAAAGGATCCTTGCAATGCACCGTAGCCCGCAACGCCTCGCCAAGATCTTCACCGGCAAAGCGCACGCCACTCTTTCGCAAACGATACTCAAACGGAACCCCATCCTCCGCATCGAGCACCAACTCAACAGAAGCCGACCGCAGCGTCAGCGGATGCGCCGGCGTACTTCTCGTTCCCGCTGCCTCCGCTACCCCACGCGACGACAGGCCCGCCACCGCAAGCCCTGCAGCGCCAAGCTTCAGGAACGCGCGCCGATTCAACGCCTCATCGACAATCTGCATATCCCGTCACTCTCTCGCAGTAAGCTGCTGTTACTGAGACACCTTCAGAAACAGAACGCCATGTCCAGGAATCTTCGCCGTATAAGGCGCGCTGATCGTGCCCAGGTCCTTCCCTTGCCAGATATCCCTCGCCTTCACAGCGCGACTAAATCCAAGCGCCTTAAAGTCCACCGTAGCCGTCAATGCCGAAGGATGCCGATTGAAGACCCCAACAGCCTTCGATCCATCCGCCAACTGCCGCACCCAAATCTCAATCGGCCCTTCCGTCCACACACGATCGCCCTGCTTCCCCGCCGCATCCTGATCAACCGCAATCACATCGCGATTCGTCAGCATCGCCTTGGTCTCCGCCGTCATCGTCGACAAGTCGTTCCCAGCCAGCAAAGGCGCCGCAAGAATCGCCCACAGACTCATGTGAGTCCGGTACTCATCCGCATTCATGCCGCCATTCCCCACTTCGAGCATGTCAGGATCGTTCCAGTGCCCCGGCCCCGCAAACCGCGCCAACCCTGCCTGACTGAATCCAATCTCTGCCATGCGCGCATACTTGTCGGTAATATCTTCCGTCGTGCGCCACAGATTGCCGCCGACCTCCGTGCCCCATCTCCACACAGCGTCGTCGCCATACTGGCAGAGGCTATACACAATCGGTCGGCCAGTGCTCTTCAGCGCATCGCGCATCTTGATATACGCGTTGAACATGATCTTGTGCGCTTCTTCGGGCGTCGCAGCCACCTTCATCTGTTCACGCAAGCCGCACAGATCGTACTTCAGATAATCCATCCCCCACGCAGCATACGTCCGTGCATCCTGCACCTCATGGCCGAGACTTCCCGCAAACTTCGCACATGTCGTTGCACCCGGCGACGAGTAGATGCCAATCTTCAAACCCTTGCTATGAACGTAGTCGGCCAACGCCTTCATATCAGGAAACCTGCTGTTGGCCTGAATATTCCCCTGCGCGTCCCGCTCGCCTTGCCACGTATCGTCGATGTTGACGTAGATATATCCCGCGTCACGCATACCACTCGAAACCATCGCATCCGCCTGCGCCCTTACCGCAGCGTCATCCACATTACGGTGAAAGTGATTCCAGCTATTCCATCCCATAGGCGGCCGCGAAGCGAGATCGCTCGTCTGGGCATTCCCGATCAAGGAACCAAACAAGGATAAGGCCGCAACGGAAAGGCAAGCCAGGCGCAACGAGGACATTCTCATATCGAAGAAAACTCCTAAAGGTAAAACGTGTGGGGGGCCCGTCAAAAAACCGCTACAAGGGACGAAAGCTTTATACGTGAACGGAAGTCATCGTGCCAAGAGGCAGCACGAGTAAATTTTGAATAGTAAAATTTTGTTTTCACTAAAATTTGTAATCAAGCCGCACATTGCATAACCTCAAAAGATGCCGGCAGCTTTCGCGAAAAGATCGTCGAGCACTCACAGGTTTGGAGATCCCCATGCGTCCGCTGCAGAAACTCTTGTCTATCGCCTCCCTTGCTACACTCTCCTTCGGCCCCGCATTCGGCCAGGTTACCGTCCACGTAGACCCGCACGCCGCCGGCAAGCCCATCCCCCAGAACTTCCTCGGCCTAAGCTTTGAGACCTCCGCCACCCTGCCCGACGCAAAGGGTCACCATCCCTACTTCGACCCCGCCAACCAGCCTCTCATCCAGCTCTTCAACACCATCGGCGTCAAAAGCCTCCGCATCGGCGGAAACACCTCCGACCGCCCCTCCGTCCCCATCCCCACAACGACTGACATTGATCAAGTCTTCGCCTTCGCCCAACGCGCCAACGTGCATGTGATCTACACCCTGCGTCTGCGCGACTCTACCCCGCCCCAGGTCCAACTGACAGCCAGCCACATCATGGAACACTACCCTGCCCTCGTCGATTGCCTCGTCGTCGGCAACGAGCCCAACGTCTACGAACACACCTACCCCAAATACGCCGAAGACCTGAAGTCCTTCTACCCCGCAGTCCTATCCGTCGCACCCAGGGCAAAATTCTGCGGCCCCAGCACAACACCCGGCTCCGGCACCTGGGTCAACAGCTACATCAAAGACTTCCACCAGATGCCTCAGCTCTACCAGGTCGTGCAACACTCCTACCCAGGAGGAAACAGCCGCAAAGTCACCGACCCAGCCGCGGCACGCGCCAACATGCTCTCCGCCAGCTTCGAGCACGACTATCAGCATCTCTACGACACCTTCGTCCCCACGGCCCTCTCCTCCGGCGTGCAGTACCGTATCGAAGAGACCAACAGCTACTACAACGGCGGTGCCAAAGATGTAAGCAACACCTTCGCCAGTTCGCTATGGGCGCTCAGCTACATGTACTGGTGGCTCGCGCACGATGCCCAGGGCATCAACTTCCACACCGGCGATCAGGTAGCAGCGGGCGAAGCCCAGACCCCCTGCTGGTACGCCATCTTCTGGAACGCCCCACAAGGCCTCGAAATCCATCCCATCGCCTACGCTCTCGCCGCCTTCCACATCGCAGGACACGGCAAGCTCATCCCAATCGACCTCTCGTCCAAATCTGACTCACTCGAAGCCTACGCGACCGCGGCCGACGACGGCACCATCTACCTCACAGCGATCAATAAGAGCTTCGGCAGCACTGGCAAACAAGAGAGCCTCGACATCACCCTCCCGCAGGGCTATACCAAAGTCGAAACCATGACCCTCGAAGCGCCGAAATCAGACGTAGCGGCCACCACAGGGATTCAACTCGGCGGCGCCTCCATCCGACCCGATGGCCTCTGGTCAGGCCGATGGAGCAAAGCATCGCTCAGCCACCACAGCACCAGCGCCAGACTATCCGTTCCGCCGGCAAGCGCTCTTATCGTGCGACTGTCACCTTCGCCAACTAGATAGGAAAGGGCGCGGCTCCAGCCGCGCCGCAACCATCCTGCTTACAACGTGGCTTTAGCCGCTGAGGGAATCTTCCCTGCCAGAGCCGACTTTCAGCCCCCTCCGAAAGCCTGCTCCATGATGGCTGGCCCGAATCTCGGGCTACATCTACTCTGGTTCAGCTCTAGTCACCGTCATCTAAGGCCCACGCATATAAATCGCTCCGGAGTTACTCTCTCCGGCAACAAGTTATCCACAGCAAACCTTGTCAAGCCCCCAAACAGCGAATCCCCGCGCCAATCAAGGAGATCCGCATGGCGTAATAATTACGCTCAACTCGCTATAATGGATATAGAGATGAGAAAAGCCCCGAACACCTTCCGGGGTTTTTCTGTCCTAATTCGTTCAAAATCGATGTAATCGGTGAAAATCGGCGTTAACCCTTTAGAATGACGATTTTGCCCATAAACCCTTTATTTGGACGATTTTAGCGACAGCCTCTTTTGCATATCACTGAAAATAGGAGGCTTACAGATCGATCCCCCCAGGGGGAGGGGGTGCGACCAGAGACAGCCCACGTCCAGATGCGTCGCCTCAGCCCTCCGCACCCGGTGCTCCCCCGTCACGCCGAAGGCTGATAGCTTAGAAGAGAGAGGATTTTTTCGCGTCACCTTGGGCCAGCCCTTGGGGCTTCGATTCTGCCGAATACGACCTATGTTCTATCCAACAGACGACCTTCGCATCAAATGGACCAAAGTTGTCCTTCCGCCAATCTTTCTTGAAGAAGAGCTGCCGATCACAGAGACGGCCTCCTCCACTGTCTTCAAAACGCGCAGCGAGATCTGCAACATTCTCCAGGCCAAAGACCATCGTCTCGTCGTAGTCGTCGGCCCATGCTCCATCCACGACACCGAGGCCGCACGCGAATACGGCACCCGCCTCAAATCCGCCATCGCCGAATTCTCGCAAGAGCTCTGCATCGTCATGCGCGTCTACTTCGAGAAGCCGCGCACCACCCTCGGCTGGAAGGGCCTCATCAACGATCCCTACCTCGACGAGTCCTTTCGGATCAACGACGGCCTCCGCAAAGCCCGTCACCTCCTGCTCGACCTTGCCGAGATGGGCGTCCCCGCCGGAACCGAGTTCCTCGACATGATCTCGCCCCAGTACGTCTCCAGCCTCGTAAGCTGGGGAGCCATCGGCGCCCGCACCACCGAGAGCCAGGTCCACCGCGAGCTCGTCTCCGGCCTCTCCTGCCCGGTCGGCTTCAAAAACGGGACCTCCGGCAACGTACAGATCGCCATCGAAGCCATCATGTCCGCAGGCCACCCGCACACCTTCCTCGGCCACTCTAAAAACGGCCAGTCAGCCATCTTCGTCACCAACGGCAACCCTGACTGCCACATCATCCTTCGCGGAGGCCGCCAGACCGTCAACTACGACGCCGCATCGGTCGAGGAAACCAGCCGCCAAATGGAAAAGGCCGGCGTCCCACCCCGCATCATGATCGATTGCAGCCACGCCAACAGCCACAAGGATCACACCCAGCAAGCCGCTGTCTGCAGCAACGTCGCCGGCCAGATCGCCAGCGGCGACAAGCGCATCATGGGCGTCATGCTCGAGAGCAACCTCGTCGCAGGAGCCCAAAAGCTGATCCCCGGCAAAGAGCTCGTCTATGGTCAAAGCATCACCGACGCCTGCATAGGCTGGGACGAAACCCAAAACTGCCTGAGCGAACTAGCCGCAGCCGTTCGCGCAGCCCGTAACTAGCGCGGTTTAGATCTGGTTTTGTTTTGAAAGGGCGCGACTTTAGTCGCGCCGTAGTACCGTCGTTGCATTGTGGCTTTAGCCACTGAGGAAATCTTTCCGCGCCCTAACGATTCAATAGTTGAGATACACAGGGTTCCCAAGGATCAAAAGCGCTCCAGCTTCAGACCGCACATTTACACGTATCCAATGCTTCGCCCCATCGCTCTGGTAGGTGAACTCTCTAGTCTCATCTGTAAGTTTGATCGGTGCCGCATCCAGGAGCTCGGTCAGCCGACCATCCTGAATCACCTCGACGTGCGCCCCAGCAAGCGCCACCGCCCTGACCGCAAACTGCACCTTCTCCCCGGCACCAACTTGCAAAGCATCGCCCATCGAAGCCGTATGTCCACCAGCCCGAGCCGTAAACTCAATCATCCGATCCTTCGTCCCCTCCCCATCAACAAAAACGTGCCCAGCGCGAATCCCCTCTAGAATCGCCCGTTCCGACAACTCAGGAGCATAAACCACCGTCGTCGGATGCCCCACCGCCGACCTCGCCTGCGGCGGGAGATCCGCATTGTGATTGTCGCTGCCAGCAATCCCCGTTATCCGAAACCCCTTGTTCAACCTCTCCTGCCAGTAAGCAATCCCCGAATAAGGCCCCTCGGACGCGTCTCCATTCAGCGCTTCAATCGCATCCACCTTACTGAAGTCGGTATTTGGAGCAGTCCAGCCACATCCCATACAAGCCGCTCCCGACGGAAGCCCCGGATGATTGATCGAAAATATTCCATGAGCCTCGCGCACGTTCCGCAGCAGCGTGTTGATGTCAGGCACATTCGGACTCGTCAACCGAAAATCAATGAAAGCCGTTGTGCCAAAAACGTTCGCATGCCCCTGAAACGTCGTAATCTCCCGCGCTGGCATCAACAGAAGATTGTCGAAGTAAGGTTGCAGCTCACGCATGACATTAAAAGTGAGAGGTCGTGTTGTGGTCGCTGATCGCAATAAAGTCCAGCCCCCGCGACGCCGCGGCCTCGACCGTCTTATAGAGCGGGCATGGAACCTTATGCCCCAAACGGCTCATGCACGATCCATCGCTGTGCGCATCATGCATGTGCAGATCGCCCCTGTACCACGCACTCCCCGTACGCAAAGGCGCCAGACTGAACGTCGACACAGCAGCGACATCTCCCTTGCGCTCGAAATGAATCGTAGCCGTAAACTCCGACCGCGTATCCTTCTCGATATTCGGAACCCCCAGGATCAGCTTCCACCGACCCGGACGAACCGCTCCTGGCAGATAGGAAGGCGTCGCATCCGTCTCCGAGATCGTAAAGGAGCTCTTATTCCCTCCGCTCCATCCCCGAAAGCGCTCCCCATCGAACATCCCCAGGTCGATCACCGTGTGCTTATCCCGCTCCGTATAAGAGCAGCTCACAGTAACCCTCGTGACCCCTTCCCCCACGTCGAAAGGGACCTCAATATAAGTCTGTCGGTCAGCGTAAGTAACCGTACGATGCAGGACTAGGTCGGCAGCGGGCTGTTGAGCCTCGCCCCTAACAGTTCCTGCAAACACCACAAGCGTCAGACCAATCGCCACCAGGAGGGCGCAGCTCACGGAAGCCGCCGATCTAGAAAAAACTCGGAGGATCAATTTGCAGGCGGAGGAGCGACAATCCATCATGTTCACACCGCGAAGACTATCAAACTTCAGGCAATCGCGCGTCTCCGGAACCAGATGCTCTCGTCAGTCAGCCAGCCTGAAAAACCTTGTCAAGCCCCAAACTGCAAATCCCCGCGTCAATCAAGGAGAATCGCGTGGCAATAAATTACCCCAAATTCGCTATACTTAAAAGAGAGACAACGAAAACGGAGCCCCGTCTAAGACCGGGGCTTTTCCTTTCAACAATAGTTTTCAGTAAAACCAATAAATTGAGGACTTTACAAAACAGGCCCAGCAAATAGGAGACTCTAGCAGAGAGTCCAGACCTATCTCCTTATCTTGGAATACTTTGCAAAGAAAAAGTACACCCTGGGGGTACTCCGTTGAGTTACCGTCAGCAAGGAGATCGTGCTGGGAACCGCTGCTCCGCTACCTTAACTTTAGGCTGGTAGAGAATCGCACACGTAACTCCGCTATATCCGTCAGACCCTCAGGACTTAAGAATGACAAGCTGTAGACTTCTTGCACGCCTTGCAGCCATCTCAATTTGCTGCTTGATCGCCGTACGGACCTATGCGCTCGGCACCCCCCGTTATATCGCCACCGCAGCCAGTACCGGGAGTCTCTGCTTAGAGCAGAACCGCGCTGCACTTCCATTATTTGTCAGTCCAGCCGACTGGCCTGGCGTAATTCGCGCCGTGGACGATCTAAGCGTGGACATCAAGCGCGTAACGAACATACAACCCTCTGTGCTGAAGGACCCCGCGCGACTGTACAACACAGACGCCATACTGATAGGCACGATCGGTAAAAGCCCCATCATCGATGACCTCATCCGACGACATAAGTTAGATGTAAGGGGGGTCGCTGGTAAATGGGAGTCAGCTGTCACCACAATTGTCGACCACCCCATGGCGGGAGTACGCAGAGCTCTGGTGATCGCTGGCAGCGACAAGCGCGGCACAATCTTCGGCATCTACGATCTTTCAGAACAGATCGGTGTCTCTCCATGGTATTGGTGGGCCGATGTACGTGTGCCGCATCGCGACGCACTGTTCGTTATGCCTGGAAGATTTGTGCTCCCAGAGCCTGCAGTGAAGTATCGCGGCATCTTTCTGAATGATGAAGCTCCTTCGCTGACAGGATGGGTAAACGAAAAGTTTGGCGGCTACAACAGCAAGTTCTATGTGCATGTATTCGAGCTCTTGTTACGTCTTAAGGCGAACTATCTGTGGCCGGCCATGTGGAACAATGCCTTCAACGAGGACGACCCGGAGAATCCAAGACTGGCAGATGAGTATGGCATCGTGATGGGGACCAGTCATCATGAGCCGATGTTGCGCGCGCAGCAGGAGTGGAAACGTCACGGCACAGGAGAGTGGGACTACTCGACCAATGCAGCCGTGCTCCAAGATTTCTGGCGCAAAGGCATTGAGCGCAACAAGAACTACGAGAGCACAATTACGCTGGGCATGCGCGGCGATGGCGACAAGCCTATGACAGAGGGCGCCAATATCGCTCTTCTCGAAAAGATCGTTGCGGACCAGCGCGCAATCTTGCAGGAGAATATGACCCCCACCCTCAGTTCAGAGCCCAAGGTATGGGCGCTCTACAAGGAGGTGCAGGAGTACTACGAGAAGGGTATGCGTGTGCCTGATGATGTAACCCTGCTGTGGTGCGACGACAACTGGGGTAATATTCGCAGGCTGCCTACTCCGGAAGAGCGAAAACGTACCGGGGGCGCAGGAATCTACTATCACTTCGACTATGTTGGCGGCCCTCGCTCCTACAAGTGGCTGAATACTTACTCGATCACCAAGGTGTGGGAGCAAATGAATCTTGCCCTGGAGTATGGCGCAGACCGCGTCTGGGTCGTCAACGTCGGTGATCTGAAGCCTATGGAGTTTCCTATCGAGTTCTTCCTTAGTATGGCGCATTCGCCGCAGCGATGGGGTAAGGACCATCTGGAAGAGTTCACTCGCCTATGGGCTGCTCGAGAGTTCGGCAACGACCATGCAGTCGAGATCGCCAATACAGTCGACGAATATACACGCTACAACGCACGCCGCAAGCCGGAGCAACTGGAGCCATCTACATTCAGCTTGACAAACTATCGGGAGGCCGACCGAGTCGATGCTGCGTGGCGTTCTCTCTCGGCTCGCGTAGACGAACTTGCCGGTAAGCTGCCACAGGAGGAACGTGCCTCGTTCTTTGAGCTGGTGCAGTACCCGGTGGATGCCTCTGCGACAGTGAACGAGATGTATATCGCGGCGGGCCGTAATGCCCTCTATGCACGTCAAGGACGAGCGGAAGCGAACGACTATGCATCCGAGACCAAGGCGCTGTTTGCCAAGGACGCAGCGCTGACAGACGAGTACAACCATCTGCTGCTCAACGGCCGCTGGGATCACATGATGGACCAGACGCACATCGGATACACCTTCTGGAATGAGCCTCCGTTGAACGCTATGCCTGCTGTAACTGAGGTGCAGGTGCCGGAGAAAGGAACGATCGGGGTCGCAACCGAAGAGAGCTCTGCCTTCCGTCCGTCGCTCGGTGTCTTCGACTCGGTCGCGCAGCAGGTGCGCAATCTGACGCTCTTCAACCGTGGCAAGACGCCGGTGAGCTACCGAATCACCACGAGCGATCCTTGGATTGTCGTCAGCCAGAAGACAGGCAAAGTCAATAAGGACGCGACGATTCAGGTGCACGTCGACTGGAATGCAGTTCCATCAGATCGTGCTAAAGGGACCATCACGTTGTCGCAGCAGAATGCTCCGCCGATCACCGTACAACTCGAGAGCCTCCGTCTGGCAGTGACGCGGGAGAGTGCACATGGTTTCGTTGAAAGCGACGGCTATGTGGCGATCGAAGCGGCGGACACTACTGGCCGGGTGGGTGATCAGACGGCTCATTGGGAGGAGTTGCCGGCGTTTGGCGAGACTCGTTCTGCGATGACAGTGTTTCCGGTCACGGCTGCGAGCAATACGAACTCTGCTGCTGAACTAGATTACGATCTCTACCTCACTGACTCGGGTAAGTTTGAGATGCAGGCCGTGCTCGCGCCCTCGCTTAATTTCGTTCCGGGGCGCGGTCTGCGTTTTGCGGTATCGGTTGATGACGGCCCCCGTACCATTGTCGATGTGCTGGAGCACAACACGGAAAAGGACTGGGAGACCGCAGTGAGCGACGGGGTCAAGAAAGTGTCCACCCCACTATCCGGCTTGACTGCAGGGCAGCACACTCTAAAGATCTGGATGGTGGATCCGGGCGTTGTACTGGAACGAATCGTACTCACCCAAGGATCGCTTCCTCCTAGCTATCTGGGGCCGCCTGAGAGCTTTCACGGGCAATCTGCGCATCCCTAAGAGACATCTCGTCTTTCCGAGGTTGGTCAGAAGATTGTATTGGGGCTACCCCCGCTTCGGAATGAGTTCCCGGGCCGGGAGTGACGGCATCAACGCAGTCGGTTGCTCAGGGATGCCTGCTGGCGAACAGTCGAGAGGTTCATTTCAGCGTGCCGCCGCTGCCTCTCTCTTTGAACGATCCTTGGGTTTGCGAATCTGCTGTTCCTCTGCAGATGAGTGCATAGAACGATGGTATCCAGAGTGGCGCTGTAGCACCAGGGCCGCTGCGCCCCTGAGCCTTGCCAGCTCCGCGTCGGTGGTGACCATCAGCCGGGGAGACACGCCGGCCAGCATCTTACCATTCAGCTCCGCCTCCACAATGGGCCCGAACCGCGCCCACGAGATGGTCAGGTCTCCGGTTAGCAAGATCAGTTCGGGAGATAATGCGGTTGCAATCAGCCTGAGCCCCTGCCCCAGAAACATGGCCTGCCGGTTCAACGCTTCAATCGCTTTGCGATCCCCATCCTCTGCTCGATTCAGCAACTCGCGGATGGTCAATACAGGCGTCTTCGGCGCCAGCTCTGCATAGAATCGAAGGGCTGCACGCGAGGATGCATACATCTCCCAGCATCCGTTGCGACCGCAACCGCACAACGGCCCGCTCGGATTGAGGGGCACGTGCCCAAACTCACCCGCCAGGCCGGACTTGCCAGTCACCAACTGACCGCTCGCCAAAATCGCCGCTCCGACACCTTCGGAGATCGTGATAAGCACGGCATTGCGAATGCCATCCATCCTGCCAAACCAAAGCTCCGATAGCAGACAGGCGTTCGCGGCGTTGTCCATCTCTACCTGGAGAGGAATACGCTGTTCAATTGCCTTCTTGATGTCGTAGGCGGACCATTTCAGATTCGGCGCCAGAATCAACCGCTGAGAGACCGGATCAACGCGCCCGGGAAGGCTGAGACCAATTCCTTCGAACGATTTCTCAGGGTGCCTCGCCCGCATTCTTTCCATGGAATCGATCAGATTGCTTACACCCCGTTCGGGGTCCGTAAGAAGAGGCAGCGCCTCGCGCGACAGAAACCGTCCATTCAGATCGACAACCGCAATGATTGCCTGGTCGGGACGTATATCGGCGACGAGAATCACCATGTCGCCATTCAACGAAAGCAAGGTAGGTCTGCGACCCCGGGGTCGCCGCGCCGCAGCACCTTCGACGATCCACTTCTCTTCCAAAAGCTGTTCGACGATCGAAGAGACCGTGCTCGGCTGCAATCCGGAGCTGCGCGACAGGTCCGCGCGCGCAATCGGCTGCTTCGTGCGGATGAGCTCCAGAATCACGTCCCGATTGATATCCCGCGCGACCTCGCTCGATGCAAGCTCCACGTATGCCAGGTCGATTCGTCTGATGCCCTGCCGTCTTTGAGCGCGGTCTATTTGCGTCTTCATTATTCCTTCCACTTACCGAACTCCAGTCAATGCATGCTGGAATCGTTCATCACTCAATCTGTTCATAGCGTTGGAGCACTTTCCGATCTCTCATCGTCTACCGGTGCAGGTGTGAAGCTCTCCAGCAGTTCAAACATGGCACATCGGCTCCAAACGATAATCGAGAATTGGCTGTGCAGTGACCAAGGCTGAATGAGAACACATGGCGGACCATCTCCAAAGTCGTGGGGGAAAAAGCCGCGCGGCCTCTTGAGGAAACCAAACTCGTGACTACATATATCTGAATTTAAGATTTATTACAACAAACATTTAATGTCCGGCATGAAGAAGCTGGAAGCCTTTAACAGGCATCTTCAGCAATATGCCACAGTACCACCATACGCTTGTCATTTCGGCCAGCGCCCGCAATAGCCTGCGACAATCGCGACCAGAGCTTCCAGGCTACGTATCAAACCCGCGCAAAAATTTGTTTGCCTCTAAAAATATATGAGCCAGAGGTTGAAGGCGTGTCTTGGAGCAGCAAATTTGCTTTTTGACAGGATTATCTGAGTATCCCCGAGCCTTTTGCATTCTTCTGCGAGATAAATCATTGCTGCGAACGACTGGGGGCCTTTCTTTCAGATGCGCCTCGACAGAAACCGCCCGGGACTGTCAGTTTTTTTTGCCTAAAAGGGGGATTGAGCCTCGTTCGCACGTCTGGGTATGCTGTCTTCAGATCTTAGGTGACAGCGCTGAATTATTTGTAGTACAAAACATAAAGACTTTTTTAGCTAAATCTGTTCAGCAAAGAGCGACGAATAACCATGTTTGATCTCACGGCCAGGGTCGCTGTTGTTATCGGTGGAACTTCCGGACTCGGCAAGGCCATCGCTCTCGGCCTGGCTGACGCTGGCGCAGACGTGATCGCCACTTCGCGGTCTCTGGCCCCCGTGGAAGAAGTTGCTTTGGAGATCGAAGCTAAGGGAAGACGAACTCTGCGTCTTGTATCGGACGTCACTGAGCGGCGATCGTTGGAGGCGCTCCACGATAATGTCCTCGGGGCGTTTGGAGGCGTTCATATCCTGGTCAATGCAGCCGGTATTACGAAGAGGGTACCGACTCTCGATTGCTCGGAAGATCTCTGGAACAGCATCATGGACGTCAACCTCAAAGGGACGCTCCGCGGATGCCAGATCTTTGGAAAGACAATGCTGGCGCAGAAATTTGGTCGCATCATCAACATTGCGTCTCTCTCTACATTTGTTGCCTTCAATGGAGTCGCGGCCTATTGCGCGAGCAAGGCAGCGGTAGGGGCTCTAACGCGATCGCTTGCGGTGGAATGGGGTGACCAGGGAGTCTGTGTGAATGCCATCGCTCCCGGCATCTTCCCTACCGAGCTGAATCGTGTTCTGCTCGATTCCCCGCGAGGCCATGAGCTTCTGCTGCGTACGCCAATGCATCGTTTCGGCAAGGTCGAGGAGGTGGTGGGAGCCGCAGTCTATCTTTCTTCCTGCCAGAGCTCTTTCACGAATGGCGAAATCCTGACTATCGACGGGGGATACATGGCGAGCGGCGTGAATCAATAACCTCTGCGCCATGGGAGCGTTTTTATCCGAAATGAACGCCTCTCAGATCGGCATTACATGACACATTGAATTTCTTCGACACAAGAACTAATACTAATTTCATCACCCCCTCTCAGTGCCCGAAGGCTGGAGCAGCCTAGCAAACTTGACACTGTTGATTGGATGAAATAATTTCGCGACGCATAGCATTTTTCGTGTCGCATAGCATGTTACCGAAAGGACCCTCCTACGTGGTCAATCTCCGATTCTCTGGTTCCGTCGCATTCTGCCTCGCAGCTGCACTGTTGCTCTCACCTTCGCTGATGCCGGCGCAGTCAGGCCAGCTTTTTCTGGACCCCTCACAGCCGACGGACAAGCGGGTCGACGACCTCGTCTCACGCATGACACTTGAAGAGAAGATCACGCAGATGGTCAACACCTCACCGGCCATCCCACGCCTTGGCGTTCCGGCATATGACTGGTGGAACGAGGGACTGCACGGCGTCGCGCGGTCAGGATACGCCACCATGTTCCCGCAGGCGATCGGCATGGCGGCCACGTGGGACACCGCTCTGATCGGCCATGTTGGCGAGACCATTTCGACCGAGGCACGCGCCAAGTATAACGAGGCTGTCCGCCACGATATTCACTCGATCTACTACGGCCTGACCATCTGGTCACCCAACATCAACATCTTCCGCGATCCACGCTGGGGGCGCGGACAGGAGACCTACGGCGAAGACCCGTTCCTCACCAGCCACCTTGGCGTCTCCTTCGTCAAAGGCCTGCAGGGCACCAACCCGGACTTCTACAAGGTCATCGCAACCCCGAAGCACTTCGCCGTGCACAGCGGGCCAGAGTCCGACCGTCACCGCTTCAATGCCACTCCCACAGCTCATGATCTCTGGGACACCTATCTCCCCGCTTTCCGGGCGACCATCGTCGATGCTAAGGCAGGCTCCATCATGTGCGCCTACAACTCACTCGACGGCTTCCCTGCTTGTGCCAGCCATGAGCTGCTTGATCAGATCCTGAGGGGATATTGGGGTTTCAAAGGCTTCGTCACCTCTGATTGCGGCGCCGTCGACGACTTCTTTGAAGCGAAGGCTCACCATACATCAGCCGACAAAGCGACTGCTGCTGCTGACGGTATTAAGACAGGCACAGACACCAATTGCGGCTCAACGTATCTCGCCCTCGGCGAAGCCGTGAAGAGAGGACTCGTCACTGAGGCTCAGATCGACGTCTCCCTCAAACGCCTCTTCCGCGCCCGCTTCCAGCTTGGCCTGTTCGATCCGGCCGCCCGCGTGCCTTACAACAACATCCCTTTTTCAGTAGTGGGCTCTCCGGAACACGCCACACTTGCCCTGGAGACTGCACGCAAGTCCATGGTGCTTCTCAAGAATGAAGGCGGCGCACTTCCGCTGAAGATCAGCCTCCGCACAATTGCCGTTATTGGACCAAACGCAGCGTCTCTCTCTGCGCTTGAGGGCAACTACAACGCTGTGCCCCGCAACCCAGTGCTGCCCGTGGATGGCATCATCGCCGAGTTCCCACAAGCCAAAGTGCTTTACGCACAGGGCGCGCCGTACGCAGAGAGTGTTGCAGTTCCTGTGCCGCGCACGCTGCTCCACCCAACCAACCGGCCAACGATCGAGGGCCTGACCGGAGAGTATTTCGACGGCGGCAATTTCGACGCAAAACCGGTCTTCAGCCGTGTCGATAAGCAGATCGACTTTGATTGGAACTCCGCAAGCCCAGTCCCGGGTGTAGCGCAAAACGCTTTCGCCGTTCGCTGGACCGGCACCATTACTCCTCCTGCACCCGGCACCTACAGCTTTGCGATGCGGCTCGCCCACTGCTACCCCTGCGGAGATCACGAACGGTTCTCGGTGTATGTCGACGGAAAACCGATTGCGGGGTTTGCCTCGCCAGCCGGCGCAGAATCCCGCGAGAGTGGTACGCCTCGGTTCACGGTCAACTTCCCCGATGGCAAGCCGCGCGAGATTCGTGTCGAGTACACGCACACAGCCAAGCTCTTCGGCGCGGGCATCTCGATGGAGTGGGTGCCTGAGCCCGAACCGCTTCGCAACGAGGCTGTCGCCATCGCGCAGAAGGCCGATGTCGTCCTTGCCTTCGTAGGTCTCTCGCCAGAACTCGAAGGCGAAGAGATGCCGATCAAGGTGGAAGGCTTCGCCGGCGGAGACCGCACAGACATCAAACTTCCCGCCGCTCAGCAGCAGATGCTGGAGGCTCTGGCGGCAACCGGTAAACCCGTCGTTGTCATCCTGATGAACGGTAGCGCCCTTGCCACGCAATGGGCACAGGATCACGTCGGCGCGATTCTCGAAGCCTGGTACCCCGGAGAGGCGGGCGCACAGGCAATCGCCGAGACGCTCAGCGGCAAGAACAACCCCGGCGGACGTCTCCCGATCACCTTCTATGAGTCGCTTGATCAGCTGCCGCCGTTCAGCGATTATTCGATGGCCAACCGCACCTATCGTTACTTCAAGGGAACGCCGCTCTACGGGTTCGGATACGGACTCAGCTACACCACCTTCCGCTACTCTGATCTGAAGCTTTCCAACAGCCACCTTCATGCTGGAGACACACTCACCGTCGAAGCCGATGTGCAGAATGTTGGCTCCCGCGCTGGAGATGAGGTTGCAGAGCTCTATCTCACACCGCCGCAGACCGAAGTTTCACCCAAGCTCACTCTTAGCGGCTTCACTCGCGTCCACATTGCGCCAGGGCAGAAGCAGCACATCCAATTCACCCTCGATTCTCGGACGCTCTCACAGGTCGATGTGAAGGGTGTCCGCGCCGTCACTCCGGGCAGCTACAAAGTTTCTCTGGGCGGCGGTCAGCCGACTTCAGCCAAGGACCTGAGTGTGGAATTCACCATCGAAGGGACGCAGGAGTTACCGCGCTAATGCGACCGCGTACGCTTCTTCTGTTTCTGGCATGGGCTGTACCCTACGCAGCCCATGCAGAGACAGGCGCGGAGGCGTGGCTTCGCTATCAACGCGTCACTGATCCTGTCGCTCTACAGCGCTATCATGAGCTTCCTCACCGCATCGTTCAACTGGGCCAAGGCCCCCTCGCACAGAACGCCGCGGCAGAGCTTGCGCGCGGACTATCCCGTGAGCTCGGACTTCAGACGCAGCAAACAGCCACTCCAGGAACGGATGACGCCTTTGTTCTAGGCACACCAGCTGAGCTCACGAAGTTTCTCCCCGGCGAATCCCAGCGCCAATTGCCTCCCGAGAGCTTCCGCATCGCGCGCGAACGAATGGGACAACATACGCTGTGGATCATCGAAGGCGGAACGCCGCCTGCAGAGTTGTTTGCAGTCTTTCGTCTGCTTGAAAAGATCGCCACGCTCAATCCGCAACTCGAGTCCACCGAAACTCCATCGGCACCCGTTCGTTGGGTGAACCAGTGGGACAACCCCGACGGCAGTATTGAACGTGGATACGCCGGTCGCTCCATCTTCTTCGACGCCGGCCACGTCCGCAGCGACCTGAGCCGCGCCGCAGAGTACGCTCGCCTTCTCGCCTCTGTCGGGATCAACGGCTGCACGGTCAACAACGTAAACTCCGACCTCCGCACACTCACGCCGGAGATGCTGCACGAGTTCGCACGTATCGCCGATGCGTTCCGTCCCTGGGGAGTACGCCTCTCGCTCTCAGTCGACCTCTCTAGTCCGCAGATCGTTGGCCACCTGCCCATCTTCGATCCTCTCGATCCGACGGTAGCCGTATGGTGGCAGCAAAAAGTCGAAGAAATCTACACCCTCATCCCCGACTTCGGGGGCTTCGTCGTCAAAGCAGACTCAGAAGGACGCGCTGGCCCATCGCAGTATGGGCGAACGCCATCACAGGCGGCCAACGTTCTGGCTCGCGCGCTGCAGCCGCATCACGGCGTTGTTCTGTACCGAGGCTTCGTCTACAACCACCATCTCGATTGGCAGGACTTGAAGGCCGACCGTGCCCGTGCAGGGTACGACAACTTCGCCTCACTCGACGGCACCTTTGAACCGAACGTCATCATTCAGGTCAAACACGGCCCCATCGACTTCCAGATACGCGAGCCCGTATCTCCCCTCTTCGCCGCGCTGCAGCACACCTCGCAAGCCATCGAGGTGCAGACCACGCAGGAATACACGGGTCAACAGCGTCACATGGTCTTTCTCATCCCGATGTGGAAGACCGCTCTCGACACTGACCTTCGAGCACAGAATCGGAGTACTCCTGTAAAAGAGATCGTCACAGGCAAGTCCTTCCATCAACCTCTCGGGGGCTTCGTATCCGTCGTCAATGTAGGCATGGATACGAATTGGCTGCACCATCCCATGGCCATGGCGAACCTCTACGGCTTTGGACGCCTCGCATGGAATCCCGACCTCACGTCCGAGCAGATCATCAATGAGTGGACCCGTCAGACCTTCGGGAACGATCCCAAGGTCGTCGAGACAGTGAACCATCTACAACTCAACTCATGGAAGGTATACGAGCAGTACACCGGCCCACTGGGCATCGGCACCCTAACGGATATCATCGGCGTCCACTACGGTCCCGGCATCGAGTCCGCTGAACGCAACGGTTGGGGTCAATGGCTTCGTGCTGATCATGACGGCGCTGGTATGGACCGCACCGTGGCTACCGGCACCGGTTTCATCGGTCAATATCCACCCGAACTCGCACGCGTCTACGAATCGCTCGCCACCTGCCCCGACGAGCTTCTCCTGTTCATGCATCACGTACCTTTTACGCAGGAGTTGCACTCAGGAAAGACCGTAATCCAACACATCTACGACTCGCATTACGAAGGCGCCGCAACGGCCGCAACCTACGCACCGCGCTGGGAGACCCTTCGGGGCCATATCGATGACCAGCGTTTTGCAGAGACGCTGAAGCTCTTCCAATATCAAGCTGGCCACGCGATGGTGTGGCGCGACGCCGTCAGCGAATGGTTCTTCCACCTCTCCGGCATTCCTGACGCCCGCGGCCGCGTCGGCCATCATCTCAATCGTATCGAAGCAGAAGCAATGACCTCAACCGGCTATTCCGTGACCGATGTGCATCCGTGGGAGACAGCCTCAGGCGGCAAAGCCGTCATCTGCAAAGGCCCCGAGTCTTGCATCCTGACCACAAAACTCGACTTCCCCGCCGGCGAGTACGACATTGCCGTCCAATACTTCGATCTACGCGGAGGAGTCTCGCACTACGACCTCCTCCTCAACGACAAGCCAATCGCCCACTGGGCCGCGGACGATACTCTTCCACCCGCAGTCAATGACCGCAATCTCGACGGACACACGAGCACACGCTTCACTGCGCACGCCGTCTCCATCGCACCAGGAGATATGCTGACTCTTCGAGGCACTCCCGAAGGAGACGAAGCAGCCCCTGTCGATTACATTGAAATCACGCCAGTCACCAAGGAAATTCCCAAGCCATGAAGATCACCGCCGCACGCCTCATCGTCTGCTCGCCGGACCGCAACTTCGTCACCCTCCGCATCGAGACTGACGAGGGCATCTACGGCCTTGGCGACGCGACACTCAATGGCCGCGAGCTTGCCGTCGCCGCTTACCTCGAAGAACATGTGCTGCCCTGCCTGATCGGCCGCGACCCCTTCCAGACGGAGGACATCTGGCAGTACCTTTATCGCGGAGCCTACTGGCGTCGCGGGCCCGTGACCATGACAGCCATCGCCGCCGTAGACGTAGCACTCTGGGACATCAAGGGCAAGGCGCTCAACACGCCGCTCTACAACCTGCTCGGTGGCCGTTCCCGCGATGGCGTCCTCGTCTACACACACGCCAACGGTCGCGACATCCCCGAGACACTCGACTCTGTCCGCAAGCACATCGACGAGGGCTACCTCGCCGTTCGCGCGCAGTCCGGCGTCCCCGGAGTCGCATCAAGCTATGGCGTTCCAAAAGGTGGCAAGCCTTACGAACCAGCCGAGCGTGGCCTCCCATCCGAGAGTCTCTGGTCGACGGAAAAGTACCTCAACTTCGTCCCATCCCTCTTCGAAAAACTCCGCGTTGAACTCGGCCCCGACGTCCATCTGCTCCACGATGTCCACCATCGCCTCACACCTATCGAAGCCGCCCGCCTCGGCAAAGCCCTCGAGCCTTACCACCTCTTCTGGATGGAAGACCCCTGCCCCGCCGAACTCCAGGAAGGCTTCGAGCTAATCCGCCGCCACACTACAACTCCAATCGCGACGGGCGAAGTCTTCAACTCCGTATGGGACGCTCACGACCTCATTCGCCATCAGTGGATCGACTACATCCGCATGACGATCGTGCACGGCGGCGGCATCACGCACGCAAAAAAGACCGCTGACTTTGCGGCACTCTATCACGTCCGCACCGGCTACCACGGCGCCACCGATCTTTCACCAATCACGATGGCAGCTGCACTCCACCTCGGCCTCGCAATCCACAACTTCGGGATCCAGGAGCACATGCACCACAGCCCGCTCACCGACGAAGTCTTCCCACACCACTATCGCTTCGAGGCCGGTTACATGCATCCCGGCGATGCACCCGGTCTCGGGGTCGAGATAGACGAGACGCTCGCCGCGAAGCATCCCTATCAACGCGCCTACCTTCCAGTAGCACGCAAGCTCGACGGAACACTCACCGATTGGTAACTCGTCTACTTCGCAGCATGCAAGGTTGAGGCAATCTCTCTCGCTTGCTCGACGGTGCCGCTCTGATACATGACTTCAACAATGCAAAATTTGGTTCCGCTAATCGGTATCAGCCGATAGACATCAGGCTTTCCGGTAATGGATTGGCCTTCCATCACAAATTCGGATGGCGAATTCACAGTGACCTTGCTGTTTTTGTAAACAGTCTGTGCATTCTGCTTCGCCTCGGCGTAAGAGTCCACCATCTTGGGCGAGCTCACAGCCATCGAAACCTTATGATCCGGCGCATCGGCCATGCCACCGAATTCGCCGGGAACCCAGCTAGCGGGCACTGAAACCTGGCAGCTTCCATCCCGGCTCTTAATCATCTGCTTATCCGCCGCCAGTGTAAAAGAACTGGCCATGAGAGCCACTCCAATTGCCGCGACAACATTCCTGGTAGCCATCGATCCCTCACTCTCGCAAACTCGCCATAGAAAACGAAAAAGCAACTTCGTCCTCACGGATTAATCGCCCTGGCGATTCAATGCGGAATAAATTTGTCTCATTTTTTTGAATAGAGATGGACGAAAAATGAAGCGGGGATCTCGAACTACTGCGTCTTGCCAAGCCGGCGATAATACTCAGCCACTGCATCTTGATAGCCCGGCGGCACAGTCGGTGACTTACTAGTCCGCACCTGCCCGAGCTGCGGATCGTCCGTGTTGTGGCGCAGTTGCAACTCCAGTTTGTCGACATCGTTCAGCACCTGCGTGTGCAGTTGTTCCACCATTTCCGGATTCCCCGGGAACCGGCTCGGATCCAACCGTTGCATCTCCTTCACCAGATCCTGGATCTCGCGAAGCGCAGCCGGATCGTTCTTCGCTAACTGACGCAGGTGGTTCAGCTCCTGCAATCCCTGATTGATCGCCCGCTCCGAGTCCGGTGGAACCGCGCCATTGTTCTGTCCAGTCATCCGTCGCTGAGTCTGGTCAAACTTATTGTCCCCCGTATTCACGTTGTAAGTAACAATGCCCCCCCCGCCACCCCGAGGTTCATAGTTCCCTATATCTCCACTCTCTCCGCTCTGGGGATCACCGTCGCGTATACCCGGCTGTCCCCCGCCACGAAGCCCGCCACCCCGCTGGCCCCCACCCTGCTGACCTCCATTCTGCTGCCCACCCTGCGCCTCGCCGCGCTCTCCACCCTGACCCTGTTGACCTGCCTGTCCACGCTGTCCCGACTGCTGGCCGCGCGATCCTTGTTGCGTTCCCTGCCCCGATCGCTGGCCCTCCTGCCCGCGTCCCAAGCTCTGTATCTCACTGCGCAACCGCTCCACATGGTCGAGTGCAGCCGTCTGCGTGCCCTGCCCCGTCTTACTCTGCCCATCACGCTCCGCGCCCATACCCTGCTGCGCCTGCCGAACCTCATCGCTCAACTTTCTAAGCCCGGACGCAATCTCCCCCTCAGTCCCATTCGCGTTCGGATTGATTCCCCGCCGCAACCAATCCGCCGTCCGTTGAACACGATTCCCCAGATCCGACTGATCCATCTCGCTCAACGCATCACGCAGCTTCGACGACGTACCCGGCTGATTCGGCGCCAACTCACGCGCCGTATCTCGCAACCCCTTCTCCAGATGCGAGAGATCATCCGAAAGCTGCTGCCGATCAGACGCCAACTTATTACGCTGCTGCGCTCGCGCGGCCATCTCCTCTGGAGTGGGCTCGCTGTTCTCATCCTGCTTCCCCGCCAACGAACGAATCCGATCCGCCTGCGCTGCCTCCTCCTTTGCAATCCGCCCCGCATCACGCGACAGCGAATCCAACTTGCCAGAGGCCTGCTCCTTCTGCGCCCCACCCAACAGGTTCGTCGCCTCGCGAAGATGTTCCGCCGCCCGCCGAGCCTGCTCAGAACCTTGCTGCCCTTCCTGCGGCTGACCATTCTGAGGCTGCCCACCCGCACGACGCATCGCCTCATTCGCCGCCCGCAGACGATTCAACGCCTGCTGCACTCGCGGGTCAGTACCTCCATCCTTGGAAGCAGAATCCGCGCCACCTTGCGAGCTCCCTTGAGCCTGCTGTGACTGACTCTGCTTCCCTTGCCCAGCCTTTCCCTGTCCTGAACTCCCCTCCGCGCTCTGTTGTCCACCCTGCTGTCCCTGCATCTGCTCCATCTCGCGCTGCAGCTGCTCGGCCTCGCGCCGCAACATCTCCTGTTGCCAACGCTGCTGGAATGTCTGCGCTTTGTTCTGCTCTTGTTGAGCTAACTCTTCCTGTCGACGCGCCAAGGCATCTAACTTCTCCAACGCTTCATCAACCTTCTTGGCCTGCTCTTCAGCAGGTGACCCGGTCTGCGCGGTCTCATACTGATTCTTCTCCGTATCCAGTTCCAGATCGAACAGGCTGGCCAAGTCGCGCCCCGCTCCACCGCCTCCTCCACCGCCGCCACCGCGCTGGCCAAACGCAACCTGAATCTGCCGGAACGTCGCCTCCGCTCGCAGCAGTGCCTGCAGAGCCTTCTGCTCATTCGGCATCGCATCGCGCCATGCAAGCTGCTTCAACTTTTCCGCCGAAGGAGTCATTGCAGTGGCAGCGGCCTGCATGTCCTTCTCAAAGCTGTTGAACTCCTCATTCGCCGCCTCAAGGTCTCTGCTCTGCATCCTCCCCGACAACGCCAACACCTGCTCTCGTAACTTCACCTGCGCCTCCGAGAGCACCTTCCCCATGTCCTCCGCCTGCTTTGCCGTCGACGCCTTATCGTTCAGCTGCTTCCACGTCGCCGCGATCAACTCCTTCTCCCTGCGCGAAATGTCGGTCTGGTTACCCTGTCCTTGCCCACCTCCGCCACCGCCACCACCTCCACCCATCTGCTGCGACTGCGAAAACTCCCGCTCAAACGGATCAGCCTGAATGAAGCTGATATCAGTGCGCGACTCCGCATGAGCGTCCTTCGCCGTGGCATACAAACTCACCACATCTCCCGGCACCAGCTTGAAGTCCTCCAGGCTAAGCGTCGTCGATCCTTTAGAACTCTTCGCGCCGTCTTCCTTTAGCAAATTCACCGTCTGCTCCGGCCCCCCGTTGACGGAGTAATGCAAGGTCATCTGATGAAGCCCAAACTCCGCGCCAGCCCTCACCCCAACCGTAACCTCTTCAATCGGGCTCGCTCGATAATCCTGACCCGGCCGATCGATAGCAATCTCTGGCGGATTCGCCTTGCTCGTCGAGATGAAGTAGTCCTCCGACAACCTCACCTGCTGGCCTTGATCAATTCCCGCCACATGGTACGCACCATCCTTCTCCATGTGGATCGTGCCCCGATACCGATTACCTTCGCCCCCCGTCAGGTGCAACGGCTGCCCGCTGTCCATCACCAGCACGCCATCCTTCAGAGGCGCGTCCATCACCACCGTCAGTTCCGCATCCGTACCCTCCAGCGCACGAAGGTCACCACTATGCTCCTCTGAGACCTGTTGCAATCCCGTCCACTTCGGATAGTGATACGTCACCTCAATCTGCTTCACCGCCGGCAAATCGACCACGCGAAAGTTGAAGTGCTTCGAACGAACCGGCCCAGCCTCCACGTAGTACTCGACACTCTCCGGCAGCCCCGCAAACAGAAACTGAAATCCCTGCCCACCCTCCTGCGCTTGCATCGCCACCGGCTCCCACTTCGACGTGCTCTGATAACGCGCATACAGATTGACCTTGTTCGTCTCCAACCCCACCACCTGAGCCGTCACCAACTGATCGCTATTGCGACGCACCGCCGCATCCCCCGGCGTCACACGAATCTCATACAGCGGAGCAACGTTCTTCTTCGGCCCAGTCCATAGTAACGAAGCCCCGTACCCGATATAACCCGGTCCAGCGGCAATCATCCACAACAGCACTCCGGCGCAAACCACTCCCGCACCCAACAGCACCAGCAGCCGCCCTTGTGGCACAAGCTGTGCCGGATGAGCATCTCCCGCGACCGAAAGCGTGTCCGCAGCCAACAGCTCGATGAAAGGATCACCCGTCTGCTCCCGCTCGGCAAACGTCACCAGCCGCTGATCGAGTTCAGGAAACGCAGCCTCGGCTCGATGGATCGATCTCCGTCGATTCAATCGCAGCCACGGCAGCGCCAACCCAAATCCCAATGCAGCCGCAACTAATCCCAGCAACACCAGCCGTGCAGGAGTCAGCCAATGCTCCGGAAACGCATATCGATTCAATATCAGTGTCAGAAGAACCGTCGCCACCAGCGCAACCGCGGCCACCACAGCAGCACCCCGCACCGAAGCGTCCAGCCTCAACCGCTGCTGCACCTGCCCGATGTAGAGGTTGAGCTGCTCCCGCCGGCTCATACTTCCTCCCGCTGCGTGCCCAGATAGCGGCTGGCCACCACCGACTCGGCCGCCGCTGCGATCAGTATCAAAAGCATAACCCACCACCACAGGCTGTACGCGTTCTTTTTCTCTTCCGCAGTCACAGCGGCCGCCCCTCGAGTCGCAGCCGCATCGGCATTTCCACTCCCGCTCCAAAGTTTCAGTACATCCTGCGGAATCAAATCCAGCCCCGACTCCCGTCGATCCGGATTCACCGCAATCAGCGCTTCCCGGCCATTGGCGAACCGTATCTGATAGAAACCAGCGCGCGTCAGTCGAAACGACTGTGCCGTCGCCTCCTCCTGCAACGACAAGGGCCGCTTCCCATCCGGCCCCACAATCTCAACCGTAGCCCCCTGATTCCCCTCATTCGTCACACTTCGCAACTGCACAAACGAGTCCACCACCCTCGCACCAGTCAGCCGCTCCACCCCTGACAGATACCGCGCCGATTGATCCACAAACGGCACAAACGCAGGATGCAACGGTAGGTCATTCGTCACATTGTCTAGCCCCGACGCAAACACCAGCACATGCCCCTGCCCAATCTGCTTATCCAGCAATAGCGGAGTTCCATCTGCCAGCCGAGCCACCACACGCGAACGTCCCGCATCCACCACCGTCGCATAATAAAACTTCGCATCCGTCCAACCCGCCGAGTCCTTCATCGCAGGATGCGAAGCATCCACCTGTCCCACACTCGAAAAACCCCCAGCCCGCGAATAAAACCGCGCGTCACTTGCACTGTCCCCAAACACTGGAATCCGCTGACGATGCGCCTCCGACGTCCCAGCCGCAATCAGAACGCTGCCGCCGTTCCGCACATACTGCAACAAACTGTTCTCCAAAATCGACGGAATCGAAGCAACATCCGATAGCACCACAAACGCATACTTCGTCGGATCAACATCCGCAGCCTGATCAGCCACGATAGGCTGCAACACGAACGACGCTTGCGCAGCAGCCGCCAGCGCCGAACCAAAATAAAGCGCAGACCGGGAGTCTCCTGCCTGATGCACAAACAGCACGCGCTCCGGGTCAGCCCGCTTCACCGCAAAACTGCTCGCATCATCCGCAGGAAACCCATCCGCAGCATCAATCCTCACCTCGCATCGGCTAGCCCCGTACTGCACATCGAGCGACTCGAACGCCACCGTCGCCCGCCCATCCGCCGGCACCTCTACCTTCTTCATCAACGCAACCGTGCCATTGATAATCAGCGACACTGTGCGCGTCGCCGCCGGAGTCTGATGCCCTGCAATCACCGCCAAAACTCGCGCTCTCTTCGGATCAACCAACTGCCCCGGAGCTTCCACACTCTCCACGGTCCAGTTCGGCACCCCAGCCTTCGCCACCGGATGCAACACCAGCGAAACATTACCCGGCATCACCATATCGGCAAAGTTCACCGGCATATTCGAGGCCTGCATATCGCTGAACAGATGAAGATCCACCGGCGTATGCACCGTCTCCGTAAGCGCCCGCATCCCACGCCCCAGCTCGCCGAAGTTGCTCCGCGAATCACCCAGCTGAATACTCTCAACCGCTGCCTTCAGCGCACCAGCATCCTTTATCGGCTGAGTCAGCACCTGCAACTCACCACTCAACACCATCACCTGCGCACGCTGCGATGGCTTCCGCGTCGCCAGAACATCCAGCGCTCCTCGCTTCGCATCTTCCAACCGTGTCCCCGCACGCATGCTGAACGAATTGTCGACCACGACCACCAGCAATCTGTCGCTCGCAGCCGCTGACGATCGCCGCAAAAATGGATTCGCAAACACCAGCGCCAGCAACAAAACCAACAACGTTCGCAAACTGAACAACAACAAATAGCGAAGTTTTCGGTGCCGCGTCGAACTCTGCGTTCCACGTTCAAAAAACATCAACGAACTCACCGGCCTCGGCGTCGTCACATGCCGCCGCAGCAAGTGGATGTACACAGGCAGCCCCACCACAGCCAGACCTGCCAGAAACCATGGCGCCAGGAAACCCATCATCTCCCTCCCGGACGAAGGAACAAATACTCGCTCAACGCAGCATCCAGAGGCCTGTCCGTCACCAGCAGGTAATAGTCCATCCCCGCAGCGCGCGTCTTCTCGCTCATCTGCTCGAGATGCGCGTCCATCCTCCTGCGATACTCACCCTTCACATACTCCGGAATCACCTCCAGCCGTTGCTCCGTCTCCATATCCACAAGAATTGAAGGCCCGCGCAACTCTGGCCGAATCTCCTTCGGATCCAGCACGTGAAACAGCACCACATCACTCCCATGAAAGCGCAGCGGTTCAATCGTCTTCACAATCACCTCCGGCGACTCATAAAAATCCGAGATCACCAGCACCACACCACGCCTGCGCAGAAACTCCTGAAAGTGTGCCAACGGCTTCATAAAGTTCGTACGCGCTCTTGGCTCCGCCTGCTCCAACCCGGCAAGCAGTCGATGCAGCTGTCCTTGTCGCGTCGACGGCCGTATATAGTTCCGCACCTCGTCGTCGAACACGATCAGTCCCGCCGGATCGTGCTGATTATGAATCGCCAGATAGAACAGGGACGCCGCCGTATACCGTGCATAGTCCATCTTCGATACCGCATGCGACCCATAGTTCATTGAATTGCTCGCATCCAGCAGAATCGTCAGCTGACTATTCGTCTCACCCCGATACCGCTTCAGATAGCAACGCTCCGTGCGCGCAAACAAATTCCAGTCCACATGCCGGAGATCATCCCCCGGCGTATACGCGCGATACTCCGCAAACTCCTGGCTGAAGCCGAAGTCCGGCGAACGGTGTAACCCCGCAACAAAGCCATCCACCACAGTCTTCGCAACCAGATCCAGGCCGGAGATGCCAGCCAACACCGCGGGATCGAGAAACCGTTGCACCTTCACACCTCCTTCGGAGGCGGCATATGAGCTAACAAGCGTTGCAAAATCTCATCCGAATCAATCCGCTCCGACTCCGCATGGAAGTTCAGCAGAATGCGATGCCGCAACACAGGAAGCACCAGCGCCTGAACATCGTCATACGTCACGTGATAACGCCGCCGCGACAACGCCCGAGCCTTAGCCGCCAGCACAATAAACTGCGCCGCACGAATACTCCCTCCATAGTTCACATACTTCTTCACAAAATCCGGAGCGTTATCACTCTTATGCCGCGTAGCCCGCACCAAGTTCACAACATATCTCGCCAGCGACTCAGCGATCGGAACCATCCGCACCAACTGTTGAAATTCCAGCAACTCCTCTGCACTCGTCACCGCACTCACCTGCACCACCTTCGTCGCCGTCGTCAGATCGACAACCTTCAACTCATCACTCGCACTCAAATAATCCAGCAGCGTGTTGAATAGAAAGCGATCCAGCTGAGCTTCAGGCAATGGATACGTTCCCTCCAGCTCAATCGGGTTCTGCGTCGCCAGCACAAAAAACGGTGAGGGGAGCCTATAGACATGTCCTCGCACCGTGCACGACCGCTCCTGCATCGCCTCCAGCATCGCCGCCTGCGTCTTCGGTGGAGTCCGATTAATCTCATCCGCCAACACGACATTTCCGAAGATCGGCCCTTCGACGAACGTCCACTTCCTATGCCCCGTCGTTACATCCTCTTCAATAATGTCCGTCCCAGTAATGTCAGACGGCATCAAGTCTGGAGTGAACTGAATCCGCCGGAACGTCAGCCCCAGCGTCTCCGCAATCGTCCGCACCATCAGCGTCTTCGCCGTCCCCGGCATTCCAGTGATGAGGCAATGTCCGCCGACAAACAACGCAATGAGTATCTGGTCGAGCACCTCATCCTGACCCACAATCACCTGTCGCACCTGGGCAAGGATGCCATCGCGCACCGTCTGGAACCGTTCAATGCGCTGCTGCAGTTGGGCTACATCCGGCGTCAGTTCCGCAGTAATCTCCATCGATTAGCATCCCTCTCAGTTAGGTTTTTCAGATTTGTTTGCGTCCGTCCCTTTGTTCTCTTCCGACTTTATCTGCAACAACAACTTCTGCGCCGGACGAAACCCCGGAGCCGTCTCCAGCGCCAGCAGCACGCTCTCCTCAGCCTTGTCCTTCTCACCCGCCGCAAAATACGCCTGCGCCAGATCGAACTCCGCCGACGCCTTATCCAGCGGCTTCATCGCTAGCACAGCGGAATATTCTCGCACCGCGCCGGCATAATTACCCTGCGCCAACCAAAGCTCTCCAAGATGCCGATGCAGCCCCTCACTCTCCGGATAGATAAAGTTGATCCGATCGAGCGTAGCCGCAGCCTCCTTCCCATGCCCCAACTCCTCTTCAAGAGACGCCAATTTCGTCAACGTCTTGGGACTCTCTCCACCCATCTTCTCGTATGCGGTCAGCGTAGCCATCGCGCCCTGCTTGTCTCCCTTCGCGAGCTGCGCCACCGCAAGAAACTCATACACATTCGCATCCCCCACATACTCCGGATACATCCGTAACACCTCGGGAGCAGCCTTCACCACAGCATCATTCTGCTTCGCCTCAGCCAACGCCGCCAGCTCCTTCAAACCCTTGCGCCACGCATCGAAGTTCGCCGCCGTCTGCCCCGAACGCTTCTCCAACCACGCCATATACGCCTTATCGAACTCCTCTGGCGATATCTGCAAATCCTTCTGAATCACCTCCGACGTTGTCTTCAGCGTCGCAAACGAGTGCACCATCTCCAGCAGCTTGTCATCGCCCCACCGCTGCTTGATGTAATCGCAGATGCTCCCCGCCTGAAAGTACGAAACCACCACCTGCGACGGATACTCCGGAAAAATAAATCCCTGATCCATCTGCGCCACCGGCAGGAGCTTCTTGTCGCGAATCGCAAGTAGCACCTCCGGCGTCAGACGATCACTCCACTCCGGCGATGCCTCTCCCTCCTCATGCACCGCAAGCCCCTCGGTAAACCACCGCGGCACGCGATGATTCGTTGCCGACAAAATGTACACATGGCTCATCTCATGCCACAGCGTAGCGCCCCAATTGAACTCCCCCGGCTTCCTCCCCGAAGGACTATCCATCGCCACCACCTCGCCGAACGTCACACCCAGCGCGCCCAGCCCCGGCATCCCCATTGTCCGCACCGCAAAGTCCTCGTGATCGGGGTACACCTCCAACTGCACTGGCCCCGGCAGCTTCATCTTGTACTTCTTCTCATACGTTGCCATCGCTTTGTGCAACTCCGCCTGGAAGTAAGGCCGCAGCAACTCCGCCTCATTCTTACGAAGCTTCAAGATCGTTGTGTCATCCCGAAAGATCACAAAATTCTTGTAGCTATCCAACAGCCGCAAACTATTCACTGTCGCAGCATCACGCTGACCATTGTTGTAACTCATCTCCAATTGCTTGAGCGGCTCTTCCTCCTGCCCCAGCCGCATCAAGTTGACGCCCAACTGCGACCGCGCCGCCCACAACTTCGGATCAGCCTCAATCCCCTTGCGATAATACGTAACCCCATCTTCATACCGCCGATTCAGCACCAGGTGATAACCCACCAGCGCGTACCCTTCACCATAAGAAGGATTCACCGCTCGTATCTTCGCAAACCAGACATCAGGCGAACGATCCGCGAGCACCTCCACCGCTGCATGCACAGCCATCGCCTCCAGCGCTTCGTTCGACAGAGCAATCGCCTTGTCCGCCTCCTCCACCGCCTCCTGAGTCTTCGAATTCTCCAGCGCAAGATTCGCCTTCAACTCATGCGCCTCCACCAGCTTCGGATCAAGCATCAAGGCCCTCGCCGTATACTCCTCCGCCTTGCTGTCAAAACCATCCGCACTCACCAGCGCCAAACCCAGATACGCCCGCGCGTTCGCCGGATCCTGCTGCAATGCCTCATTGAACAGATCAACCGCCTCTTTGTTATTGAAGCGCTCATGCAGCAACAGTCCCCATCGCACGCGATAAATCGCCTTACTCCCCGGCTGAGCAACCGCCGCACGAAACGCCTCATTCGCCTGCTCGTACTGCTCCAACCCCCACAGCCCCTCCGCTCGCAGATAAGCATCGTTGCTTCGACTCAACGTCTCGTAGCAAGCATTCGCCTCCGCCCGCTCGCCCATGCTTACGCAACGCATCGCAACTCTCCAGCGTCGCCGTAGCAGCCGCAGCCCATCCCGTGCCAGCCAAAGCCAGCATCAGCACAGCGCCGCATCTGCCGAACGAAATCACTTCTCCAACTCCCCCTGCACCGTCGCCAGTTGCACCAGAGCCTCCGTCAACTGCTTCTTGTAATCCCCCGGATCCATCGCCGCCTTCTGATACTTCAGCGCATCGATCTTCTGTTCCAACTCCTCCTTCTTCGCCAGCAGATCCCTCTTCGCCGGATCATTCATCGCCGCCTGACTCGCTCCAATCCGCACCACCGTCAAACTCGAAAGCAACGCGCCCTCTCTACCCTGCACCGCACCCGCACGCACCGCTTCACCATGTCCCGTGTCCTCGAACACCGCATGCTCTGTAGCTAACCGCTTCTGCGATTCATAAAATCCCGCCGTCTTCCGATCGGCATATTGAAACGCCTCCATCGCGCTGATCGACTCGCTCTTATCCACATCCGCCGTCGGGTCCTGCAACGCCTCAACCCAATACCGGGCAAACACCGTGGCATTCTTCTCCGTACCGGTCTTCGTCGCAGCAATCACACCGCGCCCCGGCCGCTCCAACGCAGCCACCGAACCTCCACTCGCACTCGTCGTATTCACCACCAACTGACGACGCGCCGGCACCTTGTCACACATCGCCGCCAGCTCCGCCGCCGACACATCCGGCCCCACCAAATTGAACTTGTACTCCACACCATCAAACGACCCATGCCCAATCAGCGTCAGCACAAAATCATCCTCTGCCTTCGCCTCGCGCGCCACCGCAGTCATCGTCTCCGTCAGCCTCGCCCGTGTCGCCTGATTCCCCGTCAACGTATAAACATGCGCACCGCTCGAAGCCTTGAACACCTTGTCCAAATCCTTGGCCGTCGCCGTAAATCGCTGCTCATAATCAGGCTCGCCCCCCAACCCTGCCACCGTCACGTAGTACACACTCGCTCGCATCGGCGACACTGCCATCAACAATCCGCACATTGCAAGCGCGAGCCTCATATCACACCCCACTTGCGCCGCAGCATCCACTGCCCCGACATCAACCCCAGCAGCACCAGAAACACAATCGGCATGTTCCAAAGTTCCTTCGTATCCCGCACCGAAATCCCCGCCTCCGAGTACGAAATCTCCCGTGGCAGCCGCCCTAGCTCATCCGCCTTCCAATATCTCCCGCCCGTCTGCGACGACAACTTCTCCAGCAACTCGCGATTCTGCTCCGTGCGGAAAGTTCTCCGCCACACCATCCGTTCGCTCAAAGGTCAGCACATCCCTACCCAACTCATCCGCACCACGCGCAGCCGTCACCTCCACCACATACGATCCCGGCTTCTCCGCCGTCCACTCCGCCTGAAACGTCCCCGCGTTATCCGGCACCGGCTGCATATCCACCAACGCCGACGCACCCTCCGGCCCAATCACATGCGCCACCACACGCGCATCCGGAGCAGGCATATACTCCTTATCCCGCACCGTCGCCGTCAGCTGCACATGCCCATCATCCATCAGCCGCTGCACCGGCATCGACGCCGCAACACGCCCCGGCGAATCCGCCGCAACCCACCGCAGCAATTGCTGCCAGAACATATCGTGCGTCGGATCACCCAGCGCCTGGCTCATCTGCCATCGCCACGTCCCCGACGTCGCCATTACCGCCGTCCGCCCACGCCCATAGTTCTGCGTCACCAGCAGCGGAAGCCTCGCCCGCCCCACATTCATCTCCGCCAACACAGTCGCACCCGGCTTAGGAGTTCCCGCATCCTGATAATCCATCATGTAAGGAAGCTTCTTCCACCGCTCCACATTCTTCGCCGGATCATCCAGCAATCGCATCACAGCACTATCCGCACCCGCCGCTGTCAACTGCGCCGTAGCAGGATCGCGATGGAACGTATTCTTCCCATTCGGCAAAAACGTTGGCAACAACTCCGACACACTCGACGCACCCCAACCGCCATCGGCCAGCGCAAACCTCCCTCCAAGAAACAGCAACCCACCGCCTCGCCGATCCACAAACTCCCGCAGCAACTCCTGCTGCCTTGGCGTAAAGTATCCCGCCTCTACCGACCCAATGATGATCCCGTCATACTTAAACAGATCCTCAGCCTTCACAGGAAATCCATCCGCCAACTCCGCCGGATCACTAATCCCCTGCCGATAAATCTTGTTCTCCGTAGTCCGCAGCATTGAAACGATCTGCATGCTGTGATCATCCTCCGCAGCACGCCGGATGAACTTGTACTCCCACCGCGGCTCGCCCTCCACATACAAAATTCGCCGCCGATCCCCACTCACACTCACCAGCCGAGCCGTCGCATTGTTCGCAACGTTCTCCTCACCGCCCAACGGCTCCAGCGAAAACTGCACCCGCTTCACACCCGCCGTCCCCGCATTGAAGAAAACCGTCTCCGCCTGAATCACCCCTTCCGCACCCAGCACCACATCCTTCGACGCCAGTGCTTTATCTCCATCCTTCACCATTAGCGTCGTCTTCCCACCCGCATAACCGCGCTGATGAAAACTCACCGTAGCCTTCATCCGCGAATCCGCCAGCGCCCGCGAAGCCACGCTCACATCATCCACCTCTACATCATGTACAGCCTGTTCACGGCCAAACCCGATCGTGTGCACCGGTAACCGCCGATTTCGCAGGGCGCCAATCGTCTCCAGATCAATCCCGCCGCTATTCTCCCCGCCATCACTCAGCAGCACGATCGCCCCAACAGGCAGGTCCGCCGTCTCTGCCACCAACTGCTTCAGCCCGTCATTAATGTGAGTAGCCGAAGCCGTCGCCTGCATCCCGTCCACCTTCTCAACACGAGCGATCCCGGAATCCATCCGATACACGCGCGTCTGAAACCGCCGCTGCAACCCCGTCAAAATCCCATCGTTCAACGAACGAACCGCCGCAGCCTCCCTCGCAGTCTTGCCATCGTTGCCGCTATCCGCAATCGCCATGCTTCGCGAATCGTCCACCAGCACGGCAATCAAATTCTGCTGCGACTTCAACTCCGCGACCGTAACCGACGGCTGCCACAGCAGCACCAACACCAGCGTCACCAGCAACGACTGCAGCAACCAAACCACACCCGCCCTCCAGGTCTGCAGCTTCGGAGCGGCCTCCGGCAGTCTCCTCCATATCAGCCACCCCAACCCTGCGACCGACGCAACAATCAGCAGCAGCAGCACCCACCCCGGCCACGCGCCAAGCAGCACCAACCTGCCTTTGGTAAACACCGTTATCGGGTACTTGAAGAAAAATTCAAACATGCAAGCCCAACACCCCAAGAGTGCCTAATGCGTCGTGCTTACTCCCCTATTCCCTGCTCCTTGCCTTTCAGTGCGTCATGCCATAAACGATGTAGTTCAGCCCCACACGAAACGCCATGGAAGCAAACTGCTCCGGGTACTCCGGATCGTCCGCCCACTCCCAGGCATCGCCCAGGTGCATGTTGTGGCAGATCGCGACCACGATTCGTCCATGGTCATCGCGAATCGCCCGCCACTTCGCCACATAGCCATCCTTCTCATACGTCCTGCCCGTACGGATGTACTGCTCACCCGGCACCTGAAACCGATCGTCCATGTCATACAGCACATGGAAGATCTCGTCTTTATTCTCCAAATCTTCGACCGGCCGATCCGGAAAGACCTGCCGCATGCCGTTCATGAAGTTCTCCCAATCGGCAGTCCCATGGAAGTCGTCCACCATCAGGAAACCGCCCTTAAGCAGATACTCCCGAAGCCGCTTCGCTTCCTCATCCGTAAACGACCAAGTCTGCACCTGCACCGCATACACCCACGGATAGTTGAAGATATCGTCCGAGTCCAGATTCACCACCTGCTCCGTAGGACGCCCCTGAATCCGCGTCAGCCGATTCAGCGCAATTAAAAACTGCCTGTCTGCCTTCGGATAATCCCGCGACCACGTCGCCCACCCGCGCCCATAGTACCCACCGTACCCCCCATAGCCGCTGCTCCCCAGGTTCGACGTATAGCTTAGCCGAGACCACGCAAACTCAGCCTTTACATTACTTTGCTCCGGCTGATACCCCCAATCCGCCGTCCGCTGGAACGCAGCCACCGCCGAGCAGAACACCGCTGCGACTACCGCAACCAACATCGCCTGCACGACCTTCATCGGCGGACCCCCGGGAATGGGTGCTAGTAGGCGCGAGAATATCAGACTTTCCGATCCCGCCGCGCCCAGCTTACGGTGTTGCTATAGACGAAGCCCGCCACCAACATGTTGCGTCCCTTCATCACGATTCCCCCCATATAATGGCCACGCTTAAGAAATCGCTTTCTCAAACGCATCTAGCAGGAGACAAACCACATGGCACACGCCAAGCTCCGCGCCTTCCCCGCTCTATTCCTTGCCCTAGCCCTCCTTCCGCACGCCGATGCCCAGCAGCAGCCCGACCCCGCAACCCTCCCCTACATGAATTCCGCCCTCCCCATCGACCAGCGCGTCGACGACCTCATCGGCCGCATGACCCTCGAAGAAAAAGTCTCCCAGATGCGCGATCACGCCCCCACCATCTCGCGCCTCAACATCCCACGCTACGACTGGTGGAACGAGGGTCTCCACGGAGTCGCCTTCGCCGGTAACGCCACCAACTTCCCGCAAGTCATCGGCATGGCCGCCACATGGGACACCGACCTCGTCCACACCATGGGCCAGACCATCTCCACCGAAGCCCGCGCCAAATACAACCAGGCCATGCGCGACAACGACCACGAGATGTTCTTCGGCCTCACCTTCTGGGCGCCCAACATCAACATCTTCCGAGACCCACGCTGGGGCCGCGGCCAGGAGACCTACGGCGAAGACCCCTTCCTCACCGGCCGCATGGGCGTAGCCTTCGTCTCCGGCATGCAGGGCGACGACCCCAACTACCTCAAGCTCGTCTCCACGCCCAAGCACTACGCCGTCCACAGCGGCCCCGAACTCCTCCGCCACCGCTTCAACGTCGACGTCTCCCCGCACGATCTTGAGGACACCTACCTCCCAGCCTTCCGCGCCACCGTCACCGAAGCCCACGCCCAGTCCGTCATGTGCGCCTACAACTCCATCGATGGAGCCCCCGCCTGCGCCAACACCATGCTCCTCCGCGATCACCTCCGCGACGCCTGGCACTTCGACGGCTATGTCGTCAGCGATTGCGCCGCCGTAGCCGACGTCAACACCGGCCACCACTACGCCCCCGACATGGCCCACGCCGCCGCCGCCTCCCTCAAAGCCGGCACCGATCTCGAGTGCGGCTTCGGACAAGGCCAGGCCTTCCCCGCTCTCGTCCAGGCCGTCCAGCAGAACCTCGTCACCGAAGCCGAGATCAACACCGCCCTCCACCGCCTCTTCCGCGCCCGCTTCCGTCTCGGCATGTTCAATCCGCCAGACAGCTACGCCTACGGCCGCATCCCCTTCACCGAGGACAACTCCCCCGAGCACCGCGCCCTCTCCCTCAAGGCCGCACGCGAGTCCATAGTCCTCCTCAAAAACGAGAACCACACCCTGCCCCTGAAATCCAACACCCGCCACATCGCCGTCATCGGCCCCACCGCAGAGCTCGTCCAATCCCTGCAAGGCAACTACAACGGACCGCCACCAAATCCCGTCTACCCGCTCGAAGGAATCGAGAAACGCTTCTCCTCAGCTAAAGTCGCCTACGCCCAGGGCTCGAGCCTCGTCGAAGGCCTGGCCATGCCCATCGCCCACACAGCCCTCCATCCCAGCAAGGGCACCGGCAGCGGCCTCACCGGCGAGTACTTTAACTCCAAAGACCTCAGCGGCACCCCCGTCCTCACCCGCACCGACCGCCGCATCAACTTCAACTGGGACAAAGTCGTCCCCATCCCCGGCCTCGAGCGCAACAACTTCTCCATCCGATGGACCGGCACCTTCGCTCCACCCGCCCCCGGCGACTATAAGCTTGGCGTCCGCATCAACTACTGCTACGCCTGCGAAAACTCCGAAGGCTTCAAGCTCTATCTTGACGACAAGCTGATCCTCGAAAGCAGCGCGAAGAGAACCGGCGAACGCGGCTCCGTCATCGAAGCCCCCATCACCGTCACCGACACCAAACCCCACCCCATCCGCCTCGAATACCTCCACGGCAGCGGCAGCGCCGGGATCGACCTCACCTGGCAAGCCCCCGCTGCAGCCCTCCGCGACGAGGCCGTCCAGGCAGCCAAATCCTCCGACGTCATCATCGCCCTCATGGGCCTCTCTCCATCGCTCGAAGGCGAAGAGATGCCCGTCAAACTCGAAGGCTTCAGCGGCGGAGACCGCACCGCCATCAACCTCCCCGCCGTACAGGAGGAGCTCCTCAAAGCCGTAGCCGCCACCGGCAAACCCCTTATCGTAGTCCTGCAAAACGGCAGCGCCCTCGCCGTCAACTGGGCACAACAAAACGCGCAAGCCATCCTAGAAGCCTGGTACCCCGGCGAAGAAGGCGGCACCGCCATCGCCCAAACCCTCGCTGGAGACAACAACCCCGCCGGACGCCTCCCCCTAACCTTCTACGCCTCCCTCGACCAGCTCCCACCCTTCGAGGAGTACTCCATGAAGGACCGCACCTACCGCTACTTCCACGGCAAACCCCTCTTCAACTTCGGCGACGGACTCAGCTACACCACCTTCGCCTACAGCGGCGTCAAAGCCCCCTCCGCCGCCGTAAAAGCAGGAGACCCCGTCACCATCGAAGGCACCGTCAAGAACACAGGCCCCGTAGCCGGAGACGAAGTAGTCGAGCTCTACCTAACCCAACCCCAAATCCCCCGAAACCCCCATCCGCCTCCTCGCCGGCTTCAAGCGAATCCACCTCAACCCCGGCCAATCCACCAACGTCGCCCTCACCATCGACCCACGCCAGCTATCCCAGGTCGATTCCAAAGGCACCCGCACCATCCTCCCCGGCGAATACACCATCTCCCTCGGAGGCTCCCAACCCAACGGCACCTCCACCACCCAAACCACCAAATTCACCATCACAGGCC
>CAVSOH010000006.1:0-39416 GCA_963729555.1 uncultured Acidobacteriaceae bacterium | reverse complement strand
GATGGGTCAGTCCGCCGGCGCGGTCGACATCTGTTTGCTCATGGCATCCCCGATGTCGGCGGGGCTATTTCAGCGAGCGATTATGGAGAGCGGGGATTGCCGAGTGTCCTTAACGAAGACATCCGCACGCCCCTTCCTTACAACTTGATCGCAGGCACGGGCGAAGGTGCGGGAGAACGATTGGCAGAAGACCTGGGAGTTGCGAATGGTCCGGATGTGTTGCGCAAGCTCCGCGGTATTTCCGCGGCCAAAATTCTGGAGTCTTGGAGCCAGGACCGGCAAGTTCATTTTGACGCCATTATCGACGGATGGGTACTTCCAGAGCAACCCGCAAAGATCTACGCCGAAGGCAAAGAACTCCAGATCCCAGTCCTTGTCGGTAGCAACGCCGATGAAGCAACCGTCTTCGGCCACAACGACTTGAAAACCGTCGATCAATATAAGCAGTATCTGCTGAACGACACCGGAAAGTTCGCCGATCAGGAATTTCAAACTTACCCCGTAGCGACGGATGCCGACGTCCCAGCGCAATATTTGCGGCTTCAGAACGATACCTTTGCATATGGCGCTTGGTCGATGGCGCGAGCTATGACAAGCGCAGGTCAGAAGGCATATCTGTATCGCTTCACTTTCTCCGAGATCGGCAAGCGGGCACACCTTGGCGCGTATCACGGGGAAGAACTTAGTTTTCTGAGTGATTCCTTCCCCTTCGACTGGGAGCACGACGATGACGACAAAGTGCTTGGTAAGGTAATGCGCGCTTACTGGACGCAGTTCGCAAGAACCGGTAACCCAAATACTCTAGGGATTCACGGCTGGCCACCGTACGATGCGCACTCAGACCAATGCCTCGAACTAGGCCGCACGATCCGTATCCGCCCCGCCGCACGACGACTCCGGATCATCGAGCACATCATGAAGGAAGTCTTCGTTGCAACAACGACGATAAGTCTGAGTTCGGAAGCAAAGACTAGCGGCCGCGAAGCACTGACATTTGGAGGTTGGTACTTGGCCGTAAAAGTCGGCTTTCCGGACAAGTGCCCGACCGTTCAACTATTGAGAACAGTCCGAGTCACTCATTTGGGCGAGGCCGTGATGAAGCGAGTATCGATGGCGGAATCGATAACCCGACCGAACTGCTCTACCGAGCACGCATAGGCGGGCGCCGGACCGCTGCAGCCAGGGACAAAAACAGGCGCTACGGAAGGATGCTGGGTACCGGTCAACGCGCCAAGATCGCGTATCTGGTCCAGCGTCTGACTGATAAATAAGACTTGTACGACAGAGCCGTTATTTGCCCGGCTGCGTCGAACCTCGAAGACGAGCGCACTTCCGGGAGGAGTCGCGTTAAACGTCTGATCAGGCAGAAGCCAATCGAGATGGAGCAGGCCGCCAAGCCAACTCAAGTTGGAGTCGTGCCCAACGAGCAGGATGAACCGATCTTTCGGGTTGCCAAGTTCATTGGGCATGGGCTTACCCGAGGCAGTACTGAGGATCGTGTCACGAATATGCGCGGCCAGATGGGAGGCTCCCACCTGCGCTGTATAGGGAGTGCGGAGTATAAAGTCGTGGAACTGCGTGTTCATCTGCATCAGGTCGTTGAGGTCTGCGCGTGAGACCCGGCCCCAGCCAACCTGCGTCATGGGCTTGCCTTCGGTATATTGGAGCAGGAAGTTTTCGGCGAGGTCTGCGCCGAGGACGACTGGGTTTTCGATACGCGGGTCACGAGGAGTGGCTATGCCGTTCTGCACCTGAACACTACGAAAGTCCGGAACGGTGCGATTGCAGCCGGGACCTTTGCAATCAATAAGTATGGTGTGCATCTTTTCTAATTGACGGGCAAAAGCGTTGGTGAACCATTCTGGCTGGTCCGCCATTCGGCCCAAAGTAGCATCCTTGATGCGTTGCTGGTCGACATCGTTGCTCATGGACAGCGAAAAGAGCGGGTTGAAGGAGCTAACTGTCGAATGCACTTCAACTTTGCATTGCGGGGACAGCCCGGCCAGCACCGCCTTGGCCGAGGCGATCGTGCGTTGGGTCGTATTCGCCTCGACGTAGAACACCGATGGATCGCAGGTGTCACCCTGTAGGAGCGTGGAATAACGTTCGCGATAGAACTCAGCAAGCCGACGCAAGGCGTCGCTCCCGTGCGGTGTCAGGACACCGGGCTCGGTGGGCCATATGGGCCATGGCTGGGCATTGTAAGCGCTGGAGCGTGTCTCGTTTTCTATCGGTGCTCGCACTCCATGCCGCATGAGCACAACTACGGCCTGAAGATCGCCGTCGTCTCGCCCTGGGGCCGCCTGTCCGAAGGCGATTTGAGTGCAGAAAGCGGCAAATAGAATGACGAGAGGGAGACTTCGACGGTACACGCTGAAAATCATCCTGGCTCCTATGTACTGTAAAACCCTGAGTGAAAGCACTCTGCCTGCATGCATTATGTACGCCAGTCGCATCAGCAGCGGACGAAGAAACTATTTGCCGGATGATGCAGAAGCTGATGGGCGAAGTTCCTTCGCATCCTGCTTCAGGTAAGTAGCCAGTGCCTCGTACTGGTTCGTAGGGATAAAGTTTACTCCGGCAGAGATTGCGGCCTTCCACCGTAAGACAACTGCCTCACGCGAGCCGAAGTTGTAACTCATTCCCCAGCCTTGGTCCCCCCCGGGAGCAAACCCGTCAAGCGCGTAAAACCGCACCCAGTAGCCCATCGCGTGCGCATGATCGACGAGTGCGCGCAACCGCTTGTTGTCCGCTTCAGTCCAATCGCCTGCCCGCGGTGCACCGCCTTCTTCCACCGTGTACCAGGAACTGTTCCACCAGCGCCTGTAGTTGCTGGGCTTCTCCTTCAGAAGCTCTTCGGGGCTAACAGTGACCGCCCAATGCGCCAGCTGGTCCTTCGTCATGTTCTCGGGTGCGGCGTGAGTGTGCGCCGAACCAAAAAGACGCAGACGGGCGCCGACCGGCAGAAGGTCGTAGAAGACCTTCTGCTGTTCGTCTGCCTCTTCGGTGACCACCAGGATGGGCTTGCGGTCGATCGGAGAGAGCTTCGCAGAATCCCTCGTCTTCACCGCAGTCGAAAGCCAGTCTTCATGTTGGCCAAGTACCTTCCAAACTGCCTCAAGCAATGCGGTCTGGTTATCCTTAAAATCGAAATGCAGAACGATGAGCGGCCATTGGTTGCGCTTGTTTTCAGCGATGATCTTTTCTACGACAGGACTTACCTGCTTGAAGAAGTAGTCCTCGAGCGTCGGTTCCTGACCCGTTGGATGAGGCGTATGGGAGACGACAACGCGGCCTTTGCCGGTTGCTGGATCGACATACCAGGCAAGGTCCTGCTCGATGGATACCGGAAAACCGGAATTGAGAGCACGCTGAATGCGATCATTCCAGTGTCCCTCGTAGGGATAGCAGTTATGTGCATCCAGAATGGGCTGGTTGTGATTCAGGAAGTCCAAATCCGCTGTCTGTGCAAGAGCAGAGAGATGGAACAATAGAACTGTCGCTAAGACAGCGATAAGCGAGATGGCTTTGTGACGCATGCTGGCATACCTTTTGTTCGCTAGGGGATGTAATAACGGAAGCTGGTGTAGACCATATTGTTAACTGCCTTTGGTGCTCCGCCGATGCCTGTCCACCCGTTTCGAGTGAGATAGCTGTACGCAGCGCCATACTGTAGCTTGCCAGCGGGACCGTTATACAGGCGGTAGACCCAGCCGATCGAATACTGCGAGATGGCTCGCGTTGCTCCAAGGCAGGGACTCGCGCCCGGAGCGAATCCAGTTCCCGCTGTGGGCACTGCCTCGACGCCACAGCCAGAATTGTTGCCGCTGGGAGGCGCATAACCAACGAGTGTTCCTGTGCTGCTGATGTAGTACGTTCTCTGAACATACTCAGAACCTACATATCCAAAGATATCGAGCTTCTTGAGCGGATGATATTCCAACGAGAGAAGCCCCTGGGCATTGCGTAGCGGGAGCAAGGTGCCGTTCGGGCGCACTGTGATGTCCGGCAGAAGAGCCGCTCCATAGCGTCCGGTCCCGTCACCAGCCACCAGATGTAATCCCAAATCAAATTTGGCGATTACAGGGAAGCGGGCACTCGCTACAAACCCGCCGCCAACGCGGGTATCATTTTGGGCTCCCACAGATGTTGTTCCGTTGGGGTAGTAACGACTCCGGAAGAAGCGGACAACTCCGCCAATTTCGTAGTGTCCATGGCCTGGATCAAACGCGGCTTTTGACCAGCATATCCCGCGACTTGATTGGTATAGTTTGCACTCGGGTTGTCCAACCTCCAGCAGCACCCGCACTGCCTATGCTTCAAATAAAGGAACCCCGCCATCTTACCGAACCAAGATTCTCGAAGGATAGTCGCATTTCTTAGCCAAGAATATCGATTTATTCGATATATTCTCAAACCATGGACACGACGCTGGACGCCTGGGAGATTCTTCAAACCGTCGTGCAATTGGGAGGCTTCGCGCCCGCTGCCAAGAAACTGAATCGCTCGCAATCGACGATCAGCTATGCGATCGGGCGCCTGCAGGAACAGCTGGGAGTCCGGCTGTTCGAGATCCACGGCCGAAAAGCTCAGCTTACTGAGGCGGGCAGGGAGCTTTTGGCGGATGTCGAACCGCATTTGGCGGGATTTCATGAGCTTGAGCAGCGGGCCCGCGTGATGGCTTCGGGAGGGGCTTCCGAGATCCGAATCTCTGTCGACAGTATATTTCCCGATGACCGTCTGTTTAGGGTGTTGGCGGCGTTTTCGCGCAGTTTTCCGCACGTCAGACTGAGGCTACGGCAGGGAACGTTTCTCTCTGCCGACTCGGAATTTTCCCTTTACAACGCGCAAATCTGCGTGACAGGCTTGGTATCCCGCGAAATCCTTGTAAAGCCGATTCTTGTGATCGGAATGATTGCAGTTGCGCGCCACGATCATCCTCTCCTCTCAATCCGGCGCAGGCTCTCGCGTTCCGACCTGATGCAGCACACTCTGGTAACCATCGAAAGCGCAGCATCCGGAAGCCTAAAACAGCAGCCGCGCTTCCTGGCTCAGCGCGTTCTTCCGGTCAGCACAATCGACTCTGCAATTTCAGCGGTTCGGAGTGGCCTTTGTTTCGGCTGGCTGCCGAAGTACCGTATCCAGTCAGAACTAGAAAGAGGTGATTATGTGGCGCTCCCGCTACCTGCCGGCAAGACGCGCGATGTCGGGTTGAATCTTGTCTGCAGAGACTTGAGCGTAAGTAATTCCGAGGCTAATGCGCTTGCGGAGCTGCTGGGAATGAGCCGCGAACCGGAAGTGATCTAACCGCTAAAGAAATGGGCGGGCTCCGAACCGACTTAGAGGCGGGGAAACCCATCGACGAAATCGATCCGAATAAAGCGATTTATTCGACTTGTCTCATCCTGCGTTCAGTCTGTAACGTCAAGGAGTTCAACAAAGTGGACCAAAAGCGATTGTAGAGCGAAGCTTGGACCGGACCATGTCTTCGTTCGATCAGTCATCCGCTATTGCTCATTAGTTTCCCGGAGAAATTCATGAAGTACAGGCTTTTGCTGGGTTTGGGTCTAGTGTTTGCATTGATGCCTTTGCAGGTTGTGGCAGCGGAGAACGTCCATCTATCCATCGACGCCTCCAGGACAGGAGCCAGGATCGATCGCAATCTCTTCGGGCAGTTTGCCGAGAATCTCGGACACGGACTATACGACGGCATCTGGGTCGGCCGCGACTCGTCCATCCCGAACACTCGCGGAATCCGCAATGACGTTGTCGCCGCACTGAGGGAACTGAAGGTGCCCAACGTTCGCTGGCCGGGCGGCTGCTTTGCCGACCAGTATCACTGGCGCAAGGGAATCGGCCCGGCGGACAAGCGCCCGGCCACCGTGAACTCGGCATGGGGCGACGTGATCGATACGAATGCCTTCGGTACCGAAGAGTTCATGGACTTCATCCAGCAGATTGGCAGCACACCGTACGTGTCCGTCAACATCGGCTCCGGAACGCCGCAGGAAGCGGCCGAGTGGCTGGAGTACATGACCGCGGCGGCGCCGACGGCACTTGCTAAGGAACGTGCTGCCAATGGTCATCCCGAGCCCTACAAAGTCGGATTTCTCGGCATCGGTAACGAGAGTTGGGACTGCGGCGGCGCGATGACTCCCGACTACTACGTGAGCCTGATGAAGGTGTACAGCCGCTTCGTGCTCAACATGAATCCGGCGCAGCGTGACAAGGACCAGATGTTGAAAATCGCAGTGGGTCCAGGTACGCCAGACACTGACTGGACTGAAGCCGTGATGAAAGCATGGAAGAAGCACACTTGGGCCTGGGACATCAACGGCGTCTCCCTCCACTGGTACACCGTTCCCAACGGCTGGCCACCCTCAACCAATTCCGAGAAGTTCGGACTGGACGACTACGCCAAGACGATCAAATCCACGCTTTTCATGGACGAGTTCCTGCGCAAGCAGGAAGCCGTGATGGACAAGTACGACCCGGAAAAGAAGGTAACCTTGACCGTGGATGAGTGGGGAGCTTGGCACGCGCCGCTGTCCGGTTCCAATCCGGCTTTCCTCGTCCAGGAGAACAGCATCCGCGACGCCGTTCTCGCCTCGCTCAACCTGAATATCTTTGCCCGTCACGCCGACCGTGTTCGCATGGCCAACATCGCCCAGATGATCAACGTACTTCAGGCGATGATCCTTACGGACAAGGAGAAAATGGTCCTGACCCCCACCTACTACGTCTTCAAAATGTACGTTCCGTTTCAGGACGCCACGCTTATTCCCGTCGCCTTTGACGCGGGCGCCTACACGCACGGCGGTGTATCCCTGCCGCGGGTCGACGCTATCGCAGCAAAAGCTGCGGACGGGAAGCTGTTGCTTGAGATCACCAACCTCGATGCAGAAAACCCCGCCGCGATTGACGCAGACTTGGCCGGCATAACAGCGAAGTCGGCCAAAGCAGAAACATTGACGGCGGCGGCGGTGGACAGCACCAACACTTTTGAATCCCCGAATACAGTTGCGCCGAAACCGGCAGCAGTGAAGCTTCAGAACGGCAAGCTCTCACTGACAGTAGCGCCTCGATCCGTGACTGTCGTCTCGATTGAGCCGTAATCGCGGGACGCGCTCGATTGAGAGCCGCGGACCATCCTCGCATTTCAACGATGGCCGCCGATCGCACGCACATCGGCATTTTGCTGCATCCAGTATTAGGAGAAAACGGACCATGCATTCGTTCCAAAAGCTCGCGTTCGCGAAAACGCTTTCTCTGCACCCGATGGTATATCTCCTGCTTCTGCTTGCGCTGCCCTGCGCCGCTTCGTCTCAGGCTCGGCGTTGTCAATGCAACTATCGATACCTCAAAGACAGGCGCACCGATATCGAAAAACATCTACGGCCAGTTCCTCGAGCACGGCGGCGACATCGTCAACACTGGCATTTGGTCTGAGATGCTCGTCGATCGCAAGTTCTTCTGCCCGTCGCCGCCGAGCGCGCCCACGCCACCTCCGGTGATGGGCAACGCGGCGGGGAACCCGCGTTCCCGCCGCACTCCGACACGCTGGTGGGCTCCCGTCGGAGGCGACGACGTGGTCACCATGGACACCAAGGCGCCCTATACCGGAGATCAGTCGCCGCTGGTCAAGCTCGACGCCAAAGAGCCGCACGGCTTTAGGCAATCCGGAATCGCGGTTCGCAAAGGCAAGGCCTACACCGGACGCATTGTCTTGGCCGGCTCTGCCGGTACAGTCGTCAAGGTCACGCTGATCTGGGGCAAAGAAGCCACCGATCGCCAGACCGTCACTATTCGCATGCTCGGCACCGCGTACCACAAGTTCCCGCTGGGCTACACCGGCGCAACCGACACCGATGACGCAACACTTGAGATCACCGGCACCGGCACAGGCTCCTTCCATGTTGGCGCGGTCTCGCTCATGCCCGCCGATAACATCGAAGGGTTCCGCCCCGAGGTCATCGCCGCACTCAAGCAGATGCGCTTCGGCGTACTCCGTTTCCCGGGCGGTAACTTTGTCTCCTCGTATGAGTGGCGCGATGGTGTCGGCAATATCGACAAGCGCCCGCCCATCTTCGATCCCGTCTGGCACGCCGTACAGCCCAACGATGTCGGCACCGATGAATTCCTCACTCTCTGCCGTCTCCTTGGTGTCGATCCCTACATCACCGTCAACGCCGGCTTCGGAGATGCCTGGTCGGCGCGCGAGTTGGTGGAATATACCAACGGGGCCGCGACGACGCAAATGGGTAAATGGCGCGCTGAAAACGGACACCCCGAGGCGTACCACGTAAAGTTCTGGGGCGTCGGCAACGAGCCTTGGGGCGACTACCAGATGGGCTCCATGTCCCTTCCGCAGTTCGAACTCAAGCACAACCTCTTTGCCAAGGAGATGCGTAAGGTGGATGCCTCGATCAAACTCATCGCAGGTGGCGCCATGCCCGATGTGATGGAAGGGGCCGACCAGGCGAGACGCATCAACGGTCAATATGTTCCAGACTATCTATCGGCGGCGGACTGGACCGGCCAGATGCTGCTAAATTGCCTCGACAACATCGACATGGTTAGCGAGCATTACTACGCCTCCGGCACCCAACACACGGACATGAAGCTGCAGAAGAAGGTGCCCATCGATCCTCCTTTGTCGCTTATCGAGTGGGAACGCGCGCCAGCTGTGCAAGTCCGCGCTAAATACGAACATTACCAGGAATACCTCAAGCGCATTCCCGCTCTGCGTGCCAAGCCGGTTCCGATAGCGATCGATGAGTGGGCGTACTTCGGGGGTAATCGCGACGGCTATAAGGTGGTTCCAGCGTATGCGTGGGCATTTCACGAGATGTTCCGCCACTCCGATATCTTCCAAATGGGAGCCTTTACGTTTGCAACGGCGATGATGAGCGAAAACCGCACCGAAGCGACCCTCAATCCCACAGGCATGCTCTTCAAGATGTACCGCGATCACTTCGGCATCATCCCTGTCGAGGTGACCGGAGACTCACCCCAGCCGATGCCCACTTTTCCGGCTGGCGGAGACCAGCCCGCAGTCAACCCGGGCAGTCCCACCTATCCGCTCGATGTGAGCGCCGCATTCAGCGAGGATCGCAAGACCCTCGCCATCGCCGTGCTCAATCCATCCGATTCCGAACAGAGCATCAAATTCACGATCAACGGAGCCGAGCTCGCGAACAAGGGAAAGCTGTGGCGCATGGCTCCCGACTCTATGGATGCGACAGTTCAGGTGGACAAGAAACCCGAAGTTCAGGTCGAGGAACAGACGCTCGGCGCTCTACCCGGCACCATCACCGTGCGCCCCTTTAGCGTGAATATTTATTCCTATCCGGTGCAGTAGCCGGGTTTTTTGAAAGAAGGTCGAGATGAAATCAACGAAGCTGTTACTTGCTTGTGCAATCACATTGGCCGTCGCGTCCGGATCATGGCTCACGGCCCAGGTGCAGACTAATATTCCCGACGTCGTCCCCGGCGCAAAACCCGTCGCGGTTGAGCACATCAAGATTCACGGCACGGCGCTCGAAGATAATCTCGAAGGCGACGCCGTCGATCGCGATGTCATCGTCTTCCTGCCGCCCAGCTACCAGAAAAATAAGAAGCGCCGCTATCCCGTGGTCTACGCGTTGCACGGCTACTCCATCGGCGCCGAGCAGTGGACGCATGAAATCCACGTACCGCAGACCATCGAAGGTGCATTCGCCCTTGGCGCGAAGGAAATGATCGTTGTTCTGCCCGATTCCAAAACCATCTACAACGGCTCGATGTACTCAAGCTCCGCGACTACCGGCGATTTCGAGAAGTTCATATGGCATGACGTTGTGTCTTACATGGACGCGCACTACCGCACCATCCCTAACCGCACCAGTCGCGGTCTTGTAGGCCACTCCATGGGCGGCTATGGTGCGTCGCGCATCGGCATGAAGCATCCTGACGTCTTCAGCGCTCTCTACATTATGAGCCCCTGCTGCATGTCCTCGATGGTCGGGGGCGGACCGGGGACGGCCGATCAGATCAGGGAGCGGGCGATCGCCAGCGAGAAGAAGGTCGCCGCGGCCAAGTCTCCGGCTGACCTTGCAGCACAGTCGCCGGGCTTCACCTCCGCACAATATGCAACGGCAGCGGCGTGGGCCCCCAATCCCAAAAACCCTCCGCTTTACTTCGATCTGCCAACCAAGGACGGCGTTCCGCAACCGGAGATCGTAGCGAAATACACGGCTAACTCCCCGCTGTCATTCGCCGATCAGTACATCGGTAATCTGAAGCGATACCGCGCCATCTCTATGGATGTTGGCGATCAGGACGGACTGCGATTCGATGCCACGAAGCTGCGCACCATTCTCGATAATTATGGAATCGCAAACAGCTTTGAGATCTACTCGGGGACGCATGTCAGTGCGGTCGCCGATCGATTCCAGAACCATGTGCTGCCGTTCTTCAGCAAGAACCTCTGCTTCACAGCCGATTGCCGTTAGATGGCAGAATGTCGGCGAACAGAAAGTTGAGATCAAAGATGCTTTGGAAATCAGGAATTCTCCGCACGGGTCGGGATGGTTGGAAAGTTATGTCCATCCTGTTTCTCTTCTTTACCACGTCGTCGATAGCCCATGCACAAATGCCCGGACAAAAGGCCCCTGGTCCTCCACCCGCGCAAGTCGAACAGACAAGCCACGGCATCCGCGCCACCGCGGGCAGTGAAGTCCTCGAGGTCACCGTGTGTTCGGGCTCGGTGATTCACGTAGTCGCTACGCCAGAGCCCACCGGCCCCGCCTCGCCACGCCCGTGGATGCTCGACGCACAACAATCTTGTCCCGGAGCGCCGTTCACGTTTGCGCAGAACGCGAAAGCGGCCAGTTTGAAGACTGCTCAGCTTGAGGTGATCGTCAACATCGAACGCGGCAATCTCTCATTTCGCACGATCAGTGGAGAATCGCTGCTGAACGAAGGCAACAGCATCCCGCGCACCTACGAGTCGGCCGAGCTCAATGGAGAACACACCTACCGCGTCACGGACCGCTTCTCTCCTACGATCACCGAAGCGCTCTACGGGCTCGGGCAGCACCAGAGCGGCATGTTCAACTATCGCGGCGCCACCGTCGAACTCGGGCAAAACAACACTGACGTCGCCATTCCCCTGCTGATTTCGAACAAGGGGTACGGGCTGATGTGGAACACGGCGGCGCTCACTTATTTTGACAATCGATTCCCGCTTGATATGAAGCTGACTTCCATCGCCGGCAAGTCAATCGATTACTACTTCCTCTACGGCCCGGAGATCGACACCGTTCTTCACGAGTACCGCACCATGACCGGCCACACGCCCATGCTGCCGAAGTGGGCCTATGGCTTTTTTCAATCGAAAGATCGCTATGTGTCGCTCAACGAGATTCGCGAGATCGCGGAGCGCTATCGCCGGGAGCATATCCCGCTCGATGCCATGGTGCAGGATTGGTTCTGGTGGAAGACCGAGGGCGATCCAGTCTTCAATTCCAATTATCACGACGTAGCGCAAGATCTCGAGGCGCTGCACAAAGAGAACCTGCACGCCATGATCTCCGTCTGGGGCCTGCTCGATCCCAACTCCGAAACCTACAAGATCCTCGATGCAAAGCACGAACTTGTATCCGACGCGCACGTCTACGACGCGACCAACCCCGAGGCGCGCGACGTTTATTGGGAGCACCTGCCCGGCAAGCTGCTGGCGCAGGGATGGGATGCATTCTGGCTTGATAGCGCCGAGCCCGAAGAGTACTGGCCCCACATGGGTGACGCCATCCTCAGCAGTCGCCAGATCAGAATCGGCAACGGTGCCGAATTCACGAACGTCTTCCCGCTCGTGCACACGCTTGGAGTACAGGATCACTGGAAGGCTCAGAACCAGAGCAAACGCGTCTTTCTACTCACACGCTCAGCATTCCTCGGCCAGCAGCGCGTAGGCGCCACCGTCTGGTCCGGAGATGTCTACGGCACCTATTGGGGCTTGAGTCACCAAGTCCCCGCCGGTCTCAATTTCGCGCTGTCTGGGTATCCGTATTGGACTACCGACATCGGCGGCTATTGGCCGCCCCACGACGACCCTCTCTCCGATCCCGGGTTCCAGGAGATCTACGCGCGCTGGTTCGAGTACGGCACGTTCTGCCCCATCTTCCGCACCCACGGCCACCGGCCGCACAACGAGCTTTGGAGCTACGACAGAGTCGAGCCCATCCTAGTGAGCTACGATAAGCTCCGCTACCGTCTGATGCCGTATATCTATTCATTGGCCTGGAAGGTAACGAGCGAGGACTACACGATCCTGCGTCCGCTCGTTATGGACTGGCGCACAGATCCCAACACGTGGAATCTCGGCGACGAGTTTATGTTTGGCCCAGCCATCCTCGTCAATCCCATTTCGAAGGCCAATGCAACGAAACGAAGCGTGTACCTTCCCGCAGCGCCAGCGTGGTATGACTTCTGGTCTGGGAAGTCACGGGGCGCCGGGGAGTTCGAAGCCGATGCGCCCCTCGATCGAATGCCTCTTTACGTGCGCGCGGGCTCCATTATTCCCATGGGTCCCGAGATCGAATATGCCACGCAGGATTCCGGCGGTCCTGTCGAGCTTCGCGTCTATCGCGGCGCCGATGGAAAGTTCGATCTTTATGAAGATGGTGGCGACGGCTACGACTATGAGAGAGGCGAGCACTCTGTGATCTCCATCCGCTGGGAGGATCGCACCGGCACACTGACAATCGGATCTCGCGAGGGCTCCTTCCCGGAGATGGTCAAGCATCGGAAATTTCGCGTTATTTTGGTCAGTAGCGGACACGGAGTCGGCGGCGAAGTCACAGGCGCCGCCGACGCTGAGATCGACTATGACGGAAAAGAGATTCGAACAACGGTTCGATAGCCGACGGTGTACGCCCACAGTGACCATCTCTTACGTGACGGAAGGTCGTTTATGAAACATTCGATGTTGCTGCTCCTCGTTATCGCCGCCACTGCGGCGACAGTTGCAAAGGCCCAGCCTCCCGAATCCTGTATGGGTCTTACAGGGTTCAAGCTGGATCGCGTTGAAATCTCGAAGGCGGAACTCGTTCCCGCAGGCTTCCTGGTTCCACTGCCTTATCCCGGCGCACCCTCGATCGGCCCGCTGCCCGCGCACTGCCGTGTCGACGGGATCATCAACCGCCGCAAAGGCGTTGACGGGCGGGAATTCGGCATCGGCTTCGCTATCGCCCTGCCCGACAAATCCGCCTGGAACCGCGATTTCATGATGCAAGGCGGCGGCGGCGGTAACGGCATCATCGCTTATCCTGCTGGTGCCTCATACGCAGGCGACAAGCCGGCACTCGCGCGCGGATTCGCGGTCGCCAGCACCGACACTGGCCACAAGGCCAAAACCGGTCCGTTTGATTTCAGCTTCATGCGCGACCAACAGGCTTATCTCGACTTCGCTTTCCTCGCGAACGCTGAAGTGGCCGGGGTCGCCAAAGAGATCATCGCGCGCTACTACGCCACACCTGCGGCATACTCTTATTTTGTCGGCTGTTCGACAGGCGGCCGCGAAGGCATGATTCTTTCGCAGCGCTATCCCACTGTGTTCAACGGCATCGTCTCCGGCGATCCGGCCATGCGCACCGGCCTCTCCAATCTTGCCGTCTCGCAATGGATTCCGGTCGCCTACAATCAGGCTGCTCGGAAAGATGCATCCGGCAAGCCTCAGATTGACGAGTTTCTCACCGATGGCGAGCGCAAGCTCTTTAGGGATGCCCTTCTGGAGCGGTGTGACGCGAAGGATGGCATAGCCGATGGCATGATCTCCGACCCTCTCGGTTGCGACTTCGATCCCGGGATCTTGGCCTGCAAATCTGGCCGGACGAATGCCTGTATTGCCTCGGAGAAAATCTCAGGCATCAAGAAAGCCTTTGCCGGCCCGAAGAACGGGTACGGCATCCAGGTCTATCCCGGCTTTCTCTACGATGCCGGTGTCACTATGAAGGCCGAGGTGCCGGGCCTGTTGGCTTTGGGAGCTAACGGCCTCTTCGGACCCTACACCACCGCAACTGAACTTGATGTCGACAAAGCCGCGCTCCACTCGTCCGATCCGCTCGTCGAGCCCGCCTCTACGAATCTCTCTACATTTTCGCTCAACGGTGGCAAGCTCATCTTCTTCCACGGTGACAGCGATCCCTGGTTCTCGTCGCTCGATACACTTGGGTACTACAAATCACTTGCCGCAACCAATGGCAGTGCCGATAGAGTAGCGGAATGGAGCCGCCTGTTCCTCGTGCCGGGCATGGCTCATTGCGGGGGTGGACCCGCTCTCGACCACTTCGACATGCTGACCGCAGTCGTCAACTGGGTTGAGAAGGGGACTGTGCCGGACTCCGTTATCGCCACCGGTCCTGCGTTCCCTGGCCGCAGCCGCCCGCTCTGCGCCTACCCAAAACACGCGCAATACAACGGAACCGGTGATGCCCAGGATGCCCGCAATTTCCAATGCCGATAACCCTCGCATATTGATGTCCCCACGTTCAAATTCAACCTGGAGAAAAGTATGAAAAGCCGCGTGACGCGAATTGTCGAGTGCATTGTTGCTTCTATGGCAGTGCTCTTGTCTGGCTCAGCCCTGCCGAATGCATTTGCACAAGACTCCTCGAATGTCCCGTACCTGAATCCCCAGCTTTCACCTGAGCAGCGCGCGACCGACCTGGTGCGTCGCATGACACTCGCGGAGAAGGCTTCGCAGATGCAGAATAATTCCGCGACAGTGCCCCGGCTCAAGGTTCCCGCTTATCAATGGTGGAGCGAAGCCCTTCATGGCGTGATCAACGAAGGCGTAACTGCCCGCGCTCTCTACCAAGTGGCAGGACGGCGAGGTGACGGGGGTGCGCGTTCGCGGTGGAGGCGAACTCCGTCTGCAGTGGGTTGGCGGCAAAGTAGCTCGCGTGGAATGGCGCTGCACGCACACGGGTGCCTTCGACCTTCGAGTGCCCGCTGGTCAAACCTTGCGCAGTCTGCGGGCTAGCGACAAATTGGTCTCCTACACGCAAGTTGGCTCTGTGGTGCACCTGAACCTGCAGCAAGGCGACAGTTACGAACTTGTGTTCTAGCTATTCCGTCGAGATGCATCGAAGGTTCCGGAGAAACCCGGAGTGAAAGGCAAATACATGATGAAGACCAGCAGCACAATCCTTGTCTTGCTCGCGGTAGTGGCGCCAGTTGCCCCGCTCTCCAGCCAGACGCGCACTGCCCGTCCTATCACCATCTCTAGCCCGGACGGAAGAACAAGTGCCGAGCTCAGCGCTGTCGACGGCATTCTTCGCTATCGGATTGTCGTGGATGGTAAGCAGGTGCTGGCGCCCTCGATGATCGGAATTGAAGCAGACGATGTGGAACTCGGCCAGGGTGTAACTCTAAGCTCTGCGAAGTCCCTTAAGGCGGACGAGCACTACCACTTGTTCGGAGCGCATGCGGAGGCGGTCAATCACGCTAATGAAGCGACGGTCCCGGCACAATCGCATGGCCAGTCCTACCTGGTTGACGTGCATGTGGCCAATGATGGCGTCGGAGTGCGGCTGCGGCTTCCAGCCGAGACACAACGAAGGGTGCAGGCCGACAGGTCGACGTGGATGATCGAAGGCAACCCGACCGTATGGGCGGGCAAACTCGACAATGCGTACGAGAGCCCATACCACCAAACCACGCTCAAGCAGCTGGGTACAGGCAATATTGGGCTGCCGCTCACGGCCCGAACCGGACAGGTGTACATCGCGCTCACCGAAGCGCTGGTGAAAGACTACGGCGACCTAGCGGTCAAACTGGGGGAGGGCGGTGCGCTGGAAGGCCAGCTCTACGCCGATCCGAAGGGGTGGACCACCGACAAGGAGGTGGTACAGCCGTGGCGCGTCACTATCGTCACGCGCAATCTCACGGATCTGGTCAACACCACGCTGGTCGAGAACCTGAATCCACCCGCATCTGCTCAGTTCGCGAAAGCCGACTGGATTAAGCCCGGCAAATCCGCATGGCAATGGCTGGCCAGCGGCGATCCGAAGGAAGCGGAGCAGAAGGATTGGATCGACTGGACGAGTCAGCTCAAGTTCGAGTATTACCTCATCGATGAAGGGTGGGAGAAGTGGCCGGACTCCTGGCAGGCGATTGCGTCGGACGCAGCATATGCGAAGACAAAGAACGTGAATATCTGGATCTGGGTCCACAGCCGCACGGTGTGGGACTCGCAGGCACGCAGGGAATACTTTCGGAAAGCCGCCGAGTCCGGAGTGGTGGGAATTAAGATCGACTTCCCACCGCCCGCCAGCCGTGAAGTCGCAAATTGGTACTTCGATACGGCACGGGATGCTGCCGACATGCACCTGATGGTGGACTTCCACGGCGCGAACAAGCCGAGCGGAATGCAGCGCACGTGGCCCAATGTGGTCACCCGCGAGGGCGTGCGCGGACACGAGTATCAAATCACGCGCTATCATCGCGTTCCTCAGCCGGACCACGACGTGATTCTGCCCTTCACACGCTACCTCGCTGGCCCGGGCGACTACACGCCGACCGTATTCACGACGAGCGAGCTGATGGGAAATACTTGGGCACATGAACTGGCCCAGGCGGTTGTCTTCACGTCGCCGTTCCTCTGCTTTGGTGGCCATCCGCAGAGCTACATCGAAAATCCTGCGCGCGATGTGCTGACCGCCATCTCCCCGGTTTGGGACGAGACCCTGGTTCTTGCCGGAAGTGAACCCGGCAAGGTGGTTGCCGAGGCGAGGCGATCAGGCAGGCAGTGGTTTCTTGCGGTGATCAACGGCGGCGATTCGACAACCCTGGATATCCCATTGGACTTTCTCGGCGCCGGTTCGTGGCAGACAGTCCAGCTGCGCGACGCTAAAGACAAGCCCGATGCATGGGACCGGCAGGACGGAAAAGCAACACGCGACGACCATATCCGGCTCGAAGTCGCCCCGCGTGGAGGCTTCGTCGGCTGGATTCACCAGTAATTTCGGGGCCCCAGGCCTTTGTTCGCTTTTCAATGAGAGCCAGCGGCTTCAAGGGCTCCCACCTCGGGCAAGTCGATGAGTGATCCCGCGTTTCTACTGAAGCTCTTTGCTCGCCAAACCGCGCTGCGTTTATGACGAGATTGTTCGTCGCGATGAGTCGGTCTCGGTACCTGCTTTGTCTCGCAGTGAAAAAGAGTCACCGGACCAACGCTCAACAGGCTCATTTGAGAGATAGTGCGGGATGGCTAATTGAAGATCTGACTATGGAGTGCGAAGCTCCATGGGCTACGATGAGGTTGGTGTGAAGCTGTACTGCAAGATTAGAAGCATAACCAGCTGCACTCTTCGATGCAGGCGAAAAATCCGTGGCGAATATGATGGATTCGATCAAAATCCCAAAGCTCCGTCCGATGACTGGCATGACCTCGCTCCCTGAACCAGGAACTGGATCAAGACCACCAATACCGTAGCGTTGATCGCGGCAGCTTTATCTGGAACCATAAAACGTCGCCGTCTCTACGTCGGATTTGTGCGCTTCCGTAATTTGGACAACTCGGAATATATCCGGATTGGCGCCCTTCTATGTTCTTACAGAGGCTCCGATGCACTCCGAGGTAGTTTGAACGTCCATTATGAAGATGGGAGCCCAAAGGTGGTCCGCTCTCCATGTAATTTCTCTTCAGAACGTTGAGGTATAACTCGGCGAAGGTGGCCGCGATTGCGTGCCAGGCTGGGCGAAGAGATAGCGCCGCTCCGTTGCGGACCGCTTTCCGCCATCGAAGTCAGCAACTTACCGTTTGCCTCATCCGTCAAACATCTGGGTTGCTCGGGGTGAACCGATGCTCACGCGATGTTTATCGACGGTTCTGGTTTTCTTGCTTTCTAGTTCTTTTTTCACGGCTGCAGCCCAATCCCAGCCTCAAAACCAGCCGCCGGCAAATCCGCCTTACACGATTCAGGTAAGCTCGCGGGTGGTTCTCACCGACGTTACGGTCACCGATCGCAAGGGGAATCCGGTACATGGCCTTCCCGAGTCGGCATTCCGCATCTTCGACAATAACAAGCCGCAAACGATCGCGACATTCGAGGAGCATACCAGCACACCCGCAGTGAAGTTGGAGCCAGCAGTGGCCCCGGCGGGAGAGTATAGCAACGATTATCTCCTGCATCTGCCGCCGGTACTGAACGTTGTCATCATCGACATTGCCAATCTTCGGATTACCGACCAGATGTACCTTAACTACGAGTTAACGAAGTTCTTTGAGGAACAGCCGGAAGGTCAGCCTCTCGCTATCTACCTACGCGCCGGAAACGGGTGTTTTCTGGTGCAGGACTTCACGTCTGATCGCGCGTTGCTGCTGGCCGCTCTGCACAAGGCCATTCCACGCATTCCGCCAACCGGCCGCGAATACCTGAGCGACATCGACACGCTGCACCAGATCGCCACGTATCTCAGCCAGTTGCCGGGCCGCAAAAATGTCCTGTGGTTCTCAGGCGGTTCGACCCTCTATCTTCGCGATGACGGCGAACTCTATGAAGATCCCGCTGTGTGGCGCGATCTTTATGACGAGCTGGAGCAGGAACGCATCGCTGTTTATCCCATCGACGCGCGCGGTCTCACAACCTATTCCAGCCTTTCCATGTTCGCTCAACAGTCGCTTATGAACGAGACGGCGAGAGCTACTGGAGGGCAAGCCTTTTACAACAACAACGGGCTGACAGAAATTACGGGCCACGTCCTCAACTCCGACGGCAGCTTTTACACGCTGACCTACTCGCCCCATGACCTGCACTTCGACAACAAGTGGCACAAGGTTCGCATGGCACTGAACGAAGAGGGATACCAGCTGAGTTATCGCCGCGGATATTTTGCCGACGGGAGTCCGGGAGGCGCCGAGCAGCCGCAGAAGACGGGGACGAGGACGCGCCTTCTGCCGGACGGCGAAAAGGTCCAACTGCCCGCGACGCGCAGTCTTCCTATCATCTTCCATGCCAGGGCGCTGCCGGCTTCGGACCCAGCAGTCGATTCCGCAGCGAAGCTCGCAGTATCTATTCCTGCGCCGCCACCGAAAAAGGGAAGTGTTCCGTTCGCTATTCGTTATTCGCTGCCGGTCGATGCATTCACGCAGCAGACCGTTGATGGGAAGCCGGAGGTTATCTTTGGAGTCGCCGCCGTTATCCTGAATCGTGACGGTCGTGCCGTCGACGCCCATGCCGAGCGCGTGACGATGACGCTGAACGAAGATGTGGCGCGGCTACATCCCGACATCCCACTGGCTTTTGATCAGCGGCTCAATCTGAAGAAGGATGATCAATACCTTTATCTCGCAGTGTGGGACACGACCAGCGGCCGTCTCGGAACGTTACAGATTCCGCTGCAAGTACCCAAAATCGCTAAGTGACCGCATCGTCGGCGACTGGCTAGCTGCATCACTATTCGTCTGACAATTTCCTTTAGGCGTTGTGTAACCGCTCGCCGATGGCCCCAGAACAGCAGCCATTCTCGTGTGGGAGATTCTGCCGTGGCATGTACCGCGCCTTCGTTCAGGAGGGCGATGTTCCCCAATTGCAGGCACCTGTTCCGCCGCATCCGATCGCAATCGCCGAAGGACATAGCGCCAAGCCCCAGAGGCACACGGCATTCCACGGCTACTACTTCCGCATGCTGAAGGGACAAACCGATAGGGCGCCGGGCGAAACACAATGTGGTCAACGCTCCATTCGCAGTTGGTGGCCTGAAGTCTACACCTGTTTGACTGCTCGGCGAAGTTGGCAGCGTAACTTCCGCATTGCCGGTCATACGTCCAATTCAAGAGTACGATGTTGCTGAATGGGCATAACTGGTCTGGATGGTCGGTGTGGCCGCTGGTTCCGTGTTCGCTATCCGTCCCTGGCGACGACGATGGGCTGCCGCCTCCCACGCTGGTATTTGCCGAGGAGGTTGCGAAAAAAGGTTTGGGGATGCCGGATTCGAAGGACGAGTCCTCAGTCTTCACGTCCGCTCAGGATTCTCAGTTGTTGCTAACAGGAGTGGGTGTTGAAAAACTCGGTACGAATTTGCTGATTTTCATGAGATCTGTATGGCGATGCGAGGCGTTTAGCGGCATAGTTTGAGCATGCTGTTGTGGATCGTCTTTGTCGGAGGATTAACGCTCATGATGGGTCAGCACACCCGCTCTGAATCGCTGTTCTACTACTTCCGGCTGGAAGATCAGGTTCCAGAGAATCATCTGCTGCGGTTAGTTGATAAGCACATCAACTTCGGTTTCGTGCGCGAGCGACTTAAGGACAGCTATAGCGAAACTGGGCGTCCATCCATCGATCCGGAGCTCTTGTTGCGCATTTTGCTGATCGGTTATTTGTACGGTGTCAGCAGTGAACGCAAGCTCGTTGAGGAACTGCGCATGCATCTTGCGTGGCGCTGGTTCACTGGTCTCGGCTTCGATCAGGAAGTTCCGAATCACTCTACGTTCTCGAAGAATCGCCACGGGCGATTCCAGGAGTCGAAGGTGTTCGAGCAGTTGTTCGAGGAAGTTGTGGCCCAATGCCTCGCAGTCGGGCTGGTGCGCGGAGATCAGCTATCGGTCGATGGGACCTTCGTTGAGGCAAACGCTTCCAAGGAGAGTCGTATTCCGCGAGAGCAGTTGGCCGAAGCTGCGCACGTCAAGCGAACGGTGCGCGAGTACCTGGCTGAGTTGGAGATCCAGAACCCAGTCGAGGAGCCGACGCATAACCAGGACAAGGTGTCCACCACTGATCCGGACTCTACGTACGCGACCAAAGGCGGCACGCCGGCTCGTATGGGGTATTACAACAATTACCTGATTGATAACGACAGCTGTATCGTGGTGGGCGTGCAAGCGACAGGCGCTCGCTTGAGTGAGGAGTCCCGAGCCGCAGAGGACATGATCGCTCGCTTCACCCAATGGCAAGGGAGGAAACCTGAATCCATCGCCGCGGATGCGAGCTACGGCAATGGTCAATTTTTGCAGTGGCTGACGGACCGGGAGATTAAGCCGTACATGCCCACCAGGGATGCTGTCGGGCGAACGAGAAGTCTCTTGTATGGTCCGGAGTCCTTTACCTACTTACCGGAGAGCAACAGTTACATCTGCCCTGCAGGCCAGCAGCTGAATTACGGCGGACGCAACGAGGGGAATCGCACCTTCGGCTACATCGGAACCCGCAAGAAGTGCGGCCCGTGCGAACAGAGATCCCAGTGCACGACCGGACCGTTCCGGTATCTTGCAATCCACATGAACGAAGCAGCTCGGCAGCGAGCGCGAGACCTCCGAACTACACCGGAGTTCGGACAGGCACAGCGACAGCGAAAGAAGGTCGAGGCGCTCTTCGCAGAACTAAAGAGTCACAGTCACATCGGCCTCAATCGGCTCCGGCTCCGCAGGTTGAAGTTCGTACGAGAGCAGTTCTTCCTGGCGGCCACTGCCCAGAACATCAAGCGGCTAGTCCGGTTCCTCAGCCGCCCAACGATGTCACCGGTTCCCGTTACTTCATAGGGCAAGGGCCATCCCGACTAACTCAACTACAGAGTTCAATCCCCGAAACCCCAGAACGGGGGCGACTTTTTCAACACCCACAGGAGTTAGCGCTCATCGACCCCTATTTGGATCGATCCATCTCTTCGGCAAGTTGAGGTATAGCCGGTTTTTCGTCCACTTAAACTGCATCGGTAAAGAGAAGCCGACATATCAGTACTCATCGGTGGCTCGATAAGTGACGCGGCGACTATGCCATTGAGAACCGATTTGCGGTCGGCACTGGGGTCCTGCCTATGGCTCGTGGCCACCTACGAAGCTGTCCCGAATTCAGCCCAAGGCGGGTCGCGGAAAAATACAATTGCATTGTTCTAACCTAACCGGGCTGCGATTCCATTGTCCAAGGGATGAATGAGGGAACAAAGGCGGTCTTATCAGCGTCTTATCTTGTGCTGATACCGGGCGGAAACTCGCGGAAACCAAAATGGGATGAGGTGGCGTATGTTCCAGGAGTTGCGGTTTGCGTTTCGGATGCTGCGGAAACAGCCGGGTTTCAGCCTGATCGCAGCGCTGACACTGGCGCTGGGGATCGGGGCTACGTCTGCGGTCTTCAGTCTGATTCAGGCCGTGTTGCTTACACCACCGCCGTATCAGAAGCCGGAGCAACTCGTGCTGGTTCCTGCTGCGCGCACCGACGGGCAGAAGATGGACAGCCCGCGCGGCTGGGCGGCCGAACAGTGGATGGAGTGGCAGAAGGAAGGGAAGTCGTTCGAGGGAATTGCCGCGTATGACTGGACCTTTAATTTTTTGGTCCGCAATGATGGCAGCCAATCCATGCAGGGAATGTATGTAACCAGAGACTACCTTCGGGTGATGGGGTTGAAGCCGGTGGTGGGGCGCGGCTTCGAGGATTCGGATTTCGCGCAAGGGCCGGTGAAGGCCATTGTGCTGGGATATGAGTTTTGGAAGCGAGCGTTTGGCGGCGATAAGGACATTGTTGGGAAGACGGTGCGCATCAGCCGCTGGGACGTGCCGCCAACCGTGATCGGCGTGATGGAACCGGGAGTGCGATTCCTCCCGTCGCCAGGAGCAGCAAAGGAACCAAATTACGACGTCAACGCGACGGTGGATTTCTGGGGGCCGGTGTATCCGGATCCGAAGCATATGAAGGAGCCGTATTGGAACGTCGTCGGGCGGCTGCGAGACGGAATGACTCCGCAGCAGGGACAACAGGAACTATCCGTACTAACGGCGAGAGAGGCGCGAGTCGAGAAGCGGTTTGAAGGATTCGTGCCGCAACTGGAGCCTGTAACGGACGAGATGAACCGGGATGGGAAGCGGATTCTGCTGCCGCTGTTAGGCGCCGCGGCGTTGGTGCTGTTAATCGCCTGCGGGAACGCGGCAGCCCTGCTGCTGGTGCGAGGACTGCAAAGGCAACAGGAGTACGCCGTGCGGATCGCGATGGGCATGGGTCGCGTTGGCCTTCTGAGGCAAGTCCTGACAGAGAGCCTAATACTCGCACTGATCGGCGGAGCATTTGGAGTAGGACTCGCATTCAGCGCCGTAAGGCTGTTCAAGGCGATCGCAGGACATGCCGTTCCCCGGCTCGATGGAGTGACGGCAGGCTGGACAGTTTTAGGGTGGGGACTTGGAACTGCCGTACTCGCAGCCTTTGTCGCGGGAGCTATTCCGGCACTGCGAGCATTTCGGCTCGATCCAATGGAGGTGCTGAAAGACGCCGGGCCGAAAGGGACGGCCGGAATTGGAGAAAGGCGGTTGCTACGCGGAGTCGCGATGCTCCAGACAGCGTTGACGCTCGCGCTGCTGGTGGGTGCGGGGTTGCTGATTCGCACCATGGTGAAGATCGCTAACGTTCGGTCGGGATTCAACACGGGACAAATACTGACGATGAGTGTGACCGACGTACAGAGCTGGTCGACTTGGGGTAGCTTTCATCGGCAAGCTCTGGAGCGCGTTGCGGCAATTCCGGGTGTGCAGTACGCGGCATTTGCCTGGGGTGTACCGTTGACCGGCAACAATTGGCCGGCGACTTTGGAGATTGAGGGCCAGCCGCCGGCGGTGAAAGAGAGCGACAAAACAGCGCTGCCGCTACGAGCCGTGACGCCTGACTATTTCAAGTTGATGGGAATGGCCCTGATTGAAGGGCGGGAGTTTCGATCGACAGACGACAATAAAGCGCCAAACGTAGCCATCGTGAACCAGGCATTTGCACGGCATTATTTTCTCCCGGGCAACGCCATCGGGAAGAAATTCTGGCTGAATGGACGAGATAAACCCGGCACAGAGATTGTTGGAGAGATCGCGAACGGCCGAACAGATGATCTGACGCAGGAGGCGTCACCGGAGATTTATCTGTCTCTGTGGCAGGCGAGCGCATTTTCAAAGCATCTCGTCGTACGGACAACTGCGGATCCGCGCGCGGCGGTCCTCGCGGTGGAACACGAACTGCGCTCCGTGGATCCGACGGCGGCGATCGAAAACGTGAAGACACTGGAGCAGATTCGCGACGAATCCCTGGCATCGCGGACATTCGCAATGCATCTGCTGACAGGGTTTTCCGTGGTAGGAAGCGCGTTGACGTTGGTGGGAATCTACGGCATGCTTTCGCTGTCGGTGGTCTCGCGACGCCGGGAGTTAGCGATTCGCAGTGCGGTGGGCGCGCAACAAAGGGACATTCGCAAGTTGATCTTCGGCGAAGGATTTCGGCTGATCGCAGGTGGCGTGCTCATGGGAACAGCGCTCGCGATTGTTTTGTCGCGAGTGCTAAGGTCGTTCCTGTTTGAAGTGCAGCCCAGCGATCCTGCAACGTTGATCGGTGTGGGCGCGTTATTTCTGGGAGTGGGACTCCTGGCATGCTGGATGCCGGTGCGGCGGGCGGGAAAGGTCGATCCGCTCGAAGCGTTACGGTACGAATGATTGTGGAAGCTCCGATGACCCCATCCAATGCCCGAGTCTCCGCAAAACGGAAGTTGACTTCACTGGACGACTTCAAGACAAAGCGCTCATCCCGCTCTTATTGTCTGCTCCTCGAATTGGTTGCCCAAGACTAGTAACGATAAACGCAGGTCAGCTAACAACCGAACTTGCCGAAAACGAGTGTCAGCGCAACCGGTCGATGCAACACTATCCAATCACCTGTTCCACAAATGCTTAACCTGAAGGATCGATCTGTTTGGCTGATGTGGCCAAAACCTAACCAAGGTAAGGTTCCGGCTGATCTAACCCTAGCCAGCGCTTTTAGCTTTTGTTTTCATTGAATGTTGGGTCTGAGCTGAGTGTTGCGTCAACCCATTGAGACCACCAGCCTTTTCGGGCACCTGTCCCAATAGCCGGTTACACGGCCACTTGGCGAAGACGTAGACCCATCTGAATAGTTCGATGAGCGCATTGCCCTGATATGGAGTGACCGTGTCAACTGGGCGAGATCTGTGGGTTTGTTTTGGTGGTTTGCGTTTTCTTTTCCCGAAGACAGAGCGAGCAGCAGTCGGAGCAGTTTTGAGCGACGATTGATCAGTCTGATATTCGCGGGTCGGAACCGCATAATCATGATCCGTCGGGAGCTGCCTCTGACTGTTATCGCGAGTCCGGTCGAGCCTGTCGCATAGGGCAAACGAGGATTCTCCTTCGTGCTTGTCCTGGCTGCTGCCGGCCCTGTGTTCGAGATGGATGTCAGCGTTCATCGATCAGTATTCTTAGCTTTTTTCTTCTTAGGAAGTTTTTGTCCTTGTTTTGCTTGTTGTCAGGCTGCAACTTGCTGCTTGGATATAGTCTCGGCTCTGGTTCCAATAGCCCAGATAAAGCCCAGCAGCTCTCGAGCTACTGCTGTGACAATCTTCCTCTGGTCCTTGCCGGCTGCGCCCAGTTTTATATACCGCTTATGCAGCCGGTGTTGCGCCTTCCACGCAATCTCTTTCGCCTCTTCCGAGATGCTCTCCTGTCGTCTGCGCAGGCCGTACCAGATACATGGAGGACGACGATAGCTCCATGCGGCTTCGACGACGATTCGTCGCAAGTGCGCGTTGCCGGTTTTGGTGATCCCCCCGCGTCTGGTTCGCTTGCCACTGGAGTCTTCGCTGGGCACAGCACCGCAATAACCCATCAGTTGCCGAGCGCTGCCGAAGCGGGAGACCTGGCCCAATTCGGCTGCAATGGTCACCGCCGAGATATCTGCGATACCGCGCAGTGCCTGTAAATCGTTGATGACTTGCTGTAACGCGGGAGAGGCCAGCTTCACCGCCTCCGTGATGGCCTGCTCCAGACGTGCGACCCGTTCGCGCATGTGCTCGACCTCGTGCAAATAATCCTGCCGTGTGGACTCCTGAGCTATCTGTGTGAAACGTAGCTGCGCGACCCAGAACAGATAGGGGCGTGTCCACGACTTCACTCCGGACGGTGGACGCTGGCCTGAGCGCAGAAGGAACTTGCTCAGCCGATGCCGCGCTCGCATCTGATCCTGCTTGGCTGCTTCGCGGGCACGCACAAGATCCCGCAAAGCCTCGGACCCCTCATCCGGAACCCACACCGACGTCAGATCTCCGGATCGATAGCAACGTGCCAGCTTCACTGCATCCCGCCGATCCGTCTTCACCCGATCACCAGCCTTGACCGGCACCAGCGTAGGCGCCACAACCTCGCACTCGATGCCCAGTTCCGCCAGCTGCCAGTACACGACGTAGCCCGTCGGGCCTGCTTCGTAGCATGCTCTCAACTTATCTGCCGGACCAAGCTTCTTGATCAACTTGCGGATCGCCTCGGCGCGGTTCGGAATGGTTCCCAGGCTTCGCACTTCGCCATCCGGTTCCGCGACCGCTACGGCGATCGTTTCCGCATGGACATCCAAACCTAAAAATCGTAACTTCTCCTTCATGACCGGCTCCCTTCCGCTTGTGGCTCTGAACTGTGTGTCCTTCTGAACTCACAGCCTAACCCACGGTCGGCGCATCGGCGCCGGTCACTCCATACTGACTGTTTTCATCATCACAGAAAGTCGGCCTTCCTGGATTGGATGTAGAAGGTCATCCCCAGAAGCAGGGGCACCATGAGCACTTCGGCGATCAGAACCGTCCAGGCGGTCGCGGTCCAGCGTACCTGCATGCCAAACATGTACGTGGATATGCCGCGCAGGTGCGCGAAGACGTAGCCCAGGATGTTGATGCCGAGACTCGAACAGAGGATCGCGACGGTCACCCAGGCCTGCGACTCGGTGATGACGCCGGCGGCGATGATCAGGCATGTGGTGACGAGCATTTCTACTGCCATGATGGCGGTGAAGGGGATCAGACCATGGGTGGCACCGGGAAGGAGCAGCACCAGGAGCGCGCCCGCGCTGACGATGAACCAGGGTATTAAAGATGATGAGGTTGGCCAGAAGCTTGGCGGCGGTGTATTCGCGCCAGGAGACGGGCAGGCTGATGATGAAGGCCAGAGTCTGTTCCTTGCGTTCATTGATGGTGGTAACGGTGGCTAGCTGCGCCCCCACACCGATGATCACCATGCATAGGAAAATGATGCTGAGCAGGAAGGCGACCTGTTTGCCGGTGAGGACGATGGCGAGCGAGGCGAGTCCAACAAGGACGGAGGCGAGAACCAGCCAGCGGTTGAGGTACCAATCCTTGAGGATGAGGGTGCTAACCATGGCGTAATTGGTGCGTGGGGATTTCATGCGGGCTGAAGCTCCCTTCTGCTCTGGACGTTGGCGACGAAGATTTCTTCGAGAGTCATGGGATCGACGGACTGGACGGTGGTGCCGCGATCCTGGCAGAGCGAAACCACGGCGGGGTTGAACTGGCTGGTGGTGAGAACCGGGAGCCGCTCGCTGCCGCCGATCTCGACGACCCCCGGAAGCTGCGGCAGCACCGCGCTGGGAGGCACAAGGAGGCGGACGCGCCGCCAGCGGTCCAGGAGGTCTTCCTTGTCCTCAAGGGCGATGAGGCGCCCACGATCGATGAAGGCGATGCGGTCGGAGATCTGCTCGACGTCGAGGGTGTTGTGCGAGGAGAAGAGGATGGTGCGGTGCTCATCGGTGAGAACCGCCATGAGCTCGGCGAGCACTTCGCGGCGCGCGACCGGATCGAGGCCCGTGGTGGGCTCGTCGAGGAGAAGTAGCCGCGGCTCGCGCGCCAGCGCCAGTAGAAGCGCGGCCTTCACGCGCTGCCCATGCGAGAGGCCTTTGATCTTCTGTTGCGGCTTGAGGTCGAACCGGCGTAGAAGCGCGTCGGCGTAGGCCTGGTTCCAGCGCGGATAGATGGAAGCGATGAAGTTCATATGCCAGGCAAGGGTGGCCGCGCCGTAGAGGCGCATATCTTCCGAGACGTAGCCGATGTCGAGCTTCGCCGCGGTCTGCTCGGCCGGCATGCGGTGACCGAGCACCTCGACGGAGCCACTGTCCTGACGCACGAGGCCCATCAGGATGCGGATGGTGGTGGACTTCCCCGCTCCATTGGCGCCGATGAAACCCAGGATGCTGCCCTCGGGCAACTCCAGGCTGATGTGGTCGAGCAGGAAGTGAGCATATTGCTTGCTCACGCCTTCCATGCGAACGCTCAGTTCGTTCATTGGGACTCCTTAGAGGTCTTTGGAGCGACGGGTCGCGGGTCGTCGACCTCATCCAGGGCTTTGCGCAGGCGCGAGACGATTTCGCGGTCGCTCATGCCGAGGGTGGCGCCGAGGCGGGCGGCTTGTTCCAGGTGGCCAGCCATCTTCTCTTCATAGAGCTGGGTCCCGATCTCGACATCGGTGGTAACGAAGGACCCCTTGCCCTGCTGCGTGACAATCACGCCTTCGCGCTCGAGCTCAAGGTAGGCGCGTTTGACGGTGATGACGCTGACGCGGAGGCCGGCGGCGAGCTGGCGGATGGAGGGCAGTTCCTCGCCTGGCACCCATTCAGCGAAAGCAATTCTTTCTCTGATCTGGTTCACGATTTGCTGGTAGAGTGGCCCACCGGTCTGGGACAAAACGATGCTGGAGGGTTCTCTGAGCATAATGTCTATACTGAGTATATACGGATTCGCGATGAAATCAAGCGGCTGCCCACGATTAACCGGGCCGACTCAACTAGCAGGATGGTAACGGCAACGAGGACGTTCCTCGAACCGAGGCTTCTGAATGAGCGCACAATCGCCAATGCGCTCATCGACAACGGAACATCGGCCACATGGCCGATGTTCCGGTTATTCGGCAACTTGCGAAGACATAGATCCATCCGGATACCTCGATGAGTGCATCGCCCTGTTGGCAAACCATTGAAATGTTGCTTTAGTGCAGAGCCGGTTTGTACGAGACAAAGGCGGAACATTATCGTGGTATGGGGCGTAAGAGTGTTTAGGAGGCAGACTTTGAACATGGGCAAACAGGTTCAAGGCAGCGATTTAGCACTTTTTGGCGAATCACGAGCGATCCCGATTTTCCTGCTCACGACGCTTCTGATCAGTTCAGTGTTTTATTTCCTTATCATCAAATCAGGCCACATGGGTGGTGGCTGGGGCGCGTATGTTGCCGGATTGATGTGGTCTCCCGGCTTTGCTGCCTTGCTCACCTGTAAGCTTCTGCGCCGCGATCTGCGCAGTATCGCCTGGGGATGGGGCAAGACGCGGTATGTGGTGATTGGCTATCTCATACCGCTTGGATACAGCATAGTCATCTATACGTTTGTGTGGCTAACCGGAATAGGCGGATTTTACAGCAAGAGCTTCGTTGATCAGATTACGAACTCGTTTGGTCTCGGGCCGATTCCAGCATGGGCGAGCATCACGCTTTACTTCATTCTCACGGCGACTTTCACCGTTATACGAGATTTTGCCACCGTGATTGGTGAGGAAATCGGCTGGCGCGGGTTTCTGGTTCCGGAATTAGCGAAGAAGCATAGTTTCCCCGCGACTGCCCTGATCACCGGATTTATCTGGGCAATCTGGCATTATCCGGTCATCTTGTTTGCCGACTATCATGGAGCCTCACCGGCTTGGTTCTATGTTCCGTTGTTAATGGTAATGCTGCCGCTTCTGAGCTTCGTGTGGACGTGGCTTCGCCTCAAGTCCAAAAGTATTTGGCCCGGCGTCTTTCTTCATGCATCACACAACACCTTCATACAACAGTTTTTCGATCCCCTCACCGTCTATCGGAGCAAAACGGGCTATGTAGCGGGAGAGTTTGGCGCTGCACTCCTTGTAATCTCAATTGCGATGGCGATCTACTTTTGGAGACGACGCGATGAGGTTGAAGGTCATAATCGGCAGGCGCTTACTTGCTATGGCCAGATTTCCGCGACAGAGTAGCGGTGTCGTAGCCTAAACCCGAGTTGCCAGCGTGAGTCCTGCATGACGTGCAACCCGGATGTTTGGGTTGATCAGGGTCGATTCGTCACATTAGACCTTCAGTTCAGGGATCTCGTGTGCCTCTCTCCTCGCCGAATTGTCAATTAGCGCATTATCAATGCATTCAATGAGCGCATTACCTGTTAGCAACAACCGAGACTCAACTTCCAACTTGCTGGATGCTATGAAATCTCAATGCGCGACCTGAAAGTAGACCCATACTCAGGAAGAGAGCGCCTAGCACCAGGTGAAAGACATGATCTCCGGTGTGTAGCAGCATTGGGCCGAGATACCAAGCCCTGTTCATTGATGGGTTCCCAATCAGCATGCCAAAGATGGCGATGGCTAGATAGAAAACACCAGAGCCAATGCAGAAGCGTTTTGCGACGGTCACGCCCATGAAGCTCGCGCCGAGCGCCAGCGCGCCCCATATGAGATGCATCAGGTTGTGATACTTGTCCGCGCGGGCCCCGCCGACGATTACAAGTATGCCCATCAGGACAAATATTCCGCCAAAAAGCCGGCATGCCATCTTTGCACTGTCGCTCGCAGCTCCCATGCGTCGGTAGTTTTGGACAGTTGCAACCAGGCCTGCGATATCTGTCACTAGAAGGGCAATGATTTGAAGTAGCGCGCCAATCCATATCCCGGCGGCGAACTTGCCGACGGCCCCGGGGTGAGTCAGGCGAAGAATTGCCGCGGGCAGCCGGACGAACCAGCCAGAGGTAACCAGCAGCGCGATCAACGCGCCAATCAGCGGCGTCCACCACCAACGGGCTCCCATAACAATGATCCCTGCTACAGCAATAAAGAGAACAGGTCCCGGTGGAAACTTGGGATAGGCAGGATCGCCGGAAAGCCATTGCATCCAGAGTGCGACAGCGACACCGATAAGCCCTGCAACAGTCAGCTTGGTAAAAAACGCATGTTTCGTTTTCATCCCTTTACTCCATCCTCTTGCCGATACGGTCTAAACGTTCATGCCAACGGGATTGCAATGCGTCAGCCTTGGTCCGTTGCTCTGGATTCAAGACCGTCATGTAAACCTTCGTTTTGAAGTGTTCCTTTTCCACCAAGAGCTTCGCCAGAGTCGCACCCTGTCGCGCGGCGATCTCCTGTACTTTGCCTTCATCGAGATTGACGTTGGCAGTGGCTTGATCCATTTCCTTGCCCTGTGCAGCGAATTCTTGAAGAAGCCCGGATACAGCTGGGCGCTCCGTCCGCCAGATCGAGCGAATCTGCTCCCTCTGCGCATTACTCAGATTCAACTCGTGCGCCACATAACCGATAGCGCCAAAGTGGCCCTCGCGGTGGCCAAAGCACCCATTCCATCCGCGCGCGTTTGCCCTGGCAATGGCCACTCCCGCTACTGCCAGCAATACTGCGGCGAATGACCAGATTGCGATCCGTCTCATAGCAACATCTCCTTTTTCTGCCACAACTCAATTCGAGCATCGGTCCGTAGAGAATGCGATAAAGATTGGTTAAGCTATATAAAGTTTTGTAAAGCCCGGATATTCCTGAGAGTGGATGCACTAATATCGGAATTCGGAGTTGGTGTATATGAGAATGGCTCGTGTGCTCATCATCGATGATGATGTGGAGTTGTGCCGGCTTCTTGCCGAACGACTCAGCACAGAGGATTTCTCGATTGAAGCTATTCACAATGGGCAGCGTGGATTGGAGCGCGTGCTTTCGCACGATTACGCGCTCGTCATACTCGACCTGATGCTGCCGGGCATGAAGGGACTTGATGTCCTTCGTCACTTGCGAGAACGGTCTACCGTCCCGGTATTAATCCTGACGGCGCGCGGCGAAGATGTAGACCGCATTCTAGGGCTTGAGATTGGAGCGGACGATTACCTGCCGAAGCCATTCAATCCTCGCGAACTCATTGCCCGAATTCACGCTATTCTGCGCCGAACGAACTACGCGAAGAATGCCACTGTTCCACTTGTGGTGGATGACATCCGCCTCGACTCTACTGCTCGCGAAGCATGGATCAATAAAACTCAGCTTGATCTCACCGGCGTGGAGTTCAGCCTTCTGGAAACGCTACTTCATCATGCGGGACATGTCGTCACACGAGAGCACCTCACTGAGGTTGTTCTTGGACGCAAGCTGGGCCCATTCGATCGTGTCATCGATGTCCATATCAGCAATGTGCGCAGGAAACTGACTCATGCCGCAGATGCAGGTGAACGCATTAAGGCGATACGTGGCAGCGGATATCTCCTGGTCGTGCGCTCTGAGGTGACATGAGACTCCACAAACACAGCCTGTTTCTAAAAATATTTCTGTGGTTCTGGGCGACAGTCATTGTTATAGGCATTGCTCTGGTCGTTACGTTTCTTCTCCAGCCCGGAAGGATGTCCTCTCGGTGGCATGACAGTTTGGCAAACGCGGCACGCTACTCTGGAGCGGTCGCAGTCGAAGAGGCTGAACTGCATGGCACATCTGCCGCATCGTTCTACATGAAGCAAATGGGAGGCAGCACGCACATGCATGCGTGCCTTTTTGATGAGGCGGGAAATGCAATCGCTGGCGAGGGCTGTGAACTGTTTGCCAGAAATATTTCTCTTGTACGGTCTAAGCAAAATGTAAGTATTTTTACCAGGGACGGAATCGCCCGTGTCGCCATGCCGATCCAGAGCAGCGGTGGTAAAAAATACATTTACGCTGCGGAGATTCCTACAGGCACGCCAACTATCAGCAGAACTGCCATTGCGGTTCGCGTATGCGTCGTACTTCTTGTTTCTTTTTGCATCTGCTATCTTCTTGCGCGATATCTTACCGCTCCAATTCTGCGCCTGCGAGAGGCATCGCAGCTCCTCGCTGCGGGTGATTTAAGTACCCGCGCCTCTGCAGATATGGAGCGTCGAAATGATGAACTGGGCTTTCTCGTACGCGATTTCAATGCAATGGCAGGCCGCATTGAGGAGCTTATTTCCCGGCAGAGGCAGCTTATCTATGACATCTCCCATGAGCTGCGTTCGCCTCTGGCAAGGCTCAATGTAGCACTCGATCTGGGACGTGAACGAAAGGGTAACGATTCAGCTTTCGATCATATGGAGCAGGACATTGAGCGCATGAGCGAGATGATTGGGCGCATGCTCACTGTTGCAAAGCTCGACACGTCTTCGGCGCCGGTGCAAATGACGCGAATTGATCTTAGCGAACTCGTATCACAGGTTGTTAGCAGCGCAGAGTTCGAGCTACGAGAACGCGATAATGCGGTGCGACTCACCATACGTGGGTTGTGCTTCGTACGCGGGAACGCCGAATTACTGCAGAGCGCGGTTGAGAACGTCATCCGGAACGCGGCGCGCTATACCACTTCCAATGCTTCGGTTGACATTCACCTGGAGCGCCTTGAAAGGGAAGATGGTTCCTTCATTTTACTTTCTGTACGCGATGATGGGGTGGGGGTTCCTGAATCAGAGCTGCCAAATATCTTTAGACCGTTTTATCGCGTGGCAAACGATCGCGACCGTCAATCCGGTGGAGCTGGACTGGGATTGGCTATAGTGGATCGGGTAGCCCGCGTGCATGGTGGTACGGTTCGCGCTCAAAATGCTGCTCCGCAGGGGCTGCGAGTCGATATTTTTCTACCCGCAGCAGGCGAAGAGTGATTCAGGCACAGTTGTCGATATATCGCCAATGCAGTCACCGAACCCCATGGGTCCCTGATGCGTGGAGTCGTAGCGCATCCAAGTGATTGGTTCCCACTTGTCGACTTCCAATTATCAATCAGTTCTCGATCAGTGCCCTGTCGATCTCCTGTCAACTGATGTGGAACTCACTTGAGCAAAGATGTCCGAGAGCGTTATACCTATGCGAACATGGACTGCATCGATTGCGCTGCGGTCAATTCAGCTGGAAAGGTTGGTTTCATGGGCAGGTACACGCGGCGCAGGTTTCTCAAGAGGTCATCCACAACTCTCGGCACGCTCGCTCTTACAACACGTTTTGGATTCTCAAAGACTCCTGCAACAGAACCATCAAGCGATCTGACACTTTGGTATGACAAACCTGCCGCCCAATGGGTGGACGCCCTGCCCATCGGCAATGGCCGTCTGGGAGTCATGGTCTTTGGCGGTGGAGAAGACTCAAGCCCATCCAAAGAACTTCTTCAGTTCAATGAAGACACCTTATGGTCAGGGAAACCGATAGACGGCAATAACCCAGACGCAAAAAATCATCTTGCCGACGTACGCCGCGCTGTCCTCGAACAGCAGGACTACCACCTTGCCGATCAGATTTGCCAAAAGATGCAAGGACTCTTTGCCGAAGCCTATCAACCGCTCGGCAATCTCCGTATCGATTTTTCACGTTCAGGCCAGGCTACTGGATATCGTCGCGAACTCAACCTTGATACCGCATGCGCGCGCACGCAATACACAATCGATGGGGAGCAATTTGATCGCGAAGTATTCGCCTCAACACCCGACCAGGTCATTATTTTCCGCGCAACAGCAAGCAAACCAAGCTCAATCTCCTGCACCATTTCGCTCGATAGCCCTTTAGGGAAATCTGTACAGCCACTCCACAACGATCGGTTACTACTGACCGGCAAAGCTCCTCAACACGTCGCCGGAGCAGGCCACCCAGACAGTGAAAAGCCTGTCGTCATGTCCGACGAAATTGGCGAAGGCATGTATTTCGCCTCCATACTGCAAGCGCAGGCCGAAGGCGGCTCGATCAACATAGACGGGGAAAAGCTTGTCATATCGGATGCTTCTGCGCTCACAATTCTGCTCGCAGCTGCAACAGGATTCCGCGGCTTCCAGTCCACTCCCGACGCACCTGTGAACGAAATCTCAGCAAGAGCAATAAGACAACTCGACGCAGCCGCCGCAAAGCCCTTCAACGATCTGCGTAAGCGCCACATTGAAGACCATCAAAAGCTCTTCCGCCGTGTCTCGCTGAATCTTGGCTCGCAGGACGCATTGCAACCCACGGACCAACGCCTGAAAAATTTCACCTCCAATCCAGACCCATCTCTGCTAGCTCTTTATTTCCAATATGGACGCTATCTCCTCATCGGCAGCTCGCGTCCCGGTTCACAGCCAGCAAACCTGCAAGGAATATGGAACTACCAGGTCACTCCGCCCTGGAGCAGCAACTGGACTTCCAACATCAATGTCCAGATGAACTACTGGCCTGCCGAAAGCTGCAATCTGAGCGAGTGCGCCGAATCTCTCTTCGATTGGATTAGCGATCTCAGCAAGACCGGAGCACGCACTGCGCAGGAAACCTACGGCCTTCCCGGATGGGTCTCGCACCATAATATCGATCTCTGGCGGGCATCTAATCCCGTCGGAATGGGCGTAGGCCAACCTACATGGGCCAACTGGGGCATGAGCGGACCATGGCTCTGCGCGCACCTATACGAGCACTATCTCTTCACGCACAACCGCGAATTTCTTCGCACCCGTGCATATTCTCTAATGAAAGGCTCTGCCGAGTTCTGCCTCGCATGGCTTATCGAAGACGGCAAAGGACATCTGACAACCTGTCCTTCTTTCTCTACCGAAAACGACTTCCTCGCGTCGGACGGCAAGCCTGCCATGACGAGCGCTGGATGCACGATGGACATAGCGCTCATCCGCGAGCTCTTTTCAAACTGCATCGCTGCCTCAAAAGAGCTTGGCATCGATAGCGATTTTGCTGTAAAGCTCGAAGCCGCGCGTGCTCGCCTTATCCCTTATCAAATCGGCAAATACGGACAGCTTCAGGAGTGGTCTATCGACTTTGAAGAGAGCACACCAGGCCAGCGCCACATGTCGCACATGTATCCGCTCTATCCCGGCAGCGAGATCACCCCCGCAGCACGCCTGATCTGGCAAAGGCAGCACGCATCTCGCTCGAACGTCGCCTCGCCAACGGCGGAGCATACACCGGATGGAGCCGCGCCTGGGCCATAGGCTTCTGGGCGCGCCTCGGTTCGGGTGACAAAGCATGGGAGTCGCTTTCCATGCTGATGCAACACAGCACGAACATCAATCTTTTTGACACACACCCTGCTGGAAAGACCCAAATATTCCAGATAGACGGCAATTTCGGAGCGACCGCAGCCATCGCCGAGATGCTGGTGCAGAGCCACTCTGGATCCATCGACCTGCTGCCCGCACTGCCTTCCGCATGGCCCAACGGGGAAGTCAAAGGCCTCCGTGTGCGCGGCGGAGCTGAAATCGACCTGCGATGGGTGAGCGGAAAATACTTATCTTGCACGATTCGCCCAGATAGAAAAGACGAATTCATCTTCCGCCTGCCGCAGGGGCAAAAGATCGCCTCTATCTCAAAAACACAGCTCAATCCAAAACCTGATGGCACCGTTTCTGCCCGACTAGAAGCGCGTCGAACTTACACATTCAATTTGATTTAGGACGGTTATGCGACCAGTTGAATTTGGATGAGTGGTTGAAATGTAAAGCAGTTTGAAAAAAACCAATCCATTCTCGATTGATGCGAAATCTCTAGTGCAAATCGTCAACTCACGCAATATAAAAGGCGCCCACTTTGCTGTAGGTTGTGGTTATTCGTATCACCACCTACCGAAAGGAGCGCCGTTATGAGCCAAGAGAAATATATCGGCATGGACGTCCACCAAGCAACGATCTCGGTCGCAGTCACAGATTCCCGGGGCAAGTTGATCATGGAAAGTATTTTGGAGACGAAAGCGGCCACGATCCTTGAGTTCCTCCAGGGGCTGCACGGAAGTTTATCGGTGACCTTCGAAGAAGGGACCTCTGCGGCCTGGTTACATTGAAGAAGAAGCTCCTAATTTGGGTGCTGACCTATTGGCTTTTCAGAAATAATAACCAATCAGCAGAAGAGATTCACCATCGCCTACAACTTTGGCAGGTGCCTATACTTGCACGGACGCAAAATTATCCGTTATTCGAGAGACGAAAAAATCCTAGAGAGGAACTCTCACCATGCGCAATGCGGGCAGGCTTAAGCTCGGATATTTTCCGCTGCCTACAGAAGAAGGCCACTGGGTGTGTTTCGAGACTATTCGTCGATTTTGCTGGCAGACTGCACAGGCGAACCACTAGGAACCGATCTTCCGAGAAGCAACTACGAGACGTCGCTCTTCGCGATCGCGGGCAGGAATTTTGGTTGGGTGTCCAGTGCGGGGGAATTCCTCGAGTCCATCATACGAACTCCTTCTTCATAGTCGGCTCTCGAAATAGCTTTCGCGTAGTGTTCAATTCACGAGCACAGTAACCGGCCCGGTTCCGCTCGAAGGAAGAGAGGAAGCGCTTGCCATCCGCTGAAACCGCATATCAAGGAGGAGAGTAACTTCCATATAGCCCGTCACTCGCCCAGAGCTCCGAAGCCGGACCCCCCGAACCGCTCGCTGAGTGCATCGGCGATTTAGCTTAACTGTAGGAACGCTCTGGCTAAATCACTGTTCTTCGCTCGTTTTGTAGTTGCAAATCCGCTTCGTCTGCCGTAGACCCCTCTCTTGTGATAGACACCTCCACGGCCGGTTACGCCAAAACGCCTCTTCTGGTCACTGCAATCTTCACGGTCGTGCTTCTCGAAATCCATCCATTTCAGGACGGCAACGGTCGATTGACCCGAATCTTGATGACTCTTCTGTTGCTCAGCGCAGGCTATTCCTACCTGCCGTACAGCTCACTAGAAAGCGTGATCGACCAAAGCAAAGAAGGCTATTATCTGGCCCTTCGCCAGACCTAGGTGCGTGTGAGGACGGATGCACCAAACTGGCAGCCATGGGTGATGTTTTTCCTTCGCGCGTTGCAACAACAAATGAAGCGGCTGGCTAAGAAAATCAAACGGGAAACAATCGTCATTGTGGTGTTGCCGGAACTGTCAGTGCGCATCATCGAGCACGTCCGCGAATACGGAAGAGTCACCATCAGCGACATCGTACGACTCACGGGTACGAGCCGAGACACATTGAAGCAACACTTCCTCCAGTTGGTCGGAGAGTGCGATCTTGCGCTCCACGGCAGCGGACGCGGCGCGTGATAGGCATTGCCTTGAGGAAACGCCGGGCTCATCCACAGATTCAGTTGTCGCCCTTCGCGACGATTAGAAGGCTGGAGCACACGCAGCCTGACGCCGGCGCACTTGGCAAGAAAACAGACAACCTGAACCTCCTCCCCTCAAGGGAAACCCCATGTTTTCCCCGTCACTGTACCCATTAAGGGTGTCCCGAAACTCCCTGTCCTATCTCACGGGTCCAGATATTTGTCGAGCCAGTTGAGCGATTCCTTCACCATCTCGGCTCGGGGTACGTAGTGTGACGCATCGTAAACCACGCGGCGCTTGTGCTCTGCGGGTGTTCCTAGCAGACGGAACATGGGCTCTTGAGAGATTTTGGGCGGCCAAAGGAAATCGTAACGGCCATTGAGCATTAAAAAGGAGCCTTCACATGTGGAGCGAAGTCTAGTGGATCCACCTCCGGCAATCGCTCTTGTAAAAAGAATCCTGGTGATATGAGAATCAATGCTTTGAAGCGAGTTTCAACGGCCAGGAAAATTCCCCCCCATCGCTGCCCCCCAACTATCACCCTCGTAGGCCAACGCGTTGCGGTTGATATCCTGGCGTGTCTCAAGGTAGTCGATCGACCGGCTGAGGTCCTTAGACCAAAAAATAACATCGTCTCGATAAGAACTGCTGGTGTTCGGCCAGTAAATCGGTTCCGGTCCGCCGCCACGTTCAAAAGTTCCTTTGTAAATAGGGAACAAGACCGCTCGTCCACTTTTTATAATGAAATCGAAGCCCGGAAGAAACATCGGGATCCCTTCTGCGCTCGATCGCATGTGAGCGGCATTACCGTCGGGAAAGTACACGAGACTTGAAAAGGCGACGTTCCTTTGGGCAGGAACAGATACGCGGTGACACGCTCGCGGCCGTAAGCCGCGTCGAAGGAGACCTTTTCCGCCTCCAATCCTTGGTCTGTTCGACGGATTCCACCCTCGATTGCAACGGCGTCTTGTCATAAGAGTATTGGTTCTTGTATGCCCTGAAAAGCTGATCGGAAACAGGTTTTTCGGAGCTGTAGTTGCGTAATCGAACCGTGACCGGAGCGCCTGCCGCTTCGGCTTCCTTACCAGTCACACATATTCAGCGCAACGAAAACCAAATCCAAGGGACCGCTCGAAGGGTGAACGAGCGTCGGGAATGTTGAACATATAACTCGGTTCGTCCCATGCGCCTCCCATGATATAGCGCTTGCCCGAGGTCGTTTCGTTTGCGCACCACTCCTTGGCGTTGCCTGCCATATCGTAAGCACCACACCAGCTCATGCCGTAGTAAGCCCCGACCGGCGACGGTCCCTTGCCACTGAAGTTGCTGGCGGGTATCAGGCTGGAGCTGTCCTTCGGGGATGCAGCAGCCACCCAGTTATAAATGGTCGGAAGCGACTTGCCTACAAACTCAGCATAAGCTTCAGCTTCGAACCAGCTCACACCGGTGACAGGATATTCGCCCTCACCCTGCGGATATTCACCTTGTATCCAGGTGGAAGGTCCTGGCCTGTTCGTTTCATCGACAAAGAGCTTCATCGCGTCGGCCCACGGAGGCACGTGTCCATCCTTTCGGAA
>CAVSOH010000005.1:0-104233 GCA_963729555.1 uncultured Acidobacteriaceae bacterium | reverse complement strand
ATCATCTGGCGTTGATTGGGAGGTTGAGGCCTGGGGTGAGCGTGGCGCAGGCGCAGGCGGAGGCTACGGTACTGTTTCCGAAGTTTTACTGGAGCAAGAGATATCCGCAATCAATTGGTAGCTACAAGGACGCAAGGCCGATAGAACTGAAGCAGTATGTGAGCGGAAAGCTGAGGCGCTCGCTGGTGGTGTTGTGGTGTGCAGTGGGACTGATCCTGCTGATTGTGTGTGTGAACCTGTCGAATCTGCTGCTGGCTCGAGCGGCTGCGAGGAGCAAGGAGTTCGCGCTGCGGAGTGCATTAGGTGCAGGGCGTATGCGGTTGGTGCGGCAGCTATTGACGGAGAGTCTGGTGCTGGCGGGGATGGGTGCTGTGCTGGGCCTGGGGTTGGCGTTTGGGATAACGTCTTACCTGGCGCATCAGGGATCGCTGGCGCTGCCGTTGTTGAGCAGCGTGAAGGTGGATGGTGCGGCGCTGGTGTGGACTTTGGTGATCAGTGTCGGCGCTGCGGTTTTGTTTGGCCTGCTGCCGGGGCTGAAGATGTCGGGCAGCAACTTGCAGGAGGCCTTGAAGGATTCGGGGCCCGGGATGAGCGACAGCAGAAATCACGAGCGGCTGCGGTCTGCGCTGGTGATTTCGGAGGTTGCGCTCGCTTGCGTACTGCTGATCGGCGCAGGTCTGTTGTTACGGAGCTTTATACGCGTGCTGGATGTTGATCTTGGTTTTCAACCGTCGACGGCGGCGACGATCAAGGTGGACTATGACGACGGGGGAAAGACGGATAAAAGAAACGCGATCTTTGAAGATGTCATTCGCCGCGTGAGTGCGATTCCTGGAGTTGAGGCGGCAGGGATCTCGGACAATCTGCCGTTGGAACGGAATCGTGGGTGGAATGGGCCTCGCGCAAAGGGAAAGGTGTATCGGGATAACGAGATTCCAGGCGCATTTGTGTATATCGTTACGCCGGGATATGTGACTGCGATGGGAATGCGTTTGCACGGGCGCGACTTTGGGTGGCAGGACAATATGAAGGGCGAGAGTACGGTGATCCTAAATGAAGCTGCGGCGAATTTCGTATCGCCAGGTGAGGATCCGGTGGGCAAGGTCGTCATGATTGGTAGTCATGAGGTGCACGTGATCGGCGTGGTCGCGGATGTCCATGAGACGAACGTTGAAGGGAAGGCTGGCGAGCAGATGTATCTGCCGGCGATGCGTGACGAGTGGGGGCCTGATGGTGCGGAGCTGGTGGTGCGGACGAAGCTTCCGCCGGCGCAGTTGGCTGGAAGTGTGATGCGGACACTGAGGGACCTGAATCCGAATCAGCCTGCGGTGGAGTTCAGGCCTATCCAACAGATTGTGAATCATGCGGTTTCGCCGCGACGGTTCTTTGTGATGCTGGTGGGAGCATTTGCGGGATTGGGATTACTTCTGGCTTCGTTGGGAATCTATGGAGTGATCTCGTATTCGGTGACGCGGCGGACACAGGAGATTGGAATCAGGATGGCGCTGGGAGCGACGGCGGGAAATGTTCAGATGGGCGTGATTTCGAAGACGCTTAAGCTGGCGGCTATTGGGATCGGTGCGGGGGTGGTCGTGTCGATGGTGGTGGCGAATCTTATTTCGTCGATGTTGTTTGGGACTGATCCTACCGACCCGCTCACGTTTGTGGGGATGATTGTGCTGCTGGGGGGCGTGGCTGTGCTGGCTGGGTATGTTCCTGCGCGGCGAGCTTCGCGGATTAATCCGATGGTGGCGCTCAGGAACAACTGATAAACGGTCATCGTGCGATGATCGCCGCGTTTTTACGACGCTGCGGCGAATTTCGATATGTCCCGCGTGTTGAAGGCGTATAACAGGCGCAGATTCCTAAATATTGCTTGGGCCGGAGATGCGATGGATCCGCTTGTCATGCACCGGATACATTTTGGATTTACTGTCACATTTCATTACCTGTTTCCTCAGTTGACGATGGGTTTGGCGCTGCTGATTGTCGTCTTGAAGACGGTGGCGGTTCGTACGGGGAATGAGCATTATCACGATGCTGCGCGGTTCTGGGGAAAGATCTTCGGGATCAATTTTTTGATCGGTGTGGTGACGGGGATCCCGATGGAGTTTCAGTTCGGGACGAACTGGTCACACTTCTCGCGGGTGACGGGGGGCGTGATTGGACAGCCGCTGGCGATGGAAGGGGTGTTCTCGTTCTTTCTGGAGTCGACGTTTCTTGGGCTGTTTCTGTTTGGCGAGAAGCGGCTATCGAAGTGGGCTCACTGGGGCGCGGCATTCATGGTGTTTTTGGGATCGTGGATCTCGGGCTACTTCATCATTGTGACGAATGCTTGGATGCAGCATCCGGTGGCGTACAAAATTCTGCCGAATGGGACTTTTGAGCTTACGAGCTTTACCGGGCTGCTGTTGAATCCGTGGGCGCTGATCCAGTATGCGCATACGATGTGCGGAGCGGTGGTGACGGCATCGTTTGTGATGGCGTCGGTGGGAGCGTTTTATCTGTTGGAAAACAGATTTGTGGAATATGCTCGCATCTTCCTGAAGACGGGGGTTATTGCGGGCAGCATCTCGACTATGCTGATGATCTTTCCTACTGGCGACCTGCACGGAAGGTACGTCGCGAAGAGACAGGCGGCGACGATGGCGGCTATGGAGGGGCTATTCCATACGGAGAAGGGTGCGGGCGTGGCGATCATGGGGCAGCCAAATGAGACGACACAGACGCTGGACAATCCACTGGTTGTTAATAAACTTCTGAGCTATCTGATCTATGGGACGACAAGCGCTCAGGTCCAGGGGCTGGACCATTTCCCGCGCGAAGATTGGCCCCAGCCGATGCCGCTGCTTTATTACAGCTATCACATCATGGCGGGGCTGGGGACTTACTTTGTCGCGCTGATGGGGGTTGCCGCGTTTCTATTGTGGCGGGGCAAGCTGTATACGTCGCGGTGGATTTTATGGCCGCTGATGCTGAGCTTTCCTCTGCCGTATATTGCAACGACAGCAGGTTGGATGACGGCTGAGATAGGCCGCCAGCCGTGGGTGGTTTATGGGTTGATGCGAACGGAGATGGGTTTCTCGAAGTATGTGTCGGCGGGGAATGCTCTGTTTACATTTCTGGGCTTTATGGGAATGTATACGGTTCTGGGGATCCTCTTCTTGATACTCATCTATCGAGAGATTTATCGAGGGCCACATCGGGATAGTTTGCACCACGCCACTACGTTGTTGGAGGAGTAGCGCATGGGAGGATTATGGTTCTGGCTGGTCGCTGCGATGCTGGTGCTGTATGTGGTACTGGATGGCTTCGACATAGGCGTCGGCGTCCTACACCTGTTTGTGGCGAAGACAAATGACGAGCGCAGGATGACGCTTGCCAGCATCGGGCCGGTTTGGGATGGCAACGAGGTGTGGCTGATCGCAGGCGGCGGCACGCTCTACTTTGCGTTTCCCCTAGTGTATGCGTCGTCGTTTAGTGGATTTTATTTGCCTCTGATGATCGTGCTTTGGCTGTTGATTTTGCGAGGCGTGGGGATCGAGCTGCGGGGTCATATTAATTTGAGGGTGTGGGAGTCGCTGTTTGATGGACTGTTCGCGTTTTCGAGTGCCTTGCTCGCGATCTTCTACGGGGCGGCCCTGGGGAATGTGATTCGTGGCGTTCCACTGGGCGAGGATTCATACTTCTTTCTGCCGCTGTGGACGAATTGGAGGGTGGGGCCATCACCTGGGATTCTGGACTGGTACACGGTGATCGGAGGTGTGCTTGCGCTGGTCGCGTTGACCGTGCATGGTGGGTTGTATCTTGCCGTGAAGACAGAGGGCGCACTGCAGGAACGGGCTCGCAAGGCGGTGGCGTTGCTGTGGGGGCCGCTGTTTGTGCTGACGGTGGTGAGCCTGATTGCGACGATGAAGATTCGGCCGCGCAGTTTGACCAACTACAACGCGCATCCTGTAGCGTATGTGATTCCGTTGGGAGTGGTGCTGTCGCTGGTTGGGATATTTATGCTCTCGCGACGGCATGATGACAAGGGAGCGTTTAGAGCTTGTGTGGCGTATCTGGCGCTGATGATGGTCGGGGCGGCGGTTGGGCTGTATCCGGTTTTGCTGCCCTCTATTACGGATTCGGCACTTGATCTGACTGTGGAGCGATCGCGTACAGGGTTGTATGCGCTGCATGTGGGCACGATCTGGTGGGGATTTGGGATGCTGCTGGCTGTAGGGTACTTCGTTGTCATGTATCGGATGTTCCGGGGAAAGGTCGACCTGCGTTCAGGCGGGTATGGGCACTGAAGAATTACGCAGGGCGCAAACTCACACGGTGACGTGGCGGAAGGTAAGGTTGATTCGGGTGGAACCGGTGAGCGGGTGGATGCCTTCGCGCAAGGGTGCGACTCCATGGTAGATGAGGCGGGCGGGGCCTCCCCATACGGCGATGTCACCGTGTTCTACGCGAATTCGGCGGGGCGTATCGGAGCGGGTAAGCGACCCTAGCAAGAAAGTGGCGGGCAGGCCGAGAGAGACGGAGACGATGGGCTGGGTGAAGTCTTTCTCGTTCTTGTCCTGGTGGAGCGAGAGCCGGGCGCCGGGGACGTAGCGATTGATAAGGCAGCCATTCGGTTCGAATTTCGTAAAGCCCGCGACCGATCCGGCTTTGGCGGCTAGATTACGGAAAACTGCTGGTGTCGGGGGCCACGGTTCGCCGGTCACGGGATCTCCTGGGCTGTAACGGTAGCCGCTGTGGTCTGAGATCCAACCGACGTCACCGCAGTTTGTCATAGCGACCGACATGGTGTGTCCGCCGGGGACAACCATGTGACGAAAAGGTGAGCGCGTCGTGATCTCATCGATCGCATGAAGGAGGATTGCGGCTTCCTTGAGGCAGAAGCCACGCAGGAGCGTGAAGCCCGGGAGGAGTCGCTCGGTGCTGGGAACTGCTTCGATGGGCCATAGTTGGCCGGTTGCCGATGCATCATTTGGCGTCATGGAAGATGACTCCCAGTGTAGAGCGTTGGCCTGAGCGGAGGCGGCTGACTCCGTGGCGCATGGCTACTCGATAGATGCCGCGGGTTCCGCGGACGGGACGTTGGTTGACGGCGAAGATGATGCCCTCGCCCTGGCGAAGTGAGACGACCTCGACGCGGGATTGCATGCGAGGGCGCTGTTCGGTAAGGACGAACTCGCCGCCAGTGAAGTCTCGGTCGGGCTCGCTAAGGAGAAATGCAACCTGAAGGGGAAAGACGAGCTCTCCGTAGAGATCTTGGTGGAGGCAGTTGTAGTCGTTCTGCTGGTATCGGAGCAGGAGCGGGGTTGGGCGCGTCTGGCCGGCGGTATGGCAGAGTTTGAGGAACTCCCGATGTTCGGCGGGATATTCCGTTTGTAGTCCTAGCGCTTTATTCCATTGGTTAGCGATGCGGGCTAGTGGTGGGTACAAGGTATCGCGGAGGGTTTGGATAAGGTGCGGCAAGGGATAGTTGTAGTACTGATATTCGCCTTTGCCGAAGCCATGGCGAGCCATAACGACGCGGCTGCGAAAGAGAGCGGGCGTATGGTAGGCGGCGGAGAGCTCGGCACATTGAGCTGGGGTGAGCAAAGGACCGGTTGTGGCGCAGCCACGTTCGTTCAACTCGGATTCGATGTTGGACCAGTCGAGTTGGGGTTGAGGGGATAGCATGTGTTGGCTCACTGCGTTGCTCCTATTGAGATGATGGTGCGGGGCAGGCAGGAGATGAATTGCACCGCGCTGCGTTGGTCCCCACTCAGTTTGTTTGGGCCGCTAAGAACAAACACTCCGCTTTGTGGCATTAAACTCTGAGTAGACTTGTACGCGGGTGGAAGTGCCGTGATTTGTATGGGGATTGCGGCGTATACTAACTCGATAACATCGCCACTTTGAGCGGGGAAAACGAATGAGCGGTAACGGACAGCACACACACGGGAATGGCGCGGGGGCTAACGGCAATGGGTACAAGGTGCCGACGGGGCGGGCGGAATGGATCGTCAAGCGTAAGGCTGAGGCTGAGCGGACGGGCGATTGGAATATGTCGCAGATGCACTTTGCACGTAAGGGGCTGATCACTGAAGAGATGGCCTTTGTTGCTCAGCGAGAGAAGATTTCTGCCGAGTTGGTGCGGAGTGAGGTTGCCAAGGGCACGATGATTATTCCGGCCAACATCAACCATGTTGAGTTAGAGCCGATGGCGATTGGGGTCGAGTCGCTTTGCAAGATCAATGCGAATATCGGTAATTCAGCGTTAGTTTCGAATGTGGATGAGGAGTTGCGGAAGCTGCATACGGCTGTCCACTTTGGGGCGGATACCGTGATGGACCTGTCGACGGGTGGGGATATTCCGATGATTCGGGAGCAGATCCTGCGGCACTCTCCGGTGCCGATCGGGACGGTGCCCTTGTATGAGGCGTTGAGCCGGGTGAAGCGGGTCGAGGATCTGAATATCGATCTGTATCTCGAGGTGATCGAGGAGCAGGCACAGCAGGGCGTGGATTACTTCACGATCCATGCGGGTGTGCTGATCCAGTATGTTCCGCTGGTTGCCAAGCGGATTACGGGGATCGTCAGCCGTGGCGGTGCGATTATGGCGCAGTGGATGACGGCGCACCACAAGCAGAACTTCCTGTATGAGAACTTCGACCGGATTACGAAGATCATGGCGAAGTATGACGTGAGCTATTCGCTGGGCGATGGGTTGCGGCCGGGTTGCGTGGCTGATGCGAGCGATGAGGCTCAGTTTGCCGAGTTGAAGACGCTGGGTGAGCTGACGCGTGAGGCCTGGAAGAGCGATGTGCAGGTGATGATCGAGGGGCCGGGGCATGTGCCTATGGACAAGATCAAGGAGCAGGTTGATAAGGAGGTCGAGCTTTGCGATGGGGCTCCTTTCTACGTGCTGGGGCCGCTGGTGACCGATATTGCTCCTGGTTATGACCACATTACGTCGGCGATTGGTGCGGCTATGATCGGTTGGCACGGTGCGGCGATGCTCTGCTATGTCACGCCGAAGGAGCATCTGGGGCTGCCGAATGAGAAGGACGTGAAGGACGGCATTATTGCGTACAAGATTGCTGCTCATGCGGCGGATATTGCTCGGCATCGGCCGGGGGCGCGGGATCGGGATGATGCGATCTCGCATGCTCGGTACACGTTCGACTGGGACAAGCAGTTTGCACTGTCGCTGGATCCTGATACCGCTCGCGGAATGCATGATGAGACGCTGCCGGATGATTATTACAAGGAAGCGGCATTTTGCAGCATGTGTGGGCCGAAGTTCTGCAGCATGAACTGGTCGAGCAAGGTGGATGAGTTCAATGCCAGAGAGCATGGGTTGAAGAAACCGGACCTGACGCAGATTGTCACCGAGCAGATGGCGCTGCGGAGTTGATTGTCAAAGAACGAAGGCCGCTTCCTGAGGGAGGCGGCCTTTTTATGTAGCGAAGTTTTTTTGTTTAGGCTGACTCGCGGGGGGATCTACGAGTGTACGGCGGGTGCGTTGTGGGCTTCGCTGTGCACTTTGGGGGGCCGGACTGGACTCGACTAGTCTGTCGAGTTGGACGGCGCTGAAGTTGAAGGCCATGCCTGCTACGCGCTGGAGGGTGCGGCGAGGGGCGGGACGGCAACAACATTCCCTAAGCGGCAAAGAGCCCGCGAAGTGTCTAAAGAACGTCTTTCTCCTCCCTGTCGGAGCGCATGGCGAGAAGGGCAGGGGCGATGATCATCGCCAGGAATACCAAGGCAAGAACCAGATCGTGAACCATTGGGGAGATTCTCCTTTGGGGCGGCGTTCGCCGTCTCTTAGTCATGATGGGGTGGGTGACTGAGAGAGAACATCCCACGTCGGGTTCGTGAATTGCGACTTTAGTGGTATGGAGTGTCTGGGGATTGTGAGCCTCGCCGGTTCACCTGTTGCATGTGCGTCTGATGTGGTATCCCCCTCCCGTACTTAAGGTCTCAAAGTCTTCGAAACAAATGGTTTAAGGTTGGACTTCTTTTGCGCCTGGTTTAAATGGAAAGCCCCGGCTTTCGCCAGGGCTTGTGCTTTTTGTCTCTATTTCTATTGTAGGGGTTGGAGGGTAATTATTAGGCACTTTGTAAGTGCTTGAGGAAGTGAGGGTTTGGTGCGGTTTCGGGCTTGACAGCCTGAGAACGCAAATGCCGCTCTGGGAGGTTTTCCGAGGGCACCCCTACTCCGAATCCCGGGGGAACCCTCCGACTGCTGTGACGCTTCGAGCGAAATGCGGGGGTTCTTCCCCTTCGACTGCGCTCAGGGTCAGAATGACAAACAAAAACAATTACAACTGCACCGGTAATTGCAACTGCAGGGGTAGGTGCGACTTCGACTACCGCGAAGGCAATCGCCGGCATGTGCCGCGTTATTTTTCGGCGGACTCCAGGATGACGGCGGAGTGGTTTAGGGCTTCGGTTAGGTCGGCTAGCTGGGTTTGGGCTCGGCTGGCGTCGGCGGCTTCGATGCCTTCGGTTACGCCGGGGATGACTACGGCGGCGTAGCCGGTGAACTCGCCGGGGGCGTAGATGGTGTGTTTGTACCAAGGGCGCTTGGGTAGGCCGTCGGGGTTGAGGAGGGCGCTTTCGGCGGCGCGGAGGGACTGGTTGAGAGTGGCAGCGTTGGCTGGGGGGGCGGCCTGGCGGGTGCGGATGGCGGTGCCGGCTGCGGCGAAGCGGTTGGCGGCGGTGAGGGCGGCGGTGAAGTCGAGGGTCAGCTTGGCTGCGGCGGCGTGCTTCTGGGCGGTCTCGAGGTAGCTGACGATCTCTTTGCCGTAGAGCTGGTAGTCGTAGGGCAGGACGTCGGCGTCGGCCATGTGGAGTAGCTCAAGGCCGAAGACGCGGGCCTGCTGCTGCTCGTAGACGAAGGTGGGGTCGGCGAATTTCGTGAACCAGTTGTAGTTGTCGAAGACGGAGTGGTAGACGCCGTAGGGGCCCTCGGATCCGATGTCGGTGGAGGGAACGCCGAGGTGCTGGATGAAGGGGGTGTAGTCGGATCCTGAGCCGAGGTCGCGGACTCGGACGTCGTTTTCGACCTGGGCGTTGAAGCGACTGGGGCCTCCACGGCTCTCTCCGTTGCGCTCGTTGGCCTCCTGGGTCTTCTTCCACTGGTCGTAGACGGTGCCGCCCTGGGGGCTGGGGACTTCTTTGGTGACCTCGCGGACGAATTGCTTGAGGGAGGGGACGGCTGCGGCGCCGAAGTTGGGGCCAGCTACGCCTACGTCGGTGTTGAAGTAGGCTACCGCGTGGTCTAGCTCTTTGGCGTGCTGCTCGGCCCACTCGGTGGAGCCCATGAGGCCTTCTTCTTCGGCGTCCCAGCTGCCGATGACGATGGTGCGCCGGGGCTTCCAGCCTTGCTTGAGGAGTTCGCCGAGACCGTGGACGGTTTCGAGCATGGCGGCGGTTCCGCTGTTGGGATCGACGGCACCGTAGACCCAGGCGTCGCGGTGGTTGCCGGCTACGATCCAGTCGTCCTTCTGGGCGGGGTCGCTGCCAGGGATTTTGCCGATGACGTCCCATATGGTGCGGAGAGCGGTGTCCTGCTCGAGGTGCATGTGGACGGTGACTTTGCTGGTGCTGGTGCTGGCGTTGGACGGGGTGCCTGCGCCGAGGTGGTAGGTGAAGGGAAGGGCTCCCTGCCAGTTGCGGGGGGATTCGGCGCCGCCGAGGCATTTGAGGATGGGGGCGGCGTCCTTATAGGAGAGCGGGTTGACGGGGATGCTGGGCTGATTGTTCTGGAGCTTGTCGACGGGGATGCGCTGGGAGTCGGGCAGGTCGGGAGTGGAGGCGATGCCGGGGGTCTCGGGATCGCCGGGGTAGATGGGCAGGAACTGGACGGAGCCGCGCTGGACGGCTGAGTCGGGGCGGAAGGGGCCCTTGGGATAGATGTCGCCGCGGAAGTAGCCGTCGTCGGCGGGGTCGGAGTAGATGAGGACGCCTTTGGCGCCGTACTGCTGGGCGATGTAGACCTTCACGCCGCGGAAGTTGCCTCCGTAGCGGACGAGAACGATCTTATCTTTGACGCTGATGCCCATTTCGGCGAGTTTCTTGAAGTCGGCCAGTTCGCCGTAGTTGGCGTAGACGACTTCGCCGGTGACGTCACCGGAGGGAGAGGAGCCGTTGAAGGCAGGGAGGATGCGGGGGTCGTCCTGGAAGGGGTCGCCGCCGTGTTTGGTTGGATCGACGTGCTCAGGGGTGGGGCCGGACATGAGCTTTTTGCCGTTGGCATCGAAGGCTTCGATGAGGATGCTGACGGGCTTGTTGAGAAGGACTTTGTAGGGGACGATTTCGGTCTGGAGGCCGGCGGCTTTGAACTTGTCGGCGACGTAGACGGCGGTGGCGTAGTCCTCGGGGGAGCTGGCCCAGTGGGGGGCGGAGGTGAGGGTCTTGAGGTGCTGGCCGGCTAGTTTGGGGTCGGGCACGGCCATGAAGGCGCTGTCCCACTTGGCTTGTTGGGTAAAGTCACGGTAGCCGAAGACCTGCGGGGTTTGTGCGGAGGCGGTGATGGCGGCGAGGGGCAGGAGGCAGGAAAGGGTGCGGAGACGGTTCAAAATGGGCCTCAAGGATTGAATTATCCAAAGATTTAGCGTATCGCATCCTACGGGATGGCGCGAGTTTTGCTTCGGGGGTCTTGGGGCTTGGGCGACCACGGATCGACGCGGATTCGACGGATTAGGATGAAATGCCGATGCGTTTTTTGAAGGAGCAGGAATTATGACACCAGCTTCGAGTTTGCCTCTTGTGCCGCCTTTTACTCGTGAGATCGCCATTCTGAAGGTGCGTGCTGCGGAAGATGGCTGGAACTCGCGTGATCCGCACCGAGTTGCGCTGGCTTATACGGTGGATAGCGTCTGGCGTAACCGGTCGGAGTTTGTTACGGGCAGGGAGGAGATCGTCGGATTTTTGACGAGGAAGTGGGCGCGGGAGTTTGAGTACCGGTTGATCAAGGAGATTTGGGCGTTTGATGTGGACAGGATTGCGGTGCGGTTTTGCTATGAGTGCCATGACGCGGCGGGGCAGTGGTATCGGTCGTATGGGAATGAGAACTGGGAGTTCGATGAGAAGGGGCTGATGAAGCGGCGGCATGCGAGCATCAACGATGTCGTGATTGCAGAGACGCAGAGGCTTTTTCACTGGCCGATTGGGCGGCGGCCGGATGATCATCCGGGGCTTAGTGCGCTTGGACTTTAGTGGGTGTGGGCACTCGGTGCGAATTGATGTGGAATACGGAAACAACGGTGGACTTGTTTTCAGGATCCTAATTGAGTGAGCTTAGACTTTTTTCAAGGAGTACAAAGTGATGAGTAAGAATGGTGCAGCTGTGAGGAAGAGTTCAACGATACCGACCGATCTGAGTCAGGAGGGTGTGAAGCAGATTGCCGAAGATCTGCGTAAATTGCTGGCCGATGTTTTTGTTCTGTATGTGAAGACGAAGAACTTTCACTGGCATATGAGCGGACGGCACTTTCGTGACTACCATCTTCTGCTGGACGAGCATGGTGAGCAGATCTTCGCGATGACTGATGATGTGGCTGAGCGCGCGCGGAAGATTGGGGCGACGACGCTTCACTCGATCAGCGATATTGCACGGTATCAGCGGCTGAAGGACAACAATAAGGAGTCAGTCGCCCCGAAGGATATGATCTCGGAGTTGTGTGCCGATAATGAGAGTTTGACGCGCTCGCTGCGTGCTACGCATGGAGTTTGCGATAAGTATGGCGACGTTGCCACGGCGAGCCTGATCGAGAACTGGATCGATGAGACGGAGCGGCGGGTGTGGTTCCTGGCGGAGATCAAGAACGATCTCTAATGATTAGATTCGAAGACGAGATGATGAAGGGCCACGCTGGCTTCGCGCTGATGCGGCCCTTTTGCTATGTCGTCGAGAGGGACTGAACGGGTTGGCCGCAGAACTTGCAACGGGTGGCCGCGGCGGGAATCTCGGAGAGACACTCGGGGCAGGTTTTGTTGGCGACGGCTTCGGGGCCTTTGATGCGGGCAAGGAGCTTCTGCACGGGAAGGACCAGGAAGAAGTAGATGACGAAGGCGATGATGAGGAAGTTGATGACGGCTGTGAGGAAACTGCCGTAGCGGATAGGCGTGGCGCCGATGTGGAAGACAACATTTCTGAAGTCGGGCTGGCCTATGGTGGCGCCGAGAAGTGGGGTGATGATGTCTTCAACGAGAGATTTGGTGATGTTGGAGAAGGCGGCACCGATGATGACGGCGACGGCCAGATCGATCACGTTGCCACGGAGGATGAAGTCGCGAAAGCCTTTGATCACTGTGGGTCTCCCTGGAGTGAGGGTCGCTTGCCAGATTCACCGCTGAGTATACGACGTAGGGTCTAGGCGGAGAGTTTTTTGGAGGCGAGATTTTATTGGGACGAGCTGATCCAGTGGGCGTAGGGGTAGAGGAGGAAGAAGAGGATCATGCAGAGAGCCATGAGGTCCATGTAGACGAAGAGAATGACGCCGGCGTGGTAGAAGTTCCAGCGCCCTTGCATGCATCGGATTGTGTCGATGGTTCCGGCCATTGCAGCCAGGGCAGGGAGGGTCAGGAGCATGGTTGCGTGGTTGTGAGGGAAGTGGGAGAGCAACAGGGATATCCAGAGGCTGACGAGGACGAGGATGCTTCCTCGGAGAAGGGATGGAAGGCGCGGGTTGAGCCAGGGGTGAGTCACACTGCTAGGAATAGGGTAGAAGGTTTTGACGATGAATGTGCGGTGCGCGGTCGGGCGCGGATCGAAGCGCAGGTAAAGATCGGCTCGAACCGGGATATGGCCCCGGTTTTGAGGGCGATGTGCGTGAATAACAGCGATGGGAGAGCAGGACTTCGGTTGCTTCGCCAGGCCGGCTATTTGTCTGAGCTTATGGCCTTGGTTGGAGGTGTAGCTGGCGTGTCGGCGGGAGGGATCCTGGATACTGCGGCGATGGGGATCTCGATGGCTCCGACATGATCGCCGGTGAGGTCGTGGATTCCGATGCGGAGGAAGTAAGAGCCTTTGACGGGAACGCTGATCTGTTGGTGGAACTGTAGGCCGGTGCTGAGGCTCGCGTTGTAGGCTGCTGGGGGAATGTTCGCCTGGACGGTGGTGCCGCTGGTGTTGATGATGGTTCCATCCTGATCGTAGAGGTAGGTGAGGAACTGTATATGGCCCAAGTAGTTGCCCTCGGGGGAGTGGGCGAAGGAGATGTCGCGCGGGTTGGCTGCGAAGTCAATGGTGTAGCGACGATAGGGAGGCTTCACTTTGACGGCCGGATTCGGCGCGTTTCCGGTGGCGAGGGTGTCTTCGGTTGTCGCGGTGGCTGGACGGACGAGGACCTTGAAAAGGATCTGGGTGGGGTCGGGGCCGCCACGCATCATGGCGGTGCGCATGGCGTTGATTGGGGCGATAGTGGTGGTCGTGGCGGGTACAGGCTCCTTGTGTTTGGGAGGAGCATTGGGGTCGTCGGCGTAGTAGCCGCGGCGATAGGCAAGGGTGAGGCCTTGTTGCTGGAGACGGACCTGTATCTTGCGGAAGCTGCCGTTCCAGTTGGTGTTGGTGGGCGAGTATGTGAGGGTGTAGAAGTTCGAGCCGGAGTCAACGGCGCTGGCTACCGCCTGGCTGAGGCCGTTGGTGTTGATGAAGGCGTGACCGCCGGTTTGTTCGGCCATTTGGAGCATGGTGCTGTGCTCGTCGGCGGTCTGCTGGAAGAATTTGGTCTGGTCTTTGGCGAAGGCGGTGGGATTACGAGCGTATTTGCTGTTGGAGCTGGTTGCGCTGAAGGTAGGTGAGGTCATGAGGCCGCGCGCGTCGACTGGGTAGACGGCGACCTGGCTGGCGGCGAGGAGATTGGTTGTCTCGCGGAACTCATCCTCGGCGTCTGCGACTACTGCGAAGGGGTTTTGCAGGTCGCCGTCGGGAAGGATGGTGATGGGGAACGAGCCGGAGAACCAGATGAGATTCTTGCGACCGGGAATGCCGCTGAGATAGCGGGCGAGCTGGTTCATGGCGTCGAGGGTGTAGCGGGCGCGGAGTTGTAGTTGGAAGGATTGTTGCTCGGCCTCGAATTGCTGGAGATTGGCGATGACCTGGGTTGCGGTGGGGTCATTGCCCATGATGTCGCTCATCGTATCGGAGAGGGACTCGGGGCCGGGGCCACCGCCGACCGGGTCGTCGAGCAGAGGCGAAGCCTTGAGGTCCTTCTGGTTGAGGACGGTCTTCAGTATCTCGGGATCGGAGGTGAAGCCCTGTAGAAGATAGAGGCGGCTGGTGAGGCCGAAGATGGCAGTGCGGGCGCCGGGCTGGGCCGACTTGAGGTACTTCTTCAACTGATCGCGGACGAAGAACTGATCCTTTATCGGGGTGTTGAGAGTGTCGAGGAGAAGGACGTTGACGGCGCTGTTGGCGGGCGTGGGTGTGTAGTTAGTGAAGACGCCTGGGGGCATCCTGGGCATGGGCGGCAGCTTTGCTGCTTCGGCGGCTGTGATAGCGGTGTGCTCTTCGAAGTTCTTGATGGGCTGGGAGACGTTGTTTTCCAGAACGGCGAAGTCGGATGCCTTGAGGTTGTGGACAGGCTGGCCCTTGGCGTCGGCGACGACGACGTCGACAATGACGATTTGCGTGCCGGCCTTGATGGTGGGGACGGGCTGGCTGGGCGCTGGTTGAGCGGGAGTCTGTGCGAGGGCGAGGGAAGTGAGGGCAGGAAAAAAAATCAGAGGAAGCAAACGCTGCATGGGGTCTCCGGCGGTCAACCTTATCCAACACAGTATGCACTATGCGGTTGTGGTCTTCGCCGGGGATTTTATTTATGCGGTTGTGAGTTCGGGTTTCGATGTGGTGACCATCTGAGCAATGGTTTGTTCGTATGGGGCGCGTAGGACGCCGTGCTCCGTGATGATTGCCGTGATGTATTTGGCTGGTGTGACGTCGAAGGCCGGGTTTTGAATGGCCGCGCCGTTGGGGGTCATCTGCTTGCCATTGGAGTGGGTGACCTCGGTGGCGGGGCGCTGCTCGATGGGGATCTGGTCGCCGTGGGGGGTGGCGGGGTCGATGGTCGAGAGGGGGGCGGCTACGTAGAAGGGGATGCCATGTTCCTTGGCGAGGACCGCTACGGAGTAGGTGCCGATCTTGTTGGCGGTGTCGCCGTTGGCGGCGATGCGGTCGGCTCCTACGATGACGGCCTGGATCTTGCCCTGACGCATGAGGGCGCCGGCCATGTTGTCGCAGAGGACGGTGGTGGGGATGTTGTCGTGGAGGAGCTCCCAGGCGGTTAGGCGGGCGCCTTGCAGGTAGGGGCGGGTCTCGTCGGCGTAGACGTCGATCTTGTGGCCGCGCTCGACGGCGGCGCGGATGACTCCGAGGGCAGTGCCGTAGCCGCAGGTGGCGAGGGCTCCGGCGTTGCAGTGGGTGAGGACGGTGCCTTCCTGGGGGAGGAGGGCTGCTCCGTGGGCTCCCATGGCCTTGCAGGCGGCGATGTCTTCGTCGTACATCTGCTGGGCTTCGGTGATGAGGGCGGCCTTGATGTCGGGGATCGGGGTGTTGGCGGCGGCGAGGGCGTTGTAGCGGTCGCGCATGCGCTCGATGGCCCAGAAGAGGTTGACGGCTGTTGGGCGGGTCGCGGCGAGGGTGTCGCAGATGGTGGCGACTTCGGCGTTGAGGCTGGCGATGTCGGTGGCGGTGCTCTGGCTTACGCCGAGCGCTACGCCCATTGCGGCGCTGACTCCGATGGCGGGTGCGCCGCGGACGATCATGTCGCGGATGACGGTGGCGACTTGGTTGTAGTCGGTTGCGAGGACGTAGGTCTCTTCGAGGGGAAGCTTGGTTTGGTCGAGGAAGTTAACGCCGTTGGGGAGCCATTCTAGGGTGGGAATCATGTCTCTTCTAGTTTATCGGAGGTGGGCCGAAGATGCTTGTTTGGCTTATCCGATTGCGCTCTTTGCTCTCTGCTGGGTGGAGCGGAGATGCAGGAGGTAGAAGCGGCGGCCGCACTCGTTGCAGTGGTGCGGGGTGATCCAGAATAGTAGCCGCTCGATGGCGCGGCGGTGTGAACGGCGGATCTGGTGTGAGGTGCAGGATGGGCACCTCTTCTTGCGGTACATTTCGTTTGCCTCCAGTCACTACCCTAGAGGCATTTCATTGCGATCATCAGGGTGTTTCGATGATTTTTGTGAAGCGAGTTCCGAAGTGGGACTAGGTGGGTTAGCTGAGCTAATGATCGAGAGTAGGGAGTCGACAGCTAGTCTTGAGAGCGTTCGGGCGAAATCTTCAACTTCGCTAAGGTTCACACTCCACTCGGAGAGATGATCGCCGTCTTCATTGATGGTCTTGCGATCCCTTACGAAGAGAACATGTTCTCAATGGAAAACGGCTGCGTCATTTGGTCGTACCATGGCAGATGGTTTTGGAAATAGACAATGTTTCCTTCTCTGTACATTGGCCACCATTCGAAATTGCTCGCAAACTCCGGGCTTACATAGTGAACCATCAGAGCCGATTTCGAGCCTTCAAACAGGGTTTAATCGCACTGCGCCACTGAGCTTCATAGTCCGCTTTGCTCCATTGGTACAGGCTTGCCACGAAGTTTTCTCTGAACTCTCCTAGCACCAATTCGCCAGTTGCCATAGGTGTTTCTTCGTCATAGAACACCGGCTCATCAAGAAACGATATTGAAAAAGACACGGTACTTACCCCTTCAGCGCGATGTGGGCGGCGCGGATGTCTGTGGCGGTGAAGACGGAGTAGAAGGGGGCGTGGGGGGCGGCGGCTTCTATGTTCTCGCGGCCTCCTTGTTCGCGGTCTACGAGGCAGAGGACTCCGATTACGTTCATGCCGGACTCGCGGGTGGCTTCGATGGCGGTGATGGTGGAGCCGCCGGTGGTGCAGACGTCGTCGACGATGACTACGTGGGCGCCCAGTTTATGGAAGCCTTCGAGGCGGCGGCCGGTGCCGTGGGTCTTTTCGGCCTTGCGGACCAGGAAGCCGTGGACTAGGGGGTCCCGGTGGTGGTGGAGATGGTGCCAGGCGGAGGCGCTGGCGGTGTTGGAGACGAGGGGGTCGGCTCCCATGGTGAGTCCGCCGACGGCTTCGGCTTGAGGGAAGTGCTGCCAGAGGAGGTCGTAGAGGACGAGGCCGGAGAGGCGGCCGCCTTCGGCGTGGAGGGTGGTGGTGCGGCAGTCGATGTAGTAGTCGGACTGCTGGCCGCTGGCGAGGGTGAAGTCGCCGAGGCGGAAGGAGAGGGTCGCGATGAGTTTGAGGAGGTCGGTGCGGTTGTCGGTTGGCATGGTTTTGTCCGATTGTAGAGGATACTCCCCCTGGGGTACATTTTGGTTCAAAGTATTCATTGCAGATACTTTAGGTCTGGACCTGCTTCTGCGTCGTTTGCGGAAGTCTCTGGATTCGCAGGTTTGGCGTTTTGATTGTCAGCAAAGTATTGATTTCCAATTGGTTGTGGTGAACGGCGTCTTTCTCTGTGAGTGACAGCGGGTTAAATGGAAAAGCCCCGGTTTATGCCGGGGCTTTCTTTTTTGCCTCTATCTCTAGTATAGCGAAATGCCACAAATTATTTGGCAATTTATGTCTTTGATAAATAAAGGCTTGATGGAATTATCTCTTGACAGGTTTTCTGAGAATCACCTTCCGTAGCCGAGGTGTGCCGAATGGCAATGTGTCCAGCGGGACGATCGCCGGGAGATGAGGGAGGAATTTGCTGCGGTCGGGAATGAGACGGGTTACGAAACGCGGAAATCATGTGAGCGCTTGTGTGTACCATGGTACACTGGTACATATGAAAGAAACGATAAATGCGATCTCGATTGAGCGGATTCAAACCGGCGTCCGAATCGAAAAGGGCCTATTGAAGGTGCTAAAGGCTTTAGCAGAGCTAAAGGATATGAGTCTAGGGGATCTGCTGGAGGGGATTGTTCTGCACGCCTTCGAGGGCAAAGCGCCGTTCTCGCCAGCGACTCTGGAGCAAATCGATCAGTTCAGGAAGATTTACGGTGTGACACTGCGCGCCACGGATAGCCATCGATTGAAGGAGCGAAAATGAAGACGAAAATTGCGGTTCTTGCCCTTGCGCAAACTCTATCGTTTATAAAATTTGCCCACGCTCAATCCTCTGTGCCGGAGATAGCGCGCGGGACAGCGGAGCATGTGCACGTCGTGAACTCGTTCCGCTTCGAAGTCGCAGCTTCGATGGAGCGGGTTGCGCCTCTATTCGCGCCGGAAGCTGAACGCAGCTGGGCAGGTGAGCATTGGAAACCCGTCTTCCTGTACCCACAGCCGGGGCGCGATGTGCAGGGCGCGGTGTGGACCATAAAACATGGTCCGTTGAATAGCGTGTGGGTGAATACGCTATTCGATGTGCCGGGTGGGCGCATGCAGTACGTCGCGATTGTTGGAGACCATCTTGTGATGACTGTAGACGTACGGGTAACGGCCATAGCGTCGTCGCGCACAGCGGTAGAGGTGACCTACACGCGTACGGCGCTCGACCCAGCAGCAAACGAAGACGTGCGGGCACTCGGGGAAAACGATCGCATGAGCGGTCCGGAGTGGCAACGAGGCATTGAGTCTGCGCTTGGTTTGGCGAAGAAGTAGAGAGAAAGGCATCACCGAGTTCCGCCGGATGCGCTCTCCCATTGACCTCGGGGATTGAGTTTCGTAACGGGCTCGAACGGGGCAGCAGAATCGCTCAATGGAGGCCTAGGTGGGCTTGCATGCCTTCGAGGGTCTGGCCCTTGGTTTCGGGGTAGATGAAGAGGACGGTGAAGAACTGGACGACCATCATGACGGCGAAGAAGGCGAAGGGCAGCGCCTTGGAGTAGACGGCGACGTAGGGGAAGACGTTGGCGATGAGGCCGTTGGCGATCCAGTGGGAGGAGGAGCCCAGAGCTTTGGCCCTTGGCGCGGACGTTGGTGGGGAAGACTTCGCTGAGGTAGACCCAGATGACGGCTCCCTGAGAGATGGCGAAGGAGATGATGAAGCCGACGAGCAGGGCCAGGAGCAGGTGGAGATGCTCCCCGGTGTGGAAGATCCAGGCTACTCCGGATGAGGGAGAGGCCGCAGCCGATGGCTCCGATGAGAAGGAGAGGTTTGCGGCCGATCTTGTCGATGATGGAGATGCCGAGCAGGGTGGCGAGGAGGTTGGCCAGTCCGATGACGACGGCTTGTTCGGCGCTGGAGACGGAATTGAAGCCGGCGTAGGCGAAGATGTCGTTGAGGTAGTAGAGGATGGCGTTGATGCCGGAGAGCTGATTGAAGAATCCGATGGAGATGGCGAGGAAGATGAGCTTGCTATAGCGGCGCTGGAAGAGGGTGTGCTGGGTGAGGCCGCCTTCGGCGCGGATGGATTCGGCGATGGCGTCGACTTCGGCGCGGGAGTCGGGTGAGCCGAGGTCGGCGAGGATGCGGTAGGCCTCGTCGAGGCGGTTTTGGGTGACGAGCCAGCGGGAGGAGTGGGGAACGGTGAAGAGAAGGATGAGGAAGAGTGCGGCGGGGAGGACTCCGACGCCTAGTTGGAGACGCCACTCGATGGCGCCGAATTGGAAGTGGGCGATGATGGCGTTGGAGAGATAGGCGAGCAGGATGCCGACGACGACGTTGATCTGGAAGAGTCCGACGAGACGGCCGCGCCACTTGGCGGGGGAGAGCTCGGCGATGTAGACGGGGCCGAGGACGGAGGACCCACCGATGCCGAGGCCTCCGAGGAAGCGGAAGAAGAGGAAGCTGGTCCAGGGGCCGGCGAGGGCGCATCCGAGGGCAGAGACTACGTAGAGGATGGCCATGACGCGGAGGGCGGCGCGGCTGCCGATTCGCTGGCCGAGTGGGCCGGAGAAGATGGCTCCGATGACGGTGCCGTAGAGGGCGATGGCAACGGTGAAGCCCTTTTCGCCTTCGGTGAGAGCGTAGTGGAGTTGGAGGGAGTGGGTGACTCCGGCGATGACGGCGGTGTCGAAGCCGAAGAGGAGGCCGCCGAGGGCTCCGGTGAGGGCGCTTTTGACCAACAGAAGGACAGTCTTGCTTTTGGCGGTAACCATCCGATCTCCTCCAGCGCTCCTGGTGGGGCGTTTTTGAGATGGTAAGAACGTACTAGAGAGAGATCGTATTTGGATATAGAAGGTGAGGGCGTTGTGTGATTAATGAGTTGTGTCTCCAAGACGCGAGGGAATTTGCCCTGGGCCTAAGTACGCGTTTGGGAGCGAATAGTTTGATGAATGTGACGAATGAGCTGCATAAGGTGATACGAGGCTCGGGCTTCGGTCCAATGCTGGTCCTGGTCGATAGGATGGAGAGTTGAGTTAGGTAATTTTATGGCGAAGCGAAGTGCTGGGCTTATTGTGTATCGGCGTCGGGGAGATGGGCCGGAGGTGTTTCTGGTGCACCCCGGTGGGCCTTTCTGGGCTAAGAAAGATCTGGGTGCCTGGTCGATACCGAAAGGAGAGTATGAGGAGGGTGAAGAGGGGCTTGATGTGGCGAGGCGGGAGTTTTTAGAGGAGACGGGTTTTGCTGTGGATGGCGATTTTCTTGAGGTAGGTGCGATCAAACAGGCTGGTGGGAAGGTGGTTACGGCATGGGCTGTTGAGGGTGAGTTCGACGCTGCGCTTTTGCTGAGCAATGTGTTTGAGATGGAGTGGCCTCCACGGTCTGGACGGTTACAGGAGTTTCCGGAGGTGGATCGGGGTGGGTGGTTTTCGATTGAGGAGGCTCGGGGGAGGATTTTGAAGGGGCAGGTGGGGCTGTTGGAGATGTTGGAGGGGGTGGTGAAGTAGACAAACCGCAGGTCCTTCGACTGCGCGCTTCGCGCTCCGCTCAGGATGACACTTAGGGTGTAGGTTTTGGGATTCGATGTTGAAAGGTTTGAGCGGAGTAGGTTGATGTTAGCCGACTCGGGGTCCTTCGGCTACGCTGCGCTCCGCTCAGGATGGCGCTTTTTGGGGTGGGGGATTGTGGCTAGGCGGGGTGAGGCTAGCGGGTCATGCGTTCGAGGTGGCGGTAGCCTCCGGTGGCTATGAAGAGGGTCATGAAGACGGAGAGGTTGTAGCTGGCGTGGACGATGGTGGAGCAGGCTACGGAGTGGGTGCGGATGCGGACGATGGTGAGGACGAGGGATACGCAGAAGAGGACGAAGAGGGCGGCCCAGGCGTGCGCTAGCTGCTCGGCGTGGAGGAGGGCGAAGAAGATGCTCGAGAGAATTGCGGAGAAGATGAGGGCGGCGGTTGTGAGGCCTGTGGTGATCTTCCAGTGCTCGTGTGCGGCGGGGTTGCGGGGGAGGGAGAGCCAGTCATAGCCGATGGCGAAGGCGGGGAGGAGGAAGCCGCGGAAGCAGATCTCCTCGAACATGGGGGCGAGGAGGGTGCCGAAGGCGGTGACTAGCCATACGTCGGAGGGGGTGCGGAAGAAGTCGTCCATTGGGATGGATTTGGGGACGGGGATGAGCGAAGAGACGGCTTGGACAGCGAATCCCAGGGCGAGGCCGATGGGGATGAGCTTTAAGGCGTTACGGCGGGCGGCGGCGAAGTCCCACTGGAGGCCGATGCCGAAGGGACGGTTCCAGAGGAGGGGAAAGAAGAAGAAAGAGATGATGAGGGTGATGATGTAGGCGATGGCTTCGGCGGCTACGACGAGCTTGGGGGAGATGGACGTCAGGCTGACGGCGTGATGGGGGTGAGCGATGCCGAGGAGGAGTCCCTGGGTGAGCAGGAGAGTGAGGCCGGCGAAGGAGACGAAGAGCAGGGCGTGGCCAAGGTGGGGGATGCGGGCGGGAACTCCGGTGCCGGGGGCTACGGAAGGGGGTGGGGCTTCGATGACGATGGCTTCGCCTTTGGTCGGGTCGATGGCGAGTGCGGGGTTAGGGTCGGCCTGGGGCTGGGAGGAGGCTCGTGGGTCGCCGGCAAGCGGAGGTGTCAGGGACGTGCTCATGTTCGTTTTGTCTTGGACTTTGTCTGGGACGTTTTCTTGGCCTTGGCCGGGGTCTTTTTGGCAGAAGTGGAAGTTTTCTTCGGCTTGGCTGTTTTTGTTGCTTCGGACAGTGTAGATGCGCGCGGGGTGGGGACGCCGGTTTTCTTTTCTGGAGCGACGAATTTGGTTTTGGGCTTTTTGATGGCGTCAGCGAGGGCGCGGATGTTGGCGGGCTGGGGACCGGCGTGGCTGGTGCCGTTGGGCTGGGGGACGGCTTCGGGGTGGTTGGCGTAGTAGCGAGTGAGGAAGCTGCCGGTGTGGGAGGCGGGGACGGTGGCGATCTGCTCGGGCGTGCCGTGGGCGACGATGCGGCCGCCGCCTTCGCCGCCTTCGGGGCCGAGGTCGAGGATGTAGTCGGCGTTGCGGATGATGTCGAGGTTGTGCTCGATGATGATGACGGTGTTGCCGAGGTCGGTGAGGCGGTGGAGGACTTCGAGGAGCTTGCGGACGTCGTCGAAGTGGAGGCCGGTGGTGGGCTCGTCGAGGAGGTAGAGGGTGCGGCCGGTTTGTCGCTTGGAGAGTTCGCGGGCCAGCTTCATGCGCTGGGCTTCGCCGCCGGATAGGGTGGTGGCGGACTGGCCGAGGTGGATGTAGCCGAGGCCTACGTCGACGAGGGTCTGGAGCTTGATGCTGACGGCGGGGATGTCTTTGAGGATGGGCAGGGCGTCTTCGATGGGGAGATCGAGGAGGTCGGCGATGCTGTAGCCGTTGAACTTGACGGCGAGGGTCTCCTGATTGTAACGACGTCCGTTACATACTTCACAGAGGACGTAGACATCGGGGAGGAAGTTCATCTCGATGCGGCGCTGACCTTCGCCCTGGCAGGCTTCGCAGCGTCCGCCTTGCACGTTGAAGCTGAAACGGCCGGGCTTGTAGCCGCGTTCGCGGGATTCGGGGAGCATGGCGAAGAGGTCGCGGATGGCGGTGAAGACGCCGGTGTACGTTGCGGGGTTGCTGCGCGGGGTTCGGCCTATGGGGGACTGGTCGATCTGGATGACTTTGTCGATCTGGTCGATACCGATGACGCGACCGTGCTGGCCGGGCTCTTCGCGGGAGCCGTAGAGCTCTTTGGCGAGGGAGCGGTAGAGGATGTCGTTGACGAGGGTGGATTTGCCGCTGCCGCTGACTCCGGTGATGACGGTCATGACGCCAAGGGGGAAGTGGGCGGTTACGTTCTGGAGGTTGTGGGAGTGGGCGTCTTCGACGGTGATCCAGTTGCCGGTGAGGGGCCGCGGGGTTTCGCGGGCTAGGATTTCGATTTTGCCGGCTAGGTATTGGCCGGTGAGGGAGGCGGGGTTGTCCATGACCTGCTGGGGGGTGCCGTCGGCGATGAGATGGCCGCCGTTTTTGCCGGCACCGGGGCCGAGGTCGAGGACATAGTCGGCTTTGCGGATGGTGTCTTCGTCGTGCTCGACGACGAGGACGGTGTTGCCTAGGTCGCGGAGGTCTTCGAGGGCGTTGATGAGGCGCTGGTTATCGCGCTGGTGGAGGCCGATGGAGGGCTCGTCTAGGACGTAGAGGACGCCACGGAGTTTTGAGCCGATCTGGGTGGCCAGGCGGATGCGCTGGCCTTCGCCGCCGGAGAGGGTGGCGGCGGAGCGCTCGAGGGAGAGGTAGCCGAGGCCTACGGCGTTGAGGAATTCGAGGCGCTCGATGATCTCGCGCTGGAGGCGGTCGGCGATGATGCGGTCGCGGCCGGTGAAGTTCATGTTCCTTGCGGTTTGCAGGGCGCGTTCTAAGGACAGGGCGGTGAAGTCGGCGATGGAGAAGCCGTGGGGGGTATTCGTGGCTGAGTGATTTTGGGCGGTTGAGGTGACGTTGGCACCTTCGGGGTCCTTCGACTGCGCGCTGCGCGCTCCGCTCAGGATGACGGGCTTTTTTTCTGTGCTGGGTGCTCCGCTCAGGATGACGGTTTTGTTTTGGGGAGTTGAAGGGATGGGGATGGTTACGGCGAGGGATTCGGGGCGGAGGCGGCGGCCTTTGCAGACGGGGCAGGTGGTCGCGGACATGTACTGCATCATGTATTCGCGGTAGCCCTCGGATTTGGTGTCTTCGAGGTTGGAGCGGAGGTAGGCGAAGATGCCGTGGAAGCCGGTGCGGCCTGCTTCGTTGCGCGGCGGGCCGTAGAGGAAGAGGTTCTGCTGCTCGATGGTGAGCTGGTCGAAGGGCTTGCGGATGTCGATCTTGTATTTTTCGGCGGCGAGCTTGATGAGGCGCAGGAGGTATTGTGAGGCTGAGCCGGGGCCCATGGCTCCGTCGAGAAGTGGCTTGGACCAGTCGGAGATGGTTTTGGCGGGGTCGAAGTCGTAGATGCTGCCGAGGCCGTGGCACTCGGGGCAGGCGCCGTAGGTGGAGTTGAATGAGAAGCTGCGGGGCTCGAGGCGGGGGACGTTGATGCCGCAGTCGGGGCAGGCCATGGAGGAGCTGTAGAGAGTCTCGTCCTGGGCGCGAGTGGTGGGGTTCTGGATGCCGATGAGGACGAGGCCGTTGGCCATCTGCAGGGCTTTGGCTACGGAAGCTTCGAGGCGGCGGGTGTCGTATTTGGGTGAATCTGTCTGCAAAGGAGCAGGTCTTTCCGCTCCGTCTTCGCGATGAGACTGCGAAGACTCCGGTCGAGATGACACATCTGTGGAAGTGGGGGAGAGCGGTTTGAGGATGATGCGGTCGACTATAGCTTCGATGGTGTGGTTCTTGCGCTTTTCGAGGCGCATGCCTTCGGTGAGTTCGACCATTTCGCCGTCGACGCGGGCGCGGAAGCCTTGCTGGTCGAGGGCTTCGAGTTCTTCGCGGAACTCGCCTTTGCGGCCGCGGACGATGGGGGCGTAGATGGTGATGCGTTCGCCGGGGGCGAGGGCGACGATGCGCTCGACGATCTGGTCGGCGGACTGGCGGGAGATGGGGCGGCCGCAGTTGGGGCAGTGGGGCTGGCCTACGCTCGCGTAGAGGAGGCGGAGGTAGTCGTAGATTTCGGTGATGGTGCCGACGGTGGAGCGAGGGCTGCGGGAGGTGGTCTTTTGCTCGATGGAGATGGCGGGGGAAAGGCCGTCGATGGCGTCGACGTCGGGGCGCTCCATCTGGTCTAAAAATTGTCTGGCGTAGGCCGATAAGGTTTCTACGTAACGGCGTTGGCCTTCGGCGTAGATGGTGTCGAAGGCGAGGGAGGATTTGCCGGAGCCGGAGAGGCCGGTGACGACCGTGAGGGTATTGCGCGGGATGCTGACATTGACGTTGCGCAGGTTGTGCTGGCGTGCTCCGCGGACGGTGATGTGTGTGATGCCCATGGTAGGTGTGGCCCTGGCTGCTTCGAGGGCCAAGTCTCTAGGATACGGCATTCCGGGGTGGCAGGATGGTTTCGGATGCGGAGAGGGCGGCGGGTGAGAGGGGCAGGGCAACTGAATGTGGGAGATATGTATCCGAAGGTGCAATAGGTGAGGACGTTTGGGGCATTGTAAATCCTTGCCGGTTTGTAAGAATGGTAGACGGATAAAGCTGGGTGTGCCTGCGGGAATGGGTGCGGCTGGAAAAAGATAGAGGGAGTGGTTGTGAATTCGTCGATTGTGTTGGTTTCTGCGGTGTTGGCGTCGTTGGCGGTGGGTGTGCTGTTTGCCTACGGGGTTTGCATTGCGATGTTCAATATCTTCCGTATCCATGCGCGGCAGGTGGCCGCTGTGAGGCAGGCGCGGAGTGTGGTGGCTCCCACGCAGGTGGTAGAAGGCTAACGTCTCGCAGCTGGATTTGAATCTGTTTTGAAATGATGAATATTTGAGGTGGGCTACTGTGGCTTGCTCTGTTGCTGCTGCTGGCGCAGGCGCATGAGTTCGTCGTAGATCTGCTGCGGCGTCTTGACCCCGTTGGGGGACTGCTGCTGGGTGGAGTCCGCAGGTGGCGGAGTGGGGGCAGCGGTGTCGGGGTTGCTCTGAATGGGGGCGGCTGCGGCTGCTGGCGGGGTAGTGGGTGCCGGGGTTTGGGTCTGCGGCGGCGGTTGTGGCGGGTTGGGTTGGGCTGCTTCGGGCTGCCGCACGGGTGGCTCGTCGGAAGCGGTGTCGTCGAAGCGGGTGGCGTTGGGGTTCGGTGGCGTAGGGCCGCCCATGCGTGGGGTGAGGATCAGTTCTGCAGGCGCGGAGGCGGTGTTCTGGACGATGACCATGTTGCTGGCGGTGCCGTCGAGGAGGGCTGCGAGCACCTCGGAAGAGGCTGCGGGACCGTACTCGCCGAAGACGCGCTCGTCGGCTACGCCGCCGGTGATCTTGATGCCGGTCTGATGAGAGATCTCGCGGAGTATCTGGTTGAGACTGGAGTTGCTGGCCGAGACGGTGAGCAGACCGCCGGAGTAAGGTGACCCGGGCGCGCTGTGCGGGCTGCTGCGCTGGCGTCTGCGGGATAGGCGGAGCCGTTTGAGTGGGCTGCGTTGCCGGGATCATAGAGGCGGCAGGGGGTGCCGTTGGTGCAATTGTATCGGCAGGATCATGCTTCTGCAGCGGATGCGCGGGTCTCGATTGGGCGTGCACGAGCGTGGCTACGGAGATGCAGGCTGCTACGGCGAGCCGGATTGGCCGGGAACTTGGCATCTATCGGTAGGACGCGCGGCATCGATGGATGTTACCGGAGCGCGACGTCGTTGCAAGACAAGTCTAACGCGATTCGGGCACAGATGAACGCGGATTGACACGAATAGGAACTTGAGGAGACAACTCAGGGTTGGGGTTGTACTAGACTGTCCTTTGGCTCGTTGTGGGAGCGTTCGTATGCAAACAAGAATGGAACGCAGAGGCAAGGTGGAAGCCATGATGCGCGGGATGAAGAGAATCGGGATCGTCGCGCTGCTGATGCTTGCGGTTTCTGGATATGTCCGCGCAGAGGATTGCATTACCCAGTCGGCGATGAAGCCTGCGGACCGGAATGCATTGGCGACTGCTGCGCGTGGACTGGCGGCGAAGGTACAGGCTGGAGATGTTGCCGGGCTGCGCAGCGCTACGGTGGCCGAGTACGCGAAGGACTTTGGCGGGATTGAGTATGTTGTAGGCAGTACGGCTCCGAAGCTGAAGGGCGGCACGCTGGTGGTGGAACAGGTCTACCTTCTGGATGGTACGCAGTTGAAGCGTGGGGCCGATGGTTCTGCTCCGGATACGCAGTTTTTCTGCACGCTGAATCACTCGATGGCGGAGGCGGATTTTCTGATCCCGGGGTTGGCTCCGGGAAGTTACGGGTTCGCGATTGTGAATGTGGAGGGTACGGCGTCGCCGTGGCGGCTCTCTTTTTTGCTGCGGAAGGAACAGGGTCAGTGGCAGATGGCAGGGTTTTATCCGACACCTTTGTCGGCGGCTGGGCATGACGGGATATGGTACTGGAAGGAAGCGCGGGCGATGGCTGCGCGTAAAGAGCAGTGGAATGCGTGGCTCTACTATCAGCAGGCAGAGAGTCTGTTGCGTCCGGCGAACTTCATCCAGAGCACGCATCTTGAAAAGTTGAAGGCGGAGCAGGCTTCGGCGACGCCACCGGCGGTCTCGGATGGCGTGAGCAAGGACGCTCCGCTGGTGGTGAAGGGTGCGGATGGCGCGGAGTATCGGTTTACTGGTCTTGGAGTGGATGATTCGTTGGGCAAAGACAAGATTGATATCATGGCGCATTTGAAGGTCGATCAACCTGGCGATGCAGCTGCGACTCACAAATTAAGTGCGAGCGCTGCGGGCGCGTTGCTGGGGGCCTATCCCGAGATGCGTAAGCCGTTTCATGGAGTGTGGATTGTTGCCGAGGTGGCGGGGCAGAACCCGTTCGCTACGGAGTTTTCGGTGAGCGAGATTCACTAGCAGGTGGGCCTGTTACAGCGATTTCATTTGGGGATGGCAGGATGAGGCTATGAGATGCTGGTTTCATCTCCCGGTGCTGATCTTAAGAAATCATTTTGGCAGAAATGGTATGGGCGTGAAGTCCAACGATAGTCTTGCTGGGCTGTGACGGCATCCTAGTGAGCAATGAGAAAGAGCCGATGACGAAAAACAAGAAGACTTTGAGTCAGGCAATCCAGGAAAGACGAGCGAGTCCCAGCTTTGATGGAGCGCCGATTCCGCCTGAAGACCTGAAACAGATTCTTGAAGCTGGTCTTAGTGCGCCGAGCGGATACAACATGCAGCCTTGGCGATTTATCGTGGTGCAGTCGCCGGAGCAAAAGAAGCGGCTGCGCGCGGCCAGCTACAACCAGGCCAAGGTCGAGGAGGCCTCCGCTGTGATCGTGGCTTGTGGCGATGCGGATGGCTGGAGGAAGGATCTCGACCTGATGCTGCAGCTTGGTCGTGAGGGCGGTATGCCAGAGAGCTATGCGGCGCAGGCTCGGAGCAGTGTTCCGAACTATCTCTCCAGTTTTACCAGTGAGCAGATGCGCGCATGGTTGAACAAGCAGGTGATGCTGGCGTTCACGCATATGCTGCTGATGGCTGAGGTGATGGGATATGACACGGCTCCTATGGAGGGTTTTGAGCAGGACAAGGTCCATGAGGTGCTGCGGCTGCCGTTGAGCTATTGGGTGGTGGCACTGCTGGCCGTGGGACATGTGAATGGCTCCGACAAGTTTTATGGCGGGCGCTTTGAGATCGGGCATACGGTGTTCGGTGAAGAGTTTGGCAAGCCGCTGAAGTGACACGGGACGAATCCAAGATAAGGGAAGGACGCGAGTATCCTTCGGCTCCCATGGTAGGGGTGGCTGCGGTAGTGGTTCGCGGTGCGGATGTTTTGCTGATTCGGCGTGGACGGGAGCCTATGCTGGGCGCGTGGTCGTTGCCGGGCGGCGTGCTGGAGGTGGGCGAGACGACTGCCGAGGGCGTTGCGCGTGAGGTGTGGGAGGAGACTGGTCTGAAGGTTCGTCCGGTGGAGATGATTGCGACGCTGGATCGGATTGTTCGTGACGATGCTGGGCGGGTGCAGTTTCATTACGTGCTTATCGAGTGGATGTGTGTCGTGAGCGAAGGGCAGGGAACGGAGCTGGTCTGCGGCGATGATGCTACAGCTGCCGTATGGGCGCGTCGTAGTGAGATTTATTCGGAGACTTACGGGCTGACGGAGCCTACACTAGGCGTAATTGAAAAAGCACTGAAGCTCGCGGAGACGATAGAGAGATGAAGCTGGCGCAGCGGATTGTTGCTCTTCTAGTGCTCGTTCTGGTGGTGGCTGGTACGGTCTTTTTCTGGAATCCGCTGTGGGTGGCAGACCAGCAGATTCGGTATCACCTCTGGCGGGAAGGCGTCGAGAGCAAGTATGTCGAGGCCGGTGGCTATCGAATGCACTATTTTGAGGCTCCGGCAGCGAAGGGCACTGCGGGGACTCCGCTGCTGCTGGTACATGGGCTTGGCGCGCGAGGCGAAGATTGGCGGGCGATGATCCCGGCTCTGGCGGCGAAGGGCTTTCATGTTTATGCGCCTGATCTGATTGGGTATGGGAGGTCGCCGAAGCCCGATGCAAACTACTCGATCGCTATGGAAGAGGCAGCGGTGATGCATTTTATGGACGCGGTGCATCTTTCGCGGGCCGATGTCGGTGGGTGGTCGATGGGTGGGTGGATTGCGATGAAGCTGACGCTGGACCATCCTGAGTTGGTGGATCGACTGGTGGTGTATGACAGCGCGGGGATTTATTTTCCGCCGGGGTTTGGGCCTGAGCTGTTTGTGCCGACAGACGCAGGGGGTGTACGGAAACTGATGACGACGCTCTCGCCGAAGCCGCCCGATATACCGAATTTTGTGACGAAAGCTGTGCTGCGAAAGTTCGCGGATGACGGGTGGGTGATCCAGCGTAGCATGGCGTCGATGGAGAGTGGGCATGATCTGCTGGACTTCAGGCTGCGGAATCTGGAGCGGCCGACACTGATTGTGTGGGGTGGGAAGGACGAGTTGATCCCGCTCCCGGTTGGCGAGAAGATGCATGAATTGATTCCGCAGTCGGCGCTGCGCGTTGTGGAAGGCTGTGGGCATATGGCTCCGCTGGAGTGTGCGAAGCCGGTGGTGGAGAGCACGGCGGAATTTTTACAGGCTGAACCACCAATCGAGGGCGGGGAGAAGGTTATTTCGGCAGCGAAGTAGAGGCTAAAGACCTAACACCGATTTGCATCGATGACACGATCCAAGATTTGGACCGTGGATTTTTCCGGATGGGCGGGGATTTTTAAAGCGATTCGATTTTTAAGTGCGCACGCTGATTAGTCGGGTTGCCATTGGTAGGCTCCGGGTTGGGGGAGGCCAATGTGTGCGAGGACTCGGTTGACGAACTGGCGGGCCATTTCGGTGGTGCTTTGCGGCAGATTGTAGAGCGTGGGGATGGTGGGGAAGATGATGGCTCCGGCGTCGGAGGCGAGTTGCATGTTGCGCAGGTGGATGCGGTTGAGGGGAGTCTCGCGGACGCAGAGGATGAGTGGGCGACGCTCCTTGAGACAGACGTCGGCGGCTCGCTGAATGAGGTTCGAGGCGAGACCGTTGGCGATGGCGGCGAGCGTTCCCATGGAGCAGGGAAGAATGATCATGCCGTCTGAGGGATAACTGCCGCTGGCGATGTTCGCGCCGATGTCGTTGTCGGTGAGGTGTTGCAGCTTCGGGCAGGGTGCGCCGAGGAGTTTCTCGGGTAGATCGTTGCGTCCGCTTAGCTGGAGTTCTTCGGCGAAGACGCGGAGAGAATTTTCCGATGCGACGAAGTTGATTTTGGTGATCCGTGTGTCGGCGGCGAGAGCGCGGAGCATTTCGGCGGCGTAGATGGAGCCGCTGGCGCCTGTGACGGCAAAGGTGATGTTGCGCGGTGAATTGGGTGAGGAATCAGACACGTCAATGATTATCGCTGATTGGTGATTTTGTGAATGAATTTGCGAGTTTTTCTGCGTGTCTCACCACAACTTTTTCCCTGTTTTAGGCGTCGAATTTACAAAGAGATATCTATGAAAAAAAATGGAGGCAAGAAGAGATCCGGTTTAGAGATTACGAGGAGCTGCATATCTCGCGCTTTGGTGTGTGCGGCCGCGCTGTTGTTGAGTGGGGTGAGAGGGAACGCATCCGTTGCGTTGCTGGTGGGTGAGCCTTATGGCACTTTGGGAGGGATGTCTCCTACAGGCCATGCTGCTATTTATCTGAATAGAGTGTGCGCGGAGACGCCGACTCGGCTGAGGATGTGTCATAACGGCGAACCTGGAGTTGTGGTCAGTCGCTATAGCTGGATAGATGGTTATGACTGGATCGCGATGCCGGTAGTTCCCTACCTGTATGCCGTTGACGACTTGAGTGAAGTTCCACAGAGCGTGGATGCGGTCGATGTGAGTGCCATGCGCAACGCATACCGGCGTGAGCATCTGATGATGCTTGCCCCTGACGGCAAGGATGAGAAGACTCCAGGCGGAGGTTGGATTGAATTGGTGGGCGCATCGTATGACAGGACGATCCATGTGTTCGAGGCGCAGACCACGAGAGAGGAGGACGAGCGGTTTGTTGAGCTTTACAACGACAAGCGGAATGTCAGCCACTTCAACTTCTTTTTGAATAATTGCGCGGATTTCTCGAAGAATGTTTTGAATTTTTACTTTCCGCACGCTGTTCATAAGAACTACATCTCTGACGTGGGATTGACGACTCCGAAGCAGGATGCGCGGTCGCTTACGAAGTACGGGAAGAAACATCCAGAGATGGAACTCACTGTGTATGTGATTCCCCAGGTTCCAGGTAGCCTTAAACGCAGTAAGCCTGTGGATGGAGTTGTTGAGGCGCTGGTGAAGAGCAAGCGTTATGTGGTTCCACTCGCGATTCTGCACCCGGAGTTTACCGGGGGATTGATTGTGGTCTACCTGAGCAATGGGCGTTTTCATACTCCGAAGGATGTTCCGGTGTTCAGGATTGTTGCTGCGGAGGACGTTGCTGGAAGAGATGAGACGGGCGATCTTGCCGAAGGGGGTGCGGTGAGTGGGCTCGATGAACTGGCTCCAAAGACGATCGATGCTTCACCAGCGCAGGTTCTAGCGCTTGAAGATATTCCTGAGGGAAATAGTTCCATCGAGACTTTGCCTGCGGGGAATTCTTCGCTGATCTCATTATCATTATCAGAGATTCGTTAGAGACTGACGGTTTAGCCACCGTGGCTGGATGCTGAAACTATGCGCCGCGGAGGGCGTAGGCGATGAGGGTCTGGCCGTGGAGGTTGTGGGCGGCGTTGAAGGCTTCGTTGCTGGCTTCTTCCTGAGCGGGGATGGTGGGGTCGAGTTCGCAGGCGGCGATCTGTTCGGTGGTTGCGTGGATGAAGCAGAGTTCGCACGTGGCGAGGTTGCCCTCTTCGGTTCGCATCGGTGGGCCGAAGGTGCGGCAGAGGATGGGGCGGTGCCCGTAGAGGTCGCAGGTGCCGGTGGTGGGATCGAGGACGGGGCAAGGCTCGTCGTTGGCGAACTCTTCAAAGAGGATGGCAGCTTCGTGGTCTTCGTTGAGGATGCCGGTGGCTAGGTCGCCGGGGAACCAGGGGTCGAGTCGGGTTAGGGATTCGGATATGCGGGTGCGGATTCTGGCGGCTCGTTCGGGGTCCGTTTGTTCGAGAGTGGCGAGGCCTTCGCGTAGGCGGGCTGCGTCTTCGTGGGCAATGGGGAAGACGCCGATACAGCATTGGGTGCAGCCGGGTTTACAGACGAGGTGGTGGCCACCGCGCTGGTAGGCGTCGGCAACGGCGATGTCTACGATTTGGACGAGATGATCACTCATTGAGTTTTGAAAAGTCGTCATTTTGGCGGACGACATGCTTTTGCTCTATTTCTCCCAGATCGACTTGAGCTCCCACAGTCGTCCCGTACCATTGAGCGTCCTCGCATCTTTCGGAAAGATCTGAATCGTGAAGTTGGGAGAGGAGGGATAGATGAGGTTGGTCATAGCTATGGTTCCGTCCTGAGCGTAGGCTTCGAGGGATGATCTGTCCACGATCAGGGTTAGATCGTAGGGGCGATCTGTCGTCATTGGTGCCGTCGTCCTAATGGGGAAGTCGGGGATGATCTGGCCACCTGAGCGCGTCCGGTCTATGTAGAACTCTTTTTTGCTGGTGTCGAAGCCGATCTCGGTCCAGTGTTGTTCGTCGGAGTAGAGCTTGACGCCGAAGACCTCTGCGGGGGGATGTTCAAATCGCAGCCGGATTTCGACGGGTGTCCGGATTGAATGTTCGAGAGATGAACCGGAGATCGCAATGCTCCTTCCCCGAAGAGGCGCAATGATCGGCTCCTGCCTGAGCGTCAGTCCTGTGCTGTCTTTAGCGAACGAGAGCCGCCGGGGCACGCTCATCTGTCCACGCCACGGAGACGTTGGCAGCTTCGATGCGTACTGCCAGTTGCTCATCCATCCGAGGAGGACCGGCTTCTGACCCTTGGGCAAGCCGTTGAAGCTGATAGCGCAGTAGTCATCCTTGCCGTAGTTGGTCCAGCCATGCGATCCAGGTTCGCTCGACTGCGTGAAACTCTTTCCGTCGAAGTTGCCGAGGAAGTACTGCTCGCCTGAGCCACCTTGAGGCGCGCCTGGATTAAGCCCGACTTTGAGGGCCCAGATGCTGGACTTTCCATTGGAGGATGGAATGCTGAGGAGGTCCGGGCATTCCCAGTCGCCGTCGGTATCTCCGGCGGGGCCGAAGTCGCTGAGTTGTGTCCACTCCATGAGATTTGGGGAGGAGTAAAAGCGAACCTTGTGCTCTTTTGGCAGGGAGACGGCCATGATCCAATGCCGGGTGGTTGGGTCCCAGCTGACGCTTGGATCACGAAAGTCGGCGAGGTGAAGATCGAGCACCGGATTGCCTCGATAGCGCGTCCAGGTGCGGCCTTTGTCGAGGCTGAAGGCAATGTTCTGCGTTTGAAGAGTGCCTTGAGGGGTTTGGCTATGGCCCGTGTAGATCGCAACGAGGCAGTCGTTTTTCGGGGCGCAAAAACCAGTGGTGTTTTCATGATCGACGACGACGCTTCCGGTGAAGATCATGATTCCATCTTTTTCTGGAATGGCAACAGGCAGCTCCTGCCAATGGAGCAGATCGGTGCTGACTGCGTGGCCCCAGCTCATGTGTCCCCACTGGTCTCCGAACGGGTTGTACTGGAAGAAGAGGTGGTATTCACCCTGGAAGTAGACGAGGCCGTTTGGGTCGTTCGTCCAGTTTTTGGCAGGAGAGAAGTGCACTTGGGGGCGGTACGGCTGGTCGTATTGTGGAGTCTGCGCACACGCGGGCAGAGTGCAGAGAGCGAGTGCGGCGACGCAGACCACTTTGCGAATACGCGGTTTGGCCAAGGCAGCTCCTCCCTCGGGCAGGATTGCGACGGCAATGGTACAGGGAAACCAAGAGTCTATGCAGACCGCTTGCCGTGGACTCTGGATTCGCGCTCGTAGAGGGTAGTTGGGTGAGGGGTTACTCGCTAGACGGCTTTGCGCTGGAAGGTCGTCTTCTTCGTACCGGTGAAGGAGTCCTTGGCCTTGACCGAGGCTGTGGAGGATGTGGCGAGAGACTTGTCGCCGCCTTTTGCGTGGGCTGCAGCTTTTTCGCGCAATGCCTGGAGCTTCTGGGCTCTCGGTCCTAGCCCGCGTACCTTTGAATCGCCTGCTTTGGGGATGAAATCACTCATAGAGAAATCCTCTCATGGGCCGAGCTTTTCGAACAAGGCATGTCCTCAGGCAACTCAATTTCTGGCTCTCACTGGTATGGCCGAAATGCTTTCGCGAACAGAATGCCGCATAACTTCGCGGGAATAGTTGTTTAGACGGGTTTCGGTGGCGGATATGCATTTACTTCTGTGTCAGCGCCGGCGTGTCGCGGCTGTTCGAGCCAGCGAGATAAAGAACGAAAGATAAATATCCAGACGACAAGAAATACTTCCGAGATAGCGAAGTCTTTGTATGTAAGTGGATCCGGAGCGGCGGCCAATCCGAAGGGAACGAGCAGAACGAAGGCGAGACCGCCGAAGAAGAAGATGCGTGGAAACCAGGCGGCTGATCTTTCCGGTTTATACAGGAGCAGGAGCCGTCGCCAGAGAGGGAGCGCGTCCAGTCTAATTTGGAATGCGGATGATTTGCCTCGCAGCTTTGTCTGTTGTGCATGAGCGGCGACGGAGTCTTTCTGAATGATCTCGCTGAGGAGAGCAAGCTCCTGTTGAAGACATCCAACGGCGGAGGCATCGGAGGGCTCAGTTACCTGGGTGGAGAGTTTAAGCCACTGCTCCCAGAATGCCAGCCTCTTTGCTGCGTCCTCAAGCGTCCGCGTTCTTGCCGAAGTGGCACTGCGGTCGTGGCTCCAAGATAGGATCGCCGGGATCAAGGTGCCTACGAGGCCGAAAGCACCCGCGATTAATCCTTTTTGAACGTCAGCAGAAAAGGGCATGGATGCAGTCCTCAATTATCTGGATTGAGAGACAGCATACAGGGCTTTGGCTACTCGTCAAGCACTCGATTGAAGATGGCGTCTACGTTGGCTAGCTGGCGGTTGTAGTCGAAGGCTCGGGCTAGTTTTTCGGGGGAGAGGCGGGCTGTAATCTCGGGGACTTTGGCGATCTCTTCGCGGAAGATTAGGTCGTTCTTCCATGAGTTCATTGCATGGCCCTGGACGAGACGGTAGGCGTCTTCGCGGGACATGCCGGATTCGGCGAGGTCGAGTAGGAGCTGGCCGGAGAAGATGAGGCCGCCGGTGGACTCGAGGTTCTTCAACATGCGCGCGGGGTAGACGAGGAGTTTTTCGATGAGGTTCGTTGTCTTCGCGAGTAAGTAATCGATGAGGATGGTGGAGTCGGGGAGGATGACGCGCTCGGCGGAGGAGTGGGAGATGTCGCGCTCGTGCCAGAGGGCTACGTTTTCGAAGGCAGTTTGAGCGTTCGCGCGTACGACGCGGGCGAGGCCGGAAATCTGTTCCGATGTGATTGGGTTGCGCTTGTGCGGCATGGCGCTGGAGCCTTTTTGCTTTTCGGAGAAGAATTCTTCGGCTTCACGGACTTCGGTGCGTTGGAGGTGACGGACTTCGGTGGCGATCTTGTCGAGGGTGCTGGCCAGGACAGCGAGGGTGGCGACGTATGCGGCGTGGCGGTCGCGCTGGACTACTTGTGTGGCGACTGCTACGGGGCGCAGGCCTAGTTCGGCGCAGATGGCTTCTTCGTGTTCAGGCTTGAGGTGGCCGAAGGTGCCGACGGCTCCGGAGAGCTTGCCTACGCGGAGGTCTTCGGCGGCGGCATCGAAGCGGGTGAGGTTGCGCTGGATCTCGGAGTACCAGAGGAGGAGCTTGAGGCCGAAGGTGGAGGGCTCGGCGTGGATGCCGTGGGTGCGGCCGATGATGGGAGTGTGCTTGAACTCGATGGCGCGCTTTTTCAGGACGTCGGCGAGGGCGAGGATGCCGTGCGGATGATGGCGGAGGCCTCTTTGAGCTGAAGGGCTTGCGCCGTGTCAACGACGTCGGTGGAGGTGAGGCCGTAGTGGAGCCAGCGGGAGTGCTTCGGGGGCGTTGATGTGCTCGGCGACGGTGGTGGTGAAGGCGATGACGTCGTGACGGACTTCGGCTTCGATCTCGTTGATGCGGTCGACGGTGAAGGCTCCCTTGTCGCGGATGGCGTCGGCGGCGGACTGTGGGACGAGGCCGAATTTGGCGAGGGCCTGGGAGGCGGCGACCTCAACGGTGAGCCAGCAGCGGTACTTGTTCTCGTCGGACCAGATGCGGCCCATAGCGGGGCGAGTGTAGCGGGCTATCAAGGCGATGCTCTCCAGGTTCATGCGGGGAATCGGTATCACGTCTATTTTACTGCGTCGTTGCTTGTGATGTTTGTTGTGACGCTGACCCAACGGGTTACACGGTAAAGATTCGATTTATGTCGTAATACGATATAATTGTGTTGCGACATATATGACATCCGTGAAAAAGCTGAAAATGGCAGCTGTACCATCGTCAAAGCTGATGGAGTTGGCTGAGTTTCGTTATCGGCTACGGAGATTTTTGAGCTTTAGTGAGGCGGTTTCGGAGGCTGTGGGAATTTCTGCGCAGCAGTATCAATTGCTGCAGGTGATCGCTGCGGTGCCGGTGGGGCAGGAGCGCTCGATCTCTTATATCGCGGAGCGTATGCTGCTGCGGCATAACAGTGCGGTAGAGCTGGTGGATCGGGCCCAGAGGCTGGATCTGGTTCGCAGAGTCGCGGATGAGAACGACCATCGGAGAGCGTTGCTGGAGATTACTGAGAGGGGATCGCAGTTGTTGTCTTATCTGGTCGCGGAGCATCTTAAAGAGATTGAGGCAAATGGGCCTGAGATGAGTCGGGCGCTGCAGCGGCTGACTAGTGGACGGCCCGCTGTAGCAAAAAGAGTTGGAGAGAGATGAGTACTGCATCGGAGCAACTTCGGGACTACTCGCTCGATGTTCGAGTCCTATATGTAAGCGTTCTGGCGGCGGGGCTTGGCGCGGTGAGCAGTGTGTTGGCGTGGGCGTTGCTGGAGTTGATTGCGCTGGCTACGAATCTTTTTTACTACCATCGGTTTTCGTTTGTGGAGATTGAGCCTGCGGGACACCACCTAGGCTGGTGGGCCGTTTTTGTGCCGGTGGTGGGAGGGTTGATCGTTGGATTGATCGCGCGGTTTGGGTCTCCGAAGGTGCGGGGGCATGGTATGCCCGAAGCCGTTGAGGTGATTGTGTTCAACGGCGGTAAAGTGCAGCCGCGGGTTGCGATCCTGAAGCCCATCGCTACGGCGATCTCGATCGGTTCGGGCGGCCCGTTTGGGGCTGAGGGGCCGGTGATTATGACCGGTGGGGCGGTGGGCTCGGTATTGGGGCAACTGCTGCCGGTGAGCGACTCGGAGCGGACGGTGTTGATGGTGGCGGGCGCGTCGGCGGGCATGGCGGCGGCGTTCAGTTGCCCGATGTCTGCGACGCTGCTTGCGGTGGAACTGCTGCTGTTTGAGTGGAGACCGCGCAGCCTGGTACCGGTGGCGCTTGCCTGCGTGACTGCGGGAGCGGTGCGGCGGTTACTGCTGGGGCCGGGACCGATCTTTCCGATGGCAGCCGACGACGGTGCAGATGCATCATGCGGCGATGCTCGGGGCTCTGGCAATGGGAATTTTTGCTGCGTTGATGGTGACTGCGTTGAGCAACGCGATGCATTTCTTCGAAAGAGGATTTGAGAAGCTGCCTATCCATTGGATGTGGTGGCCGGCACTGGGTGGGGTTGTCGTAGGGCTGGGTGGGTTGGTGTTTCCGCAGTCGTTGGGGGTCGGATATGACGTGATTCGCCAGCTCGTGAATGACCAGATGACGTGGAGGTTGATTGCTGGTGTTCTGGTGGTCAAGACGCTCATCTGGGTGGTGGCGTTGGGGTCGGAGACGGCGGGAGGAATTCTAGCGCCGCTGTTGATGATTGGTGGAGCGATGGGCGTGGCGGTTGGGCACTGGATGACGCCGATCTCGCCTGGAGCGTGGGCTGTGGTGGGGATGACGGCGGTGATTTCGGCGTCGCTGGGGGCACCGCTTACTGCGGCGATGCTGGCTGTGGAGCTGACGCATAATGGTGGATTGATGCTGCCGGTTCTACTGGCTTGCGTGACATCGTATGCGATTGGAGTGCTGTTGCAGCCGAGATCGATGCTGACGGCAGGGCTCAGCCGGAGGGGGCTCCATCTGAGCCGGGAGTATGGCGTCGATCCGCTTGAGACGGTGATGGTCAGCGATGCGATGCATACCAGTGTCTTTGCCTTGCGGGCGAGTGCAACGCGGAAGGACGCTGCGGACTGGCTGGCTAAGATGAATCAGCGTGGCAGCGAAGCGTGGTCACACTGGCAGCGGCTGTTTCCTCTGGTGGATGCTGCGGGGCATCTGAGCGGTGTTTTGACTCGGAGCCAGATGATTGCGGCCGCTCAGGCTGGAGACTTGCATCGGCCGTTGCTTGATTCAGGTAGTGCAAAGCCGGCAGTGATTGGTCCACGGGAGACGCTGCGCACTGCGGCGGAGCGGATGGCTGAGTCGAAGCTCACGTCGTTTCCGGTGGTCGATAGAACTGGGGCGCTGGTGGGCATCCTGAATATCGATGATCTGCTGTCGGCGCGTGGGAAGGCCAGTCTGCGGGAGAGTGACCGCAAGCGCGTCCTGAGGCTTCGCTGGCCGTTTGGAAGGCCAGAGCGTACGACGCAAGTGATCGACGATATTGTCGACAGAGCGTTTGATAGCGCTGCCCTTGAACATCGGGAACTCGAACAGGCGGAGGAAAAGATGGAGAGTGGGCTCGATTAGAGATGATGTTGGATTGAAAAGCAAAACCTCATGAGCGTTTTGCCCGGGGGAAACCGCTGGTCAGGGTTTGGCGACGCCGAAGAGCTCGGCCATCTCGTCGTGGAGGAAGCCGTAGCCGGGGCGGTAGGGCTGGACCCATTTGCCGTCGATGACGAACTGCGGGATGGCGCGCTTGCCTACGTTGGCGAGGACGACATCGGCGGCGCCGGGGGTCTGCTCGATGTCGACCTCTTGGAAGGGGATGTTATGGGTGGTGAGGAAACGCTTCGCTTCGCGGCAGTCGCGGCACCAGTAGGCGGAGTAGACAGTCACATCCATAGGTCTATCTTATCGTGCCTTATTGCTCGTGGTAGTCGACCATGAGGCCACCGTCGATCACGTAGGTGGAGCCGGTGACGTAGGCGGCTTCGTCGGATGCGAGGAAGGCGGCGAGGCCGGCTACTTCTTCTGATGTGCCGAGGCGGCTGAGAGGGATGTTGGCGAGGAGAGCGTCGAGTTTGGGCTTGTCTTCCAGGAGAGCTTTGTTGATAGGGGTGGCGATGGCTCCGGGCGCGATGTTGTTGACGGTGATGCCGAGGGGGCCTAGCTCGACGGCGAGGTTGCGCATGAGCATTCGGATACCTCCCTTGGAGGCGCAGTAGGTGGAGAAGTGGGGGAAGGCCATGTCCTCGTGGACGGAGCTGATGTTGATGATGCGGCCGGGTAGTTTGGCGTCGCGGAGGCGGCGGACAAAGAACTGAGTGAGGAAGAAGGCGCCTTTGAGATTGACGTTGAGGACGGCGTCGTAGTCTTGCTCGGTGACGTCCCAGAAGTCAGCGCGCTTCTCGATGCCGGCGTTGTTGACGAGGATGTCGCAGCGGCCCAGTTGCAGATACGCCTGATCGACGATGTTCTGGGTGTCGGCCATCTTGGTTACGTCGGACTGGACTGTGATGGCTTTGCCGCCAGCGGCTTCGGCCTTGGTCTTGGTGTCCAGGGCCTGTTCGGGGCGGTTGCGGTAGTCGACGACTACGGTTGCGCCTTCGCTGGCGAGGCGGATGGCGATTGCCTTACCGATGCCGGACCCGGAACCGGTAACGATGGCGACTTTTCCTGCGAGGCGACCTGGCATGAACTGCGTCCTCCGATGGCTATTTTCGGGCGGATTTCTTTGCCGCTTTCGCTGGCGTCTTCTTCGGAGAGGATTTCTTTGCGGTCGATGGTGTTTTTGATTTCTGGTCTTCGATGATCTGCGACAGCAGAGCCTTGGCATTTTCAAGTTCAGCGTGACGTTCTGATGATAGATTCCTGCCGGCGCGATTGATGTAAAAATTCAACATTCTCATGCCGGAGGATGGGCCCTTGGGGGAGACTTTCTTTGAGGCCAGTGCTTTGGCTATGGCTGATGGGCTCTTGTTGAAGAGGCCTTCGTCGGGGTGGGTCGAATCTGTATCAACCTTCGCGGACCACTTTTTCTTCGTCGCCATCGGGGCCTCCCAGAATCGCTTCTTCTGCGTCCATAGGATGCGGGTCGAGGCGCTTCTTTCCTCGGCGTTCGAGGAAAAAGTTGCTGAGCATGCGGCTGCACTCTTCGGCGAGGAGGCCGGGGGTGACTTCGACTCGGTGGTTGAGTTGGGGGTGGTTCATGACGCTTAGGACGCTGCCGCAGGCTCCGGCTTTGGGGTCGTCGGCGGCGTAGACGAGGCGGGCGATGCGGGCATGCAGGATGGCGCTGGCACACATGGCGCAGGGTTCTAACGTGACGTAGAGGGTGCAGCCGCCTTCTGGGGTGATAAGACGGTAGTTCGAGAGGGCGCGGCCTGCTTCGCGGAGGGCTACGATTTCGGCGTGGGCGGTGGGGTCGCTGTCGCGGAGGACTCGGTTTTGGCCTCGGCCGAGGATGGTGATATCGTCGGGGGCTACTACTACTGCGCCTACGGGGACTTCGCCTGCGGCTTCGGCGGAGCGGGCTTCGGCGATGGCGAGGCGCATCATCTGCTCGTCGTGAAGGGCGGAGTCCATGGAGTTAGTGTAGTCGGCGTTAGTTTTGTGGGGGTGGGTTGGGGATGAGGCGTCCCTGGTGGTAGACGGAGTCGATGTGACGGGTGTTGCGGACGTCCATGAGTGGGTCGGCGGTGAGGATGATGAGATCGGCGGAGTAGCCGGGTTCGATGAGGCCGACGTTGAGCTTGGGGTTGAGGGATTGCAGGAGGCGTCCGTTCTGGCCGGTGGCGAGGGTGATGGCCTGGAGTGGAGTGATGCCTGCGGTGACGAGGTCCTCGAGCTCACGGTGTTCGCTGAAGCCGGGAATGCGGCCGGGGACGGCTCCGGAGTCGGTACCGAAGGCTACGGTGACGCCAGCGTCGTAGATGGTTTTGAGGTTCTGGAGGGCGATGGCGTGGTCTTTTTGGGATTGGGCGGTTTGGGGGGTGCCCAGGGTTTTGCCGGGGTAGTCGGGGGACTGGAGTTTGGCTAGTAGCTGGGGGCCAGCGGCGTCCTGGAAGAAGGCGGATTGCGTGACGGCTGGTTCGGTGGCGTAGAGGTAGAAGGCTTCGTCGAGGGCGAGGGTGGGGATGTACCAGGTGTTGTGCTGGAGGAGGGAGTGGGTAAAGGCTTGGTCTACGAGTTGGTCGCGGACGGAGTGGGCGAGGATGTCGACGTTGTCGTTGACGAGTTCGCGGGCGTCGGCGAGGGCGTAGACGTGGGCGGCGACGCGGAGATGGTGCTTATGGGACTCGTCGATGATGGCCTTGTAGATGGCTGGGCCCATTGCGGGAGCCTTGCCGTGCATGTTGTCGACCCAGATCTTGACCAGGTCTGCGCGGTGGCTGGCGAGCTCGTCGACGTCGTGGCGGGCTTCATCGGGCGAGGCGGGACGGTAGACCTGATCGGGAGCTACGTTGAGGGCTGGGGCTCCGTTGGGGACGCCGAGGCCGCGGCCTGCGGTGAGGATGGTTGCTCCGCCTAGCTTGCCCTGGCGCTGCTGCTCGCGGAGGTCGTAGACGAGGTCGCGGTTGAGGCCGAGGCTGATGATGGTGGTGACTCCATAGCGCTCGAACTGGTTGAGGGCTGCGGTGACGTTCTCGGTCGTGTAGGCGTCGGGCGAGGGGTCGGCGTTGTTGAGGAGGATGCCGAGGTGCGAGTGGGCGCTAATGAGGCCGGGGATGATGGTCTTGCCGGTGCAGTTGACTACGTTCGGGGCTTTGGGGGGCTTGAGGGACGCGGGTTTGACGCTTTGGATGATGCCTTTTTGGATGGTGATGTCGATGTGCTGGCGGGCGTTTCCGCCGGTGCCGTCGACGATGGTCGCGTTATGAAGGACGATGGGTTGTTGCTGGGCGGAAGCTGCGAGTGCTGCGGTGACGGTGAGACTGCTGAGAGCGCGGACGATGGTTCGCATCGGGCCTCCGGGAATTTTTGCCAAGCGTGACGGCAAAGACTTTGGATGCTCGCGCTCAGAGTGCGGTTTACGCGGGCTCCTGTTGCGTCATGCAGTGTAGCGTACCGAGGCCCCAGACGAGATCGACTGCGTGAATTCCGATAACGTCGCGGGAGGGGAAGCAGCGGGCGATGGTGTTGAGGGCGTGGCGGTCGTTGGCGTCGTTGAAGGTGGGGACGAGGACGAGGTCGTTCGCGATGTAAAAGTTTGCGTAGCTGGCGGGGAGGCGCTGGCCTTCGAAGACTACGGGTGAGGGCATGGGGAGTTCGATGATCTCGAAGGGCTCGCCGGAGAGGTTGCGGGCGGTGCGGAGGCGGTCGAGGTTTTCGGCAAGGGGGAGGTGGTTTTCGTCGTGGGTGTTGGGCTCGACGGCGGTGAGGATGGTGTTTTCGCCGACGAAGCGGGTGATGTCGTCGACGTGGCCGTGGGTGTCGTCGCCTGCGCAGCCGCGATGGAGCCAGATGGTCTGGTCGATGCCGAGGTAGTCGTGGAAGGCCTGCTCGAGGGTCTTGCGGGTGGCCTCCTCGTTGCCGAGGCCGGGGTTGCGTTGTTGGATGTCGGAGAGGAGGCACTCTTCGGTGGTGATGAGAGTGCCCGCGCCGTTGACGTCGATGCTGCCGCCTTCGAGGACGAGGCGGTGAGGTTTGCCATCAGCGTCGATGGCCTCGGGTTTGAACTGAGGCATGTCGTAGTGCCTTGCGACGTGCTGGGGGATCTGGTCGTCGCGGCGATAGTTGTCGTACTTGGCCCAGGCGTTGAACTTCCAGTTGGTGATGGCGTTTTCGCCTGCGGGGTTCTTGATGAAGATGGGGCCGGAGTCGCGGAGCCAGACGCGGTCGGTGGCCCAGTGGTGGAAGTGGAGGCGGGCCAGGTTAGCTCCTCCGCGACGGAGGAAGTTGGAGGCTCGCTTTTCGGCGTCGTCGTTGTTGACGAGGATGTGGACGTCTTCGCAGCAGGAGAGGTGGCGGACGATTTCGGAGTAGACCCAGGCGATGGGTTGAAATTTTCCGGGCCAGTCCTCAGCGTTGTGGGGCCAGGCGATCCAGGTGGCGGCGTGGAGGGCCCACTCGGCGGGCATGCGGTAATCGAGATCGCGAGGTGTGTTCGGCATTTCGTTCTCTGAGGTGGTCACCGCTTGGCTCGCCTTTCCTGTGTGAGATAGTTCCTGCATAGGAGGTATCCCCCCTCCCCATACTTTAAGTACATAAAGTATTCAAAATAAAAAACTTAGTGGTGGACTTAAGTGTGGCCCCCCGCTAAGTGCCTTATGGTTCTCTCTCTTTTAAAGTATAGCTAGTTTGGGGAAATTGCTCGGCATCGGTAAGTTATTGGTTTGGAACAGGATAGGGGATGGTGGGGCTTGACAGAAGTTTTTGGGCAAAAATCAGATGTGCGGACAACAAATTGGTTGGGTTGGGAAGGAACTTCAGGTCCCCGTCGACCAGGTCAGGGGTGGTTGGTGATGAGTTTCATCACGTAGGATGGAGATATCCATTGAGTGATGAATAAGATAATCGGGTCTCTTTCTTTTTGCTTTTTTTGTTTGGGTTCAGGGTTGGCGCAGCAGGGTTCTCCTGGAGATTTGCCGGAGGGTGGGCTGGTTGCGGCTGTGGCGCAGAGCGTGTCGGTTACGACGGCGCTTGAGCCGTTTCCGCTGGCGGAGAGTGATCGCTCGGTGGAGTTTCTGTCTCCGGGAGATGAGCGTCCGCTGAAGAGCAGCGTTGTGGATGTGCTGCGGGGTGATCCGTCGCTGAATTTGCAGGCGCGGGGAGGGACGGGGGTTCAGGCGGACCTCTCGGTGAGGGGGACTACGTTTGAGCAGTCGTTGATTTTGTTGAATGGGTTGCGCATCAACGATCCTGAGACGGGACACTTGAATCTGGATATTCCGGTTCCGCTGGATGCGGTGGGGCGGGTGGATGTGCTGCATGGATCGGGGTCGACGTTTTATGGGTCGGATGCGATTGGCGGTGCGGTGAACCTGCTGACCGAACGTCCGAGGCCCGGATTCAGCTTGATGGCGAGCTCAGGGGTGGGGAACTATGGCTCGCTGGAGCAGCATTTGAGAGCGAGCTATGCGGCGGGGCGTGTGGCGGAGCAGTTTACGGGGAGCCGGGATACTTCGGATGGTTTTATCGCGGACCGGAACTACAGTAGCAATGCGGCGGCGGTGGAGAGCTGGTTGACGCTGAAGCCGGGGATGACAGATGTGCTGGTGGCGGTAAGCGATCGGCCGTATGGGGCGAATCTTTTTTATGGCCCGTATGACTCGTGGGAGCGGACGAAGGGGTGGTTTGCGAGTATTCAGCAGCAGATTGGCGAGAGGACGGCGGCGAGCTTTGGGTATCGCAGGCATAGCGACATGTTTGTGTTGTTTGCCGACCGGCCGGAGATCTACGAGAACAACCACATTACGACGAGCTATGAGGGCGCATTGAGGCGGGTGGATGCTCTGGGTAGAAAGGCTACGGTGTCGTATGGGGTGGAGGCGGATGGTAATGAGATCCGGAGTAACAGTCTGGGTGAGCATGGGAGGAACCAGGGGGCGGGGTATGCCAATCTGAGCCTGCACGAGCTGGGGAGATTTTCGTTGTCGGTGGGGGCTCGCGAGGAGGTATTTTCGGGGGGCGGGTCGGTGTTTTCGCCGAATGTTGCGGGGGCTTTTATGCTGACCCGAACACTAAGGCTACGCGGGGCGGTGGGGCATGGATTTCGGCTGCCTACGTATGTGGATCTGTACTATTCGGACCCGAGCACGATTGGGAATCCAGGGTTGCAGCCGGAGTCTTCGTGGAGTTATGAGAGTGGGGTGGACTGGAGTCCGGGGGGTGGGCGGGTTACGGTGACGACCACGGGTTTTTATCTGCGGCAGAGAGACAGCATTGACTACTCGAAGCAGGAGTTGGCTACGCCGGCGCTGACCTTTGCTGAGCCGTGGCAGGCGGTGAATGTGCAGAACCTGAATATCGCAGGGGTAGAGAGTACGGTGCGGGTCCGGTTGGGAGATAGGCAGCGGCTTCAGTTCAGCTATAGCGCGGCGCATGCTGCTTCGCCGCCGGCGGGGCTGATCTCGGAGTATGCGTATAACTATGCGGCGCAGAATGCGATCTTTGGATGGAGTGGTGAGCTGCCGGGAAGGTGGGGGCGTGAGGTGTCGGCCATGACGCAGGTGGATGTGGTTCAACGGACGACGCAGACGGCGTATCCAGTGTGGGATGTGGGGGTTGAACGGAATGCGGGACGGGTGCGGCCCTATCTTCGGCTGCTGAATTTGAGCAATACGGGGTACCAGGAGATACCGCAGGTTCCGATGCAGGGGCGGACGGTGATGGCGGGGGCTGCGTTTTTATGGGATCGACGTTGATGAAGTGCCGCGTATAGGATGAGATGCGGTCGGGAAATTGACGCCGACCGATCTTCAGGAAGGCACCTCAATCGACATGGCCATAGGCACCAGCGTAACGACTACCAATCAGCAGTACGGGACCCAGAAGACGGACGTCCGGGCCATGAGCATCGCAACGATGCTGTTTTTCATGTGGGGCTTTCTTACCTGCCTGAACGATATTTTGATTCCGCACCTGAAGGGCATCTTCGACCTGAACTATGCGCAGGCGATGCTGGTGCAGTTCTGCTTCTTCTCGTCGTACTTCATCTTTGCGCTGCCGTCGGGGAAGCTGGTGGAGTGGGTGGGGTATAAGCAGGCGATGGTGGTTGGTCTGCTGGTCATGGCTGCCGGAGCGTTTCTGTTTTTGCCGGCTTCAACGGCGGCCTCGTTTGGGCTGTTTCTGTCGGCGTTGATCATTCTGGCCGCAGGCATTACGTGCCTGCAGGTGGCGGCGAATCCTTATGTGGCGCACCTGGGGCCTCCGGAGACCTCGGCGGCGCGTTTGAATCTCTCGCAGGCGTTCAACTCGTTCGGGACGTTTGTTGCTCCCTTCTTCGGCAGCATCTTGATTCTGAGCTCTACGCAGCTTTCGTCGGACAAAGTTAAGGCGCTCTCGGGGGCGGCGCTTCAGCAGTACAGGATGGAGCAGGCCTCTTCGGTGCGGCTGCCGTATCTGGGGATCGGGCTGACGCTGGTGTTGCTGGCGATTTCGTTTGCCGTGCTGAAGATGCCGACGATGGACTTTACTCGGGACATTCGGCCGGGAGAACTGGATGCTTCGGCGACGAAGGACAGCATCTGGAAGCATCCGGTGTTGCTGGCCGGGGCGCTGGCGATCTTTGTTTATGTGGGGGCGGAGGTCTCGATCGGGAGCTTCCTGGTGAACTACTTTGGGCTTCCGGATATTGCATCGTTTACGGAGAAGACGGCGGCGAAGTATGTGTCGCTGTACTGGGGCGGGGCGATGGTGGGGCGGTTTATCGGGTCGTGGCTGCTGACGAAGTTCAGGACGAGCACGGTGCTGGGGACGGCGGCTGTAGTGGCTTGCGGGTTGGTGGTGACGTCGATCATCACGCATGGACATACGGCGATGTGGGCGATTCTGGCTGTGGGGCTGTTCAATTCGGTGATGTTCCCGAGTATTTTTACGGTTGGGTTGACGGGGCTGGGGCCGCTGACTAGTAAGGGCTCGAGCTTAATGGTGGCGGCGATTGTGGGTGGTGCGCTGATTCCGCTGGCTGAAGGGCATCTGGCGGATGCGATTGGTGTGCAGCATGCCTTTATGATTCCGGCGGTTTGCTATATCTATATTGCTCTGTTTGGGTATTTGGGGGGACGACGGGCTGAGCGTGAGGTTGGGGTGGCGGTTTAGGACTGGCTTCGTTTGGGCTGGTCTAGCTGATACTTTCCCACCCATCGCGGTGAGACTGCGATGGATGGGGCACCCGAGCTTTCCTGGCTGATTCAGAGAGTGCTGCGTTTCGCGTTATTTGGTTAGTTCGTTCTTGGCGATGACGCCGCCCTTCATGACGAAGGGGACGTGCTCGAGGACTTCGACGCGCTGGAGCGGGTCTTCTTTAAGGGCGATGAGGTCGGCGTAGTGTCCGGGTGAGAGTACGCCTACGTCGGAGGCGCGGCCGATGAGGTCGGCGGCGTTGCGGGTGGCGGCCTGGATGGCCTGGGCGGGTGTCATGCCGTACATGACCATGTAGTGAAACTGCTTGGCGTTGTCGCCGTGCGGGTAGACGCCTGCATCGGTGCCGAAGGCCATCTTGACTCCGGCCTGGAAGGCCTTGCGGAAGTTTTCGCGCTGGAGTTTGCCGACCATGCGTTCTTTGACGAGCATCTCTTCCTGGATGCCGAAGTCTTTGGCTTTGCCGAGGATGTAGTCGTCGTCGTAGATGTCCATGACGAAGTAGGTGCCGTGGGCCTTGGCCAGGCTGATGCCTTCATCGTCGACGAGGGAGGCGTGCTCGATGGAGTCGATGCCGGCGTTGATGGAGTCTTTGATGGACTGGGCGCCGTGGGCGTGGGCGGCGATCTTGCGACCGGCGGCGTGGGCGGTGTCGGCCGCCATTTTTAGCTCTTCGAAGGTGTACTGGGAGGCTCCGGGCTGGTCGCCTTTGCTGAGGACGCCGCCCGAGGCGAGGATCTTGATGACGTCGACGCCGTATTTGACCTGGGCTCGGATGGTCTGGCGGATCTCCTCGGGGCCGTCGGCGATGGAGAAGTCACGCTCTTCGGGGAACATGGTGACGCGGGTTTCGGGGGAGTAGTTATTGAGGTCTCCGTGCCCGCCGGTGATGGAGAGTGGTGGGCCGGAGGCTACGATGCGCGGGCCGGGGATGAGGCCTTCGTTAATGGCGTTGCGGAGATCGACGGCCATGAAGGGGAGCGAGCCTACGTCGCGGACGCTGGTGAAGCCGGCGTTGAGGGTGCGCTGGGCGTTGACTACGCTGGCGTAGGCGCTGCTGAAGGGGGTTTCTTTGAAGGAGTTGATGGGGTCGTACTTGTCGGCGCGGGCTCCGAGGTGGGTGTGGCAGTCGATGAGGCCGGGGAGGACGTAGTCGTTGCTGAGGTCGGTGACTTTGGCTCCGGCAGGGATGGCGAAGGTCCCGGGTTCGATGGACTTGATGCGGTCACCGGCGAGGACGAGGGTGACGTTCTGGCGGTAGGTGCCGGATTCGCTGTCGAAGAGGTGGCCGGCTTTGACGTAGGTGGTCTCGGTGGCGGGTGGGGTTTGGGCGTGGGATGTTTGGTGGAGGGCTATTGTGGCTAATAGAACGCCTAGACCGGCGATTTTCCGCATCGGGTGCCTCTTGGGTTTGAATTTAGGTCAGTGTAGCGGATTTGTCAGGAGTAGATGGGTGGGTTGGTCTGTGAAAACGGTTTGTCGAGCGGCTTACATCCCACCCTTAGCGATGAGACTGCTAAGGATGGGGCACCCGAGCGGTATGGGTTAATGGAGGGAAAGCGGTTCGCGCTTTGCGCGAATGTCCCACTCATGCGATTGAGCTTTTACAGTTTCCTCATGGCCATTTCGCGGGTCACCTGATCGAGGTGCCCATCGCAAACTGATGGGTACACTCGACTGATTCTGACAGTGCAGAGATGATCTCTTTCGACTGCTTCCATCGGTCTGAACACAATATCTCCAGTTTCCGACCCGTAACGTCGCCTAGGTAGACGCAAGGAGAAGATTTCGACCGGATTCTATATCGAGAAAGCCATCGCTCCATAAGAACTGATTTCGCGATCGTGATACTTCCATAGTACACGGCGTGCGGCTCCTGAAATCCCTCGTAATCATAAGCCGTGCGATAAAAAGTGACTATTGCGTCCTGATCAACGGCATTTGGCGGTTCAAATGGCAATGCAGTGTAAAAGAACAAAGTGGCAGCGAGTGTTCGACTTCTTCGCGATAGAGCACCTACAGTCATGCACGAGATAGTAGGCCTCGCCTGTACATAACTTGTCCTAATCGAGGAAGCGTTTGGCTATGCCTTCGTAGGCGTCGATGCGGCGGTCGCGTAGGAAGGGCCAGTGTTGGCGGGTGACTTCGATGAGTTTGGAGTCGAGGTCCGCGATGAGGATCTCTTCTTTGTCGTGGCTGGCTTTGGCGATGATGCGGCCGAAAGGGTCGGCGATGAAGCTGCCTCCCCAGAACTCGAGGCCGGAGTGCGGGGTGTGGTCGCCGGGGCCTTTGAGGTCGATGGTTTCGGGGTTGCCGTCGGCGGCCGGGGCTTTGAAGATGACGTCGCCGTGCTCATGGCCTACGCGGTTGACGGCGCAGACGAAGACTCCGTTGGCAATCGCGTGGGCGCGCTGTGCGGTCTGCCAGGCTTCGTATTGGGCGGTGCCGAACTCCTCTTTTTCGGAGGGGTGCCAGCCGATGGCGGTGGGGAAGAAGAGGACTTCGGCGCCGCGAAGGGCAGTGAGGCGGGCGCCTTCGGGGTACCACTGGTCCCAGCAGACCAGGGTGCCAATGGGGCCTTGCGTGGTTTGGGTGGATTTGAAGCCGAGGTCGCCGGGGGTGAAGTAGAACTTCTCGTAGTAGAGCGGGTCGTCGGGGATGTGCATCTTTCGGTAGATGTCCGCGATGCGGCCGTCTTTTTCGATGGTGACGGCGGTGTTGTGGTAGAGGCCGGGGGCGCGGCGCTCAAAGAGGCTGGCTACGAGGACGACGCCGGTCTCGCGGCAGACCTGGGTGAGCTTGTCGGTGGAAGGGCCGGGGATGGATTCGGCGAGGCCGAAGAGGGTGTGGTCTTCGCGCTGGCAGAAGTACTGGGCGCGGAAGAGCTCGGGGAGGCAGACGAGGGTGGCTCCCTGGCGAGCGGCTTCGTAGACGCGCTCGGCGGCCTTGTCGAGGTTGATGCGGGTGTCCGGATCGCAGGACATCTGGATGAGAGCGACGCGCTTGGTGGCGGTTTTTCTGTTGTTTGTCGTCATGGTAGTCTCCTCCATTTTATAGGCGGATGGTTGCAGAAGCCGGGCGCACGAAACTTCTTGCTGAAACTTAACGAGAGGCCGAGGCAGGGCGATCCGGGATGCAGAGTAAGGCTAACGTACGCCCAGCTCCTGGATTAGAGTGCGAACGACGGAGAAGGCTGGTTTCGGTTTGTAGTCTGCGGTGGTGATGCCGAAGAAGTTGAAGAGGTGGGAGTCGCCGGAGGGATCCGGGTGGGTGACGTCGCGCAGATCGAAGAGGGTGTAGCGCTCGATGTTGAGACGGGCGCTCAGGGCGTGGATGGTGCGTATGACGGTGTCGAGGGTTTCGGCCTGCTGGACGGGCGAGCGGTTGGGGCCGGTGGGCCAGCCGTGCTCGGTGATGTGGATAGGAGTAGGGCCAGCGATGCCGGCTGCTGGAAGCCAGACCGTTCGCATGGTTTCGAGGATGCCGGTTACGGATGAGATGAGGTCTCCGGGAGTGCCCGGGGCAGTTACGGGACGAAAGACGTCGGGAAAGAAGTCGAGACCTACGTAGTCGATGGATTCGAAGAAGGCCGGTGAGGCGATGGCTTTGAGATTGGACCAGAAGGCTTCTGCCGGGCCGAAGGTGGGGGTGGCGTTGAAGCCTACCTTGACATGGGAGGCGCCTAACGTGCGGAGGGTGTCTTTGGCGGCGATGACTCCATCGATGACTGCACGTTGGACGTTGGGGTAGGGGCCGTCGATGACTTCAGGGCCGTTGGTGAAGTTGGGCTCTTCCGTGATCTGGATTGAATAGAGGTGTTGGTGGTGTTCGCTGATGCGAGAGCGGACGAAGTCGATGTAAGCGGAGACGTCACCGGAGGCTGAGCGAAACTGCAGGACGAGATCGAGCGGGCGGAGGTCTTTGCGAGCGTACTGGGCGTAGTTATGCGGCGCGGAAGCGATAGTGGCGAGTGGGCTTCCGTGATCCTGAAAGCTGTCGTAGCAGCGGACGACGAACGGGCGAGTGATGCCCTGGAGATCGTCTAGCAGGGGATGGATGCTGGAGGGATCGTCGGGGATGCCTTGGAGCAGGCCGGTCTCTGCGCCGACGGGGCCGCCGGGATAGATGCCGAAGATGAGCGGTTGTGACGGGGATACAGGCACAAATCGTTCTCCTGGTTTGATGGTTTGAATGACGGGTACGACAGTTTACGGCGAAATTGCGGGATATCGCTTTTTTCGTGTGCGAATTTCTGTTAGGTTTGATGTGTAGAGCCGTCTGGCACAGCGTCTGGCGGGTCCTCTTCAAACCACCTGAAAACATCCTGTCCCAGCCGTTGCGGTAGCCGTGTATTTCATTGCAGAAGGAGCAATACGTTGAGCGAATTTCGTGATTTTCTGGAACTTCCGTACGCAGAGCTGGAAGACCTGAACCTGCAGGCCAAAGAGCAGCGCAAGAAGCGCGTGGCCGCCGATGTGATTCAGGAAGAGCGCCTGAAGTATCTGACTGACGAGAAGCGGATTAAGGCCGTGACCGTGCTGTTCAGCGATCTTGAAGGCCGCCTGCACATGCTCGATTATGACAAGAAGTTCCTGGTCAAGAGCTACGACAACCTGACGTTCGACGGCTCGTCGATCCGCGGCTTTACGGCGCAGCGTGAGAGCGACCTGCGGTTGGGCATCGACTGGAGCGCGTTCTATTGGGTTCCGGCTGACGTGTTTGGTGCCGGCAAGGTGATGGTGTTCGGCGAGGTGATCGACAAGAACGGCGGCACGTACAGCGCGGACATCCGTGGTGTGCTGAAGCAGCTTTCCTCGGAACTCTATGCGAGCCATGGTTACACGCTGAACGCCGCCAACGAGATCGAGGGCTTCCTGTTCGAGGGTATCGATGCCGAGCGCAGCTTCCACGAGACTGGTAACTTCGAGTACGTCAATAAGGGCGGCTACTACCACTCGCTGCCGGGCGATCCGCTGCGGGAGTTCATCGACACCACGGCTGAGGTTCAGCGTGCGATGGGCTTCGAGAACGAGAAGGACCATCCTGAGGTTGCGCCTTCGCAGTTCGAGATCAACTACAGCTATGGCGAGGTGGTTGCGGCTGCGGACCAGATTCAGCTCTATAAGCTGATCTGCCGGCAGGTTGCGACGCAGATGGGCATGACGGCGTGCTTCCTGCCGAAGCCAGTGGTTGGCGTCAACGGCAGCGGCATGCACACGAACGTCTCCGTGACCAAGGGCGGCAAGAACCTCTTCTGGGATCCGAATGGACTCGAGAAGATCTCCAAGCTGGCGTGGCAGTTTACGGACCGCATTCTGACGCACGGCAATGACCTGTGCCTTCTGATGAATTCCAGCGTGAATGCCTACCGCCGGCTGGACCCTCACTTTGAGGCTCCTAACCAGTTGAAGGCATCGGCGGTCGACCGTGGATCGATGGTTCGTATTCCTATCGGCAATGAGAAGTCGGCACGCGTTGAAGTCCGCGCCGTGGCTCCCGATGCGAACCCGTATATGGTGCTCTACTCCATCTTCAAGACCGGCCTGCAGGGCGAAATCTCGAAGATCAAGAACCTGCGGCAGGCGGAGCGTTATCTGCCGGACAACATCTACACGGCGATTGAGGACTTCCGGAACGCGGAGTGGACGACGAAGCTGCTGGGTGCAGATGTGAAGGGGCGGTATGCCGATCTGAAGCAGGCTTCGGCGGATCGCTGCCCGCGGTTGCTTGGCACCATCGTCAAGCCGTCTGAGGTGCAGTTCCACCATGACGTTTACAACCAGCTGCTTTGGAATATTTTCTAGCTTGAAGCATCCAGACATACACGAGCCCCGGTATTTGCCGGGGCTTTTGTTTGCGGCGTTGAATCAAGGGTGTTTTCAATCTCTGAGGCGGACGGTGGTATTGTGGCTGACGGATCGGCCGGTTGATATGCAGACGGATGCAAGCATCATGAAGAAGGCGCGCGTGGTTTCTATGATCGACTACTATCTCGTTCGATAAGCGCACCTTGAGGGTTGCCACTCGTATCGTGGCAGTGATAGCCTTCGCGTAATCTTCACGTGGAGCCAAACACACATGCAGGCAAGTTACAACGGCATCGCCGTCCCGACGGACGGTCAGGCAATTCAGTACGCCAACGGCACGTATACGGTACCCGATCATCCGATCATTCCCTTTATCGAAGGCGACGGCACGGGTAGAGATATCTGGAAGGCATCGCAGCGAGTTTTTGATGCTGCTGTCGAGAAAGCTTATGGGGGCAAGCGCTCCGTGAAGTGGTATGAAGTGCTCGCCGGGGAGAAGTCGTATAGGCAGACGCAGAACTGGCTGCCGGACGATACGGTCAAGGCTACGGTCGATTTTCGGGTGTCGATCAAAGGACCGCTGACGACGCCTGTTGGTGGTGGAATTCGCTCGCTGAATGTGGCTCTGCGTCAGTTGATGGATCTTTATCAGTGCGTGCGGCCGGTGAAGTACTACAGTGGTGTGCCTAGCCCGGTGAAGCATCCGGAGAAGCTCGATGTTGTTATTTTCCGCGAGAATACGGAGGATATTTACGCAGGTATCGAGTTCCGCGAGGGTACGCCTGAGGCTGCGAAGTTTATTGCCTTCGTCAACGACGACATGTTGAAGGGTGGCAAGAAGAAGATTCGACTTGATTCTGGTGTCGGGGTGAAGCCTATTTCGATTACCGGATCGAAGCGGTTGGTGCGGGCGGCGATCCAGTATGCGCTGGATAACGGACGTAAGACGGTGACGCTGGTGCATAAGGGAAATATTCAGAAGTTCACTGAGGGGGCTTTCCGCGAGTGGGGGTATGAGGTTGCCACGCAGGAGTTCCGCGAGCATACCGTTACGGAGCGCGAGAGCTGGATCCTTGGCAATGTCGAGCAGAATCCGGGCCTGACGGCGGAGCAGAATGCTGCTCTGATTGAGCCGGGCATTGTGTTTGCGCCGAAGGAGTTTGGCGATGAGGTGATTGCCGAAGTGAAGAGCGTACTTGCTTCTATCGTCACGTCGCATGGCAATGGGCAGTGGAAGCAGAAGATTCTGGTGAATGATCGGATTGCTGACTCGATCTTTCAGCAGATCATTATTCGTCCTTCGGATTACTCTGTGCTGGCTACTACTAATTTGAATGGGGATTACATCTCTGACGCTGCAGCTGCGCAGGTTGGCGGGCTTGGGATTGCCCCCGGGGCCAATATCGGCGATGGCTATGCGGTCTTTGAGGCTACGCATGGCACTGCGCCTAAGTATGCCGATAAGGACGTCATCAATCCTGGGTCGGTCATTCTCTCGGGTGTGATGCTGTTCGACTTTCTGGGCTGGAACGAGGCGGCGCGGCTGATCGAGTCGTCGATGGAGAAGACGATTCAGCAGAAGTTTGTTACTTACGACTTCGAGCGACAGATGGACGGCGCGACCAAGGCCAAGACGAGCGAGTTTGCTAGCCGTATGATTGAGAATATGGGCTAGATCGCAGGAGGTTCGCGATGATTATTGGCGGCAATGCAACGGTCTTTGTGACAAATATGGATTCAGCCCTGAAGTTCTACACAGAGGTTGTTGGGTTGAAGGTGAGCAGCCACTATGGCGATCATTGGGCTTCGGTTGAAGCAGGGTCGTTCACGATTGGGTTGCATCCGAAGTCCGATAAGCATCCTGCTCCGGGGACGCCGGGGTCGATGATGATCGGGTTGGATATTGACGAGCCGATTGATGTGGCTGCGGCGAGGTTGAAGTCGCTTGGCGTCAAGAATGTCGGCGAAATCAAGCGCGATCAGGGTGGCAGCTTCGTTCACTTCCATGACCCGGATGGGAACGAGCTTTATCTGTGGGAATCAGTGAAATAGTCGTAGTGAAATTTTTGAGTAGAAATAACAAGGAGAAGGAATGCGAAAGAAGGTAACGATAGTCGGCTCAGGTAACGTTGGAGCCACGGCAGCACACTGGATTGCTGCGAAGGAGTTGGCCGACGTTGTGCTGCTCGATGTAGTCGAAGGCGTGCCGCAGGGCAAGGGTCTCGATCTGATGCAGGCTATGCCGATTGAGAAGCGCGACTGCAACATCGTCGGGACGAACGATTATGCCGATACCGCGAACTCGGATGTTGTGGTGATCACAGCGGGTATTGCGCGCAAGCCGGGTATGAGCCGCGACGATCTGCTGAATACGAACTACAAGATCATGAGCGATGTGGTTGCGAAGGTGGTTGCGGCTTCGCCGGAGACGATCATTATCGTGGTGTCGAATCCGCTGGATGCGATGGCGCAGACGGCTTTCAAGCAGGCAGGATTGCCACGTGAGCGCGTGATTGGGATGGCCGGGGTGCTGGATTCGGCGCGGTTCCGGACGTTTATTGCGCAGGAGTTGAATGTTTCGGTGGAGAATGTCACGGCGTTTGTACTAGGCGGACACGGCGATACGATGGTTCCGCTTTCGCGGTATTCGACTGTGGCGGGGATTCCGATTACGGAACTGATTGCTCCGGACAGGCTGAAGGAGTTGGAGACGCGCACGGCCAATGGTGGCGCGGAGATTGTGAAGCATCTGAAGACCGGATCGGCTTACTATGCTCCTTCGGCGGCAGCGGTGGAGATGGTCGAGGCGATTCTGAAGGACAAGAAGAAGATTCTGCCTTGCGCTGCTTATCTGCAGGGTGAGTATGGGATCTCCGGGCTGTATGTTGGGGTTCCTTGCAAGCTTGGCGCTAAGGGGTTGGAGCAGATCATTGAGATCAAGCTGACTCCTGAAGAACAGACTGCGCTGAACAAGAGTGCTGATGCTGTGAAGGAGCTTTGCAGTGTGATTGGTGTGGCGTAGGACTGAAGCCGACCGCGGATTTTCGCGGATAAGAACAGATAAGGACAAAGGGAGGGCCCGCTTGATTGAGCGGGCCCTTCTGTTTATCGCGGAGATGATTAGGCAACGCGCTCGATGGTGACGGACTCGAGGACGACTGGGGTCTTGGGGCGGTCCATGCCGTCGCGAGAGACTTTGCTGATCTTTTCGACGATGTCGTAGCCCTCGGTCACCTGACCGAAGATGGTGTGCTTGCCGGTTAGCCAGCTGGTGTCGGTGACGGTGATGAAGAACTGCGAACCGTTGGTATTCGGTCCGGCGTTCGCCATCGCGAGTTTGCCGGGCTGCTGGAAGCCGTGCTTGGAGCCCTTGGTTTCGTCAGCGAATTTGTAGCCGGGGCCGCCCATGCCGGTGCCTTCGGGGTCGCCGCCCTGGATCATGAACTGCGGAATCACGCGATGAAAGATGGTTCCGTCATAGAGCTTCGGGCCCTTCTTGCTGCGGCTGTTCCACTCCTTCGATCCCTCGGCGAGACCGATGAAGTTGGCTACGGTCTCAGGTGCGTCCTTCTCGAAGAGTTCGCAGACGATGGTTCCTTCAGATGTTTTGAATGTTGCGTAGGTGCCAGGGTTCTTTGCCATTTGGTTCTTCTCCTTAACAAACTTGTTTCAGGTTATGAGATGCGAGAGCAGGGAAGCATCTCCGCCAAGATCGCGAAGAGCAGAGGAAATTATCTTGGGGGTGCAGCGGCCGGGGCTGGTGTCGCGGCGGGTGTGGTGGCTGGAATCGCCGGCGGTGGAGGCATGGGCTGACCCTCCCGCACGATCGTAATGCGATCGATAACCACCGGGGTGAGGGGCTTGTCTTCACTGTTGCGCTCCACGCGGGCGATGGACGCCACGAGCAGAACAGAGTGCGCGTCGCACTGGCCGAAGATGGTGTGCTTGCCGTTTAGCTGCGGCACGGGGGTTTCGGTGATGAAGAACTGTGAGCCGTTGGTACCGCCGCCGGAAGGTCCTGGGCCGGCGTTGGCCATCGCGAGGCGTCCGGGCTGGTCGAAGGTCAGTGAGGGATCGATCTCATCCTGGAAGAAGTAGCCCGGGTCGCCGGCGCCGGTGCCCATCCTGTCGCCGCCCTGAATCATGAATTCCGGAATTACTCGATGGAAGGTGGTGCCGTTGTAGTACGGCTGATTGTGGACTTTTTTGAGAGTCTTCTGATCGGTCCAGTCCTTGGTGCCTTCAGCGAGTCCTATGAAGTTGGCTACGGTGACCGGAGCCTGCTGGTCGTAGAGCTTGCAGGTCAGACGTCCCATGGTCGTGTCGATTACTGCGGTTGGCCCAGTTGGGACGGCGGGCGGCTTGGCCTGGCTCGTGGTGCTTGGAGCATCCGGAAGTTGGTCGGATGATGGTGAGGCCGGAGACTGTCCGAGCGCCGAAACACTGAAGGCTAAAGCGAATGCAAGGTAACGAAGCATCATGCGGGTGTGTATCACTCCATGGAACAGGCTATCGTAGACGCCAGTCTGGAGCAATGTACGCGCATCCCACGCCGTGAGCCGGGTTTCAGCATCCAAAGACATGGAGGTGGTCAAAGAAAATGGCAAAGTTATCTCTCTATGTGCCGCTGAAGGCGAAGCCCGGAAAGGAAGCCGAGGTTGAAGCCTTTCTCAAACAAGGTGCCGAGATGGCGAAGAATGAACCGGGAACCATGAGCTGGTTTGCGCTCCATGAGGGCGAGGGGCGATACAGCGTCTTTGATACTTTCAACGATGAGGCCGGTCGGGACGCGCATCTGAATGGTGCGATCGCCAAGGCGCTTATGGCCAAGGCAAGCGAACTCTTTGCCGATCCGATTCAGATCCACAAGATCGACATATTGGCTGAAAAATAATTATGCTCAGGGCTGCTCAGCGGCAGCCTGAACTGCGCTGAATACGCGTAGCAGGTTGCCGCCGAGTAATTTCTTCATGTCTTCAGCGGAGTAGCCGCGTGCCATCAGGGCGGCGGTGATTTTGGGGAGGTCGGCGGCGGAGTCGATGCCGTCGGGTGGAACGGGGATGCCGTCGAAGTCGGTGCCGATGCCAACGTGGTCGATGCCGGCTACTTTGATGACGTGGTCGAAGTGGTCGATCAGCGAGTTGAACGGCGCGCGTCCGATCTTTGCTGCGAACTCGCGGTCGATCTTGTCGGAGGCGGCGTAGGGGACGGGCAGGCCCTTGGCTTTGTACTCGGCTTCGAGGGCGTCCTGGGCCTTCTGGCGCTCGGGCTTCTGCGCGTTCCATGCCTGGCGCCACTGCTCGTCGATGAAGGCGGGGAAGAAGTTGACCATGACGACTCCGTTGTTTTTAGCGACGGCGTGGAGCATGTCGTCGGTCATGTTGCGCTGCGCGTTGGTGAGGGCTCGGGCGGAGGAGTGCGAGGCGATAATGGGGACTTTGGTGGTTTCGATGACGTCCCAGAAGGTCTTGTCGGAGACGTGGGAGATGTCGACCATCATGCCGATGCGATTCATCTCGCGAACGACGTCTTTGCCGAAGGGTGTGAGGCCGTTGTGATGTTTGACGGTGGCGTCGTCGATGTCTCCGGAGGAGTCGGCCCAGTCGTTGGTGTTTGACCAGGTGAGGGTCATGTAGCGGACGCCTAGACGGTAATAATCTCGTAGGAGGCCCAGGGAGTTTTCGATGGAGTGGCCGCCTTCGATGCCCATCATGACGCAGAATTTGCCCTGTTTGTGTGCGGCGATGATCTGGTCGGCGGTGGTGCAGAGCTGGAGTTTGTCTGGTGCTTTGCGGACTTGTTCGAGGGTTCCGTCGATCAGCTCGAGCGTGCGGCGGGCGGAGGCGTTGGCGGGGTATTGGCCGGGGTCGACCCAGATGGAGAAGAACTGTGCGCCGAGGTTGCCTTTGCGGGCGCTGTCGTAGTTCAGCATGCCTCCGTTGAGCGGGTCGGTGAAGTTCCAGTGCTCGTCGACGAAGCGTTGGGGCGTGTCGGCGTGGGTGTCGATGACAATGGCGCTGGCGTGGACTTTTGCGGGGTCGGTCATCTGCTTCTTTCCTGTTGGGGTTGCCTGGGCGTGCAAAAATGATGCGCTGAGAAGCAGCAGCGTGGATGTGGTTGCAAAGATTGGCGATCGGGGCATGTTTTCGCGCATGAATACGCTGATTGTAGCAACTCTGATCTAGGGCAACCGAGGGTCATAGGCAGCCATCTGTCTATACAGAGGTGAAGCAAAATGGCACAAGGACTGAATTCGACCAAGACAGGCGCACGGCCTTCGCATGAGGCTATCGAGCAGAATGCCGATGCCACGATGGTCGGCAAGACCGAGCAGGAGAAGATGGATCATGCCGCGATGCAGATGGCGAAGCGCGGCGAGAACCGGATTAAGGCGAATGAAGAGACTACTCCGGGGAATTCGATCTTTTCGAAGTGAGAAGAATCAGCGGAGGAGGCCCGCCGAGTGGCGGGTCTCCTTTTTGTTTTTTTGATGGTTTGTGGCCGGATTTTTTTGAGGGGTGGATAGTCGGGTTTTTTGGAGAAAAATGGCTGTAGTTGTGTTTTTTTTGTGGATAGCTGATGGAAAAATGTGTGGCAAACGTGGTTTGCGGGATGTACTTTTTCGGGGTTGAACGGGACCGATTTCGATGCCGGGGGTTAGAGCAGAGTCGTCGCGGTCGAGAGGACGTGCCTGGGGCAAGAAGGCGGTTCGCGCTCTGCGCGAATGACCCACTCATGCGATGAGACCGCATGAATGGGGCACCCGGCACCCTTCTAGGGTCATTTAAGGTTTTTGATAACTCACGTCAGTGAGGGTTAGTTTCCCATTTTGAACCTTGATCGATGCATTAAGACTTCCTCCTTCGGGACAACAGTGCGCATCAGCGGGGGAATGTACGGCTGATCGCAAGTAAAGACTGGAGCGGTCTTCTGACCAGAATAAGGACTCTGCTTCGTCAAGGTGGTAGTTTTCAGGAAGCGCAGCCTCGATTGCCACCGATTGAGGCTTATCGTCTAACCATTTAGCATTCCACTCATATCTTTCGTCACTATCGTTCCACCTAAGGATGCCTTCAGGACCCCCGTGGCATGAGCCGCATTTGATGTTGTAAGACCATAAGACAGCATCAGTGTTGCTGCCTTCAATGCGGCCAGGCTCAACTCGTCTAAAGTTCAAATCGCTATAAAGAGCGCTAACGATAGTTGTTTGCCATCGCCGTCGGCGCTCAAGCAACAACACCTGATGACCTTCCGGCCAAGGCCAATCAGCGTCATCGTCTTCTTTGAAGGCGTGAGGATGAAAGTCCATCGGACATGCAAGCAATTCGAGAACGAGAGGCTCGCTAGCTCTCAAAGTGACTTGCCACGATGCAGTCTTCACGCAGCGGCGAATAGCAGTGACCGCGTCATCCGGATTTTCTAACGAATGTTGGCTGGTAATTCTTGGATATTCAGACCAAAAGTGATCGGCTTGAATCCCTAAAGCAAAAACGACGACAGCGGTGACTATCCAACTTGCAATTAGGAGCCCTTTGCGCATCGTTATCGCGCGAAGAGGTCTTTGACTTGTTGGACGAAGACGTCGCGGCCCATATCGGAGATGGCTTCGGTTAGGGGGAGTTGCTTGGGGCAGGCCTGGACGCAGTTTTGCGCGAAGCCGCATTCCTGGATGCCGCCGTCTCCGGAGAGGGCTCGGAGGCGTTCTTCCTTGAGGACGGCTCCGCCGGGGTCAAGGTTGAAGAGCTTGGCCTGGGCGATGGTGGCCGCGCCGACGAAGCCGGTTGCGTCGTTGAACTGGGGGCAGACCTCCATGCAGATCGTGCAGGAGATGCAGTTGGAGAGTGGGTAGCGCTGCTCTTGTATTTGTGGGGCCTGACGGGGGCCGGGGCCGAGGTCGTAGGAGCCGTCGATGGGGACCCAGGCCTTGACCTTCTTGAGGTTTTCGAAGAGGACGGAGCGGTCGACGGCGAGGTCGCGGACTACGGGGAACTTGCTGAGGGGCGCGAGGGTGATGGTCTGGTCTTTGTTTGGGCCGGTGAGCTTGTCGACGAGCGCAGAGCAGGCCATGGTGGCTTTGCCGTTGATCAGCATGGCGCAGGAGCCGCAGATCTCCTCGAGGCAGTTGGAGTCGTAGGTGATGGGCGTGGTGGGCTTGCCGGTGACGTCGACGGGGTTGAGCGCGATCTCGCCGAGGAGCGAGGTAATGTTCATGCCCGGGCGATAGGGGATCTCGAACTTCTCGGTGGTTGCGGGGGCGTCGGGGTTGGGTTGACGCTTGATCTCGACTTTGATGGTGCTTGGCATTGTTGATTGCCCTCAGGGGCTAAAGCCCCAGTTCTTCCTGATGGTTCTTTTGGCACGGCTAAAGCCGTGCCCTTAAGCAAAACTCTTGTTGCGGTAACGACAAAAAAGCAAAAACGAAATTTGTGGGAGAAAGGTTCGAGCTGTTGTGGCGCTCGGAGCTCTCTCGGGGTTCTTCGCGCTCGAAAGACGCGCTCAGAATGACGGCAAATACAAAAGCAAGAACAGACAAAAGCGGGAAGCAGATCCTCCGCCTTCGGCGAAGGATGACAACTAAAAAGAGCAAAGAGCGACAACTAAAAACAGTTACGCCGTGGCGTCGTAGCGGCGTGGGCGCGGTTTGATGTACTGGATGTCGACCTCTTCGAACTCGAAGGCGGGGGCGTCGTTCTTGAAGCTGGCCTTGGTGGTCTTGAGGAATTTTTCGTCGTTGCGTTCGGGGAAGTCGGGTTTGTAGTGGGCTCCGCGGGACTCGTCGCGGAGGCGTGCGCCCTGGACGATGACGCGGCCTAGCTGGAGCATGTTCCAGAGCTGGCGGGCGAAGGCGAAGCTGGTGTTGGCCCACTGGCTCTTGTCCGATAGGTTGATGTTGCGGTAGCGGGTGAGGAGTTCGACGATCTTGGCGTCGGCTTCGTCGAGTCCGGCGTTGTATCGGATGATGGTGGCGTGCTTGGTCATGGTCTCGCCGAGTTCGCGCCAGAGCTTGAAGGGGTTTTCGGTGCCGGGGTTGTTGAGGAGGAGTTGGTTGAACTCCTTCTGGCGCTGGAGCTCGGCGGCGTGGCCACCGTCGCCTTCCTGCGCTGGGAGGGATTTGGCGTAGGCCATGGCTTGCGGGCCGGCTACGAAGCCTCCGTAGATGCAGGAGAGCAGGGAGTTGGCGCCGAGGCGGTTGGCTCCGTGGATGGAGTAGTCGGCCTCGCCTGCGGAATAGACGCCGGGGATGTTGGTCTGCTGGTTGAAGTCGACCCAGAGACCGCCCATGGTGTAGTGCATGCCGGGGAAGATCTTCATGGGGACTTCGCGGGGGTCGTCGCCTACGAACTTCTCGTAGATTTCGAGGATGCCTTCAAGTTTGCGGTCCAAAGTTGCTCGATCGATGTGGGTTAGATCGAGGTAGACCATGGGCTGGCCGTCGATGCCCATGCCGTGTTCGTAGACGACTTTGAAGATGGCTCGGGTGGCTACGTCGCGGGGGACGAGGTTGCCGTACTTGGGGTACCACTCTTCGAGGAAGTACCAGCGCTCGCCTTCGGGGATGGATTTGGCGACGCGCTTGTCGTTCTTGTCCTTGGGTACCCAGACGCGGCCGCCTTCGCCGCGGGCTGACTCGGACATGAGACGGAGCTTGTCTTCGCCGGGGATGGCGGTGGGGTGGACCTGGATGAACTCGCCGTTGGCGTAGAAGGCGCCCTGCTGGTAGAGGGCGGACTGGGCGGAGCCGGTGCAGACGACGGAGTTGGTGGACTTGCCGAAGATGGCTCCGTTGCCGCCGGTGCAGACGATGATGGCGTCGGCGGGGAAGGTGCGGGTCTCCATGGTGCGGAGGTCCATGGCGCAGATGCCGCGGCAGGCTCCCTTGGAGTCGAGGACAGCGGAGAGGAACTCCCAGCCTTCATACTTGGTGACTTTGCCTTCGGACTTCGTAAGCGGCGGACCTGCTCGTCGAGGGCGTAGAGGAGCTGCTGGCCGGTGGTGGCTCCGGCGAAGGCGGTGCGGTGGTAGAGGGTGCCTCCGAAGCGGCGGAAGTCGAGGAGGCCTTCGGGGGTGCGGTTGAAGGGGACGCCCATGCGGTCGAGGAGGTCGATGATGGCGGGGCCCTGCGCGGTCATGTTTTTGACGGGGGTCTGGTTGGCGAGGAAGTCGCCGCCGTAGATGGTGTCGTCGAAGTGCTTGAAGACGTCGTCGCCCTCGCCCTTGAGGTTCTTGGCGGCGTTGATGCCTCCCTGGGCGCAGACGGAGTGCGAGCGCTTGACGGGGACGATGGAGAAGAGGTCGACGGTGCCGCCAGCTTCCGCGATCTTGATGACGGCGGCTAGTCCGGCCAGGCCTCCGCCTACTACGATGATTCGGGGTGTTGCTGCCATGTATTCTTCCTGTCAGATCAAATGCGCTACTTTGTTACCTTATGTAAGACAAGAGCCGCAATGCCCACCAGCCAGCTAGAATATAGCCACGCCATTTATAACGCGCAGGCGGCTTCGCAGATTATTCGCAGGTAGAACTTGCAATGCTCTTTTCTCTTCAGAGATGTTTTGTAACGGAGACTGCCAATCCCACTTTCCACCTGTAGATTCGACTATTCTCTTCAGCAAGAACGGACGTATAGCTGCACAAACTGCGAAAGTAACAATTGAGATCATTAGCAGCGCAAATAAGGTATTACTGCTCATCTCGCCTCTCCAGGCTGTGACGGATTCGTTGAGTTAGGTGGAGTCACACTTGGCGCGGGTAGAGTGATTCTGGCGGACTGCGTTGGCATGACGTCATCTGGGGCCTCTGGTGCGGTGACGACGGCGTAGATGCTGGCGAGGCCCATGAGGCAAAGGGCGATGCCAACGACGGCGCAGACGTAGCCGAAGCTCTTGCGGGCCTTCTCGCCGGGGGTGATGCCCCACTTGGCGGCGAAGAGCCAGATGCCGTAGGCGAAGTGCCAGGTGGTGGCGATCATGGCGATGACGTAGATGGCGAGCATCCAGGGGTTGGAGAGTTCGTGCTGGACCTTGGCGAAGGCTGCGCCGGGGTGCTCGGGGAGCGAGATGCCGCTGAAGCGCTGACGCCAGACGTGCTGGATGATGTAGACGAAGGCGATGAGGCCGGTGATGCGCTGGGAGAGATACATCCAGTTGCCGGCCCAGGGATAGACGTTGACGTTGTTGCGGCCGCGGATGGCGATGAAGACGCCGTATCCGGCGTGGAAGGCGAGGGGGATGAAGATGAGGGTCCACTCGAGGATGCGGACGAGCGGGAGGGAGTTGAGGAATTTGACCTGCTGGGCGTAGGCGAGGGGGCCGTTGAGGGTCTCGAAGTTGGAGACGATGTGCTCGATGAGGAAGGCGCCGATGGGGACGATGCCGGTGAGGGAGTGCAGCTTGCGCCAGAAGAAGGAGTGTCCCTCGCCGGCGCGGAGCGGTTGAACGCCTCGGAGCGTCGGTGTGGCGGGCGGTGACGGCGGTGCGGCTGCGGCCATGAAGGGCTCCTTCGATCAGTAAGGGAGTGCACTGCGACGGAATTTGTGCAGCATCGCGATTATTCCGCTGTCGTCTTGCCAGCGTCAAGGAAACTGGCTTGTTTTGTGCGGTTATCGTAAGGTTTGTGCGAAATTATCCGAACTCATCTTGTTGCCTCTAGATCGACCGCCTCGGCCAGTGCCTTCGTTAGCGCGGTGAAGGCTCGTCCTCGGTGGCTGATTGTCAGCTTGGTTTTCGTGTCCAGCTCGGACATTGTCTTTTCGAATTCGGGAATGAGGAATAGCGGGTCATAGCCGAACCCCTGCGTCCCGCGTGGGGTGGTCAGGACGCTTCCTTCTACGGTGCCGCTTCCGATTGCCAGAACTTGTCCGTCGCGTGCTACTGCCAGTACGCAGTGATAGCGTCCCTGGCGTTGATCTTGTGGGATTGCTTCCAACGCGCGCAGCAGGCAGAGGTTGTTGCGTTCATCCAGGCTGAGCGATGCCTCGGGAGCAAAGCCCTCATCGTCGGCGTAGCGGGCCGAACGGACTCCGGGGGCGCCGTCGAGCGCGTCAACCTCAAGACCGGAGTCGTCTGCCATCACGATCTCGCCCGGCAGATGTTCGGAGTAGTAGATCGCCTTTATGCGGGCGTTTCCTTCAAAGGTCGGTTCGTCTTCGGCAGGCGCGTCCAGTTCCTTCAGTCCCGGCAAGGGGAGTAGTGTGATGCGTGGATCGGCGGCGGCGGCAAAGTCGCGCAGCTTGCCCGGGTTCGTCGTGGCTACATAGATGGTCATGCTTTTTACTGTAGATGGTCCTGCGCAATGAATCACTGGATCAGTCGAAACCGAACAAACATGACGACGCCGAATGGATGGTCGCCGTAGGTCGAGCGGAGAGCTTCTGGTGTTGAGTAGACCGTGAATTGTGCGCCGGGAGCGGCCATCAGATGAGACGCCAGGTGGAAGTCGTGGTCGTAGCCAAAGGTGTATGCCTGGACGTGACCGATCGGCTCCTCGGTGAAATCCGGTGGTAGAGGATTTCCTGGTGAAATGAGTAGCTCGTTGGAGCGGCCTGCGTTTTCGATTCTTGTCCAGACGTAATTGCGGCTCGCGAATTTCACTAGCGACTCGGCGAGGTAGCTGTTTGTCCTGGCGTTGTCGGAGAGAGAACGGGTTCGCCCCCAGAGCAGCGTGCTTGACCAATTGCCGTTGCTGTTTCCGTTGCTGTCCTTTGCGCCGAATGGCCGGTTGTACATTGCGGATGCCGTCTGCCGCTGCTGGTCTTCACCGGGGTAGAGGGCTTCGGGGCTAGTGATGTGGGCAATCGAATACTGGCCGCTCCAGTTTGGCGCTGGGGAGAATGTTATGCGTGTCGAGTAGCTGTCTATGGCGAGACCGTTGGATGAGGGCTGAAACTGCCAGCGTTGCTCCCCCGGTTCTCCTCCGTGAAAGCCTGACGCTTCTATGCGGAGGCTTCGCCATGTGAATCCTGCAGTCACTACGTTGAATGCGATGTGAGTTGAGTCCTGCTGGTGGTGGCCCAGCGCCGCGACTGGATTTTCCGATGCTGACATGCGATGCGGATAGGCTGTTGGCCCGATCGCGGGATCGCCGACCGGCGCGGCGTAGAAGCTCAGCAGGGTGTGTTCGCTTGTTCGGATGTCATAGAGGGCGGCGACCTCCATGAAGAAGTTGTGCGGATGCTGGCCGTCGATGATCGGCTTGCCGAAGGCCGTCTCGCCCTGCTGGAAGAGCAATGGATACTGGCGGCCGGTGATCGTGGCGGGCTCGAGGGAGAACATCGCGCGGAGGGTAAGCTGCCCCGGACCAAGCTGCCTCATCGCCATTGGCATAATCCAGTTGGTCGAGAAAAATTTGTTCCCGCCGCGTCGCGCTTCCGGCTCGCCAGTCGAAGTCTCCGTCTGATTCTCGCCAGCATGCTGCTGTATGTTGGCGACGAAGACAGTGCCGTGCAGCATGAGCATCCAGCCAGCGCGGTGCGTCATGATCATGTTCATCGGAGTCGATGCAGGCTCGATGCTTGTGCCGGACGAGAGATGGTTCAGCTGCGCGTCGATCAGGTTGGTGGGCTGCTCCAATCATCTTCATAGGGGCCTGCGGTTGCTCGTGGGGCTTCGAGCCCATATCCATTCCGGGCATGTCCGGCATCGTTGGCTGCTGCGCGTGCGCGGAGGAAGCGCGCAACAGAAACGCGAATAAGAATAAAGTCGTAGACAGGCTACGGGGCATAGCAGATTTCTCTCTTGGGGATACATCGATTCGCGAGCGACGCTAACGAAGGTCGCAGTATGGCGAAGAGTCAGGAGTGAGAATCAGATGCGAAGTGCGATACGAGGAGGGTTTGGGGGCGGGGCGGCAGAACGGCTCAAGGAAGGAGCGATGGTAGCGGTGAGAAGTGGGAAATGACGAACGTACCCTGCTGGATGTAGCGGCGGGCTGTACCATCTCTGTCGACGTAGTTGTCGAACCAGGTTGATGGTGGGCGACACAGCAGCTGTTCGTGTCCTGCGTTGCCGGTGCATGCTTCGAGCAGTGGCTGCAGGGATCTTGCGAATGTTGGGCCATCGAGACAGCATCGTAAGCGCTTGCGGTCATGCAGGCAGAGCTGACGAACAAGGTCAGCAGGCAAACAATCGCTACGAAGCTGTAGAAGGTCGTTCTCACCGTTGTGCCGTTAGACGATCCGCACAGCAGACCGTCAACCATAATTCGAGTGTAAATCTAAAAAGACGGCTCGCGAGATTTATAAATTGATCTACGGGGGATGTACCGAACATGGCGAACATGAAAGCCCATACTGAATATCTAACCTTCAATACGGAAGAGCGTTATGAGATGGTCCACATCACGCCGCAGGTCGAGGAGATTGTGCGCCGCAGTGGCATCGATGATGGACTCTGCTTTGTCTCCCCGATGCATATTACGGCAGCCATCTATGTCAACGATCACGAAGACGGTCTGATCGAAGACATCAGCACGTGGCTTGAAAGGCTGGCTCCGGCCAAGCCGGATTACAAGCATCATCGCACCGGCGAAGACAATGCCGACGCGCATCTTAAAGCGCTGCTGCTGCATCACGAGACGACGTTGCCGGTGACGAAGGGGAGGCTCGACCTCGGAACATGGCAGCGTATCTTCTATGCGGAGTTCGATGGCCAGCGCCGGAAGCGGATCATCGTAAAGGTGCTGGGCGTCGCAAAAGAATGACGTCTACGCGGCGATTCTGCGCCCGTCCCAACTCGGTCGCGTTGTCCGCTACTGGATGAAACTCGGCATATCCAGCAGCTGATAGCGACGCCGGATCGATGGAACCGTGTTCGAGCAGCAGCCGAGCGATGGCGCTTGCTCGCGCTGTGGAAAGCTCCCAGTTTGTGGCGAATTGCGTCGTGTGAATCGGTACATTGTCGGTGTGTCCCTCGACACGGAGTGGCCCCGAAGGCAGAGTGGCCGCGAGGCTCATCAGCATTGGGAGGGACGCGGGGCGCACCTCGGCTGAGCCTGAAGGGAAGAATCCCGCCTCGTGCAGCGAGATCACCAAGCCTTCCGGTGTGACGCGCATGGTGACGCTTCCTGGCGAAATCATGCCGGCTGCGATCTTTGCCTGCAGCCACTGCGAAAGATGTTTCTCGGTCTCTTCAGGCGACTCCGTGCTAACTGAGGTGAGAGGAAGCGTTAATGCCGCTGGCGGCGCATTTGCTGCGGCTGTGCTGACGTCGGTCAGTGCCGGAGTCTTAGAGTGTGATTCGAAGATTCCGAGTGGCTTAAAGGCTGACTGCATCGCCGCGGAGATCTGGAGCTGTTTCTTCTTGTCGGACTGGCTCGACGCAAACAGAACGACAAAGAAAGCGAACAGCAACGTGATGAAGTCAGCGTAGGAGACTAGCCAACGCTCGTGGTTGACGTGTTCGTGTTTCTTCTTGCGGCTCATGTGGTGGCCTCTACTGTCTTCTCCGCAGGTTTGCTATCGAAGAGAAATGTGCGGAGCTTGGTCTCGATCATGCGAGGATTCATGCCTTCAAGGATGGAAATGACGCCTTCCAGCATCATCTCCTTGATCATCTGCTCCTCACGATGACGAATCTTCAGTTTGCCCGCTACAGGCAGACAGATGAGGTTTGCCAGCGCAACTCCGTAGATGGTCGCGACGAAAGCAACGGCAATGCCGCGGCCGACCTCGTCTATGTTGTCGAGGTGCTGCATCACCTGGATGAGGCCGAGGACAGCGCCGATGATTCCGACTGTTGGCGAGTATCCGCCGGCGGCTTCAAAGACCTGCGGAATCTTCTCTTCCATCTCGGTCTTGTTGTCGAGTTCCATCTGCATGATCTTGCGGACCTCGCTTGGCTCCGTTCCGTCGATGGCGAGCATCAAGGCCTGCTTGAGAAAAGGATCTTCGACGCTCGGGAGATCCTGGTCGAGAGAGACGATGCCGCTTTTGCGCGCTTTGTTGGCAAACCTGACCAGTTGCTGCAGTGTTCCTTCTCCGTTGGCTCCGTTCGAGAAGAAGATCTTCATCACTTGCTTCAAGGCGGTGAGCGAGGTCTTCAGCGGGAACTGCAGCAGTACTGCTCCCGCGGTTCCGCCAATGACGATCAAGGCTGCGGTCGGCTGCGTAATCTGAGAGACGCTGCCGCCTTCGATCATCATGCCGGCAAGAATGCCGATGATGGCTAGAGCGATGCCGCCGATGCTGGCTATATCCATAAGACTTCCTTCCAGTAGCGAGTTTTCGCTTAGTCTTCCGAAACTTCGTGTTTGATTTCACGTAACAAGGCCGAAGCATCATGCGCAGCCTTGGCTCCGAGAGAGGTTGCGGCCTCAGGCCACGCAGCTCGTAGGACGCGCGCGCGATAGGCGAGTGTTCGCTCGGCGATTTCGCTGCATGGCTCGAGAACAACGAGCTTTTCGCCAGTGATTAAGGTAAGGACTGTGTCCGGCGCAGACTCGGCGTGCTTGATCAGATCGCAGTTTACGGTGAGATGTCCGCCGTTCAGACGTGTGAGTTCAATCATGCGAAGAATTCCTCTCATGGCTTTCATCGGCGGAGAAGGTCTCTTCAATAGAGATTCGCGGCTTGTAGTTGTAGAGGGAAGAAATGACCGCGTAGCTAAAGTGCCCGCGGAGCAAGCCGATGAGGTGTGGGAACGCGGAGCCTTCCGCCAGATGAACTGGAAGCCATAGAGGCTGTAAGCGCTGTGGTCTCCCGGGGTCAGTTGCTGGGCCAGGCAGCGCGGTAACTCAAATCGAGTCATTACAGGAGCGTTTCTACATGGCCTTGGGTATTCTTACCAACGTTGCAGCTACTTATGCAGAGAATAATCTCAACCAGACGCAGAGCAGCCTGCAGTCTGTTCTCCAGCAGCTTTCCTCGGGTTCGCGCATCAACAGCGGTGCGGACGATGCGGCCGGTCTGTCCGTTGCAGACGGCCTTCACGCAAATGAAGCCGCTCTGACACAATCGGCTCAGAATGCAACGAACGGCGTGGGCTTGCTGCAGACCGCCGATGGCGCTCTGTCGCAGGTGACGAACCTGCTTGATCGTGCCGTTACTCTGGCCACCGAGGCATCTAACGGCGGCTTGACGGCTGCGCAGTCGAGTGCGGCTGATACGGAGTTTCAGAGCATTGTCACCGAGATCGGAAATATCGGTAGCTCCACGAACTTCAACAGCACGGGTGTGTTCTCGGCAACCGCAACCGATTTCGTTGTCAGTGACGGAACAACTGCAGGGACTACGACGATCGCGGCGACGGTTGGGGCGCTTACCAATGCAAGCATCGGTACCGCGACGGGCGGCGGAGCTGGAATCGATCTCTCCGCACAGGTGCTGACAAGCCAGACTGCTGCCCAGACCGCGTTGAGCAAAATCACTGACGCGATCGCTGATGTTGCCAATCAGCGTGGTGCGATTGGCGCGAACATCAACCAGTTGAATGCGGCTGCGAACGTTGCCAGCTCGGAAGAGGTAAATCTTTCTTCTGCTGAGAGCAACGTGCGTTCGACCAACTACGGTCAGGCGACCAGCGATCTGGCTAAGTACCAGGTGCTAAGCCAGACCGGTATCAGCGCTCTTGCACAGGCGAACAGCGTGCAGCAGGAGATTTTGAAGCTGCTGCAGTAGTCTTTCGGAAGCGACGGTGGCCGGGCGATGTGGCCAGGTCGCCGTTGCTTCGGTTTTCGGCTAACTTAGCTGCTTCTAATTTTCTGAGAGCGAGAGTGGTATGGCTATTGCTACGAGCCAGAGCGGACGGAGTTGGAAGGTGACATGGGAACAGTTGGGTTGAGTTTTGGGGCGGCTACAAGCGGCCAGGGATTTGATGTGGCGTCGACTGTGACGCAGATTCAGGCGTCGGAGCAGGCTATAGAGACTCCGTGGAAGAGCCAGTTGACGGCGTTGCAGGCTCAGGATACTGTCTTCACTTCGCTGGGATCGGATCTCTCGACGCTCACGACGAGTCTGCAGGCACTTACGGACTTTCAAGGGATTTTTGCGGAGAAGCAGGGGTCGAGCTCGAATACCGATCTGCTAAGTCTTACCTCTGCCGATGCTACTGCGGCGGCTGGTAGTCACACTGTCGTGATTAATTCGCTGGCGCAGACGTCGTCGGAGGTTTCGGGTGCGATCTCGAATGCGGGGGATACACTTTCCGGCAGCGTCACTATTCAGGGACAAGAGTTTGACATTGACAGCAGCGACGATACGCTTGCTACCTTGTCTGCTGCCATCAACGCGGCGGACATTGGTGTGAAGGCAAGTGTGATCACCGATTCATCGGGATCGCGGCTCTCGCTGGTGAGCGGAACCAGCGGCGCGGCTGGTCAATTGGCGGTCACAAGCTCGTTGTCGGGTGCGTCTTCGGGGGCCATAACGTTTCAGGTTGGTCAGACTGGACAGGATGCCAGTTTGACAGTGGATGGGGTTTCGGTGACGAGTCCGTCCAACACGGTGAGCAATGCGATCTCCGGGGTTACGTTTCAACTGCTGGGTTCATCGGCTGGAACAGACGTGCAAGTGGAGATCACGAATGACAATACGGACATTGCCACGGCTGTGAACAGCTTTGTGACTGCATATAACGCGGTGATGAAGGACATCAATACGCAGGAGGGGAATGACTCGAGCGGCAATGCGGAACCACTGTATGGAAATCCGACACTGGCGATGATTCAGAGTCAGCTCACGGGATCGCTCTTTGGAGGTGCAGCGAGCGGTTCGATCAGCAACATCACTCAGCTGGGCATCGGGATGAACAATGATGGAACGCTGACTTTAAATGCGGACACGCTGAATAGTGTGCTGAATTCGAACTTCTCCGACGTAACTGGTTTTCTACAGAACTCAGGGAGCTTTGGTCAGACGATGGCCGCGACGTTGAATAACCTTGGCACGCAGGCGCCGAATGGCGCGGTGTATCTGGCACAACAGCAGAACAGCGCCCAAGAGGCGGCGCTCAACACGGACATCAGCAATGAGGATGCTGTACTGGCTGCGCAGAAGACGCAACTCACGGATGAGCTGAATACTGCGAACGAGATTCTGCAGTCGATCCCGAGCCAGTTGAACGAAGTCAACGAAATGTATAGCGCGATTACGGGCTACAACACGGGGAACGGGAGTTGAGCGTGGGCCATACGAGTTATCAGGAACAGGCTTTGGCGGGGGCGACGGGGGTTGAACTCGTGGTTGCGCTGTACGACGGGGCGATTCGTTTTCTCTACAGAGCGATGCAGTGTGTCGAGGCTGAGGACATGCATGGACGGCGAGTTGCTGTGAAGAAGGTTGTCGATATTCTGACGTATCTTCAGGCGCGTCTTCGTCCAGATGTTGGTGACAGCGTTGCGGCTTCGCTCAGCGACTTTTATGCAGCGATGTTTACGTTGACGCTTGAAGCGTCTCACTTTGAATCGACGGAGCAGTTTCAGGAGGTTATCTCATGCATTCGAAATGTTCGCGATGCATGGATCATCGTTGCTCGCGATCCGGAGGCCGGACGGGTTTTGCCGCGTGAACTGCGGACTCGGGAGGAGAGGTTTGGGTCTTTGAATGCTCCTTCTTTGCGCGGTGGGTCGGATGAGGTGGTGGCTTCGCGCTGGTCGGCTTAAGGGCATGCCCCGAGATCGATGCGATCCGCTGTAAGCTTTGGCTCAGGCGTGCATTCTTCGTTATTTCAGTAGCTATTGCTTCGGGCTACACTAAGGCTGGATGAAGATTCTCTATGCTGCGGGCCTCTCCATAAATGACTCCTCGCTCTATCGCTTGTGGGCGTTGGAACGTCTCGGCCATCACGTAATCCCGTTGAACGATTACGATTATCAGCCGCGCAATCCTGTACTTCGCAAGATCGCTTTTCGACTTGCTGCCGGCCCTTCGGTCGACCGCCTCAATCGTGACATCCTTCGGCTGGCCCAACAGGAGAAGCCCGATATCCTTTGGGCAGATAAGCTTCTCGCGATGCGTCCTGGAACGCTTGATCGTCTGCGTTCCCTCGGTGTCGCTACCGTCAGTTACATGATCGACAATCCGTTCGGTACGCGTCGGGATCCTGGCTGGCGGCTCTACATGAAGGACATTCCTCACTACGATCTTCATGTTGTCCAGCGGGATAAGAATATTGCCGACTACCGGGGCCGGGGGGCGCGGGACGTCATCAAGATCCAGACTGCGTATGAGCCTACTCTTCACTTTCCGCCGCCGCCTGGGTGGTCGGATCGGGATCGCGACCGTGAGGTCTCCTTTGTTGGTACGCCTTATGACGACCGCGCCGAGACCCTTCGCCGGCTTTCGGGCGAGTTTCCCGTAACCATTTCAGGCAGCCAGCACTACTGGCAGCAGGCTCTTGCTCCTGAGGTCTTCGCTGCTCTCTACCGCGAGGGGGAACTCCACCAGCAGAAGTATCGCGAGGCTATCTGGCGATCGAAGATCAATCTCAGCTTCATTACTCACTCCAATCAGGATGAGTTTGTGCATAAGAGCTTTGAGATCGCTGGGTGCGGGGGCTTTTTGCTTGCCGAGCGCTCTGATGGACACATGCAGCGTTTTCGGGAGGACGAAGAGGCGGTCTTTTTCTCCAGCTTTGATGAGTGCGTTCAGAAGATTCGGCGGTACCTGCCGGATGAGGTTGCTCGGGCGCGTATTGCCGCGGCTGGTCATGCTCGCGGTCAACGTGATGGCTACCACAATGACCACCAGGTGGGCCTGATTCTGGAGCGCGCTGCCGGAATCGTTCACTCGCTCAAATCGGGCACGAGCGAGTTGACGGCGGTTGACCGTGCTTCGTAATTTTCTTAGACTCCCCCTTCGGGTACTGTAAGTCTCAAAGTCTTCAAACAAAAAGGCTTAAGTCTGGACTTCGGTTGCACTTTGTATATGTAAAAAGTCCGGTTTTATGGCGTGGCTTCTCTTGTATCTCTAATAAGTAGATCAAGCATGTCAAGAGTTTTGATGTTGATTGGATGGCATGGCAAGGTGCCCTTTAGAGGAACCGCTGGAGAAATTCGTTAACCGCGTTTGAGAAGCCGGTTGGGTTATCGGCGTGGAGGATGTGTCCGCCATCGAGGGTTTCCAGACGGGTATTCGGGCGACGGGAGGCCATTTGCTCGGCAGCAGCCTGGGTGGTCACGTTGCTGTCGCGTCCGCGGAGGAGTAGGGCTGGACACTGGGTGGCGATCCAGTCCTGCCAGTGATCTCCGGCCAGGCATCTTCCGGAGGTTACGATGTCCTGGGGATCGAATGCGAGTTTCCATCCGGTAGGGGTCTTGCGGAACGCGTCTTTGAGGTAGGGTAAGAATCGTGGACCTATAGACTCTGCGAGGGCCTCACGGGTCGTAAACTGGCCATCCCAGGCGAGTACGAAGCTTAGGTTATCCGCGATCTCAGTACCGATGTCCTCGATGATGAGGCAACGGACCCTGGCAGGATGCCGCGCGGCGAACTGATACGCGTTGACGCCACCGAGGGAGTTGCCCAGGAGAACTGCATCGGTGAGGCTCAGATGCTCGAAGAGGGCCTCCAGATCGCCAATATAGTCGTCGCGTGTGTAGCTGGAAGCGTGATCGGAGTATCCGTGGCCGCGCTGGTCGAGAGCGATGACGCGCCATCCGGGTGCCAACTCTTCGGCCAGGGGAGCAAAGGTTACGGCCTCCATGACGTGCGCGTGCAGGGCGATCAGCACCCGGCCTTCGCCGCCGGAATCGAGATACGAGAGCCGTAGTCCGTCGTGGCGAAAAGTATGCCTTTCCATATGCGCACCATATTACTGGGCGCAGTTGGCTTCGATGAGGTTTTTCCAGCCGACCTTGCTCATCTTGAGCCGCTGGCCGCTGGTCAGGATGACGAAGTAATCGGCTCGGCCGTCTCGATGAATCTCCTGAACGTGTTCGATTTTGACGATCACGGAGCGGTGGATGCGCACGAATTTGGCGGGGTCAAGCCTGGTGCTTAGCTGCTTGATGCTCTCGCGCAGCATGTACTTTCTGCCGTTGACGTGCAGGCAGGAGTAGTAATCGGCTGCTTCGATCCAGTCGATGTCGTTGACATGGATGAGAACATCTTTGGCGCCGTCGCGGACGATGAAGCGTTCCTGCGAAGGTTTTTCGCTGCGAGAGGGGTTTCGTAAGGCGGCGAGTGCCTCGGACAACTGCGCTTTGGTAAGGAGGGCGGCGTTACCGGCGATGCGCTCTTTTACGCGGGCGAGGGTGTCCTGGAGTCGAAGGGGTTCGATGGGTTTGGTGAGGTAGTCGATGGCCTGGACGGCGAAGGCTTTGACGGCGAACTCATGATGTGCCGTTACGAAGACGGTCGGGGGCATGCGAGGGATGCCCAGGGTGTCGATGACGTCGAAGCCTCCAATGCCGGGCATCTGGATGTCGAGGAAGAGGAGATCGGCTGGTGTGGATTTGAGACGTGAGATCGTCTCTTTGCCGTTTCTGCATTCGGCGACGACCTCGATCTCGTCATCGTGAGAGAGCAGGAGTTTGAGACGATCTCTGGCGAGGGGTTCGTCGTCCGCGACGATGGTCCGGAGCTTCATGCGCGTGGTCTCTGGCGCTCATAGGGGATCCGGATGGTGACTTCGTATCCGCCGGTTTCCGGCTCTGTGGCGACGAAGTCGTGGGCTCCCGGGTAGAAGTAGCAGAGGCGCTCGCGTGTGTTGCGCATGCCAATGCCGTGGCCATTGTTCTCCTTCGACGAGCCGTTGAGGCCGGGGCCGTTGTCCCGGACGCGGAGACTGAGCGTGTCGCCAATACGTTCGACCGAGGTTTCGAGCAGGCCATCGCTTTCGCGGTGAGAGATTCCATGACGTATGGCGTTCTCGATGATGGGCTGAAGGATGAAACAAGGGACGAGACCTTCGAGCGCCTCGGGGGTTGTATGGAACTGTACGCGGAGGCGATCGGCGAACCGTACCTGCTGGATGGCGAGGTAGCTTTCCACCACTTGCAGTTCTTGCGCGAAGGGGATCTTTTCAGGGGTATTTCGTTGCAAGGTAGTTCGCAGAATGGTGTTGAGATGTGCAAGCGTCTCGGAGGCCTCCTGGTTTCTGCCCAACTCGACGAGTGAGGTTACTGCGTTGAGCGTGTTGAAGAGGAAGTGCGGCTCGAGCTGCATCTGCAGGGCCTTGAGCTGAGCCTGTGAGAGCTGCTTCTCCAGTTCGAGGGAACGCAATGCATCGCGCTGGGCTTGCGACTGCACGTGGAGCAGGCCGGAGAAGCCGAGGACGAATCCGTAGAGCAGGAGCTCGAATCCGAAGCGAACCAGGTTGAAGTAGCTCAGCGGTGGGCCCTCGTTGCCCCAGTGCCTGGCGGAGAAATTTACCAATGTCTGCAACAAGAATAGATGCGTCATTCCGAGCAGACACGCGAGTACGGCGTGCGCGATGAAGGTGCGCGTTGTGCAGGTAAGGATGACGGGCCAGCGCTGTGCAAGCCACCACATCGCTATAGCAAGGGCTCCCCACCAGAGCCAATAGAGGGCTCCGAATATGAGCAGTGGAGTCAACGAGGGATCGTGGTGGGTGAGAGCTAAATAGCCACTGCACTGGGCTGCGGTGAGGAAGGTCATCACTAAAGCCGCGACGAAGGCGGCGATGGTTCCACGAAGATGCAGCGAACCCGTTCCAGAGGTGTCGGGGATCGATTTGGCTTTATTTGCCAGAAATTGCTTCATCGTCAGCCTCACCGAAAGCTTTCTGCGCTAATGGTACAGCCAGTGCACTGCCGGATGCGAACCAGTGCGAGGGTGGTCTTTGCTTCTTTCTCGATGAGAGAGGCTTCCTGCTTTGAGCCTGAGTCGCGAAGTGCGTGAGCATAGGCAAACTCGACTCTGATATAGGCCTGAGAGTCCTTACCGGGGGCGTCTTCCAGGAGCGTGAGTGCGTAGTGGAGATCGGAGATTGCCTGCTGGTATTCGCCGAGCTTATCGAGCACATCACCGAGAAGTGCGTAGGCAACGCCCAGCATGAGAAAGTGCGGCCCGCGGCTGCGAGTCCAGATGTCGATTGCCTGCTGGTACGCCGTGATCGCTGTGCGGAAGTCGCGTTCGGCGTTGGCCAGAGCACCCTTCACGGTGTACAGGACTGCGAGATCGTTGTCTGGAAAGCCCGTCGCGAGTTGTACCTCGTGAAAGGCTTTTGCCATGTTTTGGCGGGCTCCGCTTAGATTTTTCTGCTCCAGAGCGATCATCGCAAGGTTGCTGGAGGTGACTGCGATGCCGGAATGATTGCCTAAGCTCTCGTAAAGATGCCGGGCTCTGGTTCGGAGCGCGTTCGACTGGTCGAAGTGTCCTGTGGAGTCTTCGACAGCTCCGAGGCCGTCGAGCGCGCTGGCATACTGGACCTGTTGGCTGGGTAGCGAGCGGAGGATCTGGATCGCCATTTCGTAGGAGTGGCGGGCTTTGTTGTAGTCTTCGAAGTCGCTGTACGCGGCGCCGAGGAGATTGCAGGCGATGCCGTGGCCGGTCTCGTCGAGCACATGGGATTCTGGTTGGAGTAGCGGTTCGAGGAGGGCGATCGCAGCGCGGGACTGGCCTTCCTCGATCAACGATTGAGCCTGCAACAGAACAGGCGGGCTAGCTTGTTGGGCGAACGACGTTGCGGCGGTGACAACGATCGACGAAAGGAGCGTGAGGAAGCAAGAAGGAGTTTTCATGCTTCGAGCATGGGCTAGCTCGGGACTGTCTTCCAGCGGTTTGCAGGAAGGGTGTAGGTTTTTGCAGGGAGCTGGGATGAGTTTGCAGGATCCCTGTTTCTACAAGCTCGACTTTTGCTGGGTGGGGAGCTGAGATTCGAGTTGAATTCGGACAGGCTTACCGGGTTGCATGGTGATTGTGAGAGGGGCGCACTCGAAGCCGGGGACCAGGTTGAATGTTCGTTCTGTTGGTGTGGGTTCGAAGCCTTGGGGAGCGTCGGTGCGGACAATCAGGGTTCCGGTTGGTTTGGTGATTCGGATTGCTTTGGGGTCGGATGAATCGATGGGTTCGCTGGAGCGCGAGATGACGGGAAGGATGAAACGCAGCGGTGCGGGGGAGGGAACTGTGGTGTCGACGGTGGCCGTGATTTCTATGGTGGGTTCGGTGAGATGGTAGGTGAGGTGGTAGCGGAGGTCTCCGGTTGGGGGTGGTTGATGGGCAGCGGTGAGCATGCGGCCTCGGGCGTCGAAGGTGATTTCGGCGGGGGTGCTGGTGGAGGTCAGGATTGCCGCGAAGTCGCTCGTGCTGGTGTAGGTTTTGCCGCTGGCGAACTCGATGCGTGGAGCGAGTGACATGTGGGGGTAATCGCCGAAGGTTTGCTGATTGGAGATTTCGATCATCTGGTACTCGGTCATGCTGGCGGTGAGGATTGGGCCGAGTTGGCGATGGAAGAGAAGGGAGAGGGCTCCGCCGGAGACGTGGCCTCCGCCTGAGGCTCCGCTGCCGGATTGGACATGCTCGATGTACTCCCAGTCGTAGTCGGTAACGGTGGCGCGCCAGGGGCCGATGGCGGCGAGATGGGTGCCGATTTCGGGATAGGTTTTGAGGCCGTAAGGTTCGTCTCGCGGGAGGGTGAGGCGCGGCGCGGGGGCGAGGTTGTCGGCGCCGCTATCGAGTACGGTTGCGAGGGCTTTGGCGTGGGTGAAGGTATGGTGGATGCAAGGGAGGTCGCCGTGCGTGAAGTAGTCGGGACCGCCATAGAGGAGATTGTCGTGAGTGCAGGCGGCCATCAGCTCGAGGTTGCGGTAGGCGACTTCGCGGAACTTTGGCTCGTGTGGCGCGAGGAGGACGTAGGCGGGATGACAGCCGTCGCTGGTGCGGCTGCCCCACCAACTCCACTTGTAGTTGCGGGTGCCCCAACTGTTGTCCCAGGCTCCGTCGGGGAGCATGAACTCCATGTGGGTGCGGAGGGCGGCGATGGTTTGATCGAGGACGGCTTTGTCGTTGGTGAGTAGAGCGTACTGGGCCAGGGCGGGAAGAGACTCCTCGACGTTGTAGCCGAGGTCTACTGGGTGGCAGTGTTTTGGAGTAAGGCCTTTGAGGGGGTGGCCTTCGCCGTAAAGGAAGTTGTTGGGCGTGAAGTAGTCGAGGGTGGTGTGGGCTAGCTGGCGGGCGCGATCGAGGTAGTGCTGATCGCCGAGAACCTGGCCGCAGAGGGCGAAGCAAAAGGAGGAGGTGACGGGGTAGTTGATGTTGCCGGTTTCGATGCTGATGAAGCCATCGAGGAACTTTGCGGCGCGGGCGAGACGGTCGGTCCAGCGCTGGTGCGTGGCGGTGTCGAGGAGTGTGCCGTGGTGGTGGAGGGCTTCGGCGAGAGAGATGGCGTGGAAGACGGTGATGCCTTTCCACGAACTGAGAGTGACATCGTTGATCCAGCTGCCGTCGGCGCGGCTTACTTGTCGCTCGGACCATTCGTGTGCGAGGAGTGCTGCGTTGAGATATTTGGCGTTACCGGTGGTGTGGGCTACGCGCAGAAGGGGGTAGACAGCGTCGCCGCAGCGTCCGTGGATGAGTGCGCAGGCAGGGCAGAGAAGGGCTCCGTGAAGGGCGGGATTCTGAATTGCCGTCACCTGATGTTCGAGGAGTCCGTCGCACCATGTTTGCAGGAGCTGGGAGTAGAGGTTTGAAGCTGTCTGAGGAGTGCTGTGGTATTTAGCTGCTGCTGAGACCCACTCGGGGAATGCGAGTTTGGCGCTTAATGCAGTTGCTCCAGCGGTTGAGAGGCGCAGGAGATCCCGGCGCGTAAGTCCCTGGCTAAAATTGTGTTTGGTCATTCAGAAAATATTAGACCATCGATGGCACTCGCAGCGCAGCCGATTATGCTGGATCTGTGGAGAGTTCCTCTGTAGCCCGAACCTGGCTTCATCACAGGACCTATTTACGGATTGAAGAAGCGCAGTAGCTCCTGTTCGTCGTGTTGGCTGAGCGATGCCCGAATCCGCATGTGACGTACGACCGTACCGGAGATGCGTGGCGAGAAGCCATCCGGAGCTGTGTGGCAGCGTGAGCAGTTCTGCTCGAAGATGCGCGCTCCCTCATTCTGTTGCTGCTGAGAGCCTGGAGTGGAGGCCGTCTGTTTCTTGTCTGTTTGTGCGGTGGGTGGTGGAGTGTGGCGCGATTGGGCCTGTAACGCAGCTAACGAAGTCGTATAGGCAGCCCCCAAGGCAAGGCAGCCAGCGAAAAGATATCTCTGGCGCATGGTCATTTTCCTTTCCAGGCGGGAAACAGGAAACGATAGACAATTCCTGTCTCCCAGATATTGGTATTGCCGGTGGAAGAGAACTGCCTTGAGTAGCTGGTGAGTATCCTCATGTTGTGCGGCAGATTGTAGTTCAATCCGAAGTCGGCGCGCTGTGTGTTTACAAGAGGGAGACCGTCGCTGGCGATTGTGTCGAGGCGAAAAGTTTGTTGCATACGGAACACGGGCTCGATGCGCCCAATCCAACTATCGGGGCCACCGAACCGTTGCAAGCGATAGTCGGCTTCGATCCAGTAGCCCTGCGCGTGACCGCCGCGCGCGAACTCGGAGCGCAGGCGAAGGGCGGTGTTCTTTGGTTGCCACCAAACGTGTGTGCCATAAAAGTTCTCCTGCGTTCCTTGCAGCAGGCGGTTATAAGAGAACCCGATCTCCAGACGACTTTCGGGGAGGTAAAGGCTGACGCGGCCGCCGGAGGAACGCCTGGCATTGAACTGTTCGTTTTGACTTAGAGCGGAGAAGTACGCAGCGTAATCGATGGAGTATTTTCGTCGCGAGATGGCCGATCCGCGTAACATCCCGCCAGACTCCAGTGCCAGTAGACATGAGGCCGAGATTGGCTATCAATGGGCCGTCCTGTAAATTGTTGATCCAAACTGGCGATAGACGCTCGTTGTAGGTGCCAAAGGGAATCAGGAAGCTGCCGCCGACTACCGTGATATGCGGAGAAGCGAGGTAGGCTCCCTGCAGATACGTAAGCCCGATGGAATGGCTGTGGCTATAACCATTACCATTCGGGAAAAAGACTTCGACCAGTGCTGCTCGCGATTCGACAAAAAAGTGCTCGCCAATGGGGGCAGCGAGCAGCGGCTCGATAATTGGCAGATATGTTGTTTGACCGCCATTGGTAGAGGTCAAAAAACCAACCCCGCCGGAGATTAGTGGCGTGTTTTGTGCGGTCCCGTATCTCACAGAGCAAAACAAAACCAGAGCGAGGGCGATTCGTCTCATAGACCGCACCCTGTTCAGAAAAGAAAAGCTCGGTATCGATCGCTGCATAGCATTACATTAGCGATACGCGTCTTCGGATGTGTTCTCTGAGAGTCTGTCTTTTGTCAATTGATTGTCACTTGCGTTTTGAGGCTATATGGACGTGCCGCTATCGACCGTAAGAAGAGGCGTGCGGCGTCTTGAGCGGTATTGGACTACAGTTTTTCTGAACCTTTCACCATGACTATGGTGATGCGCTGGCACCGGCCTCGGCTTTCGTCGCCGCGCACAACCTACGAATGGTTAACGTGTTCTTTGTAGTCTTTAGGGCCGGACTTCTGAGCTTTCCATCAATACTGTCTGCGCCACGCGATGATTTCGATTATTCCGCCCTAGCAGCGTGTACAGCAGGACGGCAGCCAGAACGGCTATTCCTGCATTTGCTGCGAGCGGCCCGGAATATCCATATTGCTCAAAAAGTTTTCCGGCTAGCGCCGCAGAACCCGCTTGCGTTGCCAGATTCACAATATTCTGGATCGCAGCAGCCTGGCTTCTGTGCTTCTCGGGTGTGCGATTCATTAAGAGTGAAGCAATTCCGGGACCAGCAGTCCATTGCACCGAGGCCAATAGCAGATAGATGTAGGGTGCGATCGTCAGTCCAGATGCCCGCGAAAGTCCCCAAAACAACGAAGCGGTTGCTAGTTGTGTTATTGCAAGTCCAGTGACAAGCCCCACCCTGCGGTAAAGAAGAGGAGCCATCAGGATGACGGCCACCTGAATCAGCTGGGAAGACGAAAATATTGCTCCGATGCGCGTCACCGGAAGGCCAAGATGCCTTGAGAGATAAACATTTGCAAAGGGTGTAAAGAAATTTATTGCGAAGTTCCATACTGCAATCGCTACCAGAAAGCGCACAAGGAATCCGCTGAACACCTTGCCGCTTGTCTGCGCGGTTTCATCCAAACGTAAATGCAGTTTGAGTATCGTAAACAAGGCAAAAGCGAGGATGATGCATGCCAGCAGCAGTACGATCCTGATTCCATCCACTTGAGAACCTGCTCGGACGAGACGCCGGAACTGATCAGGAAGATAACCGCCGAGTAACCCCGCCAGCGCACTTGCGCCTATTCCCGTAGCGACAAATATGCTGAAGCCGAATGCTCTGTTTTCGTGCGTTGTTAGCTTTGCGAGCGCCGGAGAGAAGCATACGGACCAAATGCTCATCGCTATCCCGCTCAGAAATGCCAACCACAACTGTGCCGGCATCTGCAGAAGGAAAACGCGCGATGCAAAACACAGAGGAACAGCGATGATGTACACCACCAACATGGTCCGCAGTCCCAGACGTTTTGCCAGGAGACTGCTAGGCACTGTGCCGGCGAGGGTGCCGATTGTCAAAGCCGCGGTGATGTACCCGATGGCTCGCTCTGTGAAGTGATGTTCCACCAAAAAGAGGCTGAACATGAAGAGATAAAGACAAAGCCCGAGGTCGATCAGAAATGACGATGCATATAAGGTCCAGAAGCCGCTATTCAAGTGTCTCAGGCGAGATTCTGCGCGCTTCCATAGGGCGAGATCACGAACAGAAGCCTTGTGCATCGTTCGCCCCGGAGTCATGGACGCGCGGTCTCCACCAGTGCTTCGAGCTGTTCAATCGCCCAATCGAGATCACGATAGCGCAGTTCCAGGACGTCTGCCTTAAGGAGTCTGTCAATAGCCTCGTAGTGTCGAGGCATCAAATCCAGTGGGCTGAATCGCCCTTGTCCTATGAAATGCCTGGCGATTTCTTTTGAGTAGGGCCTGATCGCCGCGTTGTTGCCTTCTCGCCGATTCAGGAAGACTACATATTTAATTTCGGTTGTCTGGGATCGGTCTATGTTTTGCAATGCCGTTGCCCCTAACTCAATCGAAGGTTTGCCAACTTCCGCGCGCTGTGTGATCTCGCGGCCTTCAATCTCCGGGAAGATCGAGCCCGCGGATGGTCGGAAACGTAACTGATGGCAGTTACCTGATACCAAACGGTCATCGCGGTCATGAATTACAAAACTCAGATCATCTGTCACATAGGTCCAGCCAGCTTTGGCGCAGGCATAAGACAGCGTCGATTTCCCAGCACCGGAGTCGCCGCACAACAGTACTCCTATGCCGTCGCGGATCACGCAAGCTGCGTGCACTCCAGTTGCGCATCGCGTTGCAATCTGGCAAAAGACCGCACAATCGAGAAAGAAATGCCGTAAGTAACTAGGATGTCTCACTGCCGCTTTCGTCAGCCAGATACAGGAAAAGCCGCGAGCCATATCATTCATGCCAAAGTTTTCCTGATCGGCAACGTACGAAAAGAGATGTTGTTGTACCCGGCACGTTGGTGCCGGAGGGCACTCGGAAGAGAGTCCTTCCATAACGCCTATCTGGATTCGTATGGGCGGAGTCGGAAAGGCTTCTGTGAAGGTTGCCCAACTCTGCGCGGCAGCCTCTAATACCTCCTCCGCATTCGTAACTATATCTACCGGAAATCCGAGTGGATAAAACCTTCTCTTGAAGGGGAACTCCATTCGAGCATAGACAGGATCGGCGGGAGGTATTGGCTCCGACCTGGCGTATATAGCTTCGATTTCTGGAATTGTCAGCAACCGCTGTTCTTCTCTACCGTTTCGCGAATGTTTTTGCATGCTAGAAGAGGATTTTTCCCGCGAACTGAATGATGCGTGGATTATTTGAAGTGCCAGTTATTGTTCCGAATGCCTGACCTGAGCTGAGATTGATGTTCGGATTCGCAAAGTTAGGGGTGTTAGTAATATTGAAGAACTCTGTGCGGAAGTGAAAGGTCATCCGTTCAAAAATCGGGAAGGAACGTTCCAGCGCCAAATCGAGATTGTGCTGGCCGGGGCCGCGCAAGAAGCCGGTACTGCTGTTGCCGAAATCTGTATCCGACGCTGTTACTCCGTTGGGAGCCATGGGAGCGGAAGGGAATGCGTTGGCATCCAGATAGTGTCCCAACGCGCGATCGTAGAGGGAACCCCGTGTTAATGGATTGGAAGTAGGTCTCTGCGCGCGGTTCTCAAAGTTGCCATAGACCAGTCCCGCGTTGCTGTCCAGAATTGTCAGGGCTGATCCAGACTGTGCAACAGCAATCGCCGATGCCTGCCAGTTGCTCAATATATTTCGAGTCAGGCGGGGGGCTGAAGAAAAAGATGGTGTTTGATAGACAAGACTGAATACGAAGCGATGGGTGCGATCAAAATCTGTGGGGCCATAGGCCTGTCGAGGGTTGTTCTGATCGTTCGATAACAGCCACTCCTCAAAGACTTCGCTGCCTCCAGTGCCGCTCGTCTCGTCCATACTCTTCGACCACGTGTAGCCGGCGAGAAACTGTAGGCCATGACTGATGCGTTTGGTGAGACTCGTCTGCAGTGAGTTGAAGTTCGATGGAAACCGGGTTTGAAAGATAATCGATCCGGTGCTTACGCCGTCAAAGGGTAAACGGTTCGTGATATTGGCAACGGTATTTGTAGTTTCTCCCTTGATCGGATGTTCAGGACTTGCAAGGAGAGCCTGATTGAATTCGACTCCCCCAGGAATATGCAGCGAGCGAGTCCCCACATAGCCCACTTCAAACAGATAGTCGCGAGCGAATGAGGACTGGATGTTCAGGTTGTATTCCTGCGTGTAAGGATCGGTAACGTTCGGGTCAACCTGAAAGAGTGACTGAGCTCCACCCGGGACGCGCGGCATGAAGATTGGATAACTGCTTGTCGGAGGCAGTATCGGATTGAATGGCTGCTGCTCAGATGCGGCGCCATTCTGTGCATCTGAGAGAGTCTGTGTCAGTGCGAATGGAGGTTGATTTACCAGGTTCTCTACCAGCCCCGCCGATAAACGATCGAAGTAGATTCCATAACCACCGCGTACCAAGATCGTTGGCCTATCTGTAAGCCGAACAGCAAAGCCTATCCGCGGTGAAAGATTGAAGTAGTTGTTGGACCATAGACCATTGCGATTCAGACGAAGGACGCCATCAGGTATGGCGCCCGGAAAGTTCTGTGTAACTGCAAACCCGCTGAAAGTTCCACTTGGAGGCGCGGTAGGTGACGCTATAGAGGGATCGAAGATCGCAAGTCGTCCGTTTTCCTCTGTAGGAGCACCGAAGATCTCGTACCGTATGCCAGCAAAGATGGATGCCCGCGAGGAGAGACGAATGTCATCCTGCACAAATGCAGCTAAATCGTTGTAACGTTCATCCCTACGAAAGATTCCTGAAGCGCCATTACTCAATTGCACATTGCTGAGTGCGTTCGGGCTCCCATTCTGCGCGGCACTCTGACCAAGCAGAAAATCATTGAAGGTCCGCGTCTCTATGGCACCTGCAACACCGAACGGCGGGTTCACCATGACCTGATGATGTTTTGCTTCGACACCGATGCGCAGAGAATGGCGCCCGCTCGTCATCGAAAGCGTATTCTGCCAGACAAACGTATTGGTGACCTGGTCTTGAAAAGGCGTTATTGCGCCAACAATGAATAATCCGTTGACACTGATGTAGGGTGCGGTAACGTTAGCACTTGAGACACCCAAAGGCGACTGAGTTCCAATATCGGCGGTCGAGATGGGAGCGGCAATGGACGCGATTCCATCGAAGCGCATATAGCCAAACCGCGCGAGATTCACCATGTTCGAATTGAAGACGTGGGTGTATCCCAGAACCAGCATGGCGTTTTGATCTAGCTCATTTGTTCCCCATCCAGGTAAATTCGCTGCATTTGGAGAGAATGGTTGAATCGTAGGAGCGTGGGAGTAAAAGAATCGGGCCATCACCTGATCCTTGGCTGCAATCGTCTGATCCAGATTTCCGGTGAACTGGTCCTCCTTATAGGTTGCCGGGATCGAGAATGTACTTTGGCCTATAGGTGTCTGCCCGGGAGTTGCCGGAAGCAGTATCTGCGGAGCCGGCACAGCGAACTGGCCATTCGAAAATTTAAAATTGAGCAGTTTCAGCGCTACAGGATTAATGTTGGAGCCATCACAGGCCAGTTGCGTTCCGCCAGCGTTCGTCGGCCCCGACGAGCAAAACTCAGCTCCAAGCGTCGCGGCGGATCGATCGGAGGTTAACTGCGGTAGAAAAACAGTCGAAGTGTTGCCAAGGCCATTGCTGGAGCGGAGTCCTTGATAGGCGGCAAAGAAGAAGGTCTTGTCTTTGAAAATCGGGCCACCGAGCGAGACACCGAATTGGTTCTGCTTGAGCACCGGGCGAGGTTGGCCGGAACGCTTTAGAAAAAACGTATTGGCATTGAAGATGTCATTTCGAATGAACTCCCATGCACTGCCGTGAAACTGATTTGTTCCAGCCTTGCTCACCAAATCTACGTTTGCACCGGTACCACGGCCATACGTGGCATCGTAATTTGCAGTCTGTACCTTGAACTCCTGGATGGAGTCAGGGGCTGGGACGGCGACACCCACTTCTTCGCCATCGCTCTCAGCAGAGTTTTGCGAAAGATTGTTTGCATCGATGCCGTTGAACTGAATATTGTTGGCTGTCGTTTTATTTCCGTTGGTAGCGACGTTCTGGGTGCCCCGCCCAAGAGTTGTGGCATCGGGCAGCGAGACAATGACTCCTGGAGAAAGCGAAAGAATCTGCGTGAAGTTACGATTTGCGAGAGGCAAGGCCTGGATGGCCCGGTCATCTACGGAGCGGCCCAGGGTCGCGCTCTGCGCCTGCACAAGTTCTACACCCGCATTCACCTGCACAGTCTCATGATGTTGCGCGACCGATAGAGTGAACGCAAGTGAAGTTATTTCTCCCACGGCTACGAGAACCTTCTGTGCTTCTTTCCCTTCAAAGCCGGGTTGTTGCACCGTCACCGAATAAGATCCCGGGGTAAGCAGAGACGCCGAAAAGAAGCCCTCAGCAGTGGTGCCAACTATTCTCGAAGTGTGCGTTGATTCGTTCACTACAAATATCTGCGCGTTCGCGATAGGCAATCGTGCTGCATCAAAGACGTGGCCGCTTATGGCACCTGTCCCAGGTGCCTGCCCGTACATGGCTGTTACAAACGCCAGAGCGCTGATGAGTGTAACGACGGTCGCGCATCGTGACAGGATAATCATGATTGTTGTCTCTCCGAAATATTGAAATGCAACTCGACTCTAAAGCTCTGACTCATGGCACTTGTCAGGAGAATGTCTTTTGTTACCTTGTGTGTCATGGCAGATCAGAAGTATCGTGCGATTGCCTTCACCGAGGCTCTGGGAAGTTTATGAACGATTCGCCAGAAGCCGAATCCAGTTGGCCTATTTGAGAGCATCCTGCCAGTGAACAATTCTTGATCGTTGCCTCAGTGCTTCGTTATGGAATTAGGAACATAGGTCAAAGTATTGACCAGCCGCTTCGTTTTATTTGTCACGACTTTGTCGGGATTTCGCGCGAAGTTCGTCACGTTAAAGACTTTGACAAATCGTCGACATTACGGTGACAAACCGAGTTTCGAGAGTTCCTATACTCGACTTCGTCCAAGTCGTTGGGGTGCTTGTCTACTTGATCGTCGGATAGTTGATCGGCATATCTGTAGGTCTCTTCGTCAGACAGGGCTTCCATAGAGATAACGAGTACCGATAGGTTGAAAACGGAAATAGAGGATTGAACAGTGAAGTGCATACGTAGAGCCTTGCCTGCGCTTCTGATGCTTGGTCTTGTCACACAGGAAGCATCAAGATCGTTGGCGCAGGATCAGATTCGCACCATCGAGATACATGCGCATCGGTTTGCTTTTTCCCCCGCCGAAATCACGTTAAAGAGAGGAGAGACCGTCAAACTTCGGCTGATCTCCGACGATGTTGCTCATAGCCTTGTTGTTCCTGACCTGAAGATCAAGCAAGAAATGCTCAAGGGACACCCGGTCGATGTGACTGTCGCGCCAAATCGCTCCGGAGACTTCCATGGAGTGTGCGGAAGATTTTGCGGAAGCGGCCATGGATCGATGGTCTTTACCGTTCACGTCACGGACTAGGACTACGCGGCTCGACTGTATCGCCGATGACCACAACCTTGTCGTCTCCGACCTCAATACAAAATTCTCGTTCTACTTTGCACCAGCGCTACCGAAATTGACACTTAAGGGCGTAGACCTTTTATGAACGCACACACGATTACATCTGACGTGCCCCCTTTGAAGGTCCCTCGAGAGGTCGCTGCCCTCATAAGGGCGCTTCATCTTCGCGAACCGGATATAGGGTCATTGGCTCAGATGGAGGATCATGAGTGGGGCAGCCTGCTCGCGTTCTGCGACCTGGGACACCTGACGTTATCGCTTGCACAGCTTCCAGAAGACGGCTTTCCATCGTGGGTTGTCGAAAGGCTCAAGACGAACGTCGCTGACAACGCCTTGCGCTTCGAGCGCGTAAAGGCCACCTATACAGAAGCAGCAGAAGCGCTCGACAGGGCGGGAGTCGACCATCTTGTGATTAAGGGCTTCACTCAGGCTCCTGACTATGTTGAAGACCCGCGTCTGCGCGCACAATCCGATCTTGATCTTTACTGTCCGCCAGAGATGATCGAATCCGCGCGGATGGCCTTGCAAGGGATTGGTTACACCCCGAATGACCAACAGAGCTACGCCTACGCCGACCATGATCGCACCATGAATCGTATGGGCGACTGGCGCTGGAGAGAAAATTCATTCGATCCCGAGATGCCACTGTCGATCGAGTTGCATTTCTGCTTCTGGAATGAATCCGTCTCTTACTTCCATATAACTGGAATCGAGGGTTTTTGGGAACGGCGCATCGCGCGCACCATCGACGGTTTTTCCTTTGCTTCTCTTTCTCCCGTCGACCACCTCGGTTATCTTGCTCTTCATATACTTCGGAATATTTTCCTTCGGGATTCGATCCTCCATCATGTTCACGAGTTGGCTGTCTTTCTTCACCGCCACGCCGAAGATGACATCTTCTGGAAGACATGGGCTGAGACACACGATGCCTCTCTCCGATCCTTTGAGGCGATCGCTTTCTACTGCGCCCAAGCCTGGTTTGGTTGCGATCTCAATCCGCAAGTCAAGAAAGCAATCGAAAGCTTGTCGTCCCTGCAACAGCAATGGTTGCGCCGCTTTGCGACCTCTCCCCTTGAAGGCATGTTGCATATGAACAAAGATTTTCTATGGCTGCACCTGAGTTTTCTGAAGTCACCCAAAGCAAAAATAAGGCTGCTCAAACGAACTTTGATTCCGACCCGCCTCGCGCACATAAACGCTCCTTTGGTTCAACTGGCAAGCGAGCGAGTTACTCGATCAAGAAAGCTGCATCCCTATCTGCAATACGTCATCTACCTAACCTCTCGTTCCACGACCCACAGCCGTTCCAGCCTAGCCACCATTTTGCGCGGCCTTCTCTGGCGATTGGAAACCTAGCAGGCGCGGGTTCTGATGGTGAGCGTAGTGTTTTCGGGCACGCTTGCTATCCGGAGCCTGGGAACGCCTCGTTCAGCTTTTTCTCCAATGTTCACTGTCACCTGAAGATTTTGTCTATCACTAAACCATGAGAGCCGTTGCGAACGTAGTCTCTTCCCGTGACTGTGACACGCTCACCCGCAAATGGCATCAGTCTCGGGTTCTGGGAAGAAGAAGGTGTGTTGCTGTCGATGGGCATGAAGATAGTGCCATCATCTCGCAGGATGACTAGGGGGGAACCGTTTCGGGCGCATGCTTTGGCGCAAGCTGGGCCGATAGGCTTGTCGAGACCTTTGGTGTAAGCGCACGCGGAGTCGATGACCCAGCCCGAGACCGTGATGTCGGTGCTGCGATCCGCGGCCATGGCGAAACAGGAGAGCGATGTGAAAGTTACTGCCAGGAGCATATGGTGGGTCATTTTGTAACCTCCAGAGCGGGTGACTTCACTGAAGGCGTCAGGTATCCATGCGTGGCGAGGTGTTCTCCCATGCTGGAATACATGGCCGGATCGCGGGGTTGCCATGTGGCAAGGCCATCAACATAGCGGTTATACATGGAGAAGGCCGCTGCGATAAGTACCGTGTCGTGGATCTCAAGGTCAGTCGCGCCTTCTCGGCGTGCTTTTCCTATGCTGTGTGGCAAGACATTCTTGCCGCCTTGTTGGACTTGGCCCGCAATCACGAGAAGCGCTTTGAGCTTTTCTGAAATGTTGGCATGAAGAAAGTCCTGTTTTACTTCTTCCACAAGAGTCGAATCATCCCCGAGATGGGCGGCTGCGGCAGCGCCGTGGCTTGTTTGGCAGAAATAGCAGTCATTCTGACTCGACACATACGTTGCGATCAGTTCGCGTTCTGCTGGCGTTAGAGTGCTAGGTCCGTGCAAAAGAATGTGAGCCAGTTCGCGCATCGGCTTGGCTGTTTCAGGGCGGAATGCGAAGCCGCTGCTGATGCCTGGCAGTCCTTCAGGAAGTGATATGTGTGGCATGGTCGCTGATCCTCGTATGTTGGTTGTTTAGCTAGAAACTTCTGCGGGCAGATATTCTTTACTGACGGTCACGTATCCATCGCGGGCGACGCGCTTGCCACGCTCACGATACATCGCTTCGTCTCGCGGTTGCGTCGTGTCAAGGCCATCGACATAACGGTTAAACATGCAGAAGGCGGCTGCGATGAGTACGGTGTCATGGATTTCGAGATCGGTTGCGCCGAGGTCACGCGCATGCGCAACAGCTTCGGCTGTAACGTGCTTTCCTCCCTTCTGTACTTGGCCGGCGATGACGAGGAGCGCCTTCAGCTTGTCGGAGATGGCGGCATTTTGAAAATCATGCTTCACCTTCTTCACAAGTGCTTCATCTTCGTTCAGGCTAGCAGCTGCAATTGCGCCGTGGATCGTTTGGCAGTAGTAACAATCGTTCTCTGATGAGACGTAGGTTGCGATGAGTTCTCGCTCTCCTGGCGAGAGGGAATTGGGTCCGCGGAGCAAAACCTCAACCAATTCGTTAAGAGGCTTTGCTGTTTCGGGGCGAAAGGCCATTGCAGCGCGGATGCCGGGTAGTTCTTCGGGAAGTTGAATGTGGGGCATGGTGATACGTCCTTTCAGCTAGAGCTTGCTAAGCGGCAGTTGTAGCAGAAATCTTTCGTGTAGAGAAAAAGAGACGTCGAATGGGATCTCCACACAATACTGCGATCAGACCAACGAGTGCGGGGATGGGATCATGCATCAGGATTAGAAAATTAATTATGGTGCAGCCGATGAGGAAGAGGATGGGCGCTGCAGGGTACCACCAGCGCGTTACAGGCTCCTTGAGCCGGAAGAGAGACGCGGCGGACAGGGCTAGAAAACAGATCGCCGAAAAGATAATGAAGGAGAGAATGCGGTCAAACGCGCCGAAGCATAGAACGAGAAGACCCAGGCCGGTCTGCAGCAGAACGGCGTTGGCTGGTGTGCCGAAACGCGGATGGAGTCGTCCGAAGGCGGAGAAGAATGCGCCGTCTTTCGCCATAGCGTAATAGACGCGCGGCGACGCCATTGTGAGTGCCATCAAGCCGCCGAAAACCGAGAGCAGGACGCAGGCAGAGAGGACTTTTCCGCCGACGCTCCCGAAGAGTGCTTCGCCGAATTGTGCGACGAAGGCGGTGTTCGAGACGATGCGATCGAGCGGCACGACCGACAGGAATGCGAAGCTCACTAACAGATAGACCAGAGTGACCAGGAATACTCCACAGGTGAAGGCGAGTGGAAGATTGCGTCGTGGGTTGCGCACCTCTCCGGCAACCTTGCCTGCTTCCCACCATCCGCCAAAGCTGAAAAATGCGCTGACAGTCGCTCCGGCAATCGCGCCAAAGAGAGGCTCTGATCCGCTGCGGCGTTCTGCGAGGGGCATCAGGTTGGCGGCGGTCGCGTGGCCAGAGAGCCAAGCCCATGCGACCAGACACAACAAGACTGCTATCTTGAGCAGGTTTGCAGACGCCATAATCCGTCGGCTGAACTGAGTTCCTGTATAGTTCAACGCCGCCAGACAAAGGAGAATAACGGCAGGAATCCACAATCTGACCTGCGGGGAGACACCGAAGAGCGAAAACAGATAGGGCGTAGCGCCCATGGCCAGGGCTGCGGCAAGACCCGGATCCATGACGGCGGCGGACATCCATCCATAGAGAAATGCGATGCGGCTGCCATAGCCCTCGCGGAGATAGACGTATTCGCCGCCAGCGTGGGGGAAGCGGACAGCCAGTTCCGAATAGCAGAGCGCTCCGCACATTGCTATCAGTCCCATGCCGCACCATACTGCTGCTAGCAGCAGAGGCGATCCCAATGATTTCGCCATAGCAGCTGGCGTCAGGAAGATGCCGAGCGCGATGGATTCTCCCGTAACGACGGCGATTGTAGCTGCCAACCCCAGCTGCCTATGCTGTTCCATTGAGGCAACATGGTACCGGGAGCTTCTCATGTTCAACATCCATCAAAAGGTTGAGATGGGTAGAAAGTGAATGGTCAAAAATTCTGATTTGCAAAAGTTGATTTTGTGGCTACTCTAGTACGGACGTGAGGGGTACCCATGGCGGGATCTTCTGCGGATCGTCGACTCAATGTTTTCGGCAGTACGTTGCGACGAGACGCATGGTGGGTTGAACTTCTGCCTGTCGTCGTCATTCTGAGTGCGTTTGGAATATACGCTACCTTTAGAGCCTTCGAAGGGAAATTCTATGCGTGGGGTCCTTACCTCTCGCCGTTTTATTCTCCGCTGATCGACCCTGAGCACCACTGGTGGCGATTTTCACCGGCGCTTTTGATTCTGGCCGGTCCGCTTGGGTTCCGGGCGACCTGCTACTACTATCGAAAAGCGTACTATCGAGCGTTCTTCCTGCATCCTCCGGCTTGCGCAGTAAGCGAAGGAGGCAGAGGCACTTACCGCGGCGAGACTCGCTTTCCGTTTATTCTGCAGAACCTCCATCGTTGGTTCCTTTATCTTGCATTGATATTTCTCGCTTTCCTCTGGTGGGATGCGATTCGCGCTTTCTTTTTTCAGGATGGGTTTGGAATTGGTGTGGGCTCTCTGGTGTTGCTGGCGAATATCGTCTTACTCACTCTTTACACCTTCTCTTGCCATTCCCTGCGTCATCTGGCGGGAGGGAAGCTTGATTGCTTTTCCTGCACTAAGTTTGGTCCCCCGCGCCACACCGCCTGGGGATGGCTCAGCCGGTTGAACGAACGCCACATGCTCTTTGCATGGATGAGTCTCTTTTCGGTGGGTCTGGCTGATCTTTACGTGCGCATGGTCTCCTCGGGCGTGCTGAAGGATATTCGTCTACTGTGAACTCAAAATACGAAGTACACGAACACGATGTGCTCATCATCGGCGCTGGCGGTGCGGGCCTTCGCGCTGCGATTGAGGCGTTGGCACAAGGTGTTCGGGTCGGAGTTGTGTGCAAATCTCTGCTTGGCAAGGCGCACACGGTGATGGCCGAAGGCGGGATTGCTGCGGCGATGGCTAATGTGGATACGTCTGACGATTGGCGTACGCATTTCCGTGACACGATGCGCGGCGGAAAATTCCTGAACAACTGGCGCATGGCGCAGCTCCACGCACAGGAGGCGCCGGAACGCGTGCGTGAGTTGGAACAATGGGGCGCTTTGTTTGATCGCACGGAGAATGGCGATATCTTGCAGCGCGCCTTCGGTGGACATACGTATAAGCGGTTATGTCATGTCGGTGATCGTACTGGGCTGGAGATGATTCGCACTTTGCAGGATCGCGGCGTGCACTTGGGTATCGATGTCTATATGGAGTGCACTGTCACTCAACTGCTCAAAGATGGTGATCGTATCGCAGGCGCTTTCGGCTATTGGCGCGAGCAGGGGCGGTTTGTTGTGTTCAGGGCTAAGTCGGTCATCATTTGTACGGGTGGAATTGGCAAGGCTTGGAAGATAACTTCGAACTCCTGGGAATATACCGGCGATGGTATGGCGCTTGCCTACGATGCGGGTGCGGATCTGATGGATATGGAGTTTGTGCAGTTTCATCCTACAGGGATGGTTTGGCCGCCGGGAGTGCAGGGCATTCTGGTGACGGAAGCGGTGCGTGGCGAAGGTGGGGTGCTTCGTAACAAGAATGGCGAGCGGTTTATGGAGCGTTACGACCCTAAGAAGTTGGAACTTTCTACGCGCGATGTGGTCGCACGCTCTATCTACACTGAGGTGCGTGAGGGGCGTGGCACTGAGCATGGAGGGGCGTTTCTTGATATCTCACATAAGCCTGCTGATTATGTGAAGCGGAAGTTGCCAAGTATGTATCACCAGTTTCTGGAGTTGGCGGATGTGGACATTACCAAAGGGCCGATGGAGGTTGGGCCGACATGTCACTACATGATGGGTGGTATTCGTGTGGATGCAGAGACGGCACAGTCATCCGTTGCAGGGCTCTTCGCGGCGGGAGAGGCTGCTGTTGGACTGCACGGGGCGAATCGGTTGGGTGGTAATTCGCTCTCCGATCTGCTGGTGTTTGGCCGGCGAGCGGGATTGGCGGCTGCGGAATACGCTAAAGGAAGTGAGATGCCGGAGATTGATTCGTCGCAGATCGAGGAGGCTGTAAAGGAGATGCTTGCGCCGTTCGAGCGGTCGGATGGTGAGAGTCCGTACAGTATTCATGAGGATTTGCAAGGCACGATGCAGAGTCTTGTGGGCATCTTTCGCAACGAGGAAGATCTGCAGAGAGCTTTATCAGAGATCGAGACGCTGAAGGAGCGTGCGGCTCGGGTGCGCGTTGAAGGATCTCGGCTCTTCAATCCGGGCTGGCATCTGGTGAGGGACTTGCAGAGCATGTTGACTGTCTCCGAAGCGGTGACGCGCAGTGCGCTTGCTCGGCGAGAGAGCAGGGGAGCGCATAGCCGCATTGATTTTCCCGGTCTGGACGATGCGTGGGGAAAGAAGCATAATGTCGTGGTCAAGAAGGCCGGTGCGATGACTCTCGCCGAAACGCCTGTCCTTGAGATACCGGACGATCTGAAGCAACTGTTGGCAGAAGATAGTGGAGCTAAGTAGCGGAGGCTGGCTATGGCTGAGGGCTCGTTCGCAGATGTGACGTTGCGGGTCTTCCGAGGCGACAAGGAGGGTGGAGCGCCTGCCGACTATCGTGTGCCGCTCGTTCCGGGGATGGTGGTGCTCGATGCGCTGCACTGGATTCAGGCGCATCAGGCTCCTGATCTCGCCGTGCGGTGGAATTGCAAGGCAGGAAAGTGCGGCTCTTGCTCGGCTGAGGTCAATGGTCGGCCTCGACTCACTTGCAAGACTCGGATGGACTCTCTTCCTCTTGATCAGCCCATCGACATCTTTCCGATGAAGTCTTTCCCTGTGATCAAGGATCTGGTTACGGATGTTTCGTGGAATTTCAAGGTCAATCGGAAGATTCCTCCTTTCCAGCCGCGGCGTGGTGTCGAGTGGAAGATGCATCAGCGTGATGTGGATCGCATACAGGAGTTTCGTAAATGCATTGAGTGCTTCCTTTGTCAGAATGTCTGCCACGTTTTGCGCGACCACGACAAACAGGAGCAATTTGGCGGACCGCGGTTCTTCGTGCGCACGGCTTCGCTTGAGATGCATCCGCTGGATGGTGCCTCGCGTGCGCGTCTGTTGAAGGAAGAGCTGGGGATTGGCCTCTGTAACATCACGAAGTGCTGTACTGAGGTTTGTCCCGAAGATATCCATATCACTGACAATGCCATCATTCCGCTGAAGGAGCGGGTGGTGGATGAGTTTTACGATCCGCTGCTTATGCTTGTTCGCAAGATTCGCGGCGCTCCAAAAGGCTAGACCGGAGGAAAGCCATGGAATACGAACTCAAACGCATTTCGACGGCGGGGATCACCGAAGCCATTGCGAAGGTAGAACTCTACCGCTCTCTCAACGAACCGGAAGAAGCGGAGTCGATCTGTCGCGATATCCTGACGATTGCACCGCAGCATCAGCTTGCTTTGCGGTTACTCGGGCTCGCCCTTACGGATCAATTTGCCGGCGGTGCGTCCGATCGTTGTGGGGAGACGGAAGAGGTCTTCCAGAAACTCATCGATCCGTATGAACGGCTCTACTACGCAGGGATTCTATGCGAACGGCGGGCGAAGGCTCAGCTCAATGCCGGTCAGCCACCTCACACATTGCTGCCTCTTTTCGAGCAGGCTCTGCGCTCCTTTGCGGAGGCTGAAAAGATTCGTCCTGCGGGAAACGACGATGCCATCCTTCGGTGGAATCGCTGTGTGCGCCTGCTCCAAGCTCCTGCTTATGGGTCGGTTCTGTGGGAGCAAGAGCGCGTTCCGTTCGATGACGAGGATACACCGCCTACAGGATGCATGTAGACGCATACCAATGGCGGCACCCCCCGGGGGATCGATTTGTAAGTCTCCTTTTTACAATGAGATATGAAAATTGGTTCTGCTAAAATCGTCCAAATAAAAGGGTTACGGGCAAAATCGTCATTCTAAAGGCTTAACACCGATTTTCACCGAGAATCGATTTGAAGCGATAAAGATGGGAAAAGCCCCGGTGGGTGTGCCGGGGCTTTTCTTAATCTCTATAACCATTATAGCGGATTGGGTGTAATTACTACGCAACGCGAATCTCCTTGATTGGCGCGGGGATTTGCTGTTTAGGGGCTTGACAGGATTTCGGGAGGGCGAGCACATGTTCGGGGGACATGTTCAGAGAACAGGGGACAGGAACAGGTGTTGAGAACGTGCGGCAAAGTAACGCGAAGTTGTGGGCCAATGCGCAAAGGACGATAAGACTTGCTTCTTGCTTCGATCGAGATGGCGATTGTTGAGTTTGGTTGTGCCGAGGCAAAACAACGGCAACGGAGATCCGACGGATTGACAGGAAGGCCCGATCTTGGCGCCCAATTGTAATTTAAGTGTGTTGGGTCAATTTCGATAACTTCTTTTCTAGCAAATTCATCGCGGACGGGAGTAGAGTATTGGCGATCGGGTTACGAAGAACCGACGCGCTTCATGATTTGAAAATTGGAAAGACCTGGATACGGGGACCGAAGTATATCTCGTCCGCGAAAAATAAGAACTGGTTAGACAGCGGTGTGAGCGTGGCTTAAAGCCGAGCTTGTACTCGTAATTTGCGGTTCCCTGGTTTTGCTCCCGCAAGCTTTTTGCTCCTGGGATGCGGGCTGTTGTACGGGCCACCGCAAGTCTTAAAAGGTTCGGAAGAGGTATCCAGTGATGAAGCCTACTTTTCGTCCGTTTACTCTTTTTCTCGCAATTCCTTTGTGTATCTGTGCGTCCGGGTACGGTCACGGCCAGGTACCGGCGCCTTATTCGTCACCCCGGACAAACACTGCTGCACCACCTAGCACTGCTTCGCCCAGCACTGCTGCCACCAGCACACCTGTGCCCCTGAAGGCAGAGACAATTATCATTCCTGGCCCATTGCGGTCTTTTATGCGCATGGCCGCCATCAGTCAAAAGGTGTCCGCTGACGATGTGTTGCCGTTGCTGGCTCGCAACGTTTACATGCAGGGCTATCAGAACGGCGCTCAAACAGAGTTCCTGATTCTGTTGGACCGGTATGTGCATCAGGCAAGAGAACTTCAAATTCTGGCTGGACCAAGCAGCACGATTCGTGTTGCCAGCTGCGATGATGCGGGCACGTTGGTTCAGATTCTTGGGTACCGGCTGCGGGAAGGTTGTGGGCAGAAAAATGTCTTTCTGGAGACTGCTAATCCGGAGAGGGCGTTTCTCACGATTGACTCTGGCTTCCCGCTCACAGAGCTTGAAGAGGCGCTCCAGAGAGGTACTCCCTTCACGTATTCGTATCCGGTCACTCGGGTTCCGGTGCTGTTTACGGAGAAGGATTGGATTACGCTTGGCATCGGTGACAGAAAAAACTACGGAAGCGTAGTAGACGTGCTGATCAACGATCCGGCGATAGCCCGCCTTTATTGGGGGTTAGCGAAGAATGATGCTGAGACCCGGACAACGTTGGAACAGTCGTTGGGGCTTAGACGATTGCTTCCCGTTGCCGCCAGCCTTGATTTTTATGGGAGCCAAATAAGCATTCGCTCAGGACGCGTGATTGTGCCTGGAGGAGCGAATGCTGAGCCGGCCTGGAAGGAGCTAGTGGGAGCGAGTCCGGATTCGCCGGGAGATTTTGTTTCACACATGCTCATGAAGGACGGCGGCTGGCTGGCCGCATATTTTGATGTTCTGTCACGCGTCAGTCATACCCAGCAGGAGCACCTTACCGCGGCACCGCGCATGAAACATTTGTATGAGGCCTTTCGAGCGCCGGGCTCCGATGCGGACGCGACAAGGGGCGTGTTTCGACAGGGCCCGGATCTCCTGGTTCTGTTTACGCGTGTCGATTGGGAGCCTAACGGCGATCCGCATGTCCCGGGAAATCTCGAGGTTTGGAAACAGATTCTTCGCCAAAAGACCGATTCCAAGATGATTCGTGATTGGGCCAAGCGCGCCCGTGGCTGGAACCATCCCGAGGAGTTGCTTGAGGGGATGACCGCGCTTTCTCGTGTCGTGACGGATTGCGGGCCGCTGCAGAGCTATCTGATGGCGAGCGAACTGGACAGCGCACGGCCGCCGGAAAGGCGCCTGTCTCCGGAAACCGTACTCTTGCTGGCCGATAGATTTTCGGACTTCAGTACATGGTATTTGATCTTCTCGGAGTTTCCGGAGTTGAGCGATGCATCTATCGCCCGTTTTGTGGATGTGGCTGACGGGGTTGATAAGATTTCAAATTCGACGCTGCGCGGAAATGCACTAGGGGCTTTTCAAGCAAACATAGGACTTTGGCAGATACTTGCTCGTCAAGGAGAGATTCCGAGGGGTCAACTGGATGCCTCATGGCTGAAGACGATCGACCCCTTTGCGAAGATTTCTTCTTCGACTCAGCTGTTCGACGCAGCCCATACTTCGTTTGGGGAGATTCTTCTCGCAGCAGGCGCCAAGGCGAACAGTCCGCAAGATGAGATCGTCGATTTGCTCGCAGGCCCTCATCAGGAGAGCCCGGACGGACAGCGCGTGCATGAAGAATTGGCGGGAAAGATTCGCTCGGTGTTGGTCGACCAGCACCTGGTCTCGATCGATACGCTTTTCGCTCTAAGCGATGGTTTGAATGAGATGGAACAGGGACGACCGAGAGACGAGAAGATGCTCGGGCTTGCGGGGGAGCTCCGGGAATTCGAGATGCCTCGTCCGATATTTACCAAGAGCGAAAAGATTGATTGGGCACCAAGAATTTACAGCACTCATCACGCCGAGTTGCAAGTGCAAACGGATCTGTCGAAAGTGATCAAGACACCTGGATCGCACGCACAACTGGAAGTGGCTCGTGGCCAGCTGGCGCCGTTTTTGAGGGACACTCTGGTGGGCTTGAATTATGCCTACTATGAGCCACCGGGTGCTCAGATTCTCCACAACAATCCGCTTTTCATTCGTGCGCACGACTTTTCAGGAATATCCATGATTGGTTCGGAACGGCTGTGGCAGGCTCCTGTGTTGTTAGGGGTGGGGACGCCCGCTGGCGGTGGCGCTTATCTGATGGGTTCGTTGGCTGACTTGCCTTATGCGCTGGCGATGGCAGAGCAGGATTTCATTGCCCCGGAAAATATCCAGGCCCTGATCTGGAAAGAGCTGGTGCCAAACCTTTTGGTTAGCGCAACACTTCCGCGCTGGTGGGCTATTAGTCCGAATGAACTTCATGCCGCCGCTCTTTATCAACGATCGGGGGAAGAGCTTTTGGTCGCGTCGGAAAAAGATGTAGCGCTGCGGGGTAAGGTGATCGGAATTCTTTCGGATCGCATGTCACCGCAACGGCTGGAAGAGACGGAACATGCCTTGCAGCGTGGGGATGATCCGGCTGCGATACGCCTTCGAATGATGCCGTCAGAGACTTTCTATCTGGCCGCTGAGTTTCGCAGGAGATTTTCTGGAGAGAGCGCTTCGCTGGGACCGGCCGGTCAACAATTGGAGAGTCTCTTGCAGCAGTATCCTGCAGAGGTCAGCTATGAGCGTCTAGCGAAAGACTTCGGTGTTCCTCATCCAACATTAGCTCGGACGTACTCTCGCGAGCTGCTGAATGTAAAACCATTTCCGTTTTTCGGAGCATACTCCAGCCGCTTGTTCGGCGAGTCATGGGAGTCCGGCAATTTGTATTGGGCTCGCCTGACGGATGAGATGGGGTATTCGCCGGTAATGCTGAACCGGCTTGCTCCCGAACTAACGCGACGGATGACCGCGAAGATTTTTGCTACAGACCTCGAAGACTGGCCCGCCATGCTGCGCGCTATGGAAGAGACAGGAGAGGAGCTTCGGCAGGGCAAGATCGCTCTGCCACCAATGGCGAATGCCACCACATCATTAGAGCGGACGGTGAGAGATGGGAACGCACAATAGGGGGACCATGGCAAAGCGAGGTTTTCTATTCCTCTCGGTATTTTCGATTCTTGTCTTCGGTGGCGGTGCCGGGGCGCAGGATGACGCATCGCGCATTCGCGTCAATGTCGTGCTGGTGCAACTGAATGTAGCTGTAACTGACCGCAAGGGAAACTACGTCAGCGGCCTTCGTCCCGAAGACTTCGAGATTGTCGAGGACAAGATCCCAGAAAAACTTGCTACGTTCGAAGAAGGTAACGAACCTACGCGCAGACTGATCAATGTTGGTCCGGATAGCAGTCGCGGGGCTCAGGGGGCCGTTAAACAGTAGAGCCGGGTGGGCCGGAGTTGGCGGCCAATCAGGGACAGTTTCAAGCCTCGACGGTTGCCGGGGCTAATGTGTTCATCCTTTTTGACACAAGTAATTACATGTATCGGGGATTTGTATTCGCGCAGGATGCTATTGCCGACTTTATCCGTTCGTTGGAAGGCGTGAGCAAGGTAGCCCTGTATTCGTATAGCCGCGATCTTTCCCGAGTCTCCACGCTTACGCCTGACCGGTCCCAGGTTTTACGCGGGGTGCGTAGTACTGTCGCCGGAGATGACGCTGCACTCTATAACTGCCTGTTGATGACAGTAAAGGATGCCGCGCAGTTGACGGGACGCAAGGCAATCGTGGTCTTCTCCAACGGCCCTGACAATGCCAGCCTGGTGCCCCCGGAGGACGTAGCCGAGTTAGCTCAATCAACCGGAACGATCATTTATATGATCAGTACCCGGCAAGCGGAGGAAGAGCCGGTTTCCACTGCCGTCTTTGAGCGCATGAGCAAGGCCACCGGTGGTAAAGCCTATTTTTCAAAGGATTGGAAAGATGAAAAACAGGCGTTTGCCTCCATCCGTGATGATCTGGCGCATCTTTATGCTCTTAGTTACTACCCGCAGCCAAATTCTAATCATGGCTGGCGCTCGATCACGGTCAAGCTTGTAGGCAAAGACCTGCAGAAGTATCACATACGGACCCGTGATGGATATCGTCTCCTGCAGCAGACCCAGGCGTCCTCTGTAAGCCTGACGGCATCAGGATCGCCTTCGTCGCAATGATTCTTTGGTGGGGGGGCGCTTTAATTTGTCTGATTTTTTTTTGTGCGTGGTGGAGAGGAGAAAAGGCTGTTTTTGCAGGGGTTTCGGGGAAGGGTGTGCGCAGAATGTGGTGGTTGGTGGTTGGTTAGCGGTGAAAAGTGTGGCAAGTGTGGTGAGTGGACGGCTATTTTTGGGGTTCTAAAAACATGCCACTGGTTTGAGATTTTTCTGTGGAAAAGTCTTTGAGATGCTCTGTGCGGATAAGCGGCAACCGTCGTTGCTTCCCACAAGCGGGCATTTCATTACTAGTCGGCCTTTCGGTGCAAGTTATTCTCGATGAGTGCTAAGCCCTGAATCATCATTCAAAGCCACCATGGTAGGATGGCTCACCACGAGCCGAGGGTTCGTTACGATGCCCGTTATGCAACCCCTCATCTCAACCAGTATCGTTACATTTAAGAAAGGTCTTTCCAGCGCAAAACTGACACACGATGATGCCTGTTCTCACCTCTCAGAGTGCGCCTAGCCGTAGCATGTCTCGGGTCACGGCCGTTTCAGCAGCTATAGTCATCCTCCTTTTCTTTGCCATCAACTTACACACCGCAAAGCGTGACTCCGTGAGTTGGGATGAGTCACAGCATCTCTATTCCGGGTGGCTCTCCTGGGAGCGGGGAGATTTTGGTTACAACCCTGAGGTTCCGCCGCTGGTGAAGATGTGGGACGCTATTCCCCTGTTGCACCGAGACATCAAGCAACCGGCATTCACGAGCGATCAGTTCAAGAAGGAGGGTTTCGTTCTAGGCCAGCGTTTCCTGGTTGCCAATGGCATCGATCAAACGTTGATACCTGCACGGGTCATGGCTTCGCTGCTTACCGCCTTCCTCGCCACGTTGCTCTTCTTCTGCGCCAGGGAAATGTTTGGCGACAAAGCGGCCATGTTCGCCCTGCTGCTCTTCTGTCTGGACCCGAATTTCCTTGCCCACGGCGCCTACGTGACTACGGATATTGGGGCCTCGCTCACAATGCTTGCCTCGGTTTATGCGTTCTACAGATACATGCAACGTCCCACCGTCGCCAGAATGATCCTCGTTGGGCTCGCCGTCGGCCTGGCTATGACGGCCAAGTTCACGGGGGTGTTCCTTGTTCCGGTCTTGTGCCTGATCGCAGTCATCGACTTCTGGCGATCGGGTACCAGGTCTCCATCGCCGCGGCGACTGATCATTGCGATCGTAGTTATTTCGTTGATCGGAGTGGGTTGCATCTGGACTCTATACCACTTCCGCTATGCGGCTCGACCCAGCCCTCTCCAGTTGAACCCGACGAGTGCGGAGTATCTACAGAAACTTACTTCGCCACTGAGCCGTCGTGCGTTGACGATGATGAGCAAATTTCACCTGTTACCTGAGGCCTATATCTACGGGTTGGCAGACACAAAGATCTCAGCGGGCGATATCCCGAGTTATCTCTTCGGGCGGGACTACGCTGGCGCTCCGCACTGGTATTTCCCAGCTGCTTTCCTCATCAAGAGTACGTTGCCGTTCCTGATCCTGTTGGTGTTGACGATGGCTGTTGTGTTTCGAGGCAGGTGGCAGATGCGCCGCGAGATTGTCTTCCTGACTGTCCCTCCCTTATTCATTTTCCTGCTATCAACATCTTCCAACCTCGGCATCGGGTACAGGCATCTGTTTCCGATGTTCCCGATGCTCTACATCCTTATCGCGGGCTGCGCCTCGTATCTCGTTTCCAAGAATCCGAGGTTCATCTATGGATTTGTTGTTCTTCTGCTCTGGCAGTTGGTCACAACAGTAACTGCACGCCCGGGATTGTTGGCCTACGCGAATGAGGCTTGGGGAGGACCATCGAAGACGCATTTGTACCTCTCCGATTCCAATGTAGATTGGGGCCAGCAACTTAGAGCTGTCAGACAGTACCTTGAGACGCACCCGTCTGAACCCTGCTACTTTGCCTACTTCGCACAGGGCCCCGTGGATTTCAAAGATTACGGAGTCAACTGTCGTGTACTGCCGACAGGATCAGCATCATGGACGGGACTCGATACGATGCGCTTCGGTGAAGATCCGAACGTGTCAGGCACGGTACTGATAAGCGATGGGGTATTGGCTGGCGCAGACATACCTGGCAAGGAGAACCCCTACGCTCAATTTAGATCGATCCAACCGGCAGAGGTAATTGATCGCGGAGTATACGTCTATCGAGGACAATTCAGATTAGGGGCTGCCGCGGCACTCGAACATGTCGGGGCGGCTACAGATTTTGCGAAGCAACACAATGTCGAGGGTACGATCCGCGAAGCGCGAATTGCAGTGAATCTCGACCCGAACAATCCTGAGGCCCATGCGCTTCTGGGTGATGCATTGGCTGCAACAGGGGACACGAGTGCGGCCCAATCGGAGTATGCGACCGCGCTTCACTCGTCAGAGCTCGATCCTGCCTTCCAGAAGAGTCTGCTTGCCGAGCTTCTAGCAAAGA
>CAVSOH010000004.1:0-43340 GCA_963729555.1 uncultured Acidobacteriaceae bacterium | reverse complement strand
ATTAGATTACGAAGTCCCCGATGCTCTACCGCCAAGCGTGGACGTCCGCATCCAGTTACTTGTCGAAAATAGACAAGCCAAGAAAGCAACAAGTCCTTCAGGCGACAAAATAGACTGCGAGAACAGGCTTTGTAGCTCTTGCCAGAAAGGCACCTCCGGGACATGAATTGTGTCTGGATGACGCTAGTGCTTTTCCGGGAGGCGCGCGTTCGTGAACAGAGTGGAGCGGAACAGAGGATAGGCGCGCGCGTTCGAAGAAGCCGTCAGAAGTAAGCCGGTGGCGCGGCGGAGGCGGGCCTTATGCGATTGAATGGAGCGAAGGAGACCCGCCTCACCGATTACAACAACGATCCGGCGGTGACCTTCGCCGACCTCCAGAAGTTTTCCGGGAGATAGAGGTTCGACTCACCAAACCCCTGGGTGAGGTGGCACAGTAGGGCAGGGACAGATCTCAAGCAGGGCCGCACGATTCGTTCTATCGCACTCGTTTTGGCAAAAGGAGCCGGGTGCTCCCACCGACATGGTTGGGCTGCTCTGTGGATTCTGATCACTCCGAAAGGTCGATTCGTGAAGGCCCAAGCCACCTTTGTTTGAGGAGTTGCGGCAGGCAACGAGTGACTCGGCCTGAAGTCGTCAGTGCAAAACGCCCGAGACCAGCTACCATGATCCATGGATTGAGGAGACACGGGTTATGCTGCGCTTTGTTTTCGCATGGTTCCTGGCCTTCTTGGTATTCACACCAGACCGGGTAGAATGTGCACCGCAGCATGATCATCCGTCGGCCCAGCCGGACCGGATGGGAACAGTCCACTTCGACACGTCATGCGGTCCTGAGGTGCGCGACGAATTCGATCTGGCGGTGGCGACTTTACATTCCTTTGGCTATCGGAAGTCAGCGCAGTTATTTGCTGACGTCTTGAGCACAGATCCCAGTTGCAGCATGGCAGAGTGGGGCATTGCGATGAGCCACTACCGTCAATTGTGGGATCCGCCGACTAAGGACGATTTAAGGATAGGCCTGGAAGCCGCTCAAATAGGTTTGTCGATGGAACCGAAGACTCAAAGGGAACGCGACTATTTGGGCGCTATTCAGGGTTTCTATCAGAATGCTGGCTCTGAACGTCACAGCATCCGCGCCAAACGGTATGAGACCGCGATGGAGTCGCTGCACAGCCGGTATCCGCAGGACAGCGAAGCTGCCATCTTTTATGCCCTCTCCCTGATCGCCAATGCTTCGCCGAATGACAAAACTTACGCGAATCAGAAGAAGGCAACCCTCATTCTCACACCGATCATCCTGCAGCAGCCCAAACATCCGGGTGTCGCGCACTACGTTATCCATGCCGACGATAATCCGGTGCTGGCTCCACTGGCTTTGGATGCGGCGAAGCAGTATTCCCAGATTGCTCCTGACTCACCTCACGCCCTGCATATGCCTTCTCACATTTTTACGAGGCTCGGTTTATGGGACGACTCCATTGCCTCAAACCTCGCCTCGGCCGCCAGCGCGCGAAGACAGAAGCTGGCTGGCGACGAGCTACACGCTCTGGATTACCTAGTCTATGCGTATCTGCAAACCGGGCGGATAACGCAAGCCCGCAAACTAACCCAACAACTTCCCGTTGTCGAACCGGGCGATGCGGCCCTCTATGCCGGGCGATACGCAACAGATGCGATACCGGCCCGGTATTGGATCGAGCGGCGGCAGTGGGTCGCTGCGGCGGCCCTTCCCTTGCCTCCACAAACCTCCCCAAGGGACGCATATGCGTCGACTCAGGCGACTCTTTATTTCGCCCGCGCGCTTGGCGCATCGAGGCTCGGGAACATTAAGGAGGCGCAGGCAGCAATGCAACCGCTGCGTTCCTTGCGCGACGCACTCGTGCAGAGCGGTGACGGCGACGCGGATCAGGTGAATGTTCAATTGAAGATTGTGAGCGCCTGGATCAAGTGGGCAGATGGAGAACACGAATCGGCCGTGAAAGAGATGAGAACTGCCGCAGCAATGGAAGACGCAACCGAAAAATCGCCTGTCAGTCCAGGCTCCATTGCTCCTGCGCCGGAGATGCTGGGCGACATGTTGCTTTCGGCAAAGCAGCCAAAGCTCGCATTGGCGGCCTATGAATCGGCCCTGAAATCCACCCCTGGACGCCTCAGAGCAGAATACGGCGCCGCTGTTTCCGCCCAGAAGGCAGGACTGCGGGCCGCCGCGGAGCGGCATTACCGCAGGCTGCTGACGAACTGCAGCCACGCCGATTCAGATCTTCCGGAACTCGCGCAGGCAAATCACTTTCTCGGTAAAGACTAGCTGCGTTTCGATTCGGTCCCCACCTTTAGCTCTCCAGCAAGATGAAGACCTCAGCCTGTCACTTGATGCTAAATCGCCAACTCACTCAATGAAGCTGATTACTCCCCGGAAGTCGGCTTAGCGGAAGTAATCCGGGTCACTCCCGGATTACGGGGAAACCGGAAGTTATTCACGTGTCCGAATAGCCGACTTCCATGATAAGTCTTTGTCAAGTGGGGCAAGGCTTTCCCGTAGCGCTCAGGAGAGCGCCTGGTTGTTTCACTGAGCGTGTTCATCACTTCGCGGTTGTGCCTCTCGGCGCGGTTCCTGCGCGTAACGCAGAACCAGACATCCATTCGCTGTATCGGGTTGTTGAGACCTTCACAGAAGATTGAGTGAGTGTTTCCTGCCAGTCCCGAAACATTTCGAAGGAGGCATTGGGAGCGTAGCTCCGTCGCCCAGTCGGCTTCTGCGGGACCTGGCAGGTTGCGTTCGATGAATCTGCTCGTTCTTCGTAGCGGCTTCAGGCCGCTGCTCTTCGTTCTCCTGCCACTACGAACTCTCGTCCACTGCGGTCCACCGCAATCAGATAGGCTACAAGCTTCCGAGCAACCGCAATCGAGGCTCGATTGGCATGGCCCTTCTGCTTTTCCGTGTCATAGACCAACGCCAGTTCAGGGCTCAAGCGAGGAGCCAGTTTAGCTGCTTCGATCAACACCGATTGCAGATGCTTGTTCCTCTGTTTAGAGATGGGCATGCGCTTGATCGTCTCCGCCGAACTTCGCTCTGCACCGCACAGACCGCAGTAACTGACAGCTTGCTTGACCGAGTGAAAGCGAGCTACATCGTCGACCTCAAGCACCCAGGTCAGAGCGGTGATCGGCCCGACCGCAGGGATAGTCATCAGGCGTTCGACACGAGCATGAAGCAGCGGGTCACGGCGCAGGGAACGAATCAATGCACTCTCGGTCTTGCCGATCCGGACGATGGTCTCACGGCAGATCGCCAGCAGCGGCTTCAGCTCGCGGCTGATATCCGGGTTGGTCTCCATCAGTTCCTTGAAGTAGCCGACCTTGTGGAGCTTCTGCTTGTTGTAAACCACGCCTGACTCCATCAGCATCTGTGAGACCTTGTTGCGCAACTGTACGTTCTGCCGGACCAGTAGCTTACGGTAGCGTAGTGTCCTACGTCGCTCCCGAACCTCGGTGGAGACCATGTGGCACTCGGGCAGGAAGTCACATCGAAGACAGTCGCAGATCTTGCTCGCATCGATGCGATCGCTCTTCTTCTTGGCCACTGCGATCGCCCGCAGCATCAGCGGATGCGCCACCTTCACGGCTGCAGCATGAGGCAGAAGATGGTCATAGATCCATCCGGTAAACATGGTTGCTTCCATGGCCACGGTCCACGGAACGGGTAACGTCTTCACCCAATCGTCGAGCTGTGCTCTAGTCGCAGCAATAGTGCCTTCAGAAAGAACCGTACCGCTCACGTCCTTCACGCAATAGCTGATCGTCTTCTTGTGGATGTCTAACCCGATGAAGTGCATACTGGTCACGAGGAGCCTCCTTGGATGTCTCTGAATCAGCAAGTAATCGCTGAGTTCAGCCCTTGTACACCATGTGCTCCTCAACTCCGCGACTTATCCATCCAAACATTCCGGACAATCGACATCGGAGTCATCGGAAACTCCGATTTTCATACTCTACAAAAGCGAAGGAATCGGTTTCTTTAGTCTGGACCATGCGAGTCGCTATGCAGCCTTGCATCGAGCTGTACGCGAGAGGACAAACGAAAACAAGGCTTCTATTTTGAAGAATGTGTCGGCGGGAACGATACAGGCACATCGTGAATCTAGTGTTTTCAAACATTTAGAAGGTTGAGCGGAAGATGATCTCGGAGAACAGGCAATCACATTCGCGCTAAGTGATTGATTCTAAATGGTGGCCAGAGACGGGACCGGAGTCTCTTTGGTTATTTAGAATCTGTAACTTACAGATTTTAGACAGTGAGGAAAACGCAGAAAGTGCCAGAATGCCCAATCATGCTTTCAATTTGCTTGCAAATTTTAATTGGGGACGGCTTGGTCACCCGCCGGTCGTAGGGCTTTCCTTTCTGCGCTCCAGAATCGCCGTTTTGACTCTCAGCCAATCCAGTCGCTGTTGGTCAGGATCATGCTTGTTGCGCGTAAGTCACCCCCAGTATCCCGGGTGAAACACCGGCACGAGCGTCTTTCTTTCGGTTAGCTGGGGAGAGTGTTGCTCCACAGCCTTATGCATTGTAGCCGCCGGTCTGATCCCGTATCCGCGAGCGGTCGCCTTATACGCCGTCAAGCCTAGGGTCACCACAACAAGCGGCTGCACTAACTCGATCTGTCGCCGTAGAAACCGCGAACAGCAATTGTCATAACAACTCTGCTCGGGGGAGTCCTGATCGCGTCTGCTGCTTGCGCCTCCGCGTCGAAGGCAAAGCATTGCATTGGTAAAGTAATGGGGCCCGCACAACGTCGTCCCGGGCCCTTGATATTGTGAAGGCGGTCCGATCGGCACGAATCCGAGCGGCTCATCGATCGAATGGATCAGCTGTAACAGGTTGCCATTTGTGGGGTCACGATCCAGGTCCCGGCCCTTCTGCCCGAGGTAGTTCTTCTCTCCGCCCCATTCTCGGCCAACGACCATCAGCTCCGCATTGAGATTGTCCTGCCAATCAGTCCACGGGCCAATGTGTTGCGATCCAAACTCATCTTTGTCGCAGTACCACAACGGCCTGACTTGCGATGGACCACAATCCAGGCAGGAGCGACGGCTCTGAACAACCTCTGCATATCTGGCACTCTTATCTCTCAAGTATGTGTATCTCGGAGCTTATCGCAACGGAGAGTTGGCCAGCAGTGACCATGTAGTCCTCGTCTCTTGACTAATATTACGACTCAACCAACAACGTGCACACCAAACAAATGGCTTTGTATGACGCTCTGGCGGCGAATGAGGCGTCCGCTCGGGACACTGCTATCTAGCGTTCTGCTGAACCATTGTCTTCATCTGAGACGGGATGAGGTCGATCTGTTGCTTGCTCAAATGCGGAAGGATGGCATCGAACTCTCCCGCCCTCTCGTGGCGTCCGGTTGCTGCACTGAAGGTCGTCTTTCCGACCTTGTGCTCCATCCGGTCTTGGGCTACGGCTCTGCTACATCCGCGGGCCTGAAGGGCTTCTCATCGGACTCGCCCAGGAACTCAACGAGCGCGATGCGCGCCCGGCTATTCGAAAGTGAGGCGGACCAGTCCTCTGAAGTCGACTAATGAGATGGTCCGCCGCTTGATTCACCTGCAGAAGCAGGTTGATCGTGGTGGCAGCTTCTAACAGGGAGGACCATCGGTATGCAGATACATTCGGTTGGCATCGATCTGGGCAAGACGACGTTTCACCTCGTGCACTTGGCGCATCTGGCAAGGTGCTCGTGCGGAAGAAGTTCACGCGGAAGCAGCTTCTGACATTTACCGCGAACATGCAGACCTCTCTGATAGGCCTGGAGGCCTGTTCTGGAGCGCATTTTCTCGGACGCGCGTTGCGGAAGCAGGGGCACGATGTCCGGCTGATCGCAGCCCAGTTTGTGAAGCCCTTCGTGAAGTCGAACAAGAACGACTTCGTCGATGCCGAGGCTATTGCCGAGGCCGTCGAGCGTAAGAACATGCGCTTTGTTCCGATCAAGACGAATGATCCACTGGACCTGCAGGCGATCCACCGAGTTGGTGACCGGCTGATCTCGCGTCGAACGGCGGTGATCAACCAGCTGCGGGCGTTTCTGCTCGAACGCGGCATGGTGTTTGCGCAGAAGCCGGCGAAGCTAAAGGCCGCCATGTCAGACATTCTGGAGAACGCAGAAGCTGACTTGACGCCACAGATGCGCGACCTGATCGACATGCTGTGGGGTGAGTGGAAGCTCGTTGAGCAGCAGATCGAAGGACTCAACGATGAGCTCGAACGGATCTCTGCCGCAGATGCTGGATGCACGCGGATACGACAGATCCCCGGGATCGGCCCCGTGGTAGCCACAGCCATCGTTGCCGCTATCGGCAACGGCGCCGCATTTCGCAAGGGCCGGGATTTCGCAGCGTGGCTCGGGATCGTGCCACGTCAGTACTCAACCGGAGGTAAGGCCAAGCTGCTCGGCATCAGTAAGCGTGGCAACGTATACCTGCGCAAGATCCTGATCCATGAAGCACGAGCTGCCGTGTTACGGATCAAGCGCGACCGAGCACCGATCGGAGCATGGCTCGATGCACTCGACGCCAGAGCTCCCAAGAACGTTGTTGTAGTCGCCATGGCGAACAAGCTCGCACGGATCGCATGGGCTGTGTTGTCGAGCGGGAACGACTACCGGCCGACAGCGAACGCGCTCCCTGCATGAGTAGCGCGGAAAAGACGCCTTCGGCTTGGAAGCGCTGACGCGCTCCCACTTTACCGCACCACGACGATGATCAAATTCACCCATCGAAGTCTGCACAGGGTCAGCAACGACGAAGGAACAGTCACAACGGCGTGTCCGCAGCCTGGTAACGACAATGGTCTCGAAAGAGCAACCGACCGACTTAAAAGGACAGACACGCGCGCAACTCATCATGGCCAGGAGAGACGATCTCCACCTAAAGGCCGAATACATTTGCGCAGACTTGTCTTCTCGCCCACGCTTTTTCCTTGCAGTCCCGCGGCGGACCATACATTGTCGTTAGCATGCGCACTCAGTTCTGACCATGCCCGCTCGGGACCCCCCTCGTTATAGACCTGACTCCCGCGGACGGTCCATCCATGGTTACAGCCTTCGAAAACCTCCACCGTCACCTTGACGTGAGCTGCTGTGAAGGATTCGTTTAGCTTGTCCTTCGCCGCCGGATCGCGCTTATCGTCGTTGTCCGCGAGGCAGCAGAGCACTTCGGCCTTCATCTGCAGAATCAGCAGGTGCGGGCTGTCGGGCTTGTCTGTGACGAGTCCGCCACCATGAAACGTTGCGGCCGCGCGATTCGGTCGGGCCGGGTCGCCGCCGTGCGAAACGTCAGAGGACCACCCACGCAGTAACCCTGCACGCCCATCTTTTTCTTCTTGTTCGTCTGTGGCTGATCGTCGAGAAAGGCCGTGTATGCCTTCGCATCGCTGATGTTGGCATCCGCCGTCAGCGCAGTCGCCATAGGCATCACTTTGGCGCGATCCTCGGGCTTGGAGGAATCGGATGATCAATCCACGATGGGAGCTTTCGCATTGCAGTAGAACGGGTTCGGCACCAGCACCACATAGCCCCCGGGGGCCAGCCTGCGCCCCATTTCGCGAAACACGGGCCGCGGCCCCAAGATATATCGGCCCATACCAGCGCCGCCGGCCACTTCCTTTGTCCTCGGAATAGAACAATGCCGAGTCGGACACCCCCGAAGCCATCCACATTTACATCTTTCTCCACAACTCTAGCCTGGACCGCAGCCGTTGAGCCGAGCACAACAGTCGCCGCCGAGCTAACCACGAACGTCCGCCTGGAGACGATCATGTGTCAGGCCCTGGTGAATAAAGTCATCGCACATAAGCTGGCCCTCCTGCTTATGCGCATGAGTAGGGTATTTCGCACGATTGTTCAGAGTGGCAGGCAACTCCCCGAGGCCTGTGCCTACCTCACGACCGACCAGTTAAGCCGCGACCTAGGCCACCCAACATCGATCGATTCCGCTTCTACTTTTTGTCATAGTGGGCTCAGCGATGTGGAAGGCTGACAGCGTACAGATACCACGCCGCATGTGGCAACCACTCTTCCGTCCAGCGCCAGTCTTCATCCTTGCCAGTCACAGCGTATCCTTCGTTGAAAGCGATGCCGTCTTCGTCGCCGCTGGCGGCAGTAATGCCGTTTACGATGGCCCCCGGAGCGCTTGTGTACTTATAGGAGCGAAAAAACATGTACGCTGCATTTCCATGGCCGCTTCCCATCAGCATGCTCGTGTCAAAGGGATTCCTGCCCAGAATCCAGTGCAACTGGTTCCAGGCGTACCCTTCAAGCTGAGACTGAAACGCAGGGTCATCATCGAAGAACAGCGCAGCCATGCGAGCCGCAGCGGCCAGCGAAGCCAGCCGCGCATTTTCACCCTGCCACCACGGAGCCGCTTCCGTGTCATGGGGAAAGAAAAATGCCGTGCGAACCTTTCCGTCTCCCATCCGCACCAGCTGCCGCGCATATCCAAATGGATTATTGACCTCGGCAGTTACTCCAAGCTCAAAACGCAGCGACCGCGCCACCGCATCGCGCACCTTTTTCTGCACCGCCGGCGTAGCGATCTGCGCATATTCAAGCAGGCTGACGATCGGGAGGCCAGCATCGGAAGGATGAAAGTACGGCCGTACGCCGTCGTCCGCGCGCCAGGAATCACGATGGCCTTCGATAGTAGTGATCCGCGCCATCAGATGCGCAGCGCGTCGGTCCGCAGCAGTCCGGTACGGTTCCTGCTTCGTCGCCCGATACAACTCCGTAGCCGCAATCAGCGCGCAGTAGTCGTCGAGGATATTTTCCTTCCCATCGTTCAGCAGTTCGCGATTGTGCTCCTCCAGAAACTGAAACGCCTCCTCCGCAGCACGAAGATAATCGACGCGAGTGAACTCCCCATCGACCGGCATGCTACTCGCCAATGCCAGAGCAGCGATGGCCATGCCTCCACCAGCACGAAAGCTCGCCTCAAAGTCTTCGGGCTTTTCAGCACGCTGCATACGCTCAGTGCTATCCGAAGCATTCTTCTTAATCTGCGTGCGCCAGTTCGGATTACCAATCGCCCGATCTTGCGGCAGCTTATCCTTCCCCGGAGCCGTAATGCTTTCGAAAAACGAGCCATGAGGCCGCTTGATCCGCACCAGATAATCAGCGCCAAACAGACCCTCATCCAGCAAGCGTCGTTCATACTCGCTGAAGTTGTCATCGTGCCGCGCCTCGAGCACGCGATAGCTCTTCAACAGCGTCCACGCTACAAGGGGCACCTGCTGAGGATTAAAGTACGACGTCAGATTTTGGTGCGATAGATGAATTCCATAATCACCCGTAGCGTCATACCATCCGCCATGCACATCCACAAAGCCCGGCTGGCCCGCAGGCAACGGAAGATGGCGATCCGCCTGATCCATCAGCCCGCTGGCACGTTGTCCCTTGAAGTAAAAGACCACATTTGAGAGCGTATTGCGCTCTAAAAGATCGTCTTCAATATCGAACGAACACGAACTTACTTCGCCCGCGGCCGATTGCGCCTGAATCGCATAGTGACCAGCCTTTTGCCACGAAGAAAAATCCGCAGTCCAGAACACACGCCCACCCCACGCATCGACCTGACCATCGTGAGTCAGGTTTCCAGTCAATACGGTCTTGCCAGTCGCGACATCAATCAAAGAGAACTGCTGCGGGTGATCCTGCTCTGTGCCGACCACAAGCGCCTGCTTAGGGGCGCGCGTCTCATATCCAACGTGATCAACCAGAACGTGCAATTGGCCCATGCACGCAGAGCCAAACGATCCAATAGAACAAATTGCGAGAACCTGCATCCAGATGCGTTTGATCTTTTTACCCTCGTGGAGTGATCGTTGCGGCGGCAATACACTGATGCCTACTGCCGCTCGCCTTATCCCATAGTATGAATCTACACTGGCCATGCCTTCCCGGCGGATTGCGCATTGTCTACGTCTAATAAAGAAGAAGCAATCATCACAAGGAGTTCACGCGTTTTGCATAAAATTCGACAGAGCATTCAATGGCTGCTTCTCATCTCCGGCCTATCCTGCAGTACCGTTTTGCTCGCCGGCGCAACCGCGCAGACTCCAAAGCCCGTCATAGTCGCCTATGTCTTTCAGCGAAACGATCTGATCCAGCCCGGCCAGATCGCTGCACAGAAGCTAACGCGCATCAACTATGCCTTCGCCAACCTGCAAGGCGGCCGTATCGTCAACGGCTTCACCAACGACGACAGGAACCTCGCGGCACTCGTTGCCCTGAAGGAGGAAAATCCCTCGCTCACAGTGCTCGTCTCCGTCGGAGGATGGTTGTGGTCGGGCAATTTTTCCGACATGGCCCTCACCAAACCGAGTCGAAATCTCTTCATCGAGAGCGTCGTTGAGTTCATCAATCGTAATCACCTCGACGGACTCGACATCGACTGGGAGTACCCCGGCCTGGTAGGTGCCGGCAACCATTTCCGCCCCGAGGACAAGCAGAACTACACGCTGCTCCTTAAAGAGCTTCGCCACCGTTTCAACCAGCAGGAAAAGAAGCTTCACAGACGGCTTTACATCACGATCGCAGCCGGCGCTTCATCCGACTTTCTCGCCCATACCGAAATGAACAAAGTGCAGAAGTACGTCGACACAGTCAACCTGATGGCCTATGACTACTACGAGCCGACCGACGATGCAATCGCCGGGCACCACGCACCTCTCTTCACCAATCCCGCTGATCCCAAAAAGATCTCTGCCGACAGGTCCGTTCAGGAGTTTGAACATGCTGGTGTCCCAGCCGCAAAGATTATTCTCGGTGTCCCTTTCTATGGACACGTATGGGGGGCAGTGCCCGACACAGATCACGGCCTCTTTCAACCAGGAAAGCCGATTCCCAATGCCTTCGCGAAGTATGGCAATATCACAGCCACCATGCTTAACAACGGCTTCGTGCGCTACTGGGACCCCATCGCATCGGTTCCCTATCTCTACAACCCCGAAAAAAAGATCTTCGTCTCCTATGAAGACCCTGAATCGCTTGGGCTAAAGTCCAGATATGTGCTCGACCACAAACTCGGCGGCATGATGTTCTGGGATTACTCCAGCGACCCCGCAGGCGCGCTGCTCGACGCCATCAAAACCGGACTACAGAAAAACCCAGACGTGCATAATGAGACGAAATGACCACGGCCACACAAACCTCGTCTGTAATCCTCACGGAGAAATCCGGTGTATCACGCCTGGCCTCCATCGACATCTTCCGCGGTCTCACGATGGTGGTCATGATCTTCGTCAACGATCTGGCGAGCGTCCGCGGCCTACCCTGGTGGAACTACCACATGAAGGCCAACATCGACGCCATGACCTACGTCGACATGGTCTACCCCTTCTTCCTCTTCATCGTCGGTTTGTCGATCCCCCTCGCCATCCGCCAGAGAATGCAGAAGAACCCATCCCTGCCATCCCTCTGCCTCCACGCCGTTATCCGAGCTGCCAGCCTCATCGTTCTCGGGCTCATCTTAGCCAATGCCGAAAGCGGAGATCGAGACCTCATGCACATCGATCCCAACGCCTGGGCGATTCTGGCTCTCACAGGCGGCGCACTCTTCCTCAGCGTCTATAACGGAGAACGCCACGCAACGCTCCACCGCTGGCTACGCATCTTCGGTCTCGTCCTCACCGTTGCAATGTTCGCAATCTTTCGCCGCACCACGCACGATGGACACGTCGCCTGGATCAACGGCTCCTATCCTGAGATCCTCGGCCTCATCGGCTACACTTACTTCGCCGTAGCGATCCTCTACATCCCGACACGCCGCTGGCTCTGGGCTCCGCTCGCCTGGTTTATCGCACTGCTAACGCTGAACGCACTCTGCACGGAAAAATGGATCACCTTCACTCATCACCTCCCGCTCTACTTCTGGCCATTCGGCAACGGAGCCATGGCCTGCATCACAATGGCAGGCGTCGTAACGTCCGTTATCTTTCTCGACCCTCACCGCTGGCAAACGCTTCGCCAAAGAATCCTTCTAGGACTAGCATTCGCCTTCTCGACGATGACCGCCGGATGGCTCCTCACCCCGTTAGGCATCTCCAAAATCAGAGCAACGCCCACTTGGTGTCTCTACAGCATCGGAGCCGCAGTTTTACTCTTCACCGCGCTCTATTGGATCTGCGACGTGAAGAAGCAAACCGCATTGGCCTTCTTCGCCCGTCCTGCCGGCTCGAACACATTGCTAACCTACCTGCTGCCGGACTTTTACTATTTCATCCTCGCTTTTGCGGGCATCACCTACTTTGAAACTCGCTTCAACTTCGGATGGCCCGGAGCGATACGATCGGCTCTTTTCACAGCATTCATCCTCGCGATAGCCGCAGTTTTTACGAGGTTGAAGGTTCGGTTGCAACTCTAGGCTGCAAGGAATCTCGAGACCGGACCGGATCGCCGCACCCGAAAAACCTGTCAAGCCCCAAAACAGCAAATACCCGTGCCAATCAAGGCGATTCGCGTTGCCGAATAATTCCGCTCAACCCGCTATACTTGTATATAGAGATCAGAAAAAGGAAGCCTCGGTCAGCTGCCGGGGCTTTCCCTTTTAGAATGACGATTTTAGCTGTAACCCATTTGTCTGGACGATTTTAGCGGAAGCTGCCGTTCCATCTGATTGAAAATAAGCAACTTGTAAATTGATCACCCCCCGGGGGGTACCCCCACAACCTTAGCTAAGCTGTAGAAGGATCGATGCAGAATTACTTCAACTACTTCACCGGGATCGAAGAACGCTTCCAGCAGCGTCGAGGCTCCCTGCTCATGCTCTCCACCCTCGACTGGGCGCTCATCGAGACCTGGAAGGAAGCAGGAGTACCTCTCGAAGCCGTCCTGCGAGGCATCGACAGCGCCTTCGACAAAAGCATTGCGAGGCACCAGGCAGAGCGAAGAAAAATCCAGCTTCGGAGAAGCAAATCTCCTCAACATTATCGAACCATCCGTCAGCCGCAGCGAACCACACCGCATCCACTTCGGGGAGTGCGGCGGCTGCCACTATCAACACGCCGACTACGCAACGCAAATCGCGATGAAACACAACATCCTTCGCGAGACCCTCGAACGCGCAGGCCTGACCGACCTACCCCAAATGCAGCCGCACACCAGCGACCCCTGGCACTACCGACACCGAATCAGACTCCACATAGCCGAGTTCGAAGGCAACCTTCGCATCGGATATCTTCGCTGCGACTCCTCCGAATTCCTCCCCATACAGATGTGCCCAATCTCCGCGCCTCTGCTCTTCAAAGCCACCGAAGCGCTCCTGCAACTCGCACAGCAAGACTCCAACATCTCGCGCTGGATGCAAGCTGCAACCGAAGTCGAACTCCTCACCACAGCCGACGAAACCAAGCTCCAAATCACCCTATTCGTCAGCAAGGAACCCGCAAAGGGCTTCATCGATCTCTGCACAAAACGTCAGCAACTCATCCCGAACTCAGGCGTCGTGATGTTCGCAAATGGCGAAGATGCGTTGAACGTCACAAAACCGACCGGTTGAGCTAATAGCTATGGATCGCTCCACGGTCGTGAGTGCGGTTAATTTCTCGATGAGCGATAAATCGCCAACTCACCCATCGATGCTCCAGATTGGAGTCGAAAAATCTATGGCGCCGAAGAGCCCTGGTGAGAAGTGCCATGGAAGAATCCGAACGGGGATTCACACTTCTTTAAAATCAATACGATGCAGGTTTAGGGTACCGCGCACAAAGTGCGAACGCCGTCGGTTCTTCCAGTACGGCTTTGGACCTTATATACCTTGCTTATATAGTTAATGCGCGTAGACCAGAGTCAGAGCTAGAATATAGTAAAATATTGATAATAAATTACTTAGCTGGTTGCCCCCCAGGGATTCGAACCCCGATTGATCGGTTCAGAGCCGACTGTCCTACCATTGAACGAGGGGGCAACAGATTGATGGCGCCGCGGCGGTAGTACTCGCTGACTGCCTCTTTAGAGTGTACGGTGTGCGTGCGCTAAGGTCAAACTGGCGCGGGGTAGGGGGATAGGAGGCGGGAAAAGTGCACCCCTTCGAATGGAATGAAAAGTTCTTGACGTAAAAATTCCACACACACACCGAATCACAGAAGCGGGATGGGTCAACAGAAGTGCGTTAACCGTTCCCGATCCGAGTCAGCTCAACTTGCACAGCTGAATGATTACCTGGATGAGTGAGTTGCCCCTGGTATCGCCAGTTGACCGTGGACCACTGGCCGATAAGCACACATCCCATTGCTAACCTGAGATGGGCGTCCAGGCTGAAAAGGTACCCATTGGACAACATAGCCTTAGTGCATTTCGATGTCGACTCTCTTCTTGGCCAAGTGGAGACTCAACTGGCAATCAAGGGAAGGGTGAAATACCTTGTCAAAGTCGTTATTAAGGGAACAGCAGTTTCATTCGGGGCGGCACTGATTTATGTGGTGATATGCGATCTCGATACCGATAATCCATGTCAGCTCAAAGGTGCCATTCCGTCTCCAGGCCGCAACAGATACCCTTTTCATCCTTGAGCTTCACGATTCGAAATTTCCCGAGCGGCAATGAGTCCCCTATGCGTAGGTATCTCTGTACCGCATCGCTGTATTCCGCGAGTTTGCTGGTAGCCGAAGATCCACGGACGGCGACTTCCTTCAAGCCCTCAGTACTGGGGATCACAAGGACGCGTAGGAGCCTGTCGCTGCGTCCGACCACATAACGACCGCTCTTGTTCTTCTTTAGGGCAGAGCCCGCACGGGCCACGACCAGTCGACGATCGATATTGAAATCACGCGACGCTTGTGTAAGCGATATACCTCCGGATCGCATCTTGGAAATTACGTGAACAACCCGGTTCCATCTCTCTTGTTCTGTTTCCGGGAGAGCAAAGTACTGGCCCGAATTCTTGGGGGCGCTGACCTTCTTGGTAGATTTTGTACGTCCCGGAGGGACTTTCTTCGTGGATTTCTTATACCTGGAGCTATGCTTCGAGGCCATCTGACTTTCCTTTCGACTTCGAGATCTGGTAACCACGGTTTACAAATGCTTCTAGTGCGGTAACCGGGATGATTCTCCTCCGGCCAATCTTGCAACTGGGTAGTTCGTTCTGGGAGATGAGGGTTGCAAGCGTGCGGCCCGATACACCGAGTCTCCGGGCTGCTTCAGCTATCCCCCCAGCAAGTTCCTTTTCAGTTCCTGGCATGACAATGGTGATCCGGAGGTAGCAGCAATTATCAAGGCAGGCGGCTCCGAATTTAAACAGACGGGGCGTGAGCTTTGGTTCAAGAAAACACATGGCCTCGAATACGAACAGCTTTCGCAAGTGTGGGGCGCTGCGGTTGTGCTGAAGCCTTCCGGAGGATCTGGTTTTCGTGCGGCCACCCCGATCCTGTCATGGCCTGACCGGGAAGAACCTGTCGATCCGTATAAACAAGGCGGATTTGAGCCGATGGAGACAGTTTTCGTGAAGGACGAGGTTCTGATCGCATACGAGGACAAACCCGAATACGAGATCCACGCAGCGACCGGCTCCGTCGGGTACGAAGACAAATTGGTGCACTTTGTCAATTGGCTCTTCTGGGCAAAGACTCAGGCTTCAATTTCATCGACGACTCGTCGGTCGTCGCGCAATCTTGGTCACAATCTAGTCCGCTCCCCAGTGCTATTGATTCCATTTTTGCGCTTCAGACACTGCGCGTGAACGGAGCACACAACCTCTCAGCAAAACGAAGAACGGAATATCTTAGCGCCCTTCAAACCTTCGGTATAAACGAGAAGGATTGTGTTGCAGGTTGGGGTCTGGCCCTTGACAAGGTCTATGACACTCTCATTGTGTCTTTCAGGTCTCTGAGCGAACTATTTATAACCGCGTCACAATTAGTTAGTTAGCCGATGCGCGGTGACGAGTGAAAAGCATGAGAACGAGGAACCGACTTGAAATCATTACGACTGGTCAATACAAATCCTTCGAACGCATTTACGATGATCTCCTCGCCAACAAGGGGTGCACTTTTTCCTCTCCCTATCCCCCTACCCGTCAAACTGGCGCGGGGTTTGCTTGTAGTGCGAATAGAATGCTGGACATGGACAATGTGATTGCTGCTCTGTTTCTGGATTACTCGTGCAATAAGCTGGATGGGATGACGGAGAATCTGCGGGTTTGTTTGAGTAAATTGACGGATGCGCAGATATGGGAGCGGCATGGGGCTCATGAGAATGCCGTGGGGAATCTGGTGCTGCATCTTTGTGGAAATATGCGGCAGTGGATTATGCATGGGGTGGGTGGGGCTAAGGATGTTCGGGTGCGGGATGCGGAGTTTAGTGCGGCTGATGGGTTGAGTGCGGCTGAGTTGATGGAGAAGTTTGCAGCTACGGTGACGGAGGCGACTGGGATTATTGCTTCTGTGCCTCCGGAGCGGTTGGTGGAACGGATTACGCCGCAGACGCATGAGGTCAGTGTGCTGGATGCGATCTATCAGGTGGTTGGGCATGTGCAGCAGCATGTGGGACAGATCATTTTGCTGACGAAACAGATGACTGCGAAGGATCTGGATCTGACAATGCCTCGACCACGGTAGGTTTATTCATTTCATTCCGTTCAGGATGGAGCCCAGGATGCCTCCTACTACTCCGGCTTCGGTGGTTTGCTGGACGCGCTCGACTTTTAGATACTCCTGGAGTTGGTGGGCGAGGCGGGAGATGGGTAGGGTCTGGAGCCAGACTCGGCCGGGGCCGGCGAGGGCTGCGAGGAAGATTCCGTCGCCGCCGAAGATCATGTTGCTGATGCCAGGGATGCGCTGGATCTGGAAGGAGACGCTGCCCTGGAAGGCTCCTACGTGGCCGGGGTGAACACGGAGGGTTTCGCCGGGGGCGAGGTCTTTGACTATGACTTCGCCGGAGAGCTCGAGCCACGCGATTCCCTGCCCTGAAACCTTCTGGAGACGGAAGCCGTCGCCGCCGAAGATGCCCGCGCCGAGAGATTGCTGGTAAGCCGATGCCGAGTTCGATGGCAGGGGTGGCGCAGAGGAAGCCGTGGCGGTGGACGAGGTATTCCTGGCCTTGCGCGATCTCAACGGGGACAATATGGCCGGGGACGCGAGTGGCGAAGGCGACCTCGCCGGGGGCTCCGTAGGCTCGGTACTCGGTCATGAAGAGAGAGCCGCCGCCTGCTACGCGACGGATGGCTCCGAAGATGCCGCCACCACCGGCGTGCTGGGTGTGGGTGGTCATCTGGATGGACTGAGTCATCCAGGAGAGCTCGCCGGCCTCGGAGATGATGGCGTCGTTGTGATCAAGGGCAAACTCAAGGACGGGCATGGTGGTACCGACAATGCGATGCTGCATGTGTTCTCTCTCCTTGTGCGACGATGGCCAGTATAGCCTACCCCATCCCCCTATCTAAAGTATCCAAAGTCTTCAAAACAGATACTTTAGGTCTGGACTTCGGCTGACTAAGTCTCCGGTTAAATTGTGAAGCCCGGCGGGTTGCCGGGCTTCAATTTCCCCTGATTTAAGGTTATCAGGGGTGTCAAGGGATTCATTGTGGAAATTGGCTTGTACCTATGAGTCTTCAGCCCCCTCAGGGGTGCGGTGCTACCTTGCCTTTGACTTCGAGGGAGCACTCGTCGCCGCCGAGAAAGCCTCCTTTGAATGGCGCGCCGCCGAAGGCATCGACCGAACCGTCGGCACCTATGGGACCGCCGCCGATGGTGATGTGGAGCGTGGAGTCGCCAGCCAGGCTCGTGCTGTGGTGAAAGAAAAGATTGAGGGTGATACTGATGCCCTTGTTCTGCGGATCGTAGGTGCCGGAGCCGCTTTCCATGGTGACAGTGGTAGTTACAGTGCCGGCGAAGGTGTGGGTGTCATAGGTGACAGAGACGGGTGGAAAGTGAGTTACGGTGACAGCGGAGTGGTCCCAGTCGCCGAAGTGGAGCGTGATATCGACGTCTGACGTGTACGGGCCGGGAGCGTGGCTGTTGGTGGTGAAGAGAGTGGCCTTGCCCTTGAAGTGGGCGTTCATCGCGGAGAGGCCGCCGTGGGCTTTGACGCAGGCGTGGTACTCGTCTTCCTTTGCGGCTATTTGGTGCGCGAGCGGGCCGGTCATGTACTGCTGACGGATGACCTGAATCTGATGGAGTAGTCCGGGCTTCTCTCCCGAGGGAGCGGTCTGGAGTTGTTTCTGGAGTGGGGCGAGGGCCTTTTGGATCTCGTTGTCTAGAGTTTGCTGGAGCTTGTCGGCATCGGCCTGGATCCCTAAGCAGGGGTTCTTCGGAGGTGGGGGTGGCGGATGGTATGGGTGCTCCTTGACGCAGTTGTTGAGCAGGCCCGTCTGTTGTGTGATCTGGCTGTTGAGTTTCTCAATCTGGGAGATGAGGAACTGCTTCTCTCCCGGCGCGGCGGTCTGGAGTTGCTTTTGAAGTGAAGCGACTTCGCTCTTGAGACCGGTTATTTTGTTAGCGATAGGTTGGCACTCGGTTGAATATCCTGGCATCAAGCACTCCTTCTCGAAATACCTGAAAACTACACGGGATGATACTCCTAAGTGACCATTTACCGGGAGATGCGCGACTCGCTACATTGAGCGATATTCTCTGCTCTTTTTCGAGTGGTATCTTCCATCAGATTCGTTCGTAGAAACAATCCATGTATTTTGAGCCTGTTCGCAGAAAACTTCCGGCCCCGTAAGCACACCGTGATCCTTATAGAGCGGTGAACTTTATATCGGATAGGAGTGCAATAAAATGAATCCCTTTGTCGGTCAGATTTTGATGGTGGGCTTTAATTTTGCGCCGCAGGGCTGGGCGCTATGCAACGGGCAATTGTTGCCCATCGCGCAGAACCAAGCCCTTTTCTCTCTTCTCGGAACCATGTATGGCGGCGACGGTCGAACCAACTTCGCGCTGCCCAACCTGCAGGGCCGCGTCCCCATCCATCAAGGCAACAGCGCTGGCACCAGCAATTACGTGATAGGAGAGAGCGGCGGTATTGAGCATGTCACGCTTCTCGTCAACAACTTGCCTGCGCATAGCCATACGGCTAACTGCAGCACTATGCCGGGCTCGAACTCTGACCCTGCCAAGGGATTCTGGGCTGAAGCGAATACGGCGACCGGCACGCCTTCCTACGCGACCAGCACCAATGCACAGATGGCGCCCACTGCCATCGGTTCTACTGGCGGCGGTCAGCCCGTAACGGTTGTGCAACCGTATCTGTGCGTCAACTTCATCATTGCGCTACAGGGTATCTTTCCGTCGCGTAATTAAGATGTCTCGCCGTCGGACGGCCTGGCTAATCGCGCCTTCGCACAATGCCCACTCATGCGTTGAAACTGCATGAATGGGCAGCCCTGCAGTCAGGATGAGGCAACGGTTTGTATATCCGGTTTTGTCTACCCAATTTGTTCAGGGATTTCAGAGGAAGTTCTGGAGTGCGCTCATCGTTTCGCCGCGATTCTCTTCCATGAGCCAGTGGCCGGTGTTTTTCAGAATGACCACGTTGACGTTCGAGCCGACAAGTTTGCCCTGTGCGCTTAGAGTCTCTGCACTGGCCTTCTCGCCAGCGATAACGAGGAGAGGCATAGGGAGTTTTGTTTTAGAGAGTGCTTCGAAGTCGTGAGCCGTTGTGAGAAAGTTCGCGAAGTAGGCCCATGCAGCGCGCATGCGTCCCGGGCGGGAGTAAGCCAGAGCGTAGGCTGCGCGATCGGCTTCGGGCAGAGAGTGGGTTTTGTCGGCGGCGAAGTCGTTCCAGAAATGCTCGAAGTAGGTTCGTTCACGGCCGCTTACCAGCGCCTCGGGGGTGGGACCGTTGAAGCGGAAGTGCCAGTTTCTGGGATTGTTATAGTAGGGCTCCCATCCGGCTACTCCCGGGAGAAAGGCGTCCATCAGGACGAGCTTTTCGGTCTCCGCGGGATACTGCGCGGCGTAGGCGTATGCGACCATCAACCCGATGTCGTGACCTACGACGCGTGCCTTCTGGATGCCGAGTGATTTAACCAGATCATGGATGCGGACGGCGGCGGACTTCATGTCGAGGCCGTCGGATGGGATATCTGAATCACCGATGCCCGGAAGGTCGGGAGCGATGACGGTGAACTTTTGAGCGAAGATTGGAATGGCGGGCTTCCACATGCGGGAGTCTTCCGCGTAGCCGTGCAGGAGGAGCAATGTGTGGGACCGTGGCCGGCCTGAAGATAATGAAGCTTGACGCCATCTACTGTGGCGTAGTGCGATGCGATGGCCGGACTACTCGCCGGCGTTTGAGCCGCTAACAGGCCAGAGACAGCAAGAGCGATCGGCAAGATTGCGTGACACAGACGACGGCGAATTTCCATATAGGTCTCCTAATGACATTGAGGGGCGATACGATTGCGTTAAACGATGAAGCCCGGCTCACACCGGGCTTCACTCTTGTTTCCTGATTGAGGTTATCAGGGGTGTCAAGGATTGACTACGGAATTCCTCCGTTCCTTTTACCGAAGACACCCCAAGTCCTAGAAGAGCAACTTGAGCGAGAGTTGACCGATGCGTGGATCGCCGCCGTAGGTTGCTGTGGAAGTGATGCGGCCAAAGGCTCCGTTGGTCACCGACGCGGTCGGGTCGCCGAAGTTGGTGTGGTTCAGCACGTTGAAAAATTCCGCCCGAAATTGGAACTGCACGGATTCGTGCACAGGAAAGTAGCGCATGGCGCTGACGTCCCAGTCGACGTTCTGCGGGCCAACGAAGCTGCCCTTTACGATGTTGCCGTAGGACAGGGGCAGGTTCACGGTATAGCTCGGATTGGCTGAAAAGTTCGGCGTGTTCAGCCAGGACTTGCAGGCGGTAGTGACCGTTCCGCAGGCGTTGCCGCCGTAGGGGTTGAGACCGTTCCACACACCGCGTTCGCGGCCCAGGTTCGTTCCGCTGTTACCGGCGCCCGTTATAGTGAGGGGGTCGCCACTGCGGAAGGCAAAGATGCCGTTGGTCTGCCAGCCGTTCGCCACGTAGCGCAGGACCGCATTGCCATCTGAAAGCTTCGGCATAATCCATACGTACGAGAGCGATATCACGTTGCGGTGGTCATAGTCCGAAGGGCCATAGTCGAGTCGCTTGAAATTGGGCTCGTAGATCGGAAGCGCGTAGCCGGACCCCGGTACAACCGCCGTGGCCGATGCGCCGAACGGGAAGTTGTCGATCGCCTTCGACCAGGTGTAGTTGAAGAACATCGTCAGACCGTTGCTGACGCGCTCTTGAAGCGAGCCCTGCAGCGAGTGGTAGATCGCGTTTCCGCCGGAGTCCGTCAGTGCTATCTGCTGCGTGTAGTTCTGCAGCGTATTCGTGGAGAAGTAGATGCGTTTGCCGATGTTCGGACCCTGGTTGTAGGTCGGATTGATATCGGATGGCACGTACTGATGATTGCTACGCGAACCGACGTAGGCGATCCGGCTGGAAAGCTGGCCGGTGAGCTGCTGCTCCACTGCAAGGTTCCACGAGTAGGTCACGGGAAGGCGCCACGTCGTTGGATTGAACGTAGTGTAACTCGAGTTCTGATAGTTAGTCGTAGTGAAGTAACTCGCCGGCGGTGGCTGCGGAGCCGGGAAGGGATTGCCGCCAGCGACGCTCGCATACGGGTTCGAGAAGTTGGCCAGCGCAGTAGGCAGGAACTGGACGTTGACGGACGCGACGAACGGCACGGAGTTGGCGAAGATGTTGTCGAATACACCGGGCAGGCGTGTGTCGTAGAACTGACCGCCGCCGCCGCGAATGCTGGTCTTGCCGTTGCCGAAGGTATCCCACGCGAAGCCGAAACGAGGCATGAAGTGCGTATAGCTGGGGTTGACCATGTTCTCGACAAAGCCCTGGTCGCCGGGAAACAGCAAGCCCGCGAGGGCGGTCGGATGGGTCGTCGAGATGGTGCCGGCGGCACGGGCGGCGGGGCTGAACATTCCCTGCCGCTCGAACTTCTCATGCTGGGGAAAGAAGGGCTCGTAGCGCAGACCGTAGTTCAGAGTCAGGCGACGGTTCACCTTCCAACTGTCCTGTCCGTAAAAGCCCAAGACGTGATAGCGGTTATTGAAGTATTGTCCGGAGGCCTGCTGAAAGTTGGTCAGCCCGCCGAGCAGGAAACCAGCCAAGGGGTTCGAGATTGTCGAGGTGCTGTTGAACACGAAGATACCGGGCTGCTGGAACTCGTTGTCGACGTCAATCTTGGCCAGTTCTCCATGAAAACCGAAACCAAGGGTGTGGCTGCCGACTACCCAGTGCAGATCGTCACCTAGCGTGTAGTTATTGCGGCGGAAGCTAGCTTCCGGATTGTCTCCAATGGTAAAGAAACCAGCGGCCTGAATCTGATTGATCTGCTTGAACGCCGGCTGCCAGACATTCACGCCCAGGTCGTTTACGTTGGGAGCTCCCGGCAGCGGTCCGCGCGAAGCGTTCACAATCTGATAGCTGAGGATGAGGTTGTTGAGCACCCGGTCGTTGAAGATATGCGTGTGCGAGATCAACGCGTTGTGGTAACGAATGGCCGACTCGTCGGCGTAGCTGAGCAGATCAGTCGTATCCAGCACACCGGCATTGTCGAAGCTATCGTAAAAATAGCGCAGCTCGAGGTGATCCTTTGCGGTCAATGTCTGGTCGACGCGGGCTGTGTACTCCATGAAATTCTGACTGACGGGACGGAAGAACTGGTAGGTTCCGTCGTTCCCGCTAATGGTTGGCAGAAACTTCAACAAAGCTAGAGAAGACTTGTTGTAGTCGTTCGGATTCACGGTGCAGGTGTATGTGCCGCCGGTTGGAGTGCAGGGATACGGCACCAGGGTCTGGGGGTTCAGGATGGGGCTTGAGAGGCCGGTAAAGGTTCCTGCGAGCTGCGCCGGTGTGGGAAGGAACGCTGTGCCACCTACGCCACTGGTGCGAATTCGCGTGGACTGGACGCCAAAGAAAAAGAACGTCTTATCGCGGCCATCGTAAAGATGCGGAATCCAGACCGGACCTCCAATGGTGCCACCGAACTGGTTGCGTTTGAGAGGATCGCGCGTCTTCACGCCATTCACGTAGCTGAAGTAGTTGGCAGCATTGAATACTCGATTGCGGACGTATTCGAAGGCGCTACCGTGAAACCTGTTGGTTCCGCTGCCAGTGACGATGTTGACCACGCCGCCAGCGTTCTGGCCGTACTCGGCGTTGTAGTTGCTGGTTTGGACGCTGAACTCCTGCAGTGCATCGGGCATGGGAAAGGGGGCGTTGACATTGGTGTATTCGTCGACGTTGTTGCCGCCATCCAGCATGTAGTTCACCTGGTTGGCGCGGGTACCATTGATGGTTACGGCGGCGACTACGGGAAATGTCTTGGTCTGTCCCTGATCAATGTTGGCGCTGGATGCGACTACGACTCCAGGAACCAGAGTGGTGAGCGCGGCAGCGTTGCGGCCATTGAGAGGGAGATCGTTGATTCGTTTTTCGCCAATCACCTGCGAGAGCGTGCCGGTGGTGGTGTCGATCTGCGGGGGCGCGGCGGAGACGTCGATGGTTTGTGACGTGGCACCCACCTGAAGGGCGACATTGACGGTCACGGCCTGGTCGGCCTGGAGGACGATGTTGTGCTGGATGAAGTTGGAGAATCCCGAGGCTGAGACGGAGAGGTTGTATTCGGCGGGAGCGAGTGATGGGAAGACGTAGCTGCCGTCGCCGCTGCTTTCGACGGTGGTCTGAACGTTAGTGCTTACGCGAGTTGCAATGACGTGGGCGTTGGGCACGGCGGCACCTGTGGCGTCGGCTACAGTTCCGGAGAGGCGAGCGAATCCCTGAGCGTACGCAATGGACGATGTCAGGAGAGTCAGGCAGGCAGCGATCAGGAAGACGGCTGTTATTTGCAAGATTGTTCGCGAGGAAGAGATTTTCATACGATCAGCCTCCAACCTAGACAGAGATCTTGGGGGGGCCCAGAACGTTCAAACTATAAACAAGTTCAGTTTAGAAACTCCGAGATGCTAAACCTCCATTAATTCGACTGTCAAATATAAAGTGACGGTTGGCTTCTGGCGGGTACCAGCGAAAATGGGCACCCGGAGTGTGATCAGGTCAGATGTGGAGACCTGGCCGATTACACTTCCCTCGTAGGCAAAAATGAAGGAACCACAATGCTGAATCGCCGCACCTTCCTTAAGACTGGCGCAGTTGCTCTTCCATTGACGACCGCGCTCGACTCCCTCCCTGTCGCCGCTTTCTCTGCAGAGGAAGTCGCTGCTGTTGCGACAGGTGGCCTCGCACCGAAGCTCATCCCTTTGCCGTCGCGTCTTGCTCCGCTTGATCCGGCGACCCAACCCTGGCAGCAGAAGGTTCGCCGCGTTGGCCAGAGCAACATGACAGAGCATGATCCTGCCGTCATGAACATTGAGGAGTGGGCTGACTACTGGCACTCCGCCGGCGCCGACCTCGTCTTTGTTAGCGTGACCGGCATTCTTGCGTTTTATCGGTCGAAGGTGCCGTTCCATCGACACGGAAAGTTCCTCAACAATCGGGATTTCTTTGGCGAGTGCACCGCCGCTGCGAAAAAACGCGGCATGCGGGTCGTTGCACGCATGAGTCCCGACCTTAACTGGGGCGATGCGCTCGAGGCTCATCCTGAGTGGGCCATGCGGAACAAGGATGGATCGGTACAGTTCAACGGCGAAGAACCACGACTGTTCAAGACGTGCATGTTTTCGACTTACATGGATGACTACGTGCCTGCCATCATTCGCGAGGTCAATTCTCTTTACGATGTCGATTGCTTCTATACCAACGGGTGGCCTCCGCTGGGCAGCCTTCCCGAGTGCCATTGCGGGGTTTGCAGCAAGTTGCCGCCCACGGGGACTCCGGCTTATTGGCGGGTGTTTAATGATCGTCTCTTTGATCTTTGGCAAAGGTACGACGCTTTAGCTAAAGAGAAGAAGGCTGACAGTTTCTTCTTCGCCAATCTGGGCGGGAATGTCCATGCGGGGCCCAACCTCGACCGCCTTGCAAGGATTGCTGCATGGTTTCAGGGCGACAATCAGGGCCGCACCTACGACGATCCTGCGGTTTGGGGATGCAGCCTTCAGGGCCGTGTCGCCAATGCCGTCCAGGATGGCAACCTTGCCGCCGCCAATGTTACTGCTGGTTATTCGACTGGGGTGGTTCGCTGGCGTAACGCTTCTAAGACTCCCGACGAGGCGAAGATGTGGTTGAACGAGACCCTTGCCAGCGGGATGATTCCCTACTTCCACTTTATTGGCTCTGAGGCTGGGCTGGGCGAAGACCGGCGATGGCAGACGGTCGGCAGAGACTACTTCCGCTGGACCGCCAAACATGACGCGCATCTGAAGTGCCGCCGTTCCATCGCAAACATTGGCGTTGTCATGGGACAGAGCACACAACTTCTGTACAAAGGCCCGGAGACGGCGCGCTCGCGTGAGTACATGCGTGAGACGACACATGGCATCTATGATGCTCTCCTGCGTGGCCGCTTCGCTTTTGACCTTGTGCATGAGGAGCGGCTCGATCCACAGCACCTTAGCAAGTATCGTGCGCTACTACTGCCAAACATTGCGATGCTTAGCGACCGTCAATGTCAGCAGATTCGTGACTATGTCAGCTCTGGTGGATCGATCATGGGCAGCTTCGAGACTGGTCTTTACGACGAGGAGCTTAAGCCGCGTTCCGATTTCGGTCTCGCTGCGCTTTTCGGCGTCAGCAAGGCGGGTGACGTTGTAGGCACGAACGGCAATGCATACTACGGACGCATCGAGCGCCGGCACCCCATCCTTGACGGGTTCGCCGACACGAACTGGCTTCCGGGCGCGCAGAATCGACTTCCCCTCAAGCCTGTTGCGGACCCTGTCCTCACCGTGGTCCCCGGCTTCGTGCAATATCCGCCCGAGTTGGCCTATCCGCCGGTATCGCACACGAATGAACCTGCGGTTGTCCTTCGTGAGATTAGCTCTAGCCGCATCGCGTGGTTTCCGGGAGACATTGAACGGACCTATTGGCTCACCGGACATGGCGACCTGCTTCGACTCCTTCACAACACGATCCGCTGGATCACACGCGATGAGAGCGTCGTGCATGTTGAAGGCGAAGGCTTCATCGAGATGTCCGCATGGGAGACGGGCCCAGGCTATGCTGTCCACCTGCTCAACTACACCAACCCCAATGCGCACCATGGCTGGCTTCAGGCTGTCTACCCGCTTGGCCAGCAGATTGTCAGCATAACGCTGCCAGCAGGAGTGAAGGTCAAATCTGTCGAGCTACTGAGCGCGGGGAGTTCTGTGCCTTTTCGTATAGAAGGCGAGACTCTGCGCTTTACGATACCGCGCGTCGACGATTACGAGGTTGCGGCGATTACTGTCGGGTAAACTCGCCGCTCTCGATGCTCGCCGTCGCCGACGGAGCGACGTGGATTTTAGCCCACGTCGCGCCAGTCGAGAATGACTTTGCCGGAGTTGCCGGAGCGCATGGCATCGAAACCTTGCTCGTAGTCGCGCCAGTTCATGCGGTGGGTGATGACTTGCGAGATGTCGAGACCGCTCTGCAGCATGACTGTCATCTTGTACCAGGTATCGTACATCTCGCGACCGTAGATGCCTCGGATCGTGAGCTGGTTGAAGACGACCTGGTTCCAGTTGATGGAGATGTCTTCGGATGGGATGCCAAGCATGGCGATCTTGGCGCCGTGGCTCATGTTGGTGAGCATCTCGCGAAAGGCGCTGGGATTGCCGGACATTTCGAGGCCGACGTCAAAGCCCTCTTGCATGTCGAGTTTTTGCTGGATCTCTTTTAGTGGTGTCGCGCGGGGGTCGACGGCGAGGGTGACTCCGACTTTGGTGGCGAGGTCGCGGCGGTATTGGTTGGGGTCGGAGATGACGACGTAACGGGCTCCGGCGTGGCGGGCTACGGCTGCGGCCATGATGCCGATGGGACCGGCTCCGGTGACGAGGACGTCTTCGCCGAGGACGGGAAAGGCGAGCGCGGTGTGAACGGCGTTGCCGAGGGGGTCGAAGATGGCGGCGATCTCGTGGCTAATGCCAGGAGCGTGCTGCCAGATGTTGGACATGGGGATGACGACGTATTCGGCGAAGGCTCCGTCGCGGTTAACGCCGACGCCGAGGGTGTGGGCGCAGAGGTGGCGACGACCGGCGAGGCAGTTGCGGCAGCGTCCGCAGACGACGTGGCCTTCTCCGGAGACGAGCTGGCCGATGGCGAGATCGGTGACGTTTGAGCCGAAGTCGACGACTTCGCCGACGAACTCGTGTCCGATGACGAGGCCCTGGCGGATGGTGGAGCGGGCCCAGGCGTCCCAGTCGTAGATGTGGAGATCAGTGCCGCAGATGCCAGTGTAGAGGACGCGGATCTTGACGTCGTTGATGCCCATCTCGGGCTCGGGAACGTCCTGTAGCCAGAGGCCGCGTTCGTCACGGCTTTTTACAAGTGCCTTCACGGGGAGTGCCTTTCCTGTCTGGGTGCAAACAGAGGTTGATTCGGTCTCGCGTTATGTTTGAGGTTGCGTGACCCTCTGATTGATTTTACTCGTTGAGGCTATTCGACCAGCGGAACCCTGCGGGGCGGGGCGTGAGGGTGTAACTGGCGATGTTGCCTGGTGGCCATGCAATTTTCATGCTAGCAGTAGATATAGGCGTTGGTTCGTTGCGCGGTGGATGCCGGAGGGATTGGTTATGATTGTGTCTGCGATGACGTCTGCGTAGTGGATTCAGCGAGAGGATTGCGCTGACTGCGGTGCAGGACGCCTCTTCGCGGGACACTCGATGAACTTATATCTTGCGGCTTTGCTTCTCTACTCGGCCTTTCTGATGGTGTTAGGTGTCCTGATCAGCAGGAGGGTGAAGAGCTCCTCGGATTTTCTAGTGGCGGGGCGAAGCCTGGGTGCGGGGCGTTTGTTTGCGACGTTTCTTGCGGCAAACATCGGGGCTGGATCGACAGTGGGGGCCGCGGGGCTGGGCTATCGGTTTGGGATGTCGGCCTGGTGGTGGGTAGGTTCAGCCAGCATCGGATGTTTTCTGCTCTCGCAGACGCTTGGGCCTAAGCTTTGGACGATGGCGAAGCAACATGGGCTGGCTACGCTTCCTGACTTTCTCGAGTTTCGCTATGGCAAGGCGGTGAAGGCGGTGATCGCGGTGCTGTTCTGGTTCGGGGCGTTGTCGATTCTCGCTGGGCAGATTATTGCGATTGCCTGGATTCTTGATACGGTCGCGGGGATTCCCAAGTGGGAGGGCTGCGTGATTGGCGGCGCCGTTGCGATTGTGTATTGCACGGCGGGCGGGCTGATGTCTTCCGCGTTTGTGAATATGTTTGAGCTGGCGGTGACGATGTCGGGGTTGTTGCTGGCGGTTCCCTTTGCGCTGCACACACTGGGAGGCTGGACGCATGTGCAGGAGCTTATTGCTGCGCAGAAGGGTGGGCCGGCGGCGGATTCGATGTTCAGCATGGTCGGTGCGGGTTCGAAGCAGATCTTCGCGTGGATTGCGATCCTTGTGCCCTCGTTTATGGTGTCGCCGGGGCTGGTGCAGAAGGTGTATGGCGCGCGTGACGTGAAGACGGTGCGGCTTGGCGTTGGGTTGAACTCCCTTGGGCAGGCGTTGTTTGCCTTCGTGCCAGCGGTGCTTGGGTTGTGCGTGCTTGCAGTACTGCCTCACCTTGCAAACCCGGAGTTGGCACTGCCGAGTGCCATGAAGCTGCTGTTGCCGCGATGGCTGGGCGTATGGACGCTGGCGTCGATCTTCTCGGCTGAGTTGAGCGCGACCGATGCGATTCTGTTTATGCTTTCGACGTCGCTTGCTGTCGACCTTTATAAGACTTTTCTGCATCCGCAGGTTTCGGAGCGGCGATTGCTGACTGTCAGTCGTGCAGCTTCAGTGAGTGCAGGTGTCTTGGGGATTTTGTTGGCGATTGTGCTGCCTTCGATTATTGCAGCGGTCAAAATCTTTTATGGGTTGATCGCTGTCTCTTTGTTTGTTCCGGTGATCGCAGGGCTATATTCGCGGCGTGTGCTTTCTTCCGCAGCTCTAACGAGTATTGCTGCCGCCTTGATCGCCACGATAGCGACAATGCTGGTGACAGGTGGACGGGGTGTTGGGCTGCTCTCACCGGAGGCTGTCGGGATTGCAACGGCGGCAGCTGTGATGATTGGGTTCCGTATCTTCTATCCTGGCCGCGTTGAGCAGAACGTATCGTTTGCCGGCGGCACGGATTCCTGGTGATTTCTTGAAAGAGGTACTTCATGCTTCGTCGTGACTTTGCTCGTAATATTCTGGGCCTGTCTTTGGGCACGGCTCTTCCTTCGGTAGCGTATGGGGACGATGCTACGCTTGATGCTATGCCTCAGGGTGGTTCCATCACGGACGTTCCGGGGTTGAGGGTTGGGCATCATACGCTGACCGAACGGCCTACCGGGTGCACCGTGATTTTGTGCGAGGCTGGCGCGACGGCCGGGGTGGACGTACGAGGCTCTGCTCCGGGGACCCGTGAGACGGATCTGCTATCGCCGACGAACGCGGTGGAAAAGGTTAATGCGATTCTTCTCTCTGGCGGAAGTGCTTTTGGGCTGGATGCGGCGGGCGGCGTGGTGCGGTATCTCGAAGAGCACAACCTCGGCTACAAGATTGATGAACTCGGTGTCGTGCCGATTGTGCCGGCAGCGATTCTGATGGATCTCCGCGTTGGCAATTTCAAGATCCGGCCCAATGCGGAGGCGGGTTACAAGGCGTGTACCGCGGCCAGTGCCGGGCCTGTGGCTGAGGGGAACGTTGGGGCGGGCGCGGGCGCAACTATCGGCAAGATGTTTGGGCCGAAGTTTGCGATGAAGTCGGGCCTGGGGACGGCGAGCGTTAAGGTGGGTGACACCGGGATCGTTGTCGGGGCTTTGGTCGCGGTGAATGCTGTCGGAGATGTGATTAGGCCAGAGACAGGAAAAATTATTGCAGGCGCGAGGAGTGAGGATGGGAAAGGCTTCCGCGACTCGATGAGCGCAGTTATGAATGGCTATCGCGTTGTTATGCAGGATGGAGCGAATACTACGATTGGTGTGGTTGCTACGAATGCTCCGTTTAATAAGACGCAGATGACGAAGATTGCACAGATGGCCCATGACGGTTATGCCCGCGCCATTAGCCCGGTGCATACGATGAGCGATGGGGATACGATTTTTTCGATGTCGACCGGTACGGCCAATGTGAGAGCGGATGTTTCGGCTATTGGCGCAATTGCGGCTGTTGTGATGTCGCGGGCGATTGTGCGGGCTGTGATGCAGGCAACAAGTCTGCCGGAGTTTGGGCTGCCGGCGCATCGGGATTATGTTGTGCGACGTTAGCGATTAGAAATCTTCCTGAAACGGGCTTCATGTGAAGTTAAGGTTTCTCGCTTATCGTTTATCTTCGAATGACATTTCGACTCGGTTTAACTGGACATAAATCGCGGCACTACCGCGGTGCAGCTTTGGCGTTGAGTCTGCTTTTAGCAGGAGGGTGCAATGAGTTTGCCTTGGGGCAGGCAACGACTGCCTCTGCATCGGCCGCGGCGCCGGTCTCGATCAGTTTGAATGATGCGATTCAACGTGCTGAGGCGAACGAGCCTGCGTTCGCGGCTAGCGTGGCCGAGAGCAAGGCAGCGCAGTTGGACCGATCCATTGCACGGGCCGCTCTGCTGCCTAGCGTCGATTATCACAACCAGTTTCTCTATACGCAGCCGAATGGCGAGGTGACGCAGGTAGGAGGCCAGGCTGCTCCACGCTTCATCGCAAACAATGCCGTTCATGAGTACACGAGTCAGGGAACGGTCAATGAGACTTTGGGATTGCAAGGAATCGCGGGGGTGCAGCGTGCTTCTGCGGCTTCGGCGCGGGCTGCTGCTGAGTTGGAGGTGGCGCGCAGGGGTCTCGTCAGCGCTGTCGTCGGGCTGTACTTTGGAGCGTTGGCGTCGGAACGAAAGCTGACGGTAGCGCAGCGGGCTGCCGGTGAAGCTGACGCGTTCACGAGTCTTGCGCAGAAACGGGAAGCCGCGAGAGAAGTTGCCCATGCCGACGTGGTGAAGGCCCAACTCCAGCAGCAACAGCGGCAGCGCGATCTGGCTGATGCTCAACTTGCGTTCGATCGATCTCGACTGGAGCTTGGAATACTGCTCTTTCCCGATCCACGTGCGCCGTATACGCTTCAGCTTGCAGATACGTCGGCTGCGCTGCCCACGCGTGCAGAGGTTGAGGCAGCTGCGGGGCGCATGAATCCTGAGTTGAAGAGCGCCCTGGCAACAGTGCAGTTGAGTGAGATCGATGTTCTTTCTGCGAAGGCGGCTTACCTGCCTGATCTCGCACTCAACTTTACGTATGGTATTGATGCGCCGCAGTTCGCGGCCAATGGGCCTGAGGGGATTCGAAATCTTGGGTACTCGGCGAGCGCTACGTTGGATATTCCCGTCTGGAACTGGTTGTCGACGCAGAACAGGGTCAAGCAGAGCCAGATACGCAGAGATGCTGCGCGTGTCGCCCTAACCGCTACTCAGAAACGCTTGATCGTTGCGCTGGATACTTTTTACGCCGAAGCTGTCAGCGTTCACACGCAACTCGCTTCGCTAGATGCCAGTGTGCAGACCGCAGCCGAAAGCCTTCGCCTTACGAGGTTGCGCTATACGGGCGGTGAGGCCACTGTGCTAGAGGTCGTTGACGCGGAAAACGCATTGACGGGCGCCGAGACTGCTCGGGAAGATGGCCTGGTTCGCTACCAGGCGGCACTTGCAAATCTGCAGACACTGACAGGGACCCTGTGACGCGATCTATGAGAACACACGACCAATACAGCGCACGTTCAACGCATCAAAAGCAGTTTCGCTTGTACCGCTCGCTTCTTCTTTGCTCTGCGACGTTTGCAATCGTTTCGGTGATCGGCTGCACGAAGAAGGAGAGTGTTCCAGAGACGATCGTAACGGTGCAGGCGGAGAAGCCGGAGCAAGGGGCGATCACAGAGCACATTACCGTGGATGCCGTCCTCTCGCCGCTGGCGCAGGCTGCACTTTCGCCGAAGATCACTGCGCCGATCAAGCACTTTGATGTGCAACGAGGCTCGCATGTGAAAACGGGGCAGTTGCTGGCGACACTCGAAAACAAAGATCTGCAGGCGTCTGCCATGGATAACAAGGGTTCATTCGCCGCGGCTCAGGCGGCCTATGAGACAGCGACGCAGGCGCAGGTGCCGGAAGATCTACAGAAGGCGCAACTGGACCTTGCTCAGGCAACTGCCAATCTCAAACTGAATGAGAGCATCGTCACCAGCCGCAAACAGCTCTTCTCTGAAGGAGCAATTCCAGGGCGCGATCTTGATACCGCCACCGCGGCGCTTGTGCAGGCGCAGGCGGCGTATGACATTGCGAAGCAGCACTTCGAATCTATGCAACATGTCAGCCATCAAGCAGCGCTAAAGTCCGCCGAGGGGCAACTCACTTCGGCAGAGGGCAAGCTGCGCGGAGCAGAGGCGCAGGTGAGCTACTCCGAGATCAGAAGTCCTATTGATGGGGTTGTAACTGATCGATCGCTCTTCGCGGGTGAGACGGCTCCGGCGGGAACGCCACTGATTACTGTGATGGACACGTCTGCCCTCATCGCTAAGGTCCATCTCGCGCAATCCGTAGCGCAGCGGCTTGCAGTGGGTGATGAGGCAACCATTGCGGTTCCCGGCAGAGAAAAGGATGTACCGGCGAAGGTCTCGCTGATTAGCCCGGCGCTTGATCCCGGCAGCACGACGGTTGAGGTCTGGCTGCGGATCGATAATAAAAAAAGTGAACTTAAAGTTGGAACTCCGGTGCGAGCCTCAATCGCGGGTCGCACTGTGGCGAACGCCTTGAAGATACCCTCGGCGGCGGTTCTGACCGCACAGGACAACAGCAAGTCAGTGATGGTGGTTGGAGCCGATGGAGTCTCACATCGCAAGCCGGTGGAGGTCGGCATCCGGAATGACGGCGATATCCAAATCGTGAGTGGGTTGACAGCGAATGACGTTGTTGTTACTGGAGGAGCCTATGGTCTTGAAGACGGCACGAAGATCAAGGTAGGCGCTGAAGGAGACGATGAGAAGGAGAAACCAGCGGCGGGCAAGAGCGGAGACGAAAAATGATGTCGGCCCCCACTTTGCCCCAGGCTGTTGTGCCGAAGGCTCCAGAACGATTCTGGCTGGCAGACTATGCGCGCACTATCTTCTTCTTTGTCATCGCGCTCACCATCATCGGTATCTACGTTGCGTTTCAGGTCCCGATCTCGGTATTTCCTGAGACTAATTTTCCTCGGGTGGTAATTGGCGTTGACAACGGTGTGATGCCTGTCGAGCAGATGCAGGTGACCATCACGAAGCCGATCGAGGATGCCGTCAATAGCGTGCCTGGATTGACGACGGTACGGTCGACGACCAGTCGCGGATCGGCCGAAGTGAGCCTGTTCTTCGAATGGAATCAGGATATGTTCAAGACGCTGCAGATGGTAGATGCGGCGTTGACAAAGGTGCAGCAGACGTTGCCGTCGACGGCGAAGATCACGACCAATCGCCTGACCTTTGCGACATTTCCGATTCTTGGCTACAGCCTCACCTCCGATACTGTGCCTCAGACGCGGCTTTGGGAGATAGCTACATATGACCTGAAGCCATCACTGAATCGCGTGAGCGGTGTCAGTGCCGTTACAGTGCAAGGGGGGCAGGTTCCAGAGTTCCACGTCGTGCCGAATATGGCACGGTTGCAGGCTGCTGGTGTTACGGTTTTGGATCTCGTTAACGCGATGCAGGCTTCGAACATCATTGATTCGCCAGGTCTGTATGAAGCGAATCATCAGCTTATCCTTGGGCTTGTGGGGGCGCAGGTTCACAATGCGGAAGGCCTGAGCCAGCTTGTGGTGAAGGTCTCTCCCGCAGGTGTGCCGATACGAGTTGGGGACATCGCCACCGTGCAGCAGGCTACGATGCCGGTTTACACCGCCGTTACGGCGAACGGCAAGCAGGCTGTGTTGATCAACATCACCCGCCAGCCTTCGGGCAATACAGTTGCGGTAGGTAACGCGGTTGCCGCAGAGATCGAACGGCTGAGGCACACGCTTCCCGCGGGCGTGAAACTGGAGATTTATTACGATCAGTCTCAACTTGTGCGCGACAGCATTTCGAGTGTGCGCGATGCCATCCAGGTCGGACTTGTGCTGGCTTGCATCATTCTCTTCCTCTTCCTGCATGACTGGCGCTCGTCGCTGATTGCCGGGCTGGTTATTCCGGTCACAATCTCTGTCACGATTCTGTTTCTCTGGCTTCTGGGCGAGAGCTTCAACCTCATGACGCTCGGTGGCCTGGCTGCTGCGATTGGGCTCGTCATCGATGATGCGATTGTCGTCGTCGAGAATATCGTGCTGCATCGCGATGGCGGCGAGAACCGTTTTGAGGCCGTTCGGAAGGCGCTGCGCGAAATTACTGTGCCGCTGATCGGTTCGACGATTACGCCGGTCGTGGTCTTCCTTCCGCTGGTGGTGGTCACGGGCGTGACGGGGAGTTTCTTCCGTGCACTTGCGACGACCATGACGGTGGCACTGCTTACCTCTCTGATGCTGGCGCTTACCTGGACGCCTGCTCTCAGTTTTGTCCTGTTGCGCGACAACGTGGAGAGTGAGGATACGACTGAAGAGCCTGCGCACGCCGCACCCGGCAGGCTTTTGAAACGAGTCATAGAGTGGCATAGGCGCGTTCTGAACTGGTCGCTGGCGAAGCCGATGCTCCTTGCCGCGGCGTGCGGGGTTCTGGTGCTGGGAACTTGGTTCGCCTATCAGCATCTGGGTTCGGACCTGTTGCCTGAGATGGATGAGGGCGGGTTTGTGCTGGACTACATTATGCCTGCTGGTAGTTCGCTGGCCGAGACCAACCGGGTGCTCGAACATGTTCAGCGCATTCTCGAAGAGACGCCTGAGGTTGAGAGCACATCGCGACGCACGGGTCTGCAGATGGGTCTGGCGGCGGTAACCGAGGCCAATACGGGCGACTTTACGGTGAAGCTCAAGAGCAAGCGCAATCGCGGGATCGATGAGGTGATCGGCGAGGTACGCGAGAAGGTGAAGAGCAGCGAACCTGCGTTGGATGTTGAGTTCACCCAGGTGTTGCAAGACATGATCGACGATCTGTCCAATGCTCCGCAGCCGATTCAGATCAAGCTGTTTTCGCAGGACCAGGTGCTGCTTTCAAAGCTAGGGCCGCGCGTTGCCGGCGCCATTGGCAAGATCGACGGCGTCGTCGATGTGCAGGACGGAATTGAGAACACGATTAGCGGTCCCGCTACTGATTTTCACGTCAATCCTGCAGTGGCCGCTCGGTTGGGCTTTACGCCAACTGAGGTGGCAGAGGATGCGACCTCGATTCTCGATGGGGTTACGACGACCGATCCGTTGATTGCGAATGGACGTCCTTATACGATTCGCGTTCGGCTGGGTGATGAGACTCGTGGCTCGCTCGATGCGATTCAGAATACGGTCTTCAACAGCGGTATCGGCAAGACGGCGAGCCTTGGGTCGCTGGCTTCGATCGAGCAGCTTCCGCCGCAGAATGAGGTAAGGCGCGAGAATCTGCAGCGGTTGATCGTGGTTACGGGAAGACTTGAAGGCTCGGATCTTGGATCGGCGATGAAGCGGGTTCAAGAGGTCGTCGACGGTCTGCATCTGTCGGCCAGCGTTCGCGTGGAGTACGGCGGGACCTATGCGGAGCAGCAGAAGTCGTTCCATGATTTGGAGAGGGTTCTGGTGCTTGCGCTGGTGCTGGTCTTCGGCGTGCTGCTGGCGGAGTTCCGCAACTTCTGGGCTCCGATTGCGATTCTTACTTCGTCGGTGCTATCGATCTCGGGTGTTGTGATTGGGCTGCTGATCACGAATACGACTTTCAACGTTGCGTCGTTCATGGGGTTGATCATGGTCATCGGCATCGTGGCGAAGAATGGCATTCTGCTGCTCGATGCCGATGAGAAGGCGCGGGCAGAGGGCGCTAACGCCCGCGAGGCGATGGTGCATGCTGCTCAGCGGAGGCTGCGGCCTATTCTGATGACGGCGATTGCGGCGGTCTGCGGGATGCTTCCGCTGGCGTTCGCGCTTGGAGCTGGGTCGCAGATGCTGCAACCCCTGGCGATTGCCGTGATCGGGGGGCTTGCTGACTCGATGGTTCTGAGTCTCGTGGTTACTCCGGTTGTGTATTACCTGCTGACTCGGAATCGTGCACACGCTGCCTAGAGTGTTTTCGACTCGCCTCCGGGGTCCGGGGCGAAGCCGGGGAAAGCGGAGCAATCATTTACTTGATGACCTGGAGGCCAGGTTGAAGGATTTTAAAGAGACTTCCGCCTACCTCCGGGAATTGGTAGGCGAACCAGGTCAGGACGGGGATGGCTCCGAAGGTGGCGATACGGATGTAGAAGTCGCGGCCGAGTTCGTTGGGCTTGGTGTCTGTGATGCGGCTGAGGATGGCGTTGCGATGCATCTGCGCGAAGACCCAGATGAAGCCGCAGCCGAGGAAGACCATCAAGAGGGTGAAGCACCAGTCGATCAGCTGGTGGGGCTGGAAGGGGTAGGAGTTCCAGGCGATGATGGCGAACACGAAGGCCGATGAGACGAAGAGCATGAGGTACCGAGAGTTGACGAGCACCGCGCGAATGAGCGCGACGTAGCGGATGGTGAGGAGTTCCTCGGCCAGTCGGATGTAAATGGGATCTTCAGGCGCATCGGGGTCAGGTGTGGATTTGGAGCTATCGGATCCAGGGTGATCGCCTTCCCCCTCCTCGACGAAGCCGACGCGGTGCTCGTTCCAGTAGGGGATGAGGAGGTAGGCGAGTAGTTGCTCGCAGAATTTCGCGTAGAGCATTTCGACCCTATAGATGTAACCGAGGTCGTAGCGGTGATTCTCTTCCGGCAGGTCGTCGTCGCCTGGGGGAACGGCAGGGGGTTTGGGTTCAGGTCTCGGCGGCGTTCGCATAGCGATGCGCTTACGCAGTGCGATGATCTGTTCTGTGAGCTCTGCGTAGGTAGCGGAAAGATCTTTCCAATGGTCAGTGTTGTATATAGCGCGCTCGAGGTCGGGATTGTTGATGAGTTGGCGCAGAGATTCGGTGGAACGGGCCATGTCGCGCCAACGAATATGGAGGCTACTCTGGCTAAGCATGGTCATCCAGCCGACGTCTTTGATGCGGTCGAAGGCGAGGCGAAGTGGCGTGCGCTCGAGGGGCTCGAGGAGTCCCCGGCTGAGCGCGCCCCAGATGAGGATCATGCGCAACCAGCCGGTGAGCGCGATCATGATGAGCGGAAAGAAGAGTGCGGCGATGAGGAACTCGTACGCCGTGGGCCAATGACCGGTATGTAGAAGGAAGCGCTCCAGACTTTGAATGTGGCCCCAAAAGATGCAGATCGCAAAGAGGGCGAGATATATGGTGAAGAAGATCACGTTCAGCTGGACGGCTGACGAGCGAGTGAAACGGCGGATGGTCTCACGTGTGATCAGGAAGCAAGTGACATTTTCGATGAGGCAGGAGTCAATGGGGGTCTTACATTGTGTGAGAGCGGTGTCGGAGACGAAGAGTGGGTAAGGGTCTTTGCACTCGACGGTATCGGGGAGTCGTGGGCGACTCATGGTGGAGAAGCGGAGCCGCGCGGTCTGGAAAACGGACCATAGATACCAACTAAAGAGCAGAAGAAGGATGGGGATTACGGGAGAGACTCCGCTGGTAGGGTGAAGCGAACGGTAGCTGAAAAAGAGTCCGACGTAGGATGTTGTGCCGTCCACTGTGGTCCGCAGACATATCCACATCCAGAGAAGGGGTACACCGATGACCGTAAGGAGCGCCACAAGATTGAAGTAAGGGTAGAGCGAGGTGGTGGATTCGGGGTTGATGCCAGCCGCGCGTCCGGAATGGGGCAAGGTGCGGCTGAGGGTAGCCACGAGAGCGGCAAATCCGGCGAGCAAGGTAATGGATGCGACTACGAAACTGGGTGTATCGACAAAATAAAAACGGTGAACGGAAAACAAGGGGAAAAGCATGGCAAAGAGTGGAAAGGATACGACGAAAGCCATCGAGAAGAGAACGGAGGTGCCAATGTTGATGTAGACAGATCGGCGGCGGGGCTGGTCGTTCTGGCGAACGGCAAGATCGCGGGTAAAGGCTGACCAGTATTCGGCAGACAACATGACGGCAGTGTGGCCGATACACATGCTGGTGATAAGCGCGCAGAGGACAAACCAGAAGAGGGAGGGAGCAGAGTTGGGGGACGCTGATGAGAGCGTGGGTTTGAATTGACCACCTGCCTGCGAACATGTCTTGAGTGTGCCTTCAACGATATTGGGAAGGATAGACCGCGTGTCGCTCGCGCATGGGTCGATGACGCCGAGGGGATAGTAGCCATCGCCGCCGACTGTAGTAGCCCAGAGCGGGATCTGAAGTAAATTGTCCGTGCGTTGATAACCCGCGAAGGTTGGTTTCGGGTTTGAGGTGCCTAACCAGAAGATATAGCTGGCTGCGTTGTAGGCCCGCTCGGCGTGAGCGTCGGGGAAGGCGCGTGCCGATCCGCCAGCGTTGTCCAGATCAATCAATGTGTAGGGGGTGAGAACGATAGAGCCTATGTAAGGGACGTTGTCGATGTCTCGTTCGATGAGCAGGTCGCCACCGTTGTAGAAGACGAGTCTTGCATCGGGACAGGCGCGACGGAGAAACTGTGCGAGAAAGATCTCGTCGAGGACGTTGGAACCGGCGATGAGGATGTATTGAGTGCGGTTTCGCTGGAGTTGGCGGGCGATTGCCATCAACTCGGCCTCTTGAGAGAGAGGAGTTTGGGCGGTTGAGAAATGAGGGACGGTGTCGTCGGCGTTGAGGTCTTTAAGAGAGAGGTTGAGATAGGGACTGGGCGTGGCGCTGGATTCACCGGAGGACTTGCCTCCCTGGTCGATCTCGGCGTTGCGCAGAAGGGATATCTCGCGAGGAAAGCGGATCTGAATGCCGCCTTTCTTCCCACTCATTTGGGAACACGCCCTAGTATTAGCGTCGCCGACATTTGAGTCGCCAAACACGGTGCCATCCTCTACAAGGACCGCGATGCGGCTGAAGTCGTCGTAGGAGGATCTATTGAGGGAGTTAAAGAACTGACAGAGTTCGAAGCGGGTGTTTTCAGCGAAAGAGACGTAGGTTATTTTTTGCTCGTCCTCCTGCGGCGAAGTGATCTCGCTGTTTGCGATATCGGTGGAGGTTCCGCCGGCAACGATGATTTCGGAAGGAGCATGATCGAACTTCGCGTTTTCGAGACCTTCTCTTAGCGATGCGGCAGAACCAGAGGAGAACGGGCCGATGATGGCGAGCTTATTATTTTTCTCTCCCATGGAGAGCGTGGCCTTGTAGGTGTTCTTGAGCATCGCTTCATATCGGAGCGCGTTGCGGAGTTGAGTTCCGTTCATGCCGAGTGCGGGGGTTTCGCCAACGAGAAAGAGGTAGATGACGCGGTGATAGGCGGACCAGGCTGCATCGTGTTCTACGGCTCCGGATTTCGGGCCGTACTTCAGGATGATGAGGCCGGGCTGCTGCTCGCGCTTGAGGTCCTGCTCGGTCTCGGGGGGGATAGTGGAGGAGTCGCCGGAGGATTGCGGGGCGACGCGGCTCTTCCAGGGAAGCCAGTACTGACTGCCGAGGAAATGGTTGTCGGCGGCTGCCTGCAGGAAGGCGTCCATGGTGCGGTCGAACTCGAGCGCTAAGTGGCTGTGGATGGGATCGGGAACGGTGGCGATGATGGCGCGGATGTCCGGCTGGTGATTGAGCTCTGGTGGAGGAATGGCCCAGTTATCGCTCGCGCAGCCGGTTTCGGAGTCGTCGGTGGAGGCGGTGGCTTGTTTGATGGGCGTGGCCGATTCGGGGACTGGAGGCTCGTTCCAGTGGGCGGCGCTCCAGTAGCTGCAGGAGGCGAGCCAGGGACCTTCGCCGGTGGTTGCAGTCTGTGCGGCTACAGGCTGTGATTTTGAGGCGTTGGAGGAGCTTCCGTCTCGGCTGATGGTGGCGTGGAACATGGCTCCGGCCAGCGCGGCGGCGCCGATGCCGGCGGCTCCAAGTCCTCGCTTCATCTCCATTGCTGCGCTCGCATGGCTGCGTTCCTCGATGATTCCGGATACGGGGCCCGACTGCGTTAGAGGCATCTAGCCTTTGGTGGAGCGAAGTTTAGCACACGCCGATCGTGCAGGATGAGTCTTTCGTTTGGTTCGCCGGCTACCAGGCGTGGTGGAAGCCGTCTTTTTGCGTGAGGTGGACTTCGGTCTTGAAGAGGTCGCTGAGGCGGGGGGCGGTGAGGAGTTCGGACCTGGGGCCGTCGGCTACGATGCGGCCGTCTTTCATCATCAGGATGCGATCGATCTCGGGGATGATGTCGGAGACGTGGTGGGTAATGAGGAGGATGCCAGTTCCCTGCTGGGCGAGGCGGCGGAGGAGATGGCGGAGGTGCTGCTGGGCGGCTATGTCGAGGGCGTTGGAGGGCTCGTCGAGGAGGAGCATCTGACGGCCGGAGTTGGTGCTGGAGGAGCCTGCAAGGGCTCGACCGATCATGATGCGGCGCTGCTGGCCGGCGGACATTTCGCCTACGGGTTTGTTGGCCAGGGGGACGGCGTCGATCTGTTCGAGGACTTCGTCGGCTCGGGTGCGCATGGCTTCGGTGACGGTGAGGTTGGGCCAGAGGGTCGAGCTTGAAAAGAAGCCGGTGAGGACGGCGTCGCGGCCAGTGGTGGTGAGGGTCTGGCGGCCGGGAAGTTCGGCGGAGACCACTCCGAGGCGCTTCTTGAGCTCGGTGAGATCCCAGCGCTCGCGGCCGAAGATGCTGACGGTCGTCTGGGGCTGGGCGATGGGGTAGCACTCGCAGGTAATGGTTTTGATGAGGGTGGATTTTCCGCAGCCGTTGGGACCGAGGATGGCAATGTGCTCACCGGCCTTGACCGAGAGGTTGATGTCGTGGAGGACGATGTTTTCGCCGCGGGCTACGTTTACATGGGCCAGGTGCAGGAAGGGTGTCATGCTGCTCTAGAATACTGTGGCTCGTGATGACGCGCATCTTTTGGAGATAGAAGCTGTTGCGGCCGAGCTGGTTGGCATCAGATGGACTCCCCCTGTGGATACATTTTCCTGCAAAGTCTTCCATATAAAAGGGTTAGTGGTGGACCTCCATATCGTGCGATACAGAAAGTCTCTGGACTCAGGGGGTTTAGCGATGGGGTACGCGCAAAGTATTGATTTAATTATATTTATATGACAAGTCTTCTTTCTGAACGAGTCATGAACTAAAGGATTAAAGGAAAAGCCCCGGTGAGTGCCGGGGCTTTCTCTAATCTCTCTATAACCAGTATAGCGGGTTGGGGGTAATTACTCGGCGCGCGAATCTCATTGATTCGTGCGGGGATTTGTTGTTTGGGGCTTGACAAGAATTCCTGTGGATAACTTTGCGGGCCATGGAGTTAGTTTTCCATGGCCCGCAATCTTCAACCCGCTCCAGGACTCGCCCCGGTTACATACCTGCCTTGGTGGTGGCTGCACCCTCGCTCGCGAGAATCTTCGATAGAAGGTGGAGGCGGTCTGCGTCTGCCGGTGTCTTGGCAGTGGCGGCCGCTTTTTCGGCTGTCTTGGCATCGGCATGGAGCTTCTTGACGTTCTTGCGTCGATGTCGGCGTTAATCGCCGCGATCTTGTCTGCGGGAAGGCTTGTTCCGCGGGCAAGCTGGTCAAGGTAGGCCTTTGCCGTGATGAACGTCATGGGGTAGTCGATGTGGGGCTGGTCCTGAACGTTCAGCTCAGGCAGGTAAACCTGGGCCGCCGCATCGATTTCGTTCTGTGTGAGGTTCTTGGTGGAACGAGCTTGAGGACATCCGTACCGCGAGCGATCTCCGAGCCGTAGATGTAGCCGTTGTAGTAGTAGGTGGACCACTGGCCGCCCATGGCAGGACGGCTATCGTCGACCGGTCCGCGATCGAATAGCCGATCTCAAAGGGATGTGTGGGGTCGGTGTAATCCATCAAGGAGACGCCGCCCTGATACCAGGACTGAACTTCGATATTGCGTCCGGGAACCGGAACCATCGAGCCGTTATGTGCCACGCAGTTTTCATTGAGCGTCTGCGGAGCGGGCATCTTGAAGTAGGAGTCGAGCTTCAGCTTCTTGTCCGGAGTGATGCTGAAGATGGCATCCGCACCCCAGGCCATGGGATCGGAAGCACGGCAGCGCGGCTGGCCGCCGCCGCCCCACTCATCGGTGAAGACGACGGTTTTGCCGTCGTTGGAGAAGTTCGCCGAGTGCCAGAAGGCGTAGTTTGAGTCGGCGACTGCGTCGAGGCGCTTGGGGTGCACGACGTCGGAGATATCGAGCAGGATGCCGTTGCCTGAGCAGGCGCCGCCAGCGATGCCGAGCCAGGAGTAGACGGTGATGTCGTGGCAGCCGCGGGTTGCGGGGTGGCCCGTTTCCTCTTCACCGTGAACGAAGGCTCACTTGCATGAGAGCGTCCTTCTTGCCCCCTGCTGGGGTCGGAGAAGATGTAGGGGCTGTTCACGACCTTGGCCAGCTCAGGATGCGCGAGCGGCACCTTGATGACGACGATGGTGAAGAGCGCGGTGTCGGGGTCCTTGTCCGGAGATTCACCGGAGCAGCCGGCAAGCTCATCCTTGGGACGGACGCCAGCGGAGCCGGAGACATAGATGTAGACGTTGTCCTTGTCCTTCGGATCGACCACGAGGGTATGAGTGTGGGAGCCGCGGCAGGTCTGAACGTCAGCCACCTGCTTTGGGTTGTGAATGTCGGAGATGTCGAAGATGCGGACGCCCTTCACGCGGTCCGGACTGGGAGCAGGCTGGCGCGACCGGAAGGCCCTCATAGCCGCGGCATCGGCGGCAGCATCGCCAGTCGGAGCCGGTGGCTGAGCAGCCTCGGTCGTCGGCGTGGGAAAGCCCTGGGTGCCGCAATCCATACGGCCATTGGCGGCTTCAACCGACATGAAGAGGAGGTTTTTGTAGACCGAGACATCGCCCTGGCCACCGGGGCAGACCATGGAGGTGACCAGGGTCAGGTGGGTTGGGTCGGAGATGTCATAGATATTGACACCGTTGTAGTTGCCGTTGAACAGATACTTCGCGTTGAAAGCAAGGTCTGAGTTCGTCCCGCCGTAGTTGGCGCGAGGGCCGCTGGGACGCGCGCCGCCGGGCTGGCGAGGAGCGTCTGGATCAACCGGCGCAGGAGCGGGCGTGGCGTCGACGGTCTTGATGGAGTCGAGGTCGGGTGCAAAGCCGGCGGGCTTGGGCTTGGTCACCACCAGTTGCAGGCCA
>CAVSOH010000003.1:0-28148 GCA_963729555.1 uncultured Acidobacteriaceae bacterium | reverse complement strand
CGCCAATTGGCCGTAAAACCGGCGATCCGGAAGTTGACTTTCAACCTCCCGCAAAGTCACATTTTCGGCAACTCCGACTAGTCATTTCCTAGAACCCCGTTTTCGTTCACTTCGGCGCTAAGTTTGGAGTCATTGGTCGGCAGGACTGTTCCGAGTTGCCGACCATCCCGACGAGCGATTGTGTACAGGCTTTCTATGCGCCCCGATATACCACCTGATAACGCAGGAAGAGGTAATCTGTTGCACTTTTTTGCGCTGAGAAGCTTCCACCAGGGAGCCCTAGCGGGAGAAAACTGAAAGTTGGCAACCAGGCCTGGTCTGGGATGGACTGCGTCTCTCCCCGCAATTCCTGAGACGCAATGCTCGAAGTGGGTGGCAATCGACGCGGATTATTCGCGGGCACATCGTGACCTAGCCACGTTGAAGCTGGAACTCAAGGAAGACGGAGTAGAGGCCGCATGGAGTGCCCGATGTTTTGTACCGGTTGGAGTGTTAGTGTAGCGCAACGAGTTTTGTAAATATCTCGCCGCCGTCGAGGGTGTGGGGAAGTGGAAAGCGTACTTTGCTTTCCACTTCTCCATACCCTGTTTTCACTTCGGGTTGCCACGTCTCTGGTGCTGGCGATCTGTAGCTGAGCGAAGAGTGTGGACGGATGGTGTTGTAGTGAACCCGCCAGCGTTCTGCCAGCACCTGCACCTCCTTCAACGAGTAGAAGATCTCGCCATTCAGGAACTCGTCCCGCAGCTTCGAGTTGAAGCTCTCGCAGTACCCGTTCTCCCACGGACTGCCGGGTTCGATATAGAGCGTCTTTGCGCCGGTATCGGCCAGCCATTTCCGCAGATCCTTGGCGACGAACTCCGGGCCATTGTCCGAACGGATGTGCTCCGGCACGCCCTTGATGACCATGACATCGGCCAGGGACTCGATCACCTTGGCACTGCTCCAACGACGTTCAGGACGAACCAACAGGCTCTCCCTGGTGTGTTCATCGATTAGGTTCAGCATCCGCACCGTCCTTCCATCATGGGTCTTTGCACTGACGAAGTCGTAGCTCCAGACATGGTTAGCGTGCTGCGGACGCAGCCGCACGCATGACCCGTCGTTGAGCCACAACCGGCCTCTTGGCTTCTGCTTCTTGGGAACCTTCAGCCCCTCGCGACGCCAGATTCGCTCCACCCGGTCCTTGCCAACATGCCAGCCTGCCCGTCGGAGCAGAGCTGTGATCCGACGATAGCCGTAGCGACCATATTGGCTGGCCAACGTTACGATGGCCTGGGTGAGCGTATCTTCGTCGTCGCGCTGTGTCGGCCGATAGCGTTGCGTGCCGCGTGGCTGTTTCACCACCCGGCACGCACACCGCTCGCTCATCCCATGCGCTTGCCGCGCATGGCTCACCGCACAACGCCGTCGTTCAGGGCTTAGAAGTTTCCCGAGGCGATGTCCTTCAACACCAGCTTCTCCAGGCTCAACTCCGATACCAACCGCTTCAGCTTCGCGTTCTCCTGCTCCAGTTCCTTTAGCCGTCGAGCCTGGTCCACCTTCAACCCGCCAAACTCCTTGCGCCAACGGTAGTACGTCTGCTCCACGATCTCGACTTCCTTGCACACCTGTGGCAAGGTCTTTCCGTTTGCTACCCCCACCTCAACCTGTCGCAGCAAGTTCACAATCTGCTCCGCTGTATGCTTCTTTCCTCGCGCCATAGCCAGCTCCTTTTGTTCCAGTTTGTCTCATCTCAACTGGTACAGAAGACGCCGGGCATTCCAACAACTGGTGGACACGATGTCCGCGAGCGGCTTGCTATTCGGGCTCATTCCGGGCGCCAGATTTGGCGTACGGACGCCTCTCAGATGATGAAGAGCGGCACTCCGGTCGGAGCGTTTTTTCGTCGCATTTCGCTGCGCGACTTTCTACCTGTCACTCAAATTGCACTCTGGACATTTCTCATCACGGCTTCCCTGGTCGCAGTGCGCGGCATGATGCGGTCGCTACATGCGCCGCTGGGATTGCAGGCTGAAGGGGCAATGCTTGCACAAATGGACCTGGGCCTGGGGGGTTACAGCGGAGATGCGGCTCTCTCGCTCGAACGGCGAATGTCAGAAGAGGTTACACGGATTCCGGGGGTCATAGCTGCCGGAACTATCAGCTTTACCCCGCTGAGCGGGTGGGGACCACGCGGCTTATCGGTGTTCCGTCCGGGCACTGTTGACCAGCGCCCTTCCAACAGAGTTTTTGGTACGAGACTCTATTCAATTTCGCCTGACTACTTCAAAGCCGCTGAAACGCGACTCCTTACCGGACGTCATTTCAGCTGGAATGATGACGGTAACGCACCCAGCGCAGCAATCGTGAATCAGACATTCGCCAAGAAATTGCTAGGCTCCAATCCAGCCGTTGGCCAACGCTTTCTCCTGAACGCCAAGCAACACGAAATTGTGGGGGGTGTCGAAGATGGAAAATATGAGTCGCTCACAGAAGATCCCGAGCCAACTGCATTCCTGCCAGTCCCTCAATATGAACAGAGCAACGCTACTCTGGTGGTGCGTTCGCATCTATCATCAACTGATTCGGCTTCCTCGTTACAAAGCACGCTCAGTGGCATCGTGCCTGGTGTTCCATACACATTACGTTCCTGGTCGGAGGCCCTTGGCCCCGTCCTATTCCCGGCGCGTGCGGGGACCATGTCCCTCGGGATCCTGGGGTTATTGGCGGCGATGTTGGCTGCCACAGGAATTTTGGTATGGCTGCCTATGCAGTATCGAAGAGTATGAAGGAACTCCCCATTCGTGTGGCTCTCGGAGCACAACCTTTACAGCTGATGTGGTCGGCCGTAAGCCATCCCTCATCTTCCTGTTATCTGGTTCCGCGATCGGCCTACTTCTTGGTTTGCTGGCAAGTCGTTTGCTCGCGCAAATTGTGTATTCAGCAACACCAGACGACCCTCTTGTCCTTACCGGTGTAATTACTGCGATGGCGCTTCTTGGCCTCATGGCTACTTGGATTCCAGCTCGGCGAGCATTGAGCGTCAACACCTCCAGACTTCTTAGGGAGGAGTGATTTTGCGTTCAAACCCTACACCTCTTGGAGGCTTTGGCCCGGGGCTCTCCCTCGGCTGTGCAATATGACTTCACCATCTGCTGAAAGCGCGCGCCATGTGCAGTCGGCGATCGTCTTTCGAGATAGATGAATTTGGGCGTTGCGGGGTGTCCCCGCTGTGGGGGTGACGGAGGAGTGGGCCCGCTCTTTTCGCCGCCGCACTCTGGAGACAGGGAAGACTTCCACCAAGCTTCAGCCTGATGTAGACGACATCCAGGCTATTCAACGAAACCGAGCAGAGATTTAAGGGATTGCAGGCTAGTCAACCTATGCCAAAAATATCTCTGAAATAATATTTACGCCAGATAATTCTGAAAACGACACTAGAGATCACAGGTAGTTACGCAGATGGTTGCAACCGTGCTGCGGCGCGGTAAACGCCGACTCCATCGGTAGAAATGTGTTCGTAGGTCTGTATGTCTCCAAAGGTATTCAATTGTTGTCCGATCAGGATGGCAAGACCGACGGGAACCACCATGAACAAATGCACGACCCCAAGTGGTCGATACTCCTGCCTTGCCGATTGAGGCAGCCAAACTATGTCTTGCCAAACGGATCGGAAGAGCAGACACGTGCTCCGCTCCGGTATCATGGTGGTTGTATCGGGCCAACCGGAACTGGGTGTCGGTTGGTGATAACAGACCTTAGCGAGATTTTCTAGGCTTGCTTGATATACATGCCACACTCGTTAGAAGCGAAGAAGATAACTCGCCTTGATGAAGAACTGGCGGCCATCGTTCAGATAACCCGGGCCACGCGGAAGGATAGGCTGATCGGGTCTGCAGTGGCGGGTTCCGGGGACAGTGGTGCAGAGCTGATGATTGTAGTTTTGCAGATCGTCGTTATAGCCGATGTAAATGACCGTGCCGGGATGCGGCAGCCATGTAAGAAGTGCCTGCGTCTGCACCTGTTTTGTTCGGGCCAGTGAGGTCTTGGCCGGGTTGACGAGTGTCGAGTCGTACTCGGCAATGAGACGAGCGGACCACGCCCTTGTAAATTGATAGTTCAGCTTGGTGCGAAAGACCTGCGTCTCGTAGACGAATTGCCCGTCCTGCGCTGAATGATCGCGGTCGAGGAGATAGGTGTTGTCGTCGGTCAGCTGCCGTAGGGGGTTGATCGAGATCAGCGCCTGCACGGTGTCCTGGTCCAGCAGGAAGGGCACCTCTCCCGCCGGCGGGTTGTAGTTCACATTGCCGCTCTTGATCGCCTGCAGATTGAAGTTGAGTTGCTGCCGTGGCTGGCCGCGAGCTACGAACCCTACGAAGTTCTCCGTGAAATTCCGGTTCTCAGTCAGCGGGTACCCGTTCTGCGGGCCCACTGTGTCTGAATTCTGGCCGACAAGCGGTGCCAGCACGATGTTGTTGGGCAGCAGAAAGAAGGGATCAAACGTCGTGTAGTGGTAGACGCGGTTATGCGCGTGATCGAAGGCGATATTTTGATTGGTCTCCAGACCAAAGCTCTGCAGTTCGCTGTGCTTGGGGTACCACTGATAGGTTGCATGCAGATGATCACTGCGAATGTTGGAGGTCTGCAGGAAGCCCACCAGTGTCGTGAATCCCTCGCTCACGTCCTGATACTCGTTGAACAGGTTGAACGAGTGTCCGTTGCGCTGCACCTGGAGGTCTGACGCAGGGCCTGCGTTGTAACCGGATGGGAAGACAGTTGCCGTGCTTTCTGGATTATTCTCCTTTGTTGCGCTCTCGACGCTCTGGCCCAACATGGTCCAGTGATTGTTGAGCCGCCACGTAAAATCCGCTCCGCCGATCCGATTGAAACCGCCGCCAAACTCTTCGTCCGTGTACATCAGGCCGATATTTGAACCCTTGCCCAGATCCTGAGAGACGCGGCCCACGTAGAACTCTGCCTTGGTGTTGTAGAGCGGGTCGCCTGGTTGTACCGTTTTGCCGGGCTCTCGATCATCGATGGCCAGGATGCCGAGATTGGTGTGACCGATCTTACCGGTGGTGCGGCCGCCGAACTCAGGCTGGATAATATTGCGCGTATAGAGCAGCGTTAGGGGTGTGGCAAAGTAGCTGGCGTTCTCAAGGAAGAAAGGCCGCAGCTCCGGAAAGTACACCGGATAGCGCTGGTTTACGGTGAACTGCGGCTGATCGCTCTCCACATCGGAGAAGTCGGGGTTGATCGTCGCATCGAAGACAATCGAATCTTTCAAAATGGCTTTCCCTTCGCCGCCCGCAGTGCCTTCAAGGTGACGCGACGAAAAGAACGGATTCATAGGATCGAGTGTCTGGAGTGTGCGCTCGCTCTGAGCAAGCGCGTAAGGGTTGAGCTGCACGTTGTGTGAGCCGGTGACGCCCTCGAGGCCGCCCATTCGCAGCGTTCCTTCCTGACTCAGCTCTCCGCTCACATTCGCAGAGACGCGCGGCCAGAAGTCATTCTCACTATTGCGAGGAAGGTTTCGCCAGAAGACCACGCCCCACTCGTTGCCGTGCGGAGGAAAGCGGAGGCTGCGGAAGGGAATCACGATGAGTGCCATCCACCCCTTGTGAGTGATGCGGCCCTCGGAGTCCCACACCTGGTCGAAGCTGTAATCAGCGCCGCTGGCCTCGGTCCATGAAGCATCGGCCTGCACGCCACTGGGATTAACCTGAAACTCCACGCCGCGCTGACGATCCTGAAAGGGGTCCAGATTCACCGTGACGTAGTCGTCTTTGAGAATGTTCTCGCGTCGCGCCAGGTGAGTTCGGATGAGTTCGGGGTGCTGATCGAAGCAGAGAAAAACGATGTACAGCGCGGTGTTGGTGCGGCCAAGGTATACCTCGGTCCGTTCCGTCGCAGGCGCTCCATCGACCGGCGTGTTTTGGATGAATTGGGTCAGATGACCGAGCTTGTCCTTGAGCTCGGGGCGTGGTTCCATATCTGCAAAATCCGCCAGTGTTAGCGGACCGTCCAACAACGGTACATTCGCGTCCGAGATAGGCCGCGACTTAGGCTGGTTTTCGCTTACGACGCTGGGCTTTGTCTGGCCCTGCTCCTGAGTCCCTACCTGGGCACGTGCCATACTTACGGTTAGCAATAGCCAGAACATGACAAAAACTTCCGGCGAGATGCCGATTCCGATAGCCCTAAATCTCAAACTGTGTGCCACTCCTTGTGCAGGGGCCGTCGCAGTCGGTCTCCCTCCGATTAGATTAAACCCTAAATAGGCACGCACATAGCGAGTCAGCGGTTCCCTGCAACCACCAGTTGCACATCTCTACCGTCGCCACGTCGACGAGTTGAGAACAGCTTTGATATTTGAAGTTGTTAGTCCTTATAAATAGGCTGTGTCTATCAATGAGCCTGTCGATCGTGGCTCGCAGCGTTGCTTGTAGCGGTCGGGCGGCGTGCTGATGGTGCAGTTAGTCCCACCAAATCATTACGTTACGGCAACTGCATTGTGCTACACTCCCGCGCATGAGGCCACTGCTGCAATACCGAACTCCCGCGCAGTTGCTCTGGATGATCGGAGCCATGAATGTCCTCGTTAGCTTGGCTTCGGCATGCTTGGTGTGGGGTCGCGTCATTACCCGCACCGCCACTTACCGCTCTCAGTAGCGTTGCTTTCGCTCGGAGCATTTGTCCTTGGGCTTATCGGGACTCTGATCGCAGAATCAAGCTTGAAGAACGGTATTAAGTCGGAGCGATGCACTGCTCGATGCTCCCAGGAAGGTCGTTGCTCACCCAGCCTTCTCCATTCTCCCGCCCTTGCTCATCATGTCCAGTTTTGTGGATCATCTTTTCGCGCAGCGTGAATTTGGGTGGAGCTTGGATGTTTCTTTATCCGGCGATGAGCCTCACGCGCGTGATCAGCGCCTTACGTCCACGACAGACAAATGCTGACCACCGCAGCCCTATGGACCCACCCAAGCCTCTTCAGTCGGAGCATTGGGGAAGTCCGCCGCGACCTTTTTCCAACTGAAGGACCAAGTGGAGAAAGCAGCCCACGCAGACTCGCTGACGCGGCCTGCTCCGAGAACGAGTTCTCGGTATCCGTGTCATACCCAAACCGCCAGGTGGCAGCGTTGTAGTAATGATCGTACCGGGGCTGGCCCCGGCGCACACCTGCCCGGGTCTCCGCAGTCCTGAAGCAGGAACTGAAAGCACTCATTCATCTTGTTTGACAGGAACGAACGAGACAAACTGTCTCAGCTCGATGAGACGGCAAAATCGATTTCTGTTTGCTTTACGAAGCGGCCACTTACAAACTCCGCGAATATCCAGCAGACTCCGATTGCGGTGAGGTTGTATACGGCTCCGCCCCATGCTCCCTGGCTGCGTGGGTGGGCGAAGACCGGAGGTATTTCTACCATGAACTCAAACAATAAGAGCATCAGGGCCAGCAGCCTCGCGGCCAATATATCCCGAATTCCCGAGATAATTGCACTGCCTGCAAGCAGGAAAGCGATGCCGGTCAGCGCTACCCAAAAAAGACCAAAGGGCACCCAATGTGGGACGAAGCGCCCGTAGGCGGAAAGATTGATGAGGTGTCCTAAGCCGAAGGTTATGGGAGGCAATCCCAACATCCAACGAGCGGCGATAATCGCTTTGTCTCGCCATGCTGCATTGGGTGTTGCTGTCGCAACGTAAACGATTGGAGCCGGGGCGGCCAGAAGCACCTGTGCGGCGATCCCGCCTAAGACGAAGACTATGACACCGATTCGAAGACCCAACTGATGAGTCAACACATAGAACCGAGGCACCCAGAACAGAGCAAAGATAAGGTAGATTATGGCTGCTCTTGCGGCCCCGATCCGCGCGGTCGGTTGCCACAGGATAGCGATACCAGCAGCGATCAGCCAGATACCGGCGATGACCGCCAGCACCGGTTCGCCGGGGATATGCTGGCCGAGGGATTTTATCGGTTGATGGGAGGCTTCGAATTCGCCGCCAAACAACATCCAGGATTCCCGTTGCGATCGTTGCCAATCCGTATAACCAAACTCCGACTCTCATTTGGTCCATCTTCATTTGAGTACTCCGTTTACAAGCACGGCTAAAAGCACGGCCAGATTTAACAAAGTCCATAGCTGATACTATGGACTGGCATTGGTACATTGGGTAGAGCCATTTTGCCTTGAGATTGTTAGACCAATCCAGAAACTCATGCCACGAACCATCAGCTCGTTTGAGTTCACTCTCAAGAATCGTCCGCAGCATCAGACGCTAACGAACTGGCTCTATGGAGAACTGCGCAACGCTATTCTCGAAGGCCGACTTGGGTCTGGCACGAGGCTGCCAGCCTCGCGAGATTTCGCGCGCCAATATGGACTTTCGCGCGGGACGGTGGTCAGCGTTTTCGAGCGTTTGCTGGACGAGGGATACATATCGAGCAAAGTTGGATTTGGTACCTGGGTCAATCGGGTCATGCCAGTTCAACCTAACCAGCAGACGACTTCGACACCTCCCGCCTACATTCGCAGTGTCATCTCGGCGTATGTGCGACCGAAGCCTTACGTCGATTTGGTTTGGAAAGAACAGAGTCATCCGTTCCGCGCGGCGGATCCGGCCATTGCCGAATTCCCGTCTGAGGTTTGGGGACGTATTTCGGCAAAGCACGCTCGAAATTTCAGGTCATGGCTTGATACGCCGGGAGATGGGCGTGGTTATAAACCATTGCGCGATGCGATTGCAGATTATTTGCGCGCGTCACGAGGAGTGCGATGTAGCTCGGAACAGATCATGATGGTTTCCGGAATACAGCAAGCGCTTGATTTGTTGGCACGCCTTCTGCTGAAGCGGCGTGATCCGGTTTGGATGGAAGATCCGGGATATTTTGGGGCGAGCGTCGCTTTTGGCAGTGTGGGCGCCAGGATCATCGGCGTTCCAGTAGACGAAGAAGGACTGTCGGTCTCAGCCGGCAAAAAACTTTGTCCGCATGCCAAGGGTGTATACCTAACGCCGGCTCACCAGTTTCCGCTGGGTGTGACGATGTCTTTGGAACGGCGGATGGCGGTTCTCAATTGGGCATCGCGTGCCGGCGCTTTCGTGATTGAAGACGATTATGACAGCGAATACCGGTTTGAGGGTCAGCCGGTGCCCGCGTTGCAAAGCCTGGACGAAAATTCAAACGTCATTCTCATCGGATCATTCAGCAAGACGTTGTTCCCATCGTTACGTTTGGGCTACATCGTCTTGCCTCCGTCGTTAGTGGACAACTTCTTAGCCTTCCGCTATCAAACTGATTTCCGCAATTCGAATTTCGATCAGGCGGTGCTTTGCGACTTCATCGTGGATGGGCATCTGGCTCGTCATCTGCGACGGATGCGTGATCTGTACGCCGAGCCGCCTCGAAGCATTGATCGAAGGCGGGAATGAGTATTTAGGCGGGTTGCTTGAAATTTCCAACGTCAGGGCAGGACTCTATACTGTCGGGTTCCTCAAGAATGGGATGACTTCGCGGCAGGCAGAGAAGGCAGCGGCCGCTCGAGAGGTTGAGGCCATCGGTATCGACCGATATACGTTGAAACGTCCCGACCCCAACGGTGTGCTCCTGGGCTTTGCTGCCCACACTGAGACTGCGATTCGGCAAGCATTAATCCAGCTCTCTGCCGCGTTGAGCTGACTCGGCTTATGTGTACTCACGGCGTTCGATTTCGTTGAGGTCGGCTAAGGACTGGCTCATGTTAGTGCGCTTAGTCGAGATCAAGGGAGCTGAGCAGTCGCCTGGGAATCGGGGTTTCCATCTCAAGGAATAGAGCGCTACACCGGTACTGCCCTTAAGCGCCGGCCGTCCATCGGCCGTCAGACTCGGAAAGGCGTCGTGACCGCCAGGTCAACTAGGCCGTCAAGTCCGCTCATCCTTTTCCACTCCCCATCGGGAACGCTCAGTCTGTAGACTCCCGGTTGGACATGAAGCATGGCCGTGTAGATCGATCTGCTGTAGTTCGACGATATCCATTATCCCCACTCTGCATCGAACGGTTTCAGGTCCTTCCAGGTCTTCGTCCCCGTGGAGTACAGCACCCTGCGTGAGGGCTTCTGCGCAATTGCGACTAGGTATTTGCCGTCAGGCGACCAGCCGGGCGGGGGTTTTTCGGAAACTACAACCGAAGTTCCCGAAAGTCGGGTGGTCTCAATGGGTCGACGCAACATTATCTGATTATGAATTTATGAATTCATTTTCTAAAAGGTGGTGTTTATGGCACAAGGAAAACGGGACAGGCTTTCCGCGGAGCAGAGGACGGACATGTGGCACCGTTGGAAGGCGGGAGAGTCGTTGCATGAGATTGGCCGCGCCTTAGGAAAGGGCCATGGTTCGATTCGGTTCCTATTGACGCAGCGCGGCGGGATAGTTCCTACTGCTCGTCGCCTTTCGCTGGGAACCCTCACGCTGGCCGAGCGGGAAGACATTTCACGAGGAATCGCTTCCGGTTCGTCGATTCGTGAGATAGCTAAAGAGTTGCAGCGAGCGGCGTCGACGGTGAGCCGGGAGGTGGCGCGCCACGGCGGGCGTCCACTGTATCGAGCCAGTGAAGCCGACTCCCAGGCCTGGGAGTCGGCCCTGCGACCCAAGACGTGCCTTCTTGCCAGCCACGGGAAGTTGCGGACGATCGTTGCCAGTAACTGAGCCTGGATTGGTCGCCCGAACAGATTTCGGGATGGTTGAAGATACGGTATCCCAAGAACGAGAGCATGCGCGTGTCTCACGAAACCATCTACCGCAGCTTATTCATCCAGGCACGAGGAGCGTTGAAAAAAGAGCTGATTCAGCACCTCAGGTCCAAGCGGCTTATCCGTCGCTCACGGCACTGCCGGGCTGACGGACAGTTCCGCGGTCAGATCGTCGATGCAATATCGATCCGGGAAAGGCCGGCAGAGATTGAAGACCGCGCTATCCCCGGTTATTGGGAGGGCGACCTGCTCAGCGGCACTAAAAACAGTCACATCGCAACTCTGGTGGAACGGCATTCGCGTTTCACCCTTCTGGTCAAAGTGCCCAGCAAAGACACCGCGACGGTCGTCGCCGCGCTAAGCCGCCCTCACGGGAGTCGATTCTTGCCGATCAGTATACTGTGCTCCTCATCGAGCGCAAGCGATGTGTATCTGCAGTCTCCCGGCGCACTAGCGTGCTCATATTTCCGTTTTCTGAAGGGACCCCAAATTGGTTAGCCCGAGTGCAGCGCTCGAACACTCCGATCTGTGGCGCCTTGAAAAGGATAAATAGCGTCGGCTTTGTGTTGCTCTCGGTGGCCTAACTATTTCCCCGATATGCTGCCCCCTCTCTTGTGCGGATCGTTCTTCGCGAGCTGGAAAGAAAGGAAGAACATCAGCGAACGAAGTTGATCGCTACCGCCGGAGTAATTGTCTCATTCGTATTCCGTCCCGCCGGAATCAGCCGCACCCCCACCAGCACGCCGACGTTTGGCTTCCAGCTGTACTCAATTGCCGGAGCAAGTCCGTATGCATCGCTCACTCCTGAATCCATCGCAACCGGCGTCATCCCGGGTCCGCCTTCCGAGTCATATCCTGTCACGCGAGTATTCCGCGTATTACGATACGTCGCGTCCAGCGCAAGCACCCAGCTTCGCGTCACGCTGTATTCCCACGCGGCATCCACAAAAAGCGAACTGCCAGGCTTCGCGTGTCCGCTGAATCCCGCCCCGGTACCATACACACTCACGCCATCAACATGCACATTGCTCGAAATCGCATCCGTCACATTGAGCCGCATGCGCACAATCCGGCGGTTCGGCATCCAGAAATACATCTGACTCAAAAACTCCAGATTCGTCGTATATGCACCTGCGCCCATACCGTCAGCCGGACGGTTCCCAAGCCGATCGTATCTCCCCGTTGGCAGCGTCTCCTGCGCTGCAGCGGAAATCGTCGGGACCCAGCGGCACGGCACAAACTGGGTCAGCCTCCGCTGCACCTGCAAAGTCAAGTCTCCTACACCTAGCCCTGCGCTGCTCGGCCCTCCGCTCGCTGTGTTGTAGTTGAATGTCGGAATCAGCCCCACATTCCACTTGTCCGTCAGCCCGAAAACCATATACGTCAGCGACCAGTAGCTGTTCGCATGGGCTGTGCTGTGGCGCGTGCCATGATGGTCGAAGTTGCCCTGTGTACTTACATCAAACAGATATGGCTCAATCAAAAAGTGTCCGCGCGGTGCCGTCGCCGCCGTATTCGCCAGCATCGGTCCCGTCCACCACGCATCGCCCATGGGGTGTCTCATCTCGCAATCCGAGGCTTGCGCTTCGTCCGCCCGCCCCGCCATTGTTGCGAGCAAAAGCAGTATGGTTGTCAGCGCCTTCCTCAGCAATATCCGTGAATACATTCTTTTTACCTCACTTCGTGTCGGACGTTCGATGAAGTTTTCTCTCGTCCAGTCTTCCGCTGGTTCCCAACCGCTCTTTCCCTCAGTCTTTGTCTGATTGCGCACTGCGCCTCCAGAACGCTCCACCGCTGCACATCCCTGCCACAATCGCCCAGCTCCGGGCCTTCGTTGATATCTGCTCCAGCGAGCCGAATCCATCGCTCGCCCTCAGCTCGATCGGATGCCGTCGCATACGTTTGCCTCCATCGCTTTCGGCCATCACGCAGCGTTCCTGTCTCCACTCTGCGTCTTGATCCGGGTGTATTTGTTTATCCAATTGATCTTCCATTTCTTGCCTCCGTCATAGGAATAGCTCTGTTCAAAGTGGGGAAGGTTCGGTTGAATCTGCTTTCTGGTGATGCTGGTTTGCCTCAGTCGGGATCAGATCGATAGGAGCCAAATGCTTTGGCGTGCTTCATGGGAAGGGGCGCCACTCGCGCTCCACAGCGGACTTCATCTCATATCGACGGGGGCGCCCAACAGCCTAGTCGGCGCGGAGCTCGAACGTCAGATATTCCGGCGTGAGCGCGCGGAGAAAGTCCGTCGAATCGAACGTCTCGCCCGGCGCAAGAACACCGCTGCCGTGAGCCCGCCCGTCGAGAATCCGCTCGACGGCTTCGACAACGAGTGGCGCGGTGAAGGCATAGATGTCGCGTCCTCGCGCGATCGCCCGGCGGATCCTGCTTCCGTTCCGGACAACGACGTCGACCACGAAGGTCTGCGCCGATCGTCCTCTTTCGTCGGCGGCGATCGGTGGCGGGGTGGTGGAATCGCGAAGATCGCGAAGTGGCGCGTTATTGAGGTAAGTGCGAAGGCGTGCCACTCTTAGGTGGCGGGCGATAACCGGAACTTCCGAGAAGGGGACCTCACTGACATCCTGACGCCCAAATGGCTCAGGAAAATCCCAAGACGTTTGCAGTGCGGGCTGCGCCAGTGGTACAAATTTTCCGTCTTCAATGACTAGCCGCGGGGCCGTGTTCTGCTGACCGGTAATCCGCGTGCCCTGCGTCGGACGCCAGCTATCCAGCGCAATGCCGAGACGTATCTCGTCAGCCGAATCCCAGTTGCCCATAGCGGCTGTGGCCAGAAGATCGGCAAAACCACCATAGAACCCCATCGCCGGAATGAAGACGACGCCGGGCTCGATTGCGGCGTTGCCGAATTTGTCGAAGATGGTCTGGGCGCTGGGCTGCTCAGCCGTGACGTCGAGATAGTGGATGCGGGCGCGCAAGGCCGCTGCCGCCACTGCGTTGGCCGTGTCCAGGAACGGGCCGGCGCAGTTGATGACTGCGGCAGCGCCGGCAAGAGAGCAGTCGAGGGAAGAGGGATCATCGATGGAGGCGGTTCTAATCGGGACGTTACTGTCCTGAAATCCTGACTCTGTCATTTTCGCGATGTCGCGACCGATGGCTAATGGCGCGAAACCGCGGCGCAGTAACTGGGCGACCATGAAGCGTCCCGTGTGTCCCGAGGCGCCGAAGACTGCGATTGTCCGACCATGTCCTGCTGTCTCAGATTGTGTGATCATTTTTCCTTTCGCTACAGACCTGTCTGTTTCGTGTAGGATACATACAGGTCTGTAGCGCGTCAAGCTCGACCAGCTACAAATTCAACACAAGTCAACTTGTCTACTTCCATGGTGGCTAGGCGACAAGAGTGGTTCATACTTTTTGCCCCTGACGCGCCGCTTCAAAACGATGAGAGAGGTGATATCAAACACATGAAACGCAGAGAGTTCGTTAAGGCTGCAACTTCGGCCATAGCAACTGCGGCTATCGGTAAGCACGTCCTCGCACAACAAACAGAGAGGATTGGCGCGGCGTGGTACACGCAGAACCGCAAGTTCGTGCAACTCCCCATAGCGCGCGTGGCCTATGTGGAGCGAGGCAACGGCCCCTTCACCGCGCTCTTCGTGCATGGCTTCCCGCTCAACAGCTATCAGTGGAGAGGCGCGCTGGAACGGCTCAGCAACTATCGTCACTGCATTGCACCGGATGTGATGGGGCTCGGCTTTACTGAAGTGCCAGCCACGCAACCTATCACGCCATCCACACAGGTCAAGATGCTGGTGTCATTGCTTGATCGCCTCAATATTCATACCGTGGACCTCGTAGGCAACGACAGCGGCGGACTCGTCTCACAGCTTTTCGTCGCGACCCACCCGCGCCGCGTACGAACTTTGTTGCTTACCAACTGCGATGTGGACAAGAACAGCCCTCCGGCGGAGTTTGTGCCGCTTATCAACCTGGCGAAGAAGGGCTCGTTCGTAAATACTGTACTGGTGCCGGAGATTGCAGACAAGAACCTCGCACGGTCTCCGAGCGGCCTGGGCGGCGTCTACTCTTATCCTGACAAGCTGGAAGACGAAACTCTCGACATGTATCTCAAGCCGCTAGCCTCGAGCGATCTACGAAAACGGCAAGCAGATGAGTATGCCGTTGCGCTTGGCGAAAATGTGCTTGTGCCCATCAGCGAAAAACTACATCACTGGAAAGGCCCTGCTCGCATGGTGTGGGGCCTGAAAGATACGCTCTTCCCCGTGCAGGGGGCCGAATGGCTGAACAAAACTTTGCCAGGCTCACACGGCATCCGTCGTGTAGACGATGCAAAACTCTTCTTCCCGGAAGAAATGCCAGACTTGATTGCAGAGGAAGCGGTGAAGCTGTGGGACGTCAGGGTATAGCGTTCCAGCTACGCTAGTGCCAGGAATTCAGCATAGGTGAGCGAATTTGGCTCTTTTATGTCAAAAGTTAAGATGATCCGGTCGTATCTGACACAGGAGAGCGCGCCGGTATGAACTTTGGAATCGAATCCGGGATAGTGCTCTGCGCTGCTGGCAGGCCATTGCCTGAGCATTCGGAATAAATCTACTCTAGAGGTGGCAGAATGTCAGGAACTCACAGGAACGCCGACGTTGGTGAGGCGCACGGCAACTCCGCCGAGGTGAGAGACCGGATTCTCCGGACGGCGTCAGCGCTCTTCTATGAGCGAGGCGTGCGGGCCGTCGGCGTTGACCTTGTGGTCGAAGAGGCCGGGGTCGCCAAGACGAGCCTCTATCGCCACTTTCGCACGAAGGACGACCTCATCGCTGCATTCCTGCAGGGCGAAGATGAGGACTTCTGGAACTGCTGGAACTGCGTCACAGAGCTCCACAATACCGATCCTGTCGCTGAACTGGAGGCGCACCTCGATTGGATCAGCGAGCGGGTCGGACGGCCAAATTATCGCGGGTGCCCACAACTCAACGTCGCGGCGGAATTTCCAGACTCCGACCACCCCGCCCGCAGAGTAGCCTCAGCTCACAAGCACGAGCTCCGGCGGCGCCTCAAGGGGATCGCCGAGCGACTACGCGTCAAACGCCCAGACGAACTTGCGGGACAGTTGTCACTGCTCATCAACGGAGCTTTTGTGAGTTCGCAGGTTCTTTCTCCTGGCGAGGCAAGTCCACTCCTACGGGCCACCGCACGTGCTCTGATTGCTGCCGCTCGCAAGCAATAGGTCGAGCCTCCCTTATGGTGGTCTACAGATTCCCTCTCAACGCTTCGCCGTGCACCTCACGATGCACAACGCATGACTTAGGGCCAGTGTGGTTTGCTATTCCTTCACTGCACAGGACTTTCACCCGCTAACTCCTTGCCAATCTTCCCGGCGCACTAACGTGCTCAAATGTTCGTTTCTGAAGGGACTCCTTCTGTGCCACCCAGCCTCTCTCCCGGTCCTTATTAATGGAGTGGCGGGCGGGCATGGAAGCTCTCTCCCCCTCGACTATAAACGTCCGGCTCTCGGCGGTCCGCAAGTTGGTGGGCGAGGCCAGGCGGAACAACACGATCGGATCGGAGGAGGCGGCCAGTCTGACCGACATCCCCAACATCAGTCAGAAGGGCACCCGGCTGGGGAACTGGCTGACCCCGAGCAGGCCAAGGAGCTGCTGGCCGTTCCTGACCGCTCGACCCGGAAAGGGAAGCGGGACTATGTCATCCTGGCGCTGCTGGTCGGCTGCGCCCTCAGACGGAACGAGCTGGCCGAGCTCGATGTCTCGACCATCCAGCAACGCGAGGGGCGGTGGGTGCTGGCCGACCTCGAGGGCAAGGGCCGGCGCATCCGCACCGTCGCCATCCCCATCTGGGTCAAGCAGAAAATCAACGCCTGGATGACCGCGGCCGCCATCGAAGAGGGCCGGCTGCTGCGTTCCATCTCGAAGAGCGGGAAGATCCATCGCGATCTCGGCGATCCGGTGCCTGAAGGTGGTCCCGTTGACATCATCCTCTATCTCGCGATATCGGAGAATGCCTTCCAGAGTGACGAGCTGCCCTTTTTGGAGAGTCTTGGCGAACTTCGAGAGATTCCTCCAGGCATAGACGCGATGCCATTCGGTGCGGCTTTCGTAGTCACCTTTGTCGCTCTTCCAGCTTTCCTGAGTTGCGATGTTGAGGATGACGTACTCTTTGTTGTTCTGAGCGGTTTTGGCTTCTGCGGTCTGCCCGAGGCGGCCGATGAGGATAACTTTGTTGAACATGGTGTTTGGCTCCGTTTCTTTTGGTTTGTCCGCTGTCTGCGGTACATGCTTGCCCAACGGGTGTGCCGTCGCGACCCACTCCCTCGGCGACTGGACAGAATCTGCGGAAGGGGACCCGAACTTGCTTTGGGGCAGGAGTCCCCACCTTGCAGAGGCGCGCAGCGGATTCTGGGAAGGAGAGCGTGCGTCCGAAGGGCGGCGGTGTTTTGAGCGCGCGGCACGCTGAACGCAGATAGAAAGGCAAACGGAAGGGGGAGCCGCGCTGTTAAACAGTCTCTCTCATGGCGCGAGTCGCAAATGCCAGCTCAGAAACTAGAAGAGTCACTCCAAGCTCGAAGAAGAATGCAAAGGCGAATACGCAGTAGCGGCGCTATCGCTCGGCCCATCTCCTGGCCTTCTCCATAGTTCTCCGGTTGTAGGCAGCTTGCTTTGAAACGCTGGATCACGGGAGAGATCGTTATCTTCAAGGGCACGCTCTATCCGGTCCTCGCTGATGCCATTGGCATGAGCAGCGACACAGAACCCTCCTTCACTAAAGCGGATTTCCATCCTTGTCTCCGTAGATACTGCCGGAGGTTTGTAGGTTATAGGTATGGGCGGCATTCGTGAAGCCCAGTTTCAACTTGTCCTCCTGAGTGACACTCAAGAACTACATCGCAGTCTAGATATTCCATAGAGGGCTAGGGGTTTTGCTGCGAGCTCGTAATTTAAACGGATCTTGAAAATTTGAATAGCCTGTAAATTTTGCTTGACAAGCTGGGTGAGGTCACGCAATCTTAGCGTCAACCTTCTATTGTTTCTGCTGTTTAGCTGTCACCTGCCGCAAGGCATGACTCTGGACGTCGTGTAGCCGGCGTACGCCCGCTCTTTGAGGAAACGTGTAGCAAAAAGACCCGCTTTCGAGCTCTCAACGAATGAATTACCAACAAATATCCCTGGCCTTAGGCGAGGGAACTACTACTCTGTGAGGTCTTTGGTTTTGACGCGCAATCTGTTTTCACTACTCCGCTTTGCTGTGTTTAGTTTGGGCCTGGCAATGGGTTTCGGCCTTGCGGCTATCCCGACGAGCTATGGACAAGTTGTTTCGACGAATGGTGGTTCGATCGAAGGAATCATTACTGATCCAACGGGAGCGATTGTACCGGGCGCTACAATCATGATCGCTGATCCAGACCTCGGCTATGCGAGAATGCTGGTCACGGACAGAGGAGGCCTCTATAGCGTGGGGCCGCTCGATCCAGGGAACTACACCGTGACGATCACCGCAAAGGGTTTTACGACGCTGAAAGTCGACACCGTTGTGCGTACCGGAACGGCAACTGCCGGGAGCTTTGTTCTGCCGGTTGGCTCCACGACCGAAACGATCGAAGTTAACGCCGGCGCCCTGCAAGTGAACACGGAGCAGGCAGGTGTGAGCGGCGTGATTACGACCGCACAGATCGAGAGCCTTCCTGTAAACGGACGCAACTTTCTGGATATTGCGCAGATCGAGCCGGGCGTGATTCTGCAGGCCGGAAGCTCCTTCGATCCGACCAAAGCTGGTTACTCGGCCATCTCGGTCGGTGGTGTTTCGGGCCGTACGACGCGCATTCTTCTCGACGGACAGGACATCACCGACGAGACCGTCGGCACAACGATCCTGAACGTTTCCCAGGGCGCTATCGGCGAGTTCCAACTGAACCGTTCGACTCAGGATGCCTCCGGCGAGGTGACGTCCACGGGTCAGGTTCTAGTTTCGACCCGCTCGGGAACGAACGGATACCACGGCATGTCGTTTTATAACTTCCAGGACTACCGTGCCTTGTTTGCCGACGCCAATACCAATGGCGTGACTGGCACAGGAGCTCCTCTTGCGGCGCCCTACTTCCAGCGCAACCACTACGGCGGTAGCGTGGGGGGCCCGGTGCTTCACGATAAGTTGTTCTTCTTCGCCAATGCGGAGCGCATTCAGCAGGCTTCATTGACCCCATCGAACGTGGGCGCCGCATTCCTTTCCACGGTCGGCTCGCAGTTCCCGACCATCGGGACTCCGTATAAGCTCACCTATTCGACGGGCCGTGTCGACTACAACGGGCCTCTTGGAGGTCACTATTTCTTCCGTTCCGCGTACAACGTCGATGGGGCGACGCGAAATCCCAGCTTCTATGAGCTCTACACCAACCGCGACAATACGTATGGTTTCGCGGGCGGAGCAGACTTTCAGCGCGGCCATTTCACATATTCCTTCCGTGGCAGCTATGAAAAGTTCCATAACTTCATTGCAGATGCGGTGGCCGGCAACACAGGTCTCTATGATCCGGCTCCTGGGCTTACGCTGTCCTACACCGGCAACATCGCGTTCGGGCCAAATGGAAACGTGCCGCAGGCGACCTACCAGTCGGACAAGCAGTTTCGCTATGACGGCAGCTGGACTCTGAGTCGCCATCTGCTTCGATACGGATATAGCATCAATCGAATTCTGGGAGGGGGCTTCTTCGCAGCAGACAGCCTGTCTCCTATTGTGGCCATTAGCGCAGGCACTCAGCTGAACGGCACGGGCGCGACCGCTTCCAACCCGAGTAACTTCGGGTGCAAAGGCGTCGTCGGCGGGCCGGCTTGCCTCGGCGATGCTCTCAATGGATACAACACGAGCACGCTCACGCTAGGCAATGGCCTGGGCGGCGAGAATGAGTTCCCGGGCTTCGGTCTGGCTAACGGCGGCCAGTTCGACTGGCGCGAAGGCGCCTACGTTCAGGACAATTGGAAGGTGACTCCGAATCTTGGACTGACTGCAGGTCTACGCTGGAGTGTGGATACGGGCCGTGCCAACCAGGACCTGGCCCCTGCGCTCTGCTCGGACATCGACCCGACGACTGTAACGGTTCCGGCCGGATGTGCTTCGCCCACTACGACGATCTTCAGCCTGTTCAACTCTGATCCGGCCTACAACGGCAAAGTTCACCAGTCGTATGGCAACTTTGCTCCGCAATTGGGACTTGTCTATGCGCCAGGAAATCACAAGACGGTATTCCGCGCTGGAGCCGGCATCTTCTTCGAGAGCGACGTATTCAACAACGCCAGCAATGCACGTACAGGCCTCCTGAAGAGGGCCTATGGATACGCCACACTCACAGGCGGCTGCAGCGCCTATTCCTTGAATATGCCGGACGGGACCATTGTGAACAGCGTCAACGGCGTTTCGTTGAACACGCTGTGCCATGAACCGGTCGCCCAGGCCTACCAATCCTTCATCGCACTGAAGAGTCAGTTTCAGGCGATCCAGGCTGCGAACCCTGGTAAGAATGGGTCGTTCATCGGTGAAAACCTGACCATCGGTGGGCAGTACGCTCCAACTTACCGTACACCGTATGGCGAGCAGTACAACTTCGGCATGCAGCGCGAGATTGTGCGCGGAGGCATTCTGAGCGTTGACTACGTTCACAATTCCACGATTCACATCGGCCAGGTGCTGGATCAGAACCATGTGGGCGCGGCACGTACCTTCAATCAGACCGCTGCGCAGGCCGCAATTAATGCGACGTTGGCCGTTACCTGTAAGGCTGCTGCTGGATATACCGTTCCAACGAGTGTTCAGACGGCAATCACTCCGGGTGGCTGCTCCGGCGGTTCGGGAGGAACGACTGGCGCGAAGTTCGCGACGATCAAAGACTTTGCGACCAACGGTCTGGATTCGGGCGTAACCTTCAACAGCGGTAACCCCGCCAGCTACAGCAAGAAGACGGTCAACGGCCAGTCGAATGCTGTCTCGGCATTTCCGGGTTTGAATCCGCAGCTCGGACGAGGCCGGTTTATCATGCCGATCGGACGCTCTGGGTACGATGCCCTGGCGGTTGTGTTCAAGCAGCAAGCGACGCGTCCATTACCTGGAATCGCAAGCAGCAATTTCCAGGTGTCCTACGACCTCTCTCAGATTGTGGCTACGACGACCAGTTCGGACGAATTCTTCTCTCCGGCTGTGCTCGACAACGACAACCCGTCTCTCTTCATGGGACGCTCGGCCCTTGATCACAAACAACAGATTTCATTCGGCGGTTCGGCAACCCTGAAGTATGGCCCCAGGATTTCACTTCTGGCGCACTTCTTCTCGGCCTCTCCGAGTACGTTGACGCTGGATACAACATCCCTCACCAATGGCCAGGTCTTCCAGACCGATGTAACGGGTGATGGTACGACAGGCGACCCCGCTCCGGGTACAGTTGCAGGCGACTATATGCATCGCGTGAAACCATCGAACCTTGGAGCCTTCATCACGAACTTCAACAATACCGTCGCAAACACCCTGACACCAGCCGGCAAGGCTGTAGTGGCGAGCGGACTGATGACCCAGGCGCAGCTTGTCCAGATGGGTGCTGCGATTCAGCCGGTCGCTCAGCTTCCTCAGATGAACGGTGTCTTCAACCCTGCCTATCGCCAGATCGATGCGCAGGTCTCGTATCCGATCAGCTTGAAGCGGCTGCGTGAAGGCGTGACCTTGGAGCCAGTGATCGCGTTCTACAACGCGGGTAACTTCTCCAACTTCTCAAACAACACCAGCGTCCTGCAGAACACGACAGCTGCCGGTGCTATCAACAGCGGCACAGCCGGCTTCGGTAACATCACCGGCGTGAACAACCTCACCACGCAGGCTTCCAAGCGAACGGTACGCGGTATCGGTACCTTCGATCAGGGCGCTCAGCGGACGGCGGAGTTCCAACTGCACCTAACCTTCTAGTACAAAAGAAGAAGCACCTAAGAAGGCTCCCGTGAAAGCGGGAGCCTTCTGTTTTTGGGGAGTCAACCAAAGATACGGATTGCCCGATGTTTTGTACCAGTGAGAGGCTCAGAAGATACGCTTTTCAGCTGACACCGAAGACGCCCACTCGAGCCAGGGACCAAGCGATAACGCATTCCCGAGATCCAATCAGACTCGGATTATGGAAGGCGAGACTTCTCGTCAGTTACGGAAGCCCCAAGCTCCGCAGCAGGTTCTGAAAGCGCGGGTCTGATCGAACTGGATCAAAGTCAGGATCCACTTTCAGTCGCGACAGTCCCGGATGGTGACGTTTGTAATAGTCCTCAAGCAAGCTGAACGCCAGATCTTTTTCGCCTATCTGGACGTAACAACGTGCGGCATCAAAGAGTGCGCCTGCTCTTTGATAGGCCTCCGCCTCTGCGCGGAGAACGCCGGGGAGACCGGCTTCCCGATAAGCCCGCTCAATCGTCTGCGCCTCTTCAGCGTCCGCGGTGGCGAGGCGAGCGCGGACCGACAGATCTGCCATACCCTTATGCCGGTATGCCCGCTCCAAAAAGATTGAGGCTGCGCGATATCTTGGGTCGAGCTTCAGCGTCTCCTGAGCCTGCGTGATTGCCCGATCAAACTGGCGCGCATAGTAAAAAGCCTTCGCCAGATTTGCGTTTATCAACGGCGAAAATAGGTCGACGGTCCGGGCGTGTTCCTGTTGGTCGATAGCTTCCTGAAAGCGACCCAGCGTCAACAGGTAGTTACTGTACCACTGTCGGCCCAGGGCATCATTGGGATCCAGTTCCAAACCCCGTCGGAATTCTTTTTCCGCATCCTGCCATCTCCATTCCTGAGAGTGGGCAGCCGCCATTACGAAATGTGCGCTGGCCAGTTGATCATCGAGTTCCAGCGCTTTCCTCGCCTCCGCCGTTCCTTTCGGCAAATCCTCAGGTGGCAAGGCTTCCCATCCGACCCCAGCGAGGTATGAAGCGGCTAATCCGACGTGGCCGGGAGCAAAGGCCGGATCATCTTCGATGGCCTCACTAAAGTACTCGATAGATTTCTGCCAGCCTTCCTTCGTATATCGGTAGAACTCGTAACGCCCTTTGAGGTAAGCAACGTAGGCAGCGGGATTGACGAGCCGAGTGGAATGAATCGGTTTCACGATGGTACTTACCTGCCGGGCAATATCCGTCGCCACGTCTTTCTGTAACTTCAGGATGCTGCTTAGATCCTGCTCGTAACTCTCTGCCCAAAGATGAGAGTCGGTCGACACTTGGATCAACTGTGCGGTGATACGAACGCGATTACCTGCGCACTGTACCGTCCCTTCTACAATCGCATCCACATTGAGTTCCTGCGCGATCTCCTTGAGGGTCTCCCGGCTGCGTTTGTAATGCATTACCGAAGTACGAGAGACGACACGTGCCTGGCTGATCGTGGCGAGGTTGGTGATCAATTCATCAGTCATTCCGTCGGCGAAATACTCCTGCTCGGGATCGCGAGAAAGGTTTTCTAGGGGAATGACGGCAAGGGCAGTGATCTGCGAGTGGGGCCGCGACCGATTATTAATCCAACGGCGGAATCCGTCCAAATTTGTTGCCACCACAGCGCCCAATATACCGAGCACGGCCACCGCGGCGATCCATCGACCTGATCGGGAAGCGGATACCGGATGCGGCGGCGCTGGCACGTCTGAGCATTCGTGCTGGTCAGGATCGACGGGTGCTATGAAACGGTAGCCTTTGCGCGGAAGGGTCTCGACGAATTGCGGATTCTCCGCAGAATCACCGAGAGCTTCTCGAAGACTAAGAATCGCTTTGTTGAGGCCGCGGTCGAAATCGACAAAGGTCCCCTCTGGCCACAGCCTGCGAACGAGATCCTCTCGCGTCACCAGTTCGCCGGGCGTCTCAAGCAGGGCTAGCAGGAGCTGGAAGGGCTGTTCGCGAAGTTGGGTCTTCGTGCCGTTGCTAGAAATCTCGCCGGTGCGTGAATCCAGCCTGAATATCCCGAAACGATAGACCGGAGGCTTGGGCGTAGTATCTTCCATTGGCCGTACCCCAGGCGCGATTGGAAGAAGTCTACCACCGGGTTGTCGCAGGCGAATAGCGGTTGACGTGCACGATTCTAACTCATTCATAAATAGAGACGAATGTCTGAAACCACATCATGTTCATTCTCACAGTGATCGTGGGCGGCAGGGCGTTCCACGGCTTCCGAATACGCGAGGTACTTACATTCCACACTCAGGGAATATCCATGGCATTGATCCCAAAAACAACTTTGCGCAACAGTGAAACCTGATTCGAACGTCCTGGTGAGATGCCAAACAGCAAGCCGTCGAGAGGATGCGACAAGTTTGGACGGTCGCAACAGACGCACTCGAAACAGCAAAAATAACTGAGTCAAAGGAGACAAGAACATGAAAGCGAAAATGGTAAATACTGCCACGGCATTGCTGGTTCTCACGGGCTTGTGCGGGATCGCCTCGGCGGAAAACTGCAAAGACGTAACCGTCAAGGTGAAGAACGACTTCGTCCACGGAACCAACACGCCGCAGATCAAGGTCGTGGATTTCGACTATTGGGACAATGCCGACGCGAAATGGAGGGAGGAATTCGGCATCTCCAATATCGTCATCAACCATGGAAAGACCCATACCGTAGCCACCCGCGACCTTGAGCACGTGGGCGGAGAAAAAGGCGTGCGCGTTCGGGTGCAATTCAAGTACCTGTCCTCGCCCAGCGGCGGTTGGAGCGAAATCCTGAACGCCGAGTCCGATACCTTCACCTGTAAAGCGGACGGCCCAAACACTGTCATCGTTACTGTGTCTAGTATTTAAGGGCCTCCATCCTGGCAGTGATTGGAGCGCCTCTGTGCTTACTATCACGCAGCGGGCTCTCCCAAATTCGGGGCCTAATCCTTGAGGAACAACCCCAGACTAGGCCCTATTCATGCAATGCAGATTTGCGATGCGCGCTCTCTTGCTTGCACAGATGTTGAGGAGGGCATGATGAGTTCCAATATGCGGGCTCTCTTCCATGAGATCAGCAGCCCAACAGTAAAAGGAATCGCCGAACCTTCGTGGCATAGACGCCGCAAGGCGCATGCGATAGTCGGCGCCATCGTATCCACGTGTCTAGTCCTCGCGGGATGCAGTGGCGGCAGTTCATCATCCCCGCCCCCTACCACTCCAACGATCCCAACTCCTACGCCGCCACCTGCCCCAACACCTTCCCCAACTCCCACCCGTACCCCTACCCCAGAACCAACGCCTCCCCCGCTCATGCAAGCGACCATAGGTCCGACCGGCGGTAATATCGCCACCTCTGGAGGGGCACAGATCGTCATCCCGGAGGGCGCGCTTGCGGCCGACACGATGATCGGCGTGGAGCAGACGTCAACAGGCGCGCCGCCGCTGCCAGCAGGCGTTAAAACCTTCGGGCCCGTCGTGGCATTCACGCCACACGGCACAAGCTTCGCTCTGCCTGCGACGATCACCGTGCCTTTCGACGCAACATCGGTTCCGACCGGAACGAAACTCGCACTGGTTAAGACCGACGATTCTCAGGCCAGGTGGGAAGTGATCGGGGGCGCTCGCGTCAACTGCGACACCATCAGCGCGCCCGTGGTCGGCTTCTCCTACGCAACCGTGCTTGCCGATCCGAGTCCCCTGGACGATCCGCCCCATCTGGTCACGGAGGAATGGCATTTCGAGAACTTCTTCACCGGGTCAACGAACCCTTCAAAACCGAGAGGGTCGTATTTCCTACCCTTGATAATGCCGATACAGAGTTACGCGATGCCGAACCCGCAGGCCAATGGCAATCATTGGCGTCTGTAGGTTTGCCGTCTGACATCTGGTTTGAAACGACTCTGGAGCAAGTAGCCCTTCATCCTCGTGGAACAGTGGGCGGCTCGTATAACGCAGTGTTTTCCAATCAGCTCGGAACTACGTTCTGGAACGATTCCGTAGCACCCAGCGGCAATGTGCGACAGACGCATACCAAGATCGGCCGCCTGGCCACCCAGACCGTTACTCGGGTGCTGCAAAAGAACGACGCCAATGCCTCGCTCAAGGCGGTAGTAAGCGGCCTGGCACTCGACCTCATCGACACCGGTGCCTCAGGTCCGACTGACTCCGAGTACCCCTGGTTCGTCTCAGCAGTCACGAGCGATCCATGCTCGGCGTCGATGGTAACGGAGGTCGGATTCAAGCTGGATGCGTGGTACACGTTGCCTAACGGCGGGATCGTCTCCCTGCGACATGTGGATTCTTCTATCCGGCTTCACGGTTGGCGTAACCACTGGGCCGTCGATATCGGGAGTTCACCGGACTCGGACGAGCCTATCGCGGATAAGAACCTGGAGTTGGATATAGACTTCGACTCTGGTGATACCCCAACTCCACCGGGCCAGAGCGCGACCCTCACACTGCAACAACCAGACTCCTTCAAGGATCCTCTGCCCTATGTGGTCGCCATTCCACTTGACACGGTGGAAACCGGTGGCCAGTTCAACCTTCAGATCACCCTGACCACCTTTGCACTGAACCGCCGCCAAAGCGAGTCATACGCCGGCGCTTTTGTGCGTGATCCTACGCATGCTTCAAACGTTCAGTTCGTCGAACAAGGTATCGAAGTTGTTCGTGTCCCCGCATCGCAAGCACCACCGAAACCGCCGTCGCCATTGGCTCCGCTTTCGGCGCCAGCCTGCACGACGGGGATCGACTCCGCGGCAGGTGTGATCCAATTCGAAAAATCCTCCATCGATGGTTTCGAGCAAATCGGTGCGACAGCCCTCGTTCGTGTTGCGCGCAGCGGCGGAAGCAAGGGAGTCGTCAGCGTCGTCTTTTCTACTCGCGATGGGAGTGCGCGAGCCGGCATCGACTACGCCCCCGTTACTAAGTGCGAAAAGCAGTATAAACAACTGTAGGAAGATGCATATCGAAGGCATTCTTCCGAGTAGTGGTAATAGCGAACATTTGATTGAGGGCGGGAAGAAGCAGCCGTCCTCCCTCAGAGTGACCACGGCTAGCCGTGGTCGCCTCAATGGCCTTGGTCCAAATGAGTTTCTGGAGACGGACAGTCTCTTCGCTGACAGGCATATTCGCCGCGGAGTCGAACCGGTCGAGGCGCGAGGTAACGTCATCTCGAAAGTCCTGTCGGAACTCAGGCTGAAGTTCCTTCCGCAATAGGTCCAAGCGGAGATAAGCAGCTCTTAGTGAAGGCGAGAAGTAATCCAAATAGCCCGAAAATTGCACCTTCAATGGCGGAGCTCGGCTTCTGATGAGGAGCGCGAGCATGCAACTTACGACCCAGTTCAGTTAGAACAAGCATTGCAAAAAACAGCGGAAGGGCACCTAGGGGTGAGACGCTCATTTCGTCGATCCATTTTGAAAAGAGAAAAGCCGTGAGGACAGTTACTGCTCTACAGGCTTCCACGTCTCGTCCGGATTGAATTCCGTGATTGCTGAGGCAACTTCATTCGTCTTTGTTCCTAAATCCTTTTGGAGCAAAGCACCACTCTGGTCGACGATGAAGGTCATGATGCCGGAATTACCATATTGAGCAGGATAGGCAACGACTGCAAATCCTTCGGTCATCTTGCCATTGCCGATGTAGCTTTTTGCGCGACCTTTCGCGTCTGATCCCAACTGATTCAGCATGGTGAAGTAGTAACCATAAAATGGCTGATGTTGACCGGCCTCAACCTTCATTCCGTCTGCTGTGGCAAAGGCGAGCAGCGGTCCAAGCGGGCTCTTGGGTTGTCCGTTTTCTTGCGGCCAGTACAAACCATTCTGCTTAGTATTATCGCTGATAAATTTCCGCGCATATTGTTTCATACCGTCGTGACGTTGTGAGTAGTATTCCTGCTGGGCCTGGACAATCGCCGCACAGATATCGATCGCCGCCATCTCGTCTCTGCCGATTCGGCGCGCTAGAAGTTCTTCTTTTCCTGCCTGGACATCGAAATACCATTGAGCGGCATCATTTCTTTTCAGTGGGAGAGGAAAGGTCTTGTTATCAGTTCCTGTGATCAGCAGCATATCTCCGTTCTGCAGCTTGCGCCAGCGATGCATGCTGTCGTAGTCCGAGACAAATCCAGCGAGATCCGCTTTGTCCTTCGCAGCATCTCCTGAACTGAGGACATCTTTTGCTCCTGGTCCAGATATCGCCAAAACAGCGTCACTGTTGCCCGATTTCGCCGCTGCAACCAGTGCCTTTGCTGCGTCGTCGGGTGACGAAAATGTATTTTGTAGCTCGTGATGCGGTTCCTGTTTGCCGCAAGAAGCAATCAAAATCACAATAGACAAGAGCGTAGGAATAATAATTGTTGATCTTGACGTTTTAGTCTGAACTAGCAACATTGCATCCTCCTGCTGGCCTGCTCTTGGGACGAACGACAAACCAAATCGACCCTCTGATTAGGAGCTACCTTCGGAAGTGCCCACCGCCCCAGCAGCCTCCTCCGCCGCGGCTGGCCCAGCCTCGCGCGCT
>CAVSOH010000002.1:0-74204 GCA_963729555.1 uncultured Acidobacteriaceae bacterium | reverse complement strand
CGCTTTCCAAGGATTTCAACTTTCCTTAACTGCAGCCGCTAGTGCTGCCGCAGGACATGCAGCGGTAGCAGGAGCCGCTGCGGGTCATGATGGCTCCGCAGGTGGCGCAGCTTGGGGCGTCGCCCATGTCGTACATGGACTTCATGGCGTCGGCGGCGTGGTAGATGCCGCGGTCCTCAAGAGAGGGAGTAGGGGGTAGGGAGTAGGGAGTAGACGACCCTTGTGCCGATGGTTCCGGGGCTATTCCCTGCTGGGGTGCGGTGCGGTCGTAGTAGGTGTCGGTGGGGGAGCTAAAAGCAACCGCAGGTCCTTCGACTTCGCTCAGGATGACACTGTTTGAAGCATTGAGGCTGGGGATCACAGTGTTGCCGGGGCTGACCACCGATCCTTCGACGGGGATGGAGGCCTGCTGGGGGGCGAGGCCGCTGAAGAGGTCGAGCTGGTGTCCGGAGAGGAAGCGGATCTGGATCCAGCGGAAGATGTAGTCCATGATCGACTTGGCGTAGCCGATCTGCTCGTTGCCGGTCCAGCCGGAGGGCTCGAAGCGGGTGTGGGCGAACTTCTCGCAGAGGACCTTGAGGGGAACGCCATGCTGGAGGGCCAGCGAGACGGCCGTCGCGAAGCTGTCCATGAGGCCGGAGACGGTGGAGCCTTCCTTGGCCATCCGGATGAAGATTTCGCCGGGCTGGCCGTTGGGGTAGAGGCCGACGGTGATGTAGCCCTCGTGCCCGGAGAGGCCGAACTTGTGCGTGACGGAGGCGCGCTCGGCAGGCAGACGATGACGGACGGCGCGAGGTGGTGACTGCGCGTCGATGGAGTCAGAGTTCTGCATGGAGGCTTCCATGACGGCCCTGAGCTGGGTCTCGAGTGCGGTGATCCGGGCCTGCGCCTCTTTGGCGACGGCTGCCTTGGCGGCGATAACGGCTTCTTCGATCTCGACCGAACCGGCTGCGACGGAGCTTACGGCCTTCTCCTTCTGGGCCTTGCCGTCGGCTGCGGAGACGTTGAGGGGCTGCGAGCCCTTGGAGTTGTCCCGGTAGATGGCTACGGCCTTGAGGCCCTGACGCCAGGACTCGATGTAGGCCTCGGCGATGTCATCCACAGACGCGTCCTGCGGGAGGTTGACCGTCTTCGAGATGGCTCCGGAGAGGAAGGGCTGGGTGGCGGCCATCATCATGATGTGGCCCATGTAGTGGATGGAACGGGTGCCCTTGGCGGGCTTGAAGGAGCAGTCGAATACGGCGAGGTGCTCGGGCTTGATGGCGGGAGCGCCTTCGATGGTGCCGGTGGCGTCGATGTAGCTGACGATGGCGTCGACCTCGGCGTTGGTGTAGCCGAGCTTGAAGAGCGCCGAGGGCACAGTGTTGTTGACGATCTTGATCATGCCGCCGCCGACGAGCTTCTTGTACTTGACGAGGGCGAGGTCTGGCTCGATGCCGGTGGTGTCGCAGTCCATCATGAAGCCAATGGTGCCGGTCGGGGCGAGGACGGTGACCTGGGAGTTGCGGTAGCCGTGGCGTTCGCCGTGGGCGAGGGCGCCATCCCAGGCGTGGCGCGAGGCTTCGATGAGTTCGTCGAGCTGCGGGGTGACGAAGGGCTCGGCGCTGCGGCGGGACTTGCCGATGTTGTTGACCTCGGCGCGGTGCATGCGGATGACATCGAGGAAGGGTTCGCGGTTGACGTAGAAGCCGGGGCAGGCTCCGCCAGCAATGTGCGCCTGCTGGGTGAGCGGGGTGGCGGCTCCGAGGGCGGGGCAGGTCTCGGCGATGCGCGAGGACTGCCAGTAGGCGTCGCCGCAGAGGATGGAGGTGAGGGTGGCGGCGAAGTCGCGTCCGGCGTCGGAGTCGTAAGGGAGACCGAAGGCCATGAGGAGCGCGCCGAGATTGGCGTAGCCGAGGCCCAGTGGCCGATAGTCGTGCGAGTTCTTGGCGATCATCTCGGTGGGGTAGCCTGCAGCGTCGACGATGATCTCCATCGCGGTGGTGACAACGGCGATGGCGTGACGGTAGGCGGCGACGTCGAACTGGCCTCCCGGAGTGAGGAACTTCAGGAGATTGAAGGATGCAAGGTTGCAGGCGGAGTCGTCGAGGAACATGTACTCCGAGCAGGGGTTGGATGCGTTGATGCGGCCCGAGTTCTTGCTCGTGTGCCAGCGGTTGATGGTGGTGTCGTACTGCATGCCGGGGTCGCCGCACTGCCAGGTGGCTTCGGCGATGGCGTGCATGATGTCGCGGGCACGGTACTCTTTGACCGGCGCGCGATGCTTGACGGTGCGGGTGTAGAAGGTGGAGTCGGACTCGACGGCGGCCATGAACTCATCGGTGACGCGGACTGAGTTGTTGGCGTTCTGGAAGAAGATGGAGCTGTAGGCCTCGGAGTCGGGGCCGGAGCCGTCGTAACCAGCCTGCACGAGCGTCCACGCCTTCTTCTCTTCGCTGACCTTGCAGTCGATGAAATCGAGAATGTCGGGGTGGTCGACGTTGAGGATGACCATCTTGGCGGCGCGACGGGTCTTGCCGCCGGACTTGATGACACCGGCGAAGGCGTCGAAGCCACGCATGAAGGAGAGCGGACCGGATGCGGTGCCGCCGCCGGAGAGGGTTTCCATGCTGCCGCGGATGTTGCTCAGGTTCGAGCCTGCGCCCGATCCCCACTTGAAGAGCATGCCTTCGGTCTTGGCGAGGGTGAGAATGGAGTCGAGCGAATCCTGAACCGAATTGATGAAGCAGGCCGAGCACTGGGGCTTCTTGTAGCCGGTGACGGAGAACTCAATCGCGCAGGTGTGAGGATTCCAGTGCCAGTTCTGAGCGTCGGAGTTGGGCTCGAGGCGGTCGCAGCCTACGTTGAACCAGACGGGCGAGTTGAAGGCCACCTTCTGGTTAAGGAGGAGGTGGGCGAGCTCAGCGTAGAACGTGTCGGCGTCCTGCTGGCTGGCGAAGTAACCGGCCTGGAGACCCCAGTCGCGGATGGACTCGGCGACGCGGGTGATGAGGGCGCGGACGCCGGACTCACGCTCGCTGGTGCCGTTTAGGCCGTGGAGGTACTTGGAGGCGACGATGTTGGTCGCGGTCATGGACCAGTCGGCGGGGACCTCGACGTTCTTCTGCTCGAAGATGATGCGGCCCTTGAAATCCTGAATGACGGCGTCGCGGAGCTCCCAGACGATCTCGTCGTAGGGGGAGACGCCGGGGCGGGTGAAGAAGCGGTCAAAGGCGAGCCCGGCGGTGCGGGAGGTAAAGGGGGCAGCGTTAGTCGCTGTCTGTGTGTGGGTCTGATTCGGGATCGTCGCCATGGGGAGTACTCCTTCTTAATTGGATGAAAAATACAAGCTTGTGGCTCACGGCCAAGGCGGTGAGTCAGGGGGTCACGATTTTGGCTTCATGGCGCTGGTTGTGGGAGCCGGGCTCTGAAAAGCGGCGGGTCCCAAAGGAGCGGGGTGAAGCGAAAGAACGAGACTGAATGTCTGTTGCCCAGGGTTGCCCTAGTTGCTCAGGGCGCTGCAGTGGTGAAAGTACCGCCCCTTATAGGGTGTGTCAAGTATAAAGCACAAGATATAGTGTTGCCTGTGGGAATACCCCTGTTTATGCGGTGTTAATCCAATGAGTTGAGGAAAATCAGGGGTTTAGCTGTGGAATTTACCGAACAGTCGCTTTGGAGGCGGAGTTCAGGAGGGCGGTTTTAAGGGGATTTGCGGCACTCCTGCGAGGGTAGGCCGTTTGGTGCAGCGGGGGCAAGGTGCAGCCGTGGTGCATCCAGTGTGGATAAAGGTGGAAAAGGAGGAAAACGGGACCACATCAGGGTACGCGGAGCGGCGAAAGCGAGTCTTGGGGCGATGGAGAGTGGTCGGTGACTTGGAGGCCGGTGATGGTAAGGTCGGTCTGCGTGTGCCGGACGACGTTATACGGCGTAACAGAGAGAAGCGAGCCAGGGCAGAGTCGATAGTTTTGAAAGGAAATCGGGTTGGGGTTCTCGGCCTTTGCGAGGAAGATGCCAGAGCTCCAGACGGGGGAGATACCGAAATCCGCAGGTTGATTGCCGAGATCGCCAGTCCAGGCTTGACCCGGAATGCCCTCAGGTCTGCTGGATCGGTCGACGGGACACCGCTCTTTTGACAGAACCGAGTTGACCAGGGCGAGGCGAGGGTGGTGCATGGGAAAGCGGCACTGAAGTCTACTAAAAGAAGAAAGAGAACAAATGCCAAAGCCGGGGACAGAGAAATCTCCCATGGTGAGCGGGACTGTAGTAGTGGCACCCGACTGCAACTGGGTGAGGGCGAAGGTGAGCCGGACCGTGAGTGGCAGGGATTTGACCTGTTCGTAGATGTCCTTGCTGACCGTGAAATACGCAGTGGATCGTTGTGTGCTGGGAAGGTAGTTCTCGACGTACGTTGCCTGCCATCGGGATGTCCAATGGACGCCGTTGGGTGCCTCGATAGTGGCGATGATGTTGTCGGTCTTGACGGCGGTGCCCTGGGCCACGCCCGAGACGAGCAGAGGAATAATAAGGGTGATGTCCTTTGGGGTGCGGGCCGTGCGCGATACATAGGCTTGCCGGACGGGGTCGAAGGAGAGCAGGACTGGCGGATGGTCGGAGGCTATGGGCCGAGGATAGGCTCGTCTGACGAGCATGGCTTCCGGTGAGGCAATCCCAAACGCGACCATGCACAGAAGCCCACCTTCGAGAAGAAGACGCGAGCGGAATGTGCGGCGTGTAGCGTACTGCAGGATGATGACGGCAAGGATGGAGCAGAAAAAGAGGGCGAAGAACCAACTCCCATCGCTCGGCAACGACACGCTCGTTCCATACGATCCCGCGATCAACAAGGCAATGATTGCGAGAACAAGGCCGAGACTCGTGAGGATCATCTTTGCAAAGTTGGAAGTAATGGTGGCGATCGCGACTACCGGGAGAATCAGAATCCCTGTAAGAAGGAGCAGGTTATAGAGCAGCCCATGCACGTAAGAGAACGGGGAGAAGCCAGCCTGATACAGGAGAGCGCCCTGGGCAAGGAGGATAGGGAGATAGAGGAAGACAAGCAGGAAGAGGGCTTTGGCTGCGAGAAGCTGCGGCCACTGATAAGGGCGAGTGATCCAGAACTGTCGATCGCCGACAAGGCTTTCGTCATGGATGACCCGCGCTATCAGAATCGCCCAACTGATGGGGACGAGAACGGTGATGGCGCTGGCGAGGATCTCGCGAAGCTGCTGAGAATCCTCTACCGGCACCCAGTTGGAGGGGTAGATCCAGGCGAAGACAGCGGTGATGACAAGAGAGAGAAGGATCTCCGGCCAAAAATGGCGAGCGTCCTTTGCGAAGATGTGCAGGGCCTGTTTCATGCTTTCGTCTCCTGAACGTTCTGCTGGGAGATGCTCTGGGCTGCGGCGGATTGGCGGCCGGCCTTGGCGACGGCGAGAAAGATGGAGCGAAGCGGCAAGGCCGTCGTTGAGATGTCTCGCGCATCGGGGAAGAGGGTGGTGATTTGACGGGGTGTCTCGGCGGTGTGAAAGCCGCTGTCGATGAAGCGGAAGACGGCGCCGGAGGATTCGGGCTGAAGCCAGGATGGGGGGAGGCTCGGTGGAAGCGGAACGGGCTGGTCGAGGGTGACCTGAACTTCGCGGAAGCGGTCGGCAAGCGATGACATCTCTTCGGAGAAGAGTATCTTGCCGCGCTCAAGGTAACCGACGTGACTGGCGAAGCTCTCGATCTCGGCGAGGTCATGAGAGGAGAGAAAGATGGTGGTCTCGGGGGCACGATCGAGGAGGCTTTCAATAAGCTCATCGCGGACGAGCGGGTCGAGGCCGGTAAATGGCTCGTCCAGGACGATCAGGGACGGACGATAGGCAAGGATGCTGGCAAGGGCCGCTTTCATGCGCTGCCCGCGGGAAAGGTGTTTGAGCTTGCGGTCGAGCGGCAGATCAAGTTGTTGGATTAGCTGCTGCTCCAGAACGCCGTCCCAATGGGGATAAAACGGGCGGAGATAGTTGAAAAGATATCCGATGGTCATCCACTCGGGCAGTTCCTGATTTTCGGAGACATAGCCGATGGAGGTGAAGGCCTCGCCACCGATTTCGCCGGATGGTCTGCCCAGGACCGTAGCGCTACCGGATGTGGCACGAAGGATGTTCATCAGGATCTTGATGACGGTGGTCTTCCCTGCTCCGTTGGCTCCGACGAGGGCATAGATGGAACCCTTAGGAACGTCAAGGCTGAGGCCGCTGAGAGCAGAGGTTTTGCCAAAAGTCCTGGTGAGGTTGGCGGCTTGAATGGCGCTGGTCATTTCTTTCGACGGCCTCCGTCGGGATCGTTGATGGTGAGTCGCTGCCAGTGCGTGGTGATGGAGTGGAATATGTCTTCGAGCTCAATGCCGAGATGTTTGGCCTCGACAACAAGCTCTTCGATCTCGCGGCCCAGAAGTTCTGTGCGCTCTTTGCGCGTTGCGTCCGGGAGAACCGCTACGATGGTGCCTATGCCGGGGCGCGTTTCGAGGAGACCTTCGGCGATGAGATGAGTCACAACCTTGTGGGCTGTGTTGGGGTTAATCTTTAGGTCTTTACTAAGGGCGCGAACGGAGGGGAAGGAGTCGCCGGGGCGCAACTGGCCAGAAATCATCGCCTTTTTCGCGGCATAGACAATCTGCTCAAAGAGAGAGCTGCCGGCACGAAATGTGACACGGAATGGAATCACCTGTGTACTATTACACGTAGTACACGAAACAGCAAAGATTTTATGCCGATCGAACGTTATCAATTCGAGGCGCCAGATCAGCTCTTCGGCGTGAGGCGCTCCAACCAACGCCTGACGGATACGGGGGTCGGGTTTAAATCTAGCTCCATATCCGCATCGCTGACCTCTGGCGACGGAGAAGCTGCCACTTTGTCTGGAACTATGGTGAAGTGACCGAGACGACGGTAGCTCTCGAACTGAGATTCCGTGAACCATTGGTTGAGAGTCGTATCGTCGGGGAAGGCAGGATGCTCTCTACGGTAGTTCACAAGATCGGGGGGAAGGCCGGGGGTGAAGAGGGACTTGATATAGAGGATGCGGCCACAAAAGCCGTTGGGGTAGGTAATGGTGCCCTCTATGAAGTTCGTGGCACTGCTGCGAGACTCACCGCTGCTGTCGAGCTTCGACAGATCGAGATCGATCTCGGCGCCAAAGTCGATGCGACATTTCCGGATGGCCATACCGATGCCCTCGAAGGTGAGCTCGCCATCCGCCTCGGCGTCGCAGATGACGATGTTGGTGCAGCGGCGGCGGACGAGTTCGTAAAGGCCCATATTCTCAAAGTGGCCGCCGTCGGTGAGGTAGACGTAGGGCGCGTTGTCGTTGACCATGCCGAACAGCTCGCGGAGCAGGTACCCGAGGCCGAAGCGAGGCGACGAGTCCTTGTCATAGGGCAACGGTTTATTGCGCGGGTTGCGGATCCACCAGCCGAGGCGGGCGTTGAACATGGTCAGCAGAAAGGCCATCGCCGGATTGGTGTGGAAGCCCCAGTTAGGGCTAAGGGCAGCACCGGAGGCCGCGACGGCGGTGGCCATACTTGGACCACAGCGTTCGGGATAGGCATAGTCGCGTGTGCGGGTGAAGCCGTTGAACTGTACGTGCTTGCTTGTGGCCTCGGTCCAGCCAACGTCATACCCACAATAGAGAGGAGTAAAGGCGAACGCGGCCGCCTTGCGCTCCTGATAAGCGAGATCTTCGCCGAAGGAAAGGTTGATGGTGGTGCAGAAGATGGGGAAGGGTCCCTGGTACCACTTGGTCTTGATGGGGGCGTCGCCGGGTAGACCATCTGGCTGAGAAGATTCTGTCCCACTGCGTGGCGCAGACTTGCAAGGCTTATCGTTGTCGGGAGCCCATAGATCTCTACCCCTCGGGTTGCTGAAGTGAGCGGGTAGGAGATCGACCAGGCGGACTCGACGATCGCTTGCGGCAAAACCGGTAAAGGGGTTGGGCCGGCGATCGGGGTTGCTGGCGCCTGCATAACAGCGGGCGAGACGATCGCGATAGAAGGCGTGCATGGAGAAGTCGTTGATGTCGACTCGCCAGCCGAACAGGCAGGCAACCGAGGCAATAATGATCAGCAGGACGCAGAACGTCACCTGGGGAAAGGCCTCGGTATGCGCCTGGCTTTCGAAGGAGAGGAGCATCCGCTCCAGCACCCATGAGAGAAGGAGCATAAGGCCAGCGATAAATACCGGAGGACCCAGCGCGACGAGAATATTCAACGGCGAGAAGGTGCCTGAGGTCTTATCTCCGCCGCTTCCGGTGGTCTTTGGGCTCTTTCCTGCAAGGACGCTGGCCACCGTGGTTCCAAGCCAACCGATCCAGACGGCGTGCCTGAGATAGGCGAACTGGAGCAGTTTGTCGACAAGACAGGGGCCAAGCAGCGAGCAGCCCACAACGCCAAGCCAGCCGATACCTCCGAGGAAGCTGAGCGCACGGAAGCGGGCCAGCCACTCGCGGTCGGCGTCGGCCATAGCATTGCCGATCAGGCCGATGGCAAGATCGAACGAGACGAACATGACGGTCAGAACCAGCGTCGGCAGAACTGTGATGCCGACGCGTGTGACCTGATCCGGCGGCACAAAGAAGACCAGGTAAAAGAACACAAGACGGGAAAGATTAAGGAGGAGAAAACCAACACCCAGCACGCCGATGAAGGCCAGAATCAGAAGCCAGCCCCTATCGATTCTGGGAGGAATCGCGGTGTAGAGAACCGGCATGACGAAGGCGATGCCAAGCAGCAGAGAACAGAAGACGATGGTGGTGCTGTCCGGTTTGAAAGAGGGGAACCACCAGGTAAAGGAAAACGCCGTCTGCCAGACACGGAGGTTCTCCATATCAGTAGAGTTGCGCTTGGGCGCAAGAGAGTGCATCCGCAGGGCACGGAGCCGAGAGCTTTCGGGGCTGTTAAAAAAGTTCCTTACAGATGCGGACGCTTTCTCACTTTTCTTCGAAGCATCATAGACCCGATATGTGCCGTTCCAGAATGCAGCGTGGTAGACAAAGGGCGAGGCAATAAAAGCGGCCAGCAGAATCGGCAAAAAGACGTGTTTGATTGCTTTGCCGGCGCCGAAGCCTGTTGGCGCATCCGGACTACTGCCAGCGCGCCGAACAAGACGCATCTGCTCCCGAACTCTTGCGGAAGCATAGGCGAAGAGACCAATCATGGCTAGGCCGCAGATGATCTGGCCCGGGATGGAGAGGAGCCACGGACCAACCCAGGTTCCCACCATAAAGTGAAAATGGGGAAGAAGAAGAACGAGCAGCAGCGCCGAGATAAGGACGATCTGGTTGAGCATGGTATTACGCAGCCAGATAGAGATAGCAGACCAGGTATCCGTAGTGAGAAGACCCTTTGAAGGCGTGAGGTAGTTGGAATATCGGCGAAGCCAGCGGATCGGGTCGGGCCAAACAGTGCGAGGTGAACTGGCAGGCAGGGGCTTGAGCTGATCCTGCACCTTCTCGAGACTCTCGCACTCAACCCACGAGGCGAAGAACTGGTGGATGTAGCCGCCGCCCGAGACAGTAGAGAGATAGTCGAAGCAGTTGAGCTTTTCGAGAGCAGCGAGTCCCTGCAGCACGCCAAGGTTGAAGGTTGCACTACGAATGCCGCCGCCCGAGAAGCAGATTCCGTTCAGTTCTTTTTCATGCGCCAGTTCGTAGACGTCGGTTGGTTCACCTGCAGCCGGAGGCCAGAAGCCCCGGGCCATCATCTCCTGCTCGAGAAGCCATTTGCTGGGGGTGTATTGCACGATGGCGGCCAGGCGGGCCTGCGCTCGGGGGTCGCCGCGCAGCAGGCACGCGATCGCGTCATACTTGGCCGCAGTGAGATCCATCGGCGGAGGTGGGTCACGGAAGGCTTTGCAAAAGGAGTCGGAGAACGCTTTTTCACCTGCGACATCCCCGGCCTTCCTGAGTTCGATGGCTCTCGCGATGACGCGATGGGCAAGCTCCTCGCAGTAGGCTATGGCGGACGCAGAGACATCAGAGTTGGAGCTGGACTTAGCGATGGCGACCTCCTCAACCGGCTTAGCGCATCGTCAGCTTCGCAATCGCCGGAGAGTACCGTGACAGCTTGGATATAAAGGGGCCCGAGAATGAAAGAACCATACGCAGAGAACCGCTGGAACGCAAGAAATTCTTACGCGGAACACAGCTTCAGGGAACCTTGGAAGAAAACTACACCCTGATGATCGCTGCCCGGGATCGGAGGCGGACGCGCAACCGGGCAGTGGCTTCCCGGTGACAGAGAAGGCAGAGGGTGCGGATGTTGTCCAGATCGCACTGGCCGCCGCCCTCGGCTACGGGCAGGATGTGGTCCGCATCCCACAGGCTGCGGCGGCTGGTGATGGTCTTCATCCCATAGAGGCGGAGACCGGCGGCGCGCGCTGGGCCTCGGGCGCGCTTAAGAGCAGCATAGGCGGCGACGCTGTCGATATGGCAGACGGCGCAGCGGCCACGATCGCGCGCGAAGACCTGGTCCCGGAGATAGCCGGGATCGGTGCGGAGACGCCACTGGTGGACGCAGTAGTCGCTGCAGAAGGTGCGGCGACGTTTGGCAAGAATCTCAAGCTCGCACCAGCGACAGAGAGGCAGGCCATTAGGGCCCTTCGGAAGAGCGTGACGCGTAGTACGGCCACCGGGCAGGGTGCGGGAGACGAGCATGCTCTTCCAGCTTAGGTCAGAGTTCGAAATCGACCTCGAGGGGATCGATAAGAGGCATCAGCCAGGTAAGCAGCTTCTGGTGAACGGGATGGTCGTTGTAGGCGTCGAAGGTTGTACGGTCAGCGAATTTCATCACGCCGCCGAGCTCGTATCCCTGCGAACGCGGAGATATATTGACCCCGACGAGGGTTTCAACGAGCCCGGGGATCTGTCCCTGGAGGGCGCGGATCTCCTGAATGACCTGTTGCTTCTGATCCTCGGTGACGTCCGGCTTCCAGCGGAAGGCAAATGTGTGGATGACCATGCGCCTAGTGTATACAGCAACCCTTAGAATGGAACTAACGAGATATTGAGGAGACACGGTTATGTCGAAGACGCAATCGACGATGGTGACGCTGGGAACAATAGCGCCCCCGTTTGAGTTGGAGGACGTAGTGACAGGCAAAGCGGTCGGTCGTGATGACGTCGCCGAAGACCGTCAGGGGTTGCTGGTCATGTTCATCTGCGTGCACTGCCCGTATGTGAAGCACGTGGAAGAAGAGCTGGCGCGAATCGGCAACGACTACGAAGGAAAGATCGGGATCGCGGCGATTTCGTCGAATGACATCGTGGAATATCCGCAGGACGCTCCCGAGGAGATGAAGAAGCAGGCCGAGCGGCTGGGCTTCCGCTTCCCTTACCTGTTCGACGAGACCCAGGAGATAGCGCGTGCCTATGAGGCAGCCTGCACGCCGGATCTCTTCCTGTTCGATCAGGAGATGAAGCTGGTGTATCGCGGCCAACTGGACGACAGCCGCCCGCGGCGCGGCGACTACGGCAACGATATCCCGGTGACGGGCAAAGACCTGCGCGCGGCGATGGACGCCGTGATCGCTGGCAAACGGCCTGACCCGAATCAACGGTTCGCCGTCGGCTGCAACATCAAGTGGAAAGAATAGAACTTTAGTGGAGCGTATAGGCAATGGATGACGTGTTGAATAATTTGAAGGCAGGGATCCGGCGGTTTCGCGCAGAGGTTTATCCGGCGCATGCCGAAATGTACGAGAAGGCAGTCAGCGAACCGCAGCACCCGGCGACGCTGTTTGTAACCTGCGCCGACTCCAGGATCGATCTGGAGATGCTGACGCAGTCGAAGCCCGGTGACTTGTTTGTGGCGCGCAACGTCGGCAACCTGGTTCCAGCGTATGGCGAGATGCTCGGCGGCGTAAGCGCGGTGGTGGAGTATGCAGTGAGCGTGTTGCAGGTGAAGCATGTCGTCGTCTGCGGGCACACGGACTGCGGCGCGATGAAGGCGCTGCTGAAGCCCGAGTCGTTGAACGAGATGCCGACCGTGAAAAGTTGGCTGACAAATGCGCAGGCAGCATTAAGCGTCGCAAACTCTCTTGGGACGCCGAACGAAGCGCCCGGCCAGCGCTTGAAGCGGCTGACGGAAGTGAATGTTCTGCTGCAGCTCCAGCATCTGCAGACGCATCCCTCCGTGGCGGGCGCGATGGCGCGCGGCGAGCTGACGATGTCCGGCTGGGTCTACGACATCGGCACCGGTGAGGTACGCATCTCAGAGAACGGCGAACGGACGTTCCATCCGGTAATGGTCGAGGGCGACAGGGTAGGCTCTTCGCTCTGACGCCAGGGCTTGGCGAGTTCCGTCAGCGGCTCTTTCGTTGTTGGCGCTTTGTGGCTGTGACGAAGGCGATCGACTCTTTGAAAAGGTCGAGGTCCTCCGTGTAGTCGGCGGCCTTGGCGTGGTCGAGAAGTATCCACTCCTTCATGGTCCGCTGGCCCATTTTGAGTATGGTGATGTCGTCGCGCTCGATCAGCTCGGCGATTCGCTCCTTCGGCAGCTTAATCGCGACCCCGCCACCGCCTCCGCTTCGAGTGAAGGCGAATATCTTCCTGCCAATGAAGTAGGTCGCATGAGTAGGGGTCCTCTCCTCGGTAATGCTGGGCAACGGCGCTAGAAGATTCGAGATCACTGCGACGAGTAGAGGGTCGGGCATGTGGACTTCCTTCCTGCTGCGTCCATCGTATCGGCTACAACATATATAGATATAGCTCACCCCTGCGGCATGGTCCTGCCGGGCGAGGAGATCCTGGGGCCGGAGCGCTTCGACTGGGCCTTCCGCTTTTTGCTCGCGGCCTACCTCAGCTCGACTGGAACGAAGTCGAAGTAAGCGAGGTTGTTTCCAGTCTTGTAGTGCAGCGTAAGGAGCTGGCGACCTGCCTTGGGAAATTCGATTTCGCCGCATTCGGCCCGGTTCCAGGAGTGGTACATCATCCAATCGGGATCGTGACGATCGGGAAACTGGGTCCAGGGATCGACCGGCAGCTTGCAGTCAGCGGCGGGCTGATTGTTGAGCGAAAACTGAATGGTATTGGCAGTATGCGAGTACATCGCGACGATCTTGTACCGGCCGGCTTTTTTGACGTCGACGGTGTAGTTCACCCACTCGCCGGTCTCTTCCCATCCAAGATAGAGCTGCTGCCACTCGGGAAAGACGAGACTGGGATGATTGAGGTCCGCCAGCTTCTTCACGTAGGAGATATCGACGCCTTCGTTCTCGCGGAAGTGGCAGATATAGGCCGAGACGCCCTCTTCGCAGTGACCCTTGGTGTAGTTGAGCTCGCCGCTACCGTGGTTGATCTTGTCAGTGTCATGGTAGGCGACGCCTTCGCCGCCAAGATCATAGAGGACAGCATGAAGCCGACCGGGAATGACCTGAGGCCCAGACATGTGAGCCGCATCCTGAAAGGGTTTGCCTTTGTAACCCTTGGGAATCTGCGCACTGAGGCAGGCGTGAGCAGAAGGAGTAGAGAGACAGCGTGCAGAATCTTCATCAACTTCCCTCGGACGACGAGTTGTTGAGATTATTGTTCGATTTGGCCTGCGTCAATTCATCTTCATCAACCCACTGCAGACCGCAGCTGCTGCAGCGCCAGGACTCCGAACCGCGCGGCGCCGGAAGAGAAAATAGGTAAAGAGAGATAAGGGCAGCTTTGCGACCCTGACGTTCCCAGGCAATATCGGTTGAGGTACAACGCGGACAGCGAGGCTGTTCAAAGCCAGGCTGGTCCGGAATATCGATGGAGCTAGGGACAGGCTGCGCGAGGACCGCTTCAGCGGCTTCGACATCAGCGGCACCAACCTGCAATCGAATTCCGCCAACGAGGTTCGATATCTGCCAATCGAGACGAACGAGGTTCTCGTCCTTCAGGAAGCAGAAGATACCTGCGGATTCGACGACGGCACGAGCGACGATGGCTTCGGAGAGATCGCGATAGCGGCGAAGTGTTACGAGGTCGCGGTACTCCGGCGGGGAATCATCGGGAGGCAGTGGTTCGACGAATTCGAGACCACGGTTGGCAAACTCAGCAGTGAGAGCAGAACGCGCTTCGTCAACCAGTGAGTGCCAATCGGCCGCGAGCTCGTATAGTTCAAGCTCAGACATGGGCCGATAGAGATCGGCAAAGGTAGGTTCAGGGCCGTGATGGAAGATGTCTGCCATGCCTCGCGATAGTAGCAGAGGCTTTTGTTTATTTAGTATCCGCAGATAGCCTGGCCAAACCGACGCTTCCCTACCCCTTGCCGTTCTCGATATGGGTGATCTCGCCGTCGCGCATGTGCAGGATGCGGTCAGCAATCTGGGCAGCCTCGGGATTGTGCGTGATCATCAGGACAGTCTGGTTCAGCTCGCGACTGGAGGTCCGCAGCATGTGCAGCACGGCGTCCGAGTTCTTGGTATCAAGATTGCCGGTCGGTTCGTCGGCAAGCACGATGGCTGGACGGCTGATGAGCGCGCGGGCGATGGCGACGCGCTGCTGTTCACCACCAGATAGCTCATTGGGCCGATGTTCCAGCCGTCCCTTGATGCCCAGCATGTCGGTCAGGTGGTCGAGCAGGGGCTGGTCGATGGGCTTCTTCCCGTCAGAGCCGAGGTTTGCGATATCGTGCGCGATCTCGATGTTGCCCATCGCCGAGAGCGTCGGCAGCAGGTTGAAGCGCTGAAAGACGAAGCCAATCTTGGCGCGGCGCATCTTAGTCCGTTCGGCATCAGTGAGACGGGCGAAGTCAGTGCCGTCGATCAGCACGGAGCCACTGGTGGCCGAAGTGAGGCCGCCGAGGATGTAGAAGAGGGTCGATTTGCCCGAGCCCGAGGGGCCGACAATGGCGACGAACTCGCCGGGGTCGACCGAAAAGCTGACTTTGCGGAGAGCAGGTACTTCGAGTTTGCCGGAGCGATAGGTCTTGCCGAGGTCCTGCGCGAGAATGATTGGTTGCATGAGTTAATAAAAGTTTACCGTGAACGAGGGTCTGGCATGAATCTAAGGGAGCTTTTACTGCTCGCGCTGGTGGGCTGGACGGCGATTGGAGCCGTCGGAGTCACCATATCGCTGGTCCGGAGAGAGCGTGCCAAGGCCCTCCGCCATCTGGGCTGGATCGCGGGCGTCTGGACGACCTATCTCGCTGTGCTGGTGGCAGTCTCGCTGCGTCAACCGCAAAAGACCGTGGCCATAGGACAGGACCAGTGCTACGACGAGATGTGCTTTGCCGTAACAGGCGTCGAGGAGGTTCCGGGATTCCTCATCCATGACGGCAGCCGGCTGTTGCGGGTTTCGGTGCGAATCACCAACCAAGCGCGCGGCCGCACCGAGAGCGAGAAGCTGATACGGGCCTATCTCGTCGATGCGCAGGGCCGCAGGTGGGAGGAGTCGGCCGCAATCTCCGGCGTACCCTTGACGGCGAGGGTCCCAGCGGGTGATTCAGTGGTGAGCGAACCGGTATTCAAGGTAGCCGGGAACGCCACGGGGCTTGGGCTGGTCTTCACTCACGGAAAGCGTCAGCCCGGCGTGCTCGTCATCGGCGCATCGGACAGCCTGCTTCATCGCAAGACGGTGGTCCCGCTCGGGCGATAATCCGTTCAGGCCGGCGTGTTGCCGATCATCAGCAACGAGTGCAGCGTCATGTCCTCCAGAAAGCTGATCTCGATGCGGATCGAGACAATCTGCCCGAGGTCCGCCGTGGTCGAGGCGTTCTTGCGACACGTACAGAGGTCCGTCAGGCCGAGGTGCCCTTTGCGCGTCAGTTCGAGGCCGGAGGAGATGATCGAGGCGTAGAGGTCAATGATCGCCCGAAGCTGTATCTCGATGCGGAACTCCATTGTGGTCGGCGACAGCGTCTTCCGGTCGAGCACCCAGCCGCCACACTCTGCGAAGGCCGAGGTAAGCGCGGGCAGAAGGCCGTTGCGCTCTTCGTAGCTGAAGCCCTGAATCTCGAGCGATTGCATAAGGTGTGTCGCCGCCGCGGCTGGAAGGGTCTGCCGTTAGGCTCTTCATCGGTGGTGGCCAGCCGAAACGTGATGCCCCCGCTGGTACGGTAGTCATGTGACGGCGGAGAGTACCCAACGGGCAGCTGCCGGTCACTGCCGGGTTTTTCCGAAGCCCGCCCTTCAGTTAAATGCACTTCTGTACGACCATGGTGATGTGAGGTGAAGGATGGTGCTTGGGCTGGGGACGGATCTGATCGAAATCGCGCGCATCAAAGAGAGCGTCGAGCGGCACGGCGAGCGCTTTCTGCACAAAGTCTTCACCGAAGGCGAGATCGCCTACTGCATGAGTAAAAAAATCAATTCAGCCGAGAGCTTCGCCGCCCGCTTCGCCGCCAAAGAGGCCGGTGCCAAGGCGCTCGGAACCGGAATCAGCCGTGGTGTTAGCTGGAAGGAGCTAGAGGTGCGCCGCGAGACGGGCGAGCGACCGACCCTGCACCTGAGCGGGCGGGCGGCCGAGCGAGCCGCTCAGATGGGCGTCCGGACCTTGAGCCTGAGCCTCACCCACAGCCGCGACGTGGCCATGGCCGTGGTCGTGGCTGAGGACTGACCGCAAAGAGAGATTGAAACTCCAGACGAAATTTGGTCATCTACTAGAGGTCAAGCACTTTACGCGACAAGGTTATGCGATGCGGGGGGGGCGGTGATGTATCCTCTCAATATCGGCACCCTGCTGCGTGTTCCAGTACGAATGATTGATGTTGTATCCCCGGAAATTAGGTTCTAAGGAGAGCTATGCCCAGCCAGCAGCAGGTCCGATGGTCACAGTTGAAGGTGGGCTTGGTCGTTCTGGTTTCGAGCGTGTTCCTGGTAACCCTCCTGTTTCTGATGACAAGCTCGTCGGGCCTTGGCATCTTTACGCGCAAGCTGACGGTTGTCACGTACTTTGAGAACTCGGCCGGCCTGAAGGTAGGCGCCGCGGTGAACCTTCAGGGCGTCACCATCGGAACGGTGAAGGGCGTGACGGTCGTCAATCAGCCTGATCGAAAATTGACCCCGGTCAGGGTCGTCATGAAGATAAACGACAAGTTTGCCTCGGCTTTGAAGAAAGACTCGAAGGCCGGGCTGACGACCGTCGGCGTTCTAGGCGATACCGTCGTCGACATCAACAGCCAGTTCGCCGTAGGCCCGCCACTACAGGACGGCGACGAACTGAAGACCCTTGAGACGCCGAGCCTGACCGACGTAGTCAAGGCCAGCCAGGGCACCATCGAGAGCCTCAACGTGATCCTGGCCAAGCTGAACGTGATCGTCGACAACCTGCAGTCGGGCAAGGGAACATTTGGTCAGTTGATCAACAGCCCCGACCTCTACAACAAGGCCAACAACACGGTCGACGAGTTGCAGAAGCTGACGAGGAACCTGAACGAGGGGCGCGGCACCGTCGGCAAGCTGATGATCGACGACACGCTGTACAACCGGCTGAACGATATGGCCGGCAAGCTGTCGACCGTGGCCAATGACCTCAGCGCCGGCAAAGGCACCGCTGGCAAGCTGCTGAAGGATGATGAGCTCTATAACAATCTGAACTCGACCCTGAAGCATGCCAACAACATCATGGCCGAGGCCGACGCCGGCAAAGGTGGGCTTGGGCTGATGCTGAAGGATCCAAAGTTCCGCAAAGACCTGAGCGAGACGCTGTCCAACGTGAATACGCTGGTGGGCGGAATCAACGATGGCCGTGGGACGCTGGGCAAATTGGCGACCGACGACGCAGCCTATACCAATCTGAACAAGCTGCTGACTGAGAGCACCAACCTGGTGACGACGATCCGGTCAGACCCGAAGAAGTATCTGACCATCCACATGAAGATCTTTTAGTCGCAGGCAAATTGCAGACGGCGCATCCCTGCTTTTCTTGCCTCAGCAGCAGGATCGGTACGCGCACCGGTGCCCTGCTCTTTTTCTCCGCGTCCAACAAGAATAATGTTTGGTGTTTCCCGCAGACGGGGAGTACGGTTGATTCCATTAGGAACAACTAGTCAAAGGAAACACTTCTCAAGGAGAGCTATGGTTTTCAAGTACTTCGCTTCATTGTTAGCGCTATCCGGCACAATGTGTCTGGGGCAGTCGCTTGTCGCAACCGAGAGCACAGCCGGTCCCAAGTCGGAGCCAAAGAAACCGGTCAGCCTTGACCTTTCCGCCATCGACAAGACCGCCGACCCCTGCACCGACTTCTACCAGTACGCCTGCGGAAACTGGAAGAAGAACAATCCCATTCCTTCTGACCAGACGCGCTGGGGCCGCTTCAACGAGCTGGCCGAGCGGAACAACTATCTGCTCTACAATGACCTGAAGGCCGCCGCCGACGCCCCAAAGACGCCGCTCCAGAAGAAGTATGGTGACTACTTTGCCGCCTGCATGAACGTGGATCTGGCCGACAAGCAAGGAGCCAAGCCCATTGAGCCCGTGCTGAACGCCATCGCCGCATGGAACGACAAGAAGAAGCTCGCATCGTTGATGGACAAGACCGAAAACGGCTTCGCGCTGGGCTACTTCTTTGACTTCAGCTCAGGACAGGATCAGAAGGACTCGACCCAGCAGATCGGAGAGCTGGACCAGGCGGGCCTCGGACTGCCCGACCGCGACTACTACCTCAATCAGGACGAGCGTTCAAAGACGATCCGCACCCAGTACGAGGCTCATGTCGCGAAGATGTTCGTCCTCCTTGGCGATACGCCGGAGAAGGCCGCCGAAGAAGCAAAGAACGTACTCGCAATTGAGACTGCACTCGCGCAGGGCTCCATGTCGCGCGTGGATCGCCGCACCCCGGCCAATGTCTACCACATCATGACGATCGACCAGTTGCAGGAGCTGACTCCGAACTTCGACTGGAAGGTCTATATGGCCGCGAAGAAGGAGAGCGGCCTCAAGTCGCTCAACGTCCGCGCTCCGGGCTTCTTCAAAGCCGTCAATGAGCAGTTGGACACGCAGGACATCAACGCCCTCAAGAGCTACATGCGCTGGCACACGGTGCATCGCTTCGCCCCCGGCCTCAGCGAGCCGTTCGTTCAGGAGAACTTCAACTTCTACGCAGCCACCCTCGCCGGCCAAAAGGAACAGACTCCACGCTGGAAGCGTTGCACAACCCTCACCGACCGCGCGCTTGGCGAGGCAGTCGGGCAGGACTGGGTCGCCCGCAACTTCCCTCCCGCGGCCAAGGACAACATGGAGAAACTTGTTGCCGCCCTCGAGAAGGCAATGGACGAGGACATCAAGCAGCTTGACTGGATGAGCGATACCACCAAGGTCGAGGCGAAGAAGAAGCTGGACGCCTTCCGCGATAAGATCGGCTATCCCGATAAGTGGCGCGACTATTCTTCACTCACGATCAAGCGCGATGATCCCGTCGGTAACGTCATGCGCGTAGCAGAGTTCAACGATCACCGCAGCCTCGCGAAGATCGGCAAGCCGGTCGACGAGAAGGAATGGGGCATGACGCCGCCAACGGTCAACGCCTACTACAACCCCAGCATGAACGACATCAACTTCCCTGCCGGTATCCTGCAGCCGCCGTTCTACGACTTCAAGATCGATCCGGCGGTGAACTTCGGCGGCATCGGCGTGGTCATTGGCCACGAGATGACGCACGGCTTCGACGATCAGGGCAGCCAGTTCGACCCACACGGCAACGTGCGCAGCTGGTGGACGCCTGAAGACAAGAAGAAGTTCGACGAACGCACCGGATGCGAGGTCAAGGAATACGGCGGCTTCGAAGTCGCTCCAGGCCAGTCGCTGAACGGCAAGCTGACGTTGGGCGAAAACACCGCCGATAACGGAGGCCTGCACATCGCCTTCGCCGCACTGATGGCGACATTGGCCAAGGACGGCACGGATCCTTCGACGAAGATCGACGGCTACACACCGGCACAGCGCTTCTTCCTCGGCTTCGGTCAGGTGTGGTGCGAGAACCAGACCGAGCAGGTCGCGCGGCTGCGGGCTAAGACAGATCCGCACTCGAGCGGCCAGTGGCGCACCAACGGGAGCGTGCAGAACTTCGATGAGTTCGGCAAGGCCTTCGGATGCAAGGCCGGCCAGCCGATGATGCCCGCCAATGCATGCCACGTCTGGTAAATACGGAAGAGATGTAAGCACGAGAGCCCAGGCTACGGCTTGGGCTTTCTTGTCTTTGCAAGCTTGAAAATTGCCGGACAGAATGGCTGCTTGTCAATGGGACGGGTTTTCCGTGCCCCGAAAGTGGCACAAAGTCGCTTCACCTTCTACAATTAGCGGAGGATTTGTATCCCTACAGAGTTGCTCGCGGGAAGGTGGTCGAAGTTGACTACCGGCGAGGTTAAGGAAGCGCATGAAGTTGAGCAGGATTGGCCGGGTATCAATGGCCTTCGTAGTATCCGTGGCAATGGGACTGGGCATGACGGCGTGCGGTGGCGGCACGATCGGTTACCTCTGGGTAATGGGCACGCAGTACAACCAGATCGCCGGCTTTAAAATCGACGATTTCACCGGAAACCTGACAGCGATTCCGACGTCCCCCTTTGGTTCGGGCGGGACTAACCCGGTCTCGATCGTGGTGAAGCCCGGCGGGCGATATGTCTACGTGGTCAATAAGGGTGCCCCGGCGACCACGACGACACCTGCGGTGCCTGGCCAGATCGCCGCATTCAGCGTCGGCAACGAGGGCGTCCTGACCTTCCAGCTCTCTTACACGAGCCAGGGGACCACGCCGGTCTGGGCATCGGCCGATAGCACGGGCAGCTTTCTCTTCGTTCTCGATCAGCAGGCCCCGCCGATCGACCCCACACAGCCTACGGTGCTTCCGAACTACGGTTCCATCACCGTCTTCGCCATCGACCCCAACACTGGGCGGCTGCAGTTGGTTCCGAACCAGCAGGTGAAGAATTCCCAGGGCACCCAGCTGACTTACTTCCCCGTTGGACAGGTTCCGACGATGATGAAGGTGGCCCCAAACAACTGCCTCTATACGCTCAATTCGGGCGATAACACCCTCTTCCCCTATTCCATCGGAAGCGGCGGACAGTTGCTCTTGACCACCAACTCGACCATTACGACGGGCGCGACGCGGCTGACCTCGGTCAACGCGAACGGCTCCTACGTTTACCTGACGGATGCTGGCCAACCGAACACCCCCGGCCAGATTCTGCCCTACACCACCGGCACGGGCTGCGCCCTGAACACCCTTACCGGTGGACCGGTCCCGAACCTGACCGGAGCTTCCAACCCGGTCAACACCCTGGTCGACAGCAAAGGCAGGTATCTGTACGTCGTAAACAATTCCACGACCAACAGCCAGTCCACTGCAACCAGCAACGTCTCCGCCTTCGCGATTGATTCCACGTCCGGCAAGCTGCAGCCCCTGCCCATCGGCGACACGAACAATCCGTATCCGGTTGGAGCAGGTCCTCTCTGCATGGTGCAGGACCCGACAAACCAGTACGTGTACACGTCCAATAACATCGACGGCACAGTGACAGGAAAGATCATCAATCAGAACACCGGCCAGCTCTCCGATCTGCAGCGCGGATCGAAGTTCCCGGCGACGGGACAGGCGACGTGCCTTGCGGTAAGCGGCACTGTCATCTAGCTGGCAATATAACTGGAACAGCCCCGTTGGCAACACCAACAGCGGTCGCCAACGGGAACGATTTTGCATCGGAGTAAGGGAAGCGCATGACGTTGAATACGATGGGCCGCCGTGCGGCAAAAGCCTCAATAGCCTCGATGTTGTCTGTGGCGATGGGGCTCGGCCTGACGGCGTGCAGCAGCAATCACACCGTAGCGTTTCTTTACGCGACAACGGCAAAGAACAACCCCGGCGTAATCAGCGGCTACAAGATCGACTTCCAGGCGGGTCGTCTAACGCAGTTGGCCGATTCGCCCGTTCCCTCGGGCGGCAGAAACCCCGTGGCGCTCGTGGCGTCTCCGGACCACAGGTTCATCTACGTAGTGCATCGCGATGACTCCACCGTCGTCTACTTTGCCATCGGCACCGACGGCAAGCTCTACGCCCAGCACACCTACAATGTGACCGGCAGTTTTCCGTTGTCGGCCTCGATCGACCCTAACGGAAAGTTTCTCTATGTAACGTTCACCTATCAAAAGGGACCTAACGGCGAGCAGCTTTACACTCCGGCCAATCCGGGGCCTGGCGGCGTCACCATCTTCCCCATCAACTCCGGCCCTTCCGGAGACGGCTCGCTGGGCACACCCACGACAACAAATCTCGGCCGTGCTCCGGTCGGCGTCGTTGCAACCGACAAGAACCACTTCGTCTACGTAATCTCGCAGGACAGCGCCACTGGAGCGAACCTCTACGGATTCTCGGCCAACCCCACCACCGGCGCACTCACTCCGTTGCCGGGCGTGACGATCAATCCAGGCAATGTGCCCTCAGTCGGCTTCCCCTCTGGCGTAACTCCCAGCGCGATCATTGAAGATCCATCCTCCAACCATCTTTACGTGACCGATTCGGGGAGCAACCAGTTGCTCAGCTACTTGATCCCCACCGACGGCGTTCCCGCCCCGTTGACCAACGGCACGGTACCGACCGATACCGACCCCGTGGGGATTACGATCGACGTCACCGGCAAGTTTCTCTTCGTGGTGAACTACACTGGTGGAACGATCGGCGGCTATACCTTCGGCCCGAATGGAGAGCCTATCCTGTCGACGGTAGCCGCTAGCACACAGGCCGGCACGGGACCAACCTGCGTGACGACGGTAGGAGCTCCAACCAATACCGACCCGAGCCAGGGGATTTACCTGTATACCTCGAATGCCCTGAGCAATTCGATTACAGGACAACAAGTGTTACCGCAGGACGGCAGCCTGAGGCAGATCTTCGAGTCGCCCTTCGTCGCCGCAGCTTTGCCGACCTGTCTGGTAGCCGTACCAACCATTCAGTAATAACACTGGTTGGTTTGAGAAAATATTAGCGGGCGGCCTTAGGCTCCCGGGATGAAGGAAGCACATGAGTTTGAGGAAGATGGGCCGGGCAACGATGGCCGCAACAATGTCTCTGGCGATGGGTTTTGGCCTGACGGCTTGCACCCGTGACTTTACGGTGGCCTATGTCTACGTGACGACGGCCCCCAAGAACGGTCAGGGTGGTGGAATAGCCGAGTACGCGTCCGACTACCAATCGGGCGCTCTGGTGGCCGTCACTGGCTCACCCGTGCAGGCGGGCAATAACCCCGTCTCTCTCGTGGCTGCCCCGAACGGTCTGTTTCTCTACGTGCTCAACCACGATGATTCGACCGTGCAGCAGTTCGCCATCAACACCAACGACGGCAGCCTCACCTCGAAGAACACCTACCCGATAACGGGCACCTTCCCCACCTCGGCCATAGTCGATCAGACCGGAAGGTTCCTCTACGTGACCTACACCTACCAGACCGGCTACTCGTCGACCAAACCCGGCCCCGGCGGAATGACCATCTTCCCGATCAACGCCGACAACTCCCTTGGCACGGCGACCGACCAGAAACTCGGCAACAACCCAGTCGGCGTCACCACGAACAACTTCAACAACTTTGTGTACGTCATCGACCAGGAAGCTTCGCCGAACGCGGCCGTCCTCGGGTTCTCTCGCGATCCCAGCTCCGGCGCGCTCACCCCGGTTCCCGGAACCACGATCGGACCCGCTGTTCCCGGCGGTCCCACGGTCGCCACTGGCTTCGCTGCCGGCGTGCAGCCTAGCGCCATCGCCATGGCCCCGACAGGCCACTTTGTCTACGTAACCGACCGTGCCACCAACCAGTTGATCGGCTACGTCGTTCAAGGCAGCGGCGTCCTGGTCCCCATGGTCAACTCGCCCTTTACCACGGGCCTGCTCCCCGTCGGCGTCACCATCGATCCACGCGGCCTCTACCTCTACACGGCCAACTTCAACGCTAATACGATTGGAGCTTTTGCGATCAACACGGCAACAGGCGCACCATCGGGTGCGGTAGGGTCGGGTGCGACCGCAGTTGGCACAGCGCCGAACTGCATTGCAATCGAACCGGCGCTGGGCATCTATCTCTACACCTCCAACAATCTGGATGGAACGGTCTCGGGCCTGCAGCTGGATCCACACAACGGCACGTTGAAGAATGTGCAGAACACGCCATTCCCCGCCTCTGGCCTGCCTACCTGCGTTGTTGCCGTAGCAAACGGCAATCACTCCACCCAGATCATCCAACCCTAATTCCTATTCCCTGTTGCACCAGAAAGCCCCGCGATCAGCGGGGCTTTTTTCATAGCTCTAAATGAGTCGTTGTTCTGAAAGGTCGGGCTTCAGTCCTCGCAAGCGCAGAAAAATGAATGAGCTTCAGAAGGTGCTGACGAGTCTTTGCTTTGAAAGGGCACCGGCTTCAGCACCGCAAGCGCCGCCCTGTTTTACAGCGTGGCTTTACGGCGCTGAAAAAGTCTTTGCTTTGAAAGGGCGCAGCTTCAGCCGCACCGCAAGCGCCCTGTTTTACAACGTGGCTTTAGAGGGTGCTGAAATGTCTTTGCTTTGAAAGGGCGCGGCTTCAGCCGCGCCGCAAGCTCCCGTCTCCAACGTGGCTTTAGCCACTGAGGGAATCTTTCCCCGCCAAATCAAAGTTTTTCAACACTCTCTCTAACCCCGGACTCGATCAAGGAGATTCCGTCGAGCGGTCGCGTCAGCCGTACTGCACCAGCGAGTGCAGCGCGGCCAATGCATTAACAGCGTGGCTGCCCCAATGCGACTTGAGCGAGAAGCGCCAGTCCCAGTGCACGTCGTCCAGCGCAGCTTCGCCGTACCGCTCAAGCGTCAGCAGGCCACCCTTCAGGTCGCCCCATATCTCCGAGAGGTCGGCAGAAAGCATCCCGCCTACTGGCTCCTTCGGTGGGTTGCTCTGCGGATTGGAGATCAGCCAGTAGAGATCTTCCCTGCCTATCAGCGCGCTCAGTGTGGTGCGCACATCCGCCTCGCGCTCAGCGATGTCGTCCAGCGGCCAGTAGTTCATCGAGGGTTCGATCTGCGGCAGCAGCAGGCCGAGATAATAGATCTCGGACACCGCAACAAGAAGAGCCTCGAGCGCGCCCTGCTTCGGCTCCGAACGAGGCTCTTCAACAAGGGTGCAAAAACTTTCGGCGCTCTGGCGAAATATCTCTACAGACGCCGCTGCAAATGTTTCAGGGGGAGGGATCATCCCTCCACGGTACACCAGCTCTCAGGCCGCGACCCTTCGCGAGAACCTACCTAGTATCGCCTTGCGCGCGGGATTCTCGACAAATTTATAGACCATCACCGAAAGCACGATCAGCGCCACATACGAGATCCATGGATCCAGCGCAGCAACGCCAAGCCGCTCCGTCAGATGATGATTGTGGATCAGGAGAAAGACATTGAAGTGCAGCAGGTAAAGGCAGTAGCTGCTCTCGCCGACCAGCAGCAGCGGCCTCCAGGCAAAAAACGCAGAGATCGAGTGCCTACCGCTTAGCCCGAAGACCAGGCAGACGAACAGCGGCAGCAAAATGCCACCGTGTTTGATCAGATAGGGCAGGTGCGGAGCGGCGAGATAAAAGAAGAGTGCGAGAGCCGTGAGCGCAGCCGCTGCAATGGCCAGTCGTTGTCGCTCGGTGATGGTAACCGAGAGCTGCAGCCGGGCAAGTGTAATCCCCGCCATAAAGGTCGCCGCATAAGGTATCGGCGTGTACTTCAAAAACCGTATGAGCGTCGTCGAGGTATAGCGAGTAACCGGCTCGGTTAAATGATCAGGATTGAATATGAGATAAAGCGTCGCCGGCAGGATGTCGATCACCCAGAAAACAAGGAGCAGAAGAATCAACCGGGAGGGCCTGCGCGGCCACGGCAGACGAATCAGCCAGGGAAACGCAGCGTAGAAAGCGACCTCGCTGGAGAGCGTCCACGCAACCGTGTTCCAGAAAGTAGCCAGGCTCGGACTCAACCCCTGCAGCAACAGAGGAGTCAGGAAAAGTCCCTTCCAGAACTCCGTCGACGAACGTGCCGTCCACTCCAGTTGAAGCATCTCGAAGGAGATCAGCAACGCGAGCAGGTACACCGGGTAGAGACGCGAAAACCGGGCCAGCCAGAACTCCCGCTTAACCAGTTTCGCCCCGCGGTCCGCATAGTTGTACGCGAGAATATATCCCGAAATCAGAAAGAAGACATTGACGAAGACAAACCCATTCTCAACGAACGGCCGCAGCGGACCGAGATGCGGAGGCGTGAAATGAAACAGAACGATATTGAAGGCGAGCAGGGTACGGATGCCAGTCAGTGCAGGAAGCGCCGGCTTGCGTGCTGGCTTGATAGCGGTCGTCGTCGTCGGAATTGCAAGTGTCGTCGTGGTAGCCAAAATGGGGAGTATCCGTTCCTTAGATTGCTATCTGCGGCGCGAAAATGACCCATAGATTGGATGCATAAATGCCACAATCTATCTAACGCGTCTTCGGGAGATTTGATGTGCGCCCAAATCAACTCTGATCAGGGTCAGCTTGGCTAACCCGAGCGAAGAGAGGTATATATCTATTCTATCCGCTCGCAAGCCGTTCGAAAAAATGATAAATCGGTCAGTCCGAACTCAGCGGCGATCCGTGCCGAAATTCTCACCCTGTCGAAACGGTCGTCCACCAACCAGCTTTGCCACACTTTTCACCACGAACTGACCACAAAACACCACAAACAACGGCCATTTTTTGCAAAAACCCTTGCAAAAAACGCCGCCCACCAGCCCTAAAAAATTCTGCACAAAAAACTCAGGCAGTAACGAGCGAACCCAGCTTTTCCCCGCTGACAACCCGCACGATATTCCCCTGCTCGCGCATGCTGAAGACCATCATAGGCATGTTGTTGTCCTTACAAAGCGAAACAGCCGTCGTATCCATCACCCCAAGCCCCAGCCGCAGGATATCGTTGTAGGTGAGCTGCTCGAAACGAGTGGCGTCCGGATCCTTTTTAGGATCAGCACTATAGATACCATCGACCGAAGTCGCCTTCAGCAGGATATCTGCCTTGATCTCCATGGCCCGCAGACTCGCCGCCGTGTCGGTCGAGAAGAAAGGATTACCCGTCCCGGCAGCGAAGATAACAATGCGGTTCTTCTCTAGATGCCGCATGGCCCGCCGGCGAATGTAGGGCTCAGCCACCTGATGCATCTCAATAGCCGACATGACACGGCACATAATCCCACGTTTTTCGATAGCATCCTGCAACGCAATCGCATTAATAACAGTCGACAACATCCCCATATGATCGGCAGCAACGCGATCCATATCAATAGCCTGCTGGGCCACACCGCGAAAGAAATTGCCCCCGCCAACAACGATGCCGATCTGGCAGCCTAGAGCGTGCGCATCCGCAATCTCCTCAGCAACTTTGTGGATGAACACTGCGTCGATGCCGAAGCCACGGCCCGCAGCCAAGGCTTCTCCGGAGATTTTGAGAAGGACTCTTTTGTACATGTCAGATCTAAGTATCGCATGCGCTCGCTGCTTGTTGCGTCCGTGGCAATAGAGACGAGCGCCCCGGAGAGAAGACTGGAGTATCAAGCCATGGACATGGGGCATTTGTGGTATCGATAGCGTCGTGAGTGGCAGGTAACATGGTTCCCAGAGTTCCCATGACGACTACCTGGGTGAAGCCCAAGATCCTTCCACTTACCTCAGTGCGATTTTTCGCTGCACTGTATGTGATGTTGTTTCATACGGTTCCCGGAATTCCGTCGCATACCGGCCAACATGGACTGGTCTCGCGCACCCTCGCACTCGGATACGTCGGCGTCAGTTTTTTCTTTCTGTTATCGGGTTTCATCCTTGCGGTCGTCTACCTCGGGAATCTCCCGACGGTCGACAAGCGCAAATTCTATCTAGCCCGGTTCGCCCGCATCTATCCTCTCTATCTGACGGCAATATTGCTGGACTTTCCGCACTTTCTTTATACCCAGAGGCACATCACTCATCAGAGTTGGGTCCATTCGATCAGCGTGTTGGTGGCGACAGGGGGACTGGTCCAAGTCTGGTTCACCGACCTGCAGGGACTCAACCAGCCCGGATGGTCGCTCTCCGCGGAAGCTTTTTTTTATCTCCTCTTTCCCTTCATCGGTGCGGCTCTATGGCGAATGCGCGGAAGGCTGATGTGGCCATTCGCAATCCTGGTGTACGCCGGGGGAACCCTTCTGGTCAGGATCATCTCCACCACAAACATGAGCCTGCAGCAGCAAGCGTCTAGTCCGCTCGAACATCTCTATACTTTTGTTTTGGGAATATGTCTCGCAAAATTCTTCCTGTGGATTGACGCGGACACGGCCAGGTCGCACGTATTGCAACGTTATGCTCCGTGGCTTCTAGTAGGTAGCCTCGCAACATTCCTGGCCGTTCCTGCCTTCGACCTGCCAATCTCGGAGATGCAACTACAGCACGGCATTCTGATACCGCTGTTTGCGATGATTCTGCTGGCGTTCGCCAGTGGAAATGCGGTCATCTCTACCTTGTTCTCAGTAAACTGGCTGGTTGTGCTGGGCGAGGCCAGCTTCGCGCTCTACCTGATCCACGTGCCGTTGTATACGATCATGCGGCACCAAATCGAACGATACGATTTGCCAGCCTTCCTGATTTATGTCGCCATGACCATAGGGCTCAGCGTAGCCAGTTCCTACTGGCTGGAGACCCCTGCAAGACGCTGGGTACTGGAGAGAGAGCGGGCAGTACGCAGCCTCGATACAGAGGCCAAGAGCGTCCTGGCATAGACGAAGTCCTTTCCGCTATAGCGCACGATACGGAGAAGCCCGGACGATATCCGGGCTTTCCCATCAAATTCAATCCTTGTAGGGATCAAACTCGTTCGCTCCCGCCATGGCAACACCAAGCGGAGTCAGCGTGTGCAGCACACGGATCGTCTCTCCATGTGCTGCGAGTACCTCGGGGAGACGCTTGTAGCAGTGAGGCGATTCATCGACTCCTCCGCCACGGAGAACAACGTTGGACTTGTGCAGCCAGTCCTGCATCATCTCCGGCTTGATGAGCCCCTCGCGCTTGACGACACCAGTCTTGCGATCGGTGACGCCTGTAGCCTGCTTACGGCCCATGACACGCCCAGCGCCATGCACGGTGCTGTAGAGTGATGCCTTCGACTCGGGAGCGTCAACACCCTCAAGGATCACCGACTGCTCGCCCATCGTTCCACCGACGAAGCCCCGCTGGCCAGGAAAGGCGGGCGTAGCTCCCTTGCGGCAGACCCAGAGCTGCTTACCGTTGTGCTCCTCCAGCCATGCGAAGTTGTGGTGGTTGTGAACCTCCTCTTCAATCGTCGCTCCAAGCAATCGCGCTACACGAGAACAGACCCAGTCGCGCCCAGCATATGCGTACACGCCACCAAGCTGCATGGCGTGAATATACTGCTGTCCCAGATCGCTCTCGACGTCCAGAAAAACCGGATCGACCATCATGCCGTCCTTTGCTCCAGCCGCCTTAAGAAACCAGGTCGCGACGCCATGGCCAAGACCACGGCTACCGAAGTGGACACCGATCCAGACGCGATCCTTCTCATCCACGAATACATCGACGTAGTGGTTACCGCTGCCGATGGTTCCGAGTTGCGCATGTGCTTTGTGACGCAGAGGGCGAGCAGCCTCGGTGTTCCAGCCTTCGTGCGCGTCGCTGATGAAGGGCGAATCATCGTTGCGTTCACGATTTTTACGACCGACTCCGAAGGAGAGCGTGTTCCAGATATCGTCCATGATGCGACCGATATTGGCGCGAACTTCAGAGCCGGGAATGTCGAGACGCACGGCCTTGTTACCACAGGCGATATCAAAACCGACGGCCGTAGGGCTGATGCGATTCTCCGAAGCGATGACGCCACCGATGGGAACGCCATATCCAAGGTGACCGTCGGCCATGAGCGCCATGTAATCAGCGGAACGAGCGCAAACCTTCGCCTGTTCCAGCGTGTTCTCTTCGTGAGTTCCCCAGACAGGAATGTTGTCGATGTACTGCATGATGTGTGTGGATCCTTTCTGACTAGCGGCTGGTTGTAGCCGTGGGTAGCCGGGGTTAGGTTGCTCCGTCGGCGCTCATCGCGTCTGAAGCAAAAATAAGAGCCCGGGCTGTCGCCCGGGCTCGATTGTCTAGCGGAGTCGAAAGCTGGCCTATGCCGATGCTTCCTCCGTAGAAATCTGGGCGGTCTGCGCTACAGTCCAATTCGGATCGCCGACCTTGAAACGTGCGAAGCGGCGGACGCTGATGTTCTCACCGAGCTTGGCAACCTTGGTCGCAATGATCTGCGCGATGGTCTGGGTCTGCTCCTTGATGAACGGCTGGTCGAGCAGGCAAACCTCTTCGTAGAACTTGCCCATCTTGCCTTCGAGCATCTTCTCGATGATGTTGGCGGGCTTGCCGGTCGCAGCAGCCTGCGCGCGATAGACATCTTTCTCGCGATCGATGTCCTCGGCGGTCACATCCTCGCGGCGAACATAGCGCGGGTCAGTCGCGGCGATGTGCATGGCGATGTCGCGCAACAGCTCCTGGAAGTCAGGTGTACGAGCAACGAAGTCCGACTCGCAGTTCAGCTCGAGCAGGACACCGATCTTGCCACCAGCGTGGATGTACGTGCCCACGGCACCCTCGTTCGTGGTGCGCGACGCCTTCTTCGCAGCCGATGCCATGCCGCGCTTGCGGAGGACGACGAACGCCTCTTCCATGTCGCCCTTTGACTCCTGCAGAGCCTTCAGGCAGTCGCCCATCGGGGCGCCGGACTTTTCGCGGAGTTCCTTGACGAGTTTCGCATCGATCTTCGGTGTTTCAGACATTATGATTCCCTTCTGTGTAGAGCATGATTCAGGCAAAGGGGGCGCAGGCATTGAAGCCCGCGCCCCCTGAATATATCCGGATGGCGGTTACAGCACGGCAAAAACCGTGCCCTTAACACGACCGGGCCAATAGGGTTTAGGCTCCGGTGTCGGCTAATGGCGTAAAGACTGGCTCCGGGTCGTCGACCGATGCTGCCGTAGGGGCCTTGCGAATGTTCCCGCCGAGAACCGCTGCGAGGTCAACGTTGTCATCTTCGTCGCTGTCGGCAGCCGAGATGGAGGCCTGAACATCAGCCAGCTCCCCGTCCTCACCGATGTGCTCGGAAGAGATCTCGGTCGGCTCAACGTCGGCAACTTCAGTAGCGAAGGCGCGCTCAGAGACCATCTGCGTTCCCTCGTAGGCCGAGTCAGCGATCTTCGTCGTGAAGAGGCGGATGGCGCGAAGAGCATCGTCGTTACCGGGGATGACATAGTCAACAACGGTCGGGTCGCAGTTCGTGTCGACAACCGCAACCACCGGGATGCCAAGCTTGCGAGCTTCAGCAACGGCAATAGCCTCGTTGTTCGAGTCGATGACGAACAGCGCATCGGGAAGCCGCTTCATGCTCTTGATACCGGACAGGTTCGTCGACAGGTGCTTGCGCTCGCGCTCGAGCTTGATGACTTCCTTCTTGGTCAGCAGCTCATAGCGGCCATCCGTGGACATATCGTCCAGTTCCTGAAGGCGCTTCACCGACTTCTGCACCGTAACCCAGTTGGTCAGCAGACCGCCCAGCCAACGGCTGTTGATGTACGGCATGCCGGCGCGGTTTGCTTCCTCGGCCACGGCATCCTGCGCCTGGCGCTTGGTGCCGACGAAGAGGATGAGCTTGCCGGTAGAGGTCAGGTCAGTAACGAACTTCGAAGCCTCTTTGAACATCTTGAGGGTCTTCTGCAGGTCGATAATGTAAATTCCGTTGCGCTCGCCGAAGATGTATTCCTTCATCTTGGGGTTCCAGCGCTTGGTCTGATGCCCGAAGTGAACGCCAGCTTCGAGCAGTTCTTTCATAGTAATGTTTGCCAAATTGAGCTCCTTGGTTGAGGCAACCGGGAGGCAGGCTTGAAAAGCCTGGGCCGGTACCTGGATTTATCCCGTGTACGGGAGATTTGACTCCTTGCCTCATGCGGTCCCGTTTGGAGCACATAAGGGTGATGCGAGCGGGTGCAGAACCGAACGTCCTGCACCCGCTAATACTGTGAGGGCCCGTACAACCAGGGCTGCGACAGCTTGCAGTACCGAGCGATTAGCGCTTGGAGAACTGGAAGCGAGCGCGTGCGCCCTTCTGGCCGTACTTCTTGCGCTCCTTACCACGCGAGTCGCGGGTAACGAGGCCTTCGGACTTGAGCGCCTTGCGGAGCTCAGGGTTGAAAACCATCAGGGCGCGGGCGATGCCGAGCTTGACGGCGTCCGCCTGACCCATCACGCCGCCGCCACGAACCGTGGTGATGACGTCAAAGGTCTCGCCGATGTCGTTGATGCCGAGCGAGCGCTTCGCTGCTGCGCGCTGCTGGGCCGTCACGAAGTAAACATCAACGTCCTTCTTGTTGACGGTAAAGTTGCCGCTGCCGGGACGCAGAAAAACGCGCGCGATCGACGACTTGCGGCGGCCGGTGCCATAGTACTGGACGAGATCTGCCATGATGCTCCTTGAACTTGCCTCCGGACATCTGCCGGAAAATCTTTATCTGCGGCGCGTCTAAAACCACGCCTGACAACCAAAACGTTAGCCGGCGATTTCCATCGGCTGAGGCTTCTGTGCGAGGTGCGGATGCTGACCGCCCTTGTATACCTTCAGCTTGGTCGCCATCTGGCGGCCCAGCTTCGACTTCGGAAGCATGCCCTTGACGGCCTGTTCGACGATCGCCTCCGGGCGACGCGCAAGCAGCTTAATGAAGGACTCTTCACGCAGACCGCCGGGGAACCCGGTATAGCGGCGATAGAGCTTCTGGTCGGCCTTCAACCCCGTCAGAACGATCTTCTCGGCGTTGATGATGACAACGTGATCGCCCATATCAATGTAGGGGGTGTAGAGGGGGTTGAGCTTGCCGGCGAGAACGCTGGCGGCGTGCGTTGCGAGGCGGCCAAGCGTCTTGCCGCTGGCGTCGAGCACAAACCACTTGCGTTGAATGTCTTTGCCGCTGGGAATCGTAGTGGACATCGTTTGGGTTACTCCTTGATTCTGCCGTCTTCAGTGTTCGGCGTGGCGCATGAAGAATGGTGAAGCTGATTTTTTACTGCTTGACTGCTTTTGCTGATCAAACCTGTCGGACACGCGAGAACTGCTACTCGAACACGCAAGGCGTTCGACTCGCATGATTGCGCACAGAACCTTGTCAAACCTGACTGGGACCTGAGAAGTGGGTGCTTTGGGGGTGGCTTGAAATCGCTGCTGCCCCGAGTGGATCCACCACGATGTCCCGGTGGCTGGCGCGTCCATGAGGTATAGCTTCACAGACGTGCAGACGCGAGACTGCGCGAGATTTAAGAATAGCCGAGTCCCGGAGCACAGTCAACGACGATTCCACGGAAATATCGAGACCTGGCGGCTTTAGACGGAGAAAAATCATCGTATTGAAGGGACGTGGCTTATCAAACCAACCCGGTTTGGCCGGACCTATCCCAACGGTGCTGACCTTCGGCTACTGGAGTCCACCGCGACGGGCGGACTAAAGCAAGACGAGGAACACCCCTCACCGCTCATAAACCACACGATGCCGTTCCAGCCACCAGCAGGCCCCACTCCCCGCCTGCGGAAACAGCGACCGGCTGCAATCCACCGTCGTCGTCCCATCGTAGTAGTACTGCTCCTTATTCCCCTTCAGCGGAGCCACCACAAACCGGCTCACCTGAACCTTCCCCATGCCGCCACCCATCCCCACCCGCACCCACCAGACCGACAGGTCCCCCAGATACGTCAGGGCCGCCGTCAAAACCAGCCCCACCACAGTCCTGATCAAAATCCGTTTCACTTAGTCTGCCGCGCCCCCGAAATCCTCACTCTTTTGCGAAGAGTAGCAGAGAACACTCCTCACGCACCTAAAATCCCGCCCGTCAAACAGAAGTGCCCCTCCATCCAGCAAGGGGCACCTCACCGGCAAGCGCATAAACACCCGCCGCTCGAACATCAAGTTCCTGGGTTGATAGCCGTAGGAAGGTTCTTAGGAAGCCCGTCCCATCAGCGCCTGCTCTGCCCGCAGCCAATCCTGCTCTGCGTATCCATCCTGCCAACCGCGCTCGGCCCAGAAGTTATGGGCAAGCTGCGCGATCTCCTCATGAGACGGGGTAACCGCCCTCACCTCTTCCACCGCCGCATTTGTCTTGGCCTTGGCTGTTGTCTTCCGTGGTTTCGCTGGCGCCTTCGCCTTCTTGACTGTCTCTGCCATTCCCGAATCTCCTTCGCTGGACTCGCCACCAACGTACGGGGCATCCCTTCTAGGATAGGCGAAACCCCGCCTTCGACCCAACCCCGGACTCCCCCGGCGCACCTTACTTCTCAACCCGTAGAGTTGCAGACAAGGTATTTCCGGAATGGTATCGATTTACCGCAAAGTATTGATTCCACGTATTTGAAGCCCCCTGGAACCAGGGCGGATTGTATGCGGCGCGCTTCTCGGCTCCAGATCAGCGGCAAGTCAGATGTCCGTCTGTGATTGCCACAATAAGCTCATTGCAACCCGTCCAACATCCTCTCCGGTCCTGACTGCGCATTCAAAACTCAACAAGCTTGACAAATTGAAGCACCGAGCCTTTCCTATCAGGGGTATGCGCAACAAGCCGAAACCCACCTCCAGGACTCAAGCCGCTGGACGCAGGCCATCGTTCGGCTTCAACCCCCTCGCTCTGCTCCCGCTCCTGTTAATCGTAATCGCCGGCTGTACCGCCACTTCAACTCCGCTCGCTCGCCACACCGCAGACTTCTCCGGAGCCACCAGCCTCGTCGTTGACAACTCCGAAAACGCCTACCGAGCCGCCGTCCGCCTCCACGACCAGGAACAGGCCTCCGCCTCCGTGGCCAAATACGACACCGACAAACCCTGGGACCCCCACACCATCAAGCCCCTCATCGACGCCAGAGGTCTCCAGGCTCGCTCCGACGTCCTCGACGGCCTCAAAGCCTATGCCCAATCCCTCGCCGACGTCACCAACGGCGTCGACTCCGACCAACTCAATGCTGCTGCAACCTCCGTCGGTACCAACCTTCAAGCCATGGGCCAGGCCATGAACCCAACATCATCGGCCGCTACGGCACCCTCAACCGATACAACGGCTTCAGCCGACGCAACCACTGGCACAACATCCGGCTTCATCACCCCCCAGGAAGCCAATGCCGCCAGCACGGCATTTAAAGCCCTCGGCGACTATCTAATATCCCGAAAAATAAAGTCTGCCGTACCCAAAGTCATCCGCGACATGGACCCGCAGATCGACACCATTACCAAACTCCTCAACAGCGACATCGTCATCATCCGTCGCCAGTCCGCCCTCGACTATGAGCAACTCCTCACCCAGCAGGACATGTTCATCCGCAAGTCCGGCTCCGCGCTCTCCCCCATCGAGCGCCGTGCCGAGATCGAAAAGCTTCCCGGCATCCTCGCCAGCAAGCAATCCACTGACGACATGCTCGCCGATCTCCAAAGCTGCCTCACCCAACTCGCTCTCACCCATCACGCACTTGCTGCCGCTGCACAGAACAGCAACGCCGCCTCACTGCAGCAGCGCATCGCTGACCTCCATGCCGCAGCCGAACGCCTCGCCCGCTTTTACTTCTCCTTACCCACCACCACCTAACCCGGAGGGACCATGGCCGACGCCCCACCCATCCTCAAAAAACCCGAGACAATCGACGACTACCAGGCTCTCTATGACGCCCTCGGCCGCGCCTACTGGGAGGCCTCCGACATCAACTCGAAAGATCTCGTCCAGGGCGCGCGCGAATCCATCTACGACATCATCACCGATCTCGATGAAGCTCAACTCGACGCCAACACCGCCCTTTTCCTGGCCGTCGAACCCAAGATCAAGCAAACCTGCGCCACTCTCACGAAGATCCAGTCCGACATCGACGCCATCACCAAAAACATCACCACCGCCTCAAAGGTAGTCGACGCCATCACCAAAGTCCTCGGCATTGCCGCTATGTTCTAGCCCGCACCCCGCCCCGACATCCCTGTAAACTTTCCTCATGGGTTTATTCAAAAAGAAGCTCAAGCAGGAACACAAAGTCATGCTCCAGGCCGAGCGAGCCGCCGGAGCGCTCCTGCCCGAATATCACCGCCCCACCCCCGAGTGCCCTCACCCCGAGCGCTGGCACATGTACGACTCCATGACCGCCGAAGCCGAGGTCCTCGAGTTCCTCCGCACCCTCATCACCACCGTCAAGCCCGCCCTGGTCGTCGAGACCGGCTCCTTCCTCGGCGTCTCCACCCTCTGGATCGCTGAAGGCCTCAAAGCCAACGGCTTCGGCAAGATCATCTCCTGCGAGTTCGACCCCGTTGTCTTCGCCAAGGCCAAAGAAAAGATCGCCGCCTCGGGCCTCTCCGACTGGATCGAGCTCCGCAACGAATCCTCTCTCGAGATGCACATCGAAGGCACCATCGACCTCTTCTTCTCCGACTCCGACATGCCTATCCGCGAGGCCGAGGTCAAACGCTTCCTCCCCCAGATCCGCCCCACCGGCCTCATCCTGATGCACGACGCCAGCTCCCGCCTTCAGGTCGTCCGCGACGCAGCCTTCAAGATGGAGTCCGAAGGCCTCCTCTCCTGCATCTTCCTCCCCACTCCCCGCGGCCTCGTCGTCGCGCAGAAACGCGAAGGCCGCGCCTAAACAATCTCTGAATAGACCGAGCCGAATCCATTTTGAAGGGGCGTAATCCGTTTTGAAGGGAGCGTAATCCGTTTGAAGGGCGTAATCCGTTTTGAAGGGGCGCGGCTTCAGCCGCGCCATAAAAGTGGTTAAATTCAATGTGGCTTTAGCCACTGAGGGAATCTTTTCCCGCCGAAAAATAGAAACTTTTCCGCAACGTCTGATCCACACCGCTCCAGACAAATCAATCACGGAGCTGATTGCCTAGATCCAGCATCAAATGCCCTACAGGTTGAACAACTCCCGCAACCGTTTCGTCTGAGCCCGGCTCACGGGAATCTCGGTCTTCTTCGGATCATCCATCCGCAGCTGGTAACTCGACTTGAACCATGGAACCACCTCGCGAATGTGCTGGATGTTCACCACAAACGACCGGTGCGCCCGCCAGAACGCCTCTGGGTCGAGCTGATCCATCAACTCCTCCAGCGTCCGGCAGTTCGAGTGCCCTTCCACCGTCGAGGTCACCACGCTGATCGTCCCCTCTTCGATCGACGCAAAGCAAATCTCCTTCTGATCCACCAGCAGCAACCGGCTCTGCGCCCGCACGACCACCTTGCCCGTATTTGGCTTTGGCGCCTGCGCCTGCGACTGCTCCCCCACCAGCTTCAGCAGAGCATCCAGTTTCGCCCCTGTCTCCTGACCAGGACTGACCATCTCTCCCGGTACTTTCACCCGGGCCTGCGCCTTCTCGATCGTCTGCATCACTCGCTTGCGATCAAACGGCTTCAGCAGATAGTCGATTGCGTTCACCTCGAACGCACGCACCGCATACTGATTGAAAGCTGTCGCAAAGACTACCTGGGGCATCGGAACCTTGCGATCCAGCAGCTTCTTCAGAACGGCGAACCCGTCCATCCCCGGCATCTGCACATCCAGAAACACCACGTCAGGTTTATGCGTGCGAATCAGCTCCACCGCTTCAATTCCATTGGTTCCCTGCGCCAGAACCTCAACCCCACCCACGCGCTCCAGCAGATACTGCAACTCCTGCCGGGCCAGCGGTTCGTCGTCGATGATGAGTGCTGTCAGTGACATCGCTACAACTAGTCACTATACGCGCGCAGCCTCGCCGGCGTGTGGTCTTCGGCCAGATCATGCCCGCACTGGACGCAATACACATCCGTGATCTGCACTCCCCGGAAGCATCGGCCGCACACAGGAGCCAGCTGAAACTGGCACTGCGGACAGAAATGCACATTCGACGTAAGCTCCGTGCTGCAGTGCGGGCACGGAATAAGGGCCGGCTGCCGCAGCAGGAAGTACACCACCGCGCCAATCCCACCCGGCATCAACCCTACGATCAGCATCCACAGCCCGGCTGGCATATTGCGCCGCTTGACATCCCGGCTCACATACCCCACCAGCAGAACATAGCTGGCAAACGCCGTCCCCCACGCGTAGCCCATCAGCAGCCGCATCGGCAGCAGCTCATGCTTGTGATGAGGCATCACCCCGTGGAACAGGTATTGCACCCCGGCAAACACCGCAATCGCCAAGACCACCGACCACGCAGGGATCATGCTCAGGCGGTCTTCCCCACCCACCTGTGCCTCCTCGGATCGGCTTGCCTTCGGCTTCCACGTGATCGTCATTACATAGCCTCTCTGCCAGAACGATTACGAGTACGACGGAACCATACCATCGCCAGGAGTGCCATTGAAACAGGGAAAAACCAAAGCGCCAAAACCAAAAACTGATCGCTCGAGTCCGGCACGCCCGTCGGCACAGCATCATACTGATCCAGAACGCTCCACACTGCCGTACAGATCATCAATACCAGCGCCGAGCATATCGCCATCGGGATCCACAAGCTGCGTCTACGGTTCCGTTGCTCCGCCATCGTCGTCGCCCGCTCCCGCACCACCCGATGCGTCCGGTTCACAATCGACGACCGCGCCGCCGAGTGCATCCCCGGCAGTTCCCCTCGCGTAAACAGACCCGTATCTACTTTCGAAAACTGCTTGTCGCGGGCATCATTCATACCGCCTCCCCCACAGGACGCGATGCGCGAATCTGCTCCATCTCTGGCTTCAAAGCTGCAAGACCGCGATACAACCGTGACTTCACCGTCGAAAGAGGCGCCCTCGTCACCCCGGCAATCTCCTCCAGCGACATCTCTTCATAAAACCGCAGCACCAGAACCTCGCGATACGTAGGCTCCAGCCGCAGCAGCACCTCACCCACCTCGGCGCTGTTCTCCCGCACCTGAAACTGCTCCAGCGGAGAAGGTCCCGTCGTCGGAATCTCAAACGGCCGGTCGTCCTCGCCGCCCTCGCTCATCTCATCCAGACTGGCCATGGTGCGCTTCCGCGACAGGTCGATCACCAGATTCCGCGCAATCGTGTACAACCACGTATCGAACCGAGCCTTGCCGTTGTACTGCGCGCCTCGCAGCAGCACCCGCATCCAGGTCTCCTGGAACAGATCCTCAGCCACCTCACGCTTACCCGTCAAAAACAGCAGGTAGCGCATCAGCCGGTGCTGATACAGCTCGATCAAATGGTCAAGAAGCTCCGGATCCTGCCTCTTCAGCCCTTGCGCGATACCCGCATTCTCGCTCTCTTGATGAGCAAGCGAACCCGCCAACGAGATAGCCATACCGGACATAGCTTTATTGACGCTCATTTGCATGGAAAAGTCTCGGTCTCGATTGGAATCATTCATCTTCGCCTCAGAACTACTTCCGAACCGCAACCCGCCAAAGCCGAACGCACGGCCTAAACCAGCCAGAACGCCCCACTCCCAGACAATCTGCAGCTGTACGCTGATTCTACGTCCCCACCATCAGAATCCGCGAGCCTTTTAATCAAATCACTTCCACCCAATGACTACTCCCTGTCCCTGTTCCCTATTCCCTGCCCTTCAGCAGGTAAACTCAATCAATGGAAGTTCTCTACGGCCTCCACCCAGTCGAGGAGGCCATCCGCTCCGGCGCCCGCCAGCTCGATCACGTCAGCGTAGCCCGCGAGCGCCGCGACGAACGCCTCGAACGCCTCATCGAGCTCTGCCGCGCCGCCAAAATCCGCGTCTCCATCGAGCCCCGCGACCAGCTCACCCGCCTCGCCCGCACCGACGCCCATCAGGGAGTCCTCGCCGTCGTCCGCGAGCGCCAGTTCCTCACCATCGAAGACCTCCTCGCTCCCAAGGAGAACGGCGACCACCGCTTCTTCCTCGCACTCGACGGCGTCGAAGACCCCCACAACCTCGGCGCCCTCCTCCGCACCGCCGACGGAGCCGGTGTCGACGGCGTCATCCTCCCCGAGCGCCGCTCTGCCCCCATCACCGGCACCGTCGCCAAGACCTCCGCCGGAGCCTCCGAGCACGTCCGCGTCGCCCGAGTCACCAACCTCGTCCGCTCCCTCGAACAACTCAAGCAGAAAAACGTCTGGGTCCTCGGCCTCGACGAGCGCGGCACCCCCGACTACATGGACTTCGACTTCCGCACCGACTGCGTCCTCGTCCTGGGCCGCGAGGGAGCCGGCCTCCACGACCTCGTCAAAAAGACCTGCGACCACCTCCTCCGCATCCCCATGGCTGGCCAGGTCTCTTCCCTCAATGTCTCCGTCGCCGGAGCAATCGTCATGTATGAGGCCATGCGCCAGCGCCGCCCACCCCCGGAACCCCTCGCCCCAAAGAAGCCCAAAGTACGCAAAGGCCTGGGCAGCGTCTGATGCATCTGGCAGCGTTTCCGATACACTGGCACAGGTAGACGTGGAGACAGGTTTGATGGATACGATGGAGCCGGCAGCAAAGGATGTGAACACTACTGAGGTCGACCGGACGGAGACCCCGCTTGAGTCGCTGGCCTCTATCTGCAGCGTACTGGCCATCGGTCTATTCGTGATGACCTTTATCTTCCAGAACTTCGAGATCCCTTCCGCTTCGATGGTGAAGACCCTGCTGATTGGCGATCACGTTCTGGTAGACCGGATCGCTCTGGCTCCTCCCACCAAATGGGCTCCCTTTACCTTTTACCGCGATGTGCACCGTGGCGACGTCATTGTCTTCCTGAAGCCTGGCGAGCCGGATCTGTTCCTGGTAAAGCGCGCAATCGGATTACCTGGCGATCGGATCCACCTTCGCAATGGCATCGTGTATCTGAATGGCGTAGCGCAGGATGAGCCGCAGGCAGGCAAGCCGATAGCCGACGGCAATCCGCAACATGAGTACAACCCTTTCCGGGACGACTTCCCGAGCATTCCGCCAGACGGCATGGACGTAACGGCAAGCTGGCAGTATGACTTGCCCAACCACATTCAGAACGGAGACCTCGTAGTGCCTCCCGGCAGAATCTTTGCGATGGGCGACAACCGCACCGAGAGCCTCGACAGCCGTTACTGGGGCTTCGTTCCGCGCGAAAATATCGTAGGCCGTCCGATGTTTGTCTACTGGTCGTTTCAGACGCCGGCAGACCAGATCAACAAGCAAAGTGTAGGAGAGAGGATTGCCTTCATGGGCCACATCCTGATCCACATCTTCGACCAGACACGTTGGAGCCGCACGCTTCATGTAATTCGGTAAGAGGCCAGCGGCGCAAAAATTCCGTTCAGCCGGAGCCGTGTTCGTGCAAGAAATGCAGGAAGCAATGCAGGAGATCGATACAACCCAGTCGCAGGGCCAAGGTACCCAGCCGCGAAGACGCTGGCTGACAGGGCGTCTTCTGTTTTTGTATGCCATTGTGTTGGCCGTGCTGATGGTGGCGCTCCTGCCGCCCTTGATCAATGTCAACCGCTTCCAGAGACGGATCGCAACCAGCATCGGTGGCAGCCTGGGACGTCCCGTACATCTGGACCGCGTTGAGCTGAGCCTGCTGCCGCTGCCGGGCTTTACGCTCGAAAACTTTGTCGTGAGCGAGGATCCGGCGTTTGGATCGGAGCCGATTATCCGGGCCAACTCAGTGCGCGCCACCCTGCGATTGAGTTCGCTGTGGCGCAAGCGGGTGGAGTTCTCGAAGATCAGCTTCACGGAACCCAGCGTCAACTTGGTTCATCTGCCGAATGGGAAGTGGAACCTCGAGAGCATCCTGGCGCAGGCCTCACGAATTGAGGCGGCTCCGACGGCGCAGGCGAAGGCGGGGGCTACGCCAAGGTTTCCTTACATCGAGGCGACCGGAGCCCGCCTGAATCTGAAGCAGGGGCTGGAGAAGACGCCGCTGTCCCTGACGGACGCCGAGTTCTCGCTATGGCTGCCGAACCCTCAGGAGTGGCGGCTGCGGCTGGAGGGCCGGCCCAGCCGGACGGACTCCGACGTGACAGACACCGGCATAGTCCGGGTCGAGGGAACGCTGGGACATGCAGCGTCGCTGAGTGAGGTGCCGGTCAATCTCGAAGGGGAGTGGCGGGGGGCCCCGTTGGGAGAGGCCAGCCGCTTCCTGATGGGCAGTGACGCCGGACTGCGAGGCGATCTGGTGCTTACGGCGAAGGTTCGCGGCACGGTGGGCAACAGCGAAGTGCAGGCGAGGCTGCGGCTGAATGATGCCCGGCGGGCAGACTTTGTTCCGGCCCGTCCGCTGGCGGTGGATATGGAGTGCCTGGGGACGGCAACCGATGAGTTTCATGCGTTTGAGAATGTGCGGTGCAGCTGGCCGCCGACAGGGACGAAGACGCTTGCGCTTGCCGGGGAGATTCCGGACGTGCGGAGGTTGAGCTCGGCTACGGTGGAGGTGGGGACGCCCGGGATTCCGGCGGACACGCTGGTGGATTGGCTGCATGTGGCGAGCTCGCGGGTTCCGGAGGATGTGGCGGTTACGGGGGTGCTGGCGGGAAGTATGGCGTATCGGCCGGGCTCGGGGTGGAATGGGGAGATGGTATTGAGTGATGCCGGGCTGACGCACGGTAGGGCTGAGGCGCTGGTGGTGGGGGATGTAGCGGTGCACTCGGCGGCGCCGGTGGCAGTTGTACGGGTGCATCATAGGGGGGCCGCTCAGGCGCCAGCGGGCGGGTTTGTGCTGGCTCCCACGCTTCTGGCGCTGGGTGGCAAGGAGCCGGCGGTGCTGGACGGGCGGATCGATCGGTCGGGGTACTCGCTGCACCTGACGGGGATGGCTACGACGGCGCGGCTGCTGGCGCTGGGAGCTGCTGTTCCTCAATTTGGGGATGGGTTGGCGGAGGCTCTGCCTGCGAATCGGGCTGCGGGGCCTTTCCGTGTGGATATGGTGGCGAATCGGGCGTGGGGCGGGGATCAGGTTTGGGCGGATGCTTCGGCCGGGACGGGGCATCGGCGGCGGTAAGGTCAGGCACTCAACCCGATTACTAAAGATTCCCCAAAGTCCCGCCGAAAAACCAACCCCCGAAAACCACCCACCCACAAACCACACTTACCACGCATTTCACCACCAGCTAACCATCAAAAACCATCAAGTTCCGCCCATTTTTCGCAAAACCACCCCCAAAAAACCACCCAAAAAAAAGCGCACAATTTTGTGGTTGTGAGTTTAGTGGGTGACGACCTTGCGGGTGTGGGTTGAGGCAGTGGTTTCGGGAACGGTGCCGTCGTTGAGCACGATCTCGTCGGGGATGCCTTCGAAGACAAGACGGGTAGAGGCGGTGGATTGGCCGGGGACTCGGACGCGCTCGGTCGTAGTGAGGGCACCAGAGCGTACGGTTACGGGAACGTCGGCAATTGCTTCACCCTCGTTGCGGACATCGACGGCGATGAGCCAGCTGGCAGCCTTGTTGCCCTGCGCGGGAAGCTCGCGTGGAGTTACATTTGCGATGCTCAGGTCGGCCAGGCCGCGATCGTTGTAGACCCAGTCGTTGAAGAACCAGTTGAGATCCTTCTTTGAGGTTTGTTCGAGAATGGTCTGGAAGTGGTGTGGATCTGCGTCAGCGGAGCCGCTGCGGCGGTAGAGCTGGAGGGCCTGTTTGAGGGCCTCGTCGCCGACGATGGAACGGAGCATCCAGAGGACGGCGGCGGCTTTGTTGCGGTAATAGAGCTCGTCGGTGGCCTGGATGAGCGACTGGCCTGATGGCGCGGATGGCCGGGGATTGCTGCTGCTGATTTGGGCGTCGATGAGTGGGGTGGCGGGCTGGGAGCCGGCGGCCTCAGCGGGTTCAGCCAGGGAGAGCGGGATTCGCTCCTGGTTGAGCTGCTGGAGAGCGGCATCGCGGCCCTGGGCATGCTCGATCCAGAGCAGAGACATGAACTGGGGAACACCTTCGTTGAGCCAGGCGTGGGCGGAGTGGAACCAGGCGTGGGTGAGCGAGTGGACAAGAGGCTGGGTGATGGTGCTGGCATCAAGCGGGCGCATGTCCGTGACAAGGAAGGCGTCATCTTCGAAGGGCTGGCCTTCGTGATCGAGGATGGTCAGTGAGGTAAGGGGCGCGGCGCCCAGCCAGTCGGCGAGCAGCGGCTGGATGGTATCGGCAGCGGCGGTGTAGGCCGGGATGGCATCGGGGTGACCGGTGATGGTGGTGATGAGTTGGTTGGGCGCGGGAGTGGCGGGGCGGTCGGTGAGGAAGAGGCTGGGGATGCGGAAGCCGAGAGGCTGCGGCGCAAAGTCGGCGGTGGCGATGGCGGGGGAGTCGGCCACAGGGGTGTCGGGGTTTTCGATGATGGGGAGGAGAGGCTCGCGACGACCATTAAAAAAGGCGTCTTTGGGTGCGTCGCCGGTGTACTCGACGGTGAGGCGGAGGCGGATGGTGGCGGGGGATTGCTGGAGTTTGGTGCGGCCTGCGGCCTGGAAGAGCCTGGCGCCGTCGCCGAGGAAGAGCGGGGAGGAGGCGGTCGGATACCAGAGAACGTTGCCGAAGCCGCGGAGGGCGGTGGTGTCGGGGGTGATGGCGTCCCAGTCGGCGTGGGCAGCCTGGCTTGGGGGAGCGTCGATGACATCGAGGCGGCGCGCGGAGAACTCGATGGGACCTGAGTAGATGGCAGTGAGGTCGAGCGTATCGCCCGGAGCGAGAGGTTTGGGCAGGGTGACGATGGCTTCCGTGGCTTGGCCGGTATGATCGGCGTCGGTATTGATGGTCTGCTGGATAAATTTGAGCGGCTGGACGCCGGTGGGGGTGGCGAGGGCGAGGTTTTCCCACTGGAGGGTGGACGAGAGCTGGAGGGCCAGCCGGTCAAGCGGAACGGGGCCGGCGTTGCGCACAGTGAAGCGGGCGTGGACAGCCAGATGGGAACTCGCAGGGGTGATGTGGACGTCGAGGTCGTAGGCGGTGAAGGTGAGGGAGTCGCGCTCGGCGTCGGGAATTTTGACGGTTTCTTTCGACACGGGGGCAGGGTTATTTGCAGGTTTGGTCTGCTCGGTCTCCTGGTTGCGATTGAAGAGAACGGTTCCCTGGGGAGGAGGTGGCTGCTGCTGCTCCTGCTGGGCTGTTGCGGTTGCGGCGAGGAGGCAGAGACATAGAACGGAGACGGTGTTGGTCAAGATGGAGAGCCTTATTCTTGTTGGACGAAATCGATGGTGCATTGGCGTCAGGTTTGGGGGCGGAGTCCGACTGAGTCGGGGATGAGAGGCCCATGAGGCTAGCTTTAGGGTACCGGAAGTAGCGCTTGGAGAGATGCGCTTTAGCTGTGAAGTTTCAATAGGTTGTTGTCCATCGGGCCAAGAACGAAGAAGCTGATTGTGTGAGCAAGCAGTAACTTCGGAGGACCGATGGACTATCACTATCATGCCCGTTTGACGGTGCATGGTCGAGAGCAACTGGCGAAGGATGTAGTGGAGGGCCGGCTGAGCCTGCGCGAGGCGGCCGCCGAGCGCGGGCTCAGCCGGCAGAGTGCAGCGAAGTGGGTGCGGCGCTATCGTCAGGGCGGAGTGGAGGGTGTGGTGGATCGATCTTCACGTCCCCAGAGGTCGCCACGGCGCAGCTCCGCGGAACTGATCGAGCGCGTCGAGAGACTCCGGCGCGAGCGTTGGACCGGCGTACGGATCGCGCAGGCCACCGGTCTGAGCCGCGCCACCGTCAGCCGCATCCTGACCCGGCTGAAGCTGAACAAGGCGAAGATGCTGGAGCCGCAGGTCCCCATCGTGCGCTATGAGCATGCTGCTCCCGGGGATCTGCTGCACCTCGACATCAAGAAGTTCGCCCGCATCGTCAAGGCTGGCCATCGCATCACCGGCGACCCCAGGGACGAGACCCGCGGCGCAGGCTGGGAGTTCCTCTACGTCGCCGTCGACGACCACTCCCGGATCGCCTACACGGCGCTCTATCCGGACGAAACCGCCCAGTCTTCGGCCAGCTTCCTCGCCGAAGCCGTCGCCTACTTCCAACGCTTCGGCATCGCCACCCGCCGTGTGCTCACCGACAATGGCCCCTGCTTCTATGCCCATCACTTCGCTCACGCCTGCCGCGATCTCGGCATCGCCCACAAGCGCACCCGCATCTACACCCCACGCACCAACGGCAAGGCCGAACGCTTCATCCAGACCGCCATCCGCGAGTGGGCCTACGCCCGCAGATATGAAAACTCAGAACAACGAGCCGCTCAACTCAAGCCCTGGACCCACCTCTACAACTGGCACCGTCCCCACGCCAGCCTCAACCAAGACCCACCCATCAGCCGTTCCGGCCTCGATGTCAACAACCTCTTGACACACCACATTTAGATCCAACTGAAAACAGGATACTTACAAATCGGCTCCGGGGCCCCTATCGAACCACTCGGAAGACCCTGTCCCAGCGGGCAAAGTTGGTAAAGCCATCCAGAATGGTCCCTGTGCGCTGCTTTGCCTCTGAAGCCACTACCTCGGAGTCTTCAAAGCCGGGTAGCCGCACCGAAAAATAGACCAGAAGGGGTTGTCCGACAATCGCCTCGCGCGGAACGAAGCCCCAGTAGCGGCTGTCTTCGCTGTTATTGCGGTTGTCACCCAGCACAAAGTAGTTGTCAGCCGGGATGATCAGCTCTCCATCGTCGATTAGGCCGCGCATCCGGATCCACCATCGCGAGTCAATGTTCGGGTCTGCGTTCTGTAACCGGGGAAAGTTGTCGCGATACCCGTCCGGCATGCTCGGGCGGTACACCGCGTAGCTCTCCGGCAGCAGCACATCGTTGATGTAAACCCGGCCATTCCGCAGCTTGAGATGATCGCCGGGCATCCCGACCACGCGCTTCACCAGGTGAATCGAAGGATCGACAGGAAAGTGAAACACAATAATCTCACCGCGCCGAATACGGGTCGAGGGCAGCAAACCAGCATCCCCAGTTGCAATTCCCTGCTTATCGACCAGGAGAAAATCGCCCACCAGCAGCGTAGGCTCCATTGAGCCTGAAGGGATCCGAAACGGCTGAACGCAGAACGTAATGATAAAGACAGCAACGACAATCAGGTAGATCAACGACTGTATCGCATGCAACACCCCAGCCTCAGGCCTCTGCGATCGAACTACCGTGACATCGACCTCCAAGAGCGCGACATCGACCACTTCCTGCGAAGCAGGCTCGCCTTGCACCAGTTCCGTGGATGCAGCAGGCTCGATCACTTCGCCAACGCCTCCTCCTGAGCGACGACACCCGATCGTTGCTCCTCGATCAACCGCTCGAACGCGATCCGCGCCGCTTCCTGCTGGGCCTGCTTCTTCGTCGAGCCCTCGGATTCAGCCAGCGCTCTCGAGCCGCCGGCTTTGTCTCCAACCCGCACCTCCACCCGAAATCGCTTCTGGTGGTCAGGCCCGCTCTGCGCAGTCAAAACGTACTGCGGCTGCCCTGCTCCCGTAGCCTGCAGATGCTCCTGCAGAGCGGATTTGTGGTCGCCGATTGCGCCGCTGAACGTGTCACCAGCCTGCATCGCCAACTGCAACTCTGGCAAGGCCGGCTCTATGATCTGCTTTTCAATAAACGCCCGCGCAGCCTCGAGACCGCCATCGAGATAGAGCGCGGCAATCACGGCCTCCAACGCATTGGCCAGCAGCGCCGGTTTATTGCGGCCGCCACTCTGTTCCTCGCCACGCCCGAGCCGCAGTAGCGCTCCAAGCCCGATTCGCGCTCCAACACTGCCCAGATGCCGCCGACTGACCAGCGATGCGCGCAGACGGGTCAGTTCGCCCTCACGTGAGCCCGGGAATAGCCGGAACAGCGACTCCGCAACTGCAAGCCCAAGCACCGCATCGCCGACGAACTCTAGCTGCTCATTGTCGGCATCAGGACTGGGCTGCGTCTCCGGCTTCGACTCGTAGGCAAGCGAACGATGAGTCAACGCCCAGGTCAGCAGTTCTGGCCGTTCGAATCGATGTTCGAACAGAGTCGGGATCGCCTCGCTCGGCTTGGATTGTGCGGTCTTCTTGCGGCGCGTCGTCATCGGGCCCTCTGCGCTTTACTTTACCGGACTGACCGTTCAGCCAACATAAGGAAGATTGCTAGCCTTTATCAACATTCCCTCAGGGGCTAAAACCCCATTGATTTTCTGCACTTACGGCGTGACTGAAGCCGCGTCCCTTCAAAACAGCGACTATTCCGTAACGAATCTATGTTATTTGGGCGGCGGAGGCGGACGATAGGAATCTTTTTCAGCCTTCCCGCTGGGATCGAGCGGCGCATCATCGTCCGGTTCGGCGGCTCGTTGCATCCCAGGCGCGGCGAAGGGCTCCTTCAACCCCTTCTCTGCGGCCTCCTTCGTATCCGGCTGAGCGTCACGGGCCGTAAGCGCCGCCTTGTACTCCGCCACTGCCTTCTGGCGATCCGGCACGACGTCGTACAGTCTTCCGAGGTAAATGTGTGACCAGGCAAGAGTTCGAGGGTCCTTCGAGGTCTTCAGCGTTTGCTCGAAGTTGTCGATGGCTGCAGCCGGTTGCCGTTGCATCAGATCGATCCGAGCCTGCAGATAGTAGGCTCGCGCATGATCGCCGTTTGGATTGGCAAGTGCGGCCCTGGCCAACTCGCCAGCACCCTCGACGTCTCCGCCGATCAGCTTCTTTTCCGCCAGATCCATGCCGCTAAGCTGTCGCGGCGCACGACGTACGAAATCATGCGTGCCCTCCGGCAGAAAGACGACCTGCTCCGCCTGATGCCGTTCGCGGTCTACATCCATGCCGTAGACCATCTCGCCGATGTCATCCTTCAGACTGATGGACTCCTTCTCCATCTGACCAAGCTTGTCGTAGAAGTAGTTGACCAGCACCCATCCCTGGCGTACGTCCCGGTCAACGGCCTTGCGGCGGACAAGCTCAGCCTGGCGATCGTACTCCGCCATCTCGGCGTTATAACGCTCGATATCGGCGCGCTGCTTTACTGCATCCGGATGCCTGGGTTTGGTCAGCCCGACGTCCATTGTCTGTGCCTCGATCGCCTTAATAAGGCATTCGGTGATCAGCGCAACGATGTCTGACTTGTAGGTAAAGTCGAGAGGCGCATCCTGTACGGCCTTCATCAGCGGCTGCAACCGCTGCATCGCTGCCGCGCGCGAGTACACAAACGGCTCAACGAGATAGTGCAGGTAGGTGTGCCGAATCTCATCCATGTGGACCGCACCGAGGGGCTCTCCCGCAGGCGAAGCTACGACAATGTAGTCGGTGGCATAGATGCGGGCATTCGTCGATGAGGGTGCAAGCATTGGCTCCAGCAGGACCAAGAATCTGCGCCCATCGTAGCTGCTGACCGGCAAACGAAGGTAGATGTTTGTGTTGAGGATCATCTTCGTCAGCGGGTCGTGAATCCGGCTGGTGAGATCCTCGTAGTCTGGACGATGCTCTACCCAGATTGCGTGAAGATGAACATCCTCGCTGAAGGTCCGGAGAAGTGGAAGGATGTTGACGATCTGCGTGGAATCAGGAGGCAGATCTGTTTCGGGAACCGACGGGGTCAGCTCTGGCGGAGGATTGAGATAGAGCGATAGCGAGATGTACTGCGCGAGGTTGAGACCGCTGTCGGCAAGTGTGTGCAAACGAACGTAGCTGCACAGTGCGTCGCGGCTATCGCGAGCTTCAGCCGAACCCGCCAATGCCGTGTTGATCTCTTCGCGAATCTTGCGGCGTACGGGGGCTGACGCGGCTAGATCGGCATCGTAGCCACATACATTGAGCGCCACGGCAAGATAGAACAGCGGCTCGCTTGTTTCGAGCGTGATGGCAGAGCCGCCTGCTTCCGGCTGCGTAACTCGAGGCCGCGGAGTCTTTGTAAGCTCCTTCGAATCAGTTGCGCCTGGGACACTACTGCTGCTGCTCGACGATGAATCCGTCTGAGCTCCCGCGGCGACGGTGAAGCTGAGGATCAGAAGAGCTGCGCCAATTCGCAGACAGAAAGTTCGGAGGCATTCGGGCTGGGACGATTTAGTCAGGAAAGGCACGATAAGGATTCGACGCTCCCATGGAGTTTAAGGGAGCGAAGGGCCAGTTGCAACCTTCGCGCGCCTACGTTTATCCCTGGACGGAGATGCCAGAGAAAGTAAGGACTACTCTGCCGCGCACAGGCAAGCCGAAGACGCGGGCCGGTTCGAATACGCTGAGCAGGAGTTGATCCACGATCTGATTCTGCACGGCCTTATCTTCCGGACCAGAGACGATGTTGTAGTCGTATACCCGCCCCTGATCGTTCACATAAGCCTCGACGATGATCGCCGTGTCATGGTCAGTAACGATCGCGTTCGGGCTGGTAGCCGAGTACAGATAATGAGGGACAGTCATGGCTCCCAGCGGTTCGTCATTGGCCATGACGGGCTGCGGTGCGGCTACCATTCCCAGCAAAAGCATGATGCCGCCAATGAGCGCCACAGAGCCGGCAAATCCCGCCGAGACCTGAACCAGCATCGGCCGAACGGCGTTGTCCCATTTCACGGCGACACTATCGAGCCAGTTCGATTTGCGGGCAGCCTGCTCGTGCGAGATGGCAAGACGAAGTTTCATCCCAAGATCGGCGGGAGCCTTTACCGGGCCAAGCGTAGCCAAAGACTGTTGCATGGCGCGCAAACCGGCGAACTCATCAGCGCAGGCCTCGCAGTAATCAAGATGCTGGGCGATCGCCTGCATCTGCTGCCCGCTCACGGCGCTGTCGAGGTAGTTAGAGAAAGATGACCGGATTTTCGCGCAGTCAAGGGAGCTCATTGCGTCACCGTTTGTGTCCGTTTGGATGTGAGACCAGTGCCCGAAGACGCAGCATTATTTCCAGTTGCGACACCTTCAGCGAGCAGCACCGCACGGAGCGCCGACCTGCCTCGGGTCAATCGGGACTTCACAGTGCCAAGATTGACGTTAAGAATCTCTGCGATCTCTTCGTATGCAAAACCCTCGATCTCGCGGAGAACAACTACCGTACGGAAGACCTCCGGCAACTGTCGAAGGGCTGTTTCAACGCGCGCGCGAACTTCAGCCTGGGCAGCGCAATCGTAGGGAGAATCGCTGTGGTCAGCTAGAGTTGCGCTGAGCGAAAAGACGCTTCCATCGTCTTCATTTTCGACTGATGAGTCGATCGTAATCTCCTGCTTCTTATGCCGAGACCACCAGCGTCGCTGATTGGAAGCCTCGTGGAGAGCAATACGGTACAGCCACGTGCGGAGGCTCGACTCACCATGGAAACCTCGAATACTGCGGAACACCTTAATAAACACTTCCTGGGTAATATCAGCAGCGTCTGCCGGATCATTCAGGCTGCGAGCAATGAGCGAATAGAGCGGCTGATGATACTGCGCGATGAGAATGGCAAACGCCTCTTCGGAGCCGGCCTTGAGGTCAGCTACAAGAGCAGCATCTTCTGTCTGGATGCCAATTGCGCTCGCGAGATTTCCCACTGCTATGCCCGCCTGCATTTCGGGTTCCTTTAAACTACGACTTTTATGAAACCTATGGCAAATTCTCCAACGCTCGCGAGTAACAGCGCCGCAGCCGGCCGAGTGCTCGCTCACTCTATATTCCTTAGACACCGAGAGATAGCGGTTTAGTTCCCGGCAACATTGACTAAAAACGTTCACTCATCCAGAATAGATAGAGTCCTTCCCCGAGAGTGGGCCTGTGGCGCAGCTGGGAGCGCGCTTCCATGGCATGGAAGAGGTCATCGGTTCGATCCCGATCAGGTCCACCAAATAAAATCAATAACTTGCAAGTTCGAGATAGGAAGCTGACACCCCAGCGTTGGGGTCTTCTTTTTAGAACACCGAAGGAGCGTTAGGCGATTTAGAACATCGAACGAGGTTTAGGCGGCCAAATCATAGTGGTGATGAAGGCCGCTGAGCCTTGGCATGGATAGAACTCTACAACTTCCATCCGGCTTCCCTACCCGGCCCACGGGAGTTTTTTTCTCCGGTGCAAGATGGGTTCGGTCCTCATGGTAATCGCGTCTTATGCGACGCACGGGGCCGGCACGATGGTATTGGCGAACGTCATGCGGATTCCGTGTTTCGGCCGCAGGATGACCATCGGGCGAGCTTCGATCATTTGGCCCGGAGCCAACTGAAAATCGTATTTTCTGAGTAGATCGCTCAAAATCATGAGGATCTGCAGCATCGCGTAATTTCCGCCGATACAGCCTCGCGGTCCGCCCCCGAAGGGAAGGTAGGTGAAGGGCGTGCGCAGCTTATCGTTCGGTTTGGCGAAACGCTCCGTATCGAAATTTTCCGGATTCTGCCAGTAGCGCGGAGCATGGTGCGCACCGTAGACATACACAATGACCATCGATCCGCGGGGTATGGCGACGTCGCCAACGAGGTCGTCCGCGACAGCCATGCGGTCGATCATCCAAAACGGCGGATAGAGACGGAGCGTCTCCTGAATGACCTGAGCCGCAAATTCTAATTTGGGAACGTGACTGTGGCTCAAAGGCTCTTCGCCGAGCACGGAATCAAATTCTTGCCGCACTCTTTCGAGGCAATCCGGACGCGAGCTCAAAAGATAAAGAAGCCACGACAGCGCATTCGATGATGTTTCATGGCCAGCGACGAGAAGCTGCATGCTCTCGCTCAGGATGAGTTCATCGGGCATGCCTTCACCGTCAGAGTAACGTGCGTCCATCAGAGTTTGCAGCAGATCGGAGCGGGACGGTTCCTTGCGGCGCCTTTTGATGTATTCCATCAGAACGGCGTCCGCGCGAGTGCGCATCTCTTCGTGCCGGCGCAGTTCGCCTGAGGCGGCAAACCAAGGATTCAGATAGGGCTGAAGGGTTTGCCGAACGATGAATTCCTGAACGGTGCAGATGGTGTGGCTGACCAGATCGATGTCTTCGTCCTTCAAGGACGCGCCGAACAGCGACCGGGCGACCATCGCGAAGGTAATTTTCATCAACTGGGGGTAGATATCGACGGGGCCGTCGTGGATCTGGCGGTCGAAGTTCCGCAGCGACTCGGCAAGGGAGTCCTGCATGATCGAGGACAGCGCATCGAGTTGCTTGCGATCGAAGCCCTTCTGGATGAGACGCCGCTGCGTGCGCCAGGCTTCTCCGTGGGTGGTGAGAAGGCCTTTCCCCAGGAAGTGGCCCATCCGCTTTACTTGAATTTCCGATTTTTGGTAGTTGTCCGCATTGGTCTTCAAGACGTGCTGAATGACAGCGGGATCGATGGTAACGATCGCTTCCTTGAGACCACCCAGGTAAAACCGGAAGGTGTCGCCAAAGGTCTCGTTATACCTGGCCAAAACCGGCACGGGATTGCGGGCCATTGCGACAGAATCCGCAAAGCTGCGAAACCGGGAAACAGCGGGGATAGACGTGGATGAGGTCATACCCAGCCGTCCTGATTCTTGCCTTGAACCGCAGGGGAGTTGATGTCACTTGTAGGATTTGGTAGTGGGCCCATAGGTAAAAGATAAACCCACAGAATCAGTTTTCGTTCCCAGGTGCTTCAAAAGTATCAGATGATGCCGGATTGCCCGGGTCATGGTAGGGTGCTGCCGATAAGGAATCCCAAACTCTTCGGCAGTCTCCTTCACGATCGCAGTCAGCGGAGCATAGTGGGTATGGCATACGAAAGGACACAAATGGTGGACAATGTGATGGTTGAGCCCACCTGCAAGCCAACCGACAAGCGGATTTTCCGTTGCATAATCGGCCGTTGTCGCGAAAATGTGATACACGCCATTGTCGAACTCACCACGGTCCGCGGGAAAGTACGTGCTATCTATGGTGTGCGTCGTCTGGAATACAAGCGTTACGGATAACCCGACGATCAAATGGACCAGAAGGAACGCTCCCGCAACCAGAAGAGGCGATTTCCCCAGGACTAGCACCGGCAAGACAAGCATGTACGTGAGATAAAAGGCCTTGCCCCCAAACAAAATGGCATATTCGCGTAAAGGATGTTTGGCGCGCTTCAAATAGTCGTGTTTCGGAAAGAAAAAGCACTGGAAGTCTCGAACGAACACATACTCAAGCGAGAACAGCGCGTAGAAGAACAAGGCATAGATGTGTTGGAACCGGTGCCACGGCGTGCGAGTTTCGTAAGGCGTAAAACGAAAGATGCCGCGGCCCGAAATCGCATCATCTTCCTCGTGGACATTGATGCAGGAGTGATGGCCGCGATGATGAAGGAAACGCCACATGTACGAGCTGATTCCGCACAGATCGAAGACGTAGTTCAGGGTCTTGTTGACGAGTGGCCGGGATGAGATGGCGTTGTGATTACTGTCGTGGGCGATGTTCAGCAAAAGGAATGTCTGCGCCAAGCCGCCTAGCAGGTAGAGGGCGACAAACTTCCATGAACCGGGCCTGAGCGCATACAGAGCAATCCAGGCGCCCACAAGGACTGCCAGGCCCACAGCGATCTTGACCCACATCGTACGGTCTGCTTTGGGAGAAATGTTCTGGTCAGCAAAAAAACTATCCAGGCGGCGACGTAAGACTTTTGGGAAGGAAGACGCGCCGACTGGGTCGATAATCGGCGCTGCTGAGGCTTCCGATGGTACAAGATCCGCCGTCTCCGGTTCTTTAGCGATCACCGCTTCAGCATCGAACGTCACCGGTGCCTCCGCGATCATTGTAATTGGGCACATGGCATTGTCCAAATGCTTTGCTAACATATAACCACCAATGAACGATTACGAACGGGGCTCCTGCATCGCCTATAGAAGCTCGGCGGAACTCCGCAAGTCCCTTTCGCGTCCTGTGCGGCAAAAAGGAGAACGTCCGTTCCCCAGCGAGTCGCGCGACGCTTATACCGAGAAAAATTACGCACATATTCTCACAGTCAGCCCACATTCCAGGTCTGCACTTCGAGACTCAATCTTGTTTCACCTCGCTCGCTGGGGCGGGATGTTTCGTTTTACTGACTTGCGTTTTATTCAACCTTGGAGGATCGCTGATTGATGAAGGCGTCAATTTTAGACCAGCTGGATAGGCTGGCAGATAAGCACCCGGACAAACTCCTGTATTCGTACCTTGACGTAAACGGCGATCCGATCGAAAGCTACACCTACGCGTCGTTTCTCCACCGAGCGGAGGCGATCGCCGGACATTTGCGGAAGGAGGGTCGTTTCGCGGCGGGCGACCGGCTTCTGCTTGCCTACCCGCCGGGGCTCGAAATGATCTGCGCGTTCTTTGGTTGCGTGCGCGCCGGATTGATCCCCGTTCCGGTATATCCCCCCAGCTCGCGTGGCTTCCAGAGCGCCCTGTACAAAATGGTCCACATCGCAAAGGATTGCCAGGCCGCTGGGATATTAACGAGCAAAGACTACCACGCATCCCTCAAGACGAATCTCGCCAGAAGTGGAGTCTCGGCGTCCGGCGTTGACATAGATTACATTTCCGGTCTTCCGTGGATCGCCACGGAAGATTTCGTGGATACGATTTCGGACCGACCAGCTGTCGATCCATCAAAGATCTTGTTTCTACAGTACACGTCGGGTTCGACGATGGAGCCCAAGGGTGTGATCGTGACGCACGAAAACATCTTGAATACCTATTCGCTCGTGATCGACCATCCCGCGCCGGTTGTCGTTTCCTGGCTTCCGCAGTATCACGATATGGGACTGATCGGATGCTACCTATATCCGGCACTGAAAGGTGGGACGACCTACGGGTTCGCTCCCATGGACTTCATCCAGCGGCCGATCCTGTGGTTCGATGCGATAACGACCTACCACGCCACCGCGACGGCTGCCCCCAACTTCGCCTACGACTACTGTCTGCGCGCCGGGAGGCTTTCCAAGGAGAGCCTGGAGGCTTGTGATCTCAGCTCGCTCCGGGTATTGATGTGCGCCGCGGAACCGGTAAAGCCGGATACCTACACCCGGTTTCTAGAAGCGTTTCAGTCCTATGGACTCAAGTCCGAGAGTTTCTATGTCGCCTACGGGCTGGCCGAGAATACTCTGGCGGTCTCACTCGGCGGTCGCAACATCGTTTCCGTCAACAAGCGTGCCCTCGCGCTGGGGAAGGCCCGCATGACGACTGAGGTCTCAGAAATCGACGGGGCCACCCAGATTGTCAGTTGTGGAACCCCACTACCCGGTATCGACGTTAAGATCGTCGATCCGGAAGGGCATTTCGCTCTTGAGCCAGACCGCATCGGCGAAATCTGGGTAGCCGGAAGCGGTAAGTGCCTTGGTTACTGGAATAATCCCGAATTAACTCTGAAGCAGTTTCGTGGACGGCTTGTGGACGATACTCCCTATGACGACGGCTACCTTCGGACCGGCGACATAGGATTCTTCCACGACGGCGAACTCTACGTCTGCAGCCGCATCAAGGACATGATTATTCTCCGTGGGCAAAATTACTACCCGCATGACATCGAGAACGTAGTGGAGAAATCATCCAATCTGATCCGGCACAATTGCGTCGCGGCGTTCCAGATTCAGGAAGACAGCGAACCTGCGCTGGCAATCGTCGCCGAAGTCAAAAATCCCAGGGCTCTTCCCGAAGCACGAAGGATTGCCGCCGCGGTCCGAAATTATCTCAACGTGGAAGTGGCGGTGATTTCCCTTATTGCGCCTCGTGCGATCCCGAGAACGAGTTCGGGGAAGATCATGCGCCATAAGACCAAGCAGATGTGGCTGCAAGGTGAGTTCACCGTTCTTTCTGACTTTTCGCGGGAGAAAGATGCAGGGGACTGCCAGTCCGATTCCGACATGAACTCCTCTTTCGCCGAATTGAAGGCCAGGTACAACCTGACGGGTCAGGAATCGTACAACCTCGTCGAAGCCGGCCTGGATTCCCTGGATCTTGTTGTCTTCATGCATGAGCTCAAGGAGTTGCTGAAAGATAAAGGCGCCGAGATGCTGGCGAGGCAGGTGGATATTGGTGTCATTCAGCGTGTCAGCGTAGCCGAACTATTCGGACTAGCCGAGATGCTGGAGAGCGCTCCCCAAGAGGCACTCGTTCATCTGCGTCATTCCCTTACGGCTTTCCGAGATGAGCAGTCCGCCGCTGAGAAGCAGATGATGAGCAACGACCGGAAGCTCATCTTCGAGCCTCCGTTGCCTTTGCCCGTGCCGGATATACCAATGCCGAATCAGGTGCTGCTCACAGGTGGGACCGGTTTCATGGGGCCATTCTTCATTAAAAGCCTGCTGGAACAGACAGAGGCGAAGATCCATGTTCTCGTCAGGTCTTCCGAGGAAAAACAGGGCAGGGAAAGACTGAGAGCTGCGATGGAGTCAATGGGACCCTGCGAGGCAGATCTGATGGAGATGTTCGAGGATCGCGTGATTCCCGTCTGCGGCGACCTAGGGCAGCCAAAGCTGGGCCTGACGCAGGACGTGTGGGATTTCCTCGCGAGTGAAATCGACACGGTGTTCCATAACGGCGCAACCGTGAACTATCTGTTCAACTACGACCGGATGCGTGACGCGAACGTTATGGGAACCAATGAGGTCATAAGATTGGCCTTCGAGGGAAGGCCAAAAGAGTTCAATTATGTCTCGACTACATTCGTGTTCGGCTGGGCGGTCAAATCGGTCCTGTATGAAACCGATCATAACGAGGATATGGAGCTTCTCGATTTCGGCTACAGCCAATCGAAATGGGTAGCGGAACAGGTGGTCTTCGACGCGCGCAACCGGGGACTTTCCGCGCGGGTCTTCCGGCCGGCTCTCGTGAGTCCCTCCGTCACGGGCGGAGGCAACAACTTCGATATCGCCGTTCGCCTGGTCGCCTTCATGGTCAATCACGGCATTGGCGTCGATACGCTTAACCAGGTCAGCTTTGTCCCAGCTGACATCGTGGCGAACAACATCGTTGCAATCGCCACCACGCCCGGTACAGGGAACAAGACATACCATATCGTGCGGGACGATTATTCCAACATGATGGATATTACCGGGCTAATTACTCAGGCGACTGGCCGGCAATTCGAAGGATTCAGCCTTCCCGATTTCATTCCCGAACTCGTCCGAAGATGCCGGAAGGAAGATCTTCTCTTTCCGCTGCTGGATTTTCTGGTGGGCTCTGTCGACAACATCTCCGCGATGGAGTTCAAACGCTATGACAACTCTTCGTATCAAACGGCCCGCGATGCTTCCAAGTGGGGCAAACCGGACCCGTCTCTCGAAGATACGGTCAACGGCATTCTGAAATTCATGCATCGCAAAGGGATCATCTCGGTCGCTCCTCGTGAGGTCGACGAGGTGCCATCGGGCGATCCGCTTTTGGACTGCCTCGAAGCGTTGCCAGACGCGCTATCCGTTACTGCTTCTTGAACACGAGCTTCTCCGTGACCCGCTGGCCCGTTTCCAAAGTGCCAGCGGTCGCGAGTGTCATCTGCTGCCCGTCCGCGGACACCACCCACCTGTCCTTTTGAGTGACCTGATCGTCCCGCCGGTAAATCGCATCCACGGTGTGAGCATCGACGAGTTCAAGCGTAACGGTATCGTTGCGCGAGTTCTTTAGATCGTATTGCTTTCCGTCAAAACGGGCGTCATAGCTGAAGTCACCCAGAAAACGGATCCCTCCCCTTCCGTCCGCCTCGATTTTGAGCACCAGACCTTCTCGCAAACGGGTCTTGCTGAGATCCTGCGTCCACTCGCCTGCGAACAGGTCATTAACGACCTTCGCACCTCCGCTTCGCGTCCACACGGTGATCTGATCGGCTTTGCCCCTGGTCACAGTCGTAGTCGTTAGCTCGTTCCCATCATTCGAAAGTTTTTCGCGAACCGTCGCCACAACAGCTCCATCCTTTTCCTCCTTGACCTCCGCCTGCCGCTTATCGATCCTGCGCAGTTCAATTTGATTGAACGCGAGATTGCCTGGTGCGGACGATTTGTGCCCGTTTGAATTCGTGGTGAAATCGAGATGGCTTTCGCCCGACATGATGACATGCGTCCAGTCGTGCAGATGTGTAATGGAGAGCCGGTTCGGAGGATTCAGACTGGACTCCGCAGAGGTGAGGGTCCATGATCCGAGCCAGGCTCCAAGGTGAGGGTCTGGCACTCCAGGTTGGAAGGTGGCAAGCAGTCCGAGCAACAGTAAGGTACGAATGGATCCTCCTAGGCTGATGGGGAAGAGTTTAACAGATACAGCTAGCTACGCAGGCGAGTTTGGCTTCTGGCCACCGGAGAGTTTCAATGGCGGCAATCTAGTATGAAATGATAAGTGCTATGCACTTGCGTCGTTTTTGGGTGTCAGGGATCGTCCTCGCAGCAGCCATTGCACTTCTCCCATTCTCTTTTCACGCGGAGCGCCACCTGGAGACCGCAACCCGTGTCGAGGGGAGCCAAGCTGAAACTGTCCGGCAGGAGTTGGCCAATCGGTTTCGGTCGCCGTTCGTGGACCGGGTGGTCCTGGTGATCCAGGGACTCCCACCTGCGGATTCGGAGGAAGGCGGGCAAGCGTTAGAAACCATCGTGACAGGACTGAGAGAGCAACCCGGCGTTTCGGGAGCAGTGTCCTATCTCGAGTTGCGCGATCCGATCTTTCTGGGCCGGGAAGGGGGAACGTTTGTTCTCGTGGGACTCACATCGACCGACGGTTCCGTGGAGTCACTTGTTCCTAAGCTTCACCAGCTGGCAAGCTCGCTTGAAAATCAACTGCGGGGCCGTTATCCGGCGGTGAAGCTCGAACTGACAGGCGAGATTCCACTAAATTTCGACATTCGGAAAGCGAGCGCCGACGACGTACAACGCGGCGAGAGCCTGGTGATCCCAGCGACTCTCGCACTTCTTCTAGTGGCTTTTGGAAGCCTGATCGCCGCCCTGATTCCGGTGGCGGTAGGCCAGCTTGCCATCGCGACCACTCTGGCAATTACGGGGTTTCTGGCCCAGCGCTGGCACTTGTCCATTCTGGTTCAGAATTTAGCCACTATGCTTGGCCTGGGTCTGGGAATCGACTACGCGCTCCTCATGGTCAGCCGCTTCCGGGAAGCGATTTCCGCCGGGAACGACGGACCCGCGGCCTCGGTCATCGCGGCACGTCAGGCAGGTCGCACTCTCTTAATTTCGGCCTCAACTGTGGCCATCGGATTTCTAGCCCTTTTGACGGTTCCGATCAGCGAAATCCGTTCCATCGGTGTCGCGGGATTCCTGGTGGCGGGAATGAGCGTGTTGCTTACAAATACCCTCGTTCCGGCAGCGCTGGTGCTGCTTGGTCCGCGGATTGATTTTGGCCGATTGCCCTTTACTCCAAAGTTGGATGCGCATCGGGCCGCACGAACGGGAAATCGCTGGCGGCAATGGGGAAAGGTGATTGTCGCGCATCCCTGGCTTGCCCTCTTTGTGGCAGGCACTCCTTTGCTTCTGCTCGCCTGGCAGGTCAGAGGACTGGATACCAGTCTCCCCCGAGGGGATTGGCTTCCGCAAACCGCGGAATCCGTCCATGCGCTCCACACCCTTGAACGGATGGATAGGGGCGGCGTCGTTGAATCGTTGCGCGTCATTGTCGAACTTCCAACGGATTCCATCGCGCAAACCGACGCGGGGTGGAATGCGCTGGATCGTGTTACCAAGCGCCTCGCGAACGATCCTCGCTGTGAACGCGTGATTTCTATCACTACGATTGCGGAGAGCAACCGGTCTTCCCTCCGTGACCTCTCGCGGGAGACGCGTCGAACGTTTCTGAGTAGTGACGGACGAGCGGCGCTGCTTGAGGTGTTACCCGCGGGTTCGGTCTCTCTGCGTGACCAAGTCAACTGGGTTCGGGAGCTCCGGAAGACCGGCGCGCCAGCTCTCACCGGAGTGCCTGGCGCGACGCTTCTCGTTGGAGGCATCCCGGCACTCAACGCCGATTATGAAACGATTATTAAAGACCGCTTTCCGTCGGTAACAGCGCTGGTAGTGGGGGGGACGCTCCTTGCTCTACTCTGCGGGTTCCGATCGATCTTCGCCGCCCTGAAGGCCATCGCACTCAACCTGCTCTCGGTCGCAGCGTCCTTCGGAGCATTGGTTTTCGTTTTCCAAAACGGACATGGAAGCCGTTTCCTGGGAGTTCCCGGGGGAACCGGTAGCGTGTTCCCCTTAGTTCCGATCGTCGCCTTTGCCATCGTCTTCGGATTAAGCATGGATTACGAGGTATTTCTGGTTGCACGCGTTCTCGAAGCCAGAAGGAACGGACTGAGTGAAAAGGATGCGATCCCGGAGGGTCTGGCTAGAACAGCTGGACTGATTACGAGCGCCGCCGCGATCATGATCGTTGTCTTTGCGGCATTCACCTTCGGAGATTTCCTGGTGGTCAAGATGATCGGATTTACGTTGGCGGTCGCCGTGCTGATTGACGCAACACTCGTTCGTATTGTGATCGGTCCTGCGCTCCTTCGTATTGCAGGCGATTTGAACTGGTGGCCTGGCGGCCTCGCGACAGCCCGCAGTGCGCCCGTAATGGCAAGTCGCGAATGATATCTTTATCCGCGTTCAACGAATTCCTTGGTTGACTCTTGATCGTCAGGAAAAGCAAGAAGAGTAGGTCCAGATGCTCTTCTTATATTTGCGTCCCTGCGGATTTGATCTCTCCTTGCCCAGCCTCTGATCGGTCTTGCGATACGAGAACTGTGTCCGGGCCTTGAATGCCCTCTCGAGTAGCCTGCTGCGCCTCTCGAAGAGCTCTGTCCAACTTCTCGGCAATCGCCCCTACCGCGGGGTTGCGGAAGATCGATAAATGGTCCCCATCGATTACGTGTGCCGTCATGCCGCCGAGCGCCACAGGGCGCCAGCCAAGCGCTTCATCGCGGTATGGATCATCGACTCGTTTTCTTGCGCTGAACACGAGGAGATGACCGTCGTAGGGTTTTGGAATGAAGTTTAGCGCAGCCACGTGGCTCGCGTTTCGAACCCGCTCCAGCACCTGCCCCAATTCTCCATGGCCCTCTAGTTCCTGAAGCTTAGCGTCCACGAGGCTAACCGGAAACTGAGTCTCGTCAATGCCTTCCGCGATCCGGGCCACAGATTTCGCCAGCTGCAGAAAGGTTTTGGCACGGCCTAAAAAATAACTTGCCCAATCTTGTGGTTTTACTTGGCCAAGTGTCCTCATATGATGGAAGGTTCTCCGCATAAAGAAACGCGAGTTGAAGTAAAACAGCTTCGGCTTCGAGATAAAACGGCCGTATGCGAAATTCCACGTATCAATTAGCGCCACGACGTTGACAGTTTCTCCCATGGATCGAAGACGGCGGGCCATCTCAAAGGCCACCAGGCCTCCGTAGCATCCGCCTCCTAAATAGTACGGGCCGTGGGGCTGCACGCTCCGGATCTGGTCGATATAGCACTCTGCCGTCTCTTCGACGCTGGAAAACGGAGTGGCCTGACCGTCAAGTCCGCGCGCCTGCAAGCAATAAAACGGCAGGCTGGGCGGCAGGGCCATCGCCAGATCCCGCATACTGAGCACATTTCCTCCGGCACCGTGGACACAAAAGAATGGAGGCCGCTCGTTCCCTTCCCGCACCGCCACCAGACACGACCAATCCGTTTGGCCACCGTTGAGAGTGCGTGCGAACTGCTCCACGGTTGGAGCCTTCAGTAGTACGGCGAGTGAAGGTTGGCATGCAGGAAATGCAGCGAGAATCTTGAGAAGAAGTCGGACCGCGTCGAGCGAGTCACCACCCATTTCGAAGAAGTCATCTCGGATTCCGACTCGCTGTACTCCTAGCGTCTCGGCCCATATCCTAGCGAGCGTCTCCTCAAGTTGGTTTCGGGGAGCAATGTAGGAGTCCGTCGGTACCACACGGGTCTCAGCAGGTACTGGCAGAGCCTTGCGGTCGATCTTCCCGTTAGGTGAGATCGGAAGCTGATCCAGGAACACGCAGGCCCTCGGGACCATGTAATCCGGTAGCTGCCGCTTGAGCCGCCCGCGCAACTCTGACGTAGCAGGATTGGTGCTGTTGGTGGCCACCAGGTAGGCCACCAACAGCTTGCCCCCCAGCATATCCTCGCGGGCGATGACTACAGCCTGCTTGATCTCTGGCTGCTCCTGAAGTGCCGCCTCGATCTCTCCCGGTTCGATGCGGTAGCCGCGGAGTTTGATCTGATGATCAATTCGTCCCAGACACTCGATGTTGCCGTCTACCCTATAACGCGCAAGGTCGCCCGTGCGGTACATGCGTGATTCGTCTCGGCGGAAGGGGTCTAGCACAAACTTCTCCGCCGTTAGATCTGGGCGGTTCAGATATCCGCGCGCCAGCCCGTCTCCGCCGATGTGCAGTTCTCCTGTTGCTCCAACTGGGACTGGCTGTCCCTGTCCGTCGAGGATGTAGCATCGAGTGTTGGCCAAGGGACGTCCGATCAGAATCGGCGCCTGACCGTTTTCAACCAGATATCCGGTGGACCAGATCGTCGTCTCCGTTGGCCCATAGAGATTCCACAACTTCTTCACTGCGGGCGCGAGTTGTGCCGCTACTTCCGGCGGCATTGCTTCGCCTCCACACACCGCCTGAAGATACGGCTTGCCGCGCCAGCCTACATCGAACAAAAGCTGCCAGGTCACAGGAGTGGCCTGCAGGAAGGTGATACCGTGCCGCTCCAGCAAGCTGTGCAACGCGTTGCCGTCGGCGGCCTCTTCGCGGCTGGCCACCACCGTCTGTGCCCCCACCAACAGGGGCAACCACATATCCAGGCCTGCGAGGTCAAACGAGATCGTCGTCAGCGCCAGGAGCCTGTCCTTCTCGCTCAACTGCATCCACTCGCGCATAGCCCACAAGAAATTTGTCAGCGCACCTCGCGAAACCTGCACACCTTTCGGCTTGCCGGTCGAGCCCGAAGTGTAGATCACATAGGCCAGATGCTCGGGCCTCACTGCTACAGCCAGATTATCTCTGGAGTTTCCCTGCCAGCGAGTGTCTTCCAGCAGGATCGTCTCTCCAGCAAACGCCGGCAGTTCCCTGCTCAGGCTCTGCTGGGTCACGAGCAGCCGAGCGCCACTGTCTTCCAACATGTAGCTAAGCCGCTCGGGCGGAAACAGAGGATCCAGCGGGAGGTATGCCGCTCCTGCCTTCATAATTGCCAGCAGCGAAACCACCATGTCGGTTGAGCGCTCAATAAACAGGCCCACCAGTTGATCCGGACCCGCTCCAGATTTACCTAATTCTTCTGCCAGTTGATTCGCCCGTTCGTTCAGTTCCCAGTAGTTAAGTTTTTGCTCACCACAAGTCACGGCGATCGCGTCCGGCGTCCGCTCCACCTGTGCTTCCACCAACGCCACCAGCGATGTTTCCCTCGGATATGCACGCTCTGTCGCATTCCAGTCCACCAATAGTTGCTGCCGTTCGGCGTCCGGGATGATCTTCAGATTGCCTATGGTTTCATCAGGATTATCAGCGATGCTCGCGAAAACCTGGACGAGGTGGGCCAGGATGCGCTCGGCAGTTGCCCGGCTGAAACGGTGAACATCATATTCCAGTTTCAGCGCCATCGCCGTGTCTCCAAATGCCGACAAGGCGAGTGGGAGGCCGGTTTGTTCATGAAAACTGAAATCACGTTCCCGCCAACGCGGTTGGGAGTTTGCGAGTGCTGTGCCGAGCTGTTGATTCTCGAATACGACGAGGCTATTAAAGATAGGCTCGGACTTCGGGAAATCACTCACCCGCTTGATCTGGACAAGAGGCGTGAAGTCATACTGTCGGAGGCCCATCCAGATCCATTCGGCATACAGGCGCTTCAGCATCTCGGCGACCTGCGTCGTGGGGTTCACATCAACGCGCACAGGGATGGTGTTCAGAAACAGGCCGACGATTGAGTCAGCGTCTGGAACGGAGTTTCCGCGGGCTGTCTTGACGGAAGCAAATACCACCTCCGATTCACCGCTGAAACGGCCGAGCAGGATGGCCCAACTCCCCATGACGATCGTGTTCAGGGTTATGTTGTACTGCCTGGCTATATCTCGCAGCCGGGAGGTGACATCCTCAGAAAGCTTGATCTCGATTTCACCGTGAATTGAGGGGTCTTTCGTCAGTTCATCAGGTTCACAGGGAAGGGGCGTTGGTGCGATAAGTCCCTGGAGCTTTTTGCGCCAGAAATCGTTGGCGTCAGAGAGATCGAGGTGCTCAACCCACTCCGTGTAAGGTTTGTATGGAAGACCGAGAGAGTTCTTGAGTGGAGCACCATTGAGAAGGTCGTCATAGAACTGCTCAACATCGTTGAGAACGATGGTGCAGGCGCGGCCATCCATCAGGATGTGATGCAAGGTCCAAACAAGACGCATTGGGCCTGCACCCGATCCGAAGAGCGCGAGCCGAATCAGCGGTGGTTGTTTGATATCGAAGCCGCGCCGTCGGTCGGCAGCCAGGAACGCGGAAAAAGTTGATTCATCCCAGGACTGGTACTGTTCGATCTTTATGGGAAGGTCATCATGCACCTGCTGAACGGGTTCCAACAATCCCTCCCACCGAAAAGAGGTGCGCAGGACCGGGTGCTTCTCCACAACTGCCTGCCAGGCTCGCTCCAGGATCGTAACGTTCGGGGCTTCTTTGAAACTAATCACGAGTTGTTGAATGTCGATCCCGCTGTGCGCTGCTGCCAAATGATGAAACAGCATTCCCTGCTGCATGGGCGATAGACCGTACTCGTCAATGATCATCATTCTTGCGGAGCCGCCTTTCCGGAATGTGTCAACGAGCTTGAAACAGGTGCGTGAGAGTTTACCGTCAACTTTCTTCAGTCGCAGACAATCAGATTACTTTTCTGCCGAAGCTAAGCTTACCTTTGGCGACCGTGGTACCGCCCACTGTTGCGATCCCCTCCACAAGCGCCGCGCCCGGCATCATTTTTAAAATGGTGACATCCAGGATCATGGTGTGTCCCGGGAGCACGGGGACGAAGAATCTCATCTCGCTTATCGTGCCGAGGACCAGAAGTTCGCCATGATGCTGACCTTGGCCGGTGGTTTGGCTGAAGAGAATCGAAGCACATTGTCCGATTGCTTCAACAATGAAGACCCCCGGCATGATCGCATAGCCAGGAAAATGGCCAAGGAACTGGATCTCATTGCCTGTGACATTCTTTAGGGCTTTGATGCTCTTGCCGAGCTCGATCTCCAAAACTCTGTCGACCATGAGCATAGGAAACCGCTGTTTTAGATGAGTTGTAATCTCCTCGAAGCCCATCGTCATGTCCATACCTCGAATCAATCGCCGACATTGCGGGTCAGCGCCGGCGCAAAATCATGCCCACGGCGCGGGGGAGAAATCGAGTGCCAGGAGGCGGAGCGCTGGCATCACTGACAAGTCGGATGACGCGAAGGCCCGCGTCTTCCGCAAGCTTCACCACCTGGCTCTCATGGTTGAATTCATAGAGATGGTCGCGCTGAGCCGATTCAATTGCTGTACTGAAAAATACCAGACCGTCTTTCGAAAGAAGGCGGGAGATGGCTTGGAGGAGAGGCCTTGGATCCTCCAAATGCTCTGCGAGCATCGCGGCAATAATCCCTTGATAATCTCCCCCTGCACCTCCTCGTTCCACGGCGAGAGCGTCTTTTACCTCGAACTTAACCCGGCTGGCATGTCCTGAGACGGCCAGGAGACGATTGGCGACGGCAACTGCGGGCGGGCTTATATCGAGCCCCTCCAGGCGGAGGTCCGTTCGTTCCTGCGCAGCTAGCAAGCTGAGAACTCCGTGACCAGATGCTAACTCCAGCACACGAGCCTCTGCAGGCAATGCCTTCACGAACTCATCTCGGTACATAGCGATGTGATTGACCATCGAGGGCCAGAACGGGTAAATGAGGATGGCAGCCCACATGTATGGAACCATATACCCTTCATCTTCATAGACCTCCGAGATCACATCGGGCAACGCTTGCGGGGTATATCTGCCCTCCTGCTCATAGATTTGTTGCGACTTGGCGACTCCAAGGCAGTACCGAGCGTATCCTCGCGCTGCGTCCTCAAATGCGCGGTCTCCATAGGCAGCCTGAGCCCAAAGTGCCAACGGGTTGAGCACCCAGGAACACAGATTCTGGTTGGCCTCAACAGTCGCCCGTGCCGTCGGCGCAAACATCTTCGCCTTCCGGTCCAGCGCCTCCAGAAATGTTGCGGTATCCACCATAACTCCATCCTTCCATCGTTCAATTAATCGACCGAGGGCACGTGTCGAACCATACGCACCATAGGTCTGATAAGGTCAACGCCGTCCCACGGCGGGGCAAAGACGTGCATGCGCCCAAGCTTTACGATTCTGTCCACACCTCTTCTGGCCGCCAACGACGCGATCTTTGTCTCCCTCGACGTATCCGCCATGGCCAGCCCAAGTGTTTGCACGTTGCCGTCGAGTTTTCCAATTGGTTCGAGCAGGTCGTCCACCTCCAGTACGGTCAGCGTCTTTCCTTGAGTAGGCCTGGGGATCTCCGACCCGCTTCCCAGAAGAATTGTCCAGTCAGGCCCTTGGGTGAAAATTGCGCGGTTCGCTGCCTTATCGAGAAGCCACGAAGCGCGTGCCTGACATATTACCGTTGTCAATGCGGCATGGATCGTTTGCCTCGGATGGAGCTGATTCTCTGATTCGAATGCCTTTTTGAGCGATTGCACGAATTCCTGGGATGAATGGCCGACCTTCTTTTCCAGGAAAAGAACTTGTGGCGATGAACACGCTTGCTGATCGAACTGCCAGACATCGCGCGCAATACGCCGACACCAGGACTCCTGTCCCTCGGTGTCGGACCAGGAATCTGCGTCCATCGCTGCGACGGAGATTCTTGGTCCGAAGATGGTCAGCCTTGCCCAATGCGGGAATGGCAGTCCGCGTACGTTTAGAACCGCTTCCTCACCGCCCCATATCATGGCTCCATCGACGGATCGAGCCATGGCCTCCTGCAGGTCTTTCCGTGTGTGATCGAAGATGAGCATGCGAACGCGCCCAGTCAAAACGCCCGCGCTATCACTTTGTTCCAACTTTCCCATGATGAGTCGCGTCAGTTCGCCGAGGTCGCTAGGCACGCGTACCAGTGAAGCATTGCCTCCCAGCAGGGCGCAGGTCATCGAGAGCGCTGGCTGGATCTCAATGTTTCCGGCCGGCCAGTGCCCAACGATGCCGATAGGATACGCTTTGAGTCTGGCATGACCGTCCTGCATCCAGTCCTCGCCCAGTTCCCGGGCGATGACTGGCTCGAGAGTCCCGTGTCTTAACCACATGCGCAGGAATTGAACACCCTGTATATCAGCGGTTTCCCGCTCGCCCAAAGCGGCAGCCCAGGCCTCGAACCCATTCAAAACTGCACTCGTAGTGATCTCCGTCGCATCAACGGTCTCACGAAGCTCCGTCGCCAGAGCGGAGATCTCCTCAGTTGAGTCGATTACACGAATGATCTCGCTCATCAAGGTACCCTGAACCTAGGCAGCCTGTTGTCTCTTCCGGTCGATATTCCCGCAGCCGCGCAGTTCCGCTTTCGCTACCCGCCCCACAAACCGGAAACAGGTCCCTCGTCTGCCGCAACGGCACCCATCATATGACACGATTTCAGCGATGTCTTCCGTTAAAAGCAGGTTGCCGGGAAAACTTGTCGGCAACACGCTGCACACCTGAACGATTCCTCGTTCCCCCTCAGAAACCTGCTCGAGCGTCAACGGATTCCGTACGAGGACATCTGCAAATGCCGGAACATGCTTGTTACCCTCAGTACAATCGGGATAGATAACGCCTACATTTTCCACCATGCCGTAGAAATCGATCACATGATCAGAGGAACACCCAAAGACGCGGGCCACGCCATCGTTGAAAGATTTCTTATCGATGGCTTCCTCGTGTAGCAACTTCCAGCCGCCGCTATGCAGGATATGGACACCGGGCATCCCGAGGCAGATGCTCTCTGCGATTAACGGTTCTACCAGGTGCTTCCAAAGTATGTGGGTGAAACCATAAACCAGGGCGGGAGACGGACCTTGCGATTCCGCAAAATGGCTGAGTTTGTCCCGGTCCAATGTGAGACCTCCATCCTGGTCGAGTTCTAAGCAGTGGGTGACTTCGCTCGCAAATGGTTGAAGGCCCTGTATGGCGGCGCCTCGAGCCCCCAGTTCCGTACCACCTCTGGTGGAGCCAGGGACATCTACGACCAGATAAGGTCGGCGGCTCGAACCGATAAAGTCTTGAGCGATGGCGACGACTCCCTTCGTCATGCGCCTCGCCGTCGGCGAATCCAGCGCAATCCTGCTTGGTATTTGCCCTGTCGTTGAGCTCGACGTCAGGATTCTTTTGATCTCTTGCTGCTCCACCAGAGAGAAAGGAGGTTGCGTTTTTAGCAGTCCAACCGGTAGATATGGAAGATCAGAAATTCCGCGCGCCGAACGCGTATCGATAGGCCAGTGGTCAATGTAATTTCGGTACATAGGGTTCCTGCTGCATGCGTATTCCAACTCATCCTTCAGCAACGCAAGAAGAGCAGTTTGCCGCTCTTCGGGTGGCAAGCTATAGGGCGGGATGGCTAACAACTGATCAACCCTCTGTCCAATTTCATTCATAGGTTTCAATCACCGTTGCTGGAAGAGAAGCTCGCGATATCTTACCGCTTGCTGTCTTCGGTATTTCCGAAACGATCTGAATCGATTCGCACGTCCAGTTTATGGACAGGCTGCGACGCACCTGATCGATGATGTCTTCTGCTCCTTTGTCCGGCACAATATACAAAGCCAGCACCTCACCAACCTCCGGGTGCGGCACTGCGACAGCGGCACATTCATAAACACCGGGTACTGCCGCTACTTTGGCTTCGACCTCTTCAAAACTCACGCGCACTCCGCGCATCTTGAGGAAGGCGCCCGTGCGCCCGTCTATCCAGATGTAACCCTCTGGGTCGAGATGAGCCAGATCGCCAGTTCGCAGCCAGCCATCGTTGAAGACACGACGGCTCTCTTCCGGTTCATTGAGATATCCTAGGGCGATCGATGGACCTTTCACCACAATCTCACCTGTCTTCCCGGCGGGAAGATCTTTCCCATCTTCGTCGACGATGCGAACCATTAGGTTGTCCAATGGATGCCCTACGCTACCCAATTTGTCGCCCAAGTGCTCGGGTTCAAGACAGGATATCCGGGCGGTCGCCTCTGTTTGACCATACATGACATAAAACTTCGGCTTCGGCACGGCGGCGCGCATCTCGGAAATGCGCTGCGGAGCCAGCGGGCCTCCCGCCTGCAGGAATCGCCTTAGTGTGGGCATTGCGATCGAGCGGATATTCGATCGGCGCAGCAGAATGTTATAGACGGTGGGGACGCCCGCGAACGTCGTGCATGCGTATTTGTCGATAGCATGGAGCACTTTATCGGGGAACATGAAGCGGCGATCGAATACCACCCCACCACCCTGATACAGATGCGTTTGCAAGACGCTCGCACCAAAGCAGTAACTCAGTGGCAAGATAAGCATGGCTCGTTCACCGTTTGAAAGCCCCTGACTGCGAATGATCGCTTCTGTGTTAGCGATAAGGTTCCCATGGCTGACCATGACGAAACGGGGTGTTCCGGTAGACCCTGAGGTGGCGAAGAGGACCGCGAGGGAGTTTTTCTCGCAAGAGGCAGGTGGTGGCTCGTCCGCGTTTCGCTGCGCAAAGAGGCCATGGAAAACCCGGACTCCCGCTTCAGGGATCCCGCTAAACGGAAGACTCCTTTCCGTCCATACTGCTGTCGCACCGGTTACCTCCAGTAAGACGACTATGGATGTAACTAGAACCGCCTCCTCCATCGGGACCGGTACAAAGCCTGCGTACATTGCGCCCAGGTAGGCCAAGCTACTGTAGGGTGACAAGGTACAACCAATAAGGATTCGATCTCTGGGTTTCAATCCCGTGGAGAGAAGGCTAGCGCCAAAACTGATAATGATTCGACGAACGTCAAAGGGAAGTATCGTTTCGTCCGTTGCCGCGTCAATGAGGCAGGAATGCTCTCCTAGCCGATTCACTAGCCGTCCGGAAAAATTGTTCCCAGGAGATGCAGCCATTTCCCACACTCCAGTGACTATAGCTTCGCATCGATGATCCTAACGATCTCGCGGACATTCTCCATTTCCATGAGATCATCCACGTCGAAACTGATGCCGAAAACCCGCTCCAGCCTGCTTGCCAGATCCAGGTGCCCCACTGAATCCCATGCCGGCGCGTCACTGGGAGTGGTTTCAAGGGAAATCAGTTGCGAGTCGATCCCAAAAGCCTCATGGAAAACCTCTTGAACTCTGGCGAGAACACTCTCCATGCTTACCCTCCTCATCCACTGAAAGTGGCGTTGACGATCTTACCCCACAATCGCTGCTCCCCCATCAACAACACAGGTCTGCCCAACTATTCCCATCGATGCCTGCGAAGAGAGGAATTGGGCGGCCCATGCCACCTCCTCGGGCGTCACCAAACGCTGGAGCGGAGTGTGGTTTATCGCGGCGGCAACGCGGACTTCTGCTTCCGGAATGACCTTCCAAGCTTCGGTCGCAACCAGGCCGGGGGCAAGGATATTCACGCGGATTCCCCTCGGCGCCAGTTCCACTGCGAGATGTCGGGCGAGAGCTTCGAGCGCGCCCTTCGATGCTCCGACTAGAGAGTAATACGGTAAGGCACGCCGAGCTCCGATCGAGCTGACCGCCACCACGCTTGATCGCTCCGAAAACCGATTCGTGAGGACCTGCATTAATTCAAAAAACGCACGCACATTGAGTGAGAACGTCCAATCAAGGTGACGTACGTTAAGTTCGGAAAAGGTACGGTGCACACCCGTCGCCGCGCAATGAACCAGCCCGGAAAGAGATTCGCCAGTGTTCTGGATGGATCTCTCAATTTGTTCGAGGCCCCGGGGGCTGGTGAGGTCGGCACGACACAGCTCGATCGGCAACCCTTCCCGCTCTGCCGTAGCCTTTAACTCCTCTGCAGCCTCTTGATTGCGGAGATAATTCGCGGTTACAGATGCGCCGGCTCTTGCAAAGCGCAGTGAAATAGCGCGGCCAATGCCTCGTGTGCCGCCGGTGACGAGAATTCGTCCTGAGAGAGCAAACAAGTTGTCATAACTCAACCTTTAATCACCCTCCCATGTCCGGATCGGTATTCAATCAACATTACCGTTTTTGATGAGCAATTATATCCCTCGCCGCAAAGCGGGTATTTTCTGAGACATCGGTGCCGATCGGTGGGCACGAGAGACAGATTGGAAAGTGTAAAGAAGCGTCCAAATCATTGCTGGTGGACGGTTGGGAATAGCCGGCGGCAACAGCAAGCGGGCTCAAGAGGGAAATAGTTACGCTAAGCGACTGATTCAATTGGCCTTCCCTCGTAGACGATTTTGAACTTTAGTCGCGTCTGGAAGTTTCGGGTGACCGCGAGTCCAATCGACCGTCCAGATTTCGTCTTGATGCCGCGTTGGATGTCTCACTTGATCAGCGGCGGTACGACCAATGGCAGGTCAGCGACAACGGGGACTAGCCGCACCCAATCTACCGGCGAACTTGATTTCCGTACTATTCCGTTCATGCCGTGGGTTTTCAGTCCAAATACATCTTTCCGCGAACGATCTGGACTTCTTCTTCAAGTTTGTGGATGAGTACCGTGCATTAACGCGTCCTCAATGGCGCACCATAGTGTTTGGCGGTCGTGGACGCTGCATTCCGCGGAAACATCGGATGCAGGTGGCGATCCATGATTATCGATGTGACCCAAATCCACAAACGTCTCGCAACATCTAAATGAAAACGTCACTACCGGGGTTACTTATTCGAAAGGCAATCAGTCTAGGCAATACAACCTGAGCTCGACCATCGAATGCCCTCGGGGACGCTGGATGGAGGGGCGTCGTCAACTCATCACTGACCGCAGCCAGCGGCGCCACGAATTCGACGCGAAATTCGCTCGACCTGAGAGCCCTTCATTTATTTCTGCAAAGCTCAGAACAGCAAATTCAATTGCAGTCGAATTTCGCAGGAGGAGTTGGACGTTACCTTAAAAACTAGCCATTCGACGATCCAGTTACGGCGGCCTGGCGTGGCAGAACATAAAATATTCGCGACCATTCAATCAGAGGCAGATCAAAACGTACTCGTCGGAATGGCCGCCGCAGAGGTGAAGCTCTTCCAGTTCAACAAGTCGAATTTCAATACAACCGCGTTCTATTACGTAAAATTTGTCAGCAAATTAGGATGCATCCTTGCACGGTAATTGAGACAACTGGCCTCCACCACATTTCTCCGGCAGCGACTAATGGCACCAGTTCGGGAGTTATTTATTTCTTCGGAAATAAGTGGGTAGGAAGCGTATCCGTTTGGTGGCCCTTAAGAGCAGGATTCTTAGGATGAAACAGAATTGCAGCTGACGATAAGAAGTGATCGCGGAACCGACGAAAGACACATGGACGAGGGTGCTGAAGACTTTTCGTTGCTCGAAGGCAGCAACGAGTCGACGGCATTTGCGTTGGCATCCCGCTTCTGCTGACTGTTCATTTTTGAATCAACCACTGCAGTGATCCAACTAATCCGGAGGGCAATGGAAGTTGCGCGGAGCTCCTGCCAGAGGATCGCCGATCAGATCCACACTGCCCGGCGCTGCGATCAGGCTTCCATTCTGAGCACGCATGACGGTGTTCAACTTCAAGTCACCAAGCAGAAGGCGCTGATAGGCCGGCCGCGCAAGGAAACGTGGCAGTTCGATCGTGCCGAACACGTTGCCAATCAGGCTGGCACAAGGATCTACGACACCCGTCAGGGTCGAGCCGGGTCGAAGTTGTTGGCGAAGATGTTATGGTTCATCAGCTTGTTCCAGGTGAAGCTGCCCTGGAAGGAGACATGGTGCTTCATCGGCTTGCTGATCTGGATCTGCAAGGCGTCGTAACGCTGATAACCGACGGATTCGTGGGTCTTTGTGACGCTGCCCGAACTCCGGGTAGGGCAACAGCAACAGTTGGCGCTGAATGGTGGCGGCGTTCAGAGTCGAGTTGGACGGCACCTTTCCAACCATCGGGTTGGGTACTGCCGTGTTCAGGTAGGTTTGGTTCGCCAGGTTGGCGACGGGATCGGTCCCAGGCTTGTGCTCACCTGATTCGTATTGGTCGACCCGCCGCTCACGCCCGCCGCGAGCGTGGGACCATCGGAGTCACTGGTGATACCGGGGAAGCTTGTGTAGGGAAGGGCCTGTGCTCGACATGTTGATCGAGGACAGATCGAAGTGCTGGTCGAATTGGCGCGGCATCAGCCCCGGGTACGGGCTGGACGAGTGCGAGGCCTAGCGCTCAGACGCGAGCGTGAAAAAGGTCTTGTCGTGGCCGTTATACAACTTGGGAATGAACACTGGGCCGTCGATCACGAAGCCTGTCTGGCTGAGTTGGTCATTACCGCGACGGGTTGGCGTAATGGTATTGGTGCAGCCCGTCGTGCCGGGATAGCAGAGGTTCTGGTTAGGAA
>CAVSOH010000001.1:0-84786 GCA_963729555.1 uncultured Acidobacteriaceae bacterium | reverse complement strand
CAGGGCCTGCCTATTGAGGGTCATCTTGTCTCAGTCTCACCGTGACTTGCGACGATCCGCAACCCAACGGCATGAGAAATCCTCGGAGCGAGGATTTCTCATGCCATAGGTGTATCCCGGCTTACCGAAGGATTTCTGACACTGCAAGTGGTTGAACGGCGGTTACCCGCATGTATATTCAAGGGACACTCAGCCCCCAAGGAGCTCTATGAAGCGCGTTTTGCCCTTGCTTATCCTTTCGACTACAGCCCTGTTCGCGCAGCCGACGGTTCCCGGATCGTGGACGATCTCGGGAGACGTCCAGGGGTATCCGGTCAATGAGACCTGTACTTTTACGCAGGATAAGGACAAAATCATCGGCTCATGCAAAGGCGCCGATGGCAAGGCCTACGATACGACCGTCACGATTGATGGCCAGAAGGTAGTCTTCGTTCACGGCGGCGAGTATGAAGGACAGGCCCTGACGCTCACCTACACGGGAACCTACAACGACAAGGGCGAGTTGGGCGGCGATATAGACGTACAGCCTCTGAATTATGCCGGTACGTTTACAGCGAAGAAGACTGAAGCAAAGTAGGAACAGAACAGGCCGGAATCAATCGAATCCGGCCTGTTCTGTTGTGGGGACCGGCAGCAATCGTGCCGGTAGTAATTGGCTTACCGACCCGGGTTGCGCAGGACGACTTCCAGGTTGACTGGAACCGTTGCAGGCTTGTGATCCAGAGTCCCGGGCTTGAAGCGATACATGCTTACCGCTGCCAGAACGTTCTTATCCAGATCATCACCGGCCGAGCGAACGATCTTCATGTCAGTCGGCTTGCCGTGTTCGTCGACATCCATTGCGACGACAACGATCCTGTCGATGCCGGTCGTTTTCCAATTCATTTCCGCATCAGACGCCACATCGACGGTGTAGATCAACTTGGGAGGGATGACGCCAGTTGAAATTCTGGGCTTAGAGATGCTGCCAGTCGTAGTGGAATCGCTAAATTCGGCCGGCCGAACAAGCTTGGACTGCAGGGTGGGCGAGCTTGTCGACTGGGGCTGGGCAGGCGAATTTGCCTGAGCGTGAAGCAGAATGGGAGAGAGGGCGAGTGCGGCCACAATTACTTTACGCATAATGTCTTGGCTCCAGGGCAGGAGTGCCCATCACCACAATAGCCCCTATTGAATACGATTGTCAATAGAAATATTATTTTCCAAATTTCGCCTTACTTTTCGGTGCTTCGTTCGTCCAGAATTGATGTGCGCGTCGATCCGTTTGAAATCGCGCCGGGAGTCAACGCCGAAGCTGAAGTGCCACCCGGAATCTCCATCGCCTGCGCCTGCTATTCGGTGATTCGTACGGCGTGGCTGAAATCAGCAACGTCATGGCCGCCTGCTGGCGATAAGATCATCGCCATGCTGGAGACATGGCAAAACGTCATCATCGCCGTCGTCATTGTGAGCGCCGCTCTGCTCTTCCGTTGGCTGCTCGAACAGATTTGGCCCACGGTCAGGCGCCGGGCGCACAACGACATCATTGGCTGGCAACTTGGCATCCTCGGCACCACCTACGCGGTGATCCTCGGGTTCATGCTCTATACCGTCTGGACAAATTTTGGGCTAGCCGAGATCAACGCCGACTCCGAGGCCAATGCGATCGTGAATGTCTACCGGCTGGCGGATGGTCTCCCGCCACAGCAGCAGGAACAACTTCGGCACGCCGCCCGCAACTACGTCGAGGTGGTTCTTAAAAAAGATTGGCCGGCGATGGAACAGAACAACAACGAGTCGCTAGAGAGTGCACAGATCAATCAGCAACTCTGGCAGATCCTTATGTCGGTCAAGGCGGCCGAGCCCACGGAACTGACCGCCGAAGACCACGCTCTCTACGAGCTAAGTGCAGTGGCGGAGCATCGTCGCATTCGTCTGCTTCAGAGCACGTCTCGTCTTCCGAGCATCCTGTGGTGGGTTCTCATCTTCGGAGGCATTGTCACCATCGTCTCCTGCTGCATGTTCGGCGCAGCGAATGCGTGGCTGCATTCGATTCAGGTATTCGCCTTCTCACTGCTCGTCGCCCTTGTATTGCTTGCGATCGCCGACATCGACCGCCCCTTCCAGGGCTCTGTACATGTGCGTGACGCCGCGTTCCGCCGCGCGCAGCAGGCTATGAACTAGCCGAGACTTGTCACATCGTCGCTCCGACCCTGTATTCTTCTTCGGATGAAGGTACTGATCATCGATATTGGTGGCACGCACGTTAAGGTGGCGTCGAGCGACAAGCGGGTCCCTATCAAGATTGTCTCCGGCCCTACTATGGCGGCCGCGCAGATGGCGCAGCAAGTCCTCGCCGCTACTGAAGGCTGGAAGTATGACTGTGTCTCGATCGGTTATCCCGGGCCTGTCGTTCACGACCGCCCGCTGGCCGAGCCGCACAATCTTGCGCCGGGATGGATCGATTTCCCCTACCAGAAGACCTTCGGCAAGCCAATCCGTTTCATCAACGATGCGGCGATGCAGGCACTCGGAGGCTATGCGGGAGGACGCATGCTCTTTCTCGGCGTAGGCACTGGGCTTGGCTCTGCCATGGTCTTCGATGGAATCGTCATCCCGCTCGAACTCGCACATCTGCCTTACAAAAAAGGCCGCACGTATGAGGAGTACATCGGGGTCGCCGGGCTTGAGTTGCGTGGCAAGAAACGCTGGCGCAAGTCTGTGCTCGATATCATCGCCCGTCTTCAGGCGGCGTTCATCTGCGACTACGTTCTGCTAGGCGGCGGCAACGCGAAGTTGATGACGAACCTTCCACCGCACGTCATCCTGGGCGCGAACATCAATGCCGTCGAAGGCGGCATCCGGCTTTGGCAGGATCCTAACGAGTTGAAGATTCTTGTAAACCCAGGGAAGGCGTTGTCAGCAAAGTATCCGCATAAAATCGGGAGTGTGCCTTCTCCGCGAAGCAAAGAATGAACTGCATCATCTGATTAGGCATCCAATCGTGACGAGACTCTGCTTTAATCGATCTATTGTCCGTGTAGCAACAGGAGACCAGAGATAGCCACTTACCCCAGCCCCGCTTTCCCCAGTTCTCCTGCGCTCGGTGCCCAGCCGTTAGCCGAGGCCCCAGCGGAACCTACGCCGGTGCCGGAGACTATTGCGGCGCTGCGTACGATTGCTCCGCTCCATGGCCTGACCGATGAGGAATATACCTGGCTCGCCACGCATAGCACGGAGCGCGTCGGCCCTGAAGGCGCGATGGTCTTTCGGGAGGGGGAGCCGGCGTTTCACATGAACATCATCCTGCAAGGAGAGGTCCAGGCGCATCGTCGCAAGTCTGGTCCCGTCCCTCTCTTCATTGGCCGCACCTCTGCGGTTACCGGGAAGCTCCCCTACTCGCGCATGAAGACCTGGGGTGCAGATGGCCAGTGCGCCAGCCCCGTCTGGGTGCTCGATATTCATCAGGACCTGTTCCCGGCGATGCTGCTCGCCATTCCCTCGATGGGCCAACGTTGCGTCAATTTATTGCTCGATCGCGTCCGTGACTTTACCCGCATGGATGAGCAGGCCGACAAGCTCATCGCGCTGGGCAAACTGGCCGCAAATCTTTCGCATGAACTCAACAATCCGGCTTCGGCAGCCCAGCGTTCCGCCGCCAGCCTCTCTGCGGAACTTCGCAACTCCGACGAGGCTAAATATCGTCTCGGCCGGCTTTTCCACTCCGACGAGGATCTGTCGCAGTATCGCGACTGGGTCAAGATCGCTCGGGACCGCATTGCAGTCTTCAATGGATTCTCTCCCATCCCGCAGAGCCCTCTTGAAGCCAGCGATCGCGAAGCTCGGATTTTGAGCTGGCTCGAAGTACATCGCATTCCTGACCCGTGGAATATCGCGCCAGCCTTGGCTGAGACCATGCTGCCCATCGATCTGCTTGATCAACTCGCGACAACCGTGAGTCCCGATGTGCTTCCCATCGCTGTCTCTACCTTTGCGAGCACGCTTCGAGTTGAGCGTATGGCTGAGACTGTCGTTGACTCGAGCAGCCGCATCTTCGAACTCATCAGCGCCATCCGGGGCTACTCCTACATGGACCAGGCTCCGGTTCAGGACGTGGATCTACCGCAATCGATTGAGAACACGCTTGCGATGTTTCGCGCCCGAACCGAGCGAGTCGACATCAGGCTGGAGTTCGATCCAGCGCTTCCACCAGTCAGCGCCTACGGCAGCGAACTCAACCAGGTCTGGTCGGCCATCATCGAAAACGCACTCGACGCCATGCACGATCACGGCACGCTGACGATCTCAACGAGGCTCTCGGGCCAGATGGCCACCGTCGAGATTCGCGACGACGGTCCAGGGATCGACCCTGTTCTCACCTCGCGCATCTTCGAACCGTTCTTCACCACCAAGCCCATCGGAACGGCGCTTGGCCTGGGCCTCGATACGGTGCAGCGCGTCGTCAGCAAACACTCCGGCACTGTAACCGTTGAGTCGAAGCCTAACGCCACGTGCTTTCAGGTGCGCCTTCCCATCAACCGTCTGCAAGCCTATTAGCCGGAAGGGAATTGCATTTACGCAGCGGCAGCCAGCAGATCCTTCAGGTCCAGGTGCTGCGTATACATGGCCAACTCACCGTCTGCATTTCGCGGCCACTGCTCCTGCGGACGGTCCCAGTACAGCTCTACTCCATTGCCGTCCGGGTCGCGTAGATACAGCGCTTCGCTGACTCCGTGGTCGGCCGCTCCATCCAGTGGAATGCCCGCGTCTATCAGGCGGCGAAGCGCATCCGCCAGCTCTGCGCGTGTAGGGTACACAATCGCCAGATGGTACAGTCCCGTGGTCCCTTGCGCAGGAGCCTCGCCGCCTGCACTCTCCCACGTGTTCAGCCCGATGTGATGGTGATACCCGCCCGCCGAGAGAAACGCCGCCGAGTTCCCCATCTTCTGCGTGACTTCAAAACCCAGTACGCCCTGATAAAACCTCAGCGCCCGTTCGAGATCCGCCACCTTCAGGTGGACGTGCCCCATCCTCACGCCTTTATGAATCGCCTTTTTACTCATGCAGATTGGATGAGTCGAAGCTCAGTCGCGCTTCACCGCACACAGACTCGTTCGAATCGCTCTACAATTCGCCACAAGCTGGAGTATGCTTTCTCCCAAAGATCGAGACGTGTACGGCCCCCCGACTACAACCACGCAACGGAGGAACATTCATGTTTAGTCTCCTGTGGACTCTCATCATCGGCCTGATCGTAGGTGCTCTCGCGAAGCTCATCATCGGCGGCAAGGAACCAGGCGGAATCTGGATTACCATGCTGATCGGCATTGCTGGCTCCTTCATCGGAACATGGCTGGGCCGCATGATCGGTCACTATCAACCCGGTGAATCGGCTGGCTTCATTATGTCGTTGGTCGGGGCGCTCATCCTGCTCGGGATCTATCACTTCTTCAAGCGCCGTCAAGCCACCTAGGACGAATCGCTCAGGAGGTTTAGCTGAGGCGGTCATGCACCAGATGGTGCTCGACAGCCAGCCATCGTCCGCTCGCCGTGCGCATCACGCTGTTGTTTGCGGCGGCGCGTACTGCGGCAACGAAGTCCCTCGCCGGTACGGGCCGCGAGATGAAGTTGCCCTGCGCTTCATCGCACTTTCTGCGTACCAGAAAACGCAACTGGTCGTCTGTCTCCACGCCCTCGGCGACCACGCGGATGTTGAGTCCGTGCGACATGGCGATGATCGTCCTCACAACTGCGGCTGCGTTGGGGTCCGTCCCTGCCTGCTTCACGAAGCTCTGATCGATCTTCAGACGGTCCACCTGGTACTGCAGCAGGTACGAGAAGCTGCAAAACCCTGTGCCGAAGTCGTCGATCGAGATGCATGCTCCCAGCTCTCGAATCTTCTGCAGCTTGTCCAGATTTCCGCCGGAGTTCACCATCAGCATGTTCTCGGTGATCTCGATCTCGAGGTTCCGCGCGGCCAGTCCGCTCGCCGCCAGCGAGTTCTCAATGACCTGCACCAGATTCCTTTGCTGAAACTGCCGGGGCGACAGATTCACCGACACCGTCAGATCCATTCCCAGCTCATGCTGCAGCGCTTTGCCCTCGCGGCACGCCGTCATGAAGGCCCACTCACCGATCGGTACGATCAGTCCGGTCTCTTCCGCCAGGGGGATGAACTGAGCCGGAGAGATCTCCCCGAGCCTGGGATGTGTCCATCGCAGCAGCGCCTCCATGCCCGTGACAGCGCCCGTCGTCAGCGAGATCTGCGGCTGATAGTGCAGGCTCAGCTCGTGGTTCTCGAGCGCATGACGCAGCGCATGTTCCATCGACAACCGGTCGGCGGTCTCCTTCAGCATGTCTTCGCTGAAGATCTGGTGCTGGTTGCGACCATTCTCCTTGGCCGCATACATTGCCGAATCAGCCCGTTTCAAAAGGTGTTTCGCATCCGCAGCGAAGTCCGGGTAGATGCACACGCCCACGCTCGCGGTCACATTCACCAGGTGCTCGTCGATTGAAATCTCTGGCGCCATCTTCATCACCAGGTTCGCAGCGCACTGCTCCACGTCCGCGACGCTCGTGATGTCCGGCATCACTACGACAAACTCGTCTCCGCCCACGCGAGCCACGACATCCGTACTGCGCACCGACCGGCGCAGCCTGCCGGCGGCCTCGATCAAGAGCTGGTCTCCCGCCGCGTGTCCGAGCGAGTCGTTGATCCGTTTGAACTGGTCGAGGTCGACCATGAAGACGGCAACCTTCGTTCCGTAGCGTCGCGCGCGTTCTACCGCTTCTACCGTCCGGTCGCGCAACAGCGCACGGCCCAGCAGTCCGGTTAGTTGATCGTGCGTAGCCAGATGAGTTACGTAGTCCAGCATCTGCCTGCGCTCGGTGATGTCGAAGGCGATGCTTACGTACCCGGTGATCTCGCCCGCGTCCGAGGTCACCGCTCGCACCGCCAGGTTGATCGGGGTGCGCGTTCCGTCCCGCCGGATCAGCGTCCACTCGGTCTCTTCCATCTCACCCGCAGCGACCCCGGCGGTCAGGATCTCGAATCCATCGCGTACCCTTGTGGACTCAGGATCTCCGTCCCAGGCCTTCGTCACCAGCTCGTGCTCGTCGTGCAGTATCGTCAGAGGCGCTTTCCCGACCAGATCCTCGCGATGGTAGCCGGTCAGTTTTTCGGCCGCCACATTCATGGCAGTAATCAAACCGCGTGTGTCGGTCGCCACGATGCTGAAGGGGGCGTTTTGAAAGACCGAGTCGGTGAACTCGACCAGATGTTCGTATCGCTCCTGTGTCGCCTTCGACTCGCTGATGTCGCTGCACGTGATAGCCAGCCCGTCTCCCAGCTTCACGACCTGACACCGCACCCACGTGGCGTTAAGCCGTCCCTGTGTCACCGGAAACTCTTCGCTCAAGGGCTCCCCGGTCTCGACCACCTTGCGATAACGATCGAACAACCCGCCCGGCCGACTGCTTTGCATTAAGGTCGAGAACATCTGCCCCAGCAACTCCGACCGTGTCTTCCCGGTCATCTTTTCCGCATTGGCGTTCACATATTGAATGCGAAAGTCGATGATTGCGCCCGACTTATCCCTGACCGCTTCGAAGATCGAGAACGCATCGAGGCTTGTCTCGGCGGCTGCAACAAATTTCGAATGGGCCTCCGCCGCACCGTTGCGCGCAACGTTCCGGTTGTGTTCCTGCAGCAGCGACCATAGTGCCGCCAGCACACCCACGGTCGCAACCGCGGCGGCTACTCCGGCGCGAAGACTGTGGTTCTGCCGCAAAGTCTCGCCGAGTACCAGGCAGACCGGCACGGTCATTAAAGCCGTCTTCCAAACCCACGCTCGTGGGGAGTCGAACGCCCAAGACTTCAAGTAGAACCTCAAAAAACGGAATCTGCCGGGAGATGAAAATATTGCTTTTCTGGCCAATTACCAACGTAAGTGATCCGGGTTCTTAGTTCATGAGTGGAACGTAACATCCAGGGAATTGTTTTCAAAGGCTTTTTCTTTGAAATTATCCTCTCCTCTTATTGGCAGGTTTGAGTCGACGTGCCTTTCTCAATACCTTCGCAACTTCAATATCAGCAGTTACTTACCTCTTTTTTGACCAGTGGCTTCTAAATTCTCTGGCGCCATCCATCCGTGCATCTGCATCCAGTTCGCTACCAACTCTGGATAGATGGCCAGTTCGGGCATGCCCGCTAGTCCCTGCGCCATGCCCGTGCCGTGCCGTCCTCGTTCGAAGATATGCAGCTCCGCCGGAACTCCTGCCCGCTTCAACGCGTCGTAAAAGGCCGTTGAATTCATCGCGTTCACTGTCTCGTCTCCTGTGGTCGCGAAGAGAAAACATGGCGGAGTGCTCTTCGTTACCCGATGCTCCACCGACATCGTATCCAGCATTGCCTGGGTCGGATGATCGCCAATCAGACCCTCCAGGCTCGTCTTGCGCGGAATCGTAGGGTCAAGGCTCAGCCGGGCGTAGGAAAGAATGGCAAAGTCCGGCCGGCTGCTCACCCTTTCGATCGGGTCGGGAGAACTAACATTGCCGTCGTCGTTCGTTGTCGCCAGGTAAGCCGCCAGGTGTCCCCCGGCCGAGAATCCCCACAGGCCAATCTTGTCCTTCGCGATCCCCATCTCCGCCGCATGGCTCCGCACGTACCGGATCGCACGTGCCGCATCCAGCATGGGGGAAGGGAAGCCGTACCGCGGCCCCAGCCGGTACTCCAGCACGAACGCGGTGACTCCGTGCGCATTGAGCCATCGCGCCTCTTCGCCGCCTTCCTTCTCCGTCGACAGGTTTCTATAACCGCCCCCGGGCATGACGATGACAGACGAGCGCACTCCAGCCCCTGCCGCCGGATACACATACAGCTTCGGTACATCGGCCTCACTGTTGCCCACCGCCCCCGGAGCCCCGTTCGGCCAAAGCACGACCGTTCGCTCAAATCCCTTCGGCGGCTTCACCACGGCGTTTACGGCCGCAGGCGCAGCGTCAACCGGCAGCGGATGGCCGGCACAAAGCCAAAGGCAACCAAGCCCTGCAATCAGGACGGACGTTCGTTTCATTGTGCGGTCAGCATAACCCGTAGCGCGCCGTACAGAAATGAAAAAATCGCTTGTCTGTGCCAATCGCCGTGCATAAATTGTCCCCGGCTGAAACACACCATCGTCAGAGTCGTCTAACTCCACATGAAGTCCCTCCTGCTTGCCTGTCTCTTTGCATCGCTCGCCCCTACCTTCTTTGGCCAGTCGCAATCTGCCGCCCCGCCGCAATCGACCTCGAATCAGACCCCTGCATCGACCGCACCTACCATCGCCGTCGATGCCCGTCTGGTAAACCTTCCGGTAGTCGTTCGCGATAAGAAAGGCGCGCTGGTCCAGAATCTCACGAAGGAAGACTTTACCCTACAGGTCGACGGCCATCCCCAGACCATCCGCTACTTCGACATTGACAAAAATCTTCCCCTGACCCTCGGCCTGCTCGTCGATACAAGCCTCAGCCAGCGCGACGTCATCGACGAAGAGCGCACCGCCAGCAGCGCCTTCCTCGACCAGATGCTCACCACCCCAAAGGACCAGGCCTTCGTCATCCAGTTCGCACGCCAGGTCGAACTCCTGCAGGACCTCACCTCCTCCCGCCCCAAGCTCCAGGCCTCGCTCAAGGAGATCGACACACCAAGCCGTTCTTCCGGCGATCCGAACGATTCCGGCACGGACTCTGAGGGCCGCCGCATACGCACCGGTGGAACCGCTCTCTACGATGCCACCTTCCTCGCCTCCGACGAGCTGATGAGCAAGCAGAAGGGGCGCAAGGCTCTCATCATCCTCTCCGACGGCGTCGACAACGGCAGCAAGGAGACACTGACCAAGGCCCTCGAAGCCGCCCAGCGTGCAGACACGGTCATCTACGCCATCTACTTCAAGGGAAAGGAAAATCAGGGCTCATCTGGCTTTCCATCGCACGGTGGAGGCTATCCCGGTGGCCGCGGCGGAGGTTATCCCGGCGGCGGATACCCCGGCGGAGGCTATCCCGGTGGTCGCGGCGGCGGATACCCCGGCGGCGGCGGTGGTCGCGGCGGCGGTGGCGGTGCCGGCAATCAGAGCCACATCGACGGCAAAAAAGTCCTGCAGCAGATGGCCGACGAGACCGGTGGCCGTCTCTTCGAGGTCAGCAAAAAGCAGAACGTAGCCCAGATCTATACCCAAATCGCTGAGGAGCTTCGCGCCCAATACCGTCTCGGCTACACGCCTGACCAGGCCACTGCTGCTGACGGGTACCACCAGATCGTGCTCACCACTCAACGCAAAGAACTTATCGTCCAGACCCGCGACGGCTACTACACCGGCAAGTAGCGAGCGCGTTATAAAGCAGCATCGGCGACTACAGGGCGCGTTCTTTGCGTCCTGCCCCGCCCTTCATGCATCATCTCTAGTGGCGCTCGCTCGCCCGGAGCGTCTGTAAGGAAGGCCGTACTCCCCATGCTCTCCATCTGTCGCATTACTCTCGCAACCGCCGTGCTCGCGCTTGCCATGGCGCCGATCTCACATGCCCAGAACGTTCCCTTCATCAAGAAGCATCTCTACTCCGAGACTGCCAACCCCACCGCCGACATCGCTGCCGCCCTTAAGCAGGCCCGCGCCCAGAACAAGCGCGTCATCCTCGACTTCGGCGGAGACTGGTGCGGTGACTGCCAGGTCCTCGACATCTACATGCACCAGAGCCCCAACGCCGAGATTCTCGCGAAGCACTTCATCGTCGTCCACGTCGATATCGGCCAGATGGACCACAACGTCGATGTCGCCGAAAAGTACAAGGTGCCCATCAAGAAAGGCGTTCCCGCCCTTGCCGTCCTCGACGCCCACGGCAAACTCCTCTATTCGCAGGCAAACAAAGAGTTTGAGAATATGCGTAATATGCGATCCGAGGATGTCACCGCTTTCCTGAACAAGTGGAAGGCTTAACCGGTTCTAAAACGGAAAGCTTAACCGTCCTCGACGGCAGCCTGTATCCTTACGGGCAAGTGAAACGATTCCTTCGCATTCCGGTTATCCTCCACCGTGCGGTTCTTCGCGCGGTCGACCACGACTGTTTCAACCTCTCCCAGTCAGCCGCGTACTCCGCGATGGTTGCACTCTTCCCGGCGCTTATCGTGGCTGCAACGGTCATTGCGCTTCTGCCTGACACCGCACCCGTCCGTTCCCAGCTAGGCGCTTTCTTCAACCGCATTATCCCGCCCTACGTCACACCAATCCTTCAGAGCTACTTCGATCCGACTCCGCCCCATCAAGCTGGTTCTTCCCGCCTTCTCCTACCCGCCCTGGTCGTCTCGATTACCGGAGCATCCAGCGTCATCGCAACCTTTATGGAAGGCATCCGCCGCGCCTATCGTCTTCCCGCTGATTGCTGGACCTTTCTGGGACGCCGCGCCCGCGCCTTTGCTCTGGTCCCGCTCTCACTCGTCCCCCTTGCCATCGCAAGTGCACTCGTCGTCTTTGGCCACTTCATTACGACCTGGATCGCCCTGCACGTCATGGCCTCGGTCCGTACTCCCGTATTCATCATCGCGCTGATCATTCGCTGGACAGTCGCACTCGCCGGCAGCGTCGGCCTCATCGCTCTTATCTACAACATGGGCACCCCCCTGTGGCAACCCTGGCGGAAAGTCCTTCCAGGAGCCTTCATCGCCACCGTCATGTGGTTCGTCGCCACACTCATCTTCGGCTGGTATGTCACCCGTTTTGCCAACTATTCCCGAGTCTACGGGTCCCTCGGCGCAGCCATTGCTCTCCTCTTCTGGCTCGACATCATCTCCCTCTGCGTCATCTGCGGGGCCGAGTTCAACCACGAGTACAACGCCCACTTTTCTCCCACAATTCACTCTCATTCAAACGCTTAAGAGCCAGACGAGCGTGTTCACGGGTAAAATTGCCAACGGCACCTAAACTCACGGTCATACCATCCGGTTCAACCCGTGGTGGTGGGAAAGATAGCGACAAGCGACCTCATGAATACTTTTTTGAATAATGCCCCATCTGCATCGGAGCGCAGCCGTCGCGCTAAGATCGTCGGTACTCTCGGCCCTGCCTGTAGCTCCATCGAGGTCTTCCGCCAACTCGTCCGCGCCGGCCTGGACGTTGCCCGCCTTAACTTTTCCCACGGCACCCACGCCCAGAAGGCCGAGCTCATTCGCATGGTCCGTACGGTAGCGCGTGAAGAGGGCAAGCCCATCTGCATCCTCGCCGATCTGCAGGGCCCCAAGATCCGCACCGGCAAGCTCAAGGGCAATAAGCCGGTTCAGTTGGTCGCAGGCAAGCTCCTCACCATCACGCCCCGCGAGATCGAAGGCACCGCCTCTCTCGTCGGCACCACCTTCAAGACGCTCGCCGAAAATCTCGAGCCCGGCTCGCGCATCCTGCTCTCCGACGGTCTCATCGAACTCCACGTCGACCACGTCAAAGGCGTCGACGTCGTCTGCCAGATCATCAACGGCGGCACGCTCGGCGAGAACAAGGGCATCAACCTGCCCGGCATCCCGGTCAAGGTTCCCTCACTCACCGAGAAGGACGAAGAAGACCTCGTCTTCGCCATCGGCCAGGGCGTCGACACGATCGCCGTCTCCTTCGTCCGCACCGCCGACGACATTCGGCACGTCAAGAACCGCCTCGCTGCGCTCAACTCCGATGCCTGGATTATCGCCAAGCTCGAGAAGCCTCAGGCCATCGAACATCTCGATAGCATCCTCGAAGCCACTGACGCCATTATGGTCGCTCGCGGAGATCTCGGCGTCGAAGTTCCCCCCGAAAAAGTTCCCGCCATCCAGAAGCACATCATTCGTCGCGCGGCCGAGTACCGCAAACCCGTTATCACGGCTACGCAGATGCTCGAGTCGATGATCGAGAACCCGCGCCCCACTCGCGCCGAGGCCTCCGACGTCGCCAACGCCATCTACGACGGTACCGACTCCGTCATGCTCTCCGCCGAGACTGCCGCAGGCAAGTACCCGGTCGAAGCGGTCACCATGATGGCCAAGATCGTAGCCGAGACCGAACAGCAGATCCGCCTCGATCCGCCGGCCTCGCTCAGCCACGGCTCCAGCGTTCGCCTATCTGTCGCAGAGACCATCTGCGAGTGCATGGCCCACGCCGCCGACGATCTTGACGTAGCCGCCATCGCTATCTTCACCGAGACCGGCAGCACCGCGCGCCTGCTCTCCAAGTACCACCCCGATCCGCCGATCATCGCGCTCTCGCCCTTTGAGGCGGTCATCAACCGCTCGATGCTGCTCTGGGGCACCTACCCAATCCTTTGCGACCGCTTCCAAGACACAGACATGCTCGTCAACATGGCCGAAGATCTCCTCGAAGCTCACGGCCACGTCCAGCAGCGCCAGATCGTAGGCATCGTAGCCGGAACCCGCACCAAATCCGGCGCGACCAACTTCATGCGCCTCCACATGGTAGGAGACCGCGACACCGACCCGCCAACTCCGAAGGCAAAAGCGAAGAAGAAAAAGACCAAAGCAAAAAAACATTGATCAGGCGATAGAAAAACTCTTTGAAACGAAAAACCGTCCCAGCCTGGGGCGGTTTTTAGTCTTTCCGCGTTCGAATTGTCACGAATCGCTTGTGAATACGCATGGTTCGCGTTACCCTGTGTCCATCTATACTCGGCCTTCCAACATACAACCTGCTTATACGCGCCTCAGGAGCCAATCATGTCACAGCTGTTGAACGATCCAGCCGCTTGTAGTCTCCTCTCCCGCCGTTCCTTCCTCCGCTCCGCCACCGCGACTCTCGCAGCCGCGCCCATCCTCACCGAGGCGCACTTCGCCCTCGCCGCCGCGCGGGAAGCGGGAGTGCCTGAGTTCACCATGCAGGGCATCTACCTCGATGCCAACGAGAACCCTCTCGGTCCCTGCGAGCACGCCCGCAAAGCCATCGCCGACATCATCCCCAACGGCGGCCGCTACGCCCCTCCGCTCTACTTCAACCTCATGAAGCTCTACGCCGAGCAGATGGACGTCCCCGTCGACCACGTCATGGTCTACGACGGCTCGAGCGCACCTCTCCACTACACCGTGCTCTCCTTTGTCTCGCCTACGCGCAGCTTCGTCAGCGGCAACCCTACCTACGAGGCCGGACAGCGCGCCGCCGAGATCGCCAAAGCGCCCATCCACGCCGTTCCTCTCACGAAGGACTACGCCCACGACGTCCGCGCCATGGCCAAGGCCGACCCCAACGCCGGACTCATCTACATCTGCAACCCCAACAACCCCACTGGCACCATCACGAGCAAGCAGGACATCGACTGGCTCGTCGCCAACAAGCCCGCGAACGCCGTCATCCTCGTCGACGAGGCCTACATTCACCTCTCCGATGCCACCTCGGCCATCGATCACGTAAAAGCCGGCAAGGACGTGGTCATCCTGCGCACCTTCTCGAAGATCTACGGCATGGCCGGTATCCGCTGCGGCTTCGCCATCGGCCGCCCCGACCTGCTCAAGAAGCTCGAAGACTACGGTCAGTCGCCGATGCCGATCACCGGAATGATCGCTGCGCAGGCTAGCCTCATGGACTCGCAGCTCGTGCCCACGCGCAAGAAGCTCATCGCCGAGACCCGCAACAACACCTTCGCCTGGCTCACGGCCAACAACTACTCGTTCATCCCGTCGCAGAGCAACTGCTTCATGATCGACGTCAAGCGTCCCGGCGTGCAGATTCGACAGCTCATGGCGCAGGACGGAGTCCACATTGGCCGCAGCTGGGCGATCTTGCCCACCTATGTCCGCGTCACCGTGGGCCTACCCTCGGAGATGGACGCCTTCAAGACCTCCTTCAAGAAGGCGATGGACACACCAGCAACAGCCTTCAACGAAGACCTCCGGGGCAAGCGCAATCGCGACGGCCTCTTCGTCTAAAGCAATCAGGGGACGCTCCACCATCAGCAGCGTCCCCTGCTCTCCTCCGCAAATTATCTTCAGATCAAAGATGTTCCACTCTATCCGGTGGCATCACCGATCCTGTGCTCAGAAGCGCTTGAAATTAACCTCAACCTTCAAGCTGACGGCGACCGGCTGACCGCTGAACATAGCGGGTTCAAACCGATACTGTTTCACTGCATCGAGGGCGCTCTGGTCAAAGTCCGGACCGAGCGACCGGACAACTTTCAACTGCTCAGGCGAACCCGACGCGTTCACTATGAACGAGATGAGGCAACTGCTGGAGAAGTTTTTCTCCGTATGTCCGAGCGGGAATTTAGGCTCAGTCGAAGACACCAGCTTGGGTGCCGACACTCCTCCACCAACATGGTAAATAGCGTCTGAGTTAATCTCCTTCCCAGGCGTGGTGGTCGTTTCAGAGATGCGCTCCGCTATCCAGCTCTTCAGATTCTTGGGCCGGTCCGGCTCAGCGATATGAAACTCGGCCTTATTCGGCCCCGCCAGAGTCATAGTCCACTCGTCGGACTGCACCACGATATGCAGCACCTTCCCCGCGAAGAAAGTGTGCGCGATCGGAGAGATTCCAGGCTCAGGGGCTGCATCCATCGTGCCATCTGCGTCATTTATGAGGAAAGCATTCGTCATGTAGCCCGAGAAGTGGTCTCCCTCCGGCACCAGCACCATCGTAAGGAATGGCTTGCCCTTGAACATCCAATGCCACGTTCCGGCAAATGGCTTCAACTCCTCGGAGACAATGGCCGCAGGCTGAAAATTGAACGCGGAAGCCGCGAGGCAAGACGCTCCAGAGAGGATGGAACAGCAGGCCACGACTATCGCCGTTGCGAGGCCGCCGAGGCGAGGCCCACGATCGATCAGCGTAATCACACGCTTCTCGAGATTGTGCCCTTCAAAGATTCCAAGTGCGGGTGCGGGAGCCGACACCGTCGAAAGAGATTCCGCAATCCGCAGCAAGGAACGAGCATAAACTGCCGTATTGCCAAGCTCGTTCGCCGCCAACTCATCGCACACCAATTCACGCGAATCCGCGAGGCGAGACCGGAGCAGACGAGTTACAGGATGGTAAATGATAGGAATCGCCAAAGCTTCATACAGGATGTTCCAAAGGAAGTCGCCTCTCCGAATATGCGCCGACTCATGCGCAAAGATGGCTGAAAATTCGGCCTCCGATGCGGTCGAAAGTAAGCCGGATGGAAGCAGCACCACCCCTCGTTTCGCGCCCAGAGTGGCTGGCGTCGCTATCTGATCGGAGATCAGCAGAGACGACCCAGTGAGTCTGAAGCGCACCTGAGATGTCTTCCATAGCTCGTCTACGGTGTCGGACAGTGCAGCAGTTCGTCCGTCGCGAACGATTGTCAGAGTGCGCCGCCAACCCCACGCCAAACAAGCCATCCGGTAAAGTACAAAGCCCAGCCAGATCAGGATCACTCCATTCGCTACATTAGCTGCGAACCAGCTCGAGCTCTGGTGAGCGTCGAAGGAACTCACGCCACTCTCGCCATCCAGAAGCAAAGTCATCGTCGGACCAGCCTTCGGGCGCAGGTGTCCTGAAGCAGGATGAGCCAGGAAGGTAAACCATCCGCCGGCACTCGCGAGCGGCAGCAGAAACGCCGCGACCAGCGCCGCGACCCACAGGCGATGCTGGATGGAAAAGCTCCCTTTGCGCAGCAACGCCATACAGCCAACGGCGACAATTGCCACCAACGGCACCTGCCAGATCGAATTCAGAATGTAGGTCAGCACAAAACGATGAAGGTCACTCATGGTTCTTCTCCTTTTGTTGCCGGACTTCTTCGCGCGTCAGTCGTTCAGTCAGCTCGGCAAGTTTCTCCGGGCTCAGTTGACGGTCTTTGAGTAGATTCATGAGCAGGGCATCGACAGACCCGCCGAACATCCGGTCCAGCATGTCGCGCACCGCATGGCGGCTGGCGGCTTCATGAGTCACAACGGCCTTGTATTCGTACGCCCTGCCGCGAAGTCTTCGCCGCACCTTCTTCTTCCGCTCGAGAACATTCAGCATCGTCTGCACTGTGGTGTACGCGAGCGGCGGATCGCTGTTCAATGCCTCCTGCACAGTCTGAACATTGCTTGGTCCATTTGCCCAGAGCACCTGCATGATCTGGAGTTCAAGCTGAGTCAGCAGATCGGATGGCCCTTTTCGTTCCGCCATGAGTCCTCCTAATGAATTAGGAGATTAGGCCACAGTTATCACTCTGTCAACTACTAAATAATTAGGAATGATTTCGGCTTTCTATTTCGCGGAGTTTAACGACTATTTACGAAATGGCAGCCCTACTGAGAAGCACCCTCAAACGCTGCCTGCTTCTGGTTCATCTCCGTTGCATCCGCAGCATGGTCCATCACGATTACCCGATACCGAAACGTCGCGCTCTGACCCTTCTCGATCGTGTAATCCAACTGGGCCGCTTTCGGATCGAAGATCTTCTGCCCCAGCGGATTCGCTGCGAACAACCCATATCCACGCGCATGCCAGTACGTCGGATAATTCGGATTCTTCGTGTGATCGAGAATCGCAATGCTCTCCACATGACCGTCAGCATCGGTCCCGGTCAACTCGCACCACTTACCGCGTGTCGACCAGACAGCATCGCCCTTCTTGCCTTCGCTTGTCAGATACACGCCCGTAGCTCCAGCCGTTCCACTTGCAACAGGAGTAGGCCGACCACTCGCATCCGCAAACGTTCCGCCCTTCTCCGTAGCCGACTCCAAAAAGTGAGCCACACGAATCCCCAGCATCCCCTCCTTGTCATCGTGGAAGACAGCCTTATCGAGCGCCGTCAGCGTAACCTCTGTATCGATATACCGAGCATCGCCCTTCTGCCAGAACACATACTTCGTCGTCTGCTTCAACACATCCTTGCCGCTGCCCGCAGTCCAGAGCGACTCGACCTCAAGCTCGCCCTTCGCGCCGCTCTTCGTCGAGACGATCTTCTGGTGATGGATCGACCCCATCTTCCCGCGATCCTCCGGCTTGATCGCGTCCGAGTTGTTCCAGAAGTCGAACCCATTCACATTGCCGTAGTTGAACCACATTCCAGCGTGATGCGGATGATCCACCCGCTCCCCATCGCGCGGAGCCAGCGGATACCCACGCGTCACGGTCACGCCATCCGCCGCAATCAATGGATACAGCACGGGCTTCTTCAGCGTCGAGGGCCACACATACGACGTAAAGGGCTTCCCGTCGATCGTGATATCGACTCGCTGATGGCTCTCATCCGCCACCACCTGGACTCCCTTTCCTCCGGCGTTGGCCACTCCGACTCCACTCATCACAAGCGCGCACCCGAGCAGCAACCTACGCATAGACCTTGCCTCCAACCATCACCTGCTGCGTCTTGTCGTTGAAGGTGACCTTCTGCCCGGTCTGGATCGCCGCGATGTTCATGCACAGTGCCACCGAGTGGCTATAACCCGCATCAACGCTGGCGTTCGGCGTCTTGCGCGAACGGACGCAGTCCATCCAGTTGCGCATGTTCGCCGATGTCTGGTTATCCGCGCCCGTATTCGCCGAAGTGGACGTCTCTTCTACCGCCTTGCTCAGCGAAAACGGTTCCAGCAGGTTGGCCTGCATCTTCATCTCCGCCGCCGACTTCGCCGTCAAACCGCCCGTCGGAGTCACCGTCTGCTTATCCATATCCAGCATCCCGGCGTTCGAGTAATACAGCTCCTTCACGCCGCCAGCAGAGTTCGTGAACCGCGACGAGTACTGCACCTGGAAGCCCTTCGTCAGGTCGTCCTCCGGGCCATAGTCGAAGACTGCCGTCATGGTGTCCCAGTTCCTGCGGCCATCATGCCAGAGATAGTTGCCGCCGTTCGCCACTACGCTGCGTGGATGTGGATACCCGCTGAACCAGTGCACCGTATCGATCTGGTGCACCAGCCACTGATCCGGAATCCCCGATGAGTAAGGCCAGAACAGCCGAAACTCAAGATACTTCCGCGCATCGAAAGGCTCGTGGGGAAGATCCAGCAGGTAACGCTTCCAGTCCGTGTCCTCTTCTTTCAGCAGAGGCACCACATCCGGACGCCGCCACCGTCCCGGCTGGTTCACGTTCCACGTCATCTCCACCATCACAATGTCGCCGAACTTGCCCGACTTGATGTACTCATAAGCCTTCTGATAACTCGGTGTGCTCCTCCGCTGCGTTCCGATTTGCACCACCTGTTTGCTCGCATGAACCGTGTCGCGAATCGCACGCGCATCTTTCATCGTGTGTGCCAGCGGCTTCTCGACATACGCGTCGCGGCCTGCCTTCACCGCCTCCACGCCATGCTGTGCATGCTGAAAATCTGCAGTAGCAATCAACACGGCATCCACATCCTTGCGCGCATACAGTTCGTCATTATTCCGTACCGCGTCCACCTTTGCCCCGCATATCTTTTCGATATACGCCACGCCATCCTCACGCCGCTTGTTCCAAAGGTCAGAGATCGCTACGAACTCGAAGTTCATCTCCTTGGCATGTATATGGAACGAGGGAATCAGGGCCTGCTTCATCCGATCCCCGCATCCCACCACACCTACGCGAACGCGGTCGTTGGCTCCGACAATCTTTGCGTAGCTCGTTGCATTCCAAGTCGCAACCGTTCCCGCGACCGCCGCACCCATCTTCACAAACTCCCGCCGACTCTTATCCTGCAGTGCCATCAGTTCCTCCCCGCGTACGTTGCTTTCATGTGCGACCGCAGTCCTTCACCGCCGAAAATCGGGACTGTCAGGTGGCGTGCGAAAGTGTACAGAACTTGCAAGAGGTCTGGCCACTAAAAGGAGAATTTGACCGATTATCGAACATTAGAATCAGCCTGTATGCGCTCACCACAATGCAAAGAACGCAGATATCAGAGACTTTGGAGCCCAGACAACCCAAAACCCATAGCGCGTAGTCCCGCGAATGGTATATCCATTCTCCATAAGCCCACGCTCTTATCAGTGCCGTTTGAAGTACTGAATCGCCCGCTCATGCTCCTCTGCCTTCTCGCGGCTGGCAAACGTCCCCAGATTCTTGCGTTTCCCCGTCTTCGGATCCGCATGACGCGAATAGATCCGGAACTCGCCCGACTTCAGTTTTCGAATCATCACCGTTCTCCTCTCCAATAAGATGCCCGGAGTTTCGCCCTTGTTTTCCGCACATCTTTCAGCCATACAATCGACCGTATGGGCCGCATCCGTATCCTCTCCGACCTGGTAGCCAACCAGATCGCTGCCGGCGAAGTCGTCGAGCGTCCCGCCTCCGTCGTCAAAGAGATCCTCGAAAACTCACTCGACGCCGGAGCCACCCGCATCCGCATCGAAGTCGAAGCCGGAGGCCGCAAGCTTATCCGCATCGCCGACAACGGCCACGGCATGGTCAAGGACGACGCCCTCCTCGCCTTCGAGCGCCACGCCACCAGCAAGCTCCGCACCTCCGACGATCTCTTGTCGATCGCCACCCTCGGGTTCCGCGGCGAAGCCCTCCCATCCATCGCGAGCGTCTCCCGCCTGACCCTCGAAACCCGCTCGCCCGAAGACGACTCCGGCACCCTCGTCGAGATCGCCGGCGGCCACATCCACCGTGTCGAAGACGCAGGCCTTCCCACCGGCACAACCATCACCATCCGCGACCTCTTCTTCAACACCCCTGCTCGCCGCAAATTCCTCAAGTCCGAGCAGACCGAGCTCTCCCACATCGCCGCGCTTGTCACCCACTATGCACTCGCTCACCCCACCAAACACTTCGAACTGCACTCCGCCACACAAGCCCTACTCATTGCCCCCGCAGTCCCTCACGCAGCCGACCGACTCTTCCAGATCTTCGGTAAGGACACCTCTAACTTCATGCTCCCCACCGCCGCCGAGCTCGACTTCACCCGAGCCGGCCTGCCCGAGCCGCCCCCGTGGAAGCGGGAGCTCGACTACACCCCGCCCGATCCCGGCTACCTCCGCATCACCGGCTTCGTCTCCAAGCCCGAGCTGCAAAAGCTCAACCGCAACGCCATCTACGTGTTCGTCAACCAGCGCCTCATCCGCGACAAGCTTATCCTCCACGCGCTCACCGAGGCATACCGCAACATCATCCCGCCCACATCCTTCCCCGTAGTCCTTCTCTTCCTCGAGATGCCCCCGCAAGAGGTCGACGTCAACGTCCACCCTGCCAAAACCGAGGTCCGCTTCCGCCAATCCGCCTTTGTCCACGACTTCGTCCGCGACACCGTCCGCACCACGCTCATGCAGGCCCGCCCCGCCGCCAGTTTCGCCACTGCCCTCAACAGCCCCCATGGCCCCGAAAGCTCCCTCCTGATCGACGTAAGCCCCCTACCCGGTGGCCCTGAGCCACCCATCTTCGATCCCACCCGCGACAGCTGTTCCCTCGAAGGTGCATTCTACGGAGCGCAAGATCCGCCGCATTTTGCCAAGTCCGATACATCGCCCAATGGGAGCCAACAGATCCCCAGGTCACAGTCCAAAATCCCCCAACTTCACCCTCGCCGCCCCCATCGTCCCACCATCCCCCGGACGCTTCGCCTTCCCCGGCCACTCCATCCCCGTAGGCTACGACGACAACGACCCCACCCCGCAGCCAACGGAACCCCCGAGCAAGCCGACACCCTCTACGCCCTAACCACCCTCAAGCCTCTCGGCCAGCTCCGCGACTCCTTCATCCTCGCCACCAACGAAGAAGGCCTCTGGATCATCGACCAGCACGTCGCCCACGAGCGCATCCTCTTCGAAAAGGTCCTCCGCGAGCGTGACACCGAGCAGATCCAGCGCCAGCGACTCCTCATGCCGCTGCTCGTCGATCTCCTCCCCGCCCAGATGATCACCTTCGCCGAAATTGCCGAAGAACTCGAGCGCAACGGCTTCGAAGCAGAACCCTTCGGCCCCCGCACCCTCGCCATCAAAGCCGCCCCCGTAGGCCTCGAAGGCATCGAGCTCGAACGCATGCTCGAAGAGGTACTGGCCGTTCCCGACCGCAACCAGCAAACCGAGAACGCTGAAGCCCGTCGCCGCCGCATCGCCGCCTCCATCGCCTGCCACGCGGCCATCAAGATTAACCAACCTCTCGACCAGCAGAAGATATCGTGGCTCCTCGATGCACTCAGTAAGACGGAGCACCCGACAGCCTGCCCCCACGGTCGTCCCATCGCCCTGCGCTACTCCCACAAAGACATAGCCAAAGCCTTCCAGAGAATCTAATGTCTTCGCATTCCGTGTGAAATCAGCTGTCTGCTGGAACCCGTTTTCCACAACACCTTAGAAAGCGGTATGCTGACCTCGGAAAACGTCGCACGCAAGACAGATCCATGGGCCTTGTTCAGAGATGACACGTGTCCTGGAGGTTTTATGCGCTCTTCCTTCCGCTCAGTTCTGCTTCTTGTGGGGCTCGTCCTTGCAGCCTCATGCTTCATCCACGCTGATACGATCACCATCTCCTTCTCTGAATACGCGACGGGGACAGTGGGAGGGCAATCCTTTACCAATCAACTCCTGACCTATAGCGGCTCGTTTACTACGGCGCAGTTGGCAGCCTGTCAGGTCGATCCCTCATTCAACTGCGCAGAGGTCCCAGGCGAAATCTTCTTCGAGCTTATGAACGGTTTGACGACAACGTTTACTGTTGGAGGCCTTGGGACTTTCACGGGCACCGGTCGGGACGACGTTGATTTTGACTACTCCGGGAGCCTGACCAGCATCGTGCCTCGGTATGGAGGGGACTTCGACCATTTCCTCGTCATTCCAACGATGCCGTCATTTCTCGGTAGCACTTGCGTTATGAATTTCCCACCCTTTTACTGTCCTATCTATGCCTCTACTTCAGGGGGCGACCTGGTACTCACCTCCGTTGGCGACACTTACACCACCGAAGTGCTGGTCGATGGTGTTCCTCTCGCCTCCTCTACACCGGAACCATCCTCTCTCACACTGCTCGCAAGCGGAGCCCTCGGCATATTTGAACTGGTGCGCCGTCGTCTACAGTACGCCGGACGATGACTAGCATTGGGGGAGCCGGTTGAGGCAGATGTTGTTCTCAGTTAGGATTTGGGAGTGGTAAAGGAGGAAGTTGCGATGAGTTCGTCGAATGAGTCGGCGGGTTGGTTGGATCGATGGTGGCAGCTGCTGGTGATCGTTTTTGGGTTGATCTTCGTCACGATACTGGCGACATTTTCGCCGACGATCTAAGGCCCTAAGGCCGGGTAACAAACCGGCTCAGACAAGCTATCAACAACAAAATGCCCCACACATTCCTCATAACAGGGAAGACTGTGTGGGGCTTTGCATCGCGCAATCAATGCATGCCAGCGTTCGCAGTGAAGCCAAAATCTTGTCAAGCCCCCAAACCTCATAACGACAAGAAAACAAGCAAGATAGAGATCGCCTACTAATTCCACTGACTCTGTTCTAATAGAAGTAGGGATCAGCGGAGACATTCCGTATCCTGTGCGGTCGGATCTTGGTGAGAACCCGAAACCTAGGTCCGGACCTAAAGTATCTGCTTTGAATACTTTGGGACTTATTGCCGGGGGGTGGGGGTACCCCACAAAGTCCGCAGCGTCAAAACCGAAGATCATCACTTTGCGGTATCCTTGTAAAGACGCGCAACGGGCCTAGTAACGTACCGAGTCTCACGTCGCTCCACTCGCACCAAAAAGATCGTCCCTCCTTCAGCCCAGGTTGAAGGATTGCTGCGCGCGCACTCTCACAGAGAATCGCCCAGCAGGAAGGCAACACCTTGAGTAACCTAAGCACTCCCTCGGCCGACCAGCTCGCCGCCGCCCGCCTCGCGCACTGGCGCCACAATGGCGATCCAATCCTCACCATCAACATGCTCCGCGACTGGCTCAACACCTCCGGCCTGGTCCTCTACACGCCGCGCGCCCAGCAGCTCCCAACGCCCGCGCCCACCTTCGTAGAGTCCATCCTCGGCGCCGCGAACGCCACTCCCTCTCTAGCCGACACCGAGCAGCCACGCAGCCTCCTGGCCCGCCTCATCGCAGACGGTGGAGCAGTCCCACTCAACCTTCTCGGCTCTCCCACCGGAACCGGCACCGAGACCCCGGACTTCGTCGTCTCCCCACTCGCGTTCCCCTACATCTTCACCCTCCGCGGCGACAAGGCCTGGAAGCAGCCGCCCGTCACCAGCGGCCCCACCAAGGTCTCCCCGCTCGCACTCGCCACCTACAATCTGCTCGCCGAGCGCATCACCATGAGCGCCTACGACCTCACCACCCAGCTGGGCAAGGAGGTCACCGAGGCCGCAGTCCTACGCGCCCTCACCGAGCTCTGGCAGCACCTCCGCGTCATCCCGATCCCCCAACCCGATGGCGCCCCCACCCTATGGGAGCTAACCACCACTCGCTTCACCAAGCAGATCAAGGCCGGAGCCAACGCCGGACAGCCCACAGCCCTATCCGCCCTCATCTCCCTCTACCTAGGCCAGTCCCTCGTTGCGACCGAAGATGAGATCGAAACCTTCCTCTCCCCAGTCGCTGCCCGTTCACGCATCCGCGATGTGGTACACGCCCTCATCTCGGCCCGCCAACTCGAGACGATCGCGATCGAAGGCAAGACAGTCGTCCACGTTGCAGGCGAACTGCCTGCTTTCGCACCCATCGTCGTCACCCCGGCCCCCGATGACATAGACGCCATCGTTACCACCACCGAGGGCGACACTCCCGAGACGCCACGCATCACCAAGTTCGTCCCCAAGCCGCGCAAGGTCGGAACAGGATTCATCAACCGACCCGCACCCACTGGTGCTCCCGACCGCGAACGTCGCCCCTTCAATCGCGACGCCAAGCCCGACTACTCCAAGCCATGGGACGAAGAGAAGCGCGACAGCCCCGTGCGTCGCCCCAGGTCCTTCCAGTCCGAGCCGCCTACGGATCAGGCAGAAGCTTCAACCGGTGAGCGGCCAGCACGTCCCTACGCCCGCAAGCCTAGCTTCGACCGCGAAAGCAAGCGTCCTTCCTTTGGCTCCAAGCCATCCTTCGGTTCCCGCCCATCATTTGGCGGCAAATCCCGCATGGGTGGTGACCGACCTACGTTTCGCCGCGACAGCGACTCCTCCGAAGCACGTCCACCCCGTCGCGACTATGCCCCACGTTCCGAAGAGGGCGCAGGCGAATCCCGTCCACCCCGCAGGACCTTCTCCAAGCCCGGCAACTTCGACCGCAAGCGCGAAGGCTTCGCCGGTAAGTCCTTCCGCCGCGACGGCGAATCCCGTCCACCCCGCCGCGATTTCGGTGACTCCCGTCCACCGCGTCGCGACTATGCCTCTCGCTCCGAAGCTGGTTCCGGTGAATCGCGCCCGCCGCGTCGCGAATACTCTGACTCTCGTCCGCCACGCCGAGACTTCGGTGATTCCCGTCCACCGCGCCGTGACTTCGGAGACAAACCTTCCTTCTCGCGCGATCGCGCTGGCCGTGGCGACCGCTCGGAACAAGGTCCGCGTTCTGGCCCGCCATATCGCAAATTCGATGCCCCTCGCGGCAATTTCTCAGGAGCACGCAGCGAAGGCTTTGACCGTCCAGACCGTCCCGCTCGCTCTTTCCAATCGGAGGGCGCAGGTGACTCCGAAGCAAGACCGCGCCGTACCTTCGGAGCGAAGAAACCCTACGCCAAATCCAGCGAAGGTTTCAGCGACAGGCCCAAAAGCTTCGGAGCGGGAGGAAAATCCAGCTACGCCTCCAAAGGCAAGTCAGACTTCGCCGATTCAAAGCCTTACGGCAAAAAGCCCTTTGCTAAATCCGGAAAGCCAGCGGGTAAATTCGCAGGTAAGTCCGCAGGCAGCTCGGGCAAGCCAGCGAGCACCTTCGACAAGTTCAAAGACAATAAGAAGCCCTTCGGCAAACGACCCCCTTCTCGAAAGTACAAATCCGAGTAAGATAAGACCGCCGAATGAGCCAGACAAAAGAAACACCTCAATCGCCCCAGCCTGCGACTGCCAAACGCCATCGCCCCGTCATTGCCATCGACGGGCCCGCTGGCGCTGGCAAGAGCACACTCGCCGCCCATCTCGCCCGACGCTTCGGTTTCTTGAATTTAGAGACCGGAGCCATGTACCGCGCCCTCGCCCTCAAGGCCATCGAGAACGACCTGTCCTTTGACGAGGAAGGGCCGCTGCTCGATCTAGCAGCCTACACGCGCATTGCCCTTGAGCCTCAGGTCGAAGGCAACCGCGTTCTGCTCGACGGCCAGGATGTCTCCCGTCGAGTCCGCGAAGCCGACGTCACTGCCGCCGCTTCCAAGGTCTCTGTTCACCCACGCCTCCGCGCCTGGATGGTGCAGCAGCAGCGGGCACTGGGTGCCGGGGGAGGCGTGGTCATGGAAGGCCGTGACATCGGTACTGCCGTGTTCCCCGACGCGGAGGTCAAAATCTTTCTCGATGCTGCTCCTGAGGTTCGCGGCGACCGTCGCTACCGTCAGGTAACTCCCTCTTTTCAAATGCTCAACCAAGATTCTCGACGGACGGAACTGTCCGCTCCCGACCCACAGGTTACAGATGAGCAGCGGGCAAAACAGGAAGCTATCCTCCGCGAGATGAAGGAGCGGGACGCACGCGACCGCAATCGCGTCGAATCGCCCCTGCAGCCAGCCGCCGACGCCGTCATCCTCGACTCGACGACCCTGACGCTGGACGAGGTTCTTGCTCGTGCCGAACAGATCGTGCACTCCCATTTGTCAGCTTGATCTTAGCCGGCTGTTTGGCAGTTTTCGATCAACCCATGAGGAATCATTGGGTTCTGGGACCAGAACTGCACTAAAAGTAGTGCAAACAAAAGTATTTAGTCGATTATCGAAAAAAAACTTGCCAAGTATGCTAACCTTCACTCATCGTTTGAAACAGATTGGTTTTCTGCAAAGCTAGACAATGTACGAACCCCGATTTGGATCTACGGCAAAATTCAGTAGTAAACAAGGAAAGAAACAACATGGAACAGGGAACAGTAAAATGGTTTAACGATGCCAAGGGGTTTGGCTTTATCAGCCGTCAGAACGGCGAGGATGTGTTTGTGCACTACTCGGCGATCAATTCGAACGGTTTCAAGAGCCTCCAGGAAGGCCAGGCAGTTCAGTTCAACGTGGTAAAGGGCCCCAAGGGCTGGCAGGCTTCTGACGTTCAGCCTCTCTAAGGTTTAGCGCACGTCTTCGACCAAGTTTTGCGGGAGGGATGGCTCAGGCTATCCCTCTGCTTTTAAGCCTTAAAGTCGATTTCTATTGAACCTGCAGGAGCTTCTTTCATCGTGCTCCTTCTGCTAGTTTAGGATCTCTTCGATTATGTGTTGACTGCTCGTAGGCATACGCATAGCCCAGCAGGTCACCGTCCTTCCATCGAACACCTGAAATCTCCAACCCAAATGGCAGTCCGTTTGCGTAGAAGCCTCCAGGAACTGATACTGCAGGAACTCCGATGCGGTTGACCCATCCTGTTTCGCTGTATGGGCCAGCAGTTGAGGCTCCTGGCAGCGTTTCGTCGTAGGTGGGGATCTGAAGCGCGGGATAGACAAATCCGTCCAACCGCCATCGTTTGCGTGTCGCTTCGTAGATGTCCAGCGCCTCCCTCTGTGGTCCATAGAAGTTTGCCTCGCGGTCGGGATCGGTCTCAATGCTGCGCTGTTCGAGTGCTCCGCCTGTGTCCTTTCCGGGGCGGACTCCTCCGACCATGAAGGCGGGGAAGGTTTCGCCAGTTGCTGCTTCGTACTCGGCAACAGAGTGATACTGCGATGGGCCGAAGTCGCGCAGGAATCCATCTACTCCTTCTCTGCGGTATGGCCGTGTGTTCATCTTGCGGACTACAGCAAAGAAGCTCTCGGGCAGAATCTCCTTGTCGATGATGACTGTCGCTCCTGCTGCTCGAAGCTGGTCGACTGCTTTCATGAAGGCTGCTCGTGTCTCTGGTGCGACGGCGCCACCGTGTGGGGGAGCGTCAGGGCCGGTACCGTAAACGCTCGGGGAGCCTTCGAGGATGAACCACGGAACGCCAAAGCGCTTTCCTTTTAGAGCATCTTTCTTTAGGTACTTCGTGTATGGGCCGGACTGGGTCTTGTGCGTGTTGTCTCTGGTCCATGCGTCAAGCGGGTCTTCGGCCTGCATGACATCCAGGGCGATGGCGGCACTGGTGACGTCCCTGGCCAGCGGGCCGGTGTTGTCGCGGAGCCAGTCGAGGGGGTGGATACCGGCGATGCTGGTGAGTCCTCGGGTTGGCAGTACGCCGACGAGGCTGTTGTTCGCGGCGGGCTGGCGGATAGAGTTCGCCGTGTCGGTTCCGGTTCCGAGGACGGCGAAGTTGGCGGCTACCGCGGTTGCGGTTCCGCCGGAGGAGCCGCCAGGGGAGAAGCGTACGTCGTAGGCGTCTCCGGTTCGTCCGCCTGCGGTGCTGACGTTGGTGTCGCTGGCCGCGAAGTCGGGCATGTTGGTCTGGCCCAGCAGGATTGCTCCCGCGGCGCGTAGACGTGCGACTACCATGGCGTCGCGTGGCGCTACAAGCTCTTTGCCGGGGATCAGGTAGCCTTTCCAGCCGGCGCTTGTAATCCAGCCGTTCACGCTGGTGTTCGCCTTGACGACGATCGGAACGCCCCAGAGGGCGCTATGTGGTGTGCTCTTTGGCTCGGCGTCTTCCTCGGCGGCTCTACGAAGCGCGGCTTCGGCGTCGACCTTGAGGAGAGCGCGATAGGTTCCGTCGTAGCGGGCGATGCGGTCGAGATACCACTGCGTTACCTGGGTTACGGTGTAGCGATGCTTCGCGTAGAGTTGCTCGAGTTGAGGGACCGAGATCTCCATCAGGTCTCGATCCATTGCGGCTTTGTCGGGTGCTTGTTGCGCCTGGGTGCTGGTTGCGATTGCTATCAGCAGGCCAGCAATCCACATCGTGCGGCATCGTCGCATTGAAGGTCCTCTGTGGATCAGCGTAACAGCGACTTCTTGAAAATCGCTTCGCTATTGTGGCTGCGGAGGAGATGCGGGTTGGTCTGTTGGTGCGCTGGGATCGTCGACTGTGCTCATGCCGGGGAGAATCGTTGAGGTGGCTTTGAACTTGCGGTAGTCAGAGTCGACTACGCGGATATTACCGTTGATATTGTAAAAGAGCAGCGCGCGCAAGGCTCCTTTTGCATCGACACTGGCGGGGAGCCAGACTTCGCTGTTTACTTTTCGCTGCTCGAAGGCGAAGGTGGTGTCCTTTTTGATGTTTACGACGAGGCCGCCGCCGATCTTGAAGGCGTTTACGAATCGGCCTTCGATGCGGGTGATGGAGCGATCCTGTTCGTCGACCCAGATGGTGCCCGTCAGGTCGCGAATTACCTCTTCGAAGCGATTGCGGGTCTTGGCTTTTGGGTCTCCTGTGTAGTCGACTGCGATGGTGTCGCGTCCGTTGATCTGGACCCGCCGTGGATTGGTGAAGCTGCCGAGGGAAAGGAAGCGGGAGACGGTGATCTCTTCGTGGCCGTGCGAGTCGGTCTCCTCACCTTTCTCTTCCGCCCTGGTGCGTCTGTCTTTGGCCTTTGCGACCTCTTTGTCGATGCGTTCGTCTTCTTTCCTCTGCTCGTCGGCGGTGAGGTCCTTGCCGTTTTTGCGAATCAGCTTGTGGACTTGCACTCCGTTGAGCCAGAAGACGTCGTATTCGGTGGTTTCGTTCTTTTTCAGGTCACCGTGGCCGTCGCTTTCCTGCTCGGTGGCTACCTCGTGGTAGAGGTAGTCCTTCTGGATGGTCTCAGAGGCTCTCTGGTGCGTCTCGACCTCATGCATCAGGGTCGGGATGTCCGGGAGGGGACGGACGGCTTCCTGGGGCGTGGGCGTGTCCTGTGGAGCTGCGGTCTGGGCCTGTGCACTGGTTCCGAGTAAAGCTGCTAACAGAGTTGCCGTCAGGCCGAACGACCTCAACGCGATTACCATTCCTTCACTATAGTTTGGACGGCGGGAGGGGTACCCCCCCCCCGGGGGGGGATCGATTTATAAGTCCAATATTTGCAATTAGATAGAAAAACAGGTGTCGCTAAAATCCTCTATCCATGAGGTTTACGGGTAAAATCGTCTTTCTAAAAGAGTTATGGGCTTAACGTCGAAATCCCGGCTCTTAGCCGGGATCTTTTGATCTCTGTAATCAGTTTAACAGATCGAATAGAATTAATAGGCAGCGTGTATCCTGATTATTTTCTTATAGTTATGTGGTTTTTAGGCTTGACAAGATTTTTTGGTGGGATTGGGGTATCAGGTGTGGCTGGAAAGAGGATTTGCAAGAATCGTAGACGGAAGAAAGAATGACCCCCTTTTTGGAAACATGTTTTAGGAGTAGAGTGTGGTCGTACCAATTGTTATGGACTAAACTACCAGTTGGCAGTGTTTTGAGAAGATAGGACGTTTTGATGGCCCATATGCTTAAGCTCGGGGATGCCGATGATGTTGCCGTGGCGTTGCAACCGGTTCCGGCAGCGCAATTCCTTGAAGACTTTAGGATTACGACGGTCTCTGACGTTCCTGCGGGACACAAGGTAGCATTACGGGCCATCGGGTTTGGACAACCCATTCGCAAGTCCAATCAGATCATTGGTTTTGCCACACAGTCGATTGCCGCAGGGGACCATGTTCACACGCACAACCTGGTAACCGGAGACTTTGAACGGGACTATTCCATTGGTGCCGAGGCGCGCCCGACCAGATTTTTGCGGCCAGAGGAGATCGTCAGCTTTCTTGGTTTCGTGCGGCCGGATGGACGGGTAGGTACGCGGAATTATGTGGGTGTTCTTACCACTGTGAACTGCTCGGCTTCGGTGGCGCGGCGGATTACGGCACACTTTACGCCTGAGGTGTTGAGCGCTTATCCGAATGTGGATGGTGTGGTGGCGATCACGCATGGGACTGGTTGCGGGATGGCTGAACATGGTGAGCCGGCGGATCTTTTGCGGCGTGTGTTTGCTGGTTATGCGACGCATCCGAACTTTGCGGGTGTCTTGCTGCTTGGTCTTGGGTGCGAGACCAACCAGATCGATTCGCTGGTAGCTCTGACGGGAAGTTCGGGTGCTCTTCGGTCGGCGACGATTCAGGAGGAGGGCGGGACGACGGCTTCCGTGCAGAAGGGGATCGCAACGGTGTACGAGCTGCTAGAGCAGGCTAACGAGGCGACTCGTACGCGCGTGCCGGCTTCGGAGCTGGTGGTGGGTTTGCAGTGTGGCGGGTCAGATGCTTACTCGGGCATCAGCGCGAACCCTGCGCTGGGCGCGGCTGTGGACATGCTTGTGCGGAATGGCGGGACGGCGATTCTGTCGGAGACGCCGGAGATTTATGGGGCGGAACATCTGCTGACGCGGCGGTCGTCGCGGCCTGAGGTGGCAGAGAAGCTGATTGAGCGGATTCACTGGTGGGAGGAGTACACAGCGCGGCATAAGGGCTCGATTGATAACAATCCGCAGCCGGGAAATAAGACGGGTGGGCTGACGACGATTCTTGAGAAGTCGCTGGGCGCGGTGTCGAAGGGCGGGACGACGAATCTGAATGAGGTTTATCTGTATGCAGAGCCGGTTGTGACGAAAGGGCTTGTGTTTATGGATTCGCCGGGGTTCGATCCAGTGTCGGCGACCGGGCAGGTTGCGGGCGGCGCGAACATGCTGTGCTTCACGACGGGGCGCGGTTCCGTATTCGGCTGCAAGCCTACGCCTTCGCTAAAGCTGGCTTCGAATACAGCGCTTTATAAGCGAATGTCCGACGATATGGATATTAATTGCGGGACGATTATCGACGGCGAGCAGAGCGTGCAGGAGGCCGGGGCGCTTATCTTTGAGGAGATTCTGGCGGTTGCTTCAGGCAAGCCCACGCGGAGTGAGGTGCATGGGTTTGGCGAAGAGGAGTTCCAGCCCTGGCTGCAGAGTGCCACTCTTTAGGCGTAGAGGAGACGACGGCGTAACTGTGATCAAAAGGATAAAAGCTGATAAAAAGCCGATTTGAGAGGAAACTACTTGGACTTCGCTTATCCGTTTATATCGCTGGTGCCTCTTAGGGGAAGATCTGATTAAGTATGTTGGACCGTACCAGGATTCCCTCAGGGGCTAAAGCCCCGTTAATTTATTCGTCTGGCGGCGCGGCTGAAGCCGCGCCCTTTCAAAGCAAGGACTTTTCAGCCCTTCCAAAGCAAGGACTCTTCAGCCGTTTCAAAGCAAGGACTCTTCAGCCGTTTCAAAGCAACTCTTCAGCGCACTGCGAAGCCGCGCGCTTTCAAAACAGCGATTTTGATTAGAGCTTGTTTCGCTCGTCGATTCGTGTTTTTCGCACAATTACTTTTCATCTGCATCTTTTGGGTAATCGCCCGCGGGGACAAGTTTTTGGGTGGGACGTGCGAGGCGGCTCCGAAAGGGCTAGCATAAAGAGGTACGCGAAAAAGGAGTTTTTTCGCGAATAGATATTGGAGCGAGGAAGCAATGGCCACGAAGGCAGAGGCGCTATCTATAACAGCGTCAGCAGCAGAGCAGCAGGAACGGGAAGTCGTATTTGATATCTTTCGCCGGTGGGGATTCCTGCAGGCTTCGCTTGATCCGCTGGGACAATATCTGCCACCGGAGCCGTTTCCGACGCCGGCGCCTGAGGGTGAGTTTGCTGCTGAGGCGCGTGGCTACTACTGCAGCACGATTGCTGTCGAGTTCATGCATATTCCGAGCCCCGAACATCGGCAGTGGATTCAGGAGAAGATGGAACGGAAGGCTCTGAAGGCCGACCAGGCGCATGTTCTGACACAGCTGATTCGCGCGGACGTTTTTGAACAGGTGATTCAGTCGCGGTATCTGGGGACAAAGCGATTTTCGCTGGAGGGACTGACGGCGCTGATTCCGTTTCTCGATCGCGTGCTGGAGTCGAGCGCTGGGTGTGGCGTGACGAAGGCGATGATTGCGATGAGCCATCGCGGGCGACTGAACGTGATGACGAACACGATTGGCCGGCCGGCTTCGGAGATCTTTACCAAGTTTGAGGATGTTGATCCGCGCAGCACGATGGGTGGCGGGGATGTGAAGTATCACATCGGGGCGACGGGTGAGTATGTGTCGCCGGATGGGCACGTGATCGGGCTGCATCTGGCTTCGAATCCGAGCCACCTGGAGGCAGTCGATCCGGTGGTGCTGGGAAGGACGCGGGCGAAGCAGGAGCGCATCGGCAAGGGCGGCAAAGCGAATGTGATGCCGATGATTATTCATGGCGACGCGGCGTTTGCGGGGCAGGGGATTCTTGCTGAGACGCTGAACATGGCTACGCTGCATGGATACAACGTGGGCGGCACGGTGCATGTGATCGTCAATAATCTGCTTGGGTTTACGGCGCTGCCGGAAGAGTCGAACTCGTCGCGGTTCTCGACGGATATTGCGAAGCGGCTGCCGGTTCCGATCTTCCATGTGAATTCGGAGGATCCGGATGCGGTGGTGCGGGTGGCTGCGATTGCGGCAGAGTACCGGCACAAGTTCCGGTCTGATGTTGTGGTGGATCTGGTGGGGTATCGCAAGCATGGGCATAGCGAGGTGGATGATCCGACGGTGACGCAGCCTCGGCGGTACGCGATCATCAAGGATCGTGCGCCGCTGTATCAGCTGTATGCGCAGCGCATCGGGGTCGATCCGACGAAGGAAGTGCAGGCGGTGCAGCAGGAGTTTCTGGAGGATCAGAAGACTGCGACTCAGGCGGAGGAGATACCGCATCTCTCGGAGTTGCCGGATTACTGGGATCCTTATAAGGGCTGTGAACTGCTGCCGGAGTATGAAGTCACGACGGGGCTTTCGGCGGAGCGCGTCAATGAGCTGGTGAAGCGGATTACGGCTTATCCAGAGGGCTTTCATATCCACCCGAAGGTGAAGAAGCTGTTTGAGCAGCGTGAGGAGATGGGCGCAGGAACGCGGCCGTTCGATTATGGGATGGCCGAGTTGGTGGCGTTTGCTTCGCTGCTGGAGGCGGGTGTGCTGGTGCGGTTGACCGGACAGGACTCGCAGCGTGGGACGTTCAATCAGCGCCATGCGGTGATGGTGGATACGGAGACCGAGGTGCGGTATACGCCGCTGTCTCATTTGACTGAGAAGCAGGGGCGGTTCGAGGTGTACAACTCGCTGCTGTCTGAGGCGGCGGTCCTGGGGTTCGAGTATGGGTTTGCACGGGATTATCCGGAGGCCCTGGTACTTTGGGAGGCGCAGTTTGGAGACTTTGCGAATGGCGCGCAGATTATTATCGACCAGTTCATTGCGGCGGGAGAGATGAAGTGGGGGCTGTTATCCGGCATCGTGATGCTGCTGCCGCATGGGTATGAAGGGCAGGGGCCGGAGCACTCGAGCGCGCGCATTGAGCGGTATCTGCAGTTGGCGGCGAACGACAATATCCAGATCTGCCAGCCTTCGACGGCGGCGCAATACTTCCATCTGCTGCGGCGGCAGGCGCTGAGGTTATGGAGGAAGCCGCTGGTGGTGTTTACGCCGAAGAGCATGCTGCGGCATCCGGATGCTTCGAGCTCGCTGGCGGAGTTCTCGCGGGACAAGTTTTTGAATGTGCTGCCGGATAATGATGTACGGAATCCTCGACGACTGCTGGTGTGTAGTGGTAAGATCGGGCACAACTTGCGCGTGGAACGGGAGAAGCGCAAGGACATGAGCGTCGGCATCATCTTTCTGGAGCAGATGTATCCGTGGCCAGAGGAGGAGTTGCAAGCGGCGCTGGATCAGCATCCGGGGGCTCAGGAAATCGTTTGGGTGCAGGAGGAACCAGCTAATATGGGCGCGCTCTTCTATGTCATGCCGGAGCTGCGACGTATGGTTGGGGATCGCGCTGTACTGAGTGTGAAACGGAGTGCAAGTGCGACTCCGGCTACGGGTTCGGCCAAGGCCCATGAGATCGAGGAGAAGACACTGATCGATATGGCCTTCGGCTCGGCGGTTTAGTTTGTTAAAAGACGTTGAATAGAATTACGTTATAACCGTCTGTTTCAGGTAAAAGCTTATATTTAGGTCGAAACTGAGTCGTATGGGCCAAATTAGGTACGACTTTAGCCAAGTTGTATGCATTAAAATGCATATTCACCACTTTGGCTCCCGCTAAGTGGTTGATGTATATATCTCTAGGTTTGGCGATTGAGGTGCTTATTCAGTGGCATGAAAGCTGAGTAAGGAACTCTGGATTATTGAGCTGGAGTTCATAGTTCGCACTGTTCTGGTGCGGATGGTTATGGGGCCCCGTTTTAGAAATCCCGCTCAAATGCGGACTTCAGGAGAATCCATATATGAAGTTTCACTCTAAATTCTGCGCCTTGGGAGCGGGGCTAGTACTTACGACCGCTTTCGCTTCCGCTGACACTATTACAATTGCAAGCGAGGCAGGGTCCACTGTCGGGGTTGATACGATTTATACCTCTACTACGGCACCGGCACCTTTCAATTTCTCTACAAATATCGGCACCAGCTTTGCATTGACCGGTGTAACGCCAACCTGGGCTGCCGCAATTCCCGGTTCGGAATGGATAGGCGTCGCCTCCACTGCCGGTCCTACCGGTACGGTTAATCCAAATTTTGGCACTTATACTTTCACGCTGGACCTTGGTACGGGGCTGGCGGGCTACTCTGGATCGATCGGTGTTCTTGCCGACGATACGGCGTCCGTTTTGCTTAATGGCATTGAGATTCAACCGGCTGACGGTGGTGGCGATACTCATTGCGAGACGGGCATCGGCATCACGTGCCAGGAGGTTTTTAACGTTGGGCTTCCCGGTAGCGGGTCGTTTCTAGACACTGATAACACCTTGACGTTTGTCGTGCTTCAGGCGGGTACGGGCCCTGCAGGCGGAACCGGCGATCCTTCGGGTTTGGACTTCGAGGGTACGATATCGAATGGTAGCGGGGTTGTTCCGGAGCCTAGCACGCTGCTGATGCTCGGGACCGGCTTGCTTGGTACTGCGGGCGCGCTGTTCCGCAAGAAGCGAGCGTAAGTGTTCACTCCTGTTGGGGCGCCGGGAGCGTCCCAACAGGATTGGATTCTCTCTTAGAGTTTGTTGAATGAGTGCGAAGACTCTTCGCACTCATTTTTTCGGATGGCTGCTACGCCGGGCTGACGCGTGTTCGATGGGCCGACTCTGTAGAACGAGGCGTTGGGTCGGGCAGACTAGACCAGGCTAAGAGTGTGATGGGCACTTGCGGCCGCTGCTGAAGCCGCACCCTTTCAAAAATAATGATTTTTCGGCGGCTTCTCAGGCAGATGGTTTTGGAGAACAAAACCTTACCTGCTACGATCTGGTTGTGTGAGGGAAGGTAGTAGTTGCAGCTCTTGCAGGGACAGAAGTTCCAAGCTGATTATTACTTCGAAGAGAAATATTGCTCTCTAGATAAATCAACCTGACCGTTTGGTGGAAACCACGCAATCGATGAGATCTCCTAAGGTGACAGTTGTTGTGCCTGTGTATAACGGGGCAGTCTATCTCGGTGAGACGCTCGAGTCGCTGTTGACTCAGAGTTTCACTGATTTCGAATTGCTGGTGATCGATGATGGAAGCACCGACGCTTCCGGAGATATCGTCCGATCGATGAAGGATGACAGGATTCGCCTTATCGTCAAGGAAAATGGCGGACTTTGCCACGCGCTGAATAGGGGAATTGAGGAGGCGAAGGCATCTTACATCGCTCGCAACGATCAGGATGACATTAGTTTTCCTCATCGGTTGGAGCGGCAATTGAAGATGCTGGAAGATCAGCCGGACGCGATCGGACTTTTCGCCTACAACACAAAATTTGGAACGAAGCGTCGGTGGTCGAACACCGACAAGCTCACTATGGCGGCAGGCGAGATCAGGGAGTATGAGCCGCTCAAAGATGGCAGCCTGCTGGGTTCGACGATGTTCGTCCGAACGGAAGCACTGCGAGCTATTCATGGGTTCAGGCAATCGTATTACCCAGTAGATGATTGGGATCTGGAGTGCCGACTGGCGGAGGCGGGTAAAGTTTTGGTTTTGCAGGAGCCGCTCGTTGCGTATCGCTTTCAAACGAGCGCAAACACCTACCGCGTGTTTGCCGAGATGCAGGAGAAGACGCGTTGGACGGAGGACTCGTACCATCGGCGTCTCAAAAAAATTCCGGAACTGACATTTGAACAATTTATGACGACACAACCGCAGAACGGTTGGTCGCGGTTAGCTCGACGTCGGATCGATGCAGCTAAGCTGCAGATGCGTGTTGCGGGGCAGGATTATCTTGATGGCCGGTATTTGGCGGCTGCCATGCATTTGTCGGCAGCTGTGGCGCTGAACCCTGGGGATGTGGCAGGACGCGTACGGCGCTTGCTGGGCGGTTCTGCCTGAAACGGAGCGGGGTTTGAGTTCCGTTGCTTTCGAATCGGCTCGTTCCAGTTCAATAGCGGTGGGCCTTGGGTTATGGGCGATCAAGGGCGGCGAGGATTTCGGTGGGTTCGGGGCGGACGCGGAAGTCGGCGTGGGCTTGGCTGAAGAGGATGGTGTTGTCTTGTGCGATGACGAAGACGCCGGGGAGAGGGAGACGCCAGCTGGCTTCGGTGGCGGTTTGGTAGTTCAGGCCGGCGTTATTGAAGGGAATGTTGACGAGGATGGATTGGTAGTAGCGGCGGTACTCGGTGGGGACGGTGTAGGCGAGGCCGAACTGCTCGGCTACGGTGCAACCGGGGTCGGCGAGCAGCGGGAAGTTGAGCGCGTGCTGCTGGAGTGCGAAGTTGTTCTGGCGGGTGGTCTGGGGGGAGATTGCGACGAAGAGGGCGCCGCGCTCGCGGAGTTGAGGGTGGAGTTCGCGCCACGCTTCGAGCTCGGTGACGCAGTAGGGGCACCAGCGGCCACGGAAGAAGTTGATGACCAGTGGGCCGAGGGCGAGGAGATCGGCTGAGTTGACGGGTTTTCCGGTGCGGGCGTCTTCGAGGGTGAAGGCAGGGACCTTGGCGCCGACGGGGAGGATGCGGTCCTCGATGCCTGTGGCGAAGAGGTTGGCTATCAGCTGCTCGGAGATGGCGAGGCGCTCGGGCTGGACGAGAGCGCGGGTGTTCTGGGTGATCTGGTCGAGCTGGTCTTGAAGGGCAGGGTGCGGGAGGTCACCGGTTAATTATAGGTGCGGAGGATTTCGCGCTTCCGTGCGACCCGTTCATGTCGCGATGAAACTGCGCCATGAACGGGGCACCCAAATTGGTGGTTGGATTACATTGCTGCGGTTTTGGTGGTGTCGTGGCAGGATGGGGTGGATTTGGTTGTTGAGGATTTCTTTGCGAGGGTTTTGTTGCTGGTGGTGGGGATGCTCGCGGTCTTCATGTCTTTGAGGAGGGAGACCAGGCGTTTGAAGCCCTCTTCGCGGGCTGTCTTGTTGCCGGGGACGGTGTTGCTGGGGTCTACGCCGGCGCGCATGAAGCCGTGGCCGGCTCCGTCGTAGGTGACGGGTTCGAATCGCTTGCCGGCGGCCTTCATGGCTGCGATGGTGGCGGGAAGGGTGGCTCCGATGCGGGCGTCGTTGCCGGCGTAGAAGCCGAAGACGGGAGCGGTGATGGTGGTGACGTCAGCGGGGCCGGGGCCGTAGAAGACGAAGGCGGCGGAGAGGTCGTGGCGGTGGGTGGCGAAGGCAAAGGATTTGCCTCCTCCCCAGCAGAAGCCTACGGTGGCGATTTTGCCGTTGCCAGCGGGGATTTTTTTGGCGAAGTCGGAGACGGCGTCGAGGTCGGCGGTGACCTGGTCAGGGTTGAGGCCGGAGACGGCTTTGGTGATGGCGTCCTGGCCAGAGAAGGAGTCGGTGCCACCACCTTCGGCGCCGGAGCCGGAGAGGAGGTCGGGTGCGACGACGATGAAGCCTGCGGCGGCGAGGTCGTCGGCCATAGATTTGGCCCAGTCGGAGAGGCCGAAGATCTCGTGGATGAGGACGACGACGGGGACTTTGCCTTTGACCTCGGGATAGACGACGAAGGTTTGGACGGTGCGGTCGCCGTGCTTGATGGGGACGTACTCTCGGTGGCGAGGAGAGGCTTCGAGGCGGGCTTTGGCCCAGTCCTGGGCGTTGGCGGCGAGAGGAAGAATCAGGAAAATTGTGGCGAGGAGGCGGAGGGTTGTGCGGCGCATGGGAGGAGTTTAGTCCTGCGCTGGATTGCTGGACAAGGATGAAAATGAACGACCGCGGATTGGCGCGGATGAACACGGATTTTAAAACGGAAGGCGGATTTTATACTGCAGGGATGGGGAGCTTTCGTTTGCGGGTGGCTATGGTTGAGGATGTGGCGGGGATTCGTAGGGTGATTGATGCTTCGGTGCGTGGGTTGCAAGCGGGGGATTATTCGGCGGCACAGATTGAGGCGGCGCTGACTACTGTGTTCACGATTGATAGTCAGCTGATTGCGGATGGGACTTACTTTGTTGCGTTGACTGGCGATGGGGAGATGGCTGGGTGTGGTGGGTGGAGTAAACGGAGGACTCTGTATGGTGGAGACAATCAGGTGGAGAAGATTGTTCCGGAGCTACTGGACCCTGCGGTGGATGCGGCGAAGGTGCGGGCGATCTTTGTGCATCCTCGATTTGCACGGATGGGATTGGGAAGTTTGATTCTGAAGGCGTCGGAAGAGGCTGCGTTGGCGGCTGGGTTTAAGCGATTTGAAATGGGGAGTACTTTGACGGGGGTGGCTCTGTACGCGCTCAAGGGATATGTGGAGGTGGATCGCGTCGCGGTGCCGGTGGGGCAGGGCGAGACGATTGAGGTGGTGCGGATGGTGAAAGATACTCGGTGATGTGATCAGGTTGTTGTGAGTTTGAGGGTGACACCGATGGCTCCGGTTGGGATGGGGTCGGAGGGGAAGGTTACTTTGAGGCCAGTGGGCTCCTGGGTGAAGCGGAGGGGCTGGCTATAGCCGAGAAGGTGAGCGCTGGTGATCTTTGGCGGATTTTGTGCGCTACTTGTGCCGAGAGCGGGGATCGTCGCTGTGTTTGAAGGCCAGCCCTGGACGAAGGCGTAGATGACGGGGCCCTTGGTGGTGTAGCGAATGTCTTCGGCGGTGAGGTCTGGCTTCTTGCCCTCGTTGGGGTCGAATTCTTTTCCGTTTTTTTGGATGACGACCTTCGTGGAGGGGCCTTCGCCGTAGATCTTCCAGGGGCGGGTGGCGTAGATGCCCTCGCTGTTGACGGCCATCCATGCGGTGATGCCCTGGAGGGTGACGAGTTCGTCGGCGTCGAGTTCGCCGGAGTTGGGAAGGGGGAAGTTGAGGAGTAGGTTGCCGTTTTTGCTGACGATGTCGACGAGGAGGTCGATGACTTTTTTTGCGGATTTGTATTGAATGCCGCGCTTGTAGTGCCACTGGCCGATGCAGGTGTCGGTCTGCCATGGGACGGGGGAGATGTCGTCGAGGACGCCGCGCTCGCGGTCGAGGGCGCAGGTGCCGGTGGTGCAATCCGTTGCAGTCTTGCTCTCGTAGACGGCTTCGACTTTGCCACCGTGACGCGCTGCACTGATGTTGTAGAGATCGGCTACGAGAGAGAGGCCGTATTCGTCGAAGGGGATGCCGCCGTCGGTGTAGAGGATGTCGGGCTGATGCTGATCGATGAGGTCCTTGATGCGATTGAAGTACTGGAGCTTCCAGCGGTCGGGGGCTACTCGGCCCATGTCCTTGGCGGTTTTGATGAAGTCGGCGGGCATGCCGGTGTAATCGTGGTAGAGGTCGGAGTAGGCGGGGAGGGTGCCGTCGTAGGGGACTCCGGCGAGTGGGCCAGTGGCGTCGGAGGTGTGTGCGGGGGCGAACCAGTCGAAGGAGTTGGAGAGATGTTCGCTGACGCCGAAGCGCAAGCCGCGTTTGCGGGCGGCGATCTTCCAGATGCCTACAATGTCCTTCCTCGGACCGGTGGCCGCGGCGTTCCAGCGGGGTTGGTATTTGGAGTTCCACATGTCGAAGTTGTCGTGGTGGACTCCCATGGAGAAGAAGTATTTGGCGCCAGCTTTGGCGTAGAGATCCATGAGATGGTCGGGGTCCCAGCGCGCGGCTTTGAATTGGGGAATGAGGTCTTTGTAACCGACTTTGGAGGGGTGACCGTAGTTCTGGACGTGGTAGTTGTACTGGTCGGAGCCCTGGATGTACATGAGGCGAGCGTACCAGTCGCCGTATTCAATGGCGGATTGAGGTCCCCAGTGGGACCAGATGCCGAACTTGGCGTCGGCGAACCAGGAGGGGGTGCGGTAGGTGGCGAGGGATTCGCGTGTGCCCTGGTAGGGGCCGGAGGTTATGGGGAGGTTGGCTAGCGCGAAAGAGCGGCGGAGAGCGAGTGCGGGGGTTGCGGCGGAGAGGAGCTTAAGCGCCTGGCGGCGGGTGAAGGGCATGATTGGAAGAGGTTCTCCGGTGGAATCGTTTACCGGAGCCAAATGTAGTGGGTGAGTCAGGGAAATGCAAGCGACATGATGGGGACTGCTACGGTCGGTTCGCTCGTACTTGATACGGCCACGAGCCCATTCTCCACGGCGCGAAGAATGGGCCTGGCGTTGAACGACGGAGCTAGATGACTTTGAGTAAGAGGAGGATGAGAACGATGGTGAGGATGAGACTAATGCCGCCTCCGCCGTAGTAGCCGAGACCTGGACCCATGCGGTAACCACCGAAGCCGAACACCAGAATCAGGACAATCAAAAGGATAAGCATTTCACTTCTCCGTGCAGCGAAGGTTCGCTGCTGGAGGGTATGATGCTGTTTTTCATGGGTTTGTAACGATTCGAAATATTTAGTTTTCGGCGTCTTTTCAGGCTGTGGATTGCATCAAAGGGTGCGCTGTGTAGTGGCTTTTGATTGTTGGAGGGCGATTCCATGGCGGCTCTCCTGCGGAGTTGGTTTAATGCGTGCTGCTCGCGCCTCTGAGTTCAAGAGTTTTTTGGCAAGGGCTTGCCGATCTCCCAGTGGTGGCCGAAGGGGTCGACGACGCGGCCGATGCGCCAGGCGTGTTCGGTTCTTATTTGGCAGATGACGGTTGCCCCGGCGTCGACGGCACGCTTGAAGGCAGTGTCGGGGTCATCTGTGGTGAGGATCATGCGGACGGTGCCCCCGTTGAGGGTTTCGGGGCTGAAGTTCTGGTGCTCAGGGGACTCGTCGGAGACCCAGAAGCTCGCTCCGTCGACCGAGAGATTGGCCAGCACGGACCCGCCGGGGTCTTCGACGCGGAGGAGTTCGATGGCTCCGAAGGCGGATTTGTAGAACTCGACGGCCTTGGCGGAGTTACGGACGGAGAGGAAAGGCACGATGGTGGTGGGAAGAGGCATGGGATCCCTCACGTGAGCTCAATCATATACATCTCAGATTTGAGTATGGAGCGCCGAAGTTCCCGGGAGAGTTTAGATGTGGGCAGCCCGCTCGAATGCACGGCGTGCTGCCGAATTCAGGAGGAGAGGCCCCTCTCGACCATGAGAATGAGGCGTTCGCTGAGGGCTGCGATCTCGTCGGGGGTAGAGGTGTGGAGCGGGCCGTCGATGATGAGGAAGGCGAGGCCGTGAACGGCAGACCAGGCGAGATACTCGGCGCGTGCGCGGTGGCGAGGGGGGAGGAGGCGATGGAGGGCCATGAGGTCGAGCGCGTGGCCGAGGAGTTGGAAGGGGTTGAGGCCGCTGGCGCCGGTCTTCGCTTTGTCGGAGTCGTCGGCGACGGGCTGGGTGTTCGAGAAGGCGGTACGGAAGAGGCCGGGCTGGTGGAGCGCGAAGGTGAGGTAGCCGATGCCGACGGCGCGGAGGTGGGCGCGGGCGAGCGCGGCTCCACGGCGGCGGGGAGGAATGGCGGCGATCTCGGCCTCGATGGCGCGGGCGAGTTGTGAGAGGGCATGGGCGCGGACGGCGGCGAGTAGCTCGGCGTGGCTGGAGAAGTGGCGGTAAGCGGCGTTGGGGGCGACGCCGGCGCGGCGTGTGGCCTCTCGGAGGATGACGGCCGCGGGGCCGCCTGTGCGGGCGAGCTCGACTCCGGCCGCAAGCAGGGTGCGGTGGAGGTCGCCATGGCGGAAGGTGGTCCTTGCGGGAGGCGGCTTCGGGGTCTTTGCGGGCTTCGGCATCGGTAGTTGTGGACAGTGTACAGATGGTTCGGATACATTGCTGCATGTGAACGGTGTCCACATATGAGAGATGAGAACCGAAGCGGGTGAAGCGACTTTTTTTCTGGAGGCTGGTGCGATGAAAAATCGGACGGTTGGAACGATGGCGCTTGGGACAGTGTTAGGGGTGGTGCTTCTGGGCCTGGATGGGGCGGGGTGGGCGCAGGGCGCAAAGGCGCCGTATCCGGCGATGGCTCCGCTGGAGCAGTACCGCGCGGCGACTGTGGCGGAGGAGGTTGCACTGGCGCGAAGTGCTGGGCCTGAGGGCGTGAGCCGTGATGCGGAGGTGCTGGTGCTTGGGGAGCACGGCTACGAGACGGCAGCGAAGGGGACGAACGGTTTCGTCTGTGTGGTGGAGCGCGCGTGGTCGGTCGGTTTCGACGACCCGCAGTTCTGGAACCCGAAGGTGCGCTCGCCGCAGTGCTTCAACGCCGCGGCGGCGCGGTCGGTGTTGCCGGTGTACCTGAAGCGGACGGAGTGGGTGCTGGCCGGGTTGACGAAGGAACAGATACAGGAGCGCCTGAAGGCGGCGGTGGCGACGAAGGTCTTCGGGACGCCGGAGCCGGGGTCGATGTGTTTCATGCTGTCGAAGCAGGGCCTCCTGAATGATAAGGCCGGCCCCTGGCACCCGCACCTGATGTTCTTCGTTCCGCCCACGGACGGAGCGAAATGGGGGGCGGACCTCAAGGGCTCGCCGATCTTCGCCGCGCAGACCGATCCAGAGCCGGTGACGACGTTCTTTGTTCCGGTGGAGAAGTGGTCGGATGGGACGATGTCGGAGATGGAGTGATGCCTCGGGTGCCCGCTCAATGGCATGAGACAAAGGGGGCGGTGAATGGGGATCCTTTACTGTGGCTATACCCCCCCTCCCCGTACTAAAAGTGCTAAAGTATTCGAACGAGAGACTTTAGGTCTGGACTTCCTAAGCGGGTCGGGGGCTCAGATCCAAGGTGGGCTGGGGCTTGTCGGCGAAGGCACTCCCTGTCTCGGGGTGGCGTATGTCAAATTTTGGGTCGTGGTGAGTTGTCTCATTTGTCGATAAATTCCTGGACGAGATCGGCTGCGATCATTCCGCCTCGGCTGTTTAGATGAACTCCATCGGTGTGAAAGCGCCAGCCATTTAGCTGGGCGACCTCGTCGGGTGTTTTGTGCAGCGCGAGGACGCGGAAGGCGTCACGGTAGAACGGAAGGAATCGGAAGGCGGTAAAGGCCTGACCGGGCGATGCCTGGATTTGTGCGAGCATCGCTTCGTGGATGGCGATATAGCTCGGTGCGCTCTTGTTGTGCGACCTGCCTGATGATTGCGGTGTGCTCCTCGATGCGTTGATTGAGCTCGTTTTGGAACGGGTTTGCAGATGAGGGGTCTTCTCCGATTGGGGGCAGCGAGCAGAGGGCGATGGTGGCTGTGGTCTCGGCTTTCAGGCGGCGTGCAATTGCCTGAAGGTTCTCGCGGAACCATTCGGGCGATGGTTCTGTTGGGAGGTGCTTCGAGATGCGAAAGAAGCGCCTGGCCTTGCTTGAGACCAGCGCAAGGACATCATTGCCGCCTACCCAGACAATTGCCTTCTGCGGACGGCTAGCGAGCAGAGCAGGGATGCGTTGGAGGGCGTTGTATGCGAGGTCTCCGCCGATGCCGAAGTTGCGGAAACGAAAACGCTGGTTGCGGGGTCTTTGTTCCAGTTCACTGATCCAATTGAAGGCTTGCCCTCTGCCTGCCGTGCTGCTGGATCCCAGACAGGCCACGACTATCTCCGCTGGTTTGGTGAGCGGAGATGGACAAACGGGATCGGGCAATGGATCAGAGCTGATCATTGTCTCGATTTTGAGTTTATCTGCGAACTTTGACGACCGCCTTGAGGGTCTCGAACCCTTAGCCGTTGATGGCGAGATTGCAGACTACGGCGCCGGTCAGGTCTTCGTGGCGGAAGAGCTCTTCGGCTCCGAAGTGAGGCCGCGAAGGATGGGGCACCCGAGCCTTTGTGGTTGGTTGAGAGGCGTAGGGTGGGCCACCCGCCGCGACACGGACTATTTCAGGAGATTGTCAGGGTGTTGGCGACGCGCGTGAACTGCTTGCCTATGTGCGCGGCGAAGGCCGGGGACGCGGCGCTTACGCTGCCAGTTTCACTGCCGCTGGAGAGATTATGGGCGCCGTGAAGGGTTATGTTCTCCGAGTTCCCTTTCAGGAAGAATAGTGTCGTCCACAGCATGGAGGTTTTCAACTCGGTTGTGCCACAGTCGACTCGTCTGACGCTGGAATAGGTGGCGATGGGTTCTTTGTCCTGCAGGACGTTGCCCCCTTCGATCTGCCAGAATCCGGCGGGGTCCTTGACGTCAGTTAGGCATTGCTTAACTAAGGTGTAGATCAGAGCCATGTTTTGCCTTCTTTCTGAAGTTTTATTTTGGTGATTTATATAGGGGAGCCCGCGCTGACTATTTGGCCGGTTGATTCCTGTGGGTCGCTCGCGTTCCTCGCGAGATGTCAGTGCCCTCGGTTTTCGAGAACTGCTTTCGGGTGGGAGGATACGCTCTGGAGGGATGTGTTGTCCCTTTTGATGGCGGTTGAAAACGGTTCGCGCTTTGCGCGAATGTCCCACTCATGCGATGAGACTGCATGAATGGGGCACCCGAGGTGTCGGTGCTTTTTCATGTGTGGGCCACCCGCCCGCCCACCCTAAAGGTGATGCAATGGTCACCCAATCACTGAATTTGGGATGGCCGTCTCCACGGATCGCTTCCACGAAACTGCTTTGCTTCGTGAATGTCTACATCCGGGAAATAGTGATGAAATTCACTGTCCGCCTGAGGGTCGTCAAAAGTAGATTAATGGATTCCGCAATGAAATGCGCCATGAGATCTGGCGTTTTCTTACATGTCTCAATGATGAGAGGTACCGCGGCTTTGTCTTGAGCCTTGGCTAATCCGGCGGCCCCTGTGGCTTGGATCAGGATATTAGGGGATGGAGAGCTTTTCTAAGAAGCGGAATTCCTCGTGGATCCCCAGTTTTGGCCAATGGCACTAACTTGAACGGGAGTTGAAGGACGGCTGCAGCCGCTTCCTCAACGGGCAGGTTATGTGCCTTAGCCCATGCATCGAACTCGGGCGCCACACCATGGTTTTCTTTCGAACACCTAGCGGAGAAGGGGCGTCGCTTTCTACTGCAGGGTTTGCCCGGTTTATCAGAAAGTCCCAATAGGTGTTGTCGGGGTCGCGCAGCCTGACTAAAGCAGATGCGAGTTCTGCCTTCATTTCCTCATCCTGGCTTCGGTCAAACCATTCTTTTAGGCTTGGGATCGCCTGTACAGCCCGGCCATAGACGATTATCTCAACATAGGAGCTTGCATCTACTATTCCTGTTCCGACGTTGCGTTGCTTGACGCGCTCAACTGCATCGGCTACTTTCTCAGGCGAATCCTGCGCTGCAGTGACGAACGTAGCGCTCGAGAATAACGCACAGCCAACGAAGAGGTGTGCGGCTCGGCGCAATGAACAGCGCATAGAGATGTTTCTTTCGCTCGACGATCTACTCTTGATGTTGAGCATTCGAGCCTCAAGATGAAAGATTTTTGTACCGAGCGGAGATTCTAATCTATCTGCCGAATTTTTGGCGGCCTTGCATTTGGCTCATCATGCGTTGCTGGGCTTTGATGCCGCCTCCTCCGCCCATGGTTTTGAACATCTTTCGCATCTGGGCGTATTGGCGGAGGAGGTTGTTTACGTCTTGAACTGTCGTGCCGGAGCCTTTGGCGATGCGCTTGCGGCGGTTGCCGTTGATGATCTCGTGGTCGGCGCGCTCTTTGGCCGTCATCGAGTTGATGATGGATTCGACGCGGTTGAACTGGCCTTCGTCTACGTTCTCGACGGCCTGCTGCATGCCCGCGAAGGGGCCTACCGAGGGGAGCATCTTGAGGATGGACTTCATGCTGCCCATCTTCTTGATCTGGCGGAGCTGGTCGCGGAAGTCTTCGAGGGTGAAGCCGTCGCCGGAGAGGGCCTTCTTGGCGAACTGCTCGGCTTTGCCGCGGTCGAGGCGCTCTTCGGCGCGCTCGAGGAGGGTGGCGATGTCGCCGTGGCCCATGATGCGGGAGACGATGCGGTCGGGGTGGAAGGGCTCGAAGGCGTCGGGCTTTTCGCCGGTGCCGAGGAACTTGATGGGCGCGCCGGTGACGTGGCGGATGGAGAGGGCGGCGCCGCCGCGGGCGTCTCCGTCCATCTTGGTGAGGACGGCGCCGGTGATGGTGAGGGAGTCGTTGAAGGCCTTGGCGGAGTTGACGGCGTCCTGGCCGGTCATGGCGTCGGCGATGAAGAGAATCTCGCTGGGGTTGAGGAGCTTCTTGAGCGCGGCCATCTCGGCCATGAGGGTGTCGTCGATGTGGTTGCGGCCGGCGGTGTCGACGATGAGGATGTCGCAGCCGTAGCTGGCGGCTTCGCGCTTGGCTTCGCGGGCGAGGCGGAGGACGGCGTCGGTGCCGGGTGTGGCTTCGGTGACTTTGCCTTCGTAGAGGCTGGCGTTGATGGAGCGGGCTACGATGGCGAGCTGTTCGCGGGCGGCGGGACGGTAGACGTCGACCGAGACGAGCATGGGGCGGTGGCCGGCTTTTTTGAGCCACTGGGCCAGCTTGCCGGAGGTGGTCGTCTTACCGGAGCCCTGGAGGCCAGCCATGAGGATGACGGATGGCGGCTGGGAGGATTTCTGGAAGCGGGCGGTGTCGCGGCCGAGGACGTTGACTAGCTCGTCGTGGACGATTTTGACGATCTGCTCGGTGGGGGAGAGGGCGGTGGCGACTTGCGAGCCGAGGGCGCGGGTGCGGATGTGCTCGATGAGCTCGGTGACGACGTCGAGATTGACGTCGGATTCGAGGAGGGCGAGGCGGATCTCGCGGAGGGCCTCGGAGATGTTCTCGTCGGTGATGGAGCCCTGGCCACGGAGGTTCTTGAAGGATCGCTGGAGTTTGTCGCTGAGGTTTTCAAACATGCTGGTTCAAGTTTATCAGCCGGAGGTCACGGAGTTCGGCCAAGTCTGGGAAGGTGATAGACGACGCCCGTAGTGAGCCAACCGGATCCGACGGACCCCGTGGAATTTGCGGGGGCAATTGCGCCCAATTCAAGGGCACGCAGATCGAATGAATGGCTTAGGCGGAGGTCGAGACCTGCAGCGAACTCAACGCCACCACTGGTAAATCGGGTGGGTTGAATGGCGAGTCCTTGAACGACGGGCCCGGTAAGTTGTTGAACGGAAAATGTAGAACTAACCAAGCCGCCTCCGATCTGGAAATAGGGCCGAAGCGCCACACGCTCGGGAACGAAGCCAATGCGCAGGGCGGCAGCCGCAAATGCTCCCCCACGGTCCCCAAGGGCGTAGGAGCCACGCGCATCGATGCCGGCCGTCAAGCGGCTGTGGATGGGAAAGTTGTAGAACACGCCACCGATGATTCCACCGGTATCGCTCTTTGCTGCGGAGTCATGGTTGTTGAAGAAGACATAGTCGGTGAGGGCCGCCGAACCGTACGCCGACACTTGCGCCCGGGCAGTAAGGGTGAGAAGGAGCGTAAAGGTAAGTGCAAGAATTGGCGTGAGATGCCTACGAGCGGTCATTCGGCTCCTGAGGGTGGTGTGGGTAGGCTGAAGGCCTATACGGGTTTGGGTGATTTGCGTGGGCGGGCTAGTCGACATTAATGAGGGTTCCACCTTTGACGAAGGTGATGGTGAGGTCGACGAGGTGGGTGTTGGGATCGGAGAGGGCCTTCCAGGTGGCGGAGTAGCCGCGTAGGGACTGTAAAGAGCTGTTTTTCTTGAGGAATTCGGTCATGTAGTTGATGTCGTAGAAGTCGCCGGCGTTCATGTGCCAGGCGGAGTCGAATTGTTTGCGCTGGTCGTCGGAGAGGCCGACGGCTTTGACGGTGTGGAGGCGGTACTGGTCGCCGGGGACGACTCGGATGGTGTAGGCGACGTGGTGGGTGGCGCGATCGAGGGTTGCGGGGGCCTGAATTTTGGCGTCCTGGAAACCTTTGGCGTAGTAGGCGCGGGCGAGGGGTGCGAGGCTTTCGCGGAGGGCTTGCTGGGAGGCGATGTCCTCGGGCTTGAGCTTGACTTGTTTGTTGAAGTCGGCGGCGCTCATGATGTCGGAGCCCGGCCATGTGAGTTGGGTGAGGCGGTAGGGCTCGCCTTCGCTGATGGTGGCGGTGAGATCGACGTCGATGCTGGTCGGGGTGATCTGAGGTGCGGCGTGGGTGACGCTAATGACTGCGGCGTCGAGGTAGCCTTCGTTGCGGTAGACCTCGGTGATCATCGAGGTGATGGCGGCGCGGGTTGGGTCTTGTTCGAAGAGCTTGCCGGTCTGGTCTTTGACGACTTTGTCGAGCTTCGGCTGCATGGCGGGTGGGGCCTGGGCGATGGTGAGCGAGTGGATGCGGACTTCAGGTGTGTCGATTTCGAAGGCGATGGCGGTTGGTGTTGCGCCGGGTTGCGCTGCGGAGGGAATGGCGACGATGTTCGCGGTGACTCCCTTTTCAGCGACCATGGCCTTTAGCGCGGCGGTGATGTTGTCCTGCATGTTGCCGGAGATGGGGACGACGCCGGTGTAGAGAGGGACGCGGGCCTCGAGGGCGGCGGTGAGTTCTTCGGGTGCCCACCAGACGAGATTGGGGAAGCTGGCGGGAAGAAGATTGTTGGACGGCATGGGCTTGAGAGTGTAGACGAGGCCCTTGGCGTTGGATTCGAAGTGGATGTCGGCGAAGAGGCCGGTGTCGCTGAGGTGCTGGGCGGCGGCCTGGACTTCGGCCTGGGTGGAGGTTCCGCCTGGGTGGAGGCCGCTGACCTTGAGGAGGTCGTCCGGCGAGAATGCGGGGGCGCCCGCGAAGGTGATCGCGGGGAGCTTGAAGGTTTGGGCGGAGAGGTGAATGGACGGAACTAACGGGCAGAGGGCAAATAGAGCAAGTCGAACAAAACGCATTAGCTCACGATAACGCATCGTTGGTGTAGCGCAAAACGCTAATTTGATGCGGAAGGCCTGCGTGGACTAGTGGTGCAGGGTTCCCATGAGCGAGAGGTCGATCTGGACTTCTTTGTTGACCTTGATCATGAAGGTGCTGGGATTTTTGAGGCCCCACTGGACGTAGGGCACGGGGAAGGAGCCGACGGCGTGGAACTGGTCGCCATTGACCTGCACTTGCATTGGCACGTCGATCTCGTGCGGTGTGCCGAGGAGGGTGAAGGTGCCGTGGACCTGCAGGGCTGAGTCGCCGGTTGGGTTGAAGGTTCCGGTGAAGTGGGTTGGCGCGAAGGTGATGGTTTTAAAGTCGGGCGCTTTGAGTTCGTCGTCGGTCATGCGGTGGTCGCGCATGGAGTTTCCGCTTTGGCCGCTGAGTGCGTCGACGACGATGGAACCGGAGGCTCTGCCGGTGGAGGGGTCGAAGGTGACGTCTCCCTGTTGTAGGTGGAAGGTGCCATGGACGACGTGCAGGGTATCGCCGAGAGTGAAGTGGACCTCGCTGTGGCTGGGGTCGAGCGAGAGTCTGTTCTGGGCGTGGAGGGCTGTGATTGCGAGGGTGATCAGGAGCGCGCTTAGAAGGATATGGCGCGAAAAAAAGCGGCCTGTTGTGCGGGGGGAGATGCGGAGACGATCGAGCATGTGGAGATAGAACTCCTCGGAGGCCGAATTTAGATGCGATGGCGCGTTGGAGGCAGCAGTTCGGTGGTTATGAGCGAATCCTTTAACAGGTAAGACGTGGGTGCGTGGTTCTTGTTTGTTAAGTTAGTGCAAAAGAATGAAGGAGGACGTCAGGTTCGGAGAGCCCTGAGGATTGGGAAGTGGCGACGGTGGTGCTAGCTAGGTGGGTACGGGGTTAGTGGTGAGCGAGTTTTCATGCGGGGAGACGCGGATAATTGGGCTATGCAGGGTGCTGGCCAGACTCCGGGCAATGTGCAGATGGTGCGGGAGTATGGAGTTTATCTGCGCGTGGAGAAAGGCCTGAGGCCGGCGAGTTGCGAGGCGTATCAGCGGGATCTGGAGCAGTTTGCGGAGCATGTTGAGGGACGGGATGGGTTGTTGGTTGGAGCTACGCAGGCTGATGTGAGTGGGTTTATGAAAGGGCTGCGGGGGCATGGGGTGGAGTCGCGGTCGATTGCGCGGAAGCTGAGTTGTTTGCGTGGGTTTTATCGATGGCTGCTGATGGATAAGCGGATTCAGCATGATCCTACGGTGAATATTGAGACTCCGGCTAGCTGGAAGGTGCTGCCTAAGAGCCTAGCCGAGGGCGAGGTGGGCGAGATGCTGGAGCGGACTGCTGTCGCGGCGAGGGCGGCGGATGCGGATGGGCTGGCGCTGCGGGATCATGCGATTTTGGAGCTGCTTTATGCGGGTGGGTTGCGGGTGGGGGAGATTTGTGCGCTGCGGGTGGAGGATCTGCATCTGGATATGGCTCGGGCACAGGTGAGGGGGAAGGGCGATAAGGAGAGGATCGTTCCGCTGGGGCGGAGTGCGGTGGAGGCTCTGGAGCGATATCTGGCGATGGGGCGGCCGGGGTTGGTGAAGGCGGGGGTGCAGCGGGCGCTGTTCTTGAGTGTAAGGGGGAATCCGCTGACTCGGCAGTGGGTTTGGGAGATGGTGCGGGCTTCTGCGCCTAGCGGCAGTAAGGTGAGTCCGCATAAGCTGCGGCATAGTTGCGCGACGCATATGGTGGAGCATGGCGCGGATTTGAGGAGTGTGCAGACGCTGCTTGGGCATGCTGATATTGCTACGACTCAGGTGTATACGCATGTTGCGCTGGGACGGTTGAAGCAGGTGCATCGAGAGCATCATCCGCGTGGGCGGCGGCGGGTGGGGGTGAGCGGTGGCGAGTGAGTTTGTCGAACTGGCGGATAAGTTTCTGGCGATGATTGCGAATGAGCGTGGGGCTTCGGAGCATACGGTGCGGGCTTATGCGCGGGAGGTGAGGAACTTTGCTGCTTATTTGACCGAGACGATGGATGAGGGTGCTGGCATTGCGGCGGTGGAGCATCTGCATATTCGGGCTTATCTGGGGCTGCTCTATGAGCGTGGGTTGACGAAGGCTAGTGCGGCTCGGGCGCTGGCGGCGGTAAGGAGCTGGTTCAAGTGGCTGGCGAAGGAGGGGAAGGTGCAGCAGAATCCGGCGCTGCTGGTGAGTACGCCGAAGCTGCCGAAGCATCTGCCGCGGGTGCCTAGTGTGGAAGAGGTGAATCGGGTTTTAAATTCGCTGGATGGTGAGGGTGCGGTCAAGAAGGATGGGCAGGATGCGGTGGCTTGGCCGGAGAGGGATCGGGTGATTTTGGAGTTGCTGTATGGGTGTGGGATTCGTAATTCCGAGTTGGTGGGGCTGGATATGGGGAGTGTGAAGTGGCGGGATGATGCGGTGTTGGTGAGGGGCAAGGGGAAGAAGGAGCGGCTGGTTCCGTTGGGTGATGAGGCTGCTGCTGCTCTGCGGGCTTATTTGCCGATGCGGGAGGCTAAGCTTTTAGCTGCTGGGAAAGGGGCTTTGGTGCATGAGGGGCCTCTGGTGATGAATTTGAGAATGCGTGGGGATTGCCGGTTGACTACGCGAAGTGTGGGGCGGATTGTGAAGGCGATTGCGCTGAGTCGAGGGCTGGCGGCGGATGTGCATCCGCATACGCTACGGCATGCTTTTGGGACTCATATGCTGGAGGAAGGGGCGGATTTACGGGCGATTCAGGAGATGCTGGGACATGAGCGGTTGTCGACTACGCAGAGGTATACGCAGTTGACTATGGGGCAGGTGCAGCGGGTTTATGACGAGACGCATCCTCGGGCTAAGTGATTTTTTTGCAGATTTTTTTGAGGTGGGTTTTGTGGGATTTGCTGGAAAAATGGTGGGTTGGTGTGGTGTTTTTGTGGTTACTTAGCGGTAAAAAGTGTGGGAAGTGTGGTTTGTTGCACGTCGTTATATTGAGATTTTGGTTGATTTGGATAAGGCATACCCCGGGGGCTAAAGCCCCTTCTTTCGTTGTGTCGAAGAGAGGCCCAAGGCTGAAGCCTTGGGGTACCTAGAGGCAAGTGCAACGGCCGATGCAAGTGCAACGGCAAGAGCAACGGCAAGAGCAAGTGCAACGGCAAGAGCAAAAGCAAGAGCAAAGGCCAAGAGCAAGTGCAACGGCAAGAGAAAAGTAAGAGCAAAGGCCAAGAGCAAGAGCAACGGCAAGAGCAAAAGCAAGAGCAAAGGCCAAGAGCAAGAGCAAAAGCAAAAGCAAAAGGTAAGAGCAAGAGCAAAAGCAAGAGCAAGTGCAAGGGCAAGAGCAAGAGCAACGGCAAGTTCAAGTGCAAGAGCTGGCTGGTTGACTGTATACATTTCTACCTTAGGCGCGATAGTGCCACGCCTAAGATGGGGCACCCATTCGTTTGTGCCGGACTAGAAAGTGCAACGGCAACAGCAAAGGCAACGACAAAAGCAGATCCCCTTCTGGGATGACAAGCAAGAAAGGCAACGGCAAAAGCAGATCCCTACGGGATGACAAGCAAGAAAGGCAACGACAAAAGCAACCGCAACTGCTACAAAAGCAACCGCAACTGCCACAAAAGCGACCGCAGCTGCCACAAAAGCAACCGCAACTGCCACGGCGAGATATCGGGAGATGGTTTAGTGGTTGGCGGAGGGTTTGCCGCCTACTTTGAAGGGGCGGATGAAGAAGAGGATGGGGACGGCCAGGAGAGTGATCCAGCCTATGAGGCGGAAGCAGTCCATGAAGGCTAGGAGTTGGGTCTGGTGGGAGAGCTGGTTGTAGTAGAAGAGGGTGGCGGCTCGTACGGAGTCGGCTTTGGAGTAGCCGTGCTGGGTGAGGTAGGCGGCGGTGTTGTGGATGGCTTCCTGGAGGGCTGCGGAGGAGTGGGTGAGGTTGGCGCCCATGACGGATTGGTGGAAGCTTTGGCGGCGTTCGCTAACGGTAGTGATGAAGGCGATGCCGAAGCTTCCTCCCCAGTTGCGGAAGAGGTTGGTGAGGCTGGAGGCTCGGTTGTTCTGGTCGGGGCGGAGCTGGGAGTAGGCGATGACGCTCAAGGGGACGAAGAAGAAGGCGTAGCCGAGACCCTGGAAGGCTCGTGCCGAGGCGAAGTGGGCGTAGTTGGTCTGGAGGTTGAAGCCGCTGTAGTAGAACATCGACGCGGCGACGGTGACGACGCTAATGATGATGAGGATGCGCGGGTGGATGATGTTGCGCTGGACGAGCTGTGCGCCTACGGGGGCGAGGAGCGTGATGACGAAGGCTCCCGGTCCGAGGACAAGACCGGCGTCGATGGCGCGGTAGCCGTAGAGGGATTGCAGGAGCTGCGGGATCATCGTGGTGGTGGCGAAGAGGCCGAAGCCGAAGATGAAGTAGAAGGTGCAGGCGATGGCGAAGTTGCGGTCGGCCAGGAGGCGGAGGTCGATGATGGGGTCGTCGTGGCGGAGCTCCCAGAAGATGGTAATGGACCAGCAGATGATGGCGATGATGAACATCGAGGCGATGAAGGAGCTGCCGAACCAGTCGTCGATCTGGCCGCGGTCGAGGAGGATTTCGAGTGAGGCTGAGCCGAGGACGATGAGCGAGATGCCGATGTAGTCGATGCGGAGCTTGCCGCCGGTGCGGGCGGATTCGCGCTCGGCTTTGAAGGCTGGCGGGTCGTGGACGAAGCGCTGGGTGAGGAAGAGCGAGAGTATGCCGATGGGGATGTTGATGAGGAAGACCCAGCGCCAGTTGAAGTTGTCGGTGATCCAGCCGCCGAGAACGGGGCCGATGGCGGGCGCGGTGACGATGGCAACGGTGTAAAGGGCGAACGCCGAGGCTCGTTTGGCTGGGGGGAAGGTGTCGACGAGGATGGCTTGTTCGACTGGGGCCAGGCCGCCGCCGCCGATGCCCTGCAGGACGCGGGCGAGAAGCATGATGTTGAGGCTGGGGGCGATGCCGCAGAAGAATGACGTGATGGTGAAGAGGGTGACGCAGGCCATGTAGTAATTTTTTCGGCCGAAGACGCGGGAGAGCCACGCGCTCATGGGGAGGACGACGGCGTTGGCTACGAGGTAGGTGGTGAGGATCCAGGTGACTTCGTCGAAGCTGCGGCCGAGGCCTCCGGCGATGTAGGGGAGGGAGACGTTGGCGATGGAGGTGTCTAGCAACTCCATGAATGTGGCGAGGGTGACGGTGAGGGCTATGACCCAGGGGTTGATGGGTTTTCTTGCGGTTTTCCTGAGCAGGTCGGTTTGGTTCGGGATGGCGAGTGTAGTCGACATTTATGCGAATGAAACCGTTTGGTCTCTTTTTGATGCAGGGGATTTGAAAAAGAACCGTTTGGTCTCAATTTTTCTGTTTTTTGGGTGTGGGAAGCGAAGGCGTGCAGGGTCGAGAAGCGGGTTTCTCCGCTGCGCTACTCACGATGAAGCTGTGAGTAGCTCCGGTCGAAATGACAATGTTTCGGATTGGGGAGAGTAAAAGGCAACTGCAACGGCAACTGCAACTGCAACGGCAACGGCAACTACAACTGCAACGACAACGACAACGACAGAAGCAGATATCTACAGGATGACAAGCAAGAAAGGCAACGGCAAAGGCTGGCCGGGAAAGTTCTACATTCCCACTCATCGCGGTGAGACTGCGATGAATGGGGCACCCCATCTTTTGTGGCTGGTTCAAGGAGGGCAACGGCGACGGCAGATCCCCTTCGGGGATGACAAGCAAGAAAGGAACGGCAAGGGCTGGCCGGGAAAGGTTTTACATTCCCACTCATCGCGATGAGACTGCGATGAATGGGGCACCCCATCTTTTGTGGCTGGTTCAAGGAGGGCAGCGGCGACGGCAACGGCAGCTCCCCTGCGGGATGACAAGCAAGAATGACAGCGACGGAAGGCAGTTCCGCTGCGGGATGACAACAGGAAAGGCAACGGCAAGTGGCAACGAGTTGCGGAGGTCTTGCTTTAGAGGTTTTTGGTGCGGTGGTGGGTGGGTTTGCGGACTTCGGTGTCGAGGTAGGTGTCCAGGTGTTCGAGGGCTTGGTGGAGGGGTTGGTCGTTCTTTTCGATGCGGCGGATGAGGAGAGCGCCTTCGAGGACGGCGATGATGAGGTTGGAGACTTTGTTGGTGTCGATGGCGGGGCGGATGGTTCCGGCTGCTATGCCTTCTTTGAGGATCTTTCGGAGGCCGGTTTGCCAGGTGCGGAGGGCTTTGCGGACGCGCTCGCGCAGGACGGGGTTGCCGTTGTCGGAGTCTACGGCTGTGTTGAGGAGAGGGCAGCCGCCGGGGAGGCCGGAGCGGATGACGAAGTTGGCGATGTGCTGCTTGAGTCGGTCGACCTGGTTCGGGATGGCGTCGAGTTTTTGGAAGCGCGTTGCAATGGTGACGTGCCAGGCATGGTCGAAGGCTTCGGCGGCGAGTTCTTCTTTGCTGTCGAAGTGACGGTAGATGCCGCCCTTTTCGAGGCCGGTGGCGGCCATGATGTCCTGGATGGAACAGCCTTCGTAGCCGCGTTGGTTGAAGAGAGGAGCGGCCTCGGCGATGATGCGGTCTCGGGTTTGCTGGCCTTTGGTCATGGAGGCTGTTCTGTCGAAGGGACCGAATGGTCTCTAATAGTAGCAGGGAACAGGGATAGGGAACAGGGCATCGAGGCTTGATGATTTAGGTGGTGGGGCAGGGGCGGCCTAGTTTTGTAAGGCGCTCGAGGATGGTGGTGGGCGGATTGGAGCGGCAGAGGGCTTCGTGGGCATCTTTGGTGTCGCCGTCGTCGCTTTCGATCAGGGTGAGGAGCCAGTTGTAGGCTTCGTCCTGGCGGGTGAGGGCTATGGCCGAGAGCAGGGCGGTGCGGAACCAGGGGTCGCGGGAGCGGGTGAAGGATTCTTTGAGGGTGGTGAAGGCTTCGGGGGTGCGGGTTTCGGCGATGGCGATGGCGGCTTCGGCGGAGGCGTCGTCCTGGTGAGAGAGGAATCGGGCGGCCCATGGGATGGCGCTGGAGCCTTCGAGGTGGAGGACTCCGCTGTAACAGGCTCCGAGGAGTTCGGGTTCGTCGCTGGCTAGTTCGGCGCGGAGACGGAGGAGGAGCATGGCGGCGTCGGAGCCGATTTGTTCGACGGCTCGAGCGGCGCTGACGCGGACGGGGAGTTCTTTGTCGGCGAAGAGTTCGGTGAGGAGGGAGAGGAGGCGGGTGCTGTTGAGGTCGCGGCATTGGACGAGGGCGAGGGCGCAGGTGCCGCGGAGGCTTCCGGCGGTGTCGGAGGTGCCTCCCCAGACGGGTTCGAGCTGAATGTGGCGCATGCCCTGGAGGAAGAGCTGGTGCTCCTGGTATTCGAGCGAGGCGAGGGCTTTGGCGATGGCGTTCTTGGCCCAGCATTGTGGGTCGGTTTTGATGGGGTTGTCGAGGAAGCGGGCGAAGGCGGTGGCGAGGTCGGGAATGAGTTCTGTCAGAGAGAGGTCGGCGGCTAGCTTCGCTGCCTTCGAGACGAGATAGTTGTTGCGATGCTGAAGGGCTTTGCGAAGGCTCGTCGTGGCGACGTTGGGTGGGGCGGATCGCAGGGATTCGAGGTCTGCGGCTTGCTGTTCGACGTCGCGAGCTGTGGCCATGGTTTAGTAGCGGGGGACGGTGGCGTCGATGCTGCGGGACCATCCGTCGATGCCACCGGCGAGGGATTGGACGTGGTCGAAGCCCTGATTGCGGAGCCACATGGTTACGCTGAGGGAACGTGCTCCGTGATGGCAGAGGACGACGATGGGGGCGTCGGGGTCGAGCTCCTGGTGGGCGCGAGAGGCGACTTCGCCCATGGGCATCAGGAGAGATTCGGGCAGGTGGGCGGACTGGTACTCCCAGGGCTCGCGGACGTCCAACAGAAGAGGGGCGTTGGGTTGCTGGCGAAGTTGGGCGAAGGCCTGGGGCGAGATTTCTGGCTCGAGCATAGGTTTAAGGATAGCGCAGGCTCAAGTGGGGGACTAGGAACTATAGGCAAGTAAGTAGACAATAGAGAGTGAAGATTTTTGCAGAGTCGTGTGCTTGACGCGTTTGGCGTAGTTTGGCGCTGAATTTATTTGGGTTACACCTAATAACCGTGATTGAATGTGTCGCATCATAGGGGATATCACCTTATCTGCTGCGGCCATGAGTCTGGAATGGAAGGGTTGCCTTGGAAAAGGTATTGATCGTCGAAGATGAAGTTCATGCCCGGAGTGGTCTGACGGAGCTGATCGAGAGCTGGGGCTATCGTGCGGAGAGCGCGGCGGATGGGGCGGAAGGGCTGGAGCGCGCCGTGCAGTGGGGACCGTCGATTGTCGTGACGGACCTGAAGATGCCGCGGATGGATGGGATGGAACTGCTGGAACGGATCGGCGAGCTTCCGCAACGGATTGCGGTGGTGATGCTGACGGCGCAGGGGTCGATTGACTCGGCCGTGGAAGCGATGCGGATGGGAGCGTATGACTATATTCCCAAGCCGGTGGATCCGGTGCGGCTGCGGACGATTCTGCAGAACGCGAGCCGGCAGCATGAAGCGGATGTGGATGCGGAGGTCTCTCAGAAAGAAGCCAGAAAATCGGGAGGGGTGGGAGCGCTGGTGGGCTCGTCGCCGAGGATGAAGGAGATTTTTTCGCTGATTGAGCGGGTGGCTCCGTCGAATGTGAGCGTGCTGGTGACTGGCGAGAGCGGTACGGGTAAGGAACTGGTTGCGCGCGCGTTGCATGAGTTGAGCGGGCGGCGAGGGAAGCCATTTGTGGCGGTGAACTGCGCGGCGATTCCGGAGACGCTGATCGAGAGCGAGATATTTGGGCATGAGAAAGGCGCGTTTACCGGGGCTGTGGAGCGCAGGGCGGGGTGCTTTGAGCTGGCTGAGGAGGGAACGCTGCTGCTCGATGAGATTGGCGAGATGCCGGCGGCGACTCAGGCCAAGCTGCTGAGGGTACTGGAGGACAGGAAGCTGCGGCGGTTGGGCAGCAAGATGGAGACTCCGGTGGATGTGCGGGTGGTGGCGGCGACGAATAAGGATCCGGAGCGGGCGGTGGCTAGCGGTGATCTGCGCGAGGATTTGTTTTACCGGCTGAATGTTTTCAACATCCAGATGCCGCCGCTGCGTGAGCATATTGAGGATGTAGCGAAGATCGCAGAGAAGATGATTGCCGATATGAATGAGCGGCATGGGTGCACGGTGTCGGGGTTGAAGGATTCGCTGATGAGGCGGCTGGAGGAGTACAAGTGGCCGGGCAATGTGCGTGAGCTGCGGAACACGATTGAACGGGCGGTGATTCTGGCGGGATCGGGGTTGCTGGGGGTCGAGCATCTGCCGCCGCAGTTCGGGAGTCCGGGATTTGCTCCGCTGGTGAAGAAGAGCGGGCAGTATGCGAAGCGCGAGATAGCTGAGGCCATTGCGGAGGCGAATGCTTCAGGCGAGGTGAAGCGCTATATCGAGGAGCAGAATACGGTGCGTGTCGAGGTGGGAACGACGGTGAATGAAGCAGAGCGGCAGCTGATTTTGAAGACGCTGTCGTCGACGCACAATAACAAGACGAAGGCGGCCGAGATACTGGGCATCAGCTCGAAGACATTGCAGAATAAGTTGAAGGAATATCAGAACGCTGCTTCTTCGGCGCCGGAGTAACGATGCGTCTGACGACCAAGCTAGTGCTGTCGGCCACGGGCCTGACGTTTGCCATTGTGTTTGTGCTGTCTTCGATGTTCGTCGGAGAGCTGCTGCGGCAGAGGGTGGAACAGACGGCGGATGCGAACGACGTACTGGCGCGTGAGGTTGTGCTAATGACGCGGCAGGCGGTGGAGATGGGGCTGCGGGCGAATCCCCCAAAAGATTCGACAGACGAGGCGTTGCATGTGGCGGTGACGGATGCGCTGCGGAGCTATCAGCCGCTGGCGGACGTGATGAATGCGATTCTTCGCTACTCGCCGACGGTGCAGGATGTGAGTGTGACGGATGCGCATGGGTTGACGCTGGTGAGCACGGATCCGGATACGCTGAATCAGCAGGCAGTTTACCGGATGAGCCTGGAGAGCGTGCGTGAGGGCAGCATTCTGTACCAGGCGCGGCAGGTCTTCGGAAAGCCGCGGCTTCTGGAGATTGCACAGCCGCTGGAGCGGAACGGAATGCCGTTTCTGGTAGTGCATGTGGGGATTCAATCGACGTTTTTGCGGAATACGTATATACCGTGGCTGAAGAAGGCGATGCTGTTTGCGCTGGCGGCGGCGTTTCTGGCGATGGCGGCTGCGGCCTTGCTGGCGAATGTGGCGCTGCAGCCGATCGAACTGATCAGTAAACAACTGGAGCACCTGACGCTGCGGGCTGCCGGGCCACAGCCTCTGCCGGGACCGGATTCAGGAGCTCACGACGCTGTGGTGAGGGTGACGAAGACCATCGACCGGCTGGGCGAGCAGATGCGCAGCAGGGAAGAGGGCTACACGGCGCTGCAGGCGAATCTGAATCAGATGCTGGATACGCTAAGGGATGGCGTGCTGCTGTTTACAGAGGACCAGCGAGCGGTGATGGTGTCGGATGCCGTGGCTTACTTTTTGAATAAGCCGGAAGAGGATCTGGTGGGCCGGCAGCTGGAAGAGATCTTTGAACCTGAGACGGCGCTGGGGGCAGCGGTGTTGGAGGCTTTCGCCAGTGGAGGGCAGGTGAGCGCGGAGGGCGTGACGCTGGAGGATGGGCGGCAGGTACAGATATCGCTGGACCGGATCGACGATAGGCTGGGTGGAAGCGGCAATATGGGCACCCTGGTGACGTTGCGGGATGTTGATTCGATGATGCAACTGGGGCAGGAGCTTGAGATTGCGCGGAGGTTGGCTGCGATTGGACGGTTGACGGCCGGTGTGGGGCACGAGGTGAAGAATCCGATCAACGCAATGGTGGTGCATCTGGAGCTGCTGCGCGGTAAGCTAGTTGGCCGCGAGGGAGAGGCGTTCAGCGGAGCTCAGCGGCATGTGGAAATTCTGTCGGGTGAGATGCAGCGGCTGGATCGAGTTGTGCAGACGTTGGCTGACTTTTCTCGTCCAATGGAGTTAAAACTGAGAGAGCAGGATCTGCGACAAGTGATTGGCAGTGTGATTGAGCTGACTGCAGCTGAGATGCGGGAAAACGGTGTACACGTTACTGCGCAGGGACCTGCGGATCCAGTGATGGTGCGCGTCGATGCGGAGCTAATACGGCAGGCTTTACTGAATCTGCTGTTGAATGGGATGCAGGCGATGCCAGAAGGCGGCCAGTTGTGGGTGAGGATTCATCGGGACCATCAATTTGTGGTTGTGGAGGTTGTGGATGAAGGAAAGGGTATACCTGCGGAGTTATTACCGCGTATCTTCGAACTGTACTTCACGACCAAACCAAAGGGTAGTGGTATTGGACTGGCGATGACTTATCGCATTCTGCAGATGCATGGCGGTGCGATGGATGTGCGCTCGAATGCCGATCCGGCGGCTGCTGACCGGGGTACGACCTTTACGCTGAGGCTGCCGTTGGCCTCAAGCGCTGCCGAGGTTCGAAAGGGCGTTGCGGCAGGAGCCGGACGCAAAGGGTAGGAGAGAGACGCTTGAAGCAGCAGAACGACATGAGGCGAAGAGTAGCGGCTGCGCTGTTGTGCGCCGGACTGGCGTTTGGCGCGGAAGGGTGCCGCAAAAAGGTGCAGGTCCCTCCTTTGCCGCAGATACAGGCCCCTATCGCTTTGGAGACGCCGCCTTCGCCGGAACATCCGGCGATGATCGAGCCCCCGGCGGTGAAGCTGCCGCCTGTACCGGTCGCCTCCAATGCGATGAAGCCGAAACGGGAGCGGAGAAAGCCTGCGGCGAAGACCACGCCTGCGCCTGAGCCTCCGGTGCAGGTAGCGAGTGCGGAGCCGGCAACGGAGGCGTCTGCGATTGGTGAGCTGACCTCTGGCGGAGAGGCGAATCCAAAGTCGCAGCAGGAGGCCGCGGACATGATTGCCGCGAATGAGAAGCGGCTGAATGGCCTTTCGGCGCAGATGTCGGATGAGCAGAAGGCGCAGATCAGCAAGGTGAAGAACTTCCAGCGGCAGGCCCAGGAGGCGCTGAACTCGGGAGATGTCGAGGGAGCGAAGACTCTGGCGACGAAGGCTAAGTTGTTACTGGATGATTTGCTGAAGTAGGTGGGCTGTGTTGGCCCCCGGCTTGGGACAGTAGGTAGAGAAGTGTGTTTCTCCGCTACGCTGCTCACAAAAGCGTGAGCGGCTCCGGTCGAAATGACAATTTGGGTGTGGGCAACGAAGTCAAAGACAAGGCAACTGCAGACAGAAGCAGATCCCCTTTGGGATGACAACCAAAAAGGCAACAGCAAGAACAACGGCACGGTAAAGATTCGAGGTGTTGAGGCTGTTCTAGGCTTCGGCGCCGTGGCACTTTTTGTATTTTTTGCCGGAGCCGCAGGGGCAAAGGTCGTTGCGGCCTACTTTTTCTCCGGCGATGCGGGGTGCGTTGCCGTTGCCTGATGTGCTTGAACCGGCGGAGCGGGCTTGCTCGAGTTCGCGCTGCTTCTTCTTCTGGAACTCGCGCTCGAGAGCGTCGATGGTGGTCGACGGGGCGCGGGTTGGGATGGGGATTGGTGCGTGCTGCTGCTTAGGCTCTCCGGCTGAGCCAGCAGAGAGGCTGGGCTGCGACGAAGATTGTCCCACCAGCTCGGGGCTGCGGTGGGGCGCGGCAGCTGATCTGGGGTCTCGATGGGGTTGCCGTCGGGGCCGATGATCTGCATGCGGAAGAGATGGCGGGCTGTGTCCTCCTGGAAGCGGAGCATCATGGCCTCGAACATCTCGAAGGACTCTTTCTTGTAGGCGACGAGCGGGTCTTGTTGGGCGTAGCCGCGGAGGCCGATGCCTTCTTTGAGGTGGTCCATGGAGAGGAGGTGATCTTTCCAGAGGCCGTCGAGGACGCTGAGCATGACGATGCGCTCGTGGTAGCGCATGGCCTGGGCGCCGAGGATCTGCTCCTTGATATCGTAGCGGGCGCGGAGTTTGTCGAAGATGGCTTCGCCGAGCTCGTGACGATTGAGATGGGATGCGTCGATCTCGTTTTCGAGGTGCGCGCCGAAGACGTCGTAGACCTGTGAAAAGAGGGCGTCGAGCTTCCACTCCTCGGGATGGACCTTCTCTGGGGCGTTCTCATCGAGGACGTTGGAGAGGATGGTGGAGACGTAGTCGTCGGTGATGAGCTGCTTCTGGTCGACGCCTTCCATGAGCTGGCGACGGAGTCCGTAGACGGCTTCGCGCTGCTTGTTCATGACGTCGTCGTACTCGAGGACGTGTTTGCGGGATTCGAAGTTCTGGGTCTCGACGGCCTTCTGGGCGGCCTCGATGCGGCGGGAGATCATGCCGGATTCGATGGGGACGCCCTCTTCCATGCCAAGGCGCTGAAGCAGGGTGGAGACCCACTCGCGGGCGAAGATGCGCATGAGGTCGTCTTCGAGCGAGAGGTAGAAGCGTGAGGCTCCGGGATCGCCCTGGCGGCCTGCGCGTCCGCGAAGCTGGTTGTCGACGCGGCGTGATTCGTGGCGTTCGGTGCCGAGGATGTGAAGACCTCCAGCGCCGACGACTGCGTCGTGTTCGGCCTTAGCTGAGGCTTCGTGCGAGGCTACTGCGGCATCCCATGCGGCTTGCGTGGTTTCGAACTCCTGCGACTGGTAGTAGAAGCGGAACATGCCGGGACCGGCGACGGGGGAGATGGCTCCCTCGGCTGCGGAGACGGCGCGGGCCTGCTGCTTGCGGACGAGGTCCTGGCGGGCCATGAAGTCGGAGTTGCCGCCGAGGAGAATGTCGGTTCCGCGGCCTGCCATGTTGGTGGCGATGGTGACCATACCGAGACGGCCGGCCTGGGCTACGATCTCGGCTTCCTTCTCGTGGAACTTGGCGTTGAGGACGACGTGACGGACGCCTTTGCGCTTGAGGATCTCGGAGAGGAGCTCGGATTTTTCGATGCTGGTGGTGCCTACGAGGACGGGCTGCTTGGCCTCGTGGAGGCGGGCGATCTCGTCGGCTACGGCGAAGTATTTTTCTTTCGCGGTGCGGTAGACGACGTCGGCGTTCTCGATGCGGAGCATCTTGCGGTTGGTCGGGATGACGACAATGTCGAGCTTGTAGATCTTGTCGAACTCGGCGGCTTCCGTCTCGGCTGTGCCGGTCATGCCGCTGAGTTTTTTGTACATGCGGAAGTAGTTCTGGAAGGTGATGGTCGCAAGGGTCTGGTCTTCCTTGCGGATGTTGACGCCTTCCTTGGCTTCGACGGCCTGATGGAGACCGTCGGACCAGCGGCGGCCGGGCATGAGGCGGCCGGTGAACTCGTCGACGATGATGACTTCGCCGTCTTTGACGACGTATTCGACGTCGCGCTTGTAGAGGCTGTGGGCCTTGATGGCGGTCTCGACGTGGTGCTTGAGGTCCCAGTTTTCGGGGTCGGCGATGTTGCCGATGCCGAGGAGGCCTTCGATCTTTTCCCAGCCCTCGTCGGTAACGGTGATGGCGCGGGTCTTTTCGTCTACGACGTAATCGCCAGACCAGGTTTTGGTCTCGACGGTTTCGATGAGCTCGCCGAGTTCGAGTTTGGGGATGATGACGTTGACGCGGGCGTACTTGTCGGTGGTCTGGTCGGTGGGTCCGGAGATGATGAGCGGGGTGCGGGCTTCGTCGATGAGGATGGAGTCCACTTCGTCGACGATGCAGTAGTAGTGGCTGCGCTGGACCTGGTCGGCGAGTTCGAACTTCATGTTGTCGCGGAGGTAGTCGAAGCCGAACTCGTTGTTGGTGCCGTAGGTGATGTCGGAGCCGTAGGCTGCGCGGCGCTGGGCGTCGTCGAGGTCGTGGACGATGACGCCGACGGAGAGGCCGAGGAAGCCGTAGATCTTGCCCATCCACTCGGCGTCGCGCTTGGCAAGATAGTCGTTGACGGTGACGACGTGGACGCCGTGGCCGGCGAGGGCGTTGAGATAGCAGGGGAGCGTGGCGACGAGGGTTTTGCCTTCGCCGGTCTTCATCTCGGAGATTTTGCCGGAGTGGAGGACGATGCCGCCGATGAGTTGGACATCGAAGTGACGCATGCCGACGGCGCGCTTGCCAGCTTCGCGGACTACGGCGAAGGCCTCGGGGAGGATGGCGTCGAGGGCGGCTTTTTCTGCGGCGATGCGCTCGTCTTTGTTTTCCGGGGTGTCCTCGATGCCTTTGAGGGAGTCGGCGATGCGCTGGCGGAACTCGACGGTCTTGGCGCGGAGCTGGTCGTCGGAGAGCGCCTGGGTTGCGGGCTCGAGGGCGTTGATCTGCGCGACGATGGGCATTAGGCGCTTGACCGCGCGCTCGTTGCTGGTACCAAAGACTTTAGCTATAGCTGAGTTGAGCAAACCTGGTGTCCTTCGGGGGCGCAATTCGACCCAGTATCTAGTGTAAATGGTCTGGGGAGGGGTGGGGGCGTGTGGAGATGGTCAAGAAGTCACTTCTATGAAATTGGGTCAACTTGCCGAAAACTCGACTTTCAGGGAACGACAGTCTGATTGGTAAATACAAAGGGGTTTATCAGGACCGTCTTTTTAGCTTTAGCTGGAGCCGCGGTGCCCAATTAGAATGGGCGCATTCCATCCTGGCGAAGGTTTCTTGCTCTGTCTCTCTAAACGTCGAAAGTTCCTAATCGCAATAGCAATCTTGCCCGCCTGCGCTGTTGCGCAACCACAGACCACGACATGGACAGGCACTGGCAATTGGACCAGCACCATACATTGGAGCCAGGGCCTTCCCTCGGTGTCGACCGACGCCAGTGTTCGAAAAAGCAGCGACCTCACAATACCTCGCGGAAACTTCACGGTCGCCCGTCTCGACGTCGGCACAGAATCCGGTGACAACGTCCGCGCATCTCTCGACGGCGGCCATCTGCTCATCCGTCAGGATTCCCTCATCGTCGGTGAGCGCACCGGCAGCGACGCTGAGTTTGACTTGAACTCCGGCATTCTCGAAAGCGTGATGGACATCTTCGTAGGCGGCGCGACTGGATCAGTCGGGCGCATGAACCGCAGCTTGCTCCGCATCCGTGGCGGAAGGCTGACAGGTCTATCCTTGACCATCGGAGAAGGCCTCGGCTCAAATTCCACCGTAGCTATCATCGGATCGGCGCCACAGAGCGTCAGCGCGCTTGAATTCGTCGCGATGCATGCGGAGGCAGATCCCGACGGCACGCCCGGAGTGACCACGCTCTCCTTCACGCTGGACGAGCACGGGGTCACTCCCATTACCATTTCCTCGCGTTTCCGCGGGTTGCGTATCGACCATGACCGATCGAGCACGTGCCGCTTGCGGGTGAACCTTAGCGCAGTCCCTCCTCGCGATGACATTACGCTCATCGAAAGCCGCGCGCCAAACAGCGGAGAATTCAGCGAACTTCCCGAAAGCTCCCAGATCACAGCCACGTTCAACGGTCACGCATACACATGGTCGCTCACGTATCGTGGCGGAACTTCGGGGCATGATGTCATCTTGCATAACACATCTGTCTATCCCCCGAATGCCCCAGTCACCCACTCACGTTTCACACTGGCCCCGCCTCTTCCTTCGTGGTATGGACATCCGGTCTTCCCGCTTGCAATCACGCCGGGCACGCCGGCATTTCCAGGAGCCGAAGGCTATGGTGCCTACACAAAAGGCGGACGAGGCGGTCGGCTGATGGTTGTCGACAATCTCAATGATGCCGGGCCGGGAAGTTTGCGAGCTGCACTCGAAGCAAAAGGGCCGCGCAGAGTTCGATTCCGTGTCGGAGGAGACATCGTTCTCCAGTCGAAGATCATCATCTGCAACCCCTATCTCACTGTGGATGCCTCTTCCGCTCCCGTGCCCGGCATTACCTTGCGTCGGCATGGCCTTGAAATCCAGACACACGATGTCATCCTTCGACAGTTCCATATCAGGATCGGGAATGACTACGTGCAAGCCGGCGATCAGAACATTCGCTACGGCAGTGGTGACGGCGAGTACGCTTTGTACTTCAGTAATGGTTCTTCCAATGTCATCGCCGATCATCTCTCTCTAAGTTGGTCGACGAACAAGATTCTCTCTACCACCAAGTTTGCCGATCGCATCACCATCCAGTGGTGCATGCTAACCGAAGCACTAAACCTGGATCAACACGGCTATGCATCCATCGCCGGTGGCAACCGCGTCACCTGGCACCACAATTTGTTTGCGCACAACTTCGGCCGTAACCCTCGGTTTCAGGGTTCTGTCGACGCCGACTTTCTCAACAACGTCATCTACGATTGGGGCGAAACATCGGCATACGGAGAGTTCGACCGGCTCAACTACGTCGGCAATTACCTCAAACCAGGTCCGTCCACCATCCAGAAGCCGCTATTGTTTATGAGCGGAACAGAAGTAGTCGGACCATCGTCGCTCTATCTTGCGGGCAACGTCCTTGTGGGCAACGCCAAAGCGACCGCAGACAATTGGAAGGGCACCGGATTCTTTTTCGATCGGGCCGGGATCGCCGCATCTCTCCCGTTTCCTGCGCCCAGCGTCTCTACGACTAGTGCTTCTCAGGCGTATACCGATGTACTCGACAACGCAGGCGTAACCCTTCCCGAAAGGGACTCTGTTGACGAACGCATTGTCATGAATGTCCGTGCAGGAGCCGGTCGCATTATCCAATCTCCAGAAGATATCCCTGCATGCTGCAAGCCCGATCAGTAACGCGAAGCCGGCTTCCGTAGCGACAATGGCAGCTCGATCAGTCGTTCCCTCGAAACGGGGTTTTCGGCAATTATGGTCAGGCGAGGATTCACAATATCGATCCACTGTCCAAGTTATTGGGGTTTGACGTAGGCGACGAGCGGGGATTTGGCGTGGCGGAGGGCCGTGACGACTGCCTGGGCGTTGAGTTCTGCGCCTTCGGGGCTGGTGTGGGTGTGGTCGATGGGGAAGAGGGTGGCGGTTTTTTCGGGGCCCAGGGCTTCGAGGTGGTCGGCTTCTACGGTGGCCATGTCGATGAAGGCTACGTGCTGGTCGGTGGCTAGCTGGCGGATGTCGGCGTCGTAGCCCATGTCGCGTTCGATCCTCGGCTTGCCGTCCGGGTCTGCCTTCCAGATGTTGCGGATGGTGAGGGAGAGCAGGATGGGAGTGGCGCGTTTGGCGCGGGTGTCGGCGATGTATTTGCGCATGTACCAGCCGTAGGTATGGACGGTTTCGGTGTGGCCGTCGGGGAGGGTGACGTCTTTGGTCTCGTCGCCGAGGCCTTTGATGGTGCCGCGGGGTTTGGTGCCGCCGAGGTCGCCGCCGTCGTTGTGGCCCATCTGGAGGAGGACGAAGTCGCCGGGCTTCATCTCGGCGAGGACTTTGTCCCAGGAGCCTTCGTTGATGAAGGTGCGGCTGCTGCGTCCGGCGTGGGCGCGGTTGGCGACGTTAATGCGCGTGGTGTCGAAGTAGTGGGCGAAGTGGTCTCCCCAGCCGAGGTCGGCCTGGTTGCGGGCGGTTGAGTCGCCAACGATGAAGACGGTGGGTAGGGATGGGTTGAGTGGGGCGTTTTGAGTGACGGTGGTTTGGGGTGGTGCGTCGGGGGTGGTGGGAGTTTGGGTGCGAGCGGTAGCGGTTGCGATCAGGAGAAGACTGAAGAGAACGCTAGTAGATGCTGGTCGCTGCATGGCGGCAGCGTAGCATCGTGCGAGGTGCTATGTCATTAGGAGAACCATGTTTCTTTAGGAATACTCTCTGCGAACGGAACGGCGACGCTCTCTAGTGGCCACCCATGGCTTCGGGGTCGAGCTTGGTGTTCTTGCTGGGCAGGCGCATGACGAACGGCAGCGGCACCAAGCAGAAGATGACGATGGAGAGGATAAAGAAGGCGTTCTTGTAGCTGAGCATAGAGGCCTGACGGAGCATGTCCTGATAGGCGCGGCCCAGGGCCATCTGCGAGGCTGTGGCGGCGGGCATTCCTTGGGAATGCAGGTAGTCAGCCATGCGGTTGATGTAGAGGCGGTACGGGACGCTGTTGGGAACGACGTTTGCGGCCAGCGTTGCCTGATGCACCTGTGCACTGCGAGCGATATAGGTGGTGAGCAGGGCAGTGCCGGCGCTCCCTCCCAGGTTACGGGCGAAGTTCGAGAGGCTGGAGATCTGATTGGTCTTGCTTGCGGGGACGCCAACGTAGTTGAGTGTGCTGATGGGGATGAAGACGAAAGGCAATCCTATGACTTGTGTCATGCGCCAGATGGTGACAGTGCTGAAGCTGGTGTAGAGATCGAGCCGCGTGAGGTTGAAGATGCCGATCGCAGTGGCCATGTAGCCGAGCGCAACCATCAGGCGTGGGTCGAATTTGCCGAGAGAGCGACCGGCGACGGCCATCATGATCATCATGACGAAGCCGGCGGGGGAGAGCACCATGCCGGCTCTTTCGGCGGTGTAGCCGAGGAGGACCTGGAGGTACTGCGGGATGAGGACGGTCGAGCCGAAGAGCACCATGCCAAGGATGAGCTGCAGGAAGACGGCGGTGCCGAAGTTTCGGTTTTTTAGGAGCTTGAGGTCGACGATTGGGTCGTTGTGGTTCCACTCCCAGATGGCGAAGACGACGAGGGTGACGGCGGCGAGCAAGGCGAAGGTGACGATCATCGGCGAGCCGAACCAGTCCTTCTCCTGGCCCTTGTCGAGGGTGAACTCGAGGAAGCCTACACCGGTGGCGACGAGGCCGAGGCCCATGAAGTCGACCTTGGAGTGCTTGGCTGCTTCGCGGCGAGCTTTGAGGTGCGGTGGGTCTTCGACCATGCGGTTGCTCAGGTAGAGCGAGAGGATACCGACAGGAATGTTGATGAAGAAGATCCAGTGCCAGTTGAAGTTGTCGGTGATCCAGCCGCCGAGGGTGGGACCGATGGCTGGGGCGACGACGACGGCCATGCCGTAGACGGCGAAGGCCTGGCCGCGCTTTTCGACGGGGAAGGTGTCGGCGAGGATGGCTTGCTCGCTGGGGGCGAGGCCGCCGCCGCCGGCTCCTTGCAGGATGCGCGCGAAGATGAGAAGGGGCAGGGAACGGGCGAATCCGCATAGGACTGAGCAGGCGGTGAACATGGCCACGCAGGTCATGTAGAAACGCTTGCGGCCGAAACGATTGGAGAGCCAGCCGGAGATGGGCAGGACGATGGCGCTCGAGACGAGATAGCTGGTGAGGACCCAGGTGGCCTCTTCCTGACTGGCGCCGAGGCTTCCGGCCATGTGGGGAAGGGCGACGTTGGCGATGGAGGTGTCGAGGACCTCCATGAAGGTGGCGAGCGTGACCGTGAGCGCCACGGCCCAGGGGTTGTGATGGGGCCTCCAGACGGGCGGGGTGAGTGCGGGGGATGTCGCGGTCGCTGCCATATCAGTCTCCTGATATGATATCAGCTAGCTGATATATGTCGACAGTCAAGAACGAGACACGGCAGAAGCAGACGAGACAGGCAGCCCAGCTGATGAAGCGGATCCTGATCCATTTTCGTGTGCAGATGGATGAACTGCTTCGTCCACAGGGTGTGACGATAGCGCAGCTACAGGTGTTGTATGCGATTCGCAGTGCGCCTGGGAGCTCGGGTGCGCAGTTGGCGCGGGACTGCTATGTGACTCCGCAGACGGTGCAGGCGCTGCTGAAGCATCTTGAAGAGGGTGGATTTATCGTTCGCGGCAAGGACAAGGTGAACGACCGGATCGTTACGGCGAGTCTGACGCGGGCTAGGTGAGAGTTTGATGGAGTCGGCGGAGAAGACGGCTTTGACGATTCAGGAGAGGCTTTGGCAGGGTGTTGCCGATAGCGATCTCGGTCGGTTGAATCAGTTGTTGATGCAATGCCTCGGGAATATTGCGCCGGAGTCTGTCGACGAGATCAGCAGCGGGCGTTAGGGAAGGTGGGGACACGTTTGTTGGTCTGTGCCAACATTCCCAGGGCTAAAGCCCCATTGGTTTTTCTGCACTTATGACGTGGCTGAAACCACGCCCCTTCAAGGCAACAACTTGATCAGTGCTTCCTCAGGGTTTTGCGGTGGCGTGGAAACGCAGGCGAACGTAGTCGGCGGCCCAGTTGCCGTCGGCGTCCCGGAGGATGGGTTCGAGTAGAGCGACGGTGCGTGCGAGGACTGTGGCACGGTCGCTGGGGAAGAGGCGGTCGAGGACGCCGTTGCGGAAGGTGTTGAGCCATGAATCCATGCCATTGGTTAGCGGCGTGGGGCGGGGGATGAGTTCGATGGATTGTACGGTGAAGCCGGCGGCTTCAAGCAGGCGACGATAGACGGCGGGTGCCGGGTAGAAGGATGCGGCGTGGGCCTCGGCGTCGATTCCGTAGGGCGTGAGGACGGCTTGCAGCGCGGTGCGGATGGCGGCGATGTTGCCCTGGCCGCCCATCTCGGCGACGAAGCGTCCGGTTGGACGGAGTGCGCGGTGGATGCCGGTGAGGATTGCCGGGTGTTTGGCGGCGGGGAGCCAGTGGAGGGCGGCGTTTGAGAAGACGGCGTCGAATTGGTTTTCGTAGGGGAGTGCGTCGGCGCTGTGGAGTTCGACGTTGAGGCCGCGGGTGCGGGCGGCTTCGAGCATGGCAGGGGAGTTGTCGACGCCGGTGACGATGGCTCCGGTGGCCGCGAGCTGCTCGGTGAGGGCTCCGTCGCCGCAGCCGACGTCGAGGATGGTTTCGCCGGGCTGTGGGGCGAGGAGATCGACTACGCCTGAGGCCAGGGTGGCGACGAAACGGCCGTTGGCAGCATAGGCGGCGGTGTTCCAGATCTGGCCTTTAGGGGTGGTGGTGGGCTTGGCCTGCGTGTCTTCCATATACTCATTGTTTCCTGCTGTGTTGCGACACGCCAGCAGGATAAGAAGATTTTGGGAGTGGATAAGCAATGGCGAATACAACGACCGCAGTGGAGTTTGCTCAGAAGAACAAGTCGAGATTTGTAGATGAGTTGAAGGCGCTGTTGCGGATTCCTTCGGTGTCGACGCTGCCGGAGCATGTTGGCGATGTGCGGCGTGCGGCGGAATTCGTTGCGACGGAGCTGAAGCGGATTGGGATGGAGAATGTTCGGCTGATCGAGACGTCGACGGACGAGCGGGTGATTGCGGATGCCGCGGGGCATGCTCTGCTGGTGCCGGCGCGACATGGGCATCCGCTGGTGTATGCGGATTGGCTGCATGTAGCGCCAGCGGCTGATGGAACGCCTGGGCCGACGGTGCTTTGCTATGGGCACTATGATGTGCAGCCGGCTGAGCCTCTGGATGAGTGGAAGTCGCCCCCGTTTGAGCCGACTGAGCGCAACGGGAACATCTACGCGCGTGGAGCGGTGGATGACAAGGGGCAGATGTGGATGCATGTGAAGGCGCTGGAGTCGTTGTTTGTTGCGGGCGGCGGGAAGCTTCCGGTGAATGTAAGGGTGATCGTCGAAGGCGAGGAAGAGGTTGGCGGCGAGGGGATTGCGCGGTTTGTTCGTGAGCATGGGGATGAGCTAAAGGCCGATGTCGCGCTAGTGAGCGATACGGAGATGTTCGCGCCGGAGCTGCCGACTTTGTGCGTCGGGCTGCGCGGGATGATTTATACGGAGATTGAGGTGAGGGGGGCTCGGACGGATCTGCACTCGGGGATGTATGGCGGGGCTGCTCCGAATCCATTTGTGGCGCTGGCGCAGATTATTGCGAAGTTGAAGGATGATGAGGGGAAGATTTTGATTCCCGGGTTCTATGACAAGGTGGCCAAGCCGACGGCCGATGAGTTAAAGGCTTGGAAGGCGTTGCCTTTTGATGAGGAGCACTATCGGGAGACGGAGGTTGGTTCGGTTACGTTGACGGGTGAACCGGGATATAGCGTGCTGGAGCGGACGTGGGCTCGGCCGACGCTCGATGTGCATGGGATGCCGGGAGGGTTTATTGGAGCGGGCGCGAAGACGGTGATTCCGGCGCGGGCGCTGGCGAAGGTGAGCATGCGGCTGGTTCCGGATATGACTCCGGCGGAGAGCTTTGCGAAGTACAAGGCGTACGTGGAGTCGATTGTGCCGAAGGGCGTGGAGCTTCAGCTGCGGATGATCCATTCGGGCGATCCGATTGTGGTGAGCACGGACAATGGTTATGTGAAGGCCGCGACTGAGGCGATGCATGAGGTCTTCGGCAAAGAGACAGTGTTTGTGCGTGGTGGCGGGTCGATTCCGATTGTGGGCGACTTTGTGCGCGAGCTGAAGATTCCTACGGTGATGATGGGGTTTGGTCTGCCGGATGACAATCTGCATGCTCCGAACGAGAAATTTCATCTGGCGAACTTCCATCGCGGCATTGAGTCGATCGTGCGGTTTTTGAGTGCCGTCGGAGGGTGACGCCTTGACCGATCTGGATGTTGGTGGGTATGTACTGGCCGGCGGGAAGAGTTCGCGGATGGGCCGGGACAAAGCCTTGCTGGAGCTGGCGGGGAAGCCGCTGGTCCAGCATGCGGTAACGAAGCTACGGCGGGTCTGCGCGGATGTCCATATCCTGAGCGAGCGGCAGGAACTGGCGAACTATGCTCCGCTGGTAGGGGATCTGCATCGGGGGTGTGGGCCGCTCGGGGGGATCGAGGCGGCATTCGAACATTCGCAGCATGAGTGGAATCTCTTCATGCCGGTGGATATGCCGTTTTTGCCGTCGTCGTTCTTGTCTGGATGGGTGATCCCCTGTGCTTATCCAGAATTGTCAATGGGGGCGCGAGTGGCTTTGTTTACGGTGTGGGGTAGGCCACAGCCGTTGTTCTGTCTCCTGCACCGCGATGTGGCTTCGTTTGTGCGAGGAGCGATTGAACGGGCCGAGTACAAGGTTTTTCCTGTGCTGGAGACAGCTGGCAAACAGTTGGCAGAAAGACTGGGGTTGCCTCTGTCCCGGGTGTTTCGTAACACGCACTGGGGAGAAGAAGCATCGCTTTCGGTTACCTGTGAAGGGGACTGTGAGCCATGGCGAGTACCGAAGGAGGCGCAGCAGGCGGCGAAGCGTCTTTGGTTTGCGAATCTGAATACGCCGGAGGAGTTTGCCGAGGCGGAGCGGTTTGTGGATGCTCTGGACACCTAGCAGGGATGGTGATTTTGTCAGGCCGAAAGTCCTGGGGTTGCATCAGATGGGAGAATAGGCAAAAGAGGATATGAACGATGGCGGACCCGCAAGAGGACGTGAAGCAACAGGATCCGATGAAGAAGGACAAGCGCGACGTCGTGGAGAAGACGGATGCGGAGGGGGCTTTGCATGTGTCCGACGATGCTGCGGGGGCGGGAGATCAGGCTGCGCCGTTGGTTGAGGATGTATCGGCTGATGTGGCGCCGGTTGTTAGCGAGTTTATGGATCAGGCAGCGCAGCAGAATGAGGCTGCCGCTGAAGCCGTTCCTGATGTCAAAAATAAGCCGGGTTCGTACATCTCGTTCGAGCACGTGTATAAGTCGTTCGATGGTTTCGTCGTTCTTGAAGATGTGAGCTTCTGCGTGCTGCCGGGCGAGACGCTTTGTATTCTGGGGCGCAGCGGCGTGGGCAAGTCAGTCTCGCTGCAGATGCTGATGGGGTTCCTGAAGCCCGATAGCGGCATTATTCGCGTCGCCGGGGAGAACATCACCGGTTACAGCGAACTGCAGATGCAGGAGATTCGGCGGAAGGTGACAATGGTTTTCCAGAATGGGGCGCTGTTCGACTCGCTTTCGGTGGGGGAGAATGTGGCTTTTCCGCTGAGGGAGCGTGGGGATCTTGCGGAAGATCAAATTCTGCAGGTGGTGAAGGGCCTGCTCGAGATGGTGGGGGTTGCGGGGATGGAAGACGTGCTTCCGTCTGATCTCTCGACCGGGATGAAGCGATCGGTGGCGATTGCGCGAGCGCTGGCGTCGCAGCCTGAGGCTGTGTTGTATGACGAGCCGACGACGATGGTGGATCCACTGATGGCGCACCTGCTGGGGAACCTGATTGAGAGGTTGAAGCAGCAGCTTCATCTGACGAGCATCGTCGTGACGCATGACATGCGCTTCGCCAGAAAGCTCGCGGACCGGGTGGTCTTCCTGCATGGAGGAAAGGCACATTTCTTCGGCACGATGGAGGAGATGGAGCGGAGCGACGACCCGATTCTGCAGGAGTTCCTTGCGTTGGATGAACTGGTGATGCCAGCTTAGACAACCTGACCCAAAAGTGGCAGAGACAGAGCGCACACGAGACGTGATGATGTAGTTTCTCCCTCCGGAAAAGAACGGATGAGGCGATTGTTATGTACGTGTGTCGTTAGTATGCTGCGAAAAGGAAGTTGCGTAAACGCAGCTCGAGATTAATGTAATCCGCAAGAGACTTTGACGTTTTGAGCCGGGTTCTCAACCACTGCAGAGACTGAATTTCATTTATTGGATAAGGAGCCTGAGAGTTCTCAAGGGCATCCATGCCAACTGTGTTGCCTAGGGAATATTGCGGTCGAGAGGCGTTCGCGAATGGCAGCACCTGATTACTTGCAACAAGTTATTGTCTCTGGCAGAACACGGGCCACCGAGCAGCGAAAGACATATGCCACCCGCTTTGGAGCTTTTCGACGGCCTTCCGTCCCGAGCGTGGTTTGGGCCTCACTGGATCTGCTCACTGTAAGTGTTGCCGCAATTCTGGCGCTGCGTCTGCATGAAGTTCTGCCGGAAGAGATTCCGGCGCGCTACGTCCTTCCCCAACTCCTTAACGCATCACCGCGGATGTTGTTCTTTTACGTGGGCTGGTTTGCGGTGTGCCTGATCTTCTTTACGCGATCGTTCGGGTTGTATGGACCGATTCATAATCGCAACGGTTTGAATGAACAGAGATTGACGGTGCAGGCGACGCTCACCTCCGGCCTGTTGCTGTGCGGCACGTTGTACGTGTCGAATGGAGAGTCGATCTCGCGGATCGTCGTTTTGCTGATGATGGGGTTCACGACGATACTGCTTTGCGTGCGCAGAGCGTTGTGGCGGCGTATGGCTTATAAGCGCTATCGGGCTGGAATCGAGACGCGCAATGTGCTGATCGTCGGAGCGGGCAGGGTGGGGCAGGCGCTTCGAAATCATCTGGACTCGCTGGAACACCTCGGATTTCGGTTCAAGGGTTTTGTAGCGCTGACGGAGCGAGAGGCAGAGTCCGGCGATGCGGACGTGATTGGCGATGTGCGGAACTGCCTTTCGCTGGCGCGGTCCTTGTTTGTTGATGAGATTTTCTTTTCCGTGCCTGGGGATAAGAGGCTGGTTATTGGCATGGTGGAGGAGGCGCGGACGTTTGGAATTGACGTGCGGGTGGTGCCGGACTTGTACGACGGGCTGGCCTGGAATGCACCGGTGGAGTACATCGGCCAGTTTCCGACGATTCCGCTCCATCGGCGGGAGTTCCCGATCGGGGCGTTTCTGTTGAAGCGTGTGCTGGACATCACGATCTCGTCGGTTGCTTTGCTGGTGGCTGCACCGGCGATGCTGGCGACGGCGATCGCAGTGCGAATGGACTCAGAGGGGTCGATCTTCTATAGGGCGCAGCGGATCGGAAGGAAGGGGCGCACGTTCGCCTGCTACAAGTTCCGCACGATGGTGCAGGATGCCGACAAACGCAAGGCGGAGCTTGCTCATATGAACGAGCGGGACGGCGTGTTGTTCAAGATTGCCAACGATCCAAGGATTACGCGCGTGGGAACGTGGTTGCGGAAGTATTCGCTGGACGAACTGCCGCAGTTTTACAACGTGCTGAAGGGCGATATGAGCCTGGTTGGGCCGCGGCCTCCGGTGGCCTCCGAGGTCGAGCAGTATGATCTGGCGCACCTGCGTCGGCTCAATGTGCTACCCGGAATTACTGGGCTGTGGCAGGTGGAGGCGCGGCAGGATCCCTCGTTTGACAGCTATATTTCGCTCGACACGGCGTATGTAGAAAATTGGAGCTTCTGGCTGGATCTGAAGATTCTGGCGCGTACGGTGGGAGTGGTATTGAACGGCACGGGCACCTAGGCGGTAGACTTAATACCGTGAAGATAGCTCTTGCGCAGATCAACCCGACGGTCGGAGACTTCGCCGGGAACACAAAGAAGATTCTTGAGTTTGCGGGCCGTGCTGCCGGGCTGGGCGCGGATCTGGTGGTCTTTCCTGAGTTGGCGGTGTGCGGCTATCCGCCTGCGGATTTCCTGGAGAAGAAGGTTTTCGTCGCCAGGGCAGAGAAGGCCATTGCGGAGATCGCGGCGTGGACGGCGGAGACTGGAAGGCCGTCGATTCTGTGTGGGACGGTGATGCCGGCTGCTTCTCCGGTAGGCAAGCACGTGCGGAATGTTGCGGCGCTGCTAAGCGGGGGCAAGGTGAGCTTCGTGCAGCAGAAGATGCTGCTTCCGTTTTATGACGTGTTCGACGAGCAACGATACTTTGAGCCGGCGGCCCATCAGACACTGACCTGTGTGGCCGGGGAGCCGCTGGCGATTACAGTCTGCGAGGATGCGTGGAACGATAAAAGTTTCTGGCCCCGGCCTATCTATAAAGTCGATCCGGTTGAAGTGCTGATGCGCGAGTGGGACGCTCAGCCGAAGGAGCTTGCGGGGCGGCAACGCATCATTCTGAATATCTCTGCTTCGCCGTACTGGCAGGGCAAGCCCGAGGTGCGGCAGAGGATGCTGGCTGCGCTGGCAGAGCGGCACGGCGCCTATGTGGCGATGGTGAATCAGGTGGGAGGCAACGATAGCCTGATATTCGATGGGTCGTCGCTGGTGATTCGACCGGATGGAGAGGTCGTGGCGCGGGCGGCGTCGTTCGCCGAGGACCTCGTGATCTTCGACGTGAAGGAGACTGCTCCGGTTGCGCCGGATGTTGCCGTCGATGAGGTGGCGGCGATGTGGAATGCGCTAGTGCTGGGTACGCGCGACTATGTTTTGAAGTGTGGCTTTCGGAAGGTGCTGGTGGGGTTAAGCGGAGGCATCGATTCGGCGCTGGTGGCGGCGATTGCGGTGGAGGCGCTGGGCGCGGAGAACGTGCTTGGGGTGGGTATGCCGAGCGAGTACTCGTCGCTGGGGTCGATTGAGGACGCACGGCGGCTGGCGAAGAATCTTGGGATTCGGTTTGAGCTGCTGCCGATTCATGATGTGTTTGCGCACTATCGGAGCTTGCTGGGCCCGCTTTTTAAAGGGACGCCCTTTGGTCTTGCGGAGGAGAATCTGCAGTCGCGGATTCGGGGGGCGCTGCTGATGACGCTATCGAACAAGTTTGGCGCGCTCGTGCTGACGACGGGCAACAAGAGCGAGATGTCGACCGGCTACTGCACCCTGTATGGCGATATGGTGGGCGCGCTGGCGGTGATCGGCGATGTGATGAAGACCCGGGTCTACGCCTTGAGCCGGTATGCGAACCGGGAACGCGAGGTGATTCCGAAGGCTACGCTGGAGAAGCCGCCTTCGGCAGAGTTACGTCCCGAGCAGCGGGATACGGACTCGCTGCCGCCGTATGAGGTGCTGGATCCCATCCTTGAGGCCTATGTGGAACGTTATTGCTCTGCCGAGCAGATTGCAGAGGACCAAGGGGTTGACGTTGGGCTGGTGCGGTCCGTCATACAGCTGGTGGAGCAGAGTGAGTACAAGCGCCAGCAGGCGGCACCGGTGCTGAAAGTCACGCGTAAGTCGTTTGGATTGGGAAGACGGTTTCCCATTGCGGTCAAAGTTCAGGTGTAATAGAAGTGCTGTACGCGGAGAGCGGCGGCGGAGGAAGGATTCTTTGAAGATTACGAATTGGATGTTGGCAGGTTTGGCGTCGGTCCTTAGCATTACGGCGATTGCAGGAGCACAGACAGGCACAGGTGGGACGACCCCGGCGACTCCGGCGCCACCGCAGTTGCAGATACATTCGCTTGATCCGTCGAGCCACCCGGATCCGTTTCCTCCGGTGAATCCGAAGTACTTTACGGCTTCGGCGCCGACGGTCGACACGGTAAACAGCTTCCTGAAGGCGTTGTGGGGGTTTGATCCGAACCGTATCTGGCGGGTAGAGGCGATTCAAACGACGAAGGCTCCGGGCGTGAGCAAGGTGGTCGTATTCGTGTCGGAGAAGACGGCAAATGCGAAGGTGCAGACGTCGGCCTTCTTTGTGACTCCGGATGGCCACTATGCGATTGCCGACTCGTCGGGCGTCATTCCATTTGGCGCGACGCCGTTTGCCGATACGCGCAAGCTGCTGCAGGATCGCGCAGATGGGGCTTCGCGTGGCGCGGCGAGCAAAGATCTGATGCTGGTGGAGTTTGCCGATCTGCAGTGCCCGCATTGCAAGGACGCCCAGACCGCGATGGATCAGCTTGCGAAGGACTTCCCGAATGCGCGGATCGTCTTCCAGAGCTTTCCGCTGACCGAGCTTCATCCGTATGCGTTCAAGGCAGCGGCGTATGGATATTGCATCCAGAAGCAGAAGAATGATGCGTTCTTCCCCTATGCATCAGCTGTGTTTGACGCGCAGGCTGCTCTGACGCCCGAGGGGGGAGACGCTGCGCTGAAGGACGCTGTTACTAAGGCTGGGCTTGATTCTGCGGCGATCGATGCTTGTGCGGCCACGCAGCCGATCAAGGATCAGGTGAACGCCTCGATCAAGCTGGCGACGGACGCGGGGGTTGATCAGACTCCGATGCTTTCGGTGAATGGGCATCTATTGCCGTTGACGCAGATTCCGTACGAGATGCTGAAGAACATTGTGGCGTATCAGGCGATGTTGGATGGAGTAAGCAACGGCGCCGCTCCGGCTGCCACGACTACGTCGAAACCACCTAGTCTGATGAAATAGTTTTGTCGCGATAGACGTGAGAGGGCGCATCCGGCTTGGGTGCGCTCTTTTTGTTTATGAATGGGCGATGTAGATGAAACGCAGGAAGAAGAGGGTTGCCAGTACATAGAGCATCCAGTCCTCGCGGCGTGCGCGGCCGGTGAGCAGTTGCAGTGCGGCATAGCTCGTGAGGCCGAAGCTGAGGCCGTCGGCGATAGACCAGGTGAGCGGGATGGTGGAGACGGTGAGGAAGGCAGGGATGCCGATCTGAGGGTCGTCCCACTCGATCTGGCCGAGGCCCGTGAGCATGAGGCCTCCGACGAGGATCAGTGCGGGCGAGGTGGCGAAGCTGGGGATGGCTCCGACGAGTGGGGCGATGAAGAGAGAGACGAAGAAGAGCAACCCGGTGACGATGGCGGTCACGCCGGTGCGTCCGCCTGCGGCTACTCCGGCGGAGGACTCGACGTAGCTTGTGACGGTGCTGGTGCCGGCGAGCGAGCCGACGATGGTGGCGGAGGCGTCGGCGAAGAAGATGCGGTTGAGCCGAGGGATGGTGTGGTCGGGGGAGATGAGTCCGGCGCGCTGAGTGACCGCGACGAGGGTGCCGATGTTGTCGAAGAGATCGACAAAGAGGAAGACGAAGATGATCTCGAAGGCGCCAATGTGGAGAGCGCCGCGAATATCGAGCTGAAAGGCAGTGGCTCTGATGGCGGAGAGGCTGTAGTGCACGGGCTGCCAGTGGACCTGATGGAAGAGCACTCCGAGGAGCATGGTGCTGAGGACGCCGATAAGCATGGAGGCTCGGACACGGAGGACCTGCAGGATGGCGATGAATAGAAGCCCGAAGAGAGCGAGTGCGGTATGCGGGGCGCGGACGTTGCCGAGGGTAACGACGGTCGTGGCGCTGGGAACGATGATACCGGCGTTGCGGAATCCGATGAAGGCGATGAAGAGGCCGATGCCTCCTCCGACGGCGGCGTGGAGTTGATGCGGGATGGCGCCGACGAGGCGCTGGCGGATGCCGGTGTAGGTCAGAGCGAGGAAGATAACTCCGGAGAGGAAGACGGCGCCAAGAGCGCTCTGCCAGGGGACGCCCATTCCTTTGACGACGGTATAGGTGAAGTAGGCATTGAGGCCCATGCCCGGCGCGAGGGCGATGGGATAGTTGGCGAGCCCGCCCATGAGGATGCTGCCGAAGGCAGCGCAGAGGCAGGTCGCGGCGGTAACGGCAGCCAGCGGCATGCCGGTCTCCGATAGGATGGCCGGGTTCACGAAGATGATGTAGGCCATCGTGATGAAAGTGGTCAGGCCGGCGAGGATCTCGGTGCGCCAGTTGGTCCGGTGTGCGGTGAATTGGAAGTAGCGTTCGAGGCGTTTGCGCGTCGTCAACGTTTGGGCTCGCTGGAAACTAGAATGAGAGGAATTGTGTACAGGATAGCTTGAGAGGGAACGAATGACCGCCGAAGATGTAAAGAAATTGCTGGGGCTCATGCCTCATCCGCGCGAAGGTGGGTGGTATGTGCGGACATATGAAGCTGCCGAGACTGTTGCAGCAGACGCTTTTGAAGAGGCGCGATATCCAAGCGCACGGCGTACAGGGACGGCGATCTACTATCTGCTGGAGCCGGGGACGTTCAGCGAGATGCATCGACTGAAGAGCGATGAAGTATTTCATTTTTATGCTGGCGACGCAGTGGAGATGCTGCAGTTGATGCCGGATGGCAGCGGGAGGACTGTAGTGATCGGGAACGATCTTGGTGCGGGGCAGAGACCGCAGGTTGTTGTGGAGCGGAATGTTTGGCAAGGCTCTCGGTTGGTGGCAGGAGGAAAGTGGGCGCTGCTGGGATGCACGGTGAGCCCTGGGTTTGAATTCGAGGATTATGACGCGGGGGATCGTGCGTCATTGAGCGAGGCGTGGCCAGCGTTCGCTGGAATGATTGCAGTTCTGACGCGAGATTGAGGAACTGGCTGGGAGAGGCGCAGTAATATTGGCTTCAGCTGTTGAAAGAAGGGGCCATTTCACTCTCCCGCGTGACATCGCTTGGACCCATCAAGTCAACTCAGCACGGTTCAGTCCAGTTCGACTGGGTCAGGACATAGATCGCAACCAGGGCAGCGGCAAACCCCGATGACGCGCCTACGCCAAGTGCCCACCGTGGACCGAAACGGTTTGCCACCCAACCCACAATCGGAGCTCCTATCGGCGTACCTCCAAGCGCGACAGCGAGGCGAAGGGCCATAACTCGGCCTCGCATGGCAGGCTCCGTCGAGAGTTGCATCATACTGTTGGTTGCGTTGGTAAGTGTCAAGGCCGCAACACCGATGACCACGAGAGCAGCGGCGAACCACCAGTAACCGGGGGCCAGCGCAGCGAAAGTGCATCCGATTCCGAAGACTGCTGAGCCGACAAATAATGAGCCAAACTTCGGCTTGTCACGACCCGCGGCGATCAGCGCTCCGGAGATGGTGCCAATAGCCATGATGGAGGACAGCAATCCGAAACCGCGCGCATCGGTGTGGAAGACTTTGACAGCCATCGTCGAAGTAAAGATCGGGAAGTTGAGTCCGAAGGTCCCAATCAGAAACAGCATGATCAGGATTGCTCGGAGATCTTGGCGGCCCCAAACATAGCGGAACCCTTCCAGAAATCCTCCGGCAGTCCGTTGCGCCCTTATGTTTGGATACAGTTCAGATATGCGGAACATCGACATCGAGATCAGAATCGCACCGAACGACAGACCGTTGATCACAAACGCCCAGCCAGTTCCTACCTTCGCTATAAGCAAACCGGCGACTGCAGGACCGACCATGCGGCCAGCATTGAAGGATGTCGAATTCAGTGCGACTGCATTATGCAGGTGCTCGTCGCCCACCAGTTCCGCAACAAAGGTCTGGCGCACGGGAGCATCCAATGCAGCCGCAGAGCCAAACAAAAACGCAAATACATAGACCTGCCAAAGACGGACGTTTCCCGTGATCGTAAGGATTCCCAAAGCCAGCGCTAACACCCCCATTGTCGCTTGCGTGACCATCAGGAGTTTGCGTTGGTTGAGATGATCTGCGGCAAATCCGGTCCAGGGCAACAAAAGAAGCTGCGGTGCAAACTGCAGCGCCATAACGATTCCCACAGCGGAGGCATCATGATGTGTGAGTTGCGTGAGGACGAGCCAGTCCTGAGCAACACGTTGCATCCAGGTACCGATGTTGGAAACCAGAGCGCCCGCTGACCACACACGAAAATTGAAGATGCTCAAAGCCCGGAAAGCACCCGTTGAATTCTTCATGAACGCTCCGGTACGTTGCCTCCATGGAACTGGCCGAAGTGCCTAGCCATAAGAAGACTGATCAGCAGTGCTCCACCCGCAAGAGCAACAACATCCCTTGTCGATCTCAAATCGAAGTTGCCAACGCGCATCACAAGAAGGTAGCTGACAACGGCGTTTAAGAAGCCCCATAAAACGTTCACCGTAGACGAGGAAAGACCTTCGCCCGGCGGCTTTGCAAAGGGAGTCTGGAAGGGCTGTCCCATCATGCCACTGACATAATGCGGAATGGCGTTGGCCAGGAAAATTCCCCCAAAGAAGTACGACACAAGATGAAGCCAGTTCATGGTTATGCGCTCCTAGTTGCCAGCAGGTTAAGAATGTCCTGGGTTGAGCCCGTCTCTCCGAGACGAGGAAAAACATGCGCGAGGCTGTACTCGTGCGCTTCCGGACGCGCATCGGTCATAGCGTCGATCGCAAGCGTGACGTTGAATCCCGCCTCATACGCCTGACGAGCGGTAGCTTCGACGCCGGTTCCGGTTGCCACGCCGGTGACAACGACCTGCGTTATCCCGTTGGCCTTCAGTTGCGCTTCGAGATCCGTACTCGCAAACGCGCCCCATGTCAGCTTCGTCACCACGGTATCGCTGGCCCGGCGATCCAGCTCCGGAATCAGATCGCTGAATCCCTCAGGGAGCGTCGAGAAACGGCGCGGCTGCTCCGTCCGACCCGGTGCGCCTCCAGCAACATTGACCAGAACGACCGGGAGATCACGCTGACGAAAAGCATTAAGCAAAGCGCAGGTTCGCTCAATGACGTCAGCGACCGGATGGATAAAGGGTGAATTGATAATACCTTTCTGAAGATCAACGACAATAAGGGCGGTCTTTGGATCGAGCGTTGTAAGGGGCATTCGGTTCTTCTCCTCGATAGTGATCTGGATGAGAGTTGAGTGGCTGCATGCGAAGGCATCAGTCTTCAATGAGGCGCGCGAGCAGGTCGATGGCAGAAGCAAGCCTTTCCTGTTCCTGCGACGAGAGCTTCTTCTGGATTGTTGTTGTGAGCCAATCCTGCCTTGCGGCGCGACTGTCCTTGAGCAACTTCTGGCATTTCCGGGAGAGTGACATCAAGGTCTGCCGTCTATCGTTCGGGTCTGGAGAGCCGCTCACCAATCCAGCTTCCAGCAACGACGTAATGATGGCGCTCATCGACTGAGGACGCATTCCCTCAGCTCGCGCCAGGCTCGACACCGCCGCAGGGCCATCTTTCTCGATGCGAAGCAGAACGGAGGCTTGCGAAGGCCTCAAATCGCTCTGCCCACCCTGTTCGCGCAGCTTCCTCTTGAGTTTGCCAGAGATTACCCGAAGCTCTGCTGCAAGTGCAGAAGCGCGCTCGGCTTGAGAAGGACTCACCGGATCATTCATAGAACTCAGTATGACACATATACAGTTTAGCTGTACAGATAAACTGTATATGCAAAACGCGAGCATTTGTTGACTTGGCCAAGACCGACAGCCTCCGATCTGGCACGAAGAATCTTCTGGCACGGCGCATTCAGCCGATGGCGGATGAGCCTGGCCTTCGCACATTACATGGCGTTTCCTGCGACATTGAGGAGTGACACAGATGGTGGAGGCGTGTGTTCCGCTCAAGGCGGAGCAGGAACGCCTGCGATGCTCGCGGCCCGATATTCTTTCTCAATCTATGCGCATGTCCTCGACGCGTCGGCGGACATGCGCATAGACGCCAAGTGGGCAGTTTAGGGTCGGAGCTGCGCGCGGGGCTGACTAATCAGGACTTATACGCTAATTGGCTGCCCTATTGGTTGGCCAACGGCAAAAAGTCCGATTCATCGGTCGAGCTAAGTTGTTGAGAAGATGTTGGAGGCGCGGGTCGGGATCGAA